>NZ_JAMHJQ010000001.1:0-255969 GCF_023534745.1 Streptomyces sp. 35G-GA-8
GCCGCGCGCCGCCGCCCCCGCTCCCTCGGCCGCCCCCACGCGACTCGGCCCGCGCGGCGCCGACACCGCCGCCGCCCGGGGCGCCGCGCCGAACGGGGTGGGACGGCGCGCGCCCAAGCAGGCCGAGCGCGTCGTACACGTACAGATCGGCCGGCTCGAAGTGAGCGCGGCGCCGCCGCCCGGCGGGGACCGCTCCCCCGCCGCCGACCGCGCCGATCGCACCGGCCGGCGCGCGCCCGCGCTGACCCTGGACGACTATCTGTCGCGCGGCGAGAAGAGGAACTGAGGCCATGAGCAACGCGCTTGCCATCGCGACGGTGACCCAGGCCCTGGCGCTGCTGATCGAGAGCAATCTGGGGCCCGAGATGGATATCGCGGTCAAGGTGGAGACCCGTAAACCGCCGGCCGAGCCACCGACCGAGCCGACCGTCCATGTCTTTCTGTACCAGGTCACGCCGAACGCCTCGATGCGCCATACCGATCTGCCGACGCGCGCGTCGGACGGCACGCTGGTCAAGCGGCCCGCCGCGGCGCTGGATCTGCACTATCTGATCAGCGCGTACGGAGAGGAGGCGGAGCTGGTCGGTCAGCGGCTGATCGGGTGCGTGATCCGGACCCTGCACGAATTCCCTGTCCTGCCACGTGAGTTGATCGAACTGGCCGCCGAACGTCCGTATCTGGCGGGCAGCGATCTGGCGGCGTCGGCGCAGAAGGTGCGCTTCACACCGACGGTGATGGACATCGATGAGACGTCCAAGCTGTGGGGGATGCTCCATCAGACGCCGTACACACTGTCGGTGGCGTACCAGGCTTCGCTGATCCTGATCGAGGGCCGCGAGAAGCCGGTACCGGCGAAGCCAGTGGAGCGGCGGACGGTGCGGGTGCTGCCGTTCGGGGCGCCGGGCGCGCCGGTGCCACCGACAGCGGAGGCACCGTCAGTGGCGCCGTCAGTGGCACCGTCAGGTGTTGGCGAGGCCGCCACGGAGCCAGGGACGAAACCGAGTCCGAAGGCCGACGCGCCCGCGAGGAAGCGGGCGGCGGGCAAGAGCGCCGGCGCCTCCAAGCCCGCGGCCAAGCGGGCCGCGTCCGCCTCTCGTACGCGTACCCACACCCGTGGAAAGCCCGCCACGGGCGAGGACGGCACCGGCGAAGACGGCGCGGAGAGCTGAGGGGCCGTGGGGGAAACGGGGGCGGGTGAGGACATGGGTACGTACGAGGGGACGGCCCGGGGTGCGGCGGACGGCGCCGACGCCAGCGCCGACGCCGGTACGGACGGCCGCGCGCTGGCCGCGGCCATACGGTCCGTCCTCGCGCGTGTCGACCGCCACGCGCGGCGCGCCGAGGACCGTACGCGGTCGACGGAGGACGACGCGCCCGAAGACACCGGCGGCAGCAGTGGCGTCGGCAGCGGTCCCGGCGCCCTGGACGCGCTCGTCAGGTGCTTCGGGCTCAGCGCGTTCGAGCGCGAGGTGATCCTGCTCGCCGCCGCCGCGGAGCTCGACCCGACCACCGGCGCCCGGTGCGCCGCCGCGAGCGGCGATCCCGACCGGGCGCACCCGACCTTCTCGCTCGCCCTCGCCGCTCTGGTGGAACCGCACTGGAGCGCGCTGACGCCCGTCGCCCCGCTGCGCCGCTGGCGGCTGATCGAGCTGGACGACGAGACACGGCTGACCACCTCCCGGCTGCGCCTCGACGAACGCATCCTGCACTTCCTCGCCGGCTCGCCGTATCTGGACGCGCGGCTGCACGGACTGCTGCGCCGTACGAGCGCGCCGGACTCCCTCCCCGCCTCGTACGAACGGGCGGCGGACCGGGTCGCGGCCGGGCTGGGCGGCGCCGGGCCGTACGCCCCGCTCCGTGTCGAGCTGGTCGGCGGGGATCTGCGCTCCCGCGCCGATATCGCCGCCGCGGCGGCCCGCCGTTCGGGGCTCGGTCTGTACGCGCTGGCCGCCGACGATCTGCCCACCGATCCGGCCGAACGCGACCGGCTGGCCCGGCTCTGGCAGCGTGAGGCCATCCTGCTGCCCGCCGCGCTGCTGGTGGAGATCGGCGAGCCGGACCGTGAACAGGCCGCCGCCACGGACGCGTTCGTCGAGAGCGCGGGCGTACCGCTCGTCGTCTCCAGTCCCGACCCGCGGGTGACCGCCCGGCCGCGCGGCGAGCGGGTGACCGTACCGGCGCTCGACGCCGAGGAGCAGTTGGGGGTGTGGGCGAACGCCTTCGAGGACGTACCGGCGGTGTCGGAGCACGATCTGAGGTCGCTGGTCGAGCAGTTCTCGCTGCCGCCCCATCTGATCCGGTCCGCCGGCGCCTCGGTCGTAAGGGAGCTGTCCGGTGCGGACGCCCCCGACGCGGCCGGGCTCGCCTGGCGTGCCGGGCTCACCGAGGCCCGTATGGGCATGGACGAGCTGGGCCGGCGGATCGAACCCGACGCGTCCTGGACCGATCTGGTGCTGGCGGAACGGCAGTTGAGGATTCTGCGCGAGATCGTCGCGCACGTACGGCAGCGGGCCACCGTCTACCAGGAGTGGGGCTTCGAGTCGACGTTGCGCCGGGGACTGGGGGTCACCGCGCTCTTCGCGGGCGGCTCCGGCACCGGAAAGACCCTCGCGGCCGAGGTGATGGCGCGGGAACTGGGCCTGGATCTGTTCATCATCGATCTGTCCCAGGTGGTCAGCAAGTACATCGGTGAGACCGAGAAGAATCTGCGCAAGGTCTTCGACGCGGCCGAACGCGGGGGCGCGCTGCTGCTGTTCGACGAGGCGGACGCGCTCTTCGGCAAGCGCAGCGAGGTCAAGGACAGCCATGACCGGTACGCCAACCTGGAGGTCAGCTATCTGCTGATGCGGATGGAGGCGTACCGGGGGCTGGCGATCCTCACCACCAATATGAAGCAGGCGCTGGACACGGCGTTCATGCGCCGGATCCGGTTCGTCGTCGACTTCCCGTTCCCCGGCGAGGCGGAGCGCGCGGAGATCTGGCGGCGGGTGCTGCCCGCGCGGGCGCCGATGAAGGGGATTGATCCGGCGCGGCTGGCCCGGCTGACCGTGGCGGGCGGCTCCATCCGCAATATCGCGCTGTCCGGCGCCTTCCTCGCGGCAGAGGAAGGCAACCGCCTCCAGATGCGCCACATGCTGGAGGCCGCGCGCACCGAATACCTGAAGCTGGACCGCTCCTTGACGCCCTCGGAGGTGCACGGATGGGTCTGAACGAGACACCACGCCCGCCCTCGGTACGGGTGGACATCGGCGAATTGGTCCTGGACGGCTTCGACCGCGTCGACCCCGACCGGGTCTCGGCCGCGTTCCAGACGGAGTTGGCCCGTCTCGTACGGGACCGGGGCGTACCCCTGGCCACGGACGGCGGCCGGACGCTGGACGCACTGTCCGGCCTGCCGCCCCTGCCCGCGACCACCTCACCACGCCGGCTGGGCGAGGCGCTGGCGCGCGCGGTGCACGCGGGGCTTTCGGGGCGGGGTGAGTCGCGATGAGTACGACACACTCCGAGGAGCGGCAGAACGAGTCGGCGAACGACAAGCGGCGCAAGCGCAAGGCCCGGGCCGCATCCCGTACCCCGGAACCGAAGAACATCGTCAGCGGCGCCGGCCAGCCGCTTGATCTGAGCGTACGGCGCGAGCTGGAGGAACAGCTCGGCCATGACTTCAGCCGCGTACGCCTGCACACCGACCGCGACGCGGGCGCGCTCACGGAACTGCTGGGCGCGGACGCGGTCGCGGTCGGCCAGGACATCTTCTTCCGCGAGGGCGCCTACCGCCCCGGCACGGTCGACGGACAGCACCTGCTGGCGCACGAGTTGCTGCACACGGTCCAGAACCCGGACGGCCTGGGCGCCCTGCGCGCGGGCCGCGACCTGGGCGCGGTGAGCCTGCCGGAGCAGGCGATGGAGCGCGAGGCGGAGTCGGCGGCGAGGGAGTCCGTACGGGACGGAGGACCGGCGGCGCGCGAGGTCGAGAAGGGCCGGGCCACACCGGGCTGGCTGCGCTACGCGACGGTCGACGCCGATCTGCGGCGCCAGGAGCAGTTGGACCCCGCGACGCTGGTGGACCGGCTGACGAACAGTCTGCTGCGTTCGCTGCGCGGCGACCCGGAGGACCGCTCCAGGCGTGTACGCACGCAACTCGGCCGTTTCTCACCGGAGTTGCAGGACGCCGTGCTGGACCGGCTGGAGCCGCGGTTGCTCTCTTCCGAGCGGGAGCGGCTGATCGATCTGGTCGAGGAGGCCGAGGAAAGCGGCTCACTCGAACTGGACGCCCTGAGTGCCCCCGCGGCCGTACCGGACCCCGTCGAGCTGCTGGAGCGGGAACCCGAACGCTCAGGCGAGGCCGGGCGTCGACCGAGCCAGGAGCAGAGCGGGACGGCCGACCCGGGCCAACAGGAGCAGCAGCGGCCGGCGTCGAACGGCGATGACCGTACGGCCGGGCCCGGGGCACAACAGCCGGCCGGAGCGTCCGGCGGCACCTCGCGGGGGACGCGGGTGTCGGAGCAGGGCGGTGGCGGCAGGGGCAGCGCCGGCGGCGACAGGACCAGCGCGGACAAGAAGACCGATACCGGGTCTCGACAGCAAGGCGGGAAGGACTCCGGAGAGGGCCCGGACGCCCCTGAGGTCAGCGGCGCGCCCACGGCGAGCGAGGAGGAGTCCGCCGCCAGGAACCGGCCAGGCGCCGTGGAGCCCTTGGTCGCAGGGGAGCGGCCGCGCGGGGCGGACAGGCGTCGCGAGAACGAGCAGGAGTCGGCGGGGGTGGCACCGGGCGCTCTGCTGAAGACCGCGGACCTGGGCAGCCGCAGCACGCTCGAAGGGATCCGGTCCCAGGACGGGGAGTTGGAGGACGAGCCGCCGGGTCCGGAGTCCGGTACGGACAGCGTGCCGGAAGAGCTCGATCCGGAGAAGGCGTTCGACGAGGACAGCGCGTGGCACACCGAGCTCGCACCCGAGGACTTCCTCCCCGCGTCCGACCTCGACGTGTCCGGTGTGCCCACCGCGGACAGGATCACCCCGGGCCAGGGCACCAGCCCTTCGGTGCCGAGCTTTCCCGAGCCGCCCGGTACCAAGGCCGAAGAGGTTCAGGCGCGACGGGACGAGGAAGACGCGGCGGAGTCCGACGCGGAGGACGACGAGCTCGCCCGGCCGATGGGCGCCGACGGTGACGCGCATGATTCCCCGACTGCCCGCGCCGAGGCGGAGGGCCGGCGACTCGACGCCCTCCAGGCCGAGATGCCGGTGGAGCAGGAGGTGGGCCCGCCGCCCTCGTCCGAGGGCTCGGCGGGTGACCGTACCGGGCCTGCCGAACCGATGGGCGAGGTCAGGGACCGGGAGGAGTCCACGGCACAACGGGAAACGGAGCGATCCGAACCGGACCAGGGCAACCAGGACCAAGAGCAGGATCGGGTTCAGGACCAGTCGTCCGAGAGTAGCGGCGCCCAGACGTCAGCGGGCGGGACGGCGGAGTCCGGCACGGCCTCCAGTACGGCCTCCAGTACGGGATTCAGTACGGCGTCCGGCTCATCCACCGCGTCCGCTCCTGGCGCGACCGGGTCCGGGACAGGCCTGGCGTCGTCCAGTGGTACGGCTGTCACGTCCCCGGCGCCGACGGCGGACGCCTCCGACGGCACGTCCGGGGGGTCCCGCCGGAGCGGCGACGCCGGCTCGGGCGAGCGGGACTCCGGGACGGGCACCTCGACCGAGGTCTCCCCGGCCCGGGACACCCATGTCTCGGGCGCGGGAGGCTCCGTCGAAACCACCGGTGGCGACGCGCCGGAGTCCGGGACGGGGGCGCGGCAGTCAGACGCTCCCGCCGCCGCTCCGACTACCGACGAGCCCGCCGCCGCTCCGGCACCGGAGCCGACTCAGGCGGCGGCGCCTGCCTCCTCGCGGCCTTCGGGCTCCGCGTCTTCACGGACCGTCAAGGGCGGCGGTGGCACGCGTAGCGCCTCGGGCGGCGGCGGTGGCGGAGGCGGCAGGGGCTCACGCGGTGCCGCATCGGCCGGACCCAAGCGCGAACCGGCCGCGCCGAACCTGTCGCAGGTGTCACCGGAGGCCGGTCTCAGCACCGCGGCGAACCTCAAGCCGCACCGCGCCCTTGAGGCGCTGGGCGGTGTGAACAGCGCGGTCGACAGAACCGTCGGTGAGGAGCATCAGGCGCTGCGGGCCGCACCGCCGACGACGGAACGGCCGTCAGGTGCCCCGCGGACATTGAGTGGCGCGCCGAACGCCTCCGCGCCCGGCGAGTACTCCGGTGATCCGGCAGCCCAGATCGACGCCCCTGAGCAGGAGGAGGCGGAGGTCTCGGGAGACCGGACCCCGGAGGGCGAGATCCCGGGGATGGAGATCGAGGAGCCGAGCAAGGTCGAACTGGGCCTGGCGGCCGGGGGGCAGGCTGTCGCCGGGATCGTGAACGGGGTCAGCAACCTCGTCGGTGGCGGGGACATCATCGACACCGACGCCCTCGTGGGCTGGATCCTCGATCTGCCGACCGAGGACGAGATGCTCGCGCAGGCATCGGTGGGCATGGCCCCCGGCGTCGGGCTCGAAGGGGAGACCAGTGGCCGCGTCGACGAACAGAGCGGTGAGCTCGACACCAAGGGGCAGGAACTTCTCTCGTCGGGGCGGGACGACGCCGGCCGCCCGCTGGGCGAGGACCAGATCTATCCCGATGTACCGCGGGAGACGCTGACCGCTCAGGTGCCGGGTGCCCAGGGCCAGGGCGGCGGCGCGGGCCAGGGCGGTGGCGCGGCGTCTGGGGGGCGGATCCCGCCGGAGGCGGTCTCGGAGGTCGCTGAGCACGAACGCCGGCCGCAACTCCAGAGCGCGTTCAGCGACGGACAGCGAACGATGTCCGACAAGCGGCAGGCCAAGGACGATCAGTTCAGGCAGTCCCAGGAGCGGCACCGGCAGGACGTCCGGAGCGAGATCGAGACCAATACGAGGACCCAGGCCACCGAGCGCGAGCGGACCAGGACCGAGGTCGAGGCGTCCCGGACGCGGTGGAGGACGCGGCAGGACGAGGAACTCGACTCCCTCGGGACGAAGAAGAGCGACAAGATCGACAGGATCCGCGAGGAGGCCGGGGACAAGGAGAGGGAGACCGACGAAGCGGTCGAGACCCGCCGCACAACGGACGAGGAGGAGATCGGCAAGAAGAGGACCACGGCCGAACAGGACGCCAGGAGCGAACGCGACACCGCGAAGAGCGACTCCGGCAACTGGATCTCCCGGGCGTTCGACTACATCCGCGACAAGCTCAATGAGCTCAAGGACGCCATCATCGGCGTCTTCCGGGCGGCCCGTGCGGCGATCACCAGCCTGATCACGGACTTCGAGGGCACGGTCCTGGACTGGATCGAAACCGCCCGTGAAGAGATCATCGGTCTCTTCGAGGAGTTCACCGAGGCTCTGATCCAGTTGGGCAGGGACCTGCTCGACGGGCTCCTGGAGATCGCCAACGAGATTCGCGATCTCATCATCGAGATCCGCGACGCGGCGATCGAGCTGGTCAATCGGATCGCCGACGAGCTACGCCAGTTGGTCGACGATCTCCTCGACCAGCTCGGCGAGATGCTCAGCGGCCTCCTCGATGTGCTGCGCGAAGGGCTCCGGATGGCGGTCGACGCCGTCATGAGCGGGCTCGGGGCCATCATGGACTTCGCGCTGGGCCTGCTCAACGCCCTGGGCGAGTGGGCGATGATCGCCGCCGACATCATCACCGACCCGGGCGCCTGGCTCAGCGGCGCGGCGGCCTCGGCGGAGGACGGTGCCAGGAACCACCTCTTCTCCGAGATCATCTCGGCCGTCAAGAACTGGTTCAACGAGAAGATCCAAGAGGTACTCGGCATTCCCCGGGAGATCTTCGACGCCCTGCTCAACGGTGGTGTGAGCAAGGAGCAGATGGTCGAGGAGGCCTGGGCCGAGGCCCAGCCCCAACTGCCCTTCATCATTGGCGAGATCGTCATCACCAAGGTCATCGCCAAGCTTATCCCCGGCGCGGGCTGGGTGCTGGCGATCATCGACGCACTGAAGGCCGCGTGGGGCGCGCTGAGCGAGATCCTCCAGGCGTTCGGCGCGTTCATGGACTACCTGAAGGCGGTCAAGGGCGGCAATGCCGGCCTGCTGTTCGCCAAGGCCGTGGCCTCGGGCGTGGTGGCGCTGCTGGAGCTGGCGTACGAGGCGCTGCTCAGCGGGGTCGCCAGGTATGTGAAGAAGGTCGGCGACCGGCTGAGAGGCGTGGCGGAAGGCCTGAGAAGCAACCGGCCGGGGCGGCCGAACGACCAGAACACCCAGAACGGCCCGGCCAGGCCGGGAACCCCGGCCCGGCCCCAGGACCCCACGCGCCCGAACAACCCGAACAGGCCACAGGCGACGGAGCAGCCGAGGCCTGATGATCAGCGGCGCAGGAACCAGGAGGTGAGGAACGCCCAGCAGCAGGCGCGCCGCACCACCGACGAACAGCGGCGCCCACCGCGCCCCTCCCGAGGCGCCACAACCCGCCCGACAGGCCGCCCCACGACACGCCGCCCCCAGAGCTCCCCCGCCACGCGCCCACGACCGGACCGCGCGGACGACCGCACGAGCGACCGCGAGACCGAGCGCGACCGCCCCAACAACCAGGACACCCCCCGGGACCGCCCCCGCCCAAGGCCGACACAGCGCCGCCGCCCCACGTCTGCGACGACCCGGGCCATGAACCGCGCCAGGCAGACGGTAAGGGCGGCCCTCAACCGCACCCGCAGGGCCAAGCAGTCCCTGGGCCACCGCGACACGGACACCAGGCGCCGCCGCGACCTGGACAACAACGCCCGCCGCATGCGCGACGCCTACGCCCGCCGCCGCGACCTGCTGCGCCGGCAACAGCGGACCCGCCAGGAACAACGCCGCCAACACCGCGACCAGCGCAACAGGAGGGAGAACTCCAAGGAGTCCAAAGACACGCGCCTGCAAAGAATTGTCGCTCGTCTCCGCCCTCGTATCAATGGCCTGTTAATCAAGGGCGTACAACGCCGAGTAATGCGAGCGACCCTTTTGGCCCTGCGCACTTGGTATCGACTTACGAGTCTCTCACAGAGAGGAACCTCCCAGTTTGCCATCACAGCCTTCTTGAATCCCAACCAGGAGATCACAACCGGCTTGGAGGCGAAGCTAACCGAACTACTTGGTGCGGAACTCAAGAAGCGCCTCGAAAAGTCGCTTGAAATTTCCGACCGTCGAGGCTGGCATCTATACCAGGACGAGCAGCCAGAAGAAGCATTTATCAAAGACATGGAGGACCTGAAAAGCCAACTAGAAGAGCGACTCGGAATCGAACCGGAAGGATGGATTCAATTTCTCAACGATTCCACACGAGAGAAACAACTCTCGGAGGTGATCAGGCAAATCCAAGACATCGAGCTGCCCGGCTTTGACGAGCAAAATCGACTCGTAGGCGGAAGTACCAGAAACGAACCGCATCGTTACACGTACGAGAACCGGGCAGAAGAACTACGGAATTCGAACGCACCAGACGAAGATGACATTCAGGAAGCGGCCGAAGTCCGCAACCCTGCCGCAGGAACCCGCGCGCACATGATCCAGAGGCGCCAGTCCTATGAAGCTCGAATGAGAGAGCAGGGCAAGAACCCGCAACCATTCACAAAATGGCTCAATGGATACATCGCAAAAATGGGAAACGATGCACGAGGGACTCAATACGAAGTAGATTTCGCGAGGACTCATGGACTCCAGCGGAGTGGTCAAGGTCCCCACTGGCGCAGCCCCGAAGACCAACTCGAAGCTCGAAGGATGATGGTCGAGGTTACGGGGGAAGACCGCGAACCAGATGCCGTAAATTTCCGAAGGCGCGTCATGTACGAACTCAAGGCCGGAAACAGGCAACAATCCAAGAAGCAGATAGAAAAGGATAAGAGTTTAGTATCCCAAGGGTGGCGCATTATATACGTATTCGGGAGAAAGCCATCAGTGTCACACAAAAAGGAACTTGAGGATGCTGGATTTATAGTCCTGGTGTGGCACGGCGAAGGGACGCCACGCCTACCGAGTTCCAACTGACAGCAAAAAAGCATCAGACGCAATTTCAGGGGTAAGTCAATGCCAGAAAAAGATCTCACTCAGAAATACATGTCCCAGGATCAGGAAAGGATGAATCAGGCAGCTCGATCATTCTTGAACGAATGGCTGTCGAGCATGAACGATGCCTTGGATTCATGGCGCCAAGAATTCCTTCCCAACGACTTCCCATTCAACTTCACCCTGGATTCATTGGATGAGCTGGAATCACTGCTCTTGCAACGCTACACAGTCGACGACTCCGTTGATAGTGACTCAATGACCGAAGGCGCCGTTCGATACATTGGCGAAACGCTACGACGAAACGTGGCCAGTCGATGGGGGTACCAGGACCTTGGGGACGAGTCCGACGATCCAAGCAATCGCACCCCGCTCATCCGTTCAAACACTTCCCTGGAATTCATTCAAGATGTAGCACCTGTACGAAGAATCAAGTTTTTGATCCGGAAGCGACGACCTGGAACGCTCAGAAAGTCAATCATCCTCTTGCTCAATGCAATCGACGAAGAGGAGAAAAGCGGGCGATAGCCACATCCTCCTCTTCGGAAATCCAGTCCTGACCATGTTAAAAAGGAGATTTCGCATGACCCGTTACGCGGATATACCGAAGCCCATCCGGTCCGGGATCGTCATCGTCGATCCCGAGCGCGGCACGCCCCAGCGCATCATCGTGTTGCAGTTCAACCCCGACACCCTCGAACGCTCCGTCGCGCCCCAGGCCGCCGGCGGTAGTGGTGACTCCGGCGGCGGGGGGAGTGGAACCGGGGATCGGAATGAGGCCCTGCGGCTGAAGGGGCCCGCGCAGGAAACGTGGAAGTTCACCGCCGAGATCGACGCCACCGATCAGTTCGAGGTCGCCGCGCCCGACGGGATTCATCCGCAGCTCGCCGTGTTGGAGATGCTGGTGCAGCCCACCACCGAGAAGCTGCGGGCCGCGTCGCAGTTGGCGAAGAACGGGACCATCGAGATCAGTCCCATCGAGATGCCGCTCACCCTCTTCACCTGGGGCAGCAAGCGCGTCATGCCCGTGCGGGTCACCGAGTTGTCGATCAATGAGTCCGCGTTCGACGTCCATCTCAATCCCATCCGGGCCAGCCTCAGCATCGGGTTGAAGGTGCTGACCGTCAGTGATCTGCCCGCCGGGCATCGGGGGGCCGAGCTGTATCTCGCGCATCTCGCGCAGAAGGAACGGCTCGCCGCCGCCGCTGTCGGCGGGCAGCTCGGGGGGCTCGGGCTGGGCGGGACCCTCGGGGGCGGAGCCGGTGCCGGATTCGGGACAGGAAGGTAGTCCGTAGTGATGGAGCCGTACGAGAGTCCGCTCGACGCGATCCCGGGATCGCATCCGTATCCCCGCGACAGCCGGTACCACGACGCCGAGATCGGGGTGCATGTCCAGCCCGACGGGACCGAAGTGCGTTACACCAAGCGGCGGTTGCTGCCGCCGCTGCCGAGCGACGAGGGCGCCGTCGCGCCGCATGCCGTCAGCGGTGGCGAGCGGCCCGACCACCTCGGGCAGCGCTACTTCGGCGATCCCGGGCAGTGGTGGCAGATCGCGGACGCCAATCCCGTGCTCGATCCACGTGAGCTGACCGCCGAGCCGGGCCGGGTGATCGGGATTCCGCTGCCCGGTGGGGCCGTGGGGACCGGCCATGGCTGACGAGCCGATCGGGACCGGGCCCGTACATTTCACACTGCGCATGGGCCCCAAGCTCACCCGCCCCGTGCCCCAGGCGGTCGCCGAGGCCCTGCTGTCCGCGCAGATCACCAGTACCGCGGGCGAACGCAGCGGCTTTCAGATGGCGTTCGACCTGACCAAGAAGGGCGCCATCGTCGACCGGCTCCTGCCCGAGGGGTTCTTCGATCCCCGCACCCGCGTCATCGTCTCGACCGTCATCAAGGGCACACCGACCGTCCTCCTCGACGGCCTGATCGTCCGTCAGGAAGTCGGGGCGAGCAATCAGCCGGGGCACAGCACACTCACCGTCACCGGCGAGGACCTGACCATCCTCATGGACCTGGAGGAGCGGACCGACCGCTTTCCCAACCTCTCCCCCGCCGAGCGCGTCAGCCGCATTCTCGCCAAATACGTGGACTACGGCATCCGGCCCGAGGTCGTACCCGAGCAGATCGCCCAGCCGCCCCGCGAACAGTTGCGCGTCGACTACCAGACCGCCACGGACCTCGGCTACGTCAATGAGCTCGCCCGCGCCAACGGCTACACCTTCTATCTCGAACCGGGACCCACCCCCGGCCATTCCCTCGCCTATTGGGGCCCGCAGCGTCGGCTGGGGCAGCGTCAGCACGCGCTCAACGTCAACATGGACGTCAACTCCACCGTCGACCAGCTCACCTTCGCGTACGACGGAGCCGCGCGCGAGGAGCCGCAGGCCCGCTGGCAGAATCCGCGCTCCCGCGAGACGACGCTGCTCCCGCAGCCCGACATCGGCCCGCTCAGGCCACCGTTGGGCCGCCGTGCGAGCCCCGCGCTCAAGCGGAAGCGGCTGTCGGGCACCGCGAAGAAGGGGTTCGAGCAGGCGCGGGCGGAAGCCCTCGCCCGCGCCGCGACCTCCGCCGACGCGATCTCCGGTTCGGGTCAGCTCGATGTCAACCGCCATGGCTATGTGCTGCGTCCGCGCGAGTTGGTGGGGGTACGGGGCGCCGGCAGGACGTACGACGGTGACTACTACGTCACCTCCGTCACCCACAACCTCACGCCCGGCTCGTACCAGCAGAACTTCACGCTCTCACGTGAGGGGCTCATCGCCCGCAGCGGCACCGTCCGTCCCTGAGTTCCATCCAGTTGGTGAAGCCCCGAATTCCCTGAAGTCCCAAGCCAGACACAGCAGGAGCAGCCCGCATGGCGCCAGCATCGAACAATCGCTTCCTCGGCAAGTTCCGGGGCCGGGTGGCGGACAACAACGATCCGCTGCGGATCGGCCGGATCACCGCGTACGTCCCCGACGTGCTCGATGAGGAGGCATCGACCTGGGCCATGCCCTGCTTCCCGTTCACGGGCGAGCGGTCCGGCCAGTATGTGGTCCCGTCCGAGGGGGCGGGCGTGTGGATCGAGTTCGAGCAGGGCGATCCGAGCTTCCCGATCTGGACCGGCTGCTGGTTCGGCGACAAGAGCGAACTGCCGGCGGACGCGCTGGCGGGCGCGGAGCGGGACGCGCGGCCCGTCGTCATCGAGACCCAGGGCCATCACAAGATCGTGCTCTCCGACGACCCCGAGAACGGGATTCTCCTCCAGGCGCCGGGGGCGGACGGAAACGGGCCCTTCATCCGGATCAACAGGGACGGGGTCCATATCGACAACGGGCAGGGGGCATCCGTCCTTGTCTCCGGCGACCAGGTCGACATCAATCGGGGCCGGCTGACGGTACCCAAGAAGCGTTAGCGCCCAGGAGGGCCGAGAAGCGCCGAGAAGCGCCCAAGAAACGTCAGCGAAGAGACGGGGAGAGAAGTCTTGTCCGGGAAAGTCATCCATGCGGGCACCCTGATCGGCTGCCCCCACGGCGGCCGGGCCGACGCCGCGCCCGCTCAGTCGCCGGGTGTGCGGCTCGACGGGCTCGCCGCCGCGACCGGCGCGCTCGTCCACACCGTCACCGGCTGTCGGCACACCGTCGACAACATCCCCGTGCCGTGCACGAGCGTCCGCTGGACGCCGGCGGCCGGCGGTGTGCTGATCGACGGCTCGCCGCTACTGCTGGAGAGCACAGCGGCCCTCTGCTACACGGCGGGCCTCGTGCCGCAGGGGCCGCCGGTCATCACGACGGCGTCCAGCCAGGGGGTGGCCTGCGGATGAGGACGAGGCAGGTACGCAGTGACATCGCCTTCCCCTTCCGTACCGACCGGCGGGGGCGCACCGCGCACGCGGACCACGACGACCATGTGCGGGATCTGATCGAGCAGTTGCTCTTCACCAGCCCGGGCGAGCGCGTCATGCGCCCCGACTTCGGCTGCGGGCTGCTCGATCTGGTCTTCACACCGAACAGCCCCGAACTGGCCTCCGCGCTGGAGCTGTCCGTACAGGCGTCGCTCCAGCGCTGGCTGGGCGAACTGATCGAGGTGGAGGCGCTGGACGTGGTGAGCGAGGAGAACGTGGTGCGGGTGTATCTGCGCTATGTGGTGCGCTCCACCGCGAGCCGGCGCGACGAGGTGTTCGAGGGGAGCGGCCCGGTATGAGTGTGCGGAGCGATCAGTTGGTCTGCCGTACGGACGGCAGGCGCGCGAAGGTACGGGCCGCGCGGCTCGGTGGCGTGGACGCGGTCGAGGTCGGTGACGACGGGCTCACCCTCACGGTCACCTTCCTGGGCAAGGCGCCCCACGGGCTCTGCCCGGAGAACATCCGGATCGACGGCGGCCGGCGGATCACCGGTATCGAGGCCGTCGAGGTGTCCGTCGAGCGCGAGGAGGACCCGGAGCTGGACGACCGGCTGTTCGTCACGCTCGACCGCACCGGCGACACATCCCGCTACCGGCTCTCGGTCGTCGCGACAGATCCGTACGGGCGGCCCGGCACCGAGCCCTTCCACGGGTTCGACCAGCGCTACTTCTGGGCCGACTTCGACTTCCGGGCGGACTGTCCCACCCCCTTCGACCGCGAGAAGGACGAGCGGGGCGGGGTCGAGCGGCCCTGCGGCCCGCCCCCGCACACACCGGGAGCCGCACCCGCACTCGCACCCGCACCCGCACCCGTCATCGATTACACCGCGCGTGACTACGACACGATCCGCCGGCTGATCCTGGACCGGCTGGCGCTGACCACCCCCGACTGGGTCGAGCGCAATGCCGCCGACCTCGGGACGACGCTGGTCGAACTCCTCGCTCACAACGCCGATCTGATTGGCTATCAGCAGGACGCGGTAGCGACCGAGGCATATCTCGACACGGCACGGCGGCGGGTGTCCGTACGCCGCCATGTGCGGCTCATCGACTATCCGATGCACGACGGGGTCAACGCCCGCGCGTTCGTCACCGTCCAGACCGCGCGCCGGCTGACGCTGCCGCCCGGTACGTTCCGCTTCGCCGCCGTCGATGTCCGTACTCCGGCGCCGCGCGACGTGCCCGAGATCGGTACGGTCATCGACGACCGGGATCTGTCCGTGCTGGACGAACGCGGTTCGGTGGAGGTCTTCGAACCGGTCGTCGCCGAGGAGCCGTTGGTCCTGTCCCCCGAGCACACCACCATCCGCTTCTGGACCTGGGGCGACGAGGTGTGCGCGCTGCCCCGGGGGGCCACCGCCGCCACGCTGCGGGACGCGTGGGCGGACAAGGAGTGCACGGCCCGGACGCTGGAGTTGTCGCCGGGCGATCTGCTGCTGATCGAGGAGGTACGGGGGCCGCGGTCCGGTACGCCGGGGGACGCCGATCCGGCGCACCGGCAGGCCGTACGCCTCACCTCCGTCACCCCGCTCGTGGACCGGCTCTCGGACCAGCCCGTCCTGGAGGTCACCTGGGCACGGGAGGACGCGCTCACCTTCCCCGTCTGTCTGTCGACGCGCGGCGGCCCCGGCTGCGAGCCGGTCGAGGACGTGAGCGTGGCGCGCGGGAATGTCGTACTCGTCGACCACGGCCGGTCAGGGAGCCTCCACGGGGGCGCGGACCAGACCGTCAGCGTCCCGCCGGCACCCGCCGTTCTCGGTTCCTGCGAGCCGTCGGGCTTCGGCTGCTGGGACGGGGACGCGGGCAACGCGACGGCCGAGCTGATCAACACCCGTATCGAACAGACACGTTGTGGTCGGTCGCTGACGGCCGAGCAGGTCCGTGAACTGTTCGCCGTCGTCGGTGAGGACGCGACGGTACGCGCCGGACTCACGCTGGAGCTGGCGGGCCGACGGCGGGAGAAGGTCGTCCCCGGCACGGCCTACGCCCAGGCGGAGGCGCTGGCGACCCTGCTGGCGCAGGTCGTCTATCCCGGCATCCGGCCGCGCTTGCGGCCGGTGCTCGACCGCTCCCCCGTCGTCCAGTCCGTGCCGTTCCCGGAGCCCCGCCATGTCTCGGCCGGACAGGCGACCCGGCTGGCGGCCATCGGGGGCCGGGTGCGGGAGCGGCTGGTGGAGCTGTGGCGCAGCGCCCGCGACCACGACGGACTGACGGACCATGAGATCGTCGAGCTGACCGTGCTGTTCGGGCTGCGCGTCCTGGAACGTCTTGAGCTGCGGCGCCATCCGGTGCGCGCGCTGCGTGAGTTGCTGCACCGCGGCGAGCGGCTGCTCGCCCCGAAGCTGCGCCGGCTTGAGGTACTGAGCGCACGGGCACGGGCGGGCACGGTGCTCGACGCCTCCATCGCCTGGGAGATCGCGCACAGTTGGGGCCCGGCGTACGCGGTCGGGCTGCACCCCGGCGAGGCGGTGCTGCGCGGGCCCGCCTCGGCGCTCGTACAGGACCCACGCGCCGCGCTGCCCGCGGTGACGGTCACGGACGGCGACAGGTCCTGGGCTCCCCGGCGGGATCTGCTCTCCAGCGGCCCGCGCGACCCGCACTTCGTCGGCGAGCTGGAGGACGACGGACGGATCGCCCTGCGCTTCGGCGACGGGCGGCACGGTGCGCGCCCCCGGCCGGGTGCCCGGCTGGAGCTGCGCTATCGGCTCGGCGGCGGCAAGGCGGGCAATGTCGGCGCGGAGGCGATCAACCATCTGGTGCTGTGCCGCGATCCGGAGGCGTCCGACGCCGGGGACCCGATGCCGGTGGCGGGGGTACGCAATCCGCTGCCGGCCGTCGGTGGCACGGAGCCCGAACCCATCGACCAGGTGCGCCAGTTGGCCCCGCTGGACCTCAAGCGCTCCCGGCTGCGCGCCGTCACCGCCGAGGACTACGCGGCGCTGGCCGCCGGGCTCCCGGGCGTGCGGCGCGCGGCGGCGGAGATCCGCTGGACGGGCAGTGTCCAGGAGGCGCATATCGCCATCGACGCGCTGGGGAACGGCGATCCCTCGCCCGAGCTGCTCGACTCGGTGTCGTACGCCCTGGAGAGCTACCGCCGGATCGGCCACGACCTGGTGGTCGGTCCCGCCAGGAACGTACCGCTGGACATCGCTCTCACGGTGTGTGCCGAGCCGGGCCGCCAGCACGGGCAGATCCTGGCCGAGCTGTACCGGCTGCTGGGCCCCGGACGGCTGTCCGGCGGCCGGCTCGGGTTCTTCCATCCTGACGCGCTGACCTTCGGCGAACCGGTGCGGCTCAGCCGGCTGGTGGCCGCGGCGGCGGCCGTACAGGGCGTGGAGAGCGCCCGGGTGACCCGGCTGATCCGGCTCTTCGACGAGGACCCCGACAACGACATCGCACTGGAGGAAGGCGTGCTGCGGCTCGGCCCGCTGGAGATCGCGCGTTGCGACAACGATCCGGACCGGCCCGAGAACGGCCGGCTGTCCATCGAACTGGCCGGAGGCGCACGATGAGCGAGACCCGCACCTGCGGCTGCGGCTGCGGTGGGCACGACGAGCGCCACGCTCCCCGGCCGCCGTACAACCCGCCGGGCCGGACGGCCCTCGACCACCGGGTCGGTGAGTACGGCTCGTTTCTCGCGGCCATGCTCGACCGGCTCGCCTCCCCCGCCTATCCCGCGCTGCGCGGACTGACCGTCCGTACCCCGGACGACCCGGCGATCGGACTGCTCGACTCCTGGGCGGTCGTCGGTGACCTGCTCACGTTCCACTCCGAGCGGATCGCCGAGGAGGGGTATCTCCGTACGGCCCGCGAGTACCGTTCGCTGGCCCTGCTGGGGCGGCTGGTCGGGCACCGGCCACGGCCCGGTATCGCCTCCGACACCCATCTCGCGTACACCCTGGACCGCGATCCGCGCGCCGAGGACCTGCCGGTGCTGATCCCGCGCGGCGCGCGCAGCAACAGCGTGCCCGCCTCGGCCGAGGAGGAGTCGCGGACCTTCGAGACCGATGAGGACCTGACGGCCCGCTGGGCCTGGAACGAGCTGGCGGTACGGCGGCGGCGGCCCGCCCTGCTCACCCCCGACGATCTGCGCGAGCGCTCCGAGATCCGGATCTCCGGGACGGCCGCCTCGTTCCAGACCGGCGACAGACTGCTGTTCGTCTTCGGCGCGGACGGGGAATCGGCCGGGGAGCGGCAGCTGTCGCGGGTCGCGCGGGTCAGGATCGACCGGGACGACGAGGTGACGGCGATCGGTCTGCCGCAGTCCGCGCCGCCGTCACTGGCCGAGCTGGTGGCCCGGTTGCGTGAGTGGATCACCAAGGACGGGCGGGAGGCCGAGGAGGGCGATCCCACCCCCGACAACCCCAATCCGCGCCCTGTCAGCCTGATTATCGATGATTTCGACGTTCAGGTGCTGGCGCCGCTGCGCGCCGATCTGGACGGCATCACATCCCCGGCGGCATTCGCCGGGCGGCTCGCGGATCCGCATGAGCGGCTCGCCGAGGCGGGGGCCCTCGCGGCCGCGTACGAGGAGGTCGCGGCCTGGTTCGAGCGGCTGGAGGCCGTGGTCGGCGAACTGATCGAGCGCGCCTCCGAGTTGGAGCCCGCACAACCAGTGCCGCCCGTGCCGCCCGTGCCGCCCGCTCCCCTCGCGAACGCGTCCGCGAACACCGGGGCGGCGGACTCCCGCGCGGAGACCACCGGGGCGGCAGACTCCCCGGCCCTGCGGGCGCTCGGCGCCGTACTGCCGGCCCTGCGCACCCGGGTCGTCAGGCCCCCGTCGGGAGCCCGCGCGCTCCCGCACGACCCGGCACGCCTCTTCGCGCCGGGCTCCGACCTCGGCGCGCGGCTGCTGGCCGCGCTCGATCCACGGATCGCGGACGGGATGTACACGGCGTGGCGCAACGCGGCCCCGGCCGTGCCCGCGCTGCTGCGCGAGGTCCAGGCGATGCGGGTGACCTCGGCGCCCTTCGGGGCGACGGCGCCGCTCAAGCCCGTTCAGGACGAGCGTGGGCGGGTCATCCGGCAGACCGACTGGCCGCTGGGCGGCTCGTCCCTCACCACCATGCGGATCGTGTACGACACGGCGGGCCGGGTGCCGGTTCGCGCCGAGTTCCAGCACACGGAGACCGGCTCATCGGTACAGCGGTCGGAGAATCTGCCCGCGGAGATCACCTTCGATCTGGCGCCCGGCCGGGTCTCGCTGGTGACCCGTACCGCCCAGGACCGCGATCTGAGCTGGCTCTCCCGGCGTCCGGCCGACTCCCAGGAGCCGGGCGTGACCGCCCAGTTGCTGCCCGGCCTCCCCGAGCGGACGCTCTTCGTCTCGCGCCCCGGCGAGGACGGCCGGGTTCATGTGGCCGTGCACAATGGCGAGGCCCTGGAGTGGTGGCTCGCTCCCGGCGAGCACAAGCAGGTCACCCATGGAGAGCTGGAGCTGACCGTGCGGTACACCGTCGGCGGCGAGCCGGCGAATGTCGAGATCGGACTCGCGACCGTCCCCGAGCAGACCAACCGCCATACGCTACCGCTCGATTCCGTGCAGGAGGGCATCACGGTCGGCAGCTGGGTCGTGGTCGAGCGCCCCCGCAAGGGCGCCGAGGGGCCCGACGGAATCCCGGGCGACAGGAAGCTCGCGTCCGTCACCACTCGGGTGACCGCCCTGCGCACCGCCGCGTACACCAACTACGGGATCACCGGCCGGGGCACCGAACTGACGCTCGCCGACCCCTGGCTGGACGAGCACGACGTCCTGCTCTCCACGATCCGGGACACCACCGTGCACGCGGGCGGTGAGGCGCTGCGCCTCGCCGACGAGCCGCTGGGCGAGGACGTCCACGGCAATGAGCTCGAACTGGCCCAGCTGTACGACGGGTTGCGGCCCGGACGGTATCTGATCGTGTCGGGCGAGCGCACCGACATCCCCTACACGGCCGGGGTGCGCGGCACCGAACTGGCCGTCATCGCCGAGGTGGAGCAGGCGCTCGACCCCCAACTGCCCGGTGACCATGTCCATACGAAACTCACCCTCACCGCGGACCTGGCCCACCGCTACCGCCGTGACACCGTGCGCGTCCAGGGCAATGTGGTCCCCGCGTCGCACGGCGAGAGCCGTGACGAGCCGATCGGCAGCGGCGACGCAGGCCGGATCAACCAGACGTTCGCCCTCTGGCAGTCGCCGCTGACCTGGCTGCCCGCGGACAATCCACTGGGGGCCACGCCCACCCTGGAGGTACGGGTCGACGGTCTGCTCTGGCACGCGGTGGACAGCCTGGCCGGACGCGGTCCGCGTGAGCGGGTGTATGTCATCGGCACGGCCGCGGACGGGCGGACGACCGTGACCTTCGGCGACGGGGTGTTCGGCGCACGGCTGCCGTCCGGGCACGAGAATGTCCGGGCCCGCTACCGCTTCGGCACCGGCAGCGCCGCCAACGTACCGGCGGACCGGATCACCCAGGCCGTCACCCGGCCGCTCGGCGTCACGGCCGTCACCAATCCGGGGCCCGCCACGGGCGGTGCGGACGCCGACGGTCCCGGTCTGACCCGGCGCACGACCCCGCTCGCGGTCTCCGCTCTTGACCGGCTCGTCTCCCTCAGGGACTACGAGGACTTCGCCCGCTCGCGTGCGGGCATCGGCCGGGCGGCGGTCCGCGAGATCTTCGACGGGCGGCGGCGGGTGCTGCATATGACGGTCGCCGGGGTCGATGACATCGCGATCGCCGAGGACTCCGAGGTGCTGCGCGCCCTGCGGTCCTCGCTCGCCCGTTACGGCGACTCGCGGCTGCCCGTGCGCGTGGACGTACGTGAGTTGGTGCTGCTGCTGCTCGCGGCGCGGGTGAAGGTGGCCCGTGATCACACCTGGAGTGTGGTCGAACCCCGGTTGCGGCAGGCGCTGCTGCGTGAATTCGGCAGCGGACGGAGGGAGTTGGGCGAGCCCGCCCGGCTCTCGGACGTGCTGGCGACGGCCCACCGGGTGCCGGGTGTGGACTATGTGGATGTCGATGTGTTCACCGGGGTGTCCGCGTCCGTCACCCCCGAGGAGTTGATCGGGCTCGTGGGCGACCTGGACCGGCCGCGCCCGGCGGTCCCGGCGCGGCTCGCCACATACGACGAGGACGTGCATGTGGTCGGCGAGCGGGACGGCGAGACGCTCACCCGGATCGCCGGGCAGTACGGCATCCCGCTGGCCGAACTGCTGCGGCTGAACCCGGACATCACCGATACCCGGCGGCAGGCGAGGGGACGGGCCGTGTGTGTCTTCCGGGGCATCAGGCCGGCCCAGCTCGCTCTGTTGTCACCGCATGTCGCGGACACACTGATTCTGACGGAGGTCACCGCATGAGCAGGGAACCGGACGGGCTCGCGGAGCTGCTCCCGCAGTGGCACCGGCTGCGCGACGCCGAGGGCGGGGAGCCGCTGCGCGCGCTGCTCGCGGTGATCGCCGAGCAGGTCGACCGGGTCCGCGACGGGGTCGAACAGAGCTATGAGGACTGGTTCGTGGAGACCGCGGCGCCCTGGGTGCTGCCGTATCTCGGCGATCTGGTCGGCTACACGCCGCTGCCCGGCTATGAGCGGGTGCTCGCGAGGGGCCTGGCGGACGGCGGCGACGCCGAGGAGGCGCGCGACCGGCTCGCCGAGGCCCTGGCGCCGCGCGCCGATGTCGCCGCGACCGTCGCCAACCGGCGGCGCAAGGGCACCCTGGCGCTGCTGGAGGAGCTGGCCGGGGATGTGGCGGGATGGCCCGCGCGGGCGGTGGAGTTCTCCCGTCTCCTGGCACATCAGCAGCCCGTCAAGCTGTACGGATCGGGGACGGCGGCCGTGAACGCGCGCCGGCTGGAGCGCGGCCGGCTCGTGGACGTACGGGAGGGCGCGGCGCTGGATCTGGCGGGCGGGCCGTTCGGTACGGTCGCGCGGTCGGTGAACGTACGGCGGGCCGATTCGGCGCGCACGCGGGGCGGCCAGTCCCCGGCCGGGGTGGGCCTGTTCGTGTGGCGGCTGAAGCCGTACCACCTGACCAAGGCGCCCGCGTACTGCGTCGACCGGGCCCGTAACCTCTACACGTTCTCGATCCTGGGCAATGACACCCCGCTGGTGACGAAGCCGGTGCCCGAGCCGTCCGCCACCCATGTGGCTACCATCGACAACGTCCCCGCGTATGTCCGCCGTCGGCAGCTCGCCGACCGGCTCGCGGACTACTACGGTCCCGGCAGGAGCTTCACGATCTGGCGCGACGGCCAGGACGAGCCGGTGGCACCGGCGGATCTCGTGGTGGCGGATCTGACGGACTGGCGCTACCGGCCCAAGCGCGGGCAGGTCGCGGTCGACCCCGAGCTGGGCCGGATCGCCTTCGGCTCGCGCTCCGCGCCGCGCCAGGGTGTCTGGGTCACGTACCACTGCGCGTTCTCGGACGACACGGGCGGCGGTGAGTATCCGCGCGACCGGGAGACGCCGGTGTCCTCGGCTGTCTACCGGGTCGGCCCCGGCCGGCCGTACCAGCGGATCATGGACGCGTACGCGCAGTGGCGCGCGGACCGGCGGGCCGGGCGCTGCGGACCCGACGGGCTGATCGAGATCACGCACAGCGGTGCCTATCAGGAGCAGCTGGACTTCGATCTGGACCCCGGTGACCGGCTGGAGGTGCGGGCCGCCGAGGGCACCCGGCCGGTGATCCGACTGCTCGACTGGTACAGCAACCGGCCCGACGCGCTCAATATCCGGGCGCGGGACGAGGAAGCACGGCGGGACGCGGAGGCGCGGCGGGACGCGGGCGGCCGGAAGGGCGCGGGCGAGGCTCCCCGCATCGTGCTCGACGGTCTGCTGATCACCGGGCGCGGGCTCCATGTCGCCGGTCCCATGGGCTCGGTCGTGCTGCGGCACTGCACGCTCGTGCCCGGCTGGTCGCTGGAGCCCCACTGCGAGCCGCACTCCCCGGAGGAACCGAGTCTGGTGCTGGACAGGACCACCGCGTGCGTGGAGATCGAGCGGTGTGTCCTCGGCACCATCGAGGTGATCGGTGACGAGGTGGGGCACGACCCGCTGCCCCTCCATATCCGCGACAGCGTCCTGGACGCCACCGGTCATGACCGGGCGGCCCTGTCCGCCCCGGACTGCCGGCATGCCCACGCCGTGCTGCACGCGCACCGCACCACCGTCATCGGTGAGGTCCATGCCCACGCGGTGGAGATCGCCGAGAACTCCCTGTTCACCGGGGCGCTGCGGGTGGCCAGGCGGGGCGTCGGGTGCGTGCGGTTCTCGTACGTACCGCCCGGCTCGCGCACCCCGCGCCGCCACCGCTGCCAGCCGGACCTGGTGGGGGGCGAGGAGGCCGCCCGGGTGCGGCCGTTGTTCACATCCGAGCGGTACGGCACGCCCGCGTACGGGCAGTTGGCGGACGGGTGCGCCGAGGAGATCAAGCGGGGCGCCGAGGACGGCTCAGAGATGGGTGCCTTCCACGATCTCCACCAGCCGCAGCGCCTGGACAGTCTGCGGGCGCGGCTGGCCGAGTACACCCCGGCCGGTACCGACGCCGGGATCGTGACCGTGACCTGAGCCCTCCTTCGCCCCGCGCCCCGTCCCATGACCGATGCCGTGACCCCGTATCCCGTGAACCCGTATCCCGCGCGACCGAATGCCGATCTTCCGAGGGGGACCCCTTCCCATGCACGCAGATATCTCCCGCATCACCTTCCGGCCCGACCGGCACTACTCGGCGGTGATCGCCCAGCAGGGCCGCGTCCAGCTCGACGCGGACGCGAATGAGCAGGCCGCGATCCAGCTGTATCAGGCCCGTACTCTCGCCGCCGATCTGATCGGGCCGCACGGGGGCCCGCGCGGTGCCACCGGATTCGCGCTGGACTTCGTGGGCGGCGGCCGGGAGCTGGACGATCTGACCATCGCGGGCGGCCGTTACTACGTCGACGGCATCCTGGTGGACGCGACACGGCCGGCGCCCGGGGTGCCCGTCGAGGAGGACGCGGCCCCGGCCGAGGACGATGACAAGGACACTCCAGCGGCGCCGGAAGCGCCGGCCACCTGGACGTACTGGGACCAGCCCGACGCGTACCGCGACCCGGAGCGGCCCGCCGACCGGCTGCCCACCCAATACCCCTATCTGGTCTATCTGAAGGTGTGGGAGCGTTCGGTCACGGCGGCCGAGGACCCGCTGCTGCGGGAGGTCGCGCTGGGCTCGGCGATGCCCGACACGGCGGCCAGGCTCAAGGTCGTCTGGCAGCTGCTGCCGCTGTCCGGCGAGCGGCTGGAGCTGGATCCGGCGGACGGAACACCGCAGGAGCAGGCCCGCGCGGCGTTCCGCACGTGGGTGGCGGCGCAGGCGCCGACGGCGCGGATGGCGGCGCGCGCCCGGCGGCCCGAGCACGCGGACGAGGACCCGTGCCTGGTGAAACCGGACGCGCGGTACCGGGGGCCGGAGAACCAGATGTACCGGGTGGAGATCCATCAGGGCGGGGCGGCGAAGGACGCGACGTTCAAGTGGTCCAGGGAGAACGGCTCGGTGACCTTCCCGGTCGACGGACTCGACGGTACGTGGGTGGAGCTGGCCTCGCTCGGCGGTGACGACAAGCTGGATCTGAACGTCGGCGACCAGGTCGAGTTCGCCGACACCGCGTATCTGAGCAGGGGCGAGCCGCTGCCGCTGCTCAGGGTGGAGGAGGTCGACCTGCCGGGACGGCGGGTACGGCTCTCCGGCGAGCCGGACCCGTCGGTGGGACGCCGGCCCGAGCTGCATCCGTTCCTGCGCCGCTGGGACCACCGGCCGGACGCGCACCACACGAGTGGGGCGGGGCGGTCGGGACGGCAGAAGCGGGGCGCGACGAAGCCGCGCGACGGCGCGCTGCGGATCGAGGAGGGTGGCTGGATTCCGCTGGAGGACGGCGTTCTCGTCTACTTCGAGCCGGGGAAAACCTATCGCTCCGGTGACTTCTGGACCGTTCCCGCGCGTACGGCGACCGGAGATGTGGAATGGCCCAAGGACACGGCCCGTCGGCCGCTGCTCCGCGCACCCGGTGGGGTCCAGTACCACTACGCTCCGCTCGCGTGGGTGTTCGGCGAAGGGTCCGCCGCCGATCTGCGGCTGGCGTTCGCCCCGCTGGCCACTCCTGTCCCGCCGGCCAACGAGGCGCAGCTGGCGGCGGAGACGGCGGCCGAGGAAGAGGCCGTCGCCGCCGAACTCGCCGCGACGGACGACGCCGCGGAACGGGCGCCGGAACAGAACAGCGAGGGACAGAAAGAGAACTGACGGCTCGTCGGAAAGTGAAGGAGCATCGCGATGGCAACGCCTCTGACCGCCACCAAACTGCTGCAAGTCCTCCGTAACGAAGGTCTGCGCGTCGTCGAGCACCGGAGCTGGCGCACGCACAACCGCAACCACAAGGGGCCCTGGGGGCCGCTGCACGGTGTGATGATCCATCACACCGTGACCTCGGGGACGGAGAGCTCAGTGGAGCTCTGCTACAACGGCCATTCGAGCCTGCCCGGCCCGCTGTGCCACGGTGTGATCGCCAAGGACGGCACGGTGTATCTGGTCGGCAACGGCCGGGCCAACCACGCCGGACTCGGTGACGACGATGTCCTGCGCGCGGTGATCAACGAGTCGGCGCTGCCCGCCGACAACGAGGCCAACACCGACGGCAACCGCTACTTCTACGGCTTCGAGTGCGTCAACCTGGGCAATGGCACGGACCCGTGGCCAGCCGCCCAGTTGGAGGCGATCGAGAAGGCCGCGGCGGCGATCTGCCGGGCGCACGGCTGGACGCAGCGCTCGGTGATCGGTCATAAGGAGTGGCAGCCGGGGAAGATCGATCCGCGCGGCTTCACGATGGAGTCGATGCGGACGCGGATCGGGAACCGGCTCGGCGGCAAGCCGGACGGCCCCTCGTCACCGCCGCCGAAGCCTCCGGCGACATTCGAACCCTTCCCCGGGGCGGCCTTCTTCGCGGTCGGCCGGCGCAGCGCCGTGATCACGGCGATGGGCAAGCGGCTGGTGGCGGAGGGGTGCGGACGGTACGAGGTGGGCCCCGGGCCGGACTGGACCGAGGCCGACCGCTCGTCGTACGCGGCCTGGCAGCGCAAGCTCGGCTACACGGGAAGCGACGCCGACGGGATACCGGGCAAGACGAGTTGGGACAAGCTCAAGGTGCCCAACGTCTGATCCGGCGGGCCGAAGCCGTGATCTGACGGGATCTGTTCCACCGCGCACCGGCCGGACACCCCGGCGAATCAGGGCCCGAGCCCGAGGGGATCCGGCCGGTGCGCGGGAACTACCCGAGTTCAAGACTGGTGACGGCGTACATACCCGGGAGATCGATTTCCGGGACCGGGCCCGTGTACATGCGCGCGGCCTCGAAACTGGGCGCCAGCCCGAGCTCTTCCGCGAGCCGTACGGACGGGGCGTTGATGTCCGGGATGTCGATCGCCACGGGTTTCCCGGGGACGGTGGCGGCCAGTCCGCTCAGCAGCGCGGCGGCGATCCCCGGGGACGAGGCGTAGAGCGGCCCGACGCGCGAGGCTCCGCTACAGGGGCGGATGGCCCCGAAGCCGCGCAGTTCACCGTCGTGGACGGCGGCGAGGCTCGTACGGTCGGGCAGCCCGATCCACGAGGCGAGGAAGGCGTCGCGCTCCGCCGGGAAGAACCTCCGGTCATAGGCGGCGATGTGGTCGAAGGAGACCTTACGGGCGTCGATGAGCGTGATGTCGTCCGGAATACCGATGGCCGCGGGGACGCCTTCGTAGCGGACATTGTTCCAGGCCTTTCGGAAGCCGGACTTGCGGTAGTTCTCCTGCTGGTCGACCACCCCGTCGAGTCCTACGTTCCGGCCGTTCAGGCGTGCCATGGCGGCCCGCCAGACCTGAATTCCGTATCCCTGTCCGCGTACGGCGGGACGGGCGATATAGAAACCGATGAAGCCGAAACCGGTGCCGTAGCGCACGGCGGAAACGGATGCGACGGCCTCACCGTTCAGACGCCCGAAGATAAAGCCGCCCGGGTCGGTGGGGAAGAAGGAGTGCCGGTCGGACTTCCCCGGATTCCAGCCCTCCTCGTCCGCCCAGATACCCAGCTGTTCGACATAGTCGGCGTTCGCCGTCACGATCTCAAACGTCACCATCGACCTCCAGTGCGGTGGTCTCACACCTTGCCACGGCCCGGACCGGGAGAAGCCGGAAGTGGGGGGCGGCCGGTGCGCCGGTCGCCCCCCCACCCACCCGTATCGGTGCCCGCTCAGCCGAACCGGCCGTTGACGTAGTCGGCGGTCCTGGTGTCCCGGGGCGCGTTGAACATCGCGTCCGTGTCGCCGTGTTCGACGATCACCCCGGGGGTCCCCTGCTCCGCGAGGAAGAAGGCACAGGAGTCGGAGACCCGCGCGGCCTGCTGCATATTGTGCGTGACGATGACGATCGTCACCTCCGCCTTCAGTTCGGCGATCGTCTCCTCGATGCGCCGCGTCGAGGTCGGGTCGAGCGCCGAGCACGGCTCGTCCATCAGCAGCACCCGCGGCCGTACCGCCAGCGACCGCGCGATGCACAGCCGCTGCTGCTGGCCGCCGGAGAGCGCGCCGCCCGGCTGCCGCAGCCTGTCCTTGACCTCGCGCCAGAGCCCGGCCTTGGTGAGGCACTCCTCGACCAGACTGTCCTTCGTGTCGCGCCCTGCCTTGATGCCGTTGAGCTTCAGCCCGGCCAGGACGTTGTCGTACAGCGACATGGCGGGAAACGGGTTGGGCTTCTGGAAGACCATGCCGATCTGCCGGCGGGCATGGGTGATGCGCCGTCCGCGGTCGTAGATGTCTCCCTCGTCGAGCAGCACGCGTCCGGCGAGCGCGGCGCTCGGGATCAGTTCGTGCATCCGGTTGAGGATGCGCAGGAAGGTCGACTTGCCGCAGCCCGAGGGGCCGATCAGCGCGGTGACCTCGTGCGCGGGCATGGTCAGCGAGACCTGGTCGAGCACCTTGTGGTCACCGAACCACGCGGAGACGGCATCGGCGCGCAGTGTGGCGGCGGTGCCACCGCCCACCGCGGGCTGGACCAGGGTGTCGACGAGATCGGGCGGCGTCACCGTCATGGTGGGGCAACTCACTTTCTGTCAGAGCAGGTTCGGCAGGAGGCGGGTGGCGGCGCCGGAGACGGCGAGGCCGAGTGCGGCCAGGACGGGTACGGCACAGATCCAGGCCTGCCAGCGGCCCCACACCCGGTGTGCCCAGGCGGCGAGGAGCGCGGCGAGGAAGAGCGCCTGCGTCCACAGGAAGACGGCGAGCCAGGCGCCGCCGTCGCCCTTGAGCGCCTCTTCGGCGCTGCCGATCCATCCGGAGCGGCGCTCGCGCGGCGGGCTCGGCTGTACGGGCGTGGTCAGTTCGGCGTCCACGCGCAGCACCCCCGAGGGGGTGTAGGGGGCGCCGGTGGCGGTGATGAGGGTGAGGCGGCCCTCGTTCTGACCACCGCTGGGCGGGGGCAGTTCGTCGCCCGCGCGCCGGATGCCGGTCACCCGGTACTCCGCCTTGCCCTGGCCCGTCATCAGGGTGATGGTGGCATTGTCGGGGAGCCGGTCGAGATGGGAGAACGGGCTCCCGTATCCCCACTGCCTGCCCATGATCACGGCGGTGCCCGACTGGCCGGGGAGCGCGGTGTCCCGGCGGTGCCCGGGGCCGGACATCAGCACACCGGAGGTGGTGCCCTCGCCGACGACCTCGTGGACACCGAGGGCGGGGATGTCCAGCAGCGCGACGGGGGCGCCCAGGGCGAGTTCCTTGCCGTTGTTGTCGAGCGGGCCCACCGGGGCGGTGCCCTCGGCGAGTTGCTTGCGCAGCTCGTCATAGGCGACCTGCTGGTCACGCGCGTGCTGAAGGTGCCCGACGACGGTGAGGTTCGCGGCGAAGCCGAGCAGGACGGCGGCGAGCACGCACAGCGCGGCCCCGGCCAGCGCGAGACCCGGACGGGCGGGCGTCCCCCGGGCTCCCCCGCGCCCCGCGGGCTCCGTGCGGGGCGGGGATCCGGTGGGCGGTGAGGGGGCGTCCGGCGGGGCGGTGGCGGACGGCGGCGGTGTCAGAACGGCCACGGTGGCTGCGCTCCTCGCTGGCTGGGTCGGGGTTCGGGGATCGAAGGTCGGTGGTGGGGCGAGGGGTTGGGAGCGGCGGGGGCGGACGGGCCGAGGTGTCGGTACGAGCCCGGGGCCCGGAGGCAGACACACCGCCTGCCTCCGGAAACCGGGGCACCTCGGGACCCGTCCCGGCTCAGTCGCCCGCCGTGCCCGGAGGCGTGGCGAAGGTCATCAGGCCCTTGCGGCGCACGCCGATCACGAACGCGGCGCCCACGCAGCACAGCGCGAGGGAGGCCAGGGCGATCGAGGCGACGCCCGTGCCCGTCGAGGCGAGGGAGCCGCCCCCACCGCTGTCGCCGCCCGTGCTGCCACCGGCCGCCGCGCCGCCGTCACCGCCGGTGTCACCGCCGGAGGTGCCCGCGGCCGCGCCGCCGTCCTCGCCCGCGGAGTCGCTGGGCTCGGGGGTGGGCTCGGTCACCTCGCCCGTGGTGAACATGAAGTCGAGGCTGTGCCCGCCCTCCTTGTCCTCGGCGAGCGTCAGCACGTGGTCGCCGTCCGCGATGTCCGCCGGGACGGTGAAGGGGTAGCCCTGGACGATGCCGTCCGCGTCCGCCTTGGCGTCCTCGAAGACCGCGTCGCCCTCGGCGAGGGCGACCTTCACGGTCGCGTCCTTGGAGTAGCCGCGGGCGACGAGCGTCACCTGCTGGCCGGCTTCCAGGTTCGGGTTCGGTTCGAGCAGATTGCCGTCCGCGTCCAGCGCGTCGATGTCGGCGGGGACGCTGGGGTCGTCGGTCGGCTCGTCGGAGCCGGTGGGCGTCGGCGGGCCGCTCGGGGTACCGGCCTCGTCGACCGTATAGCCACTGAGCTCATTGCTCGAACCCGCGTACGCGTCAGTATCCGTGGGGGTGAACTGGGCGCGGATGTTCTGCACGCCCACGGGCAGTTCCTTCGTCGTGAACACGGCGGTGCCGTTCTCGACCGCCTTCGTGCCCAGAGCGATCGGCTCCTTACCGGTACGCTCCGAGGTCAGTGCCACCTCGCCGGCCGCCGCCTCGGGGGTCACCTTCACCGTGACCGTCACCTCGCTGCCCGCCTTGGGGTGGTTCTCCGGAGCGGCCGTCAGCTCCAGGCTGGTCGTCTCGGCCGCGGCCAGCGCCCAGGTGTCGCCCGTGACCTCGATGTTCGTGGTGAAGAACGCCGCGGGCAGGTTCGGGTCGAGGACGTTGACGCAGTCGAGCCGCAACTCGTACGTACCGTCGTGGGACTCGTTGCCGTACCACCCGGCGAGGATGTCGGAGAAGGGGAAGAACTCCATCGGCATCTCGGTGTCGATGGGCCCGGCATCGTACGGTCCCGTCGTCGCGTTGCCCAGACGGGCGCTCGTGCCCTCCGTCGGGTGGAGCACGGTGAGCCGCACCGCGCCGCCCTGCCCCTCCGGGCACGCCGTGTCGGTGCTGACCCGGGGGACGAGCGGATCGTCGGTGGTGCTGCCAGTGGTGACACTGAGCGTCAGATCGCCGAGCCGGCCGGCCGCGTTCGCGGTCGCCGCGGCGCCGAGCACGGCGGCGGCCGCACCCATGAGCAGAGCGCAGCACAGCAGCAGCGCCGGGAGTGATCTCGCTCGCGCGAGGCGTGTCATGGTCGGGTCCCCCACAGGGTGTCGGTGTCGCGGCCGGTGCCGCGGTGGATGTCGGTGTCGGAGGTGATGTCGGGATCGGCGCTGACGTCGGTGTCAGTGGTGACGTCGGTGTCGATGTCGGCCGGAACTGGAACGGGATCGGGACACGCCGCGGGGCCGGGCACCTGGAGGGTGCCCGGCCTTGGCGTGGTGGGTGGGAACGCTGATCAGCGCTCGCCCTTCAGGGTGGTGGCGCCGCAGGCGGTGCCGATCGTGCCGAAGCCGAAGGCCGTGATGTGCGACGGCTGGCCACAGACCTTGGAGGCGGTGCCGACGAAGGCGCTCACGACGTTGGGGTCGGCGGTGGAGCCGGTGATCTTCGGGGACGGGACGACGTTGTAGACGTCACGGTTGTAGGGGAAGTTGACGTTCAGCGTGCCGTCCGCGTTGCGCGGCGCCACGGTGTTCACCTTGCCCAGGACGGTGACGCCGTGACGGTCCGTCACCACACCGTTGGTCTGGGCGATGTACTGGGCCACGGAGTACGGGGCGATGTCGCCGGCGCTGTCCAGCGCGGTGCCGTCGTGCTCCTGGACGGTGCCGTTGACGCAGGTGCCGATCTGGGCCTCGGTGACCCCGATCTTCTCCAGGAAGAAGGACCGCGTGCCCGAGCCCGACTGCGGCAGCAGCGGGGTCAGGGCGACACCGTTGTGCGTGGTCTTCACGCAGGTGTAGATGTCACGCAGGTTGGCGGTGGTCAGGTCCAGGTTGTTGTTGAGCGCGCTGTCCGAGCGGACCGCGATGGTCACCGCGTCCTTGGCGAACGGAATCCAGGTCAGCTTGGTGGTCGTCGTGTCCACCGGGCCCCGGGAGGAACGGGCGAAGTCGAGGCAGCCGGTGCTGTTGAGGACCGCGTTGCGCAGGGCGTCGATGCCGGCCGAGGAACCGTTGGGCCGGTTGATGACACAGCCGGTGGCGCGGGTCTTGATGGTGGCGGTGCCCGTCGCGTTGTAGGACGCGATGAGCTGACCGTCCGGGACACCGTCCGGGTCCGGGATGACCGCGCCGAGGCGGTTGAGGACGTCCTGCGTGGTGTCGGAGCCCACGCCGGCGAGCTGACGGTACTCACCGACCGCCGGGTCGGCGGAGGCTACGGGGGCCAGCAGGCCCACACCGAGTGCGGCGGCACCGACGACGGCGCCCAGGCGAGCACGGGACTTGACGTTCACTTCTTTTCTCCTCCGTGAATACGGATTTCGAGGAATGGACTGTCAAGAAGAATCCGGATTTCGTTCCGTCGACCCGTCGGCCGACGCCGTGAACATTTCCGCATATGCACAGTCCAAGACCACCAACTCCGCCGGATGAAAAGGTTACGGGGGCATTTCCTAGGAGACACCTGGAGAACTCACCACTGGTTATGGAGAATTCCCGGAGGGCACTGGGCCGCTCCGGGTGATCCCCTGGATCGGACGCTTTTCCTCCTATGTCACCCGGGACCGCCCGTCGCTGTCGCCGCCCTGCGTGCCGAGAGCCGCAGCATGACGGGACCGGCGAGCGCGGCCACACCACCGACGACCAGGACGCCGAGCAGCACCCAGCGGACGATGCCGAGCACCTCGCCCGGGGTGAGCCCGCCGGAGGCGAGTCCGCTCTTCGAACCCGGGCCCGAGGTGCCCGCCCCCGCGCCCGGCGGGTCGGATGCCTCGGGAGTTCCCGTTCCCTCACCGCCCGTGGCTCCGCCGGCCCCGGCCGCTCCCGCGGACCCGGATCCGCCGCTGTCACCGCCGCCGGCGTCAGCACCGCCGACGGACCCGCCGGCCGCCGAACCGCCGACGGTCCCGCCGTCGGCCGGCGGGGTGGTGGCGGGCTCTGCCACCTTGCCGCGTACCAACTGGTCGGCGGCGGACAGCGCCTGGTCACGCAGTGCCTTGGGCATCGGCACGTATCCGGGCGGCAGCTCACCGGGCGCCAGGCCCTGGGTCTGCCCGTCGCCCGCCGCGTACCGGATGAGTCGCGCGTAGTCCTGACGCGCGTCCGCGGGCTGGTCGACCGGGGCCATGGCGTAGGCGACCGCCGTCAGCGGATACGCGCCGCTCTTGGCGGTGGCCGGGCTCGGCGCCTTCACCCCCTTGACGGACGAGTCGGGCATCCGGGCGACGGCCTTGAGCATCGAGTCGGCGGTCGGCCGTACGTACACACCGTCGGCGTTCGGGAGCGCGGCGATGTCGAGTTCGTAGCGGGAGGCGGACGCCGCGTCGACGACACCGTACGCCCGACGGGTCCCTGGGTTGCTGTCCGAGGGCACCAGCTTGATGCCCTGCGGGGATCCCGGGTCGAGCGAGGCGAGGAACGTGGCACCGGTGGCACCGCGCCGCACGCGCAGCGCGCCGTCGTGCATGTCGTTGGAGTACGGGGACTTCTCCAGCTGGCCGTACGCGATGGTGCGGTCGACGCCGTTGTCGGGCAGTGTCATGCGCGTCTCGGTCGTGTCGGCCTTCGGGAAGTCGAGCGGTGCGTCCGTGTCCAGACCCAGCGCCTGATAGAAGGGGTTCACCTTCATCCCCCACGGATCCGGCTTGCCCCGCAGAAAGTCCCGGGCCTCCGCGTTCGACTGGAGATAGCGCCAGAGCAGGCTGTTGACATCCGAATTACCGGCCTGGAGGAGAATTCCGCCCGGACCGAGCTGGGGCTGTGTCGGACGGTCGAAGTAGGGATTCAGTTTGATGAATTCCGGGTCGACAATGATGGATTGCGCGTTCCCCTTCAGATGATCCGGGACCGGGTGCTGAAAGCCGACCTGCCGGATGTCATAGGGGTAGGAGCCGGTCACCAGTTTGGCGAGCAGCCGGGCGCTGAGTTTCAGATCGCGCACCTGGCCGGCCTCCGCGTCCTCCCAGAAGAAGCCGACCGTGAGCGCGCTGACCGCGACCGGCGCGTACACCACGTCCTCCGCTTCCTCGATGGGGGCCACGGTGACGCCCATCCCGGGCGAGGTCGATGTGGGCTTCTCGATGAGGCGACGCGCGTAGTCCTCGGCGGCCTGGCTGTAGGTGAACCGCGCGTCGGCGCCCGCGCACAGCGTGGCCTGCCAGGAGGTGATGGCATCGGTCAGCAGCTCGGAACCGATGACACGTCGCTCCGCCTTGTCCGCCGGACAGGTGTTGCCGACCGGACCGAACTCCATGGGAAAGACGAGTCGTTGGTCCCAGTTGGACTGGCTGAGCGCGGAGGTGTGCACACCGTCGCCCGCGTTGACGGTGCCGTCCGGGTCATGCTCGCCACGGGGGACGACGACCAGCCAGCATTTCCGGGGCTTCCCCGCTCCGGCCGCGCTGCCGACATCGCCACAGCCCAGATAGGGGGCCTCGATCGCCGACTTCACCTCGAAGACGGCCTCACCGCTGCCGTCGCTCCGTGTCCTCAGCCACGGCTGGGCGTTGGTGTCGTTCTTGCTGAAGTAGGTGGCGTCGGAGGGCGAGTCGGTCGGATCGCCCTGGAGCGGCTGGAACGGAACGAACGGGTTGTTGTCCCCGGCGTCCGTGTACTTCTTCTCCAGCGGGTCCGAGCCCTTGGGCAGGGTGCGCTGGCTCATCCAGTGGGTACCGGCGTTGTTTCCCCCGAACTCGCACTGCTCCCGGTTCGGGCCCGCCGGATCGTCTCCCCAGCACTGCATGATCTGGAGGAAGTTCCGGTAGCCGTCCGCGGTCGGCACGGCGGGGCCCTCCCAGGTCACATCGACCCCCTGGGCCCGCAGGTTCTTCGTCTGGTGGACGGTCACCTTGAGGCCGGAGAAGTCGTCGTACTGTCCCTTCCTGCCGGTCAGCGTCATCGCGGAGTCCGACGCCGCCTTCGTACCGCTCCCCTGCTCCGCGGCCTGTGCTCGGTCCGTGCCCGGAGGCAGCGGTACGAGCGCGACGACCAGGGCGGCGAAGAGCGCCCCGACACCGACCCGCACCCGCCGGGAGACCCTGGATCCGCCTTCTCTTGTGCGGAGTTGACGGGCCCTCATATCGATCCCTCCCGGCGGCGGGCCCGTGCGGCGAGCGCGCGTGCGGTCAGCGGCGGGCCGATGACCACACCGACGAGAAGCAGCGCGGAGAGCGCCATCAGCGCGCCGCGCAGCCCCGTCGCCTCGTTGGAGGCGAGGGTGACCGGATTCCCGACCACCGAGGAGTCACCGCCGCCGGCTCCGTCGCCGCTGATCAGCTCGCCCGTATCGGGGTCGATGGCACCGCCACCGCCGGACCCCCCGGCCGCGGCCCCTGGCTCCGGGGAGCCGTTGGAGCCTCCCGTGGCGCCGCCGGTGCCACCGGTTGCCCCGGTGCCGCCGGTGCCCGCGGTGGAGCCGCCCGTATCGCCGGAGCCGCCGCCCGTACCTCCCGAACCACCGCTGCCGGAACCGCCGTTGGAGCCCTGGGCCGACGGCTTCACCGGGGTCTTCTGGCCCGTGGCGCCCGCCGTGCCGTCGGAGCACTGGGTCGGCCCCTTGCGGTCACAGGCCTTCGGCTGCGGCGCGTTCTTGGCGAGGGTGTTGGTCCCGTCCGAGGAGAAGGTGGGGTTGCGGCAGGAGTTGATATTGATCTTGTCCGTGGGCGCGCCCGGAATACGCCGTACCTGTTCGAAGCCCGCCTGGACGAGGTTCTTCGGCAGCGGGGAGTACCCCAGCTCCTCGGCGATCTGCTGGCCGTCGCAGAGGAAGTAGTTGGCGAAGGTGCCCAGCGAGAGGCCCTTCTCCTTGGTCATCGGGTTCTGCTCGCCCGTCAGCGAGGTGGGGATGATCATGTAGCTGTAGCTGGAGAGCGGATAGGCCCTGGCGTCCTTGGAACCGTAGACGCCGTCCAGGATCTGGGTCAGATAGTTCGTGGAGTTCCTGTCCGGGTTGATCTTCGCGCCGAGCAGCCCCACGGCGACGCTGGACGCGGTGGGCTCGACATAGAACCCGTTGTCGTTGAGCATCTTCGCCACCGGGAAACCGGTCGAGATGGCGTACGAGTACTCGACATAGGTGATGGCACCCTCGGCCTGGCTCTGCTTCACATAGCCGGAGACACCGAGCGATCCGGACTTGGCGATCGTGGAGGTGCCGGGCACCACCGGGAAGTACGAGGTGAGACCGCACGGGGTGGCGCGTCCGGCGCGTGCGCAGTAGTCGTTCCAGGCCCCGGAGTGCTCCTTGGACAGCCAGGTGGTCAGCTGCGCCGTCGTACCGGAGCCGTCGGAGCGTACGACGGGCACGATCCGGCGGGCGGGGAGGGTGAGGCCCGGGTTGTCGGCCCTGATCTCCGCCGCGTTCCACATGGTGATCTTGGCGGTGAAGATCTTGGCGAGGACATCGCCGGACAGCCGCAGGTTGGTGACCCGCTTGCCGCCGATCTTCAGGTTGTACATGAAGGCCGTACCACCGGCCACGATCGGCATATAGGCGTAGCCGCGCTTGGGCGGGGCGTCGGTGACCCCGCCCTCCTTGAGCCCGTACGGAATCTCGGAGACACCGAAGTCGACGGAGCCGTTTCTGAACTGCTCCCGGCCGTTGGAGGATCCGGTCGCCGCGAAGTTGACGGTCATACCGAAGTTGGAGGCGACATTGCGGCGCCACTGGTCCAGTGCGTTGGAACTCCAGGTGGAGCCCGCACCGTTGATCTTCGGGTAGGTCACCGCCCAGGCGGGCGGCGGGCCGACGGCGAGCAGCGCGCAGAGCAGCGCGGCCAGCCCCATGGCCAGTCGGGAGACGGTCGCGGGTCTCACGGGGTACTCCTGTTGGGCTTGACGGCGGGTACGGAGGAAGTCGGTGCGGACGAGGCGGCGGCAGCCGCGTGGCCGTGCGTACGGCTCGCGAAGCGCTCGGCGTCACGGCGCGAGGCGAGCACTCGACGGTGTGTCTGACGGCGCGTCAGCTTGCCCGGTGCGCGCCCGCCGATGAGCCGGGCGAGGACGAACAGCAGCAGCACCAGCGCCATCAGGGTCGCCGCGGTGCCGAACCCGCGTGCGATCATCGAGGGCTCCGGCGACTTGACGAACTCGAAGGTGGCCAGCGGCAGCGAGACCTGCGGCCCGTTGAACGGGTCGGCGTTCATCTCCGCGGTGAAGCCCGCGGTCAGCAGCACAGGAGAGGTCTCGCCCACCCCGCGCGCGGTGCCGAGGATCACCGAAGTGGTCAGTCCGGAGCGGGCGGTGGGCAGCACCACATGCCAGGCGGTCCGCCAGCGTGAGGTGCCCAGCGCGTAGGACGCCTCGCGCAGCGAGCCGGGGACCAGCCGGATCACCACATCGGCGGCCCGGATGATGATCGGCAGCATCATCACACCGAGCGCCAGGGACGCGGCGAAGCCCGACTTCCCGGTGCCCAGGGCGAGGATCGCGGTCGCGTAGATGAACAGGCCGGCCACGATGGACGGCAGCGCCGTCATGGCCTCGACGATGGTACGGACGAACCGCGCGTACCGGCCGGGCACCTCATTGAGGAAGACCGCGCAGACCAGCCCGGCGGGCACGGTGAGCACCAGCGCGATGAGAATCTGCTCCAGGGTGCCGACGATGGCGTGCAGGATGCCGCCGGCGCTCAGCGGGTCGAGAGGGCCCGCGAGGGTCATGTCCTCGGTGAAGAAGTTCAGATGGGGCAGCGCCTTGCGGCCCTCCCACAGCGTGTAGACGATCACGAACGCCAGGGCGACGACCATGACCAGGCCCACCGAACGGACGACGACCCCGGCGACCCGGTCCCGGACGGTGGGCCCGTCCTCGTCGAAGGAGACCAGCAGCGCGTAGAGGCCGAGGAAGAATACGTATCCGACGACCAGGAAGCCGATCACCCCGTTGAACGGCAGCAGCCATATGTAGAGCAGCGAGGTCAGTGCGATGGCCGCGGCGGCGGAGCCGAGCAGCGCGTAGGTGTCCGTGGCACGCCTCAGCGCCAGGGAGCGCCGCCGCTCCCCGGCCGCCTCCACGGGCCGCGGCGCGCTCGCGGGCAGGACGGTACGCCGCTCCTTCGCGAGGGACGGTGGCGACTCGGGTGCGAGGGTCATGACGGGCGGGTCCCCTTAGGACAGGGTCTGGACATCGGCGAGGGCTCGGGCAGCGGACGGGACATGGGCACCGGACAGGACCTAGGCATCGCTGGCCGCGCCGGAGCGGCTGCGCGCGACGATGGACGAGGCGATGAAGTTGACGATGAGGGTCATCACGAAGAGTGCGAGACCGGCCGCCATCAGCGCGGACATCCCGAACGGGCTGGCCTCCCCGTACCGCAGCGCGATCAGTGAGGAGACGGAGCTGGTGCCGCTCTGGAGGATGTGCGGCTGGATCACGAAGACCGGCGAGATGATCAGGTAGACGGCGATGGTCTCGCCCAGGGCGCGGCCGAGTCCGAGCATGGTGCCGCCGATCATGCCTCCCATGCCGAACGGCAGGACGACGCTGCGGATCATGCCCCAGCGGGTGGCGCCGAGCGCGTAGGCGCCCTCGCGCTCACCGGCCGGAGCCTGGGTGAAGACCTCGCGCATCACCGAGCAGATGATCGGCGCGACCATTAGCGCGACCACGATGCCCGCGATGAAGGTCGAGGAGGTGTAGACGGTCTCGGTGGAGAGCGGATCGCGCGGATCGGCGCCGACGACACCCAACGGCGGGAACCAGCCGAAGTAGGTGGCGATCCAGCGGGCCGTGGGCAGCACGGCGCCCTCGAAGAAGAAGAGCCCCCACAGTCCGTAGACGACACTCGGCACGGCCGCCATCAGGTCGACCACGCTGATCAGCGTCCCGCGCATGGACGGCGGCGCGTATTCGGAGATGTAGAGCGCCCCGCACACCGCGAGCGGCACCGCCACCAGGATCGCGACCAGCGCGATCAGTACGGTGCCGACGATGACGGCGGCGATACCGAAGCGGCCCGCGTCCGGCTCCCAGGCCGCGGTGGTGACAAAGGACCAGCCTGCCCGTTCGAGCGCCTGCCACGCGCGGTACAGCAGAAAACCGCCCACCAGCAGCATCACGGCGAGCACGAGCCCGCCGCCGCCACGGGCCACACCCCGGAAGATCCGGTCGGGCAGCCCGGGGTCGGCGTAGAGCCCACGCGGCCCTACGGCGGAGGCCGTTCTCTCGGTCGCGAGCCCAACGGATCCGTGGGCGGCGACCGTTCGCTCCCCTGTTCGTCTCAGCACACCCATGACGCTCACGGGGCGCGGTTGACACGCAGGCATCTTTATATGAACGAGGCGCCTCTTAGAGGCAACTTCCGATGACGAACGTGTGCGCGTACGGTGCGCAGGGCCTGTTGCTCAGCGCCTGGTACACCCGCCGGCGGGGCGTCAGCTCCCGCTCCAGGGAACCTCGCCGCTCTCCCCCAACTCCCGCAGCAGTTCGCGGAATCGGGTGTACGCGACCCGGCAGGTCGAGTACCGCTCGTAGGAGCGGGCGGACACGATGGTCCGGCGTCCGCTCTCGTCCCGGACGATCCACATCCAGCCATTGGCCTCCGCCGTGTGCTGAACCCCGCCGGTCAGGGCCGCGTGCCGCCTGCACACCTCCTCGAATGCGGCGCGGCATCGCTCGTACGACGCGAAGGCGAGCGCCGACACGGCGACCACCCGGCCGTTCTGCGCCACCACCCGCCATCGGTAGCGGCCCTCCGCGTCGATGTCGGTCTGACAGCGCAGCCCGGCGGCACTTCTTAATCTCCCGCTCTCGTCGGCAGATCTCATCCCCACGTCCCCACCCCTGCCACTCGTCCCTGTCGGACCGCACGTACGGCCCGTGGAGCGGCAGGTGCAACCTATTGAGGCGATCGTTACGGGCGGGATGCAAACGACTCCAAGGCGCAAGGATTCGCCGGGAAGTTGCCTCTAGGCCACCGATTCTTCGCCGGAATCGCGTGGGTCGCCGCGGCCGACGGAGCCCGCCGACGGCCGCCGGACAGACGTAACGCCCGGCGCCATGTGGTCGGCGCCGGGCGTCACGTTCTCAGACGGTCCGGTGGGTTACGGGACTATCCGCAGGAGCTTGTTGGGCGAGCCGGTGCCGGGGTTGGTCACCACGCCGTTGGTGGCGCCGTTCACCAGGGCCGCGCCGACCTCGGCCGGGGTCGCGGTGGGGTGTCCCGCGAGGTAGACGGCGGCGGCTCCGGCCACATGCGGTGTGGCCATCGACGTGCCGGAGATGCTGCTGGTGGCCGTGTCCGAGGTGTTCCAGGCACTGGTGATGGCGCTGCCCGGAGCGAAGATGTCCACGCGCGCGCCGAAGTTGGAGTAGCTGGCGCGGGCGTCGGTGCTGGTCGTCGCGCCGACGGTGATCGCGTCCGCGACCCGGGCCGGCGAGTAGTTCTGGGCGTTCGCTCCGGAATTACCGGCGGCGATCGCGTAGGTCACACCGCTGTTGATGGAGTTCTGCACGGCGGTGTCGATCGCGGCGTTGGCGCCGCCGCCGAGCGAGACGTTCGCGACCGACCGGGGGCCGTGGTTGTTGGTGACCCAGTCGATACCGGCCACGACCTGGGCCGTGGTGCCCGAGCCCGCGTTGTTGAGCACGCGCACGGCCACGATCCTGGCCTTCTTGGCCACGCCGTACGCCGTGCCCGCGGCGTTGGCGGCCACATGCGTGCCGTGGCCGTTGCCGTCCTGCGCGACGTTGTCGTTGTCGACGGCGTCGTAGCCGTTCGAGGCCCGGCCCGCGATGTCCTGGTGGGTGATGCGGACGCCGGTGTCGATGACGTACACGGTCGAGCCCTCACCGGCGGAATCCGGGTAGGTGAAGCTGTTGTTCAGCGGCAGCGCCGCCTGGTCGATCCGGTCGAGGCCCCAGGACGGCGGGTTGGTCTGGGTGGCGAGTGCGTGGACCTCGCGGTCCTGGAAGACCTGGTCGACCGCCGGGTCGGCGGCGAGTCTCCGCGCCTGCGCGGGCGAGAGCTCCGCCGCGTAGCCGTTGAGGGCCGCCGTGTACGTGCGCTTGACGGTCCCACCGTACTCGGACACCACGCTCCGGCCCGCGGCCGAGGCGGACTTGAGGCCGGCGGTCTTCTTGAGTGTGACGATGTAGCTGCCTTGCACCGCGTCCTTGGCATCGGCGCCGACGACCGTACCCACGGCGGGGGCCGCCTGGGCGGGAACGGCGAGGGCGGTCATGGCCGCAGCCGCCGCTGCCGCCGTGATCGCCGCGGCGATCCGTGTCTTGGTGGTACGCAACACTGCCATCGTGAGGGATCCTCCTCATCGGGTGCGCTGGGGTGCGTGCGCAACGTGGGGGCACATACGGGACGTATGCGTGGGGAGCGGACCGCGTGGTTCCTGGGACCGCCGCCCGCTAAGACCTTCGCTGAGACGGCGTCAGTCGACAAGAGGTCCGACCGGATGTCATAGCCATGACATGGTCACGCAATATCCCCGTAGTGAGGACGCGCCTGTTCGGGGACGCTTCGGAGCCACAAAGAGGCGCCGTATCAAGCCAGTTGGAACCCCTGGAACTGACGGCACGGCGGGTCGGCCGGCGGGAGCCCGGAAACCGGACGCGTACCGCATCGGCCAGAACGCGTAACTCTCCCTTTGCCCGCCGTATGCGCACCCTTGACCCGGTCATGCCAAAGCCTCACCATGACCCCGGGCACGTACTGCGCGCGCCCGCACCCCCACAACTCCCCATCCAGGAGACTTCATGCGGCTCCGAATACGCGGCAGCGGCGCCTCCGGTCGCAGACGGACAGCCACCCTGGCCGTCGCGCTGACCCTGACCCTCGGCGTCACGGCCACCGCCACGGCCACCAGCACCGATTCCACTCCCTCGTCGGCAGCCGCCAGAGCCACGGCCGCGGACGAGGACATCCAGCAGTACGAGATCGTCATGCACGCGACGTCCGCGACGCGCACCGCGCTCGCCGGGACCGGTGTGACGATCGACGCGTCCGACAGCGAGAGCGTGGTCGTCTCCGCCGACCCGGCGCAGGTGAAGAAGCTCCGCGCGCTCGGCTACGCGCCGACACCGCTGGGCGCCGCCCCGGACCGTACCCTGAACGGCGCCGTCACCCCGTTCGACTTCCCCTCGGCGGACTCGAATTACCACAACTACGCCGAGATGACGAGCGAGATCAACTCCATCGTCGCCGCGAACCCGGGCATCGCGAGTCAGCGGGTCATCGGCACCACGTACCAGGGTCGGAACATCACGGCCATCAAGATCAGCGACAATGTCGCCACCGACGAGAACGAGCCCGAGGTCCTCTTCACCCACCATCAGCACGCGCGCGAACATCTCACCGTCGAGATGGCGCTGTATCTGCTGAAGGAACTGACCTCCGACTACAGCACCGACTCACGCGTCACCAACATCGTCAACAACCGCGAGATCTGGATCATCCCGGACCTCAACCCGGACGGCGGTGAGTACGACATCGCCACCGGCTCCTACCGCAGCTGGCGCAAGAACCGGCAGCCCAACTCGGGCTCCACCGCGGTCGGTACGGACCTCAACCGCAACTGGGCCTACCGCTGGGGCTGCTGCGGCGGCTCCTCGGGCAGCGCCTCGTCGGACACCTACCGGGGCAGCGCCGCCGAGTCCGCGCCCGAGGTGAAGGTCGTGGCGGACTTCGTACGCGGACGGATCGTCGGCGGTACGCAGCAGATCAAGGCCGCGATCGACTTCCACACCTACAGCGAGCTGGTGCTCTGGCCCTTCGGCTACACCACGGCCGACACCGCGACCGGAATGACCCTGGACGACCGCAACGCCTTCGCCGCCGTCGGCCAGAAGATGGCCGCCAGCAACGGCTACACACCCGAGCAGTCCAGCGACCTCTACATCACGGACGGCTCGATCGACGACTGGCTGTGGGGCACGCACAAGATCTTCGGATACACCTTCGAGATGTATCCGTCCTCGGGCGGCGGCGGTTTCTACCCGCCCGACGAGGTGATCACCCGCGAGACGAGCCGGAACCGCGACGCGGTACTGCAACTGCTGGAGAACGCGGACTGCATGTACCGGTCCATCGGCAAGGAAGCCCAGTACTGCTGACGGGTCCCCGCCGAACGGCCCGAGGGGGCGTCTCCGTTCCCGACGGAGACGCCCCCTCTTTGTGACGCTCAGCGCGTGGTGCCGCGGTTGAACACCGACGTGGACCAGACATAGCCGAGCACGGCAAGCCCCAGGCACCAGCCCACGGCCAGCCACCCGTTGTCGCCGATCTCGGTGCCGAGCAGCAGTCCGCGCAGGGTCTCGATGGCCGGGGTGAACGGCTGGTACTCGGCGATCGGCTGGAACCAGCCCGGCATCGCGTCGATCGGGACGAAGGCGCTGGAGATGAGCGGCAGGAAGATCAACGGCACCGCGTTGTTGCTGGCGGCCTCGGCGTTCGGGCTGATCAGACCCATGCCGACCGCGATCCAGGTCAGCGCCGTGGCGAAGAGGACAAGCAGTCCGAACGCCGCGAGCCACTCAAGGACGCCGGCATCGGTGGACCGGAAACCGATGGCCACGGCGACGGCGCCGACGAGGACCACGCTGGCGATCGACTGCAGGACGCTGCCGATGACATGTCCGATGATCACGGAGCCGCGGTGGATCGCCATCGTGCGGAAGCGGGCGATGATGCCCTCGGTCATGTCGTTGGAGACGGAGACCGCGGTGCCGATCGTGGTGCTGCCGATGGTCATCAGCAGGAGGCCCGGGACGAGATACGCGATGTACTCGGAACGGTCGGCACCGCCGCCGCCGATGCCCGCGCTCATCACATCGCCGAAGAGATAGACGAAGAGCAGCAGCAGCATGATCGGGGTGAGCAGCAGGTTCAGCGTCATGGACGGATAGCGCCGCGCGTGCAGCAGATTCCGCCGCAGCATCGTGGAGGAGTCGCGTACGGCGAGGGAGAGGGAACTCATCGGACTGTCTCCTTGGGCTGGTTGGCCTGGTTGGCCTGGTTGTTCCGGCCGGGCACACCGGAGCCGGTCAGGGCGAAGAACACGTCATCGAGGTCGGGGGTGTGCATGGTCAGTTCGTCGGCCTCGACACCGGCGGCGTCCAGCCAGTCGAGGAGGGAGCGCAGCTCGCGCTGGCTGCCGTCGCTCGGCATCCGCAGCGACAGTGCCTCGTCGTCCCGGGTGGCCTCGCGCAGCGCGTCGGCGGCGGACTGATACGCGGCCGGTTCGGTGAAGCGGAGCCGGACGTGTCCGCCGGGGATGAGCCGTTTCAGTTCGTCGGCGGTGCCCTGGGCCGCGATCCTGCCGTCGTTGAGTACCGCGATGCGGTCGGCGAGTTCGTCGGCCTCCTCCAGGTACTGGGTGGTGAGGAAGACGGTGACGCCGCCCGTGACGAGCTCGCGGATGATGCCCCACGTGTTGTGTCGGGCGCGCGGGTCGAGGCCGGTGGTGGGTTCGTCGAGGAAGATGACGCGCGGATCGCCGACCAGCGTCATGGCGATGTCGAGGCGGCGTTTCATGCCGCCGGAGTAGGTGGAGGCGGGCTTCTTCGCGGCGTCGGTGAGGTCGAAACGCTCCAGCAGCTCGGCGGCGACCCGCCGCCCCTCACGCTTGGACAGGTGGTGCAGATCAGCCATCAGAAGCATGTTCTCCTCTCCGGTGATCAGCCCGTCGACGGCGGAGAACTGCCCGGTGACGCCGATCGCGGCACGCACCCCGTCCGGTGACGTGGCGACGTCGTGACCCGCCACCTGGGCCTGCCCGCCGTCGGCGGAGATGAGCGTGGACAGGATCCGCACGGTGGTGGTCTTGCCGGCGCCGTTCGGCCCGAGCAGCGCGAACACGGTGCCTGAGGGGATGCGCAGATCGATGCCGTCGAGGACGGTCTTGTCGCCGTACGACTTGCGCAGACCGACGGCGGAGACGGCGGCCGGCGACGCGTGACCGTCGCCCTGCCTGGACGTGGGCATGACAGATGAAGGCATGGGGCCCTCCCATTCGAAGGCGTGGTGAGTGGTGAAGTGGACTTGGCCGTAAGGAGATGAGGGGTCGGGGCGGGTCAGGCCCGGGCTCGCCGGATGTCGATGTTGCCGTGGCGGGTACGGGCCTTGATCTCGACGGTGTCCTCGGACGCGTCCGGGGCCTCGGACGCGGTGAGCGCGTTGTGCACCTGACCGCTGCCCGAGCTGGCGTCGAGCCAGGCCGCCGTGCCCTCGCGGATGCCGACCTCGATGGAACCGTAGGAGGTCTCCAACTGGACGGTCCCGCGCGCGACATCGCCGACGCGCAGGGTGCCGTGCGCCGTGGTGGCGGCGACCGAGCCCTCCGCGTGCTCGATGAGGATGTCGCCGTTGGCGCCGCTCACACGCAGATCACCCAGGGCGTCGACGACGGTTGTGGCGCCGTGGGAGTTCTTCAGGACGGCCGGGCCGTCGACGGCGCCGACGCGCAGGCTGCCGGAGCTGGTGGTGATCTCGGCGGCCCCCTCGACGCGGTCCACAGTGATGCTGCCGTGGGACGCGGTCAGGTGCAGCGGTCCGGTGGTGTCGAGGCGGACGTCGCCCGACGAGGTCTTCACACGGACCTCGCCGAGCCGGCCCTCGCTGTGCACCTGGGCCCAGGCGCCGGTCAACTCCACCTGCGAGCCGGTGGGCAGTTCGACCGTGATGTCGACGGCGCCCGTGCGCCCGACGAGATAGCGCTGCTTGGGCGTCCTGATGGTCAACAGACCTTTCGTGTAGCGCACTTCGGTCTGCTCCGCCGCCCGTACGTCCTGGTCCTTCTTGGGGTCGCGGGGCTCCACCTCGACGAGGGTGTCGAGCCGGTCGGCGGCGATGAACCGGATGGATCCGGCGTCCACACGGGCGGTGACCGAGATCGTCGCGGGGGTGTCGAAAGAAGGCATGGCTGTCCCGTCCTCTTGGGTCGTCGTGGCGTCCCCGCTGGTGGGACGTGGTGTGGATGAAGTGACGTGGGTGAAGTGACGTGGGTGATGTGACGTGGGTGATGTGACGCGGATGAGGCGGTGCGGGGTCAGCGCACCCAGCCGGTGACGCTCTGCCCGACGGTGCGGGTGGTGCGGGTCTTCTCCGTCGTACGTGACGGGGCGCCGCCTTCGACCGCGGCCGATACCGCTCGTACCAGCCACGCGTTGACCGACAGGCCCTCGCGGCTCGCGGCCTCCTCGGCGCGCGTCTTGAGATGGGCGGGCAGCCGCAGGTTGACGCGGGCGGTGCCGCCGTCGTCGCCGTCGGCGGGTGCCGGGGCCGGTGCCCTGAGCGGCTCGGCGGGCCCGCTCCTGTCCTCGTACGCCTCGTCGCCCGCCGGCCGTGTCACCACGAAGTCGGGGTCGAGCCCGCGCAGCCGTACATCGACCGAGCCCGGGGCGAGTTCGCGGGTGATCTCGCCCATCGCGGCGGAGAGCACATTGAGCATCGTCAGGCGGGTCGCCGACTCCAGGGGAGCGGTGAGCCGGTCGGCCAGCTCGCGGGCTTCTCGGCCGCCGGCTTCGGCGGCCACCGCGAGTTCGCGGCGAAGGTTGTCGACATACGGCGTGAGGTCCATAACGCCATAGTGGCACCACTCTGGCGCCATCTGCAAGCCCCTGAGGGAAGTGAGCACGAACCCAGGTCAGTACGAATGCTCTGACCTGCTGAAACGCGCTGGCGCCATCTTGTGTCAATGCGGCGCCATCTGGGCTCCTGGCTGCTCTGGCGCCGTCGATGGCACCACGTGGCACCACTGGCGGCGCCACGCTCCGATCCGGACAACGCCGGGCCTCCGGCCGGGACGTACCGTATCTCCGGCGCGTCCGCACGTTCTCCGCCAGGCGCGGGCAAGTGCCTGCGGGCAAAGGCCCGGTGCTGGAACGCTGGACGGATGAACGAGAGCGCGAAAACACTGAGGCCGGGCCGACGGTGGTGTGTGCTGCCCGACGACAAGGGCTGGCTGCGCGATCTGCGGACCGTCGGGGACCGGCTGCTCGATCATCTGTCGGCCGCCGCCGCTCTGGACGACGACCCGTGGGAACTCCCCGCGGCCCCCTACGCCGAGGCCGCGACCGCGTGCGACCGCGTCGTCTCCATGCTCCCGGAGCACGCCGGGAGCGGTCTCGAACCACTGCTCTCGCCCACAGGAACCCCACAGCCGACCGTGCACGCGCTCGCGGTGGACTCGGGTGACCTCGACGCGCTGTGGGAGGTCCTCACCCGACTGCACCGCGCCCTCGACAACGAGCCCGGCACCGAAGGGCTCCTGGACCTCGTCGGACAGGCCGGTGCCGAGTGGGGCGACCCGCCGCGCTCACCGCGCTGTCTGATCTCCCAGCTCGAACGCGTGGTGGCGGTACTGGAGCTGGACACCTTCGCGGTACGGACCCTGGCGGTCGTCATGGCCGACGGGACGGAGCGGACGCTGGACGAGACGGGACAGACCGCCTACGAGGCCGTCACCGCGTCCTGGGCCACCACGCTCCAGCCCTGAAAGCCCAAGCTGCGAGGTCAGGAGTCTGCGACGAAACTGGGGAGGACATGACGGCACGCCTTCTCTGCGCTCAGTGCCCCGGGGAATGCGTTTCTCTGAAGGAGCGGAAACATGACGTCGCGCACTGTTTCACCCTCTGCTCGTCTCTCCGAGCACGACGCGGCCGTGGGCTTCACGGCGTCCAGGCAGTTGTCGGAAGCCCTCCAGGCGATTCTTGTCGACCTCATCGAACTGCACCTCCAGGGCAAGCAGGCCCACTGGAACCTGGTGGGCCACAACTTCCGGGACCTGCATCTGCAACTGGACAACATCGTGGACGACGCCCGAGAGGGGGGCGACGAGATCGCCGAGCGCATGAGGGCCCTCCACACCGTTCCGGACGGACGCTCCGACACCGTCGTGGCCACCACCACCCTGCCCAAGTTCCCGGAGGGCGAGCTGAGCGTGGCGGCCGTGGTGGATCTCATCACGACGCGCCTCTACGCGACGACAGCGACCATGCGGCGCGTGCATGACGGCGTGGACAAGGCGGACCCCTCCACCGCCGACATCCTCCACTCGATCATCGACACCCTCGAAAAGCACGCGTGGATGGTCCGCTCCGAGAACCGGAAGGTGTGAGGGCACCCCGGCCCCTGTGACGTGGTGATCAACCTTCGCCCCCCGTCCCGGTGCGGGACGGGGCTCTACGACGGCAGATGGCCCTGTAACGCGCGGACGAGCCCGCTCGTGGCGTCGTCGGCCAGCCCCCGGTCGTACGCCCTCTCGTAGGCGGGGTCGCCCGCGGCCTCCCGTGCCCGCCGCTCCCACTCCTCACGGAGCGCGCCGAGTTCGGGGGAACCGCGATGGGGATGGCCGATCATGCGCCAGTACGCGTGTCCCGTGCCGTACGTACGGGCCGCCTCCACACCGTCGCCCTGGACCGCGATCGCTCCGGCGAGCAGATCGAGACCGAGAGCGATCCCGAGGCTGTCGTGCAGCTCGTATTTGCCCGCGAGCATCGCCCGCGCATGGCCCTCGGCGTCGCGCGGGCGGCCCTGTAGGAGGTGTATGAAGGCGAGTTGGTGGTCGGCGTAGGCACGCGCCCAGCGCTCGCCGTAACGCAGGCTGAGCCGTTGCAGCCCGGCGGCCTCCTCGCGCGCGTCATCGAGCCGGCCGAGCGCCGTGAGCGCGAACAGCCTTATCACCCGGCAGCGCAACTGTGACGGGGCGTCGCGCGGATCGCCCGGCAGATTGCGCAGCGCGCGGTCGCAGACGGTGTGCGCGGCCAGGGGGCGGCCCATCATCAGGCAGTTGAAGCCGACGAGGTGGGCGGCGGAGAGCAGGGATTCCGGCTCGTTGTCGTGCCAGGCGGAGACGCTGCACTCCTCACCGACCCGGCGGGCGGCCTCGTGGTCGCCCTGGAGCGCGAGGGTGATGCCGAGGGCCCAGAGGGCGCGGGTACGGTGCTGTCCTCCGGCGGGGTGGAGGCGCAGCGCGCGTTCCAGACAGCTGCGGGCCTGGTGGAGGTGGCCGCAGCAGCTCCAGAAGAGTCCGGTGCGGCCCGCCATCTCCACGCCCTGTGCCGGGTCGTGTTCGAGGAGATGGTCGATGGCCGCGCACAGATCGGCGTGGGTGTCGGCGACACGGCGGTACCAGGCGACCTGGTCGGGGCCGAGCCAGCCGGCGTGGGCGCGGCGCGCGAGTTCGGCGAAGTGCGCGGCGTGCCGGTCGGCGAGAAGCCTCTCCTCACCCAGTTCGCCCAGCCACATGGCGCCGTATTCGCGCAGCGTGTCGAGCATGCGGTAACGGCCGTCCGCGCCCTCGTCCTGGCGCAGGACGGATTTGGCGACGAGTCCCGCCAGAGCGGCGGTGACCGCGTCGGCACCGAGCGGGCCTCCGGCGCACACCGCCCGCGCGTCGGCCGCCCCGATGTCGCCACGGAAGACGGAGAGCCTGGCCCACAGCAGACGTTCGAGAGGGGCACACAGCTCATGGCTCCACCCGATCGCGGTACGCAGGGCGCGATGGCGGCGGGGCCAGACCGTCTCATCGGTCAGCACCTCCAGCCGGCTGGTCAGCAGATCCGCGACCTCTTCGACGGAGTGATCGGCCAGCCGGGCACAGGCCAGTTCGACCGCCAGCGGAATACCTTCGAGACGATGACAGATCTGGACGGCCGCGGCGGCCGTGCCAGGGTCGTCCAGCGACACCTGAGGCGCGGTACGGGCGGCCCGGTCGCGGAAGAGCCGTAGCGCGTCGTCATCGCCCTCCAGGGGCAGCGGGGGAACGTCGAGGCAGTGCTCACCCCTCGCGCCGAGCGGCTGCCGGCTGGTGGCGAGCACGGTCAGGCCGGGCGCGGCCGTCAGCAGCTCACCGACCAGATGCCCGACCGCCGCCACCATCCGCTCACAGCAGTCGAGCACCAGCAGCAACCGCCGCCCCGCCAGCCACTCGCACAACGCCTCCACCGGCGACCGCAGCGAATGATCCGAGAGCCCGACGGCATCACACACCGTCCCCAGCAACAGCTTCTCGTCGTACAGCGGCGACAGATCCGCCCACCACACACCATCCGGGAACCGCCCGCCCGCCCCCTCCGCAGCACGCAGCGCCAGCCGGCTCTTGCCCACGCCTCCACTGCCCGTGAGCGTGACCAACTGGTGCTCCGCGAATGCCCGTTCGATCGAGCCCAGCTCGCTGTTCCGGCCTACGAAGCTGGTCGTCACGACGGGAAGGTTGCCCACCACGGCTATATCCTGGCCCTCTTGCGGTGCGTGGCCTACACCCCTGGTCGTAAACGGCCAGAATCGGCCGGGCGTGGGCCCAGAACAGTCAATCAGCCACGCGTTCTGGCACGAGTGGGCAATTCCGGTGATCCATCGAGCACGGAGTCGACGCGGGCGGCAGCACGGTCGGCGTCAGGGGAAGGGGAGCGTCCGGGCGAAGAGGGTGACGACGATCAGCACGACCGGGAAGCACACCAAGAACATCGAGAAGGTGTAGCCCATGATGTCGCGCGCCTTGAGCCCGAGGATCGTCAGCGTGGGCAGCATCCAGAACGGCTGGAGAAGATTGGCGCTCGCCTCACCGAGGTCGTACACCACGACCATCCAGCCCTGGTTCACCTGGAGTTGATTGGCCGCGTCCAGGACGTAGGGCGCCTCGATGACCCACTTGCTGCCGCCGCTGGGGACGAAGACGCCGAGCACACAGCTGTAGATGGCGATGAAGGCCGGGTAGAAGAACTCGTTCGACACCGAAACCAGCCAGCCGGCGATGGTCTTGCTCAGCCCGGTGAAGGCGATCATCCCGAAGATCCCGCCGTACAGCGGGAATTGGAGCAGTACGCCGGAAGCCGCCGGTGTCCCCTCCTTGACGGCCTGCGCCAGCCGTACCGGACGCCAGTGCAGGATGAGCGCCAGCAGGATGAGGATGAGGTTGACGGTGTTCAGATCCAGGGCGTTGAGGGCGCTGCCCTCCGCGCGGGCGAAGTGCCGCGCCAGGTACCACACTCCGAGCGCGAACAGCAGGATCGCGAAGACGGGGCTGTACTCGATCCACTCCCCCGGCCGGCCTCGGCGCAGCTCCGCGCGCTCGTTCGCCACGCTGGGCCCCAGTTCGACACCCATCTGTTCGGCGGTCTTCGCGCGCTCCGGCGACGGCGACAGGAACCAGGCCATTCCGACGGCGACGACGAAGACGATCGCCGTGGCCACCATGCCCTGCCAGAGGAAGATGGTCTCCGTGAGCGGGATGAGACCGCTTCCGCGCCCCTCCGCGATGACCTCCTGTACGGCGGGCGGGCTCGACGCCTCACTGGCCACCTGGAGCGCGGCGGACCCGGACAGGCCCTGGGCCCATACGGTGCCGAGTCCGAGGAAGGCCATCGCGCCCAGCGCCCGGTAGTCGACGCCCGCGACCCTGCGCGCTATCTCCTTGGCGAGGATCGCCGTGAAGATCAGGCTGAAGGCCCAGTTGAGATAGGACGTCACCATCGCGACGGCCGCGGTGTACGCGATGGCTCCGCGAGGCGTACGCGGCACCCGCGCGAGCCGGCCGATCAGCCGCCCGACCGGAGGCGAGACCGCGACCGCGTACCCGGCGATAATGATCATCGCCATCTGGAGGGTGAACGTGATCAGGGACCAGAAGCCCTGACCCCACGCGTCCACCAGCCCGTAGCCGGTTGTCGCCGCCGGATCCGACGGGGTGCCGACCAGGTCCTCGCCGGTCACGAGGCCGAGCGCGAAGACCGCGAACGTACCCACGAGTACGAAGCCCAGCGCGTCCGGCAGCCATCTCTCGGAGAACGCGGTGAAGCGCAGCGCCATGCGCGCCGGCCAGGGCTCCCTGCCGGCCGGGGTCGGTGGGGCCGGCTCCCGCGGGGGCGCTGTGGTCATCGCGTGTCCTCCTGTCGAGCGTTCTGGCTGCCCGCGGTCCGGGGCCCGGGTGACCGTGAGATCCGGAGTCCGAGGGTCCGGGGTGCGGTGCCGAGGATCTTCGGCCGCGCGTGGCCGGAAGACAATAGAGGTGATCCACATAGCGTGCGGCCACATCATGTGGTGAATCGACTCCCGAAGAAGGAACGGACATCGGGATGTTCGTCCCCACGACGACGAGGCCACGTCACGGTCCGGATGGAGGTCCCTCGGTTGACGAGGTCTGTCGTAACCTTTAGCGTTGCGACTAACGGCGGGAATCGGACGGTACGAGAGTCACGGGAGGCGCCGGGAGGTGATGAACGAGTGAGCGCGAACAGCAGACTGACGGTCGCGACCCATGCCCTGACCTGGATGGAGCTCCATCGGCGCCGGGGGCACGAGATCGCCACCTCGGAGCAGATCGCCGGAAGCGTGAACACCAACCCCGTGGTCATCCGGCGTCTGCTCGGAGAGCTGCGCGAGGCCGGAATCGTCGAGTCCCGGCGCGGCGCGGGCGCGGGCTGGACGCTGGCGCGTGGACTCGAAGCCATCACACTGCTGGACGTCTACGACGCCGTGGAGCCCAGCCCTCTGTTCGCCATGCACCGCGCCGAACCGAACCTGGACTGTCCGGTGGGTTTCGGGATCCGGCCGACGATGAAGAGCGTGTACGACGGAATCGATGTCGTCCTGCGCGACGAGCTGGCCCGCACCACGCTGGCCGATGTCCTCCAGAACGTGCTGGCCGCCCGCTAGGAAAGGTGCTTCATCGGCGCGTCGTACCGCCGGTGCGCGGGCATGTCGTTATTCGCACTCTTTAATGTAACAAAACTCATTACCTCAAGGATGGATGTCATGGGACAGCTGGAAAACAAGGTGACCCTCGTGACCGGCGGCTCGAAGGGCATCGGGTTCGCCATCGCACGCCGGTTCGCCGAAGAAGGCGCCACCGTCTATCTGACCGGACGGCGCAAGCCCGAACTGGACGCCGCCGTGGAGGCCATCGGGGAGCGGGCGGTCGGCGTACAGAGCGATGTGTCGAACCTCCAGGATCTCGACACCCTCTTCGAGACGATCGGAACCCGCAGCGGGCGGCTGGACATCGTGGCGGCCAACGCGGGCGGCGGCGAGCTCGCACGGCTCGGGAAGATCACCGAGGAGCACTACACCACCACCTTCGACATCAACGTCAAGGGGCTGATCTTCACCGTCCAGAAGGCCCTGCCGCTCCTGCCCAACGGCGCGTCCGTGATCGTGCTCTCCTCCACCAACGCCTCCCTCGGCATCGAGGCGATGAGCGTGTACAGCGCCACCAAGGCCGCCATCCGCAACCTCGCCCGCACCTGGGCCGCGGAGCTCGCCGACCGCGGGATCCGGGTCAACGCCATCTCGCCTGGGCCGATCGAGACCCCCGGTATCGAAGGCCTGGCGGGCGACAGCGCACAGGCCAGGAAGAAGTTCAAGGACAGCTTCACGGCCCAGATCCCGCTGGGCCGGATGGGCAGCCCGGACGAGGTCGCCGCCATGGCCGTCTTCCTCGCCTCGGACCAGAGCTCCTTCACCACGGGCGCCGAACTCTTCGTCGACGGCGGCCTCGCCCAGATCTGACCGTTCCGTCCACGGACGGACGGACGGGCAGACGGGCGGACGGGCAGACGCCGCGTCGGCGGACTCCTGGGAGAGCACGTCGAGTTCGACGGTGCGCAGGTCCAGCGGGACGCCGACGCGTCAGACGATGCCGCCGTTGGCGCGCAGCACCTGTCCGTTGACCCAGCGAGCGGGACCGGCGAGGAAGGCGACGACCTCGGCGATGTCCTGCGGGGCGCCCAGCCGTTCCAGGGGTGCCTGGCCTGCCAGCTTCGCGATGGTCTGCTCGTCCTTGCCGTCCAGGAACAGGGCGGTGGCGGTCGGCCCGGGGGCCACGGCGTTGACGGTGATGTCCCGGCCGCGCAGCTCGCGGGCGAGGATCAGTGTGATGGCCTCGACCGCGCCCTTGGTGGCGGCGTAGGCGCTGTAGCCGGGCAGTGCCAGCGCCAGGACGGAGCTGGAGAAGTTGATGATCGCCCCGCCGGGCCGGAGCCTGCGCGCGGCCTGCTGGTCGACGACGAACGTCCCGCGGATGTTGGTGCGGTGCATACGGTCCAAGGCGTCGAGGTCGATCTCGGCCAATGGCGCCAGCGTCATGACACCCGCCGCGTGCACCACCACGTCGATGCCGCCGTACGCCGCCTCCGCCGCGTCGAAGAGCGCCGCCACGGCCGTCTCGTCGGCCACGTCCGCCCGGAACGCCATCGCCTGCCCGCCGGCGGCGGTGATGGCCCCGACCGCCGCCTCGGCCTCGGTGTTGTTACCGGCGTAGTTGAGGACGACGGCGAATCCGTCGGCGGCCAGCCGCTCGGCACTCTCGCGGCCGATGCCGCGGGACCCTCCGGTGATGATCGCCACCCGACGGGGAGAAACGGTCTGCTCGGTCATGGCACTGCTCCTTGTCCCGGCCGGATAGCGCCGCTCGCAACCCGACCGTATCAACGCTAACACCGTCGAGTTAGCGACGCCAACCCCACCTCGTAACGTCGCTACGAATCCCCTCGCCCGGTCGCCGACACCGTGAAGCCGCAGGGCTCAACTGGCCGCCGCACCGGCGAGTTGAAGGCCATTCGTGTGACTGAGGAGTGATTGTGTGACCGGCGTGTTCGGCGAGGGAATGCATGGGCTCCGGGCACCGACTGGGGTGCTTGTCCAACGACCGGTCCGACACCGACCTGTGTGCGTCCCGGACCGGGCGAAGGGAGCAACGCAGATGATCGCTGTGCGACGCATAGCCGCTGCCACGATGCTGGCGGCGCTGGCCGGCATATCCGCGCCTTCGGCGTACGCGGCGGCCCCGGCCGCCGATGACGCGCCGTTCCTGAAGGCGATTCACCAGGGCAACCTGGCGGAGATCGCGGCCGGACAGAGCGCACGCAAGAACGCCACGGCGGCTTGCGTGAAGTCGGTCGGCGTCACGCTGGTGCGCGACCACAGGAAGCTGGATGTCGGCGTCAAGGCGCTGGCGGCCGAACTGCACGTCCCGCTGTCCGCCTCGCCCTCCGCCGCGCAGGAGAAGGCGATGACCGCCATGCAGGCCAGTGTGGGGACGAGCGCGTACAACACCGACTGGCTGACCGCCGAGGCCAAGAGCCACGAGGACACATTGGCCCTGATCGACGGCGAAATCGCCAAGGGAGGCAACGCCGAGGTCAAGGCCGCCGCCCGAGGAGCACGCCCCGTGGTGGCGAAGCACCTGGAACTGATCCGTGCCTGCGAGGCGCGCGTCAAGCAGTCTTGATCCCCCGCGAAGAGCGGTGGAGCCGGCGGAACCGGTGGAGACCGGTGGCGGCCTCGGGGACCTGGCCGCCGACCGCGACGGACGAGAGGGGCCGTAGGGCGGTCGACGAAAAAGCCCTACGGCCCTTCTACGGCGATTCGGGTCCGCGGAGGGGACCCCTCACCGCCGGGCGCCCCAGCTGAGCCAGGCCAGCGTCCCGAGCACCGCCGCGACGGCGATGTCACTGAGCCCGATCGACCTGTCGGCGCCCTCGTTCAGTACGGCGAGGCTTCCGACAGTGAGGGCCGCGAAGAGGACGGCCAGGACGGTCCAGAACGCTCTCATGGCGACCCCCAAACGTGGAACATGGCCGCAAACATAACCGCCGGGCCGTGCCAGGAGCGAGCTTTCGTACGATACCGGCCAACAGGTGCGCCTCATGGCGAATCCCGGCCCCGGGGAATCCTCGTACGGCCCGGTTGTTGGAGATGGTGTGAGTATCGCGGCGACTGTTCCCTTCTCCGTACTGGACCGCTCCCGTATCCGGGAGGGGTCGGACGGTCCTCAGGCGCTGCGCGACAGCGTCGCGTTCGCCCGGCGGATCGAGGCCCTTGGCTATCACCGCTTCTGGGTGTCCGAGCACCACAGCGTGCCGGGGGTCGCCGGCTCGGCTCCGACCGTGCTCGCGGCGGCCGTGGCCGCCGCCACGTCGACCATCCGCGTCGGGACCGGCGGTGTGATGCTGCCGAACCACCGACCGCTCGTCGTCGCCGAGCAGTTCGGGGTGCTGGAATCCCTCTTCCCGGGCCGTATCGACATGGGGCTCGGGCGGTCGGTGGGTTTCACCGACGGGATACGCAAGGCACTCGGCCGGGGCAAGGAGGACGCGGCCGACTTCCCCGGGCAGCTCGCCGAACTCCTCGGATATTTCACCGGCACCCAGAACGCGCACCCCCAGGTCCACGCCCACCCCGCCGAAGGGCTGAGCGTCCCGGTCTTCGTCCTGGCCACCGGCCAGGGCGCACGGGTCGCGGCGGAGGCCGGGCTCCCGCTGGTCATCGCCGCCGTACGGGGTGAGGACGCGATGCTCCGGGCCATCGAGGCGTACCGCCGTGACTTCCGCCCCTCCCCCTGGGGCGAGCGGCCGTATGTCGTCCTGTCCGGCACGGTCGCGGTGGCACCGACCACACGGGAGGCCCGCGCGCTGCTGCTCCCGGAGGCCTGGTCGACGGCGTACTCCCGCACCCACGGGGAGTTCCCGCCGCTCGCCTCGGTCGAGACGATTCTCGCCACCGCCATGACGGAACGCGAGCGCGCACTGTTCGAAGAAGCGCGGCGCGGGCATCTGTACGGTACGGCGGACGAGGTGGCGGCCGGTCTCCGGCAGCTGCTGGCGCGCAGCGGGGCCGACGAATTCCTGGTCACGACGAGCACCTACGACCGCGAGGCGCTGCTCGACTCGTACACCCGGCTGGCCCGACTGCTGGGCCTGACCGGCCCTCGGCCCCGGGCTACCGCGTGCCGCGTACCCGCGACGCCTGACGGTGCCGCCCGCGCCGTCCGGAGCCGAACGGCCTCGGTCAGGGACGGCACCGGTCAGGCGACGGCGCGGATCAGGCGAAGGCGGGCATGATCTTGTCGTGGATCAGGCGGAGTTGGGTGTTCACATCGGCCGCTCCCACGAGGTCACGGCCGGTGAAGGCCTTGACGAGACTGCGGTCGGTGAGGGCGCAGATCATGTGATTGACGCCGCTGGGGGCGATCTCCCGCTGGATCTTCTCCAGGCACTCCTCCGGGGTGCCCGCGATGGAGAGGCGTTCGGCGATCTCGGGTGTCGTCAGCTCGATGCCACGGGCGAGGTCACCCGCCGCGATGGCGTCGATGACCGGCTTCAGTTCGCCCGGGTCGACGCCGTTGCGGCGGAGCTGTTCCTCGGGCATCGAGGAGGCGTAGATGCCGACCATGCTGCGGGCCGCGTCCTTGGCGGTCGCGGAGTCGGGTCCGGTGGCGAAGACGACCCAGGCGCCGATGTCCAGGGACCGCCAGTCCTTCCCCGCGCGCTCGGCTCCGGCCCGGATGTGCCGCACCGCGTAGTCGTACGCCTCGCGCGTGTAGCTCAGCGCGTGGTGGCAGCCGTCGGACAGCTCGCCGGCCGCCTCGAAGGACCTGGGTCCGCGCATCGCGCCGAGCTTGAGCGGGACACGCTCCTGGACGGGGCGGGCGAAGGTGAACAGCCCGCGGTAGGTGAAGAACTCGCCGTCGTACGAGATGGCTCCCTCGTCCAGCAGCGTGCGCACCACATGCAGCGCTTCCTTGACCCGGGACAGCGGACGGGTGCGGGCCCAGTCGGTGCCGTACTGGGCCAGCAGCCCGAAGTTCCCGCTGGACAGCACGCCTTCCGCCCGGCCGTCTGACAGCTCGTCGAGTGTGGCCAGGGCCTGGGCGATCAGGGTGGGTTCCCGGATCGTGACCGGGGACACGCTCGGGCCCAGACGGATCCGGCTGGTCTGGCCCGCCGCGGCGGCGAAGAGCAGCCACAGGTCCTTGTGCCAGGCCTCGTCGGCGGCATAGCAGGCGTGAAAGCCGAGTTCATCGGCGAGCTTGATCGAGGCCAGTGACTCTTGGAGCGGATAGTCGGGGAGCATCGCATAGCTGAATTTCACCGGCGCCACCTTCCGAAGTGGCCATGGGCGGTATGCACCGCCGGGCTGGATACCTCTCCCGAGAGTGTGGAGGCGAACCCCACCTGTCCAGAACTTGTCAGGCCAATCATGAGGGAGGATCGAGATCGTTCGTGCCGTGGAGCCGGGGGTGGAGCCGGAAACCGATTCGGGCGGTGGCGCGTCCGGGGGTACGAGGGCAAGTGAACGGGAGTCCATGGTGGTGCGGGCGCGAACGGACAGCGGTGGGGCGTCGAGGGTGAGAGGGGCGTGGTGGCGGGCCGCGCGTGCGGAGGCGCCGAAGAACGGACGGACCGACGGGCAGAAGAACGCGCGGCGACGGTCGGTCCGGGCGCGCGGGCGGGTGCTCGCCGCGCTCGCGGTGCTGACGGCCGGACTGCTGGTGTTCCACCGGGCCGTGCCCAATTCCGTGGGCCGTCTGGGCAGCTTCCTGGAGGCGTTCCTGCCCTGGCTCGGCCTGGTGGCCGTGGTACTGCTCGGCCTGGCGCTGATGCGCCGCTCCGCCCTCGCGCTGGTGGCCCTGCTGCTGCCGGTGGCCGCCTGGACATATCTCTTCGGCGGGCTGCTGCTGCCCGGTGCGGAATCCGGCGCGCGCGACCTGGTCGTGGTGCAGCACAACGTCAGCGACGAGAACACCGATCCGGCGGGCACGGCCCGCGCCCTGGCCGACGCCGAGCCCGATCTCATCGCGCTGGAGGAATTGATACCCCCCGCGCTGGCGGTCTACGAGAAGACCCTGGCCCCCGACTATCCATACCACGCGGTCCGGGGCACCGTCGGACTCTGGTCGAAGCATCCCCTCACCGGAACCCGGCAGTTGGACATCAAGCCCCGGGAAATCACGGAGGACTGGAGTCGCGCGCTGCGGACCGTGGTCCGCACACCGCACGGCGAGATCGCGGCGTACGTCGCGCACCTGCCCTCGGTCCGCTTCCGGGCGTCCGGCCTCGCGTCGGCCTGGCGCGACGAGAGCGCCGGCCTGCTGGGGGAGGCCATCGCCGCAGAGGAGCTGAAGGCGGTGATCCTGCTCGGCGACCTCAACAGCACCGTCGACGACCGGGGATTGACCCCGCTGACCTCAAGGATGAATGTGGCGGAACGTGGCTTCGCCTTCAGCTTCCCCTCCGCCTTCCCGCTGGCCCGGATCGACCAGGTCATGGCCCGCTCGGGGACCGTCGGCCATATCCGCACCCTGCCCGCCACCGGCAGCGACCATCTGCCGGTCGCCGCCCGGATCGCACTGGACTGAAGGAGCCGGGCAGGCGCCGGACACGGACTCGCCGCTTCCCCGATGAGCGGCGGGTACGACGAGGACTCCCCGCTCATCCGGCCTGTACGAGAACACCCCCGAACCTCTGGGCATTTGTGCGTTCTTCGCGGTCCGCCGGATGCCGGGGTGTGGCAAAGTCGTGCCGTGGAAGAGCTGCGACTTCAGGATCCCCAGCGAATAGGCGCGTGGCGGATCATCGCCCGGCTCGGTGCGGGCGGCATGGGACAGGTGTACCTCGGGCGTTCGCCCGGCGGACGGCTGGTGGCCGTGAAGGTGATCCGCGACGAGATCAGCGATCACCCTGAGGCGCTCGCCCGGTTCCGGCGGGAAGCCGCGACCGTGGAAGCCGTACGGAGCGCCTACACCGCCCAGTTGATCGAGGCGTCACTCGATGTGTCCCCGTACTGGCTGGCCACCGAGTACGTACCGGGACCCACACTGCGCGACGCCGTGGGAGCGAGCGGTCCGTTCCCGCCCGAGAGCGCTCTGCGGCTGCTCGCGGCGCTCGCCGAGGGGCTGGCCGCCGTCCATGCCCATGGAGTCACGCACCGGGACCTGAAACCGGGGAATGTCATCCTCGCGCCCCAAGGGCCGCAGCTGATCGACTTCGGTATCGCCAGGGGACTTGAGCAGACGATTCTCACCCGGGACGGAACCGCTCCCGGGACCCCCGGATACACCGCGCCCGAGGTCCTTCTGCGTAACGACGTCACCCCGGCCGCGGACATCTTCGCGCTGGGAGCGACGATCGCCTACACGGCGACCGGCCGGCCCCCGTACGGTACGGGCGATGCCATGACGGTGAGCTACCGGACCGTGCACGAGGACATCGACCTGAGGGGCGTACGGGGCGACCTGGCGGCGCTGATCCGGCGGTGCGTCGCCAAGGACCCGGCGAAGCGGCCCGAACTGGCCGCCGTGATCGCCGGATGCGCGGTGGACTCGGCGCTGGCCGACGATGCCCATTACCGTTCGGTGGCCCGCGACGGCGACCCCGTACCCGGGTCCGGGTACGTGAAAGGCCCGGCGGACTCGTCCGGTGCGCACGCGCCGTCCGAGCGGAAAGCGGAGACGGTCACCCCCGTCACCGCCGTCACCCCCGTCACCGCCGTCACCCCCGTCACCCCCGTCACCGCCGTCACTCCCGGGATGGCCGCGTCGGACCGCGGCCCGGTGCAGCACGCTCCGGCCCAGCCGGCGGCCACCGGGTTCTGGGCGTACTCCGACACCACCCCGTACGACGGGCCGGATCACCAACCGCCTCCGGTGCGGCGCGAACGTCGTGGGGGTTGTCTCGCCGCATGCGTGGTGGTGGCGCTCCTGGTGTCGGTCGGGATCTGGCTGTTCCCGAAAGAGGACGACAAGGGCTCCGAAGCGGCGCCAGGGACCGATGTCGTCGCGTCCGGTCCCGCCACCACGGGTCCGGCGAGGCGCCCGCCGGACCACATCGTGAACGACCGTGTCTCGCAGGACCGTTGGACCCTGTCGGACGATCCGGAGCAGGCCGCCATGGGCATCGGCTTCTGCGACCTGGCGAGTCTCACCGACTCCTCGCCGCCGGAGGACCTGCGGTCCTCCGTGTCGCACACCACCGGCTCGGACACCGCTTCGGTGGAGCTGCGTCCCAAGACCGCCGGGGAGGGCAAGCGGCCCGCGCCGTACTACGTGTCCGTCGGGGTACGGCCGCCGCACGAAACGGACCGCGACACCGGGCGCCCCCTCCGCTCGGCGAGCAAGGGTATCGGCTTCACCAGCAAGCCCATCGACCTCTACTCCCAGTGGTCGTCGGGCGGAACCATCAAGCTCAGCTATCCCAAGGACTTCCGGGCCCACTTCGGCGATCGGACCGTCGACGCGATCCCGGTCGGAGACGACCGGGGCGACTGGACGGTGGTGCTGTACCACGTCGAAGGCGGACCCACGAAGTACACGTCCATCGTGTGCAACGGCTTCCACGCCTGAGCCGCGACGAGTCGGTGTCCGACCCCCCGGAGCGGCCACCGTCCGGTGACCGGCAGGCCGTTCCTCGCCTCGTGCCCACGGGACCCGCGCCTGCGAGATCGGCCGCGGGCCCGGACCTTTGATCGTTGGCGTCGATCAACCGATCGAGAAGCGCTCTTGGACGGCCGGTGATCCAGGAAGGCAGGATGTCGGAGCGTTCCCCGCTCTGACGGACGACGAGCCGCCGTGGGCCGAAGGCGGGGCGCTCCCCCGAGGAGTCCTGTGCTGATCTCGCATGCCCTGAAGACGTACGTCCCGCTCAGCGGTGCGCCGACCATGCCCGCCCGGCGCCCGGCGCCGGGCGGATGTCGGGCTCGCGGCGGGGCGGGGGCGTCGTATTCATGACGCTCGACCGGTCCGGGATACGGGACGTCGAGGACGACACCCGCCCCGCGAAGAACCCCCGTGCCCGATGGTCCCTGTGGTCCCGATGGTGGAAGGTCGACGAGTCGAGGGCGCCCCGGCGTACCGTCGTATCGGCGTCGGTCACCACAACGGTCGCGCTGACCGTCCTGGTGGTCGTCGGGATGATCACCCACCAGACGGTGCTGATACCGCCCCTCGCGGCCACGACGGCGATCATCACCGTGACCCCCGGCTCGCCGCTCGCGCAGCCCCGCCATGTCCTCGGCGGACACCTGCTGTCCTGCCTTGTCTGTTTCACCGTCCTCGCCCTCGGCTGGCACGGCCCCTGGGCCGCCGCCGTGGCCTGCGGGACCGCATGCGGTCTCGGCCTCCTCTTCAAGGTGGCCCACCCCCCGGCCATGGCGACCGTCGTCATGATCATGCTCACCGAACCGCGCGCCACCCAGTTCACGGCCCTGCTGGCCACGGGAGCGGCGCTGCTCGTCCTGGTACAGCTGATCTCCTCCCGCCTCCAGCGAGAGGTCTACCCCACGACCTGGTGGTAGACGGCCCGTTCGGACGTCATTCGCGGCCGTCGACGGAGAGGCCGGACGGTTCGCCCTCTTGACGGGCACTCACCTCAGGGTGATTAGCTGAAAGCGCCACCTGTCGTGGACATGATCGGGAGGATCTGATGCCCCCTACGCGATGGCTCGCCGGCATCGTTCCCCTCGGACTCGTCGGCGCGCTTGTCCTCGGCCACATCACCACCGCCGGGCCCGCCGAAGCCGTCACCACGGTGACGGACGACCGGCCGGCCACGCTCGGCCGCCCCCTCGTCGGCGGCGCCGACCCGAGCGTGATCAAGGTCGGGGACCTCTATGTCTCCGCCAAGTCCGTGGACGGCGGCATCGCCGTGCGGTCGGCGGCCACCATGGAGGGCGTCGCCACCGCGCCCAAGCACCAGGTGTGGCGGGACACCGGCAACCTCGGCGAGGTCTGGGCCCCGGAGATCGTGCACCACGACGGTCACTACCGCATCTACTTCGCCGCCGGCAGCGGTGCCGCCCACCGGATGTACCACATCAGCTCCGCCGACCCGGACACCGGCTATTCCGCCGCCACCAAAGTCGCGCTGCCCGATGACAAATGGGCCATCGACGGGGTGCCCTTCACCTTCGGCGGCCAGCGCTGGTTCGTGTGGTCCGGCTGGTCGGGCGACACCAACATCGAGCAGAACCTGTACCTGGCCCGGATGAGCGGTCCCACCACGACCACTGGCGGCCGTTACGTCATTTCGCAGCCGCGCGAGCCGTGGGAACGGGTCGTGGGCAACCCCTATATCAACGAGGCACCCCAGCCGATTGTCGACCCCAGCGGGCAGTTGCACCTCGTGTACTCCGCGAACGGCAGTTGGAGCAGCCAGTACTGCATCGCCGACCTGCGGCTGCGGGGCGGCGGCGACCCCACGTATGTGTGGGACTGGTACAAGAGCAACGGCTGTCTGTTCGGCTCGCACGCCCCGACCATGATGGCGGGCTGGGACCCCACGCTCAATGTCGACGGCCCCGGACATCACACGTTCGTCCTGCCGCGCGGCGACGTCGCCGCCGGCCCGCCGTCCGGCAACCGGTTCCCGACCATGTTCCACGCGGTCGCCAAGGGCACGCCGTACTCATGGTCCAACCGCTACTGGTACTCCGGCACGGCCGTCTGGTGGGGCAGCACCACCTACCGCCGGGCCAACGTCCCCGGTGCCACCACCAGCGTCGGGTACAGCCTCAAGTTCTTCGAATGAGAACCGTCCCCGGGCATCCCCGGGCTCAGTGAGAACCGTCCCGGGGCTTGTCGCGACCGCCCCTGCGGCGAACCGCCGGTGCGCCGCCACCAGCCACGCCTCTTGCTGTCCGATGCCCCTCGCGAGGAGGAGTCCGCCCATGTTCGACCCGCCCGCACTCTCCCGACGCCGCTTCCTCGGAGCGACAGGCGCGATCGGACTCACCGGGCTGTTCGGGGCCGGGACGACAGGCACCGCCCTCGCGGCGGACGGCAACAGCGTCGTACCCATCGGCTGGCCGAACCTGGGCTCCTACTCGGGGGCGGACGCCGCCGGAACCCGAGTGACAGCCGTCCTCGCCGGGAGTGCCCGCTACCTGATCGGGCCCTGGTACGCCGCCACCTACACCCACTACCTTCCCGACGGCCATATCGACCTCAAGGGAACGGACGAGCGGGCCGTCCGGCTGCCCGCCATGGCCGCGGTCGCCGCCACGACGGCCTTGGTCACGAACACATACGACCCCCGGACGCTGTCGGCCGCGAACGCCACCATCCGCACCCGCAATCTGATCCGCACCCTCGCCGCCCGCCACCTGGCCAACAACGCGAACACCGGCACGCGTTGGGGCGGCGGATGGCAGACCGCCCTGTGGGCGTACTACACGGCCCTGGCGGGCTGGCTCTTCTGGGACCGGCTGGACACCACCACACGCGATCATCTCGTCGCCATGCTGGTATGGGAAGCGGACCGGCTCACCACCGGCGACGGCGTCCACCTCATCGGCACCAGCGGTGATCAGCTGTACATGACCCGGCGCGACGGCACCGTCGTCACCCCCGGGGACAGCAAGGCGGAGGAGGACAACTGGAGCGCCGCCGCACTCTCCCTGGCCGCCGCGATGATGCCGAGCCACCCCGACACCGCCCGCTGGACGCGTCGCAACATCGAGCTCCTGCTGGCCGCGGCGGCCAGACCGGCCGATCTCACCAGCGGCGCGACCATCAACGGTATCCGGTTGTCCTCCTGGCTGCGGGGGACGAACATCGCCGACGACGGAACACTGCAGAACCACGCACGGCTGCACCCGCTGTACATGGTGGCCTTCGACCAGAGCCTCTACCAGGGGTTCGTCTTCGGCCTGGCGAACCGGGCCGCGCCGCGGGCCGCGCTGCACAACATCAACCGGACGTACGCCGCGCTGGTGGACAAGCCTTTCCCGCTGCCCGGCGGAGGCACCAGCCCGATCTACCGCGCGGACTCGGCGGAGATCTACTACCCCGAGGGCAACGACTGGGGTACCCACTTCCCCTTCTACTTCGGCAGCTTCGACCTGCTGGTCTCACTCACCGGGCAGGACCACGGCATCTCCCCGTCCGCCGCCGAGTGGGAGCGGCTGCACAACAACGCGCAGCTCTCCCTGATGTCCCGCTTCGCCGACGGCCGAACCTACGACGCCGCCGGGGAGAACACCTACTACGGGCGGGAGCACCGCATCGGCGCCATGGCGGGGCAGACGTATCTCACGCTGTTCCTGGCCCGCAATTCGACCGGCAACCGACTGCGATGGACATGAGAGCGCTGAGTGGCAGCTGTCCCGGACAGGCCGGTGTTCGGCATGGGCAGCGGCTACAGCGGACGCGTGTGGGCGATGCCCCGATGGGGCGAGCCCGGTGCTCAGACCATGCGCTGTACGGCGACCATCGCCACGTCGTCGGCGGGCCGCGCGCCGACGTGCCGCAGCAGATCGGACCGTACGGCGTCGATCATCTCGTCCAGGTCACGGTCGGTCCACCGGGCCACCCGGTCGGCCAGCGGGTAGAAGCGCCCGGCCGCGTCGCGTGCCTCGATGACACCGTCGGTGTACAGCAGCAGCCGGTCCCCGACGGCCAGTTCGTAGGTGTCCACCTGATGCTCGTCGGCGCGGAGATCGCCGAGCCCCAGCGGCAGTGCGGATGTCCTGGGATCGAGAGGGAGGACGTTGTCCTGGCGGATGAGCAGCGGCGGCGGGTGGCCCCTGTTGGCGATCCGGACCACGTCCTCCCCCTCCCTGAACTCCACGATCACCGCGGTGACGAACCCCTCCATCGCCCGGCGGCGGGAGACGGAATCCGAGGCGTCGTCGGAAGTGGCCAGCGCGTCGACGAGCTCGTCGCGCAGCCTGCGGTCGAGAAAGTCGGGCAGCTCCGCCAGCGTGGTGCCGTTCCTGGCCGCCTGGCGGAAGGCACTCAGCAGATAGCCGACCATTTCGACCGCGCCAAGCCCTTTCCCCTCCACGTCACCGACCATGAGGCGGACAGAGCGTGCCGTGACGGCGGCCGCGTACACATCGCCGCCGATATTGGCCTCCTCCTCCGCCGAGATGTACACGGAGGAGATCGACAGAGGACCGAGCCGACAGGGAAGCGGTCGCAGCAGCAGGTTCTGCATGACCGCGGCGACCCAGCGCGACTGGGCGAGTTCTCGTTCGCGTCGTTGTCGCACCGTGGCCGTCGCGACGGACGCGATGCTGATCAGCACCACGGTGGCGAACGAGACGGGAAAGGCCTTGGTGTCCAGGGTGTGGTTGTTGATCGCCGCCAGGTACACACTGGGCAGCGTCAGCAGCACGACGAAAAGGACCTGCCCCGGGGGCAGGAAAGTCGCCGAGAGAGCGGGCACCGCCACCATCAGCCCGCCGATTCGGATCTCCGTATTCGTCAGCAGTTCGACGGCGAGCAACCCGGCCAGGCACAGGAGCGCTATCGCGAGCTTTGCGTACGGCCGGCGCCAGAGGCTCGACGACGTGGCTGACCCAGTCGTGCTCATGACCCCAAACTACGTCGGGACGGCCCGGGCCGCTCGACGGTGCCGCCCGAGCGATCGACTGGTACGTGGCAGGGGCCCGGCGGTTCCGCGCCGACGGCCCTCCCCTGGCGGACGCACCCTGAGCGGAACCGTCCCACGCCCGGTCCCGGGCACGCCTTCCTCATACGACTCTCATCCTCAAATGCCTTGATTCCACGGCGAGTTGATCCGATTCTCAGGATCGGCGGCTAGATTCCCGGACCATGACTCAGGACACACCCCACCCCCGGTCCTCGGACCCCGCCCCCCATATACACGGCCCGTCGAGGCGCCGGGTACTCCTCGCGGGTGGCGCGAGCCTCGCGGTCGCCGGCCTCGGGGCCTCCGCCTCGGCTCCCTCAGCGTCTGCCACGGACCTACCGGCGGACTGCTACCCCCTCACGGCGGAGGCCATCGAGGGCCCGTACTACCTCGACTACGACCTGTTCCGGCGCGATCTGACCGAGGACCGCGCCGGTATCCCGCTCACCCTGCGGCTCACGTTCCTCGACGTGGTCGCGTGCGAGCCGCTGCGAGGTGCCGCCGTCGACATCTGGAGCTGCGACGCCACGGGCGTCTACTCCGGCTACACCGAGATCGGCAACGACACTCCCCCACCGGCCGGCGGCACCCACGTACCGCCCACCGACGATCTCACCTATCTGCGGGGCTCACAGATCACCGGCCGCCGGGGCGAGGTCGAGTTCCGCACCCTCTTTCCCGGCTGGTACATCGGCCGCACGGTCCATATCCACGTCAAGGTGCATGTCGGCGGCGAGTTGACACCGGACGGCTACGAGAGCGGGCAGGTCTGCCACACCGGCCAGCTGTACTTCGCCGAGGACACGGTGCTCGCCAGCGCCGAGATCGCCCCGTACAACACCAACACGCTCGCGCGTACGACGCTCGACGCCGACCGGTTCTACGGCGGGGGCGGCGCCGTGGACGGCCTGCTCGATCTGTCGTACGCCCCGGGGGCGATCGAGCGCGGGGTCCGCGGCAGCCTGACCGTGGGCGTGGACCCGAGCGCGGTACCGGCGGCGTCGGCTTCGGCGTCGGCTTCGTAGCCGATCAAGGCCGGACCAACGACAGCTCTGGCCCCCTACCGGCCAGGGCTGTCGACCGGCCGTAGTCGGTCAGCCGGTTCATGGAGGACGGGCCGCGTTCGATGGCGGTCGTACTATTGGGGCTGACCGTACGGCCATCGCCTCAAGGAGTCCCCGTGTCCCGCCCTCACACCGCTGCCCGGACAGTGGAGCACCCCGACCTGTCGGAGGTAACACTCCAGCAGGTTCTGGAGGCGCTGGCGGATCCGGTCCGGCGCATGGTGGTGTCCCAGCTGGCCCAGTCCGCCCATGACATGAGCTGCGGCACGTTCGAAGCTCCGGTGTCACCTTCGACCCTGACCCACCACTTCAACGTGCTGCGCGAGGCCGGCGTGATCCGCCAGTACTACGAGGGGACGTCGAAAATGAACACGCTGCGCGCGGACGGGATGGAGGAACGGTTCCCTGGCCTGCTGTCGGCGGTGGTGGCCGCCTTCGCCGCGGAGGGCGAGGCACACCCGGCCTGAGGCCGCCGGTTCGGCCCGGCCCGCGAAGGTGTGCCGACGGGCGTTAATTCGATGGCCCTCGAAATTTGACGGCCATCGAACTTTGCGGCAGGGTGGGTCTCGGGGCCGATCAATCTCGCGCCCCTCCCCACTCTTCCCGAGGATGGATGCGCCATGGCGAAACTCGTACAGTTCGACCGGCTCGGCGGCCCCGACGTTCTGACCGTCAATGAGGTGGAGGTAGGTGCGCCGGGCGCCGGAGAGGTGCGCATCAGCGTCGACGCGATCGGCCTCAACCGGGCCGAGATCATGTTCCGCGAAGGCAGCTACTTCGACCAGCCGCGCTTCCCCTCCACACTCGGCTATGAGGCCGCGGGCGTGGTCGAGGCGGTGGGTGAGGGCGTGGACGGCCTGCTTGAGGGCGATCCCGTCTCGGTCGTACCGGCGTTCCTGCAGAGCGAGTACGGCACCTACGGCGACCACGTCATCGTTCCTGCCTCGGCCGTGGTGCCCCGTGCCGCGGACGTCGACCCCGTCCAGGCGGCGGCGGTCTGGATGGCCTACATCACCGCATACGGGCCGCTCGTCGAAAGCGGCCGGGTGCGTCCCGGGGACCACGTCCTGATCACGGCCGCCTCCAGCAGCGTGGGCCTGGCCGCCATCCAGGTCGCCCGTCACGTCGGCGCGATCCCGATCGCCACCACACGCGGCGCAGAGAAGAAGCAGCGCCTGCTGGACGCCGGTGCGGCCCATGTCGTCGTCACCGACGACGAGGACGTGACCGTACGCGTCAAGGAAATCACCGACGGCGAGGGCGTCCGCCTGGCCTTCGACCCGATCGCCGGCCCCGGCGTCGAAACGCTCGCCCAGGGCATCGCCCCCGGCGGCTTCCTGGTGGTCTACGGCGCCCTCGACCCGCGCCCGACTCCGCTGCCCAACGCGCAGTCCTTTCCCGCGCTGAACAGCAGCACCTACACCCTCTTCGAGATCACCACGAACCCCGAACGCCTCCGCCGCGCGGTCGCGTTCGTCAATGCCGGTCTCGCTTCGGGCTCCTTCACCCCGGTCGTGGACCGTACATTCGACTTCACCGACATCGCCGAGGCTCACCGCTATATGGCGGCCAACGAACAGGTCGGCAAGATCGTCGTCACCGTCACCCACGACACCTCACCGGCGTAAACCGTCTGAACGCCTGGCGCCTCCGGATAGGCACAAGGACAGCGGGAGGGCCCGTGTCGAGTTACGGCCATCGGGTTTCCTGAAGGTCAGCGATGACCCGTACCGCGTCGGCGAGTCGGCCCTGGGGGTGCCAGATGGGGAGCCGTACGCGGGTGCGGTGCCCGTGATGCGGAGAGAACGCCGGACCCGCGGTGAGCCGGATTCCGCGTGCCAGGGCGCGCTGCGCGAGGGCCACGGCGTCCTGACCGGTGTCGGCCCAGAGCCCCGACCCGCCCACGGGGGTACTCCACCGCCAACGGGGCAGCACCTCGCGCAGAACCTCCGCCGTGCCCGCGAACTGCCGTGCCAGGAACGCGCGGCGCAGCTCGCGCTGCCGGTCGGCCTGCGGCAGCAGATGCAGGGCTGCCACCTGGTCGGCGATCGGGCCGCCGAGGTCGATGCTGCCGCGCAGCGCCGCGAGCCGTCCGATGATCTCCCGGGGCCCGCGTACCCATCCCACGCGCAGGCCGCCCCAGAACAGCTTGGACAGGGTGCCCACGATCAGCAGCCGTTCGGGATCGGCCATGCGTTCGAGTCCCGGCAGCGGCTGCGACCGGAACCAGCCCAGCTCGGCCTGTGACTGGTCGTCAACCACGAGAGTGCCGTGTCTGGCCGCGATGTCGGCGAGGGCTCTGCGCTGCGCCTCGGGCATGTGCACGCCGGTCGGGTTGTGCAGGGCGGTCTGTACGTAGAGCAGGTCCGCGTCGGCCGCGGCCTCCAACAGGTTCAGGTCCACGCCCGCCTCGGTGAAGGGGATGCCCCGCACACGGCCCCCCGCGGACACCAGGGCCTGGAGAGCACCCCGGTAGCTGGGGTCCTCGACGACGCTCGACGTGCCGGGCCCGGCTAGGGCCGTCGCGATCAGCCAGACGGCCTGCTGGGAGCCCGCGGTGACCAGCACCTGGTCCGCGCGGGTGGGCAGACCCTGTCCGGTGATGCGGGCGGCGAGCGCCGCACGTAGTTCCGGCAGACCCGCAGGGTGGTAGCCGGTGTCGTGGAGGTGATGTTCACGCAGTTGTCCGGCCACCTCCGGCATGACATCCGCGATCAGCTCGGAGCCGGGCAGCGCCCCGGAGGAGAGATCGACCACCACAGGGCCGCCGCCGAACGAGGTCAGCCGCCCCTCCTCGGGCCGTGCCAGGCCACCGGCACCGCGAACGTAGGTGCCGGAGCCGCGCGTCGCGGTCAGATGGCCACTCGCTGTCAGCTCGGTGTACGCGCGGGCCACCGTGCCCCTGGCCACGCCGAGCGCGCCGGTCAGCGCGCGCTGACCGGGCATTCGCCAGCCGGCCGGCAGGTGCGAGCCGTCGATCAGCTCGGCGAGGGCGTCCCGCAGCGGAACGCTCACGGGTGTTTCGCCGCGCCACACGCCGAGCAGTCGGGCCACCCGCTCGGCCTCGCCGCTCGTCCTCATCGCCCGTACTCCTCTCGGCCGTACTCCTCTCGGCCATGCTCCACGTGGCACCTATGGTCCGGGTGGTCCACTCGGTCTCAAGTGGACCACCCGGCGTTCTCCCGTGCCGACACAATCCGTAGCACAGGGCTCGAAGGAGAGCAGGAGGCACACAGGATGGCCACGGTCGCACTCATCGGCACGCTGGACACCAAGGGTGAGGAGTACGCGTGGATCGCCGAACGCGTGCGTTCACACGGGGCGAGCATTGTCACGATCGACGTCGGGGTGTTCTCGGAATCCGCCGCGGACATCGGCGCCGCGCAGGTCGCCCGCGCCGGGCAGGCCGATCTCACGGCGTTGCGGGCGGCGCGGGACCGGGGCGCGGCGATGCGGGCGATGGCCGCCGGTGCCGCGTCGGTGGTGCTGGCACTGTACGCGGAGGGACGGGTCGACGGCGTGCTCGCGATCGGCGGTTCCGGTGGCTCGTCGGTCGCGTCCCGGGCGATGCGCGAACTGCCGGTCGGGGTGCCGAAACTGCTGGTCTCGACCATGGCCTCGGGTGATGTCTCGCCCTACGTCGGCGAGAGCGATGTGACCGTCATGCACTCGGTGGTCGACGTGGCCGGGATCAACTCCGTCTCCGAGCGGGTTCTCGGCAACGCCGCCGCCGCGATCGCCGCGATGGCCTCGGCGCAGGAGGCACGCCGGAGTGCACCGGCGGGTGAGCGGCGTCCCCTGGTCGGTCTGACGATGTTCGGTGTGACCACGCCCGCCGGTGACGAGGCTCGGGAGGAATTGGACGGCCTCGGTTACGAACCGCTCGTCTTCCATGCGACCGGTGCCGGGGGCCGCGCGATGGAGAGGCTTGTGCGCGACGGTCTGCTCGCCGGTGTGCTGGACCTGACCACCACGGAACTCGCCGACGATCTCGTGGGCGGGGTGCTCAGCGCGGGACCGCACCGGCTGGAGGCGGCCGGCGAGCGGGGCATCCCCCAGGTCGTTTCGCTGGGTGCGCTCGACATGGTCAACTTCGGGCCCAGGGAGACCGTGCCCGGCGCCTACGACGACCGGACCTTCGTGATCCACAATCCGACCGTCACGTTGATGAGGACCACTCCGGAGGAGAACGCCGAGCTCGGCCGGCGGATCGGCGCGAAGCTGTCCCGCGCCCGCGGGCCGGTGACCGTGCTCCTTCCGCTGCGCGGGGTGAGCGGCATCGACAAGGACGGCGGCCCGTTCCGGGACGCGGCGGCGGACGCGCGGCTCTTCGCCGCGCTGCGCGGAGCGCTCACCGGGGCCTCGGCCGAGATCGTCGAGGTGGACTCGCACATCAACGACCCGGGGTTCGGGCGTGACGCCGCGCGGCACCTGCACCGGCTGATCGCCGCTCGGTGACGTCATCAGCGGTTGAACCAACCGGCCGTACGCCAGAGCGGCCGGCCGGTACGGCCCAGCAACGGAAGCCCACGGCCGCCGTGGGCGGAAAGGAATTGATCATGGACCGGGAAACCGCGCTCGAACGGCTGAGAGCGACCGTCGCGGCGGGCCGGCCGATCATCGGCGGCGGTGCCGGTACGGGCATCTCCGCCAAGTCGGCCGAGGCGGGCGGCATCGATCTGCTCATCGTCTACAACTCGGGGCGGTACCGGATGGCGGGCCGGGGATCCCTCGCGGGCCTGCTGGCCTACGGCGACGCGAACGCCATCGTCATGGAGATGGCGGACGAGGTGCTCCCCGTGGTCAAGGACACGCCCGTGGTCGCGGGCGTCAACGGCACGGACCCGTTCCGGGTGATGGGCCGCTTTCTCGACCGGATCAAGGAGGCCGGTTTCGTCGGTGTGCAGAACTTCCCCACGGTGGGGCTGATCGACGGGGTCTTCCGGCAGAACCTGGAGGAGACCGGGATGGGCTTCGCCCTGGAGGTCGAGATGATCGCGGCAGCACATGAACGCGGGCTGCTGACCGCACCGTATGTGTTCGACACCGCCCAGGCCACCGCCATGGCCGAGGCCGGCGCCGATGTCCTCGTACCGCACCTGGGCCTGACCACCAAGGGCACCATCGGCGCGCGCACCGCGCTCACCCTCGACGAGTGCGTCGAGCGGATCCAGGCCATGCGGGACGCCGCGGTCGCGGTCAACCCGCGGATTCTCGTTCTGTGTCATGGCGGCCCGATCGCGGAGCCCGCGGATGCGCGGTACGTACTCACCCGCACGGAAGGCGTGGTGGGCTTCTTCGGCGCCAGTTCGATCGAACGGCTGCCCACGGAAGCGGGGATCCGCCGGCAGACCGAGGACTTCAAGTCCATCGCCATCCAGCCCTGAGACCGACGCGGAGGGACAAACCCGCGTAGCCGAGAGGAGAAGGACCGTGAGCGAATCCGAGACGAGGGTCCACACCACGCACGCCCAGCTGGCGACCGAGGTCTTCGACTGGGGAAGCATCAAGTGGGGAGTGAGCGCCGGTCTCTTCCCCGGGGCGCCCCTCACCGCGGGCGAGGTGATCATCAACCCCGGCAAGGGCCACGATCTCCATACACACCCGAACTCCGACGAGGTCCTTTACGTCGTCGACGGCGAGGGAGTCCAGACCGTGGGCGACTCCGGGGAGTTCCCCGTGAAGACCGGGGACTTCGTGTTCGTGCCGAGGGGAACGGTGCATTCCACCTTCAACACCGGCTGGCGGCAGCTCCGCGTCATCGCGATCTACACGCCCGGCGGGGCGGAGCAGGCACTGCGGGAGGCAACCGACTACGCCCGTCTGGCCCCGGGTGTCCCGCCGGTATGGGAGCGGGCGCGCTGAGCCGACGAGGCGGGCGCTGCTTTTGTCCGGATCGGCGACGGGTGGCACGGCCGATGTCCTCGTTGGCTCGCCGGGGCACCCGCGCCTTCCGGGCGAGGAGGCCGCCGACGCCGATCGCGGGCGGCCCGCTCATCTCGTACGACGTCCCCTTCCCCCGGCGCCCGCGCAGCACACACTCCGACGTCCCCACACGTCCCGCCCCATCACACCGACACCGGATCGGAACCCCCATGAAGAAGACTCCAGTCGCGCTGCTGACCCTGTGCCTGTGCGCGGTCACCCCTCTGCCCGCGCAGGCCGCCTCGAACGCTCATCTGGAAGGTCGTCTGACCTCGGGTGCCGCATACGTGATGGACGTGCCCGCCGCGTGGAACGGCACCGTGCTTCTCTACAGCCACGGGTACGTCCCCGCCGGACTGCCCAACCCCGCGCAGAACTCGCCCGACCCGGACACCCTGGACGCCCTGCTCAAGCAGGGCTACGCGCTCATCGGGTCCTCGTACGCGACGAGCGGCTGGGCGGTCACGGACGCCGTGCCCGACCAGCTCGCCACCCTGGACCTGTTCACGGACAAGTTCGGCACGGCGAAGCGGACCATCGCCTGGGGAACATCGTACGGAGGGCTCGTCACGACGACGCTGGCCGAGCAGCACGCGGACCGTCTCGACGGCTCGCTCGCCATGTGCGGTCTGGTGCAGGGTGGCGTGGCGAACTGGAACAGCACGCTGGATCTGACGTTCGCGCTCAAGACGCTGCTGGCGCCGGACGCGGACGTCCCGCTCACCGGATTCGCCGACCGTTCACAGGCGCAGAGTGCCGCCAGGACTCTCACCACCGAGACCGCCGAGGCACAGCAGACCCCCGAGGGCCAGGCCCGGATCGCCCTGGCCGCCGCCCTGTACAACGTCCCCGGCTACAACAGCACCACCCAGACCGAGCCGGGGCCCACCGACTGGGCCGCCCAGCAGGCCAACCAGTACGCGGCCGTCACGGCGATCCTCCAGACGTCGGGCTTCGGCTGGCGTCAGGAGGCCGAGAGCCGGGCCGGGGGCAACATGTCCTGGAACACGGGCGTCGACTACACAGCGATACTCCAGAAGTCCCCCCTGTTCAAGGAGGTGACCCAGCTGTACAAGGCGGCCGGCCTCTCGCTGCGCACCGACCTCGCGACGCTCGGCGGCGAACCCCGTGTCTCCGCCGACGCCGACGCCGTGCGGTGGATGGAGGACACCAGCGTCTTCAAGGGCCGGCTCACCGACCCCCAGCTCAACGTCCACACCACGGACGACGCGCTGATCCCCGTTCAGGCGGAGAGCGCCTACCACCGGACCGCGGCGGCCGGCGGCTCGGGCGCCCTGCTGAGTCAGGCGTATGTGGACGGCCCCGGGCACTGCACCTTCACCTCGGGCGAGATCATCGGCGCGCTGGACACGCTGGAGCACCGCCTGGACACCGGCGGCTGGGACACCTCGCCGACCACACTCAACTCCCGTGCGCGGCAAGCGGATCCGGCGGACGAGCCGCGCTACGTGGCCTACCGGCCCGCCCCGTATCCGCGCCCGTACGACCTCGCGCGCCCGAAGGACTCCCGGTCGTAGCACTCCGTCCGGTAGCGGCCGGGGGTCTCGCCGACGAGAGCGGCAAAAGCCTCGATGAAGCTCGTCGGATTTGACCAGCCGCAGGCGAGAGCGGTGTCGGTGACGGACTTCCCCGCGGCGAGCCGGGTGAGCGCGTGGTGGACGCGCAGCTGAGTGCGCCACTGATGAAAACTCATCCGGAGTTCCTGCCCGAAGAGCCGGCTGAGCGTACGCTCACTCGCCCCGACGCGCGCGCCGAGTTCGGCGAGGGTCTGCTGATTGGCGGGGTCTGCGTAGAGGATGCCGGTCAGCGCCCGGAGCCGGTCGTCGGCCGGCTCGGGCAGATGCAGCGGCTGCTCGGGCGCCGCGGTGAGCTCGTCGACGACGACCGCGTGCAGCCGGTCGACCGCCTCCGGCGCCCGCCCGTCGGTGTCCGCTTCCTCGGCCGTGAGGGCGAGCAGAGCTTCGCGGGCGAGCCCGGAGACGGTGAGCACGGCGGGATGCGCGGGCAGCCGGGCGGCGAGTGCGTCGAACAGGAACAGAATCCGCATGTCCGCGTTGCCGTGCGCGGTGTGGTGGTGCTCGAAGGCCGCGGGAGTCCACGCCACCCGGGTCGGCGGAGCGATCCACGTACCCCTGGCGGTGGTCACGGACAGCACGCCGGTGGCCGAATAGACCAGGTGACCGCGGTGGTGAGCATGGATGGGCAGCCGCTGCCCGTGCGCCAGGACGATGCGGCCGCGTTCCGCGGGATCAAGATGGCGGGTTTCCCTCATGGATTGGCATCCTATCGGTAGCCCGCCGTCCCGGCTCCGCCCGAGAGTGGACGGCATGAACAGCCCAGTGACCCAACAGGCCCCAGCGGCCCGCCCGTCGGCGTCCCGGCAGCCGTCCCTTCCCGGACCGGCCGGGGCGCGCACCGTACAAGCCGCTTTCGCGTTCGGCCTGGCCGCGCTGAACCTGCGCATCGCCGTCGCGTCCCTGTCCCCCGTACTCACGGAGGTCCAGCGCGACGAACACCTCTCATCGTTCGGCGGCGGAGCCCTCTCGACGGTGCCGGTCGTCTGCTTCGGGGCGTTCGCGTTCCTCACGCCCCGGCTCACCCGCCGCTTCGGGCCCCACCACCTGCTGTGGTACGCGCTGCTCGCGCTGACCGGCGGCATTGTGCTGCGCTCGGTCCCGGGCGTGCCCGCCCTGTTCGGCGGCACCCTGATCGCCGGTGCGGCGATCGCGGTCGGCAACGTCCTCATGCCGCAGCTCATCAAGCACGACTTCGCCGGCCGCGCCGGGCTGATGCTCGGCTGCTACTCCCTGGCCCTGTCCGGCGGAGCCGCGCTCGCCGCGGGCGTGGTCGTCCCGCTGGAGTCGGCCACCGGCTGGAGCTGGCGGCAGGTGCTCGCGCTGTGGGCGATCCCGTCGCTCATCGCCGCGCTCGCCTGGCTTCCCGAACTGCTCGTACCGGACCGGCGTTCGCCGAACCGCCGGCGACAGGAGCCGGTGAAGCAAGGAGGAGCCGATACCGCCGCACCCACGCTCAGGGCGCTGTGGCGCGACCGAACCGCCTGGGCGGTGACCCTGTACATGGGGCTGCAGTCCCTCGGCTACTACGCGATCCTCTCCTGGCTGCCGACGCTTCTCCAGGACCATGGCATGAGCGACAGCCAGGCCGGATGGCTGCTCTCCTTCTCCAGCTTCCCCGGCATGGCCGCATCCTTCGCGGCGCCCTGGCTGCAGCAGCGTCTGCGCCCGGCCTTCGTCGCGCCTCTGGCGGCTGCCCTGCTGTGCGCGACCGGCTTCGTCGGCCTGCTCACGTCCCCCGTGTCGGGCGCCTACCTCTGGATGACCGTCCTCGGACTGGGCCAGGGCCTCGCCATCGGTCTCGCCCTCGGCTACATCGTCGCCCGCTCGCCCGACGCGCACCACACCGGCCGGCTCTCGACGATGGCCCAGGGGATCGGCTACCTCATTGCCTGCCTCGGCCCGCTCGGTCTCGGCCTGCTGCACTCCGCGAGCGGGGGATGGTCGCTGCCGGTCGCCGTGCTGCTCGCCGTGCTCGTCGCGCAGACCGTCGCGGCCTTCGGCGCGAGCCGCGACCGCCATGTCCTGGCGTCCTCCTGAAGGGCCGGGGCCCGCGAGCTCGGCAAGATCCACAAGACACCGCGTCCCGCGAGCGGCAGACCTCGTACGTTGGAACGGCAACCCGCTCGAAGACCCGGAACTCTTCTCCGACCCCACCAACGCCGTCCTCGTCATCCGGGCCGGCCACGTCGTAAAGGACCTCAGATGAGCACCATGTGGCAGGGCTGTCTCGCCAACACCGACTACTTCGAGATGCGCTCCAGCGGTGGGCACGACTACGGCGTCTGGGTCACCACGCCACCGCGCTACGACCCTGCCCGCCGCGCAAGCGCCTGTCGTGTACGTGCTCGACGGCAACTGGGCCGTGGGCCTGACCGCCCCACTCATCGTCACCCAACTGGATCCCATGCAGCCGATTCAGCCCTACGTCCAAGTCAGCGTGGGTTACGCGGGCGAGGAAGCGGAGCACTGGGAGCGGTTGCGCAACCGAGACCTCGTGCCCCCCGGCGAACCCATCGCGAAGGAGTTCATCGACGCGGTGGAGATGGGGGTCCAGGCGGGCTCGATGACTCGCGAGCAAGCCGAGGCCTACCTCGCCGAATTGAGCGACAGCCGCGGGGATGTGTTCCTGAACTTCCTGACCGCCGACTTACACCCGCGGATCGAACGGGACTACGGAACAGCTCCGAGCGGTCACGGCCTCTTCGGCTATTCCTACGGCGGACTCTTCGGTCTCTACGCGTGGCTCACCGGCGGCACGTTCTTCGAGAGCATCGGCGCGGGCAGCCCCGGCATCGTCAGTGCGGACAGTCAGGTCTTCGCTCATCTTCGAGCAATGGGTGACAGCCGGCCTGCCACCAAGCTTCACGTGACCTTCAACGACCGAGAGATCCTCGGAGACGTGCCGGTCTACCAGAACCTCACGAAGAACGCGGCCACGTTCCTTCACCGCCTCACCTCACACAGCGGATCCGTCACCAGCGCGGTCCTGCACGAAACCCACGTGACCGGGCTCCAGGCATCGTTCCTCAGCTACCTCAGGACCTGCCGTGCCCGGTAAGCCCGGACGCCGCGGCTCCGCCTGACCCGCCGCACTGGGCGGTGGCGCTCCTGGCCGGTGCCGCCGTCCCGAGTGCCCGGCACCACTCGCCGCACCCGACAGGGGGCTACTTCCGCGGGAACCTCGAAGCCAGGCCCGTCATTCCGCGAGCGGATTGCCGGATGCGGAGTCGGGTGCCTTGGCGGCGCTGTTGTCATCTGACAGCAGGTGAGACACAAGGTCGTATGCCCACCCGGAGGTGAGGGGCTCGTCGGTGAAGACGGCCCGGTAGTAAAGGGGGGCGAGTATGGCGTCCGTGGTCCGCTCCAGGGTCGGGCGCTCACGGCCTCTGGCCCGCTCGCGTTCAAGGATGGCTTCGAGTTGCCGCTGGCGTTCGCCGCGGCATGCGGCAGCACCCTGTTCTCCGCCCGTGCCGATGGTGGCTCGCACCAGGGCGAGGGTGTCCGGGTCGCAGAGGTCTTTCGCCAGGTCGGACGCGTACCGCTCCAGGTCGCCGCGGAGGGTCCCGGTGTCCGGTACCACGATGTCGCCGGAGAAGCGGCTCGTGGCGACGTCGGCGAGCAGTTCACCGATGGAGCCCCAGCGGCGATAGACCGTGGTGGCGTGCACGCCGGCGCGAGAGGCCACGACCGGGATGGTCAGTTCACCGGCTTCGTGGGTGAGTAGGTCCTTGACGGCCTGGTGGACGGCCGCCCGGACCCGGGCAGAGCGGCCGCCGGGCCGACTTTCGGTGCGGCGGGGGGATGTCGTAGCAGGCATGTAACCAGTATTGCACTGGCCACTGCTTTTATGGCGCATCGTTCGCTGCGTTTATGTTAGGCTCCAGCCGCTAACGCAATGATCGCTGCGAGGTTTGCGCCTCAGAAAGTGAGTCCTCCTGTGTCCAGTCCGGCATTCGTGGGCCCTGAGATGAGCCCCCTGCAACTGCGGGACGTCACGGTCGCCAACCGTGTGTGGATGTCCCCGATGGCTCAGTATTCGGCCGCCGCGGACGGCAAGCCGACCGACTGGCACCTCGTGCACTACGGGGCGCGGGCAGTCGGCGGGGCAGGGCTGATCATGATCGAGGCCACAGCCGTCGGGCCGTCCCACCGATGCACCGCTGCTGACCTCGGGCTCTGGAACGAGGAGCAGGCCGCCGCTCACCGGCGCCTGACCTCATTCATCTCCGAGCAGGGTGCGGTGTCTGCCATTCAGCTCCAGGCAGCGGGCCGGAAGGGGTCGCACAAGCTTCCCTGGGACGGGCTGGGCCAGAACGACCCTGTGCACGTGGGTGATGGCGGTTGGGACACCATCGCGCCGTCGACAGTCCCCTTCGGTGACCTGAGCCTTCCGCAGGAGGCGAGCCACGCCGACATCGACCGGACCGTCGCGGACTTCGCCCACTCGGCCGAGATGGCGCACCATGCGGGGTACCAGGTGGTCGAAATTCAGGCGTCTCACGGATACATCCTCCACGCGTTCCTCTCCCCGCTGTCCAATCACCGGACGGACGAGTACGGCGGAACCCTGCGGAACCGAATGCGTTTTCCTCTGCGCGTGGCCCGGGCCGTTCGACAGGCGTTTCCGGCGGAGAAGCCGGTCTTCGTCCGTATCACAGCCACGGACTGGGTCGAAGGTGGCGTCTCTATTGACGAAGCGGCAGTTTTCGCCAAGGAACTGGCCGCCGTCGGTATCGACCTCCTTGATGTCACCTCCGGTGTGCTGCTGCAGGACGTGCAGGCCCGCCCGCCGGCTCGCGAAGGAGTTCACATCGAGTTCGCCGACACGCTCAAGAAGGCGTCGGGTCTCCCCGTCGCTCCTGTTGGACAGATCGCCGATATGTCGCTGGCAGGCGAAGTCGTAGCGAGTGGCCAGGCGGACGCGGTGCTGATGGGGAGGGCGCTGCTGCGCGATCCGTACCTCGTCCTCCACCACCGCCGCGACGACCCCTCGTCCTGGCCGACTCAGTACTACCGGGCCCTGTGAGAACAGGGCCGTATACGGAAAGGTGAAGGAAAAATCCGATGCCATCCATACATCGCGCTGCCGGGGGCCCTAGGGCCGGAAGGCCGGACGGTACGAAGACCGAGCACACGTCCGTCGGCGCTTCGCACCGCGGGCCGGGCAAGGGCGCCTTTGCGGCCGTAGCCGCAGTTTTTATCCTCTTTCTCGCCGCTTCCAGCGCGCCGTCCCCGCTCTATGTGATCTATCAGGAGCAGTGGCATTTCGCGGCGTGGGCACTGACCGTCGTCTTCGCTCTCTATGTCGTCGGCATGCTGGCCTCGCTGCTGACCGTAGGTGGGCTGTCGGATCATCTCGGCCGTCGGCCAGTCCTCGCTGCCGCGATCGCGCTGGAAGTGGTCGCGCTGGTCCTCTTCCTGGTCGCGGGGAACGTATATGTCCTGTCCGCCGCCCGCGTATTGCAGGGCGTAGCGACCGGGGCCGCGACAACGACCCTGAGCGCCATGCTCGTCGACCTTGAGCCTGTGCGCGGGCGGGCTGGGGTCGTCACCTCCATCGCACCCCTGAGCGGACTCGCGGCCGGTGCTCTGGGCAGTGGCATGCTCGTGGAACTCGCCCCGTCACCGACCCGGCTGGTCTACGCACTGCTGCTCGCCGGAATGGCAGCAGCGGCGGTGGTGGTCGCGCGGACCCCCGAGACCTCGCCGCGCCGCCCGGGTGCCGTTGCCTCCTTGCGCCCGCGGGTCGCGATGCCCGCCCATCTGCGCGCGGACCTTGTGCCGCTTGTGCCCGCGGGAATCGCCGCTTGGGCTCTCGCCGGCATGTACCTCTCCCTCGGCCCATCCGTCGCAGCCCAGTTGCTGGGGCTGCACAGCCACCTGATCGGCGGCGTCGTCGTGACGCTCCTGGCGGGCACCGGCGCGGTCGCCATAACCCTGCTCCGCTCCAGGCCGGCTTCAACACTGCTGGCCCCATCGGCCGCACTGCTCGGGATCGGCACACTGATATCGCTCTCCGGGGTGGCGCGGGAACTCGCCTGGCTTGCCGCCGTCGGCACCGTCATCTCCGGTCTCGGCTTCGGCGCCTCAGCACTGGCCACCTTCGGGACCTTGGCACGCGTTGCCAAGCCGCATGAGCGCGGCGCGGTGTTCGCCTTTGCGAACGTCATCAACTACCTGGGAAACAGCGTTCCCGCCGTACTCGGAGGAATCGCCGTTACCAACATCGGACTGAGGACGGCAGCGGAGATCTATGCGCTCGCGATCGCGGTGATCACTTTCTCCGCCCTGGCACTGCGTCTGAACCAGATACGCGTGGAGCGCCGCTCAGCTACAACCGCGGAGATCGCCCCAGAGATCGCCCCGTGCAATTGAGCTGCCCAGCTGCCCAGCTGCCCAGCGATATCCACACGCCAACCAACACGGCTTTTCACCACCTTCGACAAGGAAAGATCATGACGACCAAGGAAAAGAAGCATCTTGAGGTTCGGCGGGATGACCACACGACCATCAGGTACACGGTCAGTGGCCCCGCCTCGGGAACGACGCTGGCGCTCATCCATGGATGGGGCGTAGATCGGACCGACTTCGACGCGATCACCGATCACCTGCCCGACAACGTTCGAGTCATCGCCGTTGACCTCGCCGAGCACGGCGAGTCACGGTCGACGCGGAACGTCTGGACGATCGAAGAATTCGGTCGCGACGTAGCCGCTGTCCTGGAAGCGGAATCGGTAGACACGGCCGTTGTCGCCGGGCACTCTCTTGGCGGGGCGGTTGCTGTCGAAGTCGGCCGACAGCTGCCCGACAAGGTGTCGCACATCGTGGCCCTCGATGCGCTGCACTACCTGGGCCTGTTTCCCCCGCAGAGTGCGGAGCAGGTCGAGGCGACGGAGAACCTCTTCCGCCAGGACTTCGAAGGAGCGGTACGGGGGCTGGTCGAGGGAGGTTCGCCCGCTGGAACTGACGAGGCCCTCAAGGACGCCTACTTTGAGAAGATGGTCGCGGTACGGCAGCCTGCCGGCCTGCATTCCATCGTCGGTCTGGTTCGCTGGGACATGGACGCGGCACTGAGCGATACGAAGCAGCCGATCACCGTCTTCGCGATACGGGAACTGACAGATCAGGAAGCGATCGAGCGCTACGGGGACCGCGTCGACATCGTGCTCGTCGACCTCGGCAGCCACCACTTCCAGGTGGAGGCGCCCGAAGGCACAGCAAAGCTTCTGGCAGGCGTGGTGGGCTCCAAGTAGCCACGGCGTATGGCGATTTACCCACAACGAACAGCCAAGAAAGCTCGTGAGCCATAGGCCACCCGTTGCACGTCATTCAGACGGATGGTCACAGCCGCCGACGCCAGTCATGAGTTTGAGCGAAGCAACTTGCTCGCAGTCTCAGGACGGCTCGGCGGCGCTCGCGATTCTCAAAAGAACAGGGACTGCGACACGAGCCGCACGAAGTCTCCCTGCGCGCCGCCGGCGCCGCACCTCCCGCCGTGACCGGCCCACTGGCGTTCCTGGACCCAGACCGCAGCGACCGCCCCCGGGGCCCGGCGCGGCGCGGCGAGCGCCTGCGCCTCCAACTCGCCCTGGCCGCGCCGACGGGACTGCTGCTCCGGGCCGCCCCAGGCCCTGCCCGGAAACCCCCAGCAACTTCTACAGTGCTGTAGATTTAAGTGAGCGGTAGGCACGGAACCGGCCCTCGACCGGGGCGGGGTGCGGGAACACGCGAAGGGAACAGCGACATGGGTGTGAGTCTGGCCAAGGGCGGCAACGTCTCGCTCAGCAAGGAGGCGCCGGGCCTGACCGCCGTGCTCGTCGGGCTCGGCTGGGATGCGCGCAGCACCACCGGCACCGACTACGACCTCGACGCCAGCGCCCTGTTGGTGGACAACAGCGGCAAGGTGCTCTCCGACCAGCACTTCATCTTCTACAACAACCTGAAGAGCCCCGACGGTTCGGTCGAGCACACCGGCGACAACCTGACCGGTGAGGGCGAGGGCGACGACGAGTCCCTGAAGGTCAACTTGACCAGCGTCCCCGCCGACGTGGCGAAGATCGTCTTCCCGGTCTCCATCCACGACGCCGAAAACCGAGGCCACAGTTTCGGCCAGGTGCGCAACGCCTTCATCCGCGTGGTCAACCAGTCAGGCGGCGCCGAACTCGCCCGCTACGACCTGAGCGAGGACGCCGCGACGGAGACCGCGATGGTCTTCGGCGAGCTGTACCGGCACGGCGAGGAGTGGAAGTTTCGCGCCGTCGGCCAGGGCTACGCCAGCGGCCTGGCCGGGATCGCCGCCGACTTCGGCGTCGGCGTCTGACGCCACACCACCCGTCTTCGGCGCCCGGCACCCGCGGCCGCCCATCCGAAGACAACGCCATCGGCACCCCGGCCGCCGGCCGGGGTGCCGCCTCACCGGAACGGCACGTCGGCATCAGGTCGGCATCAGGCGGGCATCCGCGACGGGCCTGTCCGGCCGCGAGGGTCCGGGGAGCACGACGAGGACCGCAGTCACGGGCGGCGGCCCGTGAGCAGACACGATCGGGGGACTTCTCATGCACGCGTCCGACCGCCACGAGGCGGCAGACAGAGCAGACTTCGAGCAGGTGCTGTGCCGCGCTCTGGACACCCCGGAGATCCGCGAGTCCCTGCGGCGCCCCGGCGTGCGGACCGATGTCGAGCGCCTGCGCTCCCAGGCGCTGGCGGCGACCGAGACCATCTCAGCCGCGGCCGCCGCCGAGTACACCGTCTACCTCCGGCTGCGGGACACGACCGGGCATTCCACGGCCCACCTCCCCGATCGTCCTCGACAGCCGCAACAGCCGCAACAGCCTCAACAGGTGGACGTCTCGAAGGACGGGCGCGGGCTGCTGGCGGCGCTGGCCGTACTCGCTCCGGTCCTGTCCGTCATGGCGGCGGCGATATTCCTGCTCATCGGCTACGCCCTGCGCCTGGCCGATTCCCAACAGCCCCTCGCGGACGCCTTGGTGGGCACCGGCTGGCTCACCGCCGGCCTGGCGGCGCTCACGGCGCTCATCGCGGCCGCCGCGCTGGTCGTCACCGCCGTACGGCACCGCTCCGCACCCGGCGGGCACCCGCACCAGCCCGCCCCGGCCGTCATCGAGGCTCGCGCTGCGTGGCAACAAGCACTGCTGGAGCGCGGCATGCTGCCCTTCCTGCACCAGCGACTGCATCTGTCCGCACCGGCGCCGGTCCCGGATGCCGACGCACAGCCGACGCCGCCCCGCCCTACCGCCCGCGATCCGCTCCCGAAACGCCGTACCCAACTGGGCTACACCAGCCCCGATTTCGCAAGCCCGGACTTCACCGGCCCCGCGGCGCCTCGCGGGACCGACGCCTCCTGAACCACCCTGGCCGAGACGCCGTCACCACCCCCTGCCACCCGACTACCGGGGAGAAGAGGAAAACTCATGGGCATCAGCGAGATCGCCATCATCCTCATCGTCGTCATATTGATCTTCGGTGCCAAGAAACTCCCCGAACTCGCCCGCTCCATGGGCAAGTCGGCGCGCATTCTCAAGAGCGAGGCCAAGGCGATGAAGTCCGACCAGACCCCGCCGGCCGCGGAGGGAACACCCTCCCCCGGAACCGCGGCCCCGGGCGTCATCCGGGCCGCCCCCGGCGACGTAACCAGCCCGCACCCCACCGCGCAGCCGGGCAACGACGCACCGCGGCCCTGACCAGCCCGCGACTCCACCGTCCGCGCGTCCCCTCCATGCGCGTCTCTGCCGTAGGGGCAGTCCACCGGGCCGCGGTCTCCGCCACACCAAGCCGTCCGCCACACCAAGCCGTCCGCCACACCGAGTTGTCCGCCACACCAAGCCGTCCGCCACACCGAGTTGTCCGCCACACCGAAACGAAAGCAGCGCCACGTCATGGGCATCGTCAGCTGGATAATCCTCGGGCTCCTGGCCGGAGCCATCGCCAAGTTCATCCTGCCCGGACGCGATCCGGGCGGGCTTATCGTCACCACGCTCATCGGTATCGCCGGTGCCTTCACCGGCGGCTGGCTCTCCGCGAAGTTCCTCGACCGTCCCATACAGAACGAGTTCTTCGATCTCGCGACATGGGGTGCGGCAATCGGCGGCTCCCTGGTCCTGCTGATCGCGTACCGCCTTCTCTTCGGCAATTCCCGGGACTGACCCGCGGCAGCGGTCGCGGGTGGGGGGGTGGGCGAGCGCGGCGGCCTGACGTCTCCGCCCCCGGCGTGTTCCGGCCAAGCTTGTTGCGCGTTGAACGAGTACCGACCGTGCTCCGTACCAACAAGTGGCCCAGCCCTCACCCGGATCCGGGCCGGGCCGGATCCGTCCGTTTTCGATGGGAGAACTCGCCGTGACCTCTGCCGCCTCCTGGCGCACCCGTACCGCAGCCCGCACCGCAGTCCATACCGCAGCCGTACTCCTGACGGCGCTGACCGTCGCGGGCTTGGCGGGAACAGCTGCTTCGGCGGCCGCCGTGCCCGTGGTCACCTGCCCCTCGTCCTCCTGCACGAGCCTGGTGACCGGCCTCGGCGAGCCCGTCGACGCCGCGTACGACACAGGCGACAACGCCTACCTCACGTACCAGAACGGCGAACTGCGCACGGTGAATCTGGTGACCGGCGCGCGCTCCACCGTCGCCACGGGCCTGGGCAATCTGCGCGGCATCGCCCTCGACGGCACCGGCAGCGCGTACGTCGGAGACTTCGACGGCAACCTCCGCGAGGTCGATCTGGCCACCGGACAACAGCGCCTCCTCGCCTCCGGGCTCGGCGCGCTGCACGCCATCGCCCACAGCGGCACCACCATCTACGCGACTGGTGGCAGCGGCAAGCTGTACGAGGTGAAGGAGAGCGGCACTGTACGTGTCGTCGCGTCCGGCCTCGGCCTGTCCCAGGGCATCGCGGTGGACGGACGCGGCGGCGCCTACACCGCGGACATGTTCACGGGCCGGATCCTACGGACGGACCTCACCACCGGGGCGACGAGAACGGTCGCCACCCAGTTCTACGAGCCCACGTCCATCTCCGTGGCGACCGACGGCCAGGTCTACTTCGCCGTCGGCAACGAGGTCACGCGCCTCAACCCGGACACGGGCGTGGGCACGCAGATCGCCAGTGTGCGCGGCCTCAACTTCTTCGCCTTCAAGCTGGACCGGAACGGCAACGCCTACACCACCCAGGTGACCGGCACGGGCTCGCTCTGGAAGATCGCCAACCTGGTCCCGCGACGCTGATTCCCGCCGGCCGCGCCTGATCGCTGAACCGACCGCACACGCTCGCCGTCGCCCACAGGCCCTAGGTCGTGTCGACGGCGAGCCCGCCGTTCAGGATCACCATGCTGAGATCGCGAAGGTTGCCGATGTCCGCGGTGGGGTCGGCGTTCAGCACGAGCAGGTCGGCGCGCTTGCCGGGGGCCACCGTGCCGAGGTCGGGGCGCACGCACTGCCGGGATGCGCCGCTGGTACCCGCGGCCAGCACCTGGGTGGGCGTCAGCCCGGCCGCCACCATGAGTTCGGCCTCTTCAAGTGTGTTGGCTCCGAAGAGGCCGCGACCGCTGAAGGTGTCGCTGCCCAGGGCTATGCGCACGCCGGCATCGGCGACCTTCTTGAGATTGGTACGGGCGTCCGGGTGGGCATCGTCGATCCAGAGCGTGGGCGTGTAGGTGATGTCGTGTTCGAGCATCAGGTCGATGAGCGAGTGGTCGGTGAGGGGCTCGACGGTGACACCGTGCTCCAGACCGTCCGCCCCGGCCTCGATCGCCTCGCGTGCCGCGGCTTGCTGGGTGGTGTGGACGGTGACCCGAAGGCCCCGCTCGTGCCCGGTCTCGATACCCGCCCGAAGGAGATCGAGGGAAAGCCGTCGCAACTCGACACCATCGGGAAAGGCAGGATTCCGCCAGCGGTACTTCGGCCCCCCGGAGTGTGCGCACGCACCTTCCGACAGGAGTTTGATCGCGTCCACCTTGCGGTCGGCGAGGTGGTGCACCAGGTCGCGGATCTGCCGCACGCTGTCGACCTCTCCCGTGAAACGCTCGCGCGCCCAGGGGTTGCCGCTGAAGACAGTGGCGGCGGGATGCCCGTCGCGCCCGGTGATACCGCAACCGGTCGCCAGCAGTCGCGGGCCCCGCAGAGTGCCCGCGGCGATTGCGGCCCGCATGTCCAGGATGCCGCCCGTCGGGTCGCCCACCGACTTGGGCGACGTCGTACAGACCGGCGAGCGCCTGGTAGCCGCCGAAGACATGTGCGCGACCGATCACGAGGTCGTAGGGCGCAGGACCGCGAGCCTCGGTGCTCGCGACTGCTTGGGGTCCTGGGGCATCGCTCATTATCCTGGTGCGTTCTGAGCAGGTCAGGGTGCGCGTCGCATGCCTCAGCGTTTGAGATCCCTCGGCTCATGGTCTGAGGCCAGATCCGCTGCAACAGGCCGGCGATCGTCGTTGCGCCGAGCCGTTCCTCCAGAGCTGGCTCCGCGCCCCTGAACTCGACATCGAGCAGGTCGCCGATGTTGCGTCCGACCAAGAGCTGCCGCCCGCTCACGGCGGCCGTGGCCGACGCCCCAGGGCTCGGACAAGGGCTCGAACTGGCGAGCACTCAACCGGCGCAGCGGCTCCGATCGACAGAGATCTTCACCGGGAGTGACACCATCGGGCGACCCACGGTCAGCCACAGTTTGACGTCGCTCCCGAAGCGCTCCCATGAAATCCGGGTGCACGGTGTGTGTGGAAGGGCCTGTCGTGCGCTACCGCGCACACCGTGTGGTCCCCAACTGGTCCCCAAGAAAGGCACCTCATGCGGCGGCCCTTCGGCGACACCATCCCGGAGCGCCTTCTCGCCCTGATGCCCGAACACCAGCAAGACCACTGAGCAGGCCGAGCACAACACCGCATGACCACACCACTGAACCGGGGCGACGCCGTACACCACCAGCGACAGTGGCAGGAGCGGCCACGTGATCGTGACGGCTACGGCGGTGTATGTCAGTTCCGCGCACCACGTCGTCAGCAGTCCCAGGGTCCACGCGGCATGCAGTCGGCCGCTTTGGGGCTGGGAGGGCCCTGGTTGGACCGGCCGGGCCGGGAAGGGCTGGGATTCATTGTTTGCGCTTTCCGTACGGTTTCATGCCTGGTCATGTGCGTCGATCAAGCCTTGGATGTCAATCTTGGTCATGGCGTGCAGGGCGGTGAGGACGCGTTCAGCGGTCGCTGGGTCGGCGCTGCGGAGGAGTTCCCGCAGGTTCGTGGGCAAGACCTGCCAGGTCACTCCGAAACGATCGATCAGCGAGCCGCCCGGCCCTTCCTCGCCGCCATCGGTGAGGCCCGCCCAGAGGGCGTCCAGCGCCGGCTGGGTATCGCACTCCGCGTACATGGAGATGGCGGGGGTGAAGGGATAGTGCGGTCCGCCGTTGAAGGCGACGTATCGCTGTCCGCCCAGGGTGAAGTCGACGGTGGTGACGCGACCGTCCGGGTCCCGCCGGATGTCACCGATCGCGGAATCGGCGAACAGCATCGTGTAGTAGGTCGCGACTGCTTCAGCCTGGCCGTCGAGCCACAGAAAGGTGCTGACGTGCATGGTGTTCTCTCCTACGGCTTGTTTGTTCGGGGATGTGCGAGGTCGATGTAGCTGTCGAGCACGACGGTGTCGGCAACCTTCTCCAGACCCCGACCGACAATGCGTCTGGGCAGGTACGGCAGGGCCCGCACCGACTGGTTCCGCAGCCACATCCGCGCGTGCGAGTCAGGCATCAGGCCGCCGTCGCCGGATGCGCGGGCGAATTCCTGGGCGCGGTCGACGAACTCGCGCATCCCCGATTCGTACGCAACGTGGGCCACATGGTGATCGCCCCCGGCTTTGAAGAGTTCGCCGGCAAGGACGTAGGCGCCGACCAGGGCGAGGCTGGTGCCGATCCCGGACATGGGAGAAGCGCAGAAAGCGGAGTCCCCGACCAGCACGGTGCGGTCGATCGACCAGGTGTCGACGTGCACTTGCTCAACCCGGTCGAAGTAGAAGTCGGGCGCGTCCCAGATCTTCGACAAGAAACCCGGAACTTCCCACCCGGCGTCCTTGAAATGGCGAGCGACGATTCGCTTCTGCGCGGCAACGTCACGCCGGTCGAACGCGATCCCGGGGGCGCGGAAGAAGAACCCCGCGAGCGCCCTGCCCGGTTCGGCCAACGGGCGCAGACCCGCTGTTCTGCCGGGCCGGCCGACGCTACCGGGCATGGTGTACATCAACTGCCAGCCGTCAAGGTCGACATCCGTGGCGAGGGAGAAGAGAGCGATGAAGGAGTCGAGGTCACGTACGTGGCGGTCCTCAGGGCCGAACGTCAGCCGACGCACGGCGGAATGCACGCCATCCGCCCCCACGAGCAGATCGAACCGTCTGGACTCGCCCTTCTCGAACGCGACAGTGACGCCGTGCTCGTCCTGCTGCACGTTGGTGATCGCATTGCCGAAGACATACTCGACGTCATCGCGGATGGTGTCGTAGAGGATCCGGGCCAAGTCGGTGCGAAGAAGCGCCCACTCGGCAACGGGTCCGCCGGACGGCCCGAATACGTCGGTGCCCAGCCTCGCCACCGGCTTGCCCTTCTCATTGATGAAGGCCATGCCGCGGGCACCGATCCCGGCGCTTTGGACCTGCGCAACGAGACCCATGCGTTCGATCACCTGTCGCGCGGTGCCGCGGATGTCGACCACGTGGCCACCCGTGCGAGGGGCAGGGGCACGTTCCACCACGGTCGGCCGGAACCCGTACCGGCTTAGCCAGTACGCCAGGGCCGTCCCGGCGATGCCACCCCCTGACACGAGGATGTCCCGATTCTCCATACGTCCATCTCCTTCGACCTTCAATACGCTGTTACACGCACCAGCTCTGCGTACAACGTATTGGCCCAGCCTTCCGAAAAGAACGGGCTGATAGACCATAGTGAACTAGTGCGGCGACCCAAGTGAACTAGTTCAATATGCTCTGACATCCTGGATGCGGGCCCAAGTCAACGGAGGATCACGTGCCGTCAGCGCAGGACACCGAACCGCCCTACCGCGTGATCGCCGCGGAGATCCGCTCCCGGATCGTCAGCGGTGATCTCCGTCCCGGTGACCGAGTGCCGTCCATCCGGGCCATCGCGCAGCGGTGGGGTGTCGCGATCGCGACCGCGACCAAGGTGACAGCCACCCTGCGTGACGAGGGACTCGTCGAGGCGAATGTCGGTTCCGGCACGGTGGTCAGCCCACAGGCCGGCCGTCAACGGGCACCCTCGGCTCACGGCGCCACTCCGACCGCACGGGGAGCCGAGACGCCCGACCAGGAGTTGCTACGGCTGCGCATCCTCAGGTCCGCCATCGAACTTGCCGATGCCGATGGGCTTCAGGCGCTGACGATGCGCCGGCTCGCGGCCACGCTCGACCTCGGGCCGATGTCCCTGTATCGCCACGTCACAGGCAAGGAGGAACTGCTGATGCAGATGGCCGACCTCGTGTTCGGCGATCTCAGCTTGCCTGAAGAGGGTCCGAAGGGGTGGCGTGCCAAACTCGAACTCGTCGCCCGTCAGCAATGGCGGCTGTGTCGGCGGCACCTGTGGCTGCCTCACGTCGTCTCGTTCACTCGCCCCGTCCTGGTCCCCAACATGATGGCTCACACGGAATGGACGCTGCGGGCCCTCGACGGACTCGATCTCCCCATGGACGTCCGACTTCAAGAAGCGCTCACCCTGCATGCGCTCGTCGTAACCATCGGACTGTCCAAGGCCGACGAGGCCCAGGCCGAGAGGAACACCGGTATGACATTGAATCGCTGGTCCGAAACTCAGCGGTCCCACCGCCGGGAGCTCCTCGCCGGCGGAAGATTTCCCCTCCTGGCAGCCATCTCCGACGACACGGCACCCGACTTGGACGTCCTGTTCGAGTACGGACTGAAACGCCATCTCGACGGCTTCGCCGCACTGGTCGGCGGCCGCGGGGGCAGCTCCGCTGCGCCGGCGTAGCCGATTGGTCCCCGCACCTCAGCTGCACCGTGCCGGTGTGCCGGTCGTCCAACAAGCAGCCCGACGCGACCTCGGCGATGTCCGCCGGGTCAATGACCGGCACCCCGACGTCACCGAAGGGCGCTGCGACGACCCGCCGCGCGCGAATGGACTCGGCCCACCACAGGATGTTGGGGGCGAAGCCGCCCGGCCGTAGGACGGCCCACTCCGCACCGGACTCCCGCAGGGCGTCCTCCACCGCACGCAACGCGATCCGTGTCGGGCCGAACGGCCTGGTCGCCACGCCCTGCGAAGACAGCAGGACGATCCGGCGGAGCCCCCTGCTGCCCCGCCTCGACCAGCGCCCCCGTCAGCGGAAGCCCCACGTTCCTGGTGGCCCCGGTCACGAGGTCCAGCCGACGGCACCGACCCAAGTCACCTACGGGTTCACGGAGTTCGGCCGGGGCGTCGGCGCACCGCTGAAGGAGCTGTTCGACCGGATCACACGGCGGCTGCCGCCACGCGACTCGGCATGGCGCGGTACGGCCCGACCCGCGAACCGCCTGTCGGGGCGTCGGCAAGGGCGCGGCGCCGGTCCGGTCGGCGGGTTCTGCCGCCGCCTTCGCGTCACCGCCCCGTGCATCCGTACGGCATCATCCAAGGTGAACGGATGGAAAGACGTGGGGGCGTCCGGGTGCTGGGTGGCCGGTCATTCCTGTGCGTCGCGAACCAGAAGTGCGATCTGTACCCGGTTTTCGACCGCCAGCTTGGCGAACAGGTTGCCTGTGTGCGCCTTGACGGTCGCGATGCCGATGTGCAGCCGCTCCGCGATCTCCGGGTTGCCAAGACCGTCCGCGATGACCCGGGCCGTGTCGAGTTCTCGTTCGGACAGCGCGGACAGCTGTTGCCGCGCGGCTTCCGGGACGGGCGGCGGGCCTCGGAGGACTGCGGCCCGGTGGCCGCGGCGATCACTCGTGCCGTGACCGCCGGGGACAGCGGCGTCGGCCGGGTGAGGAGTTCCCGGGTCGCGCTGAGGCCGTCACGGCCGGGCATCCGGATGTCCATCAGGACGGACGTCCGGTCGCTGCTCGTCCACCATGGTGATCGCGGCGTCCCCGTCGGGTGTCGGGTGATGGCTGAGCTTTCCGCCGGCGAGGGTGATGCGTTCGGCGAGGCCGAGCAGGCCGAATCCAGATGCCGGCGGTTGAGTGGTCGTCGTGGTGACCGGGGTGTTGTGGACGAGTACGTGCATCTCGTCGCCGACTGTTCCTTCGACGGTGATGTGTACGGGGGCGCCTGGGGCGTGTTTGGCGGCGTTGGTCAGTCCTTCCTGGATGACCCGGTAGCAGGTTCGTCCCACGACCTCGGACGGTTCTCCCGTCACCGTGTTGGTGAGCGTGACCTCCAGTCCGGAAGTACGGGCGTCGGCCACCGGCTCCGGGATGCGGTCGAGGGAGGGCTGGGGCGGTTCCGGGCGGCCCGGGGCGGCGCGGAGCACACCGAGGACGTCTCGTAGTTCTTCCAGCGCCTGGTGGGAGCCGTCGGCGATGCCACGGATCAGCCTATGGTTCTGCTCGGCGGGCAGGTCGCCGCGGTGGTCCAGTACCCCGGCCTGCATGGCGACCAGGGAGATCCGGTGCGCGAGCACATCGTGCGTCTCCCGGGCGATACGGTTCCGTTCCTGGGCCCGTGCCTGCGCTTCCCGTGCGGTCTGTTCCCGCTCCGCGCCCTCTGCCCACTCCCGCAAGGACCGCACCTCGACGCGCCGCGCGCCGATGGCCTCGCCGTCCAGCGCGCCCCCGGACACCGCCGCTAGACCGGCTGGTCCCCAACCGGTCCCCAAGAGACACGGAAAGGCGGTACCGGATTTCTCCGATACCGCCTACGACCTGCGAAAACACAAGTCGGGACGACAGGATTTGAACCTGCGACCCCTTGACCCCCAGTCAAGTGCGCTACCAAGCTGCGCCACGTCCCGATGCCCGTCTGACCTGGGGTTTCCCCGGTCCGAACGCGCATGAGAACAATACCGCACTCGGACCTGTGGTCACGAATCGCTTTCCGGGCGTCGCTTCCCGGGCAGATCGGGCTTGACCTCAAGCGTGGTTGAAGTTGCACCGTGGATCGCATGACGACGACAGAGATGACCTCCGCAGCGGGATACGAGGATCTGGACCGGCTGCTGGCCCTCATGACGGGGGACGAGAAGCACGGGCCGGCGGCGACCTCCACGCTGGACGCCCTGTGGGTGCTGTACGACCGGGTCCTGCGTGTGTCGCCCGGGACCGTCGACGCGCCGGAGCGGGATCGGTTCCTGCTCTCGAAGGGGCACGGGCCGATGGCGTACTACGCGGTCCTCGCCGCCAAGGGCTTCCTCGCCGAGGAGACGCTGCCCGGCTTCGGCTCGTACGACTCGCCGCTCGGGCATCACCCCGACCGGACGCTGATCCCGGGCGTCGAGATCGGCAGCGGTTCGCTCGGGCACGGGCTGCCGCTCGCCGTGGGCAGTGTGCTCGGGCTCCGGGCCCAGGGGCTCACCGATCCGCGGGTATGGGTGCTGATCGGCGACGCGGAGCTGGACGAGGGCAGCAATCACGAGGCGCTCGCGTACGCGGGTCCGGCGGGACTCGATCAGCTCCACGCACTGGTGATCGACAACGCGTCCGCGACCTACGGCTGGCCGGGCGGCATCGCGTCGCGGTTCGAGGCGGCCGGCTGGTCGGCCGAGACCGTCGACGGCCGGGACCACGAGGCGCTGTACGCGGCCTTCACCGCGCCGCACCCCGGCCGGCCCCGGGCGGTCGTGGCCCGTGTCGAAGCCAAGTCCTGACCGCCTCCGCCGCGCCACCGCCACGTACGAGCGCCGAAACCACCCGCGGGCTCCGGCCGCCGGCACCCGCCGACGCACCCATCAAGAGGGGTTTTTCCCATGGACACCATGCGCGACCGCTTCATCTCCACCACCTCCCGGCTGCTGGACGACGACCCACGGCTCGCCGTCGTCCTCGCCGAGATCAGCCAGGACGGCTTCGACGCCGCGCAGCGACGCCATCCCGATCGCGTGATCAATGTCGGGATCCGTGAACAGCTGCTGGTCGGGGTGGGCGGCGGACTTGCGCTCGCCGGGCTGCGGCCGATCGTGCACACCTTCGCCAGCTTCCTGGTCGAGCGGCCCTTCGAGCAGGTCAAGCTCGACTTCGGGCATCAGGGCGTGAGCGGCGTACTTGTCAGCGCGGGGGCCTCGTACGACTGGCCCGCCGGTGGCTTCACCCATATGGCGCCCGGCGATGTCGCGCTGATGGACACGCTCGACGGCTGGGCGGTGCACGTACCCGGCCATCCCGACGAGGCCGAGGCCCTGCTGCGGCGCGCCGCCGCCGGGGACGGACGGGATTACGTCCGGCTGTCCCTGCAGAGCAACGAGCGGGCACGGCCGGTGACCAGCGGTGGATTCAGCACCGTGCGCGAGGGGCGCGCCGGCGTGGTGGTTGCCGTCGGGCCGATGCTGGACAACGTACTGGCGGCCACGGAGGGGCTGGATACGACGGTGCTGTACGCGACGACCGTGCGGCCCTTCGACGGAGCGGCGCTGCGCCGGGCCGTCGCGGGCGGGGACACGGCGGATGTCGTGGTCGTCGAGCCGTATCTCGTCGGCACCTCGACGGCCGCGGCCAACGACGCGCTGTCCGAGACCCCGCACCGGGTGCTCGGGCTCGGTGTGGCCCGGCGCGAGCTGCGCCGTTACGGACAGCTGGAAGAGCATGTGGCGGGGCAGGGTCTCGACGCCGCGTCCCTGCGGGAGCGGATCTCGGGGTTCCTGACGCTTACGTGAGGGGTCCGAAAGGGTTCCTCGGTGAGACGGTTCGTGGGTGAGGGTTGGTAGGTGAGGCGTTCCCAAGCGAACCTCTCGGGGTTTTCCCAAGCGGTCCTCTCGGGGGCGGGCTCCCCGGAGCGCGTCGTCGGGCCGCACGAGGGAACCTGGAGGGGACCGGGGCCCTCGATGCGGAGACACACCCGCGTCGAAGGCCCCGCGGAAGATGTACGGAGCGCGGAAGACGTACAGAAGTGGAGCCTGCCATGACCGCGAGCGGTGATCTGCTCATCGACGCCTTCGGCCGTATCCGCGAGGAGGTCCATGAGGCGGTGGACGGCCTCTCCCCGGATGAGCTGGCGGTACGGCTGGACGACGGGGCGAATTCGATCGCCTGGCTGATCTGGCATCTCACCCGGATCCAGGACGATCACATCGCCGACGCGGCCGGTACGCAGGAGGTGTGGATCGCGCAGGAGTGGTCGGAGAGGTTCGAGCTGCCTTTCTCGCGCCGCTCCACCGGATACGGTCACTCCGCCAAGGACGTGGCCTCGCTCGGCGGGATCTCCGGGGAACTGCTCGTCGAGTACCACGATGCCGTGCACGAGCGGACGGCGAAGTTCCTCGGCACGCTCAAGGACGCGGACCTCGGCCGGGTCGTCGACGACGCGTGGACCCCGGCCGTCACTCTCGGCGTACGGCTGGTCAGCGTCATCTCCGACGATCTTCAGCATGTCGGGCAGGCCGCGTTCATCCGGGGGTGGCTGGAGCGGCCCTGAGCCGTGCGGGCGTCTGCTGTCCGGTTCTGTCCGGGACGACGCATCCAGGTCAGACGACCCGTCCAGGTCAGGGGGTGCCGGGTCCGGCGGCGGTGCACGCCCCGGCGCGGGTCAGATACGACAGCACCTCCCGGGCGGCCGGGCCCGTGCGCTGGTTCTCGGGAACGGCCGCCGAGACTTCCCAGAGGTGATCTTCCGCACCGGCCAGCGGTATGGTCCGCAGCGCCGCGGCCTGCTCCTTGCGCGCGATGGGGCGAGGCACCACCGCGATGCCCAGACCGTGCCCGACCAGCTCGATCAGACTGTGCACGTCATTGACCTCCAGGGCGACCCGCCGCTCGATGCGGGCGGCGGCGAAGGCCCGGTCGGTGAGGCCGCGAGCACCCCAGTCCTCGTGGAAGTCGACAAAGACCTCGTTGCCCAGCTCGGCCCATTCGGCCTTCTCCGACCCGGCCAGCGGATGATCGGGGTGGCAGAGCAGCACCATCGGCTCGCTGGCCAGGGGCACCAGTCGTACCCCCTCGGGCACGGCCCCGGACACGGCGACGAAGGCCAGGTCGAGCCGTCCGTCCGCGACGTCCTCCACGAGCGAGGCCGAGCCCGCCTGCCGCAGCCGCACCTCGACCTCGGGGTGCTCCGACCGGAAGCGGGCGAGCAGGCCCGGGACATGTACGCCCGTGACGCACTGTTCGGTGCCTACGGAGAGGGTGCCGCGCAGCAGCCCCTGCACCGCCGCGACCGCCTCACGGCCCGCCCGTACGCTCGCCAGCGCGCGTGCCGCCTCCACGAGCAGGGCCTCGCCGGCGCCGGTCAGCTCGACCCTGCGGGTGGAGCGCACGAAGAGCCGGGCGCCCAGCTCACGTTCCAGGGCCCGGACGGAGGCCGACAATCCCGACTGCGAGACCATCAGCCGCTGGGCGGCGCGGGTGAAGTGGCGCTCTTCCGCGACGGCGACGAAGTATTCGAGATGTCGGAGTTCCACGGCATACGAGCCTAATCGCACGGGGCGGCACGGCGGGCAGGCTCGATTGAGAAGCCCCATCACTCAATGCGTTCGGTTTCTTCTATTGGACGTCTCACGGGTCGAGGGCAAAGCTGGAGAGAGTCCGCCGGAACCGGCGGGCATCGCAGCAGGAAGGGTGTTCCCCACCATGAAGACTCGCCGCATCGGAACCGTCGAGGTCAGTGCGATCGGTCTGGGCGGTATGCCGATGTCGATCGAGGGACGGCCCGACGAGGCCCGCTCCATCGCCACCATCCACGCGGCACTGGACGCCGGGGTGACACTGATCGACACGGCGGACGCCTACCACCGGGACGCCGACGACGTCGGCCACAACGAGTCCCTGATCGCCAAGGCACTGGCCTCCCACAGCCGGGGGGCCGACGTACTGGTGGCGACCAAGGGCGGCCATCTGCGTCCCGGCGACGGCTCCTGGACGCTGGACGGCTCCCCCGAGCACCTCAAGCGCGCCTGTGAGGCGTCGCTCGGCCGGCTCGGTGTGGAGGCGATCGGGCTCTACCAGTTCCACCGTCCCGACCCGAAGGTTCCCTACGAGGAGTCCGTCGGCGCGCTGCGTGATCTGCTCGATGAGGGCAAGATCGTGCAGGCCGGTATCTCCAACGCCGACCCGGATCAGATCCGGTCGGCCAATGAGGTTCTCGGCGGCCGGCTGGCCTCGGTGCAGAACCAGTTCTCACCCGCCTTCCGCTCCAGCGAGCCCGAGCTCGAACTCTGCGCGGAACTGGGCATCGCGTTCCTGCCGTGGAGTCCGTTCGGCGGAATCAAGAACGCGGGTGAACTCGGCTCCTCGCACGCGCCGTTCGCCCGGATCGCGGAGGCTCACGGCGTGAGCCCCCAGCGGGTGTGCCTGGCCTGGATGCTGGCCAAGTCGCCCACGGTGCTGCCGATCCCGGGCTCCAGCCGTCCGGAGACCATCACCGACTCGGTCGGGGCGGCCGACCTCGTACTGACTGCCGCCGAGGTGGCGGAGCTGGACGCGGCCTGACGACACCCGCGTCAGGATCTACGGAACCCACGCACCACCGACCCGCCCGGGCGATCGCCGAGGCGGGTCGGCCGTATGCCCGGACGGAATGCGCGGGAACCGGGATGCGCGAAGACCGGAATACGCGAGGACCGGATGCGCGAAGACCGGAATGCGCGAGGACCGGCACCAACTCCCGTATCACAGAGGGCCCTTCCGACCCATTGACCCCCTGTAACAGGTGAACCTACGCTGTGCGACGTACTCCAGAAAGCGCTTTCTAACCCGCAGCTCGGCTCACCAGCACCGGGAGCGCCCATGAGAACGTCATCCGTCAGACCCCCGTCCCCATCCCCATCCCCATCACCGTCCCTGTTCCACTCCCCCTTCTCTCCCTTCCTTGTCATCGGCGCGCTACTGGCGCTCGTCCTCGGCCTCGGGATGGCCGCGCCACCCCGCGCCGACGCGGCTCCGTTCCGCGTTCTGGTCTTCTCCAAGACCACCAACTCCGTGCATGACTCGATCCCGACCGGCATCAGGACGATCGAGCAGCTCGGCAGCGAGAACGGGTTCGAGGTGGAGGCCACCGACGACGCCGCGGCCTTCACCACGGACAATCTCGCCCGCTTCCAGGCGATCGTCTTCAACAACACCAACTCCACCCCGGAGAGCGGCGATCTGCTCGACGCCGACCAGCGCTCCGCCCTCCAGGGCTTCGTGCGAGCGGGCGGCGGCTGGGTCGGTCTGCACTCCGCGTCCGCCAGTGAGCGCGACTGGGACTGGTACGAGGGGCTGGTCGGCGCGATCTTCGACAAGCACCCCGCCATCCAGACCGGCCGGGTGAAGATGCTGGACCAGACCCACCCCTCCACCCAGGGCCTTCCTCAGCTCTGGGAACACACGGAGGAGTGGTACAACTGGCGCACCAACCCGACCGGCAAGGTGCACACGCTCGCCCAGGTCAAGGTGAACGACGGCGTCGAAGGGCTGGACGAGGGCGTCGACCAGCCGTGGTCGTGGTGCCAGAACTACGACGGCGGACGCTCCTGGTACACCGCCGGCGGACACAGTTCGTCCACCTTCGAGGAGGACGCGTTCCGCAAGCATCTGCTGGGCGGGATCCAGTGGGCCGCGGGCAACAAGCCCGGCGACTGCACCGCCACCAAGACGGGCGCCTTCCAGCGCACCGCGCTGGCCACCAGCGATCTCGCCGACCCCTTCGAGCTGGCCGTCGCCCCGGACCGCAGGGTCTTCTTCATCCAGCGCACCGGCAAGCTGAAGGTGATCGACCAGACCACGCTCCAGGTCTCGACCGCGCTGGACTTCGCCTACACCCCGGAGATGACGAGCCAGTCCGACGGGCTTCTCGGGCTGGCGCTCGACCCGGATTTCGCGGCGAACAACTGGCTCTATCTGCTCCACTCCGACAAGACCGAGAAACGGCTCAATCTGTCGCGCTTCACGGTCACCGGGAACACCATCGATCCCGCCTCCGAGAAACGGCTGTTGACCGTTCCGACGCTACGCGGTGAGGGTCGGGCCAATTCCCATATGGCCGGTTCGATCGCCTTCGACAAGAACGGCGATCTGTATGTCGCGACCGGCGACAACACCGATCCGTTCGCCTCCGACGGCTTCTCCCCGATCGATGAGCGCGAGGGCCGCCGCGCCTGGGACGCCCAGGGCACGTCCGGGAACACGAACGATCTGCGCGGCAAGATCCTGCGGATCACCCCGGAGGACGACGGCACCTACTCGATCCCGGAGGGGAATCTCTTCGCCCCGGGTACGGAGAAGACCCGTCCCGAGGTCTACGCGATGGGCATGCGCAATCCGTTCCGTATCACCACCGACCCGCTGAGCGGGGCCGTGCTGATGGGGGACTACGGGCCGGACGCGCGGGAGGCCGTGGCCGACCGGGGACCCGAGGGCACGGTCGAGTACAACAGGATCACCGAGGCGGGGAATTACGGCTGGCCGTACTGCACCGGCAACAACACCCCGTTCAACGACTACGACTTCGCGACCGGAACCTCGGGGGCGAAGTTCGACTGCGCCAAGCTGGTCAACGACTCGCCGAACAACACCGGTCTGCGGGAGCTGCCCGCGGCCAAGCCGGCGACGGTCTGGTACGCGTACTCCGCCTCCTCCGAATTCCCCGAACTCGGCACAGGCGGCGGCGGACCGATGAGCGGTCCCGTCTACGACTACGACCCCGCGAACACCTATCCGTCGAAGTTCCCGGAGTACTTCGAGGGCAAATGGCTCAACTATGAGCTGACCAGGACCTGGTTCAAGGCCTTCTCGTTCCAGCGGGAGGACCAGACCTTCACCGACCCGCGCTTCGATCCGGTGAAGGCGGGTGATCTCCACTCCATCAACGGCGTCTTCGGCGATCTGAAGTGGAACCAGCCCTTCGACGCCGACTTCGGACCCGACGGAGCGCTGTACGTCATCGACTTCGGGCTCGGCAGCGGTACGGGCCGGGGCGGCAGCAACGAGGGCTCGGGCATCTACCGTATCGACTATGTCGCCGACGGCCGACTGCCCGACGCCAAGGCCACGGCGACCCCGGACAGCGGCCCCGGACCGTTGAAGGTGACCTTCTCCAGCGAGGGTTCTGGGCTGCCGGGCGGCAAGCCGGTGACCTACGCGTGGGACTTCGACGGCGACGGGACCACCGACTCCACCGAGCCGAATCCGTCCCATGTCTACCAGGACAAGGGCCGGTTCACCGCGCGCCTGACCGTCACCGGGCCCGACGGGCTCACCGCACTCTCCGTCCAGGAGATCACCGTCGGCAACACCAGACCGGTCGTCACCATCCAACAGCCCCCGAACGGCGGGATGTTCAGCTTCGGCGACACCATCCCGTTCACCGTGAAGGTGACGGACCGGGAGGACGGAAAGACGGGGCCCGGCGGCCGGATCGACTGCTCGCGGGTGGTCGTACAGTCCCAGCTAGGCCATGACAGCCATCTGCATCCGCTGGACAACTACACCGGTTGCACAGGGGAGATCGTCACCGACGCCGGGGACAGCCATGGCCCCGGGCAGAACCTGTACTACGGCATCACCGCGCAGTACGAGGACAAGGGCGCCGAGGGCGTACCCGCGCTGACGGGCTCGACATCGCTGACGCTCCGTACGACCTTCCGGGAGGCGGAGCACCGTACCGCGACCGGAGGCGCGCACGAGGGCACGGTGATCGCCGACCGCGCCGACTCCTCGGGCGGCAAGCGGGTGACCGAGATCGAGGACGGTGACTGGATCTCCTTCGACCCGGTGAATCTCAAGGGCATCCAGTCGGTGACGGTCGGCGCCTCGTCGGGCGGTCTCGGCGGTGACATCGAGTTCCGCGACGGCTCACCGACCGGACCGCTGCTGGGGAAGGTGACCATCCCCAACACCGGCGGCTTCGGCAATCTGGTCTCCCCCACGGTCAAGCTGAAGAACCCCGGCGGCTCGGTGAAGCTGTACGCCGTCTTCACCAACCCGGACTGGTCGGCGGAGAAACCGGATCTGTTCGCGGTCGACTGGCTGCACTTCAACGGCCCCGGGGTGGAGAAGAAACCGGCCACGAAGGTGTCACTCAAGGCGACACCCGCCGAGGGAAACACACCGTTGGCCGTCCAGCTCACCAGCACCGTGAAGCCGGCGGCCGGGCGCACCATCGCCTCGTACCACTGGGACTTCGGTGACAACACCAAGGTCACGGGTACGGAAGGGCCGAGCGCGGCCCACACCTACACACGGCCGGGCGCGTACACGGCGCATCTGACCGTCACCGACGACAAGGGCGACACAACGACCGGCGCGGTCCCGATCCAGGTACGTTGAGAGGAGAGAGAACGACGATGAACGGCACCCGAAGAGCGTTCCTCGGCACGGCGGGCGCGGCCGTCGGCCTGGCGGCGCTGGGCATGAGCACCCCCGCGGCGGCGGCCACCCACCACACCGCCCCCCACACCGACAGCGGTCGCCGGCGGCGGCGCATCCCGCCGTCCGGGATCGGTATGCACCTCTATACGATGCGCACCCCGCTCGCGACGGATTTCCGCGGGACGCTGGAGCGCCTGGCGGAGATCGGATACGCGACGGTCGGTGTCAGCGGCCGACACGGTCACAGCGCCGCCGAGATCCGGCGGATGCTGGACGCCACCCGGCTCAAGGCGGTCCTGGAACATGTCGCCTACACCACGGTCACCGGCAGCGGTCTGCCGCAGGCGATCGAGGACGTCCGTACGCTGGGCGGCTCCTGGGTGGTCGTGCCGAGCCTGCCCGCGGGAATGCACTCCCCGGCCGGATACCGGGAGGCGGCACGGCAGTTCAACGCCGCCGGGCGGATCGCCAGGGAGTCCGGGCTCAAGGTGCTCTTCCACAATCACGACGGCGATCACAACGTCGTCGACGGCGAGAGCCTGTACGGAATCCTGCTCAAGGAGACCGATCCGGAGCTGGTGGGCTTCGAGCTGGACGTGTACTGGGCGGCGAAGGGCGGCGACGACCCGCGTCGGCTGTTCGTGACGGACCGTCGGCGGTTCCCCGCGCTGCATGTGAAGGACATGGCCGCCAACGGCGGCTTCGAGGACGTCGGCTCGGGCGTCCTGGACTTCGCGGCGATGTTCGACACGGCGCGCAGCGGGGGCGTACGGCAGTGGCTGGTGGAGCACGACGCGCCGGCCGATCCGTTCGCGAGCGCGCTGACCAGCTATCGCTATCTGTCGGCGCTGCGGTACTGAACGTACCGAACGTACTGAGCGACGGCGTACGTCGACCGTAGTGGCTCCCGGCCTCCGTCACTGGCGGCCGGGAGCCTCCCGACGTTCCTCGGTCCCGTTCGCGGAAGCGGCCGGCAGCTCCTTGTAGAAGAAGGTGGTCGGGCGGAGCGTCCCTGCCGGGTCCGCCGCGTGCCCGGGGACCACCCCGATCGCGGTCCAGCCCGCGGAGTGGTACAGCGTCTCGGCGGGGCTGCCCGTCTCGGTGTCGAGCAGCAGCAGCGTCACTCCGGACTCGGCCGCCGCCCGCTCCCCCGCGCTGAGCAGCGCCCGGCCGAGACCCTTGCCGCGGGCGTCGCGATGGACCATCAGTTTCACGATGTCGGCGCGATGGCGGGCGTTGGGCTTGTCCGCGAACACCACGCCGACCGTCCCCGTGATGCGCCCGCCGTCCCTGGCGACCCGTATGGAGAGCCGTCCCGCCCGGACGGCCGGGATCCGCTCCCGCCACCAGGCCGCCGCGGTCGCCGGGTCGAGGGGCGCGAGAAACCCGATCGAGGCGCCCCCGAGGACGGTGTCGATCAGCAGCTCCGCGAGATCGTCCAGGGCGTCGAGCAGTTCGTCGGCGGACAGCGGCACCACGTCGGGGCTCATGTGCGGATCACCACGACCGCGTCCCCGGGATCACTCTCTCTCACCCGGGAAACGGTATCCCAGATCCGGGACACACCGCCTCGGTCACCCAGGTCGCCCAGGTCATCCAGTTCGCCCAGGTCATCCAGGTCACCTCGGTCACCCAGGTCACCTCGCGGTCAGCTCCGCCGCCTCGGTCAGTCCTGCGCCGAGGCCGCCCCCAGCAGCCCCCGGATATGTCCGGTCGCCTCCCGGAACTCGGGCCGGCCGAGCGTCTCCGTATAGTCGCGCTCCGGCTCCAGACCCACGTCGATGATCTCGGTGATCGTGCCGGGGCGCGGACTCATCACCACCACACGGTCGGCCAGATAGACAGCCTCCGAGATCGAGTGGGTGACCAGCAGCACGGTGGTGCCCGTCTCCCGCCAGATGCGGTTCAGCTCCATGTTCATCTGTTCGCGGGTGAGGGCGTCGAGCGCGCCGAACGGCTCGTCCATCAGCAGCACAGGCGGCTCGTGCAGCAACGCCCGGCACAGGGCGACCCGTTGCTGCATCCCGCCCGACAACTCATGCGGATAGGCGTCCTCGAAACCACTGAGACCGGTCATCTCGATCAGCTCGGCCGCGCGCCGGCGCGCCGGTTCCGCGGGCATCCGGCGCATCTCCGCCTGGAGGAGGATATTGCGCCGGGCGGTACGCCACTCCAGCAGCGCCGCACGCTGGAAGACGTAGCCGATGTCGTGCCGCGGTCCGTCGACCCGCTCGCCCTGGAGCCTGACGGCGCCCGAGGACGCCTTGAGGAGGCCCGCGACCAGCTTGAGGAGGGTCGACTTGCCGCACCCCGAGGGTCCGACGATGGCGACGAACTCCCCCATCGCGATATCGAGCGAGACCTCCTGGAGGGCCGTGACATCGCGCTTCTTCGTACGGAACCGGACGGCGACGTCCTCAAGGCCGACGGCCGCCGTCCTCCCTCCCGCAGCGCTCCGCTCTCCCGCCGAGGCGCCGCCCTTCGTGAGGTCCGGCTTCCGGAGCGTCGTATCCCTGGCCATCGTCATCCCTTCAGCGCCGTGCCGCTGTCCCAGTACTCCGCGACAGCCTTCGGGCTCTTCACCAGACCGGCCTCGGAGAAGACGTCGATGGTCTGCTGCCAGTCGCCCTCGGTGTTGACACCAGGGGCCTTGCCGCGCGTCGCGTCGGTGTGCAGCAGTGTGACGGTCGTCTTGAACTGCTCCAACAGGACGTTCTCGGGAGGCAGTTGCTCCGAAGCACCGTCCATCTCCGCCACAGCCGCCTCGGGCGCCTTCTCCGCCGCCGCCCAGGCCTCACTGACGGCCCGCACCATGCGTCCGGCCAGTTCGCTCCTGCCGGAGAGGACCTGGGGCCCCGCGATGAGACCGTTGGAGTAGAAGTTGAGTCCGTGCTCCGAGAAGCGCAGATACGACACGTCCTTCTTGGCCTTGTCCTGCATGGTCGGGCCCTGGTCACTGGCGTAACCGAGCAGCGCGTCCGTCTTGCCGGAGATCACCGCGGCGATCTTGCCCGCGGGGTCGGTGTTCTGGATCCGGACGTCCGACTCCTTGAGATCGTTCTTTTCGAGGAAGATCGGGAACGTCTTGGTGAGCGCGTCACCGGCCGTGCCAGCGATGGTCTTCCCCTTGAGATCGGCGGGGGTCGAGACGTTCTCGCTCGCGAAGAACTGCACCGAGGAGGGCGTGGTCTGGAGGAAGACACCGAGGCTCTTCACCTTCACGCCCTGGTCCACTCCGCTGAGTACGGCGGGGGTGTCGGCCCAGCCGAAGTCGGTCTGACCGGCGGCGGTCGCCTGGACCGTCTTCTGCGAGCCCTGGCCCGCCCGGATCGTCAGATCGATGCCGTGCTTCTCGAAGATCTTCTGCTGCTTGCCGTAGTAGAACGGCGCGTGTTCGCCGTACGGATACCAGTTGAGGGTCAGCGTCACCTTGTCGAGCTTCTTGCCGGAGTCGCTGGTGGTGGTCCCCGAGCCGTCCTCGCCACAGGCCGTGGCGACCAGGAGCAGCGGTACGAGGCCGATCAGGAGTCTGCGCGCATGCATGGCTGGCCCTTCCCCGAACGGGATCGAGTCGGTCAGTACGAGGTGGTGACGTTGGTGTCCCGGCGGCTGGCGTGCCAGGGCAGTAGCAGCTTCTCGGCGATCTCGACGAGGACGAAGAGAACGACGCCGATCAGTGACATCACGAGCAGTCCCGCGAAGAGCATCGGGGTGTCGAGGTTGCCGTTCGCCTGGAGGATCACATAGCCGAGCCCCTCGTTGGCGCCGACGAACTCACCGACGACCGCGCCGGTCACCGCGAGGGTCACTGCGACCTTCAGACCGGAGAAGAGATGCGGCAGCGAGGCCGGGAATCGGATCTTGACGAAGGTCCCCCAGGGCTTCGCGCCCATGGTGGCGGAGAGTTGGAGCATCTCGGGATCGACCGCCTTCAAGCCGGTGACCATGGAGATCACCACGGGGAAGAAGGCGATGAGGACGGCGATCAGGATCTTCGGTGTGATACCGAAGCCGAGCCAGACCACGAACAGCGGCGCGATGGCGATCTTCGGCACGACCTGGGCGAAGAGCAGAATGGGGTAGAGCGTCTTCTCGACGGTCGAGGAGTAGACCATGACGACCGCCGCGAGCACCCCGACCACCACCGCGATCACAAAGCCGAGCAGCGTCTCGTAGGTGGTCACCCAGGTGTGCTGCCAGAGGTAGTCGGCCTTGCCCGTGAGCACATCGAGGGTCGCGCCGGGCGAGGGGACGAGATACGGCTCGACCAGTTCGGTCGCCGCGATGATCCACCAGACGACGAAGCAGCCCGCCAGCAGGGCGACGGGCCGCCAGCCGGCCTCGACGGCACGGGCCAGCCGCTCCCCCACCCCCGGGCCGTTCCGTTCGGCGACCCCGGACACCTTGCTGTCCTGTGCGGGCGCGGGTGCGGGTTCCGGCGGCGGCGCTGAGGCCGGCGCGACGCTCTGGCTCACTGTGAACTCCTCGGGAAAACCGGGCAGTTATAAGTGCGCTGTTCGCCTAAAAGCGCTTTCAGAAAGCGCTTTCTGATAAGGTGATCGCCACGCTAATGACTGCCCGTCCGTACGGTCAATAGGTCGTCCCGAAGTTTCGGGGTCCACCACGGGCCCCGCCGCCACCGCGACCCGGGGGTCGAGTTGAGTGAACGGGAAGCACAGGCCCATGTGACGCTGGACGCCGTCGCCCGCCGCGCGGGTGTCTCCCTGGCGACGGCCTCCAGAGCGCTGAACGGCACGACAAGAGTCACTGAGGAGTTGAGCCGGCGGGTGCGGGCGGCGGCCGATCTGCTCGGCTATATTCCCAACGCCCATGCCCAGGCGCTCGCCAGCGCCTCCAGCAATACGGTGGGGCTCATCTGCCACGATGTGGGCGACCCGTACTTCGCCGCGATCGCGGGCGGGGTGATGCGGGCGGCGGCCGAACAGGACGTGCTGGTCATGCTCGCCAGCACATTCCGGGAGCCGGCCAGGGAGATCGCCTATGTCTCGATGCTCCGCGCCCAGCGCGCACGGGCCATTCTGCTGATCGGTTCGGGCTTCCAGGACCCTTCCTGGGAGCGGAAGTTGGCCGCCGAGGTGGCACCGTACGTCCGCGCGGGCGGGCGGGTCGCCGTGGTGAGCCGGCATCGGAGTCTGCGCGCCGACGCCGTACTTCCCGAGAACCGCGCCGGGGCCGCGGCGCTCGCCCGCGCTCTGCTGGCCCTGGGACACCGGGAGTTCGGGGTGCTCAGCGGGCCGCGCGAACTCACCACCGTCTCCGACCGGCTGGCCGGATTCCGGGAAGGGCTCGGCGAGGCCGGGGTCACCCTACGCCCCGGGTCCGTCGTACAGGGGGCGTTCACCCGCGACGGCGGCTACTCGGCGGCCAGGGCACTGCTCGACGGGCCCGCTCGCCCGCGCCCCACCTGCGTCTTCGCGGTGACGGATGTGATGGCGGTGGGCGCGCTCGCCGCTTTCCGGGAGGCGGGCGTACGGGTCCCGGAGGACCTGTCGCTCGCCGGCTTCGACGACATCCCGCTCGTACGGGAGTTGACTCCGCCGCTCACCACCGTCGCCCTGCCGCTCACCGCCATGGGGGAGAGCGTGATCTCGCTCGCGCTGCGCGAGCCGCGTGGCACGCGCTCGCGGGTGCTGCGGGTCGGCGGCGAGGTCGTCCTGCGCGCCAGTACGGGACCGCCGTCCGCCACCACCCCTCTCTGGGAGACTTGCTGACGTATCGTCAGAGAATCTGAATGGGAGGCGGAGGTCAGATCAGGCCGTCCTCCCTGCGGTGGATCTGCGCCATCAGCTCGGCGGCGAAGGACTTGATGGTGTCCAGACCGGTCCGCCCCCAGCGCCTCGGCTCGGTGTCGGCCACACAGACGGTGCCGAGCGCCATTCCCGTACGGTCGATGAGCGGCGCCCCAAGATAGGAGCGGATGCCGGTCTCGTCGACCAGCGCGTTCCCGGCGAACCGGGGGAAGTCCCTGACGTCCTCCAGGACCAGCGCCTTGTGCCGTACCACCACATAGGGGCAGTAGCCGTGGTCACGGGCCATGAACCGCTCCCTCCCCGCGCCCGGCGGAGCATGCAGCCCGGCGAAGAACTGCCGCTCCTCGTCGATGAAGTTGACCATCGCGTACGGAGCGCCCGTCAGCTGGGCCAGCTGCTGGGCAATGGCGTCGAAGGCGGGCTCGACATGCTCCCCCAGCCCGAGCCCGCGCAGCCGGATCACACGGTCGGGCGCCTCCCGGTCGACGGGGGTGAGCAGCAGACGGCCGATCGGGTCGTACATCATGCGCGTAGCTCCGTCACTCCGAGATGGCCCTGGGCGGGGCCGGGACAGCGGTGATCAGATGCTGTACGAGGGTGACCAGCGTCTGGATACCGGAACTGGCGATGCGCGCGTCGCAGAGCACGATCGGCACCTCCGGCCTGAGATCGATCGCGGCCCGCACCTCCTCCGGCTCATAGCGGTACGAGCCGTCGAACTCATTGACGGCGACGACGAATCCGATCCCGCGCTGCTCGAAGAAGTCCACCGCGGAGAAGGAGCGGTCCAGCCGCCGGGTGTCGGCCAGTACGATCGCGCCGAGTGCGCCGCGGGACAACTCGTCCCACATGAACCAGAACCGCTCCTGGCCCGGCGTCCCGAACAGATACAGCACATGGCGCTCGTCGAGCGTCAGTCTGCCGAAGTCCATGGCGACCGTCGTCGATGTCTTGGCCTCGACGCCCGTCAGATCGTCGGTCGCGGCGCTGACCTGGGTCAGCAGCTCCTCCGTACTCAGCGGCGCGATCTCGCTGACGGCTCCCACGAATGTCGTCTTGCCGACCCCGAAGCCGCCCGCGACCAGGACCTTCAGCGCGGTGGGAAAGGGTTCGGGGACGACGGGGACGGTGGTGGCGGTAGGGGCGGTGGGGGCGTCAGAGCTGTCGTCGTAGACCATCGAGGACTGCCTCCAGCAGGAATCGATCGGTGGGGTGGTCGAAGGTGTGCGGCGGTCGCGCGGTGATCGCCCCGCAGTCCACGAGATCGGAGAGCAGCACCTTGGTGACCGTCACGGGAAGCCGTAGATGCGCCGCGACCTCCGCGACCGAGGTCGGGCCCTGGCAGAGGTCCATGGCGTGGGCGTGCTCCGGCCCGAGATGCGTCTGGGGTCCCGATCCCGTGGACATCACCAGCGTCAGCAGGTCCAGGGCCGTCGTCGGCCGGGTCCGGCCCCCGCTCACGGCGTACGGGCGGATGAGCCGGCCGGCCGCGTCGTCGAGCCACGGCCCGTCCGTCGGAAGCGGCACCGTCAGTGCCCCGCGGCGCTCGGGGAGAAGCCCGCACCGTGCCTGAGCGGGGTGACCAGATACGGCCGTACGCTCTTGACCAGCATCGCCATCTCGTAGCCGAGGACGGCGGCGTCCGCCTCCCGGCCCGCCAGCACGGCGAGACAGGTGCCCGAGCCCGCGGTGGAGACGAAGAGGAGGGTCGAGTCGAGTTCCACGACGACCTGGCGGACCTCTCCGCCGTCACCGAAGCGCACCCCCGCGCTGCGGCCCAGGGAGTAGAGGCCGGAGGCGAGTGCCGCCATGTGGTCGGCGCTGTCGGGGTCCAGGCCGTGTACGGACCTCACCAGGCCGTCGGAGGAGAGCAGCACCGCGCTGCGGGTGTAGGGGACTCGCTGGACGAGACCGCTCAACAGCCAGTCGAGGTCGGAGGCATGGCCGGTCGGCACATCGCTCGCCATGGTGCATCTACTCCTTGGGGGTGGTGTCGTGGCGCTGCGGTTCCGGCGGTTCCGCTAGGGGCTCGGACAGAGGGGCGGTCAGCGGGTCGGTCAATGGGTCGACCAGCGGATCGGTCAGCGGATCGGTCAACGGATCCGGCGAGGGGACGGACTGACGGGCGGGCTGGGACTCGGCGAGGCCGATACCCCGCTGGAAGGCGGCCATCAGCCCGGGGTCGTGGAGCACGGACTCCTCGACCGGCGGCGGCACGGGCGGGCCCTCGCGCAATTGCGGGACCATGTGCTCCTGGCCTCGGCGCCTGGGCAGTTGGGGCCGGCTCGCGGTGGCCTGGATCGTGCCGTCGCCGAGAGGTTCGACCCGCGGGCGGGCCGGGTCCGGTGCGGCGGGCGGGCGGCGCCGGTCGGGATGGACGGCGCCGGGGCGCGCGGCGGCGGGGGTGGGACGGTCGGCGCCTGTGTCACGTACGGGCAGTGGGGCGGGGGCGCCCTGAGATGGCGTCGGTCCTGACGGCTGCTGGGACTGGAGCGGTAGTTGCGGGAGGGGTGGCTGCGGGAGCGGTGGCTGCTGGGGCGGTGGTTCGTCGGGCGGTGGCTGCTGGGAGGGTGGCTGCTGGGACGGGAGCTGCGCGCCGTACGTCTGCGGCTGCGGCTGCGGTTGAGTCCCGTACGTCTGGTGTTCGCCGTTCCGCTCGTCCGCCCGGTCGGAGCCGAGCAGTGCCTGCGGCAGGACCAGTACGGCCTGGATCCCCCCGTAGATATTGGACTGGAGGCGTACGGCGATGCCATGCCTGCGCGCCAGGGCCGACACCACGAAGAGCCCGATCCGCCCGTCCTGGAGCAGATGCGCGACATTGACCTGGTCGGGGTCGGTGAGCAGGCCGTTCATCTTCTTCTGCTCGTTGAACGGCATCCCGAGGCCCCGGTCCTCCACCTCGATGGCCAGCCCCGCCGTCACATGCTGCGCCCGGAGCAGCACTTGGGTGTGCGGGGAGGAGAAGAGCGTGGCGTTCTCGACCAGTTCGGCCAGCAGATGGATGACATCGGCCACGGCATGGCCGCGCAGAGTGCCGTCGATCGGCGGTACGAGCTTGATCCGCGGGTACTGCTCGACCTCGGCGATGGCCGAGCGCAGGACCTCCGTCATGGAGACGGGCCTGCTCCACTGGCGCCGGGAGATCGCCCCGCCGAGGACGGCGAGGTTCTCGGCGTGCCTGCGGATACGGGTCGCCAGATGGTCGACGTGGAAGATGCCCTTCAGCAGCTCCGGGTCCTCGACCTCGTTCTCCAGTTCGTCGAGCAGCTGGATCTCCCGGTGGACCAGGGACTGGAGCCGACGTGCCAGATTGACGAAGACCTCCACCTTCTGTTCGTCCCCGACGCTGCTGGACAGCCGGGACGCCTGCACGACCGCGGCGACGGCGGCGTCCCGGGAGCGGCCCAGTTCCTGTGCCAGCAGATCGAATTCGTCACCGCCGGGCATGGCGGGCGGGGCCGGTGCGGGGCGTACGGGCACCCGCTCGCCCCGTCGAAGCTGCTCGACGACCGCCCGCAGCTCGGTCTGGCCGCGCGCGTTGGAGCGGCGCATCGCGTTACAGCGGTCCAGGAAGGACTTCGCGGTACGTTCCGCGCCGAGGGCCGCCGCCGCGATGGCGGCGAAGGCGAGCAGCGCCATACCGAACAGGGCCGTCCAGAGCGCGGTGGTCGGTTCCGTCGTGGTGGAGCGCAGGATGAGCACGACGGCGGCGGCGCCGCAGAGAGCGGCGACTATCGCGGGAAGGACCGCGGTACGCAGGAGTTGAGGCCGTATGCGGGCGTCCGGCGGCGTCGGCGTGTCCGCTCTGGCCGGGGGCGAGAACGAGCGGGAGCCCGGCCTGCCGTGCCGCCCGCCTTCGCGGCGCTCCGGCCGCGCGACAGGTGCGCGAAGTTGAGACATCAGTGTCCTCGGTACGTGGGGCCCCAGGAAGCGGCGTTCGTGCGGATGTTCCGGTTCCGGCGGCAGCGGCGGGACTTGCGCATGCCGCGTACGCCCTCCGTTGATCACCGAGCACACACGGTAGTCGCCAAGCGTTCCTTCGCGGTGGGCAGTTGACGAAGTTCCCCACAGAGCATCCCGCTCTGGTATGAGGCATCGCACATCAGCGCGAAATACACGTTCGGCCCGGTGCGGGGCACCGGGCCGAACTCCGAACGGGCGGAAAGCACAGAAATCACAGAAAGCACAGAAAGGGCGGAAGGGGCAGAAAGAGGCTCAGGAGGACGGCGACAGAATCACGGAGCGGCTGAGATGGCGCGGGTTGTCCGGGTCGAGACCGCGCCGGTCCGCCAACGCGAGGGCGAGCCGCTGGATCCGTACCAGTTCGGCCAGCGGGTCGAGCGTCCCCGCCACCCACAGCCCGCCGGTGGCCCGCACCTGCTCCTCCAGACCCTCGGGGGCCGGCCCGAGCGACCATGTCGCCGTCCCCTGGGTCGTGATGCTGATGGGACCGTGGCGGTATTCCATCGCCGGATACGCCTCGGTCCACGCCAGCGCCGCCTCGCGCATCTTGAGCGCGCCCTCCTCCGCGAGCCCCACCGTCCAGCCCCTGCCGAGAAAGGTGAACTGCGTGCAGTCGGTCACGCCCGCGGGCAGTGGCTGCGCGAGGGCCGTCTCCGCGTCCGTGACCGCCGTGTCCGGGTGCAGTCCGAGGTGCGCGCGGAGCAGCGTGAGCGCGGTGGTGGCGAAGCGTGTCTGGACGACGGACCGCTCGTCGGCGAAGTCCAGTGCGACCAGATCGTCGGCGGCTGTACGCACCGGCGTCTCCGGGTCCGCGGTGATCGCGGTCGTACGGGCGGCGCCGCGGACGTCCGCGAGCAGGGACAGCACCTCGGTGGTCGTCCCCGACCGGGTCAGCGCCACGATCCGGTCGTAGCGGCGGCGGGCGGGGAACTCGGAGGCGGCGAACGCGTCCGTCTCGCCCAGCCCCGCCCCCTCCCGCAGTCCGGCGTAGGCGCGGGCCATGAACAGCGAGGTGCCACAGCCGATGACGGCCGTGCGCTCCCCGGGCTCGGGCAGCTTGTCGCGCACGGCCCCGGCCAGGGCCGCCGCCCGGCGCCAGCAGTCGGGCTGACTGGCCAGTTCCGTCTCCACATGCGTCATGTGCGTCTCCACTCCCCTGAGCCGTACGACTCCTGGCGGCTCCTGGCCGTACGACTCCGCGCCGTACGGTCCCGAGCCCTATGATTGTTTCTGCATGCTAGAGGACTCTTTCCATCACAAACAAGCAATCCTGTCGGCGTCGCGAGCACATAGGATCAAGAGTCCATGGGATCGAGGGGGTTACGGTGAATCGCCATGAGCGGCATACGACCTTGCTTGAGCTGCTGACCGAGCGGCATCAACTGGAGGTCGAGGCCGTCGCCGCGGAGCTGGGGGTGTCCGTGGCGACCATCCGCCGTGACCTCGATCACCTCGCGGAGCAGCAGTTGGTGACGCGTACCCGGGGCGGGGCGGTGGCACACTCCGTCGCGTACGAACTGCCGCTGCGGTACAAGGCGGTACGGCACGCCGCGGCGAAGGAGCGCATCGCGCGCGCCGCGGCGGCGATGACCGAACGCGGCATGGTGGTCGGGCTGAACGGCGGGACGACCACCTCGGAGGTGGCCAGGGCGCTCGCCACCCGCGGTGAGCTGCGGGGAACCGCCGAGGAGCGGATGGCCGAGGAGCCCGCGCTCACGATCGTCACGAACGCGCTCAACATCGCCCATGAACTGGCCGTTCGCCCGCACATCAAGGTGGTGACGACGGGCGGGGTCGCGATGCCCCAGTCGTACGAGCTGGTCGGGCCGTTGGCCCGGCACATCATCGGTGAGGTCAGCCTCGACATCGCGTTCATCGGCGCCGACGCCGTCGATACGGAGTCGGGTGCCGGTGCCCACAGCGAGCACGAGGCGAGCATCAACGCGCTGCTCGCCGAGCGGGCGCGGACGCTGGTCGTGGTGGCGGACAGCTCCAAGCTGGGGGCCCGAGCGTTCGCGCGGATCTGTCCGGTGGAGGACATCGGGACGCTCATCACGGACTCCGGCGCACCGGAGTGGGCGCACCGGTTCGAGGAGCGCGGGGTACGCGTCGTCCAGGTCTGACAGGTCGGAGCGGACGGCCCTCCCCGGCCCCCGGCCCCCGCGCCCCGACCCCCGCGCCCCCGCCCTCGTGCGCCTGCGCTCCGTGTGCCTACGCCGCCCTCGCCCGTGTGCCTACGCGGAGGACGCGCTCTCGGCCGTCTCCTCCGTCTTCCCGCCGTCGCCCCTGCCGGCGGTGTCGCCCGCCGCCGCCTTCGCCGCCGGTGCCCCCGCGGGCGCGGTCACGGCGGGCCAGCCCTCGGCCGGTACGGCGGCCACCGAGCGCCACCACGGGGCATCGGGAACCTCGTCCCCGGTGGGCTCGAAGGGCTGGCCGGGGCGCGGCAGCGCGATCCCGGCGCCCGCTTCGGTGGCGGCGGTGACCGTGCCCTCGCCGGGCTCGGCCCACGGGTGCGGGGCGAGGTTGAACGTGCCCCAGTGGATCGGCAGCATCACACCGGACGGACGACCGCCCTGGAGATCGAGATGGGCGCGCATGCCCTCGGCCGGGGTCATATGGATATCGGGCCAGTACTCGCTGTACGCACCGATCTGGATCATGGTCGCGTCGAACGGTCCGTGCTCGGCCCCGATGTCCCGGAATCCGGGGAAGTAGCCGGTGTCCCCGCTGTGGTAGACGCGGTGCTCGGGACCTTCCACGACCCAGGAGGCCCAGAGGGTGTGCTGCTGGTTGCGCAGACCGCGACCGCAGAAGTGCCGCGCGGGGGTGGCGGTCAGCCGGATTCCGGCGACCTCGGTGGACTCGTTCCAGTCCAGCTCACGCAGCCGGGACGCGGCCACGCCCCACCGCTCCAGATGGGCGCCGACACCGAGCGGTACGGCGAAGACCGTGTCCGTGGAGGCGAGGGCCCGGATCGTGGGGAGATCCAGGTGGTCGTAGTGGTCGTGGGAGATCACGACGACATCGAGGGGACCGAGGGAGGCGAGCGGCACGGGCACGGGGTGCAGCCGCTTCGGCCCGGCGAAGGCGAACGGCGAACATCGCTCGCCCCAGACGGGGTCGAAGAGCACGCGTCGGCCGTCGATCTCGGCGAGAACACTCGAATGCCCCATCCAGGTGAGGCGGAGGCCCGAGACGGGAGGCGCGGCGAGGTCCGCGAGCGTGGTGGAGTACACGGGGATGGTGCCGATCGGCGCGCGCCGGGCGCGCGCCTCCTTCTGGAAGTAGATCTTCGCGAACTCCAGCCCTGAGGCGCCGGACGGTCTGGTCCTGGCACCCACCGGGTTCTGGAACACCCCGTCGGCGAAGTTCGGCGAGCGGTGGATCCGCTCCAGCCGCTCGCCCGCCGAATCGGCCCCGAAGGCCGCGGGTCGCAGCGAGCGCAGCCGGGAGCGCAACGATAGGGGGGAACCAGCGCCTGTCACAGCACCTCCTGGAGGTTCGGTGTCGTCCCATTATGTCCGGGTGCGTACATCGGTGCGGGTCGAGTCGACCGGAATCGATCGGGGCCCCACCCGGGCCGACGTACGCCCGTCCAACGTCGTCACTGCCCCCTGGATTCCCAAGTACGCCCCCGAGTCGTCATCGCACGGCGGTACGAGTGGTACGGGTGAGGCGCCCGGGTCGGTCTCGATAGGGTGGCGTCGTGGCGACAGTGCGGCTGAGTGTGGCGGAACGGCGCGAGGATCCGCTGCGCGGCGCCGTCGGGCAGATCGAGGCGCGGGGCGTGGCCGCCGTGCGGATGCCCGAGGTCGCCGCCGTGCTCGGTGGCGCGGACCCGGTGTCGGCGGCCTCGCGGCTGACCGCCATGCTGGACGGCCTCGCGGTTCAGATGACGTCGCACGAGGGTTCACTGCCGCGCGCCACCATGCTGGAGTGGACCGACGCGGCCCCGGCGCGCGAACTGGGGCTGGACAGCGCGGCGTTCGGGATGTCCGGCCCCGAAACGCAGCCGGACAGACGGACAGACGGACAGACGGACAGACGGCCCGACAGACAGATGGACAGCTCGACAGACACAGGTCGGCAGACACCGGCCTCAGGCGGCGGAAAGGGAGATCGTGGCCCAGCAGCGGACCGACCAGCTCCATCATGATGTGCTGGTCGTCGGGGGCAGCGGGGTGGATACCGTCGTCCGGGTCGACTCGCTGCCGGTGCCACTCGCCGATTCGGTATCGGTGGGACCGATCCTCGAATGGCCCGGACACACCGGCGGCAATGTGGCCCTCGGCTGCCGGAATCTCGGCCTGAACGTCAAGTTCCTCGACTATCTGGGAGACGACTGGACCGGCGAACGGATCCGGGAGCGGCTCACCCGCAGTGGTGTGGACTTCGAGGCGCTGATCTCCCCCGCGGGCACCCGGCGCGCGGTCAATCTCGTGGAGAAGACGGGCCGCCGGATGTCCTTCCACGACGCCAGGGACCCGGACGATCTGCGGATGCCGCGCGACTTCTATCTGCCCCATCTCGAACGCAGCCGCCATGTCCATCTGTCGATCACCAACTTCGCCCGGTACCTCTATGACGACATCGAGGCGCTGGGCGTCCCGGTCTCGACCGATCTGCACGACTGGGACGGTCTCGCCGACTACCACAAGGACTTCGCCCTCCGCTCCGACCTGGTGTTCCTCAGCGCCGCCGGGGCAGGCGAGCGGATCGCCTCGGTGATGCGGGAGATCCTGCGCGAGGGCCGGGCCGAGGCGGTCGTGGCGACGGCGGGCGCGGGCGGCTCGTATGTGATGAGCCGTGAGGGGAGCCGTACGCCGCGCCCGGTCAGGGCGACTGTCCCGCCCGCGCCGGTGGTGGACTCCAACGGTGCGGGTGACGCTTACGTGTGCGGCTTCCTGTACGGGCGGCTGGCCGGACGCGACCTGGAGGAGTGCGCCCGGCTCGGCGCCGTGGCGGGTGCCTACGCCTGTACGGGCGAGGGCAATGAGGCGCTGATCGGACCGGACGAACTGCTGGCGGCCACTGTCTGACCGTCCCGGGTCCCGGCGCCCCGACACCGGCGTATCCGGCTGCCCTGCTGCCGGTTCAGGTCTGCCGCACCGGCGCGTACACCGCCTCCTCCACCCCGAACGTCCAGGCGACCCCGGCCTTCGCCGTGGACACCGAGGGCGGCACGCGCAGCCAGTAGGTGCGGTACGTACCGTCAGGCTCGGGTGTGGAGTTGACGACCTCGACCATCGCGACATCCTCGTCGCCGTCCAGCGCGATCCGCCACAGCACACCGGTCTCGTCGCGGTGGACGGGCCGCGCTCCCGACTCGTTCAGATAGCGGTCGTAGCCGTAGTACTCCAGCATCACCCGGCGCAGCTCGGCGTTGGCCTCGGTACGGATGCGCTCGGGGGTCAAGGACGTCAGGCCGGTGAGGAATTCGGCGGGGACGGGCATCCCGCGCCACGCGTACAGCGCGAAGCCGTCCGAGTAGGCGAGCGCGGGGCCGTCCCCGCGGTCCAGTCGGCCCGCCTCGTCGCGGTGGAGCGCGACGGGACGCTCGCAGATCACCGCGGCGCGTTCGTACGGCCACCACCAGCCGGCGTGCCGCGCCACCTGCGCGAGCCCTTCGAGGCGTGCGCCGCGGCCGTCGAACGCGGCGAGCCAGGCCGCGTCGTGCTGGCCGAGCACCGCGTCGAGCAGCACCGCGCGGATCTCGGCCGCCTCGGCGGGCCGGTCGGCGAGTGCTTCCACTATTCCGGTGCGTATCCGCTCGGCGAGCGCCCGGGTGGTGTCCCAGAGCCTCGCGCCGGTGGTGTTCCAGTGCTCGGCCCAGCCCGCCGGCCCCAACGCGTCGTGCACCCTGCGCCGTTCCTCGGCCCACGGGTGCGTACGCACCTCGTCGCGCACGGACCGGCCCGCGTCGCCGAGCGACCGCGCGGTCCGTGCGCCGGCCAGCGGCGAGCCCGCCCAGATGATCCGCTCCGGCTCCGCGAGGCCCGCGCCGCGGTAGGCGAGCCGCACCCCGCGCTCGGCGGCGGCCCGGTCCGTCTCGCCCGTCGCCGCCGCGACCGCTCGCCATGTCTCCACGTCACTCATCCCCGAAGCCCCATCCCGTGTCCTTGTCGTCCTCTGTCATGCCTGTCCCCCTGTCATGCCTGTCCCCCTGTCTTGCCTGTGCACCGTTTCCGTACCGCTGTCCCCGCGAGGTCGGCCGCCGGGCCGTGCTGACCGCATGCCCTCAGTCCGCGACCATGCGCACGGCGCCCGGCAGGTACTCGCGCTGGCGCACCACCCGGAACCACCCTTTGGGCAGCGGTATCGCCGCGTGCTCCTCGTGCACCACCCGTCCGCCTTCGGGGAGATGGAGGAACATCGGTCCGAGCTGGTCGCCGGGCTCACGGACGAGCCTGCCCGGTCCGGTCACCGCGTGGGCGTGGCCGGTGACCTCGCCGAGGGCCAGGACCAGCCGTCCCCGCGCGTCCCTCGGCTCACCGGGAGCGTGCTCGGCGTCCACCAGACGCGACGGCACCGTCTCCTCCGCGACGGGCACGATAAGGACGTCTCCTTGCCGGAACATGGCTCTCCCCTCGACCGGTGGCGCCGAGTGCGCCGACCTGTGAACGACGCTAAGGGGAGGGTCTGACAGTCGGCCCCGGCACGGGGAGTTGTCAGTGGCCGCTGGTAGAACTGCTGCACATCAGCCGATCACATGTCACAGGTGTCTGGAGCGTTCGTCATGGCCATCTCGAACCATCTGCGGGAGTTCCACGGCCTGCCCGCGTTCGACTTCCCCGCAGCGGAAACGAAGGCGGAGCTTCCCGAACCGGCCGCCGTGGCCTGGCGCATCTCGGTCGACTCGTACGAGGCCGAGGAGGAGTGGGAGGCGGCGTTCGCGCGCTTCGCCGAGTCCGTGGACACCACGGAGGTGCGTGCGCTGATCGTCGGTTCCTGGAGCGATGTCTACGACACCGGCCCCGACGAGGTGATCTCGGCGCTCGTCGCGGCCCGCGACCGACTGCCCGCGCTGCGCGCGCTGTTCCTCGGTGACATCACGTTCATGGAGTGCGAGATCTCCTGGATCAACCAGGGGCTGGTGACCCCGCTGCTCGACGCCTTCCCCGAGCTGCGCGAGTTCGGGGTCCGCGGCGGACAGGAGCTGCGTTTCCCCGCCGTCCGGCATGCGCGGCTGCGCTCGCTCACCATCGAGACGGGCGGCCTGGACGCGGAAGTGGTGCGGTCCGTCGGGGCGAGCGACTTCCCCGAGCTGGAGCATCTCGATCTCTGGCTCGGTACGTCGTGGTACGGCGCGAACGCTCAAGTGTCCGATCTGGCACCGATCCTGGCCGGCTCGCGGCTGCCCCGGCTGCGGTCGCTGGCCCTGCGCAACAGCGAGATACAGGACGAGATCGCCGTGGCGCTGTCGGGCGCCCCGGTCGTGGCCGGGCTGGAGACGCTCGACCTCTCGATGGGCACGCTCGGCGACGAGGGCGCGGAGGCTCTTCTCGGCGGCCAGCCGCTCAGCCATCTCAAGAAGCTCGATCTGCACCACAACTATCTCGGCGAGGCGATGCGGAAGCGGCTCCTCGACACCCTGGGCGCGGCCGGTGTCGAGATCGACCTCTCCGAGAACGCGGAGGCGGACCGTGAGTCGGACGGCGTCGAGCACCGCTACACCGCGGTGGCGGAGTAACCGATGACCCGGGACCTGAGCGACATGTCCTCGCGCGACATGTCCCCGCGCGGCGCCGATCCGACCCGACAGAACCTGGTCGTCGTCGGGATCCCCGGCAATCGCCGCGTGTCCCTGTTCCAGGACGCCGTGCGGGCCGCCGGGCTGTCCCCCGCCCGCGAGGTGGCCTGGCGCGATGTGCTGGACGGCCGGGCGCGGTTCACGGCCGGTGAGACGGTACGGATCGACTCACCGGGCGAGGACCCGGAGGTGGACCGGCTGCTGCGCGACATGGACGACCCGACCCGTGTGGAGGGCACGGGCCGCTGGTACGAACGGTTCACGGCGCTCGCGCGGGGCCTCGGCCGGGCCGCCGCCGCGGCCGGAGCCGATCTGCTCGACGACCCGGAGGAGTTGGCGGTCCTCTTCGACAAGCGGCTCTGCCATGGCGTGCTCGACGCGGCGGGCATCCGCGTTCCCGTGTCGCCCACCTCGGGGCCCGCGGGGCCGGCCGTGTCCGGCTGGGACGACGTACGCGCGCTGATGGCCGGGGCCGGGCTCCGGCGCGCGTTCGTCAAGATCGCCCACGGCTCGTCGGCCTCCGGTGTCCTGGCCGTCGAGCGGGCGGGCCCTGGCCGGGTGCGCGCTCTCACCTCCGTCGAACGGGACGGCGCGGGCCGCCTCTTCAACTCCCTGCGGATCCGCGACTACACCGGCGAGCGCGACGTGGCCGCGATCATCGACACCCTCGCGCCCGACGGACTGCATATCGAGCAGTGGATACCGAAGGCGGTCCTGGACGGCAGGTCGGCCGATCTGCGGGTGGTGGTCGTCGCGGGCCGCGCGACGCATGTGGTCGTACGGACCAGCCGCTCGCCCATGACCAATCTCCATCTGGGCGGCACACGCGGGGATCTCGACACGGCCCGCGAGGTGATCAAGGCGTCCGGCGGCAGCTTCGCCACCGCTCTCACCCTCAGTGAGGCGGCGGCCGACCGCTTCCCCGAGACCCACTGCGTGGGTGTCGATCTGCTGCCCGCGCCGAGCTGGCGGCGGTACGCCGTCGGCGAGATCAACGCCTTCGGCGATCTGCTGCCCGGTCTCACGGGGCTGCCGGGCAGCGGCGCCGAGGGCCTGGACACCTACGCGGCGCAGCTCGCCGCCCTGCCGAGGCGCCCGACGCGCCGGACGACCGAGGAAGCGGTGTGCGGACACCTGATATGAACGAGATCGTCGGGCGGGACGACCTCCTGCTCGTCACCCTCGACACACTGCGCTTCGATGTCGCGGAGGAGCTGGCCGCCGCGGGCCGCATCCCCCATCTCGCCCGGCATCTCCCGGGCGGTCGCTGGGAGAAGCGGCACGCGCCGGGCAGTTTCACCTACGCCTCGCATCAGGCGATCTTCGCCGGCTTTCTGCCCACCCCCGCCGTGCCGGGTCCGCACCCACGGCTGTTCGCCGCGCGCTTCGGCGGCAGCGAGACCACGGCCGACCGTACCTTCGTCTATGACACGCCGGATCTGGTCTCGGGCCTCGCGGCAGCCGGCTATCGCACGGTGTGCGTGGGCGGGGTCGGCTTCTTCAACCGGCGCGGCGCGCTCGGCTCCGTACTGCCGGGAATGTTCCAGGAGAGCCACTGGGAGCCGGAGTTCGGCGTGGCCTCCGCCACCTCCTTCGAGGCACAGATCGAGCGGGCGGAGAAGGTCGTCGCCGGTCTGGAGCCCGAGCGGCGGCTGTTCCTGTTCGTCAATGTGGCGGCGCTGCACCAGCCCAACTGGTTCCATTCGCCCGGCGCCACCCGGGAGGCGGGCGACTCGCGGGCCACGCACGCCGCCGCGCTGGAGTATGTCGACCGCCATATCGGCCGGCTCTTCGCCGCCGCGAGCAGCCGCCGGCGCTGCTTCGCGATCATCTGTTCCGACCATGGCACCGCCTACGGCGACGACGGCTGGACCGGCCATCGTCTGGGCCACGAGGTGGTCTGGACCGTGCCGTACGCCCATTTCTTCCTGGAGAGCGGGACAGCCCGATGAGCACCACCCTCGCACCTCGTCCGTACGAGAGTTATGTCTACGCCTATCCCCACAAGACCGCCTACCGCCCGCTGGAGGACCGCCCGGCGCTGCGCGGGCTGTGGGCCGGTGAACGCAAGGACGCGCTCTCCCTCTATCTGCACATCCCGTTCTGCGAGGTCCGCTGCGGCTTCTGCAATCTCTTCACCCGGATCGGCGCCCCCGACGAACTGACGACGCGTTATCTCGACGCGCTCGACCGGCAGGCGACCGCCGTCCGCGACGCGCTGGGGGACTCGGGGACGGACTCCGTACGGTTCGCCGCGGCGGCCTTCGGCGGCGGCACGCCCACCTATCTGGACGCCGACGAGCTGGACCGGCTCTGCGACATCGCCGAGAAGCGGATGGGGGCCGACCTGCGAGCCGTCCCGCTCTCCGTGGAGACCTCTCCCGCCACGGCCACGGCCGACCGGCTGGCGGTGCTCGCCGAGCGGGGCGCCACGCGACTGAGCATCGGCGTCCAGAGCTTTGTCGACGCGGAGGCGAAGGCGGCCGTACGCCCACAGCGCCGCGCCGAGGTCGAGGCCGCGCTCGGCAGCATCCGGGACGCCCGGATCCCCGTCCTGAACATCGATCTCATCTATGGCATCGACGGCCAGACGGCCGCGAGCTGGCGCCACTCCCTGGACGCCGCGCTCGCCTGGCGGCCCGAGGAGCTGTATCTCTACCCCTTGTATGTACGGCCGCTCACCGGCCTCGGCCGACTCGGCTCCGGCGGTGACTCGGCCTGGGACGACCAGCGGCTGCGGCTCTACCGGCAGGGCCGGGACCACCTGCTCGCGCACGGCTACGAACAGCTGTCGATGCGCATGTTCCGCCGCCAGGACATCACGTTCCAGGACGCCGGCGCCGACGACTACGCCTGCCAGACCGACGGAATGATCGGTCTGGGCTGCGGGGCCCGCTCGTACACCTCCGCTCTCCACTACTCCTTCGACTACGCGGTCGACATGCGCGAGATACGCGCCATCATCGACACGTACACGGCGACGGAGGACTTCTCCCGCGCGGAGGTGGGCCGCCGGATCGACGGTGACGAGGCGCGCCGCCGCCATCTTCTCCAGTCCCTCCTCCAGGCCAGGGGGATGGTGGAGGGCGACTACCGCGAGCGGTTCGGCTCGGGCGCCGCCGAGGACTTCCCCGCCGAGCTGGCCCGGTTCGCGGCCCTCGGCTGGCTCGACGAGAGCGCGCCAACCGGCCTGCTGCGGCTCTCTCCCGAGGGGCTCGCGTACTCGGACGCGCTGGGTCCCGCGCTCTTCTCCCCCGCCGTACGGGCCTCGATGGCCGCGTACGAGAGGAAGTGAGACCCCCCGTGGACCTGACGATCCTCTACCGCGGCCCGCTCGCCTCCTGCGACTACGACTGTCCCTACTGCCCGTTCGCCAAGCGCCGCGACAGCCGCGACCAACTGCGCGCCGACCGGGCCGCCCTGGAGCGCTTCACCGCCTGGGCGTCCGAGCGGCGGGAGGACAGGCTGTCGGTGCTGTTCACTCCCTGGGGCGAGGGGCTGGTCCGTTCCTGGTACCGGCGCGCCCTCACCGAGCTGTCGCTGCTGCCGCACATCGGCCGGGTGGCGATCCAGACGAATCTCAGCTGCCGCACCGACTGGCTGGCGGACGCCGATCCCGCGAAGCTCGCCCTGTGGTGCACGTACCACCCGGGCCAGACGCCGTACGAGCGCTTCCTCGCGAAGACCCATGAGCTGGCGGCCCGTTCGATCCGGTTCAGTGTGGGCGTCGTCGGCCTGCCGGACCATCTGGAGCTCGCGCGCAGGCTGCGCGCGGACCTGCCCGAGCGGGTGTATCTGTGGATCAACGCGGCCGAGGGGCAGGGCTATACGGACGAGGAGGCCGACCGCTGGACGGCCCTCGATCCGCTCTTCCCCTACAGCCGGCACCCGCACCGCTCGGCCGGTCTGCCCTGCCGGACGGGCGAGTCGGTGATCTCGGTGGACGGCGAGGGTACGGTGCGGCGCTGCCACTTCGTCCGCGCCGAGCTGGGCAATCTCTACGACGGGTCCTACCGGCGGGCGCTGGTTCCGCGGGCGTGCCCGCTGGCGGTGTGCGACTGCCATATCGGCTATGTGCATCTGGAGACACTGCCGTTGTACGACGTCTTCGCCGGAGGGGTGCTGGAACGGATCCCGGCGGGGATCGGACCGGCCGGATCCGCCCTCGGCGTCAGTGCTTGAGGGGCAAGAGGTCCGGACGCTTCGCCTCGACGTGATCACCGGAGGATTCGCCGCGCAGCCGTCGCCCGATCCACGGCACCAGATACTCGCGCGCCCAGTGGATGTCGTCGCGCCGCACCTCCAGGGTCCCGCGCGGCGGCTGCGGCGGCCACGGCTGGTCCGGGTCGGCGGGCACATCGAGGCCGAGCACCTGCGCGGCGCGCAGCGCGACACGGGTGTGCCCCTCGGGTGAGAGATGCAGCCGGTCGCCGTCCCAGGCCCGCCTGTCCTGTACGGACTTGAGCGACCAGAGGTCGAGCACGGGACAGTCGTAGCGGTCCGCGATGGCCCGTACGTGGGCGGTGTAGGTGGCGATCTTGCCGCGCAGATGGCGCAGCACGGGTACGCCCCGGGTATCGAAGCCGGTGGTCACCATGACCGCGCCGACGGCACCGGAGAGATCGGCGACGGCCCGCTCGAAACGCTCGGCGACATCGTCGGGGTCGGTGCCGGGCCGGATGATGTCATTGCCGCCGGCGCAGAACGTCACGAGATCCGGGGCGAGTTCCTTCGCGCGCGGAATCTGTTCGTCGACGATCTGGTCGAGGAGCCGGCCGCGTACGGCGAGATTGGCGTACCGGAAATCGCCGTGGACGGTGTCCGCCGTCGCACCCGAGACCGGCAGTTGGTCGGCGAGCAGGACCGCGAGCCGGTCCGCCCAGCCGACATACATCCCGTCGGGGCCAGGGTCTCCCACCCCCTCCGTGAAGCTGTCGCCGATCGCCGCGTACGACCCGATCACGCCATTTCTTCTTGATCTCGAATCGTCTGCCACAGCACCACATCATCCACCGGCAGATGTGACCTACGCGACCGTAAGGAGGGGTTGACGCCGGGTGAGATATGCCATCGGTCAAGTTTCGGCCAAGCGGGAATAGGTGGAAACGGCCGCTGCCCGGCACGGAAAGTGCCGGGCAGCGGATTGGGTTGACGTGATCCGGTGAATCAGACGTTCACGCCGTTCTCCCGGAGGTAGGCCACCGGGTCGACGTCCGAGCCGTATTCGGGGCCGGTGCGGATCTCGAAGTGCAGGTGCGGTCCAGTGGAATTGCCGGTGGAACCGGAGAGTCCGATCTCCTGACCCGCGCTGACGCTCTCGCCCGCGGAGACCTCAAGGGACGACAGGTGACCGTACTGCGAGTACATGCCGTCGCTGTGCTGGATGACGATCTGGTTGCCGTACGCGCCACCCCAGCCGGCCGTCACGACTGTACCGTCGCTGACCGCCTTTACGGGCGTGCCCGAGGACGCCGAGAAGTCGACACCGGTGTGGTAGCCGCTGGACCAGCTGGAGCCGGAGGCGCGGTACGGCGTGGAGGTCGGTCCGTCGACCGGCGCGGAGAAGCCGGAACCGGTGCTCTGCTCCCCGGTGTCGGCGGGGGGCGCCTCCTCGGTAGCGGGGGCGGTGGGCTCCTCCGTCGAACCGCTCGACGAGGAGTCGGCGGACGAGGTGTCGTCGGACGTGGTGTCGTCGGACGAGGAGCCGGCGGAGTCGTCCGCGGGAGCGGAGGAGTCGTCCGAGGAGGTGGTGTCGGCCGGCGTGCCGGAGTCGTCCGTGGAGCTGGAGGGCGCCGCCGGAGCCTCGGACGGCGCGCTCGCCGCGGCCCGCCCGCCGAGGGTCAGCTTCAGGCCGGGGTGGATCAGCGACGGGTTGTCGCCGACGGCCTCACGGTTGTCCTTGTACAGCCGATGCCAGCCGCCACGGACATGGTGGTCGGCGGCGATCGTGGAGAGGCAGTCGCCGGACACCACGGTGTAGGTCCTCGCGACCCTGGTGGCGGCCTGGGTGGCGGTCTGCTTCGTCTCGGCCCGCTGCTGGGCGCCGGACAGATTCTTGGCCTGGTGCGCCGAGGCGGGGGCGGCCTGCGGAGCGGCGGCGGGGGCCGCCTTCTCCGCGGCGTGCGCGCCGGTGGCGCCGATGAGCGGAAGCGCGATTGCCGCGCCACCCGTACCCGCGGCGATGAATCCGCGCGAGATCGAATTGGACTTGGGACGGCGGTGCTTACCCTTCGAGGGCATGGCGAATTCCTCTCCGGCGCCTGCGAGGTGAGCTGTCGGGTTCGGGCTGGAGCTGCCCGGCCGCGCGTGGTGCGCGACTTCACCCCGAGCCGTCCGAACTTCCGGATCGGCGTACTACCTGGGTCCCCCGCTCCTGCCACGCGTTGATGGGTGGATGCGAATTCCGAGCGGCGGCAGGATTCGGCGATCCGCTCGGATTGAGGCTGAAGGTAAGCGAGCCGGACGGCCGGAACAAGATGCCGTATTCGGGCGGTGGCGCCCGTTTCGGATATCGCTCGGGATATTCGGTCACCCTGCGTGGATTCCGGTCTCCAATTACCTTGCGGAGCAGCAATTCCCCCTCCCGATACCGCCACGCAACGTCACGGATATGATCCTGCTCACGGACCGGAGGCCATCTCACCCGCGACCGGGGCAGGTTATACGGAATCGTCCATTCCGGACAGATGGGCAGGTGAGTGGCATTCATCCACGATTCATTCGCGCGCAGTGTCCGAATAATGCGCTTCTGACCCCTCGGGGGCCGGGCCGATTGCCACAGGTTGCCTGAGGAACAAATGTCGTAGGGTCAGAAGCCGACATCGTCGGCGAGCCGCGCCGACGGCAGACACGGAGGAGCACGCCGTGACGCAGCAGCTGCCGCAGGTCCCGTCGACAGAGCCCGAGTTGTCAGGCGTGCGCAACTTCCGCGATGTGGGCGGACTGCCGACCACGGACGGCCGGCGGGTGGCCCACGGCAGGCTCTTTCGCAGCGGACATCTCGCCAACGCCACCCCGGCCGATGCCGCCTTCCTCTCCTCCCTCGGCCTGCACACGATCTTCGACTTCCGCAACGCCGCCGATCTGAAGCTCGACGGCGCGGATGTGGAGCTGCCCGGCGTACGCAATGTGAATCTGCCGCTCACCGACCCGGCGGACGGCGCCGAGTTCTGGCGGATGGTGCGGGACGGCGACCTCGACCAGCTGCGCTCGCTCCTCTCGGACGGCAGGGCGGCGACCCGGATGATCGAGTCGTACCGCACGATCATCACGGAACGCACCGCCGAGCACAGCCGCGTCCTGCACTCCCTCGCCGAGGACAGCGTCCCCGCGCTCATGCACTGCGCGGCGGGCAAGGACCGGGCGGGGCTCTCCATCGCGGTCACCCTGCTCGCGGTCGGGGTGGAGCCCGAGGCGGTCGAGGCCGACTATCTCAAGTCGAACGAACCGCACCACCGCTACCCGATCCACCGCAGCGACAACTCCCCCACCGGGATGTCCTCGGAGGTGATGGAGCTGCTCAGCCCGCTCTTCGACGCTCGCGCCGAGTACCTCGCGACGGCCTTCGAGACCATCGAGAAGACCTGGGGCACCACCGACCGCTATCTGACCGAGGGCCTCGGGCTCACCCCCGAGACCCGCGAACGGCTTCGCACCCGCCTCCTCGACCAGAGCTGAGCGCCGACGGGAGCGAAGGCAGAGGCCCGGGCGAGGGCAGCGGCGGGAGCGGGGACGGCGCTACTTTCGATACACGCCCTACCCCCGCGCGCCCATCTCGAAGAGCAGATAGAGAAAGGCCGCGAAGAGATGGCCGGCGATCAGATAGGCGAAGAGCCGGATGACCAGTCCGCGCGGGAACTTCCCCTCCTCCTTCATGACATGACCGGACGCGGCGGGTACGGGCCCGCCTTCCGGTGTGTCGGCCGGGCCGGGCACGGGGTTCTCTGACTCGGGCATGGTGGCAGACCTCTCTCAGCAGGTCAGCGGCGATGGGCCCCGGCACCGAGGCACAGCTCGGCGGCGGGGCTCTGCAGCAGGGTATGGACGAAAAGCAGCTCGGTCCCCTCGGGTCCGGCCGCCGCGATCCGGTGCGGGGTGAGCGAGTCGAAGTGCGCGCTGTCCCCGGGGTCGAGTACGTGTACGGCGTCCCCGAGGGTCAGCCGCAGCCGCCCTTCGAGGACATAGAGCCACTCCTCACCCGGGTGTACGCGGACGAGGTCGCCCTGCGCCCCGTAAGGGACCTGGACCCGCAGCGGCTGCATAGCCCGCCCCGAGCCGCCCGCCTGGTGGTAGGTCCAGCCGTCGGCCTCGACCGGTTCCATCCGGCCGGCCCTGACGATCGGATCACGCTCCGGCGGCATCTCCCCGAGCAGCTCGGAGACCGTCGTACCGTAGATACGGGCAAGGCTCAGCAGCATCGGGAGCGACGGCTGTCTGTGGCCGGTCTCCAGCCGGGAGAGATGGGCGGGGGAGAGCCCGGCCCGCCCGGCGGCGGTCTCCAGGGTGAGCCGTCGGCCGCGGCGCAGCTCGCGCAGGCGGGGTGCGACATCGGGCAGCTGGTCGGGCAGCCCTTCGGCGGCCTCTCCGGCGGGGGGTGTGCTCATACCCCCATTGCGCCAGGAATTTTCCTCCGAGGCAAATTTCTTACCCCGGAGGCAAAAAGCACCACCGCACGACAGTGCCTAGCGGTTGGCGACGGCCTGCTTCACCAGGGTCCTGCCGAAGTCCCACATCAGTCCACCACCACCGTGGGCGTCGTCCATGACCGCGGTGAAGGCGTCCACGAAGCGCTCGACCTCCCGCTCGCCGATGGTGAGCGGCGGGATCAGCTTGATCACCTCCAGATGGTCGCCGGAGACCTGCGTGAGGATCCGGTGCTTCTGGAGCAGCGGTACGACCACCATCTGCGCGAAGAGTCCCTTGCGGGCCGCCTGGAGCATGGTCCAGCGACCGCGCAGCTTGATCGAGTTCGGCCGGCCGAACTCGATCCCGATCATCAGACCACGGCCGCGTACCTCGTACAGCAGCTCATAACGGTCGACCAGGGCGGCCAGTCGTGACCTGAGGAGATCCCCGGTGATCCGTGCGTTGGCGACGACGTTCTCGTCCTCCATCACGGACAGCACGGCCAGGCCCGCGGCCATGGCCTGGGCGTTGGATCCGAAGCTCGCCGAGTGGACGAGCACCCGGTCCATCGAGGAGTAGACCTTCTTGAAGATCCAGTCCTTGCCGAGGGTCGCGCCGACGGGCACATAGCCGCCGGAGAGCGCCTTGGCCACACAGACGAGATCGGGCTCCACTCCGTCCTCGTGCTGGTACGCGTAGAAGTCCCCGGTTCTGCCGAGGCCGGTCTGCACCTCGTCGACGATGAGCAGCGCCTTGTGCCTGTGCAGCAGGTCCTGGGCGGCGCGCAGAAAACCGGGCGGGGTCTCGTGGACGCCCTTGCCCTGGATCGGCTCGACGACGAAGGCGGCCACATCGCCGCGCTTGAGCTCCCTCTCCAGCCCGTCGAGATCGCCGAGCGCGAGGGCGGTGTCGGGCAGCAGCGGTGCGAAGCCGTCCCGGAAGCCGTCCTCGCCGTTGACCGACAGCGAGCCCGTCGTGAGCCCGTGGAAGGCGTGCGAGCAGTAGAGGATCCTGGGCCTGCCGGTCGCGTACCGGGCGAACTTCAGCGCCGTCTCCACGGCTTCCGTACCGCTGTTGCCGAAGAACACCCGGTCCAGATGCGGGGAGTGGGCGAGCAGCTTCTCGGCGAGCAGTCCCGGCAGCGGCTGGCAGTCGAAGCGGGTGAGATCGGCGAGCGAGGCGTCGAGGACGTCGTGAAGCGCCTTGCGTACGACGGGATGGTGCCGGCCGAGACCCATGACGCCGAAGCCGGCGAGCATGTCGAGATAGTCGTTGCCGTCCTCGTCCCAGAAGTAGGCTCCCTCGGCCCGCTCGTAGAACCGGTCGAATCCGATGGTGTGCAGCATGCGCGGAAGCTGGTGGTTGAGGTGCTTGGTGTACAGCTCGTAGCGCTCGGCGCCACGCTCCGCGAGCAGCCGCGACAGGTCGAAGCCCGTGGGGTCGGTCATTCCGTGCTCTCCTTGGCTGCCGGGCTCTGCTCGCGCGCCCGGCTCTCCTGGCGCGCCGGCTTACCCACGCGTGGCGGCGTCTTCCTGGGCACCGAGGTCCGCTCGGGTGCCGGGGTCTTCCTGGGCGCCAGCGCGGCGGTGATCCGTCCCGCGATCTCCACCGGGGTGAGACCGATGTCGGCCAGCACCTCACCCCGTTTGGCGTGGGCCAGAAACTCCTCGGGGATACCGAAGGTCCGCAGCGGTACGTCCACCCCCGCGTCACGCAGTGACTGCCCGACGGCCCAACCCACCCCTCCGCTGCGGCTGTTGTCCTCGACGACCGCGACCAGCCGGTGCCGTTCGGCCAGCGGGGCGAGCTGTTCGTCGACGGGCTTGACCCATCGGGGATCGACCACCGTGCAGCCGATACCGCGCTCGGCCAGCAGCTGTGCCGCCTGGAGACATACGGGCGCGAGCGCCCCCACCGACACGAGCAGCACCTCGGCGTCGGCCCGGTGGCGCAGGACATCCATCCCGCCCACACGTCCCACGGCCGGGATCTCCGGCCCTGTGGACTCCTTGGCGAACCGCACCACGGTCGGCGCGTCGTGCACGGCCACCGCCTCGCGCAGCTGCGCCCTCAGCTGTCCGGCGTCGCGCGGCGCCGCGATGCGCAGTCCGGGTACGCACTGGAGGATCGACATGTCCCACATGCCGTTGTGCGAGGCCCCGTCGACCCCGGTGACCCCGGCCCGGTCGAGGACGAACGTGACACCGCACCGGTGCAGGGCGACATCCATCAGCAGCTGGTCGAAGGCGCGGTTGAGGAACGTGGCGTAGACGGCGACGACCGGGTGCAGCCCGCCGGTGGCGAGCCCGGCCGCGGAGACCGCCGCGTGCTGCTCGGCGATCCCCACGTCCCAGACCCGGTCCGGGAATCGCTCGGCGAATTTCGTCAGCCCGACGGGGTGCAGCATGGCCGCCGTGATCGCCACCACATCGGGCCGCTCCTCGCCGATCGCGACGATCTCGTCGCGGAACACCGAGGTCCATGACGGGCCGCTGGGTGGCGCCAGCGGCTCGCAGGTCAGCGGATCCATCACGCCGACCGTATGGAAGCGGTCCGCCTCGTCCTCCAGCGCCGGCGCGTAGCCGCGCCCCTTCTCGGTCAGACAGTGCACCAGTACGGGTCCGTGGAAGCGTTTCGCGCGCCGCAGCGCCGATTCCAGGGCGGCGGTGTCATGGCCGTCGACCGGTCCGACGTATTTGAGACCGAGGTCCTCGAACATTCCCTGCGGGGCGAAGGTGTCCTTGAACCCCTTCTTCGCGCCGTGCAGCGACTCGTACAGTGTCCGGCCCACCACGGGGGTGCGCTGGAGTACGTCCTTGCCCCAGGCCAGGACGCTTTCGTAGCCGTCGGTGGTACGGAGCGTGGCGAGGTGGTCGGCGAGTCCGCCTATCGTCGGACCGTAGGACCGTTCATTGTCGTTGACCACGATGATCAGGGGCCGGTCCTTGGCCGCGGCGATATTGTTCAGCGCCTCCCAGGCCATTCCGCCGGTGAGTGCCCCGTCCCCGATGACCGCGACGACATGGTCCTCCCCGCCCAGCACCTCACGGGCCTTGGCGAGTCCGTCGGCCCAGCCGAGCACGGTGGAGGCATGCGAGTTCTCGATGACATCGTGTACGGACTCGGCGCGGGAGGGATAGCCGGAAAGGCCGCCCTTGCCGCGGAGTTTGGAGAAGTCCTGTCTGCCGGTGAGAAGTTTATGGACATAGCTCTGATGGCCGGTGTCCCACAGAATTCGGTCGACAGGAGAATCGAAGACCCGGTGCAGGGCGATGGTCAGCTCCACCACCCCGAGATTGGGCCCGAGATGTCCGCCGGTTCTGGCGACCGCCTGAATCAGGAACTGTCTGATGTCCTCGGCCAGTTCGCCGATATCACTTTCACTCAGCGCCTTGAGATCGCGCGGCCCCCGGATATGCTCCAAGACTGACACGCTCGGGCCCCCTCTCGGAATTCCTCGTCAGCTCACGGTGACTGCGGTCATCTCGTCACCGTGTCCCGGCGACCGTCTCACGGACCGCACGCAGGGACTCCTTGAGCGAGCCCATGGTGGCGAGGACGGCGGTCGGCTCATAGCCGCAGTGCGCCATGCAGTTGGCGCAGCGCGCGTCCTTGCCGCGGCCGTACTTGTCCCAGTCCGTCTCCTCGATGAGCTGCCGGTACGTCGGCACATACCCGTCGCTCATCAGATAGCAGGGGCGCTGCCAGCCGAAGAGCGAGTAGTTGGGGATGGCCCACGCCGTGCACGGGAAGTCGGCCTTGCCTTCGAGGAAGTCCAGGAACAGCGGGGAGTGGTTGAGCCGCCAGCGCGCCCGGTTTCCCCCGGCGAACGACTTCCGGAACAGCTCCCGGGTCTGCTCGACTCCCAGGAAGTGCTCCTGATCGGGGGCCTTCTCATAGGCATAGGCGGGCGAGATCATCATCTCGTCGACCTTCAGATCGTCATTGAGATAGTTGAGCACCTCGATGACGGTCTGGGGGGTGTCGGTGTTGAAGAAGGTGGAGTTGGTGGTCACCCGGAACCCGCGGCGCTTGGCCTCCTTGATGGCCGCCACGGCCTCGTCGAACACACCTTCCTTCGCCACGGACTCGTCGTGCCGCTCACGCAGCCCGTCGATGTGCACCGCGAAGGCGAAATACGGCGAGGGCTTGAATTTCTCGATCTTCTTGCGCAGCAGCATCGCGTTGGTGCACAGGAAGACGTATTTCCTCTTCGCCACCAGCTGCCGGACGATCTCGTCGATCTGCGGATGCATCAGCGGCTCGCCACCGGCGATGGAGACCATGGGCGCCCCGGACTCCAGCACCGCCCCGACGGCCTGGGCAACGGGCATGCGCTGCTTCAGGATGCCTGCCGGGTGCTGGATCTTGCCGCAGCCCTCACATTTCAGATTGCAGGCGAAGAGGGGTTCCAGCTCGACGATGAGCGGAAACTTCGTGCGCTTGCGGAGCTTCTGTTCAAAGAGGTACGTCCCGACCCTGATGGTCTGACGGAGCGGCATGGCCATCTAGCTCACCTCCTGGGGAGCAGCAAAGAACGGTGCCATTCATGGAAAGCTGGGAGGACGGCACGGAGAACGCGGAAGGCTGATATTCCACCGCGCACTGTGCCAATCCGGACGAGCTCATGCTCTGGAGCGTCCACGACCACCCGGACGGCCGCAACCGGGCGGGACCCGGCGCTCAGAGCACTGCGGAGTGTGGCGGCGGACTCCATGTCCACCGCGACCGCCCCCGTGGCCCGCAGCTCGGCCCGCTCCTGACCACGAATCACATGGTCGGAGCCGGTCAGCGGGCCGGTGTGGACCGTACGGCCGGGCACGACCCTGGCCAGCGCGGCCACCAGCAGTGCGGTGTCCGTACAGGGCGTGGCGCCGTCCGGGTGCCGGGTCTCGTCGGCGACGATCAGATCCCCGGGGTTCATCCCCGGGACGAGTCCGGCACAGAACCCGGACGCGATCACGGCCGCGTCCCTGTTCCGGGCCTCCGCGAGCGCGCGGGTCACGGAGCGCCGCGCGTTCCTGGGTCCCATGCCCGTACGCAGGACGGTCACCGGCCCCGCCGCGCCGGCCCGCCCCGCGCGCAGGGCGAACCGCTCGATGCCGAGCGCGCAGGCGATCAGCAGCGGCGCGGCGGGACCGGCTACCGGCCCCGGCGACGGACCGGCGGACGGAGCCGAGGACGGGCCGGAGGACCGTTCCATCAGCTCCCCTTGTGGACGCCCGCGAGGACCGCGAGCGGCTTGGGCTCGCCATGGAGGTATCTGCCGAGCGCGGTGAGCGGGAAGACCTGCCGGTAGAGGTGGTAGTTGATGGAGAAGTCCCAGGGAAAGCCGGTGCCGGTGAAGTGCGGCTCGTCCCAGGAGCCGTCCTCCCGCTGAGCCGCGGCGAGCCAGGCGATTCCGCGTTCGACGGCCTTGCTCTCCCGCTCGCCTGCCGCGAGCAGCGCGAGCAGCGCCCACGCGGTCTGGGAGGCGGTCGTGGCACCGCGTCCGATCCACGACTCGTCGTCGTACGAGCGCAGATCCTCGCCCCAGCCGCCGTCCTCGTTCTGCACGGATTCGAGCCAGGTGACCGCGCGGCGGATCGCGGGGTGGGAGACCGGCAGTCCGGCCGCGGTCAGCGCGGGCACCACCGAACCGGTCCCGTATACGTAGTTGACGCCCCAGCGGCCGAACCAGGCGCCGTTGGTCTCCTGTTCGGCGAGGAGCCAGTCGATTCCGCGCCGGGTACGGGGGTGATGGGACTTGCCCTCGAAGGCCAGCATCTCGACCACATGCGCGGTGACATCCGCGGACGGCGGGTCGATGACCTCGCCGAAGTCACAGAAGGGCAGCCGGTTGGGGAAGGGGCTGGTGTTGTCGGCGTCGAACGCGCCCCAGGCCCCGTTCCTCGACTGCATGCCCAGATTCCACCGGGCGCCGCGCTCGATGGCCGCGTCGAGCCGCTTGCCGTCCGGGTGCCGGACCCGGCGCAGCGCGAGGATGACCTCGGCGGTGTCGTCGATGTCCGGGTAGTTGTCGTTGTGGAACTCGAACGCCCAGCCGCCCGGGTCGAGTCCGGGCCGGCGTACGGACCAGTCACCGGGGCGCACGATCTGCTCGCCGAGCATCCAGTCGGCGGCCTTGACCAGGGCCGGATGGTCGGGGTCCAGACCGGCGTCGGCGAGGGCGATGGTGGCGAGGCAGGTGTCCCAGACCGGGGACTGGCAGGCCTCGATCATCCGGGCGCCGTCCTCGCGCCGGACGGCGAACCGGTCGAGTGATTCCAGACCGGCGCGCATGATCGGGTGGTCGAGGTCGTAGCCGAGCAGATGCAGGGCGATCACGGAGTAGACGGCGGGGGGCTGGATCCCGCCCCAGCAGCCGTCGTTCTCCTGCCGTTCGATGATCCAGCGCGCGGCGGCGTTCATCGCGGTACGGCGCAGCCTGCGCGGCGCGATCTTGTGGTACGCGCGCAGGGCCTTGTCGAGGCGTTGGAAGACACCGTCCCAACTGGTCATGGGCGCGACGGACTTGCCGGCGCCGGGGCGCGCGGGGTCGGCGCGCAGCTCGTCCAGGGCGAAGGGCGCGGGCCGTACGGGCCGCTTCGCGGAGACGATGGTGAGCGGCACGATCGTCTGCCGTGCCCAGCAGCCGAAGTCATAGATGTTGAGCGGGAACCACTTGGGGAAGAAGATCAGTTCTGGCGGCAGTTCGGGCAGGTCGTCCCACTTCCACCAGCCGAAGAGGGCGAGCCAGACCCGGGTGAAGACCCGGGAGTCCGCGATGCCGCCGTGTTCGCGCACCCAGCGTGCGGCGCGCGCCATGTGCGGGTCCTCGGGGCTGTCGCCGGCCAGTCGCAGGGCGACATACGCCTCGATGGTGGCGGAGAGTTCGCCGGGACCTCCGTAGAAGGTGGCCCATGTACCGTCCGCGCGCTGCTCACCACGGATGAAGAGGGCCGATGCCTCCGTGGTGCGCGCGTCCTGGATTCCGAGGAACTGGCGGAGCAGCAGATCCTCGGCGTCCATCGTCACATTGGTCGCCAGGTCGCCCTTCCACCAGCCCTGGGCGTCCTGCCTGCCGAGCAGATGCTCGACGGATCGTGCGGTGGCCCGCTCGGCGGCGACTCGAAGGTCACCGCCCGCCGCGGGGATGGTGGTTTCGGTCGGTCTGCTGGCCGAGGCTGCGCGGGGTCCCATGGCCCCGGTGCTTCCGTCGGTCGTCGCTGTCATGGCTTCCCCTTCGTGCAGTGGTGTGCTTCTGCTGTGCTGGGGTCTCCGTCGTCCGAGGCCCTACGGGCTGTGGACGGCGACTGTGGGGGGTATGGGGTTCAGCCCCTGGAAGGAAGGCATTGGGGGATAGTGATCATCTCTTTCGTACGACGACGAAGTCCGCGAGCGCGATGAGCTGCGCACGGACCTGTTCCGGCATGTCGACACCGTCCAGGGCCTCGATGGCGACGGCGTGCTGCCTGCGAGCCTCCTGCGAGGTCCACTCCCGGCCGCCCGCCTCCTCGATCAACGCCGCCCTGGTGGCGAATTCTTCCTCCGAGAAGGTCTCGAAATCATTGCTCTTGGCGTCGGCGGCGAGCAGTTCGCCGAGCCGTTGCGAGGCCGGGCCGCCCGCGGCGAGCGCGGCGACGACCGGCAGGGACTTCTTGCGCTGGCGCAGATCGCTCCAGGTCTGCTTGCCGGTGGCCTCCGGGTCGCCCCAGATGCCGAGCAGATCGTCAACAGCCTGGAAGGCGAGGCCGAGATGGTGCCCGTAGGCCTCCAGCGTGTCGGCCGTACGGTCGTCGGCGCCGCCGAGGACCGCGCCGATGGAGACGGCGCAGGCGAGCAGGGCGCCGGTCTTGTTGCCCTCCATCTCCAGGCACTCCTCGACAGTGACCCGCTCGCGGTGCTCGTAGGAGATGTCCTGCGCCTGACCGTCGATCAGCTTGCGGGTCGCGGCGGTCAGCCGGCGTGTCGCACGGCCCGCCTCGACCGTGCCGATCTCCAGCAGCACCTCATTGGCGAGTACGAAGAGGGCGTCGCCGACGAGGATCGCCTGGGCGGGGCCGTGCACCTTCCATACGGTGTCGCGGTGCCGGCGCTGCTCGTCGCCGTCCATCAGATCGTCGTGCAGCAGCGAGAAGTTGTGGACCAGCTCCACCGCGACCGCGCCGGGGACGCCCGTCTCGGCGGGGGCGCCGGCGGCCTCCGCGGAGAGCAGCGCGAGCGCCGGGCGCACCGCCTTCCCGCCGTCTCCGTCGGCGGGCCGGCCATCGGCGTCGATCCAGCCGAAGTGGTAGGCCGCGACGGTGTCCATGGGCGCGGCAAGCCGCCCAACAGCGGCGCGCAGCACCGGCGTTGACAGGTTTCGTCCTCGCTCAAGCAGCGCGTGGACATCCGCGGTGTCGACAGCCGGATCAGCCGGGGGCACAGTCGGCACGGTCTCTCCTCTTGTTGCAGTACTCGTTGGTGCGGTGCTCGGACTCATGCCGCCTCCCGCAAGGGGTGTTCATGGCGGTGCCCCAGCTCGGAGAGGGCCGCGCCGGCGGCGCTGAAGCCGCTGCGCACCGCACCCTCCATGGTCGCGGGCCAACCGGTGGCGGTCCATGCGCCGGCCAGGAAGAGGCCGGGAGCACGGGTGTGGGCCGCCGGCCGCAGCCTGCCCACGCCCGGCGCGGGCGCGAACGTCGCGGTGCGCTCGCGTGTCACGAAGAAGTCCCGCACCTCCGCGCCCCGGGCGGCCGGAAGGAGTCGTTCCAGTTCGGGCAGATAGCGCGCACGCAACTCCGACACGGGCGTGTCGATCTCGTCCTGGGCGGCCGACTGGGACACCGCCAGATACTGGCCGTCCTTCAGCCCTGAGGCGTCGGTACGGTCGAAGACCCACTGGACCGGGCTGCCGAGCGCGGCGAAGAACGGCCGGCGCAGCACCTTGCGGTCGTAGACGACATGGAGGTTGAGGATCGGCGCGGTGCCGATGTCCAGCAGCCGGTCGGGGTCGGCCAGCGCGCCGCCTGGCAGCAGCGAGTGGGCCTCGCGCTGGGGTACGGCGAGGACGACGGAGTCCGCGCGCAGCCGTTCTCCGTCCATGTCGACATGCCAGCCGCCGTCCTCCGCGCGGGAGACGGAGCTGACACGGGTGCGGGTCTCGGTCCGTACCCCCGCGGAGTCGAGCGCCTTGCGGGCGAGCGTGTCGTGCAGCTCACCGAGCGGGACACGCGCCCAGCCGATGTCGGCGGCTCCGGGCTCGGAGAGCAGCCCGGTCTTGAAGACCATCGCGGCGAGTCCCATGGACGCGTGCGGCGCGGTGGCGTTGAGAGTCGCCACGCCGACCAGGTCCCACAGGGCCTCGATGGTCCGCTCCGACTGACCGTGCCGGCCGAGCCAGGTGGCGAAGTCGATGCCGTCCAGCGCCGGGTCGGCGGGGTCGAGCCGCTTGAGCGCGAGCGCGGCACGCCCGACGGAGGCGCGCTCGGCCAGGGAGAGATGCGGATACGCCGCGAGCCCGGCGGCCAGATGCAGCGGTACGGGCAGAGCGTTGCGGCGAATCCGTCCCAGCCTGGGCCCTCCGGCCGGGGCGACATCGAGTACGGGTACGTCCAGCCGGTCCTGGAGCGGCGCGAGCGCGGCGCCGTCCACCCGGTCGAGGAACCAGCGGTACGCCGTGCAGCAGCGCAGATACACATGCTGGCCGTTGTCGATGGTGAGGTCGCCGCGCTGGAAGGAGAAGGCGAGACCGCCGAGCCGGGGCCGCCCCTCGACGAGCGTCACCCGCACCCCTGCGTCGGCGAGCTGAAGCGCGGCCGTGATCCCGGCGAGTCCCGCGCCGATCACGACCGCGTGACGGGTTGTGTCCTCGGCCGTTGTCATACCTGCCCCCCGTGTCCGCGAAGTCCCGCTCGGCCCGCCACACCCGGCGGCCCCGCCCTGCGGGCGGACGGCGCTGCTTTCGCGACACGCCCTACGGCGTTTCCATGAAGTTTCCCCATAGCCACCGGTTCAGCCACCGGTTCCGTCGCGGTCAAGGACGCGTCATAGTGCCGAGGGGTTGAGAACCTTGGATGTGTGTGCGTGTTCCGGTGGATTCCGCGGGGCGTGGGGATCGGGCCGAATCGGGCGGTGAGCCGCATCAGCCACGCCTCCTGATGGTCTGCCGGGAGATCTGGCGCGCGTCGAGCCCCGAGAGCCCGCGCACGGCGACATAGGCCTTCTCGCGTCCCGGCAGCGAGACCCTGCCGCGCAGCACGGCCCCGGGGTCGCGTGCGATGCGGTCGAGCAGCCGGCGGTAGATCCCGGCCATGGCGGCGACACAGGCGCCGCTGCGCCGGTCGAGCATGGGCAGCAGACGCAGGCCCTCGGCGAAGAGCGCGCGGGCGCGGCGTACCTCGAAGTGGACCAGTCCGGCGAAGTCGGCGCCCGCGGCCGGGGTCGCGCTGTGGAAGCCCGCGGAGCAGCCGAACTTGGCGAGGTCGTCCGAGGGCAGGTACGTACGGCCGTTGCCCGCGTCCTCGCGCACATCGCGCAGGATGTTGGTCAACTGGAGGGCGAGTCCCAGCGTGTCGGCGTACTCGGCGGCGCGCTCGGCGCCGGGCGCGCCGGGGGTGGTGCCGAACACGCCGAGCGACACGCGGCCGATGGCACCCGCGACACACCGGCAGTAGGCCTTGAGGTCGTCCCAGGTCTCATAGGTGTCGCCGCGTACGTCCATCAGCACGCCGTCGATCAGCTCGTCGAGGCCGCCGAGCGGGATCGGGAAGCGGCGCGCCGCGTCGGTGAGCGCGACGGCGACGGGGTCGGTGTCGTCCTCGTCCACCGCGCCCTTTCTGACCCGCTCAAGGAGCGCACGGGTGTCGTCGAGGCGTGCCTGTTTGGCCTCCGGGGCGAGTGTGCCGTCGCCGATGTCGTCCACCCGCCGCGAGAGGGCGTACAGCGCGGACATGGCCTGTCGCTTCTCGGCCGGCAGCAGTCTGATGCCATAGGCGAAGTTACGGGCCTGCTGCCCGGTGACGGCCTCGCAGTAGCTGTAGGCCGCCAGTACCGGCGCGGACATGGGCGTCTGTCCCTCCACGTTCCGGCTCACCCCTCTCTGTGCGCACTTCGCAGGACAGCTCCCACTTCGCGCAGCAGACGCGGCTTGGTGGGTTTGGGCGGTCCGGGGAGCACATCGTGCCCGGCGGCCGCGATCGAAACGAGGGCGGCACGCCCTCCGGCGACGAATCCGGCGAGCAGCAGCCGGAGTCTGCCGTGGACGCTGCCCACCAGTGGGATGCCCTCGTCCAGCAGTTGCCCGGCACGTTCGGCCTCGAAGGCCACCAGCGCGCGCACCGACGCGTTCGCGGTGCCCGCGGCGAGGTCCGCCTCGGTGACCTGAAACCTCTTCATGTCCTGGGCGGGCACATAGATACGGTCCCGGCCGAGGTCCTCGGTGACGTCCTGGAGATGTTCGACGATCTGCAGCGCCGTGCAGACGGCGTCGGAGCGACGGACGCGCTCGGGGTTCGCGGTGCCGGTGATCTCAAGGACGAGCCGGCCGACCGGGTTCGCGGACAGCTCGCAGTAGGCGAGCAGGTCGTCATAGGTCTCGTAGCGGCGTACCAGCTGGTCCTGGCGGTTGGCCGCGATCAGTCCGAGGAACGGCTCGGGGGTGAGCGAGCGGCGCCGTACGGTCGAGGTCAGGGCGCGCAGCAGCGGATGTGCCGGAGCCGGGCCCCGCGGTTCGAAGAGGCGCCGCAGATCGGCCTCGAAGGCGTCCAGCATGACCACGCGGTCATCGGCCTGGGAGGGGTCGACGCCCAGGTGGCGGGCGTCGCCGCCGCCGGGGGCGAGATCGCCGTCACCGATGTCGTCGACGAGCCGCGCGAAGCCGTACACGGCCATCAGATCATCTCGCCAGGCGCGCGGCAGGAAGAACGGGGCCACGGGAAAGTTCTCGTCCGCGGCCTTGTCCAGGGTGGTGCGCGCGGAGGCGTCGGAGCGTACCTGTGGGGGGCCCGTCATCGCGTGCTGCCCGGTACGGGGACGGCGGAATCCTCGCGGAGCTGGAGATTTTCCGTCATTGCCGTCACATCTCCCGTTCTACACTGCTGACCCAATACATCCCATTTCGGACACGCCGCCCGCCCCTCCGAGTACAGAAGGCTGCCAGGCAGGCGGGGGGCTCCGTGGGAATGACCCCTCTTGCCGCGAATCAGCCCAGCACAGCTTACGTTGTACAGCTAAGAGGAACACGTCGGGGTGTTACGGCCATTACAAGAACGCCGCAATACATGCCAACCTTCCCCCGACCCACCGGACTTGACCGATCCTTGACGATCGGCCCACCAGGAGGCCCCCGCCGGGTCGATCCGGCGGGGGCCCGTTCGATCATGTCCGACCGGACTACTTGCCGGTCTCCTTCTCGTACGCCTTGATGACCTCGTCGGTCGGGCCGTCCATCAGCAGCTCGCCCTTCTCCAGCCACAGCACCCGGTCACAGGTGTCCCTGATCGACTTGTTGCTGTGGCTGACCAGGAAGACCGTACCCGCCTCCTTGCGCAGCTCACGGATCCGCTGCTCGGAGCGGATCTGGAACTTCCGGTCGCCGGTGGCCAGCGCCTCGTCGATCATGAGGACGTCGTGGTCCTTGGCGGCGGCGATGGAGAACCGGAGCCTGGCCGCCATGCCGGAGGAGTACGTCCGCATGGGGAGGGTGATGAAGTCGCCCTTCTCGTTGATGCCGGAGAAGTCGACGATCTCCTGGTAGCGCTCGCGGATCTGCTCGCGTGTCATCCCCATGGCCAGACCGCCGAGGATGACATTGCGCTCACCGGTCAGATCGTTCATCAGGGCCGCGTTGACCCCCAGCAGGGACGGCTGGCCGTCGGTGTAGACCTTGCCGCTCTCGGCCGGCAGCAGACCGGCGATCGCACGCAGCAGGGTCGACTTGCCGGAACCGTTGGTGCCGATCAGCCCGATCGCCTCGCCGCGGTACGCGGTGAAGGTGACCCCCCGGACGGCATGGACCTTGCGGACGCCCCGCGACTCCCCCTTGTCGCGGCGGAGTATGCGGCTGAGCGCGGCGGTGGCGCTGCCCCGGCCGCCGCCACCGCCGTTGACGCGGTACACGATGTGCACGTCATCGGCGATGACCGTGGGGATACGCCCCTGCGTGTTGTCGTCAGCCACGGCCGTAGCGCTCCTCAGCCTTCCAGAAGTAGACGAAGCCGACGACGCCCAGAAGCACGGCCCACACCAGCGCGACCAGCCAGACATGCGCGGGCAGGTTGTCGGAACCGTACCCGTCGATCAGCGCGAACCTGACCAGGTCCATGTAGATGGCGGCCGGGTTGTACTGGAGGACATCGGCGATCCAGGCGGGCTTGTCCTTGAGCATCAACGGGATCGAGAACATCACGCCCGAGGCGTACATCCAGGTGCGCATCACGAACGGCATCAGCTGGGCGAGGTCGGGGGTCTTGCTGCCCAGCCTCGCCATGATCAGCGCCAGACCGGTGTTGAAGACGAACTGGAGCGCCAGCGCGGGCACGACCAGCAGCCAGCTCAGAGCCGGGTAGCTGCCGAAGGCCACCGCGACGACGACCAGCACGATCATCGAGAAGAGAAGCTGCTGAAGCTGCTGGAGCGAGAAGGACACCGGCAGCGAGGCCCGCGGGAAGTGCAGGGCCCGCACGAGCCCCAGATTGCCGGAGATGGCGCGGACGCCGGCCATCACCGAGCTCTGGGTGAAGGTGAAGACGAAGACCCCGGTGACCAGGAAGGGCACGAAGACATCCTGCGGGATGTCCTTCTTGGTCCCCAGGATCAGGCCGAAGATCAAGTAGTAGACGAAGGCGTTCAGCAGCGGGGTCGCCACCTGCCAGAGCTGGCCCAGCTTCGCCTGGCTGTACTGGGCCGTGAGCTTCGCCTGGGAAAAGGCCAGGATGAAATGACGCCGGCCCCACAGCTGCCGGATGTAGTCGCGCAGCCCTGGCCGGGCACCGCTCACCGACAGACCGTACTTGGCGGCGAGATCCGCCGCGGACAGACCGTCGTCGGGCGACGGGGGGGCGCTCACAGCGATCGCACCCTCTTGGGTTGTGTCACTCACAAGTTGAAACTTTCGTGTTCAAGATGCGCAGCCGGTCGGGCGCGGGCGCGGACGGCCCGGCCCCGGGGGGGTTAAGAGGCAGGCGGCCTCTTGTCCGATGCTCTCAGAACCGAGCTTGTCAGATGACAGGCGGTCGGCCCAGCCGGGTCAGCCGCCATACCGTACGCCACTTCATCGGACGGCGCGGCCCGCACGGGGTCGCCCAGCCCTCCCGGAACCCGCCGAACCACGCCTTCAGGGCGGACACGGACGGGCGCCTGACCAGGGTGAGCAGGACCCATACGCCGAGATAGAGCGGGACGACGGGGGCGGGCAGATTGCGACGGGCGAGCCAGACCCGGTTGCGGGCCACCATGCGGTGGTAGACCGCGTGCCGGGACGGCGGCATGGTCGGGTGGTTCAGCACCATGTCGGCGCGGTAGTCGATCATCCAGCCGGCGTCCAGCGCCCGCCAGGCGAGATCGGTCTCCTCATGGGCGTAGAAGAAACCGCCGGGCAACCCGCCGACCTGCGCGAGGACCCTCGTACGTACGGCACTGGCGCCGCCGAGGAAGGTCGTCACCCGGGAGGAGCGCAGCGGGTCCGAGGCGCGCAGCCGCGGGACATGGCGGCGCTGGGTGAGACCGGTCTCCGGGTCGGTGATCCGGAAGCTGACGATCCCCAGCACGGGGTCGGCCGCGAACGCCTCGCGGAGCAGTTCGGCGGTGTCGGTGCCCGGCAGCAGACCGTCGTCGTCCAGGAAGAGCAGGGCGTCCACGTCCGAGCCGGCGGCCCCGAACGCCTCGATCCCGACATTGCGGCCGCCGGGGATCCCGAGGTTCTCGGGCAGTTCGACCGTCCGTACGCCGTCGGGAACGGCGCCGACGGGGGCGCCGTTCCCGACCACGACGATCTCGACCGGGTCACCGTTCTGGCGCCGGACGGAATCGATCAGCGCACGCAGTTCGCCGGGGCGGTCACCCATCGTGATGATCACCGCGCCGAGCCGCATGTCGCTCACCTCAGCCTGCTGGACGCCAGGATGGAGACCAGGTGCAGCACGGTCTGTACGACGGCGATCGCGGCCAGGACCGCGATCCCGAGGCGGCTGAAGAACAGATCGCCCCTGACCGAGTCCAGGATCGCCAGGAGCAGGATCAGCAGGGACGCCTCGATCCCGAGGATGAGCCGGTGGAACTTCAGCGCCCCGGCGGCCCTGCGGGCCAGCGCCATACCGGACGAGCGCGGCTCGGAGGCCGCCTCCTTGACCGGGGCCAGCCCCTGCTGATGTCGGGCGACGCCGACCAGGTCGGTCTCGGCCTTGACCATGATGGCGCCGAGGGCGGCGAGCGTGCCGAGGAAGGCCCACAGCCAGTCGATCCGTCCGGTGCCCCACAGATCGGCGCCGCGCAGCCCGAAACCGAGCAGAACGGCGGCGTCGCACAGATAGGCGGCGACCCGGTCCAGATACACCCCGGTCATCGAGTACTGCTTCTTCCAGCGGGCGATCTCACCGTCGACGCAGTCCAGCAGCAGATACAGCTGGACCGCCAGCACACCGAGCACCGCGCCGGTGATCCCCGGCACCAGGAGGGCGGGGGCGGCGAGGGCACCGGCGACGGTCATCACATACGTCAGCTGGTTGGGCGTGACGCGCGTGTTCACCAGATACCGGTCGACACGCAGCGAGATCTCCCGCATGTACAGGCGCCCGGCCCAGTGCTCACCGCTGCGCCGGTCCTTGACCCCCGCCGGGTGTACGACCGGGCGGAGTTCAGCTACTGATGGTCTTGGCATAGTCGGCGTACGCGTCCCTGATGTGGTCGGTGGACAGGTCGAGGTGTTCGAGGATGGTGAAGCGGCCGGGACGGGTCTGCGGCGCGTAGGCGACGGCTTGTACGAACTCCTCCACGGAGAAGCCGATCTCCTCGGGCAGCACGGGCAGCCCGTGCCGGTGCAGCACCTCGGTGAACAGGTGTGACTGCTCGTGGGCACCGCGCAGATGCATGGCGAAGGCGGCGCCGATGCCGACCTGTTCGCCATGGAGCGCGGAGCGTCTGGGGTGGAGCAGGTCGAAGGCGTGACTGATCTCATGGCAGGCACCGGACGAGGGGCGGGTGTCCCCGCTGATCGACATGGCGATACCGGTGAGCACCAGCGCCTCCGCCAGGACGGTCAGGAACTCGTCGTCACCGACCCCGCCGGGGTGGCGCAGCACTGCCTCGCCCGCGGTACGGGCCATGGCGGCGGCCAGTCCGTCCACCGGCTCGCCGTTGATGCGGTGCGACAGCTCCCAGTCCGCGATGGCCGAGAGGTTCGAGATGGCGTCGCCGATGCCGGACCGTACGAAGCGGATCGGCGCGTCCCTGATCACATCGAGGTCGATGACGACGGCGATGGGGGTGGGGACGCCGTACGAGCCGCGGCCGTTGTCGTTGTCGAGCGTCGCGACCGGTGAACACAGGCCGTCGTGCGAGAGGTTGGTGGCGACGGCCACCATCGGCAGGCCCACCCGGGCCGCCGCGTACTTCGTCACGTCGATGATCTTGCCGCCGCCGAGGCCGACCACGGCGTCGTACCGCTTGCCCTTGATGTCGTCGGCGAGCCTGACCGCGCAGTCGATCGTGCCGTCCGCGACGGAGAACCAGTCCGCGCCCGGCAGGTCAGGCGCGAGCCGTTCGCGCAGCACCTGTCCGGAGCCGCCGCTTATGGCCACGGCGAGCCGGCCCGAGCTGGAGATCCGCTGGTCGGCCAGGAGGCCCCCGAGATCGTCCAGGGCGCCGCGGCTGATGTCGACGACGACCGGGGACGGAATGAGCCGGGTCAGTACTGGCACGCGATCTCACGGCCCTTCGCGAGGTCGTCGTGGTTGTCGATCTCGACCCAGGGGATGTCGCCGATCGGCGCCACATCGAGGGTGAAGCCGCGGTTCACCAGCTCCTGGTAGCCGTCCTCGTAGTAGAGGTCGGGGTCCCGCTCGAAGGTGACCTTGAGCGCGTCGGCGAGGTCCGCCGCGGCCTCGGGCTCGATCAGGGTGACCCCGATGTACTCGCCGGTGGCGGTGGCCGGGTCCATCAGCTTGGTGATCCGGCGTACGCCCCCGGTGCCGTCCGTGATGACCTTCATCTCCTCGTCGGCCAGCGGCTTGACCGTGTCGAGGGCCAGGATGATCCTGCGGTCCTCGCCGCGTGCGGCGAGGAGGGTCTTCTCCACGGAGACCGGGTGCACCGTGTCACCGTTGGCGAGGATCACACCTCGTGTCAGCACATCACGCGCGCACCAGAGGGAGTAGGCGTTGTTCCACTCCTCGGCCTTGTCGTTGTCGACGAGGGTGAGCTTCAGCCCGTACGTCTTCTCCAGCGCGGCCTTGCGCTCGTACACGGCCTCCTTGCGGTAGCCGACGACGATCGCGGCCTCGGTGAGGCCGACCTCGGCGAAATTGCCGAGCGTCAGGTCGAGAACCGTGGTGGTCCCCTCCCCGGCCGGGTCCACCGGCACGAGGGCCTTCGGCAGCGTGTCGGTGTAGGGGCGCAGACGCCTGCCGGCACCGGCGGCGAGTACGAGGCCGATCATGCGGGTTCTCCTTCGTCATGCACGGCGGGGGCTCCGGAGGACACCCAGAACCGGATGGACTCCGTGAGCGCGACCAGCGCCACGGCGACGGCGAGCACCGTCAGTTCCAGCGGGAAGTCGGATCCGCGCGTGGAGAGGGCGGCGCAGACGGTGACCAGCAAGGTGCGGCCCTCGTGGCCGCCGAGCGCCCGGACGAGCGGGCGGGGCGGGGCGCCGGTGCCGCCGCGGATGCGGTAGACCGCGTCGTAGTGATGGTAGGCGACCGCCGCGACCAGCCCGAATGCCGCGGGCAGCGCCCCGGGCACATCGGCGCGGGCGGCGAACAGCAGGACGGTGCTGTACTCGGCCGCCCGGAAGACCGGGGGGATCAGCCAGTCGAGGGCGCCGCCCATCCGGTGGGCGACGGCGAACCCCGAGGTCAGCACGTACACCAGGGCGCCGAGGATGAGCACGGGGCTGTCGAAGGGCCCGTAGCCGGGCCAGGGGCTCCGGAGCGGGCCGAAGGCCGCCGTGGCGACGACCGTGACACCGCCGGCGAGAGCGACCAGGAAGGGCAGCACGCCGGGCAGCGCGCGGGCCGGGCGCCGCAGCACCCGCGCGACGATCTCCGCGAGCGGCCCCGAGTCGGACAGGTCCGCGAGCGCCCGGGCGGCCCGGTCGGTACGGACGGCCTTGCGGGTCACCGAGCGCAGGACCCGGCCCGCGGTGGTGTAGCAGGCGGCGAAGGCGCAGCCGACGAGCAGCGCGTAGAAGACGATCCGGGGGGTGGTGAGGGCCGTCAGAACGGCGATCATCGCCCAGCGCTCGCCGATCGGCAGCACGATCATCCGGCGCACCCAGACCGTCCAGCCGACGCTGTCGAGTTTGCTGGAGAGCGCGGCGGTGGGGGTGCCCACCACGGCCTTGCCCGAGGAGTTCGCGGCGGTCGCGTCGACGTTCGCCTCGTTGAACGAGAAGTCGACGACATGGCGGCAGGTCTGGAGGACCATCGCGCCGAGCGCGAGCGCCCATACGTCGTCGCCGCCCCGCGCGGCGCCGAGCGCCAGCCCCGCGTAGTAGGCGTACTCCTTGGCCCGGTCGAACGTCGCGTCCAGCCAGGCGCCCATCGTGGAGTACTGGAGGGAGTAGCGGGCGAGCTGCCCGTCGGTGCAGTCCAGGACGAAGGAGAAGAGCAGCAGCGCGCCGGCGGCGACATAGCCGCCGCGGGTGCCGGTGGCCGCGCAGGCCGCCGCGATCAGCGCGGTGATCAGCGAGGCGGTGGTGACCTGGTTGGGGGTCAGCCCGCGCCGGGCGCACCAGCGGGCGAGATAGCGGGAGTACGGGCTGATGCAGAAGGTGGTGAAGAAGCCGTCGCGGGCCTTCACGGCGGAGCGCAGCCGTACGGCCTCGTCGTCCACGGCGGCGACGGCGGCCTCGGCCTCTTTCCGGGCGGCGGCGTCGGCCGGTACGGCGGCGACCAGCGAGCCGAGTACGGGGCGGGTGACGGCGGTGCCCCCGGCGTCGAGCGCGGTGGCGACCCGGTCGGCGAGCGGTTCACACGGGGCCACGGCGGTGGCGGCCGGCCGCGCCGGCTCCGTCGTGCCGCCGGCCTGCCGGGGGCCGTCCTCCGTCCCGTCCAGAGACGTCAGGGCGCGCAGCAGCGCGGCACGGGCCCCCGGCTGGGCGGTGAGCGCGCCGGGCACGGCGGCGGCCGGGAAGCGGGGGTCGGTCAGGGCCAGCCGCAGCGCGTGGACATGGCCGACGAAGCGGGAGTCGACCAGCGCGACCCGCGCGGTCGCGGGGGCGGCGGCGAGCAGGTCCCGGGCCTCTTCCGCGCCGGGTGCGGTACGTACGTCGAAACCCAGCGACCGCAGATCGCCTTCGAGCGACGATCCGGGTACCGGTGGACCGGTGAGGATGGCGGTCGACAGACGAACTCACTCCTTGGCGCTGACAGGGCTGGGTGCGCGGCGAACGCCCCGGGATTCGGCCCCGGCACGTCGGCAGAGGCTATCGGATGAACGGAAGACTTAGTTCACCGACCGTTTACGCCCCGGACGCCATGATCTGGGCCGGGAGCAGCCCGTGTGGAGATCATCATTGTCGATCGACGGCCCGCCCGACAAACCGCGGGTGCTGTGGGCGGGGCCATGACATGAACGGGCCGTGACATGAACAGGCCCCGACGTGAACGGAACGTGAGCGAGGCCGCCGGAAGGGGCACGGCACGGCACAGCACTAGGGTGACGGCATGACATGGCTGATCACAGGTGGAGCGGGTTATATCGGGGCACATGTCGCGCGGTCCATGGCGGCGGCCGGCGAGCGCGTCGTCGTGCTCGACGATCTGTCGACCGGCGTCGCCGACCGGCTGCCCCCGGAGATCCCGCTCGTCCGGGGCTCCTTGCTGGACAGGGGGCTCGTCGACCGTACGCTCGCCGGGCACGAGATCACCGGGGTCGTGCATCTCGCGGCGAAGAAGCAGGTCGGGGAGTCGGTCGAGCATCCGCTGATGTACTACCGGGAGAATGTGCACGGGCTCACGGTGCTGCTGGAGGCCGTGGTGGCGGCGCGGGTGCGGCGTTTCCTCTTCTCCTCCTCGGCGGCCGTATACGGCGTGCCCGATGTGGAGTTGATCACGGAGCGGACACCCACCGTGCCGATCAATCCGTACGGCGAGACCAAGCTCACGGGTGAGTGGCTGGTACGGGCGACCGGAAAGGCGCACTCGATCGCCACCGGGTGTCTGCGCTACTTCAATGTGGCGGGCGCCGGGCACCCCGAACTCGCGGACACCGGCGTGTTCAACATCATCCCGATGTTCTTCGACCGGATCAGCCGGGGCGAGGCGCCGCGGATCTTCGGCGCCGACTATCCGACACCTGACGGCACCTGTATCCGGGACTACATCCATGTCGCCGATCTCGCCGAGGCCCATCTCGCCGCCGCGCGGTGGCTGGCCGGCCAGGAGCGCCCCGGGGACCTCACGGTCAATATCGGCCGCGGCGAGGGGGTCTCGGTCCGTGAACTGGCCGATCTGGTGGCGGAGGTGACCGGCGACCGTACGGAGCCGGTGGTCGAGGCGCGCCGTCCCGGCGATGCCGCGCGGGCCGTCGCGGCCGTCGGGCTGATCGGTGAGGAGCTGGGCTGGACGGCGAGCCGCGGTGTACGCGAGATGGTCGAGTCGGCCTGGGAGGGCTGGCGGCTGCACCGTCCCACGGCCTCGGTCGGGTGACCGCGCCGGGCTCTGACCTGCGGTCATTTCCGCAGGTCAGAGCATATGACAACGGTGTTCAGTGCCGTGTTGCCGGATACCCCCCACCCGTAGTTCACTGACCTCGTCGGCACTTCGTCCGGACGACCGGGAGGCATCTTCATGGGGGCAGGGCACAACCACGGGCACACGCACGGAGGACCACCCGCGGGCACCGCGACCGCCGCGTACCGGGGCCGGCTGCGGATCGCTCTGTCGATCACCCTGTCCGTCATGGTGGTGGAGATCGTCGGCGGTATCGCCTCCGACTCCCTCGCGCTGTTCGCGGACGCGGCGCACATGGCGACGGACGCGGTGGGCCTCGGGATGGCCCTGCTGGCCATCCACTTCGCCGCCCGGCCCGCGGACGAGACCCGCACCTTCGGTTTCGCGCGGGCCGAGATCCTCGCCGCGCTGGCCAACTGCGTGCTGCTGCTCGGAGTCGGTGGCTTCCTGCTGTACGAGGCGATCGAGCGCTTTCTCGTGCCGCCCGAGACCAGGGGCGGGCTCACGATCATCTTCGCCCTGGTGGGTATGGCCGCCAACCTGGTCTCCCTCTCGCTGCTGATGCGGGGGCAGAAGGAGAGCCTCAATGTGCGCGGCGCGTATCTGGAGGTCCTCGCGGACACCCTGGGCTCGCTCGCGGTGCTGGTCTCGGCCGTCATCATCCTGACCACGGGCTGGCAGACGGCCGACCCGATCGCGGGCCTGCTGATCGGACTCATGATCGTTCCGCGTACGGTGAAGCTGCTGCGGGAGACGCTGAACGTCCTGCTGGAAGCGGCGCCCAAGAACGTCGACATGAACGAGGTACGCGCGCATATGCTCGCACTGCCCGGGGTGGCGGACGTACACGATCTCCATGTCTGGACGATCACGTCCGGGATGCCGGTGCTCTCCGCGCATGTGGTGGTGGACCAGGACGCGCTGGACGCGGTGGGCCACGAGAAGATACTCCATGACCTGCAAGGATGTCTGGGCCATCATTTCGATGTCGAGCACTGCACCTTCCAGCTGGAGCCCCGGGGGCATGCGGAGCACGAGGCGAAGCTCTGCCACTGACGCCCGCTGGGGCGTGCCGCGGCCGAACGAACATGCCCACGCCCCCGAAGTGCGGACACGGGGCTTTTGTGCGGCAGACTTGGGCTCCGAGGCCCGATGCGAAGGATGGTTATGCCGACCACACCAGTCACTGCGGCGAACAGCTCGTCGAACGGCGCACAAGAAACGATCATGCTGGAGCTGGTCGACGAGCAGGGCAATACCATCGGCACCGCCGAGAAGCTCTCGGCCCATCAGCCACCCGGCCAACTGCACCGTGCGTTCTCGGTCTTCCTCTTCGACGAGCAGGGCAGACTGCTGATCCAGCGCCGCGCGCTCGGCAAGTACCACTCCCCCGGCGTCTGGTCGAACACCTGCTGCGGGCATCCGTACCCGGGCGAGGCGCCGTTCGCCGCCGCCGCCCGCCGTACCTACGAGGAGCTGGGCATCTCGCCCTCGCTGCTCGCCGAGGCGGGGACGGTGCGCTACAACCACCCCGACCCGGCCTCGGGGCTGGTCGAGCAGGAGTACAACCATCTCTTCGTCGGGCTCGCGCAGGCCGCGCCGAGGCCGGACCCCGAAGAGGTCTGTGAAACGGTGTTCGTCACCCCGGCGGAGCTGACCGAGCGGCATGGCAAGGACACGTTCTCCGCGTGGTTCATGACCGTCCTGGACACGGCGCGCCCGGCCGTCAGGGAGCTCACCGGATCTGCCGGGGGCTGGTAACACCCCCGTCCGGGAGCCTCAGGGGGTGTCCGGCGCGGCCGGCGACGGGAAGGGCAGCACCGCCCAGACGATCTTCCCGCCGCCGGCGGTGTGCTCCACACCGCAGTTCCCGCCGGCCTCACGCGAGATCTCCTGTACGAGCAGCAGCCCGCGCCCGCCCGTCCTGGCGTGATCGGTCTCCAGCGCCGTGGGCCGGTACGGATGGTTGTCCTCGACCGACACCCGGATCCATGCCGCGCCGATGGCGACCTCGACGGCGATCTCCGGCGAGAGCAGAGCCGCGTGCAGTACGGCGTTGGTGACCAGCTCGGAGACGATGAGCAGCACCCCCTGGACGACCCCGTCCCTGACCGGTACGCGCTGACGTTTCAGCAGATCGCGTACGGCGTGTCTGGTCTGCGGTACGGAGCTGTCGACGGCGGGTGCGGTGAACCGCCAGACCCCCTCGTACGACAGCGGCCGGGCCGGAACTCTTCCGCGGCTCTCCATCGTGCGGCACCCACCCTTGCGTCGAACGGTGTCGTCCATCGGTACCGAGTCTTGGGATCTGCGCGGTCTGTACCTGAGTACTGAACAGAAGTCAGCCGGAATTGGCGTGTCGCGACCGCATTCGAACGACACAACGGGAGACATGATCGTCTTTGCCTATCTTTTGGCGAATTTCGATCGGTTGCCGGTGTCAAGGAGAGCGGGGATAGCATCCGGCGCATGGAGCCCCAGCTGCTGCACACCGTCGCGGACGGCATCGCGACCGTGGTGATCCACCATCCCGCCAAACGCAACGCGATGACCGCGCGGATGTGGCGCGAGCTGCCACCGCTGCTCGGGGCGCTGGCGGACGATCCCGCCGTACGGGTGCTGGTCCTGACCGGTGAGGGCGCCACTTTCTGCGCGGGCGCCGACATCTCCTCGCTGCGCGAGTCCGGCCAGGATCCGACGGCGCGGGCGGTGGCCGCCGAGGAGGCGCTGGCCGCCTTCCCCAAGCCGACACTCGCCGCCGTACGCGGCTACTGCGTGGGCGGCGGCTGCCAGCTGGCCGCGGCCTGCGATCTGCGGTTCGCCGAGGAGGGGGCGCGGTTCGGGGTCACTCCGGCGCGGCTCGGGATCGTCTACCCGGAGTCGTCCACCCGCCGGCTGGCCTCGCTGGTGGGGCCCGCCACGGCCAAATACCTGCTGTTCTCGGCCGAGTTGATCGGCACGGAACGGGCACTGCGTACCGGACTCGTCGACGAGGTGCTGCCGGAGGGCGAGTTGGGCAAGCGGGTGGCGGAGTTCGCGCGGGTGCTGGTCTCGCGTGCGGCGCTGACCCAGGCGGCGGCCAAGGAGTTCGCCTCGGGCCGTACCGACCGTGCCGCCTATTGGACCGCGCAGGCGCGCGGCAGCGGCGACGCCGCGGAGGGGGTCGCCGCCTTCCTGGAACGCCGCGAGCCGCGCTTCAACTGGACGTTCGGACCGGCCGACGCGGACCGAGCCGTCACCGAAGGAGCCGTCACCGAGTGAGCCGTCACCGAGTGAGGAACCGGCTCCCGTCCCGCATCTCCGCGACGAGATCGGCGGGCGCCTTGTCCGCCGAGCCGGCGTCGTAGGGCGGCCGCGGGTCGTACTCCGTCAGGAGCTGGACGGACTGGGCGAACCGGTCGTCGACGAGCCTTCCCGCGAGGGTGAGCCCCATGTCGATCCCCGAGGAGACACCGGCTGCCGTCACGTACTTGCCGTCGGTGACGACGCGTTCTCCCGTGGGCTCGGCTCCGTACGTACGCAGTGTGTCGACGGCCAGCCAGTGGGAGGTGGCCCGCCGCCCCCGCAACAGCCCGGCCGCGGCGAGCAGCAGGGAGCCGGTGCAGACGGAGGTGGTCCAGGTGGTGGCCGCGTCGGCCGTGCGCAGCCAGCCGAGAAGCGTCTCGTTCTCCATCTGCTTCTCCTGGCCGGGCCCGCCGGGCACCACCAGGACGTCCGGCGCGGAGACCTCGGCGAGCGTCCTGCCCGCGACGAGCACGAGGGCACCGGTGTCGTCGGCCACGGGCCCCGTCTTCTCGGCGACGAAGAACGTCTCGGCGCCCGGGGTGTAACAGAGCATCTGGTAGGGGCCGATGGCGTCGAGCGCGGTGAAGCCTTCGAAAAGGACGATCGCGATCTTCATAAGAGGCCTTTCGACGGGGTCGCCGACCGGTCGGCGACAGGTGCGGGGGGCTTGGCGGGTACGAGAGCCGGGCCCGGGCAGAAACGGCGGCGATACTCGGCGGGCGCTGTGCCCAGGGCTCTGACAAAGGCGCGGCGCATGGCCTCGGGCGTGCCGTAGCCGCACGCCCGGGAGATCTCCTCGACGCCGTCGGCGCTCTCCTCCAGCAGCCTTCTGGCGTGTTCGAGCCGTACGCGCTCCACATAGCGGCCCGGGGTCATGCCGGTCTCCGCCCGGAAGGCGCGAGCGAAGTGCCGGGGCGAGAGACTGGCCCGCGCCGCCAGAGAGCCGACCGAGAGATCATCACCCGGGTGTTCGCTGATCCAGCTCTGTACGTCGCGCAGCGGCTCACGCCGGGCTGTCTGCGCGGCGAGCTGGACGCTGAACTGCGCCTGGTTGCCGGGGCGGCGCAGGAAGACCACGAGGTGGCGGGCCACGCTGAGCGCCACCTCGCGGCCGTGGTCCTCCTCGACGAGGGCGAGGGCGAGATCGATGCCCGAGGTGACCCCGGCGGAGGTGGAGACCTCCCCGTCCCGTACATAGATCGGTTCGGGGTCGACGTCGACGGCGGGGTAGTTCCTGGCGAGCAGGTCCACCGCCACCCAGTGGGTGGTCGCGCGGCGTCCGTCGAGCAGCCCCGCCTCGGCGAGCAGCAGGGCTCCGGTGCAGACCGAGACGAGCCGCGCGGCGCGGGGCGCACGGCGGCGCAGCCACGCGATCAGCAGCGGGTCGGGGGCGCGGCTGCCGTTTCCGCCGGGCACGACCAGCGTGTGGGGGTCGGGAGCGTCGGTGAGCGCCATATCGGGGACGAGGGTCAGCCCGCTGGAGGTCCGTACGGGAGCGCCGTCGAGCGAGGCCGTGCGGATCCGGTACGCGCCGCGGTCGCCGGTGGCGAGCCGGGCTCCGTTGAACACCTCCACGGGTCCGGTCACGTCCAGGCTCTGTACCTCGTCGTAGAGGACGACGAGTACGGATCGCTCTGTCATGGTTCTCATCCTTGGCCCGGCGTACGACGGCCGCAAGGACGAGTTCCCCACCCTTCCTGCCATTCCGGCCCCACCCTCGCCGCCCTGTCGCACGTACCGACCCGCCGCCGGCGGCGATCTCTCGTCCCGGCCCGTCACCCTTACCGACCCGTACCGGCTCGTCACCGCCGGTCGTGCCCGCTGATGTCGGTGCCACCTGCCACAATGCACACGGCGGACCACTGAACAGCGGAGCGTGATCGTGACGACGTCCATCGAAGGCAGGATCGCCGAGGAACTCGGCGTACGGGAGCGGCAGGTGAAGGCGGCCGTCGAGCTGCTCGACGGCGGGTCGACCGTGCCGTTCATCGCGCGCTATCGCAAAGAAGCGACCGAGATGCTCGACGACGCGCAGCTGCGCACGCTTGAGGAGCGGCTGCGCTATCTGCGCGAACTGGAAGAGCGGCGGGGCGCGATCCTGGAGTCCGTACGCGAGCAGGGCAAGCTCGACGACGCCCTGGAGGCGCGGATCCGGGCCGCCGACACGAAGGCGCGGCTGGAGGACATCTATCTGCCGTTCAAGCCCAAGCGGCGCACGAAGGCGCAGATCGCCCGGGAGGCCGGTCTGGAACCGCTCGCCGAGGGGCTGTTGAGCGATCCGTCGGTGGATCCGCACGCCGCGGCCGCCGCGTTCGTGGACGCGGACAAGGGGGTCGCCGACCCCGCGGCGGCGCTGGAGGGCGCCCGCGCCATCCTCGCGGAGCGGTTCTCCGAGGACGCCGATCTCATCGGTGAGCTGCGTGAACGGATGTGGACGCGGGGCCGCGTCGTGGCGAAGGTGCGGGACGGCAAGGAGGAGGCCGGCGCCAAGTTCGCCGACTACTTCGACTTCGCGGAAGGCTTCTCCCAGCTGCCCTCGCACCGCGTGCTCGCGATGCTCCGCGGCGAGAAGGAGGATGTCCTCGATCTGGTCCTGGAGCCCGAGGAGCCGTCGGAGCAGCCGGGCCCGAGCATGTACGAGAACATGGTCGCGCGCCGCTTCGGCGTGGCCGACCGGGGCCGTCCCGCCGACAAGTGGCTCGCCGACACGGTGCGCTGGGCGTGGCGCACCCGCATCCTGGTGCATCTCGGGATCGACCTCAGGCTCCGGCTGCGGACCGCCGCGGAGGACGAGGCCGTACGGGTGTTCGCCGCCAACCTCCGCGATCTGCTGCTGGCGGCCCCGGCCGGCACCCGCGCCACGCTCGGGCTCGACCCCGGGTTCCGTACGGGCGTGAAGGTGGCCGTGGTCGACGCGACCGGCAAGGTCGTCGCCACCGACACGATCTACCCCCATGTGCCCGCGAACAGGTGGGACGAGTCGCTGGCGAAGCTGGCCCGGCTCGCGAAGGACCACTCCGTCGATCTGATCGCCATCGGCAATGGCACGGCGTCCCGGGAGACCGACAAGCTCGCCGGTGACCTCTGCGCCAGGCATCCCGAGCTGAAGCTCACGAAGGTGATGGTCTCGGAGGCGGGCGCCTCCGTGTACTCCGCCTCCGCGTTCGCCTCGCAGGAGCTGCCCGATCTGGATGTGTCGATCCGCGGCGCGGTCTCCATCGCGCGCCGGCTCCAGGACCCGCTGGCCGAACTGGTGAAGATCGACCCCAAGTCGATCGGTGTCGGTCAGTACCAGCACGATCTGTCCGAGGTGAAGCTGTCCCGTTCGCTGGACGCGGTCGTCGAGGACTGTGTGAACGGTGTCGGTGTGGACGTCAACACCGCTTCCGCGCCACTGCTTTCACGCGTGTCGGGCATCGGGGCGGGACTCGCCGAGAACATCGTCGCCCACCGCGACGCCAACGGGCCGTTCCGTTCACGGCGCGCGCTCAAGGATGTGGCCAGGCTCGGTCCGAAGGCGTACGAGCAGTGCGCGGGCTTCCTCCGTATCCGCGGCGGTGACGACCCGCTGGACGCGTCGAGTGTGCACCCCGAGGCGTATCCGGTGGTGCGGTCGATGGTGAAGCGGACGGGCAGTGAGGTCGCCTCACTGATCGGGAACGCTTCGGTGCTGCGCACGCTGCGGCCCGACGATTTCGTGAACGAGTCCTTCGGTCTGCCGACCGTCACCGACATCCTGCGGGAGCTGGAGAAGCCGGGGCGGGACCCGCGACCGGCGTTCAAGACGGCCACGTTCAAGGACGGTGTCGAGAAGCTCGGCGATCTGGCGTCCGGGATGGTGCTCGAAGGGGTCGTGACGAATGTCGCGGCGTTCGGCGCGTTCGTCGACATCGGCGTGCATCAGGACGGACTGGTCCATGTCTCCGCCATGTCCAGGAACTTCGTGAAGGACCCGCGCGAGGTGGTGAAGCCGGGTGATGTGGTCAAGGTGAAGGTGATGGACGTCGACATCCCCCGTAAACGGATCTCCCTGACGCTGCGGCTGGACGACGAGACACAGCCGGCCAAGCAGGACCGGGAGCGGTCCGGGGGCGGCGGCGGGCGGCCTCCGCAGCAGCGGCAAGGGGGGCGTGGTGGCCGCGGTGGCGGCGGTGGACGCCAGGCTTCGGCCCCGCCGCCGGCGAACAGCGCGATGGCGGACGCCCTGCGGCGTGCGGGGCTGACGGATCCGAACGGCCGCGACAAGCGGCGCTGAGACGCACCGCGCGCGGCGGCGCGGGGTCCGGACGGGAGCCCGCGCCGCCCTCGCATCCTCAGGACCTCAGATCTCGGTCACCTTGCCGTCCGCCACATCGAGACGGCGGGTCGTACGGACGGCGTCCAGCATCCTGCGGTCATGGGTGACCAGCAGCAGCGTGCCGTCGTAGGAGTCGAGCGCCGACTCCAGCTGTTCGATGGCCGGCAGATCGAGATGGTTGGTCGGCTCGTCGAGGACCAGGAGATTGACGCCCCGGCCCTGGAGGAGCGCGAGCGCGGAGCGGGTGCGCTCGCCCGGTGAGAGCGTGGTCGCGGGGCGCAGGAGATGGTCGGACTTGAGGCCGAACTTCGCGAGCAGCGTACGGATATCGGCCGGTTCGGTGTCCGGGACCGCCTCGCGGAAGGCGTCCAGCAGGGATTCGGGACCGTGGAAGAAGGCGCGCGCCTGGTCCACCTCCCCGACGACCACTCCCGAGCCGAGTGTGGCGTGGCCCTCGTCCAGCGGAAGGCGGCCCAGCAGGGCGGCGAGGAGCGTGGACTTGCCGCTGCCGTTGGCCCCGGTGATGGCGACCCGGTCCGCCCGGTCGATCTGGAGCGTGACGGGTCCGAAGTGGAAGTCCCCGCGCGCCGCTTCGGCCGCGCGCAGCGTCGCCACCACGGCTCCCGAACGGTCCGCGGAGGCGATCTCCATCCGCAGTTCCCACTCCTTGCGGGGCTCCTCGACCACATCGAGGCGTTCGATCAGCCGCTGCGTCTGGCGCGCCTTGGCCGCCTGCTTCTCGGTGGATTCGCTGCGGAACTTCCGGCCGATCTTGTCGTTGTCACTCGCCTTGCGCCGGGCGTTCTTGACACCCTTCTCCATCCAGGAGCGCTGGACATGGGCGCGCGCCTCCAGGGAGGACTTCTTGTCGGCGTACTCCTCGAACTCCTCACGGGCGTGGCGCCGCGCGGTCTCGCGCTCCTCCAGATACGCCTCGTAGCCACCGCCGAAGAGCGTGATCTTCTGCTGGGCCAGGTCGAGTTCGAGCACCTTGGTCACGGTGCGCACCAGGAACTCGCGGTCATGACTGACGACGACCGTGCCGGCGCGCAGGCCCGAGACGAAGCCCTCGAGCCGGTCCAGGCCGTCGAGGTCGAGGTCGTTGGTCGGCTCGTCGAGCAGGAAGATGTCGTAGCGCGAGAGCAGCAGCGAGGCCAGACTCGCGCGGGCGGCCTGGCCGCCGGAGAGGGTGGTCATGGGCTGGTCGAGGCCGACGGTGAGCCCCAGTGAGGCGGCGACCTCCTCGGCCCGTTCGTCGAGGTCGGCGCCGCCGAGGGCGAGCCAGCGCTCCAGGCCGGTCGCGTAGGCGTCATCGGCGCCGGGCGCGTTCTCGACCAGCGCCAGCGTCGCCTCGTCCAGGGCGGTCTGCGCGGCGGTGACGCCCGTACGGCGGCCGAGGAAGGCCCGTACGGTCTCCCCGGGGCGCCGGTCGGGTTCCTGGGGGAGGTGGCCGACGGCGGCGGTGGGCGGGGACAGCCTCAGCTGTCCGTTCTCGGGCGCGTCCACTCCGGCGAGCAGCCGGAGCAAGGTGGACTTCCCGGCGCCGTTGGCGCCCACGAGTCCGATCACATCGCCGGGCGCGACGACCAGATCGAGCCCGGAGAACAGCGAGCGGTCGCCGTGTCCCGCGGCGAGGTCTTTGGCTACGAGCGTGGCAGTCATCAGAGCGCTGATCCTACCGGGGCGGATTCCGGTACGGTCCGGGCATGAGCGGCACAGGCACTGATGTGATCGTGGTGGGCGGCGGAGTCATGGGGCTGACGACGGCGGTGGTGCTCGCGGAGAGCGGCCACCGTGTCGGGCTGTGGACCCGCGATCCGGTGGCGCGGACCACCTCTGCGGTGGCGGGAGCGCTGGTGTGGCCCTACCGGATCGAGCCCGCGCGCGAGGTCGGCGCCTGGCTGGAGGAGTCACTGCGACACTACGTACAGCTGGCGCGGACCCCGGACAGGACCGGCGTGCGTATCGTCGCCGGGCTGATGGCGGACACTCCGCTGACGGGACTGGGCGGTTGGGCCTCGCGGGTGCCCGAGCTGCGCGAGGCCCGTACGGACGAGCTGCCCGACGGTGTCGCGCAGGGGCTGCGGGCCGCGGTCCCGCTGATCGACATGCCGGTGTATCTGCGGTATCTGAAGGCGCGGCTGCGCGCGGCGGGCGGCACGGTCGAGCGCCGGTCGGTCACGGGCTTCGCCGAGCCCGCGGCCGAATCGTCCGTCGTGGTCGACTGCAGCGGGCTCGGTGCCCGGGAGCTGGCGGGGGACGCGTCGCTGTATCCGGTACGCGGTCAGGTGGTGATCGTGGAGAACCCGGGGATCGACGAGTGGTTCGTGGCGGCCGTCCCCGGCTCCTCCGAGACGACGTATCTGATGCCTCAGCCGTACGGGGTGCTGCTCGGCGGCACGGCGAGCGATCACTCCTGGGATCTGAGCCCCGACCCGGCCGAGGCGGCGGCCATCGTGGCGCGCTGCGCCCGGATCCGGCCCGAGCTGGCCGGGGCGCGGGTGCTTGAGCACCGGGTGGGGCTGCGGCCCGCCCGCCCCCGGGTGCGGCTGGAGGCCGAGGCCATGACGCTGCCCGGGGGCGGGCGGGTGGTGCACAACTACGGGCACGGCGGCGCGGGAGTCACCGTGGCCTGGGGCTGCGCGGAGGCCGCCGCCCGGCTGGCGGTGGCCTCCTAGCGCGAACGCGAACGCGCACGCGGACGAACGGTCAGCAGGCGGCGGGCGTCCCGGCCGTCAGGTGGTAGTCCGCCCGCTCGTCGAGCAGCAGCGGCACCAGGCTCCGCTGCGACTGACGGAGCGGTACGAAGGCCCCCTTGCCGAGCGGCAGCGGCACGGACACCACGCCGTGCAGGGCGAGTTCGTCCTTGATGTCCGCGTACTGGGCCGCGTCGAGACGGTAGCCGCACGGCGGGTCCTGGAGGATCTTCTCGGGGGCCGCGGGGTCGTTGTCGGCGCCGCCGAGATAGACGGGGCCGCGGTCCTTGAGCCCGGCCAGCCGGGCGGTGGCCGTGGCGGTCACGATCCGCGCCCTTCGCTCGTCGGTGAAGGAGAACAGGCCCTTCAGCGAGTCGAGTTGGCTGTTCACCCGGCGCCGGTTGTTGAGCGCCTCGTCGGCCTTCTCGGCGTCCGTGAGGGCGTCGACCCGGCTCTCGATGAGCAGGCCGATCGCGTGCTTGACGCCCGAGGCGTTGCGCAGGATGCGTTCCTGGCCGTCGCCCGCCGTCTGCCTGATGGGGTCACCGGTCACCGGGTCGGTCCAGATGCCGTAGGTGCCGATGGAGTGACCGGCCGCGCGCGCGGCGGGGCGTACATACCGTTCCGACAGCGTCCGCGCCTCGTCGTGCACCCGCGCGTCGGTGTTGAGGTTGCGGGGCCACAGGTCGAACAGGTCCTCGTCGTAGTACGGCGGGGTGGCGCCGTACTCGTGCAGGTCGTAGATGATGTCGGGCTGACGGTCGCGGATGACGGCGGCCAGCGCGCGGCCCTCGGCCGTCTTCAGCGCGATGTGGTCGCGGTTGATGTCGACGCCGTCGGAGTTGCCGCGGGTGTCGGCGGCCCGGCCGTCCGGGTTGGCGGTCGGGAGGACGAGCACGGTCGTACGGTCCAGGAAGCGCCGGGTGGCCGAGTCCTTGGCGTAGGCGAGGTCGCGGACCGTGGTCAGACACGCCTCGCGGCCCGACGGTTCGTCGCCGTGCTGGCTGCACACCAGGAGCACGGTGGCGGGCGCGCGGCGGGCGCCCAGCTCGACGAGTTGGAGCGGCCGGCCCTGTTCGGTGGTGCCGATGGTGGTGAGGGTGGCACGGTCGCTGCCCCGGTCGACGGCGGACAGGAATCGCTGTTCCTGCGGCTGGCTGGTCCAGTTCGCGCCGTCGCCGGCCTCGAACTCCGTGCGCGGCGGGGTGTCGGCGGCCCGGCCGGAGTCGGCCTGAGCGGAGGTGACCCGACCGGGGGTGGCCTGCGCGGGGAGGGCCGCGATCGGCAGTACGAGGGCCGCGGCGGTCGCCGCCAGGGCGAGGGTGCGTAGACGGGGTGTCATCAGGTGCGGTCTCCCGGGATCGGAGGTGTCCGGCGCGGCTCGGCCACGCCGTTCGGACGGGACTCTCGGGGCGCGCTGTGCGGCGGGACGGTGCCGGTCGTGGCGCGGGTGAACGCCTCGGCGCCGCCGACGAGCGGCAGCTTCGCGGAGGTGCGGGCCAGATCGAGGGTGAGGGTCGGGGTGGTGGACGGCGGGTCGATCAGGCCCTGGTCCGTGCCGCCGATGATCAGGGCGAGCCGGTGGCCGGCGGGCACGACATGGTCGCTCGCGGCGAGTTGGAGGGTGAGGGTGTAGGGCTTGCCGGGGGTGAGCGGACGGCCGTGGCCGGCCGAGGCGTAGGTGCCGAGATCGGCCCAGCCCCGGCTGAAGACCGTGTGGTCGACGTCCGCCGTCCTGGCCTCGGTCTCCCGGTAGCAGGAGCTGTCACCGGTGGTGCTCGGGCCCCAGCAGGTGCGCTCGGTGAGGGTGGTGATGCCCTCACCCGCGTGTCCGTAGTCACGGATGGTGTCGGGGCCGAGGTCGACAAGGACCGCGGAGAGATGGGCCGTCGAGGTGGACGGGGTGGCGGTGACGGTCACCGTGGAGGAGCCGGAGAGCCGTAGATCGCGGCTGAGCGGCCGGGTGACGAAGCCGGACTTGGCGGTGGTGGACCGGTCGATGTCCGCGGCCCAGTCGGACTCGCTCAGACGCGGGTCGTCCGTGAAGGTCTCGGTCGTACCGGGACGGGCGGGGGTGCGGCCGAGTGTGCCGACGCCGGGGACGGTGCCCGCGGCGGGCCGGACGGTCGTGGCGTCGGTGGTGCGCGGCGGCCACACCGTGTCGGTCGTCCAGCGGTCGGGGGCGCGCTCGATGTCCGCCATGGGCTCGCGCTCGACGCCGTTGTCGTAACCGAGCAGATAGTGGTCGAACCAGCGGTGCAGGGTGGAGACCCACTCGGTACGCCGGAAGTCGAACGGGTCGACATGGCCGGTCTGGGAGAGCCAGATCTTGCGCTCCACACCCGCGTCGGCGAGCGCGTCCCACCACTGGCCGAGGTGTTTCGTGCGGACGTTGAGGTCCTGCATGCCGTGGACGGCGAAGACGCTGGCCCTGACGTTGTCGGCGTTCCGTACGTAGTCGCGTTCGCTCCACAGCCGGGTCCAGTCACCGGTGCGCGGCGCTCCGTCGATCAGCCGCTGCTGGACGGCCTGGCAGCGGGCGCGGGCCTCGGGGCTCTCCACATAGTCCGAGAGCCATTCGGGTCCCGAGTCGTAGAGGGGGGCGCCCTGGGCGAAGTAGTAGTCGTACCAGGAGCTGATCGCGGCGATCGGGACGATGGTCCTGAGCCCCTTGACGCCGGTGGCGGCGACACCGTTGGCGATGGTGCCGTCCCAGCTCTTGCCGATCATGCCGGTGGCGCCGGTGGTCCAGGTGGCCCGTACGGGGTCGGTGCCGGTGCGGCTGCCGTACGCGCGGGCGCGGCCGTTCAGCCAGTCGACGACGGCCTTGGCGGACAGGATGTCGGAGCGTCCGCCGATGTCGACGCAGCCGTCGGAGCGGTTGGTGCCGGTCAGATCGACGGCGACGAAGGCGTAGCCGCGCGGTACGAAGTAGTTGTCGTAGTGCAGCGGGAAGCCGACGGGGGCGCCGTTCGCGTCATAGGTCTTCTTCTGGCTCTCGTTGCCGCGTCCGCAGCAGGAGTAGTACGGGGAGGCGTCCATGATCACGGGGATCTTCCGGCCCGACACGGCGGCCTCGCGGGGCCGTACGACATCGACGGCGACCCGGTCGGTGCTGCCGTTCGCGTCGCCGTCGATTCCGGTGTCCACCCAGACGGACTCCCGGATGGCGTTCTCGTAGGAGTAGACGGGCTCGCTGCGGGGCGGGGGCGACTCGGCCGCCGCCGACCGCGCGCTCGGTGCTCCCTGCGCTGTCTGGGCCTGTGCCCCCGCCGGGGCGAGCAGCACCCCGAGCAGCGCGGCGGATGCCGCCGCGACCAGCGTTCTGCATGACCATCGGGCGCCCCGCGCACGGATCTCCATGGGGCGGAAGGTACCCCTGTCAACTCGCCCGCAAAAGAGGGCAGTCAGGGGAGTCGAGGGGCCGCGCGCCCGCTCCGCGTCCGTTTCCGCACCCGCTCCGTGCCCGTTCCGCGCCGCCCTTCTTGGGGGGCGCCGCACGGCGCGTTCCCCGCCGACGCGGCATGTTCCCTGCTGGGACAGCATGGGAGCGCTCTCAGGATCGCGTCGGGAGCGGCTAGGCTGGACGGTGTCCCTGCCCGCGTAGTCCGTTTCCCCTCCGACGAGGAGCGCACGTCTTGACCGAGCCGTTCCCTGGGGCCCGCCCCACTCTGGAAGCCGTCGCGGCGCGTGCCGGTGTCTCGCGGGCCACCGCCTCCCGGGTCGTCAACGGCGGCGCGGGGGTGCGACAGCCGCTGGTCGAGAAGGTGCGACGGGCGGTCGAGGAGCTGGGATACGTACCGAACCACGCGGCCCGCACACTGGTCACCCGGCGCACCGGCGCCGTCGCCGTGATCATCGCGGAGCCGGAGATCCGGATCTTCTCGGACCCGTTCTTCTCCCAGCAGATCCGCGGTATCAGCAAGGAACTGACCGCGCACGACTACCAGTTGGTCCTGCTGCTGCTCGAAGGTCCCGGCGACTACGACCGGATCGCGCGTTATCTGGCGGGCGGCCATGTCGATGGCGCGCTCGCCTTCTCGCTGCACACCGACGATCCGATCCCCGAGATCACCCGGCGGGCCGGGATGCCGACGGTCTACGGCGGCCGGCCGAGCTGGACGAAGGCACCGGACCACCGGGACGTGCCGTATGTGGACGCGGACAACCGCGGCGGCGCCCGGGAGGCCGTGCGGTATCTGCGGGACCTCGGCCGTCGGCGGATCGCGCACATCGCGGGGCCGCGCGACCAGGCATCGGCCACCGACCGGCTCGACGGCTACCGCGATGTGCTGCTGGACGGGGATCCCGCGCTGATCGCCGAGGGGGCGTTCACCGAGGAGAGCGGGGCGCGGGCGATGACCGAGCTGCTGGAGCGGTGTCCCGAGCTGGACGCGGTGTTCGCCGCCAACGATCTGATGGCCTCGGGCGCGCTGCGGGTGCTCAAGGAGCGCGGGATCGCGGTGCCCGGCGAGGTGGCGCTGGTGGGGTTCGACGACATGGACTCGGTCGCCGGGGTCACGGATCCGCCGCTGACCACCGTCCAGCAGGACATCGAGGGGCAGGGCAGGCTGATGGCGCGGCTGTTGCTGCGCGGGCTCGACCGGGAGCGCGAGGGCGAGCGGGCCCCGGCGTCGGTGATCACCCCGACCACGCTGGTACGGCGGGCCTCGGCCTGAGCCGGGCCCGCCGTCCCGTGTCCGCCCGCGCGATACCGGGCGGTCCTACGGCTACTTCGTCGCTGTCGAGCGGGCCGGTACGTCGAGCGTCGTACCGTCCGAGAAGGTGACCGTCCGCGCCACCGGCTCGAAGTTGTGCGCCGCGTAGGTGCGTACACCGCCCTTGCTGAAGACGGCCGAGGCCGGGACGGACCCGGTCACCGTCGCGTCGGGAGCACCGAGCGCGTCCAGCGTGGCGATCCAGTGGTAGGTGTGCGCCTTGGACTCACCGGCCTCGGGGGTGTATCCCGCGTTGCCCGCGTCCCACTTGGCCTTGGCGCCCGCCGGATCGGCCAGGGCCTCGAACTCCCAGAGGATGTCGCGCCATTCGACGGCCGGGCCGCCGTTCTCCCGTTCCAGCTCGGCGAGATTGCGTTCGATCGCCGCCTTCTCCCGGCCCAGATGCAGTGAACCGCCGGTCACGGGAAGGACGTTGATGCCATGGATCTCCTCGGGATTGGCGGTCCACCAGGTGGAGTACGCGGCGCCGCTGCCCCACACCATGCCCGCCGTGTCATGGCCGAAGGAGGACGGGAAGACCTGCTCGTCGGCGTCGAACCAGTACTGGGCGATCGCCTCGGACTCGGTGGCGAGCAAGTAGCTGCCCAGATCGCGTAGTTCGGCGTCGCCGGTCGCGGAACCCCACAGGACGAGTGCGGCGCTGAGGTTGGTGGACTCCGACGACGACTCCTGGTTGTTGCCCGCGGCGAACCCCTGGTGCCCGGAGGCCCAGCTGTGGCCCGCGTACACATCGAAGCCGCGCAGGAAGGGGAAGGCGGTGTCGGTGCGGCTGGGGTTGGCCGCGTCACGGATCAGCGTCTTCACCATGCCGCCCCAGGCGGAGTCGGCGGCCCAGCCCTGGTCGTACTGCGCGACGATCGCCGCCGCGTACACGTAGTAGCTGTAGTGGAAGTGGTGGTCGTTCAGCTCCGTGTCACTGCCGTAGGACGCCGGATAGCCGATCAGCGTCTTCCAGTCCTTGTCGTAGGAGAACTCACTCGCGCCGCCCGCCGTGAACCACTCCTCCAGCCGGCTCTTGAGCAGCCCGAGGAGCTTGTCGCGCGTCGCGCTCTCACCGATCTGGTCGGCCATGGGCACCAGTTGGGCGAGTCTGCCCAGCGCCTTGCCCGTCCAGTATGTGTCGGTCGCGCCGGAGAACGGATCGCCCGCACCCGCCACCTCGTCCAGATAGCCCTTGAGCCGGGCCTGGTCGACACCGCTGGACTTCGGCAGCGCGGGCAGCACTCCTGAGGACGCCTGCGAGGTGGTGAAGGAGGCCGACTCGCGCACCTTCATCGTGCCGCGTGGGGAGACATAGGTGTACGGGGTCAGCGCGTCGGTGGTGTTCAGCCACTGGTGCCGGTAGAGGGCCTGGAGGGTGCCGGTCTCGGTGCCCTCCTGCGGCGCGGTGGTGAGGCTGTAGGTGGCCTTGACCGTGCCGCCCTCGGTGCTCCAGCTCACCTTCGAGCCGGTGACGAAGCTGTAGGCGTACTTCCGGTAGGTCGCGAGCGCGTCCGTGGACGGCAGGACCGCCAGCGAGAAGTAGTCGGCGCCGCCGAGCCCGGCCGTCACGGTGGATCCGGAGACGGCCCAGTCGCTGCCGGTCGGTGCGAACAGGGCGTAGTGGTGGCCCGCGACGGTGATGCCGAGGACATTGCCGTCGTCGGCGAAGACCTGGGGTGCGGCGGCGGTGGTGATCCGCGCGTCGCCGCCCGAGCCCTTGGCGTAGACGAAGGGCAGACCGTGGCCGATGGTGGTCCGCAGCGTCCGGGCGCCGTCGGACCAGTACGGCGTGACGGTCCAGTCCGACCAGGCGTCGGCCTTGGTGTCGGGCGAGTTGAGCCCGGTCAGACCGAGGGTGAGATCGGCCTTGTGGGCGTACTCGTACTGGCGGCCGTCGCCGACGATCGCCGGGGTGGTCGGATAGCCGACCTCCAGACCGCCGGCCGTCGCCTGATAGGTGAGGGGATGGCCGTACATGGGGGTGGAGTACGGGTTGTCGCCGTATCGCTGGAAGGCCAGCGAGGACCACCAGTCGTTGGTGGGCAGCGGCCGGTCGCGGGCGGCCTCGGTCACCTTCGGGGTGACGGGAGTGCCGGTGTTGGTGGTGGGGCCGGATGTGCCGGCGGGCCGGCTGTCCGAGTAACTGCCGGAGCCGACGGGCACATTGGCGGCCAGCGCCGGGGACGCGGCGGGGCCGAGACCGACGGCGGCCAGGGCGGTGGCCAGAAGCAGCGCCGAGGCGGGTCTGGCGCGGGAGACGGACATGGACGGCACCTCGAAGACATGGGGGGCAAGGGCGTCCGAGAGCGCTCTCAGATGGCAGGAAACGTAAAACTCCTGAAACAGAAGTGTCAATACGTCGGACACGTACGGCAGTTCACGCCGAGCCTGGGTCCGAACCGTAGCCGTTATGTGTTCGAGTCTTGACGAGGAGTAGCGCCCCGGGGCACGCTCCAAGCCATCTCCTGAGAGCGCTCTCAACCGCCTCTCGCGGGTACTCCGTTGTATTCCGAAGCCAAGGGAGGCTTCCCATGCCCAACGCCCGAGCCGCCAGGAGGGCCGCACTCCGTCTCGGTGCGGTCGTGCTCTCCGGGGCACTCCTCGCCGCGTGCGGATCCGGTTCCTCGGGGGGAACCTCCGACAGCGCGGGCGGCAAGGTCACGCTGACGGTCGACCTCTTCGGATCGTTCGGCTACAAGGAGGCGGGACTCTACGCGGAGTACCAGAAGCTCCACCCGGACATCACGATCAAGCAGAGCGACACCGAGGACGAGGCCGACTACTGGAAGTCGCTCCAGACCCGGCTGGCCGGCGGGGGCGGGCTCGGCGATGTGCAGGGCATCGAGGTGGGCCGGATCGCGTCGGTCACCCAGCAGCAGTCCGACAAGTTCGAAGACTTGAAGCAGTACGGCGCGGACAAGCTCAAGGACCAGTTCGCCGAGGCCAAGTGGTCCGCCGCCACGACGGAGGACGGCCGGATCCTGGGTCTGGGCACGGATGTCGGGCCCGAGGCGATGTGCTATCGCACGGATCTGTTCGAGCAGGCGGGGCTGCCGACGGACCGTGCCGAGCTGAGCCGGATGTGGTCCACCTGGGACGGGTATCTCGCGCTCGGCAAGGAGTACAAGAAGAAGGCGCCCGCGAAGGGCGCCTGGATCGACAGCATCGGCAGCCTCTACTCGATCATGATCGGCCAGGAGAAGGAGCGCTACTACGACGCCTCCGGGAAGCTGATCTACGAGAACAACCCGGCCGTGAAGACCGCCTGGGACACCTCGGTGGAGGCCGCGGAGTCCGGGCTGAGCGCCAAGCTCGACCAGTGGACGCCGCAGTGGAACCAGGCGTTCGCGGCCGGTTCGTTCGCCACCATTCCGTGCCCCGCGTGGATGCTCAGCTATATCAAGGGCCAGGCCGGGGAGACCGGTTCCGGCAAGTGGGACATCGCCAAGCTGCCCGGTGGCGCGGGCAACTGGGGAGGCTCGTATCTCTCCGTCCCGCGCGCCGCCAAGAACAAGAAGGAGGCGTACGAGCTGATCGAGTGGCTGACCGCGCCCGAGCAGCAGGCGAAGCTCTTCCAGAAGCAGGGGCTCTTCCCGTCCGCCACGGGCGCCATCGAGAAGGTCTCGGGCGCCAAGGACGCGTACTTCTCGGACGCGCCGATCGGCCAGATCTTCGGTGACGCGGCCAAGTCCTCCCCCGTACAGGTCCTCGGGGTCCATGACGCCAATGTGGCCCAGCAGATCACCAACGCGCTGGGCGAGGTGGAGCGCAAGGGCACCTCGTCCGAGAAGGCATGGTCCACGGCGAAGAAGGGCGTCGACAACGTCATCGGCTGACGCATCGGCCGACGCTGTCCCCGGGGGCGGGTTCCGGGCGGATTCCACATCTCGTCCCCGCTCAGTGCCCGTCCCCGGTCCCGTCCCTCCCCTGTCGCTCGCCCACGCTTCCGAAGGCCGTTCCATGACCCTCACCGCCACCGCGAAGGCCGCGTCCCCGCCGCCGTCCGGGCCGGCCGCCGCCCAGCCGTCCGCCGTGCGTCGCGCCTGGCGCGCCTTCTCCCCGTACGCCTATATCGCCCCGTTCTTCACGCTGTTCGCGGCCTTCGGGCTGTTCCCGCTGCTCTACACCGCGTTCGTCTCGCTCTACCGGGTGGAGCTCCAGACACCCGGCGACATGGAGTGGCGCGGTCTGGGCAACTACACCGCGCTCTTCACCGACGAGTTCTTCTGGACATCGCTGCGCAACACCTTCACCATCGGGGTGCTGTCGACCGTCCCTCAGCTGGCGATGGCCCTGGGCCTGGCCCATCTGCTCAACTACAAGCTGCGCGGCCGGACGTTCATCCGCACGGCGATCCTGCTGCCGTACGCCACCTCGGTCGCCGCCGCGACGCTCGTCTTCGCCCAGCTCTTCGGCCGCGACTTCGGTCTGATCAACTACGTACTGGGACTGGTCGGTTTCGACCCGGTGGACTGGCAGACCGGTACGGTCGCCTCGCAGATCGCCGTGTCGTCCATCGTCATCTGGCGCTGGACCGGCTACAACGCGCTGATCTATCTGGCCGGCATGCAGTCGATCCCCGGCGAGCTGTACGAGGCCGCCGAGGTCGACGGGGCCTCGCGCTGGCGGCAGTTCCTCCATGTCACCCTGCCGGGGCTGCGCCCCACGATCGTCTTCACCACCATCGTCTCCACGATCGGCGCCACCCAGCTCTTCGGTGAGCCGCTGCTCTTCGAGGGGTCCATCTCGGGCGGTATCTCGCATCAGTACCAGACCCTCGGCCTCTATATGTACGAGCAGGGCTGGGGCTTCTTCCATCTGGGCCGGGCCGCCGCGATCGCCTGGGTGATGTTCGTCCTGATCCTGCTGCTGGTCGGCGTCAACGCCCTGATCGCCCGCCGCCGTTCCCGTAAGGAGGCCGGCCGATGACCGCGCTCGCCGCACCGCCCACCCCACCGCCGGGGACCGAGGACCGGCCACGGCGGTCCCCGCGACGCGGCGGCCGGGCCGGGCGCACGATGCACGGGGGCAGGCTCTCGTACGCGATCCTGGCCGTCGCGCTGCTCTTCTCGGCGTTCCCGTTCTACTGGACGATCGTCGCGGCCAGCCGCTCCAACGCCGAGCTGGCGAAGGTACCGCCGAGTCTGCTGCCCGGGCCGAACCTCATCCGCAACTTCGAGGCGGTATTGGAAGAGGCCGATATCGGCAAGGCCCTCCTCAACTCCTTCATCGTGTCCGGTTCGATCACCGTGGGTACGGTGCTGTGCTGCACCCTCGCCGGATTCGCCTTCGCCAAACTGCGCTTCCGCGGCCGAGGCGCGCTGCTCGCCGTGACCGTGGGCACGATGATGATCCCGCCGCAGCTCGGCGTGATCCCGCTGTTCATGCTGATCGCCGAACTCCAGTGGGTGAACCAGCTCCAGGCCGTCATCCTGCCCGGACTCGTCTCCGCCTTCGGGGTGTTCTTCATGCGCCAGTATCTGGTGCAGTCGCTGCCCGACGAGTTGATCGAGGCGGCCCGGGTGGACGGCGCCTCCACCGCGCGGATCTTCTGGTCGATCGTGGTGCCCATCGCCCGGCCGGGGATGGCCGTGCTCGGCATGCTGACCTTCATGGCCGCCTGGAACGACTTCTTCTGGCCGATCATCGCGCTCTCCTCGCAGAATCCGACCGTGCAGGTGGCGCTGCGCCAGCTCGGCGGCGGCTATGTCCACGACCAGTCCGTGATCATGGCGGGCACCCTGCTCGGCACGCTGCCCGTGCTGCTGGTCTTCGGGCTGCTCGGCCGGCAGATCGTCGGCGGCATCATGCAGGGCGCCGTCAAGGGCTGATCCCCCGCCTGTCGCGTACTCGCCGAGACACCCGTCGGCGCGCGCCCGTACGAGTCCCCTCGCCGGGGCCCCTCCCCCACCGTTCTGTCTCATCTCACGGGAGTTCCTTCCATATGACCGCTGTCGACGCACGTCCCCAGACCACCGCGGAGTCGCGCTTCCCCGCCGGTTTCCGCTGGGGTACGGCCACCGCCGCGTACCAGATCGAGGGGGCCGCCGCCGAGGACGGCCGTACCCCGTCCATCTGGGACACCTTCAGCCGCGCTCCCGGCCGGGTCCGCAACGGTGACACCGGCGATATCGCCGCCGACCACTACCACCGGATGGACGAGGACATCGCGCTGCTGAAGGAGCTGGGGGTGACGGACTACCGCTTCTCGGTGTCCTGGCCGCGCGTCCAGCCGACCGGCCGCGGCCCGGCCGTACAGCGTGGTCTGGACTTCTACCGGCGGCTGGTGGACGCGCTGCTGGCGGCGGGCATCCGGCCGGTCGCCACGCTCTACCACTGGGATCTCCCCCAGGAACTGGAGGACGCGGGCGGCTGGCCGCAGCGCGACACCGCGGCGCGGTTCGCGGAGTACGCGCGGATCGTCGCCGAAGCACTCGGCGACCGGGTGGCCACCTGGACCACCCTCAACGAGCCGTGGTGCGCGGCGTTCCTGGGATACGCCTCCGGTGTCCATGCCCCGGGCCGTACGGATCCGGTCGCCGCGCTGCGCGCCGCCCACCACTTCAATCTCGCCCATGGTCTGGCCACCCGCGCGCTGCGCGACGCGCTGCCCAGGAAGTCCGAGATCTCGCTGACCCTCAATCTGCACGCCGTCCGGCCGCTGACGGACTCGGCGGCCGATCTCGACGCGGTGCGCAGGATCGATGCCGTCGGGAACCGGATCTTCCTCGATCCGGTGTTCCACGGGCGGCTGCCCGCGGATCTGGTCGAGGACACCGCCGCGCTGACGGACTGGGCGTTCGTCCGGGACGGCGATCTGGCGGTCGCCGCCACGCCCATCGACTCGCTGGGGATCAACTACTACTCCCCCACGGTCGTCGCGGCCGGCTCCTGCGACACCCCGTCGCCGTGGCCGGGCGCGGAGGGGCGGGTACGGTTCGTCCCCGCGCCGGGACCGCGTACCGCGATGGACTGGCCGGTCGACGCGGACGGACTGTACGAACTGCTCACACGGCTGCGGGACGAGCTGCCCGCCACCCCGCTGATGGTCACCGAGAACGGCGCGGCGTACGACGACTACGCGGATCCGTCCGGCGCGGTGCACGACCCCGAGCGGGTGGCCTATCTGCGTGCCCATCTCCACGCCGTCCACCGCGCGATCGCGGACGGCGCGAAGGTGCGCGGCTATTTCCTCTGGTCGCTGCTGGACAACTTCGAGTGGGCGTACGGCTACAGCAAGCGGTTCGGCATCGTCCACGTGGACTTCGCGACCCAGCGCCGCACGGTGAAGGACAGCGCGCGCTGGTACGCGGGGGTCATCGGCCGGGGCGGTCTGGACTGAGGCGTGCCGGGGTCAGGACCTGTCCAGCGCCCCCGGTGCCGGGACCGCGGTGCGGGTGTCGAGCAGGAGTGCGTCGAGCAGTTCGGCGGCCGTGGGCAGCGCGCGTGTCTCGGCCGCCAGGCGCTCCGCCGCCGTACGGTACGCGGGGTCGCCGAGCACGGTCTCGACGGCGGACCGGATACGCGGGACGTCCTCGGCGCCGAGCACGGCCCGTCCGTCGGGCGGGCCGCCCGTGGGCGTGACGGAGAGGCCGGCGCCGGCCGTGGTCACGAGCCGGGCGTTGGCGGGCTGGTCGGCGAAGAACGGGACGATGACGAGCGGAACCCCGGCCGCCAGCGCGCCGAAGGTGGTTCCCGAGCCGCCGTGGCAGAGCACCACGGACGCGCTGCCCAGGACATCGGCCTGTGGAACCCACCGCTCCATATGGACGTTGGGGGGCTGCGGGCCGAACGCGGACACATCAGTGGTCCGCCCCGCCGTCAGCAGCACGCGCACCGGCAGTTCCCGTACGGCGTCGAGCGTCGCCCGGTAGGCCGCGGCGGCGTCGCGCATGCCGCCCGCCTCGGTGCCGAGCGTGAGATAGACGAGGGGGTCGGCGCTCCCGTTCCACCAGTCCGGCAGCGCGGCCGGGGCCGGTTCGACCGGGTCGCGGAAGCGCCGGGTCACGGCGAAGGGTGACGGGTCCAGGGAGGCCGGAAAGCGCGTCATGTACGGGGCCGCCCAGAGCTGTTCCACGATCCGCTCGCCGTAGGGGGCGAGTACGGGCGCCACGACGCCGAGGGCGAACTCCTCGATCTCGGCCGCCGAGATGGCGACCTGGGCGTGCGGGATGCCGAGGCGCCAGGCGACGACGGCCCCGGCGTACTCGCACGGCTCACGCAGCACGAGATCGGGCCGCCATTCCCGGCACACCTCCTCCACCGCGGGCAGCAGCGCGGCCGTGCAGAGCCGGCCGAAGAACTCCGTGTTGACGATCCTTCTGCCCTCGTCGGGAGAGGCGTTCATGGCCCGGGTGAAGACGGCCTCGAACTCGGCGGCCGGCGGCTCCCCGCCGATCCGGTAGGGCTGGTCGCGGGCGGCGAGCGTCGCTTCGAGCTTCGGCGGACCCACGACAAGGACCTCGTCGCCGCGCTCGGCGCAGGCGTCGATGAACGGGACGAGGGGATGGAAATGCCCCGATCCCCCGGTCGAGGTGAAGAGAATGCGCATGGGACGAGCCTAGGTGTCTCTCGTTCGGATCACGCCGGAGTCGGCACGCTTGGCCGGTATCCGCCAGGCGGACCCTGGGCCGCGTCGACCGCCGTGAGCCGGCCGTGAGCTGGTGTCACCCCTTTCACAGCACTGGTGGCACAGCAATACTGTTGCACCGAGTCGACCTGTCGATCTGTCGGCCCACAGCAGCGGAAGGCGAGGCGCGGACATGGCCACAGGGGCAGCGGAGCCGGCACTCACCGTCGATGAGCTGGCGGCCCGCGCCGGGGTCACCGTACGCACCATCCGCTTCTACAGCACGCGCGGGCTGCTGCCGCCGCCGGTGATCGGGCCGCGCCGTGTCGGCCACTACGGGCAGGACCATCTCTCCCGGCTGGCGCTCATCGAGGAGCTTCAGCACCTGGGCATGACCCTCGCCGCGATCGAACGCTATCTGGAGCGGCTGCCGCCCGATCTGAGCGCGCACGACCTCGCCGTCCACCGGGCGCTGGTGGCCTCGTGGGCGCCGGACTCCACCGAGGACGCCACCCGGGCCGAGCTGGAGCGCCGGGCCGGGCGGGCGCTGTCCGAGGAGGACATCGACCGGCTCGCCGCGATGGGCGTCCTGGTACGCGCCGAGGGCCGGGACGGCTTCCGGCTCGATCCCGGGCTGCTGCGGCTCGGCGTCGAGCTGCTGGACGTGCCGATCGCGCAGGAGACCATCCTCGCGGCCCGCACAATCCTGCTGGAGCACACCCGCGAGGCCGCGCACGAGCTGACGCGGCTGTTCCGGGACGAGGTGTGGACCCCGTACCGGAACGAGGGGTCCGACCCCGGGCATGTCGCGGCGATGAAGTCGCTCTCGGCCCCTATGCGGCCCCTGGTGGTGCAGGCGCTGGTGACGGCGTTCCAGCGGTCGCTGAAGGAGGAACTGCGGGCCGCGTTCAGGACGCGGTGAAACTCAGGCGTGGTCGCCGAACGTCTCGCCCTTCGCCGCCTTCTCGACCAGCAGCGCGGGCGGCTCGAAGCGGGCGCCGTACCGCCGCGCCAGCTCTCGGGCACGGGCCACGAAACCGGGCAGGCCGCCCTCGTACCCGTTGATGTACTGGAGCACTCCGCCCGTCCAGGCCGGGAAGCCGATGCCCATGATGGAGCCGATATTGGCGTCGGCCACCGAGGTCAGGACGTTCTCCTCCAGACAGCGGACGGAGTCCAGCGCCTCGGAGAAGAGCATCCGCTCCTTCATGTCGAGGAACGGAACCTCCGTGCGGGCCTCGCCGGCCGGAGTGCCGAAGTGCTCGCGCAGGCCCGGCCAGAGGCGGGTCCGCCTGCCGTTCTCGTCGTACTCGTAGAAGCCCGCGCCCCCGCTGCGTCCCGGCCGGCCGAACTCGTCCACCATCCGGTCGATGACCGCGTCCGCCGGGTGCGCGGTCCAGGTGCCGCCGGCCTCCTCGACCGCGCGCCGTGCCTCGTTGCGGATCTTCCTGGGCAGGGTGAGCGTCAGCTCGTCCATCAGCGAGAGCACCTTGGCGGGGTAGCCGGCCTGCGCGGCGGCCTGTTCGACCGAGGCGGGTTCGACACCCTCGCCCACCAGCGCCACACCCTCGTTGATGAACTGCCCGATCACCCGCGAGGTGAAGAAGCCGCGCGCGTCATTGACCACGATCGGGGTCTTCCTGATCGCACGTACCAGATCGAACGCGCGGGCCAGCGCCTCGTCCCCGGTCCGCTCGCCCTTGATGATCTCCACGAGCGGCATCTTGTCGACCGGTGAGAAGAAGTGCAGCCCGATGAAGTCGGCGGGCCGGGAGACGCCCTCGGCGAGCACGGTGATGGGCAGGGTGGAGGTGTTGGAACAGAGCAGCGCGTCGGGCTCGACAATGTCCTGGATCTCCTGGAACACCTTGTGCTTGAGCGCGGTGTCCTCGAAGACCGCCTCGATCACCGCGTCGCAACCGGCGAGGTCGGCGGGGTCGGCGGTCGGGGTGATACGGGCGAGCAGCGCGTCCCGCTCGGCCTCGGTCTTACGGCCCCGGGAGAGCGCCTTGGCGAGCAGCTTCTCGGAGTACGCCTTCCCTTTCGCGGCGGCCTCCGCCGAGACGTCCTTCAGCACGACGTCGAATCCGGCGCGCGCGCAGGAGTACGCGATGCCCGCGCCCATCATCCCCGCGCCGAGGACCGCGACCTTGCGGATCTCGCGCGGTGCGATGCCCTGGGGGCGGCCCGCGCCGGAGTTGACGGCCTGGAGGTCGAAGAAGAACGCCTGGATCATGTTCTTCGCGGTCTGGCCGGTGACCAGTTCGGCGAAGTAGCGGGCCTCGATGGTCTGGGCGGTCTCGAAGTCGACCTGGGAGCCCTCGACGGCCGCCGCGAGGATATTGCGCGGCGCCGGGTACGGGGCGCCCGCCGTCTGCTTCTTCAGATTGGCCGGGAACGCGGGCAGATTGGCGGCGAAGCGCGGACTGGACGGCGTACCGCCGGGGATCTTGTAGCCCTTGACGTCCCACGGCTGGGACGACTCGGGGTGGGCGTCGATGAAGGCGCGGGCACGGGCGAGCATGTCGTCCGCGGTGGCGGCGACCTCATGGACGAGCCCGTTCTCCAGGGCGCGCGCCGGGGTGTACTGGGTGCCCTGGAGCAGCACCTTGAGCAGCGCGTCCGCGACGCCCATCAGCCGTACGGTACGGGTGACCCCGCCGCCCGCAGGCAGCAGTCCGAGCGTCACCTCGGGCAGCCCGATCCTGGAGCCGGGCGCGTCCAGGGCGATCCGGTGGTGGCAGGCGAGCGCGATCTCGTAACCTCCGCCCAGAGCCGCGCCGTTGAGGGCCGCGACCACGGGCTTGCCGAGGGTTTCGATACGGCGCAGGGCGTGCTTCATGGCCATGCTGCCCTCGAAGACCTGCTCGGCGTCGGCGGGACCGAGCTTGATCATGTCCTTGAGGTCGCCGCCCGCGAAGAAGGTCTTCTTCGCGGAGGTGATGATGATGCCGCGGATGCTGTCCCGCTCGGCCTCCACGCGGTCGGCGATCGCCGCGATGGACCGCCGGAAGGCCTGGTTCATGGTGTTGGCGGACTGGACGGGGTCGTCGAGGACGAGGGTGACGACGCCTGTCCCGTCCTGCTCCCAGCGAATCGCCGGGGAGGCCGGGGTGGTGGACTCGCTCATGCTGCTGCTCCGTATCGGGGAAATCCGGACGGGGGTCCAGGAGGGGGAATCCGGGGGAACCGGGCGGGGTCCAGGAGTGGGGCGCGGGCGCGGGGCCGTCAGAGCCGTTCCACGATGGTGGCGACCCCCATACCGCCGCCGACGCAGAGCGTGGCGAGGCCGTACCGCTTGTCCTGGCGCTCCAGTTCGTCCACGAGAGTGCCGAGGATCATGGCGCCGGTGGCCCCGAGCGGATGGCCGAGCGCGATGGCGCCGCCGTTGACATTGACCTTGTCCAGCGAGAGGCCCATCTCCTCGACGAAGCGCAGGACGACCGCCGCGAAGGCTTCGTTGATCTCGACGAGGTCGATGTCCTCGATGGTCAGCCCGGCCTTGGCGAGCGCCTTGCGGCTGGCGGGGGCGGGGCCGGTCAGCATGATGGTCGGTTCGGAACCGGAGACGGCCGCGGAGACGATCCGGGCGCGGGGCGTGAGTCCGTGACGTTCACCGGTCTCGCGGGAGCCGATGGCGACCAGGGCCGCGCCGTCCACGATGCCGGACGAGTTGCCGGCGTGGTGGACATGGTCGATCCGCTCGACCCAGTGGTACTTCTGGAGGACGACGGCGTCGAAGCCGCCCTTGTCCCCGATGCCGGCGAACGACGGTTTGAGCGCGGCGAGCGAGTCGGCGGTGGTGCCGGGGCGCATGTGCTCGTCATGGTCGAGGACGGTGAGGCCGTTGCGGTCGAGGACCGGCACGATCGAGCGTTCGAAGCGGCCCTCCTTCCACGCGGTGGCCGCCCGCTCCTGGGACAGCGCGGCGAACTCGTCCACATCGCGCCTGCTGAAGCCGCCGAGGGTGGCGATCAGATCGGCGCCGATGCCCTGCGGGGCGAAGCCCGTCCGGAAGCTGGTCATCGGGTCCATGGCCCAGGCGCCGCCGTCGGAGCCCATCGGCACCCGCGACATCGACTCGACGCCGCCCGCGAGGATCAGGTCCTCCCAGCCGGAGCGGATCTTGGCGGCGGCCAGATTGACGGCTTCCAGCCCGGAGGCGCAGAAGCGGTTCTCCTGGACGCCCGCGACGGAGTCGGGCAGTCCGGCGGCGACGGCCGCGATCCGGGCGATGTCCGAGCCCTGGTCGCCGAGCGGGCTCACCACACCGAGGACGATGTCATCGATCGCCGCCGGATCGAGTCCGGGGAGGCGGCGGCGCAGCTCATGGATCAGTCCGACGACGAGATCGATCGGCTTCGTGCCGTGCAGGGCGCCATGGGCCTTGCCGCGGCCGCGCGGGGTGCGGATCGCGTCGTAGACGAACGCTTCGGTACTCACGGCGACTGCCTTTCGGGAGAGGTTTCGGGAGGGGGAGGGGCGAGACGAGTGGCTGGGCTGTTCTCCGTGGCGCGTAGGGGCAGGTCCCAGTCGCGGACCACCTCGGCGGTGTCCGCGCCGGGCCGCGCGGGAGCGTGGCGCACCGACCCGGGAGTGACGGAGAACCTCGGCGCGGGCGCGGGCTGGGTGAGTCCCGCGTGGCGGGTGAAGGTGCCGCGGGCCGCCAGATGCGGGTGGGCCGGGGCCTCGCGCAGGGAGAGCACCGGCGCGACACACGCGTCGGAGCCCTCGAAGACCGCCGTCCACTCCTGGCGGGTCTTCGTTCTGAACCGGGCGGCGACCGCCTCGCGCAGTTCGTCCCAGCGCCCGAAGTCCTTGCGCGGCGGGAGCTGTTCGGCGATGCCGAGCAGTTCCACGAACTCGTTGTAGAACCGCTGCTCCAGCGCGCCGACCGCCATGTACTCGCCGTCGGCGGTCTCGTACGAACCGTAGAACGGACTGCCCCCGTCGAGCAGATTGGCGCCCCGCCGGTCCTGCCAGCCACCCGCGCCCATCATCGCGTGGATCATGGTGGTGAGATGGGCGGTGCCGTCGACGATCGCCGCGTCCACCACCTGTCCCGCACCGTCGGGCGTACGCGCGTGCTGGAGCGCGGCGAGGACCCCGATGACCAGATAGAGCGAGCCGCCCGCGTAGTCCCCGAGCAGATTCGCCGGGAGCGCGGGGGGCTCCCCGGCCGTGCCGATCATGGAGAGCGCGCCGCTGACGGCGATATACCCGATGTCGTGCCCGGCACGCTCGGCGAGCGGTCCGTCCTGGCCCCAGCCGGTCATCCGCCCGTACACCAGCCGTGGATTGCGGTCCAGGCACTCCCGCGGCCCGACACCGAGGCGCTCGGCGACCCCCGGCCGGTATCCCTCGATGAGTACGTCGGCGCGCTCGGCCAGATCGAGGACACGGGCCGCGCCGTCCTCGGTCTTGAGGTCGATCAGCACGGACCGCTTGTTGCGGTTGGTCAGGTCGTACGCCGGATCGATACCGAGGCCCGCACCGCCCGGACGGTCGACCCGTACGACATCGGCGCCGAGATCGGCGAGGGTCATCGCGGCGAAGGGGCCGGGGCCGATACCGGCCAGCTCGACCACGCGTACGCCCGTCAGCGGACCATTTCCCGCGGCTGACATCCGGCTCCCATCTGGCTTCCGGCGCTGTGTGACACAACTGATGTAACACCAGCGATGCTAAGAACGGGCCCCACTCCGCACAACCCCTCGGGCCGAGCAAGCGCTTAGTTCTCTCTGTCGAGCCTATGCCGACCCGACCGGTTCCGCGATGAGTGTTCCCGCTCCGTGCCCGAGATCTCACGCTAGTGCCGCGACCGGCAATGTTTGCCCGTCAAGGAGCGGCGTCCAGTGCGTGTGATCGCAAGGCGGCCAGAAGCCCTTGTAGCGGGGCTACTTGGGCTTCTGGCCAACGCCGCGAGCGCGCGTGCTGGGCGACGCGACGGGGCAAACATTGCCGGGAGGGGCACTAGCCTCGGCCACCGGCAATGGCGCGGGGCGGAACGGCGGAGGAGTCAATGGCCAGGACGAACGGGACGGAGCGCCCGTACGACATCGTGCTCTTCGGGGCGACGGGCTTCGTGGGGACACTGACCGCGGAGTATCTCGCGGCCCACGCCCCCGAGAACTGCCGCTGGGCCATCGCCGGGCGCGATCAGGCCCGGCTGGAGCGGCTGCGGGAACGGCTCACCGCGCTCAATCCGGGGTGCGCCGTGCTGCCCGTACTGCGGGCCGACGCGGAAGACCCCGACTCGCTGCGCGCCCTCGCCGAGTCCACCCGGGTCGTCGCGTCGACCGTCGGGCCGTATATCTGGTACGGCGAGAGGCTGGTGGCGGAGTGCGCGGAGACGGGGACCGACTACGCGGACCTGTGCGGCGAGCCCGAGTTCCTTGATCTGATGTATCTGCGTTACGACGTCCGCGCCCGGGAGACCGGGGCACGGCTCGTGCACGCCTGCGGCTTCGACGCGATCCCCGGCGATCTGGGCGCGTACCTCACCGTCCAGCACCTGCCGGAGGACGTACCGCTGCGCGTGGACGCGTTCGTACGTTCCAACGCCCTCTTCTCCGGCGGCACACTCGCCACCGTGCTGACGGCCATGAGCCGCGGCCGGCAGTCGCTGCACGCGGCCCGGGAGCGGCGGCTGCATGAGCCGAGGCTGGTCGACCGCCGCGCGCGCGGGTCCCTCGGCGCCCCGCACTTCAGCCGGGAGACCGGGTACTGGGCACTGCCGCTGCCGACGCTCGACGCGCAGGTGGTGGCGCGCTCGGCAGCGGCGCTGCCGCGCTACGGTCCCGATTTCCGCTACCGGTACTTCGCCGGGGTGAAGACACTGCCGGTGGCGCTCGGCGGCAGCGCGGCGGCCGGGGTGGGTGTCGCCCTGGCCCAACTGCCCCCGGTCCGGAGGTGGTTGACGGGACGATTCGAGTCGGGCAGCGGCCCGGACCTCGAACGCAGGCGAGCGAGCAGCTTCTCGCTCCGTCTGGTGGGCACGGGCGGCGGACACCGGGTCTTCACCGAGGTCTCGGGCGGCGACCCCGGCTATGACGAGTCGGCGAAGATGCTGGCCGAGTCGGCGCTCTCGCTCGCCATGGACGAGCTGCCCGCCACCGCCGGCCAGGTGACCCCGGCGGTGGCGATGGGCGACGCGCTGCTGGGGCGACTGCGGGCGGCGGGGCTGGGGTTCAGGATCGTGGACGCGCGGCAGCTGGACGCGGCCGGCTGAGCCCTGGCGGGGGATCTCCCTCAGTCGGTCGTCTCGCGCAGCGCGCGGCGGCAGAGGGCGTCGGCCCGCCGGGTGGATTCGGGAAGGCGGTAGTGGGGTGTCAGTCGCAGGGTGTGCGCGCAGGCGTTGGCGAGGCCGACACGGTGGCCGACCGAGACGAACACCGGCTTGACGCCCTCCCGCGTGCGCAGCGCCCGCCCCACCTCCTCGCCGTCGTCGGCCACCAGCGGTGAGAAGTCACCGCGCCGGCCGCCCGGCTGCCGGTACGAGAAGGTGAACGGGTTCTTGGCCACACCGATCACCGGAAGGCCGGTGAGCACCCCGAGATGCGCGGCGAGCCCGAAGCGGCGCGGATGGGCCAGTCCGTAGCCGTCGCAGACGATGAGGCCGGGCTCCGAGGTGAGCGCTTCGAGGGCGGCCAGGACGGTGGGGATCTCCCGGAAGGCCAGCAGTCCGGGTACGTAAGGGAAGGCGACCGTGCCGACGGCGGTGGCCTCCTCGACGACGGCGAGGGTGGCGGCGTCGAGCACGACGGCCGCGGCGGCGACGACATCACGCTCGTCGTCGTACGCCACATCCACCCCCGTCACCAGCCCGGTTCCGGGCGGCGGCCCCGGCTCGTCCCGTACGACCAGGCCGCGCAGCTCGTCCTGGATGGCACGGGCCTCGGTCTCGTCCTCGGGCGTTCTGATCATCTTCATGGTCAACACACACTAGGGCCCGCCCGGGGTCGGAATCACGCCATGGCGGAGACCTTTGGGGGGCACGGTGACACAGCTCACTCCCGTTTTGGAGCACGTATCGAGGCGCTCCACCGTCTTTCCCATAGAAGAAGACCTCATCCAGGTCCGACGAAGGGGAGCAGACCATGACGCTCGTCATTGAACAGGCCGTACAGGCCCGGCTGGTCGCGTCCGCTCCCCGGCTGGAGACCGTACCCGCGACCCTGCGCTACGACCGGGCGGACCCCTTCGCCGTACGGATGGCGTTCCCGCCGCCGGCGACGCTGGAGGGCACCGAGGTGACCTGGGAGTTCTCCCGTGAGCTGCTGGCGACGGGCATGACCGAGCCCGTCGGGGTCGGGGACGTACGGGTGCGGCCCTTCGGGTACGGCCGTACGGTGCTGGAGTTCCACGCTCCCGAGGGCACCGCGATGGTCCATCTGCGCACCGCCGAGCTGCGGCGTTTCCTGGAGCGCTCCGAGGATCTCGTCCCGGTCGGCCGCGAGCATCACTACCTCGATCTCGACCACGATCTGACCGAGCTGCTGCGCGACGCCTGCTGAGCCCGCCCGCCCCCCGCCCGAGTCCGCCCGCCGCGTCCGAGTCCGAGTCCGCCCGGCGCGCGCCCGCGCCCACTCCGCCGTAATCGCGTTGACCACACCCCGGCCCCTCCCTACGGTGGGTCGTGGTCCTGTTGTCGCCGATTGGAGTAGGACGTTGCTCGTCTGAGGTCCTGAGACACCGCTGTCGCACAGCCTCCGCCGGTTCTTCCGGCCGTTGTGCGTCTCGTGTGCGACCTCGGCTGCCGAGCCGTCCTCCCGACCGGGATCCCCCGTCTCGCGGTGTCTCCATCCGTTGCCCCGTACACCTGACTTCCCCGCAGCGACCGGAGACCTCCATGTCTACCTCTCCCACCTTCATCACCTGCGCCGCCCTCTCCTTCACCTGGCCCGACGGGACCGGTGTGTTCGATGATCTCCAGCTGGCCGTCGGTCCCGGCAGAACGGGTCTGATCGGTCTCAACGGATCAGGAAAATCAACGCTGTTGCGGCTCATCGCGGGCGAACTGACCCCGGCCGAGGGCACGATCAAGGTGGCCGGCGAGATCGGTCATCTGCCGCAGACCGTGGTGCTCGACACCGCGCTGCGGGTGGACGAGGCCCTCGGTATCGCGGCGACCCGCACCGCGCTGCACGCCATCGAGTCGGGCGACGCGAGCGAGGAGCACTTCACCGCCGTCGGCGACGACTGGGACGTCGAGGAGCGGGCCCATGCCACCCTCGCTCAGCTCGGCCTCGGCCATCTCGGCCTCGACCGGACCATCGGTGAGATGTCGGGCGGCGAGTGCGTGCTGCTCCGGCTGGCCGCGCTGCTGCTGGCCGGGCCGGCGGTGCTGCTGCTCGACGAGCCGACCAACAACCTCGATCTGCACGCGCGGCGACGGCTGTACGACGCGGTCGACACCTGGTCCGGTGTGATGGTCGTGGTCAGCCATGACCGCGAACTGCTCGAACGCGTCGATCAGATCGCGGATCTCCGGGACGGCGAGGTGCGGTGGTACGGCGGCAACTACACGGCCTACGAGGACGCGCTCGCCCAGGAACAGGAGGCGGCCGAACGCATGGTGCGGGTCGCGGAGGCCGACGTACAGCGACAGAAGCGCGAACTCGCCGAAGCCCAGCAGAAGTTGGCCAAGCGCGTGCGATACGGCCAGAAGATGTACGACACCAAACGGGAGCCCCGGGCCGTCATGAGGATGCGCAAGCGCACCGCCCAGGAGTCCGCGGGCAAGCACCGCGTCATGCACACCGAGCGGCTGGCCGAGGCGAGGGAGCGCCTGGACGAGGCGGTGGACGCGGTACGGGACGACGACGAGATCCGTATCGAGCTGCCGCACACCACGGTCCACCCCGGCCGCGCCGTGCTCACGCTGCGAGAGCTGCGACCGCCGTACGGGGCCGAGGCCAAGGGGGAGTTCGAGATCCGCGGCCCCGAGCGGATCGCGCTCGTCGGCCGGAACGGCTCGGGCAAGACCACACTGCTGCGTACGGTCGCCGGGGAGCTGGAACCGGTCTCCGGCGAGGCGCTGACCCATGTCCCCCTGCGCTTTCTGCCTCAGCGGCTGGATGTCCTCGATGACGCGCTGAGCGTGGTGGACAACGTGGCGCGGTTCGCGCCCGGGGCGACGAACAACATGATCCGGGCGCGGCTGGCACGCTTCCTGTTCCGGGGCGCGCGCGCCGACCAGCCGGCCGGTACGCTCTCGGGCGGGGAGCGGTTCCGGGCCTCGCTCGCCGCGCTGCTGCTGGCGGAGCCGGCGCCGCGGCTGCTGATGCTGGACGAGCCGACGAACAACCTCGACATGGCGGGGGTGCGCCGGCTCACGGCCGCCCTGGAGTCGTACGAGGGCGCGCTGATCGTGGCGAGCCATGATGTGCCGTTCCTGGAGTCGCTCGGCATCACCCGCTGGCTGCTGCTGGACGGGGAGCTGCGCGACACCACCGCCGAGGAGGTACGGGCGGCCGGAACGCGTGGATAAGTGAATGGGCGCACCGGGCGCCGACCGGAAATCCGGACAGAAGATGTCCGGGTTTCCGGTTAGCGTCGGGGCATGCCTCAAAACATCACCATCACGGGTGCCCGTGAGAACAACCTCCGGGACGTGTCCCTCACCATTCCGAAGGGCAAGATCACCGTCTTCACCGGGGTGTCGGGGTCCGGCAAGTCCTCGATCGTCTTCGACACCGTCGCGGTGGAGTCGCAGCGCCAACTGAACGAGACCTTCACCTCGTTCATCAGAAGTTTTCTGCCGAAGTACGAGCGCCCGCAGGTCGACGGGATCGATGATCTCTCGGTGGCGGTCGTTGTCGACCAGAAGCCGATCGGCGGCAATGTCCGCTCCACGGTCGGCACGATGACGGACATCTACTCGGTGATCCGGGTGCTGTTCTCGCGCCATGGCGTGCCGAGCGCGGGGGCGGCGACCGCGTACTCCTTCAATGACCCGTCGGGGATGTGCGCGCTCTGCGACGGGGTGGGCCGGGTGGTGGCGCTCGACATCGACCGGGCGATCGACTGGACCAAATCGCTCGACGAGGGCGCGCTGCTGCTGCCCGGGCTCTCCGTGAACAGCTGGGAGTGGAGTCTGTACGCCGAGTCCGGCCACTTCGACCGGGCGAAGCCGCTCGGCGAGTACACCGACGAGGAGCGTGAACTGCTGCTGCACGGCGGTGACTTCAAGGTCCGGATCCAAGTGAAGTCGGGCGCGGTCGATATGCGGTTCGAGGGAATCGTCTCCCGCTTCACCCGGCTCTTCCTCAACCGTGACACCGCCAATCTCTCCGAGAAGCGCAAGGAGGCGGCGGCGCGCTTCACGGTGGAGCGGCTGTGCGAGGCGTGCGGCGGGGCGCGCCTCAACGAGGCCGCGCTCGCCTCCCGTATCGACGGGCTGAGCATCGCCGATCACACCCGCATGGAGGTCGCCGATCTGGTGGAGGTGCTGGGCCGGATAGACGACCCCGTGGCGACCCCGATCGCGACCGCCGCCCGTGAGCGGCTGGAGCGGCTGGTGGGGATCGGGCTCGGCTATCTCAGCCTGGACCGGGAGACCACCACACTGTCCGGCGGCGAGGGCCAGCGGCTCAAGATGGTGCGCCATCTGGGGAGTTCGCTGACCGGCCTCACCTTCATCTTCGACGAGCCGAGTGTGGGACTGCATCCGCGCGATGTCGGCCGGCTGAACGATCTGCTGATACGGCTGCGCGACAAGGGCAATACGGTGCTGGTGGTGGAGCACGACCCGGATGTGATGGCGATCGCGGACCATATCGTCGACATGGGTCCGAAGGCCGGGACGGACGGCGGCCGGATCGTGTACGAGGGCCCGGTGGACCGGCTCCGGGAGGCCGATACGCTCACCGGCCGCTGTCTGCGCCGCCGTACACCCGTCAAGGAGTCGTTCCGCTCCCCCGCCGACTGGCTTCCGGTGACCGGCGCGGCGCTGCACAACCTCAAGGGCATCGATGTACGGTTCCCGACCGGCGTGCTCACGGCCGTGACCGGGGTGGCGGGGTCCGGGAAGTCGACCCTGATCTCGGAGGTGTTCACGGCGGCGTACCCGGAGGCGATCGTCATCGACCAGGGCGCCATCACCGCCTCGTCCCGCTCCACCCCCGCCTCGTACCTCGGCGTCATGGACACCATCCGCAAGATCTTCGCCAAGGAGAACGGGGTCGCGCCGGGGCTGTTCAGCTTCAACTCCTCGGGGGCGTGCGGGGAGTGCTCGGGACGCGGGCTGATCTACACCGATCTCGCCTTCATGGACCCGGTGACCACGACCTGCCACGCCTGCGAGGGACGGCGCTTCCACGACGAGGTGCTGCGGCACACGGTGCGGGGCCGCTCCATCGTCGACGTACTGGACATGACGGCGGCGGTGGCCATGGAGTTCTTCACGGACAGGGCGCTGCTGCGAAAGCTGCGTACGCTCAATGACGTCGGGCTGACCTATCTCACCCTCGGTCAGCCGCTCAGCTCGCTCTCGGGCGGCGAGCGCCAGCGCATCAAGCTGGCCACGCAACTGCATCGCACGGGCAGTGTGTACGTACTCGACGAGCCGACCACCGGGCTGCACATGGCGGACGTGGACACGCTGGTGACACTGCTGGACCGGCTGGTCGACGCCGGGAACTCGGTGATCTGCGTCGAGCACAACATGGATGTGGTCAAGCGGGCGGACTGGGTGATCGATCTCGGCCCCGACGGCGGCAAGCACGGCGGAGAGATCGTCTTCGAGGGAACTCCGCGGCAGTTGCTCGATCATCCCAAGTCCTTCACCGCCGAGTATCTGCGCAGGGAGCAGGAGGGGGCCCCTCTCCCGGCCTGAGCGGATACGAGCCGGCTCCGCTGGGCACCGGCCAGGCCGGCTGGGCACGGGCCGGGTCCAGCGGGCACGGGCGGGCTTTGCGGGTACGGGCGGGTCCAGCGGGCACGGGTCGCCAAGTTCGAAGGGTGCGTGACGTGTCTCTCTGTGCGCCTTCGGGACCTCTCCGACCTGCGCGCATGACCGAGCGTAGGGATGTTCGACGTCAGCGGGCTTGGTCTTCGCCTTACCGGGGCCTTAACCTACGGTGTCGTAACCTACGAACCCGTAGGTAAACCTCCCGTCCCCCCTGGAGTACCCGTGTCGATCACCTCTCCCCACCTCGGCAGTTCGGACGCGTGGACTGACGCCCGGCTGCTGTACGCGCTGGAAGAGGTGGTGGAGAAGGAGCTCAACCGCCATCTCAAAGTCGCCAAGGACTGGATGCCGCACGAGTACGTGCCATGGTCCGACGGCCGCAACTTCCCCGGCGTCTTCGAGAACGGCGAGGCCTGGGACCCCGAGCAGTCGAAGGTCACCGACATAGGCAAGATCGCGCTCGTGGTCAATCTGCTGACCGAGGACAACCTCCCCAGCTACCACCACGAGATCGCGAGTCTCTTCGGCCGCGACGGGGCCTGGGGCACCTGGGTGCACCGCTGGACCGCGGAAGAGGGCCGGCACGGCATTGTGATGCGGGACTACCTGCTCACCTCGCGGGCCGTGGACCCGGACAAGCTGGAGCAGTTCCGGATGGCGCACATGTCGGAGGGATTCGAGTCCGACAACCGCCACTCCATGCTGCACTCCGTCGCCTATGTCGCCTTCCAGGAGCTGGCGACCCGGGTCTCGCACCGCAACACCGGACACCAGTCGGGCGACCCGGTCTGTGACCGGATGCTGGCGCGGATCGCCACCGACGAGAACCTGCACATGGTCTTCTACCGGAATCTGCTGGGCGCGGCCTTCGAGATCGCCCCGGATCTGACCATGCAGTCCGTCCGCGATGTCGTCGTGAACTTCCGGATGCCCGGACACGGCATGCCCGGCTTCGAGCGCGCCGCCGCGCAGATGGCCATTGGCGAGATCTACAACATGCGGATCCATCACGACGATGTGCTCCAGCCGGTGCTGCGCTATCTGAAGGTCCTGGAGATCGACGGGCTGGGCCCGGAGGGACTCAAGGCGCAGGAAGAGCTGGGGATGTACATGGGCGGTCTGAACAGCGAGGCGAGCAAGTTCGACGAGAGGCTCGCCGCGCGCAAGGCACGGATGGCGGCGCGCGCCGCCGGCTGATTCCGCCGGCCGGGTTCCGTGGGCCGGCTGCTGTAGCGGCTGCCGGAGCGGCTGCCCTGCCCACATCGTCGCCGTCGCCGGGTTCTTCGGCGGCGGCGACGATCCGCTCGGACGCGCCCGGGTTCACGCGCCCGGGTTCACGCGCACGGTTCAGCCTCTGCGGAGGCCGGCCGCGTCTCGCCGGAGGTTCTGCCGCTCCTTCTCCGAGAGACCACCCCAGACGCCGAATCGCTCGTCGTTGGCGAGCGCGTACTGGAGGCAGGCCACCCTGCCCTCGCAGGCGCCGCAGAGCCGCTTCGCCTCCCGGGTGGAGGAGCCGGGGGCGGGGAAGAAGAATTCCGGCCCGGTCTGGGCACACAACGCGCTCTCCTGCCAGGAGAGTTCGTGCTCACCGCGGTCGGTCGCGTCCTTTGTGTCGGTCGTGCTGGTGGTGATGTCGGTGATGTTGATCGGCATGCCGCACAGGCTGCCGGGCCGCGATAAACAAGTGATTGACGAACCGTCAACGACCCGGCGGGCCGGCGAAGGGCCGGGCGTCTCCCGCGCCGCCGTCAGCCGGCGTCAGCCGGTCTGGTCCACGCCCTGCATCACCGCGAACCGCGTCCCGGAGGGGTCGGTGAGCTTCGCGAACCGTCCGACGCCCTCGATATCGGTCGGCGCCACCCGGACCGTACCGCCCAGCTTCCGCGCGGCCGTCACAGAAGCGTCGCAGTCCGTGACCGCAAAGTACAGGAGCCAGTGCGGGCCCGTGTCGGCCTCCGCCGGGTCGGTGCCGAGCGGCACGAAGCCGCCGAACATCCCCTCGGCGCCCTGGCCCGCCGGATTCACCATCCGGTAGGCGCCCGTTCCGTCCGGCATCGGCATGCTGGTGGTCTCCCAGCCGAAGACCGAGTTGTAGAAGCGGTACGCGGCGTCCTCGTCCGGGGTGTACAACTCGCCCCAGCAGAGGCTGCCCGGCTCGTCGACGGCGTCCAGCCCCTTGTTCTTGCCCGGCTGCCAGACCGAGAAGCCCGCGCCCGACGGATCGGTGAAGACCGCCATTCTGCCGAGGTCCATCACGTCCATCGGCTCGAAGACGACAGAACCACCGCCCTGCTGAACGGACTTGGCCATGGCATCGGCGTTGGGCGTCTGGAAGTACAGGGACCAGGAAGGCGGCGCCTGGCCGGGCTCCACGGGCATGGCACCGGCCGCTGTCCTGCCGTTCAGCTGGAACAGGCCGTAGCCGCCGGCCTCCGGGCCCGCGGAGACGAAGTCCCAGCCGAAAATACCTTTGTAGAAGGTGGCCGCGCCCTCGATATCGGGGGTGCCGAGGTCGATCCACACCGGGGAACCGGTGACAAACGGCGTCCTGACCATGGCGCGCTCCTTCAGGGGATCCCATAGCTGTCTCCCTCCGAGTCTCCTCCCCGTGCGGTGCCCTCGCATGTGCTGCCGGGCCCGACAGGAGGCCGCACGATCGTGCGTTCAGTAGAGTGGGGGAATGAGCGGCACACGCGGCAGTACTGACGGGCGCGTCGAGCGCGGCAATCAGACTCGGCGGCTGGTGCTCGACCGCACGATGGACATCGCGTCGGTCGAGGGGCTGGAAGGGCTCTCCCTCGGTCGTATCGCCACCGAGCTGAAGCTGAGCAAAAGCGGTGTCTTCGCCCTCTTCGGCTCGAAGGAGGAACTTCAGCTGGCGACGGTACGGGCGGCCACCGATGTCTACGCCACGCATGTCGTCCACCCGACGCGCGAGTTGCCCCCTGGCGCCGGGCGCGTGTGGGCGCTGTGCCGCAACTGGCTGACGTACTCCTCGACCCGGGTCTTCGCCGGCGGTTGCTTCTTCTACGCCGTCGCCGCCGAATTCGACGCGCGCAGCGGTCCGGTGCACGACGCGATCGCCACTTCCCTGGACGACTGGGTGGGTTATGTGGAGCGCACGATCGAGAAGGCGCGGCTCGCCGGGGGCTTCGGGGCCGAACTGGACGTGCCGCAGCTGGCGTTCGAGATCATCGCGCTGATGGAGGCGGCCAACGCCAAGTCCGTACTGCACGGTGACGAGGTCGCGTACGAGAGGGCGGCGCGGGGAATCCTGAACCGACTGCGCGCCGCCGCGACCGACCCGGCTGCCCTCCCCGGGAGCCCCGACTTCGGCGGGGACACACCGGCGTCCGCGTAAGCGCCCGCAGCGGCGTCAGGGACGGCCGCGTCAGAGGACGGCTGATCCGGGGCGCGGGGCGGCATCCCGTACGCCCGGCTCGACCCGTCGCTCCGACGGGGCGGCGTGTTGCCGCTCCTGGTGTACGAAGTCCACGGCGGTGGCGACCACTTCGGGGTCGCCGAGGATCCTCCGGTGGCCGAGCCCCCGGGTCACGACCAGCCGCGCGCTCTCCCCGTACGCGCGGACGAGGGCCCGGGACTGGTCGAGCGGCACCCTGTCGTCGTCCTCGTCGTGGACGAGCAGAACAGGGACGCCGATCTCCTCCGGACGATGGGTGGCGCTGAGGCGCCGCCAGATGTCCGGCTCCCCCGGAAGCATGACCCGTTCGAGATGGCCGCGCATGTCGCGGGCTATCCGCTCCCGCAGACCGAGCATCGTACGGAACCCACCGATGATCCAGTCGAATTCGGCGACCCCGCCGATCCCGACCACCCGGCGTGCCTCCACGCCGTCGCGCAGCGCGAAGAACGTCGCGAGCACACCGAACGAGTGGGCGACGACGGCCTCGAATCTCCCGTGCTCGGCGTGCAACCGTCTGATGATCTCCCGGTATTCGATGATCGAGGTGTCACGCCCCGAGGAGGCGCCGTGCGCCGGGGCGTCGAACGCGACCGGGCTGTAGCCCTGTTCGCGCAGCGCCGTGACGAATGCCCCGAGCCGCGAGGCACGTGACTCCCAGCCGTGCACGAGCAGCACGGGACGCGAGCCGTCGCCCCACTGATGGGTGACGACGGACTTGCCGTTCACGGTGAGCCGTCCGGTACGGGCCTCGGCGAGCAACTCGCTCTCCCCCGGGCGGAGACGGCTGTGGCCGACGGGCCGCAGAGAGACGGCGAAGGCGGCGCGTCCGGCCAGCCGGGGGGCGAGGTGCGAGGTGGTGTTGAGGGCGGTGCGCAGGGCGGTACGAGAGACGGTCTGGACGAGCGCGGTCATGGGTGACATGGCCCGGATCTCCTTGATCGGCCGGCGAATGGGAAGATGCTAGCACGATCGTTCGTTTAGTTTTAGCTGGAAGGACACGGGCCCGGTAGCGGGGCACGGGCCTCTTCGTCCGGTGGGCGTGGGAGCATATGAGCCGGTCAGGTGCGGACAGAGCGGTTCGGTCCGGTATCGGGTGGAGAGGCGTATGAGAGGTGCGGGGGCCACGCCGGGACACCCCCCGGTGCCCGCGGGACGACGGGCCGGTGCCGTGCTCGACGCGGCCTTGTCGCTGCTCGACGGCGCACAGCGGCTGCTCGACGACCACGACCGAGCCGTCACCGCCGTACGCGATGCCCACCGGCCGCTCCGGCGGAAGCTGACGGGCGCGGAGCTCGCCGCGATCCCGGTCTCCCGGCTCAAGGACGTCACCTCGGGCCGGTTACGGCTCGGCGCGCTCGAACAGGCCGGTTTCACCTCGGTGGGCGAGGTGTACGAGGCGGGCCGGCACGCCCTGCGTCAACTGCCCGGCGTCGGCGGGCACACCGCCGACCAGGCGGTGGCCGCCGCCACCCGGATCGCCGAGGCGGTCGGGGAGACCGTCTCCGTACGCATCGACATGGACCACCCCGAGCCGCGCACCACCGCGCTGGTGACGGCCCTGCACCGGCTGGTCGAGGCGGGACCGGGGCTGCGGCGCGCGCACGACTCCGCCGAGCGGCTCACCACGGAGCTGCGCGCACTGCTGCCGGAAGCCGAGCCCACGCGCGGTCGGCTGCGGATGGCGCTCATGGGACGGGAACGGCGGGAGCGGGCACTCGGCGCGGTCGGCCGGATCCGGCAGCGACTCGACGAGGCCGCGGAAGCGGACGTACCGATGCTGTTCGCGCAGCTCTCGGTGGATCTGCTGCGGGAGCCGGCCTCGGACGTCGAATGCTGGATCGACTTCGAGCTGCGCTCGGCCGAGTACTACAGCGTGCTCGCCGAGACCACGGGCGGCGCGCCCGATGTCGCCGCGTCCGAGGGGTTCATGCCGTCCGAGATCGCGGGGCGGGTCCGGGCCCAGCAACTGGACGACACCAGACTGCGGGTGTCGCTGCGTGGCTACCAGTCGTTCGGGGCGCGCTTCGCGCTGAGCCAGCGACGGGTGATCATCGGCGACGAGATGGGCCTCGGCAAGACGGTGCAGGCCATCGCCGCGCTCGCCCATCTCGCGGCGCGCGGCGGCACGCACTTCATGGTGGTGTGCCCCAACAGCGTGCTGATCAACTGGACCCGGGAGATCCGTGCCCGCAGCACCCTGCGGGCGGTTCCGGTGCACGGCCCGGAGCGGCGGGAGGCGTTCAGGGAGTGGCGCGAGCGAGGCGGCGTCGCCGTCACCACCTTCGACTCCCTGCATACGCTACCACTGGCCGGGGACGCGGAGCCGCGGGCCGAGGCCATGAAGCCGCCTTCCCCGGAGCCCCGGATGCTGGTGGTCGACGAGGCTCACTATGTGAAGAACCCGGACACCCGCAGATCCCGTGCCCTCTCCGGCTGGACGGCAGGGGCCGAACACGTCCTGTTCATGACGGGTACGCCGATGGAGAACCGGGTCGCGGAGTTCCGCAGCCTGGTCCAGCGCCTCCAGCCCGAACTGGCCCAGGCGGTGGAGGGAATCGACGCGGTCGCGGGCTCCCATGCCTTCCGCCGCGCGGTCGCCCCCGCCTATCTGCGCCGCAACCAGCAGGACGTCCTCGCCGAACTGCCCGCGCTGGTACAGGTCGACGAGTGGGAGGAGCTGAGCGCCGGGGATCTGGCGGCCTACCGGGAGGCCGTGGCCTCCGGGCACTTCATGCGGATGCGCCGGGCCGCGTACGCACGCCCGGGGACCTCGGCGAAGCTCGGGCGGCTGCGTGAGCTGGTGACCGAGGCGGCGGAGAACGAACTGAAGGTCGTCGTCTTCTCGTACTTTCAGGATGTTCTCGCCACGGTCCGAGAAGCCCTGGGCGAGCGGGCGTTCGGCCCGCTCGCCGGCGATGTGCCGGCGGCGCGCCGCCAGGGGATCGTCGACCGCTTCACGGCGGCCCCGGGCCACGCGGTGCTGCTGAGCCAGATCCAGGCGGGCGGCGTCGGGCTCAACATGCAGGCCGCGTCGGTGGTCATCCTCTGCGAACCACAGGTCAAACCCACCTTGGAACACCAAGCGGTGGCCCGCGCCCACCGGATGGGACAGGTCCGTCCGGTACAGGTCCACCGACTGCTCGCGGTGGACAGCGTGGACCAGCGCCTGCTGCACATCCTCGCGAACAAGAACCGACTGTTCGACGCGTACGCCAGACGCAGCGACCTGGCGGACGCGACACCGGACGCGATCGACGCCTCGGACCGCGACATCGCGCGCAGGATCGTGGAGGAGGAACAGGTGCGGCTGGCGGAGGGGTGAGTGAGGGGGCGGGGTGGGTGGGTTTGGGGTTGGGTGCGGGTTCGTGCCGAGAGGTAGTCGGGGTGGGCCGGGGGGTTTGGTGTCGGGTGGGGGCCGCCCCTTGGGTTTCAGTTTCGCGGTTCCGGGTTGGGCGTCAAGGGCGCTCCTTCGTCGCGTCGGCAAGCCGATGACCTCCGGTCACCCTTGACACCCAACCCTCCACCGCAAGTGCTGCTTTGAGGGGGGCGGCCCGGGGGGAGGGGTCCCCGGGGAAGCACCCATGTACCGGCGGCCTGTTCCCGACCGCAGGTCGGTGGGTGGTCTGCGCGGCAGTGGAGTGGGGCGGCCCGGCCCCGGCTCAGCGGGCAGGCGTGGGTGGGTGGTTGGGACTCATGCCCCGCTGTGCGGGTCCGTTGCCGGGTGACACCTGTCAGCCGAGGTGGACGGGCGTGCCACCTGCCCCCAATGTCCCTGTTTGGAAGGGGCTTTGGGGAGTGATCCGGCGGGTCTTGCGTCCGGAGTTCGGTTAACCGGGCCCCATGACACATCACCCCTCCGACCGGTCCAATCAGCACCTCGCCAGTCACACCCGCCCCACCGCCCCGGGGTGTGTGAGCAGAGGGGCGGGTGTGACTCATGGGGCGGCCAATGGGCCAGTCAGAGCCGGTGATGCGCCGTGGGAACGACTTAACCGAACCCAGGACACATGACCGGCCGGGGAGCCCCCGAACAGCCCGCCGAACTGGGACATAGGGGGCGGGTGACGGATCCGTCTGCCTCGGCTGACAGATGTCACCCGACAACGAGCCCGCACAGCGGGGCATGAGTCCCAACCACCCACCCACACCAGCCCGCTGAGCCGGTGCCGGGCCGCCCCACTCCACTCCCGCGCGCCCCGCAGGGCCCACCGGGCCGCAGGCCGGGAACCGGGCCGGTCCAATAGACAGGCCCCCCGGGGACCCCTCCCCCGGGCCGCCCCCCTCAAAGCTGCACTTGCGGTGGAGGGTTGGGAGTCAAGGGTGGGCGCAGCCCATCGGCTTGCCGACGCGACGAAGGAGCGCCCTTGACGCCCGACCCGCAACCGCGACACTCAAAGATCAGGGGCGGCCCCCACCCGACACCAAACGCACCGGCTGCCCCCGACTACCCCCTAATGCCCCGAATGCTCCGCCCCCTTCGCGTCCCCCGCGCCCTCCGCCCCCATCGAGTGCGCCGGATGGTGCGGCTCGTACCCCGGGATCGTGCCGTCCGGTTTCGCCACCAGGAACAGGCCGGCCATTCCCATGTCCGAGTGGCTCTGGACATGGCAGTGGTACATCCAGGCACCCGCGCCCACGAGTTCGCCCGCGATGATCTGGAAGCCGAAGGAGTCCGCCGGGCCGGTGATCTTGTTGTCGATCACACGGCTGGTGTCCTCCGGGCCGGTGAGCAGGCCCGTTCTGTTGTCCGCCCAGCGGTGACCGTGCATATGGAAGGTGTGGTAGAACTCGCCGTGCGTGATCATGATGATCTCGACACGATCCCCCACCGTGGCCCCGAAGTTGGGGCTCTCCGCGCCCGGCTTGTTATTGATCGTCATGTCGTTGAAGACGATCGTGAACTGCTTGTCCGGGAGGATGTCACCCTTCCTGCGGACAACCACCGGACCGTAGAGGCCCTTCCGGATGCCGCCCGTGCCGTGGTCCGTGCCGACGACATGGTCGTGGTAGTGCCAGTACCCCGCACTGCCCGGCCGGTAGGTGCCGTCCGCGCGCTTGCCGGGCGCGTGGGTGCGCCAGGTGTACGTACGCGTACCGCCGGGCTCCACATGGCTCTTGCTCATCCTGGTGCCGTCGTTGGCGATGTCGTAGTCCACGCCGTGGACATGGAGGCTGGCCGCCACGTCCATCGTGTTCTCGAACTCGATATGGAGGGTGTCCCCCTCCGTGATCTCGATCAGCGGGCCCGGGATGCTCGCCTTGCCCTTCTCCAGGCCGTAGCCCATCTGACCGTTCGGCAGGGTCTCGGCGTAGAGCTTGAGGTGACGTACCTGACCACCCGCAGGTGCGGTTCTGGGCGGAGTCACCGCCGCGGGGGCCGAGGTGGCCGTGGAGGCCGAGGCCACCGACAACGATGTCACCCCCGTCGCGGCGACCGCGCCACCCGCCAACAGCCGCCGATTGAAGCTCCGTCTGTCCATGGCCATACCGAACTCCCCAGTGCCGTACGGATATTTACGGGGCACATGAGGCCCCGGGGACGGCCACACGGTAGACCAGGGATCTTCGTTTATCCACACTCAGGACAAAGTTGGTGGGAATGCGGTCGTACCTATTGGCGAACTGACCAAAGAGGTCTAGCTTCAGGCGCTGTTGCTGTGACCAAAGAGGGGTGGGTGAACACATGCAGAGCGCACCACATCACCGGTCAAGATCCAGGCGCGGAATGGCCGCGGCCCTGGTGGCCGGCACGATGGCGGCGTCCCTGCTCGGCGGTACCGCCGCCACGGCCAAGCCGTACCCGGAGCCGTCGTCGACAACGTTGTCCCTTCCGTCGCCGCCCGGCGGCGAGAATGTCAAGGTCCTGGTCTTCCACGCTTCGGCCACCGAGGAGTCGCCGGTCGTCAACGCCGGTATCGAGGCCATCGAGACGATCGGGCTGACGGGACCCGCGGCCGGACGCTTCAAGACCGAGGCGACGGACGACGGTTCGGTCTTCACCAACGCCACGAGGCTCGGCAAGTTCAACGCTGTCGTCTTCCTCACGGGCGGCGGCGATGTACTCGATCCCGATCAGGAGGCCGGCCTCGAAGCCTATGTGGAGGCCGGTGGCGGCTTCCTCGGCATTCATGACGCGGCCCGTACGGAGCCGTACTCCGACTGGTTCACCGGGCTGATCGGAGCGCGTCCCACGACCAGTCCCGCGACCGTCCAGCGCGCGACCGTCGAGGTGGGCGACCGCGTCAACCCGGCCACCAAGAGCCTGCCGCTGGAGTGGAAGCGGCCGGACAAGTGGCTCAACTGGGCCACCAACCCGTCCGGCAAGGTGCATACGGTCGCCCGCGTCAGGGAGGCCAGCTACAAGCCCGGCACGGGTGCCAACGGCGCCGACCACCCGATCTCCTGGTGCCGTGACTACGACGGCGGCCGGTCCTTCTACACCGGGATGGGCGGTACGGCCGACTCGTTCGCCGAGACCGACTTCCGCACCCATCTGCGCGGCGCGCTGCAATGGACCACCCGTATCTCCCCCGCCGACTGCAAGGCGACGATCGACTCCAACTACAAGGCGGAGCGCGTCACTCAGCCGAACCAGGCGGGCCAGCAGGACCAGATCGGCGAGCCGCACGGCATGGTCGTGGCGCCCGACGGCCGTGTGTTCTACATCGGCCGCGGCGGTGGCGACAACAGCGCCCCGGTGGTGACCGACTGGGCCAACCCGAACATCGGCAAGGGTCTGGGCCAGATCCATGTCTATGACCCGAAGACGAAGCAGGTGACGCTCGCGGGCGCGCTGACGATCTTCGGCAACAAGGGCGGCGGCGATGAGCTGATCAAGGTCGAGGAGGGGCTTCTCGGTATCGAGCTGGACCCCGCCTTCGAGACCAACGGCTGGGTGTATCTGCACTACACCCCGCACTCCCAGCTCAACCGTGACACCCGGATGGCGGAGCGCCGCGTCTCCCGCTTCACACTGGACCTGGCGACCAACAAGCTGGATCTCGCCTCCGAGAAGGTCCTGCTGAAGTGGCCGGTGCAGGTGAACAGCTGCTGCCACGCGGGCGGTGGCATGGCCTGGGACTCGAAGGGCAACCTCTACATCGCGACCGGCGACAACAACTCGTCCGGATTCAGCGACGGTTACTCGGGCAACAACCCGCAGCCGAACTACAAGGGTGTCTCCTTCGCGGACGCGCGCCGCACCGCGGGCAACACCAACAACCTGAACGGCAAGATCCTCCGTATCCACCCGGAGTCCGACGGCACGTACACCCTGCCCGAGGGGAACCTCTTCACGGGCAAGGAGCAGGCCGAGGGCGGCGGCAAGACCCGCGGTGAGATCTATGTGATGGGCGTGCGCAACCCGGCGCGTATCTCCATCGACAAGAAGACCGACACGCTGTACGCGGGCTGGGTCGGCCCGGACGCCGGTTCGCCGTCCACCGTCTGGGGTCCGGCGAAGTACGACACCTTCTCCGCGATCACCAAGGCGGGCAACCACGGCTGGCCGTTCTGCATGGGCAACAACCAGCCCTACCGGGACCGCAATCTGCCCGACCCGTCCAAGCCGCTCGGCTGGTACAACTGTGCCGCGCCGAAGAACGAGTCGCCCAACAACGACGGCCTGGTGAATCTGCCGCCCGTCACGGGCAACACCATCTGGTACTCGCCGCAGGGCGGTGCCCCGGACTACCCGCGTGACGCGAACGGGGTGCCCAGCTACAAGCCGGAGGAGGCCAAGTACCTCCTGCCATGGCTCAAGGGCGGCGGCCAGGCCACCATGGACGGCCCGGTCTACCGGTACGACGCGCAGAGCGCCAGCACCGAGAAGTGGCCGGAGTACTGGGACGGCAAGTGGTTCGTGGGTGACTTCTACGATGCCGCGGAGAGCCCGCGCCACGCGGTGGTGACGGACCCGAAGACCATCGGCCAGGGCGGTCTGCCGGTGCACGCGGAAACACTGAAGAAGATCATTCCGGTCGGTCAGGGCGGTATCCGCAACCTGATGGACTGGAAGTTCGCCCCGGACGGCTCGCTCTATGTCCTCGACTACGGGCGGGGCTTCTTCACCTCCGACAACCAGTCCGCGCTGTGGCGTGTGACGTACAAGGGCGGCGCGGCGACACCGGCCGCCGCCAATCTGGTCAGGAAGGCGGCGCAGTGAGACACCGATCTCTCCTGAGGAATCGGCCTCTACGCCTGTGGACGGCCCTGGTGGGCGCGTTCCTGATGGTGCTGGGGCTGACCTCGACGGCGGCGTACGGGCGCAGCGACGACCGTACGGACGGCGGGAAGGCGGCAGCGGCCCAGGTGCTCACCTGGACGGCCGGCGACCCCATCGACAGGTACCTCTCCTTCCCGACCACCGCGCTGGCCGGGCCGACCACGATCGTCTTCGAGAACAGCACGGCGACCGGCAACACGACCGGGATGCCGCACACATTGACCTTCGATGTGTCCGATCCCGAGTACAACAACGACGTCCAGCTGAACATCCTCGCCAACCCGAGTGACGCCAACGGCGGCAAGTACACGGCCGAGGTCAATCTGACCCCGGGCAAGTACCGCTTCCACTGCGTCATCCCGGGGCACGGGCAGATGACCGGTGTGCTCACCGTGACCGAGGTCGGGCCCGGTGACACCACGGCTCCCGAGACCGACGCCAAGGTGGAGGGACAGCAGAACGGCGACGGCGCGTACGTCGGTTCCGCGACGGTCTCCGTGACGGCGACCGACTCGGGCTCCGGGGTGGCGACGACCGAGTACGCGGTCGGCGCCGACGGACCGTGGCAGCCGTACACCGCTCCCGTGGTGGTCGACCAGGTCGGTGATCACACGATCAGATACCGGGCCACCGACCAGTCGGGGAACGTGGCGGCCGAGAAGAGCGTCTCGTTCAAGGTCGTCGCCCCGCCGACCGATGACACGACCCCGCCGGAGACCTCGGCGACCGTGAGCGGCGAGAAGGACGAGGCGGGCAACTATCTGACGATGGCCACGGTCACCGTCACCGCCTCGGACACCGGCTCGGGCGTCAACAAGATCGAGTACGCGCTCGGTGCCGATGGCGCCTGGCAGGAGTACACCGCTCCGGTGATGGTGCACCAGACCGGCACCCACAAGGTCCGCTACCGCGCGACCGACAAGGCGGGCAACGCGGCGGCCGAGAAGTCGGTCGACTTCACGGTCGTGGAGGCGCCGGCGAAGGACACCACCCCGCCGGTGACCGGTGCGGTCGTGACCGGTGACAAGAACTCCAACGGCGCGTTCATCACCAGCGCCAAGGCGACCGTCACCGCGACCGACTCCGAGTCCGGGGTCGACAAGATCGAGTACTCCCTCGATGGCGGTCCGTATCTCGCGTACACGACGCCCGTGATCGTCGACCAGGTCGGCTATCACGTCCTCGCGTACCGGGCGACGGACAAGGCGGGCAACACCGCGCAGGCCAAGCAGGCGTCGTTCACCATCGCGCAGGGCGGGGGCGTTCCCGCGCCCAACTGCCCGGAGTTCGACGAGCGGTTGACGGTCATCGTCGGTACGGTCGACACGGGCGTGCCGAACCGGCTGACCCGTAACCGGTGCACGATCAACGAGCTGATCGAGGACGAGAAGGACTGGAGCTCGCACGCCCTCTTCCTCAAGCACGTCGACACGGTGCTCGACAAGCTGCTCGCCGACAATGTCATCGACCAGCGCGAGTTCAACAAGATCACCAGGGCCGCCAAGCAGTCCAAGATCGGCCAGCCCGGACAGACCGAGGGCTACCGCTCGCTCTTCGACGGCACGGCGGCGTCCCTCGCCAAGTGGCAGCAGGTCGGCGGCGGTAAGTTCGCGCTCTCCGGCGACGGTGCCATCACCAGCAGCACCACGGTCCAGGGCATGGGCATGCTGTGGTTCCCGGAGCGCAAGTACGGCGACTTCTCGCTGAAGCTCCAGTTCCGCGACGACGCCCCGGGCAACGGCAACGCCAACGGCGGTGTCTTCGTCCGCTTCCCGAATGTCCACGACCACCCGGAGGAGTCCCGGCCGGAGTGGGTCGCCATCAACTACGGCCATGAGATCCAGATCCTCGACCGGCCCGACGGCGACATGTACAAGACCGGCTCGATCTACGGCTTCGACCGCGTGGGTCTGGGCGGCGCCGGGGTCACTCCGAAGGGCACCTGGAACGACTACGAGATCCGCGTGGTCGACCAGCACTTCACGATCCTGCGCAACGGTGTCGTGATCAATGAGTTCGACAATGTGGGCGGGCAGACCTTCTACCCGGAGCGCGCCGGAGACCCCGGCACCGACGGCCGGCGGTACGCCTCCGGCTATATCGGGCTCCAGGTCCACGGCACGACGGACGTGATCTCGTACCGCGACATCCGTATCCAGGAGCTGTAGAGCAAGCCGCAGGGCGAGCCTCAGATTGAGGACCCAGCATCAAGGAGGTGCCCCTTCTCCGCCGGAGAGGGGGCACCTCCGCGTCTACGGCTCTTTCCTGGCCCGGCTGGGCTGGACCCGCTTCGGCTCCCCCGGCATCTTCGGGTAGTCCGGCGGGTACGGCATGTCCCCCAGGCCGTGGTCCCGTTCGTAGCGGTCGGCCAGTTCCAGCAGCCCTTCCAGGCTGTGCGGCCGGTCCGCCATCTCGGCGTGCAGATCGCCCACTTCGGTGAAGCGCACCGGCATCGTCGCCAGATCGAAATCCTGCGGCGCGACATCGTCCAGCTCGGCCCAGCGCAGTGGCGCGGAGACCGGGGCGTGCGGCTTGGGGCGTACGGAGTAGGCGGAGGCGATGGTGCGGTCGCGGGCGGTCTGGTTGTAGTCGACGAAGATCCGCCGGCCGCGCTCCTCCTTCCACCAGGCGGTGGTCACCCGGCCCGGCATGCGCCGCTCCAGCTCATGGCCGACGGTGATGGCGCACCGACGTACCTCGGTGAAGGTCCAGCGCGGTTCGATCGGTACGAACACATGGAGGCCGCGTCCTCCGGAGGTCTTGGGCCAGCCGCGCAGCCCCTGTTCCTCCAGGAACGCGTGGAGTTCGTGGGCGGCGGCGACCGCGTCCTTGAAGTCCGTGCCGGGCTGCGGGTCGAGGTCGATGCGCAGCTCGTCGGGGTGGTCGGTGCGGCCCTTGCGCACCGGCCAGGGGTGGAAGGTGAGACAGCCGAGGTTCGCGGCCCACAGGACGGCGGCGACCTCCGTCGGGCAGATCTCGTCGGCCGAACGGCCGCTGGGGAAGTCGATACGGGCGGTGGGGATCCAGTCGGGCAGGTTCTTGGGGGCGCGCTTCTGGAAGAAGGACTCGCCGTCGACGCCTTCGGGGAACCGCTCCAGGGTGGTGGGCCGGTCGCGCAGGGCACGCAGGATGCCGGGCCCGACCGCGAGGAAGTAGCGCGCCACATCCAGCTTGGTGAAACCGCGCTCGGGAAAGTAGATCTTGTCCGGGCTGGACAGCCGTACGGCCCTGCCGCCCGCTTCCAGCTCCACCGCTGCACCACCCATGTGCGCCACCGTAGGCCGGGCCCGCGCGGAGCGCATATCGGGCGCGGCCCGCCGTTCCCGAGCACAATCGGGGCATGGATCTGCCGGTGATGCCTCCCGTGAAACCCATGCTCGCCAAGTCCGTGGCGCGTATCCCGCCCGGGATGCAGTACGAGGCCAAGTGGGACGGCTTCCGGGCGATCGTCCACCGCGACGGCGACGAGGTGGTGATCGGCAGCAGGACCGGGAAGCCCCTGACCCGGTACTTCCCGGAGCTGGTCGGTGCCCTGCGCGCCGAGCTGCCCGGTCGCTGTGTGGTGGACGGCGAGATCGTGATCGTCCATGGGGACCGGCTGGACTTCGACCGGTTGACCGAACGCATCCATCCGGCGAAGTCCCGGGTGGACCTGCTCGCCGAGCGGACCCCGGCGAGCTTCGTGATCTTCGATCTGCTGGCCCTGGGGGACACCTCACTGCTCACCATCGACCAGGCGCGGCGCAGAGAGGCGCTGGAGGCCGCCTTCGCGGTGCTGCACCCACCGGTGTATCTCGCGCCCGCCACGTGCGATATCGAGGTGGCCAGGGAGTGGTTCGAGCGGTACGAGGGCGCCGGTCTTGACGGCGTGATCGCCAAACCCCTCGATCTGCCGTACCGGCCGGACACCCGGTCCATGTACAAGATCAAGCACGAGCGGACCGCGGATGTGGTCGTCGCCGGCTACCGCCACCACAAGAGCGGCCCCGTGGTGGGCTCGCTGCTGCTGGGGCTGTACGACTCGGCGGGCGCGCTCCAGCATGTCGGGGTGTGCGCCGCGTTCCCGATGAAGCGCCGGGCGGAGCTGATCGAGGAACTGGCCCCGCTGCGTATGGAGTCGGCGGAGGGCCATCCCTGGGCGGCGTGGGCGGAGGAGTCCGCGCACGAGAGCGCCCGGCTGCCGGGCGCGCCGAGCCGCTGGTCCGGTACGAAGGATCTGTCGTGGCTTCCGCTGCGGCCCGAGCGGGTGTGCGAGGTCGCGTACGACCATATGGAGGGCGACCGGTTCCGGCACACCGCGCAGTTCCGCCGCTGGCGGCCCGACCGTACGCCCGCGAGCTGCACGTACGCGCAGTTGGAGGAGCCGGTGCGGTACGACCTCGCGGAGGTCCTGCGGGCGCCCGGCCCCTGAGCGCGCCTCGCGCGCACCCGGTCGGCCACACGGGGGCCGCGATCTTACGGACCTGTGACGCCCCGGCGCGTGACCGCGCGTGGCGGCCGGGGGCCGCATAGCGTCCCCGCCATGCGCGTACTCGTCACCGGAGGCGCGGGCTTCATCGGCTCGCACATCGTCACCACTCTCGGCTCCCTCGGCCATCGGCCCGTCGTCCTGGACGCCCTGCTGCCCTCGGCGCACCCCGTCCCACCACCGTGTCCCCCGGAGGCGGAGTGGATCCACGCCGACGTACGGGACAGGACGGCCCTCGCCGCCGCCCTGGCCGGTGTGGACGCGGTCTGCCACCAGGCGGCTATGGTCGGGCTCGGCAAGGACTTCGCGGACGCCCCCGACTATGTCGGCTGCAACGATCTGGGCACATCCGTACTGCTCGCGGCCATGGCGGAGGCGGGGGTGCGGGACCTGGTGCTCGCCGGGTCGATGGTCGTCTACGGCGAGGGCCGCTACGACTGCCCCCGGCACGGCCGGGTCGCGCCGGGGCCACGGGCGGTGGCCGACCTGGACGCCGGGCGCTTCGAGCCCGGCTGCCCGTCCTGCGGCGCGGAGTTGGCGCCGGGGCTGATCGATGAGGACGCGGCCACGGATCCGCGCAATGTGTACGCGGCGACGAAGCTGGCCCAGGAGCATCTGGCGGCGGCCTGGGCGCGGGCCACCGGGGGCCGGGCCGTCGCGCTGCGCTACCACAATGTGTACGGGCCGGGGATGCCGCGCGACACCCCGTACGCGGGGGTCGCCTCGTTCTTCCGCTCCTCGCTCGCCAGGGGCGAGGCGCCGCGGGTCTTCGAGGACGGCGGGCAGCGGCGGGACTTCGTTCATGTACGGGATGTGGCGTCGGCGAACGCGCTGGCGCTGAGTGCCGTACGGATCCGGGAGCCCGGCGTGCTGAGCGCGTTCAACACCGGCAGCGGCGAGCCGCACACGGTCGGCGAGATGGCGGGGGCGCTGGCGGCGGCGCACGGCGGCCCCGAACCGGTCGTCACCGGGGAGTACCGGCTCGGCGACGTCCGGCACATCACGGCGTCGTCGGCGCGGCTCAGGGCGGAGCTCGGCTGGCGGCCGTCGGTCGGATTCGCCGAGGGCATGGCGGAGTTCGCCGCGGCCGGTCAGCGGGCGGCCGTGGTCCTCTGAGCGGCACGCACGCGCGGCCCGGAGCGGTACGGCGTCCCGGGCCGGTCCCGGCTGCCCCGACCGGTCCCGGCTGCCCTGGCGCGATCCCGCGCGGTGTGCTGTGACCCGAACGGCCCGGGGCCGGTCGCCGCCCCGTGGATGTCCGTGTTTCGTAAGGCCTCACATCCCTTTTGTCGGTTCCCGAATTCATACGGTGATGGACGTGACCTTCTCCGAACCCACGACGGTTGACGTCGTACTCCCCTGCCTCGACGAGGCCCTTGCCCTGCCCTGGGTGCTCCAGCACATGCCGGACGGCTGGCGCGCGATCGTCGTCGACAACGGCTCGGCCGACGGCTCCGCGGAGATCGCCGCCGGGCTCGGCGCGACGGTGGTGCACGAACCGCGGCGCGGGTTCGGGGCCGCCTGTCATGCCGGACTGCTCGCGGCCGAGGCGGAGTTCGTCTGCTTCTGCGACTGCGACGCCTCCCTGGACCCCGGGCTGCTGCCCGCCTTCGTGGCGGAGATCGCGGCGGGCCGGGCCGAGCTGGTGCTCGGCCGCCGCAGGCCGCGGGCGCGCGGGGCCTGGCCGGCGCACGCGCGGGCCGGGAATCTGGCGCTGGCGTGGCTGCTGCGCCGCAGAACCGGCCTGCGGCTGCACGATCTGGGCCCCCTGCGCGCGGCGCGGCGCGAGGCGTTGCTCGGACTCGGCCTCACGGACCGCCGCAGCGGCTACCCGCTCCAGATGGTCGTACGGGCGGCCGACGCGGGCTGGCGGGTGGCCGAGCGCGATGTGCCGTATCTGCCGCGTACCGGCAGATCGAAGGTGACCGGCACCTGGCGCGGCACCTGGCAGGCGGTGCACGACATGCGCGGCGTGCTCGCGGAGCCGCCGGCCGGGGCCGGCGCGGAGGGCTCGCGCGCCGGGCGGAACGGGACGAGCCGGGCGGGTGTCCGATGACCACTCTCCTCGTCCTGGCGAAGGCGCCCGTGGCCGGGCGCGTCAAGACACGGCTCACTCCCCCGTTCCGGCCCGAGGAGGCCGCGGCGCTCGCGGAGGCGGCGCTGTGCGACACGCTCGCCGCGGTGCTGGCCGCGCCCGTACGACGCCGGTTGCTCGTCCTCGACGGTGTCCCGGGAGACTGGCTGCCGGCCGGGATCGAGGTCATACCGCAGTCGGGCGGCGGGCTGGACGAGCGATTGGCCGCCGCCTTCGGGTTCTGTACGGGGCCCGCCGTGCTCGTCGGGATGGACACCCCGCAGCTCACCCCTGAGCTGCTGGCCCCCGCTCTCGCGCCCGACGCCTGGCAGGGCACCGACGCGTGGTTCGGGCCCGCTCTGGACGGCGGGTTCTGGGCGCTGGGTCTCGCCGCGCCGGACCCCGCGCTCCTGCTGGGCGTACCGATGTCGGTGCCCGAGACCGGTGCCGTACAGCGCGCGCGGTTGCTGGACGCGGGGCTCGCCGTACGGGATCTGGCGCCGTTGCGGGATGTCGACACCGCGCGGGACGCCACGCTGGTCGCGGCCGAGGCACCGGGCAGCCGGTTCGCCGCGGCCCTCGGCCGGCTCACCGGGGCCGGGGTGCGATGACGACCGCCAGGACCACCGCCCAGGCCCAGGCCCTCGTTCAGGCCCACGGCCAGGCCCATGCCCCGGCCCCGCCCCGGTCGCCCGCGGCGGGCGCCCTGCGGCCGCGCCGGAAGGCCCCGTGGCAGGCGGACCCGTACACCGACGCGCTCCGTACCGGCCGCGGCCCGCTGTTCCTGCGGCGCTCCGACGGCTGGCTGCTGCCGCTGGAGGTGGAGCGCTGGTGCGCGGAGCCCGACAGCGCCGATCTGACGGTGCTCGAGCGCTGCCGGGGCAGCGTGCTCGACATCGGCTGCGGTCCCGGCAGGCTCGTGGCGGCGCTGGCGTCCCGGGGCCGCCCCTCCCTGGGCATCGACATCAGCCCGGCGGCCGTGGCGCGGGCCGTACGCGCGGGCGGCAGCGCGCTGGTGCGGTCGGTGTTCGATCCGCTGCCCCGGGAGGGCGGTTGGCACACCGCGCTGCTCATGGACGGCAATATCGGGATCGGTGGGGATCCGCCGGCGCTGCTCTCCCGGCTCACCGGGGTGGTCGGCACGGCCGGTTCGCTGATCGTCGAAGCGGCCTCGGCCGGCACGGACGCCGAGCTGGACGAGCGCGTCCGGGTGCGGGTCGACAATGGCAACGGCGCCCCGGGCGAGGCGTTCTCGTGGGCCCGGGTCGGCGTCCGCGCGCTCATACGGCACGCCCGCGCCACGGGCTGGGCCCCGTCCGAGCAGTGGACGGTGGCGGGTCGCCGCTTCGTCGCCCTGGAGCGTCCGGACGGTCGCTGACTGCTGAGTCAGTCAGTATTCGTTGCGATGCGCGACACGAGCGTGTTACCAAGAGTCATGGCAGCACAAGCGGAATTCACCAAGGACGTCTACGACGTCGTCATTGTCGGTGGTGGTCACAACGGGCTGGTGGCCGCCGCGTATCTCGCTCGGGCGGGGCGCTCGGTGCTCGTTCTCGAACGTCTCGGTGTCACGGGAGGGGCCGCCGTCTCGACCCGGGCCTTCGCGGGTGTGGACGCGCGTCTGTCCCGCTACTCGTACCTCGTCTCTCTGCTGCCGTCGAAGGTCGTCGACGACCTGGGGCTGAGTTTCGCCGTACGGAAGCGCTCCGTGGCCTCCTACACGCCCACGGTGCGTGACGGGCGCCCGACCGGGCTGTTGGTCGGGGGCGGTGAGGAGCGCACCCGCGCGTCTTTCCGTGCCCTCACGGGATCCGACGCGGAGTACGAGGCGTGGCAGGACTTCTACGCCACGACGGGACGCGTCGCCAGGAGCGTCTTCCCGACGCTCACCGAGCCGTTGCCGACCCGTGAGGCCCTTCGCGCGCGGATCGGCGACGACGCCGCCTGGCAGATGCTGTTCGAGCAGCCGCTCGGTGTCGCGATCGAAGAGCGGTTCAGGGACGACCTGGTGCGCGGTGTCGTTCTCACCGACGGCATCATCGGGACCTTCAGCGACGCGCACGACCCGTCCTTGGCCCAGAACATCTGCTTCCTGTACCACGTGATCGGCGGTGGCACGGGAGACTGGGACGTTCCGGTCGGCGGTATGGGCGCCTTCACCGACGCGCTGGCCCACGCGGCCCGGGCGGCCGGCACCGAGATCATCACCGGTCACGAAGTGCTCCGGATCGACCCGGACGATGCGCAGTCCGTTGTCACGTATCGCACCCGGGCCGGGGAAGGCACCGTCGCGGCGCGCAAGGTCCTGGTGAACGCGTCCCCCGAGGCCCTTGCCCGGCTCGTCGGCGACGAGACTCCGGCCGACCGGCCCGAGGGCGCCCAGCTCAAGGTCAACATGCTGCTGCGCCGGCTGCCGCGGCTGCGTGACACGTCCGTCGACCCGCGCGAGGCGTTCTCCGGTACGTTCCACATCGCCGAGGGCTACGGCCAACTGGCCAGGGCCTACCGGGAGGCGGCAGGCGGCGCGCTGCCGTCGGCACCGCCTTCGGAGATCTACTGCCACTCGCTGACCGACCCGACCATCCTCGCCCCGGAGCTGGTCGCCCGCGGCTACCAGACGCTGACGATGTTCGGAGTCCACACGCCGGCGCGGCTGTTCACGGAGGACCACGACTCCAAGCGGGAGGCCCTGCTCAAGGCGGCTCTCGCCGAACTCGACGCGGTGCTCGACGAGCCGATCGCCGACTGTCTGGTACGGGACGAGGACGGCAGGCCGTGCGTCGAGGCGAAGTCCCCCCTCGACCTGGAGGAGGAGCTGCGGTTGCCCCGGGGGAACATCTTCCACCGGTCGCTGGCGTTCCCGTTCGCCGACGAGGAGAAGGGCACCGGCCGTTGGGGGGTCGAGACCGCGCACAAGAACGTACTGCTCTGCGGCGCGGGCGCGGTGCGCGGCGGTGGTGTGAGCGGTATCCCCGGGCACAACGCGGCCATGGCCGTACTGGAGCGGTGAGTTCGTCGTCGCCGTCACGCGGAGGCCGGGCCGTCCCGGCCTCCGCGTTCACCCCGTCGAGGAGGACGGGTCAGGACAGGTCGGTCTGCTGTACGGCGGCACCGCGCGGTCCGAGAGCCGCCGGATCGATCCCGAGCTCCGCGGCCACGTGCTCACGCACCCACCGCGAGGCTTCCGCCTTCTCCAGGGCGCCCCGCCGGGCGATGAGCTGCACGGCGAGACCGTCGAGGAAGAGTGTGATCCGCCACGCCGCGACCCGGGCGTCCGCGCAGTGGAACTCGCCGCTGTCCATTCCCTCTTGGACCAGCGACACGATGCGGGACTTCCACTCCTCGTCCATCTCTCGCATCACGTCGTGGAGGCCCTTGTCCCGCATGCCCGCCGACCAGCCGTCGATCCACAGCCGCCAGCCGGGCGCCTGCCCCGTCGGCGCGTACAGCCGGATCAGCGCTTTCATCCGGGTCAGCGCGGAGCCGGACCGGGCGACCGTCGTCCGCAGCGCCTCCATCTCCCGTCGCGCCGCGTGGGCGAAGGCTTCCTCGACGAGCAGTTCCTTGGTCGCGAAGTGGTAGTGGACCAGCCCACTGCTCACCTTCAACGCCCCGGCGACATCGGCGACGCGGGTGGTCGTGATGCCCCGCAGCTTGATCTGCTCCACTGTCGCTTCGAGGATTTCCTCACGCCTCAGGACAGCCTTTTTGCGTGTCACGGAGGACACCTTACCCGGGCTTCCTGACTCGGGTGTCAGGAAGCCCGGCCGTCCGCTCCGTCCGCTCCGTCCACGAAGGTGCCGCTCAAGCGTGCCCCACGTACACCCAGGCCCCGTCGTGGCGCGCGAACCGGCTGTGCTCCTCAAGGACACCCGGCTCGCCCCGCTGGGTGAAGTGGGCCCGGAAGGTGACGGTGCCCGTGGTGTGGAACGGGCTGCCCTCGGTGGTGTCCAGGACCTCCAGGCCGGTCCACCGCGTCGCGGGGTCGAGATCGACGGTCGGCGGGCGGGTGGCCGGGTCCCAGGAGCGCAGCAGATAGGCCGCGTCGAGGACGGCGAAGGCGCTGTAGCGGGAGCGCATCAGCAGCTCGGCGGTGGGTGCGGTGGCGGGACCGGTGTGGAACCGTCCGCAGCACGCGCCGTACGTGGCGTCCATCCCGCAGGGACAGGGCGAGTCGGCGGTGACGGCGGACCGGCTGGAGCGAGCGGGGCGGCTGGGGCGAGCGGGGCGTCGGGCCATACGCCCATTCTCGCCGCCGGGCCGCGGTCGCTCACACCGGGCCTAGCCCGCTCGGCATCCTCCCGGTGGGCGACCGGCACCTCACCGCCCGCGGTGACCGAGCCGCGCCGAGAGCGCGTCCGCGCCCTTCGTGGCGAGCCGGGCAAGCTCCTCCTCGCGCGCGTCGCTCCACCGGGTCACCGGCACGGAGATGGACAGAGCCGCGACGACCCGGCCCGCGCTGTCCCGTACCGGCGCCGCCACACAGCTCACATCGGGGTTGGACTCGCGGTGCTCGACGGCGACACCGCGCTCCCTGATGCCCGCCAGCTCCGCCCGCAGCACCCGCGGATCGGTGATGCTGGCGGGCGTCATCGCGGTGAACTCATGCCCGGCGATTCGGTTCTCCAGCTCGTCCTCGGGCAGTGAGGCGAGCAGCATCTTGCCGACCGAGGTGCAGTGGGCGGGCAGTCCCCGGCCGGCCGCCGAGACCATCCTGACCGCGTGCGTGGAGTCCACCTTCGCGATGTAGATGACATCGGTCCCCTCCAGGATCGCGACATGTACGGTCTCGTCGCACGTCTCCGCGATCTCGCGGGCGACATGGCCGCCCTCGGCGGCGAGATCGAGCTGTTCCGCGTATCTGCTGCCGAGTTGGTAGGAGCGCACGCCGAGCCGGTAGCGACCCGGCTGTCCCGGGACGGCCGCCAGATACGAGCGGGCCGCGAGCGTGGTGAGCAGTTCGTGCACGGTGGTGCGCGGCAGTTGGAGTTTCCTGATGACATCGGGGGCGGAGAGCGTGCCGTCGCCTTCCAGGAACAGTTCGAGTATGTCCAGGGCCCGCGTCACCGCGGGGACCAGCCGTCCCACGACCGCTCACCCACCCCTCTTGTTCGGTACCTCGACCATCGGTCGGAATGACGAACACAGGCTAACCGCCGCGCTACCCATTGACACCCCTCGGAGTGCCTGAATACCGTCACGCCACGATTTCGAACGGGTGCCGAAATACCGAACGAGATGAGGGCAACTGCCTTGCGTATCACGGGAATCAGCACACATGTGGTCGGTACACCCTGGCGCAACCTCACCTATGTCCTGGTCCATACGGACGAAGGGCTCACCGGGGTCGGCGAGACCCGGATGCTCGGCAGAACGGACGCGCTGCTCGGGTACTTACGCGAGGCCGAGGCCAACCACATCCAGGGCTCGGACCCGTTCGCCGTCGAGGATCTCGTACGGCGGATGAAGTACGGCGATTACGGGCGGGCCGGCGAGATCGTGATGTCGGGCATCGCGGTCGTGGAGATGGCCTGCTGGGACATCAAGGGCAAGGCGCTGGGTGTGCCGGTGTGGCAGCTGCTCGGCGGCAAGGTCACCGACCGGGTCAAGGCGTACGCCAACGGCTGGTACACCACGGAGCGGACCCCGGAGGCGTACCACCGGGCGGCCGAGGCGGTGATCGCGCGTGGCTACCGGGCCCTGAAGATCGACCCGTTCGGCACCGGCCACTTCGAGCTGGACCGGGCGGCGTCGAACGAGGCGGTGGCGCTGATCGAGGCGGTACGGGACGCGATCGGGCCCGACGCGGAGCTGATGCTGGAGATGCACGGCCGGTTCAGCCCGTCGACCGCCGTACGGCTGGCGCGCGAGATGGCGCCGTACGCCCCGGCCTGGCTGGAGGAGCCGGTGCCGCCGGAGAATCTCAAGGCCCTGAGCAAGGTCGCGGCAAAGGTCGAGCTGCCGATCGCCACCGGTGAACGGATCCATGACCGGATCGAGTTCCGTGAGCTGTTCGAGTCGGGCGCCGCCGACATCATCCAGCCGGACGTGGGGCACATCGGGGGCATCCTGGAGACCCGGAAGCTGGCCGCGACCGCCGAAACCCACTACACACTGATCGCACCGCACAATGTCGGCGGTTCGGTGCTGACCGCCGCGAGTCTGCAACTGGCTGCCTGCACACCGAACTTCAAGATTCTTGAGCACTTCAACGACTTCGCGGACGCGGAGATCAAGAAGGTCGTCACCGGTGCTCCGGAGGTCGATCCCGCGACGGGGTGTTTCGAGGTGTCCCGCGCGCCGGGTCTCGGGGTCGAGTTCGATGTGGCCGCGGCGGCCGAATTCCCGCAGCAGCACGCGCGGTTCGACCTGTGGGCCGAGGGCTGGGAGAAGCGCGAGCCGAAGGCACCGAGGTGACCGGCCCGGCGGCGGACGCGGCGGCCAGCCGGGCGATCGTCGTCGACCGGCCCGGTGTCCACCGGCTGGTGAGCGGTCCCGTGCCCGTGCCCGGGCCGGGCGAGGTACGGGTACGGGTCGCCGCGGCCGGGATCTGCGGAAGCGATCGCGAGGTGTACGACGGACATCGCGACGCGGCCTATGTGCGCTATCCGGTGACGCCGGGGCATGAGTGGGCGGGCACGGTCGAGGCGGTGGGCGAGGGCGTCGACGCGCGGCTGACCGGGCGCGCCACGGTCGCCGAGGGGTTCCGCTCCTGCGGGACCTGCGCACGGTGCCGGGCCGCCGAGACCTCGCTGTGCGCCGGCGGTTACGAGGAGACGGGCTTCACCGCTCCCGGTGCGTTCGCCGACCATGTCGTGGTGCCCGCACGGCTGTTGCATCCGCTTGCCGACGACGCGGATCTTCGGGCCGCCGCCCTGCTGGAGCCGGCCGCCGTGGTGGCGGCGGCGGTACGGTCCGGCCGGCCCGAGCCCGGTGAGCGGATCGCGGTGGTGGGCGCGGGCACCCTGGGGCTCCTCGCCGTACAGCTGCTCGCGGCCTCCTCCCCCGCCGAGCTGGCGGTGCTCGATCCACGGTCCGAACGGACTCTGCTCGCCACGCGGTTCGGCGCGACCCAGACCGGGACCCCCGAGGACGCGAAGGAGCTGCACGGCCGCTACGACCTGGTGGTGGAGACCGCCGGCGCACCGTCCACGGCCGCCTCGTCCTGTCGCCTCGCCCGGCGCGGCGGCCGGGTGGTGCTCACCGGGATGTTCGCCCCCGGCGCGACCGGGATCGATCCAGCTCTGCTGACGACACGTCAGCTGACGGTACGGGGCGTCTTCGGCGCGCCCTCCGCCGCCTGGGCCTTCGCCGTACGGGCGTTCACCGCCGGGCTGCTGGCCCCGGCCGAGCTGATCACCCACGAATTCCCGCTGGAGCGGTACGGCGAGGCCGTGACGCTGGTCGGCCGCGGCACGCCCGGCACCGGAAAGGTGCTGCTGCGCCCCTGGCCCGTGACCGGACCGGCCCCACACCGCGCACCACTGAACCGGAGGACCCGTCCGTGACCGACGTAACGGCCCCCGCCGTATCGCCCCCCGCCCCCCGCCGACCCGGCGAGCAGGCGCTCACCACGATCGGACTGACCGCGCCCGCACCCCACCCCGCGGACGCCTCCCCGCACTCGTTCCCCGACGGTGGCCGCTGGCGTACCGAGGTCCCCTCGGTGGAGGGCCCCGAGTGTCTGGCGGAGGTCCTCAAGGAGTCGGCCCGGCTCGATGTGCCCATCCACCGCGTCAGCCAGGGCAGCGGCGTCTGGATGCTCTCCGACGCCGACATCAGCGAGATGGCCGATGCCTGCGCGGCCCGTGACATCGAGCTGTGTCTGTTCACCGGGCCGCGCGGGACATGGGACACGGGCGGCTCGACCCGTACGGACTCCGGCGGCGCGGGACTGCGCGCCCGGGGCCATGACGCCCTGGCCGGCTGTGTCGAGGACGCCCTGCGCGCGACCGGGCTCGGGGTGAAGTGTCTGCTCGTCGCGGACGAGGGTGTGCTGTGGACCCTGCACCGGCTGCGCGCCAGGGGCGTGCTGCCCGCCGACACCACGTTCAAGGTGTCGGCGCTGATCGGGCCGGTCAACCCGGCGTCGTACGCGGTGTTCGAGCAGCTGGGCGCCGACTCGATCAATATCCCCTCCGATCTGGCGCTCGCGCATTTCAGCGAGATCCGCCGGGCGAGCCGGGCGCCGATGGACCTCTATATCGAGGCGCCCGACGATCTCGGCGGCTATGTGCGGATGTACGAGACGGCGGAGCTGATCCGGCGCGGCGCCCCGCTCTATCTCAAGTTCGGACTGTCGAAGTCGCCCGGAATCTATCCGTACGGCGCCCAGTTGCGGGACACCGCCCTCAGCAGCGCCCGTGAACGGATCCGCCGCGGCCGGCTCGTCCTCGATCTGCTCATCCGGCACGGCGCCGACGGCGGAATGTCGCCGCTCGGCTCGCGGCTGCCCGGCCCGCTCAGCCGCTTCCCCCTGACCCCGGACCAGCTGCCCCCAGACCAGCTGACCCCGAACCAGCTGACCCCAGACAAGGACTGATGCCCCCATGCGCACTCGCCGAGCCGCACTCGCCGTCACCGCCGTATCGCTGGTCCTCTCACTCGCCGCCTGCGGGCAGAACAGTGAGGGCGGCAGCAAGGACGACACGAAGGGCGGCAAGGGATCCACCATCGGCATCTCGATGCCCACCAAGTCGTCGGAACGCTGGATCGCCGACGGAGACAACGTCGTCGGTGAACTCAAGAAGCTGGGCTACGAGACCGACCTCCAGTACGGCGAGGACAACGTTGCCCAACAGGTCGCCCAGATCGAGAACATGATCACCAAGGGCGTGGATGTCCTGGTCATCGCGGCCATCGACGGCAGCGCCCTGAGCGATGTCCTCCAGCAGGCCGCGGACCGGAACATCAAGGTCATCTCGTACGACCGGCTGATCCTCGGCACCAAGAATGTCGACTACTACGCGTCGTTCGACAACGAGCGGGTCGGCGTCCTCCAGGCCACCTATCTGATCGACAAGCTGGGTCTGAAGGACGGCGGCGAGAAGGGCCCGTTCAACATCGAGCTGTTCGCCGGCTCCCCCGACGACAACAACACCCAGTACTTCTTCAACGGCGCGATGAAGACCCTCAAGCCGTACATCGACGACAAGCGGCTCGTCGTCCGGAGCGGACAGACCCAGCTGAATCAGGTCACCACCCTGCGCTGGGACGGCGGCACCGCGCAGAAGCGGATGGACGACCTGCTCACCAAGTCGTACGGCTCGCAGAACGTGGACGCGGTGCTCTCGCCGTACGACGGCATCTCCATCGGCATTCTGTCGTCGCTCAGGTCCGACGGCTACGGCACGTCCGCGAAGCCGTATCCGCTGGTCACCGGGCAGGACGCCGAGGTCGCCTCGGTGAAGTCGATCATCGCGGGCCAGCAGACCATGACCGTCTACAAGGACATCCGGCTGCTGGCCAGGACGGCCGCCCGGATGGCGGACGCGATGCTGAAGGACGAGAAGGTCGAGGTCAACGACGAGAAGTCGTACGACAACAAGTCCAAGGTCGTCCCGGCGTATCTGCTGACGCCGGTCAGCGTCGACAAGGAGAACTACCAGAAGGAACTGGTGGACTCCGGTTACCTCAAGGCGAGTGACCTGAAGTGACGACGCCCGTCCTGGAGATGCGCTCCATCGTGAAGACCTTCCCCGGGGTCAGGGCGCTCTCCGATGTCAGCCTCACGGTCGCCCAGGGCGAGGTGCACGCTGTCTGCGGCGAGAACGGAGCGGGCAAGTCGACCCTGATGAAGGTGCTCAGCGGGGTTCATCCGTACGGCAGTTACGAAGGCGAGATCCTTTTCGAGGGCTCTCCTTGCGCCTTCCGCGACATCGGGGCCAGCGAGGACCGGGGCATTGTGATCATCCATCAGGAACTCGCCCTGATCCCCTACTTGTCGATCGCGGAGAACATCTTCCTCGGCAACGAGCACGCCACGCGTGGCTTCATCAACTGGAACGACACCCTGAGACACGCGGCCTCGCTGCTCAAGCGGGTCGGTCTGGACGAGCGTCCGGGGACCCGGGTCGCCGATATCGGGGTCGGCAAGCAGCAGCTCGTGGAGATCGCGAAGGCGCTCGCCAAGCGGGTGAAGCTGCTGATCCTCGACGAGCCGACCGCCGCGCTCAACGACGGCGACAGCGCCCAGCTCCTGCGGCTGATAAGGGAGTTGAAGGAGCAGGGCATCACCTCCATCATCATCTCGCACAAGCTGAACGAGATAGCGGAGGTGGCCGACTCCGTCACGATCCTGCGGGACGGCCGGACCATCGAGACCCTTGATGTGAAGGCCGAGTCGACCACCGAGGACCGGATCATCCGGGGCATGGTCGGCCGCGATCTCGACCACCGCTTCCCCGAACGCACCCCCTACGAGGGCGATCCGGGCGCCCACCCCGCGCTTGAGGTGCGCGACTGGACGGTGCACCACCCGATCGACCAGCAGCGCAAGGTCGTCGACGGCGTCTCGGTCCGGGTCCGCAAGGGCGAGATCGTGGGGATCGCCGGGCTGATGGGCGCGGGCCGCACCGAACTGGCCATGAGCGTCTTCGGCCGCTCGTACGGCACGAACATCAGCGGGAGCGTACTCAAGGACGGCCGGGAGATCAGTACGCGGACGGTGCCGGAGGCCGTCGCGCACGGCATCGCGTATGTCACCGAGGACCGCAAGCGGTACGGGCTCAATCTCATCGACACCATCGGCCGGAACATCACCCTGAGCGCCCTGTCGAAGGTCGCCCGACGCGGGGTGGTCGACGAGCACGAGGAGACACGGGTCGCCGAGTCGTACCGCGCGAGCATGAACATCAAGGCACCGACCGTCTTCGAACAGGCGGGCCGGCTGTCGGGCGGCAATCAGCAGAAGGTCGTCCTCGGCAAATGGATCTTCGCGGGACCCGAGGTGCTGATCCTCGACGAGCCCACGCGCGGTATCGACGTCGGCGCGAAGTACGAGATCTACACCGTCATCGACCGGCTCGCCGCCGAGGGAAAGGCCGTCATCTTCATCTCCTCCGAACTCCCCGAGCTGCTCGGTATGTGCGACCGCGTGTACACGATGGCGGCCGGCCGGCTCACCGGTGAGATTCCACGGGCGGAGGCGACCCAGGAAGTCCTGATGCGTCACATGACTCACATGACCAGGAACACGAGGTAGTCGACATGGGACCGGTCACCACCGATACACCGAAGGGCGACACACCGAAGGAATCCCCACCGTCGCCCCCGTCCGGGCGAAGCGGTACGGGGGCGCTCCTGCTGGAGGCCGCGCGCCGCAATATGCGGCAGTACGGCATGCTGATCGCGCTCGGCCTGATCGTCGTCCTGTTCCAGATCTGGACCGACGGCGTCCTCCTCAAGCCGAACAACGTCACCAATCTGGTGCTCCAGAACAGCTACATCCTGGTCCTCGCCATCGGCATGATGATCGTCATCATCGCGGGCCATATCGATCTCTCGGTCGGCTCGCTGGCCGCGTTCGTCTCCGCCGCCTGCGCGGTGATGATGGTCGAGCACGACATCCCCTGGGTGCTCGCGCTGGTCCTCGGACTGCTCATCGGGGCGGCCGCCGGTGCCTGGCAGGGGTTCTGGATCGCGTATGTCGGCATTCCGTCGTTCATCGTCACACTCGCCGGGATGCTGCTGTTCCGGGGCGGCACACAGATCTTCCTGGGGTCGCGTTCGCTCGGCCCGTTCCCCGAGGGCTTCCAGAAGATCTCGACCGGCTATCTGCCCGAGATCGGCCCGGCCACCAACTACCACAATCTGACGCTGCTGATGGGGCTGGCGCTGCTGGCGTTCGCGCTCTTCCAGGAGTTCAGGGACCGGCGCCGGCAGCGGGCGTACGACCTGGAGGTGCTTCCCCGCAATCTCTTCCTCGTCAAGTGCGTGGCGCTCGCCGCCGCCGTGCTCGCCTTCACGATGACACTGGCCAGCTACCGGGGGGTGCCGGTCGTCCTGCTGCTGCTCGCGGCGCTGCTGATCGGCTTCGGCTATGTCATGCGCAACGCCGTCGTCGGCCGTCATGTGTACGCGCTCGGCGGCAACCAGGCCGCGGCGAAACTGTCCGGGGTCAAGGACAGGCGCGTGACGTTCCTCGTCTTCGTCAATATGGGGGTACTGGCGGCGCTGGCCGGAATCGTCTACGCGGCCCGGCTCAACGCGGGTGTGCCCCAGGCCGGCATCAACTTCGAACTGGAGGCCATCGCCGCCGCGTTCATCGGCGGCGCCTCGATGAGCGGCGGCGTCGGCACGGTCTTCGGCGCGATCATCGGCGGGCTGGTGCTCGGTGTGCTCAACAACGGGATGTCGCTCGTGGGCATCGGCACCGACTACCAACAGGTCATCAAGGGGCTGGTGTTGCTGGCCGCGGTCGGCTTCGACGTGTGGAACAAACGCCGGGTGGGCGCCTGAGGGTCACCGACCACTACTTGCGCGCGGCGTCGCAGCACACCTGAATAGTGCTGCGACGCCGCGCCCCCGTTACCGGTTACAGCTTGCGTGCCACGGCCGCGTACCCCGGGACCGGCTCGTTGCCGGGGACCGGCACGACCTCACCCAGCTCCGGACGCCAGTCGGCGGCCAGCGAGACACCGGGCTCGACCAGATCGAGCCCGGTGAAGAACGCGGCGAACTCGTCCCGCGAACGGAGGGCCAGGGTCAGACCGCGCTGCCGGTACAGCGCACGGGCCTGGTCCGAGCTCTCCCGGTCGAAGTCGCCCGTGGCGTGGGAGACGACGAGATAGCTGCCGGAGGGCAGCGGGTCGAGCAGCCGCCGCACCAGCTCGTACGCGCCGTCCTCGTCCGAGACGAAGTGGAGCAGCGCCACGAGCGAGACCGCGACCGGACGGGTGAGGTCCAGGATCTTTCCCGCGGCCTCGATGATGCTCTCCGGCTCGCGCACATCGGCCTGGACATACTCGGTGACGCCCTCCGGGGTGCTGCGCAGCAGCGCCTCGGCGTGCCGGAGGACGATCGGGTCGTTGTCCGTGTAGACGATCCGGGAGTCGGGGGCGACCTCCTGGGCTATCTGGTGGAGATTGGGCTCGGTGGGGATGCCCGTACCGATGTCGAGGAACTGGCGCACCCCGCCCTCGGTGGCGAGCCAGCGGGTGGCGCGGTGCATGAACGCCCGGTTGACCCGGGCCATTTCGGGTCCCCGGGCGTCCAGTGCGAGAAGCTGCTTCGCCATCTCCTCGTCCACCGGGTAATTGTCCTTGCCGCCGAGGAACCAGTCGTACACCCGGGCCGGATGCGGCCTGGTGGTGTCGATCGGGTCATGCCCGGTCATGTGCGCTCCATGAGTCTCAGGTCAATGAGTCGTCGATGAGTGGAGATGTACAGCTGTGGAGATGTGGAGATAGGGAGAAGGGAAGAACGGGAAAGCGGGGGTCGAGCGGGTTCGGCTGAGCGGGACCGGCTGAGGGATCAGGTGAGCAGGAAGTCCGCCTGGCCCGACTTGGCACCCTGGATGAAGGCGGCGATCTCGTTGGTGGTGTAGATCAGTGCGGGGCCGTCAGGGTCGGCGGACTGGCGCACAGCGACTCTGCCGTCGGCCAGCTTCATGGCCTCGATGCAGTTGCCGCCGTTACCACCACTCCACGGCTTGTGCCAGCCTTCGGCGCCGAGGTCGGCGGCGGGCATGCCGTTGTATATGGGATCCATTCACAGCTCCTTGCGGACATCCTTGAGGATCTCCTTCGTGCGTTGTGCAGTTGCGGCCTGGGCCGCCATCCGGTCCATGACCTCCAGGTGGGTGGCCACTTCGGGACGAGCATCGAGATAGACGGCACCGGTGAGGTACTCGCTGTAGACCATGTCCGGCAGCTCCGGTTCCGCGAAACGGAAGATCACGAACGGCCCGTAGGTACCCGGGTGGTGTCCGGTCGAGAATTCCGCGATCTGCAGGGTCACATGGGACAGGGCGGTGGCTTCGAGCAGCCGGTCGATCTGTTCCCGCATGATCTCCGGGCCCTCGCCCACCGGGCGGCGCAGCACCGTCTCATCCATGATCACCCAGAATTTGGGCGCGTCCGCACGGGTCAGGAGCGACTGGCGTTCCATCCGGAGCGCCACATGGCGCTCGATGTCCTCCGGCTGTGCCTGTCCCACCGCTCCGGCGTTCATCACGGCGCGCGCGTAGCCCTCGGTCTGGAGCAGCCCGGGGACGAAGTGCGGTTCGTACGCCCTGAGCAGCGCGGCGGACCCCTCCAGGCTGACATACATGCTGAACCAGTCGGGCAGGATGTCGTGGAACCGCTGCCACCAGCCCGGCTTATTGGCTTCCTCGGTGAGCTCGACGAACGCGTCGGCCTCGTCCTCGGGGATCCCATAGGCCCTGAGCAGCACCTGCACATAGGGGATCTTGAGAGCGACCTCGGCCGTCTCCATCCTGCGTATGGTCGCCGGCGCCACACGGAGGAGCTTGGCGGCCTCCTCGCGCTTCAGACCGGCACGCTCACGCAGATCCTGCAGACGTCTGCCCAGTACGACCTGTCCCACGGTCGGGGCGGACCGCGGCTCACTCACTTCTGGGTCCTCCCCACGCACGGTTGACAGCAGTCTGCCATGTCTCTTCCACGAAGAACACGGCACTCTGAAAAATTCAGAGTGCTACTTGCCAAGTGTCCTCGGCGGGTGGAGAGTGGATCGGTGAACCAGTTCACGCGGTTGTCGCGCTCTGCCACGGGAGAGGTCTTGCGCGCGAACGCTGCTCCCCCACCGTTAGGAATCGGTCGTGGCACCTGGTAACGCGCTCACCCCCCAGCTCATAGCCCTGTGCCCTGGCAACGTTGTCCGCCGTTACGGGTTCCAGTTGCCGGCTCACGCCGAGTCCGTCTGTCGCGCGAGACGGCTGACCAGCGACCGTCTCATCACCTGGGGCGTGGACGAGGAGTCCCGCGAGACCGCGGTACTCGTCGTGTCGGAGCTGGTCACCAACGCGGTGGTGCACGCGGCGGGCGACCATGTCATCTGCGAGATACGGCAGAGCGAGGGAAAGCTGCGGATCGCCGTGGAGGACCAGGGGTACGGGCCGACGGGGCCGCAGTTGCACCGCACCGAGGAGGGCGAGGCCGAGGGCGAGGGCGGCCGCGGACTGTTTCTCGTCGAGTCCATATGCAGTGGCTGGGGAGCCCACGACACCTCGGGATACGGACCCGGGCGGGTCGTCTGGGCGGAACTGTCACACGGAGCGGAGCAGTCATGCTGAAGACCGCGCTGCAGCGCCTGTCGCGCGGCCTGCGCACCGAGTCGTCTCCCGGTCACGTACAGCTGCCGTTGCCGCCGACCCTGCCCGCCTCGCTGGGGTGCGACGCCGTGGGTATCCCCGCGGAGCACGGCTTCCGGCTGATGGCGCGGCTGCCGAGGAAGGGCTGTATCTTCGCCGACGCCGACTGGTGGTGGTGGATCGTTCCGGCGGGCTCGGATCTCGATCTGACCTGGCCCTCCCCGGCCCGCTATGTGGCGGGGACGACCGTACCGGCGGCGCATCCCCGGCTGATCCACTGGCCGGAGGACCCCACGCCGTACACCCCGCCGATCCCCTTCTACCTCATGGTCTGCCAGCTCACCGGCACGGCCCCGTCCTGGACGCCGGACGGCACGGCGGGGACGGTACCGGCACAGCGGGGATAGGGCCTGGGGATAGGGCCTGTCGTGTGGATCCGGCCGGATCACGGAGCGGGGACCGACTGATCGGCCGGTCGGCTTGGCGCTCCGCTCCCGCCACCGCGGGCCGATCACATAGGCTCGGCTGCGAGATGAACAACAACCACACTTCCCTCGGCCCGAAGGCCGACAAAGAGACCGTACGCCGGCACAATCTGAGCCTTGTGCTGCGAGCGGTACGGGACGAGGGCGAGGCGACCCGGGCCGGTGTCGCGGCGCGGGTGGGCCTGACCCGGGCAGCCGTGTCGTCCTTGGTCGAACAACTGCTTGACAGCGGGTTCCTCTCCGAGTCCGGCAAGACGTTCAGCGGCCAGGCCGGGCGCCCCGGCACCGTACTGAAGGTGACGCGCACGGGCCCCGCGGGGATCGGCGTCGAGATCAATATCGACTATGTGTCGGTGTGTGTGGTCGACCTGTCGGGCACGGACCGGGTCCGGCTGACCGAACACCTCGACAACCGGGGCTCCCGGCCCACCGATGTGCTGGCCCGCTGCGCCAGGATCGCCGCCCGCACCCTGGAGTCCGCCGCCCAGCAGGACTTGCTGCCGGTCGGGGTCCAACTCGCCCTGCCGGGGCTGGTGTCGGGCGGTACGGTCCGACAGGCCCCGAACCTCGGCTGGAACCTCGTCCCCGCCGACGAGCTGTTCGCCGCCGCGCTGGCCGAGCTGCGCCCCGAACTGCCCCCGCTGCCGGTGAGTTCGGAGAACGAGGCCAATCTCGCGGCGCTGGCGGAGCTGTGGTTCGGCGAACTCGGCCCGCTCCGTACCTTCCTCTATCTGACGGGCGAGATCGGCGTCGGCGGCGCGCTGGTGCTCAACGGCGAACTGCTGCGCGGGGCCCATGGGTTCGCCGGGGAGATCGGCCATGTGGTCGTCGATCCGGAGGGTCCGCTGTGCCGTTGCGGCTCCCGGGGGTGCCTGGAGCAGTACGCGGGCCAGTCCGCGCTGCTGCGGGCGGCGGGGATCGACGAGAACGCGGGTGTGCCCGGCGTGGCCGAGCTGGAGCTGCGGGCGAGCGCGGGCGACCCGGGGGCCGTCGCCGCCGTGGAGCGGGCCGGGCGGGTCCTCGGCCGGGTGCTGTCGGGTGCGGTGAATCTCTTCGATCCGGACGCGGTCGTGCTCGGCGGGATCTACCGGGAGCTGATGCCCTGGCTCTCGCCCGCCGCCGACCGGGAGCTGACCGCCCGGGTGGTGTCGGGCCTGTGGGAGAGCGACAGCGGGCGGCTGCGCGGGTCCTCCTCGGCGGGCGACGCGGCACGCGGCGCGGCGGCTCTGGTCGTCCAGGCGGTGCTGGCCGATCCGGTGGCGTACGTACACCGCGACGCGCGCGGTACGGGCTGACGTACACCGCGAGACGCGCGGTACGGGCTGACGTACACCCGTACCACGCGCCCGTGGCCCGGCTCCCGCCGTCAGCGGACGCCGAGGAGGTGGTCCATGGCGAGCTGGTCGAGGTGCTCGAACGCCATGCCGCGCGCGGCGGCGGCGTCGACGTCGAACTCCTCGTACGCGGCGCGGTCGGCCAGCAGCGCGGTCACGCCCTCGGGGGCGGTGGGCTGCGCCAGCTCGTCCACGCGGGAGGCGCGCAGGGCCTCCTGGACGAGCGGGTCGGCGCGGAAGGAGGCGGCGCGCTCCTTGAGGATCAGATAGTTGCGCATACAGCCGGCGGCGGAGGCCCACACCCCGTCGATGTCCTCGGTGCGCGGCGGCTTGAAGTCGAAGTGCCGCGCACCCTCCCAGCCCGCGTTCTCCAACAGGTCGACCAGCCAGAAGGCGGCGCGCAGGTCGCCGGCGCCGAACCGCAGGTCCTGGTCGTAGCGGGTGCCGTGCTGGCCGTTGAGGTCGATGTGGAAGAGCTTGCCCGACCAGAGCGCCTGGGCGATGGCGTGCGGGAAGTTGAGCCCGGCCATCTGCTCGTGGCCCACCTCGGGGTTGACGCCGAACAGATCGGGGCGCTCCAGGCGGTCGATGAACGCGAGAGCGTGGCCGACGGTGGGGAGCAGGATGTCGCCGCGCGGCTCGTTGGGCTTGGGCTCGATGGCGAACCTGAGGTCGTAGCCCTGCTCGACGACATACTCGCCGAGCAGGTCGAACGCCTCCTTCATCCGGTCGAGGGCAAGGCGTATGTCCTTGGCGCCGCCCGACTCGGCGCCTTCACGGCCGCCCCAGGCGACAAAGGTCCTGGCGCCCAGTTCGGCCGCGAGGTCGACATTGCGCAGCACCTTGCGCAGCGCGTAGCGGCGGATGTCGCGGTCGTTCGCGGTGAAGCCGCCTTCCTTGAAGACGGGGTGGGTGAAGAGGTTGGTGGTGACCATCTCGACCGTGATGCCGGTCTCCTCGGTCGCCTGCCTGAACCGCTTGATGTGCGCTTCGCGCTCCGCCTCCGTCGAGCCGAACGGAATGAGGTCGTCGTCGTGGAAGGTCACACCCCACGAGCCGAGCTCCGCGAGTCGGTGAACCGATTCGACGGGATCCAGCGCCGGGCGGGTCGTGTCGCCGAACGGGTCCTTGCCCTGCCAGCCCACCGTCCAGAGGCCGAAGCTGAACTTGTCCTCGGGGGTGGGTGTGAAGCGTTCCGTCATGACTCTGGCCGCCTTCGATACCTCAGGTCCGGCACGTGCCGACCTTATTTGTTATCTGACATGACTAATAATGCACGGGTATGCGTGTGCGCAAAAGCCCCCGCACGCCCATGGACACAGGATGATGATCGTCGGCACGGTTCCCGTGTGTCAGGCCATCGCGTAATTTGTTTCCCCGACGCCCAATCTGGAGGTACGCCCATGTCGCGGAACCCGGTCGTGATCGGCGTGGACAGCTCCACCCAGTCCACCAAAGCGGCCTTCACGGACGCCACCACAGGCCGGCTGCTCGCCGTGGGCCGCGCGCCACACCGGGTGACCGGTGAGGGCGGCGCCCGGGAGACGGATCCGGAGGTGTGGTGGAACGCGCTGCGCGAGGCGGTCGCCGCCGGTCTCAAGGAATCCGGGGTGGACGCCTCGGCCGTGACCGGCATCGCCGTCGCCGGGCAGCAGCACGGCCTGGTGGTGCTCGACCGCACCGGCCGGCCGCTGCGCCCCGCGCTGCTCTGGAACGACACCCGCTCGGCCCCGCAGGCCGCCGCGCTCACCGAGGCCCTGGGCGGCCCGGACGCCTGGACGGCGCGCACGGGCTCCGTGCCGGTGGCCTCGATGACGGCGTCGAAGTGGCAGTGGCTGCGAGAGAACGACCCCGCCATCGCGGAGGCCACGGCGGCCATCCGGCTCCCCCACGACTTTCTCACCGAGCGGCTCTCGGGCACCGCGGCCACCGACGCCGGTGACGCCTCGGGCACCTGCTGGTACTCCACGGCCACCGGAGAGTACGACCCCGAACTTCTCGCGCTCCTGGGTCTCGACGCCGATCTGCTGCCCGCCGTCGCCGCGACCGGCGCGGCGCGCGTCGGCTCGCTCACGGCGGGCTCGGCGGCGGAACTGGGCCTGCCGGCGGGCATCGCCGTCGCCGCGGGCACCGGCGACAACATGAGCGCGGCCGTCGGTCTCGGCTTCGGCGGCGCCGGACTGCTGGACCATCCGGTCCTGAGTCTCGGCACCTCGGGTACGGTCTTCGCCGCCACCCGCACCCGCCCCGGCTCCCCGGCGCTCGCCGGGTTCGCCGCGGCGGACGGTACGTATCTGCCGCTGGCCTGCACGCTCAACTGCACACTCGCCGTCGACAAGGTGGCCTCGCTGCTCCGGCTCGACCGGGAGGACGCCGTACCCGGCGGCGAGGCCGTCCTGCTCCCCTATCTGGACGGCGAGCGCACCCCCGATCTCCCCGCCGCCTCGGGTCTGCTGACCGGGCTGCGCCATGACACCAGCCCCCAGCAACTGCTGGGCGCCGCCTACGAGGGCGCGGCCGTCACCGTACTGCGCGCGCTGGACGAGGTGCTGCGCGCCTGCGGCCTCGACCCCGCGTCCCCGGAGGCGGCGGGCCGGCCGCTGCGCCTGGTCGGCGGCGGTGCGCAGGGCCGGATGTGGGTGGATACGGTCCGCAGGCTCTCCGGCCGCCGGGTGATCGTCCCGACCAGCGGTGAGCTGGTCGCGCTGGGCGCCGCCGCGCTGGCCGCCGGCGCGGCGACGGGCGAGGACCCGGTGGCGATCGCCACCTCCTGGCGGACCGGCGAAGGAGCTGAACTTCCCCCGGTGGAGCGGGACATGGAGACCTGGGAGCGCGTGGGATCGGTACTGGACCGGGCGGCGCCGAGCCTGCTGAGCTGAGCCACGGCGCACACGATCAGGGGGTGGAGATCGACGCGCCCGCCCCATCCTGGTGTCAACCACGGGTTGACACGCATCCGACTGTCAACCTAGGGTTGCCTCATGGCGAAACCCACACAGGTAGACAATCCCGTCCGTCTCGACGACCTCATCCAGGCGATCAAGAAGGTGCACGGAGACGCCCTCGACCAGCTCCAGAGCGCCGTCGTCGCCGCTGACCATCTCGGCGAAGTGGCCGATCACCTCATCGGCCACTTCGTCGACCAGGCCCGGCGCTCCGGCGCCTCCTGGACCGAGATCGGCAAGTCCATGGGCGTCACGCGGCAGGCCGCCCAGAAGCGGTTCGTGACGAAGGACGAGCCGGTGTCCGACGCGAACCAGAACTTCGGCAGGTTCACCCCGCGGGCCAGGAGCGTCGTCGTCGCGTCCCAGAACAAGGCCCGCGAAGGCGGACACCAGCAGATCGGCACGGAGCATCTCGTGCTCGGCCTGCTCGACGACCCGGAGGGGCTGGCCGCACAGGTACTCATCGCCCAGGGCGTGCAGCTGGAGACGGTCGCGGCCGCCGCGGCCGAGGCGCTGCCGGAGCCCTCCGGTGAAACCGTGCCCGACCTCGTGCCCTTCGACGCGCGGGCCAAGAAGGTCCTCGAACTCACCTTCCGCGAGGCACTGCGGCTGGGTCACAACTACATCGGTACGGAGCACCTGTTGCTGGCGCTGCTGGAGCAGGAGGACGGCGTGGGCGTGCTCAGCGGTCTCGGCCTGAGCAGGGCGGGCACCGAGGAGCACGTGTCGGCCGCCCTGAGCACGATCGGGGAGAAGTTCCAGGCGTAGGAGTGACGCACCGGCCCGCCCGCGCCCAGGTCGTGTCCGGCGGGCGGGCCCTCACAGCGGCTGCCACGGAGCCCCTGGCGAGTACGGCCTTCGCCGGTCGCCGTCAGTCCGTCGGCAGGCCGCCCGCCGCCCGCGCCAGCGCGTCGAGGACCGGACGGATCAGCGGGTGCGCCTCCGCGCCCCTGCGTACGGCGGCGAAGACCCTGCGGGTCGCGGCCGGGCCCGCCACCGGGCGTACGACCGTACCCTTCAGCTCCATGCCGCGCAGCGCGGAGCGCGGGACCAGCGCCACCCCCGCGCCCGCGCCCGCGAGGGCGACGACCGCGCGGAAGTCGTCGGAGGAGTGCGCCAGTCGCGGCTGGAAGCCCGCCAGTTCGCAGGCGAGCTGGATCACGTCATGGCAGGGGTTGCCGGGGTACGGGCCGATCCAGTCGCTGTCGGCCAGCTCGGCCAGCTCGACCACGGCGCCGAGGCCGAGCGGATGCGCGGCGGGCAGGACCGCGTCGAACGGCTCCGCGTACAGCGGCACCCGCCACAGCCGCAGATCGTCCTCGCGCGGGGCGCCACGGTACTCGACCGCGACCGCGAGATCCGCCTCGCCGTCGAGCACCATCGGCAGGCTCTCATCACCCTCGGCGTCCCGTACGCGCACCCGGATGTCGGGGTGGGGTCCGCCGAGCAGTTGGAGGGCCGGGGCGAGTACTTCCGCGATGCCCGTGGCGAAGGCGGCGACCGTGACCTCGCCCGCCGCCCCGCCCGCGTACGCCGCGAGCTCCGCCTCGGCGCGCTCCAGCTGCGCGAGGACGGCGTGCGCGTGGGTGAGCAGGATCTCCCCGGCGGCGGTCAGCCGCACGCCCCGGCCGCTGCGGGTCAGCAGCGCGTGCCCGGTCTCGTGCTCCAGCGCGGCGAGCTGCTGGGAGACGGCCGAGGGGGTGAGATAGAGCGCGGCGGCCGCGGCGGTCACCGTACGGTGGTCCGCCACGGCCCGCAGGACGCGCAGCCGCCGGGGGTCGATCACCCAGCCCATTTTGCCAGGTCTGGCCGGAACTCCACCCCCACCGGTACCTCCCGCCCCACTGTCGTCGGCGCTCAGCCCTCCCGCTTCATCGCCTCGCGCGCGTCGACGAACGCCGCGACCGCCCGCTCCACGTCCGCCGTGGAGTGCGCGGCGGACAGCTGCACCCTGATCCGCGCCCGGCCCATGGGGACGACGGGGTACGAGAAGCCGATCACGTACACCCCGCGCTCCAGCAGCAGTTCGGCCATCCGGCCCGCCTCCGCGGCGTCGCCGATCATGACGGGAGCGATGGCGTGGTCGCCGGGCAGGATCTCGAAGCCCGCCGCCGTCATCTCCGTACGGAAGAGCGCGGTGTTGGCGTTCAGCCGGTCCCGCAGTTCGTCCGCGCTCTCCAGCAGATCGAGGACCTTGATCGACGCGGCGGCGATGACCGGGGCGAGCGAGTTGGAGAAGAGATACGGACGGGAGCGCTGGCGCAGCAGGGCGACGATCTCGGCGCGGGCCGCGACATAGCCGCCGGAGGCGCCGCCGAGCGCCTTGCCGAGCGTGCCGGTGATGATGTCGACCCGGTCCATGACGCCGTGCAGTTCGGGGGTGCCCCGGCCGCCGGGGCCCACGAAGCCGACGGCGTGCGAGTCGTCGACCATGACCATCGCGTCGTACCGGTCGGCGAGATCACAGATCTCGGCCAGCGGGGCGACATACCCGTCCATCGAGAACACGCCGTCCGTGACGATCAGCCGGCGACGCGCGTCCTGGGACTCCTTGAGCCTGGTCTCCAGTTCGGCGAGGTCGCGGTTGGCGTACCGGAGGCGACGGGCCTTGGAGAGCCGGATGCCGTCGATGATGCTGGCGTGGTTGAGGGCGTCGGAGATGACGGCGTCCTCCGGGCCGAGGAGCGTCTCGAAGACCCCGCCGTTGGCGTCGAAGCAGGAGGAGTAGAGGATCGTGTCCTCCTGGCCGAGGAACGCGGACAGCCGCCCCTCCAGCTCCTTGTGGATCTCCTGGGTGCCGCAGATGAAGCGCACGGACGCCATGCCGTAGCCCCAGCGGTCGAGCGCGTCCTTGGCGGCGGCGACGACCTCGGGGTGGTCGGCGAGCCCGAGGTAGTTGTTGGCGCAGAAGTTGAGGACGTCCCCGGGGGCGCCACCCGCGGTGACGGCGACGGAGGCGCTCTGCGGGGTCGAGATCACCCGCTCGGGCTTGAATAGACCCGCGTCGCGGATCTCGTCGAGAGTGGCGGACAGGTCGTCCCGGACGGACGCGTACATGAAGGGCTCCTTCTTGTGGGGCTGGGTGCGCCGCGGGCTGCTGGGCCCGGTGCGCCACGGGGGCCGGTCAGGCGGTCGGACGGTCAGACGCTCCAGTCGAGAATGATCTTGCCGCTGCGCGCCGAGGACGCTTCGTCGAACGCGGCGTCGAAGTCCTCGTACCCGTAGCTGCCGGTGATGACGGGCGTGAGGTCGAGCCCGCCTTCGAGCAGGACGGTCATCGCGTACCAGGTCTCGAACATCTCGCGTCCGTAGATGCCCTTGACCGTGATCATCGAGGTGACGATCTTCGACCAGTCGACGGCGAACTCCTCGGCGGGCAGCCCGAGCATGGCGATCCGGCCGCCGTGCGTCATGTTGTCCACCATGTCGCGCATGGCCTCGGGGCGGCCCGACATCTCCAGACCGATGTCGAAGCCCTCCTTGAGGCCGAGCTGCCGCTGTGCGTCGGCGATACCGATGTCGGCGGGAGAGACATCGAGGGCGAGGGTCGCGCCGACCTTGCGGGCGAGTTCGAGGCGGTGCGGGCTGACGTCGGTGATCACGACATTGCGCGCACCGGCGTGCCGGGCGACGGCCGCGGCCATGATGCCGATGGGGCCCGCGCCGGTGATCAGCACATCCTCGCCGACGAGGGGGAAGGAGAGCGCGGTGTGCACGGCGTTGCCGAACGGGTCGAAGATCGCGGCGACATCGAGATCCACCTCGGCGCGGTGCACCCAGACGTTCGCGGCGGGCAGGGCGACGTACTGAGCGAACGCTCCGTCGCGGCCGACACCGAGCCCGACGGTGCTGCGGCAGAGGTGCCTGCGGCCGGCGAGGCAGTTACGGCACTTGCCGCAGACGAGATGGCCCTCACCGCTGACCAGATCGCCGACGGCCACGTCCTGTACGGCGGCGCCGACGGCGGCCACCTCGCCGACGAACTCGTGGCCGAGGACGCGGGGTGTGGTGACGGCCTGCTGGGCCCAGCCGTCCCAGGACCGGATGTGCAGGTCGGTGCCGCAGATGCCGGTACGGAGCACCTTGATCAGTACGTCACCGTCCCCGTACGCCGGCTCGGGCACATCCATGAGCCACAGCCCCGGCTCGGCCTTCTGTTTGACAAGTGCCTTCATGGGCGCGGCTCCCGGAGGGTGGTGGTGCGTCGTGCATGGCGCTGAGCGGTGATCACTGTTCGGTGGTCGGGCACCAATGTGCCCAGCGGTGGCCGTTCAGTCCATCGAGGATTTCTTAAGCGGCCCAACAGCGCAGCTTCACGCGCCGCGGCGCGCCGGGAAGACGACCGGGTGGCGGGCGGAAGGGCAGCGCTATCGGTAGGTACGGTCCCCGCGTCGGCGTGGGCAGCGGCGCTGCTGGAGCACCCGTCCCGATCTCAGGGGATGCGGTCGCCAGGACGTCCGCGCCGCGAGCGGGGTGCCGCCGGGGGCGGGACGGTCCGGCGGTCCGGCGGCGGGGACGGCGGACCGCTGTCCGGGCACCCGCGCCGTGGGCGCCGCCGTCGGCGCCGCCGTCATCGCCGGTGCCGGCATCGCGGGTGCGGCCACCGCCGTACGGGTCAGCAGCACCACACCCCGCGCGGCGAGCACCGCGCCGAGGAGCGCCGCCGTCACGCCCGGGACGCCGCCCTGGAGGCGTTCCCCCAGCAGGGTCAGACCGATGACCGCCGCCGCGAGCGGGTTGGCCAGGGTCAGGACGGCGAGCGGGGCTCCGAGACCGCCCCGGTAGGCCCGCTGGGACAGCAGCAGACCACCCGAGGCGAAGGCCGCGACCACCAGCGCCACCGCCGCCACCTGCCACATGGGCAGCGCGTCCGCGTCGCGCGCGGTGGCGGCGACCGTCACCGTCTGGGTGAGGGCCGAGGCGACGCCCGAGGTGATACCGGAGGCCGCCGCGTGCCGGAGAGCGGACCCCGCTCCCGGCCCGGTCAGCAGGGCGACCAGCGCCATCGCCACACCCGCGACGCCGAGCGCCTGCGGCAGGCTGAGCGTTTCGTCGGGGGAACTGCCGGCCGCCGCCAGCAGGATGGCCGCGAGGCCGACCAGGGTGAAGGCGGTGCCGCGCCACTCGCCCCGGCTGACCTGCCGCCCGGCGCGACGGGCGCCCAGCGGCACGGCCGCGACGAGGGTGAGCGCGCCCAGCGGCTGGACGACCGTGAGCGGACCGTAGGTCAGCGCCACGACATGCAGCAGCGCGCCGGTCGCGTTCAGCCCGACCGCCCACCACCAGGCGCCGCGGGCCAGCAGGGTGAACAGCCCGGTGCCCGGCGCCGTACGGGCCGCGAGCCGCTCCTGCGCCACCGCCGCGGTGGCATAGGCGACGGCCGAGACCAGCGACAGGGCCACGGCCGCGGCCGTCGCCCCGTTCATCGGCCGGCCCCTGAGACGACGGGAGCGACGGACGGCGCCGGCGGGGCCGCCGCGACGGCGGAGCGCGCGATCAGGGCGCCGCGCCGCGGGGACCCGGGACGCGGTGCCCGGATGACCGCCAGGACGCCGGTGAGCAGGGCGACGGCCACCAGGGCGTCGAGCCAGTAGTGGTTGGCGGTGCCTATGACCACGAGCAGGGTCAGCAGCGGATGGAGCAGCCAGAGCCACCGCCACCGCGAGCGGGTGGCGGCGATGATCCCCACGGCCACCATCAGGGCCCAGCCGACATGCAGCGACGGCATCGCCGCGAACTGGTTCGCCAGCGAGCCGGTGCCGGGGCTCTCGCCGTACACCGTCGGCCCGTACACCTGTCCGGTGTCCACCAGACCGGACGCGGCGAGCAGCCGCGGCGGCGCGAGGGGCATCAGCAGATGCAGGGCGAGCGCGGCCCCGGTCAGTACGGACAGCACGCGCCTGGCCCATACGTAGTGGCCGGGCCGGCGCCAGTAGAGCCAGCCGAGGAAGAGGAGCGTCGCCGGGAAGTGCACCGTCGCGTAGTAGGTGTTCGCCAGGTGGACCAGCGTCCCGCTGTCCAGCAGTACGCCCTGTACGGCGCCCTCGCCCGGCAGATGGAGGGCGCGTTCCCAGTCCCAGACGCGGTCGGCGTTCCGGAAGGCCTCAGCGGTCCGGCCGGTGGCGGCCTGCCTGCCGAGTTTGTAGAGGAGAAAGAGTCCGGCGACGAGCGACAGCTCGCGTACGAGGGGCGGTCGGGCGGAAGTTTCCGGCTTCCGTGCGGCGGGCCCGGTGCGGGCTTGTATCACCCGACCCCCTTACCTGGTACCTGGACAACACGGCGCGCGGAACGTCGTGGCGGTGCGGCGGCGGGATCTGGACCCCGCCCTATCGATACGCCAGTGTACCGATACGTCTTCGTATCGGTACACTGGCGTATCGATACACCGACGTATCACCGCCCGAGCCCCATCGGACCCGAGCGACAGAGACGGGGAGAGACGATGACGCCGCAGCGCCGCTCCAAGATCACGCCGGAACGGGAGCTGGAACTCTACGAAGCCGCTCTGGACCTGCTGAGAGAGAGCGGCTACGAGGCACTGACCATGGAGGGCGTCGCCGCCCGTTCGCGCTGCGGCAAGTCCACGCTCTACCGCCAGTGGGGCACAAAACCGCAACTGGTCGCGGCGGCGCTCCGGGGCACCCGCTGCGTCAAGCTCGCGGATGTCGACACGGGCAGCCTGGTCGGGGATCTGCGGGCGGCGGCCTGTGCGGCGGTGCGGGCCGCGGGCCGCGACACCGCGCTGATGCACGCGCTCAGCCACGCGGCCTTCCAGAATCCGGAGCTGCTGCGCGCCCTGCGCGAGAACCTCGTCGAACCGGAGATCGCGGCGATCAACGCCATGGTCGAGCGCGCCGTGGCACGCGGTGAGGTCGCGGCGGACAACCCCGCGACGGAGTTCGTGGCCGCCCAGCTGATGGGTGTCATGCGGGCCCGGCAGATGGTGGAGGGCAGGCATGCCGACGAGGCGTATCTCCACCGCTTCCTGGAGGCCGCGGTCTTCCCGGCACTCGGCCTGCGGGCCATCTCGCGAGTCACCTCGCATCCCTGACCGGTGGGCCGTCGTCCGAGCGGATGACGACGACTCACCGGCGCCGCACCGTGGGGACGGGAGCGGCGCACTCCATGCCTGTGGGCCTCTTCTCCGGAGGGGGCCCACAGGCATGCCGGGGCCGGCACGGGCGTTCAGGTCGGCAGGGTGGTTCAGGTCGGCACGGGGGTTCAGGTCGGCACGGGGGCTTCGCCCGCTCCGGAGGTTCAGGTCGCGAGGGGTCTCGTACATTCGTCTCCGTGCGTTGCCGCTCTATGACGTAGTGACAACGATCAGAATGGCGACGGCATCCGGGAGAAGCCGTATACGAACCGTGACGAGAACCCTCGATCGGCGACGCACGGCGGGGGCTCGGCGGAGGTGGGCGGGCCGCGCCCGAGTGGTGTGAACCACCGGTGGGCGCCGCACGTGCGGCCGGTGCGCGGGCCCTGGGGTGCTTACGCGCGGCCGCTTCGGCGCAGGACCGGTACCGATCAGGTCAGTTCACAATCAGTCAATTTCGGCCAGCGGCACGCCAGTTGTTCAGTTGTTGACGATACGAGATGGACAGATACGCTCCACCCGAACGGCATCGTCCCTCATTCCGCACCGAATTGCGCCCTTGCCGCATCAGGAGGCCGATCATGACCTGTGTCTCGGAACAGCGCTTGGTCCAACAGCTTCCGGCTGTGCCGTTCTACTGCCCCGTACCGCCCGCGAGACATCCCTCGGTCGAGGTCCTCAACGACCGGACCGTGCGGTGGATGCTCCAACAGCGCCTCGACAGCGACGAGGATCAACTCAAACGGCTGGCGGTCTGCGACTTCGGCGGTCTCACCGCCTCGACCATGCCGTACGGAGCGCTCGAACCGCTCACCCTCATGGCCAAATTCCACGCCGTGCTCTTCTCCCTCGACGACGGCGTGTGCGACGAGTCCGAGCCCACGGCCGATCTGATGGTCCAGGAGACCTCGCGCATCATGCGCGCCGTGGAGGCGCCCGCGGCGCGGGCGCTCGGGGACTCGCCGCACACCGCCGCGCTGCGCAGGCTGCGGCTGGAGCTTGAGCAGTACGCGTCGCCGCGTCAGGTACGCCGTTTGACGGAGGCCATGCGCGTCTACACCTCGGGACTGGTGTGGGAGGCGTCCTGGCGCCGCAATCCGGAACTCCCCTCGCTCGACGACTACATCACCCTGTGGATGCGGGCCATCGGGATGGCGCCCTCCACCGCGATGATCGAGGTGGTCGGCGGCTTCTCCGTGGCGGACGAGGACATGCAGGACCCCCGGGTACGCGCGCTCACGGAGATCACCTGGACGCTGGTCAGCTGGGACAACGACCTCTACTCCCGCAACAAGGAGCTGCTGCGCGCCGACGACGATCTGAATCTGATCGATGTCCTCTGCCAGGAGCAGCACTGCGATCCGCGTCGCGCACTCGTACAGGTGGTGGCGATGCGGGACCGCGTGATGGTGCTGTTCGACCGGCTGGCCCGCCAGGTGCTCAAGGAGGCGGACGACGGTCTGCGCCGCTACGTACAGGGACTCGGCCAGTTCGTCCGGGGGCATCTCGACTGGGCGTCGAGCTGCCCCCGCTACTCCGTGCCGTCGAGTCCGCGGACGGCCCCGGGCGGGTGGTGGAAGGAGCAGCCGGCCGACAACAGCCTGGAACCGCTTCCGATCCCGACGATCGCCTGGTGGTGGGACCAGCTCGCCCCGGCGCGCGGACCGGTCGGCGCGTCGGCCGGCTGACGTACCGAGGCGCCGGGGCGCCGGTCGGGCGAGCGTGCCGGCCGGCCGACGTACCGGCGCTCCGTCAGTGGCCGCGCCACCAGCGCGCCAGAGCCCGCCAGGCTCGCCGCGGAGCGCTGCCCGCGCGCTCCGCGCGCTGTTCCGGAATCACGCCCGTTGCCTCCGGGACCGTACCCGGCACGCCGGTACCGGCCTCCGCGGATGACGGGACCGCGGCCCGGGACGGCGACCGCACCACATCGGGGCGGGGCGACTCCACCTGCCACTGCGGGCGCGGTACGGCGGCCGACGCGCTCGGCGGACCGGTGACATCCTGCGGCGGACGCGGCGCGAAGGTCACCGGAAGCTCCAGCAGCTGACGGGACATCAGCGCGCCTTCGTACCGCAGCTCATGCTCGTCCACGGCGAGCTGGACATCGGGCAGCCGCAGCAGCAGCGCGTCGATCCCGGTGTCGGCGATCGCCCGCCCGATGTCCTGCCCCGGGCACTCGTGCGGGCCGCCGCTGAAGGCGAGATGGGCCCGGTTGCCCTGCATGGAGGCGTTGAGATCGGGCCGTACCACCGGGTCCACATTGGCCGCGGCGATCCCGACCACCAGAGCGTCCCCCGCCTTGATGCGACGGCCGCCGAGTTCGGTGTCGCCGACCGCCCAGCGGCCGAAGATCGTGGTGAAGGGCGGCTCGTCCCAGAGTGTCTGCTCGACCGCCTCCGGCAGGGTCATATGGCCGCCGCTCAGCTGCGCGCGGAAGCGGGGATCGGTGAGGACCATGCGCAGCACATTGGCGATGAGGTTCGCGGTGGTCTCGTACGCCGCGATGAGCACCAGCCGCAGATGCTGGCTGACCTCGTCGTCGGTGAGCCCGGCCGGATGTTCGGTGAGCCAGGTCGCGAAGTCCTCCTCGGGCGCGATACGGCGGCGCTTCACCAGCCTGGTCAGTGTGGTCATCACATAGGTGTTGCTCTCGTTGGCGGTCGCGGTGCCCTTGATCATGTCGCGGGCGGCCTGCACGAGGCGATCGTTGTACTCCTCCGGCATGCCGAGGATCTGCGCCATCACCATCATCGGCAGGTGCTCGGCGAACCTGCTGACCAGATCCGCCCTGCCGTCCCGGCAGAACTCGTTGACCAGGCGGTTGCTGTAGCGGTTGATATAGCGCCGGACGCCCCGGTGGTCGATCCGCGCGATCGAGTCGGTGACCGCGCCGCGCAGCCGCTCATGGTCCGCGCCGTCGGCGAAGACACAGATGGGCTGCCAGGTGAAGATGGGCGCGAGGGGATGGTCGGGGGGCGCGGTGCCGTCGTGCAGCGCGCGCCAGCGCCGGGAGTCCCGGGAGAACTGCGACGGCGTGCGCGTCATATGCAGATTGTCGCTGTGCCCGAGCACGAGCCAGGCGGGTACGTCGCCGTGGAGCAGCACGGGCGCGACGGAGCCGTGTTCGGCGCGCAGCTTCTCGTACAGCCCCATGGGGTCGTTCTCGGCCTCGGGTCCGTACAGCCGTCGCAGCCCACTGGCGGCGAGGCCGTCCAGTGTGGGCCCTATGGTGTCCTGACCGCCGCTCGGGCCATGGGAGTCGAGTTGGCCGGCGGTCATGCCATGGGCCGGGCAGCCGGGGGGCGGCGCCATGGGGCCGTCCGGCCCGGGTCGATGGGGATGAGGCGTGGTCACGGTCGCTCCAGGGATCAGGCCGGAAGATGTACGTGTACGTGTACGTGTCTTGTGCGTATGCGGGTACGGGGGTGGCGCGCGGCGGTCGGGCGCGACCGGTCAGGCGGTCGGCAGTGCCAGCGAGTGCAGGTAGTGCATCAGCGTCAGCAGTACATCGCGGCTCGACGCACGCAACCGCGCGTCACAGTCGACCATCGGGACCTCGTCGGGCAGGTCCAGGGCCGTCCGCAGTGCTCCGACGGGGTGGTGGGGCGCGTCCGGGAAGGTGTTGACCGCGACGACGAACGGTACGCCGCGCTCCTCCAGGCGTCCGATCACATCGAAGCTGACTTCGAGACGGCGTGTGTCGACGAGCACCACGGCTCCCAGGGCGCCCTCGAAGAGGCCGTTCCACAGGAACCAGAAGCGCTCCTGGCCGGGGGTGCCGAAGAGATAGAGCACCAGTTGTTCCGTGATGCTGATCCGGCCGAAGTCCATGGCGACGGTGGTGGCGGTCTTGGTCTCGACACCGGAGTTGTCGTCCACCCCCACCCCGGCCTGGGTCATGGTCTCTTCGGTGGTGAGCGGACGGATCTCGCTGACCGAGCCCACCATCGTCGTCTTGCCGACCCCGAATCCGCCCACGATCACGACCTTCACCGCGGAGGTGGCCGTGGTGGGCAGGACGTCCTCGCTCCTGGGACCCGTGATCGTGTCAGAGTTTCTGAAGTCCATGCATCACCGCTTCGAGAAGGGACCGGTCGGGAAGTGCGGCGCGGACGATGGGCGCGCGCGATTCGACCAGCTCGGTCGCGAGGAGTTCGGTCAGCAGCGCGGTCACCACGCTGAAGGGGAGGCTGAGATAGGCGGAGATCTCGGCCACGGACAGCGGTGCCCGGCAGAGCCGCAGGATGGCGGCCTGTTCCGGCTGGACCGTCGGCGACGGTTCGTCGCGGGCCACGATCATGGTGACCAGATCGAGCGGCGCCCGTTCGGCGCCGTCGGGGCCGCCGGTGATCACGTACAGCCGTTCCGGATCCCCCACATCCGCCTCGGGGCGCCGGCGTTCTCGTCGGGGAGGCGTGATCATCCGGCCTGCCCGTCATGGCGCGGGGGACTCGTCAGATGGGCTCCGATACGGACCACCATGTCCCGCATCCGGGCCCCCACCAGCCCCGCGTCGACCGTGTCGTCGGCGAGGACGGCGAGATACGCGCCCGCCCCGGCCTCCATCAGATAGAAGAAGCCGCCCCCGACCTCGATGACGACCAGCCGCATCCGGCCGTCGCTGGAGGGGATCTCGGCGGCGACGGCCGCGGCCAGACTCTGCAGTCCGGCGCAGGCGGCGGCCAGCCGGTCGGCGACATCCGGGTCACCGCCGTGCCGGGCGATCCGGAGTCCGTCCGCGGAGAGCACCACGATCTGCTGGATCTGCGGCACTCCGTCCGCCAGCTCCTTGAGCATCCAGTCCAAGTTCGCCCGCTGCTGGATCACTTCAGATCTCCCTTGCCCCGCACATCATCGGATTCGCCCTGGTCACCGGGGTGGCCCGGCGCCTCCCCCGCCCCGGTCGACGGCTCACGCGGAGTGCCGTTGACCGCCTTGGTGAACGCTTCGAGCCAGATGCCGGGACCGGGCTTCTTCTCCGGCGTACCGCCTTCGCGCTGTGCGCCCTCCGCCGTGCCACCGGGGGCGTCGCCGCGCCCACCGTTGTCATCGCCGTGGTAGCCGGCGCCGTAGCCGTTGCTCCGGCCGTTGACCGTGCCATTGCCCTGGGGTCGGCTCCCGCTCGGCCCGCCGCCGCGGCCGTCGCCTCGTGGGGCCCCGGGAGCGCGGCCGGTGTTCTGGAGGCCGAGGTTGTGGGAGCCGAGCGGGGCGCGGCCACGGCTGCGCCGCTGCGGCAGCCCGTTCTCCGTCCACTCCGTCACCACGGGAATGTCGTCGTCCATGGACCCCGCGAGGGAGCCCGCGAGCGGCGCCGACGGCTGTGGCCCGGTGACGGGCCGCGGCACCCGGTCGGCGGGCCGCAGTACGTCCGTCGTGGGCAGTCCCGCACCACTGCCCCGGGGCCCCGCCGAGGCGCCGATGCCATGGGCGATACCGGGCGCGGGTCCGGTGGTGACGACATCGCGCGGCACGATGAGAACGGCCCGGACACCGCCGTACGCCGACTGCCGCAGCGAGACCTGCAAGTTGTACATCTGGCAGAGCCGGCCGACCACGGCCATACCGAGCCGGGGAGTCTCGCCGAGGTCATTGAGGTCGATACCGGCCTGGGCCTGCGCGAGCATGGTCTCGGCCCGTGCCCGTGCCTCCTCGCTGAGGCTGACGCCGCCGTCCTCGATCTCGATCGCGATCCCGGTCTGCACCTCGACGGCGGTGACATGGACACGGGTCTGCGGCGGCGAGTAGCGGGTGGCGTTGTCGAGGAGTTCGGCACAGGCGTGGATGAGCGGTTCCACCGCCGTGCCGATGATGGCGACCTTGGCGATGGAGTGCAGATCGACGCGCTGGTACTCCAGGATCCGGGACATCGCGCCGCGCAACACACTGAACAGCGGTACGGGCTTGGGCCATTGGCGTCCCGGGCGGGCCTTGCCGAGCACGGCGATACTGTCCGCGAGCCGGCCGATCAGCGCGGTGCCGTGGTCGATGCGCAGCAGGTCGTCGAAGACCTCGGGGTTGCGGCCGTGCGCCTCCTCCATCTCCCGCAGCTCGCTGGCCTGCTGGTGCACGATGGACTGGACGCGGCGGGCGATGTTCACGAAGGAACGCTGCGCGGACTCGCGCATGGCCTCCTCGTCGTCCACGATCCCCAGGACGGAGCGGAGCAAGGACCTCTGGGCGGTGGGGAGTTCGCGATAGCGCTCGTCGCCGTCCACCACGGCGCGGATGACCTCGGCGGGCGATTCGCCCTGTCGCAGCCGGTGGATCGTGGCCGGCATCAGCTCCTTGCCGAGCCGTACGGTCTCCTCGTCGTGCTGGGCGAGACGCCGTTCCAACTGTGCGAGGCGGTAGGCGTAGTGCTCGTGCAGCGTACTGACGGTCCTGGCGCGGCGGGACAGTTCGCCCGCGCACCAGGTGACGATGATCGTCGCGACCGCGCCGTATACCACGAGCGGTATCCGGGCGGAGTCGGGAACGAGGCCCACCGCGACCGCCGTGGCCGCCACGAGCAGGACGGCGGGGACTACGAGCGCGCGGACGGACGGGGATGCTTGATCACTCGGGGGTGCTTCAACACGAACCATGTAAGCCCTCTGGCGTTCGATTCAGATCAGATAATTCACACGATCAAGGCACATAGGGAACAAGTGCCTTATTGGGTATCAACTCGGCGCGCTCCGCGAGAGCTTAGCCCGATGAAATCGGCGCATCGGCATATTCACTCAACCTCATGCGCGGGCAATGCCGTTGGGCATAGACTCGCGCGTTTGCACGCTGAGCTTCCATAACGGCACGAAGAGTAACGGGCTGAAGCTATGACAATCGGGGGGATCCGGCGGAATCACCAACGATCTTCACTCTCCGGGGTGAAGAAATGCCGGGGTGGCTATCGTGGCGGGTCGGAACAGGCGGCGGGACAGGGCGGAACGGGGGAGCGCGGGCGGTGGGCGAGGAGCGGGTCGGCTGGGTCCGGGTACCGGTGGGGGCCGACTCGGCGCGATGGACGACCCGGGGACGCTGCAAGCTCGTGCTGTTCGTCGTGCACAACGTGACCTCGGCGACCCGGCTGCTGGATGTCCTGCCGCTGTTCCGCGACGATCTGCGGGTGCAACTGCTCGCCACCCGCACCGGTTCGTCGCCGTTCCAGGCCGGGGTCACCGAGCTGCTGGCGGATACCGGCGTACCGGTACTGCCGTGGGAGCAGGCGCTCGAACTCCCGGTGGATCTGGCGATCTCGGCCAGCTTCGGCGGTCAACTGCACCTGCTTTCAAAGAAGTTGACCGTCCTCTCCCATGGCGTTGGCTACAATAAGAGGCTGGCGACACCGGACACCGGACACCGGACACCGGACACCGGATGCCCTTCGCCCGAAGCGGAGAGCCGTACGCCCGGTGCCGGGCAGCCGCCCGTCTTCGGCCTCTCCCCTGACTGGCTGCTCTTCGACGGCTCCCCCGTCGCCGACGCGCTGGTCCTCTCCCACCCGGAACAGCTGGAGCGGCTGCGCGCCGCGTGCCCCGAGGCGGCGCCCACCGCCGTACTCGCCGGGGACCCGTGCTACGACCGGATACTGGCGGGCCTCCCGTATCGCGAACGCTTCCGCCGGGCCCTCGACGTACGGCCCGGGCAGCGGCTCGTTCTGCTGAACTCGACCTGGAACCCCGACTCCCTCTTCGGGGACGGCGGCGAGGACATACTGCCGTCGCTGCTGCCGCGGCTCACCGCGGAACTGCCCGCCGACGAGTACCGGTCGGCGGCCGTGCTGCACCCCAATATCTGGCACGGCCATGGGCCGGGACAGATCCGCGTCTGGCTGGACCGGGCCCGGCGGGGCGGGCTGGCGCTGGTGGATCCGCTGGAAGGATGGCGGCAGGCGCTCATCGCCGCGGATGTGGTCATCGGGGACGCCGGCTCGGTCAGCTACTACGCGGCGGCTCTCGGCACCCCCGTGCTGTTGGGCGCGGCCTCACCGGACGGGCTCGACGCGCGGTCGCCGGTGGCCGCGTTCGTACGGCAGGCTCCCCGGCTCTCGCCGTACGCCCCGCTGCGGTCCCAACTCGACGCACTGCTCGACGGAGCGGGACGGGCGAAGCCGGGGGCACCCCCCGGTCCCGCCGAGCTGGTGTCCTCGGCTCCGGGTGAGGCGGCGGCGCTGCTGCGCCGTCACTTCTACCGGTTCATCGGTATGTCCGAGCCGCCCGAGCCCGCTCTGCTGGACCCCCTGCCGCTTCCCCCGTACGAACGGGTGACGCCGACGTCCCCCCTGCGGGTGGTGACCCGGCTGCTCGGGACCGGTGAGATCGAGGTGAGCCGGTACGCGGACCCCCGGTCCGAGCCGGCGGGTGAGGGGGACGCGCACACGGCCGTGCACGAGGACACCCTGGACCCGGACAGACGCGCGCTCGCCGATGTGATCTTCCGCTACGGCACGGCGGACGATCCCCGGTACGGCACCCCGGAGGAGTGGACGGCGGAGGTACTGACCCGTCATCCCTACTGTGCGCTGGCGGCGCTGGTCACCGACCGCGGCAGCTGTACGGTCCGCACCCGCGGCGGCACCCTGCTACGGCTCGCTGGCGCACCTCCCGCCGCCGACCCCGCCGCGTATGTCTCCGCCCTTTACGCCTGGCTGGCCGCGGGGAAGACATGGGAGGAGCTGACGGCGGGCGGGATGACCGTACGCACCGGCAGCCGCGGCTCGCACCATGTGTCGGTCAGGCCGATCAGGCCGGTCACACCGGGTGGTCCGGGCTCTCCCCTCACTCCCGCGAGCTGAGGCAGCGCTCCCGCAGGGCCCGCAGATGCACGAGATGGTAGGCGGCCTTCTCCGCGTCGAGCGCGGCCGCCGCCTCGTCGATCAGCGGCAGCGCGGCCCCCGGGTCCCCCTCCGCGAGAGAGGTCTCGGCGAGGTCGGTCAGTGTCCTGGCCGTGTTGTACGACTCCCCCGCTATGTCGCGGAAGAACACCAGCGCGGTATCCAGCCGCTCGCGGGCCTCGGTGTAGCGGCCGAGACCGCGCAGGGCCCGGCCCCGGTGCCGGTCCAGCAGGGCTCGGGCGCGGGGCAGATCGCGCTCGCCCTCGTCCCCGGCGCGGATGCCGTCGAGGATCGCCGCCGCCTCGTCGAAGCGGTCGTACGCCTCCTGGAAGCGCCACTGCCGCAGCCGCAGCAGCCCCAGCGACTCCACGCAGGAGGCATGTCCGCGCAGATGTCCGGACCGCTCCTCGGCCCGCGCGGCGGCGGTCATTTCGAGCTCGGTCTCCTCGTACCGCCGCAGCTCCATCAGATCCAGCGCGAGCAGCAGATGCGTGCGCCCGGCCATCCGGGACCCGGGGTCATGGGCATCGGCGACGCGCGCGCCCGCCCGCAGCGCGGGGAGCAGTTCGTCGTGGTATCCCGCCTTCAGCTGGAGCGGCCAGAGAGCCTGGCACAGCTGGTACACGGCTTCCGGCCGGCCGAACTCCTCCGCCGCGTGCACCGCTTGGACCAGATTGCCCAGCTCGGCCACGAGCGCGGACAGCGCCTCGCCCTCGTCGGCGTACGGGCTCGGACTCCGCGCCAGCTCCTCGTAGAGCGGGCCGATGCCCCAGCTGCCCGGCAGGGCCCCGAGCCTGGCCTGTACGGCGAACCGCAGATACCAGTCCACCGTGCGCTGGACCGCCGAGGAGTACGCCGGGATGCCGTCCACGCGGACGGCGGTCTCCTCGGCATGGACACGGACCACAGGACGGTAGCGGCAGCGGTCCGTGTCCACGGACTCCAGCAGCCCACGATCGACCAGCTCGCCGAGGATACGGGCGGCTTCGGCCTCCGGCAGGGACACGGTGGCCGCGACGGCCGCCGGGCCGAACGCGGGCCACTCGCGCAGTGACATCAGCCGGTAGACCTTGGCCGCGTCGGGCTCCAGCTCTCGGTACAAGCCCTCGACGGCGGTTCGGACCGGGCCACTGTCGGTCACGGTGGGCTCCTCCTCCGGCCGGTTCGGGCCGGGATCCGTGCCGGACAGCCGATCCGGCTCGGCCAGCTGTGGCGCGACCGCCCGCAGCGCGTACGGCGAACCACCGCATCTCTCCAGCACCCGCGGCAGTACGGCGCGAGCCGCCGCCACCGTCTCCCGGCCCGCGAGGTCGGTGAGCAGCCGGCGCGCGTCCTTGTCGGAGAGCGGCCCGACGGGGATCCGCAGGGCGTCCAGACCGCGCAGCGGCCTGGACGCGACCACGGCCGTGAACACCTCCGGCGCGGCCGTCAGCAGGGGCCGGACCTGCGCCGCCGACTGGGCGTGGTCCAGCACGACGAGCAGCCGCCGGCTCGCGACAGCGCGCCGGAACGACTCACGCCGGCCCGCCGCGTCCGGCGGGATGTCGTCCCGCGCCATCCCCAGCTGGACGAGCAGGCTCCGCAGCACCGTGGACGCGTCCAGCGCGGTGCTCGCCGAGGCACCGCGCAGATCGGCGTACAGCTGCCCGCCGGGGAAGAGACGCTCCGCTTCCCTGCATCCCCAGTGGATGGCGAGCGCGCTGGTGCCGATGCCCTCGGGGCCATGGATCAGCGCGACACGGGGCCGCCCGTCCGCCGGACGCGAGGCCTCGCGCTCCAGGAGCTTCATCGGCGTCTGACGGTCCGTGAAGAACCGCGTGGAGGCGGGCAGCGCCGGCACAGCGTCGGCCGTACCCGGGCCGGGGGCGGTACGGGCGAACGCCTCCCAGGCGCGGGCGAGCGCGGGATCGGTCCGTACCGCCTCATGGATCCACTCGGCCACGGCCGTCAGCTCGGCCGGATCCGCGGGCGCCGTCACCTCCCGGCCGACGATGCGCCGCACCAGACCACCGGCCGACTCCCAGGCCCACTTCCCGGCCTCATTGGCCATTCCCGCGCCCACGGCGCTCAGCACCGCGGCGATCGCCGCCAGTGACATCGGCTCCAGCATGCCCGCTCCCCCACTCCCCGTTCTCCGGCCCCCGGTCCGGATCCCCCGGGGCCCGGTCCCCGCGCCCCGGTGAAGGTCCATGGCGAGGCGCCGGCGGAGGCCGCGCGCCACGTTCCGGATCAACCGTAATCGCGATCACGGCAGTACGGGGGCGGTTGGCGACTACTCGCAACCCCTGTTGCCGAAGGGGACGTTCGGGGAAGGGGCGACCGGTAGGCCCGATGTCACGGGAGAGAAGCCGGAACCCCTCAAGGAAGGCGGTTGCGGACGGGGTGCCGGAGGGGTGCCGGGGGCGCTCCCGGCGGAGGTACCGGGCCCTATCAGGCGGTTGCCGCCATACGCGCTGATACTGACCCCATGACCCGACACGGAGAGCTGGGCACAGCCCTGCACCGCTGGCGTGACCGGATCGCACCGGCCGAGGCCGGGCTGCCCGCGGGCGAGCCCGGCCGGGCGCCCGGGCTGCGGCATGAGGAGCTGGCTCAGCTGACCGGTCTGTCCGTGGACTATCTCGTCCGGCTGGAAGAGGGCCGGGCGACCTCGCCCTCGGTCCAGGTCCTGACCTCGCTGGCCCGCGCCCTGCGGCTCTCCGACGACGAGCGCAGACATCTGTTCCTGCTCGCCGGTCAGTCCCCGCCCGCCCTCGGCCGGGTGTCGGACCATATCCCGCCCAGCGTGCGGCGGCTGCTCGGACGGCTGCCGGGCACCCCGCTGGGGGTTCATGACGCCGCCTGGAATCTGATCACCTGGAACCCGCTCTGGGCCGCGCTGCTCGGGGATCCGGCGGCGGTCCCCGGGCGGGGCCGCAACGCCGCCTGGCTGCACTTCACGGGCCGGCCCGGCCGGGTCACCCAGACCGTGGAGCAGGAGGCCCGGTTCGAGGCGGCGCTCGTCGCCGATCTGCGGGCGGCGACGGTCCACTACCCCACCGATGTACGGCTGCGCTTCCTCATCGGGGAGCTGCGCCGGGTCAGCAACCGGTTCGCCGTGCTGTGGAAATCCCGTATCACCGACGCCCACGACACCGGCACCAGGACGATCCATCACCCGGATGTCGGACCGGTGATCGTGGACTGCGACACCCTCACCGTTCCGGGCTGCGATCTCCGTATCGCCGCGTACTCCGCCGCCCCGGGCACGGACGCCGCCGACAAGCTCAGGCTGCTCGATGTGATCGGTACGGAGATGGCCGGGCTGACCGAGATGAGCGAGATGGCGACGGGCATGGCCGGGATGACACAGGAGCCCGCCCCTGCCGCCGGCTCCGTTCCCGACGATCCCGGCCACGGTCCCGGCCGGGATCCCGGCTCCGGTCCCGGCACCGATCCCGGTCCTGGTTCCAGCCCCACCGCCGCGCCGGAGCCCGCCGACCGATGAGGACGAACACGGTCTGCACCGGCGCCAGCATGTCGCTGGACGGCTATATCGCGGGCCCGGAGGAAACGGGCTTCGACAAGCTGTTCAGGTGGTACGGCAACGGCACGGTGCGCGTGCCGACCGCCCGTGACGACCTCACCTTCACCATGTCCCCCGTGAGCGTGGAGGCGTGGCGTGGCACGGTCGAGCGCACCGGCGCGCTGGTCATCGGCCGGCGGCTCTTCGATCTCACCTCGGGCTGGGAGGGGAATCACCCGATCGGGTGCCCGGTCGTCGTGCTCACGCACCGTGCACCGGAGGACTGGCCGTACGGGGAAGCGCCCTTCACGTTCGTCACGGACGGTATCGAGAGCGCCGTGGAACGTGCCAAGGAGCTCGCGGGGCCCGGCAGGACGGTCACCGTCAACGGAGGCACGATCGCACGGCAGTGCCTGGACGCGCGGTTGCTCGACGAGGTGTGGATCGATCTCGTGCCGGTGCTGCTCGGCGCCGGTACGCCGTTCTTCGATCAGCTGAAGAACGTACCGGTGGAGCTGGAGGGGCCGCTGTCGATGGCCCAGGGCATCGGTGTCACCCATGTGCGCTATCGGGTCCGCTATCCATGACGGGTGCGCGCCGGCCGAAACCCGCAAGGGCCGACCGGACGGCGTTGCACCCGGTCGGCTCATGTGAGGGGCGCGGGACGCGGTCCGTTCCTACCGTGGCTGAATGATCATCAGATCCGTGACGCGCTCCGCGCTCTCCGGCACGGTGGCTCTCGCCATCGGCCTGCTGGTCCTTCTGCCGTCGTCCCGGCCGGCCGCCGCGGACTCCCGCAGCGATCCGGCTGTACGGGCTCCGGGCCTGCCCCGCGTCCCCGCGGTCGCCGGCACCCCCGGCGTCCATGGCTCAGCCGGATCTCCCGGAACACCCGGAACACCAGAGAAGAACGGAAAGACCGGAACACCCGGGAAGCCCGGACCTCATGGATCCCCCCGGCCCGTCTCCGCCGCGCACGGACCGGCCGCCGCCGCTCATGGTCCCGCGAGCGCCCCGGAGGCCGATATGGACCGCGCGCTGCTGTACCGGCCGGGTACGCACGCGCGGCCCAAGCCCGGCACCCCCGCTCCGCCGGAACTGTCGGCGCTGTCCTGGCTGGTCGCGGACGCCCGTACGGGCGAGGTGCTCGCCGCGCGCGAGGCGCATCTCAAACTGCCCCCGGCCTCCACCCTGAAGACGCTCTTCGCCATCACCGCGCTGCCGCGTCTGGCCGAGCACTCCAAGCACACGGTCACCGAGGAGGAGCTGGACGACATCGGTCCCGGCAGCAGCACGGTGGGGATCGTCGAAGGCGAGTCGTACGAAGTGGCGGACCTGTGGCGCGGTGTGTTCCTCAGCTCCGGCAACGACGCGGTGCGCGCGCTCTCCAAGATGAACGGCGGCTGGGACTCGACGGTCTCCCAGATGCGGAAGAAGGCCAAGCAGCTGGGCGCGCTCGACACCCATGTCGTGTCCCCGGACGGCTATGACGCTCCCGGCCAGGTGTCGTCGGCGTACGACCTGTCGGTGTTCGCCCGTGCGGGCCTGGCCTCCCCGGAGTTCGTACGGTATAGCTCGACCGTCGACGCCGAGTTCCCCGGCGAAGGCGGCATCGTCAACACGAACCGCCTGCTCAGCGGCGAGGACGGGGTGGAGCCCTATCGGGGGCTGATCGGCGTCAAGAACGGCTTCACCTCCGATGCCGGCTACACCCTGATCGCGGCGGCCAAGCGCGGGGGCCGCACGCTGCTGGCGACGGTGATGAACCCGCAGTGGGGCGGTGTCCACGCGGTGTACGAGGAGGCCAGGGAGCTGCTGGACTGGGGTTTCACCGCCGGGAAGCGGGTCGTTCCGGTGGGCACGCTCAAGCCGCCGCCACCGCCCGTCCCGCCGATGCCTCCGACCTCGCCGGCGCCGGCGGGTCCTGGGTCGAGCCCGATGGCGAAGGTGGCGGGTGCGGCGCCGGGAGCGCGGTCGGTGACCGTCGCGCGGGCGGAGCACAACGATTCCGGGTCGGGCTTTCTGGTGCCCGCCGCCTTCGTGAGCTCGGCCTGTCTCGCGGCTGTCGGACTCTTCGTCGTACGGCGTTCGGGCCGCCGGCGGCCGGGGGAGGAAGAGATCATCCACTGAGCGCGCCGGCCGGCGGGGAGCCGGACGCCCTCGGACGCCTGCCCGTGGAGGGGCCTACCAGTGGGCGGGGCGGGTGAGTGCCGGCGGGAGTCGGGTCGCCGCGTCGCCCTTCGCCGCGTTGACCTGGGTCTGAACGAGGAAGATGCTGCCCGTCAGATCGGCGCCCCGCAGATCCGCGTCCCTCAGGTCGGCGCCGATCAGATCGGCCAGGCGCAGATCGGCCCCCCGCAGATCGGCGGCGATCAGATAGGCCCCGCGCAGATCGGCACCGCGCAGATCCGCGCCCTTGAGCTTCGCGCCGAAGAGGTCGGCGCCCCTGCGGTTCTTCCGTCTGCCCCGGACCTGGGCCCGCACCAGCTCGCTCGTACGCAGCAGCAGGGTGTTGACGGCCGCGCGCCGCGCCGCCACATCCAGTTCGAGCAGGGCCTCGGGGGCGCTCCGGGTGAGGCGTTCGGTCTCGTCCAGGGCCTGGCGGATCGCGGGGTGAAGCGCCCGGGCGGGCTCAAGCGCGAGGGCCTCGTCGAGGTACCACAGCAGTTCCTGGAGCTGTCGCATCACGGGAAGCGCGGCGAACATCCGCTCCGCGCTCTCCGGCGCCTGCCGCCAGTCCCGTCCGCCGAAGGTGAGCTGCGAGACCTTCTGGCCCGCGCCGAAACAGTCGTAGACCGTGCACCCCTGGAAGCCCCGCTCCCGCAGGGTGCGGTGGACGCCGCAGCGGAAGTCGGTCCCCAGGTGACCGCAGGGCTCGCCCGCGGCCTTGTCGACGGGGAAGTCCGCCGAGACCGAGAAGGTCAGCGCGACACAGCAGAGTCCGAAGCAGTTCGCGCAGTCGGCCCGCAGATCGAGGCCCGAGGGACCGGGACCGCCTCCCTCCTCGCGAAGAGTGGAGGCTGCGGGGTCGGGCTGCTGTGACACGGGTTCGGGGCTCCTGTGAGTACATGACGGCGGTCGCCCGACGGAGCGTACCTTCCGGTGCCGGATGTCAGTGAGGCGCCGGGCGGGCGTCCATCGCCCGGCGCGCACGGTCCGCCAGACCGTCCGCGCCACAGCTCTCGGCCAGTTCGAGCCCGCAGGCCAGCTCGGCCGGGAACCCGGCGGCGATGCCGTACTCCACCCGGGCGACGGCGAGTTCGTACGCGGAGGGCGAGGCCTCCAGATGAGCGACGGCCTGCGCCAGCAGCTCGATCTTCTCGGCGCCCTCCTTCAACGACGCGGCACAGCACAGCGCGACCCCGATGGCCGTGTGCGTGCCGAAGCGTTCCGCCCGGTCTCTGGCATAGGAGGCGAGATGGGCCGCGCGGCGCGGATCGTCATCGGCGACCGCACGCGCGAGGTCGCACGCCCAGGGAGCCATGACGATGTTGTGACGTCCTCGGGCGGTCAACGCCTGTCCGGCGCCTTCCAGTTCGACGACGGCCTCCTTGGTACGGCCGAGGGCGAGCAGCAACCGGCCCCGGACACTCGGCGCGTCGGGGATGACGATCGAGGAGGAGTACGGCGGGGCGAACGCATGGCGCTCGGCCGCCTCCAGCGCCTTGTCGACATGGCCGCGTGCGAGCAGTGTGTCGATCAGCATGCAGGCCGCGTCCCAGTGCATCGGCAGTCCGTTGCCGACCCGGTCGGCCAGCCGCAGGCTCTCGCGCAGATACGTCTCGGCATCCGCGAGCCGGCCGCGTCTGCGGTGGCCGTAGCCCACGAGGGCATGGGCGAAGGCCAGATGGCCGCCGCTCCAGCCGGAGATCTCGAAGGCCCGCAGCCCTTCCTGGAACAGGCTCTCCGCGCGGTCGAGCCGGTCGGCGAAGGCATACGAGAGACCGAGCAGCGCCGGTGGTTCGAAGCCCCACGCCGTGTCGGCCCAGCCGACTCCCGGCGGCAACCGGCCCTCGATCAGGGCCCGTTCACCGATCTGGACGTTCTCCTCCGCGCTCTCGCCCCGGGCCGTGCCGTCGAACGCGCGCAGCATCAGCAGGACACGTTCGGTGTTGTCACGTCCCGTGAGCCCGTCCGCCAGCCGGGCGAGCCGGCGTGAGCGTTCAGGGCCGTCCTCCTCGATGGCCTGTACGCCCTCCCACAGGAAGTGGGCGCCCTGGAGCCGCATCCTGTCGGGTCCTTCTTCGGTACGCGCGACCTCGGTGGCCACCACATGCGCGGCGTCACCGGTCTGGTTGTTGTGGGTCAGCGCCTGGGCGAGCCGGAACACCACATCCACGCGCAGACCTTCGTCCAGCCGCGCGGTGTCGAGCGCGGCGCGCAGATGTCCGACCGTGGTGGCCGGTGAGGTGAGCAGCGTGGCGCAGCCCAGCTCGTACAGCACCTGTGGCCGTACGGACTCCAACGGCGGTTCGATCAGGGCGCGTTCGAGACAGCGACGGGCGGCGTCCGGCGCTCCCACCGCGAGATGCTCGGCGGCGGCTTCGCGCAGCTGCTCGACCAGTTCGGGGTCGCCGTCGGGATGCACTTCGAGCAGGTGCGGGGCGGCTGCCGCGGATCCCCGGCCGCTGCGGGAGACCGCCCAGGCGGCCAGTCCGTGCATCGCGGTGCGCACGCCAGGCGGGATCGCCCGGTAGACGGCGCCCGCGATCAGCGGGTGGACGAACTCCAGGGGGTCCATGCCCACGAGGATGCGCGCGGCCCGCAGCCGTTCCGCGCACTTGGCGGCCTCTTCGTGGCTCATACCCGACAGGGAGATCGCCAGATCGAGTGAGATGTCGGTGCCCAGAATGGCGGCGGCCCAGGCGAAGCGGGTGGTGGCCGTGCCCAGTTCCTCAAGCCGGGCGATAAGACCGGTACCGCGGGCCGAAGCGCCGAGGGCGCGCAGTTCGCCGGCGAAGGCCTCGACGGGTTCGAGTCCGCTGTCCCGCACCTTGGCGAGCAGTTCGACGGTCTCGTACGCGTTGCCGCCGGTCACCGCCCAGACCTCGCGGCAGAACGGATCGTCCGCGTGCTCACCGAGGGCGGCGCGGGCCAGCTCGGCGGTGGCGTCGGAGGTCAACTCGCTCAGTGTGACGAGCAGCTTCGCCGCCGCGCCGATCTTCTGAAGAAACCATTCGGTCTCGCCGATGGCCTCTTCGGTGCGGTACGCGACGACGATGAGGACGGGCAGCCCGCCGGCCGGGCGCTCGGCGAAGGAGGTGAGCCAGGCAAGGGTCTCCAGGTCGGCCCACTGCGCGTCGTCCACGAGAAGGACGAGCGGTCCGTGGACCGCCGCGAGCCGTTCCACCAGGGCGTCCAGACCGTCCCTGACCCCTTGCGGGTCGGCGTGCTGTTCGCCCGGGGGCGCTATGCCGAGGGCCGGGCCGACGATCTCGTACCGGTCACCGAGCAGTTCCCGCGCGTCCGTGGGACCGTCCGCCCGTTCCGACGCCGGTTCCGCGTCGGTCAGCACGGGCTGGAGCAGTTGCCGTACGACATGGAAGGGAACGGAGGTGACGGTCTCGCCACCGCGCGCGGACCACACCGCGCAACGGCCCGTGGCGAGTCGGCGCACTTCGGAGAGCAGCGCCGTCTTACCGAGCCCGGCGGCGCCCCGGTAGACGAGCAGCCCGCCGGAGCGTTTGCTTCCGCACAGCGCGTCCACGGCGTTGGCCGCCGCGGCGAGTTCGGGTTCACGCTCCAGCAGCGGGAGGGTGACCGAGTCATCCGGCCGGTACACCGGCATCCCTCGCTTTCTCGAACAGTGCGCAGGTCAAGTGTTGAGGGTAGCCCCGGAGCGCCCCGAGTGGACCCGAATCAGCACGAATTCGGCCGTTCGACTGCGCGACGGCGCTTCAAGGAGTAACGAAATTCGAAGGCGTGACCTCCGCGCCGGCTGGGAGGGTGTCGGCCATGGAGATCATGGATCCGGTCCTGGCGGCACGGGAATTGGTGGCCGAGCGCCATCCACGGGCCCGCGCCGCCTTTCTCGGCGGCAGCGTGCTCACCCCACGGCGTACGCCCCTCTCCGACCTGGACGTCGTCGTCCTGCTCGCGGACGGCGCCGACCCGTACCGCGAGTCCCTGCGGTTCGCGGGGTGGCCGGCCGAACTCTTCGTCCACACCCGGGACAGCTGGGAAGGGTATGTGGGGCGCGAGATCCTTGAGCGGCGCTCACCCCTGCTCTTCATGTGCGCGGCGGGAACGCTCCTGGTGGACCGGGACGGCGTGGGGGCGGGCCTCCAGGAGTACGCGCGCCGCCTGGTGGCGAAGGGGCCGCCGCGGGTCACGGCCGCCGAACTGGACGACCGGCGCTATCCCCTGACGGATCTTCTGGACGATCTGGTCGGCTGCGGCGACCCGGGCGAGCGGCTTTTCATCGTCACCGAAGTGGCCCGCCGTACCGCCGAGTTCGCCCTGCTGGCCGAGGGGGCGTGGCTGGGCGGTGGGAAGTGGCTGTCGCGGCGCCTGGCCGAGGCCCGGCCGGGGCTGCCCGAGCGGCTGACGGCGGCGGTGCGTGCGGCTCTGGACGGGGATACGGACGCGCTGGTCGCGCTGGCGGAGGAGGTGCTGGCACCGGCGGGCGGGCGGCTGTGGGCGGGTTATCGGCGGCAAGGTGTCACGGGACGGTGAACACGCGTTCGCGGGAGGAGAGCGGGTCCCGGACTTTCCTGTCTCAGGCCGGCCGCCCCACCGCGCGCGGCGTACCGCAGGCCGGGCAGTCCGGTCTGCGGTCGTACCGCTCCTCCACCGGTTCGGCGAGCGCCATCAGATTGAGGCCGAAGCGGAAGCCGGGTTCCATCTCCGGTACGCCCGTGAGCAGCGCGATCGCCGCGTGGACGAGGAGATGGCCGGAGAGACCGGCGGTCACGGCGTTGACGGGGTTCCACTCCATCCGGGGCGAGGCGGCCTCCTCGTCCTGTCCGGCGGCGAGCCGCAGATCGCGGCGGTCGACCTCGCCCGCGCGGTGGCACTCCCAGCACGCCCCCCGGCCTGGCGCGTGGACCCCCACCGTGACCAGCGGTCCTCGATAGCCCGCGTCGAGCCAGGGGATTCCGGCGGCCAGACAGACGCGGTTGGCCCAGCGGCGGATCTCCGGCGGGCGGTCCGCGCAGAGCAGCAGCAGATCGTAGCCGGGCGCGAGCAGCGCGGCGATGTCGTCGGGACCGCGGACCGCGCGGTGTTCCGTGGTCAGCGCCACCCGCGAGTTGACCGCCCGCAGGGCCGCGTCGGCGGCGGTGGCCTTGGACCGGCCGATGTCGCTCTCGTGGTAGAGGGGCTGGCGGTTGAGATTGGAGAGCTCCACGACATCGCCGTCCACGCAGTGCATCCGGCCCACGCCCGACGCGACCAGGCCCTGGGCGGCGAAGCCTCCGGTACCGCCGAGGCCGAGCAGCAGAACACGGGCCGAGCGCAGCCGGGCCTGTAACTCCCAGGCGGTGGCGTGCGGTGACAGGTCCATCCACCGCAACAGCGTCACGCCGCGGCTGTACCGTACGCGGTCCTCGTCGGTGAGGGTGTCCGGCGGCTCCGCCTCGGCGTCCTCCAGGAACCCGGCCTCGTACAGCTCGGCGATCGCCTGGACGACCGCGCCCCGTTCGAGGCCGGGGTGGCGGGCGAGCACAACATCGACCGACTCGGCCTGGCCCCGGGTCCCGTCGAGCGCCTCGGTCAGCGTCCAGATCCAGCCGTCGGGGTCGGCGACCTCGGCCCCGATCCCGTACACCACGCTCCCGATCCGTACGTTCCCGTCCACCGTGCGGTAGGCCCGGTGTTCCGGCTTGACCCGGGGGCGCCGTAAGCCGGACACCGGCGGCGGGGGCCGGTCCCGTTTCACGCCCTTACCGCCCTCGGCTCCCTGAACCGGGCGGCCAGCTCGGAGGCCGCCAGCACGATTCTGAACTGATGCTCCACCTGGTCGTGGACCGGGATCCAGCGGGCGCGGCAGTCCGCTTCGAACGCCTCGCAGCGCCGGGTGAGGAACAGGTCCAGTCGGGCGCGTATGTCGGTCACTTCCGCGCGCTCCGCGACGTCGGTGCCATGGCCGGCGGCCGGGTCGTCATCGGCCACGAGCATCTGGTGCAGCAGCCCCGCCGTACGGACGACGAGCCGTCGCGCGGCGATCCGGAGCGCCATGATCCGCGCCCGGTTCAGCGGTGGCAGTCCGCCCTGCTCGCGAAGGGCCGCTTCCGGCGCCCATTCGTCCGCCAGCCCCCCGCAGATGGCGAGATACTCCTCGACCGGCGCGAGCAGCGGCCCCACGGTGGCGGGCAGACCCGGCCGTACCCGCTCCAGCAAACCGGCGAGGAACAGCGCGTCCTGCCGGAGCGTCTGGCTGATGATCTCCAGCGCGCCGGGCGGGTCGGGGTGGACCGAGGTGTCACCGACCTCCTCGACCCCCCACATCGGGGCTTCGACGACCGCGGTGACGGTGCCGTACCCATGGGGATGGAACCAGGTGGAGGTGGCGGTGGCGGCCGGCAGTGAGTGGAACTGGTCCGTCTCCTGGGGCCGTGGCATGTCATAGACGCCGGGCCCCGGGCTCGGCCAGAAGAAGGCGTCGTACGGTCCCAGCTCCACCGGTATCCGCAGATCGGCGGCGGACCGGCCGAGACGTTCCGGCAGGCCGGGCAGCCGGCGGGTCAGCTGGACGAAGCTGCCGCCCACGTCCACGCCGTGCAGCGAGCACTGGAGGTAGGGCCGCAGCTCGTCCTGGAGGTCGAGGAGGGCCCGGGTCTCGGGCATCGGTTCCGTCCCGGGCTCCGTGGGCAGCCACTCGGGCTGTTCCGCGAATCCGGGACGGAAGAAGTGGCGGTAGTGCTGGGCGAAGGTCATCGGGCCCTTGAGCCATCGCTCGTTACGGCGGGCTCCGTCGGGATCGAGACAGAGGACGAAGTGCCAGGTCGTGTCCATGGCCCGGCCCGGCCGGTCGGGCCGGGCGAGATACCGGGCCAGTCGCAGGGCCGTCATGCCGCCGACCGGTTCATTGGCATGCGGCCCCGCGACCACCAGCGCGTGCCGGCTCCCCCGCCCTATGGACAGCAGCCGTATGGGCTCCCCGGCCCGTGAGTAGCCGATGCGCCGCAGGACGGCGCGGTCCGGGTGCGCCGCGGCCAGGCCCCGGGCGCGAGAGGTCAGTTCGTCGACGGTGAGATAGCGACCCGGCACAGCGGCCCGTTCAGGAACCGGTCGAATTGCTGTCGCCCGTGGTCTCTCTCCGGTCGAGACGTCGGATCTTGATGGTGGTCGGCTTGGGACGTGATGCGCTGTCGCTCTTGGCCATTTTCCCCATGGACCGCTCCTTCGACACCACGGTGCCCAACTCCCCGTTGAGCACCCTCATGTGATGGTCCGTCACGGATTGGGAGCGCGTCAACACCTGGGATGACGTGGAATGTGATATGGGGATACATGCCACAAGCACCTGTCCGGTGGATGTGCCCCCGTGCGTCCGGGAGGCGCCCCCGGTCCCGTCACACCTCTGTCAACAGGGCGTCGATCGCGGCCAGTTCCGCCTCCTCGAAAGAGGTGGCGCTCAGCACTCCGAGGTTCTGGTCCAGCTGCTCGACACTGCTGGCGCCGATGAGGACGGAGGTGACGCGCGGATCGCGCAGCACCCACGCGAGCGCCAGCTGCGCCAGGGTCTGTCCGCGCTCCCCCGCCAGCTTGTTGAGCGCGTGCAGCAGGGTCAGCTTCCGCTCGCTGAGGGCGTCCCGCTTGAGGAAGTGGCCCACGGCCATCCGTGAGCCGGCGGGTACGCCGTCGAGGTAACGGTCCGTCAACTGTCCCTGGGCCAGCGGTGAGAAGGCGATCACCCCGGCGCCCACCCCGGCGGAGGCGGCGATCAGACCATTGCGCTCGATGCCACGGTCCAGGAGGTTGTAGGGGTGCTGGTTGATCAGCAGCGGGGTACCGAGGTCCTTGAGTATCGCGGCGGCCCGCTCCATCTGCTCGGGCGGGTAGTTGGACAGCCCGGCGTACAGCGCCTTGCCCTGGCGTACGGCCGAGTCCAGCGCCCCCACCGTCTCCTCCAGCGGAGTGTCGGGGTCGAACCGGTGGGAGTAGAAGAGATCGACGTAATCGACGCGCATCCGGGTCAGCGACTGGTCCAGACTCGCCAGCAGATGCTTGCGCGAGCCGAACTCGCCGTACGGCCCCGGCCACATGTCGTAGCCCGCCTTGGTGGAGAGGAACAGCTCGTCGCGGTAGGGACGGAAGTCCTGCGTGTAGAGCGCCCCGAAGTTCGCCTCCGCGCTGCCGTAGGGCGGACCGTAGTTGTTGGCGAGGTCGAAGTGGGTGACGCCCCGGTCGAAGGCGCGGCGCAGCACGGCGCGCTGGTTCTCCAGCGGTGCGGTGCCGCCGAAGTTGTGCCACAGGCCGAGCGAGACCTGCGGCAGTCGTACCCCGCTGTGACCGCAGCGCGTGAAGCGCATGCCGTCGTAGCGGTCGGCGGCGGCGAGATAGGGAGGCTGCTTCAACGAACTCTCCTGCTTTCGTGTGCACGACGAAGGTCCGGGTGACGACGCGGCCGAAGTCACGACGTATCCGTATGATCGCGCAGCCCCGTGGGGCCGGACTCGGCCGGGGTAGGGGATCGCCGGCGGCCCGGCACTGTCCGCCCCGGGTCCGTCACACATGGTGACATCGCCGCTTCCGGGCAGGTCATGGGGTTCCGGGCAGGCATGACGGTGGGGATACCATCTGAGATATGGCCGTATGCGCCGTATGTCCCGTCCGGCCCGGTCACGCGGTTCGGCAAGGAGGTACCCCACCATGGCTCCCGCGACGCGTTTGTTGACGGTGCTTCCCACCGGCCACAGCGAGCTCCTGATGCGACAGGCCCGCTATGTCTCCTTCCCGCAGGACACCAGGATCTTCGAGGAGGGGGATCCGGCGGACCGGTTCTGGGTGATCCGCTCGGGCGCCGTATCGCTGGACATGTTCGTACCGGGCCGCCGGCGGGTGCTGGTCGATACGCTCGGTGTCGGTGATCTGCTCGGCTGGTCCTGGCTGTTCCCACCGCACCGCTGGCACTTCGGGGCGGAGGCGTTCAGTCCGGTGCGCACCCTGGAGTTCGACGGGCACGCGGTACGGGCCCTGTGCGAGGACGATCCGGCGCTCGGCTTCGCACTGACCCGCTCCGTCGCGGAGATTCTGGCCCGCCGTCTTGAGGCGGCGCGTACGAAACTGATCGACCAGTACATGCGCCATGGCGGTCCCGGGCTGTGAGCCACCCCCTGCCCAGGGCGGTGAGGCGTCCGCCGCACCTTGCTCCGGGCCGCCGCCGGAGCGCTCATGGCCCGGATCGCCGCCGCCGGTGCCATGACGCTAGCCTGGAGGCAGTGGTGGCCCCGGCGGGCGACCACGCGGCGGTGGGGCCCGCCGTACCCGATCCGCGGTGACCTGCCGCCAACGGTCCCTGCTTGCGAAGGAACGCGCCCGTGTGCGGGCGCCCGGCAAGTAGGAGACGCATGCCGATGGAAAGCCCCCGCCCTCCCATGGTGAGCGAGCACGACGAACCCGATACCGGTCCGTTCACCGCCGAGCGGCGGCGCGCGGGGGCCGGAGCGCTCTGGCCGGTGGTGGCCGTCGTCTCGCTCGGCGGTTCGGTCGGCGCGGCGGCCCGCTACGGGGCGTCCCTCCTGTGGCCCACCGCTTCCGGCGCCTTTCCGTGGACCACGCTGCTCGTGAATGTGCTGGGGTGCGTGGTGATCGGTGTGTTCATGGTGGTGATCAGCGAGGTGTGGGCCGCGCACCGGCTGGTGCGGCCGTTCTTCGGGACCGGCGTGCTGGGCGGGTTCACCACGTTCTCGACCTACGCGGTGGACATCCGGCTCCTGGTGGGCGCGGGACGGCCCGCCCTGGGCCTGGCGTATCTGGGACTGACGCTGGTGGCGGCCCTCGCCTCGGTGTGGAGTGCGGTGTGGGTGACGCGCCGCGTAGTCGCGTGGAGGCAGACATGAACGGGCTGATGGGCAGCGCCCTGCGGCTGACGGTCCTCATCGGCGAATCCGATGTGTGGCACCACAGACCCCTCTATACGGAGATCGTGCACCAGGCGCACCGGGCGGGACTGGCGGGCGCGAGTGTGTTCCGCGGGATCGAGGGGTTCGGCGCGTCCTCGCTGATCCATACGCAGCGGCTGCTGTCGCTGAGCGAGGAGCTGCCGGTCGCGATCGTGATCGTGGACACCGAGGAGAAGATCCGGGGCTTCCTCCCACGCCTGGACGAGCTGGTCCGCGAGGGTCTGGTCACGCTGGAGAGCTGCGAGGTCGTCCGTCATGCGGGCCGGCGGGAGGCGCGGTGAACTGGCTGCTGGTCGTGGCCGGGGCGGCCATCGGCGCCCCGCTGCGCTTTCTGACCGACCGGAGTGTCCAGCGCCGGCACGACTCCGTCTTCCCGTGGGGGACCTTCGCCGTCAACGTCGTGGGCTGTCTGATCCTCGGGCTGCTGACCGGCGCGGTCGCCGCCGGTGCCGCGTCCTCGCGCACGCAGCTGTTCCTCGGCACCGGTCTGTGCGGCGCGCTGACGACCTACTCGACGTTCAGCTACGAGACGCTGCGGCTCGCCGAGGACGGCGCGCGGCTGTACGCCGTCGCGAACGTCCTCGGCAGCGTGGTGGCCGGGCTGGGCGCGGCCTTCGCCGGGGTCGCGCTCGCCGGGGCGCTGTGGGCGTGAGCCGCCACCGGTACGGTGCGGTGGTGGTCCCCGGGACGGCCGACGACGGCGGCTCGACGGGGCCGCGCCGGACGGCCGACCGAGGAGTATGTGAAGGCGATGCCCGCAGCAGACGACGCACCCGTGATCCTGGGCAACGAGCCGGGCTCGTTCGCCCGGGGGGTACTGGCCGACCGCCATCCGGCGCTCATCCAGCAGGTACGCGACGCCTTTCCCTGCACCCCCGCACAGCACCGGGCACTCGACGCCCTGCTGCGGTCGGTCACCGACGGGGTGATCGAGCCGCTCGCCCCGGACGCGCACGACCGCGCCCAGTGGGAGACCTGGGGACATGACCCCGCCGGGGGTTCCTGGTTCGGCCGGTCCTGGTTCGACGTACCGTTCCTGTGGTCGGAGAGCTACTTCTACCGCGTACTCCTCGACGCCATGGGCTACTTCACCGACGGCCCCTGGCGGGGCGTCGACCCCTTCGCCCCGTTCAAGGACGCCGAGCTGCGCGGAGCGGCGGTGGACGACGAACTCGCCGCTCTCGACGGGCTGGCCGGTCGGCCCGCCGACGAACAGGCGCTCGCGCTGGCGGGCGCCTCGCTCTGGGGCAACCGCGCCGACCTCGGCTTCCGGATCGCCTCGGGCCCCGTACCCGCCGACAGCGGTACGGACCCGCGCCTGGTCGCGGACGACGGCCCACTGCTGTGGTCGCTGCTGCCCGTCGGCGCGGCGGGTACGGTGCATCTGATCGCCGACAACGCCGGCCGGGAACTCGTCCCCGATCTCGTACTGCTCGACCATCTGCTCCACACCGGACGCGCCTCCCGCGCCGTCCTGCATGTCAAGCCGTATCCGTACTACGTCTCCGACGCGACGATGACGGATGTCATCGACGGTCTGCGGCGGCTCGGTGCGGCGTCCGGATACGCGGCCGAGATCGGCGGACGGCTCTGGTCGGCCATGGCGGGCGGGCGGCTCGCGGTGCGCGCGCACGGTTTCTTCCGGGCGCCCCTGCCGTACAGCGCGATGCCGGACGATCTGCGCCGCGATCTCGCGGGTGCCACCGTGACGGTTCTGAAGGGCGACCTCAACTACCGCCGTCTCGTGGGCGATCGGTACTGGGCTCCGACGTCCTCGTTCGCCGGCCGCACCGCGTACTTTCCCGGTCCCGTGGCCGCGCTGCGCACCCTCAAGTCCGAGGTGATCGTCGGTCTCGACGCCCGGACGCTCGACGGCCTCGAAGCGAGCGGGAAGCCGTGGCGCACCAGCGGCACGCACGCGCTCGTCCAGGCCCGCCGCTGAGACCTAGGCCCTGTCCGGCCGATCTTCGCGGGCCCGCGACGCCTGGCACCGCACCTCGCCGCGTTGTCGGAGTCGCCCAAGTACGTCCAGTACATGGGCGATCCTCCGCCTTGCGATGCACGGCACCAGACGCCGCGGTCCGATCCGCGAAGACCGACCGGACAGGACCTAGCCGTCCCCCGCCGGAACCAGGGAGGGCCGCCGACGGTGTCGGCGGCCC
>NZ_JAMHJQ010000001.1:256100-748310 GCF_023534745.1 Streptomyces sp. 35G-GA-8
CCCTCTCGCGAGCCGATCGCGGGGTCAGCCGCGCCGTGTGTCCGGCCGCTCGTCAGCGGGCCGGACCGACACGGCGCGGGGCGGCCGTCAGTGTTCCCAGACGGGCAGCCAGATGTCGTTGGCGACGCCGGTACAGGTGTACTGGATCAGTGCGTTGCCCCGGCCGAGACCGCCCTTGACATTGAGGCACTTCTGGCTGGACTTGACGACCAGTTCGTAGCCGATGCCCTTGGGGACGAACTTCCACAGCGCGTTGGCGTCGTTGCCGCAGGTCCACTGGATGACCGCGGTGCCGTTGGCGTTCCCACCGCCCTTGACGTTCAGGCACTTTCCGCTTTCCAGGGAGGCGAACTGGTAGTAGCCGCCGCCCTTGGCCGTGGCCTCCCAGCGCTCGTTCGGGGTGCCGGACCAGGGCCACTGGATGACCGGCGTGCCGTTCGCGCTTCCACCGCCCTTCACATTGGCCACCTGGCCGGGGTCGGCGGCCAGACGCAGGCTGAGCTGCTGGACGGTGACCGCCCTCTCCGCCCTGTCCGTCCTGACCGTCCTGTCCGCATCCGGCTGCGCGGACGCGGTCGGCGTCATCGACGCGACAAGCATCGTTCCCGCGAGAGCGGCGGCCGCGGCGACCCAGTTCAGCTTGTAAGCCGACATGAATTCTCCTGACACGATTCGGGCCGGGCTCTCCGGCACGGGAGGAGACTGCCGGACGCCGTCGCCGCGGAAGACGGACGCCAAAGCCAAACCACCTGTTCGGGTAGCGGGTGTGGGCCGTACGGGTGAGACGACCGTATACATCCGCCCCAACCACCCCAATCCGAAAGCGCGTTGGAACGCGCGTCCGTCGCCCTTGACCGGCCATGACACACCTCCTACGTTCCCTCAGGAGCCCGAAGCCCTTGTCAGGTGCTCGTCATTCACGGCCGGACATCCACCGGCCCGCGCGACGTTCCAGCCATACCGACTCCCCCAGGAGGGCCGTTCCATGGCACGCCACCCCCACACCGCCCGCAGGCTCCTGCCCACCGCACTGACCGCCGTCGCCGCCGCGACCGCGATGACCGCCGGCCTGCTCGCCACCGCCGGCACGGGAAACGCCACGGAAGGGACCGACAGCGGCATCGCCTCCGTCCCGTCCGCCATCCGGACGGTCTCGTCCGGCTGGACCGTCCCCTGGGGACTCGGCTGGCTGCCCGACGGCGCGGCGCTCGTCACCGAGCGGGATTCGTTCAAGATCTTCAAGCTCACGCAGTCCGGCACCAGGACGCAGGTCGGCACCGTGCCCAATGTCGTGACCACCGGCGGCGAGGGCGGGCTCCTCGGCATCGCGGTCTCGCCGAACTGGAACAGCGACCGCCACATCTATCTGATGCACACGTCCTCCAGCGACAACCGCATCGTCCGGATGACCTACGACGGCACCTCGCTCGGCGGCTACACCGTGCTGGTCAGCGGAATCGCGAAGAACCGCTATCACAACGGCGGGCGCCTCAAGTTCGGCCCGGACGGCTATCTCTACGCCACCACCGGCGACGCGCAGAACGCGAACCTCGCACAGGACCAGAGCTCGCTCAGCGGCAAGATCCTGCGGATGACGCCGGACGGCAGGCCCGCGCCCGGCAACCCCTTCGGCACGCTCGTCTACTCCCTCGGCCACCGCAACCCCCAAGGGCTCGCCTGGGACGCGCAAGGCAGGCTGTGGGAGGCCGAGTTCGGCAACACCCGGTTCGACGAGCTGAATCTGATCGAGTCAGGCAAGAACTACGGCTGGCCGGTCTGCGAGGGCAGCTGCACCACCGCGGGCATGACCAACCCCGCCCGGCAGTGGACCACGAGCGAGGCCTCCCCCAGCGCGGTCGCGTTCGCCGACGGCGCGCTCTACCTGGCGGCGCTGCGCGGCGAGCGACTGTGGCGCGTGCCGGTCACCGGTACGGGCACGGGCACGCCGGTCGCGTACTACGCCAGTCAGTACGGCCGGCTGCGGACGGTGGAGAAGCTCCCCGGCCAGAACGCCCTGTGGCTGGCGACGACCAACGCCGACGCCAACGGTGGTGAGCCGGCCGGCGCGGACAGGGTGTTCCAGATCGACCTGCGGTAGCCGCACCCGCCGCGCCCGCGGCCGGACGTGACCGCGGGCACGGCGGGGGTGCCGCGATCCCCCACGCCGTGATCACACGTGTGCTCCTCGCCGCTCGCGGGCCCGAGGGCCCGGACCGAAGGTGGGGGGAGAGTCCGACGGCGAAGGGAGCGCGGTGTGGCCACCAGGGCCGGCGAGCCGGCGGATCCGGAGGCCCACCGGGCACGACGGCCGTCGAACGGCGCCCTCCTGCTCTGGGTGGTGGGGCTGACCGCGCTGATCCTGGTGCTCGGCCTGCTGACCGGCACCGGACTGCGCCTGATCAGCCTGCTCGTCTTCCTCCCCGCGTTCGCCGCCGCCTTCTGCAGCGTCCGGCAGACGGTGTACACCGCGTGCTGGTCCGCCGCCGCGGTGGCGCTGTCCCTGCTGTACCACCCCGAGCAGAGCCGGGGCGACGACATCGTGGCGCTGACGCTCACCGCTGTCTTCGGCGGCCTGAGTGTGCTGGGCTGCCGGTACCGGATCGGGCACGAGAACGAGATGCTGCGGCTGCGGTCGACCGCCACCGCCATGCAGCGGAGCATCCTCAGGCCGCTTCCCCTGCTGACCGACCAGGTGCTGATGGACGGTGTCTACGAGCCGCTCCAGGAGGACAAACTCGTCGGTGGCGACATCTACGACCTGGCGGCCTCGCCCTATGGCACCCGCGTACTGATCGGTGACGTCCAGGGCAAGGGGCTGCCCGCCATCGGCGCGGCCTTCGCCGTGATCGGCGCGTTCCGCGAGGCGGCGTACCGCGAGAGGACGCTCTCCGGACTCGTGGACGCTCTGGAGGAGGCCGTCGTACGGCACAACGCCATCGCCGCCGACGCCGACGAGCCCGAACGGTTCGTCACCGCGCTGGTCCTCTGCATCGACGACTCGACGACGGTGCAGGCCATCAGCTGCGGACACCCCCGCCCGTATCTCGTGGGACCGGGCGCGACCGTCTCCGTACTCCTCGAAGAGGCCGATCTCCCCCTCGGCCTCGGCTCGTTGGCGCCCGCGGCCCGCACCGTCGGCCGGTTCGACTTCCCCTTCGGCACCACGCTGCTGCTCTGCACCGACGGGCTGACCGAGGCGCGGTCGCCCGACGGCACGTTCTTCCCGCTGAGGAAGCGTCTCGCCGAGGAGGCGGGGCAGCCTCCGGGCCGGCTCACGCGCGCGCTCCACGCGGATTCCCGTACCTTCGCCGCCGGACATCAGCAGGACGACATCGCCGTGCTCGCGCTGTGCCGCGCCTCCGCCGCCGACACGCCCTGAAGCTAAAGCTGCCTGAGGTGATCGCGCAGGCCGCGTGCGACCTGCGCCATGAGGGCGTCGGCGCCAGGTTGCGTGCCGGCCGGGACCAGTGACTCGGTGAGAACGGCGATGGCGAAGGCCTGGCCGTCGGAGTGTTCGACGACACCGATCTCGTGGCGGAGATTGAGCAGGGTGCCGGTCTTGGAGGACCAGGTGGTGGCGTCGGAGCTGAAGTCCGGGGTGAGCCGGTGCCGTAGCACGTTGTTCCGCATCAGACCGCGCACGCGCTCGGCCACCTCGGGGTGGATCGCCGAGGGGGTCCACAGGGCCTGGAGCAGTTCGACGTACGCGCGTGCGCTGCCGGTGTTGGCGCGGGTGGTGTCGAGCTGCGGCACCCGGTGTCCACGTCCGCCGGTGCCCGCGTCGATGGCCAGGGCGTGCGCGAGATGGGCCTGCGCGGCGTCGAAGCGTTCCGCGGGGGTGTCGGACAGTTCGAGCATGCCGTGCCGGACGGTGATGCCGCGGACGCCGAGTTCGTGGAGGATGTCGGCGACCTGTCCTGGCGGGGTGAGGTCGAACAGCGCGTCGGCGGCCGTTCCGTCGCTCACACACGTACTCAGATAGAGCAGGTCGTCGATGGCGATCCGGCTGGGGTGGCGGAATCGGCTCAGCCCGGTGGGGCCCGGTGTGGTGATCCGCCCGGGTTGCACGTCGAGCATCGTCGCCCCGTCGAGTTCGCCCCGCCGGACGCGCTCCGCAGTCGCCAGCGCGAGCGGGACCTTGACCAGGGAAGCGGCGGGCAGCTGGGTGTCCGGGTCGATCCCCAGCTCCTCTCCCGTGTGCAGATCCCGTACGAGCAGGCAGCCGTGCAGACCTCCGTCGCTCAGCTGCCGGCGCATGTCGCCGAGCAGTGCCTCCGTGTTCACGCCGCCGCCCCTCCCGAGGTGCCCGCCCGGGTGTCCGCGCCGAGGAGACGGGCGAGGGCGTCGCCCAGGCGCGCTTCGATGTGCTGTGGATTGCCGTCGGCCGCGGCGGTGAGAGCGAACCCCCGGCTGAGCGTGATCTCCCCGATGGGCCGCCAGTTCAGGGCGAGTTCCTCGGCCTGTGCCGGTGAGCACAGCAACAGGTCGTGGGTGGAGAGGACTTCCGCCGCGGCGGTCGTCAGATCGGCCGAGGCGACGAGCTGGGCGGGCCGCAGTCCCACCGCGTCGCGCAGCCGCGTCAGCGGGTCCCGGATGTGCGGCACATCGTCCTCCGGCTGGATCCAGATACGCCGGGCCGGGCCGGGGGAGCCTCGTCCCAACCGCAGCGTCTCGACATACACACGTCTGATGCCGGGATCCTGGGCACTGGCCAGACCGAGCGGAACGGACCACGTCGCCTCGTCGGCGGGCACCGCGAGCACGGCGGCACGTACCTGCTGGGCGTGGATCAGCTCCCTGCGCCGGGCCGGCGCCGCGACGCGGAGTTCGAGCGTGACACCGTGTCCCCGCGCCTCGGCGACGAGCCGGGCGAGACCGGCCGTGGAGCAGATGCCGGGCACCGCCAGCCGCCAGGGTTTGCGCTTGGCGGCCGCCGCCTCGTTCAGCAGCACCTCGGCCGTCTGTACGAGCTGCCTGGCCGCCGGCAGCATGTCCCGTCCGAAGGGGGTCAGGACGGCCCGTCGCGACGTGCGCTCGAACAACTGCTCACCGAAGTGCTCCTCCAGCGCGGCGACGCGGCGGCTGGCCACCGACTGGGACATCCGGGCAGCGGACGCTCCGACGGTGAAACTGCCGTGCTCGCTGACGCTGACGAACGCGCGACACGCTCCCACCAGATCCACAGCCCGCACTCTATGCCAGATCGGCATGGAACCGCGCATGAGCGTATTGGACCGCATGACCGCGGGGAGGCGAGGGTGGTCACGGCACCCACGACCACGACCACGCATCGGGATGGGGCGGTGTCACTCCATCCCCTACGCGCCCCGCGTGCGGGGCGCCCCGGAGGTTCGAACCATGAAGCACACCCGTGTCAGGCGCGCCGCTCTCGGTGCGCTGGCCTCGCTCGCCCTCGTCCCGCTCGTGGCCTGCGGCCAGGGCGCGTCCGCGGCCTCTTCGGCGTCCTCCGCCGTGGCGTCCCCGTCCGTCGATACGTCGAAGCCGAGTCCGGCCGCAGCGAAGCCGTTCGCCGGTGAGCTCCACGAACTTGAGCGCGAGTTCGACGCGCGGCTGGGTGTCTACGCCATCGACACCGGCACCGGGCGCGAGGTGGCGTACAACGACGGTGAGCGGTTCCCCTTCGCCTCCACGTTCAAGGCGCTGGAGGCCGGTGCCGTGCTGAAGAAGTACACCCTGAGCGGCATGGACCGGGTGATCACCTATTCCAAGGACGATCTGGTCGCCAACTCGCCCGTGACCGAGAAGCACGTCGAGACGGGGATGAGCCTGAAGGAGCTGTGTGACGCCACCGTCCGCTACAGCGACAACACCGCGGCCAATCTGCTGTTCGACGAAATCGGCGGTCCCAAGGGCCTCCAGGCCGTACTCAGGGACATCGGCGACGACGTCACCCGGATGGATCGCATCGAGCCCGATCTGAGCGAATGGGTCCCGGGCGACACACGGGACACGACCACGCCGCGCACGCTGGCCGAGGATCTGCGCGCGTTCGTTCTCGACGATGTCCTCCCCGAGGCCGAACGGGCCCAGCTCACGCAGTGGCTGCGGACCAACACCACCGGGGACGCGCTCATCAGGGCCGGGGTGCCCAAGGGCTGGGTGGTCGGCGACAAGACCGGGACGGGCAGCTATCACGGCGCCCGCAACGACATCGCCGTGGTGTGGCCCCCCGACTCCGCCCCCATCGTCATGGCGATCATGTCGAACCGCGCCGACAAGGACGCCGAACACGACGACAGGCTGATCGCGGAAGCGGCGTCGGTGATCGCCGACAGGCTGTCGTAGCGGCCGTCAGCGACGACACGTGTCCTGGCCAGGACCGGCGGAACCGGTCCTGGCCAGGACTCAGCCGGGAGCGCCGAGCCCGGCGTCCCTGGCCAGCAGGGCGGCCTGGACGCGGTTTCCGGCGCCGAGGGCCATGAGGATCCGGCTGATGTGCGCCTTGACGGTGCTCTCGCGCATACCGAGCGCCGCCGCGATCTCCGCGTTGGAGCAGCCCAGCGCGAGCCGTGCCAGTACGTCCGTCTCACGCGGTGTGAGACGGGCGAGCCTGGCGCGCGCCGCCAGCGCCGCGGGCCGCTCGGCGTGGTGGAAGCGGTCGATCACCCGACGGGCCGCGGCGGGATGCAGCATTCCCTGGCCGGCCGCCACCACATGGACCGCGCGGATGATCTCCAGCGGATCCGTGTCCTTGAGCAGAAAGCCGTCCGCGCCCGCGGCGAGCGCGTCGTAGATGTACTCGTCGAGGTCGAAGGTGGTCAGCGTGATCACCCGCGGTGGGGCCGGCAGCGCGCGCAGCCGGCGGGTCGCGGCGATACCGTCCATACGCGGCATCCGTATGTCGACGAGCGCGATGTCCACGCGGTGCCTGCCCGCCTGCTCGACGGCGGCCAGTCCGTCCGCCGCCTCGCCGACGACGGTCAGTTCCGGGTCGGTGGTCAGCAGATCGACAAGACCGAGCCGCACCAGGGCGTCGTCGTCCACCACCAGGACGTTGATCATGACGCCGTCGTGGAGAAGCCGGCCGGCGTGGCGAGGTCCGAGGGGGCCACGGGCAGCCGGGCGGCGAGCCGCCAGCCGCCCCCGGTGGCACCCGTGTGCAGATGGCCGCCCAGCGCCGCGACCCGCTCCGCCAGACCGATCAGACCGTACCCACCGGGCGCCCGCGCGTCGGGGCCCCCGGATGCCGGAAGTGCCTCCCCGGCGGGGCCGTTGACCACCTCGACCGTGGTGGCGGGCGGCCCATAGTGCACACGCACCACGACCGGCGCCGCGAACGCGTGCTTGCGGGCGTTGGTCAGGGCCTCCCGTACGAGCCGGTGCACCGCCAGCCGGTGGGCGGTGGAGGTGCCGGCCGCGTCGCCGGCCACCGTCGACTCGATCAGCTGGCCCGCGGCCCGTGCCTCGGCGAGCAGTTCGGCCAGGTCCTGGAGCGCCGGGGCGGGCACGGCCGCCTCGTGGGTTCCGGCGGCACCGGCCGTCCCGTCCGCTGCGGCGGGACGCTCGTCGGAGCGCATCGCCCCGAGCACCTCGCGCAGATCGTCCAGCGCCTGTCCGGCCGTGTTCCGCAGCAGGGCGATCCGTTCCACGGTGGCCGGGGGCATCCCCTCCCCGCGCAGCTGGAGCACCCCGGCATGCAGCATCAGCAGGCTCAGCCGGTGCGCGAGGACATCGTGCATCTCGCGGGCGATCCGCGACCGTTCGGCCAGTCTCGCCTGCTCCGCGCGGAGTTCGCGCTCCACCCGCAGCTGCTCCACCTGCTCCGTCAGCGCCGCGAGCAGCCGGCGTCTGCTGCCCAGCCACATGCCGAGCGCCAGGGCGAGCCCGATGAGCACGGAGTTGCCGAAGCCCGCGTTGGTCCAGTTGCTCAGCCGCCCTCCGGAGAGCGGCTGTCCCCGGGTCAGCGCGACGGCGAGCCACGGCAGGCCCGTGGTGAGGACGATCCCCAGACACACCCACACCTCGCGCAGCCTGCCGCGCGAGGAGAAGTGGTACAGCGTCACCAGCAGCGGCAGCAGGGCGCCCAGGGCCGCCGACAGGAGCGCCACGCCCGCTGCCGCACGGGGATACCGGTGGCGGCCGAGCGCCGCGAACGAGGCGATCACCGCCATCCACGGCGCGGGATCCGCCAGCGTGTCGCCGGCCGACCGGTAGCCCTCCAGCACGGACATCAGGGCGAGCACCACCGCCGAGGGTGCCTCCACCCACAGCGGCATTCCGCGTCCCGGCTCGGATCTCACCTTGTCATCCTAGGGACGCGCGTACGCCACGTACCCCCGCGGGACGGACATCGCGACCCCCTACTTTCGTCGGACACCGCTGTCGCACAACAGCCGATCCCCCGGCCCCGGCCGCTCCCTAGCGTCACCGGCATGGCTCTTCCACCGCCCCGTACCCCGCTGGTCCGCACCTCGCCACCCGGCATGTCACCGTCGGACACCGCACCGTCCGGCACGTCATCGCCCGATCCCTCGCTCACCGGCATACCCGGGTCCTTCGGTGCCCGGCGTCGGCGTACCCCGGCCCGGCGGCTCGCCGACCGGGGGCTGTTCCTCGCCGAGACGCTGCGGACGTTCCGTACGACGGGCGCCGTGACACCTAGCGGGCGCCCGCTCGCCCGGGCGCTCGCCGCGCCGCTGGCCGACCGTACCGGGCGGCCCCGCGCCGTGCTGGAGGTCGGCGCCGGCACCGGCGCGGTCTCCCGCGTCCTCGCCGGCCTGCTCGGTCCCGAGGACACCCTGGACCTGGTCGAGTCCAACCCGCGCTTCGCCCGCGTACTCCAGGCCGACCTGCGCACCGACCCCCGGCTCGCGGCCCTCGGGGAGCGCGTCGGGCTGATCGCCGCGCCGGTCCAGGAGCTGGATCCCTCGGCGCGGTACGACGTGATCGTGTCCGGGCTGCCCTTCACCAACTTCCACCCCGACGAGGTGTCCGACCTGCTCGCGCGCTATCTGACCGCGCTCGGACCGGGCGGCCGGCTGACGTACTTCGGCTATCGCGCCACCACGAGGCTGCGTGCGGTGTTCGGCAGCTCCCGGAGCCTGGCCAGGCACAGCGGAGTCGTGCGTGTACTCGACTCCTTCCAGCGGGCCCATGCCGTCGACTGCCGCACCGTCTGGGGCAATGTCCCCCCGGCGCGCGTGTGGCAGCTGAGCGCGCCCGCGACGGCGATCGACCACTGACCCGGACGACGTATGGACCCGCGCCGCCGGGACGGCGCCCGCTTGCCGCGGGTCGGTGTGCGCCGCAGGCTGGAGGTATGGCTGCTCCCGCGTCCGCCGCGCCCGCCACGGAGACCATGGACGGCTGGGCCGTCGAGACCCCAGGACCGATCGGCACCGGACGGCCGCTGGTCCGTGTCAGCCGCCGCGTGCCCGTCCCCGCCCCCGGTGAACTGCTGCTGCGGGTGGAGGCGTGCGGTGTCTGCCGTACGGATCTGCATCTGACCGAGGGCGATCTCACCCCGCACCGCCCGTTGTCCATCCCCGGCCACGAGATCGTCGGCCGGGTGACGGCCGTCGGCGAGGCGGTGACGCGGTTCCGCATCGGTGAGCGGGCCGGCGGGGCCTGGCTGCGGGGCACCTGCGGCACCTGCCGCTACTGCCGGGCGGGACAGGAGAATCTCTGCCCCGGGTCCCTCTACACGGGATGGGACGCGGACGGCGGCTTCGCCGAACTGGCCATCGTCCCGGAGGCGTTCGCGTACCGACTGCCGGAGGACCAGGACGCCGCGCTGCTCGCGCCGCTCCTGTGCGCCGGGATCATCGGCTATCGCTCGCTGCGCCGCAGCGCGCTGCCTCGCGGCGGGCGTCTGGGGATCTACGGTTTCGGCGCCTCCGCCCATCTGGCCGCGCAGGTGGCACTGGCCGAGGGGGCCAATGTCCATGTCCTGACCCGGTCGGCGCGGGCGCGTGAACTCGCCATGGAACTCGGCGCCTCGTCGGCCGGTGGCGACCGGGACCGGCCACCGGAACCGCTCGACTCGGCGATCCTGTTCGCGCCGGTGGGTGATCTGGTGCCGGTGGCGCTGGAGGCCCTGGACCGGTCGGGCACGCTCTCGATCGCCGGTATCCATCTCTCCGACATTCCCGTACTGAACTACGAGCGCCATCTCTTCCAGGAGCGGAATCTGCGCAGCGTCACCTCCAACACCCGGCAGGACGGGCACGACTTCCTCGCCCTGGCCGAGCGCATCGGCATCCGGGTCACCATCAGCCGCTATCCGCTGAGCCAGGCAGACCGCGCGCTCGGCGACCTCGCGGCCGGGCGGGTGACCGGCGCGGCGGTGCTCGTCCCCGGCTGACGCGGGTATCGGGCGGTTCGCGCGCACGTACGGTTCGAGCGCGCGTACGTGGACGGGAGTCCAGGTCCTGTCCGGTCGGTCCTCGTGTCATCTGCCGGGCAGTTCGAGCCGGCGCGTGGTGCCGGGGACGATGACGGACTCGACCCCGCCGAGCACCACCCGTACCGGACCGTCGCTCCCGTCCGGCACGGCGATCCGTACCCGCTCGGCGCGGATACGGAGATCCACGTCCCAGTGACTGCGGTAGCGGATGACGACCCCGAACTTCGACAGCTGGGGCAGCGGCGCCGGATCCAGCCACAGCGCGTTGTCCCGGGTCTCCAGTCCGGTCAGCCCGCGCTGTACGAAGTCCAGGGTGCCCGCCATCGCGCCGAGATGGATGCCCTCCGCCGTGGTGCCGCCCTGCACGTCGGCCACGTCCCCGGCCAGCGCCTCCTCGGCGAAGGCCCACGCCTCGTCACGGCGGGCCCGGGCCAGCACCCACGCGTGGACGAGGGAGCTGAGCGTGGATCCGTGGCTCGTGCGGGCGAGGTAGTAGTCGACGGTGGCCCGCCAGGAGTCGTCGTCGAGCCGGTGACCGAGCTGCCGGAAGAGCCCGGCGAGTTCCCGGGGCGAGAAGAGATAGCCGAGCATCAGCACATCGGCCTGCTTGGACGCCTGGTAGCGGTTGGCCGTGTCGCCCTCCGCCTCCAGGATCCGGTCCAGCCGCCGGATGTCGCCGTACCGCCGCCGGTAGCCCTCCCAGTCGAGTTCGGCGAGGTCCCCGTATCCGGCGAACTGGCTGATGACCCCCGCGTGGTACGGCACATGGAGCCGGTGGGCGATGTCGTCCCAGCCCTCCTGTTCCGCCGGCGCGAGCCGGATGCGGTCGAAGAGCTGATGGCGGTGCGAGAGGGGCAGGGTCCGGCAGAGTTCGAGGGCCCGGGTCAGTACCCACGCCGCGGTGACATTCGTATAGGCGTTGTCGTCCAGTCCCGGCACCGTGGCATCCGGGTAGCCGTCGTGGTACTCGTCGGGGCCGACGACACCGCGGATGCGGTAGCGCCCAAGCGCCGGGTCCCAGACCGCGCTGCTCGCCCAGAACCGCGCGATCTGGAGCAGCGTCTCCGCGCCGTCGGTGTGCAGGAACTCGATGTCGCCGCTGGCCTGGCAGTACTGCCACACGTTGTACGCCACCGCCGAGCCGACATGGTGCTGGAGCCGGGAGTAGTCGGGCAGCCAGCGGCCGGAGCGCGGGTTGAGATGCAGTTCCTGGGTCTCCTCGCGCCCGTCGCTCCCGCTCTGCCAGGGGTACATCGCGCCCCGCCGGCCCACGCTGCGGGCCGCGTGGATGGCGGCGGGCAGCCGCCGGTAGCGGTAGCCGAGCAGGGACCGCGAGACCTCGGGGAAGTGCAGGTTCAAGAACGGCAGGACGAACAGCTCGTCCCAGAAGACATGCCCGCGGTAGGCCTCGCCGTGCAGCCCTCTGGCCGGTACGCCGGCGTCCAGTCCCGCCGTGTGCGGGGAGAGGGTCTGGAGTACATGGAAGAGATGCAGCCGCAGGATCCGGCCCGCCTCGCCGGGCACGTCGAGTGCCGCCTCCCGCCAGATACGTTCCCAGGCCCGGTGGTGCGAGGCCAGCAGCCGGGGGAAGTCGGCGGCCCGCCGTACCTCCTGGACCGCGGTGAACCGCGGACCGCTGATCGCCGGGTCACGGGAGGTGTACAGCGCGACCGTCTTGTCGACGGTCACCGTCTCGTCGCGCCCGACGGGGATCGTGAGGGTCTGGACGGCCTGTGCGGTGGTGAGCCGCGCACGGGGCGCGAGGTGACGGCGGTCGGTGACACGGGTGCGCGCGGCCAGCGCGATCCGGATGTCGGAGTTGACGGTGCGGCACCGCAGCCACACCACGCTGTCGTCGCGCTCCGCGCCGGTACGCAGATGGATCAGATGCCGGTTCGCCAGATCGCGGTACCGCTCCACTCCCGCGTTGCGCACATCGCCGTCGAGACCCGACTCCACCTCCACCGTCCCGGCCCAGCCCTCGGCGGTGAACGAGGTGCGCTGCGCGGCGAGATGCGGCTCGCCCATGTGCACCAGCCGGCACTGCTCGACGCGCAGCCGCCGCCCGGCGCCGTCCTCGTACACCGACCAGCGGGTCAGGGTGCCGTGCCGCAGGTCCAGGCTCTGCCGGTGGGTGAGGAGGTGGGGGCCGTCAGGTGAGAGCCACGGTCCCGGCGCGGTTCCTTCGGGGCGTACGCGGTAGCGCAGCGGAAGCCAGTTGGGCAGATTGACCATGTCCTCGTTCTCGACCTGACGCCCCGCGACGGTGGAGACGAGCCGGTTGTAGCAGCCCGCCGCGTAGGTGCCGGGGTAGTGCGCCGGTCCTTCGGATGTCTCCGACGCGGCGCCGCGGGTGCCGAAGTAGCCGTTGCCCAGCGTGCAGAGCGCCTCGCGCAGCCGCTCCGCCTCGGGGTCGTAGCCCTCGTATGTCCAGGTCCAGGCGCGTGAGGTCACCCGCTTCTCCTGTTCGCGCTTGTCCCCTTCGCGCTTGTCGCCGCCGCGCTTGTCCCCTTCGCGCTGCCCCGGTCCTCTTCTTCGGTCAGCAGCTCTCCGGGGTCGGCGACCACCACATCGGCGCCGTGCCCGCGCAGCTCGGCCGCGCTCGTGGGCCCGGCCGTCCGGTCGACGCCGATCACCAGGCCGAACCCGCCGCGCCGGCCGGCTTCGACACCGGCCAGCGCGTCTTCCACGACGGCCGTGTCCCGGGGCGGAAACCCGAGGCGGCGCGCGGCCTCCAGGAAGAGTGCCGGGTCGGGCTTGCCCGGCAGCCCCAACCGGTCGGCCTCGTTGCCGTCCACGACGGTCCGCAGCAGACCGAGCACCCCGGCCGACGTCAGCAGGTCCCACGCGTGCCGGGACGCCGAGACGGCGGCGCACGGCACCCGCTGGGCGGCCAGCGCGTGGAGCAGGCGTACGGTCCCCGGCCAGACGTCGACGCCATGCTCACGCAGTCGCCGCGTGAACAGCCGCTCCTTGCGTGCCATGACGGCCCGGACGGTGGCCGTCCCCGGTCCGTCGCCGGGATCGCCGAAGGGCAGGTCGAGTCCGCGCGCGTTCAGGAACGCCATCGCCCCGTCCTCGCGGGACCTGCCGTCGACATAGCGGCGGTAGTCGTCCACCGCGTCGAAGGGGGCTCGAATGCCCGCGGCGGACAGACACGCGTCGAACGCGCCCTTCCAGGCCGCGGCGTGCACTCCGGCGGAGTCGAGGATGACCCCGTCGGTGTCGAGGACCACGGCCCGCACGGTGCGCAGACAGGGGGCCAGGGCCGACGCGCCGGTCATGGCCCGTTCCGTTCGTGTCCATTGCGTACGTGCCCATTCCGTACGTGCCCGGTCCGTACGTGCCCGGTCCGTTCGAGGTGGTGGCCCATGGACCCATGGCACCACGGCTGACGGTCTTGGGCGCGGCGGGACCGGGCGGGAGTCCGCTACGAGGGTCGGGGCTCCGGCGCCTTCGTCGGCCGCCGGCCCTACCGGGCCGCGCCGCCCGCCTCGCCCTGAGAAACCGTCAGGTCCGGCAGGAGCTTCCAGACCCAGGGGAGCCGGGTGAAGCGGATGCTGTCGTGATAGGTCCGCTGTCCCGTCTCGTAGAGCAGGCCGACGGTCCCCTCGCCGGTCTGCACCAGGTCCGAATAGCCCGCCCGGTCCTCCGACACCGTCCACACCGGTCGCCATGACAACCCGCCGTCGCCACTGGCCCGCACCTGCATCCTGAGCCGTTCGCCGGGGTCCGAGGGGCCGGAGTACAGAAGCGGCTCGTCCCCGGTGGGACCGCGGACCTGGAGCACACTGCCCTGCACCACGGGCCCCTCGATCATCGGCTGGGGCCGGAACGGGACGGAGAGGGTCAGTCCGCCGTCGTCGCTGTAGGCGTCGGCCCGTGAGCCCTCGGTCGTACGGTCGTGATCACGGGAGTTGATGTAGACGCGGCCGTCGGGCAGCTCCGTCAGCGTGCTCTCGTTGAGCGCCAGCGGCTCGTCGGCCCCGGGGCTCAGATAGCCGACGCGCCAGCTGAGACCGCCGTCGTCGCTGACGAGGGAGTGCGCGCCGCTGCGGGCCGCCGGGCCCGCGCTGTGGTTCGCGGGGACCAGCAGCCGTCCCCGGTGGGGGCCGTGGCGCAGCGCCACCGCGTGCCCAGGACCCACCGCGTACCAGTGCCAGTCCGCGGCCTTGACCGACGCCGTGATGTCCCGCTGCGGTGACCAGCTCAGGCCGTCGTCCGTGCTGCGCTGTACGTACACCCGGCGGACGGAACCGGCGACCGCGCCCGCCACCACCTGGCGCTTGGTCGCGCCGCCGATCGTCCGGCAGGTCACGAGCACCACGTCCCCGCTGGCCGGATCGATCACCGGCGCGGGGTTGCCGACGGTGTCCTCCCCCGCGTCGGCGACCACGTGGAGCGGCTGCCAGGTGCACCCCCCGTCCAGCGAGCGCCGGAGCACCAGATCGATGTCGCCGTCGTCCGCGGCCGAATCACGCCGCCCCTCGGCGAACGCGAGCAGTGGTCCGTCCGGCACCTGGAGGGCGGCCGGGATCCGGAAGGTGTGGTAGCCCTCGGTCCCGGATTCGTACGGCACGGAGGGCTCGCAGGTCGAGGGCCGCGCGGTGCTCGGGGCGGCGGGCCACAGGGCCAGCGCCGTACTGATCAGGAGAACGAGCGGCAGAAGAGGCGATCGGCTGATTCTGACGGCACGGAGTCTCATCGCGTCCCTCGGCTGGTGTGGCAGGTGCGTGCGCGGGTCCGCGAGGAACATAGCGGCACATACACCTGTCGCCCGGTCGCCACGCGTGCCGGGGCACCTGCCCGCGAAGGTCGCGGAGCGCCGCCGAGGGGGCGGCGGGCGGCTCAGCCGGTGGTGACGTCGTCGTGGTCGGTGCTCGTGGCCACCTTCCGCCACGTCTCCAACTCGTCGTGGACGAAGCGTAGTTTGTCCTCCACCCGGGCGACGCTGTCAGCCCCCAGCTGGATGCGCAGCGGGGCACGTTCGCTGCCGCCGAGATCGACGATGACGCGGGCCGCCTTGACCGGGTCGCCGGGCTGGGCGTGGTTCTGGTCCACCGCGCCGGTCCGGGTGCCGCCCGAGGTGGCGGCGTAGTCCTGGATCACGTTCTCCTCGGTGTGGAGGCTGGAGCCGTCCAGGAAGTCCGTACGGAAGCGGCCGGGTTCGACCAGGGTCACCGTGATGCCGAGCGGCGCGACCTCGGCGGCCAGCGCTTCGGACAGGCCCTCGACGGCGAACTTCGTGGAGGCGTAGACGCCCCAGCCCGGCGCGGCGGTGAAGCCGCCGACCGAGCTGATGTTGACGATGTGTCCCGACCTGCGCTCGCGCATCCCGGGCAGCACGGCGCGCAGCACATTGAGCGTGCCGAACACATTGGTCTCGTACACCGCCTTGGCCGCCGCGTCCGAGACCTCCTCGACCGCGCCGAGCAGCCCCCGGCCCGCGTTGTTGACCAGCACGTCGATACGGCCGAACCGCTCCGTCGCCGCGGCGACGGCCGCGTGCGCCGCGTCCTCGTCGGTGACGTCCAGGGGAAGCGCGAGCAAGGCGTCGCCCGCGTCGGGGAAGAGGGACTTCACGGCCCGGGGATCACGGGCGGTGGCCACGACGTCATACCCGGACGCCAGGGCGGTACGGGCGATCTCCGCACCGAATCCGCGCGAGGCACCGGTGATCATCCAGACGCTCATGGCTGTGGCTCCTTACCCGCGACCGCGACCGCGACCGGCGGCCGGCGGCGGCCGGCCGACTGCTGACGGTCCTCGACAAATGGAGCGTATGAGGCGCCGGAACAGCCGACAACCGGACTCCTCCGATGGTGCGGACGGCCGTGACCTGTCAGCCCGTACGGGGGTTGAGCCGGACCCCGGTGACCGCACGTCACCCTCGTGCACCGAACAGGTGGATTCATCCCGATGACCATGATGCGCAGGGCGACCGCGGCGACGCCCTGACGCGGACTAAAGCGACTCCCGCGCCTCCTCCGCTCCCTCGGTGTCGGCAGCGGTACGGCCGGCCAGCCGTTCGTACCGCTGCCTCGCCGCCTGTGGCGTGCCGAGGCCGAGGCCGAAGGCGATCTCCTGCCAGGTCATCTCGCGGCCCCGGGCCATCTTGAGGAGTCCGGCCTCCAGTTCGTCCATGTCGCCGCGTGCCAGGGGGATCAGGCTCAGTGCGGCGGTGATGTCGGCGTGGTCCACCGGCGGCTCGCCCTCGTCCGGCCGCGCCGCGCCGCTGAGCAGGAACGACACCAGCCTGATGGCCTCGTGGGGCGCGATGACGGAGGGATGGACCTGCCGGCGGCGCTGTTCGTCGGTGGCCGCGTGCCGCTCGGCGATGCGGAACAGGGACGCGTGGGCGCGGTGCGCGCGCGCCTGTTCCGGGTGCGGCGGGGTGAAGGGGTCGGTGGGCCGACCGGAAGTCGATGACATACGACCAGGATCGACGACACACACATTGATGTCAACAGTTCGTTTTAAACGGCCTGTTCACATGGTTCTGTTCACACAGGGAACCGCCCCGAACGCGTGCGCCCGACGAGGGTGAGATACGACTTGCTGTCCGGTCGGTGAATCCGGCGAATCCCTCACACCCGTCGCTCAGCAGGAGGCAGCTCATGTCACGTCCGATCACTGTCGTCACAGGCGGCAGCCGGGGTATCGGCGCCGCGACGTGCGTCCGGCTGGCTGCCGACGGGCATGATCTGGCTCTCGGCTACGTCAGCGACGAAGAGGCGGCCGAGGAGACGGCGGTGGCCGTCCGTGCGACGGGTGCGCGCTGCGTCACCGTACAGGTCGACACCTCCGAAGAGGCGGACGTGGAGCGGCTGTTCGACACCGCCGCGAGCGAACTCGGGCCGGTGACGGGCCTGGTCAACAACGCCGGTGTGACGGGCCCGCTCGGCAGACTCGCCGATACGAGGACCGCCGACCTGCGACGGGTGATCGAGGTGAACCTCCTGGGCTATCTACTGTGCTGCCGGCGTGCCGCCCGGGACATGGCGGCGCTCGGCTCCGGGGCCATCGTCAATATCTCCTCGGCGGCGGCCACCCTCGGCGCCCCCGGCGAGTATGTGCACTACGCGGCGACGAAGGCGGCCACCGACGCCCTGACCATCGGTCTGTCCAAGGAGCTCGGCCGGAACGGCATCAGGGTCAACGCGGTGGCGCCGGGCGTCATCAACACGGAGATGCACGCCGCGATGGGGGATCCCGACCGTCCGGCGAAGGCGGCCGCCGCGATCCCGCTCGGCAGGCCCGGAGAGCCCGCCGAGATCGCCGCCGCCGTCGCGTGGCTGCTGTCGGCAGACGCCTCGTACACGACGGGGACGGTACTGAGGGTCTCCGGGGGCCGGTGACACGCACCCCGGTCCGCGACGATGCCGCCCGCGGGGTGCCGCCTGCGGGCGGTGCCACGTCGGGGGCGGTGCCGTTCGCTACGAACTTGTTCGCCACGAACATGTTCGCTACCCTTCTCGGCATGACGCGGCACGCCGCGACACGACGGCAGGCGAAAGGGACTGAACGACATGGCGAGCCACCGAATCCATCACCCCATCACCGTCGTCGGCGGCGGCCTCGGCGGCCTTGTGCTCGCCCGCGTCCTCCATCTGCACGGGATCGAGACCGCCGTGTACGAACGTGACGCCTCACCCACCGCCCGATCGCAGGGCGGCATGCTCGACCTGCACGAGGACACCGCCCAGGTGGCGCTGCGCGCCGCCGGTCTCTTCGCGGAGTTCCGTGCCGCCGTCCATCCCGGCGGCGAGGCCATGCGCATCCTCGACAAGCACGCCACCGTCCGGATGGAGGAGAGCGAGGAGGACGGCGTCGGCGGCCGGCCGGAGGTCAACCGCAACGATCTGCGCGCCCTCCTGCTCGCCTCCCTGCCCGAGGGCACCATCCGCTGGGGTGCGAAGGTGACCGCCGCCCGCCCGGTCGGTGCGGGCCGGCACGAGGTCGCACTCGGTGACGGCACCACCTTCACCACCGATCTGCTGATCGGTGCGGACGGGGCCTGGTCGAGGGTGCGTCCGCTGGTCTCCGACGCCACGCCCGGCTACTCCGGCCACTCCTTCGTCGAGATGAATGTCCACGACGCCGACGCCCGCCACCCCGGCAGCGCCGCCGTCGTCGGGGGCGGCATGCTGTTCGCCCTGGCCGAGGGGAAGGGCCTGCTCGCGCACCGCGAGGCCGGGGGCAGGCTGCACATCTACTGCGCGCTCAGGGCCCCGGCGGACTGGATCACCTCCAGCGGTATCGACTTCACCGACACCGCGGCGGCCACGTCCCGGCTGCTGGAGCACTTCGACGGCTGGGACGAGCGGCTGCGCGCGCTGATCACCGACGCCGACGGCCCACTCGTACCGCGCCCCATCCACGCGCTGCCCATCGGCCACCGCTGGGACCGGGTTCCTGGTGTGACCCTGCTGGGCGACGCCGCGCATCTGATGTCGCCCTTCGCCGGCGAGGGCGCCAACCTCGCCATGCTCGACGGCGCCGAACTGGCCGCCGCGATCGTGGCCCACTCCGGCGACACCGAGAAGGCGCTGACCGTGTACGAGGAGGCGATGTTCCCGCGCGGCGAGGCAGCCGCCGTGGAATCCGCCGACAACCTCGCCCTCTGCTTCGGTCCCGACGCACCGCAGGGCCTGGTTGACCAGTTCGCGCTCCACCGCGGCCGGACGGACTGACCGACGTCAGCCTGTCCCGCCGTCCAGCCGGAACGCGCGGATGTCGGTCCCCCCGGAGACCGTGTACACGGCACCGCCGAGTGTCATCGGCCGGCTCTCACCGGCGTCCGCCGAGATCCCGCCCTTCGATCGCGCGGTCCACAGCGGACTGCCCGTGGTGGCGTTGAGCACCGCGACGCCACCCTTGCCCACGGGTACGAGCAGCCGGTTGCCGGGAGCGGTGGCGGGAGCGGCGAAGCCGACGCCCTTGGGGAACGCGCGGCGCCACATCAGCTTGCCCGTACGGAAGTCATAGGCGTACGCGGCCGTTTCGTCGGCGGCGTAGAAGACATCGTCGGCGAACGTGCCGGTGTGGAAGGTGCCTTCGACATCGATGGTGTCGAAGTTACTGTCCCGCGGCTCCTTCGGGTCGTACCGCACGATGTGGCGCGGTCCGTCGTCACCGTCCGCCACCAGGCAGTACACCGTGCCCGCGCGCACTTCGCACCGTAGGACGGAGCCCGTGAAGGTGATCTTCCAGAGCTGTTCGTCGCTTTCCGCCCCGTACCCCGCGGCGATGGTGCTGTCCCCGTACGCCTCGGTCGTGACGAGGACACCGTCCCCCGCCCACAGCGCCTGTCCCACGCCCGGCGAGGGACCGTCCACGGTCCATTTCTCCTTGCCGGTGGCCGCGTCGAGCGCCCTGAGCACTGTCGGCCGGCCTTGGGGGGCGTCGGCCATGAAGACCGTGTTCCGGCCGTCGTGGGCGGGGTTGGCGAACTGCGTGTAGTGCTTGGCCCAGCGCGGCTCGCCGTTGGTGGCGGCCAGTCCCGTGAGCCGCGCCTGGGCGCCGGAATACCGGACGGAGGTCCAGCCGATCACGGTGTCACCGCTGACACCGGCGATGCCCTGGTCCATGTAGCCGTGGCCGTCGGGGTAGTCCCTCTTCCACCCTTCGGCGCCGGTGGCGGGGTCGAGCCTGACCGCCTGGCGGTAGGAGGTGGCGCAGTAGACACCGCTGCTCGCCGCCGCACAACTGCTGGTGCCCAACTCGTAGACGCGCCCTTCGAGTGTGATCCGCGTCGTCCACTCGCGGAATCCGCCGGGCGGGTCGGGGACGGGACCGAGGGCGTCGGTTCTGGGCGAAGGGGAGGGCGTGGCGGAGTCGGAGGAACGGGGCGGGGCGGACCCGGCCGACTCACCCTTGTCGTCGGCCTCTCCTCCCTGGCCGCCGCCCTGACTCACGACCCACAGCGAGCCCGCCACGACGGCCGCCAGCGTGACGAGGGCGAGGGCGATACGCCGCCGGGACAAGGCGCCCGAGGGGCGTTCCGGGGTGGGCGGCTCGGGGGATGGGGCCGCCGCGGGCTCGGGCGAGGGCGCGAGACGGGTACCGGCCCGCGCGAAGGCGGCGAGTCGCGGCGCGGGGCCGGGCTCGGCGACCGGCGGAGCGGCGGGCCTGACGGCCTGTTGAACGGCCGGCTCGGTGACCGGCTGCGCGGAGGGCTCGGTGACCGGCGGAGCGGCGGGCCTGACGGCCTGTTGAACGGCAGGCTCGGTGACCGGCGGAGCCGAGGGTTCGGTGACCGGTCCGGACACCGGTCGGGCGGCCGGCTCGGACTCCCGCACCGGCGCGCTCGCGGTGGTGCCCTCCAACTGCGAACGCGCCTCGGGGCGTTCCTCGGGCGATACCTCGGGAAGCGCCTCGGGAAGCGCCTCCTCCGTCCGTTTGAGGAGGTCCCCCACCGTGGGGCGCTCGCTCGGGTCCTTCGACAGACAGGGGACGATCAACGCCCTTAGCTCGTCAGGGAGTCCGGCGAGGTCCGGCTCCTCGTGCGTGACCCGGTAGCCGCACACGAACGGGTCGGTCGCGTCAAAGGGGCCGTGCCCGGTCGCCGCGAACACCAGCACCGAACCCAGCGCGAAGACATCCGTGAACGGCCCCGTCGCCTCACCCGCGCGGAACTGCTCCGGCGCCATGAACGGCGGTGTGCCGACCACCAGACCGGTACGGGTGAGTGGATCGCTGTCCACCGCCCGGGAGATCCCGAAGTCGATGACGCGCAGCCCGTCCTCGGCGAGCAGCACATTGGCGGGCTTGAGATCACGGTGTACGAGACCGGTCCTGTGGATGTCGCGCAGCGCCTCCGCGAGACCGGCCGCGAGGATCCGTATCTCTCCCGGGGGCAGCGGACCGTCGTCCGCCACGCGCGCGTGCAACGTGCGCCCGGGCACGAACAGCGTGGCCAGCCAGGGTTGTTCGGCCTCCGGATCGGCGTCCACCACGGGCGCGGTGAAGGCCCCGCTCACGCGCCGCGCCGCGTCCACCTCGCGGCGGAACCTGACGCGGAACCCGTCGTCCTCGGCGAACTCGGGCCGGATCATCTTCACCGCGACCTGGCGTCCGGAGACGGACCGCCCGAGGTAGACGACGCCCATGCCACCCGCGCCGAGCCGCGACACGAGCCGGTACTCACCGACGGAGCGTGGATCGTCCCCCCGCAAGGTCACCACTGGCCCCCATGAGTCGTCGGCCGAGTCGTCGGCGCGGTAGCGAGGCCGGCGTGGCGGCCGGCCTCAAGCGAAACCACCCTACCGGGGGCGAGTCGGGCGAGGGCCGGGGCAAGCGCGCTCGTCCTCGCTCAGCTCCGCCTCGGGGCGGTGGCGGACCGTGCGGGCGCCGCCGCTGTCGTCGGTTCGGCCGGCTGCGGGACGCCGTCGGCGACGGCGACATCGCGCAGGCCGAGGCGCAGGTGCTCGACGTGGAACAGCGCCTGGTCGAGGAGTTCGGCGACGTGATGGTCGTACAGCGCGTAGATGATGGAGCGCCCCCGGCGCTCGCCGGTGACCAGGCCCAGATTGCGCAGCAGACGGAGCTGGTGCGAGCAGGCCGACTGCTCCATCCCGACCGCCTCGGCCAGCTCACCGACGGCGCAGGGTCCCTCCTGGAGACGAGCGAGGATATACAGCCTCGACGGGGTCGCCAGCGCCTGGAGGGTGGAGGCGACGTCGGCGGGCCCCGCGGCGTCAAGGCGCTCGCGAGCGCTGGCGCCGCTCCTGCCCTCTGTCCCATGACCCATGCGGGCCATTCTACCGACGACCGGCGCGCAGCCGCCGGGCCTCCGCGGCGGGCCTACGAGGTCACGCCGGGCGCCGGGGCGGTGGTGGGGGCGGACGGGAGCTGACCTCCGCCCGGCAGGCTCAGCGTCCCGCGCGCGGCGTCGATGAACTCCGACCGCGCGTGGTCGAGATCATCGGGCGAGGAATCGCCACGCAGGCGGTCGACCAGTCGCCGCGCCGCCCGGGAGACGTCCTCCGGTCCCTCCAAGAGCACCGCGACGAAGGCCCGTTGCAGGGCAGGGCGGTCGCCGGGCTGATCGTGGCCGGTCCGCCAGGACAGACCGACCACCTCCGCGGCTTCGAGGAACCGCACATACGTCTGCCGGCGAAGGTCGAGTACCCGTACCGCCCGCTGCTCTTCGAGGGTCGCCCGTACGGTGTCCAGCACCGCGTCCGCCTGCCGGTCCCCGGCGTGCCGTGCCGCCTCGGCCTGTCTGCCGCCCGCGGTGCGGGTGAACCACCCGGTGATGAGGCTGCCGACCAGTGCCGAGCCCGCCGCGATCAATGCGATTCCCCACTCACTCATGGGGCCACATTCTTCACACCGCCGCGGCTCCGCGCAGCGGGATCAGGACATCCCGCGCCGGCTCCAGCGGTGCCGGAGCCGGTCCGCGCGCGCCGACGGGTACGATCACGGCATGCCGCCGGACGCCGCTGACCGACCCCCCTCATCTGCGGAAACGGCGCGTGGGGCGACAACTCCCGGTCTAGGATTGGACAATCCATGCGACGGGCGACGGGCGACGGGCGACGGGCGACGGGCGACGGGCGACGGGCGACGGGCGACGGGCGACGGGCGACGTACTCTTCGCCGCGCGGTCGGCGAACGCCCTGCACCGGCTCCTCGACGTGCTCCCCGTCTTCGCCGGTGACGACCGGATCCGCCGGCTCTTCACCCTCGTCCCCGGCTCCGATTTCGATGTCGACGCGCTGGCCGCCATCGAACGGGTCCACGCCCGCAGCATCCCGTGGGACGAGGCGTGCCGACGCCCCTTCGATCTGATCCTCGCCGCCAGCCCGAAGGGCGATCTCGGTCTGCTGCATGGTGACCGCGTACTGCTTCCGCACGGAGCGGGGTTCAACAAGACCATCCGCGGCGAGGGCTCCGGCGACTCCGCCTCCGGTCTCGATCCGGCCTATGTGCTGCCGGGCGGTCGCCCCGTGTCCACCCTCTACGCGCTGGCCCACCCGAGCCAGGTCGCGCGACTGGCCGCCGTCAGCCCGTCCGCCGCGAGGCAGAGCGCGGTGGTCGGTGACCCCACCCTGGAACGGTTGCTCGCGTCCGTCTCCCACCGTGACCGCTTTCGCACGGCCCTCGGAACGGGCGACCGCAAGCTGATCGTCCTCACCTCCACCTGGGGCCCCGAATCGCTCCTCGCACGGCGCCCGGGACTACCCGCCGAGCTGGCGGTCCGGTTGCCCCAGGACCGCTACCAGCCCGCACTGATCGTGCATCCCAACGAACGCAGCCGGACAGGCGCCCTCGATCTCGTGGAACGCCTCGCCCCCGCCCTCGACGCCGGCCTGATCCTCGCCGGCCCGTACGAGGAGTGGGCCTCGGTGCTCGTCGCCGCCGACGCGGTCATCACCGATCACGGCTCCACGGCGCTGTACGCCGCCGCTCTGGACCGTACGGTGATCGCCGCGTACGACGGGGGCGACGAGCTGATCCCCGGCAGTCCGATGGCCGAACTCCTCGGCCAGGGCCCGCGCCTGGCACCGGCCGACCACCTCGACACCACGCTCGAAGCCACACTCGACGCCGCGCTCGACGCGCACCGTCCCGGCGCCACCCGCGCGTTCGCGGATGCCGCCTTCGCCGAGCGGGGCCGCGCGCTGGAGCGACTGCGCGAGGAGGTGTACGCGCTGCTCGGACTCGACCCGCCGGCCGAACCGGCAACCGCCCGCCCCCTTCCGCCACCCGCCCCGCCCGCCCGCGTACCGGCGGCCTTCGCGGTGCGCGTCCATATCAGCGGCACCGAGGTGCGGGTCGAGCGGTATCCCGCTCACACGGACGCGCCCGCGCATCACCTCGCCGCCGAGCACGGCACCGCCGGTGAGCGGCACGCGCAGAGCGCGGGGCTGCTCTACCGCCGGGCCCAGCCGCCCGGGGCCTCCCCGCACCGCGCCGTCCGGACGGTGGCCGGGTGGACCGCCGAGATTCTGGACAGCTATCCGGGGTGCCGCACCGCCTCGGCCGTCCTGTCAGTAGGGTCGCTCTGTGTGGTGCGCACCCGCGCCGGGGCACTGCTCACGGTCCGTATCTCCCCCTGCCGGGACGCCGATCGGATCGTGTACGCCGATCCGGCCGCTGTGCTGAGCGCCGTTCACGCGTGGCTGGCCGTACATCCCGTCCCGCCCGCCGCCGATGCCACCGCGGTCGAGATCGAGTGCCGGATCGGGGGACGGCTCTTCCCGGTCCGGCTCTCCCCCACCACTCCGGACGAGGCCGAACTCACGCTCTAGTGCCCCTCCCGGCACTAGACAAGGCCGTTCCGCCGCCGGATGACCCGCGCTTCCGCACGGTGTTCCCGTGCCTCGGCCGCGCGCCCCTCCTCCTCGGCCAGCAGCGCGAGCGCGTCCAGGATCCCCGCCTCGTCGTGGTCGGCGCCACGCTCCCGCGCACTGCCGAGCGCCGCCACGTACAGCTCGTGTGCCGCGCTGCCCCGGCCCAGACGGCGCAGTACACCCCCCAGCGCGAACCCGGTCCGCGCCGTGAGGCGTGCGCGCCCGAGCCGCCTCGCCAGCGCCTGCGCCTCTTCCAACAGCGCGGCGGCCCGCTCCAGTTGACCGAGCGCGGCGACGGCCTCGCCCAGCCGGTAGGTCTGGAGCATGACGCCGTACTCATTGCCGATCGCCCGGTGGACCTCGCGCGATGCCTCGAAATCGGCCGCCGCCGCGGCCCAGTCGCCACGCGCCGACCTGAGCATGCCGTGGAACTCGACGACCGACGCGCCCAGTTTGCGGTACCGGTCGGACTCGCCCAGGGACCGTACCGCGCTGAGCGCCTGTGCCAGCTCTCGCTCCGCCTCCGCGAACTCCCCCCGCTTCCACAGCGGGCGCGCCAGTTGGCAGCGCAGCCGTACGGTCAACGGAACGTGTCCGGCTCGCTGAGCCGCCGCCAGGGCGGTACGGAACGCCTCGATGCCATCCGTGTAGTGCGGGTGGTCGAGGTAGTGGGTCCACAGGGGTTCACCGAAGGCCGCGGCCTCGGTGTCGTACCCGCGCGCGTGGGCGAGGTCCACGCAGTCGTACAGCGCGTGACGCTCGGTCTCCAGCCAGCGGAACGCCCGTTCCTTCCTGGCTCCGCCGCCGGCCGCGTCGCCGGGTGCCGCGTCCGCCGCCGCGCCCTCGCCGTCCTCGAACCGGACATCAGGGGCGCCGGGGATGGGTCCGACCGGGTCCGCGAAGGTCATGCGCGTACCCGCCGCGTACCGGTCGGCGTGCTGTGCCTGCCGCAGGAGCCAGCGCACGATACGCAGCCGCCACTCGGCCCGCTCTTCCTCGGTGCTGTCCTCGGCCCTGCGCCTCGCGTGGGCGCGCACCAGCTCGGGCAGGCGTTTCCGGTCGTCGCCGGTGTCCGACACATCCCTGGTGTCGAGTAAGCCGGCCGTCTCCAGCTCCTCCAGCGCCCGGTCGGCGGCGTCGCGCCCCCGGCCCAGGATCGCTGTGGCCGCCTCGGGGGTGAAGGACGTCCCGGGGATGCTCGGCAGCATCCGGTAGAGCAGCGCCGCCTCGGGACCCAGCCCGCGATAGGCCGCGTCCCACAGCACCTCCACCATGGGGATCCCTTTCCCGTGCAGCTCGGCGGTGAGCTCGTCGATCAGCCGCGGCAGCGGACCGCGCCGGTGTTTGCGGATCCACCGGCCGGCGACATGAAGGGCGGCGGGCAGACCGCAGCAGAGTCGGATCAGCCTCTCGGCGGCCTCCGGTTCGGCGTCCAGCCGCGCGTCGCCCGCGATGCTCCGCAACAGCTCCATGGCATCGGGCGGATCCAGCGGGGGCAGAGCGAGATCGATCGCCGCGCCGTTCTCAAGGTCGTACAGCGGCCCGTGACTCGTGACGATCACCACGCTGTCGCCGGACGCGGGCAGCAGCGGTACGACCTCGGCCGCGTAGCGCGCGTTGTCGACGACGATGACGAGACTCCTGCCGTCCGTCTTCGTCCAGTACTGCTTGCACCGGGCCTTGAACGACGGCTTCAGCCACTCCGGTTCCACCCCGAGCGAACCGAGCAGATCCCCGAGGGCGTCGCCGACCTCCACCACGCCGCCACGCCTGAGGTCGTCGAGATCGACATAGAGGACCCCGTCCGGGTGGCGTGGCCGCAGCGTGCGGGCCAGCCGGAACGCCAGTTCCGTCTTCCCCGTGCCACCCAGCGCGCTCAGCGCGAACAGCAGCGGGCGGGACTCGCCGTCCCGCTCCGCGACAGCCGTGGCAGCCAGGGCCTGTTCGCGCCGCCGGCCGACGAAGTGCGCCACCGGCGGGGGGATCTGATACGTCATGGTCCATGTCTACCAGCCGCCCCGGCCGCGCCACGGCCCGATCGCGAACACCCGGATCCTGACCGGCGGAGTCGGGCCGGTTCAGTGGGGGCCACCGCATCGGGCGGCGACGCGGATGCCGCCGGTCGTCCCTGTCTCCGCTGCCGATATCGTGCGTGCGCCGACAGCCGGTGGAGGTGTGTCGTCCGATCAGCGTCGAGGAGCGAGAGTGATGAGTACGTCGGCGGGATCTGCCGGGGCGGGCGAGCTGAAGCGGCATCTGGGTGTGTTCGACGCCGTGGTGATCGGGCTCGGGGCGATGATCGGCGCGGGAATCTTCGCCGCGCTCGCGCCTGCCGCGTCGGCGGCCGGGTCCGGGCTGCTGCTGAGCCTGGCGGTGGCCGCGGTGGTGGCGTACTGCAACGCCACCTCCTCGGCGCGACTGGCCGCCCGCTACCCGAAGTCCGGGGGCACCTACGTCTACGGCCGCGAGCGCCTCGGTGACTTCTGGGGCTATCTGGCCGGCTGGGGCTTCGTGGTCGGCAAGACCGCCTCCTGCGCGGCGATGGCCCTGACGGTCGGCGCGTACGCGTGGCCCGGCCAGGCGCACGCGGTGGCGGTGGCCGCGGTGGTGGCGCTGACCGCGGTGAACTATGTCGGGGTACAGAAGTCCGCGTGGCTGACGCGGGGCATCGTCGCGGTCGTGCTGGCGGTCCTGGCCGCCGTGGTCACGGCCTGTCTGACCGGCGGCACGGCCGAGTCCGCGCGGCTTGACCTGGGCGCGGACGCCACCTTCGGCGGGGTGTTGCGGGCGGCGGGGCTGCTGTTCTTCGCCTTCGCGGGCTACGCGCGCGTCGCCACCCTCGGCGAGGAGGTACGCGACCCGGCCCGGACCATTCCCCGCGCGATCCCGCTCGCCCTGGGCATCACGCTGGCCGTCTACGCGGCCGTCGCCCTCGCGGTCCTTTCCGTGCTCGGTCCCGACGGCCTGGCCGGGGCCGCCGCGCCGCTGGACGCGGCGGTGCGGGCCGCCGGGGTCCCGGGGCTGGTGCCCGTGGTACGGGTCGGGGCCGCGGTGGCGGCGCTCGGCTCGCTGCTCGCGCTGATCCTCGGTGTCTCCCGTACCACGCTGGCCATGGCCCGCGACCGCCATCTGCCGCACGCCCTGGCCGCCGTCCACCCGCGCTTCGAGGTGCCGCACCGCGCCGAACTCGCGGTCGGCGCGGTCGTCGCCGTGCTGGCCGCCACGGTCGATGTGCGCGGCGCGATCGGTTTCTCGTCCTTCGGTGTGCTGGCCTACTACGCCGTGGCCAACGCCTCCGCCTGGACGCTCACCCCGGCCGAGGGGCGTCCCGCCAGGTTCGTGCCGGTCGTGGGCATGGCCGGCTGTCTGGGACTGGCCTTCGCCCTGCCTGCGGACTCGGTCCTCTGGGGAACGGTGGTGCTCGCGCTGGGCGCCGCCGCGTACGGCCTTCGCAAGGCGGCCTCCCGCCGCTGACCGGAGTCCGGGGATCCGCGGGCTCCGGCTCGGGTCCGCGGGCTCCGGCCCCGACCTCGGTCCGGGGCCGCTCGGACCGAGGTCAGGGCCGGTCAGCCCTTGGGGCGTCGCGCCCGATGGGCTCACGCTTGACCTGGGAGACGGCACGGCCTGCCCTCGACATGGCTGTGGCCGGATTCCGGAGCACAGGAGGGACCATGCACCACACGCCGCACCGGGTGAGCGAGGTGATGACGCGCCCCGTGGTCGCCGTGAGCCCGCGGGCCGGGTTCAAGGAGATCGTGGCGACCATGGCGCGGTGGAAAGTGAGCGCCGTGCCCGTGCTGGCGGGCGACGGCCGCGTGGTCGGGGTGGTCTCGGAAGCCGATCTGCTGCCCAAGGAGGAGTTCCGGGACGCGGACCCGAGCCGTCTGGAACAGATGCGCCGTCTCGACGATCTGCGGAAGGCCGGCGCGCTGACCGCCGAGGAGCTGATGAGCGTGCCGGCGATCACCGTCCACGAGGACGCCCCGCTGGCCCGGGCGGCGCGGACCATGATCCGGGGGAAGCTGAAGCGGCTGCCCGTCGTCGACGGCGAGGGCATGCTCCGGGGGATCGTCAGCCGTCGCGACCTGTTGAAGGTGTTCCTGCGGTCCGACGAGGACCTGGCCCAGGAGGTACGCACGGAGGTGGTCGAGCGCCTGTTCCTGGTGGCGGGCGAGGACGTACGGGTCGGCGTGGCGGACGGTGTCGTCACGCTGACGGGCCGCGTCGGCGACACCGCGCTGGTGCCGGTGGCGGCCCGTATGGTCCGGGCCGTCGAGGGGGTCGTCGACGTCGAATGCGATCTGGTGGGACCGGGCGCCCCGGCCACGGCACCGCCTCACGCGGGGGCGGGGCCCTGATGCCCGGATAACCCGGTGCGCGTGGCCGACGGCGCTTCGCCGGGGAATCCGCTGGTGCGCCATGTCCCGCCGTCCCGTGTCACCGCGAACCCCTCGTAGCCGTCGAGGGATTCCAGCCAGTCCCGCGCGCACTCCCCCATGGCGAAGGCCGCGACCGCGTACGCGTCGGTCATGGTGAGCCGGGCGCCGACCACCGTGACGGAGGCCGGGCCGTCCGCGGGCATGCCGTGGTGGGGGTTGAGGATATGGGCTCCGCGTTCCGTGTCGCCCGAGGTGGCGATGGCCAGGCCGCGGCCGGTGACGACGGTGCAGAGATCACCGGGGCGCAGCGGGTGCGGGATCCCGATGCGCCACGGGGAGCCGGGCGCCGCCTCGCCGCCGAGCTGCCGGTCCCCGCCGCCGGTGACCGAGGTGTTGTGCGCGCCCGCCTCACGCAGCATTCGCGAGGCGCGCTCGATGGACCACCCCTTGACCAGCCCCGACGGATCGAGGACACCGCCCGCGAGATGGCTGAACCAGCCGCCGGTGTGCCGTACGGCCCGCTTGCACAGGTTGAGGACTTCCCGTACTTCGGGGCAGCACTCGTCGAGTCCGATCTCACCGCGCGAGAGACGGCAGACGACGCTGTCGGGCCGGTACGTGGAGTACACCTCGTCGACGTGGTGCAGCCAGCGCACCGCCTCGCGCAGGGCGACCTCGATGGCGGGCGTGCGCGGGTCGCGGATGTCGAACGAGAAGACGGTGCCCATCGCGTGCTCGACATGGCGCCATCCGCCCTGCCCCGGCCGTGTGCCCGAACCGGAACCCGGACCCGAACCGGAACCCGGACCCGGACGTGGACCCGGACCCGGACGTGGACCCGGACCTGTCCCGTGGTTCACGCTGGTCATGGGTCCCTCTCCCTTTCCTTCGGTGGCCGCCCAGCCTGGCAACTCAACCTCTGAGGACCTTCTGAGCGCCGTCGCTCCAGGGTTATTCAGAGGAAACTCAGAGCGAGCCCTGAGCCACCCGCGCCGTAGCACGGGGGATGCTGTAGGGACCATGGACAACCACAGCCACCCGCCCCGTCTGTACGGCAGCGACGGCGGCCCGGTGCGGGTCCTCGTCGTCGACGACGAACCGGATCTCACCGAGGTCCTCACCGGCGTGCTGTCGGGCGAGGGCTGGGACGTGCGCTCCGCCGCCGACGGCGCGTCGGCCGTCGCCGTCGCCCGCGCGTTCCGTCCGCACGCCGTCATCCTGGACTGGATGCTGCCCGACATGGACGGTCTGGGGGTGCTGCACCGGCTGCGCGGGGAGCTGGAGCATGTGTGTGTGCTGTTCCTGACCGCGCGCGACTCCGTCGAGCAGCGGATCGCCGGGATCACCGCGGGCGGTGACGACTACGTGACCAAGCCCTTCAGCCTGGAGGAAGTGCTGGCCCGGCTGCGCGGGCTGCTGCGGCGGGCCGGGATGGCGCGCGAGACGAACGGTGAGCGGCTGCTGGTCGTGGGGGATCTGGTGATGGACGAGGAGGCCCGGGAGGTCACGCGGGGCGGCGATCTCGTCGAGCTGTCCCGCACGGAGTTCGAACTGCTCAGATTCCTGATGCGCAACCCCCGCAGAGTGCTGTCGAAGGCACAGATCCTCGACCGGGTCTGGTCCTACGATTTCGGTGGCCGCGCGCATGTCGTCGAGCTGTACATCAGCTATCTGCGCAAGAAGATCGATTCCGGGCGCCCCGCGATGATCCACACCGTGCGCGGCGTGGGGTACGTACTCAAGCCGGAGCCCTGATGGCGGCTCCCGCACGTCGGCTGCTGTCAGCCGTTTCCCTGCCGCCGCGTACGCTGCGCGGTCAGCTGACCGCCGGGCTCGTCGTGCTGCTCGCCCTCGCCTGTCTGATGGTGGGGGTCACCACGGCCTTCGCGCTCGAAGGCTTCCTCGTCCGCCGGCTCGACCAGCAGCTCTCCGCGTCCGGGGGGAAGTTCGCGGCGAGTCTGGAACACGAGGCGACCCCGGACCGCGACAACCGTCCCGATACCAGAGGCCAGTCGAAGGGCACATTCGGAGCCCGCCTGCTGCGGGGCACGACCACCCGGGCGGCCGTCGTCGGGAAGGAGGGCGACGTCTCGGAGGTACGGCTCACCTCGGGCGACCGGCTGGCGCTCGCCGAACTGCCCCTCGACGGAAAGGGTCATACGCTCCGGCTGTCCGCGCTGGGGCACTACCGGCTCGAAGCCGTCAAGGGCGACGAAGGCGATGTGCTGATCACCGGACTGCCGCTGCGCCCCGTCGAGGAAACCCTGCACCGGCTGGAGTGGGTGGAGGGAGCCGTCTTCGGCGCGGCCCTGATCGTCACGGGAACCCTGGCGGCGCTGTGGGTACGGCTGTCGCTGCGCCCGCTGCGCCGGGTGACCACCACCGCGGCGAATGTGGCCGAGCGCCCGCTCGCCAGCGGCGAGGTCGCCATGCCCGACCCCGTACCGGTCACGGATCCGGGCACCGAGGTGGGTCAGGTCGGAACGGCGCTCAACCGCATGCTCGGCCATGTCGGCAACGCCCTGGAGCGACGGCAGGCCAGTGAGGAGCGACTGCGCCACTTCGCCGCGGACGCCAGCCATGAACTCCGCACGCCCGTGGCCAACATCCGCGGCCACGCGGAGCTCGCGCTCCGGCACAAGGGTCCCGTACCGGCCGAGGTCGAGCGGGCGCTGGACCGTATCCAGTCCGAGTCGGTGCGGATGAGCCGCATGGTGGACGACCTGCTGCTGCTGGCCCGTATCGACGCGGGCCGGGCCCTTGAGCGCGAGCCCGTGGACCTCACCCGGCTGGTGCTCGACGCCACGGACGACGCGCGGGCCACCGGACCCGGCCATCGGTGGCTGCTCGATCTGCCGGAGGAGGCCGTGACCATCACGGGCGACGAGCACCGCCTGCACCAGGCCGTCGGCAACCTCCTCGCCAACGCCCGCTCGCACACACCCTCCGGTACGCGGGTCACCGTCCGGCTGGCGCACGACGAGGACGGCATCCGGCTGAGCGTGGCGGACGACGGCCCGGGCATCCCCGAAGAGCTCCAGCCCGAGATCTTCGGCCGATTCGTCCGCGCGGACGCCGGTCGCTCGCGCGCGGCGGGCAGCACGGGGCTGGGGCTCGCCATCGTGTACGCGGTGGTCTCCGCGCACGGCGGCACGGTCGGTGTGGAGAGCGCCCCCGGGCGCACCGTGTTCACGGTGACTCTGCCCGTGTCACCGCCCGCGACTCCCGGCGCGGAGGACCGTGAGCGTGACGCCGGCGCCTGACGGGCGAACGCGAGGCCGGTGCGACCGGGAAGGGACCCGGGAGAAGCGACCGGTAAGGGACCCCGGGAGCCCCATCGGACCTGGACGGCCCATGCGTGGGCCCCGTTCGGCCCTGGTCCGCCCGCCGGAGCCCGCGCCACGATGGTGGGGTGGCGCCACGATGGAGGGGGCGCGGGCCCACGACGGCGCGGAGGACTGGCATGGACGAGGCACGGGACTTCTCGGCGCGGAAGCCGATCCGGGTGTTTCTGCTCGACGATCACGAGGTCGTCCGGCGCGGGGTGCGGGATCTGCTCGACGCGGAGCCGGACATCGAGGTGGTCGGCGACGCGGGCTCGACGGACCACGCCCTGGCCAGGGGCCCGGCGCTCCGGCCCGACGTCGCCGTGCTCGACGTACGGCTGCCGGACGGTGACGGGATCACGGTCTGCCGGGAGCTGCGGTCGCGGATGCCCGGCCTGGCGTGTCTGATGCTCACGTCGTTCGATGACGACGACGCTCTGCTCGACGCGATCATGGCCGGGGCGGCGGGCTATGTGCTGAAGGAGATCAAGGGGTCGGATCTGGTGGACGCCGTGCGTACGGTCGCCTCGGGCCGGTCGATGCTCGACCCTGCCACGACGGCCCGGCTGATGAGCAGTCTGCGCGGCGAGGACGGGACGGAGGAGCGCCGGGAACCCGACGCGCTGGCCGGGCTGTCCCCTCGCGAGCGCGAGATCCTCGGGCTGATCGGCGAGGGGCTGACCAACCGGCAGATCGGCGAGCGGCTCTATCTCTCCGAGAAGACGGTCAAGAACCATATCTCGCGGCTGCTGTCCAAGCTCGGCGTCGAACGGCGGATCCAGGCCGCCGTCCTCGCCACCCACGCCGCCCCGCACTCCGCCGACCCCGCCCACGAAGGCCACTGAGCCCGCGCCCGTCCAGCGCGCCCCCGGATCCTCGGCAGGGGTCGACGGGCACGGTTCAGCAGGGGTCGACGGGCACGGTCCATACGAGGCGCGTGCCGCCACGGCCGGTGCCGCCCTGGTGACCACCCGCCTCGACCGTCATCCGGCCGCCCAGCGTCTCGGCTCTCCCGGCCAGGTTGTCCAGTCCGCTTCTGGGACAGTCCGGTGCGATGCCGATCCCGTTGTCGGAGACGGCCAGCGTCAGCCGGTGATCGCGGACGACGAGGGACACCTCCGCGCCGGTGGCGCGCGCGTGACGTGCGACATTGCTCAGCGCCTCGCCCAGGACGGCGACGACGTGGTCGGCGACGGCCGACGGCACATCCGTGTCGATGAGCCCCTCCATACGCAGCGACGGGGTGAAGCCGAGCGCGCGTACGGCCTGTTCGACCACGGCCGTGGCGCGGACCCGCAGCCCCTGCCGGGTACGCCCCGTGTCATGGGCGCGCAGACCGAAGATCGTCGAGCGGATGATCTTGATGGTCTCGTCGAGATCGTCCACGGCGCGCAGCAGCCGTTCGCGCGCCGCCGGATGGTCGACGAACCGCAGGGTGCTCTGCAGGGTCATGCCGGTGGCGAAGAGCCGCTGGATGGCCAGATCGTGCAGATCACGGGCGATCCGGTCGCGGTCCTCCAGCAGGGTGAGCTGTTCGGCCGAGCGCCGTCGCCCGGCGAGTTCCATCGCGAGCGCCGCCTGTCCCGCGAAGGCCAGCAGGGGCGCCGTCTCGGCCACGGTGAACGGGACCTTTCCACGGAGCCGGGCCAGCAGCAGCACCCCGCGCACATCGTCCCGGGCGACCATCGGCACCGCCACGGCGGGCCCCAGACCGCCCCACCGCGCGGGACCGGCGGCGCTCCGCGGATCCTTCTCGACGTCCACGCTGATCAGCGGCTGTCCCGCGTGCAGGGCGGCCCCCACGAACGAGCCCTTCCGCGGCAGCACCAGCCCGTTGTGCGCCTCGGCGTCGACTCCGGTGGCGAACGCGATCCGCAGCACGTCCCCGGTCTCGTCGGGCAGCGCCAGCGCCCCCAGGTCGACGGAGAGGATACGGCGCGCGTGATCGACGACCAGGGGGAGCACCTGGGTCTCGTCCGCTCCGGACAGCAGACCCGCGACGATCTCCGCGTTGGCCTCCAGCCAGTGCTGCCGGTCCCGGGCCTTCTCGTACAGCCGCGCGTTCTCGATGGCCACCCCGGCGGCCACGGCGAGGGTGGACAGGACGGTCTCGTCCTCGTCGTCGAAGTCCCTGCCGCCCCTCTTCTCGGTGAGGTAGAGGTTGCCGAACACGGTGTCACGCACTCTGATCGGCACGCCGAGGAACGAGTGCATGGGCGGATGGCTGGGCGGAAACCCGTACGACTCCGGGTGGTCCGAGATCTCGGAGAGCCGCAGGGACTCGGGGTGGCGGATCAGCTCGCCCAGGATTCCATGGCCCTCGGGCAGTCTGCCGATGGCGTCCATCTCGTCCGGTGTGAGGCCGACGGGCAGGAAGCGGGAGAGTGTCATCCCCTCGCCGATGACGCCGAGCGCGCCGTACTCGGCGTCCACGAGCACCACCGCGGCCTCCACGATGTGCCGCAGCACCTGTGACAGGTCCAGCTCGCGCCCGACCGAGAGTACGGCTTCGAGCAGGCTCTGCATCGACTGCGGCGTCCCGTGCTGGACAGCGTCGAGCTGGGCCTGCAACTCCTCCGGGAGGACGTCCAGCCGCCTCGGGGCACCATCGGCCCATCTGTTCCCGTCGTCGCCCACGGTCCCTCCGTCGCGGCCGGGCCTCGAACCGCTGACCGGCCGCACTTCCACCGTAAGGGCTGACCGGGGGGAAGGCGCGGACGAAGGGGCCAGGGCCGGGCTCGGGCAGCGGCCGAGGGCCGGGGGCAGCGGGCAGCGGGCAGCGGGCAGCGGGCAGCGGGCCGACGGGAGGGACCGGGCGGAAGGCTCAGACCCGGTGGCCGTGGTGCACCTGGATCCGGCGCCCGGTGACCTGCGTGGGGCTGATGGCGATCCACAGACCCCGGTCGCCCCCGGCCCAGGCGGTGGTGTGGGCCAGCTCCTCCAGCCGTCGCACCCGCTCGGGCTCGGTGACCGACTGTGCCGCACCGACCACCAGAACGCTCCAGCCCTGGCTGAACGCCTCGTCGATATGGTCCACCTCGAAGGCGACCTCGTGGCCGGCCGCCGCCGCCGGGGCGGCGTCGGGAGCGGTCCTGTACGCCACCAGCTCGCCGTCGACCGTGTAGTTCACGGGAAAGATCGCGGGCTCGCCTTCCCGCGTCACCGCCACTCTCCCCACCCCGTGGGTGGACAGCAGTGTCCGGGAGTCCTCGGCGCTCAGGGTGATCATCTCGGGGTGGTATCCGGCCCTGCCGATCCCGGGCGGGAGATCCGTCGTGGCGCCGGTCAGCTCCGGAACGGTGGTCTCCAGCGCGTCGGCGAGGCGCAGCAGGAAGCCGATTCCCGGCGCCGCGGGGTGCTCCTCCAGATACTGGATGTAGCCGGGTGCCGAGCCCGCCCGTACGGCCACGTCCTCGCGCGTCAGCCCCAGTTCCTGCCGCCGTGCCAGGACCCGCCGGCCCAGGTCGGCGCGGTGCGGGACAGGGTGCCCCGGCTGGAAACCCTCGTCCGTCGTGCTGTCCGTCGTCCTGTCCGTCATGGTGGCTCTCCCGGGGGTCGGTGGTGTTCCTCGTACGCCCGGCCTGTGGCACCGGGGGCTGTGCGCGTCGGGGGCCCGAACGGTCGCCAACGGTCGCCCGAGCGGTCGTCAACGGTCGCTCCGGTGCGACCACTTGGGCTCGACCTCGGCCCATTCCTTGTCCCACCGCGCGTCGAGCCGACGGTCGAGCGAGCGGTGGAACCCCACCGCCGCGCCGCTCACGAGTACGGCGGCCGTGCTCGCGGCCACGATCCCGGCGGTCACTCCGGAGGTGAGGCCCACGGACGAGTTCTCCGGGGGCAGGGTGATCCGGTCCGTCCGGTCCACCCAGACGCGGATGGCCGCACCTTTCTTCTGGCCCTCGACGACAAACGTCCTGCCGGTGTGTGTTCCGCTCCCGTCGGTCCAGGAGACCGGCGCGCTGCCCACCGCGCCTCCGGGGACCGCGCCCGGTACGAGACGGCTCGCGTTCGCGGTCAGATGCGCCGTGACCTGGTGCTTCCCCAGGTTCTGGGAGTGCACGACCCCTTGGTAGTGGTCATAGGTGAGGGTGCCCACGCCCCATCCCGCGAGCGGCAGGCCGATGATCAGTACGACGATCAGGAGCACATTGACGAAGACCCGCAGCCGGTCGGCCGGCCGACGCAGCGGATTGTCCTTCTTCCGGTGGTGTCCGGGCTTCCGGTGGTGTCCGGGGTCCCGTGGATCCGGCGTCCGCATGGTCCGGCCTCCTGAACTCGCGCTCAATGCCCCGCGCGCTGCGCACTCGGGGACAGATGTTCCGTGAGCCATGCACGGGCCAGATCCGCGACCGCTTCGAGAGCGCCCGGCTCCTCGAAGAGATGCGTCGCCCCCGGCACCACGTCGAGGCGGTGCTCGCAGTGCATACGCTCGGCGGCCCGGCGGTTCAGATCGAGCACCTGCGTATCGGCGCCGCCCACGATGAGCAGGGTGGGGGCCCGTACGTCGGCGAGCGCTTCGGCGGCCAGATCGGGACGGCCACCGCGGCAGACCACGGCCTTGATGTCCGCGTGCGGCTCCGCCGCGGACAGAAGCGCCGCCGCCGCGCCCGTACTGGCACCGAAGTAGCAGACCGGCGGGGCGTGTTCGGCTTCCAGCCACGCGGTGACCAGGGTGAGCCGGCGGGCCAGCAGCGGGATGTCGAAGACATTGGCCCTGTCGCGTTCCTCCTCGGGGGTGAGCAGGTCGAACAGCAGGGTGCCGAGGCCCGCCCGGTTCAGCCGCGCGGCCACCGACCGGTTGCGGGGGCTGTGCCGGCTGCTGCCGCTGCCGTGGGCGAAGACCACCACGCCCGGTGCGCCGTCCGGCAGTGTGAGATTTCCGGGCAGTACGCGGCCGTCGACGGTCATCTCGACTTCCCGTTCGAGGCCGGGTCCGACGGGCGGGACATCGTCCGTGCGGCCGCTTCCGGCCCCCGTACCCTCCGTACCCTCCATGCCGCTCTTCGTGGGGCCCCCGGAGGCGGCCAGGCGGTCGTTGAGCAGTTCGATGACCTCGGCGTCGCTGGTCTGCGAGAAGTCCGTGTACCACTGGCCGACCGACCCGAAGTAGTCCGGCGAGTACAGACACACCACCTCGTCGGCCTCCCCGCTCAGTTCCGCCACCGCTCCGGGCGGGGCCACGGGGATGGCGAGCACCACCTGGGCGGCACCGCGTGCCCGTGCCACCTGGCAGGCGGCGGAGGCGGTGGAGCCGGTGGCGATGCCGTCGTCGACGATCACCACCGTCCGCCCGGTGAGCGCGGTGGCCGGTCGCTCCGCGCGGTAGGCACGAAGGCGCCCTTCCAGCGCGGTCCGCTCGGTCAGTTCCACCGCGCCGCGCTCGCGCGGCCCGAGCCGGGCGGCCCGGACCACATCGTCGTTCAGGATGCGTACCCCGCCCTCGCCGATGGCGCCGAACCCGAGCTCGGGCCTGGACGGCACTCCCAGCTTGCGGACGGCGATGACATCCAGTGGCGCGCCGAGCACCCGGGCCACCTGGTACGCCACGGGGATCCCGCCGCGCGGCAGCCCCAGCACCACAGGGTCGTCGAGCCGCAGCCGTGCCACTTCTCCGGCGAGCTGTATACCGGCGGTCGTTCGGTCGGCGAAGCGCATGCCCGCCTCCTCTCCCGAAGCCCCGCTTCCACCGCACCACGCGGACCGTCCGCCCCGATAGGGGCCAAGAGACCCATGGCGGTGCCGTCCGGCCCTGTCCCCGGGTACGCGCGCTCGGGACCTGCGGTGACCGCGGTTGCCGACGGGGAAGCGCTCGCCGATGCTCGGACTCAGAGAAGACGCGGGTCGTCAGGGAAGAACGCGCAGGAGGAGGCGAGCGGTGATGGCCGGTCTCCTGGAGACGCTGCCGGCCGCCGAACGCCGGCGGCTGGCCGAGGCGCGGCCGGGCGTCGAGCTGGCGTCCCGGCCGATGCTGGCGACGCTGAGCGACCGCCGCGAGTTCGACGACGAGTGGATCTTCGAGCGCAAGCTCGACGGGGTCCGGGTGCTCGCGGTGCGGGACACGGGCGGGGTACGTCTGCTGTCGCGCAATGGGATACGGCTGAACAGCACCTATCCGGAGATCGTGGACGCCCTCGCCGCGCAGGACCGCGCCGACTTCACCGTGGACGGCGAGATCGTCGCCTTCGCCGACGGCCGTACCGACTTCGCCCTGCTCCAGAAGCGGATGGGGCTCTCCGACGCCCGTCGGGCCCGTGCCACCGGGGTCGCCGTCACCTACTGTCTCTTCGACCTCCTGAGGCTCGACGGCGTCGATGTCACCGGACTCCCCCTGCGCTCACGCAAATCCCTGCTCCGCAGAGCCCTGGTCCACCGCCCCCCGCTGCGCTTCATCACGCACCGCAACCACGGCGGCCAGGATTTGCTCGACGAGGCGTGCGCCCGGGGCTGGGAGGGGCTGATCGCCAAACGGGCCGCCGGCCGCTACCAGCCGCGCCGGTCCCCCGACTGGCTGAAGCTCAAGTGTCTGCGCGCCCAGGAGTTCGTCGTCGGGGGCTTCACGGAACCATCCGGTTCGCGCATCGGCTTCGGAGCGCTGCTCCTCGGGTACTACGACGGCGGCCGGCTGCGCTACGCGGGCAAGGCGGGTACGGGGTACGACCGCCGCACCCTGCTGGAGCTGCGGCGCCGGCTCGGTGAACTGGCCGTCGATCACTCGCCGTTCGCCGGCCCGGTCCGTGAGCGCGCCCCGCACTGGGCGCGCCCCTCGCTCGTCGCCGAGATCGAGTTCACCGAGTGGACACGGGACGGGATGCTGCGCCACCCCCGGTTCCGCGGACTGCGCGACGACAAGGATCCGGCCGAGGTGGTACGGGAGCGAGCCGCGTGACCGGCGAAGGCCGCTCACGCGCCCGGACCTGCCTCACGCGCCCGGCCCCGCCGCGCCCACCCGGTCATCTCACCGTCGACAGGGGCTCGGCGATGTCCTCCAGCGCCCGGCCCTCGGCCCGTACCGCGAGGAACGCCGCCACCAGCCCCGCGGCGCACATGAGTCCGGCGCCGATCCGGAAGGCGAGCGCCGTGTCCCCGACCACCCCCGACGCCGTGAGCTCAGCGAAGACCAGCGGGCCGCTGATGCCGCCCGCCGCCGTACCGAGCGCGTAGAAGAACGCGATCGCCATGGCGCGGGTCTCCATCGGGAAGATCTCGGAGACGGTGAGATAGGCGCTGCTCGCGCCCGCCGACGCGAAGAAGAGCACCACGCACCAGCAGGCGGTGAGGGTCGTCGCCGTCAGTGAACCGCGGTCGAAGAGCCACGCGGTGACGAAGAGCAGGACGCCCGACAGCAGATAGGTGCCGGAGATCATGATCCGGCGGCCGACCGTGTCGAAGAGCTTGCCGAGCAGCAGCGGACCGACGAAGTTGCCGGCGGCGATGACCGCGAAGTAGTAGCCCGTGTGTCCCGTCCCGACGTCGAAGAAGGTGGTCAGGATCGCGCCGAAGCCGAAGGTGATCGCGTTGTACAGGAACGCCTGCCCGATGAACAGCGACAGGCTCAGGACCGCCCGCTTGGGGTACCGCCGGAAGACCGTCCTGGCGATCAGGCCGAAGCCGACGCTCTCGCGCTCACGCATCGTGATCTCGCCGGCCGGCGGTGGGAGTTTCCCGTGTTTCTCCGCCTCGATGCTCCGTTCGACGGAATCGACCAGCTTCTCCGCCTCGTCGCCGTACCCGTGGATGAGCTGCCAGCGGGGGCTTTCCGGTACGTGCCGTCGTACGAGAAGGATGACCAGACCGAGGACGAAGCCGAGCCCGAAGGCGAGGCGCCACCCCAGGTTCTCCGGAAGGAGCTCGGTGTTCAGCATCACGATGGACAGCAGCGAACCACCCACGGCCCCCAGCCAGTAGCTGCCGTTGATGATCAGGTCGACACGTCCCCGGTAGGCGGACGGGATCAGCTCGTCGATGGCCGAGTTGATGGCCGCGTACTCGCCGCCGATGCCGAATCCGGTGAGGAAGCGGAAGAGGAAGAACCACCAGGCGTCGAAGGACAGCGCGGTCATCGCGGTCGCGCCGAGATAGACCGCGAGGGTCACCATGAACAGCTTCTTGCGGCCGTAGCGGTCGGTGAGCCGCCCGAAAAACAGCGCGCCCGTGCACGCGCCCGCCACATACAGGGCGGCGGCGACGCCCGTGACCTGTGCCGATGTGATCGCCAGACCGCTGCCCGGCTCGGACAGACGCCCGGCGACATTGCCGACGATCGTCACTTCGAGGCCGTCGAGGATCCAGACCGTGCCGAGACCGACCACGATCATCCAGTGCCAGCGCGACCAGGGCAGCCGGTCGAGCCGTGCGGGTACGGCCGTGGTGATGGTCCCCGGCTCCGGTGCGGCAGGCGGCGTCATCGCTTCCCTCCCGCCGTCGCGTACGTCCGTGCGCCGCGTCACGTACGTCGCACTGCACCACTATCCGACGGCTTTCCCCGTCGCGCCGGTTCTACCGGCGGACGGACAGCCAGCGCAGGGACGCCAGTCCGAGCCCGGTCATCATGCCCTCCAGCCTCGGGGTGCCGGACGGCCCTGGTCCCTGACGGTCGGTCATCCGCTCTCCTCCTCCCCCTCCGGTTCCCTCTCCAGCGGCCTCAGCCTCGCCATCTCCGCCGGCGCGAGCCGCTCCACCACCTCCGCCAGCGCTACGCACGCCTGCTCGATCCGCATCCGGGTGTTCTTCTGCTCGGTGACGACCGCCGCCACCAGCAGCGAGGTCAGTGCCACCGTCCCGTTGAGCACCTGAAGGCTGACCAGCCGTTCCGTGAGGCTGTGGTGGGCGAAGGCCCCCCGGCTTCTGTTCGCCTCCAGGATCACCATGACGGAGACGAACAGCGCGTACGGAGCGCTCCCGGCGAGCTGGAAGCGCAGCGCCGCCCAGATGAGTACGGGGAAGAACAGGAAGATCAGGGTGAGGGAGTTCGTGATGGCCAGCGGGGTGATGACGAGGGCGGCGAGCACCACGGCCGTCCCCTCGACCCAGCGGTCGGTCCGCAGGGGCGACCGCATACGGGGGATCAGCAGCAGGAGGGGCGTGACCAGCAGAACCCCCATGGCGTCGCCCGCCCACCATGCCAGCCAGGTCGGCCAGAAGCCCACCGGGAGCTTGCCGTTGAGCACCAGCATGCTCGTACCCAGCGTCGCGCTGATCGACATCCCGGCCAGGGCGCCCAGGAACACCAGTGCCATCCCGTCCCGCAGCCGGTCCAGCTCGACACGGAAGCCCACCCGGCGCAGCAGCAGATAGGAGCAGAGCGGTGCGAGGGTGGCGCCCGCCAGGACCCCGGGGGTGACTGCGGTCAACGGGTCGAGCGTGACGAGGTGGAGGAAGACGCCCAGCGTGATCCCCGGCCAGACCCCGACGCCCATCAGGAACAGACAGGTCAGGGCGATGCCGGTGGACGGCCAGAGGGGTGAGACGTTCGCGCCCTCGACCCGTACCACGCCCTCCATCCTGCCGACGCACGCGCCCGCGAAATAGACGACAGCGACGCCGAGGATCCGGAGACATGCCACCGACCGACCCCGGATCTTCTCGCTGCGCGCCACAACAGCCATCAGACAACGCCCGTCGTCCGCTCCCGCCATGACACGCACCGTCGGCGCACAGACGTCACTCTCCGCCGGGTCAGCTCTGCTCGAATACCCGTTCGTCCTCATAGACGAGGCTGTCCGAATCGGTGCAGGTCGCCACCGTGACGGTGGATACGACGCGCAGGCCCATCTGTTCCGCGCACTCACCCAGTTCGGCGCCGCCGCGCTCCGCGAGCACGAGAGTGAACGCCTGTCTCTCGTCCATGATGTACGGCTCCCCGTAGCCCAGCTCCGCCGCCGCCTCGGGGTCGCTCCGCGCGATCTGCCACGCACGGTGCATCAGGAGTCCCGGGTCCTCGATCACGAGCCGACGGGTCTCGTTGACGGTGACGGCCAGCCGGGCGGTGGCGGAACCGGCGGTACGGACCGGGCGGCAGGTGACGCGGGCGGGGTCGATGGCATGGGCGGGGCCGGGGAGGCTCGCACCAGCACCGGAACGGTGTGACAGAGCGGACATGGGTGGCTCCTGTCGAGGAGGATCAGCGGTGGCCCGTGGTGAGGGTGGCCCAGGAACGGGCGCGGTACGGGCAGGGAAGCGCGGTGGTCCGCCCGTGGTCGGCGGCCAGCGCGGAGATGACGTCGAGGCCCCTGCCGTGATCACCGGCCAGCTCATGCGGACGGCTGCTCTCGGCCGGCCCCCCGTCGTCCACTGCGATATGAACGCTGCCGTCAGGACGGCGTTCCAGATGAGCGCGGATGGGGCCACAGGCGTGCAGTACGGCGTTGGCGACGAGCTCCGACACGACCAGCAGAGTGTCATCGACGATGTCGTCGCGGTCGGCATGCGACCAGTCGGCCAGCGCGGCGCGGGCCCACTGCCGGGCGCGCCGGCACGAGTCGTCGCTGCGGTCGAGGCTCAGGGAGATCCGGCGGGTGTTCCGGGCGGCCTGAGCGTCCGGCGAGGACCCACCGCGTGAGGACCGGTCGTCCCGTGATGTCTGGCGCGCGACCCACGCGGTCCCCCGGGCGGGGACGGCGCCGAGGAGCCGGACGCCGCTCACTGCGGCACACGGCCCGCCCGGGGTTTCGATCGGTCCGCTCCCGGAGGATGCGGCTGGGGCAGATGGGGACATACTCATCACTGTCGGAGCACCGTGCCCGATATGCAACGTGCGGAGTGTGCACGGCGGGCAAGGTGCGCACGGTGTCGCATACGGGACCCTGGAGCACATCCCGCGGGATGTGGGAGCGGCGGAAAGGGGGCAGATCATGAGACCGAGGTCCGGCCCCACGGTGCACCACGCGGTCCTGGCCGCCCGGCTTCTGTCGCTGCGCGTGGGCGCCGGTCTGTCCGTGACCCAGGCGGCGGCGTCACTGGGCGCGCACCGGACGACGGTCATGAGGATCGAACGGGCCGAGACGGCGCTCGACGCGGGCCAGGTCCGCACCCTGCTTGAGCGTTACGGGGCCGGTCAGGAGGAGATCCGGCAGTTCCTCAGCGAGCTGGCCACCGCCAATCTGCCGGGGTGGTGGCACCCCTGGCGGGACGTGATGGACCCGTGGGACCTCGACCTGATGAACGTGGAATCCGCGGCCCGCATGGTCCGTGTCTGGCATCCGGCGCTGGTGCCCCCTCTGCTGCGCACCCCCGCGTACGCCAGGGCGGTGGAGGACATGCTCGGGACGGACCGTTCACCGGCCGATCGCGCCAGACGCGTCGAACTGCTGACCGAGCGCCGGGCCCGGCTGGCGGAGCGGGGGGCACGGATCTGGTCCCTGATGACGGAAGCGGCGCTGCGTACGCGCGTGGGCGACGGGGGCATCATGGAGGAGCAACTCGCCGCGCTGCGTGAGGCCGCCGACCGCCCGGACGTCATCCTTCAGGTGGCGCGGCTGACCGATCCACCGCATCCGCTCAGCGGCGTGGCCGCGCTGACGCTGTACCGGGTGGATGTGCCCGAGATCCCTGACCATGTGGTCCGGGACAGCCCTGTCGGACCGGCCGACGTCTGGAGTGACACACGGACCGTGACGGCGTACCGGACACTCATCGACCAGGCGTGCGCCGCCGCCCCGCATCCGTCCACGCCGCTGCCGTACCCGTGCCCCGTGTCCGAGGCCGACCCGAGTGCTCCGCACCCGATGACCTGACCACCCGTTTCTGACCAGTGACCGAAAGGATCCACCGTGCCGGATGAGACTCCGCGTCGTATCGACACCTCCGTTCCGCACTCCGCGCGCATCTGGAACTACTGGCTGGGCGGCAAGGATCATTTCTCGGCCGACCAGGAGGCCGGGGACGCCTACCGAGAGGCCTATCCCCTGATCGAGGCGTTCGCGCGGGAGTCGCGCGGCTTTCTGCGGCGCTCCGTCACCTATCTCGCGGCGGAGGCGGGGATGACGCAGTTCCTCGATCTGGGCGCCGGGCTGCCGACCGTGAACAACACGCACGAGGTCGCGCAGCGCATCGCCCCCACCGCGCGCATCGTGTACGTGGATCACGATCCGCTGGTCCTGCTGCACGTCCACGCGCTGCTCACCTCGACCGCCGAGGGCGCGACCGCCTATATCGAGGCGGACATGCGGGACACGGACGCGGTGCTCGAGGGTGCGGCGGGGACTCTCGACATGTCACGGCCGATCGCGCTGGTCATCTCGGACGTGCTCGGCCACATCGTCGACTTCGACGAGGCCCTCGCCCTGGTCAAGCGGCTCGTGGAGCGGCTGCCGTCCGGCAGCTATCTGGCCCTGAGCCACGCGGCGGCCTCGGACGAGGGACACGCGGCGGCCCAGGACGCGTACAACGCGTCCGGGGCCATCCCGTACATCCTCCGCACACCCGAGCAGATCGTGAGGTTCTTCGACGGGCTGGAGGTGGTCGAGCCGGGGGTGGTGTCCTGGCCCCACTGGCACCCCGACGCCACCACCACGTCGGTCGCCGAGCGGGGCGGCTGGGGAGGCGTCGCCCGTATCCCCTGACCAGTCCCCCTCCCTCTGAACACTCCCCTGACCACTCCCGCCGGCCACTTCCCCCGACCGCGTCCAGCGCGTGCGCGCGTACCGCCTCTCGCCGAAGCTGTACGGATGGACAGTGACGGGCTGGTGGCGCGCCGGCTGATCGAGGCGGCGGCCCGCTCGGGCGCCTCGCTGATCGCGGAGACCGCCGCCGCCGTCTCGGGATGGGCCGTCCTGGTCGACCCGACCGCGGGTGCCGTCTACAGCTCGCCGGAGCACGCGGCCGCGGCGGGGACCAGCGCCGCGGCAGGGGCCAAGTACACGGCGGCGCGGTCCGGGGACAGCGACGGCGAGGGCGACGGCGATACGACGGTCCGGCAGGTGGTGGGCGCCGCGCTCGTGGTCCACGCGGGCCCGGACGTCTCCGCCCGCCGGGCCGAGCTGGTGACCCGGACCACGGCCGGGCTGCTGGAAGTACGTGCCCGCCGCGCCGAAGAGCTCACGAGCGCGGAGATGCGGCTGCACGCCGTGCTGACACGCCTGCTGCTGCGGGGCGAAACCCGTCTCGTGGCGGAGGTCGTCGGCGGTCTGCCCTCGCACGCCACCGTCTACCGGCTCTCCGGCGGCGCGGATCCGCAGGCCGTGTACCAGGCGGTGTGGCGCGCACTGCTGCCCACCGGTGCCCGGCCGGGTCCTGTCCGGGCACCTGTCCGGTCGATCTTCGCCGGCCCGCGAAGATCGACCGGAGGGGGTCTGGGCGCGGCCACGCTCATCTCCCTCCTGGACGGTGAACTGGTCGTCGTGGCCCTCCATGACGCCGCGCGGGACGACGGACGCGTCCTGCGGCTCATCGCCCGCTCGGCGGAGCGGCACGGGCTGCTCGGCGGGGTCGCGGACCCCGTGCCGCTCGACCTGCTGGCCGCGGCCTTCACCGAGGCGGGGCAGGCACGCGCGGGGGCCGCGGTGGGCCGCTGGCTGGTCCCGGCGGCCGGGCTCGGCGACCGTGCCCTGCTGCGGATCATCCCGCCCGACCGGCTCGCCGCATGGGCGTCGTCCCTGCTGGGGCCGCTCACACGGCCGCAGCGCCAGGCGCTGGAAGGCTGGCTGCGTACCGGGTCGGTCGGGGCCACGGCACAGATGCTGGGGGTCTCCCGAGGCACCACGCGCTCACGGCTGCGGACGGCGGGCGAGCGGCTGGGCGGTCTGGACACCCCACTCGCCCTGGCGCGGCTCTCCTTGGCGCTGCGCGCCCCGGCCGCCGGGCCCACGGAGTCGGCCGGGCCCGCCGACGCGGGCCCGCCCGCCGCGCTCCCCACGGAACTCGTGGACGCCGCGTCGGCGCGCCGTTGGGCCACGGAACTGACCGAACCGCTCGACACACCGCAACGGATCGCCCTGCGTGTCTGGTTCGGCCATCTCGGCAGCGTCGCCCCGGCCGCCGAGGAGTTGGGTCTGCACCGTACGACGCTCCGGCGGTGGCTGGAGGAGATCGGCCGGCTGCTGGATGTGGACCTGTCGTCCGCGACCGTCCGTGCGGACCTCTATCTCGCGCTGGAGACCCTCGCCGGCCCGGACGACTCCCCCGGCGCGCTGCCACGCCGGGGAGGCCGCACGTACCGGCGGCCGGAGAATCTCTGAGGAGGGGGCGACTCCCACACCGGGGCGCCGTCGTCAGGGTGGTGGACGGCCGGACATAGCATGCGCGTCCATGACGACATCGGCACCTGATTCCATCCGCCCCTTCCATCTCGACATCCCCCAGAGCGAACTGGACGATCTGTGGGATCGCCTGGATCGCACCCGCTGGCCCGACGAACTGCCGGGGGTGGGGTGGGCCTACGGCGTCCCCCTCGGCTACCTCAAGGAACTCACGCGTTACTGGCGGCACGAGTACGACTGGCGGGCCGCGGAAGCCGGGCTGAACACCTGGCCGCAGTTCACCACGACCATCGACGGCGCGAACATCCACTTCGCCCATGTCCGCTCCCCGGAACCGGACGCGACCCCGCTGCTGATGACCCACGGCTGGCCGGGCTCGATCGTCGAATTCGCCCGGGTCGTCGGTCCGCTCACCGATCCGCGCGCGCATGGCGGCGACCCCTCGGAAGCGTTCCATCTGGTGCTGCCGAGCCTCCCCGGGTTCGGGCTGTCCGGCCCGACGAGGGAGACGGGCTGGGAGTTCCGGCGGGTGGCCGCCGCCTTCACCGAGCTGATGCGGCGCCTCGGCTACGAGCGGTACGGGGTGCAGGGCGGCGACTGGGGGGCGGCCGTTTCCCGGGAGATCGGCCGGACCCGGCCCGATCTGGTCATCGGCGTCCATCTGAACCTGCTGCCGAACGCGGCGGCGGCCCACAAGCCCGGCGCGGACGAACTGGACGCGCTGCCCCCGCAGGAGCGCGAGCGCACGCTCGCCTCCTGGGAACGCGCCCAGGAGTGGAGTCGGGACCGGCAGGGATACGCCGACATCCAGTCCACCCGGCCGCAGACGCTGGCGTACGGCCTGACCGACTCGCCGGTGGGTCAACTGGCCTGGATCGTGGAGAAGTTCAAGGAGTGGACCGACTCCCGGGAGCGCCCGGAGGATGCCGTCGACCGCGACCAGATGCTCACGAACGTGATGCTGTACTGGCTGACCGGCACGGCCGGCTCGTCGGCCCGTATCTACTACGAGCGGGCGCACGCCGATTACTGGGGCACACCGCCCGAGCCGTCGACGGCGCCGACCGCGCTGGCCGACTTCGCGCGGGAGAACTTCATCCCGCTGCGGCATGTCGCGGACCGGACGAACACCATCGTGCAGTGGACGGAGTACGACAGGGGCGGGCACTTCGCGGCCATGGAGCAGCCGGACCTGCTGGTCGGCGACGTACGGCGGTTCTTCCGGACGGTCGGCGGGGCGCCCGTCGCATGACGGTCGGCGCGCCGGACGAGCGCGTTCGGGTGCGGGTGCGCGTGCGGGTGCGTGGAGGGCGCCGATCCGGTTCGATGTCTTGACCCGGTTCGAACCCGTCGGTAACTTCCAGGCTCCGCCCCGAGTCGGCGCGCACCAACGGCCCTCGTTCTGGGGGCCGTTGCCCAGGATCGTGTCCTGTTCAAAGGAGAACGACATGTCCCTACGTTCAGCCGGGTACGGCCTGGCGGCCATGGCCGTCACGATCTCCCTCATCGGATCGGCGGCGCCGGCGCAGGCCGCGGAGAACACCTCGCCCCTCAACTATGTGGCGCTCGGCGACAGTTACGCGGCCGGGTCGGGCGTACTGCCCTTCGCCGTCCCGGCGCCGCTCCTCTGTCTGGGCTCCGCGAAGAACTATCCACGGGTCATCGCCGACGCGACGGACGCGAAGCTGACCGACGTGACCTGTGGTGGCGCCGAGACCCGGCACTTCGAGACGTCCCAGTACCCCGGTGTCGCCCCTCAACTCGACGCGGTCACCGAGGACACGGACCTGGTGACGGTCAGCATCGGCGGCAACGACAGCTCCGTCTTCGCCGGAGCGGTCCTCGCCTGTGGCGCGGCCGGGGTGCTCTCCGGGGGCAAGGGCAGCCCCTGCCGCGACACCTGGGGAGACCATTTCGACCGGCTGATCGAGGAGAAGACCTACCCAGCCGTCAGAACCGCCCTCCAGAAGGTCAAGGAGAAGGCGCCGAACGCGCGCGTGGTCGTGGTGGGTTACCCCTGGCTGCTGCCGGCGAAGGCCGACCGCTCATGCTTCGCGAAGATGCCTATCTCCGAGGGCGATGTGCCGTATCTGCGCGGCATGCAGGGCCATATGAACGAGATCCTGGAGCAGGCCGCGAACGAGACAGGGACGACGTACGCCGACATGGCCGGCGCCTCCGACGGCCATGACGCCTGTCAGCCCCGGGGAACCCGGTGGGTGGAACCGGTGTTCTTCTTCGATCAGCTCAATCCGGTGCACCCCAACGCGCTGGGCGAGGAGAAGATGGCCGACCAGGCGATGCGGGCCCTGCCGGCCACGCACCGGTGAGCGTCCGCCCGGGGCGTGCCCGTCCGGTCGACCGGCGGTCGGGGCGTCGGGCAGCGGCCCCTCCCGACATGCGTATCCGGGAGGTTCGGGGTTCGCTTGAGGTGCTGTCCGGCCGCGTACATCCATCAGCCACCCCCGTGTCCGGGGCCGGACAGCTCGACCGGCCGGAGGAACACCGTGCGGTGTCCGGATGCGGCGGCACGTCGTACCGGGCAGACTGACGGCGCGGGGGACGACGGTCCGATGAGGCAGCTGACTGCCCTCACTGGACCGTCCCCCGTCCATGACGTCCATGTCCCTGGCCGGGCGGCTCGGCGGCGGTGAAACGCACCCGGATGGTGAGGCCGCCCGCCGCGTTGGCCGTCGCGACGGCGGTGGCGCCATGGGCACGGGCGATGGCGGCGACGATGGAGAGACCGAGGCCGACACCGTCGCCCGGGGCGTGCCGGCGTTCCTCGATACGCCGGAACGGCTCGAAGAGCAGCGGGACGGTCCCCGTGGGGATGACCGGTCCGGTGTTGCTCACTTCCAGGCGGCCGGCGCCGGTGCGGACGCTGACGCTGCCGCCCGGGTGGTTGTGCCGGATCGCGTTGCTCACCAGGTTGTGTGTCAGCCGTTCGAGCAGGACGGGGTCGCCGGTGGTCCGCAGGGGCTGGAGATCGAGGTGCGGTGTCACGTCGCGATCGGCCGCCTCGGGGCCGGCGGCGAGGGCCACGGCACGCGCGACCTCGCGCAGATCGACCGGTTCGCGGCGGCGCATGCCCTGCTCGGACGTGGCGAGGAGCAGCAGCCCCTCGATCAGATGGCCCTGCTGTTCGGATGTCTTGATGAGCTTGGTACGGATCCGGGCCACCCGCTGGGGATCCGGGTTGTCCGCCAGACCGATCTCGGCGGCGGCCCGCTGGAGTGCCACCGGGGTGCGCAGTTCGTGTGCGGCGTTGGCGGCGAATCTCTGCTGCGCGTGGACCAGTTGCTGTATGCGGTCGAGCATCTCGTCGAAGGTGTCGGCGAGTACCTTCAGCTCGCCCGGGGGCGCGCGCAGGGCGATGCGTTCATGGAGGTTCGTGCCGGAGAGAAGCCGAGCGGTCTCGGTGACATGACGTACCGGACGCAGCACACGGCCGGCCATCCACCAGGCGACGGCGACCGCCGCCGCGGCGAACGCGACGAGGGCGATCAGGGAGACGACGACCAGGTCGTTGAGGGCGGCGGACCGTATGTCGTCGATGAACCTGGTGGATTGGGCCTCGCCGGCCAGGACCATGGACCGCTCGATCCGGCGGCCGTCGTGGGTCTCGTCGGAGCTCGCCCCCGGAGTCGTCCCGGGGAGGGGCGTCAGGTCGGCGGTGGACTCTCCCGAGCCCTGTCGGGGGCCGGGCGAGACCTCGACCGCTGTGGCCGGGAGCCTCTTCACCGCTCCACCGATGCTGGAGTACAGCCCCTGCCCCAGCAGCACATAGATCAGCGCGATGAGGGCGCCGCCGACCAGAAGCAGCATCAGGGTGCACAACGCGGTGAGGCGGGCGCGTTCGCTTCCCAGCGTCGGCACCGGGAAGCGCCCCGCCCTCCGGCCGAGCCGGCGGTACGGGCGACCGTGCCCGGTCACCGGTCGTCCTCCGCGGCGATGCGGTACCCGGCGCCCGGCACGGTCTCGATCACATCGGGCACACCGAGCTTCGTCCGGAGCCGGCTGAGTGTGACCCGTACCGCGTTCGTGCGGTAGCTGATCCCCTCTTCCCACACCTGCTCGACGAGATCGTCACTGCTGACCACACTCCCGCACGCCCGCAGGAGTGTTTCCAGCACGGCGAACTCCTTCAGGGACAACCGCAGCGGCCGGCCGTCGCGCCGCGCCTGGCGGGCGGAGGTGTCCAGGACGATGCCCGCGCGTCTGATCACGGGCGGCAGCATGGGGTTGGCGCGGCGGCCCAGAGCCAGCACGCGGGCCAGCAGTTCCTCGTACGCGAAGGGCTTGGCCAGATAGTCGTCCGCTCCCAGGCCCAGGCCCTCGACACGGTCATGGACCGTCCCGAACGCGGTCAGCATCAGGACGCGGGTGAGGAGCCCGCGCTCGACGATCCGCCGGCAGACCTCGTCGCCGGGCAGTCCTGGGAGGTCGCGGTCCAGGACGATCACGTCGTACGCGCCGAAGGTCAGCCGCCGCATCGCCGCCAGGCCGTCACCGGCCACATCGACGGCGAGGGCGTTTCGACGCAGCCCGTCGGCGATCATCTCGGCGAGGAATTCCTCGTCCTCCACAACAAGCACGCGCATGGATACCTGTGTACCGGAGGAACACCTTTCACCACTGTTACGGGTTCGGTGAAAGCGATGAAACACACACTGCCGCGAAGGTCTCCTCGGCACACGTCAGCACACTTCAGCACACCGAAACGCGGAGACCGATCATGCGGACGAAGAAGATCAAGCCGGCCGTGGCATGCGCGATAACGGCGCTCACACTGTTCCTCACCGGATGCTCGGGCGACTCCGGCGGCCAGAGCTCGTCGGGCGGCGGTACCGGCGGCCAGAGCTCGCCCGCCGACAAACGGGCGAAGGCCAACGACTGTCTGCGCGAGAAGGGCGCCGAGGTCACGGAGCCCGGGAAGCCGGGCGAGATGGCGGCGATCCAGCCCGGGAAGCTGTCGCAGGACGAGTTCGCCCAGGCCATGAAGGACTGCGAAGTGGGCGGCGGCGGTCCGAACGGCGGCGGCTTCACCCAGGCGCAGAAGGACAAGATGCTCGCCTACGCCGAGTGCATGCGGGACGAGGGCCTCGAATACCCGGATCCGGAGTTCGAGGGCGGTTCGGCCAAGCTCCAGCAAGTCCCGGACGGCGACAAGGACGCGTTCGCCGCCGCCGACAAGGTCTGTGCGGCGAAGACCGGCTGACGCTCCCGATCGGCGAGTGAAAGGCACTCCGTATGAAACACAAGAAGCTTCTGCTCACCCTCGGTGCGGCGGCGCTCGTCGCGGTGGGGGGAGCGGTGGCCGTCACCGTACCGGCCGAATCCGGCTCTGCGCCGTCGGCGGACAGCACCTCCGTACCCACCGCCACCGCCGACGTCACCAAGGGCGATCTCGTCACCACCGACACGGCCAAGGGCACACTCGGGTTCTCGGCCGAGCGCGAGATCACGGCCGGTGGGCAGGGAGTGCTCACCTGGCTGCCGTCGGGCGGCGGAACCATCGAGCGGAACGGCACGCTGTACGAGGTCGACGGCTCCCCCGTGTTCCTGATGTACGGCCAGACCCCCGCCTACCGCGTTCTCGCCCGGGGCGACGAGGGGGAGGACGTACGCCGGCTCAAGGAGAACCTGATCGCGCTCGGCTTCGGGTCAGGTCTCGCGGCGGACGACGAGTTCACCCAGGGCACCGAGCGCGGTGTCAAGGCCTGGCAGAAGAGCAAGGGCCTGGAGCGGACCGGAAGGATCGGGCCGGACCAGATCGCCTTCGCGCCCGGTGCCGTCCGCGTACAGAACGCGGACACGTCGGTGGGCGCCCGCGTCACACCAGGCATGGCGGTGCTGACGACGACAAGCTCCGAGCGGGTCGTGCAGTTCGACCTGTCGGTGGCGAAGGCCGACAAGATCAAGGCCGGCGACGCCGTCACGGTCGAACTGCCCGGCGGGGCCGGCGCCGAAGGCCGGATCAGCTCCATCGGACGTACGGCGCGGACGGACGAGCAGTCACCGGACAAGGAGGCGGTGATCAAGGTCACGGTGGAGTTCGACGAGCCGGAGAAGGTCTCCGGAGTCGACAAGGCACCGGTCACCGTGCGGCTGACCGGCGAGCGGCGCGAGGATGTGCTGTCCGTACCGGTGGAAGCGCTGCTTGCCGTGGACGGCGGTGGTTTCGGCGTCCGTGTGGTGGAGGGTGACACCGCGCGGGACGTGCGGGTGAGGCTGGGGCTCTTCGCCGACGGCCGGGTCGAGGTGTCGGGCGGGGACCTGCGCGCGGGCATGAAGGTGGGGGTCCCGGCATGACCGCCGCGATCTCCCGTGCGCGGTCCGCCGAGACCGTCGCCGAGCTGTGTGGTGTGACCAAGGAGTATCCGGGCGGTGTGACGGCCCTGGGAGGTGTCGATCTGCGTGTCCGGGCCGGGGAACTGCTCGCCATCGTCGGGCCGTCCGGTTCGGGCAAGTCCACGCTCCTGCATATTCTGGGCACACTCGACCGGCCCACCGCCGGTACGGTCGGCATCGCGGGCCATGACGTGGGGCGGCTCCGCGACCGGCAGCTGTCCGCCCTGCGAGCCCGCCATATCGGCTTCGTCTTCCAGGCGTTCCATCTGGTCCCGGGCGCCACCGCACTGGGCAATGTCACCGAAGGGCTGCGGTACACCGGGCTGTCCTCCTCCGAGCGACGTCGCCGTGCGGCGACGGCGCTGGAACGCGTGGGGCTGGCGGACCGTATGAACCACCGGCCGGGCGCCCTCTCCGGAGGGCAGCAGCAGCGTGTGGCCATCGCGCGGGCGGTGGCAGGGGAACCGGAGCTGCTGCTGGCCGACGAGCCCACCGGGGCACTGGACTCCGCGTCCGGAGAGGCCGTTGTGGAGCTGCTGCGCGAACTCAACGCGGACGGCGCGACGATCGCCGTCATCACCCACGACCGCGAACTCGCCGACGCGCTGCCGCGCCAGGTCCGTATCCGCGACGGACAGGTCGTCGAGGACACCTCGCGGGACATTCCGGCAGGTGCGCGATGACGAGCCGCCGCGGCCGAAGGCTCGTCCCCGCCAGGCTCGGTCTCCGGGACATCGCACAGGTCGGTTCCGCGGGGCTGCGCGGCCGGCCCGTGCGGGTCGTCCTGTCGGCGCTCGGTATCGCCATCGGGATCGCGACGATGATCGCCGTGGTCGGTATCTCCGCGTCCAGCAAGGCCAAACTCATGCGGGACCTGGACCGGCTCGGTACCAACATGCTGGTGGTCACACCGGGCCAGTCGTTCTTCGCGGACAAGGAGGTGAAGCTCCCGAAGAGTTCACCGCGGATGGTCGGCCGGATCGACGGTGTGGAGCAGGTCGCCGCGACCGGCGGCGTCGGCGATGTCAAGGTCTACCGCTCCGAGCACATCCCCAAGGAACGGACCGGCGGCATCCAGGTCAACGCCGCCACGGAGAACCTCAAGAACACACTGCGCGGCGCCATGGCCACGGGCACCTGGCTCAACGGCGCCACCGGTTCCTATCCCTCCGTCGTCCTCGGACACTCCGCGGCCAGGCGGCTGGGCATCACCGAGGCCGGTCAGCGGATCTGGCTGGGCGAGGAGTACTACACGGTCCTCGGTGTCCTTCAACCGCTGCCGCTCGCGCCCGAGATCGACAGCTCCGCGCTGGTGGGCTGGGAGGCGGCACGGAAGCGCCTCGGATTCGACGGCCATCCGACATCGCTCTACGAACGGTCGGCCGACGACGAGGTCGCGCGGGTACGGGAGTTGCTGGCGCGGACGGTCAACCCGCAGGCGCCTCATGAGGTGATGGTCTCCGACCCGTCGGCCGCGCTCCAGGCGAAGACCGCCTCCGAGGGAGCCTTCTCCAGTCTGCTGCTCGGGCTCGGCGGGGTCGCGCTGCTGGTCGGCGGGGTCGGCATCGCCAACACCATGATCATCTCCGTACTGGAACGGAAACACGAGATCGGTCTGAGACGGTCCTTCGGATCCACCCGCGGCCAGATCCGGATCCAGTTCGTCACCGAATCGCTCATGCTCTCCGGGCTGGGCGGGCTGGCCGGCGTCGCCCTCGGGGCACTGGCCACGTACATCTACGTCGGCGCCACCGGGATGCCCTGGACGATTCCGCCCTGGGCGATGGCGGGCGGCTTCGGAGCGACGCTGGTCATCGGTACGATCGCCGGGCTCTATCCGGCGGTCCGCGCGTCGAGGATGTCCCCGACGCTGGCCCTGCACGCCTCGTAGGACAGCCGGCCCGTCCTCGGTGGTGGGGACGGGCCGGACGGCGTTCAGGGAGTCAGCGCGAGAGGTTCGAGCGTCACCGAGGCGTTGGAGACCTGGGTCTTGAGATCGGTCCCCTTGCCGCTGTTGACCATCTGGGCCGCCTCGATCTGGGAGCTCGCGGGAATGCCGTCGCCACCGAGATACGCGGCATACTTTCTCGCCAGTTCGGTGAAGTCGACGGTTACCCGGGTGGTGGCCTTCGCCGTGATCTGCTGGCCGGGCACGGTGAGGCGGCAGCCATTGGCACAGTTATTCGTCCACATCACGCCGTCACCGTTCGGAGGTTCCATGAACCCCCCGGGATTGAAGTGAACCACCGAGATGACATTCAGCTTGCCGTTGACCCAGTAGATCAGATCCGTCGTCAGGATCGCCCGCTGCTCCTCGCAGGAGAAGCCTCCCGTCTGCTCCGCGTAGGCGTCGTAGGAGACCTTGAGCCGCCCGTCCGAGAAGTGATAGGTGGAACCGTCGGCCTTCCGGCGCAGCGAACTCGACGGGTAGTGGTAGGAGAACGCGACCTCACGCAACTCGCAACCGGTCGTCCCCGTCGCATTGTTCTGCATCGTCAGGGTCAGTGGTGAACCGGTGCTCCCCCAGACCTGGGTGTCGTAGCCCGGGTATTTCCGGAACTGCTCCCGGGTCCAGTTGTAGGTGACGAAGTCCCAGGCAGGACACGCCTTTCCAGCCGCGCCCGTATAGGGAAAACGGCTGAAGCACCGGTCGTCGACCCGCTGGCGGTCGTCCACGGGGCCGCAGCCCGAGGTGTCATGGAAATCCTCTGTGGTGGCCGCCGGGATGCTCTCCGGCTCACGCACCACGCCGAAGCAGCGGTTCTCGGGGCCCGGGTCGAACACGACGGACGTCGATTCCGTGACCCCGGCCGCCGCCGGGCTGGGAGTGCCGACAAGGAAGAAGAGCAGGGCGGCCATGGCCGCTCCGGTGACGGCTCTGGACAGTGGTCTCATCAAGGCGCTCCGGTGGTGTTGGCCGACCCGGCCGAAGGTGAATTCGCGACCAATTCGGCCCGACCGGTGGGGGGTTGTGGGGGGTGGGGGGTGTGGGGGGAATCCCTGGGGCAGGACCGTAGGCGAGCCATTCGCGGGATGACAAGCGATCAGGCGCCGCGATTTCCGTGTGGAGCGAGGACCGTGCCGTAGCCGAAGAACTGCTCATGCGCGGTGAGCGAACGAATGTCCAACCCGTCCGCGTGGGACGGCGGCAGAATGCCCGTCAATTCGGCCCCGGGGACTTTTCGGCGGGCCTGCCGCCCGGGGATCGTTCGCGCAGTGTGTTTTGATCCTCCGGTACTCACATGTCCCGAATCCCCGTAATCCCCGCGTATGGGCAGGAGGCTCTACTGTCGCGCGGACCAATCGAAGGAGCACCTGGTGGCGGATTCCTTGCAGGGCGAGACGGTCCTTGTGGTCGGACGCGGGAGCGGCATCGCGCGGGCGATTGTCGACTCCGCCGCGGCCGAGGGGGCCCGTGTGATCGCCGCGGGTCGCAACCGGGATGCGCTCGCGACCGCGTACAAGGACACCGGCGTCTCCGTGAAGAGCGTCGACATGACGGACGAGACCTCGATCGCGGCGCTCGCGGACGAGGTGGGCGGCGTCCACCACGTGGTGTCCACGGCATCGGCCAGGGCACGCGGCGCCGTCCGCGACCTGACGCCGGAGGCGATCCTGCTGTCCTTCCACACGAAGGTCGTGGGCCCGATCATGCTGGCCAAGCACTTCGCGCCGAAGATGCCGAGGACAGGATCGTTCGTACTGTTCTCGGGGGTGGCCGCTCTTGAGCCGGATCCCGGATATCTCGGGGTGGCGGCGACCAACGGCTCGGTGAACGTGGTGATCCGTTCACTGGCCGTGGAACTCGCCCCACTGCGGGTGAACGCCATCTCCCCGGGAACCGTCGACACCGGTGCGTGGGACGGGCTGGGCGAGAAGAAGGACGCCTTCCTGGAGACGAAGTCCGCGACCAACCCCGCACGCAGGATCGGCACACCCGAGGACATCGCCCAGGCCGTGCTGTTCGCCCTGACCAACACCTTCATGACCGGTGTCAGCCTGGCGGTCGACGGAGGGCAGCCGCTCGTGTGAGCGGCGCAGGGCCGTTCCCCGCGTGTCACTGGCGGCCAGGGGTCGGGGGCCGGCTATTCCTCGCGTTCGAGTTCGGCCCGGGCACGCTCGGCGTCAAGGTCCTCCTGCGCGGCACGGTAGATGTCGTCGGCCAGCTTGCGGGCGGCCTTCGGGTCGTGCGCCGTGGAGACCTTCCGGATCCGGTCGGCCCATTCCTCCATGTCGCGGGAGTGTTCGGCGTTCTTGCTCACATAACCTTTGTACCTTTTGGTGGGCTTCTCTGCCTGTCGTGGCGGCGGGCGGACCTGGTGTGCGGCGGCGCCGCGCTGGGAGGATGCGATGGCGACCCTGCTGTCAGTCAATGTGGGACTGCCGAAGGACGTGCCCTGGCAGGGCAGAACCGTACACACGGGAGCGTGGAAGTATCCCGTCGACGGCCCCCGGATGGTGCGCCGCCTCAACATCGACGGAGACGGCCAGGGCGACCTTCAGGGCCATGGCGGGGAGCAGCGGGCGGTCCTCGTCTACCAGACGCAGTCGTACGCGTACTGGCGCGAGGTTCTGGAGCGCGACGATCTCGAATTCGGCCGGTTCGGGGAGAACTTCACCGTGGACGGGCTGGCGGACGACGAGGTGTGCGTCGGCGACCGGTACCGCATCGGTGAAGCCGAGTTCGAGGTGACCCAGCCGCGTGTGACCTGTTACCGGGTCGGCATGCGGCTGAACGAACCGCGCATGGCCTCCCTGCTGGTCGCCCACCACCGCCCCGGCTTCTACCTCCGTGTCATCACCGAGGGCCGGGTCCGCGCGGGAGACCGGATCACACGGACCCGTACCGGCAAGGGGTCGCTGACCGTCGCCGACATCGACGCCCTCCTCTATCTCCCGGGGGCCGATCCGGCCAAGCTGCGTGCCGCCCTGAGCATCGAGGCGCTCAGCCCCGGCTGGCGGCAGTCCTTCGAGGACATGAGCCGCCGGCTCGACCAGCCGCCCGGCCCCGCGCCCGCCGCGCCGGGGTGGAAGGGCTTCAAGCGGCTGCGCGTGAGCCGGGTCGCCACCGAGACCCCGGTGGTCGCCTCGTTCTATCTGCGGTCCCCGGACTCCGGGCCACTGCCGGCAGCCATGCCCGGCCAGTATCTGAGTGTGCGGATTCCCGGAGAGGGCGGGCAGCGTCCGGTGCGTTCGTATTCGCTGTCCTCCGCTCCCGGCGCCGCCGAGTACCGGATCAGTGTCAAACGCGAGGAACACGGCGAAGTCAGCACCTACCTCCACACGCGTCTGAAGAGGGGCGATATCATCGAGGCGGCCGCCCCACGCGGGGCGTTCGTGCTGACCGGGGAGCACACGCCCGTGGCGCTGTTCTCGGCGGGAATCGGTGTCACCCCCGTACTGGCGATGCTGTACGCGCTGGCCGGTGAGCACAGCTCCCGTGCCGTGTGGTGGGTGCACACCGCACGGGAACCCGGGCAGCACGCCTTCGCGGAGGAGTCCCGGCACCTGCTCGCGCGGCTGCCCAACGCCCGCGCCTTCCTCTACTACACCGCCCCGGACCTCCAGGTCGCCGAGGGACCCTACGTCACCCACGGTCGCATGACCAGCGAAAACATCCGGGAACTGGGCATCCCCGGCGACGCGCACGCCTACCTGTGCGGGCCGACGGGCTTCATGTCGGACGTGACGTCCGCTCTCCAGTTGGCGGGGCTGAGCGGTTCGCACATCCACACCGAGGTCTTCGGCGCGCTGACGGCCATCAACCCGGGCGTCACGGATCGTGTGACCGGACGCCCCCACCAGCCGCCCGGCCCCCTGGGCACGGGGCCCTCCGTCACCTTCGCCCGCAGCGGACTGTCCACCCGCTGGTCGGACCGGTACGGAACGCTGCTGGAGCTGGCGGAGGCGTGCGACATCCCCACCCGCTGGTCCTGCCGTACCGGGGTGTGCCACACCTGCGCCACCCCCCTGCTCACCGGCCAGGTCCAGTACACAACGCAGCCCCTGGAGGATCCCGCCTCGGGTGAAGCTCTGCCGTGCTGCAGCATCCCCGCCACGGACGTGATTCTCGACCTGTGAGCCGGCTCCGGGCCGGCCGGACCCTTTTCTAGGGGTTCTGGGCTTCCTTGACGCGCTGATAGTGGCGCCGGGCCTTCATCCGGTTGCCGCACTCGGCCATGGAGCACCACCGGGCGCTGTTGGGCTTGCTGCGATCGAGAAGGAAGCGTTGGCACTCCGTGTTCGCGCACGGCCTGAGCCGTCCCGGCCTGGCCTGCTGGAGGCCGGCCCAGGTCAGTACGGTCTCAACCGCCAGACGACGCGCCTCGGGTGCCCGAAGGGACCATTCGAGCTTGCCGTCCGAGAGGTCGGGAACGCTGCTGACGCCCTCAAGGAATGCGCCCAGGCACGCCGGCTCGCGCTCGCCTCTCACCACGTCCTGAAGTGCGTCGCGTACGGCGATGAGGCAGCCGAGTTCATCGCTCGACCCACTCCCCCCGTGGTCACGCGCCCATGCGCGGCCCGCCGAGGGTGTGCCGAGGGCGTCGTGTGTCGTGCCCTCGACCACGGGGGTCGTGTTGAGCAGTGCCAGCAGTGTGTCTTCTTGAGTCCTGTCGATCACCACACCCCGCCCCTAACCTGTTTTCCACTGTTGACAGGTTACCCCACCCTCACACCGACCCTCACCGTCACCCGTCGGCACACCTAACCATTAAAGCTGACTTGACGAGTTAGATGTCACGTGCTGCACTGTAACTAACCGTTCAAAGCAATCTTGGAGGTTGGCATGAGCAGCGTTGTGCATCACCGCACCGCCACCGTCAACGGCATGGATGTCTTCTACCGGGAGGCCGGAGACCCGCAGGCGCCGGCGCTCGTACTGCTGCACGGCTTCCCGACCAGCTCACACATGTTCCGGAACCTGATTCCGGCTCTCGCCGACAGCTACCGCGTCATCGCGCCCGACATGATCGGATACGGCCAGTCGGCCATGCCGACGGTCGACGAGTTCGACTACACCTTCGACTCCCTCACCGACGTGACCGCCGCTCTGCTGGAGCGGCTGGGTGTCGAGCGGTTCGCGGTCTATGTGCACGACTACGGGGCGCCGATCGCCTGGCGGCTCGCGACGCGGTCCCCCCGGAGCATCACCGCGATCATCACGCAGAACGGCAACGCCTACACCGACGGGTTCGTCAAGGCGTTCTGGGACAGGCTGTTCGCCTACGCCGAGAACCCGACGCCCAAGAACGAAGCCCCTCTCCGCGCCGCCCTGACCCTCGAACTGACCCGCTGGCAGTACCTGAACGGGGTCGCGGATCCGAGCCTCGTCAGCCCGGACGGCTGGACCGTCGACCAGTCGCTGCTCAACCGGGCGGGCAATGACGCCATCCAGCTCGCGCTGTTCCGCGACTATCCGACCAATGTCGCTCTCTACCCCCAGCTACAGCAGTACTTCCGCGACAGCCAGGTGCCGCTGCTGGCCGTGTGGGGGGCCAACGACGAGATCTTCGGCCCGGACGGCGCCCGCGCCTTCCAGCGCGACCTGCCCGACGCGGAGATCCATCTCGTCGAGTCCGGGCACTTCGCCCTGGAAAGCCATCTGGAGGAGATCACCGGCCATATCCGCGGCTTCCTCGCGCGGGTCGTCTCCTGACCCCTACAGCCCGGGCGGCGGTACCAGTCGCCGCCGGGGCCAAGGATGCCGTGCCCGGCCCAGGACAGCACGGCCTCCGACGAGGAGGCGCCGAAGACCGCGTCAACGCCGAAGCCGATGCCCAAGTCGGCTGCGGTGCGGGCGAGTTCGGGACCGTTGGCGATCGCGGCGATGGCCTCGCCCTCGACGAGCGCGCGAGAAACAGAAAGACCCCAGATCAACTGGGGTCTCTACTGGTTATCGGTATTACTGGTGTCCGAGGGGGGACTTGAACCCCCACGCCCGATAAAGGGCACTAGCACCTCAAGCTAGCGCGTCTGCCATTCCGCCACCCGGACGAGTGGTCGAACCGCGGTGTGTGGCCGCGGCGACAGAGACAACGATACCAGGGGTTCGAGGTGGCTCTCACCCGTATATCCGGTGGTCAGGGGTCCATGGCCGGTCGCGCTTCGACGTTCCCGACGCCTCGTGCGGGGTGGCCGGTACAGAGCGTCGCGGGGCGGGGACCGAACGTCATGGCGGGCTGAAGGGGGTGCCGAGCGCTCCCCCCGGGGGGATGGGGAGCGCTCGGCACGGTAGGGGTTATGGCATCAGGTGGTAGTCCGGGAAGTTGCCCGGCGGGCGCTCGCCCGTGGGGCCGTCCGTCACCGCTCGTACGAGGAGTTCACCGCCGACGAACGCGCCGCGCCAGGAGTGGCCGAAGCCGCCGAACAGCTCGTCCCGGTCCCCGCGGGAGCGGGGTTTGCCGTGGCCGGTCTTGAAGGCGCGGATCTGCGGGGAGAGCCGGGCGTAGGTGGCCGGGTCGTCGGTGGAGAGGGTCGCGACGAGGGCTCCGTTCGAGGCGTTCATCGCGGCCAGCAGTTCCGCCTCCGTATCGACCAGGACGATCGTGTCGACCGGGCCGAAGGGTTCCGCGTGGTGCAGCGGGGAGGACGGGGGCGGGTTGAGCAGGGTGACGGGCGGGAGATAGGCGCTGGTGTCCTGGCCGGGCAGGAACAGTCCCTCTTCCAGTACTCCCTGGTGCAGCGGGACGGCGCCGCGGCTGATCGCCTCGGACACCTGGTCGTTCAGTTCCTTGGCCTTGGCCGCGTTGATGAGCGGTCCGAAGTCCAGTTCCGGCAGCGGGTCGCCGGGCCGCTCGACCGCGAGGGGATGGCCCAGGCGGATGGAGCGTACGGCGGGGAGATAGGCGGCCAGGAAGTCGGCGAAGAGCGAGCGCTGGACCACGAAGCGTGGATACGCGGTGCAGCGCTGCTTGCCGTAGTCGAAGAGTTTGGGGATGACCGCGGTCAATGAGGACCAGTCGCTGAAGTTCCAGATACCCCAGGTGTTCAGGCCCTCCTGTTCGAGGATATGCCGTTTGCCCAGGTCAGCGACTGCTGTGGCGATTCTGGCGCCGGTGTCGCGGCCTCCGACGAAGGAGACGCAGCCGATCTCGGGCGCGCGCACGAGCGCCTCGGAGAGTTCGCCGCCGCTGCCGCTGACCAGCGTGAGGGGGACGCCCTCGCGGACGGCGAGCGCGCAGGCCAGGGTCAGACAGGCCACTCCCCCGTCGGTCGGCGCCTTGGCGATCACCGCGTTGCCGGCCAGTGCCTGCACCAGCATCGCGTGGATCAGGACGGACATCGGGTAGTTCCAGCTGGCGATGTTGGAGACGGGGCCCGCCAGCGGGGTCCGGTCCGCCAGCATCGGTTCGATGCCGTCGACGTACCAGCGCACGCCGTCGATCGCCCGGTCGACGTCGGCCTGGGCGAGCCGCCACGGCTTGCCGATCTCCCAGACGAGCAGGAGGGCGAGCAGTTCACGGTGTTCGGTGAGCGCGTCGAGCGTGGCCGTGACGCGTGCCTTGCGCTCGGACAGTGGGACATCGCGCCAGGCGCGGTGTGTGTCCAGGCAGGCGCGCACAGCCCGCTGGGCGGTTTCGGAGTCGAGCCGGGGCGGGCCGGCGATGGGACTGCCGTCGACCGGGCTGGTCGCGGGCACGGCGCGGCCGTCTGACTTCCAGGACGCGGCCCAGAGGTTGCGCACACGGTCGTCCTGGAACGCCTCGGGCGCCACCGTGAGGCAGCGGTCCCATGCGTCCGACCAGGCCGTGCCCGGCTTGAGTATGAGTGGGGAAGTGGTGAGGGTGGGTGCCATTGAGGGTCTCCGCTCTAGCGTGGCGGGAGTTGCATGGCTCGGCTCTCGTCCGTAGTGAACCGTGATCCGGATGGGGGGAGGCACACACTCCCTTCAATTATGAGCGACGTCACGTGACGTCGCGAGGCGGTCGAGTACCAGTCGCGCGGTCTCCGAGGGGGTTGAGCCGACCCGCACGCCGACCGCCTCCAGGGCCTTCTTCTTCGCCTCCGCTGTACCGGAGGAGCCGGAGACGATCGCGCCGGCGTGTCCCATCGTCTTGCCTTCCGGCGCGGTGAATCCGGCGATGTAACCGATGACCGGCTTGGTGACGCGCTCGGCTATGTAGGCCGCCGCGCGTTCCTCCGCGTCGCCGCCGATCTCCCCGATGAGAACGATCAGTTCTGTGTCCGGGTCGTCCTCGAAGGCGGCGAGGCAGTCGATATGAGTGGTGCCCACGACGGGATCGCCGCCGATGCCGACGGCGGAGGAGAAGCCGGTTTCCCGCAGCTCGTACATGAGCTGGTAGGTCAGGGTGCCGGATTTGGAGACGAGTCCGATCCGGCCGGGCTTGGCGGCGATGTCCGCCGGGATGATGCCCGCGTTGGACTGCCCGGGGCTGATCAGTCCGGGACAGTTGGGGCCGACGATCCGGGTGCCCCGCTTCTTGGCGTACGCCTGGAAGGCGACGGCGTCATGGACGGGGATGCCCTCGGTGATCACGACCGCGAGCCCGATGCGCGCGTCCGCGGCCTCGATGACCGCGGCCTTGGCGAACGGTGGCGGTACGAAGACGACGGTGACGTCCGCGCCCGTCGCCGCCATGCCCTCGCTCACCGAGCCGAAGACGGGTACGGCCCGGTCGTCGAAGTCGACGGTACGGCCCGCCTTGCGCGGGTTCACACCGCCGACGATGTCGGTCCCGGCGGCGAGCATCCGCCGGGTGTGTTTCATGCCCTCGCCGCCGGTCATGCCCTGGACGAGGACCTTGCTCTCCTTGGTCAGGAAGATCGCCATGGTCTGTCGCTCTCCTTATCCCGCGTATCCCGCAAATCCGATCGCTATCCGACGTTCGCCAGGACGGCGGCCTGCCGGGCCGCTCCGTCCATGGTGTTGACCTGCTCCACGAGTGGGTGCGCGCGGTCCGCGAGGATCGCTCGGCCACGGGCCGCGTTGTTGCCGTCGAGGCGCACCACGAGCGGCTTGGTCAACCGCACGGATTCCAGGGCCTGGACGATGCCCTCGGCGACGGCGTCGCAGGCCGTGATGCCGCCGAAGACGTTCACGAACACGGACTTGACCGCCGGGTCGGAGAGGATGACCGTCAGGCCGTCCGCCATCACCTGGGCGGACGCCCCTCCCCCGATGTCGAGGAAGTTGGCGGGGCGGGCGCCGCAGCCGGCGACCACATCGAGGGTGGACATGACGAGGCCCGCGCCGTTGCCGATGATGCCGACCTCGCCGTCGAGCTTGACGTAGTTGAGCCCCTTGGCCGACGCCAGGGCTTCCAGCGGGTCACCGTGCTCGTCGCTCTCACGGTCACCCCAACGCTCTTGCCGGAAGCGCGCGTTGTCGTCAAGGGTTATTTTTCCGTCGAGGGCGAGAATCAGCCCTTCTTCGGTACGGACCAATGGGTTGACTTCGACCAGAAGGGCATCCTCCCGGACCACCACCCGCCAGAGCGCCCGGAGTACGGGGACGGTCTCGGGGGGCAGCTGAGCGGCCCTCGCGATCTCCGCCGCCTTCGCTTCCGTGACCCCTTCCGCGGGGTCGACGGGGACCCTCGCCACCGCCTCGGGGCGGCTCGCCGCGAGCTCTTCGATGTCCATGCCGCCCTCGGCCGAGGCGATCGCGAGGAAGGTGCCCGCGGCCCGGTCGAGGACGTAGGACACATAGAACTCAGATGCAATATGCACTGGTTGGGCCAGCATCACCTTCCTGACCGTGTGGCCCTTGATATCCATTCCGAGCATCTGACGGGCGGTCAGTTCCGCTGCGGCCGGGTCGGTCGCGAGCTTCACTCCGCCCGCCTTGCCCCGGCCTCCGGTCTTCACCTGTGCCTTGACGACCACCCGGCCACCGAGCCGCTCGGCGGCGAATCGGGCCTCCCTCGCCAGCTCCACCACTTCGGCCTCAGGCACCGCGATGCCATGGTCCGTGAGGAGTTCCCTCGCTTGGTGCTCGTACAGATCCATGCCGGCTCCCTTTTTGACGAAAGTGCCGCACGCCCCCTGGACACCATCCGCAGGATGCGGGATAACAAGCTTCATACAGTATTCGTCGACTGTATGCAATGTACCGCGAGGGCGAGCGCCCTCCCGTATGCGAAGGGACAGGGGCCTCCTCATGCCGGACAGAAGCGAGCGAAACGCACGCCCCCGTACCCACGGACCACACCAGGTACAAGTAGAGGAGTCCCTCCATGACTCAGGCTCTTGAGACCCCCAGGACGACCGCGTCGGGCAAGGCACTCTCCGGCGTACGGGTCCTGGACATGACGCATGTTCAGTCCGGCCCCTCCGCGACCCAGTTGCTCGGCTGGCTCGGCGCGGACGTGCTGAAGCTGGAGGCTCCGACCGGCGACATCACGCGCAAGCAGCTGCGCGACATCCCCGATGTCGACTCGCTGTACTTCACGATGCTCAACTGCAACAAGCGGTCCATCACCCTCAACACCAAGACCGAGCGCGGCAAGGAGATCCTCACCGAGCTGATCCGCCGCTCCGATGTCATGGTGGAGAACTTCGGCCCCGGCGCCGTGGACCGCATGGGTTTCACCTGGGAGCGCATCCAGGAGATCAACCCGCGGATCGTCTACGCCTCCATCAAGGGCTTCGGCGAGGGCCCGTACACCAACTTCAAGGCGTACGAGGTCGTCGCGCAGGCCATGGGCGGCTCGATGACCACCACCGGCTTCGAGGACGGGCCCCCGCTCGCCACCGGCGCGCAGATAGGCGACTCGGGCACCGGCATCCACGCCGTCGCCGGCATACTCGCCGCGCTCTTCCAGCGTGAGCACACCGGTCGCGGCCAGCGCGTCAATGTCGCGATGCAGCACGCCGTCCTCAACCTCTGCCGGGTCAAGCTCCGCGACCAGCAGCGGCTGGCGCGCGGACCGCTCGCCGAGTACCCCAACGAGGACTTCGGCGACGACGTACCGCGCAGCGGCAACGCGAGCGGCGGCGGACAGCCCGGATGGGCCGTCAGATGCGCGCCGGGCGGCCCCAACGACTATGTGTATGTGATCGTCCAGCCGGTCGGCTGGCGGCCGGTCACCGAGCTGATGGGGCGGCCCGAGCTGGCCGACGACCCCGACTGGGCGACCCCGGAGGCCCGGCTGCCCAAGCTCGGCAAGATGTTCCAGCTCATCGAGGAGTGGACGAGCACGCTTCCCAAGTGGGAGGTGCTGGAGAAGCTCAACGCGCACAACATCCCGTGCGGCCCGATCCTCTCCACCAAGGAGATCATCGAGGACGACTCCCTGGCGGCCAACGAGATGGTCGTCGAGGTCCCGCATCCTCAGCGCGGCACGTTCACCACGGTCGGCAGCCCGCTGAAGCTCTCCGACTCTCCTGTTGACGTGGTCACCTCACCTCTGCTCGGTGAGCACAACGCGGAGGTCTACGTCGGCGAACTCGGTCTCGACGACGAGGAACTGCGACTGCTCAAAACGAACGGAGTCATCTAGCGGTGGACATCACTGAGGAGCGTCAGAAGGCCGTACGCGCTGTCCTGGACGCCGCACTGGCCGAGGGACGTACGGCCCTGACCGCGCCCGAGGGCAAGAGCGTCACCGACGCGTACGCCATCCCCACCCCGGCGGAGGGCCTCGCCGAGTGCGCCGACGAGGCGGTGGCCCTCGCCGACCGGATCGGATTCCCGGTCGCGCTGAAGATCGTCTCGCCGCAGATCACGCACAAGACGGAGGCGGGCGGCGTCATGACGGGCCTGCGCTCGACCGCGGAGGTGCGCGGGGCGTTCACCGGGATCGTCAGCAACGCGCGGGCGTACGACCCGCAGGCGCGGATCCTCGGCGTACAGGTGCAGCAGATGGTGCCGGCCGGCACCGAGGTGCTCGTCGGTACGGTCACCGACCCGACCTTCGGCCCGATCGTGGCCTTCGGTCTCGGCGGTGTCCTGGTGGAGGTCCTCAAGGACGTCACGTTCCGGCTCGCGCCGGCGTCCAGGGACGACGCGCTGTCGATGCTCGACGGGATCCGCGCGGCGGAGGTGCTGCGCGGCGCCCGCGGCGGCGCGGCCGTCGACCGGGACGCGCTCGCCGACTTGGTGGTGAAGGTGTCGCGGCTCGCGGCCGACTTCCCGGAGATCGCGGAGATCGATCTCAACCCGGTGTTCGCCTCGGCGAGCGGGGTGACGGCCGCGGACGTACGTATCCTGCTGGCCGCCGAGAAGCCGGTCAGGCGCCGTACGTACACCCGCGAGGAGATCCTCGTCTCGATGCGGCGGCTGATGAAGCCCGCCTCGGTGACGGTGATCGGGGCCTCCGGCGAGCCGGGCAAGATCGGCAACTCGGTCATGCGGAACCTGATCGACGGGGGATTCCCGGGAGAGATCCATCCGGTGAACCCCAAGGCCGATGACATACTCGGCCGTAAGGCGTACAAGAGCGTGATGGACGTTCCGGGCCAGCCCGATGTGGCGGTCTTCGCGATCCCCGCGGCCTCCGTCCCCTCGGCCCTCGAAGAGGTCGGCCGCCGGGGCATCCCGAACGCCGTGCTGATCCCCTCCGGCTTCGCCGAGACCGGCGAGCACGAACTCCAGGCGCGGATCGTGGAGATCGGCGAGGAGTACGGCGTACGGCTGCTGGGGCCGAACATCTACGGCTACTACTCCACCTGGCAGGACCTCTGCGCCACCTTCTGCACCCCGTACGACGTCCGCGGCGGCGTGGCGCTGACCTCGCAGTCCGGCGGCATCGGGATGGCGATCCTCGGCTTCGCCAGGAGCACGGGAACGGGTGTCTCGGCGATCGTCGGCCTCGGCAACAAGTCGGACCTCGACGAGGACGATCTGCTGACCTGGTTCGGCGAGGACCCGAACACCGAGTGCGTCGCCATGCATCTGGAGGACCTGAAGGACGGCCGGGCCTTCGTGGCGGCGGCGCGCGCGACCGTACCGAGGAAACCGGTCGTGGTCCTCAAGGCCGGGCGTACGGCGGCCGGCGCCAGGGCGGCGGGCTCGCACACCGGCGCGCTCGCGGGTGACGACGCCGTCTACGACGATGTGCTGCGGCAGGCGGGCGTCATCCGGGCGCCGGGCCTCAACGAGATGCTGGAGTACGCGCGGGCGCTGCCCGTGCTCCCCACTCCGCTGGGCGACAACGTCGTCATCATCACCGGCGCGGGCGGCTCGGGCGTACTGCTCTCCGACGCCGTCGTCGACAACGGCATGTCGCTGATGGAGATCCCGCCGGACCTCGACACATCGTTCCGCGCGTTCATCCCTCCCTTCGGCGCGGCGGGCAATCCGGTGGACATCACCGGGGGCGAGCCGCCGGCCACGTACGAGGCGACGATCAGGCTCGGCCTTGAGGACCCGCGGATCCACGCGCTGGTGCTGGGCTACTGGCACACGATCGTCACTCCTCCCATGGCCTTCGCAGAACTAACGGCCCGCGTGGTCGCGGAGTTCCGGGCGAAGGGCATCCGCAAACCGGTGGTGGCGTCCCTCGCGGGCGACATCGAGGTGGAGGAGGCCTGTCGGTACCTCTTCGAGCGCGGAGTGGTGGCCTATCCGTACACCACCGAGAAGCCGGTCGCGGCGCTCGGCGCGAAGTACGCGTGGGCGCGGGCGGCGGGGCTGCTGTGACACAACCACCAGACTTCCACCGGCCGGTCCTGGGGCTGCGCCCCGGACCTGACACCGCCGTGTGGACGCGAGCGACGGGGCTGCTGACCGTCACTCGGAACACGTACATGACACACCATCAAAAAGACGTGGTGTTAAGCCCGTTGGGAGGAAGTCGATGACCTGACCAAGTCGGGTGGCACGAAAGTTCGGACAGGGGGCGCTGGCCAGTTCTTTCGATGCAAGGGGTGTCTACACCGCATGACTACCACTCAACTCTCCAGCACCGTCCCCTTCAAGGAGGTGACGGATGCCAACGGCCGTGTGTTCCGGATCGGTGAGTCCGACCGGGACATCATGGGCCGTGCGCGATGGACGATGGTGCTCTTCCCGTGGATCGGGATGATGGGCATCAGCTCGTCGGAGTACGCGTTCACCTCGGCGGAGGACACTCTGCACGAGGCCCATCTATGGAGCAGCGGGCACATATTCTGGCTGATGGGCGTCTGGATATTCTTCCAGGCGGCCGTGGCCTTCCCCGCGGGGCAGCTCCGTGAGAGCGGCAAGCTGCCCGCCCGGTACGCCATGATGCTCGGCGCGCTGGGTACGCTCCTCGGCTATCTCTCACTGGCCTACGCGCCGCATGTGATCGTGGCGTACATCGGCTTCGGTATGTTCAGCGGCATCGGCGCGGGTCTGGTCTATGCCACCTGTGTGAATATGGTCGGCAAGTGGTATCCGGAGCGCAAGGGAGGCAAGACCGGCCTCGTCAACGGCGGTTTCGCCTACGGCTCGGTGCCCTTCGTCTTCCTCTTCACCTCGTACATGGACCTGAGCAACTACCAGACGGTTCTGGTGATTGTCGGTGTCATCTGCTGTGCTGTGGTCGCGGTCTCCGGCTGGTTCTTCAAGGACCCGCCGAAGTACTGGTGGCCCGCCGAGGTCGACCCGCTGAAGACGTCGGACGACCCGAGGATCCGGCGTGCGCTGGAGAAGAACCCGCCGGCGGTCAAGCAGTACACACCGAAGGAAGCGGCACGTACACCCGTGCTGTGGATGATGTGGTTCTGCCTGCTCTGCACGGCCGGCATCAATATCTTCGGAATCGCGTTCCAGGTGCCCTTCGGCAAGGACATGGGGTTCGCGGGCGGGATCGTGGCCACCGCGATGTCGCTCAAGGCGATCGTGAACGGCACGGGTCGCGGTGTCATCGGCTGGATCTCCGACCGGTACGGACGCCGTAACACCCTGATCTTCGTCTGCCTGGTCCTGGGCAGCGCGCAGTTCGGTGTGCTCGTCTCCGGGTCCATGGGCAGCATGCCGTTCTTCCTCTTCTGCTCGATGGTCTCCGGCTTCGGTGGCGGCGCGATCTTCCCGCTGTTCGCCGCGATGACGGCGGACTACTTCGGAGAGAACAACAACGCGTCCAACTACGGCATGGTCTACAGCTCCAAGCTCATCTCCGGGCTGGTCGGTTCGGGTATGGGAGCTGTCGTGGTGGCCGCCTGGGACTACGAGGGCGCGTTCATCATCGCCGGAAGCATCGGACTCGCCTCAGCGGTACTGGCCCTGTTCCTCAAGGCGCCAGGAAGGCCGAACAGCAAGAAAATCGAAGCAAACCCGAACCCGATTGGCCGTGAAATCGCTTAATGTCAGCAGAACCTCTTTCCGGTAGGTCCGCGTCGGCCACGGCCGACGCGGGCTACCGCGAAATCACAGATGATCGTGGCCGCGTCTACCGCATCGGCGAGACCGACCGACAAATACTCGGACACTCCCGTAAGTTCATGGTGTACCTGCCATGGGCGGCCATGATGGCCATCAGCGTCTTCGAGTACGCCTTCGGCTCGGCCGAGAGTGTCCTCTCCGCGGCGCATGGCTGGTCCCAGAGCAACACCTTCTGGATCCTCAGCATCTGGGTGTTCTTCCAGGCGGGTGTCGCCTTCCCGGCAGGCTGGCTGCGGGAGAAGGGGATTCTGACGGCGCGCGCCGCCACACTGATCGGCGCCGCTCTCTCCTTCGTGGGCTTCCTCTCCATCTCGCACTTCAACAACGTGTCGGCCGCGGTCCTCGGATTCGGCCTGCTCGGCGGTGTCGGATCCGGTCTCATCTACGCCACCTGCATCAATATGGTGGGCAAGTGGTTCCCGGAACGCCGTGGTGGAAAGACGGGATTCGTCAACGGCGGATTCGCCTATGGCGCGGTGCCGTTCATCTTCATCTTCAACTACGCGTTCAACCTCGGGAACTACCGGACGGTGCTGGACCTGATCGGGGTCTATGTCCTGGTCATCGTCGCCGTCTGCGCCCTGTTCTTCAGGGACCCCCCGCAGAACTGGTGGCCGGCGGATATCGACCCGCTGAAGATCGCGGCGAACAGCAAGAACGCGAAGACCCTGGCCAAGAACCCTCCGGCGGCCAAGCAGTACCGGCCCATGGAGGCCATCAGGACGGGGATGCTCCCGCTGATCTGGGTGCTGCTGGTGATCACCGCCGGTGTGTCCATCTTCGGCATCTCCTTCCAGGTGCCGTTCGCCAAGGACGTCGGGTTCGGACCGCTCGTCGCCGCCTCGTCGGCCGGTGTGCTGTCCGTCGTCAACGGCGTCGGGCGAGGAGTCGTCGGCTGGCTGTCGGACCTCTGGGGCCGCAAGAGCACACTGATCTTCGTGATCACGGTGCTGGGACTGGCACAGTTCGGCGTCCTGTGGGCGGGGAACACGAAGAACGAGATCCTGTTCCTGGTGTTCGCCTTCATCTCCGGCTTCGGCGGCGGGGCGTTCTTCCCGCTGTTCGCGGCGCTCACACCGGACTACTTCGGTGAGAACTACAACGCCACCAACTACGGTCTCGCCTACAGCGGCAAGCTGATCAGCGGGCTGTTCGGAGGCGGGCTCGGAGCGATGGCGGTCCACTCCTGGGGCTACAACGGCGCGTACATCCTCGCCGGTGGACTGTCCCTGGTAGCGGCGGCCATGGCCATGCTGTTGCGCAACCCCGGTCAATCGCGGGACAACAGCGCTCCCCCCGTGCCACAACCGGCAGGCGGGTGACCGTTCGCGAACAAGCGGCCCTCCTCGCGGCTCATACCGAGCCGCGAGGAGGGCCGCCGTCGTGTGGTCCAACCACCGGGCCGTCACACTGACAGCCGTCACACTGACATACGTGCCTCAGGAACTAACGGCGTTCGCGCAGGGAGTGCAGATGCGCGGACGACTTCTTGGCGAAGAGGATGGAGTCCACCGGCTGGTCGTGCTCCACCTGCCAGTGGTGGTCACGGCGTCCGCCGCGGGTCTTGTTCACCGCCGATATGAAGCGCTGGTAGTCGATGTCACCGTCACCGACGTCCACCATGCGGTAGCCGTCGCGGGCCGCGATGTCCTCGACGCCGTCCTTCACATGGAAGAGCGGGTAGCGGTGCGGCTGCTTGAGCACATAGCGCAGCGGGTCGAAGGGCGCGGGCTTGCCCTCGGGGGTCTTGCTGAAGCGGAACTGCCCCGCGAACGCCCAGTAGATGTCCATCTCCAGATAGACCAGGCTGGGGTCGGTCTCGGCCAGCAGTACGTCGTAGAGCCGGACGTTGGGCTGGTCGCTGGCGAAGGAGAACTCCTCCGCGTGGTTGTGCTGGTAGAACTTCATGCCACGCCGCTTGGCCGCGGCGCCATAGGTGTTGAAGTCCGCGGCGGCCCGCTTCCAGCCGTCCACGGTCGAGCCGTAGCGCCAGGGGCCCGACGCCGTACCGATGTGGTCAAGACCCAGCTCCTGGGCGTCGTCCAGGACCTTGGTGAGGTTCTGGGCGAAGCTGTAGGCGTTGGGGTTGTTGTCGTCGTAATAGTTGACATGGCTGCCGATGCCCTTGAGGCCATGGTCCTTGGCCAGCCGCTTGAGCTGGGGCAGGGTGATCGCGCCCGCGGATCCCTGGGTGTATCCGGCGAACTCGACCTCGTCGTAGCCGAAGCGCTCCAGCTCCTCGAAGACCTTCGCGAAACCGATCGTGGAGACCTTGTCACGCAGTGAGTAGAGCTGGATGCCGAGCCGGCCGGGGGGCAGGACGGGCTGGCCGTGTCCATGGCCGTGTCCATGACCGTGACCGTTGCCCTGGGCGGCGGCGGGGGTCGCCGAGGCGCCGAGGACGGCGGCGGCGGTCGCGCCCGCGGCGACGCCGAGCATATTGCGTCTGCTCAGCTTCTGGGCGAGCTCTGGGTCGGCTGACTTCTTGCGGCTCATTGCGGAACTCCTTCGTTCAGTGCAGTCCGGCAAGCTGGAGGAGAAGGGATTTGACGTCGGTGGCCGCGACCCGGTCACCGACAGCGCGGGGGGTGGAGCACAGGATGAGCGGACCTTCGTCGTCGCTCTTCGGCAGCCGGCCATGGCTGCCGCGGATGGGCGAGGCGTCCAGCGGGACGACCGCGAGGCGGTAGCGCATACCGAGCTTCTTGCGGGCGATCGCCTTGGCCGCCTTGAGGCGCACGTAGGGATCGTGAGGGTCCATGAACAGCTCGACGGGGTCATAACCCGGTTTGCGGTGGATCTCGACGAGCTGGGCGAAGTCGGGGGCCCGGTCGTCGTCGAGCCAGTAGTAGTACGTGAACCACGCGTCGGGCTCGGCGATGGCGACCAGCTCACCCGAGCGTGGATGGTCCAGGCCGTGTGCCTTCTTGCCCTCGTCGTCCAGGAGTTCGTCGATCCCGGGGAGATCCTTCAGCGCCTCGCGCGTGGCGTCAAGGTCCTCGGGGCGGCGTACGTAGACATGGGCGAGCTGGTGGTCCGAGACGGCGAAGGCCCGGGAGGCCATCGGGTCGAGATACTCCATGCCGTCCTGGGTGTGCACCTCAAGGAGCCCGGCCCTGCGCAGGGCCCGGTTGATGTCGACAGGCCGTGAGACACGCGTGATGCCGTACTCGGAGAGCGCGACGACCGTACGGCCCTCCGCCCTGGCGTCGTCCAGCAGCGGGGCCATGGCGGTGTCGAGATCGGTCGCCGCCCGGTGCGAGCGTGGATCGTCGGGGCCGTAGCGCTGGAGGTCGTAGTCGAGATGCGGCAGATAGCAGAGCGCCAGATCGGGCCGCCGGGTGGTGACGATATGACGGGTGGCGTCGATGATCCACTGCGAGGAGACGAGATCGGCGCCGGGTCCCCAGAAGTGGAAGAGGGGGAACGTACCGAGCTTCTCGGTGAGTTCGTCGTGCAGCGCGGGCGGACGGGTGTAGCAGTCGGGTTCCTTGCGGCCGTCCGCGTAGTAGACGGGGCGCGGGGTGACCGTGTAGTCGGTGTCCGCGCCCATCGCGTACCACCAGCAGATGTTGGCGACCGTATAGCCGGGGTGCGCGCGGCGCGCGGCGTCCCAGAGCTTGTCGCCGGAGACAAGGCCGTTGTGCTGGCGCCAGAGCAGCACATCGCCCAGCTCGCGGAAGTACCAGCCGTTGCCGACGATGCCGTGCTCGGCGGGGAGCGCCCCGGTGAGGAAGGTGGACTGCGCGCTACAGGTGACGGCGGGCAGCACCGTGGAGAGCGGTGCCTGGGAGCCGGACGCCGCCAGCTTGCGCAGGTTCGGCATATGGGCGAGCAGCTGGGGCGTGAGCCCGACGACATCGAGAACCAGCAGCGGGTTCGGGTCCCGGGTCTCGGCCGGCGTCTCGGCCTGGGTCTCGGTCATGGCAGCTCCTTCAGACCGAGGTCGGTCAACAGGTCTCGGGCCAGGGTGAGTTCGGCGGCGATCCCGTCGGCGAGCTGTCCGCGCGAACGGGGGCGCAGCTCCTGCGGCAGCGCCTGCCAGGTGTAGGTCTCGACCTCCAGATGGCGGGTGCGCGGATGCGGTCCGCCGACGAGCCGGGCCAGGGTGTCCCGGAGCACCGGGAGGGTGGAGGCGAGCGGCGGGGCGGGCGGCGCGTGCAGCGGGACATGGAAGTGCGCGCGCCAGGGGGCACTGTCGGGCAGCACACCGCCGGCCAGCGCCTCGTCCAGATCGTCCGTACCGCGCAGCCCGGCGGCCGTGCGGGTACGGGTCTGGTGCAGGAAGCGGGGCTCGGCGAAGGAGGCCAGCGCCTCCCGTACCTCCGGCAGATGTGGCTGCTCGGCGTGCAGGGCGGCGGACAGCTGGGCCTTGGGGATGGCGATGTGCGCGGCCTCCAGGGCGCCGAGCGCGCCGGCCGGGTCCTCGAAGGAGGTGGCGAGATGACAGGTGTCGATACAGATGCCGATGCGGTCACCGGCGATGGCGGTGAGCGGGCCGATCGCGTCGGCGGTGGTCTCGACGGTGCAGCCGGGCTCCGGTTCCAGCGCGATCCTGATGGACTTGCCGGTCAGCTCCTCCAGTGCGTCCAGTCGCTCGGAGAGCGAGGCCAGCGCCTGCTGAGCGGTACGGGCCGCGGCGTCGTCCCAGGGGGTGCGCCAGCCGAGCGGGAGGGTGGAGACGGAGCCCTCGGTGACATCGTCGGGCAGCAGCGCGGCCAGCAGCCGGGCCAGATCGCTGGTGTGGGCGAGCCGCTCGGGATCGGTCCAGTCCGGCTTGTACACGCGGTACTTGACCTCTTCGGCGCCGAAGCCCTCGTACGGGAAGCCGTTGAGTGTGACGACCTCCAGACCGCGCCGGTCCAGTTCCGCGCGGAGCCCGCGCAGCACCGCCGGGTCGTTGATCAGGGCCTGGGCGGCGTCCTTGGCGAGCCAGAGGCCGATGCCGAGGCGGTCCCGGCCGAGGCGTCTGCGTACCGGCTCGCAGTGGTCGCGCAGTTGGGCGAGTACGCCGTCAAGGTTCTCGGCGGGGTGGACATTGGTGCAGTACGAGAGGTGGACGGTGGAGCCGTCGGGGTGGCGGAAGCGCATGCTCTCACTCCCCTCCGCGCAGAATGGAGTTGCCCTCGTGCAGGGCCTCGGGCGCGGGGACGTCCAGCTGGAGTCTGCCGCTGAGCCCGTAGAAGGCGACGGGGTTGCGCCACAGGACCTGGTCGACATCGTCCTCGCCGAACCCGGCGGCGAGCATCGCGTCGGCGACCTTGCGGGTCTTGAGCGGATCGCTGTTGCCCCAGTCCGCCGCCGAGTTGACGAGTACCTTCTCGGTGCCGTGCTCCTTGAGGACGGCGACCATCCGGGCCTCGTCCATCTTGGTGTCCGGATAGATCGAGAAGCCCAGCCAACTACCGCTCTGAGCTGCGTCCTTGACGGTCGTCTCGTTGAGATGGTCGAGCAGCACCCGGTCCGGGGCGAGCGCGGATTCCCGTACGACGTCGATGGTACGGCGCAGCCCCGACAGCTTGTCCCGGTGCGGGGTGTGGACGAGCGCGGGCAGCCCGTGATCGGCGGCGAGCTGCAACTGGGCGGCCAGCGCGGTGTCCTCGGCCGGGGTCATCGAGTCGTAGCCGATCTCGCCGACGGCGACGACACCGTCCTTGACCAGATAGCGCGGCAGTTCGTCGAGGACGGGGGTGCAGCGCGGGTCGTTCGCCTCCTTGGGGTTGAGGGCCAGCGTGCAGTGGTGGGCGATGCCGTACTGGGCGGCGCGGAACGGCTCCCAGCCGAGCAGCGCGTCGAAGTAGTCGAAGAAGCTCTCGGGTGAGGTGCGGGGCTGGCCGAGCCAGAAGGACGGCTCGACCAGGGCGCGGACACCGGAGTCGTACATCGCCCGGTAGTCGTCCGTGGTGCGGGAGGTCATATGGATGTGGGGGTCGAAGATGCGCATCAGGACTCCTCGCCGGTCAGGGTCAACGCATGGTGCAGGTCCGCGGGTACGGGACGGCCGGCGGCGGTGCGCTCCGCCGCGAAGTCGGCGAGCATCCTGGCCAGTTCGGTGTCTCCGTGGGCGCGTGCGGCCAGGCCCGCGACGGCGTCGACCGGCACGCCGGTGAAGAGGCACTTGAGGACGGCGTGCCGCCAGGCGTGGGGGTCGAGATGGGCGGCGGCGTACGGGCCGACGGCGGCGGCGACCAGCCGGGTGTCATTGGTCCGCAGCGCGTCCTCGACCAGTGGCAGCGCGCCGGGTCCCGTGACCCGGTGGGGCAGGGCGAGCAGGACGGCACGCCGCTCGGCGGCGGTGCCCCGCTGGTAGAGCCGGGTCAGGGTGGCGAGCCCGGCGCCCGCTTCCTGGAGCAGCAGGGTGCGTACGGCGTCGACGGTGTCCGTGGCGGGGCCGCAGTGCCGACCGGCGGCGGCGAAGCGCAGCTCCCAGGGGGCGGCGGCAACGTTGTCGGCGTCATGGGCGGCGGTGGCCTCGGCGAGGGCGTCGTCGAGCCAGGACCTGGCGGGCGCGTCGAGCCTGAGGAGAAGTTCCTCGCGGGTGGGAGTCATCAGGACACCCCCTGGGCGCGCAGGAAGTCCAGGGAGGTGCGGGCCAGTTCGGGCCCGGCGTGGGAGTGGCGGGGCAGTTCCACCACGGTCAGGCCCTCGTAACCGGTCGCGGCCAGCGCGGCGAGCACGGGCGGGAAGTCGATCTCGCCGTCCCCGAACGGCAGATGCTCATGCACACCGCGCCGCATGTCCTCGATCTGCACATGCCGCAGCCAGGGCGCGGCGTCCCGTACGCAGTCGGCGGGCGACGCGGACTCCAGGCACTGGCAGTGGCCGATGTCGAGGGTGAGCCCGAGTGGTTCCGGGTCGCCGAGCAGATGTCTGAGCCGGTGGAACCCCGCGATGTCCGAGACGAGATGGCCGGGTTCGGGTTCGACGGCGAGGGGGATGTCGGCGGCCTCCGCCGCGTCGAGTACCGGGCCCATCGCCTCTTCGAGCCGCTTCCAGGCGGTGTCGGTGTCGGTGGGGCCCGGGACGATCCCGCTGAAGCAGTGGACGGCGTGCGCGCCGAGGTCGGCGGCCACCCGAACGGCCGTGACCAGCAGGCGAGTACGGGCGGCGCGGTCGTCGGGGTCCGGGTCGAGCAGTGTGGGGCCATGCTTGCGGCGCGGGTCGAGTATGTAGCGGGCGCCGGTCTCGACGGTGACCCCGAGGCCCAGCTCCGCCAGCCGCCGGGCGACCCGCTGGGTGCGGGCGGTGAGATCGGGGGCCAGCGGGTCGAGATGCATATGGTCGAGGGTCAGCCCGACGCCGTCGTACCCGAGATCGGCGAGCAGTCCGAGGGCATCGTCGAGGCGCAGATCGGTGAGCCCGTTGGTGCCGTATCCGAAGCGCAGACTCATGTGGGACTCACTTTCCGTGCGAACGAGCGGGCCAGCGGTACGAGTCCCATGACGCCGAGCGCGACCCCGGCGGACCCGCCGCGCGCGGCCAGCGCGGCCTGGAGCGGGATCATCGCCCGGATGCCGCCGCCGACGGCGCGCTGGGTGAGCGGTGGCGACGGGTTGAGCGCGGCGTGCAGCAGGGGCCGCCCGGCGGTCCCCGCGTAGACGAGGGCGAGCGCCCCGGCGAGCGCGGGGCCGGCCTGGGGGCCGGCGGGGGCGGATCCTGTCCGCGGCCCCGCGCTCGTGGCCCGACGCAGGGCGTCCCGGACACCACCGCGCGACGCGCCTCCGGCCGCGGCGCCCAGCACGCCGGTGGCCACGAGCGCGGCGAGCGGCGCGGCCGTCGAACCGCCCTGCGCCTCGCGGCGCGAGACGGTGGTGACGGCGACGGTGTGCGCGCCGACGAGAGCGGCCGAGGGCAGTGCGGTACGGAGACCGGCCCAGCGGCCGGCGGCACGCACGGCACCGGCACCAGCTCCGGCGCCCACGCCCACGCCCACGCCCACGCCCACGATCGGCGCACGGCCATCCGTACGGGACGACGTGTGCGCGGGAGCGCCGGGCGTCGGGGACGACGAGGCGTGCACGGGCACCCGGGCCCGCGCTGCCGCCCGCTCACCCCCGCGTACCGTCGCCGTCGCGCCCAGCAGCACATCCAGCGCCCTGGCCGCGCCCATCGCCGCCGGGCCCGCCGCCGTGTGCTTCAGGCGCAGATCGTACGACCAGACCGTGGCCGCCAGGGCCGTGCCCACCGCCAGGGCCGGACGGCCCGCGCGGGCGGCGAGGGCGAGGCCCGCGGCCGTCAGAACACCGGCCGCCGCGAGGGCCGCCGGTGGGGAGATCCGGCCCGACGGGATGGGGCGGTGCGGGCGGTCGATCGCGTCTTCCTCGCGGTCCGCCCAGTCGTTGAGCGCCATCCCCGCCTCGTACAGGCAGAGCGAGGCGCCCGCGGCGAGCGCGGTGGAGCGGTTGGGGCGTACGCCGAGGGCCGCGGCCCCGGCCAGCGCGTCGCCCGGGACCGTGAACAGGGCCGAGACACGGAGCAGTTCGGCCCAGGCCCGCATACGTCCGCGCAGGCTCACCTGGTCTCCTTCAGCCGGTCGGCGAAGGCGAGCAGCTCGTCGAACTGTTCGGCGAGCGCGGCGGGACCGCCGTCCGGGTCCTTGAAGTAGAAGCCGAGTCCGGGCAGCGGCCCGCTCAGCCCGGCCTCGTGCGCGCGGGCCACCAGCCGGGCCAGGTCGAGTACGAGCGGCGCGGCGAGCGCCGAGTCGCAGCCCTGCCAGATGGTCTGGAGGATCATCCGCGAGCCGAGGAAGCCGTCGAACGCGATGTGGTCCCAGGCGGTCTTCCAGTCGCCGAGCGCCGGGACGTCGTCGATATGGACCTCGCCCTCGGGGGCCGTGCCGAGAGTGTCGGCCAGTACGCGTTCCTTGCCCGCGTTCTTGGCCGCCGCGGCTGCCGGGTCGGCCAGCGCCGCTCCGTCCCCGCCGCCCAGCAGGTTCGTACCCGACCAGGCCCGTACGGTCAGGGCGCGCTGGACGAACATGGGGGCGAGCACGGAACGGAGCAGCGTCTGGCCTGTCTTGCCGTCGCGGCCGGCGTGGGGAAGTCCGCCGGCCTCGGCGGCCGCCGTGAGGGCTTCGGTGCGCAGCCCGGTGGAGGGCGTGAAGTTGACATACGAGCAGCCGGCCCGGATCGCGGCCGCCGCGTAGAGTGAGCTGGCGGGGAGCCGTGGATCGTCCGGGGCGGGCTGGGGTTCGGTGGAGGAGACATTGATGACGACGGTGCGGGCGACGCCGGTGCGGCGCGCGAACTCCCGGAGGTCGTCGGCGAAGGAGTCGATGATCTCCTCGTCGCCCCTGGTGTCGCCCGGCTGGGGGCCGCCGGCCCGTATCTCCCGGTCGGCGGCGGCGAGTTCGGTGTGGATCGCGGTGGGCAGACCGTGCGGCAGAACGCCCGCCGCGGTCAGCGCCTCCGCGCGTTTGGGCAGCGGGCAGCTCGCCGTGTCGTGTCCGCCGAAGACGAGCGAGGAGAGCGCGGGGAGGCCCGTGCCCGCGAAGGGCGCGGTCTCGGTGACCATGCCCGTCGCGGGGTGGAGCCCGGCGGTGACCGCCGCGCATCCCGCGACGGCCGTCGTGGCGACGGAGCCGCGTGCTCCGACGAACCAGACTCCGGTGCGTACTGCGGTCGATTCGGTGCTGGTCGTCTTCGCGGGACTGGTCGTCGTCACGGGGCTGCCTCCCTGCCGGTGGTGTGCTGGTTGGTGGACGGCGGGCGGGGGGTACGGCGCCTCCCCGCCCGCCGCCGGCTGACGGGCCGCCCCGTCCCAGAGGCCTCTGGCTGCTAGAGGTCTCTAGGCGGCGGGCAGCTCCTTGAGCTGGATGTCACGGAAGGACACCTGGTCATCGGCGCCGTGGTTCTGCAGGCCGATGTAGCCGTCCTTGAGACTGCGCTCCGGGTCGGTGTTGGTGAAGTCGTTGATCTTCACGCCGTTGAGGAAGATCTGCAGACGCTCACCCTGGACCTTGATCTCGTAGTTGTTCCACTGGCCCGGGGGCCGCAGAACCTGGTCCCTGGCCTTGATGTTGGCCGACTTGAAGCCGTAGACGGAGCCGGTGGTGCGGTCGGCGGAGTCGGTGGCGTCGATCTGGATCTCGTACCCCTTGTTGACCGCGGACCACGGGTCGTCGGAGGCCGGGAAGCCCACGAAGACACCGGAGTTGTCGTCCCCGTCCATCTTCCAGTCCAGCTTCAGGGAGTAGGACTTCAGCTCCTTGGCCTGGTACCACAGCAGACCCATGCCGCCCTCCGTGCGCAGTTCACCGTCCACGACGTTGAACTTGCCCGGTCCGGCCTGCTTCCAGCCCTCCAGGGTCTTGCCGTTGAAGAGATCCCGGTAGCCCGTCTTGGGCTTGCAGTCCGCCTTCACCTGGCCGGCCGCGTACCGCAGTCCGCCGAGCAGGTGCTGGCGGAAGGCGTCGTCCGCGTACGACTCCTTGGTGTGGCCGCCGCCGGTGTAGAAGGCACGGCCGCCCTCGTACGTCTGGCACCAGGCGATCGGGTGGTCGCCCTTCATGTTGCCGCCCTGGTAGGTGGTCTCGTCCAGGGTGGCGAGGACGCGGGCCTGATCCCGGGGGTTGGTGCGGTAGTTGTACCACTCGTCGGTGCGCTGCCACTCGTCGCCCAGGTGGGCGGTCGACGGGTGGTCATGGTCCTCGACGCGTACGGTGGCCGGCTGGATCTGCGGGTGGGAGTCGAAGTAGGCCCCCACCAGACCGCCGTAGAAGGACCAGTCGTACTCGGTGTCCGCCGCGGCGTGCACGCCCATGTAGCCGCCGCCGGTGGCGACATAGTTCTCGAACGCCTTCTGCTGGTCGGCGTTGAGGACATCACCGGTGGTGGAGAGGAAGACCACCGCGTCGTACCTGGCCAGGTTGTTGGTGGTGAACTGGCCGGCCGCCTCGGTGGCGTCGACGGTGATCCCGGTGGTCTTGCCGAGCTCCTTGAGCGCGGCGATGCCCGCGGGGATCGAGTCGTGGCGGAAGCCGCCGGTCTTGGAGAAGACCAGGACCCGCTTCTCGGTCTTGCCCGGTACGGCCGTGGAGAGCTCGAAGTCGTCCAGGTCGAACAGCGCGCCGGCGCCGCCCTTGAAGACCAGGAACAGCTCGGTGGTCTGCTTGGGTACGGAACGCAGCGGTACGTCGATGTCCTGGAAGGTCTCCCAGCCGCCGGTGACCGGGATCGGCGCGGAGCCGAGCAGGTTGCCGGTGGCCGAGCCGGTGCGCACCTCGAGGAATCCGCCGGCGCCGCCGGAGGAGATCCGGGCGGTGAGCGTCTTGGACCCGGTCAGGTTGTACGGCTTGAAGGAGATCCAGTCACCGTTGTCGATGTCTCCGACGGTCTTGCCGCCGTTGGCCGGTGCCTTGTCGTAGATCTTGATACCGGAGGAGGCGTTGAAGTGCTCGGCCTGCCGGTGGCGCGGCTGGAGCTGCGCCTGGTCGTGCGTGGTGAGCGCGGCCTGGCCGCCGCCTCCGCCGTCGGTGTACTCGGCGTCGATCACACCGAAGATATTGGCGTTGGGGTCGTGCTCGGTGTCGGCGGGCGCGGTGATGGTGCCCTCACAGCCGTTGGCCGAGGTGATCGGGTGGCCGTGGCTGTCATGGCCGAGGATGTAACGGACGATGACCTTGGAGCAGTCGATCGGCCCGTCCTCCGGGTCGGTGACCTTCACCTTGAAGGGGACGGTGTCCCCGAAGTTGAAGAGGTGCCCGTCATTGGGGAGTTCGAGCGTCACCTTCGGCGCGGTGTTGCCGACGACGATCCGGACGGACGCGCTCGCGGTGCGCTCGGTCGGGTCGGTGACGGTGAGCCGCGCGGTGTAGGTGCCGTTCTTCTTGTACGTGTACGAGGGGTTGGCCTCGGTCGAGGTGCCGCCGTCGCCGAAGTCCCACGCGTAGGTGAGGGCGTCGCCGTCGGGGTCCTGGGTGCCCGCGGAGGAGAAGGTGACCTTCAGCGGGGACTTGCCCGACGTCTTGGTGGCGGCAGCCTCGGCGATCGGCGACTTGCCGCCCGTCGAGTTCTCGATGCGGTAGAGCGCGGAGTGCTCGTCGCCGCCGAACCAGGACAGGCCGTAGTCGAGTACGTAGAGCGCGCCGTCGGGGCCGAACTCCATGTCCATGGGCTGGGTGCCGGACCACGGGAACGGGTTGATGCTGTTGACGGTGCCGTCCTCGCCCTGCTCGATCCGCTTGATCCACTGGCGGCCGAACTCACCGGCGAAGAAGTCCCCGTCGTACTCCTCGGGGAACTTGACCGGGGAGTCGAGGTCGGCGTCGTAGCGGTAGACCGGTCCGGCCATCGGGGACTCGGAGCCGGTGCCGAACTCGGGCACGCTGCCCCCGTCGTACGGGATCCAGGCGGGCTGGGCCGGCGGCAGGTCGGTGAGGCCCGTGTTGTGCGGCGACGTGTTCTTGGGCGCCGCGCAGTCGAAGGCCGCGCCGGATGCCTTGGTGGCGAAGTCGTAGTCGATGAACGGGTCGTTGTCACCCGTGCAGTACGGCCATCCGAAGTTGCCCGCCTCGGTCACCCGGGCGAATTCGACCGTGCCGGACGGACCGCGGGTCGGGGACGCGGCGCCGGCGTCGGGTCCGTAGTCACCGACGTAGACGATGCCCGTCTTCTTGTCGACGGAGATACGGAAGGGGTTGCGGAAGCCCATGGCGTAGATCTCGGGCCGGGTCTTCTCGGTGCCCGGGGCGAAGAGGTTGCCCTCGGGGATGGTGTACGAGCCGTCCTCGGCGACCTTGATGCGCAGCACCTTGCCGCGCAGGTCATTGGTGTTGCCGGAGGAGCGCTGGGCGTCGAACGCCGGGTTGCGGTCGGGCCGCTCGTCGATCGGCGTGTAGCCGTCGGAGGCGAACGGGTTGGTGTCGTCGCCGGTGGACAGATACAGATTGCCGTCCGCGTCGAAGGCTATGTCGCCGCCCACGTGGCAGCAGGTGCCGCGCGAGGTGGTGACATCGAGGACCTTCTTCTCGCTCGCCTTGTTGAGCGTGCCGTCCTCGTTCAGGGTGAACCGGGAGAGGCGGTTGTATCCGTCGAACGGGGCGAAGTCCGCCGCCGTGCCGTTCTCGGGGGCGTCGCCCGCCGGGGTGTCCAGCTTGGGCGCGTAGAAGAGGTAGATGGCCCGGTTCTCGGCGAAGTCGGGGTCGACCCCGACGCCCTGGAGACCCTCCTCGTCATGGCTGTAGACATCCAGCGTGCCGGAGACCATGGTGTCGCCGCCGGCGTCGGTGATGCGCAGCGTGCCGTCACGCGAGGTGTGCAGCACCCGCCGGTCGGGCAGGACCGCGAGCGACATGGGCTCGCCGACCGCGTCGGCGCCCTTCGCGAGCGTCACCTGCTGGAAGCTCTCTTCCGCGTGCGGCTCATCGGGGTGCGCGGCGGCGGGTACGGCGCTGAGGCTCGACCCTGCGAGCAGGGCGCCCGTCAGGAGGGCGAGGAAGGTTCTGGCTCTGGGGCGTTTTCTGTGCACGAAAGTCCTCCACAATGGGCTGTTCGTACGTGCGGGTTGCCAAGGGAGCGCGGAGGAGCGCTCTCGCCCCCCGGGGGCGGTGCTCGTCCTGCACCGGATCCCTGGGGGGAGGTGGCTGTGTCACCGACGTGCGCCGTCACATCGGAGACCACCTGTGTCCTGTACTTATGTCGTGTACCTATGTCCTGTACATCTCAGTGGACCGTAGCTGTGTTCGTCCGGTACCGAAAGACCTTGCGCAGAGGAGAAGTTGCCTTTTTCCTCCCTCAGGACAAAGCCCTTTCCGGGCAGGCCGGACCGCCCGGCGGCGAGGTCCGCCACCGGGCTGCCCAGCCCTCTCCCCGGAGCCCGATCCGGGGAGAGGCAGCTACTCCCCGCCCCCGAAGGCCGCGTCGAAGGACGCGGTCGGCGGGTCGAAGTCGAAGCGCTTGAGGTCCGCCAGGGCCTCGGGGGCACCGGCCAGCCGGTCCATGCCCGCGTCCTCCCACTCGACCGAGATGGGGCCCTCGTACTTGATCGACCGCAGCATCCGGAAGACGTCCTCCCACGGGACATCTCCGTGGCCCGCCGAGACGAAGTCCCAGCCGCGCCGCGGATCGCCCCAGGGCAGATGCGAACCGAGCCGGCCGTTACGGCCGTCGAGGCGCTTACGGGCCTCCTTGCAGTCGACGTGGTAGATCCGGTCCCGGAAGTCGTAGAGGAAGTTGACCGGGTCCAGGTCCTGCCAGACGAAGTGGCTCGGGTCGAAGTTCAGCCCGAACGCGGCCCGGTGGCCGACCGCTTCCAGCGCTTGGTGCGTGGTCCAGTAGTCGTACGCGATCTCGCCGGGGTGCACCTCATGGGCGTAGCGCACACCCTCGGCGTCGAAGACGTCGAGGATCGGGTTCCAGCGCTCCGCGAAGTCCTCGTACCCCCGCTCGATCATGCCGGGCGGCACCGGCGGGAACATCGCCAGCAGATGCCAGATGGACGAGCCGGTGAAGCCGATGACCGTATTGACCCCGAAGGCCGCGGCGGCCCTCGCGGTGTCCTTGATCTCGGCGGCGGCGCGCTGCCTGACGCCCTCGGGATCGCCGTCCCCGAAGATCCGGGACGGCAGGATGCCCTGGTGGCGTTCGTCGATGATGCTGTCGCAGACCGCCTGGCTCACCAAGTGGTTGGAGATGGCCCAGCACTTGAGCCCGTACTTGTCGAGCAGCTGGTGGCGGCCGTCCAGATAGCCCGGATCCGCGAGTGCTTTGTCGACTTCGAAGTGATCTCCCCAGCAGGCGAGTTCCAGCCCGTCGTAACCGAAGTCACGGGCGAGCCGGCACACCTCCTCCAGGGGCAGATCGGCCCACTGGCCGGTGAACAGCGTGAACGGACGTGGCATTCGGACCTCCTCCTCGATGTGATGACCTAAGGCTGCGGCACAGGCGTGTACACGGCGTTCTTCGCCGCGCTGTCCTCCACCGCGGCGAGCACCCGCTGCACCTGGAGTCCGTCCGCGAAGGACGGCACCGGATCGGTCCCGGCGGCGACCGCCTCGACCAGATCGCGGGCCTGGTGGACGAAGGTGTGCTCGTAGCCGAGCGCGTGGCCGGGCGGCCACCACGCCTCCAGATAGGGATGTTCCGGCTCCGTGACCAGGATCCGGCGGAAGCCGGAGGAGGCGGCGGGCTCGGTGTGGTCGTGGAACGACAGCTCGTTGAGGCGCTCCAGATCGAAGGCGAGCGAGCCGTGCTCACCGTTGATCTCCAGTTGGAGCGCGTTCTTGCGTCCCGAGGCCATTCGGGTGGCCTCGAAGGAGGCCAGCGCGCCCGAGGCGAGCCGGCCGGTGAACAGCGCCGCGTCGTCCACGGTCACCGGGCCCGTCTCGCTGCCCGCGGTCCCCGAGAGACCGGCGGTCGCCCCGCTGAGTACGGGCCGCTCCTTGACGAAGGTCTCCGCGAGCGCCGAGACCCCGACCAGCCGCTCGCCCGTCAGGAACTGCGCCAGGTCGACGATGTGCGCCCCCAGGTCGCCGAGCGCCCCGGACCCCGCGCGCTCGCGCATGAGCCGCCAGGTGAGCGGGGCGGCAGGATCGGCCAGCCAGTCCTGGAGATAGGTGACCCGGACATGGCGCAGGGTACCGAGCCTGCCCTCCGCGATGAGCTGCCTGGCGTACGAGATGGCGGGCACCCGGCGGTAGTTGAAGCCGACCATGGCCAGCTGACCGCGCGACCTGGCGTCGGCCGCGGCCCTGACCATGGCCTCGGCCTCGGCCACCGAGTTGGCGAGGGGCTTCTCGCACAGGACGTGCTTGCCCGCCTCCAGTGCGGCGATGGCGATCTCCGCGTGGCTGTCCCCAGGGGTGCAGATATCCACCACCTGCACGTCGTCGCGCGCGATGAGCCGCCGCCAGTCGGTCTCGGCCGCGGCCCAGCCGTGTCTGTCCGCCGCGGCGCGGACCGCGTCCGCGTCACGGCCGCAGATGGCGGCGAGCACGGGGCGCATCGGCAGATCGAAGACGTGTCCCGCCGTGCGCCACCCCTGTGAGTGTGCGGCGCCCATGAACGCGTATCCGACCATGCCGATGCCGAGTGTCGGTGGTGCACCGGCTTCTTTCTCCGACGCTTCCCTGGGGGTCATACGGAGTACTCCTCGTCTCTCGCTGGTGGGGGCGGCCATGACTGGACCGGTCAGCTGAAGCCCTGAGGCAGGTAGTCGTCGATGTTCGTCTTGTCGACCACGGCCGAGAACAGCGTGACCTGGGCCGGGATCTCCAGCCCGGACAGACCGCTGATGCCCTTGCTCTGTCCGAGAGCGCGGGCCAGGTCGATGGCGGACGCGGCCATGATCGGCGGGTAGAGGACGGTGGCCTTGAGCACACCGTTGTCCGCCTTGATCGCGTCCATCGCGGCCTTGGCACCGGCCCCGCCGACCATCAGGAAGCCGTCGCGGCCCGCCTGGTCGATGGCGCGCAGGGCGCCCACGCCCTGGTCGTCGTCGTGGTTCCAGAGGGCGTCGAAGCTGGACTGCGCCTGGAGCAGCTGGGCCATCTTGGCCTGGCCGGACTCGACGGTGAAGTCGGCGGCCTGGCGCGCGACCTTCTTGATGTTCGGGTAGTTCTTGAGGGCGTCGTCGAAGCCCTGGGTGCGCTGCTGGGTCAGCTCCAGGCTGTCGGGCCCGGACAGCTCGATGACCTTCGCGTCGGGCTTGTCCTTGAGCTTCTCGCCGATGTAGTTGCCGGCGTTGAGACCCATGCCGTAGTTGTCGCCGCCGACCCAGCAGCGGTACGCCTGCGGGGAGGCGAAGATGCGGTCCAGGTTGATGACCGGGATCCCGGCGCGCATGGCCTTCAGCCCGACCTGGGTGAGCGCCTTGCCGTCGGCCGGCAGGATCACCAGGACGTCGACCTTCTTGTTGATCAGGGTCTCGACCTGGCCGATCTGGGCGGCGGTGTCGTTGGAGCCCTCGGTGATGTCGAGCGTCACATCGGAGTAGGTCTCCGCGCGCGACTTGGCGTTCTCGTTGATGGCGTTGAGCCAGCCGTGGTCGGCCTGGGGGCCGGCGAAGCCGATGGTGACGGGCTTGCCCGGCTTGTCGTCGGCGGCGGGCTGGTCGTTGGCCGCGGGCTCCTTCTTCGCCGGCTCGTTGCTGGTGCAGGCGGTGAGGAAAGCACCAGCGCCGATGGCGGCGGTGCCGAAGAGCATTCCTCTGCGGCTGGTTTCTGGCATGACGGTTCAACCCTTCAGGTAGGGCGGTACGACAGTAAGCGGGTGCGAGACCGGAATCAGGACTCGCCGTTGCGCACGGTGCGGCGCTGGACCAGTACGGCGGCGACGATGATCGCGCCCTTGGCGATCTGCTGGACGTCGCTCTGCAGGTTGTTGAGGGCGAAGATGTTGGTGATCGTGGTGAAGACCAGAACACCGAGTACGGAGCCGACGATCGTGCCGCGGCCACCGCTGAGGAGGGTGCCGCCGATGATCGCCGCGGCGATGGCGTCCAGCTCGTAGAGGTTCCCGTTGGTGTTCTGGCCCGAGCCGGCCAGGACGATCAGCAGGAACGCCGCGATACCGCAGCACAGGCCGGAGAGCAGATACAGATAGAGCCGCTGCCTGCGTACGTCGATACCGGCGAGCCGCGCGGCCTCCGCGTTGCCCCCGACGGCGACGGTGCGCCGGCCGAAGGTCGTGCGGTTGAGGAGCAGCCAGCCGATGACCGTGACGGCCGCGAAGACCAGGACGAGCGGCGGGATGCCCAGGATGTACGAGTCACGGACGCCGAGGTCGAGGACCGAGTCCACGGTCACGATCTGGGTCTTGCCGTCGGTGATCTGGAGGGCCAGACCGCGGGCGGAGGCGAGCATCGCGAGAGTGGCGATGAACGGCACCATCCCGCCGTAGGCGATCAGCACGCCGTTGACCAGTCCGCAGGCCAGACCCACGATCACCGCGGTGAACAGGATGCCGGCGAACCCGTACTCCTGGGTGGCCAGTGTGGTCGCCCAGACGGACGCCAGTGCCACGATCGCGCCGACCGACAGATCGATCCCGCCGCTGGTGATCACGAACGTCATCCCGACGGTGACCACACCGATCACGGACGCCTGGGTGAGCACCAGTTGGAGGTTGTTGGTGTCCAGGAACTGATCGGGCTTGGTGATACCGCCGACGATGATCAGTGCGGCGAGCACCCCGAGCAGGGAGAGGTTACGGACGTCGAGCCGCAGCCCGAGGGCACGCCAACCGCCCTTCTCCTCCGTGGACTTGGCGGACGCGTGGGTCGTGGCGGGCGGCGTGGGCGGCTCGGGCGTGGCCGCCGCGTCGGGCCCGCCCTGCTGCGCCTCGGAGGCAGGCTGTTTCATGACGTCGGGCTCCCTTCCATCACAAGGTCGAGTACACGGTGCTCGTCGAGCTCCTGGGCGGGCGCCCGGTGGACGACCCGGCCCTCGCGGAGCACCAGCACCCGGTCGGCGAGGCCCAGGACTTCGGGGACCTCGCTGGAGACGAGCAGTACGGCAAGGCCCTCGTCGGCCAGCCGGCGGATCACGGCGTAGAGCTCGGCGCGGGCGCCGACGTCGACTCCGCGCGTCGGCTCGTCGAGCAGCAGCACCCGGCAGCCGCGCAGCAGCCAGCGGGCGAGGACCGCCTTCTGCTGGTTGCCGCCGGAGAGGGTACGGATACGGGCGTCCGGGTTGTCGGGACGCAGAGAGAGCTCCCTGGTGGCCTGCCGGGCCGCCGTCCGTTCCGCCGAGTGGTCGAGCCAGCCGGCCCGGGAGAAGCGCGACAGCGATGACACCGACACATTGCGGGTGACGGATTCGAGCATCAGCAGGCCCTGGGCCTTGCGCTCCTCGGGTGCGAGGCCGAGCCCCGCGCGGACGGCGGCGCGTACGCTGCCCGGTCGCAACGGGGTGCCGTCGACGAGCACCCGGCCCGCGGTGGCCTTGCGTGCCCCGTAGATCGTCTCCAGGATCTCGGAGCGGCCCGAGCCGACGAGTCCCGCGAGTCCGACGATCTCGCCGGGCCGCAGTTCGAGATCGACGGGGGCGAACTCCCCGTCCCTGGCCAGCCCTTCGACCTTCAGTACGGGCTCGGGCCGCGCCGCCCCCGCCGTGGCGGGTGCGGGCCGCTCGGGGAAGACGTACTCGACGTTCCGGCCGGTCATCAGCGCGACGACCTCGCGGGTCGGGGTCTCCTTCGCGGGCAGGGCGACGGCCACGGTCCGGCCGTCCTTGATGACGGTGACCCGGTCGCCGATGCGCCGGATCTCCTCCAGCCGGTGGGAGATATAGATGACGGCCACGCCGTCGGCGGTGAGGGTGTCGACGATACGGAAGAGGTTGTCGACCTCGTCGGGGTCGAGGGCCGCGGACGGCTCGTCCATCACGATGAGCCGTACCTCGTGCGAGAGGGCGCGGGCCATCGACACGATCTGCTGCTGCGCGGCGGAGAGCGAGCCGACGGGCCGGTGCGCCTGGATCTCGGGGTGGCCGAGCCGCTTGAGCAGCGCGGTCGCGCGGGTCCTCGCCTCCCGGCCCCTGACCACGAAGCCGGCGGTGGTGGGCTCGTGCCCGAGGAAGATGTTCTCGGCGACCGTCAGCCCCTCGACCAGGTCGAGTTCCTGGTAAATGGTCGCGATGCCGAGCCGCATGGCGGCGATGGGCGATTTCAGTGTGACGGCCTCGCCGCGCCAGGTGATCACACCGCCGTCGGGCTGATGGGCCCCGGCGAGCACCTTGATGAGGGTGGACTTGCCGGCGCCGTTCTGGCCGAGCAGGCAGTGGACCTCGCCCGCCTCGACCTCCAGGTCCACACCGTCGAGGGCGCGGACACCGGGGAAGAGCTTGGTGATGCCGGACATGGTGAGCAGAAGATTCTCGGGTGGTGCGAGTGTTGGTGCCATGGCGTATCCCCTCGGCGGATGCGGCCGTAGAGCGGGCAGGGCAGAAAGTGAACAAAAGGAAGAAGGCGGAACGGAGTTGGGCAGGGCGGAACCAGGTGCGGCGGAGCGGTGTTGGTACGTCGTACGGATGCGGCTCGTGCGACTGACGCGGCTCGTGCGGGTACTGCGGGTACGGGGTACTGCGGCTCGTGCGTACTGCGGCTCGTGCGTACTGCGGTTGTTACGGGGTGGTGCGGCTCGTGCGTGGTACGGCTCGTGCGGTGTGCTGTGGTGCTGTTGTCGCGGATGGAGCGGTGGTGTCGCGGTGGTGTCCGGTGGTGCGCCGCCGGCCCTGAACGGGCGTCAGGCCGGCGAGAACAAGTGGTCGCTGATGAGCCGGGCCGCGCCGGTGACTCCGGCGGTCGGGCCCAACTCCCCCAGGACTATGGGGAGATTGCCGGTGGCCAGCGGCAGGGACTGCCGGTAGACCTGGGTACGTACGCTGGCCAGCAGCGTGTGACCGAGACCGGTCACCCCGCCGCCGATCACCACGAGGCCCGGGTTGAAGAAGCTCACGAGCCCGGCGATGACCTGGCCGACGCGATTGCCGCCGGCCCGGATGAGTTCGAGTGCGGCGGGGTCACCGGCGGCAGCGGCGGCGGCGACATCCACGGCGGAGAGCCGGTCACCGGCCTCCAGCCGGGCGGCCAGCTCGGGCGAGCGGCCGGAGCGCGCGGCGTCCTCCGCGTCCCGGGCGAGGGCGGCGCCGCTGAAGTAGGCCTCCAGACAGCCCTTGTTGCCACAGGCACAGGCGCGGCCGTCCGACTCGACCTGGATATGGCCGATGTCGCCGGCGCTGCCGGTCGTGCCGCGGTAGACCTCGCCGCCGACGACGATCCCGCAGCCGATACCGGTCCCGATCTTGACGCAGAGGAAGTCACCGACCGAGCGTGCGACGCCCGCGTGCTGCTCCCCCATCGCCATCAGGTTCACATCGTTGTCGACCATCACCGGACAGCCGAGCTCCTGGCTGAGCGCCTCCCGTACGGGGAAGCCGTCCCAGCCCGGCATGATCGGCGGCGCGACGGGGACACCCTCGGGAAAGCGGACGGGGCCCGGTACGCCGATCCCGGCGCCGTCGAACTCGTCGGCGAGCCCGGAGACCTTGAGCTTGCCCGCCATGACGAGGACCTGCTCGAAGACGGCGACGGGGCCCTCGCGGACATCCATGGGGTGGTTGAGATGTCCCAGCACCTCCAGCTCCGCGTTGGTCACCGCGACATCGATGGAGGTGGCGCCTATGTCGACACCGAGGAAGCGCAGGGCGGGCGCCAGCCGGATGTTGTGGGAGCGCCGGCCGCCGCGCGAGGCGGCGAGTCCGTCGGCGACCACCAGGCCGGTCTCCAGCAGCCGGTCCACCTCGACGGCGAGCTTGGAGCGCGAAAGATCGACCTGGTCACCCAGTTGCGCACGGGAGTTGGGGCCACCGTCGCGCAACAGCCTGAGCAGTCGCGCCTGATGCGCGTTCGCGGGTCGTGCGGTCATACGTCTCACGCGCCCCTCCCCGCCTTCTCGGCCTATGCGTCGGGCTTTCGAGGGAACGTAGCAGCGCTTGCCCGCAGGGGGAAGAAGTTGAGCGGGAATCAGTCCCAACTTTCTCCACACCGAGGACAAAGCCGTTTCGAGGCGTCGCTTCAGTGACCCTTCGCACCTGATTTTCGGATGAGGGGGGTAATGCCCGGACTTGGGGCGATCAGGACTCTTGCCGGTGGTGGTACGTGTTGCGCGTGTGCTCCGTGTGCGCCTTCATGACTTCCGTCGCGCGCCGTTCGTCGCGCGTAGAAATCGCGGCGATGAGCTCCCGGTGCTCGATCCAGGACTGCTTGCCGCGCTGGCGGGCGACCGGCGTGTAGTACCAGCGCACCCTGCGGTCCACCTGGGCGGCCAGCTCGGCCAGTACGACATTGCCCGCCAGCTCCATGACCTTGGCGTGGAAGGCGGCGTTGGTGGCGACCGTCAGATCCCTGTCGTCGTCGGCCACCGACTGCTCACCCTTGGTGCACAGCGCCTCCAGCTCGGCGATCCCCGCCGCGCCGGAGTTGGCCGCCGCCAGCCGGGCGGCCTCCGCCTCCAGGAGCGTACGGACCGACAGGAGCTGGTCCGCCTCGTCCTCGGTCGGCTCATGGACGAAGGCGCCCTGCGCCGGGCGCAGATCGACCCAGCCCTCGGTGTTGAGGCGTTGAAGGGCCTCACGCACCGGCTGCCTGGAGACCCCCAGATGACGCGCGAGTTCACTCTCGACGAGGTGCTGACCGGGCTGGAGCGCCCGGGTCGTGATCAGTTCGAGCAGGGCCTCGTACACCCGTTCTCGCAGTGGTCCCGGTCGTTCGAGTTTAGGCACGGCACCTTGCGCCAACTTCGCGGACAACATCGCGTCCCCCTCCTGGCCGGCAGTGTCATTGACTGTAGCGATGGACCGATGTCACCAGGGGTGATGAGCATCAAGACATTGGCTATCGTCTACAGTCTACCGAGAACAGGGGGATTCATGGGCAACGGATGACTTGACCCGCGTAGGAGAGGTTCCCCCCGAAGCCGAAAAGCAGTACTGGCCCACCCGACGGAATCTCACCTCGGTCCACGAGTTTGGACAGGGCCATCGGGATCGACGCCGCGGACGTATTGCCGGAATCCACCACATCACGGGCGATGACCGCGTTGATCGCACCGATTTTCTGGGCCACGGGCTCGATGATCCGCAGATTGGCCTGGTGCAGCACGACCGCGGCCAGCTCCTCGGGGGTGACACCCGCCCGTTCACAGACCCGGCGGGCGATCGGCGGCAGCTGGGTGGTCGCCCAGCGGTAGACGGACTGCCCCTCCTGGGCGAAGACCGGCGGGCTGCCCTCGATCCGTACCGCGTGACCCATCTCCGGCACGGAACCCCAGAGCACCGGGCCGATGCCGGGCTCCTCGGCGGCGCCGTCCGCCATGACGACCGCCGCGCCCGCGCCGTCTCCGACCAGTACGCAGGTCGAACGATCGGTCCAGTCGGTGATCGCGGTCATCTTGTCCGCCCCGATCACCAGGACGCGGGACGCGGAGCCCGCCCGTACGGCGTGATCGGCGGTGGCGAGGGCGTGGGTGAAGCCCGCGCAGACGACATTGAGGTCCATCACGGCGGGCGAGCCCATGGAGAGCCGGGCGGCGACCCGGGCCGCGGTGTTCGGGGAGCGGTCGATGGCCGTGGAGGTGGCGACCAGCACCAGATCGATGTCCGCCGGGGTGAGCCCGGCGGATGCCAGGGCCTTGGCTCCCGCGTGTGCCGCCAGCTCGTCCACCGGCTCGTCCGGCCCTGCCATATGGCGGGTTCTGATGCCCACCCGGCTGCTGATCCAGGTGTCACTGGTGTCGACCATGGCCGCCAGGTCGTGATTGGTGAGCACCTTGGCGGGCTGATAGTGCCCGAGCGCGGCGATACGAGTGCCGGTCATGCCCGGGACCCCCTCTGGTTCGACGTCAGGAGTGCTCCAGTCTCGTCAGCGACTCACCGGTAAGGGTGCAAGTAAACCAACAGGATTCAGCCGCGCCGCTTGGAGAGTCCATATCATCCGGTGAAAAGCTGGGCCGCCTTCAGTACCAGCTCGTACACACCGTACGCGAGGGGGATCCCGACCCAAAGCCAGGCGAAGACGATCAGACCGGTACGGCGGGACTCAGGCCGGGCGGTGCTGTTCGGTGGTGACATGGTCATCGGCGGCCTCCCTGGGGGCGGGGACGTGGTGGCGCGGGTGGACGGGCCTGACCAGTTCATTGGCGACGAAGCCGATGACCAGCAGCCCGATCATGATGGTGAACGAGAGACCGTACAGGCCCGATCCGCTGCGGCCCGCCGCTTCCTCGCTGTCCGCCACCCGGTTGACGATCAGCGGGCCGAGCACACCGGCGGTGGACCAGGCGGTGAGCAGCCGGCCGTGGATGGCGCCCACCTGGTAGGTGCCGAAGAGATCCTTGAGATAGGCGGGGATCGTGGCGAATCCGCCACCGTAGAAGGACAGGATCACCAGCGCGCACAGGACGAACAGCGGCTTGGAGGAGTCGCCGAACAGCGAGATCAGCAGATACATCACCGCGCCGACGCCGAGGTAGACGCGGTACATGTTCTTACGGCCGATCAGGTCCGAGGTGGAGGACCAGCCGATCCGGCCCGCCATGTTGGCGGCGGAGAGCAGTGCCACGAAGCCGGCGGCGGCCGAGACGCTGACGGGCGCGTCGGTCTCCGCGAAGAAGTCGGTGATCATCGGGGCGGCCTTCTCCAGGATGCCGATCCCCGCGGTCACGTTCATGCACAGAACGACCCACAGACACCAGAACTGCGGGGTGCGCACGGCGGACTTCGCGGACACCTGCGCGGTGGAGATCAGCGCGCTCGCCGCGGGCTTCGCGGCGTCGGTGGCCGGCCGCGCCCCGCCGTCCCCGCCCTGCCGGTAGCCGGGCGGGGGTACGCGGATGAGCAGGACGCCGAGCGTCATGAACACGGCGTACACCAGCCCGTGCACCAGGAACGCGAGCGCGATCCCCTTGCTCTCCGTGCCGAACGAGTCCAGCATCTGCGCGGACCACGGCGAGGCGATGAGCGCGCCGCCGCCGAAGCCCATGATGGCGATGCCGGTGGCCATGCCCGGCCGGTCGGGGAACCACTTGATCAGGGTGGAGACCGGCGAGATATAGCCGATGCCCAGACCGATACCGCCGACGAAGCCGTAGCCGAAGACGATCAGCCAGTACTGCTCGGTGACGGCGCCGAGCGCGGCGAGCAGAAAGCCCGACGAGAAACAGCACAGCGCGACGGTCATCGCCCAGCGCGGCCCCTTGCGTTCGACAAGGGTGCCGCCGAAGGCCGCGGACAGACCGAGCATCACGATGCCCAGCTGGAACGGGAGCGCGCTCGCGGTGCCGGAGAGACCGAGCGCCGATTCGAGCGGTGGCTTGAACACGCTCCAGGCGTAGGCCTGGCCGATCGACAGATGCACCGACAACGCTGCGGGGGGTACCAGCCAGCGACTCCAGCCGGCGGGCGCTAGTGGTGGCGTCATGCAGGCGACTCTAAGAACCGATCAACCCTCTTGGGAAGATCCGCAGAGGAGTTTGCCGACTGCATACCTTTCCGGAGCCTTGTCGACCAGAACTACATACTGTAGACAATATATCGTCAAACGCGAAGTGTGATCAACAGCACAGAAAGCAGCGAGCGGAGTGTGACCCTTCCCTCGGTCTCCCTCAAACCGAACGGAGAGCCCCACAGTGAAAGTCGCAGTTGTCGGCGCCGGAGCCATCGGTGCCTATGTCGGAGCCGCGCTCGACCGAGCGGGCGCCGACGTCCATCTCATCGCCCGTGGACCGCATCTGTCGGCCATGCGGCAGCACGGAGTCCGGGTGCTCAGCCCGCGCGGTGACTTCACCGCACGGGTGCACGCCACCGACCGGCCGGAGGACATCGGTCCGGTCGACTATGTGTTTCTCGGACTGAAGGCCAACTCCTACGCGGCGTGCGGGCCGCTGGTGACGCCTTTGCTCAAGGACAGTACGGCGGTCATCGCCGCCCAGAACGGCATCCCCTGGTGGTATTTCCACGGCCACGGCGGTCCGCACGACGGCCGGCGGGTCGAGAGCGTCGACCCGGGCGGCTCGGTCAGCGCCGTACTCCCACCCGAACGTGCGATCGGGTGTGTGGTGTACGCGGCGACGGAGCTGGAGGGACCGGGCGTCGTCCGGCATCTCGAAGGCACCCGGTTCTCGATCGGCGAACCCGATCGCTCGGTTTCCGCGAGGTGTCTGGAATTCAGCGATGCCATGCGGACGGGAGGTCTCAAATGTCCCGTCGAGGCCGAGTTGCGCGAGGACATCTGGATCAAGCTTCTCGGCAATATCTCGTTCAATCCGATCAGCGCCCTGACCCGCGCCACCATGCGGGAGATGTGCCTGCACCGCTCCACCCGCGAGGTCATCGAACTGATGATGTCGGAGGCCCTGCGGGTCGCCGAGGCGCTGGGCTGCCGCCCCGACATATCCGTTGAACGGCGGCTGGCCGGTGCGGAAAGGGTCGGTGACCACCGGACATCCACGCTCCAGGACCTGGAGAAGGGCAAGCCGCTGGAGTTGGACGTCCTGCTCGCCGCTGTCGTGGAACTCGCCGCGATCAGTGACGTTCCGGTGCCGACGCTCCGCACGGTGGACGCGATCTCCGATCTGCTGGCCCGCGGTGTGACCGCCGCCGCCTGACCGCTCGTCACCCAACCCTGGAGGGGGCGGGTACGCGTCAAATCCCCGCACCGGGGTTCCCCCGCGTACCCGCCACCGGGATACTGTATGCAATGGGGCGCGGCCATCACTCCCAAAGGAGAGCGCAGCGTGAAGAAGCGAGACCGAACGCCGAAAACGTATGCCCGCATCACCCACCCTCTGGTGCGGGACGAGAAGGGCGGCCCCTTCCGCAGGGCGACCTGGGACGAGGCGCTGGACCGCGCGGCGGAGGGCCTGCGTGCCGCACACGGCGCGTTCGGGATGTTCTCCTGCGCCCGCGCCACCAATGAGATGAACTACGTCGCCCAGAAGTTCGCCCGCGTGGTGATGGGCACCAACAACGTGGACTCCTGCAACAGGACCTGTCACGCGCCGAGTGTGGCCGGCCTCTCCGCCGTATTCGGATCCGGCGGCGGCACCTCCTCCTACGGGGAGGTCGACCACACGGATCTGATCGTGATGTGGGGCTCCAACGCCCGCTTCGCCCACCCGATCTTCTTCCAGCATGTGCTGCGGGGCATCAGGAACGGCGCGCGGATGTACGCCGTCGACCCCCGCCGCACCTCCACCGCCGAGTGGGCCGAGAGCTGGCTCGGACTGAACGTCGGTACGGACATCCCGCTGGCCCACGCGGTCGGCCGCGAGATCATCCACGCGGGGCTGCACAACCGCTCGTTCATCGAACGGGCCACCACCGGGTTCGAGGAGTACGCCGCCGAGGTCGAGCCGTGGACGCTCTCGGTCGCCGAGCAGGTGACCGGCGTACCGGCCGAGGCGATCCGCGAGCTCGCGCACGCCTACGCCCGCGCCGAACGGGCCCAGTTGTGCTGGACGCTGGGCATCACCGAGCACCACAACGGCACCGACAACGTACGGGCGCTGATCAATCTCTCCCTGCTCACCGGACATGTCGGCCGGTACGGCTCGGGCGTACAGCCGCTGCGCGGCCAGAACAATGTGCAGGGCGGCGGCGACATGGGCGCCATCCCCAACCGGCTGCCCGGCTTCCAGGACATCCTGGAGCCCGATGTCCGGCGGAAGTTCGAGACCGCGTGGGACACCGTCATCCAGCCGCACTACGGGCTCAATCTCACGGACATGTTCGAGGCGATGGAGACCGGCGAGCTCAAGGCCGTCTACTGCATCGGCGAGAACCCCGCCCAGTCCGAGGCGGACAGCGAGCAGGCCGTGGAGCGGATGAAGCGGCTCGACTGTCTCGTGGTGCAGGACATCTTCCTCACCAAGACCGCCGAACTCGCCGATGTGGTGCTGCCCGCCACCGCCGCCTGGGCGGAGACGGACGGCACCACCACCAACAGCGAGCGCCGGGTGCAGCGGGTGCGCAAGGCCGTCGAGCCGCCGGGCGAGGCGCGTGAGGACATCGACATCATCTGCGAGCTGGCCGGCCGGCTCGGGCACGCCTGGAAGTACGCGGACGCGGAGTCGGTGTGGAACGAGCTGCGTTCGGTCTCCCCCGACCACTACGGCATGACCTATGAGCGGCTGGCGGAGCATCAGGGCATCCAGTGGCCCTGCCCGGACACCGAGAAGCTCGAACCGAGCTATCTGCACGGCAGGTTGTGGGAGGCCGACCCGGCCAAGCGGGGCCGGCTCGCCCCCTTCGGCCTCGTCAAGCACGACCCGCCGGTGGATCTGACGGATGAGCAGTACCCGATCAGGCTCACCACGGGCCGTCGGCTCGACTCGTACAACACCGGTGTACAGAGCGGGAGTTTCGCCTCACCGCTGCGGCGCGGCGAGTATGTCGAGCTGTGCCCGGAGGACGCCGAGCGGTACGGGGTGACGGTGGGCGAGGAGGTCCGTATCTCGTCGCGGCGCGGCACCGTACAGGCGCCGGTCTGGGTCGACCCGGGGCTCCGTCCCGGACTGGCCTTCATGACCATGCACTTCCCCGACGAGGTGGACACCAACCAGCTGACCATCGAGGCCAATTGCCCGATCGCGGGCACCGCCGAGTTCAAGGCGTCGGCGATCCGGATCGAGAAGCTGCCCGCAGCGGCGTCAAGGAGCTGAGACTCAGTGGACCTGCACTTCGGCGACAGCAAGCCGACCGACGAGGAGCGAGCGGCGGTCGACGCCCTGCTCGGCCCGCCGGCCTCGGCCTGGGAGGGCGCGGACGACCGTACGGACACGGATCTGCGCTGGGCCAGGGGCGGTCGCGAGGCACGGGCGCGACGGGACCTGCTGCTGCCGGGGCTGCACGCGGTCAACGACCGCATCGGCTGGATCAGCGAGGGCGCGCTGGACTACCTCTGCCGACGGCTCACGGTGCCGCCGGCGGAGGCGTACGGCGTGGCCACCTTCTACGCGATGTTCGCGGTCAAACCCCGCCCCGCGAAGGTGCTGCACGTCTGCACCGACCTGGCCTGCGCCGCCCATGGCTCCCAGGCGCTCTGCGCGAGCCTGGAGGAGCGCCTGGCACCCGCGGGCGTGCCCACGGCCGGCGCCGTCTGGCAGCCGAGCCCCTGTCTCGGCCTCTGCGAGCGGGCCCCGGCGGCGCTGCTCATCCAGGCGGGCGCGGCGGAGGACGACGCGGCGACGGAGCGCGACGGAACCGCGGAGGACGCCGGGGCGACGGGCGCCGGGGCGACGGAGCCGCCGCCCCGGCCGTACGCCACGGCCGTCATCGCCCCCGCCACCGCCGAGGCGCTCGTCCTGGCCACGGCCGCGCCCGAGGCGGCGCCCGCGGAGCCCGCCGCCTCGATGGCCGTACCGCAGGCCGGGCAGCCGGGGCTGACGCTGCTCCGCCGCGTCGGGGTCGTCGACCCGTACAGCCTCGACGACTACCGGGCGCACGGCGGCTACGCGGCGCTGCGGCGGGCCTTCGACATCGGGGCCGCCGGTGTCATCAGGGAGGTCACCGACGCCGGTCTGGTCGGCCGCGGCGGCGCGGCCTTCCCCACCGGCCGCAAGTGGGGGGCCACCGCCTCGCAGCCGGCCCATCCGCACTATCTGGTCTGCAACGCCGATGAGTCGGAGCCCGGCACCTTCAAGGACCGGGTGGTCATGGAGGGCGATCCGTACTCCCTGATCGAGTCGATGACCATCGCCGGGTACGCGGTCGGCGCGCACCGCGGCTATCTCTATCTGCGCGGTGAGTACCCGCGCGCCCTGCGCCTCCTCCAGAACGCGATCGACCGGGCGCGCGCCCGCGGACTGCTCGGGGACGACATCCTCGGCCAGGGATACGCCTTCGACATCGAGATCCGGCGCGGTGCGGGCGCGTACATCTGCGGCGAGGAGACCGCCCTGTTCAACTCCATCGAGGGCTACCGGGGCGAGCCGCGCTCCAAGCCGCCCTTCCCCGTGGAACAGGGCCTGTTCGGCAAGCCGACCGCCGAGAACAACGTCGAGACGCTGATCAATGTGCTGCCGATCCTGACCGACGGCGCCCAGGCGTACGCGGCGATCGGCACCGAGGGGTCCACCGGGCCGAAGCTGTTCTGTGTCTCCGGCAATGTGTCGCGCCCCGGTATCTACGAACTGCCCTTCGGCGCCTCGCTGGGCGACCTGCTCGATCTGGCGGGCACCCCGCGCGAGGTGCGGGCGATCCTGCTCGGCGGCGCGGCGGGCGGGTTCGTACGGCCCGACGAGCGGGACATCCCGCTGACCTTCGAGGGGACCAGAGCGGCCGGCACCACACTCGGATCCGGTGTGGTGCTGGTGCTGGACGACACCGTCCAACTGCCGCGGATGCTGCTCCGTATCGCCGAGTTCTTCCGCGACGAGTCCTGCGGGCAGTGTGTGCCCTGCCGGGTCGGCACGGTACGGCAGGAGGAGGCCCTGCACCGGATCCTGGACCGTACGGGCGCCGAGGCCGCCGGGGACATAGCGCTGCTGCGCGAGGTCGGCCGGGCCATGAAGGACGCCTCGATCTGCGGTCTCGGACAGACCGCGTGGAGCGCCGTCGAGTCCGCCATCGACCGTCTGGACGTCTTCGAGTCAAGGGGTGCCGAGTGACCGCGATACCGCTTCAGCCGCCGCGCCGGCTGATCGAGTTCACACTGGACGGCCAGGAGACCCGGGTGCCCGAGGGGTCCACGCTGCTGGACGCCTGCCGGGCGGCCGGCAAAGACATCCCGACGCTCTGCGAGGGCGACACGCTCACCCCCAAGAACGCCTGTCGGGTGTGTGTCGTCGAGGTCGAGGGCGCCCGTACGCTGGCGCCCGCCTGCTCGCGCCGGGCGGAGCCGGGCATGGACGTCCGTACGGACACCGAGCGCGCCCGGCACAGCCGAAAGGTCGTCCTCGAACTCCTCGCCTCGTCGACCGATCTCTCGACCACCCCGAGGGCCGCCGAGTGGATCAAGGAGTACGACGCGAAGCCCGAGCGCTTCGGTCCCGACGCGGCCCGGCTGAACGAAGAGCCGAAGATCGACAACGATCTGTACGTCCGCGACTACGACAAGTGCATCCAGTGCTACAAGTGTGTCGACGCGTGCGGCGAGCAGTGGCAGAATTCCTTCGCGATCTCCGTCGCGGGCCGCGGTTTCGACGCCCGTATCTCCACCGAGCACGACGCACCGCTCACCGATTCGGCCTGTGTCTACTGCGGCAACTGCATCGAGGTCTGCCCGACCGGAGCGCTCAGCTTCAAGTCGGAGTTCGACATGCGGGAGGCCGGTACATGGAACGAGAAGGCCCAGACGGAGACCACCACGATCTGCGCCTACTGCGGTGTTGGCTGCAATCTGACGCTGCACGTGCAGGACAATGAGATCGTGAAGGTCACCTCGCCGCACGACAACCCGGTGACCCACGGAAACCTCTGTATCAAGGGGCGGTTCGGCTACCAGCACGTACAACAGCACTGACAACAACACTGACAACGGCCCGACAGCAGCACCGGCAGCAGCACTGACGAGTAGGACTGGATCACCATGGGACGGGTAACCGAGCGCCGCCGCACCATCCGTATCCGGGACGGAGCCGTCTCGGCCCGCCCGGACACCCTGGTGGCCGAGGAGCCCATGGAGATCCGGCTGAACGGCAAGCCCCTCGCCATCACCATGCGCACCCCGGGCGACGACTTCGCGCTCGCGGCGGGGTTCCTCGTCAGCGAAGGGGTGCTGGCGACGGGGTCCGACGTCCAGTCCATCGTGTACTGCGCCGGAGCGAAGGACGACGGCTCGAACACCTACAACGTGGTGGATGTGCGGCTGGCGCCGGGGGTGCCCGTCCCGGACATCACGCTGGAGCGCAATGTCTACACGACCTCCTCGTGCGGGCTGTGCGGCAAGGCCAGCCTGGACGCCGTACGGACCACGGCGCGGTTCCCGATCAGTGACACTCCCCCGGTCCGCGTCGAACCCGCACTGCTCTCCGGCCTCCCCGACCGGCTGCGAGCGGCCCAGCAGGTCTTCGACCGGACCGGGGGCCTCCACGCGGCCGCGCTGTTCTCCGAGGACGGCGAGATGCTGGACATCCGGGAGGACGTCGGCCGGCACAACGCGGTCGACAAGCTCGTCGGCCGGGCACTGCGGCAGGACCTGCTGCCGCTCTCCCGGGCGATCCTGCTCGTCTCGGGCCGCGCGTCCTTCGAACTGGCACAGAAGGCCGTGATGGCCGGCATTCCTGTACTGGCGGCGGTGTCGGCGCCTTCGTCGCTCGCCGTCGATCTCGCCGCGGAGACCGGGCTGACGCTCGTGGGCTTCCTCCGCGGCACCTCCATGAACGTGTACGCGGGGGACGAGAGGATCGCCCTGCATACCGGGGTCTGACCACCCCCGCTGCACGGAACTGGGCCCGGCCGGCGGGGAGCGCCCCCTGCGTCGGCCGGGTCCATTCTCTCTTTTTCGAGGCTCGGTTCGCCTCCGGGGCGCTTTTTGCCGACGTCGACGGTTGACCGTGCTCGATTCGTTCGTTCCTCACGAACCTCCGCCCACGCGGCGGAGCCGCATATCGAGCACAGCCGCCCTTTCGACGTCGACGCGCCCCTTCGGCTCACTCGCCGGCGGGCGTGGAGACGGGCGTACGGATCGAGGCGGGCTGTGCCGGGGCGGGCGAGGCGGCGCGTTCCGCGATGGTGCGGGCGTAAAGCCTTACCAGTTCGTGATACCGGTAGCGGCCGGGCGCGGGAGACTCCAGCAGCGCCGTGTCCACCAGTGATTCCAGGAGATCCTCGGTCTCTTCTCGCGGCAGATCGAGGAGGTCCGCCGCGGCGTCCACCGTAATGTCGGTGTCGGCAAGGCTCAGCAGGCGGAAGGCTCGCGCCTGGGGCGCTTCGAGCTGGTGGTAGCTCCGTTCGAACGCGGCCCGGACGGTCAGCCCCCCGACGCTCAGCTCCTTGAGGCGACGATGCTCGTCGGCCAGTCTGGTAGCGAACCCGGATACCGTCCACGTACCGCGCGAGGCGAGGCACGAGCCCGCGATACGCATGGCGAGTGGATGGAAGCCACAGAACCGGACGACCTCCAGCGCTTGCGCGCGTTCGGCCGCGACGCGCTCCCGGCCTACTGTCCGGCTGAAGAACTCAAGAGCCTCATCAGTGGGCATCGGGCCCAGATCGACCAGCCGCGCCCCCGCGAGATCGACCAGCCGGGCGCGGCTTGTGACAAGCGCCGTACTGACGGCGGTGCCAGGAAGCAGGGGCTGGATCTGGGCCGCGTCGCGGGCATTGTCGAGGAAGACCAGCACTCTCCGGCCGGACAGGGCCGATCGGTAGAGGGCTGCCCGCGATTCCACGTTCTCCGGGATATCGGCGGTCGGCGCTCCCAGAGCGCGGAGAAACTCACCGAGGACATACGCCGGATCCAGCGGCCGGGGATCCGTTCCGCGCAGGTCGACATAGAGCTGTCCGTCCGGGAAGTGGTCCCGCGCGGCGTGTGCGACACGCAGGGCCAGCGCGGTCTTTCCGATGCCGGCCATGCCCGTCACCACCATGACATGACGGTCCGTGGCGGCGAGCCGTGCGCCCATTTCCGCCACGAGGGCGGCCCGCCCGGTGAAATCAGGAACCGTCGCGGGGAGTTGAGCCGGAAGAATGTGTGCGGAGTACCGTAGGTCGTGGCGTGGGGATTCCGGTGTCGTCAGGTCCGCGTCGGCCTGCAGAATCCGTTCCTGAAGGAGTTTCAGTTCAGGGCGCGGATCGACGCCCAGTTCTTCTGCGAGAAGCCGACGCGTATCGGCGTACACAGCCAGCGCCTCGGACTGTCGTCCACTGCGGTAGAGCGCGAGCATCAGCAGCTCGCGCAGCCGCTCACGCAAGGGATACGCGGAGGTCAGCGCGGTGAGCTCGGCGACCGTCCTCGCGTGGTCGCCGAGCTCCAGTTCGATGTCCAGACGGACTTCGAGGAGTTGCAGGCGCCACTCCTCCAGTAGCGTCCGCTGGGCCTCGGCGTACGGTCCCGGCACTGCGGCCAGGGCCTCCCCGTCCCACACGCCCAGCGATCTGTTGAGCAGGACACGTGCGGCGACGCGATCGCCCCCGATCCGCGCCTTTTCCGCCTCCGCCGCTAGCTGTTGGGCGACTGTCAGATCGAGGGAACCGTCCTGGATCCGCAGTCCGTATCCGCCCGACTCGGTGACGAGTACCTCCGGGCCGAGTTTCTTGCGCAGCCGGGAGGCGTACGTACGAACCGCTGCCAGTGCCTGCGAAGGCGGCTCGTCCCCCCACATGGCGTCGATCAGTTCGCCCGCGGTGGCCGTTCTCCCGTCACGCAGCAGCAGCGCGGCGAGGAGACTTCTCTGCTGTGGGGATCCTGCGGGCAGGTAAATCCCGTTGTGCCATACCCGAACCGGGCCCAGAACCGAGAAGCGGTACTCGCTGAAGTCGGAGCGCGCCCCACTCATCGTCACCTCCGTGGCCGCGTCGGGTATGTCACCTCGGCAGTATGCCTCCGGGTGACATAAACGTTCAACGGGCACGATGAACAGGCTCGTTGATTGGACGTTCAGAGCCGCGTGACACGATGACTGAGCGTGCTTCCGTGACTGCCCAGTCCGGAGCCTGCGCGAGCGGGGACTCCCGGGACTGGCATCCCGGGACCCCCACTCTGTCTCTTTCCGCTCATGTCTTCCAGTGGTGACATTCGGCCTGTGTCATGGCCGTTCGCTACGCGACCTCTTCGGGTGCGCCGGAGCCTTCCGCCGTGAACTCTGTTCCGCCGAAGGGACTTTGAGCTACCGTCATGCTCGACGCCACGCTGTTGCGAGTGGGGCCGGGTCCTCCATGCCAAGGACCGCCAACGGCTTCTCTGGTCTGCCGCGTGCCGCGAAATCCGGACTGGGCACTGTCGCGAGGAGAAGACGCTGTTATGCGAGCAATGAGTCCTGCCATGTGGCTCACGGCCGGGGTCGTAGTGACCCTGGCCTATTTCGTTCTGGTCGGCTATCTGGCCGGTGCGTTGAGGGCGACGCGCCGACTGCCGGTGGTGATCACAGCCATCGCGGGGCTCGTAGGGGTGCTGCCGGCCATCCTCTACGCCCTGTACTACGTGTTCACTGTCAACGTGTGAGCCCGCGGCCCGGCGGCGGGCTGCTCCGAAGGCCCGGGTCTGCCCGGCCGCTCCGGCGTCCGGGTGTCCTTCGCCCGGCGCTTCGCGATCACCGCGCACACCATCAACTGCATCTGGTGGAACAGCATCAGCGGCAGTACGGCCAGGCTCGCCTGCGCGCCGAACAGTACGCTCGCCATCGGCAGCCCCGCCGCCAGGCTCTTCTTCGATCCGGCGAACTGGATCGCGATCCGGTCCGGGCGCCCGAAGCCCAGGCGCTTGCCGCCGTACCAGCTCAGCGCGAGCATCGCGGCGAGCAGCGCCGCCTCGACGCCCAGCAGGGCCGCCAGTCTGGCGGGGGTCACCTGGTGCCAGATGCCCGCCGCCATGCCCTGGCTGAACGCGGTGTAGACGACCAGCAGCACCGAGCCTCGGTCGACCAGGCCGAGCAGCGCCCGATGGCGGGTGAGGAAGCCGACGATCCAGCGGCGCAGCAACTGGCCCGCGAGGAAGGGCAGAAGCAGCTGCGCGACGATCCTGAACAGCGAGTCGGCGGAGATACCGGCCGCCCCGCCGCCGATCAGCAGCGCCGCGAGCAGGGGGGTGATCACGATGCCGACGAGGCTGGAGAACGATCCCGCGCAGATCGCGGCGGCCACATTGCCCCGGGCCATGGAGGTGAAGGCGATGGACGACTGGACCGTGGACGGCACCAGGCAGAGGAAGAGCAGTCCGCTGTAGAGCTCGGGGGTGAGGACGAACGGTACGAGTCCTCGCGCGGCCAGCCCGAGCAGCGGGAAGAGCAGGAACGTACAGGCGAGGACGGTCAGATGGAGCCGCCAGTGCCTCAGCCCGTCCACCATCTCGCGGGTGGAGAGCCGCGCCCCGTAGAGGAAGAACAGCAGCGCCACCGCCCCGGTCGAGGCCCCGCCCGCGAGGTCGGCGGCCGTCCCCGAGGCCGGTAGCAGCGCGGCGAGGGCGACGGTTCCGATGAGCGCCAGGATGTAGGGGTCGACAGGCAGCCAGGACGGGATCCGGATGCGCGGGGAAAGACGGCGATTCATGTGCTCCACTACTGACTGTCGGTACAGCGCGTGCCTCCCCATGGTCCCCTCGTTCTCCATGATCGGGAATCCCGCATACCGCTCTGACTGTCATCGGGTTCCGTGATAACGCTCTAACCTGGCGGTATGTACGACCCACGACAGCTGCGCACCTTCCTGGCCGTGGCCCAGACCCTGAGTTTCACGCAGGCCGCGCACCGGCTGGGGCTGCGCCAGTCCACGGTGAGCCAGCACATCCGCCGTCTTGAGGAGGCGACGGGGCGGCTCCTGTTCACCCGGGACACCCACAGCGTGGAGCTGACCGAGGACGGCGAGGCCATGCTCGGCTTCGCCCGGACGATCCTGGCGGCCCACGACCGGGCGGCGGCCTACTTCACCGGCACCCGGCTGCGCGGCCGGCTCAGATTCGGCGCCTCGGAGGACTTCGTCCTCACCCGGCTCCCGGAGATCCTGGAGACCTTCCGGCTCGACCATCCCGAGGTCGACCTGGAGCTGACCGTGGAGCTCTCCGGCATCCTGCACGAACATCTGGCGGACGGCCGGCTCGATCTGGTGCTCGCCAAACGCCGCACGGGCGACCGCCATGGCGAGCTGGTCTGGCAGTCCACCCTGGCCTGGATCGGGGCGCCGCGGCTGCGCCTCGACCCCGAGCGCCCGGTCCCGCTGATCGCCTTTCCGCCGCCCGCCCTCACCCGTGCCCGCGCGCTGGAGGTGCTGGAGGCGCACGACCGGCGCTGGCGCATCGCGTGTACGAGCGGCAGCCTGAGCGGACTGATCGCGGCGGCCCGCGCGGGGCTCGGCGTCATGGCGCACACCCGGGGGCTGATACCACCGGGCCTGGTCCCGGTCCCGGCGAAGGCGGGCCTGCCCGAGCTGGGTGGGGTGGACTTCGTCCTGCTCCACGGCAGGCGCCGCGGCCGGTCCGAGACCCAGGAGGCCGCGGACGCGCTGGCGGCGGCGATCCTGGCGGGCGGCGACCGGCTGCACCGTCCGGCGTCGGACAGCTAGTTCCTGTCCGGCCGATCTTCGCGGGCCCGCGAAGATCGGCCGGACAGGAACTAGCTGTCCGACGCCGGACGGTGCAGCCGGTCGCCGCCCGCCAGGATCGCCGCCGCCAGCGCGTCCGCGGCCTCCTGGGTCTCGGACCGGCCGCGGCGCCTGCCGTGGAGCAGGACGAAGTCCACCCCACCCAGCTCGGGCAGGCCCGCCTTCGCCGGGACCGGGACCAGGCCCGGTGGTATCAGCCCCCGGGTGTGCGCNGCGTGCGTGACAGCGGCGTACGGATTCGGTGGAGATTCCCCCACCGGCCACTTACTCCAGGGTCAGATGTCCGTCACGAGCCCGCGAAAGCGGCCCCGATTCGGGCCCTGACCTGCGGTGACACGGCTTCCATCCGGTTCCGTGGACGCTCTCACCCGGGAGCGCCCGTTGGGGTACCGTCACCCGCGCTGCGCGGAGCGCCACAAGGAGCAAGTCATTGCGCGAGTTCACCGTCCCCCCTCTGCCGGCCGCCCCCCACATCGGTGGGCTCGCGGACGCCGTGTTCGATCATGCCGTCGACGATCCGCGACGGGTCGCGCTCGGCCGCAAGGACGAGCAGGGGATCTGGCGGGACATGACCTCGGCGGAGTTCCGTGACGAGGTGCTGGGACTGGCCAAGGGGCTGCTCGCGCACGGCGTACGGTTCGGTGACCGGGTCGCGATCATGTCCCGTACCCGCTACGAGTGGACGCTCTTCGACTTCGCGCTGTGGGCGGTCGGCGCGCAGTCCGTACCGGTCTATCCCACGTCCTCGGCCGAACAGGTCTACTGGATGCTGTACGACGCCGAGGTCTCGGCCTGCCTGGTCGAGCACGAGGACCACGCCATGACCATCGGTTCGGTCATCGACCGGCTGCCCAGGCTCAAGCGGCTCTGGCAGTTGGACGCCGACGCGGTGGGCGAGCTGTTCGCGGCGGGCGCCGGCATCGACGACGAGGTGGTGCACCGGCACCGCAGGGCGGTGACACCGGATTCCGTGGCCACCGTGATCTACACCTCGGGCACCACGGGACGGCCCAAAGGGTGCCTGATCACCCACGCCTGCTTCATGTTCGAGGCGGACACGGTCCTCGATCGCTGGGAGCCGGTCTTCCGCGCCAAGCCGGGTGACGAGACGTCGACCCTGCTCTTCCTGCCGCTCGCGCATGTCTTCGGGCGCATGATCGAGATCGCCGCGATCCGCGGCCGGGTGAAGCTGGGCCATCAGCCCGTCCTCCAGGCGAGCGCGCTGCTGCCCGATCTGGTGGCGTTCCGGCCGTCCTTCATCCTGGCCGTGCCGTACGTCTTCGAGAAGGTCTTCCACGCGGCGCGGCGCAAGGCCGAGAGCGACGGCAGGGCCGGGCCCTTCGACAAGGCCGTCGAGGTGGCGGTGCGGTACGCCGAGGCGCTGGAGCACCGGGCGTTCGGTCTCGGTCCCGGCCCCTCCGCGACGCTGCGGGTGCAGCACCAGTTCTTCGAGAAGGCCGTCTACAGCAAGGTCCGTGAGGCGATGGGCGGCCGGGTACGGCACGCCATGTCGGGCGGTTCGGCGATGGACCGGCGGCTCGGGCTGTTCTTCGCGGGCGCGGGCGTCACCGTCTATGAGGGGTACGGGCTCACCGAATCCTGCGCGGCGGCCACCGCCAACCCGCCGGAGCGCACCCGCTACGGCACGGTCGGCCAGCCGATCCCCGGCACCTCGGTGCATATCGCGGCGGACGGTGAGGTATGGCTGAGCGGCGGCCAGATCTTCTCCGGCTATCTCAACGACCCCAAGGCCACCGACGCCGTACTGCGGGACGGCTGGCTGGCCACCGGCGACCTCGGCTCGCTCGACGAGGACGGCTATCTGACCATCACCGGACGGAAGAAGGACATCCTGGTCACCTCCGGCGGCAAGAGTGTCTCGCCCACCGCCCTGGAGGACCGGGTGAGGGCGCATCCGCTGGTGTCCCAGTGCATCGTGGTCGGCAACGACCGGCCGTACATCGCGGCGCTGGTGACCGTGGACCAGGAGGCCGTCGACCACTGGCTGTCCCTTCAGGGCAGGCCCTCGCTCAAACCCACCGATCTGGTGCGGGACAAGGATCTGGAGATGGAGATCCGGCGCGCGGTGGTCGCCGCGAACACGGCGGTGTCCCAGGCCGAGTCGATCCGTACGTTCCGGATCCTCGCGCATCCGTTCAGCGAGGAGCTCGGTCTGCTGACACCGTCGCTGAAGCTCAAGCGCAAGGCGATCGAGGCCGCCTACGCGGTCGAGGTGGACGCGCTCTACCGTTGAGGTGCCAGTGGCGTCCACGACCGCGGGAATCCGCCCGCCGCCGTGATCGTTGGACTCCCGAGCAGCAACCGACGACGTTAGGATCGACCGCTCGTGAGCAAGGTCCCCACCCTCACTCTCAACAACGGCATCGAGATGCCCCGGCTCGGCTTCGGCGTCTGGCGGGTTCCGGACGACGAGGCGACACGGGCCGTCGGCACCGCCCTGGAGGCCGGCTACCGCAGCATCGACACCGCCGCCCTCTACCGCAACGAAGAGGGCACGGGCAGGGCGATCGCGGCCTCCGGGATCGCCCGTGAGGAACTGTTCGTCACCACCAAGCTGTTGAACGGCGAGCAGGGCTACGACTCGACGCTGCGTGCCTTCGACACCTCGCTGGCGAAGCTCGGTCTGGAGTATGTCGACCTCTATCTGATCCACTGGCCGCTGCCCGCCCGCGACACCTATGTCGACAGCTACAAGGCGTTCGAGAGGATCCTGAACGAGGGCCGCGCCAAGGCCATCGGCGTCTCGAACTTCCTTCCCGAGCACCTGGAGCGGCTGCTCGGCGAGACCTCCGTGGTCCCCGCCGTCAACCAGATCGAGCTGCACCCGCAGCTCCAGCAGGCCGCGTCCCGGGCGTTCCACGCGAAGCACTCCATCGCCACCGAGGCCTGGTCGCCGCTCGGCCAGGGCAAGGGGCTGCTCGATGTCCCGACGGTGGTCGCCATCGCGCGCAAGCACGACAGGACCCCGGCGCAGGCGGTGCTCCGCTGGCACCTCCAGCTGGGGAACGTGGTGATCCCCAAGTCCGTGACGCCGTCCCGGATCCAGGAGAACATCGAGGTCTTCGACTTCGAGCTGGACGCCGACGATCTGGCGGCGTTCGCCGCGCTGGACGAGGGCAGGCGCCTCGGTCCCGACCCGGCGGAGGTCAACGGCTGAGCCCGAACACCTCGGCGCCGTCCGCCGGTTCCGGCCGACGGCGCTGTCGTCCGGGCCGCGCTACGAGCCGACCGGCAGCGCGCCCGACCGGTACTCCTGGGGGCTGACGCCGCGTACGCGTTTGAAGGCCGCGCTCAGCGCGAACGAACCGCTGTAGCCGACCTTCCTGGCGACCGACTCGACCGTCGCGTCCGTGCCGCGCAGCAGATCCGCGGCGAGCGCGAGCCGCCAGCCGGTGAGATACGCCATCGGGGGCTCCCCGACCAGCTCGGTGAAGCGGCGCGCGAGCCCCGCCCGGGAGATCCCGCACGCGGTGGCGAGCGAGGCGACCGTCCAGGCTCGGGCCGGCTCGCTCTGCAGCAGTCGCAGGGCGTTGCCGACCGCCGGATCGGCCATGGCGCGGTACCACCCGGGCGCCTGCGCGCCGGGGCCGGCGAACCACGTCCTGAGCACGGCGATCAGCATCAGATCCAGCAGCCGGTCCAGCACCACGCTCTGCCCCGGCTCGTCCCGGGAGATCTCGTCGTCGAGTACGGGCATCAGCGGGCAGTTCCAGGCGTCGGCCGGCAGATGGAGCAGCGGCGGCAGCGTGTCCAGCAGCCGTCTGCTGACCTCGCCGTCCATCTGGTACGTACCGGTGAGGACGGTCGTCCCGCCGTCGGAGGCGTTGCCCCAGGTCCGTACGCCCAGCCGCATGGACTGGGCGAGCGGCTCGCCCTCCAGGGTGTGGCAGACGCCGCCCGGGCCGATCAGCGCGCGGGGCGCGGTGCCGGGGCTGTCGGCGGCGGTGTACGGCTCAGGACCGCGGGCGATCGCGACATCGCCGGGGCGCAGCAGCACCGGATCCCCGCCACCGTCGGGGACGATCCAGGCCTCACCGCGGGTGACACACATCAGACAGAGCGGGGCCCGGTCCTCGATCCGCACGGACCACGGCGGCTCCATCACCATGCGCAGCAGAAAAGCCCCGCGCGCCCGAGGTCCGTCGAGGAGTCCCGCCAGTACGTCCATGTCACCAGCGTAAATGGACCGGCGGGAGGACCGGCCGCGGGACCGGCGGCGTCGGTCAGGCCGCGCCGTGCGCGGGGGCGAACGCCTCGACGCGCCGCGCCAGTTCGATGTCGCGCGCCGTGATGGCACCGCCCGCGTCATGTGTGCTCACCGCGAGGGAGACGGTGTTGTAGCCCAGGGTCAGCGCGGAGTGGTGGTTCAACTCCTCCTGGGTCTGGGCGATATGGACGACCATCGCGGTCGCGGCGAAGTGCGTGCCCAGCCGGTAGGTGCGGGTCAGCAGGCCGTTCTCCACGGACCAGCCGGGAAGCTCGGGCAGCAGCTCCTCGATCTCGTTCTGCGACAGCGGCTCGGTGGCCATGGCCGGGCTCCTTACGGGAACGGGCAGCGACGCGGCCGACGATACGTCGTCCCTCCGCGCCGCCGGGCCCGCCGTGCCGCGCGCACCCCGTACGCCCCTCCCCGGACCGGTGCATTACCGTCCTCGTATGGCAGCTCGCGGTACGACGGCTCAGGTCACGGCCGGATTCAAGGCGGTTCGTGCCGCCGAGCCGGCCGTCGGTCCCCTGCTGCGCGACTGGCGCAAGCGGCGTCGGGTCAGCCAGCTGGAACTGGCGATCCGGGCGGATTCGTCCGCCCGGCACATCAGCTTCATCGAGACGGGCCGCGCCCGTCCCAGCGAGGAGATGGTGCTGCGGCTCGCCGACCGGCTCGATGTGCCGGTACGGGAACGCAACACCCTGCTGCTGGCGGCGGGTTACGCGCCCCGGTTCACCGAGACGGCGCTGGACGACCCGGCCATGGACGCCGTGCGTCAGGGACTGGAGCGGCTGCTCCAGGGGTACGAGCCGTATCCGGCGGTCGTCGTGGACGGGACGTACACCGTGGTGGCCGCCAACCGGGGCATCGCCATGCTGATGGAGGGGCTGCCCGCGAAACTGCTCGCGCCGCCGCTCAACGCGATGCGGCTCACCCTCCATCCGGAGGGACTGGCTCCGCGCATCCGCAATCTGCCGGAGTGGCGCGGGCATCTGCTGGACCAGATGGAGCGCCAGCTCGCACTGGACCGCTCCCCCGCGCTGCGCGCCGTGTACGACGAGGTCGCGGCGTACCCGCTGCCACGGTCCGCGGCGGAGGAGGGCACGACGGCCGCCGGGGAGGCGGGCGCGCTCCGTTCCGTCGCGGGGCCGAGCTTCGCGCTGCCGATGATCATCGAGCACGACGGGCGGGTGCTCTCCTTCCTCTCGTCCATCTCCACCTTCAACACCCCGATGGACGTGACGGTCGCCGAGCTGGCCATCGAGACGTTCCTCCCGGCGGATCCGGCCACGGTCGCCTATCTGACCTCGCGCGCTCGGTGACCCACCGCTCCGGAAGCGCGGGCTCCGCTCCGCTGAGTCCGATGAGTTCGCGCGGCGGCGGGAGTCTTCCCTCTGATCGCACAGGTGATCGCGTACTCGGGAAGGCGAACGGATGACCACTCTGCACGACACCCTGGAGAAGCACGTCGGCAATGGCTCGATGCCGGGAGCGGTGGGTCTGGTGGCCCGCGGCGACCGGATCGAGGTGGCGGCCGTCGGCTCCACCGACAGCGAGGGCACGTCCCCGATGGCCAGGGACTCGATCTTCCGTATCGCCTCGATGACCAAGCCCGTCACGGCCGCGGCCGTCATGATGCTGGTCGATGACGGTCTGATCGCGCTGGACGACCCGGTCGGGCCCTGGCTGCCGGAGCTGGCTGAGCCGAAGGTCGTGCGGACACCGGCCGGTCCCGTCGATGACGTGGTGCCGGCCGTACGGGCGATCACCGTGGCCGATCTGCTCACCTTCCGCGCCGGGTACGGGTTCCCGTCGGACTTCTCGCTGCCCGCGGTCGGACTGCTGTTCAGCGAGTTGAGGCAGGGACCGCCGCAGCCGCAGCGGGTGGCGGCGCCCGACGCGTGGATGGCGGCGCTCTCCCGTATTCCGCTGCTGCACCAGCCGGGCGAGGTCTGGCTCTACAACACCTGCTCCGACATCCTGGGCGTGCTGATCGCCCGGGTCGCGGGCCGTCCGCTGCCCGAGTTCCTGGCGGAGCGGCTGTTCGAGCCGCTTGCCATGGCCGACACCGGATTCGACGTACCGGCCGGCAAGCTCGACCGGTTCACCGGCTACTACGGGACGGGTCCGACGGGCGGCCCCGAGCTGATCGACGCCCCCGACGGTCAGTGGAGCAGCCCGCCCGCGTTCCCGTCCGGCGGCGGCGGACTGGTCTCGACCGCCGACGACTGGTACGCCTTCGCCCGGATGCTGCTCGCCGAGGGGACGGCCGACGGCGGCCAACGGCTGCTGTCGCCCGCGTCGGTCCGGCTGATGACCACCGACCAGCTGACCCCGGCCCAGCGCGCGGCGAGCACGCTGTTCCTGGAGGGCCAGGGGTGGGGGTTCGGTGGCTCGGTCGATGTCGCGGCGATCGATCCCTGGAATGTGCCGGGACGGTACGGCTGGGTCGGCGGTACGGGAACGGCGGGGCATCTCACCCCGTCCACCGGGGCGGTCACGATCCTGCTCGGCCAGCTGGCGATGACCGGTCCGACCCCGCCGCCGGTGATGCGGGACTTCTGGCGCTACGCGGCCGATGTCTGAGCCGGGGCCCGCCGCACGAGCCCTGGGCGCGCGCGGCGGTCACCAGCTCGTCAGCAGCAGATGGTTGACGAGGAGAGCCAGGCAGGCCTGGGCCGCGAGCCAGCCCCGGTGGTCGCGGGACGGCAGCAGCGCGGCGGCGGCCGGCAGCCAGAGCGTGAACGGCAGCCAGATGCGCTCCGTCTCGGCCTTGCTCATCCCCGACAGATCCGCGACCAGCAACGCCAGGAGCACGGCGGCCATCAGCAGGGCGACGGTCCGGTCGGCGCTCCCGGACCCCCGGCCGGAGCCCTGGGTTCCGCGGATGGCGGCCGGCAGGCGCCGGATCCCGGCGACAGCGGCGAGTCCCGCCGCGATCACCGCGCAGGCTCCATTGGCCCAGAGCCAGTAGCCGTACGGGCGTTCCCTGGCCACGCCCTGGTAGTAGCGCTCCACCAGCAGTTCGTACGCCTCCCACCAGTGGAACCCGGCCAGCAGGAACGCGACCGCCACGGCCGCGAACCCCAGCACGGCGAACCCCGCCGCCGGCAGTGGCCGTGCCCTACGGGCGAGAACGAGCACGGCCACGGCCGGGACGACCATCAGCGTCAGCCCGTACGACAGATGGACCGTCGCCCCGAACAGCAGCCCGGAGCCGAGCGCCGCCGCCCGGGGCGCGCGGACGGTACGGGTGGCCGCGAGCGCCAGCAGGGCGAGTGCCCAGCCGGCGACGGCCGCGAAGTAGCCGTCGGCCGAGGCGCCGACCCATACGGCGCCAGGGGCGAGCACGAGGAAGGGGGCCGCCGCCCGTGCCGTGCGCTCGGCGCCCAGCGCGCGCAGGGTCACCAGGACGGCGGCGGCCGTCGAGGCGCCGGTGACCACGCAGAACGCGGCGGCCCACGCGCCGCCGCCGAGCCCGATCCGGTCGAGTCCGACGAAGGTCAGGATGGCGCCCGGCGGATGGCCCGCGATATGGGTCGGCCAGTTGTCCGGCGGGCCGATCAGGATGTGCTTCGTGAAGTCGCGCAGGGTGGCGGGGATGTCGTCGAACCGGTCGACACCGCTCAGATACTCGTGCCGGGTGGTCAGCCGGCCGACCACACCGCGCTGCCAGCCGTCCACCAGCGCCAGCGCCCAGGTCCAGGCCAGCGCGGCGGCCCAGCTGAGCCAGGTCAGCCGGCGCCAGGACAGCCGGGCGGCGAGGGGCGGTCCGTACGCGATCACCGCGACGGCGGTCAGGAGCGCCGGGAGCGTGCCGGGGCCGAGGTGGGGCATCCACTGGGCCAGCAGGGGCGGCCAACTGACGTGGAGAGTCCCCTCGTAGTGCTCGATCAGGGTGCCGGACACGGCGGCGACGGCGAAGAGGAGCGCACCCGCTCCGGCCGCCGCCAGGTCGAGTCGGCGGCCCGAGCGGTGTCCGGGGTCGGGCGGCGCACACGCGGCGTCCGGGGTGTGCGCGGTCTCGGAGCCGGTGCCGGGGCGGGGTAGCAGGGTCACGGCGTCACGTTAGGCGCGTGGTCACCTCTCCCGGGGCGATCGACAGGCCGCGTCATCGAACCGTCAGATCTCCGCCGTTCGGACCCAATGACAGACGTCAGCGTTTTGTCATGAGTCGAAAGGCGCGTCCGGCCCGTCCGGCGTCCTACGGTCAGCGGTATGAACGTCCCCGCCCGTCTGACCTCTTCGTGGCGCAGCCCGCTGCGTGGCCCCTGGCTGACATCCGTCTTCGCCGTGGTGCTGCTGATCGGCATCCCCGTCCTCTTCCTGACGGGGCTGGTGTCCTATCTCGCGTACAACCCCGATCTGGCCCCGGTCAATGACAAGACACCGGACAAGGGGCTGCTCGGCTTCTATCTCTTCGCCTGGCCGACCGATCCCTACTGGCTCTACCGCGTCACGCAGGGCGTGCATGTGACCCTCGGGATCGTGCTCGTACCGGTACTGCTCGCGAAGCTGTGGTCGGTCGTGCCGAAGCTGTTCGTGATGCCGCCCGTACGCTCGCTCGGCCACGCGCTGGACCGGCTGTCCCTGCTGCTCCTCGTCGGGGGCGGGCTGTTCGAGTTCGCCACCGGCGTGCTCAACGTCCAGTTGGAGTACATCTTCCCGGGCTCGTTCTATCCGCTGCATTTCTACGGTGCCTGGGTGTTCATCGGGGCGTTCATCGCCCATGCGGCCCTGCGGCTGCCGCGTACGGTGCGGGCGCTGCGCGGCCGGGATCTGCGCGCGGAGCTGCGGACCCCGGTGTCGCGGACCGTGCCCGAGCCGCTGGACGAGACCGGTCTGGTCTCCCGCGATCCGGCACCGCCCACCCTCTCGCGGCGCGGCGCGCTCGGCATAGTGGGGGTCGGCTCGCTGGCGCTGCTCGTGGTGACGGCCGGTCAGAGCATCGGCGGCCCGCTGCGCGGTACGGCGCTGCTCGCCCCGCACGGCCGTGAGCCCGGGTCAGGTCCGAACGGCTTCCAGATCAACAAGACGGCGAGGTCCGTCGGGATCCGGGCGCGGGACATCGGCCCCGACTGGCGGCTGACCGTGCGGGGCGGCGGCCGGGAGACCGTACTGACCCGGGCCGAGCTGGAACGCATGGCCCAGCACACCTCCGCGCTGCCGATCGCCTGTGTGGAGGGCTGGTCCACCTCCGACCAGCACTGGGAGGGGGTCCGGCTGCGCGATCTCGCCGCCCTGGTGGGGCTCGGGGACGCGCCGCCGAGCGTGTACGTGGAGTCGGTGCAGTCGCACGGCTCCTTCCGGCAGGTGGCCCTGCGGGACAACCAGGTTCGCGATCCGCGCTCGCTGCTGGCCCTGCGGGTCAACGGCGCCGAACTGTCCGAGGATCACGGCTATCCGGCGCGGACCATCGTGCCGGGCGCACCGGGCGTGATGAACACCAAGTGGGTCGGGCGGCTGAGCTTCGGGGAGTCGTCATGGCCCGTATGAGGATGCCCCGGTCCTGGCCCCGGGTGAGTCTCCGGGACCTGCGACGTCATCTGGACGTACGACGGCGCTTCCGCCGGCTGTACGGCGAGTCGCCCGCCCAACTCCTGATCCTGCTCGCCTCGTTCGCGGTCTGCGGATACGCGGGGGTCCGGCTGCTCGGCGGCGACTGGCCGCTGATCGTGCTCTGGTTCGTGGGCGTGGCGGTGCTGCACGATCTCGTGCTGGTGCCGCTGTACTCGCTCGGCGACCGGGCCGTCAGGACCGCCCTGGCCCGGCGTCGGCGGCCGGCGCCGCGCGCGGGCGTCAACTACGTACGCGTACCGGCCTTCCTCTCCTTGCTGTTGCTGCTGGTGTACTGGCCGCTGGTACTGCGGACCCCGGAGCCGTACGAGCCGGCCACGGCGCTCGATATCGATGTCTTCCTCGGCCGCTGGCTGCTGATCACCGCCGCGCTGTTCGCGCTCTCGGCGGCCTGGCTGCTGATCAGGACCTGGCCGCAGCTGTGGTCCCGGCGCCCGAGGGCGCCATGGCGGCGCCCTCGGCCCGGCAGCTCCTCGGGCCGGTTGTCAGACCCATGACCCAGACTTGAGGGTCCGACAGATCCATCGAGAGGAAGCCGGGATGACCACCACCACGACCCTCACATCGAGCACATCGGGTGAGTGCACCGCGGCACGGGCCTATCTGCGCCTTCTGGCGGCCGTACGCGCCGTGCTGGACGACCCCCTGCAGGCGTCCCTGGCGGCGCCGCTGCTCGCCGCCCCGATCGCCGAGGCGGACGAGGCGCTCGACGCGGCGGGCCTGGCGGGCAACGAGCGGGAGTTCCTCCATCTGGTGGCCGCACAGGCGCTGGATCACCGGCCCCACACATGACGGCACGGCGGCGGACGCCCCCTGACTCCCGGGCGCCCGCCGCGTGTGCCGGCCGGCGGTCAGCCGCGCGTGAGGCGCAGGGTGACCAGTTCGAACGGACGCAGCGCCAGCTGGACCGATCCGTCGGCCACCGCCGGCGGCTCGACATCCGCCAGCGGACGCTCCAGCAGATCGGTCACGGCCAGTCCGGCGGCCCCGAACCCGAGGCCGAGCCGTACCTTGGCCCGTCCTCCGGTCGACTCATAGAGCCGTACGACCAGATCGCCGCTCTCGTCGTCGGCCAGCTTCACGGCGCTGATGACGACGGCGTCGTTGTCGACGCTCACCAGCGGGGCCACCTCGGCGTCGCCGGGGATCCGGCGCTCCGGCAGGTTCACGCGGTAGCCCTCGCGGACCGCGTCACCGATCGACGCGCCGGGCGCCAGGGCGTGCCGGAAACGGTGGACGCCCTGGTCGGTCTCGGGGTCGGGGAAGCGCGGGGCGCGCAGCAGCGAGACCCGGACCGTCGTGGTCGTACCGGCGTCCGTGGAGCGGACCGTACGGGTCACGTCATGTCCGTACGTCGAGTCGTTGACAAGTGCGATGCCCCACCCCGGCTCCTCCAGATGGACGAAGCGGTGGTTGCACGCCTCGAACTTGGCCGCCTCCCAGCTGGTGTTGGTGTGGGTGGCCCGGTACACATGGCCGAACTGCGTCTCCGACGCGTACCGCTCGGCGTGGACGTCCAGCGGGAAGGCCGCCTTGAGGAACTTCTCGGTCTCGTGCCAGTCGACCTCGGTGTCGATGTCGAGCCGCTTGACCCCGGGGGCGAGCGTCAGCAGCTGGGTGACCTTCGAGGAGCCGAAGCCGCGCACGACGCGGACACCGACCGCGCCGGCCGGCAGCGTGCCGGCCGGGGCGTCGCCCGCCTCGACGCCCGCCTCGTCGCCTGCCTCGACCGGGGTGAGCGTGTCGAGGTCCGTCAGATCGGTGACGGTGTTCCGGTAGAACTCGTCCACGTCCCACGCGTCCCACTGGTTCGGGAAGTCGGGGTGGATCTGGAGGAGGTTGGCCGCCTCCCCGGGGGCGACGGTCTCGCGCTCCGCGCTGATGTCGTAGACCGACACCACCAGGCCCCGGCCGTCGATCTCCACCTCCAGCAGCCCGTTGCTCAGGACATACCCGCCGCCCTCGCGCGCCGACAGCTGCGCGCTGCCGCTCCCGCCGACCGGTCCCGCCGCGCCCGCCGGGACACCACCGCGCGCGTGCGGCGCGGAGTTGAAGAGCAGGGTCGTCCCGCCCGACGGGTCCCCCGCCAGGGCGCGCTGCGCGGTGTCCACGATCTCGTTCAGCTCGGCCGCGAGGGCCGCGTACGTCTTCTCCGCCTCGCGGTGCACCCAGGCGATCGACGAGCCGGGCAGGATGTCATGGAACTGGTGGAGCAGTACGGTCTTCCAGATCCGGTCCAGCCGCTCGTACGGGTAGGGCGCGCCGGTGCGTACGGCGGCGGTCGCGGCCCACAGCTCCGCCTCGCGCAGCAGATGCTCACTGCGCCGGTTGCCCTGCTTGGTCTTCGCCTGGCTGGTGAGGGTGGCGCGGTGCAGCTCCAGATACAGCTCGCCCACCCAGACCGGCGGGTTCGGGTACTCCGCCTCGGCCTTGGCGAAGAACTCCCCGGGGGTCTCCCACTCGACCGTCGCGGAGCCTTCGAGACTGCGCAGCCGGGCCGCCTTGGCGATCATCTCGCGGGTCGTGCCGCCGCCTCCGTCGCCCCAGCCGGTCGGTGCGAGGGAGTGCCTGGCGACGCCCTTCTCCTTGAAGTTCCTCGCGGCGTGCGCGATCTGCTCGCCCGTCATGGAGCAGTTGTAGGTGTCGACGGGCGGGAAGTGGGTGAAGACGCGGGTGCCGTCGATGCCCTCCCAGCGGAAGGTGTGGTGCGGGAACTTGTTGATCGTGGACCAGCTGATCTTCTGGGTGAGCAGCCACTTGGACCCGGCGGCCTTGATGATCTGCGGCAGTCCCGCCGCGAAGCCGAAGGTGTCGGGCAGCCAGGCCTCGTCGTTCTCGATGCCGAACTCGTCGAGGAAGAAGCGCTTGCCGTGCACGAACTGCCGGGCCATCGCCTCGGAGCCGGGCATATTGGTGTCGGACTCCACCCACATACCGCCGGCCGGTACGAACCTGCCGTCGGCCACCGCCCGCTTGACCTTGGCGTAGACCTCGGGCCGGTGCTCCTTGATCCAGGCGAACTGCTGCGCCTGCGACATCGCGAAGACGAACTCCGGCTCGTCCTCAAGCAGCGCGGTCATATTGGCGGTCGTACGGGCGACCTTACGGACCGTCTCGCGCAGCGGCCACAGCCAGGCGGAGTCGATATGGGCGTGGCCGACCGCGCTGAGGCGGTGGGCGGTCGGCGGCGCGGGGGTCGCCAGCACCTCGGCGAGCCGTTCCCTGGCAGCCGCCGCGGTGCCGTTCACGTCCTGGAGGTCGACCGCGTCGAGCGCGCGGCTGATGGCGCGCAGGATCTCCCAGCGGCGGGCGCCGTCGACGGGCAGCTCGGCCATCAGCTCGCCCAGTACCTCCAGGTCCTGGATCAGCTGCCAGACGGTCTCGTCGAAGACCGCGAGATCCATCCGGGCCAGGGTGTACTGCGGCTCGCTGCCCGCCGTCTCCTTGTCACCGAGCCGGGTCGGCAGGAAGGGGTGGTAGTCGAGGATGACCGGGTTGGAGGCGGCCTCGACATGGAGCAGGACCTCTTCGCCGCCCGCGACGGGCGCTCCGATCCGTACCCACTGGTTGCGCGGGTTGAGGCCCTTCACCGGGGTGCCGTCGGGCCGGTAGACCAGGCCCTCGCACTGGAAGCCGGGCATGTTCTCGTCGAAGCCGAGGTCGAGGATCGCCTCGACCGTACGGCCCGCCCAGTGCTCGGGGACGGTCCCGGAGACCCGGAACCAACTGGTGCCCCAGGGTGCGCCCCACCGGTCGCCGGTCCTGACCGGCTCGGCCGGGCCCGCCAGGCCCTCCGCGACGGGTACGGGTTCACCCGGCGCGTTCCAGACAGCGACGTCCAGCGGTATCGATTCGGGGTATACGGCGGGCCGGATGCGCTCGTCGAGGACGCGCTTGAGGCGGGCCTCCACCAGGCTGCGGTCGTCGTGCATGAAGGGATGCTCCTGAGGTGCGTGTGGGTGCGGGTTTCCGGTCAGAGGTCAGGACTACTCGTACACGGGTCGGGGGGATCGGGCCATGGGTCGGGGCCTGTCCGTTTCCCCCGGCACCGGACTCACCCGGCTCGGCCCGCTCACCGGACCTGGTCCGGGTGTACGACCTCGGTGATGCCGCGGGCGGCCAGATGCTCCCTGTCCCCGGCGCGGCTCGCGAGGACGGCGGTGGGGCGGGCGCCGGCCTCGGTGAGCCGTGCGAAGGCCTCGAAGAACGCCCCGCCGGGAGCGCAGGTGCTCCGGGCGGGCGCCCGCTCACCGTCCCCGGTCGGGTCGTCCCCGGCCGGGTGGTCCGCGGTCGGGTGGTCCGCCGTCTCGTCGTCTCCGATGTCGACCACCAGCGCGGTGGTGCGGGGCGCCGGGCGATACGTTCTGCCGCGCCACTCCTCGACGATCCGGGCGATGGACTCCCCGGCGGGCTTGACCTGCCGGTCGTTCGTCAGCAGACCGAGGCTGTATTCCAGTTCGGGGAAGTCGGCGAGCGAACGCGACACATCGTGCGAGCACCACCAGGTGACGCCCCAGACATCGGGGCAGTCCAGCGCGTTGGCCACGGTCGCCTCGGTGAAGGCGGCGGCGTGTTCGGCCGGGATCAGCGGCGCCGGGGCGCCGACCTCCTGGAGCCAGACGGGCCGGTGCGGTTCCAGCGCCCATGCCTTGGACAGCTCGATCAGATAGGCGGCGTGGTGCTCGGTGGCGGTGCCCGTCCTGCCGTGCCGCTGCGCGGTGCCGTTGAAGACCCAGGAGTGTACGGCGGTGACGGCCCCGATCCTGGCCGCGTGCGCGGGGGTGAAGGCGTGCCCGTCCTGGTACCAGGCGGCGTCGTACTCGGCGTGCAGATGGAGCTTGCCCGGCGCCCCCTCCTCGCAGGCGTCCAGCAGCCGCCGGAGCCAGTCGGCGGCCCCCGCCGGGGTGATGGGATCGGGATCGGGGTGCGGCGGCCCGGAGAACTGGTTGATCTCATTGCCGATGGTCATACCGAGGAAGTTCGGCCGGTCGGCGAGAGCGGCGGCGAGGGTGCGGAGGTACTCGGCCTGTCCGGCGACGACATCGTTGTCAGTGAAGATGTTCCGCCGGTGCCAGGTCTGGGTCCAGGCGGGCAGGAAGTCGAAGCTCGACAAGTGGCCCTGGAGCCCGTCGACATTGACGTCCAGACCGCGTTCGGCGGCGGCGTCGGCGAGCTGGACGAGCTGTTCGACGGCGCGGGGCCTGATCAGCGTCCGGTTGGGCTGGAAGAGCGGCCAGAGCGGGAAGACCCGGATGTGGTCCAGGCCGAGTCCCGCGATGGAGTCCAGGTCGGCGCGTACCTCGTCGAGATCGAAGTCCAGCCAGTGGTGGAACCAGCCCTGGCTGGGCGTGTAGTTGGCGCCGAAGCGGGGCGCGGGAGTGCTCATACGGGCAACGTTGTCCTGGTTCTGTGGTGCGTTGGACAGCGGGCGGAGAGGCGAGAGGTGCGAGGTGCGAGGTGCGAGGAGTGCGGGCGGGGGTACGGGATCGGCGGACCGGGCCGGTCAGCCCTTCACGGCGCCTTCGCCGACGCCTCGGAAGAAGTAACGCTGGAGACAGGCGAAGAGCACGATGAGCGGTACGACGGCGATGACCGTACCCGCCGCGACCAGCCGTGGGTCCTGGGCGAACGTGCCGTGCAGATAGTTCAGTCCGATGGTCAGGGTGAAGTTCTCCGGGTCGCTGAGGACGATCAGCGGCCAGAGGAAGTCGTCCCAGGCGCCCATGAAGGCGAAGATCGCCACCACCGCGAGGGTGCCCTTGACCGACGGCAGCGCGATCCGCAGGAACCGCTGCCAGGTGTTGGCCCCGTCAACGAAGGCCGCTTCCTCCACCTCTTGCGGAAGGTTGAGGAAGGCGTTGCGCATCAGCAGGACGTTCATCGCGCCGATCGATCCGGGCAGCAACACCCCGAGCAGGGTGTTGTTCAGACCGAGATCACGCATGGTGGTGAACTGGGCGATGATGATGCCCTCGACGGGCACGAGCATGGCGAGGATGAACGCCAGGGTCGCGGCGCGGCGGCCCCGATAGCGCATCCGGGCCAGCGCGTAGCCGGCCAGCGCGGCGCCGACGCAGTTGGTGACCACATTGGCGGAGGCGACCTTGAGGGAGTTGAACGCGTAGTCCCAGACCGGGATGGTCCTGGCGACCCGGCCGAAGTTGTCCAGGGTGGGTTCGCTCGGGAGGAACGTGGGCGGGGAGCTGTAGATGTCCTCGTGCATGCCCTTGAGCGAGGTGGACAACTGCCATACGAACGGCCCGATCATCACGGCCAGCATCACGAGCAGCAGGGCGTACCGCAGGGCGAGCTGCCAGGGCGCGATGCGCCGGCCGTCGGCGTGGACGGTCTTCGGGAAGCTCACGCGTCCTCCTTGCGGTCGGCGCGGAGCACCAGCAGCATCAGGGCGACGGTGACGACGAAGACCACCACGGAGATGGCGGAGGCGTAGCCGACCCGGCCGCTCAGTCCGGTCCCGACGCGCTGGACGAGCATCACCAGCGTGGTGTCCTCGCCGGCGGGACCACCGCTGGGCCCGGCCATCAGATAGACCTCGGAGAACACCTTGAAGGCGGCGACCGAGGACAGCGCCCCGACGAGGACCATGGTGGAACGGACCGCCGGTACGGTGACGGTGAGGAAACGGCGGATGGCGCCCGCGCCGTCCACGGCGGCGGCCTCGTGCAGCTCGCGCGGTACGTTGGCCAGCGCGGCCAGGTAAATGATCATGTAGTAGCCGAGGCCCTTCCAGACCGTGACGGCCATCGCGCTGAACAGCAGCAGCCACTGGTCGCTGAGGAAGCCGACCCTGCCGACCCCCACCGCCTCCAGCACCGCGTTGATCAGCCCCCGGTCGTCCAGCATCCACACCCAGATCAGCCCGACCACCACGATCGAGGCGACCACGGGGGTGTAGAAGGCGGAACGGAAGAAGGCGATGCCGGGGATGTCGCGCTGGACGAGCATGGCGAGCAGCAGCGGCAGGATGATCAGCGCCGGGACGACCCCGACGACATACAGCGTGCTGTTGCGCAGGCCGATCCAGAACATCTCGTCCTGGATCAGTTCCCGGAAGTTGGCCAGCCCCACGAACTCGCCGGCGACCAGGGTCCGCCGGTCGGTGAAGGAGTTGACCAGGGTGCTGAGGAACGGGTAGAGGCTGAAGGCGCCGACGATCAGCAGCCCCGGCGCGGCGAACAGCCAGGGACTGGAGGGCAGTTGGCGTCTGATGGCGGTCGCGGGGCCGCGGGGGGGGCCCCCGGCGGGGGCCGCGCCCCCCGGGGGNGGAACGGGTAGAGGCTGAAGGCGCCGACGATCAGCAGCCCCGGCGCGGCGAACAGCCAGGGACTGGAGGGCAGTTGGCGTCTGATGGCGGTCGCGGGGCCGCGGCGGGGCCCACGGCCGGAGCCGGAGCCCCGGTGCGTGGGCCCCGCCGCGGCGGCGTCCGGGGGGAGCGCCCTGGGGGCGGTGGTGCTCTTCATGGTGCGGGGCTCGGCTCTCAGCTCTGCTTGAGCAGGGTGTCGCAGGCCTCGACCGCGCGGTCCAGCGCCTCCTGGGGGCTCTGCTTGCCCTGGAGCGCCTTGGCAACCTGGTTGCGCAGCTCGGTCTTCATCTGCTCGCTGAACAGGACGGGCGTGTAATTGACGGCCGTCTTCAGGGACTTGGCGGCGGCGACGCGTACGCGCGTCTCGTCGGTGCCGTCCTCCTTGGTGAAGTACGGGTCGTCCAGGGAGCCCTTGGTGCTCGGGAAGATGGCGACCTGCTTGGCGAACGACATCTGGCGGGTCGCGTCGGTCACGAAGTGGGCGAACGCCACAGCGGCGGGCTTCTGCTGGGTCTTCGCGTTCACCATGACGCCCATGACGTACATGTTGACCTTGCCGGTGCTGGTGACCTGGTCGGTGATCCCGATGTTCTTGTAGAGCGTCGGGGCCTTGGTCTTGAAGTTCTCCAGGTCCAGCGCGCTGCCCGGGTTCATGGCCACGGACTCGGTGAGGAACTTCGTCCCGGAGGACTCGGGCGTGGCGGTCAGCGCCTGCGGGTCGAGCGCCTTCTTGTCGAACAACTCCTTGTAGCGGGTGAGCATTTCCACCCCCTTGGCGTCGTTGAAGGCGAAGCCGGTGCCTTCCTTGTTCATCAGCTGGACGCCGTAGCGGCCGAAGTCCTCGATGGTGGGCACCTGCGCGAGCGTGGCTATCTCGCCGTCGCTCCGCTCGGCCAGCTTGAGCCCCTGGTCGAAGACCTCGTCATAGGTCGTCGGCGGCTTCTCGGGGTCGAGCCCGGCCTCCTCGAAGAGCCGCTTGTTGTAGAACATCGGGCCGGTGTTGAGGTACCAGGGGAAGCCGAACGTGCCGTCCATGCCCGGGAGCTGGTGGCTCTGCCACGCGCCCGGCAGGTACTCGTCACGGAACGAGGCCGCCGTCTCGTCCTTGTCGAGGTCGAGCGCGAGCCCGGCCTTCGCCAGCGGGGCCACCAGGTCCGGCGAGACATTGACGACGTCCGGCAGTGTGCCGCCGGCGGCGTCGGCGCTCAGCTTGTCGGCGTAGCCCTCGGCCGGCCGGTCGACCCACTTCACCTCGGTGTCGGGGTACTTCTTCTCGAAGTCCTTGATGACCCCGTTGAAGTAGTCCTTGAAGTTGGCCTGGAGGTTCCAGGTCTGGAAGGTGATCTTGCCCTTGACGGGGCCCGAGGCGTCGGAGGAATCGTCACCCGAACCGCCGCTGCAGGCGCTGAGGGGCAGAACGGAAGCGAGAACAGCGGCGACAGCGACTGCTCTTCGGGAGATGCGCACGGAGAACGGCTCCTTTGCTCGGACCAGGCGTGCGTACGGCCAGCCGGAGCTCCGGGCCACGGCTGCGAATTTCAACAGACCTTGCAATGTGTTGGCGTGAAAGTCAACACATTCGTGCGACAAAGACCCATCGTCCCGGTATCACAGCAGGTCAGAGCGGTCCTTTTGCTCTTCTTGCGGTATGCCACTAATGCGCTTTAGGATGCGAGGACTCAAGCGCATTAGTACGGGGTCCACATGGCTCGTCCGGTACGGCCGGAAGGCCTGCGATGCCCCCGTTGCACACCCGGGAGCGGGAGCGTGGAACGCGACCGGGAACGCCGGGGACGCGACAGGGAAGGCGAGAAGAGAGAGGCACACGGGTGGCAGCGAACCCGCCGTCGGACAGGGACACGCCCACGGCCAGACGTACTCGCCCGCGCCGGCCGACCATGAAGGACATCGCGAAGCGCGCCGGGGTCTCGGAGAGCGCGGTCTCCTTCGCGCTCAACGACCGCCCCGGGGTCTCCGAGGTGACCCGCGACCGGGTACGCCGGGTCGCGGAACAGCTGGGCTGGCGGCCCAGTACCGCCGCCCGCGCGCTGTCGGGCGAGGGCTCGGCGACGGTCGGTCTGGTGCTGGCCCGTCCTGCGGCGACCCTCGGCGTCGACTCGTTCTTCCTCCAGCTGATCTCCGGCATCCAGGAGATCCTGTCAGAACGTCAACTCGGCCTGCTTTTCCAGGTGGTGGAGGACGTGCACGCCGAGTGCGCGGTCTACCGGCGGTGGTGGGCGGAGCACCGCGTGGACGGCGTACTGGTCGTGGACCCCAGGACCGACGACCCCCGCCCCGACCTCCTGGACGAGCTGGGACTCCCCGGTGTGGTCATCGGCGCGCTGCCCGCCGGCGACACGGGCCGCCACCCCGGTCTGTCGCAGGTACGGGCCGACGACGCGGGCGCGATGGCCGCCATCGTGGGCCGGCTGCACGCGTTGGGGCACCGCCGCATCGTCCATATCGCGGGGCTGCCCTCGCTCGCCCACACGGAGCGCCGTATCCGCTCGCTGCGGATCGAGGCCGACCGGCGCGGGCTGCCCGAGGCGCGCTCGCTGACCACGGACTACTCCGACACCCAGGGCGCGGCGGTGACCCGCCGGGTGCTGGAGGAGGACCGCCCGCCGACCGCCCTGATCTACGACAACGATGTGATGGCCGCCGCCGGGGCGGCGGTGACGACCGGGCTCGGTCTCTCCGTACCGGGCGATGTCTCGGTCATCTCCTGGGAGGACTCGGCCCTGTGCCGGCTGGTGCGCCCCTGGCTCACCGCGCTCTCCCGTGACTCGGTGGCCTTCGGCCGGATCGCCGCGACGGAGCTGGCCGCGCTGCTCGACGGCGGCGGGGCCCGCACCGTACAAGTGCCGCTCCCCCGGCTGATCGAGCGGGAGAGCCTGGACCGGGCACGGCCGTAACGCGTCGGAAATACATCGGCGCACGACCATTGACACCCGAAGAGATCAAGTGATCTATTCACTTCATGAGTCGCAGTGAACTGTCACTGTCCGAGCATCTGGCGGACAGCATCGTCGAGATCATCCGTACCGAACGGCTGGTCCCCGGGGACGCCCTGGCGTCCTCGCGTGACCTCGCCCGCCGGTTCGACGTCACCACGCCCACGGTCCGCGAGGCCCTGCGCAGACTTGAGGCCACCGGCGTGGTGGAGTTCCGGCACGGCTCGGGGACCTATGTGGGGCCGGGCAGCGAGCGACGGCTGCTCGCCAACCCGCATCTGCCGCACGGCAGTCGCGAGTCGGTGCTCGAACTCGTCGAGGCCCGGCTGGTCCTGGAACCCGCCATCGCGGCCGCGGCGGCACGTACCCGAGTGCCGGAAGCGGTGGAGCGGTTGCGGACCGCGTCGGCCAACGCGCTGCATCCGCCGCGCGAGTCGCCGGGGGCCTGGGTGCACTTCCATGTCGCCCTGGCCGCGGCGAGCGGCAACGCGCTGCTGCGCGAGGCCGTCGAGGCGCTGCTCCAGGTCAGGGCGCGGGAGCAGGTCGAGATCCGGCATCGCTACAACGACCGCGCCCGGGACCACGCGGAGCATGTGGAGATCTTCGAGGCGGTACGGGACGGGGACGCGGACACGGCCGAGCGGCTGACCCGGGAACATCTGGGCTTCATCCGCGAGGCGGTCCTCACCGCCGACTTCCCGGACACCGGGACAGCTCACACCGACGCGGCGGCGACCACGGGGTACGGCGCCGCGACAGATCCGGAGATCCGCCGATGAGCGCCGCCCGGCCACCGCGACTCGCCGAGATGACCACCGAAGAGGCGGCCACCGCCGTCACCGGAAGCCCCGTGGTGATCATTCCGGCCGGCGCGTTCGAACAGCACGGTCCGGCGATGCCGTTGGCCACGGACACGATCCGGGCCGAGGGCGTGGCCGAGCGCGTGGCCGCCGCACTGGCCGGCCGCGCGGTGATCGGCCCCGCGCTGCCGGTCGGTGTCTCACCGCACCATCTCGCCTTCGCCGGTACGGTCACGCTCACCACCACGACCCTGGCCGCCGTGGTGCGCGAGTACATCGAGAGCCTGTACCGGCACGGCTGGCGGAAGGTGCTCGTCATCACCGGCCATGGCGGCAACAACGCCACCCTGTCCACGGTGGCACAGGATCTGCTCACCACCCACCCCGATCTCCAGTTCGCCTGGACCCCCGTCACCCCGCTCGCGGCCGATGTCGTGTCCGGGATGGGGGTCAGCGAGGTGCACGGTCACAGCGGCGAGGCCGAGACCGCGCAGATGCTCCATCTCGCCCCCGGACTGGTGCACACCGACCGGCTCACCGCCGGTACCACCTCCACCGCCCAACTCGACCCGCTCTCCCGGCTCTCGCGGCACGGCGCCCACCCCGCGCTCGTGGTGCGCTACGACCGGCTCAGCCCCAATGGCATCCTCGGAGACCCGCGCCGGGCGACCACCGAGGACGGACAGGCGGTCGTCGACGCCGTCGTGGTCCGTGTTGTCGCCTTCGTCAAGGAGTGGCTGGACGCCTGAACCGGGCGCCCACGCCCGCCACTTCCCCGCAGACGGCACCGCGCCGCCCGCGCCACCGGTAACGGCGCGCGTGGTGCCGTAGGCAGCACCCGCCCGCACCGCCGGGTCCGTACGACACCCCTCGCGTACCGCCCCCGCGCGTGAGCGCTCCTCGTCAACCCTCACGCCGCACGCGGTACGCGTCCCATAACGCACCCCAGGTGCCCCCACACCTCAGGTGTCCACGCGTCGCGCGTCCGAGCCGCGACCCCCGCCCCGCCGCACGGGGCACCCCTGCCGAAATCCAGTGAGCCGTCCGCCCCAGGCGTCCGGCAGAAGGAGCCTGTCATGAACTCCCTCCAGCGGATGGCGACCGCCGCCGTGGGCCTCGTCCTGTGCCTCACGGCGACCGGAGCGACGACCGCGACCGCGGCCGCCGCCCCCGATCCGCGCGGCGCGTCCAAGGCCGCCTGCCGGCTGCCCGCCCCTCAGCCGTCCGGCACCAGCGCGGCGCACACGATCAGCAGCGACGGCCGGGAGCGGACGTATCAGCTCCATCTCCCGGACGGCTACGCGAAGAAGCGCGACTGGCCGGTCGTCCTCGCCTTCCACGGCCGGGGCAACACCGGTGCGGGGACCGAGGAGTTCTCCAAGCTCTCCGCCCTGCCGGCCGTCGTGGTCTACCCCAACGGGGTCATCGGCACCGGTGACGGCGACCGCCAGGCGTGGCAGGGCGCGCCGTACGCGGCGGCGGGGGTGGACGACGTCCGGTTCACCGAAGACCTCCTCGACCGGCTGGAGTCCACCCTCTGCGTGGACGAGCGACGGGTGTACGCCACCGGGAAGTCCAACGGGGCGGGGTTCGTCTCCACCCTGCTCGCCTGCCGCATGGCGGACCGGATCGCCGCCATCGCGCCCGTCGCCGCCGCCCTCTATCCCACCGGTGAGCCGTGCGAGCCGTCCCGTCCGGTGCCCGTCATCGATTTCCACGGCACGGGTGATGTCACCATCCCGTACGCCGGGGACGCCGACCGCGGACTCCCCGCCATCCAGGACTGGGTGGCCCAGTGGGCCGAGCGGAACGGCTGCGACGCGCGCGCCCATGACCGGGTGACCGAGCCCGACATCACCGTCTCCCGCTGGCGCGGCTGCGACCGCGGGGCCGAGGTACGGCATGTCGCGGTCACCGACGGCGGACACACCTGGCCCGGCGCCGACAGCTACAGCGGCGGCGGCTACACCACCCAGACCATCGAGGCGCACGAGGTCATGTGGCAGTTCCTGCGCCCGTTCCGTACCCCCGCGTCCCCCCGTCACTGAGACCCGCGCCGCCCCCGTCCCCGCCGATCGCAGGAACCGAGCAAGGAGCCCGCTCCCATGACCACGCCGACACCCGCACCACCGGACAGACCGTCCCCACCACCCGACGCGCGCGGCGCAGGGTCCGACGAGGGGACCCGACTCCCGCGCATCGTCCGCGCGATGGCCGTCATCGAGCGGGCCGGCAACGCGCTGCCGCACCCGTTCTGGCTGTTCTGGATCCTCTCCGGCCTGCTCGCGGTCATCAGCGCGATACTGGCCGCCGCCGATGTCTCCGTCGTCTCCCCCAGCGACCACAAGACCGTCACGGTGCAGAATCTGCTCAGCGGTGACGGGCTCGCCATGGCCGTCTCGACGATGATCGAGAACTTCGCGACCTTCCCGCCGATGGCCACCATCGTCGTGGTGATCATGGGCGTCGCGGTGGCCGAGCGCACCGGCTTCCTCGCGGCGCTGATGCGGGTCGGTGTCTCGCGGGTACCCGCCTCCTGGGTGGTGTTCGCCGTCGCCTTCGCCGGCACCGTCTCCCATGTCGCCTCGGCCGCCGCGTACATCATCCTCGTACCGCTGGGCGGGCTGGCCTTCCGGGCCGTGGGGCGCTCCCCGATCCTCGGTGTCGTCGTCGCGTACACCTCCATAGCCTCGGGGTACGACGCGAGCCCCGTCCCCACGCCCAACGACGCCATCTTCGCCGGGATCACCACCGCGGCGGCGCGGATCGTGGGCGGTGAGGACGCGTATGTGTCGCCGCTGAGCAACTGGTTCTTCAATATCGCCTCGTCCTTGCTGCTGGCCCTCGTCATCACGCTGGTGACGAAGTTCGTGCTGAGCAAGCGGCCCGATCTCGACGCGGATCCGGACGCCGATCTGGAGGACCTGGGCACGCTCACCCTCAGCGCGCGGGAACGCTCGGCGCTGCGCGCGGCCGTACTCGCCCTGCTGGCGGCGCTCGTGGTGCTCGTCGCCGTCATGGTGCCCCCGTCGTCACCGCTGCGCGGTGAGGGCGGCAGCATCGTGGAGTCGCCGTTCCTGGACGGCATCGCGGCGGTCGTCGCGCTGGTCTTCGGACTGGTGGGCATCGTGTACGGATACCGCTCGGGCTCGGTCACGTCGGCCGGTGACATACCGAGGCTGATGGGCCGGGGCATCATGCAGATGGCGCCGGTGCTGGTGCTGTTCTTCGCGATCGCCCAGTTCCTGGCGTACTTCGACTGGACGCATATCGGTGATGTCCTCGCGGTCAGGGCGGCGGAGGCGCTGGAGCAGAGCGGGATGCCGATCGTCCTGGTGTTCCTGCTGATCCTCGTCCTGCTGACGCTGGTCAATGTCATGGTGACCAGCGGGTCGGCGATGTGGGCGATGTGCGCGCCCGTTCTGGTGCCGATGCTGATGCTGGTGAGCGTGCCGGCCGAGACGACCCAGGCGCTGTTCCGGATCGCCGACTCGGGATCGACCGCCATCACCCCGATGAGCCCGTACTTCGTGATGGCGCTCGGCTTCCTCCAGCGCTACCGCAAGAGCGCGGGGATCGGCACCCTGGCCTCGTACACGCTGCCGCTGGCCCTGACCATGACGGTCGCGTGGACCCTGCTGTTCCTCGTCTGGTGGGCGGTGGGCATTCCGCTCGGCCCGGGGGCTCCGGTCCGCTGAGTCCGCGCCGCCGGGCGGGGAGGGTGCCGGCGACCCTCCGCGCCCGGCGGCCGTGCCGGGGGCCGGCCCCGGTGGGTCAGTCCCAGCGGTAGCCGTCGCCCAACAGCAGCGTGTGCTCCAGCACATCCTCCATCGGGTCGTCGATCTGGCCGGTGTTGATCAGTGTGAACCGCGACCCGTTGTGCGAGTTGTGATGTGTCTCGTCCGCGCTCGCCGCGCCCACGGGCACCCCCGTCACCACCGCCGTCGCCGCGATGCCGACCGCCCACCGGGAGATGGTCCTCGTCGTGCCGTTCATCGTTGGCTCCTCACCCTCGTGTCCCTCGAACAGCGGTACTTTCCATCCCGTTCATCTGTTGAGCAGCTCAAAAGGTCACGCAGTTGATCGGAGAATTTTCCGGCCCCGTGGAGGGGGCGGTTGTTGCGACGGGATGAAATACCCCGCACCGTGGTTGACGGGGCATTTGGGCCGCTGCGACTCTCCCGGCATGTCCGTGGCACCCGTTCCTCCCCCCGAATCCACCGAATCCGAATCCACCGAATCCGATGAATCCGCGTACGACCGAACGCGGCTGCGCCAGTGGCGGCGCGGTCTCGCCCGCTCAGCCGGGGTCGAACGCAGGGATCTGTTACGGCTGTTCGCGACGGCCGCTGCCGCCGGACCGCTCGCCGCGGCGGCGCCCGGCACGGCGCGGGCCGCCTCGCGTGCGCCCGCGAACCCCGCGAACCCGGCGGCGCCCGCGGCACCCGGCGCGGCCCCTGGCATCGTGAAGCCGCTGCCGTCCGAGGTGTTCACCATCCGGGGCACCAACGCCGAGACCAACTTCGCGGCGCTGCGCACCACCGGACCACTCACACCCGCGAGCCATTTCTTCGTCCGCAACCACACCGTCACACCCCGGATCGACGCCGCCGGCTGGACATTGAGGATCTGGGGAAGCGGACTGCGCGGCGGCGCGGTGGACTTCGGCTACGACGAGCTGCGCGCGCTCCCCTCCGTGACCCGTACCGCGTTCATCGAGTGCGCGGGCAACGGTCGCAGCCACTACGCCACCCAGCAGAACCAGCCGGTGTCGGGTACGGCCTGGACACTGGGCGCCATCGGGGTCGGGCGGTGGCGCGGGGTGCGGCTCGCCGAGGTGCTGCGCCGCGCGGACCTGAGCCCCGACGCCGTCGACATCCTGCCGCGCGGGCTGGACGACGAGGTCATCAGCGAGGGAACGAATCTGGGGCGGGTACGCCGGCCGCTGCCGGTGGCGAAGGCGCTGGACGACGTACTGCTCGCGTACGAGCTGAACGGCGAGCCGCTGCCGCCCGACCACGGGTATCCGGTCCGGCTGATCGTCCCGTCCTGGGTGGGCATCGCGAACATCAAGTGGCTCGGTGACATCGAGGTGAGCGCCGAGCCGTTGTACAGCCCCTGGAACACCACGCTCTACCGGTTGTTCGGCGCCGGCTATCCGCCCGAGGGCAGTGCGCCGCTGACCCGGCAGACCCTGAAGAGCGCCTTCGAACTCGCGGACGGCGCCACCGTCGCCGCCCATCGGCCGCACGTGCTGACCGGGCGGTCCTGGTCGGGCGGCGCGCCGGTACGGTCGGTGGAGATCAGTACCGACGGCGGGACACACTGGAGGCGCGCGCGTCTGCACGACGCGCCCCGGCGTGGCAGTTGGGTCCGCTGGTCCGCCGAGTGGACACCGGGCGGTCCGGGCCCGGCCCTGCTGCTGGCGCGCGCGACGGACAGCTCGGGTCAGGTCCAGCCCGAGGTGGCCGTCCACAACACACAGGGGTATCTGTTCAACGCCGTGGTACGCCACCGGGTGACCGTCGTCTGACGAGAGCGTGACGGGAGCGCCGGACGGCCGGCCGCGCGGTGGCGGCCGGCCGTCGTCAACAGCGCGCGAGGGCGCGGGAGATATTACTGAACGGTACCGCGCTCACCTCGTTCCTCGTCCTTGGCACGTCGGCCGACCGGGCGCGGGTCGAGGGAACGCCGCTCGGCGAGGCGCCGGTCGGCGGTGGCGATGGGTTCGGAGTCCCACCCGGAGTCGTCCGAACCACCGCCCGGACTCGGGGCCCGTCGACGGAGGTTCGACGCGTCGGAGCGCGCGGCCTCGGCGCGGATCATGGCGTTGAGCGCGGCGAAGGGGTCAAGCGGCATGGCTGTGTCCTCACGGTGAGAAGGTGCTGATGAATGCGACTGCTCTGGTCCGAAAGGCACTTCAGGGCCCCGCGAGGCACTGAAGGGCCGGACCTGTCAGCAGCGCAGCACCACACAGCGCGTGATGACCGGAGTGCGCGGCGGCCAGACCGGGGCGCACCGTCCGGCGTAGGGAACCGGTACCCGCTCACCGATCAGTCCGCTCTGGGTCAGGGGCTGTTGGGGCTCCCTGCCCGTCCGCTCGTTCCTGGCCGGGGCGGACTGCTCGGACTCGGCGGTGTCCTGGTGTCCCTCACCCGCCGGGTCCCGGGAACCGGACGCGGGCGGCAGGGACTCGGCGTCCCGCATCGCCGCCGAGGACGGCGCGATCGACATGCCCAGGAAGGCGATCAGCACCAGCACCGCCACCAGGGCGGCCCGGCGCGCGGCGGCGGCGCGGGCAGCCGCGGCGCGGGTGGGAACGGACGTGGCACGCTTCATGGGCACGACCTCCTGGACAACGCACCTCTGCCCAGAAACACACGCGCGCCGTCCTGCTACCGGCGGAAACCGCTCACACGGGGGACGCGACCTACGCCGAGTCCCGCTCCTCCTCGGCGGTTCGTGCCTCGTCGGAGCGCGCTTTCGCCACGGAGAGGGACACCGTTCCCAGCGGTACCTGCGGTCCGCTGCCCTCCCTCAGCCACCGTCTGAGCACCCGGTGCACCCGCTCGGCGCCCACGAGTTCACCGCTGTCGGGGACCGGCGCGGAGAGCACCAGCGGTGACAGCAGGAAGGGCCGCGACTGCTCGCCGCCGAGCCCGCCGTGCGAGCCGATCTGTTCCTCGAAGGCGTGCACGCGGCCCGTCGCCGGGTCGTACATCGAGTTGACCATGATGTCGGCGACATGCGGGAAGGAGTCGGTGCGCCGTACGGCGTCGGCCGCGCCGGGACCCATGCCGGCGAGCGGACCGCTGTCGTCGAGCGCGTCGACCGGCACCTCCGCCCCACCGGGGCCGAGCACCACCGATCCGTGTTCCTCGCTCCGTACCAGCAGGAAGCCGATCCCCGGATGGCTGGCGAGGGTTCGCAGCAGCGCGGGATGGCGCCGGTCGATCTGCTCGCGGCTCATCCGCTCCGGCACATCGGGGAACGAGATCAGACCGAGGTTCCCGGACGCGAGCACGACCGGGTCGGAGCCGTGCGCGGGTTCCTCGCCCGCGCCCTCGGGCTCCGGCCGGTGCAGCGCGCCGCGGACGGCGTGCCTGGCCGCCTCACGCGCCTCCGCGCCGCTCTTCGTACGCTCGGCCCGGCGCGACACGGGCAGTCCGCAGCCGGCCCTGACGAGGTCCTTGAGGGTGAGTCCGTACGCGCTCTCGAAGGTCTCGCCGGGGCTCTGCCCGTGGTCGGAGAGCAGCACGATCCGGTACGTACGGGGTGCGTGCTCGGCGGCCCTGGCGATCAGTCCGACCGAGCGGTCGAGCCGGGCGAGGACCCGCTCGGCGTCCCGGCTGTGCGGTCCCGAGTGGTGGGCCACCTCGTCGTACGCGACGAGGTCGGCGTAGACGGCGGTGCGCCCGGCCAGCATGTCGCCGATCACGGCCGTGACCACCACATCGCGCTCGACGACGGTCGCGAAGGCCCGGATGAACGGGTAGAGCCCGCCCCGGCCGACCCGCGGCCGGTCGCCGCGCAGCCGCGCCCGGGTCGATTCACCGATCTCGCGGCCGACATCGGCGACGAACGAGACCGCCGTACGAACGGCGTTGGCGGGGTCGGAGAAGTAGGCGAAGTAGCCGGCGCGGGAGCGGTTGGCCCTGCCGCGCCGCGCGGCGATCGACAGCACCAGCGCGAGTTGGTCGGCGCCGCCGCTGAAGAGATTGCCGCGGCTGGCGCCGTCGAGGGTGAGCAGGCCCCCGTCGTTGGTGCGGCCGATGGCACGGCGCTGGAGTTCGGCGGCGCTGGCGGGCCGGTTGCTGACCATGATCCGGCCGGTGTCCTTCTCGTACCAGCGGAAGGCGGGGACATCGTGGTTGGAGCCGTGCAGGATGCCGAGCTGACTGGCGCCCGTCTGGCTGGACCAGTCGGTGCGCCAGGGCGTGAGCCGGTGGGTCGGCCGGGGACTCTCGGGCGGGCCGGCCGTCAGGCCGTCCGGAGATATCGCAGCCGGGGCGCGCGCCGGGCCGGTCTGCGTGGCGCACCCGCCGTCCGGGTCCGGTGGCGGCACGCCCAGCCAGCCGGCGACATGCGGCATCACCCCGGCGGCGACCGCGTCCAGCAGCACCTGGTGCCCGACCCCGTCGAGTTGCAGGAACATCGTCCCGGGCGGTCCGCCGCGCCCGCCGTCCTCGCCGCTCCTGCGCCGTCGCCGGTCCGCGAGACGGGAGAGCCGGCGCCGGTAGGCGTCGTCGTCGCCGACCGCGAGCGCCGTCGAGGTCGCGGAGGCCACGGCGGACATCACGGCCGCGACCACCACGGCCGTCTCCGGATTGGCCGCCCCGCGCCCGTCGGGGATGAGCCGCAGCGCGATCCACAGCAGCGAGCCGTTGAGGAAGAACACCAGCAGACCGAGGACCAGCGCGGGGACGAGCAGCAGGGCGCGTACGAGCAGGGGCCAGACCAACGCGCTGAGCAGCCCGAACGCACCCGCGCCCCAGGCCGCGGTGAGCGCGATCCTGGTGATGCTGTCCTGGTTGTCCGACTGAAGCTTGAAGTCCGGCAGGATCCCGGCCAGCGCGAGCATCGTGAGCGTGGAAACCGCCCATACGATGATCACCCGCAGCAGGGCTCCGCCTGTCGTACGCCACCGCCCCTTGAACACGTCGCTCCGTCACCTCACGTCCAGGCCCGTACGCACTCACGGGCTCGGGCCCGTCCGTCGGATCAGGCCGTCGGCCCAGCGTCGCACAGAGAGCCCCGGATTCACGCGGGGTATCGGAGGTCTCACGGCGGGTCAGCAGCCGTCGTACCCCGCCGTCGGCATCGAGAGCCTGCGATGGACATCGGCCTTCATGGCGGCGTCGTACAGCGGTTCGTCGAGTCCGACGGTCTCCAGCGGCACGCCTCTGCGCGCGCACTCCGCGGCGAAGGCGGGTACCGAACGGAACGCCCGTTCGAGAACACGCTCGTTCGCCGCGACGAAAAGATCCACCAGACCCGCCTCGACATCCGCCCACAGTCCGCAGTGGTCGGGGCGCAGCCCGTACAGGAGCAGCAGCCGGCTGACGAGGTACCCCTTGTCCTCGGCCCAGCGCGCGCACATCGTGTGCTGGCCACGGGTGTCCACGAGGAAGGGGTCGCTGTCCAGCTCCTCCAGCGGCGTCAGGCTGGCGATCACGGCCACTCGTACCTCACGCATGCCTGCCCCCGCTCCCCGGCACTCGTCTCCGTCCGCAGACCCTACTCGGCGCGCGCCCCCGCGAGGCAGGCGCGTGCCCGGCGGTCAACGGCGCGCGACCAGCGCATCCGGCTCCGCCCGCGCGGGTATCCGCCGTACGCTGAGCACCTGGGCCTGATCCGAACGACAGGCCCGGGACGGGCCCGGGGCGGGAGCGCGGTCCATGGGCGGACGGAGCTGAGGTCGGGTTGGGAACTGTCATCACCTGGTGGGGTCATGCCACCTGCACGGTCGAGGACTCCGGGGTACGGGTGCTGACCGATCCGGTCTTCGTCCGCCGGCTGGCCCATCTGCGCCGCCGGCGCGGTCCGGTACCGCCGCCCGAGGCGTCCGTCGCCGATGCCGTGCTCGTCTCGCATCTGCACTCCGACCATCTCCATCTGCGCTCGCTGACCAGGCTCGCGCCCGGCACCCGGCTGATCGTGCCGCGCGGTGCCGGGCGGTCGGTGCCGGGGCTGCGCAGGCTGGACGCCCGCAGAAACCCCTCGGGACTGCGGATCACCGAGGTTGCGCCTGGCGACGAGGTGGAGATCGGGGCGCTGCGGGTACGGGCCGTCCCCGCGCGCCACGACGGACGGCGGCTGCCGGTCGGACCGCACCGCTCCCCCGCTCTGGGCTTTGTGATCAGCGGCGCCTCACGGACGTATTTCGCCGGGGACACCGGACTCTTCGACGACATGGCGGACGCCGTGGGCCCGGTGGATGTGGCGCTGCTGCCGGTGGGCGGCTGGGGGCCGCATCTGGGGCCCGAGCATCTGGACGCCGGCCGGGCGGCGCGGGCGCTGGCCGAGCTGGCGCCGAGCGCGGCGGTACCGGTGCATTTCGGTACGTACTGGCCGATCGGTCTGGACGGGGTCCGCCCCCACGAGTTCTACGCGCCGGGCGACGAGTTCGTACGGCACGCGGCGCGGCTCGCGCCGAAGGTCACCGTCCATCTGCTGCGCCACGGCGAGAGCGCCCGGCCGGAGGCCGGCCTGTGATCGACCGGCTCCTCACACAGCTCGCGGAGCTGCCGCCCGAGTCGACGCAGCAGGCCGTCGGCTATCCGTCCGTCTTTCTGCTGGTGGCGCTGGGCGCGCTGGTGCCGGTCGTACCGACGGGGGCGGTGGTGAGTTCGGCGGCGGTGGTGGCCTTCCATCAGACCGCGCCGCTCGCCATGCTCTATGTCTTCCTGGTGGCGTCGTGCGCGGCCTTCCTCGGTGACATATCCCTCTACTGGCTGGGGCGGCGCGGTGTCGGCTCCAGGAACGGGTCGCGCTGGCTGGCGGCGATACGCAGACACGCCCCGCCCGAACGGCTTGAGCAGGCGCAGACGAAGCTGCGCGAGCACGGCGTGACGGTGCTGGTGCTCTCCCGGCTGGTGCCCGCCGGACGGATTCCGGTGATGCTGGCCTGTCTGCTCGCGGAGTGGCCGCTGCGCCGGTTCGCGCGGGGCGATGTGCCGGCCTGTCTGGCCTGGGCGGCGACGTACCAGCTGATCGGGGTGCTCGGCGGCTCGCTCTTCGACGAGGCCTGGGAGGGGGTGCTCGCCGCGGTGGTGCTGACGCTGCTGCTCAGCGGCGCCCCGGCGCTCTGGCGCAGACTGCGCGGGCCGGGCCGCCCGGAGAGCCCCGGGAGCCCGGACTCGGAGGGCAGGCCGACCTAGGTCGTGTCCGACTCGGCGGGCGCGGGGGTCCGAGCCGGCCCCCGACCCGCTCGTCCCGGTCCGCCTCGTCCTGGTCCCCTCAGCGCAGTTCGTCGAAGACCGCCACGAAATGGTCCAGCGCCCGTACGACATGCGGCAGTTCCAGCGGCGCCGCCGCGGTGAGGGACTTCAGCCGCTGTTCCGGAGTCGCCCCGAGCAGCGGTCCCGTCGGCAACCGTACGCGCAGCGCCCCCAGTTCGTCCCCGAACCGGTGGCCGCCCGGTACGGGCACCTCCAGGCGACGGCTCAGATGGTTCTCCAGCTCCATGGAGTCGGTGACACCCAGCCGGGCCAGCTGTCCGCGCAGCGGTCCGAGGTCGGCGTAGAGATGCCGGCCCGCCCGCGGCACCACGGCGAGGGCCCCGGAGGCGAGGACCACCTGGTGGGCGGCGGCGGCCAGTTGCCCGTGCAGCGCGGCGGTGGCCCGCGTCCTGGCCGTGACGGCGTCCGGCTCGTCGAGCGCGTGGGCGGCGGCAGCGGCGACGGGCCCCGCGACCAGCGCCCCGAGCGCGGTGAGGATGTCGAGCGTCCTGGCGCGCAGCGCGATTCCGGCGTCGGCGGCCGGGTAGCGGGCGACGGCCATCGGCCAGGCGGCCGGGAGCAGCGCGCCCGCCAGGTCGGAGAGGACGACGACCTCGTCGGGCCACATCTCGGCCGGGCTGAGCAACACCGTCTCGTGCGGCCGGTGCAGGGTGTCGCGCCAGGTCTCGTCGCTGACGATATGCAGCCCCTCGCCGACCGCGGCCTCACAGGCCTCACGGACCAGTTCCGGCGGGGCGACCGCGGCGGTCGGGTCGTCGGCGACGGAGAGCAGCAGCACCCGTGGCCGGCCGCCCTCGGCCCGTACCCGCCGTACCGTCTCCAGCAGGGCGAACGGGTCGGGTACGCCGCCCGCGTCCGCCGCGGCCGGCACATGGTAGGCGGGCCTGCCGAGCAGCCGGGTCTGCGGGGTCCAGGAGGCGGGGCACGGCCGGGGCATCAGGACGTCCCCGTCGTACGCGGCGAGCAGCGCGAACAGCAGGGGTTGCGCGGCGGGCGCGGCGACCATGTCGTGGGGAAGGGTGCGCAGGCCGCGCCGCGACCAGTAGCCGGCCGCCGCCTCCCGCAGGACCGCGTCACCGCCGGGCGGCTGCGGCGCGGTGTGTCCCGCCGCGCCCGCGCACTCGACGACCAGCTCGGGCAGCGCGGGCAGCCCCGCGTCGGGGGCGGGCGGGCCGAACCGTACGGAGCCCCGGCCCTCGGGAGCCGTCCGCCGCATACCGTCACCTCCCGCAGTCGCCGTCCGCCGGGGTCCCTTGCTCTGACCCTTTATACGGAGGTTTGACATACACCGCTCTCCGGGCTCCGTCCGGCCGGACGCTCCGGGGCCGTTCGGCCCGCTCCCCCGGACGGGCTGCTTGAGGCGACCGCTCGCGGGGTACCCGCGTTCCATGTCAGAGACCTCTGGGAGCTACGGCCAGGCCGCCCCGGGCACCCGTGCCCGGATCACGGCGCTGCTCGACAACTGGGACGAGCGGGTCTTCCGTTCCGTCGCCGACCGGCGCTGGCCGGGCGCGGGCCCGGTACTGCCCCGGCTGAGCCGGTCCGCCAACCACGGACTGCTCTGGTTCGGCGCCGCCGCGGGCATCGCCGTGCTGGGGCGCGGGGCGCGCTCGCGCCGGGCGGCCCTGCGGGGCGCGGTGTCGCTGGCGCTCGCCTCGGCCACCATCAACACCGTGGGCAAGCGGGCGGTACGCCGGCAGCGGCCGCTGCTCGATGTCGTCCCGGTGATACGGCGGCTGAAACACCAGCCGTTCACCACCTCCTTCCCCTCCGGGCACGCGGCCTCGGCCGCCGCCTTCGCGACCGGGGTCGCGCTGGAGTCGAAGGGCTGGGGCGCCGTCGTGGCGCCGGTGGCCGCCGCCGTGGCCCTCTCCCGGGTCTATACGGGGGTGCATTATCCGAGCGATGTGCTGGTGGGCGCCGCGCTCGGGGTGGGGGCGGCCCTCGCGGTACGCGGGATCGTGCCGACCCGTTCCCAACTGCCCTCGCCGGGACGTCCGTACGCCGCGGCACCCGAGCTGCCCGGCGGCCGCGGTCTGGTGGTCGTGGTCAACCTGGCCTCGGGATCGTCGGACAGCGCCGCACTGGTCCGGGACGCGCTGCCGCACGCGGACATCGTGGAGTGCGCTCCGGACACGGTGGACACGGAGCTGGCGAAGGCGGCGGACCGCTGTGTGGCCCTCGGTGTCCTCGGCGGCGACGGCACGGTCAACCGGGCGGCGGCGTTCGCCGTACGGCACGGACTGCCGCTGGCCGTCTTCCCCGGCGGCACGCTCAATCACTTCGCGTACGACCTGGGCATCGAGAGCGTCCAGGACACCTGCCGGGCGCTGACGGCGGGCGACGCCGTACGGGTCGACCTGGGGCGCTTCACCCCCGGGCCCGGCGGGGCGGCGACGGGGCACTTCCTCAACACCTTCAGCCTGGGCGTCTACCCGGAGCTGGTACGGGTGCGGGAGCGCTGGGCGCCGCGCGTCGGCGACTGGCCCGCCGGAATCCTCGCCGCGCTGAAGGTGCTGCGCGGTGAACACCAGCTGGAGGCCGAGTTCGAGGGCAGGCACCGGGCGCTGTGGCTGCTGTTCGCGGGGAACGGCATCTACCAGCCGGTGGGACCGACCCCCGGCCACCGGCTCGATCTGGCCGACGGTCTGCTGGACGTACGGATCGTCCACGGCGGCAGGGCCCCGGGGCTCCGGCTGCTCGCCGCCGCGCTCGCCGGGCCGCTGAGCCGTTCGCCGGTGCACGCGGCGGAGCGGATGCGGCGGGTCCGGATCGCCCGGATCGCGCCCGGTACGCCGCTCGCGTTCGATGGTGAAGTGGCCGAGGCCCCCAGGGAATTGACACTGGACAAGGCGGCGGAGGCGCTGACGGTCTACCGGCCGAAGGCACTGCTGTAGCCGGCCGCTCCAACGGGACCACGGGTCATGGCCCCGGAATCCCGGTGGACGGGCGATGTGGCGTATGAACTCACCCGGGAAGCCTGGAAAGGTTAGGCTCGCCTAACCGACCTGGGAGGCAGTGTTGAGAGCGCAATCCGCCATCGAATCAACGGAGTTCGAACAGCCCGGTGACGAGCAGCCGGAGTTCGACCATCTGGTGCACTGCGTACCGGACGTCGAGGCCACGGTCCGGCGCTATACCGAAGCCGGACTGCCCGCCCACGCCAACCCGGAGTATCTGGGCTATCGCAACGGCGCCTGGCGGCTGGACACCCGCTATATCGAGCTGTCGAGCATCGTCAACCGCCTGGTCTTCCTCGACTCGCCCTACGGCAAGGCCATGAGGAGTTGGCAGCCCCGGGCCGACGAACTCGTCGCGCGCGGCGGCGGCGCGCTCACGTTCTGCGTCCATGTCACCGACGCGGGCGACACGGCGGAGCGGCTGCGCGCGCGGGGGCACGGGGTGGAGCTGCTGACCTTCGCCCGCGAGGGCTCCCCCGTCTCGTTCCGCGAGGCGCTACTGACGGACGGCCCGCCCTGGGCGCCGTTCTTCGTGACCTACGAGCCCGACCGGCAGACGATTCTGGCCAAGTACAGCGCGGGCCGGGTCAACCGGGGCCCGCACGACCTCGCCGGGATCCTGGTCGAGACCCCCGATCCGCGCGCCTCGGCGGCCTGGCTGGGCGAGCTGCTCGGCATCCCGCCCGTGGCGTCGCCCACGGTGGTGCCGCTGCCGCTCGGCCAGGTGCACTTCACGGAGGGCCCCGCCGACGCGATCACCGCCCTGCTGCTCTCCGGGGGCGGCCCGCCGACGACAGTGATCGACGGACTCGCGGTACGGCCGGTGGAATCGGTCGCCGGATCGGGGCGGACCTGAGCATGTCCGCACTGTCCGCATAGCAAGACGCGGGTCTCATCATGCGACATCACGGCGTACGGTGGCGGTACCACGTCACGAGAGGGAGCCCGCCATGCCGAAGGAGACCGCGGTCTACACCCATGGGCATCACGAGTCGGTACTGCGCTCGCACCGCTGGCGCACCGCCGCCAACTCCGCCGCGTACCTCCTCGCCGAACTGCGGCCGGGCCAGGACCTGCTGGATGTCGGCTGCGGCCCCGGGACCATCACCGCCGATCTGGCCGGGCTCGTCGCCCCGGGCACGGTCACGGCCGTCGACGCCGCCGAGGACGTCCTCGGCAGGGCGCGGGAGGCGACGGCCTCCGCCGGCAGGGACAATGTCCGCTTCGCGGTCGCCGATGTCCACGCCCTGGACTTCCCCGACGACTCCTTCGACATCGTCCACGCCCATCAGGTCCTCCAGCATGTGGGCGATCCCGTACAGGCGCTGAGGGAGCTGCGCCGGGTGTGCCGGCCCGGTGGGATCGTGGCGGCGCGCGACGCGGACTACGGCTCGTTCACCTGGTTCCCCGACGTACCGGCGCTGGACGGCTGGCAGGAGCTCTACCGCCGGGTGGCGCGCGCCAACGGCGGTGAGCCGGACGCCGGGCGGCGGCTGCTGTCCTGGGCGCGGCGGGCCGGTTTCACCGACATCACCTCGACCGCCACCACCTGGTGCTTCGCCACCCCCGACGAGCGCGCGTGGTGGGGCGGGCTGTGGGCGGAGCGCACGACCGCCTCCGGCTATGCCGCGCTGGCGGTCGACGGCGGTCATACGACACAGGAGCGGCTGGCCGGGATCGCCGGGGCGTGGCGGGAGTGGGGCGCCGCCGAGGACGGCTGGTTCATGGTCCCGCACGGGGAGATCATCTGCCGGGTATGAATCCGGTACGCCCGCGACACCCGGCCCGGGACACCCGGCCCGGGACACCCGAGCCGGGGACGCACGCGCCCACCCCCGGCCGCCCGAATCGATCACGTGTCCCGGCCGGGCCAACTACCCTGATGCCCATGGAAATCCTGGGAACCACGTTGCGCATCTGCGTCGACGACCTGGAGACCTCGGTGGTGTTCTACGAACGCCTCACCGGAAGCCCCGCGCTCCGCTTCGAGCGCGGTGGGGTCTCCGTCGCCGCCGTCGGCTGCTTTCTCCTCATGTCCGGCCCCGCGTCGGAAATCGATGTCCTGCGCAAGGTCACGGCGACGATCGCGGTCAAGGACGTCGACGAGGCGATCACCGTCCTCACCGGCGTCGGGGCGCATATCGTCGCGGGCCCGGTGCCGACGCCCGTGGGGCGCAATGTGATCGCCCTGCACCCCGACGGCTCGGTCTTCGAGTACGTCGACCGCAAAGCCGTCCCGACACCGGGCTGAGCCGGCGGGCTGATCCACCTGGCCGGTCGACAGGGCTGATCACGCGGGCCGGTCAGCCCGGCCGGTCAGCCGACGGCCGGGGGCCCCTCGCCGGTGAAAGCCCCCACCACCAGATCGGCGAGCAGCGCCCCCGCCGTCCCGTCCGGGTCGAGGTCCGGGTCGTAGATGGTGACGTTGAGACCGACACAGCGCTCGGAGCTCACCAAGGTCCGCAGCAGTACGGAGAGTTCGTCCGGCAGCAGGCCACCGGCGTCCGGGCTGTCGACCGCGGGCATCACCTCGGGGTCGAGCACATCCGCGTCCAGATGGACCCAGAACCCGTCGGTGACCGGCGTCTCCAGCGTCTGGAGCACGGCTCCGGCCAGCTCGGCCGCGCCCCACTCCCGTAGTTCGCCGACCGTCACGGTGGGGATCCGCAGCCGGGCCAGCTCCTCGCGGTCCTCGTCGTAGTCCCGGATCCCGAAGAGCCGTACGTCCTCGTCCCGCAGATACGGGCGCAGTCCCTCCAGGTCACTCAGATCCCGCTGGCCCCGGCCGGTGCCGATCGCCAGTTCCTCACCGCCCGCCGCGCCGATGTTGTCGGAGTTGCCCGCGTGCCGGAAGTCGGCCGAGCCGTCGATGGCGGCGAGCCCGTACCGTCCCATGCGGCGCAGCGCGAGCGAGGCGCCCAGCTGGATGGAGCAGTCGCCGCCCAGCACGAGCGGGAAGTCCCCGGCCCTGACATGGTGTTCGATCCGGTCGGCGAGCCGGGGCGTGTACGCGGCGATCGCCGCCGCGTTGAAGACTCCGTCACCCTCCTGCCAGTCGCCGCGGTCGTAGCGCGGCGGCACGACGACCCCGCCCTCGAACGCGCCGAGCCGCTGGACGATCCGCTGCTCGCGCAGGGCGCCGGCGAGTTTGTAGCAGCCCGGCACGACACCGGGGGCCGGGGGCCGCAGCCCCAGGTTGGAGGGCGCGTCGATCACCACGATATTCCGCATGCGCACCATCCTCACCGCCGTGGGGTCGATCCTCAATTGAGTTCGCGGACAGCGAGAACGGCGGGACGGCGGGCCGCCGGACGGCCGCTCGGCGGGCCTACCCGGTGACCGTGCGTGCCGGGCGGGACGGGTCCCGGTCCACCATCTCCGCGGTGATCGCCCAGCGTTCGTGGTCGCGCCACGCGCCGTCGATATGGAGGAAGTCCGGCGAGTAGCCCTCCAGCCGGAAGCCCGCGCGCCTGACGAGCGCGAGGGACGCCGTGTTCGTGGGCCGCACATTGGCCTCCAGCCGGTGCAGCCCCAGCGGGCCGAACGCGTGCCGTACGACCAGCCCGAGCCCTTCCGTCATCAGGCCCCGGCCCGCGGCGTGCGCGAAGGCGCCGTATCCGATCGCGCCGCTCCGGAACGCGCCGTGGACGATGTTGTTGATATTGACGAAGCCCGCGATCCCGCCGTCCTCCCGGGCGCAGACGAGATAGCCCTCCCTCGTGGGGTCCTCGGTGAACCGGCCCGCGTAGGCGGCGTACCCCGCCGCGTCGGTGGGCGGGAACAGCCAGGGGCCGTGCAGCTCCCGGCTCTCGCGGGCACGCGCCGTGAACTCGTCGGCGTCCTCGTGCCGGTACGCGCGGACGAACGTGCGGGATCCTTCGGCGAGCCGTTCGGGAAGGTCGGGCATCGCGCCAGCCTAACGTGAGCGTGACTCGGACGATCATGGTGGCTCGGAGACGGGTCCACCAAACGTTCCCGGCGCCCCGGCCCTGCGTGTTGATCATCACATCGGACGTGACTGTTCGCTGGGTTAGCGTTCCGCCCTGTGACTATGGTGACTTCCGCTTCTCCCCTTCCTCCTGTCCAGAACTCCCCGGCCGTCGCCGCGCTGACCAGGGCCCTCTTCGGCGAACGGTTCGAAGAGATCCACCAGCCGTGGCGAAAACTCTTCAGTACCGGGCCGTTCCGTTTCCGTGAGGGGCTGACACCGCGGGAGCGTGCCGCGCTGTCCTATGAGCGGCTGCGGCTCGTCAATGACACGATCGACAGCCCCGAGGACCTTGTCGTCGACGTGGAACGGCTCAGCGCGCTCCACGAGTGGGCCGGCCCGGTGGACGCCGGATTAGCGACAGTGGCGAGCATTCACTACAACCTCTTCCTCGGCAGCCTCCTCGACCACAGCCCGGACGGGGAACGCGACCTGCGGGCCTTCACCGAACTGCGGCGCACGGGTACGTTCCTCTGTACCGAGGCCGGACACGGCAACAGCGCCTCCCAGATGGAGACGACCGCCACCTTCGACCCGGCGACCGGCGGCTTCGTCCTGCACACACCGTCACCGGCCGCGGGCAAGTTCATGCCGAACACCAGCTCCACCGGCGGCCCCAAGACCGGTGTCGTCGCGGCCCGGCTGATCACGGACGGCAAGGACCGGGGCGTCTTCCTGTTCCTCACCCCGCTCAGCGACGACGCCGGGGATCCGCTGCCGGGGGTGGAGATACGCAGGCTGCCGCAGACGGCCACCAGCCCGGTGGACCACTGCGTCACCTCCTTCGAGAACGTCCGGCTGCCCCATGACGCGTTCCTCCAGTCCGGCCATGGACGGCTCACCCGGGACGGCGTCTTCAGCAGCGCGATCGGCAGCCCCCGCAAGCGTTTCCTGCACTCCATAGGGCGGGTCACCGCCGGCAAGCTCTGCATGAGCGCCTACAGCCTCGGGGTCACCCGCCACGCGCTGGCCGTCGCCGTACGCCATTCCCACACCCGGCACACCTCCGGTGTCACCGCCGGCGGGAGCGTGCCGCTGTTCGCCCATCGCAGCCATCACACCCCGCTGCTCGACGCCCTCGCCACCACCTACGCCGCGACCCTGCTGCACCGCACCGCCGTACGGCAGTGGACCGAGGCGACGGAGGCGGAGCGTGAGGACGGCGAGCGTCTGGCAGCCGTCGCCAAGGGCTGGATCACCTGGCGGGCCCGCGCCGTCATGACGGAGTGCCGCGAACGGTGCGGCGCCCAGGGGCTGTTCCTCGCCAACGGCATCGCCGGCCAGCTGACGGCCAACGAGGGGACCATCACCGCGGAGGGCGACAACCTGGTCATCTGGGTCAAGGCGGCCGGGGAGATGCTGCTCGGGCACTTCACCCCGAAGGAGCCGAGCGCCCTCGCCCCCGAGGACCGGGAGCTGACCGATCCGGCCTTCCTCCAGGACCTCCTGGCGGACATCGAGAGCGTCTGGCATCAGCGGGCCAGAACCCGGCTGCGCGCGGGCAAGGCCGGCGACCCGCTCAACCGGTGGAACGCGACGGTCACACCCGCCCTCGAACTGGTCGACGCGCACGCCCACCGGCGGGCCGCCGAGGCGCTGCTGACCGCCGCCGACGACGAGTCCGCCGAGCCGATGGCGCGGTATCTCCTGAGCACCTTGCACCGGCTCTTCGCGCTGCGCCGGATCGCCGCGCACAGCGGGGATCTCCTCGCCGAAGGGCGGCTCACCGCCGACCAGGTGAGACGGCTGCCCGACGCGGCGGAGGACGCCGTCGTCGCGCTGGCTCCGCATTCCCAGGCGCTCATCCACGGCTTCGCGATCGCCGAGGAGGTCCTGCTCGACCACCCGATCAGCCATCCGGAGTCCATGGGCCGGGGTCCGGAGGGCCACCGGGACTGAGTGACCGCCACCGACCGCCACCGTCACCCCGGACCGGCCCGATCTCCCGACTCAGACGAGGGCGGGTACGTCCAGGGTGAGGGTGGCGCTCTCCGCGTCCAGTACGGCGGGCACGCCCAGCGGCACGGTCAGGTTCGACTCGCCGTGGCCGAAGCCCAGTTCCTCCACGACCGGCACGCCCAGCCCGCCGAGCCGGTCGAGCAGCAGCGCTCTGACGTCCTCGTACGGTCCGCACTCCGCCCAGGAGCCGAGGCCGATCCCGGCGACGCCGTCCAGCCATCCGGAGCGCAGCAGTTGGGTGAGGATACGGTCGAGACGGTACGGCTCCTCGCCGATGTCCTCGATCATCAGCAGCCCGCCGGCCGCCGAGGGGCGCGCGTACGGGGTGGACATCTCGGCGGCGAGCATGCTGACACAGCCGCCGAGTGTGATGCCCGGGGCCCGGCCGGGGACCAGCCCCCGGGCGGTGTCCTGGCCGAGGGTGCGCACCGACTCGGGCTCGAAGAGCGTGGCGCGCAGCGACTCCTGAGTCCCGGTGTCCTTGAGGAAGGTCATCGCGGCGGTCATCGGACCGTGCAGGGTGACCAGGCCGAGCCGCCGGGCGAACGCCTCGTGCAGCGCGGTGATGTCGCTGTAGCCGACGAAGACCTTGGGGCCCGCGGCCCGCATCGCGGTCCAGTCGAGCAGATCGGCCATGCGCTGGGCCCCGTAACCGCCCCGGGCGCAGAGCACGGCCGAGACGGCCGGGTCGCACCAGGCCTCCTGGAGGTCGCGGGCGCGGTCCTCGTCCCGTCCGGCGAGATAGCCGAACCGGCTGTGGACGTCCAGGACATGGGGCGCGACCACGGGATCGAGGTCCCAGCCGCGCAGGATGTCCAGCCCGGCTTCGAGCCGCTCGGCGGGCACGGGGCCGCTGGGCGCCACGACGGCGACCCGGGCACCTGCCCGCAGTCGCGCCGGCCGGGTCAGTGGGGTGAGCGTCATCCGCGGAACTCCAGCCGTGGGATGTCGGTGCGGTCGATGCCGAAGGTCTGCGCGTACAGGGACAGTTCGGCCTCCAGCGCGCGGACCATCGTGTCGGCCCTGCGGAAGCCGTGGCCCTCGCCCTCGAAGGCGAGATACGCGTGCGGTACGCCACGTCCGGCCATCCGGTCCAGGAACCGTTCGCACTGCGCGGGCGGACAGATCACATCGTCGAGCCCCTGCAACAGCAGGAACGGCGCGCTGACGCGGTCGGCGTGGTGCAGCGGCGAGCGGTCCCGGTAGCGACCGGGCACCTCGGCGAGCGGGCCGACCAGCGATTCGAGGTACCGGGACTCGAAGTCATGGGTCTCGTCGGTGGCCCAGCCGAGCAGATCGAGGATCGGATAGCTGATGGTGCCGCAGGCGTAGACATCGGTGGAGGTGAGGGAGACGGCGGTGGTCCAGCCGCCCGCGCTGCCGCCGCGTACGGCGAGCCGGGACGGGTCGGCGGTGCCCTCGGCGGCGAGCGCGGAGGCGACGGCCGCGCAGTCCTCCACATCGACCACGCCCCACTGCTCGCGCAGCCGGTCGCGGTAGGCCCTGCCGTAGCCGGTGGAGCCGCCGTAGTTGACCTCGGCGACACCGATGCCGCGCGAGGTGAAGTAGGCGATCTCCAGATCGAGGACGAGCGGGGCGTGGCCGGTGGGCCCGCCGTGGGCCCACACCACATAGGGCGGTAGTTCCTCGTGGGGCGCGCTGTGGTCGGGACTGTGCGGCGGATAGATATGGGCGTGGATCTCGCGGTTGTCGGGACCGGAGAAGGTACGGATCCGGGGCTCCGGGTAGTAGGCGGGGTCCACCGGGTCCCGGTGCGCCGCGCCGATCACCCGGGCGTGCCCCGTGCCGGTGTCCAGCTCCACGATCTCGTACGCGCTGCGCGGACTGGCCGCGACGCCGATCACCCGGTCGCCCTGGACGGCGAGGGTGGCGGCCCACTCGGTCCATGGTCCGGCGGCGTCCACCACCTCGCCGGTCGCGGGGTCGAGTACGCCGAGCGTGGTGGAGCCCTTGCCGTGGATGACGGCGATCAGCCCGTTCTCCATGGGGTGGAACCACTGGAGGCCGATCTTCCAGAGCGGTCCGCCGAACTCCTCGCCGCGGCCGGGGCAGAGGCCGGTGCTCGGGACGACGCCCGGCGCTCCGGCCGGCCCCAGGTTCTCCGGGCGAACGCGCTGTATCTCCCACCAGCCGCCGATGTCGGAGACGAAGAGCAGCGAGCCGTCCGGCGCCCAGTCGACCTGCGCGACCGATTCGTCGGTGTCCCCGACGACCGCCCTGACGCCGGTGAAGGGGCCGCTCTCCGGCACCTCGCCGAGCATCACCACCGTGCCGTCCCAGGGCATCCGCGGGTGGTCCCAGGCGATCCAGGCGGCCCGGCGTCCGTCGGGCGAGAGCCGGGGCCCGGTGACGAAGCGGTGCCGGTCGTCGGTGAGCTCCCGTACGGCCGTACGGTCCTCGGCGGCCGAGCCGTCGAGCGGGACGGCCGCGATCACCCGTCGTACGTCGGTGGGCGCCTCGCCGGTGAACTCCTCCAGCACACACCAGACCTCACCGCGGTCGAGGAGAAGCCGCGGATCGGCCCAGCGCAGTCCGCCGCCGGTCGCGGACACCGGCGTGAGCGGCCGGGGCGCACCGCCGCCGTCCGGCTCGTACGCGTACAGCCGCTGGTCCGGGAAGTGGACGAAGACGATGAGCGGGCCGCCGTCGGGGCGGGTGGCACCGGCCCAGGGCACCCCGCCGTACTCGATGACCCGGCTGCGGACGTTCCACGGGGCCGGCAGCGGCGACTCCTCGGTGCCGTCGGCCCGCCGCCGTACGAGCGCGCGCCGGCCGGCCTCGGCGGGACGCGGCTCCGTCCACCACACCTCGTCGCCGACCACCCCCACATACTCGGGGCGGCCGTCGTGCGAGGCGGCCAGCGCCGCGTCGATCGGTGACGGCCACGTTCCGTAGGCCCCCATGGACAGCATGGGTCACGCTCCTAAGCGGACTTCAGATAGTGGTCGAGGACACGGACGCCGAAGTGCAGCGCCGAGACGGGCACTCGCTCGTCCACGCCGTGGAAGAGCGCCTGGTAGTCGAAGCCGCGGGGCAGCTTGAGCGGCGAGAAGCCGTAGCCGGTGATGCCGAGCCGGGAGAACTGCTTGGCGTCGGTCCCGCCCGACATGCAGTACGGCACCACATGCCCGGCCGGGTCGAAGCGCTCGACGGCGGCGCGCAGCTTGGCGAATGTCGGCGAGTCGACCGGCGACTGGAGGGCCACCTCCCGGTGGTGGAACTCCCATTCCACGTCCGGTCCTGTGAGCTGGTCCAGGGTGGTACGGAACTCCTCCTCGCCGCCGGGCACCATGCGCCCGTCGACATAGGCGACGGCGTGCCCCGGGATCACATTGACCTTGTAACCGGCTTCCAGGACGGTCGGGTTGGCGCTGTTCCTTATGGTCGCCTCGACCAGCGCGGCGGCCGGGCCGAGCTTGCCGATCAGCCCGTCCGTGTCGAAGTCCTCGGCGTAGGGATCCGCGTCGATGCCGTGGAGCGCGGCGAGTTCGGCGAGGGCGGCCCGTACCGTCGGGGTGAGCCTGACCGGCCAGGGGTGGTCGCCGATCCTGGCGATGGCGGCGGCGAGCCTGCTGACCGCGTTGGAGCGGTTCACCTTGGAGCCGTGCCCGGCCCTGCCGTGGGCGGTGAGCTTCAGCCAGCCGGTGCCGCGTTCTCCGGCGGCGATCGGGTAGAGCGCCATGCCGTGCCCGGCGTGGAAGGTGAAGGCCCCGGATTCGCTGATGCCCTCCGTACACCCCTCGAACAGCTCCGGGTGCTGGTCGGCGAGGAATCCGGAGCCGTCCTCGGCGCTGGCCTCCTCGTCGGCGGTGTAGGCGAGCACGATGTCCCGGCGTGGCCGGATCCCGTGCCTGGCCCAGGCGCGGACGACCGACAGCACCATCGCGTCCATGTTCTTCATGTCGACCGCGCCGCGCCCCCACACCACGCCGTCGCGGACCTCGCCGGAGAAGGGGTGCACGGTCCAGTCGGCGGGCTCGGCGGGCACCACGTCCAGATGGCCATGGACGAGGAGCGCGTCGGCCGAGGGGTCGGTGCCCTCGATCCTGGCCACCACATTGGTGCGCCCGGGGGTCCGCTCCAGCAGCGTGGGTTCGATCCCCGCGTCGGCGAGCCGTTCCGCGACATATTCGGCCGCCGGACGCTCGCGGCAGTCGCCGCCTCCCCGGTTGGTGGTGTCGATACGGATGAGGTCCGAGGTGAACGTGACGACCTCGTCGAGCGCGACAGCGTCAGGGGCACCACCGGTGTCGATGGGGGTCTTATCAGCCATGGGTGTCATATCAGCCATACTGCTCCTCCACGGCGGCCGAGACGATCGTGGTGACCGCTTTGAAGGTACGAATGGCCTCATACATCGTCCCGCTGGTGTACGCGGCCTTGCGCTCCCCGCTGGGAGCCACGCCCGGTACGACCGTGGCGACGTCGGAGAGATGGGCGGCGTCGAACTCCATCTCGACGGTGAACGGACCGCCGGTGGCCGGTTCGTGTCGTCCGGCGAGGGCCGTGGCCGCCTTGGCGGCGGCGCGGATGTCCGCGGCGGTACGGGCCGGCGTCCGGCAGACGGCCGCGTACCGCGAGACGTGGTCCTTGACGGCGACCTTGCGGGCGTCCGGCGCGTAGCCCTCCGCGTCCACGCAGGTCAGATCGTCGCCGGTGACCAGCACCACGGGGACCCCGTACTCCGCGACCACATGCGCGTTGAGCAGCCCCTCACTGGCCCGGGTGCCGTTCAGCCATACGCCGGTGAGGGAGTTGGCGAGATAGGTGTGCGCGAGCACTCCCTCCGTACCCGCACCCGTGTGATAGCCGACGAAGGCGATGCCGTCGACGTCTCCGTGCTGGACGCCCTCGACCATGGAGAGCGACTTATGACGGCCGGTCAGCATCTGGGCACGGTCGTCGAGCCGTTCGAGCAGCAGATTGCGCATGCTCCAGTGCGCCTCGTTGATCAGCACCTCGTCCGCGCCGCCGTCGAGGAAGCCGAGCACGGCGGCGTTGACATCGGAGGTGAACAGGGAGCGGCAGCGTTCCCACTGCGGCGTGCCGGGCAGCACATCGCCCGGCCAGGTCACCCCAGTGGCGCCCTCCATATCGGCGCTGATCAGGATCTTCACCGGTACTCCGTTCTCCCTGGTGCGAGATGGCCGTCGGCGGGACATTACACCTGTCGTACGACATGCGATCTTCTCCCCGGCGGGAATCGGGGCCCAGCACGCGTCGCGGTTCATTCGCGGGCGAGGACGTACCACCGGGACGGCAGCTCGATACGGGTGCCGTCCCGCAGCTGTTCCGTCTGGACCAGCGCGGTGTCCCCGTCCGCCAGGATCCGCAGCCCCGCCGCGCGCAGCACCTCGGGCACTTCCTCGTCCCCGGCGCCGGCCGGCTTGAGCCCATGATCGAAGACCCGCCGCAGCTTGGGGGGCGGGCCTCCCGGCTCCGCCGCGGCCCGCTGGAGGACCTCCTTGGAGGCGCTGGTCAGTTCGACGACGAACGCCCGGCCGCGCTCCCCCAGCAGCTCCGCCACCGCGGCCGCCACCGCAGGCCGGTCCTGGGGCTCGCTCTGGTGGATGACCGCGCGCATATAGACATTGGTGTCGCCCGTACGCTCCCGGAGCGCGCGCACCGCGTCGAGGTCCACCAGATCGATCTGCTCGAACTCCGCGGTCCCCGCCGTGTCGGCGCCCCGCGCGTGCTCGATCGCCGCGTGCGAGAGATCCACCCCGATCGCCCGCGCGAAGCGGGTGGCCAGATAGCGCGTCTGGGTGCCGTTGCCACAGCCGAGGTCGACCACGGGCAGGGTGGCGTCGGCGTACGGCAGCAGCAGTTCGCTGTCCGGTACGGAGGTGAACGACGGGTCGGAGTCCCAGATCGCCTCGCCCGGCGTGTCGGAGGTCGCCGCCCAGAATCCTTCCCATGACTCGCGGTATCGCCGCGACACATCCATGTACGGTCTCCCCTGCTGCGGCCCGCCGGAGGCGGGCGGTGGAAGATCCGGACTACCGTCCCCGCGGGTCGGCGCGGAAGAGGGCGGACGCTTCTTTCCGCTTCCGTTCGACTCTTTCAGCTTCCGTTCGACTTTCAGCTTCCGTTCGACCGCGCCCGTACCTTTCGCGCGAGAGCCTGCTCGAACCAGACCGTCTTGCCGCGCGCCGAGCTGCTGGTGCCCCATTCCCGGGCCAGCGTGCTCACCACGCGCAGCCCGCGCCCGAACTCGTCGTCCCGGCCCGCGTCGAGCAGGGCGGCGGGGGCCGGCTCGTCGTCGATGACCTCGCACAGCAGCGCGTCCGTACGGACCAGCCGCAGCCCGACCCGCCGGGTCCGCGCGTGCTTCACGGCGTTGGTGACCAGTTCGCTGACCATCAGCTGGGCCGTCTCCACCGCGGCCGGCAGCTCCCAGTCGAGCAGCTTCCCCCGCACCAGCCGTCTGGCCCTGGCCACCTCGCGCGGGTCCAGGGCGAGGCGGAACTCCGCGACGTCCCCGTCCGGGATGCCGTTCAGCCTGGCCATCAGGAGCGCCACATCGTCCTTGCGCCCCTCGTGGGTGTTGAGCGCGCGAATGATGGTGTCGCAGGCTTCGTCCATCGAGGCGGCGGGGTGCGCGGCCGAGGCGCAGAGCGCGGCCAGGCCGTCCCCGATGTCCACCCCGCGCACCTCGACGAGACCGTCGGTGCAGAGCACCAGCCGGTCACCGGGCCTCACTTCGACGGTCGCGGTCTCGAAGGCCACTCCGCCCACCCCTATGGGGGCGCCGGTCGGCAGGTCGAGTACTTCGGCCCTGCCGTCCGCCGCGCGTACGAGCACGGGCGGGATATGCCCGGCGTTGGCGATCTGGAGCTCGGACCTGATCGGGTCGTACACCGCGTACAGACAGGTCGCCAGATACAGCTCGCCGAGCCGCTGCGCCAGGTCGTCCAGATTGCGGAGCAGTTGGGCGGGCGGCAGCTCCATGGTCGCCATGGTCTGTACGGCGGTGCGCAACTGACCCATCATCGCGGCCGAGTTGAGCCCGTGGCCCATCACATCACCGACGACCAGGGCGGTGCGCGAGCCGGGCAGTTTGACGGCGTCGAACCAGTCACCGCCGATCCGGCCGAGCCGGGTGCCCGGCAGATAGCGGGTGGCGATGTCGCACCCCGCCATATGCGGCGGGACCCGCGGCAGCATGCTGTCCTGAAGGGTCTCGGCGACATTCTCCTGGTACGTGTACATCCGGGCGTTGTCGAGTACGAGCCCGGCGCGGGCGGCGAGTTCGGCACCGGTCGTCCGGTCCATGCCGTCGAACGGCTGCCGGTCGGGCCGTCGCATCAGCACCATGAAGCCGAGCACCACATCACGCGCCTTCAGCGGGACGAGCAGCATCGACCGGTGGTTGATGAGGGGGCGCAGATCGCGCTTCTCGAACTCGCCCGAGATCCGGTCGCCCGCCTCCTCGCTGAGCCGCGGGATGAGCACCGGCTCGCCGGTGACCATGCACTGGAAGAACGGTGTGTGTTCGGGGAAGGCTATGGCCTCGCCGACGGGCACCGTGTCGTCCCAGCGGCCCGGTTCGTCGTTGTGTTCGACCCAGACCCGGTGCCAGACGGTGGTCACATCGGGCGGCCCTTCGGGGAACCCCTCCCCGGCGAGTACGGCGGCGCGCAGATGCGTACCCGCGAAGTCGGCGAAGCGGGGCACGGCCGCGCTGGTGACCTCGCGGATGGTACGGGCCAGATCGAAGGACGAGCCGATCCGGCCGCTGGCCTCGTTCAGGAACTCCAACCGCTCGCGCACCGCCGCGTATTCGAGGTCCAGCTCGGGTCGGGGCGCGGCCCGCCGCCGGGGATCCCCGTCCCCGTCCACCGGCTCCGTCACACCGCCGCGGCCCTCCGGCCGCCTCGGCACACCCCAGTCGGGGGTGACGGGCACCCGGTCGTGATGGCTGAACTCCAGGGCCGGATAGCCGAGTTCGAGGACCTGCGCGACGATGCGATTGGATTCGGCCGGGCCCATGTTCGGCAGGATGTCCGGCAGCCGCCTGGCCAGCGCCTCGGCGTCGGGCAGCTCGGCGTGCAGGGCGAAGGCCGGGGAGATCCGCCGGGTGTCGGCCCGGCCGTCCACGCCGTCCCGCTTGAACTGGGCCGTATCCGCGGCGAGTACGAGATGACGCCCTGGCTCCGGGCCGATCAGCGGATACGCCCACCACACCACGTCGAGCCGGTCGCGTCCGCACTCCGAGAGCGTCGCGCGCCCCGCGGTCGCGTAGGAGCCGCGGCCGTGCAGCTCCGGTCCGCCCTCGGTGTCGAGGCCGACGTCCGGGTCGAGACCGATGCCGGTGTCGTCCACGCCGTGCGCCACGCCGCGTTCCGCCGCGGCGAGGGCACCGGCGACCGGCATCAGATCGGTGGCCGGCTGACCGACCGCCTCGTCCTTCGAATGGCCGAAAAGTCTCCGTGCGCCGGTCGACCAGTGTGAGACCAGGCCGTCCCCGTCCACGACGACCACAGCGAGCGGAATCCGGCCGTCCGCGACGGGCCGCTGCCGCGACGGTCCCGGCGGAACACCACTGTCCATGGGTGGGAGGCTCCTTCCCTGCCGCCAGGATCCGCGGCTCCGCCCTCCACGGTACGGCCCTGCGCGGGGGATGCGCCGGGCAATGAACTAATCAGTAGTGCGCCCGCGCACAACCCCCCTATTGACTGAAATTCAGTCAGTCCTCATGGCCGAGCAGGAGATCGCGTTCGGTGCGTCCGCCGCCCGCCACCTGGAGCACGGTGGCGACCGGCGGATAGCCCGCGGCGATCACGGTGTACTCACCCGAGGAGAGATCCACGAACCGGAAGGTGCCGTCGGCGGCGGTGGTGAGGGTGTCCACCACATTGCCCGCCGCGTCGAGCAGGGTGACCCGGGCGTCCTCGACGGGACGGCCGCCCCCGGCGCGTACGGTGCCGCGCAGCACCGCCCCGCCGGCCAGCTCGATGTCCTGCCGGGTCTCCCGGGACGCCTGCACACTGACCGGCAGCGCGGCGGGCCGGAAGGCGGGCGCGCTCGCGGCGAGCGTGTACTCGCCCGCCACCAGCTCCGAGATCACATACGAGCCCTCGCGCCCGCTGCGGGTGGACGCCACCACCTCGCCCCGTACATCCGTGAGGGTCACGGCGGCGTCCCGTACCGGCGTCCCGTCCGCCGTGAGCACGGCGCCCGCGAGCCGCCCGGCGCCGCCGAGGACCACGTCCAGCTCGACGGGGCGTTCGCCGACGGTCACCGTGACGGCCTGGGGCTGATGCCCGCCGGCCGCCGCGATCATCACATACGACCCCGAGCCCGGCACGCTCAGCGCGTACCGTCCGTCCTGGCCGCTCGCGCCGCGCCCGATCTGTTTGCCGTGGACATCGATGAGGGTGAGGGCGGCACGGGGCACGGTGGAGCCGTCGTAGTGCTGCACCGTGCCGCAGACCGCGACACCCGAGATGTACGGGGCCGGTGCCGGCGCGGCGGGGATGCCGGGGGCGGAGGCGCTGCGCGCGGCGGGGACGGTGCCGGACTCGGCGGTCGGGACGTTCTGGGACACCAGTGGTTTCTCCTTGAGGAAGAAGGCGATCAACAGGCCGAGGACGAGCACCGGCACGAGATAGAGGAAGATCCGCGGCATGGCGTCCGCGTACGCCTGGATATAGCCGTCACGCAGCGCGGGCGGCAGCGCGTGGACCGCCTGCGGGGTGATGGACTCGACGTCGGGGAGGCCGCTGCCCGCGGGGACGCGGTCGGCGAGGGCGTCCGCGAGCCGGTTGGCGAAGAGCGTGCCGAAGATGGCGGCTCCGACACTGCCGCCGATCTGCCGGAAGTAGTTGTTGGCGCTGGTGGCGGTGCCGAGGTCGGCGGGGGGTACGGCGTTCTGCACGGCGAGGATCAGCACGGGCATCACCAGCCCCATCCCGAGGCCGAGGATCGCCTGCGCGATCCCGCTCTCCAGCTGTGACGTGCCGACGTCGAGCCGGGACAGCAGCCACATCCCGGCCACCGAGAGCACCCCGCCGAGCACCGGATAGATCTTGTAGCGGCCGGTACGGCTGATGAGCTGACCCGAGACGATGGAGGCGATGACGACCCCGCCCATCATGGGCAGCATCAGCAGACCGGACTCGGTGGCGCTGGCCCCGTCGACCATCTGGAGATAGGTCGGCAGATAACTGGCGGCGCCGAACAGCGCGACGCCGACCACCGCCCCGATGAGGCTGGTGATGTTGAAGACGGAGTCGCGGAACAGCCGCAGCGGGATGATCGGTTCGACGGCGAAGTGCTCGACGACCAGGAAGAGCACCGCCGTTCCGACGGCGCCCGCGGTCAGTCCGAGGATGACGCGGGAGCCCCAGGCGTACTCCGTACCGCCCCAGCTGGTCAGCAGCACCAGACAGGTGGACGAGGCGGCGAGCAGCAGCGCGCCCAGGACGTCGAGACGGGCGCGGGCGGTGGGTTTGGGGAGCCTGAGGACGACCGTGACCACGGCGAGTGTGACCAGGCCGAAGGGCACATTGATGTAGAAGCACCAGCGCCAGGAGACATGGTCGGTGAAGAATCCGCCGAGCAGTGGACCGGCCACGGACGCGAGCCCGAAGGCCGCGCCGATCAGCCCCATGAAGCGGCCGCGCTCCCGGGGCGGCACGATATCCGCGATGATCGCCTGGACGCCGATCATGAGCCCGCCCGCGCCGATGCCCTGGATGGCGCGGAAGGCGATGAGTTCGTCCATGGTGCGTGACCAGCCGGCCAGCGCGGAGCCGATGATGAACACGACGATGGCGAACTGGAAGACGCCCTTGCGTCCGAAGAGGTCGCCGAGCTTGCCGTAGATCGGCAGTCCGACCGTGGCCGTGAGCAGATACGCGGTGATCGCCCAGGACATCCGGTCCAGGCCCTGGAGTTCGCCGACGATCTTGGGCAGCGCGGTGGCCACGATCATCTGTTCCAGCGCGGCCAGCAGCAGGGCGAGCATCAGCCCGACGAAGACCAGCCGCACCCGGCGGGGGCTCAGGGCCTCGGCGGGGGCCGCGCCGTCGGCGCGCGGGGGCGACGGAGGATCCGCGGCGGCGGGTGTGGCGAGTGACGCGGCCCGCGCGGCCTCGTCGGCATCGCTCCCGACACCGTTCCCGAAGCCATTTCCGACGCCGTTCCCGACGTCCTTCACCAGAGTGGTCCCGCCCACGTACTGCTCCCCTCGTCACACCTGCGCGGCGTCATTGTTCGCATTGCGCGCCAAGCAGGAGCAAGCGGGTTGCTCTCCCCTGAACGGGGTTGTGACGGGGGCGGGTTGACAGGTGGGGCTGACGCCGAGGGCGCTCATCAGGGGCTTTCCCGCGACGCGTCGTGCGGGGGCACGCTACGGCGCCGCGGGGAAATCCACTCGAAACGGTGACCCCCGGCAACTATCTGCCGGGCCGGCCTCAACCGGCCCGAATCCGGGGGGACATGTTCTAGTTTGTGGCGTCCTTCTCGGTCTCCTTGGCGAGCCTGGCCAGGATCTCGTCGTAGATACGGCCCAGGCCCTTGGGGGCGAAGGTCCGCTCGAAGAAGCCGCCGATGCCGCCCGCGCCGTCCCAGACGGTGGTCACGACGGCCTTCGACCTGCCCTCACCGGCCGGGGTGACGGTCCAGGTGGTGACCATGGAGGAGTTGCGGTCCTTCTCCACGAGCCGGCCGTCGTCGGGCTCGGTCACCTCCAGCAGACAGTCACGGACGCGCTTGCTGGTGGCCTGGAGCCGCCAGTGGACCAGGGTGCCCTCGCCGTCGCCGCCCTCCCGCACCTCGTACTCGCTGAAGTGCCCGGGCAGAAGCTTCGCGCGGGTGTTCTCGTAGTCGGCCAGAGCATCGAACACCGTCTCCGGGTCCGCCGCGATGATTCGCTCCGTCGTGGCCTCGACCTGCGCCATGGCTCTTCCTCCAGCACTCGTTTTCCGGTGGGGTGCGGCCAGCCAACCACCCTCCGGCACGCCCGCCCAAATCGTGGTTGCGGCGATCAAGGGAACATGTGTTCTATTCTGTGGTCAGTGCTACCGAGGAGGCACCCATGCGCTGGGACAATCTGGTCGAGAACGACTCGACGACCGGGCCGACCGGGCAGACCGGGCCGACCGGGGACATCGCGCTCTTCGGTACGGACGCCGTGACCACCCGTACCTTCGACACGCCCGAATTCCGCGGCATCACCTTCCACGAGATCCGGGCCCGTTCGATCGTGAACCGGGTGCCGGGCGCGTCCCGTATGCCGTTCGAATGGACGGTGAACCCGTACCGGGGCTGCACACACGCCTGTGTCTACTGCTTCGCCCGCAAGACCCACAGCTATCTGGACCTCGACACGGGGCTCGGTTTCGACTCCCAGATCGTGGTCAAGATCAACGCACCGGAGCTGGTACGCCGCCGGCTGGGCTCCCGCCAGTGGCAGGGTGCCCATATCGCCATGGGCACGAATGTCGACTGCTACCAGCGGGCGGAGGGGCGCTACCGGCTGATGCCGGGGATCATCACGGCCCTGCGCGACCACGCGAACCCCTTCTCCATCCTCACCAAGGGCACGCTGATACTGCGCGATCTCGAACTGCTGCGGGAGGCCGCGGCCGTCACGGAGGTCGGCGTCTCGGTCTCCGTCGGCTTTGTCGACCAGGAGCTGTGGCGCACGGTCGAGCCCGGCACGCCCTCGCCCGAGCGCCGTCTCGACGTCGTGCGGGCGATGAGTGACAACGGCATCGGCTGCGGGGTGCTGATGGCGCCCGTGATCCCCTTCCTGGGCGACGGTCCCGACCAACTGCGCGCGACGGTACGCGCGATCGCCGCCGCCGGAGCCACCTCGGTGACCCCGCTCGTCCTGCATCTGCGGCCCGGCGCGCGCGAGTGGTTCATGGCCTGGCTGACGCGGCACCATCCCCATCTGGTGGCGCGGTACGAGCGGCTGTACGCGGAGGGGGCGTACGCGCCCAAGTGGTACCAGCGCCGGATCACCCGGCAGGTGCACGAACTGGCCGACGAGTTCGGCATCGGCCCGGCGAGCCGGGGCGGGGCCCGGCGGATCACCGTGCCACGGGATCCCGACCTCCCGGGTCTGCCGATCAGGCCGGTGGCGGATCCCGGACCCGGCGCCACGCAGCTCACGCTGCTGTAGCGGCCGGACCGTGCCCGCCGCCCGGCCTCCTCCGGGCGCGGAGAACCCCGTGGTCCGTTGTCAGTGCCGTCGGAGAGGATGGGCCCATGACGGAACTCACCCATCTGCGCTCCCCCGCCGGTGTCGCCCCGGGCAACGGCTACAGCCATGTCGTCTGGGGCACCGGCCGCTTCGTCGCGGTCTCGGGCCAGTGCGCGTTCGACGAGGACGGCGCGATCGTGGGCGACGGCGATCCGGCCGCCCAGGCACGCCAGGTGTTCGAGAATCTGCGCCGCTGTCTCGCCTCGGCGGGCGCCTCGTTCGACGATGTGGTCAAGCTGACGTATTTCGTCACCGATGTCGCGCATCTGCCGGCGATACGGGAGGCGCGGGACGCGGTGATCGACACATCGCGCCCGCCGGCGAGTTCGGCGGTCCAGGTGGCCGCGCTGTTCCGTCCCGAACTGCTGCTGGAGATCGAGGCGTTCGCGATCACCCCGGCCTCCGACGACGGGCCGGACCGGGTCGAGCCAGGCGGGACTTTCGATACACGACCTAGGTGACGCGGCTGAGGGCCGCTGCCGCCGCCGCGGCCAGTCTCGGGTGAGAGCCGGCGGCTTCCAGGACCCGGCGCGCGCGGTCGTCGCCGAGGCGGCCCAGCCCCTCCACACAGGCGAGCGCCACCCGCCAGTACGGTTCGTCCGGAGCCAGCAGCCGTTCCAGTGTGCTGATCAGCGCCGGTACGGACTCGGGCGCGCGCAGTTCGGTCAGCAGGCGTACGGGGTGGAGCGCGTAGGCCGTGCGCAGCGCGTTGGTGGCGAGCGCGGCGGCGGCTCTGGGGGTGCGCGGGTCGTCGAGCCGTGCCAGTGCGTACGAGGCGGAGACACAGCGCTCCGGATCCCGGTGGTTGAGGAGCAGCACCAGCGTCTCGAAGGCCCGCCGGTCCCCCGCGCAGCCGAGCCGGAACGCCGCGATCTCCCGTGCCCACAGGGGCTGTTCGGGCGCGACGAGGACATCGGCCAGGGCCTCGTGATCCTCGGTGGTGATCAGCCGCTCACCGGCGTCGGAGCCCCGGGACTCGCCCCGCACCCGGTCCGCGAGCGAGCGGAAGTCCTCGTCCATCCCTCCAGCGTAGCCATCCGGAGGGGCGCTGTCGGCACCAAGTGGGGTGCCCCACCGGCCACTTCGCGCCTGAACGAGCAATTCCGGCCGCCCGTGACACAGCGCACAGCGTCCCAGATATGGCGCGCTCGTTACTCGTCGGTTAGCCTCAGATGAGCGGATGACCTCCGCGGCTTTCGACGGCCTGGTGACGCAGCCGTCGTGAGTGCTGTCGGTTCAGCACAGCTGTGCACGGCCCCCAGGGGCCTGTACGGCCTTCAACGGGGATGTACGGCGCGACTCCGGGACAGAGTCCGCCGCCACACCACCCCGCCACACCCCCCGAGCCGCACGCTCGCACGCTCCCGCGCGCCCGGCGCTCGCCGCGCGCCCCCCAGTCGTCACCCTCATCCCCTGGAGTCCCGTGATGGACATCCCTCTCTCCACCATCGCCGTCGTCGGCCTCGGCACGATGGGCACCGGAATCGCCGAGATCCTCACCCGCGCCGGGCACGAGGTCATCGGTATCGACATCAGCGACGCCGCCGCCCTCCGGGCCGCCGGGGCGCTCGACGCGTCCGCCGCGCGGGCCGTGGAGCGGGGGCGGCTCAGCGAGGAGGAGCGGCGGACCTCGCTCGCGCGGTTCCGCACCTTCTCCGATCTGCGCGCCGCCGCCGACGCCGAACTGGTGATCGAGGTCGTGCCGGAGTCGTACGAGACGAAGCAGCGGGTCTTCCGCGCGCTGGACACGATCGTCAGCCCCACCACGATCCTGGCGACCGGCACCAACGCGCTGTCGGTGACCCGGCTGGCCGCCGACTCCGCGCACCCCGAGCGCGTGCTCGGCCTGCACTTCTTCAACCCCGCCCCGGCGATGAAGCTCGTCGAGGTGGTCTCCTCGGTCCTCACCTCGCCGCAGGCGGTCGCGGCCGTCACGGCGCTCGCCCGGGAGCTCGGCAAGGAGCCGGTCGCGGTGGGTGACCGGCCCGGTTTCGTGGCGGACGGGCTGCTCTTCGGCTATCTCAACCAGGCCGCCGCCATGTTCGAGGCGAAGTACGCCTCCCGCGAGGACATCGACGCCGCGATGCGGCTGGGCTGCGGACTGCCGATGGGGCCGCTCGCCCTGCTCGATCTGATCGGGGTCGACACCGCCCGTACCGTGCTCGACGCGATGTACGCGGCGTCGCACGACCGGCTGCACGCGCCCGCGCCGGTCCTCGGCCAGCTCAGCGAGGCCGGGCTGACCGGCCGCAAGTCCGGGCGCGGTTTCTACACGTACGAGGCGCCCGGCAGCGGCACGGTCGTGCCGGACGCGCTCACCCCGCCGGCCGGCCCGCGAGGCGGCGCCGGGCGTCCCGTCCATTCGGTGGGGGTGGCGGGCTCGGGCACCATGGCGAGCGGCATCGCGGAGGTCTTCGCCAAGGCGGGCTACGACGTCGTGCTCGCCGCCCGGAGCCCGGAGAAGGCCGCGAGCGCCCTGTCCCGTATCGCGAAGTCCCTGGCCCGTTCGGTCGACAAGGGCCGGCTGACGGCCGAGGAGCGTGACGGGACGCTGGCGCGGATCACCCCGGCCGGCTCGCTCGACGCGCTGTCCGAGGTGGATCTCGCCGTCGAGGCCGTCGCGGAGGACCTGGAGACCAAGCAGCGGCTGTTCGCCATGCTCGACAAGGTCTGCCGGCCGGGCGCGGTGCTGGCCACCACGACCTCGTCCCTCCCGGTGATCGCCTGTGCCCGCGCGACCTCCCGCCCGCGGGATGTCGTCGGGATGCACTTCTTCAATCCGGCCCCGGCGATGAAGCTGGTCGAGGTGGTCCGTACGGTCCTCACCTCCGACGAGACCGTGGCCACCGTGCACGCCGTGTCCACGGCCGTCGGCAAGCGGCCGGTGGACTGCGGTGACCGCGCCGGCTTCATCGTCAACGCGCTGCTCTTCCCGTACCTGAACAACGCGATCAAGATGGTCGAGGAGCACTACGCGTCGCTGGACGACATCGACGCCGCGATGCGGCTGGGCGGCGGCTATCCGATGGGGCCCTTCGAACTCCTCGATGTGGTCGGCCTCGATGTCTCGCTGGCCATCGAACGGGTCCTGCACCGCGCGTTCCGGGACCCGGGCCTGGCCCCGGCGCCGCTGCTCGAACATCTGGTGGCCGCGGGCTGCCTCGGCCGTAAAACGGGCCGCGGCTTCCGCGAGTACGCCCGGCGCTGACCCGGCCCCGCAGGCGCGCTCTCCTGCACCGATGCAGTACGTTCACCTCATGTCCCAGCCCGCCAAGTCCTCCCGTACGAAGTCCAGGACCGACGTTCCGGAGAGTGCCGCCGGTACCCGCGCCGCCGCCCAGCGGCTCAAGATGCGCCGCGAGCTGGCGGCCGCGGCCATGGAACTGTTCGCGACCAAGGGGTACGAGGCGACGACCGTCGACGAGATCGCCGCGGCGGCGGGGGTGGCCCGCCGTACCTTCTTCCGGCACTTCCGCTCCAAGGAAGAGGCGATCTTCCCCGACCACGACGACACGCTCGTACGGGCGGAGGCGGTCCTGAACGCCGCTCCCGCCCATGAGCACCCGCTCGACACGGTCTGCCGGGGCATCAAGGAGGTCATGCGGATGTACGCGGCCTCCCCCGCGGTCTCCGTGGAGCGCTACCGGCTGACCCGTGAGGTGCCCACGCTCCGGGAGCGCGAGATCGCCTCGGTGGCCCGCTACGAGCGGCTGTTCACCCGCTATCTGCTGGGTCACTTCGACGAGCGCGACCACACCGACGGCAATGACGATCCGCTGCTGGCCGAGGTGGCCGCCTCCGCGGTCGTCACCGCGCACAATCATGTGCTCCGCCGCTGGCTGCGGGCCGGCGGCCAGGGCGATGTCGAGGCGCAGCTGGACCATGCCTTCTCGATCGTGCGGGACACCTTCGGCGCGGGCATCGGCGCGGGCCGGACCATCGGTGGCAAGCCGGAGCACGCGGCGGCCTCCGCGCGCACCACCGGGGACGTGCTGGTGGCGGTGGCGCACACCGACGCCCCGCTGGACGAGGTCATGCGCACCATCAGGCAGGCGCTCAGGGACGCGTGAGCGCCTCCTGATGACCACAGGCGCACCGGACCCGCGGGGTCCGGTGCGCCGCCGTTTCGCCGCCCCGCGCCTACGCCATGCGCTCGCATGACCGCGTCCGGTGATATTTGTCGCGGAATGAGCGGTAGACATTGCTCATGCGTGCCCTGCGGGTGACAAACGAGGGAAATTGTTGGCACCCAGTGCCTTGCCAGCTGTCACGGGGTGCCATAACGTGAAGTTGTCCGGCTGTTCCCGCAAGCCATCTCGCTTGTGCGCCAGGACGCCTGCGTCACAGGCACCTCCGCGCCCACCCGGCGCCGCCGATCAGCACGAAGCGAGCTCGATCAGCACCCGCACCCCGCCGAACCGACGGCACACCTCCACCGCACCAGCAGGCAGCCCCTCGCATCTCGCACCCTCAGCTTCGCCGGAGGCAACACCGTGAAGGAAATCCTGGACGCGATCCTGTCGCCGGACACCACGTCCGCCGACTTCGCCGCACTGCCGCTGCCCGGTTCGTACCGCGCGGTGACCGTGCACAAGGACGAGACGGAGATGTTCGCCGACCTCCCCACCCGGGAGAAGGACCCCCGCAAGTCACTCCATCTCGACGACGTGCCGGTGCCCGAACTCGGCCCCGGCGAGGCCCTGGTGGCCGTCATGGCCAGCTCGGTGAATTACAACTCGGTCTGGACCTCGATCTTCGAGCCGCTGCCGACCTTCGGCTTTCTGGAGCGGTACGGCAAGGTCAGCGAACTCGCCAGGCGGCACGATCTGCCGTACCACATCATCGGCTCGGACCTGTCCGGCGTCGTGCTGCGCACCGGGCCCGGCGTCAACGCCTGGCACCCGGGCGACGAGGTCGTCGCGCACTGTCTCTCGGTCGAACTTGAGTCGTCCGACGGCCACAACGACACGATGCTCGACCCCGAGCAGCGCATCTGGGGCTTCGAGACCAACTTCGGCGGTCTGGCGGAGCTGGCGCTGGTGAAGTCCAATCAGCTGATGCCCAAGCCCCGGCACCTCAGCTGGGAGGAGGCCGCGGCTCCCGGTCTGGTCAACTCCACCGCCTACCGCCAGCTGGTGTCCCGCAACGGCGCCGGGATGAAGCAGGGCGACAACGTGCTGATCTGGGGCGCGAGCGGCGGACTGGGCTCGTACGCCACGCAGTTCGCGCTGGCCGGCGGCGCGAACCCGGTCTGTGTCGTCTCCAGCGACCGGAAGGCGGCGCTGTGCCGGCGGATGGGCGCGGAGGCGATCATCGACCGCGGCGCCGAGGACTACCGGTTCTGGAAGGACGAGCACCACCAGGATCCGCGCGAGTGGAAACGTTTCGGCAAGCACATCCGCGAGCTGACCGGCGGCGAGGACGTGGACATCGTCTTCGAGCACCCGGGACGCGAGACCTTCGGCGCGAGCGTGTATGTGACCCGCAAGGGCGGCACGATCGTGACCTGCGCCTCCACCTCCGGCTACACCCATGAGTACGACAACCGCTATCTGTGGATGTCGCTGAAGCGGATCATCGGCTCCCACTTCGCCAACTACCGCGAGGCGTGGGAGGCCAACCGGCTGATCGCCAGGGGGAAGATCCACCCCACCCTGTCGAAGGTGTACGCGCTGGAGGACACCGGCCAGGCCGCCCAGGACGTGCACCTCAACCGCCATCAGGGCAAGGTCGGCGTGCTGGCGCTGGCACCGCGCGAGGGCCTCGGGGTACGCGACACGGAGCTGCGCGGGCGCCATCTCGACGCCATCAATCTGTTCCGCGACGCGCCCGCGGAGCGGACGGCCCCCCACACTCGCGACAGCTGAGGGTTTCCTCCATGTCTGATCGTCAGAAGGACCGGCCCTGGCTCATGCGGACGTACGCCGGTCACTCGACCGCCGAGGCGTCCAACGAGCTCTACCGGCGCAATCTCGCCAAGGGCCAGACGGGCCTGTCCGTCGCGTTCGATCTCCCGACGCAGACCGGCTACGACCCCGACCACATCCTCGCCCGCGGCGAGGTGGGCCGGGTCGGGGTCCCGGTCTCCCACCTCGGTGACATGCGCCGGCTCTTCCAGGACATCCCGCTCGAACGTACGAACACCTCGATGACCATCAACGCCACCGCCATGTGGCTGCTGGCGCTCTATCAGGTGGTCGCGGAGGAGCAGGGCGCGGACATCGGCCGGCTCCAGGGGACGACACAGAACGACATCGTCAAGGAGTACCTCTCGCGCGGGACGCATGTCTTCCCGCCGGGCCCGAGCCTGCGGCTGACCACGGACATGATCACCTACACGGTGAGCCACATCCCCAAGTGGAATCCGATCAACATCTGCAGCTACCACCTCCAGGAGGCGGGGGCCACCCCGGTCCAGGAGATCGCGTACGCGATGTCCACCGCGATCGCCGTACTGGACGCGGTGTTCGCGTCCGGCCGGATCCCCGAGGAGCGCAAGGGGGAGGTGGTCGGCCGTATCTCCTTCTTCGTCAACGCGGGTGTCCGGTTCATCGAGGAGATGTGCAAGATGCGGGCCTTCTCCCGTATCTGGGACCGGATCACCCAGGAGCGGTACGGCATCGAGAACGCCAAGCAGCGCCGCTTCCGCTATGGCGTCCAGGTCAACTCCCTCGGGCTGACCGAGGCGCAGCCGGAGAACAACGTCCAGCGGATCGTCCTCGAAATGCTCGCGGTGACGCTCTCCAAGGACGCCCGTGCCCGCGCCGTACAGCTGCCCGCCTGGAACGAGGCGCTGGGGCTGCCCCGCCCCTGGGACCAGCAGTGGTCGCTCCGTATCCAGCAGGTGCTGGCGCACGAGAGCGATCTGCTGGAGTACGGGGACATCTTCGAGGGCTCGCGGGTCGTCGAGGCCAAGGTGGCGGACCTGGTCACCGAGTCCTTCGCGGAGATCGAACGGATCGAGGCGATGGGCGGGGTGATGGCCGCCGTCGAGTCGGGCTATCTGAAGTCGCGGCTCGTCTCCTCGCACGCGCAGCGGCGGGCGCGGATCGAGTCCGGCGAGGAGAAGATCGTCGGCGTCAACTGCTACGAGTCCACGGAGCCCAGCCCGCTCACCGCCGATCTCGACACCGCCATCATGACCGTCGATCCGGCGAACGAGGCCCGGGTGGTGGCCGCGCTGCAGAGCTGGCGGGTCAACCGCGAGGAGGCCCGTGCCACGGACGCGCTGACCGCTCTGAAGAAGGCCGCCGCGGGCACCGACAATCTGATGGCCGCCACCCTGGAGTGCGCGCGGGCCGGGGTGACGACCGGCGAGTGGTCCTGGGCTCTGCGCGACGTCTTCGGCGAGTTCCGCGCGCCCACGGGCGTCAGCGGCGCCCCGATCGCGGTGTCCGCGGAGGCGGGCAGCGCGCTCGCGGCCGTACGGGAGAAGGTGGCCCGTACCGCCGAGGAGCTGACCGCCGCGGCCGGCGTCCCCGGCGGCACCGGGCGGCTGCGGCTGCTGGTCGGCAAGCCCGGCCTGGACGGGCACTCCAACGGCGCCGAACAGATCGCGGTCCGCGCCCGCGACGCCGGCTTCGAGGTGGTCTACCAGGGCATCAGGCTCACACCCGAACAGATCGTCGGTGCCGCGCTCGCCGAGGACGTGCACTGCGTGGGCCTGTCGATCCTGTCGGGCTCGCACGCCGCGCTGGTGCCCGAGGTGCTGACCCGGCTGCGCGAGGCGGGCGCGGGCGACATCCCGGTGATCGTCGGCGGGATCATCCCGAACGCCGACGCCGAGGAACTGCGGGCGGCCGGGGTTGCCGCCGTCTTCACCCCGAAGGACTTCGGAATCACGGAGATCATCGGTCGTATCGTCGACGAGATCCGCACAGCGAACAAGCTCGACCCATGGGAGGTCCCCGTATGACCGCGCCTGTCACCACCGAGACCGCAGCGCCCGCCGCGAACCGGCTGCGTCCGCGCCGCTCGTGTCTCGCCGTACCGGGGTCGAACCCGCGCTTCCTGGAAAAGGCCCAGGGGCTGCCGGCCGATCAGGTGTTCCTGGATCTGGAGGACGCCTGCGCACCGCTCGCCAAGGAGGGCGCCCGGCACACGATCGTCGACGCGCTCAACAAGGGCGACTGGACGGGCAAGATCCGGGTCGTACGGGTCAATGACTGGACGACGCACTGGACCTACCGCGATGTGATCACGGTGGTGGAGGGCGCGGGACACAATCTCGACTGCGTCATGCTGCCGAAGGTCCAGGACGCCCAGCAGATCATCGCCCTCGATCTGCTGCTCACCCAGATCGAGAAGACGATGGGCTTCGAGGTCGGCAGGATCGGGATCGAGGCGCAGATCGAGAACGCCAAGGGGCTGGTGAACGTCGACGAGATCGCCGCCGCCTCACCGCGCCTGGAGACGATCGTCTTCGGTCCCGCCGACTTCATGGCCTCCATCAATATGAAGTCCCTCGTCGTCGGCCAGCAGCCGCCCGGCTATGGCGCGGACGCCTATCACTACATTCTGATGCGCATTCTGATGGCGGCCCGTACTTACGATCTCCAGGCGATCGACGGCCCCTACCTGCAGATCCGCGATGTGGACGGCTACCGCGAGGTGGCACGCCGGGCGGCGGCGCTGGGCTATGACGGCAAGTGGGTGCTGCACCCGGGCCAGATCGAGGCGTCGAACGAGATCTTCTCGCCCTCCCAGGAGGACTACGACCACGCCGAGCTGATTCTCGACGCGTACGAGTACTACACGTCCGAGGCGGGCGGCAAGAAGGGCTCCGCGATGCTCGGCGACGAGATGATCGACGAGGCGAGCCGCAAGATGGCGCTGGTCATCTCGGGCAAGGGCCGCGCCGCGGGGATGCGGCGTACGACCTCGTTCGAAGCCCCGGAGGCATGACGATGCGGTTCGGACGCACCTTCGAGGAGTTCGAGGTCGGCGCGGTCTACAAGCACTGGCCGGGCAAGACGGTCACGGAGTACGACGACCATCTCTTCTGTCTGCTCACCATGAACCACCATCCGCTGCACCTGGACAGCAACTACGCCGAGAAGACGACGGACTTCGGCAAGAACGTCGTCGTGGGCAACTACATCTACTCGCTGCTGCTGGGCATGTCGGTGCCGGACGTCTCCGGGAAGGCCATCGCCAATCTGGAGGTGGAGTCGCTCAAGCATGTCGCGCCGACGTTCCACGGGGACACGCTCTACGGCGAGACGGTCGTGCTGGAGAAGACCCCGTCACGTTCGAAGGGCGACCGCGGAATCGTGTACGTGGAGACCCGGGGCCACAAGCAGGACGGGACGCTGGTCTGCGTGTTCAGACGCAAGGTGATGGTCCCCACGGAGGCGTACATCAAGGAACGCGGCGGGGAGCAGCCCGGCCGCCCCGAGCCGCGGGAGAAGTGACAGAGATATGAGCCGACTCGCCCAGACAGCCGGGCTGACCGACATTCAGCGGGAAATCCTGGCGACCGTAAGGGATTTTGTCGACAAGGAGATCCTTCCGGTCGCCACCGAGCTGGAGCACCGCGACGAGTACCCCACCCGGATCGTCGACGGACTCAGGGAACTCGGCCTGTTCGGGCTGATGATCCCCGAGGAGTACGGCGGTCTGGGCGAGTCCCTGCTCACCTACGCGCTCTGCGTGGAGGAGATCGCCCGGGGGTGGATGTCCGTCTCCGGCATCATCAACACCCACTTCATCGTGGCCTACCTGCTCAAGCAGCACGGCACCGAGGAGCAGCGGGCCACCTTCCTGCCACGGATGGCCGCCGGTGAGGTGCGTGGCGCGTTCTCGATGTCGGAGCCCGGACTCGGCTCGGACGTCGCGGCGATCACGTCCAAGGGGATCAGGGACGGCGACTCCTATGTACTGAACGGCCAGAAGATGTGGCTGACCAACGGCGGCACGTCCAGTCTCGTCGCGGTGCTGTGCCGCAGCGACGAGGGCCACCCGGAGGACACGGCTCCGCACAGGTCGATGACCACGTTCCTGGTCGAGAAGGAGCCCGGCTTCGGCGAGGTCCGGCCCGGACTGACCATCCCGGGGAAGATCGACAAGATGGGCTACAAGGGGGTCGACACCACCGAGCTGATCATGGACGGACTGCGCATTCCGGCCAATCGGGTGCTCGGCGGGGCCACCGGCCGAGGGTTTTACCAAATGATGGACGGCGTCGAGGTCGGCCGGGTGAATGTCGCGGCGCGTGGTTGCGGGGTCGCACAGCGCGCTTTCGAGCTCGGCGTCTCATATGCCCAGCAGCGTCATACTTTCGGCAAGCCCATCGCCCAGCACCAGGCGATCCAGTTCAAGCTGGCCGAGATGGCGACCAAAGTCGAGGCCGCCCATGCCATGATGGTCAACGCGGCACGCAAAAAGGACTCCGGGGAACGAAACGACCTGGAGGCAGGGATGGCGAAGTACCTCGCCTCCGAGTACTGCAAGGAAGTCGTCGAGGACGCCTTCCGTATCCACGGCGGTTACGGCTTCTCCAAGGAGTACGAGATCGAGCGCCTCTACCGCGAGGCGCCGATGCTGCTGATCGGCGAGGGTACCGCCGAGATCCAGAAAATGATCATCGGCCGCCGGCTGCTGGAGGAGTACCGGTTCCAGGGTTGATTGTCGCTTTTATTAGCGTTTAATGGCGAAGAAGATCACACCCGGTCGCCCTCAGGCGCTGGCTTCAAGCCGCTCGACTCGGGTCCTGGCTTGCTCAGTTGCGACTCGAAACCAGTACCATCGCTGGAAAGCCGCCGCCGTCCCCCCGTTGCCAGTGCGGCATCATCCGCTACGAAGGTCATCCATGCCCCACAGCCAAACCTCTGCACCACGCGTCAGCTTCCTTGGTGGACGCCTCGCGCGCGGAGCATCGCCGTGGCTCCTCCCGACCGTCGCCACCGCGGCGATCGGTCTTGTCCGCGCACGTCACTCGAAGCGCGCAGCGGTCCTCGCTGTGCCCGCCACCGCGCTCGCGGCGGGCATGCTGTGGTTCTTCCGCGACCCCGAGCGCGAGATCACGCAGGGCCGGGTCATCTCCCCGGCCGACGGTGTGGTGCAGAGCATCATGCCGTGGAAGGACGGGCGCACCCGGGTCGCCATCTTCATGAGCCCGCTGAACGTCCATGTCAACCGCGCGCCCCTCGCGGGAACCATCACGTCCGTCGAGCACATCCCCGGCGGGTTCGTTCCGGCGTTCAACAAGGAGAGCGAGAACAACGAGCGCGTTGTCTGGCACTTCGACACCGAACTGGGCGACATCGAGATGGTGCAGATCGCCGGCGCGGTAGCCCGGCGCATCGTCCCGTATCTGCCTCAGGGAACCAAGGTGGAACAGGGCGAGCGCATCGGCCTGATCCGGTTCGGCTCGCGTGTCGACATCTACCTTCCGGAAGGTGTCGATGTCGCTGTCGAGGTCGGTCAGACCACGACCGCAGGGGTGACTCGAATTGACCGTGATTGATCCCGATACGCAAGTCGGCTGGGCCACGGAGGCCGAGGCCGAGGAGGAGGACGACGCGGAAGACATGCCGCTCTCACTGCGGCTGTCGATAGCGGACACCCTCACGCTCGGTAACGCCACCTGCGGCTTCATGGCCGTCTACTTCACCACCACCGGCATCCTCATCCCGCATCTCACGGGCAGCGACGAGACCGGCATGGCGCGGCACTCCGCCGCGACGGCCGTGATCCTGATGCTGGCCGCGGCGATCTTCGACCTCTTCGACGGGCTCGTGGCGCGCAAGCTGCGCAGCTCGCCGATGGGCGCGGAGCTCGACAACCTCTCCGACCTGATCAGCTTCGGCCTCGCCCCGGCATTTTTCGTACTGGTGTACGGAATGGTCGCGGACGACGCGCATCAACGGGTCTCCGCGCTCGCGGCGATCGTCGTCCTGCTGGCCGTCGTGCTACGGCTGGCGAGATTCTCCTGCGTGACGATGAAGGACGGCATGTTCCAGGGGATGCCGAGCCCCTTCGGCGCCCTGACGGTCATCTCGATCGTCCTGCTCGAACTGCCCTTCATCCCGACGCTGCTCGCGATCATCGGGGTGGCCTGGCTGATGGTGAGCCGGGTCGAGTACCCCAAGCCGCGAGGCATTCTCGCGGTGGCGATGCTCAGCTGGATCGTGGCCGCGATGGGGCTGCTGGCGGCCTGGGCGTTCGACGCGCCGGGCGGTCAGCTGCTGCTCCAGACCGGCTGTGCGCTCCAGGTGGTGACGGGAGCGGTGATCCCGCTCTTCGCCACGGCCCGGCGCGTGAACACGTTCCGCGACAACCGCCGTGAGGCGCGGGCGGCGCAGCTGCCGTAGCGGCGCGCTCGCCGTACGGCGAATGATCGTGAAGGGCCCGGACGCCTCCCCGCGTCCGGGCCCTTTTCCGTGCCCTCCCTCTTCCGCCGCCCCCGGCGCTCTGGAAGGATCGACCGCCATGACCGGGGGATCGATACACCAGCTCTTCGAGCAATGGGCGCGGCGGACGCCCGACCACTTCGCCGTCATCACCGACAGTGACCGGATCGACTACGCACAGCTGGACGCCGACGCCGGACAGCTCGCCGCGTATCTCACCGCGCACGCCGGACTGCCGGCTTCCGGTTCCACCGTCGCCATCTGTACACGGCGCCCGCACGAGGTACTGGTGTCGATCCTCGCCGTACTGAAGTCGGGCCACGCGTACGCCGTGCTGAACCCCACTGCTCCGGCCCAGGAACTGCACCGGTTACTCGGCCTGACCCGGGCCAAGGCGGTCATCACCGACGAAGCGCTGTTGCCACGGGTCGATGACGGCCGGGAGCGGACGGCCATCTGTCTGGACACCGACGCGACGGCCATCGCCCACGCGGTACCCGCTCTCCGGGACCCGGCCGAGCGGGCGCCCGGCGGACCGGCCGCCGTACTGCTCACGGCGGGCACGACGGGACGGCGCACGGCTGTACCCACCGGGCACGACCGGCTGCTCGCCGCGTACTCCGCCTGGTCCGCGGTCTACGGGGTGTCGCCGGAGGACCGGGTGCTGGTGACCGCGCCGCCCGCGACCACCGAGTTCACCGGCGGGTGGATACGTGCCCTGTGCTCCGGCGCGACGCTGGTCCTCTCCGAACGGCCGATCACGGCCGAGGGGATCACGATGGAGCGGGTCACGGTCGCGGAGATGAGCCCCGCGACCGCCGTCCGGGTGCTGGACACGGAGCTGCCGTCCCTGCGGCTGCTCGCGGTGGGCGGCGCGCCGCTGCGGCTCGATGAGCAGCTGCGGCTCCAGGCGCTGCTGCCGGCCGCCGGAGCACGGGTGCTGAGCGTGTACGGGACGGCGGAGGTCGCCGGCTGCGGTACCTGGTTCGAGCCCGAGCAGCTGCCCGGCCCCGTGGCGAACCCGGAGCGGGCCGCCTTTCTGGGGCTGCCGTTCCCGGGATGCGCGGCCGAACTGCGCAAGGGGCGGATCTGGCTCACCCCGCCGGAGGGCGGCGACGCGGTCCCCACCGAGGACGCGGGACGGCGACAGGGCGAAGGGCCCATCGAGTTCCGCGGCAGGACCGCCGACCAGGTCACGATCGACGGCAGGACCGTCGACACCTACCGGGTGGAGACGGCGCTGGCGGGTCACCCGCATATCCAGGACGTGGTCATCACCGGGGACCGGGGCCGCACCGGAAGCCGTCTGATCGCCTTCGTGGTGCCGAGCCCCCGGGCTCCGTTCGGCGCCGCGCCGGAGGCGGCCTCCCTGCGTGCCGGGCTCACCGGCCTGGTCCCGGCGGGCGACGTCCCGGAGGTGGTGGTGCGCCTCGGAGAGCTGCCGACGAACGCGGCCGGAAAAGTGAACCGGGAGAAGCTGCCGCTGCCGCCGGTCCCGGGGGCGGTGCGCGCGAGCGGCAAGAGCGGGGCGGGCGAGGACATGACCGAGGGCGCGATCGCCGCCCTCGTCGGGGTCGTCGCCGGTTTCCTCGCCGCCGTACTCACCGGCGTGATCTTCCCCGGCGCCACGGATGTGTCCGGGGTGCCGGCGCCGTGGAACGCGCTGTTCATGCTGCTCTATCTGGCCGAGTGGCTCGCCTTCGCCGTCGGGATGGGGTTCCTGGTGGTGGGACGGCGGGTGATGCTGCGGCGGAGCGAGTCGCGGGGGCTGACGGCCGCGGCTCATCTGGCGATCGTCTATCTGCTGGTGTCCTGGTGGCCGCAGGACAACCTCTACCGGCTGACCGCCAAGACGGACTGGCCGCGGCAGGCGGCTCTCGTCTGGGCCTTCAATGTGCCGTTGATGATCGCGGCGTTCATCGTGATGGTCTGGGTGGTGGCGTCGCTGCCCGCCGTCAGGAAGCAGGTCAGGTAGCTCCGGCGGACCGGTCGACGGGGGCGAAGATCCGGCCGAGATCCTGAGCCGCGCCGGTGACCAGCGCCTCGGCCGCGTCGAGACGGTCCGGTGTCCGGGCACCGAGCAGGACGCCCACGAACGGGGCGGGGTCGAAGGCGGCCGTGGGGATCGAGGGCACGAGCACCGCACCGATCCCCGCGCAGCGGCCCGTCAGTTCCTCCAGCCAGGCGATGAGTTCGGTGTCGGGGAGCCGGGCGCCGAGCGGGACGTGATCGAGCGAGCGTACGAGATGATCGCCGCCCCTGGTCTCGTCGAGGCGGGCCTTCACCATGAAGGCGACGGACGGTCCCGTCAGCCGCAGATTGATCTCCGTCGGTGCCAGCCGACCGTCGGCGGCGGTCACGAAATCGACGTCGTACCAGCCGCGGTAGCCGCTCTCGGCGAGTTCGAGGCCGACGGCCTGCCCGAACCGCAGAGCGATCGAGGCGGCCTGCTCAGGGACGGCGCCGGGGCCGACGGTCGCTCCCCGGTACGCCGTGTCCGCCACGTCCATCCGCGCGGCGCCGACATCGTGCACCGTGCCGGCCGTGTCCACGAGGCCGTCGTAGGTGAGGTCGCGCGGAACGTCGCGCGGGAGGTCCCGCGCTGTGCCCTCGCGACCGGAGGCGGAGTGAGGGGAGGCGGAGTAAGGGGAGGCGGGGCCGTCCGTCAGGTAGTCCTCCACGAGGAGCGGGCCGGGGGGAAGCGCGCGCAGCACCGGCAGCAGAGCGCGTACGGACCTGACCACATGGGTGCCCGAACCTCCCACGCCGTGCTCGGTCTTGACGACTCCGCCCTCGCCGGAGCGGATCCGCGCGAGGAGCAGCCGGGCCGCCTCCCATCGGTTGGCCGCCGTCCGCTGAACGGGCACGGTGATGGCGGCGTGCGCGGGGGCCAGCCGCTGGAAGAGGGTGTTGGCCGCGCTCTTGGACTCGTAGCGCAGTGCTCCGGGCGGCAGTGTCTCCCCGGACAGCTCCCCGGACGGTCCGGTGTGGCCCCACGGTACGAAGGGCAGCCCGAGCCCGCGCAGCCGGCGGGTGAGGGCGGGGCGGGCGAGGATCGCGGCGGCGAGCCCGGAGGGGGGAGCGTCGTCGGCCGGGGCGGTCTCGGCCGGGGCAGCGTCGGTGGCGTGAGCGGCCTCGGCGGTGTGAGCGGCGGCGCCGAGCCCGTCGTACACCTCCACCGATTCCCAGGCCAGTTGGCGGCACAGCAGCTCGACCCAGCCCGGGGGCACCGTCTCCGGCAGCACAACCGCGGCCGGGTACGGACTGCCCAGCACGGCCAGGCAGGAGTAGTGTCCGCTCGCCCGGCGCGCGAGCGGGGTCAGTTCACCGAACTGCGCCTGGAACTCACCGACATTGCCGAGCTGTACGGTGCGCAGACCGCGTGTCCAGGCCCGTACCCAGGCCCTGCGCGGAGGCGGTTCCACCAGGAGGCGGGGCAGCGCGCCCCCGCCGCGGACGGGTCGCGCGCCCAGCGCCCGGTAGAAGTCCACCGCGTGCGGGTCGGAGTCGATGGTCAGCCGCTCGAAGCCCCACGCGCGCGCGGTGTCCAGGACATGGGCGAACAGGGCACGGCCGATGCCCAGTCCGATCACGCGTGGTTCGACGAAGAGCAGACCGAGCGTGCCGTCCGGGGCCCGGCCCTCCAGCGAGGCGACGCCCAGGGCTTCCCCTGACATCTCGTCCTCGGCGACCACGAGCCGACGCTCCGTCATCCGACCGGCGGAGATGGTCAGTTCGTCACGGCAGGCGGCCAGGAACGCCTCGTCGTAACCCCAGTGCGCCTTCGAGCGCAGCACGAGCGCGCTCAGCGCGCACGCCTCGTCGGGGCGCGCCTCCCGTATTCGCACGCCCCGACTTTAGGCCCTCCCGGCAACGTTCAGAGCAGGAAGTCCCGCGCGATCTCCGTCGCCAGGCGTTCCAGCAGCGGGCCCGCCTGTGCCATGGAGACGGCCGGGTCCGGTTCCAGCCCGCTGAGGGCGTAGGCGCGGCGGATGCCCGCCCTGCCCAGGGCCTCCGGCGGGAGGCTCAGCCGGCCGCAGACCGCGATGACCTCGATATGCCGGGCGCGGGCCGCCGCCGCGACGCCCGCGGGGGCCTTGCCGTGCAGGGTCTGCTCATCCAGGGAACCTTCGCCCGTGATGACGAGGGTCGCCCGGGACAGGGCGTCGGCGAAGCCCAGCACATCGAGCATGACCTCGATCCCGGGACGGAAGCCCGCGCCGAGTCCGACCAGCGCGCCGTAGCCGATGCCGCCGGCCGCGCCCGCGCCGGGCGAGTGCGCGAGATCGGCGGCACGGGGGCCGATGGACGTCTCCAGGACCGTGGCGTAGTGGGCGAGGGCCGCGTCGAGGGTGGCGACATCCTCGGGGCTCGCGCCCTTCTGCGGCCCGTAGACGGCGGGGGCGCCCTTGGGTCCGGTCAGCGGATTGTCGACATCGCTGGCGAGCACGATCTCCGTCCTGGCGAGCCGTTCGTCCAGACCGGAGAGGTCGGCGGTGGCGAGGTCGCGCAGCCCCCCGCCGCCCGGTCCTACGGGCTGCCCCGCCGCGTCCAGGAAGCGGGCGCCGAGCGCGGCGAGCATTCCGGCGCCGCCGTCGGTCGTGGCGCTGCCGCCGACACCGAAGACGATGACGCGCGCGCCCGCGTCCAGCGCGGCGCGCAGCAGCTCGCCCGAGCCGTAGGTGGACGCCGTCAGCGGCGCGAACACCCCGTCGGGCAGACACTGGAGGCCCGAGGCCTCCGCCATCTCGACGACGGCCGTACCGTCCCGCAGCGCGTAGGCGGCGGTCAGCTCGTCACCGAGCGGTCCGGTGACCCGTACCTCGCGTCGTTCGAAACCGGCGGCCACGGCCGCCGCGACCGTACCGTCGCCGCCGTCCGCGACGGGCAGGGTCTCCACCGCCACCTCGGGAACGATCCGACGCAGTCCCGCCGTCACCCGCTCCGCGACCTGTACGGCCGTGAGGGAACCCTTGAACTTGTCCGCCGCGATGAGCACGCGTGCGGCCTCCGTTGCTGCTCCGTCCGTCACCATGTATCCCTTTGCTCTTCGAACAGGCAGTCGCGCCGTTCCCGACCCTATCCGGACGGCGGCTCCGTGCCCATAGGCCGCCGTTGTGCGCCCACGGGCACCGCCCGCGGTGCCCGTCCCCGCCGCCGGACACCGCCGTCGGACACGGCCTAGGCTTTCCCGTGTGACACACACCGATACGGACAGCGATACCGATACCGACTACGCCACCTACATCGCGGGTCTCCCCCGCGTCCTCGCCGGCGCGGCCGTCCTGTTCAGGGACGGCGCGGGACGCGTGCTGATCGTCGAGCCCAACTACCGGGACGGCTGGGCGCTGCCCGGCGGGACCATCGAGTCCGACGACGGCGAGACGCCTCGCCAGGGCGCCCGGCGGGAGACCCTGGAGGAGATCGGCCTCGACATCGAGCCGGGACGGCTGCTGGCGATCGACTGGGTGGAGGGGAAGGCCCGGCCGCCGATCGCCGCGTATCTCTACGACGGCGGGGTGCTCGACGACGAGCGGCTGGCGGCGATCCGGCTCCAGGAGGAGGAGCTGCTGTCGTGGCGGTTGGTGGACCGCGCCGAGGTCCCGGCGTATCTGCCGGGCTCGCTCGGACCGCGGGTACTGGCCGCGCTCGACGTACTGGATTCCGGCGCGGGCGCGGTGGAGCTGGAGAACGGGCACCGGGCCGGCTCGTCGTAGCACCGCCGGGTGCGAGGGTGCCGGTGACCGGTGCCGGTGACCGGTGGCCGGTGGAGAGTTGACCCTCAGGTTGGCTGAACGTCGACAATCACCGGCATGGACCTCGACACCAACGGCACCGGTCATCTCCTGGGCATCAGCGCCTTCGCCCGGCGCGTCGGCCTCGCGCCGAGCGCGCTGCGTTTCTACGACGACTGCGGGGTGCTGCGGCCCGCCCGGGTCGATCCGACGACGGGCTACCGCTTCTACCGCCCCGACCAGGACATCAGGGCCCGGCTGCTGCGGAGCCTGCGGGCCGCGGGGCTGCCGCTCGCGGAGGTCACCGTCGTGCTCGACGGCGACGAGGGCGAGGCCCGCGCCGTGCTGGAGCGGCATCGGAACACCGTACGGGACCGGACGCGGACGGCCGACGCGACGATCGAGGCGGTGCTCCGGTCCCTCTCCGGTGACGGAGCGCGCGCGGATTCCGGGGCCCGGGGCGATTCCGGGGCCCGGGGCGAGTCCGGAGCCGGGGGCGAGTCCGGAGCCGAGGCCGTCACGCTCGTACGGCTCGGGGGCGTGGAGCTGGCGAGCGCGCTCCGCCAGGTCGTGCCGGCGGCCGGGCACGACCCGGAGCACCCGGAACTCGGCTGCGTCCTCGTCGAGATCGACGACGGCGAAGTCCGGCTGGTGGCCACCGACCGCTACCGGCTGTCGACGCGGGTCCTGAGGCCGGTGGCGGCGGTCGAGGGGCCCGCCCGCCGGCTGCTGCTGACGGCCGGTTCCCTGCCCGGGATCGGGGCATGGGCAGCGCGGTGTGCCGCCGTGACGATCGAGGCGGGCCCGGACGGCGCCGTACTCCACGAGACGGCGGGCACCGCTTCCCGCGAACTCCCCGTCTCGACCGCTCTGTTCCCCGCGTACCGGGAGATGCTGTCGGCACTTTCAGCGCCTCGGCACCGGCTGATCGTGGACCGGCCGGCCCTGCTCGACACCGTCAACGACCGCGGCGAGACACCGGCGATCGTGCTGCGGCTCGGCGAGGACGAGGTGGCCGTCTCCCTGCCCGACCACTCCCGGGCCACCACTCTGCCGGCCGTCCGCCACGGCGAAGGGCCCCTGCGTATCGGCTTCGACCCCGCCGTACTCGCCCCCGCCCTGGAGGCGAGCGTCGGCCCCGACGTCCTGCTGGAGATCGCCACCGTCAGCGAGCCGGTGGTGGTGCGCTCGGCGGACCAGGGCAGCTTCACCACCCTGGTGATGCCCATCGGCCTCGACACCGCGACCGTCCGGCCCACGCCCACCGACGCGTCGCGCTGACAAGGAAAACCGACAAGGAGACGAGAAGTGGACATGGACCCGGACAACCCCGTCGTAGGGCTCTGCGCGCAGGGCATGCGGGCCGAGGCCGAGGGCCGGGAGGACGACGCGCGCGAGCTGTTCCTCCGTGCCTGGGAAGCGGCCGGGGACGACTTCGAGGCATGCGTCGCCGCGCACTATCTCGCGCGCCATCAGCCGACCCCGGAGGAGACCCTGCGCTGGAACCAGGAGTGTCTGGCCCGCGCCGACCGGGTCGGCGACGCACGCGTGCGCGGCTTCTACGCCTCCCTGCACGGCAACATGGGCCGGGCCCAACTCGCTCTCGGCAGGCCGGGACAGGCCCGTGCGCACTTCCACTCGGCGGCCGAGCGTCTTGACGACGTACCACCAGGACCGTACCGGGACTGGGTCCGGCTCTGTGTCGCCAGAGGGCTGCGGGCCACCGACGACGCGCCCTCGGCGGACGATCCGGTCCGTGACCTGCTGGCGCGGCTGTGCGCCCGCGCCGATCTCGAAGCGCTGAGTCTGCTCCTTCCCGCCTATATGGGCAGTCTCGGCACATCCGAGGACGAGGAACGCCTCACCACCGCCCTGCGGATGCTCCACGCCGAGAAGCGGCTGCCCGCCCCCGAGCAGTCCGCGCTGAGCGCGGCCATCACGCTGCGCGCCGCCTGACACCGTTCACCGGGTGGGAGATTGACGGTCCGTCAGGGGCGTTCCCCCACGTTCATTCCGAGTTGGCCCGCCGTGCACGACGGCGCGGCATCATCCTGGAATCCCAGGACTCGGAGGCATCATGCGAAGCCATCCACGCGGCCGGTTCGCGGCCCTGTTCATGTCCATGGTCGTGGTGTCGGCCGTTGTCGCCGGCGCCGGGGCGGCGCAGGCCCTGCCCTCCTCCGAGGCCGCGCCGCCCGCCACCCTGCCCAGCCGCCCCGCCGCGCTGCCCGCCCGTGTCGACGGCGGTACCTGGCAGTCCGGCCATCTCCAGGGCATGGCCATCGACCGCCGCAAGGGCCGTATGTACTTCTCCTTCACCAACCTCCTGGTGAAGACGGATCTGGCCGGCAAACCCCTCGGCTCCGTCACCGGCTTCACCGGCCACCTCGGTGACCTGGACTTCAACGAGGAGGACGGACGGGTCTACGGCTCGCTGGAGTACAAGGCCGCGAAGGCGTTCTACATCGCGGTCTTCGACGGCGACCGCATCACCCGGATGAACATGGACGCCGCGTCCGCCGGCGTGGTCTCCACCGTCCATCTCCAGGAGGTCGTGAAGGACTACACGGCGGACATGAACGGTGACGGCGTCTTCGACGGCGACACCGCCAGGACCGCCGACCACCGGTACGGCTGCAGTGGCATCGACGGCGTCGCGTTCGGGCCCTCCTTCGACCGCGAGGGCGGTACGAAACTGACCGTCGCGTACGGGGTCTACGCCCACACCGGCCGCCAGGACAACGACAATCAGGTCCTGCTCCAGTACGACGTCCGGCAGTGGAAGCGGTACGAGCGCCCGCTCACGGAGGACGCCCCGCACACGAGCGGCCCGTCCTCCCCCGACGGCAAGTACTTCGCGTACACCGGGAACACCACCTACGGCGTGCAGAACCTGGAGTACGACGCGGAGAGCGGCAATTGGCTGATGGCCGTGTACAAGGGCACCAAGCCGGGCTTCCCCAACTACTCGCTCTTCGTCGTCGACGGCTCCAAGCGGCCCGTGCGGGGCACCGTCCCGGGCCAGCGGCCGTCCGAGCAGGGGCAGTTGCTGTCGCTCCTGCCGCGCGGGCTGCATGACCCGGCGTCCGGGGTGTACGGCTGGGAGTCGGCCGGACAGTACGGGCTGATCTCGCTGGGCGGCGGGCGCCACTACGTCGCCGAGGCCGGTACGGTCCAGGTCGACGGCGTCACCCGGCAGACCGGCCGCGCTGTCCTGCACCGCTGGACGGGGCTGACCCCGAACCCCTTCGCGCCCGTGTCACCGGCGCCGCCGGTCGAGCCCGTACCGCGTGCGGGCGCCGTACGGGCCGAACGGCCGGTGCAGCGCCCCTGACAAGCCGGGGGATCCGCGCCGGCCGGCGGGGAATCCGCTCGCCGTCCCCGGCGTGGCTGCGTACGCTCGCGGCATGACTCTCGTCGCGATCCTCAGCGGCGCCGGGATCTCCACGGACTCCGGCATCCCCGACTACCGTGGGCCTGGCGGCCTGTGGCGGCGCGATCCGAGCGCCGAGAAGCTTGTCACGTACGAGTCGTACATGACGGATCCGGAGATCCGCCGCCGCTCCTGGCGGATGCGGAGCGAGAGCCCCACGCTGCGCGCCGAGCCCAATGCCGCGCACGTGGCGGTGGCCGAGCTGGCGCGGGCGGGGACGGCGGTCCGGGTGATCACCCAGAATGTGGACGGCCTCCATCAGCGGGCCGGGCTCCCCGCCCGCAAGGTGCTCGAACTCCATGGCACGGCGCGGTCGGTGAGCTGTACGAAGTGCCATGCGCGCTCCTCGATGGCGGAGGCGCTGGCACGGGTGGCGGCCGGTGAGCCGGACCCGCCCTGTCTGGAGTGCGGCGGGATCCTCAAGTCGGCGACGGTGATGTTCGGCGAGCGGCTCGATCCGGAGGTGCTGGCCCAGTCGATGGCGATCGCGAAGGCCTGCGAGGTGTTCCTCGCGGTCGGTTCGACCCTTCAGGTGCAGCCGGCCGCCTCGCTCGCGGGGATCGCCGCCGACCACGGGGCCCGGCTGATCGTCGTCAACGCCGAGCCGACGCCGTACGACGACCGCGCCGACGAGATCGTCCGCGAGCCGATCGGTACGGCGCTGCCCGCGCTGCTGAAGCGGTTCCACCCCGGCTGACCGGGGGCGGCCCCCGGGGTGGGCGCGGTCAGAAGAGCGTGGCGGCGGCGTTGGCGGGAGCCTCGGCCGCCGCTCCCTCGAAGATCAGCAGCCGCTGCTTGCGGTCGAGCCCGCCGCCGTAGCCGGTGAGTCCGCCGGTCGAGCCGATCACCCGGTGGCAGGGCACGATGATGCTGATCGGGTTCTTGCCGTTGGCCAGCCCCACCGCGCGCGAGGCACCCGGCTTGCCCAGGGAGTCGGCCAGTTCGCCGTACGAACGCGTCTCGCCGTACGGGATCCGCAGGAGCCCGGCCCAGACCTCGCGCTGGAACGGGGTGCCGTTCAGCCGCAGGGGCAGATCGAACTCGGTCAGTTCACCGTCGAAGTAGGCGCCGAGCTGGCGTACCGCCTCCGCGAAGGGGCCCGGGTCCGGCTCCCCGAAGGTCTCCTCCGGCGGGCGATGCCGCTGCCCGGCCATATAGAGGCCGCTCAGCGTGCCGTCGGTGGCGACCAGGGTCAGGGGTCCGTAGGGGCTGTCGATCACCGTGTGGACGATGTGCTGCCCATGTTCCGCTGTCATGACGAACTTCCTTACACGGGAAGGTGGTTGATGGCGTGGTCCTCGGTGGCCCACAGATACTGCACGGCATACGCCCGCCAGGGCCGCCAGGCGGCGGCGCGCGCGGTGAGCGCGGCGGGTGTGGACGGCAGGCCGAGGCCCGCGGCGGCCCGGCGCATACCGAGATCCGTCGGCAGGAACGCGTCGGGGTCGCCGAGCGCGCGCATGGCGATCACCTCGACCGTCCACGGCCCGAACCCGGGCAGGGCGATGAGCTGTTCCCGCGCCCTGTCCCAGTCGCTGTCGGGGCCGAGCCGGAGCGTGCCGTCGGCGAGAGCCGCGACCAGCGTGGTGAGGGTGGTACGTCTGCTGCGCGGCAGGGCCAGGGCCTCGGGGTCGAGCGCGGCCAGGGCCTCGGGGGCCGGGAAGAGATGGGTGAGCCCGCCCTCGGGGTCCTCGACCGGCTCGCCGTGCGCCGTGACCAGCCGGGCCGCGTGGGTACGGGCAGCCGCCGTGGAGACCTGCTGGCCGAGCACGGCGCGCACGGCGAACTCGGCGGCGTCCACGGTACGGGGCACGCGCCGCCCCGGTGCCTTGTCGACCAGCGGGGTCAATTGCGGGTCGGCGCGCAGCTGTTCGTCCACGGCCACCGGGTCGGCGTCCAGGTCGAGCATCCGGCGGCAGCTGCTGATGGCGAGCGTGAGATCGCGCGGGTCGGTGAGCGAGAGCCGGCACGCGATGTGGTCGGGGCGGGGGGTGAGGGCGACGATGCCGTGTCCGTACGGCAGGGAGAGCGTGCGGCGGTACGCGCCGTCCCGCCACTCCTCGACTCCGGGCACCGCGGTCGCGGCGAGATGCCCGAAGAGATTGTCGGGGGTGAGGGGCGCCCGGAACGGCAGCCGCAGCGAGATCACGCCGGGGGTGGTCGCCCGTTCCGTACCGCGCGCACCGCGGTGACCGCGTGCGCGCAGTTCGCTCGGTGACAGCGCGAAGACCTCGCGGACGGTGTCGTTGAAGGCCCGGATCGAGGAGAAGCCGGCCGCGAAGGCGACGTCCGCCATGGGGAGGCCGGTCGTCTCGATCAGCAGCCGGGCGGTCTGCGCGCGCTGGGCGCGGGCCAGGGCGAGCGGCCCCGCGCCCAGTTCGGCGAGGAGCTGCCGCTCGATCTGGCGCGCCGAGTAGCCGAGCCGGCCCGCCAGCCCGGGGACGCCCTCGCGGTCGACCACACCGTCCTGGATGAGCCGTACGGCGCGGGCGACCGTGTCGGCGCGGGCGTTCCACTCCGGGGAGCCGGGGCTGGTGTCGGGCCGGCATCGCTTGCAGGCGCGGAACCCGGCCTGCTGGCAGGCCGCTGCGCTGGGGTAGAAGGTCATGTTCTCGGCCTTGGGCGGCACCACGGGACAGCTGGGCCGGCAGTAGATCCCCGTGGTCAGGACCGCGGTGAAGAACCAGCCGTCGAACCGCGCGTCCTTGGACCTGACGGCCCGCACACAGCGCTCGGTATCGGTGTACATGGCTCCAGCATCCGTGACGCGAGGGCTCTCGGCTGGCAGAAATCCGACATCAACCTCCGGACGACTCAGCCGTCCCGAATGGCCAACGCCGTCTCGAACGCCTTGTACACCCGCTGTTCGAAGAGCACGAACCGCACTTCCTCGAAGGACGCCCCTCCCGCCGGGCCCTCCCCGCTCCGTCTCTCCGAAGGCCCGGTGGTCTCCCGGGCCGCCAGGGTCTCGCGGACGGTGCGCACGGCGATCCGGGCGGCGTCGTCCAGCGGCCACCGATGGGTGCCGGTGGACACCGCGGGCAGCGCGATCGTGCGCGCCCCCAGCTCGGCCGCGACCTCCAGCGAGGTGCGGTAGCAGGAGGCGAGCAGGCTGGACCGGTCGTCGTACCGTACCCAGTGCGGCCCTACGGTGTGGATCACCCAGCGGGCCTGGAGACGGCCCGCCGTGGTGGCGACGGACTGTCCGGTGGCCACCCCGCGGCCGTATGTGGATTCGCGCAGCTCACGGCACGCGTTCGTGAGAGCCCGCCCGGCGCGGGCGTGGAGCGCGCCGTCGACACCGGAGCCGCCGAGCAGCCCGGAGTTCGCGGCGTTGACGAGCGCGTCGGCGCGCTGATACGAGATGTCTCCGAGGACGAGAGTCAGCTTCGTCACGTATGACCTCCTCGGGCCCGGCACGGGCCCTGCTCATCGGGGAAGCCCGGCGTCGGCTCAGGCGGCGCGCAGCATGCGCCACACCGCCTTCGCCGCGTTGTGCCCGGACATCCCGTGCACCCCGGGCCCCGGCGGGGTCGCGGAGGAGCAGAGGAAGACCGCGGGACTCGGGGTGGCGTACGGGAAGAGGGAGATCTTCGGGCGCAGCAGCAGCTGGAGCCCGGAGGCGGCGCCGCACGCGATGTCCCCGCCCACGTAGTTGGTGTTACGGGCGGCCAGCTGGGGCGGGCCCGCGGTCGCACGCGCCAGGACGCGGTCGCGGAAGCCGGGCGCGAAGCGTTCTATCTGCCGTTCGACCGCATCCGTGAAGTCCCCTCGCCAGCCGTTCGGGACATGGCCGTACGCCCAGAAGACATGCTTGCCCTCGGGCGCGCGGGACGGGTCGACAAGGCTGGGCTGCGCGGTGATCAGGAACGGCGTCGGCGGCGCCTGTCCGCCCGCGGCCTGGCGCAGCGCGGTGCCGATCTCCCCGCTGGTGGGTCCGATCTGGACCGTGCCCGCCCGTCCCGGCTCCTCGGCCGTCCAGGGCACGGGGCCGTCCAGCGCGTAATCGATCTTGAAGACGCTCGCCCCGTACCGGTAGCCGTCATAGGCCCTGCCGAGGCCCGCGATCCTGGCCAGGGCGGTGGGTGAGGTGTCGAAGACATACGCGCGGGCGGGCGGCAGCTCGTCCAGCCGCTTGACCTCGTATCCGGTGTGGACCGTGCCTCCCAGGTCACGGAGGTACGCGGTGAGCGCGTCCGCGATCGACTGGGAGCCGCCGCGCGGTATCGGCCAGCCGCCCGCGTGCGCGGCGAGCGCGAAGACCAGACCGACGGCGCCGGTCGCGATCCCGTTCAGCGGGGCGATGACATGGGCGACGAGTCCGGCGAACAGCGCCTTCGCCTTCTCGTCGCGGAACCGGCGGGTCAGCCATGTGGACGGCGGCAGTCCGGTGAGACCGAACCGCGCCAGGGTGATCGGATCGCGCGGCAGCGCGGTCGACGGCAGGGACATGAAGTCCTGGGCGAGGCTGTCCCATTTGCCGAGGAACGGGGCGACGAGCCTGCGGTACGCCCCGGCGTCGCGCGGTCCGAACGACATGGCCGTCTCGGCGACGGAGCGGGACAGCACAGCCGCCGTCCCGTCGTCGAAGGGGTGCGCCATGGGCAGCTCGGGATGGAGCCAGTCCAGCCCGTACCGCGCGAGCGGCATCGTCTTGAAGACGGGCGAGCCGGCACCCAGCGGATGGACGGCGGAACAGGGGTCGTGGCGGAATCCGGGGAGCGTCAGCTCTTCCGTCCTGGCGCCGCCGCCCACGGTGTCCTTGGCCTCGAACACGGCCACGGAGAATCCACGCCTGGCCAGCTCGACCGCGGCGGTCAGCCCATTGGGTCCCGCCCCCACGACGACGGCATCGAGCATCGAGGTCACCTTCGGACTCCTTTGTCAGCCGATGGCAAGGAGCCCCAGGATATTCCCGGGCACTGACAGCCCGAACCCGGGTACTGTCCGCGACGATGAACGCGACAATCGAAGCGATGGCGACGCGCCTGATGACCGTACGGGGCGTACGCGCCGTGGCCCTCGGCGGCAGCCGTGCCCGGGGCGCGCACCGCCCCGACTCCGACTGGGACCTGGGCGTCTACTACCGCGGCGAGCCCGACATCGCCGCGCTGGCGGCGCTGGCCGCCGAGGTGACCGGCTCCCCGGTGGAGGTCGCGGGCCCCGGTGGCTGGGGTCCCTGGGTGAACGGTGGCGCCTGGCTGTCCGTCGACGGGGTCGCCGTGGACTGGATCCTGCGGGATCTGGACCGGGTGGAACGGGTCTGGGCGGAGTGCCGGGAGGGCCGGTTCGAGATCGGCACGCAGCCCGGCCATCCGCTCGGCTTCTGGTCGCCCGCGTACGCCGGTGAGGTCGCGCTGTGCCGCGTACTGGCGGACACGGACGGCGAGTTGACGGCGCTGCGGGCGGCGGCGCGCGATTATCCCGAGCCGCTGCGTACCGCGCTCGCCGAGGCGGTCTGGGAGGCGGACTTCTCCGTGGCGGTGGCCCGCAAGGCGGCGGGCACCGGGCCCGGCGCCGGGGGCGGGCGCGGAGCCGGGGCCGGGGGCGACGCGCTGTATGTGTCGCTCTGTCTGTCCCGGGCCTTCGGAATCCTCGTGCAGGCCCTCCTCGCCCATCACCGGGTCTGGTGCCTCAACGAGAAGGGCGCGCTCGCGACGGCCGCCACGCTGCCGGACACCCCGCCGGACTTCGCACGCCGGGTCGCGGCGGCGCTCCAGGGGCTGGACGCGGCGGCGCTGGAGGCGGCGGACGCACTGGTGCGGGACGTGCGGGCGGTGCTGGACGACGGCGCCTGACGGCGTGCCCGGTACCCCGTACCGGGGGCGCGGGGTACTGACGCCGCTCAGCCCCCGGCAAGCAGCCGCTCCCGTACCCGCTCGGCCGTCGCCGTGTCCCTGGCCGCCGTGAAGGGCAGCGCGTTGCCGCCGGTGATACGGAACGGCTCGCCCGTGAGCGTCATCTGGGCGCCGCCCGCCTCCTCGACCAGCAGAAGGCCGGCCGCGTGGTCCCACGCGAGCTCCCAGTTGAAGGCCACCGCGTCCAGCGCGCCCCGCGCCACGCCCAGGTATTCGAGCCCCGCCGAGCCGCACGGGCGGGCTTCGACACCCTCGGTGCGCAGCCCCAGCAGGGCGTGCTTCTGCTCGTCCGAGGTGTAGTCGGGGTGGGACATCGCGACCCGGAGCACCGCGCCGGGCGCGGGCGATCCGGAGTGCAGCGGGGCACCGTCGAGCGTGGCGCCCCGGCCGCGTACGGCGATCGCCATCTCGTCCAGCGCCGCCGCGTACGTCCAGGACGCCAGCACCTCGCCGCCCTGCGCGAGGGCGATGAGCGTGCAGAAGCCCCGCTCGCCGCGGACGAACGGGCGGGTGCCGTCGACCGGGTCGACGATCCAAACGGGCGCGTCACCGCGCAGCGCGTCGTACACCGAGGGGTCCGCGTGCACGGCTTCCTCACCGACCACGACGGAGCCCGGGAGCAGCGCGGTGAGGGCGGCGGTGAGATATTCCTCCGCGCCCCGGTCCGCGACCGTCACCAGATCGTGCGGACCGTGCTTCTCGACGATCTCGTGCGCGGCGAGCTGCCGGAAGCGCGGCATGATCTCCGCGGCGGCGGCGGCGCGCAGCACCTCCTCGACGGCGGACACACGGGGTCCGCGGGCCGCTCCCGGGAGGGGAACCGTTCCGAACACAGAGTCATCGATCATTCCCCCAGCCAACCACGCCCGGGTGACCGGCCGCCTGCCAGGTCATATGACGGGACGGCGGACGGTCGGCGGACGGGAAGATCCGAAGGCGTCGACAGCCGGGTCCGCGGGCGCGGACGGTCAGCGGCCCACGGCGTACCCCTGCATGCCGCGGGGGTTGGCCGCGGCCGAGAGGATGCCGGTCTCCGGGTCCCTGGCGACCGCGCAGAGCCGCCCCTCCGACCATGGATCGCCGACGGTCACCTCATGGCCCCGGCGGCGCAGTTCCTCGATGACCTCCGGGTCCATCCGGGACTCCACGGTCACGCTGCCGGGGCGCATGCCGCGCGGGTAGAAGGAGCCCGGGAAGCTGTCGTTGTGCCAGTTGGGCGCGTCGATGGCGCCCTGGAGGTCGAGTCCGCCGCGTACGGGCGGCCGCAGGGCGAGGGCCAGGAAGAAGTGCAGCTGCCACTGGTCCTGCTGGTCGCCGCCCGGCGTGCCGAAGGCCAGTACCGGTACGCCGTCGCGCAGCGCGAGGGACGGGGTGAGGGTGGTACGGGGCCTGCGGCCAGGAGTCAGGGAGTTCGGCAGCCCGGGGTCCAGCCAGGCCATCTGGAGCCGCGTACCGAGCGGGAACCCCAGCTCGGGCACGACAGGATTGGACTGGAGCCAGCCGCCGCTGGGGGTGGCGGCGATCATGTTGCCCCAGCGGTCGACGACATCGAGATGGCAGGTGTCGCCCCGGGTGGCGCCGTCCTTGGCGACGGTCGGCTCCCCGGCGCCGGGGATCCCGAGCGGGTCGAAGCCGGGCTCGCCCGCGGCGACGGCGGTGGCATGGCCGCTGAGCACGGGTGCCCGTCCCCCGGGGCTGCCGGGGCGCAGCTCGTGCGAGGCGCGCTCACCGATGAGCGCGCGGCGAGCGGTGTTGTACGGCTCCGAGAGCAGCGCGGCGAGCGGGCTGCCCTCGCCCTCGGCACCGGCGTCGCCGTACCAGGCCTCCCGGTCCGCCATGGCGAGCTTGCAGCCCTCGATGAGGAGATGGACATACTCCGCCGATCCGTACCGGGGCAGTTCGGCCGCGCGGGAGGGCAGCAGGGCGAGCTGCTGGAGGAGTGCGGGGCCCTGGCTCCAGCCTCCCGCCTTGCACAGGGTCCAGCCGTCCCAGTCGTAGGTGACGGGCTCCTCGTAGGTCGCGGACCAGCCGGCCAGATCGGCGGCGGTGAGGGTGCCGGTGTGGCGGGCGCCGCTGGTGTCCATGGTGGGGCGGGCGGAGTGCGCCACCAGGGCCTCGGCGATGAAGCCCGTACGCCAGACCTCCCTGGCGGCCTCGATCTGGGCCACCCGGTCCGCGCCGGCCTCCTCGGCCTCCGCGATCAGCCGGCGCCAGGTCGCGGCGAGCGCGGGGTTGCGGAACAGCTCACCGGGCGCCGGTGCCTTGCCGCCGGGGAGGTAGACGTCCAGGGACGAGGTCCACTCCGTCTCGAAGAGTTCACGGACGGTCTCGACGGTCTCGCCGACCCGCTCGACGGGGGCGTGGCCGTCCTCCGCGTAGCCGATGGCGTACCGCAGCACCTGGGCGAGGGACTTGGTGCCGTGGTCGCGCAGCAGCAGCATCCAGGCGTCGAAGGCGCCCGGTACGGCGGCGGCCAGCGGCCCGGTACCGGGGACGAGTTCAAGGCCGAGCGAGCGGTAGTGACCGATGGTCGCACCCGCGGGCGCGGGCCCCTGGCCGCAGAGGACCCGTACCTCGCCGCCGGCGGGCGCGAGAATGATCGGCACCTCACCGGCGGGACCGTTGAGATGGGGTTCGACGACATGCAGCACGAATCCCGCGGCGACGGCCGCGTCGTAGGCGTTGCCACCGTCCTCCAGGACGGCCATCGCGGACTGCGAGGCCAGCCAGTGGGTGGAGGAAACCATGCCGAAGGTTCCCTGGAGGGTCGGTCGAGTCGTGAACATTGCTGCGTCACCTCGCGGTTGAAGCGGACCCGTTGTTCGCCCGGTCACCCCGCAGCGTAACGACCGCCCGGCGCCGTGACCGCCTCGGCCGAGCGGAAATGCGGTGGCCGGAGCGCGGGCGGACCGTTGGCTTCTGCCGTGTGATCACTCCCTCCAACGACGAACTCATCGAGTCCGCTCAGGCCGTGCTGCATCCGCACACGTTCGGTGACCGGCTGTTCGGTGATGCGGCGTCGGCGCGCGCGCACGCCCGGACACGGCGGAATGAACCGCCTCGGCGCCGACGTTGCGCTGAGCAGGGCAGGGGCCGGTTCATGGGGCGGCCCGGTCGGATCTGGAGGCATGACGGTGCACGGTGAGTACAAGGTCCCCGGCGGCAAGCTCGTCGTGGTCGATGTCGACACGGAGGACGGGCGGCTGCGCCATGTCCGGGTCGCCGGGGACTTCTTCCTGGAGCCCGACGAGGCGATCGAGGCGATCGACCGGGCGCTGGAGGGTGCCCCCGCCGACACCGACGCCGCCGGGCTCGCCGCCCGGATCGAGGCGGCGCTGCCGCCCGGCACCGTGATGTACGGACTCAGCGCCGAGGGCGTCGCCATCGCCGTACGCCGCGCGCTGGCACGCGCCACCGACTGGACGGACTACGACTGGCAGCTGATCCACTCGGCCCCGGAGTCACCCGCCCTCCATATGGCGCTCGACGAGGTCATCACCACCGAGGTCGCCGCCGGACTGCGCCCGCCCACTCTGCGGGTCTGGGAGTGGGCCGCGCCCGCCGTGGTGATCGGCAGCTTCCAGTCGCTGCGCAACGAGGTGGACCCCGAGGGCGCGGAACGGCACGGCATCACCGTGGTCCGCCGGATCTCCGGTGGCGGTGCCATGTTCATCGAACCGGGCAACACCATCACGTACTCCCTCTCCGTCCCCGACTCCCTCGTCAAGGGCCTCACCTTCGCCGACAGCTACGCCTATCTGGACGACTGGGTGCTGGGCGCGCTCGGCGACATGGGCATCACCGCCTGGTACCAGCCCCTCAACGACATCGCCACCGACGCCGGCAAGATCGCGGGCGCGGCCCAGAAGCGGATCGTGAGCGGTACGGGCGCGGTGCTGCACCACGTGACCATGGCGTACGACATCGACGCCGACAAGATGCTCGACGTGCTCCGCATCGGCCGCGAGAAGCTCTCCGACAAGGGCACCCGGAGTGCGAAGAAGCGTGTCGATCCGCTGCGCCGCCAGACCGGGCTGCCGCGCGAGACCGTCATCGAGCGGATGATCGACTCCTTCCGCGGCCGGTACGGACTGACCGCCGGCAAGGTCACCGACGAGGAGATGGCACGGGCCAGGGAGCTGGCCGCGACGAAGTTCGCCACCCCGGAGTGGACGGCCCGCGTGCCGTAGCGCCGGTCGGCCCCTGGCCCCGTACGCCAGGTCAGCCCGTCCCGTCGGCCGCGTCGGTCGGTCCCCGTGTCATTCCGTCCTCCCGGCCGACCGCGGCAGCGTCAGGGCGACGTACACCACCAGCGAGGCCGCCAGGCCGACCGCCCAGCCGTAGTCCGCGAGGGGCTTGAGGAAGGGGATCAGTCCGTTCTCCGGGAACGGGCCCTTCCCCGGCGCCGAGTGGGAGCCGCCCACGGCCAGTACGCCACCGACGGCGAAGGCGAGGACCGCCCGCGGGTTCCAGCCGTTGGCGTACCAGTAGCGGCCGCCGGGGCGGTACAGATCGGCCAGGTCGAGGACGGTGCGCCGGACGATCCAGTAGTCGGCGATCAGGATGCCCGCCACCGTACCGAGCAGACCGCCCACCAGACCGAGCCAGGTGAAGATGTACAGCTCGGGGGTGGCGGTGAGCTTCCACGGCATGATGACGACCCCGACCACACCCGTGATCAGCGCGCCCGTACGGAAGTTGATGAGCCTCGGCGCGAGATTGGCGAGGTCGTAGGCGGGCGAGACGACATTGGCGGCGATGTTCACGGAGATCGTCGCGATCAGTACGGTCACCAGCGCGAAGAGCAGGCCGAAGACGTTGTCGGTCCTGGCGGCCAGTTCGACCGGATCCCAGACGGCCGCCCCGTACACCGCCTGCGAGCCCGAGGTGACGAAGACCGAGAGCACCGCGAAGAGGGTCATGGTCGTGGGCAGACCGAGCGACTGGCCCCAGATCTGGGCGCGTTGGCCCGCGCCGAAGCGGGTGAAGTCGGGGATGTTCAGGGACAGCGTGGACCAGAAGGCGATCATCCCCATCAGGGACGGGAAGAAGACCGGCCAGAAGTCGGCTCCCCAGCCCAGCTCGGACGGCTGGTCGAGCAGCGGTCCGAAGCCGCCCGCCTTGACGGTGATCCAGACCAGCAGCACCAGCGCGCCGACGATCACGAAGGGCGCCGCCCAGTTCTCGAAGCGCCGCAGGGTGTCCATCCCCCGGTAGATGATGGCGAGTTCGAGCGCCCAGAAGAGGACGAAGCAGAGCCAGAGGGTCCAGGGCTGGCCGCCGATCCTCGACGCCTCCGCCCAGCCGCCGAAGACCTTGTCGAGCAGGACGAAGATGCCCTGGCCGCCGATCCAGGTCTGGATCCCGAACCACGCGCAGGCGACCGCCGCCCTGATCAGCGCGGGCAGATTCGCGCCCCGCAGCCCGAACGAGGCGCGGGCCAGCACCGGGAAGGGGATGCCGTACTTCGGCCCCGCGTGCCCGGTCAGCAGCATCGGGAACAGCACGATCACATTGGCCAGCGCGATCGTGAAGACCGCCTGTTTCCAGTCCATGCCGAGGGTGACCAGCCCGGAGGCAAGCAGCCAGGACGGGATGTTGTGCGCCATCCCGACCCAGAGGGCCGCGAAGTTGTATGTCGTCCAGCGGCGGCGGGCCACCGGTACGGGCAGCAGATCCGCGTTGGCGAAGCGACTGTCGTCGGGGATGGCGCCGGGCGGGAGTTCGACGCGGCCCTCGGGGTCGGTCCGCGCGGCGGCGGCTATCGGGTCTCCTGGGGAGGCGGGCGGTACGGTCGCGGTCATGGCGGGGGACCCTTCGTTCGAGGGCGGGTGTCGGGGACGTCGAACGAGGCCGTGCGGGCGGCGGTGGGACCGGCAGCGCGATGGTGCGGACGGGAGTGGAGCGGACAGCGCGACAGTGTCGGGCGGTGGTGGAGCGGACAGCGCGATCGTGCGGGTCAGTTCCGGAGCGCGGGGATGATCTCGGCTCCGTACGCGTCGATCGTCGCTTCCTTCGCGTCATGCATGTCATACACGGCGAACTGGTCCACGCCCAGGTCGCGCAGCGCCCTCAGCTTCTCGATATGCGCCTCGGCCGGCCCCAGCAGACAGAACCGGTCGACGATCTCGTCGGGCACGAAGTCCGTGGACGGGTTCCCGGCCCGGCCGTGGTGGCTGTAGTCGTATCCCGCACGCCGCTTGATGTAGTCGGTCAGCGCGTCGGGCACCAGCCCGGAGTGCTCTCCGTACCGGCTCACCAGATCGGCCACATGATTGCCGACCATCCCGCCGAACCACCGGCACTGCTCGCGCGCGTGCGCGATGTCGTCGCCGACATAGGCGGGCGCGGCGACACAGATGGTGAGGGAGTCCGGGTCGCGTCCGGCGTCGGACGCCGCCGTGCGGACCGCCTTGACCATCCACTCGGTGAGGAACGGGTCGGCGAGCTGGAGGATGAAACCGTCGGCCTTCTCCCCCGCCATGGCCAGCGCCTTGGGACCGTACGCCGCCATCCACACCGGCAGTTTCCCGTCGCGTACCCAGGGCAGGCGCAGCGGCCGGCCGTCGACCACGGCCTCGCGCCCCTCCCCCAGATCGCGGATGACATCGATGGCCTCGCCGAGCCGGGCCAGTGTGTGGGGTTTACGGCCCGCGACGCGCATCGCGGAGTCGCCGCGCCCGATGCCGCACACGGTGCGGTTGCCGTACATCTCGTTGAGCGTGGCGAACGTGGAGGCGGTCACCTCCCAGGTCCTGGTGCCCGGGTTGGTCACCATCGGGCCGACGGTCAGTGTGCTGGTGTGCTCCAGGATGCGGCTGTAGATGACGAAGGGCTCCTGCCAGAGCACGGCCGAGTCGAAGGTCCAGCCGTAGGTGAAGCCGTTGCGTTCCGCGCGCCGCATGAGGCCGACGACCGCCGACGCGGGCGGGTCGGTCTGGAGGACGAGTCCGAAGTCCATGGCCTGGTCACTCCTAGGTCTCAGGTGAGGTACTGGCAGAGGGAGCGGGGGGTGTACTGCCCGTGCCCCGCCCGCCCGGTGAACCGCCGGTTGTCGATGACGAGTTCACCGCGTGAGAGGACGGTCTCCACCTGCCCGGTGATCCGCTTTCCCTCGTACGCGGAGTAGTCCACGTCCATGTGGTGGGTCTCGGCGGAGACGGTCTGCTCGGTGCCCGGGTCGTAGACGACGACATCGGCGTCGGCGCCCGGCGCGATGGTGCCCTTGCGCGGATAGAGACCGAACATCCTGGCCGGGGTGGCGCAGGCGATCTCGATCCAGCGGCGGCGGGTCAACTTCCCCTCGACGACGGCCTGATGGAGCAGATCCATCCGGTTCTCCACGCCCGGCAGCCCGTTGGGGATCTTGGAGAAGTCGCCGCGGCCCATCTCCTTCTGACCCACGAAGCAGAACGGGCAGTGGTCGGTGGAGACCACCTGGAGATCGTCGGTACGCAGTCCGCGCCAGAGCGCGGCCTGGTGCTCCTTGGACCGGAGCGGGGTGGAGCAGACGTACTTGGAGCCCTCGAAGTCCGGCTCGGCGAGATTGTCGGTGGAGAGGAAGAGGTACTGCGGACAGGTCTCGCCGAAGACGGGCAGCCCCTTGTCACGGGCGGCGGCCAGTTCGGCGACGGCCTCCTCGGCGGAGACGTGCACGACATACAGCGGCGCCTCGGCGACCCGTGCGAGCTGGATCGCCCGGTGGGTGGCCTCGGCCTCCAGCAGGACCTTGCGTACCTCGCCGTGGTAGCGCGGATCGGTGTGTCCGGCGGCCAGGGCCTGTTCGACGAGGACATCGATCGCGATGCCGTTCTCGGCGTGCATCATGATCAGCCCGCCGTTGTGCGCGGCGCGCTGCATGGCGCGCAGGATCTGGCCGTCGTCGCTGTAGAAGACGCCGGGATAGGCCATGAAGAGCTTGAAGGAGGTGATGCCCTCCTGGACCAGGAGGTCCATCTCCTTCAGGGAGCTCTCATTGACATCGGCCATGATCATGTGGAACGCGTAGTCGATGGCGCAGTTGCCGTCGGCCTTGGCGTACCAGGCGTCGAGTCCGGCGCGCAGCGCGTGCCCCGGGGACTGGATGGCGAAGTCCACGATGGTGGTGGTGCCGCCCCAGGCCGCCGCGCGGGTACCGGTCTCGAAGGTGTCGGCGGCGAAGGTGCCGCCGAACGGCATCTCCATGTGCGTATGGGCGTCGACCCCGCCCGGGATGACGTACTTGCCGGTGGCGTCGATCGTCCGGCTGGCGGTCCAGCCCTCGGCCACGTCGGACCCGTGCGCGGCGAGGGCGACGATCCGGCCTTCCTCGATCAGTACATCGGCGTGGATCTCGTCGGCGGCGGTGATGACGAGTCCGCCGCGGATCAGGGTGCGGGTACTGCTCATGCTGGTGGCGCTCCCTTTCGTACGGTCGGCCCGCCGCGGTCCGGCGGAGCCGGCCACGGCGCTGTTGAAGACCGCGGCCACGGGTCCCGGAAAGCCCGACTACGCCCCGCGCAGGGCCTGTTCGAGGATCGCGGCGCCCTCTTCCGCCTCGGCGACGGTCAGCGAGAGCGGCGGGGCGATCCGTAGCACGCTGGTGTTGTGGCCACCGCCCTTGCCGATCAGCAGACCGCCCTCGCGGGCCGCTTCGAGCACGGCCGACGCCGTCTCGGGGGCCGCCTGGCCGGTGCTCGGCTTGATCAGCTCGATGCCGATCATCAGTCCGCGCCCGCGTACCTCGCGTACGGCGTCGACCCCGGCGCCGATGGCCCGCAGCCGCTCGATGAGCAGTCCGCCGACGCGGCGCGCGTTGCCCTGGAGGTCGTGCTCCAGCAGATACGAGAGATTGGCGAGACCGGCCGCCATCGTGATCGGGCTGCCGCCGAAGGTCGAGATCGAGCTGGCGTCAAGGCAGTTCATGATGTCGGCGCGGGCGACGACACCGCCGATGGACATGCCGTTGCCGATGCCCTTGGCGAAGGTGAGCATGTCCGGCGGACCGTTCTTCCCATGCGCCTGCCAGCCCCAGAAGTGCTCGCCGGTACGGCCCCAGCCGGTCTGCACCTCGTCGCTGATCCACAGGATGCCGTGCCTGTCGAGGACTTCACGGAACGCGGCGTACAGCCCGTTCGGCGGGGCGGTGAACCCGCCGACGCCCTGCACCGGTTCGGCGATCAGCGCGGCGGGTGTGCGGGTGTGGCCGAGCAGATCCTCCAGATCGGCGACGCACGCCTCGATGAACCGCTCGTCGGTGAGCCCGGCGTACGGGCCCCGGTTGCGGACGCCGCCGTGCACGTACAGCGTCTGGAGCGGCGAGAGGCCGGTGGGCGACCAGCCGCGGTTGCCGGTGACGGAGACGGTGGAGAAGGACCGGCCGTGGTAGCTGTTGCGCATGGCCAGGATCTGGTTGGACCCGCGGTGCGCGGTCGCCAGCATCAGCGCCGTGTCATTGGCCTCGGTGCCCGAGGTGGTGAAGAAGACCCGGGCGTCCGGGATACCGGACAGGGCGGCGATCCGCTCGGCGAGTTCGACCATCGGACGGTTGAGATAGAGCGTGGAGGAGTGGATGATCCGCCCGGCCTGCTCGCTCACCGCCTTGGTGACCTCGGGGAGCGCGTGGGCGGTCATGGTGGTGAGGATGCCGCCGAAGAAGTCGAGATAGCGGTTGCCCGCCGCGTCCCAGACATGGCGGCCCTCGCCGTGGGTGATCTCGATGGGCTCGTCGTAGTAGAGCGCGAGCCAGTCGGGGAGTACGGCGCGATGGCGGTCGTACAGATCGTTCACGAGCGGACGTGTCATGGCCGCACCAGCCCCTCGTACGCGTCGGGTCGGCGGTCCCGGTAGAACGCCCACTGCTGTCGCACCTCGTCGATCAGGCCGAAGTCCAGGTCCCGTACGACCAGTTCCTCCGTCTTGTCGCTGGCGGGGTCGCCGACGAACTGACCGCGCGGGTCGACGAAGTAGCTCGTCCCGTAGAAGTCGTTGTCGCCGTACTCCTCCTGTCCGACGCGGTTGATCGCGGCGACGAAGTACTCGTTGGCGACGGCGGCGGCCGGCTGCTCCAGCTGCCAGAGATAGCTGGAGAGGCCGCGGGAGGTGGCGGAGGGGTTGTAGACCAGCTGCGCGCCGTTCAGCCCGAGCTGGCGCCAGCCCTCCGGGAAGTGGCGGTCGTAGCAGATATAGACACCGACCTTGCCGACGGCCGTGTCGAAGACGGGCCATCCCGCGTTGCCCGGCTTGAAGTAGTACTTCTCCCAGAACCCCTTGACCTGCGGGATGTGGTGCTTGCGGTACTTGCCGAGGTACGAGCCATCGGCGTCGATGACCGCCGCGGTGTTGTAGTAGAAGCCGGACTGCTCGACCTCGAAGACCGGGACGACGATCACCATGCCGGTCTCACGGGCGAGCTCCCGCATCCTCGTGACGGTCGGGCCGTCGGGGACGGGCTCGGCCCACCGGTAGTGCTCGGGCTCCTGCACCTGGCAGAAGTAGGGCGCGTTGAAGACTTCCTGGAACCCGATGACCCGCGCGCCCAGCAGGGCCGCCTCGCGGGCGTGCTCCTCATGCTTGGCGATCATGGATTCGGTGTCGCCCGTCCAGGTCGCCTGGACGAGTGCGGCGCGTACGACTCTGGCCACGAGCTGCTCCTTCGGCGAGGGCGTCGATGAGCTCTACGCACGTAGACACGATGCGTAGGAGGAGAACGTAAGCCCCGTCTCACACTGGGGCAAGACCATCGCCGTTAACCAGCAGAGTCGATCAAGTTTCACACCCGAGCGGTCGACATTGGGCAAGATGCATCAATCGCTCAGGCCCAGGGCCGGTCCCGATCGAGCACCGAGGCCGGTCCGCTCACCTCCGGGGCCGGTCAGGTGGCGACGATCCCCGCCACCCGCAGGGCATGTACGAGATCGCGCTCACGGGCCACCGAGACCGCGCGGGCGGCGTCGATCAGCTGCGGGACCAGCCGGCGCGGATCGGGTACGGCGATCCGCACCGCGTCCTCGGGCGTACGGGCCTGGACGAAGGCGCTCAGCAGCGCGTGCGCCTCGTGGGCGCGGCCCGCCTCGCCGAGTGCGAGTACGGCGTCGCCGATCTCCTCAGCGGGACGGGAGACACCCTGGCGCAGCAGCTGCCCGCAGTCACCGTCCCGGCCCGCGGCGGCGAGCGCCCCGGCCGCGGCGGCCAGCCGCGCGGGTGGCAGGAAGGCCGCTTCCCAGAGCAGCTCGGCCCAGTCGGCGCCCAGTCCGGCGCGATGCAGTTCGGCGGCGAGCAGCGGGAACTGTTCGGGGGGCCGGCCGGCGGCTTCGCAGAGCACGACATGCGCCTCACCGGTCCTGCCCTCGGCGCGCAGCCGGATCAGCGTGTCGACCATCTCGGCGGCGGCCCGCAGATCCGCCGCGGAGTGCCGGGGCTCGGCCGGTTCGACGGGCGCGGCGGGCACGCCGCCGAAGCGGGCGCCGCGCGGGGAGGCGGGGGCGGACGGCGGTGGTACGGGGAGCTCCGCCGCGGGCGGCGTCTCGTCGACGTCATCGACGTCGAGCCCGGCGAAGCGGGCGCCACGGGGCCTTCGCCGGGGCGCGGGCGCGCGTTTCCTCTTCTCCTCGGGCCCCGGCGTCTCCTCGGGCTCGGGCGCCGCTCGGGGAGCGACGGAGGCGGGGGACTCGGGGGCGTCGGCGGGCCTCCCGCCGGGCGCCCCGCCACGGCTGCCCGCGCCGGGCCTCTCCCCGCCGGGCCTCTCCGCGCCCGGCCGGTCGAAGACCGAGGGCTCCTCCGCGCGGAACCAGCTGTCCGGGGCCGGTGGGCGCACGGGCCCGGCGGCGCGTGCCGGGGGCGCCAACGACTCCAGCCGGGCCCGGAGTTCGGCGCAGCGCGCGGAGGCACGAGTGTGGTCGTCGCGGATCCAGGCGAGGTCGTGGGCGAGCTGTTCGGCCTGGGGCGTGCGCTCCGGAGTGGTACCGAGCAGCCGGACCAACTCCTCGGCCCGGCCCGCCGCGTGCATCTGCTCACGCACCATCAGCCGCAGCCGGTCGGACAGCGCCTCCGGCCCGCCGGGGCGGCGGTCGTACGCGGTGGCGGACGCCGTGTGGAGCCGACCCGCCCGCTCGGTCTCGGCGGCCACCACCCGGTCGTCACGTCCGGCGGCGAAGTCCTGGAGCAGCGATTCCACCACGTCCCAGGGCGGCACCTCGGTGCCCTCGAAGCAGGCGCGCAGACCATCGGGGTCACGGCGGCGGAAGACTCCGTACCAGCCGCCCTCCGGGTCGAGGAGGGACGTCAGGTCCCTTAAGTACCGGGCGAACGCCCCGATATCCGCTGGAAGTTGACGCACCGCCATCGCCGGCCCCGTTCCTGCCCCGCCGTGCTCCGCCGGAGGAAGCCCTCCGGTCCGCTGGCATTCGACCTCAGTCGTGTTACAGCGCGGCTACGGACAGTTTTCCGGCGCGGTTCGGGTGCCTCACCGGGCCATGGGGTCAGAAGGTGACGGCGATGCCGGTATGCATGCGCTTGCCGCGCCGTACGACCCTGGCAGGCCAGTCGATCAGCCAGAACTGCCAGGTGTACTTGCGGGTGAGCAGCTTGCGGATACGCTCCAGCGCCGCCGGCTCCTCAAGCAGCCGCGCACTGCCCTCGGCGCTCGGCGCGCCCTGCGCGATCCGGCCGCGCACATCACACGCCGTCACCACGACCCGGCTGTTGTTGCGGATCCGCTTGACCTTCCAGGCGTCGGACCTGGTCCAGATGAGCAGTTCACCGTCTTTCACCGCGTGCCAGACGGGGGTGGCGACGGCCGTGCCGTCCTTGCGGTAGGTGGTGAGGCTGACATAGCGGCTACGGCCGAGTGCGTCGAGGGTCGTCACGGGCGGGAGACTACGCGGTCCTCGCCCTCCTCGACAGCCCGGACCACCCGTGACCGCGCGAGAGACCGGCCCGTGACCGGACCGGGATCGGCCCGGAATCAGCCCGGGATCAGACCGGCACCAGCACGCAGCTCGCGGCGATCTCGTCCATCGACAACCCCAGTGCCCCGGCCAGCGCCGCGACGGTGAAGAAGGCGGGCGTCGGCGCCCTGCCGGTCTCGATCTTGCGCAAGGTCTCGGCGGAGAGCCCGGCGACCGCGGCGACCTCCACCATGCTGCGCGAGCCCCGCGCCTCACGGAGCAGCCGGCCGAGCCGCTCGCCGCGCTCGTGCTCTTGGGGGGTGAGTGGACTACGTACCATCCCGTCATTGTAATACCGCCGCACAAGGGTGCCCGATTCTCCGGCGACCGGTATAGTTATTGGAATGGTGGAGATCAAGACCGATGCGTCCCTGGACGCCATGCGCGCCGCCGGCCGGGTCGTCGCACAGGCGCTGACAGCGGTACGGGAAGCGGCGGCCGTGGGCAGTACCCTGCGCGCCCTCGACGAGACCGCCCGCGCGGTCCTGCGCGAGGCGGGCGCCGGTTCGCCGTTCCTCGACTATCACCCCGACTGGGCGCCCACCCCCTTCCCCGCCGTCATCTGCGCCTCGGTCAACGACGCGATCGTGCACGGCATCCCCGACGGCTACCGGCTGCACGACGGCGATCTGGTGAGCATCGACTGCGGTGCGGAGCTGGCCGGATGGGTCGGCGACGCGGCGATCAGCTTCACGGTCGGCCGGCCCCGCCCGGACGACATACGGCTGATCGACACGGCCAACGAGGCACTGGAGGCCGGAATCGCGGCGGCCGTCGTCGGCAACCGGATCGGCGACATCGCCCATGCGATCGGCCGCGTCTGCCGCCGCGCGGGCTACGGCATCCCCGACGGTTTCGGCGGCCACGGCGTGGGCCGGACGATGCACGAGGACCCGGGCGTACCCAACGAGGGCCGCCCGGGCCGGGGGATGCCGCTACGGCACGGCATGGTGCTGGCGATCGAGCCGATGCTGATCGGCAGCGGCACCGACCGGCACTTCACGGCCCACGACGGCTGGACGATCCGCACCCTGGACTCCAGCCGCGCCGCCCACGCGGAACACACGGTCGCGATCACCGACGAGGGCCCGAGGATCCTGACGGCGCTCTGAGCACACGAGCGCATGAGCGAGCACATGAACGCGCGGGCACACGGGGCGCACGGAGGGTCCCGCCCCGGCCGGAAGGGCGGCGGGGCGGGACCCGGGTGCCTAGTCGTTCCGGGCGCCCTTCTACTTGCCGTCCGGGCGTACCACCATCGCCGAGCCGCCGCCCCTGCGGACCTTCTCGGCCGCGGCCTGCCAGCGGCCGTCCGGCAGTCGCTGTACGCCGGTCGCCGCGCCGATCTCCGGGTTCTGGGTGAAGACATGGCCCAGCGCCTCCAACTGCCCACGCACCGGGCTGTTCCAGAGGCCGGGCTCCAGCTCCGTGGCCGCCCCGTTGCGCTGGCTGGCCCGGGGCGCCGCGATCGCGTCGACGAGCGGCAGACCTCGGTCCAGCCGGCCGGTCAGTGTCTGGAGCACGGTGGTGATGATCGTCGCGCCGCCCGGCGAGCCGACCGCCAGGACCGGCCGGTCCTTCGAGTCCAGCACGATCGTCGGGGAGATCGACGAGCGCGGTCGCTTGCCCGGTCCCGGCAGGTTCGGGTCGTGGACGGCCGGGTTCGCCGGGGCGAAGGAGAAGTCCGTCAGCTCGTTGTTGAGCAGGAACCCCCGTCCCGGCACGGTGATCGCGCTGCCGCCCGTCGACTCGATGGTCAGCGTGTAGGCGACGACATTGCCCCATTTGTCGGCCGCCGTGAGATGCGTGGTGTTCTCGCCCTCGAAGGTGGTCGGCGCCGCCGTCCCGCCGCGCCCGCACGGCTTGGGATCGCTCGGATCACCGGGCGCCAGCGGGCTCTTGAGGACCGCGTTGTCCTTGATCAGACACCCGCGCGCGTCCGCGAAGCGCTGCGACAGCAGTCCCTTGGTCGGTACGTCCTCGAAGGCCGGGTCGCCCACCCAGCGGCCCCGGTCCGCGAAGGCGATCCGGCTCGCCTCGATGAAGCGGTGCAGATACTGCGCCTCGGTCGCCTTCGAAAGGTCCGTGCGCTCAAGGATGTTGAGCGCCTCGCCGACGCTCGTACCGCCCGAGGACGACGGCGCCATCCCGTACACGTCGAGTCCCCGGTACGAGACCTTGGTCGGCGCCTGCTTCTTCGTGCGGTAGCCGGAGAGGTCGCGTGTGGTCAGATCGCCGGGGCGGGCGTCGCGGCCGGAGTCCGGGTTCACGGGGGGCTTGCGTACGGTACGGACGATGTCGCGGGCCAGCTCGCCCTCGTAGAGCGAGCGGGTGCCGGTACGCCCCAACTCCTTGTACGTACGGGCCAGATCGGCGTTCTTGAAGGTGGAGCCGACGACCGGGAGCTGTCCCCCGGGCAGGAAGAGTTCGGCGGTGTCGGGGAAGTCGGCGAACCGCGCCTGGTTCGACTGGGTCTGCGCGCGGAAGGTGTCGTCGACGACGAAGCCGTCCGTCGCCAGCCGCTCGGCCGGCTTCAGCAGTTGGGAGAGCGAGCGGCTGCCCCAGGCGTCGAGAGCGGCCTTCCAGGTGGCGGCGGTCCCCGGCGTACCGACGCTGAGACCGCTGGTCACGGCGTCCGCGAAGGGCAGCGGTTTGCCGTTCTCCAGAAAAAGCGAGCGGTCGGCCGACCCGGGAGCGGTCTCACGGCCGTCGATGGTGTGTACGGTACGGGACTTGGCGTTGTAGTAGACGAAGTAGCCGCCACCGCCGATACCGGCGGAGTACGGCTCGGTGACGCCGAGCGCGGCGGCCGTGGCCACGGCCGCGTCCACGGCGTTGCCGCCGTTCCTGAGCACCTCGATACCGGCGGCCGAGGCGTCGGCGTCGACGCTCGCGACCGCTCCCCCGTGCCCCGTCGCCACCGGTGTCTTGGCCGGCGGAGGTGCCTGTGCGCCGCTCGTCCCCGAGACCGAGGGTGGCGCGCACGCGCCCACCGAGAGCAAGGCCGCGGCAACAGCCGACAACGACACATTCCGCACAGCGGAGCGACGCATCCGTACCTCCAGTCGAGAACTGTGCGCGCAGCGTAACGCCGACGCCCCCGCTCCGTCAGGACCGTCTCGAACCGCGTTCGCCTCGTCCCGCTACGATGCGCGCCCATGAATGACGACATACGCAACATCGTGCTCGGCGTAGTCGCCGCCGGTATCAGCGCTTCCCTGGGCTGGCTCGCCCGTACGTATCTCTGGCGCCGCAGGCTCCGCCGCAAGCAGGCGTTCTTCGGTCTGCCCGGAAACTCCGAATGTCTGCTGGTCGTCAATCGTGAGGCGGGCAGCGACGGGGCCGTTCACCGCTACGATGTCTCCGCTCTGCTTGAGCTCGCCGCGCTGATCAAGGACTGCGGGGCACACGCGGAGATCGTCCAGCACGACTCGGCGCGCCAGGGCTTCGGGGAGCGTACGGAGTTCTGCCTCGGCGGGCCGTACTCGAATCGGCGAATGGCCGCGCATCTGGGCTCACTGCTGCCGGGTGTGAAAGTCGACACCAGTACCGAATCCGGCCCGGACCGGGGCTCGTTCCAGATCGGCTCCGAGCGCTACCGCGCGGAGGGGGGCGTCACCGAGTACGTCCTGCTGGCGCGGCTCACCGCCGGTGAGGAGGCGCGGCCGGTCTTCCTCTTCTGCGGCCAGCGGGCGATCACCAACCAGGCGGCCACGCGCTATCTGTTCCGCCATCACGAGAAGCTGGCCCGCAAGCACGGCGGTAACTCGTTCTGTCTGCTGCTGAAGGTGGTCAACTCGGTGGCGTACGGTCCCGATGTGGTGGAGCTGGTCGCGGATGTGACGCGGGCGGCCCACCAGCCGCTCCCCGCCGCCGCGTGAGGGACGGCGGCGCGTGAGCAGCGGAGGCGCGTGAGTGACGGCGCGTCCCAAGTGGCCCGCCCGCCGGGCGCGCTCCCCGCGGAGCACAACCCGACCGGCGCGCAGCTGACCTTCTTCCCGTCCGTACGAGATCCGTACGAGAAGTGATCTCCGGCTGCCGCCGGACGGGCCACTGCCCCTGAGCTACTGCCCGCCCGGCAGCAGCGTCCCTGGGGAGGCCGGGGCGACGCCCACGGCCTCGGTTCTCGGGTTGCGCCGCTGCCGCCCGGCCAGCCAGTGGGCGAACCAGGAGAGCAGCATGCACATCCCGATGTAGATCGGTGAAATCACCATCACCACAGGGATGAACGGCAAATCGTAGTCGAGATTCGAGGCGATGAGCTTTCCGGCATGGAGGAACTCCTCATAGGTGATCAGATAGCCGAGTGATGTGTCCTTGAGAGCGACCACCAGCTGGCTGATGATCGTGGGCAGCATGGCGCGGACCGCCTGCGGCACCAGCACGTACGTCATGACCTGCGTCTTGCGCATGCCGAGCGCGTACGCCGCCTCCCGCTGACCGCGCTCCACCGAGTTGACTCCGGTACGGAACACCTCGGCGAGCACGGAGCCGTTGTAGAGCGTCAGTCCCGCCACCAGCGCGGGCAGCGCCTGCACCTTCAGGGCCACGAAGATGAAGAAGATCATCACCAGCACGGGCATGGCGCGGAAGAACTCGACCAGCGCGGTGGCCACCCAGCGCACCGGCCGGTGCTCGGAGAGCCGGCCGCAGGCGAGGACCGCGCCGAGTACGAGCGAGAGCACCGCCGCGTACGCGAAGGCCTTGAGGGTGTTGCCGAGGCCGCGCAGCAGCAGATCCTGGATGCCCTGGTACTCGAAGGGGGACCACTTGGTGGCGGTGAACTGGTCGGTGGCGAAGAGAAGATAGAGCAGCCAGCCGAACAGCGCGGCGACCGCCGCCGTCGCCAGCACGCCGTACCAGCGGTGCCGTCGCTCCGTCCGGGGCCCCGGGAAGTCGTACAGCGCGGACGAATCGCTCCGGGACGTCTTCGCCGTCCGCGACGTCCGCGGAGGCTTCGGTGTCTTCGAGGCCGTCGAGGTCATCGGGCGACTCCCCAGTGCTTCTCCATGAAGTGGAACAGCGCGCTGATGGACAGGGTGATGATCAGATAGCCGACGGCGATCCAGACGAAGGTCCAGACGATGCTGTAGCCCATCTCGTTCAGGCTCTTGTACGTGCCGAGCAGCTCGGTGACGCTGAACGCCCCCGCGATCGCCGAGTTCTTGGCGAGGGCGATCAGGGTGGAGCCGATGGGCGGGATGACCGAACGGAACGCCTGCGGCAGGACGACTCCGCTCAGGGTCTGCCCGAAGGTCATCCCGAGGCTGCGGGCCGCCTCGCCCTGCCCCTTGGGCACGGTGTTGATGCCCGAGCGCAGCACCTCGCAGATGAACGCGGAGGTGTAGCAGCCGAGCGCGAGGACCGCGAAGAGCTGGAAGGGCAGGACGAGACCGAAGCGCGGCAGCCCGAGGACAACCGCGAAGAAGAGCAGCGTCAGGGGGGTGTTGCGCAGGACGGTGACCCATGCGGTGCCCAGCGCCCGCAGGGCACGGACCGGCGCGACCCGGAAGGAGGCCATCACGAACCCGAGGGCCAGCGCGAGCAGCGAGGCGTAGACCGTCAGCTCGACCGTGCCGAGGAAGCCCTTGCCGTAGAGGGTGAGGTTGTCGGTGAGTACGTCCATGGCTCCTGCCTCAGCTCGCCGGGTAACGGTCGATCGGCGGGGGCGGGGTGGCCCGGCGCCCGGAGAGGCCGAGGGTCGCGTCGTACGCCTTCTGCCAGTTGCCGTTCCTCTCGTTGGCCGCGAGGGCGTCGTCGAGCGCGAGGCGCAGCGCGTTGTCGCCGCGCGGGACACCGATGCCGTAGGGCTCCTTCGAGAAGGGTTCCCCGACCACCTTGAGTTCGCCGGGCGCCTTGGCGGCGTAGCCCTGGAGGATGGTGTCGTCGGTGGTGACGGCGTCGACCTGGTAGGTCAGCAGATTGTCCACACAGGCGGAGTACGTGTCGTAGCCCACGAGTTGGATGCGCGGGTAGTCCCGCTGGATCCGCTGGTACGGGGTCGATCCCGCGGCCGAGCAGACGCGTTTGCCGTCGAGGTCCCGCGGCCCGTGGATGTCGTGCTCGTCGGCCCTCACCAGCAGCGACTGCCCGGCCAGGTAGTACGGGCCGGCGAATCCGACGAGCTTCTTGCGGTTCTCATTGATGGTGTACGTGCCGACGTAGTAGTCGATCTGCCCGTTCTGCAGGGCGGTCTCCCGGTTCGCGGAGGCGATCGTACGGAAGCGGATGGTCTTCGGAGCGAAGCCCAGGGACGCCGCCATCATTTTGGCGATCTCGATGTCGAAGCCGGAGTAGACGCCGGTGGCCGGGTCCCGCTCCCCCATGTACGGCTGGTCCTCCTTGACGCCCACGATCAGATACCCGCGCCGCTTCGCCGCGGTCCAGGTCGGCGACTCGGGCAGCCGGAAGGCGGTGTCCACTCGGTAGTGCGGCAGCGTGTCGGCCCGCGGGCCCTTCACGGGCGGGCTGCCCGGCTTTCCGCAGCCCGCGGCGAGCGCCGCCAGCAGGGCGAGCAGGAGGGGCAGGAGCGCCGTGAGGGTTCTCCTCGTCCACGGTGCGCGACCGGGGATCATGGACCGCACCCCCTCAGTGCTTGAGGATCTTGGAGAGGAAGTCCTTCGCCCGGTCGCTCCGCGGGGCGGTGAAGAAGTCCTCCGGGGTGCGGTCCTCGACGATGCGGCCGTCGGACATGAAGACCACGCGGTTGGCCGCGGAGCGGGCGAAGCCCATCTCATGGGTGACGACGACCATCGTCATGCCTTCGCGGGCGAGCTGCCGCATGACTTCGAGCACCTCGTTGATCATCTCCGGGTCGAGCGCCGAGGTCGGTTCGTCGAAGAGCAGGGCCTTGGGGTCCATGGCGAGCGCGCGGGCGATGGCGACGCGCTGCTGCTGACCGCCGGAGAGCTGCGCCGGCAGCTTGTCGGCCTGGGAGAGAAGTCCCACGCGGTCGAGCAGTTCCCGGGAACGCCGGTCGGCGTCCTCCTTCTTGCGCTTGCGCACCTTGATCTGCGCGAGCGAGACATTGTCCAGCACGGTCCGGTGCGCGAAGAGGTTGAACGACTGGAAGACCATGCCCACTTCCGCGCGGAGCCGGGCGAGCCCGCGGCCCTCGGCCGGCAGGGGCGTTCCCTCGATGGTGATCCGGCCCGACTCGATCGTCTCCAGCCGGTTCATGGTCCGGCAGAGCGTGGACTTCCCGGAGCCGGAAGGGCCGATGACCACGACCACTTCGCCGCGGGCGACCGTCAGATCGATGTTCTGGAGGACATGCAACGGTCCGAAGTACTTGTTGACGCCTCGCAGCTCGATCAATGAATCGACGGCCATACGCTGCCCCACCCACTCCCGGCTGTGTCGAAGTCAGCGCAAACTATCCAGCCGGACAAGGGACTTCGTGCTCGACACGCACATGTGGGGCATAAGCCGTATTTACTGCACAGGACGACATACGGCAGCGGAGGACCGACCGCGCGGGAGGCCGGGGGTCAGGCCTCGGCGGCCTCCGCGTAGACCTGGGACAGCTCGGGCGCTCCGGTCGCCGCCCAGTCGAGACCGGACTCGACGACCGGGATCTCGCGCCCGGAGACGAGGCGCACCACGGGGTGTCCGCCGGGCCAGATGTGCCAGAGCGCGCCGGGCACCGTACGGACGATCACCGTGCCCAGATACAGCCCCGCGTCGTTGCCCAGCCAGGGCAGCTCCTCGGGGTCGTCGCGCCAGCGCGGCGGCAGCTGGTCAAGGGCCTCCAACGAGGCCGGGGAGTCGTCCAGTTCAAGACCGTTCTCCCCCGCCCGGGCACGCAGCAGCTCGCACTCGGCGAGCAACTCGGCCACGCCCTCCGGGTCGCCGTCGACGACGGAGGCGAGCGAGGCCGCGTCCTCGCCGCCGTGCCGCTTGCGCCAGTTGTCCAAGAAGGGGATGTTCATACCGCTCAGCGTGCCATTCCGCTTCCCGGCGCACCATAGGGCGCGCGGGCCGGGCGGCGGGCCGGGCGGCGGGCCGGAGGCCGTCCTCAGACGTCGATGTCCACGACGACGGGGGCGTGGTCCGAGGCGCCCTTGCCCTTGCGCTCCTCGCGGTCGACATAGCTGTCCTTGACGGCGCCCTCGAACGGCGCGTTGCCGTAGACCAGGTCGATGCGCATGCCCTTGTTCTTCGGGAAGCCCAGCTCGCGGTAGTCCCAGTAGGTGTACGGGCGGTCGTACTTGAGCGGGCGGGGCACCACGTCGGAGAGCCCCTGCTCGCGCAGCGCGGCGAGCGCCGCACGCTCGGCGGGGGTGACATGCGTGGCCCCCTCGAAGCGGGACAGGTCCCACACGTCCTCGTCGGCCGGGGCCACATTGAAGTCACCGAGCACCGCGAACGGCCGCGCGCCCGCCGCGTCGTCGGCCACCGCCGCGCGCAGCGCCTCCAGCCAGCGCAGCTTGTACGCGTAGTGGTCATGGCCGACCTCGCGGCCATTGGGCACGTACACCGACCAGAGGCGGACGGGGCCGCAGGTCGCGGAGATCGCGCGCGGCTCCGTCACGCCCTCGTACTCCGGTCCGCCGGGCAGCCCCGGGACGATGTCCGTCAGGCCGGCCCGGGAGATCAGCGCCACCCCGTTCCACCGCCCGGTGGCGTTGACCGCCGACTCGTAGCCCAGCTCACGGAGCTGTTCCGCGGGGAACTGCTCCTGCGTGCACTTGGTCTCCTGGACGCACAGCACGTCCGTACCGGTGCTCTCCAGCCAGGCCAGCAGCCGGGGCAGCCGGGCAGTGATCGAATTGACGTTCCAGGTCGCGATGCGCATGCGGGACAGCCTATCGGCGGGGTCCGACAGTCACAGTTCGACGGAGCGCCCCGGGGCGAGCCTGCCGTGTTCCGCGCCGCCCAGACCACCGATCTGGGTGTCGTAGATGGGCCGGGCCAGCTCCGTGATCAGCGCGTCGTGGACATCGAAGGAGCGCCGCGGCTTGACCTCGCGTACGTACTCGATCACCTCGGAGATCTTGTTCCAGGGTGCCTGTACGGGCAGGAGCAGCGTCTCGACCGGCTGGTCGGGGACGGTCAGCGCGTCGCCGGGGTGGAAGACCGAGCCGTCCACGAGATAGCCGACATTGGTGATCCGCGGGATGTCCGGGTGGATCACCGCGTGCAGCTCGCCGTGGACCTGGATGTCGAAACCGGCGGCGGAGAAGGTGTCGCCGTGGCCGACCGTGTGGACGCGCCCGGGGAAGGCGGCGGAGAGCTGGTCGGCGACGCTGCGCAGCGTCCACAGCTCGGCCGTCGGGTTGGCCTCAAGACCGGCCCGCAGATGCCCCTCATGGAAGTGATCGGGGTGCTCGTGGGTGACCAGGATGGCGTCCGCGCCGGTCGTGGCATCGTCCTCGGTGTAGGCACCGGGGTCGATGACGAGCGTACGGCCCTCCTTCTCCAGCCGGACACAGGCGTGTGTCTTCTTGGTGAGCCTCACCGCTGACCGCCTCCCTCGCTGTCGGTGCCGCTGTCGGTGCCGCTGTCGGTGTGGTTGTCGGTGCGTTCTCGGCGCGGTTGTCGGTGCCGGGCGCACGAGCGCACACCGCCATCCTGCTACGCCTCGGGCGTGGTCTCCTCTTGGATCACGGTCCGCGCCACCCGGAACGCCGTGTTCGCGGCCGGGACCCCGCAGTACACGGCCGTCTGGATCAGCACTTCCTTGATCTCGGCGGGGGTGAGGCCATTGCGCAGCGCGGCCCTCGTGTGGAAGGCCAGCTCCTCCAGATGGCCGCCCGCGACCAGCGCCGTCAGCGTCACGGCGCTGCGGGTGCGGCGGTCGAGGCCCTCCCTGGTCCACACCTCGCCCCAGGCGTAGCGGGTGATCAGCTCCTGGAAGTCGCCCGTGAAGTCGTCGGCGGCGGCCATGGCGCGGTCCACATGGGCGTCGCCCAGGACCTGTCGGCGCACCCGCATGCCCGCCTCGTACGGGTCGGGCCGCCCGGTGGTCACGGCCTCGGGCTGCTCGACGGGGGCGATCTCGGCGATCGGGCCGACCGTCGCCGAGAGCGAGGGCACGGGGCCCCGGTCCGGCAGGACGGTGAGGCCGGTGGAGGTGTCGGACGGGTTGTACCAGGCGGTGGAGAAGTGGTGGACGAGCAGATCCGTGACGGCGGCGGGCTGCTCGACGGGAGCCAGATGGGAGGCTCCGGGCACCAGCGCGAGCCGGGCGTCCGGTATCCCCGCGACCAGCGTGCGCGCCTCGGCGGGCCCGGTGACATGGTCCTCGGCGCCGACCAGCACCAGGGTCGGTACGGTGATACGGCCCAGCTCCGCCCGGATGTCGAAGGCGGCCAGCGCCTCACAGGAGGCGATGTAGCACCCGGGATCGGTGGTGCGGACCATCTGGACGGCCCATTCGACGATGGCGGGCTGCGCGGCGGCGAAGCCCGGGGTGAACCAGCGTTCGGGCGCGCTGCGGGCCATCGGGTCGAGTCCGTTCGCACGGACGATCACACCGCGCTGACGGAACTCGTCGGCCGTACCGAACCGGGGCGAGGCGGCGACCAGCGCGAGCGAGGCGATCCGGTCGGGGCGGCGCAGCGCCAGCTCGGCGCCGATGGCACCGGCGATGGAGCAGCCCACATAGCCGAACCGCTGCACCCCGATCTCGTCGAGCGTGGCCAACAGCCGTTCCGCCAGCTCGGGGATGCTGGTCGCGGGGTGCGCGGGGGCGCCGCCGTGACCGGGCAGGTCGAAGCGGAACACCCGCCACTGGCGGGCCAGCTCGGGCACCTGGCGATCCCACATGTGCCAGGTGGTTCCGAGTGAAGGTCCCAGGATCAGGACGGGCGCCTGCTCTGGCCCGTCAAGACGGTATTGGAGGGTCTGCGACGTCGTTTCACTCACGGGTCCGAACCTCTCACACCTCACTCTCTCCCCTGACAGCCAGGTCTGCCGGTCCGCAGGAGCCCGGAGGGGCACTAGTTCGCCGCGCCGTCGAGCAGCCAGTGGTAGCACAGTCGAAGCGCTCGCTCCATGCTGCCCATCGCCGCCGCGGCCCCGAGTGTGACGTTGAGCCATAGCGGAAGGTGGATCGGCGACTCGAAGCTCCCGACGCGTGAGGCGATGGGAGGTATCCGGGAGAGCGGTTCAGCGATCTGTACGACGAGAAGACCGGCACCAATGAGGAGCGCCACAAGGGAGCAGAGGCCGATCCAGCGGCTCAGGGTCGGGTGGTCGCGGTCGAGGCGGGCGCGGCGGCCCTCGGCGGAGGCAGGGTCCGGGACGAGCTGGTGCTCGGTACCCGCGGTGGTGACGTAGTGGCAGCGTTTGATCCCGAAGCCGCTCATCGCCACCTCGATCGTGCCGTCCGGCACGGGGAAGGCGGCGGGGATCCTGGATTCGGCGTGGAGCCTGCCGTCGAGGTACAGATGCGCCCTGACGTTGCCGGAGCTCTGGTTCTGCCAGTGCCGGACATCGATCGCGTATATCGTCCGACGCCCGTCGTGCCGCGTCAGAGGAAGATGGAACAGCGCGCGGCCCGGCAACTGCCACCAGCGAAAACGTCGCAGGGGCCGCCCGTCCCCCGGTCGCACGCGCTTCGCGGCTCGACGCCGCCGCCGCTCCTCGAACATCCCTCAGCCCCCTGGCGCTCGGCCGCATCCCGCACTAGCACGCTGTACTAGTGGCCCGAGGGCTAAAGTATCACGGCGTACTAGTACGGCGTGATGAGAGGCAGCGGCAGTGGCAGAGAAGGCAGCGGCGGAGAAGAAGGAGAGCGCCGGCACGCGGGACAGGATCCTCGCGGCGGCCGCCGCGATGATCGGAGAGGACCCCTCGGTCAATCTGAGTGTGCGGGCGGTCGCGGCGCGGGCCGGGGTGAGCACCGGATCTCTCAGACACTTCTTCCCGACGCAGCGCGAACTGCGGGACGCGGTGCTGGCCGTCATCTATGACCACGTGGTCTCCGAGGACGGGATCCACGACCGTTCGGTACCGGCACGGGACCGGCTGGTGAACTGCCTCCGGCAGGTGCTCGCGCCCGCCGGAGTGGGCGAACAGGCACGGGAGGCATGGGGCAGGCTCTTCGAGACCTTCATCGCCCCCGAGCCGACCGACGAGGTGCGCGCCGCGTATCTCGCCATGGACCTGGAAGGGCAACGCCGTATCGAGTCCTGGCTGGCGATCCTCACGCGGGAAGGCGCGCTGGCCGCGGGCGAGAACACCCGGCGCGCGAGATTCCTGATGACCGTCCTCAACGGACTCGCGACCGAGAGGGCGTTGCCCGCCGAGCAGTCGATCCTGCGATCCGAGACGGAAACCTTGTACATGGCCGTCGACTGCGTCCTCGCCCACACCGGTGGTCCCGCGGCCACCGCTGGTCTCTGACCGGGCCGGACGGGCCGCACCGCGGCCCGTCCGGCGCCGGGCGGTCAGCCGCGTGCGACCGCGATGGAGCCCTGAAGACGCTCGCCCGCCTCATAGATCATGTACGGCACCCCCCGGTCGGTTCCGAAGCTCGGCGAGGCACTGCGCCCGTTGTCCGGCGCGCTGTTGGCCGAGTCGTAGAAGAGACCGAGGTGATCACGGCGGCTGAAGTCATTGCCGACCTCGGTGATCAGCAGATTGCCGCCGTTCTCCTTGCTGGTGTTGTAGACGACATACGTACTGCCGTTACGGCTCAGCAGGTGCGGTCCCCCGATGTTGTTCGCCCCGACGTCGGAGTGGCGGACGAGCGGCTGCTGGTCGAACGTCCAGTCACGGCCGTCCTTCGACCAACCCCAGGCGATATCACGGTGGTTGGACTGGTTGTTGAGCATGAAGAGCATCACGTAGCGCGCGTCGCGCGAGGGCAGGTCGTGCCGGAACACGCGCGCGTACGAGGTCTCGCTGCTGCCCGCGGGCATCATCGCGGTGGTGAGCACCACCTTGTCGTAGGTGAAGGTGATGCCGTCCTTGGAACGGGCGAGGCGGGTCGTGCCGTTCTCGCCGTGGAAGTAGAGCCACAGCTCCCTGACATCCTCGTTCCACAGGACGTGCGGCGAGGCGACATGGGAGACCTTGTAGTGCGGCTGCCAGTTGTTGGAGACGATCGGGTTCGCGGTGTACTCGGTGAACGGCCCCTCCAGCGAGTCGCCGTAGGCCAGGCAGATACCGCCGGGCGCGTCGTGCGGGCCGTAGTAGAGGTAGTAACGGCCGAGCGGGTTCGCCAACTTGTCGTAGACGCCCCGGACACACGGGAAGATGATCTCGCCGGTGGGGTTGTACTTCAGCTGAGAGGGCGTCAGAAGCGTCTTCAGATAGCGGTAGTCGGGGAATCCGCCGGGCGCCGCCGCCAGGGCGGGGGCCGCGGCCGGGGTCGCTGCGGCGGCCGCGGCGGCGCCGGCCGTCGCGCCGGTGGCCAGCACGCCGGAGGTCACGGCGGCGGTGGCCGCCGCCGCCCGCAGGAAGATCCGGCGGCCGGGGTTCCGCGGCTGGTCGTGCGCGTCGTGCTGTGTCATGTCGTTCTCCGTCCCGGGAGTTGAGAGATCACAGATAGGTGGCGGCGGTGACGCAGAATCCGCCGAGGGCGACGGCCCACACGTACGGCAAGGTCCGCAGCATCACCTGCTGCGGGGTGACCCCCGCGTACTGCGCGCTCCACACGGTCTGGGTGCTCGTCGGGTCCGCCACCCCGAAGACCTGGTTGTACGAGGTGGCCAGGCCGAGCACCGCGACGGCCGGGTAGATGCCGGCGGCGATGAGGACACCGGCGATGCCCGCGCCGAGGCCGTAGACGTTCAGCGGACCCCGGTAGAGGCAGAGCGGCACGAGCAGGGTGAAGACCGCGACGAACAGCACCGGATTCTGCGGGCTGACCGCCTTGATCAGCGGCTCCAGCGCCGCCACGGCGCCGGGCAGCTTCACCGCGGCGAGCAGGATGCCGATCGCGATGAAGAGCACGATCGGCGCCGCCGCGATCTCGAAGGAGCCGTACAGGGTGCGCAGCAGCCGTTTGCTCATCTCGCCCGGCCGGGTGGTGGTGACCAGCGCGTACAGGACGCCGGCCAGCATCGACGGCAGGATCGCGACATCGAGACCGAGGGCGAGGATCAGCGGTACGAGCGGGGTGAGCAGCGCGTACCAGGGGGCGTCGCCGAGCTGCTTACGGCGCGACGTGGGCTTCGCGGAAGCGGACGTGAGCGACCACGCGTGTTCGACCCCGCGTCGTCGCGTCTCGACGAGGACGAAGAGAACGGCGGCGGCCAGGGCGAAGGGGAACAGCTTCATCATGAAGCCGCGCACGGTGTCCACGGGCAGTTCGAGCGCGGTGGAGAAGAACTGCCAGATCGGCAGCTCGAAGGGCATACCGGCGGCGATGCCCATCAGGATCGTGCCGGCGGCGGTGACCTTGGGGATACCGACGGCGATCATGGCGGGGATGCCGATGATGCCGGCCAGCATCGCGGCGGGCGCCGAGCCCGTGACCGTACCGACGAGGGTGGCGACGGCGAGGACGCCGAGCGCGACCACGACCGGCCGGTCGCCGCCGAACTCCACGATCTTGCGGACGAGGGTGCCCGCGATGCCGGTCTCGTCGAGGAGCCTGCCGAGCCAGGAGCCCAGCAGGATCGCGATCATCGTGGCGGCGAGGGTCGGCGCACCCGCCTGGACGACCGTGTCCAGGACGCTGTTCTCGCCGGTCAGCGGGGCGTCGGCGAGGAAGGCGATGACGATCGCCAGGATGACGAGGGCGAAGGCGGTGGGGAGTCTGCGGGTGAGCATCGCGGCGACACCGGCCGCCATGACAAGAAGGATGACGACGCCCATGGCGTTACTTCTCTCTTCCGTGCGGGGAGCCTTGCCGCCCGTCGGCGGCGGTGGCCAGGGCGGCCGTCAGCAGGAGCGGGCTGCGGCCGAGGCCGCAGACCGTGCGGGCGTGGGCGTGGGCGGCGATCTCCTCGGCGCCCGCGACATGGCCGTACAGGCGATGGCGTCCCGCGCGCAGGACGACATGGCCGAGGGACCGCTTCAGGGCCGTCTTCTCCGGTCCGTGGTGGAGCTGTTCGTGCACGGCCTCGTGCGCGATCGCCGCCGCCCGTATCGACCCGGCCGGATACCAGTGGCGCCAGCCGAGGCGGTCGATCAGCTCGTCGGCGAGGGCCAGGGTGTCGGTGAACAGCTCGACGGCCGGGACCGGCCTGGAGGTGTAGCGGGCGAGGAGGCCCTTCGCCAGGCCGTCGCCGCTCTCCACGATCCGGGGAGTCCGGGCGACGGGGGCGAGTGCGGCGCCGAACTCGTCGGCGGTACGCGCCCATTGGCGCAGCTGGGCGGGGTCGCGGCGCTCGTGCGTCGGGGTGTTCGCGAGCAGCCGGACGCCGAACTCGATGTCGTCGGTCGCCGCGAGTGTCCCGATCGCCGTGAGCGCGTCGCGGTCGAGCAGGGCGACGGTCATGAGCGCACCTCCAGCACGGCGATGACCGGCTCGTCGGCGGCGCGTGCGCGCAGTTCGCTGCGGGCGAGTGCGAGCAGCGGCTGCGGGTCGAGTACGCCGGAGAGATCGGCGATCCGGGAGCCGAGGAGCAGCCGCAGGGCGGGGGCACGGACACCGCCGTCGCCGTACGACGTGGCCTCCCGCACCAGGTCGGCGAGGACTTCGGGCGCGCGGCCGACGGTGGTGGCCGCGACACGGGCGTCCGGCGCGTGGAGCCGTACGACCCCGTCGGCGTCCACGACGCGCACCGGGTGGCGGTCCGGGCGGAACCTGCGGTGCACGTCCGTGCCGTACACGGTGTGCGCGGGGGTGCCCGCGAGGACGCGCACCGACGCCGGGTCGGTCTTGAGGCTGTCGGCGGCGGCGCGCAGCCGGTCGGACTCGTCCGCCCGGTGGGCGCGGTCCTGCGTCCGCAGTTCGGTGGCCCCGGTCGCGACGGCCCGTACGGTGCTGGTCTGCGGGTCGACGGTGACCTCCACCTCGACGCCGTCGGCTGCCGCGCCCTGGGCGACGACGGCGGCCTCGGCCTCGGCCCGTACGGCGAGGATCTGTTCCTGGCCGGCGCTGGGGATGATGCGTTCGACCTGCTCGCGGATGAGGGCGAGGGCGACACCGATGGGGCTGATGACCTCACTGTGGCGCGCGATCCTGCCCTCCTGTCCGGTGACGGCCGCGAGGTGCGGGGTGACGGCGGCCGCGCCTCCGCCACCGCCGACGAGCACGGCGGTGTCCTTGTCCAGGCGGTAGTCCCGGATCATCGCGTCGACCACGGACTTCACCTGGTCGGTGCCGGCGTCCAGGACACGGGCCGCCGCCGTGGCGACATCCGTGCCGAGCTCGGCGGCCAGGGGCGCCATCGCGGCCTCGGCCACGGCCGGGTCGCAGTGGGCGAAGTCCCCTTCGGGTACCCGGCCCAGCGCGTTGGCCGCGCAGGTCATGGTGATCGCGAAGCGCCCGCCGGCGGCGTCGAGCACCGCGTAGTCCGCCGGGTCGTCGTCCATCGGCCGGACCGTGCTGACCTTGGCGTCCCGCAGGTCGTCCAGGGTCGCGAAGCAGGCGTACGGCAACCCCGCGATATGCGCGCTGCGCGGTCCCGCGCCGGTGACCCTGCCGCCGCCGATGCGGACCATCGAGCCGCCGCCGACACCGACGGTCCTGACGTCGAGCGCCGACAGGTAGGACGTCTTGCCGAGGATGGTGGCGTGCCGGACGGCGACCTTGCCGCGCCGTACGACGCTGATGTCGGTGGATGTGCCGCCGGTCTCCAGGAACAGGCCATCGCTGACGCGCTCCTGCATGAGCGCGCCGGCGACACCCGCCGCCGGTCCCGACAGCACGGTGAGCAGCGGCCTGCGCCGCATCTCGTCCAGCGACATCACTCCCCCGTCGCAGCGCATCACCATCAGTGGCGCGCTCACGCCCGCCTTGGTGATCGACGCGTCGACGAGGTCGGCGGTGGCGAGCATGCGCGGCAGGATCGCGGCGTTCACGACGGCGGTCCTGGTCCGTTTGTGGAGCCCGTACAGCGAGGTGATCTCGTGCGCGGCGGTCGTCGGCACTCCGCGCTCCTTGGCCACCGCGACGACCGCGTCCTCGCCTTCGGGGCGGTCGACGCTGAACGGCTGGCTGACGACGACGACTTGGGCCCCTTCCCGGACGACCGCGTCGACGGCGGCACCTACGGCGGGCGCGTCGTCCGGGTCGGCGACATGGGCGTAGGCGAGCGGTAGCCGCTTGCCGGGGGTGAGTTCGAGCTTCCGGAAGGCGGCGAGCCGCCGGGTGAACCCGGCGCTCGGACCGGCGCCGACACCGATCAGGCCGACGGTGGCGACGTCGCCCTCCAGCAGGGCATTGGTAGCCTGGGTGGTGCCGTGGGCCAGGAAGGCCACGTCCTGCGGGGCGTGTCCGGTCTGCTCCAGCAGACGGTCGAGAGCTTCCACGATGCCGTGGGCGACGCCGTCCTCGTGATGGTGGCTGGTGGGGACCTTCACCTGCCCCAGGAGTCGCAGGGTCGTGGCGTCTACGGCCACGGCGTCGGTGAAGGTTCCGCCCACGTCGATGCCGACGCGGATGCGGTGGGTGTTCATGGCTTGGGCACCTCCTTGTGCACAGAGTTGGTACGGCGTGGTCGGTAGGCCGGGCGGGGCAGGTGGAGCTGCTTCCGCCCGGCTGTTCCGTCCCGGTGTCGCCGGGTGTCAGTAGCCGCGTACGTCGGGCCAGTGGCGCTGAACTCCTTCGCGGTCGAGCAGCCGGGCGAATTGGTCGAACCGCTTGTCCTCGGCCTGGACCTGGCGCGGTTCGACGCCTTCGGCGACGCAGTGCGCGGCCAGCGCGCCCGCGACCTCGCCGATGTTCCACTCCACCGGGTGGAGCCGGTAGCAGCCGTTGGTGATGTGGGTGGTGCCGATGTTCTTTGCGGCGGGCAGCAGATTGCGGACGCGGCGCGGTACGAGGGCGCCGAGGGGGATCTCGAAGGGCACGGAGCCGATGTCGATGTAGTTGTCGCCGCCGGTCGAGGGGTGCAGGTCGATGCGGTAGTTGCCGACGCCGACGGAGTCCCGGTAGCGGGTGCCTCCGTAGGGGCCGACGAGGTCGATCGCGACATCGTGCTCGGTGACGGTGGTGACGGCCTTGATACGGCGTGACTCGCGTACGTACGGCGCCTTGGCGAGCCCGTCGGGCGTGCCGGTGACATCGGGGCGCAGCCGGAGTCCGGGGAATCCCGTGCCGCCGTCGGCACGCGGTGCCTCGGTCTGGAGCCAGTACAGGACGGAGAGCGAGAGCTGGCGTGCCTCGGCGAGCGCGGCGGCCGACGTCTCCTCTCCGGCGCCGATCAGGGGCTTCAACCAGTAGTCGTTGAGCGGCCAGTTGACGAGGGTGATGTCGGAGTCGAAGGCGCCCGGCCGGTGCAGCTTGCGGGCCAGGATCCGGCGGAAGCCGAACAGTTCCTTGTCGCCCGCGTCGGCCGACTGGTCGGCGGTGACATCGAGCGGGTCGAGGTCCGGGTTGGGGACGAAGGTGCGCGGTACGGCCTCCAGGGTGCGGGGGTCGGGCGCGAGGAAACCGAGCAGCGGTCCCGGCCAGAAGTCCGGCCGGTAGGCGCGCCAGAAGTCGTAGTCGGCCGGCCGGTCGATGGTGTGGTCCTCGCCCTCGTGGTGGGAGAGCGCGAAACACACCGTGATGCCCTGCTGGTTGAGGGGCGCCGCCTCCTCGGGGGCGTGCGGCTCGCCGAACTCGCTCCGCGCCTCGGCGCCGATCGTGTGCTCGACCCCGGCGAGTTCGAGCAGTTCGCCGGTCTCCGTGGCGTCGATGACGTAACGGGCACTGATCGTACGACGGCTGCCGTCCCGCAGGTCGGTGAGCGTGACGGACCGTACGGTGTCGTCGTCGCCCGACTCGGCGGCGACCGGGCGGTGTTCGGTCAGGAGCGTGAGCCGGCCCGCGGAGCGGTGCGGAGCGAGCATCGCCTCCAGGACGGCGAGGGCGACGCGCGGCTCGTGGCAGAGCTTGCTGACGCGGCCCGCGCCCGGGTTGAGATCGGTGAGGGCCAGCGCCTCGGAGCGCAGCGGATACCACTGGCGGTAGTGGTCCCTGATGGACTCGCGCAGCGTGCGGTACGAGGCTGTGGTGCCGAACTGCTCCACCCACGGGTGCTCGTCCGGCGGGACGGCCTGGGAGGTGAGCTGGCCGCCGATCCAGTCCGTCTCCTCGGTGAGGACGACGGTGCGTCCGGCCCGGCAGGCGGCGAGGGCGGCGGCCACGCCGCCGAGCCCGGAGCCCACGATGAGGATGTCGGGTGCGGATGTCACGGATCTCCTTGAAGTGCTGTGTGTGCTCGGTGCGGTTGGCGCTTGGTTCGCGATGGGTGGTGCGCGGGTGGTGCGGGCGTCCGGCCCCCTCCGGCGGCGGGCCGGTGCCGGACGGTTCGGCGGTCAGCGGTCAGCGGTGGACGGGTGGCGGGCCCGCCGTCGTACCGGGCCGGAAGGCACAGGCCACCAGCGGTTCCACCGCCTGCTCCCCCGCCACCAGTGCGGCGAGCATCCGCACGGCGGCGGCGCCCAACTGCGGCCGGGGGATGTCGAATCCGGTGGGCGTGGGTCCGTCCGACAGATCCGGCGGCGGGCTGCCGAGCAGCGCGAGTGACGCGTCGCGCGGGCAGTCGATGCCCACGAAGTGCGCGGCGCCGTGCAGCGCGCGCCAGGCGTCGCCGGTATCGGTCTCCTCGGCGACGAACGCGGTGACACCGTCGTCGAGCCAGCCGCGCAGCCGCTCGGCGGTGAGGTCGTGCTCCGGGTCGGCGGAGCGGAAGACGGCGGCCGGGCCGGCGGGCAGGCCGGCCTCCTCCAGGCCCTTGAGGAAGCCGTGTTCACGGTCGGTGGACGCGGCGGCCTCGTCGTCCTCCCGTACCAGCACGATCCGCCGGTGGCCGAGCCCGGCGAGATGCGCGACGACCTCCTTGGCGGCGCTGACGTAGTCGGCGCCGACCCACGCCAGTCCCTCCAGCTCGTCCCTGCGTCCGAGGTGGACCACGGGGAAGCCGTCGGCGACCAGGCGCAGCAGTTCGTCGGCGGGCGCGTGGCGGCCGAGGAAGAGGCAGCCGTCGGCGAGCCGTACCCGGTTGAGGGCGCCCGGTCCCGCGGCCCCCGCGCCGCCCGTGCTGGAGCCGGTGAAGAGCACCAGGTCGTAGCCGCGTGCGGCGGCTTCCCGCTCGACGCCGACGAGGAACGGGTAGTACGAGTGCTGCACGTCGGTCGGGAAGGTGGACGTGAAGCTGAAGACCCCGAGCAGATTGTTGCGCGCGGCGGCGAGCCGGCTGGCCGCCGGGTCGGGGACGTAGCCAAGGCTGCGTACGGCGTCGAGCACCTTCCGCCGGGTCTCCTCGGAGATCGTCGCGCCCTGCTTCCTGGCCCCGAGCACCAGCGAGACCGTGGCCTGCGAGACCCCGGCGAGCCTGGCGACCTCGGCCTGGCGCGGTCGGGACGTGCGGCCCGTGGGTGCGGGGGTCCGGCCGGGCCGGGCCCGCTTCCTGGGTTCCTCCACCGTGTTCCTCCGGATCGTTAATGCGCATTAGTAATGCGCATTAACGAGTAATGTGGACCTCCGGCGCGCGCCGGTCAAGAGTTCGCCCGATACTTCTTCCGCGACCGCCGGGCGCCGCCCTTCCCTCGGCATCAGCGGGAAGGCACGCACGAACATGGGTCACGCGTTCGAGGTCGAAGCGGCTGGTTGTGGAGGTCTTCCGGGGACTGACGGGTAGTTCGCGGCCATGACAAGCGGGCTCGCTACGCTGCGGCGATTCGTGGAACTCCGTGACCGGGAGAGAGACTTGAGCAAGCACCGCCTCAACCGCCGCACCTTCCTCAAAGCCGCCGGTGGAGTCACCGCGGCCACCGCACTGAGCGGTGGGTCCTTAGCGGCGACCGCGTCGGCGGCCGAAATCGCCGGCGACGGCTTCGGGCTGACCATCAAGGAGCGCAACGAGAACGACCCCCGCATGTGGTACTACCGGTTCGCGACCAGCGCGATCGGCTGGAACCCCGCCGTCAACGTCCTGCTGCCCGACGACTACCACACCGGCGGACGCACCTACCCCGTCCTCTACCTGTTCCACGGCGGCGGTCCCGGCCAGGACTTCATCACCTTCGACCGCGACCTCAGGATCCGTGACCTGACCGCCGGAAAGCCGCTCATCGTCGTGATGCCCGACGGCGGACAGGCGGGCTGGTACTCCAACCCCGTCAACTCCAACACCGGCCCCCGGAACTGGGAGACCTTCCACATCGAGCAGTTGCTCCGCTGGATCGACGCGAACTTCCGGACGTACGCGGAGTACGACGGCCGCGCCGTCTCCGGGTTCTCGATGGGCGGCTTCGGCGCGCTGAAGTACGCGGCCAAGTACTACGGGCACTTCGCCTCCGTGAGCGCCCACTCCGGCCCGCCCAGCCTGCGCCGCGACGACGGCGCGGTCGCCCACTGGGCCAACGTGACCTCCGCGGCCCTGGACCTGGCCGGCGGCTCGATCTACGGCATGCCCCTGTGGGACGAGGCCAGGGTCACCGCCGACAACCCGGTCCAGAACATCGAGCGCTATCGCGACAAGCGCGTCTATCTGGTGGCCGGTACCAGCCCCGACCCGATCAACTGGTTCGACACGTTGAACGAGGGCCATGTACTCGCGGGCCAGCGCGAGTTCCGGGACCTTCTCGGCCGTGCCGGCATCCCGCACGAGTGGCGCGAGGAACCCGGCGGACACTTCGTACGCCCCGAGCGGCTGACGGACGACATCAACGGAGTCATCGCCCGGCTGCGCAAGGCGGCGTAGTCCGCCTCCGGCAGTCGCCGGGCCCGGCCGGGCCCGGCGGCCGTCAGGGAGTCGTGGTGGAGACGACGTACACCCGGGGGAAGCCCGGTTCCGTCAGGTCCACCACGACGTCCTGACTGGGCCGCGGGCTCTTCTGCTGATGGCTGGTGCCCGCCCAGTCGTGGCCCGGGAGGTCGAAGTTCCAGCCGACCGTGGTGCGGTCGCGCGGCGTGATCGTGATGGCGCCGTCCTTGAGCGCGGAGCGGCTGGTGCCCATCTCGGTCAGGAACGTGTCGAGCCGTCCCGAGGTGACATCGAACTGGACATACAGCCGGCTGGTCTTCCAGTTGCTCGTCTCGAAGTAGCGCACGTTGGTGGCGCCCAGCGGTATCGGCACCTCGAAGATGCGGCGCTTCATCTTGGACGGGCGCAGCTCCTGGAGACCGGTGGCCGAGGACTCGGCCTCCTTGTTCCGGCCGCTGTCGCGGCTCTGCCCGGCCGAGATGACCAGATAGCCGGCCGGGATGCCGATCAGCAGGACGATGACGATGGCCGTCAGCCAGCGGCGGCGGTTGCGGTGCCCGCGGTCCTCGGGCGGCTTGCCGCCCTCGTCGCGCACCGGCACGGGTAGCTCGATGGTCATGAGGGCGGTTCCTGGGTCGTACGGGGTTCCTGGGTCGTACGGGTTTCCTGCGTCGGGCGGGCGGTGCGGATGGCCTGGGCGTATCTCTCGTACCGCTCGTGGCGCTCCACCCGGCGGCGGTTGGCGCGGCGGAAGCGGCGGGCCACCAGCCGGGCGAGATCGGCGGCGCCGACCATGCCCGCCTCGGGGCCGAGCAGCGCCCTGGTGATCCGGGCCTCGGGGCGGTAGCCGCGGCCGGTGAGATGGCGGCGGAAGGCGTCACGGGCGGGGCCGATCAGCAGATCGTCGGCGGCGCTGACCCCGCCGCCGATGACGAAGCAGGACGGGTCGAGCGCGGCGGCGAGGTTGGCGATGCCGACACCGAGCCACTGGCCGATGTCCTGGAACAGCTCGATGCACATGGCATCGCCCTCGCGGGCGAGTTCGGTGATCAGCGGTCCCGTGATGTCATGGACGTTGCCCTTGACCCGGTCGATGATGTTGTACGCGACAGGCGAGTCGGCGGCGGCCAGCTCCCTGGCCTCCCGCACGAGGGCGTTGCCGGAGCTGTACTGCTCCCAGCAGCCGCGGTTGCCGCACGGGCAGCGGTGGCCGCCGGGCACGACCTGCATATGGCCGAACTCACCGGCGACGCCGAACTTGCCGCGCTTGACCCGGCCGTCCTCCAGGATGGCGCCGCCGATACCGGTGCCGAGCGTGATCATGACGAGATGGTCCTCGCCGCGCCCGGCGCCGAAGCGCCACTCCGCCCAGGCCGCGGCATTGGCGTCGTTGTCGACCATCACGGGGACGGCGAGCCGTGAGGAGATCGCGTCCCTGAGGGGTTCGTCGCGCCAGGCGAGGTGCGGCGCGAACAGCACCCGGGACCGGTCGGCGTCGACCCAGCCGGCCGCGCCGATGCCGACGGCGTGCACATCGTGCCGGTCGGAGAGATCGAGGACCAGCTCGACGATGGTGTCCTCGACGACCCGGGGGCTCTTGGACTTGTCCGGCGTCTCGGTCCTGAGCTTCTCCAGGATGTTGCCGTCAGGATCGACGACGCCGGCCATCACCTTCGTACCGCCGATGTCGATGCCGACGGTCGGGACCCGGGGCGCGGTGAGGAGAGAGCGGCGCTCACGGGTGCCGGCGGTCCGCAGAACGGTGGCGCGGGCGGTGCCGCGGTGTGCGAAGTCGCGGTAGGTGCTCATCGGCCCGGCTCCCCGGCCTCGTCCGTCGGCGCGAGCGGCTCCGGTTCGCCGTGCCGGGTGAGTGGGCGGCTGCGTACGCGCACGAGTCGTGTCGTCCCTGCGGGGTCGGGAGCCGCCGGGCCCGGACGGGCGGCGGCGGCGGACGGTGTCCGCCGTGCCAGATTCTGCCATCCGTGGCGGGCTGGTCGGCTGTGCGGCCCGGCGGGGACCGGGCGCTGACGGTCGCGCCCGGGGTCAGTCCTCGCTCTCCGGGCCGTCACCGGGGCGTGCGCCGGGGTGGCCGCCGATACGGGTGGGCGCGGGGGCGCGCTCCAGTTCATGACTCAGCTCCTCCAGCTCGGAACCGCCCGCCATCTGCCGCGTCAGCTCATCGAGAGTGATCGAGTCCTTGGTGTGGCTGCCCGCCATCACGCCCCGCTTGAGCAGGACGAAGCGGTCACCGACCAGATACGCGTGGTGCGGGTTGTGGGTGATGAGCACCACTCCGAGTCCCGCGTCACGTGCGGCGGCCACGTACTTGAGCACCACCCCGGACTGCTTCACCCCGAGCGCCGCGGTCGGCTCGTCCAGAACGAGGACCTTCGCGCCGAAGTGGACGGCTCGGGCGATGGCCACGCACTGGCGCTCACCGCCGGACAGCGTGCCGATCGGCTGGTCGACATCGCGCAGATCGATGCCCATCCGCAGCAGCTCGGCGCGGGTGGTCTCGCGCATCAGGGCGACATCGAGCCGTTTGAACGGGCCGCGGCCCGTGGTGGGCTCGGAGCCGAGGAAGAAGTTCCGCCAGACGGGCATCAGCGGTACGACGGCGAGGTCCTGGTAGACGGTGGCGATCCCGCGGTCCAGGGCCTCGCGGGGGGAGGCGAGGGTGGTCTTCTCGCCCTCGATCAGGAAGTCGCCCGCGTCATGCCGGTGCAGCCCGGCGATGATCTTGATGAGGGTGGACTTGCCCGCGCCGTTGTCGCCCAGCACACAGCTGATGCCGCCCGCGTGGACCTCCAGCGAGACGCCTTCCAGGGCACGGATATTGCCGTAGTACTTGCTGACGTTGTCGAGTTCGACCAGCGCGCCGCTCGTGGTGCCCGCCGCGGCGCGGTCCGCGGTTGTCCCGTCCGCCGTTGTCCCGTCCGTCATCGTGTCGCCTCCGCACGCTTGCGCACCCACGCGTTGAGCAGGGTGGCCAGAAGGAGCATCGCTCCGAGGAAGAACTTGAACCAGTCCGGGTTCCACTCCGCGTAGACGATGCCCTTGCTGGTCATGCCGAAGATGAACGCGCCGACCGCCGAGCCGATCGCGGAGCCGTAGCCGCCGGTGATCAGACAGCCGCCGATGACGGCCGCGATGATGTAGATCAGCTCGTTGCCGACGCCCTCGCCGGACTGGACGACATCGAACGAGAACAGCAGATGCTGGCCCGCGATCCAGGCGCAGAAGGCCACACCCATGTACAGCGCGATCTTCGTCCTGAGGACCGGGACACCGACCGCGCGGGCGGCGTCGGCGTTGCCGCCCACCGCGAAGATCCAGTTGCCGAAGCGGGTACGCAGCAGGATCCAGGTGGCGAGCGCGACCAGACCGGCCCACCACAGGATGGTGACCTTCAGCTCGACACCGCCGAGGGTGAGCTGGGAGGCGAAGAGCTTCCTGGCGGAGGGGAAGCCCTCCATGTCGCCGATGCTCTTGGTCGAGACCGTGCCGCTGATCAGCTTCGTCAGCCCGAGATTGAGGCCGGTGAGCATCAGGAAAGTGCCCAGCGTGATGATGAAGCTCGGCAGCTTCGTACGGGTCAGCATGACGCCGTTGAAGACCCCGAAGGCCAGCGTGACCAGCAGCGACACCAGGACGCCGACCCATACGTTCGCGGTCATCTGGAAGCTGAACATCGACGAGACCAGCGCGGAGCTGGTCACCATCACCCCGGCGGAGAGGTCGAACTCACCGCCGATCATCAGCAGCGCCACCGGGACGGCCATGATCCCGATCGTGGAGGCCGCGTACAGGACGGTGCCGAAGCTGGACAGCTGGAGGAACGAGTCCGCCACGAACGAGAAGAAGACGAAGACGGCGAGCGCGCCGACGACCGAGCCCAGCTCGGGCCGGCCGAGCAGCTTGCGCAGCGGGGAGGCGCCCAGCAGCCGCTCGTCGGCGCCCGCGGGCCCGCCGGGGCGGTCGTCGACCGGTGGGGCGGTCGTGGTCATCGGGTGCCCCGCTTCGTGTACGCGGCGAGCGCGCCGGCGTCCTTCTCCGTGACGATCTGCGGGCCGGTGAGGACGGGGCGTCCGCCGCCGAGGACATCGGCGTTGTACCGGTAGAGCCAGAGCAGGTCCACGGCCTCGTACCCCTGGAGGTAGGGCTGCTGGTCGACGGCGAAGCCGAGCGCGCCGGAGGTGAGCGAGGAGGCGACCTTGGCGTTGAGGTCGAAGGTGTCGATCTCGGCCCGGCTGCCCGCGGACTCCTTGGCCTTGACGGCGGTGTCCGCGAAGGGGGCGCCCAGGGTGACGACGGCGTCGATGCTCTTGTCGGTCTGGAGCTTGGCCTCGATGGACGCCTGGACGTCCGGCATGTTCGTACCGTCGACGTAGAGGTTCTGGAGCTGTCCGTCGAAGGTCTTCTTCGCTCCGGCGCAGCGCTGCTCATGGCCGACGTTGCCCTGCTCGTGGATGACGCAGAGGGCCTTCTTCCTGCCGCGCTTGTCCAGCTCGTCGCCGACGGCCTCGCCCGCGATGGTCTCGTCCTGGCCGATATGGCTGAGCGCGCCGAAGGACGCGGACTCCGCCGCGCCGGAGTTGACGGTGATCACCGGTATACCGGCCTTGACCGCCTTCTCCACGACGGCCTTCATGGCGTCGGGCTTGGCGAGCGTGACGATCAGTCCGTCGACCTTCTTGTCGATGTAGGACTGCACGAGCTGGGCCTGCTGCTGGCCCTCGTCGCTGTTGGCGTAGAGGAACTTGATGTTGTCCTTGACGGCCGCCTGCTTGGCGCCGCTCTGCACGATGTCCCAGAAGGTGTCGCCGCTGCCCGAGTGGGTGACCATGGCCACGGTCCACTCGGGGGTGTCCACCGCGGCCCGCCCCTGGGCGGCCGCCTCCTTGGCCCGATCCTCCGCGCGCTTGCCGCCGGTGCTGCTGCATCCCGCGAGAACCGAGGCCGCGAGTACCGCCGCCAGCACGGCGCTCGTCGCGCGTACCCCTGTCCGAACCCTTGCCACGACGCCGCGCCCTTCTTGCCGTACTCCTCGGTGCGGCCGGGGCCCGTTCGGTCCCGGCGCCGCCCAAGTATCGGTCATGCCCGCTCGGCGGCCGGTCAGCGGGTACCGGGGCGGGTGCGCTCCTGGGCGAGCCGGGCCCGGGGCCCGCCCGCCGTTTCCGGTGGTTCGCGTCCTGCGAGGGGTTCGCGCCATGGATCCGCCTTCTGTCCCGGCCGCCCCGTTGCGGCTGGGGGGAGTTCTAGCCGGGCCCCTGGGGAGGCGTCAATACTTTGTCCGTACATTCTTACGAAGCGACGTAAGCGTCGGGTCCGTTACGGACGGACGAGCAGTTGGAACTCGAAGGAGTACCGCGAGGCACGGTAGATGTGCGAGCCGAACTCCACGGCCCGTCCGGTGTCGTCGAACGTGGTCCGCTCCATGGTGAGCAGCGGGGCCCCCGCGGGCTCGCCGAGCCGCTCGGACTCCTCCGCGGTGGCGGCCCGCGCCCCGACCGTCTGCCGGGCGCTGTGCAGGGTGATCCCGGCGGAGCGCATCATCCGGTAGAGCCCGGTCGTCTCCAGACGCGCGGTGTCGCACTCGAACAGCCCGATCGGCAGATGGTTGCGCAGATACGCCATCGGCTCGTCGTGCGCGTACCGCAGCCGTTCCACGAGCCGTACCTCCACGCCCTCGGCCACCCCCAGCGCGGCGGCGACCTCGGCCGTGGCCGGCACGACGGTGTTGCGCAGCACCCGGGTGGCCGGGCGCTGGCCGGCCGCCTCCAGATCGTCGTAGAGGCTGCTCAGCTCCAGCGGGCGCTTGACCTGGCTGTGGACGACCTGGGTGCCCACACCCCGGCGGCGCACCAGCAGCCCCTTGTCGACCAGGGACTGGATGGCCTGCCGGACGGTGGGCCGGGACAGTCCGAGCCGGCCCGCCAGCTCGATCTCATTGCCGAGCAGGCTGCCCGGCGCCAGTCCGCCCCGCTCGATGGCCGCCTCCAGCTGCTGCGCGAGCTGGAAGTAGAGCGGGACCGGGCTGGTGCGGTCGACGCTGAGCTGGAGCGGCGTGGCGTGATCCGCCGCCGGTCCGGGCGTCTCCTGGCCGGGTTGGGCTGATCTCGGCTGCTGGGGCACGGGGTGAGCGTAACCGCACGGCATGTTGACGGGAAGTCGATACGTTCGATTGTCAGGACAAACGCTTGACATGACGAGGGCCCCCCGGCCACCTTGGGGCCATGCGCATCGCACTCATCGGAACCGGCCGTATCGGCACCTTTCACGCGGATGTACTCAGCCGCCATCGCGACGTCGGCTCGCTGGTGGTCGCGGACACCGACTCGGCCCGCGCGGCGCAGGTCGCCGAACGTACGGGAGCGACCGCCGCCCCCTCCGTCGAGGCGGTCTTCTCCTCGGGCGCGGACGCGGTGGTGATCGCCTCGGCCACCTCCTCGCACGCCGATCTGATCAGCCGCGCCGCCCGGGCCGGGCTCCCCGCCTTCTGCGAGAAGCCGATCGCCCTGGACCTGCCGGGGACGCTGGGCGCGCTGCGCGCGGTGGAGTCGGCGGGCACGGTGCTCCAGCTGGGCTTCATGCGCCGCTTCGACGCGGGGTACGGCGCGGCGCGCGAGCTCGTACGGTCGGGCCGGCTCGGCCGGCTGCACACCGTACGGGCGATCACCTCCGACCCGGCGCCGCCGCCCGCCGCGTATCTGCCGCTCTCCGGCGGCCTGTACCGCGACTGTCTGGTGCATGACTTCGACATCCTGCGCTGGGTGACCGGACGCGAGGTGGTGGAGGTGTACGCGACGGGTTCGGACGCGGGTCCCGCCATGTTCCGCGAGGCCGGCGACGTGGACACCGCCGCCGCGGTCCTCACCCTGGACGACGGGACACTCGCGACCGCCACGGCCACCCGCTGCAACGGCGCGGGCTATGACGTACGGATGGAACTGGCGGGCGAACTGGACCAGTTCGCGGTCGGACTGGACGACCGTACGCCGATCACCTCGACCGAGCCGAAGGGCCCGCCGCCCTCCGACAACCCGTGGCCCGGCTTCCTTGAGCGGTTCGCCCCGGCGTACGAGGCCGAGCTGGACGCCTTCGTCCAGGTCGTCTCCGGCGAGCTGGAGAATCCGTGCGACGGCCGGGAGGCGCTGCACGCGCTGCGGATCGCGGAGGCGTGCGAGCGGTCCCGTCGCGAGAGACGCCCGGTCCCGCTGTCGGAGATCCCCGCCCAGGACGACTGAGCGGGGAGCCCACCGTCCCTACCAGCGCACCGGCAGCCTCCGCACGCCGCGGATCAGCAGTCCTGGCATCCAGTCGTACGGGCCCGCGGCCGGGTCGAGCGCCAGGTCCGGGCAGCGCTCCAGCAGCGTACGGATGGCGATCCTGCCCTCCAGCCGGGCGAGCGGCGCGCCCATGCAGAAGTGGATGCCATGGCCGAAGGCGAGATGGCTCTGGCCGCGGCCGGGAGTGGTGGAGCGACGGATGTCGAAGGTGTCCGGATCGGGGAAGCGGACCGGGTCGCGGTCCACGGAGGCCAGGGAGACCAGAACCGTCTCACGCGCCGGGATCACCGTGTCGCCATAGGTGACCGGCTCGGCGGTGAACCGTACGGTGCTGGTCTCCACCGGCCCCTCGAACCGCAACGTCTCCTCGATCGCCCCGTCGAGCAGGCCGAAATCGGCCCGTAGAGCGGCCAGTTGACCGGGGTGGTCGAGCAGCGTGCGCACCGCGTTCGCGATCAGATTGACGGTCGTCTCATGTCCGGCGATCAGCAGGACATAGGCCCAGGCGCGCAGTTCGGCCGCGGACAGCCGGTCGCCGTCCTCCGCACGGGTGCGCAGCAGGGTGGAGAGCAGATCATCGCGGGGCGCGGAGGCGCGCTTGTCCTCGATGAGCGCGTCGAGATACGCGCAGAGCGCGACGGTGTTGTCGCCCGCGGCGGTGGGTGTGGTCGGCGCGACGATCTCGTTCGTCCAGGCCCGGAAGGAGTCACGGTCCGCGTGCGGCACTCCGAGCAGTTCGGAGATGACGGTGATGGGCAGCGGGAAGGCCAAGGCGTCGACCAGATCACCCTGACCCGCCGGGATCATGGCGTCCAGCAGGTCATCGGTGATCTGCTGGACGCGCGGGCGCAGCTTCTCCACCCGGCGCGGGGTGAATTCGGGGGCGACCAGCTTCCGCAGCCTGGTGTGGTCCGGCGGGTCGAGGGTCAGTACGTGCGGGCCCATGACCGCCTCGTCGGTCGACCCGTATCCCATGATGTCGAGCGACTTCGACAGCCGGGGATCGGCGAGGGCGAAGCGGCCCTCCTCGTAACCGACGATCAGCCAGAAGCGGTGGCCGTCCGGCATCCGTATCTCGTGGACGGGGCCGGTCTCGCGCATCTTCTCGTAGTACGGATAGGGATTGACGTTGAAGTCCGGTCCGTAATCTGCCAGTTCGATAGCCGCCATCGCATCAGCGTACGTCGCCGTTCCGGGCGCCCTCCGCCTCCGTGGCCGGATCGGCGTCATGCACCAACAGGGCGATCTGGACACGGTTGTTGAGACCGAGTTTGGCCAGAATGCGGGAGACATGGGCCTTGACGGTGGGGACGCTCATATAGAGCCCGGCGGCGATCTCGGCGTTGGACTGGCCGCGGCCCACGGCGAGCGCGACCTCCCGCTCGCGCTCGGCGAGAGAGCCGAGCCGGTCCGACGCGGTGTCCCTCCGGGTGCCGGTGGTCGCTCCCGCCACATGGGTCATGAGCTGGCGGGTAACGGCCGGTGACAGCACCGGATCCCCGGCCGCCACCCGCCGCACGGCGGCGACGATCTCGGCGGGCGGGGTGTCCTTGAGAACGAACCCGGCCGCTCCCGCGCGCATCGCCCGCAGCACCTGTTCATCCGCGTGGAACGTGGTCAGTATCAGCACCTCCGGGGCGCCCGGGCGGCGGCGCAGCGTCTCCGTGGCGGTCAGACCGTCCACCCCGGGCATCCGGATGTCCATCAGCACCACATCGGGCGCGGTCCGCTCGATCAGCGCCGGGACCTCGGCGCCGTCGGCGGCCTCCCCGACGATCTCGATGTCGTCGGCGCCGCCGAGCATGAAGGTCAGTCCCGTGCGGACAAGGGGGTCGTCGTCGACGATGATCAGCCGGATACTCATGCGGCCCACGGTAGCCAAGCGCGGACGGCGAATCCGCCGTCGCCGGTGGCTCCGTGCTCGAACCGGCCGCCGGCCAGCAGCGCGCGCTCGGTCAGCCCGATCAGCCCCTGGCCGGAACCCGGCACCTTCGGGACCTCACCCCGCGGCGCGTGGTTGCGCACCTCGACGGTGAGCCCGTCCCCCGGTCCCCCGGTCACCTCGACGGTGGCCTCCGTGCCCGGCGCGTGTTTACGGGCGTTGGTCAGGCCCTCCTGGGCGATGCGGTAGGCGGTACGGCCCGTGGCGGCCGGCACCGCCGACGGGTCGTCGACCCGGCTGTCCAGGGTCACCCTCATCCCGGCCTCACGCGACTCGGCGACCAGTGCGTCCAGGGTGGCCAAGGTGGGCTGCGGCCGGTCGCCCTCGTCACCGGGCGCCCGCAGCACCCCGATGATCATGCGCAGATCCTGGAGCGCGTCGTGCGCGCTGTCCCGGATCACCCCGGCGGCCCTGGCCACCTCGGGCGGCGGCGCGTCCGGCCGGTACTCCAGAGCGCCCGCGTGGACGCTGAGCAGCGTCAGCCGGTGCGCGAGCACATCGTGCATCTCCCGCGCGATGGCCTCCCGGGCGAGCCGCTGCGCCTGCTCCGCCCGCAGCTCGGCCTCGGCCTCCGCCCGCGTCGCCCGCTCGCGCAACGCGACGACCAGCTGGCGCCTGGCCCGTACGAGCATGCCCCAGCCGGTGACCATCAGAATCAGCACGACGGTCGCGACCATCCCGGTCGTCAGGGACGTACTCGGATCGGGCCGGATCCACGCCTGTAGGCACCCGGCCACCAGAGACAGCCCGCCGACGGCCGCGACGATCCGGAACGGCCGGTGCACGGCCACGCAGAAGAGCGCCACGACTGTGGCCCCGCCGGTGACCGGCGCCACCGTGCTCACCACGCCGAGCACGAGCGCGAGCGCCACGGGCCAGCGGCGCCGCGCCCACAGCGCGCAGCAGGCCAGCACGCCCACGACCATGTCGACGAAGACGATGTTGTCGGAGTTGCCGGCCTTCTCACTGGCCTCCACGGCAATCAGCCCGATGCCGGCGGCGACGAGAAACATCAGGGTGTCGATGATCCAGTCGCGCACGGTCCGCCGCGGCCGGGCCCTGCCGCGGTCGCCGGGCAGCTCGGGGCCTCGTGGGTCGATCATCTCCGAGGGGAGCAGCCAGGGATAGTCCGTGCGTGTCATATCGACAAAGTTACGCAGCGGATCCCGGTGCGGGGTCCGTCGGCGGCCTGGAAGCTACCAAAGTCACGAGGCAGTGAACGTTCGTCTGGGTGCGGTGCGTTTTGGCTGGGGCCGGTTTTCGTGTGCGGGTTGTTGCCGGGGTGCGCTCCGGGGTCGCATCCGGGACTGCATGATTTACGGCGCGCAGCTGCCCAGACGATGGTTCGGGCGTTCGCGCGCCACAAATCACGCTCTACGTCCCGGACACGACCCCTGCGCGCCCCCCTTCACCACCCGTCACCGACGAGGCGTCCGTGCGCGAGGGTGGGCGGGGGAGGCGGCGGCACCCTCCCGCACCAGCCCACCCACCCCGGCCGGGCGGAGCTTGGTGGCGACCACCGGGGGGGAGGGGGTCGGGGTCGTAGGAGGTGCGTGTCCGGACACTAAAGCGTGATTTGTGGCGCGCGGACGCCCGAACCATCGTCTGGGCAGGATCGCGCCGTAAATCATGCCGTCCGGACATGTACCTCCGGAGGCCCCGGCCCCCGGCAGACGAACACGCAACCGCAACCACAGCGCACCGCACCCCGCCCCGTACCTACCGCTCCCCCAACCGACCCGCTCCCCCCTCCGTCAACCCCCCGAACACCCGCAACCGCGAAATCCCCCCGTCCGGAAAAATGTCCAGCCGCACATCCGTCGCCACCACCGCCGCCTCCAGCACGAACCGGTGGTTCGTATCCGGCTGCAGCCTCGTCCGCGGCAGGATCACCGTCCACGCCCCCGTCGCCCCGTCCCGTACCGACAGCGTCGCCCACCCCGCCGCGTTCCCCTTCAGATACGCCGTGTCGATCTCGACCGCGCGGATCTCCGCCTGCTCCACCAGGCGGTAGCGGATCCAGTCGTTCCCCTTGTCCCGGCGGCGCCGGGTCTCCCAGCCGTCGTCCATCTTGTGGGAGCGGCCCGGCCGGATGGTGTTCGTGGCGGGCGAGTAGAAGCGGTCGGAGGCGTCCTCCACCCGGCCGCCGTTCTCCAGCGCGACGAGGTCGAACGTACCGAGGGCACCGAGCCACACCGGGTCGGGCGCGACCTCGCCGTGGACGCGGAGACGGGCGATCCCGCCGTCGGGATGCTGGTTCAGCCGCAGATGGGTGAAGCGCTGTTCCACGTCGACCGCGAAGCCGTTCGCGGCGTGGCCGCCGATGGCCGTACGGGGCACCAGGACCGTCCACTTCACGCCGTCGCCGAGCAGTTCCTCCGGTGACGGGGCGCCCGGCAGCGAGGTGGCCTCCACCGAGACCGCACGGGGGTAGTTGCCCCGGAAGTGGGCGGTGTCGACGACGATCCCCCGGATCACCCCTGGCGCGCCGAGCCTGATCAGTGCCCAGTCGTGGTCCTCGTCGGCGGGGTGCGGACGGTCGGCGTCGGTGCCGCGGCGGCGGCGGGTTTCCCAGCCGTCCATGATCTTGCCCTTGTGCCCGAACCGCTCCGGGTCGAACTCCGCCGCTCCGGGCTTCAGCAGGTTCTCGCGGTCGGCGAAGAACTCGTCGTTGGCGGCGATGACCCCGGCCCCGAGCCGGCGGTCGGCGAGATCGGCGAGGCGGGCGAAGGGGAAGTCGGTGGTGCGGTAGTCGGCGTACGGGTCGCCGCCGGCGTACGGGCGGGCGTCACCGGTGAACAGGGCTTCGGGCACGGTCAGTTGTTCCTTTCGAGCAGTCGGCCGATGGGTTCCGTGAACGCGCCGTCATAGATCCGGGTGCCGCGCAGCCAGGTCGACGCGACCACGCCGTGGAGCGTCCTGCCCGCGTACGCCGTCACCTGGTTGCGGTGGTGGAGGCGGGCCGGGTCGACGGTGAAGGTCGCCTCGGGCGCGAGGACCGTGAAGTCGGCGTCGCGTCCCGATTCGATGGCGCCCTTGCGGGTCAGTCCGGCGAGCGCGGCGGGGGCCGTGGACATCCAGCGGGCGACGTCCTCCAGCGGCAGGCCGCGTCGGCGGGCCTCGGTCCAGATCGCGGGCAGGCCCAGTTGGAGCGAGGAGATACCGCCCCAGGCGGTCGCGAAATCGGGGGTCTTGAGATCGGTGGTGCAGGGCGAGTGGTCGGAGACGACGCAGTCGATGGTGCCGTCGGTGAGGGCCCCCCAGAGCGCGTCCTGGTTCGCGGCCTCGCGGATCGGCGGGCAGCACTTGAACTCCGTTGCCCCGTCGGGGACTTCCTCGGCGGTGAGGGTCAGGAAGTGCGGACACGACTCGACGGTGATCCGTACGCCGTCCCGCTTGGCCTCGGCGATCAGCGGCAGGGCCTCGGCCGACGACAGATGCAGTACGTGGACCCGGGCGTCGAACCGCCGGGCCTGGGTGATCAGGCTCGTGATCGCCGTGTTCTCGGCGGCGCGCGGCCGGGACGCCAGGAAGTCGGCGTAGGCGGGGCCGCTTCGGCGGGGCGCGGCCGCCAGTTCACGGGGGTCCTCGGCGTGCACGATCAGCAGCCCGCCGAAGCCGGTGATCTCGGCGAGCGAGCGGCTGAGTTGTTCCTGGTCGAGCTCGGGGAACTCATCGACTCCGGAGGGCGACAGGAAACTCTTGAAACCGAAGACCCCGGCGTCGTGCAGTGGGCGCAGGTCCTTGACGTTGTCCGGGACGGCGCCGCCCCAGAAGCCGACGTCGACATGGGCCTTCGGCCGGGCCACCGCGCGCTTGGTGCGCAGATGGGCGGCCGTGGTGGTGGGCGGCAGGGAGTTCAGCGGCATGTCGAGGAGCGTGGTGATCCCGCCGGCCGCCGCCGCGCGGGTGGCGGTCCAGAAGCCTTCCCACGCGGTGCGCCCCGGGTCGTTCACATGGACGTGGGTGTCGACGAGGCCGGGGAGCACGGCGTCGTCCCCGGCATCCTCCAGCCGGGCGCCGGGCGGCACCTCCGCGTCGTACGGCAGGACGGCCGCGATCCGTCCGTCGGCGACGGCGACCGAGGCCGCCCGCGCCCCCTCGGGGGTGATGACGCGCGTCGAGCGCAGTACCAGGCTCACATCGGACACCGGTGCCCCTCACTGAGCGAAATTCAACGAACTGTTGAAGGAGTCTTCACTCCGGACCCTGGCGAGTCAAGACCGGACCGCGCTTGATTGTTTCCACAGAGTGAAACCTTGATTTCGCCAGATAGAATGGATCCCTCGGGCACCCTTGACCGCGGACACCGGACAGAAACGTCCTGACCGGCAGATACGCTCCACGATTGATCAGGTACCCGGTCGCACGGCCCGGTAGGCTGCTTGCCTGCCCCGCCCGCCCCGAAAGGACCGTTGACGTGCCGTCGTCCAGCGCCAGCACCACCGACGCCACCAAATCCGCCTCCGCCAGCGGCGGCGTCCAGTCCCTTGAGCGCGCCTTCGACCTGCTCGAACGAATGGCGGACGCGGGCGGCGAGGTCGGGCTCAGCGAGCTCTCGGCGAGCAGCGGGCTGCCGCTGCCGACCATCCACCGGCTGATGCGCACGCTGGTGGCCTGCGGCTATGTGCGCCAGCAGGCCAATCGGCGGTACGCGCTCGGCCCCCGGCTGATCCGGCTCGGCGAGTCGGCGTCACGGCTGCTCGGCACCTGGGCGCGGCCCTATCTGGCCAGGCTGGTCGAGGAGACCGGCGAGACGGCGAACATGGCGCTGCTCGACGGCGACGAGATCGTGTATGTCGCGCAGGTCCCCTCGAAGCACTCGATGCGGATGTTCACCGAGGTCGGCCGGCGGGTGCTGCCGCACTCCACGGGCGTGGGCAAGGCGCTGCTCGCGCACACCTCGGCGGAGGAGGTCCGCGCACTGCTGTCCCGTACGGGGATGCCGGCCGCCACCGAGAAGACGATCACGACACCCGACGGATTCCTGGACGCTCTGGAGCTGGTGCGCCGAGTGGGGTACGCGGTGGACGACAACGAACAGGAGATCGGCGTCCGCTGTCTGGCGGTTCCGGTCCCCAACTCCCCCACGGCCGCGGCCATCTCCATCTCGGGTCCGGCGGGCCGGGTGACGGAGGAGGCCACACAGCGGATCGTCCCGGTACTCCAGGAGGTCGCGCGCGATCTCTCCGAGGCGCTGGCGAACACGGCAGGGGCCCAGCCGCACGCCTGAGCCTCCGGACGGGGCCGGTCAGGGGCGGCGGGGCGCGTCCCCGAAGAGGTCGACGGCGGCCCGTACCCCCATCAGCGCCTGCCCCAGCGCGCTGACCGAACCGATCGAGCCCACGATCAGCAGCAGCGAACGGCGCATACGGGACGCCTCGGGGGCACCGCTCGCCACCATCTCGGCGAGGGCGGCCAACTCGTCCTCCGCGATGGCGCGGTCCCTGAACTCGGCCTGATAACCGGCCAGTTCACGTCTGAGTCGGGACACCGCGGCACGCAGCTCCGCGATTCTCGGGTCCTCGCCCTTCTCTGCCACCGGCGTCTGCCCCACGCTCCGCAACAAAGCTGTCCCCCTTGCCCCTCGCCCGCGCACACCGCTGCGCCGGGCACGTTCCTGTACCGGTATACGCCAAAAGGCCGACTCCTCGGACGGTGGTCAAGCGCCAAGGTTCGCGGGCAAGTTAACGCCATTACGCGTGGTACGCGCCACTCCACGGACCGAAGTGGGACGGAATGAGGTACGCAGTACCCATGCCAGGCACACAGAACGACACGAACCCGCCCGTGATCGCCGGACTGCTGCTCGCCGCGGGTGGCGGGCGCAGGCTCGGGGGGCGGCCCAAGGCGTTGCTGACGCATCGGGGTCGGCCACTGGTCGAGCACGGCGCGCGGGCGCTGCGCGAAGGGGGCTGCGGACCGGTGCGCGTGGTGCTGGGGGCGGCGGCCCAGGAGGTACGGAGCCGGGCCGCGCTGCCGGGCAGCGCACTTGTCGACAATCCCCGGTGGGCCGAGGGCATGGGGTCCTCGCTGCGCGCGGGGCTCGCCTCGCTGGCGGACACGGACGCGGCGGCGGTGGTCGTCCTGCTGGTGGACCAGCCGGGGATCGGCGCGGCGGCGGTGGCCCGGGTGGTGGGCGCGTACCGCACGCCGGATTCGCTCGTGGCGGCCTCGTACGACGGGACGCGCGGCCATCCCGTGCTGTTCGGCGCCCGCCGATGGGCGGAGATCGCGGCGGACGCGGAGGGCGATCGCGGGGCGCGCGCGTATCTGCGGGCGCATGAGAGCGAGATCGTGCGGGTGGAGTGCGGGGATGTCGCGCGGGCGTACGACATCGACACGGAGGAAGATCTGTCGCACCTTGAGTGAGGACGGTGGCACTCGGCGCCACGGTCCCTCGACCCGGAGAATCTCGATATCAACAAACCATTGAACTTCCACCATAAGGAAACTATTATCCACAGGTCAGAAGCGCCCGACCCCCCGAACGGCGCCCGCGACCGTACCCCCTGCCATGGCACTCCGTGCCGTCCCGGGCCGGCCGGCGGTCCCGGGCACCGCCCGTGAAGGAGTGACAGCTCATGTCCGCACCAGCGCCCTCCCCGCTGGCCGTCGTCGACGCCGAACCGCTGCCCCGCCAGGACGAAGTGCTCACCGACGCGGCCCTCACCTTCGTGGCGGAGCTGCACCGGCGTTTCACCCCGCGCCGTGACGAGCTCCTCGCCCGCCGCGCCGAGCGCCGGGCCGAGATCGCCCGTACCTCCAGCCTGGACTTCCTGCCGGAGACCGCGGCGATCCGTGAGGACGACAGCTGGCGGGTCGCGCCGTCGCCGGCCGCGCTGGACGACCGCCGAGTGGAGATCACCGGTCCGACCGACCGGAAGATGACCATCAACGCGCTCAACTCCGGTGCCCGGATCTGGCTCGCCGACTTCGAGGACGCCTCCGCCCCCACCTGGGAGAATGTGATTCTCGGTCAGCTCAATCTGAGCGACGCCTACCAGCGCCGTATCGACTTCACCGACCCGCGCTCCGGCAAGTCGTACGCCCTCAAGGACGCCGGTGAACTCGCGACCGTGGTGATGCGCCCGCGCGGCTGGCATCTGGCGGAGCGTCATCTCCAGTGGAACGGCGAGCAGGTGCCCGGCGCGCTCGTCGACTTCGGGCTGTACTTCTTCCACAACGCCCAACGCCTGATCGAGCTGGGCAAGGGCCCCTACTTCTACCTCCCGAAGACGGAATCGCATCTGGAGGCCCGTCTCTGGAACGATGTCTTCGTCTTCGCGCAGGACTATCTGGGCATCGAGCAGGGGACCGTCCGCGCGACGGTGCTGATCGAGACGATCACCGCCGCGTACGAGATGGAGGAGATCCTCTACGAGCTGCGCGACCATGCCTCCGGGCTGAACGCGGGCCGCTGGGACTATCTCTTCTCCATCGTCAAGAACTTCCGTGACGGCGGCGCCAAGTTCGTCCTGCCGGACCGCAACGCGGTCACGATGACGGCGCCGTTCATGCGCGCGTACACCGAACTGCTCGTCCGCACCTGCCACAAGCGCGGCGCCCACGCGATCGGCGGCATGGCCGCCTTCATCCCGTCCCGGCACGACGCCGAGGTCAACAAGGTCGCCTTCGAGAAGGTCAAGGCCGACAAGGACCGCGAGGCGCACGACGGCTTCGACGGCTCCTGGGTCGCCCACCCCGATCTGGTCCCGATCGCGATGGCCTCCTTCGACGCGGTCCTCGGCGACCGCCCGAACCAGAAGGACCGGCTGCGCGAGGACGTCTCCGTCGCCGCGGGCGATCTGATCGCCATCGACTCGCTCGACGCGCGGCCCACGTACGAGGGCCTGCGCAACGCCGTCCAGGTCGGCATCCGCTATATCGAGGCGTGGCTGCGCGGGATGGGCGCCGTCGCGATCTTCCATCTGATGGAGGACGCCGCGACCGCGGAGATCTCGCGTTCACAGATCTGGCAGTGGATCAACGCGGGTGTCGAGTTCGACCACGACGGCCGCACCGTACGCGCCACCCCGGAGCTGGCCCGGGGCCTCGCCGCCGACGAACTCGCCGCGATCCGCGCCGAGATCGGCGAGGAGGCCTTCACCGCCGGCCGCTGGCAGCAGGCCCATGATCTGCTGCTGACGGTCGCGCTGGACGACGACTACGCGGACTTCCTCACGCTCCCGGCGTACGAGCAGCTGCGCGGCTGACGCCTCCCCGGGCAGGAACGGCCCCCGGTGCCCCGCACGGCGCCGGGGGCTTCCGCGTGCCCGGCGACCCCGGTCCCGGTCGCGGTCTCAAAGGGTCCTGGCCGGCGGAAGCCTCGGTACGCTCGCGATCAGGCGGCGCGAGTAGGGGTGCGAGGGCGAGCCCAGAACCGCCGCGGTGTCGCCCTGCTCCACGACCCGCCCGTGCTCCAGCACCGCCGTCCGCTCGCACAGCGCCGCCACCACCGACAGGTCGTGCGAGACCATCGCGATGGTCAGCCCCCGCGTCTCCTTCAACTCGATGAGCAGATCGACGATCCTGACCCGGGTGGTGACATCGAGCGCGCTGACCGGTTCGTCGGCGAGCAGCACCCGGGGCTCGCACACCGTGGCCCTGGCGATGGCGATGCGCTGGCGCTGGCCGCCGGAGAACTCGTGCGGGTAACGGCGGGCGGCGTCGGCGGGAAGGCCGACCGCCTCCAGCGCGGCGGCCACCCGGGGGTCCTCCTCCCCACGGGCCACCGGCCGGCTCAGACCGAGCGAGCGCAGCGGCTCCGCGACGATGGCGCCGACCCGCTGCCGGGGGTCGAGCGAGGAGTACGGGTCCTGGAACACGCTCTGCACGCCCCGGCGGAAGCGGCGCATCTGTTCGCGGTCGCGGAGCCTGAGTTCGTCCCCGTCGAACAGGATCCGCCCGCCGGTGGGGCGGGTGAGTCCGAGCAGCAGCCGCAGCACCGTGGTCTTGCCCGCGCCGGACTCGCCGACCAGTCCGAGGCTGCGGCCGGCGGTGATGTCGAGGGAGACACCGTGCAGTACGGGAGGGGCGCCCCGGTAGGCGAACCCCGCGTCCCGCGCGGCCAGGATCGAGGGGCCCGCGGCCCGGTGGTCCGGGGTGGGTGCCGGGGTGGCCGGGATCGGGGTGGTCATCGGACGATCCGTTCCAGAGCGCTTTCGAGATGCCTGGCGCTGTCCACCAGGTCTCGGGTGTACGGGTGCCGGGGGCGCCGCACGATGTCGTCCACAGTGCCGGACTCGACGGCCGATCCGTCCTTGAGCACCAGGACATGATCGGTCACGGACGAGACCACCGCCAGGTCATGACTGACGAACAGCAGCGCCATGTCCCGCTCGGCGACCAGCCCGTCCAGCAGCGCGAGCACATCGGACTGGACCGTGACATCGAGGGCGGTGGTGGGCTCGTCCGCGATCAGCAGGGCCGGTTCACAGGCCAGCGCCATGGCGAGCGCGACCCGCTGACGCTGTCCGCCGGAGATCTCGTGCGGATAGGCGCGGGTGATCCGCTCGGGGTCGGGGAGCCGTACCCGATCGAGGGCTTCCGCCACCGCCCGGCGCAGCGCCGGTCCGCGCAGCCCGCGCCACCGGCGCAGCGGTTCGGCGATCTGGCGGCCGATCCGCATCAGCGGGTCGAGCGCGGTGAGGGGTTCCTGGAAGACGACGGTGGCGGCCCGGCCGCGCAGAGCGGTCAGCCGCCGCTCGCTCGCGCCGACGACTTCGGTGCCCGGTGCGTCCGGGGCCGTCCTCAGCACGATGCTGCCCGAGGCGTTCATACCGGGTGGCAGCAGGCCGAGCACGGCGAGCGCGGTGAGTGACTTGCCGGAGCCGGACTCGCCGACCAGCCCGAGCCGGGAGCCCGCGTCGATCGAGAAGGTCAGATCGGAGACCAGGGTCCGGCCCTGGTCGGTGCGGATCGTCAGTCCGTTGACGTCGAGCACCCGCGGATCGCGCGCGTTCATCGGGTCCTCCGCCGGGTGGGGTCGAGGGTGTCGCGCAGTCCGTCGGCGATCAGATTGACGCCCACGACCAGCATGACCAGCAGTACTCCGGGGGCGATGACCCCGGTGGGGGCGGTGAACACGGTCGCCTGCGCCTCCTGGAGCATGCGCCCCCAGGACGCGTTCGGCGGCGGGGCACCGAGACCGAGGAACGACAGGCTCGCCTCGGCCATGACGGCGAGGCCGAACTGCTGGGCGAGGTTCACCACCAGGGTGGGCCAGATATTGGGCAGCACATGGCCGGTGATCACGCGGGGCCAGGAGGTGCCCGAGGTGCGCGCCGCCGTGATGTAGTCCTGCGCCAGCACCCGTTTGACCAGGATCCGGGTCAGCCGGGCCACCACGGCCGTCATCGCGAGCCCGATGGCGAGGATCGCGGAGCTGAGCGAGGCGGAGCGGGCCGCCACCATCAGCATCGCCAGCAGCAGGGTGGGGAAGGCGATCAGCACATCGAGCAGGGTGGAAAGGGTGTCGTCGAGCCATCGGGTGGCGAAGCCCGCGGCGAGACCGAAGCACACACCGAGCACCGCCCCGATCGCGATCGCGCCGAGGCCTGCCTCCAGTGCGATACGCGCGCCCGCCATGAGCTGGGTCAGCAGATCGCGGCCGAGCTTGTCGGTGCCGAGCAGATGCGGCAGTCCGGGCGGTGTGAGCCGGCCGCCCGTGGTGTCCTCGGGGGCGTACGGCACCCAGAACAGCGAGACCAGCGCGGTGACGACGATCAGCCCGAGCAGGACGCAGCCGCTCACCAGGGCCGGGGAGCGACGGGGTCGGGTGACCGGGGGCGCCGTCGCGCTCTCGACGGCGGGGGTGGCCGCCGGGGCGGGGTCCGCCGCTCCCGGGCCGGGGTTCAGGTCGGTCCGCTCGCTCATCGTGTGCCTCCCGACAGCCGACCGCGCAGCCGGGGATCGATCAGCCGCTGCGCGAGGTCGCTGAGGAATCCGATGACGAGCACCGCGAAGGTGCTCACGAAGAGGACTCCCTGGACCGTGGGGTAGTCGTGCTGGGCGACGGCCTGGGCGAGCAGGCTGCCGAGGCCGGGCAGCGCGAACACCGTCTCGACCACCACCGCGCCCAGCAGGGTGGTGGCGAGTTCGATCCCGAGGACGGAGACGACCGGGACGGCGCCGTTACGCATGCCGTGCCGCCACATCGCCCGGTGGAACGACGAGCCCAGGGCCCTCGCGGTACGGAGATAGTCGCTGCCGAGGACATCCAGCGCGGCCGACCGTACGTACCGGATGAGGGAGGCGGACATCACCAGCGCGACGGTGATCACCGGCAGGGCCAGCGAGGTCAGCGCCTCCCCCGGCCGCGCCCAGCCGTCCTGTGGAAACCCTCCGGCGGGCAGCACTCCGAGGCGCAGCGCGAAGACGGTGATGAGGATCATCCCGATCCAGAAGACCGGTACGGCGATCCCCAGTTGGGAGACTCCGCTGATCAGCGTCCCGTACCAGGTGGCCGACCGGTGCGCCGCGAGGAAGCCGACGGGGACGGCGATCACCACGGCCAGCAGGAAGGAGAGCAGCGTCAGCGGGACGGTGACATCGAGCCGGGAGGTGATCTCCGGGCCGACCGGGAGAGTGCTGACGAACGAGTTCCCCAGATCGAAGGTGGCCAGTTGACGGAGCCACTGAACGAATTGTTCCGGTACGGGACGGTCCGAGCCGATCTCGTGGCGGGCGGCGGCGATCTGCTCCGGGCTCGCGCCGACCGAGAGCAGGGAGTTCGCGGGGTCGCCCGGGAGCAGCCGCAGCAGCAGGAAGAGCACCACGCTGGCCAGGAACAGTGAGCCGGCCAGGAAGACCAGCCGTCGCAGCAGGTAGGAGATCATCAGGCAGGGGGACCGATCGACGGAAGCGGGAATTCCGCCGTGCGGGTCCGGGGAGGGTGTGGCGACCGGGCCCGCACGGCGGGGTGAGACGTCAGCTCTTCTTGATGCCGTAGGCGTGGAACTGCGAGTTGAGGCCGTTGAGCGGGTAGCCCGACAGCTTGGTGTTGGCCACCACGATCTGCGGGTAGAGGTAGAGCCAGTCGCTCGCCGCGTCCTCGGCGATCTGCCGGTTGACCTGCTTCAGCAGGGCGGTCTGCCGGTCGGTGGTGTCCGACTGCTCGGCCTGCTTCACCCACTCGGTGACCTGCTTGTTGTCATAGCCCCAGTAGAAGTCGGGGTCGCCGTACCAGACGATGTCGCGGTCGTTGACATGCTCCTGGAGCGTCGCGCTGAAGTCGTGGTTCTTGTAGACCTTGGTGTACCACTCGTCCGGCGTGATGACATTGATGTCGACCTTGATACCGACCTTGGCCAGCTCCGACTTGATGAAGGTGGCGGCCGTCGGGTGCGGGTCGTAGTTGGGGGTGTCGAGCGTGAAGCTGAAGCCCTTGGGGTAGCCGGCCTCGGCGAGCTGCTTCTTGGCGAGCGTCACGTCGTACGGGTTGACCTTCGTGAGGTCCTCGTACCAGGGGTCGGTGGGCGGGACCATCGAGCCGATCAGTGTGCCGTGGTCGCCCCAGACCGACTGGAGCAGCTTCTTGTTGTCGATCGCGGAGCTGACGGCCTTGCGCACCTTGACGTTGTCGAACGGCTTGACGCGGTCGTTGAAGGCCAGCAGCAGCTTGGTGGTCGAGTTGCCGTCGTTGACCTTGTAGTTCGGGTTGTTCTTGAACTGGTCGAGGGCGTCCGGGCTCTGCTCGCTGGTCACCACGTCCACGGCGTTGGTGAGCAGCGCGTTGTTGAGGGCGGTCGCGTCCTTGTAGTAGTGGAAGACGACCTTCGCGTTGGTCGCCGCCGTACCCCAGTACCCCGGGAAGCGCGCCAGGCTGAGTGCGGAGCCCCGGGTCCACTTGTCCAGGGTGTAGGGGCCGGTGCCGTCCTCCGAGGTCTTGAGGTCCTTGGCCGCGGAGTTGACCACCCACACATAGCTGAGGTTGTAGACGAACGAGATCGACTTGGACGACAGGGTCACCTCGACGGTGGCCGGGTCCGGGGTCGCGATCGACTTGACCATGTCGAAGCTGCTCTTGCGCGCCGACTGGGAGTTCTCGGCCCGGACCTTCTCGATGCTGTGCTTCACATCGGCGGAGGTGAGCGCCTTGCCCGAGTGGAACTTCACGCCGTCGCGCAGGGTGAAGGTGTAGGTGAGGCCGTCCGGGCTGACGGTGTAGTCCTTGGCGAGCTGCTTCTCGACCTTGCCGCTGTCGGTGAGCTTGAACAGCCCCTCGTAGACATTGCCGTTGAGCGCCTCGGTCACGCCCTGGCCGCCGCCTCCGGTGTTGTCCAGATTCTGCGGTTCGTAGAGCGAGCCGATCCCGATGGTCGCGTTCTTGTCGTATGAGCCGGCGGGCGATTTGCTGTTCGTGCCGGTCCCGGAGCCGCAGGCGGTGAGGGCGAGGGACAGGGTGACCACCAGGGTGCCGCCGAGCAGCGGTACGGACTTTCTCATCACTTCTACTCCTGATCGACTGCCGGACGGGGCCGCTGGGTGGGGCGGTGGGTGCCGGCTGTGTGCCTTGGGTGTGCTCAGTTGACCGTGTAGCCGTCGCGGAAGACCGGAAGCTTCTCGCCCGCCTCGACGGGCAGGTGCAGCCGGTTCTGCCGCGGCGGCAGTGGACAGTTGTACTGAGCGGAGAATCCGCACGGCGGCACGAACGCGCGGTTGAAGTCCAGGACGACCGTTTCGCCGTCGGCCTCGCGCGGGACGAACAGGAAGCGGCCGGCGCCGTAGGTGTCGCCGCCGTTCGTCGGGTCACCGAAGACCAGGAGGAGTGTCCCGTCGTCGTCGAAGGCCGACAGTGTGTAGTCCACGCCGTCCAGTGTGACGTGGATATCGCCGGGGACAACCAGTTCGCGGCTGCCTCCGCTGTCGCGAATGTGCTCGAACGGCACCCGGCGGTCGGTGGATACCGGGGTGAAGGTGGCCTCGACCACCCAGTCCGGATGGAACGAATATGAGGCGATATGCGAGAAATGCCGGATGGCCGGAGCGTCCGCGTCCCAGAAGCGCAGCGCCTCTTCCGGCTCGCCGGTATGAAGGTTGGCGCGTCGCACGGTGGTGAGGGTCACACCGTCCGGGACCGCGATCCTGGCCTGCTCCTCGGCGGCGTCCACGCCGGGCTCCAGCCATCGGGTCTCCACCAGCGCCAAGTTGCCCACGGGGCCGGTCACGGCGGCCCGGCGCGCGGCGTGCCAGGTCTCCAGCGCCGCCCGCGCCTCCTCGGCCCGCTGTACGGCGGCCTCGGTCGGCTCGGAAGTACGGGTATGCACGGACATGCGGGGCTCGCTCCGGTCTGAGGGAATGGTTCGATCCCGCGCGGCGTCGCAGTGGGGTCTGGAACGACTGGATCGTACATACGTAGGGTTATTTTCAGCCACGATTGACCATCCTTCGAGACAGGTTGTCTCTCGCCCGGGACAACACGGTGTAACCGCGGGCCCGGTTGATGTGTTCCGGAGCGATGAGTTTCGGTGGCGGGGCCGGTCTTCCCGATATGGACACAGATACCGAGATGAAACCCTTCGACCTGGGCCCCGCGTGCGACGAGATGGCACGGTTGCTCGACGGCATCAAGGATGATCAGCTCGCCGGCCCGACGCCCTGTCCCGACTACGCGGTACGGGACGTGCTGGCGCATCTCGTCGGGCTGACGGTGGCGTTCCGCGACGCCGCGGCGAAGAAATCCGGGCCTACGACCGACACACCGCCGGACGCCGGCCTTCCCGTACTGCCCGACGACTGGCGTGAGGTGCTGCCCCGGCAGTTGGACGAACTGGCCGAGTCCTGGCGTTCGCCCGCCGCCTGGGAGGGCGGCACCCGGGTCGGTGGTGTCGATCTGCCGGGCGCGGTGGCCGGGCTGGTCGCCCTCAATGAAGTACAGATCCACGGCTGGGACCTGGCGCGGAGCACGGGGCTGCCGTACGCCCCCGCCGAGGCGTCGCTCCGGGCGTCGCTCGCGGTGCTGGCACCGCCCCAGGCGGCCGGGTCGGGCGACTCGGGAGGTGCCGACGACCCGGGCCCGGCCGCGGACAGCGTGTTCGGGCCGCCGGTCGGGGTCCCCGAGGACGCCCCGCTGCTGGACCGGGTGATCGGCCTGAGCGGTCGCCGCCCCGACTGGCGGCCCGGGGAGTAGGCCAGGGTCCGGGCCGGCCGCCCGAGGGTCCGGGGGGCTCTGCGGTCGGCCGGCCCACCCTCATCCGGTCAGGCGGTGGGCGCCCGCAGCAGTGCGCGGGCCCTCTCCTGGAAGCGCGCGTCCGAGGAGACGACATCGGAGGCCAGGCCCGTGCTCCATACACGGTGGTCCCGTTCCGCCAGCCTGGTCAGCCGGTGGAGTTCGGACTCCGTCAGAGACTCGGGGCCGAGCGCCGCGAGCGCTTCGAGTGCACCCATCGGGTCCGCGTTGCGTTCCGCGCAGCGCAGGAGCGTGGCCGCGAGACGCGCGCGGTGCCGCGTGGCCGTTCCGGTGGCGAGCAGGGCCAGCGCCATCGACGGGGCCCGTTCGGGGTGGGCCAGTCCCCGTTCCAGGGCCGGACGGAGCGTCGCGGCGGCCGGTCCGAGCCGGGCGGCGGCGCGGGCGGCGTTGACGGCTGTCCAGCGCATCCACTCGCTGTCCGACGCCTCCAGCACGGCGGCGATCACCGGCAGCGCCTCCCCCGGATCACCGGTCAGCCGCCACAGGGCGAGGGCGATGTCCACGTCCGCGTCCAGCCGTGGGGCCGTCACCCGATCGTCGTCCGTAGCGAGCGCCGCCCGCAGACGCGGCACCAGCACGGCGGCGTCCTCGCCGAGATCGGCCGTGGCGCGGGCGGCCTGTCGTACGCGGTGGAGGTCGGCCGCCGCGAGCTCCGCGGCGAGGACGGTCAGCAGGGGTTCGAGGTCGCCGGTGAGGGAGTGGAGCGCACGCGCGGCGGCGAACCGGCCTGGCTCGGGCCCCGCGACGGCGGCCTCCGCCAGCGGCACGACGGCCCTTCCCGGATCGACAGCCGCCAGCGCGGCGGGCACGAACGCGGGGAACTGGCCGAGCAGCGCGGCCAGTTCGGAGAAGGCGGGCGCGGCTCGCTCGCCCCAGGAGGCGAGCAGCCGGATGAGCCGGTTCGGCTCGTTCCCGTCGAGCCCCGGCACGGTCAGTCTGACTCTGGCGGCGTCCAGCAGCTCCGGGTGGTACGGAAACGGACCGTCGTGGCCTTCGCGGGGGAAGCCGCAGGCGGCGCCGAGGGCCGCCGGGCGCTCGGCCAGATCACGCGCGAGCAGCGGGGCCGCCCGCTCGGGGTCCACGACCGCCAGGACTTTGAGCGCGCGGTCCGCGACATCGCCGCCCCGGTCCGCGCTGTCCCCGCCCCGGTCCGCGACATCCCCGCCCCCGGAGGCGAGCGCCGTCAGCGCGGGCGCCGCGGCGAGCGCGTACGGTCCGAGCTTGTCCAGGGCGCTGAGCGCCGGACGCGCCGACGCCGGGTCGTCCAACAGCGCGATCAGCGGGTTCGCGAGCCGGGCGGGCGCGCTCCGCGAGAACACACACGCCTGCTCCGTCGCCCACAGGGCCTCCGCGCGCACCTCGTCGTCCGGGACGCGCAGCGCGAAATCGAGCAGCGCGAACGCCGCCTCGCGATCGGCGGGGGTATCGCGGTCCAGCAGGGCCTCGACGATGTGGTGCAGCGGTTCCGTCCGCTCCGCATCGAAGCGGCCGGCGACCAGTTGGTCGGCAGGCAGCAGGGACAGCACGGCCTGTTGGTGTGTCCCGGTCCAGGGCAGCCCCAGGTCCAGGGTGCCGAGGACCGCGGCGATCCGAAGCTCCCCGGGCTCCCCCGCCGCCAATGCCCCCGTGACCATGCCCACCGCCGCGCCCGCGGGGTCGAGCAGGACCGCCCCTGCCAGCAGCTCGGCCCGTACGAGCGGCTCCTCCTCCCGCTCCCAGCGCCGCAGCAGCACCGGAAGAACGGGCTCCACGGCCCCCGTACGCGCCGCCGCCCAGACGGCCGCCTGCCGCACCGCCCCGTCCTCGGCGTCGACCAGCGGCAGCATCAGGGGCAGTTGGCCGATCACGGCGGCCTGGCACTCGCCGGGCGGCGTGCCGTCGTACACGGCCTCGCTCTCGGCTATCCCTCCGAGAAGGACGAGCAGCTCGTCGGTGCGCACCCCGGCGGCGGCCAGCCCGGCGAGATACGGCACGGCCCGCGCGGACGCCTCGTACACCGACCCCTGGTGGAGGATGCAGCCGTACAGCTCGCCCAACGCCTCCTCGGCCGCCTCCTCGTCCGCACCCGCCAGCGCCCGCAACGTCTCGGGCACGTCGTCGGCGCTGCCGTAGGCGTGCTCAAGCTCCGCCCACGGCTGGGCGTCGAGGTCGGCGAATACCTGTACGAGATCCATGGCCGGAATGCTGCCACGGGGGTCTGACAACGGTGCCCGACGTCCTGCCCCACGTAACCTCCTCCTGTGCCAGCCTCCCGCCTGTATCGCGTCGCCGTCCTTGTCCTTGAGGGTGCGAAGCCGCTCGATGTCGGCATTCCCGCGCAGGTTTTCACGACCCGCGCGAGCATGCCGTACGAGGTGCGGGTGTGCGGTGCGACCCCCGGCCTCGTGACCGGCGGCGACGGCCTCGCCTACGACGTCGCCCACGGCCTCGACGCGCTCGCGTGGGCCGACATCGTCTTCGTCCCCGGCTACCGGTTCCCGGACCGCGACGACCCGCCGCGGGCCGTCGTCGACGCGCTGATCGCCGCCCACGACCGGGGCGCGCGGCTCGCCGCCATCTCGACGGGCGCCTTCGCGCTCGCCGCCACTGGGCTGCTCGACGGCAGGCGCGCCACGACGCACTGGCACTACACGCGGGCACTCATGGCCAGACATCCGCTCGTCCGGGTCGACGAGAACGTGCTGTTCGTCGACGAGGGCAGCGTGCTCACCTCGGCCGGCGCCGCCTCCGGCATCGACCTGTGCCTGCACATCCTGCGCGGCGATCTCGGAGTGGCCGCGTCCAACCACGCGGCCCGGCGTCTGGTCGCCGCCCCCTACCGCAGCGGCGGCCAGGCCCAGTACGTGCCGCGCAGCGTCCCCGAGCCGCTCGGCGAGCGGTTCGCCGTCACCCGCGAGTGGGCGCTGCACCGGCTCGGCGAGCACCTCACCCTCGACACACTGGCGCGGCAGGCAGGGGTCTCGCCGCGCACGTTCTCCCGGCGCTTCGTCGAGGAGACCGGCTACACGCCGATGCAGTGGGTGATGCGCGCCCGCATCGACCTGGCCCGCGAACTGCTGGAGCGCTCGGAGCGCGGCGTCGAACAGATCGCCGCCGACGTCGGGCTCGGCACCGGCGCGAATCTGCGCCTGCACTTCCAGCGCATTCTCGGCACCACACCGAGCGAGTACCGGCGCACCTTCACCCGGGGCGAGTGACCCGCCCGGCGCCGCGTGACGGAATCCTGGTGCGTGACGGGATCCTTTCGAACCATGGCGATCCCGCCACTGTCAGCGGCACGGGTCGCGGGCGAGCCTGGTGGCGAAGGGAAGGGACATCACTCATGACTCGCATCGCCATCAACGGATTCGGCCGCATCGGACGCAATGTGCTGCGCGCACTGCTGGAGCGCGACAGCGCCCTGGAGATCGTCGCCGTCAACGATCTGACGGAGCCCGCCGCTCTCGCCCGGCTGCTCGCCTACGACAGCACGGCCGGCCGGCTCGGGCGCCCGGTGACCGTCGACGGGGACACCCTCGTCGTCGACGGCCGTCGGATCACGGTGCTGGCCGAACGCGAACCGGCGCGGCTGCCGTGGGCCGAACTCGGCGTCGACATCGTCCTGGAGGCCACCGGACGCTTCACCTCGGCCGAGGCCGCCCGCGCCCACCTCGACGCGGGCGCGACGAAGGTACTCGTCGGCGCGCCGTCGGACGGCGCCGACGTCACACTCGCGTTCGGGGTCAACACCGACGCCTACGACCCCGCCGCGCACACGATCGTCTCGAACGCCTCCTGCACCACCAACGCGCTCGCGCCGCTGGCCGCGGTCCTCGACGAACTCGCCGGTATCGAGCACGGGTTCATGACGACGGTGCACGCCTACACACAGGAGCAGAACCTCCAGGACGGTCCGCACCGCGACGCCCGTCGCGCCCGGGCGGCCGGCGTCAATATCGTGCCGACCACGACCGGCGCCGCCAAGGCGATCGGTCTGGTGCTGCCGAACCTCAACGGCAAGCTGTCGGGCGACTCGATCCGCGTACCGGTGCCGGTGGGCTCGATCGTCGAACTCAACACGACCGTCTCCCGCGAGGTGACACGCGACGATGTGCTGGCGGCGTACCGCGCCGCGGCGGAGGGGCCGCTCGCCGGCATCCTGGAGTACTCGGACGATCCGCTCGTGTCGTCCGACATCACGGGCAATCCCGCTTCGTCGATCTTCGACTCGGCCCTCACCCGCGTCGACGGCCGCCACGTCAAGGTGGTCGCGTGGTACGACAACGAGTGGGGCTTCTCGAACCGCGTGATCGACACGCTCGAATTCCTCGCCACCCGCTGACCGGACACCGGGGGCGGTCCACGGCGGCGGGTACGGAACCGGGTGCACCGGCTCCGTACCCGCCGTCCCTGTCTACGTCGCGGTCCGGGCCGGCGCCACCGGCTCCACCTCCGCTTCCGCGTCCGGCTCCGTGTCCGGCTCGGTGTCCGCCTCCGCCCGACCCTCCCGCGAACTCCGGCTCGTGCCCAGGTGGTTGAAGGCCAGGTTGAGGACGATGGCCACCACACACCCCGTACTTATGCCCGAGTCGAGCACCACCAGCAGGTCGTCGGGGAAGGCATGGTAGAAGTCCGGCGCGGCGATCGGAATCAGCCCGACGCCCACGGCCGCCGCGACGATCAGCGCGTTCTCGCCCCTCTCCAGCGCTGCCGCGGCCAGGGTCTGGATACCGCTCGCGGCGACGGAACCGAACAGGACGATCCCCGCGCCGCCGAGTACGGGCAGCGGTACGAGCGCGATCACGGACGCCAGCACGGGACAGAGCCCGAGCAGCACCAGAATCCCACCGCCCGCGGCGACGACGAAGCGGCTGCGGACCTTGGTCATCGCGACGAGACCGATGTTCTGCGCGAAGGCACTGCACATGAAGCCGTTGAACAGCGGGCTGATGGCGCTGCCGAGGGTGTCGGCGCGCAGCCCGCCCTCGATGGTCCGCGCGTCCGCGGGCCGGCCCACGATTCTGCCCAGCGCGAGCATGTCGGCCGTGGACTCCGTCATACAGACGAGCATCACGAGGCACATGGAGACGATGGCCGCGATCTCGAACTGCGGGGCGCCGAAGTGGAAGGGGGTCGGGAAGCCGACGAGACCGGCGTCCTTGATCGCGTCGAAGCCGGTCATGCCCATCGGCACGGCGATGACCGTACCGATGACCAGACCGATGAGGATCGCGATCTGCCGGAGGAAGCCGCGCAGCAGCTTCCGCAGCACCAGCACGATGACCAGGGTGAGGGCGGCCATCCCGATGTTCCGTGTCGAACCGTAGTCGCCGGCCGTGGCGTTGCCGCCCTGGGACCAGTTGAAGGCGACCGGCAGCAGCGAGACACCGATCAGGGTGATGACGGTGCCGGTGACGACGGGCGGGAAGAAGCGGACGAGCTTCGAGAAGTACGGGGTGAGGAGAAAGCCCAGCACACTGGCGACGAGGATCGCGCCGAAGATGACGGGGAGTGCGTCGGCGCCCCGGTCCTTGCCGATGGCGATCATCGGGGTCACACCGGCGAAGGAGACGCCGTTGACGAAGGGGAGCCGGGCGCCGATCCGCCAGAAGCCGAGGGTCTGGAGCAGGGTGGCGATTCCGGCGGTGAAGAGGCTCGCGCCCATCAGGAAGGCGGTCTCCTCGGGGTCGAGGCCCACCGCGGGCCCCACGATCATGGGCGGGGCCACCACACCCGCGTACATCGCGGCCACATGCTGGAGACCGCTGGTGAACATCCTGGCGGGCGGGAGCGTTTCGTCGACCGGGTGCTTCCGGTGGGGATCGACATCAACCTCCCTGGCCCGTATGGAGGTTGGCGGTGACTCAGGCTCTCTTGGGGGTTCGGTCGGCACGGCGGTTCCTCCGGTCGGTTACGCGCCGGCGGCGGCGCGGGTGTCAGGGAGGTGTTACGAGGTGGGTACACCTGTCTGCGCGTGCGGGCACGAGACACATGTCACCGTCCCGGGAGGTGAGGTACCGGCAGCGTGCGGTACGACACCTCCCGGGCACGGCTGTCAGGGACCCCGCTGGGGTCCATGGCCTCCGGTCGTGGGCCGTCCCCCGCGACCGGATGTCCTGAAGTGTGTGCGGGAGTGTGCGCGGGAGGGGGCGCTGGACTGTGTCCTGGCGGGATCAGCCCTGTTCGACGATCCGCGCGAGACGCTGGGCCTCGCTCCGGGTGTGGCGGGCGATGGTGTCCTCGTCCACCGTGGTCAGATGACCGCCCTCCACCACGGGTCGGCCGTTGACGAGGGAGAGCGTGACAGGGGCGGCGGCGCCGAAGATCAGCGCGGTCACCGGGTCCGCGATGGAGGCGTGGGCGAGGGTGTCCAGCTTCCACACGACGAGGTCGGCGAGCTTCCCCGGCTCGATGGAGCCGATCTGGTCGGCGCGGCCGAGGACTTGGGCGCCGCCGTACGTACCGAGCCGCAGCGCCTGGCGGGCGTTGAGCGCGGACTCGCCGTGGGCGCTGAGGCGGTTGATGAGCAGCGCGTTGCGCAGTTCGGTGTGGAGTTCGCCGGACTCGTTCGAGGCGGTGCCGTCGACACCGAGGCCGACCGGTACACCGGCCCTGAGCATGTCGGGGACCCGTGCGATCCCGGCGGCGAGCCGGGCGTTGGACGAGGGGCAGTGGGCGACGCCCGTGCCGGTTCGGCCGAAGGCCTGGATGTCGGAGTCGTTCATATGGACGCAGTGGGCCATCCATACGTCGGAGCCGAGCCAGCCGGTCGACTCGAAGTAGTCGGTGGGCCCCATCCCGAACAGCTCCTTGCAGAACTGTGCCTCCTCCACCGTCTCGCTGCCGTGGGTGTGCAGCCTGACGCCCCTGCGGCGTGCCAACTCGGCGCCCTGCTTGAGCAGTTCGGTGGTGACGGAGAAGGGCGAGCACGGCGCCACGGCGATCTGGGTCATCGCGTCGAAGGAGGCGTCGTGGTGGTTGTCGATGGTCTTCTCGGTGGCGGCGAGCGCGCTGTCGAGGGATTCGACGGCGAAGTCCGGGGGCAGTCCGCCGTCCGATGTGCCGCGGTCCATGGAGCCGCGGGCGAGGGTGAACCGTACGCCCATCTCCGCCGCGGCCCCGATGATCGCGCCGGACAGGTCGCCCGTGCCGCGCGGATAGACGTAGTGGTGGTCCATCGCGGTGGTGACACCGCCGCGGACCATCATCGCCAGCGAGCCCTGCGCGGCGGCGCGGACCATCGGCTCGTCGAGCCGCGCCCAGGTCGGATACAGCGCGACCAGCCAGTTGAACAGATTGTGGTCGGTGGCGAGTCCGCGGGTGAGCCACTGGTAGAAGTGGTGGTGTGTGTTGACCAGGCCGGGGGTGACGAGATGGCCGGTGCCGTCGATCCGGGTGACCACGCTCTCGGGCTCGTGCTCCGGGCGGGCCGGGGCCGGGCCCGCGCCGACCGACTCGATCCGGTTGTCCGCGACGACGACATGTCCCGAGGTGTACTCGGTGTCGTGCGCGTCCACCGTCGCGATGGCGCAGTTCTCGATGACGATACGCGAAGCAGCCATGGCGGTTCCTCTTCTTGGGTTCAGGCCGGGTTCGGGCCGAGTTCGGGCCGGCGACGGGTCAGAGATCGGTCAGAGATTGGTCAGATCGACCGGGATCCGCGGCTCCGTTCCGTCCCGCAGGACGGTCGCCTCGATCAGCCCGTAGGGCCGGTCCGCCGCGAGGTAGACCTCGTTGTCGTTCTTCAGTCCGAACGGCGCCAGATCCACCAGGAAATGGTGCTTGTTCGGCAGCGAGAACCGGATCTCGTCGATCTCGCCACAGCTGTCGATGATCCTCGAACCCATCTGGTAAAGGGTCTGCTGGAGGGAGAGCGAGTAGGTCTCGGCGAAGGCCCGGAGCAGATGCTTCCTGGCCTCCTCGTAGCACCGCTCCCAGTCCGGCATGCGGGTGTCGTCGCCCGACCAGCCGTAACGCCACCTGGCGGACACCTCGGTGGCGAGAATGCGGTCGTACGCCTCTTTGAGAGTGGTGTACTTGTCCTTGACGTAACCCCAGAATTCGGAGTCCGTCGAGTTCATCACGGTCAGATCCTTCAGCCCGGAGATGACCTGCCAGCGCTCACCGTCGAAGGTGATCTGGGTGAGCCGGGTCTCCTGGCCCTTGCGGACGAAGGAGTGCTTGGCCCCGTCCGCGCCGCCGTGCCCGAAGTCGCCGTCCGAGATCCCGATGCGCTCCCAGGCGTACTCCTCGATCCGGATACGCGCCTGCCGGATCGGCTCCTGGCTGGTGACGAAGTGCCGGGCGAGATGGATACCGAACCGCTCGGCCGATTCGACGCCGTGTTCCTTGGCGAACGCGTAGACCGTGTTCTTGGTGGTGTCGGTCGGCAGTACATGCGCGTTGGAGCCCGAATAGTGGACGTCCTCCATCTCGCCGGAGAGCGCGATGGAGACATTGAGGTCCTTGACGTGGTGGGTGTCGCCGTCCCGCGTGATCCTGACGACGCGGTTCTCCGCCTTGCCGTACTGGTTCTGTCCGAGCATCACCGGGCGGCTCGGGCGGGGCTGATCGGTCATGTCGCTAGCTCCCTCGGTATACGGAGTAGCCGAACGGGTTGAGCAGCAGCGGTACGTGATAGTGCTCGCCCGGGGTGACGGCGAAGGTGATCGCCACCTCCGGGAAGAACACACCGCTGTCCCTTGCGCGGGGGGCGTCCTGCTGTGCCTCGGCTTCTCGCCCGCTGTTGAAGTACGCCTCGGTCTCGAAGTCGAGACGTACGTGTGTCGTGCCCACCGGCAGGTCCGGCAGGTCCTTGCAGCGCCCGTCTCCGTCGGTACGCGAACCGCCGAGCGCCTGCCACCGCGCGCCGGGGCCGCCACGGGCCGCAAGCGAGATGGCGACGCCCTCGGCGGGGCGTCCGATGCTGGTGTCCAGGATGTGCGTGGACACCGAGGCCGTGGTGGCGGTGCTCATGAGTCGTCGTCCTCCGCTACGAGACGGGTCAGCCGGATCCGGTTGATCTTGCCGAGTTCGGTGCGCACGATCGCACGCTCCCGTTCCGGTGTGTGGCCCATCCGGCTCTTCAGCGCGTCGCGCATCCGCTCACCGGTGGCTCCGGTGGCGCAGATCAGGAAGACATGTCCGAACCGCTCCTGGTAGGCGAGGTTGAGTTCGAGCATCTCGGCCTTCAGCTCCTCCGAGGCGCCGGCCATCCCGCGCTGTTCACGGGCGGAGGCCGGGTCTCCCGGCTTCGGCCGGCCGATCGGCGGATGTCCCGCCAGCGCCTCGGCCAGGTCCGCGTCGTCCAGCTCGGATGTCGCGGTGTCACTGGCGGCGAGGAGAGCGTTCAGATCGGCGAACGGGCGCCGGGCGAGGACCTTGGTCCCCCACGCCCGGCCGGCGCACACCTCGTGCAGCGCGGTCAGCGCCACGCTGTCGGGTGAGGTGTTGAACCGGGTGAGACCCGGTTGCGGTGTCGACGTCACGGGAGCCTCCGTGGCTGTGCTGGGCGGGCTTGGCATAGCTAACGCCCTCGACAACACCGCGTCAACAGTTTGTTGAAATCCCGTATACGGAAAGCCCCACCCGGACCTACTCGCCCTTGGTCGCGCCCCCGCGCGCGCTTTCGCGGGCGTTTTCCCTGTTCAGGTAGTTGTAGACGGTGAAGCGGCTGACACCGAGGGCGCTCGCCACCGTCTCGACACCATGCCGGACGGAGAAGGCACCGCGCGCCTCAAGTATCCGGACGACCGACTGCTTGGTCTTGCGGTCCAGTTCCGCGAGCGGCATGCCGTGCCGCCGTTCCAGCGCGGCCAGGATGTGATCCAGCGAGTCGGACAACTGGGGCAGCCGTACGGCGAGCACTTCCTCGCCCTCCCAGGCGAGTACGACATCGTCGGGCTGGGCCTCGCCGGGGGCCATCAGCTCGCCGCCCATGGCATCGATCAGCGGCTTGACCGCCGCGACGAACGGGTGGTCCAGCGGCTCGGCCATCAGCCGTTCCCCTCTTCCCCGTTCACCCGGCCGCCCTCGGTCACCGGGCCGCCCTCGACCACATTGACCTGGAGGGAGACCCGGGTCGCCCCGGCGGCCAGCGACCGGCGCAGCAGTACGCCCACCGCGTCCAGCACCGCGTCCGCGCCGCCCTCCGCCGTATTTCCGAACGGGCCGACATCCACGGCGTCCAGCTCGGCACCCTCGACGACCTCGCGGGCCACCAGCGCATGGGCGGGCGCCGTGTCCAGATCGAAGGGCTCGGTCGTGAACTCCACTCGCAATCGCACTGTGCCCCCAGAAAACATCGACTCCCGTGACGACCTTAACGGACCCACTCCCGCCCACCGGCCCACACGGACACCTTGTCGAAACGAAGCGTGCGCGTGACGAATTACGGGAGCCCCCCTTGACAGCCCCCGAGCCATCCAGGCAGTCTTCCATCAAGTAGAATATGACTTCCGCGATACGGAAGGAGCGCCTGACTCCTCATGGCCCCTCTCCTCACGAACGGGCGCGGCACCGAGCAGCGCTTCGATGTGAACCTGTCCATCCTCTTCACCGAGCTCCCGCTGCTTGAGCGCCCGGCGGCCGCGGCGGCGGCCGGTTTCGGCGCGGTCGAGCTGTGGTGGCCCTGGACCGACACCCCCACCCCGCCGCAGGCCGAGCTCGATGCCCTGGGGAAGGCGCTCGACGACGCGGGCACCCAGCTGGTGGGGCTGAACTTCTACGCCGGACAGCTGCCGGGGCCGGACCGCGGCGCGCTCTCGGTGCCCGGTGAGGAGTCCGACCGGTTCGTCGCCAATATCGAGGTCGCGGCCGACTTCGCCGCCACGACCGGGTGCAAGGCCCTCAACGCCCTGTACGGCAACCGCGTCGAGGGTGTCGATCCGCGGGAGCAGGACGAACTGGCCCTGGAGAACCTCGTACAGGCGGCCCACGCGGCCGACCGGATCGGGGCCGTCCTGCTGATCGAGGCGCTCAACAAGCCGGAGTCCCCCCTCTACCCGCTGGTGAGCGCTCCCTCCGCGATCGAGGTCGTGAACAAGGTGAACGCCGCCACCGGTCTCGGCAACGCCGCGTTCCTGCTCGATCTCTACCACCTGTCGATGAACGGCGAGGACCTGAACGAGGTCATCGACCGGTACGCCGACAGGACCGGCCACGTACAGATCGCCGACAACCCGGGCCGCGGTGCGCCGGGCACCGGATCGCTGCCGCTCGAAGACCTCCTCGGCAGGCTGCGGAAGGCCGGATACACCGGCTGGGTCGGGCTGGAGTACAAACCGGGCGACCGGCCGAGCGCCGAGTCCTTCGACTGGCTCGCCGGGGCCTGACGGGCCCGACAGGGCCTGGTTCCCCGACCGCCGGCTCGCCAACTGACCGTATTCACGCGCGTGTTGCGATGTGCGCGGGTAGTGAAAGAGGCACCCAGATGAGTAATCTCCCCACGATCGCGTGGATCGGTCTCGGCATCATGGGCTCCCCCATGTCCGAGAATCTGATCAAGGCTGGTTACTCCGTGACCGGCTTCACGCTGGAGCGGGACAAGCTGGACCGGCTGGCCGCGGCCGGTGGTACGGCCGCGGGCTCGATCGCCGAGGCGGTACGGGACGCCGATGTGATCGTCACGATGGTGCCCGCCTCCCCGCAGGTCGAGGCCGTCGCGTACGGCGAGGACGGCATCCTCGCCAACGCCCGGCGGGGCGCGCTGCTGATCGACATGTCGTCCATCACCCCGCGCACATCGGTGGAGCTGGCGAAGAACGCGGCCGAGAAGGGCATTCGGGTGCTGGACGCCCCGGTCTCCGGCGGCGAGGCCGGCGCCATCGAGGCGGTCCTCTCCATCATGGTCGGCGGTGAACAGGCCGACTTCGACGCGGCCAAGCCGCTGCTGGACGCGCTCGGCAGGACCATCGTGCTGTGCGGGCCGCACGGCTCGGGGCAGACGGTGAAGGCCGCCAACCAGCTGATCGTGGCGGTGAACATCCAGGCGTGCGCCGAGGCCGTGGTCTTCCTGGAGCGGTCCGGTGTGGACCTCGCCGCCGCGCTGGACGTCCTCAACGGCGGGCTGGCCGGGTCGACCGTGCTGACCCGCAAGAAGGACAACTTCCTCAACCGCGACTTCAAGCCCGGCTTCCGGATCGATCTGCACCACAAGGACATGGGCATCGTCACGGACGCCGCCCGCAATGTGGGCGCCGCGCTCCCCGTGGGCGCCGTCGTCGCCCAACTCGTCGCCTCCCTGCGCGCGCAGGGCGACGGCGGGCTCGACCATTCCGCGCTGCTGCGCTCGGTCGAGCGGCTGTCCGGCACCGAGATCTGAGTCCGGCTCCCCCGAACTCCGGGCAGCGGTGGCGCTGACACCTGTCCTGTCGCGCCCAGGCGCCGCCGCCGCCCGGGACCCACCAGTGAACGACCGAGCCACGCACGGGAGATGACGGGAGGTCAGCTCCCGTGCGTCGTCCCGCACCACCGGTCCCGTATGAGGGGTGGCCGGCGGTACGGGCAGCGAGAGGACCGCGGCGGCGAGCGAGCCAGTGCGGTGGTGAAGGGAACGTCGGTCCTTCTCGACCCGAGGGAAGGAACGTCTGTCTCCCGTCGCCGCCGCCGCGGTCCTCTCTTCTGCCGCCCACCTTCCCAACGCCCCGCGCGCAGCGTGGAGTACGGACAACTCCCGTGCTCCACGCTCTTTCGCGTGCCGGCGCCCAGGGCGGACAGAACCGGCCGCGGACGCGGCTGAGGACCCCGCCCCGGATCGCTCCGGAACGGGGCCCTCGCTGCCGCCGGGTCAGGGTCAGGTCAGCGGCAGGATCTCCGTGGGCGCGTGCCACGGCTCGGTGGCGAGGTCCTCGAACTCGTTCACGCTCGCGATGTCGCTGCCGCTCATCGCGATATTGGTGACGCGTTCGAGGATCGCCTCGACGATCACGGGGACACGGAACTCGGCGGCCAGCTTCTTGGCCTGCTCGAAGGCCGGCAGCAGTTGGTCGGGCTCGGTGACCCGGATCGCCTTGCAGCCCAGGCCCTCGGCGACCTTCACATGGTCGACGCCGTAGACGCCCAGCTCGGGTGAGTTGAGGTTCTCGAACTCCAGGTTGACCTGGAAGTCGATGTCGAAATTGCGCTGTGCCTGGCGGATCAGACCCAGATACGAGTTGTTCACCAGCACATGCACATACGGGATGCGGTGCTGCGCGCCGACCGCCAGCTCTTCCAGCATGAACTGGAAGTCGTAGTCGCCGGAGAGCGCGACGACCGTGGCCTCGGGGTCGGCGGTGGCCACCCCCAGCGCGGCCGGGATGGTCCAGCCGAGCGGGCCCGCCTGGCCGCAGTTGATCCAGTGGCGCGGCTTGTAGACATGCAGCATCTGCGCGCCGGCGATCTGCGAGAGGCCGATGGTGGTGACGTACCGGGTCTCGGGACCGAAGGCGCGGTTCATCTCCTCGTACACGCGTTGCGGCTTGAGCGGCACGTTGTCGAAGTGGGTACGCCGGTGCAGTGTGGCCTTGCGCTCCTGTGCCGAGGCCGCCCAGTCGGCGCGGTCCGGCAGTTCGCCCGCGGCCTTCAGCTCCTTCGCCACCTCGACGAAGAGCGCGAGCGCGGCCTTGGCGTCCGAGGCGATGCCGTAGTCCGGGGGGAAGATCTTGCCGATCTGGGTGGGCTCGATGTCGACATGGACGAAGGTGCGTCCGCGCCGGTAGACATCGAGCTTGCCGGTGTGGCGGTTGGCCCAGCGGTTGCCGATGCCGAGGACGAAGTCGGACTCCAGGAATGTGGCGTTGCCATAGCGGTGCGAGGTCTGGAGCCCCACCATGCCGGCGTTCAGGGCGTGGTCGTCGGCGATGGCGCCCCAGCCCATCAGGGTCGGCACGACCGGAGTGCCGGTGAGTTCGGCGAACTCGACCAGCAGCTCGGAGGCGTCGGCGTTGATGATGCCGCCGCCGGCGACGATCAGCGGGCGCTCGGACGCGTTCAGCATCCTGACGGCCTTCTCGACCTGGGCGCGGGTGGCGGCCGGCCGGTAGACCGGCAGCGGCTCATAGGTCTCCGGGTCGAACTCGATCTCGGTGAGCTGGACATCGAGCGGCAGGTCGATGAGGACCGGCCCGGGGCGTCCCGAGCGCATGAGGTGGAAGGCCTGCTGGAAGACGCCGGGGACCTGCGCGGCCTCCAGGACGGTCGTCGCGGCCTTGGTGACCGGCCGCGCGATCGAGGAGATGTCGACGGCCTGGAAGTCCTCCTTGTGGATCACCGCGGTCGGCGCCTGGCCGGTGACGCAGAGGATCGGAATGGAGTCACCGATCGCGGAGTACAGGCCGGTGATCATGTCCGTGCCCGCGGGCCCGGACGTACCCACGCAGACACCGATGTTGCCCGGGTGCGTACGCGTATAGCCCTCGGCCATGTGCGAGGCGCCCTCGACATGGCGGGCGAGCGTGTGATGAACCCCGCCGGCCGCCTTGAGGGCGGCGTAGAAGGGGTTGATCGCGGCGCCCGGCACACCGAACGCGTTGCTGACGCCTTCGCGCTTGAGGATCTCAACTGCCGCTCGGGCAGCGGTCATTCGAGGCATGAAGTGCTCCTGCTTCGGCCGGCGGATCAGGGCTCTGTCGCGCCACCTGAGAGCACTAATTCCGTGATGCGGAAGAGTTATTCTGTTATACGGAATCAATCTAAGGTCCTGGCGGTACGACGTCAAGGGATGGGCGAAGCCACTCCCCAACCCCCCGCCTTTCGAGGACGATGAAGGGGAGATCGCGATGGGGAGAGGGCGTTGATGGGAGAGGGAGTCTCGGTGTGCTGCCCGTCGTGCGGCAGCCGCCATACGTTGACGGCGTCGGTCTATCCGTGCGTGTGCGGGGCCGGGGTGGCACCGGCACTCTCCGGGGACGCCCGCGTGGAGGCGGTCACCCGGCGCGCCTGGGCGGACGAGTGGGTGACGGTCCGTTGTGCGGCCTGTGCGCGCGAGGGCCAGTGGCCGCGGCCGGAGCTGGGCTGCCCGTGCGGTGCGATGCTGCGGATCGCGGTGGAGCCGGACACGGCCGAGCCGCTCCCGCCCGGGTCCTTCGTGCCCGGGTCTTTCGGGCCCGGGGCGGTCACAGCCGAGTCGGTCACAGCCGAGCCGGTGGCGGCGGAGGAACCGGCCCCCGAGCTGCCCTCGCACATCCCGCTGCCCCGGACCGCCGCCTCGCCGCGCCCCGGGTTCCGCCCGGTGACGATCCGTACGGCGCGGGACGCGGTGTCGACGGCCGCGCTCTATCTGCGCTGGCTCGGTTTCAAGAGCGTCGTCGAGTCCGGGGAGCCGTTGGAGACCGGTATCAGGACGCCCGGCGCCAGGACGCCGGGCGTCGGTCTGCGCGGACCCGATGTGATCGCGCAGGTCGACCCGACCACCGGCCCCGCGTCCCTCCGCTCCGTCGAATGCCTCTGGCTCAACGGCATGAACGCGTCGACGACGAGCGTCTACTTCTCCCTCGCGGGGTACGCGGACGACGCCCGTGCCCGCGCCGACGACCTCGGTCTCCCGCTCTTCGTCCTCGATCTCACGGGCGCTCCCCAGCCCGTCAACGGCCCGGCGGAGGAGCTGATCTCGTCCGGGGCGTGACACCCCGATGACCGGTCAGGCCCCCGAAGGCCCCGAGAACCGCTCGCGCAGCTCGATCTTCCGCACCTTCCCGCTCACCGTCATCGGGAACTCGGCCATGATCTCCACCCGGCGCGGGATCTTGTAGTGCGCGAGCCGTTCCCGGCAGTACGACACGATGTCCTCCAGGGCCGGCGGAGCGGCGGGGTCGCGCGGCACGACACAGGCCAGGATCTCCTCCCCGTACTTCTCGTCGGGGACACCGACCACCTGCACGTCCGCGACCTCCGGATGGCCGTACAGGAACTCCTCGATCTCCCGGGGCGAGACATTCTCGCCACCTCTGATGATCATGTCCTTGATCCGGCCGACGATCTGCGCGTAGCCGTCCTCCCGTATCACCGCCAGATCGCCGGTATGCATCCAGCGGCCCGCGTCGATGACCTCGGCCGTGCGCTCGGGCTCGTTCCAGTAGCCGAGCATCACGCTGTAGCCCCGGGTGCACAGCTCGCCCGCCGTGCCGCGCGGCAGCGTCACCCCGCTGACCGGGTCGATCACCTTGACCTCGATATGCGGCAGAGCCCGGCCGACCGTGCCCGTACGGCGTTCCAGATCGTCGTCGCGCCGGGTCTGGGTGGAGACCGGGGACGTCTCGGTCATGCCGTAACAGATGGAGACCTCGGCCATGTTCATCTCGGCGACGACCCGTTTCATCACCTCCACCGGGCAGGGCGAGCCCGCCATGATGCCGGTGCGCAGCGAGGAGAGATCGTACGAGGCGAAGTCGGGGAGGTTCAGCTCCGCGATGAACATCGTCGGGACGCCGTACAGCGAGGTGCAGCGCTCCCGTTCGACCGCGCGGAGTGTGGCCGTCGCCTCGAAGGAGGGCGCCGGGATGACCACGCACGCGCCGTGGGAGGTGGCGCCGAGATTGCCCATGACCATGCCGAAGCAGTGGTAGAACGGCACCGGCAGACAGACCCGGTCATGCTCCGTGTAGCCGACCGTCTCGCCAACGAAATAGCCGTTGTTGAGGATGTTGTGGTGGGAGAGGGTGGCGCCCTTGGGGAAGCCGGTGGTGCCCGAGGTGTACTGGATGTTGATCGGGTCGTCGCAGGACAGTGTGGCCTCGCGCGCCGTGAGCTGATCCCGGGTCACATCCTCAGCGTGGGCGAGGAGTTCGTGCCAGGTCGGGTCCCGGATGTAGTGCACGGAGCGCAGTTCGGGGCAGCGCGCGCGGACCTCCTCGACCAGGGCGCGGTAGTCGCTGGTCCGGTGGGCGAGGGAGGCGACGAGCACGGAGATCCCGGACTGGCGGAGCACGAACTCCACTTCATACGCGCGATAGGCCGGGTTGATGTTCACCATGATCGCGCCGATCCGGGCGGTGGCGTACTGCACGAGCAGCCACTCGGGGCAGTTGACCGCCCAGATCCCGACCCGGTCGCCCTTCGCCACACCGCGCCCGAGCAGCGCCCGCGCCAGCTCACCGACCGCCGCGCCGAACTCCGCGTACGTCCAGCGCCGTTGGGAGGGTACGTCGACCAGCGCCTCCCGGTCGGGGAAGGCGGCGACCGCCCGGTCGAGGTTGGCACCGATCGTGTCACCGAGCAGCGGGATCGTGCCGGTGCCATGGGTGTACGAGTTCAGCGGCGCGGGGGTCCCCGTCGTCATCGCAGGTCTCCCTCGTCGTACTCGGCGTCGGAGCCCTCGGCCGTACGCTCCCGCAGTTCGATACGGCGGATCTTCCCGGACACGGTCTTGGGCAGTTCGGCGAACTCCAGCCGGCGCACGCGCTTGTACGGCGCGAGGACCGCCCGTGAGTGGGCGAAGATGACCTTCGCCGTGTCGGGGCCCGGCTCCCAGCCCTCCGCGAGGACGACATACGCCTTCGGTACGGCGAGCCGCAGGGGATCGGGCGCGGGGACGACCGCGGCCTCGGCGACCGCCTCGTGCTCCAGCAGCGCGCTCTCCAGCTCGAACGGCGAGATCTTGTAGTCGCTCGCCTTGAAGACATCGTCGCTGCGGCCGATATAGGTGATGTAGCCGTCGGCGTCGCGCGCGCCGATGTCGCCGGTCCGGTAGTAGCCGCCGGCCATCGCCTCGGCCGTACGGTCGGGGTCGCCGTGATAGCCCGTCATCAGCCCGACCGGACGGGCGGAGAGATCGAGCGCGATCTCGCCCTCCCGCGCACCGGGCGCTCCGGTGACCGGATCGAGCAGTTCGACCGTGAAGCCGGGCGTCGGCCGTCCCATGGATCCGGACTTGAGCGGCTGCCCCGGCGAATTGGCGACCTGCACGGCCGTCTCCGTCTGGCCGAAGCCGTCCCTGATCGTCACGCCCCACGCGCGCCTGACGGTCTCGATGACCTCGGGGTTGAGCGGTTCGCCCGCCGCGACGGCCTCGCGCGGCGGGGTGCGCAGCTGGGACAGATCGGCCTGGATCAGCATCCGCCAGACCGTGGGCGGGGCGCAGAAGCTGGTGACGCCCGCGCTGTCCATCTCCGCCATCAGCCTGGCCGGGTCGAAGCGTGTGTAGTTGTGGAGGAAGACGGTCGCCTCGGCGTTCCAGGGCGCGAAGAGGTTCGACCAGGCGTGCTTGGCCCAGCCCGGTGAGGCGATGTTCAGATGGACATCGCCCGGCTTGAGCCCGATCCAGTACATCGTCGCGAGATGGCCGATCGGATACGAGACATGCGTGTGCTCGACCAGCTTGGGGCGGGCGGTCGTACCGGAGGTGAAGTAGAGCATCAGCGGATCGTCCGCGTGGGTGGCGCCGTCCGGCTCGAAGGCGGGTGACCGGTCGTAGGCGTCCTCGTACGGGAGCCAGCCCTCGGGGGCGCCTTCCGGACCGGCGCCCACCACGATCCTGGTGAAGTCGCCCGGGATCGCGGCGAACTTCCCGGTGTCCTCGGCGCGTACGATCACCTGCGCGGCCCGGCCGCGCTCGATCCGGTCGCGCAGATCGACGGGGCCGAGGAGCGGGGTCGCGGGGATGACGACGGCCCGCAGCTTCATCGCGGCGAGCGCGGTCTCCCACAGCTCGACCTGGTTGCCGAGCATGACGACGACGCGGTCCTCGGCCCGTACGCCCCGCTCACGGAGCCAGTTGGCGACGCGGCTGGAGCGGGCGGACATCTCGGCGAAGGTGACGCGGACACGGCGGCCGTCCTCCTCGACGATATGCAGGGCGACCCGGCCGTTTCCCCGCCCGTCGGCGCCCTCGGCGATCCGGTCGAACCAGTCCAGCGCCCAGTTGAAGCGCTCGGGACACGGCCAGTCGAAGCCCGCGTACGCCGTCGCGTAGTCCTCCCGGTGCGCCAGGAGGAAGTCCCGGGCCGCCCGGAACCGCTCGGTCGGGTCGGTGGGATCGGTCGGACCGTCGGCCGCCCTCGGCCTGCTCGCCGTCATGTGTCCTCCTCATTGCCGGACCACTCTCTGACATCGTGTAATCAGTGACGTGGGTCTCACCACCCCCGGATGGGGGTGATGGGCGGTGGCGACGGGAGGAAGTGACGTGGCCGAACCGGTCGAGGCGGTGGAGATGCGGGCCGCGCTGCTGCGGCTGCGCAGGACGACCGGGCTCCCGGTGGCGTTCGGCGGGCTGCTGCACGAGGCGGGACGGATGGACATCGCCGAGCTGAACGGCGCGTCGACGGGTGCGCTGCGCGGCCTGGCGATCTCCTCCGGCAACGGTCTGGGCGGCAAGTCCATCGCGCTGTCCCGGCCGTGCGCGGTGACCGACTACCGGGAGGCACGCCACATCAGCCACGAGTACGACGCGGCGGTGGCGGCGGAGGGCCTGCGCTCGGTACTCGCGGTGCCGGTGGTCGTACGGCGCAGGGTGCGCGGGGTGCTGTACGGCGCCCTGCGCAGCGCGCTGCCGATCGGTGAGCGCACCTTCGACGCGGCGGTGGCCGCCGCGCGGGACGTGGAACAGGCGCTGGTCGTACGGGACGAGGTACGGCGGCTGCTCACCGTGAGCCGCGAGCCCGCGCCGGGCCCGGCGGCCTGGGAGGAGGTCCGCGCGGCCCACAGTGAACTGCGGGCGCTGGCGCCACGCGTCCTCGACGCGCGGTTGCGTGCGGAACTGCTCGGCGTCTGCGGTCGGCTGGCGGGCGCGTCGGACCCGATGGGCGGGTCGGCGCCGACGGGCACCGCGCCGCGTCCGGCCCCGGTCGCGCTGGCGCCGCGCGAGGTGGACGTCCTGACCTGCGTCGCGTCCGGGGCGACCAACGCGGCGGCGGCCGAACTGCTCGGGGTGCGGCCGGAGACGGTGAAGGGCTATCTGCGCTCGGCGATGCGCAAGCTGGGCACGCACACCCGGCTGGAGTCGGTGGTGGCGGCGCGCCGGGCGGGCCTGCTGCCCTAGGGCCTGTGTACCCACCGCACGGCCCTGGCACCGTGCCCGGCGTGCGCGTCAGACTGTGCCCGCACAGGTAGCTGGAGGTACGAACATGGTGTCCACGGACCGTCTCCTGGCGTTCGCCGCGATGTCCCTGCTGGTGATCGTGATCCCGGGGCCGAGCGTGCTGTTCGTGATCGGCCGCGCGCTGGCGCACGGCCGGCGCACGGCGATGGCGACGGTGCTGGGCAATGTGATCGGCTCGTACGCCCTGGTGGTGGCGGTCGCGCTGGGGATCGGCGCGCTCGTCGCGCGGTCGGTGACCGTCTTTCTCGCGGTGAAGCTGGCGGGCGCGGCCTATCTGGTGTTCCTGGGGGTGCAGGCGTTCCGGCACCGCAAGGACATGCGCGCCTCGGCCATGTCGGCGCCCGCGGGCCCGGCACGGGGTGATCTCCGTACCGTCGGGGACGGTTTTGTCGTGGGCATCACCAACCCGAAGGGTGTGGTGTTCTTCGCGGCCGTGCTGCCGCAGTTCGTGGACCACTCGGCGGGCCACGTACCCGTACAGATGCTGCTGCTCGGGCTGGTTCCCATCGCCATCGGCCTCGTCACGGACACCCTGTGGGGTCTGGGCGCGGCGGCGGCGCGCACCTGGTTCGCCCGCTCGGAGCGGCGGCTGTCGGCGATCGGCGGCGCGGGCGGCTGCGCGATGATCGGGCTCGGTGTGACGGTCGCGATGACGGGCCGGACGGACTAGGTCCCCTCCCGGCACTGGTTACTGTCCGGGCGGATCCACTCCGCCATGACCCGATGCGCCCCGCCATGCTGCCAGGATCGCGTCAAAATGAGGTCTCCCCTGGTCAACGCCGCGTTATGGCCCGGCCGTCCCGCCCCCTCCGGGGCATAGCTTCCAGGTGTCGGAGCGTATCGACGGCCCCGACGGCTCAGATCAGCGATCGACTCCCCAGGGAGGACACCATGGAGCGTCTCGTACCCGAGGACGCGGGCGACGGTTCGGACACCGCGCCGGCCGCGGACCCCGACGCCGACCCCGACGAACCCCGCACGGCCAGGCCGCTGTACGTACCCGTACGGCTCGGCTCGGCCGGCGGCCACCATCTGCGGTTCGCGCGCACGCCGCTCGGCGCGCGGACCGCGATCGGCTTCACCAGCGCTTCCCGGCTGATCGCCGTCCTCGGTGCGGGACAGCCGTGGATCAGGCTGGCGGAGCCCGCGCTGCGCGCGCTCGCCGAACCGCTCGGCGCGGCCCTCGTCACCGTGGACCCGCAGCTGACCGCCCCAGCGCCCGCACCCGCCATCGGCGGGCAGCCCGCGCCGGCCGGGCCCTGTGCCCGGCGCGCTCTGGAGATGCCGGAGGCGATGGCCGCATGACCGCCGAACCTCTGCTGCTGGCCAGTGGGGTGAACACCCCGACGGTGTGGCCCGCGTCCGCCGTCCTCGCCCCCGGTGGTGACATCGCGGTGGCCGGGGTCTGCCTCACGGAGCTGGCCGATCGCTACGGCACCCCCGCCTACGTCCTGGACGAGGACGAGGTACGGGCCCGTGCGCGGGCCTGGCGACAGGCCCTGCCCGACGCCGAGGTCGTCTACGCCGCCAAGGCGTTCCTGTGCCGCGCCGTCGTCGACTGGATGGAGCAGGAAGGCCTCGGCCTCGATGTCTGCTCGGCGGGCGAACTGGAGCTGGCCGCCACACGGGGCTTCCCGCCCGACCGGATCGTGCTGCACGGCAACGCCAAGTCGCCGCAGGACCTGGGCACGGCGCTGCGCCTCGGTGTCGGCCGTGTCGTCATCGACTCGGCCTGCGAGACGGCCCGGCTGGCGGCCCGGGTCCAGGGACCGGACGCGCAGCAGGTGATGGTCCGCGTACTGCCCGGGATCGAGGCGGGCGCGCACCCCAAGATCCGTACGGGCGCGGACGGCCAGAAATTCGGGCTGTCCCTCGCGGACGGGAGCGCGGAGGACACGATCGCCCGCGTCCTCAGTCAGTCCCGGCTCGAACTCGTGGGCCTGCACTGCCATCTGGGCTCACAGATCACCGAGCCCGGCCCGTACGCCGAGGCGGTACGGCGGCTGGTGGCGTTCCTGGCGGCCCTCCGCGACCGGTACGGGGTGACCCTGCCCGAACTGGATCTGGGCGGCGGTTTCGCGGTGGCGTACCTGCCGGGCGACCCGGCGCCGACGCCCGCGGAGTACGGCGCGCTGATCACCGGCACGCTGGCGCGCGCCTGCGCCGAACACGGACTGCCGGTCCCGCGGCTGACGGTGGAACCGGGCCGCTCGATCATCGCCCCGGCCGGTATCGCCCTCTATCACGTGCTGTCGGTGAAACGCACCGCCGGCCGGGTCTTCGTCGCCGTCGACGGCGGGATGAGCGACAACCCGCGGCCCGCGCTGTACGGGGCGCGCTATACGGTCCGCCGGGTGGGACGCGCGTCCGACGCGCCGATGCGCGCGGCGACGGTCGTCGGCCGGCACTGCGAGGCGGGCGATGTGCTCGCGGAGTCCGTGGAGCTGCCGGAGGACATCAGGCCCGGGGACATACTGGCGGTGCCCGCGGCCGGAGCGTACCAGGTGTCGATGGCCTCGGGCTACAACATGACGGGACGCCCGCCCGTGGTGGCGGTCTCCGGGGGGAGATCGCGACTACTGGTGCGCCGGGAGAACTTCGACGACCTGCGCGCCCGGGACGTCGGCCTCTGAGGGGATGTCGGCCTCCGACGCGTTGTCCTCCGTACGGGTGGAAAACCCCGCGACACGCGCGCGTCCGGTTTGTTAGCTTCCGGACCATGAAGCCGCTCACCGAGGACGAGATCCGCGGATCGTTCGTCAACTGTTCCAAGGGCGAGGCCCGCAGAATGAACCTCCCTCGGGAGCTGTCCGACCTGCCCTGGGCCGATCTCGACTTTCTGGGCTGGCGCGATCCGGGGGCTCCCGACCGCGGCTGTCTCGTGGCGGAGCGCGCGGGCGTGTGGGTGGGTGTGACGTTGCGCGCACCGTCGTCCGGGCGGAAGAGCTTCCTCAAGTCGAGCATCTGCTCGATCTGTGTCACCCCGCACGCCGCCTCCGGGATAGACCTGATGACCGCGCCCAAGGTCGGCGTGGCGGGCCGGCAGGGTAATTCCGTCGGTATGTACATGTGCGCGGACCTGGCGTGTCCCCTCTATGTGCGGGGCAGGAAGAAGTCCCTCGGGCGGCGGCTGGAGGAGTCCCTCACCCAGGAGGAGCGGCTGGCCAGGGCGCGGACGAATCTGGACCGTTTCCTGGACAAGCTGTACGAGGGCGCGACGGCGGTCTGACGGCGCGGCCCGCGGTGCCGGTACGCCGACGGCGGCCCGGGTCTCCCCGGACCGCCGTCCGCTCATGCCGTACGCGCTCGTCCTTCGGGTGTCAGAGGCCCCCCGGTCCCACCGGACGACGGGACGGGCGCGCGAGGGTGTAGCCGGCGATGCCCGCGAGCGCTCCGAGCACACCACCGGCCGCGGTCCAGATCCAGCGGTCCGTCCACCAGCCGGAGGACCAGCCGTCCTCGGGCTCGACGCCGGAGGCGGCCGGCCGCGCCCCGTCGCCGGGAGCGCTGTCGCCGCCGGTCCCGTCGCCGTCGTCGGCCGCCGCGACGGTGGTACGGCCCGGGGTCAGCGGGACGGTCAGCTGACCGCCGACCGCGAAGGCCCCGCCCTTGTCAGGCGTGGCGGCCTCGATCTCCGCCTGTACCGGCAGCCCGAGGTCCACCTCCTGCGCGTGCAGGACGGTCAGCCGTACGTAGTAGCTGCCCGGCAGCGGATCGTTGGACCACGGCTCGGCCCAGGACCGTACGGTACGCAGCGTGCAGCGCAGTTCGACCGAGCGCGCGTCGGCCGCGAGCGCCTTGGTCTGGGCGCCGTACACGCACGGCTGGCGGCGGCGCAGTCCGTCGTAGACGTCCACCTGCCAGGTCGTCGCGCCCTTCCTGGCCGCGGCGGACTCGGGGAGCGTGACCTTGGCGGTGACGGTCGGGCGCTGCCCGGCGTCCGCGGGGAACACCCAGTACAGGTAGTCGCCCGAGGAGCCGTCCGCCGTGGCCCGCTGGCCCGGCCGGAACGCGGTGGCCGTACGGAACGAGGTGCCCGCCTCGGTCGGCGCCTCCGCGCTGTCGGCGCCGTCGGAGCTGTCGGACGAGCTGCCGGTGGGTGTCGGCGTCTCATCGGCGACAGCGCTGCCCGCCGTACCGAGAAGCAGCACACCGGCCAGCAGGGAACCCGTGAACATACCGGTGATACGCATCAGTTGCTCCTCCATACGACACGCAGGCGCGAGAGCCAGCCCCAGAGCAGTCCGGCGACCAGTCCGGTCAGGGCCAGGGTGCCGAGCAGCCACCAGCCGCGGCCGAGACCGAACGCGGCGAGGTCGGAGGGCTCGTCGGGCGAGTCGACCAGGTCGACGGTCAGCTCGACGGGCAGGCCGGGGGTGGTCTTGACGGAGGCGGGCGCGGAGAAGGCGTTGCTGACCTGGAGGCAGACCGTCTCGGCGGCCGGCTTCACGTCGGTATCGTCCTCGTCGTCGAGCGGCGGCTTCGGGTAGCGCAGCCCCGACGAGATCACGTCGGTGCGTCCGTCGCCCGCTTCCGAGCCGCGGACGATCTCCCTGCCGTGTACGGTCACGGCGCGCAGCAGCACGCCGTAGTCCGGGTTGACGGCGCGGTCGGCGCCGATGCTGACGGAGGCGCGCAGCTCCTGGCCGGGCAGCACGTCCACGCGGTACCAGCGGTGCTCGGCGAACTTCTCGCGGTCGCTGTACAGGCCGGGCTTGATCCGCGGGGCGTCGGCGCAGCGCGCGGCGCCCTCGGTGGCCACCGGGGTGACGACGGGGTCGGCCGCGCGGTCCACCAACTGTGTGACACGGCGGGAGAGTTCGTCGGTGTGCTGGACGGAGGTGAAGGTGCCGCCGGTGGCCTCGGCGATACAGGTCAGCTGCCGCCGGGTCTTGTCGTCGGGGACGAGGCCCAGGGTGTCGATGGTGAGATGGATTCCCTTGGCCGCGATCTCACGCGCGACCTCGCAGGGGTCGAGCGGGGCGCAGGTGTCCTCGCCGTCGGTGATGAGGACGATACGACGGGTGGCGTCGCCGTCGCCCGCCAGGTCCTCGGCCGCGCCGAGAAGCGCGGGGCCGATGGGTGTCCAGCCGGTGGGGGCGAGGGTGGCGACCGCGGTCTTCGCCTCGGTGCGGTCCAGCGGGCCCACCGGGTAGAGCTGCTTGGTGTCCTTGCAGCCGACCTTGGTGTCCTTGCCGGGGTAGTTGGCACCGAGGGTGCGGATGCCCAGCTCCACTTCCTGCGGAACCGCGTCGAGCACCTCGTTGAACGCTTGTTTGGCCGCCGTCATCCGGGACTGGCCGTCGATGTCGCGGGTCCGCATCGAGCCGCTGACATCGAGGACCAGATCGACCTTCGGGGCCGGTTTCCCGGTAGGTTCGTCGGCGGCGGCAGCGGCGGGAGGGAAGAGCCCTACGGCCAGGGTGGCCACCAGACCGCACACGGCGGCTGCCGGCCATTTACTTATGATCATCGCCGGATGATAGTGAGAGTTCCCCCACCGGACCAAACAGGAATTGACGGTCCGTCAGCCTTCGTTGGTGTCCGTCAGCGTTCCTGCCGCGGTCAGCCGTCGGCGGACACGCGCCGCGCCGCCGCGGCCAGATGCTCGCGCATGGCGACCACCGGACGTTCGGGGTCGCCGGACTCGAACGCCCCCAGGATCGCCGCGTGTTCGTCCACGGCCGAGGCGATGCCCGTCGTACCGAGACCGGCGGTCCCCCGCGACCGGTGCACCTGGGCGCTCAGGGACTCGGCGGTCCTGAGGAGGAAGCGGTTGCCGGCGGCCCGGATGATCGTGAGGTGGAACTCCCAGTCCGCCGCGAAGCACTCGCGCAGACCGGAGAAGGCGGCCGGCCGGTCCTGGGCACCCCGTGCCGTCCGTACGCGACGGGCGCGGAGCACATGCTGTGCGTGCGCGGCCCGCAACTCGGGCAGGAGGTCGTCGGCCCTGGCGACCGCGCGCTCGGCGGCCGCGGTCTCCAGGATCGCGCGGGTGTCGAACAACTCCGCCAGTTGCGTGGACGACAGCGGCGGGGCGACGCGATAGCCCTTGAGCGCCACCCGCGAGATCAGCCCGGTGTGTTCGAGCTGGACGAGCGCTTCGCGCACCGGGGTCGGGGACACCCCCAGCTCCCGGGCGAGGGAGTCGATACCGAGCGAACTCCCTTGCGGGGTCGAGCCGTCGAGCAACCTCTCCAGGATCGCGTCATACACACCGTCGCGAAGGGACCGGCGAGGCACCACCGGCGCCCGGCCGACGGCCGGAGCGGCCAGGGCACTGCTCTCGTTCCCGTTCATCTCGCTCGCCATCGTAGCTCGCCGTCGTCGCCTCACCGGGCCGGCCGGGTGAGGGCTTCGGGGCGCCTCCAACTGAATAGATCCTATAGGGTCTATGATCCACATCCCGGTCCCGGCCCCGGCCACCTCTGACAGACCCGGAGACGACGATGTCCCACAGCGCACAGGACTGGCCCGAGGGAGCCCGGCCGTGACCGTGCTGACGAACGACCCGGGCGCCTTCGCGGACGAGGCCCTGGCGGGATTCGCCGCCGCCCACGCCGAGGAGATCCGGGCGCTGCACGGCGGCGTCGTCCGCGCCTCGGCCACCCCGCCGGGCCGGGTGGCCGTCGTCATCGGCGGCGGCACCGGCCACTACCCCGCGTTCGCCGGCTGGGTCGGTCCCGGCTTCGCGCACGGCGCGGCCTGCGGCCATGTCTTCGCCTCCCCCTCCGCCTCGCAGATCTGCTCGGTGGCACGGGCCGCCGACAGCGGCGGCGGTGTGATCCTCGGCTTCGGCAACTACGCCGGGGACATCCTGCACTTCGGGCGGGCGGCCGAACAGCTCCGCGCGGAAGGCATGGAGGTCAGGACCCTCACGGTCACGGACGACATCGCGTCGGGACCGGCCGACAACACCGCGCCGCGCCGGGGCATCGGGGGCGATTTCTCCGTACTGAAGATCCTCGGTGGAGCGGCCGAGGCCGGTCTCGGCATCGACGCGGCCGTACGGGCCGGCCGCAGGGCCAACGCCGCCACCCGCTCGCTCGGCCTCGCCTTCGGCGGCTGCACCCTGCCGGGCGCGGACCGGCCGCTGTTCACCGTCCCCGCCGGGCGGATGAGCGTCGGCCTCGGTATCCACGGCGAACCGGGGATCGCGGAGCTCCCCCTGCCCACCGCCGACGGGGCCGCCGACCTCCTGGTGGACAGGATCCTGGCGGAGCGGGCGGTGGCCGCCGCCGGTGTGGGCGGATCCGACCGGGTGGCGCTGCTGCTCAACGGCCTGGGCGGGACCAAGTACGAGGAGCTGTACGTCGTCCATCGCCGCGTCGCCGAGCGGCTGGCCGCCGAGGGCCTGACCGTCGTCGCGCCGGTGGTCGGCGAGCAGGTCACCAGCCTCGGGATGGCCGGCCTCTCCCTCACCCTGACCTTCCTCGACGACGAACTGGAAGCGCTGTGGACGGCTCCGGCCGCCACGCCCGCCTTCCGCCGGGGCGTCCTAGCGCCCCGGCCGCCGCGTACCGACGATCTGACCCTCACCCACCGGATGCCACTGGTCGTACCTGGCGACCCTCGTTCGCGGGCCCTGGGGGCGCGGCTGGCCGAGGCCCTGCTGACAGTGCGCGACACCGTGGTGGCCCATGAGACACGGCTCGGGGACCTCGACGCCGTGGCGGGCGACGGCGACCACGGCATCGGGATGCGGCGCGGGGCCGAGGCCGCCGCGGTCGCCGCGCGGGAGGCGGTCGCCCTCGGCGCGGGCGCCGGTACGGTGCTCGCGCACGCCGGCGCGGCCTGGTCGGAACGGGCCGGCGGCACGTCCGGCGCGCTGTGGGGCGCGGCGCTGACGTCCTTCGGCGCGGTGCTCGGCGACCACGACGGCACCGCGGCCGGACGCGACGCGGGTACGGCCGGACACGGCGGAGGTACGAGCGGACGCGACGGCGGTACCGCCGAGCGCGACGGCGCCCGGCTGACCCGTGCCGTACGGGCCGCCGTGGACACGGTGCTGCGGATCGGCGGAGCGCGGCCCGGTGACAAGACGCTGGTGGACGCGGCGGTGCCATTCGCCGACCGGCTGGAGGCGGCGTTGCCGACGGCCGGGTTCACCGCCGCGTGGGCACAGGCCGCGCGAGCCGCGGGCGAGGCCGCGGAGGCGACCGCCGGGATCGCCGCGCGCCTGGGCCGGGCCCGTACCCACGGGGTCCGGGGTCTCGGCTCACCCGACCCGGGGGCGATCTCGTTCGCCCTGATCGTCGCGGCCCTCACCCCCCGCTCCCCGGGCTCCCCCGGCCCCCTCGGCTCTCCCGACTCCCCCGGGGCCCGCAACTCCCCCGAGGCGACACACTGATGTCAGGGAGGTCCGCATCGGCGGCACCACCACCCCGTCCCCGGTGATTGGATGGGCGCAGGCTCGCTTCCCGCTCCCGTCGGCGGCCCGGGCCCGGACTGGAGGTCGCACGATGGTGACGAAGAGCCGTACGGGTCAGCCCACCCTGGAGGAGGTCGCGGCGCTCGCGGGCGTCGGCCGGGGCACGGTGTCCCGCGTCGTCAACAACTCGCCGGGGGTGAAGGACACCACGCGGCATCTGGTCGAGCAGGCCATCGCCCAGCTCGGCTACATACCCAACCGGGCCGCCCGCGCCCTGGCGGGCAGCCGTACCGACGCCGTGGCCCTGGTGATCCCCGAGACCGAGAAACGCTTCTTCGCCGAGCCGTACTTCTCCGAGATCGTCCACGGTGTGGGCGACGGACTCGCCGACACCGAGCTCCAGCTCCTGCTGACCCTCGTCCGTACCGAGAAGGAGCGCCAACGCTTCCTCCAGTACGCGCGCGCCCGCCGGATCGACGGCGTCCTCCTGGTCTCCGTCCACGACAGCGACCCGCTGCCCGATCTGCTGGCCGAGATGGAGATACCGACGGTCCTCGGCGGACGCAGGTCCGGGGAGGAACCGGTGTCGTATGTCGACTCCGACAATGTGGGAGGCGCGCGGACCGCCGTTCGCCATCTGTTCTCGTCCGGGCGCCGGGCGATCGCCACCATCACCGGCCCGCTGGACATGTATGTGGCGCAGTGCCGCCTGCGCGGCTACGAGGAGGCGGTACGGGAACACGCCACCCGCCCCGCACCCTCCTGGATCGCGCACGGCGACTTCACCGAGGAGAGCGGGCGCCGCGCGATGGCGGAGCTGCTGCGCCTCCACCCGGACCTCGACGCGGTGTTCGCCGCCTCCGACCTGATGGCGGTGGGCGCCCTGCACACCCTGCGGGCGGCGGGCCGCCGGGTCCCGGAGGATGTGGCGGTGGTGGGCTTCGACGACTCCCCTCTCGCCCGCCACACGGACCCTCAACTGAGCTCGGTGCGCCAGCCGGTGGAGGAGATGGGGCGCACGATGGCCCGGGTACTGCTGGAGACGATCAACGACACCTCGGCGGCCTGGCAGCATGTGGTCCTGCGCACGGAACTGGTACGACGCGCCTCGGGGTGAACGGCTCCACGCCGCCGGGTGAGGGGCTCCCGTCGGACGGCCCGGTCGTGGCGGGCGTACGGCAGCGCCAGAGGCGTCAGGAGGTGCTGCCGGGCCAGGGGACATCGGTCTCGACGGGCACGGTGTAGTCGATACCGGGCACCGCGAAGCCGTAGAGACGCCGGACCTCGGCGTGGAACCAGTCGAGGTCGGCCAGTTCGCCGATCGTGTCGGTGGTGGCGCTGTTCCACCGCTCGGCGACGGCGGCCTGCACACCCGGGTCGAGTTCCCAGGTGTCGAGACGTACGCGACCCTCCGCGTCGAGGTCGAGCGGACGGACCCCGGTGAGCCGGTCCCACAGCTCGGTGAGCTGAGCGACCGGCGGCGACATGGTGTCGCCGAGGACACCGCGCAGCAGCCCGACGTAGAGCGCGATGCCCGGGATGGCGGTGGAGGACTGAGTGACGGCGGCGCCGTTCACGGATGTCACCGCGCGCCCGCCGACGAGTTCGGCGAGACGGACGTCGAGGGTGCGAGCGGTCTGTTCGAGGTGGGCCTTGGCGGCGCCGATGGTGCCCTGCCGGTAGATCGCCGCGGTCAGGGGGGAGCCGATGTAGGACAGTGCGGCGGTGGTGAAGCCGGGGGCGAGGAGTTCGCGTTCGGCGAGGTGATCGATCCACCGCTCCCAGTCGGAGCCACCCATCACGGCGACCGTCTGGGCGATGTCGTCACCCTCGGCCGGCGGGGTCTCGACTTCCTTCACCTCGGGGGCGCCCCGGTCGGTGAAGACGAGCGTCCTGGTGCGGTGTGCCTCACCGACGGGTTTGAGGACCGAGGCGTAGCCGGCTCCGGTGTCGGGGTCGGTACGGCGCGGGGCCGCCACGGAGTAGACGAGGTAGTCCAGGCGTCCGCCGAAACGCTGCCGGACGAGTTCGCAGACCCGCTCCTTCATGGCGTCCGAGAAGGCGTCACCGTTGAGGAAGACCATCTCCCGGCCACGGTCGCGGGCGAGTTCCGCGGTGGCCGCCGTGCGGTACCAGCCGGCCGTTCCGGTGAGCCGGCCGGGGGCCTTCTCGAAGCAGACTCCGATGCCACGGATGCCCGCCCTGGCCAGTCCCGCGACGGTGGCGGCCAGCCCGTACCCCGCGGAGGATCCGATGACGAGCGCGACCGGCGCTCGGTCCGGGGCGGCGGCCGGGGCGGGGACGGCCCGCCACATGTCCTCCACCAGGCGCGCGCAGCCCGCCGGATGGGAGTCGAGGAAGAGGAAGCCGCGGCTGCGTGGGGTGATGACGCGCTCGGTCATGGGTGCGGGCCCTTCGGGTCGTCGTGGCACGCGGGCACGGCGTCCGCCGGAACGCGCACCGCGTCCCGCAAGTCTGCGACGGCCCGGGCAGCCGCGGTCGTCTCGTCGGGGACAGTAATGCCCAGGCGATCTTGGAGGGTTTCCACCAGTGGGACGCCGCCGCCCCGGGCCGCATCCCGTGGGGGATACGGCCCGGAGCGGCGATCGTTCTCGCTCAGAGCGAGCCGAGCCGTTCCAGGGGGAACGGCGGCTGCGCCAGGGGGCGTACGGCGAGCCGGGTGAGCGGCAGGACGTTGTCGTCGCCCGCCGTGCGGTTGGCGTGCAGTACATCGCAGTGGACGCAGCGGTGGACGAGTACCCATTCGCCGTCCCCGCGTACGGAGATGGCGAGCGGCTCCATCCGGGCACCGCAGTCGGCGGCCCGGTCGCCCGGGGTGTCGTCGACATGACGGCTCCACAGGCAGTTCGGGCAGTGGTTGCGGTGGCCGGTGCCGGCCGCGGTCATCGGTACGTCGAGACCGCAGTGGAGGCAGCGGAAGGACTCGGTGCGTGACTCCGGACGCGCGCGTCTGGAGGTGTTGCGGGAGGTGTTGCGGGAAGTGCGGGACATCGTGAGAACGACTCCTGGTGTGACGCTCGGACGGTCGGGGATGAACGCCGTCTCGTACCAGGGGAGTTCGCTCCGGTCGGGCGATGCCTGTCGGCCGTGCGTGTCAGCGGCAGCGGTCCCGTGCGGACATCCGCGCAGGCATCACGGAGAGAGAACTGCCTCGGTCAGGAGAACGGTTCCGACCGGCCACAGGCATACAACACCACCCTTGGGATCACTCGTCAGGAGCGCGCGGTGAGCGCCCTTCGATGAAACAGGCGGCCGGGCCCGCGCGGCAACCGAATATCCGGAGGTCCGAATATCCGGAGGTCCGCAGATCGGACCGGCGCGGCGCGGCGCTCAGGCGACCGACCCGATCGCCCGCGGCCTCGGTCCGTCGTGGTGGATCGGGGTGTGGGCGCCCGTCAGGGGGACACCGCTGCCGCCCCGCCGGACCGCGACGATCTCCGCGGCGATCGACAGCGCGGTCTCCTCGGGCGTACGGGCCCCGAGGTCAAGCCCTATCGGCGAGTGCAGTGCGGCGAGTTCGCGCTCGGTGACACCGATCTCGCGCAGCCGTCTGTTGCGGTCCTCGTGGGTACGGCGGGAGCCCATCGCGCCGACGAAGGCGACGGGCAGTCGGAGTGCCAGTTCCAGCAGGGGCACATCGAACTTGGCGTCATGGGTGAGGACACAGAGCACCGTACGGCTGTCGACCGCCGTCGACGCCAGATAGCGGTGCGGCCAGTCGACCACGATCTCGTCGGCGTCCGGGAAGCGGTCCCGGGTGGCGAAGACGGGGCGCGCGTCGCAGACGGTCACGTGGTAGCCCAGGAACGCGCCGGCCCGCACCAGCGCGGCGGCGAAGTCGATGGCGCCGAAGACGATCATGCGCGGGGGCGGCACGCTCGACTCGACCAGGAGCGTCAGCGGCTGTCCGCACCGTACTCCCCGCTCCCCCAGGGCGACCGTGCCGGTACGGCCCGCGTCCAGCAGGGCGCGGGCCTCGGCCGCCGCCGTACGGTCCAGCCGGGGGTGGCCGCCGAGGCCGCCCTCGTACGATCCGTCGGGGCGCACCAGCAGGGCGCGGCCCCGGAGGGCGGCCGGTCCTTCGGTGATCCGGGCGAGCGCCGCCGCCTCCCCTCGTGCGGCCGTGGACAGCGCCGCCGCGAACACCGCGCGCGGGGCGCTGCCCGTGGCGTCGGACCGTACCGGCGTCACCAGGATGTCGATGACACCGCCGCAGGTCAGCCCCACGGCGAAGGCGTCCTCGTCGCTGTAGCCGAACCGCTCCAGGACGGTGGTGCCGTCCTGGAGGGCCTGTTGGCACAGCTCGTACACGGCCCCTTCCACGCAGCCGCCCGAGACGGAGCCGATCGCCGTGCCCGCGCTGTCGACGGCGAGCGCGGCTCCCGGCCGGCGGGGCGCGCTGCCGGTGACCGCCACGACGGTGGCGACGGCGAAGTCACGTCCCTGCTCGACCCACCGGTTCAGCTCTTCGGCGATGTCCAGCATGTCGGTCTCCTCAGGTCTGGTGGATGCGGGCGGATGGGCAGGGCCGGGCCGGCTGGCCCGTGTCTCATGTGTCAGGAGACGCCCAGCCAGGTTTCGATCGGGTGGAGCGCGTAGAAGACCACGAAGATCACGGTGAGGCCCCACATCAGGGCCCCGATCTCCCGGGCCCTGCCCTGGGCGACGCGGATCGCGACGTACGAGATGACGCCCGCCGCGACCCCGGCGGTGATGGAGTAGGTGAACGGCATCAGGACGACGGTCAGGAAGACCGGGACGGCGACGGCGCGGTCGCCCCAGTCCACATGCCGGGCGTTCTGCGTCATCATCGCGCCGATCACGACCAGGGCCGCCGCCGCGACCTCGCCCGGGACGATCTGGGTGAGGGGGGTGAAGAAGAGACAGGCGGCGAAGAGGAGGCCGGTGATGACGGAGGCGAAGCCGGTACGCGCTCCCTCACCGACGCCCGTCGCGGACTCGACGAAGACGGTCTGGCCCGAGCCGCCCGCGACCCCGCCGATGGCACCGCCCGCGCCGTCGATGAACAGCGCCTTGGACAGGCCCGGCATGCGGCCCTTGCCGTCGGCGAGCCCGGCTTCCGTACCGACGCCGATGACGGTCGCCATCGCGTCGAAGAAGCCCGCGAGTACGAGGGTGAAGACGATCATGCCGACGGTCATCGCGCCGACCTGCCCCCAGCCGCCGAACTCCACCTTCCCGAAGAGCGAGAAGTCGGGCATGGAGACGGCGCCGCCGGTCAGCTCCGGCGGACCGCTGTTCCACGCCTTGGGGCTGATGCCGCCCGTGGCGTTGAGGACGACGGCGATGACCGTGCCGATGACGATGCCGATCAGGATGGCGCCCGGCACCTCGCGGGCCTGGAGCATGAAGATCAGCAGCAGGGTGACGCAGAAGATGAGGACGGGCCAGCCGACGAGTTCACCGGCCGGGCCGAGCGAGACGGGGCCCCCGCCCTGTGAGGCGTGCACGAAGCCCGCTTTCACCAGCCCGATCAGCGCGATGAACATGCCGATGCCCATGGTGATCGCGTGCTTCAGCGCGAGCGGGATGGCGTTCATGATCATTTCCCGCAGGCCGGTGATCACCAGCAGGCAGATCACCACTCCGTACATCACGCACATGCCCATGGCCTGCGGCCATGTCATCACGGGCGCGACCTGGCCGGCCACCACACCGGAGACGGAGAGCCCGGCGGCGAGCGCGAGGGGCACCTTGCCGACGAAGCCCATCAGCAGGGTGGTCAGGGCGGCGGCGAAGGCGGTCGCGGTGATCAGGGCCTGCTGACCGAGCGTGTCGCCCGCCGCGTCCTTGCCGGAGAGGATCAGCGGGTTGAGCAGCAGGATGTACGCCATGGCCATGAAGGTCGTGACGCCGCCGCGCACTTCGCGCGCGACGGTCGAGCCGCGGTGGGATATATGGAAGTACCGGTCGGGCCAGGACCTGCCGGCCGGGGGACGTGAGTCTGTGCCGGCGTCCTCGGCGGTGGTCCTGGACTCCACTGACGAATGGGTCATGTGTGCCTGCTCCCAAGGTTCAAAGGGGCACCCGCGTAAAGACTGGAACCGCGGGGTTTGGGATGGTGCGGGGCTGCACGACCCGGGGGACGGCCCGAGACGAATCAGATGCTTCAGGTGCCGGTGCCGGTGCCTGTGCCGGTGCCTGTGCCGGTGCCTGTGCCGGTGAGGTGCTCGGGGCGTACCGGCGTCCTGTTCAGCTCCAGACCCGTCGCGTTCCTGATGGCCGCCAGGACCGCGGGAGTCGACGAGAGGGTCGGAGCCTCGCCGATGCCGCGCAGACCGTACGGCGCGTGTTCATCGGCCAGTTCGAGTACGTCGACGGGGATCGTCGGCGTATCGAGGATGGTGGGGATCAGATAGTCCGTGAAGGACGGGTTGCGCACCTTCGCGGTCACGGGATCGACGATGATCTCCTCCATCACCGCCACCCCCAGACCCTGGGTGGTGCCGCCCTGGATCTGGCCCAGGACGGAGAGCGGGTTGAGCGCCTTGCCGACATCCTGGGCGACGGCCAGCTCGACGACCTTGACCAGGCCCAGTTCGGTGTCGACCTCGACGACCGCGCGGTGCGCGGCGAACGAGTACTGGACATGGCCGTTGCCCTGTCCCGTCCGGAGATCGAAGGGCTGGGTGGGACGGTGGCGCCACTCCAGCTCCAGATCCACGACCTCGTCCGCCAGCACGTCCGCCAGATCGGCCAGGACCTCGCCGCCGTCGGTGACGACCTTGCCGCCTTCGAGCAGCAACTCGGCGGTGGCCCAGGCCGGGTGGTACGTACCGAACGTGCGCCGGCCGATCTCCAGGACCTTCTCCCGGACCTTCTCGCAGGCGTGCTTCACCGCTCCGCCCGTGACATACGTCTGACGGGACGCGGAGGTGGACCCCGCGGAACCGACCTGGGTGTCGGCCGGCTGGATGGTGACCTGCGTGACGCCCAGCTCGGTACGGGCGATCTGGGCGTGTACGGTCACCCCGCCCTGGCCGACCTCCGCCATCGCGGTGTGGACGACCGCCACCGGCACCCCGTTGATCACTTCGAGCCGTACGCGCGCGGTGGAGTAGTCGTCGAAGCCCTCGGAGAAGCCGACGTTCTTGATGCCGACCGCATAGCCCACACCCCGTACGACCCCTTCGCCATGGGTGGTGTTGGAGAGCCCGCCGGGCAGTGCCCGTACGTCGGCCGCCTCGCCGGCCACGAGCCACTGCTGTTCGGGCGGGAGCGGTCTTGCCTTGACGCGGCGCAGCAGTTCGGCGACGGGCGCCGGGGAGTCGACGCGCTGTCCGGTCGGCAGCAGCGTGCCCTGCTCCATGGCGTTGAGCCGGCGGAACTCCACCGGATCCATGTCCAGCGCCGCCGCCAACTTGTCCATCTGCGCCTCGTAGGCGAAGCAGGCCTGGACCGCGCCGAAGCCGCGCATCGCGCCGCAGGGCGGGTTGTTGGTGTAGAGCGCGATCGCCTCGATGTCGACGTCCTCGACGACGTACGGGCCGACGGAGAGGGAGGAGGCGTTGCCGACGACGGCGGGGGAGGCGGAGGCGTACGCGCCGCCGTCCAGCACGATCCGGCACTTCATATGGGTGATCTTGCCGTCGCGGGTCGCGCCGTGTTCGTACCAGAGCTTCGCGGGGTGCCGGTGCACATGGCCGAAGAAGGACTCGAACCGGTTGTAGACGATCTTCACCGGTTTGCCGGTGCGCAGCGCCAGCAGACAGGCGTGGATCTGCATGGAGAGGTCTTCCCGGCCGCCGAAGGCGCCGCCGACGCCGGAGAGCGTCATCCGGACCTTGTCCTCGGGCAGGCCGAGCACGGGGGCGATCTGGCGCAGATCGGAGTGGAGCCACTGGGTGGCGACATACAGATCGACGCCGCCGTCCTCGGCGGGCACCGCGAGACCGGACTCGGGGCCGAGGAACGCCTGGTCCTGCATGCCGAAGACATAGTCGCCCGAGACGATCACATCGGCGCGCGCCGCCGCCGCGTCGGCGTCGCCGCGGACGATCGGCTGGCGGTGGACGATGTTCGGGTGCGGGACATGTCCGATGTGGTGGTCGTCGCGGTTCTCGTGGATCAGCGGGGCGCCGGGAGCGGTCGCGGACGCCTCGTCGGTGACGACCGGCAGTTCGGCGTAGTCGATGCGTATCTTGGCGGCGGCGCGACGGGCGGTCTCCGGGTGGTCGGCGGCCACCAGGGCGACCGGCTCGCCGTGGTGCCGGACCCTGCCATGGGCGAGGACGGGGGTGTCCTGGATCTCCAGACCGTAGTTCTTGACGGCCGTCGGGAGATCGTCATAGGTCAGTACGGCGTAGACACCGGGGGTCGCGAGCGCCTCGGCGGTGTCGATCGACCTGATCTCGGCGTGCGCCACGGTGGAGCGCAATGTGTGTCCCCACAACATGTCTTCGTGCCACATGTCGGAGGAGTACGCGAATTCGCCGGTGACCTTGAGTATGCCGTCGGGACGGAGCGTCGACTCGCCTATGCCGCCCCTGGTCCCCGTGCCCTGGCTGAGGGTGGTGGGAGCCCCGATGGGAGCCCCGGCGCCGGAGGAGGCGCCGCGGCCGGGCAGGGGTCCGCGGCCGAGGGAAGCTCCGCGGCCGGAGGGTGTGTCGGTCGTGGCCATGCTCAGACCGCCTCTCCCTGACGGGCGGCCGCGAGGCGGACCGCGTCGAGTATCTTCTCGTAGCCGGTGCAGCGGCAGAGGTTGCCCGACAGCGCCTCCCGGATGTCCGCGTCGCTCGGGGAGGGGTTGCGCTCCAGCATCTCGTCGGCCGCGACCAGCAGGCCCGGCGTGCAGAAGCCGCACTGTATGGCGCCCGCGTCGATGAACGCCTGCTGGATCGGGGAGAGTTCGCCCGACTCGCCGCCGTGCCCGGTGTACTCCGCGAGCCCCTCGACGGTGATGACCTCGCGGCCTTCGGCCTGGCCGGCCGCCACCAGGCAGGAACAGACCGGGACGCCATCGAGCCGTACCGTACAGGAGCCGCATTCACCCTGCTCACAGGCGTTCTTGGAGCCCGGAAGGCCCATGCGCTCGCGCAGTACGTAGAGCAGGCTCTCGCCCTCCCAGACGTCGTCGACTTCCTGCGCGCGGCCGTTGACCGTGACATTGACACGCATGGTCAGGCAGCTCCTTCGAGGGTCCGGCCGGTGCCGCCACCGTCCGCGCGGTACTGCTCCCAGGTCCAGCCGAGCTGGCGGCGGGCCAGGATGCCGACCGCGTGACGGCGGTACTTCGCGGTACCGCGCACATCGTCGATGGGGTTGCAGGCGCCCGCGACGAGATCCGCGAACCGCTTGGCGACGGACGGTGTGATGATCTTTCCGTTGTCCCAGAAGCCGCCCTCGTCGAGCGCCGCGTTCAGAAACGTTTCCGCGTCCCGCGCCCGGATGGGGGTGGGCGCCGCCGAGCCGATGCCGGTCCGTACGGTCCGGGTCTCGGGATGCAGGGCAAGCCCGAACGCGCAGACCGCGATGACCATCGCGTTGCGGGTGCCGACCTTGGAGTACTGCTGCGGCCCGGCCGCCTTCTTGATGTGCACCCACTTGATCAGCTCGTCGGGTTCGAGGGCGTTGCGCTTCACGCCGGTGTAGAACGCGTCGATCGGGATACGGCGTGAGCCGCGTACCGACTCGACCTCGACCTCGGCGCCCGCGGCGAGCAGCGCCGGATGCGCGTCACCGGCCGGGGAGGCGGTGCCGAGGTTGCCCCCGACACCCCCGCGGTTGCGTATCTGCGGCGAGGCGACGGTGTGCGAGGCGAGCGCGAGGCCCGGCAGCTCCGTCCGCAGGTGTTCCATGATGTGGGTGTACGGGACGGAGGCGCCCAGCTGGACGTTCTCCTCGCCGACCACCCAGTCGCGCAGCTCGTCGATCCGGTTGAGATCGAGCAGATACTCCGGCCGCCGGTGATCGAAGTTGATCTCGACCATGACGTCCGTACCACCCGCGATGGGTACGGCCTTGGGGTGCTCGGCCTTGGCGGCGAGCGCCTCCTCCCAGCCGGCGGGGCGAAGGAAGTCCATATGCGGCTCTCTTCTTGATCGTCTCGGTGATCGCTGTGATCGTGGTGATCGCTGTGATCGCTGTGATCGCTGGTGATCGCTGGGCTCCGGGGACGGCCGGTCTCACAAGTACACAAGCAGCGCTTCCGCCTGGTGCAGTCACCGAAACCATGAAGGAATTGGCTGGTCGCCTTCCGAGTCTTGTAGATTCGAACGAAAGGCGAATGCCCGGTAACCAAAAGGTCTTCGTACCGAAACGCACGGTGCGAAGGGACGAGATCAGAGATCGGCGGCGACGAGATGCGGCTGCGCGCACTGCTGGAAACCGACGCGCTGGGCCTGCGACTGCTCGGCGGCGAGGAGGAGCTGGACCGGACGGTCCGCGGGGTGATGACCACCGACCTGCGGGACCCGAGCCGCTATCTGTCGGGCGGAGAGCTGGTCCTCACCGGCCTCGCCTGGCGGCACTCCGCCGAGGACTCGGAACCGTTCGTACGCATCCTGGCGAGCGCCGGGGTCGCCGGGCTCGCCGCGGGCGAGGCGGAGTTGGGCGCTGTCCCGAAGGATCTGGTCACGGCGTGTGAGCAGCACCGGCTGCCGCTCTTCGCGGTGAACGAGGACGTGGCGTTCGCGACGATCACGGAGTATGTGGTGCGCCAGGTGTCCGGCGAGCGCGCCGGGGATCTGGCGGCGGTGGTCGACCGGCACCGCAGGCTGATGACCTCGGGCCCGGCGGGCGGCGGTCCCGAGGTGGTCCTCGACCTCCTCGGCTCCGACCTCGATCTGCGGGCCTGGGTGCTCTCCCCCACCGGGCGGCTGATCGCGGGCGCCGGTGCCCCGCTGCCACCGGCGAGGGCCGTCGTACTGGCCGGCGAGCACCTTGCCGCGACCCGCGCGGGCCGCCACAGCCCCTTTCGAACGACCGTCGACGGAACGGCATACTCCCTCTTCCCCGTACGCAACGCGGGGCGTGGAACCACCCCCACCGCCTTCCGGGATGTGCGCGAGACCGTGCTCTCCGACTGGCTGCTCGCGGTCGAGGCGGACGCGGGAGACTGGCCCGCGGCCCGGCTCGACCTGCTCCAGGGCGTGACGCAGCTGATCGCGGTGGAACGCGACCGGCGCGACGCGGCCCGTACGGTACGACGCCGACTGGCCCAGGAGGTCCTGGAGCTGGTGCAGACGGGCGCCGCCCCGGCCGAGATCGCCGCCCGGCTGCGCGTGGCCGCTCCGGTGCTGCTGCCGGGGCTGGGCACGGCGCCGCACTGGCAGGTCGTGGTGGCCCGGGTGGAGTGGGCACAGAACGGTACGGGCGCCGCCGGGAACGGCACGGAGGGCGCGGGCGGTACGGGTGGTACGGCAGGTACGGGTGGTACGGGTGGTACGGCCGGCGCGGGCGCGGCGCTGATCGAGGGCGGTCCGGTGGCCCAGTCGCTGCTGGAGGAGATCCTTGTCGACCCCGCGTGGACGGGGGCGGGCACCGGAGCCGGGGCGGGAGCGGACGCCTCCGACCGGATCGCGGTAGCCCATACGGGTGATGAGGCGATCGCGCTGGTGCCGCTGCCGGCGGTGTCCCTGGATCCCTCGGCCGTCCCGGAAGCGGGCGGGGAGGCGCCGGGCGCCGGTTCCGGGGCGGAGAAGCCCCTGGACACCCCCGCGGCGGACCCCGGCATCCACGCGGACGCGCTGCTGGCCGCCGTTCGGAACCCGCTGTCCGCGGGGCTCGCGGACGACGGCCGGCTGACGCTGGGCGTGAGCGCGGCGGTGCACTCGGCGGAGGGGCTGCGCGGCGCGCTGGAGGAGGCCCGCCACGCCCGTCGCGTGGCGGCGGCCAGACCGGGCCGGGTCTGCGCGGCGGGCCACCATGAACTGGCCTCGCACGTACTGCTGTTGCCGTTCGTCCCGGACGACGTACGGCGTGCCTTCACCGCGCGCCTGCTCGACCCGCTGCGCGACTACGACCGGCGCCATCGCGCGGAGCTGATCCCCACGCTGGAGGCGTTCCTCGACTGCGACGGCTCCTGGACCCGGTGTGCGGCCCGGCTGCATCTGCATGTCAACACGCTGCGTTATCGGGTGGGCAGGATCGAACAGCTGACGGGCCGTGACCTGGCACGCCTGGAGGACAAGCTGGACTTCTTCCTGGCGCTTCGGATGAGCTGAGACAGGCGCTTCGGATGAGCTGAGACCGCGCTCCTGTCATCGCCTTGTCATCAAGACGTCACCGGGTGCCAGGGAGACGGAGGTTGACCGCCATCACCCGGAACGGTCAGCGGAAGATCCGCTCGCGCCGCGAGGTCGGGCTCCGGGGCCCCACCGTGCCTCGCTCCATATGAGTCGCCCCAGGTGAGAGCCCTCCCGGCGATCCCGCCCGCCCCGGTCGGCACCCCGGGACACCCCCGTCGCCCGCGCCTCACCACCACCGCCGATGACCAAGCGATTGTGAAATTTTTCACCTGCCCTATTGGCCCGGCGTGCCGATCCATGCTGAGATGCGTCCACACTCAACAGCACAATGGCGCGCTCGGGGAGGGCAATGTGGCGCATACCGCCATGTCTGGTTCCGGAACCACCGCTGGTGACGACCCTCTCCAGACCGCGGTATGGCGGCTGCGCTCGCGCGGCTGTTGGACCGACGCAGCGGCCCTGCTCGCACCGCACAGCTCCGTCCCCGCCCGGACACTCCAGCGGGCCGCGCTGCTCGTGGAGCGCTGTCTGTTCACGGGCGGTGGCTGGCCGGAGGCCGAGGACGCGCTCCGCGCGGCGGAGGCCACGGCACGCGAGGACGACGAACGGGGCGCCGCCGCGTGCGAACGCGGTCATCTCGCCTACGCCTCGACCGTCCTCGGTGTACGCGACCGCGCGGACGAGGCGCGGTCGGCGCTGGGGCGGGCGGCGGCGCTGCTGGATCCGACGGCTCCCGGGCGCGCCCTGCTCGACTTCCGGCGCGGTCTGGTCGCCGAACACCTCTCGGACTCCCCGCAGTCGGCCCGCGCCGCCTACCGCCGCGCCCATGCCGCGGCCACCGCGCACGGCGAGACGCTTCTGCTCTCCTTCACCTGGCGCCATCTGGCCGGGCTGGCCCTGCGCGAGGGGGAGTTGGCGGAGGCACGGCACGGCTTCGGCGAGTCCCTGCGTATCCGGGAGGAGTTGGGCTACCTGGTGGGCACGGCCCCGGCCCTCGCGGCCCTGGCCGACGCGGAACCGGAACCGGAGGCGACCCGTCTTCGCGCGGAGGCCGGCCGTCTGTTCAGACTGCTCGGCGGAGTCCCCACCTGGCTCGCGGACCAGCTCGCTCCTCCGGCGTCGGCGGCCCCCGCGGTCTGAGCGGTGAGAACGTGTGGTGGGGCGGCCGATCGTACCCTCGGCCGCCCCACGGACGAGTGACAGAGAAACGTTTCCGCAGCGGCCGTTCGAGTGAGGCGACGCATACGCGCGTAACGAGGTGGCCAGACTGCCCCCGCTCCACCGCTCAGCGCCTCCCTCCCCCTCCCTCCCCTCCTCTCTCCCTGTCTCTCCCCTCACTCCCACCGAAAGAGGTTCCCGTGAAGAGTCTCGGAAGGACGCTGGTCACCGCCGGTGCCGCCGCCGTTCTCTGCATCGGCTTCCCGCTCAGCGCCCAAGCGGCCGAGGGGCTTTTCTTCTACACGTCGGAGTACGGCCCGATCGTCCTCGAAAACCCCGCGGACGGCCTGTGCTACAGCGTCGGAAGCGCGCGGGACCCGCAGAACTCCACCGACCGTGTCGCGATCGTCTACAGCGAGAAGCGGTGCGCGGGCCATGCCACCCGGATCAAACCCGGTGGAGAGGACTTCCTCGCCTTCGCCTCGGTGCAGTTCAGCCGCTGACCGCCGGGGTACGCGCGTTACGGACCGGACGGTGCCGCTGGGGTGTCGCCGTGCCAGGAGTGCCACAGCCCGGCGTATGCGCCGCCCTCGCTCACCAGCGCCTCGTGGGTGCCCAGCTCCGTCAGCAGTCCGCCGTCCATCACGGCCACCCGGTCCGCGTCGCGCGCCGTGTGCAGCCGGTGCGCGATGGCGATGACCGTCCGGCCTTCGAGTACGGCGGCCAGTGCCCGTTCCGCGTGGCGCGCGGTCGTCGGGTCCAGGAGTGCGGTCGCCTCATCGAGGATGACCGTATGCGGATCGGCCAGCACGACCCTGGCCAGGGCGAGTTGCTGCGACCGCGCGCCATCGATCGCGATCTCGCCGGGCGCACCACCGGAGCCGGAACCGGAGCCGGAGGCACCCTCGGAAGCGGCGCCGGAGGAGCCCGCCGGGACGCCGAGCACACCCGCGCCCAGTTCCGTGTCCAGGCCGTCCGGGAGGTCGTCGACCCAGTCCGCCCCGACGGCGTGGAGCGCCGCCCGTATCCGCTCGTCCGTGGCCGTGGGCGCGGCGATCAGCAGGTTGTCCCGGACACTGTCGATGAAGACATGGTGTTCCTGGGTCACCAGCACCACGTGGCGGCGCAGTTCGACGGGGTCGAGTGCGGCGACAGGCACGCCGCCGACCGTCACCGAACCGGTACGGGGCCGGTCGATGCCCGCGAGCAGCCGTCCCAGGGTGGACTTGCCCGCGCCGGAGCGGCCGACGATGGCGAGGCGTTCGCCGGGCCGTACGGTCAGATCGACTCCGTGCAGGACATCGCGCCCGCCGTCGTACGCGAACCGCACGCCGGTGACCTCGATCAGGTCGCCGTCCGGGGCGGGCCGGGCCGGTGTCCGTGTCCGCGAGGTGCCCGGGTCCGCGTCAGTGCGGGCGTCGGAGTCCGTGTCCGTGTCGGCGCCTGCCAGGCCCTCGATCCTGGCGAAGGAGGCGCCGCTGCTCTGGAGTTGCTCCACCCACTGGAGGATCGTGTCGAGTGGCTGCGCCAACTGCCGCAGATACAGGGCGCAGGCGACCACCGTACCGAGACTCACCAGGCCGTCGCCGGTCAGCGCGTAGCCGACCAGCAGGATCGCCACGACGGGGACGACGTATCCGATCTCCACGGCCGGAAAGAGCACGCTGCGCAGGAACAGCGTCCGGTTGCGCGTCCGCAGGCACTCCTCGATCGCCGCCTCGGAGGCGGCGACGCGGCGCTCCTGGAGTCCGAACGCCTCGACGGTACGGGCGGCCGAAGCGGTGGACGAAAGGACCTCCGCCAGCACGGAGTTGGCCTCGCCCTCCGCCAGATAGTCGGTGCCCGCGTGGCGCAGATACCAGCGGGTGACGACCCGGATACCGAGCAGTCCCAGCAGACCGCAGGCGCCGAGCAGCGGGTCGAGGACGAAGACCGCGCCCAGGATGAACAGGGCCTGTACCCCCGCGATGAACACATCGGGTCCGGCGTCGCGCAGGGAGGTGCCGACGGCGGTGACATCGGTGGTGCCGCGGGTGGTCAGATCGCCCGTACCGGCGCGTTCGACGGTCGAGGCGGGCAGCGCCAGCGCCCGGCCGACAAGCCGCTCGCGGATACGGGCGGAGGTGCGCTCCCCGAAGCGGTGGCCGATGAGGCGTGCGTACCGCGCGAGCAGGAGCTGTGCCAGCGCGCACCCGAGGATGACGAGCGCGTACCGGTCGACGGCGGACACCCCGCCGCCGGCCCGTACGGTGTTGATGATCCGGCCGAGCAGCCAGGGGCCGACGAGCCCGACGGCCGCCGCCAGCGCGTTGAGGGTGATCGCGGCGGCAAAGGCGCGTCCGTCCCGGCGGATCAGCTCGATCGCCGCGCGCCGGACGTGGGACGGCTCGGCGACGGGCAGATGGTGGGCGGGGGTGGCGGATGTCCGGCCGGTGCTCATCGGGCGGCCCCTTCTGCCAGACCGCGCGAGACGAGGGCGCGGTAGCCGGCCTGCTCGCGGATCAGCTCGTGGTGGCTGCCGGTGGCGGCCACCCGCCCGTCGACCAGGTAGTGCACCGTGTCGGCGCGCTCCAGCACGAGCGGCGAGGTGGTGGTGACGAGGGTGGTGCGGCCGGCCCTGGCGGTACGCAGCCGGGAGGCGAGGGCGGCCTCGGTGTGCGCGTCGACCGCCGAGGTGGGGTCGATGGCGATCAGCACCTCGGGATCGGCGAGCAGCGCCCGGATCAGCCGGACGCGCTGCCGCTGGCCGCCGGAGAGATCGCGGCCCCCGGCGAGGACGCGCGAGTCGATGCCGTTCCTTCTGCCGTCCACGATGTCCTGCGCGGCGGCGGCGTGGACGGCCGCCGCGATGGCTTCCTCGTCGCGGTCGCGACGGCCCGAGACGGCGTCGCGCAGGGTCCCGGCGAAGAGGTCGGCCTCGTTGTCCGCGACCAGTACGCGTTCGCGGATCCGGGACAGCGCGATCGCGTCGAGACGTATGCCGTCCCAGGTCGCGTCCGAGGGGACGAACCGGCCCAGGCGGTCGGCCACTTCCGTGGCGTCCGAGGGCCGGGCGCAGACGAGCGCGGTCAGCGTCCCGGGCGCCAGGGAGACTCCGGAGGCCGGGTCGCTCAGCGGGGCGGGGCACGCGGGCGCGTCCGCCGCGGCCGGTCCCGCCTCCTCGTCGGCGAGTTCGGGTTCCAGATCGAGGAAGCGGATGACCCGGCGGGCGCTGACCAGGCCGCGGCTCAGGTCGTACCCGCCCTCGATGAAGAACGCCACGGGCACGACGAGGACCGCCACATACCCGTACACCGCCACCAACTCGCCCACGGTGATGGCCCCTTGCGCGGCCAACCGGGCGGCAAGCCAGGTGACGGCGGCCAGGAACAGCGCGGGAAGTCCCAGGCCGAGAGCGTCGATCCAGCTGGTGACGGCCCCGACCCGGTACCCCTCTTCCTTGAGCCTCGCCGAATCGCGCCGGTAGCGCCCCGCGTAGACGTCCTTGCCGCCGAGCCCGCTCAGCACGCGCAGCCCGCCGACGATGTCGACGAAGCGCGCGGTGAGGGCGCCCTGCCGTTCGCGGTATGCCGTCTCCGACCGCTGCAACCGGCCGAGCAGCGGACCGACGAGCACCGCGAGGAGCGGCACACCCAGCAGCACGACGGCGCCGAGGAGCACGGAGACGGACAACAGCAGTGCGGCCACGACGAGATACGCGACCACCGCGCCGAAGCCGGGGCCGGTGATGGTCAGCGTCCGGCTGAGCGCGCTGACATCGGCGATGCCGATCGTGACGACCTCCCCCGCCGTCACGCGGCGCGGCAGGGTGGCGCCCAGCCTGGTCGCCTGGCGGATCACGACGCGCACCGTACGGAAGGAGGCGTCCTGCCGGACCCTGGTCATGGTCCGGTGGCGTGCCATCCCGACCAGGGCGTTCGCCACCCCCACCCCGAACAGCGCCCCGACCCAGCCGAGGAACGCCGCCCGGTTCCCCGGCTCCAGGCCGTCGTCGATCGCGCGCGAGAGCAGATACGGGGGCAGGGTCAGCCCGATCATCCAGACGCTGCCCCAGGTCGCGCCGGCGGCCACCCGCCCCCGCTGGCTGGTGACGAGCCACCACAAGTACCGCGCGGCGCTGCGCCGGTCCGGAGTGCCGGGATGCATGTCTGACTCCCCCATTGAGTCCCCCATGCTTCGCACCCTACGGGGCCGTCCGGGGCACGCCGCGCGGCGCCCGGGGCCGCACGCCGCCGCGCGTACCGTTACGGCCTCCGCACGACCTCACCACCGGCTCACCACGAACACCCCGGGTTGACGTCTCCGGTACACCCTCACCGGAAGAGCAAAAGGAGCACATCGCCCGTAATCCGGGCAATAATTCCCGCTCGGAGCGCTCGTGGACGGACGAGGAAGGATCACCAACAACCCCAAAAGGGGAGGCTTGCTGAATTTCCGTCAGATGCCAGAAACAGAACAGAACGACATGGACGTCCCCCCATCGTGTGGTGATAAGATCGCCAAGCTTGCCAAGCGGTGCCAAACCCGCTAAGGCATAAAGGAAAAGTCAGCGCATCGGCCCAGAATTCCGCCACCCCCGGGGGAGAACTATGCCATCAGCCGGGCCTTCAAGGCAGTCCGGCAGGCTACCATGCGCCGACCTATCCCCTCATCAGTGACCGCGATATGTCTGTGACCGCGAGATCACTCGAACGTACCCTCCAGACATTCAGTACCTGGTGGCCCAGTCGCCCGAAGAGAGTCTTATGACGCAATACTTCCAGGATCCAGCGCTTTGGGGTCTGATCGCTGGTACTCCTGTCGCCGCGACCGCGATCATTCGCGGAAGAAAATCGATCGCCGAGCTACGGAAGGAGAAGCAGGAGCTCAAGGCCCATTACGCCACCCTTGAGGACCACTACGCGGAGGCCGTGGAAGAGGCCAAGGACAGGGCGGAAGAAGCCACCAAAACCGCGCTGAAGTCCGCCATGCGGACGCTTCAGGGTCTTGCCAGCGAACAGCAGCTGGCCATTACCAAACTTCAGGACAAGTACGGCGAACTCCAGATTCTCCAGGACCTCCTGGACATCGACCACATGAATTCGCAGTTCGCCCGGCGTGCGCAGTCCATCGCCGTGCTCTGCGACGGCTGGCTCGGCCGTCAGCGCGATCCCGCCTCACTCTACGACGTGGTGCGCAGCGCGAAGGGCCGTATTCGCCACTTCACCCGGGTCGAGATCCGGGCCCAGAGTAATTTCGCCATTGTCAGCCGGGCCGTCGAGCCGGTCGCGCTCACCCTCGCCGAACTGCTGGACAACGCGACCAGTTACTCGGCGCCGGAAACAGTGATCGAGATCAATATCCGGCCGGTGCCCAAGGGCGTCTGCATCATTGTCGATGACGCCGGTGTCGGCATGAACGAGGAAGAGAAGGCCAGGGCGGCCAAGCTCCTGTCGAGCGAACGCTCCCCCGGCGTCTCCGGTCTCGGCAATCCGCCGCAGTTCGGCTTCACCGTGATCGGTGTGCTCGCCGCTCGCTACGGCTTCACCGTGTCCGTGGATTCCACTTCCCCCTACGGCGGTGTGCGCGCCGTGGTGCTGCTCCCCGACGAGCTGCTCACCGCCATGCCAGAGCCCGCGCCCGAGCCCAAGCCCGAGCCCAAGGAGTTCCCCGCCGTGGCCGCGTCCTCCCCGATGCCGCCCGAGGAGAATCCGGTGGCTCCCCCGACCACATTCGGCGGCCTTCCCAAACGCCGGCGGAGAGGCGCGATATCCATCGTGCCGACCGCGGACAGTTCGGAAGCCCCGGCTCGCTCCAGCGAACAAGCCGCCTCCGTCATGGGCGCGTTCCAACGGGGTACGCAGTCCGGCCGTCGTACCACCAACGCAAGCAGCGAAGGGCATGAGACTCAGTGAATTACGACCTGTCATGGATGCTTGACAGTGCCCTTGAAGTGCCCGAAGCACGGCACGCGATCCTCGTCTCGGCCGATGGCCTGCTCATGGCCCGCTCGAAGGATGTCGGCAAGGATCACGCCGACACCGTCGCCGCGGCGATGAGCGGAATGCAGTCGCTGAGCCGTACGGTCGCCGAGTTCTGTGGCGGCCCGCCGAACACCCGGCCGCAGTGGCACCAGACGCTGGTGGAGTTCGACCACGGCTGGGTCTTTCTCATCTCCGCCGGCGAGGGCGCCTATCTCGCCGTTTCCGCGTCGCCCGAAGTCGACATGGCCGAGATCACCTTCCGTATGCAGCAGCTTGTCGGCCAGCTCGGCAAATCCCTGACCAGTCCCCCTCGCGAGATTGCTGATACCAAGGCATGACCACATCAGATGAGCCGGATCAGGAACCAATAGCCCCGACATTAGTGCGACCGTATGTCATCACCAACGGCCGCAGTCTGCTCGGTGACCACGAGTTTTCCTTGATCACTCTGGTCACAGCGGCCGAGGACATACCCAGGGCGGGGAATCTCGATCCTGAGAAACGCCGTCTGCTCGACCTGTGTTCGGGAGGTTATCTCTCGGTCGCCGAAATAGTGGGACACTCGCATCTTCCCGTGGGTGTCGTCAAAATCCTGCTGTCCGACCTCACGGAGGAGGGGTATCTCTTCACACGCGCCCCCATACCTGCCGCGAAACTCGTCGACCGGCAAATACTTGAGGAGGTGCTGAATGGCCTTCAAGCCCGCTTTGGATGACGGTGTCTATCTGCGCGAATCAGTGCAGACCGCTGCGAAGATCCTGGTGGTCGGGCATTTCGCCGTGGGCAAGACGACATTCATCGGGACCATGTCCGAGATCCCGCCGCTGCGCACCGAAGAACTGATGACGCAGGCCGGCGAGGGAATCGACGACCTCAAGGGCACGCCCGGCAAGACCACGACGACGGTGGCCATGGACTTCGGCCGCCTCACTCTCAGCGACAGGCTGGTCCTCTATCTCTTCGGCACACCCGGACAGCAGCGCTTCGTCCAGGTGTGGGAAGACATGTCCCGGGGCGCCCTCGGGGCATTGGTGTTGGTGGATCCCGAGCGCCTCGAAGAGTCCTTCCCCGTGATGGACCTGGTCGAACACTACGGAATTCCCTACACCATAGCGGTAAACCGATTCGACGACACATCGACCCATGAGGACGAGGAAATACGAGAGGCTCTCGACCTGCTCCCCGAGACGCCCCTCGTCAATTGTGACGCGCGGGACCAGCGGTCGTCAGCGAACGCGCTCATCGTCCTCGTCCGTTACCTCCAGTCACGCCTTCGCTAGGAGTTCGGCATGCAATCTCATTCGGAGTACCAGGCCCCGCCACCTGGCTGCCCGGCGCACAACAGCGGTATGCGGGTGCCCCTGCACGGTCCCGAATTCGCTGCCGACCCGGACGCCTTCTACGAACATATGCGGCACTACGGCCCAGCCGCGCCCGTGGAGTTGGCCCCCGGGGTGGAGGCCTCGCTCGTCACGGACTACGCGGCGGCGCTCCATGTGCTGCAGAACCCCGAGGCGTTCGCACGGGACTCGCGCCGCTGGCGCGCGCTCAACGAGGGCCGGGTGCCGCTCGACAGCCCCGTGCTGCCCATGATGATGTACCGGCCCAACCCGATGTTCACCGACGGCGCCGAGCACTTGAGGCTCCGTCAGGCCGTGACGGAGAGTCTGGCCAAGATCGACACGCACCGGGTGACCCGGCATGTCGAGCGGGTCGCCTCGTATCTCATCAGCCAGTTCAGCGGCCGGGGCAAGGCCGATCTGATCGGCGACTACGCGCAGGTGCTGCCGCTGCTGGTCTTCAACGACCTGTTCGGCTGCCCGGCCGAGATCGGTGACCGGCTGGTCTTCGGGCTCTCGGGCATCTTCGACGGCATCGACGCGGAGAAGGCGAACGAGGTCCTGACCGAGGCGCTGAGCGAACTGGTCGCGCTCAAGCGGGCCAGGCCCGGCGAGGACGTCACCTCCTGGCTGATGCAGCATCCGGTCGGGCTCACCGACGAGGAGATGATCCATCAGATCCTGCTCCTCATCGGCGCGGGCACGGAACCGCTGTCGAATCTGATAGCCAACTCGCTGCGGGTGCTGCTGTCCGACGAGAAGTACGCCGACGGACCGCACTCGGCCGGCCTGCTGGTCGAGGACGCCATCAACGACGTCCTGTGGAACAGCACCCCCATAGCCAACTACGCGGCGCACTACCCGCTGTACGACGTCGACCTCAACGGCAGCAAGCTGGACGCCGGTGATCCGGTGCTCATCAGCTTCGCCGCCGCCAACACCGACCCGAGCCTGTCCATGAGCCGTCAGACGCTCAGCAAGCGGGCGCATCTGGCCTGGGGCGCCGGTCCGCACGCCTGCCCGGCGAAGGACCCGGCACTGCTCATCTCCGTACTGGCCATCGAGAAGCTGCTCAACGGCCTGCCGGACATCGAGCTCGCGGTGCCCGCGGACACCCTGCTCTCCCGGCCGGGTCCGTTCCACCGGGCGCTCACCGCGCTTCCGGCCCGATTCACCCCGGTACGGAAAGAGAAGTCGGAATCCGTACCGTATCCGACCAGCGGCACGCGTACCGGCGGAAATGCCCCGGCTCCGGCCCATCAGGCCAAGCCGCAGAAGGGTAGCTTCTGGAGTGGATTCCTCGCCTGGTGGAAGGTGTGAGATCCGCAACAAAGCGGGGCCCTTTACCTTCGCATGAACGTTCAACCGCAGGGGTAGACAGGGTGGGCGAATCTTACGTGATCCCCTGAAAAGGAGACGCTGTGGAGCCCTCCCTGACTACTTCGTCAGTAGATCGACGTGCTGTAGTCTCGATATTTTCCCGTCTGCGTACATCCAATGGCCAGTCGAATCCACTGCCTCTCTACGCAGAGCTCCGGGCAATGGGAGATATCATCCCCGCTCCCTGGGGTGGGCATCTGGTGACCTCCTACCACCTCTGTGACCAGGTACTGAGGAACAAGACCTGGCAGGTGCCCGACAGCGAGTGGCGCGCCAGGCAGGGCGCGGCGACCCGCTGGAACGCCTCCTCCGCGCAGGAAATGGGAAAGACCCTGCCCGCACTGAATCCGCCGCACCACACCAGGGTGCGGCGTTCGGTCGGCAACACTTTCGACCGTAGATCTCTCGCGAATTCCAAGGGTTCGATCGAGAGGACCACGGAGCAATTGCTGGACCGGTTCACCGAGAAATTGCGGAGCGGCCGGGCCGATTTCAGTTCGCTGGTCAGCGACGAATTGCCCATCATTACGATCGGCGAATGGCTCGGCCTGCCGCCCTCCGATTATCACCTGCTCCGTTCGCTCACCCGTGATCAGGTGTTCTCGCAGGAATTGCTGCCGACGCCGAGTCAGCTCGCGCTGTCGGACGCCGCCACCGCCCAATTGCGCGAGTACTTCACCGCGGTGATACGCGAACGCCGCCGCGCACCGGGCGACGATCCGATCTCGGAGTGGCTGCGGACCTGGGACGATCTTGAGGACGACCAGGAGACGGTCGACGAAGCCGTGTACTTCCTCTCGTTCCTCTTCCTCCTGGCCGCGCCGGAGACGACGGCGACACTCCTCTCCCACATGGTGTGGCTCCTGCTGAAGCACCCGCGCCAACTGGCCTGGCTGCGCACGCATCCCGAGCACATACCGGGCGCCGTCGAGGAGGTGCTCCGCTACGACTCGCCGAACCATGTGATCAGCAGGGTCGCCGGCGAGGACACCACCCTGGGCGGCGCGTACATCCAGCGTGACCAGATGGTGCATCTCATGGTCGGTGTGGCCAACCACGACCCGGAGCAGCACACCGAGCCTGAGCTCTTCGACATCCGGCGCAAGGCCGCGCATCTCAGCTTCAGCGGCGGGATCCACTACTGCCTCGGCGCTCCCCTGGCCCGGCTGGAGGCGACGACTCTGCTGGCGTCGTTGCTGAGGAGGCTGCCCGATCTCCGTCTCGACGGCGATCCGGTGTGGGCGCCTCGCGTGGGCTTCCGACGGATCACGGAACTCCCGGTGACCAGAGCCTGACCTGGCATCAGGGAAAAATGAGACGTAGGGGCACAGTGAGATCCGACGCATACACAAGGAACGGCGTGGTGGAAGACTTCAAGGCGCTCCGGGTCATTCAGGAAGGGCCCGTGCTGACGGTGGAGCTGAACTCACCCGAAACCGGCAATGCCGTCTCGGGGACGCTCCTGGACGAACTGCTCTCCGTACTGAGCGCCCTTCAGGACGACCCCGGAATCCGGGTGTTGATCCTCTCCGGCGTGGGAAAGGACTTCTGTCTCGGCGGAGACCGCGCGGAATTCGCCGAATTCCTGGCCGCGGACCCCAGTGGGGCGAGCCTTCGCACCCTGGGCAAGAAGGCACGCAGGGTCTGCGACGCGCTCGCGACGGCCGATGCCGTCACCATCGCCCGGCTGCACGGCGGCGTCATAGGCGCGGGGCTCGCTCTCGCCGTGTTCTGCGATCTGAGGGCAGGGGCGGACGACTGCCGTTTCCGTATGCCCGAACTCGCCCTGGGTATGCCTCCCGCCTGGGGAGGTGCCCTGCCCCGGCTGATACAGGAGGCGGGCGCGGCCAGGGTCCGTGAGCTTCTGCTGACCGGTAACAATTTCGACGCGGCGACGGCGGCGGAGCTGTCCGTCCTGCACAAGGTCGTCCCGATGGAAGAGCTTGACAACGCTGTCCAGCGGTGGGTCAGGCCGATGGTCCGCAGGTCTCCGGCGGCGCTGCGGACGGCCAAGGCGATGCTGAACGCGTACGGGGGCGCGAGCCGTCTCGCGGACAGCACCCTTCTCGACCCGGATCTGATGACCTCCGCGCTGGCAGCGGCGGCGGCGGCCTCCCGGCATCGGTGACATCGGAGCATCGGAACACCGGTGACGTCGACACGTCGGTGACGCCGTGACGTCAGTGCGGGGTCAGCCGGCCGAGCCTGTGAAGTGCTCCCTCATCAGTGACTGCACCACCGGCAGGTCCCGCGCCGTCAACGCGTCGAGCAGCGCGGAGTGTTCGGCCGCGTCCGCGACCAGATCGGCACGGCGTACGGTCGGGGCGCTGACCAGCGGCCACTGCGAGCGACGGTGCAGATCGTCCGCCACCATGACCAGTTGCTGGTTGCCGGAGAGGGCGAGCAGCGCGCGGTGGAAGGCCCGGTCGCACTCCGCGTACGCCGCGCGGTCCCCGATCGCGGCAGCGGCACCGGTCGCCTCCGCCAACGGGACCAGTTCCGCCCACCGTTCGGCGGATACGGTACGGGCCAGCCGCAGCATCACCGGCACTTCGAGCAGGGCGCGCACCTCGGCGAGCTCGGCCAGTTCACGGGCGCTGCGCGCGATGACACGGAAGCCCCGGTTGAGCACGACCTCGACGGCGCCTTCCAGCGCGAGCTGCTGCATGGCCTCCCGTACGGGGGTGGCGGAGACGCCGAAGCGCTCGCCGAGCACGGGGGCGGAGTAGACCTCGCCGGGGGTCAGCTCACCGCTGACGAGCGCGGTGCGCAGGGCGTCGAGGATCTGTCCGCGCACGGAGTGACGGCGCACGGCGGCAGCGCGCGCTCTGCCTTGCTCCACTCCGGCCCACCTCCTTACCCGTGCACGATAGGCCGACCGGGCCGTAGTTCAAACCTCGATCACATCGGATAAGGTAAGGCTTACCTCCAAACGATCCCGATTCGGTGGTCCCCCGCATGACCCTGCCCACGCTGCTGCCCGGCTCCCTCGCCTCGCCCGTGACGGACGCGTACGCCCGTCTGGCCGAGGTGTTCCCCGCGCTGAGCATCGACCAGCTCACCGGGAGTGAGCGGCCCCCGATGGGCGGCGGCTGGGTGAGCGCGGCGGACCTGGCGGCCGGGGGCGCGGCCCTCGACACGTTCCTCGCCTGGGACGAGGCGCAGGTGCGCCGGGACTACGGGCAGGAGGCGCGCCCCGATGTGATCGCCGGCTTCGCCTTCCACCGGTACGCCTGGCCTGCCTGTCTGCTGATCACGATGCCTTGGTTCCTGCGCCGCAGGGTGCCCCGGCTGCCCGTCGAGGCCGTCTCCTTCCAGCGGGCGCTGGGCCGGATGACCGTACGGATCGACGAGTTCGCCTGTCTGCCGGACGACCCCGCCGCGACACTGCCCGGCGCCCGGGTCGTTCCGGACGAGGAAGCCCTGCGCGCGGAGGTGCGGGCGGCCGTCGCGGACCATCTCGCGCCGGTCCTCGACGGTTTCGCCCCCCGGTTGCGGCGCGGCCGGCGGGCGCTGTGGGGGATGGCGACCGACGAGATCGTCGAGGGCCTGTGGTACATCGCCCATCTGCTGGGCGAGGAGCGGTACGCGATGGCGGAGCTTGAGCGGCTGATGCCGGGCACGACCGCGCCGTACGTCGGAGCGGCGGGTTTCCGCGAGCTGACCGGTCCTGACGGTGAATCTTTGCCGACCCGTGACCGGGCCAGTTGCTGCCTTTTCTACACGCTGCGTCCCGAGGACACCTGCGTGACCTGCCCGCGTACCTGCGACAACGAGCGGGTCCGGAAGCTCGCCGCGAGCGTCTGACCCCGCGTCACCCTCGCTCCCACGCCACCCGCAGGGGTGATATTAATCGAACATGACAGCCACCTGCCGAACGGCGGTGTCAGCCGTTCGTGCCTCTTCACGTGCTGCACCGCCTCGTTGGTGTTCTCTTGTCCCAAAACCCCCTGAGCGTCACCGCACTTCCGCCAAAATGGCGACCCAAACGCCCTACTGCGATGCAAGGAACACCGCATGCGACTGACTGACATATCGCTGAACTGGCTGCTTCCCGGCGTCGTCCTGCTCGTCGGAATCCTGGTGGCCGTGGCGGTGTTCGCGCGCGGCAAGCGCGCGACGGCCGACAAGTCCGCACCCATCGAGGACTCCTGGGAACGCAGCGAGGAGCGCCGCAGAAGGAAGGAAGCCATCTACGGCATCGCCTCCTACGCACTCCTCTTCTGCTGCGCGGCGGTCGCCGCCGCGCTCTCGTTCAAGGGCCTGGTCGGCTTCGGCCAGGAGAATCTCGGTCTCAGCGGCGGCTGGGAGTATCTCGTCCCGTTCGGTCTCGACGGCGCGGCGATGTTCTGCTCCGTGCTCGCGGTGCGCGAGGCCAGCCACGGCGACGCGGCCCTGGGCTCGCGACTGCTGGTGTGGACGTTCGCCGGCGCCGCCGCCTGGTTCAACTGGGTGCACGCCCCCACGGGCATCGGTCACGAAGGCGCTCCGCAGTTCTTCTCCGGCATGTCCCTCTCGGCCGCGGTCCTGTTCGACCGCGCGCTCAAGCAGACCCGCCGTGCGGCGCTGCGTGAGCAGGGTCTTGTCCCCCGTCCGCTGCCGCAGATCCGGATCGTACGGTGGCTGCGGGCTCCCCGCGAGACCTTCGGCGCCTGGTCGCTGATGCTGCTCGAAGGTGTCCGTACGCTGGACGAGGCGGTCGACGAGGTCCGCGAGGACCGTCGCCAGAAGGAGCAGAACCGGCACCGCAGGCGGGAGCAGGAGAAGCTGGACCGGGCGCAGATCAAGGCGCTCAACCGCCAGCACCGGGCCTGGGGCCGAGGGCGTGGCGGCCGTCAGGTGGCCCTTCCCGCGGTGAACTCGGGGTCGGGATCGCCGCCGGCCGTCGAAGCCGCAGCGGAGCCTGCCATAGTGGAGCCCGGCCAGCTGACCCAGCACTCCCGGCTCTCCCTTCAGCCCGTCAAGGCCACCGAGACTCCCCGTACGGTGGACCTGACCGCGGAGGACGACACCATGGCGCTGCCCAGGCTCGACTCCCTGGAGCGCAAACTCAAGGACCTTGAGAAGCAGTTCGGCTGACGCGGGCGACCGCACAAGGAAACAGCACGGGGAACAGCACTCGGACCGGTGTGACGGACAGCCGTCACGCCGGTCCGCTGTTTCGCCCCCGCCGCCACCGCGCTCACCGCGCACTCCTCCTCACCACGCCTACGCCGCCTCGCCGTTGAGCTCGAACCAGACCACCTTGCCCACCGGCCGCGCCCGTATCCCCCAGTCGTCCGCGAGGCTCCGTACCAGCGCGAGCCCCCTGCCGTGCGTGGCGTCGTCGGGCACCGGCCGCTCCGGCGCGGGCGGTGTCGGCACGCCCGCGACGAAGTCCCGCACCTCCACCCGCAGCCGGGAGTCCGCGACGGTCGCGGTGACCACGGCGCCGTCGTCCGTATGCACCAGCGCGTTCGTCACCAGCTCGCTGATCAGCAGCTCCGCCACCGCCGCGGAGTCCCGCTCCTGCCAGTGCCGCAGCATCTCCCGCAACGCGTGGCGTACTTCGGGGACGGCCGCGAGATCGGCGCCCCCCACTCTGCGCCGCAGACCTCTCATCACTCTGTCCCCCCGCTCATGACGTCCCTCTCCTCGCCGGTCCGGACCCGCCCCACGTTCGTATGCGTACAGGAGATGCATTCCCCACCCGGAATGGACCACTCATGGTGTTCATCACCTGATCGTCGTGTTGGGGGCAGAGGGCGCGCGACGGGTGTGCGAGGACTGTCCGGGGATGTGCGGGGGGAGTGAAACCGTGCGAGCCGATCCCGAGGAGCGAGGAGCACCGATGCACGACGACCGATCCCTGGTGGAAGGGCGGCTGGAGCGGGCCCTGCGCCAGTTCATCCGTCCCGCGCAGTACGCGGCGCGGGAGCCGCTCTCGCTCTCCGTCTGGCACGCGCCGGGCGAGCCGGTGCCGGTGGAGCGGGCGCTGCGGGGCGCGTACGAGCCGTTCACCACGGGTACGGAGTGGGGCTCGCCCTGGTCCACCCACTGGTTCCGGCTGGAGGGTGTGGTCCCCGAGTCCTGGGCCGGGCTGCCGGTGGAGGTGGTCATCGACCCGGGGTTCACCGGTGAGGGGCCCGGTTTCCAGGCCGAGGGGCTGGTGTACGACGCCGCGGGCGTCCCGCTCAAGGGCATTCATCCGCGCAACCGGTACATCCCCGTCGCGTCGCCCGCGGCCGGCGGCGAGCCGGTCCGGCTGCTGCTGGAGGCGGCCGCCAACCCCGCCGTCCTGCACGACTTCCGGCCGACGCCTCTCGGTGACGTACTGACCGCGGGCGACCGCCCGCTCTATCGCTTCGCCGCCGCCGACCTGGCGGTTCTGGACCGGGAGGTCTGGCATCTGATCCTCGACATCGAGGTGCTCGCGGAGCTGATGCGCGAGTTGCCCGTGGACCGCTCGCGGCGCCATGAGATCCTGCGTGCCCTTGAGTCCATGCTCGACGCGCTCGACCTGCACGATGTGGCGGGCACGGCCGCCGCCGCGCGCGGTGAGCTGGCGGAGGCCCTTTCCCGGCCCGCGTCCCCGAGCGCCCACCGGATCTCGGCGGCGGGGCACGCCCATATCGACTCGGCCTGGCTGTGGCCGCTGCGCGAGACCGTACGGAAGGCGTCGCGGACCTTCGCCAATGTCACGGCGCTCGCCGCCGACTACCCGGAGCTGGTCTTCGCCTGTTCGCAGGCGCAGCAGTACGCCTGGGTGCGGGATCACCAGCCGCATATCTGGGAGCGGATCAAGCAGGCGGTGGCGGACGGGACATGGGCGCCGGTGGGCTCCATGTGGGTGGAGTCGGACGCCAATATGCCGGGGGGTGAGGCGCTGGCCCGGCAGCTCGTGCACGGTAAGCGCTTCTTCCAGGAGGAGCTCGGCATCGAGACGGAGGAGATCTGGCTGCCCGACTCCTTCGGGTACACGGCGGCCTTCCCGCAGTTGGCGAAGCTCGCGGGGGTGCGGTGGTTCCTGACCCAGAAGCTCTCGTGGAACCAGACCAACAAGATGCCGCACCACTCCTTCTGGTGGGAGGGCATCGACGGCACGCGCGTCTTCACCCACTTCCCGCCGGTCGACACATACAACTCGCAGTTCCACGGCTCCGAACTGGCCCACGCGGAGCGGAACTTCGCGGAGAAGGGGCGGGCGTCCCGGTCCCTGGTGCCGTTCGGCTGGGGCGACGGCGGTGGCGGCCCCACCCGGGAGATGATGGAGCGGGCACGGCGGCTGAAGTCCCTGGAGGGCTCGCCCCGGGTCGAGATCGAGCCCCCGGCGGCCTTCTTCGCGGCGGCCGAGGAGGAGTACGGCGCGCGGGCCCCGGTCTGGTCGGGCGAGCTGTATCTGGAGTTGCACCGCGCCACGTACACCACCCAGGCCAAGACGAAGCAGGGCAACCGGCGTGCCGAACACCTGCTGCGCGAGGCCGAGTTGTGGGCGACGGCGGCGGCGCTGCACTCGGGGGGCCGCGCCGCTCCGTACACGTATCCGTACGAGGAGCTGGACCGGATCTGGAAGACGGTGCTGCTGCACCAGTTCCATGACATCCTGCCGGGCTCCTCGATCGCCTGGGTGCACCGTGAGGCGCGCGCGACCTATGCGGCGGTACAGGACGAGCTGACGGGCATCATCGACGACGCGCTGGCGGCGCTGGGCGGCGACGGCAGCGCGGTGGGGGTCTGGAACGCGGCCCCGTTCGCCCGGCGCGATGTCGTCGCGGCGCGCGCCGCCGATGTGGCGCCCGGGGTGCTGACCCAGCCGCTGGCCGACGCCGAGGTGCTGGCCCCGGCCCTGGTCAGGGCGTTGGCACCGGGCACGTTCAGCACGCTCGCCCCGGCCCCCGTGACGGCCGCGCCGGCCGGCGGAGGCTTCACGCTGAGCAATGAGCGGCTGGAGGTGGTCGTCGACGCCGACGGGCTGCTGTCCTCCGTACGCGATCTCGTCGCGAACCGCGAGGTGCTGGCGCCCGGCGGCCGGGGCAATCTGCTGCAACTCCACCCCGACCACCCCAATCAGTGGGACGCCTGGGACATCGACCGGCACTACCGGCGCCGGCACACCGATCTGACCGCCGCCGACTCCGTCGAGCTGATCGAGGAGGGTCCGCTGAGGGCGGCGGTACGGGTGGTACGGACGTTCGGGTCGTCCCGGATCACGCAGGAGATCCGGCTCACCGCCGACACCCGGCGGGTCGACATCGTCACGGAAGTCGACTGGCAGGAGTCGGAGAAGGTCCTCAAGGCCGCGTTCCCGCTGGACGTGCACGCCGAACGGTCCACCGCCGAGGTGCAGTTCGGCCATGTACACCGGGCGACGCACGACAACACCGGCTGGGACGCCGCCCGGTTCGAGATCTGCGCGCACCGCTGGCTGCGGGTCGCCGAGCCCGGCTACGGCGTCGCGGTGCTCAACGACTCGACCTACGGTCACGAGGCGACGCGCGCGCCGCACCGGGACGGTCTCGGCACGACGGTAAGGCTGACGCTGCTGCGCGCCCCGCACAGCCCGGACCCCGAGACCGATCTCGGCACGCACCGCTTCCAGTACGCCCTGCTGCCCGGCGGGACGGTGGAGGAGACCGTACAGGAGGGCCTGGCGCTCAATCTGCCGCTGCGCGTGGCACCGGCACCGGAGCAACCGCCGCTGGTGAAGGTCGACAACCCGGCGGTGACCGTGGAGGCGGTCAAGCTCGCCGAGGACCGGAGCGGGGATGTGATCGTACGGCTCTACGAGTCGGCCGGCGGCCGGGCCGGGGCGACGCTGCGAGTCGGCTTCCCCGTGATCGGCGCGCGGGTGACGGATCTGCTGGAACGGCCGCTGCACGACGCGGAGACGGATGAGGAGGGACTCCGGCTCCGGCTGCGGCCGTTCCAGATCCTGACGCTGCGGCTCACGCCCGCGTAGGGGGTGTGCGGGGCGGGACAGGACCGACGGCCATGACGCGGCGTCGGTCCTGTCCCTTCCGTGCGGACCTTTGGGAGCACGCGCGGTCCGTGCCGGACGCGGTTACGACTCCCAGACGCCGACCGCCGTGCGGTCGTCGGCGTGGCCCTTCACCCTCAGTGCGGTGTCCGCGAGAAACCCGGCCAGACCCGGTGGGGTGATCGGGCCCCAGCGGTCGGCCAGTTCGCGGGCGAATGCGGGCTCGGCGCGCAGGGGTTCCGAGAGGCCGGGGCCGCACAGCAGGAGGGTGTCGCCGGGCCGGGCGACCGAGGCGCGGAACCGGAACGGCTCGGGCGGCGGCGGAGGCGGCCCTTCGGCGTACGGGGAAGTGGCATAGGGGGACGCGTCGCGCCGGGACGTGTCGTACGCGGACGGGGGTTTCGTGATCTCCAGGTCCATGGTCAGCCGGTCGCCCTCGGGCGTCTCGGCGGGCGGGGAACCGAAGCCGGTCACGGGCGGGCCGGTGGAGTCGCCCGGCCTGGCGAGGGGCGGCTCCAGGTCCTGCCACGCGCCGTCCCTGAGCCGGAAGAGGCCGCCGTCGCCGACCCCGAAGAACACGCGCGTACGGCAGTCGGGGTCGGCGGAGAGCAGCAGACAGCGCAGGCCGGCGGTGTACTGCTCGGGGAGCAGCCCCAGTTCGGCGGCGCGGGCCCGGAGTTTGCCGAACCCCCGGTCGGTCAGCCGGTGCAGCCCGGACTTGAGGTCGTCCCTGCGGCCCGCTCTTATGTCCGCGGAGAGGCTGTCGTGGCTGCGTCCGACAGCGCCGCCGATCCACCGGCACACGTCCGCCGCGGCGCGGTGGGAGCCCTCGGTGGCGCGGGCGCCACCTGCGACGGCGACGAGGACGAGCGCGTCGGCGCCGTCCCCGAAGCGGGCGGTCAACAGGGCGTCGCGGCGGGGCTCGCCGCGGTGGCGCGCGGCGTCGCCCCGTACCGACACGGCGCGCAGGGTGTACGTCCCGTAGCGCGCGCCGTCGAGGACGGTGTCGGCGACGATCTCGTCCAGCCGGTCGGCGTGCGTGGCGGGCAGGGCGGTGGGTTCGGGGTCGTACGTGGGCGGCCCGTCGCCCACATGGGTGAGGGGGGCGGCCGGGGCGGCGGCGGGCGCGGGGGGCAGGGGAGTTGGCCGACGCGGGTCCGGAGGCCGGGGCGAGGGCGGGGGCGGGGGCGAGGAGGGGGGTGACCCGGCCGCGGCGCCCGGCAGCGGGCGTGCGTCGCTGGGCGCGTACGGCGCGGGGGGCTCCCACGGCGCCCCCGCGACGGGGGGTCGGGGCCCTGGTCGCGGTGGCTCCGGAGTCACGGATTCCGGCTGGCCCTTGAGCGCTTCGGACACCGGTTCCGAGACCGGTTCCGAGACCGGTTCCACCACCGGATCCGTTGCCGGTTCCGACACCGCGTCCGCCGCCGAGTCGAAGCGGTCGTCGAGCGTGTCACCCGCCGCCCGAGCGGGGCCCGTGTCCGGTGCGGAGTCGTCGTACAGCCGGTTCCACCAGTCGCCGTCGGGCGACCTCTCCCCCTGCTGGCTCATGACCCTATTGTCGACCGCGCCGAGGACGCGAAAACGGCGCGGGAGGAAAAAGGGCTGGGGAGAAGAGCCTCGGAGTCCGCCGGGCGACCCCACCCCCCACGGGAAGGACGCCCGGCGAACATTCACAGATTCGAGCAGAGCCGGTCATGCGTACCCAGGAGGAATATGACCGGGTCTGTTGCAGCTGTGATGGCGCCACCTTGGCAGACAGACGGCCTGTACAGGGATGATGGGGAGCGGCGGGTTTACGCCGTGGCCGGTTTCCGCCACGGCCCGTGGCGGAAAGAGTGCGGCCGGGGAGGCCGCGCGGGCGTCCAGGGAGGGGTTGGCAGGGATGCTGGGAGCGATAGGTCTCGATGAGAGACAGGAGTCCGCGTACCGCGCGCTGGTGGCGATCGGCGCCGCGGAGGTGGCGGATCTGGCCCATCGGCTCGCACTCCCCGAGCCGGACACCGAACGGGCGCTGCGCCGGCTGGAGCGCCAGGGCCTGGCCGCGCAGTCCTCGTCCCGTACCGGACGATGGGTCGCCGCGCCGCCCGCCGTCGCGCTCGGCGCGCTGCTCACCCAGCACCGCCATGAGCTGGAACAGGCCGAACTGGCCGCCGTACTGCTCGCGGAGGAGTACCGCGCGGAGGCCACCGAACCGGCGGTGCACGATCTGATCGAGGTGGTGACGGGCGCGAGCGCGGTGGCCCACCGTTTCCGCCAGTTGCAGCTGGGCGCCACCGACGAGGTCTGTGCCCTGGTCACCGGCCGGCCGGTGGCCGTGACCGGGATGGACAACGAGGCCGAGGAACGGGCGGCCACGCGCGGCGTCTCGTACCGGGTGGTGCTCGAACGCGAGGTGCTTTCGCTGCCCACCGGAATCACCGAGCTGTCCGCCGCGCTCGGCCGCGACGAGCAGGTCCGGGTGACCGAGCGGGTACCGACCAAGCTGGTGGTGGCGGACCGAGCCCTGGCGATGGTGCCGCTGACGGGCCGTGGGCTCGGTCCCGCGGCGCTGGTCGTGCACGCAAGCGGACTGCTGGAGTCGCTGATGGGGCTCTTCGAGGCGGTGTGGCGCGAGGCGCTGCCCCTGCGGCTCGGTACGGACGGCACGGTCACGGAGCTCGGCCTGCCCGGCCCCGACACGACCGACCTGGAGATCCTGTCCCTGCTGCTCGCCGGCATGACCGACGCGAGCGTGGCCAAGCAGCTGGACCTGGGGCTGCGCACCGTACAGCGCCGGGTGAAGGGGCTGATGGAGCTGAGCGGGGTGACGACCCGTCTCCAGCTGGGCTGGCACGCCTACGAGAAGGGCTGGGTGGCGCGCGACCTGCGCCCCTGAGCCCGATCCTGCACAGTGGGGCAGATGGAAGTGTGGCAGCTCGTCCTGGTGGGCCTGGTCATGCTGCTCGGCCTGTTCGGTGTGCTCATCCCCGGGGTGCCGGGACAGGCGATCGTATGGGCGGCCGTGCTCTGGTGGGCACTGGCCGACACGTCACACCTGGCCTGGGGCATTCTGATCGGCGCGTCGGCGCTGCTGCTGCTCAACCAGGCGCTCAGACCCGTACTGCCGGCCCGCAGGACCCGCAGGACCGGAGCCCCGCCCCGGACGCTGCTGGTGGGCGGGGTCTCCGGGATCGTCGGATTCTTCGTGGTGCCCGCGCTGGGCGGGATCGCCGGGTACGTCGGGGGGATCTACGGCGCGGAGCGCGCACGGCTCGGCAGCCGCCGGGACGGCTGGGCGTCGACGCGGGCGGTCATGCGGGCGGCGGGCTACTCGATCCTGGCGGAGCTGTTCGCGTGTCTGCTGGTGGTGGGCGCGTGGCTGGGGGCGTTGATCTGGGGGTAGGGCCCGCGGGCCTGCCCTCGGACCACGGGGCCCGGGTTCCCGGTTCTGTGCGGCCCTAGGCGACCGAACCGGCGTGGCCGACGACGTGGCCGACGGCGTGGTCCGCGTCGAGACGCAGATGCCGTGTCGCGTAGGACCGCCACGGACGCCACATCTCGTCGTCCCGCTCCCCCTCGGGTGCCACATCGGGGTCGCCGAGCGCCCGCATCCGGATCAGCGCCGCCGTACGCCGGGTCACCCCGGGCACGGTCAGCAGGGTCCGCTCGGACTCGTCGCGGTCCGCTCCGGGGTCGAGCCGTACGGTCCCGTCGGCGAGCGCGGCGGCGAGCGGGCCCGCGACCGGGTCGTCACGCAGGGCCGCCGGCTCCGGGAACAGCCGGTCGAGCCGTCCGCAGGGGAGATCCACCGGCTCGCCGTATCTCTCGACGAGCCGGGCGGCCGCCGCGTGGCCGACGAGCGCGTGCAGGGCGTACTCCTCCGGTTCGGCGGCGCCCGGCGAGCGCAGCCCGGGGCGTGCCGCGACGAGCGGGGCGAGCCGCGGGTCGGCGCCGAGGCGTTCGTCCACGGAGTACGGATCGGCGTCGAGGTCGAAGAGCCGGCGCAACCGCTGTACGGCGGTGGTGAGATCGCGCAGCTCGGTGAGATGGATCCGCGCCTCCAGCCAGCCGCTGCGGGCGCGTGGGTCGCGCGCGTCGCGTACGTCACCGGCCGGCCGGGTCTCGTCCACGGAGACGAAGCCGGGGCCGTGCGGCAGCCGCAGCGTACGGCGGTAGGTGCGGGCGCCGGCTTCGCCGACCACTTCTTCCGTGTGGGGGAGCGCTTCCCGGGCGAGGAGGTCGAAGACCTCGCGCGCCGCGTAGGGGCCCCGGTAGGCGAGCCGCAGGGGGATGCCGGTGAGAAGCGGCACATCGGTGCGGGGCGCCAGGTCGGGAAGGAACGCGGTGGCCCGCGAAGGAGACCCGGTCACCGTGCGGGTGCCCGCACCGGTCCCGGTCCTCGTCCCGAAGGAGACCCGGTCACCGTGCGGGTGCCCGCACCGGTCCCGGTCCTCGTCGCGGTCCCGGTCCCCGACTCGGCGCGCAGCGCGCTGGGGGTACGGGCGTAGATCTGCTGGATCGTGTCGTTGAACTGGCGCACGCTCGCGAAGCCGGCCGCGAACGCGATCTCCGTGACCGGCAGCCCGGTCGTCTGGAGCAACACCCGTGCCGTGTGGGCCCGTTGGGCGCGGGCGAGGGCGACGGGTCCGGCGCCCAGTTCGGCGGTGAGCTGGCGCTGCACCTGCCGGGCGCTGTAGCCCAGGCGCCCGGCCAGCCCCGGCACCCCTTCCCGGTCCACGATCCCGTCGCCGATCATCCGCATCGCACGGCCGACGACATCGGCGCGTACGTTCCACTCCGCCGACCCGGGCACGGCGTCCGGCCGGCACCGGCGGCAGGCGCGGAAGCCCTGGCCCTGGGCGGCGGCGGCGGTCGGGTAGAACCGTACGTTCTTCCGCTTCGGAGTCACGGCGGGGCAACTCGGCCGGCAGTAGATCCCCGTCGTCTCGACGGCGAAGAAGAACGCGCCGTCGAAACGCGCGTCGCGGCTGGCGACCGCCTCGTATCTCGTCTCCTCGTCCATCACGGTTCCCAGTGTGCGACGGCCCGCCCCGCGAGACTGGCGGATATCGGACACCACGTTTCCCTGAGCCCGGCGGCGCGGCCGGACGCCCGGCGGTCCCGGGAACGGGCTGCCGGGCGGGCGGGCTGCCGGGCGTCCGGGCGGGCTGCCGGGCGGGCTGCCGGGCCGCCCGGCCCGCCGCTACCGGATCCGTCCGCGCTTGGCCTCCATGGCCGCGCGGCCCTCCGCGCCCTTGCGCTTCCAGTCCCGCCGGATCTCGCCGCGCAGCCGGGCGTCGGTCTTGGCGACGATGCGCTGGTTCTCGCGGAGCAGCTTGCGGTAGCTCTCCAGCCGCCGCACGGACAGCGAGCCGTCCTCGATCGCGGCGAGCACGGCGCATCCCGGCTCCGCCAGATGCGCGCAGTCGTGGAACCGGCACTCCTCGGCGAGATCCTCGATCTCCGAGAAGACCTGCCCGACCCCGGTCTCGGCGTCCCACAGTCCGACCCCGCGCAGCCCCGGGGTGTCGATGAGCACGCCGCCCCCGGGCATGGCGAGGAGATTGCGGGTCGTGGTGGTGTGCCGTCCCTTCCCGTCCGCGTCACGAGTGGACCGCACGTCCATCACCTCCTCCCCGAGCAGGGTGTTGGCGAGGGTCGACTTGCCGGCCCCGGAGATACCGAGGAGGACGCTGGTGCCGCCCGAGAGCACGGCGGAGAGCACATCGATCCCCTCCCCCGTGGCCGAGCTGACGGTCAGCACCTGCACTCCGGGCGCGGTGATCCGTACGTCCTCGACCAGATGGTCGAGCACGGCGGGGTCGTCCACGAGATCGGCCTTGGTGAGCACGATGACCGGGAGGGCGCCGCTCTCCCAGCCGAGGGCGAGGAAGCGCTCGACGCGTCCGAGGTCGAGTTCGACGGCGAGGGAGATCGCGATGACCGCGTGATCGACATTGGCCGCGAGGACCTGGCCCTCGGAGCGGGTGGAGGCGGTGGACCGTACGAACGCGGTTCGCCGCGGCAGATACTCCCGTACGAACCGGGGATCGCCGCCCGGGTCGACGGCGGCCCAGTCGCCGGTGCAGATCACCCGCAGCGGATCGCGCGGGGTCACGAACTCGGTGTCGGCCCGTACCAGGCCGTCCGGGGTGAGGACATCACACTGACCGCGGTCGACCCGCACCACACGGCCGGGCACCAGGCCGCGTTCGGCGTACGGGGCGAACGCGGCTTCCCAGCCCTCGTCCCAGCCGTACGGAACGAGCGGGTGGGCGGAGGGGAAAGCGAGCAGAGAAGAGAGAGACAAGGGGGACCCTTCACAAGGGTGGCCCCGGCACGCGCCCGTGGGCGCGAGAGATGAGGTGGAAGGTCAGCCGGAGACCACGGGGGTGGGATTGATGAACTTCTGCTCCTGGGCGGCGCCCAGCGTGGTGACAGTCATCAATGTCCTCACCTCCTGATTCCTCGGTCCCGTCCGGTCCGCGACGGCGGACGGCCGACGGCCGACGAACGTCGGCCGGTCCAACGGCGCTCACCCTAGCCGTACCGGACGAGGTGACGCGAGTTATTTATCCGGGCCGCCGGATCGACGGATCACCGCGCCGGCGGTCGGGCCGGCGTCCGTAATTACGGGCTCACCCTCGGGGCCGCCACCCCGGCGGAGGCCGCCGCGTGGCAGGCGCCGCGGCCGTCGGCGCGGGCGACGATACGGCCCGCCTCGACCCGTACGGCGGCCTCGGTCGCGTCGCTGACGGCGGGCAGGCCGGCCGCCGCCGCGAAGGCGCCCGACTCGTCGAACACCACTTGCAGCCGGGGCCAGGCCGAGGGCGGGAACGCCTGGCGCAGGCAGTTGCAGAGACCGGCGACGGTCAGCCGCGCCAGCGGTGCCAGTTCGGCGGGGTCGCCGGTGACCAGGACGGCGGTGATCCGGGCGCCGGGCGGTGCGGCCCGTACCGCCTCTTCGACGGCCTCGATGCGGTGCAGCCCGAGAATCGCCACCACACCGTCGCCGGTGAGCCGCGCGGGCTCGCCGCGTACCGCGTCCCGCACCGGCGGCGGGTCCCACGGCTCGTCGGTCGGCCACGCCTGAGTGATCACATGTGGGGGCGGCCACCAGTCGTGGAGCGCGAGGCCGGCCAACTGCTCGACGGCGCTGACGACATTGAAGGGCTCCACGAAACCGGGCGCGACGGCGGCGAGCCGGCTGGCGCCGTGCAGGGTGGTGAGCGCGGCCTCCGCGACCCGCACCTGACTGCCGGACCCGTCACTGCCGGACCCGTCACTGCCGGAGCCGTCACTGCCCGACCCGGCGCTGCCGGGCCCGTCGTGCCCCTCGGGCGGCCGAAGGCGCTCCAGAGCCAGCCCGAGCAGAATCGCGTCCAGCTTCATCAACTGCGCGAAGGGACGCCGGATCCGTCCCTCGGCGAGGACTTCCGGCATCACATACATACCGAGCCGTGCCGGGCCGTGTTCCTCGTCGGTGTCGGCGAGCGGCAGCCGGGCGACCCAGGCGCGGGCGAGCGCGCCGAGCGCGTCACGAGTGGTGCCGGACACGGAATCACGCGCGGAACCAAGCCCGGAATCACGCGCGGGCCCGGCGTCGGACCCGGGCCCGGCGTCGGACCCGGGCGCGAATGGGGTCTCGTCGTCGCCCTCGGACGCGGGTATGGATTCGCCCTCGGCCAGATCGGCCAGGACCGCGAAGTAAAGTGCTCTCTTCCCGGGGAAGTTGGAGTAGACCGCCCCGCGTGTCAACCCGGCGCGCTCGGCGATACCGTCGACTTTGGCGTCCCTGAACCCGCGTTCGGCGAACTCGTCCCTGGCGGCGGCCAGTACTTTGGCGCGGTTGTGCTCCTGCAGCTCCGCTCTGCTGAGCCGGCCCATCGCCCTCACTCGTCCCCGCTTTGCTGTTCAGTGCCGCTTCAAGATACCGTGACCACTCAGATGGTGATGTCATATGGTCCAACCATGCGAATGCCGTACAACCGTTGAGGAGACGCTTCCCAGTGGCACACATCGGTGACGGCGGCGAACTGCTCAGATGTACTTTCTGCGGGAAGAACCAGAAGCAGGTCAGGAAGCTCATCGCGGGTCCGAGCCCTGTCTGCATCTGTGACGAATGCGTCGGGCTCTGCAATGAGTTGATCGCGGAGGAGCTCGACGGCGCCCACGCGGACGGGTTAAGGGAGCTGCCGAAGCCCCGCGAGATCCATGCCTTCCTCGATCAGTACGTCGTCGGGCAGAGGAACGCCAAGATGGCTCTCTCGGTGGCGGTCTACAACCACTACAAGCGCATCAGCAGGGATGAGCGGGCGGAGACCGCGGACGGGGGCGAGCCGATCGAACTCGGCAAGTCCAACATCCTGTTGATCGGTCCGACCGGCTGCGGCAAGACCTATCTGGTCCAGACGCTCGCCCGGATGCTCGACGTACCGTTCGCGATCGCCGACGCCACCGCGCTCACGGAGGCCGGTTATGTGGGCGAGGACGTCGAGAACATTCTGCTGAAGCTGATCCAGGCGGCCGACTACGACGCCAAGAAGGCCGAGCGCGGGATCATCTACATCGACGAGATCGACAAGGTCGCCCGCAAGAGCGAGAACCCGTCGATCACCCGCGATGTCTCCGGCGAGGGCGTCCAGCAGGCGCTGCTGAAGATCCTGGAGGGCACCGTCGCCTCCGTACCGCCGCAGGGCGGCCGGAAACACCCGCAGCAGGAGTTCCTCCAGATCGACACGTCCCATGTGCTGTTCATCGTCGGCGGCGCCTTCGCCGGCCTGGAGCGGATCGTCGAGCAGCGGGCCGACCGCGGGGGGATCGGCTTCGGCGCGACGCTCGCCGGCAAGGAGGAGCGGGAGCGGCGCGACCTCTACGGCGAGGTGCTGCCGGAGGATCTGCTGAAGTTCGGGCTGATCCCGGAGATCGTCGGCCGTCTCCCGATGGTGACGACCGTACAGCCGCTGGACCGGGCGGCGCTGACACGGATCCTCACCGAGCCGCGCAACGCGCTGATCAGGCAGTACCAGAGGCTCTTCGAAATCGACGGGGTGGAGCTGGAGTTCACCGAGGACGCCATCGGCGCCATCGCCGAGCAGGCGCTGCTGCGCCGCACCGGCGCCCGCGCGGCCCGCGCGATCCTCGAAGAGGTGCTGCTCAATGTGATGTACGAGGTGCCGAGCCGGGACGATGTGGCGCGGGTCGTGGTCGACCGCGACACCGTGCTCGACAACGTCAACCCCACGCTCGTACCGCGTGAGAAGCCGGGCCGCGGCAGGGAACGCCGCGACCGCTCCGCGTAGTGCCCCGCGCGGCCGGCTCGGAGCGCGGTCGGCGTGGAGCACGGTCGGCCGAGTGGCTGGAAATATCCCTGGCCGGGGCGCCTCTTGGGAACCGCTTTACCTTCTGGGGTAGTTCTGGTGGCGTTCAACACCCCTATGAAGGAGTGGACGCCACGATGGTGTTCAAGAAACTGCTCGGAGCCGTCGGTGTCGGCGGACCGTCTGTCGACACTGTGCTGGACAGCGTGGCCGCCGTGCCGGGCGGCCCGCTGTCGGGTCAGGTGCGGCTGCGGGGCGGCCGTACGGACCTGGAGATCGAGCAGATCACGCTGGACCTGGTCGCCCGGGTCGAGGCCGAGGGACATGACGAGGAGACCGAGGGCACGGTCGTCTTCGACCGGGTCACCGTCGCCGGTGGGTTCCGGCTGGCGGAGGAGTCGGAGCAGACGATTCCGTTCACGCTGACCCTGCCGTGGGAGACGCCCGTGACCGAACTCCACGGCCAGCCACTGGGCGTGGTGCTCGGGGTACGGACCGAGCTGGCGGTGTCAGGGGCGCGGGACAAGGGCGATCTGGACCAGCTGACCGTCTCTCCTCTGCCGGTCCAGGAGGCCATTCTGGAGGCCCTGGGGCAGCTGGGCTGGGGCTTCAAATCGGCCGATCTGGAATTGGGCCGTATCAACGGCACCGACCAGCGGCTGCCCTTCTACCAGGAGCTCGAACTCACCCCGCCGGCGCACTACGCGCACGCGCTGAACGAGATCGAGGTCACCTTCCTCGCCACCGCAGGCGGGATGGACGTCGTCATCGAGGCGGACAAGCGCGGTGGGCTCTTCTCCGGCGGACACGACACGGTCAACCGGTTCACGGTCTCGCACCACAACGTCCAGCACATGGACTGGAACGCCGAAGTCGACAGGTGGATCAAGCAACTTGTCGACAGCCGTGGCGCGCACCCGGGCCACTACGGCGCACATCACGGGGAGCACCACGGAGAGCAGTATTACGGCGGGCAGCACCACGGCGGGCAGCATTACGGAGAACACCACTCCGGCGGGCATCGGTCCGGCCCCAGCACGGGAGCGGTGGTGGCCGGCGTAGCCGCGGGCGTGGCGGTCGGTGTGGTCGGCGGCATGGTGGCCGCCGAGGTCGTCGACGAGATCGGTGACGCGTTCGAGGGCGAGGAGGACGAGGGCGGCGACGAGTAGCGGCCCGGCCGCCCTCGGCCCGGACGCGCGCGGGGCGGTGGCCGTCGGCCACCGCCCCGCCTGTCATCTCGCCCCGCGTCTCATCTCGCCCCGGGGATCCCACGGTCCCGTCAGTCGTGTCAGTCGTGTCAGTCGCGGGAGTTGCCGAAGAGCAGCCGGTAGAGGATGAGCAGCACGAGCGAGCCGCCGATCGCCGCGCCCCAGGTGGCCGCGTCGAAGAACTCGTTCTGCACCGGGCGGTCGAAGATCTTCGCGGAGAGCCAACCACCCACGAAGGCACCGGCGATACCGATGAGCGTGGTGCCGACCAGCCCTCCGGGATCGCGTCCGGGCAGCAGGACTTTCGCGATCACCCCGGCCAGCAGCCCCAGAATGATCCAGCTGATGATGCCCACGTCGTTCTCCCAGTCCGCGTACATTGCTTAGTTGCGCAACTGCACGCATACCCAGGGATCGCGTCTTCATCGCCCGCCCGGTCGGCCCTAGGCCTTCCTCGTGTCCAGCCAGACCGCCGTGTCCGGCGGCAGGAGGGTGATGTCCTGTCCCGCGTCGGCCGTCAGTTCGCCGCTCGCCAGCAGTGGCTTCGTCCCGGCCGGCAGGGTCAACGGCACTGGCGCTTCGGAGAGGTTGACCCGGCAGACCAGGCCCTCGCCCTTCCTGAAGGCCAGTTCACCCGGGGCCGAGGGCAGCCACGCGAAGCTCTCGTCGCCGCGGAAGCCCCGGCGCGCGGACAGCGCCGTACGGTACAGCTCCAGGAACGAGTCCGGCCGGCCGGACTGGGCCTCCACCGACCACTCGCCCCACCCGTCGGGCTGCGGCAGCCAGCTGCCGCCCGGTCCGAAGCCGTACGAGGAGCCGGCCGTGGTCCACGGCAGCGGCACCCGGCAGCCGTCGCGGCCCTTCACCCGGTGGCCCGTGCGCTCCCACATCGGGTCGCGCAGCGCGTCCGCCGGTAGATCGACGACCTCGGGGAGGCCCAGTTCCTCGCCCTGGTAGAGGTAGGTCGTACCGGGCAGCGCGAGGGTCAGCAGCGCGGCGGCCCGTGCCCGTCGGCCTCCCCTGGCGTCATCGGGCTCCGGGTCCCGGCCGTCGGTCCGCAGCCAGGCACGGAGGTCCGTGCCCTCGGGCAGCCCGTAGCGGCTGCGGTGGCGCACCACATCGTGGTTGGAGAGCACCCAGGTCGGCAGGGCCCCGGCGGAGGCCGCGCCGGTGAGCGAGGTGTCGATGACCTCACGGAAGGAACCGGCGTCCCACGGGCAGCGCAGATGGAAGAAGTTGAACGCCTGGTGCAGCTCGTCGGGCCGGGTGTAGAGCGGCAGCCTGGCCGCGCTCACACCCGCTTCCGCGACCATGATCCGGGGCGGGGCGTACGAGTCGGTGATCTTCCGCCAGACGCGGTAGATGTCATGGACCTCGTCGCGGTCCCAGAAGGGGTGGTTCTCTCCGCTCGGCGGGGAGTTGAGGGGCGCGGTGTCACCGCCCCGGGTGTCGCGCAGCGGCGCGCTGAGGTCCTTGCGCAGGCCGTGCGCCACATCGATACGGAAGCCGTCGACCCCGAGGTCGAGCCAGAAGCGCAGGATGCTCTCGAACTCGGCCGTGACGTCGGGGTTCTCCCAGTTCAGATCGGGCTGCTCGGCGGCGAAGATATGCATGTACCACTGGCCGTCGGGCACGCGTGTCCAGGCCGGGCCGCCGAACTTCGACTGCCAGTCCGCGGGCGGCTCGGCGCCGTCGGGGCCGCGTCCCTCCCGGAAGACGAAGCGGTCACGGGCGGCCGAGCCGGGTTCGGACGCCAGCGCCTCGGCGAACCAGGGATGCTGGTCGGAGCAGTGGTTCGGCACGATGTCGACGATCGTACGGAGCCCGAGCGCACGGGCCCGGCCGAGCAGCGCGCGGAAGTCGTCGAGGGTGCCGTGCCGCGGATCGACGTCCCGGTAGTCGGCGACGTCATAGCCTCCGTCGGCCAGCGGGGAGCGGTAGAACGGCGTGAGCCAGACGGCGTCCGCGCCGAGTTCGGCGACATGGCCGAGCCGGTCGGTGATCCCGCGGAGGTCGCCCATTCCGTCGCCGTCGGCGTCGGCGAAGCTGGGGACATAGATCTGGTAGACGACGGATTCCCGCCACCAGTCACGCCCGCGGTCTCTCGCGCCGTCGCCGTCACCGTGGTCGTAGCCGCTGCCGCCGTAGCCGTCGCCATTGCCGTCCGGGAACGCGTGCTGAGTCACAGATACCTCTCGTGCCGAGCTGAGGGGGCGCTGAAACTGTAGTGGCGCGGTGCGATCATCCCTTCACCGCACCGGAGATCGGACCGGAGCGGAAGCTCTCGACCCCGCATCTCGGGCCCGATACGTCTCGCCAGCGGCGGGGAGCGCGGCAGTGGCCGTGTGATGGCCGTGTGACGGCCCGAGTGACCGGGTGACGCCCGGCGCCGCGTGAAAAACATGGCGCGTCTGCGCCGTACGGTCGATTCCGGGCGGCCCGGGTGGCCCGGGCGGGCGGCGATCCCGGCGGGCGGTGGGCGGGCGGCCGTCCGCCTCCGAGGCGACGATCATGGCCTCGTCCGGGGCATCGGCATGTGGCGGCCGTTCGGCGGCCGTTGGGGCGGGTCCGGCACGGACGAGGTCGGCGCGGACGGGGGCGGGCACGGACGAGGTCGGCGCGCGCGATCACGTCGATGTGCCGCGCGGCGGCCGGCGTACGCCCCGGGCCCGGCAGACCTCCTCGGTCCAGCAGGCCTCCTCGGCACCTCAGGCCTCCTGGGCCCCGTCCGCCTCCCGGGCCCCGCCGACCGCCATGAGCGGGTCAGCGCCCCAGTTCGCGCTTCAGCTCGGCCTTGTTCATGGACGAGCGGCCATGCACGTTACGGCGCTGCGCCTCGGCGTACAGCTGGTCGTACGTGGGGCCCGCGGCGCCGCTGTGCGAGCGCTGTCCGCCACGCCTGGAGGAGGCCATGTCCTGGGTGGACGACTTGCTCGCCGTACGGGACTCCCCCGCCCGGGCCCTCTCCTTGTTCACGGTGCGCGCGGCGATCTCCTCCGACCGCGCCGTGCTCTCGCCGCGCGCTCGCGCGCTGTCCTTGATGTGTTCGTACTGGCGCTCACGTTTGGGGCTGGAGCCTCGTGGCATGTGAATCACTCCTCATGGTCCGTTTCATGGTGGATTGCGCGCTAAGGCTCACCCTCCTATCCCCTTGCAGGACCGGCAACTTGATGCCGTCGTGCTCCGATGCGCGATGGACCGATACATTTGTTCAATCGTGGACAAACAGGGATCGCGTCGCACATCGGACGTTCCGTGCGGCACTGTCCGACATCTTCCCGCCGGTCCGACCAGTCGGTACGTTTCCTGGCAACCGGATCCGCCAGCGGGCCACCCGGCCTGCCCGGGGCGACGGAGGGGCCAGATGACATCACGCGTACCGCGGGTACAGGGGCACTGCGACGAACGGTTCGCCGCCGTGCGCGCCGCGTTCGAGCGGAACTTCGAGGAGCGCGACGAACTGGGCGCGGCCGTCACCGTGCTCGCCGACGGCAAGCCGGTGGTCGACCTGTGGGCGGGCTGGGCGGACGGCGCGCGGACCCGGCCATGGGAGCGCGAGACCCTGGTCAACGTGTGGTCGACGACCAAGGGTCCGACGGCCCTGTGCGCGCATCTGCTGATCGACCGCAGACTGCTCGACCCGGACGCGCCGGTCGCCGCGTACTGGCCCGAGTTCGCCGCGGCCGGCAAGGAGTCCGTGCTCGGGCGCCACTTGCTCGCCCACCGCGCGGGGCTGGCCGGACTGCGCGAACCGCACTCCGTCGAGCAGCTCTACGACTGGGAGTTGACCACGTCCCGGCTCGCCGCGACGGAGCCCTGGTGGGAGCCGGGCACCCGGTCCGGCTATCACGCCATCACCTACGGCTTCCTGGTCGGCGAGGTCGTCAGACGCGTCACGGGCCTGCTGCCCGGTGAGTTCCTGCACCGGGAGGTGACCGGGCCGCTCGGTATCGACTTCACCATCGGGCTGCCGGAGAAGGAGGCCGCGCGCGCCGCCGAACTGGTGCATCCGCGCACCCCGCCCACCGCCGAACAGGCCGCCGCCTTCGCGCACATGGAGCCGGTCGCGCTCGCGGCCCTGGGCAACCCCGCGACGGGCGCCGCCGATGCCAACACCCCCGCGTGGCGGGCCGCGGAGATCCCCGCGGCCAACGGTCACGGCACGGCACGGGCGGTCGCCGCGCTGTACGGGATCCTGGCCGGGCGGGGACGCCTCGGCGAGCACCGCGTGCTCTCCCCGGAGACGGTCGAGCGGGTCCGCGAGGGCCAGGGCGCCTGCCGGGACCTCGTACTGGGCGCGGGCTTCGCCCACGACACGGAGATCGGCCTCGGCCTCTGGCTGAGCGGCAGGAACGGTTCGTACGGGCCCAATCCCAGGGCGATCGGCCATGACGGTTTCGGCGGCTCCTGCGGACTCGCGGATCCGGAGGCGGGCGTCAGCCTGGGTTATGTGATGAACCGGATGGGGTCGAACATCGCCGACGATCCCCGCAAAATGGCGCTGATCGACGCGCTGTACAGCGCGCTGTAGCCCCGCCGGGGCCGAACGGTCGTCCGCCCCGGCCCACTGGCAGCACACGTCACTCCGGTACGCAAGAGCGCCCTGCCGGTCGAATCTCCGTACGGTCTCGGGCCGTTGCGCACCATTCCACGCCCGTACCGATGAAATTCAGCCATGATCAACACGAGGGCAATTCGGTGGTACGGCATCTAAACGGGCGACGGACGCGCATAGATACGATCGATCAGCCACCTCCCCCCGGCTACTTGAAGCCACTGCGTCATACATCCGACACCCTCGGTTAAGCATGTGTGTTTGTGATGAATCTTCGCGTGGCCGAATGACGTCAGAACACAAACCCCCGTCTGGCGTGGGCTTTGAGGGATATTTGCCGGTGCTTTGCCGTCGGCACAGGCTTTGCAGCAGTTCATGTACGCACCCCCGGCCGGGCCGGTGGAACCGGCCAACAGGGTTGTCAACCCCATGACTTCGGGGAGATCAGGGCCGCCGTCGGTCGATCCCCGCCGTCGGTCCAGAACTCGGCCTTGCTTCAAAAGCAAACGGAGTCAACGATTCGGAGCGTGCGGTTGACAGGTCCACGGCTAAAACCGAATGGCTGTGGACAACCGCATCCCCCAGCGGCCCGCTCACCCAACGGGCCACGCTTTGCCCCCACCAATGGAGGATTTTGTGACCTTCAAGCGCTTCTCCCCCCTCGGCGCGGTTTCCAGACGAGCTCGGCTTCTCGCCGTCACCTCCGGTCTGGTGACCGCCGTCGCGCTTGCGGCCCCGTCGGCCGTCGCCGCCCCGGCCCCGGCCCCCCAGCCGACCGCGGCGCAGTTCGCCACCGCCAGCGCCGCCATCGCCGAAGCGGACATCGCCGGTACGGCCTGGTACACGGACAAGGCCTCCGGCAAGGTCGTCGTCACCGTCGACAGCACGGTGACGGACTCGGAGATCGCCACGATCAAGGACTCCGTGGGCGACGCCGCGGGCGTCACGATCAAGCACACCCCCGGCAAGTTCAACACGCTCATCGCCGGCGGCGAGGCCATCACCACGAGCGGCAGCCGCTGTTCGCTCGGCTTCAACGTCCGCAGCGGCTCGACGTACTACGCGCTGACCGCCGGACACTGCACCAACATCAGCGCGTCCTGGAGCATCGGCACCCGTACCGGCACGAGCTTCCCGACCAACGACTACGGCATCATCCGCCACTCCAACGCGGCTGCCGCCGACGGTCGGGTCTACCTGTACAACGGCTCGTACCAGGACATCACCTCCGCCGCGAACCCCTCGGTCGGCCAGAGCGTCCGCCGCAGCGGCTCGACCACCGGTGTCCACAGCGGTACGGTCACCGGCCTCAACGCGACCGTCAACTACGGTAGCGGCCAGATCGTCTACGGCATGATCCAGACCAACGTCTGCGCCGAGCCCGGCGACAGCGGTGGCGCGCTCTTCGCCGGCAGCACGGCGCTGGGCCTGACCTCGGGCGGCAGCGGCAACTGCTCCTCCGGTGGCACCACGTTCTTCCAGCCGGTCGTCGAGGCCCTGAACGCCTACGGCGTCAGCGTCTTCTAAGCGACACCGGCGACACCAGCGACACCCTTCCTCGTAAGGCCCGACGGGCCGCGCACCTGGTGCGCGGCCCGTTGTGTCGTGGTCCGTCAAGCGGCCCCGGTCCGTGCCGAGAGCCGCCGGTGTCAGCCGGTGGCCGCCGCGGGCAGCGTGACCTCGAACCGGCAGCCGCCCGTCACATTGCGCACCTCGGCCCGCCCCTCGTGCGCCTCCACGATGCCCCGCACGATCGCCAGACCGAGGCCCGCGCCCGCGGGCGGGGTGCGCGCCTGGGTGCCGCGCCAGCCCGTGTCGAAGACCCGGGGCAGATCCTCGGCCGGAATACCGCCGCAGCCGTCCGTCACGGAGAGGACGACGGAGCCCGCGCGCCGTTCCGCGGCCACCGCGACCGTGCCGTCAGCCGGGGTCCGGTGGATGGCGTTGACCAGGAGATTGGCGAGGACGCGGGTCATCTCCTTGCCGTCCACCTCGACCGGCACGGCCTCCACCCGGCCACCGACCAGCCGTACCCCGTGCTCCCTGGCGAGTGGATCGACGCCCGCGAGCGCCTCGCCCACCAGGTCGTACACCGACATCCGGGTCGGGGCGAGCGCCAGCGCCCCCGCGTGGATACGGGACAGTTCGAAGAGATCGCCGACCATCGAGTTCAGCCGCTCCACCTCCGCCCTGATCTGCCGGAAGTAGCGGTCCGGGTCCTGGACGACACCGTCCTCCAGCGCCTCCGACATGGCGCGCAGTCCGGCGAGGGGCGTACGCAGATCGTGCGAGATCCAGGCGACCAGCTCGCGCCGGGATGTCTCCAGCGCCCGTTCGCGCTCCCTGGAAGCGGTCAGTTTGGCGCTGGTGGCCGCCAGTTCGCGGCCCAGGGCGGCGAGTTCGGCGGTGGAGGCACCGTCGGGCGCGGCGAAGCTGCCGCCGTCGCCGAACGAGCGGGCGGCCAGTGTCAGATCGTGGCTCCGGGCGACCACCCAGCGCCCCAGCAGCAGCGCGGTGGCCAGCGAGACGACCGCGGCCATCGCCACGACCGTGGTGACGACGGAGAGGTCATGGGCGGACAGGAACATCGCCTGCGCGACGACGAGCGTGCCCGCGAGCATCGCGGTGACGGTGACGGCGGCGACGACGGTCAGGGCGACGGCGACCGAGCGGTCCCGCAGCAGCCGCAGCGCCAGCGCGCCGAGCAGACCGGCGGCGGCCGCGCCGAGGAAGGCGAAGAGCGCGATCAGCGCCATGTCACGCACGGCGCGCTCGGCTCCCGTCGAAGGATGTGGCCACGGACGCGGATACGGGTGGGGATGCGGGTGGGGATTCCGACGCGGGTGCGTGTGCGGGTGCCGGTACGACCGCCGCGGAAGCCACGGGTACGGAACCCGGCTCGGAGGCCGGGCCCTCGCCCTGGTCGGCGGACGCGTCGCCGTCGGACGCGTCGTCGTCGGACGGCACGTCGAAGCGGTAGCCGACACCCCAGACCGTCCGGATCAGCCGGGGCCTGGCCGGATCGTCCTCGATCTTGCCGCGCAGCCGCCGTACATGCACCGTGACTGTCGACAAGTCGCCGAACTCCCATCCCCAGACGTCGTGCATCAGCGTCTCCCGGCCGATCGCGAGCCCCGGATGGCGCATGAGGTGCGCGAGCAGATCGAACTCGCGCAGCGTGAGCGCGAGCGGCCGGCCGTCCTTGGTGGCGCGGCGGCCCGCCGGGTCCAGGGTGATACCGGCCCGGTGCAGACCGGGCTCCGCGACGCCCGTCACGCGCCTCTGGTCGCCGCCCTGGCGGCGCAGGACGGACTCGACGCGGAGGACCAGTTCGCGGGGGCTGAAGGGTTTGGTGACATAGTCGTCCGCCCCTATCTCCAGCCCGAGGATCCGGTCGTCCTCGTCGCCCCGGGCCGTCAGCATGATCACCGGTACGGGAGCGGCGGCCCGCAGCCGCCGGCACACCTCCAGGCCGTCCATGCCGGGCAGCATCAGATCGAGCACCACCAGAGCGGGCGGACGGACGGCGGCCAGCCGCAGTGCCTCGGGGCCGTCGGCCGCCCGGTCCACGGAGAAACCGGCCCGTTCCAGATAGCCGGTGACGACCTCGGCGACGGTCGGATCGTCGTCGACGACCAGGATGGTGTGCATACGTCCAGTCTCCTCGGGCGGTGGCCGGTGCACCGCCCCGCACTCCTTACGAAACCATGACGGCCGACGAAACCATGACGGCGATGGATCGCATCCCCCTCAGACCCCGCACGTCCGATTCGTTCAAGACCCGGCGGGCCCGCGGTCCTACGGTGAGCGCATGACTACCGTTCCACGCGCACCACGACTCGACGCCATCGGCCTGGTCGTCTCCGACATGGCCGCCTCGCTCGCCTTCTACCGCCTGCTCGGTGTGGATGTCCCCGCCGACGCCGACTCCGCGCCCCACGCCGAGGCGACGCTGCCCAGCGGGCTCCGGATCCTCTGGGACACGGAGGAGACCGTCCGTTCCTACGATCCGGAATGGACCCGGCCGCAGGGCGGCGAGCGGATCGGACTCGCCTTCCTCTGCGCCGGCCCGGCCGAGGTGGACGCCACGTACGAGGCACTGGTCGCGGCCGGGCACACCGGGCATCTCAGGCCCTGGGACGCGGTCTGGGGACAGCGTTACGCGGTGGTCCTCGACCCGGACGGCTGCGCGGTCTCCCTCTTCGCCAGTGCCGCGTAGGCACCGAGGGTGAGCCCGGCCAGCTCGCGGGTCTCCCGGGCGAGATGCGCCTGGTCGGCGCAGCCCGCGGCGAGCGCCGCGTCGGTGAAGGGCGCCCCTTCCCGTACGAGCGTCAGCGCGCGCTGGAGACGGAGCACCCGGGCCAGGGTCTTGGGCCCGTAGCCGAAGGCGTCCAGCGAGCGGCGGTGCAGTTGCCGGGCGCCGAGGCCGACGGCGTCGGCGCTGGCGGCGACCGTACGGCCCGCTTCCAGGGCGTCGACGACCGCCCGGAGCCGCGGGTCCGGCGGTCCCGCCACGGCGGCCCGGCGCAGTGCCACGGCTTCCAGGGCCGCCGCCGGGTCCGGGGCCGCCGCCAGCCGGGCGGTGAGCCGGCGCACCTCGGCCGGGGACCACAGGTCGGCCAGCTCCACCCGCCGGTCGCGCAATTCGTGCGCCGGTACGCCGAGCAGCGCGGGCGCGGTCCCGGGCGCGAAGCGCACTCCGGCGCAGTACAGCCCGTCGATCCCCTCGGGGGCGTACGCGTGCGTGTCGGGCCCCGCGACGAGCAGTCTGCCGCCGATCCACAGCAGGTCCATACAGCCGTCCGGCAGCACGGGATAGGCAGGGGCGCCGTCGTCCGCCCGTACCGTGCGCGTCCAGACCATCGCGCCGTCCAGCCGCGATGTCCGTTCCTCGTACATACGGATCAGGTTAGGACCTTTCGCTGGGATCGCGCCGCGTACCCCGGCATCACAGCCGCGTACCCCGGCACCGAGCCGCGCGGCCCGATCGAAGCGAAAGACCCCAAAGCCTCGCCGGGAAGAGGGCCATTGATCCAGAATGGGCGTCCGGCGGGTCCGGCGGGACCTGAGATGTTTCGATCGCGGGGGCGACGATGACGGCACTGATGGAGTTCACCACCGACAGCGGTGCCACCGTCGTGGTGGAGGTCGACCGTGACACCCCCGGTGCCAGACCGGTGGCGCGCGGCAACTCCCTCGCGCAGGCGGGCCATACCTTCGGCGAGGCGCTCCAGGGGATCCGTTCGGCCGCGGAATCCGCCCTCGCGGTGTTCCGGGACGGCTCGCTCAAACCGGACGGTGTGGAGCTGGAGTTCGGGGTGAAGCTGATGGCGGAGGCGGGTGCGGTGATCGCCAAGACCTCGGCCGAGGGCCATATGACGGTCAAGCTCTCGTGGAACCCGGGCGCCGTCGACGGCCCGGCCGCCGCCACCGGGGACCCCGGATCGGCGGGGAGTCCGGGAACGGCGGGCCGGTGACGCGCTCTCCGGCCTGGCACGCCAGGGTCGACACCGACGGGGCGGTGGGCTCCGGCTTCCTCATCTCCGACCGTACGGTGCTGACCTGCGCCCATGTGGTGGCCGGCGACCGGGCCTCGGTGGTCTTCCCCGGCGCCCCGGGGCTCGCCCCCGTACCGGCCAGGGTCGTCGTACGGCCAGACGCCTGGACGGGCGGGGACCGCGACCCGGGCGATCTGGCCGTCCTGGAGCTGGCCCGGCCGCCGGGCCTCGCCCCCGCGGCCTTCGCCCCGCTCGACGCGCCGTACGCCTCGCCCGCGCCGAAGCTGGTGGCGTACGGCTTCCCCTACGGATACGGCGAAGAGGGCGTCCAGAGCGAATTACGCTCCGTCTCCAGCCAGTTGATCCGCGACGAGTGGGCACAGCTGGGTGGCTGGCGCGGTTACGGGCAGGAGACCGACCACGGCTTCAGCGGCGCCGCCGTGATGCTGGAGGGCACCGGCACGGTGGCCGGGATGGTCGTCTCGCACGACCCGGTGAGCCACACCAGCCGGATGATCCCGGCGCGGATCCTCGCGCGGCACTGGGCGCCGCTCGCCGAGCTCGTCCCCACCCCCGGCTATCCGAGCGAGGAGAAGCGGCGGCTGCGCGAACTGGTGGCCCGCGTCGGCTCGCCCGCGCGCGCCGGGGCCCTCGGCGGACTGCTGCGCGCCGCCGCAGGACCGCTGGGCGTCGAGCCGCCGCCCGGTGAGCCGGGCAGTCTCTGGGAGGCGGTCTGGTTCCTGCTGTCGGAGTCCCGGCGGCCGGAGCCGGGAGCGCTGCCGCTCGCCGAGCTCATGGTGCGGCTGGCCGGTCTGGTCGATGACGAGACGCTGGGCGCGGAGCTGCGCGACTGGTCCCGCGCGCACCGCGCGCGGCACGACCCACCGCCCGTGACGCCGCCCGCGCCGAGCCACAAGACCGTGGGCCTGCTGAGCCACGTGCCACTGACGCCGTCGTACACGGCGGACCACACCACATCGCTCGCCGCTCCGCACACGCCCGAGCACGCGGCACCGCACACGGCCGACCACGCGGCACCGCTCGCGGCCGAGCACGTCGTACCGTATGCCGCCGCCCCGGCCGTGGTCCCGGTCCCGGGACCGGCCGTCGGGACGCCGCCCGGCCACCCCGCCACCCGTCGCTGGTCGCCGATCCTCGTCGAGATCAAGCGCAGCGGGGCCGACCGCGGCGCGCTGCTGGTCGAGGTCTCCGCGTACCGCGACGGCGGCCGGCGGCTGGTCGGCGAGAAGCGATTGGCGGAGCGCGAGGTCCGGGCCTGGGTGCTGGACCGTATCGACGACGCCTTCGCCGAGATCGACACCGAGGGCAGGGAGCTGATCGCGTTCGCCCTGCCGCGCCGCTGGCTCAACAAGCCGGTCGACCAGTGGAGCGCGCGCAAGGGGATGAGCACACCGCTGGGGTGTGTCGCGCCGGTGGTGGTGATGGACCACGACCGGCGGGCCAACAAGCGGCTCCAGTTCCGGCTGAAGAAGATGTGGGACATGCTCGACCGGCAGCCGGGCTCGGCCGTCTACGGGGTCAACTGCGCGGGCACCGCCAGGCCCGAGTGGCTGACCGTACAACTCCAGGACGTGGTGGGCCCGGTGGGGCTGACCAGACCGCCCAGGGGCCCGCGCGACCGGCTGCACACCGCGGTACTGGACGCCCCGGCCCCGATCGTGCTCTGGCCCCGCACGGGCTGCGCCGACGGCGCGGCGTGCGGCGGCTCCTGCCGGGGCGCCGCGTTCCTGAACGCACTGGCCGACCAGCTCTCCGTGCTGCCGCCCGGCGATCTGCCCGAGCGGATCTTCGAACTGCGCAAGAGCGCCTTCGGCCACGAAGGACCCGAGCCGCACTGGGCCGCCGACCTCTCCTTCGTCTGGGAGGATCCGCGGTGGTTCCCCGATGTCCCCCCGCTGAGCACGATGCCGGTCGGCTGAGCCAGGGCGTGTCCTCAAAGTCCCGCCTGCCCGACGCCGCCGAACCGAGACCTGGAGAACGCGATGCCCCTGTGGCCGGTCTACACCGGAGCCGATGAACCCCACGACGGCATCGGGCGGTTGCCCGAGCCGCCGCCCTGGCGTGCCTTCAACGGCGGTCCCGTGATCGAGCCGCCCCAGGACGACCCGGCGCCCTCGCCGGACCGGGTGCACCGCGCGCAGGCGTACCGCGCGACGGAAGAGAGCGTCCAACTGGTCAACGCCGCGCTGTACTTGCGGCGGCCCCTGCTGGTGACGGGTCCTCCCGGCAGCGGCAAGTCGAGCCTCGCGTACGCGGTGGCGCGGGAGTTGGGGCTCGGTCCCGTACTGCGCTGGAACATCACCAGCCGCAGCGCGCTCGGCGACGGGCTCTACCAGTACGACCCGCTCTCCCGGCTCTACGCGGCGGGCCGGGGCCCGGAGAGCGGCGATCCCGAGCACACCAACATCGAGGACCATCTGCGGCTCGGCCCGCTGGGCACGGCGCTGCTGCCGTACGAGCGGCCCCGGGCGCTGCTGATCGACGAGATCGACAAGAGTGATCTCGATCTCCCGAACGATCTGCTGAACATCCTGGAGGAGGGCCAGTACGAGATCCCCGAGCTGGTGCGCGCCGCGCGGACCCGCTCCACCGCGGAGGTGCTGGTCGCCGACGCGGACCGGCTGGTGGCGCTGGAACGTGGCCGGGTACGCTGCCGCGCGTTCCCGTTCACCGTCCTGACCAGCAACGGGGAGCGGGAGTTCCCGCCGGCGTTTCTGCGGCGCTGCGTCACGCTGGAGCTGAAGCAGCCCGAGGCGGCCCATCTGGAGGCCATCGTCCAGGCGCATCTGGGCCCGCTCGACGGGCAGGCGCGGGAGCTGGTCCACCGCTTCCTGGAGCGCGGCAGCGGTGGTGAGCTGGCGACGGACCAGCTGCTCAACGCCATCTATCTGGCGCGGACTTCGGGGCTCGAAGCGCCGACGCGCGATGAGCTCGCGGACCGGCTGATGAGCTATCTGAGCCGGACGCCGGAACCCGATGACTTCTGACCGGGCCTCTGACCGCGCTCCTGAACGGGCGCTCTCCGAACTGGCCGCGCTGCGGGAGATGCTGACGGCGGCGGGTGGTGACCCGCCGACCGGCAGGGAACTGGCCGAGGTGCTGTGGCTGGCGACTCATGTACAGCCCGATCCGGAACCGGACGCCGAGCCCGAAACCGCCGCCGAAGCCGAGCCCGAGGACATTTTTCCGCCGCTCGGGCCGAACACCGCCGCCTGGCGCATGGCCATCTCCCACGGTGCTCCGCAGAGCCCGGATCCCGGGGGGATCGGGGTGTCCCGGGGGACGCGGACTCCCCCGGGACGGGCCATGCCGCACGCGGGTTCCGGCGATTCCCGTTCCCCGGACCACGCCGACGACATGATCGCCCTGCACAGCCGGGCGGTGCCCCCGCGCACCGAACCGGCTTCGCCCTCCCCGGCTCCGGACGCGCGGACCGAAGTGCTCGCCCCCGCCCCGCCGATGATCTCCCATCCACTCGCGGTCCAGCGGGCGTTGCGTCCACTGCGCAGGACCGTGCCGTCGCCGCGCGAGCGGGAGCTGGACGAGACGGGCACCGCGCACCGCATCGCCTCGCTCGGCGCCCGGCGCGGCCGGTGGCTGCCCGAGCTGCGGCCCGCACCGGAGCGCTGGCTCCATCTGCGGCTCGTCCTGGACTGCGGCCCGACGATGGCCATGTGGCAGCCGCTGGCGCGCGATCTGTACACGGCCTTCGGGCAGACGGGCGCGTTCCGTACGGTGGAGCTGGTACGGCTCGGCGCGGACGGTTCCGTACCCCCTCGGCAGTGGACCCCCGGGCGGACGATCGTGCTCGTCCTCAGCGACACGATGGGCCCGCAGTGGCGGCCGGAACTGTTCGCAGCGGCGGGGGACGCGGGACGGCGGTGGTACCGGACGCTGCGGCGCTGGACCCGTGAACTGCCGGTGGCCGTGATCCAGCCGCTGCCGGAGCGGATGTGGCGGCACACCCCGCCACAGCCGGTGCCGGGGCTGTTCACGGCGGCCGGTCCCGGGGCTCCCACCACCGCGCTGGGCTTCACACCGTACGACGGCGAGGCACGAGGCATTCCCGTGCCGGTGCTCGAACCGACTGCGGAGTGGCTCGGCCACTGGGCCGGGTTGGTGGCCTCCCCTGCCGGAGCCGAATTCCCGGGAGCGGCGGCCCTGTTGCCCGCCGGACCGATGGCCGGGCGTTCCGCGGCGCTCCCGGGGGAGGACGGGGCCGGTCTGATCGCGTGGGACCTGTCGGCGAAGGAGCTGGTGCTGCGCTTCCGCTCGGTCTCCTCCCCGCAGGCGGTCCGGCTGGCGGCCCATCTGGCGGTGGGTCCACCGCACTTGCCGGTGATGCGGCTCGTACAGGCGGCCATCGAGGAACATCCGCAGCCGCAGCATCTGGCGGAGGTGGTGCTGAGCGGCATGCTCACGGCCGTACCGGGCCCCGCGGGCTCCTACGACTTCCGGCCCGGCGTGCGTGAACTGCTGCTCGGTGCGCTGCCGCGTACGGGGCTGGCCCACACGGTCGGCCTGCTCGAACGGGTGGGGGCGGTGATCGAGTCGCGCGCGGGGTCGGCGCGCGGAGAGTTCCGGGCGCTGCTGGCCGGCGGCGGCCCGGCGGGGTACGGCCGGGCGGCGGGCGAACCGTTCGCGCTGGTGAGCCGGGAGAGCGTACGGCTGCTGCGGGGGTCCGAGCCGGAGAACGGCGAGCGAGTGGTGGCCGGGCGGTACCGGCTGGTGGAGGTCATCGACCGCGGTGCGTACGGCGCGGTGTGGCGCGCGCGCGACCGGTACCGCACGGTCCTCGTCAAGATCTTCGACCACCCGGGGATGACCCGCGAATCCCTCTGGGCGATGGCGCGATCGGAGCAGGACTCCGCCACCTGGCTGCGGCACCCCGGCGTGGTGAAGCTTCACGAGAGCGGCACGGACAGCGGCGTCGCCCACCTGGTCAGCGAGCCTCTGGAGGGGAGCACCCTTCGCGAACTCATGGTGAAGAACGGCCGCCGTCCGCTCCCCGTGGGCGAGATCATCGGTATCGCGTCACAGGTGCTCGATGTGCTGTCCTATGCCGGAGCGAAGAACGTCCGGCCGGAGCCGCCTTCCCTGACCAACATCGTCCGGCTGCCGGACGGCACGGTGAAACTCCTCGGCCTCGGGGCCGCTCATCGGGACGACGAGGCCTCCGACGAGCTCCATGCCGTGGGCCGTGTGCTGTTCGAACTCGGCACCGGCCTCGACCCCACCGCCACCGCGCAGGCCCCGCGACCGCTGCGACGGCTGCCCCCCTCACTGGAGGTGCCGATCCTGAATCTTCTCTCCGACGTCCCCGAGACCCGCCGACGCGGCGCCGACGCGCTGAGGTCGCGTGTACCGGGGAGCACATGGCAGTACGGCGTACTGGGGCCGCTGAGGGCGGTACACGGCGGGCGCGACCGTACACCCGCCTCGCCCGCGGGGCGGATCGTCCTCAGCCGACTGCTGCTGGCGGGCGACGAGCCGGTGTCCGGGGAGGAGTTGGGCCTCGCTCTGGGGAGCGCGCGATCGCCGTGGGACGAGACCCTCGTCACGGATGTCCTCGATGTCCTGCTGGACGACGGGCATGCCGTGGAGGGACCCGACGGGGCCTACCGTCTGCGGCTCGAAACCGAGTTGGACCTCTCCGTCGCGGCACGGCTGGCCTCCGACGCGCGTCGCGCGGCGGAGGCGGGCGAGACCGGGCGTGCCGCCGGGCTGTACGAGGCGGCGCTCGGGCACTGGTACGGCGAGCCGCTGGAGGGCGTCGAGGGCGCCTGGGCGAAGCAGGAGCGTGCGCGACTGCGCAGGTGGCAGCGCTCGTTGGAGGCCGCGCGCGACGCGCTGCCGGAGCCGGGCGCGACAACTCCGCCGCGGGCCGCGCCCCCGCAGCAGGCCATGCTCCCGCAGCAAGCCATGATCCCGCAGCAGACCGCGCCCCCGCCCGAGACCGCCGCCCCACCGGAGGCTCCACCTCCGGACGTCCAGGGCGACGATGTCCACCTCTCCATCGGTGGCGCCGAGTTGTGGGGTGTCCCCCAGGACACCCGTACCGAAGCCTCGCTGGTCTTCGTCCCCCGGCTCCGGCGGGCGTGCCGGGAGGCGTTCGGCGATCCGGGCGTCTTCGAGGAGCGTGGCACCGCCACGGTCCCGGACGCCCTGCTCCGGGTCACTGCCGCACCGGAATACACCCTGGCCCAGGTGCTCGACCGGCTCACCGACCCGTTCGCCCCGACCCTCACCGAGGGGATGTCACGCCTGCTCTTCCCGCTGCCGGTGACGCTGACCATCCATCTCCACTCCGGGCCGCCCGACCCCCTGGCCCTGGAACTGGAGCGGAAGTCCCCGGCCCTGGGATCGCTGGGCGGCCTGGGGTTCGGGAGGATCGCCATGACGCTGGGGCTACGGGACGACCTGTACCGGCGCGCCGGGGCGCCCGAGGGCTACCTCCCCTTCGACACGGCGGCCGAGGACGGAACCACCCATGTCGTCTGGTACCGAGTGATCCACTACGCGCCGCCCAAACCCCCCGCCCGGCCCTCCTGGTGGCGCCGTCTCCTCGGCGGCGATACCGCCGAGGACGAGAACCCGGAGAGCCGGGGGAATACCGAAAGGCCGCCGGACAGGCCCTGACTACGGCTCTAACTTCCCTGTCCGTCCCCGCCCTTGTCACGGTTGTCCCGAGTCCCGTGCAACCCCGACCTCATCCGCGACTTGAGATCGTCGGGCGGCAGGAACCTGGACCATCGCTCCGGGAACTCCGAGGGCATGTCCGGATCGGTCACATCGTCGTCCTGCGGCCCTTCCTGCCCCTCCATCCCGTTCGTACGGGCCACCAGCTCCGCCGCCTGGGCGGCGCGCAGCCGCTCGTTGGCCGCCCGCGCCGCCGCGGTGGCGACCGATGGCCAGACCCGGTCGATGGCGGCGTTGACCGCCGCGCCCACCAGCACCGCGAACGCGGAGACGCCGATCCAGAGCAGCACGGCGATGGGGGCGGCGAGGGACCCGTAGATCGTGGGGCCCTCGACCGCGTTGGAGAGATAGATCCGGAGCAGGAAGCTGCCGAGCACCCACATCCCCAGAGCGACCAGACCGCCGGGAAGGTCCTCGATCCAGCGGGAGCGTGCCGGTACGGACACGTGGTACAGCGTGGTGAGGAAGACGATGGAGAGCAGGATCACCACGGGCCAGTAGAGGATGCTGACGACCTCCGTGCCCCAGGGGATGAGCTCGACGACCCGGTCGGGGCCCACCACCGCGAGCGGCAGCACCACCGCGCCGATCACGATCGCCACGAGATACAGCAGGAAGGCGAGCAGCCGGGTCGCGACGATGCCGCGCCGGCCGTCGAGCCCGTACATCACGGTGATGGTGTCGACGAAGACATTGACCGCGCGGGAGCCGGACCAGAGCGCGATCGCGAAGCCGAGCGAGATCACATCGGGCCGCCCGCCGTGCGTGATGTCCTTCAGCAGGGGTTTGGCGATCTCGTCGACACCTCGCTCCGAGAGCACCGTACCGGCCGCCGAGAGGATGTTCTTCTCGATGGAGGCGACGGTGGTGGTGTTGGTCCAGTCGTCCACATAGCCGAGCAGCCCGATGAGGCCGAGCAGCAGCGGGGGCAGCGAGAGCAGTGTGAAGAACGCCGCCTCGGCCGCGAGCCCCAGGATGCGGTACTCGATGCACGAGTTGACGGTGTCCTTCAGCAGCAGCCAGGCCATCTTCCGTTTGGATACGTCGCGATAGAGGACTCGGGCCCGGTGGAGTCGACCCGCTGGTCGCTCGGGTGTTTCTTTTGCTGCCTGCACCTCCTTACCGTATCGGCATGGCAGCCAGCACCCACACAGTGACCAACCAGGTTCCGCCCCTGGTGGGGTACGACGTCTTCAACGCCGACCGTGCCCTGACCGAGGGCGTGGAGCGGCACAGCGCGCCCGCACTCCTCGACGAGACCCGCGCGGAGCTGACGGCCCTCGGCCGGGCCGCCGGATCCGCCGAGGTCCAGGAGTGGGGTGCGCTGGCCAATGAGAATCCCCCGAAGCTGCGCACGCATGACCGCTACGGGAACCGGATCGACGAGGTGGACTTCCATCCGGCCTGGCATCAGCTGCTGGGACGCTCGGTCGAGGTGGGGCTGACCGACGCCTGGGGCCGGCCGGGTGGCCATCTGCGCCGTGCGGCCGGCTTCTTCGTCTGGACGCAGGTGGAGGCCGGGAACGGCTGCCCGGTGTCGATGACACACGCCGCGGTCCCCGCCCTGCGCACAGATCCGGCGTCGGCCGCCGAGTGGGAGCCGAGACTGACCTCCCACCGCTACGAGCCGGGGCTGCGGCCCGCCGGGGAGAAGGCCGGCGCGCTCTTCGGGATGGGCATGACGGAGAAGCAGGGGGGCAGCGACGTACGGGCCAACACGACGCGTGCGGTGCCGCTCGACGGGGGCGAGGAGTATCTGCTCACCGGGCACAAGTGGTTCTGTTCCGCGCCGATGTGCGACGGGTTTCTCGTGCTGGCGCAGGCGCCCGGCGGTCTGACCTGCTTCCTCGTACCGCGCGTGCTGGCCGACGGCACCCGCAATGTGTTCCGTATCCAGCGGCTCAAGGACAAGCTGGGCAACCGTTCCAACGCGTCCGCCGAGGTCGAGTTCGACGGGACGTGGGCGCGCCGGGTCGGTGAGGAGGGCCGCGGGGTGCGCACCATCATCGAGATGGTGGCGGCGACCCGGCTCGACTGTGTGCTGGGCTCGGCCGCGCTGATGCGGCAGTCGGTGGCGCAGGCGGTGCATCACACCACGTATCGCGGCGCGTTCGGCGGTGAGTTGATCGACAAGCCGTTGATGCGCAACGTACTGGCCGATCTGGCGCTGGAGTCGGAGGCGGCGACGACGCTCGCGCTGCGGCTGGCGTCCGCGTACGACACCGTCCAGGACGGCGGCGACGGCGCGGACCGGGAGCGGGCCTTTCTGCGGCTCGCGGTGCCCGCGGCCAAGTACTGGGTGACCAAACGCTGTACGCCGCTGGTGGCCGAGGCGCTTGAGTGCCTGGGCGGCAATGGCTATGTGGAGGAGTCGGGTATGCCCCGGCTGCTGCGCGAGTCACCGCTCAACTCGATCTGGGAGGGCTCGGGGAATGTGCAGGCCCTTGACGTACTGCGGGCCCTCCAGCGCGAGCCGGAGGCGCTGAACGCGGTGCTCCAGGAGGTCGGCGAGGCGCGGGGAGCCGATCACCGGCTGGACGGCGCGATCAAGGGACTGCTGACCGAACTGGCGGATCTGTCCGGCGTCGAGGCGCGGGCCCGGCGGCTGGTGGAACGGCTGGCGCTGGTGCTCCAGGGCTCGCTGCTGGTGCGGTGGGCGCCGCCGGAGGTGGCCGACGCGTTCTGCGCCTCACGGCTGGGCGGGGACTGGGGTACGGCCTTCGGCACGCTGCCCCACACACTCGATCTGGCGTCCGTCGTGGACCGGGCGCGGCCGGTCGGCTGACGGGGCCCGCCGGACAGGCGCTGAGGCGCTGTCCGAGGGGGCCCGCCGGACAGGCGCTGAGGCGCTGTCCGGCGGCAGGCCGGGGTGGCGCCGCGCCGACACGGCACCACCCCTGACTTGTTTTCACTTTCACGTACTCGCCCGCGGTCCGCCAGAGTTGCAGGCCGTTGCATGCGGGCGCGCTGGATATCCGTTGCACCGCAGGTGACCCGGGGGCCCGATGAAGGACGTACCGCTGAAGGACACACCGCTGAACGACGGGCCGCTCGATCTGACGCGCCTCATGGCCATGGACGGTGCGCGGGCCGCCCGGCTGCTGCACCGGGTACGGGACGCCGCGCTGGCGGGTGAGCGGCCACCGGTGGCTCCCCGGCCGGTGATCGAGGCGTCCTGGCGGCGGATGCTCGGGCTCGGTCTTGACCCCGACCGGTCCGCGTACGGAGTGCTGCTGGGGCCGGACGAACTGGAGCAGCGCAGGCGTGCCTCCGTGCTGAGCGAGGCGATGGACACGCTCAGCGGCGCGCTCCGCGAGATCGTCCACTCCTCGCACCAGGTGATGGTGGTGACCGATGACGAGGGACGGGTGCTGTGGCGGGAGGGCCCTCCCGCCACGCTGCGGCAGGCGGACGGCATCTGTCTGGAAGAGGGCGCCGCCTGGTCGGAGAGGGCCATGGGGACCAATGCGATCGGCACGGCGCTGGCGATGCGCACGCCGGTACAGGTCCACTCGGCCGAGCATTTCGTGCACGGTCTGCACACCTGGACCTGCGCGGCGTCACCGGTGCACGATCCGCGCGACGGGCGGCTGCTGGGGGTGGTCGATGTGAGCGGCCCCGCAACGGGCTTCCATCCGACGACGCTGGCGCTGGTCAGTTCCGTCGCCCGGCTCGCGGAGAGCGAGCTGCGCCAGCGGCACGGCAGGGCCGTGGAGCGGTTGCGTTCGGTGGCGGCGCCGATCCTGTGCCGGCTGGGGGGCCGCGCCCTGGCCGTCGACCTTCATGGCTGGACGGCCGCGGTGACGGGCATGCCGCCGGTGGACCGGCTGCCGCTGCCGAAGACACTGCGGGCCGGCCGGCTGTGGCAGCCCTCGCTGGGCATGTGCTCGGTCGAGCCGCTGCCGGGCGGCTGGCTCATACAGGTGGACGAGGAGTGTCCGCACAGTGAGACGATCAGCCGGGTGGTGCTGGACCTGAGCCGCCCGCGGCGCTGGTCGGTCGCGGTGTCCGGGTCGGCGGGCAGCTGGGCGCAGGAGCTGACCCCGCGCCATGCCGAGCTGCTGTACATCCTGGCGGTGCACCGGGCCGGCCGCAGTGCGGCGGAGCTGGCGGGCGATGTGTTCGGCGACCCCACCAGGACGGTGACCGTACGGGCCGAGATGTCGCGGGTGCGGCGCCATCTGTCGGGTGTGCTGGCGCACCGGCCCTACCGGTTCAGCGAGGAGGTCGAGGTGGAGGTCGTGCGGCCGCGGGACCCCGCCGATCTGCTGCCGCACTCGACGGCCCCTGCGGTGCTCGACGCGCGGCGGCTGCCCTGTCCCTGAGGGGCGGTGGGGCCCGGCGGGTACGGGGGCCGCTTCCCTGGGCGTGGGGGCGGCGTGGTTCGCTGGCCGGTATGAGCATCTCTGTGACCACCTGGTCCCTGGAACAGACCTCGCCCGACGATCTGCGGCCCGCGGCGGAGCCGCCGGGCGAGGTGCGGATCGTACGGGCGGAGGTGCCGTCGGCGGAGTTCAGCCGGTTCCTGTACACGGCCGTGGGCGACGATGTGAGCTGGCATGACCGGCTCCCGCTGACGCGGGAGCGGTGGCAGGAGATCATCGCCGCGCCCGGTGTGGAGACCTGGGTGGCGTATGAGCGGGGCACCCCGGCGGGGTATATCGAGCTGGCGGCGCAGGACGGGGCCACGGTCGAGATCGTGTACTTCGGGCTGATCCCGGCCTTCCGGGGCCGGCGCATCGGCGGCCATCTGCTGTCGTACGGGGTGGCCAGGGCCTGGGATCTGGCCGAGCGGTGGCCGGGGACGGAACCGACGAAGCGGGTCTGGCTGCACACCTGCTCGAAGGACGGGCCGTACGCCATGGACAACTATCTGCGCCGGGGCTTCAGGCTCTTCGACACCAAGGTCGAGGAGGAGCCCCCGGCCACCGCGTAAACCCCGGGAGCCCGTGACGGTCGCCACATCGTCTCGCCATTTGAGACGTATAAATCCACATGATGGATAGCAGTGGACTGCCCGGAGATCTGCGTGCCACGCTTCCGTCATGTCCCGAGCTGGAATTGCCTTGGTGAGTCGGCTGCACGTCGACCTCGGCCGCATGTCCAGCGCCATCTGTCCGGCGGGCTGAGAGTCCCAGCACCGCCGCGATCCAGCGCTTTCCCGCTCTCCCGATTTCTCCTCTGACCCTGCCGCGCACCGCCGCGCCCACGCGCGAGTGTGCGGCTCAGAGCCGCCCTCCTGCATGTCTCGAAGGACGTATCCGCCATGGCCGCCACCCCGGAAAAGCCCTCCAGTGCCACGCCACGCCGCAAGGTGAGCCGTCACCGCGGTGAGGGCCAGTGGGCCGTGGGTCACTTCACTCCGCTCAACGGCAATGAGCAGTTCAAGAAGGACGACGACGGCCTCAATGTGCGAGCGCGCATCGAGAACATCTACTCCAAGGCCGGGTTCGACTCGATCGACCCCAATGATCTGCGCGGCCGGATGCGCTGGTGGGGTCTCTACACCCAGCGCAAGCCCGGGATCGACGGCGGCAAGACCGCGATCCTGGAGCCGGAGGAGCTGGACGACGAGTACTTCATGCTGCGGGTACGGATCGACGGCGGCCGGCTGACGACCGAGCAGTTGCGGGTCATCGGGGAGATCTCGCAGGAGTTCGCGCGCGGGACGGCCGACATCACCGACCGGCAGAACATCCAGTACCACTGGATCCGGATCGAGGACGTGCCGGAGATCTGGAACCGGCTCGAAGCGGTGGGGCTCTCCACGACCGAGGCCTGCGGTGACACCCCCCGCGTGATCCTCGGTTCGCCCGTGGCCGGTATCGCCGAGGACGAGATCATCGACGGCACCCCGGCGATCGACGAGATCCAGCGCCGGATCATCGGCAACCCCGACTTCTCCAATCTGCCGCGCAAGTTCAAGTCCGCGATCTCCGGATCGCCGTCGCTGGACGTGGCACACGAGATCAACGACATCGCGTTCGTCGGGGTGAACCACCCGGAGCACGGCCCCGGCTTCGACCTCTGGGTCGGCGGCGGGCTCTCCACCAACCCCAAGATCGGCCAACGGCTCGGTGCCTGGGTGCCGCTCGACGAGATCCCGGACGTCTACACCGGTGTCATCTCGGTCTTCCGTGACTACGGCTACCGCCGGCTGCGCACCCGCGCCCGGCTGAAGTTCCTGCTCGCCGACTGGGGCGCGGAGAAGTTCCGCCGGATCCTTCAGGAGGAGTACCTCAAGCGCGAGCTGGTCGACGGCCCCGCGCCCGAGCAGCCCGTACACCGCTGGCGGGACCATGTCGGTGTGCACCGGCAGCGCGACGGCCGCTTCTACGTCGGGTTCGCGCCCCGCGTCGGCCGGGTCGACGGCGCCACGCTGACAAAGATCGCCGAGCTGGCGGCGGCGCACGGCTCCGGTCGGCTGCGTACCACCGCCGAGCAGAAGATGATCGTGCTCGATGTGGCGGAGGACCGGATCGACTCGCTGGTGGCCGGTCTTGAGGCGCTGGACCTGCGGGTCAGTCCTTCACCGTTCCGGCGCGGCACGATGGCCTGCACCGGTATCGAGTTCTGCAAGCTGGCGATCGTCGAGACCAAGCGGCGCGGTGCCACGCTCATCGACGAACTGGAGCGCCGTATCCCGGAGTTCGACGAGCCGATCACGATCAACGTCAACGGCTGCCCGAACGCCTGCGCCCGTATCCAGACAGCGGACATCGGTCTCAAGGGCCAGCTGGTGCTGGACAAGGACGGCAATCAGGTCGAGGGCTTCCAGGTGCATCTGGGTGGCGCGCTGGGCCTGGAGGCCGGATTCGGCCGCAAGGTGCGCGGTCTGAAGGTCACCTCCGAGGAGCTGCCCGACTATGTCGAGCGGGTGCTCGGGCGGTTCCAGAAGGAGCGCGAGGACGGCGAGCGCTTCGCCAGCTGGGCGGCGCGGGCCTCCGAGGAGGCGCTGTCATGAGTGAGCGCGCGGCTCCCTTCTACTGCCCGTACTGCGGCGACGAGGACCTGCGTCCGAATGAGCAGGGCCATGGCGCGTGGGAATGCGCGGCATGCAATCGCGCCTTCCAGTTGAAGTTCCTCGGGCTGCTGGCCCGCGGACTCCAACGGAGCGACGGAGGCGAAGAGATATGACGGCACGAACGGAGACCGACGATCCCCGGGCCCTGGCCGAGCGCGCGGGCCGCGCGCTGGAGGACGCCCCCGCCCTGGAGATCCTGACCTGGGCGGTCGACACCTTCGGCGCGCGGTTCTGCGTGACCTCCTCGATGGAGGACGCGGTGGTCGCCCATCTCGCCTCCCGGGTGCGGCCCGGAGTCGATGTGGTCTTCCTCGACACCGGCTACCACTTCCCCGAGACCATCGGCACCCGGGACGCGGTGGACGCCGTGATGGACGTCCGGGTCATCACGCTCACCCCGCACAGGACCGTCGCGGAGCAGGACGCCGAGCACGGCCCCCGGCTGCATGACCGCGACCCCGATCTGTGCTGCGCCCTGCGCAAGGTCGCGCCCCTTGAGGAGGGCCTGGCGGGATACGACGCCTGGGCCACAGGACTGCGCCGCGACGAGTCCCCGACCCGGGCCCATACCCCGGTCGTGGGCTGGGACGAGAAGCGCGGCAAGGTCAAGGTCTCCCCGATCGCCCGGTGGACGCAGGCCGATGTGGACGCCTATGTCACCGAGCACGGGGTGCTCACCAACCCACTGCTGCTGGACGGTTACGCCTCCGTCGGATGCGCCCCCTGCACCCGACGGGTGCTGGAGGGCGAGGACGCGCGCGCCGGGCGCTGGGCCGGACGCGGCAAGACCGAGTGCGGGCTGCACGGATGACGGACCATCAGGAGGGGCGTGTGAGCGCGACGGAGCAGGGCGCGACGGTCTGGCTCACCGGACTGCCGAGCGCGGGCAAGACGACCATCGCGAACGCGCTGGCGGACCGGCTGCGTGCCGAGGGCCATCGCGTCGAGGTGCTGGACGGCGACGAGATCCGGGAATTCCTCTCCGCGGGCCTCGGCTTCGGCCGCGAGGACCGGCACACCAATGTGCAGCGCGTCGGCTTCGTCGCCGAACTGCTCGCGTCGAACGGCGTCAAGGCGCTGGTGCCGGTGATCGCGCCGTACGCCGACAGCCGTGAGGCGGTGCGCAAGCGCCATCAGACCGAGGGCACCGGGTATCTGGAGGTGCATGTGGCCACGCCGGTCGAGGTGTGCTCCGTACGCGATGTGAAGGGGCTGTACGCCAAGCAGGCGGCCGGCGAGATCTCCGGGCTGACCGGGGTGGACGACCCCTACGAGGCGCCGGACTCGCCCGATCTCCGGATCGAGTCGCACACCCAGTCCGTAGCGGAGTCCGCCGCCGCGCTCCACGCACTGCTCACCGAGAGGGGTCTGGCGTGACCACCACCGTCGCCGCCGTCACCGAGGGCACGGACGCCCCGTACGCGCTGAGCCATCTGGACGCCCTGGAGTCCGAGGCGGTCCATATCTTCCGCGAGGTGGCGGGCGAGTTCGAGCGGCCGGTGATCCTCTTCTCCGGCGGCAAGGACTCGATCGTGATGCTGCATCTGGCGCTGAAGGCGTTCGCGCCCGCGCCGGTGCCGTTCTCGCTGCTCCATGTCGACACCGGGCACAACTTCCCCGAGGTGCTGGAGTACCGCGACCGTACGGTGGCCGCTCATGGACTGCGGCTCCATGTCGCGTCCGTGCAGGAGTACATCGACACGGGGAAGCTGCGCGAGCGGCCCGACGGCACCCGTAATCCGCTCCAGACGGTGCCGCTCACCGAGAAGATCCAGGCCGAGCGGTTCGACGCGGTCTTCGGCGGTGGCCGGCGCGACGAGGAGAAGGCCCGCGCCAAGGAGCGGGTGTTCTCGCTGCGCGACGAGTTCTCGCAGTGGGACCCGCGCCGTCAGCGGCCCGAGCTGTGGCACCTCTACAACGGCCGGCACGCCCCCGGCGAGCATGTCCGCGTCTTCCCGCTCTCCAACTGGACCGAGCTGGACGTCTGGCAGTACATCGCCCGCGAGGACATCGAACTCCCGGAGATCTACTTCGCCCACGAGCGGGAGGTCTTCAAGCGCTCCGGCATGTGGCTGACCGCCGGGGAGTGGGGCGGCCCCAAGGAGTCCGAGACCGTCGAGAAGCGCCTGGTGCGCTACCGCACGGTCGGTGACATGTCCTGCACCGGCGCCGTCGACTCCGACGCCACCACGCTCGACGCGGTGATCGCCGAGATCGCCGCCTCCCGGCTCACCGAGCGCGGCGCGACCCGCGCCGACGACAAGCTGTCCGAGGCCGCGATGGAAGACCGCAAGCGCGAGGGGTACTTCTAGCCATGACGAGCACGAGTACGAGCGACGGCGCCGCGGAGCGGTTCGCGGAGCGGCTGTCGGCGACCACCCTGCTGCGGTTCGCCACCGCGGGCTCCGTCGACGACGGCAAGTCCACACTCGTCGGCCGGCTGCTGCACGACTCCAAGTCGGTGCTGACCGACCAGTTGGAGGCCGTCGAGCACGCCTCCCGCAGCCGCGGCCAGGAGGCACCCGATCTGGCGCTGCTCACGGACGGGCTGCGGGCCGAGCGCGAGCAGGGCATCACGATCGATGTCGCCTACCGCTACTTCGCCACGCCCCGGCGGCGGTTCATCCTCGCCGACACCCCCGGGCATGTGCAGTACACCCGGAACATGGTGACCGGAGCCTCGACCGCCGAGCTGGCCGTGGTTCTCGTCGACGCCCGCAACGGCGTGGTCGAGCAGACCCGCCGCCATGCCGCGGTGGCCGCGCTGCTGCGCGTCCCGCATGTGGTCCTGGCCGTCAACAAGATGGACCTCGTCGAGTACGCGGAGCCCGTGTTCGCCGCGATCGCCGAGGAGTTCACGGCGTACGCGGCCTCCCTGGGCGTTCCGGAGATCACGGCGATCCCGATCTCGGCGCTGGCCGGTGACAATGTCGTGGAGCCGTCCGCGCACATGGACTGGTACGGCGGTCCGACCGTGCTGGAGTATCTGGAGACCGTCCCGGTCAGCCACGATCTGGCCAACTGCCCGGCGCGCTTCCCTGTGCAGTACGTGATCCGCCCGCAGAGCGCCGAGCACCCCGACTACCGCGGCTACGCGGGCCAGATCGCCTCCGGGGTGCTGCGCGTCGGCGACCCGGTGACCGTCCTGCCCTCGGGCCGTACGAGCACGATCGCGGGCATCGACGCGCTGGGCGTCGGCGTCGGCGCGGCCACCACCGTGGACATCGCGTGGGCGCCGCAGTCCGTGACGGTCCGGCTCGCCGACGACATCGACATCTCACGCGGCGATCTGATCGCGCCCACCGCGCAACTGCCCGCCACGACCCAGGATGTCGAGGCGACGGTCTGCCATGTCGCCGACCAGCCGCTGACCGTGGGCCGGCGCGTGCTGCTGAAGCACACCACCCGTACGGTCAAGGCGATCGTGAAGGACATCCCGTCCCGGCTGACGCTGGACGATCTCTCCCAGCACCCGGCCCCGGGACAGCTCGTGGCCAATGACATCGGGCGGGTGCGGGTCCGTACCGCCGAGCCGCTCGCGCTGGACAGCTACGCCGACTCCCGGCACACCGGCTCCTTCCTGCTGATCGACCCCGCCGACGGTACGACGCTGAGCGCCGGCATGGCGGGCGACGCCTTCGCCGACACGCCTGCCGCGGCCCCGGCCGACGACGAGGGCTGGGACTTCTGATGACCCTGGCGGTTCATGACGTCTTCGCGACGTTCGCGAAGGAGGGCGGCCGGGTCGGCAGCGGCGCCCTCGGCGCGGGAACGGGCGGGGTGGCGCGATGTGCGCGATGACGTACGCGCACCGCACGCGCGCCCGCACCCCCCACCCGCAGTACCCGTACGACCCGTTCCGCCGAAGACCTGCCGACTTCCCGGCCGCGCCCCCGACCTAGAGAAACGGGCGCGAGCACCGGGCCAACGAGAGGAACCCCTCCCGTGCCTGTCTCCCGCACCACCGCCCGCCGCGGACTCACCCTCGTGGCCGCACTGCCGCTGCTCGCCGTCGCGGTCACCTCCTGCGGCTACGGCGCCGAGGCGGACAAGAGCGACAACGCCGCGCCGGCCGCCGAGGGCAAGGCGCTCTCCGCCGACACGGTGAAGATCGGTTACTTCCCGAACCTGACCCATGCCACCGCCCTCGTCGGTATCCAGGAAGGTCTCTTCCAGAAGGAGCTGGGCGGTACGAAGGTGGCGCCCTCGACCTTCAACGCGGGGCCCTCCGAGATCGAGGCCCTCAACGCGGGCAGCATCGACATCGGCTTCATCGGCCCCTCACCGGCCATCAACGGCTACACCCAGACCGGCGGCGAGAGTCTGCGTATCATCGGCGGCTCCGCCTCGGGCGGGGTGAAGCTCGTGGTCAACCCGGCGAAGATCAAGACCCTGGACGACGTCAAGGGCAAGAAGATCGCCACCCCGCAGCTGGGCAACACGCAGGACGTGGCGTTCCTCAACTGGATCTCCGAGAAGGGCTGGAAGGTCGACGCCCAGTCCGGCAAGGGCGATGTCTCCGTCGTCCGTACGGACAACAAGATCACCCCGGACGCCTACGCGTCGGGCTCCATCGACGGCGCGTGGGTGCCGGAGCCGACCGCGTCCAAGCTGGTCGCGGAGGGCGCCAAGGTGCTGCTCGACGAGTCGGACCTGTGGCCGGACAAGAAGTTCGTGATCACGAACATCATCGTGTCGCAGAAGTTCCTCGGTGAGCACCCTGACGTGGTCGAGGCCGTGTTGCGCGGCTCGGTGAAGACCAACGAGTGGATCAACGCCAACCAGGACAAGGCGAAGGCGTCCGCCAACGAGGCGCTGAAGAAGCTCTCCGGCAAGGCGCTGCCGCCCGAGGTCCTCGACCCAGCGTGGCAGTCCATCCAGATCACCAATGACCCGCTGGCCGCGACGCTCCAGGCGGAGGCCGATCACGCGGTCAAGGCCGGACTGCTCAAGAAGCCGGACCTGAAGGGCATCTACGACCTGGGGCCCCTCAACAAGGTGCTCAAGGCCGCCGGTCAGCCCGAGGTGGCCGACGCCGGTCTCGGCGCCGAATAAGCCGGCACCCCGACCGTATCCAGCCGTTCCCAGGAGGTGACGACCATGGCCACAACCTTCGTCAAGGCCGCCGAGAGCACCCCGGCGGTGGACCACGCCGCCCGTATCGCGCATGTCTCGAAGTCCTTCGTGACACCGGCCGGGCAGCAGCTCGTCCTGGACGACATCACGCTCGATGTCGCACCGGGCGAGTTCGTCACCCTCCTGGGAGCCTCGGGATGCGGTAAGTCGACCCTGCTCAATCTGGTCGCCGGGCTCGACCGGCCGTCCGCCGGGTCCATCGAGACGCCCGGCGGCCGGCCCGCCCTGATGTTCCAGGAGCACGCGCTGTTCCCGTGGCTGACCGCGGGCAAGAACATCGAACTGGCCCTGCGGCTGCGCGGTGTGCCCAAGCAGGAGCGGCGCGGCGAGGCGGAGCGGCTGCTCGGTCTCGTACGGCTGGAGGGCTCGTACGGCAAGCGTGTGCACGAGCTGTCCGGCGGGATGCGGCAGCGGGTCGCGCTGGCCCGCGCGCTCGCCCAGGACAGCCAACTGCTGCTGATGGACGAGCCGTTCGCGGCGCTGGACGCGATCACCCGGGACGTTCTGCACGACGAGCTGACCCGGATCTGGCGGGAGACGAGTCTGTCGGTCCTCTTCGTCACGCACAACGTGCGCGAGGCGGTACGGCTCGCGCAGCGCGTCGTGCTGCTGTCGTCGCGCCCCGGCCGGGTGGCCCGCGAGTGGCGGGTGGACATCCCGCAGCCGCGCCGTATCGAGGACAGCGCCGTCGCGGAGCTGTCCGTCGAGATCACCGAAGAACTGCGTGGGGAGATCCGCCGCCATGGCCAGCACTGAGACGACGCGGAAGGGCACGTCGCCGAAGGGCCCCTCGGCGGAGGAGGAGTCCTCGACGGAAGGCGCCTCGCCGCACGGTGGCTCGCCGCACGGCGACATGGCCGGTCTGGAGGCCGGACTCGACGCGCTGGACACCGTACAGACCGGGCGCCCACCGCTGCGCCACACGCTCGTCCAGAAGGTGCTGCCGCCCGTCATCGCCATCGCGCTGGTGCTGGTGGTGTGGCAGATCCTCGTCTGGGCCAAGGTCACCGACGACTACAAGCTGCCCTCGCCCGGGGCGGTGTGGGGCGAGGTGTCCGACGCCTGGGCGCAGGGCACGCTGCTCGGCTATATCTGGACCAGTGTGTCGCGCGGTCTGCTGGGCTTCCTGCTGGCGCTGGTGATCGGCACGCCGCTCGGACTGCTGGTCGCCCGGGTGAAGTTCGTCCGCGCGGCCATCGGCCCGATCCTCTCCGGTCTCCAGTCGCTGCCGTCGGTGGCCTGGGTGCCGCCCGCCGTGATCTGGCTGGGGCTCAACGACTCGATGATGTACGCGGTCATCCTGCTGGGCGCGGTCCCCTCGATCGCCAACGGTCTGGTCTCCGGGGTCGATCAGGTGCCGCCGCTCTTCCTGCGGGCCGGGCGTACGCTCGGCGCCACCGGGCTGCGCGGTACCTGGCACATCGTCATGCCGGCCGCGCTGCCCGGTTATCTGGCCGGACTGAAGCAGGGCTGGGCGTTCTCCTGGCGCTCGCTGATGGCCGCGGAGATCATCGCGTCCTCGCCCGATCTCGGCGTGGGTCTCGGGCAGTTGCTGGAGAACGGCCGTACGGTCGGCAGTATGCCGATGGTGTTCCTCGCCATCTTCCTGATCCTGATCGTCGGTATCGCCATCGACCTGCTGATCTTCAGTCCGCTGGAGCGGCGGGTGCTGCGCGGCCGCGGTCTGCTGGTGAAGAGCTGATTCCATGCACCACACGCATCCCACGCACCACACCCGTCCCGCGCACGGCGGGCGGCCCACGCGCCACGCGGGCCCTCCTGTCCTGCTGGTCATCGCCCACGGCAGCCGCGACCCCCGGCATGCCGCGACCGTGGGCGCCCTCGCCGGGCGGCTGCGGTCGCTGCGGCCGGGGCTGCGCGTGGAGACCGGATTCCTGGACTTCAACGCCCCGTCCGTGCCCCAGCTGCTCGACCGGCTGGCGCTGGAGGACGTACGGGACGTGATCGCCCTGCCGCTGCTGCTGACGCGCGCCTTCCACGCCAAGTCCGACATCCCGGCGGTGCTGCGCGAGGCGTCGGGGCGCCACCCGCGGCTGCGGATCCGGCAGGCCGACGTGCTCGGTCCCTCGCCGCTGCTGACGGACGCGCTGGAGCGGCGGCTGTACGAGGCGGGGCTCACCCCCGCCGACAAGGGCTCGACCGGGGTCGTCCTGGCCTCGGCGGGCTCCTCGGACCCGGAGGCGATCGCGGTGATCGCTGAAATCGCGCGGGAGTGGCGGCACACCGGTTGGTGCGCCGTGCGGCCCGCGTTCGCCTCCGCATCACTGCCCCGCACCGAGGACGCGGTGCGCGCGCTGCGCGCGGAGGGTGTCCGACGGGTCGCCGTGGCCCCGTACGTCATCGCCCCCGGCTTTCTGCCCGACCGCATCGCGGCCGGTGCCCGGGAGGGCGGCGCGCGGATACTGGCCGGGGTGCTGGGCGCGGCCCCCGAGCTGGCGCGGCTGCTGCTGCGCCGCTACGACGAGAGGGCATCGGCCCCCGAACGCCGCACGCCGCTGGCCCGCCCCGCGTAGGTCCTGTCCGGTCGGAAGGGACCTGGCCACGTCACGGAGTCGCGCCGTCCCTGTCCGTCACGGGCCGGCCCGTACCCCGCGGTACCGTTCGGCCCTATGCAGGGCGCTCATCCGTGCGGAGACTCGGAAGAGCGGAAGGGTGATAGCCATGGAATCCAAGGAATGGACCGTCCGAATCCACATCACGGAAGAGGGCAACGAAACCAAGGCCGATGCCGTCCTGACCACCCGGGACACCTCACGCATCGCGGGCAGAGGCATGGCCCGGCGCAATCCGATCGACCGGACCGTACCCGAGATAGGCGACGAACTCGCCGCCAGCCGCGCGCTGGAGGATCTGGCCATCCGGCTGCATGACGTGGCCTCCGACGACATCGTCGACCTCGCCGGACCCGCGGAGTCCTCCCGGCGGTGACGGCGCCCCGCCGCCCTGTCCGGGCCACGCGGTGAGCGGGCGCCGGCGGAGCGGCCGGGGGCTCCGGAGGAGCCGCGGCCCGGGAGTAGAATCCGGTACATCGGTCTGAACACCATCACCGCCGACCAGCTGGAGCGGGCGCTCTCCCCGACCGGGATCGCCTTGGTGCAGAACCGCTTCCCCCTCCTCGACCGGACCTCGGCGGCGGTGTCGAGTTTCGCGCGAGCCCCATGGTCCCGCGCTCTGCGCCTGCTTCCAGTCGGCCATGGCCACCGACTGCCGGAAACAGGGAGCACAGACGTATGACCACCGCGGCCATCGTGGTACGCGCGAAAGATGTCGATGTCGTCCGGGACGGAAAACTGCTGCTGGACTCGGTCTCACTGACCGTACGCGGCGGGGAGCACTGGGCCCTGCTCGGCGCCAATGGCGCGGGGAAGAGCACCCTGCTGGGGATGGTGGGCGCGGTCACGCACCCCACGCGCGGAACGGTCGAGATCCTGGGAGAGTCCCTCGGCCGGGTCGATCTGCGGCAGCTGCGCGCCCGGCTCGGTCATGTCAATCCCCGCCATCCGCTGCGCTCACCGCTGCGGGTGCGTGAGGTCGTACTGACCGGGCTGACGAACTCCGTCGAGCCGGTGCCCCGTTGGTCCCCCACCCCGCGCGAACGCGAGCGCGCCGGGGAGCTGCTGGCCATGCTGGGCATGGCCGGCAAGGGCGAGGCGCGCTGGCCGACGCTCTCGCAGGGTGAGCGGGGCCGGGCCCTGATCGCCCGCGCGCTGATGCCCCGGCCGAGGCTGCTGCTGCTCGACGAGCCGGCCACCGGTCTCGATCTCGCCGCGCGCGAGCAGCTGCTCAGCAGTCTGGACGCGCTGCGGCTGGAACACCCCGAGCTGGCGACGATGCTGGTCACCCACCATCTGGAGGAGCTGCCCGCCTCCACCACCCATGCGATGCTGCTGCGCGCGGGGCGGTGCCTGGGGGCGGGGCTCGCGGACGAGGTGCTGACGACGGACCGGATCAGCACCTGCTTCGACCATCCGGTGCGGATCTCCCGTACGGACGGCCGGTGGACGGCGCGCGCCGAACGGGTCGGCCGTACCGCGCCGGGCCCCGCCACGCCTGAACAGGAAGAGGGCCCGGGGCATGACCTAGTCGAACAGCGTGCCCTGGTGGAAGAAGAGCAGCCAGCCGTCATCGGTCAGCCGCCACAGTGAACTGCGGTGCGCCCGGCGGCCGTTAAAGTCGCTGTCGTAGGTCAGCTGCACCACGTCGGGCGCGAGCCGCACGCCCCGCATCTTGGAGGTGGTGATCGGCGGCGGCGCCGGGGCGCCGCCCTGGGTGAGCAGGGCGATGACCGAGGCCCGGTCCCACTCCCGGCCGGAGGCGCCGAACTCCCTGAAGTCCGGGTGAAGAAGCTCCGCGAGAAGGGCGGGCGAGGACCGTACCTTCCGGTCGAGCAGCCGCAGTTCGGCCCGGATGGCAGCGGAGATCGCGGACGTTCGGTCAGTCACGGGTGAGCTCCACCAGTTTGAGGACGGTGTTCCAGTTCCGGCTGGTGGCGACGACGCCCTTGAACAGGGCGGGCCTGGCCAGCGCCGCGGCGAGCTTCGAGCGGCCGACGCCGTCCGGCGCGTACAGATACAGCGCGCGGTCGCCCAGCCGGAATTCCTCGGGGAGGAACGCGGCCGGATCGAGCGACGCGAGCCGTTCGGGGCCCACCGGTTCCGAGAAGCAGGTGAGATGGAGCTGCTTGCCCTCCAGCGCCTGCGCCGGGAAGGGGCAGGCCTCGGTGACGGCCCGCAGATACGGGGCGCCGCGCACCAGACAGTCGACGGTGAACCCGAAGCGCCGCTCGATGGCGCGCTCCAGAGCGGCGCCGAGGGCGCTCTCGTCGTCCGATTCGCTGGTGAAGACGGCGTTGCCGCTCTGGAGGTAGGTACGGACATCACCGTGGCCCAGATCGGACAGCAGCTCGCGGAGGTCGGCCATCGGGACCCGTCTGTGGCCGCTCACATTGATCCCGCGCAGGAGTGCGGCGTACGTCGTGGTCATGAACACACGATAGGACGGGAGGCCGCGCCTGGGGGTCCCGGCGCGAGCGGGTCGGGGCCGGGCCGGGCCCGACAGGCGCGCCGGCCGCCGCACTCCGTGGGGGGAGAGCGCGACGGCCGCCGGACGTACTGGGTGTGCCGGACGTACCGAGTGTGGGTGACGTACGGGCGGGCCGGCTACTCGACGATCTTGAGCAGCCTGTTCGGGGTACCCGGGGACGGGTTGGTGATGGCGTCCGGGATGGCCCCGTCGGTCAGGGCCGTGGCGACCTGGTCCGGGGTGGCGTCCGGGTGATCCGCGAGATGGAGCGCGGCGGCGCCGACGACATGGGGCGTCGCCATCGAGGTGCCGGAGATCGTGTTGACGCCGGTGTCGCTGTCGTTCCAGTCCGAGGTGATGGCGGAGCCCGGCGCGTAGAGGTCCACCAGCGAGCCGAAGTTGGAGAAGCCCGACTGGCCGTCGGCCTCGGTGGACGAGGCGACCGTGATGGCCTCCTCGACCCGCGCCGGTGAGGTCAGGCTCGCGTCGCCGGCGTTGTTCCCGGCCGCGACGCCGAAGGTGACGCCGGAGGCGATGGCGTTACGGACGGCCTCGTCGAGGGCGGGGTCGGCGCCGCCACCGAGGCTCATATTGGCGACGGAGGGACCCTGGTGGTTGGCGGCGACCCAGTCGATTCCGGCCACTACCTGCTCGGTGGTGCCGAAGCCGTTGTCGTCGAGCACCCGGACGGAGACGATCTTCGCCTTCTTGGCGACACCGTGCGCGGCGCCCGCGATGGTGCCGGCCACATGCGTGCCATGGCCGTAGCCGTCGTCGGCGGAGTCGTCACCGTCGATGGCGTCGTAGCCGTAGCTCGCGCGGCCCTCGAAGTCCTGGTGGCTGATCCGGACTCCGGTGTCGAGGACATACGCCGTCACGCCCGCGCCCGCGCTGTCCGGATAGGTGTAGGCGCTGTCCCCCGCGGTCGCGGTCTGGTCGATCCGGTCGAGACCCCAGGACGGCGGGTTGTCCTGGGTGGCGCTGACGGTGAACGTCCTGCTCTGGACGACCTTGTCGACAGCGGGGTCGGCCGCGAGGCGCCTGGCCTCCTTCGCGGTGAGTCCGCTGGCGGCGAAGCCGTTGACGGCCGTGTTGTACTCGCGCTTCAGCAGACCTCCGTACTCCTTCGCGAGGTCCTTCTTGTCGGTCGTCGTGGCGGTCTGCCGGTCCAGCAGCACGATATAGCTGCCGGCGACCGCGTCCTTGGCGTCGGCGCCGTACACCACTCCCTGTGCCGGAGCCGCGCCCGCTGTGGGGGAGGTGAACGCGGTGATTCCGGCCGCGGCGGCCACGGCGGTGAGGGCGGCGGTGAGCTTGATCCTGCTCGCGCGCTTCTGTATAGCCATGAAGAGGGGACTCCTCGTCACTGTCTGTGGGGGGATCGCCCGCAGGACGGAAGATCTCCGGCGGGCTGATGCGAAACCCTGGCCGATTGACGCGCTCATATCAAGACCTTCAAGCCGTCGTGACCGATACGGCTTGAACCCGCCCGTGCCTCAACCCGGATGACCGGCGCGGCCGTTCGGTGAGCACGCGCCGTTCACCCCGCGGACGCGCCGCTCAGGCCGCGCCCTTCGGCAGGGCCTCCTCGATCAGATCCGCCGCCCGTCGCGTACCGCCCTCCGCGGCCATCTCGCGCCTGATCTCCCCGAGCCGCCTGGCCACTTCGGCGTCCGAGGCCACGGCGAGGACCGCCGCGCGCAGCGCCTCGGGGGTGGCCGTCTCCGTGTCGAGACGACGCGCCACGCCCAGCGCGACCAGCGCGTCGGCGTTGCCGAACTGGTCGACGGCCTGCGGCACCGCGACCATCGGCGTGCCCGTCGCCAGACCCTCCTGGCTGCCGCCGGCGCCCGCGTGGGTGATGAACGCGTCGGCCTGCTTGAGTACGGCGAGCTGCGGCACCCAGTGGCGCACCTCCACATTGGCCGGTACGTCACCCAACTCGGCCTCGTCGACATACGCGCCGATCTGCAGGACGACATGCCAGCCCGGCAGATCGCCGAACGCCTCGACACACGCCCGGTAGAAAGCGGGCTGCTTGGTGAAGGCGGAACCGAGCGAGACCAGCAGCACCCGCTCCGCCCCGGCGGGCCGCGGCCACTCCCCCTGCTCGGCGCGGTCCCCCTGGCAGGCCCCGACGAAGGTGAACACGGACTCGTCCACCGCCTCGGCCTTGTACTGGAGCACCTTGGGGATCAGTACGAGGGACCGGGCGGGCCTGGCGATCAGCCGGTCCGGGTCGGTGTGGTCCATGTGGTGCTCGTCCAGCCACTCCTGGAACCTCGCGCGATACGCCCTGCCGCGTTCGGAGGAGTCGAGCTCCGCGAGCATCGGTTCGCCGACCTCCTTCTCGTACCCCTCCCAGGCGACCATGTGCGTCGAGAACTGGAGGTAGGGAACACCCCAGCGGTGCGCGAGCAGGGGCGCCTCATAGGCCGTGGTGTCGCCGAGGACCAGATCGGGCCGGTCGCCCTCGAACGCCTCGACCAGTTGGGGCAGCGCCTGGACGGCGTCGTCGAGGAACGGCTCCAGATTGTCGATCAGCTCCGTGCCCCAGGCTTCGGGATCGTCGTCGGGGCCGGGCAGCAGGGAGGTGTAGATCACCGGCTCGGCGCCGGTGGCCGCGACCTTCTCGGCGAAGGAGGCGGGGATCGCGTAACTGACGCGGTGGCCCCGGGCCACCAGTTCCCGGATGACCTCCAGGCTCGGGTTCACATGCCCGTGGGCGGCGATGGAGAACATGGCGATATGGGCACGCTTCGATGCGGTCATGACCCGACGCTAAACGAGACGATACGTCTCGTGCAACTCAATTCATGGCCCGGGGCCGCCTCTCCTCCTTCTCGGACGAACCGGCACGGATGCGAGACTTCACCGGACAGGAACAACCACAGGCGTGACCACCAGAGGTAAGTGAGCCATCGATGGACGAGGCGCGGGCGCGGGAGATCCTGGCCGCGACGGGGCTGCCGCGGGACGCGGAACTGCTGGCCCTGGGGGAGAACGCGGTATTCGGAACGGCCGAGCTGGTCGTCAAGGTCGGCCGGGACGCGACGGACCACACCGAACTGCTGGAGCGGGCGCGCCGCGAGGTCGCCCTCGCGTCCTGGCTCGCGGAGTCCGGCATTCCGGCCGTACGGGCGGCCGAGCCTGAGGCACGGTCGGTGGAGGGTCACCCGGTGACGCTCTGGCACCGGCTGCCCGCCGCCGTACGGCCCGCCGGGCCCGGCGATCTGGCGTTCCTCCTGCGGCTGGTGCACGCCCTGCCCGCCCCGGACCCGTCGCTGCTCACACTCCCCCGCCGGGAACTGCTCGGCGGCGTCGAGCGCTGGCTGCGGACAGCCGGGGACGCGATCGACCCGGCCGACGCCGATTATCTGCGCGGCCGGCGCGACGGCTTCGCCGAGGCCGCGGCCACACTCGTCCCCCGGCTCCCGATGGGCCCGATCCACGGCGACGCGCTGCCGCGCAATGTCCATGTCGGCCCGGACGGACCCGTGCTGGTCGATCTGGAGACCTTCTCGTCGGACCTCAGGGAACACGATCTGGTGGTCATGGCGCTCTCCCGCGACCGGTACGGGCTGCCCGCCGAGGCGTACGACACCTTCACGGCGGGCTACGGCTGGGACGTACGCGAATGGCCGGGCTGCCCGGTCCTGCGCGGCGCCCGCGAGACGGCCAGCTGCGCCTGGGTGGCCCAGCACGCGCCGGCCAACCCCAAGGCTCTGGACGAGTTCCGCCGCCGGGTCGCCTCGCTGCGCGACGACGATCCCGAGGTCCGCTGGTACCCGTTCTAGACGGGCAGGTCGTCCAGTGCGCGCGACGCTCCGGGCGCACGCACACTGGACGACGCGCCGCTGCTTCGAAGACGCGTCCTAGTAAGGGCGGGCCTGCTTGGCGAAGGCCGGGGCCACCTTGTCCTGCGAGGCGCTGGGGAAGGAGATCGTGTTCGGGTCCCCGTCCGAGACGTACCAGTTCTTCCCCTCGGCGAGCTTGTCCAGCCATCGCGACGAACCGAACTCGGCGTCCGCGTCCTTGGGGCCCGCCGAGCGGATCCGCGGGATCGCGCCGGGCTTGAAGTCCTTGGCGAACGGCGAGACCGAGGGGTTGGCGCCCACGAGGTACACGCCTTCGTTGCGGTAGCCCGTGCCCTTCGCGGCGACCTCGGGCGGCTTGGGCATGGCCCCGAAGGGCAGGGCGAGGGACGTGACCTTGGTCCCGGGCGCGGCCTTCACAATCGCCTGCTGTCCGCCGACGATGGCCCGCGCGGCGCCCGCCTGGTCCAGGGAGGCCAGGTTCGGGTGGCGGTCGGTGTGGTTGCCGATCTCGTGCCCGTGGTCCTTCAGCCATTTGAGCGCCTTGGCGGGACCGGTGGCCGAGAAGGCGTCCGCGTTGACGAAGAAGGTCCCCACCGGCTTGAACTCGGGGTGCTTCTTCGCCGTCTCCGCCAGGATGGCGATGGCCGAGTCCCGCGTCGGGTTGCCGTTCGCGTCAAGGCTCACCTGGCTGTTGGTGGAGTCGTCGAACGTGAGGACCACCGGGTGCATGCCGGCCGGGATGTCGATATGGCCCGTCTGGAAGTCCCGGGCGGTGACCGGCACGTACTTCTCCCGGGCGAGACGCTCCAGCTCCGCCCGGAAATCGGCCGGGGTCCGGTCATAGACGCTGGCCGGTTTCGCGGTGAGCTGGTGGTACATCAGGACCGGCACCTGGCCGAGTTCGTCGGCGCCCACCTCTGCCGGGGCTTTCGCGGCGACGGGGCTGGCCATCGCCGCCGAGGCGGCCGACTGACCACCGGCTGACGACGACCCCGGGGAACAGCCCGAGGCGAGCAGGGCGGCGCCTGCCAGGGCGCAGAGCGGGACGAGCGGGTGGCGCATGAGGGACCTCCAAGGCGAATGTGTCGCGCCATCCCTACCGGCGGCGGGAGCCCCCGTACCGCACCGTCCCCTGGATGGCGCAGTCACCACGCCGGGGCCGAGCGCGGCCGTTCGTGTGAAATCCAGTCGGAACAGGAGCGCCGACACGCCGGTGCGGCAAGCAATGGAGGAACCACCCCCGGCCACAGCACGAAGGGCGTCATGATGGCCACGACACACATATCCCGCTCTCCTTCCTCCTACCGTCCCCACCGTCCGGCCCGCCGACGCGCCCTGATAGCGACGGCCGTGGCGCTCGCACTGGCCGGAGCCGGCGTCGGGGCCTGGACCTTCCTCGCGCCGGGACCGGGCGTGCAGGGTCTCAGCGATGGCGCCGTCCTCGACGGACGCAAGGCCGCACAGATCAGCGCCTACCTCGACGCCGGGGAAGCCGGCAGCAAGGACAAGGTGCGCGTCACCCTCGATGGCACCGCGGTCCCCATCACCCCTGAGGGCACCCGGCTGAAACTGGGCCTGCCGCGGCTGACCGAGGGCAAGCACACCTTGGTGGTGGAGGGCGAGAGCAGTCTCCCCTTCGCCTCGTACCGCGAGGTGGTGGGCTTCACCGTGGACACCACCGCTCCCGATCTGAAGGTGGCCGACCCCGAGATCAAGAACGCCAACGACCCCGTTGTTGTCACCGGCACGGCCTCCACCGACGCCAAGGTGAGCGTCGACGGCAAGGAGGTTCCCCTCGACAAGAGCGGTGCCTTCAAGATCACGGTTCCCAAGGGCACTCCCTCTGTGAACATCACCGCTGTGGACCGCGCCGGAAACCTCACCGCCAAGGCCGTGTCGACCCGGGGCCGTCGCCCCATGATCCGTGCCGCGCACATCACCGCCATCGGCTGGGGCGACAAGACCCTGCGCACCAACGTCATGGCCCTGGTCCGCAGCGGCAAGCTCAACGCCGTGGAACTGGACATCAAGGACGAGGACGGCGAGGTCGGGTACGCCTCGCAGGTGGCGCTGGCCCGTCAGATCGGCGCCGCCAAGGGCTACTACGACGCCCGTAAGGCCATTGCCGAGATCCACGCCGCCGGCGCCCAGGTCATCGGCCGCATCGTCGCCTTCCGCGACCCCAAGCTCGCCACGGCGGCCTGGAAGGCCGGCAAGCGCGACCAGGTCGTGCAGACCCCGGACGGCGGGGCGTACGCGGGCGGCGGCCACTACGGGAACCTGGCCTTCACCAACTTCGCCGACCCCACGGTCCGCAAGTACAACCAGGACCTCGCCGTCGAAGCGGCTCAGCTCGGCTTCGACGATGTCCTCTACGACTATGTGCGCCGTCCCGACGGCCCGCTGTCGAAGATGCGCTTCCCGGGCATCGGGTCCGCGACGCCCGAGCAGTCCATCACCTCGTTCGTCGGCGACACCCGGATCGCGATGCGCCCGCACGGCAAGTACCTCGGTGTCTCGGTCTTCGGCATAGCCGCGACCCGGCCCAAGGAGATCGCCCAGGACATCCCGGCCCTGGTGAAGGTCACCGACTACATCGCGCCGATGGTCTACCCGTCCCACTGGGGGCCGGGAGAGTACGGCGTCGCCAACCCCGACACCGCCCCGTACGCGATCGTGCAGCGCTCGCTCGCCGACTTCCGCCGCCTGGCGAAGGGCACCCAGACCGAGATCGTCCCGTGGCTCCAGGACTTCTCGATGGGCAGCAAGTACGGGCCGACCCAGGTGGCCGAACAGATCAAGGCCGCGGCGGCCAACAAGATGAACTCCTTCATCCTCTGGAACGCCGGTGCCCGCTACCAGGGAGCGGCCCTCCAGCAGATCGCCGCGCACTGACGGAGCAGGTGAGACCTGTGTCGAGGAGCGGCGTCCCGTGTGTGTGATCGTAGGGCGAAGGGGCTCCCCCGTACGGAGACGTACGGGGGAGCCCCTTCGCGTCAGGGCGTCGCCCTGGCCGAGGGCTCGGTCGCCGGCTCGCGCAGCGGCCAGACCCCGTCGATCACCGCGTCCGCGTCGCCCTTCTTCCGCAGGAACTTCTGGAAGCCGGCCGCCCACTCGGCGTACCAGCCGATCTGACGCTCATGCAGCAGGGCCGGGGTCAGCCCGGCCACCGAGGTATGCCGCTCCGCTATCGCCGTGGCCACCCGGACCGCCGCCAGCGCGTCCGCGCCCGCTTCGTGCGCGGTGTCGAGCACCACGCCGTACTCCGCGCAGACCGCCTCCAGCGTGCGCTTGCCGCGGCGGTAGCGGTCGACGGCGCGGTCGATCGTATACGGGTCGATCACCGGCCCGACCGGTCCCAGCGGCGGCAGTCCGTACCGGCGCAACTCGGCGGAGAGCAGGGTCAGATCGAACGGCGCGTTGTACGCCACGACAGGCACCCCGCGCGTCCAGTACGCACCGAGGATCCCGGCGATCTCCCCGGCCACCTCGGGCGCGGGACGCCCCTCCGCCGCGGCCCGTTCACTGCTGATGCCGTGCACCGCGGACGCCTGGGCGGGGATCCGGATGCCCGGGTCGGCCAGCCACGTCCGCTGCCGTACCACCTCACCGCCCCGCACCTCGACCACCGCGGCCGTCACGATCCGTGCTTCCAGCGGCTCGGTGCCCGTGGTCTCCAGGTCGAAACCGACCAGTGATTCCCCATGCCAAGTCATCGTGGCCCTCCCTCATGGTGCGGTGGTGCTTCCCCCGTTGGACATTCACCCTGCCACGCACCACTGACAGTGCCCCGGCACGCGCTCCGTCTCCCGGCTCTCGCTCCCGGCCGCCGGCCGCGGCTCCCGGCTCCGACGCCGGCTCAGGAGACCGGCCTGGAATCGGCCCAGACCGCCTCGAACTCCTCGCGGTAGGTCTGGAAGAGACCGTGCTCCGAGTCCTGCCCCGTGCGCACCACCTCACGCCCGCCGCCCCTCAGCACCAGTACCGGCGCCTCCATGCCCCGGGCCCGGCGCAGATAGGACTGGACGACGGCCAGTCCGTCGGAGCCGTCCCCGTCGACGAGATACGCGGTGAAGCGCGGGGTCTCGTCGAAGACATGGATCTCGAAGGCGCCCGGATCGCGCAGTTTGGAGCGCACCCGGCGCATATGAAGGATGTTCATCTCCACCGACCGGCTCAGCTCGCCCTTCTTGAGCCCCAGCTCGCGCTCCCTGCGCTTGACGGCGCTGCTCGCCGGGTTGAGGAAGACCAGCCGTATCCGGCAGCCCGATTCGGCGAGCCGGATCAGCCGCCGTCCGGAGAAGTTCTGTACGAGCAGATTCAGACCGATCCCGATGGCGTCGACACGCCGGGCGCCGCCGAACAGATCCTCGGCGGGGATCTGCCGTTGCAGCCTCACCCGGTCGGGGTGTACGGAGACCACGTCCGCGTACCGGTCGCCGACCAGGTCCTCCACCGCGTCGACCCGCAGCCGCGCCGCGGAGGGCACCCCGCTGCCGCCGCCCAGGATCTCCAGGAGCTTGGCCGAGGCCCGCTCCGCCTGGGCGAGGACCGTCTCGGAGAGCGCGCGGTTGCGGGAGACGACATTGCGCGCGACCTCCAGCTCGTCCAGCGCCAGTTCCACGTCCCGGCGGTCGTCGAAGTAGGGCTCGAAGCAGGGCCAGTGCTGAACCATCAGCTCACGCAGCTGAGGGAGGGTGAGAAAGCTCAGGACGTTGTCGTCGGCCGGGTCCAGGAGATACCCCTTGCGCCGCGACACCTCCCGTACGGCGACGGCCCGCTGCACCCACTCCTGTCCGGCGGGTCCGGCGGCGGCGACCACCCACTCCTCGCCGTGCACGGGCTCATAGATGGGCCGCAGGACCGCGGCGACCACCGCGCGCAGCCGCTGTTCCACGAGATTCAGCCAGATATAGGCGCGTCCGGCCCGCTGTGCGCGCGTACGCACTTCGCTCCAGGCGTCCGCGCCCCACTCCAGTTCCGCCCCGATCTCCATCGGTCGCGCGAGGGAAACCGCTCCGGGCGGGATGTCACCGGATTCCCCCGTATGACCTGCGTCACCAGGGGGCAACTCCAGCCCTCCCGAGCTCACCCGCGCACCGCCTTCTCTCCCCTTCAACGATCAAGGAAGGGTACTCCGCATCCCGGAGGCGGTGCAGCAGGATGCACAGGCTCCTTTCCCAACTCCCTTAATCGTGAGGCTTGTTCCTGGCGCCGAGATCAGCCGGAGTGAGGTGATTCATAGCTGTTGGACCTGGTACGTTCCCGGGGCCGCCGGGGATCCGTGGGGCGCGCGGGTCCGCCGGGGCGGTCGCGGCGATCCGGGCGACGGCCCGTCACGCGAGATTGACGCCGGGTCCCGTCCCCCGCGCCGCCCCGGCCGAGAACCGGCAAGAAGAGGCAAGAACCCATCGGGTTCCTAGGTGGTTGCCCTTCTTTCGGGGAAGATCTGGCTCAGAGGCCGCCCCATCCAGGCACGTGGCCTCTCCAGAGGCCCGCAGCACCCGGATCAGAAATGGAAAGAGTCGTATCTATGCAGGTCTGGCCGGGACAGACGTATCCCCTCGGCGCCACGTACGACGGCGCCGGTACCAACTTCGCGGTCTACTCCGAGGTCGCCGGCCGAATCGAGTTGTGCCTGCTGCACGACGACGGTTCGGAAACGGCGGTGGAGCTGCGCGAGACGGACGCCTTCGTACGGCACGCCTATCTGCCGGGCATCATGCCCGGTCAGCGCTATGGCTTCCGGGTCCATGGCCCCTATGAGCCGGAGCGCGGACACCGCTGCAACTCCGCCAAGCTGCTTCTCGATCCGTACGCGCGTGCGATCAGCGGCAGTATCGACTGGGGTGAGTCGGTGTACGGCTACCACTTCGGCAAGCCGGACTCGCGCAATGACATGGACTCGGCCCCCCACACGATGTCCTCCGTCGTCGTCAATCCGTACTTCGACTGGGGCGACGACCGGCTGCCCCGTACGGACTATCACCGCACGGTGCTCTACGAGGCCCATGTGAAGGGCCTGACCATGCTCCATCCGGAGCTGCCCGAGGAGCTGCGCGGCACCTACGCCGGACTCGCCCATCCGGCGGTGATCGAACATCTGACGGAACTGGGCGTGACCGCGCTGGAGCTGATGCCGGTGCATCAGTTCGTCAACGACCACCGGCTGGTCGACGCCGGTCTCGGCAATTACTGGGGCTACAACACCATCGGCTTCTTCGCCCCGCACAACGCGTACGCCTCCTGGGGCGACCGGGGCGAACAGGTCCTGGAGTTCAAACAGGCCGTACGGGCGCTGCACCGCGCCGGGATCGAGGTCATCCTCGACGTCGTCTACAACCACACGGCGGAGGGCAACCACCTCGGCCCGACCCTCTCCTTCCGCGGTCTCGACAACGCGCAGTACTACCGGCTCGCCGAGAACCCCCGCTACTACACGGACACCACGGGGACCGGGAATTCCCTGCTGATGCGCAGCCCGCACGTACTCCAGCTGATCATGGACTCGCTGCGGTACTGGGTGACCGAGATGCATGTCGACGGCTTCCGCTTCGACCTCGCGGCGACGCTGGCCCGTCAGTTCCACGAGGTGGACCGGCTGTCGTCGTTCTTCGACCTCGTCCAGCAGGACCCGGTGGTCAGCCAGGTGAAGCTGATCGCCGAGCCGTGGGACGTGGGCGAGGGCGGCTACCAGGTGGGGAACTTCCCGCCGCTGTGGACGGAGTGGAACGGCAAGTACCGGGACACCGTACGGGACCTGTGGCGGGGTGAGCCCAGGACGCTGGCGGAGTTCGCGTCCCGGCTGACCGGCTCCTCCGATCTCTACCAGGACGACGGGCGACGGCCGCTGGCCTCCATCAACTTCACCACCTGTCACGACGGTTTCACGCTGCACGATCTCGTCTCGTACAACGAGAAGCACAACGAGGCCAACGGCGAGTCCAACCGGGACGGCGAGAGCCACAACCGGTCCTGGAACTGCGGGGCGGAGGGCGACACCGACGACCCGGAGATCCTGGAGCTGCGCAATCGCCAGATGCGGAACTTCATCGCGACGCTGATGCTCTCGCAGGGTGTCCCGATGCTCAGCCACGGCGACGAGTTCGCCCGTACGCAGGGCGGCAACAACAACGCGTACTGCCAGGACAACGAGGTCTCCTGGGTCCGCTGGCCGGAGAAGGGGGTGGAGACCGACACCACCATGCTGGAGTTCACCCAGGCGATGGTGTGGCTGCGGCGCGACCATCCGGTGTTCCGGCGCCGGCGCTTCTTCCACGGGCGCCCGGTGGAGGGGACGCACGACGATCTGTCGGACATCTCGTGGTTCACGCCGGAGGGCGAGGAGATGACCCAGCAGGACTGGCAGGCCGCGCACGCCAAGGCCATGACGGTCTTTCTGAACGGTGGCGCGATCTCCGAGCCGGGGCCGCGCGGTGAACGCATCTCGGACGACTCGTTCCTGCTGATGTTCAACGCGAGCGCGGAGAAGCTGGAGTTCGTAGTGCCGGTGAACCACGGCGAGCACTGGCGGATCATGGTGGACACGGCCCGGCCGGAGGGAGTGACCCCGGGGCAGGGCGAGAAGGTCGACGGTGGTGAGCGGATCACGATGATCGGCCGCAGCCTGACGGTGCTGATGCGACCGGCGTAGGGCCCGCTCTCCGGATGGGTCCCGACCGGGACCCGGATCCGTACCGAGGGGCGGCGCGCACGGAAAACCCGGTTGCCGCGCCGCCCCCGTGATGTTCCAGTGGCCGGATGGATCACGATGTGGAACTGGCGGCCTTCGACCGGCGGATGCGGCGGGACGCGCGGCCCGACGGCCCCGGCGTCCGGGTCGAACGGGTGGGGGAGGTCGTCCGCCTGTCGGGCGCGGCGCACGACTGGCACGGGGTGCTCTGGTCGGAGCTGACCGAGGACACGGCCGCGGGGGCGATCGCCGCGCAGATCGCGTACTTCACCTCGCTCGGGCGTGAGTTCGAGTGGAAGCTGTACGCCCATGACCGGCCCGTCGGCCTCGCCGACCGGCTCCGCGCGGCCGGGTTCACCCCCGGGGCCACGGAAGCGCTGATGGTCCGGGAGACCGGGGACACGCCCGGCGAGCCCGCTCTGCCCGACGGGGTACGGCTGCTCACCGTGACCGACGCGGCGGGCGCGGCGCTGCTGGCGGACGTCCACGAGCGGGCGTTCGGGACGGACGGCACCGCGCTGCGGGAGCGGCTGTCGGCGCAGCTCGCGTCCGCCCCGGAGACCGTCGTGGCGGTCGTCGCCATGGCGGGCGACACGCCCGTGAGCGCGGCCCGGATGGAGCTGCCCCCGGGCACGGACTTCGCCGGGCTGTGGGGCGGCGGGACGGTACGGGAATGGCGTGGCCGCGGTCTCTACCGCGCCCTGGTCGCCCACCGGGCCCGGATCGCCGCCGAGCGCGGCTACCGCCTGCTCCATGTCGACGCGATGGACATGAGCCGCCCGATCCTTGAGCGCCTCGGGTTCAGGGTGCTCAGCACGACGACGCCGTTCGTGTACCGGCCACCAGTACCGGGGTCAGTGGGCTCAGCGGGTTCAGAGGGGTCAGCGGGGTCAACGAGCCCGACCGGCTCCACCGGCTCCCTCGGGTGACCACGCATGACCTCGTATGACACAGATCTCGTACGAATCCCGTATGACACAGATACCGAGAAGCGGGGTACGTACGATCGTATGACTCCCACCGCGACCTATCGGCTCCAGCTCCAGCCGGACTTCCCGTTCGCGGCCGCCGCCAAGGCCGTCCCGTATCTCGCCGCGCTCGGGGTCTCGCATCTGCATCTGTCGCCCGTCCTGGAGGCCGTACCGGGCTCGACGCACGGCTATGACGTGGTCGACCACTCCACCGTACGGGCCGAGCTGGGCGGCGAGGAGGGGCTGCGGCGGCTGGCCGGCCGGGCGCGTGAGCACGGTCTCGGGATCGTCCTCGACATCGTGCCCAACCACATGGCCGCCGCGCCCCGGCACAACAAGGCGCTCTGGGAGGTGCTGCGCGAGGGCCGGGACTCGCCGTACGCCCGCTGGTTCGACATCGACTGGGCGGCGGGCGACGGCAAGCTGCTGCTGCCCGTACTGGCAGGGCCGATCGGGGAGGAGCTGGACGCGGGCGGGCTGAGTGTCGAGGACGGGGTGCTGCACCACGGCGACCAGCGCTTCCCGCTCGCGCCCGGTACCGAACACCTGGGGCTGCCCGAACTGCTCGACGCCCAGCACTACCGGCTCGCCTGGTGGCGGCTGGCCCGTACCGAGCTCAACTACCGCCGCTTCTTCACCATCTCCGAACTGATCGGCCTGCGGGTGGAGGACCCGGAGGTGTTCGCCGCCACCCACGCCAAGATCATCGAACTGGTACGGGACGGAGTCGTCCAAGGGCTGCGCGTCGACCACCCGGACGGTCTCGCCGATCCGGAGGAGTATCTGCGCCGGCTGCACGACGCGACGGCCGGGCAGTGCTGGACGGTCGTGGAGAAGATCCTCGCCGACGACGAGGTACTGCCCGCGGGGTGGCCGGTCGCGGGCACCACCGGATATGACGCGCTGCGCCACATCGACGGGGTGTTCACGGACCCGGTGGGCGCCGAGGCGCTTGAGGTGCGCTACCGCGATGTCGCCGCGCCCGTCGGGGACCGGGGCGGCTACTGGGAGGGGACGGTACGCCGGGCCGCGTACAAGGTCGTCTTCCATGAACTGGCCGCCGAGATCTCCACCTTGGTCCGTACGGCACAGCGCGTCTGCGCCGCCGACCCCGCGCTGCGCGACCACGCGCCGTGGGCGCTGCGCACCGCGATCCGGGAGCTGCTGGTACGGGTCCCCGTCTACCGCCCCTACACGACGGCGGGCGGCCCCTGCCCCGAGGCGGCCGAGGCGGCGGTCCCGGCGGAGGCCGCACGGCAGGCGAAGACGGTCTTCCCGGTGGAGCGGGAGGCGACGGCCGTGGACGTGGTGCGGGAGCTGGCCCTCGGCAGGCTCGGTACGGGCCCGGACCATACGGCCTTCTGCGCGCGCTTCGCCCAGACCGCGTCCGCGCTGCGCGCCAAGTCGGTGGAGGACACGGCGTTCTACCGCTATGTGCCGCTGATCTCCGCGAACGAGGTGGGCGGCGATCCGGGCAATCCCGCGGTGAGCCCCGAGCGGTTCCACGCGTACTGCGCGCGGCTGGCGCGCGACTGGCCGGCCACCGGCACCGTACTGACGACGCACGACACCAAGCGGAGCGCGGACGTACGGGCCGGGATCGCCGTCCTGTCCGAGTGCCCGGAGCGCTGGGACGAGTTGCTGGAGCGGGTGGTGGGGGCCGCGCCCGCGCCGGCGCCGGATCCGCAGGTGGCCTGGCAGGCGTGGCAGACGGCGGTGGGCTTCACCCCGGCCGCCGAGGGCGTGCTCCCGGAGGGCTCGCGGATGGTGCCCGCGCTGCTGAAGTCCGTACGGGAGGCCGGGCTGCACACCAGTTGGACGGAGGCGGAGCCGCTGTACGAACAGGCGGTGGCCGCGTTCGTGGAGGCCGGTCCCGCCGGTCCCGCGCGGCGTACGGTCGCGGCGCTCAGCCGCGCGCTGGCGCCCTACGCGCGGGCGAGCGCGCTGGGCGCGGCGCTGGTGCAGCTGACCATGCCGGGGGTGCCCGATCTCTACCAGGGCACGGAGCGCGCGTACTTCGCGCTGGTGGACCCGGACAACAGGCGACCGTTCAGGACCGGGCCGCCGGACGACAAGACGGTGATCACGACAGCGGCGCTCCGGCTGCGCGGTGAACGGCCCGAGCTCTTCGGCGAGTCGGGGACCTACGCCCCGCTGCCCGCGGCCGGTCCCGCCTCCTCGCACTGTCTGGCCTTCGTCAGGTCGGGGCGCGTGATCACGGTGACCACCCGGCTGCCGTACGGACTTGAGCGCTCCGGAGGGTGGCGCTCCACGGAACTGGCGCTGCCGCCAGGCCACTGGCGCGATGTGCTGACGGGGCGTGAGGTGTCGGGCGCGCCGAGGCTCGCGGAACTGCTCGACCAGTATCCGGTGGCGCTGCTGACGGCCGACTGACGGACCGGCCGAAAAATCTGTCCGCGCGGCCTTTACGTACACGAAGCGTTTACAGGGTGCGCCGCTCGCGCTACGTTCCGAAATGGGAGCGCTCCCAATCATCCGGTCATTCACTTGTCATGATCACGTCGAAGGGACTCGCGTGATGAAGCACCCCCCACGACGGCCCCGATGGCTGTCGCACCCCCGGAGAGCCGTCCTCCTCGTCCTGCTCGCCGTACTCCCCGCCCTGCTGCTGGTCGTCGGCAACAGCGGGACCTCGTCCGCCCACGGCACCCCCATGCAGCCGGCCAGCCGTACGTTCATGTGCTGGAGGGACGGCCTGAGCAGCACCGGTGAGATCAAACCCATCAACCCCGCCTGCCGCGCCGCCGTCGCCGCGGGCGGCACCACCCCGCTCTACAACTGGTTCTCCGTGCTGCGCTCCGACGGCGCGGGCCGGACCCAGGGCTTCATCCCCGACGGGCAGTTGTGCAGCGGCGGCAACACCACGTTCACCGGCTTCGACCTGGCCAGGAACGACTGGCCGCTGACCCATCTGACCTCGGGCGCGTCGCTCGACTTCTCGTACAACGCCTGGGCGGCGCACCCCGGTTGGTTCCGGGTCTACATCACCAAGGACGGGTTCGACCCCACCAGGACCTTCACCTGGGCCGATCTGGAGCCGGCGCCCTTCCTGACCGTCGACCACCCGCAGGTCACCGGGCCCGTCGGGACGGTGGAGGGCGCCTACAAGTGGACCGGCAACCTCCCCGGCGGAAAGTCCGGCCGGCACATCATCTACATGGTGTGGGAGCGCTCGGACAGCAAGGAGACCTTCTACAGCTGCTCCGATGTGGTCTTCGACGGTGGCAAGGGCGAGGTGACCGGTGTCGGTGACCCCGGGAACCCGACCGACCCGCCCACCGATCCCACGGCCACCTGCACCGCCACCCGCGCCACCACCGGCACCTGGTCGGGCGGCTATCAGACGGAGGTGACGGTGAAGAACACCGGCAGCCACCCGATCCTCGGCTGGATGGTGGAGTTCACGCTGCCGAGCGGCCAGCGCGTGGACAGTCTCTGGAATGGCAACGCCACCTACGGCGGCCAGGAGGTGATGGTCCACAACGCCGACTGGAACGGCTCGTTGGCCGCCGGGGCCTCCACCACCTTCAGTTACGTGGCCACCGGAGGCCCGCCGGACACCGCCTCCGCATCGCCCTGTTCCGTTCACTGACCCGCGCGGTTCCGGACACCGAACCACCAAGCGCCCGGCCCGCCGTTCCCCGCCCCCACCGGAACGGCGGGCCGGGTCCGTCTTCTCGCACGCGAGAGCCCGCTCAGTGCGAGGCGAGCCGGAAGCCGATCGTCCCGAAGCTCACCAGATCGCCGTCCCGCACCTCGACCGTCGTGGTCACCCGCAGTCCGTTGACGGTCGTGCCGTTGGTCGAGCCGAGATCGCGCAGGATCCATCGCCCGCCCTGCATGCTCAGTTCGGCGTGCAGCCGCGAGACCGTGTCATGGCTGAGCCGGAGCCCGTTGACCGGATCACGGCCTATCCGCAGTGGATAGGGGCCGGGCTGAGGCAGCAACAGCTTCGGCAGCCGCTCCGCCTGCCAGGCCCTGCGCAGCCGCTGCGAGAACGCGGACACCCGGCTCACCGTGCCGAACACCCGGCGGGACCAAGGCCCTTCGGACTCCAGATCCGCGGTGAGCAGCTTCAGCTCATCGGCCCTGCGGGCGGCCAGCGCCAGATCCATCCGGCGCAGGAAGGTGTCGTGCGACAGCTTGCCCTGCGCGGCGCCTTCCCGGAGTACCGCGAGGACACGGTCGCGCTCGGCGTCGGAGAGCCGCGCGGGATACGTGTGGAACTCGAAGGAGGACGTCACAGACGTGATTGTCCTTCCGACGGACCTGAGGTGTCCAGACAGTACGGAGTTCCCGGGACTCCGTACGCGCCCCCGGCCACACCCACCCCTTCACCACCTTCACCACCTTCGCCGCGCCTCGCGCCGCCTCGCTTGTCACCATGGAATTTGTCACCGTGTGGCGGAGAGCAGTGGACAGTGACAGTGCCGACGACGAGGGGGAACCACCCGTGCGGTTCGAGGTGTGGGCGCCGCAGGCGCGGAACGGGATCGTACTCCGGCGGGCGGACGACGGGCCCGCCGGGCTGCCCATGGAGCGCGATCAGGCACGGGCGGGCTGGTGGACCGTCGAGGCGCCCGCCGCCGACGGTACGCGGTACGGCTTCGCGCTCGACGGTGGGCCCGTCCTGCCCGATCCGCGCTCCCGTCGCCAGCCGGACGGCCCCGACGGTCCGAGCGCCGTCGTCGACCAGGCGGCCTACGCGTGGCACACGCCGTGGCGGGGCCGCGATCTGCCCGGCGCGGTCCTGTACGAGCTGCACATCGGTACGTTCACCCGCGAGGGCACCTTCGACGCGGCGGCCGAACGGCTCGCCCCGCTGGCCGAACTGGGGATCACCCATGTCGAGCTGATGCCGGTGTGCCCCTTTCCCGGGACCCACGGGTGGGGGTACGAGGGTGTCTCGCTGTGGGCGGTCCATGAGCCGTACGGCGGCCCCGAGGGGCTGAAGCGCTTTGTCGACACGGCACACCGTCTGGGTCTGGGCGTGGTGCTCGACGTGGTGCACAACCATCTCGGTCCCGCCGGCAACCATCTGCCGAGCTTCGGCCCGTACTTCACCGACACCCACCACACGCCGTGGGGCGCGGCCGTCAATCTGGACGCCCCCGGCTCGGACGAGGTACGCGCGTATCTGCTGGGCAGCGCCCTGGCCTGGCTGCGGGACTTCCGGCTCGACGGGCTACGGCTCGACGCCGTGCACGCGCTCGCCGACCGGCGCGCGCTGACCTTCCTCGAAGAGCTGTCGACGGCCGTCGACGCGCTCTCCGCCGAGCTGGGGCGACCGCTGTTCCTGATCGCCGAGTCCGATCTGGGCGACCCGCGCACCACCACCCCGCGCGCGGCGGGCGGCCTCGGGTTGCACGCGCAGTGGAACGACGACTTCCATCACGCGCTGCACACGGCGCTCACCGGTGAATCCCAGGGCTATTACGCCGACTTCGCGCGCGAGCCGCTTGCCGCGCTGGCCAAGACGCTCACCCGGGTCTTCTTCCACGACGGTACGTATTCGAGCTTCCGGGGCCGGGCGCACGGCAGGCCCGTCGACCGTACGAGAACGCCCGCCCACCGCTTCCTCGGCTACGCCCAGACCCATGACCAGATCGGCAACCGGGCGCTCGGCGACCGGCTCTCCGCCACCCTCTCCCCCGGGCTGCTGGCCTGCGCCGCCGCGCTCGTCCTGACGGGGCCGCACACCCCGATGCTGTTCATGGGCGAGGAGTGGGGCGCGACCACCCCCTGGCAGTTCTTCACCGACCACCCCGACCCGGTGCTCGCCGAGGCCGTACGCACCGGCAGGCGCCGGGAGTTCGCCGCGCACGGCTGGCCGGCGGAGGACATCCCCGACCCGCAGGACCCGGCGACGCGGGAACGCTCCTGTCTGGACCGCTCCGAGGCCGGGAAGGAACCGCACGCGCGCCTGCTGGCCTGGTACCGCGAGCTGATCGCCCTCCGGCACACCCAGCCGGATCTCTCCGATCAGGATCTGGCGGCGGTCCGGGTGGCGTACGACGAGGAGGCGCGCTGGCTGGCGTACCGGAGGGGCGATCTGCGGGTCGCGGTGAATCTCTCCGGCGAGCCCGCGCTGATCCCGCTCGGCAACGCGGCCCGGGTACTGGCGTCCTGGGAGCCCACGGAGCCCCCGGGCGCGGACGGCGTGCTGCGGCTGCCGCCCGAGTCGTGCGTGGTGCTGACGGACGGCTGATTCCGGCTCGGGCGCGGCCTCCCCCCGGACGCGGCGTCTGTGACCTATTCGACGATCGCCATCTCACGCGGTGTGTTGTTGAGGCGACGGCCGCCGTCCTCCGTGACCGTGACGATGTCCTCGATCCGCACACCGAAGCGCCCCGGCAGATAGACGCCGGGCTCGACCGAGAAGCACATGCCGGGGACCAGCGGACGTTCCTCGCCCTCGATCATGTACGGCGGCTCATGGGTGGTGACCCCGATGCCATGGCCGGTGCGGTGGATGAAGTACTCGCCGTACCCCGCACCGGAGATGACCGCGCGGGCCGCGCGGTCGACGTCCTGGCAGGCGGCACCGGGCCGGACGGCTTCGAACCCGGCCTGCTGCGCCTCACGTACGAGATCGTGGACGCGCCGCTCCTCGGCGTCGGGCTCGCCGACATGGACGGTACGGGTGGTGTCGGAGCCGTAGCCGTACTTGAGCCCGCCGAAGTCGAGGACGACCATGTCGCCGTGGGCGATGACGCGGTCATCGGCCTCATGGTGCGGATCGGCGCCGTTGGGGCCCGAGCCGACCACGGTGAAGTCGACCTGGGAATGGCCGTGTTCGAGAAGGAGGGCGGCGAGGTCGGCGGCCACGTCCCTCTCCCGGCGCCCCGCGAAGCGGACCTTCAGGATCTCGCCGTACGCGGCGTCGGCAGCCGCGCCCGCGGCCGCGAGCCGGTCCAGCTCCCGCGCGTCCTTGACGGCGCGCAGCATCGGCAGCGCTTCGGTGAGCGCCGTGTACGAGGTGTCGGGCAGCGCCTGTTGCAGCCCGAGCAGATGCATCGCCCAGGCGTTGTCGCTGACGCCGAACCGTCCGGCGGGGTCGAGCAGCGGGGCTGTCACACCGTACGGATCCTTGCCGTCCGTCCAGTCGCGCAGCGTGAGCGCCGGGGCGCCGGGGGCGCGCGCCGCGTCCGGCGCCTCCAGCGTGGGCACCACGAGCACCGGATCCTGGCCCGCCGCGATGACGAGCATCGTGAGCCGCTCGGTGTCGGCGGTCGGCCGGTACCCGGTGAGATACGTGAGATCCGGGCCCGGCGCGATCAGCACACCCGCCAGTCCCGCCTCGGCGGCGGACCCGGCCGCGCGGGCCAGCCTGGCGCGGTAGTCGTCAGCGGTGAAGGGCGGGGGCGGGGCGGTGGTGGGCATGGGTGCTCCTTCTCGATCTCTCGCGGACCGGGATGTCTTTCTCAGAGGTCATCCGGTGACTCCTTGCGGGCCAGCCGTTCCAGCAACGCGTGGAAGTCGTCCCCGACGACGATCCGCAGCCCCTCGGCGTCCCTGGTGCTCAGCTGGGTGAGCGCCCCGGCGCGCCACCAGTAGACATACGGGCTCACCGCCCCGGGGGCGTCCTCGTACCCGGAGGCGGCGAACGCGGTCATGGCGTTGAGCGTCGGGATGATCGAGGTGTCGTGGATGACATGGAAGGCGAGCTGATGCCGGTAGGGCATCGCCACCAGCGCGCCGTCCGGCGGGATCGGCCGGCCCGTGATCCTCGGTACGACGGTGTCCAGGGTCAGGACCCTGCTGGCCGTGTAGAAGGAGTCACCGAGCAGCACCTCGAAGCGCATCCCGTCGGAGTCCTTGACGGTCTCGTGCCCCTCGATGGGCAGCTCCTGGAGATTGCTCAGGGCCCGGTCCCGGAGGTGCTGGAGCCGGCCCAGCGGCTCCAGGGCCTCGTCGGTGAGCATCATGACGCTCTCGGGGAGGTCGAGGGCGAGCACCTCGTACAGCCCGGGAGCGACCGAGCGCGCATAGCCGAACGTCTGCGGGTCGAGGCCGTCCTCGCTGATCACCCGGGGGTAGAGCTGCGCCCGGATCTGTTCGGGGGGCAGGGTGTCCAGCGCGGACGGGGAGTCCATCGTGCGCAGCACCATGCCCGCGTGCCGCCGGGCCAGATCTCCCCAGACGCGGGGGCCGCGCTCGTCGTGGTGGCAGACGGCGGCGAGATTGGCCAGCCCGAACTGACGGCCGGAGCTGTCGGTCACCTGGTCCGCGTAGAGGGTCACCTCAAGGCCGTGCTCGGCGAAGGCCTCCCGGACCTGGCTGCGGAAGAGGGCGGCCTCGTCGACCGAGAAGAAGGGGAACGCGAGGTCCCGGGGCGCGTCGCGGCTGTCGCGCCTCGGCCCTCGTCGGAACAGCCCCACACCATCGCCTCCCGCCCGCTCGTCCGGTGATCACCCGTCCCGGTGATCGCCCAACCTCTGATGCTAGGCCCTGTCCGGCCGATCTTCACGGGCCGCGAAGATCGGCCGGACAGGACCTAGTCGCAGCGGGTCACCACGCGGCGGACCGCATCCTGTCATCCCCTTCCTCGCCCACTCTTGCTGGCCACCGGTCATACGTATAACGTACGTCACATGCCTTACATCGCCCTGGTCACCCTCGTCGTGGACGACTACGACAAGGCGCTCGCCTTCTATACGCGGGCTCTCGGCTTCGAGCTGATCGAGGACACCGATCGTGGCGACGGCTCACGCTGGGTCGTGGTCCGCCCGCGCCCCTCCACCGGCGGCGGTCCGGACGGCTCGGACGGCTCGGCGGCCTCCGTGTGTCTGCTGCTGGCGCGCGCCAAGGACGACACCGAGCGCGCGAGCATCGGCGTGCAGACCGGCGGGCGGGTCGGCTTCTTCCTCCACACCGACGACTTCGCCCGCGATCACGCGCGCATGCGGGCCGCCGGCGTCCGCTTCCTGGAGGAGCCGCGCCACGAGCCGTACGGCTCGGTCGCCGTCTTCGAGGACCTGTACGGCAACCGCTGGGACCTGCTCCAGCCCGCCTGAGGGCCCGGCCGGAAAGACCTGAGGACAGACTGAAGGCCGTACGGCGTCTTCCCGTACGGCCCTCGACGGCCCTGCCCGGCGCCTCCCGCCAGGTCCCGCCCCCCGTTTGTCAGGAGGGGGACTTCCGCAGCAGCCATAAACCCAGTCCGGACCCCACCACTCCGAGCCCGGCCACGACGCTCAGCGCGATCTCCGTCCCGCCGTCGTCCACCAGGAAGTTCAAGTACACGTTGGCCAGCAGGCAGCCGATAAGCACGATCCAGAGCAGGGCTTTCATGGGATTTCCTTCACCTTCCGCGACGCTTTCCTCAGCACGTCCACTCTCTCGCACCGAGCCCGCGAGCACAGGAGGGCAGCCCCCCGAATCCGGGGTTCAGCACACCCCCCGAACGCGGGTGTGATTCCCTGCCTCCGCCCGTGCGGGGGCGGGGGTCCCTGCGCGCGGCCCCCTGATGAACGGTACCTTCGTGCTGCCGAATTCGACGCCGCCCGAACCGGGTTGACGGCGGGGCACGCAAGAACGAAGGGGGCCGGCGCATGAGCCTGGCGCAGCTGCACTACACCTCGGCCCCGCAGGGACCGGACGGATCCTACGGAACCGATGGACCGAACGGACCGAACGGACCGGGCTCCCGGTACACCGCGGTCACCCCGGGCATACCGGCGTCCCTGCTCAAAGAGGCCGAGCCGCTGCTCGGGTACGAGCCGCCGCGCGACGCCCCCGAGCGCCCCGGCGCCGCCGAACTCGCCGCCTTTCCCCAGGCGTTCAGTCACAGTCTGCTCTCGGACGGCACGCGTCTGCTCGCCCGCGCGGTGCGTACCAGCGCGGGAACGGGCACGGGAGCGGGCGGCAGCGGTGGCGTGGCCTGCTCCCACACCCATGCCGTGCTGCTGCCGGCCGACGCGGGACTGCCGGGCGGAGGGTTGCCCATCTCCGCCTGGAACTCGTCGCGGTGGGCCTCCGCCGCCCCGGCCGACGGGGCTCCGGCGCAGCTGGAGGCCCTTCCCCCGTCGGGTCTTCTCGGACGGGAGGCGCTGGTCGGGTTCGCCGCCTCGCGCGGCCCCTGGCTCCCCGGCTTCCTGGCCAGTCTGCGCGAGCTGACGGAGGAGACATCCGGGCCGCGGGCGGCGGAGCCGGCGGCGCGGATCGTCCTCGTGGAGCGCGACAGCGCCGATGTGGCCCTGTGGATCGCGCTGGCCTGTGCCGTACTGCCGCGCGACCATGCCGACCGGCTGACCTTCACCACCTATACGCGCCGGCCGCGCGAGGCCCGGCAGCGGATCGTCGGCGTACTCCCCGGGGACGCGCCGGAGCCGGACGGCCGTGACCACCGCTGCCGAGTGCACGACTGCACCGCCCCCGCCCCCGCCCCCGCGCCCGGCCCCGCCCCCGTGCCCGCGGAACTCACGCCGACGGACATCTGGGCCGCGATCGCCGCGCGCGTCTGGCTGGGCCGGGCGCCCGAGCTGTTCACGGAGGCGGCGGCGCTGCCGGGTGGTGTCTTCTCCCCCGGCGCCCTGGCCGTCGTGGCCCTCTGCGCGGACCTCGCCCCCGGTGCCGACGGCCGTACGGCGGCGGCCGACTGGGCGCACACGCACGCGCACGCCCTGGGTGACGCCCGGCTGCGCCGGCTCGTCGAGACGTTCCGGACGACCGCCGAGGACCGGACGACGGCCGAACTCACCGCCCTGACACGGCTGTTCACCGCGCTCCCCGAAGACCTCGGGCAGCGGCTCGCGGCCGGTCTGGCTCCCGAACTGCGCGCGGGCGTCGCAGACTCCGGCCCCGGCATCACCCGGCCGGTGGAGCTGCTGCGTGTCGCCGACGCGCTCGGGGTGGACTGTACGGATCTGCTGCCAGGTCTCGCCCACCGGCTGGCCCGCTCCCTGCTGGATCCTGTCCGGGAGACCGCGGGGAGCCCGGATCCGCTCACGGTCCTGGAAGACGTCCTGGAGGAGCATTTCGAGCTGCGTACCGCGCTGCTCAGCGCGCTGGACGCCCTCGCCGCCGAGGATCCGCCCGCCGCCGTCCGGCTGCTCGGGCGTACGCCCCTGGCTCTCACGGGGGTGCAGTCCCTGCCGCATCTGCGGATGTGCGCCGGTGCGCCCTGGACTCCGGCCGCCGGGGGCGGCGACGGCCTCGCCGCGCTGCATGCCGCGCTGCGCGCCTGCGGAGTCTCGCCGTTCACCGATCCGCTGGTGCTGCGTACGGCCGTACGGCTGGTGTGGGACGGTGGCGCCCCGCTACCGGGCGAGGCGCGGCGGCTGCTCAGCGAGACGGGCTCCGACGCGCATCGCGCCGCGGGCACCTGGCGGGCGCTGGTACGGGCCGCGCTCGACGGCCCCACCACCGGCACCGACGCCCCCGCCGGCATCGACGACGCGGATGCCGCCGCGCTCGCCCATGATCTGCTGCGCTGCTTCCCCGACGAACTGGAGCCGCGCGTACGGGGCGCCCTGCTGCTCCTTGAGTTCGCCGGCGAGATCGGCGCGGGCCGGGCAGGTCATCCGTGGACCGAGCGGGTGCTGGCGCTGCGCGCCGAGGCCGAGCCGGTGGAACCTGCCCTGCTGGCCCGGGTGTTCGGGACCCTCGCACGCCGGCTGCTCTCCGAGGAACGGCCGGAGGGCGAGCTGTACGCCCTGATCCACAGCGGCGAGCCGCGGCTGCTCGATGCGTACGCGACCGCCGCCCAGGAGGAGCGGGTACGCGACCGGCTGCGTACCTCCCCGGCCTACACGGCCGACTGCTTCATCGCGTGGAGCTCACTGCCCGGCGCGACCCGGGCATGGGACTCGACCCGTACCGCACTGCTCGACAAGGTGCTGCGGCCGGTCGTGCGCGCGCTGTCCGACGAGGACACCGCCTCCGTCGAGCGCGGCCTTGAGCGTGCGGGGGCCCACCGCGCGGAGGAGTTCAGGGCCTGGAACCGCCCGGGGGCCCTCAGCAGGCTGAGCCGTCGCCTCGGCGGCCTCGGACGGCCCCGTTAGCAGAGGCCGTCCCCACCGCGCCCGGTCAGCTCTCGTCAGGGGCCAGCCGCAGCGAGATGCTGTTGATGCAGTACCGCTGGTCCGTCGGGGTCGGGTATCCCTCGCCCTCGAAGACATGGCCGAGGTGCGAGCCGCAGCGTGCGCAGCGGACCTCGACGCGGACCATGCCGTGGGAGCGGTCCTCGATCAGCTCGACCGCGTCCGTGTCCTTCGGGTCGTAGAAGGACGGCCAGCCGCAGTGCGACTCGAACTTCGTGTCGGACCGGAAGAGATCGGCGCCGCACGCGCGGCAGGAGTAGACGCCGGTCGTCTTGGTGTCCGTGTATTCGCCGGTGAAGGCGGGCTCGGTGCCGGCCTTGCGGAGTACCTGGTACTCCGCGTCGGTCAGCTCCGCGCGCCACTGCTCGTCCGGCTTGTCGATGTCGTACGGCATGCGCTCTCCTCAGTCGGTCGGACGGGCCCGGCTGCCCCGGCGGGTCAGTCCCCGAGCCGGGCCAGGATGTCGGGACCGAGGTCCGTGACATCGCCCGCGCCCATGGTGAGAACGAGATCACCGGGGCGCGCCATTCCCGCGACCGCCTCGGGGACGGATCCCTTGTCGTGGACGGCGGTGACGGTGGCGCCCGCCGCCTCGGCGGCGTCGGTGATCAGGGCGCTGGTGACACCGGGCAGCGGGTCCTCGCGGGCCGGGTAGATGTCCAGCACAAGCGAGGCGTCGGCGAGGGCCAGGGCCTGGCCCATCTCCGTGCCCAGCTCCTGCGTACGGGAGAACAGATGCGGCTGGAACACCACCAGCAGCCGGGAGCCGGGGGCCGCCGCGGCCCGCATCGCCTCCAGGTCGGCGGTCATCTCGGTGGGGTGGTGGGCGTACGAGTCGATCACCTGCACGCCCGCGGCCTCGCCCTTGAGCTGGAGGCGGCGCTTGACCCCGGTGTACGCGCCGAGCGCCGAGGCCAGATTGTGCGCCGGGATACCGAGGGCGATACCGGCGGCGAGGGCGGCGACCGCGTTGTGGGCGTAGTGCCGGCCGGGGACCGAGACGGTGAAGGTCAGGAAGCGGCCGTCGAGCAGTACGGTGACCTCGCTGGTCAGACCGCGTGCGGTGACCTTGTGCACGCGGATGTCGGCGTCCTCGGCCGCCCCGTAGGTGACGACCTTGAGCGCGCTCGAAGCCCGGACCCGGGAGGCCAGCTCGACGGCGCCGGGCTGGTCGGCGGCGATCACCAGCGTCCCACCGGGGACGATCTTGCCGGTGAACGCCTCGAACGACTCGTAGATCTCGTCCATCGACGCGTAGTTCGCGTGGTGGTCCAGCTCGACATTGAGGACGATCGCGACCTCGGGGTCGTACTTCTGGAAGCTGCGGTCGCTCTCGTCCGCCTCGGCGACGAAGATCTCGCCCTCGCCGTGCCGGGCGTTCGTACCGGGCCCCGCGAGATCGCCGCCGATGGCGTAGGAGGGGTCGAGGCCCAGTTCGGTGAGGGCGACGGCCAGCATGGAGGTCGTGGTGGTCTTGCCGTGGGTGCCGGCGACGGCGATCGCGCGCAGCCCGCCCATCAGCGAGGCCAGCGCGTCGGAGCGGTGCACGACGGGTACGGAGAGCTCGGCGGCGCGGGCCAGCTCGGGGTTGTCGGCCCGGATCGCGCTGGAGACGACCACGCACGAGGCGTCGTCCGCGAGGTGCTCGGCGGCATGGCCGATATGCACGGTGGCCCCCAGCGCCCGCAGCGCCTCCGCGGTCTCCGACTCCTTCGCGTCGCTGCCCGCGACCTTGGCACCGCGCTGGGCGAGGATCTTGGCGATACCCGACATTCCGGCGCCGCCGATACCGATGAAGTGCGGCCGTTCCATGGCTGCGGGGATACCGGGTGCCGGTGCCATACGTGTTCTCTCCCAAGGTGCAGGCGGGCCCAGGACGCGGGCGGGGTACAGCGTGCAGCTGTAGCGGATCCAGCTTATTCGCTGTGCGCGAAGAGTTTGAGCACCGGTACGCCGACCTTGTGCCGCGCCCGCGACGCCCAGTCCCGGTGGAAGAACTCCTCCACGTAGTGCGGCTCGGTGAGCACGATCACCTCGTCGGCCCCTGCTTCGTCCACGACCTCTTTGAGCCGGTCGAGCGGATGCTCCTCGACGACCTGGCCGGTGGCCGCGGAGCCCTGGCCGCGCAGCAGCGCCAGCGAGTGTTCGAGGGCGAGTTCGGCGGGCTGTCTGGCCGCCTTGCCCTCGGGCACCTCGTCCTCCCTGGCCGCGTCCCGCAGCTCGCCGATCGCGATGTCGTCGATGGCCCGCAGCAGCAGATCGGCCTGGTCGCCACGCGGCTGCATGAGCACCACGAACGAGATCTCCTCGTCGCCGTGGAGGGTGGTGACGAACTCCACGTCCTCCGACGACAGGGGCTTCTCGATCATCAATACGCTTGTGAACACGACAGGCGCCCTTCTTCCTCCAGGGCCGTGCGGCCCACTGCTGAAACCATCCTTCCCCGTGCCCGCACGGGGTCCATGAGGTTAAGTCTGCCCAGCGGAAGCTAACCGGAACGACAAATTCCGCTGATTGTCAGACACCCGGGTGCCGGGTCGATCAGACGCGCCGGTACCGGGTGAAGAGGAACCCGTCCTGCTCCAGCAGCGACGCCAGCGCGAACCGTTCGGGCACGGCGGGAGCCGGACCGCCCGTGATGCGCTGCGCGTACCCCGAAGTGAGCATCGGAGACACGGTCAGACAGAGTTCGTCCAGCAGTCCCGCCGCCACGAACTGCCCGAGCAGCCGCGGTCCGCCCTCGGTGAGCAGCCGGACCAGTCCGCGATCCGCCAGGGCGCGCACGACACGCTCCGGGTCCGCCTCGGGGCCGTCCCCGGCGATCACCACCTCCACGCCCGCCTTCTCCGCCGCGAGGATCCGCTCCGCGGGGGCCGCCGCGCCGGTCAGCACCAGCGTCGGGGCGAGGGCGGCGGTGAACAGCGGCAGCGAGAAGTCCAGCTCCAGACTCGCGCTGACCACGGCGATCACCGGCGCGGGCCGCTGGCCGGCCGCCGCCCGGCGCCCGGCGAAGGCCTCGCGGGCGCGGGCCGGCCGGTACCCCTCCTGGCGAACCGTTTCCGCACCCACCACCACCGCATCGGCGAGCGCCCGCAGAGTGCCGAAGACGCGCATGTCGGCGGCGGAGGAGATGGACTGCGAACGGCCCTCGTGGTGGGCGGCGCCGTCCAGCGTGGACACCATGTTGGCGCGCAGCCAGGGCCGCGCACCCCCCTCGGCCCCGGTGCCGGAACCAGTGCCGCCGCCCGCGCCGACGGGGTACGCGTAGGCGTCCGCCAGCTCGTCGAGCGTCCATTCGCGGTCCGCGCCGGACACAACCGCTGATTCCCCTCCGGAAGCCGCGGCGGAGGGTGTCTGATCGGTCACAGGGAACAGGCGTCGCATGCGAAGCAGTCTGGCATGGCGCATAGAGTTACGAACTGTGTCGTCCTCCACCGCGGCGTCCGGCCGTCAGTCGATAACCGAAGCGGCCCCGCTCTCCCTCTGCGCACGTGAGCCACGTGTCCCCGCCGACCGGCTGGTCGCGGAGATGGTGCCGCCACCGCGCTTCGACTCCGTACGGTTCGACACGTACGTACCCGACCCCCGGCAGCCCAGCCAGACCGAGGCGGTCTCGGTCCTGAGCGCGTTCGCGGCGGGGCTCGGCGGGGCGCACCCGGCCGACGGCGGACACGGCGGGCGGCGCTGGTTCTCCAGAAAGCCGGCGGCGCCCACCGGACCGCGCGGGGTCTATCTGGACGGCGGTTACGGCGTCGGCAAGACACATCTGCTGGCGTCCCTCTGGCACGCCACTCCCGCCATGCCCGGACAGAAGGCCTTCGGCACCTTCGTGGAGCTGACCAATCTGGTCGGCGCGCTGGGTTTCCAGGAGACCGTACGGACGCTCAGCGGCCATCGGCTGCTCTGCATCGACGAGTTCGAGCTGGACGATCCGGGCGACACCGTCCTTGTCTCCTCCCTGCTCGGCAAGCTGGTCGACGCGGGCGTGGCACTGGCCGCGACCTCGAACACCCTGCCGGGCAAGCTCGGCGAGGGCCGGTTCGCCGCCGCGGACTTCCTCCGCGAGATCCAGGGCCTGTCGGCGCGGTTCCGCCCGCTGCGCATCGACGGCGAGGACTACCGGCACCGGGGACTGCCCGCCGCTCCCGCCCCGTACTCCGACGAAGAGGTGACCCGGGCCGCGTACGCGACCGAGGGCGCCAGCCTGGACGACTTCCCCGGCCTGCTCGAACATCTCTCCCGGGTCCATCCGAGCCGGTACGGAGCGCTCACGGACGGGGTGCGGGCCGTCTGTCTCACGAATGTCTCGCCGGTGCCCGACCAGTCGACGGCGCTGCGGCTCGTCGTCCTCGCGGACCGGCTGTACGACCGGGAGGTGCCCGTCCTCGCCTCGGGGCTCCCCTTCGACCGGCTGTTCAGCGAAGAGATGCTGAACGGCGGCTACCGGAAGAAATACTTCCGGGCGATCTCACGGCTGACGGCGCTGGCGCGGGACGCGAAGGGGCTGGTCGGCCAGTAGGTTCGGAGCCGCAACTCCGCGGCGCCGTAACGCCGCTGCGCCCCAGGGCCTTGACATGTCGAAGCCTTGCCATCTCGCGTCATCGCATCTGCTGTACTCACACCCGTATCACCAAGACCAAGCAGAAGGGTTCCACCATGGCCACCACGCGCCAGGCGCACACGGTCTGGGAGGGCAACCTCCTCCAGGGCACGGGCACCGTCACCTTCGACTCCTCCGGCATCGCCGACCAGGCGGTCTCCTGGCCCTCCCGCGCGGAGGCGGCGAACGGCAAGACCAGCCCGGAGGAGCTGATCGCCGCGGCCCACTCCAGCTGCTTCTCGATGGCGCTCTCCAACGGTCTCGCGAAGGGCGGCACGCCGCCGACCAGGCTGACCACCCAGGCCGACGTCACCTTCCAGCCCGGCACGGGCATCACGGGTATCCACCTCACCGTCCAGGGCGAGGTCCCCGGTATGGACGCCGCGGACTTCGAGAAGGCGGCCGAGGACGCCAAGGTGAACTGCCCGGTCAGCCAGGCGCTCACCGGCACGACCATCACGCTGAGCGCGTCGCTGGTCTGACGCGACACCCGAGGCGGCGCCGACCCGCGTGACGCACCTGTCGCACGACAGGTGCGTCACGCGGGTGACGGGTCCCTGGCGGGAGTGATCCCCGGCGGCGTCAGCGGTCGCAGAACGCGGCGATCCGACGCACCCTCTAAGGAGCCGACCTAAGGGGTGCGCCGTGGCCAAGAAGGACAGAAAAGCCGGACAGCGGAAACAGCCGCCACCGCCGCTGCGTGAGCTGCTGCGCCTCCCCGAGGGCGAGCCCGTCGACCTCTCCTCGTACGACTCCCGCGCCACCCCGGGCGGCCCGGAGAACAAGGCGGCGGCGCTGGCCGCCGTCCCCCCGCTGGCGCAACGCCTGGCCGGTCTCCAGGACCGGTTGTACGCGGCCAGCACGGCGGGCGACCGGCGCCGGGTGCTGCTGATCCTCCAGGGCATGGACACCAGCGGCAAGGGCGGCACGATCAAGCATGTGATCGGCCATTTCAACCCGTCGGGCTGCCGGGTCAGGGCCTTCAAGACGCCGACCCCGGAGGAGCGGAGCCACCCCTTCCTGTGGCGGGTCAGACGGGCGCTGCCCGAGCCGGGCGAGATCGGGATCTTCGACCGTTCGCAGTACGAGGACGTCCTGATCACCCGCGTACGGGAACTGGTCCCCCGGCGCGATCTGGGCCGCCGCTACGGCCAGATCAACCGCTTCGAAGAAGTGCTCGCCGAGAACGGCGTGACGATCGTGAAGGTCTTCCTCCATCTCGGCCACGACGAGCAGCGCGACCGTCTCCTGGCCCGGCTCGACAACCCGGACAAGCACTGGAAGTTCAGCCCGTCCGACATCGAGGACCGCGCTCTGTGGCCCGACTACCGGGAGGCCTACGAGCTGGCCCTGTCCCGCTGTTCGACGCCGGCGGCCCCCTGGTACCTCGTCCCGGCGGACCGCAAGTGGTACCGCAACTGGGCGATCAGCACGCTGCTGCTCGAACATCTGGAGGCGCTGGACCCGGTGTATCCGGAGGCCGACTTCGATGTCGAGGAGTGCCGCCGGGAGCTGCTGGAGACGGGCTGATCCCGAGCGGGACCCTACGGGGCGACTTCGGCATGGGCGAGTGCCGTGCGACCATTCCGGGCGGATCATCATATATTTTCCGTGAGTGACCACATATGTACGCATTCTCGCCATTTCCGCTGTTCTGGGCGCCTCCCTCGCCGGTTGCGCCGACGGCGCCGGGAAGGCCGTGACCTCCGGCTCCTCCGGCGCGCGCGCCGCCGCGACGTCCAATTCCGCGGTGGTGAAGGCACCGCCGACCCTGGCCCCCGGTCCCGGCGGGCTGACCCCGGTCTTCAAGCGCGGGAACCCGGCTGCGGGCAAGACCGTGGCGCTCACCTTCGACGCCGATATGACGGCGGATCAGGGCACCCGGGCGGCGCGCGGCGAGCGGTTCGACAACCCCTCGCTGATCGCCCTGCTGCGCAGGCTGGAAGTGCCCTCGACGGTCTTCATGACGGGCCGCTGGGCCGAGGAGTACCCGACGCAGGCGAAGGCGATCGGCGAGGATCCGCTCTTCGAGATCGCCAACCACTCCTACAGTCACCACGCCTTCACAGCCGACTGCTACGGGCTGCCGCGGGTGGACGAGACGAAGATGAACGAGGACGTGCAGCGGGCCTTCACCGCGTTCCGCGACGCCGGCGCGCGCAATGTGATGCCGTACTTCCGCTTCCCGGGCGGCTGCTACGACGACACGGCGCTCCGGGCGCTGGCGCCCTCGAAGGTGACGGCGGTCCAGTGGGACGTCGTCAGCGGCGACGCCTTCGCCACGGACGCGGACGCGGTCGCGCAGCAGGTGCTGGAGGGTGTGAAGCCCGGGTCACTGGTGGTGATGCACTGCACGCGCAGCGCGGCGCCGGTGACGGAGGACGCCGTACAGCAGATCGTCCCCGAGCTGCGGAAGCAGGGCTACCGGTTCGTCAAGGTCTCCGAGCTGATGAGCCACTGACCGCACGTGTCCCGGCGGGACGGCGGTCAGCCCGAGCGCGCCGTCCGCCACTCCCCGCGCGGGTCAGGTGGCCTTCTGCGGGGTGGCCTCGCTCGGCCGGACGATGACGAAGCCCTCGCCCTGGAGCATCAGCTGGACGGCCTCGCCCGAGCCGCCGCGGATCATCGAACCGACGGACTGCGACCGGTGCAGCGAGGTGGAGAGCTGCGCGCTCCATCCGACGATCGCGTCGGTGTCGACGTACACCGGGGCCTGGCCCGTGACGGGGATCACGATGGGGTTGCCCTCGCATATGACGCCGAGCTTCCCGTAGCCGGTGAAGAGGCTGTTGAACAGTCCGCCGCCGGTCATCCCGGCGCCCTTCACCGTCTTGATCTCGTACGACAGGGTCGGATCGAAACAGAGCACATTGCGGCCGTTGATGGTGAGCGCGTCGCCCTGCTCGATCTCGACGATGAAGCAGTTGGCGGCGTCCTGCGCGAACCACGCCTCGCCCTGGCCCTTGACGCTCATCAGCGGCAGGCCCTCGCCCGTGACGGCCCGCTTGAGCATGCCGCCGATGCCCTGGCCCTTGCGTTCGAACTGGAGGCTCCCGCGGAAGGCGATCATGGATCCCTGCCGTGCGTACATCTCACCATGGACCGCGTACTTGATCGACTTGGCGTTCTGCAGCGTCATCCCGGGGGCGGCGGCCGGCTGCGCCAGGTACTCGGCGGAAAAGAGATCGCTCTTCATGCCGTGCATAGTCACCCGGACGCGCCCGTTCCGCCAAGAAAGGTTTGCCCAAGAAAGGTGTGCCCAGGAAATCCGCCCGGGAAAGCGGGCCCGGGGCCCCTGGCAGACTGGACCGGTGAGCAGTGACATGAGCGACAGCGGCGACGGCGTGCCCGACCGGACCTCCCGCGACGAGGCCCCCCAGTTCGTACTGCCGCTGGTGGTCCGGATCGAGAAGGCCGCGCCGCCCGCCCGTACCGACGCGCTGGAGACGGCGGCCCGCGCGGTGCTCGTCATGCTCTCCGACGAGCGGTCGGTGGGTGAGGGCGAGTGGGCGCGGGCCATGCGGGACTGGCAGGACGCCCGGATCCGCAAGGTGGTACGGAGGGCGCGCGGCGCGGAGTGGCGCCGCGCCTCCGCGCTCCCCGGGCTCACGGTCCTGGGCGAGGGGCCCACGACGGATACGGCGGCCACCGCCGAGGTACGGGTCTTCCCGCCCGTCCCGCTCGACGGCTGGCCCAAGGAGCTGGCGAAGCTCCAGGTCTCCGGGACCGAACTGGCCGACGCCGAGGCGCCGCCCGCGCCGGACCCGGCGCTGCCCGTGCTCTGGTTCAGCCCCGATCTGGACATGTCGGCGGGAAAGGCCATGGCCCAGGCCGGGCACGGCGCCCAACTCGCCTGGTGGGAGCTGTCGGAGACGGAGCGCAAGGCATGGCGCGAGGCCGGCTTCCCGCTCGCCGTACGTACCGCCGACGCGAGGCGCTGGCGCGAACTGACCGCCGGTGGACTGCCGGTGGTCCGTGATGCCGGGTTCACCGAGATCGCACCCGGCTCGTGCACCGTGGTCGCTGATCATCCGGCGCTGCGGAGCTGAACACCGCGGCCGGACCGTACGTATCTCCCGGTACCGCGACGCGGGTTGAACCGGCGGCGAGGCCGACGGTCGGGTCAGCGGTGTCGGAATTCGGTTCGGGAGGCAGCACATTGTTGCGACGCATCAACGGTACGGCGCTCATCATCGCGGCACTGGTCGTCACGGTCGGGGCCCTGGCCTTCCCCGTATGGTCCTACGCCGACCGCTCCGGCACCGGTCAGGCGAACCTCAACGCCTCCAGCGTGGCCACCCAGTGGGGCCCGCTCTCCGCGACCGACCGCGATCTTCTGGTGAAGGTGCGGCTGGCCGGGCTCTGGGAGCTGCCCGCCGGACAGCAGGCCATCGAACGCGCCCCCAGCCGGGCGATCAAGGAGTGCGGTGACCATCTGGTCGTCGGCCACACCGATCTCGACAAGCGGGCCCGCGATGTCGCGGCGAAGCTCGGGGTCGAGCTGCCGAACCAGCCGAACGAGCAGCAGCAGGGCTGGCTGAGGGAGCTGTCGGCGGCCACCGGCCAGGAGTACGAGCGGAAGTTCGCCAATCTGCTGCGCAATGCCCACGGCAAGGTCTTCGCACTGATCGCGCAGGTCCGGCACACCACCAGGAACACACTGATACGGCAGCTGGCGAGCGACGCCAACCAGACCGTCCTGGACCACATCACGATGCTGGAGGCCACCGGCATGGTCGACTTCGACGCCCTAGCCAACGAGGCGGCGGGCACCCTGACGGCCAGCCCGACAGGACCGCCGCCCCCGAACGGGAATCTGCCGCCCGCGCCGGACGCCGTGGCGCCCACCGGCAACGACACCTTCACCTCCCGGCCCTCCACCCAACCGGGCGCACCGACGGCGATCAACACCGACCGGCCGGCGCCGGGGACCGACCCGTAGAGCCCGGTCCTGTCATCCGGTTCCCCTCCGCGCGGAACCCGGTCGCGCGTGGGGAACCTCAAATCAACCTCTGAACGTCCCCCACTGAGGATTCACCGGCGCGCCACGGGGTCATCACCTCCGGACCGCGCCCGTCGCGGACAGGGGAACGCCTCGGACACCGAGGAGGGGGAGCCATGAACGACACACCACAGCTGGGGATCGGCATCGGCTGGCGCCCGGAGATCGCGGACACCGTCGAGGCGCTGCCCGGCGTCGACTGGGTCGAGGCCGTCGCGGAGAATCTCTGCACCGGCCATCTGCCCGACTCGCTGGTACGGCTGCGGAAACGCGGCGTCACCGTCGTACCGCACGGGGTCTCGCTCGGCCTCGGCGGAGCGGAGCGGCCGGACGCGGGGCGGCTCGCGGATCTCGCGGAGCGCGTCGAGGCCCTCGGCTCCCCGCTGGTCACCGAGCACATCGCGTTCGTACGGGCCGGCGGGGCGCTCACCGCGTCGCCCGTCCTGGAAGCCGGTCATCTGCTGCCGGTCCCGCGCACCAGGGACGCCCTGCGCGTGCTCTGCGAGAACATCCGGATCGCCCAGGACTCGCTCCCCGTGCCGCTCGCCGTGGAGAACATCGCCGCGCTGATCAACTGGCCGGACGAGGAGATGAGCGAGGGGCAGTTCCTCGCGGAGCTGGTCGAGCGCACGGGCGTACGGCTGCTGATCGATGTCGCCAATCTGCACACCAACAAGGTGAACCGGGGCGAGGACCCCGCGAAGGCCCTGGACGAACTGCCGGTCGAGGCCATCGCGTACGTCCATGTCGCGGGCGGGATCGAGCGCGACGGGGTCTGGCACGACACCCACGCGCACCCGGTCACCGCGCCGGTGCTGGACGTACTGTCCGAGCTGCGCGCCCGGGTCGCCCCGCCGGGCGTCCTGCTGGAACGGGACGACGATTTCCCGCCCGCGACGGAGCTGGCCGGTGAACTCACCACGATCCGGGAGACGATCACGGCCGCCAGCGCGCGTGCCGGGCGTCGCGAGCCGGGCGGGATGTGCCGGACAGTGCCTGGTGACACCGATACCGACACCGACGCCGCCCGCGGCCGGCTCGCGCTGAGCCAGACCGCCCTGCTCTCCTCGCTGGTCGCCGGTACGCCCGTACCCGAGGGGTTCGATCCGCGGCGGCTGCGTGTGCAGAGCCACGCCCTCGCCGCCAAACGCGCAGGCGTCGTCGCCAAGGTCGCCCCCGATCTGCCGGAGATCCTCGGCAAGGGCTTCCGCCCGGCGTTCCTGGCGTACGCCGCGCACACGCCCATGCGCGCCGGATACCGCCGAGACGCGCTCGACTTCGCCGAGAGTCTGCTGATCGAGGGGCGGCCCGAGGACTCCGCCGCCCGGCGGCGGCTGACCCTCTGGTGGCGTGAGCGGGCCGCCGCGCGGCCACCGCGCCGGGCGACCCGTCTCCTCCGTGTGGCCCGTGCCGCGCTGGCCGGGAGGTGAGGGGCGATGACGACGATCCTCTTCGCCGCGGTCACTCTCGCGGTCGCCCTCTCCTCCGTCCTGCTGATCGCCGGAGTGGTCCGGTCCCGTGCCCGGGTGACGGGGACGCCGGCCGCCCATGACGTGTGGGAGGCCTCGTTCCTCGGCGGCGGTCCCGGCAGGGTCGTGGACGCCGCGCTCGCCGGGATGCGGGCGGACGGCCGGCTGGCCGTCGGCGGCCCCGGCATCGTCGCCGTACTCCAGCGGGTCGCGTACCACCCGGTGGAGCGGGCCGTGCTCCAGGAGCACGCCAAGGCGCCCACCGGCGCCCTGCAGGCGCTGCGCCTCGCGGTGATGCGCGCCCCCGCCGTACAGCAGGTGGGCGACGCACTCGCGGCGCGCGGGCTGGTGGTGCCACGCGCGCGGACGCGCCCGTGGCGGACCTGGGGCGTCACCCAGGGGGTGCTCTGCTTCGTCGCCCTGCCCCTGTCGTTCGTCGCGGGCGCGCTGGTGACCTTCGGTTCCCTGGAGTTCGGTCCCAGCGGGATGTGGGCGTTCTCCCTGCTGCCGGTCCTGTTCGCGGGCATGATCACGGGGTTCGTCTGCGCGTCCGTCGCCCGGCGGCGGATCACCCGAGCGGGACGGCGGGCGCTGCGCGACTACGTCGCGGGGCTCGGTTACTCGGCGGCGGACCAGGTCGCGGCGCACGGGGTGAGGGGGGTGCCGGACCCGGAGCTGCGGGAGCAGTTGCGCACCACCGCGCGGATGCGCCCGGGGCGTGACTTCGCGCCGGCGGACCATCTGTCCACGGCCGCGGTGGCCTGGTGCTACGGCGCCGAGCCCGGCTCGGGGACGGGATGCGGCGGTTCGGGGTCGGGCTGTGGCGCGAGCTCCTGCGGAGGCGGCGGGTCGGACGGGGGCGGCGGAGGCGGCAGCAGCTGCGGTGGGGGCGGCGGCTGCGGGGGTGGCGGCGGGGGATCGTAGGGCTCCGGAGCCGCCGGGCGGTCCTGGCCGGTTCGGGCGGTCCGGGCGGTCCGGGCGGCACATCCCGTACCGTCCGGCCACTGCTCGGACCCTTCGGAGTGGCCGGACGACGCATCGGGGTCATTGCGACCGACACCGCGTACGGATACTTGTCCGCCCCCGCCGCTCTGCTGACCCTCTGTCTGCGGATCATCCTCCGATCCGTACGTACGGAAGGGAAAGCGATGAGAGCAGTAGCGAAATACGGGGCGCTGACCACCCTCGGCTCCGTGGTCCTGTCGGCCCTCGTCGTCGTTCCCGTGGACGCCGCCGACGCAGGCGGCGCTCACCCCACGATCAGCGCGGCCCGCGGTGTCGCGCGGGCCGCCGAGCGCGCCGCCACCGCCGGCATCACGTTCGGCGCCTGCCCCGAGGCCGAGCGGCTGCCCGACCCCCTCGTCTGCGGCACGGTCGAGGTCCCGCTCGACTACACCGAACCGGACGGCAGGACGATCGGCCTCACCGTCAGCCGGGTGCCCGCGAGCGGGAGTCCGGAGCGGCGGCAGGGCGCGCTGGTCTTCAACCCCGGCGGTCCCGGCGCCTCCGGTATGTACTTCCCGATGGTCGCCGAGGTGCCCCACTGGAAGCGGATCGCCGAGGCGTACGACCTCATCGGCTACGCACCGCGCGGAGTGGGCCGGTCCGCCCCGCTCTCCTGCGAGGATCCGGCGGATTACATCAAAGCCCCGACGCAGTCCCCCGTCCATCCCTCCGCGTCGTACAAACGGGAGCGGATCGCCGAGGCCAAGGCGTACGCGCAGGGCTGTGCCCGCGCCGCCGGACCCGCGCTCCGCCACTACAACTCTTTGAACAACGCCCGCGATCTGGACGTGCTGCGCGCGGCGCTCGGCGAGCAGAAGCTCTCCTTCATGGGCGCCTCGTACGGGACCTACTTCGGCGCGCTCTACGCGACGCTCTTCCCCTCGCACGTGGGCCGGATGGTCCTCGACTCCGCCGTGAACCCGGACCCCGAGCAGATCTGGTACCGCAACAACCTCGACCAGTCGGTCGCGTTCGAGCGGCGCTGGGAGGACTTCCGTACCTGGGTGGCCAAGCATGACGCGACGTACCACCTGGGCACCGACGCCGAGCAGGTGGGACAGAGCTACGAGAGGGTACGCGCGGGGGTCGCGCACAAGCCGGCCGGCGGCAAGGTCGGGCCGGGCCAGCTCCAGGCGGCGATGCTCGGGGCCGGTTACTACGACGACTACTGGCCGACGCGCGCCACGGCCCTCTCCGAGTATCTGAAGGGCAATCAGCAGCCGCTGATCGCCCAGGCCTCGCCCCGTCCGGCCGCCGCCGCGGAGAGCGAGAACGCCGGGGCGGTCTATACGGCGGTCGAGTGCAATGACGCGCCCTGGCCCACGGACTTCGCGGTGTGGGACCGCGACAACACCGCACTGGCGCGGCGCGCGCCGTTCGAGACCTGGGACAACGCCTGGATGAATCTGCCGTGCGCCTACTGGACCGCGCCGCGCGGGCGGCCGGCCGAAGTCCGCACCTCGCCGGGCCAGTTGCCGCCGACGCTGATCCTGGCCGCGGAGCGGGACGCGGCGACGCCGTACGAGGGGGCCCTGGAGCTGCACAAGCGGCTGGCCGGTTCGGCCCTGGTGACCGAGCGGGACGCCGGTACGCACGGGGTGACGGGTGGCGCCAACGCCTGCGCCACCGCCTATCTGGAGGACTACCTGCTGCACGGAAAGGCGCCGGTGCGGGCCGCTGACTGCGCGCCGCGCGCGGAGCCCGACCCAACGTCGCCTCGGCCGACCGACCGACTTGTCGAACTGCGCAGACGGCTCAATCCGGGTATCCGTCTCTGAACGTTCGGGAGCGCTGCGCGGAGGCGAGACGAACGTGACGGAACCGGAGATCGACTACAAGGCGGTGTTCCAGGCCCTCCCCGGGGCGGTGGTGCTGCTGACCCCGGAGCTGCTCTATCTGGACGTCAACGAGGAGTTCCTGCGGCAGATGGGCCGCACCCGCGAGCAGGCCGCCGGCGGGCGCTTTTTGGGGGACGATTTCGCCCACAGTCCGAACGACCCCGGCGCGGCCGTGGTGCGCAACGTCGTGGCCTCACTGCGCCGGGTGGCGGAGACAGGTGAGCGCGAGACGATGGAGCTTCAGCGCTACGACAGGGAGGACCCCGAGCGGCCCGGAATGCGGTACGAGCGGTACCTGAGCATGATCAACACGCCCGTCTTCGGTCCGGACGGGCGGATGGCACTGCTGATGCACCGGGTGGAGGACGTCACCGAACTCATCCGCGCCCGCGAGGTGGCGCTGAGCCTGCAAGAGGCGATGCTGCCCATTCCCCGCTGCCTCGGGAGCCACGCGTCGGCCGCACGCTACCGGCCCGCCATCGACACGCTGGAGGTGTGCGGTGACTGGTACGACCTGGTGGACCTGGACGGCGACCGCGGCGCGGTCGCCGTCGGCGATGTCGTCGGCCACGGTCTGCCCGCGGCCCAGGTCATGGGGCAGCTGCGCAGCGCGCTGAGCGCCGCCTCCCGCACCACCGAAGGACCCGCCAGGGCCCTGGAAGTCCTGGGGCTGTACGCCCGTTCCGTCGAGGGCGCCGAGAACACCACCGCGGCCACCGCGTTCATCGACTGGGACACCCGCACCATCACCTACAGCAGCGCCGGCCACCCTCCGCCGGCGCTCCTGCGCGGCGACGGCACCGTCGAGTTCCTGGACCGGGCCACGGACCCCCCGCTGGGTGCCCGCCCCGAACCGGCCCCCCGCCCCCAGGCCACCGCGTCCTTCACCGAGGGCTCCGTGCTCGTGCTGTACACCGACGGCCTGATCGAGCGCCGCCACGAGGACATCGACGCCGGCCTCGCGCGGCTCGCCCGCTCGCTCGCCCGCCACCGGGCGGCCGACCCCGAAACCCTCGCGGACGCCCTGCTGGCCGACCTGCTCCCGCCGGGCGGCGTCACGGACGACACCGCCCTCGTCATCGTGCGCCTATGACCCCGCCGGTTCTGTTCGACGACCGGGCGCCTCGCCCGGTGTGTCCTTCTCCGTACCGACTCGGGCTGCGAACCAACTCGGGTTCCATCGGCCGCGGAAGTCCGACTTCCCCGCGGGTTTCCGCGGTCGGCGGCCGATGGGAACCCTGAGCCGGACCCGGTGTCGCTGGACGAGCCGGCGGGCGGCCAGGGGCCGCCGCCGGTCGTCTGATCTTCCGGGCGGGATGGAGGGGGCCGGCCCGCGGCGGGCCGGCCCCCTCCATCACATCCTCATCGCTTCCGGAGGCCGGGGTTACGCGAGTCCCGCCACGAGGTCGGCGACCGACTTGCGGCGGCCCGTGAAGAACGGGACCTCTTCCCGGACATGCATCCGGGCCTCGGAGCCGCGCAGATGGCGCATCAGGTCGACGATCCGGTAGAGCTCGTCGGCCTCGAAGGCCAGCACCCACTCGTAGTCGCCGAGCGAGAACGAGGCAACGGTGTTGGCGCGCACATCGGGGTAGCCCCGGGCCATCTTCCCGTGGTCGGCCAGCATCCTGCGGCGGTCCTCGTCGGGCAGCAGGTACCAGTCGTAGGACCGTACGAAGGGGTAGACGCTCACATAGTCGCGGGGCGTCTCGTCGGCCAGGAAGGCCGGTACGTGCGACTTGTTGAACTCGGCGGGGCGGTGCAGCGCCATGTTCGACCAGACCGGCTCCAGCTGCCGTCCGAACCGGGTGCGCCGGAAGCGGTTGTACGCGTCCTGGAGTTCGTCGGCGGTCTCCGCGTGCCACCAGATCATGACGTCGGCGTCCGCGCGCAGCCCGGACACGTCGTACGTGCCGCGTACGGTGACGTCCTTGGCGCCGAGCTGGTCGAACAGCTCCTGGACCTCGTCCGCGAAGCCGGTCCGGTCCTCCGGCAGCACATCGCGCAGCTTGAAGACGGACCACAGCGTGTAGCGGATGACCTCGTTGAGGTCCTTGGCCTTCTTGCCCGCGTTCGGGGTCTTCTCTGGTGCAGCAGTCATAGGACTATTCTCCCGCGCCCCGTCCCGTGCCCCACGCCAGGGTCGACGTGGCGATGATCTCGTCGGCGGCGCGCCGGGCCGACGCGACGCACGCCGGGATGCCGACGCCGTCGTAGGCGGCCCCGCACAGCCGCAGCCCCGGGAGCTTGGCGACGGCCTCGCGGACCCGGGTGATCCTGGCCTGGTGGCCCACGGGGTACTGCGGCAGACCGCCCATCCAGCGGGTCACTTCCGTGGCCACCGGCTTCGCGGTGAGCCCGACCGCGTCGCCGAGGTCGCGCAGCGAGACACCGACGAGTTCGGCGTCCTCGCGCTCCAGTTGCTCCTCCTCGCCGTACCGTCCGATGGAGGTACGGAGGACGAAGAGGCCGGGCGCCGCGTCCGCGACCCATGCCCACTTCCGGGTGGAGAAGGTCGACGCCTTGATCGTGCGGCCGTCGACAGGCGGTACGAGGAAGCCGCTGCCCTCGGGCATCGCACCGAGATCAGCGCGCCGGAACGCCATCGTGACCAGCGCCATCGACGCGTACTCGACCCCGGCGAGTTCGGTGGCGGCTGCCGGGGACTCGTCGGAGAGCAGCGCCGAGGCGGACCGGGCGGGGGTGGCGAGCACCACGCCGTCGGCGGGCAGATCGCCTCGCCCGGTACGGATCAGCCAGCCGTCGGGCGTGCGCCGGAGGCCGGTGACCGGCGTTTCCACCAGGATCTCGCCGCCGCCCGACCGTACGGCGTCCGCGACGGCGCCGGGCAGGGTGCCCACACCGCCCGCGATGCCCGCGAAGACCGCGCCCGGCGCCGCGCCGTCGCGCTGCTTCGCCGCGGTCGCGGCCTGGAGGTCGCGCACACCCGCCAGCAGGGAGTCATGGGTCCTGGCCAGATCGAAGAGCTGCGGAACGGCCGCCTTCATGGAGATGCGGTACGCGTCGCCCGCGTAGACCCCGCCGAGCAGCGGTTCCACCAGCCGGTCGACGACCTCGCGGCCCAGCCGCTCGGCGACGTACTCGCCGACCGGGACATCGTCGCCGACCTCGGTCGGCGGCAGCTCCGGTTCGCGGGCGATCCTGGCGAGCCCTTCGTCGGAGAGCAGCCCGGCGAGGGCGGCGGGGTCACCCGGCACACCCATCACATGGCCCTTGGGCATGGGCCGCAGCTCCCCGCGCGTCCACACCGACGCGGTGGTGGCGGTGGGCGGCTGGAGGAGTTCGCCGAGCCCGACGGCCTCGGCCAGATCGACGGCCTCGGGCCGCCGCGCGAGCATCGACTCGGCCCCGAGGTCGACGGGAGCGCCCTCGATCTCGCCGGTCCGCAGCTTGCCGCCGAGCCGGTCGGTGGCCTCCAGCAGTGTCACCCGGATCCCGGCGCCCAGCAGCCGGTGCGCCGCGGCCAGACCGGCGATACCGCCCCCGATGACGACGACATGGCCCGTATGCGTGTCCACGTGCTGCGCGCTCGACTCCATGCCCCCACTCTCTCAAACCGGTTGGGACGGTCCATAACGAGTCCCGACCGTGACCGCTTCGGGACCGTGGACGAGCATCCGTGCCGGGCCCTCGCGCGTCGAACCGGCATCACTTTCTTCTCAACCGTTTCTGGGGGGCCGATATGCGCGCGACACCACTGTTCGCGGCAGCACTACTCACCGTCTCGCTCACGCTCGCCGGATGCAGCGCCTCCGGTGGCAGTGACAACGCGTCGGCGGCGGACAGCGCCGCTAAACCGGCTCAGGAGCGGCAGGCGGACGCGCCGGGCACCGCGTCGGGGGCCGGTGCGCCGGCGTCCGGCAGCGAGGGGACGGACGCCGAGCAGCGGCCCGCGACGCCCCGTACGCATGTGATCCGCACCGCCGAACTCACGGTGCGCGTCAAGAACACGGAGAAGGCGCTCGCCACGGCGCGGGCCGCGGCCGTGAACTCCGGCGGTCTCGTCGAGAACGAGTCCACCGAGCGGGTCGAGGGCGGCCATGTGGGCTCGCGCATCGTGCTGCGGGTGCCGCAGGACGCGTACGACGACGTCCTCGCCGAACTGGCGGGCACCGGCACGCTGGTGGCGCGCAAGGCCGACGCCAAGGACGTCACCGACCAGGTGGTCGATGTGAACAGCAGGATCGCCTCGCAGCGTGCGAGCGTCGCGCGCGTACGGGAGTTGATGGACCAGGCGACGACGCTCAGCGATGTGGTCTCGCTGGAAGGCGAGTTGAGCACGCGTCAGGCCGCTCTGGAGGCGCTGCTCGCCCAGCAGGCGTCGCTCAAGGACCGTACGTCCCTGGCCACCATCACCCTGGAGCTCACCGAGGCTCCGGCCGTCAAGAAGGAGACGAAGAGGGAGGAGGACGGCCCCGGGTTCCTGGACGCGCTGGGCGGCGGCTGGGACGCGCTGACCGCGACCGTGCGGTGGATCGGGGTGGTGGTCGGCGCGGTGGCGCCGTTCGCCGCCGTGCTCGCGGTGCTCTACGTGCTGTGGCGGCTGGTACGGGGCCGGCTGCCCCGCAGGCCGGAGCCCGTACCCGCGCCCTGGCCCACCCCCGCGCCCTCGGCCGAGCCCTCGCCGGTTCCCGACGCATCGGCCCCCGAGGGGACGCGCGCGGACTGATCCGGATCCGCCCGCGTAGCGTTCCCCCGGAACACGGAAGCGAGAGGGGCGCGCAATGGCGGCGGAGCGCATGGTGGTCATCGGCGGTGATGCGGCGGGCATGTCCGCCGCATCGCAGGCCCGCAGGATGAAGGGCCCGGAGGAGCTGGAGATCGTCGCGTTCGAGCGCGGCCACTTCAGCTCGTACTCCGCGTGCGGCATTCCGTACTGGGTGGGCGGGGATGTCGCCGGGCCCGGTGACCTGATCGCGCGGACGCCCGAGGAACACCGCGCACGCGCCATCGATCTGCGGATGCGCACGGAGGCCATGGAGATCGACGTGGCCGGGCAGCGGGTGCGCGTTCGCGATCTCTCCGACGGTACGGAGAGCTGGACCGGCTTCGACAAGCTGGTCGTCGCGACAGGCGCCCGCCCGGTGCGCCCGGCGCTGCCCGGGATCGACGCGCCGGGCGTGCACGGCGTGCAGAACCTCGACGACGGGCAGGCGCTGCTGACCACCCTCGGGGCTACGAAGGGCGGGCGCGCGGTCGTCGTCGGCGCGGGGTACATCGGTGTGGAGATGGCGGAGGCGCTGCTGAAGCGCGGCTATCAGGTCACCGTGGTCCACAACGGGGACCAGCCGATGGCGACGCTCGACCCCGACATGGGCCGGCTGGTCCATGAGGCGATGGACGGGCTGGGCATCACCACGGTCGGCGGCACGACGGTCACCGGCGTACGCACCGGCGCGGACGGCCGGGTGCGCGCCGTGGTCACCGACGCCGCCGAGTATCCGGCCGATGTGGTCGTGCTCGGTATCGGTGTGGAGCCGGAGACCACCCTCGCCCGCGCCGCGGGGCTGCCCCTCGGGCCGCACGGCGGGCTGCTCACCGATCTGGCGATGCGGGTGCGCGGCCACGAGAACATCTGGGCGGGCGGGGACTGCGTGGAAGTCCTCGACCTGGTCTCGGGCTCGACCCGGCATATCGCGCTGGGCACCCACGCGAACAAGCACGGCCAGATCATCGGCGCGAACGTCGGCGGCGGCTACGCCATCTTTCCCGGGGTGGTCGGCACGGCCGTCAGCAAGGTCTGCGATCTGGAGATCGCCAGGACCGGGCTGCGGGAGAAGGACGCGCGCCGGGCGGGCCTCCAGTTCGTCACCGCGACCATCGAGTCCACCGACAAAGCCGGTTACTACCCCGGCGCCGCCGTCATGACGGTGAAGATGCTCGCGGAGCGCCGTACAGGCCGGTTGCTCGGCACCCAGATCGTCGGACGCGAGGGCGCGGCGAAGCGGGTGGACATCGCGGCGGTGGCGCTGACGGCCGGGATGACGGTGGAGGCGATGACCACCCTGGACCTGGGCTACGCCCCGCCGTTCTCCCCGGTCTGGGACCCGGTGCTGGTCGCCGCGCGCAAGGCGACGACGACCGTGCGGAAGGCGGGGCTTTGAGGTCAGGCCCTAGCGGGCGGTCTGGGTGTGTACGTACTCCACGAGCCGGGTCAGGGCGTCCGGGTCCATGGTCGGCAGCACCCCATGGCCCAGATTGAAGACATGGCCCTCCAGACCGGCCGCCGCGTCCAGTACCTCGCGGGCTTTGGTCTCCACGGCCGCCGTCGGGGCGAAGAGCACGGCCGGGTCGAGGTTGCCCTGGAGCGCCTTGCCGGGACCGACCCGGCGGGCGGCCTCGTCCAGCGGGACCCGCCAGTCGACGCCGACGACATCCGCGCCCGCCTCGCCCATCAGCCCGAGCAGTTCGCCCGTACCGACCCCGAAGTGGATGCGCGGGACGTCGTACGGCGCGATGGCCTCGAAGACCTTCGCCGAGGCGGGCAGGACGGAACGGCGGTAGTCGACCGGCGCCAGGGCGCCCACCCATGAGTCGAAGAGCTGCACGGCGCTCGCGCCCGCCTCGATCTGCACCTTGAGGAAGGCGGAGGTGATGTCCGCGAGCCGGTCCAGCAGATCGGCCCACAGCTCCGGGTCGCCGTACATCATCGCTTTGGTGTGCTCGTGGTTGCGGGACGGGCCGCCCTCCACGAGATAGCTGGCGAGCGTGAACGGAGCGCCGGCGAAGCCGATGAGCGGGGTGGCGCCCAGCTCGCCCGTGAGCATGCCGATCGCCTCGGTCACATACGAGACGTCGTCCGGGGTGAGGTCGCGCAGCCGGGCGAGATCGGCGCGGGTGCGGATCGGCTCGGCGACGACGGGGCCGACCCCGGGCTTGATGTCGAGATCGAGGCCGATGGCCTTGAGGGGGACGACGATGTCGCTGAAGTAGATCGCGGCGTCGACCTTGTGGCGCCGTACCGGCTGGAGGGTGATCTCGGTGACCAGTTCGGGCCGCATGCAGGACTCCAGCATCGGAATCCCCTCACGCACCTTCAGATACTCCGGCAGCGAGCGGCCCGCCTGTCGCATGAACCAGACCGGTGTGTGCGGCACCGGTTCACGCCTGCACGCCTTCATAAAGGGCGATTCGTACGGCTTCGTCTGCTGGCCCGAGGGGCGGTCAATGGCGCTCACGACCAGAATCTTCGCATGTACGGGGAAGCCGGGGCCCCGGCCCGGGTGTCCTTCCCTGCGCGAGGCGCGCGTTCCGCCTACTCTTCCCCGCATGGCTGCGGCTCAGGGACAGTTTTCCGATCATTCCAACGGCACCGAGGGAACGGGGGGCGCGGAGGGGGATTCCGGTCCGGCCACGTTCCGTTCGGCGGTCGAAGCACTGCGAACGGCGCGGTTGCGTCCCGAGATCGAGGTCGACCCGACCCCGCCGCCCAAGCGGCTGGCACCGTACGCGTACGCCCTGGAGGCGGCGGTCGTCGACGGTGACGACGATCTGGCGGACGGCCGGCTCATCCTGCTCCACGACCCGGCCGGACATGACGCCTGGCAGGGCGCCTTCCGGCTGGTGACGCTCGTACGGGCGGAGCTGGAGCCGGAGATGGCGGCGGACCCGCTGCTGCCCGAGGTGTGCTGGTCCTGGCTGACCGGCGCGCTGGAGGCGCGCGGACTGTCGTACGGGGAGGCCAGCGGCACCGTCACGCGTGCCGGGTCGCACTACTTCGGCGGGCTCGCCGAGCGCAGACCGGCCACCCAGATCGAGATCCGCGCGTCCTGGACTCCGCGCGAGGGCCGGGGCGGGGTGCCCGACGCGGCGGCGCATCTGGCGGCCTGGTGCGATCTGCTCTGCCAGATCGCGGGGCTGCCGCCGGCCACGACGGGACCGGTCGCGGGCGGGACGGACCCGGGCGCCGGCGCGGGTGTGGTGTCGCTGCCCCAGCGGCGCGGGCCGCAGGTGTCCTGACCGCCCTCACCGCGCCGCCTCGGGTGGGGCCGGTCGCGGGGGCGGGCCGTGAGTTCCAGTCGTGGGGTCCAGTCGTGGGGGCACGACAGGGAATGATCGATCACCCGTCCGAATTGCCCGAATTGTTACTCACCAAATCGTGATCTTTCTCTAAAGGCGGGCGGGATTGCTGCCGAAGAGGTCAATGACCCTTCAAGCACGGATCGCCCCGGCTTCATCCCCAGAGCCGGCCCCGTCCCGCACCTTCCCAGGAGGCCTGGTGTCCGTTCTCCTAGAGCAGCCCGCAAGCCTGGTCGCCTACCGCCCGAACAAGCCGACGGCCATGGTCGTCGTGGCCGACCCACGCGTCCGCTCCACCGTCACCCGCCACTTGTGGGCCCTTGGAGTACGTGACGTCATCGAGGCGTCGTCCATCGCGGAGGCCCGCCCCCGCGTCGGCAACCCGCGCGACATCTGCGTTGCCGACGTCCATCTGCCCGACGGTTCCGGGCTGACCCTGCTGTCCGAGACCCGAGCCGCGGGCTGGCCCAACGGCCTCGCCCTCTCCGCCGCCGATGACATCGGCGCGGTGCGCAACGCCCTCGCGGGCGGTGTCAAGGGCTATGTCGTCACCGGTACCCGCACGAACATCGGCCACCCGGGCCGTCCCGGCGCCGCCCCCATCGGCGCCGGCCAGCGGATGCACCGCCGTCCTCCGGGGGCCCCGAGCCACCCGGGTGGCTACCGGGAGCTCTCCGGCCGTGAGGTCGAGGTGCTCCGGCTGGTCGCCGAGGGCCAGTCCAACAAGGCCATCGGTGTCTCGATGGGCCTGTCCGCACTCACCGTCAAGAGCCATCTCGCCCGGATCGCGCGCAAGCTCGGCACGGGCGACCGGGCGGGGATGGTCGCCGTGGCCCTCCGTACCGGAATCATCCACTGACCACTTCTCGCCCCCACCGCCCGTCGACGGAACGTTCCGTCGACGGGCGCCTTCCGTTCACGGATACCCTTGACAGGTGACCGACGCCCAAGAGACCGCAGCAGAGCCAGCACTGCGAACCACCGGGGGCCAGGAGCGCCAGCCGCTCATGTCGCTGCCCCCGGACGACGTCGAAACGGCGCCGATCCCCTTGCTGGAGCCCCGCGAGGGCATTCCGCCGGTAGTCGCCACCGAGGAGGCGCTCGCCGAGGTGATCGCGGCCTTCGCCGCGGGCACCGGCCCCGTGGCCGTCGACGCCGAGCGGGCGTCGGGTTACCGCTACGGTCAGCGCGCCTACCTTGTCCAGCTGCGCCGCGAGGGCGCGGGCACGGCGCTGATCGATCCCGTCGGCTGCCCCGATCTCTCCGGTCTCGGCGAGGCGCTCGCCGGGACCGAGTGGATCCTGCACGCGGCGACTCAGGATCTCCCCTGTCTGCGCGAAATAGGCATGACGCCCACCCGGCTGTTCGACACGGAACTGGCAGGCCGGCTGGCGGGCTTTCCCCGGGTCGGGCTCGGCGCGATGGTCGAGAACGTCCTCGGCTACGCCCTGGAGAAGGGCCACTCCGCCGTCGACTGGTCGACCCGTCCGCTCCCCGAGCCGTGGCTGCGCTACGCCGCGCTCGATGTGGAGCTGCTCGTCGATCTCCGGGACGCGCTGGAGAAAGAGCTCGACCGCCAGTCCAAGCTGGACTGGGCGCACCAGGAGTTCGACGCGATCGCCTCGGCCCCGCCGCCGCCCCCGCGCAAGGACCCGTGGCGCCGTACGTCGGGCATGCACAAGGTGCGCCGCCGCCGTCAGATGGCGGTCGTACGGGAGCTGTGGACCACCCGCGACCGGGTCGCGCAGCGGCGTGACGTCTCCCCCGGCAAGGTGCTGAGCGATGCCGCGATCATCGAGGCGGCGCTGGCGCTGCCGGTGAACGTGCACGCGCTGACCGCGCTGGCGGGCTTCGGCCACCGGATGGGACGCCGCCAGCTGGAGCAGTGGCAGACGGCGGTCGACCGGGCCAGGGCGCTGCCCGACGTGGAGCTGCCCCAGCCGGGGCAGCAGGTGGCGGGGCCGCCGCCGCCGCGCTCCTGGGCGGACAAGGACCCGGAGGCGGCGGCCCGGCTGTCGGCCGCCCGCGCGGCGGTCTCGGAGCTGGCCGAGCGGCTGAACATGCCGCAGGAGAACCTGATCACGCCGGACACGGTGCGCCGGGTCTGCTGGGAGCCGCCGCACGAGCCGACGGTGGCGAAGGTGGCGGACGCGCTCGCGGGCCATGGGGCGCGCGCCTGGCAGGTCGAGCAGGTGGCGCCGCTGCTGACGCGCGCGCTGACGGTGTCGGGCTGACCGGCCGTGCCGTACTGACCTGTCGTGTCGTACTGACGGTGCGCCTCGCCTCCCGGCGGAGGCGCGGGCGGCCGGGCCCGCGGGTCCACCGCGGGCCCCACTCGGTGGTTCGCGGCGCCCGGGACGTCCCGGATGCCCACGACCGCCGGCGAGTGAGCCGAAGGGCGCGCCGCTGTCGTAAGGGAGGCTGTGCTCGATATGCGGCTCCGCCGCGTGGGCGGAGGCCCCGAGGAACGAGGGGTCGAGCACGGTCGACCGTCGACAGGGCCCGCGGCCGGAGGCCGCTGATGGATACAGCAAGCGCCCGGAGGCGAACCGAGCCCTCAAAATGGAAGGGGGACTGGGCAGCGTGGTTACCCACAAGTAGCATAGAAGCGGTAGCGCGCCTCAGCGCGCCCCGCAGTGCCACCCCGCACCCTGGAGGAGAGCCATCGTGCCTCGTACCGTCAGGGATGTCGTCTTCGTCGACGGCGTCCGCACCCCGTTCGGCAAGGCGGGCCCGAAGGGCATGTACCACGAGACCCGTGCCGACGATCTCGTCGTGAAGGCGATCCGGGAGCTGCTGCGCCGCAACCCGGACCTCGACCCGGCCCGGATCGACGAGGTCGCCATCGCGGCCACCACCCAGATCGGTGACCAGGGCCTCACGCTCGGCCGTACCGCGGGGATCCTCGCCGGGCTGCCCCAGTCCGTACCCGGCTACTCGATCGACCGGATGTGCGCGGGCGCGCTGACCGCGGTGACCAGCACCGCGGGCTCCATCGCGTTCGGCGCGTACGACATCGTCGTGGCCGGCGGTGTCGAGCACATGGGCCGTCATCCCATGGGCGAGGGCGTCGACCCGAACCCGCGCTTCGTCTCCGAGAAGCTTGTGGACGACTCCGCGCTCTTCATGGGGATGACCGCCGAGAATCTGCACGACCGCTTCCCGCATCTGACGAAGGCACGCGCCGACGAGTACGCGGTGCGCTCGCAGGAGAAGGCCGCCAAGGCGTACGCCGACGGCACGATCCAGCAGGACCTGGTGCCGATCTCCATCCGGCGGACCAACCCCGAGGCGGGCGAGACCGGCTGGGGGCTCGCCACCGCCGACGAGCCGATGCGCCCGGGGACGACGCTGGAGACGCTGGCCGGGCTGAAGACCCCGTTCCGGCCGCACGGCCGGGTCACCGCGGGCAACGCGGCGGGGCTCAACGACGGGGCCACCGCCTCGCTGATCGCCGCCGAGGACTTCGCGCGCGAGCAGGGCCTTCCGGTCAGGATGCGGCTGGTCTCGTACGCGTTCGCGGGCGTCGAGCCGGAGGTCATGGGGTACGGCCCCATCCCCTCGACGGAGAAGGCGCTCGCCAAGGCGGGTCTTTCGATCTCCGACATCGGTCTGTTCGAGATCAACGAGGCCTTCGCCGTACAGGTGCTGGCCTTCCTGGACCACTACGGCATCGCGGACGACGACGAGCGTGTCAACCAGTACGGCGGCGCCATCGCGTTCGGCCACCCGCTGGCCTCCTCCGGTGTCCGGCTGATGACCCAGCTCGCGCGGCAGTTCGAGTCGCACCCGCACGTCCGCTACGGGCTGACCACCATGTGCGTCGGCTTCGGCATGGGCGCGTCGGTCATCTGGGAGAACCCGCACTTCGACGGAGGCACCAAGTGAGCACCAGCACCGCCGAACTCCTGAAGGGCGCGGCCGAACTGTTCCCCGGCGAGGTCGTCACACAGGCGCACGTACGCCATCTCGATCTCCCCGCGGGTGCCGGGCGCTTCGCGCTCATCACGCTGGACAACGGCCTGGACCACACCAAGCCGACCACCTTCGGACCGCAGTCGCTGGCGAACCTCGGCGCCGCGATCGACCAGGTCGAGAAGGAAGCGGCCGACGGTACGGTCGTCGGCGTCGGGATCACCGGCAAGCCGTTCATCTTCGCGGTCGGCGCCGACCTCAAGGGCGTGGAGCTGCTGAAGCGCCACGAGGACGCGCTCGCGATCGGCAAGGGCGGCCACGAGGTCTTCAAGCGGCTCGCCGCGCTGGCCGTGCCGACGTTCGCGTACTACAACGGCGCGGCGATGGGCGGCGGTGTCGAGATCGGTCTGCACTGTCAGTACCGCACCGTCTCGGCCGCGCTGCCCGCGTTCTCACTGCCCGAGGTCTTCCTCGGCCTCGTCCCCGGCTGGGGCGGCTGCACACTGCTGCCGAACCTGATCGGCGCGGACCGCGCGGTCTCGGTCGTCATCGAGAACTCGCTCAACCAGAACAAGCAGCTCAAGGGCGCCCAGGTGCGTGAACTGGGCATCGCCGACGCGATCTTCGAGGGCGCCGACTTCCTGGAGCGGTCGCTGAGCTGGACCGCGTCCGTGCTGACGGGCGAACTGACCGTCGAGCGCGCCGAGGTGGACCGCGGCGAGGCCTGGGACCGCGCGGTGGAGCGCGGCAGGCAGATCGCCGACTCCAAGGTGCACGGCGCGGCCCCGGCGGCCTATCGCGCGCTGGACATCATCGCCGCCGTCAAGGACGGCGACCTCCAGGCCGGCTTCGACGCCGAGGACCGGGCCCTCGCGGATCTGATCATGGGCGGCGAACTGCGCTCCGGCATCTACGCGTTCAACCTGGTGCAGCGGCGCGCCAAGCGGCCGGCCGGGGCCCCCGACAAGGCGCTGGCGCGCCCGGTCACCAAGGTCGGCGTCGTCGGCGCGGGCCTGATGGCCTCGCAGTTGGCGCTGCTCTTCCTGCGCCGGCTCGAAGTCCCGGTCGTCCTCACGGACATCGACCAGGAGCGGGTCGACAAGGGCGTCGGGTATGTCCACGGCGAGATCGACAAGCTGCTGCTGAAGTCCCGTATCAACCAGGACAAGGCCAACCGTCTCAAGGGCCTCGTCTCGGGTGTGCTGGACAAGGCGGAGGGCTTCTCGGACGCGGACTTCATCATCGAGGCTGTCTTCGAGGAGATGGGCGTCAAGCAGAAGGTGTTCGCGGAGGTCGAGGCGGTCGCCCCGGCGCACGCGATCCTCGCCACCAACACCTCGTCGCTGTCCGTCTCCGAGATGGCCTCGAAGCTGAAGAACCCCGAGCGGGTCGTGGGCTTCCACTTCTTCAACCCGGTCGCGATCCTTCCGCTGCTGGAGATCGTGCGCGGGGAGCGGACCGACGACGCCGCGCTGGCGACGGCGTTCGGGGTGGCGAAGAAGCTCAAGAAGAGCGCGGTACTGGTGAAGGACGCCCCGGCGTTCGTCGTCAACCGCATCCTCACCCGCTTCATGGGCGAGATCCAGAACGTCATCGACGAGGGCACACCGGTGGCGGTGGCGGAGCGCGCGGTCGAGCCGCTGGGGCTGCCGATGTCCCCGCTGGTGCTGCTCGAACTGGTCGGGCCCGCCATCGGTCTGCATGTCTCGGAGACCTTGCACGGCGCGTTCCCGGACCGCTTCACGGTCTCCCGGAACCTCGCGGCGGTCGTCAAGGCGGGCAAGCGCGGCTTCTACGTCCACGACTCCGGAAAGCCGGAGCTTGACCCGGAGGTGGCCGCGCTTCTCCAGCAGGGCGACACCGTCCTCACCGAGGAGCAGACGCGCGAGCGGGTGCTGGACGCGGTGGCCCAGGAGATCGGTCTGATGCTGGACGAGGGTGTCGTGGCCGAGGCCCAGGACATCGACCTCTGTCTGCTCACGGGCGCGGGCTGGCCCTTCCACCTGGGCGGCATCACCCCGTACCTGGACAGGGAGGGCGTCTCGGAGCGGGTGAACGGCAAGCGGTTCCTGGCACCGGGCGTCGCGAGCGTCCCCGCGTAGCGTTCCCGGGCGTGCGGCGAACGGGCCGGTGCGGAAGGGGACTTCCGTACCGGCCCGGTCCGTTGTGCCGTCCGTGCCCGCCCGTACGACGTGACCTCCGTACGAGGTGACCTCCGTACGACGCGGCCTCCTTGCGGCGCTCAGATCCGGGTCCAGGCCTCCAGCGCCAGGCCCGGTTCCGCCTTCTGACGGGCCGTCCGCAGGGCGCCGTCCTCGCCGATCACCGCCAGGATCACCCGCCCCCGGCCGTCCAGCGCCAGCGCGGGCGCGCCGGAGCAGCGCTCCCCGGTCGGGGTCCAGTGCAGGCCCGCCGCCTCGTCCTCCGTCGGATAGGCGGCGATGTGCGGGCGGCCGTCGGCGCCGCGCTGGGCGAGGATCGTGCAGTCGTGGCCGTCCACGGGGGTACGCAGCAGGGCGAGCGGGCCGGTGCCGGGACCGCCCAGCCGCGCGGGCCGGATCCCGGGGCGCCAGGCGCGGACGGTGCCGTCGCCCGCGTCGCGCCAGAAGTGGGTGAGCCGTCCGCCTCCGGTGGGCCAGGCGGTGATGGTGCCCGGCTCGACCCCGCCTTCCGGTTCGTCCTCGGCGCGCTCCAGCTTCGCGTCGGGTTTCGGGCGCAGCCAGCGGACCACGGCGTCCCCGGCCGGGACGAGGACATCGATCAGTCCGCGGTCGGTGACGGCGGCGGCCGTCTCGCCGGTCAGTGTCGTGTCCTCGGCGTTGGCGCCGCCCCAGGGCCCCCAGCGGCCGGTGGGCGACTGGTGCTTGGCCGAGAGTCCGCCGTTCGTGTTGCGGAGGAACAGATGCACCGAGCCGGTGGTGTCCAGGACCGCGGACGGCAGGCCGATGTCCACGGCTTTCTCCCGGTCCTTCCCGTGCGGGTTGCCCAGTGAGTGCCAGTCCCGCAGCGGACGGCCCGTCTGGTACTGCACGGCGTGGACGAGATCGGTGTCGGCGGGTCCGTCGGCGCGCGGGCGTTTCCGTACGCCCACGAGATGGACGAAGCCCTCGGCGCTGCGCGCGAGCGACAGATACGGCAGCAGGCCCCGGGCGGCCAACTGCTCGGGGCCCGTCCAGTCGGGGCCGCCGGGGCGGGTCTCCGTCCAGCGGAGCACTCCGTCGGTGGTCGGCGCGTACGCCGTGAGCCTGCCGTCCTTGCCGCGCAGCAGCCAGCCGGTGGTCGCGGGGAGGGCGTCGTCCCCAAGGGGCGCGGGCGGCGCCCCAAGTGGCCTCGTGCCGGGGTCAGGGGCCTGGCTCGCGCTGTCCCCCGACCGCTTCGACGTCCGTCCGGACCGCGGTGTCATGGCCCACTGCCACCTTCCCGAGCGCGGAAAACCCAGAGCTCGATAGTACTCAGGGGCGTCGGCGAGGGCTCCGGGAGGCCGTACGGGCCGGCGCTGTGCGAGGCTGCGGCTGTGCTGATGCGGTTGATCGTCGACGCGGCGAATGTGGTCGGATCCGTTCCCGACGGGTGGTGGCGCGACCGGCGGGGTGCCACCGAGCGGCTGCGTGATTCCCTGGTGCCGTACGCCGCGAAAGGAGCGGCGGGGCATCCGGGGCCCGTTGAGGTCGTGCTCGTCGTGGAGGGCGCCGCGCGGGGCGTGGAGTCCGTACCGGGAGTACGGGTGGAGGCGGCGGCCGGTGGCGGGGACGATCTGATCGTGGAGCTGGCCGCGCGGGCGGCGGCGGACGGCGCGGGCTGTGTCGTCGTCACGGCCGACCGCGAACTGCGCCGGCGGGTGGCCGCGCACGGGGCGGAGTGCGCCGGGCCCAGGACCGTACGGCGGGCACCGGAGCGCCGGGCGCCGGAGGATCAGTCCCCGGCCCCTGACACGGCCCCTGACCAGCCCGGGGACCGGACGACGGACCTGAGCACGGACGCGCCGCCGGAAGGGGCACCGGACGGGCTCCCGGACGGGCCGCCGGGCGGCTCGCCGGGCTGCTCGCCGGGCGCGGGTACGTAGAGCACCGCTCCGTCGACCGTCCCCGGCAGTGGTTCGTAGTGCCGGGCGAGCAGTCCGCGCAGGGTGGGCAGCCGGTCGGGGGCAAAGGGTTTGCCGCGTGAGTCGTCGACCACCAGTGCGGGCGGGTTCGCGCTCAGTTCGTCGACGAGGACCGGCCAGGTGCCCGCCATCGCGTACTTCTCGCCGACCCGGGGCCCGTCCCGGCCGCCGCTGTAGTTGGTCAGCAGACCGGCCGTCAGATAGCGGCTGGCCGGGGCGCGGTCGGCGAGCCAGTAGACCTCCGGGTGTATCCCCCAGACCAGAACCCGGTCCGTGGGCGCTGTACGGGCCCGTACGGCGTCCGCGAGGCGCTGGGCGTGGGCGAGTTCCGGCCGGGGTGCCAGGACGCCCCAGGTGAGGAACAGCGCGCAGGCGCAGGCCGAGGGGAGCAGAGCGGAGGCGAGCCGGTCGCGGGGCAGCAGCCGCAGCGCGGCGGTCGCCAGGAGCACCAGCGGTGGAAGGAGTTGCAGGAAGTAGTGGCCGAAGAAGTGGAAGCCGAGCAGGACGGCGGCGGACGAGGACGCGAGCCACACCCAGAGGTCGGCGCCCGGTCCGCGGGTGCCGCCGCGGACGCGCAGGGCGCGGACGACGGGGGGCAGCAGTCCCGCGCAGGCGAGGCAGAGCAGCGAGGTGTTGGCCAAGGCCCTGGAGAGCACATGGAGTTCGGAGCCCGTCAGGGTGGCGTACGCGCCCGAGCCGGTCACCGCCCAGAAGAGGAAGCCGGAGGGGGTGGTCAGCAGGGCCACGACGAGTACGGGCAGCACGAGCCCGGCGGCGAGCCGCCCGAGGGCGGCCCGGAAGAGGGGGGCGGGAGTGGTGCGCGCGGTGTTCCAGAGCAGCCACAGGACCGGGGCGAGGACCGCGCCGCCCGTCTGTTTGGTCAGCAGCGCCCCGGCGACGGCGAGCCCGGCGGCGCCCCAGCGGCCCCGGCCCGCGCACCATACCGCCGCGACGGTGAACGGCAGTATGAAGACCTCGAAGGTGGCCGACTGGGTGTCCTCGGGGTTGAGCCCGATGGAGACCAGCGGGTAGAGAACCCCGGCGGTGCGGCCCGCGCGGTCGCCCCAGCGCTCCCGGGCGACGGCGGCGAGCAGCGCCGCGGTGGTCAGTTGGGCGAGGACGGCGAGGGCCTTCATCGCGTACAGGGACTGGTCGCCGAAGAGCGCGAAGGCCGTTTCGTAGAGCCAGGGCAGCAGTGGCGGCTTCCGGTCGACGACGGTGTCGTACAGCGCTCCCCCGGCGGCCAGTATCCGTGCCTGGACGGCGAGATAGCCCTCGTCGGGGCTCCACAGGGGCGGGCGGAAGGAGGGCAGCCGGGTGACGAGCGTCAGCAGCGCGAGAACGGGGAGCAGCCGCCGCCAGTAGCCGGCGCTGGGGCGGACCGGCGGCCGGGCGGGTGCCGGTACGGGGTGCGGGGCGGAACGTCGTGGGGGCGTGACGTACCGGAGGGCGGGCGGCTCGACGACCATGCGCGGCACAGTAACCGGCCCCGCGGTCCGTGCCGGAGCAGGACATACGGGGCCGGACCGCGTGGCGGACCTCACCGCGGGATGACGGACCGTCAGCGGGACAGCCCGAGACGGCTGTGCGCGCGTCCGTACACGACGTACACGACGACGCCGACGGCCATCCAGATACCGAAGCGGAGCCAGGTCTCGGCGGGCAGGTTGAGCATCAGCCACAAGGAGGCGAGCACGGACGCGATCGGCAGATACGGCACCAGCGGGGTGCGGAACGAGCGCGGCAGGTCGGGGCGCCGGTTGCGCAGGATGATGACGCCGACCGCGACCACGACGAAGGCGAACAGCGTTCCGATGTTGACCAGTTCGGCCAGTTCCTCGATGGAGGTGAAGCCGGCGACGATCGCGACGATCACCCCGAGCAGAACGGTGGAGCGGTAGGGCGTGCCGAACCGGTGGTGGACATGGGAGAAGGTACGCGGCAGCAGTCCGTCGCGGCTCATCGCGAAGAACACCCGGGTCTGGCCGAGCAGCAGGATCATGCAGACCGAGGTGAGTCCGACGGCGGCGCCGAAGCTGATCAGCCCGGCCCAGAAGGGATGGCCGACCGACTTGAAGGCGTCGGCGAGCGGCGCGTCCACCGTCAGCTCGCTGTAGTGCTGCATTCCGGTGACGACGAGCGAGACGGCGACATAGAGCACGGTGCAGATGAAGAGGGAGCCGAGGATGCCACGGGGGACATCGCGCTGCGGGTTGACGGTCTCCTCGGCGGCTGTCGCGACGATGTCGAAGCCGATGAAGGCGAAGAACACGACGGCCGCGGCGGTGAAGATGCCGAGGATCCCGAAGTTGGTGGGGGTGTAGCCGGCCATCAGCTGGATGAGCGGGGCCCTGAGCCCGCCGCCGCCGCTGGTCGCCTCGGACGGCGGGATGAACGGCCGGTAGTTGGCGGCGTTGACGAAGAACGCTCCGACGACGATCACGAGCAGGACGACGGTGACCTTGACGCCGACGATGACGCTCGTGACGCGCGAGGAGAGCTTGACGCCGACGACGAGGACGCAGGTCAGGGCGAGGACGAGCAGGAACGCGAGCAGATCGAAGCCGAACTTCCCGTTCTGCGTGCCGGAGAGGAAGTCCGGCAGACTCGCCCCGGCGTTGCCCAGCAGGGAGCGCACATAGCCGGACCAGCCGACCGCGACGACCGCGCAGCCCAGCGCCAGTTCCAGGACGAGGTCCCAGCCGATGATCCAGGCGGGCAGTTCGCCGAGCGAGGCGTACGAGAAGGTGTACGCGGATCCGGCGACCGGGACCGTCGAGGCGAACTCGGCGTAGCAGAGAGCGGCCAGCCCGCAGACGATCCCGGCGACGACGAAGGCGATGGCGGTGGCGGGCCCCGCCGTCTGTCTGGCCACCACACCGGTCAGGACGAAGATGCCGGTACCGATGATCACACCGACGCCGAAGACCGTCAGATCCAGCGCGGAGAGGGACTTCCTGAGCGCGAACTCGGGGTCTTCGGTGTCACGGATCGACTGCTCGACATCCTTGGTACGGAACAGACCGTTTCCGGCCGGTCCCGAGCCCTGCTGCGTACTCACCGGCGTACCTCCGTGTGCGCGTTCATCGGGCCATGATCGAGAGGCGTGCCATTTCCGGGCACCCGATATGGGCGAATTTCACACGGATGGGCCGATTCGTCCACCCTTACAGGGCGGCCCCACCGGCCCATCGGTACAACGCGATACGGAGGATCAGTCGCGGGCGGCCTCGGTGGGCGAGTCCACCAGCCGGCCATCCAGCCTCGCGACCAGACCGGTGACCTGGCGCGCGATGTCCGGTGCGGTCAGCCCGATCTCGGCCATGACCTCCTTGCGGGAGGCGTGGTCGAGGAAGCGCGGCGGAATACCGAAGTCCCGCAGCGGTACGTCGACCCCGGCGTCGCGCAGCGCCTGGGCGATCGCCGAACCGACGCCACCGACCCGGCTGTTGTCCTCGACGGTGACCACCACGCGGTGCTGCTCGGCGAGGGGGGCGAGTGCCTCGTCGACGGGCTTGACCCAGCGCGGGTCGACAACTGTGGCCGAGATGCCCTGTTTGTCAAGAAGGTCGGCGATGTCCAGACACATCGGGGCGAGCGCGCCGACGGAGACCAGCAGGACGTCCGCCGTACCCTCCTCGGTCCTGCGCAGGACGTCCATCCCGCCGACCCGGCCGACGGCGGCGACCGCGGGGCCGACCGCGCCCTTGGAGTAACGGACCACGGTCGGGGCGTTCTCCACCGCCACGGCCTCGCGCAACTGGGCTCGGACCTGGTCGGCGTCGCGCGGGGCCGCGATCCGCAGCCCCGGCACGCACTGGAGCATCGACATGTCCCACATGCCGTTGTGCGAGGCGCCGTCGGTGCCGGTGATGCCGGCCCGGTCCAGGACGAACGTCACACCGCAACGGTGCAGGGCGACATCCATCAGCAGCTGGTCGAAGGCGCGGTTGAGGAAGGTCGCGTAGAGGGCGAACACCGGGTGCACACCGCCGGTGGCCAGGCCCGCGGCGGAGACCGCGCCGTGCTGCTCCGCGATCCCGACGTCGTACACCCGGTCGGGGAAGGCCTTCGCGAACTTCTCCAGACCGACCGGCTGGAGCATGGCGGCCGTGATGGCGACGATGTCCTCGCGCTCATGGCCGAGCTTGACCATCTCCTCGCCGAACACGGAGGTCCAGTCCATGCCGGCGGCGGCGATGGGCAGTCCGGTGTCGGGGTGGATGGGGCCGATACCGTGGAAGTGGTCGGCCTCGTCCTGCTCGGCGGGCTTGTAGCCGCGGCCCTTTTCTGTGATGCAGTGCACGATGACCGGGCCGCCGAATCGCTTCGCCCGTTGCAGCGCGGACTCCAGGGCCTCGATGTCATGACCGTCGATCGGGCCCACGTACTTCAGCCCGAGGTCCTCGAACATGCCCTGCGGTGCGATGAAGTCCTTCAGGCCCTTCTTGGCGCCGTGCAGGGTGTCGTAGAGGGGCCTGCCGACGACCGGTGTGCGGTCCAGGATCTCCTTGCCGCGGGCCAGGAAGCGTTCGTAGCCGTCGGTGATCCGCAGGGTCGCGAGATGGTTCGCGAGACCGCCGATGGTCGGCGCGTACGAACGCTCGTTGTCGTTGACGACGATGACGAGCGGACGGTCCTTGGCGGCGGCGATGTTGTTCAGCGCCTCCCAGGCCATACCACCGGTCAGCGCGCCGTCACCGATCACCGCGACCACATGGTCGTCCTTCTTCAGGACCTCGTTGGCCTTGGCGAGACCGTCGGCCCAGCCCAGCACGGTGGAGGCGTGGGAGTTCTCGATGATGTCGTGGTCGGACTCGGCGCGGGACGGATAGCCGGAGAGCCCGTTCCTGTTCCTGAGCCTGGAGAAATCCTGACGGCCGGTGAGCAGCTTGTGGACGTACGACTGGTGCCCCGTGTCGAAGAGGACCTTGTCCTTGGGGGAGTCGTACACACGGTGCAGGGCGATGGTCAGCTCGACGACACCGAGGTTGGGACCGAGGTGGCCGCCGGTCTTGGAGACCGCCTCCACGAGGAAGGACCGGATCTCTCCGGCCAGCTGCGTCAGCTGCTCCGGGCCGAGCCGGTCCAGATCGCGTGGTCCCCTGATGCGGGTCAGCAACGCCACCCGTGCCTCCTTGGGTATGAGCTGTCGAGCATGCCGATCTGGCGAGTCTAATGTTCCACTCGCGCGAGTGGTCGGCGGGCGGTGCATCCCACGTCACCCGATCGACGGTAGGTACGTCATATCGGCTGCGCCCGGAGCAGCGCCGTGCCCGGCACCACGAGGGTGCCGGGCACGGCGCGCGGGACCGCGGTCAGGCGCGGCCCGCGGTCTTCTGGGTCTTGCGTGTGACGGAGTCGATGACGACGGTGGCCAGCAGCACACCACCGGTGATCATGTACTGGATCGGGGTGGCGATGCCCTCAAGCGCCAGTCCGTACTGGATCGAGGTGATGACCATGACACCGAGCAGCGCGTTCCAGGTACGGCCCCGGCCACCGAAGAGGCTGGTGCCACCGATGACGGCCGCCGCGATCGCGTTCATCAGCAGATCGCCGGTGCCGGCGCCCTGGTTGGCCGCGGCGATCTTGGAGGCGATGAAGAGACCGCCGATGGCCGCGAACGTACCGGCGATCGAGTAGACCGAGACCCGGATCAGCGTGACGTTGATACCCGCGCGGCGGGACGCCTCGACACTGCCGCCCAGCGCGAAGACCTTGCGACCGTAGGTCGTGCGCCGCAGTACGAAATCGGTCGCCACCAGGACCAGCAGGAAGATGACCGGCGCGAGGGGCAGACCCTTGTACTGGTTGAACATGAACGCCGCGGCGAAGGCCACGATCGCGAGGACGGCCGTGCGCAGCGCGGTCTCGCTGACCGGCCTGGACGGGACCCCGGCCGCCTCGCGGCGGCGGTTCTCCAGGAAGGAGGTCAGGAAGAACGCCACGACCGCGACGAGGGCGAGCCCGTAGGCCGCCGCGACATCGGTGAAGTAGTAGGTGGTGAGCTTCGCCACCAGACCGTCGGAGTTCAGGTTGATGGTGCCGTTGTCGCCCAGGATCTGGAGCATGAAGCCGAGCCAGAAGAGCAGACCGGCCAGGGTGACGGCGAACGCGGGCGCGCCGACGCGGGCGAAGAAGAAGCCGTGGATCGCGCCGATGACCGCGCCGCTGAGGATGGCGACCACCAGGGCCAGGAACTCGTTCATGCCGTGGGTGACGCTCAGTACGGCCACGATGGCGCCCGACACACCGCTGACCGAGCCGACCGAGAGGTCGATCTCACCGAGCAGCAGGACGAAGACGATACCGACGGCGATCATGCCGGTGCCGACCATGGCCACGGAGATGTTGCTCAGGTTCTCCGCGGACAGGAAGTTGGAGTTCAGGCTCTGGAAGACCACGCAGATGATGAGCAGCCCGACCACGACCGGGAGCGAGCCCAGATCACCGGCGCGTATCTTGCGCTTGAACTCAGCGACATAGCCCGCGAATCCCTGCTCGCGCACCAGCAGTCGGGGGTCCACCGCGGTGACCGCGCCTTCCGCCGCGGCGGGGGCGTCGACCTGGGCGGGGATCGTCTCTCCCGGGGTCTCGCCCGGGGTCTTCTCAAGAGACGTGGAGGTCTTGTCCGTACTCACTTCTGAACCTCCACGGTGCGCGACGCGCGGCGGGTCACGGCATTGTCCGTGGCGCCGGTGATGGCGGCGATGATCTCTTCCTGAGAGGTGGACGCGACGTCGAAGACGCCGTTGTTGCTGCCCAGCCTGAGCACCGCCACCTTGTCGGCGACGGCCTTCACATCGGCCATGTTGTGGCTGATGAGCAGCACGGCGAGACCGCGCTCGCGCAGCCGCTCGACGAGGTCGAGCACCTGCGCCGTCTGCTCGACGCCCAGGGCCGCCGTCGGCTCGTCGAGGATGACGAGCTTGGGGTCGCCGAGCATCGACCGGGCGATGGCCACGGTCTGGCGCTGACCGCCGGAGAGCGAGGCGATCGGGATACGGACACTGGGAATCCGGATCGACAGTGTGGTGAGCAGCTCACGCGAGCGGCGCTCCATCTCGACCTCGTTGAGGACACCCCAGCTGCGGAGTTCCCTGCCGAGATAGAGATTGCCGACGACGTCGATGTTGTCGCAGAGCGCCAGGTCCTGGTAGACGGTCGCGATGCCCAGGTTCTGGGCGTCGTGCGGCCGGTCGATCGAGACGGGCCTGCCCTCCCACTCGATGACGCCGTCATCGATGGGGTGTACGCCGGCGATGGTCTTCACCAGCGTTGATTTCCCGGCGCCGTTGTCGCCCACGAGGGCGATCACCTCACCGGAGTGGACCTCAAGCTCTACGTCGGTGAGCGCCTGAACGGCACCGAATCGCTTGGAGACCCCTCGCAACGCCAGCACGGGCGTAGCGGTCACGTGAACCATCTCCTTCGCCGCCTGACCGGCGGGGATGCCGCGCCGGGGGGAGGCGCGGAGGTCGAGCAGAAGAGACGAGCAAGGGGCCGGCCGCGCGGGTCCTGATCACGGACGCCGCGCGACACGGCACGCGGGGCGCACCGGCGGGCCGGGGTGGTTCCATCCGGCACCCCGCCCCAGCTGCGGGGCGTTGACGGGCGGGGTGCCGGACAGGCTTGCACCGGGGGCGGTCACCGGACGGTCCCCGAGCGGACTACTTCAGACCGATCGCGTCACAGCCGGCCTTGTACTTGTCGGTGCAGATCTCACCGACGGTGTAGATGCCTTCCTTGATGACCGTGTCGTTGATGTTGTCCTTGGTCAGCGACACGACCGGGACGAGCACGGAGGGGACACCCTTGGTGGTCGGGCTGTCCACGGTGCTCTTGGCGATGGAGTCGAGCTTCTCGCCCTTGGCGAGCGCGACGGCCATCTCGGCGGCCACGGCCGCCTCCTGCGGGTAGGACTTGTAGACGCTCATGAACTGCTCGCCCGTGACGATGCGCTGCACCCCGGCGAGTTCGGCGTCCTGGCCGGTGACCGGCGGGAGCGTGCTGAAGCCGGCGCCCTTGAGCGCGGTGATGATGCCGCCCGCCATGCTGTCATTGGCGGAGTAGACGCCGATGATCTTGTCCTTGCCAATGGCGGAGATGGCGCCTTCCATGTTGGCGTTGGCGTTCTCCGGCTTCCACTCCTTGGTGTCGTACTCCTTGCCGATGTTCACCTTGCCGTCGAGCTCGGAGTGCGCGCCCTTCTTGAACAGGGCGGCGTTCGGGTCGGTGACGGCGCCGTTCATCATCACGATCTGACCCGACTTGGCCTTGTCGCCGAGCGCTTCGAGGAGCGCCTTGCCCTGGACCCGGCCGACCTCTTCGTTGTCGAAGGAGGTGTAGGCGTCGATCGGCCCCTCGGCGAGACGGTCGTACGCCACGACCGGTATGCCCGCCTCCTTGGCCTTCTTCACCGAGCTGGCGATGGCCTTGGAGTCGACCGCGTCCACGACCAGCACATCGACCTTGTTGGTGACCATGGTGTCGGCCTGCTGGTTCTGCAGCGTCGCGTCCTGCTTGGCGTTCGCGTAGACGACCTTGCCCGTGCCGTCGGTCAGCTCGCTGACCTTCTTCTCGATCAGCGGCTTGTCGAACTTCTCGTACCGCGCGGTCTGGTTCTCCGGCAGCAGCAGGCCGACCGTGATCGGGCCCTTCTTGTCCGACGCGGACGCTTCGGCCTTGTCGCCTGACTCCTTGGCGCTGCCACAGGCGGCGAGGGAGACGGCCATAGCGGTAGCGGCGGTGGCCACGGCAGCACGACGCATCTTTGCGCTCACTTCAAAAACCTCCCTGACGAGGCCGCGTCGTTGCGGCCGAGGTGGCAGGAAGTCAACTCCGGCGCGAGGCCAGCGTCAAGGAGTAAATCCTTAACGAGATGACAACGGTGCCATTCGTTATCTAAGTGAAGGCAGGAGTCCCTGCCGGGAGGGCGCTCTCCAGAAGAGTCGAATCACCCATCTCGCTCAGGACGAGGGCGAGCGCGCCCAGCACCTCGGCGCGGCCCCCGAGCGCCCCGGGGAGCACCGACAACTGCCGTGCCGCGCTGGGGATCGCGTACCGGGAGACGGACTCGCGTATGGGCCCGAGCACCAGTTCCCCAGCCTCCGCCAGATCCCCCCCGAGCACCACCCGGCTGGGGTTGAGGAGATTGCAGAGATTGGCCACGCCACTGCCGATGTGCCTGCCGACATCGGCGATCACCCGGCGGCAGCCCGGATCGCCCTCCCTGGCGAGCTGGACGACACGCTCCATGGTGAGATCCACGCCATGGCTGGGCCGGAGCAGCGGCAGTACGTAGCGGGCCGCCGTGAAGGTCTCCAGGCAGCCTCGGTTGCCGCAGCGGCAGACGGGGCCCGACTCGTCGAGCGTGATGTGGCCGATCTCGCCGGCCGTACCGCCGGGGCCTCGGTAGATCTGGCCGTCTATCACCAGCCCGGAGCCGACCCCGCTGGCGACCTTGATGTAGGCGAGGTCCCTGACCCCGCGACCGCTCCCCCAGACCAGCTCGCCGAGTGCGCCGAGGTTGGCGTCGTTGTCGACGTACACCGGTACGCCGAGCCGCCCGGCCAGCTCGTCGCTCGGGTTGATGCCGGTCCAGCCGGGGAGGATCGAGGTGGAGCCGAGCGTGCCCGACTCGACGTCTATCGGCCCGGGGACACCGAGGCCGACGCCGATCACCTTCTGGCGGCTGACTCCGGTGGTGACGATCAGCCGCTCGACCAGTTCCTCGGCCCGGCCGAAACCCTGCGCGGACGAGGCGTCCACATCCAGGGGCTCCGACTCCTCCGCGAGCACCTGATGGGCCAGATTGCCGACCGCCACCCGCAGATGCGTATGACCGAAATCCACCCCGATGACGATGCCCGCGTCCCCGCTGAGCGAGACGCTGCGGGCCCGGCGGCCACCCGCCGAGGTGGGCGTGACCTGGACAGTCCCGCCCTCCTTCAGCTCACGGACGATATTGGAGACCGTGGCCGCCGACAGTCCCGTGCTTCTGGCGATCTCCGCCTGGGTGAGCGAACCGGCCATGCGCACCGCCCGCACGACCCGTTCGAGGTTGGCCCGGTGCAGAGACGACTGCGACCCCGGAGTCTCCACGACTCATCCACTCCTGCCCTTGGCGGACGGCACGACCACCGCCCCCGGCCGGGGCCGCGCCAATGAGACCCCGACGTATCTCCAACTTGTGAACCCTAAGCTCAGCCTTTGGGGCGCCTTCCCGTCAAGACCTTGAGCGATCGGAACACGCCGAACCGCCCGCCGGCCGAGGCCGACGGGCGGGTTCGTCCGGCTGACGCGCTACTTCAGCGCTCCCGCCGTCAGCCCGGCGACCACCTGGCGCTGGAAGATGATGTACGCGGCGAGCACGGGCAGCATCGCCATCACCAGCCCGGCGAAGAGACCTGACCAGTCCCCCTTGTATCCCTGGCTGACGGCGAGCTGGACCAGCCCCTGGGAGAGGACCTTGTGGTCCGGGTCGGTGTTGAGCACCGTGGGCAGCAGGTACTGGTTCCACTGCCCGAGGAAGTTGAAGATACCGACGCTGATCAGACCCGGCTTGGCCATCGGCAGCATCACCTGGAAGAAGGTCCTGGTGTGCGAGGCCCCGTCGATGATCGCCGCTTCCGCCACCGAGGTCGGCAGCGTTCTGAAGAACGAGGTCAGGAAGAAGACCGTGAACGGCAGCGAGTACGCGATGTAGACCAGGATCAGACCGTGGATCGTGTTCAGCAGGCCCATATTGTTCATGACATAAAACAACGGGACCAGCGCGAGGATGATCGGGAAGCTCATCCCGCCGATGAACAAGTAGTAGATGAGCCGGTTGCCGGGGAACTCGAAGCGGGCCAGCACATACGCCGCCATCGAGCCGAGCAGCAGCGTGCCGAACAGTGAACCCGCCACCACCAGAACGGTGTTGAGGAAGTAGTCGCTCATATGCGCCTGGGTCCAGGCGCGCGACCAGTTCTCGAAGTGCAGCGTGTCCGGCAGGGACCACGGCGAGGTGAAGATCGACTTGTCGTCCTTGAAGGACGTCATCACCGCCCACAGCAGCGGCATCGCGACCAGGAAGGCCCAGATGACGAGCACGCCGTGGGAGAAGACATTGAGCACGCCGCCGGTCTTCGACTCCTTGTCGGGCGGGGCGGCCGTCTTGGTCACGGGGGGCCGGGTCCGTACGGCGTCCGCCGGCGGAGGCGTGTCGGCGGGGGGAGGGGTCTCAGTGGTCTTCATCAGAACTCCAGCCGCTCACGTCGACCCAGCCGCATCACGATGGCGGCGAAGGCCAGCGTGACGACGAGGAGGGCGACACCGATCGTGGTCGCATAGGCCGCCTGACCGTCACGGAACGCCTTCTGGTAGACGAGCAACGTCAGCACATTGGTGGAATCGGCGGGACCGCCGGGACCCACGGTCATGATCTGGACGACCGCGAAGGACTCCGCGCCCAGGGCGAGAATGCCCATGTAGACCCAGCCGGACTGCACGGTGTCCCACAGCAGCGGCAGGGTGATCCGGAAGAAGGTGGTGACACGGCTCGCGCCGTCCAGCAGCGCCGCCTCGTAGAAGTCCTTCGGAATGGAGGCCATGCCCGCGGAGAAGAGAACGACGAAGAAGCCCGTCGTGCTCCACACCAGGACGGCCATCACACACCACAGCGCGAGGTTCGGATCGCCCAGCCAGTCCGGCTTCACGCTGTCCAGACCGATCGCGCTGAACGCGGAGTTGATGGCGCCGCTGTTCGGGTTGTACGCGAACTGGAAAAGCAGGGCGACGATCGCGATCGAGAGCACTTGCGGGAAGAAGTAGACGATCTTGTAGAACGAGGATCCGCGGACCCCCGCGACGGCCGCCCCCTTCCGGCTGCGCCCGCCGACATTCAGCATGAAGGCGAAGAACAGCGCGAGGCCGAGGACCACCACGGGCAGCAGAAGCGCGAAGATCAGACTGTGCTGGAGAGAACTCCAGAAGGTGTCGTCGTCGAGCATCCGGATGTAGTTGTCGAAGCCCACCATCGTGAAGTCAGGGCTGAGACCGGTCCAGTCCGTGAACGAGTAATAGATGGACTGGATGAATGGCCATACGACGAAGAGCGCGTATATCGCCAGGGGGAATACCAGAAACCCCACAATGAACCGGTACTTGCCGTGTTGCATGTCTCCCGACCCCGAATCTCCGGCGGGTGCCGCCGTGCTGCCTTGGGGGCCCGTGCGACGGGCCGGAACCGGAAGCCCCGGCGGGGCCTCCGGTCACTTCCACTCCTACTGGTGCTTGTAGTGCTTGATGGAGGTGTCCTTGGCAGCCGCGTCGGCGTACTCCTGGCACTTGTTGATGGCCTCGACGGGGGTGAGACGTCCGGCCATCATCTCGCCGAGCGCGCCCACGCCGATCTTCTCCTTCTGGAGCGCCACGTACCAGTCCTGGAGCCGGGGGTTGAGCACATTGGCACCGGCCTTGGCCAGCGCGTCCACCCCGGCCTGCAGCGCGCTGGAGAGGGTGAGTCCGTCGGTGCCGCCGTTGAAGGAGCTCAGCGACTTCACCTTGGACGTGAAGTTCTTCGACGACGCCTCGCTGAGCATGATGCGCAGCTGCTCCATGCCGCCGTCGGGGTTCTTGGCGTTCGCCGGTACGACGAAGGGCTCGCCGCCTGACGCCCAGAGCGTGCCGAAGGGGAGCTTGTCCGAGCTGTCCAGGCTGGACGGCGCGGCCACCTTCATCTGGAAGTCCGCCGGCGTCGTCTTCGCCGCCTCGTTCTCCACCCAGGAGCCGTTCGGGATGAACAGCGCCTTGCCCTCGGTCCACGCGGTCTGCGACTGGATGTGGTCGAGACCCGGGGTGCCCTGGAGGATGTAGCCCTTCTTGAAGAGCTCGAAGTACGCCTCGAAGGCGGACTTCACCGCAGGGTGCTTCCAGGCGCCCGGCTCCAGGTTGTCAATGGCGTCGAGGACCTCGCGGCCGCCGATCTTGCCGATGAACGGGTAGAGCGAGAAGGGGAGGTAGTACGGGTACTTGCCGGCGTACGTCCAGCCCGCGATGCCCTGCTTCTTGGCCTTCGCGCAGAGGGCCAGCATGGCGTCCCAGTCCTCGGGGTACTCCGCGTCGAGCTTGTCGAGCGCGGTCTGCGAGTACCACACGCCGTAGACGGTGTAGGCGTAGTAGAGGATCCAGACCGGGTCGCCGTCGAACTGACCCATCTCCACGACACCGGGGCGCAGCGTCTCGCGGACCTTCTTGGCCGGGTCGTCGATGGAGGGCGCGTCCAGCAGCGGGGTGAGGTCGGCGAGCTGCTTCTTGCCGACGAGAACGCCCATGTCCATCTGCTCGGCGCCCGAGTTGTCGATCAGGTCGGGCGGGGTGCCGCCGTTGAAGCGCGGCTGCAGCTCGGACTGGATCTTCTGGGTCGGGGTGAACTTCACCTTGGCCCCGGGGAACGCCTTCTCGTACTCCTTGACGGCGTCCGTGGCGTACTCCGTACCGAATCCGCCGTCGAACAGGACGAAGTCGAGAGGCGCGCTCGCGTTCACCCCGAGCGGGTTCTTCTCGGTCGCCTCGCCCTTCTCGACCTTCTTGTCGCTCCCGCTGTCGCCACTGGCACAAGAGGCCAGGAAGCTCATCGTCGGGACGGTGATCAGACCGATCGCGGCGGACCGCTTGATCACATCACGACGGCCAAGGCCCTCGCTGTTCTGAGCGGAGGTGGATCCCATGCTCAAGTCCTCGCCTTCTCCAGGACTCAGGCGGTGTACCGGTCGCCCGTCCTTCTCTTCTGAGGCGAAGGGCCCCGCCACCGCGGTCAAATGAAGCTGGGTCGTGCGGAATTGCTGTGCTTGATCGTGCTGGGTCGTGCTCGATCGCAACGCTTGGCCGGACGCGACAGGTATAGTCCACTTCCCGCCGACGGGGCAAGATCGAAAGCAGGTTTGGACGGCAGTCTTTCCCGAGTTGAGACCTCGTGGATATCTGAGCCGGGTGTGTACTCATTCGACCACCTCGGTCTCTCAAGAATGAGCCATTCCGATCACGCCATCCCGGCAACACCCTTGACACCACACGTCACTTGGCCCCTACTGGACCCTGCGCTTCGTTTGACAACGTTGTCCAACTTGGTACGCAGGATGAAAGGCTCGGTATGCGGCAGAGAACCGGACCCCGGCACAGACAATGGCATACGGCCGCCCTGGTGGCGGCCGCCTCACTGCTCGTCGTCACAGCACAGTCGGCGGCTATCGCACAACCCGCCCAACCGAAGTCGGCGGAAAGGGAATTCACCTCCTCCTTCGAGGCGGATGAACCCCAGCCGGACTGGCGCAATACCGTCGAAGTGGGGCCTGACGGGGCGAAGCGGGCATCCGGCGTCGACGGCGGCTTCACCAACGGGATTCCGGGCAATGTCACCGACCGGGTCGTGGAGTTGCGCGCGAGCGGGGAGAACACGGGCGGCGGTGAGACCAAGGAGAACCTCATCGACGTCCAGTCGGCCACGAAGTGGCTGGCGTTCGAGCCGACCGCCTGGATCGAGTTCGATCTCGACGCGCCGGTCAAGGTCGTCACGTACGCGCTGACCTCGGCGAACGACCACGACGAGCGCGACCCCAAGGACTGGACGCTCCAGGGCTCCACCGACGGCAAGGAGTGGAAGGAGCTGGACTCCCGGAAGGGCGAGACCTTCACGGAGCGGTTCCAGACCAAGTCCTACGACATCGCCGTCCCGGGCCAGGCCGCCTACCAGCACTTCCGGCTGGACATCACGGCGAACAACGGCGCCTCCGACGCGACCCAGCTGGCCGACGTGCAGTTCTCCGACGGGGACACGAGCACACCCGCGCCCCAGGACATGCGCACCCAGGTGGACCGCGGCCCCTCCGGCTCCCCCACCGCCAAGTCCGGCGCCGGATTCACCGGTACGAAGGCGCTGAAGTACGCCGGTACGCACCAGGGGGACGGGCGGGCGTACTCGTACAACAAGGTCTTCGACGTCCACACCGCCATACGGCGCGACACCGCGCTCTCGTACCGGATCTATCCCTCCCTCCCGGAGACGGATCTGAACTATCCGGCCACGAATGTCTCGGTCGATCTCGCCTTCACCGACGGCACCTATCTGAGTGATCTGAAGGCCACCGACGCGCACGGCGGGCTGCTGACGCCTCAGGGCCAGGGCGACGCCAAGCGGCTCTATGTCAACCAGTGGAACCAGGTGGACGCCCGGATCGGCGCCGTGGCGGCGGGCAAGACCGTCGACCGGATCCTGGTGGCGTACGACTCCCGCAAGGGCCCGGCGAAGTTCCAGGGCTGGATCGATGACATCAGCCTGGCGCCCAAGGCCCCCGAGAAGCGGCTGGCGCATCTGTCGGACTACGCCTCCACCACCCGCGGCACGAACTCCAGCGGCTCGTTCTCGCGCGGAAACACCTTCCCCGCGACCGCCGTGCCCCATGGCTTCAACTTCTGGACGCCGGTGACCAACGCCGGTTCCACCAGCTGGCTCTACGAGTACAGCCGAGCCAACAACGCCGACAATCTGCCGACCGTGCAGGCCTTCAGCGCCAGCCATGAGCCGAGCCCCTGGATGGGCGACCGGCAGACCTTCCAGGTGATGCCGTCGGTGGCCGCCGGGACACCCGAGGCGTCCCGTACCGCGCGGGCGCTGCCCTTCCGGCACGAGAACGAGATCGCGAAGCCGCACTACTACGGCGTGACGTTCGAGAACGGTCTCAAGACCGAGATGACCCCGACCGACCACGCGGCGATGATGCGGTTCACCTATCCCGGTGACAACGCCAGCATGGTGTTCGACAACATCTCCAACGCGGGGGGACTCACCCTCGACCCGGCGACCCGTTCCTTCTCCGGCTTCTCCGACGTGAAGAGCGGACTGTCGACCGGCGCGACACGGCTCTTCGTCTACGGCGTCTTCGACGCGCCGGTCACCGCGAGCGGCAAGCTCTCCGGCGGCGGGGGCGCCGATGTCACCGGCTATCTGCGCTTCGACGCCGGCAAGGACCGTACCGTCACCCTGCGGCTCGCGACCTCGCTGATCAGCCTCGACCAGGCGAAGAAGAACCTCTCCGACGAGATCCCCGCCACCACCCGCTTCGAGCGGGTCAAGGACCGGGCGCAGAGCGCCTGGGACGACATCCTGGGGCGGGTGGAGGTGGAGGGCGCGGACCACGACCAGCTGACCACGCTCTACTCCAGCCTCTACCGGCTGTATCTGTATCCCAACTCCGGTTTCGAGAACACCGGTACGAAGTCCCGCCCGAAGCAGCAGTACGCCAGCCCGTTCTCGCCGCGGACGGGGGCCGACACCCCGACCCAGACCGGCGCGAAGATCGTCGACGGCGAGGTGTATGTCAACAACGGCTTCTGGGACACCTACCGGACGACCTGGCCCGCGTACTCCTTCCTCACCCCGAAGAAGGCCGGTGAGCTGGTGGACGGCTTCGTCCAGCAGTACAAGGACGGCGGCTGGATCTCCCGCTGGTCCTCCCCCGGCTACGCGGACCTGATGACCGGCACCAGCTCGGACGTGGCCTTCGCCGACGCCTACGTCAAGGGTGTCGACTTCGACGCGGAGGCGGCGTACGAGGCGGCGCTGAAGAACGCGACCGTGGTGCCGCCCAGCTCCGGTGTGGGCCGCAAGGGCATGGAGACATCGCCGTTCCTCCGCTACGCCTCCACGGAGACCCATGAGGGTCTGTCCTGGTCGCTGGAGGGCTACCTCAACGACTACGGCCTGTCGAAGATGGGCGAGGCGCTCTACAAGAAGACGAAGAAGGAGCGCTACAAGGAGGAGTCCGAGTACTTCCGCAACCGCGCCCAGAACTATGTCTCGCTCTTCGACTCGAAGGCCGGCTTCTTCCAGGGCCGTAACCTCAAGGGCGACTGGCGGGTCCCCTCCGACTCGTTCGATCCGCGAGTGTGGGGCTACGACTACACCGAGACGAACGCGTGGGGCTACGCCTTCACGGCGGTCCAGGACAGCCGCGGGCTCGCCAACCTCTACGGCGGGCGCTCCGGTCTCGCGGACAAGCTGGACACCTACTTCGCGACCCCCGAGACGGCGGGACCCGAGTTCGTCGGCTCGTACGGCGGTGTCATCCACGAGATGACGGAGGCGCGCGACGTACGGATGGGGATGTACGGCCACTCCAACCAGGTCGCCCACCACGCCGCGTACATGTACAACGCGGCCTCGCAGCCCTGGAAGACGCAGGAGAAGGTGCGCGAGGTCCTGGGACGGCTCTATGTCGGCAGCGAGATCGGCCAGGGCTACCACGGCGACGAGGACAACGGCGAGCAGTCCGGGTGGTACCTCTTCTCCGCGCTCGGCTTCTATCCGCTCGTGATGGGCAGCGGGGAGTACGCGATCGGCTCGCCGCTCTTCACCAAGGCGACCGTCCATCTGGACAACGGCCGCACGCTGGTCGTCAAGGCGCCGAAGAACAGCGACAAGAACATCTACGTCCAGGGCCTGAAGGTCAACGGCAAGTCCTGGAACTCCACGGCGCTCCCGCACGATGTGCTGGCGCGCGGCGGGCAGTTGGAGTTCGCGATGGGTCCGAAGCCGTCGTCCTGGGGCACGGGTGAGAACGCCGCGCCGGTCTCGATCCAGCAGGACGACAAGGCGCCGTCGCCGCGCACCGACGCGCTGACCGCGTCGGGCCCGCTCTTCGACGACTCCTCGCGCACCTCGGCCCCGGTCGAGTCCGTGGAGCTGCCGGTGGCGTCGGCGACGAAGGCGGTCCAGTACACCCTGACGTCCGCCGCGGCGACGAAGGCCCCGACCGGCTGGACGCTCCAGGGCTCGGCGGACGGCACGACCTGGCGCGACCTGGACACCCGCTCGGGCCAGTCGTTCGGCTGGGACCGGCAGACCCGGGTCTTCACCGTCGGCGAGCCGGGGTCATACGCGAAGTACCGCCTGGTGAGCGACGCCCCGTCGACCCTGGCGGAGGTGGAGCTGCTGCGCTAGCCACGTGGTTCGCGCGCTGAACGGCGAGGGCCGTGCCCCGTACTCTCCGTACGGGACACGGCCCTCGTTTCCGTCGCAGCGCCCGCTACTTGCGGATCAGGCTGCGCAGCACGTACTGCATGATGCCGCCGTTGCGGTAGTAGTCCGCCTCACCGGGGGTGTCGATACGGACGACCGCGTCGAACTCGACGCCGGTGTCCGTCGTCACCTTGACCGTGCGCGGGGTGGTGCCGTTGTTCAGCTCCGTCACGCCGGTGAAGGAGAAGGTCTCCTCGCCGGTCAGGCCCAGGGCCCCCGCCGAGGCGCCTTCCGGGTACTGGAGCGGCAGCACGCCCATGCCGATCAGGTTCGAGCGGTGGATGCGCTCGTACGACTCGGCGATGACGGCCTTCACGCCGAGCAGCGCGGTGCCCTTGGCGGCCCAGTCGCGGGACGAGCCCGAGCCGTACTCCTTGCCCGCCAGGACGACCAGCGGGGTGCCGGCGGCCTGGTAGTTCTGGGAGGCGTCGTAGATGAAGGAGACCGGGGCGCCCTCGACGGTGAAGTCGCGGGTGAAGCCGCCCTCCGTGCCCGGCGCGATCTGGTTGCGCAGCCGGATGTTGGCGAAGGTGCCGCGGATCATGACCTCGTGGTTGCCGCGGCGGGAACCGTACGAGTTGAAGTCGCGGCGCTCGACGCCGTGCTCCGTCAGATACTTCCCGGCCGGGGTGTCGGCCTTGATCGCACCCGCCGGGGAGATGTGGTCGGTGGTGACCGAGTCGCCGAGCTTCGCCAGCACGCGCGCGCCGGTGATGTCCTCGACCGGGGAGGTCTCCATCGTCATGCCCTCGAAGTACGGGGGCTTGCGGACGTAGGTGGACCGCGGGTCCCACTCGAAGGTGTTGCCGGTCGGGATCGGCAGCGCCTGCCACTGCGCGTCGCCCGCGAAGACGTCCGCGTAGGACTTGTTGAACATGTCCTCGCCGATGGCGTTGGCGACGACGTCGTTGACCTCGGCCTCGGTCGGCCAGATGTCCGCGAGGTGGACCGGCTTGCCGTCCTGGTCGATGCCGAGGGCGTCCTTGGTGATGTCCACCTTCATGGAGCCGGCCAGGGCGTACGCGACGACCAGCGGCGGCGACGCCAGGTAGTTCATCTTGACGTCCGGGTTGATCCGGCCCTCGAAGTTGCGGTTGCCGGAGAGCACCGAGGTGACGGCGAGGTCGTGCTCGTTGACCGCCTTGGAGACCTCCTCGGGCAGCGGGCCCGAGTTGCCGATGCAAGTGGTGCAGCCGTAACCGACGAGGTTGAAGCCGACCTTGTCGAGGTACGGGGTGAGGCCCGCCTTGTCGAAGTAGTCGGTGACGACCTTCGAGCCCGGGGCGAGCGTGGTCTTGACCCACGGCTTGCGGGTCAGGCCCTTCTCGACCGCCTTCTTGGCCACCAGCGCGGCGGCGACCATGACATACGGGTTCGAGGTGTTGGTGCAGGAGGTGATCGCGGCGACGGTGACGGCGCCGTGGTCGATCTCGTACGTCGTCCCGTCGGGGGCCGTGACCAGGGTCGGGCGGGTCGGCACGCCGTTGGCGGAGGCCGGGGCGTCGGAGGCCGGGAAGGACTCCTTGCCCGCCTCCTCGTCCTCGGAGACGTAGTTGCGTACGTCCTCGGCGAACTTCTCCTTGGCCTCGGCCAGGATGATGCGGTCCTGGGGGCGCTTCGGGCCCGCGATGGAGGGGACGACCGTAGCGAGGTCCAGCTCCAGCTTCTCGGAGAAGTCGGGCTCGGCGGCCGGGTCGAGCCAGAGGCCCTGCTCCTTGGCGTACGCCTCGACGAGGGCGACCTGCTGGTCGCTGCGGCCGGTCAGGCGCAGGTACTTCAGCGTCTCGTCGTCGATCGGGAAGATCGCGGCGGTGGAGCCGAACTCCGGCGACATGTTGCCGATGGTGGCGCGGTTGGCGAGGGAGGTGGCGGCGACGCCCTCACCGTAGAACTCGACGAACTTGCCGACGACGCCGTGCTTGCGCAGCATCTCGGTGATCGTCAGGACCAGGTCGGTGGCGGTGGTGCCGGCCGGCAGCTCGCCGGTCAGCTTGAAGCCGACGACGCGCGGGATGAGCATCGAGACGGGCTGGCCGAGCATCGCGGCCTCGGCCTCGATACCGCCGACGCCCCAGCCCAGCACGCCGAGGCCGTTGACCATGGTGGTGTGCGAGTCGGTCCCGACGAGGGTGTCGGGGTACGCCTGGCCGCCCCGGACCATGACCGTACGGGCCAGGTGCTCGATATTGACCTGGTGGACGATGCCGGTGCCCGGCGGGACGACCTTGAACTCGTCGAACGCGGTCTGGCCCCAGCGCAGGAACTGGTAGCGCTCCTTGTTGCGGCCGTACTCCAGCTCCACGTTCTGCGCGAAGGACTCCGGCGTGCCGAACTTGTCGGCGATCACGGAGTGGTCGATGACCAGCTCGGCGGGGGCCAGCGGGTTGATCTTCGCCGGATCGCCGCCCAGCTCCTTCACGGCCTCACGCATGGTGGCGAGGTCCACGACACAGGGCACACCGGTGAAGTCCTGCATGATCACCCGGGCCGGGGTGAACTGGATCTCCTGGCTCGGCTGCGCCTGGGAGTCCCAGGAGCCGATGGAGCGGATGTGGTCGGCGGTGATGTTCGCGCCGTCCTCGGTGCGGAGCAGATTCTCCAGCAGCACCTTCAGGCTGTAAGGGAGGCGGGCCGAGCCCTCGACCTTGTCCAGCCTGAAGATCTCGTACGACTCGTCGCCCACGCGCAGCGTGCTGCGGGCGTCGAAGCTGTTCGCCGACACGACAGTCTCCTTCATCAATGTGCGCGTACTACCGTCATGCTGCCGCCACGACTCCTCGCCGATCCGCTAAGGTAAGACTTAGTTAGGTAACCCTTACCAGCTGGGCGGCCGCGGTACGCCTTCGGCAGATATCTCGATGTCGAGATAACTCTAATACATGACCGCCGCTCGGTCATGCGTGGGTGCGACGTCAGAAGGTCGGCACGTTGTACGACATGAGGGCGACCTGCCGCGGTTGCCCGGCCGGGGCCGCCGGCACCCGCAGTTCGGTGATCGCGCAGTTGCGCATCGCCGGGAACACGCGTCGGTACTCACTGCCGGGGATGCCGAGCAGTCGGCACAGGACGAGCCGGAACAGCGTGTTGTGCGCGACCGTCAGCACTCGCTCCCCCCGATGGATGTCCGCGAGTCGGAGCAGGGCCCCGGCACCGCGCGCGGCGGCGGCCGTCGGGTCCTCGCCTTCGGGCAGCGGGTGGGCGGCCGGGTCGCGCCGGAACGCCGCCACCTCGCCGGGATGGGTCGCTTCGAGTTCGGCGATGGTCCGGCCCTCGGCGATCCCGAAGTCGACTTCGAGCAGATCCGGTTCGACCACCGCCGTCAGCCCCGTCACCCGGACCGCGGGCTCCGCCGTGCGCCGGGCGCGGGAGAGGGGCGAGGTCACGATCGCGTCGAGTCCCGCGCCCGCGGCCCACACCCCGAGCGCCTCCGCCTGCACCAGGCCGCGCGGGGTCAGCTCGATGTCGCTGATGCCGGTGTAGCGGTTCTCGGCGTGCCAGACGGTCTCGCCGTGGCGGGCGAGAAAGAGGGTGGTGCTGGTCGTCATCCGTGCTCCCGTGCGTAGGTGGCGGTCTCCGAGGGCAGCCAGCCGCGCCGTTCGAGCGCGTCGACCAGGGTGACGAAGGGCCCGTCGAAGCGCCGGCCGGTCTCGGGCCGCGGTTCCAGGATCGTACGGATACGCACCATGCGCCGGGCCGCGTCGTCACCGGTCACCGCGTGGGCGGCGAGCACCGCCATGCCGAGGGCGGAGTCGGCCTGTTCGGGGAGGGCGGCGGGGCGGCCCAGGATGTCCGCGCGCAGCTGGTTCCAGTAGCCGCTGCGGGTCGCGCCGCCGGTGAAGGTGACCGGCCCCTCGATCGGGGCGCCCAGGAAACGTACATACGCCAGACAGAGCCGTTCGGCGAGCGCGACGCCCTGGAGCAGCGCCGCGTAACGGTCGGCCTCGTCGGCGGGGCGGCCGAGCGTGAAGGGCTCGGCTTCGGCGGCCAGGAACGGGAAGCGTTCGCCTCGGGAGACGAGGGGGTACGTGACGACGCCCGCCGGCTCCCGGTCCGCCGCGAGAGCGTCGAGGCGCGCGAGATCGGCGCCGGGGAACGCGTGGGTCAGGGCGCCCGCGCCGACGCTGGAGGCTCCGCCGGGGAGCCAGTGGCCGTCCGGCGAACGGTGGTTGTAGAGGACACCGGCGGGATCACGGAGCGGGGTGGCGGTGACGCCCTTGAGGACGAGCGTGGTGCCCAGGACGGTGTTCCACCGGCCCACTTCCCAGGCCCCCGAGCCGAGTTGGGCCGCGCAGCCGTCGGTCATGCCCGCGATGACCGGGGTGCCTTCGGCGAGCCCCGTGTCGGCCGCCGCCTCGGCGCACACCGTACCGAGCGGGGTGCCGGGGGCCACCACGGCGGGGAAGTCGAGCCCGGTCAGACCGAGCCGGTCGTGCACGGCGGTGGGCCAGGAGCGGGTGTGGAGGTCGTAGCCGGTCTTGAGGGCATGGCTGGAGTCGGTCGGTACGGGCCGCCCGACCAGGCGCCCGGTGATGAAGTCCGGCTGGTGGCAGACGCGGGCGCGCTTAAGGCTGCCGTGGGCGTTCCTCGCGCCCGCGCCGATCAGCCAGAGCAGTTTGGCCAGGGCCCAACTGGGCTGGATACGGAGCCCGAGCGCGTCCCACACCTCGGCACCGGTCTCCTGCGCGTGCCGCGCCTCGGCCCCGGCCCGGCCGTCGTCGTACATCAGCGCGGGGGTCAGGGGGACCCCGAGCGCGTCGGTCAGCAGGACCGTGCCCGACGTACCACACACCGCGATTCCCCGTACGCGCGCGTGTCCCCGCGCGGGCGCGGCGGAAGCGGAAGCGGACAGGGCGCTCAGTGTCCGGCGGATGGCGTCGGCGGCGCCCCGCCACCAGTCGGCGGGCAGCTGTTCATGACGGTTCCCCTCGCGGTGACCGGTGAGTGGTGCGGAGCCGCGGCCGAGTACCCGCCCGTCGTCGGTGACAGCCAGGGCGCGTACGCTCTGCGTCCCCAGGTCGACTCCCATCCACACGTCCTGGTGGCGTGTGTCCGTCAGGGGCTCGCGCACAGGCTCCCGCCTTCTCGTCGTCGTCCGGTGTTCGCACGAATGTTGATCTCACGACGCATTTCACATCGCGAGTGCGGATTCCGTCGAGGGCGTCGGCACAGCTCAGCGCCCCGGGCTCCGCGTCTCACCTGGTGGGGAAGGGGCTGACGTGGTGACGGACGGGTTGACCAGGCCATCGACCGTACGGAACACTGCCGAACGGTACCTCAACAATCTATGTTATAACCTCAGAGCTTCATGTTATTCATGAGGTGAACAGGACCGAGGAATGTCACAGGACAAGAGCCAGCGGGGCCCCATAGAGCGCCGCCGGGAGATCTCCGATCATGTACTGACCGAGGGATCGGTATCGGCGTCGGACCTGGCGGAGCGGTTCGGCGTGAGCGTGATGACGATCTACCGCGATATCGACGAGCTCGAAAGCGAGGGCGTCCTGCGGAAGTTCCGCGGAGGTGTCACCGCACAGCCCTCCGGGGTGTTCGAAAGCAATGTCGCCTACCGCAAGAAGTCCATGCGGCCGGAGAAGGAGGCGCTCGCCGCCAAGGCCGCGACACTGATCGACCCCGGTATGTCGGTGATGATCGACGACTCGACCACCGTGCTGGAACTGGCCAGGCTCCTCCCCCGTATCGAACCGCTGACCGTCGTCACCAACTTTCGGGAAGCGCTGAATCTACTGGCCGGCGAACGCGGGATCCATCTGATGGCCCTGGGCGGCGACTACGACCCCCTGCACGACTCCTTCCTCGGGGTGCCCTGTGTGGAGGCCGTCGAGGCACTGCGGGTGGACATGTGTTTCGTGTCCACCTCGTCCGTCTACGACGACTTCGCCTTCCACCAGGAGCAGCGCATCGTCGCCGTCAAGCGCGCGATGCTCAAGGCCGCGGGCCACAAGGTGCTGATGATCGATCACTCCAAACTCGGCCGCACCGCGCTGCACCGGCTGACCCCGCTGTCGACCTTCGACCTGATACTGATCGACGACCGCACCCCGCCCGAGGTGCGGCGCTCGCTCGACGAGAGCGGTGTCCACTACGAGGTCGCCGAGACCTGAGCCCTGTTCCGCCGTTCTGACCGTCAAGGAGACCTCGACGATGAGAATCCTCGCCGCCGGTGACCATTTCGTCGCCCCCGATCTGTTCACCCGGGAGCTGACGGCCGAGATCGGCACGGACCACACCATCGGCCAACTGCGCCTCCCCTGGCCCCTGACACCCTTCGGGCCGGTCTCCGAGGTCGACGAGGCGTCCGGTGACGAGGACACCCTCCTCACCGCGCTGCGCGGGGCGCGGGTGTGTGTCACCCAGATGGCTCCGGTGACCCGCAAGGTGCTGGAAGGTTCGCCCGACCTGCGGCTGGTGGTCGTCGGCAGGGGCGGCCCCGTCAACGTCAACCTCGACGCGGCGAAGGAGCACGGCGTCCAGGTGTGCAACACCCCCGGACGCAACGCGGCGGCCACCGCCGAGTACACCGTCGGGCTGCTGCTGGCCACGATGCGCCGGATCCCGGAGACCTCGGCGGCGCTCGCGGCGGGCCGCTGGGCGGGCGAGTTCTATACGTACGACAACTGCGGTCCCGGTCTGGACGGGGCGACCGTCGGGCTGATCGGCTGCGGCGCGGTCGGCAGCCGGGTGGCCCGCGCGCTCGGCGCGCTCGGCGCGCATGTCCGTCTCCACGACCCGTACGCGGACCAGGAGGCGCTGCGCGAGTGGGGCACCCCCGTCGCCGACCTGGACGAACTGCTGCGCCGCTCCGATGTCGTCTCGCTGCACGCGCGGCTCACGCCCGAGACCCGCGGGCTGCTCGGCGCCCGCGAACTCGCCCTGCTCCCCGAGGGCGCGGTCGTGGTCAACTGCGCGCGTGGCGCGCTCCTGGACGAGGACGCGCTCTGCGACGCCCTGGAGTCGGGCCGGCTCGCGGCGGCGGGGCTCGATGTGTTCGCCGTGGAGCCGCCGCCCGCGGACTCCCGGCTGCGTGCCGCTCCCCGCCTCGTCATGACGCCCCATCTGGCCGGGGCGAACATCTCGGTCGCGCACAACGCGGCGCGTATCGCCGCCGCCGAGGTGGGCCGGTTCCTGCGCGGGGAACCGCTCGCCCATCGCGTCATCTGAACGCTCGTCACGCTCGTGGCAAGTCGGGCTCGTCGCTCGTCATGCTCGCCGTACCGACCGGAGGAGACAGGGTGTTCGTCGGACTGGACATGGGAACCTCGATCGTCAAGGCCGCGGCCTTCGCCGAGGACGGCACGGCGCTGCGGGTGGAATCGAAGCCGATCTCGCTCGGCGGCCACGGTGACGGTGTCGAGCAGGACATCGAGGAAGTGGTCGCCGCCGCCACCGACGTCCTCGGCTCGGTGACCGGGGGACGCGCGCCCGCCCTGGTCGCGATCACCGGTCAGGGCGACGGCCTGTGGCTGGTCGACGCCGAGGGGCACGCCGTACGTCCCGCGCTGTCGTGGATGGACGGCAGGGCCGGCGAGCTCGTCGCCGGATGGCTGGACGACGGCACCGCGGAGAAGATGTACCGGCGTACGGGGAACGTGCTCTTCCCCGGCTCCCCGGGGCCTCTGCTGGCGTGGCTCGACCGTCACGAGCCGGCGTCCCTGGACGCGGCCACGACCGCCGCGTGCTGCAAGGACGTCGTACAGCTGCGTCTCACCGGCGAGCGCGCCACCGATCTCTCCGACGCGTCGGTCCCCTTCCTCGATCCGCGCACCCGGACCTACTCCCCCGAGGCGCTCGCGGCCCTCGGGGTGGAGCATCGCGCGGCGCTGCTGCCGCCCATCGCGGCGACCCTGCCGTACGGGGAGGCCCATGGCCGTACCCCGGGACTGTCGCGCGGCACCCCCGTCACCTCCGGTCCCTACGACCTTCCCGCGAGCGCGATCGGCGCGGGCGTGACCGAGCCCGGTGACGGGCTGCTGATCGTCGGCACGACCCTGGCGTGCCAAGTAGTGGTCGAGCGGGTCGCGTTCGACGACGACCCCGTCGGCTTCCATCTCGCGCTGGCCCGGCCCGACCGCCATATGCGGGCGCTGCCCGCGATGACCGGTACGGTCGCGCTCGACTGGGTGCTCGAACTCACCGGCACCACCCACGACCAGGTCTCCGGCATGCTGGACGCGACCCCGCGCGGCGCCCGGGGGGTCGCCGCGCTGCCCTATCTCTCCCCGTCCGGCGAACGCGCCCCGTTCGTCGACCCGACCGCGCGCGCGGAGTTCACCGGTCTCGATCTGCGGGCCTCGCGCGAGGATCTGGTACGGGGCATGTGCGAGGCGATCGCGTTCGCGGCCCGGCACTGTCTGGAGGCCGCGGGGCTCAGCGGCGAGCTGGCCGTGTGCGGCGGCGGCGCGCGCAACCTCGCCTGGCTGCGGCTGTTCGCGGATGTCCTCGGCCGCCCGCTACGGGTCGCGCGGGGGCCGGAACCGGGCGCGCGCGGCGCGGTGCTCGCCGCGGTCGACGCCCGGGGAGCCGAGCTGGGGCAGAGCCTGGACGTCGCGGCGTGGACCGCGCCGGACGCCGTGGTGGACCCGGATCCGGCGGGCGTCGCGTTCTACGAACAGGCCTACGCCGACTATCTGTTCCGGGTCGGCAGCGCGCGGACCCGGTGGCGGGGGCCGGCCGCCACCCACTGAGCGGCGCGGCCCCCGGTCGGCCGGATGGGCCGGTGATCAGCCGAGCGGGCCGGTGATCAGCCGTACGGGGCCCATCAGACCGGTGACGCGCTGCCCGGGGAAGACGAAGTGGGTCGGGCTCACGGCGTCCAGGTACGGCGCGAGCGTGCCGTAGACGGTGATCTCGACCGTACGGTCCCCGGGCCCGGCCAGTCCCGTCAGATCGAAGACGTACGGGGAGCACACCCGCACCCCGGCGGCGACACCGTCGACCCGTACCTCCGCCGTGCCCCGCACCCGCCCCAGGTCGAGGGAGACCTGCCCGGTGCCGGCGTCCGCGGGCAGGGTCATCACGCGGCTGTAGCGCACGCCGCCGCTGTACTCGGCGAGGCCGCGTGACTCCCAGTCCCCGGTGCGGATCCGCCCGGGACCGACCTCGCACCGTACGGGGCCCGCCAGCGCGGCGCCGCCCTGGTGGCCGGGTCCGGTCTCCACACGGAGGGTGGCGGTCCGTGTCCCGGAGGGGCCGTCGGCGGTCAGATCGACGGTCACGGTATGGGGGCCATCCACACCGCCGCCGGGACCGCCGCCCGAGACGACGCCGGGGCCACTGCCGGAGTCGCTGTCGGAGTCGGAGTCGCTGTCGGCGGTCGTCGTCGCGGCGCGCTCGTGACCGTCGATGAACACGGTGGTCGCGCCATAGGTGTCCACCGTCAACCGGCTTGTGCCCGGCGGGAGTTCACACCGGAACCACTCCACTCCCGGCCGTGCTCCCGGGACGGCGAAGCCGACCGGTACGACAGTGCCGTCATCGGCGTCCGGGTCCAGCCAGGCAGCGCCGGGGAGCGGATGCGGCCGACGGCGCAGATACAGCGCGGCCGGGTCCCCCACCTGTTCCCTCCGCACCACGACCGGCACCGGCTCACCGGCGCGCTCGGCCCGCCATGTGCCGTCGCTGTGCACGGTCGTCACGCACCGGCCATGGACGTCATAAAGGGCCGCGTCCACCAGAACGGCGGGGTCCTCGCCGTCGTCCGTCTCCACCGCCAGCTCATTGAGGCCGATCCGCAGGGCCGACGCGATGTCGTGCCGTCGCACGCGCGGCACGGAGTGCTCGGCGTACGGGTCGAATCCGCCCTGTATCCCGACCACCTGACCGTTGACCCGCAGCACACACCGTCCCCGGGCCGCGATCTGGACGATCGCACGGGCCGGGAGGTCCGGCACGGTCAGTGTCGTCGCCACGGAGGCCCGGCCGCCGGGCGCGAGGATCCACTCCGGGCGGCGGTAGCGCTCCGGATCGCGTACGAGCGCCATATGCGCGCGCAGGTCGAGGTCCTGATCGGGGGTCAGATCCAGTTCGAGGAGATGGCCCCCGGGCGCGAGCCGTACGGGCCCCATGGCGAGATGGCCGGCGTCGTCCAGCGCCACGGGCACGCCCCCGAGCCGTACCGTCTTCCGTGCGGCGGCCCCGACCGCCAGATGTCCCTCGAACGCTTCGTCCAGGAGCAGTTCGGTCCGTACGCGCGCCACCGTTCCGGCGGCGGTCGGGCCGATCCGTACGAACTCCTCGGGCACATGCCCCTTGGGTCCGAGGACATCACGGTGGATCGGGTCCTTGTGAACGCCCCGGGTGTCGGACCATGCGAGCGGCGAGCCACCGGCGCTCCCGCCCTCGCCGTCGCCGTCGAGGCCGTCGTCGAGGCCGTCGCCGTCGCTGTCGAGGAGGAGCGCGTGCGGGCCGAAGGTGGCGTGTGCCCGAGGCCGCGCCGGATCGCCCGCGCGGCCCCGCCGGAACGTACGGCACTCGACGACGGCGCGGCCCTCCCGGTCGTCGCCGCCCACCGGACGCTCGGGGCCGCCGTACGGGCCGGGCCGCGCGAAGTCGCCCCAGCTGTTGTCCAGGGTCGGTACCAGCGTCATGTCCCACTCGGCGTCCGGTGGGACCTCGACCGTCGTACGGGCCGGACCTTCCACGACCGGACCGTCCGCGCACCCCGGGCGCTCCGCCGCCGGCCCCGGAAAGACCAGCAGCGCCGCGGGCCCCCGGTCGAACGGCACCTCGGCCTCGACCGCCCGTTCGTCATCCTCGACGCGCCGGACCGGTACGGTACGCGGCTCTCCGCCGAAGGGATCGAGCAGTACGGCCGGCCCCTCCACATCCCTGACCCGCACGTATGCGTGACGCACATAGCGGTCGGGGTCGAAGTCGTAACGGGCGTCGATCCAGCCCTGCGCGGCGCCGCGTTCGTCGGGAGCGGCGACCGCGGCACGGGTCGCGCGCGGCGCGTCGAACGAGGCCGCGGTCAGGAACACCACCGTCGCGTCCGCCACCCGGCGCGCGAGCGCGGGTACCGACGCCCGTACGACCGGCCGCGTCCCGGTCCGCGCCCGGACCCGCCCCAGCGCCTCGCCCAGCTCGTCCGCCGTGCGGACGAGAACCGCGCGGCCATCGGCGAAGCAGGCGCGCAACTCATCCCGTACCTTGTCCGGGCCGGCGGCCCCGTCACGCCCTATGACCTCCTCGGGGAGCGCGCCGATCGCGATCAACTCCCCACCCTCCGAGGCGAATTCGATGAGCCTGCGCGCGGTGTCCTCTTCGAGCGCCGTGCACGCGGGCAGCACGAGCGTCGCGTAGCTCTCGCCCGCCACGCACAGCCGCGTACCGTCGCCCGAATCCCTGATCAGGGCGCGGGCGAGGGAGTCGTCATCGATGACATCGGCGTCGAGACCGAGCCGGTCGGTCACCCCGGGCCGGGTTCTGAACCAGGTCATGTCCCCGACGAGTTCGAGATAGACCGCCTGGGCCCGGCGCGCGTCGGCGGAGACTCCGTCGAGTGCGGCGCCGGTCTGGGCGGTGGTCGTGGGCAGCAGGATCGCGGTGTCGCACAGATGGCTGCCGAGGCTGAGGATCGCGCACAGCCGGGTGACGGCGTCGGCGAAGACGCGATGGTGCCTCCAGTAGGGCTGGCGCCAGTCGGTGCCCGGCGGCGCCCACTCCCACCAGCCGCCCTTGGTCGTGTAGTAGACGGCGTGCGGGTTGTAGAGGGTCGCGCCGGCCCGCAGCCAGGGCAGGAGCCAGTCGTAGGTCTCCTCCAGCGTGCCGCCCCAGCCGGTGGAGTGGAATGCCTCGATCCAGGTCCGGGGCCTGCCGTACAGATGGGCGAGGGAGGAGTGGATCCGGGCGTCCCCGTGGTGGTCGGAGCCGGGCGCGGAGAACCAGCGGTGGGTACGGGCGTAGTCCGCGTACAGCTCCACGCCGGCAACCGGATGTCCGGCGCGTGCCGGGTCCTGCTGGTCGCAGCCGACGACCAGCCCGTGCCGCTCGTGCCAGGCGGCGAGGGGGCGGAAGAAGGCCGCCTCGGCGAGTTCCGCCCGGGTCAGATGGTAGTCGTGGCGGATCCGGTGGACTTCGGGCCGGTGCGCGCCGTCCTCGTACAGGGCGTCCAGATGCGGTACGAGGTCGTAGCCGCGCGATCGCCGGAAGGCATCGGCGAACTCCGCGGACCAGGTGGGCAGCGCGGGCAGCTCGTCCTGGAACGACCCGACGACGACGGTCCCGAGACGGTCGCCGAGCCGTCGCTCGAACTCGCCGTGCACCCCCGCGAGCAGCGCCGCGCAGGCGTCGGCGCCGAGGTAGTCGAAGCCGAGGGCGGTGTGGTGATGAAGCGTCAGCCGCCACCGTCCGGGGCCGGGGGCCCGTACGGACACCGTTCCCCCGTCCGCGACGAGAGGCAGCGGGATCGCCGGACCGACAGGGGATCCGTCGCCGTCGACCGGCTCCGCGCGGCCCGCCAGCGGCTGCCCGCCGTCGGGACAGCGCAGCTCGCCTGGGCCGTCGACCAGGGCGCGTACGCGTGCGAGCCGACGGCCCGCGTATCCGGGCCGCTCGTCGACCAGACGCGCCTGGAGATCCGCTCCGGAGAATCCGAGCTGGTCGTAGAACCAGAGCCCGACGCCCAGTTCGCGCGCGTCGTCACAGACCCCTTCGAGCAGGGCCCACCAGCCGTCGGAGAGGAACGGTGGATCGTCGGCGTCGGAGCCGAACAGCGGCCCGGACGGCGCGAGGTTGAGCAGAACCAGATTGAACACCCCGCCCTCCGCGAAGCGTTGGAGCTGGTCGCGCAGGCGCGCGCGGTCGAGCCGTTCCCCGCTCCACCACCAGATGGCGGTGGGCGAGAACGCGCGCGGCGGTTCGGTCAGGACCTCCGCGATGCTCGTGGGGAGGGAAGGTCCTACGTGCGTCATGAACTGTTCCTAGCCTATGGAGCCTTGAGCCTATGAAGCCTTGAGCCGTTGGGGCCTTGAGTGGTTGGGGCCTTCAGCCGTTGGGGCCTTCAGCCTTTGAGTCCGCCCGCGAAGCCCTTGATCACATACCGCTGAAGCAGCAGGAAGACCACGAGGATCGGCAGGGCGGCCAGCGCCAGACCGGCGAAGACGAGGCCGTAGTCGGAGACGTACTGGCCCACGAACGAGAACACGCCCACGGGGACGGTCTCCTTGCCGGATCCGCCGAGATACAGCAGCGGGGTGAAGAAGTCGTTCCAGACGAAGACCGCGTTGAGGATGATCACGGTGCCGGTGATCGGCCGCAGCAGGGGGAAGACGATACGGGTGAACGCCTGGCGGTGGTTACAGCCGTCGATGAGCGCGGCCTGGGCGTAGTCCTGGGGCAGGGCGCGGATGAACCCCGTGTAGAGGAAGACCGTGAACGGCAGTTGGATGCCCGTGTAGAAGAGGACCATGCCGTGGTACGTACCGAGCCAGCCGAGGTCGTCGACGAGCTTGTACAGCGGGATCATGCCGAGCTGGAACGGCAGCACGATACCCAGCAGGAAGAGGATGTAGAGCCCGTAGCCGAGTCCCCGGGCGCGGCGCGCGAGGTAGTAGGCGCCGGTGGAGCCGAGGACGATCAGCAGCAGCAGACTGACGACGGTGATGATCGCGCTGTTGAGCAGGGCGGGTCCGAGGGAGGCGGAGGACCACGCGTTGCCGAAGTTGGCGAAGGTGGGTGGCGCGGGCGGTGACAAGGGCGAGTCCGCGATCTGCGCCGGATCCTTCATCGCCAGCGTGACCAGCGCGTACACCGGGAACAGGAACACCACCGCGACGGCGGCCATGACCAGTTCCAGGGCGTAACCGCCGTACCGGGGGCGGCGCCTGCCGGGTGCGCTGCGGGCGGTCGTGGCGGTGGTGGTGCTCACGCGGTGACCTCCCGGGCGCGCAGATAACGGAGTTGGACGAGGGAGACGGCGGCGACGAACAGAGCGAGGACGAGCGCGACGGCGGTGCTGTAGCCGAACTTCCCGAAGACGAAGGCCTCTTTGTACAGCACGGTCGAGAGCGTCTCGCTCGATGTGCCGGGGCCGCCGTTGGTGGCCGCGTAGACCTGGTCGAAGAGCTTGAGGCCGCCGATGGTCGACAGCATGAGGTTGATGGTCAGTGCCGGGGCCAGCAGCGGCCAGGTGACATAACGGAAGCGCTGCCAGGTGCCCGCGCCGTCGATACGGGCGGCCTCGTGGAGTTCGGCGGGTACGCCCTGGAGGCCGGCGAGGAAGATGACCATCGAGTATCCGGCGTACTGCCAGACGACCATGGCGGCGACGGACCAGAGCGCGAGCGAGGGGTTGCCGAGCCAGTCCTGCCGCAGTCCGCCGAGGCCGAGAGCGCCGAGGATCGCGTTGAGCCCCGCGCCGTTGTCCGGGTTGTAGACGTACTTCCACAGGAAGGCGACCATGACGGGGCTGACGACGGCGGGCGCGAAGAAGATCACCCGTAGCAGCGACCGGGATCTGATGTTGGCGTTCACGCCGAGCGCGAGCAGCAGCCCGATGCCGTTCTGGACGATGACCACCGCGAGCGTGAGCAGCAGGGTGTTGCTGACGGACTCCAGGGCGCGGTCGTCGTCCAGCAGGGTACGGAAGTTGTCCAGGCCGACGAAGGCGAAGTCGCCGACGCCGGACCAGTCGGTGAAGGCGTACACCACCCCGGCGAGGCTCGGATAGAGGACGACGACGGCGTACACGAGGAGCGCGGGGACGACGAAGGCCCAGGGCGGGAGGGTGGCGTCGCGAGGGCGCCGGGTCCGTCCCGCCGGAGCGGGCGCGCCGCCCTTCGCGGGCGCCGCGCCGGCCACCACGCCGGATCGCTCATGGTCGGAGGCATCGGAAGCAGCCGTGTCCGGCAGGGAGTTCACGAGGCCTTCCCGTACGCCTGGTCCATCTTCCCCAGCGCGCCCGCGACATCCGTCTTCCCCGCGAGCAGTTCCTGCACGGCGGCGAAGTGGGCGGGCTGGACCTCGGCGTTGGGCCAGCTCTGGTCCATGAAGGGGACGGCGCGGTTGGCGTCGATGATGGGCAGGAAGTCGGCGAGGGCGGGATCGATCTTGGTGGTGGCGTCGCGGGTGAAGGGGATCGCCGAGACGGCCGTCGCCCAGCGGTTGATGTTCTGTTGCTGTCCCAGGAATTCGATGAACGCCTTCGCCTCGGCCGGGTTCTTGGCGTGCGCGGCGACGCCGAGGCCGACGACGATGCCCGCCGGAATCCATGGCTCGGCGGCGTTGTCACCGCCGGGGAAGGGGAACATGCCCAGGTCGTCGGGGGTGGAGGTGGCCTGCCGGAAGTTGGCGAGTACGGCCGAGACCTGGACGGCCATGGCGGCCTTCCCGCTCGCGACCAGCGAGGTCTGCTGCTCGTAGGTGGTGCCGTTGGGGTTGTCGTTGAAGAAGCCCTTGCGCTGGAGCTCCTGGTACTTGCCCATGGCGTCGGCCCAGCCGGAGCCGACGAACTTCGCGCGGCCGGCGGCCATGTCGGCGTCGAAGCCCGGGGTCTTGGCGTAGACGGCGTTGGGGACCAGCGCGTAGCTGATCAGCTGGGTGACCCAGGGGGTCTGGGCGCCGAGCGCGATGGGCACTATGCCCTTGGCCTTGAGCCTGGCGCAGACATCGAGCAGTTCGCTCCATGTCCTGGGCGGCTGGACGCCCGCCGTGGCGAAGGCCTTCTTGTTGTAGATGGCGCCGATGACACTGCTGCCCGCGGAGTACAGATAGGTCTTGCCGTCGTGGCGGTAGGCGGGGTCGAAGTTCTTGGGGATGCGCCGGGTCCACCGCTGTTCGCCGAGGTCGGTGAGGAGTCCGGCCTTGGCCAGCTCGACCATGGACATCGCGCTGCCACTGCCGGGGAACAGCACATGCACATCGGGGGCGTTGCCGCCGGCGAGCTGGGTGCGTACGACCGTCTGCACCTGGTCGGTGGGGGCGAAGGACGTGGAGAAGGCGGCATCGGGGTGGCTCTCGCGGTAGAGCGCGAGCAGTTCCTCGATGGGCTTCTGCTGGTCGGCGACGCCGACGACACGTACCTTGCCCGAGCCGCCGGAGCCGGAGCACGCGGTGAGCAGCGGGGGAAGCGCGGCCAGGGCCGCGACTGCGCCGCCGGCGCGCAGGAACCCCCGCCGGCCGACCGTGCCCGGGACAGACTCCGACAGGCTGCGGGAACCGGTGGTCATGGTGTGTCCTCCTCGTGGGATCCGGCGAGCGACGCCGCCGGGCTTGGAGCACGTCGGGGCGCGGGGCTCGCGACGGGCGCCGTCGGGTACCCGCCCGTGGGACGCGAGGGGTACGGGGGACGCGAGGGGTACGACGCGGTGAAGCGGTAGACGCCCGAGCCGACGCGGTAGACCGAGTGGCCGGTGCCGGTGCCGGTGTCGGTGCCTGTGTGGGTGTCGGTGTGGGCGACGGGGGCGGTCGCGAGGAGCGTCAGGTGCTCGCCGTCCACCGGTACCGCGCCCGACTCGCGGACCGAGTCGTGGTCGTCGGTGGGCACATGCACCTCGGCGCTCGCGCCCGGTGGCACCTGGACGCGCAGGCCGATGGTGCGGTCGTGGCGTTCCCAGCGCACCGTGACGGTGCCCCGGGCCGATTCGTAACCCGCGCTCGCGTGGCTGAGTTCGCCGGGCCGGGGCCGGATCAGCAGCCGCCGGTATCCGGTGGAGTCCGGGCGCTGGTCGAGTCCGGCGACGCCCCGGTAGAGCCATTCGCCGATCGAGCCGAGCGCGTAGTGGTTGAAGGAGTTCATCGAGGGGGCGCGGAACCCCGTACCGGGTGTCCAGCCGTCCCAGCGTTCCCAGATGGTGGTGGCGCCGTGGCGCAGCGGGAACAGCCAGGACGGCACCTCGGTACGGCGCAGCAGCGCGTGCGCCAGGTCCGCGCGGCCGTACGCGTCCAGCACGGGCGCGGCGAGCGCGACACCGAGGAAGCCGGTCTGGAGGGCGGGTCCTGCCGTCTCGATGAGTTCGGCGAGCCGCCGGGCGGCGGGGCCGGTGGCGTCCTCGGGCAGCAGGCCGAAGGCGAGGGCGACGAGATAGCCGGTCTGGGTGTCGCCGGCGATCCGTACGGTGGGCTCGCCTGCCGCGTCCTTGTCGGTCGTCACGAACTGTTCATTGAAGGCGGTACGGATGTCGGCGGCCAGCCGGTGACAGTCCCGCGCCGCATCCGGGAGCGCCAGCACCTCGGCGGTGCTCGCCGTCAGGGTCGTGCTGTGCGCGAAGTAGGCGGTGGCGATGACCTCGCGCGGGGTCGGGACCCCGGGGGCGAGCCAGTCGGAGAAGTGCGGACCGACATGGCGGCGCCAGATCAGGTCGGGGTTGTGACGGTGGATCAGATCGACCCAGGCGCGCATGGCGGGCAGCGCGCGGGCCAGGAAGCGCGGGTCGTCGTAGGTGCGGTACAGATGCCAGGGGATGAGCACACCCGCGTCGCCCCAGCCGGGGGCGCCCTCGTCGGCGACGCCGATGAGACGCGGCGCGACATTGGTGAACCCGCCCTCGGGGGTACGGGCGTCCTCGATGTCGCGGAGCCACTTGGTGAAGAACGCGGCGACATCGGCGTTGAGCGCGGCGGTCGGCAGGAAGACCTGCGCGTCGGCGAGCCAGCCGAGCCGTTCGTCGCGCTGCGGGCAGTCCGTGGGCACACTGACGAAGTTCGAGCGCTGTCCCCAGACCACACAGTCGTGGAGCCGGCGGATCTCGGGGTCGGAGCAGTCGAACGCGCCGGACCATGGTGTGTCGCTGTGCAGCGCCACGGCGACGACATCGGAGTCGTACAGCCGCGGGATTCCGCTGATCTCCACGAAACGGAACCCGTGGTACGTGAAGCGCGGCTCGAAGACGACATGTTCACGGCCGTCACCGATCAGTACGTCGGTGGCGGCGGCGGTGCGCAGGTTCGCGGTGTAGAGGCGGCCCGTCTCGTCCAGCGCCTCGGCATGGCGTACGACCACCCGCGCGCCGGCGGCGAGTCCGGCGACGCGGAGCCGCACCCGGCCGGCGAGGTTCTGGCCGAAGTCGACGATATGGGTGTCGTGTCCGGCGTCGCCCCGCTCCCCGTCGCCCCGCTCCCCTTCGCCCCGTTCTCCTTCGCCCCGTTCTCCTTCGCCCTCCTGGCGGGGGACGCGGGTGATCGAGCGGGGGCGCAAGGCGGTCGTGGCACGTACCGGTTCGTCGACGGACGCCACGAGCAGACGATGGTCGGTGTCCGTGATCAGCGCCGGTGACCACTCCGTGTCGTCGAAGCCGGGCAGTTCCCAGCCGTCTGCGGCGTGCCGCAGATCATGGCACTCCCCCATGAGCAGATCGGCGTGCCGGATCGCGCCGGTGTGGGTACGCCAGGTGTCGTCGGTGACGACCGTGGTGGTACGGCCGTCGGCGTCCTCGATATGAAGCTCCGCCAGGAACTGCGGGAACGCGCCGTAGTGGGCGCCGGCCCTGCGGGGCTCGAAGCCGACGAAACCGCTCCACCAGCCGTCGGCGACGGTCGCGGCGAGGACGTTCTCGCCGTCGCGGACCAGTTCGGTCACGTCGTACGTCTGGTACTGCACGCGACGGGTGTAGTCGGTCCAGCCGGGCGCGAGTTCCGCGTCGCCGACCCGGGTGCCGTTGAGGCGGACCTCGTACAGACCGCGCGCGCTGACATAGAGCCGGGCGCGGACGGCCTCGGGGCCGGTGAAGACGCGCCGGAGCAAGGGGCAGGGGGCGAGACCGTGGTCGTCCAGGGCGCGTTCGCCCTCGGTCGGCGCGTCCATGACCGGGATCGGGCGGGGATCGTGGCCGATCCACGAGGCACGCCACTCGTCCGTGCCATGGAACGCGGTCTCGAACCAGGATGTCGCCTCGACGGCGGCGGCCGAACCGGTCCTGGCCTCCGTCCCGTTGGGGTCGGGACTGTTGGGATCGGGACCGTTGGGGCCGGGCCGCTCGGCCGGGGGTTCGGGCCGCTCGGCCGGCCAGACGGCGACCCGCCAGTGGTAGCGCGTACGGGACTTCAGCGCGGGTCCCGCGTAGACGGCGCCGATCGCGTCGGGGTCCTCGATCCGGCCGGTGTCCCAGAGGGGTTGGCCTCCCTCGTCCAAGTCCTCGGCCCGGTCGGCGACCCGCACGCGGTACGCGAGGGGCGCGTCGCCCCGGTGCGCGGACGCGAGCCGCCAGGAGAGCAGGGGCGCGGCCTCGTCGATGCCCAGCGGGGTGGCGCGGTGGTCGCATCGCAGGGCGTAGGGCCGCAGGGACACGAGCACGTCCTTCCTTCGCGCCGGGAGCGGCGCGTCAGCGTCGACTGTTCGTCAGTTCGTCCGCTCGTCGTCACTTGCACGGCGTGAAGACGACCATCTTCGAATGTGAAATCTAACGTGAATTCTGTGGCGTGGAGACTATGAGCCCCCCACGAGAGGTGTCAAGAGTGTTACCGGGGTGCGCGTTGGCCATCTCATGCCGCGATCGATCTTCGCTGAGGAGCCGCTTACAGTCGCCTACGACAAGCGTTGTAGCCCCCACAGCGGGTGCTCTTGTACCCCGTGATTCTCATGTGATATTCACCGTGTGATTACAACACGAACGGACGTTAAATCAAGCGCCGATACCCCTTCGAGTACCTCGGCTCGGGCGGGATCCCGCACGACGGAACGGACCAGCATCCATGCCACTGAACAGTGGGATCGACAGATCCAGAGGGTTGGGGCGACGCGCGATGCTCGGCGCCTCGGGAACGCTCGCGTTGGCGTTCGCCGCCGGCAACCTGTCGGCCGGCCGGGCCGCGGCCGCCGAGCGATTCACTGAGGACCCCTTCACCCTGGGGGTCGCGTCCGGCGACCCCTGGCCGGACGGATTCGTCCTGTGGACCCGCCTCGCGCCTCACCCCCTCGCCCCCGATGGCAACGGCGGCATGCCGCCCCTCCCGGTCACGGTCCTGTGGGAGGTCGCCGAGGACGAACGCTTCCGGCGTGTCGTACGCCGGGGACGGACCAAGGCGGTGGCGGAGCTCGCCCACTCGGTCCATGTCGAACTGACGGGCCTTCAGTCCGGTCGGCAGTACTACTACCGGTTCAGCGCGGGCGGTGTGATCAGCCCCGTCGGCCGCACCCGTACCGCGCCCTCGCCGCACAGCCGGCCCAGGGAGCTGAACTTCGCCTTCGTCTCCTGCCAGGCGTGGTTCGAGGGCTTCTACACCGCCTATCGCCATCTCGCGCAGGAGGACATCGATCTCATCCTGCATCTCGGCGACTACATCTACGAGAACCCCATCGACGCGATGGGCGGGGTGCGTCAGGTCCCCGTCGCCGCCGAGCTGCGCCCCGAGCCGATGGACCTCGCCCAGTACCGCAACCGGCACGCGCTGCACCGCTTCGACCCGGATCTGATCGCCGCCCACCAGGCCCATCCGTTCGCCGTCGTCTGGGACGACCACGAGGTGGAGGACAACTGGGCGGGCGACCACTCCAAGCTCGACAACGAGCCCGACCAGGACCCCGCGGTCTTCCGCCAGCGCGCCGCGGCCGCGTTCCAGGCGTACTACGAACACCTGCCGCTGCGCCTGCCCAACAAGCCGAGGGGCTTCGAGGCCCGGCTGTACCGCAAGCTGGGCTACGGGCGGATGGCCTCGTTCCATATCCTTGACACCCGGCTGTTCCGTGACGACCAGCCCTGCGGTGACGGTACGAAGAGCGGCTGCGACGAGCGCCTCGACCCCGACCGCACCATCCTCGGCGCCGAGCAGGAGAGCTGGCTCTACAACAGCCTCGGCCGCTCCGGGACGACCTGGAACTTCATCCCCCAGCAGATCCCGATGAACCAGGTCGACACCGACCCCGGCCCCGGCCAGTCGTTCGTGATGGACTTCTGGGACGGATACGCGTCCTCGCGGCAGCGGCTGTTCGACCAGATCGCCGCGCGTCGGGTGAGCAACCCGGTGGTGCTCACCGGCGACATGCACCGCCATCTCGCCGCCAACCTCAAGCGGAACTTCGACGATCCCGACTCCGACACGGTCGGCGTCGAATTCGTCGGCACCTCCATCTCCACCAAGATGGACGGCATGGACCTGGACCCCTCGGGGGCGAGCCTGCTCGCGGCCAACTCGCATATCGAGTTCACCAACTACCAGCGCGGCTATGTCCGCTGCACGGCCACCCGGGAGTTCTGCCGGGCCGACTTCAAGGTGCTCCCCTACGTCACCCGGCCCGGTGCGCCCGTGTCGACCCGTATCTCCTATCTCACCGAGGCGGGACGGCCGGGGCTGCAGCGCGCCTGATGGTACGTCAGCCGCCCTGACCCGTACGGCGGCGCTACGGTTGCCGGGGCGGCCCCGGGCTCCCACCATCGGAGCGTGGGTGGCCGCCCTCGGACCGTTCCACGGAGCACCGCCCCCGGAGACTCCCCGGGTGGCTGTCACCCGGGGAGCGCACCCCAACAGGCGCTTATCTCACACCTGAGATAATCTTCCCCTATGGCAGACGACTACCTCGAACGCATCGGCAAGCTCATCCGTGACGCGCGTCAGCATCGTGGCTGGACGCAGAGCCAGCTTGCCGAAGCTCTGGCCACCAGCCAGAGCGCCGTGAACCGCATCGAGCGCGGTAACCAGAACATCAGCCTTGAGATGATCGCGCGCATCGGTGAGGCGCTCGACAGTGAGATCGTGTCCCTCGGCTATGCCGGGCCCATGCATCTGCGGGTGGTCGGCGGACGCCGGCTCTCCGGCTCCATCGACGTCAAGACGAGCAAGAACGCGTGCGTGGCACTGCTCTGCGGCTCTCTGCTCAACAAGGGGCGCACGGTGCTGCGCCGGGTCGCGCGCATCGAGGAGGTGTTCCGGCTCCTGGAGGTGCTCAACTCCATCGGCGTACGGACCCGCTGGATCAACGACGGCGTGGACCTGGAGATCGTGCCGCCCGCCGAGCTGGACATGGAGGCGATCGACGCGGAGGCGGCCCGCCGCACCCGCTCCATCATCATGTTCCTCGGCCCGCTGCTGCACCGGATGGACACCTTCCGGCTGCCGTACGCGGGCGGCTGCGACCTCGGTACGCGCACGATCGAGCCGCATATGATCGCGCTGCGCCGGTTCGGTCTGGACATCGCCGCGACCGAGGGCCTCTACCACGCCCAGGTGGACCACACGATCTCGCCGGACCGCCCGATCGTACTGACCGAGCGCGGTGACACCGTCACCGAGAACGCCCTGCTGGCCGCCGCCCGCCATGACGGCACCACCGTCATCCGCAACGCCTCGTCGAACTACATGGTCCAGGACCTGTGCTTCTTCCTCGAAGCGCTGGGCGTCCGGGTCGACGGCATCGGCTCGACCACCCTGACCGTGCACGGAGTGCCGTCCATCGATGTGGACGTCGACTACTCCCCCTCCGAGGACCCGGTAGAGGCGATGAGCCTGATCGCCGCCGCCGTGGTCACCGAGTCCCAGCTGACGATCCGCCGGGTCCCGATCGAGTTCCTGGAGATCGAGCTCGCGGTGCTGGAGGAGATGGGGCTCGACCACGACCGCACCACCGAGTACTCCGCCGACAACGGCCGTACGCGGCTGGTGGATCTGACGGTACGGCCGTCCAAGCTGGAAGCGCCGATCGACAAGATCCACCCGATGCCGTTCCCCGGGCTGAACATCGACAATGTGCCGTTCTTCGCGGCCATCGCGGCGGTGGCCCAGGGCCAGACCCTGATCCACGACTGGGTCTACGACAACCGCGCCATCTACCTCACGGACCTCAACCGCCTCGGCGGCCGGCTCCAACTCCTCGACCCCCACCGCGTCCTGGTCGAGGGCCCGACCCGCTGGCGCGCGGCCGAGATGATGTGCCCGCCGGCGCTGCGGCCGGCCGTGGTCGTGCTGTTGGCGATGATGGCGGCGGAGGGTACGTCCGTACTCCGCAATGTCTATGTCATCAACCGAGGTTACGAGGACCTTGCGGAGCGTCTGAACTCGGTGGGCGCGCAGATCGAGATCTTCCGGGACATCTGATCCGGCGCAATGTCGTGCCCCTTGGAGGCAAGGGGCACGACACCTCAACATGCCAGCTGACCTGCAAGTACTCACCTTCACAACCCTTCATTGATCACTGTTGTTTTTCAGCGCCTTGTGCAACGCACGTGCAAGATGATCTTGAATGGTTGACGGTGCGTCAGATATGTCTGAGTACCCGTCAGCCTTTGCGGAGAGTTGTCGTCGAAGTGGCCTAGCAACGTCCGAGGAGCGGCGGTGACGGCGGCGTCCCACGTCCCCGTCGGTGACCGGCAAGCGCGGTTCGTGTTGATGCAGTCGCCGCCCACGAAGTATCGGCCCATGTTCAATCCGCACCTGTACCCGTTGGTCGCGGCGATCCGTGCGGCTCGGCCGGACGTCGGTGCAGCCGTCCCCGCGCGGCAGCCCGCCAGGCGTCCTGCTGAGGCGGGCCGGACGCCTACCCCGACATAGCCACGGCCCCGATCTGCGGGTTCCGGCGATTGATCGCCTACACCACCTGGCGGGACCATCTCCAAGGTGGACGGTCATCGTCTGCTGACGTTCGAGGCCTCGGGACTTGGCTGCGGCCATGGGCAAGCACCTGAACCAAGCGGGCCTCAGAAGGTGAACACCGGCGATACGGCTATTCCAGGTCCCAAACGGCGCTGAAGAGGGCCAGCTCAAGCACGTCTGGGGCTGCGGGCCAGTCGATCGACGCGGCCGCGAGTCGCTCGTTGGCGGCGTACATCCACCGGAGGTAGACGTCGTAACGGTGGGAGCTCCAGCCGCTGTCGCGCCAGATCCACTTGGCGATCGCCTCGGACCACTCGTAGCCAACCGCACGTCCAACCTTCGTGGCGTGCCTGCGCAGGACCCCGGCGAGCACGCTGTCGAGGATCAGGGGACGCGGGCCCTTCACGTCTGGCAGCGCCTGGCCCGCGAAGTAAAGGAATTTGGTGAGGAACGCCGGCCCGAGGCCATCGAGAGTGTGCAGCACCTCGTAGGCTGCGACCGCGCCCTCGTCGACGAGCAGGGACACCGCCTCGGTGAGGACGGCCTCAGCGCTGGGCTGGGCGAGCACCTGACGAGTGCGGTACGGGCCGTAGCCCGTAACACCGTAGCCCCACACCTGCGTGGCCACGAACGCCTCTGCCCAGCTCTCGGACTGCTCCGCGGCCCGGACCGCGGCCACGACTTCGGCTCGGCTCACCGAGGCCGAATCGGCCGCCGCCCGGTCGGCGAAGGCGGTGGGCCAGGGTGTTACGGCCATCCAGGTGGATGGCGCGTACGGGATGGTGTGAGGGCCACTTCCGTTCGCGTACCGCTGGCCGCGCTCCGGGTCGGCTAGCCACTGCCCCAGTGACTCCACCGCGCTTATCGGCAGCAGCAGTTCGAGCATCGTCTCATCGAGCTTGTCCGCCTGCCTCTGGCCGTACCTCATGACTATCGTCGCCCCCCATCTCCTCATGTGACGCGTCATAGTGGCATGTAGCGGTGACTGAGGCGCCACGCCGACCCTCGACTGCTGGCTTTGCACCGCTTCCCGCTACTGCGGTCACCAGGGTCGGGTCTGCTGCAAGGTTGGGTGACAGGTTTGACCTGCCCCATGTCTCGGGTTCCAATTCTGGTGGCTACCTGACAGCCCTTCGCGGAAGGCTGGCAGTCATGCCTCGCCCCTATCCTCAAGAGTTCCGGGCGCGTGCCATCGCACTGGTCCGCGCCGGAAAGCAGGCCAAGCAGACTGCCGCGAGGCCGTAACCGTAGGGGCACACTGACTGCCCCTACGTGGCTCGAAGCAGCTGTGCATCCGAGGGCAGCAGGGCAGGAGAAGCCGCGTCGAAGAACGCGCGCAACGGCTTCATCACCACGGCAGCGCGGGCGGTGTCTGCCAGCAAGGTCTTGTCCAACTCCAGCGGCAGATCCAGCCCGGTCGGCACTGTGGTGACCAGCCAACGCAGCATGACGCCGTGCGCGACGCGGCGCAGCATCTCCAGCTCCTTCGCATCGATGTCACGCGTGTCGTCTCCGTGGGCGTACTTCGAGCGGCGCGTGTACGCCCTGCCAACCACCTCGGCGACCTCAAGGCGCAGCGGATCGGTCATCCACAAAGCCGCGGCCCGCTGCTTCACCTTGCGGCTGAGATCGGTTTGCCCTTCGTCCGCCAGAAGCGCTTCCATGGCGATCACGTAGTGCAGCGTGACCTCGTCTGCGTCCTCCTCCCACACGAAATCATTGCCGTAGGTGCGGTGGGCGGCCCGCAGGAGGTGCTCGGCGGCGCGCTGCAGGCGCCGTGCCCGAGTCTTGGCTTTCTTGTTCCTCCCGTCGGCGCCCTCGAGCACCGCGCCGATCAAGCCGTCGACGGCCGCGCAGAAAACGCCGAGCCGGGAAATGTCCCGACCCGTCAGCCGCCACAGCCCCGTCTCTCGCCGTTCGTACTCGATCTCCTGGCCGTCGCCGGCGGAATAGATGTCCGGGACCACCGGCACAGAGCCGGCGTACAGATCCGCGCACCGTCTCGGCTCGACGATGAACCAGGCATTCATCCTGATGACATCATCGCTCCACAGCAGCATGGGCAGTAGCGGACGCCAGTGGTGGAGTTCGGGACATGACGGCATCTCCAGAAGTGGAAACCGGTGACCGCTGAGCAGGGGCCGATCCGGGACCACCCGCCGAAGAAACGGAGCGCCCTTGAGGACGGACACGTTCTGCCAGCTGGCAGGAGCTGACGGCATCACGGCGTACATGGGCGGCAGCAGCTGCTTCGTCTCCTCATCCGAAAGCGCTTCCAGCACATACTCGCCGATCTCAATCCGCGTGCCAGCTGGGATCTCCCCGTCGAGAAGCAGCCAGTCCTCCGAGGAAGGCAGCGAGGCACGACAGAACCTACCGAACTCCGCCACCGCCCGGTCCAGATCGACGTCCTGGCCGCGCGCGACGGCATCGGCGATGAGCCCCAACCCACTCAGCCCCAACAGCATCTCGTTACGAAGACGATGATCCTTGGAATAGAGATCGGGACGCCGTTCCTCAGGCGCAAGCGCAACGACACTGGCGGTGACCCGTGACCAGCTGGCAAGAGCACTCAGCGGCCGCCAATCCCCCACGTACGATCCAGCCGACCCGGGCGCGCGTACGTCGGCGAACCAAGCCATCAACTCAGCCGCGAAGGGCTGCAGTTCATCAGAGTCCACACACTCAAGCGTATCGATTTGCTGGGTAGGGCTGCGGCGGTGCGAGAGCGACCGAGTGGATCACAGGCCCTAAGTTGATCGTTGAGGAGCAGTTGCTTCGGCAGTGCATTGGTCGGTGAGATGATCGCCTTCGGCTGTGTGACCAGCTCGTAGATGGGGGCGGCAACAATGCTCAAGGACTCGTCGTTGCGTGGCTACTTACTCGAAGAGTCGCTGGCCTGGCTGCTGCGCTGCAGCGGCTACCGGCTTCTCGTCCACGAAGATCAGGATCCGGTGGAGTTGGTGACGGAGGGCCAGACTCTACGGGTCCGAGGGCGGGGCGCGCTCCACCAGGTCGACGTTCTCGGAGAGTTCGCCTTCACCCCGGCGTTCTCCATGCCGGTGCGGCTGTTTCTGGAAGCCAAGTACTACCAGACACGCTGCGAGTTGGAGGTCGTCCGGAACGCCCACGGTGTTGTGCACGACGTGAACGAGAACTTCATGACGGGCACCGGGACGCGGCCCCGGCAGCGGTACAAGTACTCGTACGCGTTGTTCTCCGCGAGTGGGTTCACCGCCGACGCCCAGAAGTACGCGCTCGCCCACCAGATCTCTCTCGTGGATCTGTCGGGTGCCTCCTTCGCCTGGCTGCTTGGCCACATCGGAGCTACGGCGACGAGTCTGTGCACGGCGCAGCAGCATCTGCCGAAGTCGGCCCCGTTCCCGCTGAATTGGATGCGCTCCGAGCTGCGGAAGGCGCTGGGGACATCCCCGCTGGAGCTGCCACCCGTTTCCATCCCCGAGGGGAAGTTCAAGCAGGCCGGCGGCACCGTGATTGAGGACTTCGCCACGGTGCTCCGGCAGCACAGCGACGCGGAGCTGCTCCTCGGTTTCCCAGCCGCACCATTCATCCTGCCGCTCGCCGCCGATGATCACCGAGGGTTCCTGGAGTACGCGGAGGCCAAGCCCGACCATACGGTGCGGATCAGGCGACGGGGCGTGGGAGCCACGGCGGAATGGACGCTCTCACCCGCAGACGCGGTCGGCGCCTATGAACTGGCCTTCAAGCTTCCAGAGCACATCGAGGAGTGGATCAGCGGCATCGGGGAGAAGGAGCGCCACCGCACCGCGGAGGTCAAGAAGCAATTCCTGTCGGCGATCACGCTCTACCGCATGAACGGAACGGGCGTACGCGCTTACCAGCTGCGCTATGAGGCAAGTTCTCTGTCCCGGACTGGGGCCCCGTAGGTACTCCGGCCCGGGAGTGCCATACAGCGTGTCAGATCGGCAGGTACGGGCTGGGCTTGTCGTGCCAGCTGATGTTCAAGGCGTCGCGGGCCCGGGTCGTGGCGACGAACAGCAGGGAGCGAGCCTTGCGCTGCTCGCGTTCGTAGCGAGGCGGGTCTTCGGTGCGGTAGCGCTCGATGACGCTGGTGCGCGGGATGATGCCGTCGCTGGCGCCGACGATGGCGAGGCGCTGGTACTCGAGTCCCTTGAAGCGGTGCATGGTGCCGACGTGAACTTCGCCGTCGCCCTTGGGGCCGTCCTTCGTTAGTTCGGCGCAGGTGATGCCCGCCTTGGTAGCCAGGTAATACATGGTCTGGCTGACCATGTCGCGGTCGGCCACGCACACGGCGATGCGGCCGCTGGGGTCGAGGGAGGCGCCCTTTTCGTCGGTGGAGAGTTCCTCGCGCCACGTGCTCAAGGTCGTGGCGAGTCCGGCGAGTTCGTCGTCCCAGGTGTCGTACCGATTGAAGTCGGGCTTGGGACCGTGGAGGACGGAACGGTATCCGGCGAGCGTGTCGGTGCCGTCGTCGAGGTCGTCGTACGTGACCTTCTCGTTCTTGCTCTTGGGGTCAACGACGCGGAGGGCCTCGGCGAGGATCTCCTTCGTCGTGCGGTAGCTCAGGGTCAGCCGTGAGGCACGGCCTCGGATGTTGACGCCGAGGGCGCCGAGAGCGACCTGGTGGTCGTAGATGCGCTGGTGGGTGTCGCCCGCGACGAACATGTCGTTGGGCTGGTCAGGGTCGGCCATGGCCCGCAGCATCTTCCAGTGCGCGGGGCGCAGGTCCTGGGCCTCGTCGACGACAATGTGCCGGTAGCGGTATCCGATGTAGCGCATGCCGGAGCTGTCATCGCGGTGGATGAGGTCCTTGCCACCGATCTCTTCCTTGTACTCGCGGCGGGCCCTGATCTTCGCGGCGCGCTCGATCTCGAAGCGGGCGGCGCGTTCGGCGGCCTGGCCCCACGTCTCGACGCCGAGCTTGTCGAGGCGGGCGGTGAACTGCTCGATGAGCTTCCAGATGTGGTTGCGCTCAGGGCGGGTCAGCGCGCGGCCCCGGCCGGCGCGCCGGGCCTTGAAGTAGTCGGAGCGGGTGGGGACCGACTGGCCGAGGATCACCTGCTCCCACTCCTCGAGGAGGAACTCCGGCTCCCAGCGTCGGTCGTCGAGTTCGGCCAGCAGTTGGCGCATCTCGTTCAAGGCCACGTGGTCGTAGACGCGCTGCTTGCCACGTCCGGGGGCGGTGTTCTCGCCCAGGACGCGAGCGGCGAGCTGGTCGATGTGGGCGATGTCGACGCGGGCCAGCAGCTCCGGTTCAACGAGGGAGGCGAGCCGCAGGCGCAGGTCGGTAGTGAGGTTCTTGGTGAAGGTGGTCAGCAGGATCGGCTTGTTGTGCCCGGGGGGCAGCTGCTCAGCGAGGTGCTTGACCCGGTGCAGGGCGACGATCGTCTTGCCGGTGCCGGGACCGCCGGAGACGCGGGCAGGGCCGTTGTAGTGGCGGTGGACGATGCGTTCTTGCGTGGGGTGGAGGAAGACCTTCCACGCGCGGAAGTCGCCTTCCTCGATGACTGCGCGGACTGCGTCGTCGACTGTGGTGACCTTGGTACGGGAGAACGCTGTAGCGAAGTCGTCGGGGTCGGGCTGCTGGTCGAGTTTGACCGGTGCGGTGATCTCATTGCGGACTTCGTCGATGTCCATCCCGGCGGCGAGGCCGTACAGGATGTCCTTCGACAACAGCGGGGCGCTCTCGACGAGTTGGTCGAGCTCAGCGCTGGTGGTCACCGTAAGCGCCAGGTCGATCAGCTGCTCGGCGACGCCGAGACCCTGCAGTTGCCCTGCGTCGTACGCGGAGAGCAGCGCCGGCGCCGCAGGCTCGGGCTCAGGGACAGTCTCGGGCTTGGAGGCCTGCTCCTCCGGCTCGGCCGGAGTGAGGGTGATGCCGACCCTGCGGAGAGCGCTGTCGCCGACGACGGCGAGGTCGACGAACTCGATCTCGCCGGTGACGCGGTTGACAGCGACCTGAAGCTCTTCGTAGACGTCCTTGCGGTGCCGGACGGCGATGACCAGCCAGCTCTCGGCGCCGTCTGCGTCGACACCGGTGGGGGTGAGCAGGGCCCGATAGTCCTGGTTGACGCGAGCCGACCAGATACGGGAGTCGCCCTTGAGCTTCTTCTTCCTGAGACCCGGGAGATCGGGGTTGTTCCGGAAGTTGTGGCAGAAGTCGTAGAACTGGGCCTTGACCGAGCGGTCGAGCTTGTACAGCTCCTGTTCGGCTTTGCGGTACAGGCTGAGCCGGGCGGTCATCGGAGCGTGCCTTCTTCCGTGTCGGGGAGCTGGTCGAGCAGTTCGTCGAGGTGGGCGAGCCATTCGGCGGCGGTACGCACGGCCCAGCCATCCTCGGCATACGCGGCGTCGCGGCGCTGGGCCTCGGGATCGTCGTCACCCTGGTGGGCGGAGACAACGGCGATCTTGAGGGCGGAGGTGTGCCAGGCGAAGTCGGCCTGCCAGCGGCTGGTGCCCAGTTCGTAGCCGAAGACGGGTGCCTGCTTGCCGCGGTCGGCAAGTGTCTCGGCGAGGCGGAGCAAGTCCGGTGCCTCGTCGGTGTCTTCGCGCAGGATCTCCAGGATGTCCTCGTCCCAGACGGCGTCGCGGAGCGCCTGGGCAACGGCGGCTTCAGCGGCCGAGTGGTGCCCGGGGTCCGGGTCGACGGGCTTAACCACGGCCGCGGGAGCCTCGGACACAACAGGGGCGAGGGCGCCGATCAGCGAGTCGAGTTCGCCGAGCCCGCCGCAGACCGCGAGGACTTCAACCTCGAAGTCCGCGGCCTTGCTGGTGGCGAGCTGGACGCCGTCACCGCCGGCCAGAGACAGGAACTGGGTGAGGTTGGTCCAATACAGCCAGGACCGCCAGCGTTCCTTGTGCTCATCCGTGTCCAGCACGGCTTCGGAGTCGTCGAGCACGGCGAGCGCGGTCCACTTCAGGGCCTCGGGGTCGGCGGCGTCCAGGGCGAACACGATCGGCAGCCCGGTCTCGTCCTGCGTGCGGAAGACATGGACGGGCCCGATGCCGGCGGCATCCGCTACGACCGGCTTGTCGTGGCGCTCGGTGGCGGAGAAGGTGGCCAGTTGGCCGCGCAGGGCTGCCACGAGTTCGCTGCGGCGTCCGGCCGCGGCAACCGGGGCCGTGCCTGGCTGGGCCGTCAGCCCGGTGACCAGAGCGCGGGCCCGGCGGGCCCAGCGGTCGGCATCCGGATCACGCAGGTAGGCGATCAAGGTGTCGATGGGGTTGGCGAAGACAGCATCGGCGAAGTGGGCGCGCTGGCCGCCGTACTGCTCGTACGCGGTCTTAGCCTGTTCCTGAGCCGTGCCCCGGTACGGCGGCCATACGGGCTGTGTACGGGTGGGGCGCTTCTCGAAGAGATCGATGTCCGCCCAGGTGATCTGGAAGACGGTCTCTCCTTCGGCTCGCAGGAGAGTGCGCTTCGCCGCGTCGGTGGCGATCTGGTTGTGCTCGCGGCTCGCGTGGAAGCGGAAGCCCTCGAGGTAGACCTTGACGCTCTGGGTCGGCCCGTCGATGCGCATGAAGGTGAAGTCGGTGACAGTGCCTCGGAGTTGCTGCTGCGCAGTCAGCCGCCAGTGCATGACCCCGGGACCGTTGGTGAAGCGCAGATGCCCGCTCGCATGACCGTCTTCGTCAAGGGAGGCGTCGTCGGTGACCTTCACCCAGTCGCGCAGGGCCGCCAGGAAGCGGGCTTCCAGGTCGGATTCGACCTGGGCATCCAGGCCGACCAGTCCGGTGTGGTCGACCTCGCTCCACTCCCAGCCGTCCGAGCCGTCCTGCTTGAACAGCAGGGACTCCAGCATCGTCAGCGCGGCCTGACGCGAGACGATGTCCTGGAACGGCTCCGGGGTGTAGCGGTGCAGGCAACGGTGGCAGGCCCGGCGCTGCTCCTCGGCGCACGGGCACTCCTTGAGCATCTCGTACGCCTTGGCCAGGGTGTCGCGGAACGCGATCGGGTCGGTCAGCCGGTCCAGGTAGCCGGTGCCACCGGGCAGCGAGTCGAAGAGCACGAGGAACCAGCGGCGCTCGCCGCTCTCGTTGTCCGGCATGGAGGCGACGGTGGTGGCCAGGTGCTGAGGGTCGCCGCCGAAGTGAAGGTCCACGCCGAGGCGAAGTGCGGCCCTGAACGAGTGCACCTTGGAATCGACGTCTGCGGTGGCGGCGGGGATGAGGACCCGCAGGGCTTCGGTCTCCAACTTGTGGGCGAGCAGGACCGGTTCCTGCCGGACGCCGTCCTTCTTTCCGCGCCGCAGCGGGCACCATGGACGGTGGTGCTTGAGTGCTCCACTGCGGACGGCGAGGGAGTCGAGTGCGTCGGTGTCGTGGTCGAAGACCGGCTGGCCGTCCGCGGTGGCCGCGCCGCAGGCCGTGCACACGTGGAACGGGTTCAGGCGCACGCGGTGGCCGGCGAAGTCGTCACGGTTCGGGGCGTCGTAGCGGACGGGTCCGACGTTGATCCGGCGGATCATCGCCTTGCGGCAGTAGTCGACGCCGAACGTCTGGCTGTCGTGCCGCCAGGAGCCCGGCTCAATGGTCTCCACCGGGATGTCGACCGCGTCCACGACCGTGTAGAAGCGGCGGTCCCGGTCATCCTTGTCGTCGCGGATCTGGGCGTCTTCCCGTTTGTCCCGCGAGGTCACGGTTGCTGGTTCGACGATCTGGAACAGACAAGAGCCGTCGTCCGCGATGTGACTGGTCTTGCAGCGCGGGCACGGTGACCGGTCCTCGGCGGCGTCCTCGGTACGCACATATCCGCAGCCCGGGCATACCCGCCAGGTGCGCCACTCCTGCCGTCCGCCGGTGGAGATCTCCAGACCGGTGATCTGATGCTTGTGGCCGTTGACGTAGAAGGTGTTGCCCGGCGCCATCTCCTCCAGGGCGATACGCCGTGGCCTCTCGTAGGAGTCGGTGGTGGAGGTGTACTTCACCTGCCCGGTCTTGGCGTCCACCCCGTCCTCGCCGTAAAGCGTCGCCGACAGAACGGTCGTGGAGTCGATCAGCGCGTAGTTGGGCAGCAGTCCCAGATCACACAGCGCGGTCTGGGCCGATGTCTCGCCCAGGTTCATCAGGCGGCGGCCAACTCCACGTCGTTCGGCGTCCAGTTCGGCCTTCTGCCGTGCCTGGTCCGGATCGGAGTCGTGTAGTTCCTCGTGGGCATCGTCGATCTCACGCAGCCGGGCCCGCAGCGCTCGCTGGCCGCGGAACCACTCCCGTTCGGCCTCCTCGACCCTGGAGCGCAGGTCGTGGGTGGCGTACGCGCGCAGATCGGCCTTGGCCTGGTCGTTGACACCGGAGGGGAACAACTCCATGAACCCCTTCGCCAGCTCCTCCCCCTGGGCGATGGCCAGCTCCACCAGGTCAACCAGGTAGCCCGAAGGCCCGAACAGACGAGGCGCCTTGTGCGGCAGCGCGCGCAGCACGATGCCGTCCGCACGCACCAGCCGTCCGGCGGCCGCGAGGTCCAGCAAGTGCGCCAGATATTGGCGGCGCAGGATCTCGATGGCTGACAGATGGCAGCCCGGGGGCACGATCGTGCCCGCGATCAGATCCTTGGGCCGCTCCAGGAAGTACAGGTCGCGGCGCCGTCGGTCGGGGATGGTCAGCAAGAACGCATTGCCCGTACGGCGTCCCGCTCGCCCGACCTGTTGGGCGTAGCTGGCAGGGCGACGCGGCAGAGCGGCAAGCACGACCGCCGAGAGGTCACCGATGTCGATGCCCATCTCCAGTGTCGGGGTGCACGACAGGACGTTGGGGTCCTTGAAGCCCTCGCGGCGCTTGAAGGCCTTCTCCACATTCTCCCGCTCCGGACGGGAGAGCATCCCGGTGTGCTCAGCGGTGACCACCTGATAGGTGCCCGCCTTGCGGTACAGACGACGGTAGTAGTCGTCGGTGTAGTCGCGGTCGCGGTGGTGCGCGCCCAGGCCCTCGGGCCGGTCGCCGGCCACCAGGCGGCCGTTGCGGCAGCGGTAAGAGGGGCACGGCTGCTCGTGCCACTGGTCAAGCAGGGACGGGTGGACCGTCTGCTCCCAGAAACACACCGGGCAGCGCACGTAGGCGTGACGTACCTGCTCGTCGTCCAGCAGCTGGGCCTCGATGTTGCCCGGCTTCAAGCCGTACACCCGTACCGAGGTATCAGTCGGAGTACGGACCGAGAGCAGGCCGAGCGAGGCCAGCTCTGGCAGCAGCCGATTCCAGAACTCCGGCGCCATCTCGCGCGGGAGACCGAGGCAGCGCCCTGCCCACCGCTCGTACCAGGACAACCGCCCGGTCGCGAAGTCGAACTCGCTGCCGTTCTTGGGCTGGCTGAGCAGGAACACCGGGGCCGCGACGCGCTTGGGGAAAGCCCGCATGCCTGGCGCCCGCTTGCCCCAGATGAAGTACCGGCTGGTACCCGCCTCGTCCACGTACTTACTCAGCCACTTGTGGGCCACCGCACCCCGGGTGCGCAGCCGCTCCAAGAAGATCCGTACGAACGCCAGATAGCGTGCGTCGTGCTGAGCGATCAGCGGGACACCGTCGCGCACGCACTCCTCGTGGATCCGCTTGACGAGGGCTACGACGGCCGCCGCATCGTCGATACGAACTTGCGCAGCAGCGGTCCTGGTCAGCTCCAGGGTGCGGCCATTGCGCGATCGGAAGCCGAACTCCATCAGCGCTTCGAACGCGAGACGCTGCCCGATAAGACGCCACACTGGCAGACTCCCGCCACGACCCTCGCCGGACAGCAGCCGATCAACTCCCTTGTACCCGTGCAGATCCGGCGGCACCACCGCAGCCAGAGTGTCCTTATCCGTGGTGGCCTCGACCACGCCCGCGATCAGGTCATTGAGCGGCGTCGGCTGGTCGTGCCTGAGGTGCTTGGCCAGCAGGGCGCGCAGCGAGAAGGTGTACGAACGGTTGGCGACGAACCCGGCCCGGTGCGCGGCATCCTGCACCGAGTCGTTGAACATCAGCGTCTTGTCCTCGTGCAGCTTCTTGTCGAGCTCCCCGCCCGTGAACAGCTGCGTGATCGACGCCGCGGCCATCGCGGCCGACCCGGTTCCCAGGTAGCGGATGGCGTTGCGCTCGCCGCACGCCGCACACCAGTCTTCCCTGGCTGCGGTGTTCGCCACCGTGCCCCCGAAGTTGACCAGTACGAACGCCGAGTCGCGGGCGGTCAGCCGCGGCTCCTTGGTGTCCTTGTCGTAGTCGTTGAGCGGATCGGGTAGCCGCAGCCGCTTGCGCGCGCCGTCCAGCACCATGAGCAAACCGCCCGAGCCCTGCGATGCCGCGCTCGTACCCCTACCGCCGGCCGTCATGGGCGCTGCTCCGGAGCCCTCGCGCGCCTCCCGTTCGGTCGCCGCGATCAGGTTCCGTACCCGAGCTTTGTCCTGACCGAGGGAGGCGCGACGGATCTTGAAGGTGTCGAACTGGACGTCGTGGTCATCGCTCTCCGGCGAGAACACCGCCCAGCCCGACCGCCCACAGTCCCGGCAGTAGATGGCTGGCAGGAACAGGTTGGCGCTCTGCCCCGACGTCGCGGTCGTCACCGGCGCCGTTCGGCCGCCGTCCGTGGCGCTGGCGTCTGCCATGCCGGCCGCGTCCCAGCGGAACTCGGCCTTTGGCCAAGGCAGTACGCCACGCAGCAGCCGGGAGACGGACCGGGCCCACTGGTGCACCTCGACGTGTACGAACGGACGCGGCTCTCCCGGAGGCGACTTGGGGTCGCGTGCGTACGACAGCAGAGCTACGAACCGGGCGAGCGCCTCGGCCGCCTTCTCCGGCTGCCGGGCCACGGCCTCCGCCCAACCGGCCGCGCCTGCACGCCACATGACGTCCAGTACTTCGGGGCTGGTCTTCACTTCGCCGTCCAACGCCTGCATCACCGCTCGGGTGAACAGATGCCGTTTCAGGTTCTCGCCCAGCAGGAACGGATCCGGATCGGAGACCGTGGTCACTGCTTTGATGAGGTCGAGCATCGCCTCCTCTCCAGAAGCGGGATCGGGCAGAGCCAGCAGCTCGTCAGGGGTGGGAAGCCCCTGCATCTTCACGTCCGTCAGCGGGATGAACTCCTCCACCGACAGCCGGTTCTCCCCGACGATGGACTCCGCCGTGAACTCCGTACCGAAGACGTCGCTCGCCACCTCCAGCAGGCGCGTCACCCCGTCTTTGTCTGTTCCTGATGCGAGCGTCGCCGAGGTCGCCACCGGGCAGATGCGTCCCAGCGGGCGTCCCTTCTCGGACATGCCCACCGCGGACGCGAGCCGTCGAAGGAGCATCGCCACGTCGGTGCCCTGCGCACCGTCGTACGTGTGGAACTCATCCACCACCACATACCGGATGTCCGCCTCCCGCCACAGCGGGGCATCGTCCTCACGCTGCAGCAGCAGGTCCAGCATCTTGTAGTTGGTGATCAGGATGTCCGGCGGCGACAGCTGCATGTCCGAACGCCGCGTACGCACCTTCTCGTACTGCGTTGCCGCCCGGTCCCCGATGTACAGCCCCGCCCAGAGCTTGCCGAGCGCCTCGTCGTTCTGCGTGAGCAGGTCGTTGATGCGCTGCGCCTGGTCGGTCGCGAGGGCGTTCATCGGATACAGGAACACCGCTTTGACGCCGGTCTTCCCCGCCTCCCGCTCCCGACGGCAGTGATCGAGCACCGGGTAGAGGAACGATTCCGTCTTGCCCGAGCCCGTCCCAGTAGTGACGAGGGTTGGCTCCGGCGTGTGCCCGTTCGCGGACGTCAGCCGCTCGAACGCAACCGCCTGGTGCGCGTACGGCGTGAACCCCTCGCGCTGCCATTCCAGGTGTTGGCGCCACCCGTCGTCGGCCGCCGTGAACGGAGTACGGATCCGCAGGTACGGCCCGCGGAACATCCCTGTTGTCTCGTCTCCGAGGAACCGGTGCAGTGCCTCCCGCGCACCCTCGTCCGTCAACGCGTACGTTGTCGACAGATACTGCAACAGGCTCTCCTTGAGCCCCCGCGCCTCAAGCGTCGGCCTCACGGCTTCGGCACCTCCTGCTTGACCGGGTCCCACTCACCGTTGGCGATCGCATCGTCGAGCCGCTTCTGGAAGACGGCGTGCGCCTCGCGCATCTCCACCTCGCGGTCCGCCTTGTGGAAGGGCACCGTGTAACCGTCGGGAATGGGGGCGCTGTCTGGAGCAGCTCGGTACGCCTCGAACTGCGCCCACGTCTCCTTCGTCTGCCGCTGCCCGATCGTGCGCGCGTTGCCCGCGAGCTTCCAACCGTCGGCGTCGAACCAGGTCACGGCCTCGTACTTCTGGAGGACGGGGAAACGGCCCCGGTACGCAGCAATGAGCGCGTCGGAATCCATGCCGAGCCAGACCGCGACCAGGGCGTCCATCTCGACTAGGGCGGATCGGCGGGCCCGCTCGCTGCGGAGGGGCGTTTCTGGGCGCCAGTCCGGGGTCACGTCGTCCAGGCGCTGGAGGCCGGGCCAGTCGCGGACCCAGTGTTCGTGGTCCGGCCAGGAGGGGTCGTACAGGTCAGACCAGAGGTCGGCGTAGGCGCGGGTTAGGCAGTTCAGACGGAGGGTCCGGAGCAGGAGGGCCGAGGCCAAGGGGTGGTCTGGGGTGGGGGCGGGCATGGCCTTGGCTACCTGAGGATGGAGATTGCTGCGCCCAGTGGCGCGAAGAAAATAATCAAGAGGAAGCGAAGCGAAGAATCCCGCCGCCAAAGCCGTGTGGTTCGGTTCGGACATTGCGAGGCTATAGATGCCTCCAATGTGAGCAGTACCGGGCGGGATGATAGCTGCATACAATGCCCGTTCCGTATTGGGGGCGATCTGCAGACGCCAAGCGAGCCGGTGAAAAGTGGCAAACCTCCGGCGCGCCCTCTCCACCAGCACGGCATCGATTTTCTCCGGAGCCACCTGCTCCTCAGGGATGCGGTCCACACGCGCGATATGCCGCCGCGCGCGAGTAATCGCCCTTTCGCTCGCCCTCAGCCGTGCGAGCACCCGATGATCAACCCACCGGTCCTGCTCAGCTAGATACGCGTGGCTTCTGCCTACCGCACGCACATACGCCGTGTCGGGTACGAAGTCCGGCGAGAGGGCGACGAGATCGACACCGTAGGGATCGTTGCTGTTGGCGTCGTGACGCTTGAACACCGGAGTGGCGACACTCAGTTGGGTGCCTTTAAGAATCACATGGCGCCAACGGTCCGGCTGAAACTCCTGGCCCGTGGTGGGGTCGGGGCGGTTGTAGTCGATCAGGTCGTCCCTCTTGGCACCGCTCTCGTGGTATCCCGGCGAAATCCGCGGAGCCTGGCCAAGCCGCAGTGGATAGTCCGCCAGAGCCTCGATCGCCGAGGCTTCCCCCGTACTGACGGGAAACAGCAGACGGGCCTCCTCGACAGGCCTGTCGGCCTCGTCCAGCAGACGTTGCCAGACGGAGAGCAGCTCAGTGTCCACTCGGACGACGCGGGCTCGGTGTGGCCGCTCGTCGAACTCACCGTTGCGGTACCGGATCCCTGGCACCTCTCCCGAGCCGTCGTGCTGGGCGGAGTGCCGCAGCGCGTCCGTAGAGACGAGCCAGGACAGATGATCGAAGCAGATCTCCGCAGGCCGCCCATAGATATGCACGCCAAAGTGAGCTGTGTGGCCAACTGGTTCGGGGAAGAACCGCTGTCCGGCGTTGACAAAGTCGCCGTGGATACGAAGTCGGCAGTACGCGGACTCCCGGAGGCTCCCCTCCTTGTCTCCCGTGAAGTGCGTATCCGGGTGCACCATCCCGGCAGTCCCGTCCGCCGAAGTATGCGCCCAGACTTGGGACATGAACGCTCGGTACAGATCCGGCTGGGTTCCCGTGAGCAGCGGGTACATTTGCGGGGAGCCGAACACCGAGACCTGCGCGCTGGTGTTCGTCAGTTCGCCGAGCACGTATCGACGAGCGGCCGGGGACTCCAGAACCACCCGCCGCCGACGCTCCTTCTCTGCCGTGGACGCCTTGGCCTCCAACTCGAACCACGGCTCGTGCTCCGCGAGTACACCTGATTCGTTCCAACGCGGCCGCACCCACGGCGGGTTACCCACCTGTAGGTCGAAGCCGCCGTGTCGCGCAAAGACAAGGGCGAACTCCAGCTCCCAATGTAGGAAGCCCTGTTCTTCCCCGATGTCGCGTACCGCCCGAAGCCACGGAAACCGGTCCTCCGGGTTGTCGATGTCCATCCCCATGAACCCGGGAAGCGTCTCTTCGAAGCTCTTCAGTTCATCGAGGCTCTTCAAACTGTCCATGAGGGTGCCCTCGGGCACATCGGCCGTGCCCAGCATCGCTTCCAAGAACTCCAACCAGTCGTCGAGATCCTTGAGAGGGACGATCGGCCGCCGTACCGGTGTCTTAGTCTTGACCGGGCCCTTCTTCGCCGCCTTCGGCGCGACCCGGCGTACTTCCACGACCACGTCGTCGTCCGCGGACAGTTCGAGATCTTCGAAGGAGGTCTGCTCAGGCCCCAGCGAGAACAGAGCTGTCGCCTCGACGAATCGCGGCGCGGGCGTCGGTGCGGCAACGATCGCCGGGGCGGGAGCGGCCTCGGTCCCAGGCTGCTCTCCGGTCAGCGGCACTCCGCCGAGCACCTCGCTGAGGCCGTCCGCGTCGCTGACCACAGTCCGGGCTGCGTACTCACCGTCGGTCCCGTCCAGCAGCCCAGCCTTCTCGACCGGCCAGAACCACAGGGCGCACCAAGCATCCATGACCTTCTTGAGTCGCCAGTACGGAGTGTCGACGGCGTTGAAGAGGTCCTCCAGGACCTTTTCCTTCGGCACAGCCTGATCAGGGTGCTGGAGGAAGGCGTACTCGGGATCCGTCGGATCGGCCTGCCAAAGGTCGATCCGACGCGCAATCTCCTTCTCGGAGAGTTCCATGCGCTTGACCACGGCCGCCCACAGGAACTCGACCCGCCGGGCGGCATCCCGCAGCTTCGTGAACTGCGAGGATGCTTCCGGCTTCGGCTGCTTGGTCTTGGGATTGAGCTTGAGACTGCCGTCCGCATTGAGGTGCGCGGTGCTGCGCTTGGGGCGCTGGAGGATCCCCTTCTTCCAGGCGGCGAGTTGCTCAACGCCTTCCTGGGCAAGCTCCTTGGCTTCCTTCGAGCCCGCGACCGCGGCCCAGCCAGGGCTCGGCAACAGAAACTGGTGCACCGCGTCGTCGGGCAGCAGCTGCGGTTCGCCATCCTTGAGGAAAGGCAGCGGAGTTGGTGCCAGAGCACCCTTCGCCTTCAGCCAGGCCTTGTCCTTGCCCGCTACATCATCGCCCGCGTACACCGCGCGGCGCCCGCCGATAAGCGAGTTACCGCGGCGCAGATGCAACCCGAACCACGGCGCGCGCATGCCTGGGTGCATCGTGTTGAGCCACAGCGATACCTCAGCCAGCTCGACACCCGTCGCGTTGAGGTCGACCCCGTAAGCGTTGTGCAGGGCGATGTACGCCTTGACCTTCTGCTTCTCGGTGATCGCTTGGGCCGCGGGCATGGTGATGCCGAGTTCGTCCTGGCGACGGCGCAGGTATTCATCGGCGACCTGGTTGATGGCCTCGTTGAGGAACGCGCCCGAGCCGAGCGCCGGCTCGCAGATCTTGTACTTCAGCAGCTCCGACGCCCGAGTCTTGATGGCACCACCGTGCTCGTCGCGCTCTTGGTCGAGGCGGTTCTTGAGGGTGAGCTCGACGGTGACCTTGGTCAGCGACTCGGGGGTGTAGTACGAGGCCGAGGTTTCCCGGTCGCGGCCGGCGAGCCGGTAGACGAACGAGCCTTTCTCATACTTCTTGGCACCGCGCAGACCCTTGCGAGCATCGTCCTCGCCGTACTGGACGAGGGTCTTGTCGGGGTACTGGTCCTGCTTGTGCGAGGGGATGAGCCAGGAACCCTGCTCCGGGTCACCGCCTCGGGCCACCTCGCACAGCTCCTCCTTGGCGATGATGCCGGTGTAGGACATCAACCCCTCGTAGACAGCACCGAGTTGGTTGATGCCGAGGTTGCGGTAGGAGATGAAGCCGCCGCGTTCGCCGCGCTTGCCCTTCTTCATGGTGAGCAGCCGCAGCACCTCGTGGAGGGCTTCGTTGCGCAGACACAGGTCGAGCCAGCGGGGATCGTTGTCCTCGTCGCTGCGCGGGTCCAGGACGCCGGTGCCGATGAGGCGGATGGCGGTCGGCTCGAAGAGTTCGCTGCGCAGGGCCTCGAAGCGCAGGCCGCGGTCCTCGCTTCGGCGGGCCTCCTTGGCCTTGCGAGTCTCCTCATCGTCGCCGGGCTGGTCATCGTCGGGCTCGGTGCCGTACGCGCGGTGGCCGAAGTTGACCTTGTTGAACAGGACGTCGAGGGACTGGAAGAGGTGGAAGCCGTTCTTGGCCTCCTCCTCGACGAGTTCCTCGTCGCGCTCGACGAGTTCGCGCAGGCGGGCCATGGAGTAACCGGCCTCGTACGACCCGTCGTCGGCGGGGAGGATGCCTAGTTCGGGGCGGGCCTCCGCGTACAGCAGGAACAGGACGCGGTAGAGGTAGCGCAGCGCTTCGCGGGTGAGCTCGCGCGCGAAGGGGATCTTGGGGCTTTCGATTTCTGCCGGGGTGACGTCGTTCTTCGGGTCGGCCATCCGGTGCAGGACTTCGTTGGCGATGATCTCGACCGAGCGCTGCAGGCCGTAGCGCAGTTCGCCGGAGACTCCGGCCGCGTTGTCACCAGAGGCCTTGAGCAGGGCGTCGATCGCGCGGCTGGTGTCGTTCTCGCCGGGGCGGAGCATGTCCAGGCTGAACAGGGCAGCGATGGCAGCGAGTTCGCCCTGCTGGGCGCGGTCGTTGCGTTCCAGGGCGGCGTCGAGGTTCGCCGCGAGATATCGGCCCTCGTTCCAGGCCTGGCGGTCGGCGAGCAGGATGACGCCGCCGCACAGCAGCAGGACGAAGCGGGGGTGCGGGCCGCCGGCCTCGCCGAGTTCACTCTGAAAGAGCCAAGAGGCCAGGGCCGCGCCCGTCTCGTACGACTCGCTCGCACTGACCCGCACGGACGACAGGAGCCGTCCGGCACGGTTGGGGTCGAGGGCGTCGTCGTTGGCCGCGGTCCAGCCGCAGTCCAGGGCGACGATGCCATGGCCGTGGTAGGCGACGGGCAGGGTGTGGTCGCGGCCTGCGCGGTGCACGGTGAGCTCGGCTGGGGAGGTGTCGTAGCCGAGGGCCCACAGGACCATCTGGTGCCACTTCGCAAGCCGCTTGGTCCACTCGGGGTTGTTGTGCGTGTTGAGGCGGGCTTCGTCCTCGGCGTCGGCCTGGGTGGTCTTGACGAAGTAACCGCGCAGTTCCTCGGCAAGGTAGGGGGTGCGCAGGGTGCGCAGCAGCTCGCGCGGGGTCTTGCGCGGGTCGTTCTCGTCGCCCTCGCGCTGCGACCAGGTGGCGAACAGGCCCTTCTTGAGGTCGGTGCCGAGCTGGTCGGCGAAGTAGTGCGCGGACAGGTATTCGCCACGGTTGGCGAAGGAGTCGAAGTCGGTGCTCATCGTTCGTTGCCTCCTTCGGTGGCGGTGTGCGGTTCGAGGACGGCCAGCAGGCGCAACATCGGTTCGCCCGCCGTCTCCAGGGACTTGACCAGCTTCAGCTGCCGCTTGGCCGTGCGGTCGAGCTCCGCTTCCTTCGGGCGGGCACTGGCGAAGAGGGCGTCCTGCCGCCAGTCGGTGACCTTCTTGCGATAGGGAGCAAGGGTCTCTTCGATCTGCTCGCGGTACGCGCCTTCAAGGAGGGCCAGTTGTCGCTGTGCGGCATCGATGGCGTCAGGCACGAGCGCGTTGAGGCCCGGCAGGTCGCGGGGCGTGGCGCGGCCGGGCATGTTCGGGCCCACGCCGTAGCTCTCCAGTACATCGGCGGTCAGCGCTGTGACATGCGGGCTGTCGGGAAGGCCGGAGACGGCCATCCATTCGACGATGGTGGGCTTGCCCAACGCATTGGAGTAGATGCCCTGGACCAGGAAGGTCGGGCTGTCCACGGTGGCGGCGAGCACCGGGGCCTTGTGACGCCCGATCTCGACGAGCACCTTGTCCGTGAGCCAGTCCAGGACCGGGTGGACGTCGGTGACGTACGAGACGTTCGGCCACTGGGACGCGGTAGTCTCCCTCGCCGCCTTCAGGCGTGCGCCGGCGAGGTCCTTGGAGAAGGTGATGCGCATGCGTCCCGGCTCGGTCTTGCGCGGCAGGATCTGCTGTTCGTCCAGGTACGACTTGGGCAGTGCCTTGAACCGGTACAGCAGGTCCCGTGGTGGCTCGAAGGCGATGGTGCCGTCGTCGTCGCGCCGCAACGACAGCATGTCCTCGGGATTGGGACGGGAGATCTGCCGCAGTGCCTCGTCGAAGTAGTCCGCGGTGGACCGGAAGAGCTTCGGTACGACGGCGCGGGCCACTTCGGGGTGTTCGTGGACTGCGCCCACCTGGCCGAGCAGCCCGGTGAGGAAGGCGGCCCCGCCCTGCTGGGACTGCTTGATGGACTCCTCGACGGTACGGCCGGCGATCAGGTCCTGGGTGAGGCGGTTCTCTTCCTCCTTGGCCCGATACAGGCCGGTGACCGCCTCGGCCGAGCCCTCGATCTTGTGGGCCTCCTCCTCACGCCTGAGGAGCTTCTCGCCTACCAGCCGGTCATCCAGGGTCCGCGGCTGTCCGGTCGACTCGTCCATGCGCCACGGGATGTCACTGGTGAGGATCAGCGCGCGGAACTCAGGCCGGTGTTCCTGCCCGTACCGGTCGATACGGCCGTTGCGCTGCTCGATGCGGATCAGGGACCACGGCAGGTCGTAGTGGATCAGCAGATGGCACTGCTGATGCAGGTTGACGCCCTCGGAAGCGACGTCGCCGGTGAACAGGATGCGCACCGGGTCGTCGCGCAGCCCGAACTTCTCGACGATGTCCTGCTGTTCCTGATCCGTGCTGGCCTCGCCGTGCATGACCTGTACGGCTCCGCCGTATCCCAGCCAGGGCTTCTTCTCGTCCGGGCTGGCGGTGTGCCGGAAGCCGAGTGCGGCCGGGACGGTCTCCGCCAGCCACTTCAGGGTGGGGATGCTCTCGGAGAACACGACCACTCGGGTGTCGGAGCCCGTGCCGACGCCCAGCTCTCGCAGCTCGGCCAGCAGCGCTGCCCTCTTCGCCGAGTCCTGGTCCTCGATCTGCTCGGCGAGGTGCTGCAGGTCGGTCAGGGCCGCCCGCTCGATCTTCCGTGCCGCTTCGCGTACCGCCGGGTCCTCCGGCCGCTTCCGTGTCTTCGAACCGTTGTCGGGCTTGTCGGGCGGCGGGTTGTCGAGGTTTCCCATGCGGGTCTTGATGGTCGCCAGCAGCGCCTTGTGCGAGGAGAGGAACGACTTCAGCAATCGGTATGGGACGAGCTGATGACGACTCGCCGACGGCGTCGCCGGGTCGGCCGGGATCCAGCGCGTGGCCAATTCCTCAAGGACCGCGCGTTCCTTCTCGGTGGCCGGGGCGTGGAGGGGCAAAGACGGGCCGCGGTCCGCCCAGGTCCCCTTGAGGGACTCGCGGACTTCGGCTGAGGTCTTGGTGCGCCGGATATAGAGGTGCGCGAGATCCTTCACTTCGTACTGGGACGGATTGGCGATCGCGGCCTCATCCAGCATCCTGACCAGCTCGGCGAAGGAGGTAGCGTCGCCATTGTGCGGGGTGGCGGAGGCCAGCACGAGCGCGTCGGTCTTGCGTGCCAGCAGACGGGCGAGCGTGTTGTTCTTCGTGCCGCGGTTGACGAGGTTGTGGGACTCGTCGATGACGACGGCGTCCCAGTCGGTGTTGTCCAGGTGGTGGGCGTACACGTCGCTCTTCAAGGTGTCCACGGAGATGATCGCGCGCTTGAAGTACGCGAACGGGTTCCGCCCCGCGGGGATGTCCTGCTGCACCCGCTGAATACCGGTCGAGTCCAGCCGCACCAACGGGATCGCGAACCGGGTCCACAGCTCGCGCTGGAACTGCTCCAGTACGTGCTGCGGCGTCACCACCAGGATCCGCTCGCCGCGCCCCCGCCGGATCAGCTCTGCCAGCAGCACCCCGATCTCCAGGGTCTTACCGAGACCCACCACGTCCGCGATCAGGATCCGCGGCTGCGGGTTCTTCATGGACAGCGCCAGCTCCGCCGGACGCAGCTGGTGGACCTGCTGGTCCATGAGGAAGTTGTCCGCCAGCGCCAGGCCGTGCTCGGTCTGCGGCAGGAACGTCTTCCGCATGATCGCCTCAAGGAACAGACGGGATCTGCGATGGTTCGGAGAATCGTCAGCCACCAGCTCGGTCTCGCGCGGGTCGAGCTCCTGAACGACATCCAGCCGGTCGTAGAAGGTGGCGTCGATCCCGCGTACGAACGAGGAGATGCCGGTGACCTCAACCATCCATCCGTCACGGTCGGTGGCCGTGCAGTTGCGCACCAGCCACAGATCGTCTCGGATCAGGACCTGTGCACCCGCCGCGTATCCGCCAGTGTCAGTCGGCTGCTTCGCTGACGAGGCTTCGTCCGGCTCCAGGGCGCCCCTCGCCGTATCGCTCTGCCCGCCCACGGCTCCCGCCTCGACGCTCACGTCCGCTCCGATTCCTCACCCACGGTGCGCCTCGCACCGCTCACCATTCACGAGTCGTATGGACAGCGCCCAAGCCGACCCCATACGCCCGTCCGCCTCTAGCTTCCCACCAGGCACTGACACCTTGGCCATCAAAGCGCGGTATCCGCCGCGTACTCCGCCCTCAGCTCATCCGCGACCCGCTTCGATGCCGGCGGCTTTACGGCCGTGGGCCTGGCCTTCGGCTCCGCCTTTGGCTTCACGGCCTCGGCGGAGTCGGGGTGCGGCTCGTCCTGCTCCGCCTCCTCCGGTTCCGGCTCTTCCGCCTCAGCAGTTCCTCGCGGGCTATCGAGCGGCAAGTCCAGACCCGCGTCGTCAGTGATCTTGGCCTGGTCCTCAAGCAGCTTCTCGAACGATGGGGACAACGGCTCCTTGGCCGCATCCGGCGTACCGCCCGCGGTCGTATGCGCGATCAGCGCGAGTCGTGCGTCGGCCGGCGCCTTTCCAGCGGCCTTCAACAGCTTCGAGCATGCCTTTGAAACGTCATCCAGCGTCGGCCTGTCCTCGGGAACGTGGGCGAGCATGGAGGCGATCAGTGGCTTAAGCCCCTCGGGCACACCGCTCAGATCCGGGCCGATGTCAGGATTCGCCACCTGCACGGCGACGGCCTCCCACACCGCACCGTCGTACGGGTAGTGGCGCGCCGCCGCATACAGCAGAACCGTGCCCAGCGCGTATACGTCCGCGGCTGGCGTCACCTTCGGATGTCCGCTCGCCTGCTCCGGCGGCATGCAGCGCACCGTCCCGATGATCATCCCGCTGTGGGACAGGGACTCCTTCGCGGCATCCATGAACGCACCGAGCCCGAAGTCGATGATTATGGGGCCTTCTGTGCCCATGATGACGTTCTGGGGCTTCAGATCCCGGTGGAGCAGCTCCGCGGCGTGTACGGCGCTCAGCCCCTCGGCGAGCAACGCGCCCAGACTGGCGACCAGCGGCAAGGGGAGAACGCCGTCCTGGTCCACGCAGGCCAGCAAGGTGCGTCCGGCCACGTACTCCATGGCCAGCCAGGGGCGGTCCGCGAACGGGTCGGCCTCCAGGAACCGCGCCACCCTGTTGGTACCGATCACGGTGCGCGCTATCAGCGCTTCCTTTTCGAAGCGGGCCCGCGTGACGGGGTCCAGCTTGTCGCTCCGGATCAGCTTCACCGCCACCGGCTGACCACCCGGGGTGTAGGCGAGGTACACCTCCCCCATGCCGCCCGAGCCCAGCTCCTTGGCCACGGTGTACCGGCCGATCCGCTCGGGCGTCCCCGTCATCTGTTGCTCAGCACTCCTTACACGCACCCCTGCGCCATCCGGTCCAGATTCGTGGGCGCCGATCAAGCCTAGTCGCTCGTTGTACGGGGCATGCAGGGTTCTGTCGTCTCTGCCGCTCTACCGTGGGGCACCCGGCCCCAGCGGCTGCCGGCTGCCCGCTCAGCAGGTCATCACCCACCCATGATCAGAGTTGGTCACCCCAATCTGCCAGGAGGGCGTCAGCGACGCCTTCCTCGTAGACAGCCGCCTGATGCTCCTGCATCGCATTACTCAAACGCGGGTCCCATGAAGTGCTACGGGCCTTCCCGGACAAGGCAACCTGGTCGTCTTCGGTCCGGAGCCCCTCCAGGTAATCCGCAGCGCTCATCTTCCAGGGCTCGGCTCCGTAGCGGCCGATGAGCTGATTGGTCATGTCGATTCCCGGCCAGTCGAAGTCCCCGTGGTAGAGGAGCCGACCCCCTCCGTTGACGATCAAGCGGGCCAGTCGGTGGAAGGCCGTTGACGGTCGGCCTTCGGCGCAGATCAACGGCGGGCTGCTTGCACCGAGTTCTCCAGCGGCGCGGCGGAGGACAGCTGGGTTCTCACACACGTACACCCTCGGCACGTGAACGGTGACAGGCAAGGTGACCAGCTGGTGAAGTGTGACGTGGAAGGGGGTGCCGTATCGAGCCGCGTCCGTGAGCCACTCCCCCAGCCCTCGACCAGCCGCCGGCAGGTTGAGGACGAGGACGCGGCTGGCCAGGTCGTCGACGATGACGTCGAACGCGTCCCAAAGCTCGCGCCGGGCCTCGGCTCCTGCCGCGAGCGGAACTCCTCGTGCTGTTGCCAACGCACGGAGTACGAGGGTCGGCAGCGAGCCTTGGCCAGGGTTGAGGGTCTTGGTGTTTCCCGTGGTCGCGTCAGCCAAGGCGGCCAGCATGACCGGGGGCGAACCGCTGGCGCGTGCATAGAGGTATTCCAGAACGCGGATGGCCTGGATGAGGAGGCGTTCGTCCTTCTTATTGATCAGCCCAGTGATCGTCCCGTCAGAGGCAAGGCCGCTCAGCCACTCCTTGTACCAGGGGTTCTGGACGTGAAGCGTGCTGGCCTCTCCCTCGGCCAACAGCTGCTGCCGGGCCTGATCAATGGCGCTCCGCTCGTCGGCTCGAAACCGCAGCGGAGGACCGAGTCGTTCCAAGAGCTCTCGGAGGGAAGCGCCGGTGACGTTGCGGACGTTCTGGTCCAGTGCCTCGAGCGGAAGAGAGACTCGGCGGACGTCCGCCGAGCGATACGCGCCTGTAATGCCGATGATGGCGTTGCGCTCATCTATCGTTGGATTCGTCAGGCCGATGGAGCCGGTGATCTCGCCTCCATTGCGTTCAAGCGAGCGCCGGGCCGCCCCAAGAAGGCGGCGGAACTCGGGGCCGCGATAGCGCTCGTATGCGTCGGGCGTCGGCAGGCTCATTGCTCCCCCTCGCTTTCCTCAGTGCCGCTGTCCATCGGCTCTTCCTCAGGCGCGTCGGTGAGCAACCCCGCGTGGGCCGGAACGCGGCGGCTTGGCCGGAAGCTGAGCAGCTCGGCGGCCAGATCTTCGGGTCCGGGGTATCCGACGTCGTCGAGGATCTGTTCGCCGTCCCAGACCAGCAGCATGGCGGAGACAGTGTGCGATGCCTCATCGTGCTTCATGTCGTAGTGCGAGATCTGCGGCACGTCGGGATACGTGATCCACAGGTCGTAGCCGGTCATGAAGAGGTCGAGGTCGAACTTAGCCGTGAGGGCGAGCAAGTCGGGGCGGTACTTCTCGTCGATGCCGGCGAACGCCTCGTCGAGGGCGATCAGGCGTGGGCAGGTGGGGTAGGCGGAACTGTACTGGGCGTGGGCGGCGGCGAAGAGTGGCAGGTGGATGGAGGCGGACTTCTCACCGCCGGACATCACACTGTGTTTGGCCTTGGTGAGAACTTCTCCTTTCTTCCTCTCCTCCTCACTCATGCCCGGGCGGAAAAGCCGCAGTTCGAACTTGCGCCAGGATCGGTAGTCCAGGACTTCGGCGATCACGTGTTGGTAGCTCTGCTTCTTGTCTGCGGCGGCCTTGGTGCGGATCTGGCTGCGCAGGTGGGAGCGGAGTTCGGCCAAGCTCGCGGGGGCGAGTCCGGACGCGTCCTTCTCCAGCAGTTTGCTGACGGCCTTCTGGGAGTCGGTCAGGCTGTCGGAGGCGACCCAGTGGATGCCGACCGTCGTTCCGGATGACATCGGCCTGGCCCGGGTGTCGGCGTCCATGTTCCTGACCAAATCGCGGGCCGCGGTGGTGCGGCTGTGAATCTGCTCGGCGAGCCCGGTCAGCAAGCCGTCTTCAAGGACGGTGCGTTCCTTCTCCTCCAGCAATACCCGATGGTCGGCGAGTTGTTCGGCCAATCGGCGCCCGAAGTCCGCCACCGGCGCCGGGCCTTCGCTGTCGGTAACCCGGGCCAGGATGATGTCGCCGGCCTGCTCCCACTCGAAGAGGTAGCCCTGATCGGATCCGAGCAGGGCGCCTTCCAACGTGGTGATGGCCGTGGAAATCTTTGTGGTGGCGGTCTTCAGGAGGCTCTCGGTGATACGGCGACCCTGAGTGGCTTCATCGAATGCGTCGACAAGGGAGATGACGCTCGTAGGGACGGCGCTGCGGGCTGCCTCGATGCCAGTGACCGAGGTGTCGTGGGCAGTCAGCATGTCCATGAGTCGCCGCACGGTCTCCTCGGCAGATGGCCAGACTTCGTGCGGTACCCAGACGGTGTCCACCACTGTGTCGAGGAGGCCGAGCAGGTCCGGCCGGGCGTACGGCTCAAGGGTGAGGGTCGTTCGTACCTGCTCACGCACGGCGGTCGTCAGGACGTCGCCGACGAACTCCAGAGTGTTCTTGGCCTTCATGAGCCGGTCACGCTGGTCTTCGACGTCCTTCACCGCACGCCGGTGTGCCTTCTCTGCTTCCGCCAGCTGCCCCTCAGCCACCTTGATCTTCTGGAGGATCTCCCGGAGCGGTGCTTCAAGCGTCTCTTGCCTCGTACGTAGCCGCTCTTCCAGGACGGCGAAAGCATCCTTGCGTGTCTGCAGCTGCTCGGCCTCCTCGGCGTAGGTCTGTGCCTGCCCTTCGATGATCTCTTTGCGGCCCGCGAGGTCCTTCTCGGCCTCATCGATCTGTTCTCGACATACCGCAAGCTCCTTGCCGGCAGCGCCGAAATCGGTGACGGCCTGGGCGACACCTTTCAGTTCCTCACGGGTCGTAGGAAGCCGCGCGGCTGTGGCGGCTTGTCTCAGCAGCCGCTTCTTCTCGTGTGCACGGGCAACAGCACCATCAAGGTCTTTGCGAGCCTTCTCAAGGCGACGGCGAGCTCCGGCGAGATTGCCGGCGATCACCGCCACGTCGCGTGCCGCTTCGTCGATCATCAGGGTGCTGGGGAGCTGGCAGCGCGCGCGGTCGAAGTCGTCGAACATCTCTTGGGCGTCCTGCCGTTGGACTTCGGCATCTGTGAGCTGGGTCTCCAGCACGGTGATGGCCCCATCGAGGCGGCTCAGCCGCTCACGTCGTCGTGCAGCCCGTGCAGTGGCTCCGATGTACTCCGGCTGTTCCTTGGGGTGGGCACCGACCTGAACGCCCAGGGAGAAATGCGACCCGACGGTCATGCAAGGGGCGCTATCCGTGTCGATGTCTCTGTCGGCTGTCGGAGCTTCGTCCGCGACACCGATGGACGCGAGGACGGCTTGCACACCTTCAGGGCTCACATGTTCCTGGTCTTCGACAATCAGGACGTCGGCCAGTGTGCTCCCGGTGGGCCGTTGCGTGACGGGCAGTGGACGCAAATAGGCATCGGCGACCTTGTCGCGCAGTGCCTGGTCGGTGGCTTCCGAGTCGGGGTGCAGCCATGCGGTGAGCAACCCGGCCGCGTACAGGGCGCCTTCCACCGCGGCAGCGTGGTCATCGGAAATGTGATCGGCGAACCGTACGAGCTGCCACAGCGGAGCGCCTGACCTTCCCTCTCTGTTGGCGGGCCGCAGGTCGCTGAGCGGAGGTGCCTCGTCTTCTTCAGCCGCCACCCTGTCTCGCTCGCTTCGCGTCTTGTGCAGGGCGTCCGAGATGTCGTCGTACTGCCTCTTGAGCGTTTCGACGCGGGTGAGGGCAGCAGTTCGGCGCTGATCAGTGAGAGAGCGCAAGACCTCAGGCAGCGGGATCGCTGCCGGCTCTCCTGCGGCGGCCAAAGCAGCGAGCAGGGGTGCACGGTCGGCGGGGCAGAGAACCGCGGCTTCGCCGTCGTTGGTCCAGCGAGCGATAACTTGGCCGAGATCCTGGGCGGCCTCTGCGCGCGCCTGGCTGAGTTGATCGGCGGCGGCAGCTGACTTCTGCTCGGTCTCCGTGAGTTCAGCAGCTGCGATATCCACACGTTTTTGCTCGCGGCCCTGATCCTCCATAGCTTGCTCGACTGCGGTGAGATGGTGGCGCACATCCTCGAGTTCGGTTTCGCGCGCGGTCGTGTAGCCGACGACGTGCGTCTGAAACGCGGCATCGAAGTTCAGTGCGTCTTCTTCGAGGAGGATGCCTGATCGGCGTGCCGCGTCCAAGAGGTCTCGGGTGTGCCGTGATGCGGCTGCGTTGAGTTCTTCGCACCGCTCGCCGACCCTCGCTGCCTCACCCTTGAGAGTGGCGAGGTGCCCCCAAGCGCCGTTGAGGAGGCGGTCGCTGTCTTTGATGCCCTGGCTCTCGCCGCGCACTCGGTCACGTAGCTCGTCGAGGTCCTTCTGCTGCGTAACAGCGTCATGATTCCTGAGGGTGGCGAGGCGTGTGCCGATCTCTTTGCACTGCCGTTCCCCGGTGTCCCGGCGTTGCCGTGCCTCAGCCAGTTGCCCGTCGGCGGTCCGCCGTTCCTCCGCTGCCTGAAGGATCCTGGCGCACTCATCGGCCGTGGCCTGCGTGCGCTCCTTGACCTGGCCTACGCGGTCTCGGGCGTGGACTTGAAGGTAACTGGTGTACTCACGCAGGAAGTTCTGTACGGCTGTGTCGGCCCCGGCCAAGGCATTGAGGAGCGCCTGGATCTCTGCGAGGTTCTCGAAGTCCCGGGCAGCTTGCTTGATCAGGTCTTCGTCGACGGGGCGCAGACCCGCGGTGAGAGTGTCGGACACCTTGGCCGGATCCAGGTCCTTGGCCAGGAGAGGGCGGCGCAACTGGAGCAGCAGGTTGATCAGTTGGCTGTAGCGCTCGCGTCCAAGGCCGAACAGCCGGTCGTCGATGGCATCGCGATATGCCTCTGCCGTCTCGTACGTGGCATCCTCGCCCAGCATTTTCGCCAGTGCCTTTTCCCGCAGTGGCCGCGAGGCATCGTCCAGGAGACCAAAGTCGAGGCCCATGCGGCCATCGGTGACGAAGTAGAAGCGGGCCGGCGAGGGCATCGCTTTCGTCACTCGCATGCCGATGCCAGCGGTAACAGCCTCGATGACCTTGCCGTCGGGGGCAGTGCGGGCGAATTCCATCCATACATAGCCGTATGCGGACTCCTGCTTCTTGTAGAGCAGGTTCGATTTCATGGTCCGTTCCTCGCCACTGAACGGATCCAGCCGTCGTGCGTCTAGGACGCCGTCCAGCACGAGGGGGAAGAGCACCTCCAGGGCCTTGGTCTTGCCGGATCCGTTGTGCCCGCGAAGCACCAGGCGACCGTCGGCGAAGACGAATTCCTCGTCGATGTAGTCCCACAGGCCGATCACGCCCGCACGCGTGGGCTTGAATCGGGCCTCCGGATACTCGGCCTTGCGGGGATGCGGGATGAGCGTCATCGAGAGGTGTCCTCTAGGGGGAAGTCGAGGGCGAACTGACCTTCGTACGCAGGTCGAGGCAGCACGGCGGTGATATTGCGGTAACGCGCCGCGGCAGGGCACACCAGGATTCCCCCAGGGACGAGGTGCACCAGGCGCAGGTCTGCCAGCAGAGAGAGGGCCTCGGCCAGAAGCCCTCCGGGATCGCCCTGCCATTTATTGGTGAACGAGGACGGACCGAACTCCTCGTACAGCTCGGTGATCATCTGCTCCAGCACGCCTTGCTCAACGAACGGCAGGCCCGCCCGCTGTTCGGCTGCGTCGGCTTCCGTTCCTGGTCCGTACGCCCCTTGGCCGTTGTCTGTCTGCGGGTCATGAGCGAGGGCTTCGAGTGTGCCGGCCTCGGGCAGGGCCATGTCGATGCGACTCAGCAGGTCCGCGTGTTCTTCTCGCGGGTCAGGTGGGAGAAGGCGCTGCAGGCTGCCGGAACGGTCGGGGTCTTCCTGTAGGTCCGCGATCTTCGCCAGTATCAGACCGGCGGTCCGGTTGACTGCTCCTCCTCGCCCCGGGAAACGCTTGTCGGTGAAACGCCCCGTGGTATCGACAAGCATGATCCCCTCAGCCCGGCGCTCGACGGGCAGACCGGTCAGACGCGCGATGTCCTCGGCCAGAGTGGGCTGGCGCAGCGCGATCGCGGTTTCCGGGGCGATGCCGGCGAAGTAGACCACCGGGTGCTCGATGAGCATCCGTCGGGCCCGCTGGGCAGCCAAACGCCGACGCGGGTCCCGCCCGGTGCCCGCGGTCGGGGTGTCCAGCAGACCGGCGGCACTCGTCAGGTGCTGCAAGGGCCTGTTGGGCTTGAAGAAGGCTGCGCAGGTGTCGTGGTCGATGTCGAACAGAGCGTCCCCACGATCATGGTCGCGGGCCCAGTCCTCGGTGGAACCGTCGGAAATCCGCAGCGCCCCTCGGTCGACAAGCCAGTCCATCACGTCAACGACCGCGTCCTTGTGGCCCGCTGCCGTCGCGTCGAAGCCGAGATACTCGATGGCGTTGGAGTACGGAGCAAGGAACTTGACGAGATCGGCGAGGGTGATCTCTATCCGCGACCGGTTCAAGCACGCCAGGACCAGACACAGGTATGCGAGCCGCCGCCGGTCGAAGGGCTTTTTACTCTTCACCGTGAGAAACGCCTGGCTCTCGTCGAAGGTATCCAGCCGCCGCAGCAGGCGAGCATGACGGGCACTCGTGGACAGCGTGTATCCGAAAAGGTCCCGGAAGTCCTTCGTCAGTTCGTCGGCCCACTGCAGGACCGACGCAAGCGCCTTGGTCCGCGGGTAGGTCTCGGTGACCACGCTGTGCAACAACAAGAGCCGGGCCGCCTGCTGGTACGAGCTGAGGTCCGCGGGCTCCACAGATGCGGCTACGCGCTGGGCAGGCATCAAGGCGACCCCGATCCGAGACGGCGACGCATCGCACCGTGTGGCTTGATCTCCAGGGCGAAACCGGGCAGGTGCAGCGTGCCGGTTTCGGTCCGCACGCGACTCCCGCGTTCACTGGGCACAAGACGCAGCGTCAGCACATCGCTGCTGCCGGTGCCTGAGCGCAAACGTCCCGCGACGACCGTTCGCGCCTCCAGGGCGCGGGTCAGCAGCTTGAGCACGGCGCGAGTCTCCGCCTGGTTCAGTACTCGATCATGAGGTCCGTGCTCCAGGAGAGTTTCCGCCGCGCTCCGTTCCGCGGCCCGCTCTGCCAGTTGAGCCTCGCGCAGGCGGGCGTGCGCGCCCCGGGACTTCCGCACCGGCTGCGGACCTCCCTGCGCCGGCCTCTTACCGTGCTTGAAGAGGCTGACGCTGATCTCCACACCCGGCGCCTCCCACCACGTCGAACGCGGCGAGATCTGGTCGTCATCGTCGTGTGCGCCCGAAAGATGCCGTACGGAGCGCAGATCGAAAGCGGCGGCGACCAGAGCGTTCGCCGCCTGCTCATCCGGTGCCGCGGCAGCCCACGCGGCCAGATGCCGCAGTTGAGTAGTGCGGCTCACGCCGCCTCTGCGTGACTCCGTGACCTGCCTCAGCAAGGCGATGACCCCAGAGATCGCGGTGCGAGTGGCGCCCTGCAACTGATCCGCCCTGGACCCGCCCGCGCCATCGGCCAAGAACCACTGCCGCAGCCCCATCCAGCGCCGCCGCCAGTCCTCCAGCCGTACAGCCGGGCGCATCATGGGCCGTTCGTCCGCTGCGGCCGCCCGCTCCAGCAGCGTCTCCACCCCGGTGTCCTCCACCTCATGCACAGCCTCAGCCAGGCGGGGCGCATAGCGTTCCAGTTCGGCCGTGAACTCGCTCATGTGGGCCAGCAGCGCATGCTTGTACCGGAGGAACGTCTCGGGGGAGATGTCCGTTGTACGGACTACGTCGTTGAGCGTCAAATAGAAGCGCGCTGCCCGTTGGGTCATGTCCTCCAGCACGCTGTCGAGCCGGGTGAGCTTGCGGTAGACCTCGTCCTGGTCGCCCTGCCGGTTCGCGGTGGCCAGGGCCTTGAAGTCCGCCAGGATGTCGGCGAAGACCAGGCGCGACAGGTTTGCGTCCTGGACCCGCGACCCGATGACCTCTTCCACCGCGCAGTAGACGCGGTAGCCGATCTCAGTGAACTGGTACACCGACTGGCGGTTGCGGTAAGCGGCCAGATTGCCGCACCGAGTCGCGTCCTCCACTTTGTAGAGGACCTGCTCGTCCTCGGCCGCGAGATTGTCAAGCATGGCCCGCAGGTTCAGGTCTGTAGCACTCGGTACCTCGTCGTGCGCTGCCGCAAGTTCGCTCAAGGCCTTCGCCACGTCATCGGTGTGGACCTGAACCTGGTGCACAGCCCGCAGCACATTCATCGCCCGCAGCACCCACAGGTACGCGACGTGGTTATCGCGCTGGGTGAAGTTGAACAGTCTGAGCCGGTCGCCCACTGTCAACGAATCTAAATCGAACGACTCTGCGATTCCCGAGTCATCACGCTGCAGCACCTACACCGCCCCTCGTTCACATCTACTGCTCCTACCCTGACAGTTGCCACTGACAATCACGCCGGAGTGCTCGGAACAGGTTGCCCCTGAAGCCGCTCAACGGCCATGCCCTCAGGCAGCTATCGCCCGAGAAGCCACTTTCGGATCAGGTGAGCTGATAGTCGCTGGGCTGATAGAGCCCGCAATATCTGGCCAGAATTCGCCCAGTGGCCAGCACGGCTACGGACTGCAGTGAAAAGAAGCGCAGCGCTGAGCTCCAGGTCAGCCGGATCGACCCAGCCGATGCGGGTGGTGCGGCAGCGGACGGTGACCTCGTACGGAACCGGGTCAGCGCCCCTCGGGCGCGGTGGGCCACGGGCGGTCTGGGCCATCGCGCCACTCCAGCCACTTCGGATCGTTCAGGACTCCGTCGGGGTCAGGGATGCCGAGCGCTTCGAGGAAGACGACCAGATCGTGGTCGGAGTAGGCGGTGCCCAGGATCTCGTCACGACCTCGGCGGTAAACCGTGACCCGCCGGCCGCCCGCCGCCGAGGGACGATGGACGACGATCGGCGCGCTGCGCATGCACTCCACCCCGCAGTCGGTTTCCCTGCCTGGCCATCGTGCGCGCGGGCTGTCGATCACCCCGCCCGCCGGACGGCCGGGGTCGCGCTGGGGACGTTGCGCTGGGCCAGCTCCTTCAGTTCCATCCGGGCAGCCGGGGTTCCTGCCGATCCTCTCCAGAACGGGTGGTCGGCGATCCGGGCCGACAGCTCCAGCAGACGGCGGCGGCCTTCGGTCGGGCTGGCGGCCGAGGAACCATCCGCGAGCTGCCGGTAGGTGCTGTACCAGGCGGTCTGGTCACGTAGGAGGTCTGGGGGGAAGTCGTACGGGCGCATAGCAACTATTAGATCGGATGTTCGATTACACGGGCAACCGGCCACGCAGGCGTCTTCCGCTACCCCTCAGCGTGAACCGGCCCCACCAGACGGTCCGGCGCGCTAGAGGTGGAATAACCAGGGCGTTCGTTCGATTGGCTTCCTTGCAGAGATCGCGGGAGGGGGGCGCTGGTGGCCGAGCTGATGATGTTTCGGCAGGACGCGGACGGACGGGATGTCGAGCTGGCCGGCTCGACGGTGGCGCTGGAGGTGGAGCTGCAGCGGCGGGTCGAGGCCGGCCTGGAGCAGATGCTGGGCGTCCGTTTCCTGGCCTCGGAGTATCCGACCGGGCCTTGGCACCGGGGGCGGATCGACACCCTGGGACTCGATGAGAACGGCAGTCCGGTGGTGATCGAGTTCAAGAAGGGCTCGGACAGCGGGGTGATGTCCCAGGCGGTCTCCTACCTGTCTTGGCTGGAGTCGGCGCACCACGAGTTCGAGGCGCTCGTGCGGAAGGTGCTGGGGGCGGAGGCCGCCGAGTCCGTCGACTGGCGTCGTCCGCGGATGATCTGCATCGCGGCGGGCTTCTCGCACCACGACCGGGTAGCGGTGCAGAGGTTGCCCGAGCGGATCGACCTAGTGCGCTACCGGATCTTCGACGGTGGCCTGCTGGGGCTGCTGCTCGTGGACTCCGCGACCGGCTTCCCGAGCGCTGCCTCGTCTCGCCGGGGCCGAGAGCGGGCACCCGTGGCGGACAGCGTGCCGACGGCTTCGGCGGTCTCTCCGCCTTCGGGTGGAGGAGCGGTGCCGGAGTGCCTGCGGGACCTGTACGCGGAACTGGACGAGGCGCTCACGGCATGGGGCGAGGTGGAGGTGGCGTCCCTGCGGCACTACATCGCCTACCGGCGGTTGGTGAACGTGGCGTCGGTGATCTTCCGTCCGAAGCACGAAGCGATCCTGGTGTACCTCAGACTCGACCCGGACACGGTCGAGTTGGAGGAGGGCTTCACCCGGGACATGCGCGGTATCGGACACCTCGGGACCGGCGACTTGGAGGTCCGTGTCGTCTCGGCAGCCGACTTGGAGAAGGCGGCGCCGCTGATCCGGCGGGCGTTCGAGGCGGCCTGACGTAACAGGAGGGGCGGCTGGTGCATCGGTTAGTCGATGCACCAGCCGCCCCTTTGGCGTCTGCGGGCCGTCGGCCCTGGCCTCTCTTCGCTCTCACGTTCATGCCTCCGGTCCGGCCAGCTCGAAGTCGTCCTTCGTCAGTTCGGCCCGCAGCCGCTCCTCGGCGACGTCGGCGTAGTGCGCGGACAGTTCGACGCCCACGAAGCGGCGCCCCTCGCGCAGGGCCGCGACCCCGGNTCATGCCTCCGGTCCGGCCAGCTCGAAGTCGTCCTTCGTCAGTTCGGCCCGCAGCCGCTCCTCGGCGACGTCGGCGTAGTGCGCGGACAGTTCGACGCCCACGAAGCGGCGCCCCTCGCGCAGGGCCGCGACCCCGGTGGAGCCGCTGCCGGTGAACGGGTCGAGGACGGTGCCGCCCTCGGGACAGACCTGGACGAGCTGCTGCATGACCTCGACCGGCTTCTGGGTGATGTGAACTCGGCCCTTGCGGGGCTGGGAGGCGATGTAGTGCCCCGGCAGGTAGAGATCGCGGGTGTTGTCGAGGGAGCCCTTGACGCCCCAGATGATGAACTCCGAGTCCTGCTTCGGCCCGCCCTTGCGGGGTCGGCTGGACGGCTTGATCCACGGAATCGTGCCGCTCCAGGTCCATCCCGCCATCTGCAGGGCGTCGGAGGTGGTCGGCTCCTGCCGCCAGTCGGTGAAGACCATCGCGACCGCGTGCTCGGTCGAGGCCCGGTACGCCTCAGTGAGGAGTTCGGTGAGCCAGGAGCGGTAGGAGCGCTGGTCGCGGTTCTCGCCCGGGAAGTTGGCGAGGTCGTGCGCCGAGTTGCTGGTGACGTACTTGGCGCGGGCGGTGCGGCCGGTTCGGTCTGAGCTGGTGCGGCCTCCGGAGTTGTACGGCGGATCGGTGATCAACGCCTGGACGCTCTCGTCCGGGAGGGACTTCAGGACGGTCAGGGCGTCGCCTCGGTGCAGCGTGTAGCTCATGGGGAGGGCTTCTCTTCGGGCGCGGCGGAGTCTGGACCTGCTCCGGGCAGCGCTCAACGGCGTGCACCAGGTGCGAGGTTGCAGCGGAGGTTAACGGCGAATTCCGGCCGCGCCTAACGAGGTGGCTCCCTGCTTCGGACCCCTGGATGGCAGCCGTTTGGTGCGGCCGGAATCCCGGTCTACTGTCTCGCCGTGCCACCGGGAAGGAACCTGGCTCCACCCCCGTTGAGCTGAGCTTATCCGTGCCGTCTCGTCCAATCGAGCAGCGTCGGAGGCATGTTGCCCATCTGCCCGCGAGCGCCGTGAGGAGGCCCCTGTGTATTGCCTGAGATTACGAGCGCGGCTGGCTGCCGCGCGTGACCTGAAACCGGCGTCCTGGAGCTACCAACTCCTCTGACCCGGGCCCGCCGAGAGGCGGATGCACATCGGCGCGGTGCCGACGGCTTTGCACGAGAAGTCGGCACCGCATCTCCTTCGAACACCGAGGAGCCGCTGCGATGCAGCATGCCCTGACACACCCGCGCCCCGACCCACCTCCGTCGTCCGGTCCGCACCGCCGTCGCGCTGAACGGCGGCAGCCGTGAAGAAGACGACGGGAGCCCTCGTCGGTCTGTGCGCCACCGGACCACTCCTGCTGGCACTGCCGATCCTTGGCATCGGTGCCGGGGCCGCCTCGGCTTCGTGCTCGACCGACGGTGCACAGGGTGTGGACGCCTCCGCCGTCGCCAAGCAGGTGAAGGCCATCCTGGACGGCGGCGACAAGGGCTCGGTCTCCGTGCCGGGCCTGGACGCGCCTGCCGACCAGGTGCCCAATGCCAAGACGATCCAGGCCACGGGCGTCGCGATGAACATCCCCGCCCGAGGGCAGGTCGTCGCCCTGGCGACCGCTCTGCAGGAGAGTGGCCTGCGGAACCTGACCTACGGCGACCGCGATTCGCTGGGTCTCTTCCAGCAGCGGCCGTCGATGGGCTGGGGCACGGCCAGCCAGATCCTTGACCCGGCGCACGCCTCGACGAAGTTCTACGAGGGGCTCAAGAAGGTCTCCGGCTGGCAGTCCCTATCTGTCACCCAGGCCGCCCAGGCAGTGCAGAAGTCGGGCTTCCCGGAGGCGTACGCCAAATGGGAGCCGCTGGCCACCGCCCTGCAGAAGGCCCTCGAGCCCCTGCTGCAGAAGTCCGGCGGTGCATCGCCGAGCCCGTCGCCGTCCGGCTCTGGCGACACCGGCAGCCCCTCTCCCGATTCCGCGGGGGGTTGTTCGGCGGACGGCGACGGGACGGACCTCGGCACCATCCCGGCGGGCGCGCTGCCGGACGAGTACAAGATCCCCGCCTCCGCACCGCCGAAGGTGCAGACGGCGATCCGGTGGGCGCTCCGCCAGCTCGGCACCCCGTATCAGTGGGGCGGCACCTGCACCGACTCCCACGGCAAAAACCCGATGGGCCGCTGCGACTGCTCCTCCCTGATGCAGGGCGCGTACAAGGCCGCCGGGGTCACCCTGACGCGGACCACGTACACGCAGGTCAAGGACGGCAAGGCCGTCTCGGTCGATGCCCTCAAGCCGGGCGACCTCCTCTTCACCGAGGGGACGGCCGCCGTACCGGAACACGTCGGGATGGCGATCGGGCAGGGCCTGATCGTCCACGCCCCGCACACCGGTGACGTCGTACGGATCACCACCGTCGCCTCCTGGAAATCGCGGATTCTCGCGGCCCGCCGAGTCGTCTGACCGGCGCTCCTCCCCCTCCTCACCTCCCCCCTCGCACCGCTGGATCGCCCCACCGGGCTTTGGCGTGCTCATTCGAACTGGAGTTCCCATGTATCTCGCTGACCAGGTCATACAGCTCGCCTACGACCCCGGAATCAAGCCGAACGAGGGCGGGCTCCCTGGCCTCAACGTCCTCAAGCAGGTGATGGGCTCGATCAATTTGTTCGGACTCATTGCCGTGGTCGGAGCCCTCGCCGTCAGTGCGGGCGTGTGGGCCTGGGGTCACCACTCCGGTGGTCACCAGGCCGAGGCGAACGGGAAGAAGGGCGTGCTGGTCAGCGCGGGCGCGGCCCTTCTGCTCGGTGCCGCCAACGGTGTGGTGGCGTTCTTCTCGACGCTCGGGACGCAGGTCCACTGATGGCTCAGCACTCCACCCACCCCGGCGCATCTCGCGTGCGCCGCCGGGCGCTGCTCGGCACTGCCGTCCTGGCGGTGCTCGTCGCCCTCGCCGGCCTGGCCGCCTACCTCACCCGCGAGGGCCGAAGCCCCTCCGATACTGCTTCCCCACCGCCAAGTTCGCCCACGGCGTCCTCGTCGCCCGCGGCACCGTCCGGGCCGCACACCCGGCCCCGCGCTCTGCCCGTTCCGCCGAAAACCCACGACCCGATCACGTACGGGAAGGCCGCCGCAGCAGCGCTGTGGTCGTACGACACCCGCGCGTACTCGCAGCCCGAGCTGCGCAAGGCGCTGCGCGGCTGGCTGACCACGGAGTCGAAATACGCCGACCCGGCCTCCGTCGACCAGGCGGTCCCCTCGGCCGTGCTGTGGAAGGAGATGGCGGCCAACAAGCAGGTCGCCACCGCCAAGATCAACGAGGGGCACTTCCCGCACGCCTTTACCCAGGCCCTCCAGGACGACCCCGGGGCGATCACCCAGGCGTACGTCTACGCCGTCACGGTCTCCGGCAAGCAGTCGATTCGCTGGAAGGGCTCGGCCGCCGGCGGCGCGGAGAGCCGGTCCACCACCCTCGCGGTCCAGTGCCGGCCCAACCACTCCTGCGCCCTGGTCGGCGTCATGCCGTCCGTCGCGCCCTGACCCTCGCCCCAGAACGGAGGTACGACTCATGGGAGTCTGCGACTTCCCGCTGATGGACAAGGTGTGCGGCGCTGTCGACTTCGCCACCAACCCCGCCGGCACCGTCACCGATGGTCTCGGCGCGTGGATCGCGAAGTCGGCGGGCGAGCTAGCGTCCAGCGCGGCCGACCTGGCCGCCAAGGCCGTCAACAAGACGACGGCCATCGACCTCAACGCCGGGTGGTTCCGCGACAACTACGAGCTGCTGCTACCCATCGGCCTCGCCCTGACCGTCGGCATCTTCTGCATCCAGCTCATGACCGCGGCCTGGCGCCGCGACGAACGCGCCCTCGCCAAGGCGGCGTTCGGCACCATGACAGGAGTCCTGTTCAGCTTCTCCGCCATCGCTTTCACGACCGTCGCCATCACCGTGGTGGACGCGCTGTCCGACGGCCTCTTCAAAGCCGCCAACACCTCGATCGACGACGCGATCCGTCGTGTGATCAAGGTTGATCAGATGGGGGCCATGTACGGCCTCGGCTGGGGTGTGCCCGCGCTGGTCGCCTTCGGGTGCGCGATCGGCGCCTTCCTCTACTGGGGCGTGATGGTCGCCCGCAAGGTCGGCGTCCTGATCATGGTCGCGCTCGCGGTGTTCGCCGGGGCGGGCGGCGGCTGGGAGGTCGCCAAGCGGTGGCGGCGGGGCTGGATCGAGGCCACCGGCACCCTAATCGTCTCCAAGCTCCTGATGACCGTCGTCTTCCTCATCGGTGTCTCCGCCATGGGCAAGACCGACGCCAGCGACGGGATGGCGGCCCTGTCGGACGCGATGGCCGACATCGTCGTGATGGTCCTGGTGTTGCTCTGCCCCTACGCGACGTACAAGTTCGTCCACTGGGCCAGCGACGGCGGCGGCCCCGACGACATGCACCGCACCGGTGTCGCCGGCATGGCGGTCGCCGCAGGAGCCGCGAAGACCGCAGGCAGCCTCGCACTGCGGGCCGGTACGGGCGCCCCCGCTCCGCAGGGTCCGAACCAGGTCCCGGGCGCGGGCACCGATGGCGTCGCCTCCGGCATCAACCCCTCCGGAGGCAACCTCAGCAAGGAGGGCATCGACGCCGGGCCGCCCAAGCAGCAGACCCGCTTCCGGTACGGCGAAGACCCGAACGCGAGCGGCGACAAGGGCCGGGCTCTGATCCAGCGCCCCGGGATCCCGCCGCTGATCACACGTCCTGGTGAGGACGAACCGGAAGGGTCCGAATCGACTGCCCAAGGCGTTGCGGGCGGCTCCGTTCACCTTGCAGCCGCATCGGCTCCGGGCGGCGACATGACCTCCATGCCGCCAGCCGACCCCGGACCTTCGGCCTCGGGCACTCCGGCGTCCGCGTCCGGTCCGTCGGCCACCGGCTCCGCGACGCCGACGAACTGGGTGTATCCCACCCAGCCGCCGTCGGGTTCCTGACCCACATCCCCGGGGGGCGGGCCGCACTCCACGGCCCGCCCCCGCCTCCCCGCCAGCAGGAAGGTTTCGCCATGACGTCCAGAAGAGCGCCGCGCGCCCCATCCTCCGCCCGCTCCCACCGTCTGGAACCACCATGTCCGGCAAGCACCAGTCCTCCACGCCCACCGTGAAGTTCCCGCACCGCAGCAGGCGGGGCGTCCTGCTCGGCCTGACCGTCCCGCAGTTGACCGTCGCCGGACTCACCGGCCTTCTACTGCTCGCCGTGATTCTCGCCCGCGGTGTGGTCGGCGCCCTCCAGCTCATCCCGCTGTGGGCCGTGATCGCCCTGCTCGTCTTCGTCCGCCACCGAGGCCGTGCTCTGGCGGACTGGGCCCCGATCGTCGTCCGCTACGCGCTGCGCCGGATGCGAGGCCAGCTCGTCTGGCTCACCCGGCCCTCCCGCCGGCCGACCCGCGAGGGACTGCTCCACCTTCCCGGCACCGCGGCCAGCCTGCGCGTGACCACTGCCCCCGATGGCAAGTACGGCGCCGTCCACAACCCGCACACCGGGACGCTGACCGCGGTGGTCAAGGTCTCCTCCCGCGCCTACGCCCTGCTCGACCCGGGCACACAGCAGGCCAACGTCGACGGCTGGGGACGCGCGCTGGCGGCCCTCGCCCGTACCGGACAGATCGCTCGCATCCAGGTGATCGAGCGCACCATCCCCGACTCCGGCGACGCGCTGCGCCGCTACTGGGAAGAGCACGGCCGACCCGACACCCCGATGGCCGGCGCGATCTACAACGAGCTGATCCAGACCGCCGGTCCCGCAGCCGCCCCGCACGAGGCGTACGTCGCGGTGTCCCTGGACACCAAGGCGGCCCGCCGGCTGATCAACCAGGCTGGCGGCGGTCTCACCGGTGCCTTCAGCGTCCTCGCCCAGCTCACCTCCACGTTCGACCAGGCGGCGCGGACCGCCGGTCTCACCCCGACGGGCTGGCTCACCGCCCGCGAGATCGCCGCCGTGGTGCGCACCTCCTACGACCCGAAGGCGCTGGCGACACTCGACCGCTGGTCCACGGCCGGTCGCCCCGAGGCCGAGCCCGCCGCCGCCGGCCCCGTCGTGGTCGTCGAGAAGGCGGACCACATCGCCACCGACTCCGCCGTGCACGCCACCTACTGGGTGGAGAACTGGCCGCGCACCGAGACCAGCGCCGGCTTCCTGCACCAGCTCCTGTTCACCGGCGGCGTCCGGCGCACGCTGTCGCTCTCCTACGAGCCGAAGAACCTCGACGCCGCCCTGCGCGACGTCCAGCGCAAGAAGTCCAGCGTGATCGCCGACGCCGCCGAACGGGCCCGGCGCGGCCAGGTCGACTCCGAGGCCGACTCGATCGAATACCAGGACATCAAGTCCCGCGAACGCCAGCTCATCGCTGGCCACGCCGACGTCGCACTCACCGGTCTGCTGACCGTCTCGGCCGACACCGAGGACGAGCTGCGCACCGCCTGCGCCGTCGTGGAGACCGCCGCTGTCGGCGCCCAGCTCGACCTCCGGCCCCTGACCTGGCAGCAGGCCGAGGCATTCACCGCCGCCGCCCTGCCGCTCGCGCTCGCTGCCTGACCCTCCCCTTCGAAAGAGCAGCCTCATGTCCCGCACCGCCAGCCCGACCGCGCAGGACTTCGTGCCCTTCGCCACCGCCGCGCTCGACTTCCACCGGGCGCTCAACATCCCGGGCGGCCCGCTGGTCACCACCCGGGCCGAGCTGGACGCCCTGCACGCCCACCTCGTCTCGCTGTACGGGCTGCTCGACGCCCACGCCACTCGCACCGGGCAGCTCGTCGCGGTCGAGGGCGACCAGCTCCGTGCCGCCCGCACCCGCATCTGGCAGGCCGCCGAGCACCTCCACGCCGCCTATCACGCGGCGCCCCGGCCGGACTCCGGCGAGATCCCCGCACCGGAGGCGTGCCAGGCCGGCCTTCCAGAGGGAGCACCGGAACTGACCATCTGCCAGCGCCACCAGCGCACCGCTCATCTCGTGCGGCGGCGCACCACCCCGGCCGACCTGCACGCCCCGTTCACCGGCCTCGTTCGCCGCTGACCCACCCCTCACCTGGAGAAACGCTCATGCCCCGTACCCGCGCCAGCGCCTCCCCTCTGTTCGTGCCCCGTAAGACGACACGCGCCGAGCAGCGAGCTGCCCGAGCCGGTTTCACCGAAGCCCGCCGCCAGGCACGCCTCGCCGGAAACCCGCCCAAGCGCCGCGCGGAGCAGACCCTCGACCCGGATCTGCGGCCCACCTACCCGCTCGCCGGTCGCCCCGGCCCGGCCTCCGCCCGCGGCGGCAAGCTCGCCCTGCCAGCCCACCGGATGACCACCGCCACAGCCAGCGGCGCCTACCCGTTCGTGGCCGAGGGCGGCCTGGGCGCCGAAGGGGTGTTCATCGGCCGCGATGTGCACGCGGAGGCGGCCTTCTGCTTCGATCCGTTCTCGCTCTACAACAGCGGCAGGGTGGAGGGCTTCACCAACCCCAACGCGGTCCTGGCCGGGATCATCGGCATGGGCAAGTCGGCGCTGGCGAAGTCGATCGCCACCCGGTCGATCGCCCACGGCTACCGGATCTACATCCCCTGCGATCCCAAGGGGGAGTGGACCGGTGTCTCGCAAGCCCTCGGCGGATACAGCATCGCCCTGGGCCCGGGGCTCCCTGGACGGTTGAATCCGCTGGACGCCCCGGCTCGCCCCGCCTCCGTGAGCGAGGAGGACTGGTTCACGGAGGTTCGCAAGCGCCGTCTGCTGCTGCTGGCCAGCCTCGCCCGCACCGTGCTGAAGCGCGACCTGCTGCCGATGGAGCACACCGCCCTCGACCTGGCCCTGGATCTGGTCGTCGCTGACGCCGCCGCCCGGGGCACGGTGCCGCTGCTCGGCGAGATCGCGCACGTACTCGGCTCCCCCGAACGCCTCGACCAGGCCCTCGGCCACCAGGCGGGGCACCTCGGTTCAGCCGCCCAGGACCTCACCCATGCCTTGCGACGTCTCGTGCACGGCGACCTGAGCGGCATGTTCGACGCGCCGAGCACCGTGTCGTTCGACCCGACCACACCGATGCTGTCCATCGATCTCTCCCGTCTCGGCGGCTCCGGTGACGACACGGCACTGGTACTCGCGATGACGTGCGCGAGCGCGTGGATGGAGTCAGCCCTCAGTGATCCCGATGGCGGTCGGCGCTGGGTGATCTACGACGAGGCGTGGCGGCTGATGCGGCACGTCGGGCTGCTGGAGCGGATGCAGAGCCAGTGGAAGCTCTCCCGAGGGCTGGGCATCGCGAACCTGATGGTGATCCACCGCCTCAGCGATTTGCTCTCGGCGGGCGACGCCGGCTCACGCGGCCGGGTCCTTGCCGAGGGGCTCCTCGCGGACTGCAGCACGCGCATCATCTACCGCCAGGAGCCCGACCAGCTCGCCGCCGCTGCATCTCTGCTCGGCCTGACCGGCGTCGAGACCCAAGCGGTGTCCGCCCTGACCAAGGGCCGAGGTCTGTGGAAGGTCGTCGGCCGCTCGTTCATCACCCAGCACATCCTCCACCCGGCTGAGCGGGAGCTGTTCGACACAGATGCCCGCATGGCGGCCTAGCCCAACGACCAGCACAGCAACGGGAATCGATCATGTCTGCTTCTTCCACTCCTTTCTCCGGTGACAACCAGCCGTCGCAGGCCACCGACCCTTTGGCGTGGCGACAGCACCTCCCGGCACTGGCCTCGGCCGCCGCCGGGATCAACGAGGCGTGCGACGCCTGGGACGCGGTTTCGGACTCGCTCTGCGACGCGGACGGCTGGCCGCTGGACGACAAGGTCTACGGGGACGGGAAGGTCAAGCGGGACGCCGAAGCGTGGAAGCACGCCGAGGTGTTCCTCGACCACGGACCCGAGGTGCTGGCCGGGGTCCGCGCCGCTGCCGACGGCCCCGACTACGTCGAGGGGCCGATCCGTGACGACCTCCGTCGGATACGCGGGATCGACACCATCCTGTTCCGGGCGGAGGAGCTGCGGCACGAATGGGACGGCGTCATGGCGCTTATGGACGGTTCGCAGCCGAGCGTGCTCCACCTCTACCAGGAGCGTGCCGAGGAGCACCGCAATACCGAAGGCTGGCACTACTCACACGAACTGGGTTCCAAAGGACCGGCGTTGGTGCGCGTCGGCGAATTCCTAGCTCACCGGGCGGACACCGAACGGCCGACGCAGACCGAGCGGGCTCGCGTCGCCCTGACTCGCTCGACGCACAACACCCCTGCCGTATCACCTGCTTCGCCCCAGGTCCCGCCGGCATCGCATCCGCCGGCTCCCGGTCGCTCGCGGTGATCCTTAGCACGCAGTCACGGCCGCGCCAAATCGCCCGATCACCGGATCCTCATGGACCCCGCACTCCTTCAAGCTCCACGCCCTCGGCGGCTCCCGCCGTGCGGCGGGGCGTTCGCAACGGAGAACTCCATGCACCACAAAACCTCGCCCCCGGCCGCCAGGTCCGATCCGCGTCGCCTTCAGGCTGCCCTCTGTTCCGCGCTCGGGCAGCGCGGCCTGGAGGGCACCGTCGAGTACGGCCTGAGCGACTACATCGTCCACGCCGAGCTTCCCGATGGCAGTTCGCTGATCATCTCGCCGCCGCAGGAGCCGCCCTCCGAGCACCCCGAGTCCCCGGAAAGCTGGATGGTCACCCGCCACCGGTCCGTCGAACCTGCCGTCTACGAGGTGATCTACGACTCCGAGCCGGACGGTCCGCATGCGCGCCACGGCGGCAGCGTGCCGGATCTCCTCTCCGCTGTCGACGCCCGCCTGGACCAGCTTGGCGTACCACCACGCCAGGAGCAGGAACGTTCCGGCAAGGCGCGCGCCGCCACCGTGCTCCCGCCCGACTCCGCTCCATCCCGGGCGAGTGTCGCTCTCGCCTCTTCGCCGTCGGTCGGCCAGCGCGTGCTCCCGACCGGTCCGCCGCCGGAGTCTTCCGCGCGGGCCGCGCCGCCGTCGGCCAGTTCCTCATCCGTCCCCCGGCTCTGACCGACCGCGATCCAGGAGTCCTCCGTGCACCGCACCCTCAGAACTGATCCGCCCGTCGCCCGCACCTGTAACCGCACCCGCCTCGGATGGATCTGCCATGCCCAGCCACTACGACGTGCTGCCCGACCTGGCCTTCGGCCACCACCCCGTCCACGGCATCGTCGCCGCGAACCCGAAGAACCTCGCGGCCAGCACCTGGATGCTCAAGGGATTCGACTTCCATCCCGTCCCCGACCAGCCGACGTTGTACGCGCTGGCCGACCAGAACCGTGACGGACACGGCCGTACGAGCCGGGCCATCGAGCTGCTGCGCAAGGCTGGCTACCAGGTCGATGTGGACGTCGCACTTGACCCTGCACTGGCGCCCGACACGGCACAGGTACGCGACCGCGGTCCGCTCGGTGAACCAGACGTCGCCTTCGCCGATCACCCGCAGCTCGGCATCGTCGTAGCCCTCGACGACCGTGTCTCCGGCCTCAGCGGGCTCGCGCTGGTGGAGGACGGCTGGCGGCACAACTCGAGCCTGGACATCTACACGCTCCCCGCGACCACCGATCGCGTCGAGGCGCTGGGGAAAGTCGCCGACGCCACGGTGGCCCTGCACCGTTCGGGGCTCCAGGTCGCAGTGCAGCCCCGCCTCGCTCAAGAGGTGACGGCTCGGCCCCGCCCTGCTGCCCCGCCGACCGCCGGCCGTGAGCGCGGCCATGGTCCCGCTCGCGCCTCTCCGTTGAGCGCCGCCGCGCTCGCCGCCAGCCCGGCCCGTGCCGGTATCCCGGGCAGGGCGCCGGTCCCCGCCGCCGTCACCACACCGGCGGTCCGGCCGGTTGACCCCCGCATCGCGTACTCCCGCGACCGCTGATCCAACTCCTCAAGGAGGCCCCTCCATGAAGGAGGCCTCTCCATGGCCGTTATTGGTAACTGCGGCTAACGCAACTTGATGAATGCCTCTGCCGAGGAGCTACTGAACTTGATCGAGTGATGTCGGACAGTTCGCCTGACAGCGGCTGAGTCGGGCCGGTAGCTGTGTGGTGTGAGATACGCGCAGGGCGGG
>NZ_JAMHJQ010000010.1 GCF_023534745.1 Streptomyces sp. 35G-GA-8
CTAAGGGTTGTCCCGTAAGCGATCTTCGACCGGTTACGGTCAGAGCCCCGCACACGGGCGACCGAGCCCTGATGGCAGGATGATTGCCCCGACGATCCTGAGGGGCCATGCCCGTGCACGCCCCTGCCGACTACCTCGAACTGGCGCATGCTGAGAACGACACCGCCGTCCTGCATCGACTCTCGCGTTGTCCATACCCCTTCGTCTGGCAGGCGCTGGCCGCCAATCCCTCAACGGCGCCCGGCACGCTGCTGGAACTGAGCACGGCCCATGACAGTGCGTGGAACGACAACAGGCTCCTTCGCCTGCTGGCGGAGCATCCGAGTGCCGACCACGCAGTGCTGCGAGCCGTCCGTGACGCCGTGGCGGCGAAGCTCGCCGAAGGCGAACGACCCTATGCCGCTGTGCTCGCGCTCGCAGGTCGGACAGAACTTCCGGCGGCGGAAGTGAGAGAACTCGGGACTCTGCGTGGGGCTTCTGCTCGTCTGCGCAGTCAGCTGGACCGGCACCTCGGGCTCCGTATTTGATCCGTGCACATCCCGGCCGGCCTCAGATGGAACGATCTTGGTGTGACTGCAGTGATCACGGCGTCGGTGCCGTCCTGGATAGGTCCCTTCACCGGGCTGAGCCCGCGCTGCTTCGGCAAGCTGGTGACCGCCGTGCGGCGCGAGACCGCTGCCGAGCTTCAGCGTGGGCGGCCTTGGGGGCTCCCACTTGAGGATCGCATTCTGCTTGTCACGGCTTACTGGCGCACAAACTTGACGATGCGCCAGATCGCACCGCTGTTCGGCATCTCGAAGTCCGCGGCGGACCGGATCATCGGCCACCTTGGGCCGTTGCTCGCGCTGCAGCCACGCCAGCGGTTCCGCAAAGACAGCGTGCTGATCGTGGATGGCACCCTGGTGCCCACTCGCGACCATGCGGTGGCCGAGCAGTCGAAAAACTACCGCTACTCCACAGCCCATCAGGTGGTCATCGACGCCGACACCCGCCTGGTCGTCATGGTCGGCCGGCCCCTGCCCGGCAACCGGCACGACTCCCGCCGCTGGGAAGAATCCGGAGCCAAGGCCGCCGTCGGCAAAACGATGACCATCGCCGACGGCGGCTACCAAGGCACCGGACTGGTCATCCCACACCGCCGACGCAAAGGCGAGGAACTTCCGGCTTGGAAAGAGGAACACAACCACTCCCACAAGCAGGTCCGGGCCCGCGTCGAGCACACCTTCGCCCGCATGAAGGGTTGGAAGATCCTGCGCGACTGCCGACTCAAAGGCGACGGAGTCCATCACGCGATGCTCGGCATCGCCCGACTGCACAACCTCGCTCTCGCCGGATAAGCACAGGGGCAGCGCGGCGACCGACTCCGGCTCCACCAACTCCAAGATCGTTACGGGACAACCCTTACAAGCCGGACTTCGCTCGGGTCATTTCCAGCAGCACGCCTGCCTTTGACTTGGCAAGCCATGATTCCGCCTGATGAGCGCAGTGCGGAGACCAAGCCGGGGGACGCTGTCCGCAGCCCGCTCGGCTCGGAACGGGGCCAACTCCCCTGCCCCGCCGAGCTGGAGCAGCACAGCGTCGAACTGACCTCCGCGCTGGAGGAAGACCGGTCCGATCTCGATGCCGCGAGGGAGGCCAACCGGGACCTGACCAGAGCACTGAACCAACGCGGCTGAGCCAACAGCTGTCGGAAGGTCTCTGTGCTCTTCAGGAGCATGACCAGACTGGGGAAGACAGTGGTGGCGCTCAGTGCCAGCCGTGATGTCCATCCGGCTGGCACCCGTTCGGGATGGGGCGTATGCCGGATGGCTGGTGACCCTTGCAGTTCCTAACCTCGCATCATGATCTTTCGTCGTTCGTGGTTATCAGCCGCGGTGCTGGCGCTGGCTGTGTCATCTCTGCCCTCCGCTGCGGCTTCAGCCGCGCCACGCCCATCGGGCACGGCATGGTCGGTGCAGCGTGACGCCGACGCACTGCGGGATACCGGGGTCACCGGGGTGGCCGTCCGCCTGGAAACCCCACGCGGGACGGTCACAGCCCGCTCCGGGGTCGGGGACCTGGCGACTCGCCGCCCGGTGGCGGCGGACGGCTACCTGCGTTTGGGCAGCACCACCAAGACGTTCGTCGCCACCGTCATGATGCAACTGGTGGGCGAAAAACGGATCTCCCTCGACCAGACAGTGGAGCAGCTGCTGCCCGGGGTCGTGTCCGGCGCTGGAAACGACGGCCGGACCATCACCGTCCGCGACCTGCTGCAGCACACCAGTGGCCTTCCCGACTACATCTACGACGTCTTCCCTGACCCCAGTACCCAGACCTACTTCGCCAACCGGTGGCGTGCCTACAAGCCCGAAGAGCTGGTGGACCTGGCTATGCGCCATGAGCCCGCCTTCCCGGCAGGCACCAACTGGGCGTACTCCAACACGAATTACGTGCTCGTCGGAATGATCATTGAGAAGATCACAGGCCGTACCTGGGAACAGCAGGTCCACGAGCGCATCCTGCGCCCGCTCGGCCTGCAGCATACCGACACCCCCGGCACCTGGCCCTTCCTTCCGTATCCGCACACGGCCAACTACCAGCAGTTCACCGTGGACGGCCCGATGGTCGACACCACGATCCCCTACCGTCCCTTCGACAGCGGGGCCGACGGCTCGATGACCGGAACGGCCCGCGACCTCAACCGCTTCTTCGCCGCACTGGCAAGCGGACAACTGCTGGAGCCCGCCGAACTCGCTGCCATGCAGAACACTGTGCCGGTGCCGAAGAACAGCGGTCACCCGGAAGGCACCCGGAACGGCCTGGGCCTGTTCTTCACACCCCTGTCCTGCGGCGGCGGCTACCTCGGGCACGGAGGAAGCGGCTTCGGATATCATCCGGGCAGCGACAACAACGGACAGTCGACGCACTATCACCGTCTCCGCGCACAGCCGCTCCGCGGACCCGCAGACCGCCGCCCGCCAGGAAGACGCACTGCGCGACCTCATCGATCACGCCCTCTGCCGCACCACCTGAAACCATCGTCTGAGGCTCAGGCCGTTCGTGCCAAGTCGGGTGACTGCGGCTTCCTCTTCAGGAACTCGAAGAGCCGCTCCAATCACGAGTAGCGCCAATGGTATTGCACACGAAAGTGTCGATCACAGCGGCGCTGAGCTGCACAAAGTGGTTTCCACTCGCCTCGCGCCACACGGTTGCCCCCAGAGATGCCGGAACGGCACCGGCGAACGCCATGGCAAGGATCAATTACGGGTCATGACCAGCCAACGACGCCGCCCTCTCAACGACCCCCTCTGTACACCCGATCCATCATCGTGCGGGCCGTCAGTCCTCGTCCTCGTCGCCCTCAACGGCGTCCGGGTCCCGGAGGGGGCGTACAGTTCCAGGGCCTACCGGAAGACCTCCAAGGTCCGCATCACGGCCGGACTGCGAAGCGCCTGCGCACACCCCTCTCTCCGTGCCCTTGATCCACCGGGGAACGACTGTGATTATGCGGCTGATGTCCCGGCCAGTCCTGCCTATTCCCTCGGGTGGATCCAGGTCTGGGCGAGTTCCGCAACCCAGGTGGCCGCCGCGTCGGGAGCGGGCGGGGGCTCGCCGACGACAACGAGTTCGGTGACGCCGGCTGTGTCGAGTGCGGGAACGTGGTCCGGGGTGCCGTCTCTCAGCGCTACGGCGACCGTGAGCTCGTCGAAAGCGCGACCGCGGCGGGCGCACTCGGCGGCGAGAACGGCGATACGCGCCGGAACGTCGGTCGCCGGGATGTCGAAGCCGTACCAGCCGTCGGCGAGCATGACCGCCCGGCGCAAGGCGGCGTCGCTGTTGCCGCCGACCACGACCGGGAGCCGGCCGCCGCGCAGTGGCTTCGGGTTGACGCGGATCGCGTCGAAGCGGGCGAACTCCCCTGTGTAGGAGGCCAGGTCCTCGGCCCAGAGGGTGCGCATCACGGCAAGGTACTCTTCGGTGCGCCGTCCCCGTCTGGCGAAGGGGACTCCGAGCGCTGCGAATTCCTCGGCCGACCAGCCGACCCCGACCCCGAGGCTGAAACGCCCGGCGGAGAGCATGTCGAGTGTGGCGGCCTGTTTGGCGACCACCACCGGGTTGTGCTCAGGCAACAGGAGTACCCCGGTGGCGAGTTCGATCCGGCTGGTGACCGCCGCCGCGAAGGTCAGGGCAAGCAGCGGGTCCAGCCAGTCCGTGTCCGCGGGCACGGCGATCCGGCCGTCCGCGGAGTAGGGATAGCGAGACGCGGGCGCGTCCACGAGCACCACGTGCTCGCCGCACCAGAGCCTCGCGAAGCCGTGCGTCTCCGCGGCTGTGGCCACCGCACGGATCACCTCGGGGCGGGCACCGCCACCGATACCGAGCGCGTGCAGTCCCACTCGCATCCTCCACCTCCGAGCGTCACCTTAAGCGCGAAGCGCGGATGGCTCGGGGACGTGGCGATCCGCGCGCGGGCATGCCGTCCGGACGAGCGAAACCACCCGCCCCGGCCCGCGCCGCGACCGCCTCTGGAGCCGATGCCGACATTCCTCAAGGCCGACCAGGGCTGTCCGAGCCGCCGCGTCGGGCGCGTCGTCGAACGGGTGACAGCGCGCCCTCCAGCAGGAAGCCCGAGGCCGCCATGCACGGCTTCAGCCGGCGTCTCGACGTCCTTCCCGACACGTCATGAGACTGAAGGGGAACGTCCAGGTCACAGCGTCGGCGCCTGACGGATCGTAGACCTCGACGGTGTCAGGTCCGCGAACGAGGTCGGCCACGCGACGTCATCGATGGCGAGCCACGGCGCAGCGGCTACGGCGGTGCGTGTCACCCGGTGAACGCTTTGACCTCGCGGTGGAGGTGGGCCTGGTCGACGTAGCCGCTTGCGGCCGCGACCTGCGCGGCGGCGTTACCCGCCGCGAGGAGATGGGCGGCGTGGTCGAAGCTCACCAGCGGGGCGGCGTGATTGGGGGGAGACCGATCTGGGACCGGAAGCGGGACCACAGGCGCGTACGGCTCCATCCCGCCTCGTTCGCCAGGCTGTCAACGCGCACCCGTCCCCGGCAGGTGAGAGTCAACCACCAGGCAGCAGCAGCCACCTCCGGATCAAGCGACGGGCGCGTGCTCATCCGTCGGTCAAGAGGTACGGCGACCTCCACCGACGCCCAGTCAGGTGGTGCGCCGAAGAGCCTCGTCCTCTTCCCAGTTGGGGGGAGTCGCTGTCCTGTTGGAGTGGTGCGTCCGTAGGATCACGTCATGACTGCCGATGCCCCGCTCACCCGAGAGTCGTTCCGGCGCCTCCAGCCGATCAACACGCCCAGGCCGGTGCCCCAGTTGCCGAATCGTGTCTGGACGGACGAGGACTGGGAGCGGATCCGGCGCGGATATCGGGCCCGGGACATGGATGAGAAGTGGAACGTCTTCGTCGAAGGCGATGTCCTTTTCATGCACCGGAGTTGGACCGGTCATGGAGTCTATGAGGCGTCCTTTGCCCCCCTGGCCGGCGGTGGGTGGAGCATCGCCTCTGCTGTGGTGGAGGCCGATGGTGAGCGCTATCGGAGCATGGGCGACGAGTACGACCGACTGATGATGGAGCTGGTCATCAGCGCGATCGTCCTTGGTGAGGCAGCCGCCGACCTCCGGGCCGGACTCGTGGAGTTGACCGCCAGGGCTTCAGGGAAAACTGATCTTCCCGCGGGTGTGGTGGAGCACAGCGTTCTGGGATTGCGTTCTGGATCGTGAGCTGTGGAGCCGGACGAGTGCTGTCACAGTCTCGGGTTATGTGACTGGATCACGCGTCGCAGGCGCAGTTCTCGGTCCGTTGCCGACCGTGCAAGGTCTCGATGCGTTTGCGCAGGTCAGTGGGCATAGAGAAAGTCCGAGCCAACGCCCGCGGCGCGGGCGACGGTCCGGAAGTCGATCTCCTCGCCCTCCTCGACCGGCCTTCGGATGCACGCCTCCGTTCATTGGACGGCCTGCGGTGTCTGTCCCGTGCGGGCTGTCGCGGAGCGGCGATCCGCCGGTCAGCGGGCGGCACAGTCACCGGGATCGAGCCGCACTCGATCGCTTTCGTAACTATACCTTTCGGAAGGTATAGTTACGAGCTGATGTCGACTGCTTGAGAGGCGTGCGGAGATGGTTTTGAGTACGAAGCGGCGCTGGCTGCTGCTCACGGTCGTGAGTGCGGGGCTGCTGTTGATCACCCTGGACAACTCCATCCTGTACGCGGCGTTGCCGACGCTGGTGGAGGACCTGGGCGCGAGCAGTTCGGAGAGCTTGTGGATCATCAACGCCTATCCGGTGGTGATGGCCGGGCTGTTGCTGGGCAGCGGAACACTGGGAGACCGGGTGGGGCACCGGCGGATGTTCCTGATCGGCCTGGTGGTCTTCGGGACCGCCTCGCTGGCAGCCGCGTTCTCGTCGAGCCCGGAGACCCTGATCGCGGCACGGGCGTTCCTGGCGGTGGGGGCGGCGACGATGATGCCCGCGACCCTCGCCCTGATCCGTGTCACGTTCGAGGATGAACGTGAGCGCAACGTCGCCATCGCCATCTGGGGAAGCCTGGCAATCGTGGGCAGCGGGCTCGGCCCGATCGTCAGTGGCATCCTGCTCAACAGTTTCTGGTGGGGGTCGGTCTTTCTGATCAACGTCCCGGTCGTCATCGCGGCGCTCATTGCCACGCTGGTCCTCGCGCCCCCCAATGACGCGGACCCCTCCAAGCGCTGGGATCTGGCCTCGTCACTGCTCGCGCTCGTCACCCTGGTCGGCCTCGTGATCGCGATCAAGGAGACGGCGAAGACCAGCCCCGCTCTCCTCGTCATCGCCGCCCCCGTTCTCGCGGCCGTTGTTGGCGGGTGGGCGTTCGCACGGCGGCAGCGCCGCCTGCCCTACCCTCTGCTGGACTTCGCGATCTTCCGCAACCCGGCGTTTCTCGCCGGCGTCCTGGCCGCCGGGCTGTCCATGTTCGCCGTCGCCGGTGTCCAGCTGGTCACCACCCAGCGCTTTCAGCTCGTGGCAGGCTGCACTCCGCTGCACGCAGGGCTCCTGGTCGCCGCCGTCGCCCTGGGGGCGCTGCCGACGGCCATGGTCGGCGGCGCCATCCTGCACAGGGTCGGCCTGCTGCCCATCGTCGCGGGCGGTCTCGCCCTCAGCACGGCCGGTTCCGTGGTGGTCCTGGCCGGCTTCGACACCAGCATGGGACTGCTCGTCACCGGCCTATTGATAACCGGCGCCGGACTCGGCTCGGCGATGTCCGTCGCCTCCAGCGCCATCATGGGCAACGTTCCGGCCCGCCGGGCCGGCATGGCCTCCTCCGTCGAGGAGGTCTCCTACGAGTTCGGCAGCCTCATCGCGGTCGCCCTCCTCGGCAGTCTCCTGACCGCCGTCTACAGCGCGACCATCAACCTGCCCGCCGGAGTGCCCGACCGGGCACGCGACAGTCTCGACGCCGCGCTCGCCCTGGCCGGCAAGAACACCCCCTCGCTGGTCACAGCGGCCTCAGACGCATTCGACAGCGCGTACTTCGCCGTGATGGTCGTGGTCACCGCCGTGATGGCCATCGGCGCGATCGCCACGGGCCTGCTCCTGCGCCGTCACGGCCCCGGATCAGCCCTGACCACCTCCGCGCACGCCGCTCAAGCCTCAGCACACCACTGAAACCCAGCCCGGGAGTACCCATGCGGACCAGCAAACGAACCCAGATTCTTGAAGCGGCTGCCCGCGTCGTGGAGCGTGAAGGCATCAAGAGTGTCACCTTCGACTCCGTCGCCGCCGAGGCCGGCCTGACCAAGGGCGGCCTCCTTTACCACTTCGCCTCACGCGAAGACCTCGTCCGGGCTATCCACGAGCACCTCGCCGACCAGTGGGAATCGGGCATGGCCGCAGCGGCGGGGAAGCCCTCTTCGGAAGCCACCGCCGCCGAACGGCTCACCGCCTATACCCGCGTCGCCACCCAGAGCGCCACCCGGGCCGAACTGCTGCTCATGCTGGAAGGAGCGACGACCGCCGAACACGCGGCCCCCTGGAACGCGGTGATCGAGCGATGGGCACCACCCCCGGCCACACCCACCGACGACCCCGGCACGCTCGACCGGTTCATCGCCCGCCTGGCCGCCGACGGGCTGTGGCTGTACGAATGCCTCACGGCCGAACGTCTCGACCCCGGCCTACGCCAAGCCATCGCCGAACGCATTGCCGGCACCCTCAGCAGCGACGGCGACTGACCGCTCCCTGTACCGCTCCCTGTACGGCTCGATCCTCGCCTCGCTCGTCACATCAACCCGCAAAGCCCTGCCGCGGTTGTTCGTCGGGCAACGCGCCAGTCCTCGCTGCCGTCGTCGTACTCGTCCAGCTCCGACAGCTCCGACGCGTCCGGATCACGCAGCGTCCGCAGGGCGCCGGCCAGGTGTATTGCCCTGTGAGCGCGTCGTGCCAGAGGCGGGACTTGTGGCAGGAGCCGTTGTCAGTCAGGACGCGTTCGACGGTGATCCCGCTCGAAGCGAAGAATGCCCGGGCCCGTGTCCACAAGGCGGTGGCGGTCTCTTAGCGCTCGTCGTCGTGGCAAGCGCGCGGGTTCGCAGAATCTGGCGGAGGTCTGACGGCCGTCCGCCAGCATGCGTTTCCGACGCAGAACGAGTGGGTTCAGCCCAGTTGGTCGATGAGGCCGGGAGCTTACAGCCGTACCCGAAGCTCCTGGGCTCGCCGATCTTACGAAGGACCAGCTCAGGACCATGTTCAGAAGGCAGAACAAGCTCAGAGGCTCATTGTGGGTGGTCGCTCGTACGCTCAGGCCCGTGAACATTGATGATCTTGAATGGCAGTCACGGACACTCGGCGGAATATCTCCTCGCCTGGTCACCATGCTGGTGGATCGGGGGGGGGAGGTAGAGCTGCTGATTCAGGCCGCATCGGAGCGGGGGGAATGGTTCTGCGCCCAGGCTGCGGCTCGCGAGCTGTCCCGGGCGGGCGAGGCCGAGCGGGCCCTGGACGTGCTGGAGCCGTTCATCGAGGCTGGGTGGAATAGGGCGCGCTTGGAGAGGGCCGAGGTCCTCTTCGAGGCAGGGCGGGTGCAGCAGGCACTGGACGCCGTCCGCCCGGACGAGGAAGGCCTTGCCTCGGAGTGGGTGTGCCACGATTTCGCGGAACTGCTGGCCAAGGCGGGGAGGCTGGACGAGGCGATCACCGTCCTCACGCCGCACCTGGACAGGGAATGGATCCTGTCCACCCTCGTCGAGCTGACAGAGAGCCAAAGCCGTGATGAGCAGATCCTGGAGCTGATCGCGCCGCGAGCTCAGCAGGCCCGCAGCGCCCGCGGCGAGGAGCGATGGGGTTTGAACCCCAGCAACGCGCAAGACCTCCAAGCCCAGGTCCTGGAGCGTGCGGGCCGGGTCGACGAGGCCGTACGGATACTTGGGGCAGACGTCGCAGCCGGGCACTTCGTGGTCCAGAACACACTGATCGCCTACGCCGAGCTCCTGCGGCGCCACGGGCGCCTGGAGGAACTGCGCGTGCTGGGCACCGGCGAGGGTGCGGGTGCGGGTGCGGGTGCGGGTGCGGGTGAGACGCTCGCGTACTACGCGCGGGCGCTCGAAGACGACGGGCAGGCAGATGAGGCCGAGGCCGTGCTGCGGCGTTTCATCGCGGCCGCCGAGTATCCGGACCAGTTCCGCTGGCCCCTGATCGAACTGCTTACCGGATCTGGCTGCTGGGCGAGGCCGGCCGGCACGAGGGGGCCCTCGCCTACGCTGAGACGCTGCCGCCGGACATGTACGGCCTGACGGTCAGCAAGGCGTGGATTCTGGAAGAGATGGGGCGCGTTGAGGAGGCTGTCACTCTGCTGCGGGCGGACACCGAACTGCGGCCGTCGGAAGTGGCCGAGCTGCTCATCCGGCATGGCCGCGCCGCCGAAGCCATCGCCGGAATGCCCTCCGTCGCCGAACAGCATGCGGCCAGCCGGCGGCGTGACGCGGTCATGCAGGCCGCCCGTGGCCCCAACGACCCTCCCTTCTAGCTACTGAACTTGATCGAGTGATGTCGGACAGTTGGCCTGACAGCGGCTGAGTCGGGCCGGTAGCTGTGTGGTGTGAGGTACGCGCAGGGGGGACTGACCTTGAAGGCGGGTTGTCGTAGGGGCTGACTGTTGTTGATCGTCGCGGTATGCCGGTTGTATGAGGTATCCGCGGGGTGGGGGTCTGACGGCGGAGAGGCAAGCTTTCCGCGAGCGGGTCCGGATGGAAGCTGTCGGGATGTTCGCCGCCGGGCAGGGCAGTACGGAGGTCGCGAAGGAGTTACGGGTCAGCGTCCGGTCCGTCCAGCGGTGGCGGCGGGCCTGGAGGGAGACCGGCGAGGACGCGGTTCGTTCCCGTGGCCCGGCGTCTCGTCCGAAACTGAGCGAGGCACTGTTCGCCGTGCTCGAGGAGGAGTTGGCCAAAGGCCCGGTCGCCCACGGCCGGCCGGATCAACGATGGACCCTAGGCCCTGTCTGACAAATAGCGCCGTCCGCCCGGAGGGCGGGGCTCGCGGCGTCTGGTGCGTGCGATCGCAAGGCGGAGGGTCTCCCCAGTACTGGACGTACTGGGGTGACCCGACAACGCGGCGAGCGCGCGTGCCAGGCGTCGCGAGCCAGGCGGGATTTGTCAGACAGGGCCTAGCCTGTATCAAGCCGCTGATCGGCCGACGGTTCCACAAGAGCATGACACTGTCGGGCATCTCGCAGATGCTGCGGCGGCACGGCTGAAGTCACCAGGTTCCGGCCCGTCGGGCCGTCGAGCGTGACGATGCGGCCGTGGCCGGCTGGGTGAAGGAGGTGTGGCCGCACCTGGAACCACCGCGGCGGCGCCCGGGGCCTGGATCGTCTTCGAAGACGAGGCCGGATTCTCGACCACCTCATCCTCCGACGGCGACATGGCCTCCGCCAGATTCAGTACGGCAGCAACGTCATCGACGGATGTCTCACCGCGACTGGACTCACACTGACGACACCACGCCTACAACCTCAGTAACCGGAGCTTCGTTGCGTACGTGACACCCCTCCAGAATATCGCCATCCTGAGATGACCAGCGGCGCCACGTGATCACCCCGACCTTGAACCAGCCCTGCTCAGCGGTCCGGCCGACGCACCGGGTCTGGCGACGGTGGAACTGGTCGCCGTGCCCCGCGTCGCCGCGCTCCCGGCGGGCAACCCGCTCGCCGCCCGCACGTTCCTGCCGCTCGCCGACCTGGCGCCGGAGACCGCGATCCTCAACCCGGTCTCCGGCCGACTGGCCGACGGCGATCGCAGCGGGCCGCGGCATCGCCATCTCGGCGGCTCCCACCGCCGAAATGCACCCGCACCCCGGCGTCGTCTACCGTCCCCTGGCAGACGCCCCGCCCGTCCCGGTCGTGCTCGCATGGCGCGACGCGGCCCCGCACCCGGTTGATCAGCCTGCTCGTGGACCTGACGCGGGACGTCACCGCGAAGGGCTGAGTCCGTCCGCGGTCAGCCCGCGCCCTCACTCCGCGGAACCGCCCGCGCCCCGCACCTGGACCCTGCGCGCGAGTGGGTCGCCCGGCTCCACCCGGAACTGCGCCGCCAGCTCCCGGCCGGAGCCGGCCAGCACCCACTGCCGGTTCACCACCCGGCCATCGACGGCGAACTCGTTCCTCAAGACAGGCAGTTCGGTCATCCGCGCGAACCACCCCGCGGCCCGCTCGGCGAGGAATTCCGGCGACCCGTCATTCTCGATCAGCGTTTCCAGGGTCCGCTCAAGGGTGTACAGCTGATCGTGGAATTCCCCGCCGACGAGACGCGAACCGGTGAAGAACGCGCCAACGGTCAGCACATGCTGCTCGGGCTCGGTCGTGGGATCGGACAGACCCAGGGTGACCAGAAGTTCCATACGGTTCTCGAAGACCGCGAACATCGCATAGGTGTCGTCGGGCTCGCAACCCCATCCGCCGGACGCCGCCCGCTCCCGCAGCGCGGCGAGAAACCGCAGACCGTCCTCAGTGGCCTCCAGCTCCGGATCGACGTCGAACCAGCCGCCGGACGTGTCGTACTCGCCCATCACGTTTTTCAGCCTCGCAGGGCCTGGGAATAGGCCCGAATCGGTGCGACCGGACAAAGGGCCTGGCCCCCATGGCCACAGTGCACCGCAGGAGGCCAGGTTATCAGGGGTGAGTTACCGGAGACTCAGGGTTGAGTCACCAGAGACTGCTGAAGAAATCACCCGCCTTGCTGCCGACATAGCTCCCGGCGATACCGCCGACCACGCCTCCGACAACTCCACCGGCGGCAGTTCCGGCGCCCGGGATGATGGATCCGATTGCCGCGCCGGCCGCTGCACTGATCTTGGCACCCGCCCAGGCGCCGGCCAGGGTGGAGCCGACCGACACGGCCGCCTCGCCCTTCTGGCTGTCCAGCGCGGACCAGACCTCGTAGGCCGCGACGCCAACGCCGAGTCCGAGCAGCCGCGGCCGCCCCACTTGGCCGCCGTGCTCCACCAACTCGATGCTCGCCCGGCTCGGGATGGCCAGCTCGCCCGGCTCGGAATGGCCAGCTCACCGGGCGAGGTGTGGATCGCCCGGCCGCTGTCGAACCGGCCTCCCGGCGAGGAGGTCCTCCCAGCCGGGGACCCTCAGCGCGGTGAGGCTGTAGACGTCCGCTCCCAGGAATCTTCCACGGCTGGGGTCGAGTTGGCTGTGGGTCAGCTTGGCCAGATGGTGCACGGGGGGTGCCTCGCCGGACCAGTCCGGTATGCGGGCGGGGGTGCGGGTCAGACCGGCGTCGGCGGCGGCCAGGGGTCTGCCCAGGCGCCGGGACAGCGCCTCCACGATGTAGGCGGACGCGGGCGGACGGGGATGCGCGCCGGTGAGCCAGCGTGTAGCTGTCGAGCGGTTCACGGTCAGGTCGTGACCGTGTTCGGACGCGAAACCGCACCTCCCCGTTCTCAGCCCTCGTCAAGATGTTCCGGATACAGCGCTTTCCACAAGGGCGCACAGACGAAGCACGCGCAGCGCATCCGCGCACCAAACCCCCTACACGGAGCGGGACTTCGAGGATGTACTGAAGGGGAGGTACCCGCCTGGATCGGTCCCTCAATCCCGATGCGCCACCGAGGGTGGCCTGTTCGCGCGGGCCCCCCTCGGCAGTGACGAACTGCCGGTGACGATCTCCCGTGCCGAAAGGCGGTAGCACTACCCGCCGGTCATGTGCTGGTGGCCGACGAACCGCTGCGGCCCGACGGGCGCGTCCTGGCCTGCTCGGCCGCACCGAAGGTCGCGAGGGCGCTCAGCTCCGCAGGCCACCGGATAGTCAAGGGTGCGTCCGACCGCTGAACGGGGCCGCACGATTACGGGGTTGATTGACACCAGTCACCCGATGTCCCCATGGGATGGGTGGCATCGGCGTGGCGTCTCGGGCAGCCTGTCTCTCATTCGTCAGAGCCGCGGGTCACGCTGTTGCAGTGAGGAATCGCCGGGCGCCGCGTAGCGTGGTGCGCAGTTTCCGCTGGGTCGCGCGGCTGTCGAGGCGGACGTCGATGGGGCCGGGAAGCGTGCTGTGGGCGCGCAGGCCGGTTGGTAGTCGGGAGGCGTCGAGGCCGTCGCGTCTGGCGATGAGGGTGCCGAGTTCGTGTCGGCTGAGGGCGTCTGCTCCTGCGAGATGGTGGATGCCGTGGGTGTCGTGTGACGCCAGTTCCAAGATGGCTGTGGCCAGGTCGGTGACGTGCACCGGGCAGCGGATGTCGTCGGTGAACAGGACGCCTTCGCGTGTGCCGGCGGCAAGCTCGTGCACGGCCCGTTCGTGAACGGACCGCCCGCCGCCGATGATCAGCGAGGTACGGGCGACGACGGCCTGCGGATGCACGAGCAGGACGCCGGTCTCCGCTGCGGCTTTCGCCGCTCCGTACGGGGTGACGGGGTCGGGGAGGCATGACTCGTAGTGGTCACGCGCGCCGGAGAAGACTGCATCGCTGGAGACGTGGACAAGTTGGCTGCCGTACTTCGCCGCCGCGATGGCCAGGCGCACGGGGCCTTGGGCCGTGACCGCCCAATCGGCTCCGCCGCTCGATGCGTTGACGATGAGCTGGGGTCTGACCTCGGCCATGACCGCGTCCACCCGCCCAGGGTCCCCCCGTAAGTCGAGGTGGTGCCACGCGACTCGGGCACTGTTGCCGGGGCTGGTCGCGTATGTCGCGACCGTCGGTTGCCCAACCGCCGCTGCCTGCCGGATCAGCTCAGTGCCGAGGAAGCCACTGCCACCGATGATCAAAGTCGTCACGATGCGACACCGTAGCCCAACCGCTGAGCCGACCCCGGACCGAAGCCGACAGGGTCCCCGATCTGCCACTCGGGCGCACCTCGGTGGCTGTGTCCCCGTCGGATCTGTTCCCCCGAGGCCGCCAAGCTGGTGTTTGGGGTTGGGGAGCTCCGGGGGAAGTGGCCTTCCAGGATCTCCGCCCGTCTGTGGAGTACGACGAACCCGGTGGTGTCGACCTGAGCCTGGACCAACTCGGTCAGCGCGTCAGTGAACGGCTGGGCAGGCGTGCCCGGCTCGATTGCGGCGGCGACCTGGTCTTGCCGGGGCGTTCCATGTGCCGGTGGCGGGCAGCAGGACCTCGGCCCAGTACAAAGACACGTAGGAGCCGAGTGCGGGAACGGCTACTGGGGCTTCGCCCTGACCAGCCCGGCGTCGCAGGCCGTGATCACGGCCTGGACTACGGTCGCGCGCTCCGATCTTCGCGAGGATCCGTCCGACATGCTTCCTCACCGTAAACTGAAGCTTCCCCTTGATCGTGAACACCTGGAGACTGGGATCCGAGGTTCCAGAGGAAGCAGTGTCAGGTGGGAAGCAAGCACACGAATCGGTACGCGGACGAGTACAAGCGGGACGCGATCGAGCTCGTGCGGTCGTCGGGCCGAACGGTGACCGAAGTCGCCCGGGGAGCTCGGGGTCAGTTCGGAGCCCCCGCGGGGCTGGGTGAAGAAGGCCCGTGCCGCCCAGGAGGACGAAGCCGGTTCCTGCCCGCCCGGGCCAGGCGGCGACACTCGGGACGAGGAGCTGAAGCGGCCGCGGAAGCCGACCGCCGAGCAGGCGAAGACGATCGAAATCCTAAAAAAGCGACCGCCTTCTTCGCGAAGGAGAGCGACCGGTGAGCAAGATGTGCTGGTTCATCCATGCAGAGAAGGCGAACTACACGGTCACACTGCTGTGCAAGGTGATGAAGACCGCCCGCTCGACGTACTACGCATGGGTGGCCGGACGGAAAGCCCGCGAAGCAAGGCAGCGGGACGACGAGGCCCTGGCCCATGAAATCACGGTGATCCACCTCGCGTTCCGGCACAACTACGGCGTCCCGCGCGTCACCGCCGCATTGCGCCGACAGGGCCGGCTGGTCAACCGTAAGCGGGTGGAGCGGGTCATGCGGCAACACGGCATTGCCGGGAACAGGCGGCGCACCGGGCGCCGCAGTCCGACCAAGGCAGGCAGCAAGGCCGCGCCAGCTCCCGACATGATCGGCCGGGACTTCACCGCCACCAGCCCCGGCACGAAGATCGTCGGGGACATCACCTGCGTCCCCACCGCCGAAGGCCGGCTCTACCTCGCCCCGCGGCTGGACCTGGCCACCCGGGAAGTGATCGGGTACTCGATCGCCGACCACCACCGCGCCGAACTCGTCGTCGACGCGCTGGACATGGCCGCCGCGCCGGGTCGCCCGGAGCCCGGCCGCGTGATCCACAGCGACCGCGGATCGCAATACACCTCCACCCAACTCCGCACCAGAATAGGCGAGTTCGGGCACAGACAAAGCATGGGCCGAACCGGAAGCTGCTTCGACAACGCCGCCGCCGAGAGCTTCTGGGCCGTCCTGAAAGAAGAGATCGGCACCCGATTCCGGACCCACCAAGCCACCGCCCGAGCCGGCAACTTCGACTTCACCGAGGCCTTCTACAACAGACACCGTCCACGCAAACACATCCACTGGGGCCACCTCACGCCCCATGAGACACGCCCGCGCTACCGGCAAAATCAGGCCCTCGCGGCGTAACAACACCGTGTCCAAGATCTCGGGGAAACTTCAGTGCGACGAGTACCCCTTCGTATCGACGCTTGAAGGCGCTGCCGGCAAAGACTGGGACTTCTCAGTGCGGGCTGTTCCACAGGCCGACAACAGCTCAGCCGACGGCACGCTCGTCGCCTACTACAACACGGACCGTGTCCTCGCCTGAGACGCCGCCCTGCCCGACCAAACGTGACCAACGAAGCGTTCTGGGTCGAGACCCTTCCGTAAGGTCATCGTGGGGTGGGGCGCCCGCGCTCCCCACCCCACACCACCTGCGTCCATGTGGAGTCACTGATGAGCAGCAAACCCGTTGACGTGCGGCAGCTCTGGGGAGAGGGATGGTCTATCACTCTTGCTCCACGATCACCGCAATCCGCGCAGCACATCATGGGAGCTCAGGAGATCGAGCCACTGCCCTCAGACCTCGCCACCGCTTTCGCCGGACGAGACCCTCGGAACGGTCCACCCGTGCTGCTCGCCGCCACTCCCGTGGACGACTCCTGGGGCACGATCGTCGAAAGCGAAGCGACCGCAGGATGGATCGGAACACACTCCGACGTACTTTCCTCGCTCGCTGCCCCCGGCCATCCGGCGTGCACGGCCTACTCCGTCCCCAACAAGGTTCTCGTGCAGTTCTGTGAGAACGCTTCCCAACTGTGCGTTATCGAACCACGCACCAAAAGGCGTTGGGGCCCATACAGCCGACACCCCGCAGAGTCGCTGCGTCTCGTCGGCTTTCCAGACGGCTACGCCACCGCAGAGGAATCTGTGCCGGAGCTCCACCGGGAAGCCGTCGGCGCGCTCCTCGTCATGCAAGCCATCACAGGCATTCAACTCAGCCACGAACACCTGGCGGGCCCCTGGACCGGCGGCTTGTCCTCAAAACCCGCACCCTGAACCGCCATCGCACTGGACACCAGAACACCTCGTCCCCGCGCCGCCTCTCCGTGACAGCCACACCCCCGGCTGTGGCAGCTCCGAGATGAGCACCAGACGCGGGGCGCGCCGGGCGAGTTGGTCGCGAGCATGGACCACAGCCCAGACGGTGTGTCCGGCAGCCAGCGGCTACATGCTGACGCTCGCCAAGGCGATCGAGAGGGGCATCGAACGCGCCTATGTCCTGCACCAGAAGGTTCTTGAAGCACTGGAGCCATTCAGTGCACGCGGTCCCCGCACTCCGCCGGAAGCAGCATGGCACCTGTCGGCAGTTCGCCCGGATGCCGGGCGATCACCTGTAGGCATGCCTCACGGGAACCCTCTGTAGGCGGGTATTCGAGGGCGAGTTCGCTCACCATGGTGATGGCGCCGGCGAGATGCATTTCCGCCGCGTGCACGCCATCAGGGATAGCGCCGGCCAAGAGGCCGAAGGCTGCGGTGCCACTGCTGTCTGCGACGCACTCGCGGATCTCGAAACGCCAGTGTGCGGCCGCTTCGGCCAGCAACAACTTGCCCCTCTTGCCCATCGCGGCAAGGACATCGGTGTGAGCTCGCAGGTGGTGGGCGATGGCACAGCAGATGGGCACCGCGGTGCCGTCAGGAGCCTCTGCCCGCGTATACCCGGCATGCGGATAGAACGACAGAGCCTCATCGAGCAGACCCAACGCGGTTTCCCTGGCCGCCGGGTGTCGCTGCCGGGCGATGTCGAGGAGCAGCGGAGCCGCAACCACAGCGGCTGGGAACACTGCGGCGCTGTGACCATGAACAACTCCACCGCCACCAAGCAGCGATCCGGCCTCCGCCGCCTGAACCAGATTCGCCGCCTCAAACAGGGCACGCAGACCACGGGCGACACGATCCGGTTCATACCAGTCGGGATGACCCGGTATGGATCCCCAGTCCACCGCATCGATCTCATCCAGCACAACAGCATCCTCGCACGCTGCCGGTCCGCTACGAGGCAACTGTGCGGATCACAGCCCTCAACGAATGGCTGTACCCAGCAATGTACGACGCCACCCGCCCGCTCTCGCCGACGATCGGGCCGGGGCCCAGAAGGCCAACCACATACAGCTGCCTGTCTGGTGGATCGGTGGTGGAACGCTCGCAGGGGCGGCCCGTCAGTCCTTCGGCCTCGCCAACGCCTTGGCGCAGAGGTACGGATGCGCGAGCAGCGGGCCGGTGCCGGTCATGGCGATACCGAAGTAGACCGGCGCGAGGTGGATGAAGTCCGTGTAGTGGATGGTGCCGTGCACCACGACAGCCGGCTGTTCGGCCAGCGGTCTGTCCCGGACGACGTTCTTCATGACCCGGTGGAAGTCAGGCGTTGGACGCCAGGGAGTCGGACGAGCTGCTGATCGTAGAGCTGCTGTGCTGATCCGAGCCCTCAGCCCGAACCGGCGACCAGCGCCTCGCCGAGCGGGGTGCGCCGGTAGAGCACCGACCGTCCGGACCGGGCGCGGACGAGCAGCCCCGCGCCGCGCAGGATGGCGAGGTGGTCTCCTACCGCGCCGGGTGCCATGGCGAGGCTTCGGGCGAGGTGGCTGGTACTGGCCGGGGCGTCCAGCGCCAACAGCAGCCGGGCTCGGGCCCGGCCGACCAGAGCGGTCAGCGTGTCCGGTTGGGGGACGGTTTCCTGTTCGCCCCGCAGGGCGGCGGTGCCGCGGGCACGATAGACCAAGGTCCTGGGCCAGGGGTCTTCCAGATGGGCTGCGATATGCCCGACAAAGACCGAGGGGATCAGCAGGAGGCCGTCGCCGGAGAGGCGGACTGTTCCGCCTCGGAAGAAGTCGATCTCGATACCGCCTGCGTGCCAGACGATGCCCGGGTGCAGGCCCTCGATGGTCGTGGCCCATCCGTGTTCGCCGATCACACCCACCCGGTGCACGACATCGCGCTCACAGATCGCGCGCAGTTGCGGCCAGTCCGCGGCGAGCAGCTCGTGCCATGCCTGGTCCATCGCCTCGGCGATCCTGGAGACGGCGTCCGGCGAGTCCAGCACCGCGCGTACGCGGGGATCGCGGGCGGACTGGCCGGTCGCGGTGGTGGCGAATTCGCGGCGGGCCGCTTCCAGCGGCGTGGCCCTGATCATGGCCAGGTCGTCCGCCCAGGTCTGGTTGAGACCGCGCGGGGGCGGGGCGACGAAGTTCGGTCCGCCGTGCGGGGCCTGCAGCGCGAGGGCGGCGTCCAGTTCGGTCTCGCGGCGCAGCCGTTCAAAGGCCGGCAGGAGCCGGGCGGCCCAAGCTCGCGGCAGCGGCTGGCCCTGGCCGATGAGCGAGCGCAGCAGCAAACAGAGGTCCAGCGCGGGCGACAGCGCGAACCGGCTGCGCAGCAGGTCCTCGACGGAGACTTCGAAGCGCAGCACTCTGCCATGCTACCGAAGGACGTCTGTTCCGATTCGTCCAGCGACGAATCATTGGTGAGTGGCGAGGGCGCACGGCGAGGCTGCGCGTCATGACTCCAACCGCCGAGCCCGCGCAGGGCAACCACCGTGCCACCTACCGGGAGGTGCTGGCCGAGCCGCGATTCCGGCTGCTCTTCTCAACCCGCACCGTCGCGATCACCGCGGACGCGCTGCGGATCACCACGTTCACGGTTCTGGTCTTCTCGGCCACCGGCTCCCCGCTGCTGAGCGCAGTGGCCTTCGGCATCGGTTTCATCCCGCAGTTGTTCGGTTCGCTGTTGCTGGGCTCACTGGCCGACCGACTGCCGCCCCGCGCGCTCATCACCGGCGGCTACGCGTTGACGTGCGCCGCCGCCCTGCTGCCCCCCTGGTGCGGATGCCGATCGCGGCAAGCCTCGGTGTCGTGGCGCTGGTCGCCCTCGCGACACCGGTGTTTCACGGCGCGTCGAGTCGGCTGGTCGCGCAGTCGCTGGAGGGCGACGCCTATGTACTGGGCCGGTCACTGAACAACATCGCTGCCTCCGGCGCGCAATTGTTCGGCCTGGCGCTGGGAGGTGCGGCCGTCGCGGCACTCGGCCCACGCCGGGCGCTCGCGGTCAGCGCCGCCCTCTACCTCGGCTGCGGGCTCGCTGTCCGCATCGGGCTACCCCGGCTGCAGCCGGGAGAGTTCGGCGACACACCCGGCAGCGCTCGGGGCGATGGCGGCACCGTCCGGACAAGCCTGCACGGTGCCGGCCTGCTGATGCGCAAACACACGGTGCGACGACTGATGCTGGCCCAGTGGCTGCCCGTCGCATTCGTAGCGGGCGCGGAAGGCCTGATCGTCGCCTACGCGGGAGAACGCCACTTCGCGCCCGGCTGGTACGCGGTGCTGATGGGCTGTCTGCCGGTCGGCATGCTGGTCGGCGACCTGCTGGTGGGCCGACTGCTGCGGCCACTCACCCGGGAGCGACTGGTAGTTCCGTTGATTGCGCTGATGGGACTGCCGCTGGTCGGCTTCGCCGCCGAGCCCGGAGTGGGCGTCTCGTCCTGTCTGCTGCTTCTCTGCGGCTTCGGATTCGCCTCCGGTCTCGGCCTGCAACGGCCGTTCCTCGACGCCCTACCGCAGGATGGCCAGGGCCAGGCCTTCGGTCTGCTCGGCTCCGGCAACATGACGCTGCAGGGCGTCGGGCCGGCCTGCTTCGGCGCGGTGGCCGCAGGCATCGGAACAGGCGGCGCAATCGCCCTGGCAGGCGGGGCGGCGGCGGTTACCGCCGGCTGGATCCTCACCTGGCACCCGTCCGCCTCCCCGGTCCCCGTCCCGAACGACTCGACGGGATCGGAGAACGAAACCGAACAGCATGCGTGTAGTCCTCCTGCGCGGTGACCGTCGCTGGTCGGGTCAACCCCGAGCCGTCACGCACGGCACCCTCACCCCACGTCTCTCTGACAGACAGTCACTCCCATTGAGGGGCCGGCACAGTGGTGGGCAGCCCCAGGTCGAGGCGCTTGTCCATGTCGAGGCGGAAGATGCCGTACGGATTGACGTTCGACCAGAACAGGGCAGTCAGCCCGCGCCGGTCCTCGTCGCTCAGCTTCTTCGCCCGGGCCGGTTCGGCCAGGACCTGCCGCACGAGCAGGGTGTTCACGTGCACGAGCGCGGACTGGAGCAGGTGCGGGGCGAGCATCGACGTCTCGGCGTGCTCCTTGTCCGGGCCGGTCAGGGCGCCGTCCTTGCCGTAGTGGAGCACGGTGTTCGCGCTGTTCCAGTTCTCCACGACCTGGAACTCGCCGTGGATCTCGCGGCGCGGGCCTGGGCTGGCGAGGTAGTCGCACGCGAAGATCGTGCGCCGACCAACCGGCGGGGGTGTCGTCCGGGCGGTGCAGGCGGATGCTGCCGATGTTCTTCAAGCGTGGCAGCAGGCGGAAGTTGAGCAGCTCGGTGAACGCGAAGCCGACACCGAGGACGGTATCGCGGCCGACGGATGTGCCGCAGCGCGGCCTCGCTCTCGCCGTGCTCGCCGGTCGCCACGATCGCGCGGATGCCCATGTCCGTAGCCAGCGCGAACAGCGCGAGCAACAACCGGCGCCGGAGAACGTCCCGGTCGATGCGCTCCTAGGCGGCCACCGAGGAGAACTCGTCGGTGAAGCCGGTCATGAAGTCGGCGTTCTTCACAACGTCCACAGGGCCCAGGACACCCCAGCGCCGTACGACCTCGTAACGTCCTGGGGTTCAGCGGCCGGCGGATCGCGGCGTAGTGCACGGTGTTGGTGGCCTCGAAATCACCCGGCGCGTCCTGCTCGCCAGCAACTCCTCAGGCGACCACTCCTGCCGCACACCCGCCCCTCGTCGTCGTCCTCCCGGGCATTCACGCGGACAGTCCAACGAGGCGTCCCACCACCGGGAAACCGGGACCAGAACCTACTGGCGGATCTGGGCCAGGACTTCGGGGCCGTGACCGTGCGGCCCGTTTCGCGCGCGTATCTCCTCCGCACCCCCCAAAAAAAGGCTCTGGAAGTCACTCCGTCAGCAGTTCCAAGGAACGGGACAGTCCGCTCTCCAGTGGGGAGCGCCAACTCGACGTCACAGGCGCTTGACCTCAACCAAGCTCGAAGTCAGACGATCTCCCGGAGTGGTCCGCACGAAGCGGAGCCCGGGGATGAAGGGCAGGCCATTGGAGACAGTGACCGAATGGATCAGGAAGAACTCCCACGTGCTCGTGAACAGGAAGCCTGACGAGGCACTGGACGATCTGCGGCCGCTCGCCCCGCTGGTGCGGGACGCCAAGATCGTGGCGCTTGGAGCAGCTGCCCGGCAGACACGCGAATTGTCGGACGTGGCGCATCGCATCGTGCGGCTGCTGGTGGAGGAAGAGGGGTTCCGCACCCTTGCCCTGGAGGGCGACGACCCTGGTCGCCTCGGTCTGGACGCCCATGTCGCCACCGGCGATGGAGACCCCCGTGCACTGCTGGGAAAAGCACGGTCATTCTGGCAGACCGCCGAGATCCTCGATCTCGTCCACTGGATGCGGTCCCACAACAAGCGTCACCCAGGCGACCCGGTACGTTTCGCGCGATTCCCTGCTGAACCGGTGCGGCACACCACACGGCTCGGCGGTCTGGCCGAACTGGAACGTACGCTCGCCGACGGTGTGAGCCGGTGGCAGCGGCTCACCGGCGACAGGCTCGTCTACTGGGGCGGTATGGCGCACACCGCCGTCGGCGCCCCTCGTACCGTGTCACCGTCCGAGCCCTTGGAGTCGCACCAGAACATGGGCGGGTACCTGCGTGAACGACTGGGACCGGACTACCGGTCCGTTGGCCTGACCATGGCGCATGGTTCGATCGGCCGGCCCCTGCCCGCTCCACGCCCGGACTTCGTCGACAGCCTGCTGCGTGCGGCCGCCGGGAACAGGGCGGGATACGTCCTGGATCTGGGCGCATCACGACCCGAGCCGATCCGCCGCATCCTGGACGCCCCGACGCGCACGCGGTTGATCGGCCCGTTCTACGACCCCCGGGATGACGGGGCCCACCACATGTCGGGCGGGTCGCTCGCGAGCTGGTTCGACGTCGTCGTCCACACGCAAGAGGTGACTCCGTCCCGGCCCCTGCCCTGAAAGGGCCGCCCGGTGGAGCATTCCGGAGACGCTGCCTCTGCCACGCGGATCTGCGCCGGCCCGCCGGACAAGCCTCAGGGCTCCAGTAGGTCGAGGGCTTCCCGGACCAGATCCGGCAACCGCTCCGTCGGCTCGCCCGGGAGGCGCAGCCAGCGCTCTTTCGCGGTCTGTACCGCCGCCCCGACCACGCCGACGACCAGCCGCGGGTACATGGTGGTGTCGGCGTCCACTCCCATGCGTTCGGCAAGCAGACCCGTCAGCCCGTGGCACTGCTCCGCGGTCCGTTCCAGGCTCCTGGCCAGCAGAGGAGGGTTGGCCAGGATCAACCGCTGGACGCGCAGGTAGCGTTCGCCGTCCTCCCCCGAACTGCCGTCGATCACGGCGAGGGTGGCGGCCCGCAGTGCCTCCAGCGGGGATTCCGCGGCCGGACGCGCGGCGAGTTCACGCAGCAGGGCGGCATGGTCGTCGTCCTCGTACCCCAGGATCACGCCTTCCTTGGAGCCGAAGTAGCGGGTAAGGGTCCGGGGCGAGACGTTCACCACCGCGGCGATGTCCTCCAGGGACGTGGCGTGAAAGCCCTTCCGCTCGTACAGTTCGGTCGCCGCTTCCATCAGCGCCCGGCGCGTGAGCAGCTTCTTCCGTTCCCGCAGTCCCGCCGTCTCCGGGACATACGTCCTCACGAACAGCCCAGACCTTCCTGTGGATGACGCGTCGCCGCAACGTACCCCCGGCCGGACTCCGCTGCAACTGATCGGGCCGCCTTCGGTCTTGCGGGGGCGGAGCACAGTCACGAGTGCTAATTTGTCTGGCGCAGACATTTTGCATGTCGTGCATCAATGCCCTCAACTGAAGGGAATTCCATGGCTGTTTCCCCTCATAGCGCACTCTCCGGTGCCAAGGCTCCGCTTCCGTTACCGCTTCCGCGCGAACAGGAATGCCCCTTCCGTCCGGCGCCCGAGGTCGCCGGATTCAGGACCGACCTCCCGGTGGCCAGAGTCGTGGGCCCCACGGGCATCGAGGCGTGGCTGGTCACTCGCTACGCCGACGTACGCGATGTACTCGGCGACCCGGAGCGCTTCAGCAACCGTTCAGGACAGGCGGGCCACGTCCTGGCCGACATGCCGCCCGACGCGCCTGTGACGGAGGGGGCGTTCTCCAGGATGGACGGGGCCGAGCATCTGCGGTTCCGCCGGATCCTGGGGCCCGAACTCTCCATGATCAGGCGCATCGAACGGCTGCGCCCCACAGTGCAGCGGATCGTGGACGAACGGCTGGACGCAATCGGTGAGTCGGCCCCGCCGGTGGACCTCTACCAGCAGTTCGCCGTACCGCTCACCTCCACCGTCATCGCTGAACTGCTGGGAGTTCCCGCTACCGACCACCGGCTGTTCCAGAAGGCGGGGGCCGCGCTGTTCACCGCGACCGCCGACCCGGAGGACAAAGCCGCCGCGTTCGAGGCGCTCTTCGACTACCTGCACATCCTCGTGCGCCGGCGGCGGGACGAGCCCGGTGGTGACATCCTCAGCAATCTGATCGAACGGGGCGACCGCAGCGACCAGCCGTTCACCGACACCGAGTTGGTCGCGACGGCGGCGGGTCTGCTCGTCGCGGGCTTCGACACCACGGCCAGCATGATCAGTTACGGTGTGCTGGCACTCCTGCACCACCCCGACCAGCTCACGGCCCTGCGAGACGACCCCGGGCTGGTGCCGGGCGCGGTGGAGGAACTGGTGCGGTTCCTCGGCGTCGGGGTGGGCATCATGCGGGAGGTCACTCGCGACACCGAGATCGGCGGGCAGCCCGTTCTGGCGGGCGATTTCGTCATCGCCGCCATCCAGTCCGCCAATCACGACCCGGAGCAGTTCCCGGGGGCCGACCGGCTCGACGTGACCCGCGACGCCGGCAGGCACATCGGATTCGGCCATGGTCCGCACCAGTGCGCCGGCCAGCAACTGGCCCGACTCGAACTGAGGACGGTGCTCGAAACACTGCTGCGCCGGATCCCCAGCCTGCGTCTGGCCGTTCCGTTCGAGCAGATCGAGTTCAAGACCGACACCGTGGTGACCGGGCCCGCCGCGCTCCCGGTCACCTGGGACGAGGTGCTCTGATGCGTGTTCACACCGACATCGGGAAGTGTGTGGCGGCGGGGGTCTGCGTGCTCGCCGCCCCTGACGTGTTCGACCAGGACGACGACGGCCTGGTCGTCGTACTCGACGACAGCCCTCCGGCCGAGCGGCGAGAGGTGGTACTCGACGCGGCAGCCCGCTGCCCGGCGGCCGTGATCCGCCTGGCCACGGACGCGTGAGGACGGCCCGGTCGGGCGTTCCTTCGAGCGTCCTGGCCGTGTGGGCCCGGAGCCGGAACACGCTCAATCCCCTCGGCGACGGCCGAACAGGGCGGCGCTCCGCCCTGTTCGGCCGTCGCGGGAGGCAGTTGTAATCCGTCCGGAGGCGTGGAATCGCCGTCGGTAGATATGGTGTGTGACCTCTTGCGCCTGATCTGCCCGGGGGGCCTGCCTTGTCACGAGCACTCGCCACCGACGAGCGCACGCACCGCGCCCGCCCCTGAACCGTAGAGGCCACGTGTGCCTTCACCGCCGGGCGAAGGGCTGTGCCAGGCGCTCCCGCTCCGTCCCTCCCAGCACCTCGGGAGGAGGGCCCGCTGCCACGATTCGGCCGCCGTCGAGCAGCAGGCAGTGTCCGGCCCGGCGGGCCGCGGTGATGTCGTGTGTGGCCTGAACAACCGTGCCCCCCTCGGCCGCCACCTCGTCGAGGACCCGCGTGATCGCCTCGCGGGCCGAGCTGTCGAGCGCGCTGGCCGGCTCGTCGAGCAGCAGGAGGTCGGCGCCCTGTGCCAGGCCCTGGGCGACCAGGACGCGTTGGCGCTGTCCCCCCGACAGCTCACTGAGCTGCCGTTCTGCCAGGTCGGCGACGTCCAGCCGCTCCATGCTCGACTCCACCGCCCTGCGGTCCTCCGAGGAGGGGCGCCGGAAGGGACCGAGTCGGCCCCAGCGTCCCATGGCCACGGTCTCTCGCACGGTCAGGGGCAGGGCGTCGGCCACGGCACTGCGCTGCATGATGAACGCCGGCCGCGCGCTCGTGCGGTGGACCAGCGTCCCGGATGTCGGCGGAATCACGCCGGCCAGGAGTCCCAGCAGGGTCGACTTGCCCGACCCGTTCGGTCCCATCACCGCGGTAACCGTCAAGGGCGGTATGTCGAGGTCGAGTTGGGAGAAAACGGCGGTGCGCGCATACCCCGCCGACACACCGATGAGCGAGACCCGCGGCGCATGCTCCGGAGCTGTCATGACGAACCTCCTTTGTATTGATAATCATTTTCATTATATGGTCCCGCTTCATGGAATGGTTGGTGGGCCCCTTCGAGGTGGCCTTTGTGCAGCGGGCTCTGTGGGGCGGCGTACTCGTGTCGCTGATCTGCGCTCTTGCCGGTACGTGGGTGGTTCTGCGGGGGATGGCGTTTCTCGGTGACGCGATGTCACACGGGATGCTGCCCGGCATCGCCCTCGCCTCCCTGCTGGGGGGCGATCTGCTGGCCGGGGCGGCGGTGAGCGCGGTCGTCATGGCCACGGGCGTCACGATGGTCGGCAGATCGCCCCGGCTGTCCCAGGACACCAGCATCGGGCTGCTGTTCGTCGGGATGCTGTCGCTGGGAGTGATCATCGTCTCCCGTTCGCAGTCCTTCGCGGTGGACCTGACCGGGTTCCTGTTCGGCGATGTGCTCGCCGTTCGCCAGGGCGACCTCCTCCTGCTCGGGGCCGCTCTCGCCCTTGCGCTGGTGGTCTCGGTACTGGGCTACCGGCCCTTTGTCGCCCTGGCGTTCGACGAGCGCAAGGCGCATACGCTGGGCCTGCGGCCGAAGGCGGCGCACACCGCCCTGCTGGGTCTGCTGACCCTCGCGATTGTCGCCTCATTCCACATCGTCGGCACCCTGCTTGTCTTCGGTCTGCTCATCGCGCCGCCGGCGACGGTGCTGCCATGGGCACGCCGGATCCCCGTGATCATGATCGGTGCGGCGGTCCTCGGCTCCGCCGCGGTGTTCCTGGGGCTGCTGGTGTCCTGGCACGCGGGGACCGCGGCCGGAGCGACCATCTCCGCCATCGCGGTCCTGCAGTTCCTGCTCTCCCACCTCGCCGCCGCATATGTCAACGGCCGCCCGCGGCTGTCCCGGCTCGTACTCACCCTCATAGCGCGGCCAGGGCCGCGCACGGACAAGGTGCCCTCGTGATCGACCTCAGGAAGACCTCCACCGCGGTGACCCTCGCCGTCTGCCTGCTCGCCTCAGGATGCTCCGGCGGCAAGAAGCCGGAGCCAGTTGGGGAGGAGACGAAGGAGCCGGTATCGCACGGTTATGTCGAAGGCGCGCAGGAGGCCGCCGAGCAGCAGTCCCGTCTGGTCCTGGCCGACGCCGCGACCGGCGCGGTACGCGTGCTGGACCTGATCACCGAGGCTGTCACGCCCCTGCGGCGGGTCGGGCCCGTGAAGGGCATCACCACCGACGGCCGCTTCGCGTACCTGACTACCGGCACCGGAGCCGAGATCGTCGACAGCGGTGCCTGGACGGTGGACCACGGCGACCATGTGCACTACTACCGTGCGCCGATCCGCCCGGCCGGTGAGATCGGGGGTCCCGGACCGGTCCGCGCCCACTCCGACTCCACGATCACCGCCCTGTCCTTCGGAGACGGCTCGGTGCGCCTGTTCGACCGCAAGGCGCTGGAGCAGGCACACCCCGGTGCGGGCCGGGCGCTGCCCGGCGCCACTGCCCCCGTAGTGCCGTACAAGGAGCATCTCGTCGTACCCGGTCGCGGCGCCGCACGCGACCGGGTCGAGATTCGCGACCGGGCCGGTGGCCTGGTCTCCTCGCCGGACGGGACCTGTCCCGAACCGCGCGGTACGGCGCTCACCCGCCGCGGCGTGGTCATGGGCTGTGCCGACGGCGCCCTGCTGGTCGGCGAGAGCGGCGGCACGTTCAGCGCGCGGAAGATCCCCTACGGTGCGGCGGTGGCACCGGCCGAGCGGGCCGGCGAGTTCCGCCACCGGGCCGGGAGCACCACCCTCACAGCTGAGGCCGGGCCGGAGGCGGCCTGGATCCTCGACGTGACCAAGCGGACCTGGAAGCGAATCGAGACCGGCCCGGTCGCCGCCGTGAACACGGCCGGAGAAGGCACTCCGCTGCTCGTCCTCGGCACCGACGGAAGCCTGAGCGCCTACGACCCGGCCACCGGCGAGCGGACGGCCCACACCCCGCTGCTGCCACCGATCGCCGACGGCCCGGCGCCGGTCATCGAGGTCGACACCAGTCGTGCCTACGTCAACGACCCGGCCGGACGCGAGGTGCACGAGATCGACTTCAACGACCGGCTGCGCAAGGCCCGTACCTTCCCCCTCGATTTCACCCCGACGTACATGGTGGAGACCGGACGATGACACACCGCGCTGAAGTCCAGCGGCACTTCACCACTTCGGTCACCGTCCTCGCTCTGGTCGGCGCGGTGCTCCTCGGCCTCGTGGCCTGCACCACCGCCACCGACGCGGAGCGTCCCAGCGTCGTGGTCACCACCAACATCCTCGGTGACATCACCCGGGAGATCGTCGGTGACCAGGCCGAGGTCACCGTCCTGATGAAGGCCGGCGCCGACCCTCACTCCTTCGGTATCTCCGCTCCGCAGGCAGCGAGGGTCGAACAAGCCGACCTGATCGTCTACAACGGGCTCGGACTGGAGGAGAACGTCCTGCGCCACGTCGAAGCCGCGCGGGAGGCGGGCGTAGCGGCGCTCGCCGTCGGTGACGGCGTCGGCCCTCTCACATACGCGTCGGACGACATGGCCGGCCGGCCCGATCCGCACTTCTGGACCGATCCCACACGCGTACGCACCGCGGTCCGGCTCATCGCCGAACAGTTGACCGGGCATGTCGATGGTGTCGACGTCTCCGCCGTCCGCGCCAACGCCGCCCGGTACGACCGCCAACTCGCCGACCTCACTGCCTGGATGAGCGGCCGCTTCGCCGCGATACCGGAGAACAAGCGCAACCTGGTGACCAACCACCATGTCTTCGGCTACCTCGCGCAGCGCTTCGGATTCCACGTCATCGGAGCCGTCATCCCCAGCGGGACCACCCTCGCCTCACCCAGCGCTTCAGACCTCAAGTCCCTGGCCACGGCGATCGAAACGGCGGGGGTGACGGCGATCTTCGCCGACTCCTCCCAGCCCGACCGTCTCGCCCAGGTCCTCAAACGCGAAAGCGACGTGGACGTGCGCGTTCTGCCCCTGTTCTCCGAATCCCTGACGGAACAGGGCAGAGGCGCCGCCACCTACCTGGAAATGATGCGCGCCAACACCACGGCCATAGCCGACGGCCTCGGCGCGCCCACCACCGCCCGCCCGACGGCAGGCACCGAAAGGAAACCCTCATGACCACCACCCCACGCCCCCGCGCCGCGGCAGGCATCACCCTCCTGATCGCCACCTCCCTAGTCCTGACCGCCTGCGGCACCGACACCGCCGGCCGGCCGGCGGCCAAGCAGGACCAGAACAAGTCCGGCACCTCGGCGCAGCCGGTCGCCGACCCGCTCGTCACCACCTACGAGGGCGGCCTCTACGTCCTGGACGGCCAGAGCCTCAAGGTTGCCAAGGACATACCCCTGGCCGGCTTCAACCGCGTCAATCCCGTCGGTGACGACCGCCACGTCATGCTCTCCACCCCGGAGGGCTTCCGTGTCATGGACGCCGTCGACCAGCGGCTCACCGACATCGAGTTCAAGGGGCCCAAGCCCGGCCACGTCGTACGGCACGCGGACAAGACCGTCCTGTTCACCGACGGCACCGGACAGGTCACCATCTTCGACCCCCACGACCTCGCCAAGGGCAAGCCCGCCACCACCACATACACCTCCGCGGCTCCCCATCACGGTGTCGCCATCGAGCTGAAGAACGGCCGGCTGGTCAGCACACTGGGCACCGAGGAGAAGCGCACCGGCATCGTCGTCCTCGACAAGGACCGCAAGGAAGTCACCCGCAACGAGGAATGCGCGGGCGTCCACGGAGAGGCCACCGCCAAGGACGAAGTGGTCGTCGTCGGCTGCGAGGACGGGGTCCTCATCTACAAGAACGGCGCCATCACCAAGGTGCGGAGCCCCACGGCCTACGGCCGGATCGGCAACCAGGCCGGGTCCGACCAGTCCCCGATCGTCCTCGGTGACTTCAAGCAGGACAAGGACGCCGAGCTTGAGCGTCCCCAGCAGGTCTCGCTGATCAACACCACGACCGCGAAGATGAAACTGGTCGACATCAACACCAGCTACACGTTCCGCTCCCTGGCCCGAGGCCCGCATGGCGAAGGACTCGTCCTTGGCACCGACGGCAAGATCCACGTGATCGACCCCGAGGCCGGCAAGGTCACCAGGACGATCCCGGTCACCGGGGCCTGGCAGGAGCCCCTGGAGTGGCAGCAGCCGCGCCCCGCCCTCTTCGTCCGTGAACACACCGCGTACGTCACCGACCCCGCGACCAAGAAGATCCACGCCATCGACATCGAGACGGGCAAGGAACTCGCCTCCGTCACCTTGCCCACGGCGCCCAATGAGATCAGCGGCGTCAAGCACTGAGCTACCGAAGAAGGGAAGAAGGAACGGGCCGGCCGCGGTGGCGGCCGGACTCCGTAACGGCTTGGCCCACAGCCTTGGGGGCGTGGGGGCGTGGGGGCGTGGGGGCGTGGGGGCGTGGGGGCGTGGGCCAAAGCCGTGGGACGGAACGCCGCCCCGTCACAGGAATGAAACCGGTTTCGACCCGCGCATCTGGCTCTACCCCTTCGGGTAAACGGAGGTCGCCAAGGGCGTCGACGGCGCGCTGGAGGAAGCCGGCCCCGGCCACGCGCCCGGACTGCAAAAGGCACACCTATGAGCGCGCCACGAAGCTAACAGGAGGCCGACATACGGCCGTCAACCGGCCGGGTCGGCTCCTGCTACGACAACGCTGTCACGGAGAGCTCTTCGCCTCGCTGGAAACATCACCACTCCGGCCGACCCTTGAGGCCCAACCCACGCCCTGATTGAACGGCATTGGATCTAGAACACGTCGCGCAGGGTCTCCAGGAGGCGGGCGATGTTCGCCTCGTCGCGGCGGTAGTAGGTCCACTTGCCCCGTCGGGTGGCGACGACCAGCCCGGCTTGCCGCAGCATCGCGAGGTACTGCGAGGTGGTTGACTGCCCCAGACCTGTACGCTGCTGGATGTCGGTCACGCAGACCCCGATTTCGACATCGTCGGGCTCCTGGCCGGGGAAACTCATCGGCTCCTTGAGCCACACCAGCATCTGACGGCGGGCCGGGTTGGACAGGGCCCGGAACACAGCCAGCAACTCCGCCTCCGAGAACATGCGATGATCGTAACGCACATACATATTGATAATTCGCGATATTCCGATCTAAGATCGTTGCATGTCGACTTCGATGCGTGTGGTGGAACTCGTCCGCTTCGGTGACCCGGACACCGCGTTCGCCACCCGAGAGCTGCCAAGACCCACTCCCGGACCCGGCCAGGTGCTGGTGCGCGTGCTGGCCACGTCCGTGAACCCTCTCGACCTGCAGACCCGGCGCGGCGACTACCGCGACCAGGTAGCGCTGCCCGCGGTGATCGGCAACGACGTGTCCGGCGTGGTGGTCGAGACCGGCCCTGGGGCAGGCGACTTCCAGCCGGGCGACGAGGTCTGGTACCTGGCGCCGGTGTTCGCCGGGCGGGGGACCTACGCCGAGTTCCACGTGGTCGACCAGGCCCTGGTCGCCCGCAAGCCCGCACGGTTGTCGCACGTCGAGGCCGCGGCTCTCGCGCTCGTGGGCGTGACAGCGTGGGAGGCACTGGTCGAACGCGCCGGGGCGCGAGTCGGGGAACGGGTCTTGGTGCACGGCGGAGCGGGCGGGGTCGGCTCGGTCGCCGTCCAGGTCGCCAGCGCGCTGGGAGCCGAGGTGGTAACCACCGCGCGGGCAAGGGATCACGAGTTCGTCACCGGACTGGGAGCCGACATCGCGATCGACTTTTCGGCCGGTGACTACGTGCCGCAGATCCGCGCGCTGGGTGGGGTGGACGTCGTGCTGGACACGGTGGGTGGGGACACCCTCGCCCGCAGCCCGGAGGTCCTCGCCGACCGAGGCCGCGTGGTGTCCATCGTGGACATCCCCGAACCTCAGAACCTGCTCGCCGCGTGGGGCGTGAACGCGACCTACCACTTCCTCTTCGTCAGCCCCGGCCGGGCGAAGCTCGCGGCCCTCGGCCGGCTGGTCGACCAGGGCAAACTCCGGCCGGTGATCGGCGCTGTGCTACCGCTGGCCGACATCGCACAGGCGCACACACTGTTGGAAGGTGGCTCTGCCGGCAAGGGCCGCGGACGCCCACGCGGCAAGATCGCCGTCGCTGTGCACCTGTGAGTGTGTGGGGTGGTGTCAGCGGGGTGGTCGGCATTGTTGCCGGTTGTGGTGATTCCGTGTTGAGCTGGGGTTCTGTTGGTCCGGCCAGGGTTTGCCGGCTGTCACGGGGTGACCGATTCGCTGTCGCGGTCCGCCCAGGGGCCGTTTGCACATGCATGTCCCGGCTGACGTGAGGATGCACATTCCTGTGTCACTCGGATCGAGGGCGGGGTGTGCTGGCGGTATGACGTCAAGCCGTCTCCGCCGTCGGTGACTTCGGTCTCGGACAAGCCCCGCCCGCCGTCGTCCGCTGCAACACGGGCTTCGTCACTCGCTTTCCCGTTCCGGGAACGGGCCCTGACACGCCGGACGATGGTGGGCCGTCTTCTCGCCTTGGACGAAGCCGGGTCTCGCAGGAAAGGACCGTGTCGGGATCCCTGGCGGGCAGGCGGTGCCTGTGTCCCCCGTAGTCGAAGACCTCGCGCGAGGTGGAGCGGGTCGGGGCCGTGGGTGAGGGCTTCCTCCAGCTGGCGGTCCATGCGCGGCCGCTCCAGCGTCGCGGTCTGGCCGCGGAGAGCTTCGGTGATCCACACACCGCTGACCGGGCGGGTGTCCATGGCGGTGTGCTTGCTGACGATCAAGTGTGGGTTGGCCGTGTTGGGCCACCGTTGGCGCCGGTAGTCGAGCCGGGCGAGGATCATCGCGCGGGTCAGGTCGTCGAGCGGGCGAGCGTGGCCGGCCAGGACCAGGCGGCGATTGCCCGGGTCCATGTCGTCGAGTCGCACTTCGCGCACTGCTTTCGGCTGGGCTGCATGGACCGCGGCAAGAGCCAGGGCGAGCCGAACGCGCGCCCGTGCGACAGACTCAGCCGACCGTCGAGGTCGGCGGCGCGACCGCCTCACGCAGTTCGGTGGCGGTCTGGGCGACGAGCTCGGAGAGGGTCGCGTCCGGCTCGGCCAGCCAGCGGGACGTGGCGCGCCGGGAGACCGCTATCGCCACGTCGATGATGAAGCGTGCTTTGCCGGGCTCGACGCCGCGGCGCTCCAGCGTCCGTGCCAGCGCGTCGGCGATGTCGGCGAGCTTGATCAGATCGCGCTCGGCCAGCGCCGGGCTGGCGGCGATCACCCTGACGCGGCGCAGCAGGAACTCGCGTGGGCGAAAGATCTCGTCGGCGGTCCCGATCGCGGTCAGCAGCGCCTCGATCGGCGTGAGACCTGGGTCGGCCGCTTCGACCTGGGCGACGAGATGGGCCTGAAGCTCGTCGCCGGCGAAGAGGACTTCCCGCTTGTCGGGGAAATAGCGGTAGAAGGAGCGCTCGGTCAGGCCGGCGGTGCGTGCGATCTGTGCGACCGAGGTGCGCTCGAACCCCTGCGTCTCGAACAGCTCAAGCGCCGCGCGCTGGAGCCGGCCCTGTGCGTCTGACTCCCATCGCGGCATGCCCACCAGGATATGACAGCAGAGGCTGTCGCCATGACACGATACGATCGATGACAACAGATGCTGTCATCACATGGGAGATCGTCATGAAGGCTCTTCAGTTCGACCGGTTCGGATCCCCGGACGTGATCGTGCTCCGCGAGGTCCCGAAGCCGGAGCCGGGACCCGGCCGGATCCGGATCGCGGTGCGGGCGTGCGGCCTGACGCCGGGCGACTGGGCGGTGGTCGACGGCCTGCTCGCCGACCGGCTGCCGCCGCTGCCGCGCGGGCTCGGCGTCGAGATCGCGGGCACCGTCGACGCGCTCGGTGAGGGCGTCATCGGCGTCGAGATCGGCGACCGTGTGTTCGGCCCGGCGGCCTTTGACGGCCCGACAGCCGGGGCCGCCGAGTATGCGCTGATGGCGGCCTGGGCGCACATCCCTGAGGGCGTCACCGCCGAGCAGGCCGCCGCGCTGCCGATGGCTGCCGAGACGGCATGGCACGCGCTCGACGACCTCGGCGTCCAGCCGGGTGAGCTGCTGCTCGTCCATGGCGCGGGCTCCACGGTGGGTGAGGCGGCGGTGCGCTTCGCGCTGCACCGGGGTGTCCGGGTGATCGCCACCGCGGGGCCGACGCGGGCCGGGGCCCTGGGAGAGATCGGCGCCCGGGTGACTGGCTACGGCGACGGCATGGCCGAACGCGTCGCCGCACTGGCCGGAGGCCGAGTCGACCGCGCCCTGGACACGACCCCGACCGGCGGCCGGATCGACCGCGCCGAGCAGGCCAGCCCGGCCGGCGGCGCGCTGCCGTCCCTGATCGAGCTGACCGGGAACCCCGACCGCGTCCTCACTATCTCTGACTTCGCCGCCGCGGCCGAGCTGGGCACCCGGACCACCCAGATCGAGATGCGCTACGACCTGATAGGCGAGTTCGCCCGGCTGGCCGGCGAAGGCGTTCTCGTCGTATCGGTCGCCCGCACCTACACGCTCGACGAGATCCAGGAGGCGGCCAAGCTCAGCCAGTCCCGTCGGCCCGGCGGCAAGCTCATGCTCGTCCTGTGATCGGGTTACTGGACTGGTCGGGAACGGATACAGCCACCGCACAATCTTCAGGAGTCCATATAACTCCCGATGATCACGCGGTGGTTGTATCCGTTCCCGACCAGGATCCCTACAGGATCGCGAAGTCACACTGGAGCAATAGGCCGCCCAACGACCCGCCTCCGCGGGGAGCGCGGACCGGGCACCGCCGCAGTCGTCAGATCCAGATCGCGACGGCTCTCCATGTCCAGCTCGAACCGGCCGTACGGATTCACAAGGGTTCAGAACAGCGGGGACAGGGCGCGCCGATCGGCGTCGGTGAGCTTGTCCGCCCACTTCGGGTCGGCGAGGACTTGCTGCATCAGCAGCGTGTTGACGTGTTCTCTGAACTGCAAACGCCGACTGCGCGTGGATTCCTGTGATCCGGTGCCGGCCGATGACGACCCAACATCCAAGGTCGTCGCGCTAAGGATTAATCGGGGTTCGGCTCCCTTCCCTGCGCGATCAGCGATTCCCATATGCTCCGTGCTTCCCCAGAGCGGCCATCCCCTTTCTGTAGGAGTAAGACCGTGTCCTACATGAAGATGCCTCGCGCCTCGCCCGATCAGGTGATGGATCGCCGCAGGTCAGCGTGGCTGCTGAGATCGGCCGCCTTTTCCCGCTCAGGGTTGGCCGTCGACCGACGACCGGGAAGGACGCACATAAATGGTTTTCGTACGCGTGCACGCGATGAAGGGCTATCTGAGTGCCGCACAGAAGGAGGCGCTCGGCGAAAAACTCATTCAGGCCGTGGCTGACGTCGAGGACCTGGTCAACAACCAGACCCACAAGGAGCCTTCTTGGGTACAGTTCTACGAGTTTGAGCCCGAGAACTGGTATGCACCGGCCAATGTCGTCGGCGCCGATCCCAACTCGCGAGTTCAACTCGACGTAATTGCTCCTCAGAAACTTCTCTCCACGCCCGAAGATACCCGTGCCATGCTGATGAGAACCGCCGAAGCCGTGCGATCGGTGTTCGGTTCTGGTCCGGTGCCTGCGCACGGGCCGTGGGTGCACGTCTACACCATCCCGAACGATCAGTGGGGACAGGACGGCCGCGTTCCCGACTGGGAGGGCTTCCGGGCGCTCCTGCGTGCCGGCAGCCCGGAAAAAGCCGACGAGGCACTGGCCCAGATTTACGGGCCCGGGCGTCACACCGCAGCGACCTGGCGCGCCTCGTAGCTTGATGGGGCCGGTGACCAGGTGACGCATCCGACAGGACATGCGTCTTGGACTGGGCTTACCCCTACCTCGATCCACGGGGCTCGGACCTGTAAACCGTGTCCTATGTGGTGAGTTTGGCCAATCGCTTGTGGCGGCAGCGGGCGACGGCGAGGAGACGCTGTGGCTGCGGGGCAACGGCGAGCGGGTACGAGTGGAGACCGGCCCGGCGCCGGTGACGCCCAATCTGTTCCTGATCTTCGACAAGGAAGCGCTCTACGCCCTCGCGAAGGGGCAGGTCGCCATCGATGACGCGATGACCTCAGGGCGACTCGTCGTGAAAGGCCAGTCGGACACCGCCCGGCTGTTCTTCGAACTCTTCCGCCTGCCTGACGGACATCGGACGACCTCTCCCTGAGCACGGCGCCCAGTCAACGGCCTCACTCCCCCACACCGACACTTCACCAGAAACGGGAAAATCATCATGGCACGCGATCTTCTGGTGATCGGGGCGACCGGCCAGACCGGTGGTCCCACCGCCGAACTGCTGCTTCAGCGTGGCCACCACGTTCGCGCGCTCGTCCGCCGGATCGACGAACGTGCTGAGAGGCTCGCCGGCCTCGGAGCCCGGATCGTAGAAGGCGACGTCCTCGACCTCAACTCCCTGGCGGAGGCGACGAAGGGGATCGACGCCCTGTACTTCACGTACCCGATCCGTCCCGGCCTGATGGACGCCACGGCGAACGTGGCCCTGGCGGCGGAGGAGAACGGGGTACAGGCGATCGTGAACATGTCGCAAGTTTCCGCCCGCCGTGATTCCGCCAGCAACGCAGCACGCCAGCACTGGGTCGCCGAGCGTGTGCTGGACCGCTTCCCGGTGGCCGTCACCCACATCCGTCCGACCTTCTTCGCCCAGTGGCTGATCAACATGTGGGACGGGAGTGGCGAGTTGCGGTTTCCCTTCGCCGAAGGACGTCATGCTCCGATCGCTGCAAGCGACCAGGCAAGAGTGATCGCGGCAATCCTGGAGGATCCCGCCCCGCACGCCGGCAAGATCTACCGCCTCTACGGGCCTGTGGAACTCAACCACTACGAGATCGCCGAGAAGATGTCGCAGGCCCTCGGCCGTCAGGTCGCCTATGTCCCCATCGGCCTCGACGAATTCGCCACCATCCTGGAGAAGCGCGGCACATCGCCCCACATGATCCAGCACCTGCTCGCCGTCGCGGTCGACTACCGCAACGGCATCTTCGCCGGCACCAACGACCTCGTGAAGAAGATCGGCGGTGCCGATCCCCTCGATGTCGAAGGCTTCGTCACCCTGAACCGGGCATCTTACGAGTCACACACCGCCTGAGCAGATCACCCACCCGCCCTGATCAGACCCGCCGCGCAGCCCCCTCCGGCCATACGACATCTACCGGCAGCCCCGCCTCACGAGCCAGCAGCACCGTGTCGGCCGTGCCACCGCCCTTCCCGGAGGGAGGCGTTCCGTCCCACACCGCAACCAGCCGATCGCCACGCTCCAAGAGGAGTGCGTTCGCCTTCTCGTACGCCGCCCTGTTCGCCGTCTCGTTCGGCAGCGTCACCACCTCAACGGCGGCCTCCACCAAGTGATCGAAGACCGGCGCGTGACCCCCCTTCACCTTCTTCTCCCGGTAGTCCACGGAGGGAATCAGCACGACGAGGCGCCCGCCGAGGGCCACCACCTCCTCCGCGAAGAGACTGTCCGATTCAGCGGCAATGCACGACACCCCGACAAGGTCATCACGGTACGGCTCCAGCACCTTGCGCAAAGCAGCCCGTACGAGCGGAACACTCTCCTCGGCAAGATCCATGTGCCCAGTCACAGCCAGCGTCGTCATGCGTCCGCCCCTCAGCTCGACAGAAGATCGCGGACACTATCCCGCGCCTCGCGGACCGTGCGCGAGGCGCTATGGCCCACCGTGTACGGGTAAAGCTGGCCGAGTTGACCACGGACCCTTCCCGACTGGGTAAGCCGGGCTGCCGCAATGGCCCGGTAGGTCTCCTCCACTGCGTCCGTGATGTCACCCACCAGGAAGTGGCACTCGCCCGGGCGTGTGGCAGCGTCGTCCTGATCGACGGATCGCTGATACCTACCCAGCGCCGCACCGGCCACCCGATGAGACGCCGCTGGTCGGGCTGGGCAGGGGGCGTATTCATGCGCTCTGGCTCACATGAGATCGGCCTTGCCCCATACCCTGACAGTGTCGAGCTGTTCAGAGAGAGGCAAAGCCATGCCTTCCGATGCAACCCCGGACCCGTACGCCACTCCAATCGCCTTCGGGCAAAGGCTGAAGATCCTCCGCACCCGCAGAGGGATGACGCGCTCCCAACTCGGCGGGCTGGTCGATGGGAAGACCGCTTCCTGGGTCAGGGCAATCGAGGAAGGACGGCTCCAGACACCCAAACTGGAGACGGTCCTGCGCCTAGCCGAGGTACTGCGGATCCGCGACCTCTCCGAACTCGCTGGAGACCAGTCTGTGCCCGTCGCCCTCTTCACCGGCCCTGGCCATCCACGGCTCCGCGCCGTGAAAGACGCCATCAACACCTTCCCACTCACGACGGTGCGCGAAGCGCCCCCGACCGCCCATATTCAGGCCCGCCTGGCTCGCGCCTGGAAAGCACGGCACTCAGCCCCGAACCACCGGGAAGCCATCGGGACGTTGCTGCCGGATCTGATCCGGGACGCTCAGCTCGCTGTCCGCCAGGCAGACCGCGCGGCCGAGCGCCGGATCGCGCAGGCCGCGCTCTCGGAGGTCTACAGCCTGAGCCAGTTCTTCGTGGCCTACCAGCCAGACGCACCCCTGCTGTGGCGCATCGCCGAGCGCGGCATGATCGCCGCACAGGAATCCGAAGACCCCCACACCATCGGCGTCGCTGCGTGGCTCACCGCACAGGCCCACAGGGACTCCGGCCCAAGTCACTACGACGCGGCTGATGCCGTCACCGCAGAGGCACTGCGTTTTCTCACTCCCCTGCTCACAGACGCGCCGGACGATGTGCTTGCCATCACAGGGGCGTTGACCTTCGAAGCGGGGTATACGGCCGCACGACGTCGTGTAACCGGAACGGCATGGCGCCACTGGGACAAGGCACGCGCCATGGCGAAGCGCCTTCCAGCCGGCTACTACCACCCGGTCACGTCGTTCTCGCAGGCCATCATCGGGGCGCACGCCGTAACCGTAGCCGTGGAACTGCACGCCGGCGGAGAATCAGTGCGGCAGGCCACAGCCTCCGACGCCACCACGATCCCCTCCAGGCCGCGCCACGCGCGCCATCGGATTGAGGAGGCGCGTGGCTATCAGCTGGACGGACAGCCGGACGTGGCCCTGGACACGCTGGCTCGCGCGCACGAAGCGGCTCCGGAAACGATCAAGTACAACGGCTACGCAAAGGCCATCGTGCTTGAAGAGACAGAGTCGAAGAGTCCGGATCGCCGACGTCGCGCCTCCGAACTCGCCCTGAAACTCGGCTTGTTGGCTGCCTGAACGAGGGCGCACAGTTTGTGCGCCTGCTCTCAATCACCCGCTCCAACCGTCGTCCCAAGAGAATCCGACGACGACAGGGGCAGGCGTGCACGCCAAAGTACAAACCGAGAGCTCAATCAGCCGGTGGCTGACGTCTTCCAGCCGAGCCCCCGCTGTCGCCCACGAGGCGTGGCGAGACGGCCGACCGGCCATGCTGCGCACCGGCGGCTCCTACGACGCCGTCCGAATGCCGCTCGCCTTGGTCCACGCGGCGGCCGGGAGCGGCGCCGAGGATGTCGTGGCCGGTGTCCTGGCCAAGACCCTTGAGGGCCCGGTGATCTGCCATCCGCGTCACTGGTACTACGCGCTTGTACCACCGGGGACGTGCGAGACGTGGCGGTCGGCGGAGGCTGTGGTCCGCGGCCCGGGTGCCTGGCTCGGGATTCCCCGGCCGGACCGCACGGAGCCGACGCCCGTCACCCCGTACTGGGCCGTCCCCCTGAAGCAGGCGGGGAAACTGTGCGACCCCGACGCAGTGGCCGAACTTCTCCGGGTCGGCCGGGCATTCCTCGAAAGCCCCGCCTCGTGATCGCCGCCAAGACGCCTCGCACCTACACGACGCCGGCATGCCGCCTCGAAGAGCACGCCGAGTGCCCCGGGCCCGGAGAGACACGGCTCGACTGGCAGACGACCACACAGCCGCCCATCGAGACCCTGCACTGCGCCTGCGACTGCCATCAGGGGCAGTTATGACGCAGTGTCCCAGCGGCGGCCACGACTTCCGGCCGGAGGACGACGAGGGTGTGCTCTGCGACGCGCACGGCCTCACTCTGCTGTGGAAAGGCCCGCCCGTCACAGAGGACGACCTCCCCCGACGGTGGGCGCCCTCGCGCTGTGCGGGCCATGCATGTCCGCGCGTCTTCGAGCTCAGCTCCCCGCACCGCTGCCTCGGCCGGAGCATCGCCCGCGCCCTGGTCACCGGCATCACCCTGGCAGAGCCCCAGCCGTGCCCCTGCGACTGCCGGAACGAGGGGGTGCGGTGAGCGAGAGGACCCAGCAAGTGCTGTACGTCGTCGTCCTGGTCGTGCTCCTGGTCGTCCTCGCGGTTGCCATCGGCCTCACCGCCGAGCCACGCAGTGAGGGGCCGTGAACATCCGGCTCCGGACCGACGCAGCGCCCTCCATCCCCACGCTGGGCCCCTGCTTCATGTGCCGACGCGGCTGTCTCGCCGTCGTAGCAGTTGGTGAACTGACGACCAGCAGCGGCGGCCCCGGCCACCGGGCCCTCGACGTCCCCCTGTACGCCTGCCGGGCGTGCGAGGGGTGGCTACTGCTGCTGTCCGCCGACGCCCAGCGGAGCCCCGTCCGCCCCTACGTGGCCGCCAGAAACCCCCCGTTGATCCCGCCCCGGCCGCCCGCCAGAACGGGTTCATCAGACAGAGACCGAAAGGATGAGTGAATTGGTCGGCTTCAAGCCCATCCGCAAGGACAAGTCATCCCAACGACCGCAACGCCCCGGACCTGAGCGGAAACCGCGCGGCACGGCGGGCGGCCGCCCAGAAGGCAAAAAGGAAGCAGTAGGGCCACCCACGCTGACGTCCCCGGCCGGTGTACTGTCGGCTGCCCCGCGAGGTCGACCGCGCGCAGGGCGCCGATCTCCGCGGCCTGGCTTCGGTCGGTGAACCCTTCGGTGTCGTAGGCCGGCAGTTCGGCTTTCATATGGAGGCCGACCAGGGTGTGGTCGGCGGCGGAGGCGATCTTCGGGTTCAGGCGGCGGGTTGGCCAGTCCGCGAGGATCCACATGCCGGCGCCGGTCGCCATCGCGACGACCGCGACGGTCAGCGGCGGCCACGCCTCCCGGAACCCTGTTCGGGCGCCCAAGGTGGCGAGGTGGGGCAGAGCCTTGGAGATCGCGGTGAGGATGACGGCGGTGCCAAGGCCGGAAATCAACTGGCACAGGAGGATCGTGATCGTCAGCGCCGGTCGACGGACCAGGCCAGCCGGGTTGACCGGGCGAGAGCCATCGGGATCCTACGGGCCATGTCCCACAAGGTGGCGTCGTCCATGGCCCGGCGGTGCTTGTGTCCGTTGTGGTCGAGTTCGGGGGCGCATAGGGCCCCGGATCTGCCAAGCGCGCGGCGGGAACAGCCGCCGTGTCCCCCGTCGCGTACAAAGGCTGAGGCTGAGGCGCTAACCCAGTGCGGCCCCGGCGTCTTCGTGAGACGCCGGGGCCGCACTGGGTTGAATGCAGAGGGCGCGGGCTTCGATCTGGCCGGCGAATTGCTTGGCGAACCAGCCGGTGCCGCCTCGCCTGCGTGTGTTCGTGATCACGTGATCCATTGATTCGCTGTAGTCGTTCCGGGCCCAACTGTGGGAGACGTATCCACCGCCAACCGACTTGGTTCCCTCGGGACAGACCGCGTCAGAGTCGCTGCTCCGCGCGCTCGACTGGCCGCGTACCACCAATGGTGCCTTGGTCTTTGGCACGCACACGGCATGGGCCTGGACGTGGCCGTGCCGTAGCGTGGCCACCCATCCGCTGCCGGCTCGCCCGCGCTCTGGCCACCGACCTGCGGCGGCCCTGGGAGAAGCCGACCGAGCCGAACAGACTGACACTGGCTGTGCTGTCGCATGAGGTTGGTGCCGCTTCGGCGGCGGGTGGCGGCGCGCAGACGGACGACGTCAGGAAGGGTCCGGCTGTGCCAGGCGACGAGCTGAATGTATGTGCGTGAGATGGCAACACTCGACCGAGGGCCCTTGGCCGTCGCCGAAGGGGTCCAGGCCGATCCCGGTGGCGGCGCGTAGTCGAGTGCGAGGCGACGAGACACGAGCTCCGGCATGGCAGCGAATGCCGGGCGTCCTCCAGCTCGGATCTCTTCAGACTGGAATGCAGCCCGACCATCTCCTCAACTCATGAGGTGCAGTGGCGAACCGAGCTCGGGCGGCTGACGCGGATAAGTAAGTCAAGCCTTACTTTCATGGAAATTCATCTGCATAGTGGAGGGCCGAGTCGAGAGGAGTACGGCTTTGCCGCAGTTCAACCAAGATGCCGTTGGGCAAGTCGAGGCGGAGCAGGCCCACGTATCCGCCATGTACGGGCTGCTCGACGAGCGAGTCGCGGATGCACGGGCCCAGCTGGACGGCGTACTGAAGTCGCCGGCCGACAGTGCGGGCGAGGTGTACGCACGTGATGTCGCCGCAGAGCGTCTGGCACGGCAGGTCCACCGGCTCGTGGGGGCCGAGGAGGGGCTGGCGTTCGGCCGGATCGACGGCGCGGACGGCACAGTCCTGCGCATTGGACGGCTCGGCCTGTACCTGGACGACCGGGACCTGCCGCTGCTCGTCGACTGGCGGGCGGAAGCGGCGCGGCCCTTCTACGCAGGGACGGCCGTCCACCCGATGGGACTGCGGCGACGCCGTCACTTGCGGGTGGAGGGGCGCGCTGTGCGCGCGGTGAGCGACGAGCTGTTGGACGGATCCGCACCCGCGGCCGGTGACATCGTCGACAACGGTCCGCTGACGGAGGCGCTGGAGGCGCAGCGCACGGGACGGATGCGTGCGGCGGTGGCGACGCTGCAGGCGGAGCAGGACGCGATCGTCCGCTCCCCGCATCGGGGGGTGACGGTAGTGCAGGGCGGACCGGGCACGGGCAAGACCGTCGTCGCGCTGCACCGGGCGGCGTATGTGCTGTACGCGTTCCCGCGCGCCGCCGAACGCGGTGTCCTGGTGCTCGGACCGAACGCGCGGTTCCTCGACTACGTCTCCCGTGTCCTCCCCTCGCTCGGGGAGAACGACGTGGACCTGGCGACGTGCGGGGAGCTGGCCGGAGTGGTGCCCGCCACTGTGGAGCCGTCCGATGTCGCACGGCTCAAGGGCGGCTTCGCCATGGCCGAGGCGCTGGAAGGCCTGGTGCACGCCCAACAGGCGCCTCCGGACGCCGGGTTCGCGGTACGTGTGGGGCAGGAGTGGATCCGTCTGACGAGGGTGGATGTCGCGGCGGCGCGAGAGGCCGCGGTGGCGAGCGGCCTGGCGCACAACCGTGCGCGGGAGGTGTTCAAGGAGCACCTGATCGGCACGGTCACGAGCACGCTGGAGCGTGGCACCGCCGAGGCCCTCGCACACATCGACACCGAGATCGCTATGAGCACGAGCCTCGACCTCGATGCCGCGGCCGAGGCCGACCTGCAAGCTCTCGGCTTCGATGGAGCGCCGGCCGACGACCCGGCCGAGATGTTTGATGCGGACGCGCTGCGCGCGAGCCTCATGGGCGACGCCCACGCCGAGGGTGCGGTGGAGTCCCTCTGGCCACGGCTGACGCCCGAGACGGTCGTACGGGCCCTGCTGACGGACACCCGCACCCTGGCCACGCGTCTGCCCTCACTCACCGATGACGAGCGCTCCCGGCTGCTGCGCTCTGCTGACGCTCCGTGGACCGATGCCGATGTGGCGCTGTTGGACGAGGCGGCGAACCTGGTGGACGGGCCGCCGGAGCGGACGTTCGGGCACGTCGTCGTCGACGAGGCCCAGGAGCTGACCGCCATGCAGTGGCGGATGGTGCTGCGCCGGTGCCCGGCCAGGTCGATGACGCTGGTGGGCGACTTCGCCCAGGCGGGCCCGGCGACGGCGGCGAGCGACTGGTCCCAGGCGCTGGGCCCGCATCTCGGCACCCGGTTCACCCTGCACACCCTGACCGTCAGCTACCGTACGACCCAGGAGATCTTGGCCACCACCCGCGACCTACTCGCCCGGATCGCCCCCGGCCAGAAGCCGAGCCGGTCCATCCGCCACGGCGAGCCTCCCCGCAGCCTCACCGCACATCCGCACACACTCGCCGCCACCGTGGCCGGGGAGCTCCGGGCCCAGGCCGCAGCACATCCGGGCGACCTGCTCGTCGTGATCTGCGCGGATGCCCGGCTCGACGACATGGCGTCGGCCGGCGTCACACAGTGGGCGCGGCTCATGCCGGCATCCGAGGCCCGCGGCCTGGAGTTCGACGCGAGCGTTGTCGTCGGCCCGCAGGAGATCATCGAGGCTCGCCCCAGCGGCGAACGTGACCTGTACGTCGCTCTCACGCGTGCCACCAAGAGGCTGTGCTTGATTGCCGTCCAACGCGCGTGAAATGACGCCTCATGACGCCCCTTGATAGGCACTCACAGCAGCTGATACCTCGATGGGCCGATATGACGGGACATCCCAACGCCCTGCCGACGCTGGAAGGACGTCGCCGGTTATGTGAGCGCGTGGATGCCGGGCGTCCGATCGCGCACGTCGCGGCGAAGGCCGCGATCTCCTGCCGTCTCCTGCCAAGTCGTACGCCCGCTGGCGCGCGCGGCGAGAGCGGCCGACAATCACGTCACCTTCGACCAGCCGCCGGAACCACTCGACACGCTCCCGCAGCAGCTCACGTTCGAGGAGTTCATGGAACCAACATCATGAGACATCACAACTGGCCCGCGTCCGCAGGGAGTCCAGAAACCTGCGTGCGAAGGCCGGCTCCCCGGCTTGTGCACCGAAGCCGAAGCACCCAGGTCCCGGTCGACCGCCAGGTTCGAGGAACCGCCGACCGGCTTCCCGGCATGACGTCGGCGAGGTCCTTGCCACCCAGGAAGAGGGGCGAACCGCGGCGAGGAAGCCATGCCGACACCGGTGGGAAGGCGTCGTAATCTGCTCGTGGCGTGGGCTGAAGTGACTTCGACGAGTGGATCTCATGACACATGACAGCAAGTCCGACAACGACGCCGGAGCATCATCGGACCGGTACACGCAAGATCTCCGTGCTGACCGTCAGGCCATACGGCAAGCACTACGCGCAGACGTTGGTGGTGCCCACATTGGACTGCTCATGACGGTTATTGTCCTGGTCGGCATCGCCAGTTCCCCAGGCCCTCGCTGGACCTTGATCGTATCGGGGTGCTTCGCTACATGGTTTGTCCTCGCGCTGGCAGTCATTCGCCACCGCGGTGGACGTGGCAAGGATGCACTCCGGCGGGCTTACGTTGCCACTTTCGGCTGGGGGGACTACATCTCCCCCTGACGACGGTCGGGTGGCCCGTGGGTGAGATCCCACGGGCCACCCGAACCCGAAGGAGCCTTTGGTGCATGGCTCGCATACTGGTCCGATGAGTCCGACCGCCACACATCATCGGTTCCGGGACCCGCGCAGTACGAAGTACGACCGGTCCCCACCCGGATACACGGTCAGACCGCCGTTGCTGGTGCCAGTCACGAACTGTGAGCGGTAGACGCCGTCTTCCGCGAGAAGGGTTGGACGCTCGCCCACCAATCGGTCGGGATGGAAGTTCATCGTCAGCCGCAGCCGCGAATCGAGTGGACGCCAGAGCGACAGGGCCGCCACCTGCCGCAGAGCCTTCTCCTGCTGCCATCAGAAATCGTCACCACCCATCCGCTCAGTGTGCATGGACGCCTTCCTTCGCTGCACCCGTAAATTTCGCGGCCTCACGCCACCAAGTCGTAGTCCGGATATCGTCCCCCACCACCTTCCGGGCCACCGTCGGCCTGCGCAGCAGGTCCACGGTCACCTGTTGGGCAACGTTGTCGTCGCTGGTCAGCTCCGTGACCCTCATCCGGTCGGCCCGTCTGTTTTCGGCAGGATGAACGGGAGCCACTGGGCCAACAGAACGGAAGCCGCGTTGCTCCATCCGTGATGAGGGTGGACACGACACAAGCCCCTGGGGCGTCATGGCGCGGTTGACGGTGGTCTTGGCCCCGCACAGCGAATCAACGTCAGATACGTCTGTGAGCACGTCCATTGTCAGTGCAGTGCGCTTGACTGTCCGCCATGAAGCTCACACAAGGGACCGTCGACGACCTGCTGGCTCAACTCGGTCCGGACGGCTGCTTGTACCTGCCCAGCAACCTGGACCCGCAGGACCTGACCGACCTGCTCAACAGCAGGTACGGCGCCCCGCGCACGCTCGTCCTGGACGGCTTCACCGATCCGACGGTCGACGACTCCAGGGGCGCGGCTCTCCTCGTCCCCTTCGAGGACCGGGCCGTGACGATTCGGGCGTGGGCGTACGGGGATCAGTGGGTCGGGGCAGGTACGGCGCGGGACACCGAGGGGGCCGAGCGTCCGGTGCTGGTGGTCGCTCGCAGGGAGCTGCCACAACCTCTGGCGGCCGCCCTAGGCGAGGGCGAGGACGTCGACTGGATGGAGCGGCTCAGAGGGATCACCGGCTGGACACAGCCCGCCCAGCGGCCGGACATGGACTGGACGGAGGTGGAATCGCGCCTGGGCATCACGCTGCCGAGCGACTACAAGCGCATGGTCGAGACGTTCGGCGAGGGCGCCTTCGACGGATTCCTGGACCTGAACCAAGAGCCGTGGACACATCTCAGGGAGAGCGGACTGCTCATCTGGGCGAGCACTGAGCACAAGAACCTGTACTGCTGGAGGGTCGACGGGAACGACCCCGACCGTTGGCCTGTTGTGGTCCGGTCCTTCGACGGCGAGGACCTCCTCTTCGACTGCCAAGCCGCGGAGTTCGTCTGCCGCGTCCTCATCGACCCGCGCCACCCGTACACGATGGCCTGCTATTTCGACACCCACTGGTTCATGAACTACCGGGAGGAGAGCACCTGACCAAGCTGCGCCGCCCACAGCATCCGCAGCCCGCTCGGCGGCGCCTTCGGGGAACAGGATCGCCCCGGTCCGTCTTGCCTTGGACAGCGGCAGATGCTCAGTCCGACCGTCGGCCGGCCCGCCGACAAAGGTCACCAGAACAGTGATCGAGTCCGGGCCATCGACGCCGTCGCCGGCCTCGGGGAACATCGGTACAGCGGTTGGCGCTGAGAACGATCATGGCCCCGGTGTGAGCGTGCTGACCCGGTTCTCGTACTCGCGACGGGCCTTGCGCTGGGCGGCGACCGCCGGGGCGCCATGGCCGCCATCGAACGGCTGGCAACGGGCGCGGAGTCCGCGGTGCACGGCGGGGACGGCGCTGACGCGCAGGGTGTAGCCCTGGCCGCGCCGTACGGTCACACCTTGGTCGAGTGCGGCCCGCTCGGTGGGGTCCAGCTCGGTGGTACGGAGGTAGTCGGCGACCTTGCCGGGCATGTCGAGGGTGACCGGCAGCTCCGGCGAAGGAACCTCTTCGGCGGCGGCGATGTGGTCGGGCAGGAGGTCGGCGACGGCTGTGCGGATCGCACCCCGGCTGACGTCGTGGTCACGGGCGAGGGCGGCGATGGAGCGGCCTCCCAGGTACGCGGTGCGCACGTTGGCGGTCTTCGCGGCCGCCACGGCGGGGCGGCGCCCGCCCTTCGCGCCCTTAGCTTCGGCGGCGCGCAGTCCGTCGTAGGTCAGCTCGCGCTGGAGGTCGCGTTGGAGTTCGCCGGCGGCGGCGAGGGTCTGCACCATGAACTTCACGGTGGACAGCAGTTCGCCGGTGCGCGGGTGGCGGGCGGTGAGGTCCATCGCGGAGAACGCGCCGTCGTGGATGCGCAGAGCGAGGCGGCCCGTGTGCAGGACGTCGAGCACGTCGAGGATGTGCTGGTTGCCGCGCACGAGGCGGAACATCTCGGAGATGTGCACGGTGTCGCCCGGCCGCGCGTAGGTGAGCAGCTTGCCGAACTGCGGGCGCTGGAGCGGGTGGAGGCGGCTGGAGGTGCCCGGGTTCTCCTCGAAGAAGATCGGGTCCTCGATCCCGGCCTCGGCCAGGACGAGGTCCTGCCGGGCGGTGGACTGCTGGTCCGTCGAGACGCGTTTGTAGACCAGGTTCGCCACCGTTGGGCCCCTTCCGCACGGAGGATCGGACCCTATCTGTCGTCAAACCCTGTCAGCAATCACCATCGGATCTGATTGGATTCGCGGCGCCTCGAACCCCCGGATTGCGCGGGTTCATTGGACGCCCCGGCTGCCTGTCGTCAAACGATCGTTTGACGAAAGGCGCGGCTCAGTGGACGGCGACCGGCTCAGGCCGTACGCAGGCAGAAAGGGTGTCCGGCTGGGCTGGCGTAGACGCGGCTACCGGTGCGGGTTTCCGCGGTGATCTCGTCGGTGGGGCGCAGTCGGGTGGCGCCGGCGTCGGTGGCCGTGCGGTCGGCGGTTGCGAGATCGTCGACGCCGAAGTCGAGGTGCATCTGCTGGGAGGTGCCGTCCGGCCAGTTCGGGGCGGTGTGTCCGGGGGCGGACTGGACCACGATCACCGGGAGGCCGGGAGCCTGAACGAAGTGGTGCGTCGGCGTGGGGGTGAGGGAGCCGCCGAGCAGCCGGTGCCAGAAGGAGCTTTCCTTCTCGATGTCGGCGGCGTCGATGATCACGGAGGCCAGGGTGATGGGCATGGGGTGTCCTGTTCGTGCTGTCGGTGGTTGCTCAGACGGTCGGGATGATGCCGCCGTCGACGCGGAACTGCGCTCCGGTGAGCCATTTCGCGCGGCCGGAGGCGAGGAAGGCGATCATCTCGGCGACATCCTCGGGATCTCCGGGGCGGCCCATGGGGACGTTCAGGTGGTCCACGATCCGCCGGGTGACCTCTTCAGTGGTCATGCCCTGCTTCTCGGCCATGCGCTTCAGATGGGCGGTGGCGCCGTCGGTGACGACGAAGCCGGGAAGGACACAGACCACGCGCACGCCATGCTCACCGACCTCGGTTGCCAGTTCACGGCTGTAGGTGTTGAGCGCGGCCTTAGCGGCGGCGTAGGACGCCTCGGTGCGCTGAGGCAGTTGGCTGGCAATCGAGGAGACGTGCACGACGACGCCGGAGCCCCGCTCAACCATTCCCGGCACCAAGGCCCGGTCCAGGCGCACGGCGCTGAGGAGGTTCATCTCCAGGTCCGCCTGCCAGGATTCGTCCGACCGGCCCAGGGTCGGCGCCGGGGCGCTCGCCGCGCCCGCGTTGTTCACGAGCACGTCCACACCGCCCACCTGGTCGACGACCCGGCGGCCCAGTTCGGCCACACCCTGCTGCGTGGAGAGGTCTGCCGCAAGGAATGTGGCACCGCTGTCCTTCTCGGGCCGACTGCGGGAGGCCGTCAGCACGGTCGCGCCCGCGGCGACGAAGCGGCGCACGGTCGCCGCGCCCAGGCCCCGGCTGCCGCCGGTGACCAGTACTCGAAGGCCGTCGAGGCTGTTGTCCGTGATGGCCATGGGGTTTCTCCTCCGTAAAATGAACCTGACTCCGGAAACGGTACATGTAAACGGAACCGGACTCACCTTATGGAGGTTTTCTTGTCGGCATCACGCCCGCTGCGCGCCGACGCGCGACGCAACCGCGAGGCACTGCTGTCTGCGGCCCGCCAGGCGTTCCTCGGCGGCAACACCGACGCGCACGTCGAGGACATCGCCCGCAGCGCCGGCGTCGCCGTCGGAACGCTCTACCGCCACTTCGAAACCCGCGACGCGCTGATCGAGGAGGTCTACCGCAAAGAGGTCGACGACCTGTGCACCGCGCCCGGCGTCCTGCTGGACCAACACGCTCCGGAGGAGGCGCTGCGGCGCTTCCTGCTGCTGCTCGTGGACCACGCGGCGGTGGGCAAGGGGATGTCCGGTGTGCTGGAAAGCATCATGGCGACGGACTCACCGGTCTTCGACGACGCCCGTACGCGGATGGCCGGCGCCCTCTCTCTGCTACTCGAAGCCGGCAGCGCGGCTGGCACCGTCCGCGACGACGTCACAGGGCCCACTCTGTTGCGTGCCCTGGGCGGCATCTGCGGAATGCGCGCCACGGAGGGCTGGCTGGTAGAGGCCCGGCAGATCACCGCCCTCCTCTTCGACGGCCTGCGACACGGCGCCCCGCAGGCGCTTTGAGTCGGAGGCCGCGCGCCGTGCGCCGTCGGCCAGGTCCTGCTCGTCACTCCTGACTGCTCCCGTCGTCGTCCTCGTCCAGCTCGGGCGTGTCCGGGTCGCGCAGCGGGCGCAGGGCGCCGGCGGCGGGGGTGGAGGCGGTGAAGCTGTAGCGGCCGAGCAGGTTCAGGTTGCGGTGCTTGAGCGGGGACAGGCGGGCGATGTCCTCGTCGCGGATCTCGTGGCCCTCGGCGCGGAGCTGGGTGACGGCGGCGTCGATGTACTTCGTCGTCCACAGCACGATGGCGTTGAGGACCAGGCCGAGCGCACCGAGCTGGTCCTCCATGCCGTCGCGGTACGCCTGGTGGATCGTGCCGCGCTTGCCGTGGCACACGTCCCTCGCCAGCTTGTGACGGGACTCCTGCACGGTGAGCTGCCGGTTCATCTGGCGGCGGTAGGTGTCGTCCACCGGGTCGACCACCCGCAGCAGGTGCTCGGTCTTGGCGATCCGCCCGTACTCCGCGAACGCCGCCCCGAGCGGGGTCGGGCGGCCGTCGCGGCCGAACATGCGCAGCAGGTCGTAGGCGCGGACCTGGTTGGTGACCAGGGAACCGGCGACCTTCAGCATGTCCGGCCAGTGCGTGATCACCTTGTTCAGGTTCACCCGGTTGCGGGCCAGGTCCTCCCCCGCGCCGTAGGTGCCGGTTTCGACGCCGGGCATGGTGGCCCGCCAGAACCGCTGGTCGTCCAGGTCGCGGAACCGGGGGCTGAAGTTGTAGCCGAGGATCTTGAACAGGCCGAACACCGTGTCGGAGTACGAGGCGTTGTCGGTCGCCACCATCTCCGGCTTCACCCCGCCGTCCAGGTTCAGCAGGGCGTCCAGGATGTGCAGGGAGTCGCGCGGGGTGCCGGGTACGACCATCTGCCCGATGCCCGCGACCTGGTCGTTGACGGCGTTGAGCCAGGTGATGCCGCGCTTGAACCCGAAGTACTTCGGCGACGGGGCGGCGTTGATGGTGCGCACCGGTACCTGGAAGCGCAGCCCGTCCACGGAGGCGAGCAGCCCGTCGCCCCAGTAGCGCACGATTGGGATGCCGGCCTGGGCGGCGATGAGAGCTGCGTTCGCGGCGGCGATGGTGTCGGCGCGCAGGTAGTACTGGTCGACGTGCACGAGCCGGGCCCGGGTCAGGGCCTCGTAGCCGGGGTTGACCACCGGGGCCAGGCCGATGTTGCACGCCTCGGAGACCAGCAGCGCGACCACCGAGGCGGGCAGGTCCTTCATCCGGGTGGTGCCGTCGCCGAGGTGCACGAAGGCGTCCAGGAACCCGGTCCAGGCGTTCACCTCGAACAGCAGGTCCGGCAGGTCGATCTTCGGGAGCATCTTCTCGACCCGCTGGCGCAGCCAGGTCAGGGACTTCGGCTCGCCGAGCGCGCCGAGTTTGTCGACGTTCAGCTTCACCCGCCCGTCGTCCTGGAGCTCGATGGAGACCGTCGCCGCCGGCCCCGCCTCCTGAAGCCGTGTCGCGAGCTGCTTCCATCCGGCGTCCAGGCCGCGCACCAGCTCTGCCAAGTGCTCGGTGACGGGCATGTCCAGGCTCAGGGCCGCCAGGACGTCCTCCTCGACCGCGTCCCAGTCGGGCCCGTCCAGCAGGCGGGCGCGCGGGTTGGACCAGCGGTGCGAGGGCGAGGCGAAGACGTCGCGGTTGTTCAGGGCCCGGTGCAGCTGCTCCAGCACGCACACCACGTACGCGTCCCGGTCCACCGCGCCCTGCGGCAGGTCCGGGTTGGCGTACACCGCCTTGCGCCACGCAGGCGGCACGAGCTTGTCGTCCACCTCGCGCGGCAGCAGCGGCTTGACGCCCACCTTCCGCCGCGCCAGCGCCGGAAGGCCACGCACCCCGGCCAGGACCCGCTTCCCGGCGCTCGCCGCGTCCAGCGCCTTCGACTCGCCCAGCAACGCGAGGAACGGGCGCACGGTGGCGTACCGGGTCGCGAGCGCGGCCCGCATGGCGACCTCGGCCGAATTCTCGTCCTCGGGCACCAGGGTCACCACGGTGGCCGCCGCACTCATCACAGCGGCACGCGGGGCGACTTCCTCCAGCGCCGCCCACAGCGCGGCCACGTCCAGGTCCGCCTCCTGCTCCTCGACCAGCTCCAGCTCCTCGAACAGCACCTTCGCCGCCCGCGCGAGCACCCGTGACGCCTTCTCCAGCTGCGGCAGCGTCGACAGCCGCTCCTTCTCCGTCTTGCGCTTCGCGGTGTTCAGCAGCCGGGTGGCCATCAGGACCTGGAACAGGTCCAGGGCCTCGTCGATCGCCTTCGCCTCCAGGTGCCGCATCACCGCGGTGAGCATCGCCGTGCGCTTGGGCTCCGCCGCCCGCTCCAGCAGCGGCGCCTTCGACCCCAGCGCGTACCGGGCCAGCGCCGCCATCCGGTTCGGCGGGATCTGCGACAGTCTCAGCCGCCCGAGCCGGTACGCGCCGATCTCGTCCACCCGCTCCAGCGCACGGGCGAACGCCGTGCCCGTCGTCCGTGTCGGCGGCCGGCGCAGCCGCTCCAGCTCCGAGAACCGCGAGCCCTCCGGCGTCTTCAGCGTCGCCACCAGATCCCCGGGCAGCGCCGGGTCCGCGCGGCGGGCGGCGCTCGCAACCGTGGCGTGCAGCCGCTTGTCCGCGACTTTCCGCACCTCCGACACCTGCCGGGCCAGCACCGACACCCCGGGCAGCAGCACCCGGTTACGGCACAGCCAGCCCACCGCATGGTCGAACAGCGCCTTCGGGCCCTCGGCGTGCGTCCACGCCCGCCCATGCAGGAACGTACGGAACCGCCGCGACCACTCCGCATCGTCGTACTCGTGGTACTCGTAGGCGTCCCGGATCTCCCACGCGTGCTCGTACGCCGTCTTCGGCCGCTCGGTGTACCGCTTCACCACCGACGCATCCTCAATGCCCAGCTGCACGGCCAAGTGCTCGACCACCGGCTACGGCGCATCCAGCGGGTCATCCGGGAGGAACCGGCCGATGTAGCGCACCGTGCACATCTGGAGCGCGAAGCCGAGCTGGTGGTACGTCGAGCGCCGCCGGGCGATCAGGTCGCGGTCGACATCGTCCAGGAAGAAGAACCGCTCCAGCTCGGGGCGGGTCGGCTCCTCGGCGAACTTCCCGTACGCCTCGGCCTGCTCATCAGTCAGAAACTCCACCGGCACGAGCGGACCGTAGCCAGCCCCGGCACCCACCCGGCGATCTTTCCGCGAACCCCAGCAGAGCCCGCAGCCGGTGTGCTAGCCGACCATGATCATTCTCAGCGCCAACCGCTGTACCGATGTTCCCCGAGGCCGGTTGCCTCCACACGCTCTACTTCACCCAAGGCCGCGGCATCACCACCGGCACTACCGCATCCCACGAGTGCAACCAGCAGGGCTAGTCAAGTTCCAACGAGCTGCGATCGCGTGGGCAGGAATGTTCCATCAAGGTGATGGATGCCCAAGTGATCAGTGTCCCGCTGGCCTGGGGCGGCCTTCGTGGTTGCGTCAGTGCCGCCTAGCCCCCCGCTTGATCCACAACAGGGAGCGTTCCACGACCTAATGGCGGGGCAGCACGACGAAGCTGCGGGTGTTCGGTGGTCGGCGGACGTCTTGAGGTGACGTCCGGACGGGTCCGGGTACGACACCTGGGCGCCTCCATCCGTTGATTTGTGGGAACAGCGCAGGCCGACAGATTGAACATATGACCCAATGATCATCCGTTCGGATGGTTATGCCGGTGGCCGTGATCGGACCGGCGCGGGAGGCACCACAGTTATCACCGGGCGCCATGCCGATGGCGAAGGGAGTGGGCGCCGGTGGCACGTTGCCGGAGTGCGGGGCGGGACGGAGGGCCCCGGTAGCCGGGGTCACCACGGGAACGGCTCCCCGGACGGCCGTGCCGGAACTGCCGATGGTGGCGGCCCGCGCCGACTGCCCGGGAAGACAAAGGCATATGGACGGCGGCCCGCCCGAGACCATCGCCCCCGGTCCGCGGCCGCGAGTCCTTTCCGTACACGATCGGCCCGCACGAGGCAGCACATCCCGCCGACACCAACACCCCTTCCCGTCACGGTCCCCCGCTACCCGGCGGAGTGCACTCCGGTCGGGCCACCGCCCCGGCCTCCGCTCTGTGCGGCTCATGTCCCGCCGCGCCACCGTCTGACCCACTTCCACAACATCACCACACGGGCCACCGGCCGGCCGCATGGCCATGTGCTCCTGCGCCGGGGCCCGATGGGAAAGGAGCACCTGTATGAGCCTGCCCACCACGTCCGTCCGGCCCTGGAAGCAGTCCGTCCGCCGATTCCTCGCGATCGCCGGTTCCTGTGGCCTGGCCGTGGCCTCGCTGACCGCCATGGCCCCGGCCGCGCACTCCGTCCCTGCCTCACCCGCGGCACGGACCACGGCTGAAGCGCCGCTCGCCTATGTGACGAACTACAGCGACGACACGGTCTCCGTGATCGACACCGCCACCGCCGCCGTCACGTCCACCTTCCCGGTCGGCGATGGCCCCAAAGGCGTGGCTGCCTCCCCGGACGGGGCCCGCCTCTATGTGAGCAACGGGGACGCCGGCTCCGTCTCCGTGACCGACACCGCGACGGGAACGGTCACCGCAACCATCCCCGTCGGCAATGGTGCCAACGGCATCGCCGTCTCGCCCGACGGGACCCGCGCCTACGTCGTCAACAGCGCCCTGCAACGGCTGACGGTGATCGACACCGCTGCCAACACCGTGACCGCGACCATCACCGTCGGCAGCGCCCCCCAGGAGGTGGCCGTCTCCCCGGACGGCAGCCGCGCCTACGTCACCAACTACAACGCCCGCTCGGTATCGGTGATCGACACCGCGACGAACACCGTGACCGCCACCGTCAACGTCGGCGGATTCCCCCAGGGCGTCGCCTTCACCCCCGACGGCAGCCGCGCCTATGTCACCCGTCCCTACTCCAACTCCGTCGTGGTGATCAACACGGCCACCAACGCCGTGTCCGCCAACGTCCCTCTCAGCGATGGCCCGTACGACGTCGCCGTGTCCCCGGACGGTGCGCGCGTCTACGTCTCCCGGGGCCAGGGCGCCACCGTCGCCACGATCGACACCGCGACGAACACCGTGTCCGCGACCACCGCCGCCGGAAACACCCCCAGGGGGGTGGCCGTCACCCCGGACGGCGGCCAGGTCTACGCCGCCAACGGCAACTCGGCCACCGTCTCCGTGATCGACACCGCCACCCACACCACCAGCGGCATCCCCGTGGGCACGACCCCCGTCGACATCGCGATCGCCGAACGCCCCACCGCCGACGTCGGCGTGGAACTGACCGCCACTCCCCGCCCCGGCCTGCTCAACGGCCGCATCGACTACACGGTGACCCTCACCAACCACGGACCCCGCACTCTCGCCTCCGCCACCGTCACCGTGGACCTGCCCACCCCCACCGGAGCGACCAGCCCCGACTGCACCCTCACCACCGGCAAGGCCACCTGCACCACCACCGGCCTCGCCCCCGGCGCCGGCACCACCCACCGGATCACCGTGCCCGTCGCCGTCCTCAGCCTCGGCACCCCCTACACCGTCACCGCCACCCGCACCACCAGCACACCCACCGACCCCAACCCCGCCAACGACAGCGCATCCCGCACCTGTACCGCCACCACCGCACTCCTCATCAACTGCACCTGACCACCCCAGCATCCAATAGGTCCGGACATCGGCCCATCACCGGCCGTTCCTCCCCGCACGTGGGAGGAACGGCCGATCCCGTGAGTCCGATGACACACCATCTACTGACCGCCCTCCCGAGGAACGGGAGGCTCGCTCCCGGCAGCGGCCGGCGCGGGCGCGGCGAACCGCACCCGGGTACCGAGGTGCGGAGACCCGGCCCCGGCAGGCCGTCTCCGTGCGGCCCGGACGCCTTCACGCTCTGGGAGTCGACGATGACCGCCACGGCCTGCGGGCTCTTGCCGACGCTGATGCTCACCGCCCGGCGGAGATCTCTTCTTCCCAGGCCGTCGGTGGCACCGGCCAGCCACCGCCACATCGCCTGTCCGCACACATCACACTCCACGAGCGGATCCTCACACGGCAGCGGAGTCCGCCCCAAGCAGCCGGCATCGCACCAGTTACCACACACCCCCACCAGAACAAAACGCCCTTTCAGCGGCAACGGGTGATCAGGGTGTCGCCAGCGCCTCCGTCGGCGGCAGACGGGCCGCGCGCACCGCCGGATAGAAGCCCGCCAGAGCGCCGATGACCAGGGTCGAGCCGACCCCACCGGCCATGGCCCAGACCGGGATGACCGACGGCCAGCCCTGGTAGGAGGCGTAGGCGACGGTCACCGCGATCCCCAGGGCCACCCCGCCGACACCGCCGAGCAGGGACAACAGCTGTGACTCGCACAGGAACTGATTACGGATCTGGCCCCGTGTGGCCCCCAGCGACCGGCGCAGACCGATCTCGGAGCGGCGCTCCAGCACGGAGATGACCATGGTGTTGGCCACGCCGACGCCGCCGACCAGCAGCGCCACGGCGCCGAGCCCCAGGAGCAGTCCGCTCAGGGTGTCGTCCGTGGCCTCCTTGGCGGCGAGCGCGTCGGAGGGCCGGGAGACGGCCACCTCGTCGGGCTTCTGCGGGTTGACGGTGGCCCCGAGGATGCCCTGCACCTCGGTGACGTGTTCTTCCACGACTCGTACGTGGATCTGCGTCGGGTAGCCGTCGAATCCGAGGTTCTCCTGCGCGTAGGGCCAGCCGACCAGCGCCTGGGTGTCCAGCTGAGGGACCAGCTCGCTGGGCGCGAGTACCCCGATCACGGTGAACCAGCGCTCGCCGAGCCACACCTGGATGTCGGGTCCGGCACGCTGCACCCCGAGCTGTTCGGCGGCGCGGGGACCGAGCACCACGGACGGATAGCGGTCATTGGCCGCGTTCAGCCAGCGGCCGTCGGCCAGCTTCGCGCCGGTCGTTCCGGGCAGGTTGGTCTTCGCCGCCTTGACGGCGATACCGCTGGTCTCGGCCTCGGGGATGTGGTCGTTGCGGTAGACCTTGGCGTCGACCTCGCCGAGCGCCGTCACCGACTCCACGTCCGGGAGGTTGTCCACCATGTCCACCGACTCGCCGGGCAGACGGGAGGCGTCACCGCTGAGCGACGGCCCCGGTGTGACGGACAGCAGATTGGTGCCCAGGGCGCTCAGCCGCCTCTCCAGGTCCCCCGCGCTGGAGGTGGAGATGCCCACCACGCCCACCATCGCCGCGATGCCGATGGCGATGCCCAGCGCGGACAGGAACACCCGCATCGGCCGGGCCCGCAGCCCGTGCCCGCCCACCCGCAGCACATCGGCCGGACTCATCCGGGCCGGGCGGGGTCGTGCGCCGGCCGTGCGCCGACGCGCCCCCGTCACGGCCGCGCCCCGGGGACGAGGGCCGCCGTCTGTCCGCCGACGGCCGAGTCGTGCTCGATCCGCCCGTCCCTGAGCCGTACCTCGCGCGGCAGCGACGCGGCGACATCCCGGTCGTGCGTGATCACGACGACCGTGGTGCCGGCCCCGTTCAGCTCATGCAGCAGTTCCAGCACGGCCGTGCCGGAGCGGGAGTCGAGCGCGCCGGTCGGCTCGTCGGCCAGGAGCAGCGGGGGATCACCGAGCACCGCGCGGGCGATCGCGACCCGCTGCTTCTCCCCGCCGGAGAGCCGGTGCGGCTCGTGGTGCAGCCGGTGCCCGAGACCGACCCGGCGCAGTGCAGCCTCGGCGAGCCGGCGGCGCCCGGCGCGCGGGGTGCCGCTGTAGAGCAGCCCGTCCGCCACGCTCTCCAGTACCGGGATGCCCGCGGTGAGATGGAACTGCTGGAACACGAAGCCGATCGTGCCGGCGCGCAGCGCCGACAGCTCGCGGTCGCTCAGCTCCTGGACCGCGTGGCCGTCGACCCGGACGTGACCGGAGGTCGGGCGGCTCAGCGTGCCCATGATGTTGAGCAGGGTCGACTTCCCCGACCCGGACGGCCCGACGATCGCGACCAGTTCACCGCGCCCGATCACCAGATTCGTGCCGGCCAGCGCGAGGACCTCCCCGTACCGCTGGGAGACCTCCGTCAGTTCGATGATGCGGGACGTCACTTGGGCACCCCCACGTCCATGCCTTCCTTGATGCCCGGGCCCTTGACTTCGACCAGTCCGCCGGCGAACGTCCCCAGTTCCACCGGCACCATGTCCTGGCCGCCGCCGGCCGCCGGGACCTCCACGGCGTAGCCGCCGCCCGGGCGCGCCATCAGCGCGTTGACCGGCACCGCGAGCACGTTCTCGCGGCTGCCGGCCTCCAGGATCACGTCGACGGACGCGGCCTGGTAGCGGCCCAGCTTCTTCTGGTCCCCGATCTTCAGCCGGACCGGCAGGGTCGCCTCGTCCGCGCCCCGGCTCTCGCTGCCGGCCCCGGCCCCGGAACCGGAACCGGCGTTGTCGTTGCCCACGGTGCCGATGTCGGTGACCTCGCCCACCACGGTGCCGCCGTCCGGCAGCCGGACCGTGACCCTCAAGCCCTCCTTCACCAGAGCCTCGTGCCGCGGGTCCAGGTCCATGGAGACGATCCGCTCGGTGCCCGTCCAGGTCAGCACCTCGCCGCCGGCGACCGCGCCGGGCGAGGTTTTCAGCTCCGCGACCCGCCGCGCCCCGGGTGCGACCACCGCGTCCCCGGGCCGTACGGTTCCGGTCTCCTCGGCGTTCAGATCGTCCTGCCACTCCTCGACCGCCGCGGCGGTGCCCGAGGTGTACTCGTCGTCCGCCGTGAAGCCGCTGTAGCCCAGCTCGGCGAGGTTGCGCTCCAGCAAGCGCACGTCGGCGCCCTGGCTGCCGGGCTTCAGCGTGCGGTAGAAGGGGATCGACCCGTACAGCAGGGGCACCTCGCGCTCGTTGACCCGGTATACGGCGTCGCCGCGTCCGAGCGTGTCACCCTCGCGGGGCACCCAGGTGACGAACTCGCCGTCGGCGCCGGGCGGGCCGTCGCCGCCCGTCCCGCCCGTCCCGGACGCGGAGGCGGCGGAGGGGACGGAGGCGGAGGAGGCGTCGGTGACGGCGGCCGGCTCACCGTGGCCCAGGGTGGCGTCCACGGTCTCGGTGCTGGTCAGCGTCAGCCGCTGGACCTTCACGGTCGCGGCCGGTCGGCCGGGGGCGGCCCGCGCCGCGGAACCGTCGTCACCGCTGAACGCGCCCGTGGCGGCGAGCCCCGCCGCGGCGGCCACGGCGGTAGCGACCACCACGATCAGAGCCGTACGGCGGGTGCGGCGCTCGCGCCGGTCCGCCGGAGGCGGGCCCGCCTCCCCGGTCACCGCCTGCTGCGCCATCTCCTGAGTGAGGGCCGGTGTCCGGCGCTCGTTCTGTGTGACCGCAGGGGCCTTGGCGGGCTCCACGACGGCGGGCGGGTGCTGCGTCTCGTCGTGCGTGGTCACTGGCCCCCGCCGCCCTGAATCATCATGCCGCCGCCGGGCCATGTGTCCTGGCAGGCGGAGCGGGCCTGCTGGAAGGCGGGGTCGGCCATGCTGAGGCCGGCGCCGCCGAAGTCAAGCGCCATCTGGCCGCCGTTGATCTTGGGGTCCGGAAAGTCCGGCACGCCGTTTTCACGGATGCACTTCGCCCAGGCGGCGACCTTCGCCGGATCGAGCGGCTCGCCGCCCTGTGCCTGGCCCTCGGCCTGCGGAGCCTTGTCGCGACAGGCCTCCATGGCGCCCTGGAACTCGGGTGAATCGGTGTCGACGCCCCCCGCGTCCATGCGGACACCGCCATCGGCCTGCTGAGGATCGGGGAACGCGGGTACGCCCTCGGCGCGCATGCACGCGGCGAACGCCAGAGCCTGGTCGAACGCGCTGTCCGCCGCCGGCGAGGAGTCCGAGGACGCCTCACCGCCGGAGGCCGCGCCGGACCCGCCGGAACAGCCGCTGATCAACACGCCTGTGAGCAGCAGGGATACGGGAAGAAGCGTGCGCCCGGCCAGGGCGCGACGGTGTGTGGAGAACATGCAGAGAGTTGTACGCGGGCCGCGGTTACACCCGAGGAACAACCAAGCCTGCCCCACGCCCGGTTCGTGCCCGCCATGTGTGCCCGGCCTGTGTGCGCGGCCCCTACGCGTTACTCCCCTGTTATGGGCCCCAGGGCATCCTGACCGGTATGAGAGTGCTGATTGTCGACGACCACCTCGAACTCGCCGAGACGATCGCCGCCGGACTGCGGCAGGAAGGCATGGCCATCGACCTGGCACTGGACGGGAGGCAGGCACTGGAGCAGGCCACCGTGTACGACTACCACGTCATCGTGCTCGACCGGGACCTCCCGCTGATGCACGGCGACGAGGTCTGCCGTGCGCTGATCAAGCACGGCTGCCGCGCCCGCGTTCTCATGCTCACGGCCTCCGCCACCGTCGCCGAACGCGTCGACGGGCTGAGCCTGGGCGCCGACGACTATCTGACCAAGCCGTTCGCCCTGGCCGAGTTGGTCGCGCGGATCCGCGCCCTCGCCCGGCGCGCGCACCCCGCCGTACCGCCGGTGCTGACGCACGGTGATCTCTCATTGTCGCCCGCCGAGCACACCGCCTGGCGCGGCGGACGCCGGCTCGACCTGTCCCGCAAGGAGATGGCCGTACTGGAACTGCTGCTGGCCGCACAGGGAGCGGTCGTTTCCGCGGAAGAACTGCTCGAATGGGCCTGGGACGACGCCACCGACCCGTTCACCAACACCGTGAAGGTGACCGTCAGCCGACTGCGCCGCAAACTCGGCGGCCCGCCCGTGATCGAGACGGTGCCGCATGCCGGCTACCGCATCTGAACCGGCCGGCCGGGTCCGTATCCGCTGGTCGGCCCGGCTCCGGCTCACCCTCCTGTACGGGGCACTGTTCTTCGTCTCGGGAGCCTGTCTGCTCGCCGTCACCTACCTCCTGGTCGTACAGAGCCCCGCGTCCAAGGGCACCAAGGTCACCACCACGAACGCCTCCCGCGACACGGAGACACAGGAGATCACCGCCGAGATCTCCTACGTCGCCGACCGTGAACGCCAGCAGGCACAACGCACCCTGCTCACCCGGTCCGGGATCGCACTCGGTGTGATGACCGGACTCTCCGGCGGGCTGGGCTGGTTGGTGGCCGGACGAGTGCTACGGCCCGTACGCGTGATGACGGACCGGGCCCGGCGGATCTCGGCGCACAACCTCCACGAACGGCTCGCGATGCCCGGCCCCGCCGACGACGAGCTGAAGAACCTCGGCGACACCTTCGACGAACTCCTCGCCCGCCTGGACACCGCGTTCGACGCGCAACGCCGCTTCGTCGCCAACGCCTCACACGAACTGCGCACCCCGCTGACCCTGCAACGCACCGTGATCGAGGTCGCGCTCAACACACCGGATCCGGACGTGAGAACACTACGGGCAGTATGCGAGCGCGCCCTGGCGATCGGCGAGGACCAGGAACGGCTGATCGAGGCACTGCTGACCCTGGCAAGCAGCCAGAGCGAGGTCTTCCGCACCGAGCCGCTCGACCTCGCCGACATCGTCACCGGCGTACTCGACGACCTCGCACCCACCCGCCCCGACAACGTCACCCTGGACAGCTCACTCGCCCCCGCCCCGACCGAAGGCAGCACCCCTCTCCTGGAACGGCTGGTGACCAACCTCCTCAGCAACGCCCAGCGCTACACACCCGACGGCGGCTGGATCCGGGTAACCACCGCCTCGCGCAGCGGGACACCCACGGTACGCGTCGTGAACAGCGGGCCGGTCATCCCGCGCGAGGCGATCGGATCGCTGTACCAGCCCTTCCAGCGACTCGGCCACCGCTCCGCACGCGCCGACGGACACGGCCTCGGACTGTCGATCGTCGCCGCGATCGCCGACGCCCACCACGCCCGGATCGCCACCACACAAGGACCGGAAGGCGGACTCGACATCACCATCGCATTCCCGCAGGAAGGAACCAGGGAAAGACCGTAAGACTGGGGTCCTGTGAACGAGAGGGCTGCACGCGGCGCCCGCGAGAGAGGGGTACGGGACGCCTGCGTCCGATCCGCCGGAACTGCCCACGCCACGGACACGAGAACGACGCGAACAGCCCGCACAGCTCGCATGATCCGGTCTGTGCGGCCACGACGGCAGGACCGGCCGGATCGAGTGGCTATGTCTAGTTTCAGCAGCAGCGTCTGTCTGCGAGTTCGGACGGCAGTTGATGATCTTGGGGCCCGTAGATGTTGACGAGAAATGACGTCAGGCGGGGAACGGAGTGTTTGACTGGCTCGTATGTCATCGATTCTTGGCGTGCCCCGGCCTGATCAGGCTTCCTACATGCTGCGGGCCGCCGCCGGCGATGCGGGCCGCGCGTACAAGCAGCAGTTGCTCGACCTGTTGGATCTCCAGGAGGGCCACACCGTCCTGGACGTGGGATGCGGCCCGGGCACAGACCTGCCGGCGCTGGCGGAACGTGTCGGAGACTGGGGCACGGTGATCGGCGTCGACCGTGACCCGGCCATGCTTGCCCAGGCTCGCGAACGCACGAACGACCTGCACCGGGTGGAGATCCGTGAAGGGGACGTGCACGCACTCCCCGTCGAGCCGGGCACGGTGGATCGGGCCAAGATTGACCGAGTCCTCATGCATGTTGACGAACCCGGGGATGCTCTTGCACAGCTCCATCGTGCAACCCGGCCAAGCGCGCGGATCGGCCTTGCCGAACCCGATTGGGACACCCTGATCGTTGACGCTGAGGATCTTGAGACGAGCCGCGCTTTCACCCGCTATACCACCGCAGAAATGGTCCGCCATGCGACCATCGGACGCAGCCTTGCGCGTTTCGCCGAACAGGCAGGCTTCTGCGTCGAAGCTGTGCTCGCCACGACACCAGTCTTCCGTGACTTTCAAGAGGCGGACCACACCCTGGGCCTCGGCCGCAACATGCAGAAAGCCATCAACGAAGGCCGCGTCGACCGAGACCGCGGCCATCGCTGGTTCGCCAGCCTTTCCCAGGGGCCGTTCTACGCATCGTTCACTCTCGTCAGCGTGATTTGCTCCCGCTGAGGTCAGCCGGCCCTGGCGGGGGCTTGGGCTCGTGCTCGGGTGCTGGCGAGGCGGTAGGAGTCGGTGCCGGTCTCGATGATGGTGCCGTTGAAGGTGAGGCGGTCGACGATGGCCACGGGCGATGGTCTTGTTCAACTGCTTCTCGTCGACGGCCTCGACCAGCTCGTTCACCAGCTTCGTGGCGAGCGTTTAGCGGACCCGATAGCCCTTCATAGCGGCCTCGGTGCCCAGAGCGATGAGCATGTGGGACTTCCCAGTGCCGGAGTCCACGATCAGGCAGAGCGACTGACTCTGCTTGATCCATCCGCAGCTGGCGAGGGTGTGGATGGTCGCCGCGTCGACCCTCGACATCCGCAGCATGACCAGCACCCTTCACCAAGAGCATCCCGATGCTGCCCCGGGAGGAGCCGCCATGCCTCAAACTCATCAACATCACCCAATCGTGGTTTTGGGCGCCTCCCAAACCCGTCGACAACTGACGTCACTACCGCTCGATAAAGCCATGGTGGCCAACTGACGGCCTCTGCCCACCTGCTCTGCGGTCCGTCATCCTTGCGGCCGATGTGTCCCGGGGCTGGGCGGCGTTCTATCGGCTCAGCTGCGAGCGCAGAGCGGTGATGAACCAACTGAAGACCGGCGCGAGAGTAGGCGGTACCGGCCATCCATTGATGGTCGACAGAAGCTGCCAGTAGCGCTCTGCCCTGGGGTCCGCGCCGGTCTCCAATCGGGTGACAAGCCATCGCCGCAGGTCGGCATCGTCGGTGCGTCCGAAAGTCTCGGCATAGAGACCGGCGAGGGAATCGACGATGGGCGCCGCCAGCTCGGACATCGGCTGGATTCCCGCTTCGAGAGCCTTGTCGACCTGTTCACACACCGCTCTGGTCAGATCATGATGCAGGCCGGTCGTGTCGCCCTGCGCCCGCTCCGCTGCCTGGTGTTCGGCCATCCTCCGGACGGCGGCCCGGAAGTCCGTGTCCTGGCAGAGTTCCGCCAGTTCCACCCACGCCTCGACCTGTTCGGGAGCCGGGTCGTCGGGGAGTTGGGGCATGGCCGAACGCATCATGGCCACGAACTCCGGGTTGGCGTCGAGACCGCCGAAGGTGTCATCGATGAAGTCGTTCACCAATCGCTGTCGTTCGCTGTCAGAGAGCTTGACGAGTCTGTGCATGAGATCCAATTCCTCGGGTGTGGGGCCACGCTTGGCTACCGCTCTCAGTACTGAGCGCCGCAGACGGAGCGTACGAATCTGCACGTCCAGGGCGTCGGCATGCGCCGACGCCACCTCGGGGACGGAGACTTCCCGGTCGAGAACCTTCCTGATGGCGGAAAGATCCAGCCCCAGGTCGCGCAGGGTACGCACGAGATCGAGACGTGTGACGGCGTCGATGTCGTAGAGCCGGTAGCCGGCCGGGCTTCGGTCAGTCGGCGGCACGATTCCCGCGTCGGAGTAGAACCGAATGGTCTTCACCGTCAGCCCGGTCCGCCGGGCAAGATCACCAATCGCGTAGAGCGCGTCGCCGTTCATGCCCTCCACCTTGCTGTCTCCCCCTACTGGAGACTCAAGCGGTTAAAGCCCTCGACCAGCCGGATGCCGTCGGCGCGCCTGGTTCGCCGTGGAATCTCCCGGAGCGTCCGGCGAGGTGACCGTTCCCGAAGCGCGCGCGGTGCGGGTGCGGTGGGGTGGCCGCCAGCCGGGCGCGTGCTGCCGGATACGAGCGCGCCGGCTCTGCCCTGAGGGCCGGTCGGCCCGCTACGCATCCAGTTCCACGGTGATGTGCGGGGACAGCGCGCGAAGGAAACCGGGCGCGTCGAAGACCTCTCCCGCGGAGGCGACACCGACTGTCCTGGTCCGGCCCGTGAGGATACGCTCGACCGCCTCCACCGCGAGTGGCGCGGTGACGGCATAGATGTCCTGCCCCCTTGCCGCGGCGCGCCGTTCGATGCCGCCCGAGCGTACGACGACGTCGACGAGGAAGGTCTGCGCGGACCGCCCCCGCACGTCGACCGCGGCCGGTGCCGGGGTGTCGGGGGACGACACCTCCCTGGCCGCCTCCACCGTCATGTACGTACGCACTTCCGGGATGGACAGGTGGCTGGGAATGGTGACGACATCAGCCATCGTGAACTCCCCGATCACCGCCCGGGGGCCCATCGGGCCCGGGAAAGGCCACTGAAGGGTCGGCGGGTCGTCGTGACGGTACTCCAGCCGCCCCTTGGTGAACACAGCACGTCCCCCGCCCCGCCGCTGCCGGGAGACCGCACCGGCCGTGCGCGTTCCCGCGGTGGGATGCCAGCCGCTCAGCCCGTACGCGATGTGGGCCTCATCCGCCGCCGTCCACTCCCCCATCGCCGCGGTGGCCAGCAGGTCACCGAGACCGCCGTAGAAGGCCATCGCCGGGACGACCACCACTCCCGCGGCGCGAGCACGGCCCGCGAAACGCGCGAACGTATCGGCGTTGGCCTCGATCTCGGCCGCCACGTCCACATAGGGGATCCCGGCACGCAGAGCCGCCTCTATCACGGGAGCCGCCGTCGTGGCGAACGGCCCGGCACAGTTGATCACGGCAGACGCGCCGGACAGCGCACGGTCGAGCGAGGCCGGATCCTCCACCGACGCCACACGGGCGCCGAGACCGGACTCGCGGGCCAGCGCCTCCAGTTGTCCCGCATCGCGGCCGGAGAGAACCGGGACCAGGCCGCGCTCCCTCAACCGCGCCACCACAAAGCGCCCGGTGTGCCCGTACGCGCCGAACACCGTCACTGTCCGTTCCGACTTCATGGACTCCCCCTGTACTCGAACTCGAACCGCTCTGCCGCGATCTGTCACGGACATCCTGACGAGAACCGCCATCCAGCCGTGAGTGTCCGGAACGCCATGCCCCGTACAATTCCGGACATGCATACTGTGGCCCTGGCCGTCACCGACGGGATACTGCACTTCGAACTGTCCCTGGCATGCGAGGTCTTCGGCCCCGCCCCGGCAGGCGTGAACGGTCCCTGGTACGACCTCGCCGTCTGCGGACCGGGCGTTGTACGGGCCGGCCGGTTCCAACTGCCTCCCGACCACGGCCTCGACCGGCTCCCGCACGCGGAGACAGTGATCGTCCCCGGCTGGGCGGATACCGACCAGGATCCGCCCGCGGACCTCGTCGACGCGGTCCGCGCGGCCCACGAGGCAGGTGCGCGTGTGGTCTCTCTCTGCACCGGCGCGTTCGTACTGGCCGCCGCCGGCCTGCTGGACGGAAAACGCGCGACCACGCACTGGGCACACACCCGAGCCCTGGCCGACCGCTACCCCCGGGTCACGGTCGACCCCGACGTCCTCTACGTGGACAACGGCAGCGTCCTCACCTCCGCCGGCAAGGCCGCCGCCATGGACCTGTGCCTGCACCTCGTCCGCCACGACCACGGATCAGCGATCGCCAACACACTCGCCCGGCGCCTGGTCGTACCACCGCACCGGGACGGCGGCCAGGCCCAGTACGTGACCACTCCCGTCCCCCCACCGGGCAACCACCCGCTCGCCGACCTCCTCCCCTGGGCCATCACGCGGTTGGACCAGCCCCTGACCGTGGAAGACCTGGCCCGCCAGGCACGGATGAGCTCACGCAACCTGAGCCGCCACTTCAGGACCGTCACCGGCACCACCCCCCTGCGATGGCTGCTCACCCAACGCATCCGCCACGCCCAGGAACTCCTGGAAACCACCGACAACGGCATCGACAGCATCGCGAAGACCACCGGCATGGGCACCGCCACCACACTGCGTCGCCACTTCAACCGCACCATCGGCGTACCACCCGACACCTACCGCCGAACCTTCCGCACATCCGCGCCGGGTGGAATGACCTGACGACAGAGAAAACCCCGGCCAATCCCGGCCGCCGGGGGCTGGGCGCCCAGTCACAAGTCACCAGTCACCAGTCACCAGTCACCAGTCACCAGTCACCAATTGATCTGCTGGACGGACATCTCGTCGCCATTCCATTGCGGCCATTCGACTTCGGCGGTGCCCGGCGTACCGTACCGCGCGAAATGCCCCCAACTCCGCCGTAAGCCCCTGCCGTTGGCCTCGACGGTGGCCCAGTCGGTGCTGCCCAGCACCGGACTGTCGGCCCACGCCTCCCGTGTCCCCAGCAGGAAGGGCACCTCGATGCCATGCACAGCGCCGAAACCCCCCTCTGCCGGTGCCCAGCCGAACTCGTAGAGAAAGGCCGCTCCGCCTGCGTCGAGGACCTGTCGGCCGGCCTCGTGCGCCGGCTCGACGAACGTCTTGCGGGACATCGTCGCGACGGCTTCCCTGGGTACCGGCGACGCGGCGCCGACCACAAAGGCCCCGCCCTCGTCGGAGGTGTAGCCGATGACGAGGTCCGGCACGGGTTCGGAGCGGAAGGTCCGTTCGCGCGTCTCGGTGTCCGGGAGCGGTTCCATCAGGGCGGGCCGGAACGACACTGTCCCCGGCCTTGCCGGCGTGTCCGCGTTCCACTGCTCGGTCCGGGCCTGGGCGTCGAGGATCCGCCGCACCGGGAGGGTCATCAGATCGCCACCCGCTGCCTCGGCGAAGTAGGGCCCCGCCGCGAATGCCTCGTCGCGGGTGGGGAGCCTCGCCAGGGACGGTGCGCTCTGCGCGATCACCCGGCGGATCAGCTTCCGGGCGCGCGGGACCGACAGGAGCGCCATGGCGGAGCTCGCGCCGGCGGACTGACCGAAGACGGTGATGCTCGCCGGATCGCCGCCGAACGCGGTGATGTTGTCGTGCACCCATTCCAGCGCGAGGATCTGGTCGTACAGGCCGAGGTTGCCCTCGCTGACCCCCTCGTGGGCGAGGAAGCCCAGCGCGCCCAGCCGGTAGTTGATCGACACAACGACGACATCGCCGTCGGCGGCGAGCCGCCCACCGTCGTACATGGGGAGGGTGCCGCCGCCGGTCAGGTACCCGCCGCCGTGCACCCATACCATCACCGGTCGGCTCCCGGTGAGATCCGCTGTCGTGATCGCCAGGTAGAGGCAGTCCTCGGATTGCGGCGGCTCGTTCCGGTGTGGGCCGTAGACCGGTTCCAGACGGGACGGCAGCTGCGGGCAGATCGGGCCCGGCCGGGTCGCGTCGACGGGGAGGGTGTGCCGGGCGGCCGGGACCGGCCGCGCGAACCGCTCGGCCGTTCCGTAGCGGATCCCGGCGAACCGCAGTAGCCGGTCCGTTCCACGGAGGCCGGTGACAGGACCGGACTCCGGGTGGGCGACCACTCGTCCGGCGCCGGTGTCGATGTGGGTGTTCATGGGCTGGCTCCTTGTGTTGTCCTGAGAGTGGTTCAGCCGCGCGGGGCACGGCGCCGTGCGCGGTCCTACGCGAGGCCGCCGCGGAAGTACAGCGCGGTCGGGAGCAGGCGGACGCCCTTCTGCCGTTGTGCGGCCGGTGTCCATACCATCGGTGGCCACCGACGCGGCCCGGCGAAACGGCAGGCCCTGAGGCAGGGCCGTCCCCGCGTCGGCGCGGTCACGCGAGTGCGGCGCGCCGACGACCCGCCAGCCGCAGGACGGTCAGCCCCAGCACCGGCAGCGTCATCAGCACGAGGAACACCGTGGACAGGCTCGCCACCCCGCCGAGACCGCCCACCAGGGAGGCGCCGATGCTGGCACCGGTGAAGGACACCAGCGTCGCGACCCCGATGGCGACGCCGCGATCGGTGGCGGCCACCGCCTCGTTGACGGCCGACATCATGGCCGGCTGTCCCAGCCCGAACGCCACCGCGGTGAGCGCCACGCCCAGCGCGAGTACCGGGGGGAAGTCCATGGCCACGCCGACCGCGGCGACGGGCAGTGCCAGGGCCGCGATGGCGCACGCGACGGTGATGGCGGGCCGTGCGCCCAGCCGGGCGAGCGCCCTGCGGCAGAACGACGGGGCCACCAGCCCGACGACCGCCGCCGGCAGCATCAACAGGCCGGTGGCCAGCGGTGTCCAGCCCCAGCCGGCGGCCACACTGGGTACCCCCACGAGCAGTGCGAACCAGCCGGCCGGTATGGCGGAGGCGGCGAACGCACTGTGCAGCACCGCCGGGTTGGTCACGACGGAGCGGGGCAGGAACCCGTGTGGTCGCGCCCGCACCCGGGCGACGACGGCCGGTGCGCCCGCGGCGAGCAGCACCGCGCCGGTGATCGCCGTGACCGGGCCCGAGGACGGCGACTGCAGCAGCAGTACGAGCCCGGACGCGGCGGTCGCGACGAGCAGGGCACCGGTGCGGTCGATGCGCTTGCCGGACCCGCCGGACGGCGCGAGCCGGGCCACGTACGGGAGGGCGAGCAGCCCGAGCGCGGGCAGCGCCACGGCCGGCCGCCAACCGCCGATGTTTTCCAGTGCCCCGCCGATAAGGGGACCCAGTGCGCTGAATGTGGCCCCCACCCCGGTCACCCGGCCGAGCGCCGCACCCCGCTGCGGCTCTGCCCACAGCACCGAGAGCAGTGCGGTGGTCAGCACCGCGATGCTCGCCCCGCCGAAGCCCTGCACCACCCGGGCGACGATCAGGAACGCGAAGTTCGGGGCCAGCGCGGACGCGACCGCGCCGACCGCCATCGTCACCACCCCGACGACGAGGGGAACCCGCAGTCCGTACGCGTCGGCCAGCCGTCCGTGCAGCGGGGTCGCGACGGCAAGCATCACCGTGTACACGCTGATCGCCCAGGCGGCGCCGCCCGCGCTGATGTCGAACTCGCCCGATATCTGGGGCAGGCTCACCGCGAGGGCGGACGTACCGGTGGTGGCGAGTCCATAGATGACTCCGAGGAGGGTGGGGATCCACCCGGGGGAACGCACGCTCCGGGGCGTGCCCTTGTGGGTGCTCACGGTATTTCCTTGTTGATGTTCATGGTGTTCCCAGTTCGTCGGCGGGGTTGAGCGGGTCGGGGACTTGTGTGCGCAGAGGGCTGCCCGTCGCCCGCGGACGGCGCGAGCGGCGGGCCCGTTGAGCAGTACGACGATGCCGTCCGCATCGGCCTGGCCGAGTCGGTGATGAGCCATGGCATGGGGAAGGCAGGCAGCGTTTCCGGCATGGCGTGGCAGCTCTCCGTAACTAAACGATTGTTCATTTGCGGGGAGCAGCCTAGCGCCGTGCGCCTGCGCGCGCAGCCCACGTACGGGCAGGATGTGACCGAGATCATCCCCGGCGTGCCCGACCTCCTCGGCTACATGGCCCGGCGTGGGCGAAACCGGCGCGGGCGGCATTGGTCTTCGATGGGCCCCGACATCACCGGTTACAGTGCCTCGTGGCCGAGACATCGCAGCGCGCACGTAATCCACGGGGGCAGGGTGACCGGCTGCGCCTGGAAATCCTGGAGGGGGCCGCGCGCCTGCTGTCCGAGCTGGGCGGCGAGGAGGGACTGACGATCCGCGGCGTCGCACGCGCCGCGGGCATCTCACCGGCCGCCATCTACCAGCACTTCGCCGACAAGTCCGCACTGGTCAATGGCCTGATCGGGTACGACTACGAACAGATCTCCCGGGCCATGACCAAGGCCGACGAGTCGTGCCCTCAGGACGCCGTGCTGGAGCGGGTGCGGGCCCAGGTGCGGACCTACTGCCAGTTCGTGGTGGACAATCCGGGCCACTACCGCCTGCTGATCAACCATCAGCCGCTGACGGCACCCCGCAGCGGGCCGATGATCGACCTCGTGACCAGGGTGGCCACGGCGTTCGAGCGCTGCCAACTGGCCGGTGTACGGCTGCGGCTGCCGGCGCGACGAGCGGCGGTCCTGGTCTTCACAGCCGCCCACGGCCGGGTCGCGCTCTGGCACGCCTCCGGGGACCCCGTAGCCGCCGAGGCCCTCCTCGACTTCGTCGACGAAGTGGTCTGGCTCGTCACCGAGTGACCTCGATGCCGCCCGTGGGCAGCCGTGCGCGCGGGCGGGCAGCAGGCAGCAGGCAGCAGGCAGCAGGCAGCGTTATGCTACCTTGCGTAACTGTACGATCGTTAAGCTATAGCGATAGAAGGACGGCGCGCTTGAAGTGCTGCCCGCCTTCCCCGTTCAGGCACGGCGACTACGTGTACGACGCCCCCCTTCGCTTCCCCTTCACCCCGTAAGGATTCCTCGCCATGCAATACCTCCGGTTGGGCAACAGCGGACTGTCGGTCTCCAAGGTCGTGCTGGGCTGCATGAGCTTCGGCGACCCGGCCCGCGGCACCCATCAGTGGTCCTTCGGCATCGACGAGTCCCGTCCGTACTTCAAGCAGGCCATCGAGTCCGGCATCACCACCTTCGACACCGCCAACATGTACAGCCGCGGCGCCAGCGAGGAGATCACCGGCCGGCTGCTGCGCGAGTTCGCCAAGCGGGACGAGGTGGTCATCGCCACCAAGGTGCACGCCACGATGGGCCCCGGCCCCAAGGGCGGCGGCCTGTCCCGGGCGGCGATCCTCACCCAGGTGGACGAGAGTCTGCGCCGGCTGGGCACCGACTACATCGACCTGTACCAGATCCACCGGCTCGACCCGAACGTGCCGGCCGAGGAGATCATGGAGACACTGCACGACGTGGTGAAGGCCGGAAAGGCCCGCTACCTCGGCGCGTCCTCGATGTGGACCTGGCAGTTCGCCAAGCTTCAGCACACCGCGGATCTGCACGGCTGGACCCGGTTCGTGTCCATGCAGGACCAGTACAACCTGCTTCAGCGCGAGGAGGAGCGGGAGATGCTGCCGTACTGCCTCGACCAGGGCATCGGCGTGATCCCATGGAGCCCACTGGCGCGCGGCCGGCTGACCCGCGATCCGGACGAGCAGACCACACGCAACAGCACCGACAGCGCCGAGGAAATCCTCTACGGCCGGACCGCCAAGGCCGACCGGGGAATCATCGACGCGGTCGCCGCCATCGCAACGGAGCGCGCCGTCAGCCGCGCCCAGGTAGCACTGGCCTGGGTGATGCACCAGCCGGCCATCACCGCACCGATCGTCGGCACCACCAAGCCGCACCACCTCACCGACGCCGTCGCCGCCACCGAGCTCAAGCTCACCACCGAAGAACTGACCCGACTGGAAGAGCACTACACCACGCGCCCCGCCTCCGGCTTCTGACCCGCGCCCGCCCGATCACGCCCGCCCGGTACAGGACGCACCGGCAACGCGGCCGACGGCCTACCACGACAGCCACTACGGCTGGAATACCGAGATCTCCAGCTCAGGATCGAATCCGGAGTCCGAAGCGACCCTGCGGGCGAACTCGCGAACACCTGCCAACTGGCGTTCGCCGAAGGAGAAGTCCAGAGCCTCGGTGTAGTAGCTCCGCAACGCCTGCTCGCCAAACGCCTCCCACTGGGCGGCCTGCTCGCACACCTTGTCAATTTCGTCCATTGAGAGGTCCCGGGACTCCAGGAAGGCCCGGTGCACCTCTCGTACGATGCGAGGGTTCCGCTCCAAGTAGTCCTTGCGGACGGCCCAGGCCGCGAAAACGAACGGCAGACCAGTCCACGCCTTCCACATCTCGCCCAGGTCGTACACCAGCAGACCCAGGTCCTCGGCCTGGTGAAGGTAGGCACGCAGCGCCGCGTCACCGATGACGACCGCGGCATCCGCGTCCCGCATCATCACCGGCAGGTCCGGCGGGCAGGTGAAGTACTCCGGGCGAACCCCTTCCCTCTCCTCCAGCAGAAGTCGAGCCAGGCGTACCGACGAGCGCGAGGTGGAACCCAGGGCGACCCGGCGCCCGTCCAACTCACGCAGTGGGACCTGGCTGACGATCAGACAAGAGGTCACCGCACCATCGCTGCCCACCGCGATGTCCGGGAGAAGCACCAAGTCATCCGCATGCTTGAGATATTCCATGCAGGCGATCGGACCGATATCCAGGGTCCCGTCGACCAGCAGACCACTCAGCCGGTCCGGAGTGTCCTTGGTCAGATCCAGGTCGAGCAAGGTGCCGGTACGTGCCAGTCCCCAGTAAATCGGCAGACAGTTGAGGAACTGGATATGCCCGACCCGGGGACGCTCCCCCGGATCACGCAGGACGCGAGCTACATGTGAAATATCCACGTCCACAGGCTAATACCTCAGAGTCCGCCATGGCCCGGCGCCCGGCGCCAGGGCCACCCGGTCAGTGACCAGGCAAGCCAAGGGCGGAACGAAGCGGATCCAAGCAGGTCACCCACGCCCGCCCCGATCGGGCCCGGCCTCCGACCCGAGGGAACCGGGTGGAGCCTTCGACGTGGTGGCTATAGGTCGAGCACCGCCCACAGGCGTCGGCCATCCTCACTTGTATCCGTGCCGCAGCTCGTCGCGCCCAACTCCGCGATCCGAGGCAACACGGTCTCGTCTGCGACCGGCAGGCCGGGATGATGGCTGAGTACCACCATGAGGGCCTGTCGGTTCTGGTCAGCGAGGTGCAGGCTCACTCGCTTCCCGCCGTCGCCCACCGCGGTGTTGACGAGGACGGTGACGATCTCGGAGGCGGCGGTGTCCGCGCCGGTGTAACCCCATTCGTGGAGCTTGCCGATCACGTTCTTGCGGGCGCGCCCGGCCGCCCACGGTTCCGCTTCCAACCTCCAGTTGGCGCCCCGTCGGTTCGCCATGTTCACCGTGCGCCTGCCCGGCCGGGCCAGCGTGGTCGATTTCGGCTTGGTGTCCGTGGGAGGGCGTGATGGCTGGACCGGGCGCTTGGGGGGTGGCGGAGTCTTGGGTGGGTAGTCCGGCTGGTGGGCGGCGTCCATTGGTGACGGCATGAGCGGACTCCCCGGGTCGAAGACGCGACGGTCACCCATGGTACGGCCGCCGTCACTCGACCCGCGAGGCGTCGAATCCCGCCGCCTCAAGGCGTAGCCGACGGAAGCCGAAGGAGGGGCCGCCGATCGGTTAGGTGCGAGCGTCGTAGTTCTCGCGGTTCGCGAGGACCTCGGCCATGTGTGTCTGTGCCCAGCTTCTGAGCCCGCGCGTCATGTGGTGGAGCGAGAGGCCGAGGTCGGTCAGCTCGTAGGAGACGGTGACGGGAACAGTTGGCGTCACGGTGCGGGTGAGGAGACCATCGTGCTCCAGCGACCGTAGTGTCTGGGTCAGCATCTTCTGGCTGACCCCGGCCAGAAGACGGGAGATCTCGGAGTAACGCAGCGCCTTCGGAGCGTCTGCGTGTGCCGCACCGGCGGGTCCAGGGTTGTTGTCGCCGCCCAGCGCACACAGGATCAGGACGACCCACTTGTCCGAGATTCGGTCGAGTAGTTGCCGGCTGGGGCACCCTGCCAGGAACGCGTTGTACTCCACCTTGGCCTGAGCCCTCTTCTGGGCCGCCTTCATCGTTGTCACTGATCGCACCTCTCACCGATGGGTGGGTTACGCACTCCAGAGTGCCTACTTCCCGACAGGAAGTTTCTCTCCAATGCTGATGCAGGAAGGCAACAGGCGCCACCCCCAAAGTGCACGACGAAAGGCAACACGATGAGCACACCGTCCCTCTCTCTGCCCGGAGGCACCTGGACTCTGGGTGACCTGACCGTCACCCGGTTCGGCTACGGTGCCATGCAACTGGCCGGGCCGTGGGTGATGGGGCCGCCGGCCGATCGCGGGGGTGCCCTGGCCGTTCTGCGCGAAGCCGTCGACCTCGGTGTCACCCACATCGACACCAGTGACGCCTACGGGCCGCGGGTCACCAACGAGTTGATCCGCGAGGCACTGCACCCCTATCCCGAGTCGCTGCACATCGTGACCAAGGTCGGCGCGACCCGCGACGAACAGGGTGGCTGGCCCACGGCCCGCCGACCCGAAGATCTGCGCCGCCAGGTCCAGGACAACCTCACGTCCCTCCGGCTCGACACACTCGACCTGGTCAACCTCCGGCTCGGCAACGCCGAAGGTCGCCGGCCCGGCTCGCTGGCCGAGGCGTTCGAGACGCTCGTGGAACTCCAGCAGCAGGGCCTGATCCGCCACCTCGGGGTCAGCAACGCCACCGAGGAGCAGGTCACCGAGGCACAGAGCATCGCGCCGATCGTGTGCGTGCAGAACATGTACAACCTCGCCCACCGCCAGGACGACGAGCTCATCGACCGGCTCGCCACCGACGGCGTCGCGTATGTGCCTTTCTTTCCCCTCGGGGGCTTTACCCCGCTTCAGTCCTCGGCGCTCTCGGCGGTCGCCGCTCGAATCAAGGCGACAGAGATGTCCGTCGCACTGGCCTGGCTGCTGCAGCGATCACCGAACATTCTGCTCATCCCGGGCACGTCATCGACGGCACACCTGCGCGAGAACATCGCCGGCGCGGGACTCTCCCTCTCCCATGAGGATCTGACCGAACTGGACGACATCGGCCGCTCAATGCCACAGAGCTGAACGGCCCACAAGCCGCGCCCGAAGCCGCCGTTCACGTCCCGGCCCCGGTCACCTTCGTGCGACCGGGGCCGAAGCAGGACACCAAGCCCGACAGTTGACGCATCAACTAGGCGTCTGTCCATGCTCTCCGCCGAGCTCACAGAGGGGGACGCCGGTCGGGTCATTCCCCCCGATCATCCAGGTTCGCGATGATCCTCTCAGCGATGGTGCGCAGTTGCGTGACCTCGGTCGCGGTGAGGCCGGAGAGCACTGTGTCACGGGCGAAGGCGTCCTGCAGCGGCAGCACTCGCTCCACGAGGTCGAGACCACGGCGTGTGAGGACGGCCTGGTAGGCACGGCCCCTTTCAGGGGTGTCCTCGCGGCGGAGCAATCCGGCGGCCTCAAGTGAGCGGAGCGCATGTGACAGCCGGCTCTTCTGGAACCGTAGCGCCCGGCTCAATCGGGTGAGGCCCATCGTGTGCCGATCCGCGCCGGCGAGCAACGCGAGAATCTTGAAGTGGCTGTGCGGGATGCCGGCATCATCCTGCGTCTTTCGCTCAAGCTCGGCTTCGACCAAGTGCGCGAGAATCACCAGCGACTGCCAGTTCTCCCGCTGCTCCCGCGCCACCCGGGGCGCGGCGACCTCGACGGATTCGGCAAGAGAGCGGGCTCGCCCTCGCCCGCCCGGCCGCGGCGATGTGAGATCAGGCAATCGGTCATCCACCTCTCCCGCTTGCCCACGGGTCAAGCCTTCGTACTACGAGCCCCCATGTGAGTTGTGGGTGCAACTCACTCGCGCAACCACCCTGCCGGGAGAAGTCTAGTCATGCCGATTCAGCTGTCCCGTGACCGGAACATAGGTTCGCCGGTTTGGATGCCTACAGGTTGTTGACGTAGAAGTTGGTGAGCCGTTCGACGGCGGCGTCGACGTATTCGGGCTCGTCGTACATCTCGTAGTGGCCGGCGCCCTCGATCACCATGAGGTCGACCGGGTTGGGGGCCATCTTCCACAGCCGCATGCCCGCCTCGTAGGAGCCGGTGTTGCCGATGCGTCCGGCGAGGATGACTTGCAGTGGCTGGGTCATGAGCTGGTCGACCAGGTGGAACGCGTCGTAGCCAAGCAGGAGGGAGTCGCCGCGCGAGAGGCGGCGGTTGGTGGAGTGCTCGTTGCCGCCCCGCTCGGTGCGGTAGTAGGTGATGGCCTGGGTGGTGTCGATGTCGGTCAGCCCCGCATCCGTCGCATCTTCCAGGGTGTCGGGCAGCCAGTTCACACGGGACATCTCACCGGAGCGTGCCTCTTCGATGCGCGCGTCGGCGAGTGCGGCGAGTGCGGCGGCCGGGCCGTCGGGCTGGAAGCCGCGGAACGAGGTGCCCATGTTGCCGGGGACGACGGTTCCGACGGCCTTGATGCGGTGGTCCGTGCGGGCGGTGTGCACGGCGTAGCCGCCGCCGGCGCAGATACCGAGAACGCCGATGCGCTTCGGGTCGATGCCGGGGGTCGTGGTGAGGGCATCGATGGCGTAGGAGATGTCCTCACCTCGGCGGTAGGGGTCTTCGAGATCGCGGGGCTCGCCTCCGCTCTGCCCTTGGTGAGCGGGGTCGAAGACGAGCACCGCGATGCCGCGGGCGGCGAGGCGGGACGCATAGTTCGCACCGATCTGCTCCTTCACGCTGCTGCCGGGCGTGGAGAGCACCACGGCGCGCAACAGCGCGGTGCTGTCGGCGGTGTCGGGCAGGTGAAGGTCGGCCGCGAGCTCGATCGGTCCGCGCGGGATCGTGATGTGCTGAAGCATGGACAGCGCCCTTCGTGAGATCCTTGTTCCATAGCTGTACCAGTACAAAAACACTACTGGTACAGCTTGGAACTAGTACAGAACAGTACCACTTGGTTTGGGGGACTCGTATGCCGGTCGACGGTGCGCAGCTGTGGACGCTGAACCAGCGGCTGCTGAGTGTCGTAATGGATGCCTGCACGGAGGAGCTGGCTGATCTCGGGCTGGAAACAAAGGAGTTCTTCGTCCTGGCGGAGGTGGCCGCGTCGCCGTACCCGGCAGAGATCGCGGCGGCACTGCTGCTGCCCAAAGCCAGCGTGACGGTCTACGTCCGCAATCTCGTCGCCAAGGGGTTCATCCGGCGCGAGATCGACGACGCGGATCTGCGGCGTCACCGCCTCGTACTGACCTCCGCGGGCACAGAGGCTCGGGATCGTGCACTCGCAGCCCTGGCCGCGGAGTACGACCGCAGGCTGGCGAGGATCACCCCGCGGGACCGCACCGAGCTGCGGCGCATCCTTCAGGAGATGCTCTCGCCCGTATGAGTCCATGGTTGCGAGCGGTTCGCCTGTCCGGTGAACCGCTATTCGCCAGTGCTGTGAGAGCAGTTGCCGACGGGATCGAAACGCCGGGTGTCCCGCCGCCAGGGTCCGCCGTGCACCAACAGCATCACGGGCAAGATCAGGTGGGCGGGCAGCGGGTCCCCCGCGCGGGGCTGTGCCGCACGCTGCTCGCGCGAAAGGTCGTGACCTTACGCCGGGAGCACTACGAGCTTGCCGCTCAGGTGCTCGACCAGGCCGTTGCCATAGGTGACCGGTTCCACACCGAAAGAGCGGAGCTCAGCACGCAGCACGTCAGGGGTGCCGTACTCAGAGAACCGCACCGCAAGGGACATGTGCTCGACTTCAGGATCTTGGGTGTGACCTGCGGGAAGCGGGCACGGTCGTGTCACTGACCGCAGGGGCCCGCGTGATCGCAGTACGGCTGGAGGCGGCTCTGACCGCAGCCGCACAGCACGACCCTGGTCTCGGCGCGCGCGCCTTACGGCGTGTCCACACTCAGCTCCCCGCGCACGGTCAGCTGCCCGTTGACACCGCGGGTGATCGTGGTGGGCCGGTCGGGGGTTTCCGTCCCGCCCTCCGCGAGTTCGTACTGGAGCGCGCCCGAGGGACAGCGCCGCACCACCTCCGCCAGGCGCTCGGCCGTGGTTCTCTCCGGCTGGACCCAAGGTCGCTTCGTCGGGTCGAACACCTCGGGCAGGCCATGGACGCATTCGGCTGCGTGGAGGCAGCGCCCGGCCTCGAAGGTCACCGTGATCGACTCCGTCCGGTATGCCTTCTGCTCGGATTCGCCGCTCATGCCCGCCTCCGTTTCCGCCGTGCTCGGCTCTCAGTCACTGACCCTGCTGCGGGACTGGTACAGCAGGTCCTGGTACTCGGGGTGCCGGCTGATCCAGCCCGCGAAGAAGGGACAGGTGGCCAGTACCCGCAGGTTCGCGGCGCGTGCCTCGTCAAGGGCGGTACGGACCAGCGTGGACCCGACTCCCCTGCCCTCGTACTCCGCCTCGACCTCGGTGTGCACGAACGCGACGAGTTCCGTCGTACGGATGTATTCGGCGACGCCCGCCACCTTGGACTCTCCATCGACACGGGCCTCGTAGCGCTTCGCCTCGGGCACGTCGATCACTTCGACCGTCATGTGTCCTCCTTGTAAGGTCTGATCCCGCTCAACTCGGCGGGATCCCGCCAGCCAGGACATCAGCCTAGCCGCACCAGGTTGATGCATCAACTTAACCCTCGACGACGTTCCTCACCCGTCCGACGGGCATCGATCCCGGCGCCTTCCAGCTCGCGCACCAGGGCCGGGTGCGAACCGCAGCATCTTGGTCACGACGGACGCGGCCTCGCCGCGGGCCGCATCGCCGCCACCGCCAGTAGATGAGCTGTCAACGATTTCGTTAGACTGCCCCCATGGACGCACCACCACCGCGCTGGCTCGACCCAGAACAGAAGGCCGCGTGGGACAGCTTCATCCGAATGCAGGAGACACTCATCGGACGGCTGTCCCGACGCGTCCAGGCCGACTCCGGAATGTCAGCCTCCGACTACCTCGTGCTCGCCAGCCTCACCGAAAGAGGCAATGGGCGGATGCGCTTCCTGGATCTGGCCAAACTCGTGGAGTGGGAGAAGAGCCGGATGTCCCACCAGGTCACGCGGATGGCGAAACGCGGGCTCCTGGCCAGGGAGGAGTGCCCCGACGACGGACGCGGAGCATTCATCGTCGCCACCCCGGCCGGCTACAAGGCGATCGAAGAGGCCGCACCCCAGCACGTCGAGCACGTCCGCCGCCTGTTCATCGATGCCCTGACCCCGAACCAGCTCAGCACACTCGGCCGGATCTCCCAGCGCGTCCTGGACCACATGGAGAAGCAGCCGGACTGACCGGGCGAGATCGAGATGTCCACGTGCCGGGTCTACACCATGGTGTTGCCGTTGGCGGATTCTTCGGCAGAGACAATGTCCTGGACAACGTCCCAGTGTTCCACGATGCGTCCGTTGTCCAGCCGGAAGATGTCGACGATGGCCACGGGGTTCGGGGCCCAGCCGTGGACGATGCTGTGGGTGAAGACCAGATCGCCCTGGGCGGCGATCCGCTGCGGCTCCCAGGAGAAGCCCTCCAGGTTTGGAACGACTTTGCGCAGAGCGTCGAGCCCATTGGGCATCTGCGGGCTGTGCTGAATGTAGGGCTCGGCCCAGTATCGATCTATCGCGGTGAGGTCCTTGTCGGCGAACAACTCCCGCATCGCGGTGAGCACGATGTCGACGTTGCTTTTTGCCTGATCGTCCTGCACGGCGGTGTAGTGGGTCATGGTCAGGCCTCCTTGATCGTTCCGATGAAGTGGCAGAGCTTGCCGTCGACGGTCACGTTGGATACAACGTCCCGTTTTCACAGTCCTCCAGACAGAGGATCACATCCTCGGCAGCGAGTTGAAGCTTCAACTCACGCTCGGTGTTTACGCAAGTCTTCTGAGACATGAAACACACTCAGGCACTTAGTCCAGGCCGTGCGGGACACGCTGACCGAGTTGGCCACCACGGCGACAGACCACGGCCACGAGGATGTGAATACGCGTCTTGCCCCGGCCCTCGTCCAGGCGGCGAAGAACTTCGCAAAGCAGCGGCTCGCCAACGCCGTTGAACAACAGGGCGCGGATCTCGTGACCAACCGCCAGTCCACCGACGTGCAGCCGCGCCCTCCGCGCCACGATCTAGTTGACACGTAAACAATGGGGTGCCATAGTTTACGTGTCAACTAGATCGGCGGAGGTGGCCGCCGGCCGGCGATGACGACACGCGGGACCTGACCGGCAGGAAACTCGCGCAGGTCGCCCGGGGCTGACGTCCCGCCCGGTCGTCACGAACCAGGCACCGTCACGCCCCGACACAACGAAAGCGTTGAACGAAGTGAACACGATGGATGTTTCGCAAATCGAGTTCGGCATCGACAGCTTCGGAGACCGGCCCCGAAACGACCAGGGCATGATCGTCTCGCACGCGCAGGCGATCCGCGCCGCGGTGGCCGAAGCGGTCCTTGCCGACCAGATCGGTATCGACGTTGTTGCGTTGGGCGAGCACCACCGGCCTGAGTACGCGATCTCCAGCCCTGAGACAGTACTGGCGGGCATCGCGACAGCCACGAAGCGCATCCGGCTCGCCTCGGGCGTCACAGTGCTGTCCTCGGACGACCCGGTGCGAGTGTTCCAGCGGTTCGCCACGGTCGACGCGCTCTCCAGCGGCCGCGCCGAGGTGATCCTCGGGCGCGGTTCCTTCACCGAGTCGTTCCCCCTGTTCGGCTACGACCTCAAGGACTACGAGGTGCTGTTCGAGGAGAAGATCGACCTTTTCCATCGGCTCCTGGACGAGGGGCCGGTCACCTGGGAAGGCACCACGCGCGCCGCCCTGCACAACGCGGACGTGTACCCGAAAACCGATTCGGGACGTCTCAACACCTGGGTAGGGGTGGGCGGGACACCGCGGTCCGTGCTCCGCACCGCTCAGTATGGCTTCCGGCTCATGCTCGCCATCATCGGCGGCGCCCCTGACCGGTTCGCTCCCTACGTGGATCTGTACCGGCGTGCCAGCCAGGAGTTCGGCACTACCGCGCAGCCGATCGGGACGCATTCGCCCGGCTTCGTCGCCTCCACTGACGAAGAAGCCAAGGAGCTCTTCTACCCCGGGTACAAGGAGATCCGCGACCGGATCGGGGCTCAGCGCGGCTGGCCGCCGCTCCGCCGGGAGGAATTCGACGACGAGGTGGACCGCGGGTCGCTGTATGTCGGCTCGGTCGAGACGGTCGCGACCAAGATCGCCCATGCCATCCGGGTACTGAACGCGGGCCGGTTCGACATGATTTACTCTGCCGCCGGCACGGTTTCAGCCTCCGCGCGCCTGCGTTCGGTCGAGCTGTACGGCACCCAAGTCATCCCTCGGATCCGCGAGCTTCTGGCCGAGCGGCCCGCGGCCACGGCGGGAGCGGCGCGATGACCCACCCTGTCACCACTGTCGGGATCCTGGGAGCCGGGAAGGTCGGCACCGTCCTGGCGCGCCTGGCGGTCGCCTCCGGCTATCGAGTCCTGATCTCCGGGTCCGGTGACCCTTCCAAGATCGCGCTTACCGTCAAAATCCTCACCCCCGGAGCGACCGCCGTGTGGCCGGCCCAGGCCGCGGATGCCGCCGACGTCGTGATCCTGGCTCTCCCGCTCGGCAAACACCGCGACCTCCCAGTTCCGAAGCTGGAAGGAAAGCTGGTCCTCGACGCGATGAACCATTGGTGGGAGGTCGATGGTCCCCGCGACGCGATCCTCCCGCCCGATACCTCTTCGAGCGAAGTCGTTCAGCGGTTCCTGACGGGCGCACGTGTCGTGAAAGCCCTCAACCACATGGGTTACCACGACCTCGAAGACGGGGCTCGTCCAGTCGGCGGCCTCGGACGCAGGGCCATCGCGATCGCCGGTGACTCGCCCGAGGATCTCGCCGTCGTGTCGGCGCTGATCGACACTCTCGGATTCGACCCACTCACCATCGGCGACCTCGCCGCGGGCGTCCGGCTCGAACCCGGAACCCCCGCCTTCGGAGCCAATGTCGACGCCGACCAGCTTCGCGTGCTTACCGCCGCCCCTGCTCCGACAAGACTTTTTGAACCTTCGTAACAGAACAACAGAAGCACCTCGGCCGGACCGGAGAGATGCGGCCACGCCGTGACGCTCTCCATCGACAACGTGACGCGGTGAGGCGCCGCCGGGTGCAACCTGGTACTACGGCCGAACACAACACGGATGTCACGGCGTGAGGATTGCGATGATGCATGGAGGACGAATGCGGCCGATCATTCCCGACTATCTGGCCGAGGTACTGAGAGATGTGGAGTCGGACACGTCCGGAGAGCCGGCGGGATACATCCCTGAGCTCGCGGCAGCGGACCCCGAGCGTCTCGGCGCTGCGTTCGCCATGGTTGACGGAGAGGTCTATGGTGCCGGTGACATCGATATCGAGTTCACCATCCAATCGATCTCCAAGCCGTTCATCTATGCGTTGGCCCTGTCTGACCGCGGATTCGACCCGGTGCTCGCCAAGGTCGGTGTCGAGCCGTCCGGAGAGGCGTTCAACGAGATCTCACTCGAAAGCGATACGGGGCGCCCTCGCAATCCCATGATCAACGCTGGTGCGATCACCGTTCACTCACTGGCCGGCGCGGAGGACCTGAATCCGACAGAGCGTGTGGAACGCGTGCTCCACGGCCTCTCGGCGTTCGCCGGTCGTCCACTGAGGATGGATGAGGCGGTATGTGCGTCAGAGATGGAGCACGCGCACCGCAATCTCGCCATTGCGCACATGCTCCGGAGTCACAACGTCCTCACCGAGGACGCGAGGGCCGTCGTGGACGGCTACACCCGCCAGTGTTCCGTGCTCGTCACCACGCGAGATCTGGCCATGATGGCCGCGACGTTGGCCAACCGCGGGATAAACCCTCTCTCGGGAGAGCAGGTGGTGCCTGAACCGGTGGTGCGTCAGGTGCTGAGCGTCATGTTCAGCTGTGGAATGTATGACGCCGCCGGTGACTGGGCGACCCAGGTAGGTATTCCGGCGAAGAGCGGGGTGGCCGGGGGCCTCATCGGCGCGCTCCCCGGACAGATCGGCATTGCCACTTTCTCACCGCGACTGGATCGTCACGGGAACAGCGTTCGCGGGGTGTCACTGTTCGAACGATTCTCTTCAGACATGGGTCTGCATGTGATGGAGGTCCCCGCCGCCGCGCGTGCCGTCGTACGGTCCAACCATGTCGTCGGCAGCGGACCGGACGCGCTCCGGGTCCTGGAACTGCAAGGTGGCATCGGCTTTGCCGGAGCCGAGAGAGTTGTTCAGGAATCCATGGATATTTCGCCCTCGGAAGTCAGGGTGGCTTTGGACCTGACAAGGGTCTATTCGATCGATGACGTGGCACGGCGCGTGCTGCTGGAGGTCGCACGGAGGCTGACACTGAATGGTCACGAGGTCTACCTCGTCGACCCAGAATCGATCATGCCCGATCCCGATCCCGGCGATGGTGGCCGAGTCACACTCATCGACAACGTGGATCACGCCCTGAACGCCGCGATCTCGGGAGGAGGTCAGGGCGGTTGAACACGCATGGTGAAATCCGCTCCCCACCGCAGGCCGATGCGGAACGGCGAGACCTCTGACCCACCCCGACAACACACGGTTTCCACATACAGATATGGGCCTGCGTTCGTTTCGTCGGCCAGAAGGGAAAGAAATCATGGGTTACCTCACCGTCGGCACGGAGAACAGCACGCCCGTCGAGCTCTACTACGAGGACCAGGGTTCCGGGCAGCCGGTCGTCCTGATCCACGGCTACCCACTGAACGGGCACAGCTGGGAGCGTCAGACGCGCGAGCTGTTGGCCCAGGGCTATCGGGTCATCACCTATGACCGTCGTGGCTTCGGCGAGTCGTCGAAGGTGAACTCCGGCTACGACTACGACACCTTCGCCGCCGACCTGAACACGGTCCTTGAGACCCTCAACCTGCAAGATGTCATCCTTGTCGGTTTCTCGATGGGCACCGGGGAACTCGCCCGCTACGTAAGTCACTACGGCCATGAGCGTGTCGCGAAGCTCGCCTTCCTCGCCTCGCTCGAACCGTTTCTCGTCGCCCGCGACGACAACCCCGACGGGGTGCCGCAGGAGATCTTCGACGGCATCGCCGCGACCGCAAAGGCGGATCGGTACGCCTGGTACAAGCAGTTCTACGCGGACTTCTACAACCTCGACGAGAACCTCGGCACACGTATCAGCGAGGAGGCTGTGACCGGCAGCTGGAACGTCGCGATCCGCAGCGCTCCGGTGGCTGCGTATGCCGTGGTACCGGCATGGATCGAGGATTTCCGTGCCGACGTCGAGGCGGTCCGCGCGAGCGGCAAGCCCGCACTGATCCTGCACGGTACGAAGGACAACATCCTCCCGATCGACGCCACTGCGCGCCGCTTCCACAAGGCGCTCCCCGAGGCCGACTACATCGAGGTCGAAGGAGCGCCGCACGGCCTGCTCTGGACCCACGCCGACGAGGTCAACACAGCGCTGCGCGACTTTCTCTCGAAGTGACGGTGGATGACCGGCTGTTCCCCTGACGGCTTCTCATGACGCGGAACCGCGTCATCGCTGCCGACGAGAGGCGTATTCGGATGAGATCCTCCTCTCCGCCTGGGAGTATGTGTCGGACAAACCGCGTGGCGTGCAGACGGTGCTCCCCGCGATCGGTCCAAGGCTCCGTCACCCCCTGTGGGAACGCCTCATCGCACGGTGCCGCGTCCATCGCAGGTCAGGGGAACGCCCCGGGCCGCCGAACGGGCCGCCGGAATCTCCGGCGGCCCGATCTCCAAAGGCTGCGACTGACTTCCGTCACTCAGCGGTGAGAGCTTCCGCGTAAGGAACCGGTCAACGACAGGCAGTACCCGATACGGACCAGTGCCGGGGTGGCGGCGATGTCAGGCCTCGCTTTCGGTGGGCGTGGCGGTGGGCGTGGCCAGGAGTTGCATCTCCCAGGCGAAGGCCACACCGCTGGCACCGCCGTGCTGCGCCTGGACCTCGGCGGCGCCCTGCACGGTCTTCTCGCGGGCCCAGTCGCGCTGCCACTCGCCCAGCACGGCCATCCAGGTGATCGGGACCACGCCCGCCTGGATCATCCGCTGCACCGCCATGTCGTGGGCCTCCTTCGAGACACCGCCCGACGCGTCGGTGACGACGAAGACCTCGAAGCCCTCGCCCGCCGCCTGTATCGCCGGCATGGCCACACAGATCTCTGTCCAGAGGCCGGCGATGATCAGCTTCTTGCGTCCTGTCGCCTTGACGGCATCCACGACACGTTCGTCCTGCCAGGTGTTGATGAACGTCCTGTTGATCGGCTTCTGCTCCGGGAACACGTCTTGCAGACCCTGGACAAGAAGGCCACCGCGCTCCTCCAGAACGGTTGTCAGAATGGTCGGAACGTCAAACACCTTGGCGGCTTTGGCGAGCCCGACGACGTTGTTGATGACCATCGTCGGTTCATGGCTGTGCAGATTGGCGACCTGGAACGGCTGATGGTCGATGAGGGCGAGCACGCTCTCCTCGGGCGTCAGCAGCGCGCCGAGTCCGGCCTTGTTCTCAGTACTCACGGGATTCCCCTTCCGGAACTTCGCGTCCTCGGGTCTCCGGCAGTGCACCGACACCTCGATGCCCCGCAGCAAGGCGTGTGCGGGCCGGCCGGGCCGGCGACCCCCAACCATTTGGTTGACGCGTCATCTACATTAGATGTCGGTTATTGACGCGTCAACTAGCGTCAGTCTTGGGTGTGGAGGCGAGCTGGTCAGGCATGGCCATCGGCGTCCGTGAAGCGCAACTCTGGACCTGCCGAGCGCGGATGTAGCTCCTGGTGGGGCGCTCGCACTGCGGGGCCGGACGTCTGCACCAGCTCGTCGCAGACATGCCAAGCCCGCCGCGAGGGTGAGGACACCACCAGCCCGCGGGCCACCGTCGCCGTCGGCGGCGACGCCGCCTCGACGCCGCCTCCGCGTCCGCGTCCGAAGCGAACCATCCGGCCTCCGTCACCTTGCTGAGGCCAACGTGCGGAGAGGGCTGGATGGCCGCGTCTTCGATTGCGGTTCCCGCCGCTGTGCCTACGTTGGGCCTGTGGGTCGCGACTTGTATCTGGCGGAGCTGCTACGTCGGCCGCTGTTGGGCAAAGGCGGTGAGACGGTGGGCCGTCTCTCCGATGTCATCGTGCGTTTGCGGGGCCGGAATTACCCACTGGTCACGGGTCTTGTGGCGCGGCTGGGCGGGCGGGATGTCTTCCTTCCCGGGGAGCAGGTGGCGAACTGGAGTGCCGAAGGGATCACACTGACCAGCCGGAGGGTGAACCTGGGCGGCTTCGAGCGGCGTGAGGGGGAAGTGCTGCTGCGCGCGGATGTTCTGGGCCATCGGGTGATCGATGTGCCGGCGGCCGAGTTCGTCCGGGCCTACGACCTCGTTCTGGAGCGGACGTCCGAGGGCCTGGTGGTCACCGGTCTGAACACACGTCGGCCGCAGCGACTCGCGCGTCTGTTCGGAGGCGGCGACGGCGAGCACGACCGAAGGGACTGGAGGGACTGGAAGTCTTTCGAGCCACTCATCGGTCACGCGCGTTCCGCCCGGGTCAGAAGTGTGTTCGGGCGACTGGGCCGGCTCAAACCTGCGGACATCGCCGATCTTCTCGAAGAGGCCAGCCGTACCGAGTCCCACGAGATCCTTCAGACGGTCCACAGCGACCCGGAACTCGAAGCCGATGTGTTCGAGGAACTGGAGCCGGATTCGCAGATCCGGCTGCTCCGTGAGCGGTCCGACGCCGAGATCGCGCAGGTGATCGCCCGGATGCGGGCCGACGACGCCACGGACGCTGTGAACGAGTTGCCGCAGGCCCGGCGGCAGCCCGTACTCGACGCGCTGCCGGCCAGACAGCGCGTCAAAGTGCTGACACTGATGGGCTTCAATCCCTCCAGCGCCGGGGGGCTGATGGCCCTGGACGTACTCACCGCGGCGCCGGGCGTCACGGCCGCCGAGGCGCTGCGGGAGGCGGGCGGATCACGTGCCCTTCAGCCCGAGGTGCTGACCAGCGTGTATCTGATCGGCGAGGGAGATCGGCTGACGGGGGCGGTCACACTGGTGGATCTCCTGCAAGCGGATGCGGCAGCACCGCTTGAACAACTGGCGGACGCCGACCCGGTGCGCGTCGTACCGGACACCGACATCGAGGACGTCGCCCTCCTGATGACGGACTACAACCTGCTGACCGTTCCGGTCGTCGATGACGAGGATCGGATCCTGGGCGTGATCACCGTCGATGATGTACTGGAAGTGATCATTCCGCCGGACTGGCGCCGGCGTGGCCACGCACCGCGTCCGCCGGGCCGCCCCGAGCGCGAGACTCCCGCTTCCCCGTGAGCGAGGACGAAGCGCCCGGAGGTGACGATCACCGTCCGGAGCCGCCCCCGACATCGAAGCCTCCCCCCTCCCCTCAGCCCCCTCCGTCACCGAAGCCTCCTCCGTTTCCGGAGCTCCCCGACCATGCCGGTCCGCTCGACGGCGCTCATCCGGTGCGGCCGGGACCCGCCGCCCCGGCCGCACCGGAGCCCCCGTCCGCAAGCCCCGCAGAGACGTCCGCGAGCCCCACAGGGAGACGAGAAGAACCCCACCCTCCGGAGAAACCGGGGCAGCCCGATGTCCCGGAGCGATCCCGTACGCCGGTGCCGCCCGCCGCCGAGGTGAGACCGCCCGGCGCGGTACGGGGCCCGGCCCCTCAGGACGAGATCCGCGGTGCTCTCGGCCGCGTCCCGAACACAGCCGGTGAGGGCGGCCGTCCCGGTGTGAGAACGCGCCTGCTGACGCTGCTGGCGATTGTCGGGCCCGGGCTCATCGTCATGATCGGTGACAACGACGCGGGCGGCGTGTCCACGTATGCCCAGGCCGGCCAGAACTACGGATACTCGCTGCTGTGGGTGCTGCTCCTGCTCATTCCCGTTCTGGTGGTGAACCAGGAGATGGTGGTACGGCTGGGCGCGGTCACCGGCGTGGGCCACGCGCGGCTGATCATGGAACGGTTCGGCCGGTTCTGGGGCTGGTTCAGCGCCGGTGATCTCTTCCTGCTGAACTTTCTGACGATCGTGACCGAGTTCATCGGTGTCTCACTGGCCGCCGGTTACCTGGGCCTGTCGCGGTATGTCGCCGTGCCAGCCGCCGCCGTCATCCTGATCGCGGTGGTGGCCAGCGGTTCCTTCCGCCGCTGGGAACGGGCGATGTTCGTCTTCATGGCGCTGAGTCTGCTGATCGTCCCGCTGACGTTGCTGTCCGAGCCCCGGTGGGGACAGGCCGCGCACGACTTCGTCGTCCCCAGCGTCGAGGGGGGTGTGAGCAGCAACTCCGTACTGCTGATCATCGCGATCGTCGGTACCACGGTCGCTCCCTGGCAGCTGTTCTTCCAGCAGTCCAATGTGATCGACAAACGCATCACCCCCCGCTTCATCGGTTACGAACGCGCCGACACCGCCATCGGCGCCCTCGTGGTCGTGGCGGGGGCAGCGGCTTTGATGATGGTCGCCGACTTCGCCGTCCGGGGTACCGGCGCACAGGGCCACTTCACCGACGCCGCCGGAGTCGCGCACGCACTGGGCCGGCACGATCACGCCTTGGGCGTGATGTTCGCCGTCATCCTCCTGGACGCCAGCATCATCGGCGCGGCGGCGGTCACCCTGGCCACCAGCTACGCCTTCGGAGACGTCTTCAATCTCCGCCACTCCCTGCACCGCGGCTTCCGCGAGGCCAAGCAGTTCTACACCTCCTACAGCCTGCTGGTCCTGGTCGCCGCCGCCATCGTGCTCATCCCCGGAGCGCCGCTGGGGCTCATCACGGAAGCCGTGCAGGCGCTGGCGGGGCTGCTTCTGCCCTCGGCGAGCGTGTTCCTTCTGCTGCTGTGCAACGATTCCGAGGTCCTGGGTCCCTGGGTCAACCCTCGGTGGCTGAACGCACTCGCCACCGTCATCATCGCCGTACTGCTCCTGCTGTCCGGCACTCTGATGGCCACTACACTCTTCCCGGCCCTGGACGTCGCCCGCCTCGTCACCTGGCTCGCGATCGCGCTGGTCATCGGTCTGGCCACCGCGGCAGCGACCATGTTCACCACGCGGCGCCGCTCGCCCGCGCCCCGGGCCCCGGTCATGACGCACGCCGACAAACTCGCCTGGCGCATGCCACCCGTCACCCTGCTCAAACCCGTGCGATGGTCACCGGGCACGAGGCTGGGGATGACGGTGCTGCGCGGCTACCTGATCCTCAGCGTCCTGCTCCTACTTTTCAAGGCGGTCCGCCTCGGCGGCGCCTGAAGAGGTCCGCGGCCTCCTGTCCACGGCCGCGACCAGGACCTCGGCGACATCAAGAGGGAGGTCCAGACTGCGGACGATCCATTCCGCGTCATGGCCATGGCTCGCCAGGACCCAGGCGGCGTACACACGGTTCATACAGGCCGTGTCGCAATGTCCCAGCCGCTCACTCACCTCGGCGAACGGAAAACCTGCCAGAGCCTCGGTGGTAAGCGGCACATCCTTCTCCAGGCCGCCCCACTCCGGCCGAGAACGGTGCCGCATCATGTACCAGTGGCCGCACACCCAGCCAATGCCGATCACGAGCACCACGGCCAGCAGACCGGTAACAGCCACCCCCACCAGCGGCCGGTCGGACGCGGGCCCCACGGTCACAGCGATTTCCGCCAGTACGGCCAGCACCAGCACCACCAAAATGGCGATGCCCTCCCGATGCCGACCGAGCCGTGAAACACCCATATGGCTTTCCTCCTCCGCCACTCCTTCCACTCTCCCGCACCTCGTGTCCCGTGTCCCGTGTCCCCTGTCCCAGGGGCCCGGCAGCCCGGCGTCCGCCTTCGACGCGCGGAGCGACGGCTTTCGCGAGACGGTGGGAAGGAGGAGCGCGCCTGAAGGTGGCGACGCATTACCAGCTGGAACCCGCAGCTAGCGGGGAAGGCGGGCCGCGATGAGCGATTCGGATACGGGCGCCATGGGGCGGAGCCAGGGCGAGACGGCCGGACTCCTGGCGATCAGGCTGAACGTCAACGATCAGGTGCGGCGGCTTGAGGTCGATCCGCGGACCTCGCTGCTCGACGCGCTGCGCGAACACCTGCGCCTGAGCGGCACCAAGAAAGGGTGTGATCACGGGCAGTGCGGCGCCTGCACCGTGCTGATCAACGGCCGGCGCGTGAATTCCTGCCTGACGCTCGCCGTGATGCACGAGGGCGACCAGATCGTCACGATCGAGGGCCTGGGCGCCCCCGATGATCCGCACCCCATGCAACGCGCCTTCGTCGAGCACGACGGCTTCCAGTGCGGCTACTGCACACCAGGCCAGATCTGCTCGGCCGTCGGCATGCTCACCGAGGTGGAGGCTGGTTCTCCCAGCCACGCCACCGCTGACGTGAGCGCGCCGCACATCGCGTTGACCGACGAGGAGATCCGCGAGCGGATGAGCGGCAACATCTGCCGGTGCGCCGCCTATCCGAATATCGTCGCGGCCATCCGCGGCACCGCGGAAAGGAGCCCTGAATGAGGCCCTTCACCTACGAACGAGCGACGGACGCGCGAGCCGCCGTTGCCGCGGTGTCCAGAGACGGCGCGAAGTTCATCAGCGGCGGCACCAATCTCCTCGACCTGATGAAGCTCGACATCGAGAAGCCCAGCCATCTGGTCGACATCAGCCGGCTCCCGCTGCGGGACATCGGGGAACTCCCGGACGGCGGACTGCGCATCGGCGCCCAGGCGGCGAATTCCGAGGTGGCCGCCGACACACACGTACGCACCCGCTATCCGGTGCTGTCGGAGGCGCTGGTGTCCGGCGCATCGGGTCAGTTGCGCAACAAGGCGTCCACCGGCGGAAACCTGCTGCAGCGCACTCGCTGCCCGTACTTCTACGACACGGCCGCCGGCTGCAACAAGCGTGATCCCGGATCCGGTTGCTCGGCGATCGGCGGATTCAACCGGATACACGCGATCCTCGGAGCCGACGCTTCCTGCATCGCCACCCACCCCTCGGACATGGCCGTCGCGTTGACCGCACTGGATGCGGAGATCGAGCTGCTCGGCGTCGATCAGAAGGTGCGCCGCGTGGCTATCGCCGACTTCTACCGGCTGCCGGGCGACACACCGCACATCGAGAACGTGCTGAGGCCGGGCGAGATGATCACGGGTGTCCTCCTGCCCCCGCCCCCGCCGGGCCGGCAGCGATATCGCAAGGTACGCGACCGGGCGTCGTACGAGTTCGCGCTGGTCTCCGTGGCAGCTGTCGTCTCGACCGAGCAGGGAACGATCAGTGAGGCGAGGGTGGCATTCGGCGGTGTCGCGCACAAGCCGTGGCGGTCCTCCGAGGCGGAGGACGCGGTGATCGGCCGTCCGGCCACGATGGCCACCTATCGCGCCGCCGCCGAGGTGGCCATGCGCGACGCGGTCGGGCAGGGGGACAACGACTTCAAGATCGATCTGGCCAAGCGCACGCTGTGCCGCACGCTGGCCCAAGTGGCCGGGGCGAGCTGAGGAGGCGAGATGATCGGGCAAGCTGTGGACCGCGTCGACGGCCCGTTGAAGGCCACCGGCCAGGCCGCCTACGCCTACGAGCACTGGGAGGCCGGCCAACCGCTCTACGGTTTCATCGTCGGCGCGACGATCGGCAAAGGCCGTATCACCGGGATCGATACCGAGAGCGTAGCGAGCGCATCCGGTGTGCGTCTGGTGATGACCCATCTCAACGCCCCGGCGCAAGGCCCCCGGGACGAGTCCGTCACCTTCGAATACTGGCGCGCCCAGCCGGTGCTGACCGGCCCGGACATCCACCACTACGGCGAGCCCGTGGCGCTCGTCGTCGCCGAGACCCTTGAGCAGGCCCGAGCCGCGGCCGGCCTCGTCAAGGTTGAATACAGCGTTGGGCGGGGGCGCTTCGACTTCGCCGAGTACGAGGACCAGGTGTACATCCCGAAGGTGGTCAACGCCGGCCTCCCCACCGACACCGAGGTGGGCGACTTCGCCGCCGGGTTCGACAGCGCCGAGGTCAAGGTCGACCAGCACTACTCGACGCCGTACGAGTTCTCGCTGCCGATAGAACCGAACGCGTGCCTGGCGGAACCGCGCGGCGAGGACCTGGTCGTCCATGTCAGCTGCCAGATCGTCGATGCCGCGCAGGCTTCGGTCGCCGGCACGCTTCGGATGGCCCCGGAGCGGGTCCACGTCGTCGCCCCCTTCGTCGGCGGAGGATTCGGTTCCAAGCTGGGCATCCACTCCGAAACGATCCTGGCGGCGCTCGCCGCCCGCACGCTGCGCCGACCGGTCAAGGTCGCGATGACCCGCCAGCAGGTCTTCCAGCTCGTCGGCATGCGCCCCATATCGAGCCAGCGGGTCCGGCTGGGCGCGGAGCGCGACGGACGGCTGACGGCGATCGCCCACGACGTCAGCATGCACACCAACCCCGATGTCGAGTACGCCGAGCAGACCGCCGCCACCACCCGCAGCCTCTATGCCGCGCCCCACCGGCTGACCAGTCACCGGCTCGCGGCGCTCGACCTGCCGCGCGGGACGGACGTCCGCGCGCCGGGCGAGGCGCCGGGCTTGCTGGCGGTCGAGTCGGCGATGGACGAGCTGGCCGATGCGCTCGGGATGGACCCGGTCGAGCTGCGGATCCGCAACGAGCCCACGGTCGATCCCGAGCGGAACGTGCCGTACAGCGACCGGCACCTGGTCGAGTGCCTGCGCGAGGGCGCGCGCAGGTTCGGGTGGGAAAACCGCCCGGCCACCCCCGCGAGTGTGCGCGAGGGACGGTGGCTGGTCGGCTACGGCATGTCGGCCGCCATCCGGGGGCATTTCCAGGGGCCGACGACGGTACGGGTGCGGCTGGAGGCGGACGGCACCGCTGTCGTCCACACCGACATGACCGACATCGGCACGGGCACCTACACCATCCTGACCCAGGTCGCGGCGGACGGACTCGGGCTCCCTCTCGAACGAGTACGGATCGAGCTCGGACGTTCCGATCTGCCCTCCAGCTGGGGGTCGGGAGGCTCGTGGGGCGCCACCAACTCGTGCACCGCGGCATATCGGGCATGCGCGGCTCTGCGCGAGAAGGTGCTGGAAGCGGCCTGCGGCGACCCCCGCTCCCCGCTGCACGGTCTGGACCCGGCGGACGCCGTGTTCTCCGACGGCGGCGTGGACATCGGTGACGCGTCCGAGACGCTGAGCGGGATCGTCGCGCGCAGCTGTCCCGAAGGTGTGGAGGCGCAGGGGCAGGTCCGCTTCATGGGCGACGACCCGAACTACACCGACTACTCGATCAACACCTACGGGGCCCATTTCGCCGAAGTGGGAGTCGACGCCGACACCGCGGAGATCCGTCTGCGGCGGATGCTGAGCGTGTTCTCGGTGGGCCGCGTGTTCAACCCGAAGACGACCCGCTCGCAGCTGATCGGCGGCATGATCTGGGGAGTCGGCGCGGCCCTCGAAGAGGAGGCCGTCGTCGACCCGCGATCTGGCGCCTTCGTCAACCGGGATTTCGCGGGGTACCTGGTGCCGGTCCACGCCGACATCCCCGACATCGACGCGGTCGTCCTCGACGGGTACGACGACAAGGCCAACCCCCTGGGCGCGAAGGGCGTCGGTGAGGTGGGCATCTGCGGGGCGGGTGCGTCGGTCGCGAACGCGGTGTTCAACGCCACCGGGGTGCGCGTGCGCGACTTCCCCATCACCATCGAGAAGGTGCTGCCCGGTCTGCCACTGCTGGAGGCCTGAGTCCGTGCGGGACGGAGCCCAGCTCCTCCGCTGATTACATGCACATCCGCTGACAGTGGGACAGGCCCCGGCGGCCCGCCCGCTTCGGTACAACGCGGGCACGCGAAGCGGGAAGTGGTGCAGAAAGGCGCTTCCTCCCACGGGTGTGACATCCCGACTTCGCGGTAGCCCCACTTTCCGTACGCCGACTGGGCGGCCTTCGCTTCAGGCTCGGGCCGGACGGTGAGCGTGACACGCTCGACGCCCAGGCCGTCGAGGAGTAGGCCGTGCAAGGTTGGCGGCGACACCAAGACGCCGCCACGCTTTCCGTACAGCGAGTTCGAGGATGACCCAGGTGCGCGCCCCGTCCTCCCGAGTGAAGTCCTCGGGAAGCTCTTCCTGGACGTTGGCCCACCACCGGCTGTCGGCCGGGAGCAGGTATCCGTACGTGAAGCCGGCGACTTGGTCGCCGTCCCGCGCGAGGACCAGGCGCATCCCGTCCCGCTGGGCATGGACCTGGTAGTGCTCGATGAACTCGGCGATGTCGCTTGGGCCCTCGCCGTACGGCGGCTCGGCGTACACCTCCTCGTACGCTTCGAGGAAGGTGTCGAGCTTTCCTGCGGCTTCCTTGCCCTCGAACCGTTCGTAGGTCAACTCCGACGGCGTCACGCCGCTCCTTTCGCCTGAACGTACTCGGTCAGCTCCTCGACGGCTTGACGTGCTGTGCCGGCGCCACAGTGGCGAAGCAGGTCCGTCACCCCTCGGAGTTTCCTCGTGACGCGGCCGGACTCGACTTCCTCCAGATGCTCCAGACTCCCCACGGTGCCACGGAGGACCGGTACTCAGACATCTTCGGACAGGACGCGCGGTCCAGCTGAGTCACGACATTCCGGCGAGCGGCGCCCTGCTGGACAAGGTCGTCAACACGATCTGATTGCTGCGGCCGTGCAGACGACTTGGTCATCGGCCTGTGCTGGCGCTGCGACCAAGTTCTGTCCGACGGGTCGCTCAGGGGTGTCATCAGAATTGACCCGCAAACGCGCACTCGCCCCTGGCCACCTGGGCAAGGTTCAATGCTGCAGTGGGCGCCTGGGCACATATGTATGACTGCTGGTTTGAGGTCGATCCTGTTCCGAAGCTCTTGGAGCAGGTCGAGCACGATGACGATCAAGAGGCATGGAAGGAGCTGGGATGGCGGCTCGTTCTTGAGCATGATCTGGTGTCCCCGGCCAGTTTCGCTGCCCTGCCGCGCCTGGTGCGCCTCGCGCCGCGCAGCGCGGAGGCGCGCGCACTGGCAGGGGAGATTCTCGAGCGCGCGGCAGGGCACCATGGCTGCGACGATCTCCTGACGGATTGTGCCGACGCCATCGCGGAGTTCCGCGAAGTGCTGGACCGGCACCTGCGGTCGCGGCCGGCTGACTTCCTCGTGTCCTTGCGTGCCCTACTCGCGGTCGAGGAGGAGTACCACTGGGCCGCGGTCCTTGGTGACTTCGAGGATGACTTCTATCCCTTGACATGTCCGCACTGTGGCGTAGAGGTCAGGATCGCCATCGGCAACTACGGGCGGTACTCCGCGACCCAGGATTGGAACCTGGGTGATGTGGAACGAAGGGACCTGCGGCCGACGCCCGCCGAGGAGCTGACCGGAACTGGCAGGTGGATGTTCGAGATGGCCGTCCACGCAGGTCAGGAGGTATTGGCCGACGGAATTGCCCATCTATTCGGACGTGCGGAATGCCCGCTCTGCGCCAGTGTCTTCAACGTTGCGGACGAGTACACCTCCACCAATCGCCCCATCATGCGGTAGGCCGCGACGAAACCAACAGCGACCTGGCTGTGCCTCACGCACGAAGCCAGAGCCGGACCGCGCTGCGGGGCACCGCCCCGGTGGTCGGCAGTGATGACGAAAGCGAGAGGGCGACGTCCGCCCTCGCCCGCCAGATGGATTCTGCAGGTCAGCCCGCCCCTCGAACGGCCCAGGGTCTCGTCGGCCCGGTGCCGGACGGGCTTGCTCCCACTGCCGAAAACTTTTGGCGGTCGAGAGTGTGCACCTGCCGCGTGCTGATGAGCTCGGCATGAGGTGGAGTCCACTCTGACCATGCTCCAGTCGATCTGGCCCGCAGCGTCAGCGTCGGCGCGGACGGCTCTCAGGGTCCTCTCCCACATACCCGTCCGCTGACCACCTGCGATGATGGTCATGAACCGTCTTCCACCTCCCGAAACGGGACGGCAGAACCCGCCACGGCAGGCTAGCGCTGCCAGAACAAGATCCCGTTGATCACACGACGGTGGCAGTGCCGCCACTGCCGCTCACCTGGGTCCCCGCCGTGATACGCGGTGCGCGGGGGACATCACACGCCGCACACTCGCTTCAACGAGCCGCGCGAGAAGCGGCCGATCAGCGGATTTTCAGGTGGCGTTCGCCTCTCGCGTTGCTCACGCTGGTGCCGGGATCACGAGAGAGGTCTTTCATGGCTCCTGCGAGTGCCCGCGCCGACGGGCCGAGCGTGGCCGAGGCGGTCTTCGCGGTACTGCGCGCCTTCGATGTCACACGGGTGTTCGGCAATCCGGGCTCCACCGAGATGCATATGTACCTGCACTGGCCCGACGATCTGGAGTACATCCTGGCGCTCCAGGAGGGCAGCGTGGTGGCGATGGCCGACGGCCTGGCGCAGCGCACAGGGCGGGCCGGGGTCGCGGTCGTGCATTCAGCGGCCGGTGTGGGCAACGCGCTGTCCAGTGTGATCGCCGCGTGGCGGAACCAGAGCCCGCTGGTGCTGATGGCCGGACAGCAGACCCGGGCCATGCTGCCGACCGAGCCGTACCTGTCCGCGCTTGATGCGGACCAGTTTCCCCGCCCGTATGTGAAGTGGGCTGTCCAGCCCGCCCGTGCCGCCGATGTCCCCGGTGCCGTCGCCCGTGCCCTGTTGACCGCGCTCACCCCGCCGTGCGGGCCGGTGTTCATCTCCGTCCCCGAGGACGACTGGTCCGAGCCGGCCACGCCGGTGCCGCCCCACACGGTCGTCCCGGCGCTGGGCGCCGACCCCGCCGCCATCACCCGCTTCGCCAGCCTCCTCGCCGGCGCCCGGCATCCGGTCCTGGTTCTGGGCCCCGCGGTGGACGGCGATGGCGCCGCCCTCGACGCGGTACGGCTGGCCGAGCGCCTCGGCGCCGCCGTCTACGGTGCCCCTTGGAGCTCTCGGGCCAGCTTCCCCGAACGTCATCCCCTCTTTCAGGGCTACCTCACCGCGACCCGCGAGGAAGTGGTCCAGCGTCTCGACGGGCACGACGTCGTCCTCGTCATCGGCGCCCAGGTTTTCACCTACCACGTCCACACCGAGGGCCGCTTCCTGCCCGCCGGCGCCCAGTGCCTGCACCTGACCGACAATCCCGTGCACGCGTTTTCCGCCCCGGTCGGCGAAAGCCTGATCTGCTCCGCCCGCATCGGAATCCAGGCCCTCCTCGACCAGCTGCCCGACCAACTTGCCCAGCGCACACCTCTCAGCGCGCCGCCGCGCCCCGAGCCCGCCCCTCTGGCCACACCGCTTGAGGCGTCCGCAGTCCTGCACCTGCTGCGCGAGCTGGTGCCGGACGCCAGCCCGGTGTTCGAGGAGGCCCCCTCCTACCGGCAGGAGATCCGCGCCCACTTCCCGATGGAAGCCGGCCAGTTCCACAACGCGTTCAGCGGGGGCCTGGGCTGGGCTCTGCCCGCCGCCGTAGGCGCCGCTCTGTCCGACCCCGACCGTCGCACGCTGTGTCTCATCGGCGACGGCTCCCTCATGTACTCCGTCCAGGCCTTGTGGACCGCCGCCCGCCACCGGCTGCCCCTCACCGTCGTCGTCCTCAACAACAGCGAGTACGGCGCGATGAAGGAGTTCACCACCCTCTTCGGCATTGACGCCTTCCCGCCGCCGATCCAGTCCGCCCTCGACCTGCCCGCCCTCGACCTGGTGGCCCTCGCCACCAGCCTCGGCGCCACCGCGACCCGCGCCGACGACCCGCACCGCCTGGCCGACACCCTCACCGCTGCTCTCGCCGCCCCCGGCCCCACTCTCGTCGACGTCCCCGTACAGGCACTGCGCGGCACCGGCCCTCTGTGACCCCTTCCGATAGCCATGGCGGTTCCTGGCCGCTAGGGCCGGGCCGGCAGCGGACACTGCTGAGACTCCCGTGGAACCGGGTGCGAGAACGTGGATCGTCTGTACTGCCGCACCCGGGACCACCTGGTTGGCGTGGTTGATCACCTTCGGGGCGCTCCAGCGGAGCTTCGTACCGTAGGCGGGTGCGGCGGAGACGATGTGTCAAGTGCTGTGCCCTCATAGGTTCGCCGGGTTGGTAGTTGTGGCGGTTGGATGGGCGGTGGCGTCCGATCCGACCGCTGGAGGCGCGGTGGCCGAGCCTGTCCGTGTGCGCGGACTGACCGACCAGGAGGGGCAGAAGCTGCAGCAGATCGTGCGCCGGAGCTGCACCAGCACGGTGCGATACCGGCGCACGATGATGCTGCTGGCCCTCGCTGGTCGTTGCGCAAGCTCGTCGCCTACCTGCGCAAAGTCCACGGCCGGATGATCCTCATCGGCCGCGAGACGTTACGCTGCCTGCTCACCCGCCGTGGCATTACATTCCAGCGCACCAAGGCCTGGAAAGAATCCCCGGGCCCGACCGCGAGGCGAAGCTGGACCGGATCGAGGAAGTCCTCCACCGCTTCCCCGACCGGGTCTTCGCTTTCGACGAGTTCAGCCCGCTCGGGATCAGACCCACCGCGGGCTCGGGCTGGGCCGCACTCAAACGCCCGACCGGCTGCCCGCTGCTCACCACCGCACCCACGGCGTGCACTCCTTCCACGGCCGCTACTCGGTCGGCGACGACCGCTTGTGGGGCGTCAACCGCCGCAGAAAGGGAGCCGTGAACACGCCGGCCGCGCTGAGGTCGATCCGCGCCGCCCGACCCGACAGCGCCCCGATCTACGTCATCCTGGACAACCTGTCCGCCCACAAAGGCGCCGACATCCGACAAAGGGCGAAGAAGCACAACGTCGAGCTGTGTTTCACCCCGACTTATGCCTCGTGGGCGAACCCCGTCGAGGCGCACTTCGGGCCGCTGCGGCGGTTAAGCATCGCCAACTCGAACTACCCCAACCACACGGTTTAGGGTCTCCGCTGGGTCCGGGGGCGTCCTCGGCCGGCGTCAGTGTCGGGCCAACCGGTGCAAGGCGTCGAGTACGGGCGGCGCGAGCGTGTTCGGGTGGTCGGGGTCGTGCATGAGATGGTCCACTGCCGGCAGTGTCACTCGGCCCGGTCCACCGGCATGCGCGTGACGCAGGGCGGTCGTCAGGGCGTTCGTTGTGGCACAAGGGACCTGGGCGTCGTTCGTGCCGCACGTCAGCAGCACCGTGGTTCCCGGCCGGAGTGCGGCGGCGGTGTCCGGTGGGTAGACGGCGTCATCGCTTTCCACGAACCGGGCGTTGGGGCCTTGGAATGCCTCGAAGAGCTGGGCGATCGCGGTGGGCAGGTCGGTGGTGTCGACCGGTCGGCGTTCGCGCAGGGAGGTGACGGCGGCATCGATGGCCGCGTTGACGGTGCGTTGCTGCTCCGGAGTGAACTGGCCCTGTCGGGTTGCTTCGGCGATCTGAGCTTTGAGTTGGAGCGCGACCAGGTCCAGCATGCGGATCGCCTGGGGTTGCAGCAGCGCCAGGCCGACAGGGCGCGGGCGGACGGTGCCGCCGAGCACCAGGCCCGTCATCGCGCCCTCGCTGTGTCCGACGAGCAGCAGTTCGTGCGGGTCGGTCTCCGGTTGATCGCGCAACGACTCGTAGGCAGCCCGTGCCTGGCGGACGAATGCTGGGTAGTCGAGTTCTTCCGGGTGGTCCCGGTAGGCGCCGAGTCCGGTGCGGCCGGTGCCGTACTTGTCGAACCGCAGCGTGGCGATTCCCTCCCCGTCGAGCGCGTCGGCCAGCTGTGCCAGGGTGTCCGGTGAGGACACGGGCGGTTGGTTGCCGTCGCGGTCGGTGGGTCCGCTGCCTGGCAGCAGCAGTGCCGCCCGCAGCCGTTGCCCGGCACGATGTTCGGGAACATGCAGGGTGCCGTACGCGGTCGTACCGTCGGCCGTGAAGACGACCTCGCGGTCGGCGGCAGGCACGAGCCCGGGTGTTGCCTCGGCCGGAGCGGCGGTGACGGCGGCCAGTGCCATCACAGCTGCTGCCAAGTGGCGAAACATCGGCTTACCTCTCTTTATGCAAGGGCATTTTCAACCAGGGCGACAGCCGCGCGGGGGTCGTCGACCTGGAGCACCAGGCGTGCGTACCGCTCGTCGGCGAGTTCGACCACGACAGCCTTTGACGGATCCCTGACATCCCAGAAGACCTTCTCGCCATCCTGATGGAATGTGCCAGCGGTGATCACGCCGGGTACGTGGGAGCCCGGCGCGCGGATTCCCTTGGGGTCGGTGGCGATACCGGGGTCGGCGGTCGCGCCACGGACGTTGGCCAGTGGGATGGTCAGGCTGCCTTTGAAGGACCAGAGCTTGTCGAGACCCTCGATCACGACGACGAGGTCGTCGCCGTCGATACGTATCAGTGCCATTTCGGTTTCCGTTTCAGGCGAATGGGTCGAGGTGTTGGATCAGCGCGGTGGTGGCGTTGTCGGGGTTGCCACGCAGGAGAATGCCCAGCGCGGCGGCGGTGAGGGCGGCGGCCAGGTCGGCGGGAACGCCGAGGGCGTCGGCGATCGCCTGGTCGACGGCGGCCAATACGGCCTTCACCTCGGAGGCGACCTCCTTGTCGACCGGTGCGCGTTCGATCGTCGCGAGTAGGAGCAGACGGAGGTCGGCCGTGGTGACGAGTCGCAGCGCGGCCGCGGCATCCGATGCGCCGGCGAGGGCGTCGAGCAAAGGACGGACGTCGTCGGTGAGGTGGCGGCGCAGAGCGATCAGATAGAGGCCGCGCTTACTGCCGAACGTTTTGTACAGGCTGTTGCGGTGCACGCCGAGGTGACTGACGAGATCGTCAACTGACACGCCGTCATAGGCGCGTCCGCCGAACAGATCCACGGCGGCACGCACCGCCTCGTCCTCGTCGAATGCTCTTGGCCTGCCCATGGCCACTAGAGTAGACAGTTAAGGAACGATCAGTCAAGAACGATCGTTCCTTAATCTCCCATCCCCTTCGAGGCGCGCCAAGCCGCCTGCGGGAACTCTTCCTTGTTCGATTGCTTGCTTCCTTTGCGGGGTTTGAAGATCTGGCGGCAGACGTTGCGTTTGAGACATCGCTGGGCATCGCGAAAGCTCTTGCGAGGCGGGGACCGCCGAGGCCGGCAGCATCGGCGCCCGCCGATAGTGCGGCGAGCCGGTGCTGCCCCGGCGCACGATCTGCTGCGGCTTCTGCCACCCCTGGTCGGTCGGTCTGAGCACACCGACAGGTCGGCCACCGCACATCCAACCGTCACGCCCATCCCAACCCGGCGAACCTATGTGGTCAGGGCACTAGCTGCCCGGTCCGGAACGAACTTCACGGCCTGGTATGCGCGGCGAGTTCGGGTACAACGACGGCGATGATGCCGTCAGCAGGCGAGAACATCGTTGCCGGCGGCCTGTACGGCCCAGCCCCGATCGGCCATCGTCGCGGTAACGGCATCCCGAGCTGCATCGTGGCCCGCGGGGCCACCCGGGCCAAATCGATGACCATCAAGACGGATGCGGTCAGTGGGTTCTGACACGTGATCACGGGGCTGCGGGGTCGGGATGTAAGGTGGTGTCGCTTCATCTGCAGTGTGACTGTCGGTGGCTCAGGTATCGAAGCAGCACTATGGGGTGTTCGTGGCGGGGAAACGTACAGAGTTTGTGGATCTGCCGGTCTCGTTCGAACGGCCACTGCGACTGTTTGCCTACATCATCGGCCACAGCCAGGTCCTGTTCCGCGGCGAGCAGGACCTTGATGCCGGGCTGCCCACCACGGTCGAACTCCTCTTCAAGGATGTTGGCGCGCTCTCGGTACGCGATCACTACCGACGGCTGACCATTCGACTCGCCTCCCAGACGGAAGAAGAGCAGCTTCGGGTCGCAGACCCTCGTCGCTGGCACGACTGGCGTGCGTTCGTCCTAGAGACCGAGTCCGGCAGCAACGGTCACGTGGTGGCCGGCGCGATGTACTGGGCGGAGAGTCCCGTGCCCATGGGGTACAGCAGCTTCCTGATCCCTGACCACGATCTTCCGCAGTTTCGCCCCAGCCGGTCACTGCCGTCTGAACCAGCCACCGTCTATGCCCCGTTCCCACGGCACTGAGCCGGCACCAAATAACTGATCTTGTAGTGGACCGACCAGGCCGCTCGATCCGCCTGGTGGGTGGCGCCTCATGCATCGCAGAGCCCTTGTGGCCCTGTGGTCCGTGCCTGCGCGGCCCGAGCTTCGGCGGCTGCCCCTGGCTACCCCTTACCAGCCGTTGAGTCATGGCCGCTGGCGGCCGTGAGGGCGACGGCCGGCAGGAGTCCGAGCGAATCGTGACGATGTGGCGCTTTCGCCCGATCATCTTCTTGGCCGGGTCGATGCCTCGGCTGAAGTGGGACGCTGACGGAGGTTTTGATGCGAAGCAGCCGCCCGGCTGCACGGCATCCCGATCCGTGGTCCGTGCCATGTGCCCGGCTCGACGAGAACCCGATCGTGGCGGGAAGCGCCACTGCGGCGCGCGGGATTCGCGGCGTACGGGAGCCTGGTTGTGTATCAGCCGGATGCCGGGCCGCGTGGTGTGGCCCGGCATCCGGTGTTGTGCGGTCAGTCCAGGGGCCGGGGGGTAGGGGCGGCGGGTGCCTTGCCGGTGACGGTGAAGTTGTCGGCGTGCTGGAAGGTGAAGCGCTCCCAGCCTCCGGTGACGGTGGTGGAGCGGGCGCGCAGCAGGTCGGCGTCGGAGCCGGTGTAGTTGTGCTCCACGGCGACGAACTTGCCGTTGACCTTGGCCTTCAGGGCGTAGTTCTGGCCGCCCTGCGGTACGAGGGTGTACTGCTCCCAGCCGGCGGGCGTGGCCGTACCACGGGCGCGGAGCATGCCCTCGTAGTCGCCGGTCATGGAGTTCTCTGTGGTGACCCACAGGTTGTTCGCTTCGGCGCGCAGCGAGACCGTCTGGCCGCCGTCGCGAGTGTGCAGGGTGTACTGCTCCCAGCCGTACGGGGTGGTGGCCCGGGCGCGGAGCTTGCCCTGCTGGTTGCCTGTCTCGTTGATCTCGGGGGTGACGTAGTTGTCGTTGACGTGCGCCTTGAGGGTCCAGCGGGCGACGTGGGTGCCGATCCAGTCGGTGACGTCGTCCAGCCGTGTACTGATGGCGCCGGTGTCGGTGACCGACTCGTCGGTGCCGAGGCAGCCGGCCTGCCAGGAGCGGCTGCTGAGGGCGACCAGCTCGACGCCGTTCGCGGTGTCGCGCAGTGCGGGGCCGCCGGTGTCACCCTGGCAGACGGCGGCGCCGTCGTTGCCGGTGGTGGTGACCTGGCCGGCGTTGACGGCATTCACGGTGAACGTGCCGGTGTGCAGCTTGTCGGGCACCCAGGTGTCGGCGGTGCGGCCGTATCCGGCCACGGTGAGCTGCTCGTCGGCGGCGGCCGGGGTGGCTGCCAGGCGGGCGGGGGTGTTGCCGACCGAGGCGGAGAGCCGGGCGAGTACCAGATCGCGGTCGGGGTGCGGGACGAGCTCGACGATGTCGCGGACCGCGCCGGCGGTGCCGGTCAGATCGGTGCGGCCGATGGTGGCCTTGGTGGCCGACGCGGGCGCCCCGGCCGGGATGTCGAGGCTGACGTTCGGGTCCGCGGCGAAGCAGCTGGCGGCGGTGAGCACCCAGCGGGACTCGACGAGTACGCCGGAGCAGGCGCGGTGGGAGTCGCCGATGTCCAGCTTGGCGGTGAAGGCATAGGCGCCGTCCGCGGCCTGCGCGCCCGAGACGGCATTGGCCGGAGCGGAGACGGCCAGTGGGATGGCGAGCATGCCGGCGGCCAGGGCGGCCAGCGTGGAGCGGTTGGGTCTGGGCATGGAAATCCCTTTGCTGTTCGGAACGTGGCGGGCCGAGGGCGGTGTGCGGGCGCTACGTGGTGGTCTTCCCTCGTGCCCGCACCAACGCCCTGAGGGACCCCGGAGGCGAGGGGGTGGCCCCGGAGGGAAAGGTCCGCTCCGGGGCACCTACGTCGTGCGTATCAGCGGATCGCCATGCCGAACGCCTTGCCTGTCAGCGGCAGACCGTTCAGGCCGGGCTGGTGGGTGATGACCGTCCCGCCCGTGCCGCCCATGGCGTTCGACCACGGAATGCCGTGGATGGCGCCCCGGTCGGCGGGACCGTGCGGCATACCGATCCACAGGTGTGTACCCGTGCCGTTCAGGTAGTTGCCCATGAGTTGTGACGCGCCCGGAGTGCCGGGCACACCACGGTCGTTACCCGCCTCGATCCAGTGGTCGGAGTCGCCCGGGGCTCCCAGAAGTGAGAAGGTCTGCACGAAGCCCGCGTCGGTTGCCGTGCCGATGTCCTTTCCGGGTACGCCGACCGCCAGCAGCATGGTCGAGGCGGTGCCGACCGCGTTCGGCGCGGTGTTGACGGCGACCACCCGCGTGCCGAATCCGTCACCGGAGGCGGAGGCGCCGTTCACGCCCTCGATTCCCTGATGGATGGTGGCCAGTTCACTGACCGCGCCGGCCCCGGTCACCCGGACGGTGGTCACCTGCCCCGCCTGCGGGAAGGAGTTGGTGCCGACCCAGAGCGTCTCACCGGGCGTGCCGATGGCGAGGACAGAGTCGGTCGCGGCGGTGGCGCCGGAGGGACGGTACGCGACCATCGAGAGCGACGAGGCGAACCGGTCGCCGGGCTCGCTCGCGTCGCTGATGCCGGTCGAGTCCTGGTTGACGCTCGCCACCGGGGCGGGGACGCCGTCCGCGTTCACCTCGTGTTTGAGGATCGCCACCATGCCCGCGTCGGCGCTGGTGCCGACCGTCTCGCCCGGGGAGCCGACCGCGATGTGGTTCGGGGAGCCCGCGACGGAGGCGCCGAACTCGTCGCCTTCGCTGATGACGCCCACGATGCCCGGGGAGTCCTGATGGAACGAGACGCTGGTGGAACCCCGCAGGTAGTAGGCCAGGCCCGCGTCGTGGTAACCCTTCAGGTTCTTGCCGGGCGCCCCGATCAGGAGGTACGGCTCACCGGCGGCGGTCCGGCCGGCGGCCAGCGCGGCGCCCATCCGGTCGCCCGCCTCGGACGCCCGCTCCTTGAGCGCGCCCGTGCCGGTGCCCTGCTGGAGGTTGAGCGCGGCCTTGCCCTTGCCCAGTCCGGCCGGGGAGCCGTAGAGGACGGTCACCCAGCCGGCGTCCGCCGTCGTCTCGACGTCCTCCAGGGGGATGCCCACCGCCAAGTCGGTGCAGCCGTCCTCGTCGTAGTCGACCACGGCCAACTCGCCGCCGAACTCGTCGTCCGCCTCGGCTTCGCCGGGCACGTAGGACAGGTCCTGGTGGATCGTCTCGCTGCCCTTGCCCGCGCCGTAGACGACCTTGAGCAGGCCGGCTTGCGACAGGCCGTTCACGGACGCCTTCGGGTCACCGACCGCGATGTCCTCGGCGCCGTCGCAGTTGAAGTCGGTGATGCGGGCCGCACTGGTCTTGGAGGCCACCCAGGCACCCAGGTCGTCGACGCGGGCGGCGATGCCGCCGGTACTGGTCACGGCCTCGTCGATGCCGTAGCAACCACCCTGGTACGACTGGCTGCTGAGGGCGGCCAGCTGGTGCGCGCCGCCCGAGACGCGGACCATCGGGCCACCGCTGTCGCCCATGCACGCGGCCACGCCGTCCTTGCCGGTGACCGTTGCGGTGGTGGCATCGGCGGCGTCCACCGAGAACCCGCCGGTGTGCAGGTTCAGCGGCGCCCACTCGGTCGCGCTGCGGCCATACCCGGCGAACCTCAGTTCCTCGCCCGCGGTGGGCGCGGCGGTGGCCAGGGTGATGGGGGTGACGTTGGTGACCGGACGGCTCAGCCGGGCCAGGACCACGTCGCGGTCGGTGCGGGGCTGGAGCTCGACGACCTCGCGCACCGCCCCCGCGGTGGTGCTCGTCAGATCGGAGCGGCCGATGGTCGCGATGGTCTTCAGCTGCGGCTTGCCCGCGGGCACCGCGAGGCTGGTGGCCGGGTCGGCGGCGAAGCAGCCGGCCGCGGTGAGCAGCCATTCGGCGTCGACCAGGACGCCGGAACAGCCGCGGTCGTGGTCGCCGACGATCAACTGGGCGGCGTAGGCATGAGTGGTGTCGCCGGACGGGGAGGCGGGTCCCGTCACGGCGGCGGAGGGCGTCGCGGACACCGCGAGCGCCCCGGCCGCCAAGACCGCGCCGAGCGCGCCGAGGCGAGGGCGTCTGATGGAGTGCATGAAGGTCGTGTCCTCTGTTCCTGCTGTCCGACGGCTACTTGGCGGAGCGGATCTCCACGAGCATGTGCTCACGGCCCTGCTCGTCATCGCTCTCACCGACCGCGGTCCAGGTGTTCTTGTCCAGGTCGAAGGACCTCTTCTCGGTACCCGCGGTCATGTCGACCTCGGTGGTGTAGTCGTTGCCCTTCATCGAGTAGACCGCGGGGATCTCCAGAGTCAGCCAGCCGGAGTTGCCCACGACCTTGAAGCACACCTTGCCGGAGTGCCGCCGTGCCAGGACCTCGATGAAGCCCGTGCCGCTGGTGCAGTCCACCAGTGTGATGTGCCCGTCGCCGCGCTTGAGCACGATGTTCTGCTCGGCCAGGATCTTGTCCGCGTTGGGGTAATTGAAGTCCTCGACCGCGTAGCCGGGCGCGCCGTCGGCGACCGTCGACGTGGCACCGGTCGGGGCGGGAGCGACGCCGGTGAGCGCGCCCGACAGGGCCGCCCACGCCAGGGCGCCGCCCGCCGTCGCGGCGGCGAGGGTGCGCACGAGAAATCTCTTCTTCTGCTTGTTGTCCGTGAATTCCGAAGATTCGGTACGGGCCTTCATCGCGCTCCAATATTCGTCGGTTCCGTCCCCCCGGGCGGAACACCTCATAAAGGTGGGGACGGCGCTCCGATGACACGTCAGGCCAGCGGAGACTCACGGCGACGAAACGCGACGAGGGTCTCCATTTCGCCGTGACGCGCAAAGGAGAGGCGGCTTCCACGTCCTTTACGGGAGCCGCTCACTTCTCCATGCAATCCGCTCACTCGACGACCTGTCCACATCTTCAACCAGCTGAAACCGGACGCAAGTTGTATGCAGGCAGTGACTCCCGTCACCCTCCCGGAAGGTTGCGTTGCCATATATGGAGAATTTGTGTTGATCAATTGAACAGTTCACGTGGCGCGAATATTTCCACCCGATGGGGATTCGGGAGGGATTCGAGGGAAAGCTGAGCGTTTCCTCGGCAGGCGACCAAAGAGGACTCCGGGTGTCCGATTAACCTTCCTTTGTCCAGCGACAATTGACGGTCCCCAAGAAATATGAATGGCTAGGCGGTCGGGTCACGACTGATATCCGTCGAATGCCACACGGCACTTACCTGGAGGAAGACTTCCTATGGAGACAGTGTTCTGGAGCCGGCGACGCCTGCTCGGCACCCTCGCCGCCGTCACGGCCGCCGCCGCCACGCCCTTGACTCTGGCCCCGCTGGCCCGCGCCACGACAGCGGCGGCGGATGAACCGCCGAATCCGTTCGAGCTGCCGGGCACCGAGCGGGCGAAGGTCGTCAAGGCGTGGCTGACGGGCGGCAAGGCGACCAAGGCCGCCGCGGAATACGCGCTGTACGGCACGGACACGGACATCCAGACGTTCCTCGCCACAACGCTCCCGACCGTGACGGCGGAGGACAATCGCGTCGCGGTCGCCACCTATCTCGCCAGATCCGGTGTGGGGGTGCGGCGTGAGGCGTCCGCGGCTCTGGACGGCGGGGACAGCACGGTGGCCGCCTTCCTCGGCGGCGGCTTCAGATCCGCCCTGCTGGAAGACCTGCAAGTGGCCACTTCCACGGTCTCGGCCACCGGCGGCAAGGGGGTCAAGCGTGAGGCGTCCGCGGCCCTGGACGCCGGCACCGAACAGGCCCTCGCGGACTTCCTGTCCACGGGCCGGTTCGACGCCCGCGAGGAGGACCAGCGGGTGGAGACCGCCACCATGCTGATGTCCGCCGGCCCGGAGGTGCAGAAGTACGCGGACCGCGCGCTCAGCGGCGGTCGCCAAGAGGTGGAGTGGTTCCTCAACACCGGGCAGCACATCGCGCGCGCCCGCGACCAAGAGGCCGCGACGATCGAGGAACTGGTCGCCGTCGTGGAGCACGAGGGCAAGCGCGCACAAGAAGAGACCGACCTCGCCGTCGAGGCCTCCGAGCGGGCCAAAACCGCTGCGGAGAAGGCGAAGGAGGCGGCCGAGAAGGCCGCGGCCGAGGCCGAGGCGGCCAAGGACGACGTGGCGAAGTCCGGTGCGGCGGCCCGCAAGGCCGCGAGCGCCGCTCAGGGAGCCGCGAAGGCCGCCCGCAACGCCATCAGCGCCTCCCAGTCCGCGGTCGCGGCCTCGCGCCGCGCCTCGTTCGCCGCGACCGCCGCCTCGCAGGCCGCCGCCACCGCGGGCAACGCCGCGTCTCTGGCCTACAACGCGGCGATCGCCGCCTCCAAGGACGCTTCCAAGGCCAACGCGGCGAAGAACGCCGCCGTCGCGGCGCGCAACGGCGCCGCGCGTGCCCGTACGGCGGCCAAGGCCGCCGACTACGCGGCCACCGCGGCCTCCCAGGCGGCCGGTGCCGGATCCGCCGCCGCGTCCGCCGCCCGCAACGCGGCCGCCGCCGCCAACGCCTCGGCGCAGGCGGCCACCGCGGCGGGCGTCGCCCAGTCCGAGGCCGCGGAGGCCAAGCGCCAGGCCGCGATCGCGAACAGCGCCGCGAACCGCGCCACCAACGCCGCCTCCACCGCACAGGCACTCGCCAACCAGGCCGCGTCCGCCGCGCGCACCGCACGCGATGCCGCCAACTCCGCGGCGGCGCACGCCGACAAGGCAGCCGACGCGGCCGAGGAAGCGGTCAAGTACGCGGGGCAGGCCATCGACTATGCCAACAAGTCCACCGCACATGCGGCCGAGGCGATCAAGGCCGCCAACACCGCCACCAAGGCCGTCGAGGATGCCAGGGCAGTGGAACAGGCGGCCCGCGACGCGGAGTCGGCGCGTCTGGAGGAGGACAAGCAGGACGGCTTGGCGGAGGCCAAGCTGCTCGCACAGCTGGAAGAGGAGGAGCGGGCCGCACTGGCGAACCTGCGCACGCAGGAGCAGCAGACCGCAGGGACCCTCAAGGACCAGATCGCGAGCGCCGAGAAGGCGCTGGCGGACGGAAATCTCGCGCTGGCCGCCACGCTGGGCCGCAAAGCGGGCCTGGGCATGGCGGCCTCGAAGGGCTCCTGGTCGCGGGAGGCCGCCCAGTTCGCGCTGGCCGGTGCGGATGCGGATGTCCACGCCTGGATCGACACCGACCGGGCCCTCGCCGAGGACCAGGACGACCGGGAGACGGCCCTTCACCTCGCGGAGGTCGCGTCCGCCAATGTCGGAACGGCCGTGCACGCGGCGCTGACGAGCGAGGCCACCGGCGCCGTCAAGGCATTCCTGACCGACGGGCTGATCGAGGCCGTGGCCGAGGACAACCGCGTCAGCATCGCCGCCATCCTCTCCACCGGTCCCGGCTCGGCCGTCAGGACCGCGGCCAACGCCGCGCTCGACGCGAACACCCCGCAGGCGCTGAGGAGCTTCTTCGACCACACCTACCCCGAGGCGGTACGGGACGACGACGGGGTCGCCACCGCCGCGCTGCTCAACTCCGTGGGCATCTACACCAAGGCGTACGCGGAAGTCGCCTTGGAGGGCCCGACGTGGATGCGCCGGAACTTCATCAACCTCGTGCAGTACAAGGCGGCTCAGCTCGACCACGACTCGGCCTCGCACATCGCCGCGATCCGCGGTGCGATCGCCGCTGCCGCGAAGATCGCCTACAAGGCGCAGGAGAACGCGCAACTCGCGTCGAAGGCCGCCGCGGAGGCGCGCAACGCGGCGGACCAGGCCAAGGAATGGGCGGACAAGGCGCTCGCCTCGGCGAAGCAGGCCGACACGTACGCCACGCAGGCCAGGCAGAACGCCGACGACGCGGACAAGTCCGCCCAGGCCGCCCAGGCGTCCGCGGACCGGGCGAAGTCCGCGGCGAATACGGCCCGTAAGGCGAGCCGTGCGGCCAACTACTCGGCGAACCGGGCCATCGACTCGGCCCGCAGCGCCCTGCGCTCCTCCTACAGCGCCCAGGCCTCGGCGAACAGCGCGCGCCAGTCGGCGATCGCCGCGGGCCAGGACGCGAGGACGGCCGCGGCGGCGGCCACCGACGCCCGCCGCATCGTCTCGGAGAAGCGCAAGGCGGAGGCGGCGGAGGCCGCACGCCAGGCCGCCGAGGCGGCGCGGCGGGCAAAGGAGGAGGGAAGGAACCCGGCCGACAGCCCGACGCACGACAAGACCAACTCGGGTGGCAGCGAGGGCGACAAGGACGAGTGGTGGAACGACGCGCAGTTCTACGCCGACGCGTTCAACTGGATCAGCATCGGCTCCGGATTCCTCGCCGCGGGACTTGCCTTCGCCGCCCCGTGGACCGGCCCGTTCGCACCGTTCGTCGCCGGAGCGGCGGGGATCCTCGGCTGGGTCTCCGTGGGGTCGGCCGCACTCAGCACGCTGTTCACGGGCATTGAGTACGGCTTCGGCAGCTCCGAGTTCGCGGGCTCCCTCGTCGGAACCAGCCTGGGGCTGCTCACGTTCGGCCAGTCCAAGTGGATCGGGGCCACACTGGACGGCGTGGTGTCGCCCATCGCCAAGCGGGCCACGCAGCTCGGCAGCGACATCATCTCGCCCATCACCGGTACGCTGACGTCCCTGTTCGGATGATCACCAATGACCGCTGATCACCCAATGTCCGCTGATCGCCCCATGACCGCTGATCACCTGATGACCGCCGACCGTTGATCCAGCCGGCGGGGGGCCGGCACATCAGGCCGGTCCCCCGCCCCGGCGCAGAAGGGCCCCATGCTCACGTCCCTGCCGATCGGATGGCTGTGGCTGCTGGCCGCGGCGTCCACTGCCCTGTCCAGCTGCCTCCTGGGCAGCTGGATTCCGCTCCGGAAGTTCCGTATCGCCTATCCGGTGATCATGGTCATCTGCGGTGGGGTCCTGGTCGTCGTCTGCCGGTTGAAGGGCATCGACCTGACCGGGGCGCTCGTCATGTACTCGTGCGCCCACATCGGCCTGACACTTGGCCTGCTCCCCCAGCGGAAGCTGTTCAAAGAGGTGCTTGAGCGCTGGCGCAGAGGTGAGGCCACGGACACCATCAAGGTCCCGCGCCGGCACCAGGTCTTTCTCGCCGTCTGCGTGATCGCCGTCTTGCTCGCCGGCTTCGCGCTGACCCGCTGACCCGCTAACCCGCTGAGTCGCGTTCGGGCCCTTGGCGTCAGTCGGCGGGCATCGATGGCGTGTTGGCCACCGTGAAGGAGTACGACACTGCGAATGGGCCATGTCCATATGTCACGGTGACGGAATCGCGAGGTCTGGCACCCGATGCGGCGAGGTCGAGGGTGGCGCTGAACGTCTTCGCGTTCTTCGCTGTCTGTGTGACGGTCAGCCGCTGGGTGGTGCGGTCGCCCACGCGCACATCGACTGTGCCTTGGCCGAGGGCGTCCGCGTCGAGATTCAGAGGCGCTTCCAGGTCGACGCGCACCTTGGCATCCGCCCGCACCACACGCGCCGGGACATCACCCTGGGTGCCGGCCTTGAGCTTTGTCCGGTCGGCCGCCCGCCAGGCCAGTGATTCGTTCCACGCGGTGTTGAAGGCGACCCAGCCCTCGGTGTGACCGATGTTGCCCTGCTCGGGATGGAAAGGATAGTGCCCGTTCTTGGGGCTCCCGTCGAGCACACCGGAGACACCTTCCAGCAGTCCCGCGCCGCCGTAGTATTCGGAGAACCATCCGTTCTCCACGCCCTCGAATCCCCCTTCCTCGCTGGGCGCGTCGTACGAGGCGTGCCGCCCGGTGGGGTTGCGGCCGAAGATGTTGTCCACCTGAGCGGTGGCGATCTCGCGGAGTCGAGCGGCCAGCGGATCGTGACCCAACAGCTTCGCGGCAGCGAGTGCGGACGCGGGGAAGCCGGCCACGTTTCCCACCTCGTTGGGGTCGTCGGCGCCGCCGCCGCTGAAGGCCGGAATGGTCCAACGGTCGTCGGAGTACCGGCGGAAGTCCCACAGATTGTCCGAGCGGTCGACGGCGAGGCGAGCCCAGTCCCTGACGAACTGCCTGATGCCAGGGGGAGCCTTGTCCGGATACGTTTCGGCGAACTGCACCAGGCCGGTGACCAGCACGGATTCACTCTGCCGCTGTCCCTTGGTGACGCGTGGATCCTCAAGGTCCAGATTGTCGATCAACCAGGCAGCCTGGTTCTGGGCGGCCCGCAGATAACGGTCGGCATCATCGCGGCCTTCGCGCTCGGCCACCTCGTGCATCATCAGGTTCGGCCACACCGAGTGCCCTGGTGCGAGCTCCCCCTTACCGGTCCCCACCTGCGTGTACACCTGGAACAGGTCGCCGGTGTGGGGAGTGAAGGCCTGCCAGTGGTACCGATCACGATCGGCATCACCCCAGGAGGCGAAGAGATGATCGGACGCACGCCGGTACACGGATTCGGGAATGTACGTGCTGAGCTGCGGATAGGCGTAGACGAACGCGGCCAACTGCTCCTTGAACTGCGGATCGTTGGCCTTCTCCTGAAGGAGCAGCTCAACTCCCCAGTAGATGAGTCGCACCACGTCCGGGGTGCCTTCCGGCAGTGCCACCGGCAGGCCCTGGTAGTCGGCGCCCACACGGATCCGGTCGAACGCGCTCGGGTTGGCCAAGTACATGTCGATGAGCGATTGGATCTCCCTTGAGTACTGCGCCGCGTCGCGCCAGGCCACTGCCTTCATGCAGTCGCGTGCGCCGTACTCGTCGCTGACAGGATCGACCGTCTTGCGCGTGTAGTCACCGAAGTAGCACCGGCTGCCCGCCATGAACTCGATGGCGCGCTGGTAGGACACACGGTCTGTCCAGTACGCGCCGATCCCGAAGGGAACCGATGTTCCCGTGCCGGCCGCCGCGGTGACGGTGACGGCGAAGTCCCCTGTGTCGCGCGGGTTGAACCCGGTGAAATCCCCTATATTGCCTTTGACTTTGCCCCGGTACCGGACCTTCCCGGATACGTCGGTGATGGTGAACGTCGCACCGTCCTCGGCCCGCGGCGCGGTGAACCGTTTGGACTCGCCGAGGCCGAAGCCGCTTTGGTTGAGCAGGACTGGTTGCGCGGCCAAGGGATCCCCTGCCAAGGAACTCCCTGCCGCTGCTCCGGTGGAATCGTGGCCGGTCGCCGCGGACGCCATGCCAGGAACGGCGCTCAGGACGAGCGCGCCGACAGCCAGAAACAGACGAATCTTCATGGGTACCTCACTCACCTCACTGTCCGATGGGACGCGATAGGACGCGATGGGACTCTTGGGGGGGCAACCTTGGGCCGCCCGCCCGTGCAAAGGAACACAAGGCGGACGGCCACCCGGCTTCGACGAAAGGCGGTAAGAGAAACGCGACACCGCCCACCGCGAGAACATCTACTTCGTCGCGGCTCTAGCCTGCGTCAGCCCCGATGTTCGGCTTGCCGGGAATGGGGGTCCCGTAATAGTCGATCCCGCCGTTGCCGGACACCGCCGTGCCCGCGCCGAGCGCCGGTGAGCCGGACTTGAGGGTGTACGCCTGTGGGCACGGCTGCGGTCCGGTGCCCGAGTCCGGCGACCACGAGCAGGTGCCGCCCGCGCCGGGCGACGTGAACAGGGGATCGCCCCACACCGCGCCCGACTCCAGGCCGGCCGCCTGCCACGCGGCGAAATCGCTGTAGGTGGTGCCGCTCCAGCGCCAACCACCGGTGTTCGTCCCGTAGTACAGGTTGTTCGACAGCGTCATGCCGGTCTGTCCGTACGGGTTGTAGTAGAGCTGGCCGGTCTTGCCGTACGTGCCCTTGTTGGCCATGTGGCAGATGTTGTCCTTGATCTGCGAACCGGCGGCCCAGGTCCCGGAGGTGTAGCCGAACATGAAGCACGCGCTGGCGCCCGTCCTCTTGTTCGCGCTCTGGTCCTTGTTGGTGAAGAAGGTGTTGCCGTAGATCGACAGCGGGTTCTTCGGCGCGTTGGGCACCACGTCGAACAGACCGCCCTGGGCGTTCGCCCAGTCGTCGTTCTCCGAGATGTTGTAGCGGTAGGTGTTCGGTCCCCACACCCGTGAGCCGACGGTCGAGGTGTAGGCCAGCAGACCACTGCCGGCGTTGTTGTGCGTGTAGTTGTACTCCACCACCGAGTTCGTGGTGCCACCGTCGAGGTCGATCCCGTCCCAGTCGCACCCGGCCGTATAGGCCGGAACCGGCTGCACCTTGTACACCTCGTTGCGGCGGATCGTCACATCGTTGGAGGTGTACGTCATGATGCCGCTGGCGCCGCCGCACGAGGTCACGTTCGCACCGATGTCGTGGACCACGTTGTGCTGGATGACCGCGCCGTTCCAGCCGTTCGCGGTCAGCGCGGCCCCGGTGCTCTGGGCCGCCATGCCGAGGTTGTAGACGGTGTTGCCCTCGACCCTGACGTTGGTGATGTTGATCCCCGAGCCCCAGCCGTAGACGCCCGGTCCTGCGTTCGAGGTCACGGCGGCTCCGTGCAGCTTGTTGTCGAGGATCTGCACGTCGTCCAACGGCCCGCTGTTGCCGTTCACCGCGTAACCGAGCACCATGATCTGCCCGCCGAAGGTGCTGCCGCTGCCGCTCGGTGTGGCGAAGCCGGAGATGTCGGAGCCGGTCACCTTCAGGCCCTTGGCCGCCGTCGCCGACTTCTGGTTCTGCAACAGCACACCGGCCGCGGTCGTGCCGCCGTTGACCAGCTTCATATTGACCAGCTGGAAGCCGCTCACGTTGTCCGCGGTGACCGCCGCCGAGTAGTCCCCGGTGCAGTTGGACGTGAGAGTGGCCTGCCCGGTGCCGTAGGAGGTGACCTTGAAGGGCGTCGATGCCGAGGACGCGGGGACGTTGTCCCCGTCGAAGACCAGGCAGCCGGTGAACGTCTGCCCGCCCTGGAAGGAGACGACGCTGCCCTGCGGGAAGGTGAATCCATTGACCTTCCCGGCCGACTTCCATGCCTGGTCGGGCGAGAGACCGCTGTTGCTGTCACTGCCGGTGGGTGACACGTAGTACGTGGTGGTGGCGGCGTGTGCGGTGCCCGTGGCGGTACCCGCCAGGAGCAGGCCCAGCATCCCCTGGGCCACCGCTGCCGCGACAATTCCTGCTCTCATGATTCCTCCCCACTGCGAGCCGTGACGACGCACGGGCACGCAGGTGACGACTCGTGGTTGATCGGTTGATGAGGCGGTCAGGTGATCAGGAGCGTGCACCGGGCCTGTGTCCGTGAGCTGTTACCGGTGTGGAGGTGGATCTCGCCCGGCTCCACGACGAACTCGCCCGCCGGATCGTTGGTCCAGTAGCCGACGTCTTCGGCGCCCAGAGTGAAGCGGACCTGCCGCTCCTCCCCCGCCGCCAGCCTGACGCGGCAGAAGCCGCGCAGCCGGCGAACGGGCTGGGCGATGGTGGCGGCAAGGTCCTGGAGGTAGAGCTGGACCACCTCATCGCCCTCGCGTTCACCGGTGTTGCGGACCGGGACGGTCACCTCCACCGTCGCCCCCGCCCGCAGCTCCGCCACCCCGATCCGCTCCCGGCTCAACCGGGGTTCGCCCAGCGAGAAGGTGGTGTAGCTCAGCCCGTGGCCGAAGGCGAACTCGGGACCGGCGGCGAGGTCGAGGTACTTCGATACGTACGTCACCTCGGGCGCGGCGGGGTCGTACGGGCGCCCGGTGGTCTCGTGGTTGTAGTAGAACGGGATCTGGCCGACCGCGCGAGGGAACGTCACGGGCAGCTTGCCGCCGGGAACCACGGCTCCGGTCAGGACGTCCGCGACGGCGGGGCCGGCCTCGATGCCCGGGTGCCAGGCCATGACGATCGCCGGCACCTGGTCCGCCCACGTGCCGATCGTGAGCGGACGTCCGCCGACCAGCACCACCACGCAGGGCTTGCCGGTGCCGGCGACCGCTCGGACCAGTCGCTCCTGGGCGCCGGGCAGGCCCAGTTCGCTGCGCGCGGCCGCCTCCCCGCTGATGGCGGACGGCTCGCCCACCACGAGCACCACGGCGTCGGCGGCCTCGGCGACCGCCACCGCCTCCGCGATGCCGGCGGTGTCGAGCCCCTCCGGGGACACTCCGGCGGCGTGGCGGATGTCGGTGTCCGGCAGTGCCGCACGTAGACCGGCCAGCACGGGGACCGCCTCCGGCGCGCCGGGCAGGGACCACGTACCCAGCAGATCGACCGAGTCGGCGAAGGGGCCGACGACCGCCAGCGCACGCAGGTCCGACGCGTCGAGGGGGAGGACGTCGTTGTCGTTCTTCAGCAGCACCAGGCAGCGCCCGGCGACCTCGCGCGCCGCCGCCCGCGACTCGGCACTCGGGGCGGTCAGCGCCGCGCTCTCTTCCACGTACGGGCGCTCGAACAGGCCCAGGCGGAGCTTCAGGCGCAGCACCCGCGCCACGGCGTCGTCCAGCCGTTCCCGCGTCAGCGCCCCGGAGGCGAGCAGGTCACGCCCGTGGTCGACGAAGGCGGTGGACACCATTTCCATGTCCACTCCCGCGGTCAGGGAGCGGCGTGCCGCCTCGGCCTCGTTCGCCGCGCCGCCGTGCGCGATCAGTTCCAGGACTCCGGTCCAGTCGCTGACCACGACGCCGTCGAAGCCCCACGCGTCCTTGAGGATGCCGGTCAGGGTGTGCGGGTTGGCGTGGGCGGGGATGCCGCTGATGGTGTTGAACGCGGCCATCACGGTGGCCGCGCCGGCGTCGACGGCAGCCTGGAACGGGGGCAGGTAGAGGTTGCGCAGCCGCTGCTCGGACACGTCGACGGTGTTGTAGTCGCGGCCGCCCTCGGCGCCGCCGTAGGCCACGAAGTGCTTGGCGCAGGCGGCGACCCGGTCCGGCGCGGTCAGGTCGTCGCCCTGGTAGCCGCGTACCTTGGCCACGGCGTAGGCGGTGGTCAGATACGGGTCCTCACCGATGCTCTCGGCGATCCGGCCCCAGCGCGGCTCGCGGGTGACGTCCATCATCGGGGAGAACGTCCAGTGGATACCGTTGGAGCGGGCCTCACGTGCGGAGACCTCGGCGTCCGTCCTGGTCACCGACGGATCGAACGCGGCGGCCTGGGCGAGCGGGATCGGGAACGTGGTGTGGTAGCCGTGGATCACGTCCAGGCCGAAGACCAGCGGGATGCCCAGGCGGGATTCCTCGACGGCGATGCGCTGCAGCGCGTTGCTCGCCCCGGCGCCGACGACGTTGAGCACCGAGCCGAGCAGGCCCTTGCGGGCGGCGGCCTCGGTCGCCTCGGTGCCGCCACCGCCCGGCCCGGTGTCCCAGGCCCAGGCCAACTGCTGCAGCTGGCCGAACTTCTCCTCTACGGTCATCCGGCCCAGGAGTTCCCCGATAAGGGACTCGTGGTCATGGCCGCTCATGGCGGATTCCTCTCAGGGATGGATCGGACCCGCGCCCCTGTTGTCAGGGGACCGGGGAGCGGGAGCTGACGTGGTCGTCGGGCGACGGCCGATGGCGTGCGCGGTAGGTCAGTAGTGGTGCGGTCGGCTGCGGATCTCCTCCGGCCAGGCCAGTTGGATGCCGAGGGTGTGGCTGAGCAGCCGCTGGTAGTCGGCCAGTTGGGTCTGGTCGGAGCGGACCTTGCGGGGCGGCAGGGCCCGGTCGAGGCAGAATCCGGCGAGGGCGCCGACCGCCTCGCCGATGGCCCACTCCACGGGGTGCAGCCGGTAGCAGCCGTTGGTGATGTGTGTGGTGCCGATGTTCTTGTTGGCGGGCAGGAGGTTGTCGACGCGTACGGGGATCAGGGCGCCCAGCGGAATCTGGAACGGGTAGGACTCGATGTCGATGTAGGTGCGGCCCGCTGTGCTGGGGTGCAGGTCGATGCGGTAGCCGCCGATGCCCACGCTGTCGTGGAACACCGCGCCGCCGGCGCCCGGCGGCCGGGCCTCGACGCCCACATGCTGTTCGACGACGGTGAACTCGGCTCTGATACGGCGCGATTCGCGGATATAGGGCGCCTTGGCCAGTCCGTCCGGGGTACCGGTGACATCGGGTCGCAGGCGCAGTCCCGGCCAGCCGGTGCCGCCGTCGGGGCGGGGGGCCTCGGTCTGCAGCCAGTGCAGAAAGGACAGCGAGAGGTCGCGGCTGGCGTCGAGCGCTTTCCGTCGCTGCTGGGCGTCGACACCGAGGAGTGGCGCCTCCCAGTAGTCGATCTGCGGCCAGTTGACCACGGTGAGGTCGGAGGCGAAGGCGCCGGGCGTGAACTGTTCGCGGGCCAGAATGCGGCGGAACCGCCACAGGTCGAAATGGTCGCCCGGCGTTCGGTCGGCGTCCATCAGCGTCCAGGTGCGGTGCTGGAGGGTGATGGGAACGACGTCCGTGAAGGAGAGCTGCGGACCGGGCCAGAACGGGGCGACGGCCGTGCGCCAGTGGTCGTAGGCGGCGGGCCGGTCGATCACATGGTCCTCGCCTGGCCGGTGCTCCAGGGCGAAGCACCAGGACACGGCCTGCTGGTCGAGCGGATCGGCGGTCTCGGGCGCGTGCGGCTCCCCGGTCTCGTCGCGGCCCTCCGCGCCGAAGACATGCTCGACATCGGCCAGTTCCAGCAGCTCGCCGAGTTCGGTGGCGTCGGCGACATAGGCGGCGTGGACGGTGATCTCGCGTCCCTCGCGCGGATCGGTCAGCGTGACCGCATCGACGCGGTCGCCGTCGGTGTGCGCGGCGACCGGCTCGTACCCGGTCAGGACGGTGATCGCGCCGGAGGACCGCCATGGGGCGAGCATCTCCTCGATGGCGGCCACGGCCACGCGCGGTTCGTGGCACATCCGGCTCACGACGCCGAGGCCGGGGTCGAGCAGCGGGTCCTGTGCGGCATCGGGTCCGAGGGGGTAGTTGCGACGGTAGTAGTCGCGTACGCGGCGGCGCAGTTCGGCGTAGCCCGGCGGGGCGGCCGGGCCTTCGATCCAGGGATGTTCGTCGGGCGGCACGGCCTGTGCGGTGAGCTGTCCGCCGAGCCAGTCGGTGGCCTCGGTGAGCACTACGGTCCGGCCGAGCCGGGCGGCGGTGAGCGCTGCGGCCACGCCGCCCAGGCCGCCGCCGATGACGAGGACCTCGGTTCGCATTTCTCTCATGGGAGCTGGGGTTCCTTCTGCCGGTTGTGCCGGTGGTGCCGGTCGGAGTATTCGGGGTGGCCGGCCATCGGGTTCGGGGCAGCCGGGACCGGCGGACGGCGCCACCCGCCTGTCGGCGCGGTCCGGAGCCGCCGGGGTGCCGGGTGGTGTCAGCTGCCCGGTGGTGCCGGCCGGTGTCGCGTGGTGCTCGGGCCTACTCGTTCGCGTCCGTGATGGTGGTGCCGGGTATCAGCGGGCAGGGCACCAGCAGGCTGCCGGTCCGCAGCCCGGGGTCGTCGAGCATGGCCTGCAGCCGGTCCACGGCGAGACGGCCGATCTCCACTCGGGGAATCACCAGGGAGTCCCACTGCCCGGACAGGTCCGCGGGCGCCGCCTCCAGCACGGCGACGGACACGTCGTCGGGGATCTTCCGCCCGCGGGCGGCCAGTTGCTCGCGCAGGGAATTCGCGAGCCCCACGGACTCCACCACGATCGCGGTCACCGCGCCGGCCGCCACCTCGTCGAGCCAGGCTCCGTCAAGGCCCACGGTGCCGCGGGAACCCGGCGAGGTGTCGGTCAGTCCGAGCCGCTCGACTGCGTCGGCGTACCCGACGCGGCGGTCCTCGTACGGCTCCATCTCCTGCCAGTCGCGTACGTAGCCGAGTCGCCGGTGGCCGTGGCGCGCGAGCCGGTCGACGATCCGCGCGCTCGCCGACCGGTAGTCGGGGATGATCTGCGGGATCTCCGCACCGGGCACCTCGCGGCGGCCGATGTGGACGAAGGGGTAGCCCTCGTACCAGAGGCGGACCAGCTCCCCGCGGTCGGTGGCGACGCCGAGCAGGATGCTCCCGTCGGCCAGATTGAGCCGGTTGGTGCCGTTGTTGTAGATCTTGCGTTCGCCGTCGGTGCCGGACCCGGTCGAGGTGAACAGGACCAGGTCGAAGCCGGTTTCCTCGGCCCGCTCCTCCACCCCGAGCAGGAATTCGAAGTAGAAGTCCTCGCGTGCGCGCGGGAAGACACGTTCGAAGGTGTGCACGCCCAGGAGGTTGTTGCGCCGTTTGCGCATCGCGCGGGCAGCGGGGTTGGCGACATAACCCAGTTCACGCACCGCCTCGAAGACGCGCTGCCGGGTCTCCTCGGGGATCCGTGCGGTCGCCGCGTCGCCACTGATCACCCGGGACACCGCCGACTGGGACACGCCGGCCAGCCGTGCCACGTCCGCCTGGCTGGGCGCCTTCTCACGCCGTCGTGCTGTCACGGTGCTCCCTGCAGCGTCTCGCGCCGGGCGGCGGTCGCCGCGGCGTGTGTCGTCCCGGCCAGTTCCCCGGCCCTGCCCCTGACGTGCAGCCAGCACGTCGCCCAGTGCCCGTTGCCCAACTCAGTGCGCGGCGGCGCCTCGACGCGGCACTCCGGCATCGCGAACGGGCAGCGGGGGTGGAACCGGCAGCCGGCCGGCGGGTCGATCAGGCTGGGCGGCTCACCCAGCTCGTCGGCCCCCGCGAAGAGGGTTTCGCGGTCCCCCACTGAGCGCTCGGGGTCCGGGGAAGACTCTATGAGCAGTTTGGTGTACGGGTGCCGCGGGGAGGCGATCACCTCTTCCTTGGGGCCCGACTCCACCATCTGCCCGGCGTACATCACGGCGATCTCGTCGCACAGATAGCGGGCGCCGGCGATGTCGTGCGTGACGTACAGCAGCGCGAGGCCGTCCTCGGTGCGCAACCGCTGCAGCAGGTTGAGCATCTCCAGCCGGATCGACACATCCAGCATGGAGATCGGCTCGTCCCCGAGCAGCACCCTGGGCTCCACGGCGAGCGCCCGGGCGATGACGGCGCGCTGGCGCTGCCCGCCCGAGAGTTCGTGCGGGAACTTCGCCGCGAACTCGGCGGCCGGGGTGAGGCTGACCCCTTCCAGCAATTCGGTGATCCTCCTCTCGCGCAGGGCGGCGTTCAGGTGCGGCTGGTGCAGTCGCAGCGCACGGTCGAGGTTGTAGCGAACGCGGTGCAGCGGATTCAGCGAGCCGAAGGGGTCCTGGAAGATCAGCTGCACCTCGGAGTGGTAGGCGCGCCGTGCCCGCCGGCCGCGGCCCACGGGCTCGCCCCGCAGCACGATCTCGCCCCGCGTCGGTTCGTGGAAGCGGGCCAGCATCCGAGCCAGCGTGGTCTTGCCGCTGCCGCTCTCCCCCACCAGTGCCAGGATCTGTCCGGGCTTCAGGCGGACGGTCGCGCCCTCGACGGCGCGGACGACGGAGGTACGGCCGAGCGGACCGCGGACGGTGAAGTGCTTGGAGACGTCCCGTGCTTCCAGGATGTACTCCGGTTCCTCCGCCTCCTCCGCTTTGTCCTCCGCCGCCGGCGCTTTCTCGCGCAGGATCTCGCTCATCGGATTCCGCCTCCCGTCTCGGCGCTGTGGCTCCCGGTCCCGGTCCGGGCCCCGGTCTCGTTGAGCAGGCATGCCGCCTCGTGCCCCGGCCGCGGTCCCACCGGCAGCAGGACCGGCAGCCGTTGGTCGCAGCCGTCCGTCCGCCGCGCGCAGCGCGGGTGGAACGGGCAGCCGGCCGGTGGGCGGCGCAGGTCGGGCGGGATGCCGGGGATGCCGCGCAGGGTGCGCAGCGGGGCGCGCAAAGGCGGGAAGGAGTCCCGCAGACCCTGGGTGTAGGGGTGTTTCGGGGCGCTGTAGAGGGTTGCCGCGTCGCCCACCTCGACGATGCGGCCGGCGTACATGATGGCGATGCGGTCCGCCAGTTCGAGCAGCAGTGACAGGTCGTGAGTGACGAAGACCACGGAGAATCCCAACTCCCTTCGCAGCCTCAGTACCTGGGCGAGAATCTGCCGCTGCATCACCACGTCGACCGCCGTCGTCGGCTCGTCCATCACCACCAGCTCGGGGCGGCAGGCCAGGGCCAGGGCGATGGCGGCGCGCTGGCGCATACCGCCGGAGAGCTGGTGCGGGTAGTCGCGGTAGCGGTCCGCCGAGATGCCGACCAGGGCGAGCAGTTCCGCGGCCCGTGCCCAGGCGGCCCGTTTGCTCATCGACCGGTCGCGAGCCCTCAGGACGTCGGCGAACTGGGCACCGATCCGCATCACCGGATTGAGCGCGTCCATCGCGGACTGCAGCACGATGGACAGCGCCGTCCACCGGTAGCGGCGCAGCTGCCCGGCGTCGAGCGTGACGAGGTCGACGGGCGGCCCGCCGTCCCGGCCGTGGAAGAGGATCTGCCCGGCGATGGTGACGGCGGGCGGGCGCTGCAGCCGGGTCAGGGCGGTGATCAGCGTGGACTTGCCCGATCCCGACTCCCCCGCGACGCCGAGGATCTCACCTCGGCGCAGCGTGAAGGAGACGTCGGAGCAGGCGCGTACGGGGTCGCTGTCGGTGGCGTACTCGACGGTCAGGCCGCGTACGTCGAGGACGGCCTGCCCGGCGGGGGCCACGGACGGCGTGTGCTGCTCGGCCTGTACGGTCATCGGAATCCACCTCCGGGCGGAACGGTCAGGGGGCGCGGCGGCGCGGGAGACACGGTCATCACGCCCCACCGCCCACTCGTGCGAGCCGCTTTGCGCGCCGTACCGACGCGGTGCGGGCGACCCGTAGCTTCGGGTTGGCGAGTTCGTCGACGCCGAAGTTGACCAGGGCGGCGGCCGTACCGATCAGGGCGATGCACAGGCCGGGCGGGACGAACCACCACCACAGGCCACGCAGAACGGCGCTCTGCTGCTGCGCCGACTGGATCATCGTTCCCCAGCTGATCGCCGAGGAGTCGGAGATACCGAGGAACGCCAGCCCCGCCTCGGCCATCACCGCGCCGATCATCGCGTGGAGGAACATGGACGCGATCAGGCCGGTCAGATGGGGCAGCACTTCGGCGAAGACCAGTCGGCGGCCTCGTTCACCGAGCATGCGCATGGCCCGTACGAAGTCGCGGTTGGCGATGCTGAGGGCCTGGGCGCGCAGCGTGCGGGCGCCGCCGGACCAGCCGAAGAAGCCGATGATCAGGGCGATGGTGGTGAGTCCCGTGCCCTCCAGATAGCCGGCCACGATCAGGATCAGCGGCAGCACGGGCAGGACGAGGAACAGGTTCGTCAGAAAGTTCAGGGCCGCGTCGACCCGGCCGCCGTAGTATCCGGCGGGCACGCCGATCAGGATGGCCATCGCCGTGCCGACCACCGCGCCGAGCAGTCCGACGTACATCGATCCCCGGGCGCCGGCAATGACCTGGGCGAGGACATCCTGGCCGAACTGGTCGGTGCCGAGCAGGTGTGCGCCGCCGGGCGGCTGGGCGATGACGCTGGTGTCGTTGGCGCGCGGGTCGATGCCGAGCAGACTCTGCGCCAGCCAGGGGCCGAGCACGGCCAGCAGGCAGAAGAGGGCCAGGATGGCGAGGCCGGCACGGACCTTCCAACTGGCGAGGAACGCGGTGCGCACTGCCCGTCACCCTCCTTCTCTGATACGCGGGTCGAGCAGGGTGTACACCGAGTCGGCCAGCAGGTTGGCCAGCAGGACGGTCAGCATGATGAGGAAGAAGACCCCTTGCATCACCGGGTAGTCGCGCTGCTGGAGCGAGGTGTAGAGCAGATAGCCGATGCCCGGGTAGTTGAAGACGACTTCGGTGAGCAGGGCCCCGCCGACGACGTGGCCGAGGGCGAGGGCGAAGCCCGTGAAGTTCGGCAGGACGGCGTTGCGGGCCGCGTAGCGGAGCATCACCCTGCGGTTGGACAGGCCCTTGGCCTGGGCGAGCAGGACGTAGTCCTCGCGCACGGTGGTGACCGTCATGTTGCGCATGCCGAGCAGCCAGCCGCCGAAGGCCGAGAAGATGATGGTGGCGGCGGGAAGGGCGCCGTAGTGCAGCACGCTGAGGAGGAAGGACGGGGAGAAGCCGATCGGGAGGTCGGCGTCGTATCCACCGGACAGCGGGAACCAGCCCAGCAGGAAGGCGAAGAGCCACAGCCCCAGGAGCGCCATCCAGAAGTAGGGGATGGCCGAGACGAATGTGGTGAGCGGGCTGATCACGGAGTCGAAGCGGCCGCCCGCCTTCCAGCCGGCCGCGGCGCCGATGCCGGTGCCGAGGACGAACGCGATGACGGTGGTCGTGCCGACCAGCAGCATGGTCCAGGGCAGACCCTGCCACACCAGGTCGCTGACGGGCATGGGGAAGTTGCTGACCGAGACACCGAGGTCGAAGCGCGCCAACTGGCCCAGGTAGTCGAGGTACTGGCGGCCGAGATTGGCGTCCGGGTCGCCGAAGACCTTCTGGATCGACTCCATGGCGCTGGGCGACAGTTGCTGGCCGCTGACCCGCTGGAGCTTCTCGACGATCGCGGCGGACGGGTCGCCCGGCATCAGCCGCGGCAGAAAGAAGTTCAGGGTGATGGCCGACCAGACGGCGGCCAGATAGAAGCCGAGCCGGCGCACCAGGAATCCCCAGCGCCGGGGAGCCACGGCCCGGCGCACGGCAGACGCGGCGGGCGCGGCGGGCTCCGTGGCAGTGGTCGCCGCGGTCACTTGGTGGCCTGCTTCAGGTTCAGGAGGGTGAGCGTGGTGTCGGGGCCCAGGCCCGGGAACGGTACGTAGCCGAAGTCCTCGGGGGTGGGCCAGCCGGCCCAGTGGTCCGCGCTGATGGCTATGAACCAGTAACTGTTGTAGATGGGGCTGTACGGCACCTGCTCGGCGACGATCCTCTGGAGCTCGTGCCCGGCGCTCCGCGCCACCGCCGGATCGTTCGTTTCCAGCAGCTTCTCGATCGCGGCGTCGGTGGCCCTGTCCTTCCAGCGGCCGACGTTGGTGGCGGCCGTCTCGCCCAGCGGGCGGTAGGCCCGGCTGCTCAGCGCGCTGTAGATGCCGGCGACTCCGGCGCCGCCCGTGAAGTTGATGGTGAGGTCGAAGTCACCGGTCTGCTGCTGCTCGTAGAGATTGGCGCTGGGAGCACCGACCGACTTCACCTCGATCCCGAGGTGCTTCTTCCAGCTGCGGATCATGATGTTGGCATAGGGGTCCCAGCCGAAGTCCTGGTTGAACGACAGCCTCGGAGCGTAGGACTCGCCGTCCTTGACCAGTTCGCCGCCCTTGACCTCGAAGCCGCTGAGCGCCAGTTCCTTCCGCGCTTCAGCGGCGTCCAGCTCCTGCACCTTGTGCCGGTATTCGGGAAGGATCGCGTCGGCGTAGATCTCGTCGACCAGCCCGGTGGGACCCGCCTCCGTACCGGGACGCTGGAGCGTGGTGACGATGTCCTTGCGCGGAATCGTCATCGCGAGCGCCCGCCGCAGATGGACATTGTCGAAGGGGGCCCGGCCGGTGTTGAAGAAGAGTGAGTAGGCGCCGCCTGTGGCGTACTTCTGGTAGAGGTGGTGCTCGGGGTCCTTGCCGACGTACTCCTGCTCCGCCCCGTTCCAGGCCACGAGTGCCCAGTCCACCTCACCGCGCAGCAGTTGGGCCCGTACGGAATCGCCACTGGTCGGGATGATCTTGAGCTGCTTCAGCGCGAAGCGACCGCCCCAGTAGTCGCTCCGGGCGCCGAGCGTGACCTGCTGGGGCGCGAACCGCTCCAGGACGAACGGGCCGGTGCCCACCGGGTCCGGGTTGGCCCAGCTCTTGAGGTCCTTGCCGTCCCAGATGTGCCGCGGCACGACGGGCAGTTGCGGGGAGGCGAGTTGACCCACTTCGCTGAAGGCGGGGCGCTGCCAGTGGACGGTGACGGTGGTGGCGTCCTTCTTGGTGACGCGGTCGTAGGTGGTGCCACCGGTGTTGAAGGCGGGGTCCTTGAGAGGAACGCCCAGGGAGAAGACCACGTCGTCGGCGGTCATGGGCTTGCCGTCGGAGAACGTCACATCGTCACGCAGCTTCACGGTGAGGGTGGTGCCGGCCTCGTCGAACTCCAGGCTCTCGGCCAGCCACGGCTTGACCTTCGCACCGTCGCTGTAGTCGATACGCGCCAGCGGCTCATAGATCAACTCGCTGTTGGGGGACTTCTGGGTGGCGGGGCCGAACATGTTGTAGTTGCGGACGAAGGTGGTCCCGCCGTCGGTCTTGCCGAATACGAGCGCCTGTGTGCCCGTGCCTCCCGCCCCGGCTCCGCCGGTACCAGCCGTGCAGGCGCTCGCTCCGAGAGGGATCGCGAGGGCCGCCGCGGCGGTGCGCGCTAGAAAGACTCTTCTCGTGGGCATGGCTGACTCCTGGCTCCTCGTGAGGGCTGAGCTGGGCACGGAAGAATTGCGCATACGTATGACCTCGACCGTGGGAGACCCTTGGGACTCCGCTTCTACGTATGACCAGGGAACGTACGGACGTTGCGAGGGTGCGTCAAGAGTGTGACGTGAAGGTTTTTTTCGGCCACCCCTCTTCAGCGGTGGGCTCAACGGGACGCCGAGGCACGGGACTTACGGCACGACACACTCATTGACACCTCGACGCGGCCCGCCTAAGTTGAGCGCGCTCGTCGCCGCGGGCGGCATCGACCGCCGCCTCCTGGACCCCGCGTCGAGCAGTAACCGGCAACGCGTCCACCGCCGGCTCCTGGGACGTCCCGGTGCCCTCGCCGATCGCACCCACCGGCCCGCTTCTCGACCGCGTTGTCCGCAGCTCAGGACTCAGGAGCTTCGCCATGCCGCGATCCGACCACCCGCGTCTCGCGTGGGGCCGCATTCCACGCCCCGCCTACGGCGCCGACTACAACCCCGAGCAGTGGGACAGAGCGATCTGGAAGGACGATGTCCGCCTGATGCGCGAGGCCGACGTCAACCTGGTGACCCTCGGTGTCTTCGCCTGGTCCTGGATCGAACCCGGGCCGGACGCCTTTGACTTCTCCGGCCTCGACGAGGTCATCGCTCTCCTGCACGCGTCGGGCATCGCCGTCGACCTGGCCACGCCCACCGCGGCACCCCCGCTGTGGTTCTCCCACGCCCACCCCGAATCGCTGCCGGTCACGGCCGACGGGCGTACGCTCGCGCCCGGCTCCCGTCAGGCGTACTGCGCATCGTCACCCGCCTACCGGGAACGCGCCGCGCTGGTCACCCGCCGCCTCGCCGAACGCTACGGCGATCACCCGGCCGTGGTGATGTGGCACATCAACAACGAGTACGCCAACGGCAACGCCCACTGCTGGTGCGCGACCTCGGCCGACGCGTTCCGCGACTGGCTGCGCACCACCTACGGAGACGATCTGGACGCCCTCAACGGCCGCTGGGGCACGGCCCTTTGGGGAGTGCGCTACAGCGACTGGGGCCAGGTCACCCCGCCGCGCACCAGCACCGGCAGCCTCTCGCCGGGGCTCTGGCTGGACTTCTACCGCTTCAGCGACAGCGAGCAGCTGGCCTGCTTCCGCGCGGAGCGGGACATCGTACGCGCCCACTCCCCCGGCCGCCCCGTCACCACCAACTTCACGGCGAGCGCGCTCCGCTGGAGCGACTACTGGCGCTGGGCGCGCGAGGTCGACATCGTCTCGAACGACCACTACCTCATGTCCGAGGACCCCGACCGCGCCGCCGACCTCGCCTTCGCCGCCGACCTGACCCGTGGTCTCGCGGACGGAGCGCCCTGGATCCTCATGGAGCACTCCACCTCCGCGGTGCAGTGGCAACCCCGCAACGTCGCCAAAACCCCGGGGGAGATGACCCGCAACACACTGACCCACCTCGCCCGCGGCGCGGACGGCGCCCTGTTCTTCCAGTGGCGCCAGTCCGCCTACGGCCCGGAGAAATGGCACTCGGCGATGGTTCCCCACGGCGGGGAGGACACCAGGATCTGGCGGGAGGCCAAAGCCCTCGGCACCACCGTGGCCGGCCTCGCCGACATCGCCGGCAGCACGTGCCCGCCCGCCGACATCGCCCTCCTGCTGGACTACGAAGCCATGTGGGCCCTGCAACTGCCCCACCGGCCCAGCGGCGACATGACCTGCTCCGGCGTTCTTCGTGACTGGCACCGCGCTCTGTGGAGCCTCGGTCTGTCCTGCGACGTGGTACCGGCTCCAGGAGAACAGCGCCTCCTGCTGGTGCCTTCGCTCTACGCCCTGTCCACCGACACGGCCAGGGCGCTGGAGGACTACACGGCACGCGGCGGCCACCTGGTCGTCGGCCCGTTCAGCGGAGTGGTCGACCCGCACGACCGCGTCCACCCCGGCCCGTACCCCGGCGCGCTGCGTGACCTGCTCGGCCTGCGGGTGGACGAATACCTTCCGCTCGCCTCCGGCGCATCGGTCGGCCTGGACGACGACGTGACCGGCCATCTGTGGGCCGAGCGCGTCCTGCCCGATCCGGGCACCGAGGTGGAGAGCCGATTCCTCGACGGACCCGCGCGAGGAGGCCCGGCCATCCTCCGTCGCGGCACCGCGCGCTACCTGGCCACCCGCCCGGACTCCACCTCCCTCCTGCGGCTCCTTTCCCGGTGGGCCGCACAGGCAGGCTGCGCCGCGCCGGTCCAAGGGGCCGGCGGCGGAGTGGAGGTCACCCGCCGAACCAACCCCGACGGCATGACCTGGCTCTTCGCCGTGAACCACACCGACCACCCCGCGCAGGTGGCCACCACCGGGATCGATGTCCTCTCGGGCACCCGTTCACCGGGCATGATCACCGTCCCGGCGGGCGAGGTCGCCGTGGTGGCCGAGGGATGACGCCTGGCATGTGTACGCGGTCAGGAACACGGTGGCTCGTCGGGTGTGCCGTCGGGCGGCATGCCGTGCGGTCCGTACCGACCCCGTCCATATGTCCACCCCATGCGGCAGGGGGTCAGCCAGGCTGGCGCCACGGCGTGAGGTCGAGCCCCGGATACCGCAGCGCCGTCCCGGCCAGCGTCTCCGGTGTCCAGTACGGATGTCCAGGCGGCGGGAACCCGAACGCCTGGAGCTGGCGCGGCGTGGCCCGCTCGACGAACGTGAACCAGTCCCGCTGACCGGCGGAGTAGGCCCAGCCCCGGCGCTGCCCCCATTGGACACCGGAGGGACGGAAGTTCAGGTGCATGGTGTAGCGGGCGCCGCGCGGCGCGGTCATCGCCGTGCCGCGATGAACGGTGCCGATCTCGAAGGCGACGACTGTCCCGGCAGGACCGGCCGCGGACACCTGCGCTCCGTACAGGTGCGGGCTGCCGCTGCCGTCGTGGAAGCGGCTCCTGCTTTCGACGCCGGGTCGCAGATACCTGTCGGGCACGGCGGGAAGGTCGGCCGTGTGCTTCCGCGGGACGAGGTGCGCCGGGCCGAACTCCTCGGGCACGTCCGCCAGGTACACGAACATCTCCAGCTGGCGGAAGCCGGGCGCAGTGCTGGGCACCAGGAGAGTGTGGCCCAGGTAGTCGCGGTGCAGGTCCTGGTCGTAGTCGCTGGCGCCGGCATACTTCGCCCATGCCTCCGCCCCGTAGATCTGGACGCCGTCGTCCTCCAGCAGCGTCTCGGCGAGGGTCAGGATCCGGTGGTTCACAGCCAGGAGGCTGATCTCCGTGCTGGCGAACGGGAAGTAGTCGATCCCGGCGAACTGGTCGCCGATGAAGCGCTCGCGGCGCGCATCGGTTGCGTCGTGGAATCCCTCGGCGGACGGGAACAGCAGATCCAGTTCGTCCGCCGCAGACTTCAGCTCATCGGGTGGGATGAAGCCAGGGAGGATGACGAAGCCATCTTCACGCCACGCTCGCGCCGCATCTTCGAAGTCCATCGGACCAGGATGATCACGACGGTTGACGCGGGCAAGCGGTTTTCCGGGTAGTACACCTCTGAGGCGGACAGCTGCCCGTCCCAGACCCGAGCCGGAGCCGTGGTGCCCCCTGAGGCTCGACCGGCTCGCCAGTTCCAGGCGACGGCCGAGGGTCAGGATCTGTCGACCGCCCACCGGTGGTGAGCGGCTTCCCGGGCCGACCACAGTGCCGCCGTCATGCCGGCCCCGAGCTCACCCGTCGGCCGGCGTTCGTCCTTCGAGCTGGTCCATGGGAACGATCCTGGTCCATGGGAACGATCCTCGCCGAGCTATCGTCTACAGTTCAGTAGACCGTCTACAGGATTGTAGTCACACGGGTCGGGGCCACGAGCGACGGCCCCACCTTTGGTTACCGCGTCACAGCTCGCGGTCCTGTGGCACGGCACGTGGGCGACGACGTACACGGGTGGACCAGGGAGGATCATGCCGCACAGGATTCTGGTCGTCGAGGACGATCACGCCCTGCGTGACGTCCTGGTGCGCGGCCTGCGTGACGAGGGTTTCCGCACCGCGCCGGCCCCCGATGGGGCGACGGCGCTGCGGCTGGCCGGTGACGTCGTCGACGCGGCCGTCATCGATGTCGGACTGCCTGACGCCGACGGCCGGGACGTCTGCCAGGCGGTGCGGGCCAGAGGCCTCCTCTGGCCCGTCATCTTCCTGACGGCCCATCACCACCTCACGGACCGGCTCGCCGGATTCTCCGCCGGGGGCGACGACTACCTGCCCAAGCCGTTCCATCTGGCGGAGCTGGCGGCCCGGCTGCGGGCGGCCCTCAAGCGCGCCGGTCCCGTACCGGTCGCGGCGACCGGCGATGTGACGCTGGACCCGGTCGGACACAGTCTGTCGGTACGCGGTACCGAGGTCGGCCTCACGCCCACGGAGTTCCGGCTTCTCGCGGCTCTCATCGCCTCGTCCGGGGGCATCGTGAGCAGGCGGGAACTGATCAGGGTCGGCTGGCCCGAGGGCGCCCAGGTCAGCGACAACACGCTCGACCAGTATGTGACCCGGCTGCGCCGCAAGCTCCGTGCGGGCGGCAGCGCGCTCAGCGTCACCACCGCGCGCGGCGTCGGGCACCGCTTGTCATGAAGGCGTTCCTCTCCCGGTGCCGGCCGCGCACCCTGCGCGGCCGGCTCTCCCTGGTCGCGCTGACCACCGCCACGCTGCTGATGGTGATCCTCACCGTCGTGTTCAACGCCGTTGTCCAGCGCCATCTGCAACGCCAGGCCGACGACGAACTGCGCGCGCGGGCCGCGGTGGTCGCCGCGACCGTCGACACGATCGGGCCCCGGGTGAACGTCAGGGAGTCGCCGGGCGAGGAACTGCTCGACACGAACGTGTGGATCTACGCGGGCGGCCGGCTCATCGAGAAGCCCGGGTCCGCCACGGCCAACGGCTCGCTGACCCGCGCCGCCGGCCGGCTGGCCGCAGCGGGCGGACCGGCCTGCGCCACCGCCCGGGGCCACGGCACGGTCCGGCTGTGTGTGCGGCCGGTGCCGGGCGGCAAGCAGGACATGGCCGTCGTCACCGCGCTGGACCTCTCGCCCTATCGAAGCTCGGCCCGTACCTTGTTCTACGCGTCGCTCGCGCTCGACGCGGTCATGCTGGCCTGCACCTACGCGCTGACGCGGCTGTCGGTCCGGCGCGCGCTGCGCCCCGTGGCCACCATGACCGAGGACGCCGGCCGGTGGAGCGCGACGGCCTCCGACGAGCGCTTCGGGAACGGGGAACGGCCCAGGGAACTGGCCGAGTTGGGCCGGTCGCTGGACGCGCTCCTGGACCGTATCCGGGCACTGCTGCGGCACGAGCGGCAGCTCACCCGGGAGCTCTCGCACGAGCTGCGCAATCCGCTCGCCCTCATCATCGCCGAACTCGACTGGTGGCAGACCCGCCCCCGCTCCGCCGCGGACACCCTGGCCACGCACGCGGCGATCCTCGACGCCGCCCGGTCCATGCGCACGATCTGCGACACCCTCCTCGATGACGCCCGCGAGAGCATGGTCGCCGTACCGGGCTCCACGGACGTACTGCCCGTCCTGCGGCGGCTCGCGGCGAGTGCCGCCAGGCCGCGGCAGGTGACGGTCGTCCTCTCCGGACAGGACACCGGCCTGTCGGCAGGAGTGCCGGGGCCCCTCGTGGAGCGCATCGTCAGTCCCCTGCTCGACAACGCGCTGCGGCACGCGCGGGAGCGGGTCGAGATCCGGGTGCGCCCGCATGCCGACGGTGTACGGGTCGAGGTCGTGGACGACGGTCCGGGCGTACCCGCGTCGTTCACGTCGCAGCTGTTCCAGCCGGGGCGCCGCGCCGATCCGGGGGACGGGCACGGCGGAGCGGGCCTCGGGCTGCCGCTCTCGCGACGCCTGGCCCGCTCGGCCGGCGGCGAGGTGCACCACGAAGAGCGGCACACCCCGGGCGCGGCCTTCGTGGTCAGCCTGCCTCCGGGCTGAGCCGGTCCGCCTTGATGACGTCGCGGCGCGTGATCGAGAGGTACACGACCAGGCCGAGGATGACGGCGAGGAAGAGAACGCTGGTGACGACGGTGCCGAAGCCGAGGCCGCCGTCGCCGGTCGGCTGCGACAGGTAGTCGCCGATCGAGGCGCCCAGCGGGCGGGTGAGGATGTACGCGATCCAGAAGCTCAGCACGGCGTTCAGACCGAGCGCGAGACGCGTGACGGCGATCGCGGCGATGGCGAGGCCGAACAGGACGGCGGAGACCCAGTAGCCGAGGGCCATCCGCTCGGCGACGAGGTCACCGGCCGCGGTGCCAAGCGCGAAGGTGAACAGCACGGCCAGCCAGTAGTAGCCCTCGCGGGACACCGTGTCGATGCTGTGGATGGACAGGGTCTTCTCGCGGCTGTACCAGACGGCGAAGACCACGGCGAGGGCGAGCGCGAACACGGATGTGCTGGCCTCCAGCGGTACGCCCATGTTGTCGGTGAGATTGTCACTGATCAGGGTGCCGACGACGCTGATCAGGGCCACGGCGAGCCAGTAGACGCCCGGCCGGTAGGCCTTCGTGCGGAACTGGACGACGAGGACCCCCGCCAGCAGTGCGCTCATCAGCAGCGACACCCCGGTCAGGCCCAGCCCCAGGTTGGTGTTCAGCATGTCGGCCGCGGTCTCGCCGACCGTCGTGCACAGCACCTTGATGATCCAGAAGTACGCGGTGACCTCGGGAACCTTGTTCCGGCGGAGGCGGAGGCGGTGGCCGGGAGCGGCTTCGGCTCGTCGGTACGACCCGCCTGCCCCGGTGATGTCAGAAGTCTCGTATGCCATGCCTCCGGACCCTGCCAGCCGGATCCTGAACACATCCTGACCGCCGAGGAGGTACGCCTACTCGACCGAGCGGACCGGGATGAGGAGGGTGAACGTCGTGGGGTCGCCGCCGGCGAGGAAGAGCCTGCCGCCCAGCGAGACGGCCAGATCCTGGGCGAGTGCGAGGCCGATGCCCGTACCGCCGGTGGAGACCGGGTCGCCGCCCGTGTGCCCGCGGGAGAACAGGCGCGCCGGATCGGTGCGCAGGGTGCCTTCGTCGCCGACGTCGATCGCGAGGGCGTCGCCGAGATCACGGACGGTGACCCGGACGCTGCCGCTGCCGTGTCCGTGGGCGTTGTCCAGCAGGACGCCGAGGATCTCGGTGACGGGCCCGCCCGGCACGCGTACACCGGCCGGGATGTCCTGGAGCGGGTACTCCAGTCGTCTGCCGGCCTGGGCGAACAGCCCGTGCCGGCGCTGTACGGCCTCCTCCAGTATCTGGTCCAGGGGGCGGTCCGGCACCGCGTGGTACGGCAGGCCGCCCGATCCGGCCAGCCGCAGCACCTCCTCCACCGTGCGGTGCAGGCGGCGGGTGGCGGCCAGGGCCTCCTCCACCACGGGCCGCAGCTGTGCGTCGTCTCGTTCGAGACCCGACTCCAGGGTGAGCTGGAGGCCGGTGAGGGGCGTGCGCAGCTGGTGTGATGCGTTGGTGGTGAAGTCCCGCTCGTGGCGCAGGAGTTCGGCCAGGCTGTGCAGCATGTCGTTGTGCGTACGGGCCACCTGGTCGATCTCGGCGATGGCGCTGGGCGCCGCCCTCGCGGTCAGATCCCCCTCGGTGACGGCCCGGCAGTGCCGGGACAGGTCCTCCAGCGGTGCGGCGAGCACCCGCGCCTGGCGGCGGGTGACAAGGACGGCGACGGTGAGGGCGAGCAGGGCCGCGCCGCAGAGCGCCGCCCAGCCGAGGAACACTCGCTCACGCACGGCTGATACGGCGGAGGAGGCCCGGACGACGCCGATGACCTCCTCGTTGTGGGAGACGGGGACGGCGACGACGAGCTCGCTGCCCGTCGTGGTCCGCGCGATCAGCCCGTGCAGCGCCTGGCGCACCATCGTGTCCCCGGCCCGGGGCCCGGTGCCCGCTCGCAGCGCCTGTCCCGGGTCGTACAGGCCGACGCGTTCACCGGCTCCCGGTGCCCGCAGTTCGGCCGGGTCACCGGTCCGGTAGTCCGCGTTGACATGGACGGCGGCGGCCAGGGCCGCCCGCTCAAGGGTGTCCCGCTGATCGGCGTACAGGGAGGACCGGATGGCGAGGGCAAGGGGGGTCGCGAGGAGGACCAGGGCGACCAGCACCGCGGTGACGGCCACCCGCGCGACACGCTGTCTCATTCCCTCATCATGCGCCCCGCCCGCCCCGCCATGGGGTGCCCCGCACGCTTTTGCCGTCGTCTAACCCGGGCCGAGCAGGCTGTTAACCCACCGGCTCCTAGCGTCGGTGCCATGACCGCCCGGCCATCCACCCGCCCATCGGAGGGGTGACTCGGCAGGGCATTCTCAGGAGGGCAGTGGCCATGGCAGGCGTACGTACCATCGGTGTCGTCGGGCTCGTGCTGGCGGCGACGGTGACCGCCGGGTGTTCGTCGGGGAACGGGTCCGGGTCGTCCACCGGTGCCGGATCCGGCTCGCCGAGCGGCGACAGCGCCGCCCCGGCGCCCACCGAGTCCAATCCGCCCGGTGACATCCCCGACAATCAGGCCTTCGTCACCTACGGGCCGTCCGGTGGCGGTTTCACGGTGAAGGTCCCCGAGGGCTGGGCCCGTACGGTCAAGGGCGGCACGGCGGTGTTCACGGACAAGCTCAACCGGGTCCAGATCTCCACCGCGACCACCTCCACGGCCCCGGGCGTCGCCTCGGTGAACACCGAGGTCGTCCCTCAACTGCGCGGCCAGGTACCGAAGTTCGCTGACCCCCGGGCCTCGCGGGTGACCCGGCACTCGGGCCCGGCCGTCCTGCTCACGTACCAGGGTGACTCGGCCGCCGATGCGGTCACGGGCAAGGTCGTGCGCGACGCGTTCGAGCGGTACGCGTTCTACCGGCAGGGCCATGAAGTGGACCTCACCCTGTCGGGGCCGGTGAACGCCGACAACGTCGATCCCTGGCGCATCATCAGCGACTCCTTCGCGTGGAAGTGAGGGCCATGATGCGAGGTCAGGTCTCGGCCGGCGGTGTTCCCGGCGCAGACGTGAACGCGGATCCGGATGCGGATGCGGATACGGCCCTGGAGGCCGATGTCGCCCTCTGCGCCCGGGAGTTGTACCGCTTCTTCCGGGCCGGCGAGGAGGAGACGCTCGCGCTGCGCGGGGTGTCGCTGCGGGTGCGGCGCGGTGAGACCGTCGCCGTCGTCGGGCCGTCCGGGGCGGGGAAGTCCACGCTTCTGTCCTGTCTGGCCGGTCTGGACGAGCCGTCGGGCGGCGAGGTGCGTGTCGCGGGCATCCGTATCAGTCACCGGCCCGAGACAGAGCGGGCCCGGCTGCGGGCCCGCCGTATCGGCGTACTGCTGCAGACGCGCAATCTGGTCGCGCATCTCAGCGTGCGCGACAACATCCGCCTCGCGCACAGCGCCGTGCGCGGCCGGCCGGCCGCGTCGCCCCGAAACCTGCTCGACCAGGTCGGCCTCGCGGAGCGCGCCCACGCGCTGCCCCGGCAGCTCTCCGGCGGGGAGCTGGCGCGGGCGGGCCTGGCCGTCGCGCTCGCCAACACCCCCGACGTACTGCTCGCCGACGAACCCACCGGCGAGCTCGACGGCACCACCGAACGCCTGATCCTCCAGCTGCTGCGCGACCGTGCCGCCCTTGGCTGCGCGGTCCTCATCGTCACGCACAGCGCGCAGGCCGTCCGGGTGGCCGACCGGGTGATCGCCCTGGACGACGGGAGGGCCGGCGATGGCACCGCGTAACCCCCGGAGGCCGGCGAGCACACCGGCCACACCGGCGCGCGGCGAGCCCGCGCCACACTCGTCGGCGTCCACCGACGTGCTCGTCGCCTGCCAGGACGTCGCGCTCACCTTCGGCCAGGGAGCGGGCGCCGTGGTCGCGGTACACGGGGCGAGTCTGCGGGTGCGGGCCGGCGACCGGCTCGCCGTGGTCGGGCCCTCGGGCTCGGGCAAGTCGTCGCTGCTGCATCTGCTGGGGGGCCTGGAACAGCCGACCAAGGGCAGCGTGACCTGGCCCGCCGCCGGCGGTCCGCACGGCATCGGACTCGTCTTCCAGAGCGACAGCCTGATCCCGGCCCTGGACGTGGCCGAGAACACCGCGCTCCCGCTGGTGCTTGCCGGGATGCCGGACGGGCGCGCCCGCACCGAGGCGGTCAAGGCGCTCGCGCTCGTGAACGCGGCCGACCTGGCCGACCGGCTGCCGGAGGAGATCTCCGGCGGTCAGGCACAGCGCGTCGCCGCCGCCCGGGTACTGGCCCAGGCACCCCGGCTCATCCTCGCCGACGAACCCACCGGCCGCCTCGACCACACCACCGGCAGGCACGTCCTGGACGCTCTGCTGACCGCGGCCGACCGCACGGGCGCCGCCCTCGTCGTCACCACCCATGACCCGGCGGTCGCGGCCCGCCTGACCACCCGGCTGACCATGAACGACGGCCGGCTGCTGGGCACGGCGGCAAACGGCCCGCAACCGCAGGAGACATCATGATCACCGCATGGGCCGGCGGTCTCGCCCGCCACCGCACCGGACGGCTCCTGGCCGCCCTCGCCGGGATCGCCCTGGCCGTCGCCCTCATCGCCTCGCTCGGGTCCTTCCTGACCGCGTCGAAGGCAACCATGACGCAGCGCGCCGTGCGCTCGGTCGCCGTCGACTGGCAGATCGAGGTACAGCCGGGCGCCGACCCGCACGCGATGCTCTCGCTGGTGCGCGGGACGCCCGGCGTCCGCGGCGCCGTCCCGGTCGGCTTCGCCCGCAGCGATTCGTTCGCGGCGACCGTCCAGGGCAGTACGCAGACGACGGGACCCGGCGTCGTGCTCGGCCTGCCGGACGGCTACCAGCACCTCTTCCCGGGCGCGGTGCGTCACCTGACCGGAAGCGACACCGGCGTTCTGCTGGCCCAGCAGACCGCGGCCAACTTGCGTGCCGCGCCCGGCGACACCATCGGCGTCAAGCTCCCCGGCGCCGGCACCCGACAGGTACGGGTGGCCGGAGTCGTCGACCTCCCGCAGGCCGACTCGCTGTTCCAGAAGGTCGGCGCCCCCAGCCAGACCCAGCCCGCCGCGCCGCCCGACAACGTACTGCTGCTCCCTTCCGCCGCCTTCGCATCCCTGACCGGGCACGCCACCGGTGTCACCACGCAGATCCACGCCGCGCGCGACGCCCGGCTGCCCGCCGACCCCGCAGCCGCCTTCACCACGGTGACCGGCTCGGCACACAACCTTGAGGCCCGCTCCTCAGGCGGGGCGATCGTCGGGAACAACCTCGGCGCCGCGCTCGACTCCGCCCGTCAGGACGCGTTGTACGCACAAATCCTCTTCCTGTTCCTGGGCGTACCAGGGGCGGTTCTGGCCGCCGCGCTGACCTCCTCGGTCGCCGCCGCGGGCGGCGAGCGCCGACGCCACGAGCAGGGCCTGCTCCGGCTGCGCGGACTGCGGCCGCGGCAGATCGCCTCACTGTCCGGCCTGGAGGCCGCGCTGGTGGGGGTCTGCGGCGGCGCCGCCGGACTCGGCATCGCCGCGCTGACGGGCCGCGTCGCCTTCGGATCCGCCTCGTTCGGGACGAGCGCCGGCCAATGGATCCTCTGGTACGTCCTCGCCTTCCTGCTCGGTGTCGCGGTGGCCGCGGGCGCCGTGCTCGTTCCCGCACTGCGCGACCTGCGCACGGTGACGGTCGCGGACACACGCCGCGCCGAACGCCGCACGGGCTCCCCCTGGTGGCTGCGCTACGGGCTCGACCTGGCCCTGCTCATCGGCTCCTGGCTGGTGTTCCGCGCCTCGTCAGGAAACCAGTACGCCCTGGTCCTCGCCCCGGAGGGAGTGCCGAACATCTCGGTCTCGTACTGGGCCTTCCTCGGCCCGGCACTGCTGTGGATCGGCGCGGCGCTGCTGATATGGCGGCTCACACTGCTCGCCCTCACCCACGGCCGCTCCATCCTGACCCGGCTGTCGCGTCCGTTCGCCTCCCACCTGGCCGGCACCACCGCCGCCGTACTCGCACGGCGCCGACGACCGCTGGCACGCGCGGTGGTGCTGCTCGCCCTCGCCGTGTCGTTCGCCGTGTCGACGGCGACCTTCAACGCGACGTACAAACAGCAGGCGGAGGTCGACGCGCGTCTCACCAACGGTGCCGATGTGACGGTCACCGAGCCGCCCGGAGCGCGGACGCCTCCGAGCGCGGCAGACGCCTTGAAGGTCTCCGGCGTCCACCATGTCGAACCGCTCCAGCACCGGTTCGCGTACGTCGGCTCCGATCTCCAGGACCTCTACGGTGTGCGCCCGGACACCATCTCCTCGGCCACCTCGCTGCGGGACGCGTACTTCTCCGGAGGCAGCGCCGCGACGCTGATGAAACGCCTGGCGGACCAGCCCGACGGACTGCTGGTGAGCGCGGAGACCGTCAAGGACTTCCAGCTCGCGCCCGGTGACAGGATCAATCTGCGGATCCAGGACGCCCGCACGAAGGCGCTGCGCACGGTCGCCTTCCACTACGTGGGGGTCGCGAAGGAGTTCCCGACCGCGCCGAAGGACAGCTTCTTCGTCGCCAACGCGTCCTACGTCGCCGAGGCGACCGGCAGTGACGCGATCGGCGCGTTCCTCCTGGACACCGGAGGCACCCACCACAAGCGGGTCGCGGCAGAGCTGAGGCATCGGCTCGGTACCGGTGCCACGGTCACCGACCTCACCCAGACCCGCGGCACCGTCGGCACCAGCCTGACCTCGGTGGACCTGTCCGGGCTGACCCGGATCGAGCTGGTCTTCGCGGTGCTGCTGGCCGCCGGATCGGGCGGGCTCGCGCTCGCGCTCGGTCTGGCGGAACGGCGTCGCACCTTCGCCATCGCCACCGTCCTGGGCGCCACACGCCGTCAACTGCGCGGCATGGTCATCACCGAGGCACTGCTGCTGAGCGCCGGCGGACTGGCCGGGGGCGCGCTCATCGGCTGGGTGCTGTCGGAGATGCTGGTCAAGGTCCTGACCGGGGTGTTCGATCCGCCGCCCGACACCCTGGCGGTGCCCGGCGGCTATCTGACGCTGACCGCCGTCGCCGCGGCGGCGGCCGTGCTGGCCGCGGCCCTGAACGGGGTGCGCCGGGCCGCCCGGCCCGCCGTCGAGGAGCTCCGCGATCTGTGAGTGAGCCGGCACGCTCTACGCTGCACCTCATGCGCACGCCCACCCGACCGGAGAGCGGCCGGATCCACGTCCTCGTCGTGGAGGACGACGACACCATCGGCCGCCATCTGGAAACCGGACTGCGCGGCAACGGCTACGCGCCCGCCTGGAGCAGGACCGGCGCGGGCGCGCTCGCCGAGGCCGCGCGGACCCCGTACGACGTCCTGCTGCTGGACCTGGGCCTGCCCGACATGGACGGGCTGGACGTCGCCCGCGCCCTGCGCGCCCGCTTCCCCGAGCTGCTGATCGTCATCCTCACCGCCCGCACGGACGACATCGACGTCATCGCGGGACTCGACGCGGGGGCCGACGACTACCTCGTCAAACCGTTCAGCCTGACCGTGCTGCTCGCCCGGCTGCGAGCCCATCTGCGGCGCCGAACCCTCGGCGCCGAGCCCCAGATGCCGATCCCGCTGGGTGACATCGTCATCGACATCACCGCGCGGCGGTGCACCCTTCGCGGCCGGGAAATCACGCTGCGGCCCAAGGAGTTCGAACTGCTCGCCGTGCTCGCCCGGCACGTGGGAGAGGCCGTGTCGCGCGAGACACTGATGGCCGAGGTCTGGGACGAGAACTGGTTCGGCTCCACGAAGACCCTGGATGTGACCATGGCCGGACTGAGACGCCGTCTGACCGACGCGGAGCATCAGCCACCGGCGGTGGCACAGCCGTACCGTCTTCCTCGGATCACCACGCTGCGGGGGCACGGCTACCGGCTCGAACGGGGCACGGCGCGCGGGTTCGAGTGATCCAGGACGCGAACAGACACGGCCTGGGTCAATAGACGAGCGTCTGGGTGCCGAGAACGATGGCGAGCGCGAGACGATCGGCGTCCTCGGTGCCGGGCTCGGCGGTGTAGACCATGATGCGCAGATCGTCCAGCGCGACGATGAGCGGGTCGCAGTCCAGTGTGATCCGGCCGACCACCGGGTGATCGACGACCTTCCGCCGTGACGGGTCCGGGAGCGGAGCCGGGTCGTCGGATTCCCAGAGGTCGGTGAAGCGCCGGCACTGGTCGGAGAGCTCGCCGATGAGCCGCCGCAACGCTCGGTCGGCGGGGTACTTGGCGGCGGTCAGCCGCAGGTCGGCGACGAGTCGCGCCTCGTGGCCGGCCTGCTCTTCCGCGGTGTGTACGGTGCGGTTGCGGAGTCCGACGAGGTTGCGCCAGATGGCGTTGCGTTCGATGCCGTGCCAGGTCGACGTCTCGCCCATGAGCGCGTCGTAGGGCGCGTTGGCGGTGACGAGGGTCCAGGTGGCGTCGTACACGGCGACCGGGGTGTTCGCCAGCCGGTCCAGCAGTCGCTGCACGCTCGGCGCGACACGCGACGAAACGATGTCGGGCCCGGGAGCTGTGTGACCGGCCAGCCGGTAAAGGAGGTCGCGCTCCGTGTCGGACAGGCGAAGTGCCCGCGTGAGTGCCCCCACGACCTGTGCCGAGGGTGCGGTCGCCCGCCCCTGTTCGAGCCGGGTCAGGTAGTCGGTCGAGATCCCGGCGAGCCCGGCCAGCTCCTCGCGTCGCAGCCCGCTCGCCCGGCGGCGCCGGCCGGCCGGAACACCGACGGTCTCGGGCGCCACGCGGTCACGCCACCGGCGCACCATCCGGCCGAACTCCCACGACTCCATGTATTCAGTGTGCGGGGCGGTGTCGCCGTTGTCCTGGCCCTGGTATTCCTACGACAACGCGACGACTGGTTGACCGCACTGCGGTGTCCGAAACTCGGCCCATGACTGTCTCGGAAACTGGAACTGTTCTGATCACCGGCCCGACCAGGGGCCTTGGCCGTGCCGCCACCCTCGCCATGGCGGACCGCCCGGACGGGGAGCGCCCCGACCTGCTGCTGGTGGGCCGCGCCGGAAAGGCGCTCACGGAGGTCGCCGACGAGGCCCGCGCGCGGGGCGCCACGGTCCACGAGGTCGGCTGCGACCTGTCCCGGCTCGCCGATGTGCGGGCTGCGGCGGCCACCGCGCGTGCCTTGCTCGACGCGGGAGCGGTACGGCCCCTGCGGGCGCTGGTCGCCAACGCCGGCCAGATGTCGGCCGACACGCGCGTCGCCTCGGCCGACGGCTACGAGATGACCTTCGCCGTGAACTATCTCGCGCACACCCAGCTCATCGGCGACCTGCTCGGCTCATTCACCGCGCCCGCCCGTGTCGTGCTGCTCGGTTCGAACACCTACCACGCCAATATCTACCGACGGATCCTCGGCGTCCCCGCCGCGAAGTGGCGTGACCCCGTCGACATCGCCAGGGCCGGGACCGGAGAGAAGAATCCGGGCCTGAAGTCCACCGGTGTCGCCTACTCCAACGCCAAGTTGGCGATCCTGTACTACGCCCACGAGCTCCAGCGCCACGCCGGACCCGGCATCAACGTCTCGGTGTTCGAACCCGGCTGGATGCCCGGCACCGCACTGGGCCGGGGAGCGCCCCGGGCCATCCGGACGGTGGGGCGCGGCCTGGCGCGCCTGCCGGGGGTCGCCACCCCGGAACGTTCCGGGCCGGCGCTGGCCTCGGTCGCGCTCGACGACACGTGGGCGAACCTGCGCGACGGCGAGTTCGTGGTGATCGACAAGGTGCGTGAGGTACGGCCCGTCGCCCAGGACCGCGACCGGGAACGGCGGCTGTGGGCGGCTACCGCTCAACTCCTCGAAAGGGCGGGTACGCCCAGCGACGCATGCTGACGAGGCGACGATCCGACGCGCCCGCGGGCGGCCCGGAGTCCGCCGTGAGCGGTACTGCCGTCTCGTCCCGTGTTCGCGGGTTCAGGCTCTTGGGGGCAGCAGCCGTGACAGTCCGTAGTGGAAGCGGTTGTCGAAGGAGTCCCCGACCATGAGGTGTTCGCCGATCCGGGCGAGGGCGGGGTAGCCGCCGGTGGCGACGAGTTCCTGGAACGAGCCGCGGGGGTTGTCGGAGGGCGTCTGCTGTTCCTGGGTGAGGCCGAGGGTGAAGTAGACGATCGACCAGCACAGGCGGGCGGCGTCCGGTTCGGGGTGTCCGGCGTCCAGCAGGGCGCCGGCGATGGTGTCGCCGACGCGCAGGGTCTTGCCCGTGCCGGTGAAGGTGCCGGCCACCAGGCGGCCGCCGTCGCGGTGTGCGAGCAGGGCGTCCCGGTAGCGGGTGGCGACCGTGCGGGCCCGTTCGACGGGTTCGTCGGGCAGGTGGGTGACGTCGACGGAGCCCACGATGTGGTCGGCCATCGTCTCGATGAGCGTCTGCTTCGTCTTCACGTATGAGCTCACCGAGTTGAGGTGGGAGCCGAGGGTGCGGGCGACCCCGCGCAGCGTCAGCTTGTCGAGCCCTTCGGCTTCGAGCGTGGTGAACGCCGCCTCGATCACGTCGTCCAGCGTCCAGCGCATCCTCGTGTCCCGTTCCGTTCTCCGTCACCCACCGCGTTTTACCGGCTCATGGTACAAGCGGGCCTGTTCAGGCCCTCTTCAGGCGCCGAACGCGGCCTGGGACACCGCGTCCCAGCGCTCCCACTCGTCGACGCGGGAGGCGTACTCCGCCCGGATCACATCGAGAGGTCCCTTGCCGAAGAAGATCCGCAGGGGCGGCTCGTCGGCGTCGACGACGGTGAGGATCGCCGCGCGGGTGGCGGTGGGCTCGCCGCGCACTCCGGCCGGGCGCTGCATGGCAGCGCGGAAGCCGTCGTAGGCGGGCAGGGGTTCGGCGTGGACGGAGGAGGGTCCGGCCCAGTCGGTGGCGTATCCGGCGGGTTCTACGAGGGTGACTTTGATGCCGAAGTCCTTGACCTCCTTGGCGAGGCTGGCGGTGAATCCCTCCAGGCCGAACTTCGAGGCGTGGTAGACGCCCAGGCCCGGCAGGGAGAAGACGCCCGCGATCGAGGAGACCTGGATGATGTGTCCGCCGCCTTGGGCGCGCAGGTGCGGCAGCGCGGCCTGTGTGACCCACAGCGGGCCGAGCAGGTTCACCTCTATCTGTGCCCGGGCCTGTTCCTCGCTGATCTCCTCGACCATGCCGAACAGGCCGTAGCCGGCGTTGTTGACGACGACGTCGAGGCGGCCGAAGTGGTCGGCGGCCCGGCGCACGGCGGCGTCGACGGCCGCGCGGTCGACGACGTCCAGCCGGATCGGCAGCAGGTTGTCGCCGTGGGCGTCGACCAGGTCGTCGAACGCGCCGGCGGTGCGGCTCGTGGCGGCGACCCGGTCGCCCCGCTCCAGGGCGGCTTCGGTCCACTGCCGGCCGAACCCCTTGGAGGCGCCGGTGATGAACCATGCCTTCGTCTTCGTGGTCATGTCGTGCTCCTGTGTTCCTCGGTGCAGGTCGGTGCCCGCCGGTCGTGCTGGGTGAGCGGGGAGTGTGCGGGGACGACGGCCAGGCCGTCGACCTCGATGAGCCATTCGGGTCGGCCGAGCGCCTGGACGCCGATGAACGTGCTGGCGCTGCGGGGCCAGTGGCCGCCGAAGGCCCGCCGTCCGGCGGCGAAGACCGGCTCGACCAGGTCGGGGCGGTGCCCCACGACGTGGATGGTGTTCTTCAGCAGGTCGTGCGGGCCGCAGCCGACCGCGGCCAGCGCGGTGGCGACGTTGCGGAACGCCTGCTCGGCCTGGGACACGTGATCGCCCTCGCCGACGAGCCGGCCCTCGGCGTCCAGGGCGACCTGTCCCGCGATCGCGACGACGGATCCCGTACGGGCGATCGCGAGATGGTGGTAGAGGCCGCCGACCGGAGGGGCCAGCGCGGGCGGGTCGACATGCTCGATCACGGCCGTGTCCTCTCGTAGAGGGTGTAGTCGGGCAGCGCGAAGCCGTTCGACAGACGGATCTGGTCGCGCAGCAGCAGATCGCCGAGCGGCAGCCGCTCCTGGAGCGCCACCACGCCGCGCCGGAACGCTATGCCGGCCCGCGTCCGCGGCGTCATGGTCCTGCCGTTGTGCTGACCGAACCGCTGGACTCGGGTGATCCACGGGCGCAGCCGCTCCTCGTACGCCCGCAGCCCGGCGGCGACGTCCCCCTGCGCCCGGGCCAGCTCGCCGGCGAGAACGTAGGCCCCCACCAGCGCGATGGTCGTGCCGTGCCCGGACATGGGCGAGGCGCAGAACGCGGCGTCGCCGAGGAAGGTGATGCGGCCCGACGACCAGCGCGGCAGGACCACCTGGCTGCACGCGTCGAAGTAGAAGTCCGCGGTGTCCTCCAACTGGGCGATCAGCTTGTCGGCGTGCCAGCGCATCCCGGCGGCGCGCGAGCGCACGACGGTCTTCAGCGCGGCGGTGTCGCGAGGGTCGTACCGGAACGGGGCGGAGCGTAACGAGAGGAACGCCATCAGCTGCGTGTTGCCGTTCACGGCGCGGGCTCCGATGGTGCGGCCCGGTTCGGAGTACACCTCGGTCCAGTCGCACAGCCCCAGCGTGTTCCGCGCGGTCCAGAACGACAGGTAGTAGCCGACGTGGCGCAGCCGCGCGCCGTCCGGGCCGAACGCCAGGGCGCGCACGCCCGAGTGCAGGCCGTCGGCCCCGACCACAACGTCGAAGCGGCGTGGCGCGGACTTCGCGAAGGTGACGTGCACGCCGTCGCGTCGGTCGTCGAGTGCGTCGACGCGGTCGCCGAAGACGTACTCGACCGAGGCGTCGGTCGCCTCGTGGAGGATCTCCACCAGCGCGCCCCGCAGGATCTCGGTCTCGGTCACCGGCCCGTCCCCGCCGAAGCCGTCCGCCCGGACCGATGCCTGCCGCCGTCCTCGCGCGTCCACGAACGACAGCCCGTCCGCGCTCGTGCGGGCGGCACGAACCACCTCGGCCAGGCCCGCCCGGGCGATCACGTCGCGCCCGCTGCCGCGGATGTCGATCAGCTGCCCGCCGGTGCGGCGCGCGGGCGCGGACTCGATGACCGTGACCTGCGCCCCGTACCGCGCCAGCCAGTAGGCGAGCGCCGGGCCCGCGATACCGGCGCCGGAGATCAGCGCCTTGATTCCGGGCACCCTTCACCACCTCCAATTTTGGTCAGTGACCAATTCCTCCTCTCAGTAAAGTTGGTCAACGACCAAGAGTCAACCGCTGCGAGTCGACGGCGGGTACGGGTCGCCAGTTCGCCGATGGGGCGTGCGTCGCACATCACCAGCCGGGCCGCCATGCCGGTGTGGTCCGCGGGTCGGGCCCGCGGACCGGCGGCCGGTGGTGCTGTCCCTACGCCGTCGCCCTCACCTCCGTGCCCAGTTCACGTCGGGCGCGGGCGGCGGCGCCGACCGCCACGGCGTCGGAGGCCAGGGCGGCCCGGACCAGGCGGACGGGGTGGCCGCTGACCGGGGGTTCGACGGCGAGGGCTGACAGGATGGCGGGCTCCAGCAGGTGCCAGGCTCGGCTGACGCCACCGCCGACGACCACCGTGGTGATGTCGACGACGCCCGCCGTGATGACGATCGCGTGGGCGATGCCCGTTCCCGCGGCGCGGTAGACCGCGAGCGCGTTCTCGTCACCCTCGGTGGCGGCCTCGGCGACTTCACGGGCGGTGAGGCGGTGGCCGGTGCGGTCGGCGTAACGAGCCGTGATGGAACGGCCGGAGGCCAACGTCTCCAGGTGGCCCCGGCCGCCGCAGGAGCAGGGGAGGTCACCGAAGCCGGGGATGTGCCCGATCTCGCCGGCCGCGCCGTGCGGACCCGGGAACAGGGCGCCGTTGGTCCACAGAGCGCCGCCGACACCGGTCCCCAGGGTCATGCCGAGGACGTCGGCCTCGCCGCGTACGGCTCCGGCGCAGACCTCCCCGTAGAGGAAGGCGTTGACGTCGTTGTCCAGGAAGGCCGGGACGCCCAGGGCCTCCTCGACGGCGGCGGTGACAGCGAAGCCGGCCCAGCCGCGGAAGGAGTCGCTTGCGACCAGGATGCGGCCGTTCACGGAGTCCACCACCCCGGCGGCGCCGATTCCGGCGCCCACCAGGCGGCCCGGGGTACGGGCCAGCAACGGGGCGAGCGCGTCGAGCGCGGCGCCGACCATGGCCCGGCCGCCCTCAAGCGCCGGGGTGGCGACCTCCGCGCCGTCGAGGACGGTCAGATCGTCCGAGCAGACCACCACCTGGGTGGTGGTGCCGCCGATGTCGATGCCGGCGATCAGCGGCCGGAGGGTGGTGGGAATCGCCGGGTCCCGCGGGGTGCGGGGCGGAGAAAGAGGTCCGCTCACGCCTGGGCCTCCGTACGGCCGGCCGCGATGATGGCCAGGCGTTCGGCTCTGCGGCCCTGCTGCACCACGGGGTCGGGTACCGGCACCGCGGCCAGCAAACGGCGTGTGTAGTCGGTCTCCGGGTGCAGCAGGGTCGTCCCGGTGGTGCCTTGCTCCTCGATGCGGCCCGCGCGCATCACGACGACGCGCTGCGCGAAGTGCTGCACGACGGCGAGGTCATGGGAGACGAACAGGCAGGCGAAGCCGAGTTCGTCCTGGAGTTCGGTGATGACCTCCAGGACCGCTTCCTGCACGCTCACGTCGAGCGCGCTGGTGGGTTCGTCGGCGACCAGCAGCCGGGGTTCCAGGACCAGGGCCCGGGCCAGGCTGACCCGCTGGCGCTGTCCGCCGGAGAGTTCGCGGGGCGCGCGGCGGGCGAGTTCGCGTGGCAGCCGGACCCGGTCGAGGACGGCGGCGACCTTGGCCTGCCGGTCCTTGACGGACAGGTCGCGACGGTGCACCCGGAGGGGTTCGGCGACGCACTCGCCGACGGTCATCCGAGCGTCGAGGGAGGCCACCGGGTCCTGGAGGACGACACCGATGCCGGCCCGCAGGGCGCGGCGGGCCCGGGCGCGGGTGCGGCCGAGGTCGGCGCCGAACAGGGAGACGGTGCCGGAGGTGGGCGGGATCAGGCCGAGCGCGACCCTGGCGGCGGTGGACTTGCCGGAGCCGGACTCGCCGACCAGGCCCAGGGTCTCCGCCGGACCGACCCGGAACGACACTCCGTCGAGGGCGCGTACGGCGGCCTTGCCGCGGCCGAACACCACGTTGATGTCACGCAGTTCGACCACCGGTTCGGCCTCGGGTCCGCCGGTCCCGGCAGGCGGGGCCGACGGCTCGGCCGTGGAAGGGTTCGTCCGGGCCGGCACGGACGCGGCCGGCCGGCCGGTGCCGTCCGCGGCCCCGGCGACGGACAGCCGGGGTACGGCGGCCAGCAGGCGCCGGGTGTAGTCGTGCGCGGGGCGCAGCAGGACGTCCTCGACCGGTCCGGTTTCCACGATCTCGCCCTGGTACATGACGGCCACCCGGTCCGCGAAGTCGGCGACGACGCCCATGTTGTGGGTGACGAGCAGCACGCCGGTGCCGGTCTCGGCGGCGAGCCGGCGCAGCAGGTCGAGGATCTCGGCTTGCACAGTCACATCGAGGGCGGTGGTCGGCTCGTCGGCGATGAGCAGGCCGGGCTCGTTGGCGATGGCCATGGCGATCACGACCCGCTGGCGCTGTCCGCCGGAGAGCTGGAACGGGTAGGTGTGGGCGCGCTTCTCCGGTTCGGGGATGCCGACACGGCGCAGCAGTTCGACGGCCTCGGCGGCGGCGTCCTTGGCGGACACCTCGCGGTGGTTGCGGATCACCTCGGTGATCTGCTTCCCGATCCGGGTGAGCGGGTCGAGTGCGGTGGCCGGTTCCTGGAACACCATGGAGACGGTCTTGCCGCGCAGCGTCGCGAGGCGGTTCTCCGAGGCGCCGACGATCTGGGTGCCGGCGATGACGGCGCTGCCGGTGGCACGGGCATTCCCGGCGAGCAGGCCCATCGCGGCGAGCGCGATGGTCGACTTGCCGGAGCCGGACTCGCCGACCAGGGCCAGGGTCTCGCCCGGCTCGACATGGAGGGACACGCCCTTGACCGCGGGCACGTCGCCGGTCTCGGTGGTGAACACGACGCCGAGGTCGTCGAGTTCGAGGATCGGGCCGGATGCCGCGGTGCGCGCGGCGGAGTCCTTGGTGGTGGCGGTCATCCGCGTCCCCTCACATCGAATGCGTCACGGAGTCCGTCCCCGATCGCGTTGAACGCCCACACCACGAGGATGATGGCCAGGCCGGGCGGCAGGATGAGCCACCAGTAGCCGGAGTAGGCGGCGGTGAGACCGGCGGAGAGCATGCCGCCCCAGTCGGTCTGTGGCGGCCGCACTCCCATGCCCAGATAGGAGACGTAGGCGACCAGCAGGATGGCGTCGGCGACCTGGAAGGTCGCGGCGACGATGATGGTGGAGACCGAGTTCGGCAGGATGTGACGCAGGATCGCCCGGGCGTGCGTGCCGCCGGTGGCGCGCAGGGTCAGGACGTAGTCCCGGTTCTTCAGGGTCAGCGTCTCGGCGCGGACCAGCCGGGACGGCACCAGCCAGGACACCAGGCCCAGGATGACGACGAGACCCGTCAGGCCCGGCGTGGTGATGGCGGAGACCACCAGCAGGATGAACAGCGCGGGGATGGCGATGCCGGCGTCGACGATCCGCATCATCACGGCGTCGATCCAGCCGCCCGCGTAACCGGCGGCGGCGCCCCACAGAGTGCCGATGACGGTGGCGAGGACGCCCGCGGCGAGGCCGACGGTCAGGGAGACCTTGCCGCCGTACATCAGCCGGCCCAGCTCGTCGTGGCCGACGGCGTCGGTGCCGAGCCAGTGCGCGCCACTGGGGGCGAGGTTGACCTGCTGGAGCATGGTGTGGGTCTGGTCGGTGGAGTACACCAGCGGACCGGCGAAGCAGAACAGGAAGAAGAAGACGACGACGGCGAGTCCGACGACGGCCAGCTTGTTGCGCAGGAAGCGGCGGACGGCGAGCCGGGCACCGGATGCCTCACGCGGCGGGCGGGCTTTCGCCGGGGCCATGTCCGGCTGGATGACGGCGCTCATGCCCGGCCTGCCTTCACTCGGGGGTCGATGATCCGCTGGACGATGTCGGCGAGCAGGGTGCCGACGACGGTGGCGACGGCGATCACGAGGACGCAGCCCAGCAGGACCGGGTAGTCGGAGGACTGCGCCGCGGTCCAGAACAGCAGCCCCATGCCGGGGTAGTTGAAGAGCTGCTCGACGACCAGGGCACCGCCGAAGAGCACCGGCACGTAGTAGCCGAGCATGGCGACCACGGGCGTCAGCGAGTTGCGGAACACATGCCGCCACAGGATGGCGCGGGAGCGGGAGCCGCCCGCCCTGGCCGTGCGGACGTAGTCCTCGGAGAGGTTCTCCAGGGTGGCCGCCCGCATGTAGCGGCTGAACACCGCGACCATGGAGGCCGCGCCCGCGACCACGGGCAGTACCAGGGCCTGCGGTTCTGAGAGCACCTGGCCCAGCGTCTCGCCCTGCGGAGCCTGCGACGGGAACCACGCCAGTCCCTGGCTGAAGACCAGCACCAGGATCAGCCCGAGGAAGTACACGGGTGTGGAGTAGGCGATGAAGCTCAGCGTGGTGATGACATAGTCCGCCGGCTTGTTGCGGCGAACCGCCTGCCACATGCCCATCGGGATGGCGAGGACGAGGCCGACGAGAGCCGACAGCATGGTGAGGACCAAGGTCTTCGGCAGCCGCTCGGTGATGAGCTGGGAGACCGGCTCGTTGAGGGTGTACGAGGTCCCGAGGTCCCCGTGCAGCAGTTGGCCGAGGTAGTAGAAGTACTGCACGGGCAGGGGCTTGTCGAGGCCCTGTTCGTGGTTGAAGTGGGCGATCTGCTGTGCGGTGGCCTGCGGCCCGAGGATCCCGCGCGCGGGGCCTCCGGGCAGGGCGTGCAGCAGGCCGAAGACGACGATCGTCACGATGACGATCACCGCGACGGCCTGCAGGACGCGTTTGATCAGATACGAGGAAGTGCTCATGTGTTTTCCGGTCGCTCCGTCTTCGTGGTGCGCGCGGGCGTCACTGCGACGTGGGTGTCGGCGTGGCGGGTGCCAGTGCGGCGGGGGCGCTAGGGCGTGTCTTCAAAGTCCCGCCTGCCCGGCGACGCCCGGCACGCACGCTCGCTGCGTTGTCGGATCACCCCAGTACGTCCAGTACTGGGGAGACCCTCCGCCTTGCGATCGCACGCACCGCGGTGACATCAGCCGCTCCGCGGCGGGCGCCGGGCCCGCCCTGCGGGCGGACGGCGCTACTTTGAAGACACGCCCTGGGGGTGCGCGCGGGCCCCGGGTCGGCCGGCCGGGTGGACGGACGACTCCGCAGGCCCGCGCGGGCACCGACCGGGCTTACTTGGTCCACTTCCACATGGCGGGGTGGAAGTTGGCGAGGGAGTCCTGGGCGAAGCCGCCGAGACCGTCCTTGACCACGGAGATCTGGTAGTCGGGCTCCGGCAGCCAGATCACGGGGAGGTCCTTGGCGAGCGCGGCGCTGTACTTCTGCACCGCCTCGTTCGAGGAGGACGTGGTGGTTTCGGTGATCAGCTTGTCGACCTCGGCGTTGGAGTAGCTGCCGAAGTTGGAACCGCCACCGGTGGCGAAGAGCGAGTCACCGCTCGGGTAGGCGGGGAAGTACCAGCTGCCCGCGGTGCCGAAGAAGGACAGCTGCCATGTGCAGCTCGACTCGCCGGCGGTGCACTGGCCGGACTGCGACAGTACGGAGTTGACCGGGGCGGTCTTGATGCTGAACGTGATGCCGGTCTTCGCGAACGACGACTGCAGCGCGCTCATCATGTTGTCGGTCACGGTCGAGCCGGACTGGGAGAGCACCTGCATCTCGAACTTGGTGCCCTTGTCGACGCCCGCGCCGCACTGGCTGTCGCCGGTGCCGGGGCTGGTGCACACCATGGTGCCGGCCTGTTCCGTCCAACCGTGGTCGGTGAGGAGCTTCTTGGCCTTGGCCGTGTCGAACGGGTACGGGTTGGTCTTCTGCTCCGGGGAGACGAAGGACGAGTCCTGACCCTGCGGGATCGGTCCGTAGGTGGGGACGGCGGTGCCGTTGAAGACCACCTTGGAGAGGGTGGCCTGGTCCACCGACATCTGGATCGCCTGGCGGGCGTACAGCTGCTTGAACACCGGGCCCATGGTCGGGTTGTTGAAGTTGTACGGCATGTAGGTGATCGCCCAGCCGGTCCATGGCTTCACCGAGTAGCCCTTGGCCTTGAAGGACGACTCCTGGCTCAGGTCGGTGGCGTTGATGTAGCCGTAGTCGACGGTGCCGGCGCGCAGGGCGTTCGCCTCGGCGTCGGCCGTGGTGAAGGGCAGCAGATTGACGTTCTTGATGTTGGCCTTGCCCCCGCCGTCGTACTTTGCGTTGGCGGTCAGCTCGACCTTGCCCGCGGTGGAGAACGACTTGATGGTGTACGGGCCGCTGACCGTCTTCCACAACGGGTCGGTCGCGTAGCCGGAGATCTTCTTGGCGGCGTTGTTGAGATACGTCCAGACCTTCTTGGCGCCGGCGGCGGTGCGGTCCAGGTCGGAGACGGCGCCGGAGTCGCCGGTCTTGTCCCAGACGTGCTGCGGCATCGGGCGGATCATGCTCAGCTCGTTGGCGAGCATCCACTCCTGGTTGTACGCCTTGTCGAAAGTGATCGTGAAGTGCGTGTCGTCGATCGTCTTGAAGGAGGTCCAGTTGTCCGGCGCCTTGCCCGGGCTGAAGCTTGCCCAGTCCTCCTTGTTGGCCTTGACCAGAGAGAACCAGAACTCCACGTCGCGTGAGGTGATCTGCTTGCCGTCGCTCCAGTGACGATCGCCGAGGGTGATCGTCACGCTCTTGCTGTCCGCGGCGAACTTCGCGTCGGTGGCCAGCGAGTTGTCCTTGTTCCATCCGACCTTGCCGGTGGAGCCGTCGTACGCGATCAGCGGCTCCCAGACGGCCTGGGATATGGAGGAGTTGTTGGTGTTCAGGTGCGAGGCGGTGCCGACCGGGAGGATCCAGTTCGGCGTGAAGTTCGCCGGGAGGGCGTAGTTGATGGTGTCGGACGACGCCGAGCCGGAGGACGACGATCCGCCTGAACAGCCGGTGAGCAGCGCGCCGGTGGTGACGGCGGCACCCGCGACGAGGGCCCAGCGGCGGCCGACGGCCGTGTAAGCAAGGAACATGACTCTCCTCAGAGTGAAAGGACCCGCATACGTCCCGGGAGACCGGGTCGGCGCCGCGGGGTCGGCGCTGCGTACGGCGACAGTCAACGACGGACGGGACGAACAAACAAACAAGAATTAGTAAAAAGTAAGTTTCCACGATCTCGATAACGTCACGCCCATCCGCTCCAGCTGTCTCAGGAGGTGTCTATGTAGCGATTTGAGGCGATTTCACTCGCGTCGACGTTCTCCACTTTCTTCGTGAGGCTGTTCCCCACCCGTCCGGGCGGGCGTACTGTCTCCGTCACACCCACCGTTGCGGAAGTTACTTCGTACATGACTGAAATAAGTGCTCGGGACCGCAAGACCCCCAAGAGCGTGTCCCAGAAGGGCTCGACCACCCTCGCCACACGGGTCCTCGAACTCGTCGCGTCGGGCGAGGCGTCGTCCCGCGCCGAACTCGCGGAAATCCTCGGCACGGCCGCCTCCACCATCTCCCTCACCGTGGCCCAGCTGGTCGAGCGCGGACTCATCGCCGAAGAGGGCACCCAGTCCTCCACCGGCGGCCGCCCCCGCAGGGTCCTCAGGGCGGGCAGCAACGACGAGTACGCGGTCGCCGCCGACGTCGGCGGCCGCCATGCCCGGATCGGTGTGGTGCTCCCGGGCGGTGATGTCCGTGATGTCACCAACGTCCCGTTCGAGGTCTCCGACGGTCCCGAGGCCGCCCTGCCGAGGCTCGTCGAGCACCTGGAATCCCTCGCCGAGCGGCGTGGACGTGACCGGCTGCGGGGCGTCGGGCTCTCCCTGCCCGGACCGGTGGACGTCGCCTCCGGCGCCGTCGTCCTGCCGTCCCGGATGCTCGGCTGGAACCGCTTCCCGGTGGGCCCTTGGCTGGAGGAGCGCTTCGGGATCCCGGTCGCCGTCGACAACGACGCCAACTGCATGGCGGTCGGCGAGCAGAGCGCCAGGCGCTCCGAGCACCAGCAGTCGATCATGGTGAAGATCGGCTCGGCGATCGGTGCCGGCGTCATCGCCGACGGCCGCCTCTACCGGGGCGCCACCGGAGCCGCCGGCGACATCACCCACATCCGCATCGACGGCGGGGCCGACATCCCCTGCTCCTGTGGCAACACCGGTTGCCTGGAGACCGTGGCGTCCGGCGCCGCGCTCGTCCGCATCCTGCGCGAACGCGGTCTCGACGTCGCCAGCCCCGAGGACGTGGTACGGCTCGCCACCGACGCCGACCCGGAGGCCACCCGCGCCGTCCGCAGGGCCGGCGACCACCTCGGCCAAGTGCTCGCCGCGAACGTCAACTTCTTCAACCCTGACGCCGTCTACCTCGGCGGCATCCTGTCCACCCTCGAACCGTTCGTCGCCGCGGTACGCAGCAAGCTCTACGAGAGCTGCCACCCGCTGGTGACCGAACACCTCACCATCGAGCGGGCCAGTCTCGGCGCCGACGCCGGTCTGGTCGGCGCCGGACTCTTCGCCCTGCGGCTCGCCCTGACCCGCGCCCTCGGCGACATCGGCCGCGCCACCCCCGGCGCCGACCGGCAGCACACCGGCACGGGCCGCGAAAGGATCTGACGCCGCTGCAAAAAGCCTCACTGTCGCGGAAATTAGTCCCTGCGCACGACGAAGCAACCGTCCGGGAGCCATGGCCCGTACCACGGCTCCCGGACGATCCACCGATTCCCGGCCCCCGCGCCCGAACGCTGAGCCCAGGGGCCTTGTCCAGGGGGCTTGCCCAGGGGCCTTGTCCAGGGGCGCTCCCGAAGTCCCCGCACCCGCCCGGGTATCGAAGTCCGCGGCACGCCCCCCGTGGCGGGCCGCGGAACGAGCCTCACGCACCACACCCCGTCCGAGGAGCTATGTCGCACACCCGCACCCCCGCCGCCCGCCCGGTCATCGCCGTCGCCGGGCTCGGCATCGAGTCCTCCACCTTCTCCCCGGCTCGCACCGAAGCCCCCGCCTTCCACCCCGCACGCGGCGCCGAGATCTTCGACCGGTACCCCTTCCTCGCCCCCGGCGAGGAACTGCGTGAGGCCGCCGAGTGGCACGGCGCGCTGGTCGGCAAGTCACTGCCCGGCGGTACCGTCACCGCCGCCGCCTGGACCGGGCTCACCGACGAGCTCATCGAGCGCGTCGCCGCGCTGCCCCGGTTGGACGGCCTCTGGTACGACATCCACGGCGCCATGACCGTGGAGGGGATCGACGACGCCGAGGCCGTGCTGCTGGCGCGGATCCGCGCCACCGTCGGCCCCGACGTGATCGTCTCCACCTCGATGGACCTGCACGGCAACGTCTCCCGCGAACTCGCCCACCGCAGCGACCTGATCACCTGCTACCGGATGGCCCCGCACGAGGACCACATGGAGACCAAGGAGCGTGCCGTCCGCAACCTGGTCGACCTGCTGGCGTCCGGCGCCCCCCGCCCGGTCAAGGCATGGGTGCCGGTCCCGGTGCTGCTGGCCGGCGAGCAGACCTCCACCCGGATCGAACCCGCGAAGAGCGTGTATGCGGCGATCGACGAGATCGAGGCCACCGACGGCGTGACGGATGCCGCCATCTGGGTCGGCTACGCCTGGGCCGACGAACCCCGCAACCGCGCCGTCGTGGTCGTCACCGGCGACGACGCGGCGGCGGTCTCGGCCGGGGCGGAACGACTCGCCCGGGGCTTCTGGAACGCCCGCCACGACTTCGACTTCGTCGCCCGGACCGGCACCTACGACGGACTTCTCGACGAAGCCCTCGCCTCCGACCAGCGGCCGTACTTCATCAGCGACACCGGCGACAACCCCACCGCGGGCGGCGCCGGTGACGTCACCTGGGGCCTGACCCGGCTGCTGGAGCGCCCCGAGTTCCAGCGGGAGGACGGGCCGACCGTCATCTACGCCTCCGTACCCGGCCCCGCCGCTGTCGAGACCGCCGTCGCCGCCGGGGTCGGCGCCACCGTCACCGTCACCGCCGGCGCCGAGGTCGACGACCGGCACGCCGGCCCCGTCACCCTCACCGGTGTGGTCCACGCGATCCGGCACGGCGACCGGGACGCCGAGACCGAGGTCGTCATCCGGACCGGCAGCGTGTACGCGATCCTCACCAGGCTGCGCAAGCCGTACCACCACGAGCACGACTTCACCGACCTCGACCTCGACCCGCGCTCCGCCGACATCGTGATCGTCAAGATCGGCTACCTGGAGCCCGAGCTGTTCGACATGTCGGTCGGCTGGAAGATGGCCCTCACTCCCGGCGGTGTCGACCAGGACCTGGTGCGCCTCGGCCACCGTCGCATCCGCCGCCCGATGTTCCCCTTCGACCGCGACATGGCCGACCCGGACCTGACGGCCCGTATCATCCCGGCCTCCGACCAGCCGCTCACCGGGGACGACGAATGACCGACCACACCCCCCGGCCTCCCAGCCCGCCCCGCGCCGCCGGTGCGGACCGAGCTCCGGCACCGGTGGCGGCCGACGAGATCGCCGGACTCGGGCGGCCCGGACCGGCCGGACCGGGCCGCCGGCCCGCACTGGAGATCGCCGTCACCTCGCCGGCCGGTGCCCGTGTCGCCCTCGACCACCGAGCCGATCGCGTCGAACTCTGCACCGGCCTGGAACTGGGCGGTCTGACCCCGTCGGCCGCCCTCGTCGAGGCGGTCGCCGCCGTGGGCCTGCCGGTGCAGGCCCTGGTCCGCTGCCGGCCGGGCGACTTCGTCCACGACGCCGAGGAGATCGCCCTGATGGTCGCCGAGGTGCGGTCCGTGATCGCCTCCGGCGCCTCCGGCGTGGTCATCGGCGCGCTCACCGCCGACGGTGGCCTCGACATCGACGCCGTCACCCGCCTCGCCGCGGCGGCTCATGACGCGGGGCGCCCCGTCGAGGTGACCCTGCACCGCGCGATCGACGTGTCCGCGGACCCGGTCGCCACCGCCGCGCTGCTGCCCGCCCTGGGGTTCACCCGGGTGCTCACCTCCGGCGGCGCCCCGGCCGCCGGAGAAGGACTCGCCGCGCTCGCCGCCATGGTCGAGGCCGCGCCCGGCGTGCAGGTGATGGCGGGCGGCGGGGTGCGCCCCGCCGACATCCCGGCCCTGACCGCCACCGGTGTCGCCGCCGTCCACCTCTCCGCCAAGCGCCGCGCCGAACCCCGGCGCGGGGGTGCGTGGATCCCCCTCGGCGCCTCCAGCGCCTCCGCCGAGCAGGACACGTACTTCGTCACCGACCCAGCCGTGGTCGCCGAGGCCAGGGGAATGCTGGAATCGCGGGCAACCGGCTGACCGGCGGTGCGCTCCCCGCCGGAGCGCGCCGCCTTGAGAGTCCGCGGTTCGCGCCGGATCGCGGACTCCCGGCGGACACGCCGCGCCCGCCCGGCGCCGTCACCCGAAAATGCGGTGGCCGCACGGGCTCGGGTCATCTACGTTCGCCTCCATGGTTGACGCATCTTTCGGGCATCCGCGCCTCGCCGCCATCTACGACCCACTCGATCCGGACCGCGGCGATCTCGACGCGTATCTCGCGATGGCGGAGGAGTTCGGCGCACGGTCCGTGCTGGACATCGGGTGCGGTACGGGCGTGTTCGCACTGCTGCTCGCCGAGCGCGGGATGACGGTCACCGGAATCGATCCCGCGCGGGCGTCCGTCGACGTCGCGCGCGGCAAACCGGGCGCGGAGCGGGTGCGCTGGCTCGACGGCGACGCGGGGGACCTGCCGCCCATGCGGACCGACCTGGTGACGATGACCGGGAACGTCGCCCAGGCGATCGCCGATCCCCAGGCGTGGCATACGACACTGCGCGGCGCGTACGCGGCGCTGCGGCCCGGCGGGCGGCTTGTCTTCGAGACGCGCGATCCGGCGCGGCGCGTGTGGGAGGAGTGGGCGGAGTGGACGCGCGAGACCACGTACCGCGTGACGGACATCCCGGGCGTCGGCCACGTCGAGACCTGGGCCGAATTGACGGACGTGAGCCTGCCGCTGGTGAGCTTCCGGGGTACGCACGTGTTCGCCGCGGACGGGGACGTACTGACCTCGGAATCGACACTGCGCTTCCGCGAACGTACGGAGATCGAACGGGACTTGCACGAGCACGGCTTCGTCGTCGAGGACGTACGCGACGCACCCGACCGACCGGGCAGGGAGTTCGTGTTCGTGGCGCGGCGCGGTACGACGGAGCCCGCCCCTCCCGCACTGCCCTAGGAAGCGTGCGCACCACACAGCGCCGCGCGGACGGGACCTCGAAGACACTCCCCCGGTGGTCTCAACCCCTGCCTGGCCACCGAATTGATGGCCGACGCCAACATCGTAGAGACGAACGACGGCGGTGACTCTCGGCACCATCCGGCACCGGCTCCGCGCCGGATTCCTCTGTCACGCGAGCTCGGTGGCCCCCTGCGAGGTGCCGGTGGCGCGGAGAAAGCGGTAGAAAGCGGTGCTGCCCATGATTCGGGTGAACAAAGCCACGCGTACCGCGGCGGACCGTACAGGGCAGTGACCGTCAGCGGCGGGTACGCAGGGCCGCGATCACCCCGCCCTGCCGTGGTGGGCGAGAGTGGCGTGCGGGTCCTCCCCGTCCGTACAGGTCGGGTCGGGGTGGATCAGGGCGGCCGTCAGGCGGGGGACGGCGTGCAGCAGGGCGTGCTCGGCGTCGACGGCTACTTGATGAGCGGCCGACAGGCTCAGGGAACCGTCGATGACGACAGCCGCCTCCGCTCGCAGTTGGTGGCCGATCCACCGCATCCTCAGCTCGCCGACCTCCACCACGCCGGGCACGGCGCGCAACGCCTCCTCGGCGCGGTCGACCAGGGCGGGATCGACGGCGTCCATGAGGCGGCGGAAGATCTCCTTCGCGGCGTCCCTGAGGACCGCGAGGATGGCGAGGGTGATCAGCAGGCCGACGATGGGGTCGGCGAGGGGCCAGCCGATCGCGGCCCCGCCGACGCCCAACAGGACGGCCAGCGAGGTGAAGCCGTCGGTGCGGGCATGCAGACCGTCGGCGACCAGCGCCGCCGACCCGATCTTCCGGCCGGTGTTGATCCGGTAGCGAGCCACCCACTCATTGCCGATGAACCCGATGACCGCCGCTGCCGCGACCGCCGGTAGGTAGAGGATCTGACGGGGATGCAGCAGCCGGTCCACCGAGGTGCAGGCCGCGAGCACGGCGGACGCGGTGATGGTGAGCAGGATGACGATGCCCGCGATGTCCTCGGCCCGGCCATAGCCGTAGGTGAACCTGCGGGTCGCCACCCGCCGTCCGAGGACGAAGGCGATGCCCAGCGGCACGGCGGTCAGCGCGTCGGCCGCGTTGTGGACCGTGTCCCCCAGCAGGGCGACCGATCCGGACACGACCACCACCACGGCCTGCAGCACCGTCGTGACGCCCAGCACGGCGAGCGAGATCCACAGAGTACGCACGCCCTGAGCCGAGGACTCCATCGCCGGGTCGACCTTGTCCGCGGCTTCGTGACTGTGCGGGGTCACGACATGTGCGACACCATGCTTGATCCTCGCCCATCGGCCCGAACCGTGATCATGTCCGTGGCCTCCGTGGTCATGGTCGTGCGGTTCCCGGGGTGCGCTTGTCTCGCTCACGGCAACTCACACCTTCCGGACCTCGCGTACAGGGCAGGCGGGTTGGACACTGCCCACTCGCTCCATTATGTGCACATGCGCGCACGCGAGCATGTATTAGGTACGCATCGTGAGTAACAGCGAGACACCGACTACAAATGAAGACATGTTCATTCTTTCTTGTATGGTGGATGCGCTGCTCCGTGCCGTCCGCTGCCGAAGGAATCCGCCTCCATGTCCTCCACGCTCACCGACCCCGCTGCCTCGGTCACGGCCGGGCGGGGTGCCGCCGCTCCCCGGCGTCGTACGCGCGTGTTCGCACTGCCCGAGGCCCGCTGGGCGACCGCGGCGCTGGTCCTCTTCCTGATCGCGCTGCCCCTGCAACTGACCGGCGCCCCGGCATGGGCCTGGGTGCCGCTCTACGCGCTCGCCTATGCGACCGGCGGATGGGAGCCCGCCTGGGCGGGGCTCCAGGCGCTGCGGGAGAAGACCCTCGATGTCGATCTGCTGATGATCGTCGCGGCGATCGGAGCGGCCTCGATCGGCCAGGTGATGGACGGCGCGCTGCTGATCGTCATCTTCGCCACGTCCGGCGCGCTGGAGGCGCTGGCCACCGCCCGTACCGCGGACTCCGTGCGCGGCCTGCTCGATCTCGCGCCCGCGACCGCGACCCGGCTGCTGGACGACGGCGGGGAGGAGACCGTCGCCACGGCGGACCTCGTGGTCGGCGACACCCTCCTGATCCGGCCCGGTGAGCGGGTCGGCGCCGATGGCCGGGTACTGGACGGCGCCAGTGAGGTGGATCAGGCGACCATCACCGGTGAACCGCTGCCGGTGGCCAAGGAGTCCGGGGACGAGGTGTTCGCCGGGACCCTCAACGGCACCGGCTCGCTTCGGGTGAAGGTCGAGCGCGACGCGTCCGACTCGGTGATCGCCCGGATCGTCGCGATGGTCGAGGAAGCCTCCGAGACCAAGGCGCCGACCCAGCTGTTCATCGAGAAGGTCGAGCAGCGGTACTCGGTCGGTATCGTCCTCGCCACCCTCGCGGTCTTCGGCGTACCCCTGGCCTTCGGCGCGAGCCTGACCGACGCGCTCCTGCGGGCGATGACGTTCATGATCGTGGCATCTCCGTGCGCCGTGGTGCTGGCCACGATGCCGCCGCTGCTGTCCGCCATCGCCAACGCGGGACGCCATGGCGTACTGGTCAAGTCCGCCGTGGTCATGGAACGGCTCGGCCAGATCGACGCCGTCGCTCTCGACAAGACGGGCACACTCACCGAAGGCACCCCCCGTGTCACCGACATCCGTCCCCTGCCCGGTGCCGGACTGCCCGGTGCCGGACTGGCCGAGAACGGGCTGACCGAGGACGGACTGCTGAGCCTGGCGGCGGCGGCCGAGCATCCCAGCGAGCACCCGCTCGCCCGCGCGATCGTGACCGCCGCGCGGGAACGGGGCCTTGTCCTCCCGGACGTAGGGGACTTCTCCTCCTCCCCCGGCGTCGGAGTCACCGCCGTCGTCGACGGCCGTACGGTCGCCGTCGGCGCGCCCGCGCGTCTCCTCACGGAAGCCGACTCCGACACGGCCGACCCGGATGTGCTTCTGGCCGTGGGTGAATTGGAGGACGGTGGCCGCACCGCGGTCCTCGTCCAGTGCGACGGTGTCCCCCTCGGGGTGCTGGGCATCGCGGACCGGCTGCGCCCCGACGCCGCCGCCACCGTCGCCGCTCTCACCACTCTGACCGGCACCGCCCCCACCCTGCTCACCGGCGACAACCCGCGAGCCGCCGCCCGCCTCGCCGCGGAGGCCGGGATCACGGACGTCCGCGCCGGACTGCTCCCACAGGACAAGGTCGCGGCCGTACGGGAGGCGGAGGCGGCCGGCCGCAAGGTGCTGGTGGTCGGCGACGGCGTCAACGACGCCCCCGCACTGGCGGCGGCCCATACCGGACTCGCCATGGGCCGGGCCGGCTCCGATCTCGCCCTGGAGACCGCCGACGCCGTCATCGTCCGCGACGAACTCGCCACCGTGCCGGCCGTCGTCGCACTCTCCCGCGCGGCCCGCCGCCTGGTGATCCAGAACCTGGTCATCGCCGGGGTGTTCATCTCCGGCCTGGTCATCTGGGACCTCGTCGGCCATCTGCCCCTGCCGCTCGGCGTCCTGGGGCACGAGGGCTCGACCGTCATCGTGGGCCTCAACGGCCTGCGTCTGCTCCGCGACGCGGCCTGGCGCCGCGCCGCCACACCCGCCGGTACGGAAGACGCGCGATGAGCCGCCGTAGCCGGAAGGCCGCCAGCCCGCCGGGGGCGGCGCGTCCCACCGTGACCGTCTGCCGGGGCTGTTGCTGCGGCACCCCCAAAGTCCCGCATCTTGACCATGTCGCTCAACTGGCCGATCTGCGCGCGTCGTTGGCGGACGTGGCCTCCGTACGGCGTACCGACTGCCTGGACGCCTGCGAACAGGCCAATGTCGTTGTCATCCAGCCCTCCGCCGAGGGACGCCGGGCCGGTGGCCGCCCGGTCTGGCTCGGCCTGGTCAACGACCTCGACGCCGTCGCGGACATCACCACCTGGGTGAAGAACGGTGGCCCCGGACTCGCCGACCCGCCCGAGATCCTCGACCTCTACACCTTCGCCCCCTCCCGCCGCGTCCGGCGAGAACTCGAAGACTGATCTCCCGGGGCCTCCGTGGAACCCGGCGGTCAGACGCTCTCGGAGGCCCGGCGGGGTGAGGGCCAGCGGCTGTGCAGGGAATCGATGCGGTAGTCGTGGCCGTGCCACCATCCGTCACGGGTGGGGATCGCGTCCCGTACATGCGGATGCTCTGCGGGGAGTTCGTCGTGCAGGTGGTCGAGCTGGTCGGGGTCTTCGCGCGGCCAGATGACCCGTGCGGTGACGGCGGCGGAGAGCGCGACAGCGGCCAGTGCGGCGGTCGCGATGGGCATGCCCCCCTTTGACGCCAGCCAGCCCGCGAGTGGGTAGGTGAGCAGCCAGCAGCTGTGTGTCAGTGAGAACTGTGCGGCGAAGGCGGCCGGAAGATCGGCGGCCGTGGCGGAGCGTCGCAGGAGCCGTCCACTGGGAGTCAGGATCGCGGAGGACGTGGCGCCCAGCACCGTCCAGGCGGCCAACAGGGCGGGCCAGGCCCAGAGACCGGGAGCAGCGGTGGTACCGAAGGCAAGGGCGATCAGCACCCCGGTCAGGATGAAGGCCGCGGGCAGCATCACCGTACGGTCATTGACGCGGTCGAGTACTCGCGGCAGCGACAGCGCGGCGATCATGGATCAGGCTCCGTAGGCGCCCAGCGCCAGCGAGACGTCGCCGACGGTCCGGTCCAGGTTGTCGCGCACCAGCACCACCGTGTTGACGATGACCATGGCGCCGCCCGCCGCGACCGCCAGGTCCAGCGCCAGCAGGGCACGGAGTCTGGGGGTGGCGAGGAACAGCCGCGTACCGAAGGACGCCTTCGCGTACACGCCACCACCGCGTTCGACCGGCGTCGGCCGGGGCAGCAGCACCGAGACCACCAGTGCCCCCGAGGCGAGAAAGCCCACCGTGGTGCCGGCGAACAGCCAGTTGTAGGAGATCACGGTCAGCAGCGCGGCGGCCAGCGCCGGGCTGAACAGGCTCTCCAGGTCGTACGCCAGCCGCGACAGAGACAGCGCGCGGGTGTAGTCGCGCTCCTCGGGAAGGACGTCCGGAATCGTCGCCTGGAACGCCGGAGTGAAGGCCGCCGAGGCGCATTGCAGCAGGAAGACCAGGACGTAGACCTGCCAGACCTGGGTGACGAAGGGCAGGGAGAGCGCCACACCGGCTCGGGTCACGTCCATCGACACCAGCAGCGCACGGCGCGGTATCCGGTCGGCGAACGCGCCGACGACCGGGGCGACGCCCACGTACGCGACCATCTTGATCGCCAGGGCCGTGCCGAGGACGGCGGACGCGTCCGCGCCGGCCATGTCGTAGGCGAGCAGGCTCAGGGCCACCGTGGCGAGACCGGTTCCAACGAGCGCGATGACCTGGGCCGTGAAGAGATGCCGATACGTGCGGTTGCGCAGCACAACGAGCATGCGACGTGCTCCCTAGACCGGCTGTCGGGATACGCTCGTCAATCTAGTGCACGTGTGCGCATCCATGCACACGTTAGACCCGGATCCGGCCAGGAGGAAATCCGCGGGAGTGCTCAGTCGTGCCAGGGTTCGCCGGTGACCTGGTGGTTCGCATGACTGATCGCTTCAACGACCAGGCGGCGCAGGTGTCCGTCCGTGAGCGCGTAGACGACATGACGGCCGTCCTTGCGCGCCCGCACCAGCTCCGCCAGCCGCAACTTGGCCAGATGCTGACTCACCGCGGGCCGCGCCGCCCCGCACGCCTCCGCCAGCGCGGTCACATCCGACTCACCACGGGTCAGCAGCCACACCAGATGCAGCCGCGTGGGGTCGGCGAGCAGGGAGAAGACCGACGCCGCCGCGGCGAGCTCACGGACGCCGGGCGTGTGCTGATGCGCGTCGCTTGCTGGTGAGGGTTCTGCGCGTCCGGGCATGAACACATCGTAGGTGTGTCCGCTCGCGGGAAGGCCCTCAGCCACCAGTGGGACGCCTGGGCGGGAACGCCGCCGGGAGAGCGGGCCGGCGTGTGACGGGCTTGAGTTGTGGCCGAGAAGCGATCCGTGTCCCGGACGCCGTATGACATACCGGAAGTCCGTACCCGCAGCCGGTGGTCATGCCGCATGATGGGGCCGCCATGTCGTGGACGAGCGGATTGCGCGCTGCGCGCCGGGCCGGCTCGGACCCGCCGGCCGGTGCGCCGGTCGCGGCTGTCCGCGCCGCGGTGTTCGCCCTGGTGAGTACCGGGCTGGCCGTCACCGGACACCATCTGGCTTCAGGGCATCCAGTGCCCTGGCGGAGCGTCCCGGTCGCGCTCGTCCTGCTCTTCCTCCTGACCATGCCTGCCGTCCGCAGGCCCAGGTCGTTGCCCGCCGTGATGTCGGCCACCGGAGCCACACAGACCGCCCTGCACTTCTGGCTCGCGCGGGCGGGTGGGCACCAGGCGACTGATCCGCACATGATGACCGGCCATGACGCGGCGCTCGACGCCCACGAGGTAGGGCACTCGGGGCACCACGGAACCTCGATGACCGCGGCGCACATAGCGGCCGCCCTTCTGGTGGCGTGGTGCCTGCAGCGAGCGGACGCCGCGTGCCGGGCGGCCGGAGAACACCTCGGCGATGTGATCGTCGAGGTGCTCGTACGACTGATCCCGGCAGGAGTACCGCCGACCGTGCCGCGCGTTCTGCGACCCGTCGGAGCGCGGGCGCAGTCACCCCCGCACAACTCCCTGGTACTGGCGCACGCGGTGGTGCGCCGAGGTCCTCCGGCTGGACCCGTCCCGGCCACCTGACCTCGGGGCGCGCTGCCGCGTGCCCGTACGCCCGTCACCATCATGGGAGTTACCCGTGTCCCGATTCACCGCGCCGCACACCGCGCGACGCCTGTCCGCCATCACCGTCCTCGCTCTCGCCGCCTCCGTCGCTCTCGCCGCTCCGGCGTCGGCGCATGTGGAAGTCGAGGCGAAGGACGCCCGCGCTCTCGCCGAGAACGTCGCCCTGAACTTCACCGCCGAGACGGAGTCCGACAAGGCACGGATCGCCAAGCTGGAGGTGATCCTGCCCGAAGGCATCGCGCCGGCCGACGTCACCTACAAAGAGGGCCCCACGGGCTGGAAGCTCGAAGCCACGGACCGGGGCTACATCGTGGGCGGCCCCCAGGTCGCCGTCGGTAAGGACGCCGCCTACGCCGTGACCGTGCGACAGCTACCGGACGCCAAGTCCCTGGCCTTCAAAACGCTCCAGACCTACAGCGACGGGCGCGTCGACCGATGGATCGAACTGGAAGAGCCCGCGGAAGGCGAGCACGGCAGCCCCGCGCCGATGCTTGAACTCAAGCCCGCGGCGCCCGGTGCAAAGCCGGCCAGTCCCAGCCCGGCCGCGGAGCCGAGCACGACCGAGCCGGCCGGCCCGGCGGCGAGCGAACCGACGGACAAGCAGTCGGCCACGCCCGCCGAAGCCGCGACGGCCGACAAGGAGGACGACGGATCGAGTCCAGTCCTGATCGCCGCCCTCGTGGTAGTCGTCCTCGCCCTCATCGGCGGCGGTCTGTGGTGGTTCCGCCGCCGAGGCGACGCCAACACGGCCTGACGTACCGGTGGGTGGCTCGGCAGACCCGTACGAACGGATCCTCCGGGCCACCTGGCCAACCTGAAGTACGCCCCGCTCCGCCGCCTCCGCGCTGCCCGGGTCCGTCTGCCCCACAGCCCTTCGGCTAGTTTGTTGCAGGACAGGTACGCGGGCCCGTGGTACACGGGGGACGGGAGGTGGGGAAGAGTGTCGCTGCGCGTAGGCGATCCAGCTGAGATCGGCGGTTATCCGCTTGAGGCGCGGCTCGGCTCGGGTGGCATGGGCACGGTCTTTCTGGCCCGTACGAGTTCGGGGCGACCTGTCGCGATCAAACTGATCCACCAGCAGTTCGCGGGGGACGACGAGTTCCGCATCCGCTTCCGGCAGGAGGTGGCGGCCGCGAGGCGGGTGAGCGGCGCGTTCACCGCCGCCGTGGTCGACGCTGCCCCTGAGGCCGAGCAGCCGTGGATGGCGACGACCTATATCGAGGGACACACGCTCGCCCAGCACATCGCCGCGAAGGGCCCGCTGAACGGGCCGGAGCTGAGAAGGCTCGCCATCGGGCTGGCGGAGGCGCTGCGCGACATCCACCGGGTGGGCGTTGTCCACCGTGACCTGAAGCCCTCGAATGTCGTGCTCTCGCCCGAAGGCCCGCGCGTCATCGACTTCGGCATTTCGCGCGCCGTGGACCAGCAGACGCTGACGATGACAGGACGGGTCATCGGCACGCCGCCTTTCATGTCGCCGGAACAGTTGCAGGCGCCGCGTGGTGTGGGGCCGCGGTCCGATGTCTTCTCCCTGGGGACACTGCTGGTGTACGCGGCGACGGGCCACGGGCCCTTCGACGCGGACAGCCCCTATCTGACGGCGTATCAGGTGGTGCACGAGGAGCCGTCGCTGGATTCGGTGCCGGCGGCCTTGCGCGCGGTCGTCGAGCCGTGCCTGGACAAGGATCCCGGGGGGCGCCCCTCGGCGGACGAACTCCTGGTGCTGCTGCGCGATCTGCCTGCCGACGTCGGCGGGACCGACACGAACGGAGTCGGCGCGGGCCGCACCCGCGACATGATCACCGAGCATAACTTCGCGGCGCCTGCCACCCCGGCGCCTGCCAGCCCGGCGCCGACTGCCCCGACCGCCGCACCGGCCGGTCCCGATACAGGGAGCACGGGCACCCCCATCGGCCGCCGTCTGCGCGGCCGATGGCGGACTGTGCTCGCCGCCGCGGTCGCGGTGGCGGCGATCGGCGGGGGAGTCGCCGCGCTGCGGGCGGGCGGCGTCGGAGGAAACAACGGCGACGACAGCCGCAACAGCGTTGCGGCGCCCGGTGTCGCGGCGTCCGGTGCCGCACTTCCGGCGGGCTTCGAGCCGTGGCGCGAGACCGTGCCGGGCGGTCGCGAGGACATCCCCGACGAGCTGCGGTGCGTCGCGCGCGGCGACGCGGTGTTCTGCGGGGGCGGCAGTGTTGTCGCGACCCGTATCAGGGCCCAGGACGGCTCGCGGGTGTGGACGGCGAAGAGCCCGGGCGTCCCCGTCCAGGGCATGCACCTGGTGGGCGCCACCGACGACACGGTGCTCGGTTACCGCTTCGCCGCCGAGGACGCCCCACAGGACCCTCCGAGCGAGGTGGTGGCCATCGACGCGAACACCGGCCAGGAGCTGTGGTCCGTGCCGTCCGGCGCCCAGTCGACGGCCGTCACGGGCCGGACTCGGGACGCCCTGGTGGTCGGCTCCGCCGTCGTGACGGTCGACGCCTCCAACTCCCGCTTCGAGGCCCGGGACGCGCACAGCGGTGAGGTCACGTGGACGACGCCGTTCCCCTCAGGCACACAGTGCGCTCCCGTCCCAGTGGGCCCACAGCTCTTCGCTATGTGCGCGACGAATACGGAGGTGGACGCCTTGGAGGTGCGCCACCCCACTCTGTACCCGGTCGACCGCGCCTCGGGGAAACTGAGCGGGCCCATCGCGGTCAACGGCCCCGCCGTCCCGATGGGCGTCGCCGACGGCGAGCTCGTACTCCTTCTGGCACATATGGAGGGAACGGCGCTGGCCGGATACGACGGGGTGGCGCGGGTCGACCCGGCCTCGCGGAAGGTCACATACTCCCGGCTGGCGAAGACATACGCGGGGACGCCCGGCATGGCGGACGGCACGGTCTACGTGAGCGGGCAGACCGGTCTCGTCACGGCGCTCGACCCCGCGACCGGCAAGACGAAGTGGTCGCGGCAGACGGGCGTGGAGGGCGCGTCGGGCCCCACGGCGGGAGCCGACGCACTGTATTTCAGCTCGGCCACCGGCCGGGTGGTCGCGCTGTCGCCACACGACGGCAGATCTCTGTGGACAACAGATCCGCAGGCCGACGGTCTGACGGGCGAGCAAGGCACGAGCCCGCGCGTGACCGTCGTAGGGCGTGCGTTGATCGTGACCGCGGCCAAGAACACCGTCTTCGCCTTCGACACGCAGAAGCCGCCGAAGTCGGGCTGACTCCGGCGGCGCCGGACGCCTTCCCCGCGGTACGGACACCTCGGCGGCTCACTCGGTCGCCTGCGCGGCGAGGCCGCGTCCGGTGCGCGTGCGTCGCGCCCGTAGCCCTCCCCCGGCGCTGGTCGAGCCGTCGCGGGCACGGCGATCTCGGAGTGCGGCAATACACCTAAGAGGTCGCGCAGACAGGCGCTGCGGGGGCCTCGCCGGCCCGCATGACTGCGCGTGGACACCGTCCACGTCGGCCGGATCGGCACACTCCCGCACTCGCGGCCGGGGCTGGATTCCGACGACGCGATCACCGCCGCCGGGTCAACCACTCCTTTCGGCTGCTTCGGCACCGCCGAGGAAGCCGCCGCCGCGGCCCTTTACGACGGAGCGTCCGTCTGCTGGCAGGTCGGGGTCGAGAAGGCGGCGAACGCAGCGTCCAGCAGTTTGCCAAGGTCCTCTTGGCCGTCGCTCGCACTCCATTGCGCGAGGACGATCCACAGGATTTCGAGCGCCGCGGCTACGCGAACGTTGGCGATGATCGATGAGCCGACGGTCGAGGGGGTTGTCTTCTGCAGTCGGGCGACGATCTCCGGTCGCCATTCGGTCTGCTTCTCGCGGAGGCGTGCGCACAGGGCTGGGGTCTGCTCGATGAGGCCGAGGATCGTCACGAGTTCCTGGACGTCGCGTACAAGGAACGTCACGGCCGACTCCATGGCGTTGCGCAGCCTGCTCCAGTCGTCCTGGTTGGCCCGCTCGGCATCGAGCGCGTCAGTGATGACGTCACCGACAGGGTCGAAGACGAACAGGACCACGTCTTCCTTGGTGCCGAAGTAGCGCAGGAAGGTGCTCCGCGACACTCCGGCGGCTTCGGAGAGGTCGGAGAAGGTGACCTGGTTGAAGCCGGTGAGGCAGAACCGGTTGAACGCGACGCGGGCCAGCTCTGCTCGCACCGCGTGGCGGCTGATCTCACGGGTACCGACTGGCGCTGCGCTCATGGGGACGAGTGTACTCCGACACACTCATTTGCTTCTTCGAGCACAGGTTCCTAACCTGATACTCAGTGTCAGTCGTGATGCTGCGATTCGCGACTGTCCCCAGCCGGACGGCCCGGTCGGGTCACGGGCCGTCCCTTACCGCGAAATGGAGCCACCTCATGAGCTACGAAGACCTTCCCGCCCTGACGATCGACGTCTCGGACGGGGTCGCGACGGTGACAATCGATCACCCGCCGCTCAATCTGATGGACGCGGTCCTCCTGCCGTCGCTCCGGGCATTCGTCGCGCGTGTGCGGGACGACGCCGACGTCCGCGTCATTGTCTTCGAGAGTGCCGACCCGGAGTTCTTCGTTGCGCACGGTGACATGGCCTACCTCACCGACCCCGACGCGCTGCCCGCAGCCACTCGCGCCGCGATCGCGGCCGCACCGGGCTCGGCCATCCCCGAGGGCCTGAACATCCTCCAGGCGATGAGCGAGGAGGTCCGCTCACTGCCGCAGATCACCATCGGCAAGCTCGCCGGCTTCGCACGCGGCGCGGGCAACGAGTTCTTCATGTACCTGGACATGCGATTCGCGGCGATCGGCACGTCGGGGCAGGCGCAGCCTGAGTCCTTGATGGGGATCCTCCCCGGAGGCGGCGGCACGGTGAACATGACGCGCCTGGCTGGAAGGGCCCGCGCGCTGGAGCTCATCCTCGGCGCCGAACTCGTGGGCGCGGAGCTCGCGGAACGGTACGGTCTGATCAACCGTGCCCTGCCCGCCGCGGAACTCGATTCCTTCGTCGACACCCTCGCCCGACGGATCGCCGGCCTGCGGCCAGAAGTAATCCCCATTACCAAGGCTGCGGTCGACGCGGTCGCGCAGCCGATTCCTCATGCGGCGTACGCCGTTGAGAACGAGGGTCTGTTCGCGGCGTTCGGCGATGAGGTCACCGAGCTCGCCCACAAGCTGCTCGCCGCTGGTATCCAGACCCGCGAGGGCGAACGGGACCACGAGCGCATCGCCAACAGCATCTGAGTGGCCACGCTCTCGCCATCCGTGCGCAGAGGCTCCGTAGGAAGAGTTCCTCAGCCATTGCCGGCACGCGCGTTGTCGAGGGGGCAGGTCGACCACCCTGGTTCGCCGGGCCTGTCGGGAACACGACCGGCTGAAGCGCCGGAAACGGCGGGCACGGGAGTGGATGGCGCAAGTAACCGTAAGCTTGACAACGCCGTTCGGCCGCGCGGACAGGCGCGGTTGGGAAGGTAGGTAGCCGAGCGGGCACAGGTCCCGTTGATCACGGAGTTGCTGACGCTCTGTGATCACCGACAAGACCCGTGCCTACGCTTCCATCATGGCTGACCGAGCCGCTCTGGGACCAATTCGCGGTCCTGCTGCCTGAGCGCCCGGAATACCACCCGGATCATCCACTTGGCTGCCACCGCCGATGCATCAGCGACCGGATCATCTTCGACGAGATGCTGCAACTCCTGCGCTTCGGCTGTTCTTACGAGGCGATCGCCGACACAACCTGCTCGGCCACCATGATCCGCAGCCGCCGCGACCAATGGATACGACTGGGCGTCTTCGCCCGACTCAAGCAAATCGCCCTCAACGCCTACGACCGGATCGTCGGTCTCGTCCTCGACCAGATCGCCGTAGACGGCTCCATCACCGAAGCTCCAGGAGGCGGTGAGGTGGCCGGGCGTTCCCCGGTCGACCGCGGCAAACAGGGCCTGAAAAGCTCGAACGCGCCCGCACGGCCCCATCGCGCACAAAGGCGAGAAGGCGCCCATCCACGCCAGTCAGCGCTGGCCGTCGAACGCACCCATGCATGGCAGAACGCCTTCCACCGGCGCGCCCGCTGCTACGAGCGGCGCGCCCCCGTCGTCAACGCATTCTTCGACCTCACCGACACGGTCATCACCGTGCGCAGCCTGATCCGGCAAGCATGGATGACTCACCGCTGGGACGAACGCCCGAACCGCCGACCCTGACCGCACCCCTTTCCGCGCCACCTCTAAACCGCCAGGCTTTGCAGCGCCTTGTCCTCCGGCGTCCCCGGAGCCGCCGTATAGACGAGCAGACTCAGCTCCGCGTCCTGGGGGAAGCGGGTGATCTCGTACGACAGGGTGAGCGAGCCGAGTTCCGGATGGTCGATGCGCTTGAGTCCGTATGCCTTGGTTCGCACCGTGTGCTGCGTCCAGTGATGCCGGAACTCCGCGCTGCCTGCCTTCAGTTCATTGACCAGCTCCCACAGTTCGGGATCGTCGGGGACGACTCCGGCCGCGATCCGCAGCTGCCCCACGACCTCGCGGGCGACCATGTCGCGATCGGGATAGCGCCCGCCGATCGTCGTGTCGAGTAGATGAAGCCTCGGCAGATTGCGTTCACGCGCAGGCAGTCGGCCGAAGTCTGTGATGAGCCCGCACGCCGGCTGGTTCCAGGCCAGGACATCCATCCGGCGTCCCATGACGAGCGCCGGGGCGCTGATCCAGTCCAGCAACTGCTGTATCTCCGGGCGCGCTCCGTCGCCGTCGAGCGTTTTCCCGGCCACGTTGTGGGGGCGGGCGAGCCGGAACAGATGGTCCCGTTCGTCCTGGTCCAGTCGGAGCGCGTCCGCCACGGCTCCGAGCACCGCGTCGGAGACGCTGTGGTTACGGCCCTGCTCAAGTCGCATGTAGTAGTCGACGCTCACACCCGCCAGATGCGCCAGCTCTTCCCGCCGAAGACCGGGCACCCGGCGCTGTCCCGATCCGGAGGCGAATCCGACATCCTCGGGCCGGATTCTCGCTCGGCGCGAGCGCAGAAAGTTCCCTAACTCTCCTTGTTTCCTCATGGAGTTCATTGTCCTTCCTGGAGTTCGCGGTCCCTAGGTACGCCGTACCCCAGGCAAGGCGGGGCACACAGACGGGACGGCCCGCGGCGTGAACATGGGGAGGTGACCGGGCCGGCCCCCGCGCGGATCGAGTAGGAGTGGGGGCCGCATGGCAGATCGGTCCCCCGGTCAGTTGCGCCGAGACCTCGGCAAAGCCCGGGGAGAAGTGCACCGCTACCTCGTGATCGCAAGCTCAACCGAACCGAAAGGACAGACTCCATGCATGTCAAAGCTCGACTTCTCGTACCCGCTGTGGTGGCACTCCTGCTGCCTTTGAGCCTCACCACCACCGCGCAGGCGGATGCCCCGCGGATCCTCGCGGGAAGCTGCGTGGCACCCAACTTCTGCCTCTTCGAGAACAATGACTTCAACCAGGGGAACACCAACCACTGGCGTGACATCACGCACAACGACAGCGACTTCCGGGGGAACCACTGGAGGGACGGAAATGGGTGGCTCACCGACGATGACATGAACGACGAGACCAGTTCGGTGAAGAACCGGACCGGCGGGTCGGTGTGCCTCTACCAGGACCCCAACTACACGGGGGACCGCTCGGGCTTTTCCGACGGCGCCGATGACGGATACCTCGCCAACAACGCCATCGGGGACAACAGGGCTTCATCCGCCGAATTCGCCCGTTGCCGCTGACAGTTCGCCGCTTCAATGAGCCCGGGGTCCGCTCCATGAGCGGTTCCCGGGCTCCTCGGCAGAAGTGAAGGAACGCGTTGTGGATCGTCGACACATCACCGCACTTGTCGCTCTTGTCGCGGCTGCACTCACCGCACTCGCCGCATGCTCCGACCCCGACCAGCGGCCGGAGCACAGCGCTGCCGGCCCGTCCCTTCGGGAGGGCACCTCTCACGCCTCGGAGCTGGTGCTGCCTTTCGATACGTACAAGTGGACCGCACGCGAGACCTGGCTGCACGATCGGGCTCGTCGGGTGCTGACCGAGCGCTGCCTCGAAGGCCGTGACGTCAGTCTCGATTTCCCGGACACCGGCCCCGAGCCGCCGGACTCCTATGACAACAGCCGCCGGTACGGGGTCGCGGACGACCGCGCGGCGGCTCTCTACGGCTATCACTTACCGGAAGGGGAAGGCAGCCGGGACAGCGGCGCCACTACGGGGTGGGGCGAAGCCCTGAGCGCGGAGGAGGAGGCAGCGCTATACGGGACGGACCTGAGTCCCGGCTGCTACCGTCACACCGATTCCCTGCTCGCCCGCGGTGTACCGGAGGCCGACCTCCCCTGGTTCGCCGACCAGAGCGCCGAAACTCTGGTGAGGACCGAGAACGACCCGACCGTCACCCAAGCGCGAAAGCGCTGGAGAACGTGCATGAACCAGGCCGGCCATCCCTATACGGATCCGTCGGCCGCGATCGGTGATCCACGCTGGAACCTCGAAGGCCCCACGATCACCGAGCGGGAGAAGAAGACGGCACGGACCGACGTGCGCTGCAAACAGTCGTCGGGCCTGCTGAGCAACTGGCACGCGGCCGAGACCGCCCTGCAGCGTCAGCTGATAGCGCGTCACGCGGATACCTTCGAGGCCCTGTCATCACACAAGCGTGCCCTGCTGAAGAACGTTCTCGCCGTGCTGAACAGTCAGGCGGTAAGCGGCTCCAGGGCGACGGCTGCGGGGCATCGGCCGAGCGTCTTTCGGCCGATGCCCCCGCTCTTCTCCGGGGCCGACGAGTTCTTCGCCCAGGCCGACATCGCGGCACCCGAGCCGGCCGTCGAGCAGACGCCCGGCGGGGAACCCGAGCCATGACAAGTGGCGGACGAACGCCGCTGGTTCACCCACAGGGGTTGGTGGTCGCTGCCGCGACCACCTCCAACCTCATCGAGGCCGCCGTCGCGATCATTGCGGGCACGATCGCTTCTTCTAGGCGCCCGGTTCCATCGTCGCCCTCACCCGGGGGTGGGACTGATACTCGGCGCTGCCGAAGTACTCGGCGCTGACGCCGCCCTCCAGCGCCCTGCCCCACTTCAGCGGCTGAAGGTAGTTGTTGCCGGCGTTGAGCTCCGCCTCACCACGGTCGTTGGTCCGTGCCGAACCGACGGAGTCGTCGCCGTCGCCCGTGTAGAACTCGATGTCCTCGCCTTCGAGGGGCTCACCGTCGGGAATGCTGTGAAGGGTGGCGACGACTCTCGCCGTCGCGTTCTTGACGTGTCCACTCGTGTTCCTGACCCGCAGTCGGGTCTTCTTCTTGGCCATACCCTGACTCCTTGTGCTGAAGGTGTGACGCCCGGCGCCACAGAGCGGGGCCACTGTGGCACGGGCCCACCCGGTACCCGGGGAACGACATCCGCCGTGCCCGGCGCGCCGCCCGTATGCCCTACCAGCAGGGCAGATTGGCGTAGTCGGCGGGAGCAGCGGTCGCAACGCGCGCAAGGGCCACTGACGATGGAGATACCGCCACGGGCACATGCCCGCGGTGACGTCTGCCCGCGACCGGTGTGATGTGCCGTCAGGACAGCCGCCCAGGTCCGGGCGATGACAAGGAGACTTCCATGGCCCACCCCGCACCGTTTCACCCCGCCCGGCGGCAGTTGGTCCGCCGTACGGCACTGGTCGTTCCCGCGCTGTCCGTTCTCACCCTGTCCCTCGTCGCGCCCGCGGTGGCCACCGCGCGGGACGGCGGCGGCCCTCCCGGTCCGGTGCCCAGGGCTCGGGCCTTCGACGGGGAGCGGGCCCTCGGGGCGGTGTCGGAAGTGACACAGCTGTGCGGCCGGCCCGGGAGACACAGCTGCTCGTTCCGGCTCGATCCGAAGCGCTCCCGTGAATTCACCAGCGCCGTGCACTCCGTGGCCAACGGCGCCATCAACTGCACCAGTGAACCGATGACCATCAAGCGGACGGTGACGCTGGAGTCCGGCAGCACCGACAACATCGGTGGGGAGATCTCGGGCAGCGGCACCATCGAGGGGGAGGTGGCGACCGACAACGAGGTCAGCGGTTCGGGCACGGCCACGGTCTCGGCGCAGCAGACGCACGAGGAGAGCGACAAGGCCAGCGCGACCAAAGAGACCACCGCCACGGCCGGCACGACGAATCACACCGCCCCCAAGGACAAGGGTCCCAACCAGGAGACCAAGGTCGAGGGCACTGCCAAGGACAGCGTCACCGTCGAGCACCAGGTCACCAACACCGATCAGATGACGGAGACGGGCAGCACCACCGTGGCCGCCAAGAGCAATATCCATCTCGCGCTGAAGGGTGCCTTCACCGCGGCGTTCAAGGGCACCTGGAACCGCACCTGGAGCATGACCAACACCGAGACGACCGAGGTCTCATTCACCATCAAGGCCAACGACGAGTTGCAGTTCGGTGCGCTGAACGCGATGACCCGCGTCACCGGGGACCTCGTGGTGGACGGCACGGGCAAGCTGGTCAGGAATGTGGCCGTGGACGGCCCCTCCACGGTGAACTCCAGCACCGTGGTGGCACAGACCTTCACCAACCCTGACAAGTGTCAGACCCTGCGGCCCAAGGGGGCCGAGGCCAACCAGCCCGACGAGGAGCGCCGCAGCCTCCAACGGACCGCCCCCGCGCCCCGAACGGGCACGCCCACCGGCCGCTACGTCCTGGAGTCGAACCGGAAGACCTGGCGGCGAGTCGGCTGATCCGTCCCCCGCGACACGGGGGTGAAGGGCGGCCGGATCTGATCCGGCCGCCCTTCACCGTGCTCGGCGCACGGCCCTTGTCAGTGGGTCCGGGAATCCTCGATGTCAGTGGGTTCAGGACTCCTCGACGTCAGTGGGTTCAGGACTCCTCGACCGGGGTGACCGGCCGGACCCGGGTCCCGGCGTCCGAGGCACGCGCGGCCACCGGGAGCAGTGCGGTCACCGGGATTCCGGCGCGCAGGGTCGGGGCACCGATCGTCTCGTCCGGGGTCCGCACGTTGTAGCGGGAGTCGGCGCAGCGGGCCAACTCGACCTTGCTGAGCGGTCCGGTCCGCTGGTAGAAGCGGTCGCCGAAGGCACCCGACGGAGCATCCGCGGTGACGTCCAGGCGCAGATCAGGGGTCTTCACCAGAGTGCCGGTGAGCCGCTCCCGGGCCGGCTGTACCTCGACCCAGCTGACCTCGCCGGGCTGGACGGTGACGGCGAGCTTGCGCTGTTCCTTGCGGTTCCACAGCAGGGGATTGGTGGTGGCCATCTCCAGCGGGTTGCCGTCGGCCCGGGTGAAGCCGCCGCCGATCTGCACGGCGATCTCCTTGAGGCTTTCGTTGAGCGGCTGCCGCGGATTGAGGGGCTTCTTCTCCACCGCCACGAAGTACTGGGTGAGGTTGTCGTAGGGATACTCCTGCCACTCCACCGGACGTTCGTCGGTGATGGCGTTGCGGGTGCAGTTGATGTACGCCTGGCCCACCATGCGCGGCCGGTCGTAGTACTGGAAGGAGTAGCGTTCGTCCTTCTCGAAGCGGCAGGCGTCGGCGGAGTTGCATGCCGTCACGACGTCCTTGGGCGGGACCGCCTCATGGTTCTTGTACGCCTCGGGCATCGGAAGCTGGGGCTTCTTGTCCTTGTACGGTACGGGCGCGGGCTCCTGCTGGGCACGGAACCGGGTCACCAGCGGGCCGCACTTGGACGCCTTGTCCGGCTGCTTCGAGGCGAAGGTGATCTTCGGGTTGTTCTCCTCGGCCGTGAAGGAGTACGAACGGCCCGACTGCCAGGCCGCTCTGCCCTTGTCCGTGCCCTTGGTGGTGAACTGCTCGGGCACGGCAGGGCCGGCCGACGGCCCGGGTGCGACCACCTCGTAGCGTTGCCCGTCACCGACCTCGTTCTGCTTGCAGTCGGCGTGGGTGCTGGGACTGTCGTCCCAGGTCACGGTGGTCTTCGAGCCCTTTTGGACCCGCCACAGCCGGGTCGTCAGGGTGCCCGGTCCCGCGGAGTTCAGGGAGACCGCCTGGAGCCCGTCGGGGTGGCCCGCGAGTGCTTTGGGGAAGTGCTGGACCTGCACCCCCGTCCACCGGTCGGGAGCCTTTGCCGCGGGTGCCGCGGTCGTCAGCTCGGGCACGGCGGCGTCGGGGTTCTCGATGGGCGCGGCGACCTCCTCTGCCGCGGCGGCCGGCAGCGGCGGGGCGGCGAGTACGAGGGAGCCACCGAGCAGGGCGGTCATGCAGCGGCGCGCGAGGCGTCGTGACACGGACATCTCCTTGTCTGGAGCGCTGGGCTGTGGTCTGGAAGGGCCCAGCCGGTACGGAGTGCCGGGCCCGGCGGACTGATCAGCAGGCCCACCACTCGGAGGGGGGAACGATCACATTCGAGTCGGTCAGCCGGTCCCGCATCCCGGAGGAGGAATGGCACAGCTCCGCCGTGCCGCTCGCGGCGGACTGCTCCCGCCGAACCGCGTGGAACTCCTGCTGCGCCTGGGCATGGGCGTTCTGGTTCTGCTGCCAGGTCTCCTGCGCCTGGCCTGTGATCGGCCGGGCGCAGTTGTGGAAGTTCTCCACCTGGCACTTGTCGTTGGCCGCCTGATTCTTTGCCACGCCGGAGCAGGCGGTGCTCGCCGGGATCCCGTTGACCGACTGGCAGGGGTCGGCGCTCGGGGGCGGCGCGGGCACGGGGTTCGTCGAGGGCACGGGGGGAGGCGTCGGCTTCCCGGGCGCCGGCGCCTCGGGGGCCGGTACGGGAGGGGTGGGGGCGGCCGCCGCGCGGACCTCGGCGCCGTACGGCTGGGGGACCTCGGCGCCGTACGACTGGGGGACGGCGGCACTGGAGGCGACGGCGGAGGGCTGTCCGAAACCCAGGGTGACCAGGCCCGCCACGGCCGCGAACACGGCCAGGACCGGCAGCAGCCGCGCGTACAGGACACGCATGGGACTCCTTCTGTCAGGGGGCTCTGTGGCAGGCCGGGGACCGGCCCGCGGCGACAGGTTCCGGCACCCCTGGCGGCCCTGCCATCCGGCCGCTGTGGATCTTGAGCCATCAGCGGGACAACTCCCACGAGTGGCCCCAACGTCGCACGGGAGTCGCTCTTTACTCGGACTGTCCCGGCTCCGGGCCCCTGCTCACGTTCCTGAGCACATCGACTCCTCGCGTGCGCGTCGCGCAACGGGCGCCGCCCGGGAGGAGCACTGGTTCCGCACCGCCGCCGGCTCCCCGCACCCCTGCCGGGGGTACGGGGAGCGGCTCGCGTTCCTATCGGACGTCGACGTAATCGCCCGTGGCGCTGACTGCCGCGGAAGACGAGTTGCCCGCGAAGGAGAAGCGGTAGTAGCCGTCGACCGTGGCCTTGGTCGTGGTCTTGACGTTGCCCTTCGAGTCGGCCTTGAGGGTCTTCAGCGTGGTGTAGGTGCTGGAGCTCTTCTTACGGAACTGCAGCTGCACCGACTGGGAGCCATACCCGCCGAACTTCAGCGTCTCCCAGTTGGCGCGGGTGAGCGCGCCGGTGACGGTGATGGTCTTGCCCTTGCTCACCGGCTCCGGCGTGGCGTTGACCGTGAACTTGGTGGCCCGCTGGAACCAGAAGGAGCCGGCCTTCTCCTTCCATACGAAGTCGCCGTCCTTGGCGTCCACCCACGCGTCGACGTACCAGGTTCCGGCGTTGGAGTTGCTGAGGTAGTCGGTCCTCGGGTCGATCCTGACCGAGGCGGTGCAGGTCGAGGTGGTGGCGTTCGCGGCGGTGCAGGCGGGCTTGCCCGTCAGCTCGAAGCCGTAGCCCGGGCCGGCGAGTGAGAACGCATCGGCGCCCTTGATGCCAGATTTGTCGGTAGCCGTCACGCTGACCTTGATGGTGGTCAGTCCGGATGTGCCGATGGCCACCTTGTTGTCACCGTCGACGACAACCTTGGTGATCTTGGTGTCCCCGGTCCCGCCGTCGGCCTGTGCGGCCGGGACGGCGACGGCGGACAGGGTCAGCGCGCCGGTTATGACAGCGACAGAGGCGCGTATGCGCATGAGTCGTCCCCTCGTAGGAAGAACGCGGCCCCCGGCTCGCCGACGGCCGTGCCCCCCTTGCTCGTTCACGTCTGCGGGGCCTGGTGGCCCCTCAGAGGTGGGACAGGGGACGGGAGCGAAAGGTTGTAGGAGATGTGAAGAATTTCTGGACATGCCGTGGGTGTGCGTTGTGAAGCCCACGCGGGCGGCGGCGTCGGCGGAGAGCCGCCGACCCGGCGTGGCGAAAGAGGGTCAGTCCTCGCTCCGGTGGGTGACCGGCGCGTCGGTGCGATCGCCGGGGAACTCGTACCAGCGGCGCCGCAGACACACGAACTCCACATCGGCGCGCACCAGCCGCATGAACCCGCAGACGGTGTCGGCGAGCCGCTCCTGGGAGCCGGGATGGGCGAGTCGACCGTCCTCGGTGAAGGCATCGTACGCACGGGGCAGGCTGAACATGTCGGGGTAGACCCGTGTGCCCAGGTGTTCGAGCGGGACCCGCAGCGCCCACAGGCCGCGGTTGCCGCCGATCATCGACGGGGAGGACGAGACCAGCAGCGCGTGCTTGGTCTTGAACGGCTGCGGCCGTACTCGGGAGACCCAGTCGATGGCGTTCTTGAGCAGTCCCGGGACGGAGGCGTTGTACTCGGGCGACGAGATCACGAACGCATCGCAGCGATTGATCTTTTCGCACAGGGCCAGGGCGCCGGCGGGCAGCCCTTCGGAATCCTCCACATCCCCGTCGTACAGCGGCATGTCGAAATCCCGCATCCTGGCGAGGTCGACCTCGGCGCCGGTCTCGGCGATCAGGCTCGACGCCAGCGAGGCGAGCCGCGCGTTGGTGGACCCGGCACGCAGCGCGGCTCCGAATACCAGAATCCGAACGGGCGGTGGTTGAGCGTCCATGGTCATCCTGCGGCCTCTTTCGCCGGGCGGTTGTCCCCCGGCAGCCAGTTTCCCCCAGCCCGGCCTGCCGAACCGGTCGACACTCTGCGGCTCCCAGAGCGATGCCGCAGGGGCCGAGCGGGCACGCTCCGCCCGCCGGCCCAACTGCTCGCGCGGCCGTTCCAGAGCAACGATCGGATGGTTTACGCCACTTCAGGGTGTTCAGTCATCCGAGCCGGGTACGTAGGGGTTCGTTATGACCCGGCCGGATGGGTGTCGATTGGCGCTGCTCCGCTGCTGCCTTCCTGGCCGTGTCCGTCCTGGGGTGGAGCTGATCGGGCAGATCTCCGAGGTGGCTCGGGGGGTGCGGTCGGCCCTTCCCCGACGCTCGGAAGGAGCCACGTCATGAGTTCGGCAACCGCAACGCCGCTGGCGCCCGGCCGGCTACCGCTGCTCGGACATGCGTGGCGGCTTTGGCGCGATCCGATGGAGTTCGTGCTCGGCTTACGGACGGTGGGGAAGGTGGTCCGTGTCGGCCTGGGCCGGATGACGCTGTACTTCGCGACGGACCCCGATCTGGTCCACCAGATCCTGGTCACCCAGGCCGGCAGCTTCGAGCGCGGCACGATCTTCCAGCGCGCCGGCGCGGTCTTCGGTGACGGATTGGTGATCTCGGAGGGGGAACGGCACCGCGTTGACCGGCGGATGATGCAACCGGGATTCCACCGCACCCAACTGGGCGACTACGTCACGATCATGAGCGACAACGCCCGCGAACTGGCCGAGTCCTGGCATCCCCGCGACCACGTCGACCTCGACGAGGCGATGTACCACCTCGCGATCACCAACCTCACCGAGGCGCTGTTCTCCCACGGCCTCGACCGCGCCGGTACGCGCGAACTCGCCCGCGTGGTGCGGGTGGTGGGCCAGGGCGCGCTCCTGCGCGCGGTGTTACCACCGTCGCTGTCGGACGCACCGCTTCCGCTGAACCGCAGGTTCGCCGCCGCGGCCGACGCCCTGCACGCCACGATCGACCGCATCATCGCCGAACGCCGCGCCGACCCCGGCGGCCGGCAGGATCTGCTCGCCCTCCTGCTCGCTCTGCGTGACCCGGCGACGGGCAGGGCGATGGACGACTCGTGGATCCGCGACCAGGCGGTGACGATGCTGAACGCCGGGGTGGAGACCACCGCCACCACCTTGACCTGGGCCTTCCACGAGCTGGCTCGTCATCCCGACGTCCGGGAACGGATCGAGGAGGAGGTCGACGCGGTCGTGGGTCTCGGGCCGGTCGGGCCCGAGCAGGTGGCCGCGCTGGACTACACGGATCGCTTCCTCAAAGAGGTCACCCGGCTGCACTCCTTCCTGTTGTTCATCAGGCGGGCCACCGCCCCGGTGAACCTCGGCGGCATCCGTCTGCCCGCGGGCGCCGAGGTGGCCTACAGCCTCTACGCGCTGCACCGCGACCCCGAGGTCTTCCCCGACCCGGACCGGCTGGACCCCGACCGCTGGCCTTCCGGCGGCCGGCCGGTACGGCGGGACAGTTTCCTCCCGTTCAGCGCCGGCGTCCACAAGTGCATCGGCGACACCTTCGCGTGGGCGGAGTTGATCACCGCTCTGGCTGCCGTCACCGCCCGGCACCGGCTCGACCTCTCCCCCGGAACCACCATTCACACCAGGCCCGCGGTCGTACCCAAGCCGGACAAGATGCCGATGATCGTCAGCCCCAGACACGGCCGCGCCACCACTGACCACGGAGCGGCCACATGACACCATCAGGCATCCGCGAGCGCTCGCCCATGCCTTTGCCCTTGCCCTTGCCCTTGCCCTTGCCCTTGCCCTTGTCATCCCGACCAGATCACGCGGACCACGGCGCGGCGGCCCGCCGCCCAGGCGAGGACCGGAGGGACCAACACCCCCTGAAAGCAGGTCAGTTGTGGTTGCCGGGCGGGAAGGTGTCATGAAACCGGCGCTGAGGATCCCACCGCTGCACTGCCCCTTTCCCGACCAGGTCCATCCCGATGCCGACGAGATCGACCGCACCTCGTTGAGGTGGCTCGACGATTTCGCTCTCATCACCGACCCCGCTGTACGCACCCGCTTCGGCCGATCGAAGATCGGCTGGCAGGCCTCCCGCACGACGCCGCACGCCGACGCGGAGTTGGTGCAACTGCACTCCGACTGGCAGATGTGGCTGTTCGCCTTCGACGACGTCCGCTCGGAGGAAACCGACGCGGGGGCTCAACCAGGTCCGATGGCGCGGAGCCTGGCGTCCTTCCTGCGGATTCTCCAGGACCCCGGGACGCGGGTGGACGAGGAAGACGCCTTCACCGCGGCACTGCGCGATCTGCGGCGGCGGCTGGAGACGGCTGCCAGCCAGGTGCAAGTCGACCGGTTCGTCGCCTCGGTGCTGGGCTACTGGTTCGCCCAGGTGTGGGAGGCCACCAACAGGGCAGACGCGGTGTGGCCCACTGTCGAGGAGTACATGGCCATGCGCGTTCACACCGGCGCGGTGCCGACCTGTCTGGCGCTGATCGACGTCATCGGCCGATTCGAACTGCCCGCGGCCGAGTTGGCGCGCCCGGAGGTGAAGACGCTGACCACCAAGGCCGTCAACGTCGTGTGCTGGGCCAATGACATCCACTCCTACGAGAAGGAGAGCGCCCGCAGCCATCACCCGGTCAACCTGCCGACGCTGTTGCACCGCCGTGACCGTGGCACGGTCCAGGAGGCGGTCGATCGCGCCGCCAGGATGCACGATGCCGAAGTCGCCGCCTACCGCGAACTTCGGCCCCAGGTCCCGGCAGGACCCGCACTGGAACGGTACCTGGACGGTCTGCAGTCATGGATGCGCGGCAACCTGACCTGGTCGCTGTCGACAGGCCGATACCACCGAACACCCATTCACGACGTGGGTACCGCCTAGTACCCCCGTTGCGGTTCACTGTTCCCGCAGGTCAGGAGAGCGTTCGTAAGACTCACCACCCGGGCGGCGGCCAGGGCCTGGGGGCCTCCGGCTCCCGGGCCCTGGCACACGGTCCCAGGCGCAAGTGCAGTGATGGCGCGGCTATCGCGGGCGCACGGCGTACGTCAGGTGCGTCACGCGCGACGACGGCACCGAACGGACCAGCTCCAGCGCGACCCGGGACGCGTCCACACCGTCGAACAGGCGGGTGCCGGCGCCGAAAAGCACCGGTGACAGCGCGATCGAGAACTCGTCGACCAGGCCGGCGTTCAGGTGCTCCAGGATCGTCGCACCGCCGCCGGCGATCCGGACGTCGCGGTCACCGGCGGCGGCACGGGCCTGGTCGAGGGCGTGCTCGATGCCGTCGTTGACGAAGTGGAACGTGGTGCCGCCGGGTCGCTCCCACGGGTCACGCTTGGTGTGCGTCACAACGAAGACCGGGGTATGGAAGGGCGCCTCCTCCGGCCATGACTGCTCGCCGAGGTCGAACATGCGCTTGCCCATGACGCTCGCGCCGGTGCGCTCGAACGTCTCCCGCGCCACGTCGTTGTCGGGACCCTCCTCGCCGCCCTCGCCCAGCTTCAGGTTCTCCCGGAAGAACCGCAGCGGGAACAGCCACTGCTGCAGCTCCATCCACTGCGCCATCCAACGCCGAACGTCCGGGTCGTCCTGCCTTTCGGGCGCGAAGAGCTCGCCCTCGACGGGCACGGGCTCGGGCGCGATGAAGCCGTCCAGTGACAGCGAAACACTGAAGAACACCTTCCCTGCCATCAGCCCTCCGCCCCCTTCCCCGCGAGCTCGGTGACGTAGGCCGCCAGGTTGTTCAGGGTCTGCCGGCCGCCCTCGATCGCGTGGTACTTCTCGACCGCCTCGTCGCGCAGTTCCTTGGTGGGGAACACCGTGCGCATCACGATCCGGGTCGCCGCGCCGTCCGGCGCGAAGGTCAGAAGCGACTCGAAGGCGTTCGGGTCGTCGCGGGACTCACCGTGCAGCAGCGCGATCCGCTCCGGCGGGACGATCCGCATCCAGCGGATCCACTCGGAGTAGTCGGTCCCGTCCGGCCCGTGCAGCACGAAGTCCCACTCCCCGCCCTCGCGGAACTCGAAGGACCGCGTGGTGGTGGTGAACCCCTCAGGACCCCACCACCGCGACAGGTGCCGAACCTCGGTGAACGCCTCGAAAACCAGCTCTCGCGGGGCGTCGATGATCCGGGAGATCACGATCTCCCGGTCGGCCGTCGCCGGCTCGGCCCGCGTTTCATGCCTTGCCCCTGCCATGGGTCATTCCTCCTGCTGTGTCTGCTTGAGTTCCTGCACGTAGGTGTCCAGCCGGTCGAAACTCTCGTTCCAGAACCGCTCGAATCCGCCGGCCCACTCGTGGACCGGCCTGAGCCCGCGGGCGTCCAGGGCGTAGAGGCGCTGCTTGCCCGCCCCGCGGACCCGCACCAGCCCCACCTCCCGGAGCACCCGCAGGTGCTTGGACGCCTGCGGCTGGCTCATCCCCAGCTCCAGGGCCAGGTCGGTCACCGGCCGCTCACCCGCCCGCAGCAATGCCAGGATGTCCCGGCGCTGCGGCTCGGCGATCGCGTTGAACGCGTCCGACGTCGTCGCTGCTCGTGCCATGACAGCCATCGTATGCCCATATCGGAATACGTCAAGCCGCGGTTCGGGTTCTCCGCGGTGTGCGCAGTGTGCGGTGGAGGTGCCAGCCGGCCGCGTAGACGAGCAGGGCGGCGGCGAGGGAGGCGCCCGCGCCTTTGGCCGCGTCGGACAGCGCGCCTTCGGCGACGGTGACCCAGGGGGCGTTCTCCGTCCGGGTGGGGTAAGTGACCTCGATGACCTTGCCGTTGACTTCACGGACGATGGGACGGCTGGTGTCTTCCACCGTCACCTGGCGGTAGGAGTCGATGCCGCCCGTGTGGGCGGCTGCGCCGAGCAGCGCGGCCAGCACGAGGGCCGCTGTGGCGCTCCGCCGGGCGGCCCGCGCGAGAGAAGGGCGGACGTCGGACCGCAGGGGGCGCTGCCGGTTGCGGCGGCGCCAGAGATGGACGCCGAGGGCCGCCAGGCCGACCGCCGTGCTCGCGTGCTGGAGCAGTCGGGCCACGGACAGACCGCCCGGCCCGGACGCGCGCAGGAAGGGCAGCCGCTCCGCCGCGTACCCGTCGACGTGAGTGATGGAGTCCCACAGAAGGTGGGTGGCGATGCCGATGAGCGCGGACAGCACCAGCCACGCCGCATGGCGGGCCTTCTCCGCCATGCCGCGAGGGGGCGCGGGAGCCGGGATGGCGAGGTGCGGGGGCAGCAGTGCGATGACCGGCCCCCACAGCAGGCGGTACGCGGCGACGAGGAGGAGCGCGAACGGGAGCGTGACGGCCAGGGCTCCGGTGGGCGAGTGCGAGGTCGTGGCGTTGAGGAAGGGCTCGTACCAGGCGCCGGCGGTCACCGTGATGCGCAGGGTCTGGAGGAAGTACGGGACGTCGGGCGCCATCGTTCCCATGACCAGGGCCGCGGGGACGAAAGGGCTGCGCAGCAACGGTATGACCGCGGCCGTGTGGGACAGGGTGAACGGCACTTCGGGGGGCGCTCTTTCGCTCGGGTCGAGCCCGGTGGGCGTGCGAGCCGCCGATCCGTCGGGCGGCACGCCGGGCGGTGTGTTCGGGGCCAGACCGGGACTCATATGCAACACGGAACACTGAAGAGCATATTCCGTTGAAATGACTATGTCCAGGATTCCTGGGTTCCCTGGCCGGAGCGGAACGGCACCGCTCCACAACGAAGAGCCGCCCCCCCTTGAAGGGAGAGCGGCTAGGAGTGGGGCAGGGCCGGATCAGCGCGGTCGGCGCACCCTCCCGGCGACCGAGGTGAGCAGCGCAGCGGCCGGCAGCACCAGGAGCAGGACCGCGAAAGGCCTCGGGTCGTACCAGTTGAGGAGGCAGGCATCGGCGAGCAACGGCGGCGAAGCCATGGCCATCGCACCCGACTCCCGCAGCCCGGAGGACCGTGCACGCAAGGCGAGAGCGATCCCCGTGGCGGCGAGTACGAGCAATGGCCAGCCGCCGTAGTCCGTACTCATCCAGCCGACCACGCCCCTTTCCACGACGATGGCGGGGAGCCAGGCGGCCCCCGCCATCACCCCGGCCACCGCGGACGTACTCGGTTCGGGGCGCAGATCCGGCGGGCAGGCCAGTATCACCGCGATCGTGAGAACCGCGGCCACCGGAACGACGATCCGGTACTGATACTCATTCGGATGGGCCTCGCTCAGCGCGAGTACCGCCGTTCCCGCCAGCCCGAACACCGCGGCGGCCACCCCTGCCGCCCACCGCCCCGTCAGCGCGACGATCGCGCCGGCACACACCAGCAGGAGGAACAGCAGGCCGAACACCTCGGCCGCGTCCATGATCCGGAACTGCACCCTCCATGGTGTCGGCGAGGCGGTGATCCCGGCGTACCAGCGTGCGAGCCGGATGCCCCCGCTCACCCCCGCGGCAGCCAGGGCGAACGGGGCGGCCGATGCGACGAGACGGCCCAGCGGATCGGCCGACCCCAGACCGAACCGGACCCGCAAGGCATGCGCGGCAAGATCCGCACCCTCTCGCAGCCGGCCCCACCGTGCGACACCAACCGTCATCTCCCGGTAGGTGTCGGCGATCTCCGGCCCATACGCGGCCCGGTAGCCGCGCGGATACAGAAGCAGCAGCCGGTCGATCACGCCGTCACCGGCGCGCCGTCGATCCCCAGCCGCCGCCGCGCCTCACGGACGGCCACCGCCAGCCGCTCCGTCTCGACCGCGAGACGCTCCCGGCCCTCCGGCGCGAGAGCGAAGACACGCCGCGCCCGGCCATCCACCACCTCCTCCTGCACGACGGTGATCAGCCCCTCCACGACCAGCCGGTCCAGCGCCCCGTACAGCGCCCCGGTGCGCGGCACCACCCGGCCGTCCGTGATTCCCTTGATCTCCTGCGCGACCGCGTACCCGTGCCGGGGTGCGTCCGCCAGAGCCGTCAGCACCAGCAGTGCCAATTCCTGCATCGCCCGCTCACTCATTCGCCCAGAGTATTCCGCCCAACGGATCGCCGAGGGCTGGGTGCGGCTCAGCCGTCGAGCGTCCCCATCATCTCGGGTGCGTAGCGGTCGCCGCTGACGACGCCGTGCGGGGCGGCCTTCTCGACGGAGGCGATGTCCTGGTCGGTGAGGGTTACCTCGGTCGCGGCGATGTTCTCCTCCAGGTAGCGGCGACGCTTGGTGCCGGGGATGGCAACCGCGCCCTGCTGGCGCACCCAGGCCAGGGCCAGTTGAGAGGGGGTGACGTCGTTGACGGAGGCGATGCGGCGCACTTCGCGGACGACATCGAGGTTCCGCTCGAAGTTCTTGCCCTGGAAACGAGGGTCGGTGCGGCGCCAGTCGTCCTCGGCGAAGTCGTCGGGGCTGGTGATGGCACCGGACAGGAACCCACGGCCCAGCGGGGAATAGGCGACCAGGCCGATCCCCAACCCCCGCAGAACATCGAGCACACCGCTGTGCTCGATGCCGCGCTCGAAGAGCGAGTACTCCGTCTGTACCGCGGCGAGCGGGTGCACGGCGTGGGCCCGCCGGATCGTCTGCGCGGACGCCTCGCACACGCCGATGTGCCGGATCTTGCCTTCGGCCACCAGCTCGGCCAGCGCGCCTACGGTCTCCTCGATCGGCACGGTCGGGTCGATGCGGTGCAGGTAGTACAGGTCGATGTGATCGGTGCCGAGGGTCCGCAGTGAACGCTCAAGGGCCCGGCGGACGTACTCCGGCCGGCCGTTCAGGCCGATCACCTGACCGTCGTCGGTGATCTCCACGCCCGTCTTGGTGGCGAGGACGGCCGCCTCCCGGCGTCCCGCAAGGGCCTTGCCGAGAAGCCGCTCATTGACGAACGGGCCGTAGCTCTCCGCGGTATCCAGCAGAGTGACGCCGAGCTCCAGCGCGCGGTCGATAGTGGCCAGCGACTCGGCCTCGTCGGCGGCGCCGTAGAAGACGCTCATACCCATGCAGCCCAAGCCCTGGACGCCGACGGTCAGGCCCTGGCCGCCAAGTGCGCGGTGTTCCATGAAGTTCCCCTCTGTAACTAACTGGATAGATACAAACCTAGCCCCTCGATGACGGATGTCAATAACTGGATAGTTACTTGTTAGGGTGAGCGACATGCCACGCGACTCCTCCGCCACCAAGGCCCGGCTGCTGGACGCCGCCTTCACCGAGTTCGCCGCCTACGGCATCGCCGGTGCTCGGGTGGACCGGATAGCCGAGGCCGCGGCGGCGAACAAGCGGCTGATCTACGCCTACTTCGGCAACAAGGAGCAGTTGTTCGACGAGGTTCTTCGACGGGCGATGACCGCGGGGGCCGAGTCGGTACCGTTCGACGTCGATGACCTGCCCGGATACGCGGGCGCGATCTTCGACCACCTCGTCGCCCGGCCGGATCTCATGCGGCTGCGACTTTGGAGACTTCTGGAACGCCCGTCCGCCACCGGACTCGAACCGGACGCCTTCCAGCACAAAACCGCCGAAGTGGCCCAGGCGCAACAGCGCGGCGCCCTGCGCCGGGACATGGGCCCCGAAGACCTGCTGACCATGGTCCTCGCCGCCGCCCAGGCTTGGTTCTGGGCCGCCGAAGGCTGCGACACGGACGATACGAGCGGCCCATGGTCGCCGGAGCGGCTGGCAGAGCACCGCGCGGCGGTCGTGGAGGCCGCCCGTCGGCTCAGCGAACCGACGACAGCGCGCCCTTAGCGGCCTGCCGGACCTTGCTGTGTGTCACGCCCACGGGCTACGCGACACCCACCGGCACTCCGGCGGAGCTGGGATCAAGAAGGAGATTCAACGTGAAGGTAGTTCTCTTCGGGGCATCGGGCATGGTCGGCCAAGGGGTACTCCGCGCATGTCTGGAAGACCCAGGGGTGACCGAAGTCATCGCCGTCACCCGACGGCCACTCGACCGGAGCGCTCCCGGACTTCGTGAAGTGATCCACCAGGACTTCACGGACCTCGGCCCGATAGCGGCGGATCTGGCTGGGGCCGACGCGTGCTTCTACTGCCTCGGAGTATCCGCCGCGGGGCGCGGCAAGGCAGAGTACGAGAAGATCACATACACCTACACCATGGAAGCAGCGCGGGCCGTGGCCGCCGGCAACCCGCGTCTGACCTTCGTCTACGTATCGGGGGAAGGCACCGACAGCACAGAACGAGGGCGCGCGTTCTGGGCCCGCGTGAAGGGCCGGACGGAGAACTCCCTGATGGCCATGGACATGCACGCCTACGCCTTCCGTCCCGCATGGATCATGCCCGTCCACGGAGAGACCTCCAGCACGCGCTGGTACCGGCTTCTCTACCGGCTCACGTCCTGGCTCTCTCCGCTTCTGCGCCGGCTGCCGCCCCGGTATGCAACCAGCACCGAGCATCTGGGACGCGCGATGCTCGCTGTGGCCCGCCTGGACGGCGCCGGACCGCGCATTCTGCGGTCGCCACAGATCACCCAGCTCGGGGCGTAGGGCTCACGCCCCGGCGACACGCCCACAGCCCTGGATCGGGAAAGGCATGACGACCCTGTTGTCCGAACAGCCCTGACGCACCCCTCACCGTTCTTGACCGCACTGCCGCGGGGCCACGGATGCGCGCGGTGGGGCCCGTACCGCCGATGCCGTGCTGTGCTGTGCTGTGCTGTGCTGTCAGAGGCTGATGACGCCGGTCCGCAGATCCGTCATGGCCAGCAGGGTGTGCTTTCCGCCGATCCGGCCCCAGCCGGTGGACCGGCCGCCGGCGCCGCCGAAGGGCATGTTGATGTCCCAGAAACAGGTGGAGTCGTTGACAACGACCTGGCCGACGGCCATCTCCTCGACAAACCGGTGCGCGGCCGTCATGTTCCGGGTGAACACCGCGCCCTGCAGCCCGAGTTTGTCGTCGTTGGCGATGCGCAGGAGGTCGTCGTCATCGGTCCCGGTGATGATCGGTACGACCGGCCCGAAGGACTCCTCACGGGACAGGAGACTGTCCTCGGGGACGGCGTCGACGACGGTGAACTCGTAGTAGAGATCGGTCGGCGCGTCCTTGCGGCGGTGTCCGCCGAGCAGGATCTCGGCGCCCCGCTCACGCGCGTCGGCCATGTGCCGGTCCATCTTCGCCGCGACACCCTCGTTGTTGAGCGGACCGAGGTTGGTGGTGTCGGCGAACGGGTCACCGAGCACGACGTCCTGGGCGGCGCGGAGGACCGCGGCGACGAAGTCGTCGTGGACGTCCCTGTGGACGATCGCCCGCTCCGTGGCACAGCACACCTGCCCCGCACACAAGTACGCGCCGTAGACGGCGGCTTGGGCCGCCGCGTCCAGGTCGGCGTCGGCGAGGACGACGAGGGGGCCGTTGCCGGAGCACTCCATGACCGAGCGTTTCAGACCCGCCGCGGACTGGATCTTCGCGCCGGTGGCGGAGGACCCGATGAAACCGATCGCGTCGGTGCCGGCGTGACGTACGAGCGCGTCACCGGTGGCGCCCTCGCCCGGAAGGATGTTGACCAGGCCGTCGGGAACTCCGGCCGCGGCGAAGGCTTCCATCGCCTTCAGCACTGTCAGTGGGGTGTTGGCGGGGGGCTTGACGACATGGGCGTTGCCGGTGGCCAGGCCGGGGGCGACGAACTCGGCGAGCATCAGCAGCGGGAAGTTCCAGGGGGTGATGATCGCCCATGTGCCCACCGGGCGGTAGAAGGTCCACATCCGCTTGCGGCCGTCGTTCGAGGGGAACGTCTCGCCGTGCAGGCGTATGGCGTCCTCCGCGTGAAGATGGAAGAGCTGGGCGGCCTCCTCGATGTCGGCGACCGACTCGGCGAGCGGCTTGCCCTGCTCCAGGGTCTGCAGTCGGGCCAGTTCATCGACGCGCTTGGTGAGTTCGTCCCCGACACGGTGACAGATCTCCGCGCGCTTCCAGACGTTGACGCCCGCCCAGGCCCGCTGGGCGGCGTTCGCGGCGGCGACCGCCGCATCGACATCGGCCGGCGCGGGGAGCGGAATGGTACCGACCAGTTCACCGGTGGCGGGGCTGATCACGTCGTAGGTGTCGGAGCCAGCCGCGTCGACGTACCGACCATTGACGAACAACTGCCGGCGGATGGGACTGACAGTGCTCACGAGACACCCCTTCTGTCCTGCACCACTGACGAAGGCTCATGCTCCACTCGGCAAGAATTCACTGTCAAGACTGACGAATCGGCCAAGAGTGATCGTTTCGATCCCGCGTATCCGACAGGATGTCACGTGCCGAAGAGGAGCACGCACCGCGGGGCCGTTCACGCTTGCTCCGCGGCGTCCCCGTCGCCGGGGAGGCCCGGATGCCGCGCGCCCACGATGCGCAGCGCGATATCGCCGTACTGGTAGGCCAGTTGGTCCACGGAGTACTCGCCGTCCTCGTGGAACCAGCTGGCCACACCGATCCCCATGTCCAGGATGGAGTACGAGGCGATTCTGGCCGACCGCACGTGGAAGGCGCCATCGGCGGCGCCCTGCTCGATGAGTTCGCGAAAGCGGCGCTCGTAGAAGCTGCGACGCTGGAGCAACCGGTCCTGATCGGGCTGGACCAGGCCGGCGATTTCACGGTTGCCGACGAAGGCCTCCAGGCGATGGCGCGCGTGGTAGCGGATATGCGCCTCCACGGAGCGGCGCAACCGCTCCCCCACATCGTCGACACCGGCAACGGCCGCCGCGTTGTCCTCGATGAGCCGTTCCATCGTTCCCATCATGATCTCGGCCAGCAACTCGTGCTTGGACGCGACGTGTTTGTAGAGGCTCGGGCCGCGGATGCCCACAGCGGCACCGATGTCGGTCATCGTGGTGGACCGGTATCCCCGCACGGCGAACAGCCGAAGCGCCGCCTGTCGGATCGCCGACCTGCGGTCGGCCGTGGGCGTGCCCTCCGGCCGCGCGGGGCGGTGTGGTCGCTCGTAGGGCCCGCTCTGCGCTGAGCTCACCTGAACTCCTGAGCTATCGGTGATTAGCCACTTTCGTCGCACTGAATCGCTGACTATAGTCTCCGCCCTTGACACACCCACCTCCCCACCCCTGTGATGGCTAATGGTCATTAGCCTGGCGTGGGAGCAAAGGTGTCCATCGGGTTCGCGATCGACGAGAGAGTCGCCGGCATCGCCCGGCGCACCCAGGAGTTCGTACGGGATGTGGTGATACCCGAGGAGCAGACGTGCGACGGGAACGTCCATCGGTGCCGGCTCCGACCCGCGCGCGCTCGCCACGACCGCGACGAAGACCGACGGCGGCCGGCGGATCGACGGGCGCAAGTGGTTCATCAGCGGCGCCGACGGGGCGGCCTTCGCCATCTGCATGGCCCGCACCAGCGGCGGCCCTGGCGACGCGACCGTGCAAGTGTGCGGCGCGCGTGACCGCGCCCGGGACGGACGTGACGGGCGTCGGCGTCCCCGCGCCGCGGCAGTGGGAGCCGCTGCCGTGACCACCCAGAAACCGAGCGGAGGAGAGCCCGTGCGAGACCGACTGTCCGGACAGGTCGCGCTGATCACCGGCGCGACGGGCGGCATAGGGGATGCCATCACGCGCCGCCTGGCCGCCGAGGGCGCCGGCGTGGTGGTGACGGATGTGGACGCCGCCCGCTGTGAGGAACTGGCGAGAGAACTGACGGCCGGCGGGACGCGAGCGCTCGGCCTCGCACTGGACGTCCGCGACGAGGACGCGTGGCACGGCGCCATCGAGCGGGTGGTCGCCGAACTGGGCGGCCTGTCCGTCCTCGTCAACAACGCGGGCATCGCCCGTATGCGTACCGTGGAGACGGAGACCCAGGAGTCCTGGGACCAGGTCATCGCGGTCACCCAGACCGGTGTCTGGCTGGGTATGAAGCATGGCGGGCCCGCGATCGAACGCTTCGGTGGCGGCTCGATCGTCAACATCGCGTCGGTCTTCGGTACGGTCGGCGGCTTCGGAAGCCAGTTCTCGTACCACGCCGCGAAGGGCGCGGTCCGGCTGATGACGAAGAACGCCGCGCTGCACTGGGCGGCGCGGGGCGTACGCGTCAACTCGATCCATCCCGGTTTCATCGAGACGCCCCTGTCGCGCGAGCTGTGGCACGGCACCCCCCGGCACACCGCCATGATCGAGGGCACCCCCATGGGCCGGCTGGGAAGCCCCGGAGAGGTCGCGGGGGCGGTGGCGTTCCTCGCGTCACAGGACGCGAGCTTCGTCACCGGCTCCGAGCTGTACGTGGACGGCGGCTGGACGGCACGCTGAGAGGAAGGGCGGGGGCGCGGACGACTGCCGCGCCCCTCGTGCCGTATGTCCGTACGCGTGCTGTCACCGCACACGTGGTGTCACCGCACACGTGGTGTCACCGCACACGTGGTGTCACCGCACACGTGTGTACTGACGCACCCCGCCCACGAACGCCGCCGTGGCCCGCCCCCGCAGTACCAGGACATCCAGATGCGCCGCCGTCTCATTGACCGCAAGCATCTGGTTGAAGGCGCTGAGCTCGCCGAACGGCACCTCCCGACGGGTCCAGCCCAGCGTGCGCGCCACCGCGTGGGCGTCGAGTGCGCTCTCACTCAGCGCCGCGAGGCTCTTGGCCAGCCGGTTGTCGTGGTGGCTGAGCAGTTCGGCGACGCGGATGTGCACGCTCTCGGCGACCGGCCCGTGCGCCGGCAGCAGACGGGTGTCGGCGTACCGCGTCATCAGCCGCAGCGAGTCCAGATAGTCGGCGAGCGGGCGCCCACCGGGCTCGGCCAGTTCGAAGCCGATGGACGGGGTGATGTGCGGCAGGACGTGATCCCCGGAGAACAACAGTCCACGCTCTTCGTCCAGGTAGACCACGTGTCCCTTGGTGTGTCCGGGAGTGGGTACGACGTGCAGCTCGTGGTCGCCGAAGCGGAGGGTTTCCGCGCCGAGCCAGCGGTCGGGGCTCTCCCACACACTCGGGTCGTAGCCTCCGTGGTCCAACGCCTGGATACGGTCGGCCAGTTCGCCCGCTCCCGCCCTGCGCAGTGTTTCCAGTGAGCCGACGGGTTCGTCGCTGCGCAGCCGGTCGAGCATCTCCAGGCCCGGCCGTTCGCCCGCCCCCAGGTACACCCGTGAGCCCAGCAGCCTGCGCAGTTCCACGGCGTTCGTGTAATGGTCGCGGTGGATGTGGGTGACCAGGATGTGGCTGATGTCGCCGAGGTCGCGGCCGATGTCCGCCAAGGCCCGCTCAAGCGCCTTTCGCGCCTCGGGAATCGCCCAGCCGCCGTCGATCATGACGATGCCGTCGTCGTCCGCCAGGTTCTCCAGCAGATACACATTGACGGCGTGCAGGCCGTCGTTGGGCAGCGGCAGGGGAACGCGGTGCACCCCGGGCCGCACGGTCTGGACTCCGGACGCGGCCCACGGGCCCTGGTCGAACCGCGTTGTCATAACTCTCCCTTTGCTGGTGTGCCACCGTGGTGCGGGCCGGTTCCGGAGTGCGCGCGCAACCGCCGGGCCAGTTCGCGGGCCCCGGACCGGTCGAGCTTGCCGACCTTGGTCTGGGGCAGTTCCTCGATGGCGTAGACGAACTCGGGCCACTTGGCCTTGGACAGTCCGACGCTTTCCAGATGCCCGGTCACTTCCGCCAGATCGATCCCGCCACCGTCCTCCGTGACGACGAGCAGCGCGACACGCTCGCCGAGTACCTCGTCCGGGACGGCCGCGACACACGCCCTCGCGACGCGCGGGTAACCGGCGACCGCCCGCTCTATCTCGGTGATGTCGATGTTGCGGCCGCCGCGGATGATGACGTCCTTCTCGCGGCCCATGATGCTGATGGTGCCGTCCTCGTGGGTCAGCAGCAGATCGCCGGTGGGAAAGTAGCCGTCCTCCGTGAGCGCCGGCGGCTCGACTCCGCCGTCGCGGGCGTAGCCGAGGAAGAGGGAAGGGCCGCGTACGTGCGCCCGGCCGGACACGCCCGGTCCGGCTTCGGCTCCCTCGGGGGTGAGCGCGCGCAGGTCCGTGCCGGGGAAGGGGCGGCCGTCCCTGCCGAGCCGTATCTCCTCGGGGTCGTCGGGGCGGGGCGAGGTGTGCCCCAGGCACTCGGACATGCCGAAGACACGGAGGATCTTGGTACCCAGAGACCGTTCGGCCCGCGCGAGGGCGCCGCGGTCCATCGGGCCACCGCCCACGGTGATCGCGCGCACTCCCGCGAGGATGCCGGAGCCGGCCGCCTCAGTGCCCATCTGCAGCGCCATCGTCGGTACGCACATGGTCCAGCGGACCTCTGCATCGGCCATCCGCCGCAGGGCGACGGCCCGGTCCCACTTCGCCGTCAGGACGAGCGGGCCGCCCAGCAGAAGCGAGAGATGGACGCCGAAGCAGTACGCGGCCGTCGACGACAGTGGCACGACCGCGGCCACCGCGTCGCCGGGGGTCAGGCCGTTGATCTCCATGGTGCTCGTGCAGGCGTAGCGCAGGGCCTCCTCGGACTGCACGACGCCCTTCGGCCGGCCGGTCGATCCGGAGGTCAGCCCGATGACGACGCCCCCCGACCAGCGCGACACATCGCGCCGCCCGGGCGAGGCCCGGCAGGTCCACCCGTCGAGTGCGGTGTCCGCACGGCCCCGCAGCAGCCCGGGAACCGCCCATTCCTCCATCGCCAGGGGGTCGGCGACCACGGCGTCCGGGCGGATGTCCTCCCAGGCCGCGGCGAACTCGGCGCGGGTGGTGTGCCGGTTGACGAGCGCGAGGACCCCGCCGCTCAGGCCCACGGCGAGTGTGCCGGCGACGGTACGCCACGAGTTGTCGGCCTGGAGCATGACGGTTCCCCCGGGCCCGTCGGCCGCGCCGGGGAACATCACCCCGGCGAGCCGGGCCGCCTCGGCCAGCAACTCGCGCGCGGTATGGCTGCCCGCGTCGTCGATGACGGCGACGAAGTCCGCCTGCTCGGCCCTTCGTTGGAACTCCCGTACTACCTGTCGCATCCCGCTTCCTCGCTACGCTGTGCCGAACTCGGTCAGGAACCCCGCTGTGAACGCCGTGCCGACGAACGGGGGAACGGTCGATCCGGCGGCGCCTCAGCCGGTGAACATCTCCGCCTCGTGCCCCATCACCGCGACGCGGCGGCCCTTCATGTCCCCGACCTGTGCGACCGCGTCCGCCCACTGCGGGCTCGCGAGGGCCTTCTTCAGGTCCTCCGGGGAGTCGAAGCCGAGCACGGAGATCCCGTCCCAGCCCTCGGAGCGCGGCTCCAGGGCGTTGTCGATCTCGGTGTGCCGCCAGGAGCGAAGCCCCGGGAGGCGGTAAGTCAGCTCCGCGTGGTCGTGTCGCCACCAGTCGATGAACTGTTCGTGCGTCCACTCCGGGGGCCGTGCCGCGAGCAGGACGAGGTTGTACATGGCTGTCCTCCGTACGTGTTCAGTTGAAGCGGATCTCGGACGACCGGCCGATCAGCAGACGCTGGAGTCGGCCGTTGTCGTCCACCCGCCCGGCGGCGACGAAACTCGCCTCGGGAACGCCTCCGCGCCGTACCTCGCCGAGGAAGAGCTCGTCCTGGCCGAGGGTGGTCGCGGACAGCAGATGGTGGGTGCGCGTGCCCCTCTCGCGTTGTTGGAGGTAGCCGACCAGCGCGGCGCGGTCACCGGCGAAGTCGGTCGCGTTCCCGTCGCCGGTGGAGAACAGGATGGAGAGGGAGAAGTCGTCGCTGATCAGATCGAGGATCCTGGACGGCTCATCGCTGTCCAGGATCTCGAACCATGCGGTCAGGAATGGCGCGGGGGCGAGGGCGGGGGCGGCTGCCGGGGCGGTGCCTGTGTCGGTGTCGGTGTCGGTGTCAGTGGTTGTATCGGTGTCGGTGGTTGTGTCGGTCATATCGGCTTCCTCACGATGGTCCGATGAGCGTGTGTGGGCTCGCCTACGGTCGGTTCGTCGCGGACGCCGGTGTACCGCGCCCCGCCCGGCCCGCGGCGAGCCGGCCCGCCCGGCGGCCGGATACGACGGCCAGGCACAGCCCGCCGCCGTATCCCTCGTGGTAGGCGTCGCCCATATCGGCGCCCGCGGCGTACAGTCCCCGAACCGGCCGGCCTGCCGCGTCCACGACGGATCCTTCGCCGTCCACCTCGATGCCGCCGAAGGTGAAGGTGATCGCGGGGACGACATCCGCGGCGAAGACACGGCCAGGGCCGAGTCGGGCTCGTGTCCCGTCGTCGAGATCGGGCTCGTCGTACCCCCATTCCCGCAGTACGGGCAGCAGCGAGCCCAGATCGTGGGCGACCGTGGCCCGGCCGCCGCGGTCCCGGCTGAACGCCCACCGGTCGAGGCGCGGGGTGCCAGGCACGAACGGCGCCTGCGCGGCGTCCCGCTGGACCTGTTCCGACCACAGCAGCAGACCTCGCCCGCCGTGTGCGGCCAGCGCCATCGCGTTGTTGTGGTCACCGCGCCGCTCGTCGGTGAACCGGCGTCCGGAGCGGTCGAGGAGAATGCCGAGGCCGCTGTGGTAGAGCGCGAAGGTGATGAAGTCGATGTGCGAGAGCGACTGGACGCCGGACGCGAAGAGGTGACCGTAGAAGCCGGTGTTCGCGGTGTTGGCGGAGCCGCCGAGACTCTCGGCCAGAGCCATTCCCGTGCCCCGCGAATGCGGGTTTCCCCGCAGCGGTGGCACGAAGCCCCCGCCCACGAGCGAGGCCCGCACCCGTGGATCGGCCTGCCGGCCGCCGGTGGCCAGTACCACCGAGGTGCTGGTGATCCGCAGGACGCCGTCCGGCGTCGACACGGTGGTCACATAGCCGGTCCCGGTCCGTGTGATGTCCTCCGTCCGTGCCTCGGCGACGAGGCGTCCGCCGGCCGCCGTCACGGCCCGTACCAGGTGGGCGATCACCACCGGCATGTCGAACTTGTGGCCCCGTCCGGCGAGGGCCCGTTCCTCGCCGGTGAGTGGCGGCACCAGGCCGGTGAGCCAGTCGATGGCCTCGCGATAGCCGTCAACGACGAGTCGGCCGTGGCGCTGGAAGCGGCCGGGGTCCTCCTCGCGCAGCCGTTCGGCGCTCTCGATGGCCCAGACGTAACCGCCCGATATCGCGGCGGATCCACCGACCGTCGCCGCGGACTCCAGCACCATCACCGAGGCGCCGTCCGCCACGGCGGTGACAGCCGCGCTCAGGCCCGCCGGCCCGGCGCCGAGCACGACGACGTCCACCCGCGTTTCTACCGTCATGGGTCACTCCTGTGGTGTGGAGAGCCGCGCGTGGGCGACACCTGCCGGGGCATGGCCGGGCTACTCGGGCCGGTCGATGAGGTCGTACGTCGTGGTGAAGTACGACTGGTAGCGCGCCATCCGCCCGTCGGGTGTGATGACGGCGGCCGACAGGAACGAGCCGACGGCCTTCCCGGACTCGGTCACCACTCCGTAGGCGGTCTCCAGATCACCGTCGCAGCCGTGGCGCAGAATCTCGTGCGACCTCTCGACGGCGTTGCGGCCCGCGAGGTAGGCGGCGAAGTCGTCCTTGGACCATCCCGTCGTCTCATGGCCCGGCAGGGCGATGCGGAAACGGAAGTCGGGTACGAGCAGATCGAGCGCCTGCTCGGGGTGGTCGCTGTCCATACGTGCCATGTAGGCGCGCAACACGCCGGCCATGCTTGGTCCTTTCGCTGCCTGGAAGGGCTGTCGGCGGGATGTCGGTCGGTGGCGGGCCCGTGGGGTGACCTCAGTCTCGGACGGGCGGTGTGAAGAAGTCACCCCTCGACTCCCAGCGGCCGTTCCTGACGACGACCTTCTGTACGTCGCGGGTGCCGAGGTGGCGGCCGGCGGCGAAGCTGAGCACCGGTGCCACGCCGGTGTCGACGTGGCGCGCGTTCTGGTAGGCCCGGGTCAGCGACTCGGCGGTGACCGGCCCGTCAATGGTCTTGGCGATCTCGACGAACGCCTTCGCCGCGGCCCAGCCCCAGAGGGTGATGAAGTCGGCCGGCTGACCCCGCTCGTACTTCGCCATCGCCGCGCGGAACTCCTTGATGGCGGGGTCGTCGTCATGCGGTGACTTGACCAGCTGCACCGCCCTGACCCCTTCGGCCGCCTCGCCCGCCAGTGTGAGCGTGGACTGTGCCGCCACCGGCGCATAGCCGTACATGGGTGTGGACAGCCCTTGCAGCCTGGCTTCCTTCAGATAGGACGCGGCTTCGGCGGACGCGAGGATCAGCACGACGGCGTCGGGTTTCTCGGCCCTCACCTTGCTGATCACCGGGCTGTAGTCGGTGGTCTGGAACTTCACCGGCAGTCGTTTCACCCGGACCGAGGGATCTGTCTTGCGGGCAGCGGGACCGATCTCCTCGGCGACCTTGAGGAAGGCCGCCGGATCGCTGTGCACGACGAGCACCTTCTTCGCTCCGTCGCGCGCCACCCAGTCGCCGAGCGCGGCCGCCTGGTCCTCGTACAGGGTCTGGAGTCCGAACAGCCCGTCGCGGGCGGGCTCGTACCAGGACGCGTCCCCGCCCAGCGTGTTGAGGACCGGCACCTTCGACTGTTCCAGGACGAAGGGGAAGGTGGCCTGGGACTGGGCGGTGCCGTTGGTGGCGACGATCGCCACGACCCTGTCCTGGTCCACGAGCCGCCGCGCGATCTGCACGGTCTGCTGGGGATCGTAGGCGTTGTCCTTGACGATCCATTCGATCCTGCGACCGTTGATCCCGCCGCGTGCGTTGACCGACTTGAAGTACGCGTCCGCGCCCGCCCGCTCGGGGATACCGAAGGAGGCCAGGGCGCCCGTGAGCGGGTACCACGCGCCGATCCTGATGGTGCTGTCGTCCCCTGCCGCCGAGGGGCCGCTGCCGCAGGCGCTCGCCACCAGGGCGAGCATGGCGGCAAGTGCGGCGATGAGCGCGCGCGTCGTGCGTCGTCGCATGACCCTCCCCAGGTCAACCTGAGTTCAGTTCAACTCCTGGGGGAGTTTAATCCCGGGGAAACACGCCTGGCAATGGCTGGTCACGTACCCGGTCACCAGGGGTCGGGAACCCAACAGCGGCGGCCCGACAACGGCGCGGCCCCCTGACGGACATCCGTCAGGGGGCCGCGAGGTGCGCGGGACCACTCAGCGGGTCAGGAGGCGACCATACGCACACACGCGCCCTCGATCAGTTCGCTGATCTCCGAGAGCGGCGTCGGTCCCGACGGCCGGTACCACCGCCACACACTGACGATCAGGCCCAGCACACTCGCGCCGAGCAGCTGCGCGTCCCGCAGTGGGAAGGCGCCCTGGGACATGCCCTTCACCAGCAGGTTCGTCCAGTCCCTCTCGACGACCTGGACCAACTGCCGGGCCGCGACCCGCTCGGCCTCCTCACGCTTGGACCGGCGGGAACCGGACAGCAGGTCCATGTGGTTCTGCAGGATGCGCATCTGCAGGACCTCGTGATCGGAGACGTCGTACGCCGCGCGGACCGCGGCCCGCAGCGCCTCGACGGGATCCTCGCTGTCCTTGGTCGCCTCGACGAACAGATCGTGGGATCGCTGCAGTTCGAGCCGCATGATGGTGAGCAGACAGTGGGTCTTGGACTCGAAGTAGTGGTAAAGGGCGGTCTGTCCGATGCCCACCCGCTCGGCGACGGTCGACCACTTGGTGGCCTCGAAGCCGGTTTCGCCGAAGCAGTCCACGGCGGCCGTGAGGATGGCCGCGCGCTTGGACCTCGGTCCCGCCTCCGGTTCAACGATCCCTGTCATGATCTCTCTCCATGGCCGTCACCACCGTGTGCGTACCCGAGAGTAGACCCAAGTTGAACTCAGTTGCCAATCGGTCGGATCACCGGGCTTCGAGCACGGTCGCGTTGGCGCCTGGGCTCGATGCCCGTGAAGTCGGGTGTCCGCTTGCCGAGGAAAGCGGCGACGCCCTCGCGGCCCGCGTCGGAGACCGCCGCGTCGGCGAGCGCGCGAGCCTCCCTGTCCAGGTGCGGGCCGAGGTCCGAGACCAGACCGGAGGCGACGAGCCGGCGGGTGGCTCCGAAGGCGGCGGTGGGTCCGCGGCGCAGGGTCTCGGCCGTGCGCGTGGCCTCGGCCGCCAGTCGGCCGGCGGTGACGACCCGGCTCACGAGTCCGATCGCGGCGGCTTCGGCCGCCAGTATCCGCCGGTTGGTCAGCAGCAGGTCCAGGGCTCGCTTGGGGCCGATGAGGCGGGGCAGCGACCAGCTCACCCCGGCGTCCGGCGAGTAGCCGACGCCGGTGTAGGCGGTGGTGAACGAGGCGTTGTCGGCGGCGAGGGTCACATCGGCGGCCACGGCCAGGCCGATGCCCGCGCCCGCGACGGCGCCCCGGACGGCGGCCACCATGGGCGCGTCGATCGCGGCGAACGTGCGCAGGGCGTCGTGCAGCGCGTCGGTGACCGCGATGAGGTGCTTCTCCAACGCCTCCCCGGAGAGGCGGGAGAATTCCCTGAGGTCGCCACCGACGCAGAAGGAATCCCCCTCGCCGGTGAGCAGGACGGCTCGTACCGCCTGGCGCTCGCAGGCCTGTGCCGCGTCGAGGAGGCCATGCGCCATCGCCAGATCAATGGCGTTGCCCGCCTCGCCACGGCGGAGGGTGACACGGGCGAGGCCGTCGTCCTCGATCTCGATGCCGACGCTCATCGCGCGGTCCATCCGCCGTCGACGGTCAGGACCTGACCGGTGCAGTACGAGGAGGCGTCCGAGGCCAGGAAGAGCAGCGCGCCGTCGAGTTCATGGCCGTCACCGCCGCGGCGCAGCAGTGTGTTGCGCTCCACCCAGCGGCCGGCGCGCTCGTCGCCGAAGAGGTCCGCGGTCATCTCGGTGCGGAACCAGCCCGGAGCGAGCGCGTTGACTCGGGTGCCGCCGCGGCCCCACTGACCGGCCAGCTCGCGGGTGAGGCCGATCAGTCCGGCTTTGGACGCCGCGTAGCTCGCGCCGCCGAGCGGGGCGGCGGAGACCAGGCCGAGGATGGACGAGACGTTGATGACACTCTTTCCTCCCATGGGCGCCTCCGCCGGGGCGGGGGCCTCGGCGGTGAGCCGGGCGAGATGGAACGGTGCGGTGAGGTTCACACCGAGTACTTCGGCGAAGGTGTCCGGGGATTCGTCCTCGGCACGTCTCTCCCCGGCGGTGGCCGCGTTGTTGACCAGGACATCCACGCGACCGGTGCCGGTCAGGGCCGTCTCGACCAGCCTCGCTCGGTCGGCGGCCAGCGAGACATCGCAGGCGACGGGGTGGATGCGCGCGTCGGCGTCGGCGAGTTCCTTCAGCCGGTCGGCGCGACGGGCGGCGGCGAACACGGTGGCGCCGGCCCCCGCGAGTACGGTGGCGAACCGTGCGCCGAGCCCCGCGGAGGCCCCGGTGACGATGGCCGTCCTGCCCGCCAGCGAGAACAGTTCGGAGGCGGGTGGTGGTGCGCTCACTCGTCCACCCCGATCGGCAGGGCGGTCGCGCCGCCGTCGAGCACCAGGGTCTGGCCGGTCATCCAGGAGGAGGCGTCGGAGGCCAGGAACAGCGCCGCGTTCGCCACGTCCTCGACCGTGCCGAGCCGCCGCAGCGGCAGTCTTGCGGTGAGGATGGGCTCGCGCACCTCCCACACCGCACGGGCCAGTTCCGTCTTGACCAGCCCGGGGGCGATGGCGTTCACCCGTGCCCGCGGCCCGAGTTCGTAGGCGAGCTGCCGGGTCATATGGAGCATGGCGGCCTTGGTGGCGTTGTAGTAGCCGATGTGCGGGTCGACGATCAGCCCGCCGACGGAGGCGATGTTGATCACCGCTCCCCCGTGCTCGGCCATCCAGGCCCGCCAGGCGCAACGGGTCCAGACGATCATCCCGTACTGGTTGACCCGTACGGTCTTCTCCGCGCGCGGCAGGTCCAGGTCGACCAGGGCGCCGTGGTACGGGTTGGTCGCCGCGTTGTTGACGAGAATGTCGACCCGGCCGAAACGGGTCGTGGTCTCGTCGACGCAGGCCTCGGCCTGGTCGGGTTCGCCCGCGTTGGCCACGACCGTGTGCACATCGCCGTCGCCTTCGACCCGCAGCAGTTCCTCGCGGGCCCCGGCGAGTCCTGCCGCCTTGCGGGCCGCGATCACCACGTGTGCGCCGGCCGCCCGGTAGGCGGCGGCGATCCCGAGGCCGATGCCGCGGGATCCGCCGGTGATCACGGCCACGCGGCCGTCGAGGGCGCCGGCGCTCACGCCGCGCCTGCCTTCGTACCGGTCTTCGTGGCTGCCTTCGTGCCCGCCATCCTGCCCGCCTTCTCGTACCGGGCGAGTTCCTGGCGCGCCACGGTGCGCAGATGGACCTCGTCGGGGCCGTCGGCGATGCGCAGCGCCCGGGTGATGGCGTACAGCCGGGCCAGTACGGTGTCATCGCTCACTCCCGCCGCACCGTGCGTCTGGACCGCGCGGTCGACCACCCGGTGGGCCACCTCCAGCGCCGCCACCTTGATCGCGGCGACCTCCATACGGGCGGCGGCGTTGCCGACGGTGTCCATCAGCCAGGCGGACTTGAGGACGAGGAGGCGCAGTTGCTCGATCTCGATGCGGCTGCGGGCGATCCATTCGCGCACCACGCCCCGGTCGGCGAGCGGTCCGCCGAAGGCGACGCGTTCGGTGGCGCGCTCGCACATCAGCCGCAGGGCACGCTCGGCGAAGCCGACGGCGCGCATCGCGTAGTGCATGCGCCCGGGGCCGAGCCGCCCCTGGGCGAGCGCGAAGCCCTCCCCCTCGCCTCTGAGGATGTTCGCCACCGGCACGCGGACGTTCTCGAAGAGCACATCACCGTGTCCGAGCCGGTCCCTGTAGCCGAACATCGGCAGGTCGCGCAGGACCGTGATGCCCGGCGTGTCGCGGGGGATGAGCAGCATGCTCTGCTGCCGGTAGGTGGGCGCGTCCGGGTCGGTCCTGCCCATCAGGATGATCAGCTCGCAGTCGGGGTCGAGAATCCCGGAGGTGTACCACTTGCGACCGTTGACGACGTAGCTGTCGCCCTCGCGCGTGATACGGGTCCGGATATTGCGGGCGTCCGAGCTGGCGACCTCGGGTTCGGTCATCGCGAAGCAGGAGCGGATCTCGGCCTCCAGCAGGGGCCGCAACCAGCGCTCCTGCTGCTCGGACGTGCCGTACAGGGCGAGCAGTTCCATGTTGCCCGTGTCGGGCGCCGAGCAGTTGAACACCTCGGGGCCGATGAGGGAGCGGCCCGCCAGTTCGGCGAGCGGCGCGTACTCCAGATTGCTGAGTCCCGCCCCCCACGCGCCGTGCGCCATGAAGAGGTTCCACAGGCCCTCGGCGCGCGCCTTCTCCTTCAGCTCGGCCATCACCGGGGGCAGCGCGTGCGGGTCGGCCGCCTCGGCCAGCTGCCGGTCGTGGACGGCTTCGGCGGGAAAGACATGCTGTTCCATGAACGACCGCATGCGGTCCTGGAGTTCACTCGCGCGTGGCGAGAATCCGAAATCCACGATTGCTCCTCTTCGCCGACGACGGCTCGGCGTATGTCCCAAGTGCTGTGGTGTGTGTGGTCGGCCCGGATCAGCCGAGGATGTCGCGCGCCGTGCGGATCATCGCGGCGATGGTGGGTGGCAGTCGCTCCTGGTCCGGGTCGTGGTGCTTGCCCTCGCGGTGCCGACGCAGGTTGTGGCCCATGATGGCGGCCATCTTCATGCGGGCGAGGGCCCGGAACCAGTCCATCCCGGGCAGCGCGGGACGGCCTTCGAGGTAGGTGTCCAGCAGTTCGCTCTCGGTGGGCAGGCCGGGTACGGCGCGACCGAGCCGGGGGAAATTGCGGTGGTCGGCGAAGAGCAGGAACCATCCGAGGTCGACGCGCGGGTCACCGACGCTCCAGATCTCCCAGTCGACGACCGCCATCGCACGCGTGCCGGCACACAGCACATTGCCGAGCCGGAAGTCGCCGTGCAGCAGCACCGGCGGGAGGCCGGGGGGCACCTCGGCGGCGAGACGACGCAGCAACTCCTCACCTCCCGGGCGCAGTTCGGCCGGTACCGCCCGCAGAGTGCGCTGCCACCGCGCCAGCTCGCCGGCCGCGTCGAGCGGTTCTGGCGCGTCGAGGCCGGGTGCACGGACATCGGTGTCGTGCAGCCGTCGCAGCACGGAGGCGATCTCCAGCATCCGCGCCGACGCCGTCGCGGCGGGCACCTCCGGCTCGTCGAGTACCGGTTCGACGGCCTCCCCCTCGGCGAAGTCCATGGCGAACCAGGCGGGTTGCGTCTCGTCGACGGCCGCGACGCCCGGCACCGGCACCGGCACCGGCACCGGCACCGAGGAGGCGGCCAGTGCGCCCAGCACCCGCGCCTGACGCAGCACATCGTTGCGGCCGATGGGGCGCTGCCCCGGGGGCACCGCCTTGATGACATAGGTCGCGTCCCCCGCGGTGACCGCGTACGTCAGCCCCGAGTGGCCGCCCGGCAGAGGGGTCAGCTCACCGATGAGTTCCCCGGGACGCAGCGCGGCGAGCCGGGCTCGGACCCGTCCGGTCAGCTCGGACACCGCGCTGGCCGCGTTCATCGGGCCGGCTCTCTGGGCAGACCGAGCACACGCTCGGCGAGGATGGTGCGCTGGATCTCGTCGGTGCCGCCCGCGATGCTGTATCCGGGCGCGCCGAGCAGGTGCTCCGTCCAGGCGTAGGTGCCCCACTCCCCGGTGTCCGCGACGAGGCGCGGGCCGAGCAGTTCCGACACCAGATCGCTGGTGCGCCGCATGGTCTCCGTGGCGTACAGCTTGCCCACCGAGGCTTCGGCGCCCGGCTCGCGTCCGGCGACGAGAGCGCCGGTCACCCGCAGCCCGATGAGCCGTTGCACGAGGGCGCGGACGTAGAGGTCGGCGGCCTGCTGCTGTTCGCCGCCGGTGAGTGGAACAGGACGGTTCCGGGCCAGTCGCAGCGCCCGGTCGGCGTTGTCCAGGCCGAGGTTGCCGGAGTCGAGCCTTTCGGCGGCCAGCACGCTCAGTGTGACGCCCCAGCCCTTGCCGACCGGTCCGAGCCGGTCGGTGTCGGGTACGACCACACCGTCGAGGTAGACCTCGTTGAAGCCGGCGCCGCCGGTCATCTGCCGGATGGGCCGTACGGTCACGCCCGGCGCGTCCATGCGCACCAGGAAGACGGTGATGCCCGCGTGCTTGCGTACGTCGGGGTCGGTGCGGCACACCGCGACCCCCCAGGTCGCGACCGGGGCCCCGGAGGTCCACACCTTGTGTCCCTGGAGCACCCAGTTGTCGCCGTCGCGCACCGCCTTCGTACGCACCGCGGCGAGGTCGGAGCCGGCTTCGGTCTCCGAGAAGAGCTGGCAGGCCAGCTCATCGGTGCGCAGCATGGGCCGCAGCCAGCGCCGCTTCTGTTCCTCGGTGCCCCAGATGCCGATCGCGGGGGCGACGAGTTGTTGCGTCACGGAGAAGATCTCGGTGCGGTGCGGCACGTCGAAGGCCGCTTCCTCGGCCCGGTAGAGCTGCTCGTAGTACCCGGGCAGGTCGCGCCCCCCGTATGTTTCCGGCCAGTTGAGCGCACCCCACCCCTGGTCGTAACGCGCGCGCTCCCACTTCTGGGTGCGGGCGGTGTGTGCACGCTCCTGCTGCCCGGTCCAGTTCTCGAACACGGCGACGGAGTCGGAGCCGCTGCCCCACTCCCCGTCGGCGGTACGAGGCGGGGCGGCCGTGGCGAGCCACTGCCGGGCCCGCGCGCGGAACTCCTCGGGTTCCGGGATGGCGCTCATCTTCTTCCTGCACCTCGATTCGGCGGAGTATTCAGCGGGACAGCACCGTGCAGGCGCTCACGCCCGGGGCGCCGTACACATGGGTGAAACCGACCCTGGGTTCGCCGGGGACCTGGCGTTCGCCGGCCCGGCCGCGCAGTTGCTGGACAACCTCATAGACCTGGCGCAGTCCTGAGGCTCCGATGGGTTCGCCGTTGGCGATGCAGCCGCCGTCGGTGTTGACCGGCAGTGATCCGCCGATGTCCGTCGCACCCGAGGCGATCAGCCGCTCCTGTTCGCCGTCCTCGCAGAATCCGCACTCGGCCATGTGCATGACTTCGGCGCCGCTCTCGGTGTCCTGGAGCTGGCAGACGTCGACGTCGCCGGGGCCGATCCCCGCCTGCTCGAAGGCGGCGGCCGAGGCGTCGCGGCTGACACTGGTCAGCTCGCCCCCGGGGATCCAGGGGCTGAACACCTCGAACGAGCCGAAGCGCCGGGTGCGTACGGCCGCCGACCGCAGGGTGACCGACGGGCCGTCCAGTGTGCGGGCGGCCTCGGGCGAGCAGAGGACCAGCGCGGCGGCGCCCGCGCCCGGTGAGCAGAACATATAGCGGGTCAGCGGGTCACTGACCATGCCGGAGTCCAGGATCTCCGCGGCGGACACCGGCGCCCGGCGCCAGGCCTCGGGGGTGCGGGCTCCGTTGCGGTACGCCTTCTCCGCGACGAGCGCGAGGGTCCCCGGGGTGATCCCGTGATCGTGCATATAGCGCCGGATCTTCATGCCGAAGAACTGTGTGGTCACCATCAGCCCGTCGCTGCCGTACTCCTCCCCCAGTCCCCAGTCCTCGGGCCGTGGGTCGAAGGCGCCTCGCGGGTGCTTGTCGAAGCCGACGGCGAGGACGACGTCCGCCATGCCGGAGCGGATCGCGTTCACGGCGGAGACCAGTGCGCTGCCGCCGGTCGCGCAGCCGTTCCTGACATTCACGAACGGCAGCCCGGTCAAACCGAGTTGGGCCACCAGCGTATCGGCGAGCCCGGCGCTGTCGCTGCCTCCGAACGCGGCCCGCACCCGCGACCACTCGATCCCGGCGTCCGCCAGCGCGGCGTTCACCGCGCCGACCGCCAGCCGGCGGCCGGACGCCTCGGTCCGGCCGAACGGGGTACGCCCGGCGCCGCAGATCAGCACGTCGACACTCATGAGCCCTCCTCACGGCCGGTGGTGGGGCGGGCCCGCGGCACCCCGTCCCCCGCGGTCACCGTGAGGGGCATACCGATCCGGATCTCGTCGAGGTCGTCGACGTCGAGTACCGCCGCCACCCGTACGCCCTCCGTCAGCTCGACATAGCCGAGCGCGAACGGTACGAAGCCGCCCGACGGCGCTTGGTACGGCGGCGACTTGGGCGCGTACCGCTGCACCGTCCACGTCCACAGCGCCCCGCCGCCCGCCAGGGCCGCCGGGGAGGCGGGCCCCCCGCAGCGTGGGCACGCCTCGTCCGCGGGGTAGACCGCCACCGAGCAGCCGGAGCACCGCGAGCCCGGAAGCCCCGCGGCCGGATTCCGCGGCTCCCCGGTCATCCGGCTCAGCGCCCCCACCACTTCGGTTCCCGCTTCTCCAGGAACGCCGAGACTCCCTCGTTCGCGTCCTCGGAGTTGAGCGCCACGCCCACGGCGAGGTGCTCCATCACCATCAGCGACTGGGTGTCGGCGTCCAGACTCCGGTCGATCGTCATCTTGGTGAGCCACATCGTGAACGGGCTCTTGTCGATGAGGTCGCCGATGAAGTCCTGGACCGTCTCGTCCAGCTTGTCGGCCGGGGCCGACCTGTTGATCAGGCCGAACTCGGCGGCCTCGGTGCCGGACAGCAGTTTGCCGGTGAGCATCAGTTCCTTGGTCTTGCGGATGCCGATCATGCGCGGCACCCGGTAGATCGGGCCGGCCCCGCCGAACAGCGCGCGGCGGATGTGGAAGTCACCGATCTTGGCGTCGTCCGCGGCGATGGCGAAGTCGCAGGAGATCATGATCTCGAAGCCGCCCGCGGTGACATGGCCCTCCAGGACCGCGACCGAGGGGGTCTTCATCGAGTAGAGACGGTCGCACACCTTCGCGGACTTGACCGCGACATCGATGGCGTTGGACTTGCCGACGTACTCCGCCTTCAGGCTGTCGAGGTCGAAGCCCGAGCAGAAGGTGCCGCCGCGACCGCGGACCACCAGCACGCGCAGCTCGGGGTCCGCGTCGACCTCGGTGATGATCTCGTCGAGCCGGTCCAGGATCGGCACCGTGACGCAGTTCTTCTTCCAGGGGCGGTTGAGCCAGACACGGGCGACATGGCCGTCGCGCTCGAACTGGATCTCGTCTTCCACTGCCATCTCCGAACCTCCAAACTGAACTGAATTCACTACGAGTGTGGGGAGCGGGTGATCCACTGTCAACCCCCTCATCGAGATCGGCCCGGCGATGCCCCTTGGGACCCGCCAGGTCAACCGCCGCTCTCCACCGGGATGTCGACGAGAACCTTGAGCCGCCGCCCGTCGCGGACGTCGTGCAGCCCCGCGCGGGCGTCGGCGAGCGGGATGTGGTCGAGCCAGCCGTCCGTCGGGTAGTGCCCGGCGGCCATCTGCTCGATGACCCGCTCGAAGACGCCGTCGGGGTACGCCTCGCAGCCCAGCAGGGCGAGTTCGGCCAGGCGCACCACGGAGGCGTCGATGGCGACCGGGCCCGAGTACAGCGCCACCATCACGACCGGCGAGCGGGCGGCCACCGAGCGGATGGCGGTGTCCAGCGCCTCCGGCCGGCCCGCGCACTCGATGGCGGTGTCCACACCACGCCCCCGGGTGTGCCGCATCACCCGCTCGACCACATCGTCCGCGCCGGGATCGAGTACGCGGGCGCCATGCCGCCGTGCCGCCGCACGACGGGACGGCGAGGGCTCCACCACGACCACGTCGTGGACGCCGTGCGCCCTGAGCGCGAACAGCGCGCCCATCCCCACCGCGCCCGCCCCCGTCACCAGCGCGCTGCCGCCGGCGCGCACGCGGGCCCGCTCCACGGCGTTCAGGGCCACCGCCATGGGCTCGACCAACGCGCCCTGTTCCAGCGAAAGGCCGTCGGGCAGCAGATGCACGGAGCCGGCCGGCGCGAGGACGTACTGGGCGAGTCCACCGCCAGGAGAGGTCACCCCGATCGCCGCCAGGGCCGTGCACAGATGGGAGAGTCCGGATGCGCAGCGCGGGCAGACCCCGCAGGTGCGGATCGGCCGTACGCAGACCCGGTCGCCGGGCGCGACCCGGTCGACGCCATCGCCGCGGGACACCACGGTCCCCGCGAACTCGTGCCCCAGCGTCTGCGGCAGGGTGGCACCGGTCAGCGGGTTGGGTTCGTGCGTGGCACGGGGCGTCTCGAAGTACTCGTGCACATCGGTGCCGCAGATCCCCGCGTATGCCACGCGGATCTTCACCTCGCCAGGACCCGCCTCGGGTTCGGGCATCTCCTCGATCCGCAGGTCCTCGGCTCCGTACAGCCTGGCGGCCAGCATCATTCCCCCTCGGGATCGCCTCCGTCCGGCACCCTGAGCGCGCCGGCACACTGAAGGACTCGAACTGAAGGACTCGAACTGAATTGACTTCGTTCGCTCAGCCGGGGGCCCGGGAGGTGAGACCGACGAGTCCGGCGAGGCGGGCGCGGTGCCCGCCAGCGGTACCGAACAACACCTCAGCGCTGCGTGCCCGTCGCACGTACAGGTGCGCCGGATGCTCCCAGGTGAAGCCGATCCCGCCGTGCAGTTGGACGTACTCGGCCGTCGCGAAGCGGAAGGTCTCGGAGCAGACCACGGCGGCGGCTCCGGCGGCCACCGGAAGCTGCGGCGACGCGAGGGCGACACAGGCGGTCGCGTACGCGGACGCGGAGCGCGCCGCCTCAAGGGCGACCAGTACATCGGCCAGCCGGTGCTTGACCGCCTGGAAGGAGCCGATGGGGCGCCCGAACTGGCGGCGCTCCTTGACGAATTGGACCGTGGCGTCCAGTACGCGGCTGCTGCCGCCGACCTGCTCTGCCGCGAGCGCGGCCCGACCGGCGTCGAGGGTCGCCGCCACCCCGCCCGACTCACCCACGAGCGTGGCGGGTGCGCCACGGAACTCCACGAGCGCCTGGCGGCGCGTCTCGTCCAGGACACGGCGCGGTGTCCGCGCGCAGCTGTCCGCGGCCGGCTCGCAGGCGAACAACCGGGCCCCGTCGGGTGTCCGGGCCCGCACCAGGATCAGATCCGCACCGGCGCCGTCGAGCACGAAGTCCGCCGCACCACGCAGCACCCATCCCGCACTCCCCCGCTCGGCGCCGATGCCGGGCTCGCCACCGTGGAAGCCGGCCACGGTCGCGGTGAGCGTGCCGTCCGCGATCCGCGGCAGGTAGCGCTCGCACGCCCGCCGGTCCCCGTTGGTCAGCAGGGTGTGCGCGGCGAGAACCACCGTGGGCAGCAGCGGGGCGCAGCACAGCGCGCGCCCGGACTCCTCCAGGGCCACGGCGAGTTCCGCGAAGGTGCAGCCGGACCCGCCGTACTCCTCGGGAATCGCCAGCCCGTGCACACCGATCTCGCCCGCCATCCGCGCCCACAGCGCTTCGTCGTGCCCGCGCGGGGTGGCCAGGTGCTCGCGGACGTCCTCGGGCTCGCTCACCGCGGTGAAGAAGTCCCTGAGAACGGCGCGGAGTTCCCGTTGTTCCTCGGTCTCGGACAGCAGTTGGGGGTCGATCTCCGGGTGACGGGGGTGCATGGCGTCTCCATCGTGCTTGTGTCGTACCGGGGTTGCTTGTGTCGTGCCGGGGTTGTTCGTGCCGTACCGGGGGTGTGAGGAGGGCAGCACCGGACCTCAGCCCTGCGCGGCGGCCACGGGAGCGTCGTCCTGCCCGTCGAAGTAGGCACGTTCGGCTCGGGCGAGGAACATCGGGTCGGCGGGCTCGCCGCTGACGGCGATGCCACCCTCGTGCAGCACGACGACCTCGTGGCAGGCGGACGCGGCGCGGCCGAGCGACTGCTCCAGCAGGACGACGGTCATGCCTTCGCGGGCGAGCAGGCCGAGGCGGGCGTACACCTCGTCGACCATCGCCGGGGACAGGCCGAGCGCCGGTTCATCGACGATCAGCAGGCCGGGCCGCGCCATCAGGGCCCGGGCGATCGCGAGGATCTGCTGCTCGCCTCCGGAGAGTCCGGCGGCGGGCATGCCCATCCGCTCGCGGAGCCGCGGCGGCAGCCACTCGGCGGTCTCCGTGAGCCGCGCCCGCAGCTCCGCTCCCCTGACGCCCGCGGCGTACGCGGCGACCTCCAGGTTCTCCCGCAGGGACAGCGTCTTGAACAGGGCGCGGCCTTCGGGCACCAGCGCGCTACTCAGGTCTCCCCTCATCGCGCGCCGGCCCCGGGTGGGCGAGAGCGTACCGTGCAGGATCCGGCCCAGTGTGCTCTTGCCCGCGCCGTTGGCGCCGACGACGCCGACCACGCTGCCCCGGGGAATGGTGAGGTCGACCCCACGCAGAGCGGTGATCCCGCCGTAGGCGTGGTCCACACCGTGGAGTTCCACCGCAGCGCCCTCGCCACCGTCCCGGCACGGGAGTTCGCCCCGCATTCCGCTCTCGCCCAGGTAGGAGGAGCGCACCAGGGGATCGTCCAGGATCTCGCCGGGCTCGCCCTCGCCGATCGGGCGGCCGAAGTCGAGGGCGACCACCCGGTGGGCGACGGCGAACAGGTCGTCGAGGACATGGTCGATGATCACAACAGCGGTGCCGCGCTCCTGCTGCCGTACGATCTGGCGCGCGAGCAGGGTGCGTTCACTGGCGTCGAGTCCGCCGAACGGCTCGTCCAGGATGAGCAGTTCGGGCTCCTCGGCGAGCGCCCTCGCCAGGTCCAGACGCTTGTGCAGGCCGAACGGCAGCTCGTCCGGGTAGCGGTCCGCGACGTGCGCGAGGCCCACGCTGTCCAGCAACTCGACGGCTCTGGCCCGGTTGCGCGCGGTGATACGGCGACGGGTGCACAGCACGTTCTCCAGGACTGTCAGCTCGCCGAACGTCTCCGCGTGCTGGAAGGTGCGCCCGATACCGAGCCTGCGACGGGCGGTGGCGCGGGTCTTCAGCAGGAGCCTGCCGTCGTACCGGGCGCTGCCCGCCACCCGTCCGCCGCCGACGAGCCCGGACAACACGTTGAGCAGTGTTGTCTTGCCGGCGCCGTTGGGCCCGATGATCGCGAGGGTCTCACCGGCCCGTACGGACATCGAAGCGCCTTCGAGTGCCCTGAGGCCGCCGAAGGTGACCGCCACCTCGTCAAGTCGCAGCAGCTCGGGTGCTGTTGCCGCGGGCGCGGGCACGGACCGCGGGGCCTCTTCGGGCGGCGCCGCCTGAGTCGGGGGCTGCTGGGCGGAGGGCCGCCGCGACCGGCGGGCAAGCCGCCCGAGGAAGGGCACCACTCCGCCCGGCAGGAACAGCAGCGCGCCGATGAGCACAACCCCTTGGAGGACGGGCTGCGCCACACCGACGCTCTCGGCCGCTGTGGGCGCCCAGGTCAGGTACGCGCCACCGACGACCGCGCCCAGCACCTTCCCCGCGCCGCCGAGCACGCACGCGGCGATCAGCGAGATCGCCAGTGCCAGCGAGAACGGGTCCGGGCTGACGAACCCGACGACCAGGGCCAGCAGCACACCGGCCAGCGCGGCGAACGCGGCACTCACCGCGAAGGCAAGGGCCGACTGGGCCTCCGGCGCGATGCCGATCGAACGGGCGGCCATCGGATGGGACTTGGCCGCGACCAGCCTCATCCGCAAGGCGCTGGGACGGGCCAGCGCGGCCACCGCGAGCGCGACCCCGGCCACGCCCACCGCGATGTACTGCGCCTGTGTACCGGCGCCGGCCAGTGTGCCGAGGCCCAGTGCGCTGTCCAGCCTCTCCATCGCGATGCCCTGGTCACCGCCGGTCACGCTGGTCCACTGGCCCATCACCTCCAGCGACACCATGGTGAACGCGAGCGTCAGCAGAGCCACGTACAGCATCGAGAACCGGGCGCCCGCGGACCCCAGAAACGCCCCCAGGGCGGCGCCGCATCCGGTCGCCCCGAGCACCACGACCTCCAACGACCAGCCGTGCGTACTCCCGTACGCCGCGAAGTAGGCGCCCAGGGCGAAGAGCGCGGGATGCGCGATCGACCAGATACCGGCCCACCCGGCGAGCAGATTGACCGAGAGGACGAGGACGGTGTACACGGCCGCGAGCCCCACGGAGTACGCCTGGTACGGAGGAATGACCCCGGCGTTCAGTACGACGATGAGCAGGGCCGCGGCGAGTGGCCCGAGTGCCGCCTTGGCGAGGTTGGTACGGCTGACGACAGACATGGACCGCTCCCTCAGACCCGCTGGAACGTGCGTACGCCGAAGAGCCCCTGGGGGCGGATCAGCAGCACGAGGATGGTGAACGAGAACACAAAGCTGTCGCGGTAGCCGGCCGAGACGTAGCTCGCGGCCAGGTTGTCCAGCACGCCGACCGTGAGCCCGCCGATGACCGCGCCGTACATGCTGGTCAGGCCACCGAGGAAGATCCCGGCGAAGGCGCGGAACAGCGGTGCGCTGAGCACTGTCGGCACCAGTCCGGCCCGCGGCGCGTAGAGGAAGGCGGCGAGCGCGGCGAGACCGAGCCCGAGCGCCCAGGCGATCCGGGCGATGCGCTGCGAACCGAGTCCGAGGATCTGAGCGGTGTCGGCGGACTCCGCGACGGCGCGCATGGCGGAGCCGATGGTCGTGCGCCCGAAGAGATACGCCACCAACGCCATGGCCACGGCCGCGACCGCGATGGTCAGCAGACTCTGCGTGGGGATCGCCGAGTCCCCGAGCGAGACGGATCCCTCCACCAGACTGGGGAAGAGCCGAGGCTGGTCGTCCCAGATCGTGCTGATGACACTCTCGGCGATGAGCGAGACGCCCATGGTCATGACGAGCGCGGAGAGCAGCTCTCCCTGCGCGAGCCGTCTGATCACCGTCTCACGGGCGACCAGGCCGGTCGCCGCGGTCACGACGATCGCGGCCACCGCGGTCAGCAGCAGCGGCACGCCGCTGTCGTACAGCGTCAGCGCGGCGTACAGCCCCACGGTCGCCAAACTGGCGAGCGCGAAGTTGACCACGTCCGTCGCCCGAAAAATGATCACCAGCCCGAGGCCCATCAGGCCGTACACCGCGCCGCTGGCGAGACCACTCACCAGGACGAGCAGGAACTGATCCACGTCGACCGTCTCCTCGCGCCGGGCGCCCGCACGCCCCGGCATCTCAGCGTCGCCCGAGCGCATTGCAAACTGAACTCAATTCGTGAACGGTAAGCATCGGGTCCCGGGCGGGCAATACCCCTGCACGAGTTGATTGGGCGGGGCAGGCGGGAACGGCCGGCCGGGGCCCGGCCCAAGCCCCCGCCCCAAGCTCCCGCGCCGAGGCTCGGGGCGGGGCCGTTGGGCAGGCCCGCTCAGGCCGTGAAACGACCGCCGTTGGCGAGCAGCACCGCGCCGACCAGGTTCGCCGCGGCGTCGCTCGCCAGGAACAGGGCGATGTCGGCGATCTCCTCGGGTGTCGCGTACCCGCGCACCCGCGGATCGGCGAAGCCGGCGCGCAGCGCCTCGGGTGTACGTGCCGCCATCCCCGTCCGCGTCGGACCGGGCGCGACCACGTTCACCCTGATCCCGGACGCGATGGCCTCCTTGGCCACGGCCTGGCTCAGCGCGTGCACCCCCGCCTTGGAGGCGGCGTAATGGGGATAGCCGGCCGGTGTGTCGAAGGCCGAGGAGGAGCCGATGACGACGATGACACCCGCCCCGGCCGGGCGCATCGCCCGAACCCCGGCGCGCAGCACATGGAACGTGCCGTCCAGGTTGACCCGCATCATGCGCCGCCAGGCCGCGTCGGTGAGCCTGTCGGTCACCCCGGGCGGTCGGCCCGCGACCAGCGCGTCCGCGATCCACTGCTTGACCTGCGGGTCGTCGACCCCGGCGGCGTGCACCAGGATGTCGAGCCGGCCGTACTCCCGCAGTACGTCCTCGACGGCGCCGTCGACCTCGGCCGCGTCCGCCACGTCGAGTGCGACCGCCCGGCCGGCGGGCAGCCTTTCCGCGACGGCCGCGACGGCCTCGCGGTTCACGTCGGCCAGCACAACCGCTCGCACCCCGTCGGCGGCCAGTTGCCCGGCGACTGCCGCACCCATGCCCGAGCCGGCTCCTGTCACCATCGCGATCCTGCCTTCGAACCGGCCCGGTCGCGCGTCCCCGCTCATCCTGTACACCCCTTCTTCCTTCTTCCGCGACTCCTGATACTGAACTGACTTCGTCTCTGTTATCGTCGCCGTCGTCGTCGAATTGACAAGACCTTGGACGGTGGGTGTGAAGGCGGTGCGGCTGACGGCATGGGGACGGGAACCGACGCTCGCCGAAGTCGAGCGGCCGGTCCCCCGCGAGGCCGAGGTGCTGGTACGGGTGGAAGCCTCCGGACTCTGTCATTCCGATCTGCATGTCGTCGACGCGGCTCCGGGCGCGCTCCCCTACCGGCCGCCGTTCACCCTCGGCCACGAGGTGGCCGGGCACGTCGCGGCCCTCGGTCCCGACGCGACCGGGCCGACGGTGGGCGAACGCGTCGCGCTCTACGGTCCCTGGGGCTGCGGGGTCTGCGCCCGCTGTGCCTCCGGCCAGGACAACTACTGCGACCGGCGCGGCGGCCTCGGGTGGCACGGGGCCGGCCTCGGCAGGGACGGCGGGATGGCCGAGTACGTCCTCGTACCGTCCGTCCGCCATCTCGTGCCGATCGGCGACCTGGCGGCCCGGCAGGCGGCACCGCTCACCGACGCGGGCCTGACCTCCTACCATGCCATCGCGGGACTGCGGCACGCGCTCGGCGAGGGCACCAACGCGGCGGTCATCGGCATCGGCGGGCTCGGCCACCTGGCGGTCCAGATCCTGCGCGCGACCACCCCGAGCCGGGTCCTCGCGGTCGACATCCGCGAGGAGGCCCTGGCCCTCGGGCACCGGTCAGGCGCGCATGTCGGCACCCTCCTACGGGCGGACACCGCCCGTACGCTGAAGGCGCGAACCGGAGGCGCGGGGGTGGACGCCGTGCTCGACTTCGTCGGCAACCGCGCGACACTGGAACTCGCCGTCGACATCCTGCGCCCTGGTGGAGAACTCGCGCTGGTCGGCAGCGGCGGCGGTCAATTGACGGTACGCAAGCCGGGGTTCCTTCCCCCGGGCTTCCGGCTCTCCCTGCCTTTCTGGGGCACCCGGCCCGAACTCACCGAGGTCATCGCGCTGGCACGCTCAGGGACACTCGACGTCGCGACGGAGGAGCATCCGCTGTCCGCGGCGCCGGAGATCTTCGGTCGCCTGCGAGCGGGCCGGGTACACGGGCGGGCCGTGCTGGACTGCTAGGGCGTGTCTTCAAAGTAGCGCCGTCCGCCCGCAGGGCGGGCCTGGCGGCGTCCGGTGCGTGCGATCGCAAGGCGGAGGGTCTCCCCAGTACTGGACGTACTGGGGTGATCCGACAACGCGGCGAGCGTGCGTGCCGGGCGTCGCCAGGCAGGCGGGACTTCGAAGACACGACCTAGGGCCTGTCCGGCGGATCTTCGTGGATCAGCCCGCGGCGTACTTGGGCGACTCCGACAACGCGGCGAGGCGCGGTGCCAGGCGTCGCGGGCCCGCGAAGATCCACCGGACAGGCCCTAACCCTCGCGCGGCCGACCGTGTGGCGTGTGCGGCAGGCGTGGTGAGAGTTGTGGGCGGGACAGGAATCCGAGCCGCCGGTGTGGCTGTTTCCCGCGCAGTGGCGGCGGTGATACCTCACTATCGTGACCACCATGGCAGCGGACGACACACCCCAGAGCACTCAGACCGCCCCTACATCCGGAGAAGTCGGCGCCTCGTACGACGAGTTCGGCGACCTTTACGGAATGATCCTCGGCGACTCCGCCATCCACATCGGTATGTGGACGCCCCCCGGCGGACCCGCCCGCGCCTCCACGCTCCTCGATCTGGCCAACCTCGCCATGGACCGCCAGACCGACCATTACATCGACGCGCTGGACCTCGGCCCGGGGGACCACCTCCTCGATATCGGCTGCGGCACCGGCGGCCCCGCCGTGCGCCTCGCGCGCTCGACCGGCGCCCGGGTCACCGGAATCACCGTCAGCCACTCCCAGATCCCGCTGTGCGAGACACGGGCCCAGGAGGCGGGACTGCGCGACCGGGTCGCCTTCGTCCACGGCGATGCCATGGACCTGGGCGAGGAACACACCGACGCGTCGTACGACGCGGCCTGGGCCATCGACTCCTTCCCCCACATGTCCGACCGCCTCGCCGCACTGCGCCACGCCTGGCGGGTGCTGCGCCCCGGCGGACAGCTGCTGTTCACCGAGTTCACCCGCCGCGGCGAGCCCAGCCCCGAGCACCTCGCCGTCTACCGCGCGGTGTGGACCTCACCACCGCCGCAGACCCCGGCCACGCTGCTGGAACGGACGGCGCGGGCCGGATTCGAGCTCGTACGGCTGGAGGACCACACCCACAACGTCATGGTGAGCGGCCAGCTCATGGACGTCCTCTACCGCGACCACCACGAGGAGATCCTGGAACGTTACGGAGCCCACACCACCGCGCAGATGGACGCCGCGATGCCGCTACTGCGCGAGTTCGTCAACGACCACCTCGGCTACTACGTCTTCCTGCTCCGCAAACCGCGGTGAGACAGCGCGCCGGCGGACCGGTCGGCGCCACCACCAGGGTGGGTGCGGACGCCTTCGCCAGGTCGGTCCGGACGTCGACGCGGGACCTCAGGTCGAAGTCGGGCGGCGGCCGGCGGCGGTGGCGGCCCCTACGAAGGCATATGTGATCTTGGGCGGCACGCTGCCGCCATCCGACCGGATCGCTGCCGACCGGCGGTCGGCGAGGGCCCAGTTTCAGAGGGTTCTCAGAAGTTCGGCTGTGAGGCTGGCCGCCCGTCAGCGGAAGCGACCGCCATCCGGAGGATCACCATGACCGCCGCGTTCACCACCACGCCCGCGGGCCGCGGGCTGCGCCACCGGCGCCCGCGCCGCGATGTCGTGCCCCTCGCGGCGCAACTGACGATCTGGGCGGGCGCCGCCGGGGTGCTGGCCCTGTGGTGGAGCGACACGAGCGCGGTGATCGGCCCGGCGGGCTGGCTCACCGGCGCGGGACGCATCACCGGTCTCCTGGCCGGTTACGCCTGCGCCGTCCTGCTGGCCTTGATGGCACGCATGCCGCTCCTGGACCACACCGTGGGCACCGACCGGCTGGCCCGCTGGCACGCCTGGGGCGGCCGGTGCACCATATCCCTGGCCCTCGCCCACACCCTGCTGATCATCTGGGGATACACGCTGAGTTCGCACACGAACGTGGTGAATCAGACCTCCACGCTCGTGCTGCACTACCCCGACCTCCTCAAGGGAACGGCCGGCTTCCTGCTGTTCCTGGCCGTCGCGGTCCTCTCGGCCCGCGCCGCCCGCCGCAGAATGAGCTACGAAACCTGGCACTATCTCCACTTCGCCACCTACCTGGCGGTCTTCCTCGCCTTCGGGCACCAGCTCTCCAACGGCGCCGACTTCGTCGGTAACCGCCCGGCCCAGATCGCCTGGTACACCCTCTTCATCACTGTCGCGGCGCTGGTGGCCTGGTACCGGTTCGCCGCCCCCGTCCGGCGCGGGCTGCGCCACCGCCTGCGCGTCACCGCGGTCCAGCCCGAAGCCCCCGGCGTGGTCTCCGTCCACCTCACCGGCGACCACCTGAACGAGCTGGGCGGCGAGCCGGGGCAGTTCCTGCGCTGGCGCTTCCTGACGCGCGGCCTCTGGTGGACGACCAACCCCTACTCCCTCTCCGCACCCGCACACCCCCACCAGCTGCGCATCACCGTGAAGACCGCCGGTGGCCACAGCGCCGCACTCGCCCACCTGAGGCCCGGCACACGGGTGTGGGCCGAGGGACCCTACGGCGGCTTCACGGCGAACCGCCGCACCGCCCTCAAGGTGCTGCTTCTGGCCGGCGGAGTCGGTATCACACCCCTGCGCGCCCTCTTCGAGACCCTGCCGGGCCAGGTAACCCTCGTCTACCGGGCGCGCCGCGCTGCCGATCTGGCCCTGCGCGGCGAACTCGACACGATCGCCGCCCGCCGACGGGCCACCGTGCACTACATCGTCGACGAACCCGCCGAGTTCTCCTCACCCCTCACTGCCCGGGGTCTGAGCGCCTTGGTGCCGGACCTGGCCGCGCACGACGTCTATCTGTGCGGACCACCCGGCATGGCACAGGCCGCGATCCAGGCGCTGCGCGATGCCGGTGTACCGGCGCGGCGCATCCACCACGAGTCGTTCGCGTTCTGAGGAGAACCGTCATGCGCCGCGCCGTCACCGCCACCACCGGGATCAGTGCCCTCGTCGTCGCCCTGCTCGCCCTCAAGCCGCATCAGCTCCCCGCACTCGGCGCGGTGGCTCCGCGTTCCCCCACGACCTCGCACCCTTCGGCGGGCACCTCGCCGGGCACGCCCACCGTGACGGGCACGTTCACCGGGGATCCCATCGACACCCAGTACGGGACCGTGCAGGTGACCGCCACCCTCACGAAGGGAAGGATCACAGCGGTCAAGGTGCTCCGGGCCCCGGACCAGAGCGGGCGCGACCAGCAGATCTCCGCCTACGCGCTGCCCCGCCTCACCCAGGAGGCGATCGGCGCCCAGAGCGCACACATCGACGCCGTCTCCGGCGCCAGCTACACGAGCCAGGGCTACATCCAGTCCCTCCAAAGCGCCCTGGACCAGGCCCATGCCTGACGCCGCACCCGGGCTGCGCCACGTCGAGCACGTCATGGGCACCGTCTTCTCCTTCGACATCCGCGACAGGCCCACCACCGCCATCCACCGCGCCCTCGACGAGGCCGTGCACCATCTCCACCGGGTCGATGCCGTCTTCTCCACCTACCGGGCCGACAGCCACATCCGCCGCCTCGACCGCGGCGAGATCCGCTTGGAGGACTGCCCGCCCGAAGTCAACGAAGTCCTGTCCCTGTGCGCACAGGCCGCCCAGGTCAGCGACGGCTGGTTCAGCAGCACCCCCGCGGGAACCCTCGACCCTTCAGGGCTCGTCAAGGGCTGGGCCGTCGAAGCCGCTTCCCAACTCCTCCACGAAGCCGGAGCACAACACACCTGCGTCAACGGTGGTGGCGACATTCAGCTCCGCGGCCCGGCGGCTCTCGGCATCCCGTGGCGCATCGGTATCGCCCACCCCCTGCGCCCCGGCGAACTGGCCACCGTCATCGCCGCCCACCATGATCTGGCCATCGCCACCTCCGGTACTGCCGAACGCGGCGCCCATATCCTCGACCCGCACCGCGCCACACCCGCCACCGGGTACGCCTCCCTGACCCTTGTCGGCCCCCGCCTGACACTGACCGACGCCTACGCGACCGCCGCTTTCGCCAGAGGCGACGGAGCACAGGACTGGGTGCGAGCGCTGGACGGCTACGAAGCCCTCGCGATCCTGCCCGACGGTCAGGAGTGGCGCACACCGGGATTCCGCCGACTCGGATCATGAGATCCGCGGGCGCGGCGCGCGGCTCGTGTCAGACGAGGAATTCGGCGAGCGGGAAGGCGCGATGACGCCGTGGTGGAACCAGATAGTTCTGCCGGTGGGTCGTGTTCAGGACAGAGTTGATGCCCGCGTGGGGGCTGCGCGGTGCGACAGGGAGTGTCCTGTCGGGATAGTGGCCGTCCATCGAGAGCCGAACGAGATTGAAGATCCCGATCGTCGGCTGGAACTGAATGAAGTGCAACCCGGCCGCCGGCTTCTTGCTGTAGTGGTCTGCCGTCGGATCGGATGTGTAGTGGAATGGGTTGTCCAGCGTGTCGAAATCGCCGCGCACGGGGATAGTCGTCCCCGTGGGGTAGGCCTTCCCGTAGTTGCTGGTCGTCCGGGATGTGGTGCTGTCCACCTCGGACATACTCCCCGTGTGGCCGTAGGAGTCGTACCGCTGGACGCCTTTCGCCACTTCGGCCTCACTTTGACCTGGCGGCTGGAGGGCCAGCGTACCCGGCGCGGGCGCGGGAGAGAGGCCGGGATGGAGCATCGCCTCGACGCGGTCCGTGTACTGAGGGAAGTTCTGTTCGTACCAGGTCACCAGATCTTGGAACAGGTGCGAGAGATGCATGGTGGTCCCCTGTGTGAAGTAACCGTTGGGCCACTGATCGGTGAGGCCCGGCAGGGTCTCCAGATTGGCGATGACGCCGGGTCCCATATTCGACTCCAGGGTGGTGGCGAAGCCGAGAAAGCCCTGTGCCTGTCGAGGAATCGACTGTGCACCGGGGATATCGGCTGCCAGCGCCAGCTTGCTCGGCAGGCCCTGCTGCCCGTAGAAACCGCCCCCGGAGAATCCCCGGCGGATGCTCGTCACCTTGAACAGGCTGCCCGCCTGGTTGTTTCCATGCCCGAAGAGGGCGTTCATGGCGTCCGCGATATTGTCGAGTGAATCACTGCGGAGCAGCACGGCCACGTCATTCTGTTCCAGGCGGACCGGCCCGAAGCCGGGCGGGGGCTGGTCGCTGGGGAACGTCATGGCCTCCTGCAGCGCATATACCGTACGGCCCTCCTTCTTGGAGGTCGTCAAATCGACCGGCAGATACGCTGGGTAAGGTGTTCCCGCCTTGAAGAATTCCGATGTCCTGCCCAGGTTCGGGATGTACTGCTGGAAGTACGGGAGTCCCCAGGCGACCGTGATGCCCACGCCTGTGGGAGTGGGCGGAAACCGGCGTTCCAGACCCAGGATGGCGGACTCAAGGTGGTGCTGCGCCTCCCGCAACGCCTTGGCATTCGCCGGCACATTCAGCCTCGCGGTAATGACATGGTCGTGCAGGGCCGGCACCCGGACCGCGATCGTGCCCTTGCTGCTCTTCACGCCCGAGCCGTCGACCATGACCACCTGCTCGTTCTGCAGGATGTACTGCTCCTGGATGGGCTTGCTGTCGGCGACAGCGGGCCGGTCCGGTGGTGTTGCCAGGGCGTCGATCATCTTATAGATGCCGGCGGATGCCAGAGCGGCACCGAAGGTGCCCGCTGTCCCCTGAAGAAGGCGTCGCCTGTTCAGGTTCCCGCGCGGTCGTCCCGAACGCACATTTTCATTGCCATCTGTCATGAGAATGTGTTCCCTCACTGTGTGGTGGACGTCCGCCATCACCCGAAATCGAAGGTCCGACTGCTCGAATGACCGTGATTGACCTTCACCGTGGGGGCGTTCGCGGCGGCGATACAACCTTGCGCGCAGGCCGCCGGACAGCCGATGACGGGTGGGCGTGCCGGCCGGCGGCTCTCGCCATCAACGTGGTTGCCGGGATATAACCACACGCGGCCTGGGTCATTGAAGCCAACACGCGGCGTCCCGGCCACAACCCCGTTCCGCCGCCCTGCCGCCGTGGTGACGGAGCCGGGCGCTTCAACGGGCGCTCGGCCGGCCACACAAACGGCCCCCGACCGGCGAGGAGAGTGCCGGTCGGGGGCCCTGGGTCACACGGGAACCGGAAGGCTAACGGACGTGGACGAAGACGGGGTTGGAGTAGAACCACAGGTCGTCCCAGGGGCTCTCCAGTCCGTCCGCGAGCGGCTCGGCCTCGTCGGTGCTCGTGCCGCGGACACGGGCGTACATGTCGCTCTCGACGTTGCGCAGAGTGTGCTTGATGACGTACTCATTGCCCTGCTTGCGCCAGTCGCGGGGGCCGAACCGCGCCACGACCTTGGTGGTCGGGTTGGTGTCGGTGTCGAGGCTGGCGCTCGGGCCGGTGATCTGACCGGTGATCAGGTCCACTCGGCGGACCTCCGGCCGGTCGCCGTTGCCGTTCTTGCCTTCCAGCGGCCGGAATCGGATCTCGATCTCAACGTCCGTACGGTTGCGACGGCTGACGGTGAGCGTCTCACCCATGGCGGCCTCGTCGCCGCGATTGCTCGCCGCGAGGTCGAGGCTGGTGATCAGGTCGCCGGTGCCGACCCACACGCGGCCGTTGCGGAGCCCGTCCATGATGTCCGCGTAGTCCTGCCGGGCCAGCACATGGGTCTTGCTGTACTCGCCCGGCCAGAAGTCCGAGCCGCCGCGCGTCCAGTGCACATGCGAGTCCGAGGTCGCCGTGATCCACCAACGACGGCCTTCGCCGAGCAGCGAGTCCCAGAGTCCGCCGACACGGGCGGTCATCTGGTCGAAGCCGCCGTGGGTGGGGTAGTTCCCGTAGCCGCCGCGCGCGCCGCCGTTGAGCGGGCCGGCCTGGTGACCGGGTGCCCCCTCGAAGCCGACGTAGATCTCCGGCGCGACGTTGTTGCCGTTGCGGAACTCGCGCGGAGTGTCCTGCCCGTAGACGCCGAGGCCGGTCGCCGACCGGGAGGCGTGGTGGGCGATGACCAGAGGCTTGCGCCTCATGTCCTTCGCGGCTTTCAGGAACTCGATCATCTTGGCCTCGGTGTCCCGACCGGGATCCGAGGGGAAGGCATCGTACTTCGCGAACCGGCTCTCCAGCTCGAAGAGCTGCTGGGCCTCGTCACTGTGGTGAGGAATCATCAGTGTGTGATGGTCCAGAGCCGGGGCGTCGAACTCCATCCCCCAGAACTGGAGCACCTCGGGCACAAGCACCCGCGAACGCAGCAGATCGGGGTAGGCCTGCTCAAGGTTCACCTTGGAGTGGGTCGGACCGCCGTGGTCGGTGCACATCACCCAGGACAGACCGAAGTTCTTGGCCATGATCGCGTTGGTGACGATCGGATAGACCGCGTCGGCGCCCTTGTGGAACGTCGGGGGGTTCGTGGACGTGTCGAACTCACCGCTGTACTCGGAGTGCACATGGTGATCACCGGCCCGCCACACCCGCTTACGGGAGTCACCGGACTTCTCCCGCTCGCGGTCGTTGTCCTGCGCCCACGCCGTACCGCTGCCCACCAGGGAGCCGGCCGCGGCGGCCAGCGTCGCCCCGGCACCCGCGTACTTGACCAGTCTGCGTCGCGAGATCGCCGAGTACGCGGGATCCTCGTTGTTCTTGTCCGTCACGTGAAGCCTCTCGTTCATCAAGTGGGGGGCAATGGACAAGTCTCGGGGAGTAAACCGAACGCAGCATGAACACAGATCAGGACCTCTGATAACAACATGCCGGTCGGCCACTCGGCCCCTCACGGAGTGTTCCGACGCGCGGACAGGCCGCTCGGCCGCTGCGCCGGTTCGGGTTCGGGGGTACGTGAATGGAGGGCGGCGAGATAGGCGTTGTACGCGGTCAGGGGGTCCTTGCCATCGCCGCGGTCGATGGTGCGGTCGATCCGTCGCGCCTCGCGGGCATCGGAGCGTACCCACTGGATGGCAAGGATGATGGTGGTGATGAGGACGGGTATGTCGCCGGTCGCCCAGGCGATGGCTCCGGCGTTGTACTGCTCGTCCGCCAATGACGGGCCCCACGTACGGCCGAGCGCTGTCCACCAGTCCTCACCGATGATGTCGGCCGAGCTCATCAGCGAGATGCTGAACCAGGAGTGGAACGGCATCGCCAGCATCAGCACGAACAGCTTCGCCAGATACGGCGGCCTGCGCGGACCGGGGTCGATGCCGATGATCACCCAGAAGAACAGCAGGCCGACAGCGAGGAAGTGCACCTGCATCGCCAGATGACCGAGGTGACTGCGCATCAGGATGGCGAACAGCGGGGTGTAGTAGACGGCGAAGGCGCTGCCGATGAACAGCACGCCCGCGACTACCGGATGGGACATGACACTGACGTAGCGGCTGTGCAGCACGGACAACAGCGCCTCCCGCGTCCCTCGCCGCTCGCCCTTTCCCGCCGCGGGCAGCGCGCGCAGGGCCAGGGTGATCGGGGCGCCGAGCACAAGCAGGATCGGCACGGTCATCGCAAGGATCATGTGCTGGCCCATGTGCACGCTGAACAGCACCTTGCCGTACGTGGACAGGCCGCCCATCGTGGTGAAGACGGTCACCACCAGACCCAGCAGCCAGGAGACCGTCCGCCCCACCGGCCAGGCATCCCCGCGTCGGCGGAGTTTCCGTACACCCGCCAGATAGAGCAGGGCCAGGACCACGCAACCGAGAGCGAACACCACGTCGAACCGCCAAGCGGTGAACAACGGAGTCCAGGGAAAGCCTCCGAGCGGAGCCGGCATGCTGTAACCCAGCAGTTCCCGGACCGCGGAGTACGGTGCGTCGCCGCCGCTGGGCGCAGGGGTACGGGACAGTCCCACGGCGAGCCCCATCGCCACGGCCATGACCAGGAGTTCACCGACGGCCAGTCGTACGAACGGCCGTGGGCCGCCCGCGTCGAGCCGGTGCAAGGTGCGGCGGCGGTGCAGCCGTCCGCACCAGCCGAGCGCCATGAGCGCGGCGGCCTTCGCCAGGACCAGCAGCCCGTACCGCTCGGTGAAGAGGTCACCCAGGGACGGCAGTCGTACCGCCGCGTTGAGCAGGCCGCTCGCCGCGACCGAGAGCAGGGCCCAGCCGGCCAGTCCGCTGAATCGCCGAGCCGCGTCGGCGGCGGCTTCCTCGCGCCGTACCGCCAGGACGAGCACGAAGGCCAGCCCGCCGACCCACAGCGCGACACCGATCAGGTGCAACGCGAGACTGACGACCGCTGTGTCGTGGTTGGCCGCCGCCGAGGAGTGACCGGTGAACGCCGGGGGCAGTAGTGCCCCGACCGCGAACATCAGCGCCCACCAGGCGCCACGCGCCGTGCTGATACCGGGAGTCAGCGCGGCGAGCGTCACACCGCCGACCACCACAACGGCATAAGCACGCCCTTGCGCGTCGCCTGCGATGAAGTCCGCCAGCAGGCCGGGGCTGAGAAACCGGCCCACGGGTTGGGCGAACAGGTCGGAGACCGTGAAGACCAGCGTGACAGCCGCCGCGGCGGCCCACAACGCGGCGGCGACCGCCGCCCAGACGAGGTAACGGCGTTGTGTCTCGGACAGGCGGACGTTACGACCGGCCAGCAGCACCCCGATCAGCAGGAGCGCGCCCACGGTGGCGACGGCCGCCGCGTCCATCACGGTGCGAGCCACCGGAAGGCCGAGCGCGGTCAGTTTCCCGGCGTCCTCAATCCCCGCCACCGGCTGGGCGGTACCGCCGCCGAACCACAGCGCGGCCAACGCGGCAGTCACCGACGCGGCCACAACGGCACCGATGAGCATCGGAAGGCGTACCCGTCGGGTCGCCATCGGCTCAGTGCTCACGGCGCGCTCGCCTTCGCCGCGCCAGGTGCAGCCAGACCCAGCCGGCTCCGAACACGACCACCGCGCCCACGGCACCGACCGCCGTGTCCCGGGCCGAAGAACCTCGGGTCGGCTCCTTCTCCCCGGAGCGCGCGGTGGGCTCCGGGGAGGGCTCGCGGGGCACGGCATCCTCGGTCGGAACGGCTTCCTCGGCCGGGACGGCATCCTCGGTCGGGGCCGTGGCGGAGGGCGACGCGTCGGCGGGGGGCTGTGCCGCGCGCGCCTTCACCGTGAAGGTCAACGAACCGGAGACGGGGTGGCCGTCGGCGGAGACCACTCGATAGCCGACCTGGTAACGGCCGGGAGGGGAGGCGGGGGCGAGCCGGACCGAAACGACCTCGCCCTTCACCTCGGGATCGCCGAGAACGGCCTCGCCTCGGGGTCCGGTGACCGCCACTTTGGCGTAATCCGGTGTCATCGGATCGCTGAAGGTCAGCTGGACACGCTCGGGAAGCGAGCCGATCGAGTCGCCCTCGGCCGGACTGCCACTGACCAGTTCGGTATGGGCGGATGCGGCCGGGGCGCTCGCCCAGAGCAGGGCTGCCACGGCAGGCACGACCGCACCGCGCGCCACCGTACGGGCGGCACGCCGGTTCATCACAGGCATGGGTCATCTCTCTGTCCACCGGTGGCCGCGTCGCTCACCGGGACGGGACGGCCGACCTCGAACGGTCCGCCGGAGACACCCATCAGGGCAGGCAGGGACCGCCGATCGTGATCGGCCCGGGAAGGGAAAGCGTGGAGGACGGCACCCGGGCACGTCGCGAAGCCGGGGGCGCACGACCCGAGTTCAGCCGGATGATCAGCGCGGGGTGCGGTGCGGCGACGTTGTCACCGTGCCTGCCACTCGGTTCGCGCGGCTCTCCCGCGGGTCCCAGCGGCCAGACGAACAGGAGCAGTTGCCACACGGCGGCCACCAGCGACTCGCTCCGCCAGAGCAACGCCTCGGTGACGCCCAGCAGTCGCGCGACGATCACCACGGTGACGAGGTGCCCCGCCACCATGGCCCAGGGCGGTGGGCCCGCCATGGCGACATGTTCGAGGGCACCGGACAGGCCATCGGCAGGGGCGCCCCCGCCCAGTCGGATCCCACAGGCTCCGGGGAGAGAGTACGCGGCGTGATAGGCCACCTGCGCGCCCGCCAGCGCACTGAGCAAGTGGGCGTCCGAGAGCCTCCGTCGAGTGAGACCAACCGCGCCGAGAGCGGTAACCGCGGCAATGACCGCGACCACACTCCACCGAGGAGCATGCCCCTGCGACAGCACATGGCCGGCCAACGGCACCAGCACACACAGCGCGGCGAGCCCGGCCGCCCGGACAGCCCGCAGCCACCCTGATGCCGGGGAGGCGGAGCGGGACGGAAGGGGGTGACGCATGACGGTGCGGCTCTCGATCGTCAGCTACGGAACACGAATCGGATGGATGAGCGAACGGATGACAGAAGGCTCGCCGCCAATCTGCTTAGCAGCGTACCCAAGCACCCGCCGTCCCCGTCACCGGGGGCAGCCCTTCCCCGACCGCGAGCTCCGCCCACTCGCACCTCACCCTTGTCCTCGCTCTCCGTCGCCCCCCTGAACGCCGCGCGGGCGGGCCGGTCAGATGCGCACGCCCCACATGAACGGCATGCCGCTTCGTGCGATCGACTCGTATCGGACCTGGGCGCCGGGCTTGGGGGAATGGAGGATCTGGCCGTTGCCCGCGTAGAAGCCGACGTGGCTCAGGTCCGTGCGCATGATGATGAGGTCGCCGGGTTTGAGATCACCGAGGGAGTTGATGCGGGTTCCGGCGGAGGCCTGGGCCTGCGAGGTGCGGGGTATGGAGACGCCGGCCTGTTTGAAGGCCCAGGAGGTCAGGCCGGAGCAGTCGAAGGAGCCCGGTCCGGTCGCTCCCCACACATAGGGCATCCCGACACGGCTCTTGGCGGCGGCGAAAGCCTCGGCCGCGCGTGAGGACGCGCTGGATTCGTTGCCCAGGTCCGTGCGGGAGCTGGCGCGGTTGGCACGCTCCTCCTCCTCGGCGATCCTGGCCTTCTCTTTCGCGCTGAGGGTGTTGAGGAGCTTCTGGGCCTGGGCGAGTTTGCCCTGGATTTCCTTCTTCTTGCTTTCCAGTTCGGTGCGGGTGTCCCGCAGATCCTTCAGCTTCGTGGCGGCCTGTGACCGCTGCTGCAGCAGGTCACGCTGCTGGCTCTGGAAACGCTGCAGGTCGCTCACCTCGCGGGCGCTGAGCTGATCCACGAGGGACGCCTGGTCCAAGTAGGCGTCCGGGTCGGATGAGAGCAACAGCTGCACGGAAGGAGCGATGCCGCCGCTGCGGTACTGCGCGGCGGCTATCGCACCGATACGGTCGCGCAGTCCGTTGAGATCCGCCTGCTTGCGGGCGGCGGCGTCCTGGAGGGAGTCGACGTCCTTCTGCAGAGAGCCCGCCCTCTCCTTCGCACCGTTGTACTTCTCGGTTGCCTGCGTGGCCTCTTCATACAGCCGATCGATCTGAGCCTCGACACCCTTCTTGTTCGGGTCGGGCAGCGGATCGGCGGAGGCAGACTGCGCCGACAGGGCGACGGCGGCCGCGGCGGTGGCCGTGAGCACGGTGGTACGGGCCTGGCTGGGCGGCTTGGGACGGCGATGGGACGCCATGGTGTGCCAGCTCCTTCTTCGTCGGCCGCCTCCCCCCAGAGCGCTCGGCGGCGTACTGGCGAAGTCAGGCGCTGTGAACACTGAACGGCTCCCTCCGGGGTGCCGGAGTCAGTCCGGTTCCAGCCCTCGAAGGAACGCCAGAATACTAAGCAGATTAGTCGTCACGTTCCAAGTGCCGGTGCTCGTGGCGCACGCGCCGACACCGGGGGCCGCGTGCCGCCACCGTATGCCCCGCACCGGGCAGTTCGGGACCGGCGGAAGACTACGATGAACGGTCAGTGGTGCCGGGACCTTCGAACGCCCGGAGCGGAGGGAGGGGTTGTGCGACAGCTGGGTGAGCTGGAGGCGGAGATCATGCACCGTCTGTGGGCCTGGGGCCGTCCGGCGACCGCGCGCGACGTGCTCACCGATCTGAACAAGAAGCGCCCCATCGCCTACAGCACGGTCAAGACCGTGGCCGACATCCTGTACCGCAAGGGCATGCTCCGGCGCGAGAAGGAGAACCGCGCCTGGGTGTACGAACCCACCTGCACACGCCAGCAGTACACGGCGGCCCTCATGCAGGAGGCTCTCGGCGGCAACCCGGATCCCGCGGGCGCCCTGGTCAGTTTCGTGGAGCAGATCACGCCCCAGGAGGCCGACGCGTTGCGGGCGGCCCTTCGCACGGCGAAGAGGCGGAACGAGACATGATCACGGCCGTGGCGCTGACCGCGTACGCGGCTCTGGTGGGCGTCGTGGCGCCGCGCGCACTGGCGCGGGCGCGGTGGGCCCACCGCGCCCCGACGGTCGCGGTCCTTGCCTGGCACGGCCTGATGGCGACCTTCATCGTGTCCGTCGCACTCATCGTTTACCACGTGGTGCTGACCGAACAGCACGTGCATCAGGGGCTCGTCGGGCTGCTCAGCGCCTGCGGCGTGACCGCGGACGCCCAGTCCGGCGACGCGACACCGGCACCCGGGGACGCCGTCACCCTCCTTGCCCCGGCGGCCATCGTGCTGCTCCCCCTGGGCTGGCTGCTGCGCACCGCGCGCTGGTCCCGCCGCGCCAGACAGCGTCAACTCGACATGCTCGCCCTCGTCGGCAGCCCGGCTCCCGAGTACGGAGCCACGATCGTGGAACACGATGTGCCGGCCGTGTACTGCCTGCCCGGACGCTGTCGGCGCGTGGTCGTCACCCGCGGCGCGCTGGACGTCCTCTCCGACGAGCAACTGCGCGCGGTCCTCGAACACGAGCAGGCTCACCTCGTGGGCCGCCACCACCTGCTCCACATGGTCATCGACGCGTTCGCCCGCGCCTTCCCGGGCCTGCCGCTCGCCCGGCACGCCAAGGAACAGACCGCGCTGCTACTGGAAATGATCGCGGACGACCGTGCGCTGCGCTTCCACTCCCGGGAGGACCTGGCCACCGCGATGTGCGAAGTCGCGGCAGGGCCGCGGGCCGCGCTGAGCGCGGGCGGCCCCAGCGCCCTGATCCGCCTTCACCGGGTCCTCGCCCCGCAGCCCAAGCCACACCGCGCCGCTGGGCTCGGGATCGTGGCGGCGTCGCTCACGGCGCCGCTGCTCCCCCTGCTTCTCGCCTGCGGGCCCACCATCTGAGCCGGTCCGCCGCGTCTCGGCGAAGAGACGATTCGGCTCGGGTTCGGTGACTTCGGTGTCGGTGTATCGCTAACCCGCACTGCGCTGCGACAGCCGCCCTGTGATCCGGTCGAACAGTTCCGTCAGCGGCTCGCCGACCTCCTGGCCGAACTCGGTCAGCCCGTAGGTGACTTGGGGCGGCGTCGTCGGCTCGACCTTCCGCCAGACCAAGCCGTCCTGGACAAGCACGCGCAGGGTCTGGGCAAGCATCTTCTCGCTGATGCCCTGAATGCTCTCGCGCAGTTCAAAGAACCGAAGGTCGTTGCTCCGCAAGGAGATCAGCACCCAGACGCCCCACCTGCTGGTCACGTGGTCGACCATGTCGCGCGCGGGGCAGTCGGTGTGAAACACGTCATACCGCTCGCCCGGCTCGGTCCGTGTGAACTGCGCGCCTACCGTCATGTGACGAGCTTACCTTCAGGTATGTCCTTACCGAAAGTGAGCCGAACTCCTAGCGTGAATGCCGCAGAGAACATCGAACGAGGAGCTGATCATGATCGTGGTGACCGGGGCTACCGGGAATGTGGGCCGGCCGTTGACGCGGGCGCTGGCCGAGGCGGGCCAGCAGGTGACGGCGGTGTCGCGGCACGCGGCAGCAGTACCGGACGGTGTCCGCCATGTGGTGGCCGACCTGACCGAGCCGCCCAGCCTTGAGCCCGCGTTGGCCGGGGCGAAGGCACTGTTTCTGCTGCTGTCAGGCGACCTGCACGCCGCCGGGGCCAGGCCGGCCGACGTCATCGCCCAAGCCGCGGCCGGCGGGGTCCGCCGGGTCGTCCTGCTCTCCTCGCAAGGCGTGGCGACCAGGCCCTTCGGCCCGACACGGATCACGATGCGAGCGGTGGAGGACGCGCTGCGGGACTCCGGCCTGGAGTGGGCCATCCTGCGGCCGGGCGGCTTCGCCTCCAACGCCTTGTGGTGGGCCGAGTCCATCCGCACGCAGAGGGTTGTCGCCGCGCCCTTCGGCGACATCGGGGTGCCGATCATCGACCCGGCGGACATCGCCGACGTCGCGATGGCCTGCCTGCTGGACCACCGGCACAACGGCGGTGTGTACGAGCTGACCGGCCCGGAGGTGATCACACCGCGCCGACAGGCGGAGGCCATCGCCGCCGCACTGGGCTCGCCGGTGCGGTTCCACGACCTCACTCGCGACGAGGCCAAGGCCGCCATGACCCAGAGCCTGCCGGCGGAACTCGCCGAGGACACCCTGGACATCCTCGGTTCTCCGAGCCCGGCCGAACTGCGCGTCAGCCCGGACGTGCGGCGGATCCTCGGCCGCGCCCCGCGCTCGTTCGCCGACTGGGCCGCCGACAACGTCGCCGCGTTCCGCTGAGAGCTTCGCCTTCGAGTGTTCTGAACCGGCGTGACGAGCCGTACGAGGTCGGGAGCGGCTTGCGGTCGCGGAGGTCGGGTAGCGGCGTGGCAAATGATCAGCGACGCACGGACCCGCGATCGTAGAATCATCGCATGACCACTGACACACGAATCGAGCAGGCCCAACTCCTTTATGAACGCGCCGTCTTCGGTGGTGACGGTGATGCGCCGGCCGTCGCCGATCTCGGTCTCGACGGCGTTGAGGCCGATGTCGCCCTCGCGCGTGGCCGCCTCGTTCATGCCCGGTTCCTGGAGGAGCGGATCGAAGACGCACGGGAGCTTGAGCTTTTCGAACGTGCGGCAGTGTTGTACGAGCGGGTCGGTGATGTGCGAGGCGAGGGCGAGGCGCTCTTCTGGGTGGGCACCTTCCACCAAGTGGTCCGCGATGATACGGAGAGCGCCTTGCCTGCCTTCATCCGTGCCCTCGATCTTGCCACCGCGGCCGGCGACAGGCTGACCATGTCCTACGCGCTTCGACACCTCGGCTTCGCCGAGCACATGGCTGGAGAGCTGGACGCGGCGCGAGCACGCCTGGAGGAGTCCACCCGCCTTCGTCGCGAGATTGGTTTTCTGCCGGGAGTAGCCGCAAATCTGATCACACTTGCCCAGTTCGCCGCAGAGCAGGCTCGACAGGGCGACGCGGCAGCGCTGCTCGATGAGGCCACGGAGCTGGCCGAGGAAACTGGATCGAAGGGGGTCCTGCGATGGGTGACGGCAGCTCGTCAAGGATTCGACTCCGCCTGACGAAGCGCTGCGGCCGTCAGACGCGTGAAGTGCTGACCGCGTAGGGGCGGTCGCTCCAGCCCGCGAAGAACGGCCCGCCGGAGTCCAGGTCGCGCCCGCGACAGCGGTGTCATCTCCGCGTGGATCGCCGGGTCGGCAACCAGGCTCCGATGGCTGCTGCCAACTCGTCGCGACCGGTGAAGACATGTCCGTTCATTCCGATGGCCTGCGCGGCGCGTACGTTCTCCTCGCGGTCGTCGATGAAGAGGAATTCGGCCGGGGCGGCCCGCATGGCGATGACGCAGTGGTGGAAGGCCGCCGGGTCCGGCTTTGCCACCTTGATCTTCCCGGAGAAGGCAACGTGGTCCAGCTCCCGCAGCCAGGGCTGCTCGGCGAGGAAGACGTCCGCGTGGTCCGCGGGGATGTTGGACAGCAGGGCGACCTCCGCGGCGCCGCGGAGGGCCCGGGCGTAGGCGACCATCCGCTTGTCGACGCGTGACCAGCTGTCGATGTCGATGAGGCGCAGTTCCTCGATCGTGCCGGCGTCGACGGGCCGGGACAGCCATCGCAGTACGGCGGTCCAGTACTCGCTCGCGGACTGCCGACCGGCGTCGTAGGGGCCTCGGCACGCCCAGTAGGCCGTGGTGAAGGCGTCGGTGGAGACGTGGCAGCGGGCAGCCATCCTGCCCAGGGCGCCCAGGCGTTGATGGCGGGCGAGGACGCCGAAGAGGTCGAACAGCAGGATTCTTCGGTCGGTGGGCATGGTGTTCCTCCGGATCCCGAGGGGGTCAGTGGCTGCTTGTCGCCGTCTCGCGCGCGCGGCCGGATCCGGTGCGCAGGATCCCGGCGGCCGCGGCGGTGCTCGCACACAGCAGGGTCAGCAGAACGAAGGCGTGGTTCAGGGCGACGAGGTGGGTCAGCCGACCGATGGTCATGGTCGCCGCGAAGGTGCCGTACGCGAAGGCGGCGGTGCTCGCCGCCCGGCGCCTGCTCGGCCTCTTCGACGTCGGCCGCGGTGCCGGTGGCGGTGGGTACGGCCGGCGGCAGGGCTCAGGCCCACACTCGCCGTTGCCGCTCCGACGAGCGCGGCGAGGGCACCGCCCGCCGAGAACGTGGCGTGGAAGGGCCGACATGACGGGACGGCCGTACGCCTTCCCAGGTGCCCGTCATCGTGCCGCAGAGAACGAAGTACACAAAGGTCGCAACTCTGGCGGACCGCACCGAATAGCTCATGACGACTACCGTAACGAACAATCCAGATGATTGATAGGCCACCTTATGAACACGTTGCTTGTTCGTTCCGGGTGGTGTTCAATCGCAGCATGAGCAACGCAGACCGGCACGGGTTGATCGCGCAGACCGTCAGGGAATCGGGCAGTGCCACGGTCCAGGAACTCGCCGGCCTGACCGGCGCCTCCGAGATGACCATCCGGCGCGACCTCGACACGCTGGCCGAGCAAGGTGTCCTGGCGCGTGTCCGTGGCGGCGCGCGCACCCTGCTGCTCCGCGGCGAGGAGCCGCCCTTCGCCCTGCGCGCTCACGACGCCGTCGACGCCAAGCGCCGCATCGCGGCCGAGGTCTCCTCACTCATCGCCGACGGTGAGAGCGTCCTCCTCGACAGCGGCACCACCTGCTTGGAGGTCGCACACCTGCTTCGCCGACGTCCGGTCACCGTGATGGCCCTTTCCTTGCAGGCCATCCACGTACTCGGAGAGGGCCCGGGCCCGGCCACGCTGATGGTGCCCGGCGGCCGGCCCCGGTCCGCCGAGGGAGCCCTCACCGGCCCCCTCACGCTCGCGTCCCTGGCCGCGCTGCGCTTCGACACCGCCGTCATGGGCTGCTGCGGTCTGAGCGCGTCCGAGGGCCTGACCGCCTACGACCTCGATGACGCGGCCGTGAAGAAGGCCGGCATCGCCTCCACGCGACGCGTCATCGCCGCCGCCGACGGCAGCAAACTCGGCCACACCGCCTACGCCTATGTCGGCCCCGCCACCCTCCTGCGCACCCTCGTCACCGATACCTCGGCACCTCCCGCCGAGGTCACCGCACTCGAAGACACGGGCATCGTCGTCAAAACCGTGTGAACCCAAGGAAAGACCGAGTGAACCCAAGGATCTGACCGCGAGGCCGTATCAAGAGCTGTCATACGTACCGGAGTTGAGCGCCGCCGCGCGCAAGGCCGCTGCCACCCGAGCCACCGGTTCGGTCGGCGTCCGGGGAGGGTGGGCGAGAAGCAGGCGTCGCTGTTCCTGGGGGCCGCCGCGGACGGGCAGGATGCGGACGCCCTGTGGTGCGGCGGAAGCCAGCGCCGCGGGCACCGTGGTCAATCCGCATCCCGCGGCGACGAGTTGGAGTTTGGCGAGCCAGTCGCGGGCCGTGTGGGCGATCTCGGGCCGTTCGTCCAGTCCTGGCCACACGCCCATCAGCCGGTCCTCGCCGGAGGCGGAGCTCGCGATCCAGCGCTGCCCGCGCAGGTCGGCCACGTCGATGTAGTCGCCGCGGGCCAGCGGATGCGCCGCGGGCACGGCCAGACACAGGGCGCGTTCGGTGAGGGTCCGCAGGACGAGCGGGGGCGACTCGGCGTCCGGCGGCCGGAAGGGCGGAGCGGAGGCGAGCAGGGCCAGATCGAGACTGCCGGCGCGCAGGGCGCGCACCAGCGCCGGCGTGCCGCCCTCCCGGCCGACGACCTGGATGCCGGGGTCCGTATCGCGCAGGGCGGCCAGGGCGCGGGGAACCAGAACGGCACCGGCGCTGGGCAGCCAGCCGAGACGCACCGTCGCGGCCTGCCCGGGCAGGCCGGACAGTTCGCGCGCGGTGGCGTCGATCTCGTCGAGCACGACCGTCGCGCGGCGCATGACGAGGCGCCCGGCCGTGGTGAGCCGTACGCCGTCGCGGCGCCGTTCAATCAGCTCCGCGCCCGCGGCCCGCTCGATCGCGGCGATCTGCCGGGACACCGCCGACTGCGTATAGCCGAGGGACGCGGCGGCCGCGGTGAAGGTTCCCTGCTCGGCGACGGCGCGGAAGACGCGCAGCGCGGTGAGTGACACATCGGTGAAGTCCATGACGTTTACGCATACTAGCCGTGCTGAACTTTCGTTGGACTCATGAGCGGGGCGTTCTTAGCGTGGAACGCATGAGCAGCTCACGTATCGCCCTTGTCACGGGCGCCAACCAAGGACTCGGCCGCGCTTTCGTCGAAGGGCTCGCGGCCCGCATGCAACCGGACGACCTGGTCCTGCTCACCGGCCGCGACCACCAGCGCGTGACGGACGCCGCCCGCGAGGCCGGCCGGCTCCCGGCAGCCGCGCCCGTGTCGAGGGCCGCGTCCTCGACGTCACGGACTCCGAGGCCGCCGCCCGCCTCGCCGATGACCTCCGCTCCCGGTACGGAGGGGTCGATGTCGTCATCTCGAACGCGGTCGCCCGGCTGGTGCCCGAGGAGTCGCAGGCCGAGCGCGCCGACGAGTTCATCGACGTGTCCAACACCGCCACCCACACGATGCTGCGCGTCTTCGGCCCCGTCCTGCGCCAGGGCGGCCGACTGCTCGTCGTGGCGAGCAGCCTGGGCACCCTCGGCCACCTCGATGCGCGCCTGCACCACCTCTTCGACGGTGCGAGCCTCGACCAGGTCGAGTACGCCGTCGAATCGTGGCGCGGTGCCATCCACCACCGCACCGCACAGGAGGCGGGCTGGCCCGTCTGGCTGAACGTGCCCTCGAAGGTGGCCCAGGTCGCCGCCGTCCGCGCGCTCGCCGCCGAGCGCCGCGAACATGACCTCGCCACCGGCACGCTCATCGCGGCCGTGTGCCCCGGCATGGTCGACACCGCCACCTCACGCCCCTGGTTCAGCGACTACAGCCAGGCACAGTCGCCGGCCCAGGCCGCCGAAGCCGTACTCGACCTGGTCTTCTCCGACCATGTCGACCCCGCCCTCTACGGCGAACTCGTCCGGTCCGGCAAAGCCCTGGACTGGCACGACGGCACGCCCCCGGTGGAGCAGGACCGCCTGGTCACGCCCTGAACGCACAGAGCCGGCCGCCACACCCACCTCCGAACGCACCGCAGTACACGGCAAGGAGTTCACTCATGAGCACCATCACCACCCCCTTCGGCTTCTCCAGCACGGCCGCCGAGGTGGCGGAAGGCATCGACCTCACCGGCCGCCGGGCAGTGGTCACCGGCGCCTCGTCGGGCCTCGGAGCCGAGACCGCCCGCGCCCTGGCCGGGACCGGCGCGGGCGTCACCCTCGCCGTCCGCGACACGGCCGCGGGCGAACGCGTCGCCAAGGACATCACCGCGTCGACCGGCAATCAGGACGTGCGGGTCGCACAGCTCGACCTCGCCGATCCGGGATCCGTCGCCGCCTTCGCCGCCTCCTGGCAGGGCCCGCTGCACGTACTGGTGAACAACGCGGGCGTCATGGCCTGTCCCGAGCAGTACACCGAGCAGGGCTGGGAGCGGCAGTTCGCCACCAACCACCTGAGCCACTTCGCCCTCGCCACCGCACTGCACGACGCGCTGGCCGCCGACGGCAACGCCCGTGTCGTCGTGGTGAGTTCCACCGGTCACCAGCAATCCCCCGTCGTATGGGACGACGTCAACTTCGCCTTCCGTCCCTACGACCCGTGGCTGGCCTACGGTCAGTCCAAGACCGCGAACGTCCTCTTCGCGGTCGAGGCGACGCGCCGCTGGGCCGACGACAACATCACCGCCAACGCCCTGATGCCCGGCGCCATTTACACGAATCTTCAGCGCCACACCGGCGGCCGGGGCAGCGGCCGGGTACCCGCCGAACTGATCAAGACCGTCGAGCAGGGCGCCGCGACCTCCGTCCTCCTCGCCACCTCGCCCCACCTCGAAGGCATCGGCGGGCGCTACTTCGTCGACTGCGACGAGACCGAGGTCGTCGACCGGCGCTCCGGCACGCTGCACGGCGTCGCCCGCTACGCCGTCGACCCGGACAACGCCCGGCGCCTGTGGGACCTGTCACAGGCCCTGCTCGCCCGCGCGAAGTCCTCGTAGCACGCCGGCTGCCCCTGGGGCGTGTCGCGCTCTGGATGTCATATCGCGCAGATGTGTTGACGATTCGCGCGCGCCCCGGGCGGCAGGTCTCTGTAGTCGCGCGGCGGTATCCCGTAGGCGGCCCGGAACAGGCGGCTGAAGTGCGCCGCGTCGGTGAAGCCCCAGCGGGCGGCGACGGCCCGGATCGGGCGAGCGTCCAGGCGGGGGTCGGCCAGATCGAAGCGGCAGCGTTCCAGACGGCGGTGGCGTAACCAGGCCGCCGGCGATGTGTCGTCCTCGGCGAGCAGTTGCTGGAGGTGCCGAAGGGAGATGTGGTGGGCGTCCGCGATCGTCTGCGGCGTCAGGCCGGGGTCGGCGAGGTGCTGCTCGATGTACGTATTGACGCGGGCTCGCAGGGCGATCCGGCGGGTCTCCGGGCTCAGTGCTTCCTCAGCCTCCAGGCAGCGGGCGATCGTGGACGCCAGAAGGTCCAGGGTGACCGAGGCGAGGGTGGGGACGTCCTCCGGCGTGAATTCGCCGACGCGTCTGTTGAGGTCGCTCAGCCAGCGCGTAAAGACCCCGCCCATGCCGTGGAGCCCGTTGATCGGGACATTGAGCAGGTGCCGCACAGTCTTTTCCGGCAGCGGCAACAGCCTTCGGGCGAACTGCACGGTCACATGCGACCAGCCGTCCCCGGTGGCGCGGACATCTCCATGGTAGGGACGGCTGGAGTCCATCAGCACCAGATCACCTTCACGCAGCGCCGTGTCGGCTCCGGCCAGAGAGAGAACTCCCTTTTGACGCAGAAAATAGTTGATCTGGTACACCTCGGGGTCGGACTGCCGGATCAGCTTCGCGGTCCGCGTGACCTCCAGATGGGAGAGGGACATCGTGGATATCTGCAACTCCCCCAATTCCACGCTCCGTATCCTGGCCCGGAAGTCGTCCTGATCGTCGCTGCGCAGCCGGTTGTGCATATGGGAGCGGCTAGTGGTTTCGGCGAACAGACCGAAACGATCCGGTGCCGCAACGCTCGCCGTGTCGAACTCTGTCACCAGCATTCCCAGCCCCGGTGGCCGATTCCTCTGCGGGTCGAACGTGACATGGGGAGAGGTGGGCAGGCCGGCGGCACTACGGTCACTTCTGCCGTCACGCGCCTCTTGGCGGGCAGAAGTCTCAGCTGGAAGCAATACCGTTCCTCTGTCCATCGAAGTTTCCATTCCTGACAGTTCTTGCTTCGCTGTGGGGGCCGGTGATTGTTCGCCCCCACAGCGAAGCAAGCGGTGCTCCCCCGGAGCGGCCTCGCAGCTGCTCGCATCACCGAGTTCAGCAGCTGACGCATTGATTGGCAGCGCTGGCGGGCGGCCAATCAATGGCCGGACACGATCTTTTCCGCGAGTGCCGGGATCTCTAGCGTGGCCCATGGCAGGGGGACACTCGGCGGAGGAGATATGGCGGGGCGTCATGAGGTGCCGGTGGATCCGAGTGCGGGTCCGGTGCAACGGTTCGCGTTCGAGCTGCGCAAGCTGCGGGTGGAGGCGGGCGGAATCGCCTATCGGGTGCTGGCCCAGCGGGCCGGGTACTCGGCCACGACGCTGTCACAGGCGGCCGCGGGTGAGCAGTTGCCGACTCTTCCGGTGGCCCTGGCCTACGTGCGGGCGTGTGGGGGCGATGCGCTGGAATGGGAGAAACGCTGGAAAAAGACCGCGGAAGAAACCGTCATCGACGTAACAGCGCAGGACGGGGCGGGTGCCAAACCGCCGTACCAGGGTCTGGCACGATTTGACATCAGTGACAGCAGCAAGTTCTTCGGCCGTGACCAGCTCATTTCCGATCTGCTGGCTCTGCTGCGCCGGCGGCGCTTCGCGGCGGTGTTCGGCCCGTCCGGCAGCGGAAAGTCCTCCCTCTTGCGCGCCGGCCTCATCCCCTCCTTGCAGCACACCCAGAACGCGGACCTGCGCCCGGCCGCCATCCGTATTCTCACCCCTGGCCCGAACCCGGCCCGCGCGCACGCCCGCATCCTTGATCCCAGCGACAGCGCACCCGACGATCCGAGTGCGGATGTGTTCGTCATCGTCGACCAGTTCGAAGAACTCTTCACGCTCTGCCAGGACCCCGCCGAACGCGCCGACTTCCTCAACCTGCTGCTGAACTCCCAGGACCCCGGAAATCGGTTACGCGTACTCATCGCGGTGCGCGCCGACTTCTACGGCCGCTGCGCGGAACTCCGCCATCTGACCGAGGCATTGCGTGACGCCCAGTTGCTGACCGGCCCGATGAACCCGGCGGAATTGCGTCAAGCCATCGTCAAACCGGCCGCCGCCGCGGGACTGACCGTGGAGCGCGCCTTGACCGCCCGGCTCATCAAGGAGGTCGCCGACGCCCCGGGCGGACTGCCGCTCCTGTCGCACGTGCTGCTGGAGACCTGGCGTCGCCGCCGCGGGAAGACCCTCACCACAGCCGGATATGAAGCGGCCGGCGGTCTGGAGAGTGCGGTCGCCCATACCGCGGAGGATGTCTACGGCCGCTTCACCCAGGCCCAGCAGGCGGCGGCCCGCCGCCTGCTGCTGCGGCTGGTCACCCCGGGCGAGGGGACCCCCGACACCCGCAGGCCCGCCAAGCCGGAGGAACTGCAGACCCCCGTGTGCCAGGAGACCTGGCCGGTCGTGGAGACACTCGTGCGGGCCCGGCTGCTCACCCGCGACGGTGACACCGTCGAGATCGCCCACGAGGCCCTCATCACCGCCTGGCCCCGCCTGCACAGTTGGATCGAGCAGGACCGCGAGCGACTGCGTGTCCACCGCCGGCTGACCGAGGAGGCCACCGCCTGGGAGCGGCTGAGCCGGGACAGCGGAGCGCTGTACCGTGGCGTGCGCCTGGAACAGGCCACCGGACTGGATCGCGACTCTCTGACGGCCGCGGAGCAGGCGTTCCTCGATGCCGGTCTGACAGCGGCCGCCGCCGAACGCGCGGCGGTACGGCGTCGAGCAACGCTGCGACGACAGGCTGTGGCACTGCTGAGTGTTCTGCTCATGGTGGCCACCACGACCGCGATCTGGGCAGTGGGCGCGCAGCGAGCGGCGAACGAGCAGCGTGACGTCGCCATGTCCCGGGAACTGGCCGCCATAAGCGATTCCCGTCAGGTGGCACGGCCCGAAGAGGCGATGCTGCTGGCACTCCAGGGCTTTCGACGGGCTCCGACCATGGAGGCCCGCAGTAGTCTGATCAGCGCCTACGGTATGTACGGGGCCAATCAGCTCACCGGGCACGCGCAAAGCGTGCGGGCGGTGGCGTTCAGTCCTGACGGACGCGTCCTGGCGTCGGCGGGTGAAGATCACAGCGTGAAGCTGTGGGACACCGCGTCACGGCGACTGATCGGCACGCTGAGCGGTCACACCGATACGGTGAATGCCCTGGCCTTCAGCCCCGACGGGCGCGTCCTCGCCAGCGCCGGCGCCGACCGCGGCGTCAAGCTGTGGGACCCCTCGACGCGGCGGGAAACAGCCACCCTCAGCGATCACACCAATGCTGTGAATGCCCTGGCCTTCAGCCCCGACGGACGTATCCTCGCGACCGTCGGCGGCGAGGGCACGATCAACCTGTGGGAGACGGCGTCACGCCGAACCATCACCGCATTCTCCGGGCACACCCAAGCGGTCCTGGCGGTGGCGTTCTCGCCGGACGGACGCAGCATGGCCACGGCCGGCGCCGACCGCACCGTACGGCTCTGGCGGACGGCATCGCGCCGTATCATCGCCGTCCTTTCCGGGCACGCCGACGCCGTGCGCGCGGTGGCGTTCTCGCCGGACGGGCACACCCTGGCCTCGGCCGGCGACGACAACGCCATTCGTCTGTGGGACATCGCGGCGCAACGTAAGGTCTCGGTCCTGAACGGCCACAACAACTCCGTGGCCGCGGTGGCGTTCTCCCGGGACGGCCGCACGCTGGCGTCGGCTGGCACCGACGGCACAGTCAGACTGTGGAACCCCACCACACGACGGACGACCGCCACCCTCGGCGGTGATTCCGCCTTCTACCACGCTCTGGCATTCAGCCCCGACGACCGCGCTTTGGTCACTGCCGACGCTGACGGCACGGTCGGGCTGTGGAATACCGTCAGCCGAAGGCCCGTCGACGAATTCGACGGCGGCGCATACACCGGCAAGGAAGCCTTCAGCCCTGATGGGCGCACCCTGGCCGCTGTGTCGGATGGCCGTGTCCAGCTGTGGGATGTCGGCCGGCGACAGCAGACGGCGACGCTCACCGACCCCGATGACTCAGCCTATGCCGTTGCCTTCAGCCCTGACGGCCACACCCTGGCCGCCACCGCCACCGACCGCACCGTCAGGCTTTGGAACACGTCCAGCCGCCGGCAGACGGCGGTTCTGAGGGGGCATCAAAGCACCGTGCTGGCGGTGGCCTTCAGCCCCGACGGCCGAATCCTGGCCACGGCCAGTTACGACCGCACCGTACGACTGTGGAGCGTGGCCGAACAGCGCGTCGTGGCCGTCCTCACCGGCCACACCGACGCCGTCTTCGCCGTAGCTTTCAGCCCCGATGGCCGCACACTCGCCACCACCGGCGCCGACCGCACCCTCCGATTGTGGGACATCAACACCCGCCGGACCAGCGCAGTCCTCACCGGTCACAAAGACGCCGTCCACGCCCTGACCTTCGCTCCTGACGGCCGCACGCTCGCCACGGCGAGCGCCGACCACACCGCCAAACTCTGGGACACGGCAACCCACCGAGTGAGAGCCACCCTCACCGACCACAGCGACGCTGTCTCCTCAGTCGCCTTCAAAGACGGCAACCACCTGATCACCGCGAGCTCCGACCGGACCCTGCGTCTGTGGAACGTCCGTGCACGACGCACCGAGGCCATTCTCCGCGGCCACACGGACAACGTCACGGGCCTGGCGCTCAGCCCCGACGGCAACACCCTCGCCAGTAGCGTCAGTCGCTCCACCCGCCGCAGCAACGGCGGCAGCGGCAGCGAGCTACGCCTATGGAACCTCGACACCGGACAGATCGCCCAACGCATCTGCCAGGCCAGCAACACCCACCGCTGGCCTCAACTCCTGCACGGATCGCCGGTAGCAGGCACCTGCGCGTGACGCGCCCGGCGCCCGGCATCTGCTCCGACGCGCGGCCGATCTCGCTGACAAAGGCGCTCCACTCGTCAAGGAGGGAATTGAGTGTGTATGGCTGTTCACGGTCCGGAGGTAAAGCCAAGGCGGGTCCCGTGATTGCGTTCGATGGCACGCCGCATCTTTCGAAGGCCGAAGGTGCGGCCGATTACAGTCGAGGGCATGACGACGCCCCTTGCCGACAGCGCTTTCGACTCGCTCCGCCTCGACGCCGTGTCCGACCAGGAGACGCTGCGCCGGGTCTACGCGCTCCCCAGCGACGCGGCCATGCGGAAGCAGATGACCGAACTCACCGAGCAGACCCGGCAGCTGATCGGTCTCTCGTCACTGGTCCTGGTCGCCAGCGCGGATGCCGAGGGCAACTGCGACGTCTCCCCGCGCGGCGGCCCCGCCGGGTTCGTCGCCGTCCTGGACCCTCGGACGGTGGCGATACCGGACGCGACCGGCAACAAGCGTCTGGACACCCTCCAGAACGTCATCGCCACCGGACGGGCGGGGCTGCTGTTCGTCATCCCGGGGCGCACCACGACGCTCAGGGTGAACGGCCGGGCCTGCGTCTCCACCCGCCCGGAGCTGCTGTCGCAGCTGACCGCCGTGGGCAAGCCGCCGGCCAGTGCGCTGGTGGTGGGGATCGAGGAGGTCTACCCGCACTGCCCCAAGTCGCTGCTGCGCAGCGGGGCCTGGAAGCCGGAGCAGTGGCTGCCGGCGGACGCCCAGCCGACCTCGGCCGAGGTGACGCTGGCCCAGCTGCGGATGCCGGAACTGACGATCGCCGACATCGAACAGGTGGAGGCGGACTCGCTGAAGTACCGGTACGAGTAGGCGGCCGACCCGCGCTTGCCGGATCACCCGCCGGCCAACCCCCCAGGCCGCCACGCCTCGCTTCGTCGCTGAGAGCCCTGCTGGAGCGGATGAGGACCGCGGTGGCCGGTGAACCGGCTTCGCGGGGGCCGCACTTGGCGGCGGCCGCCTACCTGGAGTTCGCTCGATCGCGGCCGGGAATGTACCAACTGGTGTCGGGCGGGCCCGGCACGGACGTGGACGCCTCGGTCCGCCGCCGACGTGCTCGCCTTCACCGGGCAGGTCATCCGCGCATGGGCCGCGGGGGCCGAGGCCGAGCGGGTCCGCATCGAGGACGCCTGCGACCTGCTGTGGGGCGCGCTGCACGGGCTCGCCGGGATCGGGTCGATCGAGGACGTCGGATTCGACCGCGCCCTGCACCTGGCCGATCAGGCGGTGTCCGCCCTGCTCAGTTACTGGTCCGATTCGGCCGCTGGGAGAGCGACATGATCTACCATCACAACCGTTTCACCTTCAAGGCTGGCGCGACGCCCGAGCAGCGCGAGGAGGCCCTGGCCAGCTTGCGCAACCAAGGCCACTCGATCGACGCGGTGGTGCGGTACGTCGTCGGCAGGGATGTGGGCGGGGAGTTCGAGTACGGTGCCGTCTTCGTTCTGGAGGGCCTCAACGGGTACTGGGAGTACTTGATGGCGCCTTCGCACGCGCACACCGACCGGATCGGTCTGCCGCTGGTGGAGACCTTTGTGTCCTATGACACAACTGACAGTGACGATCCGGATATCGCGCAGCAGACCGCCGAGTTGCACGCGCGTCGCTTCGCGGGCGACCCGGTCCTCAGGAAGATGGTCGCCGATCTGCCCTCGTACAGCGGCAGCAGTGCTCCGGAGGGGCCTGCCTGAGGGCCCGTCACCTTCGAAACCCGCGGCCGACCGGGAGAACCGGCCGACCGCGGGCGCCTCGCTATTGGGTTGCCCCGGGACTGCGAGCGGGGGCTCTCAGCCGGTGATCTTGAACGTGGACGCCGAGTCGTTCCGGGTCGCTTCTTGTCCCGGGCGCAGGTTCCGCACCGTGTTACCCGTGAAGGTCCCGGTGCCGGTGACGCCCGAGGTGATCCAGATTCCCTGGGTCGCCGGACCGTCGATGGTGTTGTTCTTCAGGGTCGTGTTGACACGCTTCAGATCGATGTAAAGGCCCGCTCGCAGAGCTCCGCGCAGGATGTTGTTGGTCAGGGTGACGTTCGTGTAGGCGTCCGGATACAGCGAGGTGCTCGTGGGAGAGCTGATCCGCACACCGTGCCGGACGCCGTTCCAGCCACCGCCGCCGAGCAGGACGTTTCCGCTGACGGTGGCGGACTCCAAGGGGTGTCCCGTATCGCCGAACACGCCGATGTCCAGGGCGCTGTTCGACGACACACTGTTCACGAGGTTGTTCTTCATCTCGATGTCCCGCCCGCCCGCGATCCGGAGGCCGTTGGCCCACCAGGGGGCGATCGCGGTGTTGTTCAGGACCTTCGCGCCGCTCAGCTGGCCGTTGGTCCCGGCGGCGCCGGAGTCGGAGTAGACCGCGAAGGAGTCGTCGCCGGTGCCCCGGGCGAAGTTGTTCTGGACCGTGATGTTGAGGCCGAGCTTGTCGGGGTTCTTCGTGTTGCCGTTGTTGATGTTGAATCCGTCACCGTAGGTGTCCGCGGCGCGGCTGTTGCGGGCGATACCGCCGGTGCCGGAGAGCCAGTTGGCGTCGATGTGCCGCGTCCAGATCCGGTCGAGCAGCCAGCCGCCCGCGCCGCTGGCGTTGAATCCGTAGTCCGAACCGCCGGTGCCGCCGACTCCTCGCCAGATGGCGTTCGTGTCGACCTGGAGATCGGTGACCGTGGTACCCGAGCCCACCAGGATCTGCGAGCGCCATGAGTTGGCCGGCAGCGGAACCTTGCGGTAGAGCGTGGTGTGCCACATCCCGGCTCCCCGCACCGTCACGCCGGTGAAGTCCAGCGGCTTGGACACCAGGCTGTTCGTCAGATACTTGCCCTGGGGGATCCACACCGACTTGCCCTGCTGCCGGGCGGCGTTCACCGTGTCCTGGATGGCGACCGTGGAATCCTTCGAGAAGTCCGGGTCCGCGCCATAACTCACGACGGAGAGCGAATCGGCCGGCTGGGCCAGTGCGGCCCCGACGTTCTCCAGGTCGATGGAGTCGATGTCGTAGACGGCCGCCGTGTTGGCGGCGTCCTTCTGGAGTGTGATGGTGCTGCCCGGGGCGATGGGAGCGCCCGTGACCCAGACGGGGAACTCGTTGTAGAAGCGGTAGGGCATCCCGCCCGCGTTGGGATCGTCCGGGTTCGTGGTCGCCTCGCGATAGTTCCACGCCTGCGCGGAGCTCAGCGTGATCGCCTGGCGGAACTTTCCATTCACGTACAGGTTCAGCGACGCGGTGATGCCGCCGCCTTCCGGCGCGTCAGGAATCGAGGCGCGAACCACCAGAGTGTTGGCCTTCTTGCCTGTTTTGTTCCGTATTTTCACAGAATCACCGGTGCTGCTCAGCTCGACCAGCGCATAACCCGAGGCTTCGGTTTCCAAAGACGCCTTGGTCGGCGCGGGGTCTCCCGGCTTGATGGAGCGGACCGCGGCGCCGCCCCCGAGACTGCCGGACTCGGCTTCGACCGTCACGAAGGGCGTTGTGGCACCGACCGAGGCAACCGCCTTCGCGGCACCCTCCGCTGCCCCATCCCCCGTTGCCGCCTCCGCGTGCACTTGGGCGCCTGGAATGACGAACAGAGACCCGGCGGCCAGCATGGCGATGCCAGAGAGCCGCATGGAGACTCGTCGGATTCTCCGGTGCATGTGTCACCTCTTGAATGGATTGACGACAGATACTTGATCGGATCAGCGAGAGGGCGGGATCAGCGGGCCGGCGAGCAGGTGCTCGCCCGTGGCGCCCGATATTCGCGCCCTCGGTGCGCAGCCGCACCGATGCGCCCTGTTGGAACGAGCCGAAGTCGCCCGACACGGCAGGCCCCGCGACCTCTGGGCACACCAGGTCATGCCGGCACCTTGATCGGAATGGGGGGAAGTGCGGCCGACGGGTTGGCCGCGTCGTCATGTAAATCCATCGAGTTGTGTTAGTCAATACGTTCGACAGCCCGAACGCAGGCGCATCGAGCGGGCCTTGGCGAGGCGTTCGGGCCTCAGAGTGAGGAGTTGAGGCGCGCCTGCGGGACGGCGATGCGTCAAGCGGTCCGGCGGCGGGAGCGCCGAGCAGGCCCGATGGGTCCTCCGCGCACCCTCCGGGCGAACTGCGGGCCGCCCGGCGGCATGCCCTATTGCTGGTGATATGCACGGTTTCGCGGCGATCACCGCCCGCCCCGCTCGCCGTAAAGGGGGGCCATCAGATAGCCCTACCCCAACTTCGTCCAACATATTGACAAACTTTCGTGCCGTTCATACGTTCAGTCCGCAGCCGGTTCAACTGGGCCCGAAGAGAGGCAGTTGCCTCGCCCCGGCCTGTTGGGCAACCTCACCCCGACCTCGATCTCCGCACGCTGCCGTGCGGCGCCGATGGGAGCGCGCATCACCTTGACCAGCGACAACCGACGAGCACTCGTCGTCCGCGGTGGATGGGACGGGCATCAGCCCGTCACGATCAGCGACGCATTCGTCCCGTTCCTCAAGGAGCGGGGATTCACCGTCGAGACCTCCGAGAACCTCGCGGTGTACGAGGACGCGGAGCGCCTGGCCGCCACCGACCTGATCGTGCAGTGCTGGACCATGGGGACCCTCACCCGTGAGCAGAGCGCCGGTCTCGCTTCCGCGGTGCGGGCGGGCACCGGGCTCGCCGGCTGGCACGGCGGCATCATCGACTCCTTCCACGATCACGGTTACCACCTGCTGACCGGTGGCACGTTCGTGATGCACCCACCGGGTTTCCACGACCACACCGTGCACCTGCTGCCCGAACGCGCCGACCACCCCGTCATCACGGGGCTCGACGACTTCACCGTGCACACCGAGCAGTACTGGGTGCTCACCGACCCGCACATCGATGTCCTCGCCACCACCACCTTCCCGCCGGACGAGCTGCACGACCGGCCCACGGTGATGCCCGCCGTGTGGACCAGGACCTCCGGCGCGGGACGGGTCTTCGTCTCGGCCATCGGCCACAAGCCCGACGATTTCGACGTCCCGGAAGTCCGGGCACTGACCGAGAGGGGACTGCTGTGGGCGAGCCGCTGAAGCCGTTGAACATCGGCATCGTGGGCGCGGGAAAGATTAGCGGCGCCTACCTCTCGACCCTGCGGAGCCTGACATCCGTGCGGCTGACCGCCGTCACCGACCTCGACCCGAGCCGCGCGCGGGCCGTCGCGGAACAGGCGCGGGCCGGGGAAGAAGTCGCCGTGCTGCCCTCCGTGGCCGCCCTGGTGGCCAGGGACGACGTGGACGCCGTTCTCAACCTCACGATTCCGGCCGCGCACGCGGACGTCGCCCTGGCGGCGATCCGCGCGGGCAAGCATGTGTACGGCGAGAAGCCCCTCGCGGCCAACCGCGAGGAGGCCGACGCCGTGCTGGCGGCGGCGCGCGAGGCGGGAGTGCGGGTGGGCTGCGCGCCCGACACCGTCCTCGGCTCCGGGACCCAGACCGCGCGCAAGGCGGTGGACGACGGCCTGATCGGGAGGCCCGTGGCGGCCACCGCCTTCATGACCGGCGCGGGCCACGAGAGGTGGCACCCGGACCCGGAGTTCTACTACCGCCCGGGAGGTGGCCCGCTGCTCGACATGGGGCCGTACTATCTGTCGGCCCTGGTCCACCTCCTCGGCCCGGTGGTCCGGGTGACGGGAGCGTCGTCCCGGCCCCGTGCGCGGCGGACCATCGGGAGCGGTCCCCGCGCGGGGCACACCTTCCCGGTGGAGGTGGACACCCACATCACCGGCGTCCTGGAGCACGCCGGAGGCGCCCTGTCCACCCTGGTCATGAGCTTCGACGTGCGCGCCGCGCGGCTGCCGCGCATCGAGGTGCACGGCACTGACGCCTCGCTGTCCGTGCCCGACCCGAACAACTTCGACGGTGCCGTGGAGATCCACCGCGGTGACGGCTGGGAAACCCTGCCCCCGTCCGCCGGCTACCCGGGCGCCGGGCGAGGCACCGGTCTCGTCGATCTGGCCGAGGCCCTGTCCGAGGGGCGTCCGCACCGCGCGTCGGCGGAACTCGCCGCACACGTCCTGGACACCATGCTCACCCTCATGGACGCGGCGGACCAGGGCCGCGCACTCCCGGTGACCAGCACCTGCGAGCGCCCCGCCCCGGTGACCGCCGCCGATACCTGAGCAACGCCTGTCCGACCGCACCACTCTCGACTGCCCCCACACGCTCGCAGCAACAGGAGACCCCCTTCATGCATGACGACCGGAAGCTGGTCGAAGCACGTCTGGAACGCGTCCTCAGGGAACGCATCCGGCCGGCTGTCCACCCCGTCACGACACCCTTGGCCGTGGAGATGTGGTCCACCGCGGGCGAGCCCGTGCCCGTATCCGAGGGGTTGGCGGCACCGACCGTCCCCATCGCCCCCGGCACACCGTGGGGCCTGCCCTGGGGGACCAGCTGGTTCAAGGTCACCGGCACCGTCCCCGCCGAGTGGTCGGGCCGTACCGTCGAGGCCGTACTGGACCTCGGATTCACCCCGCGGACCCCGGGATTCCAGTGCGAGGGCCTCGTCTACCGGCCCGATGGCACCCCGGTCAAGGGACTCCACCCGCGCAACGCGTACATCCGCGTCGGCTCACCGGTGACCGGTGGGGAGCAGGTCCACTGGCGCATCGAGGCCGCCTCCAACCCCGACCTCGACGCGAGCGGGGTGCCGTTCCAGCCGACGCCGATGGGCGACAAGGCGACGGCGGGCGAGGCGCCGCAGTACGTGCTCGGGGAGATGCGGTTGGCCGTCTTCGACGAGACGGTGTGGAACCTGGTCATGGACCTGGAAGTCCTCGGCGAGCTCATGGTGGAGCTGCCCGTCGACGGCGCACGCCGCTGGGAGATCCTGCGTGCGGTCGGCCGCGCCCTGGACGCCGTCGACCTTCAGGACGTGAACGGCACGGCCCAGGCGGCGCGTGACGAACTCGCCGGAGTGCTCGCCGCGCCCGCCGCGCCCGCCGCGCACCGCATCAGTGCGGTCGGGCATGCCCACATCGACTCCGCCTGGCTCTGGCCGCTGCGCGAGACGGTCCGCAAGGTGGCCCGTACGGCGTCGAACATGACGGCGCTCCTCGAAGAGGAGCCCGACTTCGTCTTCACCATGTCGCAGGCGCAGCAGTTCGCCTGGATCAAGGAGCATCGGCCCGAGGTGTACGCCCGGGTCAAGAAGGCCGTCGCGGACGGCAGGTTCGTACCCACCGGCGGGATGTGGGTGGAGTCCGACACCAACATGCCGGGGTCCGAGGCGATGGCCCGTCAGTTCGTCCATGGCAAACGCTTCTTCCTGGAAGAGTTCGGCATCGAGAGCGACGAGGCGTGGCTGCCGGACACCTTCGGCTTCGCGGCGGGCCTGCCGCAGATCATCAGGGCCGCCGGCGCCACGCGACTGCTCACCCAGAAGATCTCGTGGAGCCGGACCAACACCTTCCCGCACCACACGTTCTCCTGGGAGGGCATCGACGGCACTCGCGTCTTCACCCACTTCCCGCCGGTCGACTCGTACAACTGCGAGATGGCGGGCCGTCAGATCGCCCACGCGGCACGTAACTTCAAGGAGAAGGGCGTCGCCACCCGCTCCCTCGCGCCGACCGGTTACGGGGACGGCGGTGGTGGGACCACGCGCGAGATGGTCGCCAAGGCGGCACGGATGCGCAGTCTGGAGGGTGCGGCGAGGGTCGAGTGGGAGGCCCCCGCCGACTTCTTCGCCAAGGCCGAGGCCGAGTACCCCGACCCGCCCGTGTGGGTCGGGGAGCTCTACCTCGAACTGCACCGCGCCACGCTCACCAGCCAGGCGGGGACCAAGCGCGGCAACCGCCGCAGCGAGTCGCTGCTCACGGAGGCCGAGCTGTGGGCCGCCACGGCGGCGGCGCGCACGGAGATGCCGTATCCCTACGAGGAGTTGGACCGGATCTGGAAGACGGTGCTCCTGCACCAGTTCCATGACATCCTGCCCGGCTCGTCGATCGCCTGGGTGCACCGCGAGGCACGCGAGACTTACGCGCGGCTCGCCGGGGAGCTGGAGGGCATCATCGCGGGTGCGCAGCGCGCGCTCGCCGGTGACGCGTCGGGCGGCAGCGAGCTGGTCTTCAACTCGGCTCCGCACGGGCGCGGTTCGGTTCCCGCCGGGGGCGCTTCGGCCCGGACCGCGGGGGCCGACGTGGTGTCCCCGGTCCCCCGCGAAGGAGGAGGGTACGTCCTCGACAACGGGATGCTGCGGGTCGAGATCGACGGGCGCGGCCTCGTGGTCTCCGCGTACGACCGCGTCGCGGACCGGGAGGCGGTCGCGCCCGGGCAGGCGGCCAACCTTCTCCAGCTCCACCCCGACTTCCCCAACCAGTGGGACGCGTGGGACGTCGACGCCTTCTACCGGAACGTCGGCAGTGACCTCACCGAGGTGGCCGAGCTGGGTGTCGAGGGCACCTCGGTGCGGGTCGAGCGCGTTTTCGGGGCGTCCCGTGTCACTCAGCTGCTGTCGGTCCCGGCGGACGCCAAGCGGCTCGACATCGCCACCGAGGTGGACTGGCACGAGACCGAGCGCTTCCTGAAGCTGGCCTTCCCGCTGGATGTGAAGGCCGACCGGTACGCCTCCGAGACACAGTTCGGGCACGTGTACCGGCCCACCCACCAGAACACGAGCTGGGAGTGGGCCAAGTTCGAGGCGTGCAACCACCGTTTCGTGCATGTCGACGAGCCGGGCTGGGGCGTCGCGGTCGTCAACGACGCGACCTACGGCCATGATGTGACCCGCGCGGTACGGACCGGTGCCCACGCGGGCACGACGACGACCGTGCGCGCGTCGCTGCTGCGCGCCCCCCGCTACCCGGATCCCGAGACCGATCAGGGCGTCCACCGGTTCCGGCACGCGCTGGTGCCGGGCGCGGACATCGGCGACGCGATCCGTGAGGGCTATCGGGCCAACCTGCCCGAGCGCCGGGTCACCGGATCCACCACGGCGGTCGCGCCCCTGGTGACCGTGGACAACGACGCCGTCGTGGTCAGTGCCGTGAAGCTGGCCGACGACCGCAGCGGCGACCTGGTGGTACGCCTCTACGAGGCACAGGGAGGCCGGGCCCGCGCCACCGTCCGTGTCGACGGTTTCGCCACCGGCCGTGCCTTCCCCACGGATCTGCTCGAACGCCCGCTGGCGGACGCCGAGCAGCCGACCGCGGCCGACGGCGGTGTCGTACTCGCCCTGCGTCCGTTCCAGATGGTGACCCTGCGTCTGCCGCGCGCCTGACGATGGGCCGCACCGGGACGGCGGCCCATCCTCATACATCCCCTACAGATGAGTACCTATCAGCACGTAGCGAAAGAGGCCCCTCTCATGACAGCCAGAGCCGGACACCCTGAACGCCCAAGGGCGGTATGCGTCATGAATCCCGGTACCGCGGAGCTCGTGCTCCCCGAGGACCAGCGCGCCCGGCTCTCCGCGCTGGTCCGACTCGCCCCCGACGCGTCCGGGGCCGAGCTGGGAGCCGCGCTCGCCGACGCGGAGATCCTGGTCAGCGGCTGGGGCTGTCCCCGTCTGACGGCCGACGTCCTGGCGGAGGCACCCCACCTGCGCGCGGTGATGCACGCCGCGGGCACCGTCAAGCCGATCGTCAGCGAGGCGGTCTGGGAACGCGGGATCGTCGTGTCATCGGCGGCCGACGCCAACGCCGGTCCCGTCGCCTCCTGCACCGTCGCCCTGATCACGCTCGCCGCGCGCCGGACCCTGACGATGGCGGCCGGCTACGCGGACGGATGGCCGGACTTCGCCGACCGTTCGGGCGCCGACGGGCTCACTGTCGGGATCATCGGTGCCTCGCGCATCGGGCGCCGGGTGATCGCCGAACTGGCCAGGTCCGACGCGGGCTTCCGGGTGTTGCTGAGCGATCCGTACGTCACGGACGAGGAGGCGCGCCGGCTCGGCGCCGAGCGGGTCGAGCTCGCCGATCTCTGCGCGCGGTCGGCGGTGGTCAGCGTCCACGCCCCGCTCCTGCCCGGGACCACGGGCCTGCTCGACGCCAGGATGCTCGCGCTCATCCCCGACGGCGGCGCGCTCATCAACACCGCCCGAGGGGCCATCGTCGACACGGACGCGCTGACAGCCGAATGCGCCTCCGGCCGACTGGAGGCATACCTCGATGTGACCTCCCCCGAACCCCTGCCCGCCGGCCACCCGCTCCTGTCACTGCCGAATGTGCTGGTCACCCCGCACATCGCCGGCGCACAGGGAAGCGAGGTACGAAGGCTCGGGCAGTACGCGGTCGCCGAGGTGGCCCGCTGGGTGGCGGGCCGGCCGCTGCTCGGCGAGGTCACCCGCGAAGCGCTTCCCCGCCTCGCCTGACGGGCCGCGCGAGCACACACTCCGGAACAGACAAGGAGGCCGGTCCGCCGCTCGAACTTCCGCATGACCTGCTGACCCCGGGAGTGGCCGAAGACGCCCCTCTCCCGGTGAAAGGGCTTCACATCATGACAACACTTGACCAACCCGCCGCCCGCCCGGCCGAAAAGGCCGGGCAGACGGACAAGGGCGGACTACGGCGGCTGCGTCCCAGCAACCGCCGGGACATGGCCCTGTTCTGGTTTCTGATACCGGGCATCGTGGTGCTGCTCCTCTTCCACTACATCCCGCTGCTGGGCAACATCATCGCCTTCCAGGACTACCAGCCGTTCATCGGCATCATGCACAGTCCCTGGAGCGGGCTGAGCAACTTCGAAGTCATCTTCAACGGCGACGACCAGTTCCTCAAGGCACTGGTCAACACCCTGGAACTCACCCTGATCCAGGTCGTGTTCGTCTTCCCCGTGCCGATCGTGCTGGCGCTCGCGCTGAACAGCCTGGTCAGCGAGCGGATCAAGAAGTGGGTGCAGAACGTTCTGTACCTGCCGCACTTCCTGTCGTGGGTGGTCATCGTCGCCCTCTTCCAGCAGATGCTGGGCGGCACCGGCATGCTCAACCTGTTCCTTCAGGCCCAGGACCTGGGTACCTGGAACATCATCGGCAACCCCGACTTCTTCAAGACGCTCATCACCTCCCAGGTGATCTGGAAGGACGCCGGCTGGGGCACCATCCTCTTCCTGGCGGCACTCTCCCGCGTCGACACCAACCTCTACGAGGCCTCCGCCATGGACGGCGCCAGCCGCTTCCGGCAGACCTGGCACGTCACTTTGCCGGCTCTGCGCGGCCTGGTGATCCTGCTCCTCATCCTCCGGCTCGGCGACGCCCTGTCCGTCGGCTTCGAACAGATCCTGCTCCAGCAGACCGCCGTCGGCCTGGACAGCAGCGAGGTGCTGGACACCTACGTCTTCAACAACGGCGTCGTCGGCGGACAGTGGGGCGTAGCCGCCGCCGTCGGCCTGGTCAAGGGCGTGATCGGGATCCTGCTCGTGCTGGGCGCCAACAAGGTCGCCCATCTCTTCGGCGAAGAAGGTGTCTACCGGTCATGACAACGCTGTCTCCCACCCGCCCCGCACGCGGCGGCACCTCGCGCAGGTCCTACAGCGCCATCCCCGGCGAGAGCCCCGGCACCCCGCCGTGGCGCGCTCTGAAGTCGCTGTTCCTGCTGATCTGCGTGCTCCTGGTCGTGCTGCCCTTCCTGGCGATCATCTCGACCTCGATCGCCTCCCCCGACCAGATCACCAAGGCCGGTGGCTTCGTGCTCTGGCCCGACAGCCCGACCTTCGAGTCGTACTCGGCGCTGCTCTCCGGCGGCCTGGTGTCACAGGCCATGATGGTGAGCGTCGGGGTCACCGTGGTGGGCACCGCCCTCAGCCTCGCCACCTCCATCCTGCTGGCGTACGGGCTGAGCCGGCCCGGCTCCTTCGGGCACAAGCCGGTGCTGATGCTGCTGCTGATGTCCCTGCTGTTCGTGCCGGGTGTCATCCCGACCTATCTGATGGTCAAGCAGCTCGGACTGATCAACAGCTACTGGTCGCTGATCCTGCCCACCATGGTCAACGCGTTCAACGTGATCGTGCTGCGCTCCTTCTTCATGAGCCTGCCCCGTGAGCTGATCGACGCCGCCCGCATCGACGGCGCGTCGGAGTGGTCGATCCTGACCAAGATCGTGATCCCGCTGTCCAAGGCGTCCATCGGCGTCATCGGCCTCTTCTACGCCGTGACGTACTGGAACGCCTTCTTCAACGCCCTGTTGTTCATGAACGACGCGGCCAAGTGGCCCATGCAGCTCGTGCTGCGCACCTACGTCGTCAACAATGCCTCACTCAGCGGCGGCCAGCTGGATGTCGCCGCCGGGGTACCGGTGCCACCCGCCCAGTCGCTGCAGGCGGCGATCCTCGTACTGTCGATCGTGCCGATCGTGCTCGTCTACCCCTTCGTCCAGCGCCATATGAACAAGGGCGTCATGATCGGAGCGGTGAAGGGATGACCATGAAGCCAACACTCAACCGCCGCGGCTTCCTCGCCTCGGCCATCGGCGTCGGGGCCGGTCTGGCCCTCACCGGCTGCGGCGACTTCAAGCCCAGGCCGGCCAATCTGGCCAACGCGAACGCGGAGCTGCCCACGTACATCAGGTACAAGGGCGTGCCCACCTCGATGCCCGCCACGCAGGACGGCGTCTCCGCCGGTTACCAGCACTTCCCTGCCGATCCCCCCAAGGCCTTCCCGGACGGCCCGCCCGCCAAGGGCCCCGACATCACCATCATGAACCTGATCTTCAACCCGGTGCCGCCGCCGGTGGAGAGCAACGTCATGTGGCAGGCCCTCAACAAGTACATCGGCTGCGACATCAACTTCGCGATCACCCCGGTCAACGACTATCCGCAGAAGTTCGCGGTGACCCTCGCGGGGGGCGACCTGCCGGACGCGATGCTGATGCTGCCCCCGGACCAGAACAGCGCCGCCACCCCGGACATGCTGTACACCCTCTTCGAGGACCTCACCCCGCACCTGTCCGGCGACAACATCCGGGACTATCCGTACCTCGCCAACATCCCCACCGACTCCTGGCGCCCCTGCGTGCGCAACGGCGGGATCTACGCCCTCCCGATGCCCCGCCCGGTCTCCGGCGGCCCCGTCTACACCCGGCTCGACCTGTTCGAGAAGAAGGACCTCGACCCGAACCCGAAGACCTGGCGCGAGTTCGTCCAGCTCTGCAAGGACATCACCGACCCGAAGGCCCACCAGTACGCCCTCGGCGATCCCACCACCACGTGGAACCTCGTGATGCAGATGCTGGGCGCGCCCAACTGGTGGCGTGAGGACCAGGGCCGGTTCACGCACCACTTCGAGATGGAAGAGTGCAAGCAGGCCATGGACGCGGTCAACCAGCTCAAGAAGGCCGGCGTCATGCACCCCGACGCCTTCGCCATCAAGGGCAAGTTCAAGGAGTGGTTCGGCAACGGCCAGATCGTGATGCACCCCGACGCACCGGCGGCGTGGAACGACCTCTACACCACGTACGGGCCCGTCTCCAAGGGTCTGGACATCGGTTACATGCTGCCGCCCGACTGGGACGACAGCACCAAGGGTGGCCAGTGGCAGGGCCGCGCCAACTACGCCACTCTCATCATCAAGAAGGCCCCCAAGGCGCGCATCCAGCAGATCCTGCGCGCCATGAACGCCCTCGCCGCCCCCTTCGGCACCGACGGATATCTGCTGCGCAAGTACGGCGTGCAGGGCCCCGATCACACCCTGAAGGGATCGGACCCGATCCCCACGCCGAAGGGCACGGCCGAGACCTATCTGCCGACGATCTTCGCCACCGACTCGCCGTTCACGCTCTACTACCCGCAGAAGCCGGAGATCGTGCCCGACCAGTACGCCTTCCAGAAGGAAGCCGTCACGCAGCTGATCCCCAACCCGGCCGAGGCGCTGTACTCGGCGACGGACGCCAAGATGTCCAAGCTGTTCTTCGCGACGCTCGACAGTCTCCGGATGGGCATCATGCAGGGCCGCAACTCCCTCGGTGAGTGGGACGGCGCGATAAAGAACTGGCGGCAGAAGGCGGGCGACAAGATGCGTGCCGAGTACGAGCAGGCGTGGGAGGCCCGCAACCGATGAACCGCACCCCCGCCGAGGCCCGCGCCCACTGGGAACAGACCGCGGATCGCATGCTGCTCGCCGTACGGCCCTACGCCGCCGCCGGGCACGAGCTGATCCACCTGCCCGGTACGGCGAGCCACAACGGCGCGCACAGCGATGGCCTTGAGGGGTTCGCCCGCACGTTCCTGCTGGCCGGTTTCCGGCTGGCAGGGGCGGCGGGCGCGGACCCCCACGACCTCGCCGGGTGGTACGCGGCCGGCCTCGCCGCCGGCACCGACCCGAAGAACCCGGACCGCTGGCCGTCCTTCGCCGAATGCAACCAGGCCAAGGTCGAGGCTGCGTCCATCGCGCTGGCGCTGCACGAGACCCGCCCATGGATCTGGGACCGCCTCGACGAGGTGGTCAAGGAACGGATCCTGAACTGGCTGGCCCCGATGGTCGGCAATCTGATGCCCGGCAACAACTGGATCTGGTTCCAGGGCATCACCGAGGCCTTCGCCCGTACGGTCGGGGGTGAGTGGCGCCAGCAGGACTTCGACAGGACCATCGCGCTCACCGACGGCTGGTACGCGGGCGACGGCTGGTACTCGGACGGCCTCACCGGCGCCGGGCACCGCAACTTCGACCACTACAACGGCTGGGCGATGCACTTGTACCCGCTGTGGTTCTGCCGCATCCTCGGCGACGCGGCGCCCAGCGGGCTGCTCGACCGCTACCGGGAGCGGTTGCGGCGGTTCCTGCTGGACCAGCGGCTGCTCGTCGGCGCCAACGGCTCACCACTGATCCAGGGCCGCTCGCTCACCTACCGGCACGCGGCACTGGCGCCGGTGTGGACCGGCGCGCTCTTCGACGCCACCCCGCTGGCGCCGGGAGAGACCCGGGCGATCGCGACCCGGATGCTCGACCACTTCACCGAGCACGGGGCCGTCAACGACGCGGGGCTGCTCACGCTCGGCTGGCACCGGCCCTTCCGCGGTGTTCTCCAGAGCTACTCGGGCCCCGCGTCCCCGTACTGGGCGAGCAAGGGCTTCATCGGGCTCGCCCTGCCGGCCGACCACCCTGTGTGGACCGAGGAGTCGACCCCGCTCGCCGTTGAACAGGGCGATTTCGGGCAGGCGTTGGCCACGCCCGGCTGGCTCGTCTCCGGCACCGCCTCGGACGGCGTCGTACGTGTCGTCAACCACGGCGGGGACCACGCCGACCCGGCGCGTCCGCACGCCGACGACCCGTCCTACGCCCGCTTCGCCTACTCCACCCACACCGCGCCCGAGACCCCCGGCGACCCCACCGTCCCTGGCGGCAGCGCGACGGCGGACCCGCTCGACAACGCGGTCGTGCTGCTGGACGCGGCCGGCCGCGCCTCTCACCGGCGCCCCGCCACCAGGATCTCCATCGACGGTGCCACGGCCGTCTCGCGCTCCCGCGCGCACTGGCTCGACGACGCCACGTGGGATGTGTTCGGCGGCCCCGACACCGACTACACCCTCGGCCCTTGGATCACCGTCGGCTCCGTGCTGCGCGGCTCGGTCGAGGTACGGGCCGTACGCGTCGACGGCGACCCCGGGACCGGACATGTGCTGCGTATCGGTGGCTGGGCGCTCGCTGTCGATCCGCGGCCCGCGTCCGAGGCCGGTCCCGTCGACGGTGGAACCGCCCGGGTCGAGGGCGCCGACGGCCTGGTCTCCCTCGTCATCGGCGCACAGGGCCTCCCGAACGCCTCCGTCGTGACCGGCGCCGACACCAACGCACTCGGCCCCGCCTCCGCCACCCCCGTCGTGGAGACCGAAGGACCCGTCGCGCACGGCACCGTTCACGTCGCCCTCGTCCACCTCGGCGGCACGGACCCCGCCGCCCTGCCCCAGGTCACCACCCGGGCCCAGGGCACCACCCTGCTCGTGGACGTGGCCTGGCCGGACGGCGCGCGGGACACCGTCCGGCTGCCCGCTCCCGACCCCGAGAACCCCGCCACGTACGGCCTTTGGAAGGACCAGCACCGTGCATGACGACCGCCGGATCATCGAGACCCGGATCCGCAAGCTCCTCGATCGAGTGATCCGCCCCGCCCTCTACAGCGCCGCGCGGCCCCTCACCCTGAGCGCCTGGTACGTCGACGGCGAACCCGTCCCCGTGGCCGACGCCCTGCACGCCGACTACGAGCCCTTCACGCTCGGCAACACCTGGGGCGGCCCCTGGGCGACGACCTGGATGCGGGCGAGCGCGGAGATTCCCGAGGAGTGGTCGGGGCGCCGGGTCGAGGCCGTCTTCGACCTCGGGTTCGATCTGACGAAGGGGCCCGGCGGCCAGGCGGAGGGCCTGGTCCACGACAGTCAGGGCGCCCCGCTCCAGGGCCTGCATCCGTACAGCCGCACCGTGCTCCTCGCCGACTCCGCCACCGGCGGCGACCGGGTCGACCTGCTGATCGAGCTGGCCGCCAACCCGCCCATCGTCGCCAGCGCCGGCCTGCACATCCACCACGGATCGCCGGAGACCGCGGGCACGGCGCACATCTACCGGCTCGAACAGGCCGAGATCGCGGTACGCGAGGACGACGTATGGCACCTCATCCACGACATCGAGGTGCTCGACGAGTTGATGCACGAGTTGCCCGCCGGCTCCTCCCGACGTCACGAGATCCTGCACGCCCTGCGCCGCGCCGCCGACGCCATCGTCCCGGGCGATGTGGCGAACACCGCGGCCGAGGCCCGGCGCGCACTCGCCGATGTGCTGTCCCGGCCCGCGCACGCCTCGGCGCACACCCTCGCCGCGGTCGGCCATGCCCATATCGACTCGGCCTGGCTGTGGCCGGTCCGGGAGACCGTCCGCAAATGCGCGCGTACATTCACCAACATGACCACGCTGGCGGACGAGTACCCCGAGCTCGTCTTCGCCTGCTCCTCCGCGCAGCAGTACGCATGGATGAAGGAACAGCGCCCGGAGATCTTCGCCCGTATGAAGAAGGCGGCGGCCGACGGGAACTGGGCACCTGTGGGCGGCATGTGGGTCGAGGCCGACGGCAACCTCCCCGGCGGTGAGGCACTGGCCCGCCAACTCGTCTACGGGCGGCGCTTCTTCGCGGAGGAGTTCGGTATCGAGCAGCACGGGGTGTGGCTGCCCGACTCGTTCGGATACACCGCCGCCTATCCCCAGCTCGCCAAGCTGGCCGGCGCCCGGTGGTTCCTCACCCAGAAGCTCTCCTGGAACGAGACCAACAAGCTCCCGCACCACACCTTCGACTGGGAAGGCATCGACGGAACGCGTATCTTCACCCACTTCCCGCCCGTCGACAGCTACAACGCGTCCCTCACGGCGGCCGAACTCGCCCACGCCGAGCACAACTTCGCGGACAAGGGGGTGGCCACCCGCTCGCTGGTCCCCTTCGGCTACGGCGACGGCGGTGGCGGGCCCACCCGCTCGATGCTGGAGAAGGCCCGCCGACTGCGCGACCTCGAAGGCTCGCCCAAGGTCGTGGTCGAGGCGCCCGACACGTTCTTCGAGAAGGCCCGTGCCGAACGCGACCAACTGCCCGTATGGCGCGGCGAGTTGTACTTGGAGAACCATCGCGGCACCTACACCAGCCAGGCCCGCACCAAGCGCGGCAACCGACGGGGCGAGGCACTGCTGCGTGAGGCCGAGCTCTGGGCCGCCACCGCGGCCGTCCGGGCCGGCGCGCCCTACCCGTACGAGCGTCTGGAATCGCTGTGGCGGCGAGTCCTGCTCAACCAGTTCCACGACATTCTGCCCGGCTCGTCCATCGCCTGGGTGCACCGGCAGGCCGAGCGCGAATACGCGGAGATCCACGCCGAACTCGAATCGCTGATCGCCGACGCGGTCGGCCACCTGCCCGGAGGTCCCGCGCTCCTCAACGCCGGACCGTACGCACGCCGCGAGGTCGCGGTCCTCGCGGACGTCGCCGACGGCGAGTTCGCCGGTGCGCAGCGCCTGTCGGACGGACGCACGGCGATCCTCGCCGAGGTCGCCCCCCTCGCCTCGGGCGGCACCGCGGACGCGCCCCGTGGCACCGTCACGGCCACGGCCCAGGACGGTGGTTTCGTCCTCGACAACGGGGTGCTGACCGTCGTCGTGGACCGGCGCGGCCTGCTCACCTCGGTCTACGACCACACGGCGCGGCGGGAGGCGATCGCTCCCGGCGCCGCCGGCAATCTCCTCCAGCTCCACCCCGACGACCCCAATCTGTGGTCGGCGTGGAACATCGACTCGTACTACCGCGACACCGTGCGCGACCTGGACGAGGCCGAGTCGGTGACTCTCGTGGACGAAGGACCGCTGCTGGCGTCGGTGCGGGTCGAGCGCGCCCACGGATCCTCGCGGTTCGTCCAGCACATCGAGATCGCCGCCGAGAGCCGGCAGGTGACCGTCCGCAACGACATCGACTGGCAGGAGCGCGACACCGTACTGAAGGCGGCCTGGCCGCTCGACGTACACGCGGAACGCGAGAGCGCCGAGATCCAGTTCGGTCATGTGCAGCGGCCCACACACGAGAACACGAGCTGGGACGCGGCACGCTTCGAACTGTGGGCGCACCGCTGGGTGCACGTCGGCGAGCGGCACTGGGGCGCCGCCCTGCTCAACGACTCCACCTACGGGCACGACGTCCGCCGCGACACACGGGACGGCGGCGGAACCACCACGACGGTGCGGCTCTCCCTGCTCCGTTCCCCGCACAGCCCCGACCCACAGGCCGACCGGGGCCGGCACAGCTTCAGCTACGCGCTGCTGGCCGGGGCGGGGATCGAGGAGGCGATCGCCGGAGGCTACGCCCTGAACCTGCCCTTGCGCCCCGCCCCTGCCGACGCCCGATCCCTGGTGGAGGTCGACACCACCGACGTGGTGGTGGAGTCCGTGAAGCTCGCGGACGACCGCAGCGGCGACATCGTGGTCCGACTCTACGAAGCGTGCGGCGGAGCGGTCCCGGCCCGTCTGTCCGCGGGCTTCCCGCTCGCCGCGGCCTTCGACTGCGACCTGCTGGAGCAGCCGGAACAGGAGCTGGCAGGCACGTCCGGCGACGGGACCGTGAACCTCACGTTCCGGCCCTTCCAGATCCGCACCCTGCGTCTGCGTCCCGCCGTGGAACAGACGGGGTCACTCGACCCGACGGAGGTCTGAGCGGGGTCGCCCCCCGCACTGCCCCCGCGGCGTACCCATCCATCGATCTGTTGCCTCCGGAGCGGCGGCTGCGCGGCACAGCCGCCGCTCGCCCGAGGCCGGGAGAGACACCTTGACCACGGTGAGACACGAGAAACACGCGATCAGGCGCGGCACCAATCTGCCGCGCATGGGGGACTTCAACGAGTCGGTGATCCTGGACGCGATTCGCAGGCACCCAACGGGCTTGAGCCGGGTCGAACTCGCGGGGGCCACCGGCCTGTCCGCGCAGACCGTTTCGAACATCACGCGCCGACTGCTCGACCAGGGGGTGGCCCGTGAATCCGGGAAGCAGAACACCGGCAGCGGGAAGCCCCGTACCCTCCTCGAAATCGTCCCGACATCCCGCTACGCCGTAGGGGTCCACCTCGACCCCGCCGTGATCACCTGCGTCCTGGTGGATCTTCTCGGCACGGTCGTGGGCCATCGCAGCCGTCGGACGCCGAGCGGCGGTGACACCGACGGGATCGTGGCGGACATGGCCGCCTCGGTACGCTCGCTCGTGGCGGAGTCGGGGATCGACAACGCGCGGGTGCTGGGCCTGGGCATCGCCGCGCCGGGGCCGATAGACGCGTCCGCCGGCTGGGTGGTCGATCCTCCGGAGCTGCCCGGCTGGGGCCGCTACCCGCTGCGCGACCGGCTGAGCGAGGCGACAGGTCTGCCCGCGCTCCTCGACAAGGACGTCACGGCCTCGGTCGTCGCGGAGCGCTGGGCCGGAGCGGCCACCGCGAGCCGCAACCTGCTCTTCTTCTACTTCGGCACCGGCTCGGGGATGGGGCTGGTGGTGGACGACACCGTGCTGCGCGGCGTCTCGGGGAACGCGGGCGAAGTCGGCGGACTCGGCGCGGCCTGCTCCACGCGGACGCTCGTCGACGAGGCCATCGCACTGGGCGTGCTCGGTGCCGAGTACACGGTGCTGGATCCGGCCGATGCCCAGCGCGGTCTGGAGCGGTTGGCGCGGCTCGCCGCCGAGGGGGACACACAGGCGGACGGGATCATCGAACGCCTGGCCATCCGCATCGGCCGGGGAGTCTGCGCGGCGGCGACGCTCCTGGACGTTGACACCATCGTCTTCGGCGGACCGACGTGGCTCGTGCTCGCCCGGCGTCTTCTCGCGACCATCGAGCCGATGGTCGCACGCTCCCCGTTCGTCAGGGCGACCCATCCGACAACGGTCGTCTCCACCACGCTGGGCGAGAACGTGGCCGCGGTGGGAGCGGCGTCCCTGGTCCTCGACCAGGCCCTCTCCGCACAGCCCAGGTCGTTGCTGCTGGGGTGAACCCACCGTGTCCCCAAGGCTCGGTGCCGGTGGGTCCGGCGACGGCGTACGCACTGTCGAGCCTGGCCCGCGCCGTCCGCGGGCCAGGCATCCCCTGTCGGGAGCGACGGTCCGGGGGCGGACAGTCACGCGGTCTCGGCGTTCAGGACGCGCGCCGCGGGTTTACGGGTGTGGATCCACGCGGGAAGCGCGGTCAACGCCGCGACGGCCAGCAGGACGGCGAGCGCGGCGCTGAGCAGCCACGATCCCGGCGGCGTGATCTGCGTGCCGAAGAGCCAGTACAGGCCGAGCCCGACCGGAATACCCGCCGCCACCCCGGGCACCGCGGGCAGGAGTTGCGCCACGCACAGCGCCGTGACGACCTGGCCGGGTGTGGCACCGAGGGTACGGGAGATGGTGAGCGCGCGCCGGGCCTGCACCGCGGTACTCCAGCCCAGGAGCACAGTGTTGAGCGCGGACAACGTCACCAGCGCGAGGGTGACGGCGAGCAGCACCTCGCCGGTCTGGTCGGTCCGCACCTCGATGGGGCCGAACCGCCTGTGGGCGGGGGCCGCGCCGAGCTCGGTGTGCCAGGCGAGCATCGCGGTGACCATGATGGTGGTGGCCGCCGTGCCGGCCGAGGCCAGGACGGCGCGGCCGGGCCGGCGGGCGAGCAGCCGGATGCCGAGCAGCAGTGACGTGGGCAGATACGCCGTCACGGCGTTCAGGTGCGGGTGGTGCGTGAGCAGGTGCGCCGGGTCGGCCAGGGCGTGGACGGTGCTGGTGCGCGCGGTGCGAACGGCAGGGCCGAGCGCACCGGCCACGGCGACCACGACGGCGAGGAAGACCGCGCCGGTGACGGTGACGGCGTCCGGAGGGCCGACGGTGTCGAGCAGCCCGGCGCTGGGATCGACCACACGCGGTGCGGCCAGCGTCCCGGCGGTCAGTCCCAGCGCGGTGGCCAGGACGGTCAGCAGCAGGTACTGCGCCAGCAGTACGGCGGTGACGGAGCCGGGTCCGGCGCCGACGGCCTTGAGCAGTCCGGCACGCCGGCTGTCGCGGGCGGAGCGTGTCGTGGCGAGCGCGGCGAGGGTGACGAGCGCGGCGACGGCGAGCAGCCAGCCGCCGACGACCAGGGCGGGCTGGGTGGCCCTGATCATGTTCGTGTCCGTCTGGAGGACGGTCTGCCAACTGCGGGTGTTGACCCAGGACTCGCCCCGGTTGTCGGGGGCGAACACGGTGTCGCGCCATCGCAGGGGCGCGGTGGGGTCGGTCAGCTTCATGTGGATCAGGTGGACACCGGGGTTCTCACCGGCCGCGGCGCGGGTGTCGGCGGTGGTGAGCCAGATCCTGCCGCCGTGGTCGGACGGCCCGGGCCCCTGGGCCCAGTTGCTCCACGGATACACCGGCGTGGCCGCGCTGATCGCGGTCCCGACGACCGGATAGGCGCGCTCGCCGATGGTGACGCGGTCGCCGACGCGCACGCCGATTGCCTGCGCGAAGCCGCGTTCGACCACCGCGCCGCCGGGACGCACCCAGCTGCCCGAGGTCACCAGTGGCCGGTCCACGGCCGACGGTGCGGTCTCGCGCCCCTCGACCGAGGAGCGCGCGGTCCGGCCGTGTGCCCGGACAGTGGTGTCGAAGGCGAAGACCGGGTCGGCCTGCGCGCCCACGCCGGGCGTGTCCGCGAGGCGTTCGGCCAGGCCGGACGGGTCCGCGGCCGTTGTGATGGCGGTGATGTCGGGGCCGGCGGTGACCTCGCGGGTCTTCAGATATCCGGTGGTCACGGCGTTGTTGGTCGCCAGCCCGAGGGTCAGGCTGGCGGTGGCGACGCCGACGGCGAGCAGGAACATGAGGGCCTCGCCGGGATGGCGGCGCATGTCGTGCAGGATCAGACGCCACATCAGCAGCAGATGTCCCATGGTCAGTCCTCCCAGCCGAGCAGCGCCCCGAGCCCGGTGCCGCCACCGTGCCCGTACCCGTGGCCATGGCCGCCGCCGTGCCCGTGGCCGGGGCCGTCCAGGCGGGTGTCGTCGGCCAGCCTCCCGTCACGCAGGGAGACCACACGGTCCGCCGTGGCGGCGACGCGCTCGTCATGGGTGACCATGACCAGGCTCTGGCCCGCGGCACGCAGCTCGTCGAAGAGCCGGAGGATGTCGAGGGTCGCGGCGCTGTCGAGATTGCCTGTGGGCTCGTCCGCGAGAACGACCAGCGGCTTGTTGACCAGCGCGCGGGCGATCGCGACCCTCTGCCGCTGTCCGCCGGACAGTTCGGCGGGCAGATGCCGGGCCCGCCCGGCGAGCCCGACCTGACCGAGGAGTTCGGCGGCACGGATGCGGGCGGTACGCGGCGAGGCGCCGGCCAGCAGCGCGGGCAGCTCGACATTCTGCGCCGCGCTCAGCTCATGCATCAGGTGGTAGGCCTGGAAGACAAAACCAACGGCGCGGCGCCGCAGCCTGGCCAGTGCCCGTTCGCCAAGGCGGTCGATGCGCTGTCCGCCGAGCCACACCTCACCGTCATCGGGCCGGTCGAGCCCGCCCAGGAGCTGGAGCAGCGTGGACTTGCCACAGCCGCTCGGCCCCGTCACAGCGAGCGTCTGCCCGACGGGCACCTCAAGATCGATCTCGTCGACGGCCCGCACCAGCCCCTCGTCCTCCCCGTACACGCGCGCCAGACCCACGGCCCGCAGCACCGGCGCACGCCCGTCACCGGATCCGCGGTCCCACACGTCACTCGTCATCGATTCCTCCGCTTTCCCCACGTGAAGCGCGGGCCGACCAGGTCCGCCCGCACGCTTCCAACCAGCGCAGATCGGCCTGCAGCCGCAGGGCGATGCCCTCCAGGAGCAGTCCGGCCTCCGAGTCCGTGTCATGAGCGAGAGCGGCGTGCTGGGCTTCGGCGAGGCTGTGCATCAACTCCCGGCGCCGCCCGTCCACGAGCACGAGCGGATCAGCCAGACCCGATTCGGCGGCGGCCACGAGCTTCAGATGAAACTCCGTCACATCCGCTCTTGGTCCGGCGCTCTCGGCCAGCCACGCGGCCACCCGCTCCCGCCCGTCGGCCGTCAGCGCGTACACCTTGCGCCGCGGGCCACGCACCGGCACATCCTCCCGCTCCAGAACGACCAGCCCCGCCTTCTCAAGCCGGCCGAGCGTCACATAGATCTGCCCCGCGTTCAGTGTCTGCCCCAACGGTCCGAGTGCCACCGCCAGCCGGCCGCGCAACTCGTACCCGTGCGACGGCCCCTTGACCAGCAACGCCAGCACCACATCCCGCACGGCCCACCCTCCTTCACGACAAGCAATAGATAGCGGTTATCCATTGAGTGCGTCAAACCAGCCCACAGCCGCCGGGGGGGGGTGGAACAGTGGTTGCCGTCCAGCCCGGCCTGCCTGATCGGTGACTACGTCACTCCGAGCCGTAGTACAGCTGGAGGAACTCCTCCATCGCCGCGTCGACACCGGCGCGGTCACCGGTGACGAGCAGGTCGAGCAGCAGACCGCGGACGGTGGCCAGTCCCAGTCTGGCGCGGTTCCGGGCCACGGCGGGGTCCGCACCCGCGGCGACCTCGGCGGCCATGAGCGGCTCCAGCCAGTCGTTCACGAACCCTTCGAGGAACAGGGCGGTTTCGGGGCGGCCCCGCAGCGCGTGCCCGCAGATCTCGAAGAAGAGCCGCTCCTGACCGGCCAGTTGGGGGTCCGTCAGTTGCCGCCAGAGGAGTCTCGCGGCATCGGAGGGCGAGAGGCCCGGTTCCAGGCGGAATTGGGACAGCAGATCACGCTGGCGCCGCTCCGAGGTCCGGACGATCTCGACGAGCAGCGCTTCCTTGGAGCCGAAGTAGTGGATCAGCATGCGGTGGCTGACACCGATCGCGGCGCCCAGGCCGCGCAGGCTCAGGTCCGCGAAGCCATGTGCCGCGACGTAGTCGACGGCCGCGTTCACCAGTTGAGAACGCCGGTCCCCGTCCGTGCCGGGCGCAGCCTCATCCTCGGGACGTGAGCCGTCCATATTCACCTCTTCGCGAGTGTACCGATTGGTACATGCCCTGTGTACCGTGTGGTACATGAAGTCTCTCACCGTGTCGATCGACGTTCCGCAGCCCCCCGAGCAGGTCTACGACTTCCTCGATGTCATGGCTCACCACGAGCGATTCACCGACCACTACCTGACCGGATGGCGCTACAGCGGCCCGCACCGCGGCATCGGATCGTGCGCCACGGTCAGGGCCTCGCTGGGCGGCCAGAAGACCGACGTCGCCATCGAGGTCGTGAAGGCCGACCCGCCGCGGCGCATCGTCGAACGGAACGTCAGCGCGGCCGGCCGACGGCTGGCCCAGGGCACCTACACCATCGAACCGCTGCGGACCGGCGGAAGCCGGGTGTCGTTCACGTACGCCTGGGAGCGCGCCCCGCTCACCGACCGCCTGCTGGCCCCCGTCGTCCGGGCCACGATGCGACGCGCCAACCGTACGGTCATGCAGCGCCTGGCCACCGAGTTGGCCCGCCACGTGCCCACCGCCGGATCCTGACGTCGGTACATTTCCGCCCTGTTGTCACAAGCTGGTGGACGAGCAGCACACCCATGACGGCGACGCCGGCCCAGCGGCCGGCCGAGGGCTTGAGAGGTGGTGTGGCGTCGTCAGTCGCCGGTTGGGTGGGGGCGGATGAGCAGGAGTGCGATGTCGTCGCGGCGTGGGGCGGACCGTTCGGCGTGGCGGATGAGGTCGTCGGCGAGGTCGTCCAGGTTCTGGATCCGGGCGTGTGTGAGGTATTGGGCGAGGGCGTTGGTGGTGTCGTCGATGTCGGTGCCGGGGATTTCCACGAGGCCGTCCGTGTACAGGACGAGTACGGCGCCGGGCGGGAGGGGGATCTCGGTGGTGGGGTAGTCGGCGTCCGGGTCGATGCCGAGCAGCAGTCCGGTTGGCAGGCGCAGGACTTCGGTGTGTCCGTCGGGATGGCGGAGCAGGGGTGGGGGATGTCCGGCGGTGGCGAGGTGGGCACAGTGGTGGACGAGATCGAGGTGTGCGATCAGGCAGCTGGTGAACAGCCCGGCGTCGAGGTCGGTGAGGAGGCGGTTCGTGCGGGTGAGGAGGTCGCCAGGGGGTGTGCCGGCGGCGGCGTGGGCGTGGACGGCGGTGCGGACCTGTCCCATCAGGGCGGCGGCGGTGGTGTTGTGGCCCTGGACGTCCCCGATCGCCGCCGTGGTGGCGAGGGGTGCGTGGATGAGGTCGTAGAAGTCGCCTCCGATGTCCATGCCGTGGCCGGCGGGCTGGTAGCGGGCGGCGACCTCCAGTCCGGGGACATGGGGCAGTGCGTGGGGCAGCAGGCCGGTCTGGAGGGTGTGGGCGAGGGCGTGTTTGGCGTCGTAGAGGCGGGCGCGGTCCAGGGCCTGGGCGATCAGTCCGGCGAGGGAGGTGAGAAGGGCGCGTTCGGCGGGGACGAAGATGCGGGGCCGGTCGTAGGAGAGAGCGACGGACCCGATGACGCGGCGGGAGGCGGTCAGCGGCAGGAAGGCCCAGGCGCTCCTGCCTTTGTAGCGGGGCGCCTCGGGGTAGGCGCGCTGGAAGTCGGCGAAGGTGGAGAAGAAGACGGGGTCCCCCGTGGCCAGTGCCTGCGTGGTCGGGGTGCGGGTGGTCAGGCGCATACCGTCCAAGGGGCTGAGGAACTCGGTGCTGTAGCCGCGGTGGCCGATCATGTGCAGCCGGCCCTCCTCGGCGACCATGAGGACCAGTCCCTGGGGGCCGAAGGCGGGCACGATCTGGTCGGCGACGGCCTCGATCACGTCATGGACACTCGCGGCCTCGGCGAGGGCGGCCGCCAGGTGCGTCAAGTGGTACAGCGCCATCGCGCCGACCGGTTCGTCGGATGCCGGAGTCCGCGCGGCGACCGTCTCCCGCGTGGAGGGCGTGATGTGGACGCTGATGCCGCTGTCGTCGGGGTAGAGCTGGAAGAGGAGTGGCGTGCCCGGGGGGCGCACGGCGGTGAAGGAGGTGGGCCGACAGGTGACCACCGCTGCCCGGTAGCTGTCCTCGCAGACCGGGGCGTGCATCCAGGGCAGTACTTCCCAAGGGCGATTCCCCGTGAGCGAGGCGGCGTCGGCGCCCATCAGTTCGGCACCCGCGGAGTTGATGAAGGTGAGCCGGCCGTCGAGGTCCATGGTGCAGCAGCCGACCGGGAGGCGTTCGGTGAAGTCGAGCGCGGCCCTCACCCGGTCGGGATCGGCCTCTTTGAGCGGTGGTGGAAGCGACCAGGGTTCCTCGGGGGGCAGCAGCGGACTGCCGTCGTCCGCGGCCCGCTCAAGAAGATCCGCCACCTGCCCACAGCATGTGGTGACCGCTTCACGCTGATGCGGGCTGAGCCGTGGCGGGTGGCTGACGGGCCACAGCAGCACGATGCCGCCCCACACCTGGGTGCCGCTGGTGAAGGGGGCCGCCGCGAGCATGAAGTCGTACGGCAGTACGAGGCCCAGCTGCGGGTAGCGACGCGCCACCTCCTCCTGGCTGTCCAGCCACACCAGATGCCCATGGCGCATGGCATCCGCGACCGGGGTCGACGAGTCCACGCAGGCGCGGGCCCAGGGCGCGGCGATCTCCCGGGAGACACCGCACATCAGAGCGAGCCGCAGCAGTCGTTCGCCGGGCGGCAGCAGGTAGAACAGGCCGATCGATGCGCCGGTCTCACGCATCACGTCAGCCATGAGGGCTTCCAAACGCCCCTTACCGGGTACGGAGCCGGAGGGCGAACGCATGCCCCTACCCGGCCCTCGTAGCGGATGCCAGGACCTCAAGGACCAGGACCTCACCGGTTACGGACAACCTTGTCCTGGCCTCGGCCGCGCCCTGCCAACGGCGGCATGTACGCCAGGCCGCCTGCCGGTGCGCGGGCCGGCAGCGCCGGCGGCCGTGCGCCGCCCACCGCGCGGGAGGGGCACCGCACCAGTCGCACCGAATATCGCACATATAGGGACAATACGTCCACGGTGGTATGACGGCACAGCGTCCGCGAATCCCGCCTCTGAGGGCATTCACCGGCTCAGGGATTCGCCACGCCGCCTTTCACGGTTTCGCGGTCCCGTCCGGAGTGGTCAGGACCGGGGCCGCTCCCACCGGTCGGAGCCGGTTCGCCGGTCGTCCGACGCGGGGACGGGGGCCGGTTCGCACCGTTCGCGATCGGGCAGTCGCGCGGCTGCCGGCCACCGCCATCGAGGAGGGCCCGGACCCGTCCTCGATGACGGCATTCCGGCCGGCGCCGCCTACCGTCCGCTGTCCGTCAGGCGGCTCGGCCTCACTTCAGGTGCCGGCCGAAGAAACGGTCCCCGTCCTCGACCTCGAACCACGGGGTGCCGGTATGCCCGCCCGTATTGGCGTGCAGCGTCTTCTCCTTGGTGCCGAAGGCGTCGAACAGGTCCAGGGCGCGCTGCCGGGGGTTCCCCTCGTCGTCCCACTGCAGCAGGAACAGCAGCGGAACGGTGACCTGCCGGGCCTCCTCGCGCTGGGCGAGGGGCACGTACCCCCCGGCGAACAAACCGGCCGCCGCGATGCGCGGCTCGACCACCGCCAGCCGAATGCCGAGGGCGGCCCACCCCGAGTACCCGACCGGGCCGCCGATCCCGGGCAGCTCAAGGAGGGCGTCCAGAGTGGTCCGCCATTCCGGGACCGCGTTCTCGACCAGCGGGCCGATGAACGACTCGAAGATCCCGTCGACCGGCTCACCGGCCCGCATCGCCCGCCGAAGATCGACACGGGCCTGCTCGTCGGCGGCGGAACGGGGACGGTCGCCGCACCCGGCGGCGTCGATGGTGGCCACCGCGTAGCCGCGCGCCGCGGTGTACCGGGCCCGGGCCACCAGCCGGGGTTCCGCCTTGGGCAGGCCGTTGTTGTGGGCCATCAGGATCAGCGGGACCGGTGCGGCGGATTCCGGCGTCCACAGAGTGCCGGGGATCTCGCCGAGGGAGAATTCGCGTTCGAGGACGCCCTCGTCGAGGCGCTGCTCGGAAGTGAAGTGCATGATCGTGCCTTTCGGGAGTGCTCGTGAACGGCGCTCCCGGACGACCTATCGCCCGACCGTGACCCCGGAGGGGAGCACCCATGTCGATACTGCGTTCACGGGTACCACCTCCTCGTTCTCTCGCACGGCCTCAGGGAAAGTAGCAGTGGTCACCGTGGTCCGCCAACGGGTTTTCGCGGCGGCCCCGTGGCCGGACGAACATCGAGTTTCGGACCGCGAGAAGACCGTGCCCGCCCAGGCAGCACCCTCCGCCTCGCGACACCACCAGCGCCGCGCCCTGCCCTATCGGACGGGTGGATCGTCGACGATGCGATAGCCGACCCCGGGCGTCGTCGTGATGACCGGCGGGCTGCCCAGTTTGCGGCGCAACCGGCCGATGGTGACGGCCACCGTATTGGTGAAGGGGTCGGCGTTCTCGTCCCACACCTGTTCCAGTAGGTCCTCGGCGCTCAGGAAACCCGGGCTGGCGCGCAGCAGCGCCTCCAAGACGGCGAACTCCTTGACGGACAGCTCCCGCGGATGGCCGTCGCGCAGGGCGGTCCGGCGTACCGGGTCGAGTTCGAGGCCGGCGGCGCGCAGCGTGCGGGCCCGGGCGGTCGGCCTGCGGCGGGCCAAGGACCGAATGCGCAGGACCAGTTCGGGGAAGTGAAAGGGCTTGGCGAGATAGTCGTCGGCGCCGAGGGTGAGACCGCTGACCCGGTCGCCGGGCGCCCCGGCCGCGGTCAGCATCAGCACCATCGCGCGATCGTCCCGCTCGGTGATCATCTGGCAGAGCGTGTCGCCGTGGATGCGGGGCAGGTCGCGGTCGAGGACCACCACGTCGTACGCGTTGACATCGAGTTTGGCGGCGGCGGCCAGACCGTCGTGCGCGACGTCGACGGCCATCCCCTGGTCCCGCAGCCCCTCGGCGACGACTTCGGCGAGCGACCGGGCGTCCTCCACGACCAGAACCCTCACGATGTCACCCTTCCCGACCGGCTGCCGACGGCAGCACCGCCGCAACGCACAGGCCGCCCTCCGGCCGGGCCAGGAGGGTGAGGCGGCCGCCGTGCGCTTCGACGATCGCCGCGACGATCGACAGCCCCAGGCCGGAGCTCCCCTCCGACCCCGTCCGGTCGGCGCCCAGCCGCTCGAACGGTTGCGTCAGCCGGTCCACCCGGCTTTGGTCGAGGACGCGTCCGCCGGTCTCGACGACGAGGCGTGTCCCGGTGTCGTCGTGTTCGGTGGAGATCCGGATCCAGCCGCCTTCCTGATTGTGGACGATCGCGTTGTCGACCATGTTCTCCACCATCCGGGACAGCAGCGCCGGACTGCCCCGTGTCCAGGCGTTCGGCCGCACCTCGAATTCGACAGTCAGCGTCTTCGCGGTGATGTCGGCGGCCCGAGCGGCCAGCGCCTCCTGTGCCAGCTCGCCGAGCGACACGGGGGTCCGGTCGGCCAACGTGCTGTGCTGCGCCCGTGCGAGCACGAGAAAGCCGTCCAGCAGGTGATCCACCCGGTCGAGCTCGGTCCGCAACCGGTCGGCGAGTGCGGTGGTCTGCGCCGCGGGCTCCGGTTTGGCGACGGCGACATCCAGTGACGCCCGCATCGTGGCCAGCGGCGTACGCAGTTCGTGCGCGGCGTTGCCGACGAAACGGCGCTGCGCGACGAATGAGGCTTCGAGGCGCTCCAGAAGACCGTCGACCGTGTCGGCGAGCTCCTTGACCTCGTCGACGGGTCCGGCCACGGCGAGCCGCTGATGCAGGTTCTCCGCCGAGATCCGCCGTGTCGCCGCGGTGATCAGCCGCAGTGGCCGCAGCACCCGGCCGGCGAGGACCCGGCCGAGCAGGAGTGAGACGCCCACCATCACCGCCAGCGCGATCAGCGAGCCAACCAGCAGTTGGTGGTTCTGCTGCGCATGCACGTCCGCGAGTTGCCTCCCCAGATCCCGGATCTGCCGCTCGGCGGTGGCGAGATCGGACGGACCGCTCGGGGGCTGTTCAGGAGCGACGCTCGTCAACCGGCTACCGGACATCAGGAAGGTCAGGGCGAGCAGCACGATGCCGGATCCGAGGAATCCCGCGGCGTACAGGATCGTGAATCGCCGTCCGACGGTCCCGCTCCATAGCTTGCCCATGGTCCTCTCCCCCACTCAGGTCCGACCGGACCCAGGATGTCCCACCGCACCTAACAGCGAGATGACAGGGGTGGTTCGGACCCTGTCACGGCCGAATCCGTAGAACCGGATCCATGCATACGGCCAACGAACCCACGACCAACGAACCTACGACCAAAGAACGTACGACCAACGAATCACTCCGGCGGGAGTGGACCGGCTTCCGGCGTCCGGGCCGGCTGATCGCGATGACGGCCGCGGCTCTCGTCGTCATCGCCTTCGGACTGCTCTACGCGTTCGGCAACCACGCGTCCTGCGACGGCCCGTGCCCGGCCGAACCGATCGGACCGGACGGCTCCGTCGTCAACGACCAGTTCTCCTTCCTGCATCGCGATCTCGGCGAGAGCGGCAGCATCACCGTCCGGATGACCTCCATGACGGGTACGATCACCTACCCGCCGCCGAACCATGACCAGATCGTCCCGGGCCTGGTGCCCTGGGCCAAGGCAGGGATCATCATCAAGGACGGCGTCCAACAGGGGTCCTCCTACGCGGCGTTGATGCTCACCGGCAGCCACGGCGTGCGGATGCAGTACGACTACCACCACGACATCGCGGGCAAGGACGGCGGGGTCTCGGCCACGTCGCCGCGCTGGCTGCGGCTGACGCGGTCGGGCGACACCATCACCGGCTACGAGTCCACCGACGGCGAACGGTGGACCAAGGTCGGCGCGGCGAAGCTGTCGGGGCTGCCCAAAACTGTGCGGGTCGGCATGTTCGCCACCTCTCCCGGCGACCTGACGCTACGGCGTGTCGGCCTCGGCGGTGCCACGGAACAGGTGCGCTTCACGCAGGCCGGCGCCGTCTTCGACAACGTCGGCCTCCAGGGCGCGGCCTCCACCGGGGGCTGGAGCGAAGAAGCCGTCGGCGAGATGAACCAGACTGACTGGGAGAAGGACCACAAGGCGTCCGGGGCCGTCGAGGAGAACGGCACGTTCACCGTCACCGGCACAGGCGACATCGGGCCGGCGGTTTCCGAGGGCGCCGGCCGCCCGGTGGAGCGTACCCTCGGCGGACTGGCCATCGGACTGGCCATCGTGCTCGTGGTCGCCGTTCGGTTCGTCACCTCCGAGTACCGGCGCGTGCCCGCGCGTGCTGTGCCGGTCACCCGACGAACGCTCATGGCGAAGGCGGTCGTCGTCGGAGGCGTCACGTTCGTGACGGGTCTCCTCGCCGTGGGCGTCGTGGTCCCGGTCGGCGTGGCGATCCTGAAGGGGAACGGGATCTCCGTCATCGACGTGTCCGCGCTCACCGGAGCGCGGGTCGTCCTCGGTACAGCCGCCGTGCTCGCCCTCGCCGCCGTGCTCGCGCTCGCGCTCGGCGCCCTGTTCCGGCGCGCCTGGCTCGCGATCCTCGTCGCCGTCCTGACGATCGTGGTCCCGTACGTCATGACCTCCTTCCCGCTGCTGGCCGACGGCCTGTCACAGTGGCTGCTGCGGGTCACTCCGGCCGCCGGCTTCGCCGTCCAGCAGACCCTCACCGAACACCCGCAGGTCGTCGCCCACTACGCGCCCTCCGCCGGGTACTTCCCGCTTCCGTGGTGGGGCGGGATCGCCGTGCTGTGTGCGTACGCGGTGATGCTTCTGGGGCTCGCTCTCAGCCGCCTCCCGCAAGGCGGTGAGCGGGCCGAGCGGCCGGCGGACTGGAGGTGACCCGCGCCGAACCACGCGGGAGCCCGCGCGGACGGTGCCTGGTCCCGGGTCCGCCCGGCGGTCTCGCCCGCGACGCCGCGGTACACCGGCGCCCCGGCCCGGCCCGGGCCCAGCCCTCAGCCCCTCAGTCCCCAGTTCCTCAGTCCCCAGTTCCTCGGTTCATGACGGGCGTCCGCCGAACTGCCAGTTGTGCACCTCGATGTCCGCGTACCGGTCCGGGGTCAGAACGGCGCGTGCCGTCTCCGGGTCGGGTGCTCGGAGCAGCACCGCCGTGCCCAGCCAGGTGGCACCGTCGTCGGACAACAACGGCCCGTAAGCGATCAGATCGTCCCGGGCGGGCGGCACCGCGAGATCCACGGCCTGCCCTGTGCCGAGGCCGAGCACCAGGTACCGGTTGCCGCCGGTCCGGCCGCCGGAGAAGTCCCACATGGTGCGTCCCAGCGTGTTGCGCCAGCGTCGCAGCAGCACGTCCCGATAGACGCCGGCCTGGTAGTTCGGCTCGTCGAAGGCGAACGCGCGGGCGGCGGCGGGATCGGGCAGGTCGACTATGTGCACGCTTCCGGTGGGAGTGTCGCCGTCGTCGGCGAGGGTCGGGCCCCGGGCGATCATCTCCTTCGCGTACTGGTCCATGTAGGACCAATGCTCTTCCAGCAGCTCGTGCCGCAGCGCTGCGGAGCCTGGCCGGTCACGGTGGTAGCAGAGGAACTCCATGCCCAGAGGATCTCTTCAAGGAGGCATCCAGGTCGAGCGACTTTCCTTGCGACGGTTACTCGGGAGCCTCCCGGCCGGCTGGCCGATCGATGAGTTCCGGGTCGTGCGGAGGTCACAGCCTCCAGAACCGCCGGCAGACTGACGCGCTCGTAACCGAAGGAAACGCATGGCAAAGCTCATCTACTCCATGATCACCTCGCTCGACGGCTACGCCGAGGCGGCGGAGGGCGGCCTCGGCACCGGGGCCGACGACGAGGAGGTGCATACCTTCATCAACGACCTCTTCCGCCCCGTCGGCACGTACCTCTACGGCCGACGGATGTACGAGACAATGCTCTACTGGGAAACCGCGCACACCGAGCCCGACCAGCCGCCGCACATCCTGCGGTACGCCCGCGACTGGCAGGCCGCGGAGAAGATCGTGTACTCCACGACGCTTGAGTCGGTGTCCAGCGCGAAAACCAGGATCGAGCGGACCTTCGACCCGGAGGCGGTGCGCAGGCTCAAGGCCGAGGCCGATCACGACCTCACCGTCGACGGCCCGAACCTCGCGGCCCAGGCGATCGCGGCCGGCCTGGTGGACGAATACCACCTGTTCATCACCACGAGCGTGGTCGGCGGCGGCAAGCGGTTCTTCCCCGACGGCGTGCGCCTCGATCTCACGCTGGTCGAGGAGCGTGCCTTCGGCAGCGGACTGATCTACGCGCGCTACCGGACCAGCTGAGCCGCACCGGAACCGGGCCGCGGCCGGTCATGGAACCGGCCCGGTCAGGCGAGATTCACCGAGAGCCCCCGGGCATCCTCGCGGATTCCCGGGGGCTGGTGCCGCGATCTCGCGTCCACGACAGCGGTTTCACGGTCGAACTGCGGAAGGCCGACGACGCGGGACCCGCGGCCGGGTGATGAGCCGGATCAGCGAATCTCGGTGACCCGGTGCTCCTTCAGGGCGCCGCAGTTGGAGTTCTCCACCGACACGTACACGTTGTCGATGTTGCCGCCCCAGCTCACGCAGTGGCCCTTGCCGTAGACGTAGGAGGGTCCCGCGTACGACGTGTAGTTCCCGGAATCCCCGGCCCACTCGTCGGTGTCGGGGACGTAGATGTACGCGGACATGTACTTGGCCGTGCCGGGGTTGGCGCGGATGGTGGCGACGCAGTTCTTGCCGTTCGAGGAGTTGTACGTCAGGTACACGGTGCCCAGCGAGCCGACGGGCGCCGAGTTCACGGTCTTGTAGGCGCTGCCGCAGACGCCCTGCGGTGTGACGTTGGGTGCGGCGGAGGCGGTCGTGCTGAACGCGGTCGTAGCGCCCGCCGCCAGTGCGGTTAATGCCCCGACGGCCGCGATATTGCGCGCGATGCTCATATTTCCCCCTTGTTTCTCCGAGAGCGGTTTGCTCCCACTTGATGTGACCCGCGAGCGGCACGGATGGTTGTGCCGAATTCCCGTTGACGGTGACGCCGTTGTGGACGGACGCGAGGAGCACAAGCAGCGGGGGAGCAAGAGCGGGAGAGCACGTTCGGGGCCGGGGTGAGCGACCAGCACGTGCGGCGGCGCTGTGGGAGGGCATCAGGGAGTCCTCGCGCGGCCGATGGGCATCACAGGGGGTTGAGGCGGGCCTTGAGCAGGCAGAACTCATTGCCTTCGGGGTCGGCCAGAACATGCCACGACTCCTCCCCTGTCTGGCCGATGTCGGCCGGGCGCGCACCGAGTTTCAGGAGGCGTTCGAGCTCGGCGTCCTGATCGCGGTCGGTGGCGTTGACGTCGATGTGCAGCCGGGATTTCGCCTCCTCCGGCTTGTCCCTGCGACTGAGGAAGATTGTCGGCTGCGGCCCACCGAACCCTTCGCGGGGCCCGATCTCCAACGAGCCGTCGTCCTCGCGATCGAGCACGACGAAGTCCAGGACCTCGCACCAGAACCGCGCCAGCGCCTCGGGGTCGCGACAACCGAGTACGAGCTCACCGATACGACATGCCATGACGAAACCTGCCCTCAGCCCGGGAGTTGCCGGGGCGGGAGGCCATACACGAACCTCATGCGCTCCCAGCGGTGAAAACGACCCCGCGACCGTACCGGACGAGGCGAGCACGGGCGAAGAGATTTCCGGGCCGACCCTGTCCGGGCAACCGGGCAAGGCCGTTGGCCATAAAAGACCCTTCGGATGACAGGCCGGTGGCCCCGTAGCGGCGGCCGGCTGTTTCAGTGACCGAAGTCGAAGCTGTATCCCGGTGTCGGCTCCAGTCCCAGATCCGCGGACCCGATGAGCGTCGGTCCGGAGGTGCTGATGCCGGACGGGCCGCCGGACAGGATCCGCACCGTGTCGTCCCCTCCGCTCGCGGACCAGGTGCCGCCCGCCAGTTCGGCCGCGCCGTCGCCGTTCAGGTCCTGGATCGCCGTGGGCCCCATCGGAAGGTCCGTGCTTTTCGCGTTCGTGCCGGTCAGGCCCTTCGGTCCGCCGCGCAGCACCAGGGTCACCGTGTTGTTGTCCCGGTCGGCCCCGGTCGGAGCACTGAACGCGACGTCGGCGTAGCCGTCGCCGTTCACATCACCCGTCGCCGGCGCGTACCCGAAGCCGCAGCCGGAGGAGACCGGATTGCCGGGCAGCCCCACTGTCCTGTCGTTGATCGTCGTGGGCTTCAGGCCGGTGCTCCGTCCGGTCTTTCCGCCGTATGCGACCATCAGCCTGCTGCCGCCTTCGGGCACGGCCACATCGCCGATGGTCTCGCAGGTGAGGCTGACGATCACATCGGCGAAGCCGTCCTTGTTGACGTCGGACGTGAGGGTGACCGAGCCGTACATGTCCTTGCCGCGCGCGTCCTTGAGACGCGGGCCCTTCATCAGTTCGCCATCGGCCGCTCCGCGGTACACGACGGTGGCACGGGGGGTCGGTATCTCGTCCCCGAACACGTGGGACCAGGTGACCACCAGATCGTCCTTGCCGTCGCCGTTCACATCGCCGACGCCGGTGGGCCGCGGGGTGTAGTACGACGAGGTGTCGGGCGTGAGGTCGAGCGGCTTGGTACGGGCGGGCTCGCCCGCCCGGGTGAACGGGCCGAACCGTACCGTCGCCTCGGAGCCCGTGCTTCCGCTCGTGACGAGGTCGGCGTGGCCGTCACCGTCGAAGTCGCCGGCGACCGGTGTGGCGCCGGTCAGTTCGGCCGCTCCGGAGAGCTTCTTCTTTCCGCCCCAGACCACGAAGACCGTGTTGCTGCCTGCCTGCGTGATCAGATCGCTGCGGCCGTCGCCGTCGAGGTCGGCCGAGATGGCGGCGCCGCCGAAGCGGCCACCAGCGCCCGCCTTGCCGAGACCGAGGCTGTCCTGGGTGATCACCTGGCGGCGCCGGGTGTCGGCGCCGGCCGTCGAGCCGTACACCACGACCGCGTAGCCGGCGGCGTACTTACCGTTGACCGTGGCCGAGGTCTCGGTGATGACGAGATCCTCTTTCCCGTCGCCGTCGAAGTCGGCGTGGGCCCCGGCGGTGTCGGGGTCGGCGTGGGTCCTGGCGGTGTCGGGGTCGGCGTGGGCCCCGGCGGTGTCGGGGTCGGCCGGGGGCCGCTCCGGGGCCGTGGCCGTCCGCGTCAAGCCAGGTGAGACGGTGGAGTCGGGTACGACCCCGGGGCCCCCGCAGCCGGCTACCGCCGTCAGAGCCAGGGCCGTGACAAGTCGTTTCCTCATGCGGAGTTGGACCTGGGCCGCCCACGAATGGTTGTGCCGGGCTTGAGCAGCAGGTCGGCGAGCTCGACCGGCATGGTGATCACGCGGTCGTGGCCGGTCGGCAACTCCGACACGTACACGGACCCGGTCGGCGGTCGGCCACTCGCTCGGTCAGCCGGCGTGCAGCGCCTGGAGCCGGCTGTCCGCGCTTGCGAGCAGCATGTCCAGAGCGACCGGGTAGGCGCTGTGGTTCATGCGTGCGGCGAGCAGCTGGGCGGTTGCGGCGATGTGCGGGTACTTCTCGGCGGGCAGCCGGGCGTAGGTGGACTCCCATTGCCGTTCGTCGGAGGTACGGGAGGTCTCGGCCAGGGCGAGGGTGCCGGCGTCGAGGGCCGCGAAGGCCAGGCTCTGGTCGATGAAGGCGTGGAAGACCAGGACCGCGTCGGCGTCGGGGAAGCCGGCGGTGCGCAGGATGCCGAGGACTGTCTCGTCGGCGGCGATCTCGCGGGCGCGGCCGGTCACCCGACCGGCGGTGAGCATGGCGGCCTGCGGATGGTCGAGGTAGGCGCCGTGGATGCGCCGGCCGAGTTCACGCAGGTCGGTGCGCCAGTCCCCGGTGGCGGTCCAGCCGTCGAGGGCTCGGCCGATCAGTTCCTCGCCGATGGCGAGGGTGAGGCCGTCCATGCCGTCGAAATACCGGTAGAGGGTGCTGGGGTCGGCGCCGAGTGCGGTGCCGAGGCGGCGGACGGAGAGCCCGGCGCTGCCGTGTTCGCGCAGCATTCGCAGGGCGGTCTCGACGATCAGCCGTTCGGACAGGACGGTTCCCTGCCGGGTGGGGCGCCGCCGTCTGCGTGCCTCTTCGGGTACCACCTGTTTGGCCATCGTGTCTGCCTCTCGTGCCGCAGGACGGACGGTCCCGCCCCGCCGGGCCGGTATGGCGTCCTTATGCCAACACCATTGACCTTAACTCGTGCGCCCGGCTTTCATCCCCTCCCATGGGGCGCGGACCGCGCGTACCTCACCGAGGGAAGGTTTCGTCATGCGTGTTCTGCTTGTTGGCGCCGGTGGCGTCGGTACCGCGATCACCCGGATCGCGGCCCGCCGGGACTTCTTCGGCCACTTCGTGGTCGCCGACTACGACCTCGCGCGCGCCGAGGCGGCCGTGGCGGCGCTGGACGACCGTGCGGGCCGGTTCGTCGCACGCCGTATCGACGCCTCCGACCAGGCCGCGGTCATCGCCCTCCTCACCGAGGAGAGGTGCGACGTACTGCTGAACGCCACCGATCCGCGTTTCGTGATGCCGCTGTTCGAGGCCGCTCTCGCGGCGGGCAGCCACTACGTGGACATGGCGATGTCGCTGTCCCGGCCGCACGCCGCGCAACCGTACGCGCGGTGCGGGGTCAAGCTGGGCGACGAGCAGTTCGCGCGGGCCGACGCGTGGCGGAAGTCGGGCCGGCTGGCGCTGGTCGGCATGGGGGTGGAACCCGGGCTGTCGGATGTCTTCGCCCGGTACGCGGCCGACGAACTGTTCGACGAGATCGAGGAGATCGGCATCCGCGACGGAGCGAATCTGACCGTCGAGGGATACGACTTCGCCCCGTCCTTCAACATCTGGACGACCATCGAGGAATGTCTGAACCCGCCGGTGGTGTACGAGCGCGAGCGGGGCTGGTTCACCACCGAACCGTTCAGCGAACCGGAGGTCTTCGACTTCCCCGACGGCATCGGCCCGGTCGAGTGCGTCAACGTCGAACACGAGGAGGTGCTGCTGGTGCCGCGCTGGGTGGACGCCCGGCGGGTCACCTTCAAGTACGGGCTGGGGGACGACTTCATCGACAAGCTGAAGACCCTGCACGCGCTGGGCCTGGACGCGACCGAGCCGGTCACGGTCCGCGACGCGGACGGCGCGCAGGTGCGGGTCTCCCCGCGTGACGTGGTCGCCGCCTGCCTGCCGGACCCGGCCACGCTCGGCGAGCGGATGACGGGCAAGACCTGCGCGGGCACCTGGGTGAAGGGCGTCAAGAACGGCCAACCGCGCGAGGTGTACCTGTACCACGTGGTCGACAACCAGTGGTCGATGCGGACGTACGGTTCCCAGGCCGTGGTGTGGCAGACCGCGGTCAACCCGGTTGTCGCACTTGAGCTCGTGGCCGGCGGGGTGTGGGCGGGCGCCGGCGTCCTGGGCCCGGAGGCTCTCCCGCCGCGCCCGTTCCTGGACCTGCTGACCGCGTACGGCTCCCCGTGGGGGATCCGCGAGCACGGGTCCGAGCAGCAGGACTGAACGGGCACCGCGAGCGGAGGGGGGCAGCGGCTCCGGAGGCTTCGATCGGGGCCCGTGACGCGGTTCAGGTTCGACATCAGCCCATTTGGCGCGCCCGCGGAAGCGGATTCCTCCCGGCGTCGATCGTGGCGGCGCGCAGCGCGGACCACTGAAGGACAGCGAAACCGGCGACGGTCAGCGCCTGCACCGGGATCCAGACGGCGCCGGCCGTGGTCGGGTCGAGCCAGAGCGCGAGCGCGGCGATGCTGACGGCGGCCCACAGCAGATTCGCCTCGACGACCACCTTCACGGGTAGCCGCGGCGGCTGTCGACGGGTGGCGAGAAAGCCGACTCCGGCCCCGAACAGAGCGAGAAACACGCCCAGGCCGAGCAGGAGGGTGTCATCGACCCCGAGGAGCCGACCGAGCGGCCCGGACGCCACGACGTACGCCAGTCCGTTGGCGCCGGTGGTGAAGGCGTCAAGGGCGAGGAACCGGCGCAGCATCGTCTGCGGCTCAGTGGTGCGGGCGATGCCGGAGAGCAGAGTTGCGGACATGGCGGGACAGCCTCCATCGAGGTCATACGGGCCGGCGGGGAGCCGGTACCCGGACGGAGTGCGCCGCCCGGGTTCCGGTACCGCAAGGGTGCCGAGTGAAGCGGGAGGCGTCGATTACGTGCGAGGTAATGGCGGCAGGGGCTCGCCGGCCAGGCGCGTCGCCGTATCAGCCCGCTTCCTGGAGGGTCGCGGCATCGACGGCGTGATCCGCCGCGCACCCGACCCGCGTCCGTCGTCAACCGGGGGCGGGCGGACAGCCGTTGCCCCGCTGCCGGTGCGGTGGTCGATGTGATCAGTGGGTGAGCTGGCGGCGTACCAGTTCGTGGAGTCGGCCGTTCGGGTCGGCGAGCAGGCCGGCCGCGAGCAGGCCGGCCGGACGCCGATCATCAGTTGCGAACACGGGAAGGGACCCGCGAGCGTATGGGACGCCCCCGGATCCCCTCCATGACCGCTCTGAGGCCGCGTCAGCTAGCCAGCGGCAGGGCCTTCCGCGACGGCACCGCGCTCAGCAGCTCCGCTCCCACCGGCTCCCCGCTGTCCGCGTCGACGAAACTGACGCGGACGACGGGATCGCCGGGAGTGTCGCGGCTGAATGTCGCGTCGAGTGCGAACACCACGGAGACCGGCCGGGCCTCCTCCGCAGTCCCGTACACACCCGAGAACAGGAGAATGCGCCAGCCGTCCTCCTCCCAGTGGTCCAGCAGAGCCGACCGGACCACGGGTGAAGCCGCCTGCCAGGCAAGGGAGTTCTCCAGTAGCTCGACGCTCGCGGCGACCGGCACACGGTCTCCCGCCCCGGTGCCGAAGAGCGGATGCCCGAAGACACGCAGCCGCGCCCGACGCAGCGGCAGCAGCCACCACCGGTCGAGATCCGCCGAGAGCGCGATCAGTACGAGCGCGGCGGCGGCCAGCAATCCCAGCGACCCGGCGGGCTGCCCGGAGACCGTGGACCACCAGCTGTCGTGCGCCACGGCCGCCGCCACACCGCCCACCAGCACCACCCCGGCGCGTGCGAACGCGCGCCAGGTGATCGGCGTGTCCTCGTTCGCCGAGCAGCCGCACGAGGACTCGGGGGCGAGTGCCCGTCCGTAGCAGAGATAGCCGAGAAAGCCCGCGCCCAGAAGGGCGGCGGCCACGCCCGGCACCGGGTTCGCCGGTAGGGCCAGCAGCCCTGCGGCGATCAGCAGTTCTCCGGCGCCGACACCGCGCAGCGCCATCGCCGCTCGCTCGCTGCTGCTCAGCATGCGGGCCAGCGCCGTCTTGGGTGCCTGGAGCGCGGTGCGGCGGCCGAACAGCTTGACCCCACCCGTCCAGCCCAGCAGACCGGCAAGGACCAGCGGGGCGAGGCCCGTTGTCAGTGAGAGCATCTCTCCGTCCTCCACCTCACTCCCGCTGTTCAGTGCCCGACCGAGATACGGACGACATCCACGGAGTTGTCGGACGGCCGCCAGGCCCCGAGAACCTGGGCGCTCTGCCCGATGCGCAACCGGGACAGGTCGGACGTAAGCGCGCGGCCCGCGTACGAGGCGTTCGTGGTGTCCGGAAGGACGTTGCCGACGACTTCGTGCTGACCGTGGGCGAGGTGGAGCCGGTTCTTCGCGATGCCGCGGATCCGGGTGTCGAGGTTCACGATGTTCACCCACACCGCGTCGGCGGCGATGGTGCCATCGGGCATCGGCACACCACGGGCGTAGAGCCCGTCACCGATCTCGATCGCCGCGGCGGTGGCGGCCCGGACCTTCCACACACTGGTGGCGTTGGTCATCTGGACACGCGCGTGGTCACCGTAGGAGCCGGCGACCTCCAGGACGCTGCCGGTGATGCCGGTGATCCGGCCCTCCACGAAGGAGGACTTCGCGATCGCGGGGTCGAGTGACGGCTCGGCGGCGAAGGCGGCATCGGCGTCAATGCCGCCGAGGGCGGTCGCTCCGACGATCGTGGCGCCGCTGAGGGCGGCGGTGGTGAGGAACCGACGGCGGCCCAGGCCGCGGTGGTCGTCCTGACGAGAGGTCATGTCCGCGTCCTTTCTCACTCGTAGATGTAGACCGGCAGCTTGCCGGAGCTGAGGTTGCCGATGGCCGAGAAGGCGGCCGGGGTCAGATCCAGGACGCGGTTGGTGCGGCAGGCGCCGTTGCAGCAGGCTGCCTCGCCGCACCATTCCTTGGTGCGTGGTCCGCAGTCGGTGATCGTGATGCACACCGTCGCGCCGGAACACTGGTGTCTGACGTTCATCACGGCGCCGCAGCCGCGTCTGGGGATGTTCTCGCCGCACAGGTCGGGCCGGGTGATGTCCCAGCATGCCTGTGACGCGTTGGGCCAGGCGCCGTGGTTGGCGCTCGACCGGCAGTTGCCGCAGGCGCCTCCGCCGGCGCTGCCGCACGGACCCCACGCCGATCCGCAACAGAACCAACTCGTTTCACCAGCCCACAGGCTGGTCGATCCGCAAGCCATGGTGCCACCTCTCACAGTTCAAAGTTGACGTGCATATGTCAAGTTTTGGAGAAGGTCGCGCGCTTGGAGCAACCCCATGATGCTGTTATCTACGCGCGTTGGCTAGAGGGGAGTCGGCCGCCCCGTCCTGAGGTCTCTCGCGTCCGGGTGATCGCCGCCGCACTGAGCGGCATCGTCCGGTGCGTGGCATCGTCCGGTGCGCGGCGTCGTCGGGTGCGCGGCGTCGTCCGGTGCGTGGCATCGCCCGGTGCGCGGGCGAGTACATCCGTGGCGGGTTACCGCTTCTGCCTGGATGTTGCCGACTCGTTGTGGAGGGCGGTCATGTCGAGCAGCAGCATGGCGTCGTGGTCGGGGGTGCCGGGTTCTGCGGTGTAGATGCCCATACGGTGGCCGGGGGTGCCTTCGAGGGCCATGCCCTGGAAGCCGAGGGTGAGGTTGCCGACCTGTGGGTGCTGGAAGGTCTTGGTGGTGATCTTCCGGCCGGTGACCTCGTAGCGTTCCCACAGCCCGGCGAAGTCGGGGCTCTTGAGGAGTAGTTCGCCGACGAGGGCGGCGAGGTCCGGGGCGTCGGGGTCGGTGCCGGCCAGGGCGCGCAGTCGGGCGACGCAGCCGCGGATCTGGTTGTCCCAGTCGGGAAAGAGGCCGCGGGCGGCTGGGTGGAGGAAGAGGTAGCGGGCGAGGTTTCGCTGCTTGGCGGGCCAGTCGGCGAGGCCCGCGTAGAGGGCGAGGCCGCCGGGGTTGTGGGCGAGCAGGTCCATGCTGCGGCTGACGATGTACGCGGGGTTCGGCCGCACGGTCTCCAGGAGCAGCTTCAGGTGCGGGCGCATGGCGCGGCTCGGGACCGGGGCTGCCTGGGGTGCGTAGTGGGCGGCGCGGACGGCGAGGTCGCGCAGGTGCTGATGCTCGGCGTCGTCGAGCTGGAGGGCGCGGGCGAGGGCATCGATGACGGCGGGGCTGGGGCGGGTCTCTTTGCCGCGTTCCAGGCGGGTGTAGTAGTCGATGCTCACTCCGGCGAGCGTGGCCAGCTCCTCGCGGCGCAGGCCGGGGGTGCGCCGTACGCCGGGGCCGGGGGTGAGGCCGGCGCTCTGGGGGCTGGTCTGGGTGCGGCGGGCGCGCAGGAAGCGTCCCAGTTCCTCGCCGCTGTGCTCGGGTGCCATGGGCACAGTCTCTCTCCGGCGTGGCCGTGACGCGCCGGAACAGGGAGGCCCTGTCACACCCCCGCTGGCTGTTCCCCCGTACGGCCCGGCCTGCCTGATACGGGCGCGACGACGCAGACTCGTGGATAGCCGATGCGGGACGGCGACTGCCACCGGCGCCGTATGGCGTGCCGGAAGGACGGTTCGTCCGGCTGACCTGCTTCCCGAGCACGGGTGACGGTGGTCCCGCTCACACACTCTCGTCCGGGGCAGACCAACTGAATGCCCTGTCCAGCAATCTGAATGCCCTGTCCAGCAATTTCTTCAGGAGATCTCAACCATGCGAGCCACCCTGCTGTACGCGGCTGACGACGTACGTGTCGAGGATGTCGCCGACCCGAAGATCCAGAACCCCACCGACGCGGTCGTGCGGATCGTGCTGTCGTGCATCTGCGGGAGCGACCTGTGGCCGTACAAGTCGCTGCCGCACACCGACACGCCGCGGCACATGGGGCACGAGTTCCTCGGCGTGGTCGAGGAGACCGGCTCCGAGGTCGCCACGCTCCGGCGCGGCGACGTGGTCGTGGCCCCGTTCGTCTACGCCGACAACACCTGTGTCTACTGCCGCGAGGGCCTTCAGACCTCCTGCGTGCACGGCGGGACGTGGGGGGTGGACGGCGTCGACGGCGGTCAGGGGCAGGCAGCCCGGGTCCCGTACGCGGATGGCACGCTGGTGACGTTGCCGGTCGGGGAGGATTCCGAGCTGCTGCCGGACCTGCTGACCCTGTCGGACATCCTGTGCACCGGATTTCACGCGGCGCGCACGGCCGGCGTCCAGCGAGGCGACACGGTCACCGTGGTCGGTGACGGTGCGGTGGGCCTGGCCGGGGTGATCTCCGCGAAGCTGCTCGGCGCGGAACGGATCATCCTCATGGGCCGGCACACGGCGCGCACCGACCTGGGCCGCGCTTTCGGTGCCACCGACGTGGTGGCCGAGCGCGGCGAGGAGGGCGTGGCCCGGGTGCGGGAGCTGACAGGCGGCGAGGGCACGCGCAGGGTCCTGGAGTGTGTCGGGCTGAAGGACGCGCTCGCGCAGTCCTTCGGTGTGGTCCGGGCCGGTGGCACGATCAGCCGCGTCGGTGCGCCGCAGTTCACCGACGTGCCGTTCGGCTTTCCCGACTTCATGCGCAACATCACCCTGACCGGCGGTGTGGCACCGGCCCGCGCCTACATCGAGGAGCTGATGCCGCACGTCCTGGACGGGTCCATCCGGCCCGGCCGGGTCTTTGACCGCACGGTCGGCCTGGAGGAGGTCGCCGACGGGTACCGGGCGATGAACGACCGTGAGGCGCTGAAGGTGCTGGTGCGGCCGTGACGGCCTTCCCCGAGCCGGGCGATGCCGCCACCGCCGCGCACGAGCGGCTGTTTCCCGGCTGTGCGTCGACTCTGACGGTCACCGATCCGGAGCTGATCGCGTACTTCGACACCTTCGCCTTCGACGAGGTCCCGCACCACACCGGTGATCTGGACGAGCGCACCCGGCTGATGACGCAGCTCGCCGCGGTGATCGCTGTCGGCGCGGTCGCGGAGTACCGGGTGATGCTCGGCGGGGCCCTCACCGTCGGCGTCACGCCGGTGGAGGCCAAGGAGATCGTGTACCAAGCCGTGCCGTACGCCGGGATGGCCCGCGTCTTCGACTTTCTGCACGCCACCAACGACGTCCTGACCGGCCGCGGCATCGAGCTGCCCTTGGAGCGCCAGTCCACGACCGGCCCGGACACCCGTACGGCGCGCTCGCCGTGCTGACCGGTCCGCTGCCGTTCATCGGCTATCCCCGCACGCTGAACGCCCCGGCCGCCGTCGATGCCTCCGCCCCGGCCGAGGACGCCCCGACCTCGAAGGATCACCACGCATGACCACCCGTACCTGGCTCATCACCGGCGTCAGCAGCGGTTTCGGCCACGCCTTGACCACTCAGCTCCTGGCACGGGGCGAGCGGGTCATCGGCACCGTCCGCGAACTGGACAGGGTCGCCGACCTCGCGGAGCTGTATCCCGACACCTTCCGTCCGGAGATCCTCGACGTCACCGAAACCGCCGCCGTCCGCAGGACGGTCGACGGCGCGTTCGCGGCCGGCCGGGTCGATGTGATCGTCTCCAATGCCGGCTACGGCCTGTTCGGCGCCGCCGAGGAAATCACCGACGGCCAGGTCGACCACATCATTGCCACCAACCTCACCGGCTCGATCACCCTGATCCGCGCGGCCCTGCCGCACCTGCGGGCGCAGGGCGGCGGACGGATCGTGCAGATGTCCACCTACGGCGGGCAGGTCGCCTTCCCCGGCAACTCGATGTACCACGCCACCAAGTGGGGCATCGAGGGGTTCGCCGAATCGGTCGCCCAGGAGGCTGCCCCGTTCGACATCGGGGTGACGATCGTCGAACCCGGCGGGGCGCGCACCGAGTTCCGCTACGGCAGTGCCCAGGTCGCCGACCCGATCGACGCCTACGACGGCAACCCCGCCCACGCCTTCCAGGCCATGCTGGACCCCGCCAACGGCCTGGCCCCCGGGGATCCGCGGCGCATGGCCGCGGCGATCATCGAGTCGGTCGACACCGAGCCGGCGCCGCTGCGGATGGTACTCGGCTCCCAGGCCCTGGACTCCACTCTCGAAGTACTGCGCAAGCGGATCGACGACTTCGAGACCCAGCGCGACCTGGCAGCGTCCACGGACTTCCCCGCCGGGGAGTAACCGCCCTTCCGCATCAGGCGTACGACCGCGCCGATCGCGACGGGCTCCCCCCGTCAGGAGATGCCCGACCATGAAGCACATCGAGCCGGTCGACCTGGAGGTCTCCCGGGTCGGATCGGGCCCGGCGCCGACGGGCATGTCGCACACTCTGACCGGCGCCGGAAGTGACGACGCACGCGCGTCGAGGCCGCCGGCTGCGCGGGTCATTCGGTCGATTTCGCGGCGTGCCGCCGGCCGGCGGCCCAGGAGGCCAGGATGCGCAGACCGTCGTGGGTGGGGGAGCGGACCTCGGCCGTCCACACCACCAGCTGCTGGTCCGGGTCGGTGCTGGCGGTCAGGGTGTCCCAGTCCAGGGACAGTTCGCCCGCGATCGGGTGGTTCAGGACCTTGTTGCCCACGCTCAGGCCGGCCACCTGGTGAGCGGCCCACCACGTGCGGAAATCGGCGTCCCGCACGGACAGCTCCCCGACCAGCGCGGTCAGGCGCGGATCGTCCGGATACTTCGCCGCCTCCATCCGCAGTTGCGCGACCGCCGTGCGGGCGACGCCTTTCCAGTCCGCGTACAGGGTGCGCATCATCGGGTCGGTGAAAAGAATCCGCACGTAATTGCGGTGCTTTTCCGGCACCGTGCCGAAATCGACGATCAGGGCCGCCGCGAGTGGATTCCAGGCGATGACGTCCATCCGGCGGCCCAGCACGACCGCCGGGGTGGAGGTGAGATCGTCCAGAACCCTGCGCAGCTGTGGCTGGACCTTCTGCACCGTCCTACGGCGCGGCTTCGCGGTGTGCTTCCCCGCCAGGCCGAACAGGTACCGGCGCTGGTCCTCATCGAGGTGCAGCGCCTCGGCCAGAGCCTCCAGCACCGGCGCGGAGGCGGGCAGGCGGCCCTGTTCCAGGCGGGTGTAGTAGTCGGTGGAGATCGCCGCGAGCCGCGCGACCTCTTCTCTGCGTAGCCCGGCCACCCGGCGCGGGCCGGAGCTGTCGGGCAGGCCGACGGCACGTGGGTTCAGCTCGGCGCGGCGCGCCTTCAGGAAGGCTCCCAGCTCGTTGCGGTTGCTGCTCATGAGCCCACTGTTACACCGGGAACCCCGCTGATGGGAGGGAAGGCTTCCTCCCTGGATGCGCTCCTCCCCGGTGCGAGCCGCCCACGACCGACGCCCGGCCCGCGTGGAGCCGGACCTGGGCGCCTTCACCGGGGGAAGGTTCCTTCCCCCGGAAGAATTGCTCCACTTTTCGGGCGCGCGAGGCGGTGCCACGGTGGATGACGTGGCGATGAGGCGACCGCCCACAACCGGGAAGAGGATTCCGGTAAACGGCCGGGGCTCCACCCCAAGCCGGCCCACCACACTCCAGCCACCGACCGGCACCCCCACCGGGGGCCGACAGAACAAGGAACCAGTCTGCTCATGAGCAAGGTCATCTTCGTCACCGGCGCCGGACGCGGCCTGGGCACCCATATCGCCCGCGCGGCCCTTGACGCCGGCCACCAGGTCGTGGCCACCGCCCGCGACCCGCGGAAGGTCCTCGACGCCCTCGGCAGCGAGCGGGGCAAACTGCTGGCCCTGGCTCTGGACATCACCAGCCCGGACGCCGCCCGCGCCGCGGTCCAGGCCGCCATGGACACATTCGGCCGGATCGACGTACTGATCAATAACGCCGCCACCTTCCAGGCCGGGTATTTCGAGGAGATCTCCGACGCCCAGATGCGGGCGCAGATCGAGACGAATCTGTTCGGGCCGATGAACGTCACCCGCGCCGTCCTGCCCGTCATGCGCTCCCGGCGCGCCGGGCACGTCGTCACGATCTCCTCGCTGGCCGGTGTGATCGGCCAGGAGTTCTGTGTCGCCTACGCCGCCTCGAAGTTCGGCGTCGAGGGCTGGATGGAGTCGCTGCGCTTCGACCTGGAGCCCTATGGCATCGAGACGACGATCGTCGAGCCCGGCTTCTTCCGCACCGAGCTCCTGGTGGACGCCTCCACCAGCTGGGCAGAGGACTCGATCGAGGACTACGCCCAGCGCACGGCGGAGACGAAGAAGATGTGGCAGTCGATGAACGGTCGGCAGGCCGGTGACCCGGCCGGGCTCGCCGGCGCCCTGCTGAAGGTCATCGACCTGGAGACCCCGCCGCTGCGGTTCGTCGCCGGTGACGACGCCGTTCCCGCCGTCGAGGCCAAGGGCAAGGAGATCATCGACCAGGCCGCGGCCTCGCGCACCCTGGGCACCGGCCTCTCCCACGCCGACGCGGCCTGAGCCGGACGGCCGGGGCACCCGATGGCCGCAGCAGACGCAAGGTCGCGCGCGGTGCCGTCGGACCGTCCACCGAAACTCCCGCAATCCGCCGTCATCGCCTACGGCACCCCACCCCCGTAAAGCACCCACGCACAGTTCAAGGAGATCCCCGCATGGAGTTCGTCAAGCCCCGGCCCACGGGCAAGGGACCTCAGGACTGGTTCAACGGCGACGTCTGGTTCGACGTCATCCACGCCGGCCAGGAGCCGTCCCGCATCCGCGCCAACATGGTGCGCTTCGCCCCCGCCGCCCGCACCGCCTGGCACCATCACGCCGTCGGACAGACCCTCCATGTCGTCGCCGGCATCGCGCTGATCGGCACCCGCGACGGTGTCGTATACGAGGCGCACCCCGGGGAGACCGTGACCTGCCCGCCCGGCGAGGACCACTGGCACGGCGCCACCGCCGACCGGTTCATGCAGCACCTCGCTCTGTGGGACGGCACCGCGCCTGACGACGACCGGCCCGAGACCACCTGGCTGGAGCACGTCACCGACGAGCAGTACAACGCCCCGCGCACTCGCGGCCACTGACCGCCCGCCAGGTCCCCGTACCCCAGCCCGGGCCCCGGACAGATCGTGGTGCGCGCCCACGCGGTAGCCCTCGACAACGCCGACGCCTCCAGGCTCGCCAACTCCGCCGACGAATATCTCGCGGTCTCCCCCACCATGCGACGCGCGAGGCTCTAGGAGCAATGCCACCGGTTCCCCGGTGAACAGTTGGGGCTTTCCCGGCCGCTTCCCGCACGACGAGACAGACCCAGTTCGTCGTCGGGTTGCGGCTCCTGCGCGTGATCATCCGGCCGCCGGAGAGGCGTCGCAGGTGTCCCGACGCCGCTCCCCCGCCAACGCGCGGGAGCCAGTGGCCGACTGGTGACAGTTCCCGCACGTAACTGGCACGCGCCGCCGCAACCCGCGCCTCGGGCCGGGCCGTCCTTGTGGTTGTCCGGGCCGGCGGCCGGGTTCGCGGCGGCCTTTCCGGAGTCGCCGTACCGCCGACCAGGCCGACCCACTCCCCTGTCCCATCCCATGACGAACACGCACTCCCCGGTTTCAGCTCAAGGACCAATTGGAGGACCCATCGTGAAGCGTTCAACTCTGGCTGTGGTCTGCCTCGTGCTCTTGGCTCCCATGGCGGCGGCCTGTGGCTCCAACACGGACACGCAGGCCCCCGACGACCGTTCTCCCCGTGCCTCGGCGAGCGGAGAGCCCAATGCCGCGGCGCCGGCCAAGAAGGTCGACGCGTGCGCTCTGCTCAAGCCCGAGGAAGTCACGCCGATCATCGGCGAGAACGACGGCGGCAGACCCGATGCCGGGGTCGGGGAGAGCGTGTGTCTGTGGGAGAACCCCGACACCTACCACTCCATCACCCTGAGCATCGGCTCGCCCGGTACAGCCGTCCCCGGGCAGTCGTCCTCCGGCCCCGACGGAATCAGCTTCGGGTCCGGCAACATGGCGGAGTTCATCATCGATGACCGTGCCTGCACGCTCCAGGTCGTCACCAGCGTTACGGACGACTCCGACCGTCCGACCACGACCAGGCTCGTCGGACTCATCCGCCCACGGCTCTGAACGAGCCGCAGGGCCACTTCCATGCTGCGGCCCACAGGAGGATGAGGCGGGCCGACGCGGCGGCCCGCCTCATCACAACGTGATCCCGGACAGGCCGGCCGGGAGACTGGTCAGCGGTCTGATCGGGGTGGCCGGTGGAGCGGAGGTCGCAGTCGTCTCCTCGCTCCGCCGGCCATCCGCTCACGCGGAGAGCACAGCACCGGCGGGCAATGGGAATGAACAGCGTATGAGACCTATCCGTAGACGTGGCATCCTCACCTCCGTGGCCGCCGCAGCCGTCGGTCTGCCGGTCCTCGACAACCTTGCCGGGAATGGAAGTACCGCGGCCGAGGCCGCGGTCGCCGACGAGTTCGCCAAGAACAGCGAGCTGTACAGCAGCGCCAAGTTCAAGGACAGCGAAGGCGTCGACTGGGTGCGGCGCTTCCGCTGCGGCGCGCGGACCGAGCTCCTCGACAACGCGAGCGGGACGAGCGAACCCGTCCGCAGTACGGCGGTCGTCGCCCCGCACGGTGGTGGCATCGAGGCGGGCACCAGCGAACTGTGCCTCGCCATCGCGGGCTACTCGCTCACCGGGGCTGGTACCACCCTGCCGGCTCCGCTGGCGGGAGTGCCGCAGCGGGACTACTGGATGTTCGAGGCGCTGACCTCCGCCCCAGGGCTTCATGTCACCTCGACCGGCTGTGACGACCCGGCGGCCCTGGCCGTGTGCGGCAACAATCTGTACGCGGTCTCCCTGCACGGCTTCGCCCCGGACGCCGGCCCGGCCAGGCAGATTCTCATCGGCGGCGCGGACCAGCGGCTGATGCGCAACCTGAAGGACGCCTTCGCCAAGTACGGACTCAGGTCCGGAAACACCGACCCCGCCCTGGACGTAACAGTGACCCTCGCGGCCCCCGGCACCCCGCTGAACGGCGACGACCCGAGGAACATCGTCAACCGCACCCGGACCGGAGGTGGGGCGCAGCTGGAGATTTCGACCGAACTGCGCAGGGCGATGTTCGGGAACTTCGACGGGGCCGTCACCCGCAGGCAGACCGCGGGCGTGGGCACCGCCCACCAGGAGCACTTCTGGAACGGCTTCGTCAACGCTGTACGCGAAGCTGTCGACCGGCATGAACGCGGCCTTGACGCCCTGGCAGCGGGCGCGTAAGTATCGCGGACCTGGATCTGCCCCCCGTGTGGTGCGTTCCTGGACAACTCCACCACACGGGAGGTCTTCGTCCTGGTCAAGCCAGGCCAATGCCAACAACGCCCGCTGTCAACAGGGCTAGGGCGTGTCCGGCGGACCATGTGACGGTCGGGTTCTTGGCTCGTTGTTCTTGGCATGGGGCGGGGTGACCTGACGAACGCGGAGTGGGTCCGACTGGAGCCGCACCTGCCTTCGTCGGGAGGACGCGGCGGACGTTGGAACAACCACCGGACAGTGATCAACGGGATCCTGTTCCGGGCCCGGACCGGCATTCCGTGGCGTGATCTGCCCGAGCGGTTCGGCAGTTGGTAGACCGTCTATGAGAGGCACCGGCGCTGGTCGGTGGACGGCACGTGGGACAGGGTCCTGTGTGCTGTCCAGGCCGACGCCGATCTGGCCAGCCGCATGGACTGGAGCATGGTCGGCGTGGATTCGACGTCATGCCGTGCTCATCAGCACGCTGCTGGCGCCCGCAAAAACATTCCGCGCGTCCCGAAAAAAGGACGACGCCCCGGAACCATCGCCCTGACGAGGGACTTGGACGGTCCCGGGGCGGTCTGACCTGCAAGATCCACCTCGCCGGTGAAGGCGGATGCCGCCCCCTGGCGCTCGTGGTCACCCCCGGTCAGCAGGGCGACGCTCCCCAGATGATCGAGGTCTTCGAACGCATCCGTGTCCCCCGCCCACAGGGCGGACGCCCGCGCACGCGACCGGACCACCTCAGCGGCGACAAGGCATACAGTTCCCGCCGTAACCGCCGCTATCTGCGAAGACGTCAGATCAAGCACACGATTCCGGAGCCCAAGGACCAGCGGGCCCATCGCAAACGGCGTGGCAGCAGGGGCGGCCGACCTGCCGGTTTCGACAACGAGATCTACAAGCGTCGCAACGAGGTTGAGCGGACGATCAACCGGCTCAAGACCTTTCGTGCCGTAGCCACCCGCTACGACAAGAGGGCCTACGTCTTCCACGGCACCGTCACCGTCGCCTCGATCAGCCTGTAGCTTCGCGAGGGGAAGCAGACGGCCTAATTGGTGAAGGGGTCTTCCAGCGTCGGGATGCACGGGGACAGTAGAGCTTCCGTGTGTTGGGTGACCGTGCCCCGAGCGAGCCTGAGCACGCGTACCTCGTTCGCATGGGCCGGGTCCTCGTCATCGCGAATATGCAGGAGGCCGTAGGAGCCAGGAGCAACCTTCGCAACATGCTCGAACAGACCGGCGACATCAGGCGACGAGCGGTGATTGGAATGGCCGCCCAGATGGATGAACGGCTCGCCGTTCATCCACCTGAGGTCAAGGAGGTAGGGACTGGCCATCTGGGCAATGCGAAGCCGAAGCTCATCCACGACCTGCCGCAGTCGGACGTCATCGTCGTCATCAACCGCGGTCTCCCTGACCGTGATCCAGCCGTGGTACTCGAACACACCGCGATCCTAATGAGGCAAGCTGCGTCTCAACAGCCCTGACCACGGCATGATCCGCCGGACAGGCCCTAGGCCCTGTCTGACAAATCCCGCCTGGCTCGCGACGCCTGGCAGGCGCGCTCGCTGCGTTGTCGGGTCACCCCAGTACGTCCAGTACTGGGGAGACCCTCCGCCTTGCGATCGCACGCACCAGACGCCGCGAGCCCCGCCCTCCGGGCGGACGGCGCTATTTGTCAGACAGGGCCCAGTCGCCCGATGTGAGAAGCTCGGCGGCCTTTGCCGTGCCCTCGACGCGAGCGCGGATCTTGGCGAACGCCACCTGGCGTGAGGTGGATTGGTCATCCGCGAACGGCGCGAAGCCCGCGTCATCGCAGGTCCCCAGCTGATCCACCGGGATGTGACGAGCGGCCCGCAGCACCCGGTCGCGGACTTCGTCCGCGGTCTCGACGCGCGGGTCGACCGGATCGATCACGCCGACGAAGACCCTGATGCCAGGACGCAACTGGTCGGCGATGATGCCCAGGACCCGGTCCGGATCGGCCTCGCCGGCCAGCTGGAGATAGAAGTTACCCGCCGTCAGGCGGAAGAGCTGGGGCAGCAGCTCCGCGTAGTCGACATCGAGGCTGTGCGTGGAGTCCTGATCGGCGCCGGGCCCGCTGTAGACACCGATCCGGGCCCGCTCGCTCTCGGTGAAGCGGGCCAGCACCTGGTTGTTCAGGTCGATGAAGTCGTTCAGCACACCCCCGCTGGGGTCCAGCTTGAGGGAGAGACGGGCTTCCTCGAAGTCGAGTTGAACGACGTGGGCACCCGCGTCCAGACAGCCGCGGATCTCCGTCTCCGACGCGTCGACCAGCTGCTGGAGGAATTCCTCACGCGGATACCCCTCGATCCCGCCGTGTGGGTAGAGCAGGCTCAGCGCGGACGGCGCGACGACGGACTGCTTCACCGGCGCACTGGCGCGTTGCTTCGCGACTCGCAGGTACTCCTCGGCGTTCGTCTTGTACCGGAAGGGTCCGGCCGTCAGGACGGGCAGCTGCCGTTGGTGTCCGTCGGCGAAAGGGATGACTACGCCCTCGGGTGCCAGGCCGCTGGTCATGCCGGCGATGGGGTAGGTAAGGAAGCTGGGCTTGATCTGCTCGCCGTCTGTCACAACGGGCGACCCGGCCGCCTCCAGCGATTGGATGGTCTCAGTCACGGCCCGATCCTGGATGTCCGCGAAAGCAGTCGCATCCAGGTCTCCGGCCTGGAACGCTGCCATTGCTCCGAGAAGTTCGGGAGTCCGCGGAATACTGCCGATGGGTTCGGTGGGGATGATCATGGTGGCAGCGTAGGAAGCATCCCCCCGCACATTGCCCGGAACACACCGCATCCATCCTCTTGGGGCATAAACGACACGTTGTGTTGACCTGCCCCAGGCCTCTTCTCTTCGGCCGGCCATCGCTGTGTCTTATTCGTTTGCCACCGGCCGGCTCGGTCGGATAGGAAGCTCGCATGCTAAGGGGCAGCAAGGTCGGGCTCAGGGCCCGGCACGAGGATGACATCCCGATCCTGCGGGCCGAGCTCTACGACGACGTGGTCAACGCCTCGCGGGCTGAGGGCCGGCCATGGCGGCCGATCACGCCCGGCTCGCAGGACTCGCGGCTCGTCGTGGACGACACGGAGCAGGGGCACGTCCCGTTCTCCGTGGTGGAGCTGGACGGCGGCGCCCTGGTCGGCACCGCGACGCTGTGGGGCATCGACAACCACAACCGATTCGCGCACATCGGATTGGGCCTGCTGCCGTCCTCCCGCGGCAAGGGCTACGGAACCGACGTGGTCGCGGTGCTGTGCCACTACGGCTTCGTCGTACGCGGCCTGCAACGGCTGCAGATCGAGACGCTGGCGGACAACGCCGCGATGCTGCGCTCCGCCGAGCGCAACGGCTTCGTCCGTGAGGGCGTGCTGCGCTCCTCGGCCTGGGTGATGGGCGAGTTCCTGGACGAGGTACTGCTCGGCCTCCTCGTCCACGACTGGAAGCCGGCCCCGGGAGTCTAGGTCCTGTCCGGCCGTTCTTCGGTGGTGGATCATGGTCGGGTGATACGTCGACGCGAGCTGTCCGATGCCGAGTAGGTGTTTGTCCAACCACTGCTGCCCGAGTCGTTGCGGAGCCGGAAGCGGCTGAACGATCGCACCGTGCTCAACGGGATCGTGCGGTAGTTCCGTCCTGGGACTGCTTGGCGGGATGTGTCTGAGCGGTACGGTCTTGAGTGACGCCGCACACCCGCTTCCGCCGGTGGGCGATGCACGGCACTTCCGGCAGATGCTCCGGGCCTCCCATGCCGGGCTGACGCAACGGGCGAGATCGACTGGGCGGTGTCGGTCGGCTCCATCGTCGTACGCGCTCACCAGCGTGCCGTCGGAGCCCGAGAAGGGGGCTCCGCATCTCCGCACTCGGACGCTCCCGGACTGCGTGACCAGCGAGACGTCTCATGTCGCGCTTGCGTCAAGCGATCGGCGATCCGTTGGCCCATCCGTTCGGGACCGGAGTCGTGGACCTGCTAGCCGGGGCAAGACAGTGGGCCGATATTCAGCACCTTGGGCGCCAATGGGCTGGCATCATTCAAGCCGTGGGCTCCCAGCATGTACGTTTCGAGCGGTTCAGAGATCCTGGCGGCAGGTTGTGGCGTTACGGCGGCCAGGTCCTGGTGCGATGCCCTCGGTGTGCGGGGTGCGCGACGGTGACCCGCCCGATGGCCGACGGGCACATATATGTCGGTGACGCGAGGCTCGTCTGTTCGCGCTGTGGCTATACACGCCAACGCGAGGTCCGGGGCCAGGAGATGGGAAGCCCCATCGACCCGATCTTCAGGCTGCCGTTGTGGTTGCAGGCTTCCTGTCGTGGGCGGACGCTATGGGCCTACAACGCGGAGCATCTCGCCGTGCTCGTGGGATACGTCGGTGCCGGCCTGCGCGAGGGGACGCCTGCACCGAGTGCGTACACAATGATCGAGATTCTGCCGCGATGGATGAAGCTCGCCAGACATCGCGGTGAGGTGCTGCGGATCCTCGACCGCCTTCAGCGGACTCTGCCGGAGTGAACCAGTGTCCCGGGTTCTTGACGGCTCTCGACCACGACACGGCTGCGACCGGAAGCCCGGGTCACCGAGGCGGCGCCGGCGTGTGCCTTCGAGGCCCGGGCGTCAGCGAACCACTGCCGGTCGCCGCAGACCTCGGCCAGGACACGGGCTCCGGGCATCATCGACAGTCCGGCGAAGCTGGTGATGATCTCTGCATCGTGGTGGGTGAGGCACGCTTCCTCGGTACCCCTCGTGAGGTCGTCGACGCTCCAGCAGGTGTCGTCGAGCTGCTGGAGGAGCGCCTGGGCCTGCCTGCCCATGACCTTCTCGACCTTCGGCAGCTGGTGCAGGCACTCCCTGCGGAAGATCTCCCGGAACTGTTTCGACCTCGGTGTCGATCCCGCGCCGGAGCCGTCCGACGCGGTTGAGCAGAGCGCGCAGTTGGCTGGTGTTCCGACTTGGACGTCCTCTGAGGCAGGTTTGACTCGTAGTTCACCGCAGCGTCGCGCGTGTGCTGGTTACGGGGCGGTGTCCTGACCGATCGCACGGAGGACATCGGCGAGCCAGACCAGGTGTTGCCCCACGGCCCGGTCCGGGTCGGCCACGAGGTCCTCAAGATGCTGCCATGACTCGGACAGCTGCCCGATCGTGATCGTTCTCGGTTCGTTGAGGACGTCGTAGAGCTCATCGCCCGGAACGGACCAGAAGTAGTCGTGTTCGAGCGGCACCGCACTACCGGCTGACGCTTCGACGCGTTTCAGGAGCAGGTCGAAGGCACGCCGAAGCTGATCAAGCTGGATCTGCACAGGTTCACCCATGCTCTCATTCTGTCGATCCGGGGCCTTCGTACCGAAGCAAGGCTGGTGGAGACCAACGTCATCGGCGTCATTCGGGTCACCAACGCGATGCGGACTCTGCCGCGCCAGTCGGTGCACCCACCGATCGTCACCCGGTCCAGCCACGTCGGCTCTCTGGCTCTGCAGACCACGCCCGGTGTCGACCTCGGAGGGATCAGCGGGGCTTACGCGCCGACGAAGACCGCCTCGACGCCCTCATCATCCGGTACGCCAAGGAGTTGAGCGGCACTGGTACGCGGTGACTGACGGGCCTCACAGCGTCAGCAAGATCAGGAGCAGGATCAGGGCAGCGGGCGGAACGAGCATCGTGGTGAGGTGGCTCAACGCCGTCCGTCGCATGCCCAGGACAAGGGACAGCACCAGTCCGGCCGCGAGCCAGCCGCCGAAGATCGGGATGGCGGTCTGCTGAGCTGCCGTTTCCTGCTCGCGGGTCGTGGGCTCGTGGAACGGTAGTGCGCCGATCATCATCAAGCAGAGCACGCTGCTCATCAGCAGATTGCCGGCCCCGATGATGACCGCCGTCGGCTTGTCCCTCCGGCGCGTGCTCTCCCAGACTCGTATGCCGCCCATTGGGGGATCCTATCCATCTGCCACGACGCGTTCGGGGCGTGACAGGCTGGCGGAAACGAACACCAGCGACCGGGCCGCTCGAATCGACCGAGCTGCCACGGCTCGGCCCACCCGGGGTCATGGCTCATGAGCACGCACGGCTCCTGTGTCGGGGTGTCGTCAAGGCTCCGCGTCAGGACGGGGCGAGGACGCAGAACTCGTGGCCTTCCGGGTCGGCCAGACATGTCCACGGGACGTCGCCCTGACCGAGGTCGAGGTCGGTGGCGCCGAGGGCCCGCAACCGGGCCACCTCCGCCGCTTTGTCGTCGCCGGGGTAGGGCAGCAGGTCAAGATGGACGCGGTCCGGCACGGTCTTCACATCGGGCGTGCGGATGAATTCGAGATACGGGCCGACACCCTTGGCGGAGCGCAACACCGCCTGGTCGTCGGTCACCTCGCGCAGGGTCCAGTCCATCGCCTCGCCCCAGAACCGGGCCATGGCCCGCGGATCGACGCAGTCGACCACCACCGCGGCGATCGGCCCGGTGTCCCGGTAGACCTCCCGGGGCTCCAGCACGCAGAACTCGTTGCCCTCGGGGTCGGCGAGGACCGTCCACGGCACGTCGCCCTGGCCCACGTGGGCGGGCGTCGCACCGAGCGCCTGGAGGCGCGCGACCAGCTCCGCCTGGTGGGCGGCAGAGGTGGTGGCGAGATCGAGGTGCACACGGTTCTTGGTCACTGTCTTGGGTTCCGGGACGGAAACGACGTCGACGCAGACGGCGACCGGGTCCGGCCAAACGAGGCCGCCGACGGGGCCAACGTAGGTGGTCGCACCGGACGCTTCGCCGTAAGCACTCCAGCCGAGCGCCTCCGCCCAGAACCGGCCGACCAGCGCGTCGTCGAGGGCCTTGATGTTCACCTGAACAGGTCGCAGTGCCATGGCGACGATCCTATGCACCCTCCTCGCGTCGGATCGGGCGATGTCGCTACGTTTGACGATGGTCTGGGCTGTCGCGTGGGCGAGTTGGATCGCGCCGTCCATCGGGGAGTCCCTTCGCTCCGTGGACGAGAACATCGCGGTACAGCGATTGGGTTCGAGGCCCGGCCGAGGCTGCTCGGAAGCGGAACTCCTGCCAGGACACAAGGGTGTCGGTCCGGGTCGTCGGCGATGTGATGGTGGCCGACGGGTGTCAGGTTCCGGGTCACCACGACGGTCCGGGCGCCGGCTCGACGATCAGGTCGAGGTGAGCGGCCACCTCGGCGAACCGGCCCACGTGGGGGCCGTCTTGACCGTACATTCAGCGGTGGCGCGGACGGACGGTCCGGCCGCCCGCCCCACCGGCACGCGTCGACGAGGCCACCGGGGGCCGGGCGGGCCCGAACCGCCTGAGCCGCATGCGTCGCGGGCGCTCCTGACGCCCGGCCGACGGGTCCCCGGCCTTTTGCTCCGCCGACGCGTGGAGCGCCCCGCGCCAGATGTCAGTCAGTTGCCAGTCGGATGTCAGAGGGAAACGGCGACACTGTTGAACGTCGTCTCGGGCGTCTGGGGGCTGGTGAAGCGGGCGTTGACGAGGTACAGGCGATCGCCCCAGCGCGCGGCCGTGGTGGGGACGTCGAAGCGGGGGTCGGTGATCGTACGGCGCAGGGTGGCGGTGCGGACCTTGGCGTCGAGATCGAACACGCTGATGAGGTTCAGCCGGTTCTGTACGACGTACAGCGTACGACCGATGCGGACGAGACCGTCGCCGTTGACGACGTTCTCCGCGCCGCTCAGCGCGATCTCGGTGGCGTGACCGGTCTTGAGATCCACGTGGTAGAGCTTGCCGGACGTGCTGCTGACGACGATCAGCCCGCGGCCATCGGGGGTGCCCACGACGCCGTTGGCGTTGTTCACGTCGGGCAGCTGCACCCAGTCGCCACTGAGCGGCAGGCTGAGCACCTCTCCTGCGCGCCCGCGCGGTACGCCGTGGAGCACGCTGTCGCGCGAGTCGGTGAACCAGGCGCGATCGCCGAGCAGAATGACATCGTTGATGAAGTGGCCGATCTGCTCGGTAAGTTGGTACGTGGTCACGATCTTGCCGGTGCGGGAGTCGATGACCCGTGCGGATCCGCCGCCACCTCCGGCGACATAGAGCAGGCCGTCATGGTCCAGTTTGAGCCCGATGGCCACGGTGCCGGTCGCCCCGGCGTAGATGAATCCGCCCCTGCCGGTGCGCAGATCGGTGCGGTAGACGGCGCCGTTGGCGCGCGATCCCATGTAGGCGTACGGCTTCTCACCGATGCTGATCCCCTCGGGCAGAAAGCCGTCGGGAAGCGGGAACTCGGTCGGGTACGCGCGAGTCGGGGCGCCGGAAGCGGCGCTCGCCGTGCCGGCATTGGCCGCCACGGCGAGCGCGGCGGCGGCACCGGCGAGAAGCGTGCGTCGGGACGGGCGGGGGTGGTTCTGGGACATGGTTCCGGGCCTCCGGGCAGTGTCGGATGGGACTCGGCGGACTCAGTGGTTCAACGTTCCAGTAACTCGGTCAACGGCGTCAACTCTGTTGCGCCTTCTGCTCGTTCGTCACGAGCCGCCAGCTACGAGTTCCCGTCACCGCTGGCCGAATCGCCGCCGGCGAGGGCCTCAGGGGCGGTGCCGACCGCGTACGTCGGCCGGCCCTGGTGAGCGAAGCTCCTCGATCCGGACAGCGGTGGGTCACTTCCGCCGGCGAAGGGCGCGTGTCGCGATCCGTGGCGTCAGCAAGGTCTCGGGGCGGCGGTTGAGTGAGAGCACCGCGAAGAACGCTTCGGCGACGACCGGGTCGGTGTTGGCCACGGCCAGCACCCGGGCCAGATAGTCCTGCTGCGTCCTGCCGAGCCGACCCGTCTCCGGTCCGTCGGTGCCCGGATACCGGCGGTCCTCACCCGTGGCGATCATCCAGGCCGGCCTCACGCACTTCGCCACCGCTCTCTGCGTCTGTCGCGCCCGGGCGGCGATGTCCGCCGGCTCACGCCCGTCGATCTGGCCTGCGATGACCTGGGCCTGGAGGGCCGCGACCGTCATGCCGTGCCCGTAGACGGGGTTGAAGCGGCACAGGGCGTCCCCGATCACCAGCAGCCCGCGCGGCCACCGTTTCACGCGTTCGAAGTGCGTCCACTCATTCGCCGTCGCCCGGAAGGCGACCGCGTCCGACAGCGGCACCGCGCCCGTCAGCGCCTGCGACAGCTCGGCCGAACGCAGCGACGCGGCGAACGCGAGCCATTCCCTCTCCTCGGTGGGTGGTTGGTGTTCGCCTTGTCCGATGAGCGTGACCAGCCACCGGCCGCCGTCGACCGGAACGATCACACCGCCGCGCGGCACGTCCGGGTTGCCCTGGAGATACATGGCCTTCCAGGGGTCCTCGTCGTCCGGGCGCCGGTAGTAGCGGGAAGAGTAGCCAAGACGCGCGTCGATCCGCTCGGTCACCGGCATCGGGCGGCCCAACTCGCTCAGCCAGCGCGCGGCACGGGAACTGCGACCGGCGGCGACGACCACCAGCTCCGCCTCGACGGTGAACTCCGCCCCGTCCGCGCCCCGTTCACGCAGCCTCACGCCTCCCACCGCCTGCCCGGCCCGCGCCGGAAGAAGCCCGGTCACCTCATGACGGTCCAGCATGGTCACCGCGGACCCGTCCGCGACGACCGCGCGGCGCAGGGCCGACTCCAGGAGTTCGCGCGAGACGGACAGGTAGTCCGTTCCCCGTACGCCGGTGAACCACTGCGCGGCGGAGAGCCACCGCATCTGTTCGGGGGCGCCGACGACAGCGCCCCCGGCGGCTTCGAGGCCGGTGACGACACCCGGCAGAAGGTCTTCCAGCGCCGCCATGCCGCGCGACCACAGGATGTGCACATGCCTGGACTGCGGTACGCCGGGCCGGAACGCCGGGGGCCCGTCGCGGAACGCGTCCCTCTCGATCACCGTGACGCGCTCGAAGCGCCTGCCCAGCACATGGGCGGCGAGCAGACCGGACAACCCGGCTCCCACCACCACCGCGTGACCCGTCACATCATCCGTCACCACGCACCCCCTTCACCACGCACCCCCTTCAACGGCGATCGCGCTCCGTATCATCGCGCACACGTGGGGTGGGCAACAGAGTGCACGGGGGCAACGGCACACGTGCGCGACGAGGGCGTCGCCCGCCTGCCCCCGTTCAAGCACCGCAGCCTGAACCTGCTCGGCCGTTACAGCTTCACCGACTCCACCCGGCTGCGGGTGGCGGGGTCACTTGGTTTCGAGGTGCCCCAGCGGGTGATCCGTGAGGACCGCTAGGGCGTTGTTCCAGTCAGTGTGGTCGATTCCGGTGATGTGACGCAGGTAGGCGAGGGTGACCTGCTGGACGAGGGCGACACGGTCGGGGTTCTCGTCGGTGGTCTCGGCTGACTGGTAGCCGGAGATGCCGCCGAGGAAGTGCTCGCCGCCGTGGACGGTCAGGAGGCTCTTGTTGCCACGGCTGAGGGTGTAGGGGTCGGTCGTCCAGGCCGGGCCTCGGGTGGTGAGCGGGAGGTCGTCCTTGTCTCCGGCGACGACGAGGCCGGGGGCGGTGATGTGGGAGAAGTCCTGGTCGCGCAGCCAGGGAAGGTTGTCGTGGGCGAAGGGGGTCAGTTCGTCGCCGCCCTTGCCTGCGGTGGCCAGTTGGATGACGGCCATGACCCGGGCATCGGACAGGTCCTCGGCGGCGCCGGTGTCCGGGTCCGTGACGCGCAGGCCCACCAGGATGCCGGCGGTCTGGCCGCCGAAGGAGTGCCCGGCCGCGATGATGCGGCTGTGGTCGATGCGGCCTTCCAGCCCCGGCACGCTCGCCTCCAGGGTGGTGAGTTCGTCGAGGATGCGCCGCATGTCCTGGACGCGGTGGCGCCACATCCGGGGCCGGCGGGGGTCGTCGGCGGGGAGGGCGAGCCGCTTGGAGTCCAGATGGGTGGCCTGGACGACGACGAAGCCGCCGGCGGCCCAGTGGTCGACCAGCGGGGCGTAGCCGTCCAGGTTGGAGCCGAAGCCGTGGGCGAAGAGCACGACGGGCAGGCTGGTGCCGGTGGTGGGGGCGGTGACGCGGACGTGCAGGTCCTCGCCGCGCTGCGGTGCGCTCATCACGAGCGGCTTGACGGAGACCGTCGCAGTGGGGGCAGGGCCGGTGAGGCCGGTGGTGGTGTGGTGGGTGGTCATGCGTGTGTCTGCCTTTCAGGAGGTGGCGGATCGGGGGAGGCGGAGGATGCGTTCGGCGTTGAGGTGGCCGAGCTTGTCCCGGCCCCGCTCGTCGGGCGGGGCGTGGTCGACGAAGGCGCGGGCGCCGCCCGGCCCGCCGAACGTGCCGCGCGGGTGCCGGTCCAGGGCCCCGGCGAGGATCAGGCGCAGAGTCGCCGGGCCCGCCTCGGAGTGCCATCCCCATCCTCCGGTGGACAGGAGCAGGCCCGTCATCTCTTCGACGCCGATCACCCGCCGGGTCGTTGCGGTGTCCTCGCTCATGGACACTCCGTTCGTCGTTTACGTCATCTGCGTCATCTGCGTCATCCCGATAAGGGATCCGACGGGATCATTCGCCCGCCAGCGAGCACATGAGCTACCGTAAAACTTGACGTTGACGTGAAAGGCAAATGCGTGTGATGCGGAACACGCGAGAAGGGACGGGAATGCGGATCGGGGAACTCGCCCGTCGCACGGGAGTCACCACCCGGGCCCTGCGGTACTACGAGGAACAGAACCTGCTCACCGCCGAGCGCAGCGGCAGCGGCCAGCGCCACTACGCGGAAGCCGCCGTCGACCGGATCCACCTCATCCGCCAGCTGTACGCCGCCGGACTGAGCAGCAAGGCCATCGCCGAGCTGACGCCCTGCGTCATCGACGGCAAGGCCACCCCTGAACTGCTCAAGCGCCTGGCCGCGGAACGCGACCACCTCGACCGGCGCATCGCGGATCTCACCCATACCCGGGACAGGCTCGACTCCGTCATCGACGGCGCCTCAACCAACATGCGCACAGGCGCGCCCTGCCCACGGGACGCGCACGCATAGACCTGCGCCGGCCCCGTCGGAAAAGGATGGCGAGCTCAACCGTCGTCCGCGCAAGACTCATGGCTACCGCACACCGGCAGAGGTCGACGCCGGCCTCCTGAACAGCGGTGATGCGCTGACCGCTTGAGCTCGCCCACAATCCCCTTATTTCGTCAGGTCGGCTCACGACCGCTCACGGCGGTCCGTGGACGCGCTCGCCGAAGACGCCGACACCGCAGCGCGCCCGAACGCAGGGACTTGCGACCCTCAGGGCCCGTCCGGGAGGGAGAAGCCCTCCGGCGGTGTGCCCTCGGCGAACAGCATCCCCAGCCGGATCTTGCCCTCCCGTATCTCCCGGGCCGCCCGGTACTCGGGGGAGTCGTACCACTCGCGAATCCTGTCCATGTCGGGAAACTCGATCACCAGGAACCGGGACGAGTTCCAGGTGCCTTCGACGGGCTTGGGCGTGGGGCCCGCGACCAGATAACGGCCGCCGTGGCTGAGGATGGACTTCTGTGCCACGGGGGCGTAGGCAAGGCCGGCCTCCTCGTCGACCGCATCGACGTTGACGATGACGTAAGCAGGCATGAGGTTCTCCCGTTCTCCGGACACGGCGTGTACTAATGTCACGGGGGAGACTATTGCACCCCTGTACTCTGCTCAAGGTGAGCATCGGTGAGGGTGAACGTGTCGCGGGGACGATGAGCCGCCGTGAGCGGTTGCGGCAGGAGACGAGCCAGGAGATCAAGGCCATCGCGCTGCGGCAGTTGGCGGAAGGGGGTCCTGGAGCGATCTCGTTGCGCGGCATCGCTCGTGACATGGGGATGACCGCCCGCGCGATCTACAGCTACTTCCCCACCCGGAACGACCTGATCACCGCACTGATCACCGGAATCGCCGCCTCACTCACGGAGGCGGTGGAAGCGGCGAGCAACGCCGTACCGGACACCGACCCAGGCGGCAGGCTGATGGCGTGGGGCCAGGCCCTCAGGGAATGGGCGGTGGCTCATCCGGAGAGCTTCCGGCTCTTCTACGGTCACCCCATCCCCGGCTATGAGCCTCCTGAGGAGGGGCCGGTGGAGCGGACGGCGCGCCGCGTGTGCCGCGAGCTGACCCGTCTGGTGGCCGTCGCGTGGCCCCACGCCCGGCACCACCAGCCCGAGGACACCTCCTGGTCCGACCTCCACCCGGACTACGTCGCCAAGATCCAGGCAGACCTCCCGGACGTGCCACCGGCCGCGGCGGCGCTCGCGCTGCGCGTGTGGGGCCGGATGCACGGCCTGGTGGCCCTGGAGATCGACGGCCACATCCACCCCGTCGCGGGCAACCCGGCCGCACTGCACCACGCTGAAATGCTCGACCTCGTCAGGTCACTGGGCCTGGACCAGCTTCCGCCCGGAGAGATCACGTGACTGCCCGGCAGACGGGTCGTCACTGTTCACGGCGTGCGCGTTCAGCTTCGGGGGCAAGCCCTTCATTGCTTCCCGACGTACCGTAGAAGCCCACCTTCTGTCGGGGGTACAGATGAGTTCCACATCATCGAGCTTGGGCGATCGTCTCGCGGAACTGAGACTTCGGCGGAACATGACTCAAGAACAACTGGCCGAGCGCTCCAACCTGTCCATCGATGTGGTGCGAAAGTTGGAACAGGGAAGACGGAAAACGGCCCGACTGTCCAGTATCAACGCGCTTGCCCACGCGCTGGACACGGAGCCGAGCTATCTTGTCGGTCAGCCCACGACGTTTGAGCTACGGACCGGGGAAGACAGCCGAATGCCGTCTGTTCTGGCTCTCCGACAAGCTGTTTCACCAGTCGCTGACCTCCTGGGCGGTGACACCGATGCAGAGGACCCGCCAAGCATCGCGGACCTGCGCTCCGCTCTGGCATCGACAGAGGTCATCCGCCGGGACGGCCGTATGTCCGAGATCGGCTCCTTGCTGCCCCAGCTGATCCGGGACGCGCGTACCGCCGCTCACGCATACACAGGGGCCGACCGCGCTGCGGCCAACTCCGTTCTTGCCGTGGCATATCAAGTCGCAGCGACGACGCTGACCGCTCTCGGTAAGGAGGACGCCGCGTTCACGGCGATGGAGCGCTCATTCGCCGCGATTCAGCAGTGCGACGACCCGAACTTGGAGACGCTGACCGCATCGACTCTGTCGTGGGTGTTCACCAAACAAGGCCGGTTGGCCGACGCGGAGCGAGTGGCGCTCGCCCGTGCCGAGCAGATCGAGCCGTCGTTCCGATCCGCTCCTGAAGATCTGGCGCTCTGGGGCATTCTGCTGCTGCGCGCGGCAACAGCCGCTGTGAGGCAGGAAAAGCACGACGCCGTGACCTCCTTCTTGCGGATGGCGAAGGGAGCCGCCGCGAGCATGGGCGAAGACCGTCTCGTCTACGCCACCCCGTTCGGGCCGACGAACACGGCTGTCGCCAACGTCAATTTCCTGGTGGAGATGGACAGGAGCGAGGAGGCGATCCTCTCGTCACGAATCCCGAACCTCGGCTCACTGCCCCCGACATGGCGGGCGCGCTTCTCTGTCGACCGGGCGCTCGCCTACGACGACCTGGGCAGGGACAAAGCGGCGACGAACGCGCTCTTGAAGGCGGAGAAGGACGCGCCCGAGTGGATTCGTTACCACTCCACTTCGCGGCGGCTGGTGGAGGACCTCCGGGAACGTGCGCCTCGCCGGGACGCGGCCTTGCTGGGCCTCGCCGACCGACTCGGACTGATCGGGTAGGGCGCGGTGTCCTACCTGATCCGAAAACTGGGGCGGCTCGTCACTGGGCCGCGGTCGCGTGGGTTCGTAGCGTGATCGGCATGAGGCGGCGCCGTCCAATCCCCACCAGGAACGGCCGGCGCCGCGCCGCATGCAGCCCAGGAGCCGACCATGCCCACACCCACCGCCATTGACAGCGCCATTGCCCGATGGCTGACGTCGTCCAGCCCCCACCCCTCTGTCGCCTATGAGGCGTGGCAGGACCACCGGCCGGCGATGCTGCGCACCGGCGGCCCCTACGACGCCGTGCGGATGCCGTTGACGCTGGTCCACGCGGCGGCCGACAGCAGCGCCCCGGACGTGGTGGCGGGCGTCCTGGCCGAAGTCCTCGACGGCCCCGTGATCTGCCATCCGCGCCACTGGTACTACGCGTTAGTACCGGCTGGAACCTGCGAGACCTGGCGGTCGGCCGAGGCCGTGGTCCGCGGCGCGGGTGCCTGGCTCGGAATCCCTCGGCCTGACCGCACGGAGCCGACACCGCTCAACCCGTACTGGGCTGTCCCCGTAGAGCAGGCTGGGAAGCTGTGCGCCCCTGACACGGTCGCCGAACTGCTTCGCGTCGGACGGGCCCGCGCGGAGGGCGCCGCCCTGTGAGCGCAGTCGAGACGCCCCGTACCCGCATCCCCTCGATCTGCTGGATCGAGCAGCCGGACGACGTCCTGCGCTGCACCGCCCGAACTCCGGCGCACACGGCGCCCGCCTGTCGCATCGGCGAACACGCGGAGTGCCCCGGCCCCGGTGAAACGCGGCTCGCCTGGCAGACGGCCGCACAGCCGCCCATTGAGACCCTGCGCTGCGCCTGCGCCTGCCACCGGGGGCGGTCATGACGCAATGCCTCGGCGGCGGCCGCGACTTCCCAATGCGGGACGAGGACGGTGCGCACTGCGAAGAGCACGGTCTCACGCTGAGGTGGAACGGCCCGCCCATCACAGAGTACGACCTCCCCTCAACGCCCGGCGCCCCCATGCCGGAACGAAGGAGCACGGTGAGCGAGCGGGCCCAACAAGTGCTGTACGTCGTCGTCCTCGTCGTGCTCCTGGTCGTGCTCACGGTCGCCATCGGTGAACTCACCCGCAACGGCGGGCCCAGCCGTGAGGCCATCGAAATCCCCCTGTACGCGTGCCAGGCCTCTGAGCAGCAGCTGACGCCGCTGCTCGCCGACTCCCTGCGGAGTCCCATCAGGCCCTACGTGCAGGCCGGCTGACAGAAGCCCCCGTGGCGGCGCGTTCCCTTGCGGAGGGCGGCCAGTACGCCGGGGCATCCACCTCGCTCTCGTTCGTTACTCACCTGTCCCGTGCTCCGAACGACCCATGGCCGGCGGCTCGTTGTAGGTGATCACCACCGGCGCGTTCGCCTCCGCCCGTGCGCGGTCCGATGCCGTCGCGATCTCCTCGTAGGTCCATTCCTTGTGCAGGCGCTCCCCGTGGGCATCGGTGATGTCGATGGCCACACCGGTCCACTCCTCGGCGGGCTCTTCGGGGACGAGTCCCAGTTCATACGTGGCGTCCTGGAGGAGGGATTCGGTGACGCGTATGCCGGTGAGTCTCTCGGCCAGAGCGAAGACCGCCGCCTTCCCGTCGACATCCGGGGCGCTCTCGTCGTGCTCTCCCTCGGAGGTCAGGGGAAAGCCGACTTCCCGCATCAGAGGGACCAGTTCATCGGGGGTGTTGCCGCCGCGCGACGAGGGGCCCTCGAACGTCGTACGGGACTCACCGTCCTCGAACCAGTAGAAGAGGTGGATGGGCTTGCCGCCATTGGTCGAGTGCGCCACGACCCTGCCGCCCTTCGACAGCGTCTCCACGCACTGCGTCGCGATCCCCAGGCCACCGTCGAAGCCGAGGACGAGCGTCCAGTCGCCGTTCTCGTCCGGAACTCTGAAGGCGCCCGCGACGTAGGAATCGTCGAAGTAGTCGTCATCCACCTCGGCGCGGTGAGCGTCGTCCGCCTCGATCAGCCCGGCCGCTCCCTCCCCGGTGCCGCGCGGTTCCGCCTCCATCACGCGCAGCACCTCGCGCGGAGTTCGCCCGCGTATCAGTGTCAGGGTGTATCCGCTCTCCATCATGTGGCGGAAGAGCAGTGAGGTGCGGATCCAGGCGTAGTCGCGTGCGGTCACCAAGTTCATACGGCGCAGTGTGCCTGATGCCTCTGACAACGCCCGGGGCAAGGCAGTTCTTACAGCTGGAGCTGGTCCTCGGGTCGCGCCGCCGCGGCTGCACCCCCGTCACGGCAGGCGAGGCAGGGGCAGCACGTTCCGGACCTCTGCGATGGCGGCCCGTTGCCGATGCCGGCCGTTGTCCAGCTCTACACACGGGCCGCTCCGGTCGGCTGCCCCGTGTGCGCGACCGCGATGCCGCCCCTGCTCACCGTGGATAAGTGGGAATGCGACGGCGCCTCACGCAGCCGGCTGCCGCTGGAGGACCGGGCGTGCGAAGGGACAGCGCCCGCCGGGGCTGGGTCATGGACAGCCATCGACTTGTCGAATATCGATATGCTCCGCTAGCCTCGGGCATATCGAAAATCGATGGGGAGGGGTGCGATGAACACGCGACTCACGAGGACTCTGGCCTCGGTGACCTTTGTGCTGGCGGTGCTCTGTGGGCTTGCCTTCGTCGGCAAGGGGGTCGTTCACATGGCCGACGACGGGGCGGTCTGCGTGCAGACGGGCTTCTGGCGCAATGCCTCACTGGCGGACAGCCTGCCGGTCGCCACAGGCGTAGACGCGTCCAGCAGTGCCGCGACCCTCTGCCAGGAGGGCCCCTCCGCGGCTCAGCGCGCCGCCGACCTCGGGGGCGAACTGCCCTGGCTGCTGTTCGGCTCCCTCGCACTGCTGCTCTTCTCCCGGCTGCTCAAGGCCGTCCTGCTCCAAGGGCCGTTCACCGACGCGGTGTCGCAACGGCTCTCCGTTCTCGGCTGGTTCGTCGCCGTGGGTACGCCGCTGGCCGGCCTCGTCGTCGGCTGGTCGCATTCCTGGCTCGTCGCGAGCATGGCGCCGATCGTAGGATCCGGGCCGACCGTCTCCGGGCCGACGGTGCTCATCCTCGCCGGCCTCGCAGCGGTGATCATGGGGAAGATCATGCGCGAGGGCGTACGCATGCGAGAGGACCTCGAAGGGACCATCTGATGCCAGAGGAGGAACTCCACACGATCCGGATCCACCTCGACCGGCTACTCGCCGAGCGCGGCATGACGCTCACCGAATTGTCCGCACAGGTGGGTATCACCGTCGTGAACCTGTCCGTGCTCAAGAACGGGCGGGCCAAGGCCATCCGCTTCTCGACCCTGTCGAGGATCTGCGAGGTCCTCCGGTGTCAGCCAGGAGACCTGATCACCCACGACCCCGCCGAGCCCAACTGAATCGCGCATGCCCGCCCGCAGCAGGGGTTGCGGGCGGGCAGCGGAAGCGGGGCGGCGGGGGGCGTACGCACAACAAGCCCAACCGACGTATCTCTTGTCAGCGTGGGCGGGCATCGGTCAGCACAGGCCGGGGTGGAGTGCGGGCGGTCCGCCCAGGGTGTACCGAAGGCAGCGTGGGGTGCTGCCCGCCGGACCGCTGGAGCAGATGCCATCACAGAAGTTTGGGCCTGAGCCCCAAGCCTTGACTGCGCGCGCCGATTCGGCCGATGAACGGGACGACGTGGACGCCCCTGGCACGCCTGCGGCACGGCGCGGATGTGCACCGCAGGCTCGGCGAACTCCTCTATGCTCAGGCGTTGATTGAGAGCATTTGCCCCATCTTGCGGTGTACCTACCCGAGGAATCGGATACCGACATGCCACTGCCAGCCTCCGCATGCGACGCCCCGGACGCGACCGGGAACCCCACCGCTCTGATGGCCGCGTTGAAATCGGTCATCGAGCAGACCATCGCCCCCCAGGCCGACGAGGTGGACGCCACCGGTCGCTTTCCCCGCTCCGGCGTAGAGGCGCTGGGCCGCGCCGGGATCCTCGGCGCCACCAGCGCGACGACTGTCGGGGGCGGCGGCGTCCCGCTCGGCCAGGCCGTCGACTTCGTACGGGAGATCGCCCGCTCCTGCGGCTCCACCGCCATGGTGGTGCTCATGCACTACGCCGCCACCTCGGTGATCGAGGAACACGGCCCCGACAAGACCCGGCGCGCGATCGCGGAGGGCTCCCACCTCACCAGCCTCGCGTTTTCCGAGGTCGGCTCGCGCAGCCACTTCTGGGCCCCCCTGGGGACCGCAAAGCCCAACGGTGAGTCCGTCCGTCTCGACGCGCGCAAGAGCTGGGTGACCTCGGCCGACCAGGCGGACAGCTACGTATGGTCCAGTCGCCCACTGCGGGCCGAGGGGCCGATGAGCCTGTGGCTGGTGCCGGCCGACGCCCCCGGGCTGACCGTCGCGGGCGCCTTCGACGGCCTGGGACTGCGCGGCAACGCCTCCTGCCCCATGACCGCCGAGCGGGTCACCGTACCGGCCACCGCGCTGCTCGGCGCGGACGGCGCGGGCCTGGACCTGGCACTGACGATCGCGTTGCCCCGCTTCCTGGTCCTCAGCGCCGCCTGCTCGCTCGGCACCATGGACGCGGCCATGGAGCTGACCCGGACCCATCTGACCCGGACCCGCCTCTCCCATCTGGACCAGACCCTCGCGGACCAGCCGACCGTCCGCGCCCGCTACGCTCCGCTGCGTATCCGGACCGACGAGGTGTCTGCCTTCCTGAACGACACCGTGGCCGCCCTGGAGCGCGGACGCGCGGACGCGACCCTACGGGTCCTCCAGGTCAAGGCCGTCGCGGCCGAGGCCGCACACGACGTGACGAGCGAGGCCATGCGGCTGTGCGGCGGCTCCGCCCTGCGCCGGGAGTCGGGCCTCGAACGCCGCTTCCGCGACGCGTTGGCCGCCCGGGTCATGGCCCCCACCACCGACGCGCTGTACGACTTCGTCGCGCGGGCGAGCCTGGGCCTCCCGGTCTTCGGGGAGGCGGGCAAATGACGCTGATGGTGGGCGCGGTCGCCTACGACCCCAAGACCGTCACCATCTGGGCGGGTTTCCGCTCCTGGCTGGCCGAGCGGGGAGCGGCGACGGACTTTGTGCTCTACTCCCACTACGAACGGCAGGTCGAGGACCTCGTGGCCGGCCGCATCCAGGTGGCCTGGAACTCCCCGCTCGCCTGGCTTCGCGCCCGGCGGCTGGCCACGGCCCGCGGCGTCACCCTGCGCCCGCTGCTCATGCGCGACACCGACCGGGACCTGACCTCGGTGGTCGTGGTGCGGCACGACTCCCCGCACCGCAATGTCACCGACCTCAAGGACACCACCGTTGCGGTCGGAGCCCTCGATTCCCCCCAGGCGACATTGATCCCGCTGTCCCATCTGAACGGCCTCGGCCTACGCCCTCACGAAGACTTCCGGGTGGCGCGGCACGACGTGGGCGTGGGCCTGCACGGCGACCACATCGGCGGCGAGCGCGACGCCGTCCGCGCCCTGCTCGCCGGCCGGGTCGACGCGGCCTGCCTCCTCGACGCCAACCACCTGCTGTTCGGCCGAGAGGGAACGGTGCCGGTCGGCGCCACACGCGTCCTCACCCAAACCGCCCCCTACGACCACTGCCTCCTGGTGGCCGGCGAGACAGCACCGCCCGACGCCACCGACCGGTTCACCGCCCTGCTGCTCTCCATGTCGTACGCGGATCCGGACGCCCGCCGCCTCCTGGACCTCGAAGGCATGACGGCCTGGTGTCCCCAACGCACCGACGGCTACGCCGCGTTGGACCTCGCGGTGGAGGAGAGCGGCTTCTACGACGCGGACGGCCGGGTCACCGCGCCGGAATACCGGCCGTGACCTGGGAGCACCCCACCACCTCCGACGGGTATCCCGTCGTCGATCTCCAGAACCTCGGCTTCGACGAGGGAGCCCACCTCCTGGTGGGACGCGCGCTGGCGCGGGTGCCACCGGGCGGGGAGATCGCCGTACTGGGCTACCGCCCCGACCTGACCACCGGCCTCGCGGCCTGGTGCCGGCGCGAGGGCTGCGAGTTCCGGCTCCCCGGCCCGTCCGACGCGCGAGACGGCCGGCCGTCCGACGCTCAAGGTGGTCGGCCGGGCGGCACGGCGCGGGCGTGGGTGCGGCCCGGACGCCGTGTGGCGGACCGGTGGTCGGGGGCCGAGCGCGCCGGCGGCGCGGCCCCCGACGGTGTCGCGGCCCGGCCCCCGGGGCACTGGGGGCTGGCCGCGCGCGGGGCGCTCGTCGAGGCCGGCGGGCCCGAGACGGCCTTCGACTTCGCCGACCGCGACGTGGTGTGGAGCGAACTGGCCCCCAGCCTCTACGCCCATGCCGCGGCCGCCCAGTGGGATCCGGCGACCGCGATCCCCTGGGACAGCCCCTTCACGCTCCCCGACGCCGTGGAGCAGGCCGTCGTACAGATCATGACCTACCTGGTGGAGAACGAGCAGGCCGCGCTGATCATCCCGGCGCGGCTGCTCGCCCGGGTGCATCCGCACTTCCGCGAGGTGCTGCAACTGCTCGCCGTGCAGGCGGCCGACGAGGCGCGACACGTCGAGGTGTTCACTCGCAGGGCGCTTCTCAAGAACGGCCGTATGGGCACCTCGTCGGTCGGCGGGCGGGCCTCGCTGACCACGCTGCTGGCCGAGCCCGACTACTCCCTGGCCTCCTTCCTGCTCTCCGTCCTCGGCGAGGGCAGCTTCCTCAACCTCCTTGCCTTCCTGGACCGCCACGCACCCGACCCCGTCACCCGGCGCGTCGTCCAACTCGCCCGCCAGGACGAGGCCCGCCACGTGGCGTTCGGCATCGCCCACCTCCAACACCAGGCCACGGTCGACCCGGGACTGCGCCACCGGCTGCGGGCCGCCGTCGAGCGACGACACGACGCCCTCGCCGACACCGCGGGGCTCAACCAGGACGTGACGGACGCGCTGATCGTCATGGCGGCCGGGGAGTGGACACCGCGGGCGATCGCGCGCGGCCACCGCGAAGTCCTGCGGCTCCAGGCGGAGATGGACGAGGGACGCCGGCGTCGACTGGTACACCTGGGATTCCCGCACCGCGAGGCCGCGGACCTCTCCGCCCTGCACACCCGCAACTTCATGTGAACCGGACCGGAGCACGCGGAACTCGCTCGCAGAACAGGGACAACTCCTGGGGCGGCGCAACCCCCGGCGCCGTAGGGCGCCGGGGAGAAGGCGTGTCACTCGCCGGGGTAGACGACGTCCAGGTCGCGGCGGATCTCGTCGAGGGCACGCATGACCCGCAGGGTCTCATCGAGGGGCATCAGGTCGGACTCCAGCCGCCCGGCGGCGACGCATCGGGCCGCCTCGGCTGCCTCGTAGCACAAGCCGCCCTCGCGCAGTGCGGGAACGTAGGTGTCGAGCAGTCCGCGCTCGCGGCTGATCAGGCGGACCGTGGCGGGCGCGTAGAAGGCGCCCTCGATCTCCAGGCGGGCGTGCGTGCCCGAGATCGACGCCGTGGTCGGGGTACGGGCGAACAGCGTGGTGTTCAGGACGCCGTGCGCGCCGGATCCGTTGGTGACGACGATCGACACCTGACCGTCGACGCCGGTGAAGGCCTTCTCCCCCACGGCGGTGAGCGACGCGAACGGCCCCAGCACCATCGACGCGAAAGAGACCGGGTAGACGCCGAGGTCCAGCAGCGCTCCGCCCGCCAGTTCGGGGGCGAAGAGCCGGTGGGCCGGGTCCGGATTCATGAACTGACCGTGGTCGGCGGCGACCGTGCGCACCTCGCCGAGCTGTCCGGAGTCGAGCACCTGGCGGACCACGTCGATGTGCGGAAGGAAGCGCGTCCACATCGCCTCCATGAGGAACACCCCGCGTGCTCGGGCGGCCTCGATCAACCGCTCCGCCTCGTGGGCGTTGCGGGTGAACGCCTTCTCCACGAGCACATGCCGGCCGGCCTCGATCGCCCGCATGGCGTGGTCGAAGTGCGCGGAGTGCGGTGACGCGATGTAGACGATGTCCACGCGCGGGTCGTCGACCACTTCGGCGTAGCTGCCGTAGGCCGCCGGTATCCCGAACCGGTCCGCGAAGGCGCGCGCCCGCCGGGTGTCGCGGGATCCGACCGCCACCACACGCTGCTCGGTGTGTGTGCGCAACGCCTCGACGAAGGAGGCCGCTATGCCGCCCGGGGCGATGACACCCCAGTTCAGGGCTGGCGCGTCGCGGGGAGAAGGCGTCCTCGGCGCGGGCAGCGGTCCGCCTGCCGCGTGCTGCGGATGTCCGTCGGCCTGGCGTGGGTGCGGCATGGGGCTCCTGTCCGGAACGAGGTACGGAGGTGACACGATGCAAAGGTACGAGATGCGGAAGCAACGGGGTGCGGCGTTCACAGGGTACGGAAGCCGGGTGTACGGCGCGGAGTCGCCCTCTCGTGCTACCGGGGCGCGACCCCCGTACCGCCGACACCCCACACACAACGATCAAGGGACGTGAGCAGTTCGGCGCGGCCAAGCGCCTTGTTCCGGCCCGCGTACCGGCAGGTCGTCGCGGTCTTCTACGTGCGGCATCGCACCGAGAGCCGCCGGAACCGGCCCTGGAGAGCCGACGGACACGCGCCGACGGACACGCGTCAAGGGCGTCGACCGCGAGGCCCTCGGCGTCGCGGTGTGTGTCAGTGGTTCAGCGGGTCGCGCCCGGACACGGCGACCACGGCACCGATGGATTGCGCCGCCACGGTGGTGGCAACACCGCGATCAGTACACTGGAACGCACTGCCGAGGCGCTTCGGCCTCGGTTTCGAGGGGTGCGCATGAAAGAGTCTCCGGGCCACCGGTTCATCGGGCGCGCCGATGAACTGGGAATCCTGTGGAAGGCGGCGCGGGACGCGGTCCGGGAGAATCCCCGGGTCGTCATCGTCTCGGGGGCGGCGGGCATGGGCAAGACGGCTCTCGTCAACCGCTTCACGGCCGAGGCCGGCGAGGAATTCATGATCGTCAGAGCACGGGACGTACCACCGAAAACCGACCTCCCCTTCTACACGGTCACCGGACTCCTCGCCGACGGCGGCGCGGAGAGCTCACCGCGACATCGGTACGCCCCCTCCCCTGCCCAGCCTTCGGTGCTCAGCATGGGCGGGGCGGTCATCGAACTCCTCGGCTCGTCGGGCGGGCCGTCACGAAGAAGACGGCCACACCGCGGGAGTCGGCATAGCGGGGTGGAAGCTGCCAACGGCTCATGGATGGTGATCGCGAACGAGTTGTCATGCTCGTGCCCCATCATGAATGCTCGGCGGCATTCTTTCCACTGATCGGTAACTCCTGTGTCCGAAACGCTCGGTGAGGGTGAGCGTTTCGGCCGACCGGCGACGCCGCTCGGATGGATCAGCCTGTGTTCACCTCGGAGGAGAAGGAGTTGACCTTGAGGCCTGCTCCGCCCTCCCACGGTTCGAAGCCCGCTTGGACGCTCGTGAGGTACCACGAGGAGTCACCGAAGCCGCGGCTGAGGGCGGGCAGCAGGGTGTGGACGGCAGTTCGCGTGGAGAGTTTCATCGCGTTCTTCCCATCATGTGGGGATGACATGGAATGGCTCATGACCTGCGAGGACTCATGACCTGTCAGGACTCGTGATCTGTCAGGACTGGGACTCACCGTGGGAGAAGGGGGGGAGATCAGCGCCGGGCCGCACCGCCACCAGCAAGGTCGATCTCGGTGTTCCAGTACGCGTCCGGAGGCAGCGTGTCCCAGGGATTCTTGTCCGCCATGGTGTCCGGGGTGACATAGACATGCCCGGCATTGCGCCGGCGTGAGAGTTCCATGACCTCACGCATCCGGCCCTCGTCCGGGACGTCATAGACGAGGTGCCAGACCTTGCCGGAGGGAGCGCCGCTCTCCCATGCCTCCGGCTGGTGACCGCGGTAGGAGTTCTCATCGCCCTCGAAGGTGACCAGGGTGTCGGCGGCCTCGGCATAACACTCCTCGACACCGGTCCCCGGGTTGTCGACGACCACCGCGTCGTCGCCATAGCGGCTCTCGACGTAGTTCTTCAGCTCGATGTACCGGGCGACGTCGGTGTTTCCGGAACCGCATCGCGCCATGCCCTCGTCGAAGAAGATGCCGCCGAGCCCCGCTCCGCCGTAGAGCCGGTACCAGACGTCGACATCGGATTTGATCTGCCGCATCCACTCGCCCGGGTCCGTGGAGCCGGACCGCGTGGTCATGCCAGTGGTGCCGAAATAGCCGGTCGCCACATAGCCGATGACGGAGATGCCGGCGGCGTCGGCCTTCTTGATGGCGGCGGTGTACTGGTCATCACCGTCGCCGGGGCCGTTGTACGGGTTGGCGACCGCGAGCCCCACCCCTGTGCCGGCCCGGGTGAGCCGGTCCCACAGTGGGCCGGGATAGAAGTAGGCGGGTACGGAGATCTTCTGGGAGCCCGCCCGAGTGGCAGTGCCCGCAGGCGCCTCCGGCGCGGCAAGGGCCGGAGCCGCGCACAGGGTGAGCACTCCGGCGGCGGCGAGCACGGCGCACATCAGGGAGCGCCTGGAATGCGACGTCATGGTGAACCTCTTTCGTGGGGGGGATACCGATGGTCGAGTGCGCGTCTGTCGCGGGCGCGATCAGCCATCGGCCGGTCGGTGGGGCTATGAGGCGACCGCCCGCTGATGGGGCTGTGGGGGGGCGTGCCGCACTGCGGACGAGAGCGACCGACTGGAGCGTGACTTCGGAAGGTTCGTTCGTGCCTACAACAGCCCTTCCGCCGACCACAGCAGGGAGTTCGGAAGCGCTCCCGCACACTCCAGGAGCCGCCTGTCCGGCTCACAAGACCGATAGTGACGCACCATCACATCCTTTCGGGAAATTGATCGACGACAATTCCGGCCTCGTTCGACAATGCGCACTCCCGTTGATCGTTGTCACCCCCGCCGTGTCCGGGGATGGGGACCGTTACCTCTGCGAGCCGAGCAAAAGATCAGCCGAACCGAACGCGGCCGTCGTCGGCTGTCGGGGGAACGACCACGGCGGTGGTCGTCACACCTGTCTTCCGAAGAGCGGCGACGATGGCGGGATCCGCACGCGAGTCGGTCACGATGGTGTGGACGAAACCGATGTCGGCGACTTTCGCGTGATGCGCCCTACCCAGTTTGGAACTGTCGGCGACGACAATCTTGTGCTCGGCTCGCTCCAGCATGACGCGGTCGATCTCCGCCCCACGGGAGCTGTGCCGCGTGATTCCGGCTCCAGGACTGATGCCGTCCGCACCGATGACCGCGAAGTCGAAGTGGTATGAGCGCAGCGATTCCTCGGCGCCCTTCCCGACAAGGTCGTTGGAGAGAAACCTCGCGGTTCCTCCGGTGACGACGACATGGACCAACTGACGCGCCGTAAGGGACGCCGCCGTGTCCAGGCCGTTCGTCACGACCGTCAGATCCGACCGGGTGGCCAGACTCTTGGCGACGAAATCCATTGTGGTGCCCCCGCTCAGTGCCATGGTGAGCGGACGGTAAGGGATCAAGGACGAGGTCAGGGCCCCGATGCGGCGCTTCGCCTCGGTGTTCTGGGAGTGCCTCACGCTCGTCGGGAGCTCCGCGCCGCGCCGAGCCGCGGTGACCTTCCCATACGAGCGGCGAACGAGTCCCGTTTCCTCCATCAGCGCCAGATCCCGCCGGATTGTGGCCCCGGAGACTCCGAGGGCCTGGGGAAGGAAACGAACCCGCAGCTCGCCGCGTTGTGACAGAAGCTTGAGAACTATCGAAATACGCTGGTCACGTTTCCTGTCGGTCATCGGCTGCTCCGCCGAATCCGCGAGCAGGGAATCCCGCCGGATCCACCAGAAATCCATGTGGTCCGCTTGTCAGGGTTTGAATCCCCCGACCGATCGAGGATTGAATCTTGGTCACCAGAATTCATGGAGTTTTCCGTGTGGCCGTACCGGCGGCGGTGTCCCGCCACGAAGCGATGGACGTGATCGAGCGAACTGGGCGTTTGAGGGCGACACGTATTCACGGCCCCGGGAATCGGGGACGTATGGCGCCCCGCATGTGCGCGGCGGTCCCACGACAGCGGGGCGGTGTTCACGTCGGCCGACGCGGGATGCGCCGACCGACCGCAACTCTCTCCTGCGCACTCTCCGAACGGACCAGGGAAAATCCCTAGTGCCCTGAGGCGGAGATCATTCGCTGGACTGGCGTGCTCCTCTTTTGTCCAGGTCTGCCCCCCGGTCCGAACATGCCCTGATGCCCTGGCGTACGCGCGGATGAGCCGTTGATACGGGGCGATCACGCCCGGCGGACCCTGGGGTCCGCCGGCAGGCGACCGGCCTCGTAGCGGCCATCACTGAGCGGCCGTGAGCAGCACGGCCCTGACATGTCCTAACCGTTGATGTCGAGTGCCGTCCCGTAGAGTCGATCCACCTTGAGCCGGATGACCACCCGGCGCTCGGCCACCAGCTCCGCCAGGAACGCGTCCTCGTCCGCCGGCTTCAAGGCATTCCGAAGCATGTCGAGCAGTTCCCGCCCGACCGCGTCACCTGGTGTGGTCGTGACCTCAGAAACCTCGGCCTCGCCCTCGGCGACGGCGAACGACCACACATCGCCGCCCGGCACATGCAGGGCCGCGCGCGGATCGCGCCGCACGTGGTTGACCTTGACGCGGTCCGCCGTGGTGGAGAACCGCACGATGCGGGCTTCAGGGTCCCAGTTGTAGAGCATGGTGGTCAGATGAGGATGGCCACTGCGTTTGTTGGTGGCGAGGGTGCCGAACTGCTCTCTGCTCAGCAGGTCGGAGAGGGCTTCGTCGGACAGGGTACGAGGTGCGGGGCCTTTTGTCATGACGTAAGCAACTTCCTTACCTGGCCCGGCATTCCCCCGCAGGCTGCAACCTGCCCGTCAACTTTCTCGACCGGCCCTAGGGCCTGTCCGATGGGTCGCGTGACGCTCCCGCTGGGCACTCGTTCCGTGGGACATGGGGCGGGGAGATCTTTCGGATGAAGAGTGGGCTCGTCTGGAGCCGCACTTGCCGACGAATCGCGGGCGGGGTGGACGCTGGCAATCCCACCGTCGTGTGATCAACGGGATTCTGTTCCGGCAGCGGACCGGCCTCCCCTGGCGGGACCTGCCTCCCTGCTTCGGTAGCTGGAAGACGGTTCACGATCGTCATCGCAGGTGGTCGGCGGACGGCACGTGGGAGAGAATCCTGCGGGCCGTCCAGGCCGACGCCGATGCCGAGGGCCGGATCGACTGGAGCATGGTCAGCGTCGATTCCACTACCTGCCGCGCTCATCAGCACTCGGCTGGTGCCTCCACCCGTGCCCCGAACATCCCGGGTCGGCGCAGGAGCCCGGGGCGTCACCGTCCCGATGAGGCCCTGGGACGCTCGCGAGGCGGGCTCACGAGCAAGATCCACCTTGCGGGAGAGGGCGGGCTCCGCCCGCTCGGGTTTGTCATCACGCCCGGCCAGTGGGGGGACGCACCACAGATGATTCCCGTCCTGGAAGAGATCCGTGTGCCCCGGCAGGTTGGCGGACGACCGCGTACTCGGCCCGACCATGTCGGGGGAGACAAGGCGTACTCATCACGCCGTAATCGGCGTCATCTGCGCAGACGCCAGATCAAGCACACGATCCCCGAGCCGAGAGACCAGCGGGCCAACCGCCGGCGCCGCGGCAGCCAAGGAGGTCGGCCCACAGGCTTCGACAAGACGATCTACCGCCGCCGCAACGAGGTCGAGCGGACCATCAACCGGCTCAAGAACTTCCGAGCCGTCGCCATGCGCTTCGACAAACGGGCGTACGTCTTCCACGGGACGGTCACCGTGGCCGCGATCCGCCTATGGCTGCGTCCGCAGTGAAACGCCTCGTTGCGTGCTTATCGGCACCTGGGTAGTGGTGGCGCAGTTCGCTGAGTGGGCGCGCGTCGACAGCCCTGACGTCCCAAGATGAGCTGTCGAACCCGGTCTACCAGGGTGAGCGGGTGTCGCGGCATGCCTCTGGGGTCTGCTCGGGCAGAGCTGTGTCTTGGTCGGTGCGCAGCAGCATGCCCGGGTCGGGTTCGAAGTCCTCATTGGGCGGTGCCGGCTGGTGGAAACGCTCGGTGCGCGGAATGCCGACTTCCACCAGCCGGCTCTCCTGGAACATCCATAGCCCAAAGCAGTCGTCGTCCTGGTCGCGAAGCAGAACTTGCACCGTATGCGGATGCGGCCACGGCAGCGACTCCAGGTGCCTGAGCAGGCCCTTGCGGGCACGCATTTTTTCGAACTCCAGGGCCCACCCGAACTCGTAGCCCCAGTGCCCCGCTATCGGGACGAAGTGACCTCGCCACGTGCGTTCCGGGTCGTCATGGGTCAGCGGTTCCATCACCTCGTCCGACCAGCGGGCGAGCACGATGACCTCGGCGTCTCTACTCATGCCGGAGTATCCCCGCATCCGCCTGATCCACCGCAACCAAATTCCTTGCCCGGCCGACGCAGGCAAGGGTGGGCAGATTGGCGACGAACTCTCAGTGCCAGCGAGCCCGACGACGGCGCCTTCAGAGAAGCTCATTTGTACCTAAGCCACGGCCCTGATCAGGGGCACACGATCCATCGGACAGCCCCTAGGCGGCGGTGGTCGCGGTACCGAGGACGGTGACGAGATAACCCATATGCCGCGGAGCGCACCCCGCCAGAATCTCCGCACCCCCGTCTCGACACTCGGCTACTCGCCACCAAGGCTGCACGGCAAGGGGATCCGAGGCACGTCTCTCACGTACCCGCACCAACTCCACGCTCTCCAGCGGGATCGGGCGACGGTGCAGGTCCGCTACCTCGGTGGGCGACGCGTCAAGGGTCGTGCGGGAAGCGGACAGGAAGATGACCGCCGTCCGACAGTACGGGCGGTCGCCGAGAAGACATGCCTCAAACGTGACCAGGAATCCGAGCGGCTACAGGTGCCAGATCCACTTCTCACGCTATCGAGGCCCAGCGCACGCGGTACACCGGGGGCCCACAGATGTCCGCTCACAGAGAGCTTGGCCGGTTCTCATATCGCGATATAGCGTTAGTCTTTCAGTCGCGCCGCTCGCAGCGTCGCGCGAAGACGTCGACAGGACCAGGACGGAAGCATGTCGGGAGAGATCTCGCCCACCGGAAAGCGCTCCGGCCCCGGTTCGTCGCCCGAACTGCGGGCATCGCATGCGGACCGCGACCGGGTGGTGGATGTGCTGCGCGTCGCGGCCGGGGACGGGCGGTTGACCGCGGCCGAGTTGGACGAGCGCCTGGAGGCTGCCCTGTCGGCGCGGACCCTCAGCGAACTGACCCCGCTCACCGCCGACCTGCCGCCCGTATCGACCTCGGCCGGCACGGCCGTGGCGGACGTCAAGGATGTGCTCCGGATCGACCAGCGGTTCAGTGCGGTCGAACGTGCGGGGCGCTGGGTGGTGCCGCGGCGGATGGAGCTCGCGGCGGAGTGGTGCGAGGTGACGCTCGACTTCACTCAGGCGGTGATCACGCAGGACACCTTTCGGATCGACGTGGACATGCGCGGCAAGACCCTGACGCTGATCACCAAGCCGGGCATCGTGGTCGATGCCGATGCCCTGACACTGGAACACAGCAAACTCACGTTCCGCCAGGCTCCGGACTCCGGTACGCCGATCACGCTGCGAGTGGAACTGGTCGGCAGTAAGAGCTTTGGCCGCGTCGTGGTGCGCCCGCCACGTCGGACGTTCGGACAGTGGCTGCTGCGCAAGCCCGCCTCTCCCGCCGTCGGCGGCTGACTCCACAGGGACGGAGTGCGAGAGGCCCGTCGGCGAGTAGCGGTCGGTGGGGCGCGGTCTGCGAATATGGGTGCGACATGTTCGTGTGCCCGTGAGGTGATCCTTTGAGGAAGGTGGCGCTGCGCCCCCACGCGCTGTTGCCTCGGCAGTACGACCACCGCAGGGTCCTGGCGACCACGGTGGATGCCTGGGACAGGACTCTCTGGCTGATCTGCCCCGACGCGGAACTTGTGCCGCGATCGTACGGAAGCCCGTATCCCTCCCCGCGAAACTACCCCTACGACGCGCTTCTGGTCACCGCCGACCGCGGCACCGTACGCCAACGTACGCTGCACGACGTGAGCGTGCGGCCCACCCGCGTGGACGCTCTGCCCAATGGACGGGTGATCCTGCTGGCAGGACGGGCACTCCAGGGGGAGCGCAACGCACAGGTGTACGGCCAGGATGGACGACGCCGACACGCCTTCCGGATGGGGGACGCCATCGAGTTCATGATGGCGGACCGACGGAACCATGTCTGGAGTGCCTACTTCGATGAAGGCGTCTATACCGACCCCATCAGCGCCGCCGGCCTGGTGCGCTGGGACAGTGGAGGCCGTCAGGAATGGCGGTACGCGGCTCCCGAGGACGTCGAATGCATCGACACGGTCTATGCATTCAACGTAGCTGACGGTGCGGCCTGGGCCAGCTACTACCCGACCTTCCCACTGTTGGAAGCCCGCACGGACGGGCAGACCCATATCCGGGCGTCGCCCGTGGCCGCTCCCCGCGGACTGGCCGTACACGGGGAGGAGATCATGATGCTCGGCGGGAACCGACAGCACGACCGGCTCCACCTCTGCCGCACGACCGGACACGAAGTCCTACTGGTCGAAGAAGCGCAACTCACCCGCCCCGACGGCGCTCCGCTCAAACAGTACTCGCGCCCCATTGGACGGGGACGCCATCTGTATCTTCGCGGTTCATCAGCCAGGCAGTGGTTCGTGATCGGCATATAGGTGGGTGTTGGGCCCCTTAGGGTTTCAGAACACCCGCGATGAATAGCCCGCGGATCCGCCAGCCAAGGCTCTCAGCGAAGGTTAAACAGCAATCTCAGCTTGTCCTAGCCTTCCAAGCATGGGTCTGAGCTGGCCCTTCGTAATATCAGCGGGGCTCGCGACGTGGCCGACCAACCGGCCTCACCGGGCCTACGAGGCCAGTGCCCTGCGCTCGCTGTTCGGGACGCTCAAAGCCGAGCGGCTGATCTACGGCAACCCGATGCGCGGCATCGAGGGCGGCAGACCTCACCACCATGATTCCCGCCTCGCTCACCACGGAGGAGGTGGATGTCGTCGCTCAGACTGCTCCGCAGGATCCGGCCCTGCGGGTGGTCGTCGCCCTCTGCGGGATCCATGCGCTGGCGGCTCACCAGAGCCGCACCTGCTGATCAGCCGGAAGCAACCATGCACGTCTCTGCACGAGTGCCGGCTCGCACACCTTCCGCCGAACACCAGGCCGCTGCCCTCGGTGACGCCCCATGACCAGTTGCTCCGCCGCCACCGCACCAGTGGCAGCACCCAGGGTGAGGGAGAAGCCCAGTGACCCTGCCCCGCCAACGGAACATGACCGAGCAAGCCGCCGACGCCGCCATCGACACCGCCTTCCGTCTCCTGCGACTGCCGACGATCCGCGCCGAGTTCCCCGACATCGCAACCTCGGCGGCAAAGGACCAGATGACCTACTGCGGCTTCCTCGCCGAACTGCTGATGGCCGAATGCGACGACCGGGCCCGGCGCCGCTCGGAACGGCGGATCAAGGCGGCCGACTTCCCGCGGGAGAAGTCCCTGCAGGCGTTCAACTTCGACGCCAACCCGAACATCGACCCCGCCACCATCCACACCTTCGCCACAAAGCCGGTCAACGAGCTGGTCGAGGCCGCCGACGAGAAGCAGCTGAACAAGACCATCGCCCGCTACGGCCACGTCGATCTCCTCACCTTCAACGGCACCATCGTCGGAGACCGGCACCGACTCCTACCGCCTCTCCACCACCCGCGCCCGCGCCGCAACAGCACGCCGCTGCCCGCCGCGTTCGTGGGCGGCAGGCAGCGCAGTTTCAACACGACCGGCCAGAAGCATCAAAGTCGTCATCGCATTGACCGGTTCGACAGCACACAGGCAGCCACTCAGCCGCGATCTCGCGAACCCGCTGCAGGCGAGCCCTGTCGGGCTCTATCACAGTCAGAATCTCGAACGCGGTGCCGGCGGTACCGGGCGATCGGTTCGACATCACCTCCTCATAGAGGAGCCAAATGCCTTGCGCAGCAAGGGCCCGACACAGCTCCGGAAGATCGAATCCCTTCCGAGCAGACCTCCAATCCGTCCCCTCTCCTGCGACCATGCGCTGGAGGAGGTCAAGGAACCATGCACGTGCTGACGGCGCCGCCTCGTCGGCGAGGGCCGCCAGTGCAACGGACGTCACCGCAGGCGCGGGTTCCCATAGGACCGCCGGCGACCAGGCATGCCCTTCGAGACTGACATGGAGCGGCCTCTGCTCGGGTCCATGCCCCGCGAGCTGCAGCAGATACCCCGCAAGATGCACTGCCGAGTCGCCACATCCGCAGAGCATGCCCTTCCAATTCTGCCGGGCGATCTCCATCTCGATCAGTCGCATAGCTCACAGACCCTAGACGCTTCCCGGCAGAACGACGACACGCCGAGTACTGTCAGAACTCGCAAGCATCGCGAAGTCGGTGGACCGGCGACTGCTGCGCAAACTCACCGACAAACGCTGCCCCCAGAAGTGACCAGAGCCACTTGTGGGCGGTGGACATCAGCCATGGCGGCGCCGCGCTGCTGAGCGGCCTCCTGCTCAGCCACCGGCAGCCGATGGTCTACATCACTGGCCTCGCCGTGCACCAGGCGTCGACGGCCTACCGCAGTCAGGCCAAGACGGATGAGAGGGACGCGTTCGTCATCCGTCGCCGCGCTCGAATCCGGGCGCACGTCGTGGTGCCAGCTGCTGTACGTAGTCCCCCTCGGGCCCGAGGGGGACGTTGCCGGGTCACCGCCGTCCAGGTCCGCCGCGTGGTGCAGAATCTGGTCGCGGGCGGGCGGGCGGGGGCACCAAGGCTACGCGGACATCCCCAAGTGAGCCGGTCCTGGCGGAGGAACACCGAACCGATGACATCGCCCGGACCCGGTGGCCAGGCGCCGGGCCTGCCAGGTCGTACGGGGGGGGCGAGCAGCCATCGGACCAGAGAGAAGCGGACACGGCCCGTGCTGGACGCGGTCGCCCCGTTGGGATGGGGCTGCGAGGCGCCGCCCGGGTCGGGGCAGTCAGGGGTGATCGGTCTCGTGTCGGCCACGGTGCGAGTCTCACGGCCTGCCCGGGCAGCGCGCGCAATCAGAAGCGGCCTGTGGTGCCCCGGCAGTCCAGCCCCCACGACGCAACATCTATCCGACGGCGGCCGTGGTCGAGAGCCGCTGACGATGTCGCCTGCTGACCTGCCTCGGGCTCACCAGCGGCGCAGGTCCTTGCGGAGTTCCCGTGGTGTCGGGGGTTGGGTGGGTCAGGTGTGGTGGGGGGTGAAGAGCATGACCCAGTGGTCGTTCTCGGGGTCGTGGAGCATTTCGCTGTCGAAGGTGAGCGAGCCCTTTATCGGGTGGTTGACGTGTTTCATCGCGGAACTCCAGGTCCCGATCTCCCCCTTCTGCCAGTGACGGTCGAACTCGGAGTTGTTTGCCGAGAGTTCGCGGAACAGGGAGCGGAGATACTCGTCTTCCGGGTAGTGGCTGAGCGCTTTGCGGAGTTCGGCGGTGGCCACCCGGGCCAGTTGTTCGGCCCCTTCGTTCCCGAGTACTTTGTCGAGTCCCGTTGCGGTGAAGGCCTGGTAGGCGATGTTGCGGCCGTAAGGTCCGTCGTCGAAGAGGGACCCGAACAGGTCCGCGGCGGCGGTGTTGAAGGCGAGCATGTCGAGACGGCCGTCGTGGATGGTCACCGGCATGACGTCGTTCAGGCCGTCGAGTAGCTGCTGGAGGCCGGGGCGGATCTCGGTGGCAGGTGCCCGCGATGGCGGGTGGCGCTCGCCGGCGAGGCGAAAGAGGTGGTCCCGTTCGGCGTTCGAGAGCCGGAACGCTCGGGCCAGCGCGGTGAGGATCTCCCGCGACGGGCGAGCGGCGCGGCCCTGTTCGAGGCGGGTGTAGTACTCGACCGAGATGCCCGCGATGTCGGCGAGTTCCTGACGTCGCAGACCCGGGACACGCCGGTGGGACAGAGGGGAGGCTCCGGGCCGATCCCGGGGCGCCATCTGGGAGCGGTGGTGATGCAGGTACTCGCCCAGACCTGACCGCTCGTCTCCCCGCATGGATTCATTGTCCCTCCCCGTGGGGCGGGCTTCCGGTCGGAGTGTGGCCCTGTGGGTACCAGGCTCGAGACGGTCTCCCTGACCATCGGAGGCTGCGTCAGGGTCGGTGGTGACGCAGAACGCGGACGTCGACGCGGGTCGACGCCACCGCCGGCACCCACCCGACCCCGGCCCAGGAGACTCCCCCATGACCACAGCCAACCGATCCCTGATCATGACCGGTGCCACCCGAGGGATCGGACTGGAGGCCGCGCGGGACGTCCTCAGACGCCGCCCCGACACCCACCTGGTCGTTCTCGGACGGGCCTCCTCCGCCGCCGAGACACTGCCGGGCCTGCGGGAGATCTCCCCACACGTCTCACACGTCGACATCGATCTGGCGAGCAAGGCCAGCATCGCCGCCGCCGGCGCGCGCCTGGAAGACCTCCTCGACTCCGGCGCCCTGCCTCCGCTGTGGGGCCTGGTCTTCAACGCGGGTGTGCACCTGTCCAACGCGTTGGAGGCCACGGTCGACGGTTACGAGCGGACCTTCGCCGTGAACGTCATGTCCACCCACCAGCTCCTGCGGCAACTCCACCCCCACCTTCACCCACCGGCCCGCATCGTCGTCACGGTCAGCGACGCCCACTTCGGCGACCTCCGGCACACCGGAGGAACCATGCCCTCGCCCCGGTGGGCCATCCCGGACATCTCCCGACCCGGAGCGTTCAACCGCTCGGGGAACGTCCGAGCCGGTCGCCGTGCCTACGTCACCAGCAAACTCGGCGGCATTTACCTGGTCCACGAGTGGTCCCGCCGCCTGCCCGAAGGCGTCGACATCATCGCGTACAACCCCAGCCTCGTCATCGGAACCGGACTCGCCCGAGAAACCGGCGGCGCGTTCCCCTTCCTGATGCGGAGAATCGTCCCGATACTGTCGGCCACACCCCTGGTAGACACCCCCGCCCCCGCGGGCAAGAAACTCGCCGACGCCATCCTCGGCGCCACCCCCGCCCCGACCGGCGCCTACATCCACCGAACCAAAGCCATGCCGTCTTCCGCCGAGTCCTACAACCCCGACCGCGAACACGCCCTCTGGAACTGGCTGGAACAACTCCCACGGGAACAGACCCCACGAACAACCAACTGACAAACCGACAAGGCCCTGCTCTCGTAGAGCACGGCCGGGTGGCGAGTAGCCCTGTGCAGCGTGCTGGGCTGCGGTCTCGGCGATCCATCAGCGCCGAGCATCGGCTACGAGGGCGTGGACGCGGTTCGCGTACTCGCGGCGGGCCTCGCGCTGTGCCGGGATCACCGAGGGGTTCGGGCTGCCGTCGAGCACCTGGAAGCGCGAAAAGTTGGCGGTGGACGGCGGGGGTGGCGCTGACACGCGGGCTGTAGCCCTGGCCGCGCCGTACGGTCACCCCTTGGTCGAGCGCGGCCCGCTCGGCGGGCTCCCGGTCGGCCGCGCGGAAGGAGTCCGCGACCTGCCCGGCATGTCGAGGGTGACTGGCAGCTCCGGAGCGGGGTGCAGCAGCGCCGGGGCCGCACCATCGAGGGGCTGGGCGTCTCGTCCACGGCGAGACCGTCGGGGACCGTTGTGGGCGAGTACCGGGTGTACAGAACGGTGGGAACACCCTCGAGGTGCTCGGGCGGATGCGTTCGGATCGAGTGATGCGCAAGCCTGTCCCGGTGCCGCGGATCTCGCCGCCGCAGGGTGAACGGCCCCCAGAAGCACGGCAAGGAGTTCCGCTTCGCCAAACCTCAGTCCTGGGGCGAGCCGGACGCGGCCACCGTGCGGGTCACCGACCGCTATGGCGCCGTGCAGACCCCTGCTTGCCCTGCCCGGCCGCGCTCCACAACCTTCACGCCCGGGCTCGGGACAGCCTCCCGGCTCCAAGAACAAACGACCAGCCACCCGCTACGACGTAGGCAAGAGCGTCAACCGCCCTGAGACCCTCACCGAACGCGATCGGCTCAGAGGCTGGAGATCAAGCTCTAGGGTCACGGTATGACGAGAACAATCATATGGCTCCTCGCGTGCGCCGGGTTCGGTGTGACCCTGTGGCTGCTGACCAGCGCACCCGACATCAGCTCGGGCTACCCCCTTTCAAAGTGCCACGCCGTCCTCGGCACCGAATGGAGCCCCGGCTACGGGTCGATGGAGAAAGGAGTGGAGGCGACGTGTGCCTCCTTCCAGACACGACGCCTGGGGTGGGCAGTGCTGGTGTCGGTGCCGACGACGGCGCTGGCCGCGGCGGGAATGCGCAAGCGGGGCGACCAAGCTCGTTGAGGTCCCGCACCTTAACGAACAAGCTGAGCGTCCTGGCTCACCTACCACCGGTACCCGCATGGGATGGCCCCGAGGACCAGTCGTCGACGGCGTCACCGTCGAGCCTGACGCCCCGCCTTCCTACGGCTGCCTCGGCCTATGGCCGCCCTGCCGGACCCGGGGGGGCCGGCAGGGCGGCCGTCGTACCCTGGCCGTCAGTTGTCGGAGTGGAATGCCCCGTGGACGCGCAGATTGCTGTTGACCGCCACCAGGTCGTCATTGGTGTGCATGATCCACTTGTCGGTGCCGTTGCGGACCGACAAGTGCCCGTTGGCGTTCACCTTCCCGATGAACAGCGACTGCTCCTGGACGCGCAGGCCTCCGTTGACCGATATCAGGGCGTCGTTGGTGTGCAGGATCCAGTGGCTGCCGCCACGGACCGACAGATGCGCGTTGGCGTTCACCTTGCCTGAGAACACGGACTCCCCGTTGACGTCGAGATCCCCGTTGACAGTGAGGTCATCACCGATGACGGTCTTTCCGGCGGACCGCAGTCCGCCCAGGACATCCGCCCTGCCGTTGACGGAGAGGTCACCGCCGATGGTGGCCTTGCTCGCGACGAGCAGCTCATCGAGTTCCAGCTTGCCGTTGACGGTGAGATCACCATCGACCACGGCGTTCTGAGCAGCGTGCAGCTCACCGCCCGCATCCACCCGGCCGTTGACCGAGAGGTCGCCGCCGATCGTGGCCGTGCGAGCGACGAGCAGCTCATCCAGTTCCAGCTTGCCGTTGACGGTGAGATCACCATCGACCACGGCGTTCTGAGCAGCGTGCAGCTCGCCTCCCGCGTCCACCCGGCCGTTGACGGAGAGGTCTCCCTTCACCTGCGCCTGGCCGGTGTTCAGGTCCCTCAGTTCCGCCTTGTCGGCTGTGAGGGATCCCTGAGCGTTGGACGCGTCGCGGATCTCCGCCCCCTGCGCGGTGAAGTAGATCTTCCCCTTGTCCGTGGTGCCCTCGACCCACGGAGAGTGCACTCCATCGGTTGCGGTCACGCTCTCGAACTCGGGGCTGCGCAGGTGGACGGTGGTGGTGAGGAAGTAGCCCGGCTGCTGCTGGGCGGGGGAGGTGGCTATCAGGGTGTAGGTGGCGTCCCGCTTGGGTTCCTCGCCCGGCTGCGGCGACCACTCCCAGCCGGTCGTCTTCCTCTGCGGTGCGGATGGTGAGGGGCCGTCCGGGCCCTGAATCCGGTAGATGAGGGCATCGGGGCCATCCCACCGTAGGACGACGTCCGTGCCCGCGGCCACCAGAGACTGCTTCGGACGGAAGTTGCGCGGCACCTTGGGAGCCTGCTTCAGCAGGCTCAGCGTCACGGGGGACTCCTCCTTCCAGGGCCCATTCCACACCGTCTCTGTCATCCGCAGCAGGACCGACCCCGGTGTGCTGGAGACCGGGAAGCCCTCCAGCACCAGGACCATGGAACCGGCCGCCGCGAACACCCGGCCGGGCCCGGGGGTCAGGGTGCAGACACCTGTCGTGCTGTCACAGACGGCTGTCGGCTCGTCCCCCGGTTTCGTCGCGTTGTTGTGCTCGATCCGTGCCCTGATCGCCTTCGGATCGGGCGTCAGGGCATCGGCCTGCTGCCCGACGGGCACATGCACGGTTATCGAGTCCCAGGCCATGTCCTTGTTCTTCGGGTTGGACACGACGATGTAGACCGCTCCCTGGGATATTTCGGCCGCCTCCGGCACCTGGAGCGGAGCCGGGTCGGTGAGGATGTCGTAAACGAGATAAGCCACCGCTGAAAACCCCCCTGGTTTCTGGTGTGCGTACGCCTGCCCCCCCCATGGGGCCAGTCCACTACGGTCCATACTGGGTCCCACTGGACAGCCCAAGAACCCCGATATGCCGTAACCGGCGCGAACCTGACCCGCACTGGCCGAAACCGGGATGACCGACGTTCAGGGGGCGCGGTCTGGTTCTGTGGGCGACGAAGCTGGATGATCGTTCACAGGGCGCGTTGGTCCTGGTGAAGCCAGGCCGCTTTACTCACCGGGCGCTTGCGCAGGGCGAAGTGTGGGTTCCGGCATCACCTCGGCCAGAAGCTGCGCCGTGGCTTCGGGGGCCTCCACGGGGAAGTGGTGGCTGCCCAGGTCGACGAGCACGATGTCGAGGCGGTCCCCGTAGCGGTCGATCGCCTCCTGTGTCACCAGGTCGCGAATGGCGAACACGGTGATCGGCTGCTTCGTATCGCGCAGCGCCGCGTCCATGTCCCAGTGCACCAGGCCCTCGATGGCACGCAGGCCCGCGGGCTGCCGCACCGCGACCATCTTTTCGAAGTAGGCATCCATGAGAGCCGGGTCGGTCCCGGCCGGCGAACCCCCTTCGACGAGGCCGCGCACCGCCGCGGCGAAGTCGTCGCGGAACCTGCCCAGCGTGACGTCGGCCTGTTCCTCGCTCTGCGCCGGGAACAGACCGAGGTAGTGCAGCCCGTCGAGCGCGATCACCTGCGTGACGGTGTCGGGGAGCAGTCGGCCGACTTCGACGGCGACCGCCGAGCCGAGGGAGTGCCCGGTGACGACGGCCGTGGTCACCGCCTCGGCCTCCAGTACCGCCGCCACGTCGCGGGCGAATTCCTCCATGGTCCACACCTCTCGCGTCGACCGGGACTCGCCGTGCTCGGCGAGGTCGACCGCGAGGACCCGGTAGCCGTCGGGCAGGTGGTCGGTCAGCGCGTCGAAGTCGCCTCGGTCACATCCCCAGCCGTGGATGAGGACCAGGGCCGGGCCGTCGACCGGGCCGCCGGCCGTGTACCGGATCGTCGTGTGGTCCGATCGCTGGACGGCAAGGTTCTTGCTGGCTCCGCTGCTTGCGGTCGTCACGGTGTTTCCTTTCTTTCGCACGAGTGATTCCGTGTCGGTCTTCGGTAAGGAGGGAGGGGGCGGAGGAGGCGGTCACCGCGGGCCGGTGTCTCACTCACTCGGAGCCGCGACGGCGCGACGCCCGCGGTTGGTTCAGGCGCAGGAGCAGGGCGGCGGCGACGATCGCCGCGATCGTCAGTGCGTAGATCTCGGTGGCGGTCCGCAATCCCATGGTGGTGACGGCGATGCCACCGAGCACGGCGGGCACGCTGTTGCCGAGGTAGTTGATGATGTTCGCGGAGGCGAAGACCGCGCTGCGCTCGTGTGGCCTGGCGATCCGGGCAAAGGTGCCGAACGTCGCCAGAGCCGAGCCGCCGAAGCCGACGCCCGCCACGACGGTGCCGACGGCGGCGAGCCAGACGAGGTCCGCCATGATGCCGGCGAGCGCGGTCAGGACGCCGAGCCCGAGCAGCGCGGACGTGGGGGCCAGCAGCGAGGACGCGGATCGGGAGCGGAGCACGGCGACGGTGAGCGCCCCTGTGCCTGCCAGCAGTGTCACGACGACGCCGCCGACCAGGCGGCTTTGCAGCCCCAGCAACTGGGCCGCGACGGAGGGGCCGAGGGAGAGGAACAGCCCGGCCGGAGCCGAGAGCGCCGAGAGCGAGCCCGGTCAGGGGCGCCACCGAGGTGACGACGCCCGCGCGCCCACGGGCGTGCGGCGGTTCGAGGTCGACGAGGGTGGCGCTCAGTGTGGTCGTGGCCGCCCCGGTGGCGATGCCCTGCAGCACCCGCGCGGCGGCCAGGGCGACCACGTTCCCGGCGGTGAGGAACAGGACAAGCGCGACCATCTCCAGTGCGATCGCCGCGGCGAGTACGGGCCGACGGCCGAGGTGGTCCGACAACGCTCCGATGACGAGCAACGAGCTCAGCAGGCCGACCACGTAGAGGGCGAAGACGACGGTCAGCACCCACGCCGAGAAGTGCCATTGCTGCTGGTAGATCGGGTAGAGCGGGGACGGCACGCTGGAGGCGGCCAGGAAGACGACGAAGACGGCGGCCGCATTGGGAAAGGCGGCACCCCGCAGGACGCGGTGCCTGCCCTCGTCGGACGATACGGCGGATACAGCGGGGCCAAGAGCCATAGGATTCTCGCAGTGATCTATGCGTTAGCGACCTGACGCCCACACAAACGCATAGATAACTGCTTTATTCCTGATGCAACAATCAATGCGATACTGCTCACGTGTCCACTACCACTTCGCCCGCTCCGCAGACCGGGTCCCGGCCGGGGGGCCGCTCGGCCCGAGTCCGCGCGGCCGTCCACCGGGCCGTCAAAGAACTGATCGCCGACGAGGCCAACGAGCCAGTGACCATCCCCGTCATCGCCGCTCGCGCCGGCGTGCACGCCACCACGGTCTATCGTCGCTGGGGCACCGTCGCCGAACTGCTCGCCGACGTCATGACCAGCCGCTTCTCCGGCGACTTCGTCGTGCCCGACACCGGCAGTCTCCGTGGCGACCTGGAACGGTACGCGTACGACCTCGCCAAGGACCTCTGCGACCCGGACACCCTCGCCCTGGTACGCGCCACCATCGGCACAGGCGGAGAGCAAGGCGCCGCCGCATGCCGCGGAGAGCGACAGCGCCAGCTCGAAGCCATCCTCGAACGGGAGCAGGCCCGGGGCAATCAGCCCCCGACCCTGGAGCGCACCACGGACGCCGTGCTCGCCCCCCTGTACTACCGGGCCGTCTTCACCAACGACCCCCTCACCCCCGAATGGACACACACCCTCGTGTCACACCTGCTGCCGCCGGACTGACAGGCGCTCACGGCCTCGCGTGTTTCGGCAAGGTGAGGATTTCGGCTCCGTCGCCGGTGATGGCGATCGTGTGCTCACTGTGTGCGGTGCGGCAGCCTGTCGCACTGCGGAGCGTCCACCCGTCGGCATCGGTGACGAGTGCGGCGGTGTCCGCCATGACCCACGGCTCCAGTGCCAGCAGCAGCCCGGGGCGCAGTTTGTATCCACGGCCGGGCCGCCCCGTGTTCGAGACATGCGGGTCCTGGTGCATCGTTGATCCGATGCCATGACCGCCGAACTCGGTATTGATCGGGTACCCCGCCTCGCTGAGGACCGTGCCGATGGCATGCGAGATGTCGCCGACACGTGCCCCGGGCCCGGCAGCGGCGATCCCCGCGGCCAGGGCGCGTTCGGTCGCACTGATCATCGCGACACTCTCCGGCGGCTCCGAGTCGCCCACGATGAAGCTGATGGCAGCGTCTGCGGCGACTCCCCCTTGGGAGACGGCGAGGTCGAGTGTCAGCAGATCGCCGTCGGCAAGTGTGTAGTCGTACGGCCGTCCGTGGAGGACGGCGTCATTGACGGCCGTGCAGATGTAGTGGCCGAACGGGCCTCGTCCGAAGGACGGCTCGTAGTCGACGTAACAGGACAGCGCTCCCGCTTCGACGATCATGGCCTTGGCCCACCGGTCGATGTCCAGAAGGTTCGTGCCGATCACGCTACGACTCTTCAGGGTGTGCAGGATGTCAGCGACCAGGGCACCCGTGTCCTTCGCCCGGGTCAGCAGGGTGGCGTTGAGGATCTCGATCATGCGGCGCTCTTCTCAGGGAACCAATAACTATACCGGCCATACTATACCGGTATAGGAATCGGGTCCGGTCCGCACCGGCTACGGCGCCCCGTTTCCGCCGGAAACACGGTGGAGTCCACCGATCTCGCTGGTTACTGTCATGGGATGAGTACTCGCACTTTCCGTATCACGGTCCGCGGCGTCTTCGACGGACTCAGCACCGATCAGCGGGCCGAACTCCTCGCCCGCGCCGCGGAGCACGACGTCCTGCGCGCGGCCTTCACACCCGAGGGACACCTCAGTTACGACCTCGCGGCGCGATCCGCCTTCACCTTCCGTTTCCTCGATTCCGGGGAGGAAGAGGAGGACATCCTGGAGGCGTCCGAACGCGCCGAAGAGTCGGCGAAGGCATGGCTGGCCGAGCGCGGCTACGGCTACAAGAACCTCAGGTCCCAGGCCGAGGACCTCTCCCAGGCACCGCTGGGCAAGCGGCAGCGTCGCGCCGTGGCCCAGAAGAACGTCTGACCCTCCCCCTCGCGCTCGAAGTCGAGGCCCCGGCATCCCAGGCTCGGGCCAAGGACTCCATCCGGCCGGCAACCACAACAAATCCTTGCGTACTCAAACACTGATAAGCTTGAGTACTCAAGGAGGTAGCAATGAGTGATGCGCTCGACGCGTCGTTGCGTCTCGTCCGGGCCCAGACAGCCCTGGTGAAGCGGTTCGACGCGAGCCTGGGAGGGCTGCACGGTGTGAGCCTGGCCGACTTCACGACGCTGCTGCGTCTGGGGCAGGCACCCGGTGGCCGGATGCGGCGGGTGGACCTGGCCGAGGCGCTGGGGCTGACAGCCTCCGGGGTGACCCGGGGGCTGGCACCGCTGGAGCGGATCGGGCTGGTGACACGCGAGACGGACGCCCGTGACGGCCGGGTGGCCTACGCGGCACTGACCGACACCGGCCGGGCACGCCTGACGGACATGCTCGCCACGGCCGAGCAGGTCGCCGGCGAGATCTTCGCCGCGCCGCCGTGGAGCAAGGAGGACATCGGCCGGCTGTCCACCCTGCTGACCCACCTCGGCGGCACCGGTCTTCCCGGCCACACCCCGGCCCCGTAACCCACGCACACCCCCGACCCCCCGACGGACGACTCGTCCGCACCTCGGAGCACCCACATGAATCCAACCCCTGCCCCCGCGCCGCCGGTCGACCCGGCCTCCACCACGGCCCATGCCCCGTGGGCCATCAGGACGGTGGGTCTGCGCAAGGTCTATCCGCGCGCACAGAGCGGCCTTGTCGCCGTGGAAAGCCTGGACCTGACGGTCCACCAGGGCGAGTTCTTCGGCCTGCTCGGCACCAACGGCGCCGGCAAGTCCACCACCATCGGCATGCTCACCACCCTGGTCGCGCCCACCGCCGGCAAGGCGTGGGTCGCCGGGCGCGAGGTGAGTGCCGATCCGGTCGGCGTGAAGTCCCGCATCGGTGTGGTCTCCCAGGCCAACACCCTGGACCGCGCGCTCACCGTCGCGGACAACCTCGTCTTCCGGGGCCGCTATTTCGGTATGCCCGCCGCCGCTGCCCGGCGCCGCGCGCTCGAACTGCTGGAACGGTTCGGCCTCGCCGGCAAGGCCGACGCCAAAGCCCACCAACTCTCCGGCGGTCAGGCCCGTCGCGTCATGATCGGCCGGGCCCTGATGCACCTGCCGGAAGTGCTCTTCCTCGACGAACCCACCGCGGGCGTCGACCCGCAGGCACGCGACGACCTCTGGCAGACCATCGCGGGCCTGCACGAGACCGGCCAGACCGTGGTGCTGACCACCCATTACCTCGACGAGGCCGAGGCCCTGTGCCAGCGGCTGGCCGTCATCGACCACGGCAACCTGCTCACCTGCGACACCCCCGAGGCGATCAAGGCGTCCAGCGGAGCGCAGACGGTCATCACCGTCCGGTACGACGCCGACGCGACCCCGGCCGCCGACGCCTTCCACAGCATCCCCGGCGGCCCCCACGACCTGGCCGTCGAAGGCCCGACCGTACGGGTTCGCACCACGCGTCCCGACGGCGTCCTGGGCCACCTGTTGCGAGCCGGCAGCGCGGCCGGCCTCACCGTCCGCGACGCCGCGACCACTCCCCCCAGCCTGCAGACCGCCTTCCTCACCCTGACCGGACGTGACTACACGCCATGACCATCGCGAACTCCGTTGCCACCACCCCCCGACCGCTGTCCTCCCGCCGGGCCGCCTGGCACGCCTATCGCGCGCTGACCATGCGCGATCTCTACGTCCTGGGCCGCAATCTGCCCGTACTGCTCCTCCAAGTCGGCCTCCAGCCGCTGCTGTTCACCTTCGCCTTCGCCTACGTGATGCCCAGCATCGGCAGCGGACTCGGCGGCGCGACCTCGTTCTCCACGATCCTGCTGCCCGGCCTGATCGCCAGCACCCTCACACTGCAGAGCATCATGTCCGTCACCGGTCCTCTGGCCGCCGAGCTCGGCCCCGGCCGTGAGATCACCGACCGTGCCCTGGCGCCGCTGCCCATCTGGGCCCTCGGGCTGCAGAAGATCACCTCGTCCGCGATCTTCGGCCTCGTCTCGACCCTCGTCGTCGTCCCGATCGTCCGGCTCGTCCACGCCCCCGGCAACGCGCCCAGGGTCCATATCGACAACTGGCCCCTGCTGGTTGTCACGTTGGTGCTCAGCGCGCTGCTCGCCGCCACGCTCGGGCTGCTGCTCGGCACCGCGGTCGACACCTCCGCCTTCGGGGCGCTGCTCGGTCTGCTGCTGGCCGCCGCCACCATGCTGGGCTGCGTCTACTACCCGTGGACCGCTCTGCACCCGATCCGCTGGGTCCAGGTCCTGACCCTCGCCAACCCGCTCGTCTACATGAGCGAGGGCCTGCGCGCCAACCTCACACCGTCCACCGGTCACATGCCCACCTGGGCCTACCTCGGCGCACTCACCCTCGGCACCCCCGCTCTGGGCTGTCTCGCCGTGCGCCGCTTCGCTCGGCGGGTGCGGACCTGACGCCCCGCCTCGTCGCACCCGCGGTGACGAGGCTCCTCATCGGCAGCGCCGCCAGGGCATCGCCGGCGGGCCATTCCGTTCGGCACTGTCCTGACCGCCGCGGACTCGACCCGCCCGGTGGAGGCCCTTCGCACCTCAGGGCGCGGGGCGCCCGGTGGTGGTCGAGGAAGGCCCGGATGATTCGGCCGGTGCGTTCAGCAGCCGGTCCAGCTCGTGCCCCGCCTCGTCGTATCCGGCGTCGGAGATCCGTCGCAGCTCGCGCAGGTCGCCGGACGCGACCGCGCGTCGCGTGAGCAGGGACCCGGCGTGCATGGATCCCTCGTCCAGCAGTTCGCTCAGCTCATCGAGGTCGCCGCTCGCGTCGGCGAGGTCGGCCAGCCGGTCCAAAGCGGTCTCGGTGCCGTCATCGGCGAGCCCGCGCAGGGTCTCCCGATCGATACTCATGTTCTCCATGGCGCCATGCTGCAACCCTGCCCCAGGGGAAAGGTCAAGGGAACGATGGCCATGCGACGATGGCCAGGTGATCACCATCGGTCAGCTGGCCAGGTACATCGGAGTGTCGATCAAGACCATTCGCGTGTACCACGACAAGGGGCTGCTCCCCGAGCCCGACCGCGACGCGTCCGGCTATCGGCAGTACGGCGCGCACGACGCCATCGATCTGATCAAGATCCGTACGCTCGCCGAAGCCGGTGTCCCGCTGGCCCGTATCCGGGACCTGAGAGCGGCGACGGACGAGGAGTTCCGGCAGGCGCTGCGTGAGATCGACGACGAGCTGACCGCCCGTATCCGTGGCCTGCGAGCGACGAAGGAGCGTCTGCGCCGGCTCGCCTCCGGGGAGTTGGCGCCGCCCCTGCCCACCGAGGTCGGTGCCTACCTGGAGGACCTGGCCCGCTGGGGATTCACGCCTCGATGGGTGGACCTGCAACGCGATTTGTGGATCCTCGTGTTCGCCACCCACCCGGACCGTGCGATCGCGCTGTTCCACGACCAGGCCGAGACCCTGGCCGACCCCGCCCTACGGCGGCTCTTCCTCGACTACGACCACGCGCACGACCTCGACGCCGACGATCCCCGCGTCGACGACCTCGCCCGCCGGATCGCCGACGCGAATCGGGAGCGTTACGGACTCGACGAACCGCCCCAGTTGGATGCGGGATCCGAGATCCCCGCCCTCATCCAGGGCACGGTCAACGCCGCGTCCCCGGCGTGGCGGCGGCTCGACACACTCATCCGCACACAACTGGGCGTGTGACTCGGCGTATCCGGGAGAAACAGGGGCTGGACGACCTCTTTCCTCCAGTCGTCCAGCCCCGTCCCCAGCTTCTAGCGGACGGCCACGGCGCTGCGCAGTGCCTCGCGCACCACCCCGATCACCTCCACCGCGCGCGGGCTGAGGTAGAAGTGGCCCCCGCGGAACACCTGGATGTGGAACGCGGCTGTCGTGTGGGCGCGCCACGCGTCGGCTTCCGCGGGCGTCGCCTTCGGGTCGTCATCGCCCACCAGGGCGGTGATCGGGCAGTCGACGGTCGCCTCCACGGGACCGTACGTCTCGATCGCCCGGTAGTCGCTGCGGATGGCGGGCAGCACCATCCGCAGCAGTTCCTCGTCACCGAGCACCTGGGCGTCGGTGCCGCTCAGGGCCTTCATCTCGGCCACGAGCCCGTCGTCGTCCCGCTGGTGGACGGTCTCCACGCGCCGTGTCGACGGTGCGCGCCTGCCGGAGGCGAACAGCATCGCGGGCGTCCGGCCACCGCTCGCCAGCCTGCGCGCGACCTCGAACGCGACGACCGCGCCCATGCTGTGTCCGAAGAACACCACGGGCCGGTCGAACAGCGGCGCCACCACGGGCGCGATCCGGTCGGCCAGCACACCGATGTCGTCCACGCTCGGCTCGGTCCGCCTGTCCTGGCGGCCGGGATACTGGAGGGCCACCACGTCGCTGTCGCTCGCGAGCGCGGCCGAGACGGGGAAGTAGAAGCTCGCCGATCCGCCCGCGTGCGGGAAGCACACGAGCCGGACCGGGGAAGCCGGCGCGGGGTGGAACCGGCGGAGCCAGAGGTCGCTGCCATCGGCAACTGTCATGTCGATTCGTCCGTTCTGCTGTCGTTGTCGTGCTCAGGGGGTTCAGAGGGTGGTGTCGCCCGGGCCGTCGCCCAGCCAGGCCCGCACGGCGAGGGCCGTCGACTCGGAGTGGTCTTCCATGATCGTGAAGTGGTCACCGGGGACGTACGCGTCCTCGTGCGGGAGCGGCCATGTGGGCTCCCAGTCGTCCTCGGTCTCCAGCGCCGCCGACTCCCCCGGCGGGAAGGTGGCGTGCACGTAGAGCGTCGGCGCCTCGACCGGTTCTGGCTCCCAGTCGCTGAACACGGGCACGTAGCCGCCCTGCCCGGTCAGCTGCGCGCCGTTCATCAGCTCGAACGCCTTGCTGCTGGACAGACGCTTCCTCAACGCCGCCTCCAGCCGGTCCTCGAACGAGGTCGTGGCGGTGTGGGTGTCGAGCAGCACCACCGCGGCCGGTGCGCTGCCCTGCTGTTCGAGCAGCGCGGCGACGGCGTTGGCCAGCCATCCGCCCGACGAGTAGCCGAGGAGCACGAACGGCCGGTCGCCCGCCTGCCTCCTGACGGCCTCGGCCTGGAAGCGGACGACCGCCTCCCTGGTCGCCGGCAGCGCCTCCCCCGCCGCGAAGCCGGGGTGGGGCAGCACGGTCACGTCCCGCTCGCCCGCGAACACGGGGGCGAACCAGGCGAAGTAGTGCGGGCCGGAGGGCGCCATCGTCGGCGGGAAGCACAGCAGCGGGATTCCCGGTCCGGTCGCCAGCGTGATCGACGGCAGTGCGGGCACCTCGTCCGGGGCCGTGAACACCGGCCGCACGCGCGCGGCGGCGGTCACCATGTGCCACCCCTCCTCGTACAGTCCGAGGTCACATGACTGCCGGAACAGGCCGGTGAACGTGTCCTCGGCCGCCAAGGCGGTGGGCGCGGCCGGAGCGTCCACGGTCCCCGAGGCGAGTTCGCGCCGCAGATACCCGGCGAGCGCCGGGCCGGTCGGCTGGTCGAACACGACGGTGGTGGGCAGACGCAGTCCGGTCGCGGTCGCGAGCCGGTTGCGCAGTTCCAGCGCGGTCAAGGAGTCCAGGCCGAGCTGGGTCAGGGAGCCGGAGACATCGAGTTCGTCCGAGGGGTAGCCGAGCACGGCCGCCGCCTGGTCCCGGACGACCCGGAGCACTTCCCGGTCCTGCTCCTCCTCCGTCAGGCCGGTCAACCGCTGGGCCAACCGCTCCACGCCCGCGCCGGCCGCGCCGGCCGCCCTGGTGGTCCGTGGACGCACGAGCCCGCGCAGCAGGGCGGGCACGTCGTCGGGCGCGCCGCGCAGGGCGCCGACGTCGAGCCGCATCGGCACCACGACGGCGTCATCCGCCGCGCACCCGAGGTCGAACAGCGCGAGGCCCTGCTCCTCGGTCAAGCCGGTGACACCGGAGCGTGACATCCGCGCGACATCGGTCCCCGCCAGTCCGTCGGTCATCGCGCCGGTCGTGTCCCACAGGCCCCACGCCAGCGACGTCGCGGGCAGACCGGCGGCCCTTCGGTGGTGGGCGAGCGCGTCGAGGAAGGTGTTGGCCGCCGCGTAGTTGCCCTGGCCAGGATTGCCGAACGTGCCCGCGGCGGAGGAGAACAGCACGAACGCCGACAGGTCCAGGTCACGGGTCAGCTCGTGCAGGTGCCAGGCCGCGTCGACCTTCGGCCGGAACACCTTGTCGATCCGTTCGGGGGTCAGCGAGCCGATCACACCGTCGTCCAGCACTCCGGCCGAGTGCACCACACCGGTCAGCGGGTGATCCGGGTCCACCGCGGCCAGCAGTTCCGCCAGCGCAGCGGGGTCGGTGACATCGCAGGCGGCGAGCGTGACCCGCGCGCCGAGGCCGGCGAGCTGCGCGCGGAGGGCGGCGGCGCCGGGCGCGGCGGCGCCACTGCGGCTGGCCAGCAGCAGGTGCCGGACGCCATGGCCGGTCACCAGGTGCCGGGTGACAAGGCCGCCCAGCGTGCCGGTGGCCCCGGTCACCAGGACGGTGCCACCGGGCGCGAACTCGACCGGGGACTCCGCCGTCGACGGTCGGGACGGTGCCAGGCGCGGCACCAGCGGGTCACCGGCGCGCACCGCCACCTGGGGCTCGGAACCGGCGAATACGGCGGGCAGCGCCGCCCAGGACGCGTCGTGCACGTCCACGTCGACCAACGCGAACCGGTCGGGGTTCTCGGACTGTGCCGACCGGATCAGGCCCCACACCGTCGCGTTGGCGACATTGGGCACGTCCTCGTCCGGCCCGGTCGCGACGGCCCAGCGGGTCACGAAGACGAGGCGGGAGTCGAGGAACCGGTCGTCGGCCAGCCACTCCTGGGCCAGCCGCAGCGCGCGGAGGGCGGCGCTACGGGCGGCGGGGACCGGCCCCGAGCCGTCCTCGACGCACGGGACGACGACCAGCCCGGGCACCCCGGCCTCGGCCTCGGCGAGTGCCGCGAGATCGCCGTATTCCTCGACGGCCATGCCCGTCGCGGCGAGACCCGCGCCGACCTTCAGGTCGTCCGGGCCGATAAGAGCGCAACCGCGGGAAGGAGCGGGGGCGGCCGCACGGGTCTGTGCGGCCACCCACTCCAACCGGAACAGTGAATCGCGGTGGCGCGCACCCCATTGGTCCGCGGCGATCGGCCGCAGGACCAGGGATGCGACCGTCGCCAGGGGGTGTCCCTGTACGTCGGTCAGGTCCAGGGAGACGGCGTCGGGCCCGGCCGGCGTGACCCGTACCCGCGCCGTGGTGGCACCGGTCGCGTGCCACCGGACCCCGCTCCAGGAGAACGGCAGCCGGGGCCGACCGGCGTCCTCGACGAGGTCGCCGAGTGTGCAGGCGTGCAGCGCGGCGTCGAGCAGCGCCGGGTGGACGCCGAACGACGCGGCGTCCCGGTGCTGGGCCTCGTCCAACTCGATCTCGGCGTACACGGCGTCCTCGCCGCGCCATGCCGCCCTGAGGCCCTGGAAGGCGGGCCCGTATCCGAACCCGGCCCCCGCGAGCCCGTCGTAGAGTCCTTCCACGTCGACGGGTTCGGCTCCAGCGGGCGGCCATTGTGTGATCGCGGCCGGGTGAGTGGGGGCTCCGGTGGTGAGGAAGCCGGTGGCGTGCCGGGTCCAGTCGGTGTCGGCGACCGGGTCGTCCGGGCAGGAGTCGATACTCAGCGTCCGGCGGCCGGAGCCGTCGTCGCCGCCGACCGTCACCCGCAGTCGCACGCCGCCGCGTTCGGGCAGCACCAGCGGTGCGGCCAGGGTCAGTTCGTCCACCTCGTCGAGGCCGAGCCTGCCGCCCGCGGCGAGCGCGAGCTCCACGAATGCCGTGCCCGGCAGGAGGATCGCCTGCGAGACGGCGTGATCGGCGAGCCACGGGTGGGTGTCCGTACCCAACCTGCCGGTGCATACGAGGCCCTGACCGTCGGCGAGGTCCACGGCGGCGCCGAGCAGCGGGTGGTCCGCGCCCGCCAGGCCCAGACCGCCGGCGGCTTCGTCGATACGGAGATCACGCGGCGCGTCCAGCCAGTAGCGCCTGCGCTGGAACGCGTACGTCGGGAGCGGGACCGAACGCCCGCCGGGGAGCAGCCTCGTCCAGTCCACCCGTACGCCCCTCGTGCCCAGCCGCGCCACGGCGGAGACCAACGCGGATTCCTCCGGGCGATCGCCGCGCAGCGCCGGTACGAAGACCGCGTCGGGCGCGGACTCCTGGCCCAGCGCGGACAGTGTCCCGCCCGGTCCGATCTCGACGAAGGTCGCCACACCCTCGGCCACGAGCGTGCCGACGGCGTCGGCGAAGCGCACCGACTCCCGTACGTGCCGCACCCAGTACTCCGGCGAGGCGAGTTCCTCGGCGCTCGCCCGCGCACCGATCAGCGTCGACACGAGAGGGATGGTGGGCGCCTCGTAGGACACGCCTTCCAGCACCTGACGGAACTCGTCGAGCATCGGCTCCATCAACGGCGAGTGGAACGCGTGGCTGACGCGGAGTCCGGTCACCTTGCGACCGCCCTCACGCCACAGCTCCGCCAGCACCTCCACGTCGGCGGCGACACCGGAGACGACCACCGAGTTCGGGCCGTTGACCGCCGCGATGCCCACGGTGTCGGGCAGCCCTGGCGCGACCTCGGCCTCGGACGCCTGGATCGCCGCCATCGCACCGCCTTCGGGCAGCGCCTGCATCAGCGCACCACGAGCCGACACCACCTTCGAAGCATCAGCGAGCGACCACACACCCGCCACGTGCGCCGCGGCCAGCTCGCCGATCGAGTGTCCGGCCAGCACATCCGGCCGGACACCCCACGACTCCAAGAGCCGGAACAACGCCACCTCGACCGCGAACAGCGCGGGTTGCGTCACGCCGGTCCGGTGCAGGGCGTCGGCATCGTCACCGAACAGCACGTCGCGCACGGCCGGGTCGAACTCGCCCAGCACCTCGTCCAACGCCCCGGCGAACACCGGGAACCGCTCGGACAGTTCACGGCCCATGCCGAGCCGCTGCGACCCCTGACCCGAGAACAGGAATCCGACACCGCCCACGGCGACGGACCCTTCGACCAGGCCGGGGAAAGGGCGCGCCTCGGCCAGAGCGGTGAGCCCGTCCAGCAGTGCCTCGCGGTCGCCACCGATGACAACGGCCCGGTGGTCGAATGCCGAACGCGTCGTCGCCAGCGAGTAGCCGATGTCGACCACTCCGGCCCCCGGGTCAGCCGCGACGTGCTCCCGCAGCCGGATCGCCTGATCCCGTAACGCCTCCGCGTGACGCGCGGACAGCACCCACGGCATGACACCGTCGACCGGCGCGGACGCACCGGCGGGAGCGGACTCCTCGGTGTCCGGGGCCTGCTCGATGATGGTGTGCGCGTTCGTCCCGCTCACACCGAACGACGAGACGCCCGCCCGCCGCGGCCGGCCCGCCACCGTCCAGGGCCGGGCCTCCGTCAGCACGTCGACCGCGCCCGCGGACCAGTCCACGTGCGGGGAGCGCTCGGAGACATGCAGGGTGCGCGGCAGCACGCCGTGCCGCATCGCCATGACCATCTTGATCACACCCGCGACACCGGCCGCGGCCTGCGTGTGGCCGACGTTCGACTTCAGCGACCCGAGCCACAGCGGCTCACCGGCACGGTCCTGGCCGTAGGTGGCCAGCAGCGCCTGCGCCTCGATCGGGTCACCCAGCGTCGTACCGGTCCCGTGCGCCTCCACCGCGTCCACGTCCGACGGGGACAACCCGGCACTCGCGAGCGCCTGATGGATGACCCGCTGCTGCGACGGACCGTTCGGCGCGGTGAGGCCGTTGGACGCGCCGTCCTGGTTGATCGCCGAACCGCGTACGACCGCCAGCACCCGGTGACCGTTGCGCCGGGCGTCCGACAGCCGCTCCACCACCAGCATGCCGACCCCTTCACCCCAGCCGGTGCCGTCCGCGTCGGCGGAGAACGCCTTGCAGCGGCCGTCCGGGGCCAGCCCACGCTGCCTGCTGAACTCCACGAAGGCCGCCGGGCTGGACATCACCGTCACACCGCCCGCCAGCGCCAGCGAGCACTCGCCGGAGCGCAGGGCCTGAGCCGCCAGATGCAGCGCGACGAGCGACGACGAGCACGCCGTGTCTATCGTCATCGCCGGGCCTTCGAGACCGAGTACGTAGGACACGCGTCCCGAGGCGACGCTGCCCGAGCTGCCGAAGCCGAGCTGGCCCTCGAAACCCTCCGGAGCGCGCCGGAGCCGGGCGGCGTAGTCGTTGTACATCACTCCCGCGAACACGCCGGTCGCGCTGCCCCGCAACGACTTCGGCTCGATCCCGGCCCGTTCCAGCGCCTCCCAGGAGGTCTCCAGCAGCAGCCGCTGCTGCGGGTCGACCGCCAGCGCCTCGCGCGGCGACATGCCGAAGAACGCCGGGTCGAACTCGGCGGCGTCGTAGAGGAAACCACCCCGTCGGACGCTGCTGGTGCCGGTGTGCTCGGGGTCCGGGTCGTAGAGCGACTCCACGTCCCAGCCCCGGTCGTCCGGGAAGTCGGACACCGCGTCACGGCCCTCGGCGACCAGTCGCCACAGGTCCTCCGGCGAGCGCACCCCACCGGGGTAGCGACAGCTCATGCCGACGATGGCGATCGGCTCGTCCTCGGCAACGGCCACCCTGCCGACCGTCGTCCGCGCGTCGTCGCCGCCGAGCAGCGTGGCGCGCAGATGGCCCGCGAGCACCAGCGGCGTCGGGTAGTCGAAGACCAGCGTCGCGGGCAGCCGCAGCCCGGTGGCCGCGTCGAGCCGGTTGCGCAGCTCGACCGCGGTGAGCGAGTCGAAGCCGAGTTCGCCGAACGCCCGCTCCGGTTCCACCTCTGCCGCGGACGCGTGGCCGAGCACGGCGGCGACGCACGTGCGCACGAGATCGAGGAGCAGCGGCAGACGTTCGTCCTCCGGGAGCGCCGATATGCGCGCCGCCAGGCTCCCGTCGGGCTTCGCGGCCCCTGGGCGCGCCGTGCGCACCAGCGCGCGCAGCAGCGCGGGGACGGCCTCGGGGCGCGCCCGCAGCGGCGCCAGGTCCAGTCGCATGGGCACGGCCACGGCCGACGGCAGGGCGATGGCGGCGTCGAACAGCCGCAGCCCCTCCCCGGCGGACAGCGCGGCGACACCGGCACGCGAGAGTCGGCCGCGGTCGGCCGCGGCCAGTTCGTCGGTCATGCCGCTCGCGTCCGCCCACAGGCCCCACGCGAGCGACGTCGCGGGCAGGCCGCCGGCGCGCCGGTGCTGGGCGAGGGCGTCGAGATACGCGTTGGCCGCCGCGTAGTTGGCCTGGCCGGCGTTGCCGAACGTGCCGGCGGCGGAGGAGAACAGTACGAACGCCGACAGGTCCAGGTCACGGGTCAGCTCGTGGAGGTGCCACGCCGCGTCGACCTTCGGCCGGAACACGGTGTCGATCCGCTCCGGGGTGAGCGACTCGATCACACCGTCGTCCAGGACACCCGCCGCGTGCACGACGGCCGTCACGGGGTGCTCGGCCAGCAGCGCCGCCACCGCGTCCCGATCGGCCACATCACAGGCGACGGCAGTGACCTCGGCGCCGAGTCCGACCAACTCGTCACGCAGGCCGCCCACATGGCCGCGTCTGCTCGCCAGCACCAGCCGTCGCACCCCGTGCCGCACCACCAGATGCCGCGCCACCAGACCACCGAGCATCCCGCTCGCACCGGTCACCAGCACCGGACCCGCACCGAAACCGGGCCCCTCCGACTCCACCGCGCGCGCACGCACAAGCCTCGGCACGAACAACTCACCGGCACGCAGCGCCAGTTGAGGTTCACCGGCGGCGACGGCGCCCGGCAGGGCGTGTACCGAGGCCGCCGACCCGTCGACATCGACGAGCACGAACCGCCCGGGGTGCTCGGACTGCGCGGCGCGCACAAGGCCCCACACGGGCGCGTTGGCCAGGTCGGTGACGTCCTCGTCGGCGCCCGCCGAAACCGCGCCGGCGGTGACGAACACCAGCCGCGCCGAGCTCAGCCGGTCATCGGCGAGCCAGCCCCTTACCAGCGCCAGCGCCCGGTGTGTCGCCTCCGCCGTGCCCTCGGCCGAGGGCACGGGGGCGAACACGAGGTCCGGCACCTCGTCCCGCGCCAGCGCGGCCAGGTCCGGATACGCGCGGGCCGGACCGGAGGTCTCCACCCGGCCGAGCCCGTCCCCCAGGACCGCCCAGCGGGCGGGGGCGGAGACGGCGGGCCGTACGGGCGACCAGTCGACCCGGAACAGCGAGTCCAGCCGGTCGCCCCCCAGCCCCTCCGCCGCCAGAGGCCGCAGCGACAGTGCCTCGACCGAGATGACGGGCGCGCCCGTGCCGTCGGCCAGGGCGATCGCGACGCCCGAGGCGCCCGCCGGGGACAGCCGTCCCCGCAGCGCGGACGCGCCGCTGCTGTGCAGCCGCACGCCACGCCAGGAGTACGGCAGGTGCAGCCGCTCCGCGTCGGCGACGAAGCCGCCGAGCCCGATGGCGTGCAGCGCGGAGTCGAGCAGCGCGGGGTGCATCCCGAAGGAGCCCGCAGTGTCGCTGTCGGGCAGTTCCACCTCGACGAACACCTCGTCGCCCCGCCGCCACGCGGCGCGCAGGCCGCGGAACGCGGGCCCGTAGCCGAGTCCCGACGCGGCGAGGTCGTCGTAACGGCCCTCGATGTCGATCCGCTCGGCCCCCGCGGGCGGCCAGGCGTCCCCACCGGTGGCCGGGAGCGCCTCGCCCGCCGCGAGCGTGCCGAAGGCGTGCCGCGTCCACGGCTGATCGTCGGGCGCGTCGTCGGCCCGCGAGTAGGCGCTCAGCGCGCGGCGCCCGGACTCGTCCGGCGCCCCGATGGACACCTGGAGCCGCACCGCGCCGTCCTCCGGCAGGACCAGCGGCGCCGCCAGCGTCAGCTCCTCGATGTGATCGAGCCCGACCTGGTCGCCCGCTCTGATCGCCAGCTCCACGAACGCGGCGCCCGGCACGAGGACCACGCCCCCGACCGTGTGGTCGGCCAGCCACGGGTGGGTGGGCAGGGAGAGCCTGCCGGTGAGCAGGGCACCCTCCTCGTCCGCCAGGGTGACGGCGGCGCCCAGCAGCGGGTGGTCGGCGGGCCGCAGGCCCACCGAGGCCACGTCCCACGTGTGCGCGCCCGCGTCCAGCCAGAAGCTGGTGCGCTGGAACGGATACGTGGGCAGGTCGATCCGCCGGGCGCCGCGTCCCGCGAACACCGCCTGCCAGTCGAGGGCGACGCCCCGCACGTGCAGTGCGGCGACCGCCGAGGTGAGCGTGGCGCCCTCGGGCCGGTTCGCACGCGACCCGGCCACCAGCAGCGCGCCCTCGTCGACGCAGTCACGGCCCATCGCGGTCAGTACCGCGTCCGGGCCCAGCTCCAGGAAGTGCGTGACGCCCTGATCGCGCAGGCACCGGGCACCGTCGAGGAACCGCACCGCCTCGCGGACATGGCGCACCCAGTGCTCCGGGTCGCGCGCCTGCTCCGGGGCCAGCACGGCGCCGGTCAGGGTGGACACGATCGGGATCGCCGGGCTCCCGTAGGAGACGGTCCGGGCGACGGCGCGGAAGTCGTCCAGCACGGCGTCCACGTGCGGCGAGTGGAACGCGTGGCTGACCCGCAGGTAGCGGCTCTTCCCGCCGCGTTCCCGCCACGCGCTGTCGATGACGGCCACGGCGTCGGCGTCGCCCGCGACCACCGTGGACTCGGGGCCGTTGACCGCCGCGACATCCACCGCGCCGCCGTGCTCGGCGACCAGGCGGCGGACGGTGTCCTCGTCCGCGCGCAGCGACAGCATCGCTCCGCCCTCGGGCAGCGCGCCCATCAGCCTGCCACGGGCGGCGACCAGCGCGCACGCGTCGGCGAGGGAGAACACGCCCGACACATGCGCCGCCGCCAGCTCCCCGATGGAGTGGCCCGCGAGGAACTGCGGGGCGAGGCCCCATGCCGTGACGAGACGGAACAGCGCCACCTCGATCGCGAACAGCGCGGGCTGCGTGTAGGTGGTCAGGTCGAGCAGGGCGGCGGCCTCGGTGCCCTGCTCGGCGAAGAGCACGTCCCGCAGCGGCCGGTCCAGATGCGGGTCAAGGCCGGCGCAGATCTCGTCCAGCGCGTGCGCGAACACGGGGAATTCCCCGTACAGTTCGCGGCCCATGCCCACCCGCTGGCTGCCCTGTCCGCTGAACAGGAACGCGAGTTTGCCGCGTGTGCCCACCGTGCCGCGCACCAGGTTCGCCGCCTCGCCGCCGGCGGCCAGGGCCGCGAGCCCGCGCAGCAGCTCCGCGCGGTCGGCGCCGACGACGGCGGCCCTGTGCTCCAGCGCGGTCCTGGTCAGGGCGAGCGAGTAGCCGATGTCCGCCGCCGACGCGTCGCGCCCGTCCAGGTGGGACAGGAGAGCGGCGGCACGATCGCGCAGCGCGGCGGGGTCGTTGCCGGACAGTACCCATGGCACCGCGTCGGCCAGGACGGGGTCGACGGGCTCGGCCGGGTCGTCGTCGGGGTCCACGGCGGGAGCCTGTTCGAGGACGACATGGGCGTTGGTGCCGCTGATACCGAACGACGACACCGCCGCCCGGTGCGGCTGCCCCGTCGCCGGCCACGGCCGCGCCTCGGTCAGCAGTTCCACGGCATCGGCCGACCAGTCGACATGCCGGGAGCGCTCGCCGACGTGCAGCGTCCGCGGCAGCATGTCGTGCCGCATCGCCATGACCATCTTGATGACGCCGGCGACGCCCGAAGCGGCCTGGGTGTGGCCGATGTTGGACTTCAGGGACCCGAGCCACAGCGGTTCACCGGCGCGGTCCTTGCCGTAGGTGGCCAGCAGCGCCTGCGCCTCGATCGGGTCACCCAGCGTCGTACCGGTGCCGTGCGCCTCGACCGCGTCGACCTGGGCCGGGGTCAGTCCGGCGCTGTCCAGCGCCTGCCGGATCACCCGTTGCTGGGACGGGCCGTTGGGCGCGGTGAGGCCGTTCGACGCCCCGTCCTGGTTCACCGCGGAACCGCGTACGACCGCCAGCACCTGGTGGCCGTTGCGCCGGGCGTCCGACAGCCGCTCCAGCAGCAGCATCCCGGCGCCCTCACCCCAGCCGGTGCCGTCGGCGCTGTCGGAGAACGACTTGCACCGGCCGTCCGCGGCGAGGCCGCGCTGCTTGCTGAAACCGATGAACGTGTTCGGGGTCGCCATCACGGTGACACCGCCCGCGAGGGCGAGCGAACACTCGCCCGACCGCAGCGCCTGGGCCGCCAGATGCAGCGTGACCAGGGAGGACGAACAGGCGGTGTCCACCGTGACGGCGGGCCCCTCCAACGCGAACGTGTACGACACCCGGCCGGAGGCGACGCTGCCGAAGCTGCCGGTGCCGAGGAAGCCGTCCAGCCCCTCCGGCACCGACCGCAGCCGCGACACGTAGTCGTGGTACATCACACCCGCGAACACGCCCGTCCTGCTGCCGCGCAGCGACGACGCGTCGATCCCGGCCCGCTCGAACGCCTCCCACGAGGTCTCCAGCAGCAGCCGCTGCTGCGGGTCCATCGCCAGCGCCTCGCGCGGCGAGATCCCGAACACGCCGGGGTCGAACTCGGCCGCGTCGTGCAGGAATCCGCCCTCGGTGAGGAACACGCGCTCCGGGTCCTCGGGGTCGGACAGCTCGACATCGCCCCAGCCCCGGTCGGTGGGGAAGGCCGTCACACCGTCGCGACCGTTCGCGACCAGCTCCCACAGGTCCTCGGGTGAGTGCACGTCGCCGGGGTAGCGGCAGCTCATCCCGATGATCGCGATCGGCTCCTGCTCACCGTCCTCGACCTCGCGCAACCGCCGGCGTGTCTCACGCAGGTCGGCGGTGACCCGCTTCAGGAAATAACGGAGCTTGTCCTCGTTGTCCATGCCGTCTCTACTCCAGGGAACGTCGAGCCAGTGGGGTGGTCGGGCGGTAGGGCGTGTATCGAAAGTCCCGCCTGGCTCGCGACGCCCGGCACGCACGCTCGCCGCGTTGTCGGAGTCGTCCAAGTACGTCCAGTACGAGGACGATCCTCCGCCTTGCGATCGCACGCACCGGACGCCGCGAGCCCCGCCCTGAGGGCGGACGGCGCTACTTTCGATACACGCCCTAGGAGATACCGAACTCTTTACCAAGGAGCTCGAACACCTGGTCGTCGGTCGCGTCGTCGAGATCGTCGGACGCCTCCGCGGCGGCGTCGGCACGACTGTCGCGCCACACGGCCAGCAACGCCGACAGGCGGGCGCCGATCCGGTCGTCCTCGTCGTCGCCGCGCTCGATCGAGGCGAGGCTCGCCTCGATACGGCTCAACTCGGCGAGCAGCGGCGCCACACCACCGGGCTCGTCGACCACAAGCCCTTCCGAGAGGAGGCCGACCAGGTCGAGCGGGGTCGGGTAGTCGAATATCAGGGTGGCGGGCAGACGCAGCCCGGTGGCCGCGCCCAGTCGGTTGCGCAGCTCGACGGCGGTCAGCGAGTCGAAGCCCAGCTCGGTGAAGGCGCGCCGCTCGTCGACCGCCCCGGGACCGGGAAGCGCCAGCACAGCGGCGACATGCGTGCACACCACCTCCACCAGGGCGGACGTCCGTTCGGTCTTCGGCAGCGCCGCCAGCCGGTCCAGCAGCGCGGCAGCCGGGTCGGTCCCGGTGTCCGCCGCCCTGCGGGTCGTCGTACGCACGAGACCACTGAACAGCGGTGGCACGACCGGGAGTTCCCGTATGGCCCGCAGGTCGAGCCGCATCGGCACGACAACCGGATCCACGCCCACGGCCACCGCGTCGAACAGCTCGAGCCCCTCCTCGGTGGAGAGGCCCAGGGCCCCGGTCCCGGCCATCCGGGCGCCCATCCCGTCCTCGCCGGCCCACAGGCCCCATGCCAGCGACGTCGCGGGCAGGCCCTGAGTACGCCGGTGCCGGGCGAGCGCGTCGAGATACGCGTTGGCCGCCGCGTAGTTGGCCTGGCCGGGATTGCCCAGCGTGCCCGCGGCGGAGGAGAACAGCACGAACGCCGACAGGTCCAGGTCACGGGTCAGCTCATGCAGATGCCACGCCGCGTCGACCTTCGGCCGGAACACCGTGTCGACCTGATCCGGGGTCAGCGAACCGATCGTGCCGTCGTCCAGCACACCGGCGGTGTGCACGACGGCCGTCACGGGGTGCTCGGCCAGCAGCGCCGCCACCGCGTCCCGGTCCGCCACATCACAGGCCGCCACGACGACCTCGGCACCGAGTCCGACCAACTCGTCGTGCAGGGCGCCCACTTGACCGCGCCTGCTCGCCAGCACCAGCCGCCGCACCCCGTGCCGCACCACCAGATGCCGCGCCACCAAACCACCGAGCATCCCGCTCGCACCGGTCACCAGCACCGGCCCCACACCGAAATCGGGCCCCTCCGACTCCACCGCACCCGCACGCACAAGCCTCGGCACGAACAACCCACCGGCCCGCAGGGCCAGCTCGGGTTCCGTGCCGGCGATGGCCGGCTTCCAGCCGTCCTCGTCGTCGATGTCCACGAGTACGAAGCGGTCCGGGTTCTCCGACCGCGCCGTCCGCACCAGACCCCACACCGCGGCCGCCGCCAGATCCGGCACATCCTCCCCGGCCCCGACCGCCACCGCACCGCGCGTCACCAGCACCAGCCGCGACGCCGCACAGCGGTCGTCGGCCAACCAGCCCCGCACCAGCTCCAGAACGGCCAGCACCTCCCGGCGTACCGCGGCCACATCGCGCGACCCGGCACACCGCACCACGACGTTCTCCGGCAGCGACTCCCCCGCGTCCAGCGCCGACCGCACAGCGGCCCAGTCCGCGAACTCCGCGACGGAACCGGCACCCCCGGCCGACGCCGAAGCGGTCACCCAGTCCAGCCGGAACAGCGACTCATGCCTCCGCGCCGACCCCAGCGAACCCGCCGACACCGGTCGCAGCACCAGTGAGTCGATCGTGGCCACCGGAGCACCCGCCCCGTCCGCCACGGCCAGCGCCACCCCGTCCGACCCCGCGGGCGCCAACCGCACCCGCAACGCCGTCGCACCCGAAGCGTGCAGCCGCGCACCCGACCATGAGAACGGCAACCTGCCGGGAGCATCCGCGTCGCCCATCAGTCCGATGGCGTGCAGCGCCGCGTCCAGCAACGCCGGATGCAGACCGAACCCATCCACACCCACACCCTCGGGCAGCGCGACCTCGGCGAACACCTCGTCCCCACTGCGCCACGCCGCACGCAGCCCCTGGAACACCGGCCCATAACCGAAACCGCCATCGGCCATCCGGTCGTAGAGCCCGTCCAGGTCCACGGCCCGCGCCCCGGCTGGCGGCCAGACACCGACATCGGCCGACGGTACGTCGGCGCCACCGCTCGCGAGCACACCACTCGCGTGCCGCACCCACAGATCGCCGTCGTCGTCCCGCGCGTGCACCGTCACGGGACGCCGACCGGACTCGTCCGGCACACCGACCCGCACCTGCACCCGCACCGAGCCGTTCTCGGCCAGGACGAGCGGCGCCTCCAGCGTCAGCTCCTCGACCAGGTCGCACCCGACCTGATCACCCGCACGCACCGCCAGCTCCAGGAACGCCGTACCGGGCAGCAGCACCGAACCCTGGATGGCGTGATCGGCCAGCCACGGGTGCGTCCGCCGCGACAGCCTGCCGGTGAACAGGACGGTGTCCTCGTCCGCCGGGGCGACCGCCGCACCCAGCAGCGGGTGATCGGCGGAACCGAGCCCGAGCCCGGTCGCGTCGGTGGCGGGCCGCACGCTCGTGTCAGGCCAGAACCGCTGGTACTGGAAGGCGTACGTCGGCAGATCCACCCGTCGTGCGCCGCTGCCCGCGAAGTAGGCGGCCCAGTCGACGTGTACGCCCCGCACATGCAACTCGGCGAGCGCGGTCATGAGGGCGCCGTCCTCCGTCCGGTCCCCGCGCAGCACCGGGACGAACGCCGCGTCCGGCAGGGACTCCTGACCCAGCGCCGACAGCACGCCACCGGGTCCGATCTCGACGAGGACGTCCGCTCCGGTGGCGACCACGGCGTCGGCGAACCGCACCGACTCCCGTACGTGGCGCACCCAGTACTCCGGCGAACCCAGCTCCTCGGCCGTCACCTGCGCACCGGTCAATGTGGACACGATCGGGATCGTGGGCGCCTCGAACGACACGCCCTCCAGCACCGCGCGGAACTCGTTCAGCATCGGCTCCATCAACGGCGAGTGGAACGCGTGGCTGACACGGAGCCGGGTCGTCTTACGGCCTGCCTCACGCCACCGCTCCGCGACCACCTCCACATCGGCGGCCACACCCGAAACCACCACCGAGTTCGGACCGTTGACCGCCGCGATACCCACGGTGTCGGGCAGGTCCGGGGCAACCTCCGCCTCGGACGCCTGGATCGCGGCCATCGCACCGCCCTCGGGCAGCGCCTGCATCAACGCACCACGCGCCGACACCACCTTGACCGCGTCGGCCAACGACCACACACCCGCTACGTGCGCCGCGGCCAGCTCACCGATCGAATGGCCCGCCAGCACATCCGGCCGGACACCCCACGACTCCAGCAACCGGAACAACGCCACCTCGACCGCGAACAGCGCCGGCTGCGTCACCCCCGTCTCGTTCAGCGCCTCGGCGTCCTCGCCGAAGAGGACTTCACGCACCTCCGGGCCGAACTCGCCCAGTACAGCGTCCAGGGCGTCAGCGAACACCGGGAAACGCTCGGACAGTTCACGCCCCATCCCGAGGCGCTGCGACCCCTGTCCCGAGAACAGGAAACCCACCCTGTGCTCGTCGGCGACACCTCGTAGGGACCCGGCGGCCAGCCGGCCCTCGACGATGTCGGAGAGCCCGGTCACCAAGTCGGTGACGTCCCGGCCGACGACGGCGAGCCGGTGCTCGAAGTCGGCCCGCGACGTCGCGAGCGCACGGGCGATGTCCGCCGGGTCGAGGCCGGGCCGGGCGGTCAGGTGGTCGCGCAGCCGCACCGCCTGGTCGCGCAAGGCGCTCTCGGTACGGCCGGAGACCAGCCAGGGACCGAGCGGCGCCTCGGCCTCGGGAACACGCGGCGCGTCGACGTCCGGCGTGGCCTCGATGATGACGTGCGCGTTGGTACCGCTGAAGCCGAAGGACGACACACCCGCCCGCCGGGGGCGGTCCGTCTCGGGCCACGGCCGCGCCTCGGTCAGCAGCTCCACCGCACCCGCCGACCAGTCGACGTTCCGGGAGCGCTCGCCGACGTGCAGCGTCTTCGGCAGCACACCGTGCCGCATCGCCATCACCATCTTGATGACGCCACCCACACCGGCGGCGGCCTGGGTGTGACCGATGTTGGACTTCAGCGAGCCCAGCCACAGCGGCTCGCCCGCCCGGTCCCGCCCGTAGGTGGCGAGCAGCGCCTGCGCCTCGATCGGGTCACCCAGCGTCGTACCGGTCCCGTGCGCCTCCACAGCGTCCACATCCGACGGGGACAGGCCCGCGCTCGCCAGCGCCTGACGAATCACGCGTTGCTGCGACGGACCGTTCGGCGCGGTGAGTCCGTTGGACGCGCCGTCCTGGTTCACCGCCGAACCACGGATCACCGCCAGCACCTGGTGACCGTTGCGCTCGGCGTCCGACAACCGCTCCAGCACGAGCATCCCGACGCCCTCGCCCCAGCCGGTCCCATTGGCGTCGTCCGAGAACGAGCGGCACCGGCCGTCCGGCGACAGGCCCTGCTGGCGGCTGAAGTCGATGAACGCGGAGGGTGTCGACATGACGGTGGTGCCACCCGCGAGGGCGAGCGAGCACTCGCCCGACCGCAGCGCCTGCGCCGCCAGATGCAGCGCGACGAGCGACGACGAGCACGCCGTGTCCACGGTCATCGCGGGGCCTTCGAGGCCGAACGTGTAGGACACCCGGCCGGACGCGACGCTGCCCGCGTTGCCCGTACCGAGATAGCCCTCGACACTCTTCGGCACGCCGTGCAGTTGGCTGGCGTAGTCGTGGTACATCACGCCCGCGAACACACCGGTCGCGCTCCCCCGCAATGACCTGGGGTCGATGCCGGCCCGCTCGAACGCCACCCAGGAGGTCTCCAGCAGCAGCCGGTGCTGCGGATCCATCGCCAGCGCCTCCCGGGGAGAGATGCCGAAGAACGCCGGGTCGAACAGGTCGGCGTCGTGCAGGAAGCCGCCCTCACGGGTGTAAGAGCTGCCGACCCGTTCGCCCGACGGGTCGTAGAGCTCGTCCGTGTCCCATCCGCGCTCGGTCGGGAACAGTGTGATGCCCTCGGCTCCGTCGGCGACCAGCCGCCACAGGTCCTCGGGCGAGCGGACGTCGCCGGGGTAGCGGCAGCTCATGCCGACGATCGCGATCGGCTCGTCGGTCACGGCCACGGCCACGGCCGTACCGGTGGTCGCCGGGACGACGGGCGCGCCCGCGAACTCGGCGCCGACGAACGCGGCGAGCGCCGTGGGGGTCGGGTAGTCGAAGACCAGCGTGGCGGGCAGGCGCAGCCCGGTGGCCGCGCCCAGTCGGTTACGCAGGTCGACGGCGGTCAGCGAGTCGAAACCCAGCTCGGTGAACGCCTGGCCGGACGCGACCGCCTCCGGCCCGGAGTGGCCGAGCACCGCGGCGGCCTGGGTACGGACGAGGTCGAGCAGTATCCGGTCGCGCTCGGCCCCGGCCAGCGGTGCCAGCCGGTTCCGCAGCGCGGCGACCGGGTCGGCGCCGCTCCCCGCCGCCCTGCGGCTGGTCGTCCGGACCAGACCGCTGAACACCGGTGGCACCAGCGGGAGTTCCCGTACGGCCTTCGGGTCGAGCCGCATCGGTACGACGACCGGATCGGTCCCGCAGACCGCGGCGTCGAAGAGCGCGACCCCCTCCTCCGCCGACAGACCGGTGGAGGCGGACTGTGCCACCCGAGCACCCATGCCGTCCGCCCACAGGCCCCATGCCAGCGATGTCGCGGGCAGGCCCTGGGTACGGCGGTGCTGTGCCAGTGCGTCCAGGAACGTGTTCGCCGCCGCGTAGTTGCCCTGGCCCGGACCGCCGAGAGTGCCGGCCACCGAGGAGAACAGCACAAACGCCGACAGGTCCAGATCACGGGTCAGCTCGTGCAGATGCCACGCCGCGTCGACCTTCGGCCGGAACACGGCGTCGACCTGATCCGGAGTCAGCGAACCGATCGTGCCGTCGTCCAGCACACCGGCGGTGTGCACGACAGCGGTCACCGGGTGCTCGGCCAGCAGCGCAGCCACCGCGTCCCGGTCCGCGACGTCGCAGGCGGCCACGGTGACCTCGGCACCGAGTCCGACCAACTCGTCGTACAGGCCGCCCACTTGACCGCGCCTGCTCGCCAGCACCAGCCGCCCGACCCCGTGGCCGCCGACGAGGTGCCGGGCGACCAGACCGCCCAGCGCACCCGACGCGCCCGTCACCAGGACCGAACTGTCCGGCCCGAACGCCTGGTCGGTGCCGGCCTCCGGCCGTACCCGCGCCAGGCGGGCCACGAACACCCGTCCGTCCCGCACGACGGCCTGGGGCTCCCCGGTCGCCAGCGCCGGCCTCCAGCCGTCCTCGTCGTCGATGTCGACCAGTACGAAGCGGTCCGGGTTCTCCGACTGCGCCGTCCGCACCAGACCCCACACCGCGGCCGCCGCCAGATCCGGCACGTCATCCTCACGGCCGACCGCGACGGCGCCCCGGGTCACCAGCACGAGCCGCGAGGCCGCACAGCGGTCGTCGGCCAACCAGCCTTGCACCAGCTCCAGCGCGGCCAGCACCTCCGGGCGTACGGCGGCCACATCGCGCGACTCGGAGCACCGCACCACGACGTTGTCGGGCAGCGACTCCCCCGCGTCCAGCGCCGCCCGCACGGCGGCCCAGTCCGCGAACTCCGCCGCGAACTCCGGCGCGGAGCCGGCGCTCCCGGTGGACGCCGAAGCGGTCACCCAGTCCAGCCGGAACAGCGACTCCCATCCCTGCCGCGACAGCGTCGCCGACACCGGTCGCAGGACCAGTGAGTCGATCGTGGCCACCGGAGCACCCGCCCCGTCCGCCACGGCCAGCGCCACCCCGTCCGACCCCGCGGGCGCCAACCGCACCCGCAGCACCGTCGCACCGGAGGCGTGCAGCCGCATGCCCGACCACGAGAACGGCAGCTTGCCGGGCCCGTCGGAATCACCCATCAGCCCAATGGCGTGCAGCGCCGCGTCCAGCAGCGCCGGATGCAGACCGAACCCATCCGCACCCACATCCTCGGGCAGCGCGACCTCGGCGAACACCTCGTCCCCACTGCGCCACGCCGCACGCAGCCCCTGGAACACCGGCCCATAACCGAAACCGCCATCGGCCATCCGGTCGTAGAACCCGTTCAGGTCCACTGTCTCGGCACCGGCGGGCGGCCAGACACCGACATCGACCGAGGGTTCGTCGGCGCCACCGCTCGCGAGCACACCACTCGCGTGCCGCACCCACAACTCGGCGTCATCGTCCCGCGCGTACACCGTCACAGGACGACGACCGGACTCGTCCGGCACACCCACTCGTACCTGCACCCGGACGCCGCCGCGCTCGGGCAGCACGAGCGGCACCTCCAGCGTCAGCTCCTCGACCAGGCCGCAGCCGAGCTGATCGCCGGCCCGGATCGCCAGCTCGGCGAACGCCGTGCCGGGCAACAGGACCGAGCCCTGGATCGCGTGGTCCGCCAGCCACGGGTGGGACTCCAGGGACAACCGGCCCGTGAAGAGCCGCCCGTCCGAGTCCGCCGTGTCGACGACCGCGCTGAGCAGCGGATGGTCGGCCGAGCCGAGCCCCGCCGCGTCCAGGTCGCCGGCCGAGACCCCGGCGTCCAGCCAGTAGCGCTGGTGCTGGAAGGCGTACGTCGGCAGATCCACCCGACGCGCGCCACGACCGGCGAAGAACGCCTCCCAGTCCACCCGTACGCCCCGCGTGGACATCCGCGCCACCGCGGAGATCAGCGCCGACTCCTCCGGACGATCGCCGCGCAGCGCCGGCACGAACATCGCTTCCGGCGCGGACTCCTGGCCCAGTGCCGACAGTGTCCCGCCCGGCCCGATCTCGACGAACGTGACCGCGCCCTCGGCGACCAGCGTCTCGACGGCGTCGGCGAACCGCACCGACTCCCGTACGTGCCGCACCCAGTAATCCGGCGAACCCAACTCCTCGGCCGTCGCCTGCGCGCCGGTCAGCGTTGACACGATCGGGATCGTGGGCGCCTCGAACGACACGCCCTCCAGCACCGCGCGGAACTCGTCCAGCATCGGGTCCATCAACGGCGAGTGGAAGGCGTGGCTGACGCGCAGCCGGGTCACCTTCCGCCCGGTCTCACGCCATCGCTCGGCAACAGTCTCCACGTCGGCGGCGACACCGGAAATCACCACCGAGTGCGGACCGTTGACCGCCGCGATACCCACGGTGTCGGGCAGGTCCGGCGCGACCTCCGCCTCGGACGCCTGGATCGCGACCATCGCGCCGCCCTCGGGCAGCGCCTGCATCAGCGCGCCGCGCGCCGACACAACGCGAGCGGCGTCGGCCGGCGACCACACACCCGCCACGTGCGCCGCGGCCAGCTCACCGATCGAGTGCCCGGCCAGCATGGTGGGTCGAATGCCCCAGGACTCCAGCAGTCGGAACAGCGCGACCTCGACCGCGAACAGCGCCGGCTGGGTCACACCTGTCTGGTTCAGCGCCTCGGCGTCCTCGCCGAACAGGACTTCACGTACCGCCGGGCCGAACTCGTCCAGTACAGCGTCCAGAGCCTCGGCGAACACCGGAAAACGCTCGGACAGTTCACGGCCCATCCCGAGCCGCTGCGAGCCCTGACCCGAGAACAGGAAACCCACACCGCCGACGGCGACGGACCCCGTGACCAGGCCGGGGAACGTACGCTCCTCGGCCAGTGCGGCGAGCCCGTCCAGCAGTGCCTCACGGTCGTCCGCCACGACGACGGCCCGGTGGTCGAAGGCGGACCGTGTCGCCGTCAGTGAGTAGGCGACGTCCAGCACGCCGATCCCCGGCTCGCCCGCGACACGCTCCCGCAGCCGCGACGCCTGCTCCCGCAGCGCTTCCACGCTCCGGCCCGACAACACCCACGGTGCGACGCCGTCGACCGGAACCGGAACCGGAACCGGAACCGGAAGGCGGTCCTCGCCCGGCGCGTGCTCGATGATGGTGTGCGCGTTCGTGCCGCTCACACCGAACGACGACACACCGGCACGACGCAGCCGGCCCGTCTCCGGCCAGGGCCGGGCCTCCGTCAGCAGTTCGACATCACCGGCCGACCAGTCCACCTGGGACGTGGGCTCGTCGGCGTGCAGGGTCGGTGGCAGCACACCGTGCCGCAGCGCCATGACCATCTTGATGATGCCGCCGACCCCGGCCGCTGCCTGGGTGTGGCCGGTGTTCGACTTGATCGAGCCGAGCCACAGCGGCTCACCGGCACGGTCCTGGCCATAGGTGGCCAGCAGCGCCTGCGCCTCGATCGGGTCACCCAGCGTCGTACCCGTGCCATGCGCCTCCACCGCGTCCACCTCGGACGGTGTCAGCCCGGCACTCGCCAGAGCCTGGCGAATGACCCGCTGCTGCGACGGGCCGTTCGGCGCGGTGAGGCCGTTGGACGCGCCGTCCTGGTTGATCGCCGAGCCCCGCACCACCGCCAGCACCTGGTGGCCGTTGCGCCGGGCGTCGGACAGCCGCTCCACGAGCAGCATGCCGACGCCCTCGCCCCAGCCGGTGCCGTCCGCGCTGTCGGAGAACGACTTGCACCGACCGTCGGCGGCCAGACCCCGCTGGCGGCTGAAGTCGACGAACGTGCCCGCGGTGGCCATCACGGCGACGCCGCCGGCCAGCGCCATATCGCACTCGCCGGACCGCAGCGCCTGCACCGCCATGTGCAGGGCGACCAGCGACGACGAGCACGCCGTGTCCACCGTGACCGCGGGGCCCTCAAGCCCCAGCACGTAGGCGACGCGGCCGGACGCGACACTGCCGGAGGCGCCGGTGCCGAGATAGCCCTCCACGTCCTCCGGAACGGAACGCAGCCGCGCCGCGTAGTCGTGGTACATCAGACCCGCGAACACACCGGTCGCGCTGCCCCGCACCGACTCCGGGGCGATCCCCGCCCGTTCGAACGCCTCCCACGAGGTCTCCAGCAGCAGACGCTGCTGCGGGTCCATCGCCAGCGCCTCACGCGGCGAGATCCCGAAGAACGCCGGGTCGAACTGGTCGGCGTCGTACAGGAAGCCGCCTTCACGCGTGTAGGAGGTGCCCATGTGTTCCGGGTCCGGGTGGTACAGCCTCTCCACGTCCCAGCCGCGATTGCCGGGGAACTCGCCGATGGCGTCGACACCGTTCAGCACGAGCTGCCACAGGTCCTCGGGCGAGTTCACACCGCCGGGATAGCGGCAGCTCATGCCGACGATCGCGATCGGCTCGTCGGTCACGGTGGCCACCGCGCGAGCGGTCGCCACCGTGACGACCGGAGAACCCGCGAGCTCGGTGCCGAGGAAGGCGGCCACCGCCTCGGGGGTCGGGTAGTCGAAGACCAACGTCGCGGGCAGGCGCAGCTCGGTGACCGCGTTGAGGTTGTTGCGCAGCTCGACAGCGCTGAGGGAGTCGAAGCCGAGTTCCCTGAACGCGCGGTCGGGCGCGATGGCGTGCGCCGAGCTGTGGCCCAGCACCATGGCCACATGCCCCAGCACGAGGTCCAGCAATACCTTCTCCCGCTCGGCGTCGGTGAGTCCCACCAGCGACTCGGCCAGCGCCGAGCCCGCGACGGCCGCGCGCTCGACTGCCCTGCGCGCCGTGCCGCGCACCAGACCGCGCAGGACGAGCGCCACGGGGTGTGAACGCGCCTGCCGGTGCAGGGCGGGCAGATCCAGGGGCACCGGCGCCAGCACGGCACGCCCGGTCGAACCCGCGGCGTCGAACAGGGCGAGCCCCTGGGCCGTACGGAGCGGGATCAGACCGCCCCTGCTCATCCGCTTCACATCGGCCTCGTCGAGCTGGCCGCTCATCCCGCTGGCTTCGGCCCACAGGCCCCACGCCAGCGACGTGGCGGGCAGGCCGGCGAAGCGCCGGTGCTGCGCGAGCGCGTCCAGGAACGTGTTGGCCGCCGCGTAATTGCCCTGGCCCGGACCACCGAACACACCGGAGGCGGAGGAGAACAGCACGAATGCCGACAGGTCCAGATCGCGGGTCAGCTCGTGGAGGTTCCATGCCGCGTCGACCTTCGGCCGGAACACGGTGTCGATCCGCTCCGAGGTCAGCGAACCGATCGTGCCGTCGTCCAGCACACCGGCGGTGTGCACGACGGCCGTCACCCGGTGCTCGGCCAGCAGCGCCGCCACGGCCTCCCGGTCGGCCACGTCACACGCCGCGAACACCACCTCGGCACCCTGCGCCACGAGTTCATCACGCAGCTCCCCGGCACCCTCGGCCGCAGCGCCACGCCTGCTGACCAGCAGCAGACTCCGCACACCCCGCTCCACCACCAGATGCCGGGCCACCAGACCACCCAACGTGCCCGTCGCACCCGTGACCAGCACCGCACCCGAACCAAAACCGGGGTCATCCACCACGGACCGCCGAACCCTGGCCAGCCGCGGCACACTGACGGCGCCGGAGCGGACCGCCAACTGCGGTTCACCGGTGGCCAACGCGGACGGCAACGCGTCGAGCGAGGCCACTTCGTCGTCGAGGTCGACCAGCACGATACGGTCCGGATTCTCCGACTGGGCCGATCGCACCAGGCCCCACACGGCGGCCTGCGCGACGTCCCGTACATCCTCGTCGTCCGAGACGGCGACCGCGCCGCCGGTCACCACGACCAGGCGGGCCGCGTCGAACCGCTCGTCCGTCAGCCAGGTCTGGACCGCGTCGAGCGCCCAGTGCGCCGCCTCGTGCGCCGAGGAAACGGGGTGGGACGCGGACATGATCGGACGGGTCAGGACGACGAAGTCGGGCAGCTCCACCGACGGCGTGAGCGTCTCCAGTTCCGTCCACTCGGTCGTCGGGAGATCGCCGTCGGGCAGCGCCACCGGCACCCAGTCCACACCGAACAGGGCGTCGGCGAGATCGTCATCCGCCAATTGCTCCTGCGAGACCGGTCGGATCACCAGCGAGTCGATCGTGGCCACCGGGGCGCCCGCCCCGTCCGCGACCGTCAACGCCACCCGGTCCGCCCCGGAGGGGGTCAACCGTACCCGCAGCAGCTCCGCGCCTGAGGCGTGCAGTCGCACGCCCGACCACGCGAACGGCAACCGACCTACGCCGTCGGCGTCGTCGGCCAGGCCGATGGCGTGCAGCGCCGCGTCCAGCAGCGCCGGGTGGAGACCGAATCCGTCGGCTCCTACGCCCTCGGGCAGCGCGACCTCGGCGAACACCTCGCCACCGTGTCGCCATGCCGCGCGCAACCCCTGGAACACCGGTCCGTAGCCGAACCCGCCGTCGGCCATGTGCTCGTAGAACCCGGCCAGGTCCACGGCCTCGGCACCGGCGGGCGGCCACTCGGTCAGGGAAGCCCCCGCAGAGCGCCCGCCTGCCCGCAGCACACCGATGGCGTGCCGGGTCCACGAACGGCCGTCATCGGTGTCACCCACGCTGGAGTGAAGGGTCAGCTCACGCCGGCCCGATCCGTCCTCCGCACCGACCCACACCTGCACGCGCACCGTGCCGCTCCTGGGCAGGACGAGCGGCGCCTCAAGCGTCAGCTCCTCGACCAGGTCGCAGCCGACCTGGTCACCCGCGCGGATCGCCAGTTCAAGGAACGCCGTGCCGGGCAGCAGGATCGAGTCGAGTACCGCGTGATCGGCCAGCCAGGGGTGGGTCTGGGCCGACAGACGGCCGGTGAGCAGCACACCGTCCGTGCCACCGAGGGCGACGGTCGCGCCCAGCAACGGGTGCTCGGCCGCACCGAGCCCGGCCGCCGTGACATTACCCATCGCGGGCCGCACGATGGGCCAGTAGCGCTCGCGCTGGAACGCGTAGGTGGGCAGGTCCACTTGTCGAGTGCCGCTCCCCGCGAAGAAGGGCTCCCAGTCCACCCGGACACCACGTACGTGCAGCTGTCCCGCGGCCGTCGTGGCGGCCACGGCCTCCGGGCGATCCGCCCGCAGCGCCGGTACGAAGACCGCGTCGGACGCGGACTCCTGGCCCAGCGCCGACAGCGTCCCGCCGGGCCCGACCTCCACGAACGTCGCCACACCCTCGGCCACCAGCGTCTCGACGGCGTCCGCGAATCGCACCGACTCCCGCACATGCCGCACCCAGTAGTCAGGCGAACCCAACTCCTCGGCCGTCGCCCGCACACCGGTCAGTGTCGACACGATCGGGATCGTCGGCGCCTCGAACGACACGCCCCCCAGCGCCGCGCGGAACTCATCGAGCATCGGGTCCATCAACGGCGAGTGGAACGCGTGGCTGACACGGAGCCGGGTCACCTTACGTCCCGCCTCGCGCCACCGCTCCGCGACCACCTCTACGTCGTCGGCAGCACCGGAGATCACCACCGAGTGCGGGCCGTTGACCGCCGCGATGCCGACGGTGTCGGGCAGTTCGGGTTCGACTTCGGCCTCGGTCGCCTGGATCGCCACCATCGCACCGCCCTCGGGCAGCGCCTGCATCAACGCACCACGCGCCGACACCACCTTGACCGCATCGGCCAACGACCACACACCCGCCACATGCGCAGCCGCCAGCTCACCGATCGAATGACCCGCCAGCATGTCCGGCCGGACACCCCACGACTCCAACAGCCGGAACAACGCCACCTCGACCGCGAACAACGCCGGCTGCGTCACCCCCGTCTCATTCAGCGCCTCGGCATCCTCACCGAACAGCACCTCACGCACCGCAGGGGCGAACTCGCCAAGCACCGTGTCCAGGGCCTCCGCGAACACCGGGAAACGCGCGGACAGTTCACGCCCCATCCCCAGCCGCTGCGACCCCTGCCCCGAGAACAGGAAACCCACCTGCCCGGGATCCTCGACACCTCCAGTGACCACGGCCCCGGTCGCCTGCCCCTCGGCCACCGCCGCCAAAGCAGCCAGGAATTCGGACCGGTCCCCGGCGACCACCACCGCACGGTGCTCCAGCACCGCCCGCGAAGACACCAGCGCACGACCCACATCCGCCACCGTCAACTCAGCGTCGTCGTCGACGAAGGACCCGAGTCGCGCGGCCTGCTCCCGTAACGCCTCGGAGGTCCGGGCCGACAGCACCCACGGCACCAGGCCGAGGTCGTCGCGCACAGACTCCGGGGTCCCCTCCCGCTCCTCCACGGGAGCCTGCTCGAAGATGACGTGCGCGTTCGTACCGCTCACACCGAACGCCGATACGCCGGCCCGCCACGGCCGCCCCGTCTCCGGCCACGGCCGATTCTCCGCCAGCAGCTCGACGGCGCCCGCCGACCAGTCCACGTGCGACGACGGCTCGGTGACATGCAGCGTCCGCGGCAGCACACCGTGCCGCAGCGCCATCACCATCTTGATCACACCAGCCACACCGGCCGCGGCCTGGGTGTGACCGATGTTCGACTTCACCGAACCCAGCCACAGCGGCTCACCGGAGCGATCCCGCCCGTAGGTGGCCAGCAGCGCCTGCGCCTCGATCGGGTCACCCAGCGTCGTACCCGTGCCATGCGCCTCCACCGCGTCCACCTCGGACGGAGCGAGACCCGCACTGGCGAGCGCCTGGCGGATGACCCGCTGCTGCGACGGACCGTTCGGCGCGGTCAGACCGTTCGACGCGCCGTCCTGGTTCACGGCGGAGCCGCGCATCACCGCCAGCACCTGGTGACCGTTCCGCCGCGCGTCCGACAGCCGCTCAAGCAGCAGCATGCCGACGCCTTCGCCCCACCCGGTACCGTCCGCGCTGTCGGAGAACGCCTTGCAGCGCCCGTCCTCCGCCAGTCCGCGCTGGCGGCTGAAGTCGATGAACACACCCGGCGTCGACATCACTGTCACACCACCGGCCAGCGCCATCGAGCACTCCCCGGAGCGCAGCGCCTGGCTCGCCCAGTGCAGCGCCACCAGCGACGAGGAGCAGGCCGTGTCCACCGTGACCGCGGGACCCTCAAGGCCGAACGTGTAGGACAGCCGGCCGGAGATGACACTCGCCGCGCTGCCCGTGCCGACGTACCCCTCCACCCCCTCCAGGCTGTCCGGCGCGGCCATGAGCAGCGTCGGGTAATCCTGGCCGTTGGTGCCGACGAACACGCCTGCCTGGCTGCCCCGCAGTGAGTTCGGGTCGATGCCCGCCCGCTCGAACGCCTCCCAGGAGGTCTCCAGCAGCAGCCGCTGCTGCGGGTCCATCGCCAACGCCTCACGCGGCGAGATCCCGAAGAACGCGGGGTCGAACTCCCCGGCGCGGTCGAGGAAGGCACCCATGCGGGTGTACGACGTGCCGGTACTCGCCGGGTCCGGGTCGTACAGCGCGTCCAGGTCCCAGCCGCGGTCGGCCGGGAACTCCACCACGGCGTCCCCGCCGCCGACCAGCAGTCGCCACAGGTCCTCCGGCGAGTCCACCCCGCCGGGGAACCGGCAGCTCATGCCGACGATCGCGATCGGCTCGTCGACGGCGACGGCTGTGTGCGCGGTCGCGGTCAGGACGGGTGCGCCCGCGAGTTCCGCGTCGAGGAACGCCGCCAGCGCCGCGGGGGTCGGGTAGTCGAAGACCAGCGTCGTGGGCAGGCGCAGCTCGGTGACCGCGTTGAGGAGGTTGCGCAGCTCGACAGCGGTCAGCGAGTCGAAGCCGAGTTCCCTGAACGCCCGGTCGGGTGCGATGGCGTGCGCGGAGCTGTGGCCCAGCACCACGGCGACGTGGCCGAGCACGAGGTCCAGCAGTGCCTTCTCCCGCTCCGCGGCGGTCATCGCGGCCAGCGAGTGCGCGAACGCGGACTCGGCGACGGAGCCGGCGTCGGCGGTCCTGCGCACCGTGCCGCGCACCAGGCCACGCAGGATGTGCGCCACGGGGTGGGTACGCGCCTGCCGCTGCAACGCGGGCAGGTCAAGAGGCGCCGGCGCCAGCAGGGCACGCCCGGTCGAGCCCGCCGCGTCGAACAGCGCGAGCCCCTCGGCCGTACGGAGGGGGAGCAGGCCGCCCCGGCTCATTCGCTTCAGGTCGGCGTCGTCGAGCTGGCCGGTCATCCCGCTGGCCTCGGCCCACAGGCCCCACGCCAGCGACGTGGCGGGCAGCCCGGCGGCCCGGCGGTGCTGGGCGAGCGCGTCCAGGAATGTGTTCGCCGCCGAGTAGTTGCCCTGTCCAGGGGCGCCGAGGAGGCCCGCGACCGACGAGAACAGCACAAACGCCGAGAGGTCCAGGTCCTGCGTCAACTCGTGCAGATTCCACGCCGCGTCGACCTTCGGCCGGAACACGGTGTCGATCCGCTCCGGCGTCAGCGAGCCGATCGTTCCGTCGTCGAGCACACCGGCGGTGTGGACGACAGCGGAGACCTCGTGCTCGGCCAGCAGGCTCGCGACGGCCTCCCGGTCGGCCACGTCACAGGCCACCACGTCAACCTCGGCCCCCAGAGCGACCAGTTCGTCACGCAGTTCCCCGGCGCCCTCGGCCGCCGCACCACGTCGGCTCGCCAGCAGCAGGCTCCGCACTCCCCGCGCCGCGACCAGGTGCCGCGCGACCAGGGCTCCCAGTGTGCCCGTCGCACCCGTGACCAGCACCGCACCCGAACCGAAACCGGGGTCGTCCACCACGGACCGCGGAACCCTGGCCAGCCGTGGAGCGGTGACGGCACCCGAGCGCACCGCCACCTGCGACTCCCCGGTGGCCAACGCGGCGGGCAGCACATCGAGCGAGGCCGCGTCGTCGTCCAGGTCCACCAGGACGATCCGGTCCGGGTTCTCCAGCTGGGCCGACCGCACCAGACCCCACACCGCCGCTTGCGCGATGTCGCGCACATGCTCGTCGGACGAGGCGGCGACGGCGCCTCCGGTCACCACGACCAGCCGGGCCGCGTCGAACCGTTCATCCGTCAGCCACCTCTGCACCGCGTTCAGCGCCCAGTGCGCCGCCTCATGCGCGGCGGACACCGGACCGGACGCGGACGTGACCGGACACGACATGGCCACGAAGTCGGACCGCGGCTGCGTCAGGGTCTCCAGGTCGGTCCACTCGACCGTCGGGGCGTCGTCGTCGGAGAGCGGGACCGGCACCCAATCGACACCGAACAGCGCGTTGCCGCCATCCCCACCGGCGAGCTGGTCCAGCGACACCGGGCGCAGCACCAGCGAGTCCACGGTCGCGACCGGAGCACCCGCCCCGTCCGCCACGGTCAACGACACCTCGTCCGCCCCGGTGGGCGCCAAGCGCACTCGCAGCACCGTCGCGCCCGAGGCGTGCAGCCGCACGCCCGACCACGAGTACGGAAGGCGCCCGATCCCGTCGGCTTCACCGGCCAGGTCCAGGGCGTGCAGCGCGGCGTCCAGCAGCGCCGGGTGCAGGCCGAAACCCTCCACGCCCACACCGTCCGGCAGTACGACCTCGGCGAACACCTCGTCCTCGCGCCGCCACACGGCCCGTAGCCCCTGGAAGACCGGCCCGTAGCCGATACCGGCATCGGCGGCGCGGTCGTAGAGCCCGTCCAGGTCGACGACTTTGGCGCTCGCGGGCGGCCACTCCACGAGGGAAGTCCCGGTGGAGCGCCCGACCCCGCGCAGCACACCGGTGGCGTGCCGTGTCCACGGCCGATCGTCGTCGGTGTCGCCCGCACTGGAATAGACGGTCAGCTCACGCCTGCCCGACTCGTCCTCGGCGCCGACCCATACCTGCACCCGGACGCCGCCGCGCTCGGGCACCACCAGCGGCGCCTCCAGCGTCAGTTCCTCCACCAGGTCACACCCGACCTGGTCACCCGCCCGCACCGCGAGCTCGACAAACGCCGCACCTGGCAGCAGAACCGAACCCTGGACCACATAGTCGGCCAGCCACGGGTGGGTCTGCACCGACAGGCGGCCGGTGAGCAGCACACCATCCGTGCCCCCGACCGTGACAGCCGCGCCCAGCAGCGGGTGGTCGGCCGAGCCGAGCCCGGCCGCCGTCACATCACCGACCGCGGGCAACGCGTCCAGCCAGTAGCGCTCGTGCTGGAACGCGTATGTCGGCAGGTCAACCCGCCGGGCGCCACGACCGGCGAAGAAGGGCTCCCAGTCCACCCGGACACCACGTACATGCAGTTGTCCGGCGGCCGTTGTGGCGGCCAGGGCCTCCGGCCGATCACCGCGCGCCATCGGCACGAACGTCGCGTCGGGCGCGGACTCCTGGCCCAGCGCGGACAGCGTCCCGCCGGGCCCGACCTCGACGAACGTCGCCACACCCTCGGCGACCAGCGTCTCGACGGCGTCGGCGAACCGCACCGACTCGCGCACATGCCGCACCCAGTACTCCGGCGAGGCCAGCTCCTCAGCCGTCGCCAACCGGCCCGTCAGCGTCGACACGACCGGCATCGCCGGCGCCCCGTAGGACACGCCCTCCAGTACCCGGCGGAACTCGTCCAGCATCGGGTCCATCAACGGCGAGTGGAACGCGTGACTCACCCGCAGACGAGACACCTTCCGCCCCGCCTCGCGCCACCGCTCCGCGACCGCCTCCACATCGGCGGCCACACCCGAAACCACCACCGAGCTCGGACCGTTCACCGCCGCGATGCCCACAGTGTCAGGCAGGTCCGGCGCAACCTCCGCCTCGGTCGCCTGGATCGCGACCATCGCACCGCCCTCGGGCAGCGCCTGCATCAACGCACCCCGCGCCGACACCACCCTGACCGCATCGGCCAACGACCACACACCCGCCACATGCGCCGCCGCCAGCTCACCGATCGAATGACCCGCCAGCATGTCCGGCCGGACACCCCACGACTCCAACAGCCGGAACAACGCCACCTCGACCGCGAACAACGCCGGCTGCGTCACCCCCGTCTCATTCAGCGCCTCGGCATCCTCGCCGAACAGCACCTCACGCACCGCAGGGTCGAACTCGCCCAGCACCTCGTCCAGGGCCTCCGCGAACACCGGGAAACTCTCGGACAGTTCACGCCCCATTCCGAGCCGCTGCGACCCCTGACCCGAGAACAGGAAACCCACCTGCCCGGGGTCGTCGGCGACTCCCGTGACCACGGCGCCGGTCGCCCGCCCCTCGGCCACCGCCGCCAAGGCATCCAGGAACTCGGACCGTTCGGCGGCGACCACCACCGCACGGTGCTCCAGCACCGCCCGCGATGTCGCGAGCGAGTAACCCACATCGACAAGGGACTGATCGCCCACGGAGGACAGGAGCCGCTCGGCCTGACCACGCAGCGCGGCCTCGTCACGCGCCGACAGCACCCACGGCATCAGCCCGTCGCGCGGCGCCGGTCCGTCGCCCACCGGCTCCGGGGCTTCCTCCCGCTCCACCACGGGCGCCTGCTCGACGATGACATGCGCGTTCGTCCCGCTCACACCGAACGACGACACACCGGCACGCCACGGCCGGCCGGTCTCCGGCCACGGCCGGGTCTCCGCCAGCAGCTCCACCGCACCCGCCGACCAGTCGACGTGCGACGACGGTTTGTCCACGTGCAGCGTCTTGGGCAGCACACCGTGCCGCATCGCCAGCACCATCTTGATCACACCGGCCACACCCGCGGCGGCCTGCGTGTGACCGACGTTCGACTTCAGCGCCCCCAGCCACAGCGGCCGGTCGGCGGGCCTGCCCTGGCCGTACGTCGCCAGCAGCGCCTGGGCCTCGATCGGGTCACCCAGCGTCGTACCCGTGCCGTGCCCCTCGACGGCGTCCACATCGGACGGTACGAGGCCCGAGTGGGCCAGCGCGGCCCGGATCACCCGCTGCTGCGAGGGGCCGTTCGGCGCGGTGAGACCGTTCGACGCACCGTCCTGGTTCACCGCCGAACCCCGCACCACCGCCAGCACCGGATGCCCGTTGCGCTGCGCGTCCGACAGCCGCTCCAGCAGGAGCAGACCGGCTCCCTCGCCCCACCCGGTGCCGTCAGCGGCGTCGGCGAAGGGCTTGCAGCGGCCGTCCATCGCCAGCCCGCGCTGGCGGCTGAACTCGATGAACGTGTCCGGTGTCGCCATCACGGTGACGCCGCCCGCGACGGCGAGCCCGCACTCGCTGTGCCGCAGCGCGTGTACCGCGAGATGCAGGGCGACCAGGGACGACGAACAGGCGGTGTCGATGGTCAGCGCGGGGCCTTCCAAGCCGAGCACGTAGGAGATGCGGCCGGACACGACGCTGGCCGCGTTGCCGGTGAGGAAGTACCCCTCGTAGCCGTCCGGCACGCCGCCCTTGGCCAAGCGCGCCAGGTAGCCCTGGCCGTTGGTGCCGATGAAGACACCGGTCCTGCTGCCCCGCACCGAGTGCGGATCGATGCCCGCCTGCTCGAACACCTCCCATGACGTCTCCAGCAGCAGCCGCTGCTGCGGATCCATCGCGGCGGCCTCGCGTGGCGAGATACCGAAGAACGCCGGGTCGAACTGGTCGACGTCGTGCAGGAAGCCGCCTTCGCGGGTGTAGCTGGTCCCCTGCTGATCGGGGTTCTCGTCGTACAGCCCCTCCAGGTCCCAGCCACGGTTGGTGGGGAACCCGGAGACGGCGTCCCGGCCGTCCGCGAGGAGGTGCCACAGATCCTCCGGCGAGCGCACACCGCCGGGGAACCGGCAGCTCATGCCGACGATCGCGATCGGCTCGACCTCGCGCTCCTCGGCCTCGCGCAGCTTGCCGCGCATCTCCTGCAGGTCCACTGTGGCCCGCCGGAGGTAGTCGAGGTACTTCTCCTCGTTCGACATGTGTTCCGACCCTTCAGGCGAGTTCATTGGCTCAGGACCTACCGAGTTCTTCGTCGAGCAGCGCGAGTAGTTCGTCCGCCGTGGCGGTGCGCGCGTCCGGTCCGGAGTTGACGGGTTCCGTGCGGGTGTGCGCTTCGTCCCACCTGGTCAGCAGCGTGCGAAGGCGGTCGCCTACGGCGGCGCTCCGCTGGTCGTCCGGCGTCAGGAGGGACAGTGTCGCCTCCAGGCGGTCCAGCTCGGCGTCGATGGTCGGCGCCCCCATTCCCGGCATCTGGTCAAGCACGTGTGCGGCGAGCGCGGACGGGTTGGGATGGTCGAAGACGAGCGTCGAGGGCAGGCTCAACCCGGTGGCCGAGTTGAAGACGTTGCGGAACTCGACCGCGGTGAGCGAGTCGAAGCCGAGGTCCTTGAACGCCCGGCCGGGTTCCACCTGCGAGGTGCTCTCGTAGCTGAGGACGGCGGCCACCTGCTCGCGCACCAGATCCAGCATGACGCGCTCGCGGTCCGGCCCGGACATCGTGGCCAGCCTGGCCGCCAGGTCGAGCGGCGCCGCCTCGGCGGGAGCCGGGGCCGCCCGTCGCGCGGCGGGCAGTTCCCGCAGCAGCGAGGCCGGCAGCGAAGGCGCGTACAGGTCCCAGTCGATGTCCGCCACGACCAGCACCGTCGGGTCGCTCTGGCGAACTGCCCTGTCCAGTGCGGCGATCGCCGACTCCGGCTCGAAGGGGGCCGTGCCCCGGCCGCGCAGAATCTCGCCGAGCTTCTCGCCGACCATGCCGCCGCCGCCCCACGGCCCCCACGCGACCGAGCTGCCGGCCAGGCCCGCCGCCACACGCCGTTCGGCGAAGGCGTCGAGGAAGGCGTTGGAGGCCGCGTAGCTGCCCTGCGCCACCGCGCCGAACGTGCCCGAGATCGAGGAGAACATCACGAACGCCGACAGCTGCCGGTCCCTTGTCAGTTCGTCCAGGTTGACGGCGGCGTCGACCTTCGGCCGCAGCACGGCGGCGAACCGGTCAGGGGTGAGCGCGGTCAGCACGCCGTCGTCCAGGACGCCCGCCGTGTGCATGACCGCGGTGAGCGGGAACTCCTCCGGAATCGACGCCAGCAGCTCCGCCAGCGCGTCCCGGTCGGCGACATCACAGGCGGCGATCGTCACACGCGCGCCCAGCTCGGTGAGCTCCGCACGCAACTCCTGCGCACCGTCGGCGTCCGGCCCGCGCCTGCTCACCAGCAGCAGATGCTCCGCGCCCTTCGTGGCCAGCCACCTGGCCACATGCGCGCCGATCCCGCCGGTGCCACCGGTGACCAGCACCGTGCCTGTGGGGTCCCAGTCGCCGAGGTGCCCCGAGGGCGCCTGCACCAGCCTGCGGGCGAACACGCCACCGGCGCGGAGCGCGACCTGGTCCTCGTCCCGTGTGCCGGACAGGACGCCAGCGAGACGGGCGGCGGCACGGTCGTCCAGCGCCTCGGGCAGGTCGACGAGACCGCCCCAGCGCTCGGGCTGTTCCCGCCCGGCGCACCGGGCCAGCCCCCACACCATCGCCTGTTCGGGGCTGACGGGCGTGTCGGAGCGACCGACCGAGACACCGCCGCGCGTCGCGTACCACAGCGGAGCGTCGAGACCGGCGTCGCCGAGCGCCTGGACGAGGGCGAGGGTCGCGTACACACCGCCCGACGGCAGTTCGGGGTCCAGCGCGAACAGCGACAGTACGCCCGCGACGGGCTCGTCGACCGCCAGCCGGGCCGTCAGCGAGTCCCGGTCCACCGCTTCTCCGGCCCGGACCGGCAGCACCCGCGCGCCGTGCCGGGTCAGCGCGTCGGCGACGGATTCCTCACCGGCGCCGTCCTTGCTGACCACCAGCCAGGTACCCGTGAGCGCGGCGGTGGGCTCGGGCACCGGCAGCCAGGTGACGCGGTAGCGCCAGCCGTCGATCTCGGAGTGCTCGGACTGCGACTGCCGCCACGACGCCAGACGGGGCAGCACCGCGCCGATCGGGTCGTCGAGGGATACGTCCAGCTCGTCCGCCAGTTCGCCGAGGTCGCCGTCCGCCACGGCCGCCCAGAACCGCGCGTCGACGGCTCCGGTGACATCGCCCGCGGGGGCCGCCGCCATGCTCGGCCAGAGCCGCTTGTGCTGGAAGGCGTAGGTCGGCAGGTCCACCTGCCGCCCCTCGGCGACCACGTCGCGCCAGTCGAACGGCAGGCCCCGCACGTATGCCTCGGCGGCGGAGAGCAGGAACCGGTCCAGATCACCGTCGTCGCGGCGCAGCGTGCCCACGACCACGGCCTCCGCGCCGGTCACGTCCAGCGTCTCACGCACCCCGAAGGTCAGCACCGGGTGCGCGCTGCACTCCACGAACACGCCGACGCCCCAGTCGAGCAGGCCGCGGGTCGCCTCCTCGAAGCGCACGGTGTTCCGCAGGTTCTGATACCAGTAGTCCGCGCCCACTTCCGTGCCGGTCAGCCACTCCCCGGTGACCGTGGACAGCATCGGTACGCTCGCCCGCGTCGGCTCCACCCCCGCCAGCTCGGTCGCCAGCGCCTCCCGGATGCGCTCGACGTGCGGTGAATGCGACGCGTAGTCCACCGGAACCCGCCGTGCCCGCACATCGTCGGCGGCGCAGAACTCGATCAGCTCGTCCAGCGCGTCGACATCGCCCGCCACCACGACCGAGCCGGGGCCGTTGACCACCGCGACCGAGATCCGCCCGTGCCACCGGGCGATCCGCTCGCGTACGTCGTCGACCTTCGCCGCCAGCGACACCATTCCGCCCTGGCCGGACAGCGCCAGGATCGCCTTGCTGCGCAGCGCGACCACCTTGGCGGCGTCGGCCAGCGACAGCGCGCCCGCGACACAGGCGGCGGCGATCTCGCCCTGACTGTGCCCCACCACCGCGTCGGGCTCCACACCGTAGGAGCGCCACAACGCGGCGAGCGACACCATCACCGCCCACAGCGCGGGCTGCACCACATCGACCCGCTCCAGCTCGGCCGCGTCGGCCAGCACGTCGTACAGCGACCAGTCCACGTACGGGGCGAGCGCGTCGGCACACGCGTCGAGCGAGGCCCGGAACGTCGGCGACGACTCCGCCAATGCCGCACCCATGTGCAGCCATTGCGCACCCTGGCCGGGGAACACGAACGCCACCTTGCCCGCGGGCCGGGTCACCCCCATCGCCACCCGGGTCGACTCGACGCGGCGGGCCGTCGCCGTCGGCCCCTCGACGAGCGCGGCGAGGCCGGCGAGCAGGCCGTCGCGGTCATGGCCGACGACAACCGCCCTGTTGTCGAAGGCCGTTCGCGCCACGGCGAGCGTGCCGGCGACATCGAGCGGGCTCAGCTCGGGGTGCGCCACGAGATGCGCGCGCAGCCGGTCGGCCTGTGCCCGTAGCGCGTCGTTGTCCTTGGCCGAGACCAGCAGCGGCACCGGGGACGTGACCGGCGCGGCCGTCCGCGGGGCGGCCTCGGTGACCGGCGCCTGCTCGATGATGGCGTGCGCGTTGGTGCCGCTGAACCCGAACGACGACACACCGAAACGGCGCGGACGGTCGGTGTCCGGCCAGGAGCGGGCCTCGGTGAGAAGCGCGACATCGCCCGCCGACCAGTCGACCTTCGGGGTGGGCTCGGCGACATGCAGCGTCTTCGGCAGCACGCCGTGCCGCATCGCCATCACCATCTTGATGATGCCCGCGACACCGGCCGCGCCCTGGGTGTGGCCGATGTTGGACTTCAGCGACCCGAGCCACAGCGGCTCACCGCTACGGTCCTGGCCGTACGTGGCGAGCAGCGCCTGCGCCTCGATCGGGTCACCGAGGGTGGTGCCGGTGCCGTGTGCCTCGACCGCGTCCACATCGGACGACGTGAGACCCGCGCCGGCGAGCGCCTGGCGGATCACCCGCTGTTGCGAAGGCCCGTTGGGCGCGGTGAGACCGTTCGACGCACCGTCCTGGTTGATCGCGGACCCCCGCACGACGGCGAGCACCTGGTGCCCGTTGCGCTGGGCTTCGGACAGCCGCTCCAGCACGACCATTCCGACGCCCTCGCCCCAGCCGGTGCCGTCCGCGTCCGACGAGAACGGCCTGCACCGACCGTCGGTGGACAGTCCGCGCTGGCGGCTGAACTCGATGAACGAACCCGGCGTCGACATCACCGTCACGCCGCCCGCCAGCGCCATCGAGCAGTCACCCGTGCGCAGCGCCTGCACCGCCATGTGCAGCGCCACCAGCGACGACGAGCACGCGGTGTCGACCGTCACCGCGGGACCTTCGAGACCGAACGCGTAGGCGACCCGACCGGACACGACACTTGCCGCGTTGCCCGTGCCGACCAGCCCTTCGACGGTCTCCTCACTCGCCGTCAGCAGCGTGGTGTAGTCCTGCACGTTCGAGCCGGTGAAGACGCCGATGTCACGCCCCCGCACCGAATTCGGGTCGATTCCGGCCCGTTCGAACGCCTCCCAGGAGGTTTCGAGCAGCAGCCGCTGCTGCGGGTCCATCGCCAGTGCCTCACGCGGCGAGATCCCGAAGAACGCCGGGTCGAACAGGTCGGCGTTGTACAGGAAGCCGCCTTCACGCGCGTACGAGGTGCCGGTGTGATCCGGGTCGGGGTCGTACAGGTTTGCCAGATCCCAGCCGCGGTTGCCGGGGAACTCGCCGATGGCGTCGACACCGTCCAGCACGAGCCGCCACAGGTCCTCGGGCGAGTTCACCCCGCCGGGGAACCGGCAGCTCATCGCGACGATCGCGATCGGCTCGTCGAGGACGGCCGCGGCCGGGCGGGTGATCGTCGCCGCGACGGGTGCGCCCACGAGTTCGGCGCCGAGGTGTGCCGCGAGCGCCGCGGGGGTCGGATAGTCGTAGATCAGCGTGGCGGGCAGCCGCAGTTCGGTCGCGCCGCCCAGCCGGTTACGCAGCTCGACGGCGGTCAGCGAGTCGAAGCCGACCTCCTTGAACGCGCGATCGGGGGCGACGGCCTGCATCGAGCTGTGCCCCAGCACCACGGCCACATGGTCCAGTACCAGGTCCAGCAGCGCCTTCTCCCGCTCGGCCTCGGTCAGCCCGGCCAGCGACCGCGCGAACGCCGACCCGGCCACAGCGGCGGACTCGACGGTCCTGCGCGCGGTGGAGCGCACCAGGCCGCGGAGCATGTGCGGCACCGGCTGGGAACGTGCCTGCTTGCGCAACGCGGGCAGATCCAGAGGCACCGGCGCCAGCACGGCACGCCCCGTCGAACCCGCCGCGTCGAACAGCGCCAGGCCCTCGGCCGAGCGGAGCGGGATCACACCGCCCCTGGCCATCCGACGCACATCGGCCTCGTCAAGGCTGCCGGCCATGCCGCCCGTGTCCGCCCACAGGCCCCACGCCAGCGATGTCGCGGGCAGGCCCTGGGTACGGCGGTGCTGCGCGAGCGCGTCCAGGAACGTGTTCGCCGCCGCGTAGTTGCCCTGGCCCGGACCACCCAACGTGCCCGCCACCGACGAGAACAGCACAAACGCCGATAGGTCCAGATCACGGGTCAGCTCGTGGAGGTTCCATGCCGCGTCGACCTTCGGCCGGAACACGGTGTCGATCCGCTCCGGGGTCAACGACCCGATCGTGCCGTCGTCCAGCACACCGGCGGTGTGTACGACGGCCGTCACCCGGTGCTCGGCCAGCAGCGCCGCCACCGCCTCCCGATCGGCCACGTCACACGCCGCGAACACCACCTCGGCACCCTGCGCGACCAGTTCGTCACGCAGCTCCCCGGCACCCTCGGCCGCAGCGCCACGCCTGCTGACCAGCAGCAGACTCCGTACGCCCCGCTCCGCCACGAGATGACGGGCCACCAGGCCGCCCAGCGTGCCCGTCGCACCCGTGAGCAACACCGCGCCCGAGCCGAAACCGGGATCGTCCACCACGGACTGCCGAACCCTGGCAAGGCGGGGTACCCGGATGTCTTCGGAGCGGACCGCCAACTGTGGTTCGCCGGTGGCCAACGCGGACGGCAACGCGTCGAGCGAGGCCGCCTCGTCGTCGAGGTCGACCAGCACGATACGGTCCGGATTCTCCGACTGGGCCGATCGCACCAGGCCCCACACGGCGGCCTGCGCGACGTCCCGTACATCCTCGTCGTCCGAGACGGCGACCGCGCCGCCGGTCACCACGACCAGGCGGGCCGCGTCGAACCGCTCGTCCGTCAGCCAGGTTTGAATTGTGTCGAGCGCCCAGTGCGCCGCCTCGTGCGCGCCATCGACCGTGTCGGACGCGGCGACGACCGGGCACGACACGACCACGAAGTCGGAGGACAGCGGCTCGGCCAGGGCATCCAGTTCGGCCCACTCGGTCGTCGGAGCGTCGTCGTCGAGCAGGGGAACCGACACCCAGTCGACGGCGAACAGCGACTCCGAGTCCTGCCGCGTCAGCGTCTCCGACAGCGGGCGCAGCAGCAGCGAGTCGATCTCGGCGACCGGCGCGCCGGTGCCGTCCGCGACCACCAACGACATGCCGTCCGACTCCGCGGGCGACAGCCGCACCCGCAACATCTCCGCCCCGGAGGCGTGCAGTCGTACGCCCGACCACGCGAACGGCAGAGTGTCAGGAGCATCCGCATCATCGTCCAACAGGCCGATGGCGTGCAGCGCCGCGTCCAGCAGCGCCGGGTGGAGACCGAATCCGTCGGCTCCTACGCCCTCGGGCAGTGCGACCTCGGCGAACACCTCGTCCCCACTGCGCCACGCGGCCCGCACCCCCTGGAACACCGGGCCATAACCGAACCCGCCGTCGGCCAAGCGGTCGTAGAAGCCGTCCAGGTCCACTGTCTCGGCACCGGCGGGCGGCCACTCGGCCAGGGAAACACCGTCGGACCGACTGCCCGCACGGAGCACTCCGCCGGCGTGCCGGGTCCACGACACGCCGTCGTCGCCCGCGCTGGAGTGGAGCGTCAGCTCACGCCTGCCCGCCCCGTCCTCGGCACCGACCCACACCTGCACTCGCACCGTGCCCTTCTCGGGCAGGACGAGCGGCGCCTCCAGCGTCAGCTCCTCGACCAGGTCGCAGCCGACCTGGTCACCGGCACGGATCGCCAACTCAAGGAACGCCGTACCGGGCAACAGAATCGAACCCTGGACCACGTAGTCGGCCAGCCAGGGGTGGGTCTGGGCCGACAGACGGCCGGTGAGCAGCACACCGTCCGTGCCACCGAGAGCGGTGGTCGCACCCAGCAACGGGTGCTCGGCCGCACCGAGCCCGGCCGCCGTGACATCACCGACCAGCGGCACCACATCAACCCAGTAGCGCTCGCGCTGGAAGGCGTAGGTGGGCAGATCCACCCGCCGCGCGCCGCGACCGGTAAAGAACGCCTCCCACTCCACCCGGACACCACGTACGTACAGCTGTCCCGCGGCCGTCGTGGCGGCGACGGCCTCCGGGCGATCCGTCCGCAGCGTCGGTACGAAGACCGCGTCGGGCGCTGACTCCTGGCCCAGTGCCGACAGCGTCCCGCCGGGCCCGACCTCGACGAACGTGGTCATGCCCTCGGCCACCAGCGTCCCGACGGCGTCGGCGAACCGCACCGACTCCCGTACATGGCGCACCCAGTAGTCAGGCGAACCCAACTCCTCGGCCGTCGCCCGCACACCGGTCAGCGTCGACACGATCGGGATCGTGGGCGCCTCGAACGACACGCACTCCAGCACCGCGCGGAACTCATCGAGCATCGGGTCCATCAACGGCGAGTGGAACGCGTGGCTGACACGGAGCCGGGTCACCTTACGACCCGCCTCACGCCACAGCTCCGCCATCACGTCCACATCGGCGGCGACACCCGAAACCACCACCGAGTTCGGGCCGTTGACCGCCGCGATACCCACGGTGTCGGGCAGGTCCGGCGCGACTTCGGCCTCGGTCGCCTGGATCGCCACCATCGCACCGCCCTCGGGCAGCGCCTGCATCAGCGCACCCCGCGCCGACACCACCTTGACCGCGTCGGCCAACGACCACACGCCGGACACGTGGGCAGCGGCCAGCTCACCGATCGAATGGCCCGCCAGCATGTCCGGCCGGACACCCCACGACTCCAGCAGCCGGAACAGCGCCACCTCAACCGCGAACAACGCCGGCTGCGTCACCCCCGTCTCATTCAGCGCCTCGGCATCCTCACCGAACAGGACCTCCCGTACCGCAGGATCGAACTCGCGCAGCACAGCGTCCAGAGCTTCGGCGAACACCGGGAAACGCTCGGACAGTTCACGCCCCATCCCCAGCCGCTGCGACCCCTGACCCGAGAACAGGAAACCCACCCGGTGCGATGCCGCTTCACCCACCACCGCACCCGGCCCGTCCCGCCCCTCAACGAGAGCGGCGAGAGCCGACAGGAACTCGGAACGGTCCGCGGCCACAATCACCGCACGGTGGTCCAACGCCGTCCGTGATGTCGCGAGCGAGTAGCCGACATCGGCAACCGCGTGCTCGTCCACCATCGCCATGGACATCAGCCGGTCGGCCTGGCCCCGCAGGGCGGCCTCGTCGCGCGCCGACAGCACCCACGGCACCAGGTCGAGGTCGTCACGCACAGGCTCCGGAGCTTCCTCCCGCTCGATCACGGGGGCCTGCTCGATGATGGCGTGCGCGTTCGTGCCACTGACACCGAACGATGAGACGCCTGCCCGCCACGGCTGACCGGTCTGCGGCCACGGCCGAGTCTCCGTCAACAGCTCGACGGCGCCGGCCGACCAGTTCACGTGCGACGACGGTTCGTCCACATGCAGGGTGCGGGGCAGCACACCGTGCCGCATCGCCATCACCATCTTGATCACACCGGCCACACCCGCGGCGGCCTGCGTGTGACCGATGTTCGACTTGATCGACCCGAGCCACAACGGCTCGTCGGCACGGTCCTGCCCGTAGGTGGCCAGCAGTGCCTGCGCCTCGATCGGGTCACCCAGCGTCGTACCGGTACCGTGCGCCTCCACCGCGTCCACATCCGACGGGGACAGGCCCGCACTGGCCAGCGCCTGACGGATGACCCGCTGCTGCGACGGACCGTTCGGCGCCGTCAGACCATTCGACGCACCGTCCTGGTTCACCGCAGAGCCCCGCACCACCGCAAGCACCTGGTGACCGTTGCGGCGGGCGTCCGACAGCCGCTCGACGAGCAGCATGCCGACACCCTCACCCCAACCGGTGCCATCGGCACTGTCGGAGAACGCCTTGCACCGACCGTCCGGAGCCAGGCCACGCTGCCTGCTGAACTCCACGAACGATCCCGGTGTCGACATCACCGTCACACCGCCGACGAGCGCCAGCTCACACTCGCCCTTGTGCAGCGCCTGCGCGGCCAGATGCAGCGCGACGAGCGACGACGAGCACGCCGTGTCCACCGTCACCGCAGGGCCTTCAAGGCCGAACGTGTAGGACAGCCGGCCGGAGATGACGCTCGCCGAGAGACCGGTACCCGCGTACCCCTCGACACTCTCCGGCGCGGCCATCAACAACGCCGCGTAGTCCTGGCCATTGGTACCGACAAAGACTCCGGACCGGCTGCCCCGCAACGAGTCCGGGTCGATGCCCGCCCGCTCGAAGACCTCCCAGGAGGTCTCCAGCAGCAGCCGCTGCTGCGGATCCATCGCCAGCGCCTCGCGCGGCGAGATCCCGAAGAATCCCGGGTCGAACTCCGCCACGTCGGCCAGGAAGGCGCCTTCTCGCGCGTAGCTGGTGCCCGAGTGCTCGGGGTCCGGGTCATACAGCGAGTCCAGGTCCCATCCCCGGTCTGCGGGGAATCCGGACACCGCGTCCACACCGGACTCGACGAGACGCCACAGATCCTCCGGCGACTCGACCCCACCGGGGAACCGGCAGCTCATACCGACGATCACGATCGGTTCGTCGCTCACGGCCGCGGCGGCATCGTGGGCCGCGGCATCGAGCACCACACCCAGCAGCTCGGCTCCGAGGTGCGCCGCGAGAACAGCGGGAGTCGGGTAGTCGAAGACGAGCGTGGCAGGCAGGGCCAGCTCGGTGGCCACGCCCAGCCGATTGCGCAACTCGACGGAGCTGAGCGAGTCGAAGCCCAGTTCCCTGAACGCGCGGTCGGGCGCGATGGCGTGCGCCGAGCTGTGGCCGAGGACCACAGCCACATGGCCGAGTACGAGATCCAGCAGCGCTTTCTCCCGCTCGGCCTCGGTGAGCCCCGCCAGCGACCGCGCCAGCACGGACCTGACGGCGGCCCCGGACTCGGCGGTCCCGCGCACGGTGGAGCGCACCAGGCCCCGCAGCATGTACGGCACCGGCTGGGAACGTGCCTGCTTGCGCAACGCGGGCAGATCCAGAGGCACCGGCGCCAGCACGGCACGCCCCGTAGAACCCGCCGCGTCGAACAGGGCGAGCCCCTCGGCCGAGCGGAGCGGGATCAGACCGCCCCTGCTCATCCGTTCCACATCAGTCTTGTCGAGCTGGCCGGTCATCCCGCTGGCCTCGGCCCACAGGCCCCAGGCCAGCGACGTCGCGGGCAGGCCGGCGGCCCGGCGGTGCTGCGCGAGCGCGTCCAGGAACGTGTTCGCCGCCGCGTAGTTGCCCTGGCCCGGACCGCCGAGAGTGCCGGCCACCGAGGAGAACAGCACAAACGCCGACAGGTCCAGATCACGGGTCAGCTCGTGCAGATGCCACGCCGCGTCGACCTTCGGCCGGAATACGGCGTCGATCCGCTCCGGGGTCAACGAACCGATCGTGCCGTCGTCCAGCACACCGGCGGTGTGCACGACAGCCGTCACCGGGTGCTCGGCCAGCAGGCCCGCGATGGCCTTCCGGTCGGCCACGTCACACGCCGCGAACACCACCTCGGCACCCTGCGCGACCAGTTCGTCACGCAGCTCCCCGGCACCCTCGGCCGCCGCGCCACGCCTGCTGACCAGCAGCAGACTCCGCACACCCCGCTCCGCCACGAGATGGCGGGCGACCAGGCCGCCCAGCGTGCCCGTCGCACCCGTGACCAGCACCGCACCCGAACCAAAACCGGGGTCATCCACCACGGACCGCCGAACCTTCGCAAGGCGAGGCGCGCTGACGGCGCCGGAGCGGACCGCCAACTGCGGTTCACCGGTGGCCAACGCGGACGGCAACGCGTCGAGCGAGGCCACTTCGTCGTCGAGGTCCACCAGCACGATCCGGTCCGGATTCTCCGACTGGGCCGACCGCACCAGACCCCACACCGCGGCCTGCGCGAGATTGCGCACCGCCTCATCGGGCCCAGTGGCGATCGCGCCGCTGGTCACGACGGCCAGGCGCGCCGCGTCGAACCGTTCATCGGCAAGCCAGGTCCGGACCGCGTTCAGCGCCCAGTGCGCGGCCTCATGCGCGCCGGTGACGGTGTCGGAAGCGGCGATGACCGGGCACGGCAGGACGACGAAGTCGGGCAGCTCGGCGGAGCTCGTCAGTGTCTCCAGGTCGGTCCACTCGGTCGTCGGAGCGTCGCCGTCGGGCAGGGGAACCGACGCCCAGTCAACGCCGAACAGCGACTCCGAATCCTGCCGCGCCAGTGTCTCCGACACCGGGCTCAGCACCAGCGAGTCGATTGTGGCCACCGGGGCACCCGCCCCGTCCGCGACCGCCAACGACATCCCGTCCGACCCCACGGGCGCCAACCGCACCCGCAGCACCGTCGCGCCCGAGGCGTGCAGTCGCACACCCGACCACGCGGACGGCAACCTGCCGGGAGCGTCAGCGTCGCCCGTCAGCCCAATGACATGCAGCGCCGTATCCAGCAGCGCCGGGTGCAGACCGAATCCGTCCACGCCCACACCCTCGGGCAGCGCGACCTCGGCGAACACCTCCTCCTCACTGCGCCACGCGGCCCGCAGCCCCTGGAACACCGGCCCGTAGCCGAAGCCCAGCTCCGTCAGCCGGTCGTGGGCCCCGTCCAGGTCCACGGCCTCCGCGCCGACGGGCGGCCACTCGACCAGAGAAGCCCCACCGGAGCCGCCTCCCGCGCGCAGCACACCGATGGCGTGCCGGGTCCACGAACGGCCGTCGTCGGTCTCACCCGCGCTGGAGTAGAAGGCCAGCTCACGCCGGCCCGACTCGTCCGCCGCGCCGACCCACACCTGCATCCGCGCCGAACCGTTCTCGGCCAGGACGAGGGGTGCCTCCAGCGTCAGTTCCTCCACCAGGTCACACCCGACCTGGTCACCCGCTCGGATCGCCAACTCAAGGAAAGCCGTACCGGGCAGCAGAACCGAACCCTGGACTGCGTAGTCGGCCAGCCACGGATGGGACTGAACCGACAGGCGACCGGTGAGCAGCACACCATCCGTGCCTCCCACGGCGACCGTCGCACCCAACAACGGATGCTCCGTCGAACCGAGTCCGACCGCCGCGACATCGCCGATCGCCGGCAGCATGTCAGGCCAGTAGCGCTCCCGCTGGAACGCGTAGGTGGGCAGGTCCACCCGCCGCGCGCCGCGACCGGTGAAGAACGCCTCCCACTCCACCCGGACACCGCGTACGTGCAGCTGTCCCGCGGCCGTCGTGGCGGCCACGGCCTCCGGCCGATCCGCCCGCAGCGCCGGTACGAACGTCGCCTCCGGCGCGGACTCCTGGCCCAGCGCCGACAGCGTCCCGCCCGGCCCGACCTCCACGAACGTCGCCACACCCTCGGCCACCAGCGTCCCGACGGCGTCCGCGAACCGCACCGACTCCCGTACGTGCCGCACCCAGTACTCCGGCGAACCCAACTCCTCGGCCGTCGCCCGCACACCGGTCAGCGTCGACACGATCGGAATGGACGGCGCCTCGAACGACACACCCTCCAGTACCCGGCGGAACTCGTTCAGCATCGGGTCCATCAACGGCGAGTGGAACGCGTGACTCACCCGCAGACGAGAAACCTTCCGCCCCGCCTCGCGCCACCGCTCCGCGACCGCCTCCACATCGGCGGCAACACCCGAAACCACCACCGAGTGCGGACCGTTCACCGCCGCGATACCCACGGTGTCAGGCAGCTCCGGCGCGACCTCCGCCTCGGTCGCCTGGATCGCCACCATCGCACCGCCCCCGGGCAGCGCCTGCATCAACGCACCACGAGCCGACACCACCCTGACCGCATCGGCCAACGACCACACACCCGCCACATGGGCAGCCGCCAGCTCACCGATCGAATGACCCGCCAGCATGTCCGGCCGGACACCCCACGACTCCAGCAACCGGAACAACGCCACCTCGACCGCGAACAGCGCCGGCTGCGTTACCCCCGTCTCATTCAGCGCCTCGGCATCCTCGCCGAACAGGACCTCCCGTACCGCAGGGTCGAACTCGCCCAGCACAGCGTCCAGGGCGTCCGAGAACACCGGGAAACGCTCGGACAGTTCACGACCCATTCCGAGCCGCTGCGACCCCTGCCCGGAGAACAGGAAACCCAGCCGGCCGGGGTCGTCGGCGACTCCGCTGACCACAGCGCCGGTCGACCGGCCTTCGGCCACGGACGTCAATGCGTCCAGGAACTCGGTCCGGTCACCGGCGACCACCACCGCGCGGTGATCCAACGCCGACCGCGACGTCGCGAGCGAGTACCCGACATCGACAAGCGTGTGCTCGTCCACGATCGACATCAGGCGCTCGGCCTGGCCACGCAGAGCACCCTCGCCGCCCGCCGACAGCACCCATGGCACCGGGCCGAGGCCGTCACGTACCGGCTCCGGGGCTTCCTCCCGCTCCACCACGGGGGCCTGCTCGATGATGGTGTGCGCGTTCGTCCCGCTGAACCCGAACGACGACACACCGGCCCGCCACGACCCACCGGTCTCCGGCCACGGACGTGCCTCCGTCAGGAGCTCGACCGTGCCCGCGGACCAGTCCACGTGCGGCGACGGCTCGTTCACGTGCAGGGTGCGCGGCAGCACACCGTGCCGCATCGCCATCACCATCTTGATGACGCCCGCGACACCGGCCGCGGCCTGGGTGTGGCCGATGTTCGACTTCAACGACCCCAGCCACAGCGGCCGGCCCTCGGGCCGGTCCTGCCCGTACGTCGCCAACAGCGCCTGCGCCTCGATCGGATCGCCGAGCGTGGTGCCGGTGCCATGCGCCTCGACGGCATCCACATCCGACGGGGAAAGGCCCGCGCTCGCCAGCGCCTGACGAATCACCCGCTGCTGCGACGGACCGTTCGGCGCCGTCAGACCATTCGACGCACCGTCCTGGTTCACCGCCGAACCCCGCACAACAGCAAGCACCTCATGCCCGTTGCGCTGCGCGTCCGACAGCCGCTCCACGAACAGCATGCCGACACCCTCACCCCACCCGGTACCGTCCGCGTCAGCGGAGAACGCCTTGCAGCGGCCGTCCACCGACAGCCCGCGCTGGCGGCTGAACTCGATGAACGCACCCGGCGTGGACATCACGGTGACGCCACCCGCCAGCGCGAGCGAGCACTCGCCCGACCGCAGGGCCTGCACCGCCAGGTGCAGTGCCACCAGCGATGACGAGCACGCGGTGTCCACCGTCACCGCGGGACCTTCGAAGCCGAACGTGTAGGACAGCCGGCCGGAAGCCACGCTGGACGCGGTGCCGGTCGCCGCGTAACCGCCCACGTCTTCGGCGGCGCCGTCCAGGACCATCCCGTAGTCCTGCATGTTCGACCCCACGAACACGCCGACGCGTTCACCGCGCAGCGACGCCGGGTCGACCCCGGCCCGTTCGAGCAGTTCCCAGGAGGTCTCCAGCAGCAGCCGCTGCTGCGGATCCATCGCCAACGCCTCACGCGGCGAGATCCCGAAGAAGTCCGAGTCGAAGTCCGCGACACGGTCGAGGAAGGCACCCATGCGGCTGTACGACGTACCGACACCCGCCGGATCCGGGTCGTAGAGCGCCTCCACGTCCCAGCCACGGTCGGCCGGGAACTCCGCCACCGCGTCCCCACCCGACAGGAGCACGTCCCACAGATCCTCCGGGCTCGACACACCACCCGGGAACCGGCACGCCATCGCCACAATCGCGACCGGCTCATCCGCCACACCCGACACAGCGACCGCAGCCGCGGGGACAGCCGCCTCCGCACCCGACAACTCAACACGCAGAAAAGCCGCGAGCGCGGCGGCCGTCGGATAGTCGAACACCACGGTCGCGGGCAGGGCGACACCGGTGGCCTCGCTCAGCCGGCCCCGCAGCTCCATCGCCGTCAGCGAGTCAAACCCGAGCTCCCTGAACGCACGCGTCGCGGAGAACGCCTCACCCGACACATGGCCCAGCACCGCGGCAGCCTCATACCGGACCAGCTCGGTCAGCTGCCGCTCCTGCTCCCCCACATCCAAACCGGCGAGCCGCCCCGCGAGAGCCGACACCCCCTGCTCCACGGGAGCGACCTCGAACGCCGCACGGACCTGCGGCAGTTCACCCAGCAGCGCGCTCGGCCGCTGCGACATGAAGGTGCCCGCGAACCGCTCCCAGTCGACATCCGCGACGACAACGTTCCCGTCACCACACTCCAGAGCCGTGGCCAGACCCGCGATCGCCACAGCCGGAGCCATCGTGGTCAGGCCCCTGCGCCGCAACTGGGCTGCCACGTCCTGCCCGGCGTCCGCGACCATGCCACCATCGCCCCACGGACCCCACGCGACGGCCGTGGCGGGCAGACCCGCCGCCCTGCGGTGCTCCGCCAAGGCGTCCAGGTAGGCATTGGCGGCCGCGTACGCGCTCTGCCCACCGCTGCCCCACACACCGGCGATCGACGAGAACAGCACGAACGCGTCCAACGGCGTGTCGCCCAGCAGTTCGTGCAGGTTCCGCGCGCCGACGACCTTGGCCGCCATCACCTCGCCGAACTCGGCGAGGTCGGTCGGATCTATGTCGGCAAGGGGTGTCGAGCGCTCGATGCCCGCCGCATGCACGACCGCGGTGAGCGGGAACTCGGCGGGCACCGAGGCGAGCACGTCTGCCAGCGCGTCCCGGTCGGCGGCGTCACAGGCCGCGATCGTGACGTGGGCACCGAGCGTGGTCAGTTCGGCACGCAGCTCCTCGGCGCCATCGGCCGCCAGCCCGCGCCTGCTGGTCAGCAGCAGGTGCTCGGCCCCCTTCGCCACCAGCCACCTGGCAACGTGCGCACCGAGGGCACCGGTGCCGCCGGTGACCAGGACCGTGCCGCGCGGCGACCAGCCCTCGCCGGAGATCTCGCCCAGCGGCGCGGGCACCAGCCTCCGGCCAAGAACCTCCCCGCCACGCAAGGCGATCTGGTCCTCGCCGGTCGTCGTTCCGGCCAGAGCACAGACAAGGAGGTCAGCGGTCGTGTCATCCAGCACCTCGGGCAGGTCGACCAGGCCGCCCCAGCGGCCGGGGTGCTCCAACGCCGCCACCCGGCCCAGACCCCACACCATCGACTGCTCGAACCCAGCGACGGCGTCACCCGCACCCACCGACACCGCACCCGACGTCAGACACCACAACGGCGCGGACACACCCGCGTCACCCAACGCCCGCAGCAGACCGACCGTGGCCGCGACACCCACAGGCACAACCGACCCACCCGCGTCCGCGAGTCCCAACAGAGAGACCACACCACTCAGAACAGGCAGATCAGCCAGCCGCTCCGCCCAATCGACCGCCTCCGGATCCACGTAAAGGACATGCACATCCGCACCGTTACGGACCAGCGCGTCACCAACCACCTCGGCGCGGTCCCCACCGGCCGGCGCGACCACCAGCCAGACACCGTCCAGTTGCCGGCTCCCGGCCGCCACCGGCCGCCAGTCGATCCGGTAACGCCAACCGTCCACAGCGGTTCGGCCCTGCTGTTCCTTGCGCCACGCGGACAGCCGGGGCAGTACGGCACTCAGCGGATCGTCCGACGACACGTCGAGCGTACGCGCGAGATCAGCGTGGTCACCGTCCTCCACGACCTCCCAGAACCGCGCCTCCACGGGCGACATACGCTCAACGCCCTCGTCGACGGACGGAGCGTCCAGCCAGTAGCGCTCACGCTGGAACGCGTAGGTCGGCAGGTCGATTTGCCGCGCGCCGCTGCCCGCGAAGTAAGCGGTCCAGTCAACCGCCACGCCCTGCGTGTGCAGTGCGGCGACCGTGGTGACGAGAGCGATCTCCTCGGGTCTGTCCGTCCGCAGCGCGGGCAGAAACGCCGCGTCGGGCGCGCTGCCGAGACCGAGGGCGGACAGCGTCCCGCCCGGCCCGATCTCGACGAACACACCGGCACCCTGCTCGCGCAGCGTCACGACCGCGTCGTGGAACCGCACCGACTCACGCACATGCCGCACCCAGTACTCCGGCGAACCCAACTCCTCGGCCGTCGCCAACCGGCCCGTCAGCGTCGACACAACCGGAATAGACGGCGCCTCGAACGACACCCCCTCCAGCACCCGCCGGAACTCATCCAGCATCGGATCCATCAACGGCGAGTGGAACGCATGACTCACCCGCAGACGCGACACCTTCCGCCCCGCCTCACGCCACAGCTCCGCCACCACCTCCACACCAGCGGCCACACCCGAAACCACCACCGAGTTCAGCCCATTCACCGCCGCGATACCCACACCATCCGGCAACTCAGCCGCGACCTCCGCCTCCGACGCCCCCACCGCCACCATCGCACCACCCAACGGCAACGCCTGCATCAACGCACCACGAGCCGACACCACCCTCACCGCATCAGCCAACGACCACACACCCGCCACATACGCCGCCGCCAACTCACCAATCGAATGACCCGCCACCACATCCGGCCGGACACCCCACGACTCCAACAACCGGAACAACGCCACCTCCACCGCGAACAACGCCGGCTGCGTCACCCCCGTCCCATCCAACGCCTCCGCGTCCTCACCGAACACCACCTCACGCACCACCGGATCAAACTCACCCAGCACCCCGTCAAGCGCCTCCGCGAACACCGGGAACCGCCCCGCCAACTCACGCCCCATCCCCAGCCGCTGCGACCCCTGACCCGAGAACAGGAAACCCAGCTGACCGGGGTTATCAGCGACTCCGCTGACCACCGCGCCGGTCGACCGGCCTTCGGCCACGGCGGCCAAAGCGTCCAGGAACTCGGCCCGGTCACCCGCGACCACCACCGCGCGGTGGTCCAACGTCGCCCGGGACGCCACGAGCGAGTAGCCGACATCAACAAGGGCCCGGTCATCCGCGAGGGCCCGGTCATCCACCATCGACATCAGACGCTCGGCCTGACCACGCAGGGCATCCTCGCCGCGCGCCGACAGCACCCATGGCACCGGGCCGAGGCTGTCACGTACCGGCTCCGGGGCTTCATCCCGCTCCACCACGGGGGCCTGCTCGATGATGGTGTGCGCGTTGGTGCCACTCACTCCGAACGACGACACACCGGCCCGCCAGGGCTGCCCCGTCTCCGGCCAGGGCCGGGCCTCCGTCAGCAGCTCCACGGCACCGGCGGACCAGTCCACGTGCGACGAGGGCTCGGTGACATGCAGCGTCCGCGGCAGCACACCGTGCCGCAGCGCCATCACCATCTTGATGACGCCCGCGACACCGGCCGCGGCCTGGGTGTGGCCGATGTTCGACTTCAACGACCCCAGCCACAACGGCCGGCCCTCGGGCCGGTCCTGCCCGTACGTCGCCAACAGCGCCTGCGCCTCGATCGGGTCACCCAGCGTCGTACCCGTGCCATGCGCCTCGACCGCGTCCACCTCGGACGGCGCCAGCCCCGCACTGGCCAGCGCCTGCCGGATCACCCGCTGCTGCGACGGACCGTTCGGCGCGGTGAGACCGTTCGACGCACCGTCCTGGTTCACCGCCGAACCCCGCACCACAGCAAGCACACGGTGCCCGTTCCGCTGGGCATCCGATAACCGCTCCACGAGCAGCATGCCGACACCCTCACCCCAACCGGTGCCATCGGCGCTGTCCGAGAACGCCTTGCAGCGCCCGTCCACCGACAGCCCGCGCTGGCGGCTGAACTCCACGAACGAGCCCGGCGTCGTCATCACCGTCACACCGCCGACGAGGGCCAGCTCACACTCGCCCTTGTGCAGCGCCTGCGCCGCCAGATGCAGCGCGACAAGCGACGACGAGCACGCCGTGTCCACGGTGAGCGCGGGGCCTTCAAGGCCGAACGTGTAGGACAGCCGGCCGGAGATGACACTCGCCGAGATACCGGTACCCGCGTACCCCTCGACGCTCTCCGGCAGGGCCCTCAACAGCGCCGCGTAGTCCTGGCCGTTGGTACCGACAAACACACCGGACCGGCTGCCCCGTAACGAGTTGGGGTCGATGCCCGCCCGCTCGAACACCTCCCAGGAGGTCTCCAGCAGCAGCCGCTGCTGCGGATCCATCGCCAACGCCTCGCGCGGCGAGATCCCGAAGAAACCCGAGTCGAACTCCGCCACACGGTCGAGGAACGCGCCCTTGCGGCTGTACGTGGTGCCCGAGTGCTCGGGGTCCGGGTCGTACAGCGACTCCACGTCCCAGCCACGGTCGGCCGGGAACTCCGCCACCGCGTCCCCGCCTTCGGCCAGCAGCCGCCACAGGTCCTCGGGAGACTCCACACCACCGGGGAAACGGCAGCTCATGCCGACGATCGCGATCGGCTCGCCGGCCTTCTCCTCGACCTCGCGAAGCCGTTGCTTGGTCTGCCGCAGATCCGCGGTCAGGCGCTTCAGGTAGTCGAGGACCTTGTCGTCATTCGACATATGCTTGCTAACCCCTCTTGGTAAAGAGTCGGGACCCGCGGATCAGGAGTTGCCGAGTTCCTCGTCGATGATGTCGAACACGTCGTCCAGCGTTGCCTTGTTCAGGTCGTCCACGGCGGCCTCGGGCTCCTTGTCGTCCCAGGTGGACAGGAGCGACCGGAGCCTCAGCCGGATGTCCCCGACCAGCGCGTCGTCCGGGTCGAGCTTGGAGATGGTGATCGTCAGCTTGTTCAGCTCGCTGAGCGCCGCGGCGGCCGGCGAGCCTTGGCCGGCGAACAGCGTCGTCCGCAGGTGGGCCGCGAGCGCAGCCGGATTCGGGTGGTCGAACACCAGGGTGGCGGGCAGTCGGGTGTCGACCTCGGTGTCGAGCCTGTTGCGGAGTTCCACGGCGGTGAGCGAGTCGAACCCGAGCTCCTTGAACGCCCGGTCCGCCTCGACGGTCTCCGGTCCCGCGAAGCCGAGCACGGCCGCGGTGTGGGTGCGGACGAGGTGCACCAGCGCCCGGTCCTGCTCCGCCTCGGTGAGGCCCGCGAGCCGCTGGGCGAGCGGTACCGCGCCGGAGCCGTGGCCGGACCGGGCGATGCGGCGGGCGGGCGTGGGCACCAGACCCCGCAGTAGTGGCCGCACCTGCTCCGGGTGGGCTCGCAGTGCGGACAGGTCGATCGCGGCGGGCACCGCGGTCGCGGCGCCGGTCGCGCGTGCCGCGTCGAACAGCGCCATGCCGTCCTCGGAGGACAGCGGGAGCATGCCGCCCCTCGCCATCCGCTGTACGTCGGCCTCATCGAGGTGGCCGGTGATGCCGCTGGCCTCGGCCCACAGGCCCCACGCCAGCGATGTCGCGGGCAGCCCGGCTGCCCGGCGGTGCTGCGCGAGCGCGTCCAGGAACGTGTTCGCCGCGGCGTAGTTGCCCTGGCCTGGGCTGCCCAGCACACCGGCGATGGCGGAGAACAGCACGAACGCCGTGAGGTCCGTGCCCGAGGTCAGTTCATGCAGGTGCAGCGCGGCGTCGGCCTTGGGGCGGAACACCGTGTCGATGTGTTCCGGGGTCAGCGACTCGACCGTGCCGTCGTCGAGCACGCCGGCGGTGTGTACGACAGCGGTCACGGGGTGCTCGGACAGCAGCGCGGCGACCGCCTCGCGGTCGCTCACGTCGCACGCCGCGGCCGTGACACGCGCGCCCAGTTCCTCCAGTTCCCGGCACAGCTCCCGCGCGCCAGGCGTGGCGGCGCCGCGCCTGCCGGTCAGTACCAGGTCCTGGACTCCGTGGTGGGTGACGAGGTGGCGCGCCGTCAGCCCGCCGAGCGTGCCGAAACCACCGGTGATCAGGACCGTGCCGTCGGGGCCGAACGCCACCGGTCCGGGCGCGTCGGCCGGGGTGGCGAGCTGTGCCAGCCTGGCCACCGAGGCGGCGCCGTTCCTGACCGTGACCTGCGGCTCCCCGGTTGCCACGGCCGCGGGCAGCCTGCGCGGCGACTTCTCGTGTTCGTCCACGTCGACCAGTACGAACCGCGCCGGGTGCTCCGACTGCGCCGACCGCACCAGGCCCCACACGGGGGCGCGTACCAGGTCCGGGACGTCCTCGTCCCGCCCGGCCGCGACCGCGCCGCTCGTCACGAGCACGAGCCGCGACTCGGAGAGCCTGTCGTCCGCGAGCCACTTCTGGAGCAGGTCGAGGGTGCGGCGCGTCGCCTCCCGGGGCGTCGTCGCGCCCTCGCCGGGCGTCACGGCCACACACCGGGGCACGGGCGCGCCGCCATCGACGGCGGCCAGCAGGGCGGCCAGGTCGTCGTGCTCGTCGACCGGTTCACCCGCCGCGGTGAGCGCGTGGGCAAGCCGGGCGGTGTCGCCGCCGAGCACCGCCCACGTACCGGTGTGGGGAGCGGCGTCCGGCATCGGAACCCACTTCACCTCGAACAGCGAGTCGCGGTGGGCGGATCGCGCGAGGTTGAGCTGATCGGCGGAGACGGGCCGCAGGCTCAGCTCGTCGACAGCGGCGACCGGCTCGCCGTAACCGTCGGCGACCAGCACCGCCACGGCGTCCACGCCGACCGGCGTCAACCGGACCCGAAGCGCTGTCGCGCCGGTCGCCAACAGCCGCACCCCGGCCCACGAGAAGGGAAGCCCGTCCGAACCCACTCCGAGCCCGATGACGTGCAGCGCGGCGTCCAGGAGAGCGGGGTGCAGGCCGAAGCCCTCGGCCGCGAGGCCGTCGGGCAGCACCACCTCGGCGAACACCTCGTCACCCTTGCGCCAGGCCGCGCGCAGCCCCTGGAACGCCGGGCCGTGGTCGAGGCCGGAGGCGGCGAGAGTGGCGTAGTGGCCGTCCAGTTCGACCGGCTCGGCCTCGCTCGGCGGCCAGACGACGAGGTCGTCGGTGACGGGTGCCGCCTCGGCCGCGAGGGTGCCGGTGGCGTGGCGGGTCCAGCCACCGCCCTCGTCCCCTCGGGAATCCACGGTGAACGCCCGCCTGCCCGACGCGTCAGGCCCGTCGAGGCTGAGCCGCACCTGGACGCCGTCCCGCTCGGGCAGCACCAGGGGCGTGCCCAGCACCAGGTCGTCCAGGGACGCGCAGCCGACGTGGTCGCCGGCGCGCAGCGCGAGGTCGAGGTAGGCCGCACCGGGGAGCACAGCGGCGCCCAGGACGCGGTAGTCGGTGAGCCAGGGGTGGGTGCGCGGGGACAGCCTGCCGCTGAACACGAGGCCCTCGGAGTCGGCGAGTTCGGTGACGGCGCTGAGCAGGGGGTGGTCCACCCGCCCCAGACCGGCCGAGGTCACATCGCCGGTCGCGGTGTGCGTCGTCGTGGGCCAGAAGCGTTCGCGCTGGAACGGGTACGTCGGCAGGCCGGCCCAGCGCGCACCGGAGAGCTCCCACTCCACCTGGCCGCCGCGCACGAGCAGTGTGCTCGCCGAGGTCATCAGCCGGGCGAGGCTCCCGTCCCCGCGCCGCGACGAGCCGACCACCACACCGTCTCCACCGACCAGTTCGCCCAGCCCGGCCACCAGCACCGGATGCGGGCTCACCTCGACGAAGGCCTTGAAGCCTTCCGCCACCAGCGTGGAGACGGAGTCCGCGAACTCCACCGTCTGCCGCAGGCTCCGGTACCAGTACGCGGCGTCCATCCCACGGGTCTCCAGCCACCCGCCGGTCAGCGGGGAGAAGTACGGCACGTCACCGGAGCGCGGCGACACACTCGCCAGCCCTTCCAGGAGTTCCGCCTCGATCCGCTCGACGTGGTGGGAGTGCGGGGCGTAGTCCGCCTGGACCCGCCGTGCCCACACCCCCTTCTCGGCGCAGACCTCCATCAGCTCGTCCAGCGCGGCGACATCGCCGGACACGACGACCGAGGCGGGGCCGTTGACCACGCCGACCGCGAGCTGCCCGTCCCACCGGGTCAGCAACTCCCGTACGGCGTCGACGCCGAGCGCGACCGACACCATGCCGCCTTGGCCGGACAGTACGGTCAACGCCTTGCTCCGCAGGACGACCAGCCGCGCCGCGTCCTCCAGGGACAGGGCACCCGCGACGCACGCTGCCGCGATCTCGCCCTGCGAGTGCCCGAGCACGGCGCTCGGCTCGACGCCCCACGACCGCCAGGTGGCCGCCAGCGACACCATCACCGCGAACAGGGCGGGCTGGACGACATCCACCCGCTCCATCAGTCCTGCGTCCCGGATCGCGTCCAGCAGCGACCAGTCGACGAACTCGTCCAGCGCCTCCGCGCACTCCTCCATCCGCGCGCGGAACACCGGCGAGGACTCCAGCAGCTCCAGTGCCATGCCGACCCACTGCGAACCGTGGCCGGGGAACACGAACACCACACCGGCGCCGCGGTTCTCCGCCACGCCGGTCACGACGTTCGGCGCCTCACGGCCGTCGGCCAGGGCGGTGAGACCGGAGAGGAAGTCCTCCCGGTCCTGCCCCACCACCACGGCCCGGTGGTCGAACACCGACCGGGACCCCAGCGAGTGGGCGACGTCGGCGACCGGCACGGCCGCCTCCCGCGCGAACTCCTCCCGGAGCCGGGACGCGTGTTCCCGCAGCGCCTCGCCGGACCGCGCCGACAGCACCCACGGCACAACACCCGGTTCGCGCGGCTCGGGCTCGGCCTCGGCCGACGTCACCTCGGGTGCCTGCTCGATGATGGCGTGCGCGTTCGTTCCACTGAATCCGAACGACGACACGCCGGCCCGCCGCGGCCGATCCACGGCAGGCCACTCCCGCTGGTCGGTGAGCAGTTCCATCGCCGCCGTCGACCAGTCCACGTGCGACGACGGCTCATCCACGTGCAGCGTCTTCGGCAGCACACCGTGCCGCATGGCCAACACCATCTTGATCACGCCCGCCACACCGGCGGCCGCCTGCGTATGGCCGATGTTGGACTTCACCGAACCGAGCAACAGGGGCTCACCGTCACGGTCCTGACCGTAGGTGGCGAGCAGCGCCTGCGCCTCGATCGGGTCACCGAGCGTGGTGCCGGTGCCATGTGCCTCCACCGCGTCCACCTCGGACGGCGCGAGGCCGGCTGCCGACAGCGCCTGGCGGATGACCCGCTGCTGGGAAGGACCGTTCGGCGCGGTGAGGCCGTTGGACGCGCCGTCCTGGTTGATCGCCGAACCCCGTACGACCGCCAGCACCTGGTGGCCGTTGCGCCGGGCGTCGGACAACCGCTCCACGAGCAGCATGCCGACGCCCTCACCCCAGCCCGTGCCGTCGGCGCTGTCGGAGAACGCCTTGCAGCGGCCGTCCACCGACAGTCCGCGCTGGCGGCTGAACTCGATGAACGCGCCGGGTGTGGACATCACGGTGACGCCACCGGCCAGCGCGAGCGAGCACTCGCCCGACCGCAGGGCCTGCACCGCCAGGTGCAGTGCCACCAGCGACGACGAGCACGCCGTGTCCACCGTCACCGCGGGACCTTCAAGCCCGAACGTGTACGACAGCCGGCCGGACATGACGCTCGCCGCGCTGCCCGTCGCCACATGGCCGCCCACGTCCTCGGCGGCCCCGTCCAGCACCATCCCGTAGTCCTGCACGTTCGAACCGACGAACACGCCCGCCCGCTCGCCGCGTACCGAATTCGGGTCGATGCCCGCCCGCTCGAAAACCTCCCAGGAGGTCTCCAGGAGCAGGCGCTGCTGCGGATCCATCGCCAACGCCTCACGCGGCGAGATACCGAAGAAACCCGAGTCGAACTCCGCCACACGGTCGAGGAACGCGCCCATGCGGCTGTAGGTGGTGCCCGCGTGGTCGGGGTCCGGGTCGTACAGCGACTCCACGTCCCAGCCACGGTCGGCCGGGAACTCCGCCACCGCGTCCCCACCCGACAGGAGCACGTCCCACAGATCCTCCGGGCTCGACACACCCCCCGGATACCGGCACGCCATCGCCACGATCGCGATCGGCTCATCGGTCACACCCGAGACGGCGACAGGGGCGGAAGCAGCGGGGGTCACGTCCGTACCGGACAACTCGACACGCAGAAAGGCGGCCAGCGCGGCGGCCGTCGGATAGTCGAACACCACCGTCGCGGGCAGGGCGACTCCGGTGGCCTCGCTCAGCCGGCCACGCAACTCCATCGCCGTCAGCGAGTCAAAGCCCAGCTCCTTGAAGGCGCGGGTCGCGGAGAACGCGTCACCGGACATATGGCCCAGCACCGCGGCCGCCTCGTACCGGACCAACTCGGTGAGCTGCCGCTCCTGCTCAGCCACCTCCAGACCCGCGAGGCGCTGCGCGAGAGCGGATATACCCGGCTCCGCCGGAGCGGCCTCGAACGCCGCACGCACCTCGGGCAGTTCACTCAGAAGCACACTGGGCCGCTGCGACATGAAGGTGCCCGCGAACCGCTCCCAGTCGACATCGGCGACGACAACGTTCCCGTCACCACGCTCCAGAGCCGTGGCCAGACCCGCGATCGCCACAGCCGGAGCCATCGTCGACAAGCCCCAGCGGTGCAGCAGCGCGGCCTGCTCGTCGGTCGCCACCATGCCGCCACCACCGCCCCACGGCCCCCACGCGACGGCCGTGGCGGGCAGACCCGCCGCCCTTCGGTGGTCGGCCAAGGCGTCCAGGTAGGCGTTGGCAGCCGCGTACGCGCTCTGCCCGCTACTGCCCCACACACCGGCAATGGACGAGAACAGCACGAACGCGTCCAACGGCGTGTCGCCCAGCAGCTCGTGCAGGTTCCGCGCGCCGACGACCTTGGCCGCCAGCACCTCGCCGAACTCGGCGAGGTCATCGGGATCAAGGTCGGCAAGGGGTGTCATGCGCTCGATGCCCGCCGTGTGCACGACCGCGGTGAGCGAGGGGACGCCGGCCAGCAGCGCGGCGACGGACTCCCGGTCGGCCATGTCACAGACGGCGAAGGTGACGCGCGCGCCCAGCTCGACGAGTTCGGCCTCCAGCTCCTCGGCGCCCTCGGCCGACCGGCCGCGACGGCCCGTCAGTACGACATGCTCGGCGCCGTGCGCCGCCAGCCAGCGCGCCACATGCGCACCGAGCGCACCGGTACCGCCGGTCACCAGGACCGTCCCGCGCGGCGACCAGCCGGAGCCGGCGGTGTCCGCGCTCAGCGGCGCGGGCGTCAGCCTGCGCCCCAGAGTCTCGCCACCGCGCAGCGCGACCTGGTCCTCGCCGCTCGTCCCGGCGAGGACGGAGGCGAGAAGGTCACCGGTCGCGTCGTCCCGTACGTCGGGCAGGTCCACCAGGCCGCCCCAGCGGCCGGGATGCTCCAGCGCCGCCACCCGGCCCAGACCCCACAACATCGACTGCTCGAACCCAGCGACGGGGTCACTTTCGCCCACCGACACCGCACCCGACGTCAGACACCACAACGGCGCGGACACATCCGCGTCACCCAACGCCCGCAGCAGACCGATCGTGGCCGCGACACCCGCGGGCACAACCGACCCACCTCCGTCGGCGAGTCCCAACAGAGACACCAGTCCACTCGGAGCAGGCAACTCGCCCAGCCGCTCCCCCCAATCGACCGCCTCCGGATCCACGTAAAGGACACGCGCGTCCGCACCGTTACGAGCCAGCGCGTCACCAACCCACTCGGCACGCTCCTCACCGGCCGGCGCGACCACCAGCCAGACACCCTCCAACTGCCTGCCCCCGGCGGGTATCGGCCGCCAATCGACCCGATACCGCCAGTCATCGGCGATGGACCGATCCCGCTGTTCCCTGCGCCACGCGGACAACCGGGGCAGCACGGCACTCAGCGGATCATCCGACGACACGTCCAACGTGCGGGCGAGATCAACGAGGTCGCCCTCTTCCACAACATCCCAGAACCGCGCCTCCACGGGCGACATCCGCTGAACGCCCTGATCGACGGCCGGAGCGTCCAGCCAGTAGCGCTCACGCTGGAACGCATACGTCGGCAGATCCACCCGCCGCGCGCCACGACCGCCGAAGAACACCTCCCAGTCCACCCGGACACCGCGCACATGCAACTGCCCCAGGGCCGTCGTGGCGGCCAGGGCCTCCGGCCGATCACCGCGCGACATCGGCACGAACGTCGCGTCGGGCGCGGATTCCTGGCTCAGCGCGGACAGCGTCCCGCCCGGCCCGACCTCGACGAACGTCGCCACATCCTCGGCGACCAGCGTCTCGACGGCGTCGGCGAACCGCACCGACTCGCGCACATGCCGCACCCAGTACTCCGGCGAGGCCAGCTCCTCGGCCGTCGCCAACCGGCCCGTCAGCGTCGACACGACCGGGATCGCGGGTTCACCGGACTCGATTCCCTCGACCACCGAGCGGAATTCGTCGAGCATCGGGTCCATCAACGGCGAGTGGAACGCGTGGCTGACATGGAGCCGCGTCGCCTTCCGACCCGCCTCGCGCCACCGCTCCGCGACCACCTCTACGTCGGCGGCAGCACCGGAGATGACCACCGAGTTCGGGCCGTTCACCGCCGCGATACCCACAGTGTCGGGCAGGTCCGGCGCGACCTCGGCCTCGGTCCCCTGGATCGCGACCATCGCACCGCCCTCGGGCAGCGCCTGCATCAACGCACCACGAGCCGACACCACCTTGACCGCATCGGCCAACGACCACACACCCGCCACATGCGCCGCGGCCAGCTCACCGATCGAATGACCCGCCAGCATGTCCGGCCGGACACCCCACGACTCCAACAGCCGGAACAGAGCGACCTCGACCGCGAACAACGCCGGCTGCGTCACCCCCGTCTCGTTCAGCGCCTCGGCATCCTCACCGAACAGCACCTCACGCACCGCAGGGTCGAACTCGCCAAGCACCTCGTCCAGGGCCTCCGCGAACACCGGGAAACGCTCGGACAGTTCACGACCCATCCCCAGCCGCTGCGACCCCTGACCCGAGAACAGGAAACCCAGCCGGTGCGGCCCCGCCTCACCCACCACAACACCCGGACCACCGCGCCCCTCGGCGAGAGCGGCCAGAGCCGACCGGAACTCGGTGGGCTCCCCGGCGACCACCACCGCACGATGCTCCAGCGCCGCACGCGAGAACACCAGCGCACGGCCCACATCCGCCACGGACAGATCCGGCGACGCGTCAAGGAAAGACTTGAGTCGCGCGGCCTGCTCCCGCAACGCCGCGGGGCTCTTGGCCGACAACGACCACGGGACGGCCGCGCCGATCGGCAACGGCTCCGGGGCTTCCTCCGGCTCGACCACGGGGGCCTGCTCGATGATGGTGTGCGCGTTCGTCCCGCTGAACCCGAACGACGACACACCGGCACGGCGCGGTTCGCCGGTCTCCGGCCAGGGCCGAGCCTCCGCCAGCAGTTCCACCGCACCCGCCGACCAGTCCACGTGCGGCGACGGCTGGTCCACGTGCAGGGTCCGCGGCAGCACACCGTGCCGCATCGCCAGCACCATCTTGATCACACCGGCGACACCCGCGGCGGCCTGGGTGTGACCAATGTTCGACTTGATCGACCCGAGCCACAGCGGCCGGTCGGCGGGCCGGTCCTGACCGTACGTCGCCAGCAGCGCCTGGGCCTCGATCGGATCGCCGAGCGTGGTGCCGGTGCCATGCGCCTCCACCGCGTCCACCTCGGACGGCGCGAGACCGGCTGCCGCCTGCGCGGCCCGGATCACCCGCTGCTGAGAGGGGCCGTTCGGCGCGGTGAGACCGTTCGACGCACCGTCCTGGTTCACCGCCGAACCCCGCACCACCGCCAGCACCTGGTGGCCGTTGCGCTGAGCGTCCGACAGCCGCTCCACGACCAGCATGCCGACGCCCTCACCCCAGCCCGTACCGTCCGCGCCCGCCCCGAACGCCTTGCACCGGCCGTCCACCGACAGCCCTCGCTGCCTGCTGAACTCCACGAACGCGGCGGGCGTGGACATCACCGTCACGCCACCCGCGAGCGCCAACTCGCACTCGCCCGACCGCAGGGCCTGCACCGCCAGGTGCAGTGCCACCAGCGACGACGAGCACGCCGTATCGACCGTGACCGCTGGGCCTTCAAGCCCGAACGTGTAGGACAGCCGGCCGGAGATGACACTCGCCGCGCCGCCGGTGCCGAAGTAGCCCTCGACGCTGTCCGGAACGGCCATCATCAGCGTCGTGTAGTCCTGGCCGTTGGTGCCGACGAACACGCCCGCCCGGCTGCCCCGCAGCGAGTTCGGGTCGATGCCCGCCCGCTCGAACGCCTCCCAGGAGGTCTCCAGCAGCAGCCGCTGCTGCGGATCCATCGCCAACGCCTCACGCGGCGAGATCCCGAAGAACGCGGGGTCGAACTCGGCCATGTTGTCGAGGAATGCGCCCATACGACTGTAAGTGGTGCCCGTGCGGTCAGGGTCCGGGTCGTACAGCGACTCCACGTCCCAGCCACGGTCGCTCGGGAACTCCGCCACCGCGTCCCCACCCGACAGAAGGACATCCCACAGATCCTCCGGGCTCGACACACCACCCGGGAACCGGCACGCCATCGCCACAATCGCGACCGGCTCATCCGTCACACCCGACACAGCGACCGCAGCCGCGGGGGCGACGGCCTCCGCACCCGACAACTCAACACGCAGAAAAGCCGCAAGCGCGGCGCCCGTCGGATAGTCGAACACCACCGTCGCCGGCAGGGCGACACCGGTGGCCTCGCTCAGCCGGCCCCGCAGCTCCATCGCCGTCAGCGAGTCGAACCCGAGCTCCCTGAACGCACGCGTCGCGGAGAACGCCTCACCCGACACATGACCCAGCACCGCGGCAGCCTCATACCGGACCAGCTCGGTCAGCTGCCGCTCCTGCTCCCCCACATCCAAACCGGCGAGCCGCCCCGCGAGAGCCGACACCCCCTGCTCCACAGGAGCGACCTCGAACACCGCACGCACCTGCGGCAGCTCACCCAGCAACGCGCTCGGCCGCTGCGACATGAACGTACCCGCGAACCGCTCCCAGTCGACATCCGCGACAACAACGTTCCCGCCACCACACTCCAGAGCCATACCGAGACCGGCGAGCGCCGCCTCGGGGGCCATCGTGGTCAGGCCCCTGCGCTGGAGATTCGCGTCCTGCCCGGCGTCCGCGACCATGCCGCCGCCGCCCCACGGGCCCCACGCGACGGCCGTGGCGGTCAGACCCGCCGCCTTACGGTGGTCGGCGAGTGCGTCCAGGTAGGCGTTCGCCGCACCGTAGGCTGCCTGGCCACCGCTGCCCCACACGCCGGCAATGGACGAGAACAGCACGAACGCGTCCAACGGCGTGTCGCCCAGCAGCTCGTGCAGGTGCCTCGCGCTGTCGGCCTTGGTCGCCAGTACGTCGGCGAACTCGGTGAGGTCGGTCGGATCGAGGTCGGTGAGGAGGGTCGAACGCTCGATGCCCGCGGCGTGCACGACCGCGGTGAGCGACGGGACTCCGGCCAGCAGCGCCGCGACCGCGTCCCTGTCCGTTACATCGCAGACGGCGAAGGTGACGCGCGCGCCCAGCTCGACGAGTTCGGCTTCCAGTTCCTCGGCGCCCTCGGCGGCCCGGCCGCGACGGCTCACCAGCACGATGTGCTCGGCCCCGCGCGTGGCCAACCAGCGCGCCACATGCGCACCGAGCGCACCTGTACCGCCGGTCACCAGGACCGTCCCGCGCGGCGACCAGCCCTCCCCGGAGACCTCGCCCAGCGGCGCGGGCACCAGCCTCCGGCCAAGAACCTCCCCGCCACGCAAGGCGATCTGGTCCTCGCAGGTCGTCGTTCCGGCGAGGACGGAGGCGAGAAGGTCACCGGTCGCCTCGTCCCGTACGTCGGACAGGTCGACCAGGCCGCCCCAGCGGCCGGGATGCTCCAACGCGGCCACCCGGCCCAGACCCCACAACATCGACTGCTCGAACCCAGCGACGGGGTCACTCTCGCCCACCGACACCGCACCCGACGTCAGACACCACAACGGCGCGGACACATCCGCGTCACCCAACGCCCGCAGCAGACCGACCGTGGCCGCGACACCCACCGGCACAACCGACCCACCCGCCTCGGCGAGCCCCAGCAACGACACCACACCACTCAGAACAGGCAGATCGGCCAGCCGCTCCGCCCAGTCGACCGCCTCCGGAACCACGTAAAGGACCCGCGCGTCCGCACCGTTACGAGCCAGCGCGTCACCAACCCACTCGGCACGCTCCTCACCGGCCGGCGCGACCACCAGCCAGACACCCTCCAAATGCCTGCCCCCGGCCTCCAGAGCCCGCCACTCGACCCGATATCGCCAGTCATCGGCGATGGATCGGTCCCGCTGCTTCCTGCGCCACGCGGACAACCGGGGCAGCACGGCACTCAGCGGATCATCGGGCGACACATCCAGCGTACGGGCGAGATCAGCGGGATCGCCCTCCTCCACGACCTCCCAGAACCGCGCCTCCACCGGCGACATCCGCTCAACGCCCTCGTCGACGGACGGGGCGTCCAGCCAGTAGCGCTCACGCTGGAACGCATACGTCGGCAGATCCACCCGTCGCGCGCCACGACCGCCGAAGAACACCTCCCAGTCCACCCGGACACCACGCACATGCAGTTGGCCGACGGCAGATGTCAGCGCGACGAGTTCGGGCCGGTCACCGCGAAGGGCGGGTACGAAGGCGGCCTCCGGGGCGTTGAGCCGGCCAAGACCGGACAGCACACCTCCGGGACCGACTTCCAGGAAGACATCGACGCCCTGCTCGCGCAGTGTCACGACCGCATCGTGGAACCGCACCGACTCACGCACATGCCGCACCCAATACTCCGGCGAACCCAACTCCTCGGCCGTCGCCAACCGGCCCGTCAGCGTCGACACAACCGGAATGGACGGCGCCTCGAACGACACACCCTCCAGCACCCGACGGAACTCACCCAACATCGGATCCATCAACGGCGAGTGAAACGCATGACTCACCCGCAGACGCGACACCTTCCGCCCCGCCCCACGCCACCGCTCCGCCACCACCTCCACACCAGCAGCCACACCCGAAACCACCACCGAGGTCAGCCCATTCACCGCCGCGATACCCACACCATCCGGCAACTCAGCCGCGACCTCCGCCTCCGACGCCCCCACCGCCACCATCGCACCACCCAACGGCA
>NZ_JAMHJQ010000011.1 GCF_023534745.1 Streptomyces sp. 35G-GA-8
CGTGCGCGCCGCTCGGGGGCGCGCCGCTCGGGAGCGGGGGCCGAACGGCCGGACGCGGGGCGCGCGGGGGCCGGGCGGGACGCCGGGGCGGGACGGGGCGCCGGGCGCGCGGCCCCTGACCCGGCCGGTGCGGGGACGTCCGGGCGGATCTCCATCCGGGCCTCGGTACGGGCCGGGGGCGCGGAGAAGGCCCGGACGTCGACGGAGCTGATCGACTCCGTACGGCTGTCCGGTTCACCGTCGGGCCCCGCCTCCTCGGCGGTGCGCACCTGAAGCTCCTTGGCGTAACGGCGCTCCATGGCCGCCCGTCCGGACAGCAGCCGGATGGCGGTGCTGAAGCGTTCCGTCGGGCGTGCCTCATTGAGCTCGTCCTGCCTGCGGAGCCACATCGGCACCAAGTAGGCGGCCCAGGCCCCGACGATGACTGCGTAGATGAGGCCGCTGCTGCTCACGGTTCACACCGTAGAGGGGTTCGCACGAGGGCATCCGCCAATTGAGCCGGTGTGTCGCACGATCTAGCTGATAGCACTGACTTTTTTTGTGATGGTCCACATCACTTTATGGCCATATGTCAATCAATATCGAACACTTATTTCATTTTATGATCGTTGCCGGTCGCACCTCGTCGGGCCCTGCGCCAGCGCCGTAGCAGTCCGTCGGGCACCTCCTCGGCCGTGAGCACATAGACGAGATGGTCCCGCCACGCCCCGTCGATATGCAGATAGCGCGGCCGGAGCCCTTCCTCGCGAAATCCGAGCTTGTCGACGACCCGGCGGCTGGGACCATTCTCCGGACGGATACAGATCTCGACGCGGTGCAGTCCGACCATGCGGAAGCAGTGGTCCACCGCGAGGGCGACCGCGGTCGGCATGACCCCGCGCCCCGCGACCTCGCGGTCCACCCAGTAGCCGATATGGCCCGAGCACATCGAGCCCCAGGTGATGCCCGCGACGGTCAGCTGGCCGACGAGCCTGCCCTGGTACTCGATGACGAAGGGCAGCATCCGCCCGGCGTTGGCCTCGCCGCGCAGATGGCGGACCATCTGACGGTAGGTGGGGCGCTGGGCGATCGGACCGCCCGGGGGCGGTGGCGGGATCGTCGCCTCCCAGGGCCGCAGCCAGTCGCGGTTGCGGCGGTTCACCTCACGCCAGGCGCGCTGGTCGCGCAGCCTTATGGGGCGGAGGGTGATCTCGCCGTCCACCAGCGTCACGGGCCAGGCCGGGTTCATCCGGAGGTACGGGGGTGATCGCCGCCGTGGATCTGGTCCACGGCGTGGACGAGCAGCCGGCCGAGTACGGCGAGACCGTCCCGTACCCCGCCCGTCGAGCCCGGCAGGTTCACGATCAGGGTCCGCCCCGCGACACCCGCCAGACCACGGGAGAGAGCGGCTGCGGGGGCCTTCGCGGCGCCCTCGGCGCGGATCGCCTCCGGGATGCCCGGGATCTCGTAGTCGAGCAGGCGCCGGGTGGCGTCCGGGGTGCGGTCCGTCGGGGAGATACCCGTACCGCCGGTGGTCAGGATGACGTCGTACGCGGCTGCCACGCCCTCGCGCAGGGCCTGTTCGACCGGATCCCCGTCGGGGACGACCTTCGGTCCGTCGACCGCGAAGCCCAGCGCGGTCAGGCCGTCGGCGAGGATCGGGCCGCCCGTGTCGGCGTAGACGCCGGCGGCGGCGCGGTTGGACGCCGTGACGACCAAGGCGCGGTACGTGGATGTGGACGGAGAAGGGGACGACGGGGAGGGGGACGACGGCGACGGGGCGGCGGACTGCCGCTCGGGCCCGGGGCCCCCGCTTCTCGCGGGCGTACTCACTCCGTGCCTCCGTCCGCCTCGGAGACCGCCGCCTCCGGCGGCACCTCCGCCTCGGGGCGGGTCCAGTGGCCCGATTTGCCGCCCGTCTTCTCCTCGACCCGTACGTCCGTGATGACCGCGCCCTTGTCGACCGCCTTCACCATGTCGACCACGGTCAGCGCGGCCACCGAGACAGCGGTCAGGGCCTCCATCTCGACGCCCGTGCGATCGGTGGTCTTCACCGTCGCGAGGATCTCGACGGCGTCATCCGCGACCGAGAGATCGAGCGTGACCCCCGAGACGGCGAGCGGATGGCAGAGCGGAATCAGGTCGGGGGTCCGCTTGGCACCCATGATGCCCGCGATACGCGCGGTGGCGAGGGCGTCCCCCTTGGGCACTCCCCCGCCCCTGAGCAGTTCGACGACGCGCGGCGAGACCAGCACCCGGCCGCTGGCGCGCGCGACGCGCGCCGTGACCTCTTTCGCCGAGACGTCGACCATACGAGCCGCGCCCGACTCGTCGATATGCGTCAAGCCGCCTTGCTGAGGGGGTCCGGGGGTCTCCCCCCGGGAAAACACAGTCATTCGCTGTGGCGCTCCCGGTCCGGGCCCGACGGGGCCTGTGTGGGCAGACACGGTACCGCCACCGCGTGGCGATCAGCCGATCAGGACGACGTCGACGTCCGTGCCGGGCTCCACCGAGACGGACTCCTCCGGGATCACGATCAGCGCGTCGGCATGGGCGAGGGCGGCGATGAGATGGGAACCGGCCCCGCCCACGGGGGTGATCGTGCCCTCCTCGGCGTCGTACGTACCGCGCAGGAACTGCCGGCGGCCCGCCGGGGACGACAGCGTCTTGCCGGCCGCGAGAGTCGCCCGGACAACGGGGCGGTGCACATCCTCGCGGCCCATCAGAGCGCGGATCGCGGGGCGGACGAACAGCTCGAAGGAGACGTACGAGGAGACCGGATTGCCCGGGAGGGCGAGCAGCGGGGTGTGTTCCGGGCCGATCGAGCCGAAGCCCTGCGGCTTGCCGGGCTGCATGGCGAGCTTGCGGAAGTCGACACCGCCGCCCGGCTCGTCCTCGTCGCCGACGGTGGAGAGCGCCTCCTTGACGACGTCGTACGCCCCGACGCTGACACCGCCCGTGGTGACGACCATGTCGGCGCGGATCAGCTGGTCCTCGATGGTGGCGCGGAGCGTGTCGGCGTCGTCGGTGACGGCGCCGACACGGTAGGCGATGGCGCCCGCGTCCCGGGCGGCGGCGGTGAGCGCGAAGCTGTTCGAGTCGTAGATCTGGCCCTCTCCCAGCTCCTCGCCGGGCTGGATCAGCTCGCTGCCGGTGGAGAGCACGACCACGCGCGGGCGGGGTCTGACCCGTACCGAACCGCGGCCGATGGCGGCCAGCAGACCGATCTGCGGCGGCCCCAGGACCGTGCCCGCCTCCAGGGCCAGGTCTCCGGCGTGCACATCGCTGCCGCGCGAGCGGACATGGGCGCGCGCCTCGGCCGAGCGGAACACCCGTACCTCACCGCTCGCGCCCTCACCACCGGCGCCGGCGGGGCGCATCGCGGTGGCCGCGGCGCCGCCCGCGCCGCCGTCGGTCCACTCCACCGGCACGACGGCCTCGGCGCCGGGCGGCAGCGGGGCGCCGGTCATGATCCGGGCGGCCTGCCCGGGGCCGACCTCGGGCAACGCGCCGCTGCCCGCCGCGACATCGCCGATAACGGTCAGCACGGCCGGGAACTCGTCGGTGGCCCCCGCCACATCGGCCGTGCGGACCGCGTATCCGTCCATGGAGCTGTTGTCGAACGGCGGCAGAGCCACCGGTACCGTGACGTCCTCCACCAGCACACAGCCCTGGGCGTCGGGCAGTTGCAGCTCGATGGGGTCGAGCGGATGGACCGCGGCGAGGATGTCCGCGAGATGGTCGTCCACCGACCAGAGCCGCTCGTGGCCGGCGGCCGGTACCGATTCTGCCGTGCTGCTCAAGTGCTACATCTCCTCGCTGACATAACTGCGGAGCCAGGCACGGAAGTCCGGGCCCAGGTCTTCACGTTCGCATGCGAGTCTGACAATGGCACGCAGATAGTCGCCGCGGTCACCTGTGTCATAACGACGGCCCTTGAAGACCACGCCATGGACCGGTCCGCCCACCTTCTCGTCCACGGACAGCTGCTGGAGCGCGTCGGTGAGCTGGATCTCACCCCCGCGGCCCGGCTCGGTCTGACGCAGTATCTCGAAGACGGCGGGGTCGAGGACATAACGGCCGATGATCGCGTAATTGCTGGGGGCGTCGGCGGTTTCGGGCTTCTCGACCAGATCGTGCACCTTGACCACATCGGAGTCACCGGTGGGCTCCACGGCGGCGCAGCCGTAGAGGTGGATCTGCTGGGGGTCGACCTCCATCAGCGCGATGACGCTGCCGCCCTCCCGCTCCTGGATCTCGACCATGCGGGACAGCAGCGGGTCGCGCGGGTCGATCAGGTCGTCTCCGAGGAGCACCGCGAAGGGCTGGTCACCGACGTGCGGGGCGGCACAGAGCACGGCGTGGCCGAGGCCCTTGGGGTTGCCCTGACGCACGTAGTGCATGGTGGCGAGGTCACTGGACTCCTGGACCTTCGCGAGACGGCCGGCGTCCCCCTTCCGGGTAAGCGCCTCCTCCAGTTCGTAATTCCGGTCGAAGTGGTCCTCCAGCGGACGCTTGTTGCGGCCGGTCACCATGAGGACGTCGGAGAGCCCGGCGGCCACGGCCTCCTCGACCACGTACTGGATCGCGGGTTTGTCCACAACCGGCAGCATCTCTTTGGGAGTGGCCTTCGTGGCGGGGAGGAACCGGGTGCCGAGGCCCGCGGCGGGGATGACAGCCTTGGTGATCCGGGAGGACGAGTGAGTCATGCGGAGCACCCTATCCGCGCTGTATGGGCGGAAGATGATACTCCGGTTAACTTTCGTTTCATAAATGATCAGACGCGAGGTTTGTGATGTCCGGTGCGTAATGATGAGCAATGACATGACCGGAAAAGCAGCGCTGCGCCGCGAACTCCTCGCCACGAGAGCGCTCCTGTCCCATGAGGACGTCCGGGAAACCGCGGCGGTTCTCGCGCGGCGTGCGCTCGATCTGCCGGAACTCGCCCGCGCCCGTACCGTGGCCGCCTATGTCTCGGTGGGGCGCGAGCCGGGCACGCGCGCGCTGCTCGACGCGCTGCGCGCGCGGGGCGTACGGGTCCTGCTGCCGGTGCTCCTGGCGGACAACGACCTCGACTGGGCGGAGTACGAGGGCGGGGACCGGCTGGCCCCCGCGGGGCGGGGGCTGCTGGAGCCGGACGGTACCCGGCTCGGCGTGGACGCGGTGCTGGACGCGGAGGTCGTGCTGCTGCCCGGCCTCGCGGTGGACGGGCGCGGGATGCGGCTGGGGCGGGGCGGCGGCTCGTACGACCGGGTCCTCGGGCGGCTGGCCCGCGCCGGAGCGGAACCCGCGCTGACCGTCCTGCTGTACGAGAACGAGGTGGTCGCGCGAGTCCCTGAGGAACCGCACGACCACCCCGTACGGGCCGTGGTGACGCCGGGGGGCGTCAGGCGCTTCGACGACCAGCAGCGTTAGAGCGCTGCGACGAACGGCGGCGTCGGAACGCTTCGACGACCGGCGGCGTCAGGATCTGGGCGGCTCAAGCGTGAGCCTGTCGCTCGTCGCGCGCTCCACCGAGTTGACCGTGAAGGACCAGTCGAGCAGCTCGCCCTTGGCCCACTTGTCCGTCTGGTCGGTGTAGTGCGGGCTGTACGCGTGCCCCGAGGCGCCCGTCAGATTGATCCAGCGGGACTTGTCCCAGTCGCCGACGTTGACGACCATCCGCATCGAAGGCACCCACACGACCTCGTACCCGCCCGCCGCGTTCCAGCCCGTCGCGTTGACCGCGGCCTCGCCGCCGCCGAGGTTCCACGGGCCCCGGTTGAGCATCTGCCGCAGAATGCTGGGGCCGCTGGTGCCGAGGGTCTGGTTGTCCAGCTGGAGCTGGTGCAGCCGGCCCCAGCTCCAGCTGGAGACGTCCTTGCCGAGCTTGGCGGTCAGCTCCCAGCGAGCGTCCTCCATGGCGCGCTCAAGCAGCTTGTCGCGGGTCTTGGTGGCGTCGTCCCTGCGGCTGCCCGGGGAGCTCCACCACGCGTTGTCCTCGTCCTTGATGATGCCGCGCACGACCTCGTACCAGCGGTCCCCGCCGTCCGGCTGGGCGGCGTCGGGCGCGCGCTGGCCGCACTCACGTACCAACGGGACGTCGTCGTCCGCCGGGCCTGTGCTGTCGGCGGGACGGACGTTCAGGCACTCGCCCTTGACCCGTACCTCCTTGGGAAGCTTGTTCCCGAAGGCGAGCTTGAGGACGTTGCGCCAGACCGCGTTGAAGTAGGCGGCGGCGCCCGAGTCGGGCTCCTGGGTGTAGTCCCAGCCTTCGAGGAGCTTCTGCGCCTCGCGTACGGACGGCTCCGCGATATCGATCTTGAGCAGATAGGGCATCAGCAGCTTCGCGATCTCGCTGGTGTTGTCCATCTGCATGGTCTGCATGTCGTCGGTCGAGATCTTCCCGCCGTCCTTGATCTTCGACTCGATCAGGTCGTTTATCCGCTGGCTGCGGGCGCCGTAGCCCCAGTCCTCGGTCAGCGGGTACGGGTACTTCTTCGAGTCGACGACGGCCTGGTTGGCGGTGACGATGTAGCCGCGCTCCGGGTTGTACTCGTACGGCAGCTCATCGAAGGGGATGTACCCCTTCCACTGGTACTTCGGGTCCCAGCCGGGAGCCGGCGTCCGGCCGTCGAACCCGTCCGAACGGATCGGGATGCTGCCCGGCGCCTGATAGCCGATGTTGCCCTTGGTGTCGGCGTAGATGAGGTTCTGCGAGGGGACCTCGAAGTGTTCGGCGGCCTTGCGGAACTGGCCGAAGTCCTTGGCCTTGTTGAGCTCGAAGACCGCGTCCATGGACTTGCCCGGCTGGAGCGCGGTCCACTGGAGCGACACGGCGTAGCCGGAGCCGCGGTCCGGGGCGACGTCGCCGACCGGGGCCTTCTCGCCGACCTTCACCAACTCGCTGTCCCGGTCCGAGACCACCGGGCCGCGGTCGGTGGAGCGGACAGTGATCGTCTTGCTCTGGCCTCCCGCGACCTTGATCGTCTCCTCGCGGGTCTTGAACCGCTTCTCCTTGTCGCCGTACTGGTAGGAGTCGCCGTTGACCTTCTCCAGGAAGAGATCGGTCACATCGGCGCCGAGGTTGGTGAAGCCCCAGGCGATGTCCTGATTGTGGCCGATTATGACGCCGGGCATTCCGGCGAACGTGTAGCCCGCCACGTCGTACTGGCAGGTCGCCGAGACGCTGCGGCAGTGCAGACCCATCTGATACCAGAGCGAGGGCAGCTGGGGCGCGAGATGCGGGTCGTTGGCGAGGAGCGGCTTGTCCGTTGTCGTGTACTTGCCGGAGACGACCCAGGAGTTGGAGCCGATGCCGCTGCCGCTCGGGCCGAGCAGTTCGGGGATCTCGTCGAGCGTGCCGGAGAGCGCTTCGAGCTGGGAGTTGAAGCCGGAGGTGGCGTCGGAGGCGCTGTCGGCGCCGCTGGTGCCTACGTCTGTGCCGGTCCCGGTGCCCGTGCCGGTGCCGGTCCCAGTGCCGGTGCCGGTGCCGGTGCCGGTGCCGATGCCGGTCCCGGTGCCCGTGCCGAGATCTGAGCCCGTGCCTGTACCCGTGCCTGTACCGCTTCCCGCGGCGTCGCTGGGCTCGGCCTCGGGGTCGTACTTGCCGGTGATCGAGTCGATCCCGCCCTCGCTCACGATCGGCTTGTTCCGGTCGTACGGATACGACGGGTACAGGTCATCGATCTGCTGGTCGCTCAGCCGGCTCGTCAGCAGCGAGCGGTCGATCTCGTCCTGCATATTGCTGCGCAGGTCCCAGGCCATCGCCTTGAGCCAGGCCACCGAGTCGACGGGCGTCCACTTCTCGGGCTTGTAGTCATTGGTGAAGCTCAGCGCGGCGTACTCGACGGAGATGTCCTCGCTGTCACGGCCCTCCAGATACGCGTTCACGCCGGCCGCGTACGCCTGGAGGTTCTTCTTGGTCTCCGCCGAGAGCTTGGTGTCGTACTCGCGCTGTGCCACCCCGTGCCAGTCGAGGGTGCGCAGGAAGGTGTCGGTCTTGAGCTGGCTCTTGCCGAACATCTCGGAGAGCCGGCCGGAGGTCATATGGCGCCGGACGTCCATCTCCCAGAAGCGGTCCTGCGCCTGGACAAAGCCCTGGGCGCGGAACAGGTCCTCGTCGGTGTCCGCGTAGATCTGCGGGATGCCGTAGCTGTCGCGTCTGACGTCCACGCGATCGGAGAGGCCTTCGAGTTCGAGCGTCCCCGTCGTCTGGGGGAAGGAGGCACGGACCGTGCTGACGCCCCAGTACGTGCCGTAGCCGACGCCGCCGACGAGCGCCAGCACCAGGACGATCACGATCAGACGGGCGCGTCGCCCCTTCTTTTTGGCGGAAGGGGGGGCTGTGTTGGCGGGCATCGCTGTCCTTCGAGGGGCAGGGTGGTCCTGGGAATGCTGGAGCAACCATAGGCGCAGCCGTTCATCGTCCCGGACGCGGTGTCATGTAGTGCGACTCGTCGGACGATCGCACATGTGATCACGCCATGGTTCCCGCCATACAGCGGCCGAAAGGGAGGCACAGATCACATCGGCTCGTACTGGCGATCGAAAGCGTCAAGAAAACGTTAAAGATTAGGTAAGGTAACGAAGTACCGGCTGCCGGAGGAACGATCCGGCATGCGCGAGGGGAAGGATCGGCCGCTGTCTGTCCACCATCTCAACGAACTCCTGCTGATCGGCTCTCTCGTGCTGCTGATCGCGGTCGCGGCCGTCCGGATCTCCTCCCGGAGCGGGCTCCCCAGCCTGCTGCTGTATCTCGGGATCGGGGTCGTCATAGGGCAGGACGGCCTCTTTCACGTCAAGTTCGACAACGCCGAACTGACGCAGGTAATCGGATATGCCGCCCTTGTGGTGATCCTGGCCGAGGGTGGTCTGGGCACCAAGTGGAAAGAAGTGAAACCGGCGTTGCCCGCCGCCGCCGTGCTCTCCACCGTGGGGGTCGCGGTGAGCGTCGGGGTGACGGCCTCGGCCGCGCACTATCTGATCGGCCTGGAGTGGCGGCAGGCGCTGATCGTCGGCGCGGTCGTCTCCTCGACGGATGCCGCGGCGGTCTTCTCCGTGCTGCGCAAGGTGCCGCTGCCGTCCCGGGTGACCGGGGCTCTGGAGGCCGAGTCGGGCTTCAATGACGCCCCTGTCGTGATCATGGTGGTCGCGCTCTCGGCTGCGGGCCCGGTCGAGCACTGGTACGTGCTGGTCGGCGAGATCACGCTGGAACTGGCCATCGGCGCGTGTGTCGGACTCGCCGTGGGCTGGGCGGGCGCCTTCGGGCTGCGGCATGTGGCCCTGCCCGCCTCCGGGCTGTACCCGATCGCCGTGATGGCCATCGCCGTCTCGGCGTACGCGATCGGTGCCACGGCACACGGCAGCGGCTTCCTCGCCGTCTATCTCGCCTCGATGATCCTGGGGAACTCCAAGCTGCCGCACGCCCCGGCCAACCGCGGGTTCGCGGAGGGGCTGGGCTGGATCGCGCAGATCGGCATGTTCGTCCTGCTCGGGCTGCTGGTGACCCCGCACGAACTGGGAGACGACTTTCTGCCCGCGGTCGTCGTCGGTCTCGTACTGACCGTGGTGGCCCGGCCCCTGGCCGTGCTGATCAGCCTGCTGCCGTTCCGCATCCCCTGGCAGGAACAGGCGCTGATGTCCTGGGCCGGGCTGCGCGGCGCGGTGCCCATCATCCTGGCGACCATCCCGATGGTGTCGAACATCGAGGGCAGCCTCCGGATCTTCAACATCGTCTTCATCCTGGTCGTCGTCTACACGCTGATCCAGGGGCCGACGCTGCCCTGGCTGGCCAAGGCCCTGCGGCTCGGCGACCCCGCCGAGGCCGCCGACCTGGGCATCGAGTCGGCGCCGCTGGAGCGGCTGCGCGGCCATCTCCTCTCCGTGGCGATCCCCGCGCACTCGAAGATGCACGGCGTGGAGATCGGAGAACTGCGGCTGCCGGCCGGCTCCGCGGTGACCCTGGTCGTACGGGACGGCAAGAGCTTCGTACCGCAGCCGGCGACCGTACTGCGCCGCGGCGACGAGCTCCTGGTCGTCGCGACCGATCCGGTACGGGACGCCGCCGAGCGACGGCTTCGGGCGGTCGGACAGGGCGGAAAGCTGGCCGACTGGCTGGGGACTGGCGCCGGTGCGGGGGCGGGGGCGGGGGCCGGAACGGGTGTCTGACCCGGCGCCCGAACCGGTGTCCGAACCGGTCCCGGGACCAGGACGGGCACCGGGACCGGGACGGGCACCGGGACCGGGGGCACCCTCCGTCCGTAATCGCAGGCGCGCGTTCATGATGTTCACTCCTTTCCCAGGTGGCGTGGTGTTCGTGCCTGTACGATGAAGGCATATTTGATCGACCAACTCTGCCTGACGCAGTGCTGGCGCGACCGTATGGCGGCCGTGGCGTTCCCCGATGTGGGCCCTGGTATCTACCGCAGTTCCGCGCAAGAGGACAGCTCTCGGCGGCGCCCGTCCATCCGGGGGCGCGCTACCAGGCGGCGGAAAGGCAAGGACCGTGTCCCACAACACGGTCGACACCACCGAGGACGCCGCCCCGGCCGCGACGCCCCGTCCCGGATACGGGCGGCTGCTGCGCACGCCAGGCGCCTGGACGTTCCTGCTGCCGGGTTTCGCCGCCCGGCAGCCCTTCGCGATGCTGACGATCGGCATCGTGCTCCTGGTCCAGCACACGACCGGCTCCTATGGCAGCGCGGGCGCCGTCGCCGCCGTGACCGGTGTCTCCATGGCGCTCTTCGCGCCGCAGGGCGGGAAGCTCGCCGACCGGTTCGGGCAGCGCGCGGTGCTCGTCCCGGGCGTGCTGCTGCACACGGCGTCCGTCACGGCCCTGATCGTGCTCGCGCTCACCGACGCCCCGCTGTGGGCGCTGTTCCTCGCCGCCGTCCCGACCGGCGCCTCGGTCCCGCAGATCGGCCCCATGGTCCGGTCACGCTGGGCCGCCGTGCTGGGAGGCAGCCCCTCCGGGGGCCCCTCTGACAGCCCCTCCGGTTCAAGCTCTGCTTCGAGCGCCGGTTCGAGCGCCGGCTCCCGCTCCGGCGGCGACGCGTCGCTGCTCCCGACGGCCGCCGCGTTCGAGTCCGTGACGGACGAGTTCACCTTTGTCATCGGTCCGGTGCTGGCAACCGCGCTGTGCACCGGCGTCCACCCGGCCGCCGGACTGATCGCCGAAGCCGTGCTGACTCTGGTCGGCGGGCTGCTCTTCGCCGCTCAGCGGCGTACCCAGCCCAAGATCGTCCGACGTGGGGAAGCCGGCCCGGCCGAGCCTCGTGCCTCCGCGCTCTCCGTGCCCGGGGTGCGGGTCCTCGCCATCTCCTTCCTGGGGATCGGTTCGGTCTTCGGGGGGATGCAGGTCTCGCTGACCGCGTTCACCGAGGAGATCGGCAACCCCGGCGTGAACGGTCTGCTGTACGGCGTCTTCGCGGCGGGCAATATGCTCGCCGGCATCGTCTGCGGCGCTGTGGCCTGGAAGATCGGGCCACAGCCCAGGCTGGTGGTCGGATACGCGGGGCTGACGCTGGCCGCGTCGGCGCTGTGGGCGGTGCACTCGGTGCCGTTGCTCGCCGGACTGGGACTGCTGGTCGGTCTCTGCATCGCGCCCGCGCTGATCACGGGCTACACACTGGTCGAGTCGCTGGTGCCCGCTTCCGCCCGTACCGAGGCGTTCACGTGGCTGACCGGCGCCGTCGCGCTCGGCCAGGCCGCGGCGGTCACCGTCGCCGGACAGCTGGCGGACGCCCATGGCGCGAGCGCCGGTTTCCTGGTGCCGTTGGTGGGCACCGCGCTGGCGCTGGTCACGCTGGTCACTCTGCGTTCCTGGCTGACCCCGACGGCCTCCGGGCGGGTCTCCACGCGTGCGATGAGTCACCGCGTGCCGATGGCAGTGGACTGATCGCGCGGAATACGTCAGTATGGAGCGTCGTTAGCACTCATTGAGTGAGAGTGCCAGGAGGAGCAAGTGCCGACCTATCAGTACCAGTGCACCGAGTGTGGCGAGGGCCTTGAAGCGGTGCAGAAGTTCACCGATGATGCCCTCACCGTGTGCCCGAATTGCCAAGGACGCCTGAAGAAGGTCTTCTCCGCGGTCGGCATCGTCTTCAAGGGCTCCGGGTTCTACCGGAACGACAGTCGTGGCTCTTCGTCGAGCAGCGCGCCTGCTTCAACGGGCTCCTCGGGCTCCGGTTCGGGTTCCGCGGACACGAAGTCGTCCTCGTCGTCGGAGTCCAAGGCCCCGGCGTCGGCCTCGTCCTCCTCCGGCTCGGGCTCCTCCTCGGGCGGCTCCGGGTCCGGTTCGGGCTCCAGCTCCAGCTCGTCGAGCAGCTCCAGCGGTTCCTCCGCCGCCTGACGCCTCCCTTCTCTTTTTCTTTGGTTCTTGGCTTCCGTTTCGTGGGGACCCCGCCGTTTTGAACGGCCGGGGTCTTTCGCGTATGCGCGGGCGAGTACCGCTACTGTGATCGGATGGCGAACGCAGAGATCGGCGTGATCGGTGGCTCGGGTTTCTACTCCTTTCTGGAGGATGTGACCGAGGTCGAGGTGGAGACTCCCTACGGACCCCCAAGTGACTCCCTCTTCCTCGGCGAGATCGCCGGCCGACAGGTCGCGTTCCTGCCCCGGCACGGACGCTCCCACGGCCTCGCGCCGCACCGCATCAACTACCGCGCCAATCTGTGGGCACTGCGTTCCGTCGGTGTGAAGCAGGTTCTGGGACCGTGTGCCGTGGGCGGGCTGCGGCCGGAGTTCGGGCCGGGCACGCTGCTCGTGCCCGATCAGCTGGTGGACCGTACGAAGGCGCGCACGCAGACCTACTACGACGGGCTGCCGCTTCCGGACGGAAGCACCTCGAAGGTCGTGCACATCTCGCTCGCCGACCCGTACTGCCCCGAGGGACGCAGGACAACACTGGCGGCGGCGCGTGGGCGCGACTGGGAGCCGGTGGACGGCGGGACGCTGGTGGTCATCGAGGGCCCGCGTTTCTCGACGCGGGCGGAGTCGCGGTGGCATGCGGCCATGGGCTGGTCGGTGGTCGGGATGACCGGGCACCCCGAGGCCGTACTCGCTCGTGAACTGGGGCTCTGCTACACCTCCATGACTCTGGTGACGGATCTGGACGCGGGCGCGGAGACGGGCGAGGGGGTCTCCCACGAGGAGGTCCTCAAGGTCTTCGCCTCGAATGTCGACCGGCTGCGCACGGTGCTGTTCGACGCGGTGGGCGGATTGCAGGCGAGCGAGACGCGCGACTGTCTGTGCTCGCACGCTCTGGACGGGATCGACACCGGGATCGAGCTGCCCTGATCACGATGTGCCCGGCCCCCTCGCGAACCATGCGCGAGAAACCGGGAATTGCGGCGATGCCCGCCTGAACCACTCGGGCGGGTGGGGAAGTTGTCCACAATCGGTGACTGATCCACAACCCGCAGCGGGATCGTGACGGACCGTGCATCGTGAGGAGCGACCGCAGAACTCCTCACGGCAGGTGGTTGCCATGTCCCGTTCCTTCTCGCATGATCCGTCGCTTCCTCCTCTTCCAGTTCCAGGTTCTTCGCCCGTCCCCTCCCCGCTCTCCTCACTCTTTCCTTCTCCTCTCCCCTCACCCGCCGCGCCCGAGCCGTGCGGAGTGCCGCCCTTCGATCCGGTGCGGGTGCGAGGCTCGGGCCGACGGCTGCGCAGAGCCCTGTCCAGGCGGCGGCGTGCGACGGCGGCCGGACTGGCCATGACGGCTGCCGCGCTGGCCACCGCGGGAGCGGGAGGATCCGTCCGTGCGGCGGCGGATGCCGGCGCCCGCGCGGAGTCCGGGGCACCCGGCGCCGTGGCGGTGGCGAATCCGTCCCAGTCGTCCCGCGCTCAGCGGGCCGCGAAGATGGTGTCCGCGCCGGTCCGTATCGCGGACGGGGCGACGGTCCGGCTGCTGCGCCGAGGAGACCGCGTGGATGTGATCGCGGCCGCGGAGGGGGCGCCGGAGGCGAGGGTGGTGGCCTCGGGCGCCCGGGTGATCGAGGTTCCGAGGACACGGGAGACCGTCGTGGACACCGGGGACGGCGGGGCGCTCCTTGTCCTCTCCGTTCCACGCGCGACCGCCACGGAGCTGGCCGCCGCGGGCGCCACCTCGCGGCTGGCGGTGACGCTGTGCTGAGCCTGCTCGTGCGGGGCCGGCTCGTCGGGCGTCGGTTCGTGCGGGGTCGGTTCGTACGGGGTCGGTTGGCGCTGGGTCGGCGCGTTCGCACTCGCACTGGCGAGCTGTGGGGTCGCCTGATCGCGTCTGCGGATTGGACAGTGTGGGCACGCGCTGCCGTAGGTTGCGAAGCTGATTGTCACCTCTACCGCACATGCGAAGAAAGGCTCACTCGTGAGCAAGGAGAAGGAGAGCGTATTGGAAGGCTTCAAGGCCTTCCTGATGCGCGGCAACGTGATCGACCTCGCGGTCGCGGTGGTCATCGGCGCGGCGTTCACGAATGTGGTGAACTCCGTCGTCAAGGGTCTGATCAACCCGGTGGTCGGCGCGTTCGGCACCCAGGATCTGAACAAGTACAGCTCATGCCTGAAGTCGCCGTGCGAGACGAACGACGCGGGCGAGGTCGTGAGCGGCATTCCGATCATGTGGGGAACGGTGCTGAGCGCGGTCCTCACGTTCCTGATCACGGCGGCCGTCGTGTACTTCCTGATGGTCCTGCCGATGTCCAAGTACCTCGCCAGGCGGGCCAGGCAGCAGGCCGCCGAGGAGGAGGTTCAGGAAGCCGTGGACGTCAGCGAGCTGGAGGTGCTGAAGGAGATCAGGGACACTCTGATCGCGCAGCGCGGGCCGGGCACGGCCGTCCCTGGACAGACCACCGCGGGACAGGCAACCGCCGGTCAGACCACCAGCGGCCAGGCCACCCCGGGGACGACCAATCCAGGGCAGGGAAATTCGTAGCGGCTGATCGCCGCACGGCTGGTCAGAGTCAGAGGTGGTGGGGCGGCTTCTCGTCCAGGAAGCGGGCGAGATCGGCCGCGCTGTCACCACCCCCGCCGGGTCGGTCTCCCCAGCCACGGTCCGTGTCGTCCGTCGACTGCTGGTCCAGCGGATCGTCGAAGATCAACGCCGGATTGGGGCGGGGTGGCCGGGACGGCTGGGCCGACGGGGACTGCTCCGCTGCCGGAGGCTCGGGGGTGGGGGCGGTGCTCATGGCTCCAGGGTACGGGCGCGCGGTCCCCACCGTGACGGCGGCGGATGCGAGGAAGAGCTCGGGCGGTTCTCGCGTCCGGGCCGGGGGCGGCGACCGTGGGGGTGGGGGTGACACGTGCCGGGAGCGCGGACCACCGTGGTACGGATGAGGGTTCATGACATCCAATGACGCACTGACCGACGTGGCGGGCCTGCGGGTGGGGCATGCCCGAGTGACCGGGGACCGGGCGCTGACCGGCACCACCGTCGTGCTCGCCCCGGAGGGCGGGGTGGTGGCCGCGGTGGACGTACGGGGCGGTGGGCCGGCCACCCGGGAGACCGACGCCCTCGATCCCCGCAATATCGTCCAGCGCGTCGAGGCCATCGTGCTGACGGGCGGCAGCGCGTACGGGCTCGACTCGGCATCCGGGGTGATGGCGTGGCTGGAGGAGCGCGGGCGCGGCATCCAGGTCGGTCCCGACCCGTCCCAGGTGGTGCCGGTCGTGCCGGCGGCCGGGGTCTTCGATCTGGGGCGCGGGGGCGACTGGCGGGTCCGGCCGGACGCGGCGACGGGCCGTGCGGCGGTGGAGGCGGCGGCCGGTACGGCGAGCGGGGCACCGGTCGCGGAGGGCGGTGTGGGCGCCGGGACGGGCGCTCTCGTCGGCCCGGTCAAGGGCGGGATCGGTACGGCGAGCCTGGTCCTGGACTCCGGGATCACCGTGGCCGCCCTGGTCGTGGCCAACGCGGCGGGTTCCGCGATCGATCCGCTGACGGGCGTGCTGTACGGGCGCTACCTCAACGGCCGTACGGCGTACCCGGCGCCCGAGGTCCACGAGGCGGCCCAGCGGCGGCTGGCCGAGCTGCGCGAGCGGAACGGACCCCCGCCGCTCAACACCACGCTCGCCGTCGTCGCGACCGATGCCGAACTGTCCCGGGCACAGGCGCACAAGCTCGCGGGTACGGCGCACGACGGCATCGCGCGCGCCGTCCGTCCCGTGCATCTGCTCAACGACGGGGATACGGTTTTCGCCCTGGCGACGGGTCAACTCCCCCTCGCCGAGCGCGATCCGCTCGCCCTCAATGAGGTACTGGCGGCCGGAGCTGACGTTGTGACCAGGGCAATCGTGTCCGCCGTCGTGGCGGCGGAGAGTGTGGCGGGGCCCGGCGGGACCTTCCCGTCGTACCGGGAGCTGTACCGGCTCGACTGACCGGCGTAGTCACCGAGTTGGCGGGGGGCGCGCGGGAACTTCACGTACGCCCCCTTCGTTTTCTCAAACTTAGGACGCGATGTCAGCCCTAGGCACTACGTTATGCAATCACCAAGTGACATGTGGCGACGGCCTGGAGACCCATCTTGAACGATCCTTACGAGACAACCGAGACGCACCTCGAGCGACTCCTGGGTCGGGCACTCAACTCCTTCGACCTGCCGGACGCATTGGTCGAGCGACTGAGCCATGCGCTGGCGCACGCCAGCTCGCTGTGCTCCGCGCACCACAGTGCGGGGCTGCACCGCGAGACGTACCGGCACACGTATCTGCTCGTCGACGGCAGCGCACTCAGTCTCTGGGAGCTGGTGCACAACACCGGCCGGGACGAAGCGCGGTCGCACGAGCTGTACGCGGAGGAGTCCGAGGCGCAGTTGGCCGCGGCCCGTCTCTGCCGTCCCGGCAGCCCCGAGGCGCCACGGCTCTCCGACGACGGGGCGGCGGGCCCGGAGGCCGTGCGCGATCCGGACGGGCCGCCCATGGACGATGTCGCGGCGGGTCTGCTCGCGGAGCTGGAGTCCGAGCGCACGGCCGAGATCGACGCGCATCTCGCCCTGCTCCGCGGTCTGCGGGCCATGCCGTCGACCCCGGTTCCACGGCACCGGATGTACTCGCCCGACAACTCCCCGGACCATGCCCGCCGGGTGCTGCGCCGGGCCGAGAACGCCGACCGGCCGGGCGAGGAGACCGCGCGGCTGCTGCGGACGGCGTTCGCGCACCACATCACGCAGGTCTTCGGCAGACAGTGCCAGGTCGAGGGCAAGGACGCGGGGTTCATGCTCTACGAGCACGCGTTCCTGCTGATCGACGGCAGCGAGACGAGTCTGTGGGAGGTGGAGCACACGGCGACTCCGGACGGCCGTCATATGTGCGAGGTCTACGAGACGGAACACCTCGCGCGCGAAGCCATGGAGCTCCGCGCGCAGGTGAGATGACATGAGGTGAGGACGGGGGTGCGACGGGGCGGGTCGTACGCCGTCAGGGGTGGGCGACGTACGACCACGAGGACCCGGCTCAGGCGGCCACCGGTACCTTGGCGTCCGCGCCAGGTCCCCCGTCACCGGTGATGCCATCGGCGGTGCTCCCGGCGTCCGCCGTCCGGTCCGGGCGGCCCGTCCTGCGGGCTTCCTTGAGCAGGATGACCAGCCCGGTGCTCACCGCCGTACCCGCCGCGATCGCGATCAGGTAGAGGAACGGATTGCCGATCAGCGGGATCACGAAGATGCCGCCGTGCGGGGCCCGGAGCGTGCACTCGAAGAGCATCGACAGCGCGCCGGTGACCGCGCCGCCCGCCATCGCGGACGGGATCACCCGCAGCGGGTCCGCGGCCGCGAAGGGGATCGCGCCCTCGGTGATGAAGGAGGCACCGAGCACCCAGGCGGCCTTGCCGTTCTCCCGTTCGGTACGGGTGAACAGCCTGCCGCGTACGGTCGTGGCCAGCGCCATGGCGAGCGGCGGGACCATGCCGGCGGCCATCACGGCTGCCATGACCTTGAGGCTGCCCTCGTTGGGGTTGGCGAGGCCGCCGACCGCGAAGGCGTACGCGACCTTGTTCAGCGGGCCGCCCAGGTCGAAGCACATCATCAAGCCGAGAACGACACCGAGGATGATCGCGTTGGCGCCGGAGAGACCGGACAGCCAGTCGGTCAGCGCCTTTTGGAGGGAGGCGATGGGTTTTCCGACCACCAGGAACATCAGGAAGCCGACGATCGCGGAGGAGATCAGCGGAATCACGACGACCGGCATGATGCCGCGGAGCGGGGCGGGGACCCTCAGCTTCTGGATGGCCATCACCGTGCCACCGGCGATCAGACCGGCGGCCAGGCCGCCCAGGAAGCCCGCGTTGATCGTGAGGGCGATGGAGCCGCCGACGAAGCCGGGCACCAGACCGGGACGGTCGGCCATCCCGTACGCGATATAGCCCGCGAGGACCGGTACCAGGAAGCTGAACGCCAGGCCGCCGATCTGGAACAGCAGGGCGGCCCAGCTGGTGTGGTCCGTCCAGATGAAGTGCTCGGCTACGGAAGGAGCCTTGTTGATGGTGTAGCCGCCGATGGCGAAGCCGAGGGCGATCAGAAGCCCGCCCGCGGCCACGAACGGAACCATGTAACTCACGCCGGACATCAGCCACTTACGCAGCTTGGTGCCGTAGCCCTCGCCCGGTCCGCCCGCGTTGTCCACGGGCGAGGCGTGGTCGCTCGCCGTACCGGTGACCTCGCCGCGCTCCGCCTTGCCGCGTACCTCGGCGATCAGTTCGGCGGGCCGGTTGATGCCGGCCTTGACGCCTACGTCGACGGTGGGTTTCCCGGCGAACCGCTCCTTCTCCCGTACCGGCACATCGTGGGCGAAGATCACGGCGTCGGCGGCGGCGATGACGGCGGGGTCGAGCCGGTTGAATCCGGCGGACCCCTGCGGCTCGACGGCCATCTCGACGCCCGCCTGCTGCCCGGCCTGTTCCAGCGCTTCGGCGGCCATATAGGTGTGGGCGATCCCGGTGGGGCAGGAGGTGACGGCGACGATCCGGAAGACGCGGGCGGGGGACTTCTCGGGCTCCTCGGCCGCAGACGCGGCGGATCCGGCAGGCGTGGCGGGCACCGGCTCCGGCTCCGGCTCGGGTCGCGGCTCGGAGGCGGGCCGCGCGGCGTCCTCGCCACGTATCAGCGATGCCGCCGCGGTCGCGTCCGTCGCCGTACGCAGGGCCGTCGTGAAGTCCTCGTTCATCAGGCGCCGCGCCAGGGCGGAGAGGATCGTCAGATGGGCGTCGTCGGCACCGGCCGGGGCCGCGATCAGGAAGATCAGATCCGCGGGGCCGTCCGGGGCTCCGAAGTCGATGCCCCGTGCCGAGCGGCCGAAGGCCAGCGTGGGTTCGCTGACATGGGCACTGCGGCAGTGCGGGATACCGATGCCGCCGTCGAGTCCGGTCGGCATCTGCGCCTCGCGCGCGGCCACATCGGCCAGGAAGCCGTCCAGGTCGGTGACCCGGCCCAGGGCCACCATCCGTTCGGCCAGCGAGCGGGCCGCGGCTTCCTTCGTCTCGGCGGCCAGGTCGAGGTCGACCAGGTCCGCGGTGATCATGTCGCTCATCGCGGGCTCCTTCGCTTGCTTGTCGCGCGGGTCAGGTGAGTGGAAGAGGAGGCAGGGGACGGGGATGGGGACGGGGGCGGGATCATGAAGCGGGCTCCGTGAGAGGACGGTCCAGCGGGACGTCCGCGGTCACCGTGACCGCCGACGGGTCCAGGTCCGCGGGCGACGGCATCACGCTGCCCGGCAGCTGCACCGCCGCCGCGCCGTGGGCGACGGCGGACGCGAGAGCGTCGGGGCCTTCGCCGCCCGCCGCCAGGAAACCGGCCAGCGAGGCGTCGCCCGCACCGACGTTACTGCGTACCGCGGCGACGGCGGCGGAGCCGAAGTACGTCCCCGCCTCCGAGACCAGCAGTTGGCCGTCCGCGCCGAGGCTGGCGAGGACGGACCCGGCGCCGAAGGTCCGCAGCTCCTCCGCGGCCTTGACCGCGTCGCCCACCGTCGCCAGGGGGCGGCCGACGGCCTGGGCCAGCTCTTCGGCGTTCGGCTTGACGACGTCCGGCCGTTCCCGGAGGGCGGCCAGCAGCGAGGGGCCCGAGGTGTCCAGCGCGATCCTGGCTCCGGCGCGATGCGCGCGGGCGACCAGCTCCGCGTACCACTCCGGTGCGAGACCGCGCGGCAGACTGCCGCAGCAGGCGATCCAGGCGGCCGCTCCCGCGTGCGTACGGATCGTGGAGAGCAGCGACTCGGACTCGACGGCCGTCAGTTCTGGACCCGGCGCGTTGATCTTCGTCAGCGTGCCGTCCGGCTCGGCGAGCGCGATGTTCGAACGGGTCGCGCCGGCGACCGGCACCGGCGCGACCTCGATGCTCTGCTCCGCGAGCAGTTCGGCGACGAGCGCGCCCGGTGCGCCGCCGAGCGGCAGTACGGCGACCGTACGCCGGCCCGCCGCGGCGACGGCCCGCGAGACATTGACCCCCTTGCCGCCGGGGTCCATGCGCTCGGCCGTGGCCCGCAGCACTTCGCCTCGGTCGAGGGCCGGGACCTCGTACGTACGGTCCAGGCTCGGGTTCGGGGTGACGGTGAGAATCATGCGGCGCTCTCCTGGTCGCACGGCTACTGGTCGCACAGCTCCTGCTCGCACAGCTCCTGCTCGCATGGCTAGACGCACAGCACTTCGGTGCCCGCGGCCTCTACCGCCGCGACGTCCGAAGGGCTGAGCCCGCTGTCGGTGATGAGCAGGTCGACATCGGCGAGAGCGCCGAAGCGCGCGAAGTGCTCCTGGCCGTGCTTCGCGGAGTCGGCGAGCAGCACCACCCGCCGGGCGGCGCCGACGAGCGCGCGCTTGACCGCGGCTTCCGCGAGGTCCGGGGTGGTGAGACCGCCCTCCGGCGAGAACCCGTTCGTGCCGAGGAAGACGACATCGGCGCGGATCTCGCCGTACGCGCGCAGGGCCCAGGCGTCGACGGCGGCGCGCGTGCGGTGCCGCACCCTGCCCCCGACGAGATGGAGATCGATGCCCGGGTGGTCGGCCAGGCGGGCGGCGACGGGCAGCGCGTGGGTGACGACGGTGAGCCCGCACTCCAGCGGCAGCGCCGCCGCGAGCCGCGCCACGGTCGAACCGGCGTCCAGGATCACGCTGCCGTCCTCCGGCAGCTCGGCGAGCGCCGCGTGCGCGATACGGTCCTTCTCGTCGGCGGCGGTGGACTCGCGCTCCGCGAGATCGGGTTCGAAGTCGAGCCGCCCGGCCGGTATGGCCCCACCATGCACACGCCGTACGAGCCCGGCCCTGTCCAGGGCCTTGAGATCACGCCGTACGGTCTCGGCGGTGACCTGGAACTCCTCGGCCAGCGACAGCACATCGACGCGGCCGCCCTCGCGGGCGAGGCGCAGGATCTCCTGCTGTCGCTCCGGTGCGTACATGTGGTTTTACGTCCATTCCGTGCCCGAACCTGTGGTTTCGGCGAGACGCTACGCCAAGATTTCCAGAAAGTAAACAGATCCGGGCACGGTACGGACAGAGTCGGGCGTCAGCCGTTCTCGGCGGTCGCGCTCCCGCCGTAGTCGACGGCTCCCTCGCCGCCCTCGTGCCCGGCGGGGCCGTCGTCGTTGCCGGCGGCACCCTCGTCGGACGCGCCGCCGACAGCCCCGTCACCGACAGACCCGTCACCGACAGACCCGTCCCCAACGGAACCGTCGCCCACCGACCCGTCGCCGATCCGCGCGCCGACCGCCGCCAGCGCGGTGGTCACGGGCTGGAAGAACGTCTCGCCGCCGACCGTGCAGTCGCCGCTGCCACCGGAGGTCAGACCGATGGCGCTGCCGTCCGCGGTGAAGAGGGGGCCGCCGCTGTCGCCGGGCTCCGCGCAGACATCGGTCTGGATCAGGCCGGTGACCGTACCCTCCGCGTAGTTGACGGTGGCGTCGAGGCCGGTGACCGAGCCGTCGCTCAGCCCGGTGGTGCTGCCCATACGGATCACCGCCTGGCCCACCGTGGCCTCGGCGGCGCCGGTGATCTCCACAAGCTGTCCGTCGCCCGTGTCGACCGCGCTCGGAGCCTCGGTGGTGGCGTCGTCGTAACCGACGAACGCGAAGTCGCCCTCGCCCGGGAAGGTCGCCTGCTGGACGGTGCCCACCGGCGCCCCGCCCGCGGCGTCCGACCACGCGGCGGCGGCGACTCCGCAGTGGCCGGCGGTGAGGAAGCCAGGCGCGCCGTTGCCGTCGATGACGTTGAAGCCGAGCGAGCAGCGCGCGCCGCCGCCGAAGATGGCGTCACCGCCCGCGGCGACGGTCTTGAACTCGCCCGCGGACCTCTTGATACGCGCCGTGTCCGCGCCCAACGACCTGACCGTGGACTCGATCCGGTCCCACTCGTCGCCGGTGACGGTACGGTCCGCCGTGACCTGGATCTGGTTCGTCCTCGGATCGACGGCCCACGCGGTGCCCGGAATGGTGGCCCGCTGCCGCAATGTCGCCGCGGCGGACTTCAGTTGGGCCGTGCTGTTCCTGACGCTTCGCACCACGGCTCCCGACCTGGCGACTTCGGCACGCATATCGCTGTCGTCGCTGTCGTCGCTGTCGTCGCCGACGACATTGATGATGACCTGCTGCCTGTCCTTGTCGTAGTAGGCACCGGCGAAGGCCGGACCCAGCCGCGCGGCGATCCGCGAGGCCAAGTCCCCCGCGGACAAGGCGCTCAGAGTCTTGGGCGCCGGGGCCGGAGTGGGGTCGGATCCGGTCCCCGAGGCATTGGCCTGGGGCAGCAGAATCGCGGCCGCCACCACGGCGGCGGCGCCTCCCCCAGCGAAGACGATCTTCCGCTTGGGTATGCGTTTGTGGCTCAACTCGTGACCTCCTGTGGGGAACGGAGTCCGCTCGTCGGCAGCAGACGAAACGCGCTGGGCGCTATGGGCCTTGATACGGGGGAGACCTGAGTTGTGTTCAGCTCGGCCGTACGCGAATGACGGAGACCCGCACCTGACGCCTGCCTGGTGCGGGTCTCCGTATGCGCATGGCCACTACGCCCGAGCATCCTCCACGGCGGACTCCTCCACCTGCTGCTTCGGCCGCGCCGGCAGCGCGAACATCACCACGAAGATCGCCACCAGCACGGCGACCACCCACCACAGCGCGTGCTGGAATCCGTCCACGAAGGCCGTGCCGACCGCCAAAGGGCCGTCGGCCGAGGCGCCACCGACCCGGTCGTCGATCACGCCGAAGAACACCACCGACACCAGCCCGAGCCCCAGCGCGTTGCCCATCTGCTGGGTGGTGTTGATCAGACCGGACGCCGAACCCGCGTGCTCGCGCGGCACTCCGGACAGCACCGCGTCCGTCAGCGGCGCGACGATCAGCCCCATCCCGAGCCCCATCACCGTCAACGGCAGCGCCATCTGCCAGGCATGGATCTCCGTTCCGTACCGGCCGGCCTCCCAGATGTAGAGCAGCAGCCCCACGGCCATCGTGAGCGCGCCCGCCTGGAGCACCTTCCGGCCGAAGCGCGGCACCAGCTTCTGTACGGACAGCCCCGCCGCCACCGAGACCGCGATCGAGAACGGCACTCCCGTGAGCCCCGCCCGCAGCGGGCTCCAGCCGAGGCCTATCTGCATATAGAGCGTCCAGACCAGGAAGAAGATGCCCAGAGCGACCCCGAAGGTCAGCTGCACGGCGATGCCCGCGGCGAAGCTCTTCACCTTGAACAGCGACAGCTCGACGAGCGGCGAACCGTCCTTGCGCGTCTTCCTCTTCTCGTACGCCACGAAGCCCGCGAACACCAGCACGCTGCCCGCCATGCACAGATGGCCCCAGAGCGGCCAGCCCAGCTCGCGCCCGCGCGTGAGCGGGTAGATCAGCATCAGCAGCGCGACGACCACCAGCACCACGCCGACCAGATCGAGCCGGAGCGCCTTGGGTGCCTTGGACTCGATGATGAACTTCCGGCCGAGGAGTACGCCCGCGATCCCGACCGGCAGATTGATCAGGAAGATGGGCCGCCACTCCAGCCCGGCGATGTTCCACTGCGTCAGCAGCGCGCCGAGCAGCGGTCCCGAGACGGCGCCGAGGCCGACGATCGCGCCGAACATCCCGAAGACCTTGCCGCGTTCGTGCGCGGGGAAGGTGACATGGATGATCGCGAGCACCTGCGGGACCATCATCGCCGCCATGGCGCCCTGGAGCAGCCGTGAGCCGGCCAGCATCTCCGGGTTCGCGGCGAAGCCGCAGAGCGCGGAGGCGACCGTGAAGCCGGTGATTCCGATCAGGAAGAGCCGCTTGCGGCCGTATATGTCACCGAGTCGACCGCCGGTGATCAGTCCGGCGGCGAAGGCGAGGGCGTATCCGGCGGTGATCCACTGGATGGCCCCGAAGGAGGCGCCCAGATCCCGTTCGATGCTCGGGATGGCGATATTGACGATCGTGACGTCGACCAGGTCCATGAACGCGGCGGTCATGACGACGGCGAGGGCCAGCCAGCGACGACGGTCACCGGGCGCGGAGACCGCTCCGCCGGCGGCCGAGCCACCGGCCGAGCCACTGGCCGAGCCACTAGTGGAAGCAGAAGCCTTGTTCAGAACAGCCACAGACGTTGAGAGAGCAGGTGAAGACGCAGCAGAAGGAGAAGAGGCGGGCGAAGAACTCATGCGGACGAAGCTAGAGACCATCTAGGTCAAAACATGTCCTAGAGAGCGCGCACCATGGATCCCATGACCGACACCCCGGCGCGGCTCCTCACCCTCCTCTCCCTCCTCCAGACTCCGCGTGAGTGGCCGGGCAGTGAGCTGGCCGAGCGGCTCAGCGTCAGTCCGCGCACCATCCGCCGCGACATCGACCGGCTGCGCGCCCTCGGCTACCCCGTGGAAGCCACCATGGGCGCGGTGGGCGGCTACCGGCTGGTCGCCGGCACCGCCATGCCGCCGCTGCTCCTGGACGACGAGGAGGCCGTCGCCATCGCCGTCGGGCTGCGCGCCGGGGCGGGCCATGCCATCGAGGGCGTGGAGGAGGCATCCGTAAGGGCACTCGCCAAGCTGGAGCAGGTGCTGCCCTCCCGGCTGCGCCACCGCGTCTCCACGCTTCAGGCCGCGACGATCCCCCTCGCCCGGGGCGACGGCGCCACCATCGATCCGCGCACCCTGACGGTGATGGCCTCGGCGGTCACCGCCACCGAGCGGCTGCGGTTCGGCTACCGCTCGGGCGACGGTACGGAGACGAAGCGGCAGGTCGAGCCGTACCGTCTCGTCTCCACCGGCCGACGCTGGTATCTGGTGGCGTACGACCTCGGGCGCGAGGACTGGCGTACGTTCCGGGTCGACCGGGTCAGCGAGCCCTTCGCCACCGGCGCGCGGTTCCGCCCGCGTGAGCTGCCCACCGGGGACGCGGCGAAGTTCCTGAGCCGGTCGATGTCCCGGATGCAGCCGCGGATGGAGGTGGATGTGAGCTTCCGGGCGCCCGCGCGGTTCGTGGCGGCGAGGCTCCCGGCCCATCTCGGCGTGCCCGAACCCACCGGGCCGGACTCCTGCCGGCTGCGCACCTCGGTGAAAGACTCGCTGGAGTGGCTGGCGCTTCGACTGGCCCTGGTGGACTGCGAGTTCACGGCGCACAGTCCGGAACAGCTGACGGACTACCTGCGGGATCTGGGGGCGAGGCTCACCCGGGCTGCCGCCCCGGAAGCGGCATCGTAGGAGCCGGGACGGACACACCCCGGACAGAGGTGAGCCCCGGCACCTGGGGGGGGTTGGTGCCGGGGCTCGTTCTCGGGGGCCGACGGGTCGGCCCGTGTGTACCGCTCGGAGAGACAGTACGAGTAAGGGCGACACTACGGCTACAGAACGGCGACGTCACGCCGCCGCGTCGAAACCTGTGTCACGAGCCATCTTTTTCAACTCCATCAGCGCGTGCTTCTCGATCTGCCGTATCCGCTCGCGCGTCAGACCATGCTGCTTGCCGACCTCGGTGAGCGTTCGCTCCCGGCCGTCCTCGATGCCGTACCGCATCTTGATGATGGAGGCCGTGCGCTGGTCGAGCTTGCCGATCAGATCCTCCAGCTCCTCACTGCGGAGCAGCGTCAGCACGGACTGCTCGGGCGATACCGCGGAGGTGTCCTCCAGCAGATCACCGAACTGCGTGTCTCCTTCGTCGTCCACCGACATGTTCAGACTGACCGGGTCACGCGCCCAGTCCAGTACGTCATTGATCCGCGCCGGGTTCGACCCCAGCTCCGCGGCGACCTCCTCGGGCTCCGGATCCCGTCCGTTCTCGCGGTTGAACTCCCGCTGGACGCGCCGGATCCTGCCCAGCTCCTCCACCAGATGGACCGGCAGCCGGATCGTCCGTGACTGGTCCGCTATGGAACGCGTGATGGCCTGGCGGATCCACCACGTCGCATACGTCGAGAACTTGAAGCCCTTGGCGTAGTCGAATTTCTCCACGGCACGCACCAGGCCGGCATTGCCCTCCTGGATCAGGTCCAGCAGGGGCAGACCGCTGCGCGGATAGCGCCGCGCCACGGCGACCACCAGGCGGAGGTTCGAACGGATGAAGATGTCCTTCGCACGCTCGCCCGCGGCGACCAGCGCCTCAAGCTCTTCGTGCGAAGCGCCACCCGCTTCGCTCTTCACCTCTCCGTCGAGGATCTGCCGGGCGTAGACTCCGGCCTCGATGGTCTGGGACAGCTCGACTTCCTTTGCGGCGTCGAGCAGCGGCGTACGCGCGATCTCGTCGAGGTACATGCCGACCAGGTCGCGGTCGGCGATCTCCCCGCCTACAGCGCGAACACCGCTTGCCGCTTTCGTCCCGCCAGAGGCGGTACGACGGGCGACGGCACGGGTTGCCATGCGAGCTCCCTTACTGAACTGAGTAGGTCGCGACACCCTCCCGGGTGCCCTGCATCCGAAGGAAACAACGACTGGAATCCGGACAGAATTCCCATGCCGTACATGGATTTTGTGATCATGCAGTATGCTGCGCCGCCGCGACGGGGCAGCCGGTGCCGGGGAGAGGTTCAGAAGCCCAGGTCAGGGCGGGGATCGGAGCGAGGTTCTGAGCGAGATTCGGAGCGAGGTTCTGGGCAAGGTCACGGGCCGGGACCCGGTGGTTCCGTATCCCTGTGGCCCACATTCCTGAAGACGGCGCGAGCCCGTCTTTGGTTGCTCGACCGCTCGCCGGCCGTGCGCTCGCCTGGTGAGTCGCAGGAGCGACCGTCAGCCGAACTGCACCGATCTCTTCGCCAGGCCCATCCAGAAGCCGTCGATCACGCTCCGGCAGCTCTCCAGCTCGCCCTCCGACGCACCCAGCGTCACGAAAAGGGGGGCGAAGTGCTCCGTACGGGGGTGGGCGAGGCGGCCGGCCGGGGCCTTGTGCTCGAAATCGAGCAGGGCGTCGACATCCCGCGCCCGCAGCGCCCGCGTACCCCAGTCGTCGAACTCCGCCGACCAGCCGGGCACCCCGCCGCCCGGCTGCCGCAGCGCGGCCAGGTTGTGGGTGAAAAAGCCGCTGCCGACGATCAGTACGCCCTCGTCCCGCAGCGGCGCCAGCTTGCGGCCGATCTCCAGCAGCTTCCGCGGGTCAAGCGTGGGCATGGAGACCTGAAGCACCGGAATGTCGGCCTCCGGGAACATCTCCACGAGCGGCACATACGCGCCATGATCCAGCCCGCGGTCCGGCACGTCCTGCACCGGCGTCCCGGGGCCGCGCAGCAGCTTCCGTACGGAGTCGGCCAGGCCGGGCGCCCCCGGCGCCGCGTACTCCACCGTGTAGTAGCGCTCCGGGAACCCCCAGAAGTCGTACACCAGCGGCACGGCCTCGGTCGCGCCGAGCGCGAGCGGGGCCTCTTCCCAGTGCGCGGAGACCATCAGGATCGCCTTGGGGCGAGGCAGCGTCGCGGACCAGGCGGCCAGTTCACCGGGCCAGACCGGATCGTCGGCCAGCGGCGGGGCCCCGTGGGAGAGGTAGAGGGCGGGCATGCGCTCCGAGATGGCGTTCATGACTACTCCCGTGTCTGTTGATCCGCTTACGCCCGTCAACCGATCGCGATCGATCTGATCCATCTGATCCATCTGATCCATCTGATCCATCTGATCGATCGCGATCTACTTGAATCCTCAAGCATTCGATTCCCAGAACCCTAACCAGATCTAGTTTAAGTTTCAAGAATGGGTAGAGTGGAATATATGACCACGGCATCCACCGGCAGCGGCGCCGGTACGGGCGGGGAGCCTCGCTGGCTCAGCGACGAGGAGCAGCGCGTCTGGCAGGCGTATCTCCAGGCCACCACCTTGCTGGAGGACCATCTCGACCGCCAACTCCAGCGCGACGCCGGGATGCCGCACATCTACTACGCCCTGCTCGTGCATCTCGCCCGCGCGCCCCGGCGTCGGATGCGCATGACCCAGCTGGCCAAGGACGCCAAAATCACCAGGTCACGGCTGTCACACGCGATCGCGCGGCTGGAGCAGCACGGCTGGGTGCGGCGCGAGGACTGTCCCTCCGACAAGCGCGGACAGAACGCGTTCCTGACGGACCAGGGAAACGATGTCCTGGAGAAGTCGGCGCCGGGCCATGTGGCCGCCGTACGCCAGGCGATCTTCGACCGGCTCAGCCCCGAGCAGGTCGGCCAGCTCGGCGAGATCATGCGCGTGATGGCGGAAGGGCTCCAGCCGGAGGGTACGGGCGCGGATCTGCCCTGGCGCCGCTGAAGTACGAGGTCCCGACGTACGGCGCGCAGACGTTCTGACGTACGACGTTGTGACGTACGACGTTGTGACGTACGCCGGAGACCGAGTTGCCCCGGTACCACCGCTGAATCGCGGCGGCACCGGGGCAGTTCCATGCCATTTCCCTGCCATGGGGCAGCGGCCTTGCCGGCACGCTGCACGCTGCCCCAGGGGCGGCGGCCTCAGTGCATCGCCACCGGCATCTTGATCTCGTCCTCCGCGCCCTCGGCACCCGAACCCGAGGCGACCGACGAAGTGCCGGGACGGCCCGTGTTGATGAGGGTCACGGCGATCGCCGAGGCGACCAGCAGGATGCCGACCGCCCACCAGATCGCGCTGGAGAAGCCGGCCACCAGGGCCTGGAGCTCAAGCAGCTGCGCGTTGGTGGCCGTCGCCGCGTGGGAGGCGACATACGCAGTGGTGGCCGAGGCCGCGATCGTGTTCAGCAGCGCCGTACCGATCGCGCCGCCCACCTGCTGCGAGGTGTTCACCATCGCCGAGGCGACACCCGCGTCACGCGGCTCGATGCCATGCGTGGCAAGCGCCATGGCGGGCATGAACGCCGTACCCATACCGAGGCCGAGCAGCAGCTCCGCCGGCAGGATCAGACCGGTGTACGAGGAGCCGATCTCCAGCTGGGTCAGCAGGAGCATGCCGACGGACGCGACCAGGAAGCCGGGACCCATCAGGTACCGCGGCGGCACCCGGGTCATCAGCCGGGCGCCGATCTGTGTCGAGCCCGTGATCATGCCCACGATCATCGGCATGAAGGCGAAGCCCGTCTTGACCGGCGAGTATCCCTCGACGACCTGGAGGTAGTAGGTCAGGAAGAGGAACAGTCCGAACATGCCGATGATGGCGAGGCCCAGTGAGAGGTAGACACCGGCGCGGTTGCGGTTGGTCACCACGCGCAGCGGCAGCAGCGGAGCCTTGACCCTCGACTCGACGGCCACGAACGCCGCCAGCAGGACCACGGCGGCGACGAAGAGCGAGATCGTCGTCGCGTCGCTCCAGCCGTCGGACTCGGCGCGGGTGAAGCCGTACACCAGCGAGACCAGGCCCAGCGTGGAGAGCACGACACCGGGAATGTCCAGCGCGGAGCGGTTGCGGCCCTCGGCGGGCTCGCGGATCACGAAGTACGCGCCCAGCGCGGCCACGATCGCGAACGGGATGTTGACGAAGAACGTCCAGCGCCAGTCCAGGTACTCGGTGAGGAATCCACCGAGGATCAGACCCACGGCGCCACCGCCACCGGCGATCGCTCCGAAGATGCCGAAGGCCTTGGCCCGCTCCTTGGCATCGGTGAAGGTCACGGCGAGCAGCGACAGAGCGGCGGGAGCGAGCAGCGCGCCGAAGACACCCTGGAGTGCGCGGGCGCCGAGGAGCACCCCCTCGCCGTTGGCAGCGCCGCCGATGGCGGACGCGGCGGCGAAGCCGATGAGGCCGGTGACGAACGTGCGCTTACGTCCCCACAGGTCGGCGATGCGCCCACCGAAGAGCAGCAGACCACCGAAGGCGAGGGCGTAGGCCGTGATGACCCACTGCTTGTTGCCGTCCGATATCCCCAGATCCTGCTGGGCGGAGGGCAGCGCGATATTCACGATCGTCGCGTCGAGCACGACCATGAGCTGCGCGAGGGCGATGAACACCAGCGCTTTCCAGCGGCTGGGGTCGACGGCCGTGGCACCCGGTTCGGGGCGCCGTGTCTCGGCTGTTTTTGACATGGAGGGATCCACCTAAGGGTGCGTAAAGGCGAAAACGTACGTAAGGGCACGCGACGTTGCGTGACTTACGAAGTCATGGGGTCGAAGTCATGCGGTCATGGAATCTCTGGTACGGCCGCTGGTGCGCGAGCCGCTGGCCGCGGGCTCGGGCATGGGTCGGCGGACCTCTGAGCTGAGTGGGCCACTGGAGCCGCCGGCACCGCTCCCGGAGCTACTGGAACGGAGTGGGCTGGTGGGAGTGGGCTGGTGGGACTGGGATGGGCTACTGGGACTGTGGGGGCCTGGCCGCCGGGGTTCGCGGTCCTGGCCTGTGCGTTGGTTCAAGGGCGCGTCACGGAGCGGCGCGGCGCAGATCCTCCAGAGTCACGGCCGAGCCGGCCAGTTCGGACCTGGCGGGTGCTTCCAGGCCATCGAGGAACAGCTGGAGATGCCGGTGGACGAACCGGTCCATACCCAGGCAGCCGGTGCCAGGGAGTGGGCGGGTGAGCTGGGACAGCGCGACCATCAGATCGCCGACGGCGACATCCGTACGCAGCCTCCCGGCCTGACGCGCCCGCTCCATGAGCCCTTCGACAACCGTCTCCAGACGCACACGCTGGGCGTCCAGATCGGGCCGTTCCCTGTCGAACGTAGCGGACAGCATCGGGCAGAGCGCCCCGACTCGTTCGTCCGCCGCGGCATGCACGAAGCGGCGCAGCGCGATGAACGGGTCGGACTCCTCCGCGGCGATACGGTCCGCCTGGTCGGCGACACTCTCCATGACGGAGCGCACAACAGCGTGAACGAGGGCATACCGGTCGGCGAAGTGCCGGTAGAGCGTGGCATTGCCGATGCCGGCGCGGCGGGCGATCTCGTCGAGCGGGACGTCGGGCCCGAACTCCACGAACATCTCACGGGCCGCCGCCACGATCCGCTCCCGGTTGCGCAGAGCGTCCGCACGCGGACGGGGTGCTCGGCGCGCAGGAGTTTCGGCTGCGGTGGCGGTCACGTCGAACCCTTCCCTCGGTCGTCGCAAGCGGGGATCGCTTCCCCGCTTTCCAGAGACACCGGTGCAAACGGGGAAGCCATCCCCGGTTATTTCACTCAAACATGTGAGCTGGGTCACCCTGCTCCATTCGGTGGCGGAAACCCACGATCGGCGCACCCAGCGAGCGCCGACACGCCGACCGACGCAGGGTGATCGAACAGCGCAGTCAGTACGGCCGACTGCCGCGGACGTAAAGGGCGACCGCATGCAGCAGAGGCGTCAGATACGCGGATCCGGACACGGGGCCGGAGCCGAGGACAGGGCCGGAGCCGAGGACGGGGCCGGAACCGAGAAGGGGGCCGGGAACACCGACGGCACGGCCCGCACCCGCACCCGCAGCCGCAGCCGCACCCGCATTCCACGCGTTCGTGGCATCGTCGCCCGGGCCAAGGGCCCCCGCCGGGTCACCGCCATCGCCGGACTCACCGCGCTCACCCTCGCCGCCCTGACCACGGCGAGTTCGCCCCTCCACGCCACCCTCGCCGCCTCCGGGGGCCCGGGGCTGGCCATGAACTCCCCCCTCGGCCCGTGCCGCATCGCCTCGAACAACGCCGTACAGATGTCGGAGGGTCTGCCCACCCCGCCCGGTTACTCCCGCTCCACGGGCAAGGTCCGCGCTCTCAATCTCATGATCGATTTCTCGGACGCACCGGGCCCGGGGAAGGCGCTCGACCGGCTCTCCGAGTTCTTCCCGAAGACATCGCAGTGGTACAGAACCAGTTCGTACGGGCGGCTCGACTACCGCCCCGAGGCCCCGCTGTCGGAATGGGTACGGATGCCGCTGCCCTTCGCGGACTACGGGATCGCGCGCGGGTCACCGTACGAGCCGGGCTACCGCAAGCTGGTCGACGACATCGTGGCCGTCACCGACTCGCGGGTGGACTTCAGCGCGTACGACCTGGTCAACATATTGGTCACGCCCAACGCCGGCCCCTCGGCGCTGGACACCGTCCTGTCCGTCACCTTCTCCGGCAACGCGGACGCCCCGCAGGCGGACGGCGCCCCGCTCTCCAACACGTCCTTCGTCTACAGCCGTCAGGACGACGGCTCGGGATCGTACGCCGAGACCGGCTACCGAGTGCTGCCGCACGAGAACGGCCATGTCTTCGGCCTGCCCGATCTCTACACGATGGACGGCGGCGGCTCGGTCGGGCACTGGGACATCATGTCCGAGGACTGGGGCGCCAACAACGATCTGCTGGGCTGGCACAAGTGGAAGCTCGGCTGGCTCGACGACGAACAGATACGCTGCGCGTCCGGTGCGGGCAGCAGCGACCATGTGCTCGGGCCGCTGGCCACCACGGGCGGGCCGAAGCTCGCGTTCGTGCCGATCTCCAAGGAGTCGGGGTACGCGGTGGAGGTACGGACGCGCGAGGGCAACGACGAGGCGGTCTGCGAGCCGGGGGTCCTGATCTACCGCGTGGACTCCGCGGTCGACACGGGTCGCGGCCCGATCACCGTCGCGGACGCCAAACCGAACAGCGGTGGCTGTACGCGCAGGCCCAATGTGCACGCGGAGCTGTCGGACGCGCCGTACCGGCCGGGGCAGACCTTCACCGACCCGGACAACGGCATCAAGATCTCGGTGCTTGAGCAGGAGCCGGACGGAAGTTTCAAGATCAGGGTGAAGCGTTCATGAGGGCCGGGGCCCGTGGCCCGAACGTGAGCCTGAGCCTGAAGGTGAACCCGAACCAGAACCGGAACCCGAGCCCGTGCGGGAAGCCGAACCCGAACCGGAACCCGAACCCGAACCCGAGCGGATGTGCTCCGCCACGGGGTCCCGCAGCTCGCGCTTGAGGATCTTGCCGGTCGGGTTACGGGGCAACGGCTCCTCCTGTACGAGCACATGGGCCGGCACCTTGAACGCGGCCAGACGACGCCCGACATGGGCCCGCAGCTCCCCGGCCTCCGTCCCCGCCCCGGGCCTGATCCGCACCACCGCCGCGACCTCCTCGCCCAGCACGGGGTGGGGGACGCCGAGCACGGCTGCGTCGATGACGTCCGGGTGGGCGTGGAGTACGTCCTCGACCTCGACGCAGTACACGTTCTCGCCACCGCGGACGATCATGTCCTTGACCCGGTCCACGACGCTGACGCGCCCGTCGTCCCGTACGACCGCGAGGTCACCGGTCCTGAACCAGCCGTCGCGGGAGAACGCCCGCGCGCTCGCCGCCTCGTCCCGCCAGTAACCACGTACGAGCGACTGGCCGCGCAGGCACAGCTCCCCCACCTCCCCCTCGGGCAGGGGCCGGCCGGCCGGATCCGCGATCCGCAGTTCGGTGACGGGTGTCGGACGTCCCACGCTCGCCGGGAACCGTCGGTAGTCGGCGCCGAAGTTGGCGAGCACTCCGCCGGAGGTCTCCGTCAGGCCGTAGCCGTTACGGGCCTCGACACGCTCCCCGTAGCGGGCGGTGAGCCGGGCGACCAGATCGGGCGGCGCGGCGGCGCCGCCGGTGGCGAGCATGGTGAGGGATTCCAGCGGGTCGTTCGCGGCCGTCGCCTCCTCCAGGAGTTGGAGGGCGGTGGCCGGGACGCCCGCGAAGTGCGTCACCCGGTGCTCGTGGATCAGCTCCAGGGCCCGCCGCGCGTCCCACTTCCGCATCAGCACGAGCGTGCCGCCGACGGCCATCGCCGAATAGAGGCTGGTGAACGCCGCCACATGGAAGAACGGGAAGGTCATGAGCGTGATGGGCGCGGGACCCTGGCCGGGGATCCGCCCGCGTCCGAGGGCGGAGGCGGCGGCCTGGAAGCGCGGGTTCATGGCCGCGCCGGCCTGGGCGAGCTGCGTGGCGACGGCACCCTTGGGCCGCCCGGTCGTCCCAGACGTGTAGATGATGGTGGCGTCGTCCTCGGGCCGCACCTCGACGTCGGGGGGCGCGGCGGCGGGATCGGGGGCGGGCAGTTCCTCGTACCGCTCCGTGCGCGGGCCGATCTCGCCGTCGTAACCGTCGTAACCGTCGTGGTCGAGGTGGTCGAGGTGGTGGAAGACGACGATCCGCACCCGCTCACCGTCGCGCTGCCCCTGGCTCTGCCCCTGGCCCGCGGCCCAGCGGCTGACGCGCGGCAGCCGCTCACCGTCCACGAGCAGGACGCGCGGCGCGCAGTCGTCCAGCGCGTGCCGGAACTCGTCCTCGGTCCACCAGGCGTTGAGAGGTACGGCGATCAGCCCCGCCAACTGGGCGGCCCAGAAGGCGATCTGCCACTCGGGGTGGTTGCGCATCGCGATGACGGCGCGGTCGCCGGGGCGCAGCCCGTACGTATCGAGGAACCGGTTAGCGAGGGCGGAGGCGGCGGCGAAGAACTCCCCGTACGTATACGTCCGGTCCTCGGCCACCAGGAACGGCTGATCGCCGAAGGCCCAGGCCGGCTCGACGAACTCGCGCAGGGTGCGCGGCCCTTCGGCGTAGACGAGCGAGCCGTTCTCGGCACGTACGACGGCGAACGGCGCCCCGGGCGCGGTGAGGATGTGCGACACGGACACCTCGGGAATCTCTCCAAGCGCTTGCTCAACCGGAGGCGACGCTACTCCACCGGCCGGGGGGAGTCGATCCGGTCCGCCGCGCCCGGTCAGTCGACCTGTGTCCCACAGGTGATGTTGAGAGCGGTCGCGGTCATGGAGCGGGCGCGGTCGGAGGCGGCGAATGCGGCCACGTTCCCCACGTCCTCCAGCGAGGCGGCCCGCTTGAGCATCGTGCGCCGCTCGATGTCGTGAACGATGGCCTCGCGTCCGTCGAAGTCGGCGGGGAGCGTCTCCGCGATCCCGGCGGTCTGCAGCGTCAGCGCCCGGATCCCGTACGGCCCCAGCTCACACGCCAGTTGGCGGCGCAGCGATTCGAGCGCCTGGAAGGCGACTTGGAGCTCGCCCAGGCTGAACTCGGGCGTGGGATCGCCGTACCCCCCGAACACCAGGATCACACCGGAACGGCGCGGCTTCATATGGCGCGCGGCGGCGCGCGCGGTCAGGAAGTTCGTCCGCAGGGCGGTCACGACGGGCCGTTCGAAGTCCGCGAGCGCCATGTCCGCGAGCGGGGTGCCCTGCACATCGTTGTGCGAGATCAGATTGAACGAGATGTCGATACCACCCGCGCGCTCGACGACATCATCGGCATGTGCGTCCACGGCCCGCTCGTCGAGCGCGTCGAGTACGGCGGTCTCGACGGCGCCGCCCTCGGCCCTGATGCCCGAGGCGACGCTCTCCAGCGGCCCGGGGGTCCGGGCGGCGAGAAAGACCCGCGCCCCTTCCCGCGCGAAGGACCGCGCCACGGCGCCACCGACGGCCCCGCTGCCGCCGTAGACCACGGCGGTCTTGTTCCTGAGCAGCATGTCCGCTCTCCCACTCACATCGGAACACGACGGAACGAACGCCCGCCACATGAAACGACCGCGGCCCCACCCAAAACTCATCGCCACACCCCGCCCGCGAGCTCGCGCGAGCTGCCACCACCGAGACACCCACACCCCACGCCGACCACCTGCCGGACAACGCCACCCGCTACACTGTCTGCGGCGGCGCAGCCTCACCGGCCGCGCCACGCCTTCGTAGCTCAGGGGATAGAGCACCGCTCTCCTAAAGCGGGTGTCGCAGGTTCGAATCCTGCCGGGGGCACCAGCCAAAAGGCCCCGGACCGATCATGGTCCGGGGCCTTTTACATCTGCTTCTGACATCAACGAGGGCGGTCACTCGCAACCGGTCGCCGCTTGAGCAGCCGGTCCATGTGGCTGATGGCCTCGCGCGCTGGGTGTCCTGCACGACGTGCGTGTACACGTCCATGGTGATGCTGATCTGACTGTGCCCGAGGATCTCCATCACGACGCGGCGCGCGACTCCGGCGACCGTGGGGAGGGTAGCGGTGCCGTGGCGGGCGTCATGGAGCCGGATCACACGGAGGCTGGCAGACTCCGCGCCGCAGGTGAAGGAGCGGTAGACGTTCCGCGGCTCGACCTGGCGGCCGGTCCGGGTGGCGAAGACGTAGTCGGAGTCCTGCCACTTCTCCCTCGCCTTGCCGCGAGCGGCCGCCTGTCGCATGCGGTGCCAGGGCAGGGGCGCTACATAGAGGGCAGGCAGCGGGACGCCGCGGCGACGGCCGCTCTTCGGGTCGTCGTCGTAGAGGACGCCACGGCGGCGCTGGGTCTGCTGGCGGACGTAGAGGACGCTGTTGTCCAGGTCGAGGTCAGACCAACGGAGACCGATGATCTCCCCTCGGCGAAGGCCCATGGCGAAGGCGAGTACGAAGGCCTCGTAGAGCGGGTCTTTGCGTGAAGCGGCGGGGAAGTCCAGCGTCTCGTCGAGAGTCCAGGGCTTGAGCTCCCGATTGTCGGTGCGGGGCGGCTCGACAAGCTTGGCGACGTTGCGCGTGATCAACTCCTCACGGCAGGCAGCTTGCGGTGTCAGCTCAGGTGGTCGCCTTGTCGGTGACGGATGGCGGGGGCACCGGTACGGCTCCGAAGGTCGAGCACCGGGACCAGTACGCGGGGCACGGCCGAGGGCTGGGCATGGTCAGCGTCATCGCACACCGGGTCGTGGTCCACGACAGCGACGGCGGTCACACGGTCACCGCGGAACTCTTCACGGACCTACGCCGAGGAGGGCACACGTGCTGAGCGTCACGACCAACCGCGGGTTCTGGTGCGAGTGCTGGACAGAAGGAGTGCACGGGCAGTTGCCTCCGGCTCTGTTCGGTTCCTTCGACGTGTACTCGGAGCGCGAGGCGGACAACTGGGTGTCGACGATCCTCCGCACCATCTCACCCGCCCTCGGCACCGACGCTTTTCAAGAAGCGTGGGAACGGCTCTACAACCATCGCATCGACACGAGACGAGCGCTCTTGCGCAGGGACCCTGGGCGGTGTCCGTCACCCACGTCAGCACACGCATCACCTGGACAGTACGGCCAGCACTCTTCGTGCCGATGGCACACCGCCAATGCGGGAAACTTCCTTCTTTCGCTCACGAGTTCAACCCCCAGCAGACCAAAATCGGCCGATGGTCCTCATTAAGGTGCTTGCATGACGGAGACAGACGGGAAAAAACGCAGGCCCAGACAGCTTGGTGAGCTCACCGACGTCCACGACTTCCTGGAGGAAGTCCGACTCCGTCCAAACATGTGGGTCCGTGGTAGTTCATTGCAGCACCTGGACTCCATGCTCACGGGCTACCGCATTGCCCTGGGCGTCCACGACACCGCGGAGCCGTTCGACTTCTGGAACCCCGGCAGGACGGGCCGCTTCTCCGAGTGGCTGTGTCAGCGGTTGAGCCGCCAATCCTCCCTCGGCTGGGCAACAGAGATCGAGCGCGAGGCGGAGCAAGCCGGCATACCTGCCATGGAGATGTTCTTCGAGTTCCTAGACGAGTTTCGCGCCGCTCATAAGCAGCTTCCCGGCGAACCGGAGCTCGACAGCCACAGCGCAGCGGAGCCCCAACAGCCCCTTGCCACAGACTGAGTTACAACTTTCTCTACTGGTTCAAGCCCCGGCTGCGCTCCGCCGGGCGCGCTCCCGGCTCCGCTGCGGGCGCCGCTCCTGCCTTCGGCCCGCTCCGCCCGCACTGCGCCGACGCGCGCCCACGAATGGGAAGAGGCCGGGCTATGGGTGGCAAGCATCGCACGATCGAGGCCGCGGTCAGAGCCTGTGCCTCCAGCGGGGGATCGGCCGGCACCGGGATGGAGGGGGCGCCGTTGCCGGGCGCGGGCACGTTGTGGCCTGCGCGGGGAGCTCCCATCCTGTCCACCGCCGACCCAGGCAGAGCCGAGCAGACGCGGCCCAGGGCGTCCAGGTCGTTCGTACAGTGGCGCGCTCCACCTCGCCCTGAACCACGCCCGCTCCACGGTGTGTGGGTCGACGGCGGACGGGATGGGAGCTGGGGTGAGTGGTGGGTTAACGCAGTGAATCAGTCCGCGATCCTGAAGCTACTGAGTGCGCACCATCACGGTTTTCGTGAATCGGCGGTCCGCCCGGTACTGAAGCGGACCGCCGTCGGCGCTTAGAACTGGCTCACCCAGGTGATGATCCGCTCGGCAAAGTCCTGACCGAAGACCTTGCGGGCCCCACTTCTTAGGCCAAATGCAGCAGCACCGAGAAGTCCGCTCGGGGCACGGTGCCTCGAAGAGAAGGCACGGACAGCCGTCCACGATGACTTCCAAAAGGGGTCCCGGCTCGACGCAGGGACAGGCTGCCCCCTAATCCGCACCTGGGGCCGGCGCGGCCGCACACCGGTGGTGCGGGTCACCGCCGCCAACACCAAGCGGGTGTCGAATCCTGCCGGGGCACAGAGAAACACCAGGCCAGAGGCCCTTCCGTCCAGACCGCGGAGGGGCATCTGTGCTTACAGCATCCATGCAGCAGGTGCGGAGGAGCGGGCGCTGCCGCAGGGGGTAGACGTACGCAACCTTGAGGCCCTCTCGACGGTCGGTGACGTTGCGCTTACCGTGTGTCGAGTTGGATACCGGGAGTGTGCTGGCCTCTGGGGGCGGGATGCAGCGCAGGGACGGGTTTCGGCGAATCGTCAGCGAGTTTGGTGCGACGTGCAAGCAGGCATTGCTGCACGGGCAGAAGGAAGCCGCGATACGAAGGGCAGTGGAGACACTTCTTGTCGACGCGGCGGGCGTGTTGGGGCTACGGGCTGTCCTGCACGCCGAGGTCGCGATCACCGCGCACCGTATTAGACCCGACCTGGCAGTGCGGATCGGGAAGTCACCGCGCAACATCGTCGGCTATGTCGAGCTGAAAAGCCCAGACAAGAACGTGATCCATCCTGGCGGGCTGAACCAGCGCGACCGCCGTCAGTGGGAGGGCATGGCGAAACTCCCCAACTTGATCTACACCAACGGCCAGACGTGGATCATGTACCGCTCGGGCCGGCAGCACGGCGACACCATTCACCTTGACGGCGATCTGCGCACCGCCGGCTCTCGCTTGCGGCTGCCGGCTGTCAGTGAGGCCGCCTTCGAAGCAATGCTGATCGCGTTCCTCAGCTGGCAACCGCACCCGCTGACGTCCATGCGGGAAGTGGTCGCCCATGTAGCTCCTCTGTGCACTCTCCTGCGTGACGCCGTCCACGACCGCCTCGACGCCGAAGCCGGCCTCTCACGTCACCAACGCCCGTTCACCGACCTGGCATCCACCCTTGAGGTCGACCTCTTCCCGACCACGGACGACCGGGACAAACGGGCGGCCTTCGCTGACCGCTACGCCCAGTCCGTCACCTTCGCTCTCCTGCTCGCCGGCTCCGACACCACCGGCGACAGCGACAGCGCATTGGCCGGTATGAGTCTGCACGAAGTAGGCAGGCGTCTGGGGGCGGAGCACTCCGTCATGGGCCGCGCCCTGCAGATTCTCACCGACCAGGTCGAGGGAGAATTCCGCGACAGCCTCGACATGCTCGTACGCGTCATCGACGCCATCGACTGGAGGAGTGCCCTGGCCGGCGAACCCGGCTTCCACATCCATCTCTACGAGCACTTCCTGCAGGAGTACGACGCCGACTTGCGCAAGGACTCCGGCACCTACTACACGCCGGCACCGCTGATGACGGAGATGATCCGCCTTGTTGATGAGGTGCTGGCCACCACGCTGGACTGCCCGGACGGCTTCGCCGACCCCGGTGTGTCCATCATCGACCCCGCCATGGGCACCGGCACCTTCCTCACCGGCATCATCGACCTCGTCGCCCGTAAGCAGTCCGAAGGCGGCAACGAAGGCTTCCGCGCCGAATCCGTACAGGAACTAGCCGGCCGACTGATCGGTTTCGAGAAACAGATGGGCGCCTTCGCCGTCGCCCAGATGCGTGTCGGGCAGATGCTGCGCCATCTCAATGCCCGGGTCCGGCTGCACGACATGCGCCTGCACTTGGCCGACACCCTCGCCGATCCCTGGCGTCCCAGCGAACTCTTTGATCGATACGGCGCCTTGTGGGGGCCCTTACGTGATGACGCCGAAGCAGCCAGCACCATCCAGCGCGACGGACGCATCACCGTTGTCATCGGCAACCCGCCCCACCGCGAACAGGCAGAAGGCCAGGGCGGATGGATCGAAAAGGGCTCACCTGGCCGCGGTGACCCACCTCTGGACGCCTTCCGGCTACACGGTGCCGCAGGCGTGTACGAGAACAAACTGAAAAGCCTGTGCACCTACTTCTGGCGCTGGGCCAGCCACAAAGTCTTCGACCAGCACGACGACCACCGCCACGGCGTCGTCTGCTTCGTCAGTACAGGCGGATTCATCCGCGGAGCCGGATTCCAGGGCATGCGCTCCTATCTGCGGCGCACCTGCACCGAGGGCTGGGTCATCGACCTCACCCCCGAAACCAAAAGACCCCCGCTCAACAGCCGCTTCTTCCCCGGTGTCCAGCAGGAGTTAGCCATCGGCATCTTCGTCCGCCGGCAGGGTGAGCGACACGAGGAACTGGCCCCGGTCCACTACACAGCCGTCCACGGCACCCGCCAGGGCAAAGAACAGCAGCTGCAGCACCTGCACATCGGCGGTCCTGGCTGGCGTACCTCCCGCCCTGCCGAGCCCGCCCCCTTCACGCCCGCCTCCATCAGCGGCTGGGATACCTTCCCCGCCCTCACCGACCTCATGCCCTGGTGCAAACCTGGCGTCACCACCAATAGGAACTGGGTCATCAGTCCTTCCAAGATCACCTTGCGCCTACGCTGGGACCGCGTCATCCAAGAACGCAACCCCGCCGCCAAACAGGCCCTGTTCAAGAAAACCCACAGCCGTACTCTCGATCGAGAAGCCCCCCAAATCCCCGGCCACCCCCACCCCGCGATCCTCCTTCGTGACGAGCGCGGTCCCTGCCCGACACCAGTACGTATCGCCCGCAGAGCCCTGGATCGTCAATGGCTCATACCGGATGGCCGCCTCATCGACCGCGCACGTTCCGAGCTGTGGCAGGCCGACATCGACAGCCAGATCTACGTCATCGAGCAGCATGCCCAGCCCTTGCAGACAGGTCCGGCACTGCTGTTCACCGCCCTCGTCCCCGATGTGCACTACTTCAACGGAAATGGCGGCCGCGTCCTGCCGCTCTTGCACGCTGACCACACACCCAACATCGCCCCGGGACTGTTACACCACTTCGCCAATTCCTACGGCCTCCAAGAAGTCCTCGCCGAGGACCTGCTCGCCTACATCGCCGCCATCACCGCCCACCCCGCCTTCACCGAGCACTACACAGACGACCTCAACTCCCTCGGCGTACGCATCCCTCTGACCGCCGACCGCGGCCTCTGGCACGAGGCCATCTTCCTCGGACGCCACATCCTGTGGGCGTCCACCTTCGGTGCACGCTGCATCAACCCCGAAGACGGCCGCCCGGCAGGCACATCGAGCTCCTGGCGACGCCTACACCCCGAGATCATGTACGCCCGAGAAGTCGCGCCCGACACGCTTCCTTCCGCGATCAGCTACGACAGCGAACGCCAGCACCTGGTTATCGAGGGCGGCATCTTCACCGGTGTCACGCCACGTATGCGCAACTACACCACCGGCGGGCGCAACGTCCTCGACAGCTGGCTCGGCTATCGCAGCGACCGCACCGCCGGCAAAATCACCAGTGAACTCGACCGCGAGCGCCCCGAACACTGGGAGCCCGATTGGAGCAGGGAACTCGTAGAAATCCTTGCCGTGCTCAGCCACCTCACCGCCATGGAACCGCAGCAGGCAGAGCTACTCAACCGCATCGTCGCCGCACCCTTGATCGACGTCGCTGAACTCACCCGACGCCGCGTCCTCCCGGTACCCGAGCACTCCAAGCACGCTCACACGGGTGCGGATCACACGTTCCTGCCCGGCATGGAAACAGTCGATGGCCAACCGCCAGAACCCGTCGCCCCCCTTTCCCTCCCAGACGATCCCCCAGGTAGCGCGCTGCCCACGCAGCACTCACCTGTGCGGCCCAACCCACACACTCGACGGCGCCGCGGCCCCGCCTGATCCGTGGCGCCGGCAGTCAGTTCGCATTCGCTTTCGGACTGCATCCGCATTTGCTCCCATGGTGGAAGGGCATAGAAACTGCTGAGAAGCCTCCATCCAGAACGCATTCAGCACACATGAGAACGGGAAGCCCCGCGAACACGTGAGAACTGGGGAGGGATGTCTCCCCAGGCCAGGCACCCTGCAGCCGACGTTCCCGCAGGCCACAGCCTCGCCCCGGGAAAACCCCTAACGCGGGTGTCGCAGGTTCGAATCCTGCCGGGGGCACAGCACAATATGCCGCTGACCTGGGGTTTCTCCCCCAGGGAGGCGTTCTGTTCGGCCTCGGTCTCCCCGGGAAGCAGGTTCGTACAGGTGTCGGCCGTGACGGTGATCGAAGGAGTGGCCGGGCATCTCCTGGATGTCCTTCAGGTCAGCCCCAGGCGCCTGGGCGAACGCAGCAAGAACAGTTCAGCGACGCCGTGTTCGCATCGTGACTCTGACGCACCACCTCGTTGAGAGCCGCTCCGTTCATGGCGCCATCAGTGACTCAGCTCGCGCGACTCCCACATGCTTCGCATCTGCTCACGGGCCTGATTGGGGGCGGGGACTCGTTCAAAGGCACCCGGGGAAACCCGATGAATGACGTCGATCCCGTAATGGTGAAGAAGGTGCCGTTCCTTAGGATCGAGCGCTTGAGGGAAGAGCGCTGCAAGGCGGCCGACCGCGTCAGGGGCATATCGCGCGTAATCGAGCAGTTGGGCCAGTGCCTCGCGCACGTAGCTACGCTCGACGCGCGACTTGGCCTCGATCAGTTCGCTTCCCTCGGGACCGTTCAAGAAGATGTCACAGATGCCCGCCGCACTGGCGAAACGTGTCGCTGTGGTGTCCGTGAGAGTTCGGCAGAATTCGATGACCAACGCCGACTCCTCCCGGTTGAAAAGAACCTTTTGCGCGGCTCGCTCCACCGTCGTGGAGCGAGTGTGCTGCCGCTCCACCGGCAACTCGCTGACCGTGTCGGGCAGCGCCACAGCGCCCGCCTCCTCCAGGGCCGTCCTGGTGGTAATCAGCAGACCGTCGATTCCCGCACGAGCCCGCTCACCGGACAGCACCAACTGCCCTGGGTACATGAAGGTGGACCTGTAGTCGAGGAGAGCGCTCAACGTGGCGTACGGAATCTCCGCCGGACCGAACTGGCGCAGACTGTAGACCGTGTGCCAGCTCTCGCCCCCCTGCTTCGGCGGCCACATCACGTCGGCGAAGGAACTGTTCCGGAAAATGGCCCCGATCTCACCGATGGCACGTACGTGGTTCTTCCCGGTGAAAAGCACTACGTCACCGGTGCGGACCGCTGCCATCTTGCCATCGTGGCCTGGCGTGGCACCCCAGAAGCGGGCCTTCCCGTCCGGGTGGAACTCCTTCAGACGACCCAGCTGGTCGTCCGTCAGCCTCTCGGCGAACTGGGATTCGGTGAACGGAACAAGCCGGTCCAGGGTGTCCTTCCAGTGCCGCCGCGACTCGGCACTGCCGAACGCCGGGGAGATCAACAGACGTGTCGCGAAGCTTGAGTCGGCGGATGCCTTCTCCGCTCGGGGTCCCTCAACATGGAAGCCGAGTCGGGTCAGCACCGGGACAACTGTCGCGGCACCTCCGGAGAAGTCACCTGGTCCCAAAGCGTGACCGTTCACATGACGGTGGGCCACACCGACGATGGCCTTGGAGTCATATCGGCGGCCGTCATGAAGGATCAGATAACTTCGAGCAGGCTTGAATCCGTACGTGGAGAGGAACACCTCCCTGCTGAGGTCGTCATACTCCGCCAGTGTCTGGAGCACATGGTCACGGGTGACGTCATCGATTCCCACATTCAGATCATATGACTAGCGGTCGGCTCGACGACGGTCAGAATCAGCTCCAGGCGGATCGTTCCTCACGTGGCTCCCGCGCCCTGCGCCGGATCAACCGACCTTGCGTGCTTGTGGTATTGAGGGAGCCGGGCACGGCTCGGCACATCGAGCGGTGCCGGACGTGCGTGCGCGATGCGTGAGTGGACGGAGGTCGCAGTACTGACCAAAGGAGCCGTCGGCTATCCCCAGCGCGATCCTGAAGGGCACCTCCGGCCCCTGCGATGAGGAACCGGGTAGCCATCCGCATGCCGCGTCCTACTCGTCGTCCTTTTCCCGGTCTTCTTCGAAGACGAAGAGCGGTTTGGCGCCGTGAGCGGGTGTTTCGGCGTAGGCGATGGCTTCCGTGAAGCGTTCCAGCGGGAACGGGCGGCCTTGGGGGATGGTCAGTACTTCATCCGCGACCAGGGTGCGCACCTCGGACAGCGTGCGCAGCGCGTCCGTGGGTGAGGTTGTGCCGAACCAGCGGTTCAGCCAGAAGCCACGGACCACTTTGGTCTCGTAGATGACCGAGCGCGCGGACAGCGGAATCGTCAGCGCCGCCGGGGCGGTCTGCCGGTGGGTGGAGAGCGCGCCGTAGATCACGGTCTCTCCTCCCGGAGCCAGTGCCTGGGACACCTGGGCGGCTACGTGGCCCGCGACACAGTCGACGGCTTTGCGTACGCCGGCCGGTCCGGCGATGTCCCTTACACGTTGTGGCAGATCCTCGTCCTCGGTGCAGATGACCTCGTCGCCACCGAGCGCCTTGATCTCCGCGACGGCATCGCGCCGCCGCACCACATTGATCGTCCGAATACCCAGATGCCTGGCCAGCTGAATGACAAGTCGGCCGACGGTGGAACCCGCCGCCGTCTGCAACAGCCATTCTCCCGGCCGTACATCGAGTTCCCGGGTCACCAGGAGCAGCGCGGTCAATGGATTGACAGCGAGTTGGCAGGCGCTGGAATCGCTCAGATGGTCGGGGACCGGCAGAAGCCGCCGCGTATCGGTGACAAGGTATTCCTGCCAGGTGCCGGCCACAGGCGGCCCGGGTACGGCCGGGACAGTGACGGCCACCACACGCTCGCCGATCTTCAGTCCCTCGGTATCCGGACCCAGGGCCTCAATATGGCCTACGCACTCCATGTACCCGCCGACAGTGGGAAACTCGGGCGAGAAACCGTAGCGACCACGCAGCACGTGCAGATCGCTGGCGTGAATCGGAGTCGCCTTCACGCGGATCAGCGCCTGGCCGGCCTCTGCCGTGGGAACAGGCCGGGATTCCAGCCGCAGGACATCGTTCGGCTCGCCGGGCCCTCCGGCCACGAGCGCACGCATGGAGTGCGGCATGAGTGACCTTCCGTCTCTCAGCACCCGCTGAACTCTCAGCACTCGACGAATTCGACGAACTCGACGAACTCGGCGGGCGGTCCGCGCAGGAGCGACGCAGCCGATCTCCAGGTGCCACCCCTGCGCTCCTCCCAGCTTGCGCTCCTTCGCGAGCGCTGTCATGTCGTAGCGGCCTTGCCCCCTGACGGCTGCTCCTACGGCCGCTTCGGCCACGGCCCGGTCGTTCCGCGTACAACCCTTGGGCCCCATTACCGGTCATATCTGCACCGGACGACGCATGTGCGCGGGGTCGGAGGCCGTCAGGATCAGGTCCCCGCAGGTGGTCGGCCCGGGATACCGATTCGGATGGGCCGCCACGGCGTCCGGCGTGCCGTAGGAGAAGAAGACACGCATGCAAAAGCACCTGCGCACCACCCTCGCGACCACCGCCTCGGCCGCTCTCGTCGGCGGTCTGCTGCTCGCCGCCGGGGGCACCGCCGTCGCCGCGCCGTCCGGCATTCAGGGCGACTTCAACGGCGACGGTTACCGCGACCTCGCGATCGCCGCGCCCCTCGGGAAGATCAGCGGGAAGTCGGGGGCCGGATACGTGGCCGTCGTCTACGGCACCAAGAACGGACTCGACAAGTCCAAGCGCGCCATCATCAGCCAGGCCACCACCGGTGTTCCGGGGGTGGCGGAGGAAGGAGACTTCTTCGGCGACCGTCTCACCACCGGTGACCTCGACGGTGACGGCTACACCGATCTGGTGGTCGGCGTACACAGCGAGCGGATCGGCGACAGCGACTCCTACGGCGTCATCACCGTCGTCTGGGGCGGCGCGAGTGGACTGAAGTCCGCCGTCGACATCTCGGCGCCGCTGCCCGAGTACCGGAGCGAACTCGGCTGGGACGTCGCTTCCGGTGACTTCGACGGGGACGGACGCACCGACCTGGCCGCCCTCAATAACTCCATGCCCGGACTGAACATCTTCAAGGGACCGATCTCCCGGACCGGCAAGGCGGCGGGCCTCGTCGGTATCGACACGCTCGACCAGACCGACATCAGCGCGGACAAGATCATCGCGGGGAATGTCAACGGCGACGGCGCGACCGACCTCCTGGTCCTGGGCCAGCAGCAGAGCGACGACGACGTCTACCCGACCCGGGGCGTCCTCTACAAGGGGGGAAAGAGCGGTCTCAAGGCGTCGAGCAAGGTCGCCGGGGGCTACGAGGCGGTCATCGCCGATGTCGACAAGGACGGTTACGGCGACATCGTCACCGGCAACTTCATGGAGAAGTCCGCCGACGAGCCGAACGGCGGCCACGGAGGCGCGGTCACCGTGACCTACGGCAGCGCCGCCGGGCTGTCCACCCGTACCCCGGTGCGTATCACCCAGGACACCACCGGAATCCCCGGCACCGCCACCAAGGGCGACCGCTTCGGCTGGGGTCTGGCCGCGGGTGACACCAACGGCGACGGATACGCGGATATCGCGATCGGCGCGCCGGGCGAGGACACCGGGAGCGCGATCGACACGGGCAGGGTCACCGTGCTGCGCGGCTCCGCCAAGGGACTGACCGGCACCGGATCCATAAGCTTCTCGCAGAACACGGCGGGGGTGCCCGGTGTCTCCGAGGCCACGGATCAGTTCGGCGCCTCCGTCAGGCTCACGGACAGCAACAGGGACGGCCGCGCGGAGCTGGTGGCCGGCGCCTTCGCCGAGAACGAGGGCGCGGGTTCGGTCTGGCTCTTCAAGTCCGGTACGAGCGGTGTCACCACCACCGGTTCGACGTCCTTCGGCGCCGCCTCGGTCGGGGGGCCCACCGGTCTGTCGTACTTCGGCCAAGTCCTCGCCGGGTAGGTAGGGGCACAGCACGGATCAGAGGTCGGAGGCAGGGGGCAGGGTCAGGGGTCAGGTGCAGTCGAGCTTCATCTGGGCCGCCGCGTGGTGGGCTCCGTAGCGGTCCCGGCCTCCCCAGTCCCTGCCCCGGTCGACGAGTTGCACCGAGAAGGAATCGCCCTCCACCCGGTAGCTGCCCACGCTCACGAGGCTGCCGCGGTGGACGGTCTGGCGTACGCCGAAGGCGGCGTAGGCGGGATCCCGCCACTCTCCGGCAGCAGAAGCTCACGATTGGTTGATTGACCTTTCCCCAGGGTCAGAGCGCACCGTCCCGTCACCGGGCCGAAAGCGGTCCGGTGACGGAGGATGGGACCTCGTGGAACTGCTCACGATCGGCGAGTTCGCGGCGCGGTCGCGGCTCTCGCCCAAGGCGCTGCGGCTGTACGACCGGCTCGGACTGCTCACACCCGCGCGGGTCGACGCGGTCACCGGCTATCGCTGGTAACGCCGGGACCAGGTGGAGCGCGCCAGGCTGGTCGCCCTGCTGCGGCAGCTCGACATGCCGCTGGCCAGGATCGCCGACGTGGTGGCGCTGTCGGGTGAGCGGGCGGCCGACGAGGTTGCGGACTACTGGACCGAGGTCGAGGAGCGCCATGCCGTACGGCGCGAGGTCGCCGACCATATCCGTGACCGACTGTCGGGCAGGAGAACCCACATGTACGAGGTCAAGACCATCGACACCCCGGAGCAGGCCGTCCTCACCGAGCGCAAGCACGTGCTCTCCGACGAACTGCCGCGCTGGATCCCGGCCGCCCTCGACCGGCTGGGGAAGGCCGCCGGGGAGTGCGGGGGCATCGCCGGCATCCCGTTCGTGGCGTACTACGCGGCGGTGAGCCCGGACAGTGACGGGCCCGCGGAGGCATGCGTTCCGGTCGCGGACATCGCGGCGGCGGAGGCATACGCGGCGGCCGGCGGCCATACACGGACCGGCCGTACGACCACACTCCGCATCGAACCGGCGCAGCGCCTGGCGTACGTGCGCATCACCAAGGCCCAGGTGGCGCACCCGCAGATCCTCTCCGCGTTCGAGGCGGTCGAGGAGTGGATCACGGCCCAGGGGCTGACGGTCAGCGGGCCCTGCCGTGAGATCTACTTCGCGGACTGGGACGCCGCGTCGGCCTCGGACGAGGTCTGTGACATCGCCTTCCCGGTGGGTGAGGCGGATACGGCGGGCTGACCCCGGAAGGCGGTCCCGGGCCGGTCGGTCCCGAGGCCCAAGCCCCGGGCCAGGCCGGTCCCGGGCCGCCCTCACGTCCCCGTCTTCGCCTCCGCCGGTGCCTTCCACTCCGCCACCGTCGTCGTCATCGCCTCCACCACTCGACGGCTGCGCCCCTCGTTCTCCCGGATCGTGCGGTTGAACTCCACATGGATGAACGGGACTCCGTCGTCCGCGGCGAGCTTGCCCTGCTTGTTCGTACGTCCCGCCAGCGGGCACTTGGACGACCACGCGCGGCACACCCGGAAGCCGTCGTCCGCCAGCGCCCGCGCCAGAGTGACGGCCTGGGCGCGGCCGTCGTCGCCCGCGCCCGTGGACACCACCGCGTCGTGCGGCGGCGACGTCGAGTCCGCGAAGCCGTGCACCTGGATGCCGGGGAGCCCGCGGGCGACGAGTTCCGCGCAGACCGCGTGGAAGATCGTGTCGGTACGGTGGGCGACATCCGCGGCGTTCCCCTTGCCCGCCGCGCGGTGGGCACCGGCCACGACCAGCACCCCGCCGGGGGCGCCCCGCAGCACCCCGGCGCCGAGGGATTCGCTGTACGAGTCGGCGATGGGGTGCGGCACCTGCACCGAGAAGCGGACCGGCGCGTCGAGGTCGATGTACACCCGCCCCCAGCCGCGCACGTCCTCGCGGGCCCGGTCGGCGATCTCCGCGTACCGCCGGCCCTCGGTCGTGCCCTTGGCGGTGTCCCGGAGTATGCGCACGCCGAAGTCGACCTCGGCGAGCTTGCGTTCGGCCTCGGCGCGTTTGCCGTCGAGATAGAGTCCGACCCCGGCGGCCACGGTCTCGCGCTCGACGCGGCCGGGCGGCAGGAAACCGGCGTCGGCCACGGTGTCCGCGGCGAATCCCGAGATCCGGTGTTCCAGATCGAGGTCATTGCCGGTGGCGGGCGCGGAGGGTTCGTCGGAGCGCCGGTCCAGGACCGGGGTGACGATCACCACAGCTGCCGCGATCAAGACCCCGACCAGCAGGCTTGCCATGATTGTTATCTTCACGGTCGGAGATCGTGTCATATGACGTTCAAAATACCTATGTGAAGCAACCCACCCCTCTGCCCCGCGGACGACGCGCCGCCACCCGTACGGCCCTTCGCGCCGCCGCGACAGCCTCTCTCGCCACCTGTCTCGTCATGGCCGCCGCGGGGTGTTCCGTACTCGGCTCCGACGACGGGGGGGACGCGAAGGGGGGCGGCCCCTCGTTCACGGTCGCCGCCGCCGGTGACGTACTGATCCATCCGCCGCTGACGGAGCAGGCGGCCAAGGACTCGAAGGCCAAGGGGGGCAAGGCCGGCAGCCTGGACTTCGGGCCGCTGATGGCCGGGGTGAAGCCGGTGATCAGCAAGGCGGATCTGGCGATCTGCCACATGGAGCCGGTGGTCGCCAAGAAGGGCGGGCCCTACGAGGGGTTCCCGAACTTCCAGGTCCCGCCGGAGATCACCACCACGCTCAAGGACCTCGGCTACGACACCTGCTCGACGGCGTCGAACCACTCGATCGACCACGGCGAGGCCGGGGTGCGCCGCACCCTGGACGCGCTCGACGCGGCCGGACTCAAGCACACGGGCTCGGCCAGAAGCCAGGCGGAGTGGGAAAAACCGCTCATCATGGACGTGAAGGGCGTGAAGGTGGCGCAGATCTCCTTCGCGTTCGGCTTCGTCCGTAACGAAGTGCCCGCGGACAAGCCCTGGTTGGCCAACAAGACGTCCTTCAAGGCGATCAAGGAAGCCGAGCAGCGGGCCCGCAAGGCGGGCGCGGACGTGGTCATCCTCAGCATCCACTGGGGACGCGAGTACCAGTCGGCGCCGAGCACCTCCCAGCTGGAGCTGGCGCGCCGTATCGCGAAGGACACCGGCATCAATCTGGTGATCGGGCACCACGCCCATGTCGTGCAGCCGATGGAGAAGATCGGCAACACCTGGATCGCCTTCGGCCTCGGCAACCAGATGGCCCGGCACGAGGTGCCGAACGGCCAGTCCGAGGAGGGGGCCATCGGCTGGTTCACCTTCACCAAGCGCGGCGGCGAGTGGGACGTGAAGGCGCAGTACCTGCCGACGTTCGTCGATGTGCCGCCGGAGCCGGAGGACCCGGAGCAGCCCGACAAGCTCCCGGCGGGCGCGGTCAGGGACTACCGGCTGCTGGACCCCGCGGTGGCGGTGAAGGAGGGCGCCTCGCCGGACGGTACGAAGTACAGCGACGAGCAGCTCGCCCGGTACCGGCTGGCATTCGAACGTACCCAGGGCACGATGCTGAACCGAGGCGCGATCAAGGACGGGCTGACGCCCCTCCACGAGCTGCCGGAGTAGGGCGGGGTACGAGGCGAAGATCCGGGCGGAGGTTCCACGTATCCGGCGTGTTACGCCTGTAATTCAAATCACAGGCACGTCAGGCCGGTTTTGGACAACCATTCGACCCTGCGACCAGTCCTCTTTTCGCGGTGAATCGGTCCCGTCCGGACCTCTCACCCCACCCCACACGTCGCGTGCGCGCGGGCACCGCAGCTCCGGCTGCCCGCAATCATCTTGAGAGAGGTACCACCCCATGGCCGTTTCGTCGGCGAAACGGCGGCACAAGGTCCGCAGGCGGGCCGACATGTCGCTCCTGGGCGGCATACGCCCGCCGATCGCGGTCCTCTCGGCCCTCCTGCTCGCACTGGCCGGGCTCACGGCGCTCGGGTTCGGCAAGCCGGCCTACGAGCCCCTGCCCACGGCCGTACGCACCTCGCAGCAGCACTTCGCCGAGGACGGCGCCATCGCGTTGCGGGCGTCGCTCGACGAGTCCATCACCGACCTGAACCGGACCGCGTCGCTCTTCAACGCGGGCGACCCGGTCTCCGCCGACACGGTCCTCGACAAGCTGGGCAGCGTCTACCAGAAGTGGCGCGGCTCGGCCATCGTCGAGATCAAGTCCGGCAAGCTGCTCGCCGCGCGCGGTGAGAACGTGCCGCTCCTGGCGGTCGACCGGGAGAAGCTGTCCGACGAGGACGGGCTCGCCCCCCGGATGGTGCGGCTGAAGAACGGCGAGACCCGGCTGCTCACCTTCGCCCTGCTGTCGTGGGAGGGCCGGCCGCAGCAGCTGCTGGTCACCTCCAACAGCCTGAAGGTCCCCGGCATCAGCCTCGGCAAGTTCCGGGCGATCGCCGTGGTCGACTCCGGCGGCACGATCCTCAGCAGCGACGGACTCCGGGGCCCCGAGGACATCCCCTCGAAGACCGTCGAGGACGAGGTCAAGGAGACCAAGAAGCAGCTCGCGTCCTTCGCGAAGCTCGCCGCCGAGAAGTCCGCCGCGAACCCCGTCACCACCAAGGAGCCCGGCTCCGGCGGGTTCTTCGGCGTCAGCGGCACCATGACCGGCTCCCGTATCAGCCAGGAACGTCCGGTCGTCGGTTACGCCACGCTCGCCGCGCCCGAGGCCGGCGAGTCCACCGACGCGACCGGCCTCGGACTGTCCGTGGTCACCCTGGTGACCGTCCCCGAGAACACCAGCCGGGTGACCGACCCGCTGTTCAGCCTGTTGTCCGCCGCCGCGCTGATCGTCATCGGGGCACTGGCCGTGGCCATGCTGCTCGGTACGGTCCAGCGTCCGCTGATCCGGCTCTTCCTGGAGAGCCGCCGCCTCACCCGCGGGGATCTCACCCGGCCCGTGACCGTGCCCCGGTTCGGCGAGACACGCCGGATCGGGGACGCGCTGGAGCGGCTGCGGCTGCAACTGCTCGGCGCCGCCCCCGCCGAGACGGGCGACGACGCCACCGGCCCCGACGGCACCAAGCGCCGGCGCGGACGGCGCGTGGGCACCCGCGCGCTGCTCGCCGGCTGCGGCATCCTCCTGCTCATCTGGTCCGCGCCGATGATGCTGCTCCTCAACCGCGCCGGCGACACCATCGTCGTACCGCAGCAGCTCGTCAACGACCAGCGCGACCGCAGCGACACCCTCGCCGACCGCGTACGCCGCGCCCTCAACGAGGGCCACGCCGACCTGCTGTCCGTCGCCACCCTCATCGGCGACCAGACCTCCCCCACCGACATGGCCACGGTCCTCGAACGCACCATGACCGAGCACCCGCGCTACCGCTCCCTCTACGTGCTCTCCCCCGACGGCACCGTCCTCGCCAAGGCGGGCGAGGACCCGCAGCACCCCAGCGGCAAGCGCGAGGGCAACGCCCCCCTCGCCGTCCTCACCACCGACACCAAGGAACCCCACATCGCCGGATACGCCGAACTGCCCGGCCGCGACGGCGCCCTCGTCGTCGGCGAGTTCCGCGTCGACTTCCTCAACTCACTCCTCAAGCGCCCCGGCCTCGGCCAGGTACGCATCGTCGACGCCCAGGCCCGCACCCTGGGCTCGAACAACGGCTACCGCGCGTTCCAGAAACTGCCCTCCAGCAGACTCGACTCCCTCGTCGAGGCCACCGGCCAGAAGGTCGGCCTCAGCCCACGCCCCAGCGGAGTCCTCTTCCGCGACGACGACGGCATCCAGATCGCCGCGGCCGCCCCCTTCGTCGGCGGCGGCGCCGCGAAATCGCTCGGCTGGACCGTCGTCAGCTGGCAGCCCGCCTCCGCCCTCGCCATCCCCGAGTACAGCGCGCAGAACCGCACAGTGCTCGCCGGACTGCTCGGGGTCACGGCAGCCGCCGCCTGCCTGGGCTGGCTGCACATCGTCGTCGTACGTCCGCTGCGCGAGCTGGCCGGACAGGCCGAGACACTGGCCGACGGCGACCGCCGCACCGTCCTCTACCCGCGCCACCACGACGAGGTCGGGGCCATCGCACGCTCCCTGGAACTGCTGCGCCAGCAGCTCCAGGAGCAGCGCAGGCGCGAAGGCGCGCCGCCGGCCCTCGCCGAAAGGATCTGACCGACCGTGCTCTTCCTCTATTTCGTGCTGCTCGTCTGCAGCATGATCCTGTTGGTCGCCGGACTCGTCGAACAGCGACGGCACTTCACCAACCTGAACCGCATCCCCACCCGGGTACTGGTCAACGGCATCCGCGGCAAGTCGTCCATCACCCGGCTGTGCGCGGGCGCGCTGCGCGGCGGCGAGCTGGTCACGGTCGCCAAGACCACCGGTACGGCGGCCCGGTTCATCCACCCGGACGCGACCGAGGAGCCCGTCTACCGCAAGTTCGGCATCGCCAACGTGGTGGAGCAGATAGGCATCGTGCGCCGGGCCGCCGCGTACAACCCCGACGCGCTGGTGATCGAGTGCATGGCCGTCATGCCGGCGCTCCAGGAGATCAACCAGTCCAAGCTGATCCGGTCCACGATCGGCGTGCTGTGCAACGTACGTGAGGACCATCTCGCCGAGATGGGCCCGACCCTCGACGACGTGGCCCGCTCGCTCTCCCGCTCGATGCCGGAGGACGGCATCTGTGTCACCGCGGAGAAGGACCGGTTCGCGATCCTCCAGGAAGAGGCCGACGCCCGGAACTGCCAGCTGATCTACGCGGATCCGGAGACGGTCTCCGACGAGGAGCTGCGCGGCTTCAGCTGGTTCACGTTCAAGGAGAACGTGGCCATCGCGCTGAAGGTCGCCGAACTGCTGGGTGTGGAGCGCGAGACCGCGCTCCAGGGGATGTACGACGCGCCGCCGGACCCGGGTGTCCTCTCCGTGGAGCGCTACCTCACGCCGGACGCCAAGCGGCTGCGGTTCGCGAACGTCTTCGCGGCCAACGACCCCGAGTCGACGCTGATGAACATCAACCAGCTGCTCGATCTGGGCGCGATCAACCGTCCGCTCCATGTGGTCATCAACTGCCGTCCCGACCGGGTCGAGCGCAATGGCCAGATGGGCGAGATCATCCCCGAGCTCCAGCCGGAGAAGGTCTTCGTCATCGGCCATCCGGCGAAGAGCGCCATCGACGCGATCCCGGCCGACTGGCGCTCGCGCGCGGTCGACCTCGGCGGCGACAAGCGCGATCCCGAGGAGTTCATGCGCGAGCTGCTCGGCATGCTCGGACCCGACTCCTCACTGGTCGCGATCGGCAATATCCACGGCCAGGGTGAGCTGCTGCTCGAACACCTGGCGGAGCTGCCGCCGGACGAGACGCCGGACCCGGAGGACGGGCCCGCCGATCCGCCCGCCGGACCGCCCGCCCGCCGTTCCGCTCCGGGACAGGCAGCGGAACCGCACATTCCGGCGCAGGTCCAGGCGCAGGCACAGGACCAGGTGTCGGACACCGTCGCCATCCCGGTCGTCTCCGCCGACGCCGGCCCCGGGACCGCCCCGCAGCAGAACCAGCAACAGCAGCAACAGCACCCGCGTCACGAAGAGACGATGGCACTGGCCCGTTACGCGCCGCGCCTCGACCCGTTCCAGCCCTACCCGGAGGCGTACGAGCAGCGCTACCAGCAGCGTCCCGCCGCCGGACCGCCGCGTGAGCGCGGCCTGTTCGAACCGGTCCAGATGCCGGTCCAGACCCCCGAGCAGACGCCGGAGCAGGCGCCGGAGGGGACCCGGGACCAGCGGCAGCCGGACCCGTACGACTCCGGCGACGCCGCGCAGCACCACTCCTCGCCCCGCCAGCAGCCGCACCAGCCCGAGTACCCACAGCTCCCGCACTCCCCGGACCCCTCGCACTCCGTGGCGCCGCAGAACCCAGGAGAACCCCGTTGATCCCCGCAGTCCTCACCCCCGAGATCGCCGCGATCGGCATCGGTCTGGGCCTGATGTTCTCCCTGATCTGCTATCTCACGACCAACCTCTCCCCCGGCGGCATGATCACGCCGGGCTGGCTGGCGCTGACCCTCGTCGAGGACCTCCAGCGCGCCGCCATGGTCGTCGGCGTGACCGTACTGACGTATGTGGCCACGCTGGTCGTGCAGCGCTTCGTGATCCTCTACGGAAAGCGCCTGTTCTCCGCGGTCGTCATGATCGGTGTGCTCCTCCAGGGCACCGTGATGATCGTGCTCTCGCTCGAATTCCCGCTGATGTACGCGAACCAGACGCTCGGCTTCATCGTCCCGGGTCTGATCGCCTACCAGCTCGTACGCCAGCCCAAGGGCGCGACCATCCTCGCCACCGGCACGGTCACGCTCACGGCCTATGTAGTCCTCACCGCCGGCATCCTGCTCGGCGCCCTGCCGTCAGCCTGACCCGCCCATCCACGGGAGCCGATTCGTCATGAGTGCCAAGTCCAAGAAGCGGGGCCGCCCGGTCCTGCACGCCGCGACGGTCCTCGCGCTGCTGGCCGGCAGCGCCTATCTCACCGTCGAACTCCGCAAGGACGAGCAGGCGAAGGCGCCCGCCGTCCAGGCCATCACCGACATCCCCGCGCTGACGTCGGGCAACGGGAGCACGGCAGGCGAGCAGACCTGGGAGCGGCTCCAGAACCCGGCGCGCTCGGTGCTGCGCGGCGGGGACGGCGAGATCCTCGCCACCTTCACCGACGACGCGCGCACGGCGACCCTGACCGGCCCCAGCCGCACCTTCGACGAGCCCACGAACACCAAGTCCCGGGTGGTCACCGAGAACTGGGTGCGGCTGATGCCGGAGGCGTGGAAGAAGGGCGCCGAGAAGGAGAAGTGGTTCAAGGACTGGTTCAAGGAGTACTTCGGCAGCGAGGAGGACGACATCTTCGCGTTCGCCTTCCAGTACGTCGAGGGCGCGCCCATCAAGAAGGACGACGAGGGCGTTCCGTACTCGGGCGACGCGTTCTTCGGGCCGATCGACGAGTCGAATCCCACGAACCGGCTGGAGCAGTCCGACTTCTACGACTACCTCGGCATCCCGTACACCTTCCGGGACGGCACCACCATGCAGCCGGAGCAGCCGAAGTACCGCGCGCTGGACTGCTCTGGCTTCATCAGGACGGTGTTCGGCTATCGCGCCCGCTACCCGCTGATGGCGACCGACAAGGCGGGCGACGGTCTGCCGCGCACCGCCAACGGCATGACGCGCTCGGACGTCGGCGTGGACATCTACAAGCTCCAGGGCCCCGCCCCCTGGTACACGCGGCCGGAGTCCACCAGCAAGCTCCAGCCGGGCGACCTGGTGTTCTTCAAGATGGACAAGCGGACCGGGAACCGGATGGACCATGTCGGCCTGTACATGGGCAACGACACCGACGGCCACCAGATCTTCGTCTCCAGCCGCAAAGAGGTCAACGGCCCGACGATCGGCGACCAGGGCGGCACCTCGCGCCTGGACGGGAACGGCTTCTACGCGGGGCTGCTGCGGGCGGCGAAGCGCCTCTGACGGCCAAGCGCCTCTGACATAGGGCGGGGGGCGTCACCGTACATACGGTGACGCCCCCCGCGGTCGTCTCAGCGCAGTTCCTCCGGGCAGCCGGTCCCGCGCGGCAGCTGGTACGGCGCGGCCAGCCGGTAGACGCCGGGGCGCGGCGCCAGCAGCTCCGTCCACTCGTCGCCCTCCACGTTCGTCTCGGCCTTCAGCAGACAGCCGTTGGGGTTCGTGTAGACGTTGGGCCCGTCCTTGTCCGCCTTGGACGCCGGCGTCTCCTGCGGGGGCAGCACGCTCTTGCCCTCCTCGTCGACGAGTCCGAGCCACGGGGAGTACGGGATCCGGATCAGCACCCGCCCGGCCGACTTCACATGGATCGTCAGCTCGCCCGCGCCCGCCCGGTCCACCGTCGCGGGCGGATCGGCCAGCGGCATCGGGTCCTTGACGGCGAAGAGCTGCCAGTTGGAGTCGCCCCAGACGTGCTCCAGATAGGGCAGCCCCTTCCGCACGAGCTCCGCCTCCAGGCCCGCGCCGGAGTCGGGCTTGCCCTTGGGCAGCACCACATAGTGCACGGCCCAGCGGTCCAGCCAGCCGCGGTAGCTCTCCGCGGTCAGCGTGTCGTCGTAGAAGAGCGGGTTGCGCTCCATGTCCGCCTGGCGGTTCCAGCCGCGGGCGAGATTGACGTACGGAGCGAGCGCGGAGGCCTCGCGGTGGCTGCTGGCCGGTACCACCTCGACCCGGCCCTTCTCCGCGCCTGTCCGCTGCAACTGGTTGACCAGCGGCGCCAGCGCGCGTGTCCAGGACGCGGTGGGCGCCGTACGCACCATGTCGTCGACGCCCTTGAACCCTATCCAGAAGTTGAGCCCGGCGAAGGCGATGACCAGCGCGTACCAGCGGCGGGAGCGCGGTGCCGCGTACGGCAGCGCGGCGAGCAGCACCACACCCGCTATGACCATCGCGAAGCGGGACACATTGGACCCGATCTGCGAATCGATCACATAGGTCCCCAGCACCCCGACGCCGTAGACCGCCGCCGCGACCCGGACCGTACGCCACTGACCGGGGACGAGCACGAACACGAGCACCGCGAAGAGGAAGGGCAGCGAGGCCGTCCCCACCGACATCGGCTGCGTCCCGGAGAACGGGAACAGCCAGGAGGAGAGCGCCACCACGGCGGCCGGCGCGAGACCGAGCGCGTACGCGCCGGGGCGCCGCTTGTTGAGGAACAGCGCCGCCGCGACGACCCCGAGGAACAGCCCGGCCACCGGGCTCGCCGCGGTCGCGAGACCGGCGAGCGGGGCGGCGGCGACCGCCTTGGCCCAGCGCTTCGTCCGCCAGCGGTACGGCCAGCAGAACACCGCCGCGACGGCGCCGAGCGCGAACATCATGCCGAGGCCGAAGGTCACCCGCCCCGACAGCGCGTTGCACAGGAACGCGAAGACCCCGGCCATCGAGCACGCCACGGGGTTACGGACGGCCGGTACCCGGACCAGGATCAGTGAGGTGAGGGCCGCGGAGAGGGTCCCGACGATCATCATCGTCGTACGGACTCCGAGAACGGACATCAGATACGGCGAGACCACGCTGTACGAGACCGGGTGCATCCCGCCGTACCAGGCGAGGTTGTACGCGGAGTCCGGGTGCTGACCGACGAACTCGGCCCAGGCGTCCTGCGCGGCGATGTCGCCGCCGCTGTTCGCGAAGAAGAGGAACCACACCACATGCACGACGGCGGCGACGGCGGCGGTGAAGAGGACGGGATGACGGGCCACCCGCCCCCGCAGGCGCCCCCAGGACCCCTGGGGCTCCTGGGGCTCCTCTGGCGGCGCGTCGCCGCGCGGCGCGGGCAGTCGTATTCGTGGCCGGGCGGGCCGGGCGGGCCGGGCGGTGTCCCGCGCGGGTGAGGTGACACCGTCGGGCGGGGTGACGCCGTCGGCGTGCGTCGGCTCAGTGGTGGTCACTGCGGCTCTCCACGTCTTTCCGTCTCACCGTTGTCCCACCCGGTGTGCCACCCCCGACATCCGGCAAGACGCCGTCCCCGCGTCCGGCGGTTGCCCGGGCGGCCGGCCGAGCAGGTGCCTCATGCAGATGTCCGTTTCGGGACGCTAACACGTGGCGGCGGCCGGGGAGGACGCCATTTCCGGCGCCTTCCCCGGCCGCCGGGCCCCGCGGGGGCCGTCGGACGCGCGGTGGGGCGGGTCAGCCGACCCGGGTGAGCTTCGCGCCGAAGCCCGGTTCCAGCAGCTCCTCCTGGAGCGCGACCGGCGCGGAGACCCTGCCCGCACCGGTGCCGACGGTGACCTCTCCGACGACCGTGCCGGAGGCGGCGGTGTGCGGCACCGGCTCCTTGCCCTCGGTGAGATCGAGCTTCACCTGAAGGCCGCCCCAGCCGACCGCCTTCAGGTCCTTGGTGGAGACCACCGGGGTCCGGCCGCCGAGGCCGTCGTCCACGTACCCGACGAAGTCGCCCTTCTTGACCACCGTGGCGGAGGTGACGCCGTCCTGGGCGCTCTTGATCAGCTTGAGGCTGTTCTGGATCGCCAGCTCCAGTTTGTCCCAGAGCTTCACGGCGTCCTGGGCACCCATCACCATGCCGATGATCCGACGGTTCTGACCGTCGATGATCGTGTTGGCGGACCACAGCAGATTGCCGCCGGCCGGGGTCGACGAGCCGGTCTTGATCCCGCTCACGCCGGGCTCCAGCAGGATCGAGTTGTTATTGATTATCAGGTTGTCGATGCCCGGGATCTCGACCTGGGGCAGATTCACGATCTCGCGGAAGACATCGTTCTGCATGACCGCCTTGCCCAGCTTCAACTGGTCGGTGGCGGTGGACACGGTGGAGGACTCCAGACCGCTCGGGTCCGTGTACGTCGTGTTCGTCATGCCCAGGTCCTTGGCGGCGGCGTTCATCTTCTCGACGAACGCCGACTCCGACTTCGCGTCCCAACGGGCCAGCAGCCGGGCCGCGTTGTTCCCCGAGGGGATCATCAGCAGCTGGAGCATCTGCTTCTGGGTGAACTCCTGGCCTTCCCTTATCGGCGCGGTCGACTCGTCGGGACGGTTGGCCTCTTCGCCCGCCTTCTTGTCGACCTCGATCTTCGGGCCCACCTGCTCGCCCGTGATCGGGTGGTCCTTGAGGATCACGTACGCGGTCATCACCTTCGCGACACTCGCGATCGGCGCGGGCTTCTGCTGCCCGTACGTGCCGATCGTGCCGACGCCCTCGACCTCGACGGCGCCCTGGCCCTCGGCGGGCCACGGCATGTCGAGCTCGCCGCCCTCGAAGGTGAACGTGGGGTCCGCGGAGAGCGCGAGCGTGGGCGCCGGGAGCGGCCGTACGGCCTGTACGACCGCGAAGACGATCAGGGCGAGCACGACCAGCGGCGTGTAGATCTTGACCCGCCGGACGGCCGTACGGACCGGAGTCTCGGGCGGGGCGGGCTTGTTGGTCAGCTCGGCCAGCAGATCGAGCGGCGGCATGGGCGGCATCGGCTGCTGCCGGGTCCGCTCGGCCGCCTCGGGGAGCGGGGTGGGCGCGGACGGGGGCGGCGACGGCGACGGGTACGCAGACCGGGACGGAGACACGGGAGCGGGCGGCAGGTCGTCCCGGCGCAGCGGTACGAACGTACTGGTCCGCTCGGCCGCCGACTCGGGCTGCTCACCGGCCCGTTCCTCGGGCTTCTCGGTCGGCTCGGCCTTCTCCCCGGCTTTTTCTCCGGCCTTCTCCCCGGCCTTCTCCCGCACCGTGAGCGTGGTGGTGACCTGATCGACGGCGGGCCGCGGAAGCGTCTTGAAGACGGCGGTGGGCCGGTCGACGGGCGTGGAGTCCGCGGCGGGGGCGTCGGTCTCGGCCGGGCCGGCGTCGTCGGCGGCGGTGGCGTCCTTGGAGACGTCGTTCTTGGAAGCGTCGCCCTCCGGGGTGTCGTCCTTGGAGTCCGGCTCGGGCGTCTTCTTGGTGTCCTGCTTGCCGGACGCGTCGCCCTCGTCGGGCTCCTCCACCTCGTCGGCCTTGTCGCCCTTGTCGGCCTTCGCCGCATCGACGTCGGTGTCCGTGTCGGCGGACACGGACTCCTCGGCGCCCTCCGCCTTCTCCGGATCCTCCGCCTTCGCGGGCCCGGCCTTCGGCGGCTCGGGGGCCGGAGTTATGCGCACACCGTCCGACACGTGCGCGCTCTCGGCCTCCCCGGACTCCTCCGTACGATTCGCGATCGCAACCTTCGTCGACACCGCCGAGCCGGAGTCCCGCTCCGCCCGCCCCGCCCCATCGGCCGCCGCTGTCGCCGGTTCTCGGAAGACCGCGAGCCGCGGGTCCCGCTCTCCCGTGACCGTCTCCCCCGATGACTTCCGCTGATCCGACTTGCCGGGGGACTCGCCCGCCACCGTGTCTCCTTCATGTCTCATCCGACGTACCGAACTGTCCGAAGCATCTGTCAGTGTCCTGCTCTGAGACCTCGGCCAACGTGCTAGACGAGAACGACATACATAACGGTTCCCGCACAAAGCACCCAGGCACCCTCGACAGACCAATGTGAGAGGGGTCACCCTGTCATTCATCCACGCGGGGAGGCATGGATGGGCAGGAGCCGCAGAACAATTCCGGAGGAGCTTCTGCTGCTCGCTCTGGACCCGGCCACGGGTACCACAGCGCAGCCGCAGTCGCTCGACCTCGGCCTGGCCGGAGCACAGCTAGTAGAGCTGGCTCTGGCAGGACGGATAGCCCCTGACGGGGATCGTATCGCCGTGGTGATGCCACGGCCGACCGGAGATCCGACTCTGGACTCCGCACTGGAGCTGCTGCGCAGACGCGGCAGCCCGGTCCGGGCCGTCCACTGGATCGGCGGGCCCCGCCTGGGGCTGCGCCAGACGTATCTCTCGCATCTGGAACGGTGCGGCATGGTGCATGCCGTCGAGGGCCAGATGTGCGGAGTGCTGCCGACGACTCGCTACCAGGCGACGGAGACGGCGATCAGCCGGGAGATCAGGTCCCGGCTGGACAGTGCGATCCGCACCGGCGTACCGCCGGACCCGCGGACCGCGGCGCTCGCCGCGCTGGCCCACGCGGTCGGACTCGGCAAGCACCTCTACCCCGGTAACGAGGGGCGCTCGTCGCGCTCCCGCCTCCGGGACCTGATCAGACATGACCCGATGGGCGGTCTCGTGGCACACGCCGTGATGGACGTCCAGAACGGTGTGGGCGCACAGCCACGCCGTAATCCCGCCCAGGGCGCCCCCAGCGCCCCGGGTGGCGGACGGACCCCGGGAGCCGTGCCGATGCAACCGCATCACGGCGGCATGGCCCGCGTTCCGGCGCACTGAACGACCCGCACATCCGCAGCACCTCAACACTCTCAACACCCGCAGGAACCGCAGGAACCGCCAACACCGCAGTCCGCCGCACCGACGTCCCCAGAGCCGGTCCGGGAGCCGCACAAAACGCGCGGGGCAGTCAGACGACACCAGTCTGACTGCCCCGCGCGTCGCGTACCGGCCCCCTGATGGCCTTCTGACGACTCCCTGACGGCCCTCTGACGGGCCCTGAGGGGCCCCTGACGGCCTGTGGGCGATCAGCCGGGGCCCGGGGGTGGGTCGGAGCCCGTTCCGGCGCGGGGGCGCTCGCACCGGCGCGCGAGGAACCGCGCAGACCGGTCCATTCGTCTCTGTGGCCATTTTCCAGCGCAGTCACGGCATTTGGTGGCAGTCTGCTGAGCAGTAGATACGTACAGCTACGCAGCCGGAGGTGCAGTTTCCGTGGCGTCCAACGTCAATCCCACCGTCAGGCGACGCCGATTGGGCCAGGAGTTGCGCCGGCTCCGCGAGCTGAAGGGCATGACGGCCGAGGAGGTGGCGGAGCGCCTGCTGGTCTCCCAGTCGAAGATCAGCCGCCTGGAGAACGGCCGCCGTTCCATCAGCCAGCGCGATGTCCGTGACCTGTGCGGAGTGTACGAGGTCGAGGACCAGCGCATCGTGGACTCGCTGATGCAAATGGCCAAGGACTCCCGTCAGCAGGGCTGGTGGCACGCCTTCGGCGACATCCCGTACAGCGTGTACATCGGTCTGGAGACGGACGCGGCGTCCCTGCGGGTGTACGAACCCCAGGTCGTCCCCGGGCTGCTCCAGACCCGGCCGTACGCGGAGGCGCTCATCAACGGCGCGCTGCCCGAATCCCCGGTGCTCGACGTCGAGAAGCGCGTCGGGGTCCGACTGCGACGGCAGGACCGCATCAGCACGCCCGAGGACCCGCTGCGGCTGTGGGCGGTGGTGGACGAGGCGGCGCTGCGCCGCCGGGTCGGCGACCGGCAGCTGATGCGTGAGCAGTTGGAACACCTCGTCGAGCAGTCACAGCTCCCGCATGTGACGGTGCAGGTGCTGCCCTTCGACATGGGGGCGCATCCCGGAATCACCGGACATTACGCGATTCTTGAATTCCCGGACGCCTCGGACTCCAGCGTGGTCTACATCGAGGGCGTGACGAGCGACCTTTATCTGGAGAAGGCGAATGATGTGCAGCGCTACAGCGTGATGTACGAGCACCTGCGCGCACAGGCCCTGAACGCCGATCAGACCCGGCAGTTCATCGCGGATATCGCCAAGGAATATGCCCGCTAGCGGACCCTGAGTCCGAGCGGGCTTCCGAGCGGGCTTTCGAGCCGTATACCGGCTGCCGGATCCAGAGGAGCCGGCCGGCGGCCGGTCGGTGATTGACCGGTGGCCGATCAGCGGTTTCAACGGAGCCCGCCACCATGTCATTTGCGTGAAATGTCGAATACGCCCACTTCCCCGCGCCGAGCGAGGGGAAGGTACACCTCCGCTACCTGAATGCGGAAGACCCCCAGGGGATAAGCCATCAGGACGAGTGAACGCCCGTCCCGCCCATGGAGTGGGGCTAGTAGCGTCGATCATGCCAGCAGGAAGTTGGCGCTATTTCACCCCCATTGCTGAACCGGAGCGAACATGGCAATTCTTCAGGGCGCTACGGACACGTGGATCAAGTCCTCGTACTCCGGCGGAAACGGCGCGTGCGTAGAGGTCAAGTCCCCCGTCGTCCAGGCCATTGCCGTCCGGGATTCGAAGGACCCCGAAGGTCCCTCGATCTCCTTTGTCCCCACCTCATGGAATGCCTTTGTGCAGGAAATGAACAAGGGCGCCTTCGACCTCGGCTGAGGTCATTCGGCGCCCTGCACCCGCACCACGGAAAGAGCCCTCTCGACCGGTCCGCCGTCCTGGCCGAGGGGGCTCGGCCATGCCCGGCGCCGGCCTCCCCGCCCTCTCCGCCTCATCTTCCGCTCTGTCACGTCCTCGCATTCCCGGCCGCATGGGACCCGCATCCCCTGCGGTCATTTTCGTTGTGGCCGAAGCCTGACGAAGTGCTCGCTCATCGTGTGGGCGCCGTCACGTTCACGACAACGCCCCAACAGGTCAAGAACAAGTAAAATCGTTCTGCGTTCTGACCTGAGTTCACATTTATGACCGGCGGGACCCTTGACCAGCCGCCGCGCCAGGCGGTTCAATCCCCGAAGTCCCCGCTCCCGCACGGGGAACCGGCGACCGGACGAACTGACGAAGAGCACTCGACGTTCATAAGGCGGACCCCTGGAGGGGGCACATGAACAGCCTCGACTGGATCGTGCTCATCGCATACTTCGGTGTGATGGTCGCGATCGGCCTCTGGTCGCACAAGCGCGTGGACAACGTCAGCGACTTCTTCACCGCGGGCGGCAAGATGCCCTGGTGGCTTTCCGGTATCTCGCACCACATGTCCGGTTACAGCGCGGTGATGTTCACGGGATACGCGGGCATCGCCTATATCTACGGTGTCACCTCATTCGTGACCTGGTCACTCCCGATCGCCATCGGCATCGGGATCGGCGCCAAGCTCTTCGCGCCCCGGCTCAACCGGCTGCGCTCGCGGCTCCATGTCGCGTCGCCGCTCGAATACCTCAAGAACCGCTACGACCTGAAGACACAGCAGGCGCTCGCCTGGTCGGGGCTGCTGCTGAAGATCGTGGACGTGGGCGCCAAGTGGGCGGCCATCGCCACCCTGCTCTCCGTCTTCACCGGGATCTCCCTCAACCAGGGCATCCTCATCACCGGTGTCATCACCGGTATTTACTGCACCGTCGGCGGGCTCTGGGCCGACGCCCTCACGGAGCTGGGGCAGTTCATCATCCAGCTCTTCGCCGGTATCGCGATGCTCGTCGCCGTCATGAGCAAGCTGGGCGGCTTCAGCGCCCTGTGGACGGTCTGGGACAAGCTCCCCGAGGGGCACGCGGAACCGACGGCCGGGCCGTACACCGTGACGTTCCTGCTGGCCTTCCTCTTCATCAAGACATTCGAGTACAACGGCGGCATGTGGAACCAGGCCCAGCGCTACATGGCGACGGCCAACGCCCGTGAGGCGACCCGCTCGGCCCGGCTCTCCGCCGTCCTCTGGCTCGTCTGGCCGCTGGTCCTCTTCTTCCCGATGTGGTGCGCGCCGCTGCTGGTGGAGGCGCAGAAGCCGGACGCGTCCGACTCGTACGCCCTGATGACCGAACAGCTGCTGCCGCACGGTCTGCTGGGCCTGGTCATCGTCGGCTTCTTCTCGCACACCATGGCCATGTGCTCCTCCGACGCCAACGCCATCGCGGCGGTCTTCACCCGGGACATCGCGCCCGTCGTCTCGAAGGCGGCACGCGGCTGGTCGGAGAGGGCGGGGCTGATGGCGGCGCGGCTGTCGACGATCGCGTTCCTGGCGCTGTCGATGGCGATCGCCACACAGGTCAACTCGCCGACGTTCAAGGACATCATCACCGTCGTGATCAAGTGGGTGGCCGGGCTGATGGGCCCGATCGCGATCCCGTTCATGCTCGGTCTGCTCAAGCCGTTCCGCAGGTCGGGACCGACCGCGGCGCTGACCAGCTGGGCGCTGGGGCTGCTGGCCTTCTGGCTGGTCAACTACCCCATCAACTGGAGCGTCGACGGCGGTGTGCCCCTCCAGTACCAGGTATCGGTCCCGCTCGCGGTCTCGCTGGTGCTCTACATCGTGATCGGTTTCCTGAAGCCGGAGGAGTCCGACGAGCGCGAGGTGCTGCTGGCCCGGATCAACGGGGAGGGCGACGGCGACGGTTCCGAGCTGACCGCGGCCTCGCTGCGGGTGCCGGCGCCCACCGAGCCGGGTGACGCGAGGACGACGGACAGGAAGGGCTCGGACGGCTGAGGCCGAGGTCACGGGTACCTCTCCGGGACCGCCGTGCGGCGGGTACGGGCGTACGTCACGCCCGTACCCGCCGCACCCTCGCGTCAGGACCTCGCGTCAGGACCCCGCGTCAGCCGCGCGGATAGCGGATGAGCCAGCCCGAGGCCGCGCTGCCCGGGCTGTGCAGCGCCGGGCCCTGGGTCATCTCCATCGCGAAGTCGTCGGCGATCTCCAGCAGGGTGGGCCGGCCCTCCAGCTCCGCCAGCCACGCGGGCGGCAGCGCCGTCTCGCCGTGCAGCGCCCCGAGCAGCGCGCCGCAGAGCGTGCCGGTCGCCGCCGACGGGCCGTCGTGGTTGACGGCAAGGCGCAGCCCCTGGCGGATGTCCTCGGCCACCAGGGCGCAGTAGACGGCGACGGCGAGCGCCGACTCCGCGGTACGTCCCTCGCCGAGCGAGGCGATCCGTTCCGGGCCCGGGATCCCCTGCCGTACGGCGCCGAGCGCCTGCTGAAGGGCGTCCGAGACCGGCTGGTGCCCCGGGCGCGGGGTGAGCTGGGCGAGAGCGCGCTGCACGCCCGCGTCCAGCGTCTCGCCGCGTGCCAGGGCGTGCACGATCACCGCGAAGGCGCCCGCCGACAGATACGCCCCCGGGGAGCCGTGCGTCTGCACGGCGCACTCCACGGCGAGCTGGCACACCAACTGCGGCTCCCAGCCCACGAGCAGCCCGAACGGCGCGGACCGTACGAGGGCGCCCGAGTCGCGCGCGATGGTGTTCTTGGGCTTGTCGAGTGTGCCCATGATGGTGTCGCCGAGCCCGGTGAGACAGGAGATGGTCGGGTCGCGGCGCGCGTACAGCCACTCCTCCTGGGCGAGCCAGCCGCCGTCCTTGCGGCGCAGATCCGGCCCCCAGTCCCGCTGGGTCGCCGCCCAGCGCAGATGCGCGCGGTGCACATCGGTCGGCGGATGCCAGGCGCCGGTGTCCCTGCGGACCTGGGCGCGGATCAGCCCGTCGACGGTGAACAGGGTCAGCTGAGTCGCCGAGCCGACCGCGCCGCGGCGGCCGAAGGCGGGCACGAAGTCGTTCACGGCGCCCTCTCCGTGGGCGGCCCTGATCTCGTCGAGCGTGAGCGCGGAGACTCCGGTGCCGAGCGCGTCCCCGATGGCGCCGCCGAGCAGACAGCCCCGCACCCGGCTGCGGAAATCCTGCTGTTCCGCACGGCCCCAGATGGCTCCGGACGGTGTGCTCACGCGCCACTCCCTCCCCTGTGCCTCCGAGCGACCGCACAAACTGCGCAGCACTGTAATCGACCGGGAACAGCGGGTTGAGGGCGCGCTTCGCGCTCGCTGGTGCGGGGTGGGGCGGTATGGGCGGCGGACGCCCGGCAGGTCGGTTTTGGGCGGCCGGGCCGGGTGCGAAGGTTTCGTGACGGTTACGCGGGGCCCTCGGGGCCCTTAGCGCGGTGCTGTCCGGAGGCCGGGGTCATGAGGCCGGGGTCATACGGACGCCGGGCTACGGCCCGGACGCTCGCGCTGCCGCATGGCGGGCCGCTCCAGATGGGTGGCGGCGCGCAGCAGCCATTCGACCGGGCCCATCCGGAACCGCCGCATCCACCAGGCGCTCCACACCACTTGTACGGAGTAGATGGCCACCGCGATGCCGAGAACCGCCGCGTACGGCACACGGCCGATGAGCCCGAGGCCGATCCCCGTGAAGATCAGTACGCACAGCAGCGACTGGCTCAGATAGTTGGTCAGCGCCATCCGCCCCGGCCGGGCGAGCACCTCGGCCAGCCGCGCGCCGCGCGCGGTCCTGAACACGCGCAGGAGCGTGGCGACATACGCGGCGGTGAGGAACGGCGCGCTCACGAGATGCGCGGCGTTGGCGAAGAGGTTGTCGTGCCCGCCGAAGGTGTAGAAAACCGAGCCCGCCAGCCCGACGGGGAAGCCGATGAGCTGGATGAGCCTCAGCTTCCCCTCCTGGGCGGCGGGGTCGGCCAGCACGCGCCGCTTGCCGGCGGCCAGCCCCACCAGGAAGGCGGAGAACGCCAGCGGCCCCTGGAAGAACAGGATCAGCGGGAACGAGGTCCCCAGCGAGGAGATCCGCTCGCCGATGACCGACCCGAAGCCGCCGCGCATCGCCTCGGTGCCCGCCCTGCCGTCGGCGAGCATCCTGGCCTGCTCGGCGGCGGTGGGGGTCGCGGAGGCACCGTCGATGAGCATCACGAGGACGGCCACGGTCAGGAACAGCAGCGCGATCGTGCCGGTGATGATCCCGGCCACCCACAGCGCGCGGCGGGGCGAGATGCCGCGCACCAGGAAGAGCAGCAGACCGAGCACGGCGTAGGTGACGAGGATGTCGCCGTAGAACAGCAGGACCGCGTTGGCGACACCTATCAGGAACAGCCCGCCGAGCCGGCGCAGAAAGCGGGGCCGGAAGGTGAGCCCGCGCGCGGCGGCGGAGTTGAGCTGGAGGGTGAAGCTGTAGCCGAAGAGGAAGGCGAAGAGGAGATAGAACTTCGACTCGAAGACGAACCGGACGACGTTCTCCGCGACATCGTCGTGCCAGGCGAGCCGGGCCGGATCGGGCACGTCCAGCAGGGTGTAACCGCTGGCGAAGAACGGGATGTTGACCATCAGGATGCCGAAGAGCGCGAAGCCGCGCAGCGCGTCGACATCCGCGAGCCGCGCGGTCGCGGGCGCACCCGCGTCGGCCGGGCCGGTCTGGGACGGTGGTGTCATACCGTACGACGCTACGGTCGGCCGCCGGGGCGCCGCATCCGACCAAAGTAGGTCCCCGGGATCCTTCTGTCTCTCCTGGGGAGTGCTCCGCTCCGGCTCACGCCCAGCGGGCGGCGAACTCGTCGCGCGCGGCGACGACTCGGGCGATACGGGGGCGGAGGCGGGCGGTGTCGACACCGGGGGCGTGGAGCAGTTCTTCGAGGTGGCCGACCACGTTCGCGAGGTCGTCCCATTCGGCGTCCATGGCGAGCAGCGTGGCGAGCGAGGCGTCCAGCGCCTCCCAGTCCCCGCGCACGGCCCCGCTCAGCATGGCCACATAGGCGGGCATCTCGGGCGAGGGGTCCGCGGTCTCCGCCAGCCGTCGCGCCAGCTCCCGCCAGGCCGGGACCCCGACGGTCGCGCCCTCGCTCCCGGTCACCGTCATTGCTCGCTCAAACGCGCCGTACAGCGGCTCGTCGACGCTGTACCGGTCGGCCGCCGCACGTGCCGCGGGCCACTGGCCGGTCCTGCGCAGCGCCTCGCAGCGATCGGCCAGGTCCTGGACGCCTGCGCCGGTCAGCTCGTCCAACAGACGAAGGGCCTCCTCGGGTCTGCCGAGGTTCAGGCTCGCGCTCGCCGCCCTGCGCCTGGCGTGGTCCGCGGTGACGTCCAGGGCGACGCACCTCCCCAGATCGGCGAGCGCCCGCTCGGGACGGCCCATGGCCACCTTCGTACCGGCTCGCCAGTAGTACGCCCACGCGTCGTCCGGATCGATCTCCAGGGCCCGGTCCAGATCCGCGAGGGCGTGCCCGTAGCGGCGGCAGGCGTGGTGGGACCTGCCGCGCAGCGCGAGCGCCCAGGTGTCGTCGGGCACTTCGGCCAGCACCACGGTGAGATCGGCTACGGCCTCCTCGTGCAGTCCGGCACGCCGCCTCGCCTCTCCCCGCTCCAGCCGGATCCACCGCAGGCGCCCCTCGGCCTCGACGGCGCGGTCCAGGTCGGCCAACCCGCCCGCGGTGTCGTCCAGTTCCTGGCGCAGCCGGGCGCGATGGACCAACGCCCAGGCATAGGCGGGGTCCGAGGCGATCGCGCGGTCCAGATCGGCGCGCGCCTCCGCGTGCTTGCCCAGCAGATGGCGGACGGCCCCTCGGCCCGCGCGGGCCGAGGTATGACCGGCGTCGATCGCCAGGGCCCTGGTCAGCTCCTGCTCCGCCTCCTCGTTCCGGTCGGTGAGCCGGTACGCCTCGCCGCGCTCGGAGGCGATCCAGGCGCTGTCCGGCGCCAGTTCGACCGCTCGGTCGAGATCCGCGAAGGACCGGTCGGACTCCCCCATGTCGCGCAGCACGCGGGATCGGCGGGCCAGCGCCCACAGATACTCGACGTCCAGCTCCAGGGCGCGGCCGAGATCGGCCAGGGCGGCGGAGTGCCGCCCCAGTCCGTGCTGGGCGACGCCCCGGCAGGCCAGGGCGTAGGCGTTGGTCGGGTCGAGCGCCAGGGCGCGGTCCAGCAGTCCGACGGCTTCTTCGCGTCGGCCGGCGAGCCGTAGCGTCTCCCCGTACTCGTCGAGGATCCACGGGGTGTCCGGGGACAGTTCGTCGGCCCGGCGCAGATCGGCCAGAGCCCTCGCCAGATCGCCGTTCAACTGGTGGGCGAGACCCCGGCCGTAGTGCGTCGTGGGCTCGTCGGGATCGAACGCGAGCGACCGGTCGTACTCGGCCAGTGCCTGTGCGTACTCGCCCGCGCCCCGCAGTTCCCGCCCCCGTACGGTGTGCGCCGCCGCGCGGCCCCGGGTGTCCAGACCGCTCCCGTCGAGCAGCAACCCGAGGGCCGTCCGTATCCCCACTTCCTCGTCGTCGAGCGCGGCCGTCAGCCGCCGCCCCCAGTCACGGGCCACGGCGTCGTCGGTGTCCTCACCGGCCTCGGCCAGGACCTGCGCGGCGCGGCGGGCCGCCGCCTGGCTTTCGCGGCATCCCTCGACCACGTCCCGCAGCGCCTCGGCGAGCGCGGCGCGCGGACCGGCGCACAGCGCGTGGTAGGTCTCCTCGAAGCGCTGCGCGCGCCACTCCGCGCTCTCCCACACCTCGTCGGCCCGCAGGCCCGCTTCCGTCTCCTCGCGCCAGCGGGCGAAACATCCGGCGAGCGCCGCGTGCCGCTCGCTCCAGCCGCGCGGCGAACGGGTGCGCTGCAAGCGCAGCATGGGGGCGCGGACCACCCCGTGGTACGAGACGCCCGTGTCCTTGCGGGTAACGAAGGGCAGGGCGCGCAGCCAGTCGTAGAGCCCCGCCGCGTCCTGCGGCGCCGCCGCCCGGAAGACGTCCTCGTCCAGCCGGCGGGGCAGGGCGCAGGCGAGGGCCGCGGCTCTCCGTACCGGGTCCTGCTCCCATTTGAGGAAGCGTTCGACGGCGGTGGCGCTGGGGTCGCCGACGTCGGCGCGGTCGGCCGGCTGGTTCTCGGCGAGGGTGGAGACCAGGACGGGCAGACCGCCGGAGAGCCGCAGCACCTCCTCGACCACGGTTTCGTCGGTGACGTCCTTGGCCGTGAGCAGCTGGCGTGCCTCGTGCTCCGTGAAGGGTTCGAGCCGCTGGTCGGTCATGAAGTCCGCGAAGCCGCCCCAGCGCGCGGCGTCGAACGGGCGCTGTCCCGCGAGGGTGACGATGACCTGGGCGGGCAGCGCGCCGTACCGTTCCGTCGTCATCAGGTCGCGCAGCCACGCGTCCAGGAAGGGTGCGGTGCGTTCGTACGTGTCGAAGAAGAGCGCGATCCAGGGGACGCGGCGGGCGACCTCGGCCAGCTCGGTGACGAGTACGGGGGTGAGCACCCGGTCCGGCGCCAGCACGAGCTGTACGTCCTCCTGGTCGCGGAAGCGCGCGCTCAGCGTGGCCCGCAACCGGTCGGCTCCCGCCGCGAGTTGTACGGTGTCGAGCGCTCCGGCGAAGGCCCCGACGACCGGCACCATGCCGAGCCCGATGACGCCCGCCGTCACCGCGGCCGTGCTCGCGGCCGACGGCACGGGCGGCGGCTGCTGCTGCGGTGGCTGCCGCCGCGGTTCCACGGACTGCGGGAACTGCGGCGACCGCTGCTCCGGCTGATCGACGAGCGCGGCCGACGAGGACTCCGCCTCGTGCCGCCGCTGCCGGTAGGTGGCGAGCAGCCGGTCCAGTTGCTTCAGTGGATGCCCTTGCTCCGCGAGCTGTTCGCCGAGCACGGCCATCGCCTCGGGGACACTGCTCACGGACTCGTCGATATAGCAGGTCAAAGCCCCGCGTTCGCGTGCGGTCTGCTCCAACTCCCGTACCAGGAACGTCTTTCCCACCCCCGCGTTGCCGTGGATGTGGAAGAGGAAGCGATGCCGGTCGTCGTCGGGCGGGACGTCGAAGTTGGCGCGGAAAGCGCCCAGCTCGTCACGGCGCCCGATGAAACGCGCCCTCCGACGCCGCCTGATCAGCTCGGCCATCGACATCTGTGCTCGCGCCACGCGCCCCTCCACGTCCCCCGACGAAGGGCCCCGTACGCCCCGGCCCCCAGTCTGGCAGGAGCGGCAGCGGTTCCGCATGGTCCGTTCACCCGCCGCCGCGGGCGGCGGCGGGCGAACGGACCATGACGCTCAGCCGTCCTCGCCGCGCACGGGCAGTACGGGGAGCAGAGGCAGCAGCTCCGGCAGATGCCCGTCCGACGCCGCCGCCGTCCGTACGCGCTCCTCCGGGACCTCGCCGTACAGCGTCGTGCGCGGCTTCGCCGGGCGGCCCGCCGCGTCCGCGATGGCGATGAGGTCCTTGACCGAGCGGTACGAGCCGTAACTGGACCCGGCCATCCGGGAGATGGTCTCCTCCATCAGCGTGCCGCCCAGATCGTTCGCACCGGAACGGAGCATCTCCGCCGCGCCCTCCGTGCCCAGCTTCACCCAGCTCGTCTGGATATTGGTGATGTGGGGATGCAGGAGGAGCCTGGCCATCGCCATGACCGCGCGGTTGTCGCGGTCCGTCGGGCCGGGGCGGGCGATACCGGCCAGATAGACCGGCGCGTTGGTGTGGATGAAGGGGAGCGTCACGAACTCCGTGAAGCCGCCGGTCTCCTGCTGGATCCGGGCGAGCGTACGGAAGTGGCCGAGCCAGTGGCGCGGCTGGTCGACATGGCCGTACATCATCGTGGAACTGGACCGGATGCCCAGTTCATGGGCGGTCTTGACGACCTCGATCCATGTCGCCGTCGGCAGCTTGCCCTTGGTGAGGATCCAGCGCACCTCGTCGTCCAGGATCTCCGCCGCCGTGCCCGGGATCGAGTCGAGTCCGGCCTCCTTCGCGGCCGTCAGCCACTCGCGGATCGACAGGCCGGTGCGCGAGGCGCCGTTGACGACCTCCATCGGGGAGAAGGCGTGGATATGCATACCGGGGACGCGTTCCTTCACGGCGCGCGCGATGTCGAAGTACGCCGTGCCGGGGAGGTCCGGGTGGATTCCGCCCTGCATGCAGACCTCGGTGGCCCCGACCTCCCACGCCTGCTGGGCACGGTCGGCGACCTGGTCCAGGGAGAGGGTGTACGCGTCGGCGTCCGTGCGGCGCTGCGCGAAGGCGCAGAAGCGGCAGCCGGTGTAGCAGACATTGGTGAAGTTGATATTGCGCGTGACGATGTAGGTGACGTCGTCGCCGACCACGTCCCTGCGCAGCTCGTCGGCGATCCGGGTCAGCGCGTCGAGCGCCGGGCCGTCCGCGTGGAGGAGCGCGAGCGCCTGGTCGTCGGTGAGCTTCACCGGGTCGTCGGCGGCCTGGGCGAGTGCCGACCGTACGTCCGTGTCGATACGGGAGGGCACCATGCCGGGGGCCGCGGCCTCGCGCAGCGCCTCCCAGTCGCCGTACACCTCGTCGAAGTCGTCGCGCCGGTCGGTGGTGCGGCCGTCGGTGTCGATCGTGCGGTGCAGATCCGTACGGCCGGTGGCGGTGAAGCCCTCGTCGGGCTCCTGCCAGGGCAGCCCGGCCGGCCGCGTGTCCTCGCGGGCGAGGCCGGTCTCCGGGTCGGCCAGCGCCCGGACGTGCGGCATCAGCCGGGGGTCGAGCCAGGGCTCGCCGCGCGCGATGAACTCCGGGTAGATGGTGAGCCGCTCGCGCAGCGCGAAGCCGGACTCGGCGGTACGCGCGGCCAGTTCGTCGATGTGCGGCCAGGGGCGTTCCGGGTTGACATGGTCGGGGGTGAGGGGCGAGACGCCGCCCCAGTCGTCGATGCCCGCGCCGATGAGCAGCGCGTACTCGCCCGCGGCGGAGCCGCCGATGGTCGCTGTGACCAGATTGGGCGGGGCCTGGATACGGGCGGCGGGGCCGAGGACGTGCCGGGTCACGGCGATGGCCGCCGCCAGCTCCTCCAGCTCGGCGTCCGGCATGCCGCGCATCGCGGTGTCCGGCTTGGCGCGGAAGTTCTGGACGATGACTTCCTGGATGCCGTGGTACGCCCGCTGGACGCGCCGGAGCTCGAAGAGGGCGTCGGCGCGCTCCTCGTACGACTCCCCGATCCCGATCAGCACGCCGGTGGTGAACGGGACGTTGGAGCGGCCCGCGTCCTCCAGCACCCGCAGTCGTACGGCGGGCTCCTTGTCCGGCGAGCCGTGGTGCGGGCCGCCGGGCTCGGACCACAGCCGGGTGGCGGTGGTCTCCAGCATCATGCCCATGCTGGGCGCGACGGGCTTGAGCCGCTGGAGATCGGTCCAGGACAGGACGCCCGGGTTGAGATGGGGCAGCAGCCCGGTCTCCTCCAGGACGCGGATCGCCATGGCGCGGACATACGCGAGGGTGTCGTCGTACCCCTCCGCCTCCAGCCACTCCCGGGCCTCGGGCCACCGGTCCTCCGGCTTGTCGCCGAGCGTGAACAGCGCTTCCTTGCAGCCGAGCGCGGCGCCCTGACGCGCGATCTCCAGGACCTCGTCCGGGGAGAGGAACATGCCGTGCCCGGCGCGGCGCAGCTTGCCGGGGACGGTGACGAAGGTGCAGTAGTGGCACTTGTCCCGGCACAGCCGCGTCAGCGGGATGAAGACCTTGCGGGAGTACGTGATGACCCCCGGCCGGCCGGCCGCCGCCAGCCCCGCGTCCCGCACCCGCGCGGCGGAGGCGGCGAGATCGGTGAGGTCGTCGCCGCGCGCCTGGAGCAGCACGGCGGCCTCGGCGACATCCAGCGCGACGCCGTCCCGCGCCCGCCTGAGCGCACGCCGCATGGCGTTGGCGGTGGGTACCGCCGTTCCTCCGGGTTGTCCGCCCGATGGGGCGGGGTGTGCGGGTGGTCCGGGGTGTGCCGGTCGGCCGGTCCGCTCTCCGGCGGGTCGGGGGGTCGTCGGTCGTCCTGTTCCGGATTCCTCAGGCACGCGGGTCGTCATCCTCCGAGAATACGTTCGGCCGTGCACCCCACCAGGGGACGGGGGACGGGGTGAGGCGGGTCCTGGGCGACACCCCCGGGCGAGGGCCGAACCGGCAGGCCGGGCCACCCGAGGAACCACATCTGCATTTCGCCTGCACCGATGCTACATTGCAGTCATGACTGCTCTCACCATCCGGGATGTCCCGGAAAGCGCCCTCGCCATACTGAAAACCCGTGCAGCCCAAGCCGGAAAGTCGCTCCAGGCCTACACGTTGGACCTCCTTGTCGGTGCGGCCACCAGCCCCACACTCGCCGAGATCACCGCCCGCGCCGAAGCGGAGGCGAGTACGACACTGACCATCACGGACGTACGGGACGCGATCGACGACGCGCGGGCGGCGCGGTGATCGTTGTCGATTGCTCAGCACTCGTCTTCTTCCTGACCGACGACGGCCCCACCGGACACCAGGTACGGAAACGTGTCGTCGAGGAGGACCGCCTCGCCGCACCTCATCTGATCGACTACGAAGTCATGTCCGCCCTGCTCGGCCTGGCCAGCGGTCGGCGCGGAGGAGTCCCCAAACTGAGCGAAAGGGCACTCCGCAAGGCCATGGCGACGTTCCGGGATCTGCCGGTCGACCGGCACGAGACCCTGATCCTCTGGGAACGCGTCAAAGCTCTGTCGGCGAACCAGTCCGCCTACGACGCCCAGTACGTCGCCCTCGCCGAGACCCTGGGAGTACCACTGATCACGAGCGACGCCAGGATCGAGCGCAGCGGCGCGGCACGGTGCGAGATCGAGGTCTTCGAGGCGCGCGCCTGATCCCGTTTCGGTGCGTGAGATGCCTTTTCGGTGCGAGAGAGGCCGCGCGCATGTCCCGTCCGTGTTTCCGCCACCTGCCAATCCCCTTCCCTTGCCTCCTGGTTCACGGCTCAATACCAGAGTTCGAACGCACGAATCGGGTGGTCGCTGTGACCACTTGTCCCTCTCGGCACCCTGGGAGCCGCCGGCATGTGCAAGGACCACGCAGACACCCATGACAGCGCGATAGCCCGACGGGGCCTTCTGGTGACGGGCGCCGCCGCCGCGCTTACGTTGAGTACCGTGAGCTTCGCGAACGCCGCGCCGGCCGCCGGGAGCGGCGGCGGAGAGACCGGCGAACAGACCAGAACCGTCCGCGGCACACTGCCGACCGGCTCCCCCGACTTCGTCCATCTGCCCGTCGAGGTGCCGCGCGGCGTCCGCGAGATCCATGTCTCGTACTCCTACGAGCGCCCCGCCATGCCGGCGGGCACCCAGGGCAACGCCCTCGACATCGGCATCTTCGACGAGCGCGGCACGCGGCTCGGCGGCAAGGGCTTCCGCGGCTGGTCGGGCGGCGCCCGCACCGAGTTCTTCCTGCGCGCCGACGCGGCCACCCCCGGCTATCTCCCGGGCCCGGTGAACGCGGGCACCTGGCACATCGCGCTCGGCCCGTACACCGTCGCCCCACAGGGCCTGGCGTACGAGGTGACGATCACGCTGCGGTTCGGCACCCCGGGCGAGACCCCGAAGCCGGTGTACCCGCCGGAGCGCGCCAAGGGACGCGGCCGGGCCTGGTACCGCGGTGACTGCCATATCCACTCCGTCCACTCCGACGGCAGGCGCACACCCGCCGAGATCGCCGCGCTCGCCAGGGCCGCGGGTCTCGACTTCATCAACACCAGCGAGCACAACACGCATTCCGCGCACAGCGCCTGGGACGGCCTGTGGGGTGACGACCTGCTGATCCTCACCGGCGAGGAGGTCACCACCCGCAACGGGCACGTCGTGGCCCTCGGCATGGACGGCGGTACGTTCATCGACTGGCGCTACCGCGCCCGCGACAACCGTTTCGGCCACTACGCCCGCGAGATCCGCCGCGCCGGCGGTCTGGTCGTCCCCGCCCACCCGCACGCCACCTGCATCGGCTGCAACTGGAAGTTCGGCTTCGCCGACGCCGACGCGGTGGAGGTGTGGAACGGCCCCTACACGGTCGACGACGAGGTCTCCCTCGCGGACTGGGACAGCACCCTGGCCTCCGCGGCCCGCTCCGGACGCCCCTGGACCCCCGCGATGGGCAGCAGCGACGCCCACCGCGACCCCGACCCCATCGGCACCCCGCAGACCGTCGTCCTGGCCGAGGACCTCACCCGCGACGCCATCGTCGCCGGTATCCGCGCGGGTCACAGCTATGTCGCCGAGTCCTCGTCGGTCTCCCTGACCTTCGGCGCGGCGGGCGGCCGGGGCGGCCACGCGGGCATCGGCGACCGACTGCGCGTCCGCGACGACGAACCGGTGACGGTACGTCTGGAGGTCACCGGCGCCCCGGGATGCACCACCCACTTCGTCACCGACCAGGGCACCCTGCGCACGGGCACGATCCCGGAATCCGGCACGGGCACGCTGGAATGGAGCACCACCGCCACGTACGCCACCTACGTACGCGCGGAAGTACGCCACGCCCCGAAGACCCCGGGCCTCCCGGGCGCGCTCGCGGCGTTCACCAACCCGGTGTTCCTCGGGGAGTGACAGCACTCTGAACGGGATGCCCGGCCGACACCCCCGAGCGCAGGTGTCGGCCGGGCCCCTGGGGAAGCAGGGCCTTTATCGGGTCGCGCCGTCGGGCCACAGGACGGTGACGGGCACGCCTACGCGCCCCGCGTACGCCACGACATCGGCGGTGCCACCGTATCCCCGGGCCGGCAAGCCGTCCCAAACGGCGAGTACGACGTCGGAGAGGCCGACGAGGATCTCGCTTCCCGCCTGGTGTGCCTCCGAGGTGGATTCGGTCATTCCCGTGTGGTGGGTATCAGAGGCGCTGGAGAACAGCGCGTCGTATTCAGCGTGATGCCAGTCGGGCAGGTCCTGGCGGTACTGCGCTGCCGGGATGACGACCTCGATCTTTCCTCCGGCGTCGAGGACTGCTTGACCCCACCATGTGTCCGGCCCGTCGGCGATACAGCTGATTCCGACGAGGTCGCGTACGTCGAGCGTGGCGATCTGTTCGGCGAGCATGACCTTTACTTGCCGCTCGATCTCCTTGGACAGGCCGCGATGTCCGGTGATGCCCACGCGCATGGTGTGCCCCCTACAGGTAAGCGGTGTGTGGCTACTCCAGCGGAGCGGCGCTGGAAGCCGGTGCGGTGCGCCGCTATCTCGCTGACCCGGACGCGTTCTTACCCGGGTTCTTGAGAGCCTTTTACGTGCCGGCCCACCGGGTCCTCGTCCACCGGGTCGTGGAAACCTCGATCCGGTGGGCGCGCGCAGATCCCGCCGTGCGCTACGGGCGTCCGGCCCGCTGGCCTGTCCACTCCGTGAGCGCGTGGCGCAGGCCCGCCGGGTCCGGGTGGTCGGCCGCCCAGGCGATATAGCCGTCGGGCCGGACGAGCAGCGTACGCGTGGCGCTGTGCGCGAACTCGGCGTACAGCGCCGGGCCGTCGTCCGGCACCGCCGACCGTACGTGTGCGTCCCCATGCGGTCCCACCGCCACGAACCGGCCCGCGCGCAACGCCTCGTACAGCCGTCCGGACGACAGCGCCAGGTCGGGGGCGCGTCTGCCGACCAGCGGGTGGGCGCCGCGCGGGGAGGGGTACGCGATGCCGATGCCCGTGACCACGCGCATCACACGGTCGCCGAACGGGGCGGCCCGGAAGAGCAGTTGGGAGCCGGCCGACCGCAGGGCGCGCAGGGGGGTGGAGCGGGCCAGCGCGAACCGGGTGATGATGCCGCTGGCCCGCAGCACCATGGCGCCGACCGGGTGGCGCTCGGACTCGTACGTGTCGAGCAGCGCGTCGCCCGCACGGCGCGCGAGCACCGCCGACAGCTTCCAGCCGAGGTTCGCGGCATCCTGAAGACCCGTGTTCATGCCCATGCCGCCGGCCGGGGAATGGACATGCGCGGCGTCGCCCGCGAGGAAGACGCGCCCCACGCGGTAGTGCGGCACCTGCCGCTCGTCGCTGTGGAAGCGGGAGATCCAGCGCGCGTCGTGCATGCCGTAGTCGGAGCCGAGCGCCTCCCGGGCGGCTTCCCGCACCTCGTCGAGATCGGCGGGCGCGCCGTCGGGGAGCTGCCTGGCGCGGTTCCAGCCCATGACGCGGTACCAGCCGTCGCCGAACGTGCCGATCAGCGCGAGATAGTCCCCCTCGGCGTTGGCGATCAGCGGGGCGGGCGGATTCTCGGTCAGCCGGACGTCGGCCAGCACCATCGAGCGGATGACGGCGGAGCCGGGGAAGGGCAGCCCGAGGGAGCGGCGGACGGTACTGGAGGCGCCGTCCGTGCCGACGACATAGGAGGCGCGGAGCGTGCGGAGCGTGGAAAGCGTGCGGGCCCCGGCCCCGGCCCCCAGCTCCGGCCCGGCCCTCGCCACCTCCACCTCCGCGCCGTCCTCGTCCTGCCGTACGCCGGTCACCTCGGTGTCGTACAGAAAGGTGACACCCGCCTCGCGGGCACGCCGTTCGAGCAGTCGCTCCACCTCGTACTGCCCGACGATCAGGACGTACGGGAAGCGGCTGCGCAACCGGCTCAGATCAATGGACGCCCGCATGAGCAGCCGCAGTTCCCGCACCCGGTATCCGCGCGCCACCAGTTCGTCGGCGAGCCCGCGCGCGTCCAGCTGCTCCATCGTGCGGGCGTGCACGGCGAGCGCGCGCGTGAGATTTCCGACGGCTTCCGAGCGGCGTTCGACCAAGGTCACGGAGTGTCCGGCGGCCGCCAGATCCCCCGCGAGCAGCAACCCGGTCGGACCGGCACCCACCACGATCACATCAGTCACGGCCGCTGCCTCCTCATCGTCCGTACCAGCGGTGGTCACCGTCCTACCCATACCCACTGGTCAAGCGAACTACGGCGCTCCGCTTCGCCCGGGTCAATGGCGGTCCGGATCCTGTCGAGGGCTTGTGCAGACCCCCACTCACTGCTGACGCACAGCCATCGACAAGGCAGACTGTCGAGGGCGATACCGGCAGTGGCAGGCAGGGGGAGCTATGGAACGTGACGGCGGGCCGCGCGTACCGGAGCAGCGGGCTCCGGCCGTGCCGGGTGACTCCGGCGAGCTGCGCTTCGGCGTGCTCGGACCGGTACGCGCCTGGCGCGGCGGCGAGCCGGTGCCGCCCGGGTCACCGCAGCAACGCGCCCTGCTCGCGGCCCTGTTGCTGCGCGACGGCCGTACCGCCACGGCCGGTGAGCTCATCGACGCGCTCTGGGGCGACGACCCGCCCTCGCAGGCGCTGGCCGCCGTACGGACCTACGCCTCGCGCCTGCGCAAGAAGCTCTCCTCCGGCGTGCTCGTCACCGAGGCCGGCGGCTACGCGGTGCGCAACCGGCCGGATCTGCTGGATCTGAACGTGGCTCAGGAGCTGGCCAAGGAAGCGGAGAAGGCCCGCGTCGCCGGGGACCGCAACCAGGCCCGCGAGCTGCTGAACAAGTCGCTGGAACTGTGGGAGGGCGAGACGCTGGCCTCCGTGCCCGGCCCGTACGCCGAGACGCAGCGCGCCCGGCTGGAGGAGTGGCGCCTCCAGCTCACCGAGACCCGGCTCGATCTGGACCTGGAGGTCGGCTGCCACGCGGAGGCCGTCTCCGAGATGACCGTCCTGACCGCCGCTCACCCGCTGCGGGAGCGGCTGCGTGAGCTGCTGATGCTCGCGCTCTACCGCAGCGGGCGGCAGGCGGAAGCGCTCGCCGTCTACGCGGACACCCGCCGGCTGCTCGCCGAGGAGTTGGGCGTCGACCCGCGTCCCGAACTCGCCCAGCTCCAGCGGCGCATTCTCCAGGCGGACGCCGAGCTTGCCCGCCCCGTCGAGCAGCCCGCGCCGCCCGCGACGTTCACGCGCCCGGCCCAGCTCCCGGCGACCGTGCCCGACTTCACCGGTCGCGTCTCCTTCGTACGGGAGCTGGGCAAGCGGCTCTCCACGGTCGAGGGGTCCGTGATGGCGGTCTCCGCGCTCGCGGGGATCGGCGGCGTCGGCAAGACGACCCTGGCCGTGCATGTCGCGCACGCGGCACGGACGTACTTCCCCGACGGTCAGCTGTACGTGGACCTCCAGGGCGCGGGCACCCGGGCCGCCGAGCCGGAGAACGTCCTCGGCTCGTTCCTGCGGGCGCTCGGCACGCCCGACACCGCGATCCCCGACTCCCTCGACGACCGCTCCGCGCTCTACCGCTCGACGCTCGACGGCCGGCGCATCCTGGTCCTGCTGGACAACGCCCGCGACGCCGCGCAGGTCCGCCCGCTGCTGCCGGGTACGGAGGGCTGCGCGGCGCTGGTGACCAGCCGGGTCAGAATGGTCGATCTGGCGGGCGCGCATCTGGTCGACCTCGATGTGATGTCGCCGGAGGAGGCGCTTCAGCTCTTCACCCGGATCGTCGGCCAGGAGCGCGTCACCGCCGAGCGCAAGGCGGCGCTTGATGTCGTCGCGGCGTGCGGCTTCCTCCCGCTGGCCATCCGGATCGCGGCGTCCCGGCTGGCGGCCCGCCGCACCTGGACGGTCTCGGTCCTCGCGGCGAAGCTCGCCGACGAGCGGCGCCGGCTGGACGAGCTCCAGGCGGGCGATCTCGCGGTCAAGGCGACCTTCGAACTCGGCTACGGCGCCCTGGACCCGGCCCAGGCCCGCGCCTTCCGCCTGCTCGGCCTGGCCGACGGCCCGGACCTCTCGCTGGCCGCCGCGGCGGCCGTACTGGACCTGCCGCTGCACGACGCCGAGGACCTGCTGGAGTCGCTGGTCGACACCTCGCTGCTGGAATCCGCGGCCCCGGGCCGCTATCGCTACCACGACCTGGTCCGCCTGTACGCGCGCGCGTGCGCGGAACGCGACGAACAGCCGCCCTCGGAGCGGGAGGCGGCGCTCTCACGGCTGCTGGACTTCTACCTGGCGACGGCCGCGAGCGTGTTCGCCCTGGAGCGCCCGGGGGACCGCCTGGTGGACCACCTGGAGCAGACGACATACCCGGGCCTGTCCTTCACCGACCGGCACGACGCGCAGGACTGGCTGTACGCGGAGGCCAACTGCCTGCTGGCGTTCGTACGCCAGTGCTCGGACACGCCGACGCTGCGGCGGGCGGTGGACCTTCTGTGGGCGGCACTGGACCTCGGCGAGTCGGGCGCCAACTCGAAGGACTACGAGGCGTCGGCGAGAGTCGTACTGGAAGCCGCGCGTGTCCGCGGCGACGCGTTGGCCGAGGGCCGGGCCCTGATGACGCTGGCCAACGTGCACAGTGTGGCGGGCCGCTTCGACCAGGCCGAGGAAGAGGCGGCGGCGGCCATGCGGCGTGCCGCCACGACCGGCGACGTACCGCCCGGGTGCTGGGCGCCCAACGTCCGGGGAATCATCGCGCTCTATCAGCACCGGCACGCCGACGGCGAGCGGCACCTCACCATGGCCATCGACAACTTCCGGGCCGACGGGGACCTTCCCGGCGAGGCGAGCGCGCTGTGCAATCTCTCGCGCATCCGCTTGGCCACGGGGCGCACGGACAGCGCGATCGCCCTCGCGCGGCAGGGCATCGGCATCTACGACGCCCTCGGTCACACGTTCCGCGGCGCGAACGGCCGGTACGCCCTGGGGCTGGCACTCGCCCAGGGCGGACAGCTGTCCGACGCTGCGGAACGGCTCAACGAAGCCCTCGCCGTTTTCCGGGACAGCCGCCAGAGGCTGTGGGAGGGAATGGCGCTCTTCCGGCTGGCCGAGATCGACATCTCCGCCCGGAAGATGGCGCAGGCGGCGTCGAACGCGGAAATGGCGCTGACCGTACTCCGCGACATCGGCGGCGAGTGGCGCCGCGGCAATGTGCTGACCGTGCTCGGCCGCGCGCTCAGCGGCATAGGGCAGACGGGCCGTGCCCAGGTCTGCTGGCAGGAGGCGCTCTCGATATACGAGGCTCTGGGGTCACCCGAGGCGAGCGAGGTCCGTGCGCTGCTGAGGCCCGTGGCGGCCGCGTAGGCCCTGCCCGGCCGACAGACCTGGGTCCCGCGTCAGGCCGTTCATCGTTCGTTTATCGCGCCACGGCATCGTCACTCCTGTCGGTCCGCCGAATCGGGGGGCGCACGGATCGGCGAGGGGCCGCGGCGCTAAGGTATGCGGCCTTGTGTGCCCGCCCGGCGGTCCCCGGGGGAACCGCCGGGCGGGTACGGCCGATCCGCCACGCAGAGCAGATAACGGGAGATTGTGATCATGGACGACGTCAAGAAGAAGGACACGGCGGTCAAGCCGCAGGACCAGCACGCGACGGGTACGGAAGAAGAAGGCACGGCCACGACTCAGGACCAGCACGCCACGGGTGGCGGGATCGCCACGCTGGACCAGCACGCCACGTCCGAGCCCTTCAAGCCGGGCGCCTAAGACCTCACCCTCGCGGGGGAGGCGGCCGCGGCGGCGCGGAGGGGGAGCCGCCGCGGCCGCCGCATGTCCGACGACCTCGCATTCACGCCATTCGATGGGCGTAAACCGCCATATCGACCGAACAAGCGTGCCCTAATACTTAGGGTACTGAGGGTCGAGAACGACCGACGAGCCCACTTTCAGGAGTTGAAGTGACGCGTACGAAGAAGTTCTTCGTTGCAGCGGCTGTCGCGCTCGCCGCCGCGGCGGCTACGGCCTCCCCGGCCATGGCGGACGCGCACGCCACCACCATGGGAAGTGGTGTCTCCGTCCAGGACGCGCACGCCACCGGCGGCGACGCCACCACCAGCGACGTTCACGCCACCTGAGGCACGCGCCGCGCATGGAGAGGGGCCCGGGCGAGATATCGCCCGGGCCCCTTCTCGTGTCCTACGACACGCCCTGGCTGTCGACCGTCGCCTCGCACTTCCGTACCCGCGCGACCTGCTTCGGGCTGTCCATCGGGACCCTGACCGTCGTCGTCTCCCCGCCGTCCAGCTCGACCGTCGTGTCGCCGAAGTCGACGGCCGAGCCCGACGCGTCCTCGAAGGTCACGTCGACCTCGTAGGTGTCCGTAGGACCGGCTCCCGCCGACACCCGCACGGTCGCGTATGTGACGGCCTTCCGCTTGCCCTTCGCCTTGCTGACGCAGGTGACGATCCGCGCCTCGGCGCCCGCCGTCGCCGTGGGCGTCGGGTCGTACGAGCTGCCGGACGAGCCGTAGTCGTCATCGGAGTCGTAGTCCGAGCCGGAGTACGAACCGTTGCTCTTCTTCGAGTTGGAGCAGCCACCCCCGCCGCCGCTCGATCCCTTGCTCTTGCCGCTCTTGCCGCTCTTGCCGCCCGTGGAGGACGAGAACCCCGTCAGGGCCAGCACCACCAGAACCAGTACGGCCGCGACCTTCAGACGTCGACGTATCACGATCGAGTCACTCCCCCGTATGTACGCATTCTCACCGACGGCCCAGGGTCCGACGTACCCGTGGACCTGTCAAACGGGCGCGACACGCGAGCAGTTGGGGCGCGGGCGCCCCCGGCGGCGCGGCGGGCGCCCGGCGGTCGCGTGGCGGGGGCCGGATACGCGGCGTAGCGTCGCTGACGGAGCACGATCACGCACCGCGAAGGAGGGCCGACGATGGTCCGTAACATCCTCGGCTCGCTGCTCGCTCTCATCGGAGCGGCCGCCGCCGTCCTCAGTCCCTTCCGTCCCTGGTACGACGGCCGGGAGGGGAGCGACTTCCCCGTCACCGACCTGTTCAACGGCATCTCCGGCAACGGCTCCAGCGTCTTCGTCTCGCTCGCGCTGCCCTTCCTCTTCGCCGCCCTGGTCACGCTGTTCGGCGTGGTGCTGCGCTCGCGCGCGCTCGTGGGGCTGGCCGGTCTTGTCGTGCTCGGTTTCACGGTCCTGTGGATGGTGCGCCAGGGCCAGTCGGCGGACGGCCTCGGCGTCACCGCCACCGGTTCCGGCCTGGGCACCGGCGTCGCGTACGCCGCCGGCGGCGGGATCGTCCTGCTGCTGGCCGCGCTGGTGATGAGCGGCCGCAGGCGCCGCGCCCAGTGGCGGAGCCAGGAGCCGCCGTACGACTACGAGGTCCCGTACCCGCAGCAGTACCGGCCCCCGCAGCCGCAGCAGCCCGCTTACGAGCACACGCCGTACGAACACACGCCGTACGAGCACGCGCAGTACCAGCAGCCGCAGTACCAGCAGGCGCAGTACCAGCAGCCGTCCGGGCCCCCGGGGCGATACGACCAGTACGCGTACCGGCCCTACGGATACGAGCCCCAGCCGCCGCCGTCCTCACCCCCGGAGGAGTGGTCGCCGCACGACGGCGACACCCAGTCGCTTCCCCGGGTCACCGACGAGCAGTGGAGCCCGAGCTCCACACCGCCGACGGGACCGCCGCCCGAAGATCCGCCCGACGCCCCACGGTCGCGCTGACGCCCGCCTCGGCGCGACCCTCAGCGCGAGCCGCGCCCCGTGGCCGTCCCCTTCACCGAGTCCAGCGCGTATACACAGCGGTCCCTGCTGCACGCGTACACCACGCCCCGCCGGGCCACGGGCGAGCCCGTGATCTCGCCGCCCGTCGCCAGCTTCCAGCGCAGCTGGCCACCGCTCGCGTCCAGCGTGTAGAGGACATGGTCGGCCGAGCCGAAGTGCAGCCGGCCGTCGGCGACGACCGGTGCGCCGATGACCTCGCCGCCCGCCGCGAAGCGCCACTTGGGCGTGCCCGTCACCGCGTCCAGCGTGTACAGGGCGCTGCCGCTGCCGACATGGACATTGCCGTCCGCGACCAGCACCGGTTCGATCGACTGCCGGGATTCCGTCGCGATGCGCCAGCGGTCCTTGCCGGTGGTGGCGTCCAGCGCGTACACCGTGCCGAGATAGTCCGCGAGATAGACACCGCCGCCCGTCACGGCCGGTCCCGGGGCGAAGGCGGGCGGGGAGAGGAAGACCGCGGGCGCCTCGAAATGCCAGCGCACATGGCCGCTGACCAGATCGATGGAGAGCACGCGCGTACCGGCCGAGACATACAACTGGCCGTCGGCGGCGGGCCGTAGCCGCACGGGCACGCCCCCGCAGGAGGCGGCGTCACCGATGGGGTACGACCACAGCTCGGTGCCGGTGCGCGCGTCCAGCGCCAGCAGCCGGGCGTCCTTCCACACGTACACCGTGCCGTCGTGGATCGCGGGCCCGGCCTCCGGTGTCTCGAAGTCCGTCTGGGCCCCGGCGGTCTCCCACAGCTTGTCGCCGTTCGACGCCTCCCACGCCTGGACGCCGCCGCCGCGCGTACCGGTGACGACCGTGCCCCGGTCGACCTTCAGGGAGTACACCCAGGCATCGGTCTGGAGGCGCCAGCGCTCGGCGCCGTCCGCCGCGTCGAGCGCGTACAGCGTCGGCCCGTCCGAGGCGTGGATCCGGCCACCGGCGACGGCCATCGCCCACGCCACGTCCCTGGTCTTGAACTGGCGGCGTCCGCTGGCCACATCCAGCGCGTGCACCTCGAAGGACGTGACATAGAGCAGATCGCCGTCGACGACCGGCGTGCCCCAGACGTCGTTGGACATCCGGAACCGCCAGGGCCGCCAGCGGCCGGGAGCGCCTTCGGGAGGCGCGGCGGGCGCGGGCACCGGCGGTGCGGCCGGGGCGGGCGCGACGCCGGTGGCCGCGTCCGTACCGTTCAGCCCGGCGGGCGGCCGGATCCAGCCGGTGGCGGGGCCCGCGTCGGCGCCGCCGACGCCGACGCGCGTGTCCGCGACCCGGGGTCCTGGACCGATCGGCACCGGCGACCCCGCCAGCCTGAGCGGGCCGTCCGGCGGCGCGGAGCGGGGCGCGTGCGGCAGCGCGGGCGGCGACATCGCGGCCGATTCCTCGGACCGGCCCGCGTGCTGGCTCTCGTTCCCGCCACCGCCGCCCTGTCGCGCCGGGCCGGGCCGCCACGCGGCGTCCCAGTCGGGGGCCGCCTGCGCGGGCACCGGCGGCTCGTGCGCGGGCCTCGGCGGTACGGCGGCGATCGCGCCGGGACCGGCGCCCGGCGCCGCACCGGCACCGGCGTGCCGTACGGCGGGCGCGGGCCCCCGGCCGCCGGCCCTGCGGCGCTCGATCATCGCGGTGGCGAGATCCGGCAGCCACGCCGACGCCGTGCCGCTGTCGTCGCTGCCCGAGGCGAAGAGATGCGGGGCCAGCTGTGCCTGGAGATCGGCGGGCGAGGGCCGCTGGGAGGCGTCCATCTTCATGCACGCCTCGATGAGCGGTCTCAGCTCCTCCGGCAGCCCCGTCAGGTCCGGGCCCTCGCGCAGCAGCATGAAGACCGTCTCGACGGGGTTCGCGCCATGGAAGGGCGCGTGTCCGGTGGCGGCGAAAACGAGGGTCGAGCCGAGCGAGAAGACATCGCTGGCCCCCGTCACACTGCGCGAGTCGCGGGCCTGCTCGGGCGACATGTACGCGGGCGTCCCGACGGCGACATTGGTCATGGTCAGCCGGGTGTTGGAGACTCCGGAGGCGATGCCGAAGTCGATGACCCGCGGCCCGTCCTCCACCACCAGCACATTCGACGGCTTCATGTCCCGGTGCACGAGATTGGCGCCATGGATCGACTGGAGCGCCTCCGCGATCCCCGCCGCCAGCCAGCGCACCGCCTGGGCCGGCATCGGACCGCACTCACTCACTATCTCCTCCAGCGAGGGGGCGGGCACATACGCCGTCGCCAGCCAGGGCACGGCGGCCCGGGGATCGGCGTCCACGACGGCGGCGGTGTAGAACCCGCTGACGGCGCGCGCGGCCTCCACCTCTCGCGTGAAGCGGACCCGGAACAACTGGTCCTCGGCAAGCTCGGTACGTACCGTCTTGATCGCCACCCGGCGGCCGGACGCCGAGCGTGCGAGATAGACCAGCCCCATGCCGCCGGCTCCGAGCCGCCCGAGCACCTCGAAAGGGCCGATGCGCCTCGGGTCGTGCTGCGTCAGCTGCTCCACTTGCCTGCCACCTCCCCGTACGGGCCACAAAGGTACGGCCCCGTGCCCCCTGATTCTTCCTGTCGGAGGCGCCGGTTGCGAACCCGGGGGCGGATCGGGGTGTCTCACCTCGATCCGGACACTCATGTGCTTTCCTGCCCCGCTCCCCGCTCCGACGCGGGCTCCGGCTCGCGCTTCGGCTCGCGCTTCGGCTCGGCCAGCACGGCGAAGTACGCGCCCTGGTTGTCCAGCAGCCCCGCCATCCGTCCGTGGTCGATGTCGAACGGAGGTGCGGTGATCCTGCCACCGAGCCGCACGACCGTCGCCGCCGTCTCGTCGCAGTCGTCGACCGAGAAATAGCTGAGGAAATGGCCGGGCAGCTCCGCCGGGAACGCGTCCGTTATCACGCTGCGCCCGCCGATCGCGCTCTCCGCGCCCGGCGCGGAACCGGCCGGGGACCACAGCCGGAAGTCGATGCCGTCGCCCGGCAGATCCCTGCCCCGGAAGCGGAAGACCCTCTCGTAGAACGGGTCGACGCGCTCCTTGTCCCTCGTATAGACCTCCGTCCAGCAGAAGGATCCTGGCAGGCCCGTCTTCTCGAAGCCCAGGTCCTCGCCCGCCTGCCAGAACCCGAAGACCGCGCCGGCCGGATCCGCCGCCAGCGCCATCACACCGAACCGTCCGACGGCCATCGGCTCCCGCACCAGCTGGCCGCCCGCCTCCCTGATCCTCGCGCTGAGCGCGTCGGCGTCCGGGGTCGCGAAATAGATGGTCCATACGGTCGGCATCCGGCCGTCCCGCTTGGCGACGAGGCCCGCGACGCGCCTCCCGCCACTGAACGCCAGGGTGTAGTGCCCGTCTTCCATGCCCTTGGCCCGGCCGAAGGTCCAGCCGAACAGCTCTCCGTAGAAGCGCTTGCCCGCTTCCAGATCGGGGAGTGACACATCCACCCAGCACGGCGTGCCTTCCGCGAATGCGTCCATGTCCCGGACTCCTTCCGTATGGATAAATAGAACAATTGATTCACTATCGCAGCGTGAACCCGCCGCCACCCCGAGTTATCCACCGAAGTTGTCCACAGGCTGTTGATAACACTATTCAAGCCCGCGCCCGCGCCGCCCGCCTCCCGGATCACCCCGCGAGCCCCCCGCCCGCTCCTGGCCCGACCTCCGGTCCGCTCCCGGTCCGCTCCGGCTCCGCGATGGCCGGTTCCCCATTTGCAGTCGGCCAAATCGCGCTCGGATCACCCCTCGGTAAGCTGACTGCATGACAGGACAAGTGCGCACCGTCGACGGCCGCGTGGCTGGTCGACGCGGGCAGGCGACGCGGCAGAAGCTGCTCGACTGCCTCGGCGAGATGCTCAGCTCCTCGCCGTACCGGGACGTCAAAGTCATCGATGTCGCCCGCAAGGCGGGCACGTCACCCGCGACCTTCTACCAGTATTTCCCGGACGTCGAGGGCGCTGTCCTTGAGATCGCCGAGGAAATGGCCAAGGAGGGCACCGGCTTGACCGCGCTGGTCTCCGGCCGCTCCTGGGCCGGCAAGGCCGGCTGGCAGACGTCCGAGGAACTCGTCGACGGCTTCCTCGACTTCTGGCGCAAACACGACGCCATCCTCCGGGTGGTCGATCTGGGCGCGGCGGAGGGCGACAAGCGATTCAACAAGATCCGTATGAAGATCCTGAACTCCGTGACCGGCTCCCTCACGGAGTCCGTGAAGGAGCTTCAGTCCAAGGGCAGGGTCGACAAGGACATCAGCCCGGCGGCGCTGGCCGGCTCGCTGGTCGTGCTGCTCGCCTCGGTCGCCTCGCACCAGAAGGGCTTCCAGAGCTGGGGCGTGAAGCAGGCGGAACTGCGGCCTACGCTCGCCCAGTTGGTCCATCTGAGCGTCACCGGCAAGAAGCCCACGAAGTAACGCTCCGCCGAAGTGCGGAAGTATCGCTCCACAGAAGCAACGCTCCGCAGAAGTAACGCGCTCCACCTGAGGTAACCCGCCGAAGCGGGCCGGCGCCCGGGCCTGCGGCCACGGTACGTACGTACCGCGCGCCCCTCCCCCGTTCTGTCATGCCGGCGGCAGCAGCCGTTCCACCAGCGCTCCGATCAGCGCACCCGCCTCCACCGGGAACACCCGCCACGCCTCGAACCGCTCCGAGTGCGGCGATATGGGCGGCGCATGGACGAGGTTGAATGACCCGCGTGGACGACGACCGGCGACAAGAGACCTTCCGCGCCCTGCTGCGCGCCCAGCCCGTCTGGGACACCGAACTGCCCGCGTTCGATCCGGCGGGCGCGCCCGACGAGCCGCTGCCGCTGTTCCACCGCTGGTTCGCCGAGGCGGTCGCCGCCGGCCAGCCCGAGCCGCACACGATGACGCTGGCGACCGCCGACGAACAGGGCCGGCCCGATGTACGGACCCTGATGCTGCATGACGCGGACGCGCGGGGCTGGCACTTCGCCTCGCACGCGACCAGCCGCAAGGGCCGCCAACTGGCCGCGCGCCCCGAGGCCGCACTCGGCTTCTACTGGGCGGCGCAGGGACGTGCCGTACGCCTGCGGGGCGAGGTACGCACGGCAGGCGCCGAGGAGAGCGACGCGGATCTGCGGGTCCGTTCGACGGGAGCGCTGGCCTCCGCGCTCGTCGGCCGGCAGAGCGAAGTCCTGGGTTCGGCCGAGGAGTTGGCGGAGGCGAGCGCGGCGGCGTGGGAGCGGGCGCGGCGCGAGCCGGACGCGCCGGCGCCGTCCTGGACCGCGTACACGCTCGTGCCGGACGAGGCGGAGTTCTTCCAGGGCGACGCGCGCAGACAGCATGTGCGGCTGCGCTACCGGCGCGAAGGGGGCCTGTGGACAAGGGAGTTGCTCTGGCCATGACGCGGGGCGACGGGCAGCGGATGTGATCGATTCGCAACCCTTTTCCCATCTTGACCGAGACCCAACAAGTGAGGATGCGGTTACGCTCAGCTCTCATGTCCGACGATTCCGGCCGCGCCAACAGTCTTCCCGTGTATGTCATCGGCGCGGGACCCGGTGGGCTCGCCGTCGCCGCCGCACTGCGTGAACAGGGCGTACGGGCCGTCGTACTGGAGAAGTCCGACGCCGTCGGCGCCTCCTGGCGCCGCCACTACGAGAGGCTGCGGCTGCACACCACCCGCCGGATGTCGGCCCTGCCGGGGCTGCCGATCCCCCGTTCCTTCGGGCGCTGGGTGCCCCGCGCGCGGCTGGTGCGCTATCTGGAGAAGTACGCGGAGTTCCACGGCCTGGACATCGTCACCCGCGTGGAGGTCACCCGGGTCGAGCCCTCCCCCGACGGGACAGGCTGGCTGCTGCGGGCCACCGGCGGCCGGGAGCTGACCGGCCGCGCCGTCGTCGTGGCCACCGGCTACAACCACACCCCCCGGCTGCCGTCCTGGCCGGGCCGCGCGTCGTACGGCGGCGAGTTGCTGCACGCGGGCGAGTACCGCGACGCCCGGCCGTACGCGGGCAAGGACGTCCTGGTCGTCGGCGTGGGCAACACGGGCGCGGAGATCGCCGTGGACCTCGTCGAGGGCGGCGCGGCACGGGTGCGTCTGGCCGTCCGTACCGCCCCGCACATCGTGCGCCGCTCCACGCTGGGCTGGCCGGCGCAGGCGACGGCCGTGCTGGTCCGCCGGGTGCCGGTCCGACTGGTCGACCGGGCGGCCCGGACACTGGCCCGGATCTCGGTGCCCGACCTGTCGGCGAAGGGCCTGCCGCGCCCGGACACGGGCCTCTACTCGCGCGTCCGCGAGGGGGCGATCCCGGTGCAGGACGTGGGGCTGATCAAGGCGGTACGCGCTGGCCTGGTCGAGCCGGTGGCGGCGGTCGAGTCCTTCGAGGACAACACGGTCGTGCTGGCGGACGGCTCCCGGATCACCCCCGAGGTGGTCATCGCGGCGACCGGCTACCGCCGGGCCCTGGAGGACCTGCTGGGGCATCTGGACGTACTGGACGAGCGGGGGCGGCCGGTGACCCACGGCGGCCACACCCCTGAGCGGGCGCGGGGTCTCTACTTCGTCGGCTTCACCAACCCGATCAGCGGCAACCTCCGTGAGATGGCGATCGACGCGCGCAAGATAGCGAAGGCCTTGGCCGACAGGACCACGTCCGGCCGCCGGGCCGGCAGGTCCGGCCGTTCCGGTCGGTCCGGCCGGGCGCACCGACCCCTCCTGCCCCGCTGAACCGTCAGACCGTCGCCGTCGCCACCACCGGCCTGCGCCTGATCACCAGCGCCATCAGCGCCGCCGCCGCGCACAGCGCCCCCGAGGCGTACCAGACCACGTCGTACGAGCCGAAGACGTCCCGCGCCAGACCGCCCGCGAAGGCGACCACCGCCGCGCCGACCTGGTGGGAGGCGAGGACCCAGCCGAAGACGATCGCACTGTCCTCGCCGTAGTGCTCACGGCACAGGGCGATCGTCGGGGGAACGGTGGCGACCCAGTCCAGGCCGTAGAAGACGATGAAGAAGAGCATCGGCGGATGGACGGAAGGCGCCAGCAGCATGGGCAGGAAGAGCAGCGAGACCCCGCGCAGCGCGTAGTAGACCGCGAGCAGCCTGCGCGCCTCGAAGCGGTCGGTGAACCAGCCGGAGGCGATCGTGCCGACCACATCGAAGACGCCTATCACCGCGAGCAGCGAGGCGGCGGCCGTGATCGGCATGCCGTGGTCATGCGCCGCCGGTACGAAGTGGGTCTTGACCAGGCCGTTCGTCGAGGCGCCACAGATCGCGAAGGTCCCGGCGAGCAGCCAGAACGGCCCGGTGCGCGCCGCCGAGAACAGCACCGAGACCGCACGCCGCGCGGCACCGGTCACCGGCGCGGGCTTGGGTACGAACGTCTTCGCGCCGTACGCGGGCAGCCCGACGTCCGCCGGATGGTCCCGCAGCAGCAGCCAGACGAACGGGACCACCGCGAGCGCGGCCAGCGCGACCGTGACGGCGGCCGGGCGCCAGCCGTGGTGCTCCACCAGCCAGGAGAGCAGCGGCAGGAACACCAGCTGCCCCGAGGCGCCCGCCGCGGTGAGGATGCCGGTGACCAGACCGCGTCGCGCCACGAACCAGCGGTTGGTCACCGTCGCGGCGAAGGCCAGCGCCATCGAACCGCTGCCGAGACCGACCAGAACGCCCCAGTACAGCACCAGTTGCCAGGCCGCGGTCATCCATACGGTCAGCACGGAACCGGCCGAGATGATGGTGAGCGCGACGGCGACGACCCGGCGGATACCGAAGCGGTCCATCAGCGCCGCGGCGAACGGCGCGGTCAGTCCGTACAGCGCGAGATTGACCGAGACGGCGAAGCCGATCGTGCCGCGCGACCAGTCGAACTCCGTGTGCAGCGGTTCGATCAGCAGACCCGGCAGCGAGGCGAACGCCGCCGCGCCGATGATCGTCACAAACGTGACGACGGCGACGAACCACGCCCGGTGGACGCGCCCCGGCGCGCGCGGCGCGGACGGCGCGGACGGCGCGGAGGGCACGGACGGTGCGGAGGGCTCTGGCGGGTCGGGCTGTGCGGCGAGGTCGGTTGTCTGGGTCACGCCAGACAGCATCCAGGGGGGCCACGCCGGGAACGAGTGGCCCGACGGTCAGCATTCATCAGGATCGGGCCACCCCCCTCGACCGCCCGCCGTCGGGCGCACCGCCCGCCCTCACTCCGCTTCACGCGGCTTCACTCCACGCGCTTCAGGCCCCGGATCGCCGGTACCGCCAGCAGCACCGCGCACACCCCCACATTGATCACCGCCCCGGCCACCAGCACCTCCCGTACCCCCACCGCCTCCGCGACCGGCCCGGCCAGCGCCCGCCCCACCGCCAGCATGATCAGCGAGCCCGCCACGTCATACGCGTGCAGCCGGTTGAGGGCCGCGTCGGGGATCTGTGTCTGGACCGTCGTCGACCACATCACCAGCCAGAACGCCAGCGACACACCCCCGACGAAGAAGCCGGCGGCCAGCACGGGCACCGGCACGTCGTACGCCAGGACCAGTACGTTCGCGATCACCCCGAACAGCGCGAGCGCGCCCGCGAACAGCGGCCTGACCGGTCGCAGCCGCATCGCCAGCAGCCCGCCCGCCACATTGCCCGCGCCCTGGACCGTCATCATCAGACCGAACACCGCCGAGCTGTGCCGCTCGGTGACGACGACCGCCTCCAGCGGTGTGATCGGGCCGAGCACGGTGATGCCGTACACCGACCAGACGGCGATGACCCCCCACAGCCAGGACCTGGCCCGGAACTCGCGCCAGCCGCCGATCAGTTCGGAGAGCATCGACTCACCGGTCACCACCGGCGCGACCGACTCCATCCGGATCAGGAACAGACAGATCCCGCTGATCCCGAAGGTGGCCGCGTTGACGCCGAAGATCAGACCAGGTCCGCCGAAGCCGGCCAGCGCGCCCGCGACCGCCGGACCCGCCATCGTCATCAGCGACTCCGCGACCCGCAGCACAGCGTTGCCCCGCTGCACATCGGGAGCCAGCCTCGGGAGCATGCTGGCCACCCCCGGCTGGAAAACGGCGGCGCCCAGTCCGTTGAGCGCGCTGAGCGCGTACACGAGCCAGAGCGCGGGCGCTCCGGCGGCGAAGGCGACGGCCAGCACCGCCGTACCCACCAGCCGTGCGCCGTCCGCCAGCACCATCATCCGGCGCGGGGTGAACCGGTCGGCCAGCACCCCACCGACGATCACGAACCCCGCGAAGCACGCCATCCAGGAACCGAGCGCGAAGCTGACGGACGAGGCGCCGTACCCGGCGTCCAGCAGACCGGCGGCGAGGGCCACCGGCACCATGCCGTCCCCGAAGCGCGCGACGGTACGTGCGAGGAAGAAGAGCCGGAAGTTACGGTTCCAGAGGGTATGGACGGCCCGGACGGCCCCTTCCCGAGCTGTCCCGGCCGAGACTTCGTGCGGAGGTGCGGTCGGTTCGGGAATGTCCGGAGCCACCGTGCGCTTTTCTGTCACAGACGCGACTGATATCAAGTAAAGGTCTGGACCACCAGAGCCCATCCGAGGAACGGACGACGAAGTCCGCAGGAGATCCGCGGAAGATCCGCAGGAGAGGAGAGCGCACCATGCCGGACCGCCGCCCGCACCGGGTCGCCGTCCTCGCCCTCGACGGGGCGATCCCCTTCGAACTGGGCATCCCGCAGCGGATCTTCGGCCGCGCACGCGACTCCCTCCACAAACCGCTCTACGAGATCGTGACCTGCTCGGTCCGGGAACCGGGGCCGGTACGGACCGACGCCGACTTCGCGATCCTCGTCGAGAACGGCCCCAAGGTACTCGCCACCGCCGACACCGTGGTCATACCGGCGTCCTACGAACTGGGTCCGGTCTTCGACGAGGGCAGGCTCACCGACGAACTCCGCGCCGCCCTCGCCCGGCTGCGGCCGGGCACCCGTATGGTCTCCATCTGCACCGGCAGCTATGTGCTGGCCGCCGCCGGGGTCCTGGACGAGCGTCCCGCCACCACGCACTGGTCCTCCGCCGCCCACTTCCAGCGGCTGTTCCCACGGGTCAAGGTGGACGCGGACGTCCTGTTCATCGACGACGGTGACGTGCTGACCTCCGCCGGGGTCGCCGCCGGGATCGATCTCTGTCTGCATATCGTCCGGCGCGACCATGGCACCGCGGTCGCCAACGACGTCGCGCGGCGTACGGTCGTCCCGCCGTACCGGGACGGCGGCCAGGCGCAGTACATCCAACGCCCGGTTCCGGAACCGCAGCTGGCGACCACCGCGACCGCCCGCGACTGGGCCCTCGCGCGCCTGCACGAGCCGATACAGCTGCGCGACATGGCGGAACAGGAGTCGATGTCCGTACGGACGTTCACCCGCCGCTTCCGCGAGGAGGCCGGGATCAGCCCCGGGCAGTGGCTGGTGCTGCAACGGGTCGAACGGGCCAGACAGCTGCTGGAGTCGACGGACCTGTCGGTCGATCAGGTGGCGCGGGACGCGGGGTTCGGCACGGCGCAGTCGATGCGCCAGCATCTCCAGTCGGCGCTGGGGGTCCCGCCGACGGTCTACCGGCGTACGTTCCGCGCGGGAGCCGGATCGGGCCGCTAGGGCGTGTCCGGCGGATGGCCCTGGGCCGCATCCGGCTCACCCCGGCACACGGGCCCCCGGGAACCGGGGGAACCACGCGTCACGCGGGTCGGGGGACGGCGCAGGGGAGCTCGTACGCGGCAGGGGCGCACGCTTCGGCCGCCACCCCCGGCGCACTTCTGTCCACCTCGCACCAGATGCGCTTGCCCGCGCCCTCCGGCTGCCAGCCCCACCGGTCGGCGAGGCCGTCGACCAGCTCCAGCCCGCGGCCGTTGGTGTCCTCGCCGTCCGCGTGGCGCGGGCGCGGCGGACAGGCGCTGGTATCGGCGACCTCCACCCGTACCGTCCCCGCCTCGGCCGCTCCCGCGCCGAAGAGCATCCGCAGCACGGCCGGACAGCCGGTGTGCACCACGGCGTTGGTGACGAGCTCCGAGATGAGCAGGATCAGCGTCTCGGCGACGGGCTCGTCGTCCTCTATACCGGAACCGGCCAGCCTGGAACGGGCCCATCTGCGGGCGCGCCCCACCTCCGCGGGATCCGGCCCGACCTCCAACTGAACCTGAAGCACCTGCACCGCTCACACCATCCGAACCGGCGGACACATCGCCTCGCGCCTCGACAAGGTCCTCAACAGAGTCACAAGAGTCTCAAGAGTCACGGAACGTGATTTCCTTGCGAGACAGCATGGTTGACGTACAGTCACCGCAACAAGCGCTTCGGGCATATTCCAGCGCGAAGGAGTACGCGTAGTGCATACTGTGCGACGCCCGTCGCGGGGAGTCGAACACGGGCGCACACGGCGCCTTCGTACCGCGCGAGCGGCGCACATTCGCGTTCCCGGAGCCGCCGTACCGGCAGCACCGCGACCGTCGCGCCTCGCAACCTCTCGCACCCCACGGAGCGTACCGGAGGGCGGACACGACTCCGGCCTGTGACGGCCCGCCGCCAGGACACAACCCGGTATCGACCTCGGGCGCCATGTTTCGGCCACGGACGGTGACGCGTTCGGAGCGCTGGGGCCAGGGCTTTCCCCTTCCACGAGTGCGGAGTTCATGAGGGGAAGTTCGTGTGTGGGGAGTCGCCCCGCCGTGCCCCGGGGAAGTCACCGCGCCCCGGAGGGGTCACCGCACCCGGGGCCGGCCCACCGGCCCCGGGACGCTCATCAGGGCTCCGGCGTCACGTAGTACGCCGCGAAGCCGGACAGGATCTCTCCTTCATGGATCCTGCCGTCGTGGTCCACGTCGAGCTCCGCCGCCACCTGGGCCGCCGCCTCCTGCTCGACACCGAGCACCCGTAGCGCGCGCTCGGCCGACGCGCGGGTGACCCCGCCGCCGTCCTCGTCCGCCACGGCGATCGCGGCACGCAGGAACGGGCGGGCGATCTCCGCGAACCGCTCGGGGTTGTCCCGCAGCCGCTTCACCGCGCCGGTGACGAACTCCTGCCTGCTGACCCGCTGGTCGCCGTCCACATCCGCGATCCCGGCCATGCCCTGCCAGAACGCCTCGGCCCCGCTGTAGAGCGCCTGTCCCTTGTCGGAGCGTGCCGTCGTACCGAACTCGGCGAGCAGCGCCGCCGCCGCTCCGCTGAAGTCTTCGCGGTCGATGTACCCGCTGCCGTCCTGATCGAAGGCTGCGAACCGTGAGGCGATCTTGGCCTCGTACTCTGCGCTGTCCATCCCCGGAGCGTACGACGGCCGGGGGGCGCGATGTGACCCCTTACGCGCGGAACCGCTATGCCGAAAGCGGCTGGACCGCGTCGTCGACGGCCGCGGGCACGTCCGGGTAGACCTCGAAGAGACGGCGTACGCCCAGCGCGGCCAGCACCCGGTTGACATGCGAACCCGCCTCGGCGCCACGGGCGGGCAGGATGACGTGGAGCCTGCCCCCGCAGGAGTGGAGCAGTCTGCGTGCGGCGATCAGTACGCCGACCCCGCTGGAGTCGCAGAAGAACACCTGGGAGAGATCGAGCACGAGCGCGTGGCGCCCGGCGGCCACCGCGTCGTGGACCCGCTGGCGGACCTCGGGCGATGTCATGAGATCCAGCTCGCCGGTGATGTGCAGCACGGTCCACCGGCCCTGCTCGGACTCCTCCATCTTGAGCGTCACGCGCCTGGACCTTTCGTCGGGTTCCTGGGCTGATCCGGAAGTTGCCGTTCCTCATCCCGCCACTGCCCCGCCGCGCCCTCGCGAAACGTTGTGAAACCTCACTCCGCCCCCCAACGCCCCCGCGCCGGGCCCGCAGGAGCGCCTCGGGGGCGCACTTGGGCAAAGGGGAGTGCGTTGTCGGCGGCGCCCACTACATTCGAAGGAACGATGGCCAATGGTGGCCGCCGGCGGGCTTCGACATGATGGTGGACAGGGGCAGGGGCACGGACAGAGGCACAGGCAGGCGCACGGAGGAACAGGGCTGGGGGTCGCATGGCGAAGGACACACCGCCCCGGTGGGACCGCAGGATGCACCAGCGGTTGTCGCGGGGCGAGGCGGCGGCTCTCGGTGAGCTGTACGACCGTTACGCGTCGCTGGTGCACGGCCTGGCCCACCGGGTGCTCGACGACGACGACGCGGCGAACCGGATCACCCGCGAGGTCTTCGGTCATGTCTGGGAGAACCCGGACACGTACGACCCCAAACAGGGCTCCATACGCTCGTGGGTGGCGAAAGTCACACAGCGGCTGGCCGTGCAGCGGCTCCGGCGTACGGAAGCGGAGGCGTACGAGGCGCGCGGCGAGGGTTCGGCGGAGGAGCTGGAGCAGAAGATAAGCCAGGTCTCGGTGGCCGCGCGGGCGGACTACATAGTCAGGTCGATGCCGGCGCCCCTGTGGGACGCGCTGGAGCTGGCGTACTTCCAGCGCAGGGACTACCGCCAGACCGCGGCGGACCTCGGTGTCACGGAGGACGAGGCACGCCGCCGGCTGCGGCTCGGGCTGCAACTGCTCTCCACGGCCAACACCCAAGCCCGGACCGGCTCGTCGCCGCCGGGAAGCGGACGTTCCTTGTGACCGGCCCTCTGGACGGCGGCTCCCATGAAGGTCGCGAGCCGGACGAGCCGACGGCCTTCCTCCATATCCCGGCACCGAGGACGGCGCCGGACGACATGACGGAACCGGACGACCTGACAGCACCGGACGACATGACAGCACCCGGCAGCGTTACGGAGCCGGGCGGCGTGACGGCACCGGGTGGCGTGATGCCCGCCGCCGAGCCGCTGTCGCACAAAGTGCTCATGTCGCTGCTCGGGGCCTGGGCGCTGAGCGCCTGCTCCGCCGAGGAGACCGCGCTCGTCGAGGCGCATCTCACCGAATGCGCCCCCTGCGCGGACGAGGCGCTTCGGCTGCGCGACGCCGTGGGCCTGCTGCACGCCGACGGAAACCTGGACCTCGATCCGCTGCTGCGCTCCCGCGTACTGGAGAACGCCCTCGGCCGCCGGCCCGCCCGTGTCCCGGTGCCCGGCTGGGCCGCCGCCTACGACGCCGAGACCGCGCGGCTCGACGCGCTCCTGCGGGACATCGGCGACGCCGAGTGGCACACGCCCGTACGGCTCAAGTGGTACGAGGACGAGGGAGCCGTCTCCCGCCGGACGACCGTCGCCGGGGTGATCGGCCATCTGATGACCGTCGACGGCCTGGTCGCCGCCTCCCTCGGTCTCGACGACCCGCTCGGCTCCGACGCGCCCGTCCACCCCACCGAGCGTACGGAGAGCTTCTGGCGGGGCGCGAAGCCGCCGCCGACCCGCACCATCCACGAGCCCTGGCGCGAGCAGAGCCACACCCTCATCAGAACGGTGTCCTTCGCCGGCCGCGGGGTCGCCGAACTCTCCGTGTCGTACGGGTTCTTCGCGCTGCCCCTGCGCGACGCGCTGCTCGACCGCGCCTTCGAGTGCTGGGTGCACGGCGCGGACATCGCGGACGCGGTGGACTACCCGTACAAGCCGCCCAGCGGCGGCCATCTGCGCGAGATGATCGATCTGGCGACGCGGCTGCTGCCCGCCGCGCTCGCCATCCGCCGCCGGAGCGGTCTCGCGGGACCGGCCCGTGAGCTGGTGACGGCGGGGTCGCCCGGCCGCTCGCTGCGACTGGAGATCGAGGGCGCGGGCGGCGGCGACTGGTTCATCGCGCTCGACTCACCGGCGGCGGTGGGCTCGCGCGAGCGCTCCGTGGCGCATGTCGCGCTGGACGGCGTCGAGTTCTGCCAGCTGGTGGCCGGGCGGGTCTCGCCGGAGGACGCGGCGGCGGGTCAGGAGGGTGACCGTGAGGCGATCAGGGATGTGCTGTGCGCGGCGGCCACGATGAGCCGTCTCTGAGGCCCCACGGTCGGAACCGACCGCTCGATCCTTGCAGTCCTTGAACTCAGTGGACCCGGTGAGCCCGGTGAGCCCGGCCGGACCTGCCCGCCCGGCCCGCCCGGCCCGCCCACTCAGTCGAAGACGACGGTGCGGTGCCCGTTGAGCAGGATCCGGTGCTCCGCGTGCCACTTCACCGCGCGCGCCAGCGCCTGGCACTCCACGTCCCGGCCGATCGCGACGAGTTGCGCGGGCGTGACCTGGTGGCCGACCCGCTCGACCTCCTGCTCGATGATCGGCCCCTCGTCGAGATCGGCGGTCACGTAGTGCGCCGTCGCGCCGATCAGCTTCACCCCGCGCGCGTGCGCCTGGTGGTACGGCTTGGCGCCCTTGAAGCTCGGGAGGAAGGAGTGGTGGATATTGATGATCCGGCCGTTCAGCTGCTTGCACAGATCGTCCGAGATGACCTGCATGTAGCGGGCGAGCACCACCAGCTCCACCCGCTCCGCGCGGACCAGCTCCAGCAGCTCGGCCTCGGCCGCCGCCTTGGTGTCCCTGGTCACCGGGATGTGGTGGAACGGGATGTCGTACGAGGCGGCCAGATCGGCGAAGTCCGTATGGTTCGAGACGACCGCCGCGATGTCCACCGGCAGCGCGCCGATACTCGCCCGGAAGAGCAGATCGTTCAGGCAGTGGCCGAACTTGCTGACCATGAGGATGATCCGCATCCGCTCGTCCGCGCGGTGGATCGCCCACTCCATCCGGAACGAATCACCGATGGCGGCGAAGCTCGCGCGTAGCTTCTCCACGGTCACCGGCGCGTCCGCCGAGAAGTGCACCCGCATGAAGAAGAGACCCGTGTCGTGGTCCCCGAACTGCTGGCTGTCCTCGATGTTGCAGCCGGTCATGAAGAGATAGCTCGACACGGCGTGCACGATGCCCTGTTTGTCCGGGCAGGAGAGCGTGAGCACGTACTGATCGGACGGCGGGGCGACGGGTGGCGGCGTCTCGATGGTCATGACCCCAGAGGATCCCACATCTGTCCCGCGCGCCCCGGATTCGGCCAGTACGTGGACATTGCGCCGGTGCCGCCGGTGCCGCGCGGGTGACACCGAGTGATGTCACCATGTCATGGCGAGGTCAGGCGGACCGCGTCATGATCCGCAGCACATCCAGCGAGGTCGGAAGGACGTCCGGATCGTCCCCGTCGCTCGTCGCCAGCCGTACGTGCGCCTCGCGGGCCGCCCGTACCGCCTCCGGCCAGCCATGGTGCTCCAGATAGGCGGAGACGGGCGCGTCCGCACCGACCTGGTGCATGATGCGCAGCACCCGGAGCACGGCGAGATCGACGAGGGCGGCCTCGCCCGAGTCGCGGAAGATCGTGCCGACGTATTTCTCGGCGGACCAGTTGTCCAGCCAGGTGTCCTCGACCAGCCGGTAGACGGCGTCGGTGACGTCGCCGTACCCCTCCAGGCCGGCCAGCCAGTACTCCTGGTGGAAGACGGGATCGGAAAGCATGTGCAGCGCCGAGCGCACATTGCTGCGCCAGCGCCACCACGGCATGTCATTGAGCGGCATGCCGCCCATGGTGGGGGAGCGACGGGCACGACGGGAAGAGTTCTCGGAACCTTGCTGCACAGTCCACGACTTTACGTTCCGCACGGGAGCGTGCGATCGGGCCCCTGTAATTCACCTCCAGGACACTCAACGTTGAACCATGCTCACTCCGGTGTTACTCGGAGGGCGGAAGTGTGCATGACTATGACCGGTTGGCGACGCTCCTCCTCCCTCCGCCCCTTCCAGTCCGGCGTGATCCGCGCCCTTTGTATGACGGCGGCCGGGGCCGCGCTCCTTCCCCTCCTGACCGGCTGTGGCGTTCTCCCTGGCGGGTCGGGGGGCTCCAGGGAGCCCGTCACGGTCATGACCTGGGCGCCGGTCGGCACGAATGCCACGAATCTGCCCGGTATGCCCGCCATGGCCAAGGCGTACGCCCGCTGGGTCAACGCGTCCGGCGGCATCGACGGCCACGAGCTGCGCGTGCTGACCTGCAACGAGCGCAACGACAGCGCGGGCGCCGCCGAGTGCGCGCGCCGGGCGGTGAAGGAGAAGGCAGTCGCGGTCGTCGGCTCGTACAGCCAGCACGGCCGCGAGTTCATGGCGCCGCTGGAGGCCGCGTCGATCCCGTACATCGGCGGATACGGCGTCACCGAGGAGGAGTTCACGAGCTTCCTCTCCTACCCCGTCAACGGCGGCCAGGCCGCGCTGCTCGCGGGCAGCGGCCTCCAACTGGCCCGTAACTGCGAGAAGACCGCGCTGGTGCGGCCCGACACGATCTCGGGCGACGATCTGCCAGAACTGCTCAACTCGGGCCTGGCCAAGGGCGATCGCGGCCCGGTCACCGACATCCGCGCGGCGGAGGACGCCACCGACTACACCGGCCAGGCGGCCCGCGCCCGCGAGAGCGCCGAGGACGAGGGCTGTGTCACCGCGGTGCTCGGCGACCGCACGGAGACCTTCTTCGACTCCTATCGCCGCCTCCCCGAGGACGGCCTCGACATCCGCGTCTCCTCGGTCCTCGGCAGCGTCGGCCAGCCGTTGATCAACCGCACGGGCGGCAAGAACGGCCCCTTCGAGGGGGCGTACCTCACCGGCTGGTACCCGGTGACGAGCGACCCGGCGTGGAAGCCGATGCGCGACGTGATCGACAAGTTCGCCTTCAGCGACAACGATATCGACCCGGCCGACCCGGGCGCCCAGACCACCTGGATCGCGTACACCGCCCTCAAGGCGGTGGTCGAGACGATCAACAGCGAAACGATCACCGCGGGCAAGATCGCGGACACCCTGGACCGCGGCGTACGCGTCGACACGGGCGGCCTGACCCCGCCCCTGCGCTGGCGCTACGAGGACATGCTGGGCACACCGGGCTTCCCGCGGATCGTGAACGGGAACGTGACGTTCCAAGTGGTGCGCGACGGAAGGCTGGTGGCGGAGAAGAAGGGCTTCGTGAACGTGGGCCAGACACTGAACGGCTCGCACTAGGTCTGTCCGGCCGGGGGCGGTGTTCACGGGTCCCCGGCCCCCGGCTCCACCCGGCTCGGCGGAGTGAGCGCGCCCAGGTGTAGCGAGCCATACACTCGCGACCATGATTCGCGCGGTGGTCTTCGACGTGGGTGAATGTCTGGTGGACGAGACCCGGGAGTACGGCACCTGGGCCGATTGGCTCGGGGTCCCCCGTCACACCTTCGCCGCCATGTTCGGCGCCGTGATCGCCCAGGGCCGCGACTACCGCGAAGTCTTCCAGGAGTTCCGGCCCGGATTCGATCTGTACGAGCAGCGTGAGGCGCGCGCCAGGGCCGGCCGGCCCGAGCACTTCGACGAGAGTGACCTGTACCCCGACGTCCGCCCCGCCCTCGCCCAACTGCGGGCGGACGGGCAGTGGCTCGGCATCGCGGGCAATCAGACCGTTCGGGCCGGTGGCATCCTCCGCGAGCTGTTCGCGGACGATGTCGACCTGATCGGCACCTCCGACGACTGGGGCGCGAGCAAGCCTGACCCGGAGTTCTTCGTTCGCGTCGCCGACGCCGTGCCCTTCGGGAACGAAGAGATCCTCTACGTCGGTGACCGCCTCGACAACGACATCCGTCCCGCCCTCACGGCGGGCATGCGCACGGCGCTGATCCGACGCGGTCCGTGGGCCACCGTCCAGTGGGGAACCGAGGAGGCGAAGAGGCTGCCGACCCTGCGGATCGACAGCCTCACCGAACTGCCCGAGCAGATCGCCAAGCTCAGCGCGCAAGAGCGCTGACCGTCGTCGACCAGCTGTACAGCCGGTCGTCGAGCTCCCGGACACAGGGCTCGTGCTGCCACGGCGCGAGCGACTTCCGTACCTCCCGCACCCGCTCCATTCCGGTCGCGTACCACGTGATGGCCAACTGGTCGAGGGCGCGGATCGCGTACTGGCAGGATTCCCCGGGATTCCCCGCCGCCGCCTCAGCGGCGGCCAGGTCGCCGAGAACGACCGTGGCCTGTTTGGCGTCCCCGGGCGACAGCTCGTCCAGTACAGCGAGAAGAGTGGCGCGGGCCTGCGGCACGTGCCCCGCCTTGAGCTGGGTGTTGCCTTTGAACGCCGCCAGGCGGGCCGGGCCGAACCAGTCCATCCACTCCGGATTGGGATGATGCGACCCCGCGGCGATGGTGTCCTCGCCGTGCCGGATCAGATTGAGCGCGGTCCTGCTGTTTCCACAGCGCGTCTCGCACTCGGCCTCGACCGCGTCCAGCCACGCTTCGAACTCCGCCGACGCCTGCCCACGTCGGGCGTAGGTACGTGCCGCCACCATGCGCTCCAGGGCATCATCACGCCGTCCCTCCCACCCCGGAATGAACGCGGTGTGCGCGAGAACGGCGGACCCGAGCAGGGGGTCATCCGCCTCCCCCGCCGCCTGCAACGCTCGCAGCAGCGTGTCGCTCGCCCGGTCCGGTTCACGCAAGTCGAAGAACTCGATACGTCCGACGAGCAACCATGTCTCGGACAACGCGGCGGCAATCAGCTTCCGCGTCTGCCCTGCGGTCTCGGGGAGCAACGCGCAGCCCAGAGAGGCATGCGCGGCCGCCGACGGGTACAGCGTGGCGGGGGCCACTGACCAGTACAGGCGTCGGTGCGAACGGGTCACCGCCGTGAAATCGGCTGCCACGCTGGCCGGTTGCACGGCCAAGGCCGTCTGCATCGGGACGGCCGCGAGGCCGACGGCGGCCACGGTGGTCGTGATCAGATTCCGGCGTACGCGATCCGGGCTCTCGGTGGTGGCTTCCCAGGGTGGAGTGAATCCCAAGGACTCCATGTCCTGGCCCAGCATGTGCGTCAGTACACGCTGACAATCCGGCTGCGGCCAGGGGGGATTCGCGGACTCCCAGCGGCGCACCTGCCGGACCCCGATCGCCAGGCCGCGGATTCCCAGCCCCTTGGCCGCCTCCGTCAGGGCATCGGCCAGTGCCTGCTGCGAGTTGTAGCCGGCCGCCACCCGGGCGGACTTGAGCCTGATATTGCCTGTTGGTCGCGACACGCTCTGCCTCCAGCGCCGAACAGATGGGACTTGCAGTCTCGCACCAGGCCCTCTTCATGTCGCCGCATCACCCGAAAGTGCAAAGAAGGTCCTCTAACCGCCGTCCCCAAGTCCTTCGAGAGGCCTCGTCTGGTGCGGCAGACGGAGCCACGCTGATCGGGCACCGATCTAGCGACACCCTGACAACGAGGAGCCATGACCATGGCCGGGACCGGCACAACACCGTTGCCACGCAGCACTCCTGACGCAGGAGCCGCCCCAGAGGGAGCGGACCGAGCCATCGCCCAGTGGCAGAGAACCATCGACCGCGCCCGGCAGGTCGGCTCCGGGACGCGTACGCGCGACGAGTTGGCCGAGTTGGCCGCGGCCCTCCGTGCGCACATCGGCGAACTGCTCCCCGTCGCACGATCCGGAGCCGACCGGCTCTGGCGCGGGGGCACCGACTGGTACCGGCTGACCGCCCGCCTGGACAGCATCCAGCGCCATGCGGGGGAAGAACTCGGCGACGGAGTTCTGGCGACGCACGTTCAGGTGCGGCTGCTCGCGCTCGACTGCCAGTGGCTTCTGGAGCGCCATGCCTCCGACCTCACCGGAGCGGAGTCGGCACGGTGACGGGGTGCGTCAAGGGGGGCCATGACTTCCCGTACGAGGACGAGACCGGCGCCTACTGCCACGAGCACGGGGTGACGCTGCTGTGGCGCGGGGATCCGATCGCGGGGAGCGGGCTTCCCGGCGGCTGTTCGCCGGGCGCCGGGTCGGTAACCGGCGACCCGGACGACCCTGGCGGCCCGGACGGCGTCGGCGGGCGGTGAGGCGCCGCCCAGGGCTACAGCTGTGTCGGGGCGCGCTCCGTCAGGCCGTACTGCTTCGCGATGCTGTTCCACAGGCCCGACGCCTTCTGCTTCGCCGCCGTGGCCTCGCCGCTCGCCTGGTTCGCCTTGGCCGCTTGCGAGGTGGTGCGTGCCTGGCCGTCCTTGCAGCCCTTCTTGCCCTTGGTCTGCTTGGCCCATGCCGCGTAGTGGTCGTCCGCCGAGGCGGAGGCCTGCCAGGCGTCGGTGAGGGAGGTCGTCAGTTCGGTGTGGTTCGGCAGCTTGTCGAGCGTCAGCGCCTCCAGCTTGGTCACCAGTCCCCTGCGCTGCTCGGCCGCCCCGTGCAGGTCGGTGGCCGCCTGGTCCAGGTTGTCGCAGGACTTGATGTCCTCGACCGCGCTGATGACCGTCGACCGGCTGCTGTTGCTGTCCGCGAGGAGCTTGTCGAGCGCCTCGGCCTGTTGCTTCACCGGGTCGGGGGCGGCCTGGGTGGAGGGTTCCGTGCTGGGCGAACTCGCCGACGCCACCGTCTTGCTGTCGTCGCCCTGGGGCGCGTCGCCGCCGCTGCTCATCAGCGCGCCCGCGCCCAGGCCGAGCGCGGCGCAGCCGACGACGACGGCCGCGATCATGGGCGCGCGGGACGACTTGCGGCGGCCGGCGCCCCGGGCCTGGGACCGCGCCTGGGACGGTCCCTGGGGGGATCCCTGGGGCGGGCCCTGCGGTGGCTGGTGCTGGACCGGCGGGTGCGGGTAGCCGTACGGCCCGCGCTGCCGCGGCGGCCCCGCGTCCCGGCCCGCGTCGAACTGGGGCATCTGCTGCGTCGACTCCGTGCCCTGCTCCCCGCCCGGCCCGTCCGTACGGAAGAGGTTGTCGAACTCCGCGGGCGGCTGCCGGTCGCCGGGAGCGCCGGGCCGGATGCCGTACGGGGCCCCGGGAGGTGCGGCCGGGACGGGCGCGATGAACTGCGTGGCTTCCGCGTCCGAGCCATGCGGGGGCGGCGCGGCGGACGGCAGATACTGCGTGGCCTCCGCGGCGCTCTCCGGCGGCAGCATGCCGGGGCCCGGCGGGACCGGCGCGATGAACTGCGTGGCGTCCGAGTCCCCCATCGCGGGCACCGGCGGCAGATACTGCGTCGCGTCCGCGCTGCCGGGCGCGGGCGCCTCGGCGGGCAGCGGCAAGGGCTGCGCATGGGGCTGCGCCGGGGGAAGCGGCTGCGGCAGGGGCCCCGACTGCGCGGGCGGAAGCTGCTGCCCCGGCGGAAGCGGAGGCTGCTGTTCCGGTGGAAGCTGCTGCCCCTGCGGATACTGCTGGTACGGCGCGTACGGCTGTCCCGGGCCAGGCTGTCCCGGGCCAGGCTGACCCGGGGCCGGCTGACCGAAGGCCTGCTGGCCGGGCGCCTGCTGTCCCTGCTGCCCCTGCTGCGGCTCGTACGGCTGCCCGTACGACTGCCCGTAGGTCCCTCCGTACGACTGCGGTACGCCCTGCGGGGCCGACGGCGCGCCGCCGCCGTACCCGGGCTGCTCCTGGCCGCCGTCCTGGGGGCCCCAGGGCCCTCCCCACGGCTGCCCGCCGGTCGGCACGACCCGGTCCTGGTCCGCGGCCGAGCCGGGAACCCAGGGCCCGCTGCCGTCGCTGGGCAGCACTACGCCTTCGTGCGCGGGGCGAGCGGCGGGGTGCTGCGGCTCATCCCCTTGTCCGCTGTGCGTCACCAGGACTCCTACGTGTGGAACGTGTAGACCTACCGAATCGTCGGCTCACGCTACCGGGTGAATCGCGGCCACTGCCACGCGCGTCGGCCCTGTAACAACTCATCCTCCCAAGACGCTGACTACGGGTCCGAATTCACCCGCACCGCCCCGGACTTGATCACCCTCACGCCAACCCCACGCACCCCCCACGGCGCCCACACGGCGCCACCCGCTCAGGGCTCCGCCAGGTCCTGTCCGGTCGGCCCTCGTGCGCCACGAAGACCGACCGGGCAGGACCTGGCGCCGTCACGCCGCGTGGATCTCCAGTCGCGCCCCGAACTCCCGCACCGCGGGCTCGTTGGCATACGGCTCCAGCCGCTGCTGGAGATCGTCGAGATACTCCGCGCCCCGGCTGGAGCGCAGCGTGCCCAGCAGCTCCACCGCGCGTGTGCCCGTCCGGCACGCCTCCTCGACCTCCCGCTGCTGGACCTGGGAGGTGGCCAGCAGGACGAACCCGATCGCCCGCCGCCTGGCCCGGGACTCGGGATGGCCCGCCAGCGAGTCCTCGGCATGCCGGGCCGCCGCCTCCGGCCGGCCCAGATCGCGGTAGCAGTGCGCCAACTCGTCGGCGAGATAGGCCTGATCGAAATGCGTGATCCAGTCCGGGTCGTCGCCCGAGGCGTCGCCCGAGCGCTCCAGCGCGGTGATCGCCCGGCCGACGACCGCCTCGCAGGTGCGGCCGTCGCCCATCAGCGCGTGCCCCCGGGCCTCGGCCGCGTAGAACATGGCCTGCGCCCGCGGCGCCACCTGACCACGCGCCCCTTCCTGCGCCGCCCGCGCCAACTGCGCGATCTCGCGCGGATTCCCGAGCTGGGCCGCGAGATGGCTCATCGACGCGGCCAGCACATAGCCGCCGTAGCCGCGGTCCCCGGACGCCTGGGCCAGCCGCAGCGCCTGGATGTAGTAGCGCTGGGCGAGACCCGGCTGACCGGTGTCGATCGCCATATAACCGGCCAGCTCGGTCAGTCGGGAGACCGCCGCGAAGAGCCGCCGGCCGACCGACTCCCGGTACGAACCGGAGAGCAGGCCCGAGACCACGCTGTTCAGATAGTGGACGACGACCGGACGTACATGGCCGCTGCCGAAACGGTGGTCCAGATCGATGAGGGCCACGGTCATGGCCCGTACCGCCTCGACATCCGAATCCCCCACCCGCGCACCGGTGTTGCGCGCGACGGCCGGGTCCGCGCCCGTGATCAGCCAGTCCCTGCTGGGTTCGACGAGCGCCGAGGACGCCACCGCCGAGCCGGAGAGGAAGTCACGGCGGCCCACGTCGCTGCGCCACAGCTCACAGGCCTGCTCGATCGCGCCCATGACAGTGGGCGAGAACTGCAGGCCGACCCCCGAGGCCAGATTCTTGCCGTTCGCCATCCCGATCTCGTCGATCGTGACCGTACGGCCCAGCTTCCGGCCCAGCGCCTCGGCGATGACGCCCGGGGCCCGGCCACGCGGCTGCTGTCCCCGTAACCAGCGCGCCACCGAGGTCTTGTCGTAGCGCAAGTCCAACCCGCGCTCCGCGCCCACCATGTTGACGCGCCGGGCGAGCCCGGCATTGGAACACCCCGCCTCCTGAATGAGCGCCTGGAGCCGTTCGTTCGGCTGGCGCGCGACGAGTGGTCTGGCTGCCAATGGATACCCCCTGTGGCCGCAGTGATCAGCTCACTGAACACTGCCCGTCACATATGCAAAGAATGCACATGTTCGGTGATAACGGAAAAATTCGAGGAATTTCAGAAAGCTTCGGTAAACACAAGGGGACTCGCCCGTGTGCCGCCCGCGTTGCCCATATGTTGTCTGACCCCCGAGGGTGGCTACCCCCTTACCGGCCCACCCCTTCCCGCGCGCCCCCGCCCATGCATCCATGCGCCCCGCATGCAGGGCGGATGTTCCCCGGCGTGGTAACGGGCACCCCGTAACCCGTGGTGGCGGCGGTAGTTGTGCTGTTCGTGGAAGAGACCATCGGAGTGACGGGCACCGCGCACATCCCTCACCAGCGGGGCGACCTGCTGCTGGACAGCGCGGTGCGGTACGCGGAAGAGCGGCACTGGGACGTGTTCCCCGGTACCTGGCTGGAGGCGGCGGACGGCCGGGAGATCTGCTCGTGCGAGCGACCCGACTGCCCTGCCCCGGGGGCGCACGCGACCGGTCCCGACTGGGCGGCCCAGGCGACGGGCAGCGCGGTCGCGGCGCGCAGACTCTGGTCGAAACAGCCCGGGGCGTCGGTCCTGCTGCCGACGGGACGCACCTTCGACGCGCTCGACGTACCGGAGTCCGCCGGCTTCCTGGCGCTGGCCCGGATGGAGCGTATGGAGCTGACGCTCGGGCCGGTGACCCGCACCCCGGACCGGCGGATGCTGTTCTTCGTACTGCCCGGGGCGGTGCTCAAGGTGAACGATCTCGTACGGAGGCTGGGCTGGACGCCCGAGGCGATCGACCTGGTCACGCGGGGCGAGGGGGAGTACGTGGCGGCACCGCCGACGCGGGTCGGCGGCAGCGGCGCGGTGCAGTGGGCACGCCACCCCACGCAGGCCAACCGCTGGCTGCCGGACGTCGAGGAGCTGATGAGCCCCCTCGCGTACGCGTGCGGACGGGAGGCCGCCGCGCGGCGGGCCCGCCCCGCATAGGCGGTGCCTCCGCGTCGCGCTCGTACTTAAGGTGGTCCCCGTAGCTGCACGGGGACATCTGTACGAGACATCGAAAGGCGGTGCGCGATGCCGGACCAGGCACGGGACCAGGCACGGGATCGGACACCGGCCGAGAGGGCCGCTGGGGCTGAGAGGGCCGCTGGGGCCGAGGGGGCCACTGGGGCCGAGGGGGCCGCTGGGGCCGAGAGGGCCGCCCGCGCCGAGCCCGCCGTCCAGGTCGAAGGGTTGTGGAAGCGGTTCGGCGAGCACATCGCCGTCGCCGGCATCGACCTCGAACTGCCCGCGGGCCAGTTCATCGGCCTGGTAGGACCGAACGGCGCGGGCAAGACCACGACCCTGTCCATGGTCACCGGCCTCCTCCGGCCCGACCAGGGGCGGGTACGGGTCGCCGGACACGACGTCTGGCGGGACCCCGTCGAGGTCAAGGCGCGGATCGGGGTCCTGCCGGAGGGGCTGAGGCTCTTCGAGCGGCTCTCCGGGCGGGAACTCCTCGGCTACACCGGGCGACTGCGAGGACTGCCGGGCGCCGAAGTCGACAAAAGGGCCACTCAGCTTCTCGATGTATTGGACCTGGCGGGCGCGCAGCACAAACTCGTTGTCGACTACTCGACAGGTATGCGAAAGAAAATCGGCCTCGCGGCAGCGCTGCTCCACAATCCCCAGGTGCTTTTCCTGGACGAGCCGTTCGAAGGCGTCGACCCGGTCTCCGCGCAGACGATCCGGGGCGTCCTTGAGCGCTATACGGACTCGGGCGCGACCGTCGTCTTCTCCAGCCATGTGATGGAGCTGGTCGAGTCGCTGTGCGACTGGGTCGCCGTGATGGTGGCGGGCCGTATCCGCGCGCAGGGCACCCTCGAAGAGGTACGGGGTGACGCGCCCTCCCTCCAGAACGCCTTCCTGGAGCTGGTGGGCGCGCAGGGACGCGGCGCCGGGGAGTCGCTGGACTGGCTGGGCGGAGCGCGATGAACATGGCCGAGAACAACCCGGTGCCCGCCCCGGCCGGGACCCTCCCGCCCGCGTCCGTTCCGCTCACGCCCGTCTTCGTACGGCTGAAGCTCTCCCTCCTGCGCAACGGGCTGCGGCAGTCGTCGGGCCGGGCGGTCGCGTACATCGCGTCGGCGGTCCTCGCGCTGCTCCTCGCCGGGGCGCAGTTCCTCGGCCTCCTCCTGCTGCGCGGAAACGAGCACGCGGGCACGTTGGTCGTGCTGCTGACCGCCCTGCTGGCACTGGGCTGGGCCGTGATGCCGCTCTTCTTCCCCGGCGGCGACGAGACGCTCGACCCGACCCGGCTGGTGATGCTGCCGCTGCGCCCGCGACCGCTGGTCGGGGCGCTGCTCGCGGCGTCGCTGGTGGGGATCGGACCGCTGTTCACGCTCTGTCTGGCGGTCGGCTCGGCGGCGGCGACGGCGCACGGCGCGGCGTCGGTGGCCGTCTCGGTCCTGGCCGTACCGCTGGTTCTGCTCATGTGCGTCGCGCTGGCGCGCGCCGTCGCCACGGCCAACATCCGGCTGCTGACCTCGCGCAAGGGCCGCGATCTGGCCGTCCTGAGCGGTCTGGTGATCGCGGTGGGCATCCAGGTCGTCAACTTCGGCGCCCAGCGGCTCGGGAACGCGGGCGGGCTCGCCGCGCTCGATCCGGCGGCGCGGGTCGTACGGTGGCTCCCGCCCGCGTCCGCGATGGGCGCGGTGGAGTCGGTGGGCGACGGCGCGTACGGGCGGGCCGTGGCCCAGCTGCTGCTGACGGTGGCCGCGCTGGCGGCCCTGCTGTACGCGTGGCGCCGGTCGCTGGTGAAGCTGATGACCGCCCCGGACGGCTCGACGCTCGCGGCGGCGGAACCGGCCCGCAAGGAGTCGGTGTGGCAGCCGGGGCGGCTGCTGCCCGAGGGGCGTACGGGCACGGTGATGCTGCGCAGTCTGCGCTATGTGTGGCGCGACCCGAAGACCAAGGCGGCCTGGGTGACCTCGCTGGCCATCGGTCTGATCGTGCCGCTGTTCAACGCGCTCCAGGGCACGGGCACGATCTACTTCGCGTGCTTCGCCGCCGGGATGCTCGGCATCCAGATGTACAACCAGTTCGGCCAGGACACCTCGGCCTTCTGGATGGTGGCGCTGACGATCTCCTCGACGCGGGACGCCTATCTCGAACTGCGTGCGCGTGCGCTGGCGCTGCTGGTGATCACCCTGCCGTACTCGGCACTGGTGACCGTGGCCACGGCGGCGCTGCTGGGCGACTGGCAGGCCCTGCCCGAGGCGCTCGGGCTGTCGTTCGCGCTGCTCGGCGCGATGCTGGCGACGGGCGCGATCGCCTCGGCGCGCTTCCCGTACTCGATACCGCAGGACAGCGGCTACAAGAACGTCGCTCCCGGCCAGGCCGGGCTCGCCTGGATCTCGATCCTCGGCGGGATGCTCGGCGCGGCGCTGCTGTGCGCGCCGGTGCTGGCGCTGGCGATCTGGGTCCATGTCTCCGGCGCGGACGAATGGTCGTGGCTGCTGCTCCCGGCCGGTACGGCGTACGGGGCCCTGGCGGTGGCGGGCGGTCTCCGGCTGGCGGCCCCGCGGACAGCGGCGCGGCTGCCGGAGATCCTCACGGCGGTCAGCAAGGGCTGACGGCGCCCGAGCCGCCCTCCCCCGCCCGACGCGGCCGCCGCGTCAGGGCGGCCCGCTCACGTCAGGGCGTCAGCACGCCGTCCAGGAACGGTTCGATCGCCGCCCGCCACGCCTCCGGCTGGTCGTAATGGGCGAGATGGCCCGCGTCCGTCACCTCCGCGTACTGGCCGCGCGGCAGCACCCGCACCATCTCCTGCGCCTCCGCGCGGCCCAGCTCGCCGTCCGGACCGCGGACCACCAGGGTGGGGCACTGGACCTGCGCCAGCTCCTCCCAGTGCGCGTCATGGACCCAGGTCTCCCGGGACGTCAGCATCTGGCGGCGCGCGAAGACGGGGCGCCAGCCGTCCGCGCACTCCTTCATCACCTCGGCGAAGAACTCGCCACGCGCCGGCGTGGGACGCTCCACCCAGGGGTCGTCCTCGCCGAACCACTTCCGTACGTCGGCCAGCGTCGCGAACGGGACGGGCCAGGCCCGGAACCAGTCCGCCCACTCCCGCTGGGACGCCGCCCCCAGCGCCGAGGCCCGCATGTCACAGATGATCAGGGCCCGGACCAGATCGGGGCGCTTGGCGGCGAGCTGCCAGGCGGTGAGCGCGCCCATCGAGTGGCCGACGAGCGTGACGGGCGCCAGCCCGAGCTGTTCGATCGCGGCTTCGGCGTCGGCCACGTACGCCTCGCGCGTGAACGGTCCCTCGGACGGCTTGTCGCTGCGGCCGTGGCCGCGCTGATCGAGCGCGATCGCGCGGTGCCGCTCCGAGAGCCAGCGCGCCGTGGCGGCCCAGTGCGAGGCGCGGCCCATGAGGCCGTGCAGCAATAAGACGCCGGAGGCCCGCTCCGTCTCCTCGCGTCGCTTGGGCGGGTCGGCAAACTCCCAGGCAGCGAGACGTACGCCGTCCGCTCCGGTCACATCGATGCGCCGCACCATGCGTCCCGGCACCCCCTTCGGTCCTGAGTGGTCGAGTCGGATTCCGCTATGGCCCCGTTCCGATGCGTCCAGCCGCGCCAGACTATCGAACTCTCATTCGAAAATATGAATCCCACGCGCAACACCGCTCGTTCGAGTGACCACGCTCCAGGATTGCCGGACGCGGCCCTGGGGAGATCTTCACCGGGAGGCGGGCCGCTCGGGGATGACGGTCCGAGGGGAATGACCCTGGGAGCTCGGGGCTCCGGGTCAGCGCAGGGGAGGACAGGCTCCGGTGCCGAAAGGCGCCGGAGCCGCCCCCTCGCGCGGCACCCCGGCTCGTACCACCGGGCTCGGGCGGAGTGCGCGGAACACGCAACTGCCGCGGGTCATACGCGCCGTACCGCAGACGCGACACACAGTGCACACCCCCGCACAGGCGCATCACCCTGCTCCCTCCCCGGCCGCGGGCCGACCCGGAGCCGCACCCCCGGTCGGTACCTCAGGTCATATGCCTCTGCCACAGACTGGCACGCGAACGCCCAGCCGTCGCCCCCTCCGGCCGGAAAGCGCATACCCTCCGGCCACGGAGCGGCTCCCCTGAGTCACTTCTTTGGCCGGAAGTCTCAGCACACCCCCGTACACACACCTCGGGTACGCACACCCGCACGCACATCCGAGTACACGCATCCGCGCGATATCCGCGCCCCATCGCACCGGAGCCCCGCCCGCCCCCAGATGCGGACGGCGGACGGTGCTCCTCCGACGACAGAACCCTGCGTCAGCGGGGCCCGGAATCCGGGACCCCGCGTGCCTCAGCGCTTGGCGACGAAGACGTGCGACGCCACCTCGGACTGAAGCTCCGCCGCCTCGCCACTGCTCCCGACCAATACCCCGCCGGAGGACTCCGTCACACTCACCACGGACCCGGGCTGTACGCCCGCGCGCCGCAGCGTGTACATCAGCTGGGCATCGGTCTGGATGGGCTCGCCGATCCGCCGCACCACGACCGTCTTGCCCTCGGCGCCCGGATCCAGCTCCGCGAGGCTCACCAGCCCCACGTCCAGGAACGGGTCGGCCTCGGCCTTCTCGCCCAGCTCCTCCAGGCCCGGGATCGGGTTGCCGTACGGCGACTCCGTCGGGTGGCGGAGCAGTTCGAGCACGCGCCGCTCGACCGCCTCGCTCATCACATGCTCCCAGCGGCACGCCTCCGCGTGCACCTGCTCCCACTCCAGGCCGATCACATCGACCAGGAGACATTCGGCGAGCCTGTGCTTGCGCATGACGCGCGTCGCCAGCCGGCGTCCTTCCTCGGTCAGCTCCAGATGCCGGTCACCCGCGACCTGCACCAGTCCGTCGCGCTCCATACGGGCCACGGTCTGGCTCACCGTCGGCCCGCTCTGGTCGAGCCGCTCCGCGATCCGGGCGCGCATTGGGACCACACCTTCCTCTTCCAGCTCAAGGATGGTGCGGAGGTACATCTCCGTCGTGTCGATCAGTCCGGACATACATGCCCCTCGATAAATCGTGCGCTGGCCCTGAACCAATTCTGACGCATACCACCGACAACCGTGCCGTGCCGTGGTGAGCGGAAGGGGCGGGATCCCGATGCGGCGGGACAGCCATGTCGAGTCGCATGTCGAGTCGCCGTATTGACAGAGCAATGGTCCAGACCTCAACGTGATCCGCGGCACAGACATTCCCCGCCCCCGCCCGGCCCCCGTTCCGCACCTGCTCCGCCCTCTGCGCCACCCTCCTGTTCCGCCCTTGAAACCCCACCCTGGAAGGGCCTCCTCGATGAGCGAGAGCAACCTGGCCGGTCAGTTCTTCGATGCGGCGATCGGTCTGCTCCAGCGGGTACGCGACGAGGAGTCCGCCAGTGTCGCCGCCGCCGGAACCGCCGTCGCCGACACGGTCGCCGCCGGGGGCCGGCTCTTCGCCTTCGGCGCCGGACACTCCTCGCTCGCCGCGCAGGACGTCGTCTACCGGGCCGGCGGCTTCGCCGTGATGAATCTGCTCACCGTGCCCGGCGTGGTCGGAGTCGATGTCATGCCGGCCACCCTCGGCTCCGCGCTGGAGCGGGTCGACGGGCTGGCGAGCGCCGTGCTCGACTCCAGCCCCGCCCGCGCCGGGGACCTGCTGGTGATCATCTCCCTCTCCGGGCGCAACGCGCTGCCCGTCGAGATGGCGATGAACGCGCGGGCGCTGGGGCTGAAGGTCATCGGTGTGACGTCCGTGGCGTACGCGACGGAGACCAAGTCCCGGCACCTCACCGGGACCTATCTCAAGGACCACTGCGACATCGTGCTGGACAGCAAGATCGCGGTCGGCGACGCGGAACTGACGGCCGACGGCATCGAGGCTCCGTTCGCCCCGGCCTCGACCGTCGTCACCAGCGCCCTGATGCAGGCGATGATGGCCGCGGCGGCCGGGGAATTGGTCGAACGCGGAATCGAACCCCCGCTGCTGCGCTCGGGGAATGTCGACGGCGGGACCGAGTGGAACGGCAGGGTCATGACCGAGTACAGCGATCGCATCTTCTACCGCCACTAGAACGTTCTTACGGTAAAGAGAGGCGTGTGCAGAAAGAAATGCGACACACGCAACAGCGGAAACCGAGAGTGACGTCTGAGTGACATCCGGGGCCTGCGGGGGACGTTCCCGCAGGCCCCGGCCCGTTCCCGCTCCCAGGAACCGCAACTTTGCGTCACCACGGGAGCACTTGGCGGAATTTTGATCTTTCACAGAGAGGTAATGTTCAGGCAAAGTAGGGGAGACTTCGGTGCGGCATCATCGGAGTTGACGACGTGTCGGACGCGTCGGCGCGTACTGCCACGCCCGCACGGCACCACAGAAAGACCGAAGGACGGAAAGGGCGAGCTGTGAGAATCCGACTGGACCGCGAGTCCTCCGTCAGACGCGGGACGACCGCTTCCTGACCCGGCCGCCCGGACCACCGCACGGCAGCCGCGAAGCCGGCCTCCCAACTGCCGCGATCCGGCAGGGCGCGACGCCCCTCACGCTTCGACCTTCACGTCTCACACCCTCACGCCTCAACCCTCACGCTCAACCCGCATGCTCAACCCGCAGTTCTCGCACATCCGTTTCACCCCCCACTGACCCGACCACACCGCGCCCCGGCGAGCCCGCGGGTGCAGGAGGCAGGCCATCATGAAATCCCTCATCGACAACGCCCGTTCCTTCTCCGTGCAGGTGGCTGAACGCCCCGACGAATTCCGAGATCTCGCGGCGGGGCAGACGCCGCAAGCGCTCTTCATCACCTGCTCGGACTCACGCGTCATCCCCTCTCTCATCACCGGCGCCCGACCCGGCGAGCTGTTCGAGCTGCGCACGGCGGGCAACATCGTCCCCCCGTACGACGCGGACCGGCCCGGCGGCGAGACCGCCACCATCGAGTACGCGCTGCGCGTGCTCGACGTCCGTGACCTCGTCGTCTGCGGTCACTCGCACTGCGGCGCCGTGGGCGCCATGGTCCGCGGCGAGGACCTGTCGGCCGTTCCCGCCGTGCGCGGCTGGCTCGGCCTCGGTGCCTCCGAGCTGCCGTCGGCGCAAGGCCTCGCCCACGCCGTACAGCACCACGCGGCGGCCCAGCTCGACACCCTCAGGAGCTACCCCGCCGTGCGGGAACGCCTCGCGGAGGGCCGGCTCTCCCTGCACGCCTGGTACTACGAAGTGGACACGGGCGCGATCAGCGTCCACCGGCCCGAGCTGGGTGGGGAGTTCAGACCGCTGTGACAGCGGTCTCGGCATCGATCTCTCCCCACCTCCTGTCCGCTCGCGGACCGCACAGCTAGGACAACCCGTCATGCTCTCCCTCCCACTTCTGAAGGACCAGCGTGTCCTTCGGCGCGAGATACTCGCGTCCCTCGTCGTCTTCCTCGTCGCCCTGCCCCTCTGTGTGGGGGTGGCGGTCGCCTCCGGTGTCCCCGCCGAACTCGGTCTGGTCACCGGCATCGTCGGCGGACTCGTCGTGGGCTTCCTCCCCGGAAGCTCACTTCAGGTGAGCGGCCCCGCCGCCGGTCTCACCGTCCTCGTATACGAAGCCGTCAAGGAGTTCGGCGTCGGCACACTCGGCGCCATCGTCCTAGTGGCCGGACTGCTGCAACTGGCCCTCGGTGCCCTCGGCTTCGGCCGCTGGTTCCGGGCCATCTCGGTCGCCGTCGTCCAGGGGATGCTGGCCGGCATCGGCCTCGTTCTCGTGCTCGGCCAGGTGTACGCCATGGCGGACACCCCACAGCCGTCCGGCGGGCTCGACAAGATCGCCGGACTGCCCGGACTCGCCGGCGACATCATCACCAACGGCACGGCGCTGACCGCGTTCCTCATCGGAGCCGGGACCATCGCCGTACTGGTCCTCTGGCCCCGCCTCCCGGCCGGGGCCCGGATGATCCCGGGCCCGCTGGCCGCCGTGGCGCTGGCCACCGCCGCGGTCTTCCTGCTGGATCTGCCGGTCGCCAAGGTCGAGGTACAGGGGCTGCTGGAATCCATACGTCCGCCCGGGCTCGACGAGTTCGGGCAGCTCGCGAGCGTGGCCGCCCTCGGCACGGTGCTCGCGTTCACCCTGATCGCCTCGGCGGAGAGCCTGTTCAGCGCCGCGGCGGTGGACCGTATGCATGACGGCCCGCGCACGGACTACAACAAGGAACTCATGGCGCAGGGCGTGGGGAACACGGTCTGCGGGGCGCTCGGCGCGCTGCCGATGACCGCGGTCATCGTACGGAGCTCCGCCAACGTGCAGGCGGGCGCGCGGACTTCACTCTCCCGGATCCTGCACGGCCTGTGGCTGCTGCTGTTCGCCGCGCTGCTGCCCGCGGCGATCGGCATCATCCCGCTCGCGGCGCTCGCCGGTGTCCTGGTGCACGCGGGCTGCAAGCTCGTACCGTTCAAGGATCTGCGCCCGCTGTGGCGGGAGCACCGCGGCGAGGTGGTGATCCTCGCCATCACGGCGCTGGCGATCCTGGTCACGAACCTCTTCGAGGGCGTGGTCCTCGGGCTGCTGCTCGCGGTCGTCAAGACCGCCTGGGAGATCTCGCACCTCCATGTCGACGTCCATGAACTCACGGGCGGCCGGATGGTGGTGTCGGTCACCGGCAACGCGACGTTCCTGCGACTGCCGCGCATCATGGAGCAGTTGGAGGCGCTGCCGAAGGACCGTCCCATCGAGCTGGATCTGTCCGGCCTGCGCCATGTCGACCACGCGTGCCGCATCGCCCTGGAGAACTGGGCGCTGCGGCACAACGACGCGGAGACGGAACCGGTCAGGATGCTGCCCCCGGAGACGGCGTCCCTCCGGGAGGGCGGCCCGGCGGCGGGCCCCAGGACGGGCGCGTCCTGACGGTACGTCAGTAAGGGAAGTACCGGACGGCACGCGCGGCGGCGCACGCACGACAACGCCGCACGTGCCGTCCGGCACCTGGCCTCCGCGACGCCGTCTCAGGGCACCGCCTCAGGTCACCGTCTCAGGACCTCACCTCAGTCGGACAGGACGTCGAAGAGATCCAGGGCCGCCGCCACGCGGATCGTGACATCCTCCGCGTACACCGCGTCCGGCCGTTCGAAGGTGGCCCGGCTCGCTCCCCGCAGGAACGTCACCACACCCAGCGACCGGCCCCGGCTGCGCAGCACCGTACACAGGGCGTGCACCGAGTCCGGTGGCCACTGCCGATAGGTCGCCCAGGCCGGGGAAGGGACGGCGCCCGGCGCCTGCGCCGGCGCGGAGGCGGCCGACCCGGCCGACGCGCCAGGGGCGCTCGCGCGTACCGAGCCATTGCGGTCCATCGCCTGAAGCGCCGGATGCCCGGTCACGTACCGCACCGGTATCCCGCCCGTCTCGACGGGCATGCCCTGCCCCGCCCCGCCACCGGACGGCGTCTCCGCCACCCGCACCAGCCGTACGGGAGCCGCCGACCCGTCCGGCCGCTCCCCCGCCACCAGATCGATCAGCGCGTGATCCGCGAAACCCGCCAGCGCGAAGTCCAGATAGACCGTCGCCGCCTCCAACGGATCCTCGCACTCCGCCGCCGCGCGCCCCGCCCGGTACAGCTGGCTGGAACGGAACCGCAGCCGGTCCCCCTCCTGCGCCGCCAGCTTCGACTCCGTCACATCCTGGAACATCCAGCCCACGCCCAGCGGCACCGGCTCCTCCGCCAGCGGAGACGCCAGCCGCAGGAATCCGCTGCGCCAGCAGCGCCGCCGCTCCCCGTCCGCCACGGGGACCGACACCCACAGCTCGGCGGGCGACTTCGGCGCCCCTTCCGCGAGCACATGGTGGAGCGCGGCCTCCACCTCCTCGACGCCCTGCACGACCAGCTCGCCCAGCGGCCGGCCGAGCACCGAGCCACGTCCGGAACCGAACGCGCGCGCCGCGTATCCATTGACGACGGTCGGCCGCAGATCGACGTCCACGAGCACGACACCCCAGGACGCGTCGTCGAAAAGCGCCTCGCTCAGCGCGATGGACCGCTCCAGATCGATCTGCTCATGGACCTCGCTGAAGGCGCTGTAGACCCCGGCGGGCTTGCCGTCAGCCCCGCGCATCCCGGACGACTGGGTCCGTATCAGCACCCTGCCGCCGTCCTTGCGCAGCAGCGCGAACTCGTCCACCTGCCGCCCGGGCGTGTCCATCACGGCCATCAGCCGCGCCCGCACCTCGTCCGCGTCGGCGGTACGCGCCGCCCATCCGGCGAAGCCCTGCCGTCCGACGGCCTCCTCGGCGGACCAGCCGAGTATCCGCTCGGCCTCGCGGTTCCAGTGGGTGATCACGCCGTCCGCGTCGAAGGCGCACAGGGCCGCGTCCATACCGTCGAGCAACGCCGCGAGCAGATCGGATCCGGCCTCGTCCCGCTCCGCCCCGCCGCCGCCCGCACCGGCACCGCTCTCCGATTCGGGATCGGGATCCGGCTTGTCCGGCCCGCGCGGATCGGTGGTCTCACTCCGAGAAGCACTCATCTGGCACCCCCTGCAGGGCGTCTCCGCCTGTGCTGACGCACGCCCGATCATTCAACTCGAACGTGACTCAGCACACACAAGGTTCCCCGAAATCGTCGCACCCCAAAAGCCGTCCCGCACACCGGCTACCACACGCCATGGGGAATCGATCAGAGTTTCGATGAGGAACACGCATACGAGCGTACCCGGCATCCTTTGAGCGCATAACCGTTGTGTGAGCCGTGCGGCGCCGGACTCCCTCAGAAAATCGCTTGAGAGTCCCCAGGGCCCCTCCTAAGGTGTGACTCACACTGAAAGGAGGTGATTCGGAAGTGATTTCTTTCCGGACTCGTGAGGTGGCTGCGGGCTGACGGCCCGTTGTCGCACTCAGTGCGGAGCCGGTAACCGCCGGCCCAATCCACAGCAGTCACCGCCCCGCGGGCTCGCCGGTACGTCCGGCCGGCTCCTCTTCGGAGGAACCCGAGCCCGCGGGGTACTGCTTTTTCCACGGGCATCCCCGGACGTCTACGGGCAGAGCCGCTCCACCCGCCAGCCGACGCCCTCGCCCCTGCCTGCGCCCTCGCCCTCACCTTCGCGTACGTAGCGCAGCCGGTCGTGGAGCCGGTTCTCATGGCCCTGCCAGAACTCGACGGTCCTCGGTGTGACGCGGTAGCCGCCCCACTGCGGCGGCACCGGCACCCGCTCGTCCTCCGGGTAGCGGGACGCCAGCTCGTCGTAGCGCTGGAGCAGTTCCTCGCGGGAGGCGATCGGGCTGGACTGGTCACTGGCCCAGGCGCCCAGCTGGGAGCCGTGCGGGCGGGTGCGGAAGTACGCGGCGGTCTCGTCGCGGCCGGTGCGCACGGCGGTGCCCGTGATGGTGATCTGGCGGGCCAGGGGGTGCCACGGGAAGAGCAGCGAGACGGACGGGTTCGACTCGATCTCGTCGCTCTTGCGGGACGTGTAGTTCGTGTAGAAGACGAAGCCCCGGTCGTCGTACGCCTTCAGCAGCACCATGCGCGAGGAGGGCCGGCCATCGGGGGTGGCCGTCGCGACGACCATCGCGTTCGGCTCGTGGATGCCCGCGCTCACCGCGTCCTTGAACCAGCGGGCGAACTGCTCCATCGGCGCGGGCGCGAGGTCCTTCTCCAGGAGCGGGGTGGTGCGGTACTGCTCGCGCATCGCGGCTGGGTCCGCGGGATCGGCACGATCAGCGGGATCGGCAGGATCTGCGGCATCGGCGGGATCGACGGGATCCGGAGTCTCGTAAGGCACGCGGCCATCCTGCCGCAGGCTCAGTTTTCCCGGCACCGGGTGCCGCTAATCCCCCGGGGCGGAAGTCTGGCAGTGTGCCGGTTATCACGCTTCCCCGCATCGGAGGAACCCGCCAAAATCTTGGGGCAGGCCACTGTGGCCTTCGTACACCAGGGGCTATCGTTCCTGCCTCCCGGACGTTCCCGACTCCCGGACGGCTGCCGCAGGGGGCATCCACCGGGGTGACCGACCCGCCGAAGTCCGCCCCCACCTCAGAGGAGCCGCCTGATGTCCGCTTCCGACACCTCCTTGGACAACTCGTTCGTCCCCGGACTCGAAGGAGTCGTCGCGTTCGAGACGGAGATCGCCGAACCGGACAAGGCGGGCGGCTCGCTCCGCTACCGGGGCGTCGACATCGAGGATCTCGTCGGCCAGGTGTCCTTCGGCAATGTATGGGGGCTGCTGGTCGACGGGGCGTTCGCGCCCGGTCTGCCGCCCGCCGAGCCGTTCCCCATCCCGATCCACTCCGGTGACATCCGGGTCGACGTCCAGGCCGCGCTGGCGATGCTCGCGCCCGTGTGGGGGCTCAAACCGCTCCTCGACATCGATGAGCGGACGGCCCGTGAGGATCTGGCGCGTGCCGCGGTGATGGCGCTCTCGTACGTCGCCCAGTCGGCCCGCGGTCAGGGGGTGCCGATGGTGCCGCAGAGGGAGATCGACAAGGCCGAGTCCGTCGTCGAGCGCTTCATGATCCGCTGGCGCGGTGAGCCCGACCCCCGGCATGTGCGGGCCGTCGACGCCTACTGGACATCGGCCGCCGAGCACGGAATGAACGCCTCCACATTCACCGCCCGGGTCATCGCGTCCACCGGCGCCGATGTGGCCGCGGCCCTGTCGGGTGCGGTCGGCGCCATGTCGGGGCCGCTGCACGGCGGCGCGCCCTCGCGGGTCCTCCACATGATCGAGGAGATCGAGCGCACGGGCGACGCGACGGCGTACGTCAAGCGGGCCCTGGACAAGGGCGAGCGGCTGATGGGCTTCGGACACCGGGTCTACCGGGCCGAGGACCCGCGGGCGCGGGTGCTGCGGCGTACGGCCCGGGAGCTGGCCGCGCCGCGGTTCGAGGTGGCGGAGGCGCTGGAGAAGGCCGCGCTGGACGAGCTGCACGCGCGCAGGCCCGACCGGGTGCTCGCGACGAACGTCGAGTTCTGGGCGGCGATCGTGCTGGACTTCGCGGAGGTCCCGGCGCACATGTTCACGTCGATGTTCACCTGTGCCCGTACGGCCGGCTGGTCGGCGCACATCCTGGAGCAGAAGCGCACGGGCCGGCTGGTGCGTCCTTCGGCGCGCTATGTGGGGCCCGGGACGCGGAGCCCGCGTGAGATCGAGGGGTACGACGCGATCGCGCGCTGAGCGCCCGGCGCCGAGCGCCCGGAGCCGGACGGACTCCCTGCCCCGTCGGACCGTCCGACGGGGCAGCCGCCGCGGCCGGGGCAGCCGCCGCCGTGGCCGGGGCAGCCGGTCCGCTCAGCCGAGCACGCCGTCCAGGATCCGCGCCCACTGCGCCACGACCCGCTCCCGCCGCCGCGCGTCGTCCGTCAGCAGCGTCGCCAGCCCCAGGCCGCGCGCCATGTCGAGCAGCCCCTGCACGGTCTCGCGCACGCCCGGCACGGACTCGTCCGCGCCCAGCAGTTCGACCGCGATCCGGTGGGACTCGCGGCCGACCCGGGCCTCCAGTTCGGTGACGCGGGGCCGCAGCTGGTCCTCGTCGGAGGCCGCGACCCAGAGATGCAGCGCCGCGCGGAACAGCGGGCCCGTATAGAGCGCGACGATGCCCTCGACCGCCGCGTGGCGGTGCCCGGGCCCGGCCGGGACCAGGGCGCGCAGCGCGGAGGAGCGTTCCTCCGCCACATACTCGACGGCCGCGGTGAACAGGTCCTCGCGGGTCGGGAAGTGGTGCTGCGCCGCCCCGCGCGAGACACCCGCGCGCTCGGCGACGACGGCGACCGTGGAACCCGCCCAGCCGTACTCGGCGAGGCAGGCCACGGCCGCCTCCAGCAGTCCCCGCCGGGTGGCGCGGCTGCGGTCCTGTTTCGGCGCGGCCCGGACAGGACCTATCGCACCCACGAGGCGTCCCGTCGTTCGAGGAACGCCGTGATGCCCTCGCGCGCCTCCGCCGTCACGAAGAGCGAGGCGGAGCGCTGGACAAGATCCTCGGCATACCGCTCGAAGGCGTCCAGCACACCGACCGTGAGCAGCTTCTTGGACTCGGCCAGCCCTTGCGGCGAGGCCCTGCGCAGTCCGTCGAGCACGGGCGCAAGCGCGGCGTCCACATCGTCCGCGGCCTCGGTGATCACCCCGGCGGAGGCGGCGCGCCCGGCGTCGAAGCGCTCGCCGGTGAGGTAGTAGCGGGCCGCCGCGCGCGGTTCGACGCGGGGCAGCAGCGGCAGCGAGATCACGGCCGGGGCGACTCCGATCCGTACCTCCGTGAAGGCGAAGTCGGACGTACGGTCGGCGACAGCGATGTCGCACGCGCCGAGCAGCCCGATGCCACCGGCCCGGACATGGCCGCTGACGCGCGCGACGACCGGCTTCGGCAGCTCGATGATCTGCCGCATCAGGGCGATGAAGGTGTACGGGTTGGCCGGTTCCTTCAGATCGGCGCCCGCGCTGAAGGTGGTGCCGGTGTGGGTGAGCAGCACGGCCCGTACGGCCGGGTCCTTGGCGCAGGCCGTGAGGGCGTCACCGAGCGCGTCGACGAGCCGCGCCGACAGGGCGTTGCGGTTCGCCGGTGAGTCCAGGGTCAGCGTGGTGATGCCCCGCTCGTGCGCCGTGGTGACCAGCGCGGGCCCGGACGCCGGTGGCTGCGTCTGCGTCACGTGTTCTTCCTCTCGCGGTCCCGCGCTTCCCGGTCCCTCAGTTCGCGTTCCCTCAGCTCACGTCTGAGGATCTTTCCGGAGGCGGCGCGGGGTACGCCTCCGACGAATTCGACCCGGCGGACCTTCTTGTACGGGGCGACGCGTTCGGCGACGAAGGCCATGACGTCCTCCGCCGTGAGCACGCCCGCACCCGACTGGCGAACAATGTATGCCTTGGGCACCTCATTGCCGTCCTCGTCGAGGACCCCGATCACCGCCGCGTCCGCGATGCGCTCATGGGTGAGCAGCAGCGCCTCCAGATCGGCGGGGGCGACCTGGAACCCCTTGTACTTGATCAGCTCCTTGACCCGGTCGACGACGAAGAGCCAGCCGTCGGCGTCCACCCGGCCCACATCGCCGGTGCGCACCCAGCCCGCGTCGTCGATCAGCTCGGCGGTGGCCTCGGGGCGGCCGAGATATCCCTTCATGACCTGCGGGCCGCGCAGGAGGATCTCGCCCTCGGCGCCCGGGTCGAGGTCCTTGTCCGGGTCGTCCAGCGCGACGACGCGCATCTCCGTACTGGGCAGGAGCTTGCCGACGGCGCCCGGCGGCGGGTTCTCGGCGGTCAGCGGCACCACATGTGTGCCGGGTGACAGCTCCGTCATGCCGTACGCCTGCCGTACGGGCGGGAGCCCGAGCCGGGCCGAACAGGCGGCGGCGAGCCGGGCGTCCAGTGGGGCCGCGGCGCTCAGGACGTAGTCGAGCGAGGAGAGGTCGTACCGCGCGACGGCCGGGTGCTTGGCCAGCGCGAGGACTATGGGCGGGGCGACGTACAGGCCGTTGACGCGGTACTTCTCGATGGCCGCGAGGAACTGGTCGAGATCGAAGCGGGGCAGGACGACGACCGTCGCGCCGTGCCGCAGCGGCGCGTTCATCAGGGCGGTCAGCCCGTAGATGTGGAAGAACGGCAGAACGGCGAGGATACGGTCGCCCGGCCCCATGGGCATGACCGGTTCGAGCTGCGCGAGATTGGTGGCGATCGAGCGGTGCGTCAGCATGACGCCCTTGGGGAGGCCGGTGGTGCCCGAGGAGTACGGCAGGGCCGCGATGTCCTCGACCGGGTCGATGGCGATCTCGGGCTCGGGGGCCGTCGACCGCGCCAGGTCCAGGATCGAGCGGTGCCCCTCCGCCCGGTCGCAGACGAAGATCTCCTCGATGCCGCCGACGAGTTCGGCCGATCTGCGGGCCGCGTCGAGCAGCGGCGAGACGGTGACGATCCAGCGGGCGGCGCAGTCGCGCAGCTGCGTGGCGAGTTCTTCGGGCGTGGCGAGGGGGTGGACGGTGGTGACGGAGGCGCCGGCGCGCGTGGCGGCGTAGAAGACGGCGGGGTACGCCACGGTGTTCGGGCTGTGCAGGGCGAGGACGTCTCCTTTGCGCACCCCGGCGTCGGTGAGCGCGGCGGCGATCCGGCGGTGGAAGGCGTCGAGCTCGGTGTACGTCGTGCTCGCGCCGGTCACGCCGTCGATGAGGGCGACGGTGTCGCCGTATGTGGCCGCCCGGCCGAGCACGGCCTCGTGGATGGGCAGTTCGACGGCCGGGACATCCGCGTACTCGCTGTGGAACACCATGACGACCCTTCGACGCGGTGGACGTGCGGCGTGCCGGACGTGCGGGCCCTACTGGACGTGCGGACGTGCTGGACATACGGGGAGAGACAGGATCCCCTGTGTCAGTACGACTTGGGGAGACCCAGGGACTGGTGGGATACGTAATTCAGGATCATTTCCCGGCTGACGGGCGCGATCCGGGCCACCCGGGCGGCCGTGATGAGGGACGCCAGACCGTACTCACGGGTGAGCCCGTTGCCGCCGAGGGTGTGCACGGCCTGGTCGACGGCCCTGACACAGGCTTCTCCGGCGGCGTACTTGGCCATGTTGGCGGCCTCGCCCGCGCCGGTGTCGTCGCCCGCGTCGTAGAGATGGGCGGCCTTGCGCATCATGAGGCGCGCGAGTTCGAGTTCGATATGGGCCTGGGCGAGCGGATGCGCGATGGCCTGGTGGGCGCCGATGGGCTCCTTCCACACCTGGCGGGTCCTCGCGTACTCGACCGCCCGGTCCAGCGCGTAGCGGCCCATGCCGAGGGCGAAGGCGGCGGTCATGATCCGCTCGGGGTTGAGCCCCGCGAAGAGCTGGAGCAGCCCGGCGTCCTCGTCGCCGACGAGCGCGTCGGCGGGCAGCCGTACGTCATCGAGGACCAGCTCGAACTGCTTCTCCACGGCGTGGAGTTCCATCTCGATCAGGGAGCGGTGGAAGCCCTCGGTGTCGCGGGGGACGATGAACAGACAGGGCTTGAGGCTGCCCGTCCGCGCGTCCTCGGTACGGCCGACGACGAGGGTCGCGTCGGCGAGGTCGACACCGGAGATGAAGACCTTGCGGCCGTTCAGCACCCAGTCGTCGCCGTCCCTGCGCGCCGTGGTCGTGATCCGGTGCGAGTTGGAGCCGGCGTCGGGTTCGGTGATGCCGAAGGCCATGGTGAGGGAGCCGTCCGCGAGACCGGGCAGCCACCGCCGCTTCTGTTCGTCCGTGCCGAAGCGGGAGATCACGGTGCCGCAGATGGCGGGCGAGACGACCATCAGCAGCAGCGGGCAGCCGGCTCCCCCCAACTCTTCCAACACCAGGGAGAGTTCGGTGATCCCGCCGCCTCCGCCGCCGTACTCCTCGGGGAGGTTCACGCCGAGGTAGCCGAGCTTGCCGGCCTCGCGCCACAGGGTCTCGCGGTCGTATCCGCGGCCATGGCGGCGGCCGAGGGCGGCGACGGCGGCGCGCAGCGCGGTGTGCTCTTCGCTCTCGATGATGCTGCTGTTGCTCGCGTTGGGACTGCTATGGCTGCTGTGACTGCTGTGACTCATGGTGACGATTCCTCCTGGGCGTCCTGGGCGTCCTGTACGTCGGTATCGGTGACGACGGCGAGCAGGGCGCCGACCTCGACCTGGCGGCCGGGGACGGCATGGAGCGCGGTGAGCGTGCCGGAGCCGGGAGCGGTGACGCGGTGCTCCATCTTCATGGCCTCCAGCCAGATGAGCGGCTGCCCGGCGGTGACCCGGGCGCCTTCGGCCAGCCCGGGAGCCAGCCGTACGACGGTCCCGGGCATCGGCGCGAGCAGCGATCCGGGCGGGGTGCGGTGGCCGGTCTCCTCGAACCGCGGCCGGGCGATCAGCCGGTACGCGCCGGTGGCGCTGTCCACATGGACCTCGTCGCCGTACGCGCGGACGTCGAAGTGCCGTACGACACCGCCGATGTCGAGGCTGACGCGGTGCGGCGCCGCGGCGACGACCTGTACGTCGTCGCCTTCGTCGGCCTCCACCACGAAACCGTCCCGGGTGGCCCGGTAGCGCACCTCGTGGTCCCCGTACGTCTTGCGCTGCGCGGGCGTGCCCACATTGCGCCAGCCGCCGAGCCGCGCGGGCAGCGCCCCGCTGGCGGTACGGGTCGCCGCGTCGGCGAGCGCGGCGGCGACGGCGGCGTGCCGCTCGCCGGGGACGGGGGTGGTGAGCGCGTCCAGATGCCGTTCGTAGAAGCCGGTGTCGAACCGGGCTTCGGTGACGTCGGGGTGGGCGAGCGACCGTACGAGCAGGTCCCGGTTGGTGCCGGGGCCGTGCACCCGGGCGCGGCGCAGCGCGTGGCGGAGCCCGCGCAGCGCCTCGGCGCGCGTGGGGGCCCAGACGATGACCTTCGCGAGCATGGCGTCGTAGTGCGTCCCGATGGTGTCTCCGTGCGTGTAGCCGGTGTCGACGCGCAGGCGTGGCACGGAGGCGGCCGTCGGAACAGGCCCCGGCGCCCGGCCCGCCGCCTGCCCTGGCACCTGTCCGGGCACCTGACCCGCCGCCTGTCCTGGCAGCTGACCCGCCACCTCCAGCGCGTGCAGCCGCCCCGTCTGAGGCGCCCACCCCGCCGTCGGATCCTCCGCGTAGAGCCGCGCTTCCACCGCGTGCCCCTGGGCGGCCGGCGGCTGCGCGGGCAGCGCGGCGCCCTCCGCGACGGCGAGTTGCAGGGCCACCAGATCCAGCCCGAACACCTCTTCCGTCACCGGGTGTTCGACCTGGAGGCGGGTGTTCATCTCCAGGAAGTACGGCCGCCCCTCGGGCGAGATCAGGAACTCGACCGTGCCCGCGCCCCGGTAGTCGACCGCGCGGGCCGCGGCCACGGCCGCCTCGCGCAGTACCGCACACAGCTCGTCCGGGAGACCGGGCGCCGGACACTCCTCGATCACCTTCTGGTGTCTGCGTTGCAGGGAGCAGTCCCGGGTGCCCAGCGCCCACACCGTGCCGTGCGCGTCCGCCAGGATCTGCACCTCCACATGTCTGCCGCGCTCCACATACGGCTCGGCGAAGACCTCCCCGTCCCCGAACGCGGACCCGGCCTCAGCCGACGCGGCCGACAACTCCTCGTCCAGCGAGGAGAGTTCACGCACGATCCGCATACCGCGGCCACCGCCGCCCGCCGCCGCCTTCAGCAGCAGCGGCAGATCGGCCGCGGTGGCGGCGGCCGGATCCACCGCCGCCATCAGCGGAACGCCCGCCGCCGCCATCAGCTCCTTCGCCCGGGTCTTGGACGCCATCGCCTCGATCGCGTCCGGCGGCGGCCCGACCCAGACGAGGCCCGCGTCCAGCACCGCCCGCGCGAACTCCGCGTTCTCGGAGAGGAAGCCGTACCCCGGATGCACCGCGTCGGCGCCCGCCGCGAGCGCGGCCTTCACGATCAGATCGCCGCGCAGATAGGTGTCGGCCGGCGCGGCCCCCGGCAGTCGTACGGCCGCGTCCGCCTCCCGTACGTGCAGCGCGCCCGCGTCGGCGTCCGAGTGGACCGCGACGGTGGCGATCCCCCGTTCGCGGCAGGTCCGGAAGACCCGGCAGGCGATCTCGCCCCGGTTGGCGACGAGCAAGGACTCGATCATCTGGGACCTCACATCCGGAAGACGCCGAAGCCGCCCCGGGCACCCTCGACCGGGGCGGTGTGGACGGCGGACAGGCACAGGCCGAGGACGGTACGGGTGTCGCGCGGGTCGATGACCCCGTCGTCGTACAGCCGCCCGGAGAGGAACACCGGCAGCGACTCGGACTCGATCTGCCGCTCCACCATCGCGCGCAGCGCCGCGTCCCCGCCTTCGTCATATGGCTGCCCCTTCGCCGCCGCCGAGGCCCGCGCCACGATCGACAGGACCCCGGCGAGCTGCTGCGGGCCCATCACCGCGGACTTGGCGCTGGGCCAGGCGAAGAGGAAGCGGGGGTCGTACGCGCGACCGCACATGCCGTAGTGCCCGGCGCCGTACGACGCCCCCATCAGCACGGACAGATGGGGGACGCGCGAGTTCGAGACCGCGTTGATCATCATCGCGCCGTGCTTGATGATGCCGCCCTGCTCGTACTCCCTGCCGACCATGTAGCCCGTGGTGTTGTGCAGGAAGACGAGGGGGATGTCGCGCTGATTGGCGAGCTGGATGAACTGCGCGGCCTTCTGCGACTCGGCGGAGAACAGCACGCCCCGCGCGTTGGCGAGCACCCCCACCGGGTAGCCATGCAGCCGCGCCCAGCCGGTCACCAGGCTCGGCCCGTACAGCGGTTTGAACTCGTCGAAGTCCGAGCCGTCCACGATCCTCGCGATGACCTCGCGCGGATCGAAGGGGATCTTCAGATCGCCGGGGACGATGCCGAGCAGTTCGTCCTCGTCGTACTTCGGCGGCTCGGCCGGGCCCGGATCGGGGTGTGCCTTGCGCCAGTTGAGCCGGGCGACGATCCGCCGCGCGCGCCGGATCGCGTCCTGTTCGTCCAGCGCATAGTGGTCGGCGAGCCCGGACGTGCGGGCGTGCATCTCGGCGCCGCCGAGCGATTCGTCGTCGCTCTCCTCGCCGGTGGCCATCTTCACCAGGGGCGGGCCGCCGAGGAAGACCTTCGACCGTTCCTTGATCATGACGGTGTGGTCGGACATCCCGGGGACGTACGCGCCGCCCGCCGTGGAGTTGCCGAACACGACCGCGACGGTGGGAATACCGGCGGCGGAGAGCCGGGTGAGATCGCGGAAGAGCGCGCCGCCGGGGATGAAGATCTCCTTCTGGGAGGGGAGATCGGCGCCACCGGACTCGACCAGGCTGATGACGGGCAGCCGGTTGGCGAAGGCGATCTCGTTGGCGCGCAGGGCCTTCTTCAGCGTCCAGGGGTTGGAGGCGCCGCCGCGTACGGTCGGATCGTTGGCGGTGATCAGACACTCGACGCCCTCGACCACACCGATCCCGGTGACCATGGACGCGCCGACCGGATAGTCACTGCCCCAGGCGGCGAGCGGGGACAGTTCGAGGAACGGGGTGTCGGGGTCGAGCAGCAGCTCGATCCGCTCGCGCGCGAGCAGCTTGCCGCGCTTCCGGTGCCTGGCGGTGTACTTCTCCCCGCCGCCCGCGAGTGCCTTGGCGTGTTCGGCGGCCAGTTCGTCGAGCTTGCCGAGCATGGCGGCGCGGTGGGCGCCGTAGTCGGCGGACGCGGTGTCGAGGGCCGAGGGGAGCACGGTCACAGCAGGACCTCCGGGATATCGGCGTACCGGGCGCGCAGCCACTCACCGAGCGCCTTCGCCTGGGGATCGAACCGGGCCTGGGCGGCGACACCCTCGCCGAGCAGCCCCTCGACGGTGAAGTTGACGGCGCGCAGCCGGGGCAGGAGCTGCCGGACCACGGTCAACTCCCGGCTTTCCGGGATCAGCTCCCGGAATCTGTCGGTCGTCAGCTGATGGGCGAGCCAGCGCCAGCCGTCCTCGCTCCTCGCCCAGACACCGACGTTGGCGTCGCCGCCCTTGTCGCCGCTGCGGGCGCCCACGACGAGCCCGAGGGGCGCGCGGCGGGTGGGCAGACCGGCGGGCAGGGGTTCCGGCAGCGGGGGCGCCGGGACCGGCTCAAGTGCCTTGGTACGTGAGGGAGCGGGCACCGCCAGGCGCCGCCCGTCGGGGAGCACGGCCGTGTGGGCGACGTCGGAGGCGTCCACGTACGCCGCCTCGAAGACCCCGTACGGCACGCCGTTGCCCGGCGGGGCGGTGACATGGAACCCGGGGTAGCTGCCGAGCGCCAGCTCGATCGCCGCCCCGCTGACCGCCCGGCCCACCGCCTCCGGATCGCTGTCGCGCACGACGAGGCGCAGCAGGGCGCTGGCGGTCTCCTCGGTGTCGGCGTCCGGCCGGTCCGTACGGGCCAGCTCCCAGCGGACCTCGGCGGGGCGCCGTCCGGCGAGCGCGTCCTCCATCTGGCCGCGCACCAGCCGGGCCTTGGCGTCGATGTCGAGGCCGGTGAGGACGAAGACGATCTCGTTGCGCAGCCCGCCGAGCCGGTTGAGGCCGACCTTGAGGGCCGGGGGCGGCGGCTCGCCCCGTACGCCGGAGATCCTGACGCGGTCGGGCCCGTCCTGGTCGAGCCGCACGGTGTCGAGGCGCGCGGTGGCATCGGGCCCCGCGTACCGGGCGCCGCCGGTCTCGTACAGCAGCTGCGCGGTGACCGTACCGATGTCGACCATTCCGCCCGTGCCGTCGTGCTTGGTGATGACCGCCGAGCCGTCGGCGTGGATCTCGGCGAGCGGAAAGCCGGGGCGGCGCGTGTCGTGCCCGCATGTGTCGTGCCGGGTGAAGAAGGAGTAGTTCCCGCCGGTCGCCTGCGTACCGCACTCCAGCACATGCCCGGCGACGACCGCGCCCGCGAGCGCGTCGAGATCGCCGGGGCGGTCGGGGTGGCCGGGGTCCCAGCCGAAGTGCGCGGCGGCGGGCCCGGTCACCAGCGCCGCGTCCGTCACGCGTCCGGTGATCACGACATCGGCACCGGCCCGCAGACAGGCGGCGATTCCGGCGCCGCCGAGGTAGGCGTTGGCGGTGAGGACGCCGTCGCCCCAGCCGCCCCGGGCGAGGAGATCGTCCCCTTCGACATGGGCGACCCGTACGGGCACGCCCACCCGCGCGGCCAGCGCGCGTACGGCGGCGGCGAGTCCGGCCGGGTTCAGTCCGCCCGCGTTGGTGACGATCCTGACGCCCCGCTCATGGGCGAGTCCAAGGCCCTCCTCCAGCTGCCGCAGGAACGTCTTCGCATAGCCCGTGTCCGGGTTCTTCCGCCGGTCCCTGCCGAGGATGAGCATGGTCAGCTCGGCGAGATAGTCGCCGGTGAGGACATCGAGCGGACCGCCCGTGAGCATCTCGCGCAGCGCGTCGAAGCGGTCGCCGTAGAAGCCGGAGGCGTTCCCGATCCGCAGCACGCCGGGCGGGGAAGCAGCCGGGGAACCGACGGTCATCGGGCCCCCTTGGGCGCCCGGCCGGGGCCCGCCGGTCCGGCGAAGGCCTGCGCGATGTCCAGCCACGCGTCGGCGTCGGGGCCCTCGGCCCGTACGGCGAGATCCGCGCGGTGCGCCCGCTGGGTCACCAGCAGACAGAAGTCGAGCGCGGGCCCGGTCACGCGCTGGGCCGCGTCCTCGGGGCCGTACGTCCACAACTCGCCGCCTGGGCCGGTCAGTTCGATACGGAACGGACCGGCGGGCGGCTGCTCGCCCCGTACGGCGTAGGCGTAGTCACGGGCCCGTACGGCGTAGGCGTAGTCACGGGCCCGTACGCCGATCCACGCCACATGGCGCAGCCGCGCGGTCGGCTCGCGGCGTACGCCGAGCGCGTCCGCGATGTCCTGGCCGTGCGCCCAGGTCTCCATCAGCCGTGCGGTCGCCATCGAGGCGGCGCTCATCGGCGGCCCGTACCAGGGGAAGCGCCCGCCGGGCGGCGCCCCGCGCAGGGCCCGGTGCAGCCGCGCGCGCCCGTCGCGCCATCGGGCGAGCAGCTCGGCGGGCGGAAGTACGGCGCCGGCCGCCGCGCCCTCGTCGACGAAGGTGTCGGGGGCGGCCAGGGCCTTGCCGGACTCGGCGGCGAAGGACCCCGGGTCGGTCAGGGCGAGCAGCGCGGCGGAGTCGGTCCAGGTCAGATGGGCGATCTGATGGGCGATGGACCAACCGGGCGACGGGGTCGCGAGAAGCCATCTCCCGGGCTCCAGTGGGGCGACCAGCCGGTCGAGTTCCTCGCTCTCGCTGTGCAGATCACCGAACACTTCGGCAGAGCCGGAGTCGGACACGAATGCGCTCCCCTCGGGGCACGACGGTGTGCGTGCCCCGGAGCATGGCAGCGCCCGGAGAAACAATCAAGCGTGCTTGCTTTGCTGTTACCGGACCTCGCCCCGGGCCGACTTGCCCGTGGGCTTGGGGGCGGGCTTGGGGTTCCCGCGCCCGATCTGGGTACGTACGGCGCCCATGCTCGCGACGATGACCAGCGCGATCGCCAGCGCGTCGGTGGCGGAGAGAGCCTGGTGCAGAACCAGGAATCCGGCGGTCGCCGCTATGGCCGGTTCCAGACTCATCAGCACGGCGAAGGTGGGGGCGGGCAGCCGCCGCAGGGCGAGCAGTTCGAGGGTGTACGGGAGGACGGAGGACATCAGCGCGACCGCGAGGGCGAGCCCGAGCGTGGAGGGCACCAGCAGTTTCGAGCCGGACTCCACGATGCCGAGCGGCAGGGCGAGCAGCGCGCCGACCGCCATCGCCAGCGCCAGCCCGTCGGCCTGCGGGAAGCGTCGGCCGGTGCGCGCGCTGAAGACTATGTATGTGGCCCACATGGCGCCCGCCCCGAGCGCGAATGCCGCGCCCAACGGGTCGAGCCGGTCGAAGCCACCGCCGCTGAGCAGCAGCACACCGCCGAGCGCGAGCCCCGCCCACAGGAGGTTGACCAGCCGCCGCGAGACGATCACGGAGAGCGCGAGCGGCCCGATGACTTCCAGGGTGACGGCCGCGCCGAGCGGGATACGGTCGGCCGCCTGGTAGAAGAGGCAGTTCATCGCGGCCATGGCGGCGCCGAAGGCGATCACCGTGCCCCAGTCGGCGCGCGAGTGGCCGCGCAGGGCGGGCCGGCAGACCGCGAGCAGCACGATCGCGGCGAGCGCGAGCCGCAGCGAGACGATTCCGAGAGCGCCGGTCCTGGGCATCAGCAGGACGGCGATGGCGGCACCGAACTGTACGGAGAGCCCACCCGCGACGACCAGGGCGACGGGTCCGAGGCTCCGCCTGCCGCCGACGGCCTTGCCGGGCCCGACGGCCTGGACGGCGCCGGTGGCCTGGACGGCGCCGGTGGCTTCCGGCAGTGAGACAGCGGCGGCAGCGTCGACAGCGGCCACAGCGTCAGTGGCGGCAGCGGTACGCGGCTCTTCCACCGGATCCCTCCCTCAGTTCGCTTCAATGGACCCGTGGTCCAAGATACTGCACTTGTCCGACTGTCTCGCACCGTCACGCTACGACCCCGGCCCACACCCCGTGAAATACTTATTGGGCTGCCGTTATGCTCCGGACGCATGAGCATTGAGCTGCGCCATCTCCGCTGCTTCCTCGCCATCGCCGAGGAGTCCAGCGTGACCAGGGCGGCGGCCCGGCTGCATCTCACCCAGCCCGCCGTCTCCCGCACCCTCGCCGCACTGGAGAAGCATCTCGGCGTACGGCTCGCGGAGCGCTCCACCCACCATCTCGCGCTCACCGCCGAGGGGCGCGCCTTCCGCGACCGGGCGGCCTCCGCCGTCGCCGCGTTCGACGATGCCCTCGACGCGGAGCGGCTGCGCCGGAGGCCGCTCCGGCTCGGCCACGCCTGGTCGGCCTTCGGCCCGTACACCACGCCGCTGCTGCGCCGCTGGGAGCGGGAGCGGCCGGAGACCCCGCTCGAACTGCTGCGGATCGACGACCGTACGGCCGGGCTGGCCAGGGGCGAGGTCGACGCGGCGCTGCTGCGCGGCCCGGTGGCGGCACCCGGGCTGGTCACGGAGCTGCTGTTCACCGAGGCCCGGATCGCGGCGGTCCCGGCCGATGGACCGCTGGCCGGGCACGCCTCCCTGACGCTCGCGGATCTGGTGACCCAGCCGCTGATCGTCAACCGGGTCTCGGGCACGACGAGTCCGGCGCTGTGGCCGCCGGGGGCGGGTCCGGCGACCACCGTCACGGTCACCAACACCGACGACTGGCTGACGACCATCGCCGCGGCGCGCGGCATCGGCGTCACGGGCGCCTCGACGGCCGCCGTGCACCCCCACCCCGGGGTCGCCTACCGGCCCCTGCCCGATGCCCCGCCGCTCCAGGTCTTCCTGGTCTGGCGCGAGGGCGCCGCACATCCGGCGATCCCCCATCTCGCGGCCCTCGCGCACGAACTGGCCTCGGGAGCCTGACCGCGCACCTCACCGCGCGCCTCACCGCGCCCGACCAACCCCGGATCTCGCCCCGTTCACCCGCATGCCCGCCACCGCGCGCCCCCCTCCACAGGGGACGAACACACTGATGTCGACTCGCCCTCACCCGTCTCAAAAGAGGAGAGAGAGACATGCCCATGCCATCCACCCCCGGGCGGCGGATACGTTCGCGGCCCGGCCCGAGGAGAGGTCCGCGTTCCGGCCCTCGGATACGTTCGCACCACGCTTGCGCCCTCGCCGCGATGTTCACCGCGACGGCCCTCGTCAACGCCATCCCCGCCGCCGACGCCGCCGCTGCCGCCGACCACTCCGCGAGCCGCGGCGTCACCGCCGCCAAACCGACGATCGTGCTGGTGCACGGCGCCTTCGCCGACGCGTCGAGCTGGGGCGAGGTCGTCCCGAACCTGCAGAACGACGGCTACCTCGTCATGGCACCCGCCAATCCGCTGCGGGGCCTGCACGGCGACGCGGCGTACATAGCCAGCTTCCTCAGAAGCATCAAGGGCCCGATCGTTCTGGTCGCCCACTCCTACGCCGGCGCGGTGATCAGTGGCGCCGCCATCGGCAATCCGCACGTCAAGGCGCTTGTCTACATCAACGCGCTGATGCCCGACAGGGGCGAGGTCCTCTCGGTCCTTTCGGACAAGTTCCCGGGCAGCGAACTCGGTACGGCCACGAACTCCGTGCCGTTCACCCGGCCCGACGGATCCACCGGCACCGATCTCTACATCAAGCCCGAGCGGTTCAGGGCGGTGTTCGCCGCCTCGCTGTCCGAGGCCACCACCGTGGTACTGGCCGCCACGCAACGCCCCATCGCCGCCCAGGCGTTCGCCGACACGGCCGGCCCCGCCGCCTGGAAGACCATCCCCTCCTGGGCCCTCGTCTCCACCCAGGACAAGACCATCTCCCCCGAGCTGGAGCGTTTCGAGGCCAAGCGGGCCCGCTCCCATACGGTCGAGATCAACGCCCCGCACCTCGCCATGCTGGCCGATCCCGGGGCCGTCACCGATCTGATCCTCGACGCCGCGCGGTCCCGGGCGGCGGGCGGAGAGCCCGACGCGGCCCTGGCCTCCACGGGCCCCAACCCGTCGGTCGTCGCCGGAGTCGCCGGCGCGGCCGTCATCGCGGGGGCGAGCCTGGTCTCCGCGACGCGCAGGCGACGACCCACCTCAAGCTGACGCGTACGTGCGCGAGCACAGCGGCCGGCCGAGGCGCCAGGCGGTTCAGAGCGCGGACACCACCGTCACCGCGCCTCCCGTCACCGCCCCTCGGCCGGCCTCTCCGTCGATCCCTCCGGCGCCCCTTCCGATTCCGGTTCCCGCTGCAACGCCTCCGCGAGCACCTCTGCCAGATGCCGCGCCCGGTGGCCGCCCAGCTGCGCCAGTTGGGTACGGCACGAGAAGCCGTCCGCCAGGATCTCCGCTCCCTTTCCGGCCGCCCGCACCGACGGCAGCAGCTGGTCCTCCGCGCAGGCCACCGAGACGTCGTAATGGCCGCGCTCGAACCCGAAGTTGCCCGCCAGACCGCAGCAGCCGCCGCTCAGCTCACCGGTCAGGCCCGCGCGCGCACGCAGCCGCCGGTCCGCCTCGTCGCCCAGGACCGCGTGCTGGTGGCAGTGCGTCTGACCGGTGACCGGACGGTCCAGACGAGGCGGTCGCCACCTCGGCGCGCACTCCTCCAGGGCCTGGGCGAAGGTCCGTACGGACGCGGCCAGCCGCGCCGCGCGCGGGTCGTCTCCGAGCAGTTCCGGCAGGTCCGTGGCGAGCGCGCCCGCGCAGCTCGGTTCCAGGACGACGACCGGCAGCCCCGCGTCGAGCAGCGGTTCCATCAGGTCCAGTGCCCGGCGCATGACCGTACGCGCCCGGTCGAGCTGGCCCGTCGAGACATAGGTCAGCCCGCAGCAGATCCGTCCTGCCCGCGGCGGCGCCACGACACCGATCCCGGCCGCCTCGAACACCCGTACCGCCGCCCGGCCCACCGACGGCGTCAGATACTCGGTGAAGGTGTCCGGCCACAGCACCGCCGAACGGCTGCGCGCGAAGACCTCCGTACGGGCCTTCACATGCCGCCCCAGCCACCGTCCGAAGGGCTCGGGCGCCAGCCGCGGAATCGTACGCTCCGGGGCGATGCCCCCCAGCCGCTTGGCGAGCGACGCCAGCGGGGGCACCCGCGCCGCCGCGTTCAGCACCCGCGCGAACGGCGCCGCCGGCCGCAGCCAGCGCGGCAGCATGCCCATCGCGTAGTGCGCGGCGGGCCGCAGCCGGCCCGCGTAGTGGTGGTGCAGGAACTCCGCCTTGTACGTGGCCATGTCCACGCCCACCGGGCAGTCGCTGCGGCAGCCCTTGCAGGACAGACAGAGGTCCAGCGCGTCCCGTACCTCTGTCGAGCGCCAGCCGTCCGTCACCACCTCGCCCGCGAGCATTTCGTGGAGCAGCCGGGCGCGGCCGCGTGTGGAGTGCTGTTCCTCGCCCGTCGCACGGAACGACGGGCACATCACCCCCGGCCCCGAACTCGCCCCTCCCCCTGCCCCTGCCACCGCTCCCGCTCCCGAACCGGGTCCGCCCACGCGGCACTTGGCGACCCCCACACACCTGCGTACGGCCGCCGAGAAGTCCCCTCCGCCCGGCCCGTCGTGCGGATAGCCGAACGCGACCTCGACACGGTCGCGCGGCAGCACCGCGAAGCGCAGATTCTCGTCGAGGCGGGCCGGGCGGGCCAGCACGCCCGGGTTCATCCCGCCCGCCGGGTCCCACAGGTCCTTGAACCGGCCGAAGAGCCCGACCAGTTCGTCCCCGTACATCTTCGGCAGCAGCTCCGAACGGGCCAGTCCGTCGCCGTGCTCGCCCGAGAGCGAGCCGCCGTGCGCGACGACCAGCGACGCCACCTCCTCCGAGAACCGCCGGAAGCGCCGTACGCCGTCGTCGGACAGCAGATCGAAGTCGATACGGACATAGATGCAGCCGTCGCCGAAGTGCCCGTAGGGCGTGCCGCGCAGGCCGTGTTCCGCGAGCAGCGCGCGGAAGTCGCGCAGATACGCGCCGAGCCGGGCGGGCGGCACCGCGCAGTCCTCCCAGCCGGGCCACGCCTCCGTGCCGTCGGGCATCCGGGTCGCGGTTCCGGCCGCGTCCTCCCGTACGCGCCACAGCGCCCGCTGCCCGGCCGGGTCGGCCACGACCGTCCCCTCCAGCGCGTCGGCCGCCCGGAGGATCGCGGTGGCGGCGGCCCGCGCCTCGCCGGGCGTCGTACCGCCCGTCTCCACGAACAGCCAGGCCCCGCCGCGCGGCAGTCCGTGCCCGCCGTCGCCCCGTACGCGCACAAGGTCCTCGGACATGCCCTCGACGGTCAGCGGACCGTACGGGAGCAGCCCGGCCGCGGCTTCGGCGGCGGCGCTCTCGTCCGGATAGCCGAGGACGGCCAGGGCGCGGGCCGGGGGCGACTCGACGAGCCGTACCGTCGCTTCGGTGACGACCCCGAGCGTGCCCTCGCTGCCGCAGAAGGCGCGGGCCAGATCGGTGCCGGCCTCGGGCAGCAGCGCGTCCAGCGCGTATCCGGAGATCCGCCGGGGCAGCCCGGCGGGAAAGCCCGTACGCAGCGGCGCGAGATGGGACTCGACCAGCTCGCGCGCCCCGGCCGGGGCGCCGTCCCAGCCCTTGCCGAGGCGGGATGTGTCGCCGCCGTAGGTGATCACCGACAGCTCGTGGACATTGTCGGCCGTCGTGCCCCAGGCCACCGAGTGCGCTCCGCACGAGTTGTTGCCGATCATCCCGCCGAGCGTGCACCGGCTGTGCGTGGACGGATCGGGTCCGAAGGTCAGCCCGTACGGCCGGGCGGCCTCGCGCAGCGTGTCCAGGACCACGCCCGGCTGGACGACCGCCGTGCGCGCCTCCGGGTCCACGGACACGATCGACCGCAGATGGCGGGTGAGGTCGAGCACCACGCCCAGACCCGTGGCGTTTCCCGCGATGGAGGTCCCGGCGCCGCGCGGCACCACCGGCACCCCGTATGTACGGCAGACCGCGAGCGCCGCCGCCACATCCGCCGCGTCACGCGGGGCGACGACTCCGACCGGCACCCGCCGGTAGTTGGACGCGTCCATGGTCGTCAGCGCTCTGGCCGCCGCGCCGAAATCGACCTCTCCGCGCACGGCGGCCGTCAGCGCCGCGGCCACTTCCGTGGCCGGTGCCGCGTCCGTTGCCGCGTCCGTTGCCGACGCCCCGTCCGCTGCCCGTGCCGTCGCTTCCCGTGCGTTGCGTGCATCCCGCAGATTCCGCGTATCGCGCTCAGCCATGAACCCAGCATGCCCCCGCCGTACTCACCGTCCCGGTTCTTCCTGATTCGCCGCTCCCGGAACAGCAAAGAAAGGAAACATGAACCTCCCAAATTGATCGTCAATTCTCATATAGTGGCCACCGTTTGAGCAATATCCAACAGCGCCCGCGCCCCTCACCCCGCATGGCCCGGGCGGCCGACCGCCTTCCCGATCCCCACATCCTGGAGCAGGTGCGCGTTGGACTCCGCAACCTCCGAACGGGCCTCAGGCCCGTCAACGGCCCGGCAGGCCCTGCCCAGCACCGCCGACAACGGTCTGAAGATCGTCATCGTCGGCGGCTTCGCTGTCGGCAAGACGACCATGGTCCGTTCCGTCAGCGAGATCCGTCCCCTCAACACCGAGGAGGCGATGGGGCACATGGGCCAGGACCTCAGCGGACTCGCCGGGCTCGACGGCCTCCAGCGGAAGAACACGACCACCGTCGCCTTCGACTTCGGCCGGATCTCCCTGGACGCGCGCTCGGTGCTCTATCTCTTCGGCGCCCCCGGGCAGGAACGTTTTTGGTATCTCTGGGACCGGCTCTTCACCGGCACGCTCGGCGCCGTCGTGCTCGTCGACACCCGCCGTCTCTCCGACTCCTGGTACGCGATCGACCGGCTGGAGCACCACGGCATTCCCTTCATCGTGGCCTGCAACGACTTCGGCGGGCCCGTCCACACCGAGGAGGAGATCCGCGCGGCGCTCGTTCTGGCGCCGGACGTGCCGCTGGTGGAGTGCGACGCGCGGGACCGCTCGTCCAGCAAGTACGTACTGATCACGCTCATCGAGTACCTCCACGCCCTGTCCGAGAAGAGAGCCGCGGCCACGGGGGCGACTCCCTGACGCCCTCGTACTCCCTACGGGTGAAGCTCTGGCGGTGGAGCGGGGGTGGCGAGGACACGAGCCCGGCCGTTGTACCCCCCTTCCCGCCGCCCGGACGGGTGTCTCACCGTGTCTCACCCGACGGACACGGTTATCGGGCGCGCCGGGCGAGCGACTACGCTCCGGCCCGTGGCCGATATCGAGATTCCCGCTGACATCAAGCCCGCCGACGGCCGTTTCGGCGCAGGCCCCTCCAAGGTGCGGACGGAGGCGGTGGACGCGCTGGCCGCCACCGGTACGTCGCTCCTCGGCACATCCCATCGCCAGGCCCCGGTCAAGAACCTGGTCGGCGCGGTGCGCGAGGGCGTACGGAGCCTGTTCGAGCTCCCCGAGGGCTACGAGGTGATCCTGGGCAATGGCGGCTCCACCGCCTTCTGGGACATCGCGACGCACGGTCTGATCGAGAACAAATCACAGCACCTCTCCTTCGGTGAGTTCTCCTCCAAGTTCGCCAAGGCCGCGAAGCTCGCGCCGTGGCTGGCCGACCCGACCGTCATCGCCGCCGACCCCGGCTCGCACCCGGACCCGAAGGCCGAGGCGGGCGTCGACGTCTACGCGTTCACCCACAACGAGACCTCCACGGGTGTCGCGGCCCCGATCAAGCGCGTCGCGGGCGCCGACGAGGGGTCACTCGTCCTGGTCGACGCGACCTCCGGCGCGGGCGGGCTGCCCGTCGACATCACCGAGACGGACGTCTACTACTTCGCCCCGCAGAAGTCCTTCGCCTCCGACGGCGGCCTGTGGATCGGCGTCTTCTCGCCCGCCGCGCTGGAGCGCGCCGCTCGCGTCCACGCCTCGGGACGCCATGTCCCCGAGTTCTTCTCGCTGCCGACGGCGATCGACAACTCGCTGAAGAACCAGACGTACAACACCCCGGCGCTGGCCACGCTCTTCCTGCTCAACGAGCAGCTCACCTGGCTCAACTCCCAGGGCGGCCTGGACTGGTCGGTCCGCCGCACCGCCACCTCCGCCCGGGCGCTCTACGGATGGGCCGACGCGTCCAAGTACGCGACCCCGTTCGTGGTCGACCCGGCGAAGCGCTCGCAGGTCATCGGCACGATCGACTTCGCGGACGAGATCGACGCGGCGGCCGTGGCCAAGACGCTGCGCGCCAACGGCATCGTCGACACCGAGCCCTACCGCAAGCTGGGCCGCAACCAGCTGCGCGTGGCGATGTTCCCGGCGATCGACCCGGCGGACATCACGGCGCTGACCGAGTGCGTCGACTACGTGATCGAACGCCTCTGACCGTCCGGATCCCCCGGGCCTGCAGGATCCCGGGGGATTCGACGGGCTCCCACGGATCTCGGCGGTTCGGCTCGCTGCTTCCCGGGCCCCGGCGCACGCACACCGCGCCGGGGCCGTCGCATGCCCCCCGTAGCGCGTCCTCCGCTACACACTCATCTGCTCAGCCGCTGAAACCTCCGTACCGCCAGCGGCACGAACACCGCCGTCAGCGCCAGCGGCCAGGCCACCGACAGCAGCAAGGCATGGTCCTCCGGCCAGGTGCCGCCGCTCGCCACCGGATTGCCGAACAGCTCGCGCGTCGCCGTCACCGTCGAGGACACCGGGTTCCACGCGGCCACGGTGCCCAGCCAGTCCGGCATCAGCGAGGGCGCCACGAAGACGCTGGAGATCATCGTGAGCGGAAAGGCGACCACGAAGAGGTTCCCGGCCGCTTCCGGGCCGGGCAGCAGCAGGCCCAGCCATACCCCCACCCATATCAGCGAGAAGCGCAGAAGAAGCAGCAGTCCGAAGGCCCCGAGCGCGCCCAGGAACCCGCTGTCCCACCGCCAGCCGATCACGAACGCCGTCACGGCCAGGATCCCCAGCTCCGCGACCGCCGTGAGCAGATCGCCGACCCCCCGGCCCGTGACCACCGCCGACGGGGCCATCGGCATCGACCGGAACCGGTCGATGACCCCCTTGACGCTGTCGGTGACCACCGCCGTCGCCGTGTTCATAAAGCCGAAGGCCATCGTCATCGCGAACATCCCGGGCATCAGGAACTCCCGGTAGTCGCCGCCCCCCGGCACCATCATGGCGCTGCCGAAGACATACCCGTACAGCGGCACGGAGACGATCGGGAAGCCCAACTGCCAGACGATATAGACCGGTTGGCGCTGATAGTGCGTAAGCCCCCGCCGTACGACATTCCAGCAGTCGGACACCGCCCAGTACGCCCGGCCATGACCGCTTCCGTAATCGCTCCCGGTCTCCAGATCCAGCACGGCACTCATGCCGCCACCCCCTCCTTCAGGTCCCCGGACATGTCCCCGTCCGGACCTCCGTCCCGGCCCCCGCCCTGGCCTCCGTCCGAGCCGGCGGCGATATCGGCGCCGGCGCCCGTACGGCGTCCGGTCAGCCGGAGGAACACATCGTCGAGGCTGGGCCTGCGCAGCCCGATGTCCTCCACCGCCGTCCCCCGGTCCTGAAGCGCCCGCGCCACCTCCGTCAGCGCGGCCACCCGGTCGCTCACCGCCGCGTGCACCCGGCGGGCCGCCTCGTCCGTCTCCACCGCCGCGTCGGCCACCCGCGCCACCGCCTCGACCGCCACCGGTATGTCCGCACGCTCCGCCACCACGACCTCGATACGGTCGCCGCCCACGGTGTTCTTCAGCTCGGCCGGGCTGTCGTCCGCGATCGCCCGCCCCTGGTCGATGACCGTGATGCGGGACGCGAGCTTGTCCGCCTCGTCCAGATACTGCGTGGTGAGCAGTACGGTCGTGCCACCCGCCACCAGGGCCCGGACCGCGTCCCAGACCTCACCGCGCCCGCGCGGGTCGAGACCGGTCGTCGGCTCGTCGAGGAAGAGGACCTGCGGGGCGAGGATCATCGACGCGGCCAGGTCCAGGCGCCGCCTCATCCCCCCGCTGTACTCACCGACGCCCTTGTCGCCCGCCTCCACCAGATCGAACTGCTCCAACAACTCACCCGCGCGCAGCGCGGCCCGCCGTGAGCCGAGATGGAAGAGGCGGCCGAACATCTCCAGGTTCTGCCGGCCGGTCAGGATCTCGTCGACCGCCGCGTACTGCCCGGCGAGGCCGATCCTGCTCCGCACCCCCCGGGGATCGCGCGCCACATCGACGCCCGCCACCTCCGCCCGCCCGCCGTCGAACCGCAGCAGGGTCGCCAGCACCCGAACCGCGGTGGTCTTGCCCGCGCCATTGGGCCCGAGCAGCCCATGTACGGTGCCTCTGCGCACGGCGAGGTCGAAGCCGTCGAGTGCGTACGTCCCCGCACTCTCCCCCTTCTTCCCGCTCTTTTTCCCTCTCCCCCCTTTCTCCCCGTACCTCTTCTGGATCGCCTCCGCCAGCACGGCGTGTTCGTTCACAGCCCCTCCCAGGCAAGCCGTCGATCAACTGAGTACAGCGTACCCACATGAGAGTACACCGTACCCATTTTCTTTCCAGGGGATTACGCTGAGCCCATGACATCGACGGAATCGACCGGCAGCGGCAACGTCGCACGCAGTCTCGAACTGCTCTGGGGATCGGGCGAACGCCCCAGCCGCGGCCCCAAACCCGGCCTCACGCTCGACCGGATAGTCACGACCGCCGTCGCGCTCGCGGACGCCGAGGGCCTGGACGCCGTCTCGATGCGCCGGCTCTCCACCGAGCTGGGTACGGGCACCATGTCGCTCTACCGGTACGTGCCCGGCAAGGGCGAGCTGATCGATCTGATGCTGAACCAGGTACAGGGCGAGACGGCCGCGCCGGCCGAAAGCCCCGGCACCGCATCAGGCTGGCGGTCCGCCACCGAGGCGCTGGCGCGCGCCACGCTCGCGCTCCACCAGCGCCATCCCTGGCTGCTCTCCGTGAACCAGGCCAGGCCGGTCCTCGGCCCCAACTCGGTCAATGGGCTGGAGAAGACGCTTTCCGCCATCAAGGGAATGGGACTGAGCGACCCGGAACTGATCTCGGTGATCATCATGATCGAGGGCTATGTGACCGGGATCGCCCGTACACAAGTCCACGCCATCGAGGCGGAGAAGAAGTCGGGCATCACCGACGAGGAGTTCTGGCAGGCTCAGGAGCCCGTTCTGTCGAACGCCATGAACAGCGGGGTGTATCCGGTCATGGCCTCGCTGTCCGTGGAGGCGTTCGGCCCCGAATTCGACCACTTCGAGTTCGGGCTCCAGCGGATCCTCGACGGCTTGGAGGTGCTGGTCGAACGACGTGCGGCGGAGGCTGAGGCGGAGCGGGAACGGGAACGGGAGACGGCGGAGCAGGAGACGGCGGGACGGAAGACGACGGGACGCGGTACGCCGGGATGAAGGACGCCGGGACGCCGGGGGACGGGACGCGGCCGGTGCTCCGCCTCAGCCCTTCCGGCGCAGTCGCTTGAAGGCGAAGACCAGTGCGGCCCCACCGATGACGATGATCGCGCCGAGAGTGGCGTTCCCTTGGTTCTCGCCGGCGCCCGCGCCATCGGCCGTACCCCCGTTCGCGGCCCCGCCCGACGAGGAATTCCCGCTTCCGGAGGAGGAGTTGCCCCCGGAGGACGAGTCGCCGTCGGTGCCCTTGTCCAGGTCCACGCGTACGACCCCGCTCTTCTCGCCCTCGGTGCCGAACATCAGCGCCTTGCCGTCCGCCGTATAGGTCACCGACTCGGCCTGCCGCTGGAACGGCGCGCTGATCCGGCTCTCCTTGCCCAGCCGGCCGTTCTGCCACACATAGGCACGCGCACTGAAGTACGAGCGCAGCACCAGCTCCTTGCCGTCCGGCGAGAACGCCCCGTCCGTCACCCAGGGCACGTCATCGACCCGCCGGAAGGTGTTCGTCCCGGACGAGGTCAGCTCCGCCGGACCCTCGTACAGACCGCCGCCGTCCTCGTTCTTCGAGGCGATATAGACCCGCCCGGTCTTGGGGTCGACCATCATCGACTCGGCGTCGCGCGGCCCGTCGGCGTACTTCACCGTGAACTGTGTGGCGCGTACCGTCGCGTCCTTGAGCTGCTTGGGCTCGGGGAAGCGGTAGATCCACACGTGATCCCAGGTGCCGTTCAGATTGTCGCCGATATCGCCGACATACACATTCCCATCGGGACCCATGGAGATGGCCTCTACATCCCGGGGTTTGCCGATGCCTTCGAGGGTGAGCGTCGCGACCGTCTCACCGGTCCTGGAGTCCACGGCATAGATCTGGGGCCCATAGCCGCTGTCGTTGTGTGTCCAGTAGACGCCGGGATGGGTTCGGCTGGCGGCCAGACCGCTGGACTCGGTGATCCTCGGGTCCTTGATCGTGAAGCTCTGGTCGGGCGCCCCCTCGTCGGCCGCCGCGGCGGGGGTGACGGCGGGCGCGAACACCACCGCGGAGGCTGTCATCAGCAGGACGGCGGCGATGACACCGGAAACACGCGGGCCGAGGTGGCGCGGAAGCGAACGCATGCGTCAAGACTGCCATCCCCGCTTGCGCCGGCCTGCCGGTATGGCCGGTTCGGGCAGCCGGTCCGGATGGCCGGTCCGCATTCAGGCGAGCGCGGGCTCCGCCCCGAACCCCGGGTCGATCGGTGCCCGGGTGAGTCGGTTCGCCAGGGTCGACAGCGTGTACGCGCCGATGCCGAGGACGACTTCCAGGGCGTTGCGCTCGGTGTATCCATGCGCGAGAAAGGCGTCAAGCGTCTCGTCGTCGACGCCCCCGGCGGTCGCGAGAACGGCGAGGGTGAACTGCCTTACGGCTTCGAGGCGTTCGTCCGGCAAGGGCCGCTCCGGGTGCTGCTCCCGCAGCGCGTCGATCAGCTCGTCACGGGCGCCGAGCGCCCTGAGCTTCCCGGTGTGTATGACGACACAGAGATGGCATGCGTTGCGTACGGCGACGGTCATGACGATGACCTCACGCGCGAGTGGGTCGAGCGTCGTGGAATCGAAGAGACCCGTGAGCTTCTGAAAGCCGTCGAGCAACTGCGGCGAGGTAGCGAGACGGGCGACGGCGGACGGCAGAAAGCCCAGATGGTGGGTAGTGGCCTCGATGGCGCGACGGGAGGCGGCGGGCGCGGATTCGAGGGTGTGGTCAATGAAGCGGGAGGACATGCGGAGGGCGCTCCTCGATAGGATGGACAACATGGTTGACGGTAAAAAGGTAAACCGGGTTGTCGGGTTTCGCAATGGCTGAGCGCGCGGACGACGGAGCCCGGGACGACGCCCGGGACACGCCCGGCTTTGAGCTGCCCCTGCTGCTCTTCGCTGGATTCCGGTCCCTGATCGACCAGTTGCATGCCGAACTGGCCCGCCAGGGCCACCCGGACGTACGGCCGGCCCATGGCTTCGCCATGCAGGCCATCGGCCGGGACGGCGCCACGGCGGTCACGATCGGCCGCCGCCTCGGCGTCTCCAAGCAAGCCGCGGGCAAGACGGTCGACCGCCTGGAGTCCTTGGGCTACGCGGTACGCACCGACGACCCGGCGGACGCCCGCCGCAAGCTGGTCCACCTCACCCCACACGGCCTCGACGCCCTCGCCCGCTCGGCAGCGATCTTCGACCGCCTACGCGACGACTGGGCCGAAACGCTGGGCCGGGACCGCGTCCAAGCCATGGAGTCGGACCTCCGCGCGGTAACCCCACCCCAGGCATTCCAGCTTGACGCGGCGGGGTGGTTGGAGAGGTAGGGGTGCGGGTTCGTGCCGAGGGGTAGTCGGGGTGGGCCAGAGTCGGACATGGCGGGTGGGGGCCGCCCCTAGGTTTCAGTTTCGCGGTTGCGGGCCGGGTATCAAGGGCGCTCCTTCGTCGCGTCGGCTGCGCCGATTCCGCTTCGCTCCACCCTTGACCCCCGCCCCTCCACCGCAAGTGCAGCTTTGAGGGGGGCGGCCCGGGGGGAAGGGTCCCCGGGGAAGCACCCATGCGCCGGGACCGGTTCCCGGCTTTCGGGTGGGTGGGCCCTGCGGGGCGCGCGGCAGTGGAATGGGGCGGCCCGGCACCGGCTCAGCGAGCAGGCGTGGGTGGGTAGTTGGGACTCATGCCCCGCTGTGCGGGTCCGTTGTCGGGTGACACCTGTCGACGGAGGTGGGCGAATCCTCGACCCATCCCCTATGTCCCAGTTCGGCGGACTGTTCCAGGGCTCCTCGGCCGGTCATGCGTCCTGAGTCCAGTTAAGTCGTTCCCACGACGCATCACCGGCTCCGACTGGCCCATTGGCCGCCCCATGAGTCACACCCGCCCCTCTGCTCACGCACCCCAGGGCGGTGGGGCGGGTGTGACTGTCGAGGCACTGATTGGACCGGTCGGAGTGAGTGATGTGTCATGGGGCCCGGTTAACCGAACTCCGGACACATGACCCGCCGGAGCCCTCCCCAAAGCCCCTTCCAAAAGGGGACATTGGGGGCAGGTGGCAGGCCCGTCCACCTCAGCTAACAGGTGTCACCCGACAACAGACCCTCACAGCGGGGCATGAGTCCCAACCACCCACCCACACCAGCCCGCCGAGCCGGGGCCGGGCCGCCCCACTCCACTCCCGCGCCCCACCCACCGACCTGCGGTCGGCAACAGACCCCGACAGAAAGGGAGCCTCCCCGGGGGCCCCTCCCCCCGGGCCGCCCCCCTCAAAGCTGCACTTGCGGTGGAGGGGCGGGTGTCAAGGGTGACCGGAGGTCATCGGCTTGCCGACGCGACGAAGGAGCGCCCTTGACCCCCGACCCGCAACCGCGACACTCAAAGATCAGGGGCGGCCCCCACCCGCCATGATCAACCCCGGCCCACCCCGACTACCCCTCGGTCCTCACCTCACGCCGACCACCCGGCGCGCGTCGCCGCCCGGGTGTACCCGAGTCCGCATCCGCGCCCGCGTCCGTGCCCAAAGCCGCCCGGTCCGCGATCCGTTGTCGCATTGGGCGGCGGTCCAGCGCCTCCAGCGCCTCGCCGATCAGCCGGCTCAGTGGGTACGACAGCTCCGCCTCGAACTCCGCCGCCGCGGCCGAGGTCGCCTCCCACTCGGCGTTCAGCGCCGGAAGCAGCTCCTCCGCCCAGGGTGTCAGCCGTACCATGCGCCGCCGGGCGTCATCGCCCGGAGCCAGGACGACCAGGCCGTCCTTGGCCATCTGCGCGACCGTCTGACTCGCCGCGGAGTGCGTCACCCCGGTCGCCTGCGCCAGTTCGCGGATGGAGCACGGTCCCGGAGCGGCGGCCAGGACGCGGGCGACCGGGGTGTAGCGGGGGCGGAAGCCGTCCATGCCGAGATCCGCATAGACAGCCTCGACCCCGGCGTCCAGACGGTCGAGGAGATGCCGTAGCCGGGTCCCGAGCAGTTCGGGACCCGGAGGGCCCGGTGGAACGCGCGCACCTCGCGCGCCATACGGACCGGGGCTGTCTGAAGTCATAAAAGAAAATGTAACAGGGCTGTTGTATCTGTAAGGTCGGCGCCGACACCACCGAACGATCCGCGCCCCGCGCGCCGCACCCAGGGAGCCCACCCCATGCCCCGAGCCGAGAACCCGTCCCCGGCCGAGAACCCAGCCCAGGCCGCGAACCCGCCCCAGCCCCAGTCACCCGACCCGCTCTACCCGCCCATCGAGCCCTACGACCAGGGCATGCTCGACGTCGGCGACGGCAACCTCGTCCACTGGGAGGTCTGCGGCAATCCCCAAGGCAAGCCCGCGCTCGTCGTCCACGGCGGTCCCGGATCAGGGGCCGGCCCGCGCTCCCGGCGGTTCTTCGACCCCGCGCGCTACCGCACCGTCCTGTTCGACCAGCGCAACTGCGGACGCAGCACCCCGCACGCGAGCGACCCGGCCGCCGATATGCGCCACAACACGACCGACCATCTCATCGCCGACATGGAACGGTTGCGGGTCCATCTGGGAATCGACCGCTGGCTGCTGTTCGGCGGCTCCTGGGGCTCGACACTGATCCTCGCGTACGCCGAGCGGCACCCCGAACGCGTCTCCGAGATCGTCATCGCCGGCGTCACCACCACCCGGCGGTCGGAGATCGACTGGCTGTACGGAGGCGTCGGACAGATCTTCCCCGAGCAGCACGACCGCTTCCGCGCGGGCGTCCCGGAGGCCGGGCTCGGCGCGCGCACCGCCGATCTCGTCGCCGCCTACGCCCGGCTGACGGAGCATCCCGACCCCGCCGTACGGGAACAGGCCACGGCCGACTGGTGCGCCTGGGAGGACGCCGTGCTCTCCATGGAGCCGCACGGCTCGGCCCATCCGTTCGGCGAGCGGGAGGCCGCCGCGCGGCGCGCCGTCGTACGGATCTGCGCGCACTACTTCTCGCACGGCGCCTGGCTCGACGAGGGCGCGCTGCTGCGCGACGCGGGACGGCTGGCGGGGATCCCCGGCGTGCTGGTGCACGGCCGCTTCGATCTGAGCGCGCCCCTCGGCACGGCATGGGAGCTGGCCCGCGCCTGGCCGGACGCGCGGCTGATCGTCATCGAGGACGCGGGGCACAAGGGCAGCGCGGAAGAACGCCGCGAAGTACGGGCGGCGATCGACGCGTTCGCGACCTGAGACGGCCGGAATGATGAGCTGACACGGCCGGAAAGGCCGGAGACACAAGGACGCGAGGACACGACCACAAGGCCCAGCAGGGGTTGCTTCGAGCGCGCTCGAACGCGTTGGCTGTGGAGTCATGAAGTACACGCAGCTCGGACGCACCGGACTCAAGGTAAGCCGACTCGTCCTCGGGACGATGAACTTCGGCCCGCTCACCAATGAGGCCGACGGTCACACGATCATGGACGCCGCGCTCGACGCGGGCATCAATTTCTTCGATACCGCCAATGTCTACGGCTGGGGTGAGAACAAGGGCCGTACCGAGGAGATCCTCGGCACCTGGTTCGCCAAGGGCGGCGACCGCCGCGACAAGGTCGTCCTCGCCACCAAGGTCTACGCGAACATGGCCGCCGAGGACCCCGCGTGGCCCAACCACGACAAGCTCTCCGCCCTCAATATCCGCCGGGCGGTCGACGCCAGCCTCAAGCGTCTCCAGACCGACCACATCGATCTCTACCAGTTCCACCACATCGACCGCGACACCCCGGTCGAGGAGATCTGGCAGGCCATCGACACCCTGATCCAGCAGGGCAAGATCCTTTACGCAGGGTCCTCCAACTTCCCCGGCTGGAAGATCGCCCAGACCAACGAAACCGCCCACAGGCTCGGTTCGTACGGTCTGGTCAGTGAGCAGTGCCTGTACAACCTGGTCGAGCGCCGCGCCGAGATGGAGGTCATCCCGGCCGCGCAGGAGTACGGCCTCGGGGTCATCCCCTGGTCACCGCTGAGCAGCGGGCTGCTGGGCGGCGCGATCCGCAAGGAGCGCGAGGGCGGCGGCGCCCGCACGACCACCGGTCGTTCGGGCGCCGGGCTCGCCGATACGAAGATCCGGGCGCAGATCCAGTCGTACGAGGACCTGCTCGACAAGCACGGCATCGACCCGGGCGAGACGGCGCTGGCCTGGCTGCTGACCCGGCCCGGGGTGACGGGCCCGATCGTCGGCCCGCGGACGCTGGAGCAGCTGGAGTCCGCCCTGCGGGCGGTCGAGCTCGAACTGTCGGAGGAGGTCCTGTCCTCGCTGGACGAGATCTTCCCGGGTACCGGCCCGTCGCCGGAGGCCTTCGCCTGGTAGTACGCGGGCGATCGGTCCGTACCGGCGACGGATGACGTCGGACGACGACGGAGCATGACCGACGACGGAGCATGACTGACGGCGGCCGGGGCCGGTGACTAACCGACCGCGGCCGCCACAGCGATGATCACGAACATCAGCACAAGCACGCCCGCCATGATGCGGTTCCGGGTTTTGGGGTCCACACGTCGAGGTTAACGGCCGGGGGTGACAGCGCCGACGTCCGGGTTACCCGGACTCCCCCGGCCGGGACCGGCCAAGGGGACAGCGCACGACCGCCTCGTACCGCGGCTGCTCCCCCGGCACCCCGCTGACCGGCAGCCGGCTGCGTACGAGGACCAGCTCGGCCACCTCCCAGGGCGTGCCGTCGAAGGCGTCGAGGGCGTCCGCGTACAACGCCAGATCCACATCCGTACGACCGGCCACATCGGTACGACCACCAGGCGCGTCCATACGCCCGCCACGGCTGCGCGCGAGCGTCAGATGCGCCTGGTAGCGGCGGTGCTCCTCCATCGGCACCCCGGCCCGCCGCGCCGCCGCGCCGGAGCGCTTCGCGAGAAGGCGCAATTCGCCGGTCTCCCCGGCGGCCCCGGCCCACAGGGCCCGCCCGCCGAAGTGTCCGCCTCCGTGGATACGGAGCGCGAACGGCTCCGTACGCCGCGCGGCCCGCTCCAGCCGCTCGGTCAGTTCGGGCAGCAGCCCGTCCTCGACCTCCCCCATGAAGGCCAGCGTGAAGTGCCAGCCGTCGTGGCCGGTCCAGCGCAGCCGATCGGCGCCGGGCAGCCCCCGCAGCCGGTCCACGGCACGGGCCAATTCCTCGACGGCTTCGGCGGGCGGCAGCACGGCGGCGAACAGTCTCATGGTCATGAACCTCCCCTGCTCATGGGGCCGAGTCTCCCAGCCGTCCCCCAGCCGTCTCCCCGCCGTCCCCCAGCCATCCGAAACCGTACGTAACCCGGTCACCGTGCGTATCGTTGTACTGCGCGGCTGCCGCGACCCCGCGGCAGCGGGGAGGAGCGCCAGGATGACCGCCGTCGTAGAGACCGTCAGGATCGCCATGGCCGAGGAGAGCAACGGGCTGACTCTGGACAAGATGTTCGAGTTGCTCGAAGAGATGCCCGTCCCCGAGGGATACAAGGTCGAAATTGTCGGGGGGGCCATTTACATGTCGCCACAACGGGACACCCATTGGGAGATCATCCGCCGCTTTCTGTGGGCCCTGGAAGACACGTTCGGCAGGTCCGCGAAGTTGAAGTCCGACGTGCGGTTCGACTTTCCCGGGTACTTGAACGGATTCTGCCCGGATGTCGTCAAGCTGGCCGCTGACGCGAAGCAGGATGCCCGTAGCCGATGGGACTTCGCAGACGTGGAGTTCATCGCCGAGGTGATCTCGAAGGACACGGCCGCCAATGACTACGGCCCGAAGAAGGACGTATATGCCGCAGCCGGCATCCCCGTCTACGTCATCGCGGATCCGTACACCGGCAGGTGCCATGTCTACACGGATCCGAAGGAGGGCGAATACACGGGCGAACTTACCGCCACCTTCGGCATGGAAATCGACCTCACCATCGCCGGCTCAGCCCTGACGTTGCGCACTGACGACTTCCCCCGCCGCTGACACCAGGACCCACGGTGGTCCGCACCGCACCCAAGTTCATCGGTACGGACCACCGTCGCCTCACGCCGCCGTCGCCAGCTGCTCCTTCTTCGGTACGAACGCCACATGCGGGCGTCCGCCGCGCAGGCCGACCTTCAGCCGTACCCCCGCCACCCGGGTCAGGATCAGGCCGATCGTCGCCGCCGCGAGCAGCGAGACCAGGCCGCCCGTGGCGAAGCCGACGCGGGCGCCGTACGTATCGGTGACCCAGCCGAGAAGCGGGCCGCCGATGGGGGTGCCGCCGACGAAGACCATCATGTAGAGGCTCATCACCCGGCCCCGCATCTCCGGGTCGGACGCCATCTGCACACTCGTGTTGGCGCTGATGTTGGTCGTCATGCCGAGCATGCCGATGGGCACGAGCACCAGCGAGAACAGCCAGACCCACGGCGAGAAGGACACCGCGATCTCCAGCACGCCGAAGGCCATCGCCGCGAGAAGGAGCACCCGCAGCCGGCTGGACCCCCGGCGGGCGGCGAGCAGGGCGCCCGCCAGGGAGCCGGCCGCCATCAGGATGTTGAAGAAGGCGTACAGGCCGGCGCCGCCGTCGTAGACCCCGTGCGCGAACGCCGTCAGCCAGATCGGGAAGTTGAAGCCGAAGGTGCCGATGAAGCCGATCAGGACGATCGGCCAGATCAGCTCCGGACGGCCACGCACATAGCGCAGTCCCTCCCTGAGCTGGCCCTTTCCGCGCGGTACGCGGACGGACTTGTGCAGCTCGTGCTGGCGCATCAGCAGCAGCCCGACGAGCGGGGCGATGAACGACAGGCCGTTGAGCATGAAGGCCCATCCGCTGCCGACCGTGGTGATCAGGACACCGGCCACGGCGGGGCCGATGAGCCTGGCGGACTGGAAGTTGGCCGAGTTGAGGCTGACCGCGTTACGCAGCCGGTCGGGGCCGACCATCTCGGAGACGAACGACTGGCGGGTCGGGTTGTCGACGACCGTCACCATGCCGAGCAGGAAGGCGATCAGATAGACGTGCCAGACCTGGACTTGTCCGGAGAGCGTCAGAACGGCGAGCGAGAGACCGCACAGGCCCATCGCGGCCTGGGTGAAGAGCAGGAGCAGACGCTTCGGGTAGCGGTCGGCGATGACGCCGCCGTAGAGGCCGAAGAGCAGCATCGGCAGAAACTGGAGGGCCGTCGTGATGCCGACGGCGGCCGATGAGCCGGTGAGGCTGAGGACCAGCCAGTCCTGGGTGATCCGGGACATCCACGTACCGATGTTGGAGACGACGGCGCCGGTCGCGAACAGCCGGTAGTTGCGGATCTTCAGCGACGAGAACATTCCGCCGTCGGTCGTGCGCTCGACGGCCGTGCCGTCGGGTATCTCACTCTCGGGGTCGCTCATACCGCTGTCGGATATACGGCCGTCGGATATACGGCTGTCCTGAGTCGCACGCTCCGAAGTCGCACTCTCCGAGGTCGTGTTCCTCGAAGCCGTGCTTTCCGAAGCCGTGTTCCTCGAAGCCGTGCTCTCCGAGGTAGCTGTGTCCGAGCTGTCCGAGCTGTCCGAGCTGTCCGGGGTCTCCGGGGTGGCTCGGTCCGAGGTGGTGAAGTCGTGGGTGGATTTCGGTGCGGGGGCGGAGTCTGCTCCGGATCCCGTACTCAAAGTGGGTTCGCCTCCTTACGGCGCGCGAATTACAAGTGGGCGAGCTTCTCCAGTACGGGGGCGGCAGCGCGCAGCTTCGCCCACTCGTCATCGTCCAGGCCCTCGGCGAGGGACGCCAGCCAGACATTGCGCTTGCGACGGCTCTCTTCGAGCATCGCCTCGGCCCGCTCTGTCTGGCTGACCACCTTCTGCCGACGGTCGTCGGGGTGCGGCTCCAGCCTGACGAGGCCCTTCGCTTCGAGCAGCGCCACGATGCGGGTCATCGACGGCGGCTGGACATGCTCCTTGCGCGCCAGCTCGCCGGGGGTGGCGGAACCGCAGCGCGCGAGGGTGCCCAGTACCGACATCTCGGTGGGGCTCAGCGACTCGTCGACACGTTGGTGCTTCAGGCGCCGGCCCAGCCGCATGACGGCGGAGCGAAGAGAGTTCACGGCGGCTTCGTTCTCGTCGCCGTGGGATAGATCAGGCATGTTTGTTAGCGTAACTCATTACCCAGTCTAAATACCACCGGGATGCACACACCGGGGCGCAGGTTCCCAGAAGCGGACGACGGGCGGGAAGATCATGGCGACGATCACCCAAACGAGTGAGAGCGCTGCGGAAAGTGACGCACGGGGGCACGTATGGGCCCGACCCTGGTGCGTATGGGATCGACAGTGCTCAGCCTGCGGATCGACGGTGAGCTGCTCGACCGGCTCCGGCGGCATGCCGCCAAACGCGGAATGAGCGTCCAGGACTATGTGGTCGGGACGCTCATCCGCGATGACTTCGACGAACGCTTCAAGTCGGCCGTCGAAGAGACGGAGAAGTTCTACGGGGTGAACGAGTACGGAGTGAAATGAGGCGGCCCCTGCCCCCGCCGAGCCCCGCACCGGGCCTGGCGCGGCCCCTGCCCCCGAGCCCCGCGCCCCTCCCGCGCCCAGGGCCGGGCGCTACGTCAGGCCCAGCGCGGGCATCGCGTAGTAGAAGACGAAGACCGCCGATACGACATACATCGCCACCGGCACCTCGCGGCCCCGCCCGGCCGCCAGCCGCAGCACGCTGAAGCTGATGAAGCCGATTCCGATGCCGTTGGTGATCGAGTACGTGAACGGCATCATCACCATCGCCAGGAAGGCCGGAACGGCGATGGTGTAGTCGCTCCAGTCGATGTCCCGTACGGAACCGGCCAGGATCAGGAAGCCGACCGCCACCAGAGCGGGCGTCGCGGCCTGGGACGGGACCATCGTCGCCAGCGGCGTGAGGAACAGCGCCACCGCGAAGAGCAGACCCGAGACGATGGACGCCAGCCCGGTCCTCGCGCCCTCGCCGACACCGGCCGTGGACTCCACGAAGCAGGTGTTCGCCGAGGCCGAGGACGCGCCGCCGGCCGCGACCGCGATGCCGTCGACGAAGAGGACCTTGTTGATGCCGGGCAGATTCCCCTGCTTGTCCATCAGCTTGGCCTCGTCACCGACGCCCAGGATCGTGCCCATCGCGTCGAAGAAGGACGACAGCAGCACGGTGAAGACGAACAGCACACCGGTCAGGATGCCGGCCTTCTCGAAGCCGCCGAACAGGCTGAAGTCCCCGATCAGACCGAAGTCCGGGGTGGAGACCGGGTTCCCCGGCCACTTCGGGGTCGTCAGACCCCAGCTGGGCACCTTCACGACCGCGTCGATGATCATCGCCACGACCGTCATCGCCACGATGGAGATCAGGATCGCGCCCGGCACCTTACGGATGATCAGCGCGAGCGTGAGCAGCACCCCGAGGGCGAAGACCAGTACCGGCCAGCCGTGCAGATGCCCGTTGGAGCCGAGCTGGAGCGGCACGGTGGTCCGGGCGATGTCCGGGATACGCGAGACGAAGCCGGAGTCGACCAGCCCGATCAGCATGATGAAGAGGCCGATACCGATCGCGATGCCCTTGCGCAGCCCGAGCGGCACAGCGCTCATCACGCGCTCCCGCAGCCCGGTCGCGACCAGCAGCATCACCACGAGACCGGCGAGTACGACCATGCCCATCGCGTCGGGCCAGCTCATCCGGGGGGCGAGCTGGAGGGCGACGACGGTATTGATACCGAGGCCGGCCGCCAGGGCGATCGGCACATTGCCGATGACCCCCATCAGCAGCGTGGAGAAGGCCGCGGTCAGCACGGTCGCGGTGACCAGCTGACCGTTGTCGAGCTGATGCCCGTACATGTCCTTCGCGCTACCGAGAATGATCGGGTTCAGCACGATGATGTACGCCATCGCGAAGAAGGTGGCGAAGCCGCCGCGTACCTCACGGCCGACCGTGGAGCCGCGCTCCGAGATCTTGAAGAACCGGTCCAGCCCGCCGGACGGCTGCCCGGGGGTCGGCGGCTGGGCGTCGGAACCGACCGGAGCGGTGGCCGAGGGGGGCATGCGGAAACCTCAGAAGTAGGCAGGTAAGAGCGGACTAGCGAGCGAAATCCAGCCCGACTTGGACATTCAAACGAACAAAACAAGTCAGCCAGAAACCGTTTCAGTATGAATACATGAGTCGAAGATCGCTATCTCCGCGCGTAGAGCCCTGCGGCACCTGCCTTCCCGACGCCCCGCCCATGCCCCCGCATAGACTGACGGGCATGACCGGTTCTTGGACGGGAACTCCCCGGCGAGCGGCGCCCGAGCCCCTGGAGGGGCCGGTCGTCGGCACTATCACGGGCGGCACGATCATCTGGTTCGCCCTCTTTCTTCTCCAGCTCCCGTTCTACGGCTGGTTCAGCGATCACGGGCACACCTGGTGGATCTGGACCTGCCTCGCCGGCGGCGGGCTCGGGCTCATCGGGATCTGGTACGTACGGGGACGGGACGCGGCGATCAAGCGCGCGGCGGCCACGGCGGCGGACCAGTCGAACCACGCGAACGGGACGGACAGCGCCGGCCACCCCGACGGCACACGCTGACCCTCGGGCCCGGTCGACCCGGGCCCGACCCCCACTCCGACCGGACCCGACCCGACCCGACACCCGCCCAAGTCGCATCCCAGCCGCCCTCGGCGTACTGCCAGGGGACGATCCGCCTCGTCCCCGGGTCGGATCTTCTCCCCGGCCGGCGGGTGAACGCGCCCCACCGGCCGTACCGTCGGAACCATGACGCAGCGGGCGAAGATCGACACCGACGGCCCCGAGCCCGATGGCCCCGAGCCGCACGGCCGCGGATCTCACGGCCCGATCGAGCCGACCGGCCCGACCGGCCAGGTCATCGACGCGGGCGCCGAACTCGACCCCGTACACCCACACCCCATGAGGCCGCCCCGGCCAAGCGACCGCCACAGCGGCCTGACCGCCGCCGAGGTGGCACGGCATGTCGCCCGCGGCGAGGTCAACGACGTCCCGGTCCGCAGCAGCCGCTCCCTCTCCGAGATCATCCGCGCCAACGTCTTCACCCGCTTCAACGCGATCATCGGCGTTCTCTGGGTGATCATGTTCTTCGTCGCGCCGATCCAGGACACCCTCTTCGGCTTCGTGATCATCGCCAACACCGGGATCGGCATCATCCAGGAGTGGCGCGCCAAGCGGACCCTCGACGGGCTCGCGGTCATCGGCGAGGCGAAGCCGACCGTACGGCGTGACGGCGTCGCCGCCGAGATCTCCACCAGCGAGATCGTCCTCGGGGACCTCATCGAGCTGGGCCCCGGCGACAAGGTGGTGGTCGACGGCGAGATGGTCGAGGCCGACAACATCGAGGTCGACGAATCGCTGCTGACCGGCGAGGCGGATCCGGTCCTCAAACGCCCCGGCGACCTGGTGATGTCCGGCAGCTTCGTGGTCGTGGGCGGCGGTGCGTTCCGGGCGACCAAGGTCGGGCGCGACGCCTATGCCGCGCAGCTTGCGGAGGAGGCGTCCCGCTTCACGCTGGTCGACTCCGAGCTGCGCAACGGCATCAGCACGATCCTCAAGTACGTCACGTGGATGATGATCCCGACCGCCCTCGGACTCATCATCAGCCAGCTCGTCGTCCAGCAGAACGACTTCAAGAACTCCATCGCCAGGACCGTCGGCGGCATCGTCCCGATGATCCCCGAAGGGCTCGTCCTGCTGACCTCCGTCGCCTTCGCGATCGGGGTCATCCGGCTCGGCCGCAAGCAGTGCCTGGTGCAGGAGCTGCCCGCGATCGAGGGGCTGGCCCGTGTCGATGTCGTCTGTCTCGACAAGACGGGCACGCTCACCGAGGGCGGCATGGACGTCCGCGAGCTGCGCCCGCTGAACGGCGCGGACGTGACGTACGTACGGCGGGTCCTCGGTGCGATCGGGCGGTCCGACCCGCGTCCCAACGCCAGCCTCCAGGCGATCATCGACGCCTACCGCGACGAGAGCGGGCGGTGGCCCGTCACGAAGGCGCTGCCCTTCTCCTCCGCGCGCAAGTACAGCGGCGCCGCCTTCGGTGAGTCCGAGGGACAGGCCGCCGGGGTGTCCGGCGGGCAGGCCGACGGGGAGGCCGCTCGCTGGCTGCTCGGCGCGCCCGACGTGCTGCTGGCCTCCGACGATCCCGCGCTCGCCGAGATCGACCACCTCAACCGGCAGGGTCTGCGCGTCCTGCTGCTCGCCCGCGTCGACAGCGAGCTCGACGCGCCCGACGCCGCGTCCGGGGCCCGCGCGACCGCGCTCGTCGTCCTGGAACAGCGGCTGCGGCCCGACGCCGCCGACACCCTGGCGTACTTCGCGGAACAGGACGTCGCCGCCAAGGTCATCTCCGGCGACAACGCGGTGTCGGTCGGCGCCGTGGCCGGAAAGCTCGGCCTGCCGGGCGCCGAGCACACGGTCGACGCCCGGCACCTGCCCGCCGAGCGGGCGGAGATGGCCGAAGCACTCGACTCCGGCGCGGTCTTCGGCCGGGTCACACCCCAGCAGAAACGCGACATGGTCGGCGCGCTCCAGTCACGCGGGCATACGGTCGCGATGACCGGGGACGGCGTCAACGACGTCCTGGCGCTGAAGGACGCGGACATCGGCGTCGCGATGGGCTCGGGCTCGGAGGCGACCCGCGCCGTCGCCCAGATCGTGCTCCTGAACAACAGCTTCTCGACGCTGCCGTCGGTGGTCGCCGAGGGCCGCCGGGTCATCGGCAACATCACGCGCGTGGCGACGCTCTTCCTGACGAAGACGGTCTACTCGGTGCTGCTGGCGGTCCTGGTGGCCTGCTTCCAGGTGGAGTATCCGTTCCTGCCGCGCCATCTGACGCTGCTCTCCACGCTGACGATCGGCATCCCGGCGTTCTTCCTGGCGCTGGCCCCCAACACCGAGCGCGCGCGGCCGAACTTCGTGCGCAGAGTGATGCGGTACGCGATCCCCTCGGGCGTCATCGCGGCGATCGCGACCTTCGTCACCTATCTGCTGGCCCGGAGCTACTACTCCGGCCCCGACGCCCTGAACGCGGAGACCAGCGCGGCGACGCTCACGCTGTTCCTGGTCTCCATGTGGGTCCTCGCGATCGTTGCACGCCCCTACACCTGGTGGCGGATCGGCCTGGTGGTGGCGATGGGGGCCGGGTTCCTGGTGGTACTGGCCGTGCCGTGGCTCCAGCACTTCTTCGCGCTGAAGCTGGTGGGTACGACGATGCCGTGGACGGCGGTCGCGATCGCGGTGGTGGCGTCGGCGGCGCTGGAGTTCTGCTGGCGGTGGGTGGGCCGCAGATTCCCGGCGTAGTGCCGGGCGGGACCTGGTGCCCCTCCCGGCAATGTTTGCCCCGTCGCGCAAACATTGCCGGTCGCGGCACTAGTCGAACCAGCGGTCCCTGGCCAGCTCCGCCGTCCGCGACGGATCCTCCAGCAGCGCCGCCACCTCGAAGCGCCGCGGCCACTGGCCCGCCGCCCAGGCGAGCCCCGCCGCCACACCCTCCAGCGTCGCCGCGTGCACCACTCCGTCCGGCGTACGGCGCCAGTCCAGCTCGACACCGCCCGCGAGAAGTTCCTCGTGCTCCACGTAACTGCCGGGGGTACCCGCGCCGAGCAGTACCCGGACCGAGTCCGGGACCGTGTGCTCCTCGCCCTCCGTGGTCACCCCCGCCGCGTCGGCCACCACCTCGCTCAGCCGCCGCACCTGAAGCAGCTCGGCCAGCTCGGTCACCCGGGTCGGTGACACCGGCAGCAGCGGCAGCCCGCCCGCCAGCGGCAGCAGATCGGGCGCGTCCGCGATCACCGCGTCCGCCGCGTCGGCCACCCGCACCTCGCCGTCGACGACCGCCCGCAGCTCGTCCGGGAGCGTCACCTGCTCGGGATCGAGATCCGCGAGCGCCGTGTAGAGCCCGTGCAGCTGCTCCGGGCTCACCTCCCGGTCCGGGTCGGCCAGCCTCCCCAGCAGCTCCGCCGCGCCGCCCGGCTCGTCCAGCAGCGCGGCGACCGAGGTCCGCACCCCCAGCGCCCGCAGCACCTGCGCGTCGTCGAAGCCCGTCGCGTCCACGGAGTCGTACAACCCCGCCAGCAGCGGGTCACCGCTCGCGGCCCGCAGTCCGGCCGGGCGGCGCCCGTCGAGTACGGGATGGTCGCGCAGCCACCACGCGGTGTACGAACGCACCGTCTCCGTCGTACCGTCCGGCAGCAGCACCCGTACGGACTGCGTCAGCGCGTCCCGCAGCGGCGGTCGCGCCAGCAACGCCAGCGCGCGCGGCCACGCGTCGTCGTCGACCAGATCCAGGTCCCGTACGGCCACGATCTCGGTCGCGACCGGCGGTACGGGCGTCTCCGGCAGCCGGTCCAGTACGTCCTCGCACCACACATCGACCGCGTCCAGCAGCCCCGCGTCGTCCGGCTCGGCGAAGTCCCCTTCGCGGGGCTCCAGTTCATCGGGGTCCAGCACCACGTCCGTGGCCCGTACGAGCGCGAAGTCCGCCAGGACGCCGCACGCGGCGAGCGGCTGCTCGCCCCAGCGCTCGGCCAGCTCCGCGTCGCAGAAGGCGAGTTCGTCCTCGCGCAGCACCGAAGCGAACGAGCTGCCGGGCAGCACCAGTTCACCGGCCGGCGTCAGCTCGCCGTCCTCGTCGGTCAGCGCCAGCGCGCCGAGCCACGGCTCGTCCCCCACCTCAAGACCGGCGTCGCGTACGAGACCGAGCACGATCTCGGCCAGCTCCTCCGCGTCGGGCGTGTCGACGTCCTCGTCCCAGACCTCGCCCGCGTCCAGCGAGGCGGCGACCGCCGCGCGTACCTGCGGGGTGGTCAGTACGGCCCGGGGCGTCGCGGGCAGCGCGCCCAGCTTCTCCAGCAGCGGATGCGTGGCCTCGGGGTGCGCCACCTTCAGCCCGAGCCGCGCCAGATCGGCCGACCCCGCGGCGTCGGGCAGCGGCAGCAGAATGTGCCGCGGCCCGATCGTCGTACGCCCGTTGGCCAGCGGCACCGGCAGCCCGGACAGCCGCTCGGGGTCGACGCCCGCGAGCGAGTCGTACAGCCGCCACCACCAGCCGGGCGGCCGCTCGGCGCCCGCGATCCGCTCGATGGCCTCTCCGAGCGGCAGCCGCCCGACACCGAGCGTGCGCAGCTCCACCCGCCGCTCCAGCCCGGCGGGCAGCAGCGTCGGCAACACCTCCGCCAGCACACTCACGGTGTCGGCGCCCGCGCCCTCCACGACCTCCGCCTCGAACGCCCGCAGCGCGGGCAGCTCCTCACTCGGAGCCGCCGGCGCGAGGAAGGCCACCCGGGGCAGCCGCTCCAGGATCGCGGCCCGCAGCCGGCCGTCCAGCTCGCCCTTGCCGAGCGGACCCGGCACCAGATCGATGGTGCCGGTCGACACCGGCTCCCAGCCGCCGAGCAGCTCCGCGTACGCGTCGGCCGCCTTCCCGACCAGGAAGTCGGTGAGCGGTCCCGGCGCGGGATGGCGCCGTGTGGTGTCGAGCGGCAGCGAGGCGATCAGCAGCGCGGGCACGCCGAGCGGCTCGTCCGTGGGCGTCGGCGCGTGCACGACGGGCGCGGTACGGGGCCGGGCCGGGGCGCCCTCGCCGTCCACGGGCACGGCCCAGGTGACGGACCAGTGGGGCCGCAGCCGCTCCTCCACGGGCCGCCCTTCGAGCAGCGTGGGCGGCGTCGCACCGTGATGTCCGACGACCCGCCAGCGGTGCGTGGCGCCGTCCGCGCTGTCGTCCACGTCGATGTACGGGCCGTCCTGCGAGCGGCGCAACACCCGTACCCCGTCGGGGGTTTCGATCACGACCTCGGCGAGACCGGCGAGCGTCAGCAGCAGCGCGTCATCGACCTCGGCGAGGAGCCGCGCCACCAGATCGGCGGCGGTGCCGTCCCGCAGCGGCAGGATCACGGCCGTGTCGTACCCCTCCGGGGCCGTGCCCTCCGCCGGCAGCGGCAGCCGCAGCAGCGGTACGTGTCCGTCGCGGCGCCGCAGCTCGTCCCCGAGACCGGGGCTCGCCTGCGCGGCCCGCCCGGCCAGCTCGCGGGCCTCCGTGAGGGACCAACGGACCCCGCCGTGCCGCCCGATGACGGCGGGCTCGTCGCTGACGGCGAGTACGGCGGCGAACCCGACGCCGAACCGTCCCACGGCGCCCTCGTGCCCCTCGCGCTTGGCCGAGGCGCGCAGCGTACTGAGCGACTCGACACCGGTCGCGTCGAGCGGCGCGCCCGTATTGGCGGCGACGAGTACGGCGGGGCCGTCGACTCCGCCGGGGCGCAGGGTCAGCCTGAGCCGGCCCGGCACGCCGGCGCGGGCGGCGGCGTCGGCGGCGTTCTGGGCCAGCTCGATGACGAGCCGGTCGCGGTAGCCGCCGAGCGCGAGGTCTTCCTCGGCGTTGGCGTCCTCCCGGAACCGCGCGGGGCTGGCGCCCCAGGCATCGAGCACTCCACGCCGCAGCCGAGCCGTCCCGAACGGGTCGGCCCCTTCGGTGGTCCTGACGCTCACGCTGTGACTCCGCTCTTTCGCTGTCGCGTACGTGCGGGCCCGAAGGTACCGCGCGTCGCCGTCCGGCGGGGGGTGCGGGGTGCGGGTGCGTGCGTGGTGGTGCCGGGGGCCGGGGCCTCCGGAGGTACATGTCCGGACGGCATGATTTACGGCGCGCAGCTGCCCTGTCGTTGGTTCGGGCGGTCGCGCGCCACAAATCACGCTTTAGTGTCCGGACACGCACCTCCTCCGACCCCGACCCCCTCCCCCCGGTGGTCGCCACCAGGCGCCGACTCGGCTGGGGGTGGGGGGCGGGTGCGGCCCGGTGGCCCCGGCCATTCGCCGTCCCGGCGGGGGTGGGTGGGCTGGTGCGGGAGTGTGCCGCCGCCCCGCGCACGACCGGGTCGCTTGTGCGGGCGGTGAAGGGGGGCGCGCAGGGGTCGTGTCCGGGACGTAGAGCGTGATTTGTGGCGCGCGACCGCCCGCATCCCAACTGTGGCCAGAGTCGCGACGTAAATCATGCAGTCCCGGGCACGGGCCCGGAGCGACCACCGGCGACAACCCGCACACCACCACCGGCCCCAGCCGAAACGCAGCGAAAACCGCTACGAGTGACCCAGGTCCTCCGACTCGGCCTCCGCCGTGATCACCGACCCGCTGTCCGGCGACGGCCTCAGCGGAAACGCGTCCGTCGCCATCGAGTCCAGCACCGGCGCCGCCCGCCGCGGCGGCTTCGGCATCACCGCCGCCTCGGAGTGCCCCCCGCACCCGTACGCCAGCGAGACGACCCGCCCGTCCGCCGGCGAGAACTCGTTCGCGCAGACGCCGAAGGCCTGTCGCAGGGAGCCCGCCAGGGGTAGCAGGAAGCCGCAGGTCACGCAGGGCGCGGGCGCCGCCTGTGCCATGGGGGTCTTCGCGCCGAACGCCTCGTCCCAGCGGTCCGCCGCCGCGTGCAGCCCGTACCGCGACAGCACCCGCGCCCGGCGCATGCCGAGCTCCTCGGCGACCGACGCGATCGAGCCACGCTCGGGCGCGGGCGACGTGTCCGCCACGCGGTCCGTCGCACGGTCCGCGCGGTCCCCGCGGTCCGCCGGTTCCGGAGTCGCATCCTCCGCTTCGACGAGGTCCGCGAGGTTCTGCGGGGTCACCGCATCCGGCAGCGCCGAGTTCGGCGGCGGTGCGTCCGCGCCGGAGTAGCCGGGCTCAAGCCGGGGATCCTCCGCCTCGGTGGGCAGCAGATCGCCGGGGCCCATGTCGCCGGGGCGCAGCCGTTCGCTCCAGGGCACCCACTCGGGGGCCAGCAGGGCGTCGGGGCCCGGCAGCAGCACCGTTTCGTCCAGCGTGACGACCTTCGCGCGGGACGCCCGCGCCACCGTCACCGCCCAGCGCCAGCCCCGGTAGCCGGGCTCCTTGCACTCGAAGAAGTGCGTGACGACCCGGTCCCCGTCCACCACCACCGAGACATGTTCCCCGACAACGCCGGGCGCGGCGGCCTCCTCGGCAGCCGCCCTGGCGAGGTCTACCGCCTCGGCGCACAGGCGGTCGGGGGTTCGGCTTCGCGTCGTCGCAGCACTCACAGGTCTCGCTTCTCTCCTACGCCGTCTCACGGGTGCGCCGGCCGAATCGCGATGTACGAGCCGAGGGCGGAGCGGACCAGAGGGCCGCATCGACGTCCACGCCCGATCTCTCCTCGGGCACACCTACCGTTATCCATTCTGCGGGATGACGAACAGGCGCGCGGCCGAGAACAACCGCCGGTGGCGCGCTACGCACGCTACCCCCTCTCTCGCCCCCCGCCCACCTGCACGCCGCCTTTCCCGGACTTCGGCCCACACCGCAACCAGGCCGTGACCCGGGGGAACCCCATGGTGGGAGGCCGACAATGTGTTCGGATCCACCCGGGAGAGATTCCCGGCGCGTCCACCGCTCCGGCGCCGGTGAGCCACCACTCCGGTACCGGCCGGTGAACTCTCCCCGGCGTACCGGTGACCCGCGTCGGCTCGTCCTTCATGGCACCGTCACGGCCCCGTCACGCCCGGAATCGGTTCGCACCAGGAGGCCTTGGGGCACTATGACGAGGTGGCAGCCGTGAGGTCGTCCGATACGCATACGGCCGGCCCGGTCCGGAGGGCCGGGCGGGCCATCGGTCATGCCCTGCGGCTCCCGGTGACGGCCGGGGCGAGGGGTATCCGCAAGGCGACCCACGCGCATGGCGCGGGGGAGTCGGGGCTCGGCAAGCTGATCGAGCTGCACGCGGTGAACGGCGCGGGCGATGTCATGATCACCGTCGCTCTCGCGTCCACGGTCTTCTTCTCCGTGCCGACGGACGAGGCGCGGGGCCGCGTCGCGCTCTATCTCGCCGTCACGATGGCGCCCTTCACCCTGCTCGCCCCCGTCATCGGCCCGCTGCTCGACCGTCTCCCGCACGGCCGCCGCGCCGCCATGGCCTGCGCCATGTTCACCCGGGCCGCGCTCGCGATCCTTATGTCGACCGCCGTCATCACGGGCAGTCTGGAGCTGTATCCGGCCGCGCTCGGGGTGCTCGTGGCGTCGAAGGCGTACGGGGTGGTCCGCAGCGCGGTCGTACCCCGGCTGCTGCCGCCCCGGTTCTCACTGGTGCGGGCCAATTCCCGGGTCACGCTGGCCGGGCTGCTGGCCACCGGTGTGGCCGCGCCGATCGGCGCGGGGCTCCATCTGATCGGTCCGAAGTGGCCGCTGTACGGCGCGTGCCTGATCTTTCTCGTCGGCACGTTCCTGGCGTTCACGCTGCCGGGCACGGTGGACTCCGCGAAGGGCGAGCGCCGGGCGCGGCTGGTCACGGTCTCCCAGGGGGAGAAGAGGAAGCCCTCGCTGCGTACGGTGGGCCCGGCGGTGCTGCACGGCCTCCAGGCGAACGCGTCCCATCGCGCGCTCTCCGGCTTTCTGACGTTCTACCTGGCCTTCCTGCTGCGCGAGCATCCGCTCTTCGGGCACAGCGCCGTCGTCTCCCTGGGCATCGTGGGCGTGGCCGCAGGGGCGGGCAACGCGCTGGGGACGGCGGTCGGCGCCTGGTTGAAGGCCCGCGGTCCTGAACTGATCATCGCCACCGTCCTGGGCATCGCCCTCACCGCGGCGATCGTCGCGGCGCTGCTCTTCGGCGGCCTGATGATCGGGGTGCTGTGCGCGGTGGCCGGATTCACCCAGGCCCTGTCGAAGCTCTCGCTGGACGCGGTGATCCAGCGGGATGTCCCTGAGCAGGTGCGGACCTCCGCCTTCGCCCGCTCGGAGACTCTGCTCCAGATGTCCTGGGTGGTGGGCGGCGCGATCGGTATCGCGCTGCCGCTCAACGGCGTGCTGGGGATGTCGGTCGCCGCGGCGATCGTCGGGATCGGCGCGATCACCGCCGTACGCGGACTGCTGACCGCGGCACGGCGCGGCACGGCGCACGCGCGCATCGCGTGACACCGGCCCCGGCCGCCCCGGTGGACGGCTCGCCGTACCCCCTCGCGTCGTGGGCTCGGGCGACCGATAGCCTTCGCCCCATGACCGTTGCGTTCTTCTCTGGTAGGTCCCGCCGGGCCGGTGCCGCCCTCGGTGCGGTGTCCGCCGGGCTCCTCGTCCTCGCCGCCTGTGAAAAGCCGACGCCGCTCGCGACCGTGACGGTCGGTGACAACTCGATCAACACCGAGGCGGCCTGCTACAACGACGGCGAGGCGATCAAAGCCGCCGACATCCAGCCCTGCCTCAACAAGAAGGCGGACAAGGTCGTCGAGATCGCGATGGACGACAAGGTCCACTTCGGGGTCGACCCGACGATCGCCGAGCACGGCTGGACGCTCTTCATCAACGGCCAGCAGGCCGAGCAGGAGCCGTACAAGAAGACCTACCGGACCATTCCCGGCAACGCCTTCTTCTCCACCCAGACCGGCGAGACCACGAGCGACACCCAGGTCAGCATCGTGGAGACCAACGGCAAGACACTGACCGGCATCTGGCACTTCGAGTTCAAGAAGAAGTCCTGACCGACCCGGTGATCCGGCGGCCGGCACGGCCCCGGAGACCGGGCACCACTGGAGGCTCCCGCCATGCGTGTACTTGTCGTCACGGCGGTGGCCGCGGAGGCGGACGCCGTCGCCGCGGGCCTCGGCCGGTTCGCGGGCGCCGGTGTCCGGGAGCTGACGGGTGGGTACGAGATGACGACCCACGCGCAGTTCACGCCGAGGCCGGGGTCCGTGCGGATACCGGTGGTGGAGGTCCTGGCGGGCGGCGCGGGACCGGCCGCGGCGGCGGTCGCCACGGCGACGGCGCTGGCGGCCTCCCCGTACGACCCGCCGTACGATCTCGTCATCTCCGCGGGCATCGGCGGCGGCTTCGCGCCGCATGCCCCGCTCGGCTCGCTCGTCGTCGCGGACACGATCATCGCCGCGGATCTGGGCGCCGAGACCCCCGACGGCTATCTGCCGGTCGAGGAGCTGGGTTTCGGCCGTAGCGTCCACCGGCCGCCGGCCGCGCTGACCGCCCGGCTGTCGAAGGTCCTGGAGGCCGATCCGCGGGTCGGGGCGGTGCTCGCGCCCGTCCTCACCGTCACCACCGCGACCGGCACGGCCGCCCGTACCGCCGAGCTGGCCGCGCGTCATCCGCGCGCCGCCGCCGAGGCGATGGAGGGCTTCGGGGTCGCGGAGGCCGCCGCCGCCCACTCCGTACCGTGCGCCGAGATCCGCGCGATCTCCAACACCGTCGGCCCGCGCGACCGCGCCGGCTGGCGGATCGGCGAGGCGCTGGACGCGCTGCGGTACGCGTTCACGCTGCTCACCCCCGTATTCGAGGAGCCGTCATGACCCCGCAGCCGTTGCAGATCGCCTACTCGCCCTGCCCCAACGACACCTTCGTCTTCGAGGCCTGGGCACACGGCAGGGTCACCGGAGCGCCCGACATCGACGTCACGTTCGCGGACATCGACATCACCAACGGCATGGCGGAGCGCGGGGAGTTCGACGTACTGAAGGTCTCGTACGCCGTGCTGCCCTGGATCCTGGACGAGTACACCCTGCTGCCCTGCGGCGGCGCGCTGGGCCGGGGCTGCGGCCCGCTGGTGCTGACGAAGGAGCCGGGCGCCGATCTGACCGGCGGGACCGTCGCCGTACCGAGCGAGCGCTCCACGGCCTATCTGCTCTTCCGGCTGTGGGCGGCGGATGTGCTCCCCGGCGGGGTGGGCAAGGTCGTCGTGCTGCCCTTCCACGAGATCATGCCCGCGGTACGCGACGGGAAGGTGGACGCCGGACTCGTCATCCACGAGGCGCGCTTCACCTATCAGAACTACGGGCTGCACCGCCTCGCCGACATGGGCGAGCACTGGGAGTCCACGACCGGGCTGCCGATCCCGCTCGGCGCGATCATCGCGAAGCGTTCGCTGGGCACCGAGGTGCTTCAGCTGCTGGCCGAGTCGATCCGCAGGTCGGTACGGATGGCCTGGGACGATCCGGAGACCTCACGGCCGTACGTACTGGCGCACTCGCAGGAGATGGACCCGGCGGTGGCGGACCAGCACATCGGGCTGTACGTCAACGAGTTCACCGCGGATCTGGGCGAGGACGGCTACGCGGCGGTCCGCGGGCTGCTCACCCGCGCCGCGGCCGAGGGGCTCGTACCGCCCCTCGGCCACGACGCGCTGCGTTTCGTCTGAGCTGCCCGGCAGGCTCACCCGCCCCGGTCACACGTCCAGTTGGTCGGCCACCGCGCGCAGCAGGCCGGCGATCTTCGCGCCCTGCGCCTTGTCGGGGTAGCGCCCGCGCTCCAGCATCGGCGTGATGTTCTCCAGCAGCGTCGTCAGATCCTGGACGATCGAGGCCAGTTCGTCGGGCTTGCGGCGCTGGGCCGCCGCGACCGAGGGCGTCGGGTCGAGGACCGTCACCGAGAGCGCCTGGTCCCCGCGCTGGCCCGCCACCACACCGAACTCCACGCGCTGGCCTGGCTTGAGCGCGTCGACTCCGGCGGGGAGGACCGACGAGTGCACGAAGACGTCTCCGCCGTCGTCGCGGGAGAGAAAGCCGAAGCCCTTCTCGCTGTTGAACCACTTGACCTTGCCGGTAGGCACGTCTGTCCTCGTCCTCGTACTCGTTGGGGCGCCGGAGGATGTCGACACCCCCTGGCGCGCGAAAAACGGCTCTGGATAGCACTACAGCGGGTCCATCGACCCGCCACCACCAAGGCTAATGGTCCAGAGGCTGGTGACAAGACGTCGCCGGACGGTTCCTGTCCGCTGCTTTCCGCAGGGAACTACCCTGGTGGCGTGACTGCTACTCCTGAACCCCGTGCGACGGAAGAGGCCGGACCCGGCGACGGGCTCGTTCGTATCGGCGCGATCGTCTTCATCGTCGGCGCGATCGCCACCCTGATCACCGTCGCTCCGCTGTTCCTCGGCTCCGAGCCCTTCCCGTCCATCGCCTACGCCGTGTGCATGCTGATGGGAGTGGGCTTCGTGATCGCCGCCGCGGGTGTGCTGCGCTCGATCGCCGCTCAGCGCCGCCGGGCCAAGCCCGCCGCGTAACCCTCCAGCCAGGTGGGGAAGGCGGTCAGGTCGGGCAGGATCACCTCGGCTCCCGCGCCGCGCAGCGCCCCCTCGTCGCACGGCCCGGTCGGTACGGCGACGGACAGCGCCCCCGCCGTGTGCGCCCCGCGGACATCACCGATGTGGTCGCCGACGAACACCGACGCGTCGTACTCCCGCAGCGCCTCGCCCTTGGCCTCGGCCCACAGCCAGCCGATCACCGCGTCCGGCTCGATCCGGAGGTGGGTGAGGTGGAGCTCGGCGTTCGGCTGGTGCTTGGCCGTGACGACGATCGCGCGCCCGCCCAGCTCCTGGACGGCGGTGACGGCCTCCCGGGCGCCGGACATCGCTTGCGTCGGCGGGATCGCGTATGTGGGATAGATCTCCCGGTAACGGTCGGCCACTTCGGCCACCCGCTCCTCGGGGAACCAGTGCGCCAGCTCCTGTTCGAGCGGCGGGCCGAGCCGGGTGACCGCGAGATCGGCGTCGATCGGGACCCCGGTCTCCTCGGAGAGCGCCTGGTAGACCGCTCGGATCCCGGGCCGTGAGTCGATCAGGGTCATATCGAGGTCGAAGCCGACGGTGAGCGGTTGCCGAGCCGTGAGGGAAGCCATGCGGCCATTGTGCCCAGGCTCCGGGCCGCGGGCAGGCGCGTCGGGCCCCGGCGGATGGCCGGAACCGGGTGCTTAGACTTAGCCAAACCTAACCGTCGCCCGCCGTCGCTCGTCCGCTCTCGTCTGCCCGCCGCACCGTCCGATAGGTTCCGATGCCAGCCGCCGCCCCGCCGATCCACAGCACCAGACACACCCTGGTCGCCCGCCGCGTCGGCTGGACGGCGGCAGCCGTCGTGGCCCTGCTGCTCTCGGTCCTGCTGAGTCTCGCGGTCGGGGCCCGCGCCGTCGCTCCCTCCGCCGTCATCGACGCGCTGCTGCACAGTGGCCGGGGCGACGACGCCGAGGTCATTCGCCAACTGCGGGTGCCGCGCACGCTGATCGGGCTGATGGTCGGTGCCGCGCTCGCGCTGGCGGGCACCGCGCTCCAGGGCATCACCCGCAACCCGATCGCCGACCCCGGCATCCTCGGCATCAGCCAGGGCTCCTCCGTGGGCGTCGTCCTGGCCATCGCCTTCGCCGGGGTGCACACGCTCGCCGGCTATGTCTGGTACGCGTTCGCGGGCGCGGCGGTGGCGTCGGTGGCGGTGTACGCGATCGCGTCGAGCGGACGCGGCGGCGCGACCCCGGTCAAGCTCGCCCTCGGGGGCGCGGCGATCAACGCGCTGCTGGTGTCCGTGACGACGGGCGTGCTGACGACGAGCGCGGCGACGCTGGACGAGTTCCGCTTCTGGCAGGTGGGCTCGATCGCGGGCCGGGACGCCGAGATCGCCGGTCAGATCTGGCCGTTCCTGCTGATCGGCACCGTACTGGTGATAGCCGTGGCCCGTGGCCTGGATGCCCTGGCCCTCGGCGAGGACGTGGCGAAGGGCCTGGGCCAGAATGTCGCGGCCGTCCGGATCGTCGGCGGCCTCGGCGCGACCGTACTGATCGGAGCGGCGGTCGCGGCGGCGGGGCCGATCGCCTTCATAGGGCTCGCCGTTCCGCATATCGCCCGCGCCATCGTCGGCTCGGACCATCGCTGGGTGCTCCCCATGGCGGCCCTGATCGGGCCCGTGATGCTGCTGGTCTCCGATGTCGTCGGGCGCGTCGTCTTTCCGCCGGGCGAGGTCCCTGCGGGGGTGATGACGGCCCTGATCGGGGTGCCGTTCCTGGTCGCTCTCGTACGCCGGAAGGCGGTGCCGGCATGACGACGGCCCTCAAGGAGGCCCCGGGGAGCGTCACCGGGGCGGGCGGGATACGGCCGGCGGGCTATGCGCGGGTACGGATCGGACGCGCCTCGTTCCTGCTGCACCGGCGGGCGGCGGCCGTGGCGGTCGGGCTCGCCGTCGCGCTGGCCGTCGTGTGCGTGGCGTATCTGAGCGTCGGCGAGAGCTTCGTGCCACCGTCCGAGGTGCTGAAGGTGATCCTCGGGCAGCCCTCGTCGGACGAGCTGGTGGTCGGCACGCTGCGGCTGCCGCGCATGGTGGTCGGGCTGCTGGTCGGGCTCGCGTTCGGCGTCGCGGGCGCGCTGATCCAGACCGTCGCCCGCAATCCGCTCGCCAGCCCCGACATCATCGGCGTCAGCCAGGGCGCGAGCGCGCTCACGGTCGGGGCGATGACCTTCGGCGTCACCTCGTACACCGTCCTTCCGTATCTGTCCGTGGCGGGCGGCATCGTCGCGGCGGCGCTGGTGTACGTCTTCGCCTGGCGCGGCGGGCTGCACGCCACGCGCTTCGTGCTCATCGGCATCGGCTTCGCGATCGCCCTGCGCTCCATCACCACGCTCTTCCTGACCAAGGGCGACTATCTGGTCGCCCAGCAGGCCCAGGTCTGGATGACCGGCTCGCTCAACGGCCGGGGCTGGGACTTCGCCGCGCCGCTCGGCTGGCTGCTGCTCGCGCTGGTGCCCGCGGTGCTGTGGGCGGCGTACGCGCAGCGCACGGTCTCGATGGACGACGACACCGCCACGGCGCTCGGCGTACGGCTCGGCCGGGTCCGGCTCGGGCTCGCCCTGCTCGGTGTGGTGCTGGCGTCGGTCGCGACGGGCGCGGCGGGTCCGGTGGACTTCGTGGCGCTGCTGGCGCCGCAGATCGCCCGCCGCATGACCCGTACCGCGCAGATCCCGCTGCTGTGTTCGGCGCTGATGGGGGCGGTGATCGTCGTCCTCGCCGATCTGCTGGCCCGCAGGCTGCTCTCGCCGACCGAACTCCCGGTGGGGGTACTGACGGCGGCGGTCGGCGCCCCGTATCTGATCTGGCTGATCGTCCGCGGCCGTACCGCAGGAGGCAAGGCATGAGCAGGCTCACCGCCCGCGAGCTGACGCTCGCGTACGAGGACCGCACGGTCGTCCACGAGCTGGATCTGGCCGTCCCCGACGGGCGGGTGTCGGTCATCGTCGGCCCGAACGCCTGCGGGAAGTCGACGACGCTGCGCGCGCTCGGCCGGCTGCTGAGGCCGCGCGGCGGTTCCGTACTGCTGGACGGCACGGAGCTGGCGCGGATCCCGACCCGGAGCATCGCGCGGTCGATCGGCCTGCTCCCGCAGTCGCCGGTCGCCCCGGAGGCCATCACGGTCGCCGACCTCGTCTCGCGCGGCCGTCAGCCGCACCAGCGCTGGTGGCAGCAGTGGTCGGACGAGGACGAGCGCGCGGTCACGGACGCGATGGAACGTACGGATGTGACCGCGCTCGCCGACCGGTCGGTGGACGAGCTGTCCGGCGGCCAGCGCCAGCGGGTGTGGATCGCGATGGCGCTCGCGCAGGAGACGGATCTGCTGCTGCTGGACGAGCCGACGACCTTCCTGGACATCGCGCACCAGGTGGAGGTGCTCGATCTGGTCCGCCGCCTCAACCACGACCAGGGCCGTACGGTCGTGATCGTGCTCCATGACCTCAACCAGGCGGCGCGGTACGCGGATCACCTGATCGCGATGAAGGCCGGGCGGATCGTGGCGGAGGGGCGCCCCGCGGAGGTGGTGACGGCGGAGCTGGTACGGGAGGTCTTCGGCCTGGAGTCGGTCGTGGTCCCTGACCCGGTGACGGGGTCGCCGCTGGTGGTGCCGGGCGCGCCGTACCGGCCGGACTCCGCGCGCGCCTCGTAACCTCCGGACCTCCCGCGCGCCCCGGACCTCCTGACACGCGACCACCCGACAGGACCGGGCACGGATTGCCGGGTCCGGTGGGGCGGCTTCTTCCTAACGTGGCTGATCAGTAAGGGAAGGAGGTCCGGTGATGCTGGAACGGCTGAACCAGGCCATGGAGCACATCGAGCGGAACCTCGGTCAGCGGATCGAGGTGGCCGAACTCGCGCGGATCGCGGTGACGTCGGAGTACCACCTCCGGCGGCTGTTCTCCGCACTGGCGGGCATGCCGCTCTCCGAGTACATCCGGCGCAGACGGCTCACGGTCGCGGGCGCCGAAGTGCTCGGCGGGGAGCGGACGCTGCTCGATGTCGCGGTGCGGTACGGCTACAGCTCGGGCGAGGCGTTCGCGCGCGCGTTCCGTGCCGTCCATGGCGTCGGTCCGGGCGAGGCCCGGCGGACCGGCGCGGCGCTGCGGTCCCAGCCACGGATGTCCTTTCGCCTCATCGTCGAAGGGAGTAGCGACATGCGGTACCGAGTGGTCCAGAAGCCGGAGTTCAGGGTGGTGGGCCCGAAGACACGGGTCCCGCTCGTGCACGAGGGCATGAACCCGGCGATCGTCTCGTTCATCCGGGGCCTCGGCCGGGACACCCTCCGGCGGCTGGAGGAGCTGGGGGAGCTTTCCGACCAGGAGCCGCGCGGGATCGTCGCCGTCAGCGACGACCTCGCCGAGAGCCGCGCGGAGGGCACCGAACTCGACTATCTGCACGGCGTGGTGACCGAGGCCGCCGCGCCCGAGGGGATGGCGACGCTGACGGTCCCGGCGGGGACATGGGCGGTCTTCGAGAGCTCGGGCGAGTTCCCGCGGGCGCTCCAGTACTTGTGGCGGGACGTCTATACGCAGTGGTTCCCGTCCAACCCGTACCGGAGCGTGCCGGGCCCGGAGATCCTCCGTACCCGGCTGTCGGAGGACGGGACGCGGGCGGACGCGGAGTTGTGGATCCGGGTGGAGCGCGAGGAGGAGTGAAAGAGGTGGGGCCCGTACCGGTTCTCGGCGTCCGGTTCTCGGCGTCCGGTTCTCGGTACGGGCCCCACCTCACCCCCGCCTATCACGCCCGTTTGCGCCGCGCCCGCCAGACCAGATACAGCGCCGAGGTCACCGCCGCCGTACGGAGCACCACCGGCCAGGCGCCCGACAGCGCGTCGGCCATCCCGTCCTGCGGGATCGCCTCGCCCCAGCGGCCGTCCAGCCGGCCCCAGAGCCAGACCGCGCCTCCGGCGGCCGAGATCCCGGGAAGGCCGAAGACCGCCCATTTGGCTTCGGCGCGGGAGAGCACCCGGGAGGCGTACGCGAGGAGCCAGCCGCCGCCCAGGGCCAGCCAGGAACCGAACACCGCTCCGGCGACCAGCAGCACGGCGGCGAGCAGCAGGAAGGGGTGGGAGAACCCGCCGGCCCGCTTCTTCGCGCCCGCGCCCGCTGCCGCGCCCGTACCCGCGCCCCGGCGCGACAGCTTCGGCCGCCACCGGCGCCGGCCGGTGTCCCGCGCCGCCTCTTCGGCCGCGTCCACCGTCCCGTCCCCGTCCCCGTCCCCGGCTTCGTCCTCGGCTTCCGCGCCCTCCGCCGCCTTGCCGGGCTTCTCCCTGGGCTCCTTCGGCGGTGGCTTGAGTATGTCGGGGATCTCGACCCCGCCCACGAACCCGGGCACCTGTTCCGCCGAGCCCAGCGGGCCCGGTTCGATCCGCCACCAGTCGGGCCCCGGGCCGCCGGACGGGCTCAGCTCGTCCATCCCCGCCAGGTGCGGCGGTGACGCGGCGGGCGTCGCGGGGGCGGGCGAGTCCGACGCCTGCTCCGGGATGACCGGTCTCCTGGCTCCCTTCAGCCACCGGGTCCGCTGCTCCGGCAGCGCGGGCCGCGGTTCCGGCGCACGGGCGGGGGTGTCGTCGCCCGTGGCGCCCTCGGAGACGGCCCGTACCACCGCGTCCGGTGTCCCCAGCCGCCCCAGGATGCGGCGCACGGCGGCCGGACTGTCCCCGCCGGCCTTCCCGCGCTGCTTGTCGATCTCGTTGCGCAGCGACGACACCAGCCGCATCCGGTCCCCGGAGGGCAGCTGGCGCTGCTGAGCCTCGTCCCCCACCCGACTCAGATAGTCATAGACCAGCTGATCGCTCTCGATCCCCACACTGTCCTCCGCACAGGCACGCCCGGCAGCCGCCGTCACGACGGACTGCCGTAGGCGATCGTGTCGAAGTCACCCCCGTACGTCCACCCCGTACATCCGCCCGTACATCCGCCCGCTCATCCGCCCGTTCATCCAGCCCGTTCATCCAGTACGAAGAAGGCGCGAAGAAGGCGCGGCGGCGCCCCCATGGCCCGGGGGCGCGGGCAGAGCGCCTTCCAGGGGCTAACGTGGAACGGATGGGGACCCGCGAAGCCTGACCAGGAGGCGCACGTGCCAGAAGGAACCGGCGGTACGCCACCGCGTACGCTCGCGGAGGCCCTGCGCGCCCAGGGTGACGGATCGCTCGTCGCGCTCCTGCGTGCCCGCCCCGATCTGCTCAGCCCCGTGCCCAGCGACCTCTCGCAGCTCGCGACACGCGCGGGCACCCGCGCCTCCGTCGTACGGGCGCTGGAACGCCTCGACCGGTTCACGCTCCAGACCGCGGAGGCCCTGGCCGTCGCGGCGGAGCCCGCGCCGTACGAGGCGCTGCGCGCGCTGCTGACCGGCGACGAGGGCGACCCGGAGATCGAGGCGGCGCTGCCCCGAGCGGTGGCTACGCTGCGTGACCGGGCGCTGATCTGGGGCGCGGACGACCGGCTGCGGCTGGTGCGCACCGCCCGCGAACTGCTCGCCCCCTCCCCGGCCCATCCCTCGCCGACCGGGCTCGGGCCGACGGTCGCGGAGGCCACCGCGGGCATGTCACCCGGCCGGCTCCAGGAGATCCTGACCGCCGCCGGGCTGCCCTCCACCCACGATCCGGTCTCCGCGGTGGCCTCGCTCACCGCGCTGTTCACCGACCGGACGCGGATGGCGGCGCTGCTCGACACCGCCCCGGTCGAGGCACTGTCGGTGCTGGACCGGCTGGTGTGGGGGCCGCCGTACGGCGAGGTCACCTCCAGCCCCACCCCGCCCGTGCAGTGGCTGCGCGACCGCGGGCTGCTGCTGCCCGCGACCACCCGTACGGTCGTCCTGCCGCGCGAGGCGGCGCTGCATCTGCGCGCCGGGCGCGCGCACCGTACGCCGGAGCCCGTGGCACCCGGCGTCGCACCCCGCGCCTCGGACGCGAGCACCGGCGCCCGTCCACAGGTTGTGGACAACACGGCGGCCGGACAGGCGTACACGACGCTCGCCACCATCGAGGAGCTGGCCAAGGACTGGAACGAGGGCGGCCCGAACGTCCTGCGGGCCGGCGGTCTGTCCGTACGCGACCTGAAGCGCACCGCCACCGCCCTGGACGTCGCCGAGCCCGTCGCCGCCTTCTGGGTCGAACTGGCCTACGCGGCCGGGCTGTTGGCGGCCGACGGCGAAGCCGACGAACGGTACGCGCCGACGCCCGCCTACGACGACTGGCAGGAACTGCCCGCCCCGGAACGGTGGGCCCGGCTCGCCACGGCCTGGCTGACGGCGACCCGCACGGCCGGTCTGGTCGGCAGCCAGGACTCCAAGGGCCGTACGCTCGCCGCGCTCGGCCCCGATCTGGACCGCGGCGCCGCGCCCGAGGTACGGCGCCGGATCCTCGACCTCCTCGCCACCCTCCCCGAGGGCACGGCCCCCGACCCCGAGTCGCTGCTCGCCCGGCTGCGCTGGGAACGCCCTCTGCGCGGCGCGTCAGGCGCCGGCCGCGCCGACGATCTGCGCACGCGGCTGGCGGCCTGGACCCTCAACGAGGCGGAGATGCTGGGCATCACGGGCCGGGGAGCGCTCTCGTCGCACGCCCGAGCCCTCCTGGCACCTGACGACGCGGGCACCCCCGACGAGGACACCCTGACGCCCGGCGAACTGGCCGCGGCGGGCCGGCGCGCGGCCCGCGCCCTGGCGCCGCTCCTCCCCGAACCCCTCGACCACGTCCTCCTCCAGGCCGACCTCACCGCCGTGGCGCCCGGCCCCCTCCTGCGCCCCCTCGCCGAACTGCTCGCCATCGCCGCCGACGTCGAGTCGAAGGGCGGGGCGACCGTCTACCGCTTCACCCCCGGCTCCGTACGCCGCGCGCTCGACGCCGGACAGTCGGCCTCCGACCTGCACGACTTCCTCAGGAACCACAGCCGTACACCCGTCCCCCAGCCGCTCGCCTACCTCATCGACGACGTGGCCCGTAAGCACGGCCACCTCCGGGTCGGCGCGGCCTCCGCGTACGTGCGCTGCGACGACGAGGCCGTACTCGACGAGATCCTGGCGGACAAGCGCTCCCAGGGCCTGCGGCTGCGCCGCCTCGCCCCGACCGTGCTGGCCGCCCACGCGGACGCGGTCACCCTGCTCGACGGGCTGCGCGTGATGGGCTTCGCACCGGCCGCCGAGTCGGCCGAGGGCGACGTCATGATCACCCGCGCCCACGCCCACCGCACCCCACCCAGAACGGCCCCCGCCCCGGTCCCTGACGGACCCCCCACCCCGGACACGGCGCTGCTCAGCGCGGCGGTGAGAGCGATCCGCGCGGGCGACCTGGCCGCCACGGTCGTCCACAAACCGGTCCCGGAACCCTCGGGCTCCGGCTCCGCCGCCCTGGCCTCCGCCGCGGCGGCCTCCAGAAACGGCGCCCTCCCCCGCACCACCTCCGCCGAAACCCTCGCCACGGTCCAGGCCGCCGCCATGACCGGCTCGGCGGTCTGGATCGGCTACGTCAACGCGGACGGCGCGGCCAGCCAACGCGTCATCGCCCCGGTACGGGTGGAGGGCGGCTACGTCACGGGCTACGACCACACGGCGGACGAGGTCCGCACGTACCCCTTGCACCGCATCACGGGAGTGGCGGAACTGGCCGACGACCCGGCCTGAGATCACCGGCCCGCACCAGCCCCGATCCCCTACAGCGACAGCGCCCCCGGCAACCCCGTCGCATGCAGCACAATCAGCCCCGACACCGCCCGCGTCAACGCCACATACAGCCGCCGCAGCCCCGTCCGTTCGTCCGGTTCGCCGTCGACCACCGCCGCCGGTTCGTCCAGGACCACGTAGTCGTACTCCAGACCCTTCGCGAGGGACGCCGGGACCAGTGTCAGCCGGGCCTCGGCCGTCGTCTCCTCGCCCGGTGAGAGGTAGGCCAGGCCCGCCGCCGTCAGCGCCTCCCGCAGCGCCGGGATACGGGCGTCCGCCGCGATCAGGCCCGTCGAGCCCTCGTGCGTCAGCGACTCCACGCAGGCCGCGACGACGGCCCTGTCGAGACCCGCCGGCCCCGTCGGGACCGGCCGTACCGAGAGCGAGCCCGGTGACTCCCGTACCGACGCCACCTCCGCCAGCCCCGGCGCGATCGACGGCAGCAGTCTCGACGCGTACGCGATCACTTCGCGCGGCACACGGAAACCCGCCGTCAGCTCCTCCACCACCGCGTCCGTCTTGCCCAGGTGCCGCAGCGCGTCGGTCCAGCTCGCCGTCGCCCACGGCGTCGTCCCCTGCGCCAGATCGCCCAGTACCGTCGCCGATCCGGTCGAGCAGCGGCGGCCCACCGCGCGGTACTGCATGGGCGACAGGTCCTGCGCCTCGTCGAGCACCACATGGCCCAGCGAGTGGGTACGGGCGATCAGATCGTCCGCCTCGTCGATCAGCACCGCGTCCGCCGCCGACCACTTCGCCGACTTGACGCTCCGCACCGGCTTCGCCCACAGGATCGTCTTCTGCTCGTCCGGTGTGAGGACGCCCTCGGCGTGCGCGGCCAGGAACTCCGCGTCGGAGAGCAGCCGCAGCACCAGCTTCGCCGGTTCGACCGGTGGCCAGATGGCCTTGACCGCCGCCTTCACCGCCGGGTTGCGGGCCACCGCGTCCTGCACCCGGTCGTCGGGCGCCTCCCCCGCCTCCTCCATCCGTACGAGCACGGCGTGCGCGATCCGCTGCGGAAGGGCTTCGCGCGCGGCGCCGTACCGCATGTCGCGGGCGAGCAACTGCTCGACCATCTCTTCGAGTTCGTACGCCGGGACCCGCCACCGGCGCGAGCCGCGTACCACCACGACCGGCTCGGTCGGCGGCGTGACATGGGACCGTACGGCGCGTCGGAGGACGTCCGCCATGCGGGCGTCGCCCTTGACGACGGCGGCGGGCGCGGGGTCCGTGCCGCGTACGTCCACCGAGGCGACCAGATCGTCCACCGTCGCCTGCTTCACGTCCAACTCGCCGAGCGCGGGGAGGACTTGCTCGATGTAGTGGAGGAAGGAGGCGTTCGGGCCGATGATCAGCGTGCCGGTACGGGCCAGCCGCTCGCGGTGCGCGTACAGCAGATACGCGACCCGGTGCAGACCGACGGCGGTCTTGCCGGTGCCGGGGCCGCCCTGGACGCAGACGGTGCCGCCGAGTCCGCTCCGTACGATCTCGTCCTGCTCGGGCTGGATCGTCGCGACGATGTCGCGCATGGGGCCGACGCGCGGCCGTTCGATCTCGGCCTGGAGCAGCTTGCTGGAGAGCGCGGTCTCGGCCGGGTCGGAGAGGTGCTCGTCCTCGTACGCGGTGATGTCGCCCGCCGTGTAGCCGAAGCGGCGGCGCAGTCCGACGTCCAGCGGGTCCTTCTTGGAGGCCCGGTAGAACGGCTGGGAGGCGGGGGCGCGCCAGTCGATGACCATGGGATCGCCGTCGGCGTCGTGGACATGGCGCCGGCCGATATAGAAGCGCTCGCCCTCGGCGCCCTCGGCCTCGGCCGCGCCCACGGGGTGCAGATAGTCGAGGCGGCCGAAGAAGAGCGGGGTGTGGGAGAGATCGGCGAGCGCCTTGATGCGGTCCTCGATCTGGGCCTCCAGGACGGCGGCGTTGACCCAGTTCGCGGTGACGTCGCGGATGTCGAGCGCCTGGACGTCCTCGCGCATGGCGCGCAGGGCGGAGCGGGAGGCGGCGAGGTGGGCGCGTTCCCGCGCCAGCGGATCGGGGGGCCCGAGGGGATCGGGGGTGAGGTCGTCGAGGTCGTCAGGGGCGTGCGCGGACACGGTGGTGCCTCCGGGGGCTTTACGCAGGCCGACGGGCCGCGTCCCGTCGGGCGACGGGCGGCGGTGGCCGTTCGGCGTGGATCACGTCATGGCGGTCGGCCGTCCGGTTTCCGTCCGGACGACGGCGCTCCGCGAGGGAGGCGGGCAAGGTGGGCGATTGTAGCCAGCGGGTGACGGGGAGGCGAATGATTTTCCTCGGGGGCCGCGCCGCGCGGTCCGCGCGCACGGTTCGGCGGCGCCCTCATCGGTCCCCCCGGCGGCACTCTCGGCGGCGGGAGCGCGTCCGGCTTCCGGGCCATCCGCGCCTCCATCCCGTAGGGGAGGCCCTTCGACCGTAGGCGTACATGGCCCCGCCCAAGGCTCAAACCCGAGGGCGATGACTCACACGGCGGACGTGCCCATCATGGATGTATGAGTACCGCGACTTTCACCCCGGCCCATGCCCCGCACGGTTCGCCGCTCCCCGGCGCGACCGCCACGGGCTCCGTTCCCCACCACGCCTACTACGTCGGCAACGCGCTGCGCGCCGTCAAGGTCTTCGTGACCACCGCGTTCAGCGTGGCGGTCCTCGGGGAGTACTCGGAGGAGGCGGGTATCAAGCGCCGCTGAACCCTATCGAACGCCAATGATCCTTATCGCGCCAACCACGCGCCGCCCCGTCCCGCCGCGCTCCTGAGTAACGCCTCTGATCCACTAGGGTCGCGGCCGTGACATACCGGACCGTGACGCCCCGTTCACTCGCCGCAGTGGGCGCGCTCGCCCTGTCGCTGGCCGCACTCGCGACTCTCTGCGTCGCGCGGCGCATTCCCATGGCCGACACGCTCGTCTACCGCGCGGAAGGCGCTGCCGTCGTCCACGGCACCGACCTCTACGGGTTCACGGTCACCGAATGGCAACTACCCGCCACCTACCCGCCGTTCGCCGCGATTCTCTTCGTACCCACCACCTGGCTGCCCGTCGACGCCCTCAAGGTCGCCTTCGTCATCGGCAACGCCGCGCTGCTGGCGCTGCTCGTACGGCTGTCCTGGCGGTTCGCGGGGATGCCCGCCGGTCCCGTACCGCTGCTGGCCGCCGTCGCCGTCGGGCTCTGGCTCGAACCCGTCTTCCAGACCGTCCTCTTCGGACAGATCAACCTCGTACTCGCCTGTCTCGTTCTCTGGGACCTGTCCAGACCCGAGCACGCGCTCGGCAAGGGGTTCGCCCTCGGTGTCGCGGCGGGCATCAAGCTGACTCCGGCCGTCTTCATCGTCTATCTGCTGGTGACCGGGCGCGTACGGTCCGCGCTGATCGCCCTGGCCTCCTTCACCGGCACGGTGCTGCTCGGCGCGCTCGTACTGCCCCAGGCGAGTGGCGAGTTCTGGACGACACGCGTCTTCGAGACCGGCCGGGTCGGCAAGGCGTGGATCGTCGACAACCAGTCACTGCAAGGGATGCTGGGGCGCCTTCTGCACACCCCGGAGCCGGGCGCGGTGTGGATGGTGACCGCCGGGCTGACGGCTGTCGCCGGGCTGTGGATCGCCCGGCGGGCCGTCGTGGGGGCCGGGCTGGAGACCTGGGGCGTACTGGTCACGGCGCTGACCGCGCTGCTCGTGTCGCCGATCAGCTGGTCGCACCACTGGGTGTGGTGCGTACCGCTGCTCGCGGTGCTGATCGCGGAGCGCCGGTTCCGTACGGCGGCGGCGGTCGGGGTGGTCTGGACGGCGCGCAGCTTCTGGCTGGTGCCGCACCACGGCGATCTGGACCTCAGGCTGCCGTGGTGGCAGCAGGTGCCCTCGTCGCCGTACGCGCTGTTCGCGCTGGGGCTGCTGGCGTTCGCGGCATGGCGCACGGGCGCGGGCGCGGGCAGGAAGGACTCCGCTCTCGTCCTTCCGGTGCAGCGCGCGGAGGCCGGTTCGGGGGTGAGTACGACGGCGGGTACGGGGTGAGTACGGGCTCAGCTCTCCGCGAGGAGTTCGTCCGCGTCCACGATCCGGTACGCGTAGCCCTGCTCCGCCAGGAACCGCTGGCGGTGCGCCGCGAAGTCCTGGTCGATGGTGTCGCGCGCGACGACCGAGTAGAAGCGGGCCTCGTGGCCGTCCGCCTTCGGACGCAGGACCCGGCCGAGGCGCTGGGCCTCCTCCTGGCGGGAGCCGAACGTGCCCGAGACCTGGATCGCGACCGTCGCCTCCGGCAGATCGATCGAGAAGTTCGCGACCTTCGACACGACCAGCACCGAGATCTCGCCCTGCCGGAACGCCTCGAAAAGCTTCTCGCGCTGCGCGTTGCTGGTCTCGCCCTTGATGACGGGGGCGTCCAGATGTTCGCCCAGTTCGTCGAGCTGGTCGATGTACTGGCCGATGACAAGCGTCTGCTCGCCCCGGTGCTTGCGCACCAGCGCCTCCGTCACCTTCCGCTTCGTCGCGGTCGTCGCGCAGAAGCGGTACTTCTCCTCCGTCTCGGCCGTCGCGTACGCCAGCCGCTCGCTGTCGGTCAGATTGACCCGTACCTCCACACAGTCCGCGGGCGCGATATAGCCCTGCGCCTCGATCTCCTTCCACGGCGCGTCGAACCGCTTCGGCCCGATGAGCGAGAAGACGTCCGACTCGCGGCCGTCCTCCCGTACGAGCGTCGCCGTCAGCCCGAGGCGGCGCCGGGCCTGGAGGTCGGCGGTGAACTTGAAGACCGGCGCGGGCAGCAGATGCACCTCGTCGTAGATGACCAGGCCCCAGTCACGCGAGTCGAACAGCTCCAGGTGCGGATAGATGCCCTTACGGCGGGTGGTCAGCACCTGGTACGTGGCGATCGTGACCGGGCGGATCTCCTTCTTCGTACCGCTGTACTCGCCGATCTCGTCCTCGGTCAGCGAGGTCCGCTTCACCAGCTCGTGCTTCCACTGGCGGGCCGAGACGGTATTGGTCACCAGAATCAGCGTCGTCGCCTTGGCCTCGGCCATGGCACCGGCCCCCACCAGCGTCTTTCCCGCGCCACACGGCAGCACGACCACGCCCGAGCCGCCGTGCCAGAACCCCTCGACGGCCTGCCGCTGGTACGGACGCAGCGCCCAGCCCGTCTCGTCCAGCTCGATGGCGTGCGCCTCGCCGTCGACATAACCGGCGAGGTCCTCGGCCGGCCAGCCCAGCTTGAGGAGCGTCTGCTTGATCTGGCCGCGTTCCGAGGGGTGGACGGCGACGGTGTCCGGATCGATGCGGTTGCCGACCAGCGGCTGGACCTTCTTGGAGCGCAGGATCTCCTCCAGCACGGGACGGTCCGTGGAGGTCAGGACCAGGCCGTGGGAGGGGTGCTTGGAGAGGGTCAGCCGACCGTAGCGGGCCATCGTCTCGGCGACATCGACGAGCAGCGCGTGCGGCACGGGATACCGGGAGTACTCCACGAGCGCGTCGACCACCTGCTCGGCGTCGTGCCCGGCGGCGCGGGCGTTCCACAGCCCGAGCGGGGTCAGCCGGTAGGTATGGATGTGCTCGGGGGCACGCTCCAGCTCGGCGAACGGCGCGATGGCGCGGCGGCAGGCGTCGGCCTGCTCGTGGTCGACTTCGAGCAACAGGGTCTTGTCGCTCTGGACGATAAGGGGTCCGTTCACGCGCGGCTGCCTTTCGGGATGGCTCTGCACGGCCGAATGACCAGTGGCCAAATGACCAGTGTCGCGCATCTTCGCCGGATCGGGACCGGCGGGCGCGTAACCGGGGCGGGCGGGGGCGTATCCCCGGCGGGCGGGGGCATCCGGGGACTATGACCGCGGAGACGGAAAGGCCCAAGCCGGCGAAGGCTGTCCCAGGGGGTATCCCGTGGAAGCGCGCCGCGTTGCGCATTCTCATCATGACGGTGGCGTTGGTCGCCCTGACCGGGTTCGCCGCGGTACTGGCCGAACTGACGCTGACTCCGTCCCCCGCGTCCGAGGAGATCGCGGGGTCCAATCTCAGCCCGGGGCACTCGCTGAGGCAGTACGCGGAGGACTACACCTTCCTCGCCGCGTGCAAGCAGATCGGCGGCAATCTGCTGATGGGGGCGCCTTTCGGGCTGATCCTTCCGGTACTCGTGCCACGCAGGCTGCGCATGGTGCGGGTGGTGGCGCTGACTGTGCTGGTGATGGTGCTGGTGGAGCTGGCGCAGGGGGCGGTGGTGCGGGGGCGGGCGTTCGATGTGGACGACGTGATTCTGAACACGGGTGGGGCGGTGATCGCGTATCTGCTGGTGGGGAGGGTGATCGGTCGACGCTTCCACGCGTTGGGCGCGGGGCCGCTTGGTCGGCGCTGAGGTGTGCGGGTGCGGTTGCGTGCGTTGTGGTGCCGGGGGCCGGGGCCTCCGGAGGTACATGTCCGGACGGCACGATTTACGGCGCGCAGCTGCCCTGTCGTTGGTTCGGGCGGTCGCGCGCCACAAATCACGCTTTAGTGTCCGGACACGCACCTCCTCCGACCCCGACCCCCTCCCCCCGGTGGTCGCCACCAGGCGCCGACTCGGCCGGGGGTGGGGGGCAGGTGCGGCCCGGCGGCCCCGCCGATTCGCCGTCCCGGCGGGGGCGGGTGGGCTGGTGCGGGAGGGTGGCCCCTGCGATTCGCCATCCCGGCTGGGGTGAGTGGGCTGGTGCGGAACGGTGCCGCCGCCTCGCGCACGGACGCCTCGTCGGTGACGGGCGGTGAAGGGGGGCGCGCAGGGGTCGTGTCCGGGACGTAGAGCGTGATTTGTGGCGCGCGAACGCCCGAACCAACGACAGGCCAGAACCGCGCCGTAAATCATGCAGTCCCGGACGCGAACCCGGAGCGACCACCGGCAACAACCCGCACGCAACCACCGGCACCCGCCGAAACGAAACGAACCCCGGACAACGACGCGCTACGCGTCCAACGCGTCGCGCCACCCCCGTACCGCCCCCGGCGACACCGACCCCGCCCACCCCCCCGGCCGCGCCGCGCCCCCGATGTGGAACGCGTCCACCCCCGCCGCCACCAGCGCCCCCAAGTGGTCCAGCCGCAGCCCGCCGCCGACCATCAGCCGCGCCCCGTACCCCGGCTCACCCCGCTCCCCCGCCGCCGTCTCCGTCAGCAGCGTCGGCAGCCCGGCGTCCACGCCCGTCGCCGAGCCCGCCGTGAGGTACGTGTCCAGGCCCGGCAGGTCCGCCAGCCGCTTACGGAGCGCGTCCCGGTCGGCCGCGCGGTCGATCGCCCGGTGGAAGGTCCACCGGCAGCCGTCCAGCTCGGCGATCAGGCGTTCCACCGTCACCAGGTCCGGCGCCCCGGCCGCGTCGAGGAAGCCGAGGACGAACTCGTCCGCGCCCTCGGCCCGCAGTCCCCGTGCCACCTCGACCAGGGCGTCCGCGCCTGCCGGCTCGCCCACCGTGAAGCCGTCGGCCAGCCGCAGCATCACCCTCAGCGGGATGTCGACGGCGGCCCGGATCTTCGCGAAGGTCTCGCGGGGTGGGGTCAGCCCGTCCGCCGCCATGTCGGTGACGAGTTCAAGGCGGTCCGCGCCTCCGTTCCGGGCGGCGACCGCGTCCTCCGCGTCGAGAGCGATCACCTCCAGGAGTGCACGCTTACTCATGGGACCTCATTCATAGGTATGCCGGCGGATCGTGGACATGACTGGACAGGACCCCGCTATAGGTCTAGTCCAATGTCCCAGCCTACGGGGCGCCCCCGTCCGCGCGCATCAGCACATCCGGGAAACGCCTTGCCTCAGATACCCCATGGGGGTATACATAGAGGAGTGAGATACCCCTAGGGGGTAGGATGCAACGGTCGAGGAGAAGGAGCCGTCAGCCATGAGCCCCACACGGACCACTGGCGCAGCCACCACGGGCGCCACCGGCACAGCCGCCGAAGTCGAGCTCGTGATCGGCGGTATGACCTGCGCCTCCTGCGCGGCGCGGATCGAGAAGAAGCTGAACCGCATGGACGGGGTCGAGGCCACCGTCAACTACGCCACCGAGAAGGCCAAGGTCAGCTACCGGGGTGCGGACGTCGCGGTCGAGGATCTGATCGCCACCGTCGAGGCCACCGGCTACACCGCCACACCGCCCGCACCGGCCCCCGTGGCCGCGGCGGACGGCACGCACACAGGCGAGGACACCGCCGAGGACGCCGCGGACGCGGAACTGCGGCCGTTGCGGCAGCGGCTGACCACCGCCGTCCTTCTGTCCGTCCCGGTGATCGCCATGGCGATGATCCCCGCCCTCCAGTTCGACTACTGGCAGTGGCTCTCCCTCACCCTCGCCGCCCCCGTCGTCACCTACGCCGCCTGGCCCTTCCACCGCGCGGCCTGGACCAACGCCCGCCACGGCGCGGCCACCATGGACACCCTCATCTCGGTCGGTGTCTCGGCCGCGTTCCTCTGGTCCCTGTGGGCGCTGTTCTTCGGTACGGCCGGCATGCCGGGGATGACGCACCCCTTCGAGCTGACCATCGCCCGTACCGACGGCGCCGGGAACATCTACCTCGAAGCCGCCGCCGGCGTCACCGCCTTCATCCTCGCCGGCCGCTACTTCGAAGCCCGCTCCAAGCGCAAGGCCGGCGCCGCCCTGCGCGCCCTGCTCGAACTCGGCGCCAAGGACGTCACGGTCCTGCGCGACGGCGGCGAAGTGACCATCCCCACAGCCCAGCTGCGCACCGGCGACCACTTCCTCGTCCGGCCCGGGGAGAAGATCGCCACCGACGGCACCGTCGTGGATGGCTCCTCCGCGATCGACGCGTCGATGCTCACCGGGGAGTCCGTGCCCGTGGAGGTCACCGTCGGGGACCCGGTCACCGGCGCCACCCTCAACGCCGGTGGCCGTCTTGTCGTCCAGGCCACCCGCGTCGGCGCCGACACCCAGCTCGCCCGCATGGCCCGCATGGTCGAAGACGCCCAGAACGGCAAGGCCGCCGCCCAGCGCCTCGCCGACAAGATCTCCGCCGTCTTCGTACCCGTCGTCATCGCCCTCGCGCTGGCCACCCTCGGCTTCTGGCTCGGCAACGGCGCCGGACTCACCGCCGCCTTCACCGCCGCCGTCGCCGTCCTGATCATCGCCTGCCCCTGCGCCCTCGGCCTGGCCACCCCGACCGCCCTCATGGTCGGCACCGGCCGCGGCGCCCAGCTCGGCATCCTCATCAAGGGCCCCGAAGTCCTCGAATCCACCCGCCGCGCCGACACCATCGTTCTCGACAAGACCGGCACCGTCACCACCGGCCGTATGACCCTCCTCGGCACACACACCGCCGACGGCACGGACGAGACCGAGGTGCTGCGGCTGGCGGGCGCGCTGGAGCACGCCTCCGAACACCCCATCGCCCAGGCCGTCGCCACCGCGGCGGCCGAGCGGACCGGTGCGCTCCCCACGCCCGAGGACTTCGCCAACGTCCCCGGCCTCGGCGTCCAGGGCATCGTCGAGGGCCACGCCGTCCTCGTGGGCCGCGCAAAGCTGCTCGCCGAGTGGGAGATCCATCTCCCCGAGGACCTGGAGCAGGCGAAGGAGGCGGCCGAGGCCGCCGGCCGCACCGCCATCGCCGTCGCCTGGGACGGCCGGGCACGCGCCGTCCTCGAAGTCGCCGACGCCGTCAAGGACACCAGCCCCGAGGCCATCCGCAGGCTGCGCGCCCTCGGCCTGACCCCGCTGCTCCTCACCGGCGACAACAAGGCCGTCGCCCACGCCGTGGCCAAGGAAGTGGGCATCGGCCCCGACCAGGTCATCGCCGACGTCATGCCCGAGGACAAGGTCGACGTCGTCAAGAAGCTCCAGGCGGAGGGCCGCTCCGTCGCGATGGTCGGGGACGGTGTCAACGACGCCGCCGCCCTCGCCCAGGCCGACCTCGGACTCGCCATGGGCACCGGCACCGACGCGGCCATCGAGGCCGGCGACCTCACCCTCGTACGCGGCGATCTGCGCACTGCCGCCGACGCCATCCGGCTCGCCCGCCGCACCCTCACCACGATCCGCGTCAACCTCTTCTGGGCCTTCGCCTACAACGTCGCCGCGCTCCCCCTCGCCGCCGCCGGGCTCCTCAACCCCATGATCGCCGGAGCCGCCATGGCCTTCTCCTCCGTCTTCGTCGTCGGCAACAGCCTCCGGCTCCGCAGCTTCCGGGCCTCATAGCCGAGCAGGCGCCTCATAGACGAGCAGACGAGCACGCGAGCAGCCGTACCGAGCCGGGCCCCGGAACCCCCGTTCCGGGGCCCGGCTCTATCGTCGTCCCATGCCCGCACCCGATCTGCGCAGCCGGTTCGCGACCACGCTTCTCGCACTCCGGGCGGAGGCGACGGGTCCCGACCCGTACGAGTACGCCGACCGCCTCCTCGCCCGCTGGGCCGAGCCCCAGCGCCGGTACCACACCACCGATCATCTGCTCGCCGTCCTGGACCGCGTCGACACCCTCGCCGAGTTCGCCGACGACCCCGACGTCGTACGACTCGCCGCCTGGTTCCACGACGCCGTCTACCTGCCCGACCGCTCCGAGAACGAGGAGCGCTCCGCCCGCCTCGCCGAGCGCGCCCTGCCCGAGGCCGGGCTGAGCGAGGAGCATACGCGCGAGGTCGCCCGGCTCGTCCGGCTCACCACCACGCACGCCGCCGCGCCCGGCGACCGCGACGGCGCCGTCCTGTGCGATGCCGACCTCGCCATCCTGGCCTCGGGCCCCGAGGCGTACGCGGCCTACACGGCGGCGGTACGGGAGGAGTACGGCTTCGTCCCCGACGACGCCTTCCGTACCGGCCGGGCCGCCGTGCTGGAGCAATTGCTCGCCCTGCCCGCGCTGTTCCGTACCCCTTACGGCGCGCGCGAGTGGGAGGCGCGCGCCCGCGCGAATCTCGCCGACGAGCTGCGCGGCCTCACCCGTCTCACCAGCTGAGAGCCGGTGATCCGGCGGAATGCGACGGCCGGTACGTACGTTGGCAGCTGTCATGCCCGACTCCGCCGATTCCTCGCCGCCGAAGCAGCCGACACCGAAGCCGATACCGAAGTCGATGCCATCGATGGCGAAACCGTCGATGGGGAAGCCGCTCCCGTCCCCCGGCCGGCCCGCGTCCCAGGATCCGTCCCCGTCCCGGTCCCGTATGCCCCTCGCCGTCTACATCCTCGGCCTGTCCGTCTTCGCCCTCGGTACGAGCGAGTTCATGCTCTCGGGCCTGCTGCCGCCTCTCGCCGACGACATGAACGTGTCCATCCCCACGGCCGGGCTCCTGATATCCGCCTTCGCGATCGGCATGGTCGTGGGCGCGCCGCTGCTCGCCGTCGCCACCCTGCGGCTCCCCCGCCGCACCACCCTCATCGCGCTGATCTCGGTCTTCGGCCTCGGCCAGGTCGCGGGCGCGGTCGCCCCGACGTACGAGATCCTCTTCGCCTCCCGCGTCGTCAGCGCGTTCGCCTGCGCCGGGTTCTGGGCGGTCGGCGCGGCCGTCGCCATCGCGATGGTGCCGCACAACGCGCGCGCACGCGCCATGGCGGTCATGATCGGCGGGCTCTCCATCGCGAACGTCCTCGGCGTCCCGGCAGGCGCGTTCCTCGGCGAGCACCTCGGCTGGCGCTCGGCGTTCTGGGCGGTCGGCGCGGCCTCCGCCGTCGCGCTGGTCGGCGTCGTCACGCTCATCCCGCCTATCCCGCGGCCCGCCGAGAAGCCCCGGCTGAAGCGGGAGTTGACCATCTACCGCGACCGTCAGGTCTGGCTCTCGATCACCGTCACCGCGCTCGCCGCGGGCGGTGTCTTCTGCGCGTTCTCGTATCTCGCCCCGCTGCTCACGGACGTGACCGGCCTCGACAGCGGCTGGGTGCCGACCGTGCTCGCGCTCTTCGGTCTCGGCGCGCTGGTCGGTACGGCGCTCGGCGGCCGGTACGCGGACGCGCATCTCTTCGGCGTCATGATCGGCGGCGTCACCGCGTCGACGGTCCTGCTCGCCCTGCTGGCGCTCACCGCCTCGCACCCGGTGGCCGTCATCACGCTGACCTTCCTGCTCGGCGTCTCGGCGTTCTTCACGGCCCCGGCCCTCAACGCCCGTATGTTCAATATCGCCGCCGCGGCCCCCACTCTCGCGGGCGCCACCACCACGGCCGCCTTCAACCTCGGCAACACCGGCGGCCCCTGGCTCGGCGGCACGGTCATCGACGCGGACTTCGGCTTCGCCTCGACGGCCTGGGCGGGCGCGGCGATGACGGTCGTCGCGATCGGTCTCGCGGCGCTCTCGCTGCGCTACCACCGCGCGACGGCGGGCAGCCGGGTGGTCGCGGGCTCGCTCCTGGCCTCGTCCGCCGAGTCGACCAAGGCCGCCCAGACGGCCACAGACGACGTCCGCAGTCCCCTGCCGTAGCCGTGCCGTCTGGTACGTAACACTCCCCACGCCCCCCTCGGCAATCTAGAGTTGAGGCACATGAGTTGAGGGCCCATCAGTTTCACGCGGGGGAGACCGGAATGTCGCAGCACGAGCCGGACGGGACCGAAGGACAGACGCTGCCGTTCTGGGTCGACGTCGTGGAGGAGGAGGGCGAGGACGGCAACGCGATGGGCGGCCTCTTCCGGCACGACGGCGAGGCGGTCCTGCGCTCGGTCCCCCTCGGCCCCCTCCGCAAGAACCTGGCCGATACGGTCGACGCCCTCCAGAAGGTCTTCGAGGAGGTCACCGCCCGCGGCGGCGCGCTCCCGCTCGCCGAGGCCCAGCTCTCCTTCCAGGTCACCGCCACCGGCGGTATCCAGCTCATCGGCAGTGGCCAGGTACAGGGAACCCGCGGTCTGACGCTCACGTTCAAGCGCCCGTCGTAGGGGTTCCATGCCACGCCACAAGGCTCTCCTCATCGGAGCCAGCGAGTACGACGACGAGACGATCCGCTCGCTGCCCTTCGTCCGCGACGACCTCCAGCGGCTGGAGGGCGCGCTGTCCGACCGGGGGTTCCGGCCGGTGGAGATCGCCGAGTCCCAGCGCGGCATCACCCCGAACGCCGTCAACCGCCACGTACTGCGCTTCCTGCGCGAGGCCGGCCGCGGCGACACCCTGTTCATCATGCTCAGCGGCCACGGGGTGCACTTCGACGGCCGGGACTACCTCGTCCCCGAGGACGCCTACTACGAGAGCGAGCCGTTCGCCGAGAGCTGCGTCGAGATCGGCTGGCAGAAGGAGCTGGAGGACTCCCCCGCCGGCCAGGTGGTCTTCCTCATCGACGCCTGCCGGGAAGGATCGTCCCGCAGGACCAAGTCCCCCACCCGGATGCCCGGTTGGGAACGCCCCAAGATCGCCGCGACACTGCGCCGCAAGGTCGCGTACGTGTACGCGTGCTCCAAGGCCCAGTACGCGCTGTACGTGGACGAGTCCGAGGCCGTGCTCCCCGAGCACGCCGACGTCGCCGGCACCCAGCCGAAGGACTCGTTCAGCCTCTTCTCCCGCGCGGTCTCCGACATCGTGTCGAACGTCCCGCACACGCTGCACATGGGCGAGTTCATGGACGAGGTGCAGCGCCGGGTGACCGAGCTGCACACGGCGTACGGCAAGACGCCACCGGTCCAGCGGATCAGGGCCGAGACCGACATCCCCTGGCAGGAGTTCACGGTCCTGCCCGGCCCCGCCCGGGACGCCGCCGAACATCCCTGGGTACGCGGCACCGCCACCCACCCCGTATGGGAACGGACCGCACCGGGCGCCGCCCGCGAAGCGCTCAAGGACGTCTGCGCCACCCTCGCCGCCCGGCTCGCCGAGGGGTACGAGACGGCCGCTGCCACGCTGCGCGACGACCCGTGGCACGACGCGGAGCTGGCCAAGCGCGCCCAGGACCGGCTGGGCTTCCTCACCGGCAGGCTCGCAGCCGGTACGGAACTCTCCCCGACCGAAGGCGCGTTGACGGTCCTGCTGCCGCTGCTCGGCCAGGCGTTCTGGACGCATGAAGCGGCCCAGCGGGCGCCCGTCGTCACCGCGGGCCCGGCCGATCAGTCCACCCCCGAGCGCGACCGCTTCGGCAAGTTCGCCCAGGGCTTCCCGCGCCTCCAGCGCCGACTGCGCACCCTGGAGCAGCGCGGTGTCTCGGACGGATCGGCCGAACGCATCCGCTGGTGGCTGTTCCACCGCTGGCTGATCCGGCAGCCCGAGCTGTACGCGTCACAGACCCTGAAGACCCTGCTCGGCCCGCCGCCGGGCGGCCCCGAGTGCCCGGAGTGGGTGACGGACGCCCTGTCCGGCGAGCGCTTCATGCGCTTCCTCCAGGAGCTGCGGGCGGCGCCGTTCGCCGTACCCCGCCGCGCCACCGGCCGCACAGGCGATGCGGACCGGTCGGACCGTACGGGGCAGGGCGACGGCGACTACGACGTCATCGCCGCCAGTACGCGGGACGAACACGAGGTGAGGGAATCCCTCGTCGCGTCCCTCGCCAAGGCCGCCCAGGCGTTCGCCGTCGACCCGGTGGATCTGCCGGAGATCCTGGTGGAGCACATCGGGATCTCCGACAGCGTGCACCTCGGCAATCTGCTGACGACGATCCGCGGCTCCGACTGGCGCACCTCGGGCCTCGGCCGCTCCCTGAACGCGGTCTGCCGCCACCCGGCCGTCCAGATCGCCCTGCGCGAGCACGCCCACCGCGTGGACGCGCTCCTGCGCGACATCAACCGGACGTCGGCGCTCGCCCCGCTGCGCGCCCTGCCGCCGTACGCCGACGCCGACCGCGTCAGGCTCAGCGGCAACACCCCCACGCATCTGGCCGACGGCATCCGCTTCCAGCTCGCCGAGGACCGGGTGCAGGAACTGCTGATGGGCGAGGAGCTGTACGGCGAACGCGAGCTGGCGATCAGGGAGTTGTACCAGAACGCCCTGGACGCCGTCCGTTACCGGGACCGCCGTACGGAATACCTGCGCAGGACCGGCGAGATGCCCACGCGGTGGGACGGCCTCATCGAGTTCGTCCAGAAGGCCGACGCCCAGGGCCGCCCGTATCTGGAGTGCCGGGACAACGGCGTCGGCATGGGCATCGACGAGCTGCGCAACGTCTTCTCCCAGGGCGGCGCGCGCTTCGTCGACCTGCCGGAGTACATCGAGGAACAGACGGCCTGGGCCGAGCTGGGCGAACCCCGCATCGAGCTGCACCCCAACAGCCGCTTCGGCATCGGCGTGCTGAGCTACTTCATGCTGGCGGACGAGATCGAGGTGACGACGTGCCGCATGGGGCGTGACGGCCGCCCCGGCAACAGGTACCAGGTGAAGATCGCGGGCCCGGGGAACCTGTTCCGCGTCGAGGACCTGGGGCCGGGTACGGACTCCGGCACGACGGTGCGGCTCCTGCTGACCGATCACAAGGAGCGTGTCTCGTGCGTGGACACCCTCCAGAGGGTGCTGTGGCTGGCTCCGTACCGTACGAAGGCGGAGCACGGCTCGCGACGGCACGAGTGGGAGCCGGGGCGGCTCTCGGTCAGCGGTCCCGAGCTGGCCTGGGCGGAGGACTCGGACATGTTCCTGCGTTCCGGCGCCTGTTACCCGTCCGGGAACCCGGACGTCTGGTGGGTGGACGGCACGGGCCGCTTTCTCTCGGACGGTCTGCTCGCGAGTACCAACTCGGTGACCACCGGCAGCAGCGCCCGGGAGCGCTATGGCGCCGTGGTCAACCTCCGCGAACAGCATCAGCCGGAGCTGAGCGTCGACCGCAAGACGATCCGTTCGAACGACGAGGACCATGTCACCGCGGTGCTGAGTGAAGCGCTGCCGAGCCTGTTCTCGACCGCGCGACCGCTTCTGATGCCTGACTGGCTGCTTGAGGCCAGCAGGTCCTCCGTGGGTTTCGGGGACGAGGTCGCCGAACGCGCGCGTACCAGTGGGGTGCCCTGGCCCGCGGGGGACACCGAACGCCCCTTCGGCACAGTGGGGTTCTTCCGCCCCGACCAGACGATTCTGCCGCTCGTGACCGGCCACTACCCGGCGGTACCGGAGAAGCACGGACCGTCCTATCTCCGTCTGGTACCCGCGCCCGTACTGCGGTGGCGACTGCTCACGCTCTACCGGGCCGGCCTGGGGGATCCGCTGACCGAGGCCGCGCAGGCATCTCCTCCGCTGCCCTGCGCACGCCCCTCGGACCATCAGCTGCTCAGTGCCCGGAGCTTGTACACCGCGCTCAACTGGACCCAGCGGTACAAGGACTGGCTCACCGGACCTGAGAACAGCACCTTCTATCTGCTCAAGAGTCCGTCCCGCACCCTGGTGGACTCCGGGATCCTGAGCGCCCGCAGCGTCGAGGTGTGGCGCGATCCCGAGCAGGTGGTCACCCTCGACGAGATCTTCGGCCTGGTGGACCTGACCGAACTCACCGCCGAGGCCGTCGCCGAGCGTCTGACGGCTCTGGGGTACTCGGTCGTTCCTCCCACGGGCTGCGAGAAAGTCCGGCGGGAGGATCTCCCTCTGCTCAGCCCGCTGGGCTCGGTGACCGACGGCTGGCTGGAACCTGGCAGCGACCTGTCAGTGGCTCAGCTCTGCCGCAGCGCGGCGATGGCCGAGTGTTCCACTCGTGAGGCGGCCGACCGGCTCCGCGACCTGGGATTCGCCGTCCCCGCCGAGTATCCGAACTCCGACGTCTGGACCGCGGAAGACCGCGAGGTGCTGCGGAGACTCTGGGATCTGCACGCCGATCCGGTGCCACTGGACCGGGCCCGGGAGATCAGCTACGCCCAGCTGATCAGCGTGGCACGCGCCTCCGGTACGACCACACAGGCGGTCGTCGCTCTGCTGAGGGACACCGGCTTCTCCGTGCCCTCCCCCGGCACCCCCGAGCTGGCGATCCGGGACGACGAATGGGCGCTTCTCGTCTACAACGGCATCTCCCTCAATGTGGACCGCCCGGTCCCGCTGCCCCATGTGGTGGGGGTGGCGCACCGCACCGGGCAGACACCGGAGTCGGTCGCCGTACGGTTGCGCGCGCTGGGCTTCGAGGTCCCCGAACTCCCCGCCGAGGGGCCGCTGCCGAGCAAACAGGACATCAACTTCCTCTACGCGCGATACGAATCGTCGTCCAGCAAGGCATGGCCCCGGCCGGATCGCCCGATGGGGCTCGGCGCGATCGCGGAGCGGGCGGGTCGCTCCACCCTCTCCATGACGGAAACGGCCGCCAGACTGATCGGCCTGGGGTACCGCTGCGCCCCGGCTCAGTGGCTGCTCGACCGGTTCCAGGAACACGACGTCGAAGCGCTCCGGTGGACCCTGCCCGATGATGACCATCAGACCGTGATCTCTCCCCCGCAGTTGTACGCGGTGGCCGAACATCTGGGGCGCCCCGCGGAGGATGTCGCGCGGTCGCTCACGGACTTCGGCTACGACGTCGCCGAACTCCCCGACACCTGGCTCCAGGAACGGAACGCGGAAGCGTTCCTGATGGTCAAAATCGACCCCCTCGCGCACAGAGGAGAGCGGATCGAGGTGCCGATCCTAGACGGCGAGCACGCGGTGGAGATCTCGCTTCCCACCCTCGCCACCGTGGCCATGCGCCTGGGGCTGCCCTTCCGTACCGTCGCCCGCAAGGCCACCGACCTCGGCATGCGCCACGAGGCCGAGACCTGGTTCGCCGCCGACGAAACCGCCGGCTGATCCCATCTGTCACAGATCATCGACAGCGCGAACCGATCACACCGGTTGTCCTCTCTTGTGGGACGGACGGGGGACACACCGTCCGCCGCCCGCGCCGACGCGCCACCCGAGGAGACACCCGCGATGCCCGAGACCTCAACTTCCCTGTTCCGGCGTCTTCATGGCCGGGTCATGGGACTCGCCGTGGCCGGTACGGCCCTCGCGCTCCTCGCCCCGGTCCCGGCGTCGGCCGTGACCGCCCAGGCCGGTGCCGCCGCGGCCGACCCGGTCTCCGTCCTGAAGTTCACGGCCAAGGAACGGCGGGAGGCACTTGCCTACTGGACGGCCGCCCGCATCAAGGCCGTCGGGAAGTCCGTGGACCTCGGTCCGACGGGCCCCAAGGCCAAGCCGTACAAGGGCGCCACGCTGAAGACGGTGGGCCGGCTCTTCTTCGTCAACGCGCGGGGCGCCGACACCTGGTGCACGGCCACCGCCGTCAAGAGCGCCAACCGCTCCGCCGTGATGACCGCCGCGCACTGCGTGCGCATGGGCTCCTCCCCCGGCAACACCAACACCGCGATGGTGTTCGTCCCCGCCTACCACAAGGGCAAGCAGCCGTACGGCGCGTTCGCGGTCCGCTCCACCGCGACCCCGCGTACGTGGGAGAACGACTCCGTCAACGACATGTCCGCGCTGGTCGTCGACGCCGACAAGAAGGGCCGCGAGCTCACCGACGTGGTGGGCGGCCAGCCCATCTCCTTCGACCGGGCCGTCGGCGGCACGGTCACCGCACTCGGCTACTCCGCCACCCGCCCGCAGCTCGGCGAGGAACTTCTCCGCTGCGTCGGCAGGACGAAGCGGGAACACGGCACGCAGATGATCCCCTGCGACCTGACCGGCGGCGCCAGCGGCGGCCCGTGGCTGGCCGACTTCGACGCCACCACCGGCAAGGGCAAGGGCGTCCTGGTCTCGGTCAACGCCTCGCTGGACAGCCTGGAGCCGACCAAGATGTACGGAGAGGTGCTGAGGTCCACGGCCAAGAAGGTGTACGACAAGGCCCAGCAGAGCTGACAGGCGAACCCGCGATAAAGCCCGTTACGCCGCCGGGCGCCCCTTCGGCCGCCGCAGCCCCGCCTCCGTGATCCTGCGTACGAGTTCCTTGGAGCCGATCTCCACCGCGCCCGCCCGCACGGCGTCCCCGTAGCGCTCGGACGGTATGTCGTAGTGGTCGCGTTCGAAGGCGCGCGCCGGGCAGCCCATGGACGCGGCGAAGGCGTGGAGCTCGCCGAACGAGTCGTCGCTGACCAGGTGTGACCACATCCGCCCGTGTCCCGGCCAGGTCGGCGGATCGATATAGACCGTCACGGAGCGCCCTGCCCGTCTCGCGAACCGGGCCCTCGCGAACCGGGCCCCGGCGAGCCGAGCGAGCCCACCGCCGCGACCACCACCCCCGCCTTCCCGCACACCCAGTGCGGATCGGGCCCCAGCTCCGGTTCCACCTCCAGCGCGTGCGGACCGTCGGGCTGGTCCTCGGCGCAGACCGGGCAGAGCGGCCACCGCCCGTACCGTTCCAACAACGCGTCTTGTACGTCCTGCGCCACCAGTCCGGCCACGTACGCCACGCCCTCCGGCCACTGTTCGACCCACCAGCGCCGGTGCGACACCGACTCCTCCACCAGCGACACGACCTCCGCCCGCGCGACATCGCCCGCCGCCAGATCGGCCAGCACCAGGGCGCGGGCGATGTGCAGTGCCTGCTCAAGGTCGTCCATTCAGCCATTGTCAGGGATGCCGAGACGTTGACGACGAGGGGTTGACGACGACGAAGGGGTTGACGAGGACGGAAGGCCGAAAATATCTTTCATAAGTGACCCAAGACGTGAAGGAAAGTTTCAGCGGTGGCGCCCCACCCGCCCCCGCAGCCCTGGCCGCCAAGGTGCGGACCCTCGCGCCGACCATGACCCGCTCCATGCAGCTCGTCGCCGAAGCCGTCGCCGGTGACCCCGCCGGCTGCGCCGCGCTCACCGTCACCGGTCTCGCCGAGCTGACCGGTACGAGCGAGGCCACCGTGGTCCGTACCGCCCGCCTCCTCGGCTACCCCGGCTACCGCGATCTGCGCCTCGCGCTCGCCGGGCTCGCCGCCCAGCAGCAGTCCGGCCGCGCCCCCGCCGTCACGGCCGACATAGCCGTCGACGACCCCATCGCCGACGTCGTCGCCAAGCTCGCCTACGACGAACAGCAGACACTCGCCGACACCGCCGCCGGACTCGACACCGTCCAGCTCGCCGCCGTCGTCGCCGCGGCGGCCACCGCCCGCCGGATCGACATCTACGGCGTCGGCGCCTCCTGCCTCGTCGGCATGGACCTCGCCCAGAAGCTGCTGCGCATCGGCCTGATCGCGCATGCCCACTCCGACCCGCACCTCGCCGTCACCAACGCCGTACAGCTCCGCTCGGGCGACGTCGCCATCGCGATCACCCACTCCGGCTCCACCGGCGATGTCATCGAACCGCTCCGCGTCGCCTTCGACCGGGGCGCGACGACGGTCGCGATCACCGGCCGCCCGGACGCCCCGGTGTCCCAGTACGCCGATCACGTACTGACCACCTCCACCGCCCGCGAGAGCGAACTGCGCCCGGCCGCCATGTCGAGCCGTACGAGCCAGCTCCTCGTCGTCGACTGCCTGTTCATAGGCGTGGCGCAGCGTACGTACGAGACGGCCGCGCCCGCGCTCTCCGACTCGTATGAAGCCCTCGCGCACCGCCACAGCCCGCGCCACACCCGCTGACCCTGCACCGCCACTTCACCGCCAAGGGCACCCGCACCCCATACCGCTCACTCAGATGAAAGAGCCGTTTCTTCATGACCTCTCAGTACGGCGACCTCCGCGCGCAGCTCGACACCCTCACCACCGAGGCGTTCCGCCCCGAGCTCGCCGAGATCGACCAGCTGCCCACTCTTGACATCGCCCGCATCATGAACGGCGAGGACAGCACGGTCCCCGCCGCCGTCGCCGCCCAGCTCCCCCGGATCGCCGCCGCCATCGACGCCACCGCCGAGCGCGCGGCCCGCGGCGGCCGGCTGATCTACGCGGGCGCCGGTACGGCGGGCCGGCTCGGCGTGCTGGACGCCAGCGAGTGCCCGCCCACCTTCAACACCGACCCCGAGGAGGTCGTCGGGCTGATCGCGGGCGGTCCCGGCGCGATGGTCACGTCCGTCGAAGGCGCCGAGGACTCCAAGGAGCTGGCCGCGGCCGATCTGACGGCCATGAAGCTGTGCGCGGAGGACACGGTCGTCGGCATCTCCGCCTCCGGCCGTACCCCGTACGCGATCGGCGCCGTCGAGCACGCCCGCGGTCTCGGCGCGCTCACCATCGGGCTCTCCTGCAACGCGGACAGCGCGCTGGCCGCCGCCGCCGAGCACGGCATCGAGATCGTCGTCGGCCCCGAACTGCTCACCGGCTCCACCCGCCTCAAGGCCGGTACGGCACAGAAGCTCGTCCTCAACATGCTCTCGACGATCACCATGATCCGGCGCGGCAAGACCTACGGAAACCTCATGGTCGACGTCCGCGCCTCCAACGAGAAGCTGCGGGCCCGCTCCCGGCGGATCGTCTCGCTCGCCACGGGCGCCTCGGACGACGAGATCGAGACCGCGCTCGCCGCCACCGACGGCGAGGTGAAGAACGCCATCCTCACCATCCTCGGCGCGGTCGACGGACCCACCGCCGCCGCGCTCCTCACCGACTCAGACGGCCACTTGCGCGCCGCGCTGAAGGCGGCCCGCGCCGGCTGATAGACCACGCACCATGGCACCAGCAGACACCCCCGAACCCCCCGGAACCGACAGAAACCGCACCACGGCTGAGGCGATCCTCCCGCTCGTCGGAGGCGCCGCGAACATCGCGTCCGTCGCCCACTGCATGACCCGGCTCCGCCTCGGCCTGCACGACCGTTCCCTCGTCCGGGACGAAGCGCTCAGAGCGCTGCCCGCCGTGCTGGGCGTGGTCGAGGACGAGACGTACCAGATCGTCCTGGGCCCGGGGACGGTGGCGCGCGTGACGCCGGAGTTCGAGCGCCTGGTGGAGGCGGGACGCGCGTCTCGGGCGCCCGGCGCAGCCGAACTGGCCGAGCGCGGCGCCGCGATCAAGGCAGCACGCAAAGCCAGGAACGCCACCCCGTTCAAGCTCTTCCTCCGCCGCATCGCCAACATCTTCGTCCCGCTCATCCCGGCGCTCATCGGCTGCGGCATCATCGCGGGCCTGGGCGGTCTCCTCACCAACCTCCACTGGCTCCCCGCCCTCGTCCCCGCGCTCGCCGCCCTCTCCTCGGGCTTCATGTCGCTGATCGCGGTCTTCGTCGGCCACAACACGGCGAAGGAGTTCGGCGGTACGCCCATCCTGGGCGGCGCGGTCGCCGCGATCATCGTCTTCCCCGGCGTCGCCGACATTGACGCGTTCGGCCAGAAACTCGCCCCGGGCCAGGGCGGCGTCCTCGGCGCGCTGGGCGCGGCGGTGCTCGCGGTATACGTCGAGAAGTGGTGCAGGCGGACGGTCCCGGAGGCGCTGGACGTCCTCGTCACCCCGGCCCTGACCGTCCTCGGCTCCGGTCTGGTCACGCTGTACGGCCTGATGTACATCGCGGGCGGGATCTCCACGGCCATCGGCGACGTCGCCAACTGGCTGCTGGCGAACGGCGGCGCGGGCTCCGGCTTCGTCCTCGGCGGCCTCTTCCTCCCCCTGGTCATGCTGGGCCTGCACCAGGCCCTGATCCCGATCCACACCACCCTGATCGAGCAGCAGGGCCACACCGTCCTCCTCCCCATCCTCGCCATGGCGGGCGCGGGCCAGGTCGGCGCGGCGGCGGCCGTCTACGTACGCCTCCCCCGCAACGGCTCGATCCGCCGCACCATCAGGTCCGCCCTCCCGGCCGGCTTTCTGGGTGTCGGCGAACCGCTCATCTACGGCGTCTCCCTCCCCCTCGGCCGCCCCTTCGTCACGGCCTGCGTCGGCGGCGCGTTCGGCGGCGCCGTCGTGGGTCTCTTCGGCCAGCTCGGCGCGACGGTCGGTTCGACGGCGATCGGCCCGTCCGGCTGGGCGCTGTTCCCGCTGCTCGCTGGCGACAAGGGCCTCGGCGAGCTGGCCGCGGTGTACGGGGGCGGGCTGCTGACCGGCTACGCGGCGGGCTTCGCCGCCACGTACTGCTTCGGCTTCACGAAGACGATGCTGACGGAGTTCAATGTGCGGACAGCGCCCTCAGCCGTGCCGGAAGGCGGCCCGGTAGACGTGCGGGCTGGTGCCGACCACGCGCTTGAACCGGTCGCGGAAGGCGGTAGGTGACCCGAACCCCACCTGGGTCGCGATGCGGTCGACCGGGTGGGTCGTCGCCTCCAGCAGGTACTGGGCCTGCCGGATACGCGCCCGGTGCAGCCACTGCAACGGCGTCGTCCCGGTCTGCTCCCGGAACCGCCGGTTCAGCGTCCGCGTGCTGGTCGCCGCCCGCGCGGCGATGTCCTTGAGGGTCAGCTCCCGGCCCGCGTTCTCCTCCATCCACCGCAGAAGCGGCTCCATCGTGGCCCCGGCGGGCACCGGAGGCTGGTCCTGGACGATGAACTGCGCCTGGCCGCCCTCCCGTTCCAGCGGCATGACCGACAGCCGGGCCGCGTCGGCGGCGACGGCCGAGCCGTAGTCCTTACGGATCATGTGCAGACACAGGTCGAGCGCGGCGGCGGCCCCGGCCGAGGTGAGGAACTGCCCGTTGTCCACGTACAGCACATCGGCGTCGACGGTGACGGCGGGATGACGCGCGGCCAGAAGCGGGGCGGCCAGCCAGTGGGTGGTGGCACGCAGCCCGTCGAGCAGCCCGGTGGCAGCGAGGATGAAGGCGCCGCTGCACACGGAGGCGATACGGGTGCCACGCGCGGCGGCGGCCCGCAGCGCGTCGAGTACGTCCGGAGGCACCGGGGCGGCCGGGTTGTCCGTACCGGGCAGGACGATCGTGTCGGCCTGGGCGAGGGCGTCGAGCCCGTACGGCGCCCGGATGACGAACGGCCCGGCGTCGACCTCGGCCCCTGCCGAGGCCGCGCAGACCACGACCCGGTAGGCGGCCCGGCCGTCGGGCAGCCGGGTACGGGAGAAGACCTCGATCGGTGAGGACAGGTCGAAGGGGATGACCCCGTCGAGTGCGAGGACGGCCACGGTGTGCATGGCCACAGGCTAGACAGCCCTCACGACCGCTTCGTCGGCGGTGGCGAGAATCCGTGGCTACCTGGCAATAGCGCCACTACTACGGCCGTGAGCAGCGCCTTAGCGTCTGTGCGGAAGCGTCCGCACCCCGCCGAAGCCGAAAGAGCGATCCACGCCGTGACGAAGTTCCTGCTCGCCGTTCATGTCCTCGCCGCGATCGTCGCGATCGGCCCGGTCACCGTCGCCGCCAGCATGTTCCCGCCGTACGCGAGACGGGCGATGGCAGCGCCCGGGGATCCCCGGGCGCTGTCGTCGGTGCAACTGCTGCACCGCATCTGCCGTGTCTACGCGGTGGTGGGCCTCACCGTGCCGGTCTTCGGCTTCGCGACAGGAAGCGCGATGGGCGTACTGGGGGACGCCTGGCTGATCGTCTCGATCATCCTCACCGGGCTCGCGGCCGGCACGCTCATGGCGCTGGTACTGCCGCGCCAGGAGGCGATAGTGACGGACCTCGAAGAAGCCACGGGGACCACGGGGACATCGGGAACATTGACCACCAAGCTGACGGCCCGCCTGGGCATGCACACGGGGATCTTCAACCTCCTGTGGGCGACGGTCACGGTCCTGATGATCATCCGCCCCGGCTCCACGACGGGGGCGTGAACGTCCAACAGGTCGTTCAGCCCACCGGCGCCGCCGCCGTACGCAGGAAGCGCACCAGGTCCTCCACGCTGTACCCGAGCAGCGGCCCGCGCTCGGCGGCCATCAGCAGCAACTGCCCCACCACCTCCGCGCCCCGGCCGTCGGTCCCGTCGGAGGCCCACTCCCAGAGCCCCTCGATCCCCAGGTCGGTCATCAGCAGACCGTGCTCGGCCCTGATCTCGGCGCACAACGGCCCCACGGCGTCGAGCAGGGTCGCACCCCGGCGCACGCAGCGCAGACTGAAGTACGCCTCGAATCGCACCACCGTGCATCCCTCCGGTGGCCGGGCCTTGAGCCCGTCGTAACGGGGGTCGTCGAAGTCCGGGGAGCTGCTGGCGGAGCAGTGGACGAGGTTGAACCGGTGGGTGACGGCATCTCTTGTGTCCTGGGTTCGAATCAACGCAACTCTCCACTGTGTGTGAACGATTGGGCTACACAGCGTGGCCAACTGTCGCTAGCGTGCATAGAGGAAGCGGCACAACACCGACATCTGTCCCACCGGGAGCACCTATGCCTGGACCCAAGCCACTCGACCCGTCATCCTCACCCCGCGCCATGCTCGGCGCCGAGCTCCGACATCAGCGCGACGAAGCGGACATGTCCCAGGAGGAGCTGGGCAGGCCGATCTTCGTCAGCGGATCGCTCATCGGCCAGATCGAGGCCGGTACGCGCCGAATGCAGCCGGAATACGCGATTCACTTCGATGAGGTGTTCAAGACGGACGGCTTCTTCCTGCGGAATTGCGAGGCGCTGAAGAAGTCGAAGTATCCGGATCACTTCGCGGAGGCGGCGGAGGCCGAGGCGATCGCGACGATGATCAGGGAGTTCGAGCCGCAACTGATTCCGGGCCTGTTGCAGACAGAGGCGTACGCAAGGGCGGTATTCCGCAGGTACCACCCGACAGCGCCCGAGGAGGTCATCGACGAGTTGGTGGCAGCGCGGCTGGATCGCGCCAAGCTGCTGAAGGATCCAACAAGGCCCCTTGTGTGGACCGTGCTTGACGAGGCGATTCTGCGTCGACCGGTGGGTGGACCTGCGGTGATGGCGGAGGCACTGCGTCATGTCACGGCTCTGATCCGACGGCACAGGATCATCGTGCAGGTACTGCCGTTCAGCGCGGGAGCTCACGCGTCCATGGGAGGCGCCATCAAACTCATGTCTTTCGAGGACGCACCCCCACTCGCCTATCTCCAGGGCGCGGGATCGGGCCAATTGCTGGACGATCCGGCATCGGTCGCCCGGTACGAACTGGCCTACGATCTATTGGGGGCCAGCGCACTCTCACCGGAAAAGTCCTTGGCCCTGATCGAATCAGTGGCGGAGGATTACGAACATGCAGAGCAGCAGCCATGAGTACGACCTGAGCGGCGTGTCCTGGCACAAGTCCAGCTACAGCGATGGCAGCGGCGGCAACTGCCTGGAGGTGGGCACCTGGCAGAAGTCGACATACAGCGGCGGAGACGGGGGCGACTGCCTGGAGATCGGCACCTCCTGGCGGAAGTCCACCCACAGCGGCGGCAGTGGCGGCAACTGCCTCGAAGTAGGCACCGTCTGGCGCAAGTCGACGCACAGCGACGGCAGCGGTGGCGACTGCGTCGAGGTGGCCGACGGCCACCCCGACATCGTCCCCGTCCGCGACTCCAAGAACCCCGACGGCCCGGCGCTCGTCTTCCGGACCTCGGCGTGGTCGGCCTTCATCACCGACGTCAAGACCGGTTGACCCATCCGGCGGCCCGGCAGCGGAGGGATGTCAGCGCCCTCCGCCAGGTCCGGGCGTCGGCCGGTCGTGGACCGTGTCACCTCGTTCGGCCGACAGCGGTCGCTGGAGGCCATCAGTCGCGATGTCATGACAGTGCGACCGGGGAGATCGTGTGCGGGAGCGCCGCCGCCACAGATCGCCGCCGACCTGGCACACCCGGATCGCACTACGGAGCGGCACCGCCACAAGTGGGACAGGAGGGGCCAATATGCTGCAAAAGCGATTGAACTGAACGGAGTGGGTGATGGCGCGTCCCTGGCTGAACGTGCTGGCACAGGTGGTGCCCGTTCCACTCGGGTTACTGCTCAGCGGTGCTCTGGTCTGGGGGGCGACCAACGCCGACTGGAGCGGTACCAGCAGCAACAGCGGCAACGAATGGACCTCCCGCTCGGCGGGGCTGGCCAATGACAGCAAGGTGCCCATGTTCCGCGTCGGCAGCATGCTCCCCGGCGACAAGGGCTCCAACTGCATCAATGTCAAGTCGAACGCCGACTTCCCCACGGCGCTCAAGCTGTACAGCAACTCGGCGAACTGGCCCAACAACTATCAGTCCTTCATCGACCTCAAAATCGAGGTGGGCCGCGGTGGCACCTTCGGGGACTGCGACGGCTTCGTCCCGCACAGGACCGCGTTCGACGGCACCCTGGACACGTTCGTCGCCCTGCACACCGATTTCCGCACCGGCGTGGGTCCGTGGCCCCTGACCGGCCAGGCACCCAACTCGCTGAGCTTCCGCTTCGCGTGGAAGTACAGCGCGCTCGCGCCCGGCGGCTCGCAAGGCTCGAACACCAATGAGGTGACTTTCACCTGGGAAGCGCGGGAACGGACGTGACCTTCCCGGGTGACCTGGCCGCCCGTCCGCTCCACCCCCACCCCACGGCCGACGGCACCCCGCACCCGGTCCGCATGGTCACCTCGGTCATCTCACGCACCGTGCTCGGCTCGATGATCGGGCTGCTGGTGTGGGCGCACTTTCCCGTGCTGGCCCTGGGCTGGACAGCGGGCGTGGTGCAGTCAGGCTCCATGCGTCCCGCCCTGGCGCCGGGCGATGTCGTTCTCTACCAGCCACCGCGCGGGCGCACTCCGGCGGTGGGCCAGATCGTGCTGACCCAGGACCCCACCCGGCCCAACCGTCTGCTCACCCATCGGGTCCACCAGGTGCGTCCCGACAACGACCTGATCACCAAGGGTGACGCCAACTCCGCACCGGACTCCACACCGGTCCGGCCCTCGGCGCTCAAAGGCGTCGCACGATTGCGCGTGCCCTGGATCGGCACGCCGGTCCAGCTCTGGCGCGACAAGCAGCCCGTGCCCGCGGCGGCCATGCTGCTCGGACTCGCCCTTCTGCTCACGCTCGCCGCTCTGCCGTTGCACAGCCGCCGGGGGTCCGGCGGCGGAGGATTGTCAGACCCCTCCGCTAGGTTCCGCGCATGACTGAATTCGTACTCGTGGCAGGCGCGTGGCTCGGATCGTGGGCGTGGGACGAGGTGGTGCCGGAGCTGCGCGCGGCCGGCCATGGCGTTCATGCCGTGACGCTGTCCGGGCTGGCCGAGAAGCGGGGCGTACCGGCAGGGCAGCGGCGGCATGTGCGGGACATCGTGGACGTGGTCGAGCGGAACGATCTGCGGGACGTCGTCCTGGTCGGCCACAGCTATGCGGGCATTCCGACCGGCCAGGCCGCCGAGCTGATCGGGGACCGGCTGGCGCGCGTGGTCTTCGTCGACTCCAGCGTTCCGGCGGAGGGCGAGTCGTTCGTCTCGGGCTGGCCGGACGGCCGGGCGATGGTGGAGGGCGCGATCGCCGAGACCGGCGGCTTCTGGCCCCCGCTGACGGCTCCCGACTACGCCGGCCAGGGCCTCACCGACGAGCAGATCACCCGGATCGTGACCGGCTCGACGCCCCACCCGGGCGCCTCGCTGACCGAACCGGCCACGTTGTCCCGCCCGCTCGGTGAGCTTCCGGCGACATACATCAAGTGCCTGCTCGACGGCGCCGAGCCGAGCCCCGACGTGGCCGCGCTGCTGACCAGTGACCGCTGGCGGCTGGTCGAGATGGACACCGGCCACTGGCCGATGTTCTCCCAACCCCACGAACTGGCCCGTGTCCTGCTCACCGAGGCCGCCACGACGGGCTGACACCCGCTGGCGACTCATCGCCATCGCCTTGTTCCGTACCCGGCCCGGCCTCCACGCTGACAGAACACCCCGAACCAGTGGATCAGTGGAGGTTTCCCCATGGTGCGGAAAATCCTTGTCCTGTCGGCCGCCGTGACCACGCTCCTCGCCGGTACGTCCTTGGCTCCCGCCCACGCGGACGCGGCCGAGCCCGGGGTGATCATCACCGATGGCGACCGCGTCCATATCTCCAGCACCCCGCCACCCACCGCGTCCGCCCACGGGTGGTGGAGGAAGGTCAGCGGGCCCGGCGACAAGGCGCGCGTCACCGTTGATTTACAGGTGAAGAACGCTGACGGTTCCTGGCGGACCGTGGCGACCGGTTCCAAGGTCGTGAAGCCGGGTGGCGGCAGCGCACGCCGGGCCAATGCCCGCAAACAGTGCGTCAACGTGAACCGGACCATCAGTTGGCGAAGCGTCATCGATGTGGACATCATCGGTGTCATCGACTCACCCGAGAAGGCCGTCACGGCGCCCCAGTCGTTGCGGTGCGCCGTCTAGAAGGGAAGCTCCTTGACCGACGACGCGGACTACCTGGCGCCGACTCTGATTGTGGGCGTCCATGGCGTCCTCGACCTGGAGCCATGGATCCGCCGGGCCCATGAGGACGACAGCCTCGAAGAGGACATGTACAGCCTCGTCGTGAAGCGGACGGTCGCCTATGGGCTGAGTTCCTTCCACGCGGGCGGGCCGGAGGGCGAGCGCTGGGGACACAATGACGCGGGCGGCGACTGGACCCAGGACGGGAAGGTCCACCAACTGGCCTGGCTCCAGGTCGCGGTCAGCGAGGACCTGCGCGGGCAGCGGATTCCGGTTCAGCCCGCGGTGACGGTCCTCCGCGATGTCCTGACCCGCCTGGGCCGCTTCCGTCCCACGGGGCTGCACACCCTGGCGCCCCTCCAACTGGCCCCCGACGCCCGCGCCGACCTCGTGGACGCGGCGGCCTGGTTCGCCCTCGCGGACCCGGACCCCGCCACGTCGGTCGACCTCACCGTCTCCGTATGGGCCCCCGAGACCGCCGACCTGCCCGACCGCGCGTCCGACCTCCTCACCGAGGCCCAGGAACGCACATACGACGCGATGACGATCCGTCCCGCACCGCCCACCAAGGCCACGACCACCGCGCAGGACGGTCTGGACCTCCCCCTCGCGGGAGAGGTCCAGGCGGAGGGAATGCGCCCCGGCCCGGCGTTCCATTGCCGCGTCCATGAATGGTCACTTGATGTGGCCGCGTGGACGACGGAGATCTTCGTGGACGCCCTGAGGTCCACGGGGACAAGGGCCCCGGCACTGATCACGGTCTCGGCCGGGGAGCGCGCTCACTAGTGCCGTCAGATCCCGGGGCTCAAGCCCCGGGATCCGAGCCCTCTTTCCAAGGATGGGGTGGCGGGTCTTCACCCACCCACCCTCCCTGCCTGGGGAGTTGACTTTTCGTGACCGACTTGCCACGCAGGGTGGCGACGCTCTAGCGTGCCCCACAGAGCACAAAACGGCCCCCGCCGATGCTTGCGACATCTGGCGAGGGCCTGACCAATCAAGATCGACGCTCTAGGAAAGCGATCCCATGGCTGAGAGCCACTTTAGTGCTGCCGCGCCCGAGACGCACGCGGCCTCACCCGCTTCACCCACTTCTCCCCCGATGGCGGTCCCCGGGTACGGCAAGCGTTCGACACCCGGTCAACAGGCCCGCAGCGCCGACACCTTCGCGCACCTGCCGCCGCGCGAGGCCGCCGTCGCCACGTTCATCGACCGGCTGCCCGAGGGCACGGACATCTCCGTGAAGGCCCTCGCCAAGGTGCTCCCGTACGGGCAGTGCGCTCTGCGCACCGCGCTCCGCCGGCTCCAGGTGGCCGGACATCTGCGACGCGGCAAGGAACACCTCGCCGGACCTGACGGCATGCGCTGGGTGACGCGTACGTGGTTCTCCCGTACCGCGCGGGACAACGACTGGTGGGCGGCGTTCGTCTCCGGCGACCTCGCCACCGCGGACGCACGGGCCAATACCTCGGACCCGCCGACCCGTTCCCGCGCCTTCATCCTGCTCGCCGCGCTCGGCCGCAGCGCACCGGTCATGTCGCTGTCGGCCGCCGACTGCGCGGCCCTGGAGCCGCTGACCACCCCGTGGTTCGAACGGGGCGCCACCGAGAGGGACGTCCTGCACGCACTCACCGCCGGACTCCCCGCCGTCGTCCACCACCCGGCGGCGCTCGCCCGCGTACGGCTGACGTCCAAGCTCCCACCCGAGCGGATCCGCGCGCCACGCCCGCCGCTGCGCGTCCTGGAGTGCGCGAAGTGCGGCGCCCCCGGCCGCCCCGAAGTGCTCACCGACGGCGAGTGCGGCCCCTGCCGGGGCGAGCCCGCCCCCGCACCCCCGGCCTCCCGACTGTCCCCCGCCCAGGTCCGCGCCCACGTCGCCGAGGCCCGCGCGGCTGCGACCCGCCCACCCGAAAGGATCCGTACATGACCATCCAGTCGATCCGCCGCCATAAATCCGGGGCACCATGGAGGGGAGGAGGCGACGCCATGACCCCCAGCCCCAGTTCCAGCCCCTGCGCCGAGGTGCGGCCGCAGATGTCCGTCGAGGACTTCGAGGAGCTTGCTCGCAAGGCTCCCGAGACGGTGCTGCTCGAATTCATCAACGGAAAGCTAGAGGTCAAACCGTTGCCGGACCAGCTTCACGGGGCCATTGCCATGTGGTTGCTGAGGCAGTGCATGCAGCAACGTCCCGAACTCGCGCTGTACCCGGAGCAAGGTCTTAAGGTCGAGACCTACCGCAACGGCCGCGCCCGCGCGGACGGCGCCCTCGCACCACTCGACCACTTCGTGGGCCAGGTTGGTGAGTGGGCCGGCCCCGACGGCGTACTGATGACAGTCGAAGTGACTTCGCACGACCACGACACGGACCGCCGCGACCGCATCGAGAAGCGCGACGGCTACGCGGCGGCGGACATCCCCGTCTATCTCCTCATCGACCGCGACGCGGAAGAACTGGTCCTTTACGCCGATCCGCGGAAGGGCAAATACCAGACGCGCACCACACACCCTTACGGCTCCACCGTCAAACTCCCCGACCCCGTCGGCATCACCCTGGAAACCGAGAAGCTCAAGGACTACACCCCCTGACGAAGCCGCTGAAACGCCCGAGGGCGGTACCCCCGCGAAGGGGTACCGCCCTCGGTCACTTCAGACCATGGACCACGTCCGAGCCGTCAGGCTCAGAAGTCCATGTCACCGCCCGGCATACCGCCGCCGGCCGGGGCCGCGCCGGCCTTCTCCGGCTTGTCGGCGATGACAGCCTCGGTGGTGAGGAACAGCGCCGCGATGGAGGCGGCGTTCTGCAGGGCAGAGCGCGTCACCTTCGCGGGGTCGATGATGCCCTCGGCGATCATGTCGACGTACTCGCCGGTCGCGGCGTTCAGGCCGTGACCCACCGTCAGGTTGCGGACCTTCTCCACGACGACGCCGCCCTCAAGACCACCGTTGACGGCGATCTGCTTGAGCGGAGCCTCCAGCGCGAGCTTGACGGCCTGCGCGCCGGTCGCCTCGTCGCCCGTCAGCTCAAGCTTCTCGAAGACCGAGGAAGCCTGGAGCAGAGCCACGCCACCACCGGCGACGATGCCCTCCTCGACGGCGGCCTTGGCGTTGCGCACCGCGTCCTCGATGCGGTGCTTGCGCTCCTTGAGCTCGACCTCGGTCGCGGCGCCGGCCTTGATGACGGCCACGCCGCCGGCCAGCTTCGCCAGGCGCTCCTGGAGCTTCTCGCGGTCGTAGTCCGAGTCGCTGTTCTCGATCTCGGCGCGGATCTGGTTGACCCGGCCGGCGACCTGGTCGCTGTCACCGGCACCGTCGACGATGGTGGTCTCGTCCTTGGTGATGACGACCTTGCGGGCGCGGCCCAGCAGGTCCAGACCGGCGTTCTCCAGCTTGAGGCCGACCTCCTCGGAGATGACCGTACCGCCGGTGAGGATGGCGATGTCGTTGAGCATGGCCTTGCGGCGGTCACCGAAGCCCGGGGCCTTGACGGCGACGGACTTGAAGGTGCCACGGATCTTGTTGACGACCAGGGTCGACAGCGCCTCGCCCTCGACGTCCTCCGCGATGATCAGCAGGGGCTTGCCCGACTGCATGACCTTCTCCAGCAGCGGAAGGAGGTCCTTCACGTTGCCGATCTTGGAGTTGACGATCAGGAGGTACGGGTCGTCCAGGGACGCCTCCATACGCTCCATGTCGGTGGCGAAGTACGCCGAGATGTAGCCCTTGTCGAAGCGCATGCCCTCGGTGAGCTCAAGCTCAAGGCCGAAGGTCTGCGACTCCTCGACGGTGATGACGCCTTCCTTGCCGACCTTGTCCATCGCCTCGGCGATCAGCTCGCCGATCTGGGTGTCGGCGGCGGAGATGGAGGCGGTCGAAGCGATCTGCTCCTTGGTCTCCACGTCCTTGGCCTGCTCCAGCAGGGCACCGGAGACGGCCTCGACGGCCTTCTCGATACCGCGCTTGAGGGCCATCGGGTTGGCGCCGGCGGCCACGTTGCGCAGGCCCTCGCGGACCAGCGCCTGGGCGAGCACCGTGGCGGTGGTCGTACCGTCACCGGCGACGTCGTCCGTCTTCTTGGCGACTTCCTTGACCAGCTCGGCGCCGATCTTCTCGTACGGGTCCTCGAGCTCGATCTCCTTGGCGATGGACACACCATCGTTGGTGATCGTGGGGGCGCCCCACTTCTTCTCCAGGACGACGTTTCGGCCCTTGGGGCCAAGGGTGACCTTGACGGCGTCGGCGAGCTGGTTCATCCCGCGCTCGAGACCGCGCCGTGCCTCCTCGTCGAACGCGATGATCTTGGCCATGTGAAGTGGTCCTCCCGGACGGATGGGGTCTCCCCTGCTCGAACGCAGTTGAGAGCTTGGGGAAGGATTGCTCCGGACCGCGCTGGCGCCCGCGACGGACGGCCCGAGAGCCGTGCGGTTCCTTGCCCCACCGGCTCTTCGGGCCTCACCGACCCGGTCCTTAAGTTGTCACTCTCACTTGCAGAGTGCTAACGCCAATGATTAGCACTCGACCCCCGAGAGTGCAAGCTCCTCCCGTGCGCAGCGCACCCGCCGACCCCTCCGGAACCACGACCGGAACGCACGACCGGAACGCACGAAGGGCCCGCATCCCCTGTTCGGGATGCGGACCCCTCGGCGTGAGTCACGAGTCGTGCGTCGTGAGTTCGTACGTCAGTGCGTCGGTGGCCGATCGCGCCGGGATCAGACGGCGAGCTTGACCATGTCCGCCTGCGGACCCTTCTGGCCCTGCGAGATCTCGAACTCCACTCGCTGACCTTCTTCAAGGGTGCGGTAACCGTCCATCTGGATCGCGCTGTAGTGGACGAAAACATCCGCACCACCGTCTACCGCGATGAAGCCGTAGCCCTTCTCCGCGTTGAACCACTTGACGGTGCCCTGAGCCATGCCTAACTCCCCTATTACTGGCCCTTGCACGGGGCCACACTTCGCGCCGGAACGCGTCGACCGCGGCTGAATGTATCTGCCCAACTGCCCTCTGCAACAGGTCAATCGGACGAGAATTCTGGGCATGGCTGAACACGCATAGCGTTGAATTCCCTGCGTTCCAGGGCAAGTCGGGCCGGGCAAAGCGCACCTACGGCGCATACGGCACTCCGACTTCGACCCCATGTTGTCGCGTTCTCGCATGCGTTCGGCAGGGGCGACAGCGGGGCGTTCCCATACTGTACCGCGCTCAACCATGTAGAACGGCCCCCTCCGCTTCTCTCACGGAGGGGGCCGTACCAGTCACGGAGCGGAGGAGAATCCGGGGTCCGGGGTTCAGCCTCCGGCGACGGCGGGGATGATCGAGACGCCGGCGCCCGCCGGGGTGGCGGTCTCCAGGCCCTGCTCGAAGCGGACGTCGTCGTCGTTCACGTACACGTTCACGAAGCGACGCAGCTTGCCCTGGTCGTCCAGGACGCGGGCGGCGATGCCCGGGTGGTTCGCCTCCAGGGACTGGATGACCTCGGAGAGGGTCGCCCCCTCGGCGGCGACCTCGGCCTTGCCGCCGGTGTAGGTACGGAGAATGGTGGGGATGCGGACGTTGACGCTCATGGTGGTGTTCTGCCTTCCGTCTTCCGAAACGTCGGAAACGTCGTGGTGGTCGTCAGTCGCCGGTCGTCAGCTGCCGGCCAGGCCGGCGTCGCGGAACGCGTCCAGGCTCGGGCGGATGGTCGCCGTCGGGCCGGTCGTCGGGGCGACGGCGTCGAGCGTCTTGAGACCGTCTCCGGTGTTCAGGACGACGGTGGTCAGCGCCGGGTCGAGGAGCCCGGCCTCGATCAGCTTCTTCGTCACGCCGACGGTCACACCCCCGGCCGTCTCCGCGAAGATGCCCTCGGTGCGCGCCAGCAGCTTGATCGCGTCGACGATCTGCTCGTCGTCGACGTCCTCCACCGCGCCGCCGGTGCGGCGGGCGATGTCCAGGACGTAGGGGCCGTCGGCCGGGTTGCCGATCGCCAGGGACTTGGCGATGGTGTCCGGCTTCTGGGGCCGTACGACGTCGAGCCCGGCCTTGAAGGCGGTGGACACCGGCGAGCAGCCCTCGGCCTGGGCGCCGAAGATCTTGTACGGCTTGTCCTCGACCAGGCCCAGCTTGATCAGCTCCTGGAGACCCTTGTCGATCTTCGTGAGCTGCGAGCCCGAGGCGATCGGGATGACGATCTGGTCGGGCAGCCGCCAGCCGAGCTGCTCGCAGATCTCGTACGCCAGCGTCTTGGAGCCCTCGCCGTAGTAGGGGCGCAGGTTGACGTTGACGAAGCCCCAGCCCTCGCCCAGCGGGTCGCCGATCAGCTCGGAACAGAACCGGTTGACGTCGTCGTAGTTGCCCTCGATACCGACGAGTTCACCGCCGTACACCGCCGCCATGACGACCTTGCCCTGCTCCAGGTCGTGCGGGATGAAGACGCAGGAGCGGAAGCCGGCGCGGGCGGCGGCGGCGCCGACGGCGCCGGCCAGATTGCCCGTGGAGGAGCAGGAGAGCGTGGTGAATCCGAAGGCGCGGGCGGCTTCGACGGCGATGGCGACGACGCGGTCCTTGAAGGAGTGCGTCGGGTTGCCGGAGTCGTCCTTGATGTGCAGGGAGCCGGTGATGCCCAGTTCACGGGCGAGGTTGTCGGCCTTGACGAGCTTGGTGAAGCCGGGGTTGATATTGGGCTTCGTGGCCACATCGGCGGGAACGGGCAGCAGCGGCGCGTAGCGCCAGATGTTGTCCGGGCCCTCGGCGATACGCTTCTTCAGCTCTTCGGGGGTGCCGCTCGGCAGGTCGTACGCCACTTCGAGCGGCCCGAAACAGCTGGCACAGGCGAAGATGGGGCCGAGGTCGAAGCGCTCTCCGCATTCGCGGCACGAGAGTGCGGCGGCGGGTCCGAGATCCACCGAGCCGGCGTCGGGGACGGAGTCGGCGTTCTGTACGGCGGTCTGCACAGCCATGGAGGCGAGGCCCTTTCTCCTCATCTTCCTCGCGACGTACTTCGCCACGAGACGGAATTGGCACCTTCCCCACCGTGACCTCGAATGGTCGGCGGGAGGGTTGCCGGGACTTCAACGGGCCGTTCCCTCAGTCCCTCTGGATGAGCGCTATGGCGCCGGACCCCGGGTCCGACGCGTTTATTGACGTAATGACCCCCGGCATGCGGTGGTCATTCGTGTTGTTCAAGACTGTAACCGACGGAGCGGACGGTTGAGATAGTCGTCCGCACCGCGAGATGGATCACGTTCATGGCACACGTACGCACACGCTCAGGGAGTTCCGACCGTGCTGGAAGAGGTGGAGCACTGGCTGACCAGGCGTTCCTGGTCCGTGGCCGACCGCCCGCTCGACCGGCTGACGGTGGCGAAGGCCGCGCGGGGTTCGACCGTGAGTGTGGTCCTTCCGGCGCTGAACGAGGAGGAGACGGTCGGCGAGATCGTCTCCGTGATCCGGCGCGAGCTGATGGAGCGGGTGCGGCTCGTCGATGAACTGGTGGTGGTCGATTCCGGTTCCACCGACCGTACGGCCGCGGTCGCCGCGGCGGCGGGCGCGCGCGTGGAGCACCGGGACGCGATACTGCCGCGGCTGCCCGCGCTGCCCGGCAAGGGCGAGGTGCTGTGGCGGTCGCTGCTGGTGACGAGCGGCGACATCGTGTGCTTCGTGGACGCCGATCTAAAGCGGTTTTCGGCCGATTTCGTGTCCGGGATCGTGGGGCCGCTGCTGACCGATCCGGACGTGCAGTTCGTGAAGGCGATGTACGACCGTCCGCTGTACCCGGACCCGGCAGGACCGGGAGCGGGACAGGGACCGACACCGGACCTCGGCCAGGGCGGGCGCGTGACCGAACTGGTGGCCAGGCCGCTGCTCAATCTGCACTGGCCCCGGCTGGCCGGTTTCGTTCAGCCGCTGGGCGGTGAGTACGCGGCGCGGCGCTCGCTGCTTGAGCGGCTGCCGTTCCCCGTCGGGTACGGGGTGGAGCTGGGGCTGCTCGTGGACGCCCTGCACACGGCGGGTCTCGACGCGCTGGGACAGGTCGATGTCGGGGTACGGATCCACCGCCACCAGGACGAGCGGGCGCTGGGGCGGATGGCCGCGGCGATCTACCGCACGGCGCAGCTGCGGCTGTCCCGGGCGCATTTGGTACGGCCGGAGCTGACGCAGTTCGAGCGCGGCGAGAGCGGTTTCGTACCGCGCACGCACGCGGTGGACACGGAGGAACGGCCGCCGGTGCGGGAGATCGCGGAGTACCCGGCCGGACGCGCGGCGTAACGGAATGCGATCATGCGAATTATCTAGATTGCCCGGTTATGGCGATGAATCCTGCGGTGACCTGGGCTCTGAGCGCTGTGCACGCGCAGCTGGCCCAGGCCGGGAGCACGGCCGAGCGGCTGTGGCTGCTCGGCGGGGTGGTGCTGGCGCTGAGCGGCGCCGGGGTGGTCGCGCTGGCCGCCCTGCGCGGCCGGCGGGACTGACCGGCCGTGCCCGGCCAAGGGCGGGCGACACAGCCGCGTCCGTACGTTTGAGCGTTTCCGTGACGGGCTAGGTTTCGGCACATGGTTACCGAGCCGCCCTCCCGGGCCCAGGTCCTCGTCGCGTCCAACCGCGGCCCCGTCTCGTACACCCCGCGGGACGACGGCTCGCTGGAGGCCAGGCGCGGCGGCGGCGGGCTGGTGTCCGGTCTGTCGGCCATCGGGCAGGACGGGGACGCGGTGTGGGTGTGCGCGGCGCTCGGGGAGGGCGACCGCGAGGCGGTACGGCGTACGGGCGGCCGGCTCGACCCCGCCGACACGGGCGGCCAGCGGGTGCGGATGCTGGGCATCGCGCCCGAGGTGTACGCGGACGCGTACAACGGCGTCGCCAACTCCACGCTCTGGTTCGTCCACCATCTGCTCTACCAGACCCCGCTGGAGCCGTCCTTCGGCCCGGAGTTCCGCGCGCGGTGGGCGTCGTACGAGACGTACAACCGCGCCTTCGCGGAGGCCCTGGCCGACGAGGCGGCGGACGGCGCGGCCGTGCTGGTGCAGGACTACCACCTGGCGCTGGTGCCGGGGATACTGCGCGCCCTGCGCCCCGACCTGAGGATCGGGCACTTCTCGCACACGCCCTGGGCCCCGGTCGACTACTTCCGGCTGCTGCCCGACGACATCGCGCGCCAGTTGCTGCGCGGCATTCTCGGCGCGGACCGCGCGGCGTTTCTGACGCACCGGTGGGCCGACGCGTTCAGGGCGTGCTGTACGGAGCTGCTGGGCGCGACGGGTGGCACGGGAAAGACCCGGATCGGCGTGCACGGGCTGGGCGTGGACGGCGACTTCCTGCGCGAGCGCGCGCACCGCCCGGACGTGGACGAGCGGATCGGGACCCTGCGCGGGCAGATCGGCCGTACGGGCACGGGCGAGGAGCGGAAGACCATCGTCCGGGTGGACCGTACGGAACTGTCGAAGAACATCGTGCGCGGCCTGCTCGCCTTCCGGCTGCTGCTGACCGATCGCCCGGAATGGCGCGAACGCGTCGTCCATCTCGCCTTCGCCTATCCGTCGCGGCAGGACCTGGCGGTCTACCGCGACTACACCGCCGAGGTCCGGCGGGTGGCCGACGAGATCAACGCCGAGTTCGGCACGGACGGCTGGACGCCGGTGGTCCTCCATGTCGAGGACGACTTCGCCCGCTCGCTGGCCGCCTACCGGCTGGCGGATGTGGCGCTGGTCAACCCGATCCGCGACGGCATGAACCTGGTCGCGAAGGAGATCCCGCTCATCTCGGAGCGCGGCGGCGCGCTGGTGCTGTCGCGGGAGGCGGGGGCGTACGAGGAGCTGGGCGAGGACGCGCTGGTGGTGAACCCGTACGACATCGGCGCCACGGCGGCGGCGCTCCACGAGGCGCTGACCATGCCGGCCGACGAGCGCGCGGAACGTGCCAAGCGGCTGGCCGCGGCGGCGACGGCGCTGCCGCCGCAGCAGTGGTTCCTGGACCAGCTGACGGCGCTGCGGGCCTGACGACTCCTGGCGCGACGGGGGGGGCGTCGGTCCGCCCGGGTGCCAGGTGTTCAGCCGTCAGGTGCCAGGTGTTCAGTCGTCAGGTGTCAGACATCTGCCGTCAGACATCAGCCGTCAGGTGTTCAGGTGTCAGGTGTCAGGCCATCGCCTTCGCCAGCGCCGCCAGGAAGTCCGCCAGCGCCGCCGGTCCCGGCAGCCGCAGGTCGGCGCGCTCGGCCAGTTCGGGCACTTCGCCGCCGCTGCAGATCAGCAGCCCCGGGTGGCCGTCCGAGCGAAGCTTCTCGACCGCCGCGTAGGCCGGGAGGTCGCCCAGGTCGTCGCCCGCGTACAGGACCGTCTCGGCGCCGACCTCGCGTACGTACTCCAGCAGTGCCACGCCCTTGTCCACGCCGGGCGGGCGCAGCTCCAGGACCATGCGGCCCGGTTCGACGATCAGTCCGTGGCGGGCCGCCAGCTCGGTCAGCGGGTCGCGCAGCGCGTCGAACGCGGCCTGCGGGTCGGAGGCGCGGCGGGTGTGGACCGCGACGGCCTGGCCCTTCTCCTCGATCCAGGTGCCGCGCCAGGCGCCGAACCGGTCGAGGACGCCGGGGAGTTCGGCGCGGACCGCCGCGACGCCCTCGTGCGGGGCCGGGGCGCTGACGGTGCCGGAGACCGCGTCCCAGCGCTCGGCGCCGTAGTGGCCGAGGACCACGAGATGCTCCAGCCCCGGCACTCCGGCGAAGCCGCCGTACCGCACGGCGACCCCGGCGGGGCGGCCGGTGACGACCGCGACCGACGCGACGTGCGGCGCGAGCGCGGCCAGTGCGGGGACGGCACGCGGATGCGCGCGGGCCTGTTCGGGGTCGGGGACGATCTCGGCGAGGGTGCCGTCGAAGTCGAGCGCGACGACGGCCTTGCCCGGCCGCGCGAGGAGCGCGGCCAGACCGTCGGCGCCGGCGGGGGTGGCCGGTTGCGGCAAGGGGTACGGGTTGCTGCCCATGCCACGACCCTATCGGCGCCCGCCACGGCACGGAGTCTGTCCGGCCAATAGAGACTCCTCTCCCGCCTCTCCCGCGAGGACGAGGACACCGATGAGGCCAGGCCCTAACGGCGGCGGCGTCTCTCGTCCCTGATCCGCCGCAGCCTGTTCACCGTCACCGGGTCGTGCTCCAGCGCCAGCGGATCGTCCAGCAGCGCGCCCAGCAGCTGGTAGTAGCGGGTCGGCGACAGGCCGAGCCCTTCCCTTATCGCCCGCTCCTTGGCGCCGGGGCCCGGCCAGCCGCGCCGCTCCATGGCGAGTACGGCGCGGTCCCGCTCGGACAGCCCGGCGGGCCCACGTACATCCTCGGGGTCGGCGGCGGGGTCAGCCGGGTCAGACGCGGTCATATGACCACACGCTACTCGGCGGCCTCGGCCGTCGCCGCGTCCCTGGCGATCCCGCCGAGGACGCTCGACGGGCTGGCGCCCGGCTCGACCGCCTTGCCGATGTTCTTCTTGAGGCTCTCGCTCACGCTCGCCCACGAGTTCTTGCCGTACGGGATCAGCTCGGAAGTGGGCAGCGCGGTCAGGAACGTGCGCAGGTCCGCGTACTGCGGGTCCGCCACCATCGCCTCGTTCGCGCTGTAGGTGACCGGCAGCAGGTCGTACTGCCCGGCGAAGGACATCACGTTCTTGTCGTTGTACGCGAAGTCCAGGAACTTGCCGATCGCCGTACGGTGACCGTTCTGCTTGAAGGCCATCATCCAGTCGGCCACGCCCATGGACGCCTTGGCCTTGCCGTTGACGCCGGGCAGCGGCACCATCCCGACCTTGACGCCCTGCTTCGCGGCCTCCTCCATCAGGGAGGGATGTCCGTTGAGCATGCCGACCTGGCCGCTGGTGAACGCCTTGAAGGCGGTGGCGCGGTCGAGCTTGCCGGGGGCGACGGGCCCGGTCAGCCCCTTGCCGACCAGCTCCTTCTGGAGCCACTGGAATGTCTTGATGTTCTGTTGCGAGTCGATGTTGTACGAGCCGTCGGCGGTGTCCGTGTAGCCGCCGCCGCCGCTCAGCAGCCACATCATGGTCTCGCCCTGCGCCTCCTCGGAGCCCAGCGGCAGCGCGAACGGTGTGGTCACGCCCGTGGCCTTGAGCGCCTCGGCGTGGGACTGGATGTCGTCCCAGTTCTTCGGGGCGTCCAGACCGGCCTGGTCGAAGAGTTCCTTGTTGTAGAAGAGCAGCCGGGTGGAGGCGACGAACGGCAGTCCGTACTGGATGCGGTTGACCTTGCCGGCCTCGGAGAGCTGGGAGAGGAAGTTCGCCTGCGTGGGGACGGAGAGCACTTCGTCGGCGGTGTAGAGCTTGTCCTGCTTCACATAGTTGGCGTACGAGCCGACCTGCGCGATGTCGGGGGCCCGGTCCTCCTCGACCATCGTGGCGACATCGCTGTCGACGGTCTTCCAGGGGCGGACGCTGACGTCGACCTTGATGCCGGGGTTCTCGGACTCGAAGGCGGAGGCGAGCGCGGACCAGTACTTCTCGGAACTGTTCTCGGAGCTGGTGCCGTAGTCGGCGGCGACGAACTTGAGGGTGACGTCGTCCCCGGACCCTCCCGTACTGCCACAGCCGGCCAGCGCCATTGTCATGCCCCATGCGGCTATCGCCGCGGTCATTCCCAGATAGCGCTGTCGCACAGCTGTGTTCCCGCCCTTGTTCTTCGATTGCGCGTAAGGCCCCGGTCGGTCCCCCGTGACGCACTGTTATGAAGCAGTGATTTTCCCCCATCCGGAGGTTTCGGGTCCACCGGGGATTGGTTTCACTTAGGCAACGCCCACACCTGGAGCCCAGGGGCCTCCGCGTTTGTATGGAGACTCAACAATCCTGGGCAGTGGACTAGACCTTTCAAGGGTCTACGCGCGAGACTGTTTCCGTGAGACACGTCATCGCCCTGGATGTGGGCGGCACAGGCATGAAAGCCGCCCTCGTAGGGGCGGACGGCGCGCTGCTGCACCAAGCGCGGCGGGCGACCGGCAGGGAGCGCGGGCCCGAGGCCGTCGTGGAGACCATTCTCGGTTTCGCGGCGGAACTGCGCGCGTACGGCGTCGAGCACTTCGGCGAGAGCGCGGTGGCCGCCGGGGTCGCCGTGCCCGGCATCGTCGACGCCGAGCGCGGTATCGCGGTGTACGCGGCCAATCTCGGCTGGCGCGACGTACCGATGCGCGAGCTGCTCGGCGCCCGGCTCGGCGGCGTACCCGTCGCGCTCGGGCACGACGTACGCACCGGCGGTCTCGCCGAGGGGCGGCTCGGCGCGGGCCGGGGGGCCGACCGGTTCCTGTTCGTGCCGCTGGGCACCGGGATCGCCGGGGCCATTGGCATCGCGGGCTCCATAGAGGCCGGCGCCCACGGCTACGCGGGCGAGATCGGGCATGTCGTGGTCCGCCCCGACGGGCCCGAGTGCGGCTGCGGGCAGCGCGGCTGTCTGGAGGCCCTTGCCTCCGCCGGGGCCGTGACCCGCGCCTGGGCGGCGGCCAGCGGCGACCCGGAGGCGGACGCCGCCGACTGCGCGAAGGCCGTGGAATCCGGCGACCCGGCGGCCGTACGGGTCTGGCTCGACGCGGTCGACGCGCTCGCCGCGGGGCTGGTCACCGCGCTCACGCTGCTCGACCCCCGAACGCTGATCATCGGTGGCGGTCTGGCCGAGGCGGGGGAAACCTTGTTCACACCCCTGCGGGCCCGGGTCGAGGAACGGGTCACGTTCCAGAAGCTGCCCGAGATCGTCCCGGCGGCCCTCGGTGACCACGCCGGCTGTCTGGGCGCGGGCCTGCTGGCCTGGGACCTGCTCGCCGCCACCGAGCCCACCGCCACCCACGACACCAATCCGTCCGACGCCGACCCACTCGCCACGGAGGTATCCGCCTGATGGCCGCTAGCGCCCCACGCGCCGCGCACGCCGCACGCGCCCCACGCGCCGAAAGCACCGTTCTCACCGGCGCCCGGGTGGTGCTGCCCACCGGAACCGTGGAGGGCGGGCGGGTGATCATCGAGGGCGGCCGGATCGCGGGCGCCGCCCACGACGACACCGTCTCGCTGGATCTCTCCGGCCACTGGATCGTCCCGGGCTTCGTGGACATGCACAACCACGGCGGCGGCGGCGCCTCGTTCACCTCCGGCTCCGTGGACGACGTGCTCAAGGGCATCCGTACGCACCGCGAGCACGGCACCACCACCCTGGTCGCCTCCACCGTCACCGGCGAGATGGACTTCCTCGCGCACCGCGCGGGCTTCCTCTCCGAGCTGGTCGAGCAGGGCGAGCTGGCCGGGATCCACTTCGAGGGCCCGTTCATCTCCCCCTGCCGCAAGGGCGCCCACAGCGAGGCGCTGCTGCGCGACCCCGACCCGGCCGAGGTGCGCAAGCTGCTCGACGCGGCGCGCGGCACGGCCAGGATGGTCACGCTCGCCACCGAACTGCCCGGCGGCATCGAGTCCGTACGGCTCCTCGCGGAGCACGGCGTGATCGCCGCCGTCGGCCACACGGACGCGACATACGAGCAGACCGTGGCGGCCATCGACGCGGGCGCGACCGTCGCGACGCATCTCTTCAACGCGATGCCGCCGCTCGGCCACCGCGCTCCGGGACCGATCGCCGCGCTGCTGGAGGACGAGCGGGTCACGGTCGAGCTGATCAACGACGGTACGCATCTGCACCCCGCGGCCCTGGAGCTGGCGTTCCACCGCGCGGGCGCGGACCGGGTCGCCTTCGTCACGGACGCGATGGACGCGGCCGGCTTCGGCGACGGGCGCTATGAACTCGGCCCGCTCGCCGTCGAGGTCAAGGAGGGCGTCGCGCGGCTGGTGGAGGGCGGCTCGATCGCCGGTTCCACGCTGACCCAGGACATCGCGTTCAAGCGGGCGGCGACCGTGGACCGGCTGCCGGTGGAGGACATCGTGCGGGCGGTCTCCGCCAACCCGGCGCGGCTGCTCGGCGTGTACGACAAGGTCGGCTCGCTGGAGCCGGGCAAGGACGCGGACCTGGTGGTCCTCGACGAGGAGTTCTCGGTCAAGGGTGTCCTGCACAAGGGCGAATGGGTGATTGAACCCAAGTAGGTTGATTTACCCGCGAGTACGAGGAAATCCATCCGGAGGCGGTCGGCCCGGGGTCTGGGCCTACCGCCTTCTGTTTGGCATGATCGCTCCGGTAATTGGCCGAACGAGCGCGTTTCCCGGGGGTGCGACGGATGATCGTGACGGTCACGCTCAATGCCGCGCTGGACATCACGTACCACACCCCCGCGCTGGTCCCGGGCACCACGCACCGCGTCAGCGATGTCACCGAACGCCCCGGCGGCAAGGGCCTGAACGTCGCGCGGGTGCTGTCGGCACTGGGCCACGAGACGGTGGTGACGGGGTTCGCGGGCGGCCGGACGGGCGATGTGCTGCGGGAACTGCTCGGCAACAGCGGCCCCGGGAGCTCCAGGGCCCGGCCGGTGGACGCGCTCGTACCGATCTCCGGCTCCACCCGCCGCACCCTCGCCGTCGTCGACGAGACGAGCGGCGACACCACTCAGCTCAACGAGCCGGGCCCGACCGTCTCCTCCGCCGAGTGGTCCGACTTCCTCGGCGCGTACGAGCGGCTGCTCACCGGCGCCGACGCCGTCGCCCTGTGCGGCAGCCTGCCGCCCGGCATCCATGTCGGCGCGTACGCCGAGCTGATCCGCCGGGCCCGCGCCGCCGGCGTGCCGGTGCTCCTCGACACCAGCGGCGAACCGCTGCGCCGGGGCGTCGCCGCCCGCCCCGATCTGGTCAAGCCGAACGCCGACGAGCTCGCCCGGCTCACCGGCTCCCGCGAGCCGCTGCGCGCCGCGCGCGACGCCCGCCGGCGCGGCGCGCACGCCGTCATCGCCTCGCTCGGACCCGACGGCATCCTCGCGGCCACCCCGGACGGAATCTGGCAGGCGACCCCGCCCGCTTCCGTGAAGGGCAACCCGACGGGCGCGGGCGACTCGGCGGTGGCCGGGCTGCTCTCGGGCCTCGTCGAGCGGCTGCCCTGGCCGGCCCGGCTGGCCCGCGCGGTCGCCCTGGCCACGGCGACGGTCCTGGCCCCGGCGGCGGGCGAGTTCGACACGGAGGCGTACGAGGAACTGCTGCCACGGGTGACGGTGACGGAACAACCCGGACCGTAGCGTCGAGGAACGCCCCGGACCCGGCGTCAAGGCCGAGGACGGAACCGCAAGCTGGAAGGACTGAGGCACGCATGCCACTCGTCAGCACCGGAGAACTCGTCACGGCCGCGAGGACCGCGGGCAGCGGAATCGCCGCCTTCAACGTCATCACCCTGGAGCACGCGGAGGCGATCGCCACCGGCGCCGAAGGGGCCGGGGCGCCCGCGATCCTCCAGATATCGGAGAACGCGGTGACGTTCCACGGCGGCGACCCCGGCGCGGTCACCGCCGCCGCGGCGGCCGTCGCCCGCGCCTCCTCCGCGCCGCTCTCCCTCCATCTCGACCATGTCGAATCGGTGGCACTGCTGCGGGCCGCGCCCCGGGCCGGCTTCAGCTCGGTGATGTTCGACGCGTCGAAACTGCCGTACGCGGACAACCTCGCGGCCACCGCCGAGGTCGTGCGCTGGGGCCATGACCACGGCATCTGGGTCGAGGCCGAACTGGGCGCGGTGGGCGGCAAGGACGGCGAACCGTCCCTCGACGCACACGCCCCGGGCGTCCGTACGGATCCGGCCGAGGCGAGCGTCTATGTCGCCGAGACCGGCGTGGACGCGCTGGCCGTCGCGGTCGGCTCGTCCCACGCGATGACCCACCGCACGGCCGCTCTCGACCACACCCTGATCGCCGCGCTGCGCGACGCCGTCCCCGTACCCCTGGTCCTGCACGGGTCGTCCGGTGTCCCGGACGAGGAGATCCGCCGGGCGGTCGCGGCCGGCATGGTCAAGATCAATGTGGGTACGGCGCTCAACACGGCCTTCACCGGCGCCGTACGCGCCTATCTCGCCGCGCACCCCACGACGGTGGACCCCCGGAAATACCTCGTCCCGGCTCGCGAGGCGATGGCCGGGACGGTGGCGGATTTCCTGCGGGTGGTCAGCTCCGCCGACTCCCCGGCGCGCTGATCACCACCCCTTGGGGAGCTACCCCTTGGGAGGACTACCTCTTGGGGGACTACCCCTTGGGGGGCGTGACCTCCAGCCAGTCGAGAATGGCGTCGCACTGATTGCCCTGCTCGCAGGAGATCTTGAGGGTGTTCTTGCCCTTCTTGAGCTCGACCGGCGCCCACGTGGTCTGCCAGTTCTTCGACCAGTCCGGGTCGTTGGAGCTGATGAAGTTCTTCAGCCCGAGCGGGGAGTTGTTCGCCTTGCCGTTGACGGTCAGGGTGGCGTTGGCGTCCTTGGCGGGTATGGCGTAGCGCACGGACAGCGCGTAGGAGCCGGCCTCCTCGATGTCGGCGGTCCAGGTCACCGACGCCCCGACGGCGTTGAAGCCGGTCACATAGGAGCCGTTGGTGCCCTGGGCACCGTCGATGTCCGTCGCGAGGACGGCGGGCGGGCCCAGCTTGAGGGTGGCCGCGTCCTGCTTGGGGAGGCCGATCCCGTCAGGCGACGAGTCGTCCTTGCCGCTCGCCTCCTCGGTGGGCTGCTGCTGCGACTGGTCGGCCGAGGGGCTGGTGCCGCCGGTCGGTGGCACGTCCGCGTTGTTGTTCTTGTCGTCGCCGTTGGTGAGCAGCGCGGCCGTGATACCGATCACGACCACCGCGACGACGGCGATCGCGCCGATCAGCAGGCCCTTGGTGTTGGGGCCGCTGCCGCGCCCGCCGCCCCGCTGGGCCGGCACCTGGCGGGTGGTGGCACCGCCGGGGTGGGTCTCGGGGGCCGCGTAGTGCGGGTTCTGCTGCTGGCCGTAGGGCGCCTGACCATAGGGAGCCTGGCCGTAGGGGGCCTGGCCCTGGGGTGCCTGCTGCTGACCGTAGGGAGCCTGGCCGTACTGCGGCTGCTGACCGTACGGCGCCTGCTGCGGCCCGGCCGCCTGCTGCTGACCGTACTGACGCTCGCCGACCGTTCTGACCTGGTTGTACGAAGTCCTTGGCACGCCGGGCTGCGCGGCCGGACCGGGGTAGCCGTAGCCGCCTTGGCGTCGCTGATGGGCACCCGCCGCCTGTCCGTCCTCGTACAGATAGCCGAACGGATCGTCGTCCTCGGGCGTGCTCGTGCCGTTGTTCCCGGCCGTCATCCCTGGTCACTCCTTACCATCTCGCCAGCGTCGCCGACCGGCCGAGCCTACCTCGAATGGGCAAGGCCACGGGCGGGCCTTGACGGGTGGCAGCCAGTCTGCGACCCGTGGGTGAACAACGGATCGCAGACATGTCCCAGCACTGTCCCGAACGGCTGTGGAAACCGTCCCGACATGTCGGGACGCCCCCTCGGGGAGCGTCTACCCCGCACGCCGGTGCACCTTGCTCCGCGACCGCTTTTCGATATACATCCGCTGGTCAGCGGATTGCAGTACTTCCTCGACCGACATCCCGCAGCTCGCCCAGCTGATACCGAAGCTCGCCCCGACCCGGACCGCCCGGCCGTCGACCCTGATGGGCGGAATGATCGCGTTCCGCAGCCGTACGGCGAGATCGGCGGCGTCCGCCGAACCGAGTCCGTCCGCGAGAACGACGAATTCGTCACCCCCGAGGCGGGCGACGGTGTCCCCGTCCCGTACCCCGGTGGTCAGCCGGCGCGCGACCTCGATCAGCACCGCGTCACCGGTGTTGTGGCCGAACCGGTCGTTGATGGACTTGAAGCCGTCGAGGTCGCAGAAGAGGACCGCCAGGCCCTTCGTGCCGTCGTCGGCCTCGGGGTCGTCGTTGGGCGCGACCATGTGCACATGGTGGTCGAGGGGCACCCCGCCGACCGCGGGCACGACCGAACGGCCGCCGCCCTGGCCGCCGCCGCGCTCCTCGTACTGGTCATAGCCGTCATAGCCGTCGTACGCGTCATATCCGGGCTCGTACAGGACGGTGCCCTCGTACCCTCCGTACGCCGCGTCCAGCGCCTCGACCGCGGTCTCCCGCATCGCGTGGGGCCGCGAACAGAGCCGGGCGCTGAGACGGGAGCGCAGCTCGGCGCTGTTCGGCAGGCCGGTGAGCGAGTCGTGCGAGGCGCGGTGCGCGAGCTGGAGCTCGCGGCTCTTGCGCTCCTCGATGTCCTCGACGTGGGTGAGCAGAAAGCGCGGGCCGTCGGCGGTGTCGGCGACCACGGAGTTGCGCAGCGAGACCCAGACGTAGGTGCCGTCGCGCCGCAGCAGCCGCAGCTCGGCGCGGCCCCCCTCGGCGGAGGTGCGCAGCAGCGTCCCGATGTCCTCGGGGTGGACCAGATCGGAGAAGGAGTGGCGGCGCATCGCGGAGGCGGGGCGGCCCAGCAGCCGGCAGAGCGCGTCATTGGTCCGCAGCAGCCGGCCGTGCTGGTCACCGCCCATCTCGGCGATGGCCATCCCGCTGGGTGCGTACTCGAACGCCTGGCGGAAGGATTCCTCACTGGCCCGCAGCGCCTGCTGTTCCCGTTCGAGCCGGACCAGCGCGCGCTGCATATTTGCTCGCAGCCGAGCGTTACTGATCGCAATGGCGGCCTGCGACGCGTACATCTGGAGCGCTTCCTGCCCCCAGGGGCCCGGCCGGCGCCCGCCGCGCGGCCGGTCGACGGAGATGACGCCGAGCAGCTCGCTCCCGCCGCCGGACGCGTACATCGGGGCGTAGAGCCGGTCCTGCGGGTGCCACTCGTCCTCGAAGCGCGGATCGGGACCCTCGGTGTACCACTGCGGGACGTCGTCCTCCAGCAGCACCCAGCCCTCGGTGTGCGGTATGAAGCGCAGCTCGCCCCAGCTCTCGCCCATCAGCAGCCGCCGCTCCCAGGAGGCCCGGGAGCCGACACGGCCGGTGATCAGGGCTTCGGCGGCGGCACTCCCGGCGAACGCGGCGACGACGAGGTCACCGTCGGCCTGGACGACATTGACGCAGGCCAGTTCGTACCCGAGCCCGGTGACGACACCGTCGGCCACGGTCTGGAGGGTGTCCGCAAGGCTGCGGGCGGTGTTGAGTTCGGCGACGGCCTCATGCAACTGCCGCAGGGTCGCAAGACGGACATACGGCTCCGACTCGGTCTCCATTGCTCGCTCTCCCCGAGACCTCGACAGCAACTCCAGGATTCTCATCGGCTCTCGTCCTGCACTGGCCTCGCCACTGAATCACAGGGAGCTGCGCGCTCGGTACACAGGGTCAACAATTACCCCACTCTGTGAGTCAAGTCACATGACCCGATGAAGGGATGGACGGCCTGGTGAGAGCGCTCCCCAACTTTCTTGAACGCAAATTCGGCGGGGTGGCGAGCCAAGGTGACGGGCCGGGGCGGCGGGCCGGGTGGCGGAGGCGGGTGACGGGGACGGGTGGCGGGGGCGGGTGACGGGGACGGGTGGCGGGGGCGGGTGACGGGTGACAGGGCGGACGCTCCTGTGACGCACCTGGTCCTAGGACCGGGCTGGTCCCCTGGCCCGATGCGGGTGGGAATGGCACGGGCTAGCGTCTCCTCTGTGCCCCCATCTGTGCCCCGAACGAGCCCTGACACCCGTACCGACGCCCTCGGTCCCATCCCCCATCCTGAAGGGGTGAGCAACGAAGAGTTCCGCGCCGCCCTCGCCCGGCTGGCCTCGGGGGTGGTGCTGGTGACAGCGCACGAGCCCCCTTTGAGCGCCACCGGACCGCGCGGCGAGGACGCCGGGATGACGGCGACCGCCTTCATGTCGGTCTCGCTGGACCCCCCGCTGGTACTGGTCAGCGTGCGCAACGGCTCCCGCATGGACGACCTGCTCCTCGAACAGCCGCTGTGGGCGGCCTCCTTGCTCTCCGAGAGCCAGCGCCATGTCGCGGGCCGGTTCGCGATGAAGGGCCGGATCAGCGACCGGCTGCTGTTCGAGGACATCCCCTACCGCCGGGGAGAGGTGAGCGGCGCGCTGTTGATCGGGGGATCGCTCGCGGTGCTGGAGTGCCGTACGGAACAGCGGATCGAGGCGGGCGACCACACGCTGGTCATCGGACGGGTGCTGACGGCGGAGCTGCCGAGCGCGGAGGGCGGCCCGCTGATGTACTTCAAGGGACGCTACCGGCAGCTGGGTTCGTAGTCCCGGAGGTCTGACGGGGCCGGTACTCGTCTCCGACGGGGTCGGTACTAGCCCCCGGCCCGGACTTGCACGGGGCCTCAGGTCCAGTCGCGGCCGGTACGGCCGCGCTTCGTCTCGGCGCGCTGCTTCTTCTCGCGCAGCCGCCGTTCGTTGATGCCACGCGGGATCTTCGTCTTCCTGCGCGGGCGCGGCGGCGGGGCCGTCGCCTCCGCCAGGAGGGAGGCGAGGCGTACGGCCGCGGTCTCGCGGTTGCGCCACTGGGAGCGGTGCTCCGACGCGCGTACGGTGATCACGCCGTCCACCAGCCGGTCCGCGAGCCGCTCCAGCGCGCGTTCCTTCCACACCGGCGGCAGCGCTTCCGTCTTCGCGAGATCGAAACGCAGTTCCGCCTTCGAGTCACTGGTGTTGACGTGCTGTCCGCCCGGCCCGGAGGACCTTGAGAAACGCCACATCAGTTCGGCCTCCGGCAGGGAGACCGAACCACGGATGACATGAGCGTGTCCGGACATGCCCCTATGGTCCCGTGTCCCGCCCGCTTCCGTCACCCTTTTTTCCCGGGGCACGCGTCCACCTCGGGTAAAGAAAGTAAAGGGGGGCGGAACCTCCTGGACCTCTGCCCACGTTATGTCGGGTGACGGTAGCTTCGGGACGACTCGAAGCCCGCACTGACAACGAAAGGGACATCCCCATGGCTGTAAGCCTGTCCAAGGGCGGCAACGTCTCGCTCACCAAGGAGGCACCGGGCCTGACCGCCGTCACGGTCGGCCTCGGCTGGGACGTCCGTACCACCACCGGCACCGACTTCGACCTCGACGCCTCGGCGATCGCGGTGAACGGAGGCGGAAAGGTCGTCTCCGACAGCCACTTCGTCTTCTTCAACAACAAGTCGACGCCGGACCAGACGATCGTCCACACGGGTGACAACCGCACGGGTGAGGGCGAGGGCGACGACGAGGCGATCAACGTCAACCTGGCGGGTCTGCCGGCCGACGTCGACAAGATTGTCTTCCCGGTCTCGATCTACGACGCCGAGACCCGCAGCCAGAACTTCGGCCAGGTGCGGAACGCGTACATCCGCATCGTCAACCAGGCCGGCGGCACCGAGATCGCCCGCTACGACCTGAGCGAGGACGCCGCCACCGAGACCGCGATGGTCTTCGGCGAGCTGTACCGCAACGGCGCGGAGTGGAAGTTCCGCGCGGTCGGCCAGGGCTACGCCTCGGGCCTCGTGGGCATCGCCACGGACTTCGGCGTCAACCTCTGACACGAACACCGATGCGGTGACGAGGTGACGAGGTAACCAGTGGGCCCCGGCTCCGGCCGGGGCCCACTGGTCTGTCTGGGCGGTGGGTTGGCTGCGGGTCAGGGGCGAGGGGTAGTCGGGGTGAGCCGGGGGGTTTGATGGCGGGTGGGGGCCGCCCCTTAGGTTTCAGTTTCGCGGCTCCGGGTCGGGCGTCAAGGGCGCTCCTTCGTCGCGTCGGCAAGCCGATGGGCTACGCCCACCCTTGACACCCAACCCTCCACCGCAAGTGCAGCTTTGAGGGGGGGCGGCCCGGGGGGAGGGGTCCCCGGGGGGCTGGGTTTGTGGGGCCGGTCCTTTCCCGGCCTGCGGCCCGGTGGACCCTGCGGGGCGCGCGGCAGTGGAGTGGGGCGGCCCGGCACCGGCTCAGCGAGCAGGCGTGAGTGGGTAGTTGGGACTCATGCCCCGCTGCCCGGGCTCGTTGTCGGGTGACATCTGTCGACGGAGGCAGACAGACCCGCAAGCCACCCCCTATGTCCCAGTTTGGCGGGCCGTTCTGAGGTCCCCCGGCCGGTGATGCGTCCTGAGTTCGGTTAAGTCGTTCCCACGACACATCACCTCCTCCGACCCGCCCAATCAGCGCCTCACCAGTCACACCCACCCCACCACCCACACACCCCCACCAGCGGGGCATGAATCCCCGCCGCCCACGGGGATCAGTCGCTGAGCCGGGGCCGGGCCACCCCACTCCACTGCCGCGCGCCCCGCAGGGCCCACCGGGCCGCAGGCCGGGAACAGACCCCCGGCACATGGGTGCTTCCCCGGGGACCCCTCCCCCGGGCCGCCCCCCTCAAAGCAGCACTTGCGGTGGAGGGTTGGGTGTCAAGGGTGTAGCGAAGCGCAATCGGCGCAGCCGACGCGACGAAGGAGCGCCCTTGACGCCCGACCCGCAACCGCGACACTCAAAGATCAGGGGCGGCCCCCACCCGCCACCAAACCCCCCGGCCCACCCCGACTACCCCTCCGCCCGAACCTCCCCCCTACCTACTCCAGCGAAGGCTTCTCCTCCCCGTACAGCCACGTGTCCCACAGATCCCCGAGGTCGCGGCCCGACTCCCGTTCCACGTACGTCGTGAAGTCGTGCGTATCGGCGTTGCCGTGGCGGTACGTCCGGGCCCAGCCGCGCACGATGCGGAAGAAGGTGGCGTCGCCCACCGTCTCCCGTACGCGCTGGAGCACCATGGCGCCGCGTCCGTACACCGGCGGGTCGGAGATGTTCACCGCGCTGGGCGGGTGCGCCGGCGGGAACGTCCAGTTCGCGTCGGCGTCGTACGCGTCGACGAAGCTCTGACGGACCGGTACGCGCTCGGTGTGCTCCGTCCAGAGCCACTCCGTGTACTCCGCGAAACCCTCGCTGAGCCACATGTCCCGCCAGGACTTGGGGGTCACCGAGTTGCCGAACCACTGGTGGGCCATCTCGTGGACCAGCGTCGCGACGCTGGTGGGGCCCGGGAGGAAGGGTCTGTTCTGGGTCTCCAGGGCGTACCCGGAGTCGCCCGGCCGTCCGATGACGACACCTGCGGAGGAGAAGGGGTACGGCCCGAAGGTCTTCTCCTGCCACTTCACGATCCGGGGGAGCTCCTTGAGGAGCAGCGCGCTGCCCTTGGCGGCGGTCGGATCGACCGCCGTGTAGATGGGCACCGCCCCCTTCGTCCCCTCGGTCTGACGCGTCTTGTACGGGCCGATGGCGACCATGGCCACATAACTCGCCATCGGCTCCGCCGAGTGCCAGTCGAAGGACGTGCGCCCGTCCGCTGTGCGCTCCTTGCGCAGTTCACCGTTGGAGACGGCCGTCAGGCCCTCGGGAACGGTGATCCGGATGTCATACGCCGCCTTGTCGCTCGGGTGGTGGTTGCCCGGGAACCACGCCATCGAGCCGGTCGGCTCCCCCAGCCCGACCGCGCGCTCCCCGGTCCGGAGCCAGCCCTCCACCGATGTGTCGGGGTCGACGATGCGCCGGGGGACGCCGGAGTAGCGGACGACCGTACGGAAGGTGGCGCCCCGGCGGAGGTCGTCGCCGGGGCGCAGCGTCAGTTCCGTACCGGCGTGGTGGAAGGCGGCCTTCTCGCCGTCGACGGTCACGGAGTCCACCGTCAGCCCGTCGAGATCGAGGTTGAAGGCGCTGAGGTCATGGGTGGCGCGGGCGGTGATCTCGGCGGTGCCGTTGAGCCGGCCGGTGTCCGGCGCGTAGTCGAGGGTCAGACCGTAGTGCTGGACGTCGTACCCGCCGTTGCCGATCCGCGCGAAGTAGGGATCGCGCAGGCTCGCGGCGCCCGGCTTGCCGTGCACGCCACTGCCCGGCCCACAGCCGCCGAGAACGAGGGCGAGGACGAGGGCAACGGGGAGTGCGGGGGCGGAGGCGAGGCGGAGTGCCGGGCGCGGGTACACCCGGTGATCGTAGGCCGGACGGCGGGAACTCGCAGGTCAGGCCGATGGCAGCTGACCAGCGCCGGCGCGCCGCCCCGGGCGCCGCCCCGGGCGCCGCCCACGGGCAGGCGGTCGGCCGCCGGCCGGATCAAGACGCCCCCGACGAGAGGGAGTTCACCGGTGTGGTCGGTCCGGGCCCGGTCCTCCGTATCCGCGTCGTGCGGCTGTCACGGAGATGAAAGACCGGAGATCGCTGCCGCCCCGAGGCAAACGTGGTCCGGCGTATGGAGGAAAACCTGTGAGGAAGACGGAGGACAGTCCGTCGCCCGACCTGCCCACGGGTTCAGTGCGTCGTACGGCCGAGCGGGCCGCTCGTCGGAGAACGCGTGATCGACCACCCCACGGATGCGCGGGGACGGCCGTGACACCATCGGGCCCGTGCTCGACATCGGCTACTCCCTCTCCCGGCGCTTTCCCGATCCTCCGCAGACCGATTACCGCCTCGCGGACGTCCGGGCGCTGCGGCACGACCTGTTCTGCGGGGACGTCTATCTCGCGGACACCCACGCGGACCGCGAGGTGTCCACAGCCTGGGGATGGGTGCCGGTGCTCGACTTCGCCTGGGCGCTGTGCGACATCGTGGAGCAGCTCGACCGCGATCCGCGCGGCAGCCGCGCGGCCAAGCCCCAGTACGCCGAGCTCGACTTCACCGAGTCCGCCGACCGCATGCTCTTCCAGCGGCGCTTCGGCTGGGTCGATGTGGAGGCCGACTGGATGCCCGGCGACGAGCCGCCCCTCACCTTCAGCCACCGGCTGCTGCGCCGTGAGGCGCGCGACTTCCTGCACGATCTGATCGCGGATCTCGCCGATATGCACGAGGGCCTGGCCGACAACCCGATCATCTGGGACCTCCAGTCCCGCTTCCCCCGCAGCTGACCCACCCCAGGCCGGGGCCCACCCCCACAAACCCCACCGCACGGCCCTCACCCCACAGCCCCCACAACACGGTCACAGACCCCACCCATCGATTCCCGGACCGGCAGGCGTACATCCCCCGGCACCGGGCAGACGAGGTTCTGCCGGGGCACTGCCGGGAATCGGGCGACCGCTTCCTCCCCCCACACAAGGCCGTGCCTCTGGAGCACCACGAAGGCCCCGACCCCATCCCCCCAGGGTCGGGGCCTTCGAAGGACCGGGCCTCGTCCGCTCCCACGTCAGTCCTCCACCCGCACCCCGATCTGCGCCGCGAACGCCGGTGCCAGATGCAGCAGTTGCGCCGAGCTGATGACCGCCCCCGCCAGCCGGTCCAGGCCCCGCGCGATATCCAGCTCGGCGACCGTCCGCAGATCGACGTCCTTCATCCGCACACCGCTCAGATCGGCCCGTCGCAGCACACAGTCCCGGAACTCGACCCGTACCAACTCCGCTCCCCCGAAGTCCGGTTCGGACAGGACGACACCCTCGAACACCACATCCTTCAGCCGGGCCTTGCGGAAGTTCAGATAGTCGATCTTCCCGCCCCGGATCAGCACCCGCTCCAGCACGGCGCCATGCAGCTGCGTCCCGCCCAGCCGTGCGTCCACCACCTCCACATCGCGCAGCGACGCCCCGGACAGGTCCGTACCCACCCCCCGGACACCGCTCAGTACGGAATCGATGAACCGCGCCCGCCCCAGCGCCGTCTCGTCCAGCCCGCACTCACGCAGCGCGCAATCGATGAACCGCGACCCCGGCCCCTCCTGGTCCGACAGGTCGAGGTCCTTGAACTCCAGGCCGTCGTAGTCGCCGTCCGGCTCAAGCCCGCCGCCGTACGGACTCAGCGGCGGCAGCCGTACCTCCGCGCGCCGCGCCGCCGGGACCCGGCCCGCCCCGCTCGCCCTGCCCGCGCCGCCTTCGCCGCTCGCCCCGCCCGCGCCGGTCCTCGTCGTCTTCCGTGCCATGACCCCATGGTGACGTACGGCACTGACAACGCGCCGATGTCACATCCGGCTGTTCGCTTTCCGTCACACCGGTGAGAGAGAGCGAGCGAAGGAGAGAGACACCGACCATGAATCCCAGCCATCGCGTCACCGTCATCGGCGGGGGCTTCGCCGGACTCACCGCCGCCATCAGCGCCGCCGAGTCGGGCGCCGCCGTCACCCTGTACGAGGCCCACCGCACCCTCGGCGGCCGGGGCCGCACCACCGAGGGCCCCTACGCGGCCAACGAAGGACCGCACGCCCTCTACAGCCACGGACCGCACTGGGCCTGGCTGCGACGGCGCGACCTCCTCGGTCGGACGGCGACCCCGCCCCTGCGCGAGAGCCACCGCTTCCGCTTCCACCGGGGCGGCGCCCTGCGCAGGACCCCGCCCCTCGGAGTGTTCACCCTCGCCCGCCGGAAGGCCGAAACCGCCCCGGTGGACACCGACTTCATCACCTGGGCCACGGAGCTGGCCGGCGCCGACATCGCGCGCGCCGCCGCGCACTACAGCGCCGTCGCCCTCTTCCACCACGACCCCGGCGCGCTCTCCGCCGCCTTCGTCCAGGAGCGGCTGCGGCGCACCGCCGCCCTGCCGCCCGAGGCCCGCTACCCGATCGGCGGCTGGGGCCGGCTGACCGACCGGATGGCCGCGCACGCCCGGAAGCTGGGCGTACGGGTCGAGACGTCCGTACGGATCGAGAGCCTTCCCGAGGACACCCCCGTGATCGTGGCGACCTCCCTGGAAGCGGCCCGCCGCCTCCTCAAGGACGACGGCCTGCGCTGGACCGGCGGCCGTACCGCGCTGCTCGATCTCGCGCTGCGTACGCGCGAGGGCGACCCGTTCATCGTCTCGGACCTCGACGCACCGGGCTGGCTCGAACGGTTCACCGCGCAGGACCCGTCCCTCGCCCCGGCCGGTGAGCAACTGCTCCAGGGGCACTTCCCGGTCGGCCCCGACGAGTCCAGGGCCGATGGCATCGCCCGCGCCGAGAACCTGCTCGACCTGGGGTTTCCCGGCTGGCGCACGCGTACCGCCTGGCGGCGCGAGTCCCTTGCGACCGGCCGTACCGGCGCCGTCGATCCGCCGGGCACCACCTGGCGGGACCGGCCCCGTATCGACCACGGCCAGGGCGTCTACCTCGCGGGTGACCAGGTCGCCGCGCCCGGCGTGCTCGCGGAGGTGTCGTTCAACAGCGGGATCGGCGCGGCGGCGCTGGCCGTCCAGCGGCTCTCGGCTCTGAAGAAGCGGAGTTCCGGCATCGCTTGACCTCAACCATGCTTGAGGTCATTGGCTGTTCCCCGTACGCCGGACCACTTCGTACGCCGGACAACCCCTGGGAGCCCGCCATGCACGCCATCCGCCTCCATGCCTTCGGCCCCGCCGAGAACCTCGTCCACGAGCTGACCGAGGACCCCGTACCGGCCCCCGGCCAGGTCCGGATCGCCGTCGCCGCGGCCGGAGTCCATCTCCTCGACACCGCCCTGCGCGAGGGCATGCAGGGCCCCTCCCCCGCCCCCGCCGAACTGCCCACCATCCCCGGCCGCGAGGTCGCCGGTACGGTCGAGTCGCTCGGCGAGGGCGTGGACACGGGCTGGCTCGGCAAACACGTCGTCGCCCATCTCGGGATGGTCCCCGGCGGCTACGCGGAACTGGCCGTCACCGACACCGCACGGCTCCACGAGATCCCGGCAGGACTCGACGCGGCCGAGGCCGTCGCCATGATCGGCACGGGCCGTACGACCATGGGCATCCTCCAGTTCACGGACCTCGGCCCGGACGACATCGTCCTCGTACCGGCGGCGGCAGGCGGCATCGGCACGCTCCTCGTCCAGTACGCGAAGAACGCCGACGCCACCGTCATCGGCCTGGCGGGCGGGGCGGCCAAGGTCACGCGGGTCGCCGAGAACGGCGCCGACCTCGCCGTCGACTACACCCGCCCCGACTGGCCCGAGCGGGTCCGCGACCACCTCCGTGACCGGCTGGGCGACCGGCGCGCGACCGTCCTCTTCGACTCCGTCGGCGGGGCGACCGGACTCGCCGCCGTCGACCTCCTCGGCAAGGGCGGCAAGCACATCGTCTTCGGCTGGTCCGGCGAGGGACTGCACGACGGAAAGCCGCTGACCTTCACCGACGAGGAACTGACGGAGCGCGGCATCACCTCCGAGTCCGTCCTCGGGCCGGTGATGATCGCCAAGGCGGGCGGCGATGTCCGCGCGCTCGAAGAACGCTCACTCGCCGAGGCCGCCGCCGGTCGGCTGCGCCCCGCCGTACAGCGCTTCCCACTGGCGAACGCGGCCTGGGCCCACCGGGCGCTGGAGACCCGGGGAACGATGGGCAAGGTCGTCCTGGAGCCTTAGCAACGAGCCGTGACCGCCACAAGGGGGCAGGCCCCGTACCGGCGCCGGGACGGGGGTCCGGCGCCGGTACGGCACCCTCCGCGGCCCCTCGCCTCATCCGAAAGGCCGCGAGAAGCGGAGACCACCGATTCATGGTGTCCTGTGCAGAGATTTGTCCTGTGCACAGATTCGACGCAGTCCGGGGGGCGATCCGCCGGAGATTCACCGTGAGGGACGATCTCGATGAGTGACCCGCCCCCGAAACCGGACCCACGACCCCGCCCCGAGCCCGGCGCCGCCGTCGACACCCACCGCTGGTGGGCTCTGGCCGTCATCGCGACGGCCCAGCTCATGGTCGTACTCGACGCCACCATCGTGAACATCGCCCTGCCCTCCGCGCAGCGCGAACTCGGCCTCACCAACGGCAACCGGCAGTGGGTGATCACCGCGTACAGCCTCGCCTTCGGCGGTCTCCTGCTGCTGGGCGGCCGGATCGCCGACCTCGTCGGCCGCAAACGCACCTTCATCGCCGGGCTGATCGGCTTCGCCGCGGCCTCCGCGATCGGCGGCGCGTCCACCGGCCCCGAGATGCTCTTCGCCTCCCGCGCGCTCCAGGGCGTCTTCGCCGCGCTCCTCGCCCCCTCCGCGCTCTCCCTGCTCACCACCAGATTCACCAGTGGCAGCGAGCGCGCCAAGGCGTTCGGGATCTTCAGCGCCATCGCGGGCGCGGGCTCCGCCATCGGTCTGCTCGTCGGCGGCGTCCTCACCGAATTCCTCAGCTGGCGCTGGTGCCTCTACGTCAACGTCCCGATCGCCGTCATCGCCGTCGTCGGCGCGCTCACCCTCCTCAGCGACCGCGCGGGCACCCGGGAGGCCCACCTCGACATCCCCGGCGTCGTCCTCGGCTGCGGCGGGCTCGTCGCCCTCGTCTACGGGCTCAGCGAGGCCGAGGCGCACGGCTGGAGCGCCCCGCTCGTCCTGGGGCCGCTGATCGGCGGGGTCGCGCTCCTCTGCGTCTTCGCCTGGTGGCAGACCCGCAGCCCCGGCCCGCTCCTGCCCCCGCACATCATCCGCGACCGCAACCGCGGCGGCTCGGTGCTCACCATGTGCCTGACGACCATCGGACTGTTCGGGGCGTTCCTGTTCATGACGTACTTCCTGCAGAACATCCTCGGCTACTCACCGCTCAGAACCGGTCTCGCCTTCCTGCCGCTGACCACCGCGATCGTCGTCGGATCCACCCAGATCTCCGCCCGGCTGCTGCCCTACGTACCACCGAGGCTGCTGCTCGGCCCGGGGCTGCTGCTCGCGGCGGGCGGGCTGTACTCACTGACCTTCATCGACACCCATTCCAGCTACCCCACCCACATCCTGCCCGGCACGCTGCTGCTCGGCCTGGGCCTGGGGCTGACCTTCATGCCCGCCATCTCCACCGCCACCACCGGCGTCGCGCCGAAGGACGCCGGGGTCGGCTCCGCCACCGTCAACACGGCTCAGCAGATCGGCGGATCCATCGGTACGGCTCTGCTCAACACCCTCGCGACGACCGCCACCGCGACCTACCTGGCGACCCATCTCACCTCGGCGGAACGGCAGGCGGCGCCCAGGGGAGGGCTCACACCGGCGCAGAAGGCCGACATCGTCAACACCGGCACCGTGCACGGCTTCACCGTCGCCATGGCCTGGGCGGCCATCATTCTGGTGGGCGCCGCGGTGATCGCCGTACTGCTCGTCAACGGCGGTTCGCCGCGCAGCCGGGAGGCCGCCGCCGAGGCGGCGCGAGCGCGGACCGCCTGACCGCGCCCCACGCCCCGAGACCCGCGGCCCGCGCCCCGCGCCCGTACGTCCACAGGGCCTTATCGGGACGGCGCCCCCAGCTCGCCGAGCGCCCCGTCCGTCAGCCGGAACACTGTCCACTCGTCCTGCGGCACCGCGCCCAGCGACCGGTAGAACGCGATCGACGGCTCGTTCCAGTCCAGGACCGACCACTCCAGCCGCTCATAACCGCGCTCCACACAGATCCGCGCCAGTTCCGTCAGCAGCGCCTTGCCGTGCCCACCACCGCGCCGCTCAGGACGTACGTACAGATCCTCCAGGTAGATGCCGCGCACGCCACGCCACGTCGAGAAATTGAGGAACCAGAGCGCGAACCCGACCGGCTCCCCGTCCTCCGTCTCCGCGATATGCGCGTACGCGGCGGGCCGCTCCCCGAACAGCGCCTCGCGCAACTGCTCCTCGGTGGCGCGCGCCTCGTCCAGGGCCTTCTCATACTCCGCCAGCTCACGGATCATCGCGCGGATCACCGGAACGTCAGCGGGTGTGGCAGTACGAATCACGACCCCAGACTCCCCTGTCGCCCCGCCACCGCGCCAGCGGCGACCGCTGGCGCACGAGCAGCGACCGCTACCTCTACCGCGCGAGCAGCGACCGCGCGATCGACACCTGCTCCGGATTCAGCGCGCGCTCCCCGTCCGCGATGTCCCACAAGCTGTTCTGGAGCACCCGCCCCAACGTCCACGCCCGCGCCCGCTCCCGGTCGAGCCCCAGCACCTCCGTCATCAGATCGAAGCGCCACACCGTCTCCGCCGCGTCGAACCGGTTGTCGAGAGCCGGCATCAGATCGAACCCCGGATCGCCCGCCAGCGGCTTCGGATCGATCGCCAGCCACGGCTCCCGCGCGTCGGCGGGGTGCGAGGCCAGCACGTTCTCGTAGTGCAGATCCCAATGCAGCAACCGGTCCCCGGGCTCGTCCACCACCTCGCGCACCGCCGCCGCGCAATCCCGCAGCAGCCTCCGCTCGGCCTCCTCAGGCAGCGACCGCGACAGCACCGGCACGTCGTCGAGCATGCGCGCGGCGACCTCCCCCAGGCCACGCATCCCCGCCGGCGCGGGCACCGCCGTCAGCCGCGCCAGCAGCTCCGCGATGACCCGGACCGCCTCACGCGAGTCCACCCCGTTCAGATCCCGGGTGTCGAGCCGCTCCAGCAGCAGCGTGCCGGTCTCGTCGTCGTACCCCAGCAGCCGCACCGCGCCGTCGCCGCCCCACACCCGCAGCGCCACCGGCTCCCCGGCCGACTCCTCGTCCAGGTGCTGGAGCTTCAGCACGGCGGGCGTACCGTCCGCCCGCTCCACCGGCAGCACCAGCGCGCACATGCCGTACATCGAAGGGCCGGTACGGCGCAGCTCCCACCGCTCCAGGAAATCCGCCGCCCGGCCCGGCAGCGCCGCGATGAAGGCGCGGCCCGTCTCGCCCAGGATCTTCGACTGTGTTTCCACCAACTCCGCCGGAATGTCAATCACGTCATCGATCCTAGGGGCATGGGTGAATCGGCCCATGCGCCGTTTCCTGCCCCCGGCCCTCCCCACGGCCCGCCCCCGAGCCCGGCGCCGGCCCCGGGCCCTCGCCCGGCCCCTCGCCCGCCGCGCGGCCCGCGCCGGAACCGACTGGATCACGAGCGCCCCCGGCACCTACCTCTGGCTGGCGGCCCTCTTCGTCACCACCGTCGCCCTCCACCGCATGTCACCGGAGCTCGAAGAAGACGTCCTGCGCCAGAGCTCCACCAACATCCATGAGCTGTCCACCGACCCGGTCCGCGTGCTCATCGTCAGCGCCTTCTGGATCGGCGGCGGCGCGTGGGCCCCGTACGCCGTGCTCTACACCGCCTTCCACGCCCCGGCGGAACACTGGCTCGGCACCACACGCTGGCTCGCCGTCGTCGCCCTCGCGCACATCGGCGCCACACTGATCAGCGAAGGCGTCCTGGGCTGGGCCATCCGCCACGGCCACGCCCCGCAGTCCGCCCTCAACACGCTCGACGTCGGCGTCAGCTACGCACTCGCCGGCGTCATCGCCGTCCTGACCTACCGCGTCCCCAAACCCTGGCATCTGCCCTACCTCGGCGCCGTCCTCATCTACTTCGGCACCCCCCTGATCGCCGCCCGCGGCTTCACCGACCTCGGCCACTTCGCCGCCGTCCTGATCGGCCTCGCCTGCTACCCGCTCACCCTGGACAGGCATACGGACAGCGGTGTACGAACACCCTCATGACCAGCGCGAACAACGGCGGCATCTCCTTCTGGTACGCGAAGGACGGCATACCCGCCCCCCGCGAACCACTCCCCGGCGACGCCACCGCCGACATCTGCATCGTCGGCGGCGGGTACACCGGCCTGTGGACGGCGTACTACCTCAAGAAAGCCGTACCGTTCCTCAACATCACCGTGCTGGAAGGCAAGTTCTGTGGCTACGGAGCCTCCGGACGCAACGGCGGCTGGCTCTACAACGGCGTCGCGGGCCGCGACCGCTACGCCAAACTCCACGGCCACGAGTCCGCCGTACGCCTCCAGAAGGCCATGAACGACACCGTCGCCGAGGTCATACGCGTCGCCGACGAGGAGAAGATCGACGCCGACATCCACCGGGGCGGCGTCCTCGAAGTCGCCCGCACCCCCGCCCAGCTCACCCGCCTCAAGGAATTCCACGCCACCGAGATCGCCTTCGGCGAGACCGACCGCACCCTCCACGGCGCCCGCGAAACCGCCGAACGTGTCCGGGTCACCCAAGCCGTCGGCTCCAGCTGGACCCCGCACGGCGCCCGACTGCACCCCGCCAAACTGGTCAAGGGCCTCGCCGAGGCCGTCGAAGCACTCGGCGTCACGATCCACGAATCGACGCCCGTCACCGAAATCAAGCCGAAGCACGCCATCACCCCGTACGGCACCGTCCGCGCGCCCTACATCCTGCGCTGCACCGAAGGCTTCACCGCCACCCTCAAGGGCACCCGCCGCGCCTGGCTCCCGATGAACTCCTCGATGATCGCCACCGAACCGCTCCCCACCGAGATCTGGGACACCCTCGGCTGGGACGGCCGCGAAACCCTCGGCGACATGGCCCACACCTACATGTACGCGCAACGCACCGCCGACGACCGCATCGCCCTCGGCGGCCGCGGCTACCCGTACCGCTACGGCTCCAAGGCAGCCCGCCTCGGCCACCCCTCCGGCACCGACCCCGCCACGATCGAGGCCCTGCGCGCCATCCTCGTCGACTTCTTCCCCACCACCGCGGGCATCCGCGTCGACCACGCCTGGTCCGGCGTCCTCGGCGTCCCCCGCGACTGGTGCGCCACCGTCACCCTCGACCGCACCACCGGCCTGGGCTGGGCCGGCGGCTACGTGGGCTCCGGCGTGGCCACCACCAACCTCGCGGCCCGCACCCTCCGCGACCTGATCCAACAGGACTCCGGCCAGTCGGGCCCCACGGACCTGACCACGCTCCCCTGGGTCAACCACAAGGTCCGCAACTGGGAACCGGAACCCTTCCGCTGGCTCGGCGTCCACGGCATGTACGCGGCCTACCGCACGGCGGACCGCAAGGAGACGACGTCCCCGACCCCGCGATCCCACACCCTGGCCCGCGCGGCGAACCGAGTCTCGGGCCGCCACTGACCGAGCACGGGCAAGAGAAAAGCCCAGGCCGGTGGAGATGACCTGGGCTTCGCGGAGCCCCCTGTCGGATTCGAACCGACGACCTACGCATTACAAGTGCGTTGCTCTGGCCAACTGAGCTAAGGAGGCGTGCCCGAGCAGTGTAACCGGCTTCGATCACCGCTCCGCCAGAAATTTCGTTCGTGCAGGACTACTGACAGATCAGTAATGGACAGGTACCGTCACCTCAAGTTCACCCAGGTGGACTAGACCCATCCTCCGCCCCCCGGCGGAGGACCCACTCCTTTACTCGGATCGTCCGGCACGTTCCTGCCGGTGAGGGGACACATCGCCATGGCAACTGTCTCGTTCGACAAGGCAACCCGCGTGTACCCGGGTTCCACCAAGCCCGCTGTCGACCAGCTGGAGATCGAGATCGAGGATGGCGAGTTCCTCGTCCTCGTCGGTCCGTCCGGCTGCGGCAAGTCGACCTCCCTGCGCATGCTCGCGGGTCTTGAGGACGTCAACGGCGGCGCCATCCGTATCGGTGACCGCGATGTCACGCATCTGCCGCCGAAGGACCGGGACATCGCCATGGTGTTCCAGAACTACGCGCTGTACCCGCACATGTCCGTCGCCGACAACATGGGCTTCGCGCTCAAGATCGCCGGTGTGAACAAGGCGGAGATCCGCAAGAAGGTCGAAGAGGCCGCGAAGATCCTCGACCTCACCGAGTACCTCGACCGCAAGCCGAAGGCGCTCTCCGGTGGTCAGCGGCAGCGTGTCGCGATGGGGCGCGCCATTGTGCGTGAGCCGCAGGTGTTCCTCATGGACGAGCCGCTGTCGAACCTCGACGCCAAGCTCCGTGTCTCCACTCGTACGCAGATCGCGTCGCTCCAGCGCCGCCTCGGCATCACGACGGTGTACGTGACCCACGACCAGGTCGAGGCCATGACCATGGGCGACCGGGTGGCGGTTCTCAAGGACGGTCTGCTTCAGCAGGTCGACTCGCCGCGCAACATGTACGACCGCCCCAACAACCTCTTCGTCGCCGGCTTCATCGGCTCCCCTGCCATGAACCTGGTCGAGGTGCCGATCACCGACGGTGGTGTGAAGTTCGGCAACAGCGTCGTGCCGGTCTCCCGTGACGCGCTCGCCGCCGCCGCGGACAAGGGTGACAAGACCGTCACGGTCGGTGTCCGTCCCGAGCACTTCGATCTCGCGGAGGAGAGCGGCGCCGGTGGCGCGCTCTCCAAGGACGCTCCGGCCGGTCTGGCCGTGACCGTCAATGTCGTCGAGGAGCTGGGTGCCGACGGTTACGTCTACGGCACCGCCGACCTCGGCAGCGAGAAGAAGGACCTCGTGGTCCGCGTGAACGGCCGTGCCGTACCGGAGAAGGGCGCCAAGCTGCATGTCGTCCCGCGTGCCGGTGAGACGCACGTCTTCTCGACCTCGACCGGCGAGCGCCTGACCGACTAGGACGGCCGGGGCACCGTGTTCACGGGCGGCTGCGGCGCGTACGCCGCGTACGGCTGACGCGCCCGCAGAGCTCCCGGTCCGAACCGGTCCGAGTTCGTCCGCGCGGCCCCGCACTCCGGTGCGGGGCCGCGCGCGTGTGTCGACAAATACCCCGGCAGACCGGCCATTTCGGACAGGGCGCGTCAACACCCCATTCGAAAAGTCCGGTCGAACCATCCCTCACACGAGTGACTAAATGTCGCCAAATCATTACTGACCGCTACGCTCGCCTGCGTGACCCACACAGCCCGCCGTATCGGCCGAACTCTCGCTCTCGTACTGCCCGTCGTCCTGGTGCTCTCCGGGACCCTCGCGGTCGCCCGCGTCCCGTGGGCGGCCAGCACCTCCGAGTCGCAGGTCCTGACCGCCTCTTCGGACACCGCCTCGGTCCGGGCCAAGTCCCGTACGCCCCAGGATATTCTGCGCGACCAGCTCCTCGTGGAGCTTCAGGAGAAGGATCCGGGCATCGCCCTGACGCACCTTCAGCGGCAGGTCGAGGAGCGCCCGTCGCTCGCCAAGCACTGCATGTCGATCGCGCGGGCCCTCGGCCGCGCCGCCGTGGCCTCCTACGGCCCGACGCGCGCGCAGTCCTTCTCGCGTCCCGTGTGCGACACCTCGTTCGCGTACGGCGTCTCCCAGCAGACCGCGGGGAGCTGACCGCGGGGACTGACCGCCGGCGCCCTGTCCGGCCCGCCTATCGTTCACGGCATGCATACGTATCCGACGCAGGCCGTGGTTCTCGCGGGCGGCCAGGGGTCGCGGCTGCGCCCGTACACCGATGACCGGCCCAAGCCGATGGTCGAGATCCCCGGAACAGGGACCCCGATCATCGGCCATCAGCTTTCCTGGCTCGCCGCCGAGGGCGTGACCGATGCCGTCATCTCGTGCGGCCATCTCGCCGAAGTCCTCCAGGAATGGCTGGACTCGGCGGATCTTCCGCTGCGTGTCACCACCGTGGTGGAGCCCGAGCCGCTGGGGCGCGGCGGCGGCCTCAAGTACGCCGCCGCGCGCCTGCCCGCCCCCGATCAGCCGTGGTACGCCACCAATGGCGACATCTGGACGCGTTTCTCGCTGCGCGAGATGGCCGCGTTCCACGCCGAGCGTGACGCGACGGCGACGCTCGCCCTCGCCCGGCCGCGGATCCCGTGGGGGGCCGTCGAGACGGACGAGTTCGGTCATGTCCTCGACTTCATCGAGTCGCCTCCGTCGCCGTATCTGATCAACGCGGGGGTGTATGTGTTCTCCACGGGCTTCGTCGAGTTGCTGCCCGATCGCGGCGACCACGAGCGGACCACCTTCCCCCGGCTGGCGCGGCAGCGGCGGCTGGCGGGCTATCCGCTGCCGAACGGGGCGTACTGGCGGGCCATCGACACCGCGAAGGACCTCACGGAGGCGGCCAAGGAGCTGGCGTCCGGCGGCCCTGGGCGCCCTGCGGGCCCTGTCACGTCCTAAGAGGGCGTCGGGCCCCTTCCCGGGCGGGTCCCGGGCGTCCCGGGGTCCCCGGGAGCCCCGGCGCCCCCGTAGGACGCTGACGGCCTTCCTGAGCGGCTGAGCGACGACTGCGCGACTCCGCGACTGCGCGACGACTGAGGGGCGGCCACCCGCTCGGGTGGCCGCCCCTCAGTTCAGTTCTGTGCTCCTTGCGGTCACGGCGTCAGCCGAGCAGGCCGCCGATCGGATTGCGGTTGCCGCCGCCCGAGGACGAGCCGCCGGTGCCGGATCCCCCGTCGCCGCTGCTGCCGCTCCCGCTGCCTCCGCCGCCTCCGCCGCTTCCGTCGCCGCCCGTACCGCCCGTGGAGGCCGGTCCCTGGCTGCTGGAGGGCGGCGGGGCCTGCTCCGCGGTCCGCGGGGCCTGCTGGACCGTGCCCTGCGTCTGGCTGGGGGGCTGCTGAATCCGTCCCGTGCCCGTCGTGGCGCCGCCGCTCTCGCGGACCTGTCCGTCACTGCCGGGCGCGGTCTGCGGAGCCGTGGGGCTGCCCGAGCGGCTCGCGGACGGCTCGGACGACGCACCGCCCTTGGCGCCGCCGCTGTCGGGCGAACCGGACGCGCTGCTCGGGCCTCCGCCGCGCCTCTGCGGCAGCGGGACGCCCGGCAGTTGATTGACCGGGTCCACATTGGGTCCGGGCACGGTCACCATCTCGGTGGAGCGTACGGCTCCGCCCAGGATCGAGCCGACCAGCAGCGTGAGTCCGATGACGACGGTCGCCACGACCGCGCCCCGGCGCAGCACCCGGCGCCGCAGGTCCCAGAGCTCAGAGCGCGGCCCGAGCCTGCGCCAGGCCTCGCCCGCGAGCCGCCCGTCCACGGAGTAGACCGGGGCGCCCGCGATGATCAGTGGGGACCAGGCGGCGAGGTAGATGATGTCGGGCGCGTCGTACGCCGGGACGGTGCGCCAGCTGACGGTGAGCAGCAGCGCCGCCGAGAGCAGCGCCCCGAAGGAGGCGGCGACCCGCTGCCAGAGGCCGAGCACCGTCAGTACGCCGACCACGATCTGGAGGAAGGCGACGCTGAGGCCCGCGCCGACGGGGTGGGAGAGCGCGAAGTCCCGCAGGGGCTCCGCGAGGGCCCAGGGGTGCAGGGAGTTGAGCCACTTCACCATCGAGCCGCGCTCGCCGCCGTCGAAGTAGACGGGGTCGCAGAGCTTGCCCATGCCGGCGTAGATCGAGATGAAGCCGAGGAAGACGCGGAGCGGGAGCAGCACCACGCCGAGGTTCATCCGGCGGCCAGGGTAGTACGCGTGGCGTACGCCGGCGTCGGTGGCGCGCGCGCCCTCCGTGCCGTGCCGCAGGGAGCGGTCCCGCTCGTCGGGGTCCTGGCCGAGCTCGTACGGCTCGTCCTCGGGCGCTTCGTATCCGCCGCCGTATCCGGCGTCGTAGCCGGAGTCATAGCGGGTGTCGTAGCGGCTGTCGTAGCGGGTGGAGTCGTGGCGCGCGTCGGAGTCGGGCGCCGTGTCGTACGCGCCGACCGCCTGCCGCATGGGCGGCAGCAGTGGTGTGGCGGTGGTACGGGGGGGACCGGCCGGAGCCGGTACGCCCACCCGGGGGCCGCCGACGACGGGTGTCGGTACCGTCGTCTCGCCTTCGGCATCGATCCGCGGGATGACCTGGGTGGCGCCCGCGTCGTACCCCCTTCCGGCTGCTTCGGGCAGACCGGGCGTGTCGCGGTAGGCGCCGCGCGCGGGCAGGGCGGAGGAGTTCCGCACGGCCTGGAGGAGTCCGCTGGCTCCGGGGTCGCCCGGCTCGGACTTTCCGCTCCAGACGACGGGCGCCCTGCGACGCGCCGCTCCACCGCCGCCCCCGCCTCTGACAACGGGGATGCGCGTGGTGTCCGCTGCCGCGGCGCGCGCGCCGCCGGGGCGCTGGGGCGTCGCGAGCTTCACCCGGAAGCTGGCGTGGTTCACGATGACCTGCGCGGGGTCGCAGTCCACTTTGAGCATGCTCAGCGGGGGCTGATCGTCGAACCCGGGCCGGGGCGTTCTGGTGTCCACACTCATCTAACCGAGTGACTTGTGTTTAGGACACTGCCTTGACGCGCGGGAAATGTCCGAGGCCCGTCAAGATCACTACGGCGCCCCGTTCGTGATCGCGCGGGCCGCGCTCAGGACCGGCGGCGCGACGCCTCGTACAGCACCACTCCCGCGGCGACCCCGGCGTTCAGCGACTCGGCGCCGCCGGGCATCGGGATCCGGAGCCGGAAGTCGCAGGTCTCGCCGACCAGCCGGGACAGCCCCTTGCCCTCGCTGCCGACGACGATCACGACGGGACCGCCGAGGGCTTCGACGTCACCGACCTCGGCCTCGCCGTCCGCCGCGAGGCCGACGACGGTCAGGCCCGCCTTCTTGTACGCCTCAAGCGCCCGGGTCAGGTTGGTGCAGCGGGCGACCGGCGTGCGGGCCGCCGTACCGGCCGACGACTTCCAGGCTCCGGCCGTCATCCCGGCGGCGCGGCGCTCCGGTACGACGACACCGTGCCCGCCGAAGGCGGAGACGGAGCGGACGACCGCGCCGAGGTTGCGCGGGTCGGTGACCCCGTCGAGCGCGACGATCAGCGGGTCCTCGCCGTCGTCGAAGGCCGCGGCGGCGAGGTCGTCGGGGTGGGCGTACTCGTACGGCGGGACCTGGAGGACGAGGCCCTGGTGGTTCAGGCCGTTCGTCATCCGGTCCAGCTCGGGCTTGGGGGCCTCCATCAGATGGATGCCGCCGCGGTCGGCCGCGAGCTGGAGCGCCTCGCGGACACGCTCGTCGTTGTCGATGAACTGCTGTACGTAGAGCGTCGAGGCGGGCACGCCGTCGCGCAGCGCCTCGAAGACGGGGTTGCGGCCGACGACCATCTCGCTGGTGCCCTTGCCGCCGCGACGGGCGACCTGACGGCGCGCGGTCTGCTTGGCCTTGGCGTTGGCGACGCGGTTCTGGACATGGCCCTTGCGCGCGGACGCGGGCGGCGTCGGACCCTTGCCCTCCAGCCCGCGGCGTCGCTTGCCACCGCTGCCGACCTGCGCGCCCTTCTTGTTGGACGTGCGGCGGTTCCTGCGCTGGCTGTTCCCGGCCATGACCTACCTGTTTCGTTGCTTCAGAAGTGCTTCAGGGTGCTTCAAGGTGTTTCGTGGGTGCTGCGGAGGTGCTTCGGACGTGCGTGTGCGACGTCAGGTTTCACGCGTCAGCGTACGCAAGTGTGCCGCCCGGAGGACCGGGCGGCACATATGCCCAGGTCAGCGCGGTCCGAGCGTCCAGCGCGGGCCCGACGGGCCGTCCTCGATGACGAGTCCGGTCTGCTGGAGCTGGTCCCGGATGGCGTCGGCGGAGGCCCAGTCCTTGCGGCCGCGCGCCGCCTCGCGCTGTTCCAGTACGAGCCGTACGAGCGTGTCCACGACGCCGTGTAGATCCTCGCCGCGGTCCGTCTCGCCGGCCCAGTGCGGGTCGAGCGGGTCCAGACCGAGGACGCCGAGCATGGCCCGTACCTCGGCGAGCCGGGCGACGGCCGCTTCCTTGTCGTCGGCGGCGAGCGCGGAGTTGCCCTGGCGGACGGTGGTGTGGACGATCGCCAGCGCCTGCGGGACGCCGAGGTCGTCGTCCATGGCCTCGGCGAAGGCGGGCGGCACCTCGTCGGCCGGCTCCACCACTCCCCCGGCCTTCTCCACGACGCGCTGGACGAAGCCCTCGATCCGCGCGAACGCGGACTCGGCCTCGCGCAGGGCCTCCTCGCTGTACTCGATCATCGAGCGGTAGTGCGGGGTGCCGAGGTAGTAGCGCAGCACGATCGGACGCCAGTGCTTGACCATCTCGGAGACCAGCACCGAGTTGCCGAGCGATTTGGACATCTTCTCGCCGCTCATGGTGACCCAGGCGTTGTGCACCCAGTACTTGGCGAACTCGTCGCCGTACGCCTTGGCCTGCGCGATCTCGTTCTCGTGGTGCGGGAAGATCAGGTCGATGCCGCCGCCGTGGATGTCGAAGGCGGTGCCCAGGTACTTGTGGGCCATCGCCGAGCACTCCAGGTGCCAGCCGGGCCTGCCGCGCCCCCAGGGGGTCTCCCAGGACGGCTCGCCGGGCTTGGCGGCCTTCCACATGGCGAAATCCCGCTGGTCGCGCTTGCCGGTCTCGCCCTCTCCCGAGGGCTGGCGCAGATCGTCCAGGTCCTGGTTGGACAGCTCCAGATAGCCGGGGAAGGAGCGGACGTCGAAGTAGACGTTGCCGTCGGCCTCGTACGCGTGACCGCGCTCGATCAGGCCGCGCATCATCTCGATCATCTCGGTGATGTGGCCGGTGGCGCGCGGTTCGTAGGTGGGGGGCAGGCAGCCGAGGATGTCGTACCCCGCGTTGAAGGCGCGCTCGTTCTCGTAGCCGATCGACCACCACGGGCGGCCCTGGGCGGCCGACTTGGTGATGATCTTGTCGTCGATGTCCGTGACGTTGCGGATGAACGTCACGTCGTAGCCGCGGTACTCGAACCAGCGGCGCATGATGTCGAAGTTCAGTCCCGACCTGATGTGCCCGATGTGGGGCGCGGCCTGCACGGTGGCGCCACACAGGTAGATCGAGACACAGCCCGGCGTGAGCGGGGTGAAGTCACGGATCTGCCGGGCACCGGTGTCGTACAGCCGAATAGTCACGCGACAAGGGTAGTGCGCCCGGGGTAGTGCCCCGCGACCCTTTGGGCCGCGGGGACACCGAAGCGTGACAATTGATTCCCCGGCCGGCCGAGGTCAGACGCGGCCGACGACCTTGCGCGGGGTGATACGGACGACAACGCGCTCGGCGTCGTCGCCGGAGGCCGGGTTGAACTCGGCGTACGGCTTGCCGGTGTACTTGAGCGACAGCTCGTTGATCAGTTCCTGGCCGCCCTCGGTGGTGAGGTGCGCGGTGCCGCGGATCTCCGCGTAGGTGTACGGGGCGTCGGCGGGCTGCGCGACGACCGTCACCCGGGGGTCCCGGCGCAGGTTCTGCTCCTTGCGGCGGCCGAGGGTCGTCGAGATGAGCACGTCGTTCCCGTCGCGCTTCACCCAGACCGGCGACACCTGCGGGCTGCCGTCGGGCTGGATGGTGGCGATGTTGACGAAGATCGGCCCGTCGAGGAGTCGCTTGAGGTCTTCGGAGAGTTCGGCTGACATGACTGCCTTCCTGATGCCTGGCACACGGGGGTGAACCGGGAGGGGCGAACGCCGGTTCGCGTACCCGTCGATGCTCCCCCGGCCCACGCCCGCCAACCGGTATTTCAAGCCGGTCGGTCGGCGGGCGTCTTCCGCTGATCGCCGATCGCGACCATCAGCAGCCGTGAGCCGGTCGGCCGTGAGCCGGTCAGCCGTTCCGTACCACCAGCGCCGTGGCGATCGCGGCCAGCCCCTCGCCCCGGCCCGTGAAGCCGAGCCCGTCGGAGGTGGCGGCGGAGATCGCGACCGGCGCGCCGACCGCCGCGGAGAGGACCTTCTGCGCCTCTTCCCGCCGCTTGCCGATCTTCGGCCGGACGCCCACGACCTGTACGGCGACATTGCCGATCGTGAAGCCCCCGGCCCGGACGATCCTGGCGGCCTCCGTGAGGAGGGTGATCCCGGACGCGCCCGACCACTCGGGGCGACCGGTGCCGAAGTGGGCCCCCAGATCCCCGAGGCCGGCGGCGGAGAACAGCGCGTTGCAGGCCGCGTGCGCGACGACGTCCGCGTCGGAGTGGCCGGCGAGTCCGGGGCCCTCGCCCTCCCAGAGCAGGCCCGCGCACCACAGCTCGCGGCCTTCCTCGAAGGCGTGGATGTCGGTGCCGATTCCGACCCGCGGCAGCGCCACGGCCACCGGCGGCCGGTTCTCCGGCCGGTTCTCAGAAGCCATCGTTGGCCCTCCTCCGGGCGAGTACCGCCTCGGCGAGCACCAGATCCAGCGGCCGGGTCACCTTGAACGCCTCCTCGTGTCCCGGTACGACCACCACGGGCGCGCCGAGGCGCTCGACCATACCGGCGCAGTCCGTGGCGCCCTCACCGACCGCCGTCTCGCTCCGATGGGCGCGCTGGAGCGTCTCGCGGTCGAAGCCCTGCGGGGTCTGTACGGCGCGCAGCAGCGCGCGCTCGGGGGTGGCGACGACCGGCTCGGGCTCGCCCTTCTCCCGGGGCTCGACCTGCTTGACGGTGTCCGCGAGCGGCAGCGCGGGCACGACGGCCGGTGCTCCGTCGCGTACGGCCTCGATCACGGCGTCCACGGTGTCGACGGGCACGAGCGGGCGGGCCGCGTCATGGACCAGGACCGCGGTGATGCCGTCGGGGAGGGCTTCGAGACCGAGCCGGACCGACTCCTGGCGGGTGTCACCGCCGGGTACGACGAGATAGTCCGTGCGCTCGGGCAGCGCGTGTTCGTTGAGGAGGTTCTTGACCTCGGGGGCGCCCTCGGGCGGCGCGACCACGACGACGAGCGAGACGGCACGGGACGCGGCCATCGCGCGGACGGCGTGGATCAGCATCGGTGTGCCGCCCAGGGTGCGCAGCGCCTTGGGGGCGCCGGGACCGAGCCGTACGCCCCGGCCTGCGGCGGGGATCACCGCGGCGGTGCGGTGGGGCCTGGCTTCCTCTGACATCGGTTGCACTCCGGCAGGTTTGTTTCCTCGGCCGACATGGGTATGGCCACAGCGTGCCGGGCGCGACGCCTTGACCGGACCCTTCCGTGACACCGGGTCGAGACGTACCGCGCCGGCCGTGAGGCGGGACACGTCGCGACACGACACATGCGTGTCGCGAGTATCACGACAAGTGAATGTGTACGGGGGATGTATACGGAATGTCGGACGGGATGCGGGTATACGGGCATGCCGCAGCGCCCGGCGACGCAGCCTTTTCCTCATAGCTGGTCAGCGGGCACCACGGCATTCAGTGCTAGTGCTTCACTCAGTGCTGCCTAGTGCTTCACTGCGTCAAGATATTCAGGACGCGAGGACCTCGTCGAGCAGAGCCTCGGCCTTGTCTTCATTCGTGTTCTCCGCGAGAGCCAGCTCGCTGACAAGAATCTGCCGCGCCTTGGCGAGCATGCGCTTCTCACCTGCGGAGAGTCCGCGCTCACGTTCCCGGCGCCACAGGTCGCGCACGACTTCGGCGACCTTGATGACATCGCCGGAGGCGAGCTTTTCGAGATTTGCCTTGTAACGACGGGACCAGTTCGTCGGTTCCTCTGCGTACGGTGCCCTGAGCACCTCGAAGACCCGGTCCAGCCCGTCCTGACCGACCACATCGCGCACGCCGACGAACTCCGCATTGTCCGCCGGTACACGCACCGTCAAGTCGCCTTGGGCGACCTTGAGCACCAAGTAGGTCTTGTCCACGCCTTTGATCTGGCGCGTTTCGATGGCCTCGATCAGCGCGGCCCCGTGATGGGGATAGACCACGGTGTCGCCAACCTTGAACGTCATGTGACAGGTACCCCTTCCGTGGCTATCCAGGGTAACACGAGAATGGCATCTTCTGAATGGCGTTTTCGCAGGTCAGGGCGCATCTCGGGGCTTGACAACAGCGCCAGGAACGTGCTGCAAGCGGCTTCCGGAAGGGGGTATTCGCAGGTCGGAGCCGCTGCGCGACCGCACGGAAACGTGCGCGCCCCCCGTCGCGGAACGCCTCCCGAAGTGGCTGAACGTCCCGATTTGTCGGATTCCAAGGGGGGGACTTCCCGTACTCCGTTCGGATGTCGGTCACTCGTACGAGGGGAAGTGCGACGGAAGTACATCGGAAGTACAACGGAAGTACCAGGGATTCTGAATTTGATCACCATGGCCCCTCGGGCGCTATTCGTAAGGAATGTGTGGCGGCCGGAGAAATTGATCACCCGCATTATGTGAACGGCGTGCGAAACACCGCGATCACCTGACCGATCCGGGGTGTGATCAGGGGCGTGATCAGCAGCCTGATCAGGGCGTGATCAACAGGACGAGCCGGTGCGCCGGGCGCGGTCGGGACCGGCCGGAACCCGTCGGGGGCGGGTCGGGTGCGGGGCCGCCGCAACGGCTCGGTAATCTGAGGGCCGCTGACGCTCGTTTAGCCCGAATCTCAGGTTGGTCAGCGCGTCCTCAGCCCCTCCGTCCGTACGTCCTAGGAGTTGCCGCCGCCGTGAGCCGCAGCCTTCGACGCGGCGCCCTCGCCGCTACCGCCCTCGTGTTCTCGCTCGCCACGCTCTCCGCGTGCGGTGCCGGCAACAACGCGCAGACCCTCGGCGTCAGGCCGGACAACGCCGCCACCTCCGTCGACGTCATCACCATCCAGAACGCGACGGTCATCACCCAGCCCGAGGCCGACGCGACGGGCCCGGCGGTCGTGACCGGCACGGTCTTCAACAACGGCGGGAGCGCGCAGACCCTCGACTCGGTCGAACTGCCCGGCACCAACGCGACGGTGAAGCTCTCCCCGGCCAAGGGCTCGGGCCCGGTCACCGTGCCGTCCCACGGCTCCGTCCAGCTCGGTGGCGCGGGCAACGCCTCCGCCGTGATCGAGAACGGCAGCGAGGCCGCCAGGAACGGCGACGCGCAGCAGGTCGTCTTCACGTTCAGCAAGACCGGTGACGTGGGACTGCGGGCCTTCGTCTGGCCGGCGAACAGCTTCTTCAAGGACGTCGGCCCGAGCACGCTGCCGACCACGCCCGGGGCGCCGGCGGGATCTCCGTCGGGCAGCGCGTCGAGCAGCACGTCGGGGACCCCCGCCGGGGGCGCCGAGGGAGAGAGCGGCCAGCCCGGTGGTGGCGGCCTGTCGGAGGCGCCGTCGGGCACGCCGACCGACTCCGCGTCCGCCTCGCACGAGACCACGGGCTGAGACATGACTGTGGCGCCCCGCCCGGAATCCGGGCAGGGCGCCAGGGCCACACGTCAGGGCCACCGGGGCCGGTTCACGGCTCGAACCGGGGCCGGTTCACGGACGGCTCGTACCGGGGCCGGTTTACGGCTCGAACTTGTAGCCCAGGCCGCGGACCGTCACCAGATACCGCGGGGCACCGGGGTCGGGCTCGATCTTGGCGCGCAGCCGCTTGACGTGGACGTCCAGGGTCTTGGTGTCGCCGACATAGTCCGCGCCCCACACCCGGTCGATCAGCTGCATACGGGTCAGCACCCGGCCCGCGTTGCGGAGCAGCATCTCCAGCAGGTCGAACTCCTTCAGCGGGAGGTCCACCTTGCCGCCGGAGACGGTCACGACATGGCGGTCCACGTCCATCCTGACCGGACCCGCCTCCAGGGCGGCCGGGGCGACCTCTTCCGGCTCACCGCGACGGCGCAGGACCGCGCGGATACGGGCGACCAGTTCCCGCGAGGAGAAGGGCTTGGTGACATAGTCGTCCGCCCCTATCTCCAGGCCGACGACCTTGTCGATCTCACTGTCCTTGGCGGTCACCATGATCACCGGGACATTGGACTTGCCGCGCAGCTGGCGGCAGACCTCGGTACCCGGCAGGCCGGGCAGCATGAGGTCGAGCAGGACGAGGTCGGCGCCGTTGCGTTCGAACTCGTCGAGCCCCGCGGGCCCGGTGGTCGCGATCGCGACCTCGAAGCCTTCCTTGCGGAGCATGTAGGAAAGGGCGTCGCTGAAGGATTCCTCATCCTCGACGACGAGCACTCGGGTCACGGGAGGACCTCCGGGGCAGGAATCACGGTCGGGGTATCCAGCTCGATGCTGGGGTCTGTGTCGTAGCGCCGGTCGTCTTCGTCCGGGCCGGTGGGTGTTCGGTCCCGTCCGGCGCCCGCCTCGGGCAGCCTCAGGGTGAAGGTGGAGCCCTGGCCTTCGGAGCTCCATACGGTGACCTCCCCGCCGTGCGAGGCGGCCACGTGCTTGACGATGGCGAGGCCGAGCCCCGTACCGCCGGTGGCTCGGGAGCGGGCCGGGTCCACGCGGTAGAAGCGTTCGAAGATCCGCTCGCGGTCCTTCTCGGAGATGCCTATGCCCTGATCGGTCACGGCTATCTCGATCAGGTCCCCGCCGGTGGCGGAGACGCGGTGCGCGGCGATACCGACGCGCGTGCGGGCCGGGGAGTAGTTGACGGCGTTCTCGACGAGATTGCCGAGAGCGGCGGCGAGCTGGCCGCGGTTGCCCCAGACATGCAGATCGGCCGTTCCGCCCGAGGCCATGGTGATCTGCTTGGTGGACGCGGGCTGCCGGGACCTGTCGATGGCCTCGGCGACCAGTTCGTCCACCCGTACGGACTCCGAGTCCTCCAGCGGGTCGTCGTTCTGCACCCGTGAGAGGTCGATGAGTTCCTGTACGAGATTGGTGAGCCGGGTCGCCTCGATCTGCATGCGGCCGGCGAAGCGGGTGACCGCCTCGGGGTCGTCCGAGGCGTCCATCACGGCCTCGGAGAGCAGGGAGAGCGCGCCGGTGGGGGTCTTGAGTTCATGGCTGACATTCGCCACGAAGTCGCGCCGTACCGCTTCGATGCGGCGGGCTTCTGTGAGGTCCTCGACCAGAAGCAGGACGAGGCGGGAGCCGAGCGGAGCCACCCGGGCGGAGACCGCCAGGGCCTCTCCCCGGCCCGTACCGCGCCGGGGAAGATCCAGCTCCACCTGTCTTATCTCGCCGTCGCGCCGGGTGTCGCGCGCCATGTGCAGCATCGGTTCGACAGCGAGTTTGCCGCCCCTGACCAGGCCCAGCGCATACGCCGCGGAGCTGGCCTTGACCACGGAGTCGCTCTCGTCGAGAACGACCGCGGAGGAGCGGAGCACGGACAGTACGGTGTCGACGCCCGGGGGCAGTACGGCATCCGTGTGCAGGGAGGTACGTGTGGGCCTTGCCTGGTCGCGTTCGCTCCAGCGAAACGCCAGCATGGCGATCACGCCGGTGCACACCCCGGCGATCGCTGCCAATGCGGCGACCGCCGCGTTCACGTCCATGTACCCCAGGTTATGCGCGGGCATGGACACTCTCCCAGCCATCGGAGTGTCTCCTCCGACACTCGTCGCCCAGAGTTCACCAAGGGGAAAGTATTGGTTCATTTGGGATGGAGGAGCCTGACGCGTAGTGCCCGGACCGTGGGAGCGTGGGGGCACAGCCCCCGGCCCCCAGGCCCCGGGCAGGAACGTGAAGAGAGGGACAACCCCATGCGGGACGCGTACCACGAGGAACTGGACTCGATAGGCGAGGACCTGGTCGAAATGGCCCGGCTGGTCGGTTCCGCCATCGGACGTGCCACCACAGCCATGCTGGACGCGGATCTCAAGCTCGCCGAGAGCGTGATCGCCGCCGATCAGCGGGTCGACGACCTCCAGCACGACCTGGAGGCCAGGGCCATCGCGCTGCTGGCACGGCAGCAGCCGGTCGCGACCGATCTGCGGATCGTGGTCACCTCGCTGCGGATGAGCGCCGACCTGGAGCGCTCCGGCGACCTGGCGCAGCATGTCGCCAAGCTGGCCAGGCTCCGCTTCCCGGTCTCGCCCGTGCCGCACGATCTGCACGCGACGATCCTGGAGATGGGTCAGCTGGCGCAGCGCCTGATGGCGAAGGCCGCCGAGGTGATCATCACCAAGGACGTCGAGCTGGCGCTCCAGCTGGAGCAGGACGACGACGAGATGGACCTGCTGCACCGCACGCTCTTCCAGCACCTGATGGACGACCGCTGGAAGCACGGCATCGAGACGGCGGTCGACGTGACGCTGCTCGGCCGCTACTACGAGCGCTTCGCGGACCACGCGGTGGCGGTCGCCAAGCGGGTCGTCTTCCTGGTGACGGGCGAGCACGCGGACGAGATCCAGCCGGCGGACACGCCGGTCGAAGGGGCGTAGCGGGTACGAGGCGTGAGGGAGCGGGTACGGGCGTGAAGGAGCGCGCGGCAGCGCCTGCGCGCATGCGCCGTTGATGCGCCCGCCCCCCTGGGCATGCAATGGGGTCAGGCGCCATCCGGGCGCGCCTTCGAGGAGGATCCCATGGCCGATTCCCCTACCCATGTCCCCCAGCAGGAAGCCCCCGCGGCCCCTGCGTCAGTGACCCGCCTGCCCCTGCTCGGCGCATGCGGCTGCGGCTCGGGCTGCGGCTGCGGCTGCCAGTCGGGCGGCTCGTGCCAGTGCGGCGGCGGGTGCGGTTAGACCGAACGAAGGGCCCCGGCCGGCGGTGCGTCGCCGACGGGGCCCTTTCGCGCGGTGCGCGGGGTGTGCGCGGTGGACTGCTTCTTCTTGCCTGGGTCTGGCGGGCGCGTATTTCGTCGCTGGTCAGAGGCGAACTGTCGATCAGCGTGACGCGGGCGGGATGCTCTGCTCGTACTGGAAGACGTTGCGGGGGTCGTACTTCGCCTTGATCTCGCGCAGCCGCTCGAAGTGGTGTCTCCCCCAGTAGGCGGTCTCCCACTCCTGCATGCCGACGTTCGGCACGTTGACGTAGGCGCCGTCCACGAAGCCGCGCATCGCCTGGCTGAATTCGGCGGTCCAGGCCTGGCACGTCGAGGTGAGCGGGTCGCAGACGCCTGGTGTCGTTGAAGGAGTCCCCCAGGCTGCGCCGATCTCGCCGTAGAAGATCGCGTCGCGGTGCACGAACGCGGTGCCGCCTCGGGGCTCCTTCCTGATCGCCCCGCCGAAGGCATCGACGAAGTAGTTGCTTTCCTCCGTGGGAGCGTTTCGCATGAAGTAGCCGATGACGTCGATCGCCTCCTTCGGGAACAGCTTCTTGGCGAACTGTGAGAAGAACTTCACGTTGGCGGGCTCCTGCGAGCGCGGCACCTGGGCTCCGGCAAAGATGGGGCCCCAGTTACCGACCTGCACCTCCACATCGGGCGTGCCGATCGACAGGATCGGGGCCAGCATCTCTTTGGCCTCCTCCGCCGTGCCCTCCGCGAGCCACGCGAACAGCGTGATCTGGGACTTGTGGATCTCGACTTCGGATCCGAGGCGGTTGTCGGCGAACGGGACCGCATGCTGCCAGGCGTCGAAGATCCCATGCAGGTCCGTAAGGCCGTCCCAGGTCGCCTGCACATAGGCGATGCGCTTGAGCGGGTGCACCTTGTAGGTGAGTTGCGTGACGATTCCGAAGTTGCCGTTTCCCGCCCCACGGAGCGCCCAGAGCAGGTCTGAGTGGTCCTTCAGGTTGGCATGGATCACCTCGGCGCAGTCGCGACCCGACGGGACGACGACCTCGGTCCCGATCAGGCTGTCACAGGCCATGCCGAGCCAGCGATTGAGGGGGCCAAGGCCGCCGCCGATCGTCGCACCGACCAAGCCGACGCTGCCCTCGCTTCCGGTCGTGACCGCGAAGTCCTGCTCGGCGAGCGTCGTCACCGCTTCCAACTGGGTCAGGCCGGCGCCGACCGTCGCGATACGAGCTTCGGCGTCGATGTGGACCGACTTGAGCTGGCTGACGTCGATCACGATGCCGTTGTCGATGTTCGACCAGCCCTCCAGGGCGTGACGGCCGCTGCGTACCCGCAGTGCGACGTTGTGCTGCCGCGCCCAGGTGAGGGCGTTCACCACGTCCTGGGTCTCCTGGGCGAAGACGATGACCAGCGGGTAGTGGGAGAACAGCTGGTCGTAGTCGATGCGATCATCCGTGTACGAGGCGTCATCGGGGCGGACGACGCGACCGGTCAGCTTCGCCGGCGGACATCCCGACGACCCTTTGGTCGAGTCGCTCGCGGCCAGCAGGCCCGGGGTGCTCGCGGCCGCGATGTCCGGCGCGCCCGCGGCCGTAAGGCCCGGGACGACGATCGCCCCGGCGCCGGCGGCCGCTGACGCCCTGAGCAGGTAGCGGCGGGAAAAGTCGCTCAACGTCCAGATCCTCTCGATCGGGCTACGCCGCTACTCGGCTGACGGAGCCCTTACCCGCCAGCCGCCGGGCAGTCCTTTGTGGTCGACCCCCGCACGGTAACGGGGCGACCATGCGGTTTTTCCCGACACGCCAATCGAGGACGATGACGACAGCCTGAAGGAGTACCCCAGCGGGATCCCGTCACAAGCGGTTCCCGGCAGCAGGCCACGGTCGTGGGCCCAGACCATGAAAACGCCCCTGACCTGCGCCGTATGCGCAGGTCAGGGGCGTGATCGCAAACCCTACTTCTTCTTGCCCTGGTTCTTCACGGCCTCGATCGCGGCGGCTGCCGCGTCCGCGTCCAGGTAGGTGCCGCCCGGGGTGACCGGGTGGAAGTCGGCGTCCAGTTCGTAGACGAGCGGGATGCCGGTCGGGATGTTCAGGCCCGCGATGTCGGCGTCCGAGATCCCGTCCAGGTGCTTGACCAGGGCGCGCAGGCTGTTGCCGTGGGCGGCGATCAGGACCGTACGGCCGGTCAGCAGGTCGGGGACGATCGCGTCGTACCAGTACGGCAGCATCCGCTCGACGACGTCCTTCAGGCACTCCGTGCGCGGACGCAGCTCGCTCGGGATCGTGGCGTAGCGCGGGTCGTCGCTCTGCGAGAACTCCGTGCCGTCCTCCAGGGCCGGCGGCGGGGTGTCGTACGAGCGGCGCCACAGCATGAACTGCTCCTCGCCGAACTCGGCGAGCGTCTGGGCCTTGTCCTTGCCCTGGAGCGCACCGTAGTGGCGCTCGTTCAGCCGCCAGGAGCGCTGGACGGGGATCCAGTGGCGGTCGGCGGCCTCCAGCGCGAGCTGCGCGGTACGGATGGCGCGCTTCTGGAGGGAGGTGTGCAGTACGTCGGGCAGCAGGCCGGCGTCCTTGAGCAGCTCACCGCCGCGGACCGCTTCCTTCTCGCCCTTGTCGGTGAGGTTGACGTCCACCCAGCCGGTGAACAGGTTCTTGGCGTTCCACTCGCTCTCGCCGTGGCGGAGGAGGATCAGCTTGTACGGTGCGTCGGCCATGGGCCAAAGCCTAATGGACCCATTCGGACCCACCGCACGGGCTTCGATTGACTCCTGCCGTCAATTGAGTGGCGGTTTCCGAGCCGCGGTACGTAAGTTTCCCTTGGCCGTTCGGCCACTTACCAGGCCGTCCGGCCGCTACCGCTGTTTCCGGGGGGAATCCGCATGTCCGTCGCCTCGTCGGCCGCCGCGTCGGCCGCCGGTCTGAGACGTGCTGTGAGGGAGAGCGTCTCGGGCCTGCCCCGGGAGTTCTGGTGGCTGTGGACCAGCACGCTGGTCAACCGGCTGGGCGCCTTCGTCGCCACCTTCATGGCGCTCTATCTCACCCTGGACCAGGGCTACTCCGCCTCGTACGCGGGTCTGGTGGCCTCGCTGCACGGGCTCGGCGGGGTCATCTCGTCGCTGGTCGCCGGGGTGATGACCGACCGGCTCGGCCGGCGGCCGACGCTGCTGATCGCGCAGTCGTCCACGGCCGCGTCCGTCGCGCTGCTCGGCTTCATGCGGGACCCGGCCGCGATCGCGGCCGTGGCGTTCCTGGTCGGCATGGCCTCCAGCGCGTCGCGCCCCGCCGTGCAGGCGATGATGGCGGACATCGTGAAGCCCGAGGACCGGGTGCGGGCGTTCTCGCTGAACTACTGGGCGATCAACCTGGGCTTCGCGATCTCGTCGGCGGGCGCCGGGTTCATCGCGCAGTACAGCTATCTCGCCGGGTTCCTGGGCGAGGCCGCGATGACGCTCGCCTGCGCCGTACTGGTCTTCCTCAAACTGCCGGAGTCCCGACCGGAACGGGGGCCGGGCGGGACTCCGGCGCGTGTCACTTCCAGGAAGAGCGCGGCGACCGAGCCGGGGATCGGGTTGGGGACGGTCCTGCGGGACGGCCGCTTCATGAGCGTCGTGACGCTGTCCTTCGTCGTGTCGCTGATCTTCCAGCAGGGGTACGTCGGGCTGCCGGTGGCGATGGGGGCGGACGGCTTCACCAGCGCCGACTTCGGCTTCGCCATCGCGGTCAACGGCGTCCTGATCGTGGTCCTGCAGATCCCGGTCACCCGCTTCATCCAGCACCGCGACCCGCGCCGGCTGCTGATCGTCTCGTCGATGCTCGCGGGGTACGGATTCGGGCTGACGGCGTTCGCCGGGTCGATCGCCGTCTACGCGCTGACGGTCTGCGTGTGGACGCTGGCGGAGATCATCAACGCCCCCGTCCAGACGGGACTGGTGGTACGGCTCTCGCCGGTCCATGGCCGGGGGCGCTATCAGGGCATGTACACGATGTCCTGGTCGGTGGCGGCGCTGGTGGCCCCGCTGATGTCGGGCCTCGTGATCGACCGCTTCGGCGCGGCGTGGCTCTGGGGCGCGTGCGCGGTCCTGGGGACGGCGGCGGGCGCGGGGTACTGGCTGCTGATGCGGGGCTTGTCCGAACTGGAGGACGGGACAGGCGAGGTGGAGGGGTCGCAAGGGGATCCGCCGTCGGCACCGGCCGAGGCGCCCGTGAAGGCGACCGCTCCCGGCGCCGGGAGCGCGTAGGACGTCCGCAGGGCCCGGACGCCCGTCACGCCGTCGCCGTATCCCCGTACACACTCCGTACGTTGTCCCTCGGCTCCGGCATCGTCCGCCCCGCCGGGCCCTTCGCGAAGGCGCGGAGCACATTCTCCGTCGTGCGGGTGACAAAGGCCCCGGTCCGCGCGTCCAGACCGTGGTTGCGGCCGTTCTCCCCCGTCCCCGCCATCAGCCCCTCGACCCATCGCATCGTCCCGGACGCGAAGACCCCCGCGCCGCCCGGCACGGTGTAGTACGCGGAGTCCGCGTGGCTGCCGCGCCCCTTGCAGACGAGCGGGGAGTGGGCGACGATCTCCAGCCGCGCCGGGGTCGGCTGCCCCGGGGTGACCCGGTCGTACTCCACCCCGACCAGATGGTCGAAGGACTCGCCCCGCTTCACCCCGGTCCCCGCGAACAGCCAGTGGCCGGCCTGGTGGACGACATAGGGGGCGTCGGTCGGATACCCCTCGTACAGAACGCCGGTCAGGGAGGATTCCGGGTCGGCGGCGGGCGGCACCCGGAAGTCGGTGGTCGCCATCGTGGGGTGCGCCTCCAGGTAGGGGTCGTCCCGGTAGGCGGTCTTGTAGCAGACCACCGTGCGGACAGCGCCCGTTGCCCCCCTCTCCAGCCTGATCCGGCGGAAGCAGGTGTTGGCGCCGAGGATGGCCAGATTGGTCCCGGCGTCGCGCGCCCGCGTCACATGGAGGCGCTGCTCCGGGGTCCAGTACTCGTCGTGGCCGAGCGAGACCGCCGCCGTGGCGTCCCGCAGTACGGACGGGGCGAGGTGGACGTCCACCCCCGTGGTGTACGCGAGCGGAAGGCCGAGCCGGTCCGCGAGGACCACGAGGGCACGCTCGTAGACAAGGAACTTCTCCGCGCCGCTCCTGTCGTACGGCCGGTCGAAGGAGACGGCGAACGAACGCGTCGCGTACGCGCCGTCGTCGCCCTGGTAGAGGCTGGAGCCGCCCCACAGGTTGTACGCCTGCCAGGTCGCGGGGGCGTGGATCAGCACCGTCCTGCCCGCCGCGCTCGCCGAGCGGACGATCAGCGGGACGTAGCGCTGGTGCCCGTTGTCCGCGTCCAGCCGGAGCAGATACGCGCCCTCCGGCCAGCCGTCGGTGCGGACAAGCGCGGTACGGTCCCAGTCCGCCCGTACGGCACGGGTCTCGGCGATCAGCAGCGGGCGACGGCGCTGCGCGTGGCCCGCGATCCGGCCGGAGCGCCAGACCAGCCGCGCCCGCGCCCCGCCGTACCAGCCCATCCGGTACGCCGAGACGCGGAAGCCGGGCGCGGTGGTCGAGACGTACAGCCCGAACTCCTCGCCCGGCAGGACGCTCACCCTGTCGGTATAGCCCTCGACCGCCTCGGGCGGGCCCACCGAGCGGATGCGCCAGTCGGGGCTGCCCGGCCGCGCCCGCTCCGCCGCGTCGGCGGCCGCCCGGTCCCCGCCGCCGGCGCTCCGGCCGGGGCCGGGCGGCTCGTCCTCCTCGCCGGGGGAGTCGCAGCCCGCCGCGCCCAGCGCCAGCCCGGCGGCGCCGGCCGCGGCGGCCCCGAGGAAGCGCCGGCGACCCAGCCGGGCCCCGCCTTCGTCGGCCTCGACTCCCCCGCGGTCTCCGTCGCGGTCTCCCCCGCGGTCTCCGTCGCCGTCCATCGAACCCGTCCCACGCGCACGCCGGCCCACTGTGCTGTCGATACGNGGCGGCCCCGAGGAAGCGCCGGCGACCCAGCCGGGCCCCGCCTTCGTCGGCCTCGACTCCCCCGCGGTCTCCGTCGCGGTCTCCCCCGCGGTCTCCGTCGCCGTCCATCGAACCCGTCCCACGCGCACGCCGGCCCACTGTGCTGTCGATACGATCCTGGGCCGGTGGGAGCCGCACGGCGACCGTGCGAGGGCCGATCAGGGAGGACGGCGTCAGCGCAGCTCGCGCTGTGCCTCGTAGAGATTGCGCGGCCGCATGTCCCCGGGGCTGCCGTACGCCTCCAGCCGCGTGTGCAACTCGCCCTGGAAGTCCGGCACATCGATCTGGTCGAACTCCCGCACCTCACTGATGCCGGCCGTCACGCTGTACGGGGCGATCTCGTCGATCTTGATCAGTCCCGCGCGCTGGTTGGTGACGGTGATGTTCCAGTGCGCGAACCGCGCCCCGTACAGCGGTCCCGCGATCGCGTCGCCGCCGTGCCGGCCGTCGTTGCTGACGGTGATCTCCGTCCGTACGTTGGCGAAGGGCATCCCCCGGTGCGTGTCGAACGTGCCCATCTCCATCCGCCCGCGCGACCAGACGTTGTAGCTGGACAGCCCCTCGACATTGATGCCGTGCAGTTGTGTGCCCGCCGGCGCCGGGACCGTACGCCGCTCGATCACGAAGTCCTCGATCAGATTGTCGTGCGAGGCCTCGCGGCAGTAGTACGGGTGGTGCGAGCCGCGGCCCGCGACGCGGGTATGGCGCAGGGTGCAGGCGGAGGCGCCGATCAGGCCGAAGCCGTTGTCGACATGGCGTACGACGACGTCCTCGGCCCAGCAGTCGTACGCGCACTGGAAAGCGACCCCGTTGTAGCCCTTGTCGAGGAGGTGCGGGGACTGCGGGGTCTCGACGGCCTCCAGGGTCAGCCCCTCGACCCCGGAATCGGTCAGCGGGGCGACCGAGGTGGTGAACTTCGGGTCCCACTCCGGGCGCAGATCCAGCGGAAGCGGACGTTCCAGGGTGACTTCGCGACCGCGTACGGCGGTGATGCGCACCGGCCACTCGTACGGTGTGTACGACGTCAGCTTGGTCATGGCGGCCCAGTCGTACGTCTCGGTGCCGGGGCCGTCGCCCGCCATGTGCCTGAGAAGGCTGTGGTCCGCGTCGTCGGAGAGCTGGAGCAGGACGAACTGTCCGCGCCTGAGCTTCGAGGCGTCCTGGACGGTCACGGACCGGTCGCCCCGGTTGCCTCGGGCGAGGGCGGTGAGGGTGCTCCACTCGTCGCGCTCGTTGCCCGTCCAGCCCTCGCACGGCCAGTCGCTCGCCTTGATGGCGCTGGTGAGCGAGTCCCAACGCTCCTGCGGGCAGAGCCAGATGAGGCCGCCGGACCAGGACCAGCCGGATTTGTTGCCGCCGAAACGGCTGCCGTAGGGGCCGATCAGCTCGGTCAGATTCCGGGTCGCGTACAGCTTCGTACGGTCGCTGCCCGCGCCGCGCAGGACGACGCCGCTGTGCGCGATCCGGATCACGTCGTCGATCCGGTAGGTGCCGGGCGGGATGGAGACCGTGCCCCCGCCACGCTCCGCGGCAGCGGCGAGGGCACGGTTGATGGCGGGGGCGTCGTCCACGGAGCCGTCGCCCTTGGCGCCGTACGCGCGGACATCGGCCACGACCGGGTACCGGGGAAGGCCGCGCGCACCGGCGCGCCGGCCGGCGCGTCCTACGTACGGGATCTGCGGGTGGGTGTAGGGCGAGTCGGCGAATTCACGCCAGAGCGCGGACGTCTTCGGTGGCCTGCGCTCACTGGCCGCGGCGGGACCCGGCAGTCCGGTGGTCATCGCTCCGGCCGTGGCGGCGACGGCGATCGCCGTGCCGAGCACCGTCCGTCGGCCAATGGCACGTGGGCGCCGGGGCTCCATCGACATGATCCCGCCTCCATATATGTGAACGATGTTCAGGTGCGCGTCTGGGAGTGAGCATGCCATGGCCCTGGGCGCCCGGGAAGATGTCGAACGCCGAGTCGTTCAGTGGGATTTCGGGCCGGACGGACACCCGGACGGACAGCCGGACGACAGGGGCCGGGTCAGGCCGGGGGGCGGGAAGGTCCGGACGGACCCTGGGTCAGATGGGCGAACGCGTCCAGGTTCCGGGTCGGCTCCCCCCGGGACACCCGCCACGCGTACTCCCTGCGGATCGCACTCGCGAACCCCAGCTCCAGCAGGGTGTTGAACGAACCGTCCGCCGCTTCGAGCACCGAGCCGAGCAGCCGGTCGATCTCGTCCTCGGTGACGGCGGCCAGCGGGAGTTTGCCCGTCAGATAGATGTCCCCGAGGCCGTCGACCGCGTAACTCACCCCGTACAGCTTGAGGTTGCGCTCAAGCAGCCAGCGGTGGACGCCCGCCGCGTTCTCGTCGGGGTGCCGGATCACAAAGGCGTTGAGGGACAGCGCGTGCCGGCCCACGCGCAGGGAGCAGGTCGTGGAGAGCTTGCGGGTGCCGGGGAGGGTGACGACGTACGAGCCGGGCTCCGGGCTCTCCCACCCCAGCTCGGCGTCCTTCAGCGTCTGCTCGATGACCCGCGCGGCCCGCGCCGAGGGCGAGGAGTCCCGGGAGGTCTGCTGTCCGTCGGCCATGGGGCGAGCGTACGTCAGCCGTGGTGCGCGTACGCGTCAGCCGTGTGGTGCGCGTATGCGTCAGCCGTGGCGCGCGCAGGCGTCAGCCGTGGTGTACGTACGCGTCAGCCGTGGTGCGCGCGTACGGTGCGCCGGTGGTCGTGCACCGCGGCCGTGTAGACGTCGGCCGTCGCCGACGCCGCCGTGTCCCAGCCGAAGGACTGGGCGTGGCGCGCGGCCGCCGCGCCCATCCGGTCCACCAGCTCCGGGTGGTCGAGGAACTCGCGCAGCGCCCGCGCGTAGGCCGCCGGCTCACGGTCCCTGACCAGGAAACCGGTCGATCCGTCCCGTACCGCCACCGGCAGCCCGCCCACGGCCGCCGCCACCACCGGGGTGCCCACCGCCTGTGCCTCTATGGCGACCAGGCCGAAGGACTCGCTGTACGAGGGCATGACCAGCACGGACGCGGCCCGGAACCAGTCCGCGAGCCGACTCTGGCCCACCGGCGGCCGGAACTGTACGACATCGGCGATCCCGAGCCGCGCGGCGAGCTTCTGGAGCCCTTCCGGCTTCGCCAGGCCGCTGCCGCTCGGGCCGCCGACGACCGGCACGACCAGCTTCCGGCGCAGCGAGGGGTTCTGGTCCAGGAGCACGGCCACGGCGCGCAGCAGCACGTCAGGGGCCTTCAGCGGCTGGATTCGGCCCGCGAAGAGCGGGATGAAGGCGTCCTGCGGAAGCCCCAGCCGGGCACGGGCGGCGGCGCGGCCGTCGGCCGGACAGAAACACTCCAGGTTCACCCCCGGATGGACGACGGCGGCCTTGGCCGGGTCCGCGTCGTAGAAGCGGACCAGCTCCGCGGCCTCCTCGTCCGTATTGGCGATCAGCCGGTCGGCGGCCCGCACGATCTGGGTCTCGCCGATGACCCGGGCCGCGGGCTCGGGCCGGTCGCCCTCCGCGAGCGCGGCGTTCTTGACCTTCGCCATGGTGTGCATGGCGTGGACGAGCGGGACGCCCCACCGCTCGGAGGCGAGCCAGCCGACATGGCCGGACAGCCAGTAGTGGGAGTGGACCAGGTCGTAGTAGCCGGGGCGCTGGCCGGCCCATGCCTGCATCACGCCGTGCGTGAAGGCGCAGAGCTGGGCGGGCAGCTCCTCCTTGGCCAGGCCCTCGTACGGGCCGGCGTCCACATGCCGTACGAGCACCCCGGGCGCCAGCTCGACCGCCGGGTCCAGGCCGCCTGTGGTGGCGCGGGTGAAGATCTCCACCTCGATGTCGATGGCGGCCAGCCGCTTCGCCAGCTCGACGATATAGACGTTCATGCCGCCCGCGTCGCCCGTCCCCGGCTGGTGCAGCGGGGAGGTGTGGACGCTGAGCATGGCGATCCGGCGTGGCCGGCGATGCTGGCCGGGGAGCCTGAGACGGGGCGGTCCCACGAACGTGCCTGCGATACGGGACACGTACTGGCTCACGTCTACGGTCCTCTCGCGCGGAGATTCGGAGCACGGCGAAAAGAGGGTTGTCGCGCCCTCCGAGCCCCACAACAGCGGAATCACCTCCAGCATTTCCGTTTTGCCAAATCATTACCGGCGACCGCTCAACCGTCCCGGGTGGTTACGCTCGTCCCCATGGCGCCCGCGACCTCCCGTTCTCCCCGCCCGGTGGGCACGGTGACCCGCGGCACCACCCACCAGAACCGGCTGCGCCGCATGGACCGGTGGATCGCCGCCACGCACGGCCCCGCGCTGCGCCGCTCGGCGGCACCGGTCGTGGTGGATCTGGGGTACGGCGCGGCCCCCTGGACGGCGGTCGAGCTGCTGCGGCGGCTGCGCACGGCGGAGCCGCGTACCGAAGTCGTCGGCGTCGAGATAGATCCCGCCCGGGTCGCCGCCGCGCGCCCGTACGAGCGCGACGGGCTCCGGTTCCGGCACGGCGGCTTCGAGGTCCCGCTCCCCGGGGGCGCCCGCCCGGTGCTCATCCGCGCGGCCAATGTGCTGCGGCAGTACGACGAGGACGACGTCGCCGCGGTCTGGGCGCGGCTGTGCGGCCGGCTCGCGCCCGGCGGACTGCTGGTCGAGGGGACGTGCGACGAGATCGGCCGGCGGCATGTGTGGGTCGCGCTCGGCCCCGAGGGGCCGCGGACGGTGACGTTCGCGACCCGGCTCGGCTCGCTGGAGCGGCCCTCCGATCTGGCCGAGCGGCTGCCGAAGGCGCTGATCCACCGCAATGTGCCGGGTGAGCCGGTCCACGCCTTCCTGCGCGATTTCGACCGGGCGTGGGCGGCGGCGGCTCCCTACGCCTCGCTGGGCGCGCGGCAGCGGTGGATCAGGGCCGTACGGGATCTGGCGGCCGACTGGCCGCTCGCGGACGATCCGCGCAGACGGCGGCAGGGTGAGGTGACGGTGAACTGGTCGGCGCTCGCGCCCGGTTCGGGCAGCGGGGGCTGACCCGGGGAACATACGCGGCTGCCCGTTCGTCCTCATCGCGTCGGGTGCTTCCCGGGTGATTCCTGTGAGATGCCCGGATCCCTCTGTCCCTTTGACCGAGGGCATGACACGATCACGGCGTCAGAACCGGTTGTTGACGATACGTCAGATTCGTGACTGGCCTACCGCGCGGTGGGGTTGGCTCGGAGGGGGAGCTTGGTGAACCGACGTCGCAGTGTCGCTGCCGCCATCACCGTGGTCTGCGCACTCACCGTACTGGCGTCGCCGGCCTTGACGAACGGGGCGTACGCGGCCCCGGGCCCCACACCGTCCGGGTCGGCCGTCGCGCCGCCACCGGTCGAACTCCCGCCCGGCGCCGGGTCGAAGAAGTCCCTCGAAGACATCCGCAAGGAGATCGAGGCCCTTTACCAGAAGGCCGCGTCCGCCACCGACGCGTACAACCTCGCCGAGGAAGAGACCAAGAAGCAGTCGGCCGAGGTCATCGAGCTGGCGGAGGACATCGTCACCGGCCAGCTGCGGATCGACGAGCTGAAGAAGCGCGCGGGCGCCGCCGCCCGCGCGCAGTACAGGGGCGGCGGGCTGCCGCCCGAGGCGCAGTTGGTGCTCACCAGCGATCCGCAGCTCTTCCTGGACGCGGTGGGACGAATACAGCAGGGCCAGAAGGCCACCCACGATCTCATCGACGAGCTCTCCCGGGCGCAGGAAGACCTCAAGACGTACACCGCGGACGCCTCCACGCAGTGGCAGCGGCTGGAGGCCGGGCGGGTCAAGAAGGAGAAGGCGAAGAAGGAGATCACGGAGCGGATCGCCGCCGCCAAGAAGCTCGAAGCGAGCCTGGAGAAGGAAGAGCGGGCGCGGCTGGCGCTGCTGGAGAGCGACGCGGCGCGAAGGGCGCAGACGGCCTGGCTCGGTTCCGGCGCGCTGAAGGACATCAACCGCTCGTCCAGCGAGCGGGGCAAGAAGGCGATCACGTTCGCGACCGAGCAGATCGGCAAGCCGTATGTCTGGGGCGCGGAGGGACCGGACTCGTACGACTGCTCGGGGCTCACCTCCCAGGCGTGGGCGGCGGCAGGGCGGCCCATCCCGCGCACCTCGCAGGAGCAGTGGCGGCTGCTGCCCAGGATCGACATCAAGGACATGCGCCCCGGCGATCTGATCATTTACCACCAGGACGCGAGCCATGTCGGGATGTACATCGGGGACGGCGCGATCGTGCACTCGCCGCGTCCCGGCAGGAATGTGACGTTGGCGGGGGCGGGCTCGATGCAGATCCTCGGGGTCGTACGCCCGGACAAATAGGGGCGATCGGGGCCGACCTGCCTCGTACGGACACATCAACGCGGCACACACCGGCTCGGTACGCCCACTCGATGCGCCGACTCGCGCACCCGGGAGCGAGCCGGGGCGGTCGTACGTGCTGCCGTAGCCGCCGTACGTGCTGCCGTACGTGATGTTTGTCATGGCCGCAGAGCGCCCGATCGCGCCGGATGCGTGACGGGAAGCGGCATATGACACCGGCTCTTCGCCTGAACGCCATTCCGCTGGGGCCGCGGCTAACGCTATGGTCCCCGTCTGGTGAGGCGTCGATCGTCGCCCCGCCCGCGCCCTCGGGGGGAGGGAAAGGAAGACCAGACCGATGCCCGTACCCGTACCCGTTCCGCGGCAGCGCACAGGTTCGACCGTGGAGAGGCACCCCGCGGCGGAGACCGCCAAGGGCGGTGACCTCGTCCTGCTGGTCATCGAGGACGACCCGGCCGACATCTTCACCGCGCCGGAGCCGCCGGAGGGGACCGGCACGCGGCTGCGTATCCGTACCGCCCGCAACCTCACCGAGGCCGAGCGGCTGCTGACCGACGACATCCACTGCATCCTGGTGGATCTCGCCCTGCCGGGCAGGAACGACAGCGACGAACTGGCCCCGCTGAAGCACCTCCTGCGGCTCGCACCGCACCACGCCGTACTCGCGCTGGCGGCGGAGGGTGACGCCGAGCGCGCCGCCGCGGCGGTACGGGTCGGCGCCCAGGACTATCTGTTCCGCGACGAGCTGGACGGACGGCTGCTGAGCCGAGCCATCCGGTACGCCGTCGAGCGCAAGCGGGCGGATGTCGCGCAGCGCCAGCTGACCGAGTCCCGGCTGCGCGCCCAGGAGAACGCCCGGCTGGAGCGCGGGCTGCTGCCCACTCCGCTGCTCCAGGGCTCGGAACTGAGCTTCGCTGCCCGCTACCGGCCCGGCCGCTCCCGGGCCCTGCTCGGCGGGGACTTCTACGACACGGTCCGTACGCCGGACGGCACGGTGCACGCGATGATCGGCGACGTCTGCGGCCATGGCCCCGACGAGGCGGCGCTCGGCGTGGAGCTGCGGATCGCGTGGCGGGCGCTGACGCTGGCGGGGCTCTGCGGCGACCAGCTGCTCTCCACGCTCCAGGAGGTCCTGGAGCACGAGCGGGAGAGCGAGGAGATCTTCGCGACGCTCTGCACGGTCGACATCGCGCCGGACGGCCGCCGTGCGGGCCTCTGCCTGGCGGGTCATCCATCACCGCTGGTCACCCGCCGGGGGCGGGCGGCGCAGCTGCTGCCGCACGAGGAGGGCGGCCCGGCCCTGGGGCTGCTGCCGCGCGCACGCTGGCCGCGCCGGCAGGTCGAGCTGGGCGGGTCATGGAGCCTGATGATGTACACGGACGGCCTGATCGAGGGCCGGATCGCCCCCGACGCGAAACAGCGTCTCGGTCAGGAGGGCCTGGTCGAGATGGTCAGCCGCCAGCTGGCCGAGGGCCTGAGCGGTGACGACCTGCTGGAGGCGGCGGTGGCGCGGGCACGCGAACTGAACGGCGGGGAGCTGACCGACGACGTGGCGGTCCTGCTGCTGGGGCGGGGCGGCGCGCGGACCTGACCGCGTACCCGATCCGCGTACCCGCGCGTGGCCCGCGATTCTTGTTTGCCTAACGGCCGCCGTTGTAGGGCCCGTAAGGACCGTCACTGCTGGAGCCGCCGCCTCGGCTTCCACCGCCACCGGAGATCGCGTGGATGGCCGGCCGTACGTCGACCATGAAGACGATCGTGGCGACGAGCCCGGCGATCTGGAGGAACAGCATCGGTACGAAGAGGTTCACGGCGACCGTGACACCGAGAATGATCAGCCAGAACTTCTTCGTCTGCTTGTCCGCCGCGCGATAGGCGTCCTCACGAGCCGTGGCGGAGAGGAACAGCGCGATGATGGCCAGAACGAGCATGGCCAGATTGAGCAGCCAGAGAAGAGTGCCGAATCCTTCGAGCAACATGCGGAGCACCGCCTAAGGGGTGGAGGAGACGTCGCGGCCCGTACGCCAAGGTACCTGGATAACGGGCCGGGCACCCCCGAGGTGCCCGGCCCGCCTCTCTCGCGGGTGTGCGGGTTCGCGGCCGGCTACTTGCCGGCCGGCGGGGTGGACTTCTTCGCCGTCGTCCCGCGCGGGGTGGTCTTCTTCGCGGCGGCGGTCCTGGCCTCGGTCTTCGGCGCGGGCTTGGCGGCGGCCTTGACGGCCGGCTTGCCAGCGGGCTTGACGGCAGGCTTGACCACCGGCTTGACGGCGCCCCTGGTCCCCGCCTGCGTCTTCGTCTCCGTCTTCGGAGCGGGCTTCGGGGTGGCCTTCGACGCCGACGCGGGCTCGACGGCGACGGCGATCTCGGTGATCTCGTCCGCGGTCTCACCACGCCAGGCGCGTACGGTCTGCTCGCCGCGCTCGGCGACCTTCTCGTATGTCTCGCGGGCCCGGACCGCGTACTCCGCCGCCATGCCCACGCTCCGCAGCGCCAGGTCCTGAGCGGTCTCGCCCAGCTTCTTCAGATCGGTGTCGAGCGAGCCGATCACTTCGGTGACCTTGGCCTGGACGGTCGCCTGGGCCTCCTTGGCCTGGACGGAGACCTTCTCCTGGACGGCCTTGGGGTCGGAGTTCCGCACGGCCTCGAAGCGCCCGGGGGCCTCGGCCCTCAGCTGCTCGATCAGACCGGGCACCTTCTTGGCCTGCTCGACGGCGATATCGGCGGTACCGGCCGCGAAGTAGAGGGGCGTCGGGTCGGTGAGGGTCTTGCGCAGGTCATCGGTGATGGCCATGACTGTGGTCCTCCCGGATCAGTTTGAGGGTGGGGTGGCAGCACTGCCGTGTGTCGTACCGGAACCACCGGCGTCCGCACCGGCCGCCCTTTCGGCGGTTCCTGTGCCCGTGCTCTCCGCGGCTTCCGTGTCCTCCGTACGCTCCGTACTCTCCGTGTCGAGCGCGTTCTCCTTGCGGAACGACTCGTAGATCTGGAGGAGCACCTGCTTCTGCCGCTCGTTTATCGAGGGGTCGGCGAGGATGACGGCACGCGTCTCCAGCTCCTCCCGCTCCCGCTCGTCCAACATCCCGGCCTGCACATACAGCGTCTCCGCGGAGATCCGTAGTGCCTTGGCCAGCTGCTGCAGAATGTCCGCGCTCGGCTTGCGCAGCCCGCGCTCGATCTGGCTCAGATACGGATTGGACACCCCGGCGGCATCAGCGAGCTGCCGCAGCGACAGCTGCGCGTTACGCCGCTGCTCGCGCAGATACTCACCGAGATTGCCGACGTTGAGTGATGCCATAGGGCCATCCTGCGTCGCCCTGCTAACTATTGCAAGCGCATGCTTGCAAAAGTGTGCCAGGCAACACCCCGACCGAGCCGCCGGGAGCGCGGCTGTCCGTTCTCGGTAGATGTGGCGAGTCCCAGTGGTTCTGGCAAACGACCTGGCGGAGTCCCGGCGAAGCTGGCCGGCCTGTACGGTCCACCACATGGTTGACGAGTTCGATGTGGCTCAAGCTCTGCGCGGTGGGATACCTGACAGGGCGCGAGCCTGGGCCTTCGTTCGGGACTTTGCCGCAGCGTGGGCGGAGCCGCTCGCCGACGGCGCGGGTACGCGAGCGGAGGAGCTGGAGCGAGCCGAGGGAATGCTGGGGCTCACCCTGCCGACCGCGTTGCGCGAGGCGTACTCGCTTCTCGGTACACGTCACGACCTCACCGGCAACCAGGACCCGCTGCTGCGCCCTTCCGAGCTGTTCGTGCACGACGAGTTCGGTGGAATGCTCGTCTTCCGCAGCGAGAACCAGGGATGCGCTTTCTGGGGAGTGCGGCTGCGGGACCTCGGTCAGGACGATCCGCCGGTGTTCGTCCAGTCACGGGATGGTTGGGTCCGCTACCTGGAGCGGGTCTCCCTGGCCTGTGTCGAGTTCGTACTCAGCGAGACGCTGCTTGGCAGCGAAGGACGGCTCTACAACGCCTGCGAACTTCCCGCCAGCCTGATTCGAGAGCTGCCGAGTCGGTTCGCGCCGGTGGAGTTTCCCGAGTACCCGATGTGGACGGGGAAGGAAGAGTCACCCGTGTGCTGGTTTTCCGCGCCGGGGAAGCTCTTGCGGCTCGACGGACTGAGTGACCACAGCTGGCTGCACGTTCGGGGAAGTACGTTCGCCGACCTGGAGTCGCTCTGCGCCGCCCTCCCCAGCCACTGGGTACGTGGGTACTCAGAGCCGTTGGAAGCCGACGAACTGCCTTTCTAGGCATCCGAGGGTCCGCTTGGATGACCGGGAAAGTCTGTGAATCGAGCGCAACGGGGGCGTGAGGTTGGCTGATCCGTACATCATTCTCAACGAACTCGCCCAAGAGCTTCGGCCGATGCCACAGGGGATCGAGTGGTTCGAGGGCCTCTCCGCTGAAGAGCAGTCCAACACCCTGCGCCTCTTGTCACATTTCTGCATTCAGGCCCGCGCCACCGCCGAGGACGGCCCGGAAAGTATCCGACGCGCCGGACTTCGCGCCACGCACACACTGGCAGTTCTGATCACACGGGGGCAGATCGACCAGCAACTCGGAAAGATCGCCAGTCTCACCCCGCACGACGAGCGTCTTGCGGCCACGCGTGGCATCGCCTGTCTGTCGACACCCCCGAAGCCCCGGCCTGATCCCTCGCGCTTTCGCGCCTACCGGACCAGTCGCCGGAGGGGAACATCGCGCTCAGCTTCGGCAGTTTGCGCATCGCACGTCCCACTGCTCGCCGCGCGGCCCTGGATTGCCGCCTACAGCGCCCTGCTCAGCTTCGACGGCTTCATAAAATGCGTCGCCGCAGTCGTCATCCGCGCGGGTGAGTAGTCCATACGCCTCCATGGCGACGTAGTCGAGAGACTCCCACTCCGGCCAGTCGTCGTTCCAGAGCTCCCGAGGGGGCGACCCACTCGCGTTCAAGCAGGCGCAGCACGGTCCAGATCCACTGGGGCGCCCGGCTTCCAGTCCCCGCAGAACTGACAAGGCCCAGGTCAGAGACACCTCCTCGATCCAGATCTTTTGGGAACGGACAGCGGGCGGGGCCTCGCCCCGCTGAAAAGCGTGGGCGCGGTAGGTACGGCGTGGGCGATCATGGGGCATGCTCTCTGACGGCTGGCAGCTCACCGAAGACGTCGACGAATTCCTCGCGCGGGCCGGGGACTTCCTGCGCTCGCGGCCCGGTCGGCACGTCATGACGCTGACGTGGGCCGAGAGACTGCGGACGCGAGGGGCGGCGGCGTTCGGCGGGGAAGGCCAGGTCTTCGGCGTGCTGGAGCGTGCGGGCGAGGTCCATGCCGCCTTCCACCGCCTCATCCCCCGCGCTCTGTGCCTCACTCCGCTCACGCCTGAGCAGGCCGACACGCTCGCCGCCCAGCTGGTCGCCGTCGGGCACCCCCTCCCCTCCGTCAGCGCGGACCACGGCACCGCCACCTCTTTCGCCGAGGCCTGGCGGCGGCACACCGGCGCGACGCCGAAGATCCGCGACACGCGGCTGCGTCTGTACCAGCTCGGCACACTCACCCCGCCGGAGCCGATGCCTGCGGGCCGGGGCCGCCTCCTGGGCGAGCGGGACCATGAGCAAGTCATGTACTGGTGCGGCGAGTTCGCCAAGGCCGTCGGGGAAGACGTCACCATCGACGCTGGCTCCTGGGCCGGCACACGCTACGCCGACAAGCGCTACACGCTCTGGGAGACCCCGGACGGCACCCCCGTCTCCATCGCGGGCATGAACCCGCTGATCGGCGGCCAGATCCAGGTGGACATCGTCTACACCCCGGCCCATCTGCGCGGTCACGGCTACGCGGGCGCCGTGACGGCGGAGGTGAGCCGGGCCGCGCTGGCGGCGGGCGCGGAGGACGTCGTGCTGTTCGCGGACCGGTCCAATCCCACCAGCAACGCCCTGTACCAGCGGCTCGGCTACCGCACACTCACCGACTGGGCCACCTACGACTTCATATACGCCGCGCCGGACGGGGGTTGAGAACTCCGGACGGTGCCGTCGGCGGCTCCGAGGGCTGGGCCCTCAGCCGAGGCCCGCGGCGAGGGCCGCTTCGGTGTCGGCGGTGGCCAGGTCGGCGTTGATGTGTGCGCCCGCCAGGGCGCCCGCGGCGGCGGAGGCACCGACCTGGGCGCTCACGTCGGTGGCGTTGCCTGCCACCCATACGCCCCGGACCGGGGTGGTGCCGGCCGGGCCGGTGGCGAAGTGGCGGCCCATTCCGTCCGGCAGGTCCCGCATCGGCAGGTTCAGACCGGCCAGGCCTTCGGTACGGGCCCGCATGCTGGTCGCCACCGCGAGAACGCGGCGGGCCACGATCCGCCCGTCGGTCAACCGCACGCCCGCGACGCGGCCGTCCTGGGTGGACTCGACCGCCGCCACCTGGGTGTCGACGACGCGGATGTCACGGGCGGCGAAGCGCGCACGGGACTCCTCGCCCAGGCCGGTGCCGCGGGTGAAGTAGACCAGATCGTCGGTCAACTGCCGGAACAGCAGCGCGTGGTGGACCGAGGCCGGGCCCACGGCCAGGATCCCGATGGGCTCGTCGCGCACCTCCCAGCCATGGCAGTACGGGCAGTGCACCACGCCGTGTCCCCAGTGCCGGGCCAGCCCGGGAACGTCGGGCAGTACGTCGCGCAGGCCGGTGGCGACCAGCAGCCGGCGTGCCCGCAAGACGCCGCCGTCGGCCAGCGTGACCGTGAAGCGCGGATCGCCCTCGGCGGAGGGGGCGGCCGGGACGGCGGAGATCACCTCGCCGGCCACCACCTCGCCACCGTAACCGCGTACCTCCTCCCGCCCTCGGCTCAGCAGGTCCGCCGGTGGTACGCCCTCCAGACCGAGCAGACCGTGCACGCCGTCGGCGGGCGCGTTGCGGGGCGTGCCGCCATCGACCACGACGACGGAGCGACGGGAGCGGGCGAGCATCAGCGCGCCGTTCAAGCCCGCGGCTCCTCCGCCGATCACCACGGTGTCTACGGTCCCGTGGGACTCGGTCACGGAGTCGTCGTTCGCGCCGGTCGCGTCGGTCGCGTATTCGGAAGTCGTTACGGGCATGGCGTACCTCTCCTCGCGGTGAGCGGACCCCGAGCGGGCCCAGGTACGGCCACGCTAAGCATCGTTTGCGTATGAGGCATAAGGTGTTGCTCATGACGCAAGACAATGGCGATCTCGACAGCCTGGTACGCAAGCGGATCCGCGCTCTGCGCGTGGCGCAGGGATGGTCCCTGGACGAGCTGGCCACCCGCGCCCGGCTCAGCCCCTCCACGCTCAGCCGGATCGAGACCGGGCGGCGCCGTCTCGCCGTGGACCAGCTCGTCACCCTCGCCCGTGCCCTGGACACCACGCTCGACCAACTGGTCGAGACGGCCTCGGACGACGTCATCTCCAGCCCGACGATCGACGCCGCCCACCAGGTGATGCGCTGGCCCATCCGGGCGGATCCGGGCATGACCGTCGTACGCCAGCGTATGACGAACCCGCCGCCCGAGGGCCCGTCGAGCATGCGCGCCCACCCGGGCCGGGAATGGCTCGTCGTCCTCTCCGGCACGGCCGTCCTGCTGCTGGGCAACCGGCGCTTGCGCGTGGAGACCAACCAGGCCGCCGAGTTCCCCACGATGCTCCCGCACGCCATCGGCGCCGAGGGCGGGCCCTGCGAAGTCCTGGGCATCTTCGACCGCGACGCCCGCCGCGGCCACCAGCGCAACGAGCAGAGCGCGGGCGGCACCGGCAGCACTCGCGGCGCCCGCGGCGCCGGTGACGCGAGCAGCCCGTCGCACTGATCCCGGCCCTGCCGCCCCACAGCCCCGTCGCGCCGTCGGTCGCGTCGGCTTGCGCGGCGAGCAGGCCAGGCGCCCACCGTCTTGCGCTTCCGGGAAGCGACCGTGCCGGACGCCCGCGAACCTCCTAGCGTGGCCGCCATGACACACGCATCCCCGCCCGCCCCGCACACAGCCCACGACCACAACCACGGTCACGGTCACGGTCACGACGCCGGCGCCGGCGCCGACGGCCAGACGGAGATCCTCGACCTGGACGCCGAAGTGCTCGCCGAGCACATCGCCTCCATCACCGCATGGCTGCCCGTCAAAGCGAGCCCCCGCCACATCGTGGATCTGGGCTGCGGAACCGGGGCCGGCACCCTCGCCCTGCTCAAGCGCTTCCCCGAGGCCGAGGTGACCGCCGTCGACACCTCGGCCGCCTATCTGCAGCGCCTGCGGGACAAGGCCGCGGCGGCCGGTCTCGCCGATCGGGTACGCACCGTTCAGGCCGACCTCGACGGTGCCTGGCCCGAGCTCGGCACGCCCGAACTGGTATGGGCATCCGCCTCCATGCACCACATGGCCGACCCCGACCGCACCCTGCGCCAGGTCCACGACACGCTCGCCCCCGGCGGGCTGTTCGCCGTCGTCGAACTGGCGGGCTTCCCGCGCTTCCTGCCCGAGGACGCCCCGGCGGACCGTCCCGGACTCGAAGAGCGCTGCCACGCCGCACTCGACCGCCACCACACCGAGCACATGCCCCACCGCGGCGCGGACTGGGGACCCAAGCTGACCGCGGCCGGCTTCACCGTCGAGGGCGAACGCGTCATCACCGTCAACCTGGGCCCCCCGCACACCGAGGCCGTCGGCCGCTACGCCCTCAGCGGTCTGACCCGCCTGCGCGGGGGCCTCACCCAGGAACTGACCACCGAAGACCTCGCCGCCCTCGACCGGCTGCTCGACACCGAAAGCCCTCACAGCATCCTGCGCCGCGACGACCTGACGGTACGCACCGAGCGCACGGTGTGGGCCGCGCGCCGCTGATCCGACGGGGCGTCAGCCCGCCCAGACCTCGGCGTCGTCGGCCGGGACGGTGGTGGCCAGGCCCAGTTCCTTGCGGGCGGGGACCGACTTGGCCGGGTCGATGCCGGTGAACGCCGAGTCGTAGGCGAGGTAGAACGCGTCGGCGTCGGTGGCCTTCGCGGCCTTCTTCCAGCTCCCCGCCGCCTTCGTCAGCGTCGCGCGGAGCTTGCCGACCTCGGCGCCCTCGATGCCGTCCAGACCCTTGACGTGTGCGTCGAGGGCAGCCGCGACGCTCTTGGCCTGCGCCTTGTAGCCATCCAGGTCGTCCTCGACGGTGTCCTTCTCCGGCTGGGTCGCCCACATGGCCTCGTAGACCGCGTTCGAGCCCGTGAGGTACGTGATCTGCTCGGGCTTGAGGGATTTCGCGACGTCCAGCGAGCCGCTGAACGTGCCCTTCTCCATGGTGTAGGTGCAGCTCACCGCGCGGTCGCCCGTCCCCCAGCTCTCCTTGGTCGGGACGTAGTAGAAGAGGGCGACGCCCTTGGGGAGCGCCCAGGTGTCCGGGGCGTGCTTCTGCGCCTCGGCCGGGCAGCGCTCGTCCGCGATCGTCGAGACCCCGTCGTCGCCGGGGTACTCCTTGTCCTTGTCCATGACGAACTCGCCGACGACCTGGCCCTCGTGCGCCTCGTCGCAGGGCACGATCTCGACGGTGTACGCCGTCCCCTCGGTCTTGCCGGTCGGGTTGTAGCAGTCGCCGATGTCCAGCGAGAACACCGAGCGCTGGCGAGCGACCTGCTTCGCGCCGTCCTTGGCGCTGTCGATGGCCTCGGAGACGCCCGAGCATCCCACCGCACCGATCGCGAGGAGGGCGGCAGCGGCGGATATGCCGCGAAGGGAACGATACGGGGCACGGCTAGTCATGACGTGTACATCCTCTTACGTGATCTTTATGAGGGGCACGCGCATCGTATGCCGTTCCTGTGGCCCGGCTGTACGAAGGCTGTGCGAAGGTCCTCACCATCGCGGCGTCTCTGACTCGCGACGGGCCGCGAAGGTTGTATCCGGGCCGCTCGCGGAACGTCAGGAGCTCCTACGTCAGGGACTCGTACGCCTGGAGCTCGTACGCCAGAAGCTCGTACGTCAGGAGCTCGTACGTCAGGAGCTCCTGAGGATGACGAGTCGCTGGGTCGCCCGGGTCATCGCGACATAGCGGTCGACCGCTCCCTCGACGCCCTCGCCGAACGCCTCCGGGTCGACGAGGACGACCAGATCGAATTCGAGGCCCTTCGCCAGCTCCGGGGTCAGCGACCGTACGCGCGACGTCGTCCGGAAGGTGGGGTCGCCGATGACACAGGCGATCCCGTCGGTATGTGCGGCGAGCCAGGTGTCGAGGGTCGGGCGCAGATCGGATACGGATCCGTGGACGACGGGAACGTCGCCGCCGCGGATGGAGGTCGGCACGTTGGCGTCCGGGAGTACGGCCCGGATGACCGGCTCGGCCTCGGCCATGATCTCTTTCGGCGTCCGGTAGTTGACGCTCAGGGAGGCCAGGTTGATCCGGTCGAGCCCGACCCGCTCCAGCCGCTCCCGCCACGACTCCGTGAACCCGTGCCTGGCCTGGGCACGGTCCCCGACGATGGTGAAACTGCGGGACGGGCAGCGGAGCAGCAGCATCTGCCACTCCGCGTCGGTCAGTTCCTGGGCCTCGTCCACGACGATGTGCGCGAACGGGCCCGCGAGCAGGTCCGGTTCGATGCCGGGCGCCGCGGTCTCGTCGACCAGGCTGTGCCGTGCGTCCTCTCCGCGCAGCATCGTCAGCACCCCTTCGCCGTCACCCTCGGCCTCGGACTCCAGCAGGGCGTCGACGACCTTGGCCATCTGCTCGCGTTCGGCGGCGAGGGAGGCCGCGTGCCGGCGCTTGCGCCGCGCCGTCTCCGGGTCGCCGAGCCGCTGCCGGGCCGCGTCCAGGAAGGGCAGGTCGGATACGGTCCAGGCCTGGGCTTCCGCGCGCTGCAACCGCTGGACGTCGTCGCGGCTGAGCCAGGGAGCGCACATCCGCAGGTAGGCGGGTACCGACCAGAGGTCTCCTACGAGGTCGGCCGCTTCGAGCAGTGGCCACGCGCGGTTGAAGGCCGCGACCAGTTCCCTGTTCCGCGGCAACCACGCGCGGAGCTGGTCGTCGGAGACGTCGCCTTCGTGCTTGTCCACCAGGATCGTGAGCAGTTCCTCCCAGACCTGGTCGCGCGCCTCGTTGTGCGGAGTACCGGGTTCCGCCGCGTCGAAGGCCACGGCCCAGTCGTCGGCGCTCAGCCGGATGTCGGACCAGTGGGTTGTGATCGTCATCCCCTTGGCGGGCGGCTCCTCGTAGAACCTGACGGCTGTCTCGACCGCCTTCACCACATTCGCGGACGACTTCAGGCGGGCCACCTCCGGATCGGCCTCGACCGCCGCCGCGGCTCCCTCGGCGACGAGGTCCCGCAGGGTGCAGATCTGCACACCCTCCTCCCCGAGGCTGGGGAGGACATCGGCCACGTACCCCAGGTAGGGCTGGTGCGGACCCACGAACAGCACGCCGCCCCGCCGGTGCCCGAGGCGCGGGTCGGCGTAGAGGAGGTAGGCGGAGCGGTGCAGAGCGACGACGGTCTTTCCCGTACCCGGACCGCCGTCGACGACGAGAGCGCCGCGGGATCCCGCGCGGATGATGGCGTCCTGGTCGGCCTGGATGGTGCCGAGCACGTCCCGCATCCGTCCCGACCGGTTGCCGCCCAGACTGGCGATGAAGGCGGACTGGTCGTCGAGCGCGGCGTGCCCGGCGAACCCGTCCGGGGTGAACACCTCGTCCCAGTAGTCGCTGACCCGGCCGCGGGTCCAGCGATACCTGCGGCGGCTTGCCAGACCCATCGGGTTGGCGTGCGTGGCCCCGAAGAACGGCTCGACCGCGGGGGAACGCCAGTCGAGCAGCAGCCTGCGGCCCGCGCTGTCCGTCAGGCCGAGTCGTCCCACGTATACGGGCTCGGGGCTGTCCGCGGCGACCATGCGTCCGAGGCACAGGTCCAGCCCGAAGCGGCGCAGTGCGCGCAGACGAGCGGTCAGCCGGTGGATCTCCATGTCCCGGTCCATCGCCTGCCGGCCGATGCCGCCGGGCGCTCTGCGTTCGGCGTCGAGGCGGTCGGAGAGATCGGCGATGGACTGCGCGAGGCACTCCGCGATGGCCGCGAAGTGCTGTTCGTCGTCGGCGATCAGCGCCGGGTCGGCCTTGGGGGCGAGGCGGTCGGGGAGGTCGAACGCGCTGGTGGTCAGGGGTTTCACTGATCTGCTCCGATCTGAGGCCGCGTGCGGCCATGGCGTGTGGCACGGCATGCGGCGGGGCGTGCGCGGGGCGTCCGGACCGACGGGACGGACGTGGTGGCGGCCGGGGCGGGCGGGGCGGGCGCAGTGGGCACGGTGGGCACGGCTCCGCCTTGACGTGGCCGCCGCGGCCGTTGTCGGTCGCGTCAGGGCGCTCGGCCAGCGATTCTGCGGCACGACCCGGGTCTTGCCGCAAGCCCCCCGGTGCGCTATACGTTGAGAGTGGAAAGAGGTGGGTACTCCCCTTTCCCCCTCCGTCTCCCCCTCCCCCTCCGTCGGCTGTGACCCGCCCGGCCGTGGCGAACATGTTCGTTAGGGTGGGCCCGTGACTCCGAGAACCCCCGCGCCCCGCAGCCGCCGCGAGCGGCCCGCCAAGCCCGCCCTCACCTATGAGGGCATCGTCGCCACCGCGGTCCGCCTGATGGAAGCCGAAGGACTCCAGCGGGTCACCATGCGCCGGCTCGCGCAGGAACTCGACACCGGTCCCGCCTCGTTGTACGTGTACGTGGCCAACACCGCCGAGCTGCACGCGGCGATCCTGGAGCAGCTCCTCGGCGCCGTCGATCTCTCCCCGGCCGCCGGTGAGGGCGACTGGCGCGAGCGGCTGGCGCGGCTGCTCGGCTCGTATACGCGGGTGCTGTTCGCGCACCCCGGCCTCGCCCACTCCGCGCTGGTCGCCCGCCCCTCGGGCCCCAACTATCTGGACCTGGTCGAGGGCGTACTCTCCCTCCTGCATGAGGGCCGGGTGCCCGACGCGCAAGCCGCCTGGGGCGTCGACGTGCTGCTCCAGGTAGCCACCGCCATCGCGGCCGAACAGTCCACCCGCAGCCGATCCGCCGGGGCCGAAGCCGAACACCACGCCCTCGTCGCCGCGTTGCGCGAGGCGTCCGCCGAATCCCATCCGCGGATCGCCGCGCTCGGCGGCGAGCTCATCTCCGGCACCCCTGAGCAGCGTCTCGCCTGGATCTTCCACATGGTGATCAACGGCACCGTCACCACTCCGCGCCTCGCGCCGTAACCGCGACGCGCATCAAGTCCCTTGACGTCAGGACCGGCTCACCGGGCGGACGGCTCGCGCCAGACGAAGACCTCGGTGCTCGGCTGACGTTCGGAGAAGCGGCCCGACGGTGAGGTCTCCCGCAGCAGTCGGCGGAGGTCCGCCTCGAAGTCGCCGCGCCGCGTGCCGAACAGGTGGGGCGCGGACGAGGATGTCGAGAACACCAGCGCCACGACCTCATCGCAGGACCGTTCCAACGCCTGCCCCCCGGGTACGACATACCGCTCCGGTCCCGAGAAGCCCGCCCGGCCGAGCACGGCGGCCTCACCGCTGGGCGTTCCGTACCGCAGTACCCCACGACCGGCCCGCCGGACGGGGCCGAGGTACTGCCCGACCAGATCGTTGATGGCCGTATAGGGCACCCCCGGACAGGGGAGACCGTCGACCGCTCGCGTCTCCGTCTTCAGGTCCGAGATATGGACGAAGGCACCCGCCGACCGGAGCATGCCCTTGACGGTCGCCGCCACCAGGTCACGGTCCATCCAGTGAAAGGACTGACCGAAGGTGGCGACGGTGAACGTCCCGAGTCCCGCGGGCAGTTCCTCCGCACGGGCCCGGACCCACCTCGCCTTCCGGGCCACGCCCGCCTTCTCGGCCTGCTGCCCGGCTTCGGCGATCATGCCGCTGTCCGGGTCCACGCCGACCACCTCGCCGAACAGATCCGCCAGGCCCAGAGCAAGGGTGCCAGGCCCGCAGCCCACATCGAGCAGACGCCCGCGGCCGTCGAGCAGCAGAACCTCGGCGAGCAGCTCCGCGAGCCCGGGAGCGTACGGGAGCCGCCCACGCGGGTAATAGGGGGCCGAGCCCAAGAACAGTGTGTCGTCCCACTCCCAGCCTTCGGGCATACCGGCCTGCCGCCCTTCTCACACGGACTCACGAACGAGGGGTCCCTCGATGGCGCTGCGGCTCGATCATGCCCGATCGGAACGCCTTCCCCGGCCGATGTCAGACCCCTGCGGCATGATCTCGCCCATGGCCCCGACCTCGTCCGCGACTGTCACCGACTACTTGTGGTTCCAGGAGCGCTTCCCGGATCTCGCGCAGGCGTATTGCCTGACGCTGGTGGACAGCCTGCCGCCCGCAGCCGTACTCGACCGGCTGGGCGGCCGGGCCGAGCAGTCGCGGACGGGCGTGGCGGCGGTAGTGGACGAAGCATTCGATCTCCTCGAACGTACCGCGAACGCACGGCAGTTCATCGCCATGACTACCGTCGGGTCCTGGACCCTGCTGATCGAGCCCTGCGGTTTTCCCCGGGTCGACGAGGAGCAGGCACTGCCCGCGTCGGCGGGTACGCGCTGGGTGTCGCACTTCGTCAGCATCAACGCGTTGAGCGCGTTCCTCTGGGCCGAGGACACGACGATCCGGCTGATGTTCGATCCCACCGTCCCCGACGACCGATGGGGAGCGACCCCCGACGAACTCCTGGAGGCCATGCACGACAGCGGTTTCCAGTTCTGGAGCGAGGTCTCCGAGACCGCGACGGACCTGTCCACACCGGCCGCGTTCGCTCTGGCCGAGCGGCTTACGGGAGTGCGGATCACGCCGGGGCTCCTCCAGGAGGCGACGTTCAGCTGTGGCAGCACCGAAATCGGGTGAGCGCACGGGCAGGGTGCCGTGCGGGCCGGACGGGTCAGCAGGAAGCCCCGCCCGGGACGTCGCCTACAGCGCATCGCGTACGTCGCGTACCTCGCGTACGTCGAGCACGGCCAGTTCGAGCCGCTGAAGGCGGGCCGGGTCGGCGATCACCTCGTAGGCGGTGATCCTCTCGCCGTCGATCGTGAAGGTGAGAGCGCGGAACAACCGGCCGCGCGGGGCGACCACGGCTCCCACGGTTCCGTTCACGAGCGCCGCCTCCGCGAACCGTGCCCCGCGACCGAGGACCATCGTCTCCTCCGCCACGGCGCGCGCCCCGCGGACCTCCGTCGCCACTCCCGGTGGCAGGCCGGCGGGATCGGCACGGCGTACGACGTCCGGGGCCAGCACCGCGAGAAGCGCGTTCAGGTCGCCACCGCGTGACGCGGCGAGGAAGGCCTCGATGACCTGCCGGTGCCGGCCGGTATCGGCGCCGGGCACCGCCGGGGTGCCCTGTACCTTGTGGCGCGCGCGGCTGGCGAGCTTCTTCGTGGTGACCGGTGAGCGCTCCACGATGGGCGCGATCCGGTCGAACGGCACGGCGAACAGGTCGTGCAGGACGAAGGCGACCCGCTCGGCGGGACCCAGCGTGTCCAGCACCACCAGCAGCGCCCTGCCGACCGAATCGGCCAGCACCGCCTCCTCTTCGGGGTCGCCCCCGGCACCGTCGCCCCCGCCGCCACGGGTGGCGTCACGGGTGGCGTCGATCCGGTCCGGCAGCCCCTGCCCCACCGGGTCCTCCCGGCGTGACGTACGGGAGCGCAGCATGTCGAGACAGACCCGCGAGACCACCGTCGTCAGCCAGCCTGCCAGGTTGCCGAGCCCGTCGGCATCGACGCGGCTGAGCCGCAGCCACGCCTCCTGGACCGCGTCGTCCGCCTCGCCGGCCGAGCCGAGCATCCGGTAGGCGACCGCCCGCAGCCGGGCGCGGTGCGTCTCGAATCGTTCCGCCAGCCGGTCCTGGTACTGGTCCTGGTCCTGGTACCGGTCCTGGTCCTGGTCCCGTTGCCCGCCCATCGGTCACCTTTTCTCGTCGCGCTCCGTCAACTTCAGCACACCCCTGTTGACGGGGAGAGACGAGAAAAGGTGACCCATGACCATCACGACGGACCTCGGGACAGGAACGACCCCGCCGACCACCGTTGACCAGCCACTCCTGCGGCCCGCGCGCCTCGGGGACCTCCGGCTCCCCAATCGGGTGGTGATGGCCCCTCTCACCCGCGCCCGCGCGGTCGACGCGGGGCTGCTGCCGACCGGGATGCACGCCGCGTACTACGGCCAGCGGGCCTCCGCCGGGCTGATCATCACCGAGGGGACCTGGGTCAGCGAGCGCGCGATCGGCTTCGCCGGCGTTCCCGGTGTCTACAGCGAGGAGCAGATCGCCGCGTGGCGCCGGGTCACCGATGTCGTCCACGCACTCGGCGGCCGTATCGTCCTCCAGCTCTGGCACACCGGCGCCGCCTCGCACCCCGATCACCTCGGCGGAGAGCTGCCTGCCGGGCCCTCGGCGGTCAACCCGCACGAGAGGTCGTACACCCCGAGCGGCTTCAAGGACACCGTCACTCCCCGGGAGATGACCACCGCCGACATCGGGACCACGATCGCGGAGTACGGCGCGGCGGCGGCGAACGCCCGGCGCGCCGGGTTCGACGGGGTCGAGGTCCATGCCCTCGGCTCGTTCCTCATACCGCAGTTCCTCAACCCGCGGCTGAACCGGCGCTCCGACGCCTACGGAGCCGACCGCGCCGGCCGGCGACGCCTGCTGTTCGAGATCATCGACGCGGTCGCCGCGCCCTGGGACGGACGGCGGGTCGGGGTGCGTCTGTCGCCGTACTGGACCGCCGAGCGCTTCACCGCCGACGAGGCGATGCTCGCCGCGTACGACGAACTCGTGGCGGAGCTGGGCGACCGCCCCCTCGCGTATCTGCATCTGCGCGGACCGGCCCCCGCCACGCCGGGTGACGGCCCCGACGTCGACGCGTTCGCGCGCTACCGGCGACTGTTCGACGGACCTCTGATCGCGAACCACGGATTCGGCCGCGCGTCCGGGAACGCCGTCATCGAAGCGGGCACGGCCGACGCCGTCGCCTTCGGCACGCACTTCATCGCCAACCCCGACCTCGTCACGCGGTTCGCGCTGGGCCGCGAACTGGCGACCGGTGACCCGGCTACGTACTACGCGGGCGGGGCCGAGGGGTATGTCGACTACCCCGTGAGCGGCTGGCGGGACGACGTGCGATAGCACGGGGCCGACGCCATCGGGAGGAGGCCGGGGACGTTCGGCGAGCGGCTGGGCCCGGAGCGGGCAGTGCCGAGCACCGCCGGCAGCGGGCGGCTGTGCACGATGTCCAGGCGCGACACCGCGCGGGTGAGGGCCACGTACAGCCGGTGCCGTCCCCGCGCCTCCGCCTCCGCGATGGCCACCGGCTCGACGAGTACGACATGGTCGTACTCCAGCCCCTTCGCCGCCGTCGCGGGCAGCACCGCCACCCGGGCCGCCGAGGCGCCGAGTTCGTCCGGCGTCGCCGTGGCGATACCGGCGGCCGTGAGTACGGTACGGAGCCGCTCGGCCTCCGGGTCCGCCGCGATGACGCCGATCGAGCCCTCGCGGGTGAGCGCTTTCCGTACGGCCTCGGTCACCGCGCCCGCCAGATCGCCCACCTCAGGCACCTGACGTACCGTCAACTCGCCGTCCCCGCGCAGGGAACGGGCCGGGGGTACGTCGACATCCAGCGAGGCGAGCAGCCGGTTGGCGAGTTCCACGACCGCTCCCGGGACCCGGAATCCGGTGGTCAGCGGGGTGACCGTGGCGTCCGGCCGGCCCAGATGGGCGAGGAGTTCGGGCCAGGAGCGGGCGGCCCAGGGCGTGGTGCCCTGGGCGAGATCGCCCAGCACCGTCAGCGAGCCGAACTCCGCCCGGCGGGCGATCGCCCGGCACTCCATCGGGGACAGGTCCTGCGCCTCGTCGATGACGATATGGCCGTATCCCTCGGGGTGTTCGATGAGGCCCGCGAGCTCATCGAGCAGCACCAGATCGGCCGCCGACCACGGCAGCCGCCTGGCCGCCCGCGCGGACAATGGAGGGGCGGAGGGAGCGCGTGTACGGGCGGAGGGCGTACGGGCGGAACGCCTCGCCCGTTGGATCGCGCGCCGTTCCTCGGGGGTGAGGATGCCCTCGGCCGCCGACTCCGGATCGGCGAGCAGAGCCGCCAGCACCTCCTCGGGCGCCGCTTTGGGCCAGACCGTGTCGAGGTACGCGGTGACCGCCCGCGAGCCGGCCACCCGCCGCACCCACGCCGCGGACTGCGGGCCCGCCCGCCGTTCCGCCCGGAGCTGGATCTCCCGTACGGCGCGGCTGCGGACCCGTTCCCTGCCCAGGGCGTACGGAGGCGCCTCGGCCCGTACCTCCGCCACGATCCGCGCCAGCTCGTCGAGCCCGAGGCGCCAGCGGTACGAACCGTCCGGGACGGTGAGCGGCTCGGCGGGCGCCGCGACCCGCCCGTACAGCGCCCGGCGCAGCACTTCGGCCATCCGGGCGTCATGCTTGACGACCGCCGCCGCCTCCGGGTCCTCCGCGCGCACCGGATGGCGGGCGATCTCGTCACCGACCGTCGACTGCCGGATGCCGATCTCCCCGAGGGTGGGCAGCACTTCGGAGATATAGGAGAGGAAGGTGCGGTTGGGGCCGAGGATCAGCAGGCCGCCACGTTGGATCCGGCGTGGATACGTATAGAGGAGGTAGGCGGCACGGTGCAGCCCGACGGCGGTCTTGCCGGTGCCCGGGGCGCCCTGGACACAGACGGAGCGGGTGAGGTCGGACCGTACGAGATCGTCCTGTTCCGGCTGGATGGTGGCCGCGATGTCGCGCATCGGACCGACGCGGGGGCGTTCGATCTCGCCGGTGAGGATCGCGCTCCTGGCCGGGAGCGCGCCGTTCCCCGCGCCGTTCCCCGGGCCGTTCCCCGGGCCGCTCCCCGGGCCGCTCCCCGGAGCGGACCCCTCGGCCGTCAGCCCCTCGGCCGTCAGCCCCTCGGCCGTCAGCCGCTCGGCCGTCAGCCGCTCGTCCTCCAGGCTGGTCAGATCCTCCGGCGCCCCCTTGCTCCAGGGCGCCCAGCCGAACCGACGGCGCACGGTGACGCCCTGCGGATCGCGCGCGCTCGCCCGGTAGAAGGCGCGCGAGACCGGCGCGCGCCAGTCGATGACGAGGGGCGGCGCCGAGGGGTGTTCACTGATCCGGCGCCGGCCGATGTGGTAGCTCTGGCCGCTGTGATCGCCGTCCGGCGCCACCCCGAAGTCGAGCCTGCCGAAGAAGAGCGGGCTGTCGGGCTCCAGCCGCAGTTCCTTGGCGCGACTGCGCAGATGGCGGCCGAGGACCTCGGCGTCCGCGCCGGAGGCGAAGGCGTTCTCGCCGGTGACGACCTGTTCGTGCGCGTCGTCCACCATGCCCGTCAGCGCGGCGCGGCAGGTCTCGTGGTAGGTCCGTTCGCGATCGAGCTCACGGTCGAGTTCACGGTTGCGTTCGCCGTTCATCCCACCGAGGATAACGTAACCGAGTTAAAAACATTACCGAGTCTCACTACTTTCTCCGGTCGCGCTCACCAGAGGTCGCGCTCACCAGAGATTGAGCCCGGAGCGCAGCTGTCCGAAGGCCAGCTCCGCCGCCTCGACGGCGTCCGGATACACCTCCTCGACGCTCTCCCCCGTCGTGATCCTCCGCCAGTTCTCCTCCGCGAGGACGCGCTGTACGGCGATGATCTGGCACGAGCCGAGCGCACCCCCGATCCCGCCGCCGAGAGCCCCGGCCAGTGCCGCCTCGGAGCGCCGCTGAAACCCGTACAGCCTGGCCACCAGACTCGGAGTCCCGTAGAGCAGCCGGTGGTACGCCAGCACCTCGTCGGCGTCATTGAGCCCGGTCACCGGGTCCCGCCGGTCGAGTCCCGCCAGGAAGTGCAGCCGCAGGGCATCGAGCGGACGCACGCCGTCGGGCCTGCCGGCGACCACCCGGGCCGCCTCGTCCTCGTGGTCGGCGAAGCGGTGCAGTACCAGATCCTCCTTGGTCGGGAAGTACCGGAAGAGGGTGGGCTTGGAGACCTCGGCCGCGGCGGCGACCTCCGCGACCGACACCCGGTCGAAGTCCTTCGCGAGGAAGAGCCGGATCGCGGCGTCGGAGATCTCCCGGTACCGCTGCTGTTTCTTGCGTTCGCGCAGACCGAGGTCCTGGAGGTCCTGATCGTTCATGACCACGAAGCGTACGCAGCGCTTGACCTCAACCGGACTTGAAGTTCAACACTCGCCGTAAGGAACAACGCGAGCAACAACACAGGGTGGGGATATGCGTGCAGCTCGGGTGACGGCTTTCGGGGGTCCCGAGGTCCTGGTGACGGCCGAGGTGCCCGACCCGGTGGCGGGTCCGGGCGAAGTGGTGATCGCCGTCGCGGTGGTGGACACGATCTTCGTACAGACGCAGGTACGGGCGGGCTGGGGGCAGGAGTACTTCCCCGTGCGGCCCCCGTACATCCTGGGCGGCGGAGTCGCCGGTACGGTGCGCTCGGTCGGCGCGGGGGTGGACGCCGACTGGACCGGTCGGCGCGTCGTGGCCTCGATCGGCATCACCGGCGGCTCGGCAGAGCTGGTCGCGACCCCGGTCGAGTCGCTGGTGCCCGTACCGGACGGCCTCCCGTTCCCGACGGCCGCCGCGGTGTTCCAGGACGGTGTCACCGCCCTGGCCCTCATGGACCTCACCGGGGTGACCGCGGACGAACGGGTACTGATCACCGGCGCGTCCGGCGGCATGGGCACGCTGATGGTCCAACTCGCCAAGGCCCGGGGCGCGTACGTCGTGGGCGTCGCGCGGGGCGAGCGGAAGACCGCTCTCGTACGGGAGTTGGGCGCCGACGCCGTGATCGACGGAGCCCACGACGACTGGCCGGCGCGCGCCCGCGAGGCGCTGGGCGCGCGGGGCGCGGATGTCGTCCTGGAGGGCGTGGGGGGTGGGATGGGCCTGGCAGCCTTCCCGTTGACGGCGGACGGCGGTCGCTTCTCGGCGCACGGCGCACCGACGGGCGGCTTCGCCCCGGTGGACGCGCGCCACGCGGCGGACCGGAGGATCAGGCTGCTGGGCATCGCGGACGTGCGGATCCCACGGGGGGAGAGCGTACGGCTGGCGGCGCGAGCCCTCGCGGAAACGGCGGCGGGCCGGCTGCGCCCGGTGATCGGCGGCACGTTCCCCCTGGACGAGGCGGCGGACGCGCACCGGGCGATCGAGGGCCGCGGCCTGCTGGGAAAGGTCCTGCTGACGGTCTGATCGGGCTGACGGGTTGACGGGCTGACGGGCTGACGGGCTGACGGGCTGACGGGCTAACTCACCCGACCCCGCCTCCGCACCAGCGCCTCGACCCCGTCCAGCACGCAGTCGAGGCCGAAGGTGAACTCCGTGTCCGGGCCGTCCTCGCCGTCCAGGCCGCCGGCCGCCAGCAGTTCGGCGACCGCAGGGTAGCGGGCCGGGTCGGCCAGTCTGCGGAGCGTGCGTCCATAGCCCGCCATGACCTGCTGGGCCGATGAGCCGCTTGCCTTGATGGCCGTGTCCAGGTCGGACATCAGCATCGCCTCGTTCCGTACGAAGCCGCTGACCAGCAGGATCACCGATATCTTCGTGCCGTCGTCCAGCCCTGTGCCGGCCAGGGCGTTGAGGCCGCGCTCCCACCACGCCACCGAGTTGGGGGTCACGGGCGGGCCCGAGATCGGGATGCGCAGCGCCCACAGGTCCCGGTGGTACGCCTCGCGCTGCGTCCAGGCCCAGTGGGCCAGCGCCTCGCGCCAGCCGGTGCCGGGCTCCGGCGGGGCGGGGGGCGCGCCGATGGCCGCCTCATGCATCAGGACGTACAGCTCGTCCTTGGCCGCGACATAGCGGTACAGCGACATCGTGGAGACGCCCAGTTCCTTGGCGACCCGCCCCATGGAGACCGCGCCCAGCCCTTCCGCCCGTGCGACACCGACCGCCGCGTCGACGATCCGCGTCAGGCCGATGCCGGGCTTGGGCCCCTTGGCCGGGCGTTCCCGCAGTCCCCAGGCGGCCTCGATGCTGGCGGGCAGCCCCGTACCACCGGCACCGCCACCGGCACCGCCGCCATCACCATCAGCGATCGCCATCGTGTCCACCCTTCTCCGCACGCTCCCCGCTTGACGCCCATCCTAGTAATGCGTAACCCTTACACAGTAGCGCGTATGTCATACGCAATAGATCAGCGGCAGCACAGCGGAACAAGGGGAATGTCCATGACCTCGCACCCGGCCATCGAGGCCACCGGCCTCGAAAAGTCGTACGGAAAGGGAAGCGCGCGGGTGAGAGTCCTGCGCGGGATTGATCTTCGTGTCGAACGCGGCACGGTCTTCGCGCTCCTCGGCCCCAACGGCGCGGGCAAGACGACGGCCGTACGGATTCTCACCACCCTCACCACCGCCGACAGCGGCACCGCCAGGGTCGCCGGGTACGACGTCGTCGCCGACCGGCGCAGGGTGCGCGGCGCCATCAGCCTGACCGGGCAGTTCGCCGCCGTGGACGAGAAACAGACCGGCGAGGAGAACCTCCGCATGATGGCCCGTCTCAGCGGGCTCTCCAGGGCCGACGCGCGCCGCCGCGCCACCGGGCTCCTCGACCGCTTCGGCCTCGCCGGCGCGGGCGGGCGGCTCGCCGTCACCTACTCCGGCGGCATGCGGCGCCGGCTCGATCTGGCCGCCGGTCTGGTCGGCGACCCCGAGGTGGTCTTCCTGGACGAACCGACCACCGGCCTCGACCCGCGCAGCCGCCAGGAGCTGTGGCAGGTCGTACGGGACCTCTCCGCGCGCGGCGCCACCGTCTTCCTGACCACCCAGTACCTGGAGGAGGCCGACCAGTTGGCGGACCGTATCGCGGTGGTCGACCACGGTCTGGTGGTCGCCGAGGGCACGGCGGAGGAGTTGAAGAGCCGGGTCGCGGGCCACCGCCTCGATCTCGTACTGACCAGCCGCGAGGCCTATCTCCGCCTCGCGTCCCGCGCTGTCCACCACGCGCCCGAGAGCCTCACGCTCGGGCTGCCGACCGACGGCACCGCCGCGCGGGTGCGCGCCCTGCTGGACGAGATCGACCCGGACGGTACCGAGGTGGCGCGCTTCGCGCTGCACGGCGCCACCCTCGACGATGTCTTCCTCGCGCTGACGGGCGCGGCCCCGGCGAGCCAGGAGCAGGAGCCCACCCATGTCTGACGCGCTCGCGTCCTCCCGTACCCACGCCCTCACGATGGCCGCTCGCGGCATCCGTCTCAGCAGGCGCAATATCGACGCCGTCATCACCGCGATGATGCTGCCGATCATGCTCATGCTGATCTTCGTCTACTTCTTCGGCGGCGCCATCGACACGGGCACGGAGTACGTGACCTACGTCGTCCCCGGCGTCCTGCTCCTCTGCGCCGGCTTCGGCTCGTCCAGCACCGCCGTGAGCGTCAGCGAGGACATGAAGGGCGGCATCATCGACCGCTTCCGCTCCCTCGACATCGGCGGCGCGTCGATCCTCGCCGGGCATGTCACGGCGAGCGTCGCCCGTAACGTCGTCTCGACGGCGCTCGTTCTCGGCGTCGCTCTCCTCATCGGCTTCCGCCCGTCGACCACACCCGCCGCCGCGCTCGCCGCCGCCGGCATCCTGTTCGCCTTCATCGTGGCCATCTCCTGGCTCTCGGCGGCGATCGGTCTGCTCGCCAAGTCCCCCGAGGCGGCGGGCGGGTTCACGTTCTTCATGATGTTCCTGCCCTACCCGAGCAGCGCCTTCGTCCCGATCGACACCATGCCGGGCTGGCTCCACGGCTTCGCCGACCACCAGCCGGTCACCTCGGTCATCGAGTCCCTGCGCGGACTGCTGCTCGGCCTGCCGGTCGGCTCGGCGCCCTGGGTGGCGCTGGCGTGGTGCGCCGGGCTCCTGGCGCTCGCGCTCGGCCTGTCAGGGGTGCTGTTCAGGGTGCGGACGGCGTGAGGTCCTCGGGCCGCCCGGACGGCTTCCGGGCGGCCGACATCAGAAGACGTCCGGGCACCAAGGACGACGCGCCGTACGGAACAGCGTCTCCGCGACCGCCGCCGCCCCCGGCCGCTCCTCGGTGAGCAGGCCGAGCGCGGCGAGGCGCACCGCCGACTCGTCCCCCAGGTACAGCGCACCCAGTTCCCGTACGTCCAGGGCGATGTCCGGAGACTCCGTGGTCGGCGCGCAGACCCCGCCCTCCGGCGTCCCCTCCAGCCGGAACCGCCCGCCCGCCAGACCGACCCTGTCGTGGATCTCCAGCGTCAGCGCGGCCGGCACGGCGTATGTACGCGCCTCCAGGGCCCGTACGGTGTCGAGGATCCGTACCCACAGGAAGTCCGCCTGCGTCACGATCCGTGCCGCGCGGGGATCGGGAAGGAACCGGGGCAGCAGATCGTCCGTGGCGCGGTACCCCGTCCTGACCGTGGTGATCCAGTCGATCGAGCAGACGAAGTGCCACAGCGCCCGCTCCGCCGCCGGGGTCAGCGCGATCAGCTTCCGTACCGACGCGGTGTTCAGCGGCTGCTTGGCGTCGCCCCAGTTGTCGTCGGAGGCGTAGGTGACCAGGCCCTCGATCTCACCGGCCGCCGAGCGGTACACCGCGTTGAAGGGCTCCGTCCAGGGCACGCCGGACGGCGTCCGACCCGTGTCGACGTTCCACCAGCGCTCATCGCGGTCGATCGCGCCGTGCTGCCGCACCCGGAAGCGTTCATGCAGGTCGGGGCCGAGTTTGCGGACGTCCGCGAGGTCGATCAGATCGATCCTGCCGCCGTCGTCGGGCCCCGACCGCCGTGGATCAAGTCCGGTACGCGCCACATCGATCGCCCACTCGGTGATCCCGGCGGCGGGGCCGAACCCGTACCGCCCGTAGATCGGGTACTCGGCGGCGATCAGCGTGGCGACGGCGTCCCCGCGCTCCTTCGCCGCCGCCAGATCGGCGGCCATCATCCGGCTGAGCAGTCCGCGCCGACGGTGGGTGGGCGACACGGTCACGTTGCTGATCGCGTCCGCCGGGAGCACGGCGCCGCCGACGACCGTCAGTTCCTGCGCGAAGGACCGGAACGTGGCGACGCAGCGCCCCTCGTCGAAGGCGCCGCGCGTACGGGCCGGTTCGAGGTGCGCCGTCCGCGCGGCCGTCTGTTCGTCCGAGCTGCCCGGCGCCCGTAGAAACCCGGTGGCCAGGGCGCGCAGCCAGTCGGGATACTCGGATTCGGTGACCGTACGGACGTCGACAGTGCTCATGGTCGTCACGCTAAGCGGTCCCGGCGGCCCGCCGCATCCGGATTTTCGCCGGCCGACCGGCGCCCCGGAGACCCCCTGAGACATCGGAGTCCCGGACCTCCCGGAGACCCGGGGAACGGACAGTACCGAACGACCTCAGAACGCCGCCCGTACCGCCCCGACCTCCACGCCGCCGCCCAGCAGCGGCGCCCGCCCGATCCGGCCCAGCACCTCGGCCTCCACGCCCAGCAGTTGGAGCGCCCGCTTCAGCACGGGCCCCCGCGCCCGGCTCCCGCCGTCGTCGATCTTGAAGGCCAGCGCGCGCCCGTCCGGCAGCGCCACCGCCTGAACCGCCTCCGCGCCCGTCTTGGCGAGCGTGCCCGGCATCTCCCTCATCAGCATTGTGTCGGACCTGCGCGTCCCCCCGACATACTCGGGATGGGCGCGCATCGCGTCCGCCACCCGCCGCTCCGCCGACCCCGGCGCCGCGAGGACGAAGTGGCGGAAGGCGCGGGCGAGACCGGTGAGGCTGATCGCCATCAGCGGGGCGCCGCAGCCGTCCGTACCGATCGTGGGGACCCGCTCGGCCGCCGTCTCCTCGATCACCATCCGGACGAGCTTCTGCACCGGATGCACCGGGTCCAGATAACTCTCCGTCGGCCAGCCGTTGTGTACGCAGGCCGCCAGCATCGCGGTGTGCTTGCCCGAACAGTTCATGACGATCCGCTCCCGCACCCCGCCGGCGGCGAGATACGCCTCCGCCTCCACCCGGTCGAGCGGCAGATCGGGCGGCGTCCGCAGATCGTCGGTCGACAGCCCGTGCTCGGCGAGCATCGTACGGACGAGCGCGAGATGGAACCCCTCGCCCGCATGGCTCGCCGCCGCCAGCGCCAGCCGCTCCCCGGACAGCTCCACCCCGGCCCGCAGCACGGCCGCGGCCTGCATCGGCTTGTTGCTTGAGCGGGGGAAGACCGGGGCCTCGGGGTCTCCGAGCTCCAGCTCGACCGTGCCGTCGGCCGCCAGCAGCACCAGCGTTCCCCGGTGACTGCCCTCGACAAAGCCGGAGCGTACGACTTCGGCGAGTACCGGCGGTACGGCCGGCGATATGACATGGGAGCTGGAGGACATCATCGGCCTTCCGGTACTGGGGGCACCCGCTCGCGCGGTCCGGCGCGGATCCGTACGGACCCACCCGGATCCGCACGGATCCACTGTGATCAGCGGGCAGTTGGGGCGGTACGGATCAACACGGAATCAACACGGAGTCAGACGGAATCACTACGTCAGCAGATCGTCCACCTGAGCTTCACCCTCACGGTACCTGCGGGCGATCTCCGCGCTGCAGTCGTCCGCCGTCCGCTGCAACTGATGGCGGCGGCGCGAGAGCTGCTGCTCGTTGCGGACCAGCCGCCCCATCGCCGTATGCAGCTCCTCGTCCGTACGGGCCGCCAGGTCCGACAGCTCCACCTCGGCGAGCGTCTCGGCGGCCAGCAGGCGGTACTCCTCGCTGCGCGGGGTGGAGAGCGTGACATGGCGGGCGGACGAGCGGTGCCGGGAGGGAGAGTCGGTCAGAATCTCCGACAGCCGGTCGACCACCCGGGTCTCGGGGGCGGTACGACGGGCCAGTTCGGCCCGCAGGATGTCGATCCTGCCCTGGAGCAGCCGCCGCAGATAGCTCAGATCGGCCTCGTCCCGCTGTGAGTCACGGCGCAGCGCGCGCAGTTCCGGCAGCCGCAGCACACCGAAGTCGTACGGCCGGGGCGCGGGCAGCGTGCCCTCACCGCCGGTCCGCTGCACGGGCGGCCGGGGCCCCCCGCTCCCCGGGCCCGCCGCTCCCGGCCCGTGGTCCGTGCCAGGACCGGCGGCCGGTCCGCTGCCGGTCCCGGTGGTCGTACGGGTAGTCGGTACGGGACCGGGCGCCTGCCCGGCGCCAGATGTGCTCATCGCGCGTACTTCCCCTCGCTCAGCTGAGAGACCCCTGCCCCTATCCGCTGGGAACCCCCATCTCTCGACAGGTACGCAGAACGCACCGCCTCCGTGCATCGTGCCACTCCCACGACCGCGTATGCGGGCACTCTGCACCCGTTCGGCCCCCGATAGGTTGATCCGTATGCGTGCAGTGGTGCAGAGAGTCGACGGCGCGAGCGTCGTGGTCATGACGGAGTCCGGGCCGGAAACCGTCGGCGAGATCATCGGTGAGGGCTTGTGTGTGCTGGTGGGAGTCACCCACGAGGACACCGTGGAGCAGGCGGAACGGCTGGCCCGCAAGCTCTGGTCGATCCGGCTGCTGGAGGGCGAGAAGTCCTGTTCAGAGGTGAACGCCCCGCTCCTGGTGATCTCGCAGTTCACTCTCTACGGGGACGCCCGGAAGGGCCGCCGCCCCACCTGGAACGCGGCGGCCCCGGGCTCGGTGGCCGAACCGCTGGTCGACGAGGTGGTGGCACAGCTGAGGGCGCTGGGCGCGAAGGTGGAAACGGGCCGGTTCGGAGCGGACATGCGCGTCTCGCTCACGAATCACGGCCCGTTCACGGTGCTGCTCGACATGTGAGGCGCGGTACGGGCAGACGCCCCGGGACCGGTACGGGAGAGGCACCCCGGGCCCCCGGGCCCGAGGCCCGTACACCCCGCCCCCGGGGCTACGCCTCGACCACCGTCTCCTGTGCCGCCGCCGTGTCCCCCGCCAGCAGTGGCGCGTCCAGCGGCACATTGCGCTTGATCAGGGCCAGCGCGATCGGCCCCAGCTCGTGATGGCGGGCCGAGGTGGTGACGAAGCCCAGCTGACGTCCCTCGGCGCCGTCGGCGGCGAGCCGGACCGGTGTGCCATGACCCGGCAGATGGACTTCGCTGCCGTCCAGGTGCAGGAAGACCAGCCGACGCGGCGGCTTCCCCAGGTTCTGGACGCGGGCCACGGTCTCCTGGCCCCGGTAGCAGCCCTTGTCGAGATGGACGGCGGTGCCGATCAGCCCCACCTCGTGCGGGATGGTCCGGTGGTCGGTCTCGAAGCCGAGGCGCGGCCGGTGCCCCTCGATCCGCAGCGCCTCGTACGCGAGGATCCCGGCGACCGGCCCGTGCGCGGCGGCGTACGACTCCAGGTCGGCGCGGGGCAGGAAGAGATCCCGGCCGTACGAGGTCTCCCGTACCGCCACGCCCTCGGGCGCCTCGGCGATGGAGCCCGCCGGCAGATGGACGACCGCGAAGTCGTCCGTACGGTCCGCGACCTCGACCCGGTAGAAGAACTTCATCGACTCCAGATAGCCGATCAGCGCCTCCCGCGTGCCGGGCTCGACATGCGCCCAGACCGTCGCACCGTCGTCCACGAGATACAGCGCGTGCTCGATATGGCCGTGCGGGGAGAGGATCAGCGCCTCCGTGGCACGGCCGACGGGCAGCTCGCTGACGTGCTGGGTGAGCAGCAGATGCAGCCAGCTCAGCCGGTCGTCCCCGGTGACGGTGACGACCCCGCGGTGCGAGAGATCCACCAGACCGGTGCCATCGGCGAGGGCTCGTTGTTCGCGGAACAGATCACCGTAGTGGGCGGCGACACCTTCGTCCTGTCCTTCGGCGGCGACGGCTCCGGGCAGGGACAGCAGAGGGCTCTTCATGGTGATCAGCCTACGACTCGCCGCCGTTCGCGACGCGGGCCGCGCAGTTCTGGCACCGCCCGAAGATCGCGAAGTGCTTCATGTCCGTCGTGAACCCGAAGTCCTCGCGCAGCTTCGCGGCGAACTCCGCGACCACCTCGACATCGGCCTCGATGACATTCGTGCAGTCCCGGCAGACCAGGTGGATGTGGTGGTGCCGGTCGGCGAGGTGGTACGTGGGAGCGCCGTGCCCGAGGTGGGCGTGCGAGACGAGGCCCAGCTCCTCCAGCAGCTCCAGCGTCCGGTAGACGGTGGAGATGTTCACCCCGGAGGCGGTTCTGCGTACCTCGCACAGGATGTCGTCGGGTGTCGCGTGTTCCAGGGAGTCCACAGCTTCGAGAACAAGCTGGCGCTGAGGGGTCAGCCGGTATCCACGCTCACGCAGATCGCTCTTCCAGTCAGTGCTCACCACGCCCCCAGTGTAGGCAGGCGCGGCGGCACGGGTGGCTTTCCCGGCAGAGGATCTCGGCCACGCGGGTCTTACGTCGTTCCCGCGCGGGTCTTGACGGGAGATGACGTGGGTCTTACTTGAAGAAGGCGATGCCGTCGTCCGGGAGATCGCCGAGGTCCTTGGCCCATGCCTCGACCTGGTCCGGGGACACGACCTTCTTCAGATGCGCCGACATGTACGGGCGCAGCGGCACCTCGGGGGTGGACTTCTCGCCCACCCACATCAGGTCGCCCTTCACATAGCCGTACAGCCGCTTGCCACCGCTGTAGGGCCCGGAGGCCGCCGTACGGGCCACCGCGTCGGTCACCAGGTCGATCTGCGGCTTCTGGTCGGCCAGCTCGCCGTACCAGACCTCCACGACGCCCTGGTCCCTGACCATCACGACCTCGACCTTGCGGTCCTTGTCGATGCGCCAGTACCCGGCCTCGGACTCGATCGGCCTGACCTTCTTGCCCTCGTCGTCGAGCGCCCAGGTGTGCGAGACGTACTCGACGAAGTCCCGGCCGTCGTGGCTGAAGGTGACCTCCTGGCCGAAGTTGGCCTTCTCGTCCCCCGGGAAGTCGAAGACACCGACGCCCTCCCAGTTGCCGAGGAGGAAGGCGAGGGGAACAAGGTCCGGGTGCAGGTCGGACGGGATCTCGATCATGAGCGGCTCAGGCGATCTGTAGGGGTGAGGACGGGATGACCAGCGTGCGGCGACCGGCGCGAGATATCAGCGCTGGCCCTGGTACAGCTTCTTCACGGCCAGAACGGCGAAAGCGAGCACGCCGACGCAGACGAGGACCAGCAGGGAAGTGAAGAAAGCCTCAAGCACGGCGTGCTCCTCGGATGAGCGGTATGGGCGGTAAGGGCCGGGCCCCAGCCTAATGGGTGGTGGCCCGGCCCTCTCGGCGAGGTACTCCGACCTATTCCGGGCCCGTACCGGGCCCGCACCGGGACCCTCGGCAGGGGGCGCCGAATACAGTTCGGCGTATGCACTCCGCGAAGAAGCTCGTGATCAAAGTGACCGCCGGGGCCGACGCCCCCGAGCGCTGCTCCCAGGCCTTCACCGTGGCTGCCGTCGCCGTGGCCAGTGGGGTGGAGGTCTCGCTGTGGCTGACGGGCGAATCCGCGTGGTTCGCGCTGCCGGGCCGGGCGGCGGAGTTCGAGCTGCCGCACTCCGCGCCACTGCCCGAACTCATCGAGTCGATCCAGGCCGCCGGTCTGATCACCCTGTGCACGCAGTGCGCGGCCCGGCGGGACATCACGGAGAAGGATGTCCTGGACGGGGTACGGATCGCCGGGGCTCAGGTCTTCGTCAGCGAGATCATGGCGGACGGCGTGCAGGCGCTCGTCTACTGACCTTCCGGTCTCCCGGTCGGTCGCCCGTCCGGTCTCCCGGCCGGCCTCGCGCCGGGCTCGTCGCCATGGTGGGCGCCGTACCGCACGCGCCGCTCGTGATCCTTCCTGTGGTCCAGCTCGTCCAGCCACTTCTCGGACTCGGACGGAGCACCGTCCGGCGGATCGTCCCACCAGCGGTCGGTCTTGTCCTTGGTGTTGCCCACGATGGCGGCGGCGGGCGGTATGAACATCGCGACAAGGGTGAGGGCGACGGCGGCGGGGATCGAAATATCGCGCACGAACGTCCAGGCGGAGACGAAGAGCACCAGACATACGCCCATGAGCAGGAAGTACCGACGACGGCGTCGTGCGTACATATTTTCAGTGTACGTCCGCGTACATCCGTGATTTCCCGGGTCGTTCCGCGCCCGCCCGCCCGAACGGTCCGGAGGGCCGCACCCCTGGGTCCCCCCGGGGTGCGGCCCTCCGGCCGATGAGAAGAAACGCTCGGGTCGCTCAGAGCTCCGGACAGAGCTTCAGACCGCGATCGCGACCTCGGAGAGGCCCCCGGTCTGCGCGACGACCGTACGGTCCGCCGTGGCGCCCGGAACGAGGGCGCGCAGCGTCCACGTGCCCTCGGCCGCGTAGAAGCGGAACTGGCCGGTCGCCGAGGTCGGGACCTCCGCGGTGAACTCTCCGGTCGAGTCCAGCAGGCGTACGTAACCGGTGACGGGCTCGCCGTCGCGGGTCACGGAACCCTGGATGGTGGTCTCACCGGGCTTGATCGTCGAAGCGTCGGGGCCGCCGGCCTGTGCTCCACACATACTGTTCAGTCCTCCGGGTCGGGGCGTGATTACTTGTTGGCGCCGAGCTCGATCGGCACACCGACGAGCGAGCCGTACTCGGTCCACGAGCCGTCGTAGTTCTTGACGTTCTCGACACCGAGCAGCTCGTGCAGCACGAACCAGGTGAGCGCGGAGCGCTCGCCGATACGGCAATAGGCGACGGTGTCCTTCGTCAGGTCGACCTGCTCCTCGGCGTAGAGCGCCTTGAGCTCGTCGTCCGACTTGAAGGTGCCGTCGTCGTTGGCGTTCTTCGACCACGGGATGTTGCGCGCGGTCGGGATGTGCCCCGGACGCTGCGACTGCTCCTGCGGGAGGTGCGCCGGAGCGAGCAGCTTGCCGCTGAACTCGTCGGGCGAGCGCACATCGACCAGGTTCTGCGTGCCGATCGCGGCGACCGCGTCGTCACGGAAGGCGCGGATCGCGGTGTTCTGGGCCTTGGCCTGGTACGTGGTGGCGGCGCGCGTCGGGACGGCGTCCACCAGGTCGCGGGAGTCCAGCTCCCACTTCTTGCGGCCGCCGTCGAGGAGCTTGACGGAGTCGTGCCCGTACAGCTTGAAGTACCAGTAGGCGTAGGACGCGAACCAGTTGTTGTTGCCGCCGTAGAGGATGACGGTGTCGTCGTTGGCGATGCCCTTGGCCGACAGAAGCTTCTCGAAGCCCTCCTGGTCGACGAAGTCACGGCGGACCGGGTCCTGGAGGTCCTTCTTCCAGTCGATCCTGACAGCGTTCTTGATGTGGTTCTTGTCGTAGGCCGAGGTGTCCTCGTCGACCTCGACGATGACCACCTTCGGGTCGTCGATGTGGGCCTCGACCCAGTCGGCGTCTACCAGGACGTCGCTGCGGCTCATGCTGTTCTCCTCCGGGGCAGTTTGCGGCGGGGTACTGCGAGGTGCGGGGCGCGGCTGCCGCCGCGGCTTCCGGGCACGGGCCCGGGCTGCGTACGGCGCGCGGGACGGCCCTGAGAATCTCGAAGGGCCTGGGGGGAAAACGGGACGCGAAAGTCCCGCTCAGACGGTGCGACAGAGCATGGCGGCGACGCGGCACAGGTCAACTGCCCGCCGCTTCGTGAAGTCCGCCTGTTGCTTCATACGTCCGATCGTAGGGACGTCCCGGCGAACATGTCACCGGGGGATCACATTCTGAGACTCGATCGTCCGGAATGCGAGACGATCTTATGGTCGGGTCGGTACCCCTTCCACCGGCCCGCTGCCGGCGTCACGCTGCCATCTGAGGAGCGGACGCCGACGTCTCACCATCCGGCTACCCGCCCTCCGGACCGCGCTAACCCGGCACGTCGGGCCGTACCCGTCAGCCGTACGCGTCGGCCGTACGCGTCAGCCGTACGCGTCAGCCGTACGCGTCGGCCGTACGCGCGCGGTCAGCCCGTGAGGGAGACGTTCGACCCGGCGCCGGAGAAGTGCAGACCGTCCTCGGCCGCGGTGACCTTGTCGAGCTTGACCGTCGAGGGCAGTCCGTCGATCTTCAGGTCGTAATCGACCACGTCCCGCACCTGCTCGTCCATGCCGGGCACCGGCAGCTCGGGGAGGGCCGCGGCCTTCAGCCGGACCGTGTCGCCGCCGTCCAGCGTCACCGTGCTGTACGCCGTGACGGTCCGGCCGCCCAGCAGCTCCTTGACGGTGTCCGGGATGGTGATGCCCGCGCCTTCCAGCACCTCCGTCAGCGGCCCCGAGACCTTGACCTGCCCCTGCGCGGCCCGCTCGGCACCGGCGTAGCCGACGGTCGCGCCCTTCGGCGCCGACTTGGCGAGGTCCGTGTACGAGATGCGCGCCGAGCCGTTGGCCTGCCCGGCCACGGCGGACGAGAAGCTGCTGTCGATCTTGACGTCCTTCAGCTCGCCCTTGACCTGGGTCACCCGGACCGCGTGGCCGTCTGCCGTGGCGTTGACGCCGTCGAGGCTGATCTCGACCTCGTCCAGCGAGGTGCCGAGGACCTGGGTCAGGAAGGGGAAGCCCTTGATCGACACCTCCGGCTGGGAGGTCAGCCCCGCGCTCGATCTGACGCGGTCGGCGACCTCGCTCTCGGCGAAGTACACGGCCGCCCGGTCCGCGGCGACGAACAGCCCGCCGAAGATCACGACGAATATCAGCAGTATTCGCAGTGCGCGCATGGTTCGGTGTCCCCCACCTTGATCGTTTCTGCCCCCTGACGACCGTGAGCGTAACGCCAGTCGGGTTGGCCGGATGTCGGAGTGATCGACGTCCGGCGCGGGCGTACGGTTCCCCGCCGGCCGTGCGCCCCACGTCACACGCGGGTCGGACCCTGTCAGGTCCGGGTCAGGTACGGGTCGGATTCGGGTCAGGCCAGCATGCGGCCCAGCAGATAGACGGCGGGGGCGGCGGCCGTGAGCGGCAGCGCCACCCCGGCGGTCATGTGGACGAAGCGGGACGGGTAGTCGTAGCTCGCCGCGCGCAGCCCGACCAGCGCGCAGACCCCCGCGCCGAGCCCCAGCAGCGCGCCCTGGCTGCCCAGGTCCGTCATCCCGCCCGCCACGATCCCGGCGCCCGCGCCGGCCAGCAGGGCCACGACGACGGAGGCGGCGCCCGGCAGCGGAAGGGCGCGGGCCACGGTCGCCGCCGCGACCGCCAGTCCGCCGACGACCACCGCGTCCGGCACGGCCGCGAGCTGGCCGGTGGCGAGGATGGTGAGCGCCGCCGAGGCGACGGTGGCCATCAGGCCCGTCATCCGCTCGTCCGCGCCCGCGCGGCTGCGCAGCTGCAGGACGACCACGAGCAGCACCCACACACCGAGGGTGCCGATGATCGCGGCCGGAGCGTTCTCCCGGCCCGCCACGAGCAGGGTGATGTCCGCGGTGACCCCGCCGAGGAAGGCGAGCGCGATGCCCTGCCTGGCCGGCCACATGCCGTTCAGCCGGAACCAGCCGGCCGCCGTGACGGCCTGGAGCAGAACGAGCGGGACGAGCAGCGCGTACGGCCCGATGGCCGCGCCGCCAGCCAGCAGCAGCCCGAGCAGGGCGGTCAGCCCGGCGGGCTGGATGCCCGGCGGGATGATCGGCGACCGGCCCTCGGCGCGGGCGCGCTGGGCGTCGGTGATCCGTGCGTTGCCCATGGTGGTGGGCGCGCTGTAGCCGTCGGTGGAGCCGGGAGGTGTCGCGCCGGGTGCGGCGGCGACGGAGGGCGGGACGGCCGGGGCCTGGGCCGGGGCCTGGGGCGCGTACGGCGCCGAGGCGGGCGACGGCACTTCCGACGGCACCCCCGAGGGGACCTCCGGGGGCAGCGGGTAGGCGCCCTGAGGCGGCAGATACGCGGTGTCGGCGGCGGCCTGCTGAGGCTGGGGCCGGTACGCGTGAGCCTGGCCGTGCGGCTGCTGGCCGTGCGGCTGCTGGCCCTGCGGCTGGACGTGCGGCTGGTACTGGGTGTCCCAGGTCTGGCCCTGCCACGTCTGCGCCGCGGGCTCATGGTGGGCCCCCGGCTGGTACGTGGGCTCGGCCCAGCCCTGGCCCTGGGAGGCGCCCGGGTCCGGGACCTGGGCCTGGGCCTGCCCCTGGTACGCACCGTTCGCGCCGTAGGACGGCTGCTGCGGTCGGCCGTACTGGTCGTACTGCACCTGACCCTGCCCCTGGCCGCCGTACTGCCCCTGGTCTCCGTAGGGACCCTGGCCGTACCCCTGGCCCTGACCCTGGCCGTATCGATACTGCTGATCTCGATACTGCTGATCGTCGTCGCTCATGTGCTGGGATTCACCCTCCTGCGAACGGCGGGAGCACCTCGACCGTGCCGCCCTCGGCAAGCCGTACGGTCTCATGTCCACGGGTCCCCACAGGGTCACCGTCGACGACGAAGGAACACCTCTGGAGTACGCGGACCAGTTCGCCCGGGTGTCGCACCCGCGCGGCGGCGAGCGCGTCGGCCAGGGTGTCCGCCGCGTACGGCTCCTCCGCCGTGCCCGCGGCGGCCTTGGCCGCGGCCCAGTAGCGAATCGTGCCCGATGCCATGGCGGCGCTCCTTTCGTCGGCTCCCATGATGGCCGACGGCCGTCGCGCCTCCGTCAGCCACTCCCCGAGACGGTCGAGCAGCGCGTCGTCGGCGGCGTTCTCGGCATGGCCCATGCCCGGTTCGAGCCACAGCTCGGCGGCGCCCGGAGCCGCGGCCCCGGCCAGCGCGCGGGGGTGGTCCAGCGGGAAGTACGGGTCGCGGTCGCCGTGTACGACGAGCAGCGGGACCGGCGCGATCAGCGGTACCGACTCCACCGGGGAGAGCGGCACCGGGTTCCAGTCCCGGTGATCGATACGGGTACGCAGTCCGTAGCGGCCGACGAGCCGGCCCAGGGGCCGCGTCACCACCCAGTGCAGGCGCCGCATCGGGGCCGTACCCCGGTAGTACCAGCGCGCGGGGGCACTCACGGCGGCCACGGCGTCGGTCCGCGCACCTGTGCGCCCCCTGTGCGACGCGGCATGGCGCAGCACGACGGACCCGCCCAGGGAGAAGCCGACGGTCACGACACGCGAATGGCCCAGCGCGCGGGCCCATTCCACGGCCGCCGCCAGATCGAGGATCTCGCGGTCGCCGACCGTGGAGCGACCGCCCGAGCGGCCGTGTCCGCGGAAGGAGAAGGTGACCACGGCCGCACGCTGCGCGAACACCCGTGCCGCCCGTCGTACGGCCGGCCTGTCCACTGACCCGGTGAACCCGTGTGCGAGCACGATGGCGGTCCCGCCGCCCGCCCGGAAATCCGGCCCGAAACCCGCCGTACACGGCTCGTACACCGCCTCGATGGGGACCCCGTCCGCGGTCCTGAGGACCGTGCGCCGGGTGCTCCGGGCGCGCGGGGAATCTGGTGATCTGCGGGATTGACCCTCTGGCACCGAGCACATGTGGGTTATTCTGCTGCGAAGAGGATCCGGGCAATGTAGCCCCCGGGTCCTTTTGTGTTTCCCGTCCGTTGTTACAGACAGATGACATAGACGGAAGACACGGACATCACGCATTTCGGCTGCAGCCACGGCTACGGCCGCGGGCCTCAGGGCGAGGGAACCGCGGTCGGCGCCACGCAGGAAACGCAGTGAAGAGCTGTGAATAGCAGTGACCAGCAGTGCCGCATACGTCCTCGCAGGGACCGAGGAGGAACCGACGTAATGGGCAAGCGAACCGTGTATGACAACAGTCCGGCCGAGGCAGGTGGGCGGCGATGAGTTCTCTGCTGCTTCTGACCAACGCACTCCAGCCCTCGACGGAGGTGCTGCCGGCGCTCGGACTGCTGCTCCACAACGTGCGGGTGGCCCCCGCCGAGGGGCCCGCTCTTGTCGACACCCCTGGTGCCGATGTCATCCTGATCGACGGCCGACGCGACCTTCCGCAGGTGCGGTCGCTCTGCCAGTTGCTGCGGTCCACCGGACCGGGCTGCCCGCTGATCCTCGTCGTGACGGAGGGCGGTCTCGCCGCCGTCACCGCGGACTGGGGCATCGACGACGTACTGCTCGACACCGCGGGTCCGGCCGAGGTCGAGGCCCGGCTGCGGCTCGCGATGGGCCGTCAGCAGATCTCGACCGACGACTCCCCGATGGAGATCCGCAACGGTGATCTGTCGGTCGACGAGGCGACCTACAGCGCGAAGCTCAAGGGCCGGGTCCTCGACCTGACCTTCAAGGAGTTCGAGCTGCTCAAGTACCTCGCGCAGCACCCCGGTCGGGTCTTCACCCGGGCCCAGCTGCTCCAAGAGGTCTGGGGCTACGACTACTTCGGCGGTACGCGGACGGTCGACGTCCACGTACGGCGGCTGCGCGCGAAGCTCGGCCCCGAGCACGAGTCGCTGATCGGGACCGTCCGAAACGTCGGCTACCGCTTCGTCACCCCGGACAAGAGCGAGCGCGGCGCGGAGAAGACGGACCGGACGACGGAGGGAACGCGGGCGAACGCCGGGGCGCGACCGTCCCAGAACGGGGCCCACACCGGGTCGCACACCAGGTCCCACCATGGCTCCCACCCCGAGCCCCGGCACGAGAAGGCCGAGGACCCCGGGGACGACGACACGGCCGCCGGACTGGACGCGACACAAGAAAGTGCCGTGCGACCTGCCAAGCGGTAGGTCACCACGCGTAGACTCCGCGCGTGGCCAAGGTGACGCGGGACGATGTGGCACGACTGGCGGGTACGTCCACCGCTGTCGTCAGCTATGTCATCAACAACGGACCGAGGCCGGTCGCTCCGGCCACGCGTGAGCGGGTGGTCGCCGCGATCAAGGAGCTGGGCTACCGGCCCGACCGGGTCGCCCAGGCGATGGCCTCGCGGCGGACCGACCTCATAGGGGTCGTCGTGCCGGACGCGAGACAGCCCTTCTTCGCGGAGATGGCGCACGCGGTCGAACAGGCCGCGGCCGAGCGCGGGAAAATGGTGCTCGTAGGCAACTCCGACTACCGCAATGAGCGCGAGGTCCACTATCTGCGGGCCTTCCTGGGCATGCGGGTGTCGGGGCTGATCCTGGTCAGCCAGGGCCCGAGCGAGCGCGCGGCGGCCGAGATAGAGGCGTGGGACGCCCGGGTCGTGCTGCTGCACGAGCGGCCGGAGGGCATCGACGACGTGGCGGTCGTCACGGACGACATCGGCGGCGCCCAGCTCGCCACCCGTCATCTGCTGGAGCACGGCCATCCGTACGTGGCCTGCCTCGGCGGGGTCGAGTCCACCCCGGTCATCGGCGACCCGGTGACCGACCACGTCGAGGGCTGGCGCCGGGCGATGCTGGAGGCCGGGCGGCCGGTGGAGGGTCGCCTCTTCCGGGCGCTGTACAACCGGTACGACGCGTACGAGGTCGCGCTGGAACTGCTCTCGGGCCCCGACCGGCCGCCGGCGATCTTCTGCTCCACCGACGACCAGGCGATCGGCGTCCTGCGGGCCGCCCGCGAGCTGCGGATCGACGTCCCCGGCGAACTGGCCGTGGCCGGCTTCGACGACGTCAAGGAAGCCGGCCTCACGGACCCGCCGCTGACGACGGTTTCCTCCGACCGGCCGGCGATGGCGCGGGCGGCGGTGGATCTCGTACTGGACGACGGTCTGCGGGTGGCGGGGTCGCGACGGGAACGGGTGAAGCAGTTCCCGTCGGCCCTGATCGTGCGGCGGTCGTGCGGCTGCGCGTAGCCGCGGCACTGCGGTCCGCGTCCCGTCCGGTCGCCGGGCCGGTGGTCACTCCCCTGGGACGGCGGTCACTTCCCTGGGCCGGCGGTCACTCGGGCGTGAACTCGTACCGCAGCTCGTACAAATGACCCGCCTTGGCCATCACCGTGGCCTCGATGGGCTGCTCGTCGTCGGCGTACACCACGCGCAGGGTCCGCAGCACCGGCAGATCGCCGGGCAACCGGAGTGCTTCGTACTGCTCACGCGTAGGTATGCGGGCGGAAACATGGTCGACGCTGAGCCGGGGCAAGTGGCCCAGTCCGGCCAGGAGAGTGGGCGTTCCGCCCTTGATCCGGCGGTGTTCCATCAGCGCGGTGCCTCGGGCGATGCCCAACGGGTAGTAGGCGTGCACCAGTTCCACCGGCTCGTCGTCGAGTGTGAGCACCTGGTGGCGGAGGAGCGCCGTACCGCCGTCGGGCAGGCGCAGGGCCGCCGAGACATCCGCGGGCGGAGTGATCTCGGCGACGGCGAGGAGCCTGCTCCGGGCCTTTCCACCACGCTTCGCGGTCTCGGCGAGCCAGCGGTAGGGCTCACCGGTGTCGGCCGGGGCCATGGACGAGGCCGGGCGCACGGTCAGCTGCCGGTGTTCCCGTACGGTCACGGCGGCGCCCGCACGGCCGACGACCAGTCGCTCGTCCTTGAGGAGTCCCAGGGCCTTCTGCACCGTGGCGTTCGAGGCGCCGAATCTCTCCTTGAGCCGCACGGTGGACGGCAGGCTGGCGCCGGGGGCGAGATCCCCGGTCATGATCTCGTCGCGCAGATCGGCGGCGATCCGCTCATGGAGCGACCGGCGGTCGTACCCACTCATCTCCGCGTCCTCTCCGGGGCGGGGCACGGTCGTCATCCGATCCTCATCTCGTAACGCAGCCGCTGCCGGTGTGCGGGCATGGTCATCTTGTCCAGTTGGATGGGCCGGTCCTCCCTGTCGAACGTGACCCGGCTCAGGCGAAGCACCGGCTCGCCCGGTTCGACGCGCAGTGCTTCGCATTCTTCCTCCGTGGGCATCCGGGCGGTCACATCCTCCCGGACGCGTACACCGACGTACCCCAGCTCGGCGAGGAGAGTGACGGCACCGCCAGGGATCTTCGCCGTCCCGGCGAGACGCGTGCCGCGTGCGATGGAAGCGGGGTAGTACGTGTCGGTCAGCTCGCAGGGCAGGTCCTCCAGGAACATCACGCGCCTCCGCACAACGACCGATTCGCCTACGCCGACCCCGAGCGATCCGGCCACCTCGTCCGACGCCGCCACCTCGCCCGCAGCGACGATCCGCTGACCACCCCGCCGCCCCCGCGCCGCCAACTCCGCGCCCCACGCCTCGGGTTGTCCCTCACCACGCGGTGTCAGATACGGCATGGAGGTGCTGACCCATTCCGCGGCGCTCATGACGTCCTCCTGTGCTGCTGGCACGACCTCGACCTTGCTGCTCTACACGGTAAGTGAGCCCTCGCCACTCACAGCCTTCGGCCATCTTGCCGCTTTTCGCGAATAGCAGTATGTTCCTGGGGATCGTACAGCTCAGGACCAGACGGCGACGCACCGGGCCTCTGTCCGCGACGCGGCAGAGGTGCGAGCCGGGGCGCGGCCAACGCTTTGAAGGAGCGCGGACATTGAGTGCACTCTTCGTTCATCCATTCGAGCCTCCACTGCCGGGCTTATCGCCCTCGACGATTCCGCACTTCGTTCGAGCGGCGCAGACCTCATTGGTGGAGGTCTCCGAATGAGGCGTCTACAGGATCAGGACAACGGCGCCGTGGTACTGCGATGGAATCGTCATCCGAGCTGCGTCGGGCCGGCGCGGCTGGAGTTACGCAAGGCGCTGGCAGCGTGGGGGCTGTCGGCGTTGGAGGATGCGGCGGTTCTTGTGCTGTCGGAGCTTTTGACGAACGCGGTGCGTCACGCGCGCGCATCGCCAGGGCGCGAGATCGAGACGCGATACATCCAGGTTCGGCTACCGATGCCCCGTGGTCTGCGTATCGAGGTCCATGACGCGTCCCCCGCCCGGCCGACCCGGCGTGCGGAGGACGTGGACGCGTGCGACGGGCGCGGGCTCCTGATCGTGGACGCGTTGGCCGACGAGTGGGGTGTGGCTGATCGCGTCGGCGTCGGCAAAATGGTGTGGGCGCGGTGGCGGTCCCCCGAGGCGGAGGGCGGAGATCGCTGTGACGCCTGAGCGGAAGCACTGGTCTTTATATAGGGCATACGCGGTTTTGTTGCCCTTCTCAGGGCCTCCTCAGCCGGTTCTCATGTACGCCGCCGACAGTCGTATTCATGACGGACTACTACCGCGGCAGCGGCGACGAAGGCAGTGAACAGCAGCACCCCGCCCAGGGTTTCCAGGGGCAGGGGTTCCAGGGCTCGGCGTTCCCGCCGCCGCCCTCGTACGGTCCTACCGTTCCGGCCGACGGCGCCGTCACCACTCACCGGCGCGCGAGGCGTCCGGTGGCGCTGCTCGCCGCCGTGGCGATCGCCGCCGCGGTCGTCGGCGGTGGTACGGCGGCGCTGGTCGGGAACTACGCCGGCGGCGGCACCGACAGTGCCGGCACGTCGGTCAGCGGGACCACCGTCTCGCAGAGCAGCGCGGGGACGGTGGCCGGGGTCGCCCAGGCCGTGGCACCCGCCATCGTCGAGATCAACGCGACCTCCACGAGCGGTGAGTCCACCGGCTCGGGCGTGATCATCACGTCCGACGGCGAAATCGTCACGAACAACCATGTGATCTCCGGTGCCTCCTCGATAAAGGTCCAGCTCAGCACGGGGAAGACCTATACCGCCCAGGTCGTGGGCACCGACGCGGACAAGGATCTCGCGCTGATCAAGCTGGAGGGCGCGAGCGGCCTCAAGACGGCCACGCTCGGCAACTCCGACCAGGTGAAGGTCGGTGACCAGGTCGTGGCGATCGGCTCCCCCGAGGGTCTGACCGGCACCGTCACCAGCGGCATCATCTCGGCGCTCAACCGCGATGTCACCGTGGCCAAGGACGAGGACCAGGGGCAGCAGCTGCCGCAGCGGGGCGGGGGGAACTGGCCGTTCGAGTTCGGCGGGCAGCAGTTCAACGGGGACACCGGCTCCTCGAAGACCACGTACAAGGCGCTCCAGACGGACGCCTCCCTCAACCCGGGCAACTCGGGTGGCGCGCTGATCAATATGAACGGCGAGATCATCGGCATCAACTCCGCGATGTACGCGCCGAGTTCGGCGTCCGGGTCCGGCAGCTCCGGCGCCGGCAGCGTGGGTCTGGGCTTCGCCATCCCCGTCAACACCGTCAAGTCGGACCTCTCGGCGCTGCGCTCCGGCGGCACCAGCTGATCCCCGGGGGGAGGGACGCGGTACGAGCCACCGGGCGCGAGCCGTCGTGGAGCGAGCGTGCGACGCTGGTGGTACGGACCGCGCCCGGCCGGCACCGGCCGCGTGCCGGGTCGTGCGACCGTTGACCTTGCGCGACCGTTGCCCCACCATTGCCCGACCGTTTCACCGACCGTTTCACCGAGCCGACTGACGAGGTAGTAGCGACATGAGTGCCGCCGAAGGCGATCCTCAGCGGATCCTGATCGTCGACGACGAGCCCGCCGTACGCGAGGCCCTCCAGCGAAGCCTCGCCTTCGACGGATACGGGACCGAGGTCGCCGTCGACGGGGTCGACGCGCTCGGCAAGGCCGCGGCCTACGGTCCCGATCTGATCGTCCTCGACATCCAGATGCCCCGGATGGACGGCCTGACGGCGGCCCGCAGGCTCCGGGGCAGCGGCTCGAAGGTGCCGATCCTGATGCTGACGGCCCGCGACACGGTCGGTGACCGGGTCACGGGGCTGGACGCGGGCGCCGACGATTACCTGGTCAAACCCTTCGAGCTGGACGAACTGTTCGCCCGGATCCGCGCCCTGCTGCGACGCAGCTCGTACGCGGCGGCCTCGCCCGGCGATCAGCCCGACGACGATGTGCTGTCCTTCGCCGATCTGCGGATGGACCTGACGACGCGCGAAGTGACGCGCGGATCCCGCCGGGTGGAGCTGACCCGTACCGAATTCACCCTGCTGGAGATGTTCCTCTCGCACCCGAGGCAGGTGCTGACCCGGGAGCAGATCCTCAAGGCGGTGTGGGGCTTCGACTTCGAGCCGAGCTCCAACTCCCTGGATGTGTACGTGATGTATCTGCGCCGGAAGACGGAGAGCGGCGGAGAACCCCGGCTGGTCCACACGGTGCGGGGTGTGGGGTACGCGCTGCGCGCCGACGCGGGGAGCGGCGGCGCGGGCGGGGCGGGCGCGGGCGGCGGGGCGGGTGCCGGCGGCACGGCGGGTGCCGGC
>NZ_JAMHJQ010000012.1 GCF_023534745.1 Streptomyces sp. 35G-GA-8
CCGGTCGCCCGCCGATGGCCGAGGCGAAGGCCGATATCCAGGTGCGGTAGGCCGCCGGAGAACCCGCCCCGCCGCCGGAGTGGCCGCCACACGCGTCGCAGCGGACGAAAAACGTGAAGCTCAGGGGCGGCCCGGTCCGTCGACAATGGCTACTCCTACGCCGCCTCCGGTCGGCAGGAATGGCCGCGCGAGTCCTGCTTCTCCTCGGCCAGGCCGACGGCAGGGTGGCCCCGAAGGCCGGCCCTGCTGCCAACGAGGTGGCGCCTGACACAGTTTCGCAGGCGGCGCCGGCGACAGCCCGAGGCTTCCATAGGTCCCTGGCCTCCCGCCCCTCGACGAGGAGTCCTGATGCCTGACACCTCGTCCTCCGCCGCTACGACCGTCCGGCCGGCGAAGAGTCTGGGCCCACAGAAGGACCTGCCGCGTAGAGGGAAACGCTGGCAGGCCACCCATCCTCCCCAGCTTTCTCCACGGATGCCGGCGCAGCAGCCCACGGGGACCCACGGGTCCCAATGATTGGTCACGTCCGTTTCTTTCACGATTCCTACCGTCAACGGGCATGACAGAGGTGGGGAGCCCCGCAGGGCTCAGGCCACCTCGACAAGCTCCGGTTCAGACGCTCGGGGAAATGCCGAGTGATACACCGTTGATCTCGCCTGCCGAGTCCACCGGGGCAGCATGGTTGATGGTCCGTCCGAAGCACACCGACCAGGACTTCGCCCCCACCCCCGATGACGAGCATGTCCACTTGTTCAGGTAACCGCTGGAGTTCGCCAGGTCCATGGCCGCTGTCGCACGGTAGGAACCAGATCGTTCGTTACGCACGATCACCGCCCCTTGTACGCCGTTCCCGTTCCCGTTCGACGCCCTGACCGCGCAGACCTGAGCGAGCACGTCGGTCTCGATGTGGATCGTTCTGGCGCAACGCCAGAGACTGGAGCTGGAGGTGATCGGATTCGTGTTCCCGTAAGGTCGCCAGCTGCCGCTCTCCGCAGCTGTGGCGGGGCCGGCGGTCGCCAGACTCAAACCGACGACAGCGGTGAGTGCGGCTGTCGCCCCTGCGACCGTCCGGGTAACTCGCGTGTTGATCCGTCGTGCTCGTTTCACGTTCATGTTTTCCCTCCGTTGGGCCTCGGGCGCTTTCCTGAGGCTGGTGGTGTTGATGGGGCCGATACTGCCGTGGTGCCGGCGGGACGTCGTTGGCCGCGAGTCCAGACGTCTTGACGATGCGTCTTCAAGCAGCCCCCAGTGGCGGCACTGGCTTTGGCGCATCACCTTTTGCCTGGTTGAAAACTTGTTGAGCCGCTGGCCCGCTTGTGATGAGAGTGGTGGAGCGGTGACAAGCCGGTGCCTCGGGCGCCGACCTGCTCGCCCTGCCCACCTTGCATCGGTACGAGTGCACCTGACCACGGGCCTCGGCACGGACCGGCGCAACGAAGCGGCCAGGAAGCTCGCCGACGCCGTACGGGCCGAGTCGCTGCCCCGGGTCGTGGTGGTGGGCGACTTCAACGGCACGAGCGACGACACGGCACTGCGCCCGCTGACCGCACAGCTGCGATCGGCTCAGGAAGCGGCGGGCGACGGTGTCGGGTTCAGCCGGCCCGCTGCGTTCCCGGTGGCGCGGATCGACCGGATCCTCGTCAAGGGCGTCACCCCGGTCTCGGCCCGAACGCTGCCGCGCACCGGAAGCGACCACCTGCCCGTAGCAGCCGCCTTGCGCCTGTGACGGCGGTGTGATTTTCATCGATCACCGGCGTGGCTACTCTGTGGCATCTGGCGAACGGCGGGGCCAGTGGCCGATGCGGCGTGCGAGCCGGCCGACACGGTGACGCCGGGGACCTGGAGCACGGGCGCGGTCGAGGACGCCGCCTACGCCATCGACACACTCGCCGAGGCCCTCGCCGCGAACCTGACGACAGTGCTAGACCGCCCCCCTCTCGCCAGGGCGGATGAGGTTTCGGCAGTCGCGGTGCCAGTGACGTCTTTCCAATGCCGTCGGACGTGTCAGTCGGCAGGCGGGAGGCGGAGCGTGGCGACGGCCCCGCCGTCGGGCGCCTTGGCGAAGGACAGCGACGCCCCGATGACCCGGGCCTGGCCGAGCGCGATGGTCAGTCCGAGGCCGTGGCCCCGGCCGCGTTCGGACGCGCCGGTGCGGAACCGTTGGGGTCCGTCGGTGAGCAGCTGACGGGGGAAGCCCGGGCCGTGGTCCCGTACGGTAACGCAGGTCCCCGCCACCTCGACCTCGACGGGTGCGCGACCGTGCCGGTGGGCGTTGACGACCAGGTTGGTGACGATCCTGTCGAGCCGACGCGGGTCGGTCTGGGCGGTCAGGGCGCCGGACGTGGTGAGCCGTGTCCGCAGCCCGGTGCGCCGTACGGATTCCGTCACCAGCTCACCGAGCGGTACCGGCTGGGTGTCGGCCTGTTCGGCGCCCGCGTCGAGCCGGGAGATCTCCAGCAGGTTCTCCACCAGGGTCCGCAGCACCCCTACCCGGTCTCTGACCAGATCCGTGGCCTCCCCCTCGGGGAGCAGCCCGCTCGCGGTGACCAGACCCATCAGCGGGGTACGCAGTTCGTGGGCCACGTCGGCGGTGAAGTGCTGCTCGGCCAGGAGCCGCCCGAGCAGGCTGTCGGCCATCGAATCGACGGTGGCGGAGATCTCGGCGATCTCGTCGCTGCCGCGGCCGGCCCCGGTCCTGGCGGCCAGGTCACCGGCCGTGATCCGCCGTGCGGTCCGTGCCGCCCGCCGAAGCCTGCGGTTGGGCAGTTCCGCGGCGAGCGCCGACAGCGGTACGACGACGGCCAGCGCGAGCAGGGAGTACTTCCACATGTGCCGGTCCAGGGCGCGCCGGGCGAGCAGGTCGGGTGTCATGTCGACCTCCACCGCCACGGGGCTGCCCCGGTACGTTTGTGCCGCCCACATCGAGGGGTGGTCCCCGGGGCCGTCACTGTCGTACCAGGTGGCATACCCGTCCCTCAGCCCCTGCGGGCCGCGGAGTCGGCGCACCAGTTCGACGGGCATGGACCCGGGCGACATCCGAAGCGAGTCGGGCGTGGTGGCGTCCCGTTCGTGGTCCTGCAGGTCTCGGGACAGCTGCGTCACGGCCTTGGCCCTGCCGTCGTTCAGGGACCGGGCCAGGGTGCTGCGGTGGACCAGCACCCCGACGGTCAGCGCGATGGCGCAGCAGGCCACGGCGACAAGCACAGCGATCTTCCAGCGCAGTGAACGCCAGTTCAGCAGGTCGCGCGGGATGCCCACGTCAGCGCCGCAACTTGTAGCCGAAGCCGCGGACGGTCTGGATCCGCTCGGCTCCGATCTTCCTCCGCAGCCGCTGGACGCACAGGTCGACCACGCGGCTGTCGCCGTCCCAGCCGTAGTCCCACACGTTGCGCAGCAGCATGTGCCGGTCCAGAACGACGCCGGGGTTCGCGGCGAACTCCAGCAGGAGCCGCAGCTCGGTGGGGGCCAGCGCAACCGGTTCGCCCGCCCGGAACACCTCAAGGCCGGCGGTGTCGATGGTCAGGTCGCCGAAGACCAGCGGAGCGTGCTCGCCCGGGCGACCGGAATCCTCCGGCGGTGCCGCACCGCCCACCGGCTCGGTCGGGGGGTGGTGCGGTACGGCCGGGGCGGTGGCGGGGTTGAAGGTCGCCCGCCGCAGCAGCGAGCGGATCCGGGCCACCAGCACCGCGGTGTCGACGGGTTTGACCACGTAGTCGTCGGCGCCCGCCTCCAGGCCGGAGACCACGTCCAGGGCGTCGCCGCGCGCGGACATCATCAGGATCGGGTCCATGCTGGTCTCCCTGACCCGGCGGCACAGCCCGATGCCGTCGAGGGCGGGCAGCATCATGTCCAGCAGTAGCAGATCGTGGCGGCCCTCCCGGAACAGTTCGAGTCCGGTCAGGCCGTCACCGGCGGAGGTGACGCGGTAGCCGTAGCGCTCCAGTGCCAAGGTGACCGATCTGCGGATCACTTCGTCGTCCTCCACGAGCAGGATCGCCACGGGCACCAGGGCGGTTCCCCCGGCCACTGGATCCGACATCTCTCCCCATCGGACGTAGTTGCTGGAGGTCCATCATGCGACAGGGCATCCCGCCCTGCCGAATTCCGCCTCCACCACGCATACGCCGGCGCCGGGTTCGCCGGTGATGCTGCCGGTCAGGGTTCGCGGGTCCGGGGGCTGTGGTTCGGGTCCTGGTCACCGAGATGACTGTCGCGGTCGTCGGGACGGGGCGGGGCACCGGTGAGGGTGCAGCCCTGGCGGGACAGGTCCAGTTTCGATCCCTTGGCCAGACAGTCAGCGATCATGTAAAGCTGCTGGCCATAGCTGCGACCCTTCGTGGAGGTCACTTCCCCGTTCGGGCCTACTTCGCAGGGGTTGTTGTCGGTGCATTGCTCGCCGTCGTCGTTGTGGGTGTTGTGGATTCCCACGACAGTGGTGCCGTCGGGGGCCAGCAGAGCCGAACCGGAGTCGCCGTGCCAGGGGGCGCAGTCGTCGCTTGTGGTGTAGCGGATTGAGTTGTCCAGCTGGTAGCCGCCTTCCCGCAGGTGCGGGACTACGGCCTCGGCGGTGCAGTGGTAGCGGGCGCCGACGGAAGCCACGGTCAGTGGGTCGCCTGTGCGCACGGGGACGGACGCGAGCTGGAAGACTTTCGCGCCTTCGGCAGTCAACTGCGCGTAGGTCTTGTCCAGGCGGTAGAGCGCGATGTCGGTGCCGGTCATCGTCGCGTACACCAGCCGTTTCGCACGGGCCGTGGTCTGCGGATAGCCCTGAGGGTCGGCGATGGGCACCTCGCGGTCGGCAGGCTGGTCCACCAGCGCGGCTCCGGGCGCGGGCCACTGTCCTTGCACACAGTGACCGTTGGTCAGCAACAGCGCCGGGTCCTGCGGACGGGAGGCGGGGGTACGGACCACCGAGCCCGCACAGCCGCTCAGGTCCGCCGACCCTTCCATGTCCGGGATCGGATCATCGGGGGGCACGTCGGTGCCCGTAATGATGCCGTTGATCCAGTCGGCGTGCCTGGTGACATCGGAGTACAGCGTCTTGCCGCTCTCGTCGGGGCCGCTGACCACACCGGCCACGGCCCACTGACCGCCCTCGCGGACCAGCGCGGGACCGCCGGAGTCCATATTCGTGGCGGCGACGCTGCCGTCGGCGCTACCGACGCACAACTCTCCGCCGGCCGCGTGTGACGGACACGCCGAGATCGGTTGCACCACGGTGTCGGCCTCCCGCAGCCGCGTGGGGAAACACGCCGGATTGGTGCTGTCGTCGCAGGTCATGCCCCAGCCCATGATACGGACGGGTGTGTTGTCCGGCGGCGTGGTCGAGGCGATCCGCACCGGCTTGGCCCGAACCGGGGTCCGCAGGTGCATCAACGCGAGGTCGCGGCCCCAGAACCCTCCTTCATCGCGACTGGTCGCCAGCCGGTAGTAGTGGTCGACCTCGGCGACCTCGCCGCCGGAGGTGGTGTCCAGTGACCCGACCCGGACCTTCCAGCCACGTGGGACCCCCGCCTTCGCATTGGTCGGGTTGCGGCCGGCACAGTGGCTGGCGGTCAGGACCCATTGCGGCGCGAGGACCTCGACCCCGCAGCCGTGCTTGTCCGGGCGCGGCGGGGCGGGGTAGGACAGTTGGAACGAGCCCATGAACGAGTAGGCCTGCGTGGACTCGGTGCCACCCACGACGGCCTGTGCCGGAAAGGGTGTTACAAGGGCCGCGGTCAGCGCGATCCCCGCCGTCAGGGCGGCGGCCGCCCTTCGGCCTGTCGACGTGTGCATGCGTGGCTCCCCTTGCGTCTGCCGTCGCCATCGCTCCGGCGGGCTGGTGCTGAGGACAGCAGTGGGCTGTCCCGTCCGGCATCGAGCCTGGACCCAGTGGCCCTCCGGAGGGTCTCGCCCGCGTATCAGGCTCGGCGCGGCAGCCGCTCAGTTGTGTATCAGCGAGTCCGGGGCCAGGCAGACGATGCCGTGGACACGCAGGCGAAGCGGCCCGCTGCCGTTGTCCGTCGCAGTGTGACGGTGGATGCGGAGGCCCGTGGACGGCATCTGCGTCAAGGCGGCCGGCCCCTGCCCTTGCCGGAAATCCCGTCCCGGTGAGCAGGTGGCGGCGGGGCCCTGATCGGCACCATGAGCGGTCGGGTCCTTGCCGTCGAGGACCTGCCGACGCCCCGACCGGACCGCCGTCGAACCGCTGCTCCTGCCCACCCGCGACCCGGCGGGCGACTTCACCGTCGCCTGGACAACACCGCCGGCCACGCGGGCCGGTGACCGGCGTCAGCCGTGCGCCGACCCGGGTTCCAGCTCTGCCGATCATGTGACTCAAGGAGAGCGTCGTCACAGCGAGCAGCGATGGGGAGGGGCGGAGTCCGGTGGCGTTCCTGACCGACGAGCAACGCCTTATCTGGACTCTTTGATCTCAACCACGAGTTGAGCAGGGTGTTTGCGTCCTCCGCAACGAGCTCGCGGTCACACTCGGGCAACTCCGCGACCTCCGCCGAGTACCCCGGCTCGGGAGGCGACCCCGGCGACGGTGACCGGGGCCGTCGCGCTCCAGGCTGTTCAATACTGCTGTGACGCGTTCGATGCGGTCCAGGCGGCGTTGTTGAGGCTCGGGGCGACGTCACGGCAGCGGACCTGAGCGTCGGCGTGGATGCTCCCTGCCGCGGGGCGGGAGGGGAGACGCAGATCACCTTCGTTCGTGTCACAACGTGCGGGGGCTGTCCCGTCCCAGAGGCACAACCACCAGCAACGACGGGGTAAAGGAGTGCACTATGGAAGCCCGGTTCCATGGAGTCTGCGGCTACTGGGGTCCATGGGCCCCGCCGTACGAACCAGCGCCGCGCCCCTCTCGCGAGAGGAGAAGGCGATGATCGAGACGGTGTTCCGGACTGAGGGAGTGCCCGCGGCGGAGCGATTCGGATACTGGCGTGAGTGCATGACCCGGCTGCTATGTCCCATGGACATGAACAGTGACTACGACTCCACATTCCGCGCGGAGACGAGACTCCTCCAACTCGGTTCCCTCTCGATCTGGCCGGGAGATATGCAGCGGCCGATGCGCTGTCGGCGGACTCCCAAACTGATCCGGCAGTCCGATCCGGAGAACTACCACCTCTCCTTGCCGATGAATGGTTCGATGGCCATCTCACAGGCCGGGCGCGAAGCCGTGCACGGCGCCAACGAGATGTACGTCGTTGACACCTCACAACCCTATGAATGCCGTGTATCCGGCGGGCCCCTTCGCGGCGTGGGGCTCGAAGTGCCCAAGACACTCGTGCCCTTGCCCCCGCACGCCGTCGGCCGACTGCTGACCCGCCGGATGTCGGCACAGGAAGGGATGGGCGCACAGCTCGCCGGCTTCCTGGCCCGCCTCGCCGACGACAGCGGCTCTTACAAGCCCTCCGACGAACAGCGGCTGGAGACGATCCTGATCGATCTGTTCACCGCCACGCTGGCCCATTACCTCGATGCCGACGACGACCTACCGCCCGAGACTCACCGCCGGACCCTGCCCCTGCGCATCCGGACATTCATCCAGCACCAGCTGCACGACCCGGCTCTCACACCCGGCGCGATCGCTGCCGCGCACAACATCTCAACCAGCTACCTGCACAGCCTCTTCCGGAACCAGGACCTCACCGTCTCGGCCTGGATACGTCACCAGCGCCTGGAACACGCCCGCCGCGACCTTGCCGACCGGACCCAGTACACGGTCCCTGTCCACCGCATCGCCGCCCGCTGGGGCTTCACCCACCACGCAGCCTTCACCCGCGCCTTCACTACCGCATACGGCCTCGCGCCCCGCGACTACCGGCACCAGGTCCACGCCGATTCGCCCACGGATACGAGGCCAACAACGATGCCCGCAACCGGCATTGCGATGTAGACGCATCGTCAAGAAGTCCGGCCTCCACGCCAACGACGCTCTGGCGACACCACGGCAACATTGATCCCGTCACCACCAGTCCCCGGGAAGCGCCCGGGGCTCAGCGGGGAGAACACATGAAGATGAAACGAGCCCTGATCGCCATGGCGATGACCCTGGGAGCAGTGGGAGTACCACTGGCGACCGCCACCTCGGCACAGGCCACGCAGAGCCAGTGCACGAACTACCTGGCCGGCAAGGGCTACATCGTCGGGGGCGGCGTTCGGTCGGCATGCAGCCACGGCACGTTCCTCGGCGGCGCCCATCCCTTATGTACCGCGAAACTGCTGGAGCTCGGGATAACCAACGGCACCCACATCAACGAGGCCTGCAAGCGCGCCTAGCTAGATCTTGTCCGGCCGATCATGTGGCTACTTCGTCCTCGGGTCGCTGATGCGGATATAGGGCGGGGTGATCTCACGGACGCCGAGTGGGAACGGCTGCGGCCGTTCCTGCCGGTCAGCAACAGGCGTTGTGGCAGGTGGCGGGATCACCGGCAGGTGGCGGGATCACCGGCAGGTGGCGGGATCACCGGCAGGTGATCGACGGGATTCTGTTCTTGATCACGCCCGGTGAACGAGTCCGGGTCCGCCCGGACACGCCGGCCGTCACAGGCCCCCAGAGGCCGTTCCCTGAGCACTCCCGTCGTCGTTCTCGTCCAGTTCCGGCGTCTCCGGATCACGCAACGGGCGCAGTACTCCGGCGGCCGGGGGTGAGGCCGTGAAGCTGTAGCAGGGCAGCGCCGGCTCCTCGGCGAGCGTCCCGTACGCCCCGGGCCGGCCGGGTCGGTGTCGAGCATTGCCTCGCAGCACCAGCGGCGCAGCACAGCCTCCGCCTGCTCCGGTGCCGCGGCCAGAAGCTCGTCTGCGAGCCGCCATAAGCGAAGCCTCTCCCTTCTCGTCCAGACCGAGCCGCCCAGGGGGTCCTCGCTCGTGAAGTAGTGAAAGATGAGCGCCTTGCCGCAGCATGCACCGGCGGCGATGCGGTCCGTCCGCGCGCCTACGATCCCTCGCTCGGCGAACTCCGCCGTGGCCGCCTCAAGGAGGCGTCGTCGCGTTTCAGCTGCATTGCCTGCCTGGAGGCCCGGCGGCGGTCGGCGCGCGCGTCCGGGATCGGTGTCGGGGCGACGTCGGGCGGCAGGATCCGCAGGGCACGCACGACGGTGCGGCCGGCGCAGGGGCATGCGCCGGGGCAGAGGTACGCGCCCCGAACACTGTTCTGAGCAGCGGCGACCGCCGTTGCAGGCGTTCTAGCGCCGGGAGGCCAGGGTTCGTAGTCTCGATGAATGGCCAACGGCGTCTGGCACACGGGCTACGAGATCGTCGTCCATCTCACCCACGCAGATCTCGGTCATGAGGACCGGCCCGGCCTGCTGGAGGAAATCACCCGGCCGGTCGGAGAACGGGACCGGCAGTTGCTGGAGTGCCTGGAGCACCACGAGGACGGGGTGTGCCAGGCCGAAGGGGAGGGCCGCACGCCGTGGATGTCGATCCGTCAGCGAACGGTCGACGGCATCACAACGCTGGTCGCGGCGCACCTGCCGCTGCGTACGTCAGCGACCTCAGAGGAGTCGGACAAGCACAAGGCGATGAAAGAACGCATCGCCCGCACCGCCCAGGAACATGGCTTGGAAGCCGAGGTGGAGGTCCGGGCGGGCGACGGGCGGATACGCACCGACGTCCTGGTCGCCGGGCCGGCGGGGATGGTGGGGTGGGAAGCGCAGTACTCCCCCATCACCGCGGCAACGGTCCGGAACCGGTCCCGCAGGGCCGTCGAGCATGGCATCACGCCTCTGTGGGTGACCAGCGACGGGTCCTCAGCGCTGATCGACCGGACGCCGTGGGTGCTGGTGGATGACCAGCCCTGGCAAGTGATCGCCGGCCGGAAGTCGATCCTGGTCAGCGCCGGGGCCAGGCACTTGCAGGAATGGCGGTGCGACGAGCACCGGCAGCGCCCCTGCCCCGGAACCGGCGGCATGCGGGCATGCGGCGGGTTCCATGTCCACTGGGACCTGCCTGCCCTGTGCCTTCCGCCGAAGCCGACGCCGAAGCTGGACGAACTCGTTCTCACCAGCGCGACGGGAAGCTGGGTACCGATGCGTATCCCCGACCCCGGCGACACGCGGTTGACGGCCCGGATGTGGGTCCCCGAACAGGACCGTGCCCGCTGGCGTGAGATCGTCGGGGCGCCCGAACCGGAGTTGGACGAGGAAGACCGGGCGGTCGACGGCCGGCTGACGTTCACTCGCGACGAGTTGGATACACGCTGCCGGTACGGGGAGAGGACCCACGTCTTCGACGACGCCAGGAGATACCGAGCGACCCCCGCAGCCGCCGCACTGCACACCTGGGACGAAGTTCCCCAACGCCTTTACCGCATTCCCCACAAAGAACAGCGCATCATCCTCGATGACGCGGGACGTCAGCACGCAGCCCGGCATCTGCGATGCATGCCCTGGCATATCGGCCCGTGTGCCGGATGTGGCACGCCCATCGACCGCTACGGCCCCTACCCCTCTCATGCCTGCTCGACATGCCGCGGCAAAGTCCGTGTCGCCGCTGGATCCCGAAGCACGTGACGGAACGCTACGCCCGATGACAGTGGGGCTCCTGGCTGATGGCTGCCGGAGATCAGCTGAACAGGCCCGCGGTCATCTCGAACGCGGGTCGAACGGCTCGGTAACCGCGACCTGGTCGGCCGTCAACGAGCTCGAAGAGCGCATCCTGGCGAGAGTAGAGGAATCGTAGAACTCGGCCCAAAAGCTGGACACACGTACAACGCCTCGCCTGCGGGCGCGTCGCTCGGGAGACTCGCAAGTAGCGGCCGTTCTCCTGGGCTTCGTGACTCGACATCTCGAAGCATCGAGAACGGCCGCCTCCATTGTCCCCCAAAGAACCGCAGATCAGCAGGTCGGGTGACCTGTGAGGTTAATCGTCAAGCCGATACCAGAGGCGCACCGAAGGGCAGGAAATCAGGCGCTTGCTCAGCATGGATGTCGATGAACTCTCTCTAGTTCCAAACGCCCCTGGAGCCCCGTTACTGCAGATCAGGCGGTGCCGTTCAGGTAGGCAGACTGGCCATGGATTTGGCCGTCCCCGACCTTGTGGACCCAGATGGTAATCGGGGTCCCTTCGGCAATATTGCCCGACTTCCATACGGAGCAATACGGCGCATTATGCCCCTCCGTCGTGGCGAGTCGATCTATATCCCCATCCCGACCCCGCGCTGGAGCGGGCCTTCGACTACAGCGGTCACAAGGGGCGCTGGTGCTGCTGACGGGCTACCAGACGCCGGCCGCGATCTGCCGCCGCGGCCGGGCGAGGCCGACGGCCTGGCTCGCCAGCTGCGGCGCCCGGGGCGCCGGCACAGTTGCAGCGGCCGCGCTGGAAGCGGCTCAGGCCCAGCAGGCCGCGCTGCCCGGCGAGGATGTCGCCGGGCAGATCGTCGCCGATCCGGCCACGCGGATCCTGGCTCCGGACGACCGGCTGAAGCGCATCCACCAGCAGGTCTGTGAGACGTTCCGTAGCCACGCGCAGGCGGAAATCATCGAGTCCCTGCCCGGCATGGGACCGATATTCGCAGCCGAGTTCGCTGTCGCCGCCGGCGACCTGGCCGCCTACGCCGACGCGGGCCACCCGGCCTCCGCGGCCGGAGTGGTGCCGGTTCCGCGTGACTCCGGACGACGCACGGGCAACTACCACCGGCCCAAGCGCTACAGCCGCCGTATGCGACAGGTGTTCTACATCCGCGCAGACCAGCATGATGCGTGAGGGGCCGAACCGGGGCCTCTACCTCAAGAAGCTGGGCGAAGGCTACAGACATGTTCAGGCCGTCATCGCGCTGGCCCGCCGACGCGCGCGCGTGCTGTGGGCGCTGTTGCGTGACGGACGTTGCGTGACGGACGGGTTTTCACCTCCTCCCCAACGATCACCCAGGCGGCTCGACTTCGTCATTGAGGCTCCCCCTGTTCCTCATCGGTGGCCAGCAGCGTCGCCGGACGGCGCGCATCACCGTGTCGCCGCCGCAGCGTCGCCTACCGTCCACCCCGTACCGCGACAGCTCCGCCAGCCGCCGCGGCGGTATACCCGCGACGTCCAGCACTCCCATCCCCAGACCGGCGATCTCCGCCGCCCGCTCCAGCGACCACTTCATCTGCGGACCGGACACCCGCACCAGCCCTCGGCGCAACCGGTCCAGCTCGGAGACCCGAGCGCGGGCCAGCGGCGGGGGCACGTCCGCAGGTCCGGCCCCACGACGATTCAGCGGTGCCACGCGCACTCGACGTCGACAGCGCCTCTCAGCTGCCGGAAACCCCACCCGTCACGCACTAGTGTGCAACACACTGCACGATCATGGCCCCGTCTTCCCGAGGCACCGCTCAGTGCCGCGCCGGCTCGGGGCCGACGAGCCCCCGCCGGCCCCGAGCCGGCCATCACCACCGACTTCAATCACCTCGCGGTCAAGCTCCGCGACCCGCCCTGGAGGCAGCCATGCCGAATGACCGTCCCTATGCGGAGAAGAAGTTCGCCGAGATCAACGGGGTCCGGATGGCCTACATCGACGAGGGAGAGGGGGCTCCGATCATCTTCCAGCACGGCAACCCGACCTCGTCCTATCTGTGGCGCAACGTGATGCCGTACCTGGAGGGTCTGGGTCGGCTGATCGCCTGCGACCTCGTCGGGATGGGCGACTCCGCCCCGCTGCCGTCGTCGGGCCCCGACAGCTACTCCTACCAGGAGCAGCGGGAATACCTGTTCGCGCTCTGGGATCATCTCGACCTCGGCGACGACGCCGTGTTCGTCGTGCACGACTGGGGTTCCGCGCTCGGGTTCGACTGGGCCTATCAGCATCAGGACCGAGTCGCCGGAATCGCCTACATGGAGGCGATCGTGGCTCCGAGGGAGTGGGAGGACTTTCGCGTGGGCCGGGAAATCTTCCAGGCACTGCGTTCTCCGGCCGGCGAGTCGATGGTGATCTCCGACAACGTCTTCGTCGAAAAGGTCCTTCCGGACGGAGTCCTGCGGGACATGACCGAGGAGGAGATGGCCGTCTACCGCGCGCCCTACCTCACTCCCGGTGAGAGCCGGCGACCCACGCTGAGCTGGCCTCGCCAGCTGCCGATCGCGGGTGAACCCGCCGACGTGGCGCGGATCGTCGAGACCTACGGCCAGTGGCTGGCCACCTCGCCGGTGCCGAAGCTGTACTTCGAGGTTGACCCCGGCGTGATCCTGCTCGGGAGACAGCGCGAGTTCTGCCGGGCCTGGCCGAACCAGACCCAGGTGAACGTGCCGGGTAACCACTTCGTCCAGGAGGACAGTGCCGATCTGATCGGCCCCGCGGTGGCGGACTTCGTGCGGAAGATCCGCGGCACCGAACCGAGTCGGTAACCGAGGCAGGTGCCGATCCGCGATCCCCGGCACCCCGCCCGGCCGCCGACGCGGCCGGGCGGGGTGCCGCATGCATCGCGAGCGCGATCCTGAACCCCAGGTCGTCGATACGCAGGGTCGGGTGGCTCTTACGGCGGCAGGACGCCCGGTACACCCCGGGGCGGACGGGGCGGCCGAGCCAGCTGGAGGAGAGGACGGTCAGACGCCGTTGCGGCTGAGGAAGTCCGCGATGTCGGACTTCGACGCCGGGCCGATACGGGTGGCGGTTACCCGGCCGCCCTTGAACAGATGCAGGGTGGGGATCGCGGTGACGTTGTACCTCGGGTGGGTGTCGGGGTACCGGTCGATGTCGTGCCAGGCCACGGTGGCACGGCCGGAGTAATCCCGGGCGGTCTCCGCCGCCGGCGTCTTCAGCATCCTGCACGGCCCCGACCACTCGGCGCAGAAGACGACCAGGACCGGCACGCCGGACCTGAGCACGTCGTTCCCGAACGAGGCGTCCGTGGTCGTGATGACAGTGCCCGCCGCAGCGGCACGCACACCCGCCGGCGCCACCGTGCCCCCGGCAGCCTGCGAGGCCTGCACCGCCGTCCCGGACACCGCCAGCGCCAGCGTCCCCGCCACCACCGCCGCGACACGACCCCCACGACGGCTCATCCTGCTCACAGCACGCACAACGACCTCCTGCGGTTCCCCTCCGTCCCCGCACGGGGCCGAAGGCAGCGAATACATGACCGGCACGCGGCGCCCTTGCCTCCAGAAGGCTCGGCCGAACGGTGCAAATCATTCCGGCATCACCCCTCATTCACCCCTTCGCATGAACCGGCCGTCGCGACCGGTGCGGGTCCTGCTCGTCAGTGGGTCAGATCCGCCAGATGCGGATGCGGTCGGCGGCGTCGTACGCGTCGGTGCGCCCTTTGTCGATGTCGCGCGCGAGGTCGATCAGCGCGCCGTACGCGGCGTCGCTGCCTTCGCCTGTGGCGTCCATGTACGCGACGGCGACGGCGATGCCGGTGGCGAACAGTGCATTGCGTGCGGGGAGGGGCGCAGCCGGTGCTGGCTGTTACGGCAGGCTGCCGCAACAGCCAGCGGTTTTGGTGTTGTTACCGGTTTTCTTCGTGTCGACGAAGGCTGTGTCCACGACGATGCGCGGGGGGCTCATCCGGGGCGGGACGTTTCGTGGTCTTGTCGAATATGGAGTCCTCCAACGGCGCGAACTCCGTGATCGCCTACGGCAAGGGCGGAGAAATCGCCTCCAACCGGCACGACGCACAAGAGATGTTCGTCCTATGCCTGCGCATCCTCCAGTCCGCCTTGGTGTACGTGAACACCCTGATGCTCCAGGACATCCTCGGAGAACCGGAGTGGGCGGACCTTCTCACGCCCACCGACCGCCGCGGCCTGACGCCGCCCTCCTGGTCGCATGTCCGGCCCTACGGCGAGGTGAACGTCGACATGGGCGCCCGCCTCGACCTCGCCGCTGCCTCTGTGCCGGGCCCCGTACCCCAGCCGGCCAGGCGGCGCGATCCACCGGCCGGCACCGACTCCTACCGCCTCGCCAGCACCCGAGCCCGAACCTAACAGCCCGCAGCGGGCTGACCCCGGAAAACACCGAACCGCTGGTCAGGGCACCTGCCAGGCTCCGCCTCGTGGAGATACTCGATGTCCTGACCAGCATGGCGAAGACAGGCCGACTGGGCCCGGTGTTCAGCGGAGCCGACTGGAACGAAGTGACCGCCGCGCTCGGTGAGCCATGGGACTTCGGCGCGATGAGCCGGAACAGGAAGTGGCCGAGGCTCTTCGCCTACGGGGACCTTGAGTTGAGTGTCTGCCGCTGCCGCAAGATCTCCCTCATCTGCGTCCAGACCTGGCGTGACGTCGTCGAACTCCCTCCGTCGGTTCTCGCAGGGACGGGCACCTTCCCAGCAAGGCTGCGACACACGGACGTCGTTTCCGCCTTGGACAAGGCCGGCTGTTCCTGGGCGCCGTATGCTCCGCTGACCTTCGGCGACCAGTTCTCACTTGTGGTGATTCCGTCTGGAGCGAACTTCACCTTCGAAATCCCTGAGGACGAGGAACCCGTGCTGAACGTCATGGGACTGCCCTGCGACGGACACGACTGCTCCGCACGGACTGCAAGCCAAGATCACTGACGCGAAGCGCCGTCAAAACTCGGGTTCTGGCACACATTCCGTGAACGATCTTGAAGTCTCGCTACGGTGGCAGGGGCATCTGTCGACTGGCCGGCACCAACGCCGCGCAGCCAGAGCTGGTTGAGTCCGTCGCCGAGTCCGTTCACGGAATGTGTGCCTGAACCAAATCTCGATCAACGCGATGCCCTGCAAGGACATGTCGACGAGCCTAAGCAACCCGCGGCCCGGCAGCACCCAGGGGTGCGGCCACCGCCCCGCGGAAGCACCCTGCCGATTTCTTACCTGTTCCGCTTGCTTGGAGTGCACTCCAAGGCCATAGCGTTGAGGGCATGCCTTTATCACCGGGGTCTCGCTGACGTCCCGGAAGGCTGTCCAACCTCTATACCGGCTCCCGGCTGAATACGAAATAAGCGGGAGCCAGACAATCGATTCCCCAGGAGCATCTCTAATGCGACGGCGCAAACTAGGACAACACCTCGAAGTCTCGGCTCTCGGGCTCGGCTGCATGGGCATGAGTTTCTTCTACGGTCAGCCACAAGACACAGCCGAGATGACGAAGCTGCTGCGGGCGGCCGTTGACCACGGCGTGACTTTCTTCGACACTGCCGAAGTCTACGGTCCGTTTACCAATGAGGAGCTGGTCGGTCAGGCACTGGCACCGGTCCGCGACCAGGTGGTGATCGCCACCAAGTTTGGAATCAAGCACGGGGAGCACGGGCCGACCCCGATGTCCGGGGTCGACAGCAGGCCCGAGCAGATCCGCCAAGTGACCGAGGCCTCGCTCAAGCGTCTTCGAACCGAAAGCATCGACCTGCTCTACCAACACCGCGTCGACCCCAACGTGCCCATTGAAGAGGTGGCCGGCACGGTCAAGGAGCTGATCGCCGAAGGCAAGGTGAAGCACTTCGGCTTGTCGGAGGCCGGTGCCGCGACGATTCGTCGCGCCCACGCCGTGCAGCCAGTAACGGCACTGCAGAGCGAGTACTCGCTCTGGATGCGCGAGCACGAAACCGAGATCATTCCGACCTTGGAGGAACTGGGCATCGGTCTGGTGCCCTACAGCCCGCTCGGCAAAGGATTTTTGACCGGAAAGATCGATTCCAGCACATCGCTGGCCGACAACGACCTCCGCCGCCTGCTTCCGCGCTTCAGTCCTGAAGCACGGCAAGCCAACCAGGTGCTGGTCGACCTGCTGCGGCAGATTGCCGACGACAAAGGAGCCACGCCGGCCCAGATCGCTCTCGCCTGGGTACTGGCGCAGAAGCCGTGGTTCGTGCCGATCCCCGGCACCACCAAGCTGCACCGCCTGGAAGAGAACCTGGGCGCACTCGACGTCGAGCTGACAACCGGCGACCTACATCGGATCGAAGAGGCCGCGGCCAACATCCGGATCCAGGGCGAACGTGTCCCTGAGCAGTTGCAGTCACGGTTCGGCCGCTGAACCCGACCGACTTTCTGGGCGTCCAGTCCAGGGTCCCGGCAAAATCGCATTTCAGCAGGTCAGCAGCAGTTGGACGGGGCGGTGCGGGTCCCGGGCGTGATGTCGCAGGGCTTGGGCGATGTTGGTCGCGCCGTGCAGGCGCAGCATGCTGATGGCGGGGTTGCATAGTGAAGCCATGATGCGCGGACCGTTGGATGGGCGGATCCGGGATCGGTCCTACAGAACCGTGGACAATCCATAGGGACCAGCATCGAAACCCGCAGATCGCTGCCCAGTCAGTGGCCAGCGGCGAAAGGAACCTACAACGCGGACACGCGCACACGCTCAGCAGGTCACGCAAGCGCCCTCGCCGCAAACCACACACGGACGACTGCAAGCCAATGCAGTAGAGGGACCTGAGCCGGCCGCGCGCGGCTTCGACCGCTTCGACCATCGACATCTGAGGGACGACCAGCCTCTCTCACCGAGAACACCTGTGTTGTTGTCCTGGCAAGCACCCCGCTGCTGCCACAACTCGGGTTCTGGCTCACATTCCGTGTAGCTGTTACGGACAACTAGTACTGCAGCGGTTCTTTTGTGTGACGGTGGGTCGGTTTCTGGTGGTGTGTGGCCTCGTCGTTTGTAGTGGCTGGTGCGGGCTTGGTGTTGTCTGCGGCGGCGCCAGTTGGACCAGTGCAGGACATGCTCGGGCTGGGCCGGGTGAGCCGGCTCATGAGGTGTCGGAGTTCGGGGAGGGTGAGGGGTATGAGCTGGGAGGATCCGTTTCTGCTTTCCCGGTGTCGAGTTCGCGGGCCCGCAGGACGGTGAGGCAGGCGTGGGCTGCCATGGCCAGGGTGATGTGGCGGTGCCAGCCGTCGTAGCGGCGGACCTGGTAGTCGTCCAGGCCGCATTCCTGCTTCGCTGTCTGGAAGCATTCCTCCACTGCCCACCGGCTGCCGGCCACATGGATGAGTTCGTCGAGTGTGGTACCGGCCGGGCAGTAGGCGATGTAGTAGGAGATCTGTCCGGGTCGGCGGACGCTGCGGCGGGCGATGACCCAGTGCCGGCGGTCGGGCCGGTGCCAGGGGCGGACTTCGACACGGGCCCAGTCGTAGACCCGGGGGCCGTGGGCGCCGTTGCCGCAGGAACGGCGCTTCCACTTCTGTCTCGGGAGACCGGGAAACAGGTCGTGGACGGGGTGGTCGATGGCCCAGCGTGTGACGACGGTGTCGTGCCGGGTGGTGGCCATGACGTGGAAGACATCGGCTCGCTCGAGTTCGGTCCGCCAGCCTTTGGAGAAGCCGTAGGCGGCGTCCGCGGTCACCCACCTGAACGGGATCTTCTCCGTGACGGCCCGGCGGACCATGGCCCTGGCCATGACGACCTTCGTCTCGAAGGCGACCGTGTCCCCGATGCCGGCGGCCCGGCACCGTTCCCGGTCATCCGTCCATGACGTGGGCAGATACAGGCGGCGGTCGATCAGTGTGCGTCCACGGCGGCCGGCATAGGCGAGGAACACTCCGATCTGGGAGTTCTCCGTACGTCCCGCCGTGCCGGAGTACTGCCGCTGGACACCCGCCGAGCGGACACCCTTCTTCAGGAAACCCGTGTCGTCCACGATCAGCACCGCTTCCGGGTCGCCCAGGTGCTCGACCACATAGTCCCGCGTGTCGTCGAGGACCTCATCGGCGTCCCAGTCGATCCGGTTCAGCAGCCGTTGGATCCGGTCCGGGCCCGCATGGCCTGCCTCCTCGGCCAGCGTCCATCCGTTCTTCCGCTCCAGCGGAGCGATCAGTCCCCGCATATACGCAAGCGCCGACTCACGCGGCTCAGACCTGGAAAACCGGTGCACGAAACGCTTATGCAGAGTCTTCAACTCACCAGCCCACGAACGGACATCAATCAGTTCCCCACCCATGAACAGACCAACGACCCACCTGCCCAACCGTCACCACAAGGACCGTTGCAGTACTAGTACTCCAGCTGTAGATCGCGATCTTCATGTCTGCGATGCGGCTTGTCGCCGGTAATGGCTGGTGAGGGATCGCTGCTGATGGAGCCGCCGCCAGTGCGACCAGCCGAGCCGGTAGGCCAGGTCGTGGCGAGGCTGAACGATGACCATGATGAAGAGGCGCTGGATCTCGTTGCAGGACAGAGGGACCAAGCCACCCGGAGCGGGGCTGCGGGCGTGTTCGTCGGCACGGACTACCGCGAGGAAGGCGTGGGCGAGCATCGCGAGGGTGACCCAGCGGGTCCAAGAGCGGTAGCGGCGGACCTGGTGCTCGTCGAGTCCCGCCAGACCTTTCTCGGCCTGGAAGGTCTCTTCCACACGCCACCTCGAACCAGCGGTCTTGACCAGCACAGCCAGCGGGACCGGCTCGGTGGAGTGGCAGCGATAGTAGGCGAGTTCGCCGGTGGTGCGGCTGCGGCGGATCAGAAGCTGGTGGCTGCCCGGCGTCGGGGCGACAAGGTCGACGACGGCCCAGTCGTAGAACCGTTGTCCCTTCGCACCGCGTCCGGCCGAGAACTTCTGCCAGGCCCGCTTCGGCACCTTCTTCGCCAGGATATCGGCGCGGAACCTCCCTGCGCCTGTGGCCATTTCGGCCGAGCAGGCCACGGCAAGGACATAGCCGATGCCGCGCTCCTCCAGCGCCGCGCGCAGTCTCGGGTTGCCGCCATAGACCTCGTCACCCGTGACCCAGCCGACGCGGTGTCCGGCATCCCAGAACCGTTCGATCATCCTGAGGGCCAGGTCCGGCTTGGTCGCGAAGACGGTGTCCTCGCCGAGCCCCGCCGCCCGGCAGCGATCGGGATCGCCCGTCCAGGAACGCGGAATGTACAACTCCCGGTCCACCGCCGCGTGCCCCCGGGCGCCGGCATAGACGAGGTAGACCGCGACCTGGGAGTTCTCGATCCGTCCGGCTGTGCCGGAGTACTGGCGCTGGACCCCGACGGTGTTGATGCCCTTCTTCACGTCGCCGGTCTCGTCGACGACGAGCACCGCGGCTTCGTCGTGGAGGTGCTCGACGACGTATTCGCGCACGTCGTCGCGGACGGCATCGGCATCCCAGACGGCCCGGCACAACAGATGCTGCATACCGTGCGGGCTGGCCTCCCCGACCCACTCCGCGATCGTCCAGCAGTTCTTGCGAGGCAGGTCCGACAGCAGTCCCAGCACCAGCCGCCCGGCTCGCAGGCGGGGTTCGTACCGGGCGAACCGGCCCGCGATGCGGCCCATGGCCACCTCGAACGCCTCCCGCCACCGGACGGGATCTATGCTGTGACCTGCGGCCACCGTCTCGTCGTCAGTCCACACAACTCACGATGATCAATGGTGGCCGCACTCGTCCACCCACCGGACCCGGCCAGCACCCATCACGCTCTACGAGCGTTCGGTGAGCAACTCCGCCAGTCGGTCGGCGAATTCAGTGAGCCAGTCCAGCCGTGGTCCGCTGCGGGCGATACGAAAACCGTGGCGGCGGCCCCAGAACGCAGCCTGGACGGCATGGAACTGGGCCCACCGCTGGACGCGTCCGCGGTCGAGTTCCGCAGCCTCGGCGAAGACGTCCACGACGCGGTGGACAGCCTTGCGCAGGTCATCCGCTTCGAGGAGCGTCAGCGCGCGGGACTTCAGCAGTGTGCCGCCGTCGTAGGCGGGATCTCCTACGTACCCCTTGGGGTCGACAGCCAGCCACGGCTCTCGGCCGGCACGCAGGATGTTCCGGGCATGCAGGTCGCCATGGATGAGGGTGTCCGGCTGGGCCCGACCCAGCTCCCGAACGGTCGCCACGGCGGCGTCCAGCACCTGACGCGGCAGTGCATGCGTCAGCTCCTCGGCGTCCTTACACAGCTGCTCCTCCCAGGCATCGGCCTGCTCACGCAGCCGGGGCAGGCCGGACGGCGCGGGGATGGCCAGGCGGCGATTGAGCCGCCCGGCGACCGTCACCACCTCGTCGCCGTCCTCGACCTCCGCCAGGGTCGACGGCTGAACCCGCTCCAGCAGCATCGCGAACCGCTCGTCGTCGCGCTCATGCAGCAGGACGGCGCCGCACCCGCCCCACGCAACGAACGCATCCGGCTCATGGACATTACCGGGATGCGGAAACGACACCTTCAGCACGGCCCTCTCCTCAGCCCCCCGCCGTACTGGAACGATGACGCCGACGCCCCCGTGCATGACCTCGCCATCTGGGATGCACGCCCAGCGCCCCAGCAACTCCTCCACGATCCCGGGCAGCTCGGCGAGCCATGCCGCTCCGGCCTCTCCCTCGCGGTTGACGGTGCTCTGTGCGAACTCCTCTGGCATCGCGATCATCCCGGCATCCTACGCGCCAGCCCGCCACAGCCACCAAGCCCAAGCCGACTACTGCCGCCGCCGGGCACACCGCGCACTATGAAGATCGCGATCTACAGCTGGAGTACTAACAACTCCTAACGGAATGACTCTTTGGGGTCGGTTGCCCGGCGTGAGGTGCTTGTCGGGCAGCATGGGGCGATGGACGTTGAGCAACCGCTGCCGCGCGAGGTGAAGGTCATCGATTCGGCCTCGTTGTTCCGGCTGGAGGAGCGGGCGGGTGACCTCGGCCTGAGCCAGCGGTTGGATCCGGCGTGGGTGCGGGCGAATGCGGCGCCCGGCGGCACCCACTATCTGTGGCCGGCCTTGTGGCACACCCTGTCCCACCGCCCGGACGTTCCCGATCACGTGCGGTGGGAACTGCTGATCACCCTGCGTACGGGAGACCAGGTGGTGAGCTGGCTGGACGTGATCCCCGACGACTTCACCCCGCTGCCTAAGGTGACCTCGCGCGAAGAGGGAATGCAGGTCAGGCGGCTCCTTGACCAAGCTGCTTCGGTCCGGGAATGGCTACTGCGAGAGGGCGAGGGACCGGGTCAGCTCTGACAGGCGTCGCCAGCAGATGAGCGCGCATCCCATGGTGAGGAAGGCTTCGTGGATGTCGTCGCGGATCTCCCAGCGGATACGCAGACGGCGGAACCAGTACAGATGGGCGAAAGCACGCTCGACAACCCAGCGCTGAGTGCCCAGTCCGGATCCGTGTTCGCTTCCGCGTCACGCGACCAGCGGTTTCACTCCCAGCCCTCAGACCAGGCGGCGATACTTGTCGTGGTCGTACCCGCGGTCAGCGAGAACGACATCGGGGCGCCGCCGGGGACGGCCGCGTTTGCCCCGCACGGGCGGCACCGCTTCCAGGAGCGGGATGAGCTGGGTAACGTCGTTGCGGTTCCCACCGGTCAGCGTGACGGCGAGTGGGATGCCGGTGGCGTCGGTGATCAGGTGATGTTTGCTGCCCGTCCTGCCCCGGTCAACGGGGCTTCGTCCCGTCTTGGAGCCCCCTTTAACGCCCGGATGTGGGAGCCGTCGACCGCAGCCCGGGAGAAGTCCAGCAGGTTCGCCCTGCGGAGTTCGGCCAGAAGGACCTCGTGGAGCCGCGGCCAGACGCCGGCCTCAGTCCACTCGGCCAGGCGGCGCCAGCACGTCATGCCCGAGCCGAAACCGAGCTCCTGCGGCAGGTGTTCCCAGGCAATCCCGGTGTGCAGCACGAACAGAATGCCCTGGAACACCAGCTGGTCCGGATGCCGCTTGCGCCCGGGATAGCGAGTGCGGCGCTCAGCCTTCGGCAACAGCGGTTCGATCACCGCCCACAGCCCGTCCTCAACATGCCACGGCTTCGGCCGAGCCACCCCACACTCCCGGATCGTCACTCCCGAAGCGATCCAACCACCTCGAAGATCATTCCGTTAGGAGTTCTAAGCCCTCGCGGCCTCAATTAGCGCTTTGACCTGGGCTGATCGTACGGCGCAGCCTTCGCGGGTCGATGTTGTCGATCTTCGGAGGACCTGGTGGCGGTCGAGTTCCTGTCGGATCAACAGGCAGCCCAATACGCGGCGTTCAACGGAGCGCCGTCTCGTGCGGAGCTGGAGCGGTACTTCTTCCTGGATGTGTTTTCGCCGGGCAGTTTTGGCCCCACTCCGCCGAGTTGTGTTGGCCCCACTTTTGAGCCGTGTGGGGGAACGGTGCAGGAGGGCTGCGGGAAGAACGGATTGTTCTGGCCCCACCCTCGACGGGTGACGTTTCGCGGGTGTCCTGGGGCGGAGTGGTGCAGGTGCGGACCGTGGTCCGCGGCGGCCGGTAGCGTGTGGCCCACGGAGCCCGCCCGGCTGCTTCCCCTGACAGGAATGCGGTCGGGCCGGGCGCCTTGTTGCCCCCGTCCGACGATGGTCGAGTTAGGTTCTGCTCTGACGGAACCCGGGGGGGATCATGGAACAGTGGCCTGAGGGACCTGTCGCTGACCCGGAGGCGGCCCGGGAGCGCTATGTCTCTGACATGCGGGCGTCACGCAAGGCTCTGCGAGAAGTGATCAGGGCCGACCTGCCTGCCGCGCACTTCGGCCTTGGAATCGTCGTCGTGGCAAGTGTGGTCGTGGGCCTGTTCGCAGGGGCCATTGCTGGAGCCCTCGTGGCTGGATTCTTCGCCGCTCTGTTTCTTGTCGCGCTGGCGGTCATGCTCCTTCGGGGGATCAGGGGGATGGACGCAGGTAGCCGGGCCTATCTCTTGTTGTGGGTCTCCGAAAATCCCCGGGGCTGCTCTCGGGCCCCACTCCGTTCGGCGCTAAACCAAGGTGCCGCAGCCGCCGACCTTCCGAGGACCGGGCCGACTCGGCCCGTCCGCGTCGGACGGCCGACATCGCGGCCTGGCCCGGCTACGAGTTCCCGGCCAGGAACGGCAGGACCACGTCGGCCATCTCGTCGGGTACTTCCTCGGCGAGGTCGTGTCCGGCGTCGAAGACGTGCCCGATGACGTCGTGGGCCATGAGCCGCATCTGGGATTCGTTGCGGTCGCCGATGAAGGCCGAACCGCCGAGCGCCAGCACCGGGATGTCCAGCTTCTTCTGTGCGGCCTGCCGGTTCTGTTCGGCGTCGACGAGCATCGCCCGGTATATCGAGAGCATCGCGCGGATGCCGCCGGGCATGGAGTAGCAGCGCACGTATTCGTCGACCGCGTCGGGGGTGGCGGTGTCGGGGTGGCTGCGCTCGAACTTGATCATGTAGGTGATCAGCTCGCGCTCGTGTCCGGCGATCAGCATCTCGGGTACGTCCGGCTGGAAGTAGAAGCCCAGATGCCACAGGTGCAGGCCGCTGGCGACGTTCTCGGGGGTGAGGGCGGTGTGGTCCTCGAAGCCGAAGCCGGGGAACAGGGCCTCGGCGAACACGAGAGCGTTGACGTGGTCGCGGTGGCGGGCGGCGAGCTGGTAACCGATCACCGCTCCCCAGTCCTCGCCGATCACGGCGTACGTCTCGTGTCCGAGGTGGGTCATCAGCTCGGCGATGTCGTCGCTCATCGTCGCGGAGTCGTAGCCGTCCGCGGGGCGGGCGGAGTCGCCGAGGCCGCGGAGGTCGGGGACGACGACGGTGTAATGGGGCGTCAGCTTCGGGACAAGGTGGCGCCAGTGGTAGCTGGTCTTGGGCACGCCGTGCAGCAGCACTACGGCGGGGCCGGACCCGGCCGTCCGGTAGTGAAGACTCGTTCCGTTGACGGCACCACGACCGGTGCGCAGGGGCGTTGTGGTGTGGTCGTACATCATGACGTGGGTGCTTCCTGTCCTGGGTGGGTCGGTGCTGGGGGGACGCTGTCGTCGTGGCGGGGGCGGGCGCCCCATTTTCTTGATCGATCGTTACGGATTCGGGGTAAGGGAAACGCCTGGCCGAGGCCGCGGACCCCTCAGTCGAGAGCGGTCAGCGCGACGTCCACGAGGGGTTCGAGTGCGGAGGCGTCTGGCGTGATCTTCGAGGAGACCAGCAGCCCGTTGAGGAAGGTGACCAGGAACGCGGCGACCGTGTGTGGGGCGCGCCGCGCCGCGATCTCGCCCCGCTCCATGGCGGCCCGCAGTACCTCGGTCAACGCCTCCCGGCTCGCGTCCTGCATGTCGCGCACGGTGCGGCGGGTCGCCGCGTCCTGGGGCAGCCGCTCGCAGACGGCATTGACGGCCAGGCAGCCTTGGCCGCCGTGCTCGATGGCGATGCGGATCCGCTCCGTCAGCAGCGTACGGATCGCCGCGCGGGCGTCCGCCCCGTCCTCCAGACTGCGCAGGGCGGCCGCAGCGAGGGTGGTGCGGTAGTGCTCCAACGCGGCCCTGTACAGGCCGTCCTTGTCGCCGAACGCCGCATACAAGGACCCCTGTCCGATCCCCAGGTGCTGGGTCAGATCGCGCACCGAGGTCGCCTCATAGCCGCGTGTCCAGAACAGCTCCATCGCGCGGCTCACCGCCGCCTCGGTGTCGAACTCCCGGGTCCTTGCCATGCCTCCACCGTAACTTATCTGGATCGTACGATCAAGAAAGCGTGAACGGTGGACTGGCGGTGCGCTGAGCCGCTGGTCGGCCTCGTCCAAAGCAGCGGCAGCCAGGTCACGCGATTGGTGCAGGCGCCCGCGAGCCGGGACGGTGACGCGGACGCTGTAGCGGCCCAGGCGGTTGAGGTTCACTTGCCTGCACGGGGGAACGCCGGGCCACGTCCTCTGTTCAGCGCCCCGCAGGTGGGGAGCACGGTGAGCAGGTCTGGGGATCCCCTGAGCAGGGGTGGGGATTCTCAAAGAGCCTCAACATCTCTTCACCTTTGGCTGGGCGAACTGGGTCTAGGCTGCCCAGGGCCTTCGGTATCGGCCTGGACGGCCCGCAGGATCGTCTCCCACGTGCCGTCCGTTGATGACCAGGCGTCTGGCACTGTCGATGTCCACTTCTGCAGTGAGGTTCGTGCCGAGCTCGCCTCCTATGCCGCGACCGCCTTGCGCTTGGCGGTGGTGCTGGCGAGGCGGAAGGACTGGGTGCCGGTTTCAATGATGTGGGCCTCGAAGGTGAGCCGGTCGACGAAGGCCTGGCAGAGCCGCTTGTCCGTGAAGGTCTGGTCCCACTCGGTGAACGGCCTGTTCGAGGCGATCGCGATCGCGTGCCGTTCCTCGCGCTCAGTGAAGATCTGGAACAGCAGCTCGGCGCCGTGCCGGTCGAGCTTGACGTAGCCAAGCTCGTCCATGCAGAGCGGGTCGACCCGGCCGTATTTCTTGATCGTGCGGCCCAGCTGCTTGTCGCTCGCGGCTTCGGCAAGCTCGTTCACCAGGTTCGCCGCGGTGGTGTAGCGGACGCGTCCGCCGGCCTCGGCGATCGCGGTGCCCAACCCGATCAGTAGGTGCGACTTGCCGGTGCCGGAGTCACCGATCAGGCAGAGCGGGTTGCCCGCCTGGACCCAGGCGGGCTGGGTGAGGGTGTTGATCACCTCTTGCGGGACGTTGGGGTTCTTCGAGAAGTCGAAGTCCTCGATCCGCTTCGGCCGCGGGAGATTGGCCTCCTTGACCCGGCGGACCTTGCGGCGGGCGTCACGGTCCTCGCACTCGCTCTCCAGCAGATCGGCCAGGAAGTCCGCGTAGGACGCGTGCTCGCGCAGGGCCTGGGTGACGAACTCTTCCCAGCGCGTACGGACCCCAGACAGGCCCAGGCTCCGGCAGGCCGCGTCGATCGTCTCTGACGGGTTGGGCCCGCGCTGGCCGGGCAGGCCGGGCAGGCCGGGCAGGCCGGGCAGGCCGGGCAGGCCGGGCAGGCCGGGCAGGCCGGGCAGGCCGAAGGAACCCCACCGCCCCGTGGTCGCAGGGGCGGGGGTGGTGCTCTGCGTCATGCTGAGCCTTTGGATAGAGAGCAACTGGCCGTAGGCGGCCAGCGATGGTTCAGGCCGGGAGTCCGGCGGCACGACGGGACGCCGTCGTGGCAACGAGATGACCTGGGCCGGATCGGCTTCCGGCTCCGCCGGCTCCGATGTGTCGGGCTCGGCCGTGGCCGTGGCCGTGGTGGTGGGTGGGGCGATGACGGCCGGTGGCGGACCACCGGCAGCGGCGACAGCCTTGCGGGCCTCGATGGCCACCAGGTCCGGCGAGACCGACCCCGCCTCAAGGACCGCGGCCATGCCCGCGACGACGGCTGCGCCGGGCAGCCGACGGTGCAGCAGCAGGACCTCGATCAGGGCCCGGGTGCCCTCGGAGCGTCCGTGGGCCTCGCGGGCCGCGGCCCAGAACGCGTCGTGGGTCGCGGTGAACTGCCCACTCTCGCGGGCCGCGGCGAGGCCGGTGGAGTGCTTCAGGGCGCCGGGCTTGTGCCGCAGGATCTCCAGGTAGTGGTCCAGCAGGTCCCTGAAGCCGTAACGGCCCGCCAGACGCGGGTGGCGGACCACGATCTCGTTGCGGTCGAAGACCCAGACCTCGTCCGCTCGCAGCGAGACACGGACGTTGGTCCCGATGAAGCGGGCCGGGACCGAGTACTTGTTCTGTCGGACCGTGATCCGGGACGTCTTGTCGACCTTCGGCGTCAGCGTCAGGCCGATGTCGAAGTCCTCGAACGGCAACGGGGCCAGCAGCGGCGCCTCGTAGTCGAAGTCGAAGCCCACCGAGGTGGGCCGGTTGTCGACGTGCCGGGCATCCTCGGCGATCTCGATCTGCTCGATCTTCTCGTTCAGTTCGGCGAGCGTGTCGACCTCGGGAACCGGGACCAGGTGCGAGCGGCGGAAACGCCCGCCCTCGTGCTCGACCCCGCCCTTCTCATGGGCGCCCTCGACCCCGGGACGGCAGTAGAACGCGTCGAATCCGTAGTGCGAGCGGAAAGCTACCCACCTCTGCGACTCCACCCGGGAGCGGCCGAAGCAGACCTGCGAGACCGCCGGCTTCAGGTTGTCGTAACGGATGTGCCTGGTCGGGACGTCGCCCAGGATCCGGAAGGCGTCCACGTGCCCCTGCATGAAGGCTTCCTGCCCGGCCGTGGAGAACACCCGGTGGACCGCTTTGCCCGAATACGACAGCCGCAGTGTGAACAGTTGGCAGGCCATCGGCTTGCCGTCGACCCGCACCCAGACCTCGGCGAAGTCGACCTCGGCCTCCTCGCCGGGCCGGTGGAGCTGCGGAACCATGCCCTCGGTCAGCATCCGGGCCCGCTCGGCCTCTTCCCGGATCTGCGGTCGGCGCACCCGCAAGTAGTCGTTGAGGATGCTGTAGGCGACGGTGAACCCGTACTCGTCCCGCAGCCGGTCCATGATCCGCTTGTTGGTATGGCGCTGCTTCGGCGGCGCGGTCAGATCCGCCCGCAGCATCTCGTCGATCCAGCCCTTGCTCTGGTCAAGGACCGAACGGCGCGTCTCGATCGGCTTCCGTGCAGGTGGCAGTGCACTGTCCAACGCCTGGCGCACCACCCGGCGGTGCACTCCGTAACGCCGAGCCAGACTCCGGACCGAAGCGTTCTCCAGCCTCCGGTCACGACGAATCCGCTCGAACAACTCAACACGCCGCAAAACCCGGCCTCCTGACACGGCCAGCTGACAACCCGCACAGCGTGATCCCGGCCACGAACCCGGGTCAATCCGGCATTACCCCAAACGAGTGCATCCCACCCGATCAACTGCCGGGTGGGGCCAAAACAATCCGTTCCTCACCCGGGGCCAGAACAACCCGGTACCCCGGGGCCCAAAGAGGCCGCCCTAAACAGGCTGGTGCGCTCGACGAGCGTGGCGACCGCCGAGGGCCGGGTACCCATCACAAGGTCGCCCTCCCAATGACCGGGGACCTCGCGGTCCTTGACCTCAGCGGGGCGCGCCGTGATGGACACCATGCCGCGGATGACGCCCCGCCCGGCAGGCCGGCGGGCGATCTTCGGACGGCGCATGGGCCTGGCTGACCGCAGGCGCTGAGTGAGGCTGCGGTCGATCGCCTGGCGTCGGCGCGGGTCGTGGAGCGAGAGGTAGATCGCTTCGTGCGAGATCCGCGTGGCGCTCTCACCGGGGAACTGGCGTCGCAGCCACCCTGCGATCTGCTCGGGAGACCAGCCCAGAGCCGGCTTGGCCTCCACCAGTGCGCGCAGAGCCGGTCGTTGGGCGAGCTTGGCCTGCTTGGGCCGGCGCCCGCGCGCGTAGGCGGCCGCATCGGCGAATGGGGCACGGTAACGGTCCCGGCCGCCGTTGCGGCGATCTCGCGGGAGACGCTCGACGGCGATCTGCCCAGTCGCCTGGCCACCTGCCGGGCGGATTCCCCGGCGGCGATGCCGCGGGATATCTCTTCGCGCTCGCTGCCGCGGGGTGAGGCGGATGCCGCCGCTTCGGTGCAGGAACCGACAGGCGTGCCGCATCAGTGCCCCGAGCGCCCGCCCGATCGAGCTGAACGACTGCCCCTCGCGCCGGCCTCTCCAGATCTCACCCCGCTGAGCCGGCGAAACCCGTAGTCACGCACCTGTTCCTCCACGACATGTGCCGCTGAGTGGAGGTGTCGCGGATGTTGAGCATCGCGCGCCAGTGTCAACGTTCCCGCTTCGGGTCAGGCTGGCGGGTCGGAGTGTATCTGGCGAGCATGGTCTGGACCGCCTGTTCGACGGCGTCGTGGATGTCGGAGGCTGTGGGGTTCCAGTCGGTCAGCAGCATGCGGGGCCACAGGACGTAGTTGGCGATCATGCCGAGGAACTGGTTCGCGGCGCTCACCGCGTCCGGGACATCAGCGTTGCCCGCCTCGTGCTCGGATTCCAAGTAGTGCTGAACGGAGGTGAAGTAGGGCAGTTTGCCGAGCTGGAACTGCATCCGTCCCAGTTCGGGGAAGCGAGGCAGTTCGGCGATGACGATCCGGAACAGGGCTGTCATGCCGGGCCGGCCGACCAGGTCGGCATAGCGGTGGCCGACGATTGTCAGTCCGGAGCGCAGATCTCCGGGCTGTGGCCGCGCGGCAGCGTCCTCGGCGTCACGCTGCCAGGATTCGGTGACGATGGCCTCGAAGAGGGCCGCCTTGGTGGGGAACCGCTTGAACAGGGTGGACTTCGAGACCCCGGCCGCTTCGGCGATCCGGGCCAGTGAGGTGCCGTCGTAGCCGCGATCCAGGAACAGTTCTGTGGCTGCTGTGGTGATCGCCTCGCGTTTCTGCTGAGCGAGTCTGCGGTGGTGTGCGGAGAGTTCTGCTGCCATGCGGACAGTATGCCGCAGACCCGAGGCGAGTCACTTGACTCGCATCTTTAGTCCTGCTTACGGTTACGCAAGCAAGGCGAGTCGAGTGACTCGCCTCCTATCTGTGGCCCCGGCTGAGTTCCGGTAGCCGCGCGGAGGAGGAACAGTTCATGACAATCAATAAGATCGCTTTGGTGACCGGCGCGAATCGCGGCCTCGGACGTGGCGCGGCCATCGCTCTGGCCAGACGCGGGGTGCGGGTCCTGGTCACCCACCGCGGTGACGCGGCCGGGGCTGAGAAGACGGTGGAACAGGTGCAGGCGGTGGGTGGGACTGCCGCTGCTCTCCGGCTCGACATCAGCGACGTCGCCTCTTTCGCGTCCTTCACCACCGAACTGAGCGAGCAGCTGGGACGCTGGGGTACTTCGCGGCTCGACATCTTGGTCAACAACGCGGGAGTGGGGATATTCGGACCGCTGGAGGACGTCACGATCGACGACTTCGACACGGTGATGGGTACCAACGTCCGGGGCACGTTCTTCCTCATTCAGTCACTTGTGCCGCTGCTGACCCGAGGCGGCCGCGTCATCAACGTCTCGACGTCACTGACCCGCCACACCAGCCCCGCCACCTCGGTCTACTCCGCCTCGAAGGCCGCCGTCGAAGCCTTGAGCCGTACCCTCGCCGCCGAACTCGGCCCGCGCGGAATCCGGGTCAACTCCATCGCCCCGGGACCGACCGCCACCGATTTCAACGGTGGAGCGATGCGGGACGACGCCGGGATGCGCCAGGTTCTGGCCGGACAGACCGCGCTCGGCCGCGTCGGCGAACCTGAGGAGATCGGCGACGCCATCGCCACGCTGGCCTCCGAGGGCCTGCGCTGGGTCACCGCCCAGCGCCTTGAGGTCTCCGGCGGCGCCCTCCTCTGAGCGACCGGGCGACGGCCTATAGAGACGCAGGCAGCGACGGCCCCGACTCACTCCCAGCCGGTCTCGTCCTCGTCCAGCTCCGGCGCATCAGGGGCCCGAAGCGGGCGCAGGACGCCGGCGGCGGGGGGCGAGGCGGTGAAGCTGTGGCGGCCGAGCAGGTTCAGGTACCGCGCTCGCCGTGGCACACATCCCGGGCGAGCTTGTGGCGGGACTCCTGCACGGTGAGCTGCCGGTTCATGAGCTGCCGGTTCATCTGACGGCGGTGGGTGTCGTCGACCGGGTCGACCGCGCGGAGCAGGTGTTCGGTCTTGGCGATGCGCCCGTACTCGGCGAACGCCTGCCCCAGCGGAGTCGGGCTCCCCTCGCGGCCGAACATCCGCAGCAGGTCGTAGGCGCGCACCTGGTGGTGACCAGGGAGCCGGCGACCTTCAGCATGTCCGGCCAGTGCGTGATCACCTTGTTCAGGTCGGCCGGTTGCAGGCCAGGTCCTTCAGCGGATCCGAACAGGCCAACAGCGCCCGGGGCATTGCGCGTTGGTCGATCGACGCCGACGTCAAAGACCCTTCAGGACACGCTCAAGCGCCGACCGGCCTGTGGGCCCCCAGTTCGGCTTGCCGCCCGGCAGGCCGCGGTCCCCGTTCTGGCCCATCAGCATCAGGAACAGGCTCTTCATTGCGGCCAGCCCACGCGCCCGTCGGACCGCCGCCTCGTCCGCCTGCGCATAGCTGTCGAAGAACCGCGAGGCGCCGCCCGTGGGGAGCAGTACCCAGGCGGTCGCAAGGTCCCAGGCCGGGTCGCCGGCGAAGACATCGCCGAAGTCGATGACGCCCGCCAGTGTCCCCTCCGCGACGACGACGTTCGCGGGATGCAGGTCGCCGTGAACCCACACTCGCGGGCCCTCCCACCCGGGAGCCGCGGCCGCGTCGTCCCACACGGCCCGGATGTCGTCCTCGGCGAAGTGGCCGAGGTCCACGGCCCGCAGGAAGTGCTCGAAGTCCTCCGTGCATTCCTTGGGATGGCCGCCGCGGTCCGAGGGGTCCGGTGCTTCGGCGGGCGCCTCCACATGCAGTGCCTTGAGGAAGGCCGCCAGGATGTCGGCCGCATGGTCGCTGCGGGTGATCGAGCCGTGGTCCAGCGGCGTGCCCTCAACCCATGTCATGACGGTCCAGATCTTGGGGAAGCGCTCGGACGGCGCACCGTCCCGCACGGGGACCGGGATCGGCAGCGGCAGGCGCGAGGCAAGGGCCGGCAGCCACCGGCGCTCCTTGAGCTGCGGATCCGGGTTGGTGTCCATCCGCTGCATCCGGACCGCCAACTCGTCCCCGAGGCGCCACATCTGGTTGCCCCAGCCGCCCGCCACCTCGCGGATGGGCAGCGCGGCCAAGTCCGGATGCTGGTCCCGCAGCAGGTCGCGGACCAGATCCTCGCTGATCTCAATCTCGGATTCGATCATGCGGAGTCACATTACTTGGCGCACACGGAGGCGACCACGTTCCCTGGGGGATCCAGCTCACTCGGTGGGGGCGGTGTCGGCGGTCACCGGCGCGTGGGAATCGGACTACCGGACCCGCCTCCGGAAGATGGCCACAACGGCCACAACAGCGGTGGACGACCTGCACGACGAAATACGCGAGGCAACAGCAACTCGCGTGCCAATGTCTACGAGATCGGACGGCACGATGCTCGCGCAGTAGCGCCGGGTGGCATGATCATTCAGCGGCCTCGTACCCCGGCACGCCAACCGGCGGCCCCGGGTCGCACCGCGACAGCGGACCGAAGGAAAGGAACTGGCGTGCGCAGACTCGTCCACTACATCGCCACCACTCTCGATGGCTTCATCGCGGGCCCGGACGGCGCGGATCCCAGCGGTGCGGACGGCTTCTGGCCCATACCTGAGGACTACATCCAGCACCTCGTGGCCGAGTACCCGGAGACGCTGCCCGTCCAGGCCCGGCAGGCACTGTCCGTCACCGCGGAGGGCACGCACTTCGACACGGTGCTTGAGGGGCGGCGCAGCTACGAGATCGGTCTTGCGGCCGGAATCACCGACGCCTACCCCCACCTCCGTCACCTGGTATTCACCCGGACCCTGACCGAGAGCCCGGACCCGGCCGTCGAACTGGTCTCCGACGACCCGGTGGCAACCGTACGGGAACTCAAGGAGCAGGACGGCAAAGACATCTGGCTGCTCGGCGGCGCCGAACTGGCAGGCTCCCTCTACACCGAGATCGACACGCTGATCCTCAAACTCGGCCCGCTGACCATCGGCGACGGGATACCGCTGTTCTCCCGCAAGGCCGCTTTCGATCCGCGCACCTGGACGCTCACCGACCACACCGTCCTCAAGAGCGGCGCGGTGTTCCTCACCTACACACGCGTCAACGGCTGAACACTCCAGACAGGCGGCGCTTGTCCCGGACCGGACACGCGGATACGCCGTACGCGGACACGCTCAATGGGTCACACAAGCGCCGCCCTCGCCGCAAACCACACACGGACGACTGCAAGCCAATGCAGTGGAGGGAGTCGCGCAACTCGGGCCTCTCGCTGGTCTTGTGACGCGAATCCCGAATGCGGCCGGCATCAGATCGAAGTCCATGTGCGCATGATGCCGAACGTGCCCGCCAGCACGCGATCACCCTGCTTGCCCACGGCTGCCTAACCCCCGTGACGACCGACCTCAGACGGACCACGCGGGCGGTGGGATTTTGCCGGGGACAGCACCATCGGCGAACCGGCGTATCCGCTCCTCTTCCGCGCTCTCATCGGTGGCATCGTAGTGCCGCACTTGGTTCCACCAGCGGTCGTGATCGAAGCCGTCGCGGTGGTTGAAGGAACGTGCGGTGCTGCGCAACCGCTGCCACTCACGCACGATCGCGGCCCGTTGCCACGGCTCGGGCTGCTCCAGCCGGAGGAGAGTGTGCAGGAACGCCGCCGAGTCACTGACCAGGATAAGCAGGGACTGCATCGCGAAGGACGTCTCGCCGGTTGCACCTACTTCCTTGTATACCCGCCCCAACTGTACGTTGAGGAACGTCGTCAAGGCGATGACGTCTTCGTGCGTGAGGTCGGCGGCGTAGGCAAGGGTGGGCTCGGACTGTGGGCTTGTCATGCGAACGGGGCCTCCCGTTTGGTCGCGCGTTCTGGGACCTGCCCGTCCGTGACGGGCCACGTTTACCGCAGGGCCGGATGTGACGTCTTGCGTACGGTCCATGGTTCCTGGTCCACACCCACTCCGTCCATCGTCATTCCCGCGAAGAGTCCCACGGCCCCTGAGATCACGCCCAGCAGCAGGCCGGCCCAGTACGGGACGACCCCCAGCAGGAACGGGACGGCGAGGAGGGCGCCGAGCGCCGCGACACGCAGGTGTGAGGCGTGCACCTTCGGGATGTACCGGGAGGGCCGCGGAAGCGGTGCGACGGCGAGCGCGGTGTCGGTCTCGCGCACCGGTGCGACACCGGCACGCAGATATTCCGTGTGGTCCTCCTCCGGTGTCACGCCCCAGACCACATGGCCGGAGTCGGAGACGAACGCGGCGGAGACCCTGCGCTGTTTGTCCGTGCCCGCGATGTCACGCCACCGGGTGGGCCAGTACAGCCAGCCGCCGTGGCCCACGAGCCGGGCGGCGGCCTGGGCGAGGTGCTTGTCGCCCACGGCTATACGGAAGTTGTAGCCGCTCATGGCCTGGAGCCGGACAGTGCGCCGGCCCTCGGCGCCGGCCTCGGGCACCAGCTCGACGTAGTAGGTGCTGGAGGTGGCGACCTGGCCGACACCGCTCCCGGTCGGATACCGGTACGACTCCCGCACCGGGGTACCGAACCGGACACGGACCGCGTGGACGCGGCCCGCCGCGGCGTCCTTCCTGAGCATGCGCTGCCCGGGTCCGAGCTGGTTCTTGAGCAGACCGAGGGCGGAGAGGGACAGCACAACACCGAAAAGCCAGGCGAGCAGGCAGTACAGGCTGCCCAGGACCGACCCGCCGTCGCCGTAGGCGGTGCGCGCGGCCACGTACGGTGCCCAGACGGTCAGGCAGGCCGCAGCGAAGAACCCCCAGTCGCGGCGCACCGCCCCCAGCTTGCCGGGGATCTCCTCCCGGGGCGGAGCGGTCGCCGGCAGCGGCTCCACAGGCGGCGCCGACCGGCTGGCCAGCAGCCAGCCCACAACGAACACCGCCGCCAGGGCCAGCGGCACGAGAATGTCCAGACGCGGGGCATCCGCTTCGTAACGGATCCAGGCCGCGCCCCACGCGGCGGCCGTGGACAGCAGGGCAGCCGCCCCCAGAGTCCTGGCAAGCGGTATGGAACGCTGCTGCATGCGGTCTCCCCCGACCGTGACGTGAAGATCCTGTGTACGGCAGGGACCCTACGCCCTGCTGCTCAGTTCCCGGAAGCGGCGAGCGCAAATACCGTCGCCACGCCGCAGAAGTTCTCATCCCGTCTCTCCGAACAGGGAGTTCACTGTGCGGGACGGCTTCCCAGCTCGTCCTCGAACGCATGGTCTCCGAGGGGCAGGAGCCGACCACCGCTCTGTCACACGGTCCCCCGCACGAAGAGGCGGCTCCTCCCCCGTAGGCAGGCCGGCACCGAGACCGTCGTCACAGCGGGCGGATCTCTCTGCACTGGTCATCAGCAACCGCTATTGGCGCCGGCGCGAGGCACCGGCTGGTGTTCGTCACCGGCTGCCGGCCGCTCTCGTCCATCTCCGTCACGGAACCACCCACGACGTGCTGGCCTGCTGTTCTGGCGTGGACCGCTCGACCATCACCCGGGCCATCAACGAGTCGCGCGGACATCTCCCAGACACGCCAGAACGGTGGGCGCCGGCCCGGATTTCCGTGCCAGGCGCTGGTTTTCGCGCGTGCGCCCCAGGACAATGAGGCAGGTATCGGCTGGATCGCTCTCCGGGAGGCCCCGCATGACGTCGCAGCCTGTGCCCTGGCCCGGTGAGGGCGGTGCGGTGGACCGCCGGTCCGGACGGTTCCCCGCCCCCAGGCCGTCCGTGGGGGCTCCCGTGCATGACGCCGGGACGCTCGGGTTCGTCGACCGGCCCGGACGGGAGTACTGGTGGCGGCAGTTGGGCGAGGCGGTCCGGGACCGGATGATCGCCAGGGTCGGGCCGATGGTCGAGTGGTGGGCGTACTGCCACCGGACGGACACGGAGCGGCCGTATGCGGTGGTGTTCGGGGAGCGGGGCCTCGCCGTGAGCACTCCGACGCTCAACGACCGTGGCGGACCGGCCCAGTTGCTCACGGTGACGCCTTTCGTACCGTCGTCCTTACGGCATGCGGTGGTGGTGCGGAAGCCGACACGGGCCCCGTCCGGCAGAGTCGCTCTGCCAGGCGCGTCGGCTCCGGATCGGCTGGGCGGCGAGGAATTGCCGTTGTCGACGCGGATGCGCGGATTCCTCGGCAATCTGCCCGTGGAGGCGCAGTCGCGGCTGCAATGGCCGTTCGTCAACGGTGACGTGTTCGACCGCGGGGACTTCCACTACTCCGGGGACGGGGACGAGATGGACGTCTGGTGCTATCTGGCCGGACGCCGCTGGGTGACGTTCGTGTCGGGACACGGCACGGCTCTGTCCGGGCCCGCGCATCGCGCGTCATGGCGGCTGATCTGCCGGCAGGCCGAGGTCGCGGTCCGATGACCGAGAAGGCCGAACCGGACTACTACGCGGTCCTCGGTGTCCCTGCCGACGCCGACCGGGCGGAGATCGGGCGGGCGTACCGCCGCAAGGCGCTCACCCACCATCCCGACAAGGGCGGCGACGCCGGGGCTTTCCGGGGCCTGCACCTGGCCTACGAGACGCTGACCGACCCGGTGCGGCGTGCCGCGTACGATCGCCGCCGTACGAGGACGCCGTCGGCCGGTGCGCGGTGGACTCGGGCCGAGCCGCCGCCCGCGGCCGACCCTTTCGCGTGGGCGCCCGGCGCCGGTCCGGTCACGGACGACCGCCGGGTGCACTCCGTGCCCTTCCCGGAGCACGATCCCGGCGTCTCCTGGCGGCGGGCCGACCGGTTCGCCTGGTGGCGCCCCGTCGAGGAGCCGGGGCCGAAACGGCGTCGCCGCCGTCGCTGACCCGCCGTCCCGGTCACCGGCACCGTGCCGTGCCGCTTTCCCGCACCAGCAATCGCTGCCCTGCGACGAGGCCGGTCCTGCGCCCCATGTCGTTGTACTCCTGGAGGGCTTCGACGGTGGTGCCGTACCGGCAGGCGATTTCGCTCAGCGTCTCACCCGGCAGCACGCGGTGGATGCGGTAGGGGAAGTCGGGCAGGGGGAGCGTGAAACTCAGGCTCGGGGTGGGCCGCCGTATGTCGAGACCCGGCTGCGTCGGCAGCGGCAGGGTGAGCCGCGGCGTCGGCGAGAACCGCGGGGCGGCCTGTGTGGGGAACGCCGGCCGGTAGGGCTGCGAGGGGTCCGTGCCGATCAGGGCGACGACCCACACCGCTCCCGTGGCGATCAGCGCGCCTACGGTCACCTTGGCGACCTTCCGCTGCCGCGCGAGTTCCCCGAGGACCAGGTCCGGGGCGCGCCGGGTGGTCCGCGGAACGGTCGTACGCCCGGCCGGCGCGGCCACGGTACGCAGGGCCAGCACGACGGGTGCCTCGGTGTCGAGGCCGAGGCGGGCCAGTTCCCGTCGCAGAGCGTGTACTGCCGCACGGTCGCGTACGGCGGCGACTACCAGGTCCTCCAGGCGGCCGGCCGGGTCGGGGGCAGTGCAGCAGGTAGCCGTGGGTCCAGCTGAGTTTCCAGCGGGCCCGGCCCGCTCCGGCCAGCGCCTGCCCGGTCAGCGCGTACAGCGCTTCGGCGAGTTGCTCCTCGGGCTCGGGGGCATCGGTGAGACGGCGTATCAGCTCGGCCGGCTCCCCGCGCTCCAGCAGATCGAGAACGGTGGCGAGGGTGGGCCGCGCGGTGACGCCGACGCCGCGTGCCGCGTCCAACAGGAGGCTCGCGAGTTCGACCGCGAACGCCTCGGCGGCCAGGTCGGCCCAGGTGGTCACGGACAGCTCGGTCACCGGCCCCCCGGCCTTGTCGAGCATGCTCTGCCGTACCCGCCGCACGGGTCTGTCGGCGGTGACCAGCGGCCCGTCGTCGACGACGTCCGGGGTGTCCCCGGCGGGCCGTGCCTCGATCAGGGCCAGCCGCCGGGCCAGCGGCGGGTGGGAGTCCAGCGGGGACCGGCCCTCTTCGACCGGGTGCTCGCGCAGGTCTGCCATCCGCTCCCGGACGCACGGATCGTCCAGCATGGCGGCGAAGGCCTCGAACACGTCCTCGGGCGCGAATCCGAGGCGCTGCACCGGCCGCAGGTAGCGGCTCTCGAACCCGGCCCAGGTGAGGGCGAGCGCGTGGACCGCGCGCAGCGCGTCGGCGGTCACCGCGGGGCCGACCGCCGCGACCGCCTCCGCGTCCGCCTCCAGTTCCTGGCGCCGGCGCACCGCGAGCGACAGGCGGAAGTACAGCCACCCGTAGCAGCTGATCACCGAGTGGAACAGCCAGGCGTACCCCAGCCTGGCCTCCTCGGACCGCGCGGTCATCCGGAGCCGGAACAGAGCGGAGCCGAGTGCCGCCGCGCCCCGGTAGGTGAGCGCGCCGAACCGGGTGTGCCGGCCCGCGTAGTGGCCGAGTTCATGGCAGAGCACGGCCCGCAGTTCCATGGGCTTCAGCCATTTCAACAGGGGGACGCCGAGGTACATGGTCCGGTCCCCGACGGCGAACCCGAGCAGTCGGGCCTTCTCCGACACGGACGCGTTGGCCTCCGGTGTGAGGTAGATCCGGTCGGGCGGCCGGGTGCGCAACCGCCCGGCCAGGTCCTCGACCAGCCGCCACAGGCCGGGCGCCTCGGCGCGGCTGACGAGCACCGCCGCGGGTGGGTGCTCCTCCGTGCGGCTCACCGTGGCGATGCCGTACAGGAGCGCGACGGCCGCCGGGATGCTGCCGCCGAGGACCAGCGACCAGTTGCCCGCCCGCGAGGGTGCCTCGACCATCAGCCACAGCATCGCCGCGACCAGCGCCACGTCGGTCACAAGGAGCGCGGACGCCACGACGTAGAACCCGGCGAGCAGTCCTACGGCGAACAGCCCGCGTAACCAGCCCAGAACTGCGCTCACCCTCTCTCCTCCACTCGGCGGGCCACCTCGGCCCGCGCCCGGCCGAGCCGCTCCGGGTCCGCCTGGAGGGCCGCCCGCAGCCAGCTTTCCGTGTCGCGCAGAGCCGCGTCGACGGGGTCACGGCCGAGGCCGATCCGGCTCACGTCCACCCGGCCGAGACGGCCCGGTTCCGCCCCGCCCAGGAACGGATCACGACCACCGATCGTCTCGTCCGCGCTCATGTCCAGCGCCTCCCTCAGCGTCCGGCGCGCCTTGGACACGTTCGCGGCGACCCCGCCGCGTGTCATCCGCAGCGCCTTGGCGATCTCGCTCTGGGACCAGCCGTGCAGGCAGAACAACACCATGGTGGTCCGCTGCCGTGGTGGCAAGGCGGCGAGCAGCCGCAGCACTTCGCGTGCCTCGGCGCTCTGCTCCGGGCCCGCCTGGACGGGCACCGGTACATCGGGCAGTCGCTGCTCGCCCGTTCTGCGCCTGCGCTGGGTCTTCCACAGCCGCTGGACCGCCACCCGGTACACCCATGCCTCGGGCAGTTCGTACCCGGCGATTCGCTCCCAGGCCCGGTACGCCTCCACGAACGCCTCCTGGGTGACGTCCTCGGCGTCCGCGCGGCTGCCGCACAGCATGATCACCTGCGCCAGAACGCGAGAGTACGAGCCGGAGAAGAAGGTCTCGAAGTCACGGGGCCGCACGGCCGGTTCCGTACTCACGGGCGGTCCGTCCCTGGCCCGAGGACCGCCGCCGAGCGCGCGGTCAGCGTGTCGCCGTCCGCTCGTGTGACCTCGACCGTGCCGCCTGGCCCCGCCGCCCGCACGACCGTTGCCAGGGCCTGCGCCCACGCCCGCTCCTTCGCGGGCCGCATCCACAATGCCGCCAGCATGTACACCAGCCGGGCACACACCGGTACCACGACCAACACCACAGGGTCGATCATCTTCGCGTCCTTCCTCGGACTCACAGCAGTGACACCCGGATACAGCCGCACGCGCCCAGGGTGTTTACCCACGGACGGGAAACGGTGCCGCTTGCCCGTTCACTTGGCTACCGACCCGACCTGCTGTTGGCCCGTGGCCCGGTCCCCGACCGCAACTTCAGCCCGGACGCCGACGACCTGATGGCTCTGGCCACGGGCGAAGCGGACACGGACCGGCGACCGGGTATCCACTCCAGTCGGATTGTGCCGCGCTCTGCCATTCTCCCCTGCGGCGCCAAGGCCGAAAGTGCGGCAGCCTGGCCTGTTCTCCCTCGTCCCGATGGCCGAGATCCCTGTTGCCAGCGCCGCCATCTGCCGTGAACGCGAAGGAAGTTGACACGGAGGAGGCGATTGTGGCCGGCCGATGTCGTCTGAGAACGAAGCACCGGATCCTCCTCGACTTGATCTACGTCATCGCCTGGGCGGGCGGTATTCAGGCCCCCTGGGGGCGTACACGAGGGGCGTCCCTCGGACGCAAGATGCGACGTGACATGCGGCGTCCTAGGCTTGATTTGTGTGCCGGTTCGAGGCGATGTCGCTCATCCCCGCTCCGTGAGGCGAGGGGGTCGGCCCGTGCGAGGGCAGGTTCTCGCCCCCCTTTCGGCACAGCATTCGGGCACGACGCGACGGCGCCGGATCAGGCACGAGCACACCCGGTCCCGGTCAGCCGGCGAAGCCGTGGCGAGCTGTGGTGCTCCTGGCCGTGGCCGCCTGTCCCCTCCTCCCCGCCGTACCGCGTACCTGCCCGTGCGCCGTACCGCGTGCCTGCCCGTGCGCCGTACCGCGCGCCTGCCCGTGCGTCGCGAGACCCCAGAAGCGACCGAGACGGAAGAGTTGATCGATCATGTCCAGCAGCGACATCGCGCTGACCGCCCCGAATCAGTTCGTCGAGGGTGCCAACGGGGTCACGTACGCCTACCGGCGGTTCGGCACCGCCTCCGACGACGTGCTGCCGCTGGTGATGCTGCAGCACTTCCGCGGCAACCTGGACAACTGGGATCCGCTGCTGCTCGGCTCCCTCGCCGCCCACCGGGAGGTCATCCCGGTCGACAACGCCGGTGTCGGCCTGTCGACCGGGACCGTACCGAACACGATCACCGGCATGGCCCGTGACGCCATCACCTTCGTCGAGGCGCTCGGGCTGCCCAGGATCGACCTGCTCGGGTTCTCCATCGGCGGGATGGTCGCACAGGAACTCACCCTGATCCGTCCCCAACTCGTCCGCCGGCTCGTGCTGGCCGGCACCGGGCCACGCAGCGGTGTGCTGATGCACGGCTGGATCAACGACGTCCAGGCCCTCGCCAACGTCGCCGACAACCATCCCGAGGACCTGCTCTCCCTGTTCTTCGAAGTCACTCCCACCAGCCAGCAAAAGGGCCGGGAGTTCCTGGAGCGGCGCGACTCGCGGACCGAGGACCGGGACAAGCCCGCCGGCCTGCAGGCCCGCGACGCCCAGATGGACGCCATCACAGAATGGGGCATCCCCGACCCGGCCCAGCTGGACCGCCTCACCGGGATCACCCACCCGGTGCTGGTCGCCAATGGTGACAACGACATCATGATCCCGACGCCGAACACCTGGCTGCTGGCCGATCACCTGCCCAACGCACGCGTCCGGATCTACCCCGACTCCGGACACGGCTTTCTCTGGCAGTGGCCCGAGGAGTTCGCCGCCCTGGTGCACAGCTTCCTGTCCGGCGCGGGCGAGGAAAAGGCTCCGTGATGGGCGCGACCGGCCGGGTGTACAGGCAGCGGCGAGCCGCACACGCGGCGGCCGTCACAGGGCTGCGGGTGCTGCTGTGGTGGCTCGGGCACGGGCTGGTGCTGGCAGCGCGGTGCAGCCCGGCGCTCCGGTCCCAGATCACGCGCGATCTCACGGTCGAGATCTCCGCCGACGACGGTCCCGGGCGCCACTGGGACTTCGACGGACAGCGCCGCCTCGTCGCCACCTCGGCCGGCCGGGCCGCGGCGCCCGACTTCGCCGTCCGTTTCAGCGGCAGCGCTCACGCACTCCGTGACCTGGTCTCACCGGATGCCGTCGACGCCATCATGCGCGACCGCGTCGACGGAACCGTCCGCGTCGAGGGGAACCATCTGCTGTTGATGTGGTTCCGCGGCCTGGTCCGGAAAGTGGTGCCGATCGGCGGAGCCGACCCTCCCCGGCGTGCCCTCCCGGGCGCCTACGTGGCACACGACCCGGCCGCCAACGGCGTCGAGAAGATCACCGTCGAGCCGGCGGTGCGGCGACTGGATCCGCAGTGGACCGGCGGCTGGCAGGCACGGGCCAAGCTGTGGATCGTCCAGGGGACCAACGGGGAACCGTTGCGGGAGCCATGATGAGCGCCCACACCGTGACCCCCAGGACGGCGACACCCGCACCCGCACTCAACGACCGCGCCCTGGGCTGGCTGCGCTACATCTGGGACAAGGCGACCACCCCGGACGACTGGAGCGACCAGGGCGAACCCCTCCCCTGGTGGGACCGCTACACCGCGCCGCCCATGTGCTCCTTCCCCCGGTTCGACGTCCACAACATGGCCTACGTCCTTCCGGTCCTGCTCGAATCGACCCCGGCCTGGCGCGAGGTCTACACCCGCATCGCGGACGAACTCGTCCGCCGCTACACGTCGTTCTGGGGCGCGGTCGACTGGTGCACGCTGATCGGTCCCGACCCCGGTGCGGACCGCTATCCCCCCGCATGGCAGGCGTTCATCCCCGAACCGCTGCGCGGCCGCTACCCGCTACCGGGCTGGACCGGAAACGGGATCGAGCCGTGGGGGCTGCAGCCCGACCCGTGCGGCGCCGACGGGAACGTCTTCTACCGGGGCTGGCTGAACCTGGTCCTCGGCATCCGCCGTTACGTCTCCGGAGAGGCCACCGAGCACCGGCCGTTCGAGATCACCGGATACCAGAACCGCCGGTTCACCTGGACGCACGCGCGGATCGCCGAATTCATCTCCGCCCAGTTCCGCAGCCGCCCGCAGGGCCCGCACTGCGAGAACACGAAGATCTGGCCGTTCTGCGTCAGCGCCACCGGCCTCGGGCTCAAGCTCTACGACGCGCAGCTCGGAACCACCCTGAGCGAGCCGGTCCCGCGCTGGTTCGACTACGTCCGCCGGCACTACATGAGCCTGACCCGCTCCGGAGAGCTGAGCACCTTCGCCCTCTACTACGACCCGATCGAGCAGCGCCTCCACTCACTGCCCGGCCCTTCCGTGGCCCACGGGGTGTTCCCCTGCCTGCTGTACATGTATCCGCAGGACCGCGAATTCTCCCTGTGGATTTACGAGTTGGCGATGCGGCGGCTCGGCTGGTCCGACCCCGATCTCCCGCTGGGCAGGCTCCGGGCCGACCCCAACCACCTCAGCACGGCCCTGTGGATGGCACACGAGACAGGGGACACCGCCACCGAGGACCGCGTCCGGGAATACGTCGAACGGGAATACCAGCCCCAGTTCTTCGGCGAGGAGAACGACCGTTTCGGATTCTGGTTCGGCTACGACTCCACCTGGCCCCGCGGACAGACCAACGCCATCCTGATGCTGGTCGAGAGCGGCACCCCGGGAGCCTGGTGGCGGATCTTCAACGAACCCCTGCCCGCCACGACGTCGGAACCGCGGCTCAGTGGCGTCGACTACCCCGCCCTCGGAATCCGTCGCGCCCGCAACAACATGGCCGACGGCGTCCTCGACATCGAGACCACGGCCGCCACCCCGTCCCGGCGGGGCACACCCACCACTCTCACCATTGACCGGCTCCCCGTACCCGTCGAGGTCTCGGTCACCGTCGACGGCCGGGACTCGGCTGCCTGGCACGTCACTGGTGGCGATTCCATCCAGCTCGACCTCGACATCGACGACCATACGATCCGGGTCGCTTTCGGCACATCCCGTGATCCAGTTCGACGCTGAGAGTCCGGCCCGCTACCGGTGTGTGGCCTGTGTGGTCACTCGCTGGATGGCGTTGACGGCGATGTCGGGGCGGTCGACGTGGATGTAGTGGCCGCTTCGGGCGGCGGTGCTGATGCTGCTGCGGCTGGAGAGCGCGAGCCATTGGTGCTGGCCTTCGGTCCACATCTGCTCCAGCGCGGGCCCGTAGTCGGGGACCTCTGCGTACTGGGACTCGTGCTTGATGATCTGCACAGGGATGTTCCCGGCGGAGCGGACCTTCGCGTCGGCGATGAGGAACTTCTCCGGGTTCTGCCCCTTGTTCACCGCGATGGTCCGGTCCCGCAGTTCGGCCGCCGGGCCGGTGGCTGCCCTCGCCGAGCCGGTCGTAGGAGCAGACCCTGGCCTTCTCGCTCAAGGTCTTCTGCAGGTCGGCCATCGTATCCAGCCCGTCGCCCCCTCCGGCCATCAGGACGACGACCGGCTGACGGTGTGCCCAGCCGCCGGAGCACGAGACGTTGACCAAGTGGCCTCCGACACGGATCTTCTTGGTTCCGGAGAACGAGTCCTCGTGGTCGTGCCGCGCGGTCGTGTCGGATGCCCGATGCGTCTGTGCCGCGGTGGTGACGTTCCGGTAGCCGATGGTGCCCGCGCCGGCCACGGCGCAGCATGTCGCGGCCACAGCGGTTGCCTTGAGCGTGCGGTTCATGAGGGCCTCCAAGAAGACAAGGGGAAGTAGACGGGTGAGGAACGGGATGGGTGTGCGGGACGCCGCGTGCCGACGGAAACGCTACGGATTCGGCGGCCCCGGATCGTCACCCCGCAGAGCGCACTTGCGCGTGGCTCCCACGGGAGAGGCCGGCCCGGACGCAGGAGAGGGCTACCGCACGATGCCGGCTCCGGGACGGGCCGTGGGCGTGGGGGTGGGGGTGGGCGCGGGCGCGGCGCCCACAGGTCGCTCGGGGGAACGGCTGCCGGTTCAGCCGGTCTTGACGGGGGTCAGGGTGAACCCGTCGTTGGGCTTGCCCGCGAGGAGGGCCGCCAGCCCGCCGCTGAGCGCGTACGTCGTCCCGCCCGGTCCCGTGGTCACATCGCTGGTGACGGGATCCTCGACGGTGTCGGTGACCGTCACCGTGGCTTCCTTCCAGCCGTCACGGGGCTCCACGCGCTGAATCCTGGCCGGCTTGCCGGACAAGAGACCGCTGCTGACCGCCGTGATCGAGCCGTCCTTCAGGAGCCGCATGCCGGCCGTGGGGGACGCCAGCGGCGCGGAGAGCTTCACCTTCTGTGCCTGTTCGGGATGTTGGACGGGCACCCGCACCAGGGATCCGTCGGCCATGGCGGTGATCAGCTGGTTCCCCTTCACCCACTCCACCGCTGCCATCCCCACACCGTCCAGGAAGTCGGGAATATCCAGCTTGCCCTGGAGCAGGTCGCTCCGCAGGAAGACCGAGGCGCGGCCCTCGCGGTCGATACGGAACACCGTCGGGGTCAGCTCGTCGACCGCGTAGGCGGTGCCGTCGGGCCCCACCGTCACGTCAGAAATCAGGTGCTGCTTGCCGTCGAGGGCGACCGCGGTCAGATCGACGCACCAGTCCTGCTTCCCGGTGGCCAGGTCGTAGCTGCCCACACCGGCGATGCGGAAGGGGGCCTCCTTGCGGGAACGGTCGGCGGTGCCGTAGTCCACATTGCTGACCAGGATGCGGTCCCGCTCGCGGTCGGCGAGGACGGCCTGCGCCGACACCAGTTCCGGATCATCGATATGGGTGCGCACCTTTCCGTCCGGACCGACGGCGTAGACCTTGCCCTGCTTCAGCGAGCCGGTGAAGAACGTCTTCGACTGCGCGTCGAAGTCCAGCGAGTGCGGGAACACATTCGGGCCGTCGGCCTTGATGACGCTGGGCGTCCTCTGCTTGCTCTGCTGCTTGCTCTGCTGCGTGCTCTGCTCGGTCCGGGGCCGCTCGGAGCCGGATGTGGCGGAGGAACCGCTCGCGGCCAATGCCATACCGGTGGCCGCCGCAACGACAAGCGCCGCGCCGGCGACGGCGATCTTCAGCTTCGTCTTCTTCATCGTCTCTGTTCCTCGGGAGAGTTGGGGTGGGGGTGTACTGCGGGTGGGCTGCGTGGGGGTCACGCGGTGATGTCGCGTCCGAGCAGGGCGGCCAGCCGGTCGATCGCGGGGGCGTCTTCCGGAACGATCCGGGACGGCGCGAACGCCCGGCCCGGAGGGCAGCTGCGCCACCAGGCCCCGGGCGAACTCGGTCTCCCGCTCGACCGTGGCGTGATCGAACAGGGCTTTCTCGCCGATGGCCTGGGCCAGATCCCAGCCGTGCACCAGGTGCTCGATGGTCTACAGATGCAGCGCGACGGAGCCGGGCACCTCACCGATCGGGGCCCGCACCGTGCGCTCCAGCGCTCCCGGGCCCGCGAAGGCGGCCACCAGGGCGGCGGCCGACGCTCGGAACGTCTCCTTGAGCGCTCCCGGAACGGGGCCGGCATCGAGAGCCGGCAGGAACGGCTCCGCCCGCATCACGACGGCGAACGTGTGCGCAGCGTCATCGCCGGGCAGGAAGGCGCGCGTGACAAGGCCCCCACGGCACTCCCTGCCGGCCTCGGGCCGGGGGCTGCCGGGTGATGCTCAGGCGTAACGCTCTGAGCGGGCGGCTGAGTTGCGGCGGTCGGACGGCCGGATCAGGAGTGCGCGGGAGGAACGGCGCGTGCGTGGATGTCGGCGGCGGGGTGGGCAGTTGCCGACCTGTCCGCGGCGGGCAGGAGGGTCTGGTTGAGCAACCGCAGTGCTGTCTGGGCGGCGGAGTCCGGCGCCGCTGTCGTCACCACCACCCGGATCCCCTGCCCCCGGGGAACCGGGAGCGAGTGCTGCAGCACGTCCAGCTCCCCGACCGTCGGATGGCGCATCCGGTACTCGGCCATGTCCCAGCCGCGCACCCGGTGCTCTGCCCACAGCGTGGCGAACTGCGGGCTGCGCATGGTCAACTCCCCTATGAGGGAGGCCAGCTGCGGGTCGTTCGGATATTCGCCGACCGCCTGCCGCAGCTTGCCCACCACGTCCCGTGCCTTCCTGGGCCAGTCCACGTACAGGTCCCGCGTATGGGCGTCCAGGAATACCAGCCGGGCGGTGTTGGGCCGTGTGGCCGCTCGATCCGGGCTGTCCGGGGCCAAGTGCCCGGCGAACAACGCATGCCCGGCGCGGTTCCACGTCAGGATGTCCGAGCGTCGACCGAGGACGACCACGGGTGAGTCCCCGAAGGCATCGACCAGTTGGCGCACCGCCGCGGTGACACGCTCGGCGGGAAGCCGACGGCGGCTCTGCCGGGCATCACCGGACAGGGTGTGCAGGTGGCGCCGCTCCGCGTCATCCAGCCGCAGAGCCGTGGCCAACGCGTCGAGGACCTGCGGCGAGGCGTTGAGCGACAGCCCCTGTTCCAGCCGGATGTAGTAGGCCACGCTGACACCGGCCAACTGGGCCAGTTCCTCACGCCGCAGCCCCGGCACCCGCCGCAGGTCGCCGTAGTCCGGCAATTCCACGTCCGCCGGCTTCAACTGCGCCCGACGCGTGGACAGGAACTCACCGAGGAGGGACTTGCCGTGCGCTGTGTCGTTCATGCGACCGAGTATGGCCATGCCCTCCACAGCTAGCCTGCCCCTGGGAGTAGCAGACACGAAGTCGCAAGCATGCGAGGCGCCTTTGCCCTCACAGGAACCGCGGCGCGTTGCCGGTGCGGGACAGCGCCGCCCCCGCCGACAGCGAGACGATGCCCGTAGAAATCGCCTGGCGCATCAGGAATCACCGTCGGGGTGTCGGGGTGTCCGCTCCAGAGAGTTGGCTCAGTTGCGGTCGCAAGGGAGAACGGCGTCATGGAAACCCGGGTCGCCGCACTGCTGGAGGCCCAGCCTCTCGCGAAGGTCCTGACCTCCATGCCTGGGGTCGCGGTCAGGACAGGTGCCCGCATCCTGGCCGAGATCGGCGAGGTCGGCGCGTTCCGCACCGCGCCGCCGACTCTACGGGCCTGCGACGTTCCCGAGGTCCACCCGGGCCTGCTGCAGTGGGCTGACGACACGTCGTACGCGGCCGACGCGGCTCGGGCGCGGTAGAGGGTCAGACAAGGCCAGCCCAAAGCCGCCTCGGAATGATCTTTGCGCTCTGATCCCCTGCTGCCCCACCACCACCGAGGAACTGATCGTGTCCTGGATCCCGGTGTTCTGATCTCGCAGGTCCATGGGCTGGAGATGATTGCTGCACGAATCCCGGGGTTACGCCACAGAGCGGCAGAGCACCCGAAGGAGAAAGAACCCCCGGGCCACAGCGTCGGGGACTCAGTCGGGTTCAGGGGAACTCACGGGGTGTCGCACAAAGGCTCGTGAGTTCAGCTGAACTGAAGCTTGTTCAGAAGGAACTCGGGGGTCGGTCCGTGTTGTCAGCTGGGGTACCCGTGGGTTCGACAGGAACGTGTGTGTGGTGCGGCGTCGCTGCGCAGGCCTATCCCTGGGCTGTGGGGCGAACAACGATGTCACCTACATCGACACCGTCCGGCTGTTCGATGGCGAAAGCGATGGCGCGGGCCACCGCGTCCGGCGAAAGAGCGATCTCCATCATCTTGTCGATCTGGTCCTTCACAGCCGGATCCATGCGCTCTGCGAAGTCCGTGCGGACGGCGCCGGGCGAGACGACGGTGACGCGGAGGCTGTCGCCGGCCTCCTGGCGCAGGCCCTCGGAGATGGTGCGCACGGCGTTCTTCGTGCCGGCGTACACCGATTGGAGCGGCACGATGCGCAGTCCGGCGGTGGACACGGTGTTGACGAAGTGCCCGAAGCCCTGCTCCCGGAATACGGGAAGAGCTGCGGCGATCCCGTACAGGACCCCTTTGAGGTTGACGTCGATCATCTCCTCCCAGTCCTCGACGCGCAGGTCGTCCAGCCGGGAGATCAGACCGATCCCGGCATTGCTGACGAGGACGTCGAGCTTGCCGTATCGATCGCGTGCCAGCTTGACGAGGCCGGAAAGGTCCTCGTGTCGGGTCACGTCCGTGCGGGCCCAGGCGGCTTCACCGCCGGCCTTTTCGATGCGGGCGGCCAGGGCTTCAAGACGCTCCGGACGGCGTGCCCCGAGGACGATCTTCGCGCCGCGCTCGGCGAGCAGGAGCGCGGTCGCCTCACCGATGCCGCTGCTGGCGCCCGTGATCGCCACGACTTTTCCTTCGATTCCCGACATGATGAACAGTCCTTCGAGCAGAGGAGTGGGGGCGGGGCGGCCATGCCCTACAGTGAAAGTGGAGGCCCCGCCACTTCACTCACACTAAGTGGCGGCCCCTCCACTTAGCAAATGGAGACAAGGGAGAGCCATTGATGACCCGGGATGCAGGACGCCCGCTGAGGGCTGACGCACAGCGGAACCGGGACAAGATCCTGGCCGCCGCGGTACGCGTGTTCACTGAAGAGGGACTGGATGCGCACTTCGAGCGCATCGCCAGAGAAGCGGGCGTGGGAACCGGCACCCTCTACCGCAACTTCCCGACCAGGGAAGCTCTGATCGAGGCGGCGTACCGCAACGAAGTGGCCCGGCTGTGCGACGCCGTCCCCGGCCTCCTTGCGGCGATGTCGCCGCCTGAGGCCCTTCGGGCCTGGACTCGCCGCTTCATTGACTACGCCACCGCCAAACTCGGTATGGCCGATGCCCTGCGAGCCGTGGTCAGCTCGGGAACGAATCCCTACGCCGACAGTCACAAGATGATTCAGGCCGCCCTCTCCTCCCTCATGGACGCCAATACCGCTGCCGGAACGATCCGGTCCGACATCAGCCCGACCGACATGTTCGCCGCCCTCGCTGGTATCGCCCTCACCTCGGCCAAGCCCGAGCAACGAGAGCAGGCCGAACGCCTCCTCGACCTCACCCTGGACGGACTGAAACCCGCGCCGTCGCGGCTCCCCGAAAACTGACGGCAGAAGCCGCGATCTCGGCCACCTGATTGCCCGCATCGACGATGAGTGCGAACGTCGCACTCTGCCGAACCCCGGGCCGGTGAACGCCTTCACGGTGGGTGGCTGGTGGTGGCCAAGAATCCGTGAACATTGAGGATGGTCCCGAAGCAAGGACCCAGGCGCTCTCAAAAACTCGGCGACATCACTCTCCCGTGGACCAAGACACTCTCCACTCTGAGCTACAGGTGCTCTCGTAACTCAGGTTCTGACACAGCTTCCGTGAAGCGGTCACCATTTGTGATCAGTGGGTGTTTCGAGTGCTTGGAGGATCTGTCGCACCTCCTGGCGCCGCTGGTCGGCGTCGGCGCTCTCCACCCAGCCGGTTGTCATTTCTGATCCGTCCTGGGGAACACGGTCCAGTGCGGGTCTGGCCGACACGCGAAGGGATACGGAGCTCAGCGCCCCGCCTTCGGACCGTCGCGTCCAGCTCGGCCTTCGACGCGTACGCGACCTCGAAGACGGCCTGCCCCAGCTCCTCGACCTCCACCGGCCCTCCCGAGCGCCAGCCCGTACTGGTTCGAGCAAGCCATACTCGCCGACCACCACCAGGCCGAACGCCCGTGAACCGCCCGTGGGAGGGAGAATCGCTGGGACTCAGCGAGATCACAAGGAGATGTCCAGCGCCGCCGAAAGCTTCGGGATTAGGGGCTCTCCTTACGGAAGCGCCCGCGGGCGCCACTCCTCACGATAGTCCGGGGCGTCGTGGTAGCTCTGAGCGAGAAGTCTGACTGCCATGCCAAGGCCAGCGGCCCAACCAGCCTCGAAGTCCTTGCTGTTGCTGTTGCCAGCTGGCGTGTCGCGGTGTGCAACCGATGCGTAGAGGTCCGTGACAGCGCGAACCATGTCAATCATAGGGATCGTGCTGTCGAGGGTCACGTCCGTGTCGGGGGGAGCAAGCGACGTGATCATCACGACGTTGTGCTCGTCCGCGTCGAGTCTCCTACGCACGAACTGGATGAGGTCATCAGTCATGACGATCATCCTTTCCGATAGCCGTGTGGTGCGTGAACCCTGCGGTCCCGTCGGCCGGCGGCCTGCCCGGACGTCCACTCGTGCCGTGGGCATCCCACCTTCAGTCGCACCGGACGGCAGGACCTGTTGAGAGGAAAACGGATCTGACCGGCGACATCGACTGAGACGCCAGACCGCTGGCCTGCCTCTCCCCCTCGCGCGGTCCTCGCGGTCCTCCCCCAGCGGCGCCGTCTGCGCGGCCGCAGCCGCCGTCCCGGCCTCTCCCGCCGCGCCCGACGCACGGGCCTGGCGCAGAGCCACGGCGTGGGAGGAGTGGCACGCGGTCATGGTCGTAGTCCGTGCCACGACCATGACCGCGTGCAGGTGCGTCTCGCGCAGTGGCCGGAGCTCCGAGAGCCTGCGGGCCCACCCGACTGTGCGCGGCGCGCGAACGGTTCTCAGAGATGCTGACGAAGGCCGCCTTGATCGTCAGCCGGCCAGCTGTCGCTGAACTGCCTGGGCGTCGATCAGATAGTTCATTTCGTAGAAGCGCCCGTCACGGACCTTGTGGAAGGCGTATTCGCCGTACTCGACGGTTGCGCCGGTGGGGGTCAGACCGAACCACTCCTTCGCGGGTGTCCCCTTGTTGAACAGACGGGCCGCCACGCGATCACCCTCGACGGCGAGGTCCTGGACCCGCCAGGTGAAGTCCGGCACCGCGTCGCCGTGCCCCTCCAGCTCGGCGATGACGTCGTCCCGCGTGACCCGCTGGCCGTTCATGACGAGCTCGTCGTGAATGAATTCGGTCATGCGCTGAAAGTCGTGAGTGTTGAGTGCGTCGATGTAGCGCTGGAAAAACTCGCGCAGGTCGGTGTCGGACATGATGGCCTCTCTGTCGCTCTGGATCTCGGGTTGTGTCATTCGGGTCGCGTACGCCGATGTCAGATCTGGTTCTCGCCGCCGTCGACGTACAGGTTGGCGCCGAGGATGAAGCTGCTCCGCCCGGAGGCGAGGAAGACCACCGCGTCGGCGACCTCGTCTGGGCGCCCGATCCGGCCCAGCGGGACACCCGCGACGAACTGGTCCTTGGTGACAGGCGCGTCTGCCTCGGCCACGGCGTCGACCGCAGGAGTGTCGATGGCGCCCGGGGAGATCGCGTTGACCCGGATGCCGCGATCCTTGAGCTCGTTGGCCCAGGTGCGGGCGAAGGACCGTATCGCCGCCTTGGAGGCCGCGTACGTGCCGAACGCCGCGACACCGTCGTCGGCGCGCACCGAGGAGTTGAGGATCACCGACGCGCCGTCGTTGAGCAGCGGCAGCGCCTTCTGCACCGTGAACAGCGTGCCCCGTACGTTGACGCCGAAGGTCTCGTCGAAGTGTTCCTCGGTGACTTGTTCAAGTGTCGCGAACGACGCGGTTCCGGCGTTGGCGAACACGATGTCCAGGCCGCGGCCCCGGGCTCGGATCGTGTCGTAGAGCCGGTCCAGGTCGGCCAGGCTGGAGATGTCGCCCACCACGGCGGTGGCCGCCGCCGGGCCGATGGTCTCGACGGCCGCGTCCAGCAGAGTCTTGCGCCGGCCGGTGATGAACACGTGCGCGCCCTCGGCCGCCAGTCGAACGGCGGCGGCCAGGCCGATCCCGCTGCTGCCGCCGGTGACGACGGCGGTCTTGCCTTCGAGCTGTCCCATGATCAAGACCTCCACAGATTCGGTACCGATCGGTACTGAATAAGACCGTAACACCTTTCGCACCGACCGGTACAGAAGGAGTACGATCGTCGGCATGAAGACGGGACAGAAGGCGCCGATCGGCCGACCGAGAGGATTCGACACCGAGGAAGCCCTCGAACGCGCCATGCGGGTCTTCTGGGAACAGGGCTACGAAGGCGCCAGCCTCACCGACCTGACCGGCGCCATGGGTATCAACCGCACCAGCATGTACGCGGCTTTCGGCAACAAAGAGGACCTGTTCCGCAAGTGCCTGGAGCGCTACACGGAAGGCCCCGCCTCATACGGGGCCCGCGCCCTGAAGGAACCGACCGCCCGTCAGGTGGCCACCGCGCTGCTCAACGGCGCAGTCCGCGCCACCACCGGCAACGACAGCCCCGCCGGGTGCCTCGGTGTCCAGGGATCCCTCGCCGCCGGTGAGCCGGGAAGCAACGCCCGCGACGCACTCGCCGCCTGGCGCGACGAGCACGTCTCACTTCTCCGCGACCGCTTCCAGCAAGCCGTCGACGAAGGCGACCTGCCTCCCGACGCCGATCCCGGCCTGCTCGCCCGTCACCTCACGACCATGGCGAACGGCATCGCCGTCCAGGCCGCCGGCGGCATCACCCGCGACGTCCTCCAACAGGTGGCCGACATGACCCTGCGAAGCTGGCCACCCGCCACGGGCCCAGCTCAGCCGGACGCCTGAGCGGGCACCCATCCGCACCATCCGCTTTGTCCGGAGGAGCAGACGGTCTTCGCCGGACCCCCGGCCCATGCTCGAATGCCGACGAGGCGGCAAGAATCGGCGCGTGACGCATCCAAATCTGCCCGCAGAATCTCCTCATCACCCGCTTATACGGATCCAGCATGATCGCTCGGCGCCACGCTGACCGGCGGGAGGCACCGCCGGCGCCTGGGAGCAGGTCGTCGGTGCCCGTGCACAGAGCGACGCAAGCGCGGAGGCCTTCGCGTTATCGCTACTTGCGCAGGCGCTCTACGCCGCAGCACACGGCAAGCGCGGGGGCGGGACACCGGCGCTGCGACGGTGTCCAGGATGCTCTGATCGGCACCGGCCACGAACGCGGAGGCTGGACCAGTACGGTGCGAGCAGCCCGGCGGACCCGATGATACGTACATCTCTTCCGGGTGCGGAGGCGGCAACCGTGAGCGCCAGTGAAGGATCACGCGATGCGCGGATCGAGCAGCTGCGCCGGGCTCGCCAGGAAGACAGCGCGGCCAAGACGACCCGTGCCGCCACAGCTGTGGGCGACCTGGTCAAGGCCGGACAGCGCACCACCTTCTCCCCCGTCGCCCGGGAAGCCGGCGTGTCGACGTGGCTCGTCTGCAACAACCTCACCGTCCAAGCCGCGATGACCGCCCGATGCGGCGTCGTCCACGGCTCAGGGCTGAGCAAAGTGCGCTGGGTAGTGGAGCGCGCCTCCGCCTGGCTGCACCAGTTCAAACAGCTCCGCATCCGATACGGACGACGCACCGACCCCCGTGGGGGCGTGCTCCAACTGGCCTGCGCTCTCATCTGCCTTCGACACCTCCACAAGCCGTCGAGGCAATCCGGAGGTCAGGTCAACACGATCGGGTTGGTGAGAGCGGCCATAGAGCCCTGCGGATGGCGTACCTCGATTCGGACGAACGCCGAGTCCTCCGATGTCGTATACCACTCGGCGGTGCCCACGCCGGAATCTCGCAGCACCTCGCGATGGACATTGCCTCGGTCGGTGTGAAAGCTGACGGCCGCCGATGGGACACCGCGGATGTGCGCGCGCACCGTGACGGGTTCCCCGCGGGTTGCCAGGTGTTCGCCGATCCCCGCGTTGCGGCCGGCGGCGACGGCCGTGAGCGACAAATCAACGGCAGCCGATTCGGCGATCCAACTGCGGCCCGCACGGATTCCGGCGAGGATGGCCGGCGTGCTCAGATCCTCGGCGAGCACGACAGTGTGCGGGACGCCGATCTGACCCTCAAGGTGGGTGTCGCTGTTACCCATGGCGGGCCGCCAGCTCCCCGCGTGGATCCCCTCCGCGATACCCCGCCCCCACTCGGCGAGGGCGGCCTCGTTGTCCGCGTTCCACGGCCGGTCCGACGTCCACAGCCCGTTCCATACCTCGACCACGTCGAGACCCTTGTACGGGTACATGAAGCTGCCTGAAGGGTAGGGGGCATGCGGGTGCGCGGCCACGCACAGCCCACCGGATTCGTGCACCTGGTCCAGGCAGCGATCGATGAGTTCGTCGCCCACACGGTAGTCCCAGTCGATCACCTGCCCCGGGGCGATGCCGAGCGCGAGCCAGTGCCCTGTCTTCGTCGTCACCTCCTCACCCAGGAGAATCAGGAAGTCGTCTGTGGCATGGCGCCCCCAGGCGCCGTGCGCGTCCGCAGAGTTGTGCTCCGTGGTGGCAATGAAATCGAGTCCCGCCGTGCGAGCATCCGCGGCCAACTGCTCAGGAGTGAGTTCGCCGTCCGAGTACACGGAGTGGATGTGGCAGTCTCCGCGATACCAACTGGCTTCTCGGCCACTCACTTGCGCGGGCGGGAACCCCGAGTCCGACATCGCTCTCCCTGTCGCAGGACGGCCCAACAGCCAAACGAACGAGCGCAGCCGGCACGGTGTTCCCAGCGTCGACTCGGCCGGGCGTGCACAACACGCACGCCCGCCCCGGACTTCATCTTGAAACCTTCAGTCAGTTCGGTTCGGTGATCTTCACTGCGGCAGGAGCGGAGGACGCCTTGAAGCCTGGTTCGCCTGCCACTTGGACATCATCCGGCTCGCTGCTTCACGCACGGTGCCTCAAACGCCATACCCTTTGCTGACCCTGTCATCGTGGCCAGTGCCGTCCGCAATGCCGCGGCCGGGCACAAAGCCTCACCGACGACATCACCTTCGAGCCGACGAGGAATCAACCACGCCATGCCCGGCACCCGGCCCCCCGTGCTCCTCGACGAGTCCTTCCAGGCTGATCCCCACGCCTCTCGTACGCCGGCCTGCGCTGCACAACCGCAGCCCTGCGGGCTCTTGCCCCCGACGGAGCACCAGTCTGGCTGATAACCAGCTACCAGAACGTACGCACGTCGGCAGCGGACCCCAGGCTCTCGGTCAACAAGGACCACGCGCGGACCACCGGCCGCCACGGTGACTCGATACCGCCCGAGTTGAACGCGCACCTCCTCAACACCGACCCCCCTGCCCACACCCGGCTCCGCGGTCTGGTCAACAGCGCGTTCACAAAACGGCGAACCGAGCAGCTCAGGCAGTCCGTTCAGACAGCCACTGATCACCTGCTGGACCAACTGACCGCACGCGGCGGCCACGCGGACATCGTGGCCGACCTGGCCATGCCCCTGTCGCTCACGGTGATCAGCAACCTGCTCGGCATCCCGGGGAAAGACCGCCCGGACTTCCGCAGTTGGACAGACACCCTGCTCAGCCCGGCACCCGACGCCGCTGTGCAGTCGCGTCAAGCCATGAAGGAGACGCACCGTTTCCTCGCCGCACTCATCGACCGCAAACGCGACGCTCCCGGCGACGACCTGCTGTCCGCGCTCATCAACGAACACACCCATCAAGACGGCCCCCGCCTGAGCAAGACCGAGCTGGTGGCCATGGCCCTCCTGCTCCTCTTCGGCGGCTACCGTAACTCCGCCAGCCTGATCTCCACCACCGTACTGGCCCTCCTCACCCACCCAGCTCACCTCGCCGCTCTGCGCAGCGGGAAGTTGGCCACGGACCGGGTGACGGAAGAGGCGCTGCGCTGGAACTCCTCGGCGATGCCGGCCGTCCGGCGGTTCGCCACCCAGGACATGCAGATCGGCGACGCGGCCATCTGCAAGGGGGAACGCGTCTGGCTGGCATGGGCCTCGGCCAATCGCGATCCAGACCGGTTCGTCGCGCCCGAGACCTTCGACCCGGGGCGCGATACTCGTGGGCACCTCGCCTTCGGCCACGGCCCCCATCACTGCCCTGGCGCTTCCCTCGCCCGCCTGGAGAACCAGATCGCCGTGACCAGTCTGGTGTGCCGGTTTCCCAAGCTGTCGCTGGCCGGCCCCGTCAGCAAGTTGCGATGGACTACGTCGCTCCGCAACAGGAGCCTGCGCGAACTGCCTGTCTCCATGTGACATGACACCGGCAGCACAGTCTTCAGACCTGCGGAGACCGCGTCGGCGCAGTGCCCATCCCCGGCCGTAACGCACTGACCGACACTCGGCTGCTTGCTGAACCCGGTGATGGCCCCGCCCCGCCGAGGTCCTTCGTTCCTACCCCTGCGCCGCCCGCACTCACCTGGGCCTCCGAATCCAGCTCGCAGGTCAACCACCGCCGGATCTCCCGCGAGTGGCTGAAGGAAATCGACCACCGGCAGCGGGACACTGCCTTCTCGCCAAGTACCGCACAGCAGCAGCACGCCGCCGTCAGCGGGCGTCAGCAGCAGCCCGGGACTTTCATATCGTTGCCCGAGCACGAGACTCCCGATGGGTAGGCTCTGGGCTGCGGCTGTCCTGCCGCGCGGAGGCGGGGGCAGTGCGTCGATACGCGGCTTCAGCCGGATACGCCCCAGGAGATCAGACAGGGCCTAGTCACCCATGAGCAACACGTCGCTGCCCGGCGTCGTTTCACACGCCTCAAGGAGCTCGGCAAGGTCGAGCAGAGCCGCTTTCCGCTGATCGTCAGCACACCGCAGCGTCAGGGCGGCGATTTCCTGGCAGGCAACTTGAGCCGCCTGTTCGTTGAACAGCGTGTCACCGTACGGATCCACCCAGCCGAACTTACCCAAGCCATGCCGCGGGGGTTCTCAGCACCCTCGCCAACGCTTCACCGTGCCCGTAAAAGCCCCGCAGCAAGGTGCCCGGGATGACCTGTTTCGCGCGGGTCGCCCCGAGTGCAGTCCCAGTCAATCCCTATGTCCCCTCCTTCGACCACGGACACCGACGTTTCGCAGAGATCATTTGCCAGACGCCGCCTAGCAGGCTGGGTCGAGCCCTCTTTTCGCTCAGCCCTGGCGACTGCGGGCCCAGTTTGGACGACCCGTGCGCCCATCCGAGGGCCTTATGGACATGCTGCGAGCCGGAGACGGCGTGGAGGGTATCCATTCCGGGCGAGGCGACCTTGGGATCCGTGAGGAGATCAGCTATGTACGCAGTCGTTCGGCGGTACGAAGGGGTGACTGATCCTGCCGAGGCGGCACGCCGAGTGGGGGACGGATTCGTGCCCCTTCTGCGCCGAGTCCCCGGTTTCGTGGCCTACTACTGGGTTGACGCCGGGGAGGGAGTGATGCTCTCCACCAGCGTCTATGAAGACCAAGCAGGGGCCGACGAGTCAGTCAGGAGTGCGGCGGACTTCGTACGGGACAACCTTGCGTCACTGCTCCCCAACCCTCCTCAAGTCACCGCCGGCCCGGTGGTGGCTGATGGTTAGCGACCTCCACAGCGACGCCGGACCCGTAGTGTCCTCATGCTGCTGACCTGGCGATTCACTAAACGCGGGCCAGAGCCATTTTCAAGATCCCCGGCATCGTTGCCTGGCCGCCCGCGAAGGCGGAGACACCGAGCGTGGCCAAGGCGACGAAGACGTTCCAGGACGTCGCACCCGACTTTGACGCCGGCGACGGTTGCCCGAAGGCCACGGCTGAGTGCTGGAAGCAGATGAAAGCCGTCGTCGAGCCCGCGCGGGAACTGCGGAAGGCGGTGAACGCCGACAAGCAGAGAGGCCCGGAGCTCCACTCTCCGGCGTACGCCCTCCTCGGCAACATGGCGGACGGGATGGACGTCGGCGAGGCCGCGTTCAGCAACCGGCCTGCGGTGCTCGGGTCGGCACACGGCACACGACCTCTCTGGACTGGCTGGACGAGCACCCGACCCGGTAGACCGCCCCCGGCGCAGACGACACCCCTGACGAGTACGCCGGTCCGGGAATCCGGATCTGCCCCAACTCAACTGACAAAAAGAGGAGTTGGAGGACGTCAGGCCGCCTCCGGACCGCGCAGCCGCCGCGGTTGGCCAGGGAGTGTCCGGCGGATCACGGGCGGAGCCAGAGTCGGAGATCTTCCTTAGTCGTGCCGCATGGATCCAGACTGCGCCCGCATGACCCACATAAACCCGGCCAGACCAATTGATCCGCGCACCATGGCGTCAGCCCACGCCGGCAAGACGCTGCCCCAGGCGTTCCATCCCAGGCTCCAGAAGAGGAGCAAACTCAGTGCGCTTGCCACTATGACAGCGCTCCCGTACTTGACCAGCGTTGTGCGGCTTCTGCCCAGCCAGACTCCCAATAGCCCAGCAGGGATTTGCACCATCACATGGAAGCTTGCACATGTCAGGGGCACAGCGAGGAGGAGGACGAAGGGGCCATCCGCGGTGGGATCGCCTGGCGGGGTCGCGTAGACGGCATCCAGCATCCACAACGGCGGCACCAAGAACGTGAGCAGGAGTATGGCTCCGCTCAGATGCATAGCGCCAAGGTGCCGCAGTGCGGAACGTGAAGCTCCAACTCTTCGCCCCCTGGCAGTCGGACCATCGGTTCTCTCGCCCATATTTCCTCTCCAGCCGCCGCATGCAGGCGCAGGCCATGGTAGTCGGGCAGTTCTTTGGCGTGGGGACTGTGCACGGTGACTGTGTGGACGACGATGCGACCGTGGAGCGGGATCGACTCGCCACCGCACCCGCCCAGGCGGCGGGCCCCTCCCGCGCGGACGCAGTGAGCTGCTCCCGTAGTCAGGCCGCGCTCGGGGCGGTGGCGCACGTCGGGCAGTCCGCGTTGGCCTTGTCGAGGTCGGCGCAGACGACGCAGTCCTGTTCGCCGTGCCCGGAGGGCGGCATGTCGTTCAGGTCGAGTCCGCACAGTGCCCAGTTCGGGTCGCAGCAGTAGTAGTGAGCGATGGCACCGCTCTGCCGTGACGCCGCAGTGGGGGCCGTGGCCGGTAGTTGACCGCGGACGCGGGCGACGACGGCTCGGGTGGCCTGGTCAAGGGCTGCGAGGAACGGGGCTGCCATGCACCGGGAGAGCAGCGCGCTGCCCCTCGATCCTTGCCCAGGGGTCACCGATGCCCGGACTTACCAGAACTCTGGCTCCGGGCAGCCGCACACATTGCTGTGATGCTCCCAGCACAATGGCTCTGGGTCCGGTTCCGGGTAGTCCCGAACAGACCGCCATGTACTCGGTGCCGTCCTCGTCGCTAGTCACTTCGATTGCCACGCGACTCCCTCCACTTCATTGGTCCAGCCACGGCAGCCGTCGGTGCTGCGGCGTCCGGCAGCGGGGCGAGGGCCGGATTCATGAGTCAAGAGTCTGCCCACTTGGCACCGGACAGGGGGACCTTTCACGTCGACGTCGCCTTGCTCTCTGCCGCGCGGCAGGCCCGGCAGACCGGCTCGGCCTTACTCCCGTACCGGACCGTGAGGCCTTGGCAACGTGCGCACGGGCCGATCTGCTGCGGCGCGCACCTCAGGATGATCGCGGCCGACGTCCTGTCCATGGTCGGGGCCAGGCGTCTCGGGCCTTCCTCGGTCATGCTTCCGAATCTACTCATATTGGCCCTTTCTTCAGTTGAGGAGCCCGCGACGGCGTGGCTTGTGCAGAGGTTCCGGCTTGTACAGGGCGAGCAGCACCGCTTCGGCCCGGTCCGGTGACTTCATGCCGCGCGCTCTCATGGCCTTCTTCGACTCGGTCTCGGTGTAGCCGTTTGTCCTCGCGGCTCCAGGGCGCGTCGGGCTGGAGAAGGCTTCTGGTTGCCGGCCACATCTCGTCGCGCTTGCGCCACGGCCGCATGATGGCTCCGGGGTCGTCCTGGCTCGGGGACTCCGACACCATGACGCCGAGGATCTGCGCGCGGTGCCGCCCTGTCTCCTCCTACCGCTGGAGCATGGAGACCACGCCGTGGCCGAGGCCGTTCTGGTCCAGCTTGACGCGCACCGGGTGAGGGGAGATCAGTGCGTCGGCGAGGCGCTGCGCGGCGTGGATCTCCTCCAGCACCACTTCGGTTACCGACACCTGGTTGTCGTTCGCTGCGTCGGCGGACGTGTGCCGGAACTCGACCGCGTCCCCGACGGACCTGTAGGAGGTGAATTCATCACCGCCGTCCGCGGCTACGTCGACGTCGAGGCGAACCCAGGAGCCTTCTCGGACGGTGTGCTGGGCGGACTCGCCGTCCAGGCCGAGGTCGCAGAGGCGGTGTCAGCCGTCGCCGGTCGGATCCTCGTACGACATCGCGGCCTCGACCCAGCTCGGCGGGATGACGATGCCGCCGCGCTTGGGGAAGCGCGCGAAGACCTTGGCGACCACGTGGGGGCGATCGGGGCCGTACGACCGGATGGTGCGGTCCACTCAGTCCTGGTCCGGCATGTGCCGGGCCAGGGTGCGGAAGTGATTCGGACATTCGCGAGTCACGCTGCGACCGCGTCGAGAACGGCGCGCTGTTTCGACCACGGATTCGCCCAAGGCGTCGTCCACGAATCCACTCGGGCTGTCGCGTCACAGGCCGTACAGGGAGCCCGTCACACGTTCAACCTCGGTCATGACGACGGCCCGTTCGCGGGGCGTGAAGTGCTGCTTGAAGGCGTTGCGGCGCTCGGTGGGCGGCAGGCGCAGAAGGGTGTCGGCGACGCCGGCGGCCTCGCGTGAGACGGTGCCGGGTGTGACGACGACCCTGACCTGAATCGCGCGCCGGAAGTCTGGCTCAAGACCCGCACAAGCGGAGGGGAAGGGCTCACGCGAGCGTCGATGATCGCGGCCTGAGCGACGGCGACATCCCGTTTCTCGGCCGTGACCCGGTACCAGGGCGTCATCTGTGTGCCAAACGTGGCGAGGACCTCGCGGCGAGTCTCGTAGTGATGGCGAGCCAGGGGCAGGGAACCGGGCGTTGTCGTCATGCCGGAGGGAACGCCAGCCCGCCCGATTCTGCGACAGGCGCCTTTGAACAAGGGCGCGTTGCACCTCTCAACCACCGGAGTGTCCGTGACAGCGAAGATTGATCCACAGCTAACGAAGCTTCACCGATGCCGACGCTAGTCGCTTAGCGTGCTGGCATTCATGCGAGACCTTGATGCTCTGCGGGACAGGCGCGCGTGCAGCTGACACGAACCGATGGCAACGTAAAGCACGACCAGAACCCCGAGTCCGAGGTCGACCCAGTCATAGGTCGTCCCCCTGAAGAGTGAGGCCCACGCCCGGGCACCCGCGATGGATCCGGCAATTACCAGCAGCACCGAGGCCACGGCATACAACGCCTTTGCAGCCCTGGGCCGCCGCACTTTGAGCAGTTCACCACCCGCACCGAGCGCGACCAGCACGGCGAAGGCATCGTGCGGCTCCAGGCGCCCCGTCCCGATCGCGTCCACGATGTTGATCAAGACGCCGATCGAGCCCACGACCAGAGCACCTTGAGATATACGGTGGCTCATCAACCCTCGCTTGCAATCAAACTTCGGTGGCAATGGATCAATCTTCGCTGTCACGGGACACGGAGCTTTCCCTGCCAGAGGATGCCGACGGTGCCTGAGCGAAGCGAAGGCACCGTAACTACTCGATGGTCTTACTTTATGGTCTTGCTAAGGGCGCCTGATCCGCCGGAACCCGGATTGCCGGTAGCCGGTTTCACCGGCGCCGGGTCGGCGGGGCTGAGAGGGTCAGTGGCCACGGCGTCGCTTCGCTGCGTTCTTCACATCACGGGCGTACTTCGGGGTGACGTCGCCCAGCTCCGCGATGCGGTCCGTGGTCCACTCGTACGGCTCCTCGGTCAGGGCGAGCGCGGAGTCTTGCAGAAACGGCATCGCGGCCTTCCTGCGGGCGGCGGCGACCGACACCGTGGTGGACAGGGACGGCAGCCGGTCAGCGGCATCGTTGATGTGCAGCACGCCGGCCTTCTTCGCGGCCGCGCGGCGCTCCTCGGCGGTCATGCGGGCCTTGAGGTCCCCGCCGGGGTTGATCGTCGCCTTCCTGTCGCCGTGCAAGGCCAGGCGGCGCAACTCGTTGTACGCGTTGGGGAGGATGCCGAGGACCTTGTCCAGGCCGCGGACACCGTCGTAGAACCACAACGACAGGGCGGCCTGGTTGCGCTCCTCGGCGTGCGCGGCGATCTCAAGGTCGGCCTGCTGCACGATCTCGCAGGCCCGCTCGAACCGGTCGTCGGGGCGGGCGATGGCGCCCACCTCGTCCTTGACCCGGCGCTCGGCCTCGGCGCGCAGCGTCTTGTGGTCGGGGATCGTGAGGTCGTGGTGGTGCGCAGCGGGCATGACTGGCCTCCGTCTGGTCGGGCACCCCGCTGATGCCGGCGAAGGCTGGGGCAACCCCATGCCGAACGGACCCGGGAATAGTACAGCGCAGGGCGCGACCTTGTCATGGTGACCGGCGCGCACCCCGCCTCAGCAGGGCAAACCCGAAGCGGCCGGGCAGGATCACTGATCCCTTGACGTCACCCGATCCACCTGGACCGCGCTGGTGCGGGCAGTCGGTGAAGGCAAGCCGGCGACCATCGTCCGCGGGATAGCGCAGCGGCGCAGCACGCCGAGTCCCGCAAGGCCCGCAAGGTGCCTCACCGCCACCACAGCGGCCTCCAAAGCCCGCGGCTGGGACATTGATCAAGGGCTCCCGCGCCCCGCCCATGCCCCGGTGGACGCGGTGGTGGATCGTCAGCCGGTGCGTGGAGCCGCAGCGGACACAGCGCCCGCCGTCACGCTCGTAGATGAGGTCGCGGGTATGTGCCCTCGGCGTTTCCTACCGACCGTCCAGTTGCCTGGTCACTGCGTCGAGTGTCGGCCAAGGAGGACCCTCTCGCAGCGAGCGAAGGAGTTCCTTCCCGAATCGCCTCCCGTTCGGAAACTGGTCGCCACGGTCCCAACGCCACGCTGCGACCATCGCGAGGACGAGCTGTCGGCACTCGTCCAGCAGTCCTTGGTCAATGCTCGGATAATGCTCGCAGACCGCCTCTGCGACATGAGCGAGATCGAACTCGACTGGTCCACGGCAGCACGTTTCAAGGTCGATGAACAACGGGCCGTTCTTCGTGCTGAGCACATTGCCCGGATGCGGCTCGCCGTGGAGCAGTTGCTCCACGACGCCGCGGTCCTCGATCGCCCGACGCAGGCTTTCCAGTCTGCTGCTGAGGAACACGCGGTCCGCGTCGGCGAGCTCCGGCGAGCGATCCGTGTTGGCAACGACTTCTTCCGCCTCCGCGATCCGATCTGTGAACCGTGGGCTCGGCACATCGACCTCGCGCATGCCGGCGTGCAGCCGCTCCAGCACCTTGGCGTAGTCGACTGCTGAGACGTGAGGTGTCACGGGTTCGTAGTGGGTCCACAACGTCACTGCGAAGCCATCGCGGGTGTACACGAGTGGATCCACCCGAGGCTCCAAGGCGCCCACAGGGCATCCGGCCTCGGCGAGCCGTTGAGCGAGGTCGATTTCGCGCTGTGCAGCCTGCCCCCTTGGCGCGACCCGGGCAAGGACGTCGCACGGCGTCAGCCGCAGCGCGAGCCTGTTCGAGTTTTGGAGAACGACTGCGTCGTCGGCCGGCAGGTCGAGCGATGCGGCGATCGATGTCGCAGCCGCGATCGCACGCGTGAGGTCGGATATCTCCACCGGTGAATCTTGGCATAGACGAGGGAGGGCGATGCCAACCAGCGTGGCCAGGTGCCAACCACCGTGTCCTGGCATACTCAATCCAGTTCACGCAGGTCACCCGCGCCCGGACAACAAACTTCGCTGAGACAGGTTAAAGGGCAGGCCGACCGTGTACCAGGTACGGAACTTGAGACCATCGCCGCTGGCCGGAGACTTTATCGGCGCGGACCCAACGACCGGACATGTTCGGTGTCGCCTCGCACTGGGTTCGAACGCACCGTCCACACGCGCTGCGCGATCTCACTGGGAAAACGCGTAGGTTCGGGGCGGGTCGAGGTGCAGTTCGTGGGGCCCGAAGCAGTCGTCCGCGAGCGTCGCGGCGGGGCGCCGCAGGGGCAGGCGCGGTTGAGTCCCTCGTCACCTGTCGGTCCGCAGCACCCGTTGGTGTTCTTCCCGTTGGGCAGGGGTTGGATATCGGCGGCGTCTGGATGCACCAGCGCTGTGTGTCGCGTGCCGGCCGAGATGACGAAGCCCGAGGCGGTCGCTGCTCTTGCGACATGGCTCAACGCTCGCTGGAGCAGGTGGGCTCGGCGGTTCGTCAGTCGGCGGGATCACTGAGTATGCGGTAACGGCGTTACTTGCCCAGTTTCTTGGCCAGGGCGGCACGCCGGGCGAACATCTCGTCCTTGGACGCAACCATCTCCCGGAGGGCAGCCTTTCGTTCCCGCTGGGCAAGCCGGTCCAGATACAGGCGACCGTGAAGGTGGTCCGTCTCGTGCTGCAGACACCGGGCGAAGTACCCTCGGCCCTCGATCACGAGCGGCTTGCCGTTCTTGTCACGGCCTCGTACGACGGCACGGTCGAGGCGGGGCACCACCCGGTAGGGGCCGGGAACAGACAGACACCCTTCGGGTTCTTCGACCAGCCTGCGCTGCTCGGTCGGCACCTCGTCCAGGACGGGGTTGGCGATGTGCCCGACGTGACGCACCCCCCACTCGTCCGTGATGTCCCACACGAACAACTGCATGTTTACGTCGACCTGGTTGGCGGCAAGCCCCGCGCCCTCCGCAACCTGGTTCGTTGCGAACATGTCGTCCACCAGCTGCGACAACTCCGGCGTACCGAACTGGGTGACCTCCCGGCACCGCCGCCGCAGAATCTCCTCCCCAACGACGGTGATGCGACGCACCGCACCCCGTTCGACTTCCGGCGCGAGCCGCGGATAGGAATCGACGGGTTCACCCAGCACACGCACCCGGCGGTCCTGCGAGGTGTCACCGAAGCCAACAGCCATGAAATATCAACGCCTTCCGCACATGCCTCAGTCGGCCAGGACCCAATGCCCCGGCCGGCCCGCATCCCAGCTTGACCGAACGCTTTGCAAAGTAGCATCCTTTGCAAAATGAGCGATGAAGAACGTCAAACCGCTTCCACGGACCCAGGGCCCCACCGCACTCGGCAGCCCCTCCCCGACCACCCCGTTCGTGTCGCCTTGCTGGACCTGCTCGCCGAGGTCGGCACCCTCACCTCCACCCAGGCCGCCGCCCGCCTCGGCCACAGCTCCGGCCTCTGCTCCTTTCACCTGCGCCAACTCGCCCGGCACGGCCTCATCGAAGAGGCGCCACACGACGGCGGCCGAGCGCGGCCGTGGCAGCTCCGCTGGGCGTCCTCCCACCAGTCCGACCAGGAAGCGCCAGAAGAGTTCAGTGCGCTCGCGCGCGGACTGGAAGATGAGAGCTACCAACACTGGCTGGCCCAGCGAGAGCAGGCGCCGGCCGAGTGGCAGCAGGACGAATCCTTCAGCGCCGTGGTCCACCTCACCCCAGCGGAGATGGCCGAACTGGCCAGCTCCATCCGCCGACTACTGGCTGACTACCGCGAACGGGACCAACACCCCGCCGCGCGCCCCGCAGGCACCGTGGCCGTAGCCGCGGTCACCCGGCTGTTCCCCCTCCTTGGCCGGGGATGAGCCTGTCGGCGGCGATGCGGAATTCGGGCATGCCGAGATAAACAGTGGAGGGCCGCGCAGATCGCCTCAGCCGCCGTGGCCCGGCCAAGCGCGGGTGGTCGAGATGAACCGCCAAGTCCTCTGCGACCTGGAGTAGATCATCACCGGTCTGGCATCCGTCCCCGGGCAGTCGATGGCGACCGCTGATGCGAGCTGACAACAGCCGGCACACCGTCGACGCCGCACGCCGCCGCCGCGAGTACACCCGCGCCAAGGCCGCCCAAGCCGTTCAGGCCCTCCGCACCCTCGACACCGCCGGGCGAACCGGTCAGCTTCGAGACCGTCGCGAAACAGGTCAAAGTGTCCCGGTCCTGGCTTATGCCCAGTCCGACCTGCGCGCGGAGATCGAGCGACTACAGGCAGCTCATCGCCACTGCCCAGGCTCCTCGGTTCCCGCACGGCACGGCAGCGCACCTCCGACGCTTCGCTGCTTCGACGCCTCGAAGCAGCGAACGCCCGCACCCAGCGGCTCTCCGAGGAGAACCAACAACGTCGCCGGCAACTCGCCCGTGCGCTCGGCGAACAACGCGCCGCGACGACTCGTACCGGACCGCCACGAACGGAGCGGCGATCTTGGCAGTGAACCCGCCTACCAGGTCAGCTGGTTGTGTTGACAGGCGCGCTGCTGCGTCCATGACGTCGACCGCTGAGCTCGGCGTCGAGCGTCTCCTGAGCCACACGCATGGCCTCGGCGTATACGGGGTCCTGCAGCCGCTTCCACATGTCGTCCTCGGAGACGTCCTCAACGCAGCTGACCACCCACCAGATGTTGCCGAAGGGGTCTTTGATACGCCCGCCTCGCTGTCCGAAGGCGTTGTCCGCCAGAGGAGTGATGACATGGCCGCCGGCCGCGACGGCTTGCGAGAACGCCTCGTCCGCGTCGGCGACGAACACGCGCAGCAGGCTCGGCATGGTGGGCCAGTCCGCGTGTCGGTCGAAGGCCAACACGACGGTGTCGCCGAGTCGGATCTCACCGTGACCGATCAAGCCGTCCTCGGTCGACACCCTCCCGAGCTCTTCACCACCAAACGCCTGAGTGACGAAGTCGAGGAAGGCTCCCGTGTCATCTGTGACGACCCAGGGGGCAACGGTGGTATAGCCATCCGGTGCGGCGTTTGTCTGCTCGGGCATCGCGGTCCCTTCGCTGATGTCGGTTGCGAACAGCGACGATAGGTACGAGATAGGTCTGGTGCTGTCCTAGTTAAGGGCGGACTCGGACCACAACCGGCCCTACCTCACAACTGCTCGCGCCGTCCTCGCCAGACCCGTCCTCGCCCTCCACTTGGCCACGTCAGCCCGAAGGGTGATGAACCGGCTGGTCACGCAGCCTCGCCCGGGGCCGCCGATGGACGACGCCGACAGCTCCCCTGAACCCTCACCCTCGTAAACGTCCCGATCAGGCTCCAGGCGGCGAGGTGCTCGGGGCCCACTAGGTGATCAGTTCCAAGGGATGTCTGCGGAGGGTGTGGGGTGGGCGGCGGCCGAAGCCACCGCGAGACGGTCAGGCGTCGGGCCGGCGGCCCTGGTTGTCGAGGGGGCGGCGGGCGGTCAGGCGTCAGGGTCGACTTCGGGGTGCGTGAACCGCACGGGCTTGCCCAGCGACCGGGCGTAGGCGATTTCGGCCCGGGTGCTGTCTCCGATGTAGTCGCCGACTACGAGCACCTCATCAGCGAGCCGGATCTTCGCCCGGTGCAGATCGTCGAGTCGAACCTTCAGCGCCTCGGCCTCGACAGGATCGGACCAGAGTTCGTGCGGCGACTTCAGGTCACAGCCCGGTTTGACAACAATCCTTCCGGCTTTGGTCTCCCGCAGATCGGCCTCGTTCATCTCGGTCATGAAGCGGGTGGAGCCACAGATCACGACAATACGCGGGAGGTTCAGCAGCTTCTTCGCGTCGACGAGCTTCTCCTCGGGGGTGAGCAGTCGCGGGGATGACACTGGTTCCTCCTGGTGGTGTGGTCCAAGGGGTGCCTGGGGAGACGGGAACGAGGGTGTCCCGGATCGTTCTGTGACGAACAACGTGGACACCCTCGCGACAGCACTCTATGCGAGGACCGACGACCTGCTGAAGGAGCATGCCGACCAGGCGCCCTGGCGCCGTGGCGCCCGCCGATCGGCATCACGCCCCGCCTGAGCTTCGGCATGACGCCCCGCCTGAGCGATGCCGAACCGGTCACCCTCGCCACGATGCCGGCCATACTCGGCTGCACCCCCGAGGCCACATGGCTCCGCCATGCCCGTGCCCACCTGCGCCACCTCTTCCCCCCTACCTGCCCAAGCGGCCCGGCTACAACAAGCAGCTGCGCAAGGCCGCTGGTCTGATGCGAAGCGCCAACCGGATCCTGGCCACCACCGCCCCGGTGTGGAGCGACGACGTATGTGCCGTGGACTCCACCCCGGTGGAATGCGGCCGCTCCCGCGAAAGAGTCAAACCCTCCGACCCGGCAGACGTGGCCGAATACGGCTACTGCGACAGCGAAGAGAATCCGCCCGGTCCCGGCGAGGATGTTCCTGTAGCGGCTGGCCAGGTCGAGATCGTCGGGAGTCTTCGGCGAGTGCACCACGACGAAGTTGTGGTGCGTCGACACTACAGAAACCTGCTGCCCAACGCCTGCACGAATCGGCAACAACCCTGCGCGCACTGACAAGGCCAAGTGCACGCCTGCCCGGCACCATTGGTGACGAACACCGGAACAGCCCTCAGCCATCCGAAAGGAACCGTTCATGCGTACGCGCGTCTGGCTCACCACTGTCATCATGGCTGCCGGCCTGCTGGCCGGCGGTACCGCTACCGCTGCCACCGCACAGGCGACACCTGCATCCTTCGACACGAGCACGACGACGGCCGTCGCGCCGGTCGCCAACTCGTGGATCTACGTCGGCACCTATAGCACCCACCGGGCGTGCTACGACGACGGGAAGAACTCCATCTACTCCCAGTGGGAATGCCGTCCCGTGAACGGCAAGTACCAGCTCTGGGTGAACAACAAGTCGTAAGCGTCCAACGGCTGGTGTTCTCATCGTCGGTCAGCACCAACTCGGCCTTCGGCCGTCCCGTCCTCGCCATCCGGCCTTCATGCCGAACCAAACCATCACCAACTTACGCGGCGAAACAACGACTCAGAACACCAAGGCGTGTCTGTTGGTTCGGTCGTCTGGTCAGCGGTCTGCCCAGTCCGGTGCCCACATGTCGTGTGGGGTTCGCGGGCTTGCGGTGCGCAGGTGGTCGCGTAGCGCGGTCAGCACGGGGTGCTGGTCTCCGCTGCGGAACAGCAGCATGTGCGGGTAGACCGGGGTCGGGTCGTGCAGTGGGATGCGCCGTAGGTCGTGGGTCTGGGGCCACAGGTACCGGTCCCCTCTGCCGACGAGGGTGGCGAGCGAGGCCGAGTCGGCCAGCGTGTCCATCAGGGCCTCGTCACCGAAGTTGGGGCCGAGCGCGTCGATGCTCAGGCCGAAGGCCTCGGACAGCGCCTGGTAGAACGCCGCCCACTCCGTGCCCGGCCTGATCCCGGGGATCCAGATGCGGTGGCCGGCCAGGTCCGCGGGACTGGCCCGGGGTGCGTTCGCCAAGGGGTGTGCGGGTCCGACCAGGAGCTCCAGGGGTGCGTCCAGGAGTCGTTCGGCGCTGATCCCGGCCGGGACCTGGTCGGCCGGCAGGGCACGGAAGGACGCGTCGACGGTCCCTTCGAGCACCGCCTGGGCGGCCTGGGCGGCGTTCTCCTTGCTCAGCGTGACCGCGTCCAGGTCCGTCTCGGGGTGGGAGCGGTAGAACCGGTAGACGGCCTGGGCCGGGGAGATGCGCCGATTGAGGACATCGACGCGCAAGGGACGGCTGCCGGGGCGCACGGCCTGCTCGGCCTGCTCGATGGCCGCCAGGACCTTCTTGGCGTGTGGCAGGAAGACCTGCCCGTCCAGGCTCGGCCGGGAGCCTCGGGAGGTCCGCACCAGGAGCGTGACCCCGAGGTGTCTCTCCAGGGCCGCGATCCGCTTGGAGACCGCCTGCTGGCTGATCCTCAGCTCGTCGGCCGCGGCTTGGAACTGGCCGGTCTCGGCGACAGCCACGAACGTCCGCAGCGCTTCAGCATCCACGCTTCCACCCTACTTCCACAACCATCGGTTGTATCTGGTGTGCTGCGGGGTTGTTTGATCGAGTGTTCCGCGCGGTGGTGGGATCAGCGCATGTCTACCCGCACAGAGCAGGTCATGTATGTCCAGACGCCCGAGTTCGCGCGTCATGCGGAGCGAATCGCGGAGGTGACCGATGCGACCTCTCGACTGAATGTGCTTCCGTTCAGCGACAGCGAAGGTCGCGCGGAACTCCTTTCTGTTGTGTTCGGTGGCCCGCTGCCGGAGTCGGTGGTGATCTACCCGCCGTTCTTCACCGAGTACGGGCTGAACACGACGTTCGGGGAGAACGTCTTCGTCAACCAGGGATGCACCTTCATGGACAGGGGAGGCATCCGTCTCGGCAACGGCATCATGATGGCCCCGAAGGTCAGCCTCATCACCGGAGGCCATCCACTCCCCCTGGCCGAGCGCCGCGAGTACCTCTCCTTCGCCCCGATCGTCATTGAGAACGACGTCTGGATCGGGACGGCTGCCGTGATCACCCAGGGGGTGACCATCGGTGCCGGTGCGGTGGTCGCTGCCGGTGCGGTGGTCACTCGTGATGTTCCTGCCGGCACCGTGGTCGCGGGGGTGCCCGCCCGGGTGATCAAGACGATCGACTGAGCCCGGAGCGGCCCTCCCCTGCTCAAGCAGTGGCGGGGCCCGGCCACGAGGTTCGACAAGCTCGCGATCGTCCACCGTTCGGCCGCGGTCCTCGCCGCAGTGCTGGTCCTGGCTCGCACTTAACGGACACGCCTTTACCGCAACGACACTCCGTGACAGACCGGTGGACCGGTAGAGCGATGCGATTGAAGAGCCGTCGGGCCTCGTTCATGGCTTCCGCGTCCAGGACCTCACGGTGTCCTTCGGCGCCGGCGACGGAACCGTCACCCCCGTACGGGGCGTCGACCTCGACCTGGCCGCCGACGCCCCGGGTTCGTCGGAGCGGCGAGTTCGGGACGTTCCGTAGTAGTTGACGCACAGACGGGTGATGGGGCTACCAGGAGTGCGTTGTTCGTCGCTCGGCATCGCGGATGGCGCGGGCGGCGTTGATGAGCCCGATGTGGCTGAGGGCTTGTGGGAAGTTGCCGAGGGCTTCTCCCGTGGTCGAATCGGCCTCCTCGGCAAGCAGGCCCAGGTCATTGGTGTGTGCGAGGGCGGCCTGGAAGACGTGTCGTGCACGGATGGTGTGGCCGGTGAGGGCAAGGGCTTGAGCGAGCCAGAAGGTACACAGCAAAAAGGCGCCCTCTTCTTCCCGCAACTCGTCGGTGAGGTAGCGGCGGACCAGCCCGTCGCGGCCGGTCAGGTGGGTGTGGATGGCCAGCACGGTGGACTGTACGCGGGGGTCGTGCGGCGGAAGGAAGCCGACGATGGGCAGCATCAGTGCGGAGGCGTCGAGGTCGTCATTCTCGAATGCCTGGGTGAAGGCACCCGGGCCGGGTTTCCAACCGCGTTGTTCGATGGCCTGGCGGATCTGGTCGCGCTCGTGCCGCCAGTGGGGCAGTCGGTCGACCGCCTGGAGGGCGGGGGCCATCGCGATGGCCCGGTCCAGGGCGACCCAGCACATCAGTTTGGAGTGAAGGAAGTGCCTGCTGGGCCCGCGTCTCTCCCAGATGCCTTGATCGGGTTGAGTCCATCGCTGGGCGGCTGTTTCGGCTGCCTGGAGCAGGAAGGTGCGGGTGGTCGGGGCGAGGGGCTCACCGGGTGGAAGGGTCTGGTGAGCGGCGTCGAGGAGTTCGCCGTAGACGTCGAGTTGGCGTTGGCGCCAGGCGTCGTTGCCGATTCGGACAGGGCTGCTGTCGCGCCAGCCGGTCAGCTGCGGCACAAGCCGCTCGCTCAGATCGCGTTCGCCGCCGATGCCATACATGATCTGTAGGTCGACGCCGCGGTCAAGCTGGGTCGCCGCGGTCCGCGCGAGGAAGTCGAAGAACCGGTTCCGCTCCTTCTCACAGGCGGCCGTGGCCAGCGCCTGCAAGGTGAAACTCGCGTCCCGGACCCATGTGTAGCGGTAGTCCCAGTTACGTGTCCCGCCCGCCATCTCGGGCAGGGAGGTGGTGGCCGCGGCGACGATGGCCCCGGAGGGGGCGTAGGTCAGGGCGCGCAGCACACGCCCGCTGTCGCCCACCTTGTCCTGCCAGGGTCCGACGTAGCCGCGATGGAGCTTCGACCAGGAGCGCCAGCCTTTGACGGTGTCGGACATCCGGCGCCGGATGCGCCTCGTCGGCCAGCTCGCCGGTCGCTCTTCCCACGCGGGCCTGACGTGCAGGGCGAATCCGAGGTGGTGCCCTGCCGAGAGCGGGATTCCGCCGTCCGCTGTGGAGCCGCACACCCGCAGGTCGACGGGGCAGGAAAGCAGCAGGACATGGGCGCCCCCGTACGCCGCGAGCCCACCTCGTACGGTCGACAGGAGCGGGTGGACAAGTCCGAACTCCGGGCGCGGCGCGTAGACGATCTCGATGGTCACACGCCCTTCGGTGCAGGTGACGTGTCGCAGGAGCGTTCCAGGGGAAGCGGTGCCGAGCGCGTGCCCGCGTTCACGCCGCCCGAGGGTGAGAGCATCGCGCAGAACCACCGTTCCGGTGGCCGTACGGAAGGTCGTCTCCAGAACAAGGGTGTCCTCCACGTAGCGGCGGCTGATATCGGCGGCGCCGGTGGGGCGGATGACCCAGTGGCCCGCGTCCTCGTCGAGGAGCCGGGCGAAGATCGCCGGGCTGTCGAACCGGGGCAGACACAGCCAGTCCACCGAGCCGTCGGTGGTCACCAGCGCGGCCGCGCGGCAGTCGGACAGCAGAGCGTGGTCACCGATCGGTCGCGCGCTCATGCGTCACGGCCCGTCCGCCTCGGGCCGAACGCGGCCCCGGACAGGTCGACACCCGCGGTTGCCCGCGTTGTAGGCCTCTCCGGGTGTCCGACGACTGTCATCGATTCCAGCCTTCCCGTACCGGCGGATTCACCTCTATCCCATCAGCACGCTCGGTGGATCGCACGTTCCGGCGGTGCCCGAGACCCCGGGCCGGCCCCAAACCGGCTTCACGCGCTCCCCGTCAGAAGGCCTCCTCCACCGCCCAGGTGCGGGCCCATTCCCCGGACCAACGCCCCATGTCATCGAAGGGTGGGCTCAGAACCGTACCGAAACATCCCGATCTTGCGATGAAGTATCTATCGCAATTTGTCCTACTATGTGGATCCTGTGCGGGCCGCCCCGCGTGCCCGGACCGCTTTCGCCCGCGGCGAGAACGGTGACGGGGCCGTAAGAAACCCGGATCAACGTCATGAGGAGTCTGGTGTGACAGGGCGGGAACGAGCTCACGCGTTTTGTGAGCGCTTCGGATTGCAGATGCCGGTGCTTCAGGCTCCGATGGCCGGGTCTTCTCCTGTCGATCTAGCCGTCGCGGTAGCTGAGGCGGGCGGCATGGGCGCCCGGGGAGCCCTCCAGGATTCACCGGACCGCATCGCAGCATGGGTGGGAGAGTTTCGCGCCCGGTCCTCCGGGTCCCTGCAGTTGAACGTCTGGATCCCTGAACCCGTTTGTAACGAGCAGGAAGACCGAAAGCGGCGCTCCGACAAGGCCCGGACCTTCCTCAACCGTTTCGGTCCTCCCGGCGAACCCGTCACAACACCCCGACCAGCGTTCGAAAAGCAATGCGAAGCCCTGCTCCGGGCCCGCCCCACCGTGGTCTCCTCGATCATGGGCCTGTTCGAGCTCGATTATGTACGGCGCCTCCACGCCCAGGGCATCGCCTGGTTCGCCTGTGCGACCACCCTTGACGAGGCCCTGGCCGCTCAGGACGCAGGTGCGGACGCGATCGTGGCCCAGGGCATGGAAGCCGGCGGGCACCGGGGCACTTTCCATCAGGACGCCGCCGAGCACACAGATGTCGGGCTGCTCGCTCTGCTTCCCTGGTTCGCCGACCACCTGCGCGTACCCATCGTCGCCGCCGGCGGGATCGCTGACGGACGCGGCGTAGCGGCCGCACTGGCCCTGGGCGCCAGCGCGGTTCAGGTCGGCACGGCCCTCCTGCGCTGTCCCGAGACGGCAACTGCCCCGGAATGGGCCGCCGCGCTGACCGGGCTGGCACCGCACGCCACCGTGACCACCCGTGTGTACACCGGACGGCTGGCCCGAGCCGCGCCCACCCCCTACGTGAAAGCCTGGAACCAGCCCGGAGCACCAAGCCCGGCGCCGTTTCCTGAACAGCTGGAACTCACCGCCCAGTGGCGGCGAGGGACCAACCAGGTCGATCCTGCCAGCCATTGGGCAGGTCAGAGCGCTGCCCTTGCCACCGACGAGCCCGCTGGCGACGTACTCGCCAGGATGTGGCGCGATGCTTCGGGCCTGATCACCTGATCGATGCACCCGCCGCACCGGCGGGCTCGCTGAAACCGCGAGGCCCCCGTCCGGTGTGGCGGACCGAACCACAGTGTGGAAGCTCGATTGGGCGCTGACCGCACCGCTGGATCTCCCCGGCGAGCTTCACAGCGGCCTCCAGTTCCGGCTGCTACCGCCGGGTGTCCATGTGAAGTGCCGAGATATGTTGGGCATCGGAGTCTCGAGAGATCCTTGACGGTCGGAACACATCCTTGACGCCCTCCAGACCGCTGGCCTTGCATGGACAAGGGTGGGGACGGCGAGGTCGTCGATGACCGTCGATGGCCGGCTGAGTACCGCTACCGCGAGGTGCTCCACACGGCTGGCACAACTCCACGCGGCTCCAACGGTCGGCCTGCCTCTGCGCCAACGGGTAAGACGGAACGGGACCGTTCGGCCCGAGTGGGGAACCTCCGCGCCGCATCGATCATCAGATCCTGTGAAGCGAAAAGCAGGAGGGAGATCTTCCAGGCGCGGGGAGCTGACGAGCCGCACGACGACACGTCGGCGCGGCCCGCCCAACTCCCCTCCCATCCCCTCCGTACATCTCGTAAGGAACACGCTTGACTTCCCACATATCGATCCTTCCCCGGCGCCTACGGCGCACCGCGACCGTATCCGTGCTCGTCGGCACCGCCGCCGCGATCGTGGCCACGGCCTCCCCGGCGAGCGCGATATCCGGCGCCGGTGCGGAGCCGTCCCGGTCCGAGGTTTCCTGCACGTCGGACAAGACCGGCCTCGCGAGCCGACTCAGCGAGGACATCAAGGCCGTGGTGGAGGACGCCGCCCTCAAGGGACGAGTCTCCGTCGCTCTGTACGACCGCACCACAGGCACCAACTGCGCGTTCAACGCGGACCAGCAGTACGACTCGGCGAGCGTTGTCAAGGTCATCGTCCTGGGCGCGCTCCTGCGCCGGGCCCAGGACGAGAACCGGGACCTGACCTCGTCCGAGCAGACGCTCGCCACCAAAATGATCACGGCGTCCGACAACGACTCGACGACCACGCTGTGGAAGCAACTCGGTCTCGCCCGTATCTCGGACTTTCTGCGCCGCGCGGGCATGGATCACACGACCCCCGACCCGGAGGGCTACTGGGGACTGACGCAGATCAACGCCGCCGACCAGCTCAGGCTGATGCAGCTGCTCACCTCGGCGAACCCCGTTCTCGACGACGAGCGCCGTGCCTACGCGCTGGGCCTGATGAACCAGGTGATCCCCGCTCAGCGCTGGGGCGTCCCCACGGGCGCACCGAGCGGAGCGACGGTACACGTCAAGAACGGCTGGCTGCAGCGCAGCAGCGGCGGATGGCGTGTGCACAGCGTCGGCGCGTTCACCGGGCAGGGGCATGACTACGGCCTCGCGGTCCTGACTGCCGACAACACGGACATGCCTGCCAGTGTCGCGGTGATCGAGAACATCGCCCGGGTGGTACACGGGGACCTCAACGGGACCACCCTCGCCCCGCTCCAGGAACAGCGCGGCCAGGACCTGCCCACCACCTCCGACGGCTCCCTGGTGCCCGACGGCGACCGGTGACCGGTGACCGGTGATCCACTCCGCCGCCCGGCCTGAGCCGGGCGGCGGAACCGGTGATCCGAACGAGGGCCTTATCTCTCTGTCCGGCCACAACACTGGCCACAACATTGGTCGCATCAGTTGGTCGCGTCATTGGGGCGGGGCGAGATCCACGACCCGGCTTGACCCTCACGTCGCGTGAGGCCGGAAGGTGGGGTGCATGAGCGACCACTACAACGCGTTTGAGATGAGCCCCGTACCCGCTCCCGGCCCGGACGCGGTTGCGCCGGAGCTGTTCCGCGGCATCTACGGAATGCCCGCGTTCATGACGATCCCCACGAGCGATATGGCGGCGTCGGTGGATTTCTGGACTCGTGGGCTCGGGTTCTTCGAGCTGTTCAGCATCCCCGGCAGGCTCGTGCATCTGCGCCGGTGGGCGTTCCAGGACGTACTGCTCGTCTCGGCGGCCGGCGTTCCGGAGCGGACACCAGCGATGAGTATCAGTTTCGCGTGCGTGCTCAGCCAGGTCGATTCCCTGGTCGAGGCCTGTCGTGCGTTGCGTCCGGACTCGGTCGACGGTCCACGGGACACTCCCTGGAACACCCGCGATGTGGAGGTGATCACCCCCGAGAACGCACGGATCGTGTTCACCGCGGCGAAGCCCTTTGATCCGGCCAGTCAGGAGGCGCGGAACCTCGAAGCCATCGGGATCACCCCACCGGGCGTCGACGGCGGCGACAATGACGAGCATGCCTGATACCACGGAAGCCGATGGCCTGACCGTCGGTCAGGTCTCGGCGCGTCTGGGCATGACGGTCCGCGCGCTGCACCACTGGGACGAGATCGGTCTGGCGCGACCGTCGCGGCGTACGGCCGCCGGATACCGGCTCTACACCGCCGGTGATCTGGAACGCCTGCACCGCATCGTCGTCTACCGCGAGATCGGCCTCGACCTGGACAGGATCCGGGTTGTCCTGGACGACTCGACCGCGGACGTGCCCGCCGCGCTGCGCGCGCAGCGCACCCAGGTCACTGAACGGATCGACCGCCTCCAGCGGCTCGGCGCCGGACTGGACCGGATGATCGACGCCCACGAGCGCGGCCTGCTGCTGACCGTCGAGCAGCAGGCCGCGATCTTCGGCCCCCAGTGGAACCCGGACTGGCCTGCCCAAGCCCGTCAGCGCTATGGAGACACAACACAATGGATGCACTACGCCGAACGCTCGGCCTCTCGCGGTCCGGAGGAATGGCAGGCCATCGCCGACGACGTCGCCGACCTCGACCGTGCCCTCGGGGACGCGATGGACGCCGGCGTCACACCTGGTAGCCCGGAAGCGAATCAACTCGTCGAGCGGCACCGCGAGGTTTTCGCCTCGTACTTTCCCCTCACCAGGCAGATGCAGGTCTGTCTCGGCCGCATGTACGAGGCCGATCCGGCATTCGCCGCCCACTACGACGGCATCCGCGCCGGCCTTGCCACGTGGTTCCGTCGCATCGTCGACGCAAGCGCGCGTGCGCACGGCATCGACCCCGACACCGCGACCTGGCAGCAAGACAACCGAGTCGGATTCCGTGAAAGCCGTGTTGACCGGTGCGGACCTGGTGACATGCCCCTTGGAGGCGGCGTTCCTCGTTCGGACCGGACCCGCGATCGATGATGCGGACGAGGTGGAAGGTGGCCCCCGGCAGTGCTGGAGGCGCCTCGTTTGTTCTGCCGTAACCGCGCCGTCCGGCCCCTGACGGGGGCTCGGCGCCGCTGCCGCCACGCATCGTGGTACTTGCCGCGGACGAGGCGCCGGGAAGTGGGATACGGTCGGCCGCGTCATCGCACGCGATAAACCTGGCGACGTCGGCGATCGTCCCCGGGATACTGGTCACCCATGGATGAGGTCAAAGTCGTCGTCGCCCATTCCGAGCGCGCGACCCTGCGTGTCGGCGACGTGTTCTTGAAGGTGGACGCCGATCAGGCGCGCATCGACGTCGAGGTCGAGGCGATGGCCCTGGTGCCGGTCCCGACCCCGGAGGTCCTGTGGCGCAAGCCGCCCGTGCTCGCGATCGCCGCCGTCCCGGGCACGGTGCTCGGCCGTCTCGGTGAGCCGTCGACCGCGTCGTCGGCGGCGTGGGCCGCGGCGGGCGCCACCATCCGGCAGTTGCACGAGGCGCCCTTGCCGCCCTGGCCCGGCCGGCGCCGCCGGGGTCCCGACGAGCTGGCAGCGGAACTCGACGCCGAGTGCGAATTGCTCGTGACGAACGGCATCCTGCCCGCCGACCTGGTCACCCACAACCGCCAGGTCGCCGAGGCCGCGCTCCGGCCGTGGTCTCCGGTGTTCACGCACGGCGACCTGCAGATCGCGCACGTCTTCGTCGACGGCGACGAGGTCACCGGCATCATCGACTGGTCCGAGGCGGGCCAAGGTGATGCCCTGTTCGATCTCGCCATCTTGACGCTCGGACACGAAGAGCACCTCGACGACGTCCTCTCCGGCTACGGCACCGACGTCGACACCGACGTGATCCGCGCATGGTGGTCACTGCGAAGCCTGCTGGCAGTTCGCTGGCTGATCGAGCACGGCTTCGACCCGTCCGCGCCGGGCTGCGAGGTCGATGTGCTGAAATCCCGGATGTGAGGCCGCGCGAGCCCGACCACTCCACGTGCGTTCCAACGCATCGCTGTCCGAGACCGCGGGCCGTTCTACAAGGAGGACGGGAGCGTTTTCAGCGCACCAGGAGGCCGATAGCGACCGCAAGCCGTTCAAGGTAGAACTCCCGGGATGCGGCCTGATGCTTGAGGCCGATCGATGCGCTGATCATCGTCTGTGCGACAGGGAGGGCCGCCTCTCGTCCTGACTCGACGGCGATCGCGTCTGTGATCAGTTCCTCGAAACGACGCGGCGTGGTCTCGACGATCTCTCCGAGCAGGTCGGGATTCTCCTCGATAACCGTCGCGACATCGCGCGTCAGCGGGCCGATGTAGCGGCCCGCCCACTGGTCGAACGCTTCAGTGAGCCGCTCTGCAAGGGGGCGGCCACTGTCGGCCAAGACCTGTTCAACCGCGGTGATGTCGTGCTCCAAGGCCTGGGTGACCGCGGCACGGAACAGCGTCTCCTTCGAGGAGAAGAGGAAGTAGAGCCCGGGCCGGGAGATCCGCGCCGCCCGCGCCACCTCCTCCATCGAGGTCTTCCGGTAACCGAATCGCGCGAACGTGGCCATGGCGGACTCCAGAACCATGGTTCGGCGGTCGGTATCAGCGACTGTCGACGGCGGGTGGGCAGTGTCGGGACGGCTCATGGAACGAGCATACGAGCGAGAATCGAACTATACAAATCAAGTCTAGTGCGTATAGTCGGCTGCCATGGACACTCGCAGACTCATCTGCACGCCCTTCACCTCCTCCACCACCGCGGACGAGGTGCTGCGGGACATCGACCTCACCGGCGTCCGCGCCATCGTGACGGGAGCCTCCTCCGGACTCGGGATCGAGACGGCTCGTGCGCTGACCGCTGCCGGTGCGGAAGTGACGCTCGCCGTCCGGAACGCGACTGCGGGTGACGCCGTCGCCGAGACGATCGCCCGGTCGACCGGAGGAATCCGGCCCCGCGTCGTCCGGCTCGACCTCGCCGACAGGGCCACCGTCACACGGTTCGTCGATGCGTGGAGCGGCCCGCTTCACCTGCTGATCAACAATGCCGGCGTGGTCACCGGCGGCCTCGAACGAACGCGTGAAGGCTGGGAGCTGCAATTCGCGACGAACCATCTCGGCCACTTCGCGCTGGCCACCGGCCTTCACCACGCCCTGGCCCGGGGAGCGGTGGCCCGCGACGGAGCACGGATCGTCTCGGTCAGTTCGACGGCGCACATGCGGTCCGGCATCGACTTCGACGACCTCCACTTCGAGCGCCGCAGCTACGACCCACAGATCGCCTACGCCCAGTCGAAGACGGCGAACTCCCTCTTCGCCGTCGAGGCGACCCGCCGCTGGGCTGCCGACGGCATCGTCGCCAATGCGGTGAACCCCGGCGGTATCGCGACGGGACTGCAGCGGAACTTCACTCCGGAGCAAAAGGCATCGCTCGACGCGGCCGAGGCTGCCGGAGTCTTCACGTACAAAACGGTCGAGCAGGGGGCCGCCACCAGTATCGTCGCGGCCGTCGCCCCCGAGTTCGCTCACTCCGGAGGCCACTATCTCGACGATGCGCAAGAGGCCTACACCGTGCCGGACGACGCCGACCTCGCGCAGCACCCGCATGGTGTCAAGGAATGGGCGCTCGACCCCGCCACTGCCCAGCGCCTCTGGACCGTCTCGACCGACCTGCTCCGCGTCTGCCCTCTCGACGCCACAGCAAGCCGCACCAGGGCAACCGATCGCACGCCGTGCGAGTGACATGAGGGCAGGGACTGGTAGGAGCTCCTGGCAGGCGATGCCCTGCGACCCCCTCCGCCGGCCGAGCTTCTATGCGCTCCTTCGCCGCGGGGACTCGACGGTTACGACGCCGGTGTCGCGCTCGGGTCCACTCCCCCCCCGTCAAGCCGGCGCGTGCCCCCCGCTTGATTGCTCCCGGACGGTAGGAAAGGTCGAGCAGTCCATCGACGGCGCCGCCGCCTCCTCCGTAGAACCGGTCCTCGTCGAGTGTCGTGCGCTTGAGCGTGTTGGTGTGGTGCGGGGCGGTGTCGGCAATGGAGATCTGGTTCTCGCCGCCGTCCTCGACGGTGATGAACGATTCCGGCCGAGCGGCCCTTGTGCGCCTCGACGTGGGAGACGTCCACGCCGTGAGCGGCGACGGCGGCCCGCAGGCCGATCCGAAGTCGGCGTCGCCGGCAAGGCCGGCCAACCGTGCTGTCCCGCCGAGCCGGGCGGCGGCGGCGGCCTGGTTGGCTCCCTTGCCGCCCGGGTCGCGTTGGCGTTGGGTCAGGCGACGGTCTCTCCGGGCCGTGGCGGTCGGGGCACGGGCACGGTGAGGTCGAGGATGAGGCCGCCGATCACGACCACGTCCGTCATCCGAGCTCGCCTCTCGCGTCGATGAGGTCGTCGGCGACGGCGGTGAGCGAGGTGCCGGCCAGGTGCGGCAGGCAGTGGCCGCGCACCCGGTCGATCTTCTCCAGCCAGCGGCGCGGCAGCGCGTCGGCGCCCCTCAGCGCGCCGGTGAGGGCACCCACCATCGCGGGCATGCTGTCGCTCTGCTTGGCGACCATGCCCGCCAGCGGCAGGGCGGTGACCGGGTCCCCGCCGGTGGCCTGGACGATGGCGAAGGCCGAGGCGAATGTCTCGGGAGCGACGGTGCCGAAGCTGTAGGAGGCGTTTGCCACCTCGTCGTTCAGGTCGGCGATCAGGTCCAGCGGCGTCGTGGCCCGGTCGGCGAGGTCGAGCGCCCTGGCCGTTTGGCGGGCCAGCCAGGTGCCGGAGGGGATCTGGTCGATCCCGGTGCGCAGGGCCTGGGCGGGCTCTGCGCCGCCGAGCGCGGCCGCGATGCTCGCCGCCATCGCGGCGGCGGCCCACACTCCGTCGTCGGCGTGGGTGATCTGGGCGAGGCGAGTGGCGACCTCGGCGGCCCGCTGGGGGTCGCCTGCGTGGCGGATACCGACGGGCACGGCGCGGGCCACGGAGCCGTCGTCGAAGTGGGCCGGGTTGTCGTTGCCGGTGGCCGGGGGCGTCAGGCCCGCCTGCGCGTTGACGATGGAGGAGCGTTCGGCGATGCCCGACCAGACCTCATCGGCCCGGTCGACGATCAGCTTGCGCCAGCCCGCGAAGAGTTCCTCGCTGGTGGCCTCCGCCCCGGCACCCAGGACGATGAGGGCGGCGGCGACGGCGAACTCGGTGTCGTCGGTGCCGGACAGCTCCAGCGGTTCGGGGTGGCCCAGCGTGAACGGCAGCGGGAAGCGCAGCACCTGGTTGGTGTCGGCCTCGGCGCTGAAGTGCCACAGCCATTCGCGCGGCTCGCCCAGGCGGGCGCCGCGGTGGTAGTAGGCGGGCAGCCCGGCGGCATCGCCCATGGCCAGGCCGAGCAGGGCGCCGCGGGCGCGGTCGCGCAGGTGCTTCGGGGTCGTAGCGGGGGTGCTCACGCCGCGTTCTCCTTTGCGGTCAGTGCGATGTGCAGGTCGCGGGCCAGCTCGGTCAGGTCCGTCCCGGCGGTGGCGGCGATGCAGTGGCCGCGTACGACGTTGATGCGCCGGCGCCACGCCTCGGGTACCGCGTCGGAGCCGTGCAGGGCGCCGGCCAGGGACCCGGCCATCGCGGCGATCGTGTCGGCGTCCCGGCCGATGTTGGTGCCGCCGAGCACCGAGGGCACGTACTCGCCGCGGGCGGCGACGAAGACGCCCATGGCCAGGGCCGTTGCCTCCGGGCCGACATCGGCGAACGGGTAGTGGAAGATCGAGATGCGCTCGTAGAGCTCGTCCAGGGCCGCCGCCAACTCGGTGTGCGCGGAGCCGATGCCGATCGCGCGCCGCACGGTGCGCCCGGTCCAGGAGTCGGCGGGTACGGCGTCGAGCGCGGCCTCCACCACGTCCTGCCAGGAGGTGGCGGTCAGCGCGGCCGCGACACCCGCGGCGATGACCTGGGCGCAATAGACCCCGTCCTTGGCGTGGGAGACCTGTGCCTCGACCGCGGCCAGGCGAGCGGCCTGTGCCGGGTCGCCGGCGCACAGAATGCCGACGGGGGCGATCCGCATCGCGGCGCCGTCGCTCCACATCTCGTGGTTGTCGCTGCCGGTGACGGGCGGGGCCAGACCGGCCCTGAGGTTGTTGATCGCGGTCATCTCGCTGAATCCGCCGCCGTAGAAGCCGCCCACCTGGTTGACCAGGTTGTCGGTCCAGGCGGCACCGACCTGCGCGGGGGTCAGGCCCGTTCCGTGGGCCAGCAGCACCTGGGCGGTGAGCACCGCGTACTCGGTGTCGTCGGTGCCGGCCGGGTCGTCGTCGACGAAGTCGGACACCCACCCGTACCGCTCGATGATCTGTGCCCGGGTGAGGCCTTCGGTCGGCGCGCCGAGCGCGTCGCCGACCGCCTGTCCGATGAGCGCGCCGTAGACGCGCTCGAACGATGAAGTCACTGGCACCTTCCCTGCGTACGGTCCCTGCACAGCGATGCAAGTCGTTTTGCGTGCCCACTCAAGCTCACGCCCCAGAAGCCGTCAAGAGTCCGCCGGAGAATCACGGGCCTGCCTCGAAATCACGGGTTAATGCGTGGTTTACCTCTTGACAACGCTTCGAAGGCGGCGCAAAGGTGGCGGCCACATCACGCCAAACGTTTTGTACGGAGGTTGAGAGTGACGCAGGTCGGCATGACGGAGGTAGCGGCACGGGCCGGGGTGTCGGTCACCACGGTGTCCCACGTGCTGTCGGGTCGCCGTCCGGTCTCGGACAGGACCAGAGCCCGTGTGCTCCAGGTCATCGAGGAGCTCGGCTACCAGCCCAACGCTCTCGCCCAGGGGCTGCGGACCCGGCGCACGATGACGGTCGGCCTGCTCGTACCCGACCTGACCAACCCCTTCTACCCGATGATGCTGCGCGGCATGGACGACGTGCTGGTGCCGGCCGGGTACCGCACGGTGGTCGGCAACACGGACGCGGTCCGCGAGCAGGAGCTGGCCTTCCTGCGGGAGATGGCCACCCGCCGCGTCGACGGCGTGGTCATCGCCCCGTTCCAGCTGACCCGCAAGGACCTCCTGGAGCACCACGCCACCATGCCCGTGGTGCGCCTGGGCGGCGGGCCCTTCGACGCGGATCTGGGTGACCTGGTGCGCAGCGACGACGAGGGCGGCATGGCCCAGGCCGTGCGCTATCTGCTGGAACAGGGCCGCAGCCGGGTCGCCTACATCGGCGGCGCCCGGCACACCGGCCCCAGCGACCTGCGCGAGGCGGGTTTTCGCCGGGCCCTGGCCGAGATCGGCCGGGATGTCGACGAAAGCCTCGTCGTCCGCGGCGACTTCACCCGGGACGCGGGGCGTGAGGCGGCCGAGGCGCTGCTGGACCTTGAGGAGCGGCCGGACGCGATCGCCTGCGCCAACGACCTCATCGCCATCGGTGTCCTGGACGCCGCCCGCAAGCGGCGTCTGCGTGTGCCCGAGGACCTCGCCGTCAGCGGCTACGACGACATCGACGCCGCATCCCTGATCATCCCGGCGCTCACCACGGTGGTGAACCCGGCGCGCGAGGTGGGCCGCTGCTGCGGCGAAGCCCTGCTGCGCCGGCTCGGCGCCGAGCAGCCGGAAGCCGCCCGGGAACTCGTCATCGCCAATTCCCTCGTACGACGCGAGTCGGCCTGAGCCACGCACGTGTAAGCCCTTCGCACATGAACGACAGGAGCAGTGAACGGTGAACGACCACCAGGCCCACGATCCGCGGGAGCTGCTGCGCTGGGAGCTCGCGCAGCGCCAGGAGAGCGGATTCGACATCGACGCCCTGGCCGATGCCGCACACCAGGCGGCGGCCGGAGACGACGAGGCCGCGGCCCGACAGCTCCTGGACCAGCTCAACACCACAACGCGCAAGGGCAGTTGGCCCTATGAGGAGCCCGACTCCCTGCACGCCCTGCTTGCCTCTCTGCCCCAGCCGCCGCCGGCGGCCGCGATCGGCGAGGCCGAGCTGAGGGACAAGATGCTGGGCGCCTGGCTCGGCCGCTGCGCGGGCTGCAACCTCGGCAAACCGGTCGAGAACGGCGACCACTGGACCGCCGCCCACCTGCGCGCCTATCTGGAGCTCGCGGACGCCTACCCGCTGCGCGACTACATCCCCGTCCTGGAGCCCATGCCCGAGGGGTTCGAGTTCCGCGAGTTCTGGCCCTACACCACCCGCGGCCGGATCAGTGAGAGCGCCCGCGACGACGACATCGACTACACCATCCTGGGCCTGCACCTGCTGGAGGAGTACGGCTTCGGCTACGGCCGTGACGACGTGGCCGCCGAATGGCTCGACCGGCTCCCCTACACCCAGACCTTCACCGCCGAGCGCGCCACCTACCGCAACCTGGTCATCGGGCACGAGCCGGCCCGCGCCGGGCAGATCGACAACCCCTACCGGGAGTGGATCGGCGCCCAGATACGCGCGGACATCTTCGGCTACGTCCACCCCGGCGATCCGCGCGCGGCCGCCGAACTCGCCTACCGGGACGCGGTGTTGTCGCATGCGGCCAACGGCGTCTACGGGGAGATGTGGGCGGCCGCGCTGGTGGCCGCCGCCTTCACCGCCGCGGACGCCCGCGGGGCGCTCGAAGCGTCGCTGACCTGCGTCCCGCCGCGCAGCCGACTGGCCGAGGCCATCCGGCTCGTACTGGACCGGCATGCGGCCGGGGACAGCTGGGAGGCGGCCCGGTCGGTCATCGAGGTCCACTTCGGCCACTACTCCTGGGTGCACACGGTCAACAACGCCGCCCTGGTCGTGGCCGGGCTCCTGTGGGGCGAGGGCGACTTCAGCGCCAGCGTCGGCCTGACCGCGCAGGGCGGCTGGGACACCGACTCCAACGGCGCCACCGTCGGCTCCGTCGCCGGCATCCTGTGCGGCGCCAAGCGGCTGCCCGCGCACTGGACCGAGCCCCTCAACGACACGGCGCGCAGCGCGATCCGCGGCTTCGACGGCTCCCGTATCTCGGAACTCGCCGAGCGCACCGTACGGCTGGTGATCAGCGAATGAGCCGCCGGTCCCTTCCCTGTCCCCGACCCCGGGCACGCACGAACTCGGAGACCACCCCATGAGCGCACAACTGTCCCGCCGCCGTTTTCTGCAACTGTCCTCCGCCACCGCGCTGGGCGCCACGGCCCTGTCCGCCTGCGGCTCGGGCAGCGGGGCGAGCGGCAACCAGCTCACCTACTGGGGTGCGTTCGCGAGCAAGGACATCGAGACGTACTTCCAGCAGAACTTCGTCGACACCTACAACAGGAACGCCGCCGCCAAGGCCCTCAAGGTGCGGATGGCGGTCAAGCAGATCGACACGCTCGACCGGCTCACACAGACCGCCGTCGCCTCCGGCCGCGGCCCCGACATCATCGCCACCTCGGGCCCGGCGCAGACCCTGAACTACGTCGGCAACGGCAACCTGCTGGCATTGGACGCGTACGTCGACGAGCTCGGCTGGAACAGCGACCTGTTGCCGTGGGCGCTGGATGCGGGGCGGGTCGACGGCAAGCTGTACTCGCTGCCCTCCGGCTACGAGACCATGGCCGTCTTCTACAACCCCGCAACCCTCAAGGAGCACGGCTGGAAGGCGCCGACGACCCGGGCCGAGTTCGAGGCGCTGTGCACGGACGCCAAGTCCAAGGGCCTCGTCCCGGTCGGGGCGGGCAACGCCGAGTGGAAGCAGGCCACCGAGTGGCACGTCACCTGGGTGTGGAACACCTTCGCCGGACCTGAGGCCCTCTACGAGGCGCTGACCGGCAAGCGCCGCTTCACCGACGCCGTGTTCGTCGACGCGATCGCCGCGCTCAAGGGCTGGTTCGACAAGGGCTGGTTCGGTGGCAGCACCGACAAGTACTTCACCAACAAGTTCGCCACCGTCTACGGCCAGCTGGCCTCCGGCAGGACTGCGATGATCGTCAACGGGTCGTGGACGTTCAGCGAGATCGGCCCGTTCTTCGGCAAGGCCGCCGGCAACGACGCGACCTGGGACTGGGCGCCCCTGCCGTCCATGAACAGCGGCGTGCCCGCAGGCGTGCAGCCCCTCTCGATCGGCACCGCGTACTCCCTCAACAAGGACTGCAAGAACCCCGCACAAGCCGCCGCGGCGCTGGACTACTTCGTCTCCGACCCGCGCCGACAGCTCGCCTGGCTGGCCGCGACCGGTGTGGCCCCGGCTCCGGCCAGGACGACCGAGGCGGACTTCCCCAAGAACATCGACCCCCGCGTCAAACGCCACTACGTCCGGCTCGGCGAGGCGACCGACATCGGCTACACGTCCTGGACGTTCTGGCCGCCGAAGTCGGAGACCTACCTCTACGAGCAGATGGAGAAAGTGCTCACCGGCAGCCTCAGCCCCAAGGACTACTGCACGGGCCTGGACAGGCTCTTCCAACAGGAACTGAAGGCCGGCAAGCGGCCGCCGGTGCCCTCCCCGAAGGGAGCGTGACCCCGGTGGCCGTCATGGAAGCCGACCGGCGAAAGGCCCCACCCATCAGGCCCGCCCGCTCGGCTCGCCGCAGCAAGCTGCGCCGCACCGGCATCGGATTCGCCTTCATCGCGCCCCTGCTGGTGGTGAACATCCTCGTCATCGCGGTGCCCGGCGCGCTGTCCATCTGGTACTCCTTCACCGACTGGACCGGCCTGGGCTCGGCGAACTTCGTCGGCCTGGACAACTACACCCGCCTTTTCGGCGACGCCGAGTTCCGCACCGCGCTGTGGCACAACGTCCTGTGGACCGCGTTCTTCCTCACCGTGCCCATGGCGATGGGACTGTGCGGAGCCTTCCTCCTCTCGCGGATCACCCGCTTCCAAATGCTGTTCCGCGTGGCCTATTTCATCCCCTACGTCGTGGCGACCGTCGTCTCCGGATCAATCTGGGAGAGCCTGCTCTCCCCCGACGAGGGCATCGGCCACGGCTTGGCCGACCTGGGACTGCCGTTCCTCAAGGATGTCAATCTCCTGGGCGATCCGCACCTGGCCCTGGGCACGGTCGCGTTCGTCAACACCTGGCAGTGGTGGGGCTTCCTCGTCGTGATCTTCCTCGCCTCCATGCAGGCGGTGAACCCCTCGCAGTACGAGGCGGCCCGTCTGGACGGCGCGAACCTGTGGCAGGAGTTCTGGCACATCACACTGCCCGGCATCCGCCCCACCCTGATGTTCCTGAGCCTGATGACGGTGATCTGGTCGTTCCTGGTCTTCGACTACATCTACATCCTCACCCAGGGCGGCCCGGCAGGCTCCACCGACGTGCTCGGCACCCTGCTCTACCGCACAGCCTTTGCCAACCAAGAAGCCGGCTACGCCGCGTCCATGGGCGTCATCATGGCCCTGATCAGCGTAGTCGCGGTCTCCGGCTTCCTCTACCTGCGCCGCCGGGGGTGGGACATTTGAGCACCACGACAACCCCGCGAACGCCTGTCAGGAAACTCTCGTTCGGTCGGTATGCGACCTACGCGGTGCTGCTGCTCCTGGCACTGTTCGCCATCGGCCCGATGCTGCTGTTCGCGTTCAACGCCCTCAAGACCCGCTCCGGGATCGCCGACAACCCGCTCGGCCTGCCCACCCACCCGCAGTGGCACAACATCGTCGACGCCTGGCAGCAGGCCAACATGGGCGTGGGTCTGCGCAACAGCGCCATCATCGTGATCGCCACCGCGCTCGGCGTCTGCGTCATCGCCAGCTGCGCCGCCTACGCCCTGAGCCGGCTGCGCGTGCCCGGCAGCAACGCCTTCATCTACTACCTGCTGGTCACCACCGCCCTGCCGATCCAGCTCTTCCTGGTCCCGCTGTTCTACATGTGGACCAACCTCGGCCTCTACGACAGCCTGCTCGGCCTGATCATCATCTACTGGGCCCTGTTCAGCCCCTTCGCCACCTTGCTCATCCGCTCCTTCATGGTCGGCCTGCCCAAGGAGTACGAGGAGGCCGCCCGGCTGGACGGGGCGGGCGAATGGCGGGTTTTCGCCCGCGTGGTCCTGCCGATGGCCTGGCCCGGCATCCTGACCGCCGCGCTGGTGGCGGGACTTCAGGCCTACAACGAGTTCCTGCTCGCGGTGACCTTCATCCAGAGCAGCGACAAGATGCCCGTCTCCACCTCCTTCTACAACTTCAAGTCCGGCTACACCCAGGACTACACACTCGTCAGCGCCGGCGGCCTGATCATGGTCATTCCGGTCCTGATCGCCTTCCTGCTGCTGCAGCGCCGCTTCATCGACGGCTACACCTCCTCCGGGATGACGGGCTGACGGGCTGACGGGCTGACGGGCTGACGGGCTGACCCAGCCTGCCCGAACAGCAGCCGCATCCCCGCACCGCCGGCTGCCCCCGCCACAGGACCTGTCGAGCAGGCAGCAGCCCCCGCACCGTGCTCACCACCAAACGCCACACCAGGCCGCCGGGACCTCCCCCTGCCCGCACCACGGGCACCAAGGCCCGGCGACCGCAGCGGCCGGCCCGAGTACGGAGCACGCGATCCGTGGCGCTCAGCGCCTGTACCCACAGTGGCACCTCTTCACCGACGAGGAGAATGACATGGCACCCTACAGACTCCACTCCACCCTGGCCGGGGCGCTCGGGCTCGCCCTGGTGCTCCCCCTGACCCTCAGCGGGGGTGAGAGCACCGCGCAGGCCGCCCCGGCGGCAACCGCCTCCAACGCGGCCCGGAACAGCACCGATTTCCAGAACCTCAACGGGTTCATGTGGTTCTACAACACCTACTTCGGCTACAAGTACAAGGACATCGAGAAGCAGCTCGACAGCTTCAAGAGCCGCGGCATCCGCGTCTTGGGCTTCTTCAGCCCCTACAGCGGCGACAAGCGGACCTGCGACGGCTGCTCTCCCATCGACTTCTACAACGTCTCGCCGCAGAACGGCACCATGAAGGACTGGAAGAACCTCGTCGCCGCCGCACACCGCAAGGGCATCAAGGTCGTCACGTACTTCGTCAACATCTACTTGGACGAGCAGTCCCCGTACTTCCAGAAGGCCGAGAAGCAATACGCCGCCGGCGACCGCACCTCGCGGGAAGTCAGCTCCTTCCACTGGACCGAGAACCCCGGCGAGCCCCTGCCCGACCTGCGCATGGGCCCGCCCTCGCAGAGCTCGTGGTCCTGGAGCCCCACGGCCGGCGCCTTCTACTGGAAGCTGTGGTTCGGCCCCGGCTTCGACTACAACCTGGCCGGCAACCGGGCCGAGGTCGAACGCATCGAGAAGTACTGGCTCGACACCGGCGTCGACGGCTTCATGTGGGACGTGGGCACCACCGACTCCCGCTGGAAGAACGCCGCGGTCAACCTCCCCACGACGTACACGAGCAGCGACAAGTGGCTCACCGCCGAGCGTGCCGACGCCTCTGGCGCCGCGGAAAACCACCAGTTCGGTCTCACCTCTTGGTTCAACCACGGGGATTCCGACACCGAGAACGACTACTCGCGGATCATCGACGGCACCACCGACTCGAACGGACTCGAGAAGGCCCTGAACAACGTCGACATCGCCCGCTCCATGGGCGCCACCACCCACACCTGGAGCATCTGGGGCGACGACCCGAAGACCAATCTCGAACCGCACAAGTACCCGGCCTACCCGGACGACGACGTCATGCGCGTCCAAGAGGCCGCACTCCTGGCCGGCTCCGGAATGCTCTACGGCTCCGGCATGTACGACCAGTACATCCACTGGGACCGCACGCTGCGCACCAACTGGGACCGGGTGCTGCAGACCGTCAACGCCAACAAGGCGCTGCTGCCCGCGGCCTCCCGCGACCGCGTGGCCGCCGGGGACGACCCGAAGGTGTACGCGATGCGGCGCACCAGCGAGGACGGCAAGCAGACAGCCCTGCTCGTCTACAACTTCAACAGCACCGCCCAGAAGGTGACCGTCGATCTGGACGGCACCGGCATCGACACCAGTCAGACGCCGAAGGACCTCTACAAAGGCGGCGACGCGAGCTCGATCGACGGCTCCGAGTACACCGTCAGCCTGCCGGCCTATGGCTTCAAGATCCTTGACGTGACGGACCGGTAGTACCCGCACTACGCACAGAGCGACACAGACCGGGAGCGGGGCGGCGTTCACCACCGCCCCGCTCCCGGAAGGCGATCTCCAGCGAGGACGGTCACGAGCTCCAGCGCACCGACCCCGCCGCCCGGGGCGGCCTCAGGGGGTCACGGCGACGGCGCGTCCGTCGACCTGACCGTTGCGGAGCCTGTCGAGGTACTCGGGGATCTGCTCGAATGTGATCCGCACGATCCTGGAGCTGATCTTGTCCTGGGCTATCAGGTCGAGCACGGCCTCACATTCGGACTTCTCTCCGTTGGAGGCACCAACCAGGGTGATCTCCTTGAGAATGATCTTCTGCATCGACAGGGTCGCCGACTCGCGGGCCATGCCGATCTGCACAACCCGGCCGCCGTGCCGGACGGCGTCGATGGCGGAGGCCGTGGTGGTGCCGAACCCAGCGAAGTCAATGATCACGTCGAGCTGAGCATCCTCGAAGTCACGGATGTCCGCGGACATGCCTGCGGGCCCGAAGTCCTGGACGTTCGGCCAGACGGCTTCGTTGATCTCGGCCACGTAGACCTGTGCGCCGAAGGCCCGCGCGATCTGCGCGCCGAGAGAGCCCAGTCCACCGAAACCAATGATGCCGACGTTCATCCCTTCTTCGACATGACCGAAGGTACGCACGGCCCGGTAGGCGGTGCGCGCCGCGTCGGTGGCCGGCGCGGCCTGCTCGAAGCTGACCGCGTCGGGGAGGCGGACCGTGAGCCGCTCTTTGACGCGTACCTTCTCGGCGAATCCGCCGTCGACGGCGGTCCCGGGGCCTTCCGTCGTAGCGGGGATGCCGACACGGTCACCGATGGCGAAGGCTTGTACGTCCCTGCCGATCGCGGAGACGACGCCGGCGGTCTCGTGGCCCAGCACGATGGGGACGGATCCGAGCAGCGCGGTGATGGTGCCGTCGACGAAGCTGACGTCACTGTGGCACAGACCTGCCGCCTTGACGTCCACCACGATCTCGTCCGGGCCGGGCTGCGGATCCGCCAAGTCGACCAGACGTAGTGGTTCGTCGATGCCGGTGAACTGCCATGCCTTCATGGGGTGGAGCCTTTCGTTCCTTTGTCGGGTGGTGCCGCCGGTGTTCCAGGGAGAGGGGCAACGCACCGAGGTGAGGCCGCCGTCGACGGGCAATGGATCTGGCGATCTCCGCATCGCAGGGAAGTACGGCGTTGACGCGAATGCCGTCGGGCCCCCGCTCTCGGGCAACGGTGCGGGTCCAAGGGCGCCATTCGTTTGCCATCGAGCCGCTCCGCCACGACACCCCTCCCTTGCCCGCCGGGCCCTCACCCGCGACCAAGGATTTATGGTACTCCGTTCCACAAATATCTCGGTACGGGGTTCCATGAGGGATGGGGCGGCAGGGCCGGAGCCCATGGCAAGGCCGGAGCAGGAGGAACGCGTGAGTCAGATCGGCGAGGTCAGCCGAGGTCAGCGGAAGCCAACGGGCGGAGCAGGGCTGCGACGCACCTCATGTTCCGGTCGAGGTGACCGGCGAAGGTGTCACGATCCTGATCATTCCGCCAGGCGCGAAGCTGGGCGACGAAGCCACCGTGGAACGCGCCCGCGACCGCCAGGGGGATCACCGAGTCGGGGGCGTCGCCCAGATGCCCTGCTATGTGCTCGGCGATGACACGCTTCCATCGCTCCCAGTGCTGGTGGGATTCCGCCTGCAGCTCTGCGACCGTGTCGAGAAGCTGGAAACGCTCCAGCCAAACCGGGCTGTCGTAAACCGCCGCCCGGGTGGACTCCACAACGGCCCCTCGCACCGTATCGAGCGCGTCGGCATCGGCAGGCGCTGCGGCGATCGTGGCGGCCAGTCGCTCGATCGTGCTGTCAAAGGCGTACCAGATGACCCCGGGCTTCGAGCCGAAGTAGCGAAAGAAGGTGGTCCGGCTGATGCCCGCGGCGGACACGATCGAGGCGACGGTGACGTTCTCATAGCCGTCGCGCCGCATCAGCGCGACGGCCGCCAACTCGACTTCCTCGCGCGTACTCGCGTGAGGACGCCCTCGCCCTCGCCGCCCCGGCTCTACCGACACGCTTAGAAGTCTAAAGGGGTCTTGCGGAGAGCGTGCTCAGGCTGCTGCGGTCATGCGGTGAGGCGAGGTTGTACATGCGGGCGATGGCCTGGAGGGCGTGGTGAAGGCTGGCTGTCCCCCGTTGCCGACAGTCGCGGAATCGGCCTGCCTATCCCTCATCGACCTCCTGGTCGTTGGCTTCGTTGGCACGGTCGATCTCGGCCATGTGCTCCTCCGCCCAGGTCCGCAGCCCCGCAAGCGCGGCTTCCAGGGACAGCCCGAGTCCGGTGAGTCGGTAGAAGACCCGCGGCGGCACGGTCGGTTCGACCCGGCGCGACACCAGCCCGTCGCGGGTCAGGCTTCGCAGCGTCACGGACAGCATCTTCTGCGAGACGCCGGGCATCCGGCGTCTCAGCTCCGCGAAGCGCACCTCGTCCGGTGCGGCATCGGCGAGCGTCTTGACGGCCATGGACGTCCACTTCGTACCGATACGATCCAGCAACTGCCGCGTCGGGCAGTGAGGATCGAACAGATCGCCGCGTACCCCACGACCGGCAGCCCGGGCTCCTTGGGTGGTCACCTGTGGCTCACCACCTTCCCTGAAAGTGCCGTCTTGGAAGCGGCCGGACAGTTACCTATCGTTCTGTGGTCACCCATGGTAACCAGCCGGAGGAGTCATCATGCCCGTCACCACCGCACACCACCTGCGGCGCATCGCGACGAACGGCGTCCACCTCAACGTCGCAATCGCCGGGGACGGACCCGCGGTCCTCCTGCTGCACGGCTTCCCGCACACCTGGCAACTCTGGAGCGGCATCATGGACCGACTCGCCGGGCAGTACCGGGTCATCGCCCCGGACCTGCGAGGCTTCGGCGCCAGTACACGTGCCGCCGAGGGCTACGACGCAGGCACCCTCGCCGCCGACGCCGAAGGGCTGCTCGACGCACTCGGCGAGCCCTCGGCAGCGGTGGTCGGCATCGACGCGGGCACCGCCCCCGCCGTCCTGCTCGCGCTGCGCCGCCCCGGCCTCGTCCGGCGCCTGGTCGTGATGGAAGCACTGCTCGGCCGGCTGCCCGGAGCAGAGCACGCCGTCGCGGGCGGCGCCCCGTGGTGGTTCGGCTTCCACGCCGTCCCCGGCCTCGCCGAGACCGTCCTGGCCGGCAACGAGGCCCCGTACATCGACTGGTTTCTCGACTCGGGGACGTTCGGGCGAGGAGTACCGGACGACATCCGTGCGGCCTTCGTCCACGCGTACACCGGGAGCGAAGCCCTTCGCTGCGCGTTCTCCTCCTACCGGGCCCTGCCCACCAGCGCGCAGCAGATCCAGGACGCCGTCACGACGGCTCGGCTGACCATGCCCACCATGGCCGTCGGCTCTCACCCCATCGGCACCGGGCTCGAACGCCAGCTCCGTCCCATCACCGACGACCTGATCGGACACCATCTCCAGGACTGCGGCCACATCATCCCCCTCGACCGCCCCGACGCATTGCTCGCGCTCCTTGCACCCTTCCTCTCCGCCGACCTGCCGAAGTGACCGGAGCGGGGCCGAACGGGACCGAACGAAGGCCGAAGAATCACGGCCGGCGGTTCGGGCGTTCGTCCGGGCGATGAGTTGTCCAGGACGGCCCGATCAGACTGCGCACGGTGATGATTGCGCCGACGAGCGCGAGCCGCTTGAGCCGGGCGAAAACGCCCAGTCGTATCCACTCGTCGCGTCGGCTGCGGATCACTTCACATCGGCCATCACCTCACGAACCGCCCACTTACAGTCCCGGGTTGTGTCCGAGCCGGCGCGAGATGGCGTCTGCTGTGGCGACTACCAGAGGGCCGAGGCGGTCGAGGGCGGGTTCGACGCGGTCTTTGAGGCCGGCGACGCTGATGGCCGCCACGACATGGCCGGTGTGATCGAAGATGGGGGCGCCGCAGCAGGCGCTGGCAAGGTCGAACTCGCCGTGTTCCTCGGTCCAGCCCCGGGCCTGGGCTGTGGTGATGTCGTGTTCGAGGGCGTGTGGAGTGGTGAGTGTCTGCGGGGTGAAGGGTGTCAGTGTGAGGGTGCGGAGCAGGTCAGCTCTCTCCCGGGAGTTCAGGCCGGCGAGGTAGGCCTTGCCGACCGAGGTGGCGTGCAGGGGCCTGCGGGCGCCGAGGTCGGCGTTGACGGTGACCGACTGGGGGCCGCGTTCACGGTAGATGAACACCATCTCGTCGCCGCTGAGGACGCCGAGGCTGACGGTTTCGCGGGTCTGCTGGACCAGGGCCCGGAGCAGTTCGGGAGCGACGTCGGCCACGTCGGTGGAGTGGACGGCGGCCATGGCGAGACGGGCGGCGGCCGGGCCAAGGCGCCACCGCCCGTTCGAGGTGGCGTGGAGGAAGTCGTACTGGCTGAGCTTTTCGACGATGCGGTACGCGGCGCTGCGGCTGATGTCGGCGGCGGCTGCGAGTTCCGCCGTGGACGCCTCTCGCGCGTCGGCGAGGTGGCTCAGGATGCTGAGACCTCGGTCGAGTGCGCCTTTGCGGCCTTCGTCCTGCTCGGTCACGCTCTCGTTCCTCTGCTCGTCCGGTCGCGGTGAGCCCGCCCGCATGGATCGGGCGGGTGATGTCCGCTGCCAGTCTCTCAGTCCTCCGGGACCACATTGCCGTGGGAAGGCTGGGAGCAGACGGTCTCAGACCGTGACGGTCTCGTGGGTCCAGGCGCGCGCCTGCTCGCTCAGGCTGAAGCCCAGTCCGGGGCGGTTGGGCACGATCATCCGGCCGTCGCGGATCTCAAGGCGTTCGTTGAACATCGGCTCAAGCCACTCGAAGTGCTCCACCCACGGGTCGATCTCGTAGGCGGCGGCGAGGTGCAGGTGGATCTCCATGGCGAAGTGCGGCGCCATCCGCATCTTCGCCTGCTCACCCATGGCCATGATCTTCAGGAACGGGGTGATGCCGCCCACCCGCGGCGCGTCCGGCTGGAGGAAGTCGACCGAGCGGTGACGGACCAGTTCGGCGTGCTCGGCGACGCTGGTGAGCATCTCGCCGGTGGCGATCGGGGTGGCGAGCTCCGCGGCGAGAGCGGCGTGGCCTTCCGCGTCGTAGGCGTCGAGCGGCTCCTCGATCCAGGTCAGGTCGAACGACTCCAGTTTCCGGCCCATGCGGATCGCCGTACCGCGGTTCCACTGCTGGTTGGCGTCGACCATCATCGGGAAGCCGTCGCCCAGCTGTTCGCGGATGGCCGCGACCCGCTGGAGGTCGATGTTCGTGTCGGGCTGGCCGACCTTGATCTTGATGCCGCCGATACCGCGTTCGACGGATGCCCGGGTGTTCTCCACGACCTGCTCGATGGACATGGACAGATAGCCGCCGGAGGTGTTGTAACACTGCACCGAGTCGCGGTGGGCGCCGAGCAGCTTCGCGAGGGGGAGCCGGGCGCGCTTGGCCTTGAGGTCCCACAGGGCGATGTCGATGGCGGCGATCGCCTGGGTCGACAGCCCGCTGCGGCCGACGGAGGCGCCGGCCCAGACGAGCTTGGTCCATATCCGCTGGATGTCGTTGGGGTCCTCGCCGATCAGCTCGGGTGCGATCTCCTTCGCGTGGACGTACTGGGCGGGCCCGCCGGCGCGCTTGGAGTAGCTGTAGCCCACGCCCTCGAATCCCGCCTCGGTGCGGATCTCGGCGAAGAGGAAGGCGATCTCGGTGAGGGGCTTCTGGCGGCCGGTCAGTACCTTGGCGTCGCTGATGGGCGCGGCCAGCGGCAGGCTGACGAGGGAGAGCGTGACCGAGGCGATGGCATCGGTGCTGGCTTCGCCGCGCTCCAGCGCCGCGAAGTGGCGCTCGTTGGTCTTGCTGGTGACTGTGGCGCTGGTCCGGTTGAGGAAAGCAGTGCTCACGGAAGGGTGTCCTTTCCACGTTGTACGGGGAGATGGTGCGGGCGGTCTCGCGCTTCAGCGCGGCTCAGGGGCGGGCCCGTCGAGACCGGCGTTCGTCATGGACTGTGGTGTCCGGGGACCGACTTGGTCGAGGCCGGTCCGGTCGATGGCCGTGTGGTCGGCGACCGGTCGGCGGGGGACGCGGCGTACGAGGAGTGTGGCCCCGGCCGCGATCGCGATGATCGCCCCGAGTCCGAGCATCGCCAGACTGGTGCTGCCGGTCGAATCCTTGACCAGGCCGAAGCCGTACGGGGCGACGAAGCCACCGAGGTTGGCGACGGAGTTGACCAGGGCGATCGCGGTCGCCGCGGTCAGGGGGTCGGTGCGCTCGCGCAGCAGCGGCCAGAAGACCGGTGCGACGGTCTTGAATCCGAGGGTGGCCAGGACGATGAACACCAGGCCCAGCCACGAGCCGGTGAGGGCCGCCGCCAGGGTTCCGGCCGCGGCCAGCACGAACGACGTGGTCATCAGGGTGGAGCGCTGCTCGGGGTGACGGTCGCCGCGCCTGGAGACGAAGTACAGGTACGGGATGGTGCAGAGCCAAGGAAGGGCGGAGAGCAGCCCGACCATGTTGTCACTGCTGACCCCGATGTCGCGCACCACGCTCGGCAGCCAGAACGTCGTGGAGTAGATGGACATCTGCACGGCGAAGTAGATCCACATGAAGAGATGGATCACAGGACTGCGCAGCAGTTTCTTGATGGTCTGCACGGTCGAGCCCTGCTCGGCGTCGGAGGTCCGTTCCGCGGCGATCCGCAGGCTGAGCTGGGTGCGCTCCTCCTCGGTGAGCCATTTCGCCTCACTGATCCTGGAGTCGAGCAGGAAATAGCCGACGACGCCGAGTCCGATGGTGACCAGGCCCTCGATGAGGAACAGCCACTGCCAGCCGTCGAGGCCGAAGAAGCCGTGCAGCGAGAGCAGTGGTCCTGAGACCAGACTGCCGGCGGAGTAGGCGAAGAGAGCGCCCACCGCCCAGGTGCCGGTGGCCCGGCCCTGGTAGCGGTTGGGGAGCCAGGAGGCGATGTAGAACAGCACCGCCGGAACGAACCCGGCCTCGGCCACGCCGAGCAGGAAGCGGAGCACGTAGAAGCTGGTCTCACCGCGGACGAAGATCATCGCAGCCGAGACGGCGCCCCAGGTGACGCAGATGCGGGTGATCCACAGCTTCGCCCCCACCTTCTGCATCAGTGCGTTGCTGGGCACCTCGAACAGGAAGTAGCCCACGAAGAACAGGCCGGCGCCGAGGCCGTACGCGGCTGCCCCGATGCCGAAGTGGGCATTCAGGTCCTCCTGGACGAAGCCGATGTTCGAGCGGTCGATCTGGTTGAGCATCATCATCAGCGCGAACAGCACGATGACGCGCCGGTAGATCTTCCGGCTGGCAGTAGCGACTGCCGGGTGCTCGTCTGCAATGGCGGTGGGCATATGTCTCGATCCTCTCGCAACGCTGCGCCTCGGATACCTGTCAGCAGACGACTCTCATCCCATTCTTCGGGATGAAATCTCGTTCATCGGTGTGCCGACGTGGGGACGCTAAGCGGCCCTTCTGGAGCAAGTCAAGAAGCGAGACCCGATTAACGGGATGGTTGTTCACTGAGTGGGATGTCGTCTAGGGTTGAGGACGTTCATCCCAGTCCCTGAGGAAGGTGGACCGTGACAGCGCTGGATCTTCCCCCTGTCCCCCCGGACGTGCTGGCCGATCTGGGCCGCGCCAGCACCGCGACGTTGGCGACCCAGCTCTACCGGCGCGGGATCCGTCAACCGTTCCTCGTCGGACTCAGCCCTGTGGGCACGCACTTCGACGGCTTCGTAGGACAGGCGCGCACCATGCGCTTCGTCCCTGCCCGCGAGGATGTGGACCCGATGGACGACCCCTACCGCACGGGCAACGTCCTTCAGTGGGAAGCGGTCGAGCGGCTCGGCTCCGGCGATGTGCTGGTAGTGGACTCACGCGGCGACGTCACCGCGGCGTCGGCGGGTGACATGCTCGTGACCCGGGCAATGAAGCGGGGCGCCGCGGCCTTCGTGACCGACGGTGCCTTCCGCGACGGGGCCGCGCTCGCCGAGCTGGGCTTCCCGACCTACTCGCGGGCGATCACCGCCACGACGCGACCGGCCTCCTTCCACGTCGCGGACCTCGACGTCCCGATCGGCTGCGCGGGAGTCGCGGTCTACCCGGGCGACATCCTCGTCGGTGACCGCGACGGTGTCATCGTCGTGCCCCGCGCCCTGGCAGCCGAGATCGCCGGCCCTGCCGCCGAGCAGGAACGGCTTGAGTCCTATCTCCACGACAGGGTCAAGGCGGGGGAGGCACTGTGGGGCATCTACCCGCCCAGCGAGGAGACCATCGCCTCCTATCAGGCCCGGCGGGGGTCGACGAACCCCGTGGACGGCACCCCTGGAGCGCTCCGGTCGTCCGCCGCTGCCACCGGGGCGGAGGCCGTGCGATGACCCGCTTCGCCGACCTCCCGCGCGAGGAGCAGCGCACCCGGATGGAGGCCACCATCCGCACCTACTTCCAGGGCTGCAACGACGCGGACGTCGAGGGCATGGCCGCGACGTTCCACCCCGAGGCCGTCCATTACTTCCCGCCCGGACTCGACGGCCCCTGGCGTGGTGCCCGCACCATCGCGGAGAACTGGCGCGCGCTCGTCCTGCGCATCGGTTCGGCCTGGAGCATCGAGCGTCTGATCGCCGAACCCGAGTCACTGCAGGCGGTCATCGAGTGGACCCACTGGAAGACCTCGATCGGCGGATACCTGCGCGGTGACGAGTGGTACCGCTTCGACCCGGAGACCGGGCTGATCACCGAGATCAGGGCGTTCTACGCCGCTGCTTCCGACGGCCGTGACGAGGTCACGCTCGAAGGCTTCGACTACGAGGCGGAGGGCTACCAGCTCGTCCCGCCGGTCGACCGCCCCCATCCTGACGCGGCCGCCCGCTGAAGCGTCCCGCCCGCCAACACCTCAGGAGCAACATGACTGCCGAGACCATCGTCAGTATCGACCCTGCCACCGGAATCGAGGTCGAGGAAGTCGCCACCGCCACCTCGCGCGAGGAGCTGGAGGAGGTGTGCCGCTCCGCCGCGGCGGCGTTCGCGCAGCTCGCGGAACGTGATCGCGCCTTTCGCGGCGAGCTCCTGCGGACCATGGCGGACGCCATGGCAGCCCGGCAGGCGGACATTGTGTCGCTGGGCGTCCGTGAGACCGGGCTGCCCCGCGCCCGCCTCGAAGGCGAACTCATCCGCACCGTGTACCAGGCCCGCCTGTTCGCCGATGCCGTCGACGAAGGCGGCCACCTGGAGGTCACGATCGACCACGCCGGTGACACACCCATGGGTCCGAGGCCCGACCTGCGCCGGATGCTGGTCCCGACGGGACCGGTCGCGGTGTTCGGCGCCAGCAACTTCCCGCTGGCCTTCTCCGTGCCCGGCGGCGACACCATGTCCGCCCTGGCGGCGGGCTGCCCGGTCGTGGTCAAGGCCCACGATTCCCACCCGGCCCTGTCGGTCATGACGCAGGGCATTCTGAGCGAAGCGGCGTACGACGCCGGGGCGCCCGACGGGACGATCGGGCTCGTACACGGCCGCGAGGCCGGAGCGCGGCTGGTGCGGCACCCCGCCATCAGCGCCGTGGGTTTCACGGGCTCGTTGGACGGCGGTCGGGCGCTGATGCGGCTGATCGAGCAACGCCGGACACCGATCCCTTTCTTCGGTGAGCTCGCCAGCCTCAACCCGGTCGTTGTCACGCGGGCGGCAGCCGCGGCGCGGGGAACGACGCTCGCCGAAGACCTCGTCCTGTCGCTCACCGGCTCAGGCGGCCAGCTGTGCACCAAGCCGGGGCTCGTACTGGTACCCCAGGGACCCGCCGGTGACGCCCTGGTCAACGCCGCCGGCGACCTCGTCTCCGACCGGCCCGCGGCCACCCTCCTCAACAAGCGCATCCGCGACGGATACGAGGAGACCAGCGCGGAACTGCGGCGCATCCCCGGTCTCCGCGTGGTGGCCGAGGGAGCGAAGCCGTCCGGCAGTGGCTTCGCCGTAGCGCCGCGGCTGCTGGCCGTGGAAGCGCGGGACCTGGTCGTGTCACAGATCGGTGAGTGCTTCGGCCCCACCACCGTCGTCGTCCGGTATGCCGAAGCGGACCTTGCCGGCATCATCGGCGGCCTGCCGGGTTCCCTCACCGCCACGATCCACTCCGAGCCCACCGAGGACATTCGCGCCACCGTCCGTGCGCTGCTGCCCAAAGCCGGGCGGCTGCTGTTCAACGGGTTCCCGACCGGCGTGTCGGTTTCGTGGGCCCAGCACCACGGTGGCCCATGGCCGGCGACCAACAGCCAGCACACGTCGGTCGGCACCTCTGCCATCAGGCGCTTCCTGCGCCCGGTGACCTGGCAGTCGGCCCCGGCGGAGGTGCTGCCCCAGGAGCTGCACGACGCGTACACGTCCATTCCGCGTCGGGTCGACGGGCGACTCGTCGTCCCGTCCCCAGCCGGCAAGGAGGACGCACGATGAGGATTGCCACCGCCCGCGTCGACGGGGTCGTCACAACGGTCGTCGACAACGGCCAGGGGTGGCGCACCAGCCGGGTGCCCGCCCTCGACGTCGCCACCGGAGCCGACGCCGGGACCGGGACCGAGACCGGGACCGGCGACCAAGTCGACGAAGAGCGCCTGGAGTTCCTGCTGCCGTACCGGCCCCCGACGATCCACGGCATCGGCCTCAACTACGCCGACACCGTGGCCGAGATGGGGTGGAAGACCCCGACGGCCCCCTACCTCTTCCCGAAACTCGCGTCCTCCGCATGCGGCCCCCATGACGACATCGTCGTGGACCTGGCACTGACCGCCCGAGCGGACTGGGAAGCGGAACTCGGTGTCGTCATAGGCCGTCCCGCCAAGTCCGTGCCCGTCAAAGAAGCGATGTCCTACGTCGCCGGTTACATCGCGGCCAATGACCTCTCCGCCCGCGATCTGCAGGAGCAGGACGGCCAGTGGGTGCGCGGCAAGGGACTCGACACCTTCTGCCCTCTTGGGCCCTGGATTCTCACGAAGGACGAGGTGCCGGACCCGCAGCAGGTCTCGATCCGGACGTGGGTCAACGGTCAGCTGATGCAGAACGGGTCCACGGCCTCGATGATCTTCAGCGTTGCCGAACTCGTCTCCTACTGCTCATCGTTCTTCACCTTGGCACCGGGCGATGTCATCCTCAGCGGGACACCGGCAGGCTGCGGTGCCTTCAGGTCTCCGGCTGTGGCCCTGCGGCCGGGTGACGTCATCGAGGTCGAGGTCGCCGGACTCGGCCGCCAGCACTCCAACATTGCGGCTCCTGCACCACACACGGTCTGAAAGGCCGACCCTCCCGCAGAGGTCCAGTTCGCCTCCTGCCGATCCCCGTCTCCCAACTTCACGAGCCAGTCGACCAACTGATCCCGCAGCCAGGGTGTCCGTAGCTCAGCATCGTCAGTGGGCATTCCATGTCCTCCATGTCTGCCATTCACTCAACGGGACGTGAGCTTCGACCGGGTAGTCCTGAAACTTCGCGTGGGGCGGCAGCAGCACTGAACTCGGCCCTGTTCTCACGAAGCTACGGCGGAGGCGACCGCGCCGCCGCGTGAGCGGCAGGGCGAGCCGGGCTGTGCGTCATACCTCGGACAGGCGTGCTGTTCGACGTCGTCGGCAGGGGTGGCATCCTCGCAGGCCAATCCGCGTCGAGTGGGGTCCGCACAGTGTGTGGATTTCCCAATGATTGGATTCTCCATGCACATTGCGGTCATGGACGACCGACAGCTGAACCAGGAGCTCCATGACTGCCTGTTCGAGATTCGTTCCCATGTACATGCCGAGCTCAAGGAACTAGCCCGGGAAGCGGGGTTGACCGACACCCAGACCGATGCGCTGTGGAGGCTGAGTCGCGGGCCGGAGATGACCGCGCGCCGACTTGCCGACCGCTTGCAGTGCGACGCCTCGACCGCCACATCGATGATTGACCGGCTGGAGAAGCGTGGCCTGGTCCGCCGCGTACCCCACCCCACCGACCGCCGCGTGAAAGTCATCCAGCTCACCTCCGAGGGGTGCGCGCTGCGTGATCGCGTCATCCAGCACACCACCGAGCACTCACCCTTCGCCCGCCTTGACCACGAGAGCAGGCTGCGCCTGCACGCGCTTCTCCGCCAAGCGATCGACGGCAACCACTCGACAGGTGAGACCGCCAACGTCATGGCCACTCCGAAAAAGGAACAGTGATGAGCAGCAAGACCGCGGTCATCACGGGCGGAGCCTCGGGTCTGGGTTTGGTGACGGCAGGCCAACTGGTCAAGGCCGGGCACAGCGTCGTCCTCGTCGGTCGGGACGCGTCGCGCACCCAGGACGCTGCTGAACACCTGCGCGGCTTGGCCCCTTCGGACAGCGAAGCGGCCCCGCCGAGGACGTACACCTTCGACTTGGAGCAGTGGTCGCAGGTACGGGCACTGGCCGCGGAACTGGCGACCGACAGCCACCCAGTAGACATCCTCATCAACAACGCGGGGGCAGCCTTCCCCCGGTACGAGCAGACAGCGGACGGCGTGGAACGCACCTACGCGCTCAACCACCACGCTCCGTTCCTGCTCACACATGCCTTGCTGGCCGAAGGGGCGCTTGCACCCCAGGCGCGGATCATCAACATCTCCACGTTTGTGGAAAAGCGAGGCAAACTTGACGCCGCCGATCCGGATGTGGCGGGAACATCGTGGAGCAACCGTTTCTACAACCAGATCAACGTCTACGGGACGAGTAAGCTCGTCAGCCTCCTGGCGGCGCGAGAGCTTGCGCGCCGCCTTCCCGACGGTACGAGCGTTTACAACGCCAATCCCGGCATGGTCAAGGGCACCGCGATGAACAGCAACGCCGGCGGGCTGATGCAGTTGAGCGCCCCGCTGTTCCGACCGTTCTCCATCACCCCGGACGAAGGGGTGCAGACCCCTGTCTGGCTCGCCACCGCCTCCCCCGCACCACACCCCAGTGGGGGCTTCTTCAGCAAGTCCCGGCCGGACACCCCTTCGCGCCTGGCTCTGGACGACGCCCTCGCCAACACCGTCTACACCAAGACCGCGGCCCTCCTCGGGGTGGTGCCTCTCACGAGGTAAGCCCGTCCGGGCCTGCGAAACACCCACCACGCTCTGCATGTCCAGCTCGAATCGGCCGTACGGGTTCACGTGGTTCCAGAACAGTGTGGACAGGGCCCGCCGGTCGGCGTCGGTGAGCCGCTTCTGCCACTTCTCCTCGCTCAGGATGTCCTAGAGGAGCAGGGTGTTGACGTGTACCAACGTCGACTGGAGCAGGTGCAGGTGCGGGGCGAGCATCGAGACCTCCTGGGACTCCTTGTCGGATCCGGTCAGGTCGCCGTCGTTGCCGTGGAACAGGTCGTGACTGGCGGAGTTCCGGTTCTCCACGACCTGGAGGCCGTCGTTCTCGGCGGTGCCCAGGCGCAGGGCTGTCGTGTACTTCACGATCTGGTCGTACTGCTGGCGGATCAGCTCGAAGTCGATCGTCTTGGTCGACAGCACCGGCGCCCGGTGCGGCCAGGTGCCGCCCTCCCTGGCCGCCTACCGGTACGGCCGCGCCGAGCCGACGTTCTTCCGTCACACTCGCAGCCCTCGCCATCCGGCTCCGCACATGATCCAGGAAACAGCGCCCAGAACACCCTGCCGGCCGCATCCAAGGCCGTGACCGCCGGCCCCCGGCTGGCGCGCCGTCACATGTCGGTGGGGCGTCCTCGGCGGGCAAAGGGCGCAAGGTCCTCACACGGCCCGGGACCGCTCCAGCAGTTCCACGACCTCCCCATGAGGCATGCCGGGCTCCCGCCAGCCACGGGCCCAGTCCAGGGCGCTGCCCCCGGTGCCATTGCCCTCCTTGAGCTCAGGGTCGGCGCCATGGGCCAGCAGCAACTTCACCATGGCTGTATCGGCATGGGCCGCCGCCGCCGCCAGTGGAAGCCCATCGCGAGGGCCATGAGACTCCAGATTCGGCGACGCTCCGGCCGATAGCAGAAGCTCCGCGCAGCGGACCTCGCCCTGCACCACGGAAAGATACAAGGCAGTCCCACCGTCCGGGCAACGGTCGTCCGGGACAGCGCCCAGACGCAGCAGACGGGCCAGACCCCCCACTCGGCCTTGCTCTGCCGCCTCGCACAGGCGTCTGGGGAGTTTCTTGCGCTGCCTGTTGTTCACCATGCTCCTTGCCTCGAAGCAGGGCCGACCGCCCGTGCACAACATCGCGGCCGCCCCCGTCACTCACTTGAACACACTACGGAACGTGCAGTGGTGGGCCCGGTACCCCTTCCCGTACTTCTGGCTGATCTGCTCCTGAACATCACTCTGGGCCGCGTTCTCGGCAGCTTTCTTGCTCTTGCCCGTGCCACTCCCCTTGAGCTGCTTGTTGCCGTGATCACCCGACCCGATCTTCTCGACCGCACAGGTCGCAGAGGAGTGCCACTTCTTCTTCAGCGCAACGGCATCCGCACTGGTCGCCCCAGCCAGCGGCACCAGAACCAACAAAGCCGAAACCATCGCCGCACGGATCGTGTGACTCATCATCAATCTCACCTTCCCGGCAGGTCGTCGTGGGCGCCGACCGCGCCCGGCCACGAGAACCATCACCACAGCGTGAGGAGACAGATACCAATTGTAACCACCTGGAAACCCGGGCACCCAAAAGAACTTCTGTACGCACGGCGATCACATCGGCACCGAGCCACAGTTGGGGGGCTCCACCCCGCCGGTCAACTCCCCTCTCGAACCGGCCTGGCCCGGGAACTCACCGTCGACAGGTGCCACTGCTCCGGGGAACGGCCCCACCACACCCAGGCGCACACGCGGCTCATACTCATACAGTCCTCCCAGCAGTGGGTGATGACCGGGGCTTCCGGCCGGCCTGAGTCTGCCGGAAGTCCCGGTGCCACGACGCGCTGAATCCTGACCATGAGGAGTGACGATCTGCATGCCGCACACGACGACGCCCGACGGCGTCGGTATCGCCTATCAGGTACAGGGCGAGGGGCAGCCGCTGGTTCTGCTGGCGGGCCAGTCGAACAACCACCACTGGTGGGACGGGGTACGTGACGATTTCCACGGCGAGCGCAGCACCATCACGTTCGACTACCGCGGTACGGGGCAGAGCGACAAGCCCGACACGCCCTACAGCACCGAGCAGTTCGCCCTTGATGTGATCTCGGTGCTCGACGACCTCGGCGTCGACCGGGCCGATGTCTACGGGACGTCCATGGGCGGGCGTGTGGCCCAGCAGCTCGCAGCCCGCCATCCGGACCGGGTACGCGCCCTGGTGCTCGGGTGCACGTCGCCCGGCGGGCCGCACGCCGTTGAACGCACCAACGAGGTCCGCCGGTCGCTGGTGCGGACGCAACCGGGCGCGGCGCGGCAGGCCCTGCTGGAGCTGATGTACACCCCGGCCTGGCTGGCGGAGAACCCCGGCCCGTACCAAACGCTCGGCGACCCGGGGATGCCCGCCCACGCCCAGCGCCGCCATCTGGCGGCCAGCAACCAGCACGACGCGTGGCAGCTCCTGCCGGGAATCAGCGCACCCACTCTGGTCGTGCACGGCAGCGACGACCTGCTCAACCCCGCCGCCAACAGCCCCCTCATCGCGGACCGTATCCCCGGCGCCCGACTGCACTTGATCCCCGGAGCGAGGCACGCCTACTTCGAGGAGTACTGCGCCGTCGCGAGCCCGCTCGTCCTGGACTTCCTCACCACAACGCGGCAGCGGTGAGGAGAGGCACAGCGTACGGGCGGGGAGTCGCTCGGTTACGGTCCCGCGCTTTCGCCGCCAGGAGTTGAGTGCCGTTGCGCGGGTGAGGTCGCCGCAGGTACCTCCCCGTACTCCGGGAGCGGGTGCTGAAGCCCGGCTCGGCTCTTACTGCCGAGCCACCGCCTACGGAGCCGTAAGCCTGGCCCTTGTCGCACGAGGATCAAGCCCCCATGATTTCCCCCATGTACAAGCGAAGACGGTTGCTCGGCACCTACCTGGGCGTGGCACTCGCCACCCTCCTCCCCGGCGTCAGCGCGGTAGCCGATGACGCGTCGTGGATGGGGGTGATACTGGGCGCCTCCGCCTTCCTCATCCTGAACCAACTGATCTACACCTACCCGAGCGACATCCGAAACGCTCCCCCGGTCGCGCTGCTGATCCAGGCCGCGATCGGCATCGTCCAGGACACCCTGATCTGGCTGCTCGTCTCATGGCTCAGCTCCACGCTGGATTTCGGCATCCACGTCGACACCTTCCTCACAGCCCTACTGGCCGGCGTCATCGTCCGCGCTTTGGTTCTCCTGCTCCTGGCACTCGGCCCTCAGCCGGCCAAGGAGGTTTCGTAAAGTGTTCCTACCACGGGGCTGCGCCTGACCGACTGACGGCCACCGGCATGGACATCGTTCGCCGAGCTCAACAGCGGCGAGAGCGACTGTGTTGCGGGTTTGAACCGGTCCGGCGCCGCGGATGCTCGGGATTACTTGCCGCCGCCTTCGGCGAGGGTGTGTGCGACAAGCGCGTTGGCGTGGCCGTGGCCGAGTCCGTGCTCGGTCTTGAGCCAGGTGACGAGTTCCATGTGCTTGGTCAGGGGCGAGGAATGGATGAGGTGCTTCCAGTCCGCGATCGGGCGGCCGTACTTCTTCTCGATCGCGGGGAAGTAGCTGGCGGGGCCCTTTGCCGGTCCGGTCATTGCGGTGTCCTGTCCTTCTGTGGTGATCTTGTTTGCTGTCCGGCATCCGCCCGCGATTCGTGGGCGGATGCTGCTACTTCTCTTCGGCGGGGAGGGTGGTCATAAGCCGAGCGGTGACGGCCGTGAGCCACAGGAGGCCGAGTCCGGCTCCGGCGGTGAACGCCAGCACGTTGGCGGAGGAGCCGGCGAATCCGGCGAGGATACCCAGTGGTACCAGGCGTGCGCTCACGGCCCATCCCCGCTGCCGATGCGTGGCGAAGTGCCGGGCCAGGACCAGGAACGCCGCGGACAGCGCGAAGAAGCCCAGCATGGCGCTGAACATATGGATGGCGCCGTGCCAGCTCAGGGACCCGGCGGGAGCCTGGGGGGCATTGGCGGGGAAGCCCGCCCCCGGGTCCGCGGTGAACACCGCGGCGAGGGCGAACGAGATGCCGAACACACTGATAAGGCGTGGCGCCCAGGTGCCGGCGGGTGTGCCGTCCAGTGCGCGGCGGATACCGGCCGCGCCCGCGACGGCCAGCATGCCGGTCAGCAGGAAGCTGGTCACCTGGATCCAGCCGAGATCGCCCAGGCTGAGCTGGCTGATCGCGTTGCGGGTGAAGTCGAAGCCGTCGCGGGTGAGCCCCTGGACGGCACCGAGGCCCAGGAACAGCGGACCTGCCGCGGCGCCACCCGCCAGCAGAGCCCGCGTCGTCGGCCATGCCGACGCGGAGCGGGTCGTGACCGGAACGCCGATGGTCTGCGTCATGCGATTCCCCCATGTGTAGAACTGGACGGTGTGGTACTTGCCGGAGCCGGGCGATAGATTAGCCACACAGAAACTAGACTGTCCAGTACTGAAAGGTTGGCTGTGGAAGCGAGCGAGCAAGGCCGGTCGGCACGCAAGCACAAGGCGATCCTGGACGCCGCGACCCAGGCGTTCATGGCCAAGGGGTACCCCGGCACCAGCATGGACGACATCGCCAAGCAGGCCGCGGTCTCCAAGCAGACCGTCTACAAGCACTTCGCGGACAAGGAGAAGCTGTTCGCCGAGATCGTCCTGGCCACGACCGACCGGATCGACGCCATGGTCGACCTTGTGGCCGATATCCCGGCCGACGCCGACGCACTGGAGGAGAACCTGACCGGCCTGGCCCGCCAGTTCCTGGCCGCCCTCACCCAGCCCGAGGTGCTCCAGCTGCGGCGCTTGATCATCGCCAACGCCGACACGTTCCCCGAACTCGGCGCCACCTGGTACGAGCAGGGCTTCGAACGCGTCCTCGCCACCCTGGCAGCCTCCTTCCAGCGCCTCGCCGACCACGGTCTCCTCCGCGTTACCGACGTACACCTGGCCGCCAGCCACTTCACCGGCCTGCTCCTGTGGATCCCTGTGAACAAGGCCATGTTCCACGGCAGCCCCCAGCACACACAGAGCGAACTCGACCGCTATGCCGACGCCGGCGCCCGGGCCTTCATCGCTGCCTACCGCTGACCTCAGCGACACGCGCCAAACCGCCCCAAGGGATACCCGCGCTGTTCTGCCAGTGGCAGAACAGCAGCCGGACCGGGCTCGACGATCACTACAGTCCAGTCTCATGACGACGATTACGACGCGTACGGTCGAGTACCCGGCCGACGGTTTGACAATGATCGGGCACCTCGCGCTCCCGGCCGGTGTCGACCGCCGGCCTGCGGTGCTGCTCGGACCAGAGGGCATGGGGCTCAGCGACGTCGAGCGCCGCCGGGCCGACGCTCTCGCCGAACTGGGATACGTAGCGCTGGCCTTCGACCTTCACGGCGGGCGCTATCTAAGCGACCCCGAGGAGATGCTGGCCCGTTGCCTGCCGCTGCTCGCCGACCCCGACCGGATGCGGGGCATCGGCCATGCGGCGCTCGACGTGTTGCGCACCGAACCGCGGACCGACCCCGACCAGATCGCCGTCGTCGGCTACGGCACCGGGGGCGCCGTCGGGCTCGAACTCGGGCGCGACGGCGTCAATCTGCGCGCGATCGGGACAGTCAACGCAACTACCACGGGCCGGCCGGGCGAGGCGGCGCGCATTCGCTGCCCGGTGTGGGCCGGGGTCGGGTCGGAAGACCCGATCATGCCGCCCGCGCAACGAGACGCGTTCACCGCTGAGATGCAGGCCGCGGGCGTCGACTGGCGCCTCACGGTCTACGGCGGAGCCTTGCACGCCTTCCACCACCCACCGGTCGACCACCCCGCCGTCCCCGGCGTCGGCTACCACCCACGGCACGCGCAGCGAGCCTGGCGCGACGTCGTCGACCTGCTCGCCGAGTGCCTGCCCGTGACGGAGGATCCGGGGGCATGACCCAGGTAAGCATGCTGGCTGGCGCCGGGCCTGGTTGGCGTCGGGCACTGACAGCACAGCAGAACCGCATCGGGCGGATGCTCGATCGCGGAGACGCGTTCGCAACTGTCGCAGTGAATACCGGATTTACTGCGGCAGTGTCAGGAGGGGGCGGGGCGGGCGTGACGATCGAATCGGTGACCGATCTCGTGAGTGGGGGCTCGCTTCGGTTGCCGCGCGCTCGGGTCGTATCTCTGTCTGCCCCGCCCGCGTCGTACACCGCGGCGGTCGAGCGCTACCTCACCGGCGCGGGCATCGCGAAGTCCTCCGCGCGGACCTACCGGATCCCGCTGACGACGTGGGGGGATGCTCGCCCGCAAATCGGCGCCGACCGGGCCCGCCCGCCCGGGCGCGAAGCCGCCCGTCTTCCCCGTCGCAGCGATCGACGACCCGGCACTGCCAGAGGTGCTCACTGAGCTGGCGGCGGTGCGAGCGGACGAGTTGGACGCCGACGACACCGTCAACCGGCGATGGGCGATGCGCTCCAACCACATGCCCACGGTCACCATTCCGCACCGCTCCACCGGCAACCCAATCCCGCTCGCTCAGCACCAACGGCTCAGCCTGCTCCGGCAGGCCGTCGACCGCAACGACATCCCTCTCCAGGACCGCGTGGCCGCCGCGCTCGTCCTCCTCTACGCGCAACCGCTCACCCGGATCACACGGCTCACCATCGACGATGTGCTCCGTTAGGACAGCGTGGTCCAGATCCGGCTCAGCGACCCGCCGTCGCCCGTCCCTGAGCCCTTCGCCGGCATTCTGCTGGACCACCTGGGCCGCCGGCCGAACACCATGACCGCAACCAATCCTGGCCCCCGATGGCTCTTCCCAGGCCGACGGGCCGGACAACCCATGACCTCGGGCACCCTCGAAACTCGCCTCCGCGACCTGGGCTTCCCCACCCACCGAGGACGCACGTCGGCGATCCGCCCCCTCGTACTCCAGGCCCCCGCCCCCGTGGTCGCCCGCATGCTCGGCTACAACGACGACTACACCACCCGTCTCGCCGAAGCGGCCGGAGGAACCTGGAAACGCTATGCCCCCGGAGATCACGCACGGTGACCCGCGCTCAGCTCCGGATGCGGGAAGCCGGTCACGCACGACCTTCGTCACCCCGGAGGTATACCCCCGCACGCGCCGCAGCCGCAGCGGCCTCGGCTGCCTGGTCTGCGGCGGCTTCGTCGAGGCGGTCGCTGCTGGTCAGCAGGCGGTAGTAGAGGGGGGCGGAGACAGCACGGATCACCTCGCGGACATCGGTGCCCTCAGGCACCTCGCCCCGGTCGATGGCCTGCTGGACGCAGGGTGCCCACTCCGTGACGCGGATGTCGTAGAAGCGGTGCAGGGCATCAGCTGCCTTCGCCTCGCAGGTGGCGGCGGCGATCATTGCCTTGAACAGCGCTCCTTGCCGCGGGTCGGCCAAGGTGCGCTGCACGAGCCGGGCATTGGCCTTGAGGTCGCCGAGCAGCGAGCCGGTCTCGGTACGCGGCAGTGACTGCTCGGCCATGTCCAGCAGCAGATCGGCCACCAGGCTGGTCACCGTTCCCCAGCGGCGGTAGACGGTGGTCTTGCCCACCTCGGCACGGCGCGCGATGTCGGCGAGGTCCAGGTGGGCAAAGCCATGCTCCGCCAGGGCGTCCCCGGCCGCTTGCAGCACCGACGCCCGCACCCGCGCCGTACGCCCTCCAGGACGGACGGTCCCCGGATCCGCACCCTCAAACTCCATAACGGGACTCCAGTTTCGTTAATCACTCACACCTGCTACGTTGAGACCTACGCTAACGGAACTCCAAGCCCATTAGCCAGGCAAGTGACGAGAGAGGAACAGCCATGGAATACAGGCGGCTGGGCACATCCGGCCTCAAGGTCCCCGCGCTGAGCTTCGGCGCCGGCACCTTCGGCGGCCAAGGCCCGCTGTTCGGTGCCTGGGGCAACACCGATGCGCAAGAAGCACGCCGTCTCGTGGACATCTGCCTCGACGCGGGGATCACGATGTTCGACACCGCCGACGTCTATTCCAACGGGGCCTCCGAGGAGGTGCTGGGCAAAGCGTTGAAAGGCCGCAGGGACCAGGTGATCGTGTCCACCAAGACCGGCCTGCCGATGGGCGACGGCCCAGGCGATGCGGGCTCCTCTCGTTCGCGCCTGATCACCGCATGTGAGGACGCCCTGCGCCGACTCGGCACCGACTACATCGACCTGTTCCAGCTGCACGCCTTTGACGCCGGCACGCCGATCGAGGAAGCCCTGTCCACACTCGACGATCTCGTACGAGCAGGGAAGGTCCGCTACCTCGGCATCTCCAACTTCTCCGGCTGGCAGGCGATGAAGTCCCTCGCGAGCGCGGAGAGATACGGCCATCCGCGCTATGTCTCGCATCAGGTCTACTACTCACTCATCGGCCGCGACTACGAATGGGAGCTGATGCCCCTCGGGCTCGATCAGGGCCTCGGAGCCCTCGTCTGGAGCCCGCTCGGCTGGGGACGGCTCACCGGCAAAGTCCGCCGCGGCCAGTCGCTACCGGCCAACAGCCGACTGCACCACACCGCGGACTACGGCCCGCCGGTCGAGGACGAACACCTTTACCGCGTGGTCGACGCCCTCGACGAGATCGCGCAGGAAACCGGCAAAAGCATTCCGCAGATCGCCATCAACTGGCTGCTGCAGCGACCGACGGTCTCCTCCGTCATCATCGGCGCCCGCGACGAAGACCAGCTTCGCCAGAACCTCGGTGCCATCGGCTGGACGCTCACGCCCGACCAGATGGCGAAACTCGATGCGGCGAGCGGCAAGACAGCGCCCTACCCGTACTTTCCTTACCAGCGCCAAGAAGGCTTCGCCCGCCTCAACCCACCAGTTGTCGCGGCTCCGCCTACTGCATGACATCGGCGTCAAGTAACTGGGCGTATAGCCACGGCATCCCGGACTCGGACTGAGGATGCTGCCCCGCCCAACGCCTGGCCGGGGCCTGTGACCGGGTGCTGTGGCAGCCTGCCATCATGCCAGCAGAGCTGAGAGAACATGCAGGTCGTCACTACGCCATCCAGTTCCACTACGCCTTGCCCGACGATTCCTGGGCTGTGGAGCTGAGGGAGGCTGTGCCCGCGCCAGCCGCGTGGGCTGAGACGCCCAACGCGGCAACCCATCTGCCCGGGCCGGCCTTCCTGGTGGCGCTCATCCCCGACGAGGACCCTGATCTGGAGCCGACCGTCCGCCTCTATAGCCCTGACGAGCACGTCATCCCCTACAAGATCATGCAATGGTTCATGGAGCAGGTGGCTGACCAGGTGGAACGCTGCCTCATCGCGTTCGAGGAGGGTGAAGGTGAACCCGAAGCTGTGGAATGATCATGCAGTGGCTGGTGTGATCACGGCGTCGGAGCCGTCCTGGACAGCCCCGTTCACCGGGCTGAGCCCGCGACAGTTTCGGGAAACTCGTGACAGCGCTGCGGCGGGAAAGCACCAAACCGGTGCGCAAAGGCCGACCGTGGAAGCCTTCCGCTGGAGGATCGGGCCCAACGCGGGAGGAGGCGGCGGCCGTTCTGGCAGGTCATGATCTGGCCGAAGACGGGTTCGACGATGGCCTTGCGGCGACTGTCAGCGGCCTGTCTGGCTTGGTCCGCAGCTTGCGGGCCATCCGTTCCTTCAGCGTGGCGTCCGCTGGTATCCGTCCGCGCGGGGCGGGCGGAGCCTGTTCGTCGTGGGCCAGGCGGCCGGTGGCCATGAACGTATCGGTGGCGCAGGCCAGTTGACGGTCTCTCGCGGCGTTGGAGCTGGTCTCGGAGCAGTATCCGGCGTCGACCAGTGCCTGCTTGGCGTGGCGGGCCGCTGCTCCGGGCCGACCGGTCGAGCATGGTGGTGTGGTTCAGCGCGTCCGAAGGGTTGGTCGACACATCGGCGGCGGTGATGACCTGGTGCTTGGCGCCGTCGCTGCTCTTCATGATCCGCGACTCGGGGTCGGTGAAGTTGGCCTGCGCCTTGGCCTTGGAGCGCGCCTTGGCGGCGGCCTGCTGTCCGGCGTCGGTGACGGTCTGCTCGTCGCTGGTGGCGGCCAGCCTCTGGCGGCGGCGTCCCTTCTCCTCGGCATAGCGGCGTGCCCATTCGGCGGCTTCGGTCTCGATCTGCGCGCGGGCTGCCTGCAGTTGGCCAGGCGCTTGTCGCGGCGGTCGAGTTCGGCGGGCAGGTCCACGTCCTCGGCATCGGCCAGCAGCGCGTGGGCCTGGGCCTCCAGCAAAGCGATCTCGGCCTCGACCCACCCCTCCTTGTGGGCCAGGCGGCCGTAGCTCATCGCCTTGCGCTTCGAGGCGTTGGCCTCCCGTTTCGTGCCGTCCAGGGCGACGCGGCCCATCGTGACCATGCCGAGCTTGGTCACGAGGTGCAGCGACTGGGTGAACAGGTCGACGATCGCGTCCAGGTGGCGGCGGGGGAACCGGGCGATCGAGCGGTACTCCGGGGCGTGGTCGGCGGCCAGCAACCGGAACGCGACGTCGTCGGTGCACTTGCGCTCGATCGCCCGCGAAGAACGGACACCGGTGGTGTAGCCATAGATCAGCAGCCGCAACATCAGCCCCGGCTCGATCTCGAACAGTCCGTCCCTGCCACGCGTATCGGGATCATCTCGCATGAAAGACCGCGAAGCGCCGGCGGGTCGCCCGGCGGGCTCTCGTGCGTGGTCGTGGTCAGCTGTGGCGACGGAAGTCCAGCATGTAGAAGACCTTGTCGTAACGGTGTTCCCCGACAGCGACAAAGTCGGGCAGGCGCCCGTATTCGGTGAAGCCCAGCGACCGGTAGAGGTGCAGGGCATGGGTGTTGTCGCCGCGGGCGTCCAGAGTGAGGACCTCAATACCCGTCTGCCGGGCATCAGCGATCAAGGCAGCGGTCAGCGCCCTGCCGACACCACGACCATGGGCAGCGGCGTCCACCGCGATCTTCTCAAGATCGGCGTGCGGCCGATGGGTCGGCCGGGCGTAGCGGAGCCAGTACCCCAGCCCGACAAGCCGACGGTCGAGGTAAGCGGCCCGCAAAGCCGCATCCCCGGCCCGTACCGCAGCCACGACGTGGCCGAGAAGATCCGCCACCTCATCCCGCGAGGGTGGTTCGACCCAGCCCAGCGCAGCACCTCCACCGACCAGGTCCGCCATGATCTGATGCGCCGACTCCGCGAACCGGACCTCCAGCTCCGGATCGCAGGTCACCTCCATGGCGTCGAGGATGGTCGGCTCAGGAGTCACACCGCTGATCATGGCCTGATTCATGCCCCGCAGCCTAGATGATCAATTCCAAGGGGTCAGCAATCGTACGAGGTGAGCGAACGGAGGGTGGCTTGTCCGGTGTGGTCGTTGTGCCAGATCACGGCGGTCAGCGCGAGTATTCATTGCATGACTCGGGCGATGACACCGCAGGGTGTGCGCCCTCGGTGATGTTCGAGGTCGAGCCGTCCCTTGAAGGTCTCGTTCTCCGATTCGATGACCTGCCGCATCGGCTTGAACAGAGAACCGCCCGGCCGCTGCCGTTCGCCCTTGCGAGTCGGTCGTAGCAACTGAACGCCCTGCTGGGCGAGTTCCTGTTCGAAGTCGCGGCCGAAGTAGCTCTTGTCGCCGATCAGTGTCTGGCCGGGCCGGATGGCGATGAGGTGCGATTCGGCCGCGAGCAGGTCCAGCAACAGTCGTGCGCTCGTCCGCCCTGGCACCGGTCAGGGCGTAGGAGATCGGCATGCCCTGGAGAGCGCACAGCAGGTGCAGAGGCGGGCCCCAGAAGATGCGGCTGGGACGGGCGCAGTACCCGTACTGGGCCCATGTGGCCAGGTCGGAGCGTTCCACGGTTTCCCGCGAGCGGCCACATTCCACGGGTGTGGAATCCACGATCCAGACGTCGTCGCTCCACACCGAGGTGCGGTATTTGCGCAGTCGCTTGTTGTAGCCGGGCTGCTGTGGCAGGTACGGGAAGAGATGCCGCAGATGGGACCGCGCATGCCGCAGCCACCTGGCCTCGGAGGTGAAACCGAGCATGGCCCGCATCATCGCAAGGGTGACCAACTCGGCGTCGGTGAGCTGCGGCGCGATGCCCACGGCGGGCCGCCGCCGCGGCCTCAAGTCCCGACGCTCCTTCAGTAGATCGTCGGTCGCCGCATACTGTCCTGGCGCGCTGCGTCTGGCGCATGGTGAGCTGCTGACCTGCGCGGTTGCCGGGTCGTTTGAGACCGCCGGTGACCAGCGGTCTCAAACGACCCGGCGTTCGCGGAAGTCTTGTTCGCGATAGATGTAGGAGCGCCATCAGAATCGCCAACTGTGTCCGTCGGAGATCGCCGTTCCTCATGGCGCTGCGATGTGGAAAGCCCCGAACCCGCCCTCGCCGCCTCGGATCTGCACGTGGTGATGTGCTGTGCGATGTGCACTGTTACCTGTACGCGGTGCTGAGCTGCACTGTAATAAGGGGATTCGAACCCCCGCGTTGCTCTTCACGCGCCAGGAGTGGGCTGGAAAACCGCCAGCCCTCGGTGTGTGCACGCCTCCGAAGCTGCTACCTGCTCCACATCGTCCCAGCTTGCCGGACTACTCAGTCCAGCAGATCGACATCCCAGTTCGTACGCTGGATCCGCACATCGACCTCGCGGATCTCCCGGGCGAGCGCATCCGCCTGGCCGCGTAGTTCTGCGACCGGAAGCGCGGAAAGCATCATCAGCTCGGACCGAAGCTGCCGGCCGTATCCCCGATCGCCCTTACCCGCCGCCGCGTCCGCCGACGCGGTGACCACAGAGTGACGCAACCGCAGGACATCCCGGCGTGCGAGGGCATCGGTGAGCGTGCCGTCCGGCCCCATCTCCACGGTGGCATTGGTGCGGTTGATCCGCCGGATCAACGTTTCCAGAGCATCCAGCACCTCACTGACCTCGGCCAGCAGCTGAACTGCATCCTCGGCGGGTGTCTCCCCCTCCTGGTACCGTGCACTGCCGACGACACGCGCTCGCAGTTGTTCTACACGGCGCGTCGCCTCCGCACGTTCTGCCAGTGCCTCAGCAAGCTTCACTGTCTCCACCTCCCCCTCCATGAACTCGCACGAGTATACGAGCGTGAACCGGCTCAAACGCACCTGGATTTTGATCCGCAGAGGCCCTGACCAGCCACTGCATGAGAGCGGACAGCCACTCAGGGCGCGACGAAAGAGAACCCGACAGCACGAACGAGAACGAGTGGGAATCCGCCAACTGCACTGCGACGGGACACATACAGTGCTGCCGTGAGGGTGTCCAGAGTCCCCGAAGCGACAAGTAACCGTACGTAATGGTCTAGTGAGGGCTGGTGTCCGTGTGGTGCTCGGGGCGGGGGTCTTCACCCCTTCGGGTGGATTCAGGCCCGTTTCTCGGTCTGGGTATCCGAGGGGAGCGGATCATCCATCCTTGGGCCGTGTTCTGCGGCCAGGGAAGGATGGTGTGTACACCGATGAGCGCGACACGACGATCAGTTCTGGGCGCCGCTTTGGCCGGACCCATGCTGGCTCAGTTCATGGGGACGGCGTCCGCGGCCGCGGAGGACAAGTGGGGCACGGTCACCGACGGCTGGGTCGAGGTCCGCTGGACCGAGCAGGCCCAGGCGGAGATGGACCGGTTGGGGGCCGTGGTCGAGGCGGTGGCTCCGGCCCAGCTGGTGAAGGACTCCCGTGGTGCGGCGATACGGTTCCCCGTACGCTCCGGCAAGGGCGATCCCTCACTCAAGCGCTTGTCGAAGGCCAAGGGCGACGGCGCTCTGGAAGGTGGGATCGCGGTCCGTACGCCGACAAGCAACTTCCAGATCACCGACCTGCAAAGCGTCCTGCGGGACGAGTGGGCGTCCGGAAAGGCAACCGTCAACGGCTTCGAGGTCGGGCACTCCAAGATGTTCCGGTGGGGTGTGGACAAGAGCAAGCTGTCAACTGAAAGTGTGCCGGCGGGCCAGCCGATGAGGGTCCGGCTCAGCGAGGTGCCGTTGCACCCCACCCCTGAACTGCTGGAGACGTACAGCGCCTCCTTCGGCACGCCCGCGTTCACGCCCGACACGGTCGTGGCGTATCTGACCGCGGAGGGCGTGTATACCCCGCCGAAGCACTGAGGTGAGGGTCGGGCCTGGGCCTCAGGGGGTCCGGGCCGACTCCACCGGCCGGGCGGGGCCGGGAAGACCGCCGCCGAAGCGGCGCCGGCGGCCCGCGTACACCGTGACAGCCTCGCGCAACTGCGTCAGGCCGAAGTCGGGCCAGGGAGTCGGATCGAAGACCAGCTCGGCATAGGCCAGGTGCCAGGGCAGAAAGTTACTGATCCGCTGTTCCCCGGAGGTTCGGATCAGCAGATCGATGTCCGGCAGGTCGGGCACGTACATGCTCCGGGCCAGATCAGCAGAGCTGATGTCCTCCGGCCTGATCGTCCCCGCCACCGCCTCGGCAGCCAGCGCGCGGACGGCTTCGGTCAGCTCCTCCCGTCCGCCATAGTCGACACAGACGGTCAGCGACAGCACATCGTTGTTCGACATCATGCTCTCCATCAGAGCCAACTCGGAGGCGAGCGACGGCTCGATGCGGTCACGCCGCCCGCACCAGCGCACCCGCACACCCAACTCGTGCAGCCACTCGGTGCCCCGGGCGATCCCTTCGGCCATGGCATCGAACAAGGAGGCCACCTCCTCCTGAGAGCGGTCCCAGTTCTCGGTGGAGAACGCGTAAATACTCAAGTGCCGCACCCCCAGCCGCAGGGCAGCATTGACCAGACGCAGCGCGGCCCGCTCGCCCGCGTGGTGGCCCTGGGAGGCCGGCAGGCCCCGCAGCGCGGCCCACCGCCGATTGCCGTCCATGATCACCCCGACATGGCCCGGCACCACCCCCGCGTCCGGCCAGGCCGGGCGACCGCACACCGCACCGGGCGACGTCAGCGGCTCGATACCGCCGGGGAAGACCCGCCCCTGCCGGAGCGTGACCTCGTCGAACTGCAACTGCGCCCCCAGCAGCAGGACATGCAGAAACGGTTGGTATTCAGGACTCACCATCCAGGTCACCGGCACCGCCTGCTCCAGCAGGCCATTCCAGCGGCCGAGCTGGATGCCCACCAGCTCATCCAGCGCCTCCCGCGGTTCACCACGCCGGAGGTCGGCGAGCTCCAGCCCCAGTTGCCGCAGGTCGGCACGCGGCAGGTAGCACCGGCCGGCGGCCAGGTCGCCCCGCAGGTCCTCGAAGATGTCCACCAACTGGCCCGCCTCGCCCAGCACCGAGGCCAAGGACAGCACCTCCGCTCCCCTCACGCCCAACAGCGGCATCATCATCTCGGCGGCCGTCCCTCCGATCCCCCGCAGATAGCGCCGCTGATCCGCGAACGTCTCGAAGACGGGTGGGCAAGCGCAGTCGTCCGCAATGGCGTCGAGGAACTCCTCGATCACCGCGCAATCGAGATCCCACCGCCGCACCGTATCCACGAACGCTCGCCGCAGCGGATGCGTGCTGCGCCGCGCGCACAGCTCCTCCAGAGTCTCGGAGCGCCACCGGGCAAACCTCTCCACACGGTCCGCCTGCGATCCGCCCTCGTCGGCGATGCGGTCGGTCCGCAGCAAGAAGCCGGACACGGCGAGGACGTGGGGACGGATCGCAGCGGGCAGAGCCTCGGTCGCCCGCCACATCGGTGCCAGGTACTGCTCGGTCTCAGCCGCACACAACTCATAGGACTCATCCAGCTCGGACGAACCGAACGCGGCCTCATCCCCCGACATGTGCCCTCCCCTTCAACCACGCTGCCGGTACAAGACCCGCAGCCCCGACAACGCGGCAGGCAGCGGCACCTCGCCGAGCCGGACCTTCAGCCGCTGGCCATCGGTGTACGCGCCCCCTTCCCCGCCGCAGGACACCGCCCGAGGACGGATCATCCGCTCCCCCAGATACCCGAACCGCGAAACGGGCCTGAATTCACCCGAAAGGGCGAAGACCCCCGCCCCCGGGAGTGTCTTCAAAGGCCCCTCCGCCCGGGGCTGTGTGGTGCGCACGCACCCTAGGACATTCCGGGAGGAACGGGCTCCGCGGTAGCGCGCCGCGCCACGAACACGAACTCCCTGCCCGGTCGGTCGGGTGCGTCGCGTACGTCCTCGACGACGAAGCCGTGCTCGTGCAAGTCCCGCTCGATCTCAGTACGTTCGCGGAAGCGCAGTGTCGATTCCGAGGTCAGTACGTCCCCGTCCGCGGCGAACACGTGCGTACCCCGGAAGCTCACCAGCGGCAGGCTCACGTCTGCCAGTTCGGCCCAGGTCTCGACGTGGCCGACGCCCGGGATGTCCGTCACGCGGTACGTGGTCTCGCGCGTCCACTCCGCCCGCAGCAGCGGTCTCGTCGTCGGGGGCGAGGAGGAACACTATGTCGTTGGCCGTCTGTGCATGTTGGCAGCCCGCCGACCTGACGAGGGTGACGGATATCGAGGCCAGGTGACATCTGTCTCGACCAGTCACATGCGGCTGAAACCCCGCTCTGGACTGCACGGCTTCTGTCAGTGGCCTCTGTCAGGATGCACCGGTCAACATCGTGATCAGGAGAGACCATGGGTACTTGGGACGTCGGCCCCTTCGACAACGACACCGCAGCGGACTTTGGCGGTGTCCTTGATGAGGTAGCCGCAGGCGAACGTGAGGGCGTCGTCCGCAGTGCTCTCACACGTGTGATCGACACCGCGGCTTACCTCGAAGCACCAGAATCCGAGGTAGCCGTAGCCGCGACCGCGCTCGTCGCGGCGCAGTGCCCCGGGGGTGAGCCGACCGATCCGATCTATGGGCCGGAAGAGCCCCTCCCTGATCTCACTGGACTGCGCGATCTCGCCCTTCAGGCCCTCGACCGCGTCATGACCGAACCGTCCGAACTGATGGACCTCTGGGCCGAGTCGGATGGCGGGCCCTGGCGCGCGAACATCCGCCGCCTGCAGAACGTGCTCCTGCCGCAGCCATCAGGAGAACAGCTCAGCCTGATCTGACCCACCCCGATCCGCACCCGTCCTACCCGGAAGGTCACTATGAGCTGGGACGTCCTTCTCATACGTCTACCCGCCGACGTCACCTCTGTGCACGAGATCCCCGCCGACCACACCCCGGACCCGCTCGGCCGACACGACGACGTACGCGCGGCTGTCACCCTGGCTTGCCCCGAAGCCGACCTCTCGGACCCAGTCTGGGGCGAGCTTTCCGGCCCGACTTGGTCCGTCGAACTCACCATCGGGTCGGAAGATCCGGTGGACTCGATCATGCTCCACATCCGGGGCTCCGGCGGCGACGTGCTGACGGACGTCTTCCGTCTTGCCGAGGCTCTGCGGTGCAAAGTGCTCGACTGTGCGAATGGGGACCTGATAACCCCTGGGCATACGTCAGGCTGGGAGGAGTTCCAGGAGTACCGAGGTCGAACGCTCGGACCCTCTCAGTGATACCCATTGGTCGCAGAACTAGCATCCGGACCATGCACCCTGAATCCCGATCGAGCCTTGATGGCCCGCTCCCGCCCGGTCGGATGGTCACATCCGATGAAGGCGACGGAGATCGACAGCCCTTGTGGCTCAGTGACGGGCCGGCCGCGCCTGAGCTGTGGACGCGGATGTACACCGAACACGCACGTTCCGGCTTGTGGCCGCTGCTCCTCGACGCGCTGGACCCGAACGACGGCGAGTTCCGCCCTTGGGAGTCCGGGGAGGTCTTCCCTGAGCAGATGTCCTCCCCGGCAAGCCATGATCCTGCCGGTCTCCTCGCACAGTGGTGGGCGACCTACACGGCCGTCGATGAAGACGACGACATGCTCGACGTCAAAGGGCACCTCGCTGTTACGGCCCCCTTCGGACAGGTATGGCCCGGCCTTGCGGCCGGCCGGGAGACCGTGATGAACCCCGAACAACTGGCCTCAGAGTTCGCGGAGGTGTTCCTCACCGACTGCCCGCGGACACGTCTTGGACTGGTTGCCGCACCGTCCGGTGCTGAAGCGCTGACAGCCGTTGGCTGGAATGGCCCCTGCAACTACGAGAACGACACCGCGAAATTCTCTGCGGTCGTCCGGGATTGGGAAACCCGATTCGGAGCCCGTGTCGTCGCGGTCGGGTTTTCCACGCTGCACCTCAGCATCGCCGCGCCACCGGTGACCGAGCATGAGGCTCTGCTGGTTGCAGCCGAGCACTTTGCGTTCTGCCCTGACAACATCTGGCAGGGCAGCAGACCGTACACACTGGCCGCGTATGCCGAGCGGATCACTGGCGCCCACCGCTGGGATTTCTGGTGGGACTAAAGATTGTGCCGGAGGTGCCGCCGGTCTGCGACCTGGACGGCCTGCGGTGCACCAGCGGCGGCGCCTTCGGCGAAGAACGGCGCACGGTCACGGCAGATGACCTCAATGCCCAGCCGTTTGGTGAGCCAGGCCGCGAGGCTGGATGCCTCCCGGTCCGGCAGCAGATCGACGGGGCGACGGGTTTCGATGTCGACCAGGACGGTGCCGTAGTGGCTGCCCTTGCGGGTGGCGTACTCGTCGACGCCGGCCACACGTGGGGCGGCCAACTCGGGCTCGGGGAGGGCGTCCACCAGTTGGAGCACCGTGCTGCGGCTGACGGACACCCCGAGAATCCGGGCGATGCGGGCCCCGGCCCGGCCCGCGAGGGCCAGACCCTCCGCGGCCAGGGTCGAGCGCGGCCGTTCGGTCCGCTGGCAGTGCCGGCGTGTCAGGGCGGGTATCTGCTCGACGAAGGTACGGCGTGCGCGCGGCCCGAGTTCCCGCAGGTGAACCGACGGACCCTCAGCTGGAGAACGACGCTTCGGCCACCGCTCGGCACATCAGCGGGAAACCACAGGCTCGAAGGGGCCCGGCCGTCACTCAGAGTGGCCGGTCATAGAAGCTGAGCCAGAGCCCGTTCTCGTGAACGAAGCCACTGTGGATCGGTGTCAGAACACGTGGCGCCCTGTGGGCCGAGTGGGAGGCGCTCCGGCGCCCGCTCGCAGTGCGAGTTCAGCGACCGCTCGTGGGGCGCCTTCCTGTCCGCCCATGCCGGGGAAGGCGTTGATGTCGACGATCAAGGGGGTGCCGCCGCCCGCGTCGATGACGTCGACTCCGTACACGTCGAGGAAGAAGACTGAGCCGACCGCGCGTGCCAGGGTGGCCCAGCCGTCGGGGAGGTCGTCGGCTGTGAGCGGCAGGTGCGGTCCCCGGTGTGCACCGGTCAGTTCAGAGCGGCGCAGGGCGGCGAAGATCTGGTCGGCGGCGACCCACAGTTTGTGGTCCCACCCGTTGTTCGCGATGAACGGCTGTACCACCACCGGCTCGTCCGCCCAGCTCGTACACAGACGGTTCAGACACGTGGCGTCGTCAACGCGACTCACGAGGTCGTTTCGCCGGCTGTGCCGGCTCTTCACGACGAACGGCCCGCCAGGTCCGGCCTCGTCGGCGAGCTGCCGCAGCGCGGGCACGGCGCGGGTCGGGGCGAATGGCAGTCCCGCGCGACGGGCCAGTTCGGCCATCGCCGTGCGGTCCTGGCACAGTCCAGTTGCCGCAGCCGAGTTGACCGCCGTTGCTCCCCGCTGCTCCAAGGACCGGGCCAGGGCCTGCGTGGTGCGCGCTTTGAGCAGGTAGACGTCGGCAAGCGGGTCGCGGAGGATGCCATCGAAGCTGTGGGAGTGACCGTACGATCCCGGGTCTGCCCATACCACCACGTGGCGGGGGCGCAGCAGTGCCGTTGTGGCGGACAGGAGGGGGTGGCAGGGATGGGGGGTAATCAGGCCGATCCTCATTCGACCTCACCAGCCAGCGCAGAAACCTGCGCAGGGATCCGCAACGAACCGGGCCGCAGAAGGACCTCGGGGGGCGCGAAGGGCGCGATGACACCGGTGCGGGCCAGGTGGAGGACGGTCCGTGCCACTCGTGCTGCCGCGTGGGGCACCTGACGGAAGCTCGGGAAGTCGTTCACGTCGACGACGACCGGGCCGTCAGGCCCGAGCAGCACATCCACACCGTACAGATCCAGGCCGTACACACGGCCCGCCCGGGCCGCTATCGCCGCCACTTCCGCGGTCAGCGGCACGCGCCGTTCGGGGACCGTGCGCTCCGGGTGCAGCGGCGAGCATCGCTGGGTGGCGAAGAGTTCCCCACCGATGCTGTAGACCTTGAGGTCCACTCCCGAGTTGGGCACGTAGGGCTGGGCTATCAGCATCCCTTCCCGGGGTGGCCGGTCGTGCCGACTGGTCAGCTGTTCCGGCGAGGTCACCAGCCTTACCGCTCTTCCGGAGCTGCCGTCCGCGGGCTTGATGACGAGGGGGTATTGCGCCGCCGGTATCTCTCCCAGCGCTTCCTGTTGCGCGGCGGCGTATGTCATGGGCATGGGCAGTCCGTGGTGGCGGCCGATGGCTGCCGCCAGCACCTTGTCCCGCACACCGCGGATCGACCGCGCGTCGTTGATGGTGGTCAGTCCGGCAGTGGCCGCCGCCTCCAGCAAGGTCAGACCCGGCCCGCCGGACACCGTCTTGAGCACCCAGGCATCGTGTTTTCCCGCCTGTGCTTGCTCCGGGATCCGTATCAGGCTATCGGCGGGCCGCAACACGTCCACGTGGTGTCCCCAGGATCTGAGCTGGTGGATCACCTCGACGGGCATGCCGTCGTGCCGGTACTGCTCCTCCACCAGAAAGCAGAGTCTCATCGGTCTCTCCTGCACCGTCATGCGCTGTTACTGGGATCGCGTCGTCCAGTTGGCAACGTTCGTGAAGTGGGCCCGGTCCGTTGCCGCCCTGGGCTCGGGCGGCAACGGACCGGGCAGGGGGTCAGGACAGGATCGGGATCAGACCCACGGCGAACAGAACATAGAAGCCGGATGCCGTCGCGAGGCGGGCGGGAGTGAGCTTGTGGGCGCGCATGGTGGCCAGGAGGTAGACGATCGCGGCCATGGTGATGATTCCGGACCACAGCAGGGCCCCGTCGAAGTGCCACTTGGTGAACAGCAGGCCGATGCCGCTGGGGACGGTGGCCTGGATCATCATCGAGCCCGAGATGTTCGCCAGCGCCAGCTTGATCTTGCCCTGGCGCACCCAGATGACCGCGTTCATGATCTCCGGGAGTTCGGTGGCGATCGGGGACAGCAGCAGGGCGGTCACGGTGGCGGACAGGCCGAGCATCGGGCCGATGACATCGAGCTGTGCCACGAAGTAGTGCGCGGCGAGGAAGATGACGCCGAGGGTGGCCAGGGTCTGCGCGACCACGGCCCAGGTGGCGGGAGATGCCTTCTTGGGCTGGAACTTCAGCGGCTCCAGCTCCTCTTCCTCGTTGCCCTCGTTGTCCTCGTCCGCGCGGCTGCTGCGGATCTCGCGCCAGAAGTAGACGGCGTAGGCGGCGAAGAACAGCAGGCCGAGGGCGGGCTTGAAGGCGAAGGCGACCAGGCCGAGCGAGACCTTCACGAGGAAGATCGGCAGGAACCACTGCTGGTCCTTGGCCAGGCGCTTCATGTCCTTCTCCTCGCCCAGCGCCTCGCCGCCGCCGGGGCCGCTGGGCGGCATACCGGTATCGGCCGGCACGAGCAGCCGTTCCTTGCGGCGCTTGAGGAGGAGCACCGCTCCGGTCACGCCGTAGGCGACGGTGGCCAGCGCGAGGGGGCCGCCCATCGCGGCGCCCACCCCGATGTTCTTGGCCTCCTCGGTCGCGCCGGTGGTGACCGCGACGAGGGTGACCACGGATTCGGGCAGGGCCGTACCGAAGGCAGCGAGGACCGTCCCGACGGCCATCTTGCCGACCTTGAGCCTTTGGCCCAGCCACTCGACCGCGTTGACGAACCACTCGCACGCGAGATAGATCGCCACCGCGCACACGATGAGCAAAACGAAATGGATCACGGGACTCGGTTGTCCTTCCGGTGCCGGCGGGGGCACCGAAGGACGACCAGCGCGGGGCGGTGGCACGACTTCGGCCCCGCCGACGCACTAGTTGTCATCGACAAAGGGCCGAAGGTCTCACCCGCCCTCATCCACGACAGATGCGGGCCCGGCCACCGGGAATCCCGCTCGGGATTCCAGCATGTCGACGACCGGTTTGCGGGGTTACTCCCCTTCGCGGTTGTTTATCCTACACGTAATGCAACTGCGGTAAAACACGAACTATCTGATGAATTCAGGAGCCTGAGGGGCCGGAGGGGCGTTCGCCGCTGCCGGGTCGGGCACGGTTCCGCGCTGCTGGGGGCGGCGCGGAACCGTGAACCGCACGGTGGCCGCAGGGGCATCACCGCGGTTCAGGCCGGGCCCGTCCGGTACGTGGGTGTCAGGACGAGCACTTCGACTGGTAGTTGTTCACGCTGTCCTTGACGAGACGCGTGGCCTTGGAGGCGTTGTCATAGCCGTTCAGCTCGACCTTCTTGTCGCTGCCGAGCTGCTTGTAGACGTTGAAGAACGCCTCGATCCGCTGCCGTTCCATGGACGGCAGGTCCTTGATGTCCTTGACCTCGGAGTAGGTGGGGTCCACGTCGTCGACCGGGACCGAGATGATCTTCTCGTCGGCCTCGCCGTCGTCGACCATCTTCAGTACACCGATCGCCCGCACGTTGATGACCGCGCCGGACTTCAGCGGCTCGCGGGTCAGGACCAGCCCGTCGAGCGGGTCCCCGTCGCCGCCCACGGACTGCGGCACAGAGCCGTAGTTGGCGGGGTAGGCCACCGGCATCGACATGAAGCGGTTGACGACGAACTGGCCCGTTGCCGGGTCGATCTCGTACTTCGTGATGCTGCCCTGCGGGATCTCCACGACGACGTTGAAGCCGTCCTTCGGGATGTCCTTGGCCGCCGGCTGCGGGAAGGCCAGGGGATGCACGTAACCGCCCGGGGCTGACGGCCAGCAGTCCGCCGCCGCGGACGAGTTTGCAGCGGCACTCGACGAGGTCGTCGCACCGGACGCCGTCACTACCCCCACGGCGAGGACGGCGGTGACAGGGGCGGCGATCACGGCTGCGGAACGGAGAAAAGGTCTTGACATGACAAATCCTTACTAAACGCCTCAATGGCGACAGTGAATGTGACAGCTGTAGGTGTACAGGTCCCGACTTCGTGGTGACGACTTGAAGTTGAGGTGTGCGGGCTCTCACGACCCGGAACTGGCCGGCTGATCAGCGCCGGGGCGATGGGTCAGAGCCAGTGTTTGCGGCGGAAGGCGCGATAGAGGAGCGAGCACGCCAGGACAGTGGCTCCGATGACGAGCGGGTAGCCGAAGACCCAGCGATGCTCGGGGACATGGACGAAGTTCATGCCGTACACGCCGGCGACCATGACGGGCACCGCAATGATCGCGGCGAGGGCACTGAGGCGAGGGCACTGATACGGCGGAGGCCGTTGTTCTGCTGCTCACGGGTTCGGGCCAGGGCGAGGTTGAGGGTGGCGTCGACGATGTGCACCAGGGCGGTGATCTGTTCGGCGGCGTGCGTGTGGCGGTCGAGGACATCACGCAGGGCGTGTGCGATGGCGGTGCCTTCGCGGACATCTGAGGGTCGGCGAGTTGCCGCAGTGGTGTCGCGCTGGGCGACGACGGTCACCGCAGGGGCGGTGTCGTGGCCCGTCATGACTGCACCCGCAACGCGTACGTGCCCGCCGTGGTCAGGCGTGCGGGGTGGGTATGCAAGCACACATGGCTGGCGTGAAGCGCGAAGTGCATCACGGGTCTCGTCTGGGCCTTCCCGCGCTACCGGCGGGGGCTTCGAGGACGACCGCTCAAGGGCAAAGGCGGACGCTTCGGCCCCGCCGACTCGCATACGTCGTCGACAATGGGCCGAAGGTCTCGCCCACCCGTACCGTTACGGCACAGGCCCGGCCACCGGGAACCCGTCAAAAGGCTCCAGTATGTCGACGACCGGTATTACAGGGCTACTCCCCTTCGCGGCGGTAATACTACACATGCTGTGGCGAGCAAGTACATGCTGGATGTGGTCGGCGCGGCCCACTGGCAGCCACCCCTTGGTCCCGTTCCGCGAGGCCGTGCTGATCCTGTGGAGTTGTGCCCTCTGTTCGAAACTGCCGGCGTGGTCACGATACGGACGAGGCATCGGTCGTTGACGTCCTTACGCGGCATGACGGTGCGCCACGGACGCTCCGTCCTCAGTGTTCCGGCACCACGGTGAGGTCGTCACCGAGGGCGGCTGCGATCCGGGCGGCGCGGGAGTGATCGTCCAGTCGACGTGTCAGATAGGCGCAGGCATGGCCGTGTTCGATCGACCACCAGGCGGCGGAGCCGCCGATCCCGCCCTTGGCGATCTTGGCGCGGTCGCGCAGGAAGCCCGGCGTCCAGGTGAGCGTGGTGCCGAAGACGGCATCATGGCCGGTGACCTGGGACGAGAGGTACTCGGTGTGCAGATCGGCCCCGAGCAGTCCGCGTACCGGGCCGTCCGCGCTGGTGAGGCGGGAGAAGAACTCCGCCACGGCGGTCGCGGTCGCGTGCAGGTTGACCCCTCCGAAGACCGCCTGCCGCCAGGCCCGGGAGTTCATCCGCTCCACGTCCAGGACGCCGGCGGGAGGCTCCAACCACGGCGCCGAGGGTAGCTGTCGGAGCCAGTTCTGGTCCGCGTACTCCAGGTCGGCGACGCGGTGAAGTGCGTGCGCCGGTACTCCGAACCAGCCGTCCAGCCCGATCGCCGGGCGCACCACGTCGTTGAACATCTCCCCCAGTGTGGTCCCAGCGGCCGCACGCAGGATGCCGTCGATGAGGTGACCATAGGTCAGCGCGTGCTCCCCCAGAGACGTCCCGGGAACGTACTCCGGCGCCGCCTCCGCCAAGCTCGCCCGCAATCCAGTGTCATCCAGCGGATCCAGCCCTGCGGCCACTGCCGGGAAGCGGGGCTGGCCCGCCTGGTGTGTGAGCACGTGGCGCAGCGTGGTGCCCTCCTTGCCCTGGCGCCCGTACCCGCTCCAGTACCGGGCGATCGGTTCGTCCAATGACAGCGCGCCGTCGCGGACCGCCGCCAAGGCTGCGAGCGCGGCAAACGGCTTGGACACCGAGTACGGCTGGACCAGCGTGCCGCTCTGCCACGGGCGCCGCTGTTCGGCATCGGCCCACCCCCCGCTCAGCCGGACGACCTCCCGGCCGTCCCGCCAAACCGACAGACCCGCCCCGGTCTCCAGGCCGTCATCCACCAACCGCTGGAACACCTGACGCACCGTGTCAAAACCGTCCGCGACGAACCCCTCGACATTCATCGTTTCTGTCTCCCTCGTTCGGCGGCCCGGCGCCGCCGGCCAGTCCCGATCTCCGGAAGCCGGAGAACTTCCGTCGCCACTTCAAGCCGTCCCATGGCGGCCATCGTTGAGGTGCCCGGCCCGCTCCCCCGGGTGGCAGCTGGTGCTGACCCGCAGGGGGGAGCGGGGCCCGGTCAGTGGTAGGCGTGGACAACGGCGTGGCCCTTGCCGCGGTCGATCATCCACTTGTTCACCGGTGTGGTGACCAGGGAGGCGACGACGAAGCCCCCCAGGAGCGAGGACCAGAACAGGGCGTCGGTCAGGTGCGCGTCCATCGCCCCGGTGGCGGCGATGATGCCGTTGTCGACCAGTTCCATCACGGCGATGGATACGGTGTCGGCGGCCAGCGCGACCTTGATCGCGGCCTTCCACCCCAGTCCGGCCCGGCGGACGGCGAACAGCGTGAAGGAGTAGCCGAAGCCGAACGCCAAGGCGATCGCCAGGATCATCGTGGACGCATTGCCCCACAACAGCGCGGTGCCGATGGCCATGCCGAGAATCTCACCGATGGCACAGCCGGTCAGGCAGTGCAGGGTGGCCCGGGCGGCGGTGCGCCACGTGGTGCCGTGGGCGGTGTGATCTCGAACGGCGTGGTCGTGGTGTCTGGAGTGCTCCATGGCCTGTCTCCCCTGTGGCAAGTCGCGTCTGACGGCGTCACTCACTAAATGATACCCCCAGGGGGTATCATCTTCCACTGTCAGGCCATCGCGATGGCCGGGCCGGCCGAGAGTCACACCTCCTCACAGAAGGTCAAGACCCGGAAGTCCACAGGTACGTACGGCCCCGCCACCAAGCTCGCGAATGACATAACCACCGCCCAGGCCGCGGAGATCACGCCGATGAACAAGATCCTCGGCAAGTGACGCAAAGATCCGGACAACGGTGCGGCTGGTGGGATCAAGCACCCGACCGCACCGTTCACCGAGGGGCGCGGGCATTAACCAGCGGATTGCCTTTCGTGAATACCCTTGCCCGGTGGTGTACAAGGGGAGCGCGCCTCGGTAGCAACCGTCCGCGCATGGCTTGTTCACGCAGCGCTCGCGACGTCAGGATGTCACGAAGACGGGCAGAGGCTAGGATCACGACGTGATCACGGGGCAGTTACCTTCAGGCGCACGATGGAGTCGCTCATCAGTGATTCCGCAGCGCCTGCTGGGACTGACTCTGGTCCTCTTCGGCCTGTTGTATGCGCACACGGCGAGCCCCGAAAGCACGTTGGGGCACCTCTCCCCGGCCGCCGAGGTCTCCGCTCCGGCCGCCGGGGTCTCCGCTCCGGCCGCCGGCCCCGCGGATTTGGCCCAGGTGCCACGGGTTGCGAATGCTACGCGGAACCCTGATGACACCGGCATGCCGGGCGGTCATCACGGCGGGGGCCACGGACAGCATCCCGCGTTGCAGGAGTGCGCGCTCGGCCAGCCCCCGCAGGGCCCCGGCGTGGGCATGCCCTGCCTTGCCACGCTGAGCTCGGCCGTGGAGGCCGGAGCGCCTCACACTGAACACGTCCACCCGCCGGCGGTGGGAGGCTTTGCCGTCCCGAGACCGAGTGTGGCGGAGTCTCCGGTTCTACGTATCTAGTGCCGCGACCGGCAATGTTTGCCCGTCAAGGAGCGTCGTCCGGTGCGTGTGATCGCAAGGCGGCCGGAAGCCCACGTAGCGGAGCTACCTGGGCTTTTGGCCAACGCCGCGAGCGCGCGTGCCGGACGACGCGACGGGGCAAACATTGCCGGGAGGGGCACTAGGTCAGTGCCCCACTCGGTCAATCCTCGCTGAGGCATGACAAGGCGGCTCGAAGCCGCCGTCACGTCTCTGTCTGTCGACCGGGCCATGGCGTCTGACCTCCCTCGCGCGCTGTTCTGCACGCGGTGCGGGGACGGTTCGACGGTTCGTCACCACCACCCCCCACTCATCACTGCCCCGCCGTGGACGATTCCGGCGCGGGCAGCCGCCACGCGGAGGATCTGTGCCGCTCTGCTCTGCTCACCTGCCCGCCCGCTCCTTATGGGCCACTTCGCCGTCGGAGCGTTGGGTTCTGTCTTGGGTTCTGTCTTGGGTTCAGGCGCTCTGGAAGTACCGGCTCGTGGAGACCGCACTGAGCATCTTGCTGCTCACTTCGGTGCAATGCGCAACGGACGTGTCCCATCCCGCGAATCCGTCGGCAGGGCGCGCGGGCCATGTCTCGCGCCCTCTCTCGATGCCCGAGGAACGACGTATAGCCGATGCCCTCGACGGCCCCCTGGCGCCCGACGGCTGTTCGGTCTCCACCCCCGGCCCCGCCGGGGTCACTCCCCTGTCCGTTCGCGTCCTGCCATGCATGGCCACTACCGCGGCGCCCACGAGCGGGGCCGGGCCACTCATCGCTGAACACCCCGGTGCTGTGTGCAACGGGAAAGCGCACGGCGGCCGTACCACATTGCGCGCGCTGTGCAGATGGCTGATCTAGGAGCCACCCCCAGCGGCCGGCCGCAGCCGGTTCGCCGCGCCTCGCACGTGACACGCGTGCCGCGCGAGACGAGCACCCGCACAGCTTCTACAGCGAATGAGAGCGAAGCGATGTACTCCCCGACCACGAGCGATTTCACGCCTGCCGACGCGACCCTCCCCGGGCTCGTCGGTAACACTCCCGTCCTTCGGGTGTCCCGGCCGTTCACCCCGCCCGGCCGCGGTTTCTGGGCGAAACTGGAAGGCTTCAACCCTGGCGGCATCAAGGACCGTCCCGGACTCCACATGGTCGAACGGGCCCGTGCCCGTGGCGAATTGCTGCCCGGCCGGCCGATCATCGAGTCGACCAGCGGCACGCTCGGCCTCGGCCTCGCCCTGGCCGGAATGGTCTACGGCCACCCGGTCACCCTCGTCACCGACCCGGGCCTCGAACCATCCATGATCCGGCTACTGGCCGCCTACGGCGCCACCGTCGACCTGGTGCCCGACCCGCACCCCACCGGCGGCTGGCAGCAAGCCCGCCGCGACCGAGTCACCGAGCTGCTGGCGCGGCACCCCGGCTCCTGGAGCCCCGACCAGTACAGCAATCCCGACAATGTCGCCGCCTACACACCGCTCGCTCTCGAACTCGCCACCCAGGTGGGCCATATCGACGTACTCGTCTGCAGCGTCGGCACAGGGGGACACTCGGCGGGCATCTCCCGCGTCCTGCGCCAGCTCTACCCCGCCATGCGCCTGGTGGGCGTGGACACCGTCGGCTCAACCATCTTCGGACAGCCCGCCCGGCCCCGGCTCATGCGTGGGCTCGGATCGAGCATCCATCCGCGCAATGTCGCGTACGAGAACTTCCGAGAGGTGCACTGGGTGGCCCCGGCCGAATCGGTCTGGGCATGCAGGCAGCTGGCCACTTCGCACTACGCCACGGGTGGTTGGAGCGTCGGCGCCGTAGCGCTGGTGGCCGGCTGGCTCGCCCGTACGCTCCCCGCCGACACGCGGATCGTCGCGGTCTTCCCCGATGGCCCGCAGCGCTATCTGGAGACCGTTTACGACGACACATACTGCGCCGAACACGGGCTGCTCGGCGTCTCGCCGGCACCCGAGCCGGAAGTCGTGGACCGCCCCGACGAAAAGGAGGTCACCCGCTGGACCCGCTGCACCACGGTCACCGACCCCCTCGCCCCGGCGGCGCGGTACGTAGGCACCGAGGGCGGTGCCCGGTGAAGCAGACGCTCGCACAGGTCCGCTCCTACGACCGGAGCGTCCAACTGTTGATGGTGAATCAGTTCACCATCAACCTCGGCTTCTACATGCTGATGCCCTACCTGGCCCAGCACCTGTCCGGAACCCTCGGCCTGGCCGGCTGGCTCGTCGGGCTCGTCCTGGGGGTACGCAACTTCAGTCAGCAGGGCATGTTCCTCATCGGCGGCACCCTGGCCGACCGGTTCGGATACAAGCCCCTGATCATCGCCGGATGCGTCCTGCGCACCGTCGGCTTCGCCACTCTCGGACTGGTCGACTCGGTGCCGGCGCTGCTCGCCGCCTCGGCGGCCACCGGCTTCGCGGGGGCGTTGTTCAACCCGGCCGTTCGGGCCTACCTCGCCGCCGACGCGGGCGAGCGCCGGGTCGAGGCATTCGCGCTGTTCAACGTCTTCTACCAGGCAGGGATCCTGCTCGGCCCACTGGTGGGGATGCTGCTGACAGGTGTCGACTTCCGGATCACCTGCCTCGTCTCGGCAGCGATCTTCGGCCTGTTGAGCATCGTCCAGATCCGGGCGCTCCCCGCCCGCAGGGCAGCCGAGGCAGTGAGCCCGGAGACAGGTGAGCGGGAGAGCGTGCTGTCGCAGTGGCGGAGCGTCGTGCGCAACGGCGCGTTCCTGCTTTTCGCCACGGCCATGATCGGTTCGTACGTCCTGACCTTCCAGGTCTATCTGGCGTTGCCGCTGGAGGTACGACGCCTGGGCGGTGGTGGAGAGTTCGGGACCGTGGCAATCGCACTGCTCTTCGCCGTGTCCGGACTGGTCACGATCTTCGGTCAGACCAAGGTGACCGCGTGGTGCAAGGGAAGGCTTGAACCGGGACAGGCCCTGGCCTGGGGACTGTTGAGTATGGGCCTGGCGTTCGTGCCACTGCTCGCGGCCACGGCCCTGCCGGTGCCGGGCGGAGGACTCGGGCGCTGGCTGCTCGCCGCCGTTCCACCGATGCTGGCCGCGCTGCTGCTGGCACTGGGGACGATGATCGCATACCCGTTCGAGATGGACACCATCGTCCGGCTCTCGGGCAACCGTCTCGTCGCCACCCACTACGGCCTCTACAACACCATTTGCGGCGTCGGTATCACCTTGGGCAACCTGCTCACCGGAGCAGCCCTTGATGCCGCCCGGAAGGCCGGCCTGTCCGCGCTGCCCTGGCTGGCGCTCCTCGTCCTCGGCCTGACCTGCGCCGGTTCCCTCTACGCACTGCATCGGACAGGCCGCCTGACACACACCTCACCTGAAGTCCAGCTCACCGCAGCCTGATCCTGACCGAACCCACCTCCGGGGCGGGGCGAGCGGCTCGACACCACTCGCCCCGCCCCGAGCCGGTTACCGCGGGCGGTCGGCGGTGACCGGCCAGGCGGCGTTTCGCGGCAGGAGCGTGCCATCTTCCTGTGGTCGCGCAGGACGCTCACAAGCGGCGCAGAGCGCGTCCGAGATTGGCGAGGGCGGCGACGAGGTCGGCGAAGAACATCTCTCCGTAGCGGCTGATCACCGCGTCGAAGGCGCCGAGTCCGAGTGGTTCTCCCATTCGCTGCCGGCCCCAACTTGGCCCCACCCTGGCCTCGCCCGGGCCACGTCGGTAACCCCATTAGTCCACCAACCAGTGGTGCCGCCTCCACCCGGGCACGATCCACGATCTCCTGAATTCAGGATCTCCTGTACCATCCTTGTCGTGCTGACTGTTGCCTCCGACATCGAGGTGCTGGCCCGGTTCGGCCGCGCGCTCGCCGATCCGATCCGCTGCCGCATCCTGCTCGCCCTGCGCGACGCCCCCGCCTACCCCACCGACCTCGCCGACACCCTCGGCATCTCCCGTACCCGGCTGTCGAACCACCTGGCGTGCCTGCGCGACTGCGGCCTGGTCATCACCGTTCCCGACGGCCGCCGCACCCGCTACGAGTTGGCCGACGAACGCCTCGGCCACGCGCTGGACGACCTGCGCACCGCCGTGGTCGCCGTGGAGACCGACCGTACGTGCGCCGACGCCGACGACAAGGGATGCTGCTGATGACCGTGATATCCCTCGGGCCTTCCCCTGCCCGCCTCGACGTGCTCACCCGCCGGATACGCCTGCTGGTCGCGGCCACCATCACCTACAACGTCATCGAAGCGATCGTCGCCATCACCGCCGGCACCCTGGCCTCGTCGACGGCTCTGATCGGCTTCGGACTGGACTCCGTCATCGAGGTCTCCTCGGCCGCCGCAGTCGCCTGGCAGTTCTCCGCCCGCGACCACGCCGTACGCGAGGCGCGCGAACAGCGCACCCTGCGGATCATCGCCGTCTCCTTCTTCGCGCTCGCCGCGTACGTCTCCGTCGACGCCGTCCGCGCCCTGACCGGCACCGGGGAAGCGGAGCGGTCGATCCCCGGCATCGTCATCGCCGCCCTCTCCCTCGCGGTGATGCCGTTCCTGTCCGCCGCCCAGCGCCGCGCCGGCCGGGAACTCGGCTCCGCCAGTGCCGTCGCCGACTCCAAACAGACGCTGCTCTGCACCTACTTGTCCGCCGTGCTTCTCCTCGGCCTGATCCTCAACGCCACCCTCGGCTGGTCCTGGGCCGACCCCATCGCCGCCCTGGTCATCGCCGCCATCGCGGTCAAGGAAGGCCGCGACGCCTGGCACGGCAAGGGCTGCTGCGTCACCCCAACCGCCGCCAACACGACAAAGGCGCAAACCGATGCGTGCGGCTGCGGGCCCGGATGCGACGGCTGCGGCTGAAACCAACTCGGCTCAGGTGCCCCCGGACCGCCACTGCGGGCACCGGCGTTCTCGCCTCGTCTCACAGACCGTCGCCGGGTCGGAGTTACGCCGGTGACGTCTTTGAACGACGCGGTGCAGCGCCGACAACGATCACCGCGGCTAGCCCGGAGACGAGGGTCGGCAGGCCGAAGAGGCGCGGGTGGCCGCCTGGGGCGTGTCTTCGAAGTAGCGCCGTCCGCCCGCAGGGCAGGCGGGACTTTGAAGACACGCCCCAGTGGAGTGGCCAGGGCGGCTCCGGCGAAAGACGCGAGCGCGGACGCCGTGGTGGCCGGGGCCGCCAGGAGTCCCGACAGGCGGCCGTACTGGCTGTTACCCCAAGCACCGTCGCCGGATCGGGAGCCGCCGGCGCCAACTGAGTGCCGGCAGGCAGGCCCTGCTCGCGCTGGCGCATCTGCGGAACGGGACAACCTACGCCCAACTCGCGGCAGGTTTCCGGGTCGGGAAGAGCACGGTCTACCGCTACATGACCGAAGCTGTCGACCTGCTCGCGGCGCTCGCGCCGACGCTGACCGAGGCCGTCAAGGCCAACGTCGACCACGGCGTACGTGTTGCTGGACGGGACGCTTCTGCCCATCGACCGAGTGGCCGCCGACCGGCCGTTTCACTCCGGCAAGCACCGTAAGCACGGGATGAACGTGCAGGTCGACGCTCTCGACCAGGCACGAATCGGCTGCTGGGCGGACAAGGGCTATCGCGGCGCCGACGGCACGGTCCGTGTCCCGCACTGGGGGCGGGGCCGATGGGGAGACGCTCTCCGCAGGCCTACAAGCGGCGAACCGATCGCACGCAAAGATCCGAGCCCTCGTCGAGCAGGGCCATGGCAACCCTGAAGACCTGGCGGCTCCTGCGCAAGATCCGCTGCTCGACAACCCGCATCACCAACCTCGTCCAGGCCGTCCTCACCCTGCGCCACACCAGCGCGATCACAAGTTGAAGACAGACCCGCAGGAGCTCACAGCCATGGAAGACTGAGGCGTATGCGAAGGTGGAACGCACGCGGAGCAGCATCCTGGGTGGGCCCGTTGGTGTTGCTGGCCGTCGGCTGCTCGACGTCGACCTCGCCCCTGCCGGATTCGCCATCCTCCTCGGCAAGTTGGCCGGACGCTTCTGACACGACGAATGCGGCCTGCCCCGACACTGCTCCGGTCCCTTCGGGCTCCGTACCCGTCGCCGTGCATGAGTTCGACAAGAAGGGCGAATGGTACGGCACTGATGACCTATGGGTGGCCAAGCCCCGGCTTCTGGATCACACGGACGAACGCGAGGAGAGATACCGCACAAAGTACGCGTCGATAACGCTCGACGCTCAGGGGCGGGCGACTGACCAGAAGGGCGCCCCGCACGTCGACGTCGAACGACTGAACCGATCCGGCTCAGCGCACGGCAGTACCGGTGGATTCGCCACCGCCGACGGCGACCGGCGGTGGTGGCCGACGGCCATCAACTTCCCCGAGCCCGGCTGCTGGCAGGTGACCGAAACACTCGGCTCCACCGAAGTCCGTTTCACCGTGCATGTCGCAGCACGCTGAGCAAGTCCGTGCTCAGGACCGGGGTGCCTGACGGACCGCCCGGGGGACGTCTCGTGTCGACTACGGGCGCTGCCCAAGCCCGCACAGGTCCGTCCCGTCCCCCGACATGCTCAATCTGAGGTTGGCAAAGCCCCACTGGAGGAGATCACCGAACTCCCAACTGTCTGAGAGCCCGGTGCATGAGCGGACGTCAAGGCAGACCAGGTGCCAGGTGTCAGAGCTGAGTGCCACCGCCGTCCACGGCAAGTTCGGTGCCGGTGGTGTAGGTGGCGTCAAACGCGAGAAAGAGCGCGGCCTTGGTCACTTCGGACGGGTTCCCCAGTCGCAGCATGGGGATCTGCGCGACAAGCGCCTTCGTCTCCTCGGCCGACTGCCGGGGCCTGGACTCGTCCATGATCCGGGTGTCGATCGGGCCGGGGCTGACCGCGTTGACACGAATTTTTCGCGGGAGAAGTTCACGGGCCAGGCTGCGGGTCATCGAGCGTAGTGCCGCCTTGCTGGCCGCGTACGCGCTGAGCATCGGCAGGCCCAGCACGTTGACGGCCGAGGTCGTGAGCACCACCCCGCTGCCCTCTGCCAGCAGCGGAGCGAGCTTCTGCACGGTGAAGTAGGGTCCCTTGGCGTTGGTGGTCAGCAGTTGGTCGTACAACTCCTCACTCGTTGCCTCGAACGGTGCGGAGCCGGTGACACCGGCATTGGCGAACAGGGCGTCGACCGTGCCGAACTCGGCCTTTACCCGGTCAGCCAGCGCATCGATCTGAGGCAGTGACGCCCCGTCGCTGCGGACCGCGATCGCGTTCTCGCCGAGTTGGTCACGGGCGGCACTCAGCTTGTCCTGGTCGCGCCCGGTGATCAGCACGCGCGCGCCTTCGTCCACGAGTGACCGAGCGGTGGCCAGGCCCAAGCCACTGCTGCCTCCCGTGATGACGACCTTCTTGCCCTCGTACCTGCCCATGTCGAACATCTCCTGTCTGTGAATACGCGTGATGGTTCTCGCCCCGGCGGGCCACCCTTGGCCGGACGGCGTCGAGTGCGACGCGCGAGCACGGTGCCGGCGGGTCCCGCCGAAGAAGGCGGCGAACGTGTTGCGGGCACTCGCTCCCGGCGGGTGGAGCGTGGAGCGGTGTTCAGTGAAGACCTGGCCGCAGGCTGATCACGACCTTGCCGTGGACGTGTCGTCCGGCTTGCAGTGTCACGGCATCGTGGATCTGCCCGATCGGGAAGGTCGCGGCGATCGGTATCGTGATCGCGCCGGCGAGGATCGCGTCGCTGATCCGCTCCATGGCGTCCGGGCTCGCGTCGAAACCACCGGTCGCGCGAACGCCGCCGGGAGGATTGGGCCCCGCGGCGATCGTGGAGATCCGGTCGGGCGGCACGCCGAGCGCGAGCGCGGTCTCGGCCGTTTCGATGCCGAACAGGTCGGTTGCCGCGGTCACGCCCTCCGGAGCCAGGGCCCGTACCCGGTCTGCCAGTCCGGGGCCGTAGGCCACGGGCTCGGCACCAAACTGGCGCAGGAACTCGAACGTGCCCTGCGCGGCGGTCCCGATCACTCTGGCGCCGGCGAGCTTCGCGAGCTGTACGGCGAACACGCCCACGCCGCCCGCGGCGCCGCCGACCAGGACGGTGTCGCCGGGCCGCAGGTCGATCGCGGCCAACGCGGCGGCTGCGGTCATGCCGGCCACCGGAAGCGTGGCTGCTACCTCGTCGCTGATGCCCTCCGGCGTGCGCCAGAGCGGCTCGTGCGCCTCGGTGGGCGTCTTGACCACCACGAAATCGGCAGCGGCCCTACCCTGCGCGCCGCCGTAGACACGGTCACCTACAGCGAAACCCGTGGCGTGGGCGCCGACCTCGTCGACGACCCCGGCAAAGTCGTACCCGAAGCCGGACGGCACGCTGATGCCGAACCGGGCCGCGACCTCGGGCTGCGAGGCGATGCCCCAGTCCATGGGATTCAGACCGGCGGCCGTGACGTGAACGCGGACCTCGCCCGGCCCGGCATGGGGTTCCGGAACCTCCCGCACCTCCAGCACTTCGGGACCACCGAACGTCTCGTAGACAACAGCCCGGCTCATGAGTACCTCCAGCGGACAAGTGACGGGACTTGGTCCCATCACCATACATGGGTGACGGCACCAAGTCCCGTAAGGTGTCCCCATGGCCCGCTGGCAACCCAACGCACCCGAGCGACTGCTCGTCGCCGCCCTTGAACTGTTCGAAGAACGGGGCTACGAGAACACGACTGTCATCGAGATCACAGAGCGCGCCGGGCTGACGAAGAGCACCTTCTTCCGGCACTTCCCGGACAAGCGAGAGGTGCTCTTCGGCGGGGGCACGATGACCGGACTACTCGTCGACGGGATCGACACGGCACCAGCCGGGGCCGGCCCTCTCGAAGCAATAGCGCATGCTCTGGACGCGATCGGCAGGGAAGCCTTCACCTCCGATCGTCGCGAATTCAGCGCCCGACGGTCGGCAGTGATCGCCGCCAACCCGGAATTGCGTGAACGCGAGGCACTCAAGGAACTCGGCCTCATCGCATCGATGATCGACGCACTCAAGCGCCGCGGCGTTCCCGACCTGACCTCACGCGTAACCGCTGAACTGGGCGCGCTCGCCTGGAAGATCGCCTACGAACGCTGGAGGGACACGACCAACCGCGACGACTTCGCCGAACTCGCACGGCGGACGCTCACCGAAGTGCGGGCGGCCAGCGCCTTGTGCTGACGGCCACGCTCTCGGCACAGCCCCGCTCCCACTGCCCGCATCCGCGGCGCCCACAATCAGTCGGAGCGAAGGGGCGCTCCTCGCTGCACCAGCGGTGCGCTGAGCCTTCGACCCGCCCCTCGGAGAGGGCGCGCGACGGAGGGCTTCGCAACTCTGGTGCTCCGACCGAGGCGGTTCGCCAGGTTGGTGATGGCGGCGGTTGGATGTGCGGTGACGTCCGCTCGATCGTTGGGGGGGGTGGCAGAGCCCGTCCGTGTGCGCAGGTTGACCGATCACATGGGCGCCGATATCCGCCGCTGGGCGAAGAAGAACAAGGTCGAGCTGTGCTTCACCCCGGCCCACGCGTCCCGGGCCAATCCGATCGAGGCCCACTCCGGCCCGTAGCGGCAGTTCACCCCGGCCAACTCCCACCACCGCAGCCACCCCACGCAAACCCGGGCACCGCACCGCTACCTGCGTCGGCGCAACACCAACGCCAACGCCCGCCACCCCGACATACTTGCCGCCCAACGCCAGGAACGCGCCCGCATCCGCAGCGAGAAGGGCATCCGCTGGGACGGACGCCCCCTCAACGCCTCAGCCTGACCGACCGCGAACCGCAGCCCCAAAGTGCCGAAAGGGACAAGTCCACGAGAAGGACGGCGACAGAAGGACAGAGACAGAAGGACGACTCAGGAGGCGGACGGCTCGATCTCCCCCGCAAAGACGATGACCTGGTCGATGAGGCTCCGCCGCAGATGGACGACGTCCGTTCCCGCCAGGCGGGGGCCTCCATCCGGCGTGGTGAAGACCCACTGGTACCGGGCCCACTCGTCAGGCATGTCCACCGCTGAGCAGCGCACCATCGTGCCGGTCCCCGCCGGGTGGCGCCGGATGTCCAGCACGAACCGCTCGACCGCCGCGATCCCTTCGCTGCGGCCCAACGGCCCCCAGAAGACCACGTCTGAGGTCAGGGCCTGGGAGAGCAGAGCAGTCACATAGCTGTCGTCCGAGGCGTTGAACGCGGAGATGAACGTGTCGATCGCGGAGCGTGCCGTCTCTTCCTGCATGGTCCAGTAATACCAGCCGACGCGCGTGCGCTCGTCCCGCGAGCCGCATTCCGATCACGGTGAGCCATCCCGGTCACAGCACTAGGGCCTGTCCGGTGGATCTTCGCGCCCGCGACGCCTGGCACCGCGCCTCGCCGCGTTGTCGGAGTCGCCCAAGTACATCCAGTACGAGGGCGATCCTCCGCCTTGCGATCGCACGCACCGGACGCCGCCAGGCCCGCCCTACGGGCGGACGGCGCTACTTCGAAGACACGCCCTAGGCGCCCCCGGAAGCCTCCTGGGACCGTCGCACGACGGCCGCCCCGCGCAGTGCGACGGCGCACCAGACGATCACCAGGAGCAGCGCGGCCGCGGCCAGCCCCGCGACTTCGAGGGGCTCCGGCCGCCAGCCCAGGGACAGCCGGGTGCCGATCATGACGCTGCCGAGGAGGACCTCCGACGGGGAGTAGACCGGCACCTTGGCCGCCACGAACCGCAGGATGGCGCCCAGCCCCAGGCCGATCACGGCCCAGGCGAGCAGATAGGGCCAGAGCGCTCCCGGCGCGGCGGGCGGCAGGCCGTACTCCTCCGGGCCGATACGGAACAGAGCGCCCAACCACCCCAGCGACACTCCGGCGGCGGTGACGAGCGCCGCCCACAACGCATGGCGCCACAGCGGGCCGGACCGCACTCGCTCGTCCTCGTGCTCGTCCTGGGTGTCGACGGGGTTCGTGGTCTCAGGAAGATGCATCACACCCGAAGAGACGCTCGCCGGCCGCGGAACGTTGCGCCGCAGACGGTCTCGCGAGCATGCCGAAACACCACGGACCGCCCCGAGGGCTGTAGCTCGTCGGCGACGAGCCCGACATGATCCGGACGAGAGGCCCTAGATCAGGCTGAGTGCCCGCATCGCATCGCGTTCGATGCGCGAGAGCTCGTGGAGGATGGAGCCGGCCCGCGTGAGGTTCTTCGCCTCGCCGGATTCGCCTGCTCTTGCGACGAGTTCGGCCACCTGTGTCCAAAGGGTGGCGGCCTCGGTATACAGGCTGTGGCCGGTGCGCAGGTGGTTGCTGTCGATCAGTTGGGCGCACTCGGCGAGAAAGTCCCGGTAGAGGTTGCGGAACAGGGCGCCGCCGGTGCCGGCCCGCTCCATGAGGATGGCGGTCCGTGGCAGGTCCGCCTGCGGATTGCCGCTGCGCTGCAACCACTTCGGCACTTGCTTGGCGGTCTTCTCGATGCCCCGGTGGCCCAGGTTCGCGATGGGTGGATTCAGGAAGGCGTCGGCGCAGGTCTTGATCGCGGGGATGATCCGGTCCTGCGGTGACGTCAGGCCGCTGGGCGCTGTGATGGTGAAGGAGCGGTGCTTGGCGGTCATGGGGCCGCGCTCGGCTCTGGCTATTGCCAGGCTGGCGAGGCTGGTGGAGACGGATCCGCCCTGGGAGTCGGTGTCCACCAGGTAGGCGTCCTGTTCGTCGTAGCCGTACATGGCCACGATGTGTCCGCCGAAGTGCACCTTGGTGGTGAAGTAGTCCAGGTGGTAGCTGTCGAGCTGAAGGCCGACCGGTCGGCCGGCGTCAATGGGTGCCACCACGTTCTGCCATGCCTTGCGCGGGGACGTGGTCTCCTCGACCCGCAGCTCAAGTCCGAGTGCGGCGGCCAGGTTCCTGGTGAGCTCGAACGGCTTGACCCGGCCTCCCAGGAAGGGAAAGCCCATGCTTTTGCTGTCCCAGTAGACGAAGGACAACCCGGACCCGAGCCCGAACAGCATGGGCTCGGACAAGTCGACTCCCTCATGCCGCAGCAGTACACCCAGCGCCGTCGTCTCGCAGTGCTGCATACCGCGGACATCGATGTCCTTCACCATGGTCATGCCGCTCATTCTCCTTCCTCACCTGACGAAGGCGAGCGCGGACGCCGATGCGGCGGGATCCGTTTCCAACTCGCCCCGCTCCATCAGCTCCAGGAACTCACGCCAGGCCCTCACGATGCCGGCCTCCAGCGTCGCCCTGACGTGGGCTGCGACGGCGGCGATGTCGTCCGGTCGTCCAGGGCGAGCGATCAGGTGGCCGCGACCATCCCGGCCTCCACCGTCAGGGCCTCAGTCCGGCGCCGATAGCCGCACGCTTCACACGGCCCGGCCGCCCGTTGCTGTGCACAGTCCTTACACGGCAGCACCTGCCGCATCGCGTCGGCGGCAGCCATGGCCTTGCGCTCGTGCTCAACTCGCTGCTGGGCTGTCGCATAGGCAACGTCACGCTCACCTGCCTTAAGGCTTAGCCCTACCCGTATCCCACCTCATTGCGAAGGGATGGGACGCGGGTGGGGCCCACGCTGTCGTCGGGCTTTCTTGCCCTTGCCGTACTCAGTTCTGATTCATTTTCCTGCTTTGGCTCCAGTCTGATCAAGTGGGGCCGCGCTCAGAAGCCCTTCTCCAGAACCCTCATTTCATCCAGACCTGACTCATCCAGGAATTCACTCAACATGGCCTGCATGTGATCGGCGTCTTCCTCGTCTGCACGAATGTACATACTGTAGCCCGGCACTCGGCCTCCCTCGATCATGCTGAGTGCCACATCTTCGCCATTCTTGAGACGCCAGGTGAATGTACGCCTCGAGCCGAGATCCCATTGGTCTTCGAATCTCTCGTAATCTCCCCAGGTCGAAACCAGTTCATCGGATGTCACGTCGATGTGGGCGACATAGATCGATCGCCTCCCGCCGGTCATTTCCCACGTATTGATCCGCCGCATTGAAGAATCATCTCACGCTCGCGACGAAGGCCTTGGCGAGATCGTAATGCTGGTTCGGAAAGGACGGCGCGAGGATGAACGGGTAGCCGTCGACCCACCCTCCGCCTACTCGCTCAATGAATTCCTAGCAGTCGTCCGGGAGTCGGACCCGGAGTTCCGAGTCGATGCCGGACCAGTCCTGCTGCTGTGGTGCCGTGGCATCTGTCTCCAGAACTTCGATCAGACGACGTACGTGCCCGTTCACTGCACCTGTCCTTTTTCAGTTCCTGAGATCGTTGGGTATATAGATCTGGTTGGTAACGGCAGTCTCGACCTGGGGCATGAACTGGAATCCGTCCGAGCCCTGTGCCTCCAGCCAGATGCCTTCGGGGATGACGCTGTCTCCCTCTGTATACGGCGCATCATCTTGGGTCTGTTGGCGTAGGCGTGCATGGTGACGAAGTTCCGCGGGTCCTTGTTGGATCCGCCGATCTGGGCGCCCAGAAGATGGGCACGGTTGTATCCCTTGTTGCTCTGCCATCCGGCTGGGTCGACGCCGGGGCCGGTCTTTCCGCCCATCATGCTGCGGGTGAGAGTGACGGTGACTCCCTGGGCCCGTCCGCCGGGGCCGCGTTCTCGGTAGTGGACACGATCGCCCCAGGTGACGTCGTTCTCATCGCAGGAGGTCAGGCCGCGCGGGTCAAGCTGTGTGTGAGGTTGTCAACGAAGGCGACGGGGTTGGGCGCGGGGGGGGCAGGCCGAGCGGGTCGGGGGGCGTAGCGGCCGGTTGTGGGGTCGTAGTGGCGGAAGTAGTTGTAGTGGAGGCCGGTTTCGGGGTCGGCGTACTGGCCGAGGAACCGTAAGGGGGTGCAGGCGGTGGCGTCGGCGTTCCAGGTGGTGGTGCCCCAGACGGTGGTGCGGGATTGCCAGGCTACGTCGCCTTGTTCGTCAACGAGTTCGGTGCGCGTCCCGATCAGGTCGGTGACGATGGCGAAGAATCGGCTGTCGAACTCGTTCTGGGTACGAGACTTGCGTTCGTACTGGGTCAGGGGCCGGTATCCGTCGGATTCCCAGGACACGAGGGTGCCGGTGGTGGTGTTGGTCCCTCGGCCAGCCGGTCGCCGTCCCAGGTGAACTGGATTTCTTCGGTCCCCTGGCCGACGGCGATGAAGCGGCGTGTGGCGGTGCGGCGCCCCGAAGGGTCGTAGCGGTAGCGCCAGAGGGTGCCGTCGGGGGTGGTGCAGGTGGTGAGTCGGCCTTCCGGGGCCCAGGTGTAGCGCCAGATGTTCGGCTTGTGGGAGAGGCGTCTTTTGCGGCGCTCGACCAACCGGCCGGCCTCGTCATAGTGGTAGGTGGTAGGTGGTGCGTCCCGCGGCCAGCGTCCGGGTGCCGTCCACGGAGCGTTCACTTGCGGAGTCCGGTGCGGCACGGCTGCTCGGCCATTCGGCGAAGCTCTGGTTGCCTGCCGGGTCGTAGCGGTATGTCTCCGGCTGTGGTGATCCAGTCCGGGCAGTGAGGGGGGGCGACCCAGCAGATCCAGTTGGAATTGTGTAGCGCGGCCCGTGGCGAAGTCGTCGATGCCTGTCAGCATTCCGTCGGCGCGGTAGCTGAAGCGGCGGTCGCGCATCCGGTGGTCGGCAACGCGGAGAGTCTGGCTGATCAGCCGGCCCAGCTGGTCCCATCGCGAGGTGATCGCGGCATCCGGGCTGAGGACGCGCTGAATCTCGCGGCCCAGCAGGTCATGTTCGAAGGTCAACTGGTGAGCTTGGCCCAGCCGCAGTCCACTACGGTTGCCGACGGCGTCGCAGGCCCCCTCGCTGACCGCTCCGGTAGGAGTGGTGCGTCCCCACCGCTCCACTCGCTTACCAGGGACTTGGACAGGCGGTTGCCGGAACAGAACCCCCAGGACTCCCAGCCCACTGGGGAGAAGTTGACCAACCTCAGTGGCTACTGAACTTGCTTGGGTGATTTCGGATCGTTCGCCTGACAGTCTGTGGCGGGTCGGGTAGCTGTGGTCTGTGAGATACGCGCAGGGCCGGTGGCTCACAGTGTTGCTGTCAGACGCGCTCAGCCGGGCAGCGTGACGAGCCCCGTCTCGTAGGCGGTGATCACAAGCTGAACCCGGTCCCGGGCGCCCAATTTGGTGAGCAGGCGCGACACGTGCGACTTGGCGGTGGCCACCGTGATGAAGAGGTCCTCCGCGATCTCGGTGTTCGACCGGCCGCGTCCGACCAGGGTCAGGACTTCCCGTTCCCGGTCGGTGATGCCCTCGATCAGCCGTGGGGAGCGTGCCGGGGCGGCTTCGGGGCGCCCGGCGAACTCTGCGATCAGACGACGCGTGACACCGGGGGCGATCAGCGCGTCGCCGGCGGCGACCACGCGGATCGCCGTGAGGATGTCGTCGAGCGCCATGTCCTTGACCATGAAGCCGCTCGCTCCGGCCCGGAGCGCACCGTAGACGTGGTCGTCCTCGTCGAAGGTGGTCAGGACGAGGACGCGGGCGGTCGCCGGACCGGCGGTGATCAGTCGAGTGGCCTCGATCCCGTCCATGCCCGGCATCCGGATGTCCATCACTACGACGTCGGGGCATACGCCCTTGGCCAGTTGGACCGCCTCGGCGCCGGTGGACGCCTGACCGACGACCTCCAGGTCGGGGTGGTCGGCCATGATCACGCGCAGGCCGGACCGCACCAGCGGCTGGTCGTCGACGAGCAGGACGCGTACGGGACTGGCGGTCATCGCACCTCCAACGGAACTACGGCGGGGTCGGGCAGGGGCAGCCGCGCCGCCACCCGGAAGCCGCCCTCGGGACGCGGCCCGGCGCTGAGGCGTCCGTGCAGCAGAGCGACCCGCTCGCGCATGCCCACGATGCCGAAGCCGTGGGCCGGACCGTCCTCGGTGGCGCCGCGCCCGTCGTCGACGATTTCCACGGATAGTTCCCCGTCCCCGTACTCAATGGTCACCCGGCAGTGTCCGGTACCCGCGTGCCGGACCACATTGGTCAGCGCCTCCTGGACGATACGGTAGGCCGACAGGTCGATGTCGGCGGGCAGTGGGCGCTGTTCCCCGCCGCGGCGCACGTCGACGCGTACGCCGGCGTCCGCCGTCGTCGCCGCCAGCCGTTCGAGGTCCGCGAGACCGGGCGAAGGTGTGATCGGTGCCCGTCCCGAAACCTCTGCGTCCGGGTCCGCCTGGCGGAGTGCCACCAGCGTGCGCCGCAGGCCCGACAAGGTCTCTCTGCTGGTGGCTTCGATGGCTCGCAGCGCCTCGTGGGCTTCCGCCGGCTGTGTCCGGATGACCCGGCTTCCCACCCCGGCCTGGATGGCGATGATGCCGATGCTGTGCGCGACCATGTCGTGCAACTCCCTTGCGATCCTCAGCCGTTCGGCGATGACGGCCTCAACCACCTCCTGCGCGCGCAGCTCCTCCGCGTGCTCGCGGCGCTCGCGGCTCAGCAGACCGACCATGCAGGCCGCAGCCATCGCCAGGAGGGTGATCACGAGGTTGACGGTCAGGCTGTCGCCGTGCGTGAAGCCGCCGACGAGCAGGAGCTGGACGACGAGGGATGTGGCCGCGGCGACGGTCGAAGCCCGCCGTGCGCGGGTGGCGACGATGAAGCCCAGGACAAGGTCCACTGGCAGATACGACAGGAACTGGCCCTGGTACGAAGCCGACAGATCCACACCGGCGGAGCTCGGGGGGCCCACCACCACGGCCGTGGATCCGAAGAGCGCCAGGGCCAGGGCCAGGACCGGCCCGCGTCGCAGGACACCGACGAGCAGGCTCGCCGCCAGCAGTGCCCCGACACCGTGGACCGTGCCCGAAGCCCGCGGCGCACCTCCTATGAGCAGAGCCACCGCGAGGACGTACAGAACACCCCCCACCCAGGCCATGACAGTCGTTCTCGTCATTGGCGGTGCGCCCTTTCCAGGAGATGCGCCCACTCAGGAGAACGGTCGTGCCCTGCGACGCGCGCAGGCAACGGGGTGGTCGGTAGGTCGTTCATCCCGCGAGGCTATCCAGCCGCCGATCCCGCGGCATCGGCCCGTGGATGTACGCCCACGGGCGAAGGCCGCCGCACGTTTGCCGCCCACGGCCCCATGACCGGACGGAGCCCTCCCGGCAGGGTTGTCCATGTGATCGAAGTCAACGAACTCACCAAGCGCTACGGCGGCAAGACCGCCGTCGATCAGCTGTCCTTCACCGTGCGGCCGGGCCAGGTCACCGGCTTCCTCGGCCCCAACGGAGCCGGCAAGTCCACCACCCTGCGGATGATTCTCGGCCTGGAAGCCCCCACCTCGGGCACCGCCACCGTCGGCGGAGTCGCCTTCCGCAGTCACGCCCGGGGACTGCGGCACGTCGGCGCCCTCCTCGACGCGGGTCAGGTCCATGGCGGCCGCACCGCCACGGCCCACCTGTCCGCCCTGGCCCGCGGCAACGGTATCTCTCCGCGTCGTGTGGACGAGGTCCTGCACGAAGTGGGATTGACCGACGCGGCGCACCGCCGCATCGGCGGGTTCTCGCTCGGCATGAAGCAGCGCCTCGGAGTCGCCACCGCCCTGCTCGGCGACCCGCCGGTGCTGATGTTCGACGAACCGGTCAACGGCATGGACCCGGAGGGCGTGCTCTGGATGCGCCGCCTCTTCCAGCGCCTCGCGGCCGAGGGCCGCACGGTCTTCCTCTCCAGCCACCTCATGTCGGAGATGGAGAACACCGCCGACCAACTCGTCGTCATCGGCCGGGGCCGGCTCATCGCCGCCGAATCGGTACGGGACTTCGCGGCCCGCAGCACCGGCCTCGGAGTGGTGGTGGGCACGCGGCAGGCAGCCGAGCTGACGGCGGTGCTGACCGCCGCCGGCGCAGCGGTCGAGCCGGAGGGATCGGCGGGCGCCGAGAAGCTCGCCGTGACCGGACTGCCGACGGACCGGATCGCCGCGCTCGCCTTCGAGAACGGGATCCTGTTGAACGAGCTGACCTCCCGAACCGCCTCGCTGGAGGAGGCCTTCATGGAACTCACGGCCGACAGTGTCGAATACCAGGCAGGACAGCCCCGATGACCACACAGACATCTGTCCCCGCGACCCCTTCGGCCGCGTCCCTCGCTGAGCCGCCCGCCCGCTTCCGCGATCTGATCGCCTCCGAGTGGATCAAGATGCGGTCCCTGCGCTCCACCCCGTGGGCCCTCGCCTTCATCACCCTGTTCGTCGTCGGGTCCGGCGCCGTGGCCACCCGGGCGGACAAGGCCGCGGGTTCCGAACCCGGCAGCTTCCTGGCGTACGACGCGTTCCCGTCGGCCGGTTACATGACGCTGATACTCGTCGCCGGCAGCATGGGTGCCCTTACCGTCGTGAGCGAGTACAGCAGCGGGCTGATCCGCACCACCACCGTGGCCGTCCCCGCCCGTGGTGCGGTGGTGCTGGCCAAGGCAGTCGTCACCGCCATGCTGTGGACCGCCGTCGGCACGGCCGCCACCATCGGATCCTTCCTGGTCTCCCAGGCCATCCTGGACGGGCACAATGCCAGTGTTCCGATCACCCACTCCGACGTGTTCCGGCCGCTGGTGGCATCCGCGTTGCTGGCTCCGGTGTGTGCCTTGGTCGGTCTGGGCCTCGGCGTTCTGCTCCGGCATGCCGCCGGGACCATGCTCACCAGCGTCTTCACCCTGCTGATGCTGCCCACCATGTTCTCGGAGGGCAACCGCTGGTCGGCGGACGTCAAACACACGATGGTGTCAGCCGCCTGGACTCGCCTGGTCCAAACGTGGGAGCCGGATCCCGGTTCCCTGGGCTACACCGCCACGCTCCCCGGCTCCTGGATCGTGTACGCCCTCTGGGCGCTGGTCGCGGTCGCCCTCGCGGTGGTCGTCGTACGGCACCGCGACGTGTGAACGTGCCTCCGAAAACGCGCGCGTCGCACCCCGGAGGCACACCGGTAAGGCGGTAGCCCCGAGCCGTGTGATCCACCCATAGGCGTTAGTCGTGGCCCAGTTCCGGCCCGCTCGGCCATGTTTCCGTCTGGAGGAGATCGCCGGCCGCTGACGGACGTAGCCGTCGACCACGTTGGACTTCCGCCCGGACTCCTCGTTTGCGAGGATACGCGCCCCAGCCGCGCAGGACCGGACGAAGATCGGCGACCACAGCGGACACGGGCCGCTCGGTCTTCGAGCGGCCCGTCGCCGCACGGATCTTCTCCCGCAGCATCCGAATCGCTCTGGCCGAAAGCTGGGCCAGCGCTGCAAGCAGAACCTGTGCTGCCTTTCCACGACTCGGCTTTCCGATGGTGGAATCCGAGGAAATCAATGCCCTGCCCGCCTCGGGTGAGACAGCCATGCTCCAAGGCGAATGAGCCCCGTCCGGCACTGGTCACACTGGCGCCGGTGAGCCTGCTTCTTCTTCGGCACTCCGATTCAGGCGCCGTCCTCGATGTCGGAGATGAGTTTGGTGCTCAGATCGCTCTGCACGGCCAACTTCGTGTGTCCGGCATCCGGACCGGTGCCCCAGGTGAGGGTGACCGTGGTGAACAGGTGGCCGGCGCCGTTGTCGTGGTATCGGACTTCCCAACGGGTGGGTACGTCCTGGGCGCGCAGGACACCATCAGCGTGGTTGGCCTCTTCCCAGGCGGCCAGGCGTTGTTGAAAGTCTTCCGTCAGGTAGTGGGCACGCAGCTCCGTACCCAGGTCGTCGGTGCCGTCAAAGACAGCATCGATGTAGGCCCCGTAGAAGTCGGCCACCCGGTCCACTGCGGAGTCCGGGCTCCCGCTACGGATTGTGGTGTCCTGCGCCGTGATCAACTGATTGTCCGACATGGATTCCCCTCTGGATCAGCATTGTTGGGTCCCGTCCCTGGAACGCCTACGGGACCTCGCCAGCCTCCCCGCTCACGCGCGCACGACACCCCGCAGCACATTTATCCACCCAGACGAATGATCACTTTCCAGCCCCTGTTCATGCCGAATCCAGTTCCTTGAGCCCGTAGTGGGCGGCATCCGCTCCTGTCATCAAGGCCCAGTAACGGTCTCCGTATGACCAGTGCCACCATTCTGTGGGGTAGTTGACCAGGCCAGCAGCGGCAAGCGCCGTGCTCAGGATGTCTCGATTGGAGCGGGCCTGGTCACTGATGTTGTCGGCCTGCGTGTAACAGGCGCCCTCGCTCTCCTCAGGAGTCGCGTTCATACGGGTGCCCATGTCGAGTTCACGGCCGTCGGCGTCTGCGAGCGTCAAGTCAACGGCCGCGCCGGCGCTGTGGGGTGCGATCTCAGGCGGGGACACATAGCGGCTGGCTGCCGAGCGGACCTGCTCCAAGGACCAGTTCGGGTGATCGGCCCGCAGTTGATCTCCGTATTCGTCGAAGTAGTGACGTTGCAGGGACGGCGGGCGATACCCCTCGACGAACAGCAACCGTATTCCTTGAGGAAGCTGTGCCTGGGCCTTGAGGAGTCGATCGAGCACTCCTTGCCGCAGGTGGGCGAAGGCGCCTGCGGGGTCCTGCCACTTTCGTTCATCGACCAGCAGAGAGCTGTCCCGTCGCACATCGACGAGCCGTTCACCACACTCCCGAACAGGCACGGCTGCAACCCTCGGGTCGGACATCAAGACGATCTCAGTCATGACGAGATCATCTCGTGACCTTGCGCCTCCATAGCTCTCTTCCCGTCACGCTCCGAGGAAGGTCTCTCGGCCTGAAGCCGCTCGTGCGCGGGATTTCCACCTATCCGCTCCCGCCGCGGACCCCGTCGCCGACGCCCTCCGACAAGCTCCCCGCTGACAAGCGGTACGACTACGAGCACCTGCGTAGATGGTTACGCGAGAGGGGTATCCGCCACCCCACCGCATCGCCCGCAAAGGCGTCGAGTCGTCCAAGCGGCTCGGCCGTCATTGTCGGGTGGTCGAGAGGACCGTGTCCTGGCCGGCCGGCTGCCGACGTCCGCACCGCCGCTACGAGCGGTAGTCGGAATACTTCCTCGCCTTCGTCGGCATTGCCGCAGCCCTCATGTGCCACCGCCGGCTTTGACGCAGATGTGCACCTACAGATCGACTCATCGAGGGCGGGCCTCCTCCCGCCCGAACGCCAGCACCTGGGCGAGTACCTCCCGCATCCGCTTGATGTCCTCGTCCGGTGCGCCGAGCTCCGCCTCGATCTCGGCGTCCTCCAGTCCCAGATCATCCAGCGAATCGGGGTCCAGCGACACCGTGAGCAGCCCATCCGACAGAACTACCTGACGGATACAGCCGTAAGCCGTCCCTGGTCCTGCGTCACCAGGCAGTGGCTGTCGAGCCCGAGCGGCACGCTCCGGGGAGATGATTCGCCGATGTTGCTCATGAACAGCAGGAAGAAGCCTTCGCCGTTCTCGTCCTCGGCAACACCGGCCTGCATCAAGTCGTTGTCCGGGTCCACCCCTGCCGCTACTACGCGAGCGGTGAATCTGTATGCCATGGCTGGGTTTTAGCAGAACGTCCGAGCCCGCCGACTGTCAGGTCGACTACCAACAGAAACAACCTCCAACACGGTAAGCGGATGCACCCTCCGGTAATGGTGGTGAGGACTCTTGACGCTTTCTCGGACGGAGCGGGGACAGCATGATTCTTGTGACGGGTCCGACCGGCACCATTGGCCGACACCTGGTACGGGCTCTCGCGGAGGCGGACGTGCCCTTTCGGGGTCTGGTGCGGGACGCGCACAAGGGCAAGGAGTTGGACCGCGAGTTCACGGTCGGGGACTTCGACGATCCGGTGTCGATGGTGTCCGCACTGAAGGGCGTTGAGCGTCTTCTGCTCAACGGTGAGCCTCTTCCAACCTGACGAGTGGCTGGACTGTCGCCCCGGTGACGGGCATGAAGAAAGCTCCTGGTGGGCGGGTCGCGATCAAGATCACCGGTCCGCCAGGAGCTCTCGTGCTTGTCTACACGTCTGCCATCGATCTATCCAGCCGCACCCTGCAACGCCTTTCCGGTCTTCTTGCAGGTCACCGGCGTCGGATCGGCTCTCGCCGGCGCCGCCTCACCTATGGCCGACAGGCCCTGCTCGTCCTCGCGCATCTGCGCTGCGGTGATACCTACACCCGCCTCGCGGCGGGTTTCCGCATCGGGATCGCGACGGTCTTCCGCTACATACGCGAGGCCGTCGATCTACTGGCCCCGCCCGCTCCGACGCCGGAGCAGGCCATGGACACCGCCCGCAGGAAGGCGTACGCATTCCTCGACGGAACACTCCTGCTGACCGACCGCATCGCCGCCGACCGCCCGCACTACTCGGGGAAGAAGAAGCACCACGGCATGAACGTGCAGGTCCTCGCCGACCCGGCCGGACGCCTGATCTGTGCATCGGACGCACTGCCGGGAGCCACCCACGACCTCACCGCGGCCCGGACCCACGACATCCCAGCCGCTCTGACCGCCGACGACATCAAGTGCTGGGCGGACAAGGCGTATCAAGGTGCGAGCCCCGCCATCCGCGTCCCGTTCCGAGGCAGGAGCCTGCGCGGCTGGCGCCGGCGTCACAACCGGGACCATGCCAAGATCCGCAGCCTCGGCGAACGCGCCATGGCGATCCTGAAAGGCCGGCGGATCCCGCGGAAGCTCCGCCGCAGCACCACACGGATCACCGCCATCGTTCGAGCCATCGTCGCCCTCGAACTCGCCAACTGATCAGGTTGGGAAAGTGTCACTGACAGCGAGAGGCTGGTCCTTCACGCCAAGAGCAGGAGGAGCACCGTGTAGAGCAGGGCTGTGCCGATCGCGGCGAAGAAGAAGCCGCCGTCGGTGGTCTTCCAGACTGGCCGCTCAAACTCCCATGCTGACATCGCCCTTCTCGGATTCCGCGGATCATAAACGATCTCGATGACAGACGAGCTGCCTCTTCTTGGCAGGTCCTCGGGGGCTACCGTTACGTAGTGGCGCTCCCCCAAGTGATCTCGATAGATGACGTCCACGGAGAGGACGCCAGCCCTCCAGCTATCGCCGCCCTTTCGCCCTTGCGTGCGCACGCCTCGCCGCCGCAGAGTCAAGCGCGCCCAGTTGGCCGCCACAGCAAACACCAGAATGGCCAACGAAGGTATATATCCCATCAGGTAGGCACCCGGCATCACAACCCCCAGTCAGCGATCACCTGCGCATGATGCCATGCACCGCCGGACTGGTCATCGGGATAGATGGTCCGGCCGCAGACCGGCGTCATCGACATGGCACGGGCTGTCAGGTTCTCGTGGGTGGTGAAGGTATCAACTTGGCAACCCGGTCCGGATGCGAAGTTGTCCGTACGCGCGCACTGGGAGATCGAGCGGCACCTCAAGGAGTCGGGGCTGCGATGGGCGTCACTTCAGCCCACCGGCTACATGCAGAATTTCTTCACCGGCGAGGGCGGCTTCACCCACAGCGGTGCCCTGGAAGGTCCGTACGGTGAGGGACGCGTGGCGTACATCGACGCCTACGACGTCGCCGCCTGTGCCGCAGTGCTGCTGACAGGTCCGCTCCAAGGCGGCGAGACCTATGCGCTCACCGGGCCGCAGGCGCTGACGCATGAGGAGATCGCCGCCAAGCTCGCCATTCCCTTCCGTGATCTGACACCTCAGGAGGCATCTGAGGGTCTACGGGCACGGGGGGTTGCCCGGATGGTTCGTAGATGACCTTCTGCGGCTCTACGCGGAGATGGCAGCCAGCGCGATGTCTGAGCTGACGACGGCGGTGCGGGAGCTGACCGGGCGCGAGCCGCGTACGTTCGACGAGTTCTTGGCGAACGGGTAGCCACGCTCGTGGAACCGTCGATCCCGCAATGCGAAAGCGGCCACAGCCTGGTCGGTGAACTCGACGTCAGCGCCGAAGGCGGTGATCCGGCCGGAGGACCGCCGGATGCCGGGGGGTGTCCTTCACCGTCCACAAGATCCTGGCGGGGATCGCGGAGGAGGAGCACCGCCAGCGGTCACCGGTTGCAGCCGCTGTTCGCACTCGCTCTGCATACAGGGCTCCGCAAGGGCGAACCCCTCGGCCTGCGCTAGGAAGACCTCGACCTGGCCGGCGGAACCGCCAGCATCCAACGCACCAACTCCAGCGGCTTTACCGCCCTCCCGGCCAAGAGGCAAGAGCTCCGAACGACCCATCGCCCTGCCGACGCCGCGCCTGTACTTCCTCGAACAGCACCGCAGCCGACAACTCCAGGAAGGCGAGGCGGCGGGGACGGGCTGGCAGGAAAGCGGCTACGTCTTCACTCGCCCCGACGGCGCCCCGATCGCAGGTTCCACCCTCACCTGGCACGTCAACACCCCGCTGGGCCTGGCCAGGCTCCGCCACATCCGTTTCCACGACCTCCGACACGCGACCGCCACCTTGCTCCTTGAGCAGGGGGTTGAGCTGGTCGTGATCAAGGAACTTCTGGGCCACGCCCGCATCGGCGTCACCGCCACCGTCTACACCCACGTCCGACTCCGCCTCCAACGCGACGCCATCAACCCCCTCGGCCACACCTTCCGCAACCCCGCCGAGATCACTGGCAAAGCCCGACGACGACGGCGGCGAACCAGCACTCTGCGCGGTCCCCGTCCGCTGACGTTGCCGTCAACTACTGCCGTCAGACCACGATGGGGCCCCGCCAAACGCTGCCTGGCGGGGCCCATGCTTGCCAACGCACACTTCTCAGCGAATCCTCAGTGGTCCTGGAGAACCCAATCGCGGGCGGCCGCAAGGCAGGACTCAAGATCATCAGGCGACGCCAGGCAGCCGCTCCGCGTCCGAACTTGGCCCGTTTCCGCGTTCGCTAGATCCTCCTCGAATTCCCCGGTATCCCACAGCACCACCTGGGCCATGAAGTTACCGCCATCAAGGATCCAGCTCACCGACGTCAACCCATCCTCATTAGGGGATCTCTCAATCTCCGAAATATCCCGTAGAGCCTCCGTCTGGTGGATTTCCTGTCGGATCCACTCCTGAGCCCGCTCCAGCAGCGCACTCCTTAGGAACATCCCCGTCCTCCTAGCTTGCTGTTCTTGGCCTCGGGAAGTTGAGGAATAGGGTTCCTCTCCTTCTGCGCCAGACGAGCAAAGATGGTGTCGGAAGGGGGAAGTTCTTCGCCGACCGCGGCTCGGAATTCCGCACTCGACAGCAGCCCCACGGTGTGGCCGGCACTTACCGCCGCCTGCGTGAGCGGGATTGAGGGCAGTATGTGACCACAGTCAGGGGTCGCGCTGAACAGCAGTTTCATGGACATCCCCGGAGTTTTGCCGCATCGATTCGGTGACTGTGGAGCATGTGTGCCGGGCAGGACAACGAGCCCTGCCCGGGGCGGGCGCCATTCGTCCTACTCGATCGGGTCGAGGACATCGTTGCCCGGAATCTGCCGCAGGCAACGCCCCCTACGGCCCGTCCAGTTGTTTGGGTTTGAAGTCGGGCGGGCGGGATCGCAGCACGGTGAAGGGTTCCTGAGGATCCTGCGCCTGAGCAGATGCTGGCGGACGAGGGTTGCGCGATTGAGGGCACGGGCGGCAAGGACAGTCATGGCATCCTCACGCGACGGCTCGCTCGTGGGACGGCCGTCGGCGCAGGTCCGTGTCGGTGAGGGAGGGGGGTGTATAGGAGATGTCCAGCGGGCCGATGTCGGTGCCGGGTGGGACGATCGCGTCGATCTTGTCGAGTATGTCGTCGCCGAGGGTGAGGGTGGCGCCGGCGAGCAGGTCGTCCAGTTGGTCCATGGTGCGCGGGCCGATGATGGCGGAGGTGACGTCGGGATGACTGGTGGCGAAGGCCATGGCCAGGTGCGTGAGGGAGTGGCCGGCTTCTTCGGCGAGGGTGAGCAGCTGCTCGACCGCGTCGAGCTTGCGCTCGTCGGTGAGGTGCCGGGAGACCCAGTTCATGCGGGCGTTGTCCGGCCGCGGCGCGTTCTTGCGGTAGCGGCCGGTGAGCAGGCCCATGGCCAGCGGGCTCCACACCAGAACGCCCATGCCGTAGCGGTGGCAGGCGGGCAGGATCTCCCGCTCGATGCCGCGGTTGAGGATGGAGTAGGTGGGCTGCTCGGTGCGCAGGCGGTGAAGTCCACGCCGCTGGGACACCCACTGGGCTTCGACGATCTCCGAGGCCGGCAGGTTGGAGGAGCCGATCGCCCGGACCTTCCCGGCCCGTACGAGGTCGGTGAGCGCGGAGAGGGTCTCCTCGATGTCCGTGTACGGGTCGGGGTGGTGGATCTGATAAAGGTCGATGTAGTCGGTCCGCAGCCGCTTCAGCGAGCCCTCGACCGCCTGGACGACCCAACGCCGGGAGCTGCCGCCGCGGTTGGGGCCCTCGCCCATCGGTCCGTTGAACTTGGTCGCCAACACGACCTCGTCGCGGCGTCCCTTGAGGGCCTTTCCGACGATCTCCTCGGTCTCGCTGTAGCCGTAGACGTCGGCGGTGTCGACGAAGTTGATGCCCTCGTCCAGCGCCCGGTGGATCATGCGCACGCAGTCGTCGTGATCCGGATTGCCCATCTTGCCGAACACCATGGTGCCCAGGCAGTAGGCACTGACCTCGATGCCGGTCCGTCCCAGCTTCCGCATCCTCACGGTGCCCCGTTTCCTTCCGCTGCCGTACGTGTTCGGTGCCCGTGCCGTCCGGGCCGCCCGTGCGGCGGCGTCCCGGACGGCACGGGAATGTCAGGTGGGTCAGTTGGTTCAGCCGTTGTACGGAGCGGTGACGTCCAGGACCCAGGTGACGCCGAAGCGGTCGGTGAGCATGCCGTACAGCGGTGCCCACTGCGCGGGCTCCAGTGGACTCACGATGGTCGAGCCCTCGGCGAGCTTGCCCCACAGGGCGCTGATCTCCTCGGCTTCGTCTCCACGCACGGAGACGAAGAACGAGTTCTCGCCCTGGTTCCAGGGCAGTTGCGACGGCACGTCGTAGGCCATGACGTGGAAGCCGTTGTCGCCGACCACCTCGCCCCACATCACCCAGTCCGCCTCGTTCTCGTTCCGTACGGCGCCCGCGTCCTTGTAGGTGACGGCGACAGTACGTCCGCCGAAGACGGACTGGTAGAAGTCCAGCGCCTCACGTGCGATGCCCCGGAAGTTCAGGTGAGTGGTGGTCGTGACGGACATGACCTGCTCCTTGCCTCAATGTGACGAATATGTGCCGTCGGCCGTCGATGCCGAGCGGCGCTGCCGTGACCAGGGGCCATGCCTCCCGATCGGCTCGTACGCCACGATGGCAGAGGTAGCGGACAGGTGGTGTCCGGCACTCCGAGAAGCATGGGTGTCATGCGAAACGTCCGCCCGACCACTCGCGCTGCTCCCACTCCTTCAAACGCCCCCGCGCACGACACTGGCCGTGCATACGCGGAATCCCCCGGTAGCTCAGCCACCCGATCCCCCATCGACCGGGGCCCCGGTGATGGCCTGCATCTCCTGTCCGATCATCTCCTGCAGCGGCATGCCGTCGCGGTTGCTGAGGATGACACCGACCCAGCCGGTGTACGGGTAGATGTCCCAGTTGGCGCCGACACCGGGGTTCCCACCGGCGCGCTGGTAGATCCACTGGCCGTTGACGATGGAGACCGGAATCCCGTACGCCCCGAACGACGCCGGTCCATGGGGGACCTTGGCAGCGGTGAGCACGTCGGCCCAGGGCCGGTCCAACACCGTGCCGTCGCCCAGCGCACGCGCGAACCGGACCAGATCCGGCGCGGTGACGAAGCCACCGTCCCCAGGGGCATCGATGAAGGCGCGGCCCGGATTCTTGCCGAGTACGTGCGGGTCCGGGCTGCTCTGGTCCAGGTTGCGGACGGCGTCCACCACGCTCCCATCGGCCAACTCCATGTATGGGTGCGCGATGTGCTCGTCGGTGAGCCACTGTCGCCTGGTGCAGAACGCCGAGCCGGTCATGCCGCAGCGCCCGAAGATGTTCTCCTGCACGTAGTCCCAGTACGTCTTGCCGGTCACGGCCTCCACGATCAGCGCGGAGATGGTGATTTCCGCCTCCGCATGGGCGGTGTCAGGAATGCCCGGGACGCCCACCAGTTTCGCCTGCCGGGCCCGCTGCTCGTAGTACTCGTGCACCTCGTCCCGGCTCTGGAAGACGCGTTGCACGTCCTCCTCCGGGCTGTCCAGCCCGGAAGTGCCGGACAGCACGTGGTGGACCGTCACCTGATCGGCGATCTCCTTGGCGAAACCCTTCAGATGGGTGCCCACCGTGTCCGACAGCTTCACCTTGCCCTGCTGCGCCAACTGCAACATGGCCACCGCGCCGAACGGCTTGCCCGCCGAACTGAGGCTGAACGCGACGCCCTCGTGGTTGGCGATCCCCTTCTCCTTGTCGGCCATGCCGTAGCTGCGCGACAGCACCGTCCGGCCCCGGTGCGACAACAGCACCACGCCGGAGAACTTGCCCTCGGCGGCCAGCTTCGCCACATACCGGTCGTAGGCTCCGCCAGGCCGGGTCTCCGGCGGGATCGGGTCGGTTGGGGCCTGGTCTGCGTGGCCGGGCTGGGCGCCCACCAGCGACGCGCCTGCCATCACGCCGGCGGCCGTCAACCCGCCCCACCCGAGCAGCCGCCGCCGGTCGACACCCCGTACGGAATCCGAGTCCATGAGCACAATCCTTTCCCGATGAACGAACCGACCGTTGATGCACCGTGGTCCATTCCTCCACTGAAGACGGGAGACCGTTGCGGTGGCGTATGCGATTTCCGATACGTCCGCGCTACACATTCCCGGGAGACCACTGGTCGTCGTACCGAAGCCAGCCCGGCGCGAACGACCCGCTGAGCCTTCCGATTCCCGGTATCCGCGTAACGACTTCGCAGACTTCGTTGAACGCGCCCGTCCTGGTTGGTTGTCCGACGTTGGCCGTCCCGTTCGTGCCCCTGGGCCTGCGCTCCTCGGTGCCCCTGTTCGGCACCGATCTCTGGAACGGGCTCACTCACCGCGAACCGGCAGCGCACGCCGGGCTCCGTCTCGCGCATCCACGACATCGACGAAGCGCGCCAAAGAAGCGCGCCACATCGGCTACGTGAGAGACGAATCCGGTCGCCGTTGCGCAACGATGGGCACGCCGCCCCGCGCCGCCTTGGCTCAGGAAACGGGTGTGGGCAGCACCGAGGAGTCGCCGCTGCTCCAAATTCCCCGGATCTAACGCCTGGTGATTTTCCAGCCCTCGTCCGTGCAGCGGAGTGTGTCTTGACGTGCTCCCTGGCCTAAAGTCCAGGGATTCCGGCCTGGGTCGTCTGACCCTTCCGGGGGCTTCCTGCTTCGGACTCATCGGACTCGTCGGTGAAGGACATGATGGCCACGACCGGACCGAACACTTCCTCTCAGCGGGGCCTGAGTCCATCGACGACTACGGCCAGCATGCGGTCCAGTTGGGGGCGCTGCTCGGGCGCGCCGGCCACGGAGAGCAGACCGGCGAGGATGCCGCCGACGTCGATCGGGTCGATGTCGCTGCGCAGTTCTCCTGCCGCAGCCCCGGTCTTGAGCATCATCGCCAGAATCTGCTGGACCTCGTCGCAGACCGGTCCGGTGCCGAAGCGGCCGGAAGCGCTCATGGCGACCAGGGCTTCGCAGATGCCGCGTCGTTCGCCGGCCCAGTCGGCGAATCGGCGCATCCACGCATGGAGGGCCTGCGCGGGGGGCTCGGTGGCCAGCAGGGTGCGCGCGTCTTCGCGCAACGGGCGGATCTGGTCCCGGTAGACCTCTTCGACCAGGTCCTCGCGGGTGGGGAAGTGCCGGTACAGGGTGGCGTTCCCCACTCCCGCGCGCTTGGCGATCGCATCCAGCGAGATCGCGCTTCCGGATGCGAAGACTTCGGTGGCCGTGGCGATCAACTGCTCGCGGTTGCGCTGCGCGTCGGCGCGCAGCGTGTTGCGTGGAGGTGTCATGACCTTCGCGATCGTGAGTGTCGGACGGGGCTCGGGAACGAATCGGGGATGTCCCCGGTTCAGTGTACGGTGAGGCAAAGCGGGGAGGTCCCCGTTACGGGTGATCTCACCCATCGCTTCAGCGACGAAAGGTTTGGCATGCCTAACGTGCTCATCACCGGCGGGACGACCGGGATCGGCAGAGCGACGGCCGAGCTGCTGCACACCCGCGGCTACCAGGTCGCGGTCACCGGGCAGAATCCTGATTCCCTCGCACGGGCACGATCCGAACTCCCCGCCGACGTACTCGTCGTCCGATCCGATGCGGTCGCGGAAGTCGTCGCCTTCCTCGCCTCGGACGCCGCCGGCTACATCACCGGCCAGGGCGTCACCGTGGCCGGCGGCTACGGGCTCGGCGCCTGATGAACATCCACGGGCCCTCGACCGGCCCGCACGCAGCACACGCCAGGAACCACACCTCACAGGAGAACACGATGGCGCTCACGCTCGACACCTACCGGCAGCTTGGACGTTCCGGCCTGCGGGTCTCACCACTCGCGCTCGGCGCGGCCACCTTCGGCAACGACTGGGGCTGGGGCGCGGAGCAGGACGAGGCGCGGAAACTGTTCGACCTCTACGTCGAGCGCGGTGGAAACTTCATCGACACCGCGGTCACCTACACCAACGGCACCTCCGAGCGCATGCTCGGCGAGTTCGCCCGAAACCGACGCGACAGCCTCGTCCTGGCGACCAAGTACACGACGCTGCGCCGGCCCGATGACCCCAACTCCGGGGGCGCCGGCCGAAAGAGCCTGTTCGGCGCGGTCGAGACCAGCCTGCGACAGCTGAACACCGACTACATCGACCTGCTCTACCTGCACGTATGGGACTCCACCACTCCCGTGGAGGAGATTCTTCGCGGCCTGGACGATCTGGTGCGCCAAGGCAAGATCCTCTACGTCGCCATCTCCAACACCCCGGCCTGGCAGATCTCACGCATGCAGACGATCGCCGACCTGCGCGGCTGGTCGCCACTGACGGCGCTGCAATTGGAGTACAACCTGGTGGAACGCACCGGGGAGCGTGACCTGCTGCCGATGGCCCAGGAGCTGGGACTGGGAACCGTGCTGTGGTCCCCCTTGGCAGGTGGAGTCCTCACCGGCAAGTACAGCCGCCAGGACTTGACCGCACCGACGTCCGACCAGAGCGAGAGCGCCCGCAAGAGCTTCAACCTGGCCCTGGGCGGAGTGACCGAACGCAACCTCGCCATCGTGGACGTCGTCAAGGAGGTCGCCGCGGAACTGGGCAGTACGCCTGCACAGGTCGGACTCGCCTGGACCTTGCACAACCCACGGGTGACCGCGCCCATCGTCGGGGCGCGAACCGCCGAACAGCTGCGGGAGAACCTGGGAGCCCTCGACGTCGACCTCACCCCGTCACAGATGGCGCGCCTGGACGAGGTCAGCGCGATCGACCTCGGCTTCCCCCACGCCATGCTCGCCAGTGACCACATCCGCGTACAGACCCGCGGCGACCTGAAGATTCAGGCCCGCCGTTGACGGACGCGCGCGGGGCGCCGGCCCTCGCCCTCGCGCGCGCCCGCGCGAATGGCAATCCGTACGGCACCGGGGGCAGGGAGGACGCCGCGCAGGCAGCAGCCTTCGGCGATGGGGGCGTTGAGGTAGTACAGCAGGTGGCGGCTGACGCCTGCCTACTGCTCCCGGTCTTCGAGGTCGGTCATGAACTCATCCAGGCAGGACACGGGTTGTGCGGCTGGTTACGGCACAGGTCTCCGTCCTTGGTCTTGCGGAGACACTGCACGATGACGGTGAAGCGCACCTGAGCGGGCCTGCCGCCGGTCCTCACGGCAACGCCGTCGTACTCCGGACGCCCACGGGGCTTCCCGTGGCCGAACCCACGGGAAGCGCCGAACGGTGGGACAAGCTCAAACGCGGACCACGATCTTCCCCCGCGTGCGTCCGCGCTCGGCGTACGCGTGCGCTTCCGCGATCTGTTCGAGCGGGTAGGTCCGCTCGATGCGCGGTGTGTAGCGGCCCTGCCGGCCGAGTTCACCCGCTTCGGCGAGGAGCGTGGAATCGTTCTCCGCGTTGGCCAGATGCACGCCCAGGCGATGCGCGTTGGCGTGGTCGGCGATCGTCGACACGCGAGCAGGGTCGCCCACGATCGCGATGAGATCGCCCAAGGACCCCGAGGCCGCGGTGTCGAGCACGATGTCGACACCGTCCGGAGCCAGGGCGGCGAGTCGCTCCGCGAGGCCGGCGCCGTAGGTGGTGGGAACGGCTCCGAGGGAGGTGAGGAAATCGTGGTTGCGCTCGCTGGCCGTCCCGATCACAGTGGCGCCCTGAGCCACCGCGATCTCGACCGCGGCACTGCCCACGCCTCCGGCGGCGCCCTCGATGAGAAGGGTGCGCCCCCGCAGAGGCCCGAGCGCCTTCAGCCCGCCCATCCCGGTCACGGACGCCAGACCGGCACCGGCGGCCTCCTCGTCGGTCCATGTGGTGGGCGCGTGTGCCCAGGCCGAGAACACGGCCAGCTCCGCCGTCGCGCCGGTGACGCCGCCCAGCCCGAAGACACGGTCGCCAACGCTCACCCCCTGCACCCCCTCACCGATCTCGTCGACCACGCCGACGGCATCACGTCCGGGAATCGCGGGCAGATCCACGGAAAGCACCTCTCGCACCGCGCCGGAACGCACCTTCCAGTCGACGGGATTGACGCTGGCCGCCGCGACGCGGACGCGGATCTCGCCGGGCCCGGGATGCGGGTCCGGTACCTGTTCGACCACAAGAGTCTCCACACCGCCGTACTCGTGATAGCGGGCTGCGCGCATGACGTTCTGCCTTTCCACGTGGCCGGAACCGGCCGTTCGTGAGATCAGTGGGGTGAGTGGGGCGAATGTTCGGCGAGCGCCGACGCCCACTACGCTAAAACCTGACGTTGGTGTCAGGTGCAAGTCGGGCTGGTCGCCCGAACAGAGGAGGAGGACCGGTGCGCATCGGTGAGGTCGCCGACAAGGCGGGAGTGAGCGTTCGCGCGCTGCGCTACTACGAGGAACAGGATCTGCTCCCGGCCTACCGCAGCCCAGGCGGCCAGCGGCATTACCCCGACACGGCCGTCGGCCGAGTCCGGCTGATCCAACAACTGTATGCCGCGGGCCTCCCCAGCAGAGTGGTCCGCCAGGTGCTGCCGTGCGTGGACTCGGGTGAAGCGGCCCCGGCACTCCTGGGCCAGCTGACGGCCGAGCGTGTCCGCATCGACCAGCGGATCACCGACCTGCTCGCTGTGCGCGACCGGCTCGACGACGTGATCGCCATCACGCGCGACCCTGACGCCGACTGCTCTCACATGCGGTGAAGACCACGGCGAAGACCACTGCCGTAATGACCTCGGACGCCGCCGGACGAGGCCGAAACGCCTGGCCAGGTCCGTCTCAGTACGTGTGGTTCCGGGTACGTGTGGTTCCGGACGGGTGTCGTCGTCGGCTGTGCCCGGCCGTTCCCGGTCAAGCTCTGGCCGATTGCCTGTCCGGCGGTTTGAGCGGCTTCGATCACCTATTCGAGTCGTCGACGCGGAGATCTCCCCATACACGGAGGTCTCGATCACCACGGCGGACGGAACGGTCCTCGACGCCTCGTTGAGTGTCCCGCACGACCTCGCCCCCGGACAGAGCTGTCCGCGGTCGTCCTGCCCGCCCAGCTGATCAATATCGGGCAGCGGGCCGGCCGGCCGCAGGGCCTCGGGACGGATGAGCTCAGCCGCACCCGGTCACAGACCCGTGGCGTCCCTGGCCTTTTTCAGTACGGAGCCGATCGCGTCCACCGCGGCGTCGTGCCGCCTCGCGCGCGCCGCCCGGTCCGCCGGCACCAGCCGCGCGGCGGCCTGCACGGCATAGTCGTCCGGGGCTCCGAAAGCGGACTGCGGGTCCTCTCCCGTATCCGCGCAGTGCGTCGTGACCTCCTTGACCGCCTGGAGCACCACTGCCCGGTCCACGCCCGGCTGCATGGCAAGCCGTACCTGGAAACGCGCCATCCACTTCTCGCGGTCCTTCTCGCTCGCCGCGTCTGTTGTCGGGTCCTTCTTCGCCACGTGCTCTCCCGGGTGATGGCAGTCGTCCGTCATGGAAGTGGACGCCGGAAGATCGAAATGGGTTCCACAAAAGAGAAAGTGGGTTCCACAAAAGAGAACGTCACGGATCACCGGTCCCGGCACAGCTTCCATTCCCGCGCACACCCACGACAGCCTCCCTGACCTCGGCCCGGCGACCACCCTCGTCGTCATCGTTCTCGCGGACGCGTACTCGCTCCGCCACGAGGACAGGGGAAGGCCGTGGCGGTCAGAGGCCGGCGAGGAACCATTCCTGGCCGGCGGAACCTCGGAAGGGCATCTGGACGATCCTCGCGCCGTCGGCCGTCGAACCGTTCTCCACGTCCGCGTGCAGCCCACTGGTTCCGTTGACCAGTTGGTAGTGGCCCTCCGTCCCCCCGGGCAGCAGATTCCACCACTGGTTGGGGGCGTCCGTGTCCGTCCACTGGTCCAGGGGTCGACCGTGGTCCGTGGACGCCCCCGGGTTGTCGAGGACCTTGCCGCTGTTGACGTTGGCCAGGCGGAAGGATCCGTCGTAGTTCGGCAGCAGTCGCCACTTCTGGTTCGCACCGCCCGACCAGGGCCATTGGATGACGGATGCTCCGTTGCCGGTCGACTCGTCGGCCACGTCGAGGACCTTGCCGCTGGCGCGATTGATCACTCGGAAGGTCCCGGTGAGCAGACCGACGGTGACCTGGGTGCGGGACCCAGCGGTGAGGGACAGTTTCCTGGCGTGGTTGCCGAGCGGGGAAGCCGCCACGGGCGCCGCGGTGGTGAGCGATGTGATGCCGCGACGGCACACGAAGTCGAGAGTCTGGGCGATGTCCGAGACGAGGGTGACCGTGGCCGTACGGGCGGCGGTGTCCCACGTGAGGCTCTCGACGAGGACGCGGTTGCGGCCTCTCACACCGCGGATCGTGCCCCGTACGAGCTGATCGGGCAGGGCGGGCAGGATCTCCAGCAGGCCCGGCCTGGTGCAGACCAGGGACTCGGCGATGACCGCCGGAAGCGCGTTGGCCGCATCGCAGTTGTAGATATGCAGGTCGGGGTTGTGCGAGGTCACCAGCGAGCGCCACACCATGTTGCGGGCGAGGATCTTACGGATGTTGTCGTAGACGCCCGCTCCGTCCTTCAGGCGGCTCCAGGCCAGGGCGCGGTGGAGGCTGCCGTGGGCCGAATGGTTCTCGTCGCCGCGCAGTCTCAGCGCCTTGCGTGCCGCGAACACCAGGTCGGGCTTCTGCTCCGGGTTGATCTCGTGCAGCGGCCATGCTCCGTACAAGTGCTGGACATGCCGGTGGTTGTAGCGGTCGTTCAGGCCGGGCCAGGACCATTCGGCCAGGGCGCCGTCGCCGTTGACGCTGTAGTCGGGCAGCTTGGCCAGCAGGGCGGTCCAGCGTGCCACGCCCTGACCGGCGCCCTGCTCCGCGTTGAGCAGGTTCGCCGCGTCGACAGCCGCCTGCAGACCATGACGGCCCGCCATGATGTCGCCAGTGGCGTTGATGGAGAGCATCTGGCCTGTGTTGGAGGGCGAGTTCTCCATGGAGACCGACGGAACGAAGACCGCCCTGCCGTCGGCGTCGGTCCTGGTGAGGAAGTCCTCGTAGAACAGGGCGAGTTCCATCAGGGCCGGGCCGAGCTTGTCCCGGAGAAACGCTGTGTCGCCGGTCACCTGGTAGTACTCAAGGAGCGGGTACAGCATCCAATCGGCGCCGCCGGTCCAGCACTGGCCGGGAAAGTCCGTGGTGTTGAAGTGGAGCATGTGGCCGTGCTCGCCATCGGTACGGGACGGCGCGAGGAAGCCTCGGGTGCCGTACAGATCGGCAGCGTTCCGCCGCCAGTCGTCGAGCTGTCCCAGGACCAGGTCGAAGTAGCCCTGCATGGCCTTTCCGTGGTTCAGGATGTTGCCGCCGGCCACCTGGAGGTTGATGTTGGCGTCGGTGGTGAAGTCGTCGGCCCAGGCACCGTTCCAGCTGCCCGACCAGATGCCCGTCAGCCGCGGGGGCAGTACTCCGCTGGAGCTGACGAAGAGGTACCGCCCGCTGTCGTACATCCGCTCAAGGAGCGCGATGTCGACAACCGACCGGTCGTTGTTCTGCCGTGCGGTCAGCTCGGACGTGGACAGTTGACGGTCGGCCGCGGAAACGCCGAGGTCCAGACTCGAACCGTCGAACATCGCCTGGTGCAACGGCGAGTGCCGCCCCAGAAGGGTGGTGTAGCCGGTGGGGAGTGCGGCAAGTGCGGCGTGCAGTGGCTTGGCGTTCCAGTCGCCGGCGTTCTCGTACCGCCCCAGTTTGGTCAGCAGGAGCACCTTGGCCGCGCGGGAGACGACCAGGGTGTCACCGCTGACCGACACCGAGGCCATGCTGCCCGTGGCCACGACCCTGGTGACGCCCTCGTATCCGTACGCCCCCTGGCCTGACGGATAAGTGCCACGCAGGTTGAGGTAGCCCTGCCCGCCGGAGGCGGTGGCGATCGTGGTGAAGGAGACGTCGCCGGAAACGCCCTCAAGTTCGGTGTTCACCGTGAGCGTGGTGTCCACTGTCCGGCCGCCGGCAGGGAGCAGTTCGTGCACGATGACCTTGTCGGCCCGGGAGACGAAGGCGCGCCGCTTCCAGATGCCGGCGCTGTCGGTCCACGTGTGAGTGACCTCGCCGGTGCGGAAGTCGGTGATCCTGGCGTAGTCGTTGGAGGTGGTTGCGCCGGGCGTGCTGAGCCGCAGCTCGTATCCGGGGTGGAAGGTCTGGGTCCAGTGCAGGGACCAGCCCTCGGCGAAGGTCCCGGCGGCGCCCCAGTAGTCGCCTGCCAGAGCCATGTCCCGTACCGCGTCCAGACGGTCGGCCAGGACGGGAGGCGTCACGTCGCGGGTGGCGTTCGGCAGCACGAAGCGGTGGTGGTTGAGAACGATCTTTTCCAGTGTCGGTGTCCCGTGGAGCACCGCGCCGTACTCACCGTTGCCGGTGACGAAACCGTCGGTCCACGACGACGCCGGAACGGTGTCATATATGCCCCGCTGCGGCAGCGTCACCTGGGGCGGAACGGCGGCTGCGGCGTGCGTGGACAGGATTCCGCCGGGCAGCACCGCCGCGCCGGCGGTGAGGGCGGCCGCGGTGAGGAAAACTCTGCGGTCGAGCGGGCTGTCGGGAGAGGACATGGCGTGACTCCTTGGGCCAGGAGAACGGCGGGGCACAGCACCGGGGCGGCGGTGAGCGGCGGCGAGTGAGGTCAGGTCCGCGTCGGCTCGCCTACGGTGGGAACGTAAACACGCGGAGCGTGAATCACACTGCCGTGCGCCGGGCCAGTGCAGCACGCGGCATGACAACGCGTCAATATCTGTGCGGTCCTGTTAATTCTTGGGGAACTTACGGAACCCGTCATGGTCCGGCCAGTTCCGCTGCCGCCCTTGGCCGATCGGCCCGGTCGTGGCCCGGTAGCGGATGTCCGCCGCCCGGAGGCTTGCCACACCCCGTGTGTTCACGTAAACATACTGAGGCCAGGCTCTTCTCGTCACCGCGACAGCGCGCCTCACTCCCCGGCACAGGAGCATCCCGTACATGTCTCTTCTCCAGATCGACGACGACGGCTTCACCCTCGATGGCGAGTCGTTCCGGCTCCTGTCCGGCGGGCTGCACTACTTCCGCGTCCACCCCGAACTATGGGCGGACCGGCTGCGCAAGGCCCGCCTCATGGGGCTCAACACCGTGGAGACCTACGCCCCCTGGAATCTGCACCAGCCGCGGCCCGACAGTTTCAGCCTGGACGGCGGCCTCGACCTGCCCCGCTTCCTCGACCTCGCGGCGGCGGAGGGCCTGTACGTACTGCTCCGACCCGGCCCGTACATCTGCGCCGAGTGGGAGGGCGGCGGTCTCCCGTCCTGGCTGCTCGCCGAACCGGACATACGGCTGCGCTCCCGCGACCCCCGTTTTCTCGCCGCGGTCGACGACTACTTCGACCGCCTGCTCACCCCGCTCCGGCCCTACCTGGCTTCCCGCGGCGGCCCCGTCCTGGCCGTACAGGTGGAGAACGAGTACGGGGCGTACGGCGACGACACCGGCTATCTGGAGTATCTCGCCACCTCACTGCGCCGCTGCGGTATCGATGTTCCCCTCTTCACCTGCGACCAGCCCGCCCACCTGGAACACAACGCGCTGCCGGACATCCTCGCCACGGCCAACTTCGGCAGCCACTCCACCCAGGGTCTGGCCGCCCTGCGGGCCCGGCAGCCGAAGGGGCCCCTGATGTGCACCGAGTTCTGGATCGGCTGGTTCGACCGCTGGGGCGCGCACCACGTGGTGCGTGATCCCGACCACGCGGCCCGGGAGCTGGACGAACTCCTCGCCACCGGGGCCTCGGTCAACTTCTACATGTTCCACGGCGGTACGAACTTCGGGTTCACCAACGGCGCCAACGACAAGCACACCTACCGCCCCACCGTGACGTCGTACGACTACGACGCCCCGCTGGACGAAGCCGGCGACCCCACCGCCAAGTACGCTGCTTTCCGCGACGTGATCGCCAAGTACGCCCCCGTACCGGAGGGCCCCGTCCCCCCGCCCGGTCCCAAGCTCGCCCCGCGCACCGTGCCTCTGACCGAGAGCGCGGGCCTGCTGGCGCATGCCTCGCTCCTCGGGAACGCTGTCGACGCGCGCCGGCCTCTCACGATGGAGGAGTTGGAGCAGGACTTCGGTTTCGTCCTGTACGAGACCGACCTGCCGCTCAAGGGCCCGGCCCTCCTGGAGGTCGAGCAGGTCCGCGACCGCGCTCAGGTGTTCGTCGACGGGCAGCCCATCGGCGTCCTTGAGCGCGAGAACCACGAGCACGCCCTCGCCTTCACGGTGCCCCGGGCGGGCAGCACGCTCGCCGTCCTCGTCGAGAACCAGGGTCGGGTGAACTACGGGCAGGGCATCCACGACCGCAAGGGCCTGCTGGGGACGGTCCTCCTCAACGGCGCCGAACTCGCGGGCTGGACCAGCCGGCCTCTTCCCCTTGTCTCCCTGAAGGACGTCCCCTTCGCTCCCGTTGCCACGTTTCCCGTCGGACCCGCTTTCCACCGGGGTACCTTCGAGGTGACCGACCCGGCCGACACCTTCCTGCGCCTCGACGGCTGGACCAAGGGCAACGCCTGGGTCAACGGGTTCGCGTTGGGCCGCTACTGGTCGCGCGGCCCTCAGCGGTCTCTGTATGTGCCGGCTCCGGTGCTGCGCGCCGGAGCCAACGAGATCGTCGTGCTGGAGCTCCACGCCGCGCACCGAGCCCGTACGGTCCAGTTCAGCGCCACGGCCGATCTCGGACCCACCGAGGAGTAGGTCGCGGGCACGCGAAGGAGCCGGGATCCAGCCTCTCGATGGGATCCCGGCTCCTTGGCGTCAGCCCTGCCGGAGCCGCTGAGCGGCGGTGCCGTCACAGGTTCGCTGAACGACAGCCGCACCCTCCGCGATGGAGGCGCCGCCCACTTCCAGGCACTTGGCGCTGTGCCGGGCCGTCAGGGTGAAGAACCCGCCGCCGGCACTTCGGACCGCCCATTCCTGGTTGCGGCCTCCGTTGCAGGAGTATTGGAAGACACTGGCGCCGTCGCTCGTCGACAAACCGCTCACATCGAGGCACTTGCCGCTGTGGCGGGCGACAACGTTCACGTATCCACCGCCGATGGAGCGGAGCGACCACTGCTGGTTGGTGCCGGCGTCGCAGCCGTACTGGACGACGGCCGCGCCGTCGTCGGAGGCGGCGCCACTGACGTCGAGGCACTTGGAGGTGTGCCGGAAGGCCAGGGTCTTCCAGGCGTCCGGTGCTGTGCTCGGGAAGGTCCAGGACTGGTTGCCGCCGGTGGTCGGCTGATGGACCCCGACCGGCGCCCCTTCATCGGTCGAGGCGCCGGCGACGTCCAGGAGCTTGCCTCCGGCCGCATTGATCAGGGTGTTGTGGCCGTCGCCGGTGGTCGAGCGGATCCACTGCTGTGCGGTGGACGACCCGGGCGGTGCGAAGGTGAGGGCGCCGTTGGAGACGGCGAGCGCCTTGCCGGTCTTGTTGTTGGTGACGCGGTAGGCGGCGGTGTTGCCCCAGTCGGAGGCGACCAGCTTGGTGAAGGTCCACTGCTGCGCGGTGTCCGCCGGGGCGGACGTGCGTTGCACCACGGTGGTCTTGCCGTTGACGGTTGCCACGGCGAGCGCCTTGCCGCTGTTGTCATTGAGCAGCTGGCGTGGTGAGCCGGTGGGCGCGGTGGTCGCCGCCGTGTTCACGCCGGTGACGGTGGGCAGGACGAACGTGGTGACGGAGCCGGGCCCTACGGTGGTCTTGAGCGTCCGGCCGAGCACTGCCGCGTCGCTGTCGCGTTGGAGGTTCTTGGTGCCGTCGGTCGTCCACCGCTCGACGGGCCCGTTCGATGCCGTCCGGAAGCCATCAAGGTTCAGGGTGAGTTCGCGCGCCTCGCCGGACGGGTTGGTGTGGACCACCACCACACCGTTCCCGCCCGGTCGCACCGCCGCCAGGGTCTGCGGGTCGTCGGTGGCGAGGATGCGCGCGCCGGGGCGGACAAAACGGCTGTAGTTCGCCATCGCCCAGTACTTCTTGTTCTTGCGCAGTGGTTCGGTGGCCGCGTCGTCCGGGGTGAAGTCGGTCTGTATGAGGCCCCAGTTCGCGTTCTCGTGGCCCGGGGTCATGTTCTCGTAGTCCTCGACGGCCTGCCACAGGACCCAGGCGCGCGGCTCCAGCTCTCTGATGTCATCGTTGACGCGCTGGGCAAGGTCGAGAGCGGGGCTCATGTCGGTGAAGCTCTGGGGGACACTGCCGCCGATGTCCACCTCGGACATCCACAGAGGCTTGGTCTCGCCCTTGGCGATGTCCCGGACCCCGGTACGCCCGTTCGTCCCGTAGGTGTGCGTGTTGAGCCGGCCCACCGTCTCGCGGACGTCGGTGGCGTACGACTCCCAGTCGGAGCGGAACTTCCCCGGGTTCGTCTCGTCCATGGCGGCGATCGGGGTCGTCATGCCCTCGGCGTCGAGCGCGGCGCGCAGCGTGGTGATCATGCGGGCCTGGGACGCCGGGTCCCAGTGCGAGCCCTCCTGGCGGCCGCCCGCGTGCCAGTAGTCCGTGTCGGGCTCGTTGACCGGCGAGACGGAGTCGAAGGTGACGCCGGTGGCGGACTGGGCCCGTTGGAGGGCGCCGGTGAGGTAGCCGGCGAAGCGGTCGTACTGGTCGGAACGGAGGTTGTCCTGCCGGCCGTTGACCGCGCCCGAGACCAGGCCGCTGTTGGTCATGAAGTACGGCGCCGAGTTGGAGAAGGCCTCGAAGGTGGTGGCTCCGCGTTCCTTCGCGGCCGTGAGCCACCAGCGCTGGTTGGCGTCGGCGCCGGGGTTCCAGTGGTCGGCACGGTTCGGGTCCCACCAGTCGGGGGTCTCGGGGCCGGGCCGGTTCCAGTAGCCGGGGACGGCCGCGCCGGCCCGCATATAGGGGGTGGTTTCGGGGCTGTCACCGCCGCCGATGTTGTAGCGGGCGATCGTGAGGCCGAGGCCGTCGGCACCGTAGAGGGCGTCGGCGAGTGCGTTGCGCTGCGCGTCCGGCCATCCTCCGGTGACGTTGGCAAACCAGGCGAGGGAGGTTCCCCATCCCTCGAAGGACGGATGCTGGTAGCTGGGGTCGAGGCGAACGGTCAGCGCCGCGGTGGGGGTCTCGGCGGCGCTCGCCGGCGACGAGCCGTGGCCGACAGCTGTGACGGCTGTCGCGACGAGGGCCGTGGCGGCGCCGAGGGCGGCCAGGCTCCTGGGGAGCCGGGACCGGGCCGACGCCGATCGGTTGCGGGTGGGGAACACGACCTGCTCCTTCTAGGGATGGGGGTTGGGGATGCGGTTCTCGCCGCAGCGCCTCCTGGCCGGGGCCAGGAGGCGCGGGTGAGTGGGGCCGGGGACGCGGTGCCCGCCCCTCGCCGGTCTCACGGCGGGTGGCTCGGTCAGGCTGCCGAGCGCTGCCATTTCTGGTTGTCGCCCGTGTTGCACGTCCACTGCTCAAGGGCGGTTCCGTCGGCTGTCGACTGGTTGACGACGTCGAGGCACTTGCCACTGTGCCGAGCAATGAGCTGGACGTACCCGGGGACGTCGGTCGTGCGGACCTTCCACTGCTGGGAGGCCGAGCCGTCGCAGGTGTTCTGCACGGCGAACGCGCCGTCCGTGGTCGAGGCACCGGCGACGCCGAGGCACTTCCCGCTGTGCCGGGCCATGATCTGGACGTAGTCAGTACTCAGCTTCTTCATCCAGAAGTGCTGGTTCACGCCGCTGCCGCAGCCCCACTGGACCACCTGTGCGCCCTCTGCGGTGTCGAAGTTCGCCACGTCGGCGCACTTACCGCTGTTGCGAGCGGTCAGCGTCTCCCAGGGCACGTTCATTCCGCTCACGGTCCCCGCGGCGGTGTTGATGGTGATCCGCGGGGAGTAGTCCATGGTCATCGTGGTGCTGGTGGGGAAGTCGAGCGGAAGCCAGACGTACTGGGAGTCGTTCACCGTACCGCCCATGGAGTTGCCCCAGCGGTCTCCCATATAGAGGAAGCCGGTGCCCTTGGTGCCCTGGACAGGCAGGACGTAGGCGGTCTGGCTGCGATAGGTCGTCGGGTCTCCGATGTCCTTCAGATCGGTCCAGGTACCGGTGACGCTGCTGGCGGTGGCGTACTTCTGCTGGTTCGGGGCCCATCCGGTGGCGCCGGAGGTCAGGAGGAAGTACACACCGCCGCGCTTGAACATGGCGGGGGCCTCGCGCCACTGGCCCGGCCACAGCTTCTGGACCTGGGACTCCACCGCGGTGTAGTCCGGGGTCAGGCGGTAGACGTGCAGATCGGCGTTCTCATTGGCGGCTGAGATCATGTAGCCGGTGCCGTCGGTGTCGACGAAGGTCGTGATGTCCCGGGACATATGGCCCAGGGGCCGGAAGCTGCCGCGCCAGGTGTAGTCGCCGTCCACCGTGGACGACACGGCGACGGCGGCGCGCGCCTCCCCGTAGTCGGAGCCGTTCTCCTTGTGCATCCACATCACGAACTGGTTCGTGGAGCTGTTGTACACGACCTTGGGCCGCTCGATGTTGGCCCGGTCGAGCTCCGGATCGGAGGCCTCGCTCAGAACGTGGTTACGGAACTCCCAGGTCTTCAGGTCAGTGGAGCGGTACGCAGAGACGTACCGGAAGGAGTTGTCGGTGTTTCTGTCCTCTCCGAACCAGTAGTAGTACTGACCGACCTTGACCACACCGCCGCCATGAGCGTGCACGGGATTGCCGGCCGGGTCGGTGAACTGCGTGCCGTTGGCGATGGGTGCCGGGGCGGCGTGGGCGGCGCCCCCGGCGGTGAGCAGGGAGAAGAGGAGGGCACAGAGAAGTGCCGCCGTCCCGGAGATCTTCAGTCGCATATCGCGATGCCTCGTGGTGTCTCGTCGGACTGGGGATTCCGCGCAAGCAGCGCGGGCAGACGACCGCCCTCGGGGAGTGGGGAGTGCGGAGTGGCAGGGAGTCGAGGGGATGGCCGTTCGGACCGTGTTGGCACCACCGTCTACGAAATGTTTTCGTAAACACGATGTAGCCGGAAGTTTGGAAGGGGCGTGGAAGCCTGTCAAGGATTCGGACGGAAGCGATCGAGAGCGATCGCGGCTTTGACCCGACGCGCCTGTTTGCGTCAACATGACTCCATGGGGTGCGTCGCGTGTGTGCCGTGCGCCCACAGAGCCTCGGGGAAGGAACGGTCGAAGGTGGCGGACAAGGCAACAAGGACGCCCCGCTCGCGCCCGCCTCGGAAGTGGCCCTCCATGGCAGAGGTCGCGGCCAGGGCAGGCGTGTCCTCACAGACCGTCTCGCGTGTGGCGAACAATCACGACAACGTGGACGAGACGACGCGCACGAAGGTTCTGGCCGCGATGCAGGAGCTCGGCTACCGCCCCAACGCGGCGGCACGGGCACTGGTGACGGGCAAGTTCGGGGCGATCGGCGTGGTCAGCTTCGACGTGGGTGCGCACGGCAACGCCCGTACGCTCGGCGCCATCGCGGACGCGGCGCGCGAGGCGGGCTTCTCCGTCAACTTCATGGGAATCCGGGCACAGACCGAGGCCGCCGTGCGGCAGGCCTTCCGCCATCTCATGCTGCAGTCCGTCGACGGCATCGTGCTGGTCGAGTCGAAGATGCTCGACACTCCGTCGCTGCATCTGCCGCCCACGATGCCGGTGGTCGTCGCCGATGGCGACACCGGGCACCAGTACCCGAACGTCGACTTCGACCAGGCCCGCGGCACTCAGAGCGTGGTCAGCCATCTGCTGGAGCTCGGCCACCGCACCGTCTACCACGTCAGCGGCCCGAGCGACTCCTTCGCCGCCCGCCGGCGCGCCGAAACGTGGGAGCGTACGCTCATCGCGGCCGGCGCCCCGGTACGTCCCACTCTGCACGGGGACTGGACCGCCGAATCGGGCTACCAGGCCGGCCGGACGCTGGCTCAGATCCCGGATGCCACGGCGGTCTTCGCGGCGAACGACCAGATGGCGCTCGGGGTACTGCGGGCCATGCACGCGGCGGGGCGGTCGGTACCGGACGAGTTCAGCGTCGCGGGTTTCGACGATGTACCCGAAGCGCCGTTCTTCGAGCCGCCACTGACCACGGTGCACCAGGACTTCGACGTGGTGGGCCGACACTGCGTGACCCTGTTGCTGGAACAGATCGAACGCCGCGGGGGCGGCCACCGGCGACTCGCCGTGGAACCCACCCTCGTGGTGCGGGCCAGCACGGCACCACCGCCCGCCTGAACACATTCCAGGACCTTGACGGCGCTACGGGTCCACCCGCGCGCACCCGTCGGGCGACCGGCGTCCGCTCCGTTCCACCATCGGGCCTGAGCGTCCTCCCCTGCCCGCACGCGGAAGATGCCCGGCCATGTGCCAGGGCGTTCACACCGCCGTTCCCGTCTCGCGCTTGCCATGCGCACACGCCTGGGGCCGGCCCGGTCGCGGTGCCCCTGTTCGACATGCCGGCGCATCTCATCGGTCCGCGGGCCCACTGCCTCGGTGTGTCAGCCCATCCGTACGCGATAGCGCGGGCGACACACCTCGACGGACCAGCATTTCCCGGTTCAGCACCAAGTCCCGCTTGATCGCTGTGTCCTTGCGCTTGACGCCCATCTGACGGTGGTGCAACCATCATGCCACTCGATGATTACGTAAACATCACTCGTCGGCTCAGCCGTAACCCGGCCTTCCCGTCCAAAGCCTTTGCCTACTCCGCCCCGTTCCCGACCAGTCGGTCACCGACGCAAGGAACCACCATGACGCTCCTGACGACTTCCGCGCAGGCGGCCCCACCGCCCCGCCGACGAGCCCGCTTCCGTCGTCGGAAGGAGGCCCTGGTGGGCTGGGGCTTCATCGGCCCGTTCGTCGCGGTCTTCGGCCTCGTGTTCCTCGCCCCGATCGGCTATGCGCTGTACCTGAGCGTTCTCCGGGACCGGCTCATCGGGGGCACTTCCTTCGTCGGCCTCGACAACTACGGTGAGGCGCTCACAGATCCCCGGTTCTGGGAGGGGCTGGTCCGCGTGGGCCTCTTCCTCCTGGTCCAGGTACCGATCATGCTCGGCATCGCACTTCTCGTCGCCCTGGCGATCGACAGCGGCCGGCTCTACGGCACGGCGTTCTTCCGCGTCTCGATCTTCCTCCCGTACGCCGTTCCCGCCGTTGTGGCCAGCCTGATCTGGGGCTTCATCTACGGCACTCGTTTCGGCCTTGTCGGCAACATCAACGACACCTTCGGAGTGGATCTACCCGATCCGCTCTCCCCCTCCCTGGCCCTCGCCGCCATCGGCAACATCGTGACCTGGGAGTTCGTCGGGTATAACATGCTGATCTTCTACTCCGCGCTCAAGGTCGTCCCGCGCTCGCTCTACGAAGCCGCGGCGATCGACGGCGCAAGCGAGTGGCGCGTCGTGGCGTCGATCAAACTGCCGGCCATCCGCGGCGCGCTCGTCATCGCAACGATCTTCTCGATCATCGGCAGCTTCCAGCTGTTCAACGAGCCGAGCATCCTCCAGAAGCTCGCCCCCAACGCCATCACCAGCGACTTCACCCCCAACCTCTACACCTACTCGCTGTCCTTCTCGGGCCAGCAGCACAACTACGCGGCGACCGTGGCCATCGTGATGGGCGTGATCACCGCGATCATCGCCTACGCGGTCCAACTGCGCGGCATGCGGAAGGGCTGAGCCGATGAACATCTCCCCCACCACAACGGCGGCGACCGTAACCGACGAACCCACCGACGAGCACACCGGCGCCGCCGAGGCAACCACCCCCCGGGCCGCCGCATCCAGACGCCGGAAGCGGCTCCCGCACACCCCGCTCCACCCCCGCCCCAGCGTCCCGCTGACTCTCGTCACCGGCCTGGTCCTCGCCTACACCCTGCTCCCGCTCGCCTGGCTGGTCATCAACGCCACCAAGAACCAGAACGGACTGCTCAACTCCTTCGGCCTCTGGTTCGCCGACGACTTCAGCCTCTGGGACAACATCACCCGCACCGTCACCTACGACGACGGGGTCTTCGTACGCTGGCTGCTCAACACCCTCCTCTACGTCGCCGCCGGAGCGGGCGGTGCCACCGCCCTCGCCGTCCTCGGCGGATACGCCCTCGCCACGTACAACTTTCCCGGCCGCAGAGCCGTGTTCGCCGTCGTCCTCGGAGCCGTCGCCATCCCAGGCACTGCCCTGGCCGTCCCCACCTTCCTGATGTTCAGCAACATGGGTCTCACCAACACTCCGTGGGCCGTCATCATCCCGTCTCTGATCTCCCCGTTCGGGCTCTATCTGATGTGGGTGTTCGCCGCCGAGGCGGTCCCCACCGAACTCCTGGAAGCCGCGCGCATCGACGGCTCCGGCGAGCTGCGCACCTTCTTCAGGATCGCTCTGCCGCTGCTGATGCCGGGCACCGTCACCGTCCTGCTGTTCTCCATGGTCTCGACCTGGAACAACTACTTCCTGCCGCTGATCATGATCAAGGACCCCGACTGGTACCCCCTGCCCCTCGGCCTCAACGCCTGGAACTCCCAGGCCCAGACCGCCGGCGGCGAGGCCGTCTTCGACCTCATCATCACCGGCTCCCTGCTCACGATCGTCCCGATTGTGGTGATCTTCCTGCTCCTCCAGCGGTTCTGGCAGTCCGGCCTGGCCGCGGGCAGCGTCAAGGAATAGCCCCGCCCCACCCTCTGCTCGCCTCCCATCCCACCCGCACCACCGATCAGGAGCACAAGTCCATGAGAACGCACACCACCCGCAGGCTGTTCGGCGCGCTCGCCGTGGTCTCCGCCCTCGCGCTGAGCGCCACCGCCTGTGGTTCCTCCGAAGGCGGCGGCCCGAAAGACGTCAAGGCCGCGTTGGAGAAGGGCGGAAAGGTGACGGTGTGGGCCTGGGAACCCACACTCAAGAAGGTGGCGGCGGACTTCGAGAAGAAGTACCCCGGAGTCGACGTCGAACTGGTCAACGCCGGTACGGGCGACAAGCAGTACACCGCCCTGCAGAACGCGATCGCGGCCGGCTCCGGCGCTCCCGACGTGGCACAGGTCGAGTACTACGCCCTCGGCCAGTTCGCGATCGGCGAGTCCGTCGAGGACCTGTCCTCCTACGGCGCCCGGAAGTACGGCACGGACTTCACACCCGGCCCATGGAACGCGGTCACCGACGACAAGGCCGTCTACGCGCTGCCCATGGACTCCGGTCCGATGGCGTTCTTCTACAACAAGAAGGTCTTCGACAAGCACCGCATCAAGGTGCCGACCACCTGGGACGAATACGTGGAGGCGGCCCGCACCCTCCACAAGGCCGACCCCAAGATCTTCATCACCAACGACACCGGCGACGCCGGCGCCACCACCAGCCTCATCTGGCAAGCCGGCGGCCGTCCTTACAAGACGGACGGCACCAACGTCACGGTGAACTTCGGCGACGAAGGCACCAAGAGGTACACCGCCACCTGGCAGAAGCTCCTCGACGAAAAGCTGGTCGCACCGATCAGCTCCTGGAGCGACGCCTGGTACAAGGGTCTGGCCGACGGCTCGATCGCCACGCTCTCCATCGGCGCCTGGATGCCCGCCAACCTCACCTCCGGCGTCGCCTCCGCCTCCGGGGACTGGCGGGTCGCGCCACTGCCCCAGTGGACGAAGGGCGACACGGCAAGCGCGGAGAACGGCGGCAGCGCGCTCGCCGTCCCGAAGGCCGCCAAGAACAAGGAACTCGCCTACGCCTTCACCGAGTTCGCGACCACCGGAGCCGGCGCGAGCGCCCGCGTCGCCGAAGGCTCCTTCCCGGCCACGCGGGCCGACCTGGAGTCGAAGGCATTCCTCGACGCCCCGTTCCCGTACTTCGGCGGCCAGAAGGCCAACAAGATCTTCGCCGAATCGGCCCGCAACGTCGCCACCGACTGGTCCTACCTGCCTTACCAGGTATACGCGAACTCGGTGTTCAACGACACCGTGGGCAAGGCGTACGTCTCTCCCACCACACTCACGAACGGCCTGCGGGCATGGCAGGACTCCAGCATCAAGTACGGCAAGGACCAAGGCTTCACCGTCAACAAGTAGACACACCGTGGCGCCGACCGCCCGGCAGAAGCCGCCGCACTCGCGGCGGCCGGGGCCACGGTCGTCCCGGATCGGGCCCGGCCTGCGGGACTACGCGTCCCGTCCGCCGGCAGCGCTCACGGCGACGACGGACCTTTGCTGAGCGATCTTGACGCCGGACCCGCTACAGTCGGTGGTGCAGTGGACCAGGACAGCGGTCCTGCGCGGTCTGCTGCGCCACCGATGTGACCAACGGATCTGGAGTCAAGGTGCGGCCCATGGGGGCGCGAGCTATCTGCGTCGAGCTGGAGAACTGAGAACCCTCTCAGTCCTGGTTCTCGGCCCGGCTCGGCGTGCGATCTTCCCCCACCACCTTCCGTGACTCTTCCGTGAGGCCATGCCGCCATGCGCTCGACGCAGATCCGTCAGACGTTCACCGACTTCTTCACTTCCCGCAGCCACCATCTGGTCCCATCCAGCCCACTGGTTCCTGACGACCCGACCCTGCTGCTGGCGAACGCCGGGATGAACCAGTTCAAGCCCTACTTCCTGGGCGAGACCACACCGCCGTTCTCCCGGGCGACCAGCATCCAGAAGTGCGTACGGACCTCGGACATCGACAACGTCGGCCGCACCAACCGGCACGCGACGTTCTTCGAGATGATGGGCAACTTCTCCTTCGGCGACTACTTCAAGGAAGACGCCATCGCCTTCGCCTGGGAACTCCTCACCCAGGGCTACGGGCTGGAGAAGGACAAGCTCTGGATCACCGTCTTCGAGGACGACGACGAGGCCGAACGCCTCTGGCGCCGCATCGGTGTCCCCGCCTCCCGCATCCAGCGCCTCGGCATGGAGGACAACTACTGGTCCATGACAGTCCCCGGCCCCTGCGGGCCCAGCTCTGAGGCTCACTATGACCGCGGCCCGGCCTTCGGCAAGGAAGGCGGCCCAGCCGTGGACGGCGAGCGCTATATGGAGATCTGGAACTTGGTCTTCATGCAGAACGTCCGCGGCGAGGGACCGCCGAAGAAGGACTACCCGATCCTTGGCGAGCTCGCCAACAGGAGCATCGACACCGGCCTCGGCCTGGACCGGCTCGCCGCGATCCTCCAGGATGCCCAGAACGTGTGCACCACCGATCTGCTGCTGCCCACCTACCACACCGTCCAGGACCTGGCCGGCCGTGAGGCGCCCAGCGAGGGTGAGGACAAGGTGTCCTTCCAGGTCGTCACCGAACACGCCCGCTCCATCGCCTTCCTCATCGCCGACGGCGTCCTGCCCGCGAAGGACGGCCGCGGCTACATCCTGCGCCGTTTGATGCGCCGCGCGATCCGCCATGCGCGTCTGCTCGGCATCGACGGGCCCGTCCTGCCCGCCGCGACCGCCTCGGTGATCGGCAACCTCCGCGACGTCTGGCCGGAGCTTGCGGCCCAGGACGCGCTGATCGAGCAGGTCGTCACCGCCGAGGAGGCGTCCTTCACCCGCACCCTGGCGCAGGGCACGAGGCTGCTGGACGCCGCGATCAGCCGCACCCGGCACGGCGGCTCGGCCGCCCTGCCCGGCGAAACCGCCTTCGAGCTCGCCGACACCTACGGCTTCCCCTTCGAACTGACCGTCGAGGCCGCCCGCGACGCCGGGCTGACCGTCGACGAGAACCGCTTCGCCGCGCTGTTGGACGAGCAGAAGAAGCGCGCGAAGGCCGGGGGCAAGGCCAAGACCGCCGAGGCCCTGCGCAAGATGGACACCTACCGCGAGCTGGCCGCCCGCCTCCCGAGGACCGAGTTCCTCGGGTACGAGCACCTGACCGCGGAGGCCACCGTCACCGGCCTCATGCTGGGCGGCGCCGTCGTCGACAGCGCCGGCGAAGGCAGCGAGGCCGAGCTGGTGCTCGACCGCTCGCCCTTCTATGCCGAGGCCGGCGGACAGATCGGCGACACCGGCACCCTCACCATGAGCGACGGCACTCGCCTGAAGATCACCGACACTCGCTACGGCCTGGAAGGCTTCCGAGTTCACACCGCCCGTGTCCTTCGGGGCGAGCTCCGCACCGGCGCCGGCGGCGAAGCCGTCGTTGACGCCGGGCGCCGGGCCGGTCTGACGCGGTCGCACTCGGCCACCCACATCCTGCACGCCGTCGTCATGGCCGCCCTGGGCGATCACGCCCGCCAGCAGGGCTCCCTCGTCGAACCCGACCGGCTCCGCTTCGACTTCGCGCACTTCGCCGCGCTCAGCCCCGACCAGCTCCGGCAGATCGAAACGGCCGTCAACGGCCACGTCCTCGATGACCCGGAAGTCCGGGCCTGGCATGCCGACCGAGCCGTAGCCGAGGCGGCGGGCGCCATCGCGCTGTTCGGCGAGAAGTACGGCGACCGGGTCCGCATCGTCGACATCGGCGACTTCTCCCGCGAGCTCTGCGGCGGCACCCACGTCGCCCACGGCTCCCAGGTCGGCGCCTTCCGCCTGCTGTCCGAGTCCTCGATCGGCTCCAACCTCCGCCGCGTCGAGGCCCTCACCGGCCATGGCACCCTCCGCCACCTGGACATCGAGCGGCGGCTGCTGAACGAGCTCACCGGCCTGCTCGGCACCCGCACCACCCTGGCCCCCGACGCCCTGCGCAAGCGCCTGGACGCCCTCGCCTCCGCCCAGACGGAGCTGGAGCAGCTGCGGGCCGCTGAGCTGCGTTCCCAGGCCGCGCGACTCGCCGACACGGCCCACCCCACCGACGGCGGCGGCCGGCTCCTCGCTCAGAAGGTCACCGGCATCGCGCCGGACGAGCTGCGGCAACTGGCCTCCGAGACCCTGGCCCAGCTGCCCGCAGGACCCGCGGTCGTGGTCCTGGCCCTGGAGCACTCCGGCAAGGCCCTGCTCGCCGCGGCCGTCTCGCCCCACCTGCTCGGCCGCGGAATCCAGGCCGCGCAGGTCATCGACCGCGCCGCTAAGACGGTCGGCGGAGGAGGCGGCGGCACCGGCGCCCTCGCCGGCGCCGGCGGACGCCGCCCCGAACACCTCGACCAGGCCCTCGCCGCCGCTGCCGAGGACGCCACCACCCTGCTCGGCGACCGTTAACGTCAGACGCCTCGGGCCCGCCCAGACCCCCGCTGGGCAGGCCCGCAGGCTGAAGAAGGACCCGCGATCACATTCACCCCCGCGGAACGGACAGCGGCCGACCCGGCAGTTGCCGGACAGCGCGAGCACGACACCTTCAGCGAACTCGCCCAGAAGCGCGGACGCACGATCGAACAACTGCTGCTCCGCTGCCTTCCTCGCCGACGACGCCCTCTGACGGCGCTCGTGTTCTGACCGCATAGGTTCCGCGGTTTGGTATCTCCGGTTCGGTACCGGCTCAAGAGGCGGTCGTTGTTGCCCAGGTTCGGAACAGGGTGAGGGCCTCGGCGAGGTTGCCGGGGCCGCACGCGGCGTGGAAGGTCTTCTCAGCGGTCCACGCACGAACCCAGTCCCGCGAGCTGCGGTCGACCTCCTGGAGGGTGTACTCGCGTCCTTCCAGGTCCGTTTCCTCCAGATCGATCTCAACGGTCCAGCCGGGGTTGTCGAGCGTGGCGATCTTCACGCCCCACTCGTGCTCCCAGTCGCCGTCGCACTGCTGCGCGTACCAGTTCTGCAGCCAGTCGAGAAGGGGCTCCGAATCGCTCATGGCAGAAGATGCTAAGCGAGTCGCGCGCCGGGTTCGGGCGTGACCGGACCGTCCTGCAGAGGAGAGGTAAGGGTGGAACCGGTACGAGTGCGCACACTGACCGATCAGGAGGGGCGACGACTGCAGCAGATAGTGCGCAGAGGCAGCACCAGCTCGGTGCGCTACCACCACGCGATCACGCTGCTGGCGTCGGCCGGCGGAAACCGAGTGCCCGTCATCGCCCAGCGCGTGGCGGCCGACGAGGGCATCGTGCGTGATCTTGTCCACCGCTTCAACGAGATCGGCCTGGTCTGCCCAGACCCTAAGACGGTGTCCTAGGAGCGCGACGTACTACGACTTCGCCGCCTGGCGAAACGACGGAACCCACCAGGTCATTCATGAGCTCCTGCGCTGCCAGGTCCGTGAAGGCGCCTGACGATGAGAGGCCCCGACCCTGGTGGTGCTGGATAGCCAGAGTGTCCACGCGGCCGTCAGAGCCCCCGCCGCCCACGACCGGATACGCGGCCTGCTCACCTAGTTCCACCCCAGCCTCGAACGCGTCCTGGGCCCCCGCCTGGACCACGGTCCTGTGCGTCGGTGCGGTACTGGGGCCCCGGGCACTGACTTTGACCTCCACGGCCGCGGCAGCCGCCGGACCAGGCTCGATACTGGCGTGGCCCGGACTCGTCGTGGTGAGCCTGCCGAACGCCTGGGTGTTCGCCGTGCTGGGCGCCCTGCATCCCGATGGCGGCGGGGTGGCGGCCTTCACTCGCGGACCCTTCGGACCGCGACTCGCCGCGCCGGTGGGCTGCTGGTTCTACTGGGCCGGTCCCCTGGGAGTACTTGCCGCGGCACTCATCGGCAGGGACTACACGGCCGCCGCCGCGGGGTGGGGCATTCCACCGCGACCGTGGTTGCCCTGCTGGTCCTGGCCACGGCCTACGGCAGCAACCTCGTCGCCCTGCGCCTGTCGGGCCGGATGCCGGGGCGCGCTGGCAGCACACACCCAACCCGCCGCCGTGTCCGCAATGGTGTGCACGGGCGACACGCTGACCCATCTGCCAAGCAAAGGCGAAGTCACAGCACTGCTGCGCGACGCGGCCCGGTGCCTCGCCACAAACGGCCAACTGGTCCCCAGCTACCGCGACCTGACCCGGCCTCTCACAGGAACCGACCGCGCCCTTCCCGTATGCGCCACCGACGAGAGGATCATGACCTGCTTCCTTGAGTACGTCGTCGACACTGTCATGGTCCACGACCTGATCCACACGCGCGCCAGCCCCGCCTGGCTCATCGATCGCTGCCGCGATGTGGGCCTGCACATCCAGCACAGCGCCGACGGGCCACGCGGTCTGCACATCATCACCGCGACCAAGTCTTGACCTCGAACAGTGGCGGAAGGACCGCAGTGACCCCTCATCCGGCTACCGCCGCAACCTGGCCGCGGGCTGTCCACTGGTACCGAGCGGAACCGCAGAACCGCCTTCGTACCGCTTGCGATCCCAGTGCCGAACAACGGCGCCAGGGAGGCCCGCGATGAGCCGCATATCCGTGAACGACGCCACGCTGCACTATGACGACTTCGGCCCCTCGGACGGCATTCCGGTCGTTCTGATCCACGGGCACCCTTTCAACCGCACGCTGGTGCGGGTTGGCCTGTGCGCGCCGACGATCCACGCGCGGTGGCGATGGTGGTTGTCACATTCGCGGGCCCGGCGGTGTCTTCATGCCAAACAGGCAATCGTTCAAGGAGAACACCATGGCGCTACGCGTCCCGAAGGCCGAGCTCCCCGCCGAGCTGCGCGAAAACCTGATCAAGCAGCTCGGTTCCGTGCCCGAGCCCTACGAGGTGCTGTGGAACAACCCCAAGCTCGCCGAGGCCAACCAAGAGTTCTCAGCCAAGGTGGGCACCTGGGACGCGGCCGACGCGAGCCTCAAGACGTTTGCGCACATGGCCGTCGCGGCACAGATCGGCTGCAGTTGGTGCCTCGACATCAACTACTTCGCGGCACTGAACCAGAACCTGGACCTGGCCAAGGCGAGTCAGGTACCGCGCTGGCGGGAGTCGGAGGTGTTCACGCCGTTGGAGCGGGAGGTGATGGAGTACGCCGAGGCCATGACGAACACGCCGACGACCGTCACCGATGAGCTGTCGGCGAGTCTGCTCAGCCGACTCGGCCCGGCGGCGCTGGTCGAGCTCACCGTGTTCATCGGCTTCGCCAACCTGGCGGCCAGGTGCAACACGGCGCATGGGATCACCTCGCAGGGCTACTCCGCTGCCTGCGAGATCCCGCTGGCCACGCGTCCTGAGACATCCGGCATAGCCTCGACGGCATGACCGAGGACCCGTTCATCGCCCATCGCAGCCTGCTGTTCACGGTCGCCTACGAGATGCTCGGCTCCGCGGCCGACGCGGAGGACGTGCTGCAGGAGTCCTGGCTGCGGTGGGCCGAGGTCGACCAGACGCGGGTGAGCGACGCGCGGGCGTACCTCGTCAGGACCGTCACGCGGCAGGCGCTCAACCGGCTGCGGACGTTGGCGCGCAGCCGCGAGGACTATGTCGGCGAGTGGCTGCCGGAACCGTTGCTGACCAGCCCTGATGTCGCCGAGGACGTAGAGCTCGCGGAGAGCGTCTCGATCGCGATGCTGACCGTCCTTGAAACGCTCGGGCCGGCGGAGCGGGCGGTGTTCGTGCTCCGCGAGGTCTTCGAGCTGCCGTACGGCGAGATCGCCGAGGCCATCGGGAAGTCCGCGGCCGCGGTGCGGCAGATCGCGCGGCGGGCACGCGAGCATGTCGCGGCCCGGCGGCCGCGGGTGCAGGTGAGCCGGTCTGAGCAGCAAGCCGTGGTGGAACGGTTCCTGCTCGCATTGCGCACTGGGCAGTTGCAGGAGCTGGTGGAGGTCATGGCGCCGGACGTGGTCCTGATCGCCGATGGTGGCGGGCTGGCGGCCGCCGCTCTGGCGCCGATCCACGGGGTCGAACTCGTGGCGAAGGTGCTCGCGCGCACGGGCCAGGTGGAAGTGGCCCCGCTCGCGACGACGTTCGTGTGGCTCAACGGCGCACCTGCGGGGCTGGTCGAGATCGACGGCGAGCTGGCCACGGCGGTGAACCTCGTAGTGGAGAACGGGCAGGTCACCCGGGTCTACTTGGTGAGAAACCCGCGGAAGCTGACGAGACTCGACGAACCAGCTGAACTCGCCAGGTAAGCCGGCTGCTGCTCTGGCGGTGTGAGTGGTCCGGGCGAAACCGCCCGGACCACACACCACCGCAAGCCGGGCCAGANGAGACTCGACGAACCAGCTGAACTCGCCAGGTAAGCCGGCTGCTGCTCTGGCGGTGTGAGTGGTCCGGGCGAAACCGCCCGGACCACTCACCACCGCAAGCCGGGCCAGAGCCCGACGGCGGCCAGGACCGAGGATCCGGGACGGACGCAGGATTGGCGCGCGATCCGACACGGTTGTTCCCTGACCCTCGAAAGGCCCGAATGCCCACCTGAGACGAGTGAGACGCCACCGGGCCAAGTGAGACCGCAAGCAACGAGTCCTGACTGGCCAACGGACCACATCATCTGAGACGCCTGGCCTTCATCAACCCCGGCGGCTTGCTTCCTCACCGACCTGCTCGGTCCCTGCATCGCCTCCGGCGTCGGAGGCGGAGGCGCACAGGTTCTGGCCCCGGTCGCCGCCGCCGCGACCACGGGCGTCGTCCCCCGCCAGGCGAGCATGGCCTCCGGCCCTTTCAACAGCTCCCGCCAACTCGGCGGCCGCGTCAGCCTGACCGCCCTGGCCACCATCGCCGCACTCCGCACCGGCCCCGCCACCGACCCCGCCGCCCTCAACGACGGCTACGCCCTGGGCCTTTCCGCCACCGCGGGCCTCCTCTTCGCACTCGCGGCAATCGTGGCGATCGGGGTGTTGCCCCGACGCCAGGCCGCCCTGCCTGACCCGCAACCCGCCGTCCCCACAAAGAACCGACTGGAAGGGACGCCATCACGACGACGCCCCGCAACGACCTGTTCGCCCCCGCGCTGCAGTTCCGCCCCGACGGCGATGTCCGAGCCGTCGAACGACGGATGACGAGCAGCGACTCCGGCGTCTGGCGGATCGCGTCCTGGATGCCTCTCGCAGCGTTCGCGGTTTCATCCGTCGGACGCGACGCCGATGCGGGCCAGTACCGCGGCGGTGCCGTCCTCTGTGGCGATGCGGCGCGCGAGTTCGACCGCTCGTTGTCGATGGTTCGGATCGGCCGTGCAGGCTGTGATCGCCTCGACGAGGGTTTCGGCGGTGAGCTCGTGGAACGGCAGCGGCCGCGGGGCGACCCCGAACCGGTGCAGCCGGGCTGCCCAGAACGGCTGGCCGGCCATGGCGGGTACCGGCACGGCGGGCACCCCGGCGCGAAGTCCGGCCGCAGTGGTGCCCGCCTCGGCGTGGTGAACGGCAGCAGCCGTGCGGGGGAACAACCAGTCGTGCGGGAGGTCACCGATCGCCTGGACGTCATCGCCGGCCGCGCTCAGTCCGGCCCACCCCGCGTGCACCACCGCGCGTACCCCCGCCCGAACCACCGCCGCCGCCATCAGGCCGCCCAAGCGTTCCCCCTGGCCGGGTGCCATGCTGCCGAACCCGATGAACACCGGGGGCGGACCGGCATGGAGGAAGTCGACCAGCTCGGCCGGCGGCCGCCAACCTCGCGGCCGGGCAGGCCACCAGTAACCCGTCACCTCGACCTCGGACGGCCAGAGTCCGCCGGGCGCGGTACCACCTGTGGACTGAAGCCGTGGAAGACGGGCCGGATCCTTCCCGCCTGCCCCGGCCCCACGGCGGCGGGCAGCCCGAGCCGGGTGCGCAGCCTCGTCAGGACCCCTTCCTGGAGCGTTTCCGCCTGCGCCAGCAGCGCCCGGCCCGCAGCGAGGTTGCCGTCCGGCCCCAGGTCGTCGGCGCCCGGCACGCCGGGCAGCGGGAATCCCCTACCGGGCTGCCGGTGAAGACCATCCGCTACTACTCCGGCATCGGGCTGCTGCCCAAGAGCGGACGCAGCCGAGGCGGCCACCGCAGCTACACCGCGGACGCGCTATCCCGGCTCGGACTGATCCAGCGCCTCCGCGCGCTCGACACCCCGATCGCCGCGATCGCCAGGGTGATGACGGGGGAACGCTCCCTTGCCGACCTCGTCACCCGCGAACTGGACACCTTCCAGGCGCACATGCGTGAGCTGACGTGGCGCCAGGGGATACTGCGGGCCCTGGACGACTGCCCCGAGCTGGAACGACTTCGCCGCCTCGCACTGCTCGCCGAGGTGGGCAAGCTCGCTCCCGACCAGCCTGCCGCACCGCTTGCCCCGGGCCGTCATCGAAGGCGCGGTGCCCGCACCACCAGCCAACCCCACCACTACGACCGCCCTCGCCGGCGCCGAACTCCACGCCCTCACCAGCGGAGACGACCGGCGCCGCCAACCGCAGAGCCACCAGGTCGGCGACGTCGCGTCGTTCTACTCCGGCATCATGGACGCCTGCACACTGGCCGCCGAGGCCCTTGCCTCCGGCTGCCCGCCCGACGCACCGAGGCCCTCGACCACTTCGTACCCACCTACGCCCGCATCAGCGGTCGCGACGACACCCGGCGTTCCGTGCACACCTCCGCACCCGGTTCCGCCACGCAGCGCACCACGGCTCGTTCCCGCTGCACTACTGGCGACACACCTTCGCTGTCACCAGCGAAACGCCGCCTCACTTCCCCGCCACCGGCCAGGGACACCTCGCCGCTTCCCTCGCCACCCTGGAGGTCACCGAATACGGTCAAGGCGTACGCCCACGACCTGGTCGAACTGACGTCACCGCCCGTCCAACCGTTCCTACCGCCAACGCGGCGAACCTTCTCGGTCAGAGCACTGGACGAGTAGTTCCGACGCCCATCGCCCAGGCGCTGATCGGTCGGCCGGGCTGACCGATCAGCGCGGCTCCGTCAGTGCAGGAGAGGGCGGTGCTCACGGCGCCGCGCGGGCCGTCGCACCGGCACCGCCCCCGTCGCGTCACTCCTCACTCCTCGTCGCGCAGTCGGGCCGCCAGGGAAGTCAGCTGCTCGGTCTCCTCGGTGTGGCCCAGGGCGGTCAGGCGGGAGACCGCCGCATCGAGGCGGGTGAGGGCAGGGGCGGGGCGTTCCAGGTAGATACCCTCCACGGCACCCGCGAGACGGACGCACTCGGCCCACTCGCCGACGCGGTCCTCCTCCGGTCCCGGCTCGTCGAGCAGGGCGATGGCCTTCTTCAGGGCGGCGAGTGCGTCCTCGTACTCGCCGACGTAGGCATTGACCCGACCCTGTTCGTAGGCGAGGGCGGTGTCCAGGGAGCGGCCGTGGGCCTCGTATTCGGCAACGCGCGCCTCGTCGGCGATCCGGCCGGCGTCGGTGAGGTAGGCGAGGGCGTCGGCCAGGCCGTCGGGGCCCTGCTGCTGGGCCTGAAGGCGGGCGAGTTCGCGCAGGCCGTTGCTGAGCTGCTCGTAGCGCGGGGCCCGGGCGTGGGCGGCGAGCGCCTGGTCCGCGGCCTCGCGGGCCCGGCCGAACTCGCCGGACTCGCCGAGGAGTACGGCCGTCTCCGCGGCGATCATGGCGTGGCTCCCGGGGTCGTCGTCCCAGCCCGCCGACTCGGCCGCAAGGGCGACGAACTCCACCACGGCGGCCTTGAGGTCCTCCCCCGCGCGCAGCGCGCGGGCGCGGGTCAGGCGCAGCTGAGCGACAAGCCGGCCGTCCAGCTCGCCGGAGGCGACGTCGGGTTCGGCCAGAAGGGAGTCGAGCAGGGCGATGCAGTCCTCGATGCGACCCAGGTCAAGGCAGAGCTGAGCCGCGTTGCTGTAGGCGCAGAACGCGTCCGTCCGGCTGCCGCAGCGCAGGTCCAGGTCCGCCGAGCGCGTCAGGTGCCGTAGTGCCTCGTCGGGGCGACCGAGGTGCATGCAGGCCTCGGCCAGATCACCGTGGAGGCGGGCGGTGTCGACCGCGTCGGCCGGCCAGTCGGCGGCCAGTCGCAGGCCCTCGGCCAGGTCCGCGTGCGCGGCCTGCGCGTTCTGGAGGCCGAGCTGGAGCCGGCCACGCAGTCCGAGCGCGCGGGGCAGGTGCCAGGCGGGGCCGTGTGCCTTCAGCCGGTCGAGGAGGCCGTCGACCTCGGTGACCGCGGCAGACAGGTCGCCGGACATGGCGTATGTGCCGGCCCTCAGCAATAGGGCGCCGGAGATCTGCCCGACGACATCATGCCGGGTGGCGAACGCGTGCAGCAGGTCCACCTCGGCGAAGACCGGCGCGACGTGCTCCTCGCTCTCGGACGTCTGCAGGCGTATGCCGAGCGCGGTCGCTCGCAGCCGCAGCAGGCGTGCCTCTTGGTATGGGGCGAGGCCGGGCGTCTCCTCGTGCAGGCGGACCATAGACGCGTGGGCGGCGCTGAACGCGGCGGCCTTCGTCTCGGCTCCGTCGACTCCCTCCTCGTGGATCTCGGCGGTGGCGAACAGGGCGCAGGCGCGGGCGACCGCCGCCTGACCCGGCACCCCGGCGTCGTCGTACAAGCCCGCGGCCTCCTCGTAGAGGGCGGCGCTGATCTCGCCCTTCTCGCCCGCCCAGCTCGCCTCGTCGGCCAACAGGTCCGCGCGCAGCTGTACGAGCGGGCCCACGGCCGGGTCGTCGGGGTGGGTGTAGCCGCGGGCGGTGGCGAGCGTGCGCAGCCGTGCCCAGCATGCCTTTGCGTCCGGGTGCCCCTGCTCGTCCAACGCCCTTGCCTGGCGGATGAGTTCGGGCAGCGTCTCCGGGACGGCGGCGGTCGTACGGGCGGCGGACGCGGTAACCGGGGCGGCGGGGAGCACGTCGTCGAGGCCACGGGTGCGCAGGGCCAGTTCCAGCGTGTCCAGGAGCGGGGCACGGTCGAGGCGGGCCCGGCGGCGGTCAGTGTGGGCCGTGGTCCCGTTGCGGGCGTCGAAGCGGGCGGCGAGGTCGTCGGCGCGGCCCCGCACCTCGGCGCGCAGGCCGGCCACCGTCCAGGTGTGGCCCGCGTATCCGGCGGCGGGCAGTTCGCCGTGGCCAAGGAGCTCGACGCGCTGAAGGAGGACCTCCGCGCCGGTGAGGAAGTCGAGCAGATCCAGCGGCGAGCCCACCTCGTCGAACAGGCTCCGGTTCTCGGCGAGCAGTTCCAGGCCGCGTGCTTCGTTACCGGTCAGCGCGCAGAACTCCAGGTGGCGGCCGACCTCCCCGGACATCGAGGGGTTGCGGCGGCAGCCGCGGTAGCCGGCGAGGTGCAGTTCGCGGGCCCGGTCGACGCGGCCGGTGCGCAGCAGGGGCAACAGGGCGTACGAGAAGGAGCGGGCCGGCTCCTCCTGGCAGGACTCCTTTCCGTCCAGGACGGGCTCCCAGGCGCCCAGCGCCCGCTCATCGTCGCCCGCCGCGAGGTGGTGGAGGGCGACCTCGCAGATCTCGCAGGCCTCGCAGTCGCTGAGCGGGGTGCGGGTGCGGCCCGCCCACAGCTCGTAGGCGAGGGCGGTGTCCTCGCCTACGTGGGCGGCGAGCTGGTACGCCTGTCCGTAGTAGGGGTGAAGGCCCAGGCCGGCCCTCCCGTACCGGTCGCGCATCTCCGTCAGCCACTGGCGCAGGCCGGCCAGCGGAATCTCGGGCAGCGTGCGCAGGGCGTTGGACACCCACTTGAACCGCCAGAACAGCAGGTGGCGCCGGCGCTCGTCGAAGACGTCGGGCTGCTCGTCGAACAGGGTGAGCAGGCGGGCGAAGACGACGGGCGACTTGCGGGGTTCGGAGCCGTAGGTGTACGCCTCCTGGAGTTCGAGGAGCGCGTCGACGAGCGGGACGGGCTCCGCGAACTGCTCGGCGGCGTCCACGAGTTCCTCGGCGGTGACGGTGCGGGTGCGGCCGTAGGGGCGCCGGCCGTTCTCCTGGAGCGCCTGGTACAGCTCGTCGGTCGTCTGGGGTGCGGTCGGCATCGTCAGCTGTCCTTGCGGAGGGCGTGGGCGAGAAGGTCGAGGAAGGAGCGGTTGATGAGGCTGGATTCGGCGGGCCTGAGCGGGCGCCGGGACAGCAGCACGGCCTGCCCGTAGAGGGCTTCGGCGCTGGTGCGGGCCAACTCGGGCTCGTCGATGGCGACGGCGGTGCGGACCAGCGGGTTGAGCTGGTTGAGGATCAGCTGGGCCCGTGGGCCCTCCTGCCGCAGAGCGCCGAGGATGTCGCCCCACAGGCCGCCCTCCTGCTCACGGGCGATCTGGGAGCGGGTGCGCTCGTGCCGGGCCTCGCGGCTGTCGACGAGGAGGGCGGGGGCGGAGGCGGGCTGGAAGGTGCGCAGCGCGACGTCGCAGTCGAAGACGGCGAGGGCGTCGCGGGCCAGGGCGAGGTAGGCCACGGCGGCCAATTCCGTCTCACGGTCGACGGGGTCGAGGTGGGCGGTGAGGGTCGCCGGGTCGAGGTCGGCGACGCTGGCCTCGGACCTGATCTCGGGCAGCCGGTGGACCAGTTCACGGTCGTATGTGTAGCCGCCGTTGACGACGCCGAGCCCGGCGGCCGAGGCGATCGCCGCGACCTGGCGGAACTCCTCCACGCTCGATGTCACGAGCACGGTGCGGTGGGTGCGCGCGAACTCGTCGAGGGTGGTGTGCCCGTCGGTGGTCTCGAACGGCAGCCAGGGCAGCAGCATCCGCAGGATCTCGTCGTCATGCACCGCGAGTGACTTCACGGCCAGGTGGTGGGCCTGGAGGAAGCGGGCGAGCAGGTCCGGGTCGCTGGCCGCGGCCCGGGCAATCCACGCCCGCAGCCGCTCGGCGAGGGCGTCGCGAACGGCGGCGAGCGTGTCGTCCTCGTACAGGGACTCGCGGGACGCCGTCGGGCGCAGGCTCTCGGCGTCGACGACGCAGCGGACGAAGAACGCCCACTCAGGCAGGATCTCCTCGGCCTGCTCGGACAGGAGCATGCCCTTGACGTGCACGCGGTGACCGTGTCGGCGCCCGGCCGGCACCGCCTCGGGCAGCACGCACGCGATGCCCTTCAGGCCCACGGCCGGCAGGTCCAGCTCGATGGTGTCCAGCGGCGTGAACCCGAAGACCTCCTCGCCGTACGCGGCCAGCCCGCGGGAACGGGCTCCCGGGGTGGGGTACGTACGTGCCCAGGGTGCGGGCTCGGGGTTGACGGAAACGCCCGGGCCACCCGTGCCGTCGTCGAAGATCACCGGGTGGCGCAGCAGGGAGCCGAAGTGCCGGGCCAGCGCGTGTACCTGCACCGGCCGGGTCCACTCGCCCGCGTCGGCGCGCGGCGTCAGCGTGACGGTGGTACCTGGCCGGGGACGGGCGGATGCGGGCAGGGTGCGGACGGTGTAGCTGCCGTCGCCGCGGCCCCGCCACTCCACGACACCCGCGTCGGGGGTGCGTGCGGAGCGGCTCAGGACGTGGATCTCGTCCGCTACCAGGAAGCAGGAGAGCAGGCCGATTCCGAACTGGCCGATGAAGTCGCCGCGTTGCTCGGCGATCCGATCGGCGCGCTTGCTGCTGCGGCCGATCGTGGCGAGGAAGGTGTGCACGTCGGCCTCGGTGAGACCGACACCGTCGTCCTCGACGCGTACGACCGAACCGTCGGCGTAGAGGCTGATGCCGAAGGCGTCGGCGGGGGCGGCCGGTTCGAGGCCGTGCCGGGCGGTCAGCGCGTCCACCGCGTTCTGCAGGAGTTCACGCAGGTAGACGCGAGGGCTGGAGTAGAGGTGGTGGGAGAGGAGATCGACGAGGCCGCGCAGATCCACCTGGAAGGTGCGGTCGGCGCCGGCCGGGGTCGCGGCGGGGTCAGGCAAAGTCATCGGGCAGTCCGAGGTGGGGAGGGGCGACGGATGGGGGCGGGACCGGGATCGGCGTGCGCTCAGGCGCGGCGTTGGTAACGGGCGAACTGCTTCTCGGGCTCGGCGAAACAGGTCCAGGGCTCGCTGGTGTAGGCGCCGTCGAGCGCCTGGAAGACGCGCCGGACCGTATGGCGCTCGCCAGCCAGAGACAGAGCCATGGCGAACATGTTGAGGTCGTGCTGCCAGCCCGGGCGCCGCACGTAAGCGGGGTGGAGGATGCTGTGGTCGGCCGCGTCCCGCAACTCGGCCTGGATCTGGGGAGTTTCGAGGCAGTCCTCACGTTCCGACTCGACCCAGTCCTCGATGTGCGCCATGGCGATCACGCAGCCGAGCCGGTGCCCCTGCGGGGCGCGGCCGAGCGCGTCGCGGGCGAACGCCAGGGCCTGGCCCGGCTCGCCGCCCCAACGGGGCTGCAACTGCGTCACCCATTCGACGTGAATCTCCAGGTCCAGCGGGTCGCGACGCCGGGCGGCGTCGAGCCGGGTCTCCTTGATGGCGGGGCCCAGCGACATGCCGCGGCCGGAGGTGAGGAGGCGGCGCCACGGCGTGACCCATTCCGGCCGCATCTCGGCGGCCTCGAGCAGTTGCTCCTCAGCGATGTGGAGCCGCTCATGGAAGATCCGCCACTGCTCCTGCGTGACGTTCACGGCACGCTCGGTGGTGCGTGCCTCCCAGCCCCAGCTGAGGTAGCGCGTCCCGGATATCAGCAGGGCCGTCGCCCGGTGCTCCTTGTCCTGCTCGACGGCTCGGCCGATCCAGTCCTGCACGCCGTCCAAGTCGGCCAGCTCGCCCAGTACTTGGTGGTCGCGACCGAGGTCGAAGGGGGTCAGCGCCGCCTTGACGGCCTCCCAGTCACCCGCGTCGGCCGCCTCCACCAGCGCGAGCACCCGCTTGTCCCCGAGCGCGCGCAGCGTGTACATCCCGTGCTTCCGCCTGTGCGGGATGGGAAGGGCGTGCGGATCCACCGCCGGTCTCTCCCCTCCCCCGCCGAACAGCTTGCCGAACATGCCGAGCCCTCCCCTGGTCCCGAGTGATCTTCCGGTGCAGCATAAGCGGCCCCACCGACATCGATTCCACAGGGTATTCACGGTTACTTCACGAGTCCGGTCCCGGTTCCGTGTTCTCGCCCTCTCCCGGGCCGCCGTCGGCGCCGCCGCGAATTCCCGCTCGTGATCGAGCCGTTGCGGGCCCGGGCGGACGGACTTCCTCGCTCCCGTGATCGAGTGCCCACTTCTTACCGTCACCCGGCGCACGAGGGCAGACTGCCGACCACCACCGAATCGGTCGCGCGATGCCACCGATCACACCGGCGCCGTCCAGGGTGCGGGCGGGGACCGTGGCGTCCCGGTCGTGAGCCACGTCGAGATCATCCGAAGGGAGCGTGATCCCGTGGCCGTCATGCACGTCGAGCGGCCCAAGGCCCGGCCCCCAGGCCCCGCCCGCACGACCCGGCGCAGCAAACTGCGCCGCGCCGGCATCGGATTCGCCTTCATGGCACCGCTGTTGGTGGTCAACGGCCTCGCCATCGCCGTGCCCGGCGCCCTGTCGATCGGGTACTCCTTCACCGACTGGTCCGGGCTCGGCTCGGCCAGTTTCGTCGGCCTGGACAACTACCAACGCCGGCGACGCGGAGTTCCGCAACGCCCTGTGGCACAACGTCCTGTGGACGGCGTTCTTCCTCACGGTGCCCATGGCGATGGGCCTGTTCGGAGCGTTCCTCCTCTCCCGCGTCAAGCGCTTCCAGATGCTGCTCCGCGTCGCCTACTTCATTCCGTACGTCGTCGCCACGGTCGTCTCCGGCTCGACCTGGGAGAGCCTGCTCAGCCCCGATCACGGCATCGGCCAGGGCCTCGCCAACCTGGGCCTGCCGTTCCTGAAGGACGTCGCCTTCCTCGGTGACCCGGACCTGGCCCTGGGCACGGTCGCGTTCATCAACACCTGGCAGTGGTGGGGCTTCCTCGTGGTGATCTTCCTTGCTCCGATGCAAGCGGTGAACCGCTCACAGTACGAGGCGGCACGTATGCCGAGACCGCTTCGAGGCCGCGGCGGCCTGTAGCCTCTGGTTCAGTCAACGGCGTCGTGCAGCAGATCCCGCAGCGTCAGTGCCGCCGGAAGCGGGGTTTCGGGCAGCGCCACATGGACGGTCCGGCGTAGGGCCGGGTCGGTGAGGCGGCGCAGGACGAGTTCGTCGGGGACCATCCGGGCGGCCAGTGAGGGGACCAGTGCCACCCCCAGTCCGGCGGCCACGTAGCCGAACTTCCCGGTCCATTCCGCGATCCGGATGATCTTCCTGGGGGTGAAGCCCGCCCGTGCGCAGGCATCGGCAAGCATCGTAGGACGGTCGCCGTATGCGCTGTGAAGCCACGCCTCGTCGTGCAGTTCACGCAGGTCGACCGTGACGGCTCCGGCGAGGCGATGTGCGCGCGGGAGAGCCACGAACAGTTCGTCTTCGCACAGCACTGTCGTCGTGACGCCGTCGGCCGACGGTAGACCAGACGGGTAGTCGCTGACGACAGCAAGGTCCAACGCCCCGTCCGCGAGGCGCTCCATGAGCGTGTCGGTCCAGCCCTCGACCGCGATGACCTCAACATCCGGCTTGGCGTGCTGGAGTGCCCGCAGGGCGGTGGGCATGAGCGAGATGTTGGCGGTGGCGAAGGCCCCCGTGTGCAGCAGTCCGCCGTTCCCCGCGTTCAGCACCGCCAGCTCCCGCGCCGCCCGCGACAGCCGGTCGAGCACGTCCACGGCGTGCCGGTGCAGCGTACGGCCGAGGGGATTGAGCCGTACGCCCCGAGGGAGCCGTTCGAACAGCGGTCCGCCCGCCTGCTGTTCCAGTGCGGCGATCCGCCGGGATACCGCGGACTGTGTGTAATTGAGCCGGACCGCCGCCTTGGTGAACGATCCGGTCTCCGCCACGGCCACGAGCAGCCGAAGCGCGTCGACCTCGAACACGCCCCTCCCCCTTCACGAACCTCCGGGCCCCGCCCGTCTTCCCACAACCCATTCTCCAGATGCATGGGTCCTATGCAATCCAGTCGCTGGTGGAATGCATAGGCCCGCCCTAACGTCGTTCACACCGGGGGGCTTCGCAGGGGGAACGACCCGCCGCACCGCTGCCCATGAGATCCGAGGGGGAAATGTGTCGTCACGACGGGGAGCACGACAGGGAGTTGGCAGTGGGCATACCGGTCAACGGGAACGAGGAGGTCGGCTCGGCGACCTCCCGGCAATTGATCGAGGAATACGTGGAATCCGTGCGAGGGTGCGCGGCCGCCTTTGTTCTGGAGGCGTCCAGGGACAACGAGGGTGCGCTCAAGACGGCCCGCAAGGGCACTTCGCGGTACGAAGTCGTCGTGCATGGCAGGGCGGCGCACGCGGGTCAGGACCCGCAGAAGGGCCGCGACGGATGCCGTCGACGGAACTCGGACAGGAACCGCTGCGAGGGATCGCCGTCGGCGGCGCCTCGGACGGCAACTGCACCGCGGCCGCGGGCTGTCCGACGCTGGACGGCCTGGGCGCCGTGGGCGGTGGCGCCCACGCGGACACCGAGTACGTCAAGGTCGTGCGGATGGTCCCCCGCACCCGTCTGCTCGCTCAACTCATCATGCGGACACGGCGCCGGCCCGCCCGTGACCGGCGTGGCTCTGTGTGAAACACGGCCGGGACTTTCTCTCGGCCTCTCGAATCCGGCGATGCCGTTACGCTGCCGCTGTCCCGTCAGCCGTGCCTTGTTGGCTGATGGCCGGGTCCGAATCGATGGGGAGATCATGGCTCTGCTCCAGGGGAGACGATTCATCATGCGACATGGCGTGGACGGGCTCGGCCTCGGCCCCGGCCTCGGCGAGAAGCTCGGTAGTTTTCCCATCGCGGGGGTGGGAGGCGGCCTGGCGCAGATGGCGCGGCGGGGCGGCGTGGTGCTGTACGTCATCGTGATCGTCTGCTTGGCAGCCATCACGCCCCCGGCGGCGTTCGCCAAGGGCGCCGTCATGACAGCGGTGGTGTTGGTCCTGTTCGGCCTCACGCTGGCGTGGCGTCGTCTGTCCGCCAGATTCGGGCTCAGGCGGTGCTACCTCTACTCGAACGGCCTGGTCGTCACCAATCTGTTCGGCGGCGTGCAGGACGCGGTGGCGTGGAGCGAGGTGGCCGGGCTGAAGCGGCTCAGCGGCGCGTCGGTCTTCATGACCTTCCACCGAGTCGAGATCGCGCGGCACGGCCTCAGGCCCCTGGCCTTCCTGGCGATGGGCCTGAAGCCTCCTCTGGTGGACGCCCTGCTGAGTCAGCTGGCCAAGAACGGTATTCGCTGAGAGCGGCACGTGCCGACCGAGTCGACGCCGTGGCGGACCTTGAGCGCAGCCGCGCTGCCGAACCAACAGCCAACGCGGTTACGGTTACACCGAGTTCAGCCCAAGCCCGGGTGTCCGCCGGCGTTTCCGCCCAGCATCATGGCGATCAGCACCCGCCCTCAGTCCGCGTACACGCTCAGTCCCGAGAGCTGTCCCGCCGGCCAGCCGCTGTTCCCGGTGAATTCGATCCGTACGAACCGCGCCGACGAACCCACGGCGACCGGGATCGTCACGCTGTTGCTACTCGCCGGGTTGAAGACGTACGCGGCCGAGGCGCTCAACGGGGACATGGCGCCTCCGCCGGCCACCGTCGAGCCGAGGACCGACAGTGTCTGGGTACGGGTCGTCCAGGCAGGGTTCGGGGGCAGCGACAGGACGACGCGCTTCACCGGGCTGACCGAGCCTAGGTCGACCTGGATCCACTGCGGGAAGCCGGCGTTGTTGGCGCTCTCCCAGTAGCTGTTGCTGTCACCGTCGACGGCGTTGCCCGGGGCGTAGTTCTGCGTCTGGCTGCTCGCGCTCGCGGGCCTGCGCAGTGCCAGGTCCCCGGTCGGCGGTGGAGTCGTGCCGCCCGGCGGGGTGGGGCGGACCGGGGTCAGTGCCAGTTCGCCCTTCAGCATCCGCCCGCCGTCCCCGGTGAGTCGCAGATAGTAGTCCGACGAGCAGGCCGTACCGTCCTCGTCCAGGGCCCGGATACCCGAACCCACGGGAATCTGCGAGGAGTTCTCGGCGGTCTTCGCGATCTGGTTGCCCTCGTTGAACTCGTCGAACATGGAGATATAGATCCCCGCGACCCCGAGCCGGCACATGTTGTAGAACTGCCGCCACATGAAATCGCCGTGCGCACGGTGCCCCGACTGGAGATCACCGGGAAGGACACAGGGCTGGTAGTCGATGCCATGGGCGTCGCAATGTGCCTGGTCGGGTGAGTTGACGTTGGTATAAAAGTTGTCGGCGCCCGCGATGTTCCCGATCCGGCCGACCATCCAGGGCGAGAGCATGTCGAAGGCGTGGTACACGTCCAGGAACCCGGTCCGTGAGTCCTCGTTGCCGCTCCGCCAGTGGGTGGGCACCCCGCCCATCACATAACAGCCCTGCGCCTTGAACCAGTTGACGACATCGAGACAGACCGGCGCCGACCAGGCCTTGTTGGGCTCGTTGAAGCCGAAGCCCCAAATGCCCACCACAGGCTTGCCGTTCTGCCGGGCATAGGCGGGCGACGCCGTGTACGCCTTCATTTTCTCAAGCCAGTCGGCCTTCATCTCCGGCTGCATATTCGTCCAGCCGGTGGCGTCGTACATGATGTAGAACTTCCGCTCGTACTTCTCGGCGGCGCTGCGCACCTTCGCTGCCATGGCGTCCCTCGTCGCGCCCTCGCCACCATTGGGGTTGAAGCGCTGGAGGGCGGCGGTGTCCATGCCGTACTGCCGCATCCACGAGAAGTGGGTGTCGACGGTCTGCTGGTCGTACGAGGAGAACAGCGTGGCCGGCTGACCGCTGCCGAGCGCCGGATAGGCGGTCCGGTAGGTGTGGGTGTAGTCGCGTACGTCGGGCCAGCTCACGATCGCGGTATTGGTCGGGGAAGGCGACTGGCCCCAGTTCTGCGACCAGTGCCACCAGCCGTTGATGGGCGCGCCGTCACCGGAGCAGGCGAACCAGCCCTGGTAGCCGACGGTGATCTTGCCGACAACGTCTCCCGGCGGGGAAGCCGCCGCCTGTGCGTTCTGGGCCTGGGCGCTCTGGGCCTGGGCCCCCAGCCCCGCAGCCACTCCGGCACCTGCCAGTGCGGACGCGATGACGGTCCGTCGGGAAACGGCCATGGGATTCCTCGCAATCGGCTCGGTCCGGTCCGTGTCCCTACGTCCCGGCGCGCGTGGTGCGAACGCCACTCAACGTAGGGACGCGGAAGGCCATGAGCAAGACGAGGAACCGAAATTTATCGACCAACCGACGTCAAGAGCTGACAGGTTGAGCGAAATAACCGTTCAGAGCGGGTACGTAGGCCCGGGGTGCGGGAGTACGTAGGCCCGGGGTGCGGGAGTCGGAAACACAGGAGTCCGTGCCACGGCGGTCGCGGATCAGGCATTCACCGAGACTGCGTCGGGTGATGTCGTTTCGGCGGTTCAGCGACGACCCCGTCCGGAGGGCTACCGTCGCGCACCCGAGGCGCACCATGCCGCTCGCCGCGCCTCCGCCGACAGCGACGCGGCCCGCCCCCACCGGGCGGGATTCGCGGGAGGCGCGCGACAGGCAGGATCCTGTTGCGGAACTCGTCAGGGAGCCGTGGCCTCCACCCTGGCGGCTTCGGCAGGAAGACCCGTGGGCGTTCGCCCGGTGGTGGCGCCGGCCAGAGTCAGGGGTTTGGCGTAGCAGAGGCTGAGTTCGTGGAATCGGTAGTGGCCGAACTTGGCGCAGGGTTCGTAGCCGCTGGAGACATAGAGAGCGATGGCTTCCGGCTGTTTGGTACCGGTCTCCAGGACCATGCGGGTACGGCCCGCGGCACGCGCGTTGTCCTCCAGTGCGGCCAGTATCCGCCGGGCCAGGCCGTGGCCACGGGCCTCCGGGGTCACGTACATGCGCTTGATCTCCGCGTCACCGTCCGCGTACCCGGCGTCGTTCTTCTCCTGGGTGCGCCAGCCGCCGGTGGCGACCGGGGCGCCCTGATCGTTGTAGGCGATCAGGTAGAGGCCCTGCGGCGGTTCGAACATGTCAGGGGCGAGAGGCGTGACGTCGCCCTCGTCCCCGTATCGCTCGGCGTACTCGAACTGCACGCGATCGTTGAGCTTGACGGCGTCGGGGTGGCCGAAAGAGACAGTCCGAATATTCACGCCACAGATCGTACTTGCATGCATCGCGGAAGGCGGAACCGTGCCCAGCCAGCCCACCGCCCCGGACCTGACGACCCAGGACAGACGCCGTCGGCGCGGGTCAGGCGGCCTTCGCCCTGTGGACGAGGGCAGTGAGGCGAGGCGCTTGTCGGCTTCGGCGCACTCGTCGGCAAAGGCGCAGAGCCGGCGTATGAGGCTCAGGTAAGTGGCGGGGTCCATGGTGTCCCGCATGTGGGACGCATCCTGGAGCCACTGTCGCCACAGGCCGTCCGGGCCCAGGAAACCGGCGGCTTGGTCGCCTTTGAGATTCAGGTCGAGGAACAGGAGAGCGCCCATGGCCACGGGCTGGTCGTATGCGAGGTCGGGGCGGCGAAGGTAGCGATCCAGGTACGCGACCAGCATTTCGGAGTCGCGCGGCGTTCCGAAACTGGCCAGGGCCACACAGTAGGCCGACCCGGCACAGCAGTGCTCACTGGCCAGTAGCAGTTCCCCGAGGCGCTCACGGAACTCGGTCCGGCGGGAGACCGCCACGAGCCATGCCGCGGTCCTCCGCTCCCGCCACCCGCCCTCAAGGAGGGTGGCGATCTCATTCGCGGTGATGACTCCCGCGTCCTCGCTGAGATTTCGCACGAATCGGCCGTACTCGGGACTCCGCATGCACAGCAGGCCGCCGCCGAGCTTCAGGTAGCGCCGCTCGGGTGTGACATAGCGGCGGATCAGGGTCAGCGGTTCGGGATCCTCGTGGGCATGGCGCGTCACAGGGCCGACCCAGCCTCGCTGGTGCACAACGAGGCCACCTCTTTTGGCGTTGTGTTCGGCTGTGGAACGGGGCGACAACTTCCGCGCCTCGGTACAACCACCCGCACCCGAACGGCCCCTGCGCTACGTCGCTGTCGCTGACGCCGGACGACCTCTAGGCTCCCACGCAACCGAAATCACTGGCACTCAGGTCCATCGGTCATCGGACGAGGACGGCAGGGTGTCACTTGCCGGCCTCGCCGAAAGGCTCCGAGTGCGGCTTTCCTCCGCGACGAGGACGAGCACGCGCTCGCGCTCGCGTCGGCTCCAGGTCTCCTTGGTCGAGAGGATGCCGATGAGGCCGATCACGGCCGCACCCAGGTAGAGCAGCGCGGCGCCCGGCCAGCCGAAGGCACCCACCAGCGCGGCGGCGAGCAGTGGCGCGAAGCCACCGATGGCCGCGGCGACCTGATAGCCGAGCGAGGCTCCCGAGGTACGGGTCGCGGTGCGGAACTGCTCGGTGAGCAAAGAGCCCTGGGTCCCGGTGAGTGATGCGTGGATGAGACCGATACCGACGATGAAGACCGTCACCACGAGCACGGGTCGGGCTGAGTTGGTGAGCATGTACATCGGGAAGGCGAAGAGTATCGCCGCCGTGCAGGCTGCTATGTAGATGGGGCGGCGCCCGATACGGTCGGTGAGCGCACCCGCGAGGAAGGTGACCGCGATGGCGAGGGCGCTGGCGGCGGTGATCGAGCCGAGGGCGACGGGCCTGAGGTCGGGATGGCGTTCGGTGATGTAGCTGAGCAGATAGGTCGCCGTGGAGTAGTAGGCGAAGGATTCCACGACGCGCAGGGCGATGACCCGCAGGATGCCCCGCCAGTCGTTGGCCAGAGTAGCGAGAAACGGGTTCTTCTCTGTCGTGCCGCCGGCCTGGGCCTCCTGGAACTCGGGGGATTCGGAGAGCCGGGAGCGCACAATCAGCGCGACGATCACAAGGACGGCGCTGAGCAGGAAGGGGGTCCTCCACCGCCAGTCGCCGTCCAGCGTGTCACTCCAGGCGAACACGCCGCTGGCCAGAGCGATCCCCAGAGGATTGCCGGACTGAGGGATCGCCGCGAACATGCCGCGGCGGTGCCACGGAGCATGCTCGTAGGCCATGGTGATCGCCCCGCCCCATTCGGCGCCGAACGCGAGACCCTGGATCATGCGGATGACCACGAGCAGGATCGGTGCGAGCACACCGACCTGTTCGTAGGTCGGAAGTACGCCGATGAGGAAGGTGGCGGCGCCCATGACGATCATCGCCGCGACAAGCACGGGTTTACGCCCGATTTTGTCCGCGAAGTAGCCGCCGACGGCGCCGCCGAGCGGGCGCATGACGAAGCCGACCGCGAGGGTGGCGAAGGAGAGCAGGGTGCCGACGAACCGGTCGCTCTCGGGGAAGAAGACGGCTCCGAAGTAGAGCGCGGAGGCGGTGCCGTAGGCGATGAAATCGTAGTTCTCGACACTGGTGCCGAAGGCCGCGGCGATCGCCGTTTTCACGCGGTCCTTCGAGCCGAGCACGTTTCGCCGTTCGGCGGTGGTGCTGGTGGACATGAAGGTCTCCTGGGTAGGTCGCCGGACTGGTACCGGCGTCTGCGCGGTGAGAAGGATGGGGCCGCACGAGGGACGGGGCCGCACGAAGGATGGGGCCGCACGTGAGAGACCGAATCCTCTGACGGAGTTTTTCGGGCATGCCGGGCAAGCGCCCGGCGGAATCACTTGAGAGCTGGGCGTTCGATGCCGAGGCGAAAGAGAGCGGTCACCCGCTCAAGGCGTGCGTGGGTGACCTGTCACTGGGCCGGGGACAGGGCGTCGAGCGCGTTGAGTTTCGCGACCCGTCGGCGGGTTTCCTCGTCATCGTCGAACACGGCGCCGAGGAACTCACGGACGATGTCGGGCACGAGCGCGTGCGGGACCAGCCAGGCCCCCATGGCGATGGCGTTGGCGTCGTCGTGCTCGACGGCCTGGTGGGCGGAGTACGGCTCGTGGGCGAGGCCGCAGCGTATGCCGGGCAGCTTGTTGGCGGCCATCACCGCGCCCTGGCCGGTGCCGCAGACGAGCACCGCTCGATCGGCGCCGCCGGAAAGCACGGCCTCGCAGGTGGTGCGGGTGATGTCGGGGAAGTCGACAGGGTCGCGGCTGTGAGTACCGCAGTCAATCACTTCATGTCCAAGAGCCTCAATGGCCTGACGGACGGTGTCTTTGAGCGGGTATCCAGCGTGGTCGGCACCGAGGGCGACCCTCATCGGCAGGTCCTTTCAGGTAAGTCACACTGCGGTTCCGCGGGGCGGACAACGGACGGTGCAGTACTCGATCGGGTGTGAGAGCGGCGGTGAACATGGGGAGCGAACGATGCTCGCGCGTGCTGTGCGGCTGCGGATACGGCTACGGCTACGGCTACGGGGGCGGCTGCAACTGCGGTTGCGGCCGCATAAGCGCGGCCGACGTCCAGGACGAGGAACGACGCGTACCCGGCGCCTGGCGCCAACTCCATGCGTGGCTCCGTCACTTGTGGAGGTGGCGCCCTCCCACTGAGCGGCCCTGTCGGTCCGGGCACTCACCTGACGTCCCGCACAGCCCGGTCGGCGAAGGTGGTGGGGACGCGCTGTCCGGGAGCGGCGCGACCGGCGATGAGGTCGACGAGCCCGCGGACACCGAGTCGGCCGATCGACGCCGCGTCGTTGCGGACCGCGCTGATGGGCGGCGACGCGAACTCGAACCAGTCGAGGTCGTCGAAGGAGACGATGTCGATGCTGGCGGCCCGCTCCGCGCCCAGCCGCTCGCGCAGCGCGCGCACGGCTCCCAAAGTGGTCAGACCGTTCGCGCCGAACACGGCGGTGAACGTCACACCGCGGTCGAGGATGCGGCACATGGCCTCGGATGCCCCACCGGCCAGGAAGTCACCGGCATCGATCAGCCTGTCGTCGGCGCTGATGCCGTACGCCTGGCGCCCGGCGAGGTAGGCGGCGCGGCGCTCGGCTCCGGTGGAGATCGTGTCCGGGCCGCCGACGAAGGCGACATCGTGGTGACCCCGGCGTTGCAGCCAAGCAAGTACCTGCTCCACGCCTTGCGCGTTGTCCGTGCCGTACAGCGGGGCGTCGACGGCCTCGATCGTGCGGTTGAGGAACACCAGCGGTAGTCCGGACGCCAGCGTGGCCGCGAGTTGCGGCGAGACGGTGCCCTGTGGCGAGAACAGCAGGCCGTCGATGCGTTGGGCGGCGAAGGTCCGAAGGTAGTCGTCGGCCTGTTCGATGTCCTCGTTCGCGTTGGCCAGCAGCACGGTGTATCCGTGGCGGCGTGCCTCCTGCTCGGCAGCCTGAGCCAGCTCGGAGAAGAACGGGTTGCGAATGTCCGACACGAGCAGCCCCAGCACATCGGTACGGGCACGCCGCAGGGAACGGGCGGGACCGTTGGCGATGTATCCCAACTCGGCCGCGGCCGCGAGCACGCGCGATCGGGAGTCCGCCGAGGTCTGGCTGCTACCACTGAGCACCCGGGACGCGGTGCCGAGCGCGACCCCGGCCCGCGCCGCGACGTCCTTGATCGTGGCCATTCGCCCCACCTCCTCGTGGAAACGTTTCCATGGATCGAATGACACCAAGGTCGCACACCGAGCACGAAGGGAGCAAGGCCCAGAGGCGAAAAGCGGAGGGCGCTTGCGTTGTTGTGCTCGGCGGGCACGGTGAGCGCGGACGCGGTCGTTCGCCTCGTCCTGACTGGCCGGAAGGTCGGCTCAGGTGGGAAGGGCTTCACCCAGGACGCGTCGCCGCTCCGGGCAGCGCTCCGGGCAGCGCTCCGAACTGCTCGGGGTTGGCGGTCGGCCGCCACTTGCGTACGAAGGCGCGGCGCAGCGCGTGGTACGGCGCCCGGGGGTCGAAGAAGATGTCACGCATCCGAGCGAGTTCTTCCTCGCGATAGGCGGAGAGCGGTTTGACGGACCGGTCGTTCTCCGGCCGGGTCCGCTGCGGGGCGTCCGGTACTTCCGTCGCCCCCGTTGTCGCCCCCGCCCTCGCCACTGCCGCCTCCGCATCCGCATCCGCATCCGCCGACACTCGTGCCGCCAGCGCCCGTACCTGTCCGGCGAAGTCCTCGGGCCCGCAGTGGACGATCCGGTCGACCAGCCCCAGTCTCCGCGCGGCCGTCGCGCTCACCGGCAGCGCCTCCTGGGTCAACCGCCGGGCGGCGTCCGTGCCCACCCGGCGCGGCAGGGTGTACGTCCAGTACTCCGAGCCGTAGAGACCCATCAGCCGATAGTGCGGGTTGAGCACCACGCCCGAGCGGCACCACACCTCGTCGGCGGCCAGCGCCAGCATCACGCCCCCGGCCGCCGCGTTGCCGCCGAGCGCCGAGACGGTGATCCGGTCCGTGGTCGTGAGGACCGCCTCGACCAGGTCGTCCATCGCCTGGATGTTGGCCCACGATTCCTCGGCCGGGTCGGCGGCGGCCTCGATCACATGGAGGTGGATGCCGTTGGAGAAGAAGTCCCGGCCGCCGCCCAGCACCAGCACCGAGGTGGGGCGCGTACAGGCGGCGCGGTAGGCGGCGAGCAGGCGCCGGCAGTGGTCGGTGCTCATCGCGCCGCCGGGAAAGGCGAAGTCCAGTACGCCGACCGACTCGGTCTCCCGGTAGCGAATGTCCGTCCAGGAGTCACCGTCCACCGCCGTGCCAACTCCCGGCACATCCGTCCGCTCCGGCGACGCGGGCAACTCGGGCAGCTCCGGCAGCTCCGGCAGCAGCGCGCCGAGGGCGCGTACGGCGGGGAGCTTGATGCCCGACGGCCCACCGGGGCGCTTGCGGGCGCGCAGTTCGGGAATCCACACCGCGCCGTCGGCGGTCGCCCGGCAGACGGCGCCGGCATGAGTGGCGAGCAGTTCGCCGGGGCGTCCGCGCAGCCGGTACTCGGGGTGGCCTCCGTGCAGGAACCACTCGGCGCCGCAGAGTTCGTCGGCGACCCCGGGTTGTGAGTCGGCGGCTCGCAACGCCCGTAGCACCGCTGCCGTACCGTCCCGTTGCCAATCGACGCGCCTCAGGCTCTGCGCGAAGTACGGACGCGTGTGGCCGACGGCCGACAGATCCGCCTGGCGTCGCGGTACGTAGTCGCCGGAAGCGACCCGTTCGACGGCGAGCAGCACGGCCTCAAGCGCCGCGTCGGAGATCTCACCCCGGTAGAGGCCGCTCTTGGTGACGCCCGCCGGCACCGCGCAGGACGCGGTGGCCCAGACATCGCCGCCGTCCATCACCGCGTCAGCCTGTAGGACGGTCACGCCCCACTGCGGGGCGCCTTCGTGGAGGGCCCAGTCCAGCGAGGAGGGCCCACGGTCGCCGACCGGCCCCGGATGGACGATGAGGCAGGTGTGTGCGGACCACACGTCGGCGGGGATCGCGCTCGTCAGCATGGGCGCCAGGATCAGCTCGGGCGCGTACCGCCGCACGGCTTCCCGTAACACGTCGTCACCCAGGGCCAGTTGGACGCCGACCAGGTGACCGCGATCGCGCAGTTCGACGAAGACGCGCTGGGTCAGACTGTTGAACGCGCTTGAGACAAGCAGGATCCGCACGGTTGCCTCCAGGCCGCCCGGCGCACGGGAACGCGACGAGCCCGACCGTCAGCGATCATCACGCCGCGTCGGCCGGCCGCCGCAGACGCGCGCCCGGAAGCCATCCGATCGGCGCAACTCCGAGGTCCGGCGCACCCGCACGCGGCAGGTCGTGCCTCCGCTGCTTGTCCGAGTCCCAGCCGGGGGGCGGGCGGGGCGACGGAACCGGGCAGGGTCGCGCACCGCGCCCTGTGGTCGGCTCGCGTCTGCTGGAGGCGGATCCTGGGCACGCGCCGACGCCTTCCGGATGCGGCACATGCACGCATCAGTGATGTCTCCCCTACCGAGAGGTGCTGAGACTGGCCCCCGGCCCTCCTCTACGACGGGTTTCCGGTGACAACGCGATTGTGCTCGCCGGCACGACGTCCGAAGCGGCCGCGGCCCGCCCCGGGCCTCCCATCTCCGCGCCGGCAAGCCTGAGAACCTGATCCGCCTCCCACGCCTACTACGGGCGCATCTGGTTCCAGGCTTACAAAATACTGGCCGCTGTCCCGGGTGATCTGGTCTTCTGGAGGGACAACCCGCCTCAACACCTGGCCGTATCGCCGGGATGAGTTCCGGACGCCGGACTAATGAAAGAGCATGCGAAAGATGACCATGCACGATGATCAAGTGGACGTGACCACCGAAACGGTCGCGACCTTGATTCAGGAACAGTTCCCTCAGTGGAGCGGCAAGGAGATCCGACTCCTGCAGTCGACCGGGACTGTCAACACCATCTTCCGCATCGGAAACGACCTCTCGGCACGTTTCCCGTTGCGTCTGACCGATGCCACTGAGGGGCTGGCGGTTCTGAAGCAGGAGGCCCGAGCGAGCACGGAGCTGGCGCAGGTGTCTCCGTTCCCCACCCCGCAACCCATCGCCCTGGGAGAACCTGGAGCGGGCTACCCCATGCCGTGGTCGGTCCAGACGTGGCTACCGGGAACGGTCGCCTCGGACGCCGACCCGAGTGCGTCGGAGGTTTTCGCACAGGACCTCGCGACTTTCATCGCCGCCCTCCGAAAGGCCGAGACGCGGGGACGGCTCTTCAGCGGCGGCGGTCGGGGCGGCGTTCTCACTCAGCACGACGCATGGGTGGAGAAGTGCTTCGGGGAGAGCGAGGGACTGCTCGACGTGCCCCGGCTGCGCCAAGTGTGGAGCCGCCTGAGGGAGCTGGCACGCACGGGTGCCGACGTGATGAGCCATGGTGACCTGATCCCCGGCAATGTGCTGGTCACGGGCGACCGGCTCAGCGGCGTACTCGACACCGGCGGCTTCGGCCCGGCCGACCCCGCACTGGATCTGGTCGGTGCCTGGCACCTGTTGCAGCGGGGTCCGCGAGAAGTACTCCGGCGGGCACTGGGATGCGACGACCTGGAGTGGGAGCGCGGAAAGGCATGGGCGTTCGTACAAGCGATGGGAACTGTCTGGTACTACGTAGAGAGCAATCCGACGATGAGCAGGATGGGAGGCCGGACACTCGATCGCATTCTTGAGTCGACGGAGTGATGTCGCCCTGCTGCGGCCGCTCTCGTCCAGGGTGCCGGTGATGCCGCGGAAGTCATAGCTGGTCGCGCCGAGTTCGTGCGCTTCGGACCCTGCATCCGCCTTCCCACGGAACGCGGTCCTCCTCGTCCACCCGTCGTCTCCGGGGAGCATGGAGGATCAGGGAGAGGGCATCGTGGTGATTCAACGTGAGGCAGATGATCTTCTCACCGACGCGGGGCGCCACCTCCGGCACGCTCCGGTAGCCAAAGAACCAAGCCGTCAGCGTCCCGGCATCTGCCCATGCTGTTCGCGCAACCGCTGCGGCTGGGCCCGGCACCCCACCGTGATAGGCGGCGCCGGGCGCAGCGACTGCCTGGTCAGACCAGGCGGCAGGGCCTGTGGGAGGCAGGACCAGCGGTCATGTCACTGACCACCACCCGATGGTCCAGGTTCACCGTGTGCAGTATGCATGCGCGGGAGCGCACCGCGCCCCTGGTGAGGATGTAGTCGAACTTCTTGCCTGACTTGACCTGCGTGCCATTGCAGCGACGGTCCCAGGTCTTCTTGCAGTACGGGTCGACGTCCGCGAACCCCTGCGCCCAGATCGGCGCCATCTCCCAATACCAGGGCTGGGCGTTGAGATCACCGGCGACCATCGCGTTCGGCGTGCCGGGGGTCAGTTTCGTCAGCTGAAGGAGCTGAGAATGGCGCAGGTTGGCATCGCCGCCGTCGCTGAGCTGGGTGTTGAACACTCGGACGTTCCTGCCCGCCAGGCGGGTCTGGAACATCGTGAATTTCCGCCTCTCGATCCCGTCGCTTTCGTCGTAGAGCGCGGTTTCGACACTTCCGTAGATCTTCGTGCCCTTGGCCACCAAAACCGCCGACTCCAGCTGTCCCCAACAAGGAAGGTCGGGCCAGTCCGCGTGATGAGCCTCGTACACCAGCCCCTGTCGCTTCAAGAGCTTGACAGCGTCGTCCACTTCGCCCCGGCATGATTCCTGCAGCAGCACGATCTGCGGCTTGAAGCGCCGTATCTGATCAGCGACGAGCTGCGGTGTGCCGAGGTTCTGTCCGTTGGAGTTCCAGGACATGATGCGGTTGCGGACCACAGAAGCCTGGGCGGTCTGCCCCTCCCCTGACATCCCGCTGGATTCGGTGGCGTGCGCGGATGTCATCACTCCTGCCGTCACGAGCAATGCCAGCGCTGCTCTCGCGGTGAGCCGCAAGCCACGCCTTGTCCTGCTGATCGTCTCCCTTACTCCCCGGGGCCGGGCCAACGTCCCCCATATGCGCATCGTCTCCCCCTTGCGGTCAGAAAGATGACCTTCGTGTCCTGGACCAACAACTCAGCGCTTAGCGAGAACATCGTGGCCAAGGACCATTTGAGCGATCGGCTCTCAGGATGCCGACCCCAATGGCTCGCTTCCTTGCCACTCCGCGCACGGTTGTTGCCGATTCGCACACTCCGTCTGCGGCACGTTTCCGTGGTCTCGGGGCGGTATCCCTTACGTGGTTCCGGAACAGGCGGCTGAAGTGGGTCGGGGTGGTGAAGCTCCAGCGTTCTGCGATGGTCTGGAACGGGCGCATGCTCAGTTGGGGGTTGGCCAGGCCGAGGCGACAGCGTTCCAGACGGCGGTAACGTGTCCAGGCTGGTTGACAAGTAGAAAGAACCTGGGTTCGCCGGGTGCGTCGAACGCCCTTCTGAATGGTGTCGTCCTCCTCCGGTGCTGAGCGTGGATCGTTACAGCAGCCAGGCGCTGAGCAGGGTCAGGAGGGCCAGCGCCAGCGTCATGACCGCGGCGAAGGCGGTTCCCCTCGCAGGCATGCCGCGGGAACGGATGCTCCGTCCAAACGGTGGAGCATGCCCGCGATGACCGCGATGCCAGTGGCGACCAGCGCGACCGCGATGAGGAGCAGGACGATGAAGACGACGCGCGTCGGTGTGAAGTGGATGAGTTCCCCTTTGATCCCGGAGTGATTCCCGCCTGCCCGCAACTCGGGCGGCCTGCGTGACACTCGCAACCAGGGGAGCTGTCCGGCACTCCAGCCGGACGGCATCGGTGCAACCGCCCCTCCGTTGCTGGTCGAAGGCATACGCTGGGACACCAGTCGTCCGGCAGGTGTCCGGACACCATCACCCGAGCAGCCGGTGGGGCGAGGCAGTTGAGCAACGGCAGCAGGGACGGACCAGCTCAGTACTTCACGGACCTCCTTCTCTCACTTGGCCGACTGCGCACGCTGACGGGTCCTTCCTGGAGGGATCTTGAGAAGCAATCAGGCGTGGCCAGCAGCACCGTTCACGACCGGCTGAAACAAGGTTCCATCCCGGTTCCATCCCGGATGAGATCGATGGGGTGAAGCAGGTGGCCGAACTGATCGTCGACCGGGCCAGGCAGGACCACCGAGCGAGCCCAGAGGTTGTCGCTCGTGTCGCCCGCGTGAACTGGTCGGCCGCGCAAAGTGACGCTCAGGCAGCTCGGGCTGGTCTGCGCGGGGAGCGGGCCGCCTCCAAGAGATCGCAACGCGTGAGCGCAGGACATACGGCTCGGGAACGGATCGCCGCGTTGCCGGACCAGCCCATTCCTGTGGTGGACTGGGACGCCCGGCAGTTGAACGTGCATGCAGCGGCCGCACCCTCAGTAGGCAGCGTGCCTCAGCCGCGTTCGTGCTGCCCGCCTATGTGCAACGCCCACACGACGAGGACATCAGTCGTCTGCAGACCATCGCCGGCGGTTCGGAGGCAGAACTGCTGGTGCTTCGTGGCGGATCGTGCACGGGGAAGACGCGCACGGCCTACGAGGCCGTGAAGCGGCACCTTCCCGACTGGCACCTCATCTACCCCAAGACCGGGGGATGCGCTGATCGCCGCTGTGAAGGTGAATGCCATCACCGAGAAGACGGTGCTGTGGCTCGACGATGCTCAACAACCCTTCGAACAGCCTGCCGGTGAGGAAGCGGCTGCATCTCTACGTCGGCTGCTGAAGCGACGGGGACCCGTCATCGTCCTCGCCATCATATGGTCGAGCGCCTACACGCGGCTGACCGCGTCCCCGCGGGACGAGCAGGACACCCACCCCGACGCCCGAGCCCTGCTACGCCCATGGTCCGCTATCGACGTGCCGGAGGAGTTCACCGGCCAGTCGCTGGACGAGGCCTACCGCAAGGCGGAGGAAGACTCCGCACTCAATGCGGTGCTCGTATCCGCCTCCTACCGCGGAGCCCTCACGCAGACGTTTGCGGCCGGCCCCGATCTCTTGGACCACTGGCTCCATGCCACCTGCCCCTACGGCAAGGCGATTCTGACAGCCGCGATCGACGCCAGCCGCCTGGGCACGAGCAGGCCAACGACCGCGTCTCTGCTCGGTGCGGCACCGGGGGTGCCTCTGAGCGCACGAACGAGCCGAACCCCCGCACGACTGGGGACGGAGAGCACTGGACTACGCCTACGAGCTCAGGAAGGGGGTCGCCCGTGCCCTCAACCTCGTCCCCCTTGCCGATGGAATGGGGGCCGAGCCTGACGTCCACACCCTTGCCGACTATCTGCAAGAGCCCGCCGCACCGCTGCGAGGAAGCGCAGTTCCTCCTTCCAGTTTCTGGGCGGCTATAGCACGCCAGGCCCGTACACCGGACGAACTGTGCCTGATCGGGCTGGAGGCCGGACGCCTTGGGTTCGACGCCCAGGCGGAGCAGTTGTTCGCCAGAGCAGTTGAGGTATCCGGCCATGCCGAAGCGCTGTGGCAACTGGCCAGGTATTGGGAACTGGAGTACACCGACGACTGGAACAGCCTCACCGAGGTGTGGCAGATGGCGGCGCAAGCTGGGAGGAGGATTCCGGACTGGGTGCCGAAGGAACCCACGAGGAAGAGCGAGCGCCAATAGACCTGCGGGTGCCGCCATGCTTCCGGGCCTGCCCCGTTCGAGGCCGTCATGTGATCAGCCCTGGGCCGCTTGAGTGTCCGGCGGGCAGCGGAAGTGACGTGCTCAACCAGATCGCTGGGCGTGCGGGCCGAGATCGCGCCCGTCCAGAACTTCAATGTCGGTGATAGTGGCCCGGGAGGGATCCAAGCTCAGCCAGATGATGTCCACGCCATCGCGTTCGAGTTGGATCAACGAGGAACCCGACGAACCGGGCGGCGAAGTCAGCAGGTTGACACAAGTTGCGGTACATGTGCACGGGCCGTAGTAGGGCAAGTCAGCGACCACCTCGGCCAGCGGTTCACCCTCAGCACGGAGCAGTTCAGCGATCTCGGTAGCAAGTGCCGGAAACGCTTCCGCCAGCCGTGGGTACAGCCCATCTGTCACCACGGCACCGTACATGTGACAGGCCATGGGAAGCACCAGGGGGTTAAAGAACAAGCTGAGTAGCTGTGCGGAGGCCTGTTGGGTAGCTTTGCCCATCCACCGTGCGAACCGCTCCGGTTGGATCAGGATTATGAAAACCAGCCTCCCCGCCGCTCCTGCCACTCCTGAGCTCACCGCCGACGGCGGACGGCGGCTCCGCGCGTGGTCCACCATCTCGGCCATCCTTCTGCTGCCCGCGACGATCCTGGCCGGAATCCTCGCACTCACCGGCGAGAACGTGTCCAGCTGCATCGCCTACAACGAGAACTGCGGTACCACCCCGGGCTGGGTGTACGAGGGAAGTCTCCTGATCACCGGCATCGCCTGGGTGGTCGTTCTCTGCCCTGGACATGGCGCCGTGCGCAGGACCGCGCTCTGGATCCAGCTCGGCGCCCAGTGCACCTTCCTAGCGGCGGTCCTCACCATCTTCTGGTAAGACACAGCACTTCGAGCTCCGATGCGCTGTACACACCGCGCGCGGAAGTCCTGAAGCGAGGCGTTGCTGTGACGATGTCCGTCGCCTACTCCGCGACGTGGTTGAGGCACAGAACCATGCCCCCGTTTCACGACCGGTGCCGTTGGGAGAGCACCAAAGCTACGGTGGGCCGATGCCACTGATGCCACACCGTGCCGCGCTCCTCATCATCGACATGCAGGAGGAGATGATGCCCATCATGCACCTCCCTGACCGAACCATCGAAACCATCGCGGGTCTCAGCTTTCGGGCCCGTGCTTCGAACGTTCCCGTCATCACAGTTCGACAACAAGGATGCGGCGACGCCCTGCCTGAACTCGCGCCGCGGGACGGAGAGCTGGTGGTCACGAAGACCTCCGCTGACGCCTTCTTGGACACCGATCTCGATGAGGCGCTGGTCCGCCTCGGCGTGACCGAGGTCCTGGTCACCGGTTTTGCCACGGAGAACTGCGTGGAAACGACGGCACGCCAGGCACTCAGCCATGGCTACGACCTGGTCCTCGTGGCGGACGGACACACCACATCCGTTCGCACTCAGCCGACAGACTTCGCCCTGCCGGACCAGTCAATCGCCCATCACAACGAAATCTACCGGCACATCGACTTTCCTGATCGCAGTGTTCGGGTCCTGACTGCCGTCGAGCTCGACTTCATGGCACCGAAGCCGGATACACACCAGGGCACCAGGGGTAAGGCCGGGGACGTCCGCCGCGTGTGACCGTCACGCTCCCGGGGGGCCGCACTGTCGAAGCCCGCCTGCCGACTCGCGGGCGGGACACCGACGGATGGTGGCGCCAGTTACCAGGTTTCAATCGACTCGGGGCACCCCGCACCGACGGCGCCTTGCTCCTCCATCGGGCCGGCCGCGGGGTGGCCGAGGGACGCCTCACTCCGGCCGACGCCACCCTCGGCGGCCTGCTGCTCGGTGGTGCCCTGCTCCCGCGCGGGTCGGCCGACCAGAACGCCGTCGCTTCGTACGGCCGGCCGACATCGCGCTCGACTCGTCGAGGTCCGTGTCCAGAAGCAGGGATGCCGGCCTGAACGGCACCTCAGGGGGAAGTGCCGCGGCTCTGTCGGAGCGGGGCTCAGTAGCCGCCGCCGAAGCCTCCGCTGAACCCGCCGCCGTATCCACCACCGCCGAAGTCCCCTCCGATGCCTCCGTAGTCGCTGCCGGAGTGGCCGTACGCACGGCCCGGGCCGTCCGGAGGATGCGGGGACGGGGGCGGCGAGGGCGGCGGCACCTGCCGGGAGGAGTGCCAGTGGCGCGCGGTGACGGTCGCCCACCAGACCTCGAACGGCACGGGGTCGTCCGGGGTCGAGCACTCCGCCACCACGCGATCCATCGCCGCCTGTTCCCACCGGACGTCCGTCAGGTCCAGCTCGTCCCGTAGCCCGAGCAGCTTTCGCTCCAGACTCCGCGCCGTCAACGGTCGCTCGGACCGCCGTGAGGAGGCCGGCAGCGGCTGCCCGGCGCGCACGTCATGCCGGCCAACCCGGATCTCCGTCGCGCCTCGCGCCTCGTCCTCGACGACCGCCCACTCCCAGACCCTCCGCCGCGCCAGCTCATAGCAGCGGGCCTTGCGTGCTGCCGCAAGGGCCTTGGCGGCCTGTCGTCGTGCCTTTTCCTCTGCCCGTTCAGCCTCCCAGCGGCGCTCGCGCTCCTCCCGATCCCGGCGTGCCTGCTCCTCCTCGACGGCCAAACGGCGCTCGATCTCCGCACGTACCGGCGCGTAGTCCTCCTCGGCGGCTGCCATCGCCTCGTGGAACCGCCCCGCCGCTCGCTCCTTCCTGCGCCGCGCGCCCGGCAGGCGGCGGGCTCTCCCCCGGACGACCTCCCCATACGCGTTCTCCGCTTCCCCGACTGCGCCGTAGAACCGGTCCGCGGCCGCCCGCCACTCGGCCTGCTCGGCCGAAGTGCCCCGGACGGCATTCCAGCCGAGCATGCCCCCGTGCGAGCGCCCGACGTGGTAGTACGAGCACCCTGTCCCCCTCAACGGCCCGGGAAAGAACGTCGAATTCGACACCCCGATCACCACGAGCCGCTGCCCGTCGTCGAGCATGAGGCGACCACCTCCCCTCCGTCCAGGATCCGCCCCACTGGCCCGAGGAGGGAACAGCGCGGCAAAGCGAGTTCGGCTGAGGCAAAGCTTCCGATGGCGGGGTTGGTGCAGCAGCGCGGCGGAGGAGAGGTTCCGGGCGCCCAGCAGCAGGAGGATCGCTGCCCCCGCGTAAGGACCGTCACAACGGCCCTCCGGCCGGCGGACGTACGAGCCGGAGTGGGCTGAGGCGTTGGATGCCGCGCTCCTGGAGGGACGGGATCCGGGGCTCGATCACGGCTCTCTCCGCCTACCGACGGCATGGGTGCCGATGCCCGGAATGCCGTGAGGCGTTGGCCAACTCACGGGGCCCGCGCGCCTGACCATGCCGTGATCACCTCATGCGGGTCACCGTCAACAGCCGGTGACGTCCATTGCTCACCAGCACCTCCACCACCAACCGCGCACACCCGCCCGCGATAGCAAAGGAACCGGTGGCCGGTGCTGCTGATCGGCACCTCGGCGTGGGAGGAGTTCGCTGGTGTGGCAGGGTTGGCCGATTTGATGTGAAAAGACGATCTATTTGGATCTACTACCGACGCCATGATCGGCACTCTTAGTATCTGCATGGCTACCCGGCGCCGGAGTCGCTGTCCTGTCAACCACCATGTCCTGACGGAGATTTCAGCATGCCCCGATTTCGTAAGAAGCTGGCGGGAGCCGCAGCGGTTGCGGCTCTCTGCCTGCTCGGTGCCGGCACATCAGCGTCCGCCCCGGCCGCCGCAGCGGCAAGCAGCTTGCAGTGGGTCGCGCTCGGTGACTCCTACACCGCCGGCGCCATCCCCGCGGCGGGCGACACCTTCGAGTACCCCCGCGACGGCTGTCAGCGCACCACCGAGTCCTACCCCGAGATCATCAGGCGGGACTTTGGCTCGCTGGTCCACCTGCGCAATGTCAGCTGCGGCAGCGCGACCATCGCCAACGTCTACCGCGAAGAGCAGACGCCGACCGGCTACGAGCTCCACATCCCCGGCTTGATCGACCAGAGCGACCCCGACTACCCCTTCGCGCCCGTCCCCCCGCAGATCGACGCCCTGTCCCCCAGCACCGACCTGGTCAGCGTGGGGGTCGGCGGCAACAGCCTCGGCTTCGGTGAACTCCTCGGCAAGTGCATCGAGCTCGGCCCCACGGGATCCGTCGGCTCCAGCCCCTGCAAGGACCACTTCGAGGCCGGCATGCCGGCCCGCCTTGAGACTGTCCGTCGCGAGTACGACCAGATGCTGACGGCGATCCACGCGAAGGCTCCCTTCGCCAAGGTCATCACCGTCGGCTACCCGACGGTCATCCCCGACGACCCCGCCAACTGCCTGTACAGCAACCCTCTGCAGTTCTCCACCACCCGACACGCGGACCTGAACTGGCTGCGGGAATCGGCTCTTGAGCCGCTCAACGCCATCATCCAGCAGGTCACCGCCGCGCACGGCGACCGTTACGTCGACATCTACTCGTCCAGCAAGGGCCACAGCGTCTGCGCTCCCGGCCAGGAGAAGTGGACGGAAGGCATCCTGCAGCGCCTCCAGCCCCCGACCTGGGCCCTCGTCCACCCCAACGCCCGTGGCCATGCCAACGCCGCCGCACAGGTCGAGGACGCCATCCTCGGCGGCTGACCGTCGTACGCCGGACAGCTTGAGGCGTCCGCCGCACCCTCCGGGGGGTTGCGGCGGACGCCGCGTTTCATCTTGTAGGTCTGCTGGACCTCGCCGCCGAGATGGATGGGCCGATCAGAGGAGCTCGATCTGGGCGAGACGTTCGACGCGGTGATGCTCGCGTCGTTCCTCGTGCACGTCGGAGACGTCGAAGTGCGGCGGGCGCTGCTGCGTACCTGCGTACGGCACCTCGCGGTGGGCGGCTGCGTGCTGATCCAACGGGAGGGTGCGGACTGGCACACGAACCTGCCGCGTGAGCGTGTCGATCCCAGCGGTTACACGGTGCGGATCGTGTCGTCGGAGCCGACTGGTGATGGGGCGAACTCGGTGCACGCGGAGTGCGCGTTTCCGGACGCCACGTGGACCCAGACGTTCGTGTCCCGGCCGCTGACGAAGGAGCAGTTCGAGGATGCTCTCGCAGAGGTGGGTCTGAAGGTGGATACGTACCTCACGGAAGACCGGACATGGGTGCGGTCGAGTCTCGCGGCCTGGGTCGTGTCTTCAAAGTAGCGCCGTCCGCCCGTAGGGCGGGCCTGGCGGCGTCCGGTGCGTGCGATCGCAAGGCGGAGGGTCTCCCCAGTACTGGACGTACTGGGGTGATCCGACAACGCGGCGAGCGTGCGTGCCGGGCGTCGCCGGGCAGGCGGGACTTTGAAGACACGACCCAGGCGCATGTCGCGCCGCGGATCGGTTTCGTCATGGAAGCCCGTAGGGGACGGGAAGAGCAGGTCCAGCCAGCTCGCCGGCGGCGGGCTTCAACTCGTCCGGCGGAACGAAGCAAGGGATGATCACGGCGAGAGCCGCAAGCAACCGTTTTCGGTGGTCGACCACCCGGTGGGCACCGGCCGTGCTCGCCGACGCGGCCTTGGCGGGCCCTGACCAACAGCGCCCAGTACCTGTTCGAACCACTACGCCGGACGATCCAGTCGTTCGTCCCGGTGCCCCGACACACCCCCACGGATTCGTCAGGTTGGACGAACAGTGGTCGCCGGTCCCCTCCTAGGGTCTGGGGCGACAGCAGGTGCTCCAGCGCGTTGTTGAGGAGATGAAGGCATGCAGACACTCTTGCGCGGCGGCCGTGTCATCGACCCGGAAACCGGGTTCGTTCGGCGTGGCCGACGTGGTTGTGCCGGGCGGCGTGGCCGGGGCCCTCGGCGCAGGGCTCGTCGCACCGCCGGGGTGTGCGGCCCCCGGCATGACGGGGCGGGTCGTCGGTCCGGGGTTCGACGACCCGCGCGGAGCCATGTGCACTCGGTCGCGGGGCAGCGGCTCCAGGCCATGGACGGCGTGACGACGGCGTTGGATCGCTCGCGGCGCTCCGGCTCCCGGGTGACCGTCGAGGTGTATCCGTACGGAGCCGGAAGTACGGCGATCGGGGGCGCCTTCCTCGACTCCGAACGGTCGCGGATGAGGGGTGCCTGCCCCCGTCGAGCGTCGTGATGTCCGGATCCGGCGAACGTGAACCGGTGCTCGTGGAAGTCGAGTTGCGGACCGACGCGCTTTTGGGCCGACCGCTGCGGGGTGAGCCGCGATGACCGCGACAGGCGTTGACGCGGTGGTACGGGACCTGCTCGCCGACATCGAAACCCTGGTGCGCTGCGAGTCTCCGTCGTCCGACCACGAGGCCGTCGCCCGCAGCGCGGACGTGGTGGCGGCCATCGGACGCCGGCTGCTCGACGCCGAACCGGACCGCGTCGTGGTCGACGGGAGTACGCATCTGAGGTGGCGGCTCGGCGGGACGCCGCGCGTACTGCTGCTCGGGCACCACGACACGGTGTGGCCCATCGGCTCGCTGGAGACCCACCCGTACTCGGTCCGCGACGGCGTGCTGCGCGGGCCGGGCTGCTTCGACATGAAGGCGGGCGTCGTGATGGCGCTGCACGCCGCCGCCTCGGTCCGTGACCGGGCGGGGCTGTCGATCCTGATCACCGGCGACGAGGAGGTGGGCTCGCCGTCGTCACGGCGCCTGATCGAGGAGGAGGCGCGCGGCTGCGACGCGGTGTTCGTGCTGGAGGCGTCGGCCGACGGGGGCGCGCTGAAGTGTCGTCGCAAGGGCGTCTCCCTGTACCGGATCGACGTGGAGGGACGGGCCGCGCACGCCGGGCTCGAAGCGGAGAAGGGCGTGAACGCCGGAGTGGAGATCGCCCACCAGATTCTCGCCGTCGCCATGCTCGCCGACCCGGAACGTGGCACGAGCGTCGTTCCGACGGCCCTCTCCGCCGGTACGACGACCAACACCGTTCCCGCCCGCGCGAGCGTCGCGCTCGACGTGCGGGTGTGGGACTCGGCGGAGCAGCGGCGGGTCGACCGGTCCGTACGCGAACTGAGACCGGTACTGGCGGACGCGCGGATCCGGATCTCCGGCGGCATCAACCGCCCGCCGCTCCACGCGGAGGCGTCGTCGGGGCTGTTCGGCCTCGCCGCGTCGCTCGCCGCGTCACTCGGCCTCGGCGCGCTCACCTCCGCCGCCGTGGGGGGCGCGTCGGACGGGAACCTCACCGCCGGCCTCGGGATTCCCACCCTCGACGGACTGGGCGCCGTGGGTGGCGGGGCGCACGCGGACGGCGAACACGTCGTCGTCGCCGAACTGCCCCGGCGTACGGCGCTGTTGGCGGCTCTGATCCAAGCCGTGATCGACGGCGCGAACGCCCACGGGACCGCCCCGGCCACCGACGCCGACACAGCCGACACAGCCGGCGCCACCGGCGCCACGTCGCCGAGGTGAACCCGTGCGGCACGACGAATCCGGCGCCCTTCTGGTGCGTCACCTCGGAGACGGGCCCGGCGGGTCCGGAAAGGAGCGTCCCGTGACAGATCTCGCGACGAACGTGCCCAGGCTGGTCTCCCCGGCCGTGCGAGCGGAAGCGGTGGCCGCCGCGACACTGGCCGCCGCCGCGTCGAGGGTGGTGATCAGGGACCTGTCGGATGTGGCCGAACTGGCCGAGGTCGCCGGACTCTTCGGCTCGATCTGGCAGCGGGGCGCCGGTGCCGAGCCGGTGACGACGGAGCTGCTGCGGGCCATGACCTCCGCGGGCAACCCTGTCGCGGGCGCGTACGAGGACGGTGAACTCCTGGGCGCCTGCGTCGGTTTCTTCGGCAACCCGGCGGAGGCGAGCCTGCACAGCCACATCACCGGAGTGGCGCCCCGAGGACGCGGCCGGGGTATCGGCTTCGCCCTGAAACTGCATCAGCGCGCCTGGGCGCTGCTCCACGCCGTCTCTCTCGTCACCTGGACGTTCGACCCCCTCGTTCGGCGCAACGCACACTTCAACCTGGCCAAACTCGCCGCCCGCCCCGCGTGTTACCTGCCGGACTTCTACGGGCCGATGCGCGACGGCATCAACGGATCGGGCGAGTCCGACCGGCTGCTGGTCCGGTGGGAGCTGGCCGACCCCGCGGTGTCGACCGCCGCGCGCGGTGAGCCTCCGCGCGTCCACATCGACGTCGATGTGGGTGTCGCGGACATGAACGTGAACGGCGCCGCGCTCGCTCTGTCGGTCGGACTCGACGGCGGGCCGCGCACCGGCCCGACGGACGGGCCGGTCGTCCTCGTCGCCGTACCGCCCGACATCGAGGCGCTCCGGCGCACCGACCCGGGCCGGAGCCGGGCGTGGCGCCATGCGCTGAGGGAGGTGTTGAGCGGCCTGATGGCGGAGGAAGAAACCAAGGTCGTCGGATTCGACGGCGCCGGCAGGTACGTGATCTCAAGGGAGTGGTCCACATGAAGCTCGACGGTCTGGAACTCCTGCGTGTCCGGATGCCGTTGGTGGCCCCGTTCCGGACGTCGTTCGGCACGCAGGACGAACGTGATCTGCTGCTCCTGCGCGTCGTGACGCCGTCGGCGGAGGGCTGGGGCGAGTGCGTCGCGATGACGGGGCCGGTCTACTCCTCGGAGTACGTCGACGGAGCCGAGCACGTACTGCGGAACTTCCTGATACCGGCGGTCCTGGCGGCGGACGGCGTCACGGCGCACATGGTCGCGCCCCTCCTCGCCAGGTACAAGGGTCACCGGATGGCGAAGGCCGCCCTGGAGATGGCCGTGCTCGACGCCGAACTCCGCGCGCGTGGCCAGTCCTTCGCCTCGGCCCTCGGCTCCACCCGCGACTCCGTGCCCTGCGGGGTCTCGGTCGGCATCGTGGACTCGATACCGCGACTCCTGGATGTCGTCGGCGGCTATCTGGACGACGGCTATGTCCGCATCAAACTGAAGATCGAACCCGGCTGGGACATCGAGCCGGTACGCGCGGTCCGCGAGCGCTTCGGCGACGGCGTACTGCTCCAGGTCGACGCCAACACGGCGTACACCCTGGCCGACGCGCCCCGCCTCGCCCGTCTCGACCCCTTCGAACTCCTCCTCATCGAGCAGCCGCTGGAGGAGGAGGACATCCTCGGCCACGCCGAGCTGGCCCGCCGTATCCGAACGCCGATCTGCCTGGACGAGTCGATCGTCTCCGCCCGGTCCGCGGCCGACGCGATCACGCTCGGCGCCTGCCGGATCGTGAACATCAAACCCGGCCGTGTCGGCGGGTACCTGGAGGCCCGGCGGGTGCACGACGTCTGCGCGGCCCACGGGATCCCCGTGTGGTGCGGCGGCATGATCGAAACAGGGCTCGGGCGGGCGGCCAACATCGCGCTCGCCTCGCTGCCCGGCTTCACGCTCCCCGGCGACACGTCGGCGTCGGACCGGTTCTACCGGACCGACATCACCGAGCCGTTCGTCCTGCGCGACGGGCACCTGCCCGTGCCGTCGGGGCCCGGCCTGGGCGTGTCCCCGGTTCCGGACCTGCTGGCGGCCGTCACCACCTCGAAAGTCTGGATCGGTTCATAACACCGTACGAAATCGGTGGTAACTTCGGTTGGACCGGACCAACGGGTCCCGGTACGTCCGGGGTTACCTTCAGGTGGTGCTGACACCGGTGCCCGGCAAACCACATACCAGCCTGGCACGTGTCCTCGACGACCTCGGGGACATGCTGCTGGAGTCCATCGCGGGCGGCCGGAGCGCCCGCCGGCGGCTCGGCGGGGTGGTCATACACGACCCGCTCGACGCATCGGAGTTCCCCGCCCAGGCCGTCGTCCTCGGCGTGGGGGTCCATGAACCGGACGACGTCGTACGCCTCCTGCACGACCTCGGCCACAAGGGCGCGGCGGCGCTCGTCGTCCGGTCCCCGTTCATCCCGACAGCCGGGGTCCGGCGGGCCGCCGACCTGTCCGGCGTCGCGCTCCTCGGACTCACCCGGGGCGCCTCGTGGGCACAGGTCGCCGCCATGCTCCGGACCCTGCTCGTGGAGGGTGACGTCGGCGACGTGTCTCCGCAGACGCTCGGCGGCATGCCGTCGGGTGACCTCTTCGCGCTGGCCAACGCGGTCGCCGCGCTGCTGGACGCGCCCGTGACGATCGAGGACCGCAGCTCACGGGTGCTGGCCTTCTCCGGCCGCCAGGACGAGGCCGACCAGTCACGCGTCGAGACGATCCTGGGCCGCCAGGTGCCGGAACGCTTCACTCAAGGCCTGGAACGCGACGGCGTCTTCGAACGGATCTACCGCGATCAGGCCCCTGTGTACGTCCCTCCGCTGCGCGATGAGTCGATGACCATCCCACGGGTGGCGCTCGCGGTGCGGGCCGGCGACGAGATCCTGGGGTCGATCTGGGCGGCGGTGCCCGGACCCCTGTCCGGGGAACGGACGCAGGCGCTGATCGACGCCGGCAAAGTCGTCGCGCTCCATATGCTCCGGCTGCGCGCGGGTGCCGACGTCGAACGACGGCTGCGGGCCGACCTGGTGAGCACGGCGCTGGAAGGCGGCACGGGGGCGCCCGAGGCGATCGCGCGGCTCGGCCTCCAGGGTCAGCCCGCGATCGTGCTGGCACTGGGTCTGTTCGGCGGCCCGGAAGGGGATCTCGCGGGTGATCCGTTCGCCGAGGACGATCTGCGCCGGGTCGCGGACCGCCAGCGCATCGCGGACGCGCTGGCCATGCATCTGAGCGCCGTCCAGGCACGCTCAGCCGTGGCACTCTTGGGCGACGTCGCCTACGGCATCGTGCCGATGCCCGGGAACGGGGCGGACTTCGAGGAACGGTCGGTCCGCGTCGCGGCCACGTTCCTGGAGCGCACCGGGCACCGGGTGGCGGCCGCGATCGGCATCGGCCCGCCCGCCCTCGACGGCACCGGCCTCAGCCGCTCGCGCGACGGCGCGGACCGGGCGCTGCGGGTGCTGCTCACCAACCCGGGCGCCCGACGGGTCACCACCGCCGAAGACGTCCACGTCGACGCGCTCATGCTGGACCTCGCCGATCTGGCCGCCTCGCGCGGGGATGTGGCGACCGGTCCCATCGCCCGCCTCCTCGCCTACGACGACCGGCACCAGTCACGGCTCGTCCACACGCTGTGGTGCTGGCTGGACGCGTTCGGCGACGTGGCCGCGGCGTCGGCGGCGGCGTATGTGCACCCCAACACCTTCCGGTACCGCCTGCGCCGGCTCGCGGAGGTCGGCGGGATCAATCTCGACGACCCGGGCGAGCGGTTCGCGGCGATGCTGCAACTGCGGCTGCTGCCCCCCGCCGTTCGGCGCCCCGCCGGGGAGTGAGAGCGGGAAACCGCTGCGAGACATCGTTGGCCGGCGCTGCCGGAAAGGCTTCCGAAGGGTCGTGGAACTCCACGGACCCCCGCCACCACCGGATGCTCAGGACGGGACATCACCGCGACGGCGGCCAGGGCGGCGGCGGACCGCGCGGCTTCGGCGCCGATCACCGCGGCGGCCGTCGAGTTCGTCCGCCGCGATGAATATCCGCCCCGATCTCGTCATTTCTCACGAATCGGTGGCGACGGCAGCGGTCGTATCATCCCAGAATCGCCTGCTCTCCCTCTCAGAGATCACGAGGTGCGCATGTCGAAACTCAACGAACCGGGCCGCCGAGGCGGCAAGGTCGTCGACGCGGGCTCGACAAGGCGCGCGGCCTTACTCATCGGCACGGTCACCGCCGTCGCTCTGACGACGAGTGCGTGCGGCGCGGGCGGGCAGTCCGGCCAGGACAGGACCGCGAACGGGAAGCCGGTGAACGGCAGGACATTCACCCAGGCGATCGCCTCCGACCCCGGCACTCTCGACCCGCACATGGCCGTCACATCGGTCGCTCTGCAGGTCGACCGTTACCTCTACGACCCACTGCTCCATCTCGACCCGGACGGGAAGCCGGTGGCGGGACTCGCCGAGAAGTGGACCGTCACGACCGACAAGGCCACCTTCACCCTGCGCAGCGGGATCACCTGCGCCGACGGCTCGCCGCTGACCGCGAAGGATGTCGCCGCGAACATCAACTTCGTCGGCGACCCGGCCAACAAGTCGCCGATAGCGGGCCTGAACATCACTCCGGGCACGAAGGCGACGGCCGACGACGCGACCCGCACCGTCACCCTCACCAGCGGTGCGCCGGACGCGTTCCTGCTCCGTAACGCGGGCAGCCTGCCGATCGTGTGCGCGGCGGGCCTCAAGGACCGTTCGCTGCTCGCCAAGGGCGGCGCCGGTACCGGGATGTTCAGCCTCACCGACGCCGTGCCCAACGACCACTACACGCTCACCCGGCGCAAGGATTACACATGGGGGCCGGGCGCGTGGAAGAAGGACCAGCCGGGGCTGCCCGAGCGCGCGATCATACGCGTGATCCCCAACGCGAGCACGGCGTCGAACCTGTTGCTGTCCGGCGAGCTCAACGCGGCCGAGATCTACGGGCCCGACAAGAAACGGCTCTCCGCCCGGAAGTTGTTCCACATCGACTATCTCTCCGTCATGGGCGAGATGTTCTTCAACCAGGCCGAAGGCCGGGTGAGCGCGGACGACGGCGTCCGGCGCGCCCTGGTCCAGTCACTCGACCTGGCGAAGATCGGCAAGGTCCTCACGGGCGGGGACGGCGAACCGGCCACCGGGATGGTCACCGCCGAACCCAAGTCCTGTACGGGCGACTCCGTGACGGGCAATCTGCCCGCGTACGACCCGGCCGCGGCCAAGTCGGCGCTGGACGCGGCCGGTTGGCGCACGGGCCCGGACGGCGTACGCGCCAAGGACGGCAAGCGGCTCGCCCTCGATGTGATCTACGGGAGCCAGTTCGGGCCGACGGCGGCGCCCACCGCCGAGCTGGTGCAGAAGACTTGGCAGGACATCGGCGTCGATGTCGCGCTGAAGAGCGCCGACAGCAGCAGTGTCAGCCGTGCGATGTTCGACACCGGCGACTGGGACGTCTCGATGAATCCGGTGGGCTCCGCGCTGCCGAGCCAGGTCGTGGCGTTCCTCTCGGGGCCGAAGCCGCCGCAGGGCACGAACTTCGCGCACATCGAGAACGCGACGTATGAGGCGAAGGTGCGCGAGGCGATGACGAAGACCGGCGAAGCGAGCTGTCCCGACTGGCTCGCCGCCGAGACGGCACTGGTCAAGGAGGTCGACGCGGTGCCGTACATGAACTCCGTCAACTCGTACTTCGGCAACGGCGCGCGGTTCGAGCTCAGCCAGGACAGCATCACCCCGACATCCATCCGGATGTATTCCTGATGGCGGCCACCGTCCCCGCACCTGCTCCCGCGACATCCACGACCGTGGCGCCCGGCGCGCGTGCCGGAGTCCGGGGCAGCCCCTGGCTGCTGTTCGCCCGGCGCCGGCTCGGCCGGTTCGTCGTGTCGCTGTGGGTGCTGGTGACCACGGCGTTCCTGATGATCCAGCTGGTCCCGGGCGACCCGGTCCGGGCGTCGTTGGGGCTGAGCGCGCCCGCCGAACTGGTCGAGGCCCGGCGGCAGGCGCTGGGCCTGGACGACCCGGTGTGGGTGCAGTACGGCCACTATCTGGGCGGTCTGTTCACCGGTGACTTCGGCATGTCGATGGGGAGTGACCTGCCGGTCTCGCAGGTGATCGGCGACCGGCTGCCCGCGACGCTGGAGCTGGCGGTCCTGGCGTTCGCGGTGGTGGTCGTCGTGGCGATCCCGGTGGGTGTTCTGTCCGCGGTACTGACCCGGGGCGGCAGGCGGCGCGGTGGCGAGCTGGCTTTCACCTCGGTGAGCGTTCTCCTGGCCGCCGTCCCCGAGTTCCTGGTCGCGGTCGGTCTGGTCGCGCTGTTCGCTGTCCGTCTGGGCTGGTTCCCGGTCGCCGGCGGCGACGGCGCGAGCGCGTACGTACTGCCGGTGGTGGCAATGGCGGTCGGCCCGGCGGCGGTGCTGGCACGGATCGTACGGGTGGAGATGCTCTCGGTCCTCGGCGCCGACTTCATCCGCACCGCGCGGGCGAAACGGCTGCCGGCCCGTGCGGTGTACCTACGGCACGCGCTGCCGAACGCGCTGACCGCGGCGCTGACCCTGGGCGGGCTGATGTTCACCTCGATGGTCGCGGGCACGGTGCTGGTGGAGAACGTCTTCGCCTGGCCGGGACTGGGCTCGACGATCGTGTCGTCGATTCTGGAGAAGGACTATCCGCTGGTGCGGGGCATCGTGCTCGTGTACGGCATCGCGGTACTTCTGGTGAATCTGACGGTCGATGTGCTGCTGGCGCTGATCGACCCGCGCTCGACGATCCGGGAGAGCTGAGATGACGGCTGAGACGACGGAGAGCCCGCGGAGGGCGGAGCCGGAAGCGGCGGCGGGAACGCGAAAGCGAGCCGCACGCTGGCCGGCGGCCGTACGCACACCGATCGGCGCGTGCTCCGCCGTCCTGCTGGCGGCCGTGGTCCTCCTGGCCGTCCTGGCACCGGTCCTGTGGGGCGACAGGGCAGCCGCGATCGACACCGACGCGATCGGCCAAGGCCCCTCCCGGGCACACCTGCTGGGCACGGACTCCCTCGGCCGCGACATCTTCTACCGCACACTGGTGGCGACCAGGCTTTCCGTCGAACTGGCGGTGACCGCCACCGCCATCGGCGTCATGGCCGGACTGGTCCTGGGAACCCTGCCGACGGTGCTGCCGCGCCGGGCCGGCCGGCTGGTGACGTCCGCGGTGAACATCGCGGTGGCGTTCCCCGGTCTGCTGCTGGCGCTGTTCTTCGCGGTCATCTTCGGCGTCGGCACCCGCGGCGCGATGTTCGCGATCGCGTTCGCCATGGCGCCCGCGTTCGCGCGGCTGGCACAGACGCTCGCCGCCTCCGTGGTGGCGCGGGACTACGTGTCGGCGGCCCGGGTCGCCGGCGTCGGCCGGATACGGCTGCTGGTACGGCACATCCTGCCCAACATCGGCGAGCCGCTGGTGGTGAACGCGACCGTCGGCGCCGGCACCGCCCTGCTCGCGTTCGCCGGGCTCTCGTTCCTCGGCATCGGCGTCCAGGCCCCCGCCTACGACTGGGGACGGCTGCTCGGCGAGGGCCTGGACGGGCTCTATGTGAACCCCGCGGTCGCCCTGGCACCGGGCGTGGCGGTGGTGCTCGCCGGGCTGGCGTTCAACCTCGTCGGCGAGACCGTCGCGGCGGTCGTCGGAGTCCGTACGCCGTCGGCGCGGATCCGGGAACGGCCGGTGCCGGCCGCCCGTACGGCGCCGGCCGAGAAGACCGGCATGGAGCCGCTGCTGGTGGTCGAGAACCTTCGGGTGGCGTTCCCCGGCCCGGCCGGCTGGACGGTGCCGGTGCGCGGCGTGAGCTTCACCGTCCGCGCCGGGGAGGCGATCGGCGTCGTCGGGGAGTCCGGGTCCGGCAAGAGCCTGACCGCGCTGGCGGTGTCACGCCTCATCGAGGCGCCGGGTGTGGTGACCGCGGACCGGCTGGAGTTCGCGGGTACGCCGCTGCTGACGACCCCGGAACGGGAGTTGCGCGGCGTACTCGGCACCTCGCTCGCGATGGTGTTCCAGGACCCGATGACCTCCTTCAACCCGACCCTGCGGACCGGGCGGCAACTCGCGGAGGTGTCCGAACAGCACCAGGGCCTGTCACGGGGACCGGCGCTCGCCCGAGCCGTCGACCGGCTGCGGGCGGTGCGGATTCCCGCCGCCGAGCGACGCGCACGGCAGTACCCGCATGAGTTCTCCGGCGGGATGCGGCAGCGCGCGATGATCGGCATGGGCCTGATGGGGCAGCCCCGGCTGATCGTGGCCGACGAACCGACGACTGCGCTGGACGTCACCGTGCAGCGGCAGTTGCTGCGCCTGCTGGCACGGACGCGGGAGACCGAGAACGCCGCGATCCTGCTGATCAGCCACGACATCGCGGTCGTCGGGCAGACCTGCGACCGGATCCTCGTCATGTACGCCGGGCGCGTCGTGGAGGACCTGCCGACCGCCGACCTGACGACCGTGCCCCAACACCCGTACTCACGCGCGCTGCTGGACGCGACCGTCGAGCTGGACACCGACCGCGACAGGCCGCTGGCGGTGATTCCCGGGCGTCCACCCGAGCCGGACCGGATACCGGTGGGCTGCGCGTTCGCGGCCCGGTGCGAGCGGGCCACGGAGCGGTGCGCGGCGGAGGACCCGGAGCCGGTACCGGTCGGGCCGGGACACCGGGTCGCCTGCTGGCACCCGCACGTACCTGAAACCGCCGGCCCGCGGTCCGGCCGGGAAACCGTCACCGCCGGAGGGGACGAATGAGCGAGTTGGTGTTCGACGCGGTGAGCGTGCGCTACGGCGGCGGACACGGCGGCCTGACCGCCGTCGACCGGGTCAGCCTGACCGTCCCCAGCGGCCAAGTGGTCGGCCTGGTCGGGGAGTCGGGCTCGGGCAAGTCGACGCTGGCGCGGGCCGCGGTCGGCCTGACGCCGGTCAGCTCGGGCCGTGTCCTGCTCGACGGCACCGACATACGCCGCCTGCCGAGGCGCCGACCGCTCCAGATGGTGTTCCAGGACCCGTACTCCTCCCTCGACCCCCGCATGAGCATCGGCGAGTCGATCACCGAGGCCATGCCGCGCGCCGCGCACCCAGGCCCGGCCGGCCGGCGTGCCGAGGTGGCCCGGCTGCTCGGCCTGGTCAACCTGGACCCCGACCGCGCCGCCGTGCTGCCCCGGCAGCTCTCCGGCGGCCAGCGCCAACGCGTCGCACTGGCAAGGGCGCTGGCCGGACAGCCGCGGGTGCTCATCGCCGACGAGATCACCTCCGCACTGGACGTCTCGGTGCAGGGCGCCGTACTCAACCTGGTCCGTTCCGTGCAGCGGCAGCTGAGCCTGTCGATGCTGTTCATCTCCCACAACCTCGCCGTGGTGCGCTACGTCAGCGACATCGTCGCCGTCATGTACCTCGGTCGCATTGTGGAGGCGGGCCCCGCCGAGCAGGTACTCAATGACCCGCGGCACCCCTACACCCGCGACCTGCTCGCCGCCGCGCCGTCCGCGCACATGGGCCTGTTCGACGACGAAGGGGACGCTGAGGGCGCCCTCCGCGACATCGACCCGCCCGACCCGCACCATCCACCAACGGGCTGTCGCTACCACCTCCGCTGCTCGATCGGCCCGCTCGCGCACCCCGAGCGCACCGTCTGCGTCACCACCGACCCGGTCGACGACGCGATCCGCCGTCGCCACCGGGCGGCCTGCCACTTCACCGGAAGCGGCACCGGACAACTCGCCCCACCCAAAGGAGGCAGCCCGCTATGACCCGACGCCAGGGCATCGACGACCTGTATGGCTTCGCACTCCCCGAGCAGCCCGCGGTCTCACCGGACGGCCGTCGGATCGTATACGTCCTGCGCACGGCGGACCGTACGCGGGACAAGAACGCGTGCGCGCTCTGGCAGGTCCTCGCCGCGGGCGGCGAGGCACGGCAGCTGACCCGCGGCACGGCCGACACCGCCCCCGCCTGGTCGCCCGACGGCAGCCGGATCGCCTTCCTGCGGGCGCGGGAGTCGGCGCCGCAGCTGTGGCTCCTGCCCGCGGCGGGCGGTGAGGCCGAGCAGGTCACCACACTGCCGCTCGGCGCGGGCGCACCCGTCTGGAGCCCGGACGGCACCCGGATCGCGTTCACCGCTCCGGCGGATCAGGCGGCGGAGGACGGCGAGGACGACGACGCCCGCGAGCGCCGCGCCAAGGCGCCGGTGGTGGTCGACCGGCTGGACTTCAAGGCCGACGGCGCCGGGCTGCTGCGTACCGTACGGACCCATGTGCACGTCCTCGACATCGGCACCGGGGAGATACGTCAGATCACCTCGGGGGACTGGCACGCCGGTGATCCCGCCTGGTCGCCCGACGGCGGCCGGCTGGCGTTCCCGGCCGCGCCGGACCCCGACTCCGACCTCACGCCGCGCTCGGGGGCGTACGTGGTCGACGCGGCGGAGCGCGCCGCGACGCCGCGGCTGACCGGTTCCGGCGAGGGCGTGGCTGCCTCGGTCAGCTGGACCACCGACGGCTCGGCGCTGCTGGTCGTCGGCCGCCGGGACACCGAGATCGGGCACGCCGGTCTGCTGCGGGTACCGCTGGACGGGGGCGACACCGTCGACCTGACGGCGCCCCTGGACCGCAACGTGATGCCGGGCGGCCCCGGTTACCCCGGCGGGCTGCCCCGGCCCACCGACGACGGACGCGTGCTGTTCTGCGTCCGCGACAGGGGCTGCACCCATCTCTACGAGGTGGATGCCCTGGGTGATGCCGCTGACACGCCGCGGCATGTGGCAGGCGGCGCCGGGGACACCATCGCCGGTCTGTCCGTGGCGGGCGGCACGGTGGCGGTCGTCCTCGCGACGCCGACGTCGTACGGCGAGATCGCGACCGTGAGCCGAGCGGGGAAAGGGGCGGAAGCCCTCACGCGACACGGCGCGGGCAACGCCGACATTCAGCTGTTCGTCCGCGAGGAGCGCGAGTTCACCATCTCCGACGGCACGGTCGTACAGGGCTGGCTGGTGCGCGACCCCGAGCGCGGCGGTCCCTCCCCGCTGCTGCTGGACATCCACGGCGGCCCGCACAACGCCTGGAACGGTACGGCCGACGCCACCCATCTCTACCACCAGGTACTGGCCGCGCGCGGCTGGACGGTCCTGCTGCTCAACCCGCGCGGCAGCGACGGCTACGGCGAGGCGTTCTGCACGGCGGCGGTCGGCGCCTGGGGCGAGGCCGACGCCGCCGACTTCCTCGAACCGCTGGATCAGCTGGTCGCCGAGGGCGTCGCGGACCCGGAGCGGCTGGCCGTGACCGGCTACAGCTACGGCGGATTCATGACCTGTTGTCTGACCAGCCGCGACAACCGTTTCGCCGCCGCCGTCGCCGGGGCGGTGGTCAGCGACCTGACGAGCATGGCGGGCACGTCCGACGCCGGGCACTACATCGCCGTCCGTGAACTGGGAGGCGAGCCCTGGGCGGTGAAGGGGCGGTACGCGACGCAGTCACCGCTCAGCCACGTCGACCAGGTGCGTACGCCCACGCTGATCGTCCAGGGAGCCGACGACGTGCGCTGCCCCGTCGGGCAGGCCGAACAGTGGTTCACCGCGCTGCGCGAGCGGGGCGTGCCGACCCGGCTGGTGCTCTATCCCGGCGGCTCGCACGTGTTCATCCTCAACGGGCCGCCGTCGCACCGCGCGGACTTCAACCGCCGCGTCGTCGAGTGGATGGAGCAGCACGCGGGGGCCCAGGGGAGCGCGCCACGCGTCCCCATCGACGCCGCGCGCTGGCGCCGGCGGCTGGGTGAGCTGGCGCGCGAACACCGTGTCCCCGGCGCGTCGTTGGCCATTCTGCGGCTCGGCGCGGACGGCCTGCGCAGTGCCGGTGGCGTGGGCGGTGCCGGTGGTGCCGGTGGTGCCGACGAACTCGTACAGGCGAGCTACGGAGTCCTGAACAAGAACACCGGCGTCGAGGTCACCGACGACACGCTGTTCCAGATCGGCTCGATCACCAAGGTGTGGACGACGACCGTCGTCATGCAACTGGTCGACGAGGGCCTGCTCGACCTCGACGCGCCGCTCGCGGACGTCCTGCCCGAACTGCGGCTCGCGGACCGGGACGTGGCCAAGCAGGTCACCATGCGGCACCTGCTCACCCACACGAGCGGCATCGACGGCGACGTGTTCACCGACACCGGGCGGGGTGACGACTGCCTTGAGCGCTATACCGACTTGCTCAAGGACGTCGGGCAGAACCACCCGCTGGGCGTGACGTTCTCGTACTGCAACTCGGGATTCACCCTCGCCGGCCGGGTGATCGAGAAGCTGACCGGCAAGACCTGGGACACCGCACTCCGCGAGCGTCTGATCGTCCCGCTCGGCCTCACCCACACCGTCACCCTGCCCGAGGAGGCGCTGCTGTTCCGCGCCGCGGTCGGCCATGTCTCCGCCGGCGGCGAGGAACCGGAGCCGGCGCCCGTCTGGCTGATGCAGCGCTCGGCGGGCCCGGCCGGGCTCATCACGGCGGCGGCCGCGGATCTGCTGGCGTTCGCCCGGCTCCATCTGACCGGTGGCCTCGCCAAGGACGGCGAGCGGCTGCTCTCACGGGCGTCGGCGGACGCGATGGCGGAAAAGCAGGTCGACCTGCCCGACAAGCACAGCATCGGCGACTCGTGGGGACTGGGCTGGATCCGGTTCGACTGGGACGGACACGAGGTCATCGGCCACGACGGCGGCACGATCGGCCAGTCGGCGTTCCTGCGGCTGCTCCCTGAGCAGGGCCTGGCGGTGGTGCTGCTCACCAACGGCGGCAGCACCCGCGACCTGTACGAGGACTTGTATCGGGAGATCTTCGCCGAACTGGCCGGGGTGACCGTGCCGCACACGCTCGTCCCGCCCGCGGAGCCCCCGGCCGTCGACGCGACACGTCATCTCGGCGTATACGAACGGGCCACGTATCGCACGGAGATCCTGCGGACCGACGGAAGGCTCCGCCTGCGCCAGATCACCACCGGGCCGATCGCCAAGCTGATGCCGGAGACGACACAGGAGTACGACCTGGTACCGGTTTCCGACATGCTGTACGCGTATCGGGCGCCGGATTCGGGGATCTGGACGCCGGTGACGTTCTACTCGTTGCCGACGGGAGAGCCGTACCTCCACCTCGGTGTGCGGGCGGCCCCGAAGATCTCCTGACCGGGACGCGGCCGGCGCTTCTCTCCCGGGGGTGGGAGGGGGAGCGCCGGCCTAACCGTTGGCTGGATTCGATGCCTTTGCGGGCGACGCGGACGCCGATGCGTTTACCGCGGAGCCATCGCCGCAGGCCGGGCTGGTGGAGGGGCGCTCTTCGACGTGCCGGGCTCGACGTGCCGGGCTCGGCGCGGCGGGACAGCGTCCTCACGTCCGCCGCGAAGGGCTCAGCCCATCCCCCAGGTGGCACTCGCGCTGGCGAAGGAGTAGGACCCGTCTCCGTTCCTGGTGAGCCAGAGGTCGGCGCCCCCGATGCCGTCGGCGCCGGCGAAGGCATTCGCCTCCGAAACACCGTCATTGTTCAGGCCGGCGGTGAACTCACCCCGCCGGGGGTCGTCTTCAGCGGACGCCACTCCGGCACAGCCCAGCATGAGCGGAACCGTGAGGGCACCGACCGTAAAGGAACGCTTGAAAGTACGCATGAGGGTCATCTCCAGGGACCGCGTGGTGGAGACGCCGACCGTCCCCAGGAACACACATCACATGCCGACGTGCACCCAATACAAGCTCCGCCCCGCCGGGGCCTCTTGGCCAACCTTCAGCCGGTGCGGTCCTGACCTGCAAGTACGGGTGATCTCCAGTCCAGGGTCAGTCACCCATACGGATCACCCGCGTACCGTGTGCGCGAGCGAGGGAGAGGGGCGGACCGGCAGTGCCGGTGGACCGCCTTTGCGGCGACGGTACATTGGGCGGCGGCCCTTCTCTCGGCCGTGGGAGTCGCAGGTGCTCGCATCGGCGCGGGATGAGAGGTCTTCTCCGTTGCACCGTTCGACAGTCGGGGTGTTACCCAGGCGCGCTCAGGAGCTTTCGGGCCGCATGACGAAGTCGTACCGGTGCGGCAGCGTCCTGGAAGGATCCGGGATGGGCCCGGACTCGGCGGTGGCTCGCCGCCAGGCATGCCACAAGTCGCTCAGTGACGTGTCGCCTTCGCGCAGGTTCGGGACGTCGAGGCCGTCGTCCAGGATGCGGCCGCACCGGGTGGTGTCACCGGTTTCGAGGGCTGCTCTCGCCTCCAGCATCCGTAGGCGGCCATCCGCTCGTTGGTCTGCGCTACAGCTGTCGATGCGCTCAAGTGCGAGGTCGGCGCGGCCTGCACGCAGCAGGATTCCCACGAGCTCGTGTGTGAGGGGAAGCTGGTCGGGGGCCAGGTCGTTGGCCCGCGCATAGGCGTCCACGGCGGCAGGCAGCCGCTCGCGGTGGGCCGCGAGTGCTCCAAGGTTGCGCCAGGCCCATGCGTTGGGGGTGTCCTCGACCGATCGGGTCCAGGCGTCCGCGGCGCCGTCGAGGTCTCCCCTGGCCGCTCTCAGGACGCCGAGGCAGAGGCGGGAGAGCCATCCGTCCGCCTGTTCGAGCAGCGGCTCCCATTCCGGGGAGACTTCGTAGGAAGCCGGGGGCGAGGTGGGGGCCCACTGCGGCAGTTGGCCTCCGTTGAGCAGGGCGAGCCAGGGCTCTTGCTCGGGTCCGAGTCCGGTGTCCGGAAAGGGCGTGGCAGGCAGGTTCAGTGAGTCGTCGCCGCTTTTGGCGCGTCGGTTGCGCTCAAGCGCACCCCAGCCGGAGCCCGAGTGAAGGAGCTCGGCGGGTTGTCCGGTGGTCCAGTCTTCGGCTTCCTGTAGTTCCTGCTCGATTCGTGCGGAGGTGATCAGGGCGTCCACTCCCGTTTCGGCGGCGGAGCGTGCCTGCTGCCAGTCATCGCTGTGGGCGGCGGTCGGATCGATGTGCACGTGGCCGTATGCCTCGGTCCAGGACCAGGTGGTTCTGGCGGGCAGGGCCAGGTGTTCGAGCTGGGTGCGGGCGAGACCCGCCTGGATTTCGAGATAGTGCGTGCCGGGGCCGGAGAGCCATTCCTGCCAGCGGTTTCCACCTCGGTGCGTGCCCCAGTGGAAGAGCTTGCGCCCCGTCAGGAGTCTGGTCGATCTCTGTGCGAGTCCTCGGCCGGCGCCGTCGAGAGCCGCTATCCAGGGCCCGCGCTCGGTGTCGAGCTCAAAGAAGTAGTCGGCGGACGCGGCAGCTCGGGTGGTGTAGGTGAGATCCCTACCGGCATAGTGCGGCACGGGGACGCGGCGCAGCCGCTTGTCGTAGGCGAAGTGCCATGCCTGGTCCGCCGGGGCGATGACCCGGGTGTCAGCCGTTTCCGGAACGGCGATGTTGGACCACCAGTACACCGGCACCTCGTGGTCGTTGGGGTTCACGAGGCTGACATGCACCAAGAGCGCCTCCGAGTCGTCGGGCAGGTAGCAGTCGATCTGGAAGACGGCCCGCCGGATGCGTTCGTACTCGTACATCCGGAGGACTGGTGTGCCGTCAGGGCGTTGAGCACGTACGGCGTGCAGCGGCGAGGCTGTGGTCGTGGAGTGACCGATGGTGCCGAAGTTCCATTCCACTCCCCCGGCCACCCAGGCATCGCGAAGCGCGAGATTTCCTGGTTGGAAGGCGCTGTTGCGGAAGAGCAGCTCCCGGCCGCTGGGGCGGTGGACCAGGGACCACAGCCGCCCGCCGGCATCGAGGAGAAAGGTGGCGCGCAGGGTCTCGTTCTCCAGCACGGCGACACGGTGGGCACGCGGGCGGTGCTGCCGTCCGTAGCCGTCCTGTTTGAGGTAGGGAAGGACGGTTCGAACGCGGCCATAGGCAACGTTGCGGCGCATCTCGTCATCGGCTTCGTCGATTCCCGCGACGTGGCTGTCCATCCCGGAGAACAGGGGCGGCAGCGGGTTCACCGGCCCGAGGTCCGCGGTGGGCATCGTCAGGTCGGTTATACGCAGTTCACTCATCCAGGGCTTCCCCAGCTTTCTGACCCGAAGAGATTAGTTCGCACTTTAGTCGAAGGCGAGGAGCTACCCCCTGCCTGTGACACTTCGCAGCCGCGCCTGTACGGGCCGGCCGTCGACGGTACGGAAGGAGACAACGGTCCTGGTTCCTTGGCGTACGGCGACGCAGTTTTCGTCCGGTGCCGCTTCCCAGCCTCCCTCCAAGGTGACCTTCACCGTGTGCGGTGCGCTGGAATTCCGCAGCCAGGGACGGGAGTAAGCGGTGAAGCGTCCGGTGTACCGCCCCCTCTCGTACTGGTCGGCGTCAAGCCCCTTGTACAGCCGAAGGTCGGGATCGCACACCGACACCACACGTGTGTCCGGTCCCTCGTCGCGGGTGAGCAGCATCGACGGGGTGTCCACACCGCGCACGAGGGGATCGGACAGCTCCTTCACGGCTTCGAACACGGCGTAGCCGGTGATACCGGTGGCGCGGTCGGTGACGATGTGCGCCGTGTCGTCGGCCCGGCGCACCGTGTACGGGGCGCGCTCCGGATCCGCGGTCGAGGCCGTGAACGCCGCCATGGACTGCGCTGTGGCGCCCACCACCATCGCGTACTCGTAAGTGCCACTCTTCGGGGCCGTCCCGTGCCGCAGCCATGCCGTGGCGAAGTTCCCGGACGTCGCGGCGTCCGTGCCCTGGTGGCGGGAGGTCTGCGTGGCCCGAGTGAGCGCGAGACGCTGCCCTGCGGGCACGTGGTAGCCGATCTCCTTGTCGTCCAGCAGCCAGACGGCCCGAGCGAGCTGTCTGTCGCTGTCGTAGGGGAACGCGGTCACCGGCATTGCGGCGTCCCACCATGTCGGTGCGGAGGTGTCGGCCAGCCGGGTCTGGAAGAGCGTTGTCTCCGTCTCGTGGCGGGCGTCGTCGTTGCTGATGCCGGTGCCGAGCGCGACGAGACGGTTCTCGAAGAGGAACACGGACTTGCGGGCGCGGTGGCTGCCCTCGTCCTTGGGATGTTCGCGCAGCCGCATCGCGAACATGCCGTTGTGTCCGTCGAGGACGTGGCCTCCGGCGAACGCCTCCTCGGTCAGCAGCATCTCCTCGATGGTGCCGGTGAGGTCCGCCTTGAGCAGGGGCCACGGCTTGTGGAGTGTCGTGGTGCCCGGCCGGCGGTTCCAGTCGTAGCCGTCTGGGCTGTAGCCGCTGTCCAGGTTGGTGACCTGAGGGCTGCCGCGGTGCAGGACCTGGATCTGGCCGTAGGTGTTGTAGCGGCCGTACCAGTTCGATCCGTCGTAGATCTCGGTGGACCACAGATAGCGGTTGTGGCCGCGCACGGTGATCTGCCAGTTGTCGCGCCTCTGCACCACGAGTGCCGCGTAGTTGTACGCCCAGGCGCCGGACGGTGCTTCCTCCGCGGTGATGCCCGCTCCGGCCAGACGCGCCGCGATCTTCCTCTGCGCGGCGTCCGGTGCGGCGGGCATCAGGCGCAGGAAAGCCGCCCCGGCCTCCGGATCGAGGGCGCTGCCGCCGTCCGGCGTGCCGGCGATGGTGAGCCATTGAAAGGCGCCAAGGGACATTCCGGTGGTGCCGCTCGGGTTGCGGCCGCTCAGCGAGATGGGCCAGTGCACGGTGTTGCCGACGACGCGGAGGGTGAGGGCAGCCCGCTTGACGGCCTCATGTGCCTCCTCGGAGATCCGGAAGACGCCGCCCGCGAGGACGTACAGGACCGGTGAGACGCCGTTGAACGCGTCGCGCGCGTAGTCGGGGAAGAAGCCGACGTGGTGGAAGGTGGTGCCGTCGCGCTTGAGACCGTCCTGGATGCCGGCGGTGGGCAGCAGATAGCGGTCGAGCCAGTCACGCAGCAGTTTGAGGTACGCGACCTGGCGTGCCTCCCCGTCCTGGAGGAGCGCGACGACGAGCATGGCGCGGGCGGTGGTGTTGATGATGTCGGCGGTCGAGCCGTGTCCGTTGCGGAAGTCGAAGCCTCGGAAGATCCGTCCGAAGCCGCAGAGCCAGGTCAGATCGGCGCGAACGGTCTCCAGGAGTCCGGCCTCGCGCAGTACGTCCCGCATGAGGTGAAGCGAGTCGTAGTAGCCGGCCAGCGCGTAGCCGACGTGATGGATGGTGCCGAGACAGCTCCCATAGGCCCACCCCTGGTCGCGCAGGCGTCGCACCATGCGCAGGTAGAGCTCCGCGAGCGCGGGCCGGTGCGTGACGCCCGCGGCGTCGTATGCCTGGCCGACGCGGCGCATATGGCCGGCGAAGTCGGTCAGGCTGATGGCGTTGACGAAGTTCTTGAGCTCGGCGCCGATCGCCGGCGGATAGATCTGCGACTGGTAGGAGAAGACGGGCCGCCCGTCGAGCAGGGGCGCGGCCTGGGCGGTGAGCGCCGCCACATGGGCGTCGTCCACCCGGGGCGAGGACGCCGCGTAGTCGGTGTGATAGCGGGTCACCACCCCCCGGAGGCTTTCGGTTTCGGCCGCCGAGGGTCGGGGGGTGTCGATCACGGCCCGCGAGAGAAGGGAGTCGAAGCGGTAGAGGGCCTGCCAGTGCTGCTGGTCCCATTCGTCGCCCTCGATCCCGATCGTCGGCACCTGGGCGTCGCGGCACGGGGCGTCCGGGCGCAGGGCGACGTTGGGCAGGAGCTGATCGATCCAGAGGGTGCCGGGCCGGCGCGGAGCGATGATCCGCAGGGTGTCCATATCCGGACGCGGGCGGCCGCTCATGTCGTACGCGTAGCGCACCCAGGCGGTGCGCCAGCCGGTGAAGCCGAGCCCGAACTCGAACCAGCAGTCGGTGTGTTCACCGCGTCCGAACTCGAAGCGGACAACGTCCTCGACGGGCACCTCGTTGTAGATCCACACGGAGAAGGTGTCGACCGTGCCCTGCCACGCCTGGTCCGCGAGGGGCTTCGTCCTGTACGGGTCCGGGGCCCACGCCAGATCGCCGTCGACGGTGATGACGGAACGCCCCCCGTGGTCCCAGCGCAGCGAGTGCTCGCCACACACCGAGACGTGGTCGCTCATGGACAGGCGGGTCCCGGCGCCCGCCGTGAACTGCGGCGGGACGGCGCTTTCGAGCAGGAACGCGGGCGGCCGCAGGGCCAGTGCACGCTCCTCCAGGGATGTCAGGGGCGCCGTGCCTTCCGCGTCGAACGCGGTACCGGCTTGGGACGTGCCGCCCAGGAAGGGCAGGGTGAGGGCCCCGGTGGCGGCGGCGTAGCCGAGCAGCCTGCGCCGCGAGGGCGCGAGGGGCTGTGGTGATTCCACGGTCGTTTCTCCTCTCACTGCCAGACGCGGATGTAGTCCACATAGAAACTGGAGGACGAGTCGAACACCTCGTCGTGGATGGACCCGTCCGCCCACTGGTCGAGGACCTCGTGCGAGAGCAGCGGGTATTCCTTCACCTGGCTGATCAGTTTCGGGTCGTCGACGGTGCGCACAACGGTGCCGTCGTAGGTGAACTCCAGCTTCGACGGTGTCCAGTTGAGACCGACGGTGTGGTAGCCGGAATGGACTCCCTGTGCTGTGGCGACCGTTGACGACTGCTGGTGCTGAGGGGCACTGAAGCTGTCCCAGTGCAGGGAGACCGAGTATCGGTCGGCCTGGAAGTTGGTCTCGACGATGTCCATCTCCGCGCCGTCACGTGCCGTGCCGTCGTACACACCGCCGGGCGACAGCCCCGCGGTCGGCAGGACCCATACGGCCCCCAGGTGTCCGTTGGTGGGTGGGAACCTGACGCGTGCCTCAAGTGTTCCGTACGTGTAGTCGAACTTGCCGTTGCTGTCGATGAGGCCGCCTGTGTACGTGTTCGCTGCGGGGTTGCGAACCTTGATCTCCAGGTCGCCCGCGCCGTCGGGGGCGACATTGGCCGGGTCGTAACTCCAGGTGTCGGGAGGGACCGTGCCGGAGCGGGGCCAGTCGCGTGCCGTCCACTTCCCGCGGTCGAGCGACGAGCCGTTGAACTCGTCGCTGAACACCAGGGCCTTGGCCTTGCCCGGGACCAGTGGCTTCGCGTTGCGGGGGGTCTGCGTGTCGACCATCGACGCGCGGGGAGCAGCGCCGACGGAGGGCGCGGCCAGCAGGGCGGCGCAGGTCAGACCGAGCAGAGACAGAACGACGCGGATGCTGTGGTCGGACATGGTTCACCTCATCCCTGGGAGAGCTGGTAGAGGCCCACACCGAGTCCTTCGAGCCGGTCCCTGAAGTGGCCGCCCTTCTTGACGAGTGCGCGTCCCTCGAAGAGAACGTCCGCCCTGTCGTGGCGAGGTGCCGTGAAGGAGAGCGTCCGCGGTTCCCGCGAGAGGTTGACCACGAAAAGGTAGTCGCGGCCCTCGTGGCTGCGGGTCGTCCACCGGAGGCTGTCGCTGTGGGCGCTCTTCACGGACTCGGCCCGGCCGGCGGACAGAATGACCGGGGACAGTGTGCTGATCTGCGAGACCACGGCCTTGGCACGGTCGAGCAGCGTCTGGTACGACTCGCCCGCGGCGTCGCGCTCCATGTCGAACCGGGAGTAGTAGACCAGCCCGTACGCCCCGGCGACCACGGCCTGCCAGGACATGCCGCGGACCTCGGCGAGGTTCGGCGCGCGCACCCCGAAGTGGCGGTAGTTGCCGAGATTGTGCAGCTGTATCACGGTCCAGACCGCGCCGTTCGGCCGCTCGGCCACCGCTGCGGCCGTCGAGGTGTAGACGTGACCGGGACCGTCTGTCGGCTGCCCCTTGATCGGGTAGTTGTCGGTGCCGAAGGCGTCGGTGACCTCCTGGGTGAGGTCCCCGGGCCAGACACGGTAGTCGACGGAGTACGCCGGATGGTCGAAGTCGTTGTCGACGACCGAGGCATAGCGGGGCCGTACGACAGGCCCTTCCGTGTCGGGAGGGGTCTCGTCGTTGATGTACCAGCCGAGCAGCGAGGGGTGGCTCTTGTACGTGAGCACCTCGGACGCGTCCGCGTTGCGGTGGGTGAAGAGGGTCTTCATGCCGCGCCGGTGCGTCTCGTCGAGAATCGGGGCGGTCGGCACGTGGTACGAGAGGACGGTGTTGAACGACGCGTACTCCAGATCCTCCAGGTTCTTCGAGGTCGTCGGCCCGTTGTAGGCGCCCAGCGGAAAGAACAACTCACCGTTGTGCCGGGTGCGCCCCAGCGCGTCGAAGTAGGTGGACGGCACCTCGGTGTCGCGCAGTTTCCGCAGAGCGATCGTGGTGTCCTCGACCGTCCGGCCGTCCGGGTCGGTCGCGCTGACGCGCAGTTCGTACGTCCCGTGAGGAAGCGTTGCGACGGGTCGGGTGTAGGTCAGCCGGGAGGCCCCGGAGCAGGAACGGCTGTGCACCGTCCGGCCGTCGGCGTCGGTCAGTTCGACGTTGACCTTGTAGTGGGAGGCCTTCGCGCCGGTGGGCGGGTGGAGGCCGAGGCGCAGGTCGATCTCACGGTGCTCTCCGGGGATGAGCAGTCCGCGGTAGGCGGGCGCGGCGAGCGTGGCGCGCAGCAGCTTGGGCTCGTGCCGCGTGACGACCATGTCGTCGATCCAGGCGGAGCCGGTGGTCTGACGCTGAAGGTAGAAGATCGCCTTCATGTAGGCGGCCCCGGCGGGTGCCGTCTGCGGTCCGCAGGTGAGCTCGACCCAGTCGGCGGAGGTCGTGGCGCCGGTGTACCCGCCGCCGAGATAACAGCCGTCCTCGGCGTACCACTCCATGGCGATGGAGGCACCGCCGTTCTTCAGGCCCTCCGTCTTCACCCAGGCGGACACGGTGACCGGCACGTAGTCGTCAGCCGCGCGCGGGATCCTCTTCGCGGCGAAGACGTACGTCGAGTCGTCCGGGCGGGTGTAGCGCAGCGACTGGCCGCCTTCACGGTGCACGGCCCGGTCGTAGGAGGTGAAACCGTTCAGCCACTCGGGGTCGGAGTTCTCGAACGACGTCGTGAAGACGACATGGGGTGTGGTGTCGGCGAGCAGGGCGGCCCGCGCCGCAGGGCTCGCGTGGGCGGGGGCGGAGAGGACGCCGGTGCCCAGGAGGCCGGCCGCGCCGATCGAGGCTCCACCTGCGAACAGGGTTCTGCGGGACAGGGGGTTCGACATGATTGATGACTCCAACTTCTGGAGGAGGAACGGGGATTGGTTGGCCGGGGTGGTGGGAGCTACTTGCCGATGCCGAGGGTCAGACCCTCGACGATGCGTCGGCCGAGCCAGATGTAGACGGCGATGATCGGCAGCACGACGATGACGATCCCCGCGAACAGACCGCCCCAGTTCGAGGTGTACTGCATGGTTCCGTAGAGGCCGAGCAGCGCCTGGGGCAGCGTGTACTTCTCGGTCTCGGTGATGAGGACCAGGGCCAGGAGCGTCTCGTTCCACAGCGAGATGACCAGCAGGATCAGTGCGGTGACGATGCCGGGTCGGGCCAGCGGGAGCATCACCACGCGGAAGGTGCGAATGCTGGAGCAGCCGTCGAGGGCCGCGGCCTCCTCCAGTTCCCGCGGCAGCGACCGGAAGAATCCGGTGAGCAGGTAGACGGTGAAGGGCAGCGATGAGGCGACGTACACGAGGTACAGGCTGATGCGCTCGTCCCACCAGCCGAAGGTGTCGTACATGTAGGTGCTGATGTTCTGCATCCACACGAACACCGGAATGATGACGGCCTGCATCGGGATGCCCATGCCGGCCACGAAGGCCATGGTGATCAGTTCGCCGGAACGTCGCTTGCCGCGTGACAGGACGTAGGCGGCCGGCGCGCTCAGTGCGATGACGGTCAGCGACGAGACGGCGACGACAATGACGGAGTTCATGAATCCGCTGCCGAGGTCGGAGGCGTTCCACGCGTCGGTGAAGTTCTTCGGGTCGAGCGAACGCGGCAGTTGGAAGGGGTCGGTGAAGATTCCCGAGCCGTTCCTGAAGGCGGTCAGGATGACCCAGAGGAGCAGGAAGACGTTGAAGCACGCCCAGATCCAGGTGAGGGGGACGCCGAGGATTCGGAACGGGCCCGAGGAGCGGCGGACGCGCCGGGAGCGGGTGGGCCCGGACGGGGGAGGCGTGGCGCGTGCCGCCACGTCCTCGGAGTCGATGACCGGCCGGTCCGGAAGGTTTATGGTCATGACATCCCTCAGAACTCGATCGCGTCGCGGCGCATGGCCCGGCGCAGCAGGGTCACCAGCAGCACGATGAGGACGACCATCACCACGCCCATGGCGCAGGCGTAGCCCAGCTCGTACGACGGGTTGCGGCCGCCGGTGGAGACGAGGAACTGCTGGATGGTCAGGGTCCGGGAGCTTACCGGGGGTGCGTCGCCCGTCCCGGTGAAGGCATAGACGAACTCGAAGATCTTGATCGAGTTGATCACCCACAGGACCGCGGCGACCGAGACGACGTCCCAGGTGAGCGGCAGTGTGACGTACCGGAACTTCTGGAACTCGTTGGCGCCGGCCAGCTCGCTGTCCTCGTAGAAGTACGGCGGGATGCGGTCCACCCCGGCCATGAGCAGGATCACGTAGAAGCCGGTGGTGACCCAGACGATACCGGCCATGATGGTGCGGAAGATGTTCTCAGGGCTCAGCCAGTTCGTCGCGAGGGCGCCGAGCCCGGCGGAGCGCAGCACGGCGTTGACGAAACCGTCCGGTGCGAGAAGGAGGCCGAGGGCCACGCCGATGGCGATCGGCGAGATGATGTGCGGGAAGAAGAGCAGGGTCCTGAGCGTCTTCCTGCCCCTTGTGTGCCGGAGAAGGACTGTGACGGCGAAGGCGAGGACGAAGATGCCTATGCCGCACAGAAAGACGATCTTGAGGGTGTTCGCGAAGGCGGTCCTGAAGACATCGTCGTGGAGCAGACGCCGGTAGTTGTCGAAGCCCGCCGGCCGCATCTCGTCCCCCGTACCGCGCCAGCGTTGGAAGCTGACGTAGAAGCCGACGGTGGCGGGCGCGACGAACAGGGCAAGGTAGACGGACAGGGCCGGCAGGACGAACGGCGGGAAGATACGGCGCTGCTGGCGGCTGAACGCACCGTCGTCACGGCCGTGCGACCGCCGTCGCGCGCGCGTCGGCACGGCAGGGGCGGACATCACCGGTCAGCCCTTGTTCTTGTGGTGGGCGACGCTCTTGTCCTTGACGGTCTTCACGAAGTTGTCGGCGCCCTCGATCCTGCCGTTGAAGTAGTCGACGACGGTGGGCTCCCACACGTCGGTGACCCACTGCGCGGCGACCGAGCCGCAGTCGTCGTTGGGCTGGAAGAACTGACGTCCCTGGGCCGCGTACTCCTTGGCGAAGTCACTGAGGGCGCTGGGCGCGGGGACGTCCGAGCGCGGGGTGAGGTTGTCGGCCTCGGTACTGATCCGCGCGATCCGGTCCTTGGCGAGAAAGAAGCGGATGAACTTCTTTGCGGCCTCGGTGTTGCGCGCCTTCGCGGGGACCGCGAAGGCGATCACACCGGCCTGGGTGGCGTTGTTGCCCTTGCCGCCGTCGACCGTCGGGTAGGGCATGGACCGGTAGTCGATGACGGAGCCGACGTCCTTGCCGGACTTCTCCAGCGCGGCGCCGGTCTCGCTCGGGGCCCAGGTACCCATCAGCAGCAGATCGGTCTTGCCGGTGCCGGTCGCCCAGGCGGTCTGCTGGGCGGGGAACTTCGTGGCGTTGAAGTCCTTGGGGAAGTATCCCCTGGAGACCAGACCTCCGATGTCTTCTGCGGCGGCCAGGAACGCCGGGTCGTCCCAGGCGGCACCCGTCTTGTCCTGACACGCCTTGTTGAGCAGTCCCACACCGCCGTGCCGGACCACGCTCCAGACCATCCAGTAGGCGTCGTACCCGGAGATGTCGCCGTCGAGGGCGAGGGGGGTACGGCCCTTCTGCCGCAGCCCGTCCAGCTTGCCGGTGAAGGCGGACCAGTCGAGCTGGTCCTTGCCGACGAGGTCCGGGTGCCGCTTGCCGTTGTACCAGAGCGTCGAGCCGACGACCTCGTACGGGACCAGCATCGGCTGCCCGTCCGCCTTCTTCGCCGAGGCGACGAGCGAGGCGGGAATGATGTCGGAGACCTTCCGCGTCTCCCCCGTGATCTGCGCGTCGTAGACGTCCTGGAGTCCGAGAGCGCCCTCGCCCAGCACCGCGTGGAGGGAAGTGCCGTCCTGGTCGGTGAGGTCCGGCGGGTTACCCGAGTTGAGCCGTGGCACGACCTGCTGGAGGACCTGACGCCCCGCCCACTGAACCTGGACCTTGATACCGGTCTCCTTGGTGAACTGGTCGAGAGACGCCCGCAGCACCTTCTGCTGCGGCTCCCCCTCCTTCCACATCGACCAGTACACGAGCGTGGAGCCCGACTTCCCACCTCCCGGCCCGGAGCCGGCGGTGGTGCACGCCGCGAGAAGGCACAGGGCGCCCACTCCCGACAGCAGTGCGGTGATGCGGCGAGAGCGGAGTACGGATGACATGGTGATCACCTTCACGGACCGATCGGAGTGCGGCTTGGCACCTGGAACACAGTTCGACTAAAGTCTGAACGAACTTAGTTCGAGCAGTGTGCGAACTAAATAGGTCGGATGTCAATGGGCCTGATGCGCTCAATCCGTCCGGGGTGAGGAGGCCGAGTCCGCAGGCGCGGCAGAATCGCAGAACGAACCGTCCTGAGGGGATGCAGATGCACATGAAGAGCGGCGACAGGGTCACGGGCACGGTGTCGATCGACGCCAGCAAGGTCGCCACCGTGCGGCGCACCAACCTGGGACTGATCCTGCAACTGCTGCGCGACCACGGAGCCCGTTCGCGCAGCCGGATCGCCGCCGAGAGCGGCCTGCCCAAGGCCACCGTGTCGAGCCTCATCGCCGAGCTGGTCGAGCGCGGTCTCGTACGAGAGGGTGAGGCGGACCGCAGCAAGGGCGTGGGCCGGCCGGGCCAGACCGTCGGGCTCGACGGCACTGCCATCTGCGCCCTGGGCCTGGAGATCGACGCCGACTACATCGGGGTCCTCGCACTCGATCTCCAGGGCACGGAGATCCACCGCGACCGGGTGGCCCTCGACGTCAGGGGACAGAGCCCCGAAGCCGCCCTCGGCACGGTCGCGGACGTCATCCGCGAGGGGCTCGCGGCCGTCCAGGCGCGCGGTGTCCGGCCTGTCGGAATATGTCTGGCGACACCCGGCGTCGTCGATGCCGGGGAAGGGACCGTCGTCTTCGCTCCCAACATCGGCTGGCGTGATGTACCGGTCAGGGCATGGCTGCGTGAGCGGCTCGGCCCCGGCGTGCTCGAGGTGGACGTCGACAACGACGCACGGCTCTCCACCGTCGCCGAGCATGCCCAGTTCGCGCACCAGCACGTCACCGACCTGCTGCTGCTGACCGGAGAGTCCGGAGTCGCCGGCGGTGTCATCACCAACGGCCGACTGCTGCGCGGCCATGCGGGCCTCGCGGGTGAGATCGGGCATGCCTCGCTCGGCCCCTCCGACGAACCGTGCCCCTGCGGGCGCACAGGCTGCTGGGAGACCGTGGTCGGCCTGGGCGCGCTGCTGCGCCGTGTCGCCGACGCCGGCGACCCCGTCCGCGACGCCTCCCGCGATCTGGAGGAGCGGATGGCGGACGTGATGCGACGGGCGCAGGACGGCGACGAGCGCACGCTCGGTGCCCTGGGCGACATCGCCCAGAGCCTTGCCCACGGCGTCAGCATCCTCGCCGACATCCTGAACCCCCAGGTCATCGCCCTGGGCGGCTATTTCGCCTACTTCGGCGACTACTTCGTCCCGGCGGTCGAGGAACGTCTTGAGAGCCGCATGATGCTCAGTGTCTTCCCACACATCGAGGTCACCCGGTCCCGGCTCGGCTTCTCCGCCGCCGCGTACGGGGCGGCCCGGTTCGCGCTCGGCGCCGTCTTCCAGGACCCGACACGCGTCGACGCTCCGGCCGGCCGCTGACCGGCGCCCGTCACCCGCGGCGCCCGCCACCCGCCGTATGGACGGTCCCCTGCCTGTGATGCCCCGACCACCCGGTCGACCGGTCCGGGCACCACAGGCACACCGCTCCGTCACCTGCGGACTGCCGACAGGACCTCCACTTCCGCCAGCGACAACGGAGCCGAGGCGGACGTGAGTTGAACCCTCACGAAGCGTCCCTTCGTGTCGGCTGGGATACGGGCCGGCCTGCCGGCCCCCTTCTCCTGGAAGAAGGCCTTCACACCCGGCTGGGCCAGCGTCCCCGCGACCGACTCGCTGGTAAGGGGGGCATCGGAGACGAACACCCAGTAGTCGCTCAGCCGGTCGCCACAGCAGTCCGTACGGTTCCACACGGCGATGTCGGCGATGTCGCGGCTACTTCCGAGGTCGGTCTGCCACCAGGCTTCCGACTCCGGTTCCTTGGTGTGCGTAACCGAGCCCCGCCCCCACACGCCGTCCGTGTCGCCGTCGACGGCCCGTGCGGCCACGCCTCCGTACCCATCACTCTTCTGCGTCGCGAGCGTTGCCCTGGCGACGTTCTCGAAGTGGTCGACCCCGCCCCACATGATCTGGGAGGTCTCGTAGCGAGCCTTCCCGAACGCGGACTTCGCGGTGAACCGGTACCGCTTCGGGTCGACCCCCTGAGGTGCCAGCACGGTGAACTCGACCGTCTGTGAGGCATGCGGCGCCAGCTCGTCCACGACTGCCTTGTCCGGCTTCACCGACCATCCGTCCGGCACGTCGAGGGTGATCCGTCCGTCCGGCGCGGGCCGGTCGAAGGGGTTGGTCACGGTCACGCTCGCGGTGACGGGCTCACCGGTCTCGGCGGCGGGCAGCGACAGTTTCGTCCGCTGGAGCTGCGTGATGCCCGGGGTGGTGATCTTGAAGGTGTAGGCATGCCGGCTCCGCGTCGCCGACTCGCCCTCGGCGGGCATCGTGATGCTCACCTTCCCGTCCGCCCGCACGAACGGCAGATGGGAACCGTCCGAGCCAAGGAGCTTCACGGAGCTGTTGTCGGCGAGCGGCAGATCACCGGAGAGAGTGAGCTTCTCCCCCGGCCACTTCAGGGCGGTGGCGTACAGGGCGCCGTTCTTCATGGTGTAGCGGACAGGAACGTCGCTGTTGCCGTCCTCGGCGTGGTTCCAGTACGTCGTCCCGTAGATCGCCTCGCCGTTGATCTTCAGCCAGGCTCCCAGGTCGCGCACACGCTCCGCTTGCATCTCCGGGATGGAACCGTCTGCCTTGGGGCCCAGATTGAGGAGCAGATTGCCGTTCTTGCTGACGATGTCCGTGAAGCTGTCGATGAGTTCGTCGGAGGAGAGCAGGTCCTCGGACCGCTCCTCCGCGTTGTAGCCGAACGATCCGCCCAGGCCGCGGGTGGCCTCCCACTTCTCCGGATTGATGTCGGGCTCGACGGTGTACTCGGGGGTGTCGAAGTCACCGATCCAGTTGCCGCACCGGTCGTTGACCGCGACATCCTTGGGGTGCGGGCGGTTCTTGGCCTGGTTGTAGAACTCGGCCATGAACTGGTTGGCGTTGTTGGGCCCATTGCTGTCGCACCAGATGATGTCGGGGTCGAACTCCTCGACCAGTTCCTTCATCTGCGGATACTGATGATCCATCACATAGTCGTTGACGGACCTGTATCCGGTGTACGGGATGTCCTTGCCCGTGTACGGGTTCACCATCCCCTTGCGCAGCTGGCCCCCCACGGGGTGGTACCACTCGATCATCGAGTAGTAGAGGCCCCTCTTGAGCGGCGAGTCCTTGGCGGCATCCATCAGCTCCTTGACGAGGTCGCGGCGTGGGCCGTGCGCCACCGTGGAACGGTCGGTGGTCTTCGTATCCCACAGCGCCACACCGTCATGGTGCTTGGTGACGAGGTCGAAGTACTTCCCGCCGCCCTCCTCGAAGAGCTTCAGCCACTCCCGCGGCTTGAAATTCACGGGCTTCCAATCCTCGATGAACCGGTCGTAGGGAAAATCCTCTCCGTAGACCTGCCGGTGGCGGTTGTACGTCTCGCTGCCGACCGAGTTCATGAGCCGGACGTAGTGCTCCGCGTACGACGCCTGGCCGTGCTTGTTCGGAGCGTAGGCCGGCACGGAGTAAGGACCCCAGTGGATGAAGAAGCCCAGCTTGGCATCGTCGAACCACCGCGGGGACTTGTGCTGCCGCAGGGACTCGGGCGTCGGCTCGTAGTCGCCCACGGACGACTCCGTTGGCCCTGTCTTCTCCTGGGCCGTTGCCACAGGACTCAGGTTCGGTACCGTGGCGGCCAGGACGCCGAGGACACCCAGCCCCGCCCACCATCTCGTGCGCATCGCTGATTTCATCTCTCTCTTTCTGCTGGCCAATACGAAGTGCGTCCCACGGAAGCAACCGCGTCACGTCCGCGGGCTGAAGACCTGGACCTCCGCCAGCGAGAGCGCGTCACTGGCGGACGTGAGCTGGACACGCACATGGCGTCCTGTGGTGTCGACGGGGATCCGGGTCGGGCTGCCCCCGGGGTCCTGCTGGTAGTACGCCTTCACACCCGGCTGGGCGAGGGTGTCCTTGACCGACGAACCGGTGAAGGGAGTGTCGGAGACGAACACGTAGTAGTTGGAGAGGCGTTCGGAGCAGCAGTCGGAACGGTTCCACAGCGCGATGTCACTGATACTCCTGCTGCCGCCGAGGTCGGTCTGCCACCAGGCTTCCGACTCGGGCTCCAGCGTGTGGGTGACCGATCCCTCGAAGAACTGGCCTTTGGTGTTCCCGTCGACGGCCCGCGCCGCGACAGCGTCCAGCCGGGTGCTCTTCTGCGTGGCCCGCGTGCCCTTGGCGACGTTGTCGATGGAGGTGACCCCCGCCCACAGTTGCTGCGAGGCCGTGTAGTGGGCGCGGCCGAATGTTGTCGCGGTGGTGACGGTGTAGCGGGCGGGCACCACGTCTCGCGGAGCGGTTACGGTGACCTCGACGGTCTTCGAACTGTGCGCGGGCAGTGGGCCGATGTGCGTTTCCTCCTCCCGCACCGTCCAGCCCTGCGGCACATCGAGGGTGACGCGTCCGGCCGGGGCCCGCCGTCCGGAGGGATTGGTGACCTTGACGCCTACCGTGAAGGGCACTCCGGCCTTGGCGAGAAACGGCTCGCCCGGACCCTGGCCGGCGGGCAGCCGCAGGTCGGTGCGGAGGATCTGTCGCACGCCCGGTGTGGTGATCTTGAAGGTGAAGGCATGCCGGCTCCGCGTCGCCGACTCGCCCTCGGCCGGCATCGTGATGTCCACCGTGCCGTCGGCGCGCTCGAAGGGCAGTGCGGCGCCGTCCGAGCCGAGAAGCTTGATGGTGCTGTTGTCGGCGAGCGGAAGATCGTCGGTGAGAGTGAGCTTCTCCCCCGGCCACTTCAGGGCGGTGGCGTAGAGCGCTTCGCCCTTGACGGAGTACCGCACCGGGACGTTGGCGCGCCGGTCCTCGGCGTGGTTCCAGTATGTCGTCCCGTAGATCGCCTCACCATTGATCTTCAGCCAGGCCCCCAGATCACGTACGCGCTCGGCCTGCGTGTCCGGGATGGAACCGTCCGCCTTGGGGCCGATGTTGAGCAGCAGATTGCCGTTCTTGCTGACGATGTCGGTGAAGCTGTCGATAAGTTCGTCCGACGTCAGATAGTCGGCGACGCCTTCCTGCTGGTTGTAGCCGAAGGAGCGGCCGATGCCGCGCGTGGCCTCCCACTTGGCCGGGTTGATATCCGGCTCGACGGTGTACTCGGGCGTGGTGAAGTCCGAGATTCCGTTGCCACAGCGGTTGTTGACCGTCACTTCCTTGGGGTGGGGACGGTTCTTGGCCTGATTGAAGTAGTGCGCCATGAACTCGTTGCTGTTGTTCCTGCCGCCGATGTCGCACCAGACGATGTCCGGGTCGAACTCGTCCACCAGCTCCATCATCTGCGGGTACTGATGGTCCATCACATAGTCCTTCACCGGCTTGTAGCCCGTGTACGGGATGTCCTTGCCGGTGTAGGGGTTGACGGGCCCGTTGCGCGTCCATCCCCCGGCGGGGTGGAACCACTCGGGCATCGAGTAGTAGAGGCCTCTCTTCAGGGGCGAGTCCTCGGCCGCGTCGAAGAGTTCCTTGACGAGGTCACGGTGCGGACCCATCTCCATGGTCGAGCGGTCGGTGGTCTTCGTATCCCACAGCGCCACGCCGTCATGGTGCTTGGACACCAGGTTGAAGTACTTGGCACCGCCTTCCTCGAAAAGCTTCAGCCACTCCTCGGGGTCGAACTTGTCGGGCTTCCACTGCTCGACGAACCGGTCGTAGTCGAACTCCTCGCCGAATTGCGTGCGATGGTGCTCGTACGTGGCACTGCCCTTGCTGTTCATGCTCTGCCAGTACCACTCCGCGTACGACTTCTTGGGCGCCCAGGCCGGCACGGAGTAAGGGCCCCAGTGGACGAAGAAGCCCAGCTTCGCGTCGTCGAACCACTGCGGCGACGTGTGCTTCTTCAGCGACTCCGGTGTCGGCTCGTAGTCGTCACTTCTGGCCTCCGGTCCCGGCGCCGGAGCGGCGGCCACTGGGCCCACCTCGATCGCGAGAGCGGCCACCGCGGCCACCACTGCCACAGCACTCACTGTTCGCTGCTTCTTCTTCCTCATCTGTGGTCCTCTGCTTTCGCTGTCATGGACTCAGGGCGCCGAGGTGGGTCCCCGCAAGCCCCGCTCCCCGTGAACGATGACGGAACTCTCGGCTGGTCATCCGATGTATGCGCGACTCGTTGACAGCCCGCCCCTACCGACTCAGGGACTCAAGCGGATTGACGCTCGCCCCATCCTCTATAGATCGGACCTGTTGGGAGAGAGTAGGAGCAGCGAAGGCCGCCGACAAGACTTCGATCGAAGTTTGTACATATTGAGGTCCCGCAAGGACGACACCAAGAACAGCCGCCGCCCACGGACCGGCCGTTCAGTCGAACGAATCCGTATCCAGGTATACGCTGGCGCGCAAGATCTGAGGGGGGCCGGTGGTCGATCCGCGGCAGCCAGTGTCGAAGGTCCCACGCGGGGAGCGCCGACGGTCTGATCTACCGGCGACAGGGCTCGGGTACGTACGTCGCCGTCCGCCACTTGGTCTCGCTGGGCCATCGGCGCATCGGGTACCTCGAACGGCACAGCCCGTTCACCGCGGAGGCGGTGGGCACCGGGTTCCATGCGGCACTCACCGACGCGGGACTCGACGCGGACGGGACCGCCGCGCTCTGCTTCGCCGACCGCGAGGCCGCTCTACTGGTGGCGCCGCGCTGCGGCGGGGACTGCGAGTGCCCGAGGACTTCTCGGTGGTGGGATACGACGACGAGGTCGCCGATCTGTCCGGACAACCGGGAAGGGGTTGAATTTGAGGGCCGCGCTCGCCCAAGCTGATGGTGCAACAGCATCCGGCCGTCATCACCCGACCACTGACGTCGTCCATGCCCTCATCCGCAGTGGTCCGACTCGGGCCCGACGGCGCGGGTACCGACTACCGGCCACGGTGCGCCTCGGCCGCTGCCGAAACCCCACAGCCGTCGAAACTCAGACCACCGACCTTCCCGGAAACGTCGCGGAGATGAGCCCATGACCCTGCAGTCAAGTACCCAAGGTCTCGACCGGTACCGCGATGACCGGTTCGGCATGTTCGTCCACTGGGGCCTGTACTCGATGATCGGCCGAGGCGAGTGGGAGCAGGTCATCGCCCGTATCCCGGCGGCCGAGTACGCACCGCTGGCCAAGCTGTTCAACCCCGCCGTCTTCGACGCCAAAGAACTCGTGGCCCTCGCCGAGGCGGCGGGCCAGCGCTACCTCACCATCACCAGCCGCCATCACGACGGCTTCTCCATGTACGACACCAAGCTCTCCGACTTCAAGATCACCCGCTCCCCGTTCCGGCGCGACCCGATCGCCGAACTCGCCGACGCCTGCCGGGAGTCGGGCAGCGTCAAGCTGGGCTTCTACGTCTCCCTGGTGGACTGGCACCATCCCGGCTACCTCGACACCTCCCGCTGGGAGGACTACCTCGCCTTCCTCTTCGGGCAGGTCGAGGAGGTGTGCACGCAGTACGGGGAGGTCGCGCAGATCTGGTTCGACGGCGACTGGCCCAACTCGCCCGTGTCAGGGGAACACCCCGGCTGGTTCACCACCGACCAGGAGTGGCGCTATCCCGAGCTGTACGACCTCATCCACCGCCTCCAGCCGGACGCCGTGCTCCTCAACAACCGCAAGGACGGCCTGCAGCCCGGTGAGGATGTCCAGGGCTTCGAGAACGATCTCCCCGGTGAGAACACCTCGGGCCTCAACCCCGGCGCGGCGCTCGCGGTGCCGCGCGAGACCTGCCTGACGATGAACCACAGTTGGGGCTACGTACCGCACGACACGGCCTACAAGGAGCCGGACCGGCTCATCGCCACACTGCTGCGCTGTGTGGCCGCCGACTCCAACTTGCTGCTGAATGTCGGCCCGACCCAGTCCGGCGACATACCCGCCCCGGCACGGGAGCGGCTGCGCGAGATCGGCCGTTGGCTGGAAACGCACGGCGACGCCGTGTACGGCGCCGGCCCGGGGCCGGAGCCCGAGAGCATCCGCACCCGTGACGGGCGGGTCCTGGACCTGGCCGATCTGATGCCCCGGGCATGACCATCCGGAACCCTACGGACCGGCCCATCCATTGAGCGCACACCTTTGGTCCCGCCTGGAGGGCGGAGATGTCACGACGCGGCCCGCTCGTCCGTCGGTCGGCGGCGCAGGCTCGTGTCCGTCAGGGAGGGTGCCTGCCAGGCGCCGTCCGGGTGGTAGAGGTTCCTGCCGGGCGGGACGATCTCGTCGATGCGGTCGAGGACCGAGTCGTCCAGGACCACCGGCGCTCCCTTCAGCAGGGCCTCCCACTGTTCCGCCGTGCGTGGGCCGATGATGACCGAGGTGACGGCGGGATGGGCGAGCGGGAAGGCGACAGCCAGCTCCGGGAGGGTGCAGCCGATGTCCGCGGCCAGTTCGGCGAGCTTGTCGGCGGCCTCCAGCTTGGTGATGTTCTCCGGGATGGACGGGTCGAAGCGGGCGGGGTTCAACTGCGCCCGGCCGGAGGTGAGATCGACCGGTTGCCCCGTCCGGTAGCGGCCGCTCAGGAAGCCGGAGGCGAGCGGACTCCACGTCAGCACCCCCATGCCGTACCGCCGAGCCGTCGGCAGTACCGATGTCTCCACGCCGCGTGCGAGGACCGAGTACGGGGGCTGCTCCGTCCGGAAGCGCTGGAGGCCGCGTCGCTCCGCCACGTGCTGCGCCTCCGCGATCTCCTCGGCGGGGAACGTCGATGACCCGAACGCCCTGATCTTGCCTGCCTGCACGAGGTCGCCGAGGACCCCGAGTGTCTCCTCGATATCCGTGGTGTGGTCCGGGCGGTGCACCTGGTAGAGGTCGATCCAGTCGGTGTCGAGTCGCCGCAGACTCGCCTCCACGGCCTGGGTGATCCAGCGGCGGGAGTTCCCGCTCCGGTTCCTTCCCTCGCCCATCTGGAAGTGGACCTTCGTCGCGAGTACGACATCATCCCGCCGGCCGGACGCCCGCAGCGCCTTTCCGACGATGACCTCGGACTCACCGGCCGAGTACATGTCCGCCGTGTCGACGAAGTTGACGCCCGCGTCCATGGCGGCGTGGATGATCCGGGCGCTGTCCTCGTGATCGGGGTTGCCGACCGCGCCGAACATCATCGTGCCCAGGCAGTATGTGCTCACTTCGATGCCGGTGCGGCCGAGTGTGCGGTAACGCATCGTGTGTTTCCTCGCTGTCGGGCTGTGCTTGGCGCACTGCGGAAGACCGTAGTGCGGCGCATCCTAGGAGTTGGAGTGCGCTCGATGGCAAGCCCGATGGCGAGCGTGGGAGCCGGCCATGTTTCCGGGGCGTGCCCGGACGGTGTGTCAGATGATGGCGAGCCGGTCCACCAGCAGCTCCACCCTCCGCTCGGCGTCCCCCGGCGGCAGCCGTCCCGCCCGGGTCAGGGTCGCCAGCCCGTGCAGGGCCGCCCAGAACACCTCGGTGAACAGCCCCGGGTGGACGCCGTCCCCGGCGACCTCGCCGAGATTCTCCAACAGGGCGGCGAAGGCGTCCTTCAGGGGCTCCGGGGTGTCCTCCCTCGCGAACGCCAGGCCGCCGTCGAGCCGGAACATGGCGTCGTAGACCGCCGGGTTGTGTTCGGCGAAGTCGAGGTAGGCGCGGGCGAGGGTGGTGACCCGGGCGCGTGGGCCGTCCACGGCGGAGGCCGCGGCCCGCAGCGCCGCGGCCATCTCGGCGGCGCCCTCAAGGGCGACGGCGCCGATGATCTCGCGCTTGCCGCGAAAGTGGCTGTAGAGGACGGGCTGGCTGTACTCGATGCGCTCGGCGAGCCGACGGGTAGTCACCGCGTCCCAGCCCTGCCGCTCGGCGAGTTCGCGGGCCGTCGCCACGATGAGACGCTCGCGGCCCGCCCGTTCGCGCTCCTTGCGTTCCTGTACCGACATGATGCGATCCTAGCACCGCTAGACAATCGAGCGACAGCAGTACTAGCGTTGCCTCATCACCTAGCGGCGCTAGATCCCAGGAAGGGTCGTCATGCTCAACGCACTTGAGGTCTTCACCACCGTGGTCGTCGGCGTGATGGTGGGGGTGGAGTTCTCCGTCGCCTTCGTCATCAACCGGATCCTCAACGCACTCCCCGGCGACAGTGGCCAACTCGGCCGCGCCCACGGAGGCCGGATGCTCGGCGCCGTGATGCCCGTGTGGTACATCGGCTCGCTCGTCCTCGTCGCGGTCTGGGTCATCGCCGGATGGCACCACGAAGGCACCGGCCTGGCCGTCACCGCCGGCGCGCTGCTGATCCTCAGCGTGATCATGTCGATCCTGCTGCTCGTCCCGATCAACAATCGGGGCAGGACATGGACCCCCGAGAATCGGCCCGCCGACTGGAAGCAGCAGATGAACCGCTGGGACCGCTTCCACTACATCCGCGTCGCCGTCATCATCGCCGCCTTCGCCCTGCTGGTCGCCGCCCTCGCCTGAGCCCGCGGAACGGGACCACGCAGGTGGCGAGCATCGGCCGACCAGCGGTCCCCGGCCACCACCCGTCGGGCGCGTCCGGCCGCCGCCGGATTCTCACGCCCACAGGTCGGTGGGCATGCCGAGGAGCGTGGCGATACGGGCACGGTCCGGCAGTGGGCCGTGGTCTCCCGTCACGCCAAGTGCGGCGCCCGCCGTGAGGTGTCCGAGCCGCAGGGCCCGTACCGTGTCCTCGCCCTGTAGCAGCCCCGCGAGGAACCCGGCCGCGAACGCGTCGCCGGCCCCGACGGGCTCGACGATCTCGGCCTTCGGCGCGGGGACGGTGTGCACACGGGCGCCCTCGAACGCCGTCGCGGCGTATCCGCCGTCCTTGACCACCAGGATGCGGGGTCCTGGCAACAGGGACCGCACGTCCGTGGGTTCGGCCAGCCCGCTCCCCCAGAGGGCCTGGGCCTCGTCGAGTCCGACGAACGTGATGTCCGCCCGGTTCGCGAAGTCGTGGAGCACGGCGGGGGCCGTACCGTCGCTCCACAGGGCCGGCCGGTGGTTGACGTCGAAGCTGACGGGGCACGGGCGCGCCCCGGGCGCCGGCCGCAGCAGCGCGGTGACGAGAGCCAAACAGTCCGGTGAGAGCGCGGGAGTGATACCGCTCAGGTGGACGAGCCCGGCGGTACGCACGGCCTCGACGTCGAGGAGGCCGGGGCCCAGGGCGGAGGCGGCCGAGCCGCGCCGGTAGTAGTGGACCCCGGTTCCGTCCGGGCCCGGGTTCTTCACCAGGATGCCGGTCGGGCGGTGCGGATCCATGCGTACACCGCTGATGTCGACGCCGCACGCGGCCACTTCGTCGCGGATCCGATGGCCGAACGGGTCGTCGCCGAGGGCGGACACCCAACGCGCCGGGACCCCGTGGTCGGCCAGGTACATCGCCACATTCGACTCGGCGCCGGCGACATGGACTCGGAGCAGGTCGGCGCTCTCCAGCGGGGCAACAGGATCAGGCACGAAAGCGGCCATCGTCTCGCCGACACAGGCCACCGGGGCGCGGGCCGGCCGCCGCACGGAGGCGGCGTGGGGCATTTCGTTCACGCGGCCCTCTTCGGACGGTGGGCGGCGTCGCGGAAGGCGCGCGCTCGGCTGCGCAAGGCGTCGACGCCGCCACCGTCGGCGGCGTCACCGATGAGGGGTGAACCGACCCCCACCGCGATCGCTCCGTGTGCGAGGTATTCGCGGGCCGCTGCCGCATCCACTCCCCCGACGGGCACGAACGGCATGGCCGGGAAGGGCCCGCGCAGGGCGCGCAGATAGGCGGGGCCGCCCGCCTGCGCCGCCGGGAAGATCTTGAAGGCGTCGGCACCGAGGCGCTGGGCTGCGACGATGTCCGTGGGGGTCATCACCCCGGCCAGAACGGGCAGTTCGAGTCGCTTCGCCTCGGTGATCCCCTCGCAGACGGCCGGGGTGACGACGAAGTCGGCACCCGCCTCGTGCGCCGCCCGCGCGTCCGGCGCGGTCAGCACCGTACCCGCGCCGAGCGGAGCGGTGGGGCCGAGAGCCGCGCGTGCCCGGCGGATGACGCCGAGCGCGTCCTTGCCGCTGAGCGAGACCTCGATGAGCGGGATGTTCTCCTCCGCGAGCGTGAGGACGGTCCTGAGCGCGGCGTCCGCGTCGTCGCCGCGCACAATGGCCACGATCCGGTGGGTACGCAGTTCGGTCAGCAGTTCCACGTGCGGGGTTCCCTTCCCCTCTGAGGTGCTGTCATGTCCGTTCCTTCCGCTTCCACGCTCACGGTGAGCCGCCACCGCACTTCCCCGCCGGCCGGCACACACGCCGCGTCGCCGTCCCCGGCCGCGGCGAGATCGAAGACGCGTCCCAGCATCGGTTCGACCCCGATGGACCGGTAGGGATCGTCCTCGGGGAAGCCCCGGAGGTTGCGCCACAGGGCGATGGACACCGGCTGGCCCTCGGCCTCAACGGCCAGGCGCAGCACGGCGGTTCCCTCGCGGACATCCACCTGAGGGGTGTCGGCGATCGCGCCCACGGCCGTGCCGTCGTCGGGTCCCAGCCGGTCGAGCGCGGTCGACCGCTCCGGCCACCACGGCCACGCGCACCGGGTCCACTGTGTTCCGCCGTCCGGGTAGACCCGGGTCCTCGTCCCGTCGGGCATACCGACGTGCGCGTGCTCGGAGAGATCCAGCAGGGCGTGGGCCGCCCAGAGGAAGCGGTAGCCGGGCCGGGCGGTCAGCCGGTAGTCGACCACCGCCCGGCGCTCCTGGTGACGGATCGCGCGGCTGAGCCGGAAGTCCGGGCAGTCGACGGACTCGGTGTCACCGTCCCGCCGCCATTGTCTGGCCCAGGCGCACCCGTGGTCGGGGGTGCCCCGGACCGTGGGGACGCACTCCTCCAGGCCGCCCGCGTCGGCGAACGCGTCGCCGGGTACGGCGCGCGGGCGGCGCGGTTCCTCGCGGTGCCAGAGCCATTCGCGTCCGGCCGCCCGCAGTGAGGTCCACCGTCCGCCGTGGGCCGGGTCCGTGGTGATCCTGATCGGGGACAGCGCGTTCACCATTCGGCGAACGATCCGTCGGGGTGGCGCCACACCGGGTTGCGCCAGGCATGCCCGGTGCGGTCGGCGGCGCGTACGGCGTCCTCGTCGACGGTGACGCCGAGTCCCGGGAGTGCGGTACGCGACGCCTGTCCGGCGACGAAGCGGAACGGGTCGGTGTCGACGACGTAGGAGAGCAGATCGGCGTCCTTGTTGTAGTGGATGCCCCGGCTCTGCTCCTGGATGAGGAAATTCGGGGTGCAGAAGGCGATCTGGAGGCTCGCGGCAAGGGCGATCGGGCCGAGGGGGCAGTGCGGGGCGAGCTGTACGCCGTACGTGTCGGCGAGCGACGCGATGCGGTGGACCTCGGAGATGCCGCCGGCGTGCGACAGGTCCGGCTGGGCGACGGCGATGCCCGCGTTGAGGGCGGGCAGGAACTCCGCCCTGCCGTAGAGCCTTTCACCGGTGGCGACGGGTACGGACGTGGCACCCACGAGCGTGGGGAGCAGATGGCCCTGCTCGGGAAGCAGGGGCTCCTCGGCGAACAGCGGGTGCAGTGGCTCGATGGCCCGGAGGACTCGTCGGGCCGCGGCCGGGCCGAACCGGCCGTGCAGGTCGACGGCCACATCGCGGTCGGGGCCCAGGACCTCGCGGGCCGCGGCCACGCGCTCGACGACGGCGGCCGTCTCCGCGAGGGTGGGAATCGGTGAGGTACGCCCCGCCGCGTTCATCTTCACGGCGGTGAAGCCGGCCTCGACCTGGGCGGCGACCTCGTCGGTGAGCCGGGCGGGTTCGTCGCCTCCCACCCACGCGTAGACCCGGACCTCGTCACGCAGCGCCCCGCCGAGCAGGGCGTACACGGGCGCCCCGTACACCTTGCCCGCGATGTCCCACAGGGCCTGGTCGATTCCGGCGACGGCGCTGGAGAGTACGGGGCCGCCGCGGTAGAAGCCGCCCTTGCTGAGTACCTGCCAGTGGTCCTGGATCCGCAGGGGGTCCCGGCCGATCAGATACTCCCCCAGGACATCGACCGCGGCGCGAACCACCTCGGCCCGTCCCTCGACGACGGGTTCGCCCCAGCCGACGACGCCTTCGTCGGTCTCGATCCGGCAGAACAGCCAGCGGGGCGGGACCATGAAGGTCTCGATGCGCGTGATCTTCACCGGGCCGAGCTCCCGCCCGGCGTGTCGCCGGTGGTCGCCGGCCCGGTGCCGCTCTCGCTGCCGCGGACCCGGTCGAGGTCGCGGACCGCCTGGGCGAGGAGAGCGCGCATGGCGCGCTCGGCGGTTTCCGGGTCCTGGTCGCGCACGGCGTCCAGGACGGCTCGGTGGCTGGGGACCGGGTCCTCGCCGTGGAGGCTGCTGTGGACGATCTCGTCGCGGTGGGCGAGACCGGACTCGATGACCATCTCCATGCGTTCGAGGAGTTCGTTGTGGGTGGCCGCGAGAAGCGCGCGGTGGAAGGCGAGGTCCGCCTCGACCGCGTGCGCCGCGCCGCCCTCGTCCTCGCCCATCGCCGTCAGGGCCGCCTCCAGGGCGTCGAGGTCGGCGTCGGTACGGCGCTCGGCGGCCAGCCTGACGGCGGCCGGCTCGATGATGCCGCGGACCTCACCCAGATTGCGCAGCAGGGCCAGGTCCGTACCGGCGCCCGTGCTTCCGGTGAACTGCCAGCGCAGTACGTCCGCGTCGAGGAGGTTCCAGTCGGAGCGTGGGCGGACGAACGTGCCACGCTTCTGGCGTGCGTCGACCATCCCCTTGGCCGCGAGGACCTTCAGGGACTCCCGCAGCGCGGTCAGACTGACGTCCAACTCGCCCTGCAATGAAACGAGATCGAGTGTCGCCCCTTCGGGGATCTCGCCGCTGAGCACCCGGCGCGCGAGAGTCTCCACGGTCTGGCCGTGCACTCCGCGGCGCGCGTATGGCGTCATGTCGTTGTGCCTTTCTGCTGGTGGGATGAGGGAGGGCGGCGGTCAGGCCGAGGCTTTGACAACGGACCAGCCGCCGTCGACGAGCAGGCTCGAACCGGTGATGTAGGAGGCTTCCCGCGCGGCGAGGAAAGCGATGGCCGCGGCGACCTCCTCAGGGGTGCCGAAGCGCCGCGCGGCCGTCTCGGCGACACTCTTGCGCCGGTCCTCCTCCGGCACCCGGTCCCAGGCCCCGGTGAGGATGGGTCCCGGCAGCACCGCGTTGACCCGGACCTCGGGCCCGTACTCCACGGCGAGCTGCCCACACAGCGAGAGCAGCGCCCCCTTGGACGCGGCGTAGGCGGGGTGCCCGGGGATGCCCTTGTGCGCGTGGACGGAGGAGGTCAGGACGACGGCGCCGTGATGGGCACGCAGGTCGGGCAGCGCGGCCCGGAACCCGAGGAACCCGCCGGTGAGGTTGACCGCGAGCTGGCGCTCCCAGGACTCGACGGTCATCTCGTGCGCGGGGGCCACGTCCACGGTGAAGGCGTTGCTGACGAGTACGGAGACCGGCCCGAAGGTGTGCGCGGCGGACATGATCCGCTCCCAGCCGCCCTCGTCCGCGACATCCGCGTGGACGAACAGCGCGTGGCCGCCCTGTTCACGGATGTCCTCGGCGACGCGTTCGCCGGGTGCTGCCGCGACATCCGCGAGGATCACCGCCGCCCCTTCCCCGGCGAGCCGTTCGGCGGTGGCCGCGCCGATACCCGAGGCGGCTCCGGTGACCACTGCCACCTGGTCGGCGAAGCGGGTGGGTCCGTTCATGGGGCGGGTCGACTCCTCGGGGTTCGTGAACAGTACTCGGCGACTCTCATGACGGTATGCCAGGGGTGCTGACGACTACTCCCTGACCAAAACGACCAGTTCGGCGTCGTACCGCGCGGTCCACGCGAACGGCAGGCCGGAATGTGTCAGATGTGCCCCGCTGTAGCGGGTGCCGGTGTCCTGGTCGGTGTAGTGGGCGCTCCGGTCCAGGCCGCGCAGCCGCAGTCGGGCGGGGCGCCCGGGCACCAGGGGTGCGCCGTCCAGGTGACCGGTGTTCCATGCGGTGACGACGGTGCGGGCGCCGCCCGGCTCGTCGTACTGGACGCCGCAGGTGGCGTCGGACGGTGTGTTCAGCAGCCGGACCTCGCCGTGGTGGATGACGTCGCGGATCTCCTTGTAACGGGACACCCACCGTCCGGCTTCGGCGCGCCGCTCCCCCGGCCAGGTTCGGATGTCGGCGCCGATTCCGAGGACACCTGCCATGGCGGTGACGAATCGGAAGGCCAGTGACCGGGGCCGCGGGTCGAAGATTCCCGGGGAGTCGGTGACCCAGGAGCTCATCGTGTGCGGGGCGTGCGCGTGCAGATAGCCGTACTGGATGGCGAGGCGGTCCAGTGGGGCGGTGTTGTCGCTCGGCCACACCACGTCGGTACGGGCGAGGGTGGCGTGCTCGATCCGGCCGCCGCCACCGGCGCACCCTTCGACGGTGACCCGCGGGTGGTGGGTGCGCAGATGGTCCAGTACGCGCAGATATCCGGCGACGTGTGCGGCGTCCAGGTCCTGTTCCTCGACGGGGACGGCGCCGGGCCGGCCGCGTTCAGTGGGCGGGCGGTTCATGTCCCACTTGAGATAGCTGATGGCGTGTCCGCCGAGCAGCCGGTCGAAGGTGGCGATGACGAAGTCCTGGACGTCCTCCCGGCCCAGGTCGAGCAGCAGCTGGTCGCGCACCAGCGTGGCGGGCCGTCCGTCGATGCGGTAGACCCACTCCGGGTGCTCGGCGTACAGCGCGGAGCGAGGGCTGATCGCCTCGGGCTCGACCCAGAGGCCGAAGTCCATGCCGGTGGCGCGTACCCGCTCGATGAAGTCGTCGAAGCCGTCGGGGAAGTTCGCCGGGTCCGGGTGCCAGTCGCCGAGTCCGCCGGTCTCGTCGTGGCGTCCGATGAACCAGCCGTCGTCGACGACGAACAGTTCGGTTCCCATCTCGGCGGCGATCGCGGCCAGTTCCAGCTGGTCGGCGGCGTCGACCTCGAAGCCGGTCGCTTCCCAGGAGTTGTAGAGGACCTTGCGCGGCCGGTCGACGCGCTCGCCGTCGAGCCCGCGTTCGTAGGTGTGCCAGACACGGGACAGTCCGTCGAGCCCCTCGGGGCTGAAGGCGCAGGCAAGCCGGGGAGTGCTCAGTGTCGCACCGGGGACGAGGCCGATGGCGCCCTCGTGGGGCACTCGGCCCGCGCGGACACGTACGGCGCCGCCGGGCTCGGCGTCCGCTGCCATGTGCCAGTTCCCGGACCACTCCAGGGCGATGCCGTACGTGGGGGTGTTCCCCTCGTCCGGCTCGGCGGCGTCCTGGACGGCGAGCCAGGGTGCGTACGCGTGGCCGGGCACGGCCTGGGTGGAGGCCATCTCGAAGCGGCCCCGGCCGAGTTCCAGCTGGGTGCGCTGGAACTCCTGGGACCACTGGCCGCTGAGGTAGGTGAGCCGCGCGCCGCCCGCGACGGGGATGTTCACGGCGGCCGAGTCGACGCGCTCAAGCATCAGTCGCTCGTCACCGGTGCAGGTCAGCTCCGTCCACCGCAGGATCACATCGGTGCCGGGCACGGTCTCGTAGCGCAGCGCCGTGCGCAGCCCCAGTTCCTCATCGACGAAGTCGAGCCGCAGCGCGTGGTCGCCGTCGAGCGTGGCGGTGTCGAACGTCCACCACATGCCGCGTTCCCCGCCGGGGCGCCGGGCCACCAGGTCGGCTCCGGTGAAGGGCCGCAGGCCGTACGGGATGTACTCGGCCGGGGCGGCGTCCGCGCGGGTGAGGAAGTGGGTGCGGTGGGGGTGTTCGAAGGGTGAGGGGCCGGTTTCGACGCCGTGGGGCCCCCAGGCGTCGAGTTCGGCCCAGCGCCCCTCGCCCGCGATCCGTACGGCGTAGGTGGTGTTCTCGGTGCGCAGCAGCCACCGGGCGTGCGGATTCACTTCACCGCTCCCAGATTGAGTCCGGCGACGAAGTGGCGCTGGAACTTGAGGAATACGACGACGGTCGGGGCGGCGGCGATGACGGAACCTGCCGCGATCACGTTCCACATGGAGACGTACTGCCCCTGAAGTCCGATCAGTGAGGCGGTGATCGGCATATGGCTGTCCGTGCGCAGGACCGTGATGGCCCACAGCAGGTCATTGAAGATCCAGGTGAACGACAGGGCGCTCAGTGCCGCCATGGCGGGTTTGGCCAGGGGCATGATGATCCTGGTGTAGATCTGCCAGGGCCCGGCGCCGTCGATGACCGCGGCCTGCTGGATCTCCGGCGGGACGGACCGCATGAAGCCGTGCAGGACGAAGACGTAGAAGCCGACGCCGAAGCCGACCTGGACGCCGATGAGGGCGTACAACGAGTCGTACAGGCCCAGCAGTTCGCTGAGTTTGGCGACCGGGACCAGGAGGATCTGCGGGGGCAGCAGGTTTCCGCCGAGCATCAGCAGCAGGAGGGTACGGCGCAGCGGCAGGTCGTAGCGGCTGAGGGCGAACGCGGCCATCGAGGCGAGGAGCAGCGACAGGAGCACCGTCGGCACGGTGACGAGCAGGCTGTTGATCAGTGCACGCTGCTGGCCGCCGTCGACCCAAGCCTGACGGAAGCCGTCAAGGGTGAAGGAGTGCGGCAGGCTCCCGACGCCGTGGGCGGCCACATCGTCGAAGGACCGGGTGCTGGTGACCAGGACGAGCACGATGGGCAGCAGCCACAGGGCGGAGAGCAGTCCGGCGCTGAGGTGGAATCCCGCGGTCCGCCAGATCCCGCGGCGATCCCGCCGCGCGCCCGGGGCCGGCCGCGCCGGGGTGGTGCGGTGACGGTCGGTGGGGGGTGCGGAGGCGTGGGTGACGCTCACGAGTCGGCCTCCCGGAAGGCGCGGACGAGGTAGGACGCGATGACACCGAAGGCCAGAACGAAGATCACGACCGCGAGAGCGGAGCCGTAACCGAGGCGCAGCGACTGGAAGGCGGTGGAGTACATGTAGGTACTGAGCAGTTCGGAGGAGTGGTAGGGGCCACCGCGGGTGAGTGCCCACACCACGTCGAAGGAGCGCAGCGAGTCGATGACGATGACCGAGAGGACCACCGCGTTGACACTGCTCAGCTGCGGCAGTGTGATGTGCCGGAACCGCTGGAGGCGGGTGGCGCCGTCCACCTTCGCCGCCTCGTGGAGCACCGGGTCGATGCCCTTGAGCCCGGCGAGGTAGAGCACCATCACATAGCCGATCTGGCGCCACAGTGCGGGCACGATCACGGCGTACAGGGCGGTGTCCTGGTCGGCGAGCCAGGCATGGGTGAGGCTCCCGAGCCCGAGCCCTTCGAGTGTCTTGTTGATCAGCCCGTCGGGCTGGTACATCGCCTGCCACACCAGGGCCGTCGCGACCAGTGAGAACACCACGGGAAGGAACAGCGCGGCCCGGTAGAAGCCGACGCCCCGGCGCTCCTGCTGGAGCAGGAGCGCCGTTCCGAGGCCGAGGGCCGCGGAGAGTCCGCCGAAGAGCACCAGCCAGATGACGGTGTCCAGGGCGGCTGTGCGGAAGACGGCGTCGCCGAACATCTCGCGGAAGTTGGCGAGACCGATGAACTCCGGTGCGCTGACGCCGTCCCACCGGGTGAGGGAGAGGTAGAACCCCTGGATCGCCGGCCAGAACACCCAGAACGCCTCGGCGAGCAGCGGTACGAGCACGAAGGCGAGTACGACGGGCGGAACCCTCGTCGCCCGCTTGCGGGCCGGGGCCCCGCCGTCGGCCCGGCCGCGTGCCGTCTTGCGGAGTGCGGTGAGGGCCGCCATGTCACTGGCTCCAGATCTTCTGCGCGTCGCGTTGCCACGTCGTGAGGATGGAGCCGATCTCCTTGGGCTTGGCCAGGAAGCGGGTCAGCGCGGTGTCGGCGGTGGGGGCGAGGGCGTCGCTGGAGTCACGGTTGAAGAACTGGGTGATCTCCGCGGCGTCCTCGATCAGCTTGCGGCCCTTGACCACCAGGGGCGTTCCGCTGTCCTTGGCCTCGGGATGGGTGGGCAGCGAGGTGCCGGACGAGCCCTTGAGGTAGATCTCCTGGGCCTCCGCGGTGGCGAGGTAGCGCAGGAGTTCCTTGGTGTCGTCGGCGCGGCCGGTGCGGGCGCTGGCGAAGTAGCCGTCGGTGGGCGCCTCCTCGGCGAGCGGGATCGTGGGGTCGATCACCGGGAAGCGGAAGAAGTCGATGTCGTCGAGCTGGTCCTTGGGTGTGGAGTCGGCGAAGAAGGTGCCGATCAGCATCATGCCGGTGCGGCCCTGGAGGAGCGCGGTGGTGGCGTCCTGGAAGGGCAGCGCGGTCCCGTTCGGGTCGAAGTACGGCAGGGCCTCGCCCCAGCGGTCGAATACCTTGCGGACCTCGGGGTCGTCGAAGCGGTGTTTTCCGGCGAGCAGTTCGCGATGGTAGGCGGCTCCGTTGATCCGGATGTCGAGGTAGTCGAACCAGGAGGAGGCCACCCAGGGGGTGTTGCCTCCGGCGCCGAGCCCTATCGGTGCGACGCCCTTGCTCTTGAGCTTGTCGCACAGACCCAGGAACTCGTCCCAGGTCTTGGGCTCCGTGACGCCCCACTTGGCGAAGTTCGACTTCCGGTAGAAGACGGCCCACCAGTAGTAGGTGGTGGGCACGAAGACCTTCTTGCCGGAGGAGTCGGTGCACAGCTTCCGCAACGCGTCGGAGTATCCGGCCAGTTCGGGTCGGCGCCAGATGTCGCTGACATCGAGGAGCAGGTCCTTCCTGGCGTACGACTCGGCGACCGATCCGGGGTACCAGGTGTAGAGGTCCGGCGGGTTGGCCGAGGTGAGGTAGGTCGGCAGCTGCGTACGGAATGTCTCCGAGGCGACGGTGTTGAGTGACCCTTTGGCGCCGCCGCGCTTGTTGAAGGCGTCGATGACGTCCCGCATCGCGGACTTGGCCTGCGGTGCGGAGAGGTTGGACTGCAGGGTGACGGCGCCGCCCGATGTGTTCTTGCCGCTCGATGACGAGGAGGTGACGCAGCCGGTCATCAGTGCGGCGGCGCCGACGGCGCCGGCGCCCGCGAGGAAGGTACGGCGGCTGGGTGCTGTGGTGTTCATGGGTCTCCCTAAGCGCCTGCCGAATGAGGCCCGGCCCGCTGACGGCCGGGTTCCCCTTCGGCTGCTACAGACTGACGTGGCACCAGGCCCCCGTCAAGATTAATTACTAATTTATTCTGCTCAGGCGAGGGGCAAGCCTTTCGAGGCCGCCCCCGCTGTCAGTCGCGGCCCTGGCGGACGAGGCCGCCCACGCCGCGGAACACGGTCAGCACACTGCCGTCGGGCCCGGCGAGGGCGCCCAGCTCACCGTCGAAAGCTCCGCTGGCGAACGCTCCACGCTTGGACCAGTCACCCCAGCCGCCGGCGCCGCTCGCGTCGTAGGTCCGCCGCCAGAGGGTGTAGTCCCCGGCGCGCGCGTACAGCCGGGCGCCGTCCCGAGCCGCGACGAGCGTGGGGCTTCCGCTCACCGTCCCGCCCAGCGAGGACCAGGCGGACCAGACGCCCGCCCCGTCGCGTACCCGGATCCGGATCGAGTCGTCGGCGGTCCGCACGGCGAGATGCGTGCGTCCCGCGGTATCCGTGAGCGCGGCGGGCCTGCCGTACAGGGCCACCCCTTCCGGCCCCTCGAAGGAGGTCCAGCCGGACGCGGCGCCGCGCGTGTGGATCCGTCCGTCCTTGCCCCGCGCGAAGAGTGTCCAGTCGTCCGGGCCCTCGTAGGCGATGCCCGGAGCGTCGGCGAGCCGCCCGCCGAGCTTCTGCCAGCGGCCCCAACGCCCGTCACGCTGACTCAGCCGGTACGCGGCGCCGTCCGTGCCGCGCACGAAGACGTCGATCCGTCCGGGCGAGGTGGAGTAGGCGGCCGGCTGTCCGACGATCCGCCCGTCCGTGGAACCGCCGAGACGCGTGGCAGCCGAGGACCAGTGGCCGTCCCGGCCGGTCTGCAGCCGGAGCGAACCGTCACCGCCCCGGGTGAACGCGGTCAGCAGGTCACCGTCGCGGACAAGGGCGGGAGCGGCGTCGCTCCGCACCCCGAGCGAGACGCCGGGCGCGTCGTCCGCGCCGCTCAGCGAGAGGAACGCCGTGCCATGCGCGGGCACGCTCACGGTGTAGGCACCGGAGTGGGTACCGCGGTCCTCCCTGGCCCGCAGATCCCGCACGGCGACCTCGCCCGCGAGCCCGGTGTCGGCGAACCGCACGGTGCGCTCGGCGGGCCGGTCGGAGCGGTTGAGGAGCACGACCGCACGCTTGCCCGAGCCCTGGAGGACCTTGCTGTAGACGTCTCCGGTGTCGTCCGTGGCGACGCGCACCCCCTGGATGGCGAGGGGGTCCTGATTGACGGCGAGGATCTCCGGGTTGCGCAGGGTGTCGATCATCGACGGCGGCAGTGTGCGCGGATCGGAGCCGATGACCAGCGGGGAGCCCATCTCGGCCCACATGACGAACTGGGTGGTGGACTCCTCCTCGGTCAGCTCGTACGAACCGTCCGCCAGCTTGCGCATCGGTATGAGGTAGTCGGGATCGTTGTAGCGGCCGGGCCCCTGCGCCTCGGGGTGCCAGGCGTTGGCGTCCATGTTGCGCAGAACGTTGGGCCACTGACCGGGCGTCGGGGTGCCCCACGCGATGTCGGTACCGGTGCGCCAGGAGTCACCGGTGGTCGGTCCGTACACGTAGGCGTTGTGCGCGTCCTGCGCCGGGGTGTGCGGGAGCCCCCAGTCGTCGGTGAGCGGGTTGCACAGATTGAGCAGCATACGCCGGCCGGACTTGGCGACGGCCTCGCTGAACTCCTTGAACGCGGGCCCAGGATCGATCTTCTCGGTGATCCCGCAAAGGAAGTCGACCTTGATGGCATCGACCTTCCAGTCGGCGAACTGGTCGGCATCCCGCTGGTAGTGGCCGCGGCTGCCGAGGCCACAGGTCTTGCCACCGTCGTAGGTACCCGCGTCCGTGTAGATCCCGGCCTTCAGTCCTCGCTGGTGCAGATACATGACCAGCGCGGGGATGCCGGAGGGGAAACGGCCTGGATGCGCGGCCAGCCGGCCCGCGCTGTCCCGCGGTTCATCCGCCTGCCAGCCGCCGTCGAGCCACACTATGTCGTAACCACTGTCCCTGAGACCGCTGCTGACCAGATGGTCGGCGACCCCTTTGACCTGACTCTCCGTCGGAGCACCGAGTGCGTAGTAGGTGTTCCAGCCCATGTACGGCGTCGGGGCGAGCCCACTGTCGTAGAACGGCGGCACTTCCACGCCCCCGCGCTCGGCGGCCCGCGCCGCGGGGGCGCCCACCGGGATCAGCGCGGCGGCCCCGAGGACGGCGACGGCCCGACGGGCACGCACCATCCCTGTTCGATGCGAAGTCACTTGACACTCCCGGGAGTTGGGGATGACGGGCGCGGCACTCCCCTCGCGAGGAGCGGCGTCACGACGAAGACTGTGATGCCACATCCAGGCGCTGTCAATAATTATTACTAATTAACTTAAACTCGATCCACACCGGTAAGGGCGGCGCCGAGGGCGGTGAGACCGGCGGTCAGTTCCTTCAGTGTGATGTCGGTGATCAGGTGGTGACTGACGATCAGGCCGGGCATGAGGGCGAAGAGCACCGAGGCCGCTGCCGCCGGGTCCGCGTCGGGGTGCAGGTACCCCTCGGACTTCCACCGTTCGGCCAGTTCGGTCAGCCGCTCACGGGCCTGTGTGTACTGCTCGCGTGAGAGGTCGCGCACCTGCGGGTTGCCCAGGGCTTCGGCCCATGCCTGGACGGCGAGGCTGGTCATGTCGTAGCGGGGATGCTCGGTCCGGGCGCGCAGTTCGCCGATCAGAGTCGCGAGCGTATCGGCGGGGCTGGGGGTGGGCCGCTGGGCGAGCAGTCGCTCGAAGATGTCGCGCACGAGACCGAGCCCTCTTTCGGCGCTGGCCCTTATGAGTTCGTCCTTGCCGCGGAAATGCCGGTAGACGGCGCTGGAGGACATGCCGGTCGCGGCGATCACGTCGTCCATGGATGTGGCATGGAACCCCTTCTCCGCGAAGCAGGTCCACGCGCTCGTCAGTACATGCTCGCGCCGCTTCGCGCGGGTCTCTTCATTGAGTCGGGGCATGGGCCCATCGTAAACGAAAACGATCGTTGCGCTTTGAGGCGTTAGGGGGCTACGTTGAAGACCCCAAGCGGGAACGATCGTTTTCCTTTGAGTGGGAGGCCGTCCTGCCGGAGCGGCCTCCGGGCGCACCGCAGCCTGCCCGCGGCCCCTTGCGGCACGATCAAGGAGTTGTTCGTCATGCACCCGATCCATACAGAACAAGGTCACGTCAGCGGCATCCATCACGACAGCGACGTGTCCGCCTTCCTGGGGCTGCCCTACGCGGCCCCACCCGTCGGAAGGCTGCGCTTCGCTCCGCCGTCACCCGCCGAGCCGTGGGACGGCGTACGCGAGGCCACCGCGTTCGGCAACGCCGGCATCCAGATCCTGCCCGGCGCCGGCGACCTGCGCGCCCCCCAGAGCGAGGACTGCCTGTACCTCAACGTGTGGACACCTGCCGCGGACCCCGGGGCGAAGCTCCCGGTCATGGTGTGGATCCACGGCGGCGGCTTCCTCTACGGCGCGGCCTCGGAGGCCCTGTACGACGGGGCCGCACTGGCCGCACGTGGCGCGGTCGTGGTGTCGCTCAACTACCGGCTCGGGGTCTTCGGCTTCCTCTCCCATCCCGAGGCGGGCACCAACTTCGCCGTGCTGGACTGGGCCGCGGCTCTGCGCTGGGTCCAGCGGAACATCTCCGCCTTCGGTGGCGACCCCGGCAACGTGACCGTCTTCGGCCAGTCCTCCGGCGCCGCCGCCGTTCGCGCGCTGCTCTCCGCACCCAGCGCCCGCGGCCTCTTCCACCGGGGGATCATCCAGAGCGCCGGCTTCGAGCACCCCGTCTCCGCCGACTACACCGCCGACCTGGTCGCCCGGCTCAGCGACACACTCTTCGAACGCGTCGGCACCTCCGATCTCGACGCACTGCGCGGACTGCCGCACGACACCTTGGTCAAAGCCTCGCTGACGAGGCCCGCCGCGCTCGCCACCCCCGGACGCCTGCACACCCCTGCCGACCTGGTCTGGTTCCCCGCGGTCGACGGTGACGTGGTCACCGACGGCTTCGCCGCCCGGCCGGAGAACATGCCCGTGATGTTCGGCACGACACAGGACGAGGCGCGCTACTTCCACCGGCCGGGAGGCCCCGTCGGCGGCCCCCCGGTCAGCGCCGAGCAGGCGTACACCCCCACAGCGCTCGCTGTGATGGCCCGGGCCCTGGTGCCCGACCGCGCCGACGATGCTCTCGCCCAGTTCCACGACCGTGGCCTGCCCACCTACGAGGCCCTGACCGAGCTGACCACTGCCGCCGTCTTCCACGAACCGGCCCTGGCCACCTACGAGCGCTTCACCGCGCAGGGGCGCACCGCGTACGCCTACCGCTTCGCCCGGGTGTCCCCGGGCAACCGGCGCTCACAGATGCTCGCCCATCACATGGCCGAACTGCCGTACGTGTTCGGGCAGGTGACCGCCGGTGCCGGACCCGACGCCGACGCCGACGCCGACTACGACACCACTGACACCGCCATCCGCGACGCCGTACAGCATGCCTGGGTGGAGTTCGCCCGCACCGGCACTCCTCGCGCGCTCGACGGCGGGGCGTGGCCGAACTGCCGGGCCAGGGACCCCCACCACACCGTCATCGAGGACACCGTGGAGGCCCGTCCGCTCAACCCCGGGCCGCTCACCCGCCTGATCCACTCCACTCGCGACAAGTGATCACCCAGAAGACCGGATTGGTCCCCAAGAAGTGACACCGGGGAAGCGCCACTCGCTCCCACGACGATCGGGAATACACCCTCGGGGCTCCGGCCCTGAGTTGGCCGGCCTGTTCACCTGAGATACAAAGAGCTCTTCGATGCCTGTGGGGCCCGGTCCATAACGCCCCATAAGGTCATCCCGGGGGGATCATCGGATATTCGGCACGCCTCCCGGTCTCACTCTACGATCGGAATGTGGAACCACATGTGGGTCGAGCGAACAGCTGGACGCGGATTGCGGATTGCCGGATGGGTGCTGGGACCTGCCGGATTGGCTCTGGCTGTGGGCGCGGTTCTGGTGATCGGCACCAGGTATACGTCGGCCGGCGTCAACAGCGATGCCATGGATCCGACCTATTCCTCCGGTGATCTCGTCTTCCTTCAGAGAGTCGACGCGGGTGCGATAGAGCGGGGTGATGTCGTGCTCTACCGCACGGGAGACCGTTACCAGGGCATGGCGGTACTTCAGCGCGTGATCGGCATGGGTGGCGACCGCGTCACGCAGAGCCCCGGCGGGCCGGTGACGGTGAACGGGAAGCCGCTCGCCGAACCGTACGTCAAGGACGGAGATCCGTCCGGCATGGCCCCGGCGTACGACGTGGTGGTGCCCGAGGGACGGCTCTTCTTGCTCGGCGATCACCGCGCGAACGCCAACGACTCCCGCTTCTTCCTCACCGAGCAGTCGGGCAGCATCGCGGCCGACGCGGTCGAGGCACGGGGCCTTGACAGCCACACCGGACTGCTCATGCTGGCATCGACCGCCCTGTTCGGGCTTCTCGTCGCCGCCGGCGGGCTCACGGCGGGAATAGTCTCCCGGGTCAGGCGGCGGGCGGTGCCTTCTCTGCCGCGGTGAAGTCCCAGGCACTGCCGGCCGTCACGCGAGGAATCCGCCGTCGACGGCGAGATGGGCGCCGGTGATGTACGAGGCGTCGTCGGAGAGCAGGAAGGCCACGGCCGTGGCGATCTCCTCGCCGCGTCCCACGCGCCGCATGGGGATGCCGAGCTCGGCGACCTCCCGGGTGCCGTCCGGGTTGCCCCGGGTCATCTCGGTGTCGATGACGCCGGGCTGGAGTTCGTTGATGCGTACTCCCCGGGCGGCGTACTCCTTGGCCGCGGTGCGCGTCAGACCGCGGATGGCGTGCTTGGCCGAGGAGTACTCCACGGTGGGTCCGCCGCGGTCGGCGAACACGCTGGAGACGTTGACGATGGCGCCGCCTCCGGCCTCGATGATCGCGGGGATCTGGTACTTGAGGCCGTGGAACAGTCCGTCCAGATTGATCCCGACGACCTTGCGCCAGGCATCCAGCGGCATGTCGGCGGTCGGGGTGAAGTTCCCGGTCACCCCGGCGTTGTTGACGCCGTAGTGGAGCTTGCCGAACGTCTCCACGGTGCGGGCGACGGCCCGTTCGACGTCCGCGGCGTCGCTGACATCCCCAGTGACGGAGAGCGCCTGGCCGCCGGCCTCCTTGATCTGCCGGGCGACCTCGTCGAGCTTCTCCGCGCGGCGGCCGACGAGGGTGACGGCGGCGCCGCGGGCGGCGAGCAGCCGTGCCGTTGCCGCGCCCATGCCGCTTCCGGCGCCGGTGACGAGTGCCACTTTGCCGTTGAACCGGGTCATGACCGGGCCTCCGCCTCGGGCGTGGGGACGGGCAGCTCGACCGGGTCCTGGTCGAAGTCGGCGGACCGGCTGACCGCTTCCCAGGTGGCGGCTTCGTCGAGTTGACGGCGCGAGTAGTCCTGCGCCATCCGCACGGCTCCGGCGCCGATGATCAGGTGGGTGGGCGGCGTGGGGTGCTTGACGACGCGGACCAGGATCTCGCCGGCCCGCTTCGGGTCCCCCTGGGCGGTCACGCCGCTGCTGAGCAGGCGTGCCATTTCGCCGACTGTCGCCTCGTACTCCGGCGTGACGTCCGGGGTCCGCATCGAGGAGCCGGCCCAGTCGGTGGCGAACCCGCCCGGCTCGACGACCAGGTACCGGATGCCGAACGGGGCGGTCTCGGCCGCCAGCACGCGGGTGAAGCCGTCCACGGCGAACTTCGCCGCCTGATAGGAGCCGAGCCCCGGGGTGCCGCCGACACGGCCGCCGATGGAGGAGAACTGCACGATCGTGCCGCCGCCCTGGGCGCGCAGGACCGGAAGTGCTTCGGTCGAGACGTGGTAGACGCCCCAGAAGTTCGTGTCGAACTGGCGGCGGAAGTCGTCCTCCGGCGTGGTCTCGACGGCCGAGGTGTTGGCGTAGCCGGCGTTGTTGACCACGACGTCGACCCTGCCGAACCGGTCGAGGGCCGCCCGCAGGCCGGCCGCGGCGGCGGACCGGTCGGTGACATCGAGAGCGACGGGCAGGACGCGGTCGCCGTACCGCTCAACGAGGTCGCCGAGCTGTTCGGGCTTGCGTGCCGTGGCGACCACGTTGTCGCCGGCCTCCAGGGCCGCGATCGCCAGATCACGGCCGAAGCCGCGCGAGGAACCGGTGATGAACCAGGTGTGGGTGTGTGTGCTCATGCTTCTACCAAAACACGGTTGCGTTATTAGCGCAACCCGGTTGTGGTAATCTCGGTATCGTTGCTCGCCACCGCAACACCGTTGCGGCATTACCGCAGCCTCGTCTCGTTAAGGTGGGTGTCATGACCACGGCCGATTTCCTGCGGGCCCGCAGCCCCGAGGCCAAAGCCGCCCGGGAGACGAAGATCCTCAACGCTGCGGCGCGCCTCGCCACGGCGAAGGGCGTACGGGAGGTGACCATGAGCGCCATCGCCGACGAGGTCGGCATGCACAAGTCCGCGATGCTGCGTTACTTCGAGACGCGCGAGGACATCTTCCTGCGCCTGGCGGCCACCGCTTGGCACGACTGGTCGGACGAGGCGAACGGTCGCCTCAAGGAGATTCCCCCCTGCCCCGGCACCGCCTCCAAGAAGTGGCACGGGACCGCCCACGCGATCGCCTCGGAACTGGCCGGGTCACTGGTGGCGCGACCGCTGTTCTGCGACCTGCTCGCGCACACCCCGCTGAACCTGGAGCGCAACGTCTCCACCGACACCGTCCGAACGTTCAAGCAGCGCGCGATCGCCGAGGTCGAGCGGACCGCCGACACGCTCTGCGCGATCGCGCCGCTCACGACCGACCAGGCGCGGGCGGTCGTGACGACCGCCACCTCGATGGCCGGCGCCCTGTGGCAGATGGCGGCCCCCGGCACCCAACTGCGCGCCTTCTACGAGAGCGACCCCGAACTGGCCCACTCCGTCGTCGACGTCGAACCCCGCCTGACCGACATCCTGACCGCGCTGCTCACCGGCTACGCCGTCGGCCCAAGTCGGCCGACCGAGAACTGAGAATCCCCCACACCACGCCATGACCCCGGATCAAGCGTGGCGCGGCACGCGGCGGTGGCCCTCAGCAGTCACCGACCCGCGACGCGCCCCGAGTGTCCTGCCCCCTGCCCAACTCGGTTTCGGTGCCCGCTCCCACGCAGATCTCCTTGTCCCACCACATGATGTTGTCGATCTTGATCTTCTCGCTCTTCGAGATGCAGTTCTTCCAGTAGCGCCAGGTGGTGCCCAGGTGGCTGTGCGAGTGATTCCCACAAGGGTGTTCCTCTTTCGCGACAGGGGCGACTGCCACCCCGCCTTCCACCGCGGGAGCGGCGGCGGTGACGCCACTCGGCGCGGCGAGGGCCAGGGCGAGCGTGGCGGCTGCGAGTCCCAGACCTCGCGAGGTGCGGAATGCCTTCATTTCGCTGTCCTTCCAGATCGTGTGGAACGCCATGAGCTACGGCACGACGGCCGCATGAGCGATACATGGGCGGCCGTCATGACCATGGCAGCCTTCGCGGCACCACAAGAGGAAAAGAACGGGCATCACCCCTCGATCAGGTGAACGTGATCACCCACATGGCCCCGCGCCGAGGCGGAACGGCGTGAGACGCTGGAACTCACCGTGTACGCACCGGTCGGCCTGCCCTGGCAGGACCTGGCCCTGAGCTGGCTGGCTGGCTTTCCAGCGGGCCGACGCGGCGGGTACAGGAGCAACCCTCGATCTCCTGTCGTGACCCACTGCCGGAAGCACCGCGTTCGGCAGCGGGAAGATCGGCCAAGTCCCGGATTCACAAGGCCACGATGACCGCGGCAGCGCGGCAGCCCCCACCGTCAACGACGCGTCCTCGTGTTCAGTTCGGCCGGCGGAACGTCATCACCAGGGGCGAGGGCACAGCGGTCGTCCGGCCGGTGGGCTTCAACTCGCCGGTGCTGTGGTCGATGCTGAACTGCACGACGCTGTTCGCCGTGCTGCTGTTGACGTAGAGCCACCGACCGCTCGGGTCGATGACGAAGTTGGTCGGCCCGCTCACACCCTGGGTGGCGTAGCCGACGACGGTGAGCTTCCCGGTCGAACCGTCGATCCGGTAGCCGGCGACGCTCTGCGAGCCGCGGTTGGACGCGTAGAGGAATCCGCCCGACGGATGGTGCACGGCTATCTCGGCTCCGCTGGGCGGGCCGGAATAGCCGGGGGGCTCGCTCGCAAGGGTCTGCGATGCCTGGCCGATCGCTCCCGTCGTGGGGTCATAGGCGAACGCCGTGACCGTTCCGTCGAGTTCGCCTATGGCGTAGAGCGACCTGCTGTCACGCCCGAACGCGATGTGCCGGGGCCCCGTTCCGGGCGGGACGGACACCTCGCTGACGAGGTCCAGCCCGCCACCGGTGAGCCGGAAGATCTGCAACTTGTCGATGCCGAGATCGGCCGTTCCGAGGAAGCGGCCCCGCGGGTCGAACGCGACGGCGTGGGGGTGCGCCGAGTCCTGGCGTGGGTGCGGGCCGCTGCCGGTGTTCTGGAACCTGCCGCTCACAGGACCGAGCCTGCCGTCGTTCCCGATCGGCAGCACGATGTACTCACCGTAGTAGTAGTTCGCCACCACGGCGTGCCGCCCGTCCGGCGCGATCGTCAGCTGGGACGGGCCGCTGTCTCCCAGCGACACCCGGTTCAGCGGTTCCAGCTTTCCGGTACGCCGGTCGATCGCGAAGGCATCGATGGCGCCGACCCGTCCTGTCGGACCGCCCCGCAGCGAGTAGCAGGCGTAGAGGAACCGTCGGGAAGGGTCGACCTCGATCCACGCCGGGCTGGATCCGGTCACCGCCTGCACCTGCGTCAGCGCGCCCGTGTCCGGATCGACCTGGAACACATACAACCCGATGCCGTCCGGGCTGGGCTCGGCGGAGCTGTTGGCGTACGACGCGACGTACGCGTACGTCGCCTCGCCCGGAGCAGCCGCCAGTTCGTCCGCGCCTTCCGCCCGGCCCACGACAGAGGGCAGAACCGGCAGTGCCGCCGCTGCGGCGCCGACGGCCAATACCCTTCGGCGTCCGAGGTGCCGCCTCGCCGAAAACATGCCTTCCAAGTCCATCTCCATCCATTGCGGACGCCGACGACGCCCTCACTGCCCAAGCCGACATGGCGCACCTGGTGATGAGGAGCGGGGTGACCTTCACCGGGTGGCGCCTGATCACTGACGCGTCAAGCGTGGCCGACACCCTGGCCCCGCTCAATGTGCACAGGTCGCGCTCCGCGGTCCGCGCCTTGTGCGGGAGAACACGGGCAACCGTCACCGTGAGCCGAGCGGCGAACCCGAGCCACGGAACCGCGGCAGGGGTTCGGCCTGTCACCCGACGGCTCTGTTACCTGACGGCCTGTCACCCGAAGGTCTCCCGATGCTCAGTCGAGGCCCGCGAGGACATGCTCCAGGGCGATCGGCAGCTCTCGGAGCCTGATGCCGGTCGCGTTGTGGACGGCGTTGGCGACGGCCGCGGCCGTGCCGACGACACCCAACTCACCGATGCCACGGCTGCCCAGCGGGTTGTAGCGGGTGTCGGGGTAGTCCAGGAAGTGCACGTCCACCTCCGGTACGTCCGCGTTCACGGGAACCAGATAGTTCGCCAGGTCTCCGTTGACGAAGTGACCCGAGTCGTCCATGTGCAGCCCTTCGTGCAGGGCTGCGGAGATGCCCCAGATCATGCCGCCCATGATCTGGCTGCGCGCGGTCTTGGGGTTGACGATACGGCCGGCGTCCATCACCCCCAGCGCCCGGGACACCCGGATCTCGCCGGTCCACCGGTTGACCCGTGCTTCCACGAACTGCGCGCCGAACGAGTCGAAGACATAGTGCTCGGCCTCATCACCGGGAACCGTCGTGCCCAGGGCCTCCACACGCGAGCGCCCGACGGCCTCCAGCAAGTCGTCGAAGTCCATCGCGAACCGCGGTCCCACGACCCTGCCGCTGTCGTAGCGCAGATCCGCCACGTCCGTGCCGTGGAAGGGTGAACCGGGTTCATCGGTGGCCAGCTTCAGCAGTGCGGCCACGGCGTTGCGTGCCGCCTCCATGATGGCGGGCCCGACCGTCACCACGCCGCAGGATCCGCCGACGCTCCCCGTCGAGCTGAGGTCGGAGTCGCCGAGCCGCGGTTCGATACGGCGAACAGGCAGCCCGAGCGACTCGGCGGCGACGACGGGAAGCACGGTCCACATCCCGGTGCCGAGGTCGGCCGTGTCGCAGGAGACGAGCGCCGTGCCGTCCGCGCGCAGTCCCACCTTGACCGTGGCCTGGTTACGGAAGCCGGGATACACCGAGGTCGCCATCCCCATGCCCACGTACCACTCGCCGTCGATCACCGATCGCGGGCGTGTGGCACGCCGGGCCCAGCCGAAGCGATGGGCACCCTCGCGGTAGCACTCGACCAGGTGCTTGCTGGAGAAGGGGAGTTTGGAGTATGGGTGCACGGTCGCGTTGTTCTTGATCCGCAGTTCCACCGGATCCATGCGCAGAGCGAGGGCCAGTTCGTCCATCGCCGACTCCAGCGCGAAGGAGCCGGTGGCCTCGCCCGGCGCCCGCATGATCGTGGGGTCGGGCGTGTTCAGCAGGACAGCGGTCTGGCGCACATCCAGGTTGGGCACCGCGTACCAACTCAGGCTGGTGCGCTGCGCGCTCATCTCGGCCGTGGCTCCGTTCGCCAGTCCGCCCGCCAGCGCGTGGTGCCGTATGGCGGTGAGGGTGCCGTCGGGCGTGGCGCCCAGGGACACCTCCTGCCGGGTGGCGGGACGGATCACGGTTCCGGTGAAGGACTGCTCCCTGGTCAGCACCAGTTTCACGGGGCGGCGCAGGGCGCGTGCGGCGCCGGCGGCGAGCTGCACCTCCGCGTTGGGGCGGTACTTGCCTCCGAAGGATCCGCCCACGTACGGGTTCACGCCATGGATGTCCGTGGCGTCGACGCCGAGTGCCCGGCCGAGCAGCGCAGCCTGGGTGCCGACGCCCTGGGTGCCGTTGTGCACGGTGAACCGCCCGTCGTCCCAGGTCACCACGGCCGAGTAGGGCTCCATCGCGGTGTGCGCCTGGGCCGCGGTGACATAGGTGCCCGAGACGGTGACCTGACTGTCGCTCAGTGCCTCCTCGATGGAGGAGACTCCGTCGGCGAGCATGGTGACGACCGGTGGGATGCCCATGACGGGCGGGATCGGGCGGGCATTGCCGGACTCCTCGTCGAGTGAGATCGCCGGCGTCCGCCGCTCGTAGTCCACGGTGATCGCGAACGCCGCGGCACGGGCCTGCTCGAAGGTCTCGGCGACCACAAGTCCGATGGCCTGGCCGTGGTAGGAGACCGTCGTGTCCTGCACCGGCGCTCTGAGACCCGGCACCGCGTGAATCGTGAAGGCGTTGAACGGGGTGTAGACGGCGACCACGCCCGGTGAGCGCTCGGCGGCCGCGGTGTCCATGGATCGGATCGTGCCGTTCGCGATGGTGCTGGTGACCACATATCCATGGACGAGCCCGGCGTAGGTGAAGTCCGCGCCGTAGTCGGCACGGCCACTGACCTTGAGCGGTCCGTCCACCCGGTTCTGCGGGCGGCCTATGGTCCCTCCGGCCATCTCACGCCTCCAGGCTGAGCAGGGCCCGGACCAGGGTCCGGCGCAGCAACGGGATCTTGAACGCGTTGTGGGACAAGGGCCGGGCGCCCTCGGTCGCGTGGGCGGCCGCGTCCTCGAAGGTCCGGGCCCCCGCCACCTTGCCCCTGAGCGCGGCCTCCACCTCGGGCAGCCGCCACGGCATCGTGCCGACCCCGCCGACGGCCACCCTCGCGTCCTCGATGCGCCGGCCGCGGGTCTTCAGGGCCACGGCCGCCGATGTCAGGGCGAACTCGTAGGACTGCCGGTCACGGATCTTCAGATACGTGGAGTTACGGGCCCAGGCCAGCGGCGGGACGGTGATCCCGGTGATCAGTTCGCCGGGGCGCAGCGTATTCTCGACATGGGGTGTGCTGCCCGGTGTCCGGTAGAGCGACGCGAGTTGTACCGTGCGGCTTCCGGCCGCGCCGCGCAGGTGCACCGTGGCGTCGAGGGCGATCAGCGCCACGGCTACGTCACTGGCGTGCGTGGCCACGCAGTGGGAGCTGGTGCCGAGAATGGCGTGGGTGCGGTTGAACCCGTCCAGCGCGGCGCATCCACTGCCGGGAGCGCGCTTGTTGCAGGCCTTGGCGACGTCCCGGAAGTAGGGGCAGCGGGTGCGCTGGAGCAGATTGCCGCCCATGCTCGCCATGTTCCGCAACTGCTGTGAAGCACTCAGCAGCAGAGCCCGGCTGATCACCGGATACCCGCGCACCACCTCGGGGTGCTCCGCCACTTCGCTCATCCGGGCCAGTGCCCCCAGGTGCAGGCCCTCGCTGTCCACACGGATGCCGCCCAGCGGCAGCCGGTTGACGGCCACGACCCGCGAGGGGTTCATGACCTGGAGCTTCATCAGGTCGACGAGAGTGGTCCCCCCGGCGAGGTACGCAGTCTCCCCACCCGCCGCCTCCAGCGCACCGTCCACCGTATCCGGCTCAGCCCATTCGAAACCGCGCATCACAGCCCCTTACCGGGCGCCCCGGCCTGCTTCACGGCCTGCACGATGTGCGGATACGCGGCACACCGGCAGATGTTCCCCGACATGAACTCACGGATGTCCTCGTCCGAACCCAAGGGACCCCGCTCCACCAACGCCACCGCGGACATGATCTGCCCCGGCGTACAGAACCCGCACTGGAACGCGTCGGTGTCGATGAACGCCCGCTGCACCGGATGCAGGGCCTCACCTTCCGCGAGCCCCTCCACCGTCGTCACCTCACCGCCGTCCACCGACACCGCCAACGTCAGACACGACAGCACGGCCCGACCGTCGACATGCACCGTGCACGCACCACACTGGCCGCGATCACAACCCTTCTTCGGGCCGGTCACACGCAACCGCTCGCGCAATGTGTCCAGCAACGTCGCCCGATTGTCGACAGCGACCTCATGCGCCACACCGTTCACCCGCAGCACCACGTCGGTGTCGGGCGCGGCGGGGGTCCGGTCCACGGGAGTGGGGGCGGCGGGAGCGGCTATCGCCTCGGGCGTCCGCAGCAGTACTCCGGCGCCGACCCCGACCGCCGTGGTGCGGCCGATGAATCCGCGTCTCGACACACCGGCGGAGGGGGCGGACCGTTCGTGCTCGTGCGGCGTCATGGAGCTGGCCTCTCTGCTGGGCAGGCCGGCGAACCGTCCGAGGTCGGATGTGGGCACCTCGTCCGCCGGCAGGGTGTCTCCGTCAACGGGTCCGGACCGTGAGCGGGCCGGTGCGCAACGGCGCGTGTACGCCGACGGGTTGGGGGTTGGTGACCCCCACCGTGTGGCACTTGATCACCGGCCGTCTCAGTCTGGCCGCCCCCGCGCGGCCGCTCCATGTGCGGTGGGCGTCGGATAGCCCTCCTCGTTTGTGCCGGGGACCTGCGCGCCGCCGACACCACGCCGTATCGACCCGGATGCCGGCCTCGGCATCCGCGTACGCCTCGGCCACCGGAGGTCACGCGAGGCAATATCGGCCCACTGGTCTGTTAATCTGGGGTGGACGCCGGAGGTAACCGCATGCTCCCCCACCTGTCTGCCGAAGCACCGTCCGTCATAGTCGCCGCTGCGGCCAGGTCCGCTCTCGCCGAGCTGGACGTCATGGCCGCCGAGCTGGGCACCCGGGTCACCACCGCCGAGAGCGAAGTCTCCGGGGCGTCGGTCGTGGACACGAACGAGAGACGGGAGGCCGTGACCGCCCACCTGGAGAACTTCCTGCTCCATCTGACCGGCGAGGCGCCACTCGATCTCGAAGCCCTGCGCGCGCTGGGACGGCGCAGGGCCGACCAGGGAGTACCGCTGACCGCCCTGCTGAACGCGGTGCGACTCGGAATCCAGTACGTCTGGGAGGAACTCACTCGCCGGATCCCACGGGAGAACGCCGAGGGCACCAACGCCCTGCTGGCCGAGGCGACCCGATTCTGGGCCACGCTCAGCACCATGTCCGACGAGATGCGCGCCGGATACGTCGACTCCCTGTCCGCGCGCGTCCGCGACTCCCAGACAGAGCGCGACGAACTCCTCGACATCCTCCTGGGCCTGCCGGACGTCGGCCGGCAGGCGAGAGCCGCGCAGAACCTGGGGCTCCCCCGCTACGGCCGCTTTCAGATCGCTGTCGTCGAGCACGGCCGGACGCCGCTGTCCGCCCGGATGGCCCTTGCCGATCCGCACGCGTTCCGTGTGCTGTGGCGGCTGGACCACATCGTTTCCGTATGCCTCGCCGATGTTGGGACGGCGCAGCGCGTGCGCGGGCTCCAGGACATCCTGCGACCGGAGCCGGGGTGGCGCATCGGCGTCAGCCGGGGCTTCCGAGACGTCGTCGACGCCCCCGCCGCCCGCCGCCAGGCCCTGATCGCCCTTGGCACGGTTCCCACCGCCGGGACCGGAGTCGCCCGGTACGGAGAGGACCCGCTGGCGACCCTCGTCGCCAGTGCGCCCGACACCGCGATCGAGGTGACCGAGGAGTTGCTGCACAGCGTCCTGGCACTTCCCGAGATCGAGCGCGACACCCTGCTCACCACGCTGGACTGCTGGTTCGCGGCAGGCGGGTCGACCGCCGGCGCCGCCGGCGCCCTCTTCTGCCACCGCAACACGGTCAGGTACCGCCTGCGCCGGATCGAGGAACTGACCGGACTCTCCGTGACAGACCCCAGGTCATCGGCCCAGCTGCTCATGGGACTGCACGCCCACCTCAGACGCTGACCTCAGGCGCTGACCTCAGACGCTGACCGAAACGGCCGGGTCACCAGCCGGCCTCGGGCGCCGCGGCACCCGGGTGCCGCGGCGCTCGCGATCACCGCGTCGGTGGCGGCACCTGCGGGGCGCGGACCGTCTCGGTCTGTGCGGCCAGTCCGATGAGCTGCGTGGCGAGACCCTCCCGCAGGCCGACGGCGAATTTCTCCTTGGCCGGCGGGAACCCCATCTCCCGGCTCACCACGTCGACGTTCTCGGTGGGATTGGCGAACGGCCACATCCCCGCGACCATGACGAGTACCGTACTGGCGAAGCGCAGGACCGTGGCCCGCGGAAGGTGGGGCAGCTGCCCGGCCACCAGCGACGCGAGCCGATCGTTGTTCGCCGTGGCCTTGCGCTTGAACTCGCGGGTGAACTCCAGCGAGATGTTGCGCTCCAGTACGGCAGCCATCGCACTCAGCAGTTCGCAGAGCATCGGCCGGGCGACCAGACTGTCGGCGACCTCCGCGGCGACCGCCCACTCGCGCGCGAAGGGAGTGCCATCGGTCGGCAGCGGATCTCGCAGCCGCGTGCCGAGCCCTTCCAGCCAGGACTGCCACGCCGCGTCGAGCAGTTCGAGGAAGATCGCCTCGCGGCTTTCGAAGTAGCGCAGCACGTTCGACTTGGCCAGCCCCACCTCGGCGGCAAGTTCGCGCAGGCTGATGTCGGAAAGGGGGCGGTCGAGCAGCATGCCGCGAGCAGCGTCCAGGATCGCCGACCGCCTGGCCTCGATCTCTCCGGGGCGGCGGGCACGTTGGAATTCAGCTCGACTGTCCAGCACACCCCCATGATAGGAACCCAGCGTCCTGGCGCGTTCCGCGCGTATGGCGACGCCGCCGGCCGCACACAGGGCGTGGCTCTTCGCACACGCCTTGTGCGCGGGGCCCGTGTGAGCGACCCGACCTGCGGGGCCCCTGGCCATCGGATCTCAGGGGGTGCATCGGATCTCAGGGGGTGCAGACGACGCCCGTGCACTGGGCGGATTCGGCGTTGCCGCCGGCCAGGTTGGATCCGCCGTCGACGTTGCCCGGGTCGGCGAAGATGCCCCAGCTGTCGTTGTCGCGCGCGGTGTTGCCCTGGATGGTGTGAGTGGCTTTCGAGACATGGATGCCATCGCCCTGGTTGGCGTTGGTGGTGTTGCGAATCAGCTGGTTGCCTGCCCCGGGCGCCGCTTCTCCGTCGACATAGATGCCCCGTGAGCTGTTGCCGTTGGCCTGGTTGAGCTCCAGGTAGTTGTTGAGTGAGTGCGACAGACTGATCCCGTCCCCGGTGGTGTCGTTCGCGATGTTCGACCGGATCAGGTTGTTGTCGGAGTAACTCAACTCGATGCCGCCGGTGTTTCCGCTGACGTCGTTGCCGGTGACCGTGCTGCCGTGGGACGACTGGAGGACGATTCCGCTGTCGCCGCTGCCCTGGAGCGCGTTGGACAGGATGCGGTTGCCGGTGGAATCGGAGACGGTCAGTCCGGCATCCGCGTTCCGGGCGAACGAGTTGCTCTGGACGAGGTTGTCGTTCGAGCCGAGCTGGAGGACGATCGCGCCGTCGCTGCTGTCGCCGAGGGTGTTGGTCAGCAGGGTGTTGCGGCTGGAGCCTTCAAGGATCAGGCCGGTGTCTCCGCTGCCGGTGATCTGGTTGCCTTCGAGGCGGTTGTCGACGGAGTTCTGGACGAAGACGCCCTCGCCCTGGTTGGTGGTGATCGTGTTGTCGACGATCACGTTGTCGCTCGCCCCGGCGATTATCGCGACTCCCCTCTGGGCCTGCCGTTCGATGAGGTTGTCGCGTACCTGGTTGTTGCTGGCGCTGTCGAGTTCGACGCCGGAGAATTCGTTGCTCTGGATGGTGAGTTCTTCGACGACATTGCGCAACGTGCCGGGATTGAGCTGTACTCCGTGGTCGAACTCCTGCACCCCGGCGGGTGTGCTGCTGCTGTTGGTGATGGTGACGTCATCGAAACCGTCGTTGCGGATCCCGATGCCCAGGCCGACGCCGTCGACGGCGTGTCCGTTGATGTCGATCGTGATGCCGCCACTGCCGACGATCAAGCCGTCGCCGGGGCAGTCGAGCAGGTCGGCGTCGAGAACGACGCTGGTCGTGACGGTCTGACCGCAGGAGAGTTGCACTGCGTGCGCGGCCTGCGCGGCCTGCGCGGGCGTCGACAGGCTGATGAGCGCGGTGGCCCCCACCGCTGCGAACCACCCTGAAGACAGGGCCCTGGAAAGGCGGATCATGTCGAGACTCCTTCTGCCACAGCGTTGCCGGACAGCCTCACGGGCCAGGCTCGGACCCTTGAGGGGTGCGACGAGGCGGACGGCCCGCCTTCCGCTCAGCGTCAAGCGAAAGCATCCCGCAGGAAATGAAAAGGTAAAGGATGGCCTAATATGTGCGAAAGTTGGCCGAATCGGTCAGCTGTAGCGCGGCCTTCCGGTTGCTCCCCCGGTGTCACCTTCAATCCCCTCGCCCGTGCCACAAGCTCCCTGTCGACCGACTATGCGGCCTGACGCCATGTGAGGGTCAAGCGCCTCAGGTTGGGAGGGCGGAGGCATCCGCGTAGGTGCGGTTCCGCCGGGCGGTCGGGGCAATTTCGTTGCCCCCACATGTACTTGATGCGTTTCTCAGGCACGTCCTAATGTGCTTCGCAGGTTGAGGACCGGAGCGTCCGGGATCGCCCAGGGGGTAGGCAGGATGACGGGGATCGGGGAAATGCGGCTCGGTGACGGGACCGCCTTACGTGTAGAGGTCGACGGGCTGGACGCCGGCGGAATCGACCGGGTGGGTCACAGGCCGGCATCCGACGTCGTCCGTGGCTCCGCCGAAACCTTGCGGGAAGCGCTCACCCATGTGCGCCCCGCGTTGGAGGAAGTGGCCCGGACTGTACGGGACATGGAGCTGCGTCCCGACTCCGTCACCGTCGAGTTCGGTATCAAGCTGTCGGCGGAGGCCGGGGTCGTGGTCGCCAAGGCGGCCACCGAGGCCAACTTCACGGTGACGCTGAACTGGGACGGACGCGAGCGCACGGGTGAGCCGCATGCCGACTCCACGGAGTGAGGGAGCGCTCGGATCCGGGCTGGTCCGGATCCGGGCGGCAGGCGGCGGCGCGGCCGGGGCCGGCTTCCTCGTGGCCTCCGACATCGTGTGCACATGCGCGCATGTGGTCACCGACGCCTTGGGGTTGCCCAGGGACGTCGGCCGGGCTCCGGACGACACCGTCGTCGTGGAGTTCCCGCTCCTGCGCGACGCGGACGGGGTGATGCCCGCGGTTCGCGCGGAGGTCGTTTCCTGGAAGCCGGTCCGGGATGACGACAGCGGTGATGTGGCGCTGCTGCGTCTGGAGCGGCCGGTTCCGGTCGCGCGGCCGGTGCCGCTGGTGGACGGGACCGCGGTGTGGGGGCACGCGTTCCGTGCGTACGGCTTCCCTGACGGTGCCGAGCACGGGGTGTGGGCGTCCGGAACACTCCGGGCCGCACAAGGCACGGGCTGGGTCCAGATGGACGCCGGGCCCGGCGGCGCGCGCATCGAGGCGGGGTTCAGCGGCGCAGCCGTGTGGGACGACGCGCAAGGCGGCGTCATCGGGATGACCGTGGCCGCGGGACGCGGCCGACTGGGCGGGACCGCCTATCTGGTGCCGTCCGCCGCCCTGGTGGACGAGGAAGTGCTGCGCCCGCAGTGCCCGTTCCGGGGGTTGGCGGTGTTCGAGGAAGAGGACGCGAAGTTCTTCCACGGACGGGAGGACGACACGGAACGGCTGCGGAAGGCGGTCGCGCTGCGCCCGCTCACCGTGCTGGCCGGCCCGTCCGGTTGCGGGAAGTCCTCACTGGTCCGCGCCGGGCTGCTGCCCGCGTTACGGGCCGCCGGAACGACCGTGACCGTTCTGCGTCCCGTCCCGGGTGTACTTCCGGAGACGGTTCTCGCGCAGGCGGTGGTGCCCGTACTGGAGCCGGAGAGCGGCGAGGTCGCCAGGCTGAGCAGGGCGGAAGAGCTCGCGGGACTGCTGCGCGAGGGGTTGCGCGGCGGGCGAGTCGACGAGACGGCCGCCGGACTGCGGGCCGCGTTGCGGGCGCGGGGCGGAGCGGGCGGAGCGGGCGGACACCTCCTCTTCGTCGATCAGCTGGAGGAGTACGCCGGTGCCGAACCGGCCGCCGCACGAGAGCTGTTCACGCTGCTGGCCACGGTCGCCGGAGCGCCGGAGGCGGGCGCCGGTGCCGAACACGGGAACGGCCTGCGCGTGGTGGCCACCGCGCGCTCCGGCTCCCTTGAGGCCCTGGCGACGCCCCGGACATCCGACGCGCTCAGTGACGGAGTGCTGTTCCTCACCCCGCTCGCCGCCGACGGCCTGCTCCGCGCTGTCACCGGGCCCATCGACGCCGTACCGGGGGTGTGGCTGGAGCCGGGGCTGGCGGAACGCATCGTCGAGGACGCCGGTGACGAGCCGGGGCGCATGCCGCTGGTCGAGTTCACACTGACCCGGCTGTGGGAGAAGCGGGAGCAGTCGATGCTCACGCACGCCGCCTACCAGGAACTCGGCGGCGTTGCGGGGGCACTGGTCGGCTACGCGGAAGACGTCATCAGCACACATGTACCGGCGGGCCAGGAGTCCGTGGCCCAGCGGCTGTTCGCCCAGTTGGCCCGGCCGGACGATCGCGGCGGCTTCACGCGCCGGGCCACCCCGGTCGCCGACCTCGGCGCTCCCCTGATGGCACTCGCGCGCCGCCTCGCGCCCGGAAAGCTGGTGATCTTCGCCCGGACGCCCGAGGGCACGGAGATCGTCGACCTCGCGCATGAGGCGCTCATCCGACTGTGGCCCCGGCTGCGCGACTGGCTGACGAGCAGCAGGGAGTTCCGCGAGTGGCAAGAACAGGTGCGACGGGACATGGCGCGGTGGGAGGAACAAGGCAAGGACACGGGAGGCCTGCTGCGCGGGCGGGTGCTCGCCACAGCGGTGGACTGGGTGGAGCGCCGGCCCGAGGAGGTCACCGTCGGTGAACGCGCCTACGTCAAAGCCGGCATGCGGCATGAGCGGCGCGGCGTCCGACGGTGGCAGGCCGCGGCGGCGGCACTCCTGACCCTCGTCATGGCCGCGGCAGCGCTGGCCGTGCGCGCGGAGAGCAGTCAGCGTGACACCGAGGCCAAACTGCGCACCCTCGCTTCCCGGACGCTCGCCGCCGAGTCGGACCTCCAGACCGAGCACAACCCGTCCACGGCTGTGCAGTTGGCGCTGGCCGCCTGGCACACCGAGCAGACGCCTGAGGCCAGGGAGGCACTGCTGCGGCAGTACGTTCGCGGCCAGTATCTGCGCGGCATCCATGCCGGCCTGTGGCGGGGCCCGGTGAAGTCGCTTGACGCGACACCGGACGGCCGGACCCTGGTAGTGCACTCCGACCCGGCGGGCGACGACCCGCTTGAGGCGTCGGTGATCACCGGAGCGCTCAGCGAGACCCCCCGCCATTACAGGCTGCGCGGCCTGCCCGAAGGGGAGTCCACGGGCGCCGTCAGCCCGGACGGCCGCCACTACGCGGTGGCCACGGAGGACGGCAGCGTACGTCTGTGGAATCTGAAGGGACCGAACGAGGAACCCATGGTTCTCACGGGCCGCGCAACGGGCGAGCGTGTCGTGACCGCTTCTTCGGTTGACTTCAGCGCGGACAGCGGCCGTCTCCTGCGGCTGCTCCACTACAATAAATCGCAGCCGGAGGATGAAGGGCGCCAGGCGTTCCTGGACGTCTGGAGTGTGGACAGCGGCGAACAGCTACCTGTGTCTGACGATGTAGTCCCGGCGTCCGGATACTCGCCGGAAGAAGTCGCGTTCGGGCGGGACCCCAACACCGTGGTGATGGTGATGCGCTACGAAGATTACGACAGTAGCGACAACAGCGTGACCACGACCGATCGAGCAACGATACTCGAGCTCCGCACGGGTCGTACAGTACGGAAGATCGCTGAAACGGCCTCCGGTGGGAGCATGTCGCTCGGCGGCGGCGCGTATGTCGTCGAGCAGCGGGAGCGGCGGAAGGCGGGAGGGAACGATCCCTACGTGTATGTCCACGAAATCGCCACGGGGACATCCTCCTTGATGCCGAGCGGAGCTGTGCTGACAGATACCACGGGCTCTTATCTGATGGAGGACAAACGGGTCGAGGATTCGGGCAAGGAGAGCTACAGCGAGATCGCCCTGACTCGCCTTCCCACCGGCGACACCTACCGGACTCGGGTACCGAACGACATTGACGCGGACCCGAAAGTCGCCGCCGTACCACAGGAGGGCGGCGGCGTGACGGTACTGGCCGCGGTCGGGGACACGCTGATGACCACCGCGGCGGAGCCCGGCGTCGTGACGACCGACCGGGATAGACACCTCCTCGTGGACCACGCCGCGATGTCGCCCGACGGGCGGCGTGTGGCACGGGTGCTCGACAGCAGCAGGCTTGAGGTGGAGGACAGTGTGCGTGGTGGCCATGAGACAGCCGCACTGCCCCCTACCGACCAGCCCGACCTGAACTGGCACGTCGCGTGGACGGAGCATTCCGCACAGCTCCTGCTCTGGCAGCCGGAGGGGACGCGGCTGGCCGCGTACGACGCCGACGACCTGACCCGGCGAACGGACGTGTCCCTGGACGCCGGCCCGGACACGGGCAAGCCTCGGGGCATGATTGACGCGGTGGCTCCGCTGGAGGGCGGCGATGCCGCTGTGCTGACCGTGGGCGGCGCTCTGTTGCGGGTGGACCCGGAGCGCGGCGTGCAAACGGGGACGCCACTGAAGGTGGACAGTACGCGGGTTGACCCTGCCGAGCGGTTCGCCCCGTACGGCCGGCTCCTCGCCCGCCCGGGTCACCCGCACGAGGTCGCGGCGGTGACCAGGAACGGTATGGGGCAGGGCACGGTGCTGCTGTGGAATGTCCGGGAACGCAAACAGACCGGTGTCCTGTCCGGCGACAAGATCACCCCGCCTCTTGATGTCGGCGACGGCCCGAGTATGGCCTTCTCGACCGACGGTGAGGAACTGGTGGTGCAGCACGAGGATGGGTATCTCCAGCGCTGGAATGTGGACGAGCAGAGAACCAGCGGTCCGCGCATTCCAACTTCTCCGTACACCGAACTCATCGGCATGACCGACGAAGGCATGGTGATCACGGAGACGGACGTCATCGAGCTGAGGGACGCGGATACGGGCGCCCGAGCCGGCGCTGTCCCCGTGATTGACGTCCTGGGCGGCACACGCATCCTTCTCGGGAACCAGCTGATCAAGGAATACGCCGGCTGGCGCCAGTCCTACATCGTGAGCGCCGACGCGTGGTTCCGGCGGTTGTGCGCAGCCGCGAGCCGCGACTACACCGACAGCGAGCGGAACCGTCTCCTCCCGCCGGGAACCCCACCGGAACCTCCGTGCACCGGCGTCTCACCACGATGAGCGACCGGCGCCCGTTCCACGGTGCCGGCCCTCTCCGACGCACCCGGTGTCGGACGCACCGCTCACACGATGACGGATTCCTGGAACTCGCCCCGGTCCCGCGGAACGGATCGCGCCGTACCCAGGTCCGCCGCGGCGGCCTGGAAGCCGAGCGCCGCGCCGCGTTGCCCGACCCGTACGGTGGCCGCGTGCGACTGCCTCTGGACGCGGTGCGCCTCTGGCATCCGGATCGCGGCGAAGCCGGCCAGCGCGGCCGGGACGGGCAGGTCGGGCAGCGTGAGGAGCTCGGTAAGCGTCGCGGCGTCCCGCAGGCCCACGCCCGCGCCTTGGCCGAGCCGGGGGCTCATCGCGTGTGCGGCGTCGCCGACGAGGGTGACCCGGCCGCTGGTCCACCGGTCGGTCACCACCTGGCGGATGTTGGCGTAGTAGCCGACGGGTTCGGTGCGCATGGCCTGGACGAGACTGCGCAGCGGACCACGCAGGCCGCGATGGCGCTCGGCGAGGCCGGCGAGCGGGTGATCCCGGTGATTGTCGGGCTCGCCGGGCAGGAACACGGTGGCGTTCAGCGTCCTGCCGCCATCCATGAGGAAGTAGCCCAAGGACCCGTCGCTCGTCATCGACGTGACGTCGAGGCCGTCGATGTTGGGGACCTGGAAGCGCAGGACGGCGCTGCCCGCATAGCCGGCCTCCGGACCGCCCAGGACGGTGCGTCGCGTCCAGGAGTCGATGCCGTCGGCGGCCACGACCGCGTCGAACTCGCCCCTGCTGCCGTCGCTGAACTCCGCTTCCACCAATGCGCCGCGATCGGCTATCGCGACCGGCGAGATGCCGGTGCGCACCTGGTCGCGGACCGGTTCGTAAAGCCACATCTGCAGCGCGGAGCGGGCCGTGATCCGGCCGCCCATCCCGGCCATGGCAACCGGGACGGAGGTGTCCGGGTCGAATATGACGACATGGCTGAGCAGGTCGGCGGACAGCTCCGCCGGGTCCAGACCGAGCCGGCGAAGGGCGTCGAGATGCCGCTCCGCGAGCACGATCGCCCAGCCCGCCTCAGCGATGACCGGTGCCTGCTCGACGATGGTGACCTCGACGTCGCGGGCCCGGCGCAGCCCGTTGGCCAGGGCGAGACCGGTGAGTCCGGCACCGACGATCAGGATGCGGCGCCTCACGCGACCGCCATCCCGCCGTCGACGGCGATCACCTGACCGGTCACCCAGGCCGAGGCCGGGTCGGCGAGCGCGACGATCCAACGGGCGACCTCATCGGCCGTGCCACGACGCTTCAGCGGCAGCGAGGCCGCCTCCCGCGCCTTGACCGCCTCCACCGCCTCCGGGGGCAGCACCGACGAGAGGATCGGGGTCTCGGTGGGGCCCGGGGAGACCGCGTTGACCCGGATGCCCTGCTCGGCCAGCCCGGCGGCCCACGACCGGGTCAGATAGTCGACGGCGGCCTTGGACGCGCCGTAGAAGGCGCCCTGGGCATTCGGGCGCTGCGCGACCGCACTGCTGACGTTCACGATGCTGCCGCCCGAGGCGGACAGATGCTTCACTGCCGCGCTCACCAGATAGGACGGTGCGAAGACGTTGATCGCGAACAGGTTGCCCAGCGCCTGGGCGTCGAGGCCGGATAGTTGCAGAGGGCTGAGCGCGCCGGCGTTGTTGACCAGTGCGTCCAGCCTGCCGTGCGCGGCTGCGGCCTCCTCGACCAGCCGGTCGGCCCGCGCCTGGTCGGCAATGTCCGCGACGCGGTAGTCGATGGCCGGGTGCTCCGCGGCGAGCTCGGCGAGCGGTGCCTCCCGGCGGCCCGCCACGATCACCCGCCAGCCCGCTTCGGCGAGTTGGCAGGCCGTCGCGCGGCCGATTCCGGTGCCGCCGCCGGTGATCAGGGCGACACGTCCCGGGGTGTGAGTGGTCATGTTCGACTCCTTGGACAAGAAAAATGAATGATCTTTCGATTTGAAGTCTCCTCCCGGCAGGGGCGTGCGTCAAGACGAAAGATCGTTCTATATTGAGTGGCATGCCTCAGGTCACGCCGGAGTACCTCGCCCAACGACGCGCGTCCATCCTCGCGGCCGCGCGCCGCCGCTTCGCCACTCACGGCTTCCACACCACCTCGATGCCTGACATCTGTGCCGAGGCGGGCATGTCCGCCGGCGGGGTCTACCGCTACTTCGACGGCAAGGACGCGATCATCAGAGAGCTGGCCGAGACCGCGATGGCGCCCGTTCTCCGCGCCCTGCGCGAGGCTGCCGACGCTGACCCGGCGCCGGGGCCGGCCGAGGTCATCGACCTGATCCATCGCACCCTGCTGACAGACGGCGCTTCGACGTCCACCGCGCCGTTCATGCTTCAGGTGTGGGCCGAGGTGGTCCACAACCCCGGTCTGCGGGAGTCCCAGCGCCATCACACCGCCGAGCTCCTGGACATCCTGAGCGCTTTCGCCCGTCGGTGGGCGGATCTCGACGAGGAGTCGGCGAGGTCCGCGGCACGCGCCCTGATCGCGATGAGCCTGGGCACGTTCTTGATGCAGAACGTCATCGAGATCGACGGCGAGCCGACGTCCGCCGCAACCCTGCTCACGTCGCTCAACGGCATCGTCTGCCGTTCTGACCAGGGAGGCGAGGAACGGCCGCGCGACTGAGGCTCGCTCGTCGCATATACGAGTCTCCTTGCCGCGGACCCTCTTTCAACTCGGCGGTGAGCTGCTTCTCCACCCACTGCTCGGCCCGGGTGTCAGGGCCGACCACAGCCGAGACCGTCGAACGTCCACGGGTCCGGTGGGCGGGTCCGGCCTGTCCGCGCCCGCTGACCGTGGCTCAGTCGGTGCCTGCGGCCGGCCCGTCGGCCCAGGTGCGGACTGCCCGGGCCGTGGTGACGGCATGTTCCTCCACGATCGTCCAGTGATCGCCCGGGACCTCCATGGTGTCGCACGGGCCGGGCCAGGAGCCCTGCCCCGCGTGCCCGGCGGAGGTGTCCTCCGGGGGATCCGACTCCGGCGGCCGGTCGGTCGCGCGGACCAGCAGTACGGGGACGTCCGAGGGTTCGGGGCGCCACCCTCGGAGCATCCTGGTGTAGGCGCCGAACGCGGCGAGGGCCATGTCGTCCATCGTCGTGTCGTACTCCGCTCCCATGGCCAGAGCCGTGCGGGCGGGCATGGCGAGCAGCCACGGTTCGGCTTCCCGTTCGGGGGTCACGTGGTAGGTGTCGAGGAGGATCAGGCCCGCGGGCGGAGTGCCGGTGGCCGCGAGCCGCGCGGCGACCGCGTGGGCCGGGTACCCGCCCATCGACCAGCCCAGCAGGACGGGGCGGCGTCCGCCCAGCCGTTCGCGCAGGGTGGCCGTGTGCAGGTCCACCAGTGTCCGCCAGTCGCGCGGCGGCGCGTCGCCCGAGGTGACCCCCGGGTGCCGCATCTCCCACACGTCCCGGTCCCGCTCGAATTGGCGGGCCAGCGTGGCGTACCAGGGCCGACCGAGGGCCGGGGAGAAGCCGGGGAAGCACACCAGCGGCGACCGGCCGGCCGCACCCTTGGCCAGGTGGAGCGGGTCCAGGGCGTGCGCGGCGGAATCCTCCGGGCCGAAGCCGGGAATCGCCAGTGAGGCCGTCACGAGCAGATGCATCGCCGAGACGACGTCACCCGTCGCGCACACCCGGCGGTAGAGGGAGGCGAGCGTCTGGGGCGACCGGGCCCTCACGGGACGCGCCGGCCCGGCGGCAGCCGCCGCCTGGTGGGGCGGCGCCTCGGACAGCCCGGCGAGCAGATGCTCCGTCAGCTGCTCGCAGGTGGGCAGGTCGAAGGTGAGGGTGGGAGGCAGCTCCAGACCGGTGAGCAGGCTCAGCCTGTTGCGCAGCTGAACGGCGGCCAGGGAGTCGAGGCCGAGTTCGCTGAGAGCGCGGTCGGCCGTGACGGCGTCCGCGCCGGTGTGCCCGAGCACGTCGGCGACCGTCTCGCGGACCAGTGCGAGCAGAGCGGTGCCGTGGTCGGCGACCGGTAGCCGCGCCAGCCGTTCGCGCCACGCGCCCGGCGTCTCGTCCGGCACCCGGCCGGTACCGGAGGCGCCCCCTCCGTCACCCGGTCCCCCGCCGCCACTCGGTCCCCCGCCGCCACCGGGTCCCCCGCCGCCACCCGGTTCTCCGGCCGCGGTCGGCGGTGGGCCGGACAGAGCCGACAGGTCCCGCAGGGGCGGCGGGAGGGGCCGTCGGGCCCGGGAGGCCGCCGGGTCCAGCGGCAGCGGCGCGAGGACGGGCTCGCCCGTCGCCAGGGCGGCGTCGAACAGCGCCAGACCCTCGGTCGGGGTGACCGCTCGGACCACGCCGTCACCCGTCCGGCCCGTGCGGGCGGCCATGCCCTCGCCTCCCGCCCACGGCCCCCACGCCAGCGAGAGCGCGGGCAGCCCCCGGGCCGTGCGGTAAAGCGCGAGGGCGTCGAGGAAGGCGTTCGCGGCGGCGTAGCCGGTCTGGCCGGGGTTTCCGAGCAGGCCCGCCGCCGAGGAGAAGAGCACGAACCGCGACAGGGGCAGATGCTCCGTCAGCTCGTGCAGGTGCCAGGCCGCGTCCGCCTTCGGCCGCAGGACCGCCGCGATACGCCCGGGTGTCTGGCCCTCCAGCACACCGTCGTCGAGGACGCCCGCCGCGTGCACCACGGCGGTCAGGTCGGCGGAGCACGCGGCGACCACCCCGGCCAGCGCGGAGCGGTCGGCGGCGTCACAGGCGACCACGTCGATCCGGCCGCCGGCCCGTTCGATCCGCTCCCGCAGCCGCCGCGCGGCGGGCGCGTCCGGGCCGCCGCGGCCGGCGAGCAGGAGCCGGCGTACCCCGTGACGTTCCACCAGATGACCGGCGAGCAGAGCACCGAGCGCACCTGTCCCACCGGTGATCAGCACCGTGCCGTCCGTCTCGAACCCGGCCGGCCGGGCGGGCTGGGCGGCCGGCGACCGGGTCAGCCGGGGTACGTGCACGCTGCCCGCGCGCACGGCGAGCTGGGGTTCGCCCGTCGCCAGGGCGGCCGGCAGCCGCTGCGCCGACTCCGGGTGGCCGTCGACGTCGACGAGAGTGAGGCGGCCGGGGTACTCGGACTGGGCGCTGCGCGCCAGCCCCCAGACCGCGGCGGCGGCCAGGTCGGGATCCGCGCCGGTGGCCCCCCGCGTCACCAGGACCAGGCGCGTTCCCGGTGCCAGCACCGGCAGCCGACCGCGCAGCAGCTCCAGGGCCCGCGTGACCAGCTCGTGTGTGTCGGCCACCGGGCCCGCGGACGCGCCGGTCGGAGCCAGGGAGACGACGTGGGCGGTGTCGGGGGCGGCCGCCACGGCGGACCCGTCGCCGGATACCCCGAAAGCGGGGAACACGCCTGGTCCCGATACTCCGTGTCGTGGCCCGGGGACGGACGCGCCGCCGCTCGGGGCCGTGTCCGCGGCCGGCGCGGGCCGTCCGGCGCCGGACAGTATCGCGGCCAGGCCGAGGTCGTCCGGCGTGCCCACCTCCCAGACGGGCGGCGGGGCCGAACGGGCCGGGGCGGCGGACGTCCAGTGCGGCCGGTACAGCGGCTCGGGCCGCCGGTACCCGCCGCCGTCGGCGCCGGGTACCGCGCGGGTGGTCAGTGCAGCCACCCGCAGCACCGGCCGCCCTGCCGGGTCGGTGAGGTCCGCCGCGACGGTGTCCCCCGTGCGACGGAGCCGAACCCGCAGGGCGGTCGCGCCCGCGGTGTAGCGCGTGACGCCCCGCCAGGCGAACGGCAGCCGGCCGGTCCCGCCGGGCTGTCCCGGATCCGCGGGGGCCAGCAGCGACGCGTGCAGGGCGGCGTCGAACAGCGCGGGATGAACGCCGTAACGCCGTGCCTCGGCCACGGCCTCGTCGGGAAGCCGTACGTCGGCCAGCAGGTCGTCGCCCTGCCGCCACATCGCCCGCACGCAGCGGAACGCCGGGCCGTAGGCGTGACCCGCCTCCGCCAGGCGCCCGTACGCTCCGGTCAGGTCGACGGGCACCGCGTCCGGAGGCGGCCAGGACTCCCCGTCGCCGTCCGCCGGGCCGGGACCGCCGGCCGGCTGTCCCAAGTCCTGTCCGAGACCCAGACGGCCGGTGGCATGGTGGGTCCACGCCCCGAGAGGGCCGCCGTCCCCGGGGCGCGCGTACAGGTCGACGGTCCTGCGGCCGGACGGATCCGGCGCGCCGAGCGCCACCTGCACCTCCACGCGCCCGCCGGAGCCGGACAGATGCAGCGGAAGAAGCAGCGTCAGCTCCTCCAGTTCCGTCAGGCCGCACGCCGCGCCCGCGTGGAACGCCAGGTCGGCGAGAGCGGTGGCGGGCACCAGCACCCGGCCGTGCACGACGTGGTCGCGCAGCCAGGGCTGCGCGGCCTCCGACAGATGGCCGGTGCTCAGCAGACGGTCCGTGTCCGGGAGGCTCGTCGTCACGGTCAGCACCGGGTGGCCGGTGGCGTGCGGTGTCCTGTCCGCGGGGCCCGCCACGGTGGCGGAGGGCTCGGCCAGCCAGTGGCGCTCGCGCTGGAAGGGGTAGGTGGGCAGGTCGACCTGCCGGGCGGGCGGGCCGGGGTGCCCCTGCCGGACCGCCTCCCAGTCGACCGGGAGGCCGTGCGCGTGCAGCCGGGCGAGTGCCGCCAGGAGCGTGCCGGGCTCCGGGTGGCCGGGCCTGGTCGTCGCGGTGAACACACGGTCCCCCGGCTCCCCGACGGTGCTCAGCGCGGCCGAGGTGAGATGGGCGCCGGGGCCGGCCTCGGCGAAGGCGGTCACCCCCGCTTCGTCCGCGAGATGGCGCACGGTGTCGGCGAAGCGCACCGTCTCACGGGCATGGCGGACCCAGTAGTCCGCTGAGCGCAGATCGTTCCCGGTGGCCGGGCGCCCCGTGAGGGTCGACACGACCGGGATACGGGGCTCGTGGAAGGCGGCACACGACACCACTTGGGAGAACTCCGCCAGCGCCGGTTCGACCAGCGGCGAGTGGAAGGCGTGACTGGTCCGCAGGCGTTCGGTGCGACGCCCACGGTCCTCGAAGCGTGCCGCCACCGCCGTCACCGCCCGCTCGGCCCCGGAGACGACGACCGACCGGGGGCCGTTGACCGCCGCGACGGCCACCGGCCCGGCCGCGGCCGGGGTTCTCGCGAGCTCCGCCGTCGCCTCCTCCTCCGTGGCATCCAGGACGACCATGGCGCCGCCGGCCGGAAGGCGCCGCATCAACCGTCCCCGGGCCGCGACCAGATGGACGGCGTCGTCCTCGGTGAGGATCCCGGCGGCGTGGGCCGCGGCCAGCTCCCCGACGGAGTGCCCGGCCAGGACATCGGGTCGTACCCCCCAGGAGGCGAGCAGCCGGAACAGGGCGACCTCGAACGCGAACAGGCCGGCCTGGACGACATCGGTCCGGTCGAGGGCGTCGGCGCCCTTGCCCGGCTCGGGCCACAGGCTCTCGCGCAGCGGCCGGTCCCCCACGCCGACGGCGTCGAACCGGGCGCACAGCGCGTCGAACGCCTCGGCGAAGACCGGGTAGGCGGTGTGCAGTTGCCGGCCGAGGCCCGGCCGTGCGGCGCCCTGGCCGGTGAAGAGCAGGGCCAGCCGGGGGCCCGTGCGGACCGGTAGGGGCGCCGTCGTCCCTGCGGCGAGCCGGTCCAGTCCGTTCAGCAGGCCGGCGCGATCGTCCGCGGGTAACGCCGCCCGGTAGCGGAGCGCGGCGCGTGCGGTGGCGGCCGAGAACGCCACGTCCCCGAGGGGCTGTTCCGGCCGCTCCCGGAGGAACGCGGCCATACGTCGTGCCTGGGCCCGCAGAGCGCCCGCGTCGGCGCCGGACAGCAGGAGCGGCGGGTGCGGAGCGGCCCGGGTGCCGCCGTACTCCCCCGCGTCCCGCTCAACGACGGCCTCCTCCAGGATCACATGGGCGTTGGTGCCGCCGATACCGAAGGCCGACACGGCGGCACGGCGCGGCTGCCCGGGGGCGGGCCGCCACGGCTGCTCCCGGGTCAGTGGCCGTACGGCGCCCGAGGACCAGTCGACGCCGGGGGACGGCTCGTCGAGGTGCAGCGTGCGCGGCAGCACGCCGTGCCGCATCGCCAGTACGGTCTTGATGACACCGGCGACACCGGCCGCCGCCTGGGTGTGTCCGAGGTTGGACTTGAGGGATCCGAGCCACAGGGGCCGGTCGGCCGGACGGTCCTGCCCGTAGGCGGCGAGGAGCGCACGGGCCTCGATGGGATCGCCGAGCGGGGTGCCGGTGCCGTGCGCCTCCACGGCGTCGATCTCGGCCGGGGTGAGCCCGGCGGCGGCAAGGGCGTCGCCGATCAGCCGCTCCTGGGCGGGTCCGCTGGGCGCGGTCAGGCCGTTGGACGCGCCGTCCGCGTTGACGGCGGAGCCGCGGAGCACGGCGAGCACCGGATGGTTGTTGCGCCGTGCGTCGGCGAGCCGTTCCAGCAGGACCAGTCCGACGCCCTCGCCCCAGGCGGTTCCGTCGGCCGCGGCGGAGAACGGCTTGCAGCGGCCGTCCGGGGAGAGTGCGCGCAGCCTGCTGAACGCGGCGAACGGCACCGGGCCGGCCATGACGGTGGCGCCGCCGGCCACGGCGAGGGAGCACTGTCCCGCGCGCAGGGCCCGCGCCGCCCAGTCCATGGCCACCAGCGACGAGGAGCAGGCGGTGTCCACGGTCACCGCGGGCCCCTCCAGGCCAAGGGTGTAGGCGATGCGCCCGGACGCCACGCTGCCGGCGGATCCGAGGGCGAGGTGTGCCTCGTACGCGTGGCCTCCTCGGTGCAGCAGACGGCCGCCGTAGTCGCCGTGCATCACCCCGACGAAGACACCGGTGTCGCTGCCGCGCAGGGCAGTGGGGGCGAGGCCCGCCCGTTCCACGACCTCCCAGGCGGTCTCCAGCAGCAGCCGCTGCTGGGGGTCGGTGGCCAGCGCCTCCCGGGGGGACATGCCGAAGAAGGCCGCGTCGAAGTCGGCGGCCCGGCGCAGGAACCCGCCGCGTCGGGTGATCGAGGTGCCCGGCCGGTCGGGGTCGGGGTCGTAGAGGGCGGTCAGGTCCCAGCCCCGGTCGGCGGGGAACGCGGAGGTGGCGTCCGCTCCGTCGGCGAGCAGCCGCCACAGCTCCTCCGGCGTGCGGACGTCGTCCACGGGTCCCGGGAAGCGGCAGGCCATCGCGACGACGGCCACCGGCTCGTCGGGCGCCCGCTCGTCCGGGGGTGGCTCGTCGGGGGGTGGCTCATCCGAGGGCCGGGTGTCACCGCGGGTGCCGGGGGCGGGGGCGGCCGGGCGGGCCGCCGGGGGCGGGGGGCCGAGCAGTGCGTCGTGCAGGTAGCCGGCCACCGCGTCCGGTGTCGGACGGTCGAAGACCAGGGTCGGGGGCAGGTCGAGGCCGGTGGCCGTCCCGAGCCGATCGCGCAGAAGCACGCCCTGGAGGGAGCCGAGACCCAGGTCGGCGAAGGTCTGTTCGGGGTCGAGTTCGGAGGCGGGGTCGGGGTCGGGGTCGGGGTCGGTCCCCCGCGCCTCGTCCGTCCCGTCGGTCCCATCCGCCGCGACCACCCTGTCCGTCCCGTTCGCCGCGACCACCCCGTTCGCCGCGACCACCCCGTTCGCCGCGACCACCCCGTCCGCCGCGACCACCCCGTCCGCCTCGGCCGTGGCGTCGAGGACAAGGCGCAGCACGGTACGGCGCCGCTCCGGGGCGGGCAGTGCGAGCAGCCCGGCGCGCAGCCCGGCGCGGGTGTTCGCGCCGTCGTCCGCGAGGGCCTCGGCCAGCCGGGCGGCGAGGACGGTCCGTCGGATCTTGCCGGAGGAAGTGCGGGGCAGGGAAGCGCTCGTCCGGATCTCGTCCGGCATCTTGAACGCGGACAGCCGCTCGCGGCACACGGCCCGCAGTCCGGCGAGGTCGGCGCCCTGCGGGCCGCGGACGACAAACGCCACCGGGACCTCTCCCAACACGTCATGGGTGCGGCCGACGACAGCCGCGTCCGTGACTCCGGGGCAGGACAGCAGCACCTGCTCCACTTCCACCGGGTTGATGTTCTGGCCGCCACGGATGATCAGGTCGCCCAGGCGGCCGGTCACCCGCAGCCCGCCGCCCGGTGTGCGGTGGCCGAGGTCGCCGGTGCGGTACCAGCCGTCCCGCAGGACTTGCGCCGTGCTGTCGGGGCGGTTGTGGTAACCGGTCATCAGTCCGGGGCCTCGCACCCAGATCTCGCCCTCGTCGCCGTCCGCGACGGTGTCCATGGAGACCGGGTGGGCGATCCGGATACCGACGCCGGCCAGCGGTCGCGGCACACGGTCCGGGCCCGGCGTGCCGGGCCGGGCGAGCGCGATCTTGCCGCTGGTCTCGGTGGCGCCGTAGCCGTCCAGAAGCGGTGCGCCGAGCAACTCCTCCACCGAGGCGCGCAGTTCCGCGGGGCAGGGTGCTCCGGCGGTGACGCACACCCGCAGTCCGCCGGGAACCGGCCCGGACCGCCGCAGTGCGCTCTCCAGCAGGTGGTAGGTGGCCGGGACCCCGGCCAGCATCGTGAAGGGCTCGTCGGACGGCTGCCGTCGCAGAGCCTCCACGATGTCCACTCCCCGGTCGAGGAGGTAGGCGCTCGCGCCGGTGGCGACCACCGCGACGACGCACAGCGAATGCGCGTAGGCGTGATGCAGCGGCAGCGGCCACAGCAGCCGGTCCCGCTCGGACATGCCGAGGAGCGGCGCGTAACCGGCAGCGGTCGACCACAGCACCGCCCGCTGGCTCGTCACCGCGCCCTTACGGGTGCCGGTGGTGCCGGAGGTGTAGAGAATCCACGCCGGCTCGTCCAGGCCGAGGTCGTCACGCGGCGGCTCCGGCGCGTCGGTCCCGGCGATTTCCTCGTACGGCACCGCGCCGATGGGCGGCGCGGTCGCCGGGACCACCGGGCCTACGACCACGCTGGCCCGCAGCGGAGACTGCCCGGCCGCCACCCGCGCCAGCCGTTCGAGGAGCGGCGCCTCGGCCACGGCCACCACCGCGCCGCTGTCGCCGAGGACATGGGCCAGTTCGTCGTCGGTCGCTCCCGGGTCCAGTGGCACTCCGACGGCGCCGGCCCGCAGTACCGCCAGACAGCTCTCCACCATCTCGACCCGGCCGGCCGAGCAGAGCAGCACCCGATCCCCGCGGCGTACGCCCAACCGAGCCAGATGCCCCGAGAGGCGGGCCGTCCGGAGCTCCAACTGCGCCCAGGTCACCTCCCGTTGCCCGTCGCGGAAGGCAGTCCTCTCCCCCGTACGTGCGGGGTTCGCCTTCAGCGCCTCGGCCAACGGGCGGACCAGTTCCGCGCGAACCTCCGCCATGCGCACCCCTCTTGTACCACTTGGTCCTCTTGGTCCCCCGACCCCCAACGACTATAGGGTCAGCGGTGGTTCGGGCATACAAGGCGCTCCGGGCGGGGCTCGTGGAGCGAATTCGTCTGCCGGGTCGGCGGGGGACGCGTCGCTACAGAAACTCGGATGCGGGTGCCGCACGACCGCTCCTAGGCTGCGCTTTGACCGTCAGTGGATCGGAGATGCACGGGTATGACCAGTCAACTATTCGCGATCTGCTTCAATACGCCCCGGCCGTCGGCCCTGGCGCGGTTCTGGTCCGGGGTCCTGGGCTGGGAATCGGCCGAAGGGCCGGACGACGACGCCTCGATCCTGCCCCCTGACTCCGCCGGGTTCCGCATCCGTTTCCTGCCGAGCCAAGAGCCGAAGGCCGGCCAGAACCGTGCGCACTTCGACCTGACGAGCTCTTCCCCGGAGGATCAGCGACAGACGGTCGCCAGGGCGCTACGGCTCGGCGGGAAACACATCGACGTGGGCCAACTCCCGGAAGAGGGGCATGTGGTGCTCGCCGATCCGGACGGCAATGAGTTCTGCGTCATCGAGGCGGACAACAAGTTCCTCGCCGACACCGGCTTCATCGGAGCGCTGGCCTGCGACGGTACGCAGCAGGTCGGATACTTCTGGAGCGAGGCGCTGCGGTGGCCGCTGGTCTGGGACCAGGACCAGGAAACCGCGATCCAATCGCCGAACGGCGGTACGAAGATCACGTGGGGTGGTCCTCCCGTGGCACCGAAGACCGGCACGAACAGGCTGTACCTCGAACTGGCGCTCCCCGCCGACGCGGACCGGGAGGCGGAGATCGCCCGCCTGATCTCACTCGGCGCGACGCACACCGACACCGGCGAGGGCCACGGCGGCCAGGTGAGGATGCTCGACCCCGACGGCAACGAATTCACCGTACAAGAGCCCCGGTAACGGGGCTGCCGCCGTGCGGGCAGTGCCTCAGTGGCTCGCCCGCACATTCGGGCAGCGCCGGCTCCCCCGGGCATTGCGCCTTGGCGCCTGCGAGGATCGCTTCGATCCCGCACTCACGCCGCGGCCTCCGGCGAGGTGAGTTCGAAGACGGGAAGGTCGCCGACATTCACACTCTCGACGTTCAGGCTGCCGGGTTGAGCAGCTTCCAGTGCCCCTCGGAGACGACCTCGACGCAACCGTCGCTCACCTTGATGGCGGTCTGAGCGTCGATGGCATACGCCGGACCTTCTATCTCGGCGGCCCACCGTTCCGCCTCGGCCATCGTGTTCTCCGGGCAGTCCGTGCTGTCGAGATGCGGGAAGATGGAGAAATCGACGACTCCCAGGGCGCTGTCGTCACCAGTGGGCGGCTTCCAACCGACGAAGTTCTCCCCGATACGGGGAGTCAGAACCATGCTCCCGGCACTGAGCCCTACATAGACCGTGTCGTGCAGCGACGGGAAGAGGTCGGCCAGTCCGGACTCCCGCATCCAGTGGCACAGGTACAGCGCGTCGCCACCGTTCACCAGCAGCGCGTCTGCCTCTCGGACCCAGGAGACCCAGCGTTCCTTGTCGACGCTGGGCAGTGCGGTGAGCTCCAGCACGCCCACCGACTTCCACCCCAACTCGATCATGGGATGAGGGGACCGTCCGCTGATGAAACGCCATGGCCCGCCCGGACCCCCGTACGGACCCCCGTACCCTGCGGTGGGGATGCAGAGGGCGCCGGCCTCGGTGATCGGCTTGCCCAGGAGATCGACCAGCGCCGCCAGCATGCTTGCGTTCCTGACACCGGAGTCGGTAAGGAGGAGCTTCATCACACCCCGCAGTGACTGCATAGTGAAAGTAATTGAGTGACATTACCATCACTGCGTCCCAGAGCCCTGGGCTGTCCTGGTACACCGTGGTGTCGCGCAGCTCAGCGATGCGGAGCAGCACTCGGTTCCCAGTAGCGAGGACTTCCAGCACCGGCTGCTCCTCCCCAACACGGATGGAGGGGTGATCGGTCACAATCTCTCCGCGACTTCGCACTGCGGCTGAAGACAGTCAAGAAACCCCCTCGGCTGCGGCCGCCCGGATGCACCGCCCGCCCGCGTCGCCGCCACCCCGAACCACTCTCGCATTGCGAGAGTGGGCCCTCACCAGCGATCAGATCGAGGCCACGTCGGTCAGCGAAGGCACGGCGCACGGACGGAGGACCATGAGCGAGTCTGCCAAGGTCGCCACCATGCCAAAGGGGAACCGGTCGAGCTCAAGGCAGAGTGCGACGTCATCAGGATGGGCTCCCTGACGCACACCCTGCGTCAGCTCGGCGGCGGCGCGCGACTCACCGGCGCGGCGGAGGAACTCAGTTGCGTCCGTCCCAGCCTCGGTGGCCCTCCGAGCGATGTATTGAGCGCACGCCAGATCTTCATCGGCCTGCCCGTCCTCGCCAGTGACCACGAACGTGACACTGTCACACTCGCGCGTCCGCAAGAGCCGAGCCGTTGCCTCCGCCACCACGAAGCTCGCGCACAGCACCAGCGACGCTTCCCTGACCGCGAGAGCGCCGACCGTCCCTGCCGTGGTTGTCTGCACAACGGTCCGTCCGCCAAGGTCAATGGATCGCAGCAGTCCCGGCGAGTTGACGGTGTCGAACCCGGGCGCGGGCGGGCCGTCTTTGAGCGCCACCCATTCCGGGTGGCGAACTTTGAGCGCCAGGGCTTCGTGCGGCGACTCAGCAAGAACGATCTTTTCCGCCCCCTGGGCAAAGGCCCAGGCAGCCACCGTGAAAGCACGCATGACGTCGACTACGACCGCCACGGATGGGGTTTCGACCAGCTCACCGATACCAAGGAAACGAGCGTCCATCCGGTCATGATCGCGCATGCCCGACCTCAAGCACTCAGACGGTGACACGCATCACGTGGACAGGTCGTACGTCCTGGATACGCGTGACCGCTGCGGGAAAGCACTCTCCGGGCCTGGGCCACCGTCGAGTGGGAGGATCGAGTCCATGACCACTGTCTCCGGTGATTTCGAGTTGACCATGGACGAGCTGCGAGTTGTGGCGCGCTACGTGGCCGAGAGCGCCCAGGAAGTCCTCCCCCTGTTCGAGGAGGCCGTTCCCGGTGATCCTCGCCCCCGCGCAGCCCTTGACGCCGCATGGGAGTTCATCAACGGCGCGAAAAGGACCAAGCTGCAGCGCGTCACCTCACTGGAAGCACACCGAGCCGCGAACGAAGCGGGCACCGAAGCGGCACGTCTTGCCGCCCGGTCCGCCGGCGACGCCGCATCCGCCGCGTACCTGCATCCGATAGCGCGAGCCACCCAGGTAGGACACATCCTGCGCGCTGCCGCGAGTGCCGCGCGCATCGCCGAACTGAGCGCAGGGGATGACCCTACGGTCGGAAACACGCGGATCGAGCAAGCTCGGCAGCGTGCCACGCCGGTATTGATCGCTGTTCTTTCGCGTTACCCGCTCGCGCCGACCGCCAAGAATCGCGTCGCGCAACTCATGAGCACCCTGGACGCTTCCCTACGCGCCTCCGGCTGAGAGACCGCGAGACCATCTGTCGGCCCACGGAATCACGCTGCTGCGGATGTACCCGCCGGGTACGGCGAGCATTCGGATGCGTCGGGCGATTGCCCTGGTGGCGCCCGCTGGCAGAGAATGTGAACCCACCTTAAGTCACGTCAAGTTGCTTACAGAGCAGCCTTTTTGTAGTAGAAAGAAAAACTGAGGGGCGTTGGTGCGTACGGAGGGGTGGTTACGTGCTGGAGGTACGATTTGAGGCCCACAGCCTGCGCTTCGAAACGGACGACGACCGATGGGCATCACAACTTGAGCTGCTCCACAGGGAGATCGAAGACGCAACGGGCTCTCTGAGGCAGCGGCCGCCTCGGGATGCCGCACCGACTCCAGGAGTCAAGGGGGCGGTCTCCGAGGCGATTGTCACGCTCGCGCCTGTGGCCATACCAAGCGTCGCGGCTGTGCTCACGATGTGGCTCAAGCGTGACCGGGGGCGGAGCGTGCGCCTCACCTGGACCGTGGACGGCCGAAGCGGCGAGTTCACCGCGTCCGGTGATGCTCTCGACACCAACACGCTCCGCAGCGCGCTGGAGCATGGATTGAGGGCGGCGGCCGACGATGCGGCGACGGCCGACGACAACGGTCCAGGGCGGGCCGAGACCGGCGACCAGAACGGTACACACGGTGCCTGAGGACGAGCGCGTTTACCGTGCGCTCCTGATCGGCAACTCCGAGTATCCCGATGACCCGGTTCATCTGCAGTCGCTCGTGGGCCCGCCCGAGGATCTGCGCTTGCTGCGGGGCGCACTGACGGATCCCGGCTACGGTCTGCACTTGCCTGGAAACGTCGAGGCGCTTCGGGAGCAGTCCACGCTCCGCATCAAGGAACGGCTGGCGACATTCTTCGATGACGCCCTGCGCCACGAGCAGTTGCTCATATATTACAGCGGCCACGGATTGCTCGACTCGCGGAACAGACTCCACCTGTGCGGACAGGACACGACAGTTGAACAATTGCGCACCCACTCTGTCTCACTCAGCTTCATCAACGAACTGATCGACGATTGCGCGTCCCGGTCGATTGTCGTCATCCTGGACTGTTGCTTCAGTGGAATCGCGGCTACCAAAGGAACGGACCCGGCGGCTCAACTGGCTGGCCACGGCCGATTCGTCATGACGAGTTCCAGCCGCATCGGTACCGCGGCCGACGCTTGCACCAAGGGTGAGGCGAGTCCATTCACCCGCCACTTGGTGGACGGCCTTGAATTCGGCGCCGATGGCCACGACGGCTACGTATCGATGGTCGATCTGTACCGGTACGTGCATGACCAGCTCCGCGGCTCCGGCCAGACCCCGCACATCAAGGCGGAAGCGGCCGTCGGTGCCATTCCGCTCGCCCGCCGGCCACCGCGGAGCAAGGCGGAACGGGCAGGCTCGGCGGCCGAGCCATCTGAGATCCCCGTCCGTCCACTGGAGTTGCGCCCCACCTTCACGGACACCGAGGGCAATCGGGCACTGCTCGCCACCGACACCGACTTCACCGGGGTGTTGCACGTCAACTTGCCGCAAAGCCGTATGGTACTTAGCACCCATTGCAATCAGCTGGCCGCGGCTGCGAAAGGCAAGCCTCTCACTGCCCAGTTGTTCAAGCGGGGACGGGTCCACATCGGGGATCTGCGTACGGAAGTGACAGGCAGACATGCGGCATTTCTTGATGCCAGGTGCATCGGTGGGTCCGTGTCATTCGTCCTGCCTAACGGTGCCGGGGTGGTCGACTGGACGGCCTCTCAGGTGCGCTCCTTCACACAAGCCAGGGCTGAAGGGCGGTGGCCAGGTTCACCGCTGACGCCGCTTCCCGCCGCGAGATCTGCCGAGTTCTACGAGCGCGACCATGGCTATCAGCACTTGGCGAACGGGCTTTGGGGAGCTGTGTGGTCGGGGGTATTTTCCGCCGTCCTGTTCGCGGCGACGGCGATTTTCTTCAATCTGAAGCCGGATGGCGGCTTCGATGAGCTGGGCGGTGTGATGGGCACAGGCGCCATTGTCCTGGGCGTGGTCTTCATAGTGCTGTGCCTACTCGCCCTGTTGAGCGTCGTGCAACGGTTGAGGAACGCCTGGGTGTTCCTGCGGCTCCGTAGCTTGTTGAGGTCGTCCGCGCAGGCGTCCAGGACGATGGTGATGCTCGCCTGGTCGGAAACCGAGCAGGTCCCCACTGGCAACTATGTGAGCATGGCCGAGGTCAAGAAACCATGGGCGAATCTATGGGAAGCGGATATGGCGATCTCGGGCTTCGGCGACGTGGCGGAGAAGAGCGTAGGCGATGTGACCACGGCCCAAAAACGCAAGGTGGCTGTGCCACTTCAATGGATGCACGCGGAGGACATCCGAAGGCGGACATTCCCAGAAGAGGGGCCTCCCCGCGCGCCTGCCTTGGAATACGTCGAGGTTGTGGGAACCCCGGAGCCCGGCGAATGGCTGGTGATCCGGACCGAAACCGGTGTGTTGTGGCCGCGTGGTAGAGCGCGCTGAACCTGGAGGCGTCGCAGACGGCGGCTAGGATCTGTCCGACGGGTCAGGTCTTGGTGCCTGTCCAACAGGGCTTTGGGCTTGCGCTTTCCGTTGCGGCAACTTCTACGGTCATGTGTGTGGCCCGAGAGACCGGCCCGGCGAGGGAGGCACCGGCAATGGCCTGGTCGATCGCGGAGGTGGCGCGGATATCCAAGGTGACACCGCGGACGCTGCGGCATTACGACGAGATCGGCCTGCTGCCGCCCGCAGGGATCGGGAGCAACGGGCACCGCTACTACGAGGAGGCCGATCTGCTGCGCTTGCAGCAGATCCCGCTGATGCGGGAGCTGGACCTGGGGCTGCGCGATATCCAGGCGGTCCTGGACAGCCAGCTCGACCAGGTGGCCGTGCTCCGCGAGCACCACCAACGGCTGCTCGCGGAACGGGACCGTCTGGAGAGGCTGGCCCGTACGGTTGGCCGCACCATCGCCGAACTGGAAGAAGGCAAGAACAAGGGCCATATGACGAAGATCAACAAGCCGGAGAACCTCTTCGAGGGGTTCCAGCCCCCCTCCGAGGCCGAGGCCGAGGTACGGGAGCGGTGGCCGCGGGCGTGGGAACAGTCCCGGCAGGCCGTCGAGGCGATGATCTCCGAGGACCCGGAGCGCTGGCAGCGTGAGGTGACGGCGCAGATGATCCGTATGGCGGAGTTCATGGTGGCCGGCACGCCGGTATCCGCCCCGGCGGCACAGGCCGAGGTGGACGCCAACTACCAGGGCATCTGCCGGTTCTGGACCCCAACCGCGGCTGCGTACTAGGGAGTGTGCCAGATCTATGTCGACGACGCGCAACTGCGGGCCAACTTCGACAAGATCGCCGACGGTCTCGCCGTCTACCAGCGCGATGCGATGACCGTGTACGCCGATGCCCGGCTGAGCTGATCGCACGCCCGCCCAAGGGCTGTTCAGCGGGTCATGAGTGCAGTCAGAGGCGAATGACCGCGACGGTCACGGTGCCGTGGAAGGTGTATGCTCTCTTGTCGAATCGGGGTGGCTACGGCACGGAAGCCCTTGAGAGCGTTGATCGTTCGTTCGACTTCATTCCTGCGCTTGTAGAGCGACGTGTCGAAGCCGGTGGGCCGACCGCCCGGATGCCACGGTGCTGCCTGCTGGCCCGCCGGTTTCCCGGTTCGGGAATGGTCTGCTTGATCTTGGCGCCTGCGCAGGTACCGGCGGCGTCGGTCTGGACGGTGCGCAGGACGTTCTCCCACGTGCCGTCCGCCGACCAGCGCCGATGCCGGTCGTGGCAGGTCTCCCACTTCCCGAAGCGCGTCCGCAGGTCGCGCCAAGGGATGCCGGTGCGTGGCGGAAGGGAATGCCGTTGATCACCTTGCGTTAGCGCTTCCACTGCCTGACCCGCCCCACACCAGCCGGAACGATCTCGTCGATCGCCGGTCACATGCCCCATCGGACAGGCTCTAGGCGCTGTTTCTTGGATCATGTGCGGAGCCAGATGGTGAGGGCTGCGAGTGTGATGGTGCCGAGGTAGATGTAGGCGCGTTTGTCGTAGCGGGTGGCGACGGCGCGGAAGCCTTTGAGGCGGTTGATGATGCGTTCGAAGGTGTTGCGTTTCTTGTAGTGCTCGCTGTCGAAACCGGTGGGCCGACCGCCTCGGGAACCTCGGTTCTTCCGGTGTCTGTGCTGGTCGAGGCGTTCGGGGATGGTGTGCCGGATTCCGCGTCGTCGCAGGTAGCGGCGGTTCGCGCGAGAGGTGTACGCCTTGTCCGCAAGGACATGGCCGGGCCGGGTACGGGGCCGGCCGGTTCCGGCCCGGGGCACGAGATCTGCTCCAGCACCCGCTCCAGTTGCGGGCCGTCACCGTAGTGTCCGGGTGTCAGGAGGAAAGCGAGGGGCCGGCATTGTCCCTCGGCGGCGAGGTGGACCTTGGTGGTGAATCCTCCGCGGGAACGTCCCAGGCATTCGCCGATCTGACCACCTCCTCCAGCCGGGCGGCGAGTTTCCGCAGTACCGGATCGGCCTGGTTCGTCCCCCGCCCTGCCCCCCTTTGAGGAACGGCCGCCGGAGGCGCTTTCCTCGCGCCGGCGGCGTGCTGGTGGGCCCGCACCGTTGTCGAGTCCACCGACACGTCCCAGTCGATCCCGCCCGCGGCATCTTCGGCGGTCTGGATCCTGGACAGCAGCATCATCCACGTTCCGTCAGCGGACCAGCGACGATGCCGTTTATAGACCGTCTCCCACGGTCCGAACCGCTCCGGCAGATCCCGCCACTGCACACCGGTCCGTACCCGGTACAACACCCCGTTGATCACCCGACGGTGATCACTTCACCGACCTCCACGCGCCCCACCAGGAGGCAGGAACGACTCCAGCCGAGCCCACTCCGCATTCGTCAGATCACCACGGCCCATGAAGCAAGCCTGCCCCAACACCCCACTCAGGTCAGCAGATCCGAGAAACAGCGCCTAGTGTCCTGAGCCGAGAATTCGCTGCGTAAGTCCTCGATGGTTCGGCATGATGGCCGGGTGGCGAGGACGGGACGGCCGAAGGCCGAGCTGGTGCTGACCGATGACGAGCGTGAGACGTTGACCCGCTGGGCCAGGCGTCGGACTTCTTCGCAGGCCCTGGCCTTGCGGTGCCGGATCGTGCTGGAGTGCGCAACTGGCTTTTCGAACAGGGACGTTGCCGCTTTGCTCGGTGTCGAGGAGCACACGGTGAGCAGGTGGCGGGCCCGCTTTGTGCGGCATCGGCTTGAGGGCCTGACCGACGAGCCACGCCCGGGTGGCCCCCGGAAGATCACCGACGCCCAAGTGGAAGAAGTGGTCGTCAGGACACTGGAGACCACGCCGAGGGACGCCACGCACTGGTCCACACGGTCGATGGCCAGGGAAGTGGGCCTCTCCCAGTCGGCCACCACGCGTATCTGGCGGACCTTCGGCCTCAAGCCGCACCTGGTGGACACCTTCAAGCTCTCGTAGGATCCGCAGTTCGTCGAGAAGGTCCGCGATGTGGTCGGCCTGTATCTCGCCCCGCCCGAGCACGCGCTGGTGCTGTGTGTGGATGAGAAGACGCAGATCCAGGCTCTGGACCGGTCCGCGCCGGTGCTGCCGATGATGCCGGGCATGCCGGAGCGCCGTACTCACGACGACGTACGCGGTGGCGTCACCACGCTGTTCGCCGCGCTGAACACCGCTACCGGCGAGGTAATCGGCCAGATCCACCGCCGGCACCGTGCCGTGGAGTTCAAGAAGTTCCTCGTCCGTATCGACAAGGAGGTGCCCGCCGGCCTGGACGTCCATCTGATCTGCGACAACGCTACGACGCACAAGACCCCGGCCATCCAGCGATGGCTGATCGCGCACCCGCGCTTCCACGTGCACTTCACACCCACCAGCAGCTCCTGGCTCAACCAGGCCGAGCGCTGGTTCGGTCTGCTCACCGACAAACAAATACGGCGAGGAGCCCACAAGAACGTCCAGGCCCTGGAGAAGGACATCCGCACCTGGATCAAGACCTGGAACCAGGACCCGAAACCGTTCATCTGGACGAAGACCACTCACGAGATCCCCGAACGCCTCGCCGGATATCTGAACCGAACTCCCAACTCAGGACACTAGTGCCGCATCAACCAACGTTCGCCCTGTTGTCAGCTGGAGGCGACAGCTCGTGTTGAGTGACGCGGTTACTCGGCGTCGAGCTGGTGGTCGGCCCA
>NZ_JAMHJQ010000013.1 GCF_023534745.1 Streptomyces sp. 35G-GA-8
GGGCTTTCCTCCGGGCTTTTCCCTTCGGTCTTGCGTTTCCGACTCTATCAGACTCTTTCGTGTCCGATTCCCCGTCGGAGCGGGGCCGCCTTCCAGTTCTTCGCTTTCGCGTTTCCCTTTCCGGCGATTCCGACTCTATCAGATTCATTCGGCGTGTTCTGCTTCATGAATTCCGATGGCCTGCGGACTGGCCTTTTGCCTTTCGGCTGACCCGACTTTAGCAGAAGCATTCGGGCCGATCTGATCGGCCTTGGTGATCTGGATGTCGAATCGAAAGGGCTGCGCAGGGATTCGATTCCCATCGCGAGCCGCATAGAAATGATCAACTGCTCTCGAAGTATGTCCTACTTCGAGGCAACCGTTCAAATCTACCTCCCCACGTCAACCGTGTCAACGGTCGTTGTGGGGCGAAGAGGAGACTAACAGGTGTCGGCCGCGATACGCACATCAGGCCGCGACCGGAAGCTCGGCGCTGCGGTCCGCGGCTTCCACGTCACCCGTCTGCCCCGCCCGTACGGCCCGGCCGCCAAGGATGTAGACGTAGGCGAGGAAGGCCGCCTCGGCCGCCACGCCGATGGCGATCCGGGCCCATGTGGGCAGGCCGGACGGGGTCACGAAGCCCTCTATCAGGCCTGACACGAAGAGGACGAGTGCCAGGCCGATGGCCATGCCGAGTGCGGCGCGGCCCTGCTGGGCCATGGCGGTGCGACGGCTGAACGGGCCCGGGTCGATCAGTGTCCAGCCGAGCCGGAGACCCGTACCCGCGGCGACGAAGACCGCTGTGAGTTCGAGCAGGCCGTGCGGGAGGACCAGCCCGAGGAAGATGTCGAGGCGGCCTGCCGAGGACATCAGGCCGATGCCCACACCCAGGTTGAGCACGTTGACGAAGAGGACCCAGATGACCGGGAGACAGAGGAAAGCGCCCAGGACGAGGCACATGGCGGCGGCCTGCGCGTTGTTCGTCCAGACCTGGGCCGCGAAGGACGCCGCCGGATGGCTTGAGTAGTACGTCTCGTACTCGCCGCCGGGCCGGGTCATCCGGCGCAGTTCGTCCGGCGCGCCGATCGCGGACTGGACCTCGGGGTGGGCTCCGATCCACCAGCCGATGAGGGCGGCCAGGAGAGTGGAGAGGATCGCCGTCGGGATCCACCAGCGGCGGGAACGGTAGACGGCCGCGGGAAAGCCGGCTGTGAGGAAGCGCGCGGCGTCGCGCCAGGTGGCCCGGCGGGCTCCGGTGACCGTGGCCCGGGCTCGGGCCACGAGCTGGGTGAGACGGGTGGTGAGCGCCGGGTCCGGGGCGGTGGACTGGATCAGCGAGAGATGGGTGGCGGTGCGCTGGTAGAGGGCGACGAGTTCATCGGCCTCTGCTCCGGTGAGGCGGCGCCCGCGGTGCAGGAGATGATCCAGGCGGTCCCACTCGGCGCGGTGGGCTGTCACGAAGACATCGAGGTCCATGGTCGGCTGCTGCTCCAGGCACTGGGTGCGTACGGTCCGTACTACTGCGCGGCCAGCGCACCGCAGCCACGGCCAATTGCCACTGCCACTGCCGCGACGCGCTGCGGGCCAGCTTGGCAGACTGAGGACTTCAGGGGCAGAGACGGTCCGGCGATGGGTGGGGCACCGGTGAATGAGCTTGTGACGGGCGACGCGGTCGTACTCGGGGTGCGCCCGGCGAGGCTGCCGAGCCGGGCGCTGGCGCTGGCGATCGACATGGTGGTCGCCTGGACGGCCTACCTGCTGGTGTCGGTCGGAATCGCTCTCGCGGCCGGCTCCCTGGACGAGGCGGCGCTCATGGCCCTGTCCATCGCGACGTTTCTGCTGGTCCTGGTGGGCGGTCCGATCGCCGTGGAGACCCTCAGCCATGGACGTTCTCTGGGGAAGCTGGCCTGCGGGCTGCGCGTGGTGCGGGACGACGGCGGGCCGGTCCGGTTCCGGCACGCGCTCGTGCGCGGGGCGATCGGGGTCGTGGAGATCCTGCTGTCGTTCGGAGTCATCGCCTGTATCGCGTCGCTGGTCTCGGCGCGGGGCCGGCGGGTCGGGGATGTCTTCGCGGGGACCCTTGTCGTACGGGAGCGGGTGCCGGTGACGCACCCGGCCATGGTCCCGCCGCCTCCGCCGTGGCTCGCGGGACGGTTCGCGGAGCTGGACCTGTCCGCCGTGCCGGACGATCTGTGGCTCGCCATACGCCAGTACCTGACGCGGATGGGGCAGCTCGACGCCCGGGTGGGCTGGTCAATGGCCGAGCGGCTCGCGGGTGAGCTGGCGGCGCGTACCGGAGCCCCGGCGCCGCAGGGGATACCCGCCGGCGCCTATCTGGCCGCCGTCGTGCATGAGCGGCAGACGCGGGACGCCCGACGGGCCTTCGGCGTCTCTCCCGGCCCGGTCCCGGTTCCCGCCCAGGGCCCGGCCTCCGCCGCCGCTCCGATGGCGTTTCCGGTCCCGGACAAGGCCACGGCCCCCGCCCCCTTCCAGGCCCCGTCTTTCCAGGCCTCGTCGCCCGCACCGGTTCCGTCCCCCGCATCCGCGCCGTCCGAAGCCGGGGCGCGGCCGGCCACCGGGTTCGCCCCGCCGGCGTAGGCATCGGGCAGGGCCCGCGTCAGGGCAGGACGGACGGCGGGGATTCCAGGTCTTCGAGCTCGATGCCGGGGGCCGAGAGCACCACGTCGCCGGCGAGGTGAACCGTGTGCTGCTCACCCGTGTCCAGGGCGCTGACCTGGTACTCGTCCACCGTCAGGGGTCCATTGTCAGTGCCGTGCGCTTCACTGTTCACCAGGGCCCAGGACTGATCGAGAGTACGGGGAGCGAGAACGGGATCCGTGAAGGCGACAAGACGTACGCGGGTCGCGGGGGAACCGGGGGTGAGACGCAGAAGTCGCGCGGTCGCGACGAGGAACGCGGGGGAAGTGCCGGTGAAGGCGTGCGCACGGACGTTGCCTTCGGTGGCATGGGTGCCGGTGGGGTCGGTACGGACCCAGGTGACGCCGTCGAGCGCGGCGCCACGGATCTGCCAGCTCGCGGCGTGGAGTTGAAGACGAATGGGGCGGCCGAGCTCGTCGAGGGCCAGATCGACAGAGCCGGAATGGTCGCCGGAGGGAGTGGTGATCTGGGAGACATAGCGCCAGCCGGAGGGGCCTGGCGCGCAGTGGAAGTGTTCGTCACCGAGAGGAGTGTGATCGTGCGGATCATGGAGCGAATAACGGCCGCGGGGCATGGGGTCTTTCCGGTCCTTCGGAGCCTCGGCGTCTGACACGCTTCCTCGCCGCGCACGGAACAGGCCCCCGACACGGGGGTGCGGGGGCCTGTCCGTTGCAGCGGGGTACTACCGCGGAGATACCTACAGGTACCTACAGGCGGCTACAGGTACCTACTGGGGTGTGTCAGTAGCGGTAGTGGTCGGGCTTGTACGGGCCCTCGACCTTGACGCCGATGTAGGCGGCCTGCTCCGGGCGGAGCGTCGTCAGCTTCACACCGAGCGCGTCGAGGTGGAGCCGGGCGACCTTCTCGTCCAGGTGCTTGGGAAGCACGTAGACATCGGTCGGGTACTCCTCCGGCTTGGTGAACAGCTCGATCTGGGCCAGTGTCTGGTCCGCGAACGAGTTGGACATCACGAAGGACGGGTGGCCGGTCGCGTTGCCCAGGTTCAGCAGGCGGCCCTCGGACAGGACGATGAGCGTCTTGCCGTCCGGGAAGGTCCAGGTGTGGACCTGCGGCTTGACCTCGTCCTTGACGATGCCGTCGATCTTGGCGAGGCCGGCCATGTCGATCTCGTTGTCGAAGTGACCGATGTTGCCGACGATCGCCTGGTGCTTCATCTTGGCCATGTCCGAGGCCATGATGATGTCCTTGTTGCCCGTGGTGGTCACGAAGATGTCGGCGATACCGACGACATCGTCGAGCGTGGAGACCTGGTAGCCGTCCATCGCCGCCTGGAGGGCGCAGATCGGGTCGATCTCCGTGATGATCACGCGGGCGCCCTGGCCGCGCAGCGACTCGGCGCAGCCCTTGCCGACGTCGCCGTAGCCGAAGACGACCGCGACCTTGCCGCCGATGAGGACGTCGGTGGCGCGGTTGATGCCGTCGATCAGGGAGTGGCGGCAGCCGTACTTGTTGTCGAACTTGGACTTGGTGACCGCGTCGTTGACGTTGATCGCCGGGAAGAGGAGGCTGCCGTCGCGGTGCATCTCGTACAGCCGGTGCACGCCGGTGGTGGTCTCTTCCGTGACACCGCGGATCTCGGACGCCAGACGGGTCCACTTCTGCGGGTTCTCGGAGAGGGTGCGGTTCAGCAGACGGAGGATGTAGCTGTACTCCTCGCTGTCCGCGGTGGCCGGGTCGGGGGCCGCGCCGGCCTTCTCGAACTCGACGCCCTTGTGCACCAGGAGGGTGGCGTCACCGCCGTCGTCGAGGATCATGTTCGGGCCGCCGGTGGGCGTGTTCGGCCACGTCAGAGCCTGCTCCGTGCACCACCAGTACTCCTCCAGCGTCTCGCCCTTCCAGGCGAAGACGGGGACGCCCTGGGGGTTGTCGACGGTGCCCTCGGGACCGACCGCGATGGCGGCAGCGGCGTGGTCCTGGGTGGAGAAGATGTTGCAGGAGGCCCAGCGGACCTCGGCACCGAGGGCCGTCAGGGTCTCGATGAGGACCGCGGTCTGGACGGTCATGTGCAGGGAGCCGGTGATACGGGCGCCGGCCAGCGGCTGGGCGTCCGCGTACTCCTTGCGGATCGACATCAGACCGGGCATCTCGTGCTCGGCGAGGGTGATCTCCTTGCGGCCGAACTCGGCGAGCGAGAGATCGGCGACCTTGAAGTCCTGTCGGTTGGCGACAGTCGTCATAACGAGCTGCTCCTCGTAAATCGGGTCGAGGGTGAGTACATACGGCTGGCTCTGCGGCGGCGGGCATACGAATGCCCGGGACCCCGCAGCTCAGTCCGTCGGAGGCCCTCTCTCCCTCGGCCGGTCCGCCTTCGCGGGCCGCCCGACCGCCATCAGCAGCGACGTCTGGCTCTGCAGACGAATCTACACCGACCGGCCCACGGGCCCACAGCCGAACGGAAAATGGATCATGAAGGGATCAGCAGGAGGGAGGGGGAGGAGACGGAGAGAGGACAAGGAGTGAGGGAGGGAAGTGGGCCGGGACTCAGTGGGCGGTACTGGCGGTCGGATCGCCCTGGTCCTTGGCGGGGTTGGTGCCCGCGGCGGCGGCCGACTCGCTGTAGATGTCCGGCTCCAGATAGATCACCCGGGCGATCGGGACCGCCTCGCGGATCCGGGCCTCGGCGGCGTTGATCGCCTGGGCGACCTCGCCGGCCGTGTCGTTGTGCTCGACCGCGATCTTGGCCGCGACCAGCAGCTCCTCGGGGCCGAGGTGCAGCGTGCGCATGTGGATGATGCCGGTCACCACATCACCGTCGACGATCGCGTTCTTGATCTTCTCCACATCCTCGATGCCCGCCGCCTCGCCGAGGAGGAGGGACTTCGTCTCGACCGCCAGTACCAGCGCGATCAGAATGAGGAGGACACCGATGCAGAGGGTGCCGATGCCGTCCCACACGCCGTTGCCCGTCCCCAGGGCGAGCCCCACACCGGCCAGGGCGAGGACCAGACCGACGAGCGCGCCGAGGTCTTCCAGGAGTACGACGGGGAGTTCGGGGGCCTTGGAGCGGCGGACGAACTGCGTCCAGGAGAGCGAGCCGCGCGTGACGTTCGACTCCTTGATGGCCGTACGGAACGAGAACGCCTCCGCGATGATGGCGAAGACGAGCACGCCCACCGGCCAGTACCAGGCCTCGATCTCGTGCGGGTGCTTGATCTTCTCGTAGCCCTCGTAGATGGCGAACATGCCACCGACCGAGAACAGCACGATGGAGACGAGGAAGGCATAGATATAGCGCTCACGGCCATAGCCGAAGGGGTGCTGCGGGGTCGCCTCGCGCTTCGCCTTCTTGCCGCCGAGAAGCAGCAGCCCCTGGTTGCCCGCGTCCGCGACGGAGTGCACGCTCTCCGCGAGCATCGAGGACGAACCACTGAAGAGGAACGCCACGAACTTGGCTACTGCGATCGCGAAGTTGGCGCTGAGCGCCGCCACGATCGCCTTGGTTCCGCCTGACGCGCTCATTGGGTGCGAGGTGTCCCTTCATCGGTGGCGCGGCCCTGGCGCCGCGGTACGGCGGGACATTGTTGCAGCCGCCGGGACGGCCGGTACATCAGACCACCACTGTGGCCCGGAACACCGTGCCCGTACCGGACAGTTCGGCCTTCTCGCCCGCCGCGACGAAGACCGAACCGCCGGGGGCGAGCTCGATGTCGTTCGCCTGCGGCGTGCCCGCCGTGCAGAGCAGGATCTGGGGCGTCGCGGCGGTGAGGTCGCGCGGCTCGGCACCGGGCGCGAGGGTGTAGCGGGAGAGTCTGAACTCGTCGATGGGCGTCTCGTACAGTTCCTCGCCCGAGGGCGACGCCTCCGGGCGCAGGACGCCGGGGTCGGTCGCCTCGAAGCGGACGATACGGAGCAGCTCGGGCACGTCCACATGCTTGGGGGTGAGTCCGCAGCGCAGGACGTTGTCGGAGTTGGCCATGATCTCGACGCCGAGTCCGTTGAGATAGGCGTGCGGGACGCCCGCCCCGAGGAAAAGCGCCTCGCCCGGCTGGAGTTGTACGTAGTTGAGCAGCATGGCGGCGATGACGCCGGGGTCGCCCGGGTAGTGGTGGGCGATCGACGCGTACGGGGCGTAGTCCCCGCCGAGCCGGTCCGCCGCCGCGGCGACCTCGGTGACAGTGGCGGCCATCTCGTCCGGATCGGCGGTGAGGACGGCGGTCAGCACCTCGCGCAGCGCGGCCTCTTCGGGGTGGGCACGCAGAAGGTCGACGTACGGCTTGAGTGAGTCGACGTCCAGCCGCGCGAGCAGTTCGGCGCTCGCCTCCGGGGTGCGGAAGCCGCACATGCCGTCGAAGGGGGTGAGCGCGCAGATCAGTTCGGGCTTGTGGTTGGCGTCCTTGTAGTTGCGGTGGGGCGCGTCGATCGGGACGCCGCGCCGCTCCTCCGCCTCGTACCCCTCCTTCGCCTGGGCGAGGTTGGGGTGGACCTGGAGGGAGAGCGGGGAGCCGGCGGCCAGGAGCTTGAGCAGGAACGGCAGTCGGGGGCCGAACTTCCGGACCGTGGCCGCGCCGAGTTCCGCCTCGGGGTCGGCGTCGATGACGGCGGAGAGCGCCTGTTCGCCGGAGTCATGACCTCGGTCGAGACAGGAGGGGGCTCCCGGGTGGGCGCCCATCCACATCTCGGCCTGGGGCTCGCCCGTGGGAGCGGTGCCGAGCAGCTCCGGGATGGCGGTCGTCGAGCCCCAAGCGTAGGGGCGCACGGTGTTGGAGAGGCGGTCCATGGGGTGAGCTTTCTCGTACGGGGTGAAGGAGCGACGACACGCGGTGGCGCGCAGATGTGGCGAGGGTGAAGGTGTGGTGAAGGCGAGGGCGGATCCGGGTTCGGGTTGCGCGGAGCCGGGTTCGGTTTCGGCTTCGGCTTCGGCTTCGGCTTCGGCTTCGGCTTACGTTTGCGCGGAGCCGGGTTCGGCTTACTCGGGGGCGGCCCCGGCGAGGGCGAGATAGACCGTGGCGAAGTCGGTGACGGCGACCAGCTCGGCCAGGCTCTCCAGCTCGCTGCCCTCCTCGGGCTCCAGCTCGCTGATGGCCGTGTCATGGCCGAGTGCGAGTTCGCGGGCGGCGGGTGCCGCGGTCAGTCCGCCGGCCGGCCGGTCCCGGAGCAGGATGACACGGGCGCGCCACGCCTGCGGTTCCTCGACCCGGTCGCGGAAAAAGTCGTCGGGGTCGGCGGCGCCGCCCGCGAAGTGACCGGCGAGCAGCGCGCTGTGTGCCGTAAGGGCTTCGGGCAGCTCCGCGGCGAGGGCGGGGCGGCCGGTCAGTTCGGCCAGTACGGCGGCGAAGCGGCGCCCCGCGGGGGCGGCGGCCGGGCCCTCCGTCCAGATCAGCGGAAGGCTGTCGGCCAGCTCGGCGGCGAGGGTCTTGGCCGGGTTGCTGTACGTCGCGATGGCCGGGCCGCAGCGTTCGGCGGTACGGTCCAGCCGGTCGGCGACGAGTTGAAGGGTCTCGGCCGGCGCGGTGAGCAGCCCGACGCGGTCCAGGAGCGCGAGCAGCGGGACGAGCAGGGCCCAGAGCGCGCCGGGGCCGGCCGCCGGCGTCCCTTCGGGCTCGTACCACTCATCGGAGCCGTCGCGTCCGTACTGACCGGGCTCAACGGACTGTCCGTACGCGCCGTTCTGTCCGTACGAGCCGTTCTGCCCGTACTGGCCGTTCGGTGCTGTCGCCATCGGGACCATCAGTCCGTGCGTCCCGCCGACGATCTCGCTCAGCGGCGACTGACGCGGGGCGACGGCGACGACCGTACAGCCGCGGCGGTACGCCTGCTCGGCGAGGAGGGACAGGCCGGGCTCGCTGCCTTCCGTGGTGACGATCAGCAGCAGGTCCACGGGGCCCGCCCAGCCCGGGAGCGCCCAGCGCAGCGCGCCCGCCGCGGCGGCGACGCCGGTGGGGCGGAGCCGGGTGACCGGCGCGGCGTTCGCGGTGAGCGCGGTGATCAGATCGGCGACGCCGGTCGCGGCGGCGCCGGAACCGGCGATCAGCACGGCACGCGGGCGGCCTTCCGGAGCGAGTCCGGCGATACCGGCCTCCGCGGTGTGCCGGAGGGCGGTGCGCACGCGCGCTCCGGCCTCCGCGGCGCCGCGCAGCAGACCGTCGCGGTCGGCTCGCGCCAGGGCGTCGGGAGCGTCGAGCAACGACTCGTCGAGCATGGGGATGGGCCTCCGATCGCCGGGCGCGGGCCACGCGGGCACGGGGCGCGGGGCGTTGTGGGCAGCGCTTGCTGGTCAGGCGGGGCGGCGTGCCTCGTCGACGAGGAGGACCGGGATGTCGTCCCGTACCGGATAGGCCAGGCCGCAGCTCTCGCCGGTGCAGATCAGCTCGGGGGTCTCGGCCTCGGTGCGGTCGCTGAGCGGCGCGTGGCAGGCCGGACAGGCGAGGATCTGCAGAAGGCCGGCTTCGAGCGGCATGGGGATGGGGTCCCTTCGTGCGGGCGGATCGGGCCATGTCAGCGTACCGCCGGGCGCTGTCCGGCGGGGACCGCCCGGCGTGCGCCCGGCGCGGTCCGGGACGGGGGAAGCGGACGCGCCCCCACCCCCCACCCCCAAGACGGAGCCCGACGACAGACGACAGACGACAGAAGTCCAACGCCTGAGGACGCGCCGACGGGGACTGACCGCTGAGAACACACGGTCGGGCGGGCGGCGGCCTACGCGCGGATCAGCGCCAGCGCCTCGTCCCTCACGCGCTCCATCGTCGCCTCGTCGCGCGCCTCGACGTTCAGACGCAGCAGCGGCTCCGTGTTGGAGGCGCGGAGGTTGAACCACCAGTCCGCCGCCGTCACCGTCAGCCCGTCGAGTTCGTCGAACGTGACGCCCTCGCGGGAGGCGAAGGCCGCGCGTACCGCCGCCGTACGGGCCGTCTGGTCGTCGACCGTGGAGTTGATCTCGCCGGAGCCCGCGTAACGGTCGTACGAGGCGACCAGTTCGGACAGCGGTCCCTGCTGGCCGCCGAGCGCCGCCAGGACATGGAGCGCGGCGAGCATGCCCGTGTCGGCGTTCCAGAAGTCGCGGAAGTAGTAGTGCGCGGAGTGCTCGCCCCCGAAGACCGCTCCCCTGGCGGCCATCTCCTGCTTGATGAAGGAGTGTCCGACGCGGGTGCGCACGGGCGTGCCGCCGTGTTCCCTGACGACCTCGGGGACCGACGAGGAGGTGATCAGGTTGTGGATGATCGTGCCGCCGGGGTACTTGGCCAGCTCGCGCGCCGCGACCAGGGCGGTGATCGCCGAAGGGGAGACGCCGTGGCCCCGCTCGTCGACGACGAAGCAGCGGTCGGCGTCGCCGTCGAAGGCGAGCCCCAGGTCGGCGCCCTCGGCCAGGACACGGGCCTGGAGGTCCACGATGTTCTTCGGGTCCAGCGGGTTGGCCTCGTGGTTCGGGAACGTGCCGTCCAGCTCGAAGTACATCGGCACCACATCGAGCGGCAGATCCGCGAAGACCGTCGGGACGGTGTGCCCGCCCATGCCGTTGCCCGCGTCCACGACGACCTTCAGCGGGCGGATCGCCGAGACATCGACCAGGGACAGCAGATACGCGGCGTAGTCGGTGAGGGTGTCCCGCTGCCCGAGGTGTCCTGGCTTGGTGACCGAGGCCGGGGCGCCGTCCGTCAGCCAGCGCTCGACCAGCGCGCGGATCTCCGCGAGCCCCGTGTCCTGGCCTACGGGCGCCGCGCCGGCCCGGCACATCTTGATGCCGTTGTACTGGGCGGGGTTGTGCGAGGCCGTGAACATCGCGCCCGGCAGGTCCATGTCCCCCGACGCGTAGTACAGCTGGTCGGTGGAGCACAGCCCGATGATCGTGGCGTCGGCTCCGCGCGAGACGGCGCCCCGGGCGAAGCTCGACGCCAGACCGGGCGAGGAGGGCCGCATGTCATGGCCGATCACGATCGCCTCGGCGCCGGTGACCTCGACGAAGGCGGCGCCGAAGAGTTCCGCGAGACGGTCGTCCAGTTGATCCGGGTACACCCCTCGCACGTCGTACGCCTTCACGAGCTGCGACAAATCGGCCACGGCCAACGCCTCCAGAAGTTCCTGTCACCGCGGTCAGCGGGGCCCGCCGCGATCCGCTGCGGTTCGGTTCAAACTACCCGTCGGCGACCCGTCGGCGGTCCGGCGGACAGCCGTAAGTCCCTAAACCTCGGCGACAAACCTCGGCGACGCGCCCAAGGACCTCAGGTCCCCAAAGACCCCAAGGCCCTCAGCGCATCAGCACCTCAGCACCTCAGCACCTCAGCACCTCAAGGAAGCATCCACCCCAGCACCGCCGTGCTCTGCCCCAACACGATGAGACACATCACCAGCAACAGCACCAGGCTCCAGGGCAGTACCTTGCGCAGCAGATCCCCTTCCTTGCCCGCCAGTCCGACCGCCGCGCACGCGATCGTCAGGTTCTGTGGCGAGATCATCTTGCCGAGCACTCCCCCGGAGCTGTTCGCCGCGGCCAGCAGTTCGGGCGACAGGCCGGACTGCGCCGCCGCCGTCACCTGGAGCGCGCCGAAGAGGGCGTTGGCCGACGTGTCCGAGCCCGAGACCGCGACGCCGAACCACCCCAGGATCGGCGAGAGGAACGCGAGTCCCGCGCCCGCCGCGGCGACGAAGTGGCCGATGGTGCCCGCCTGTCCGGAGAGATTCATGACATACGCGAGGGCCAGTACGGAGGTGACGGTGAGGATCGCGTACCGCAGTTCGTACACGGTCGCGGCCCACTCCCGCGCCGCGTCCCCCGCGCGTACGCCGAGAACGACGGCCGTGAAGAGTCCGGCGAGCAGTACGAGCGTGCCCCCGGTCGCGACGAGGGGCAGGGAGAAGAGATTGGCGCCCACGCGGTTCCCGTCCGGGTCCGCGGCATCGAGGAACGGCCAGTCGAACACCCTCGTCGCCTTGGCCAGCGCCTCCTTGACCGGCGGGATCTGGGCGACGGAGAAGACCACCACGATCAGTGCGTACGGAGCGTAGGCGCGCAGCACTTCGGGACGCGGGTCCTCGCGGTCCAGGTCCTCGCTCCGTACGCCCGTGAGCACCGCGGCGCGCACCGGCTCCGCCGCGGGCCTGCGGGCCGAGGGCACGGCCACCAGCGCCGCCGCTCCGGCCAGCGCGGCGCCGATGTCGGCGAGTTGGGCGGAGACGTAGTTGGCGGCGGCGAACTGCGCGACGGCGAAGGCGACTCCGCACGCCAGCGCGGGCAACCAGGTCTCGCGCAGCCCCCGTCGGCCGTCGACGAGCCAGACCAGTACGAGCGGTACGACGAGCGCGAGCAGCGGGGTCTGCCGGCCGACGACCGAGGCGACGGTGTCCAGCGGCAGATCGGTGACCTGCGCGAGCGTCACCACGGGGGTGCCCATCGCGCCGAACGCCACGGGCGCGGTGTTGGCGACGAGCGAGACGACGGCGGCCTTGACCGGCGAGAAGCCGAGCGCCACCAGCATCACCGAACAGATGGCCACCGGCGCCCCGAAGCCCGCGAGCGCTTCGAGCAGCGCGCCGAAGCAGAAGGCGATGACCAGTGCCTGGATACGGGGGTCGTCGGAGAGACGCCCGAAGGACCGCCGCAGGATGTCGAAGTGCTGCGTACGGACCGTCATCCGGTACACCCAGAGGGCGTTGACGACGATCCACATGATCGGGAAGAGCCCGAAGAGCGCTCCCTGGGCACCGGCCGAGAGGGTCTGGCCGAGGGGCATGCCGAAGACGAGCCAGCCCACCAGCACGGCGACGGCGAGACCGATGACCCCCGCGCGGTGGGCTTTCATGCGGAGGGCACCGAGCAGGATCAGTACGGTGGCCAGCGGCAGGGCGGCGACGAGGGCGGAGAGGGCGAGCGAGTCGGCGACGGGTTCCAGTTGCTGTACGTACACGACAGTCCTCCGGATTCCGCGATACGGAAACTGATCTCTCACCAGTGGACGAATGTTCGTGTCCATGCCAAGGGGAGGTCAATGGTCCGTACAGGATCTGTACCGGAAAAGATGTCGATGAGGCGACGAGCCCGGGATTCAGGACTCAGGGCCCGGAATCCAGCGTGCTCAGGGTTCAGGAGAGCGCAGCACCCGCAGATGCCCCCGGCGCCCGCCCTCGCCCGGATCCGCCCCGCGCGCGCCGTTGCCACCGCCCCCCGCCGCGCGCTCCTGCGGGCGTGCCGCTTCGCGTACGGCGTTCGCGAGCGCTTCCAGATCGTCACCGCTGGGGCGCGCCGGGGCCGAGCCGTCCGTCAGGCGGACGACCTCCCAGCCACGCGGAGCGGTCAGCCGCTCACTGTGTTCCGCACACAGGTCGTAGCAATGGGGCTCGGCGTAGGTGGCGAGCGGGCCGAGGACCGCGGTCGAATCGGCATAGACGTACGTCAGTGTCGCGACAGCAGGGCGGCCGCACGCGGTGCGCGAACAGCGACGTACAGGGCTCACGATGTTGGACGGTACCGCACTCTTGAGCGGGCCGCGACGACTCTCCACCAGGTCACTCCCCCGTGTCGCGGCGTGATATCCCACTCAACTTGGCCGGAAGTAACTGCCCTGACCTGCATGGAAAGAGGAGTGACCACATAGCGACACTCCGTTACACGGTCACGACTTGGGGCAAAAGCCGTCAATGACGGCGAGGGCGCTGATCGCGGGGACGCCTGGAATCGAGCGCAAGCTTGGCCGGAATGCTCAATATGCGACATGCCGTACGAGGCGGGCGGCAGCCGCGATATCGGCGGCGCGGGGAGGGCTACCCTGCGTCAGTGATGGACAGTCCTGTACCGCCCCGCCCGACCGAACCACGGCCGCGCCGCCGCGACCGTCACGGCCGCGGTATGCGTGGGCCCGTCGCCCCGCCCCAGGTGCCGCTCTCGACCAGCCGCTCCGAGTCCTTCCGCGATCTCGTGCGGGACTCGGTGGACCGGCTGGAGCGGCGCTGGCCCCAGCTGGCCGAGGTGGATTTCCTGGTCATGGAGGTGCCGACCCCGCAGGACGACACCGTGCCGCTCGGCAGTTCGGTCCCGGCGGGGAAGGACCACCCGGCGCGGATCCTGATCTACCGGCGGCCCGTGGAGATCCGTACCAAGAACCGCGACGACCGCGCGCTGCTGGTGCACGAGGTCGTGGTCGAGCAGGTCGCGGAACTGCTGGGGCTGGCGCCCGAGTCCGTCGATCCCCGGTACGGACAGGAGTGAGGGCGGGCCCGGACGCCACCGGGCCCGCCCTCGGACCACACCATCGGGTCCGCCCCCGGACCACACGGCCGGGCACCGCCCTCGGGCGGACCACCTGCTCGGAAAAGACTTTCTAGCTGCCGTCGTCCAGGATCGACAGGTCTTCCCTGGCCTTCGGTACGGACACGGTCCCCCGGTCGTCCGGCAGCGTCTGGACCGTGAACATCGGGACATCGTCCTCGGGCAGCGCCAGCGTGCGCGCCGCGTGGACCGGACCGCCGCCCGGCTCCGGCTCGACCGTCAGCGCGTACGAGCCCTTCAGCCCGCCGGGCACCGGCGGCGTGACCGCCAGGGTCGTACCGCCCTTGACCGTGTACATCTTCTCCGCCGGCTCGCCGCCCCCGGTGCCCGCCGAGGCCGTGACCTTAACCTTCGCCGTCGCGCCCGGCGCGGTCAACGAGAGCGTCGAGCCCTTGGCCCGGTTGTCGGCGACGGTCGACCGCGACGCGATCGCCGCGGTCGCCGGGATGAACGCGATCTCCCGCTTCTCGCCCTTGCCGCGCACCACACGCAGCGCCGCGACGACCGGGGCCGGGCGCCCGCCCTCCGCCGGGGAGAGGATCAGCGAACCCGCCTGGCCCTTGGTGATGTCCGCCAGTTCGAGGCTCGCCGTCATCTGCGACTTGACGTGCAGGCTCTCATTGCCCGCCGGGGTGATCGTGCTCTCGGCGCCCGCCAGTTGCACCTTCAGATCGGCGTCGTCGGAGCCCGTCGAGAACGCCACTAGCCGTACGTCCGTGGCGTCCGCCGGGATTCCGGGCAGCACCAGCCGGGCCGCCGGATCCGCGGCGGCGGCCAGCCAGTCGCTGCCCCCGGCGGAGTCCGCGACGCGCACCGCCGCGCCCACCCGGCCGGAGCGGGTGGTGACATGGACGGTCACATCGGTCTCGGCCGCGGTGGTGAGGGTGGAGAGCAGCACCGGCACGCTGGACCTGGCGGGCACCGGAATGCCCTCGCCCACCTCCGACTTGACCGCGCCGTCCTTCCCGTACAGCTCGATGTCGGCGACGGCCGCGGTGTCGTCGGGGTTGGTGAGATGGACGTAGTCCTGCCGCGACCTCTCGGTGCTCGCGCCGGGGAACCAGAAGTCCGTGTCCGGGGCCGTGCAGCTCAGGCCGAGCACTCCGCGCGCGTCGCCGACGCCGACCGTGGTGGTCTGCTGGGTGGTCCAGCCGGGCGCGAACCGGCCGGTGGCCATGCCGACGAGAGCGGGTGCCTCGGCGCCGCTCGCCTCCACGGAAACGGGTTTGCCGGGCTCCTTCAGGCTGAGGAACGGCTTGCCCTTCGCCGGGTCCTTCGTCCCGCCCGCCGCGTCCGTCCCGTCCTTCGCCTTGTCGTCGGAGGCACCCGTGTCGGCGCCGTCGACCAAGGTGACGACGGACTCCGCCAGTTCGGCCGAGCCGGCCGAACCACTGTCCGCCGTGCCCGCCGGTGTGATGGAGGTGTACGTCGTCTCCGCGACGTCCGAGACGCTCGGCGCGGGACAGAGCTGGCTGGTGCGCTCCACGGGCAGCCGGGCCGGGGTCCCGTCGGCGGCCGTGCCGCCCGCTTCGGGCGCGGTCAGGGCGGCGAAGCCGGTGACGGCGGCGAGGGCGGTGGCGGCCGCGATCAGGGAGAGGGTCGTACGGTTCACTGGTTACTGCTCCCGTCGGGGCGCTGGCGCTGTTCGTTCTCCGTGCCGTCGGCGTAGGGCCGCTGGGGCCCGGGGGGCTGCTGGGACTGCTGGGGCTGCTGCCCGTAGCCGTACGGGTCGTACTGGCCTTCCCCCTGGAACTGGCCGTCCCCCTGGAACTGACCTGCGGGGTACTGCCCGCCCTGGTACTGCCCCTCCTGATACTGGCCCGCTGGGTACTGGCCCTCCTGGTACGGGTCCGCCGGGTACTGCTGATACGGCTGCTGGTACTGGCCCTCGCCATACTGCTCGCCGTACTGCCGTTCGTTCGGGTACTGGGCCTGCGTGTACCCTGCGCCCGCATAGGTGCCGGCGTCCCACTCGCCGTACGCGGCCTGCTCAGGCACCGTCCCGTAGGCCGACTCCCGCTCCCCCTGGTCGGCTTGGCCCGGCCCGCTGCCGTACGGCTCCTCAAAGGGCGCCCCGGGTGCGGCGGGCGCCGGCGGGACGGCCGGCTGCCGCGCGGTCGCGTACTCCCCCGTCTCACCTCTCTCGCTCGCCCCCGCACCCGCACCCGCCGGATCGGGCTCCGGGCCCGGTCCGTCCGCCTGGGCCTCCGCCTCCGCCGCCGCGCGCAGCCTGCGCGCGCGCCGGCCGTCGCCCGCCAACGCCTGCGTCGGGATCTCGATGTCCTCGTCGGGCAGATCGTCATCGATCTCCCGGCGACGCCCCGGCAGGGCGAGCACCAGCAGGACGACGGCGAGCGCGCCCTGCGCCCAGATCCACGCGGTGTGCGTGATCGGGTCCTCGTAGGTGAGGTCGAGACGGCCGCCCTCGGCGGGCAGTTCGAAGCCCTGGGCCCAGTCGTCGACGGTCTTCTTCGTCAGCACCTTGCCGTCGAGCGTGGCCTGCCAGCCCTCGGCGGCCCGGTCGGCGATCCGCAGCACCCGTCCGGAAGCGCCGGCCGGGATCTTCGTGTGTGCCTCGACCGGCTCGGACGCCACGGCCAGCGGCTCGCCCTCGCCCTTGCCGTCGACGATCGTGGCCCGCGAGATCTGCCGGTCGACGCGCCACAGCGCGCTGCCGTCCAGCTGGCTCAGCCGGGTCAGCCCCGGGGTGGCGTCCAGCACCCGGCTGGTCTGCCGCGGCACACCGTCCCGTACGAGTACGTAGCGGATCGCGAAGCCGCTGAGCTGGTCGGTCTGGTCGGCGCCGGAGCCCGCGACCAGATTGGCGACGACCTTGTCGAGCCGGGGATCGCCGCCGCCCGACGCGGTCAGCTCGGCGTCGCCGAGCCGCCCGCCCGAGCCGCGCACCAGCGAGTACGAGACCTCGGCCGCCGACGTACCGCCGAGGACGAGCGTGCGCGGCTGGTCGCGGGTGATGCTCTCCTCCGCGACGAACGCGGGGACCTGCACCGGGTCGCGGCGCTCCAGCGGTCCGGACGCGCCGCTGATCATCCAGCCGAAGGCGGCCAGCAGCGGTGCGAGGCCCGCCGCGACGGCGATGAGTACGGCGACCGGCTGACGCCAGCCGAAGCTCTCCGCGGCGACCCGCTCCCGTGCGCCGTCCGCGCCGAGCACGGCCGCCGCGATCAGCGCGAGTCCGTAGAGCAGCGTGGCGGGTCCGGCCCAGCCGGAGTTGTTGGTGAGTACGGCGAAGACCAGCGCGAGGATCGCGACGACCCAGGCCGAGCGGATCGCGAACTGCCGCTCACCGCGCAGCAGCGCCGCCAGCGCGGCGAGCACGATCCCGATCAGCAGGATGCCGCCCGCGGCCTTGGGACCGCCGGGGCTGATGCCGAGCAGATCGAGCGCGGAGGCCGTTCCCGTACCGAACTCCAGTCCCGCCTCCTGGAAGAAGGCGGACGGCGAGGTGAGCAGCGAGAGCGACCAGGGCGCGAGCAGCAGCAGTGGTGTGCCGAGCCCGGCGAGCACCCGCGGCCCGTACGCGGCGAGGTCGTCGCGGCGCAGCGCCAGGACACCGAGGCCGAGCAGCAGCGCCACCGGCCATACGACCGGGGTGAAGGCCATCGCGAACGTCAGCAGGAAGGCGTACGCCCAGGTGGCTCGCCAGCTGCCGCGGCTCTCCCCGCTCGCGACGCCGCCCGCCCCGCCGCGCATCCCGTAGGCGGCGACGGCGGACCGGGCGATCAGCGGCAGCAGGATGGCGAGTACGGCCGTACCGAGCCGTCCGGTGGCCAGCGCGCCGGTCGCGGCGGGCAGGAAGGCGTACGCGATGCTCGCCCAGGCGCGCAGCAGCCGCGATTCGACCAGCGGCCGTGAGGCGAAGTAGGCGGTGACTCCGGCCAGCGGGACGGAGCAGACGAGCAGGAGGGTCAGCGCGAAGCCGGTGGAGCCGAGGAACAGCGCGGAGAGTGCGGCGAGTACGGCGAGATAGGGGGGCGCGGTCTCGGTGACGCCCGTACCGACGGGATGCCAGCCGTCGGCGTAGCGCGACCAGAGCTCGCCGACATCGGCGGGCGCGGGCAGCAGCGCCCCGCCCGCGAGCGCGCCGCCGCCGAAGAGTCCGCGGCAGGCGATGAGCGAGACGAGCAGCAGGATCCCGAAGAGGACGGGGCCGGGCTTGTGCGCGAGCTTCTTGAGCCGGGCGAACTGCTCGATCTCCATGAAGTCGGCTTCGTCACCGCCGGGCCCCGACTCGACGGCGCCGTGCCGCGAGCCGCCCGCGTCGGCGTCCGAGTCGCCGCCGAGGCTGCCGGCGATCTGTTCGACGGTGGCCCTGATCGTGGCGCCGGGCGGCGGGAAGAGCGGGCGCAGCTCGGCCGCTTCGACGACGCCCTTGCCGCGCCGGCGCCGCGCGCTGATGATCCGGCCGGGCCGCAGCAGGGTGCCGAAGAGCCCCATCACCTCGTCGACGGCCTGGCCGGGCACCTTGCCCACGAGATAGGCGAGGGTGCGCAGCAGGGTGCCGAGGACAAGACGGAGCAGTACGTAGGGCAGGACGGTGGCCCGCGCGTTGGCGAGCATGGTGTAGACGGCGCCGGCCTTGTCGACGCGGTGCGGGTTGACGACGGAGCGGCCCGCGCAGTCGACCGTACGGCGCTCCCGGGCGGCGGCCTCGGCGTGCCGCAGGACGGCGTCGGGGGCGACGAGCACCCGGTGGCCGGCGGCGTGCGCGCGCCAGCACAGGTCGACGTCGTCGCGCATCAGCGGGAGCCGGCGGTCGAAGCCGCCGAGTTCGTCCCAGACGTCGCGCCGGATGAGCATGCCGGCGCTGGAGACGGACAGGACGGTACGGACCTGGTCGTGCTGGCCCTGGTCCTGTTCGCGCCGGTCGAGTCCGGTCCAGCGGCGTCCGCTGTTGGCGATGGAGACGCCGACTTCGAGGAGTTGCTTGCGGTCGTACCAGCCGCGGAGTTTGGGTCCGACGATCGCCGCGTACTGGTCGGAGTCGGCGACGCGCAGCAGCTCGGCGAGCGCGTCGGGGTCGGGCGCGCAGTCGTCGTGGAGGAGCCAGAGCCACTGCACCGGTTCGCCGTGCGGCAGTTCGGGCATGTCGTATGTGTCGTCGCGCCAGCTCCGGGTCACCGGATCCCAGCCGCTCGGCCGCTTGAGATAGGGCAGATCGTCGGGCGTGAGCACCCCGGCGGTGCGTACCGCCTCCTCCACGGCCGTACCGAATCCGGACCGGCGCGCGAGATGCAGGACGCGTTCCGGGCCGAGCGCTTCGGTGAGCAGCCGGGCGGAGTCGTCGGCGCTGCCGGTGTCGGCTGCCATGACGTTCTGTACGGGGCGTTCCTGGCCCAGCAGCCCGGCGAGGGCGTCGGGCAGCCAGCGCGCACCGTCGTGGGCGACGAGCACCGCGGTCACGACGTGCCGCGGGAACTCGGGGGCGCTGGCGGTGGCGGAAACGAACGCGGCGGTGGTGGGGGACATTGAGGTAGCGGGCCCTCCGGCCGGGGGGTCGCCCCGAAGGGGCGTGGGAGCGTCTCGGACGGGGCCCCACACTAACGGTAGGGGGGAGCGGCGGCGGACGGGCGGGAAACACAACGGTCCGCCGTCTGCGGGGAGGTGCAGACTGCGGACCGTGCCATACATAGGGAGTGGTGCCGGTCGTTCCGGGCGACCGGGCGGTCTTCGGCCGCGGCCACCGCGACCGGACCGGCGAGGCCCCGGTCAGATCGCGGCCTTCTTCAGCCGGCGCCGTTCACGTTCCGACAAGCCGCCCCAGATACCGAATCGCTCGTCATTGGCGAGGGCATACTCAAGGCATTCGGATCGGACCTCACAGGCGAGACAGACCTTCTTGGCCTCACGCGTGGAACCGCCCTTCTCGGGGAAGAAGGACTCGGGATCTGTCTGGGCGCACAAGGCGCGCTCCTGCCAGCCGAGTTCCTCGTCCGCGTCCTCGACCAGCAGTTGCTGGAACAGCTCGGTCATGTGCGCCCCTCGTCTGTCTTTTGCGTCCCCGTGATGTGGCCGCTATCGATTTCGGCCGAACGACACGAGTGAAATTACAAGTGCGTGGCTCCGGCCAGGTCAAGCCGAGATCTGCTATTGGGCCCGGTATTCACTCTGCGGAACCAAGGCTATGCGGAAAGTGTTCAAATCACCAAAAACCTGACACATGCCACTGGCCTGTTCGCATCCACCCCCTTCTCGACAAGAGAGACGCCGAAAACCGCAACCTTGTTGCGGATCACCCCCCGGAAGCGATCCGGATCACAGTCTGATCACGAGGGGCGTGAAGGTGTTTACGAGCACAGTCGCTGCCCGATGTGTCCGCGTCCACCGCCATGCAAACCACTCCGCGACCGGATCAACCGGATGAGGTGAAACATTGCGGCCAAATCGTCCATTGAGTTGACATCCGTCACCGGATTCGCAACCTTTGGTTCCATGTCAGCGAACCCCGCGCCCACCGCGACCCACCTCCGTGGACACCGCAGCGCTCTCCGGGTCCGCTGTTGCTGTTCCAGCTCCGCCTGCTGTTGACGCCTCCGGGCTCCGGCCGTCCGTTCCGCTCCCGCTGAGCACTCTCGTGTGATCTCACGCGTCTCCCCCCGCGTCGCCCGTGCTCGTGGATTCCACGCACCCGTCGCGTCCGCGCAGCGGCCCCCTTTGTCTTTCTGCTCTTTCTGCCGAGGAACCACCGCCCCATGAACAGCGACAGCGACCTCCAGATCGCCGGCGACCTCCTTGAGGTCCCGCACCTTCTCCAGCCCGCCCGGGAGCACCCGGCGACGGTGGCCGAGTTCGCGGGCCTCGCGCGCGCCCTCGCCGCCGACCGCGCGCAGTGGGCCCCGCTCGTCCAGTACGACGCCACCAGCCGCTGGTATCACCGGCTGCGCACGGGGCCCGGTTATGAGGTGTGGCTGCTCTCCTGGGTGCCCGGCCAGAGCAGCGGATCACACGACCACGGCCGGTCCTCGGGGGTACTGACCGTGCTCGCGGGCGAGCTGACGGAGCGTTCGGAGAGCGGGAGCCGGGCGCTCGCGCCGGGCGCGCAGCGGGTTTTCGCGCCGGGCTATGTCCATGAGGTGGTCAATGACGCGATCGAACCGGCCGTGAGTCTGCACATCTACTACCCGGGTCTGACCGAGATGCCCATGCACTCCGCGCGCTGCGCCCCGGCGGCACAGGACGTCGTCCCTGCCTGAGCCACCCGGAGCCCGACCACCACCCCTCAACGATCACCATTCGGCTGACAGACTGTCTCTATGCGCATTGTGGTTCTGGCCGGCGGTATCGGCGGCGCCCGCTTTCTCCGCGGCCTCAAGCAGGCCGCGCCGGACGCGGACGTCACGGTGATCGGCAACACCGGTGACGACATCCATCTGTTCGGGCTGAAGGTCTGCCCCGACCTCGACACGGTGATGTACACCCTCGGCGGTGGCATCAATGAAGAACAGGGCTGGGGGCGTACGGACGAGACGTTCCAGGTCAAGAGCGAGCTGGCGGCGTACGGCGTGGGGCCCGAGTGGTTCGGCCTGGGCGACCGCGACTTCGCCACCCATATCGTCCGTACGCAGATGCTCGGCGCGGGCTATCCGCTGAGCGCCGTCACCGAGGCGCTCTGTGCCCGCTGGAAGCCCGGCGTACGGCTGCTGCCCATGTCCGACGACCGCGTCGAGACGCATGTCGCCGTCGATGTGGACGGCGAGCGCAAGGCCGTGCACTTCCAGGAGTACTGGGTGAAGATGCGGGCGTCCGTGGACGCCCAGGCGGTCGTCCCGGTCGGCGCCGACCAGGCCAAGCCGGCGCCGGGGGTGCTGGAGGCGATCGCCGCGGCGGACGTCATCCTCTTCCCGCCGTCCAACCCCGTGGTCAGCATCGGCACGATCCTGGCCGTGCCCGGTATCCGGGAGGCCATCGCCGAGGCGGGTGTCCCGGTCGTCGGCCTCTCCCCCATCGTCGGGAACGCGCCGGTGCGCGGCATGGCCGACAAGGTGCTCGCCGCGATCGGCGTCGAGTCGACGGCCCAGGCTGTCGCCCTGCACTACGGCTCGGGGCTGCTTGACGGCTGGCTGGTCGACACCGTGGACGCCGCGGCCGTGGCCGGGATCGAGAGCGCGGGGATCCGCAGCCGCGCCGTCCCCCTGATGATGACGGACCTGGACGCGACCGCCGCGATGGCCCGTGAGGCGCTGGCGCTGGCCGAGGAGGTACGGGCATGACGTCGTACCGCGTCCGCGCCCTGCCCGGACTTCCGGAGGTCCGGCCGGGCGACGACCTCGCCAAGCTGATCGTGGCCGCCGCTCCCGGGCTCACCGACGGCGATGTCCTGCTGGTCACCTCCAAGATCGTCTCCAAGGCGGAGGGCCGGATACTCGCGGCCAGTGACCGTGAGGCGGCCATCGACGCGGAGACCGTACGGGTCGTCGCGCGGCGAGGACCCCTCCGTATCGTCGAGAACAAGCAGGGTCTGGTCATGGCGGCGGCCGGCGTCGATGCCTCCAACACCGCCGCCGGAACGGTGCTGTTGCTGCCCGAGGACTCCGACGCCTCGGCCCGGGCGATACGGGAGGGGCTACGGGACGCGCTCGGCGTGGACGTCGGGGTGATCGTCACCGACACCTTCGGGCGGCCCTGGCGCAACGGCCTCACCGATGTGGCGATCGGGGCCGCCGGCGTGCGCGTCCTGGAGGATTTGCGCGGCGGGACCGACGCCCAGGGCAATCCGCTGAACGCGACCGTCATCGCCCTCGCCGACGAGCTGGCCGCCGCCGGTGACCTGGTGAAGGGCAAGGCCGAGGGGCTGCCGGTCGCCGTCGTGAGCGGCCTGGGCCACCTCGTCGGCGACACGGACACCGACGCGCGGGCGTTGGTGCGGGTCGCCGCGGACGACATGTTCCGGCTCGGCACGTCCGAAGCGGTACGGGAAGCGGTCACCCAGCGCCGTACGGTCCGGGAGTTCACGGACGAGCCGGTCGACCCGGCAGCGGTACGGCGCGCGGTCACGGCCGCCGTCACCGCCCCGGCGCCGCATCACACGACACCGTGGCGGTTCGTCCTCCTGGAGTCACCCGGGTCGCGGCTGCGCCTCCTCGACGCCATGCGCGACGCCTGGGTCGCGGACCTGCGCCGTGACGGCAAGTCGGAGGAGTCCATCGCCAAACGGGTCCGCCGAGGCGACCTCCTGCGCAAGGCGCCGTATCTGGTGGTCCCATGCCTGGTGACCGACGGCTCGCACACCTACGGCGACGCCCGGCGCGACGGCGCGGAGCGCGAGATGTTCGTGGTCGCCATGGGCGCGGGCGTGCAGAACTTCCTGGTGGCGCTGGCCGGTGAGCGGCTCGGCTCCGCGTGGGTCTCCTCGACGATGTTCTGCCGGGATGTCGTACGGGACGTGCTGGACCTGCCCGCGGACTGGGACCCGATGGGCGCGGTGGCGGTGGGCCACGCGGCCGCTCCGCCGAAGGACCGCCCGGCGCGGTCGCCGGAGTCCTTCCTCACGGTGCGGTAGCCGGTCCTCCCGCAGGCCGGTTCTCACAGCCGGGCGATGTTACGGACCTCCATCCGGGGCGCCCGGCGGGCCGGGGTCCGGCCGCTGAGCAGGATCAGCCGGGTCGCGCGGTGCCGCTGGCCGGCGTACGGGGCGAGGAGTTCGAGCATCGCCGCGTCGTCGGCGTCCCGGTCGTCCGCGAGCGCGTGGCCGATGATGCCGGGGAGATGCAGATCGCCGACGGTGACCGCGTCGGGGGCGCCGTTAGAACGCTGCACGACCTCGGCGGCGGTCCACGGGCCGATCCCGGGGATCAGCTCCAGCCGGGCGGCGGCGCGCTCCGGGTCCATCGCCGCGGCCTCCTCCATCCGGCGCGCGACCCGGACGGCGCGCAGGATCGTCGAGGAGCGCTTGGCGTCGACACCGGCCTTGTGCCACTCCCAGGACGGGATCATCGCCCAGGTCCTGGCGTCGGGCATGACGTACAGCCGCTCGTGCGCGAGTCCCGGGGTCGGGCCCGGGGCGGGCTCGCCGTGCCCGCGCACCAGGAGCCGCCAGGCGCGGTACGCCTCGACGGTGGTGACCTTCTGCTCCAGCACGGACGGGATCAGCGACTCCAGCACCAGTCCGGTGCGGCAGAGCCTCAGTCCCGGCCGGCGCCGCTGGGCCTCGACGACGAGGCGGTGCCGGGGGACGAACGCGTCCGGGTCGTCGCTCGCGCCGAGCAGTTCCGGGAGCTGCTCCAGCAGCCACGCGGCGCCGTCGCCCCACGCATCGGCCTCCACGACGCCACCGCGCCGCACGACCCGCAGCGTGCCGGGCCCGGCGGGCGTCCGGGAGGCCCGCCATACGGAACCGTCCGGGTACGCGCGAAAGGTCGGATCGGCGGGCCCGCGCCTGAGGGGGCCGAGCACGAGCCCGAGGTCGTAGGGGTCGGGGGGCGTCCACTGGCGCCGCAGCCCGGGGCCGTGCTCGGTGCGGGGCGCGGGCGCGCGGCGGGGCGGGGGTACGGGTCGTTGTGCGAAGCGTCCAGCCACGGTTGCGGTCCTCGGGGGTCGGGGTCACCCCCGAGGCTAAGCGCCACGCTTGCCTCCGGCGGTGGCGGGTCTCCGGGGTGCGTTTCGGCTGGGGCCGGTTTTCGTGTGCGGGTTGTTGCCGGGTGGCGCTCCGGGCTCGCATCCGGGACTGCATGATTTACGGCGCGCAGCTGGCCTGTCGTTGGTTCGGGCGTCCGCGCGCCACAAATCACGCTCTACGTCCCGGACACGACCCCTGCGCGCCCCCCTTCACCGCCCGTCACCGACTGGCCCGGCCGACCGCGAGGCCGAGGGCGCCCACCGAGGGGAGGGGGTCGGGGTCGTAGGAGGTGCGTGTCCGGACACTAAAGCGTGATTTGTGGCGCGCGAACGCCCGAACCATCGTCTGGGCAGAGTCGCGCCGTAAATCGTGCCGTCCGGACATGTACCTCCGGAGGCCCCGGCCCCCGGCCGACGAACACGCAACCGCAACCGCACCGCACCGCACGGCTACACGTCGGACGAGAACCTCACCGCCCCCGCCGGCAGCACCGCGTCGCACCACACCCGCACCCCCTGCCTCAGCTCATTGTCCGCGCCCACCACCGCCCCGTCCCCCACCACCACATCCGACAGCACCGCCCGCGCCCCCACCCGCGCCCCCGTGCCTATCAGCGAGTTCGTGATGACCGCGCCCGGTTCCACGACCGCGCCGTCCAGGATCGCGCTGCCCGCGACGCGCGCGCCGTCGCCGATCAGGGCCGCCGGGCCGATCACCGTGCCGCCGGTGAGCTTCGCGTCGGGGGCGACCGTGGCCGTCGGCAGGATCAGGCGTTCGCCGCACCGGCCCGGGACCGCCGGGGACGGGGCGCGGCCGAGGACGAGGTCCGCCGAGCCGCGTACGAAGGCCTGGGGGGTGCCCAGGTCGAGCCAGTACGTGGAGTCGACCATGCCCTGGAGATGCGCGCCGGCGGCCAGCAGGTCGGGGAAGGTCTCCCGTTCCACCGAGACCGGCCGGCCCTCCGGGATGGAGTCGATCACCGAGCGCCGGAACACATAGGCGCCCGCGTTGATCTGGTCGGTGACGATCTCCTCGGGGGTCTGCGGCTTCTCCAGGAAGGCCGTCACCCGCCCGTCGGCGTCGGTGGGGACCAGACCGTAGGCGCGCGGGTCGTCGACGCGGGTCAGATGGAGGGAGACCGCCGCGCCCGACGACGCGTGGGTCCGCACGAGCGCTCTGATGTCGAGGCCGGTCAGGATGTCGCCGTTGAAGATCAGCACCGGGTCGTCGGGCCCGGAGTCCAGCCGGGAGGCGACGTTCCGGATGGCGCCTCCCGTACCGAGCGGTTCGCGCTCGGTCACGTACTCCAGGCTCAGCCCGAGGGACGAGCCGTCGCCGAAGTAGGGCTCGAAGACCTCGGCGAGATAGGACGTGGCGAGGACGATGTGTTCGACGCCCGCCGCGCGCGCCCGTGCCAGCTGGTGGGTGAGGAAGGGGACGCCGGCCGCCGGCACCATCGGCTTGGGGGTGCGGGCGGTGAGCGGCCGTAGCCGGGTGCCCTTGCCGCCGACCAGGAGGATCGCTTCTGTCACCGTGTCGTCTCCGCTTCCTGCTGGGGTCGGCGCTTCCGTCCGTACATGCATACACGTACGCGCACACAGAACCGACCAGTGTTCGCGACCGCTCGCGTCAGCGGCGCTGGTATCCGCCCGCCGACGTGCGTACGGCGCTGAGCTTCCCGTAGAGGCGGTTTCCCGGGCAGTCCGTGGAGAATCCGTCCCGGTGCCCGGAGATGGCGTTGAGCCTGACCTTTCTGCCCTTGCCGTACTTTCCGCTGCCCCCGGATGTCAGCGTGACCTTCCCGCGTGCGTTGATGCCGTGCAGCCCGAGCTTCCACGCGGAGAGTTTGGCGACGGCGGTCGTCGCCGCGGCACGCGGGTTCGTGCCGCCGTACGTTCCGAGGACGGCGATGCCCACGCTGTTGGCGTTGAAACCGAGTGTGTGGGCGCCCCGCACGGGCCTCGCCACTCCCCCGGCGCGGCCTTCGTAGATGTTTCCGCACTTGTCGATGGCGAAGTTGTAGCCGATGTCGCGCCAGCCACTGCTCTTGACGTGGTAGCGGTAGATACCGCGCAGGACGGAGGGGGCCTGCTTGCAGCTGTAGTTGTTGCCCGTGGCGCTGTGGTGGACGAAGGCGACCTTGACGGTCCTTGAGTAGCCGAGCTGTTTCTCGCGGAGCCTCTCGTCCGCGCCCCAGCCCTTGCGCGAGACGATGCGCGGGCGCGGTGCGGCGTTCGACCTCGCGGAGTCGGGGAGAACGGGCGGTGTCCCGGCCCTGGGCAGGGTCGGGGGCGCATCCTCGGGCGCGGGCCAATCGCCGCCGCCCTCGGGGGAGATGGCGGTGCCGGGCACGGGCTCGCCGTCGTCCTGGGGATCCTCTCCCGGGTCGATGAGTTCGAGCCGTAGCCCGTGCGGCAGCGGCGTGTGTGCCAGTCCGCTCCCGTCCTCCTCGGCGGCCCGTACGCGCAGTTCCACGCCGTCCGAGCCACCGACCCAGAGCGGGGCGGTGGAGCCGCGCGTGTGTCCCGAGTCCCGTTCCCTCGTGCCGAGGTCCGCGCCGTGTTCCTGGTTGTGCGTCTCCAGGTCCTGCCAGTCGGACCAGAGGTGCGAACCGGTCGCGCGGGTACGGACCTGGACCGTGCCGCGGAGTTCGGCGTCCGCGTCGTCCCAGACGACTCCGAGCAGCGAGAAAGGACTGACGTCGCGCCGCGTCACGCCCTGTTCCGCGGCGGTGCCCAGGGACCGGTTCGAGCCGACCGCGCTCAGGGGAAGCGAGTGGGTGGAGCCCGGTACGGCGGGCGTCCCCGTGTTCTGTGTGGCCTGTGGGACTTGTGGGGCGGCGTTCGCGCCCGACGGGGTCAGCGGGAGGACCAGGGCGGCGGTGCACGCGACGCCGATCGAGGTTGCAAGTGAGGCACGCATGTGCCGATCCTGGGCGCGCCCCGACCACCACGCCCGTCGGGAAAACTGACGGCCCGTCGGTCCAACCGGTGTACCCCGTCACCGGTACGGCGGTGGCGCTCCGGCGCTCCGGCGTACCCTTTCCCGGGTGAACTCCAGCGACCGTACCCCTGCCGACCTGCTGCGATCCGCTCTCGCCACAGACCCGGCCCGCCCCTTGGTCACGTTCTACGACGATGCCACCGGTGAGCGCGTCGAATTGTCCGTGGCCACCTTCGCCAATTGGGTGTCCAAGACCGCGAATCTGCTTCAGGGTGATCTCGCCGCCGCGCCCGGCGACCGGCTCGCGCTGCTGCTTCCGGCGCACTGGCAGAGCGCGGTGTGGCTGCTCGCCTGTTCCTCGGTCGGTGTGACGGTCGAGATCGGCGGTGATCCGGCCGGCGCGGATCTGGTGGTCAGCGGCCCCGACACGCTGGACGCGGCGCGCGCGTGCCACGGCGAGCGGGTGGCGCTCGCGCTGCGTCCGCTGGGCGGCCGTTTCCCCCAGCCGCCCGAGGGCTTCGTGGATTACGCGGTCGAGGTGCCGGGCCAGGGCGACCGGTTCGCGCCGTTCGCGCCGGTGGATCCGGACGAATCCGCGCTGATCGTCGGTGGTACGGAGCTGTCCGCGGCCCAACTCGTGGCGCGCGCGGGCGCGGACGCCGTGGAGCGCGGTCTCACGCCCGGCTCACGGCTGCTGTCGGGGCTGGCGTACGACAGTTGGGACGGGCTTTCGGCCGGGCTGTACGCCCCGCTGGCGGCGGGCGGATCCGTCGTGCTCTGCCGCAATCCCGGGAAACTGTCGGCACAGGAGCTCGAACAGCGCGTCACGAGCGAACGCGTGACCGACAGGGCGATGTGACGCGCGGCGGGCGGGCAAGACCGCTACCGGCCAAACCCGCCCGCCCCGAAGGACGTACGGAAGCGGGGAGCCTGCATCTGAGAATCCACTGAGAAAACACCTACGTAAAACGTATTATCTGTTACATAACGGACCCTGCTATCAGGGTCGTCGCCCAACCTCGGTTACGTGATCGGCGATACCTGCGACCCGTGGCACAACCAAGCGCGGCGCTCGCCCGTCTACCCCTGCAACCGGCGGCCCAGTGCGCCGCCGACGCCCTGAAGGATGGACGCAGACGTGACCGACAGTGCTGGCACGGCGACCGAACCGGACACCGAGTCCGGCAGACAGCCGTCGACCGGAGCGCCCGGGCTCGCGGGTGAGGACACCGAAGCCGCCGCCCCGCCCGCCGGCCCCAACCCCAAGCGCCACTGGCTGCGTTGGGTCGCGCTGGGCACCTCCGTCGCCATCCTGGCCACCGCCGGGGCCGGCTGGTGGTTCTACCGGAAGCTCGACGGGAACATCACCACCGACACCTCCGCCGCCGCCGAGTTGCACACGTACGAGAAGGAACGCCCCACCCCGGTCGCCCTCGACGCGCAGAACATCCTGCTCATCGGCTCCGACAGCCGCTCCGGCGACGGAAACGGCAAGTACGGGCGGGACGACGGCGGTTCACAACGCTCCGACACCACGATCCTGCTGCATCTCGCGGCGGACCGGAAGAGCGCGACGGCCATGTCCCTGCCCCGCGACCTGATGGTGGAGATACCCAGCTGCGCCAGGCCCGACGGCACCCGGAGCCGGGCCCAGTTCGCGCAGTTCAACTGGGCGTTCGAGGCAGGCGGCGCCGCCTGCACGATCCGTACGGTCGAGAAGCTCACCGACATCCGCGTCGATCACCACATGGTGGTCGACTTCAGCGGCTTCACGGACATGGTGAACGCGGTGGACGGAGTCGAGGTCTGCCTCGACGAGCCCGTCAAGGACGTCCAGGCGCTGCTCGAACTGCCCGCGGGCCGGCAGACCCTCGACGGCGAGCAGGCCCTCGGCTTCGTACGCGCCCGCCATGGCATCGGCGACGGCAGCGACACCCAGCGCATGGACCGCCAGCAGCGATTCCTGGGGGCGCTCTTCAAGAAGGTGCAGAGCAATGGGGTGCTGCTCAATCCGGCCCGGCTCTATCCGGTGCTGGACGCCGCGACCAAGTCCCTCACCACCGACCCGGGGCTGAACTCTCTCAGCGACCTTTACGAACTGGCACGCTCCATGCAGAGCGTACCGATGGAAAAGGTGCAATTCCTGACCGTGCCGCGACAGCCGTATGCCCAGGACCCGAATCGCGACGAACTCGTTCAGCCCGCCGCGAAGAGCCTCTTCGAGCAGCTGCGCGAGGACAACCCCGTTTCGGTCTCTCCGGACGAGACGGACACACAGAGCCAGAGGAACGAGGAGAAGAGTGACGACTCCGTGAAGAATTCGGGGAACGGCAGCGACGGCGGCAGCGGCACCCCGGCACCGGAGAGCCCTTCTCCGGCCCCCACTTTCCAGGGGACAAACGCCGCGGTGGGCATGTGCGGGTAAAGCCGGACCCAAGGGCAGCTCTTCAGTCCATGAAGATTGGGCAGATTGCCCGCTTGTAAGGGATGAGGAATTTGTCACTGGCGTCGCTCGACGTCGAACGGGACGGATAGTGTGACGCGATCCGGTGCATCCGGCCGCCAGGTCGCGCACTACAGGATCGAAAGACCGAGCGTCTTCGGGGGAAGACGCCTCGCGTGGCACCGACGGAGGATTCAAGCAACCGTGGATGCGCATAGCCGTGGGCAGGCGGACGAATTCGACCCCGCCGACCAGTGGGTCCTCAACCCGCAGACCGGTAACTACGAACTGCGACTGGACCACTCCACAGGGCAGCCGCCCGCCGCCCCCCAGCCTCGTGGCTCCAGAAGAGCGGGCGCCCCGCGAAAGGAGCCCGGGCCCGCGCGTCCCGCCACCGACGAGGGACCGCGGACGCGAGAAGAACCGCGCGTGGAATCCCGCGCGGATTCGCGTACGGAGTCACGTACGGAATCCCGCTCCGGGGCGCGCGGTCGCGGTGGGACGCGCGCCAACGTTCCGGGCCAGCGCAGCCGTCGCGCGGGAAAGGGCCAGGCCGAAGCGGCGAACGCCGCCGTCGGCCGCCGCAAGCGCAAGCCCCAGAAGTCGCGCAAGAAGAAGGCGCTGGTGTGGACCGGCGGTGTGATGGCGTTCCTCCTCGTGGGCCTCACCGTCGGCGGATACTTCGTCTACCAGCACTTCAACGGCAACATCGACACGATCGACGTGCAGGGCGCGGGCAGTGGCGGCTTCAAGAAGGACCAGCCCGTCAACATCCTGCTGATCGGCACGGACAAGCGGACCGGCGCGGGCAACGAGGGGTACGGCGACGTGGGGAGCGTCGGCCACGCGGAGACGACCCTGCTGTTCCATGTCTCCAAGGACCGTACGAACGCGACGGTGCTCTCCATCCCGCGTGACCTGATCACCGACATCCCCGACTGCGAGACCAAGACCGCCGACGGCACCGAGGTCATCCCGGGCGCCCAGCAGGCTCGCTTCAACATCAGCCTCGGCCAGAACGGCCGGGACCCCGGCTGCACGATGCGCACCGTCAAGGAACTCACCGGGCTCACGATCGACCACTTCATGATGGCCGACTTCGACGCGGTCAAGACCATGTCGACCGCGGTGGGCGGTGTGGAGGTGTGTGTGGGCAAGGACGTCGACGACCCGAAGTCCAAGCTCAAGCTGAGCAAGGGCACGCACAATCTCCAGGGCGAGCAGGCACTCGCCTTCGTCCGTACCCGGCACGCCTTCGGCAACGAGAGCGATCTGAGCCGGATCGAGACCCAGCAGCAGTTCCTCAGCTCGATGATCCGGAAGATGAAGTCGGGCGACACGCTCACCAGCCCCAGCAAGCTGTTCAAGCTGGCGGAGGCCGCGACCGACGCGCTCACGGTCGACAGCGGCATCGGCAGCATCCAGAAGCTGAGCGATCTGGCCATGGAGCTGGCGAAGGTCGACCCGAAGAACATCACCTTCACGACGCTGCCGGTGCTCGACAACCCGGCGGAGGTCGTCAAGGCGACGGTGGTGGTCAATGAGGCCAAGGCCGACCCGCTGTTCTCGATGATGCAGAACGATGTCTCCCTCACCGAGGTGCAGCAGAAGGAGGAGGAGGCCGAGAAGGCCGCCAAGAGCAAGCAGGAAGCGCTCCTCAAGGGGACCAAGGCCGACGCGTCCGACGTGCGGGTCGATGTGTTCAACGGTGGTGGTCCGCAGGGCTCCGCGCAGGAGACCCTGAACTGGCTGCAGAACACCGAGGGCGTACTGAAGTCCACCAACAAGGGCAACGCCCCCGCGGATGTGGCCAAGACGACCCTGGAGTACGCGCCCAACCAGGCCGACCAGGCACGGGCGCTCGCGGAGATGATGGGGCTGCCCGCCGCGGGGATGAAGCCGGGCACCGAGGACGCCGTGGGGCTTGAGGCGATGACGCTGACCCTCGGAAAGGACTTCAAGGGCGCGGGAGTGCCCATCACCGGAGCGGCGAAGGCGCCGGAAGGTGTGCAGAAAGTAGAAGCGGACAAGCAGGTCTGCGCCAAGTGACGCCGGAGCGCCGGCCCATTCGGACGGCCTGAAGAGGGAGTCTGGATGGGTCAGAGCAGCGTACGACGGGAGGGGGCGCGCCAAGACGTCTCGCATGCCGGGGAGTTGGGCTGGGACGACAGCCTGTACGACGGTGAGCGAGGACGGCCGGACGGCGCGCCCGCGGAGGGCGGACCCCGCGACGGCGGACACGCCGACGGCAGCAGCGCCGACGGCAGCAGCGGCGACAGCGGCGGCGGCGACAGCACCGGCACGGGCCGGCGCGGCGAGAACGGACGCGGCAAGGGCGGGCGCGGTGGCAGGGCGCGCGGACGCGCCAAACGCGGCCCCTGGCGAATACTTCGCTGGGTCGCCGCCGGGCTGGCACTGCTGCTGCTCGGGACGGCCGGCGCCGGCTATCTCTACTACCGCCATCTCAACAGCAATATCCGCAGCGGCGAGCGCAGCAACGGCAACAGCGGGCTGGACAAGCCCGCGGCCAACTCGGCGGGCCAGACCCCGCTGAACATCCTGCTGATCGGCTCCGACAGCCGGGCCGACCCCGAGAACGTCAAACTGGGCGGCAGCAAGGACACGGCGGGCAACCCGCCGCTCGGCGACGTACAGATGCTCGTCCATGTCTCCGCCGACCGGAAGAACGCCTCGGTCGTGAGCATCCCGCGCGACACCCGGGTCGACATCCCGGAGTGCAAGGACGCCGACACCGGCAAGGTCTATCCGCAGACCAACGCCATCATCAACGAGACGCTGGCCCGCGGCGGCCCCGGCTGCACCCTGTCCACCTGGGAGAAGCTGACCGGCGTCTATATCGACCACTGGATGACGATCGACTTCGCGGGCGTCGTGAAGATGGCCGACGCGATAGGCGGTGTCGATGTCTGTGTCAAGAACAACGTCTGGGACCGGCCGCTGCCCGGGGTACCGGGAGGCTCGGGGCTGAAGCTCACGGCGGGTACGCATCAGATCCAGGGCGAGCAGGCGCTCCAGTGGCTGCGTACGCGGCACGCCTTCGCGAGCGACCTCGGCCGCGCCAAGGCCCAGCACATGTACATGAACTCGATGATCCGCGAGCTCAAGTCGCAGAGTGTCTTCACCGACACCGCCCGGCTGACCGGTCTCGCGGAGGCGGCCACGAAGTCGCTTGAGGTCTCCGAGGAGATCGATGATGTCACGCAGCTCTTCGATCTGGCCATGCAGCTCAAGAGCGTGCCGACGAACCGCCTCACCATGACGACGATGCCGACCGTGGAGGATCCGCAGGACAAGAACCATCTGATCGCGGCCGAGACGGACTCCCGCAAGCTGTGGGCGATGCTCCGCGACGACGTGGCCTTCGACAGCAACGGCGGCAAGGCGGAGGCCACCGAGAAGAAGCCGTCCGCGCCGGCCACGAAGGACCCGGCCTCGGCGCCCGCCGACACCGGCGTGATCGTGCGCAACGGCACCGGCGGCGCGCAGAGCGCGGTGCCGCGCCGCGCGACCGATATCGCGGGCACGCTCAACGGCAAGGGCTACACCCTGGCCAAGGCCGACTCGCTGCAGACCCCGCAGGAGACGAGCACGGTCAACTATCCGAGCGCGGACATGGAGGGCGACGCCCAGGCGGTGGCCAAGGCCCTCGGCATTCCCCTAGCGTCGGTGACGAAGTCGACGGACGTCTCGGGGGTCACGGTGGTCGTGGGCGCCGACTGGCGCAGCGGCGCGTCCTTCCCGAAGGAGGCCGAACCGGAGGCGGGCGGCGTCCCGGACACGGCGGACGCGCTCAACGGCGCGAAGGAGGACGCCTGCATGGACGTCTACGCGCCGTACCGCTTCTAGAAGGTTCCGCGGAGACGTGAGCGCCGTCCGGTGGTGATCCGCCGGACGGCGCTCATGTCTCTGGCAGGGTCTCTGCGGGGTTATGCCTCGACCGGCTGCGCCGCCGGGCGGCGGCTCGCGATGACCTTCTTCGCCAGCGAGCGCGGGCTGGTCAGGAAGCCGTACCCCCACGACATGTGCATGGTGGCCAGCGCGACCGGGATCCGCAGCCGGGCCTTCGGCGACAGCCCCTTGCCCGCCGGGACCGAGCCCGCCACGATCGCCGCGAGATAGCCGGCCGGTACGAGCAGGCCCCAGGGCGTCACCACGGCGCCGACCAGAATGCCCGCGGCGATGGCGCAGACGGCCGTCGGCGGGGCGAGATAGCGCAGATTGATCGAGCCGGAGTGGTAACGGGCGACGACATGGCGCCAGCGCCCGTAGTCCTTGTACTGCCTGGCGAGCGCCCGGACCGAGGGCCGCGGACGGTACTGGACGCGCAGCTCGGGCGAGAACCAGATGGCGCCGCCCGACTCACGGATACGGAAGTTCAGTTCCCAGTCCTGGGCGCGGATGAACTCCTCGTTGTAGCCGCCCTGCCGCTCCAGCGCCTCGCGCCGGAAGACACCCAGATACACGGTTTCGGCGGGCCCGGCCTCGCCTCCGGTGTGGAACGCCGCGTTGCCGACGCCGATCTTCGAGGTCATGGCGGCGGCGACCGCGTTCTCCCAGTCGTTCTCGCCCTCGGCGTGCATGATGCCGCCGACGTTCTGCGCGCCCGTCTCCTCCAGGAGCCGGACGGCGGTCGCGATGTAGTTCGGCGAGAGCATCCCGTGCCCATCGACCCGTACCACGATCGGGTGCTTGGACGCCTTGATCGCGGCGTTCAGCGCGGCGGGGGTGCGGCCGGTCGGGTTCGGTACCGTCTTGACGCGGGCGCGCTCATGGGACGCGGTCTCCCGTACCAGCTCCGCGGCGATCTCGTCCGTACGGTCCGTGGACGGGCCGAGCGCGATCACCACCTCCATCTCGCCGTCGTACTCCTGCTCCAGGATGTGCCGGACGGAGTTCCTCAGATGGCGTTCCTCATTGAGCACCGGCATGATCACGGAGACCGCGGGCGGCAGGGCAGGCATGTGGTCCTTCAAGGTCCTTCGGCGGCGGTATGACCGCCCACGTTACCGCGAACGGGGGACAGCGACGCGCGCCGCCCGGTTGCGGCCCGGTGTCGCTGATCGTATGGGCCTACCGTGCACACGGTCCCCTCACCACCCCCCTTCACGCACGATCCCTGTTCACGCGGAGGTGTTTCCCCGTGCCCACGCCGCCCCGCACCACCCACCGTCCGGCCCCCTCCCGGCGGCCGGGGACACCACAGCGACCGCGCTGGGGAATGCGGATGGCGACGACCCTCTCCGTACTGGTTCTGGGGGCCGGCGGGATCGGCCACGCGGTGATGACCAGCCTCGACACCGGCATCGACCGGGTCGATCCGTTCAAGGACATGAAGAACCGCCCGTCCGCGGGCCACGGTCTCAACCTCCTACTGGTCGGCACGGACCGCCGCGACAAGATCACGGAGGAGGAGCGGCAGAAATACCGGCTCGGTGGCGAGCCCTGCAACTGCACCGACACGGTCATGCTGGTGCATCTCTCCGCGGACGGTGACCGCGCCAGCGTCGTGAGCGTGCCGCGCGACAGTTACGCGGAGCTTCCCGAGCACACCGACGTGGCCACCGGCAAGCGTCATGAGCCGCACGCGGTGAAGCTCAACGCGGCGTACGCGGAGGGCGGGCCGCATCTGACGGTCAGCACCGTCGAACGCATGACGGGGGTGAAGATCAGCCACTATCTGGAGGTCGACTTCACCAGCTTCATGAAGACGGTGGACGCCCTGGGCGGCGTCGAGATCTGTACGCCCCGGGCGCTGAAGGACTCGTACACCGGGCTCGATCTGACCCCCGGCACCCACAGCATGAACGGCGGCCAGGCGCTCCAGTACGTACGGTCGCGGCATATCGACGGCGCCGCCGACCTCGGGCGGATGCAGCGCCAGCAGCGCTTCCTGGCCGCGCTGATCGACCGGGCCACCAGCAGCGGAGTCCTGTTGAACCCGGTGCGGTTCAAGGAGGTCTCCTCGACCATGCTCGCCTCGGTACGGGCCGACGCGGGCTTCGGTACGGAGCAGCTGCTCGCCCTCAACGAGGCGATGCGCGGCTTCTCGCCCTCCTCGTCGGAGTTCACGTCGGTGCCGCTGGTCGGTGACGGCGTCACGGTCAAGGGGGTCGGTGCCACGGTGAAGTGGGATCCGGTGAAGTCGCGGGAGCTGTTCCGCGCGCTGCGCGAGGACAGACCGCTGACATCGGCGCACGGACCTGCGGCCCCGCGACCGGCCGCCTCGCCGGCGGCGGCCCCGCAGTCGGCCGCGGGGCCCGAGCCGGGACAGGAATCGGCTTCGGGCAAGGAGTCGGCGAAGCCGGCCGAGTCCGCCGAGCCGGTCGATGTGAAGCCGCAGGACATCCGCGTGCAGGTCTACAACGGCACGCGCACGGACGGACTCGGCAAGCTGGTCGACGACGCGCTGCACGCCACCGGCTTCAACACGACCCGTACGCCGCTCAACTCCGACGGCCCTGACCTGCGGCGCACGGTCGTGATGTACGACCCGCGCTGGGACCTCTCGGCGAAGTCCCTCGCGGCGGCGCTGCCCGGCAGCGAACTGCGCGCGGTGAGACAGCAGGGCGCGACGCTCAAGGTGATGGCGGGGACGGACTTCACGGCGGTGAGGCCGGTACGCGCGCAGGAGGCCCCCAAGGGCCGGTTCGGGGCGACGACCGGCGACCAGGTGGTGTGCCCTTGACCGGGGCCGCCGGGGAGCTGGGGAGCCGAGGAGCCGGGGCCGTCGGGGAGCCGGGTGCGCCGCTGATCAGCGGTGGTCGTCGATGCCCTCCGCCGCGCGCTTCGCCCGGAGCTCCTTGATCGCCTGTCGCCGGGCGAGCCGGTGCGTACGCCGGATCTGCGCTTCCTGGTAGCGCCGCTTGTCCCGCTCCGTCTCGGGGATCACCGGGGGTACGGTCCGGGGTCTGCCGTCCGCGTCCACGGCGGCGAAGACCAGATAGGCGCTGCCGACCTGGGTCGCCGGGGTGGACTCGTTCCAGCGCTCGGCCATGACCCGTACGCCGACCTCCATCGAGGACCGTCCGGTCCAGTTGACCTGGGCGCGGACATGGACGAGGTCCCCGACCCGTACCGGCACGAGGAAGACCATCTCGTCCATCGAGGCGGTGACCGCGGGGCCGCCGGAGTGGCGTCCCGCGACGGCGCCCGCCGCGTCGTCGACCAGCTTCATGATCACGCCGCCGTGCACCGTACCGAGGAGGTTGGTGTCGCTGACGGTCATGATGTGGCTGAGCGTGGTGCGTGAGGCGGAGGTGGGCTTACCCGGAATATCGCTTTCCGGGGGTGGGACCTGAGCTGTCATGTCCTCCACCCTATGCGGGCGCTCCCCCGGCCCCCGGGGGCGCCCGGCCGGTCACCCAGGGCGACGCCAGTGCCCCGGCGTGGTCCGCATTGCATCAGCTTGGCAACAGCACCGACCCGATTTCCCACCTCCCCTGTCTGGCGCGGGGCCCGGACCGGCACACTGTTCCGCATGAATGATTGGCCCGATGGATGGACCGGCGACCGCCGCGAGCGGAGCAACCGCTACGGGCGCGGCAGCGCGGGCGCGCAGCCCGAGGGCGCGCGCGTGATGCCGCATGTGCAGCCCCGCGGTGTCCCTCAGCAGTCCCAGGGGTACGACCGGGGCCATGAGCCCGGGTACGACAGCGGGTACAACACGGGCCAGGTCTACGGCTCGCCCTCCGGCGGTGGTGGACAGGGCGGCTACGGCGGTCCGCCGCCGGGCGCCCCTCGCGGGCCGGGGCAGGCGCCCGACTGGCGCCGCCGTATCAAGGTCGGCGCGCTGACGCTGGTCGTGGTGCTCCTCGCCGTCTCCATCGGCACGTACTTCTGGGCGGACGGGAAGCTCAGGCGCGAGGTCGATCTCTCCAAGGTCATCGAGCGGCCTGAGCCGGGCGACGGCACGAACTATCTGATCGTCGGCTCGGACAGCCGCGAGGGCATGTCCGAAGAGGAGAAGAAGAAGCTCCACACGGGCTCCGCCGAGGGCAAGCGCACCGACTCGATGATGATCCTGCACGACGGGTCGAACGGTCCGACGCTGATCTCGCTGCCGCGCGACTCGAACGTGACGATCCCGTCGTTCCGCGGCTCCGAGTCCGGCAAGATGTTCCCGGCCACGGGCCGGCAGACCAAGCTCAACGCGGCGTACGCCGAGGACGGCCCCGAACTGCTCGTCCGCACCGTCGAGTTCAACACCGGCCTGCACATCGACCACTACGTCGAGATCGGCTTCGCGGGCTTCGCCAATATCGTGGACGCGATCGGCGGGGTGGAGCTGGACATCCCGAAGGCGTTCAAGGACAAGAAGTCCGGCGCCGACTTCCAGGCGGGCAAGCAGACCCTGGACGGCGAACAGGCCCTCGCCTTCGTACGGACGCGGTACGCCTTCGCCAACAGCGACCTGGACCGTACGAAGAACCAGCAGAAGTTCCTCGCGGCCCTGGCCGCGCAGACAGCGACGCCCGGCACGATCCTCAACCCGTTCGCGTTCTATCCGACGATGGGCGCCGGGCTGGACACGCTGATCGTGGACAAGGACATGTCGCTGTGGTCGCTGGGCCAGATGTTCTTCGCGATGAAGGGCGTCACGGGCGGCGACGGAACGTCCATGAACATGCCGATCTCGGGCAGCGTGGGCGGCAATCTGGTCTGGGACAAGGCCAAGGTCAAGGAGCTGGTGAACCAGCTGAACAACGACGAGAAGGTCACGGTCACCGGCAACTGATGTCCGCCTCCTCCGCGCCGACGCCCGGCGTGCCCAGTGAGCCCGGTGTGTCCGGCGCCGGCCATGAACCGGTCGATCACGAACCGGTCGATCACGAACCGGTCGATCACGAACTGATCGAGGCGGCGGCGGAGATCGCCAGGAGCAGGTCCCGCGGCGACCGTCACACGATGGCCGCCGCGGCCCGCGCCGCCGACGGGCGCCTGGTCACCGCGATCAACGCGTACCACTTCACCGGAGGTCCCTGCGCCGAGATGGTCCTCGTCGGCTCCGCGGCGGCGCGCGGCGTCTACGACCTGGACACGATCGTGGCGGTGGGCGACCGGGACCGGGGGGTGGCGCCGCCGTGCGGGCGATGCCGGCAGTTCCTGTTCGACTACTTCCCTGACCTGAAGGTCATCGTCGGCGCGGGCGACCGGCTGCGTACCGTACGGATCTCCGCGCTCCTGCCGGAGACCTATGTCTGGGCGGACCACCAGTAGTCCGTCACGGGCGGACATCGCGTACAACCTTCCCCCTGGCCCAAGGGTCGAATGTGCCGTAGATCAACGCGTGCATGTTCCGATGGGGGACCCTTGAGAAAGATCATGGCCGTGGTGAGCACGGCCGTCGCGCTCTCCGCATCCACACTGGTCGCGGCGCCGACCGCGCAGGCGGCCGAGGTCAACCTGCGGTCGTTCGCGTGGAGCGCCGAGAAGGACGGCAAGATCCATGTGCTCTACGAGCACTGGGACCGGAACTCACTTCCGTCCGACGTCACCGTCCGGGTCCGCGCGAAGGGCAGTGACGCGGTACTCGCCACGCTGCGCCTCAATGACGCCGGGCGCTGCACCACCGCGTCCGCCTGCGAGGAGGAGCAGTTCTGGACCGATCCGGTCCAACTGCCCGCGCTGGGTGTGTACACCGTGGACCTCGTGGTCCGGGCCGGCACGGCCGGCGAACTCGTCGACCGCGACAACGGTGAGGTCAACTACGGCCTCGCCCCGAAGCTGACCGCGACCGCCGACCGTCAGTCGGTGTCGTACGACCACCGCGTCGTCACGATGAGCGGCACGCTCTTCGCGCAGGACCCGAACACGCGCGAGGTCAAGCCGTTCGCGGGGGCCGGTGTGTACACCTGGTTCACGTCCCCGGACTTCAAGAAGGTGACCGTCGACAAGACGGGACGCTTCTCCCTGCCCTTCGAGTTCAGCGGGTACGAGACCGGCGCACGTCTCCGCGTCTCGTTCGAGGGGAACGACGCGTCGTTCCCGGTGGCGGTGCGCAAGCAGCCGCTGAAACTGGCGGTGGACACCCCCGCCCGCTCGGTCACGGCCCCGTACGGCAGCGATGTCCCCGCCCGCGGCAAGGTGACCCGTACGGCCGACGACGGCACCGACAAGCCGGCGGGCGGCGTCGGCGTCGTGGTCGACGGCCGGCCCATCACCAGCACCAAGGCCGACGGCACGTTCTCCGGCGCCTTCCCGGCCACCCGGAACGGGACCACGCGCCTTGAGCTGGGCCAGGAGCCATGGTTCGAGAAGTCGGTGTCCCCGTACGACTTCCAGGTCAAGACGGCCGCCACCAGCACGTTCTCGGCGATCGAAGCCGCTGTGGACAAGTACCGGAAGGTCACCTTCAGCGGCAAGCTGGGCGTCACGTCGGGCTCGTACCCCGCCGGGACGACGGGGCGCGTCTCCATCGACCACTCCTCGGACGGCCAGAACTGGTCGAGCGTGGGCCAGTTCACGGCCACGTACGGGACCGCGTTCAAGCAGACCGCTCCGCTGAAGGGCTCGACCGGCAGCTACTGGCGCCTGCGCCACCTGGGCGCCACGGGCGTGGAGAGCCGTGTCTACAAGCTCGGCCGTCAGTACACCGAGATCCGGAGTGACGACGTCACGCCCGAAGGCGTGCGCAAGGGCACGAAGCTGACGGCCAAGGGCACGCTCAGGCAGAAGTCCGGCTCCACCTGGAAGGCGTACGCCGGCCAGAAGGTCCGCGTCTACTTCAAGCCCGCCACGAGCGGGGCGGCCTGGAAGGAGCTGGGCACTGCCACGACCCTCACCAACGGCACGTTCAGCAAGCAGTTCACCGCGCAGCAGGACGGCACGTGGCAGATGCGCTATGTCGACACGGTGAAGACGCACTACGCGTCCAGCGGTCGCGAGGACTACGTCGACGTCCGCTGAGGCCGCCAAACGCGAACGAGGGGCGGGGCCTCGGGATACCCGGGGCCCCGCCCCTCGTTCACCCCGCCCCTCGTTCAGGTGATCGTGCCGATCGGACGGAATGCGACCTCGGGGGGTCCGGGTAGAGCCCGGGTGGAGCAGGAACGACCGGCGGTCGGCCGACGAGAGGGGAGGGGCTGGGCTGTGGGGCAGACGCAGGACAGAGGTTCCGAGGACACCGTCCGACTGGCGCCGCAGGCGGCGAAGGCGGCTGCGTACTTCGATTCCCTGGGACTCGGGTATCAGAAGGCGTTCGACGGCAGGAAGACATCCCAGATCCGGGCGGCCGAGCGCCTGATGGGGCGGCTGGACCCCGGTGACCGGGTGCTTGATGTGGGATGCGGCACGGGACTGCCCACCGCCGGGCAGCTGTGCGAGGGCGGCATGGACGTCACCGGGATCGATGTCTCCGAGGGCCTGCTCGCCCACGCGCGGCGCCAGGTTCCGGGAGCGCGCTTCGTCCGGGCCGATCTCTTCGACCCGGACCTGGACATCGGGCCGTTCGACGCCGTGGTGAGCTTCTACGCCCTCGTCGATCTGAGCGCGGACAAGTTCATCGCCGCGCTGGAGAGACTGCGGGATCTCACGGCCATGGGCGGCACGCTGCTGGTCGCCGTCTCGGAGCGGCGCACCGACGAGGAGGTGCGGTTCATGGAGACGACCTACCGTCCCGCGCTGTGCCGGCGTGAAGATCTCGGTGACTGGGCCCGCCGAGCGGGGCTGTGGGTGGACGAGTTGAACATCTGCCCCGAGCAGGGAGCCGAAGGACAGCCCGAGACCGGTCTCTATCTCTGGGCCCGGCGCCCTTCGCGGAAGTCCCCTGTCCCGGCCTGAGCCGGGACAGAGGTTGATGGCCGGCCACCGAGGCCCAGGCGGGACAAGCTGCCGGCCCCCGCGTCGGGCTCTACATGTGCTGGGCGATCTGGATGAGGTTGCCGCAGGTGTCGTCCAGCACCGCGGTGATGACCGGTCCCATCTGCACCGGGTCCTGGGTGAACCGCACCCCCAGCCCGGTCAGCCGCCTGAACTCCGCCTGTACGTCGTCCACGGCGAAGGAGGTGGCCGGAATACCGTCCTCGACCAGTGCGGTCTTGTAGGGCTTGACGGCCGGATGGCCATCGGGTTCGAGCAGCAGCTGTGTGCCGTCGGGGTCCTCGGGCGAGACCACGGTGAGCCAACGGTCCGTGCCGAGGGGAACCTCGGTCTTCTTCACGAAGCCCAGTACGTCCGTGTAGAAACGCAGGGCCTTGTCCTGGTCATCGACGAAAACGCTGGACAGGTGGATCCTCATGGGCTGTTCTCCGGGGATGTCGGCCTGAGCCACCGGGCAGCGATGCGCTCAAGCGGTTCGGTGTTCAGATCGTGGAATTTGTAGCGGCCCTCGCGCCGAGTCCGGATCAGTCCGACGGACTCCAGCACGGCGAGGTGCTGGCTGATCGCCTGGCGGGACAGCCCCAGACCGTGCTTGGTCGTCAACCGTGCGCAGATCTCGAAGAGGGACTGCCCGTCTCGTTCCGCCAGCTCATCGAGGATGAGCCGGCGAGTGGGGTCGGCCAGCGCCTTGAAAACATCATCTACCACGAACCACACCATAGGCAAGTCACCGCTTGCCTATCAAGTGGCCGGTCCACGCGCCCGGCCGCGCCTCGCGGCTAACCAAGCTGTCCTGGCGGATGGGCCCAGAGCACCACGGCGTCGTAGCCGTGCCGTTCCCGGATCGCTGCTTTCAGATACTCGACGGGCGGCGCGACCAGATGGTCTCTGCCGTCCGGGTCGGTCCGCTGCGCACAGAGGCCGGCCGGGAACGCGAACAGTTCCTCGCGTTCGTCATCCACCGGCCCGTCGGAGTCCTGCGGGATGGGCCGGTACGTCACACGCAGCTCAAGGCTTTCCTCTCTCATCCAGTCACGCTATCCGCCACCCGGACGCGAGGTCGGCTGCCCAGCCGCAGGGTCACGAGAACGGCCGAAGCCGCCGCGACAGGTCCGGGGCGTCACCCGGTGTACGCGCCCGCCCCGGCCGAAGCCGGGACAGGCACCCCGGCGCGCTTACGGCAGGTTGCGGGCCATCACGATGCGCTGGACCTGGTTCGTGCCCTCGTAGATCTGGGTGATCTTGGCGTCGCGCATCATCCGCTCGACCGGGTAGTCGCGCGTGTAGCCGTATCCGCCGAGGAGTTGCACCGCGTCCGTGGTGATCTCCATGGCCGCGTCGGAGGCGTAGCACTTGGCCGCCGCGCCGAAGAAGGTGAGGTCCTCCTTGGCGCTGCCCGCGGAGACGCGCTCCGACCTGGCGGCGGCGGAGTAGGTGAGCTGGCGGGCCGCCTCCAGTTTCATGGCCATGTCGGCGAGCATGAACTGCACGCCCTGGAAGTCGCCGATCGGCTTGCCGAACTGCTTGCGCTCCTGGACATAGCCCTTGGCGTAGTCGAGCGCGCCCTGCGCGATGCCCAGTGCCTGGGCCGCGATCGTGATGCGGGTGTGGTCCAGGGTCTTCATCGCGGTGGCGAAGCCCGTACCCTCCTCGCCGATCAGCCGGTCCGCGGGGATACGGACATGGTCGAGGTAGACCTCGCGCGTCGGGGAGCCCTTGATGCCCAGCTTCTTCTCCGGGGCGCCGAAGGAGACGCCCTCGTCGCCCTTCTCGACCACGAACGCGCTGATGCCCTTGGTGCGCTTGTCCGGGTCGGTGACGGCCATGACCGTGTAGTACTCGGAGACGCCGGCGTTGGTGATCCAGCGCTTCACGCCGTTGAGGACGTAGTGGTCGCCGTCCCGTACCGCCTTGGTCTTCATACCGCCCGCGTCGGAGCCCGCGTCCGGCTCGGAGAGGCAGTACGAGAACATCGCCTCGCCCTTGGCCAGCGGCCCCAGATAGGTCTTCTTGAGGTTCTCGGAGCCGGCGAGGATCACCGGCAGCGAGCCCAGCTTGTTCACGGCCGGGATCAGCGAGGAGGAGGCACAGACGCGCGCGATCTCCTCGATGACGATCACGGTGGCGAGGGCATCGGCGCCGGCGCCGCCGTACTCCTCGGGGACATGGACCGCGTGCAGATCGGAGGCGACCAGCGCGTCCAGGGCCTCCTGCGGGAAGCGCGCCTCCTCGTCCACCGCCGCGGCGAACGGGGCGATCTTCGCCTCCGCGAGCGCGCGCACGGTCTCGCGGAGCATGTCGTGCTCTTCGGAGGGGCGGTACAGGTCGAAATCAGCCGATCCGGCCACGGTCTTTCACTCCCCAGGATGCTAACTACCGTTAAGTAACACAATTTTAGGGGGCCGAGGCCGTGCCGGGATAGGTGAGTTTGCCGACAGCGAATCCGTACGGGAGAAGTGCCCCTGCGGAGCCCCCGCCACGCGCGGCTATGCTCGGGCCCGCACCTGCCCGCATCCCCCTGGAGCACTCACATGGCCCTCAAGATCACTGTGATCGGCACCGGCTATCTCGGCGCCACACACGCCGCGGCCATGGCGGAACTGGGCTTCGAGGTCCTGGCCCTCGATGTGGTCCCGGAGAAGATCGAGCTGCTCTCCACGGGCCGGGTCCCGATGTACGAGCCCGGCCTCGAAGAGTTGCTGCGCAAACATGTCGCCGGGATCGAGGGATCGACCGGGCGGCTGCGGTTCACCATGGACTGGGCGGAGATCGCGGAGTTCGGCGATGTGCACTTCGTCTGTGTGAACACCCCGCAGAAGCACGGCGAGTACGCCTGCGACATGTCGTACGTCGACTCCGCGATCGAGAGCCTCGCCAAGCATCTGGGCAGGCCCGCGCTGGTCGTCGGCAAGTCGACCGTGCCCGTGGGCAGCGCGGAGCGGCTCGCGGCCCGCATCGTCGAACTGGCGCCCGCGGGCGGCGAGGTGGAGCTGGCCTGGAACCCGGAGTTCCTGCGCGAGGGCTTCGCCGTACAGGACACGCTGCACCCCGACCGGATCGTGGTGGGCGTACGCAGCGAGCACGCCGAGCGGGTGCTGCGCGAGGTGTACGCGACGCCGGTGGGCGAAGGGTCGCCGTTCGTGGTGACGGACTTCCCGACCGCCGAGCTGGTGAAGACCTCCGCGAACTCCTTCCTGGCCACCAAGATCTCGTTCATCAACGCCATGGCGGAGGTCTGCGAGGCGGCCGGCGGCGATGTGGCGAAGCTGGCGGAGGCGCTCGGGTACGACGAGCGGATCGGGAACAAGTTCCTGCGCGCCGGGATCGGCTTCGGCGGCGGCTGTCTGCCCAAGGACATCCGGGCCTTCATGGCGCGGGCGGGCGAGCTGGGCGCGGACCAGGCGCTGACGTTCCTGCGCGAGGTCGACTCGATCAATATGCGGCGCCGCGGGCACATGGTGGAGCTGGCGCGCGAGGCCGTGGGCGGCGACTCGTCGTTCCTGGGCAAGCGTGTCGCGGTGCTCGGCGCGACCTTCAAGCCGGACTCGGACGATGTACGGGACTCCCCCGCGCTGAATGTCGCGGGGCAGATCCACCTCCAGGGCGGCCAGGTGACGGTGTACGACCCCAAGGGCATGGAGAACGCCAAGCGGCTCTTCCCGACGCTGGGATACGCGCCGTCCGCGCTGGACGCGGTGCGCGGCGCCGATGTGGTGCTGCATCTGACCGAGTGGCGCGAGTTCCGCGAGCTGGACCCGGCGGCCCTGGGCGAGGCGGCGTCGCGTCGGCTGATCCTGGACGGACGTAACGCGCTGGACCCGGCGCGGTGGCGCGCGGCGGGCTGGACGTACCGCGCGATGGGGCGCCCGCGCGCCTGAGCCGGAGCGGGGCGGAGCGGGGGCGACAGTCCGCCTGGGCGGGGATGTCAGTATCTGACCGGGCTCGACGCGAGCATCGGCGAGACCTCCGATCGCACCCCGTCCACGGTCGCTCCCGCGAACGCGAGCATGGGGACGAGGTCCCGGTTGATGTCGGCGGGGAAGTCGAGCGTGGGCTTGGAGACCTCGTTCAGCGCGTCCACCTGTTCCTTGCCGAGCGTGACGTCCAGCGCGGACAGGTTCTCCCGGAACTGATCCAGCCGGCGCGCGCCGATGATCGTGGAGGTGATCCCGGGGCGGCCCCGCACCCAGGCGAGCGCCACCGCCGCCGGGGTCACGCCCAGGTCCATGGCGACGGCGTCCACCGCCTCGATGACGTCGTAGTCCGCCGCACGCGGCATGCCCATCAGACCCGTGCGTCGGGTGTCGACGGAGCCGGCGCCGGAGCGGGCGTTCTCGCGTGAGTACTTCCCCGAGAGGAATCCGCTCCTGAGCGGGGACCATGGCATCACGCCCATACCGCATTCACGCGCCATGGGAATCAGCTCGCCCTCGGCCGTCCGTTCCAGCAGTGAGTATTCGAGCTGGGTGGCGACCACCGGGGACCAGCCCCGGAAATGCGCGATGGTCTGGGCCTCGGCGGCTTTCCAGGCCGGAATGTCGGAGAAGCCGATATAGCGGATCTTGCCCGCTGTCACGAGATCGTCGAGACAGCGCAGGGTCTCCTCGACGGGTACGGTGCGGTCCCAGTTGTGGAGCCAGTAGATGTCGATATAGTCCATCCGCAACCGGCGCAGGGAATCCTCGCACTGGTCGACCATGGCCTTGCGCCCCGCGCCGCCTCCGTTCGGATCTCCCTCATGGAGATTGCAGAAGAACTTCGTACCGATGACCGTGCGATCGCGCCGGGTGCTCTTCTTCGCGAAGAAATCACCGATGATCTTCTCCGAATGGCCATTGGTATAGATATTGGCCGTGTCGATGAAGTTTCCGCCGCGATCGAGATATTCGTTCATCATCGCCGCGGACGCGGCCTCGGTGGCGCCCCAGCCGTGGTCCTCGCCGAAGGTCATGGCCCCCAGGCAGAAGGGACTGACCCGCAGTCCCGAGCGGCCGAGGGTGACATAGGAATCGAGTGGCATGTCCGCTCCCTGACGTCGCACGTCTCAGGTCGCGCCGCGGCCGGCGCCACGGCGCTCTCTTTCAGCGAACCACCGGGGCGCCCTCCTCGCGCGCTCTGCGGGAGAGCGCGGATCTCAGCCGTCCAGTTCCTCGATCGTCGCCAGGGAAGGACCGCGTTCGTCCCGCAGGCCCCGCGCCACGTCCTCCGCCGCGCGCAGCACCCGTACCGCGTTCTGCCAGGTCAGCTTCGCCAGGTCCGCGGTGGACCAGTGACGGGCCAGGAGCTCCGCGATCAGGTTCGGGTAGCCCGAGACATCGTCCAGGCCGGCCGGGGTGAAGGCCGTGCCGTCGAAGTCGCCGCCGATGCCGATGTGGTCGATGCCGGCGGTCTCGCGCATATGGTCCAGATGGTCCGCGACCGTCGCCGCCGTGGCGGTCGGGCGGGGGTGGGAGACCTCGAACGCCCGGTGGATCTCCATCGCGCGCGCGGTGGTGTCGAGCGGGTGCAGACCATGGGCCCGCATGTTCTCGTCCGCCGCCTGGGTCCAGGCCACCGCCGCGGGGAGGATGAACTTCGGTACGAACGTGGCCATCGCCACGCCGCCGTTCGCGGGCAGCTTCTCCAGCACGTCGTCGGGGATATTGCGCGGGTGGTCACAGACCGCCCGTGCCGAGGAGTGCGAGAAGATCACCGGCGCGTCGGTCGTGGCGAGCGCGTCACGCATCGTCGTGGCGGCCACATGCGAGAGGTCGACCAGCATGCCGGTCCGGTTCATCTCGCGGACCACCTCGCGGCCGAAGGCCGAGAGCCCGCCCACGCCCGGGACGTCCGTCGCCGAGTCCGCCCACGCGAGATTGTCGTTGTGGGTGAGCGTCATATAGCGAACGCCCAGCGTATGGAGGGCCCGCAGCGTGCCGAGGGAGTTGTTGATGGAGTGGCCGCCCTCGGCGCCCATCAGGGACGCGATCCTGCCGTGCCGCCGCGCCGTCTCCATGTCGTCCGCCGTCAGGGCGCGGGACAGATCGCCGGGGTAGCGGGCCAGCAGCCGGCCGACCACGTCGATCTGCTCCAGGGTCGCGCTGACCGCGTCGTCACCGGCCATGTCGGACCGTACGTACACGGACCAGAACTGGCCGCCGACGCCGCCCCGCCGCAGCCGGGGGATGTCCGTGTGCAGCTTCCCCGACAGATCGTCCGCGATGTCGAGCCGGTCCAGGTCGTAGCGCACATGCTCGCGCAGCGCCCACGGCAGGTCGTTGTGTCCGTCGACCACCGGGAAGTCGGCCAGCAGGGCACGGGCCTCGTCGAGGAAGGGCGTGGACGGCGTGGACGGCGTGGAGGGCGTGGAGCCCATGGCCGCGGCCGTCACTTTCCGAATCCGAAGTGGTCCGCGCCTTCGGCCTTCGCGCGCAGCCGCTTGCCCTTCGCCGTCGCCTGCTCGTTCAGCTCCTGCTGGAACTCCCGCATCCTGGTCAGGAGTTCGGGGTCGTGGGCGGCGAGGATACGGGCGGCGAGCAGCCCCGCGTTACGGGCGCCGCCGACCGAGACGGTGGCGACCGGCACACCGGCGGGCATCTGGACGATGGACAGCAGCGAGTCCATGCCGTCGAGGTACTTCAGCGGTACGGGGACACCGATCACCGGCAGCGGGGTCACCGAGGCGAGCATGCCCGGCAGATGCGCCGCGCCGCCCGCGCCCGCGATGACCACCTTGAGCCCGCGCCCGGCGGCCTCCTCGCCGTACGCGATCATCTCGCGCGGCATGCGGTGCGCGGAGACGACATCGACCTCGTACGGGATCTCGAACTCGTGGAGGGCCTTCGCGGCGGCCTCCATGACGGGCCAGTCGGAGTCCGAACCCATGACGACGCCGACCAGGGGAGCAACAGTCATTCGGTGATCGTTCCTCGGAGATAGCCGGCGGCGTGGCGGGCGCGCTCCAGCACGTCGTCCAGGTCGTCGCCGTAGGTGTTGACATGCCCCACCTTGCGGCCGGGCTTCACGTCCTTGCCATACATATGGATCTTGAGCCGCGGGTCCCGGGCCATGCAATGCAGATAGGCCGCGTACATGTCCGGGTAGTCGCCGCCCAGCACATTGCACATGACCGTCCAGGGCGCACGCGGGCGCGGGTCACCGAGGGGCAGATCGAGCACGGCGCGCACATGGTTGGCGAACTGCGAGGTGATCGCGCCGTCCTGGGTCCAGTGGCCGGAGTTGTGCGGGCGCATCGCCAGCTCGTTGACGAGGATGCCGGGGGTCCCGTCGTCGGCGCGGGTCTCGAAGAGTTCCACCGCGAGATGGCCCACGACCCCCAGCTCGGCGGCTATCCGCAGCGCGAGCCGCTGCGCCTCGCCGGCCAGTTCGTCCGACAGTCCGGGCGCGGGGGCGATGACGGTGTCACAGACGCCGTCGACCTGCCGGGACTCGACCACGGGGTACGCGACGGCCTGGCCGTGCGGGGAGCGGACGATGTTCGCGGCCAGCTCGCGTACGAAGTCGACCTTCTCCTCGGCGAGTACGGGGACCCCGGCGCGGAAGGGCTGCTCGGCGGCGCGGGTGTCGTCCTCCGACCGTACGACCCAGACGCCCTTGCCGTCGTAGCCGCCGCGCACCGTCTTGAGGACGACAGGGAAGCCGCCCACCTCGGCGGCGAAGGCCGCCACGTCGGCCGGTCCTGTGACGATGCGGTGGCGCGGGCAGGGCGCGCCCAGCTCGGTCAGCCTGGCGCGCATGACGCCCTTGTCCTGGGCGTGCACCAGCGCGTCGGGGCCGGGCCTGATGGGGATTCCGTCCGCCTCCAGGGCGCGCAGATGCTCAATCGGCACATGTTCGTGATCGAACGTGATCACATCGCAGCCACGCGCGAAGTCACGCAGCGTGTCCAGGTCGCGGTAGTCGCCGACGACGACATCGCTCACCACCTGGGCCGCCGAGTCCTGCGGGGTGTCACTGAGGAGCTTGAATCTGAGGCCGAGGGGGATGCCCGCCTCGTGGGTCATACGGGCGAGCTGACCGCCGCCGACCATGCCGACTACCGGGAACGTCACGCCCCCAGGGTATCCGCCGCCCGGCGGGGCCGGTCCCCGAGCACGGGCGGGGCCCCCTCCCGTACGGGCGTCCCCCGTACGGCCGCCACTCACCGTGACCGAGCGTGACATACGGTCCCCCAGGCGGCGGAAGGGGCCGCTGGTTAGCATGGTTCGGAACTGACATCGACCGGACGGGGCTGAACGGGCATATGAGCGAACGGGGCGCACTCCGCGTGCGACTGGACCGGCTCGTCCGCGAGGTGGTCAAGTTCGGCGCGGTGGGCGGCGCGGGGCTGCTGGTCAACCTGCTGGTCTTCAACCTCGTACGGCACACCACCACGCTCCCCGTGGTGCGGGCCAGCATCCTGGCCACCGTCGTCGCGATCGCCTTCAACTATGTGGGCTTCCGCTACTTCACCTACCGGGACCGGGACAAGAGCCGCCGCACGAAGGAACTCACGCTCTTCCTGCTGTTCAGCGTGGTCGGCCTGGTCATCGAGAACGGGGTGCTCTACACGGCGACGTACGGCTTCGGCTGGGACAGCCCGCTCCAGAGCAATGTCTTCAAGTTCCTCGGCATCGGGATCGCGACGCTCTTCCGCTTCTGGTCGTACCGCACCTGGGTGTTCCGTGCCCAGCCCGCCGCCGCGGCCGTGGGACTGCCGGACGAATCGTTCCTGGAGCGGGACCGGGAGCGCCCGCGCCCCCATCGCGTCCGCGGCTGAGGAAGCCCCGCGGAAGCCATGAGGGGCCTCTGGGGAAGCCCGTGTGGAGGCCCCCTGTGGAGGTCCCGAGAAGGTCACCCGGTCAGCGGACCGGCCGCTCCGGGGATTTCGGCGCCTTGCGGGTACCGGCCTCCCGGCTCAGGAAGAGCGCGAAGACCGGCGGCTGCTGCTGGAGCAGTTCCAGCCGGCCGCCGTCCGCCTCCGCCAGGTCGCGCGCCACCGCGAGGCCGATCCCGGTGGAGTTGCGGCCACTGATGGTGCGCTCGAAGATCCGCGCCCCGAGGTCCGCCGGAACGCCGGGGCCCTCGTCGGTCACCTCGATGACGGACTGGTTGCCGGTGACGCGGGTACGCAGGGCGACCGTACCGCCCCCGTGCATGAGTGAGTTCTCGATCAGCGCGGCCAGCACCTGCGCGACCGCGCCCGGCGTGCCGACGGCCCGCATCCCCTGCCGGCCCGAGCAGACGATGGCCCGCCCGGCGCTGCGGTAGGCCGGGCGCCACTCCTCGATCTGCTGTTTGACGACCTCGTCGAGATCGAAGGCGACGGCGGAGCCGGTACGCGGGTCCCGCGCGTTGGTGAGCAGCCGCTCCACCACATCGGTCAGCCGCTCGACCTGTGCCAGCGCGACCATCGCCTCCTCCTTCACCGTCTCCAGGTCGTCGGTGGCGGAGATCTCCTCCAGCCGCATCGACAGGGCGGTCAGCGGCGTACGGAGCTGATGCGAGGCGTCCGCGGCGAGCCGCCGCTCGGCGGTGAGCATCCGGGCGATGCGCTCGGCGCTGGCGTCGAGGACATCGGCGACCCGGTCGAGCTCGGGCACCGCGTACCGCTTGTGCCGGGGGCGCGGGTCACCGGAGCCCAGGCGCTCCGCGGTCTCCGCGAGATCGGTGAGCGGCGAGGCCAGCTTGTTGGCCTGGCGTACGGCCAGCAGTACGGCGGCGATGACCGCGAGCAGCGCCACCGCGCCGATGATCAGGAGGGTGCGGCCGACCTCACGGGTCACGGAGGAGCGGGGCTCCTCGACGATGACGGTCTCGCCCTCCTCGCCCTTCGCCTTGCCCCGGATGACGCTGCCGGTCGGCCGCTCGCCGAGCTCGACGACGGGCCGGCCCGGGATCTCGATCCGGGCGTACCGCGTCTGGTTGATCTGTTCGGCCAGCACCTTGGCGCTGATGTGGTCGTCGGCGAGGAGGCGGCTGTCGACGATGCTCACCAGCCGCACCGCCTCGGAGTCCACGCTTTCCTGGGCGCTGCTGCTGATCGTGCGGGTCTCGACGATGACGAGCGACACCCCGAAGACGGCGATGACGACGAGCACCACGGCGAGCGTGGAGTTGATCAGACGCCGGCGCAAGGTGCCTTAGCTCTTCTCGAACCGGAAGCCGACCCCGCGCACGGTCGCGATATAGCGCGGGTTGGCGGCGTCGTCCCCGAGCTTCTTGCGCAGCCAGGAGATATGCATGTCGAGGGTCTTGGTCGACGACCACCAGGTGGTGTCCCAGACCTCGCGCATCAGCTGGTCACGGGTGACGACCCGGCCCGCGTCCCGGACGAGGACCCGCAGGAGGTCGAACTCCTTGGCGGTGAGCTGGAGTTCCTCGTCGCCCATCCAGGCGCGGTGCGACTCGACGTCGATCCGTACGCCATGGGTGGCGGGGGCGGGTACGGGGTCCGAGGCGCCGCGCCGGAGCAGCGCCCGTACGCGTGCCAGCAGCTCCGCGAGCCGGAAGGGCTTGGTCACATAGTCGTCGGCGCCGGCGTCCAGGCCGACCACGGTGTCCACCTCGTCGGCGCGGGCGGTCAGCACCAGGATCGGCACGGCGTGGCCCTCGGCGCGCAGTCGGCGGGCGACTTCGAGGCCGTCCATCCCTGGCAGGCCCAGGTCGAGTACGACCAGGTCGACACCGCCCTGGAGGCCGGCGTCCAGCGCGGTCGGACCGTCTTCGCGGACCTCGACCTCGTAACCCTCCCGACGCAGGGCGCGGGCCAGCGGCTCCGAGATGGAAGCGTCGTCCTCGGCGAGCAGTACACGGGTCATGGGGTGATGGTAGACCGCACGGGGCGGCGCTTGGGCCCTGCTCGACAACGCCTTCGAGTTCATGTGCGATCCGATGATCTGCCTTCGAATATAAGAGTCTGGTTCCACCAGAACCTGTGATCCATCTCTCAAGTCCTTCCATATGGGTCTCTGTCATGTCGTATGGTGGCGAGACGCCTGTAGTACCACCAGGAGACCTTTGGCCTGCTGAGCGCCGAGGGTCTCTTCTTCGCGTCTCCGTGCCGGGGACGGCATGTCCCGCCCTCCGGCTCACCCCCCACACGGCCCCCCACACCGGGCGCGTCACCGCTGACCGAGCGCCGCGTCCCGAGCAAGCAAGGATCGACCCATGGCGTCCAGCCTGACGAAGGACTCGCCCAGCGCCCCCGCCGGACCCGAGAAGACCTTCTTCGGCCACCCCCGCGGACTGGCCACGCTCTTCATGACCGAGATGTGGGAGCGCTTCAGCTTCTACGGCATGAGAGCCCTGCTCACCATCTATCTGATCTCCGGTGGCCCCGATGCCTCGAAGGGGCTTCAGGGCGGCGGGCTCGGGATGGATCTGGCCACCACGACGGCCATCTACTCCATCTATCTGTCCATGGTCTATCTGCTGGCGATGCCCGGTGGCTGGCTGGGCGACCGGGTCTGGGGGCCGCGCAGGACCGTCACGATCGCGGCCTGCACGATCATGCTGGGCCATCTCACCCTGGCCCTGCCGGGGACGGGGAGCTTCTTCGCCGGTCTGGCGCTGGTGGCGCTCGGGTCGGGTCTGCTGAAGGCCAATATCTCCACGATGGTCGGCCATCTCTACGACGGCCCCAACGACCCGCGCCGTGACGGCGGGTTCACCATCTTCTACATGGGCATCAACATCGGTGCCTTCTTCGCCCCGCTGATCATCGGCACCGTCGGCGAGACGTACAACTGGCATCTGGGCTTCGCCCTCGCGGCGCTCGGCATGGGCATCGGCCTGATCATGTTCCTGCTCGGTACGAAGCATCTGAGCCCTCGGAGCAGCCGCGTCCCGACCCCGCTCTCCCGCGAGGAGCGCGCCATCTGGCTGCGCAAGGGCATGACCTGGCTGCTGATCGCCGCCGTCTTCTACGGCGTCGTCGGTCTCAGCGGCAACTTCACGCTCAACTGGGCGATGGTCCCGCTGACGCTCGCGGGCATCGCGATCCCGGCCGCCGTGCTGATCCGGATCAAGCGCGACAAGGAGCTGTCGGAGACCGAGCAGACCAAGATGTCCGGGTACATCTGGTTCTTCGTGGCCGCTGCCGTGTTCTGGATGATCTACGACCAGGGCGGCTCCACGGTCCAGGCGTTCGGTACGACGAAGGCCTCGGGCGAGCTGTTCGGGCTGGGCTTCCCGTCCTCCTGGTACCAGTCGCTGAACCCCGTGTTCATCATGGCGCTCGCGCCGGTCTTCGCCTGGTTCTGGCTCTGGCTGAACCGCCGGGGCCAGGAGCCGAGCACGGTCGTGAAGTTCGCCGCCGGGCTGTTCTTCGTCGGTGTCTCGTTCTTCTTCTTCCTGATTCCGCTGGCGATGGCGGCGGACGGCACGCTGGTCAGCCCGCTGTGGCTGGTGGGCATCTATCTGATCCAGACCGTGGGCGAGCTGTGCGTCTCCCCGGTGGGGCTGTCGGTGACGACGAAGATGGCGCCGGCGAAGTACGCGAGCCAGATGATGGGGGTCTGGTTCCTCGCGGTCACCGCGGGCGACTCCGTGACCGGTCTGCTCTCCATCGGCGGGGTCGATCTGGGCAAGACGGGTGTGGTGGCCCTGGAGGCGCTGCTGGCGTCCCTCGCCGGCTTCGCGGTCTTCATGTACCGCAGGAAGGTACGGGCACTGATGGGCGACATCCACTAGCGAATCGCACGGTGTGTGAGGGGGCCGCCGCGCCGGGTGACGGTCGCGGCGGGCCCTTCGCGTGAGCTACGCGCGTTACGACGGAGCGGCCAGCTCCGCCCAGACCGTTTTGCCGGCCGCGCCGGGCGCCCGGACCACGCCCCAGTCGAGACAGAGCCGCTGGACGATGAACATGCCATGGCCGCCGGGGCGTCCCGCGCGGTGCGGGGTGCGGGGGGCCGGCTGGCCCGCACCGCGGTCCGTGACCTCAAGGCGCAGCACCTTGGCGGTGTGCACGACCCGTAGCCCTTCTGGGCCCTCCGCGTGCAGACACGCGTTGGTGACCAGCTCGGAGACGACCAGCAGCACGTCCTCCGCCGCCGCCCGCCGGTCCGCGGTCGAGGCGGGGAGCCAGCCCCAGTCGTAGAGCGCCTGGCGGGTGAAGTCGCGCGCGAGCGGTACGACACCGCTCGCGCCGGCCAGGGCGAGCGACCGTACCCGCGCGTGGGACGTCGCGGCAGCGGTTCCCGCACCGTCCGGCTCGGGGCCGAGATCGCCCGGCGGAGGCTGCCGGGTGGTGCTCATCAGCGCTTCACCTCACCGATTCACCGAATAAGCCAGTTCTTGTCAACAGAGGGTGCGGGTTCCCGGAGCGCGGGTCCCCGCTGGGTCCGCCGGGTGTCTTCTGCCCCTCCGAATCGTGACAACACCCACTTCACCGATCCGGAAATGGTGAGGAGCGCAACAAGACAGGGCAGGGCGAGGGTCCGGGTTGGGGCCCGGGGTGCAGAGTAGCGGCCGGAGTCAGTCGGCCAGAGCCTCTTCGAGGGAGTCGTGGACGGTGAAGACCGCGTCCGCGCCGGTGATCTCGAAGACCCGGGCCACCACGGGCAGCATCGCCGCGAGATGGACCCCGCCACCGGCGGCATCCGCCTTGAGACGGGCGCCCAGCAGGACGTTGAGTCCGGTGGAATCGCAGAATTCCAGTTGCGAACAGTCGATCACGAGGCGTGACCGGCCCTGTTCGAGTGCTTCGTCCAGAGGTGTCCGCAACAGATCGGCCGTGTGGTGATCCAACTCACCGGCCACTGTCACCACTTCGCTCCGGCCCTCGGTCCGAACCCCGACCCGAAGCCGGCCCCGGTTCGTGCTGCCGACCGTCTGGCGGTCCATGCCCGTCCCTCTTCGCCGTGTCGTGCGCCGTCGTCAGATTCTGCCGTCTCGGCGCCATCTGATCCCGATGACGCCACTCGAACATTACGCCTTTCACACGCCGACCGGTACCCAAAGTCCCCCACAATAAGGACATATGAAACAATTAACACTTGCAACTGTCCGTGCTTAACGGGTAGGGCTTGTAGGGACACATTCGCCCACGGCCGGCTTTGGAGGCGCCGCACACCGCAGCAGCGCGTATTGGCATCGGCAGCCATATGCCGAAAACGTATGGAGGAGACCCATGTCACCCCCGCTCGATGACACGCGTACCCAGCACGCGCCATCGGCAACTCCGCCCGCACCTCACGAGACCGACATCACGTCGTCGGCCGGCTTCGCATCACAGGCCGACGCCGAGGGCCTTGAGGACCTGCCCGAGATCCCGCCCTTCGACAAGGTGGGCGCGGTGGACGCCCGAGCCCTGTCGAAGACGCTCTTCGCCCGGCTGGAAGCCCTGGAAGAGGGCACGCACGAGCACGCGTATGTCCGCAACACCCTGGTCGAGCTGAATCTCGCCCTGGTGAAGTTCGCGGCTTCCCGGTTCCGCTCCCGCAGCGAGCCGATGGAGGACATCGTGCAGGTGGGCACGATCGGTCTGATCAAGGCCATCGACCGCTTCGAGCTGAGCCGCGGCGTCGAGTTCCCCACCTTCGCGATGCCGACCATCGTCGGCGAGATCAAGCGTTTCTTCCGCGACACGTCGTGGTCGGTACGCGTACCGCGCAGACTCCAGGAACTCCGCCTCGACCTCGCCAAGGCGGGCGACGAACTGGCCCAGCAGCTCGACCGGGCGCCCACCGTCACCGAACTCGCCCACCGCCTCGACATCACCAACGAGGAGGTCGTCGAGGGCATGGCGGCGAGCAACGCGTACACCGCGAGCTCGCTGGACGCCCAGCCCGAGGACGACGACTCCGAGGGCGCGCTCGCGGACCGGATCGGCTACGAGGACCACGGGCTCGAAGGCATCGAGTACGTCGAGTCCCTGAAGCCGCTGATCGCGAGCCTGCCGTCGCGGGACCGCAAGATCCTCTCCCTGCGCTTCGTCGCCAATATGACGCAGTCGGAGATCGGCGAGGAGCTCAATATCTCGCAAATGCATGTGTCCCGGCTGCTCGCCCGCACCCTCAAGAGACTCAGAAAGGGTCTGACGCTGGAGGAGTGAGACACCCGCGCTCCCTGCCCCGGCGGCCTTATTGACGGCTCGTCCGTTATGGGCAACATTGAGCCGGGCAGGGGGAGCGTGGGGAGACGCGATGGCTCTTGGGGAGGGCTGCCCGGCGGAGCACTCCGCGCACGCGGCGCTGGAGACGCTGATGCGCCGTCGCCTCGGCAGGGAATGCCTGTATGTGCCGTCGTGCCGGCTGGGGCTGTATGTGGCGCTGCGCCACTGGTGCCGGCCAGGCGGGCGCGTGCTGATGTCACCGGTCAACGACGACGTCATCTTCTTCGTGGTGCTCGCCGCCGGACTGCGCCCCGTACAGGCGCCGTTGTGCGCCCGGGACGGGTCCATCGACCCGGCGGGCCTCCCGGAGTCCGGCTGGCGCGGGCTGTCGGCCGTGCTGACCACCAATCTGTACGGGAACCCCGACCCGGCGCCCGAACTGCGCGCCCGCTGCGACGCGTTGGGGATCCCGCTCATCGAGGACGCCGCGCACGCCATCGGCAGCGAGGTGGCGGGGCGGCCGGTCGGCGGCTACGGGGACGCGTCCGTGTTCAGTCTCTCCAAACATGTGGGGGCCAAGAGCGGCGGCTTTCTCGCGCTCGCGGACCCGGGGCTGCGCACGGAACTGGCGCGGGCCCGTGACGCGCTGCTCGAACCCTCCCGGCTCACCGCCGAACTCGCCTACGCGCTGCGCCCGTACGCCGAGGCCGGGGTCCGGGGGCTGCGGCTGGTGCGGGCCGCGCGCGCCGCGCTGCGGCTGCTCGGGCGGGAGGAGCGCGCGGAGATCCGGATGCCGTTGCGGGGCGCGGAGTTACGGAAGGCCCTCGCCGGAGCGCCGGGGCTCGGTGGCTTCCACTCCTGGATCCGGGTCGACATGCACGACTACCGGCTCCGCTCGGGCCGGTCCCGGCTGCGCCGTACGGAGCGGCTGCTCGGTGGGCTCGACCAGCGGCTCGATCTGCACCGCGCGGGGACGGAGAAGCTGCTGGCCAGTCCATGGGGCGAGCCCGGTGGCGCGGCCGGGGCACCGGGACCGGGAGGCGCGGCTGGGGCACCGGGACCGGGAGGCGTGGGCGGGGCGCAGCCGCTCTTCCGGGTGCCGCTGCTGGTGGAGGACCGTGACGCGGCGATCGCCGCGCTCGCCGCGCACCGCGTCACCACCGGCTATCTCTACGATCCGCCGCTCGACGACTACGCGGGCGAGGTCTTCACCGATCCGTCGCCCGCGCCGGAACCGGCCGCCTGGTTCGCGCGGCACGCCCTGCCCGTCGACCCGTGCGGGGCGGATCAGGTGATCGCCGTACTCGACGCGCTGGGCGCCCGGCCCGCGCGCCGGGCGGAAAGCGGCGTGGGGCACGGCGGCGGTGGCTGACACCGCCCGGTTGCACGGGCCCGCCACCACCGGCCCAGGCAAGGCCGACGGCGACTCCCTGTTCCGTAACGCCTATGCCCTGATGCTCTCCACCGGTGTCTCCGCCGCCCTGGGCCTGGGCTTCTGGCTGGTCGCCGCGCGCTACTACACCGAGGAGGCGGTCGGCCAGGGCTCGGCCGCCATCGCCGCGATGCGGCTGCTCGCCTCGCTCACCGCCACCACCATGATCGGCGCGGTGGTGCGTTACGTACCGCGCGCGGGCCGCGCCACCGGCGCGTTGGTGTGGCGCGCGTACGCGGTCAGTTCGCTGGTGGTCTGCGCCGCCTGCGTGGTGTTCCTCGCGACGCTCGATCTGTGGGGTCCCTCGTACGCGCCGCTCGACGGGGTCATGGCCGGAGTCGTGTTCACCTCGGCCTGTGTCGCCTGGGCGCTGCTCACCCTCCAGGACGGGGTGCTGACCGGGCTGCGCAAGGCGTTCTGGGTGCCCGTCGGCAACGCCGCGTTCTCCCTCGGCAAGCTGCTGCTGCTCGCCGCGTTCGCCACGGCGATGCCGGTCCTCGGGGTCTTCGTCTCCTGGGCGGCGGCCATCGCCCTGTCCGTCCTGCCGCTCGGCTGGCTGATCTTCCGCAGACTGATCCCGCGTCAGGCCGCCGCCGACCACGACCGGGAGCCGCCCGGGGCGCGCGACATCGGGCGGTTCCTGGCAGGGGACTCGGTCGGGGCGCTGTTCAGTCTGGCGATGATCAATCTGCTGCCGGTGCTGGTCGCGGTCCGCTTCGACGCCGCGCACAACGCCTTCTTCTACACCGCCTACACCGTCGGCGGCACGATGGAGTTCATGGCCATCAACATGGCCTCCTCGCTCACCGCCCACGCCTCGCACAGCCCGGACCGGCTCGCCGAAGGGGTGCGGGGGGCGCTGCGCCGGATGACGGTGCTGCTCGTGCCGGTGGTGCTGGTGCTGGTGGTCTTCGCACCGCAGGTCCTCGCGCCGTTCGGCGCGGACTACGCCCGGCACGGCTCCACGGTCCTGCGGCTGCTCGCCGCCGCCGCGCTCCCCCGGGTCGTCGTGGAGCTGTACATCGGGGTGCTGCGGGTCCAGGGGCGTACGGGCATGCTGGCCGCGCTCCAGGGTGCCATGTGTGTGCTCGTACTCGGCAGCGCCCTGTTCCTGCTCGGTCCGGCGGGGATCTCCGGCGCGGGACTGGCGATGCTGCTGTCCATGACGGTGATGGCGCTGATCGCGGCGCCGGGGCTGCGCGCGGCTCTGCGGAAGCGCGCGCCACGACAACGGGCGATACGGCGACAGCCGATACGGACACGGGCGCCACGGACACAGGCGCCACGGACACAGGCGATACGCACGAAGGGCGCCGACGCGTACGGGACCAGTTGGGCCCGGGAGGCCGCGCGCCTCCGCGCGGAGGCCGCCGCCGCCCCGGCGCATCACCTGCCCTTGTCCGCGAACTCCCCGGCCTCCGCCGCCTACACCGTGGACGAGAGCCGGGTCATCACCGTGCTCTGGCTGCTTCTCGGACTGGCGGCCGGGCTGTTCTGGCCGCCGCTCGTCCGCCTCGGGGACATCGGCCGCGATCAGCTCACCGGCGGCCAACTGCTCTCCGTACTGCCTCCGTTGACCCTTGTCGGGGGCATCCTGCTGATCGTCGTGCAGTGCGCCGCCGTCTCCCTCGTACGGCCGGGCCCGGCGCTGCTCACGCTCGGGCCGCCGGCGACCTTCGCCGCGCTGCACAGCGCGCCCGTGCTGCTGGGCGTACGGCCCGACCGGATGTCCGGGCCCTGGCACGAGCCGGTCGCCGGCCTGCTCACCGACTTCCTGAACGGTGTCTCGGGCGGTGTCTCGGGCGGCGCCTGGGACACGGACGGTGTCCTGCGGGCGCTGCCCGTGGTCCTGCAACTGCTCGGGCTGGGGCTCGCCGCCGTCACCCTGTGGGCCCTGGGGACGGACGGACGGGTCACGTCGGGGGCGGTGTGGGTGCTCGCGGTGGCGGGCTGGGCGGCACAGAAGCAGTTCGCGGCGATGGCGCTGCCCGTGTCCCTGGGGGTGTGCGCGGGGGCGGCGATCGCGCTGGTGGTGCTGGTCGTACGGCGGCGTCACCGCGCCGGGACGGATGCGCCGCCGGGCGCCCTCCGTACCGGTCATCGGTCGTGAACGGCGCCGCGTTCGACGTGTTCGACGTGTTCGCCGCGTTCTGCGTGCCGCGCGCGCTTGCTTCGCTTGGTTCGCCTGGGACGACGCTCCACCGCCCCACGGGTCACGGCGGGCAGCGGCAGGGCGGGCAGCGGTGCCACGACCGTGCAGAAGGCCGCGAGCGACACCAGGAACACCGTGGCCGAGAATCCCCGCACCAGAAAGAGCGCGGTGGCGGTCAGCGTCGCGAGGGACAGGCTCAGCGGCGCGGCCAGCGCCAGCGCCTCCAGCCGGGCGGCGGGCCGCGGATCGCGCGGCAGCGGGAGGAGCAGCGCGCAGCCGGGGCCGAGGAGGACGAAGAGCAGGACGGGTATCCAGCGCGGCGGCACGCCATCGGGCAGCTCCGTCGCGGCGAGCGCGAGCCAGCCGGAGAGCGCGAGGGCGCCTCTGAGCCAGGGTTGGGCCGGTGGCTTGGCGTGGCTCACGGCGCTGCCGTTCACCTTGCTGCCGTTCACCTTGCTCCCGTTCACCTTGCTGTCGTTCACCGCGCCGTCGTTCGCTGCGCTGCCGCTCACCGTGGCTTCTCCTCCGTGCGCGTGTCTCGCGGTACGTGTTCCAGTTCGAGCCCGTGCTCGCTCTCCTCCACGACCCGGAAGTACGGCGAGCGCTTCAGCGCCTCGCTCATCCGGTCGTAGCCGCCGGGCGGCAGATACCCCTCGCCGGTGGTGGCCTCCTCCTGGGAAGGGGTGAGGATCACGAACGCGGGGCGTCCGTCCGGGATGCCCGCGTCCAGGTACCCGGCCGGATCCCGGAGCATCTTCAGGTTCTCCGGCACTTCCTGTTCGGTGAAGAACCAGCGCTCGTAGTGGTCGTAGCGGTAGTACGCGCCGGGGAACGACCCGGTGGTGGCGAGGATCAGCGCCCCGTCCGGCGCACGGTCGTAGGCCCGTTTCACGAACGCGGTCTCGGCGGGCGGCGCGTACTGCATGCCCTCCTTGCCGTAGTACGACGGCAGGAAGCCCGCCAGCAGGGCGATCAGCGCCACGGGCAGCGCGACCACCGACATGCCTCGCGCCGCCCTCCGCGCCCTTCCGGTACCGGCGACGGTGGGGACGAGCGCGGCGGCGGCGAAGAAGGCCGTCCCCGGCAGCCCGAACAGATAGACGCGGAACAGCATTTCGCCGCCGTAGTCGTTGACGGCGAACAGCGGGACGGGCGCGGCGGCGGCCAGCAGCAGCGGCAGGGCGCTCCGTACGAGCCGGCGTCTCAGCAGCACGGCCGCGCCCGCGAGCACGGCCAGGATCAGCACCATCAGGATGTTGGCGCGCCCCACCAGCTCCGGTCCCGGGCCGCTCGGTTCACCGGCGAATCCGGCACGGGAGTTGTTCAGCAGATCGCCCGCCGAGTCGCGCAGGGTGCTCAGGGTGTCCAGGAACAGCACCCGCCCCATCGTCAGATCCCAGACGAGCATCAGCACGCCGGTGACCACGAGCAGCCCGAGATTGCGGTACCGGCGGGTCAGACAGAGGGCCAGCAGAGTCATGCAGAGCATCACCGGGGTCAGCTGGTGCGAGGCGTTGACGGCCGCGATGAGCGGCGCCAGTATCGCCACCCCGGCCGCCCGCTGGCGCGTGGTGGTGGGCGGCGGTACGGACGCGGCGGCCGGGTCGAGCAGGGACCGGTCGCGCAGCCGCCCGGCGGATCCCGGCCGTACGAAATGCCGTACGACCACGGCGAACACGGTCAGGAAGAGCAGATAGGCGAAGGCCTGCGGGGACAGATAGTCCTGGCCCACCCAGTTGGCGAGCTGGAAGATCCAGACGGCGGCCCACACAAGCCGCCAGTCGTCGGTGAATGTGCGGTAGATCAGCATCAGGACCGGCAGCGTCAGCAGTCCGAACAGGACCGGCGCCCAGTTGATGAACGAGGCGGCGCCCGGCACCCCGAAGGCCCGGATCAGGGCCGCGTTGAGGGAGAAGAAGCCCGGCCACTGGTCGTACGCGGACATGCCGCCGGACAGTTCGGCGCCCGGGTACACGGTCCCCTCGGCCAGCAGCCTGGCGATCACGGCGTCGTGCTTGGACGCCCAGGCGTAGCGGACGGAGTCGTAGAGGAGGGCGGGCGGCGCCTTGAGCGCCACCAGCATCGCGACACAGTGGGCGAGCGGCCACCAGGGGGCGGTGCCCGCCCGGCGCAGGCTCAGCAGAAAGCCGATCGAGAGCACGATCAGCGAGGCATAGAACGCGATGGGGAAACGGTCGAGGAGACCGAAGTCCCCGATGTCCCGGAACCCGATCCTCGGCAACGACCAGGTCCACAGCGCCGCCGCGACCGCCAACGGAAACCAGGGCAGCAGCCGCTGGGGCCGGAGCACGGCCGATGGGCGGGAGGGGGCGGCGGACGTACGGGAGGGGACCGCGGACGGCCGGGGCGGGGCGGCGGACGGGCGGGGCTCCCCTGTCATGTCCCCCCTATCCGGCGAACTCGGGCCCGCGCACGCGGGCGCGCGCGGTTCGGTACAGCCGCCAGCCCAGCGTGGCCGCCGAGTCGGAGAAGGGAGCGACCTCGACCCGCTCGCCGCGCGCTCCCTCGCCCGCCATCCAGGACTCGATGTCCGCCACGGTGTGGGTACGGCGGACGATGAGCCGGGCGATGCGGTACGGCTCGTCGCGCGCCGAGCTGAGCGCGTGGCGGACGGCGACGGCGGAGGCGTACCCGGCGGCCTCGGCGGCCCGCCGGACCGCGCGGCTGTTGTAGCCGTGCGGATAGGCCAGATGCGCCACCTCATGGCCGAGGGCGTCCTCCAACGCGCTTTTGGACTCACGCAGTTCACGGTGGAGCGCGGGGGCGCGGAGCGTGTCCAGCTGGGGATGGGTGACGGTGTGGGCGCCCACCTCGATGCCGTATCCCTCCAGTGCGGTCGCCTGGGCGAGCGTCATCATCGGGGCGGGCGGCAGCAGGCAGCCGGAGTCGGAGTCGGATCCGGACACGCGTGTGCGCGTGCGCGTGTCCGTGCGCGTGAGGGCGCCGGTGGTCAGAAAAGCGGTGGCGGGCAGCGCGCGGGCGGCGAGCGCCTCGGCCGTGGGGCCGGGCAGATCGGCGAAGCCGTCGTCGAAGGTGAGGACGACGGGCCGGGGCGGCAGGGGCGTGCGGCGGACGAGATGACCGGCCAGCACGCCGACCGGGACCGGCGTACGGCCGCAGGCGACGACCGCGTCCAGCTGGGCCGCGAAGTCCCTTGGGGTGACGGTGAATTCGGCGATCCAGTCGGGCGGGTCGTCCATGACGGCGTGGTAGAGCAGTACGGGGACACGGGCGGCGGCGGGCAGGACCTTCACGCCTGGCTCCTGTCCCTGGCTGTCCGTCTGCGGGCCCTCGCGTAGCCGAGGGGGCCGTAGAGCATGCCTCGGCGTTCCAGCCGGGAGAGGGAGCGCGGCCAGGGGTGGTGCCGGGTGCCGTGCGCGCCGGGTACGCCGAGCACGCCGGGCACGCCGGGCACACTGGGCACCTCTGACACCGACGCCTCTTCGTGCGAGCGGTGGGCGGTGATCGCGCGGGCATGGGCCAGACCGCGCGGCAGCCTCGCCAGCAGGGCGGGCAGCAGCGCGGGACGGCGCACCAGGATCGCGGTCAGATACGCGGTGAGGCCGGCGCCGTATCCGTACGCCTGGTTCTCCAGGTCCTGCCAGGTCTCGCGGTGGTGGTGCCAGACGAGCGCCGATGGCATGTAGCGCAGCCGGTGGCCCGCGGACAGGATCCGGACGAAGGCGTAGAGGTCGTCGCCGCCCCGGGCCGGGGTGCCGGTGCCGGTGGCCGGGTCGAATCCCCCGACGGCCCGCAGCGCGTCGGCGCGGAAGGCCATATTGGCGCCGGAGCCGAAGCTGCCTGCGGCGAACGGGAAGAGCGGTTCGTCGGCGGGCGGCCGGGCCGGGTCGTACACACGCGGCTCGAAACCCTTGGCGAAGCCTCCATGGCTCTCCAGCAGGATCTGGGCGGGGGTGGTGAGCCGGGCGGGCAGGATCAGGCCGGTGACACACCCGAGGCCGGGGTCCGCCGCGAAGGGCGTCGTGAGCGCGGTGAGCCAGTGCGGGTCGGCGATCACGTCGTCATCGGTGAAGGCGACGACCGCGCCGTCCGTGTCGTCGAGACCGCGGTTGTGGGCGAGGGCCAGCCCGGGGCGCGGTTCGTGTACGTAGTCGACGCGGCCCGCGTAGCGGGATGTCACGAGGTCACGGGTGGCGGACGTGACGGGCGCGTTGTCGACGACGAGGACGCGGAAGTCCGGGTGGTCCTGTGCGAGGAGCGAGTCGAGGGCGCGGGCGAGCTGTCCCGCGCGCTCACGGGTCGCGACGACGACGGTGGTGCGGGGCGGGGCGTACGGCTCGCCGGCGGGCGCCGGCTCGCATCGGCCCGGATCCTTCCGCTCGGTCCGGTCTCTCCCGTCGGTTCGGTCTCTCCCTTCAGTCCGGTCGGTCCGGCCCTTCCGCGCGCGGAATGCGGCCGTAAGCACCTCGGCGGGGTCCTCCCCCGTCCCGACCCGGCCGAGCACGGTGGCGGCGGGGCGGCCCCTGAGCCGTACGAGCGCGTAGACATACCCCTCGCCGAGGGGCGACCCGCCGGGCGCGGGGGCGAGGGAGAGGACCGGGCCGCCGGGGCCGTCGAGATCGAGTTCGGCGACGGCGACGGACGCGAACGCGGCTGACGCGAACGCCGCTGTGGATGGATACGTCATCTGCTCCCCCGTGGGTCCTGCCCGCCCTGCCGGTCGCCCCGGCCTGCCATCCAGCCCGTCATCCAGCGCGTCGTCCAGCGCGTCGTCCGGTCCGTTGTCCGGCCCGCAGCCGGCCCAGCCGCTTCAGCGTCCGCTGCGCGTATCCCGCCAGCCTCGGCCTGCTCCGTACGAAGCTGTGCGCCCTGCGGGAGGGCTCCCTGCCCAGCCAGGAGAGCGCCGCCCGCGCGCCCCGGCGCGCCGCGGAACCCTCGTACACCCGTAGCCCGCCCGTCTTCAGCGCGTCCTTGTACTCCGCCGCGCCACGCCCCAGATCCAGCATGCCGATGCCCGCCGCCGCGGCGGCCTCGGCCATGCGCAGATGCAGGATCAGCCCCGGCGAGAACCTGGCGAACTCGGGGTCGTAGGCCGGGAACCAGCAGGACAGCACCGTGCGCGAGCGCAGTCCGAAGTGCGCGGCGACGGGCCGGCCGGCGGCGTACAGCACGGAGAGCACCCCGGAGCAGCCGGGCGTACGGGTGTCCGCGAGCAGCCGTACCAGCCCGCTGATCCACTCCTGGGCGAACCGGTCGCGACGGCCTGTCCTGCGGTACTGCGCCGACTTCCACGCCATGAGCGCGCGCAGGGCGGCCGGATCGCGTTCGTCGAAGACGAAGCGGACCTCGCCCGCCTGCCGGCCGAGCCTGCGCTCCTTCGCGGTGGTCGTACGGAGGAACGTGGGCGACCGCGCGCGCAGACCCGCCTCGTACGCGGCGTACCCCTCCCCGACCTCGATCACCGGCGACTCGAACCCCTCGGCGGCCGACGGCACGAACAGCCCCTGCCCCGCTTCCAGGTTGTCGAACTCCCAGGCCGCGAGCGAGCAGCCGCCGAGCAGTTCGCGCGCGGTCAGCGGCAGACCGGTACGGAGCACCGCGCCCTGGCAGTCGGAGACCCCGAGACCGATCGCCCGCCCGTATCCCAACGGGCCCTTCTCGTAAGGGAAGAAGCCGACGGGCCCGCCGTCCCCCTGTCGCTCCCGCAGGACCGCTACGCGCGACGCCGGTCGCACACGGCCCACCGCGCGGGTGAACTCCGGTTCCATGAACGGGTTGGCAGGCGCGCCGGACGCGGCGCGTAACGCACGCCAGGCCCTGATGTCCGGGTCGGTCAGCTCCCCCGGCGCCACCACCTCGATCTCGACCCGCGTGCGCGCGGCATCACGTAGATCGCTCACTTCGACCCCCCGGTCGCGTCCCCGCCCCGAAAGGACGGTACCCGCCCAAATCACTCCGGGACAACGGGCGGGAACAGGCAGTAACAGGCCGGAAGACGGTGGGAAGAGGCCGGAACAGCTCCTGTGCCGGGCCCCCCGGTCCCTCATAGGATCGGATCGACCCGTGCCGGGAGGGAGTGTCCGATGACCGCGTCATATACGCCACAGCCCGCGTCGCACTCCCCGCACTCGACACACTCCACGCACTCCACGCCCCACCGGATGGACTCGTCCGGCGGCTGCCCGCACGCCGCCAACGCCACGCTGCTGGCGAAGGGCGCCGCGGCCGAGGTGCTGCTCCCCGGGGACGTACCGGCGGCAGCGGTGCTCGGGCACGAAGCGCTCAAAGAGTTCATCGGCCACCCGGACGTCGCCAAGAACGCCCGGCACTTCACCGCGCTGCGCGAGGGGCGGATTCCGGACGGCTGGCCGCTGCGGACCTTCGCGACCGTTCAGGGCATGGTCACCTCGGACGGCGACGACCACCGGCGGCTGCGTTCACTGGTGAGCAAGGCGTTCACGGCCCGGCGGGTGGAGGCGCTGCGACCCGGCATCGAGCGGCTGACCGACGAGCTGCTGGACGGGGTGGAGGCTGCGGCGGCCGGAGCGGATCGCGACGGTGCGGGTAGTGATGGTGCGGACGGCGCCGTGGACGGCGCAGTAGATCTGAGGGCGCTCTTCGCGCTGCCGCTGCCCATGCGCGTCATCAGTGAACTGCTCGGCGTGGACGAGGAGTTCCGGGACCGGCTGCATGTGCTCTCGAACCAGGTGGTCGCGACCGACATCGGCCCCGAGGAAGCGGTGGCCGCGAACCGCGAGATGGTGGCGGTGCTGTCCGCCGTGGCGGCTTCGCGCAAGGCCCGTCCGGGGGATGACCTCACCAGCGCACTGATCGCCACGCGCGAGGAGGACGGCGACCGGCTCGGTGAGGCCGAACTCATCGGCACGATGATCGTGATGATCATCGCCGGTCATGAGACCACGCTCAATCTGATCACCAACGCGGTGCGCGCACTCTGCGCCCACCGGGACCAGTTGGAGCTGATCAGGGCCGGTGGCGCCGACTGGACGGACGCGGTCGAGGAGACGCTGCGCTGGGACAGTCCGGTCAGTTTCTTCCCGTTCCGTTATCCGACCCGGGACCTGACGGTGGACGGCACGCTGATTCCGGCGGGCACTCCTGTGCTGGCCGGCTTCTCCGCCGCCGGCCGTGATCCCGCCGCCCACGGCCCGGACGCGGACCGTTTCGACATCGGGCGCCGTACGCGCTCCACCACGCGACATCTCTCTCTGGGCCACGGTGCGCACTACTGTCTGGGCGCACCGCTGGCGAGGATGGAGACGACGATCGCGCTGCGGCGGTTGTTCAGTCGCTTCCCGGACCTGAGGGTCGCGGTCCCGGAGGAAGAGCTTCCGCGTCATAGGAGCTTTGTGGGCAACAGCGTGCGGGAACTGCCGGTGGTGCTGAGGTAGTTGAGCCCGCCGCAGCCGTGATCGGCGACGAGACGCCTTAAAGGCGCAGCCCGACGGCCAGGGCGATGGTGATCCCCAGCGTGCAGACCGCGACGACGAACCACGCCTGGTGCTTCGCTTCCGGAGTCATGTTCGGTGTCGCCCTTCACGTTCGTGCAAGTAGTCCATGAACGTGCGGCACATACGGGCCAGGGCTCGCATGTGGACCCAGTTCGCCATGGCGCCGTCGCCGGGCCCGCTGCCGGTCAGGTCGTACCAGTCCTTCAGCGCGCCCTTCGCCCGGACCGTGTGCTCGGTCTCGGGGATCCGCTCCACGAACCCGACGAGCAACGCCCCATGGTTGACCAGCCGGTTGGTGAGATCGGTGATCTCCACAGGCGGCGGCATCAGGCGGTGCGGGGCGAGCGCGCGGTCGACGTTCAAGGCTATGACATCGAAGGCGATATCGTCATATGCCAATGCCTTCCTATGAGCGTTTTCCTCTGTGCCTCCGGCTCTGCGGTCTGTCACTGTGGTCACCTTGGCCCCCCGCTCTCTTCGTGTGTTCGGCGTCTACTTGAAGAGAAAACCGCGTTATTACCCTCCCCGGGTACCGTGGAGGGCAGGTCCGAGAATGAAAGCCATGAACGCTTGGGGGAGTTAAAGGCATGGCGAGTAACTCACGTCACTCACGCACACCCAATGCAGGGTTGGCCTCCCTGCTTGAGCAGGCGAAATGGTCCCGTGCGCAGTTCGCGCAGATAGTCAATCGCATCGGCGCGGAAGCCGGGCTCCAGCTGCGCTACGACCAGTCCGCGGTCTCCCACTGGGTCGCGGGCACCACCCCGAAGGAGCAGGTCAGACCACTGATCGTGGAGGCGTTCGCGCGTAAGCTCGGACGTCCGGTCACCCATGCGGAGGCCGGACTGCCGGTCGCCGCCTCCGGGCACCTCCCGGCGGGCTCCGGCCTGCCCGGCTCCTACGGGTACGGCCCCACCGGCACTTCCGGCACTTCCGGCACTTCCGGCGTCAACACGTTCGAAGAACTGGTCGACATGGGAAGGGCCGACATGGACCCGTCGCGTCGCAGTTTGATTGCCGCTGGACTGTTCTCGGCCGCGATCGTGGTGCCGCTGTTCCCGGATTTGGCGCACGCCGCTTCCGCGCCGTCGGCGCCCCCCGGCAAACGGACGGCCCGGATCGGCGCGCCGCAAGTACAGGCCGTACGTACGATGACCGATCGAATAGCGGACATTCTCGATGAACTCGGCGGGGGGCACGCGCGTCCGATGGCGGCCGCGTTTCTGGTGAACACGGTCATGCCGTGGCTCAAGGCCGAGGCCCCGGAGGGCGTTCGGAGCGACATGTTGTCGGCGGCCTCCGATCTGGTCTATCTGACCGGGTGGATGGCGATGTACGAGCGGGCGCACGGACTCGGCCAGCAGTACTACCTCAGGGCACTGGAGCTGGCGGGCGCCGCCGAGGACCACACGACCTACTGCCGCACGCTGCGCGGTATGTCCCTCCAGGCGTCCAATCTCGGGTACGGCAAGCGCGCGCTGGAGCTGGCCGACTCGGCCGCCGAGGCGTCCCCGAAGGCCGGGCCGCGGCTGCGGGCCTTCCTCTCCGGGCAGCAGGCACACTCGGCGGCGATGGTCGGCGACAAGCGGCAGGCGTTCACCCGGCTCCGGGAGACCGAGACGGCGCTGACGAAGGCGGACAACCGGCGTGAGTCGGTCGGCGGCTACGACACGACGGCGTATCTGTTCCACACGTCCCATGTGCTGTACGAGTTCAAGGATCTGCCGGGGTCGATATCCGCGCTCCAGCAGTCCCTGAAGGCGCAGCAGAAGAACGAGCGGCAGGGCAGGGTCCACTTCCTCGCGGTGCTGGCGCAGCGCCAGCTGGAGCTGGGGCATCTGGAGGCCGCGTGCGGGAGTTGGTGGCAGTTCCTGGAGGACTACGAGCATGTCTCGTCGGCACGGGGTGACGAGCACTTCGAGACGATGCGGCGCAGGCTGAAGCCGTACGCGAAGACGCAGGCGGTACGGAGGCTGCGGGCGAAGATCGACGAGGTCGCCGTACTGAAGGGGTAGCGGCGCGGCGGGCCGCCGGGCCGCGAGGGGAGCGGCCCGGCCACGGCGGAGCCTGCTTCGACCGCCCCTGGCTCAGTGGACCCGCTCGCCGGCCCGCCAGACCCCCGTGACCAGGGGGACCCCCGGCCGGTAGGCCAGATGCACATGACTCGGGGCGTCGAGGAGGGCGAGGTCGGCGCGGGCGCCCGGGGTGAGGCGGCCGATGTCCTGGCGGCGCAGGGCCGCCGCACCGCCCGCGGTGGCCGACCAGACCGCCTCGTCCGGGGTCATGCCCATGTCGCGTACGGCGAGGGCGATACAGAACGGCATGGACGAGGTGAACGACGAGCCGGGATTGCAGTCGGTGGAGAGGGCGACGGTCGCGCCCGCGTCGAGGAGGCGGCGGGCGTCGGGCCAGGCGGCGCGGGTGGAGAACTCGGCGCCGGGGAGCAGCGTGGCCACGGTCGCGCCCTGGGCGAGGGCGTCCACGTCCGCGTCGGTCAGATGTGTGCAGTGGTCGGCGGACGCGGCGTCGAGTTCGACGGCGAGCTGGACGCCGGGACCGTACGAGAGCTGGTTGGCGTGGACGCGGGGGTGCAGGCCCTTCGCGGCACCGGCGGTGAGGATCGCGCGGGCCTGGTCGCCGTCGAAGGCGCCCTTCTCGCAGAAGACATCGATCCAACGGGCGTACGGGGCACAGGCGTCCAGCATCTCGCCGGTGACGAGGGCGACATACGCGGCGGGATCGTCGGCGTGGTCGGGCGGGACGATATGCGCGCCGAGGTAGGTGACCTCGTCGGTCTGCGCGCGGGCGATACGGAGGCCGCGGGCCTCGTCCTCGACGGTCAGTCCGTAACCGGACTTGGTCTCCTGGGTGGTGGTGCCCTGGCGGAGCGCCTCGGCCAGATAGCGCGCGACATTGGCGCTCAGCTCGGTGTCGGTGGCGGCGCGGGTCGCGGCGACGGTGGTGCGGATGCCGCCGGCCGAGTAGGCGCGTCCGGACATCCGGGCGTTGAACTCCTGAGTGCGGTCACCCGCGAAGACCAGATGGGAGTGGGAGTCCACGAAGCCCGGGATCACGGCCCGGCCACCGGCGTCGACGGCATTGTCAGTGGCGGGTGCTTTGCTTGATTCACCGACCCAGACCACGCGGTCGCCGTCGATGACGACGGCCGCGTCCTGGATCAGACCGATGGGGGTTCCGTCACCGAGGGAGGGGTCGTTGGTGACCAGACTGGCGATGTTGGTGAGGGCGGTGGTGCCCGCCGTGGTGGTGCTCGTCATCGTGACGCTGTTCTCCTTCGGCGGCGTCCGCGGCGTCAGCCGCGCAGGGCTGCGATCGAATCGGCGAGGGCCTTGGGCACATCCGGTACGAGAGCGTGGACACCGTCCCGTACGATCCGGCGACCGCCGACCACGGTGTGGCGTACATCCGCCGCGGAGGCGGCGAATACGGCTGTCTCCGCTCCGAGCCGGGTGAGCGTGCCGGCTGTTCTGACCGAGTCCAGGGCGATGGTGGTGAGATCGGCGAGCGCGCCTCGCTCGATCCTGCCCGCCTCGTGCCAGCCGAGGGCCGCGTGGCCGTCGGCGGTCGCGGCGCGCAGGAGGGCGGCGGCCGCCCAGTGACCGCGGGTGCGGGTGCGCAGCCGTTCGTCGAGTTCCATCGCGCGGGCCTCTTCGAGGATGTCGATGACGGCGTGGCTGTCGCTGCCGAGCGACAGCGGCGAGCCCGCGCGCTGGAGGCGGGCGGCGGGGCCGATGCCGTCGGCCAGATCGCGTTCCGTGGTGGGGCACATGCAGGTGCCGGTACGGGCGCCGCCCAGCAGGGCGATGTCCTCGTCGGTGAGATGGGTGTTGTGCACGCCGGTGGTACGGGCGCCGAGGACGCCGTGATCGGCGAGCAGACGCGTGGGGGTGCGGCCGTGCGCATCGAGGCAGGCGTCGTTCTCCGCGGTCTGCTCGGAGAGATGCACATGCAGCGGGGCCCGGTGGGCCTCGGCCCAGTCGGCGACGGTGGAGAGCTGTTCGGCGGGTACGGCGCGTACGGAGTGGATCGCCGCGCCGATCCGGGCGTGGGCGCTGTCCTTGTGGGCCGAGGCGAGGTCCGAGGCGCGCTCGGCCCAGTCGGTGGCCGTTCCGTCGGAGAAGCGGAGCTGATGGTGGTCCAGGGGCGCGCCGCCGGGCCGCTTCGTGATGCCGGAGGAGAGATAGGCGGTGTCCAGCAGCGTGATCCGGATCCCGGCCTCGGCCGCCGCCGCGATCAGTGCCTCCCCCATCGCGTTCGGCCGGTCGTACGGAGTGCCGTCCGGGGTGTGGTGGAGGTAGTGGAATTCACCGACGGCGGTGATCCCGGCGAGCGCCATCTCGGCGTACACGGCGCGGGCGAGCGCGTAATAGGAGTCGGGGGTGAGCTTGGCGGCGATCGCGTACATGATCTCGCGCCAGGTCCAGAAGGTGCCGGAGCCGACCTGGACGGTGCCGCGCAGGGCGCGGTGGAAGGCGTGGGAGTGGGCGTTGGCCAGCCCGGGGAGGGTCAGTCCGCGCAGGACCGTGGCCCCGGGCGGCGGGGTCATGACGCCGGTACGGACGTCGGTGATCCGGCCGTCCGTGACGCCGACGGCGACCCCCGGCTCGACGTGCGTGCCGAGCCAGGCGTGCTCCAGCCAGTAGACGAGCTCGGCGGGCGCGCCCGGCACGGCCCGGCCCGGTGCCGCTGTGGGGTGCGTCATGCGTACAGGAGTCCTTCCAGTACGTCGGCGAGTGCCAGGACCCCGGCCACGCAGTCGTCCTCGGCCGCGGATTCGGCCGGGGAGTGGGAGACCCCGGTGGGGTTGCGTACGAACAGCATGGCGGTAGGGATGGAGCCGGACAGAATACCCGCGTCATGCCCGGCGCCGGTGCCGAGGACGGGTACGGGTGCGCCGCCGCCGGGGCGCTGCCCGAGGATCTTGCCCAGCTCGTCCCGCAGTGCGTGCTCGAACTCGACCACGGGGGTGAAGGACTCCCGTACGACAGACAGCTCGATACCGGCCCGGTCCGCGCAGGCGCGGGCGGCGGCCTCGATACCGGCGACCACGGTGTCCAGCGCGGACTGGTCGGCGGCGCGGGAATCCAGCCAGCCGCGGACGAGGGAGGGGATGGCGTTGACGCCGTTGGGCTCGACGGAGATCTTGCCGAACGTGGCGAGGGCTCCGGCGAGTTCGGCCTCGCGGCGGGCGGCGAGCACCGTCTCGGCGTAGGTCAGCATCGGGTCGCGACGGTCGGCGAGACGGGTGGTGCCCGCGTGGTTGGCCTCTCCCCGGAAGTCGAAGCGCCAGCGGCCGTGCGGCCAGATCGCCGAGGCGATCCCGACGGGGTCGCCGGAGAGGTCGAGGGCGCGGCCCTGCTCGACATGCAGCTCGATGAACGCGCCGATCCGGGCGAGGCGTTCGGGGTCGGGTCCGAGGGTGGCCGGGTCGTGGCCGGCGGCCTCCATCGCCCGGGGCAGCGTGATGCCGTCCCCGTCGCGCAGCTCATGGGCCTGCTCGACGGTGAGCTGTCCGGCGGTGAGCCGGGAGCCGACGCAGGCGAGACCGAAGCGGGCGCCTTCCTCGTCACCGAAGTTGGTGATGGCGAGGGGTCTGCCGAACCGCGCGCCTCTGGCGCGGAGTTCATCGAGTGCGGCGAAGGAGGAGACCACACCGAGCGGCCCGTCGAAGGCGCCGCCGTCGGGTACGGAGTCCAGATGCGACCCCGTCACGACGGCGTCCCCGGCGAGCGGATCGCCGAGCCAGGCCCACTGGTTGCCGTTGCGGTCGAGTTCGTAGGCCAGCCCCCGGGCCTCGGCCTGTGCGCGGAACCAGGCGCGGCACTCGGCATCGGCGCCGGTCCAGGCGTATCGCCGGTAGCCGCCGCTGCCGGAGTCACGTCCGAGCGGCGCGAGCTCGCGCCACATCTCCTGGAAGGAGGGGGGTCGGCGGGCGTCACCCGGGGCGCGCCCGACGTCACCGGGGGCGCGCTCGGCGTGCCCCGGCTCGGGAGGGAGCGACGCGGTCACTCGCCCTCCCGCATCGGGACGCGGACGTGACGCTCGTCGGCGACCTCTTCCGCGAGGTCGTAGCCCGCGTCGACATGGCGGATGACGCCCATGCCCGGGTCGTTGGTCAGGACGCGGCGGATCTTCTCGCCCGCGAGCTCGGTGCCGTCGGCCACCGAGACCTGGCCGGCGTGGATGGAGCGGCCCATGCCGACGCCGCCGCCGTGGTGGATGGAGACCCAGGAGGCACCGGAGGCGACATTGACCATGGCGTTGAGGAGCGGCCAGTCGGCGATGGCGTCGGAGCCGTCGAGCATGGCCTCCGTCTCGCGGTACGGGGAGGCGACCGAGCCGCAGTCCAGATGGTCGCGCCCGATGACCAGCGGGGCGGCCAGCTCACCGGAGGCGACCATGTCGTTGAAGCGCTCGCCCGCCTTGTCGCGCTCGCCGTAGCCGAGCCAGCAGATCCGGGCCGGCAGCCCCTGGAAGTGGACGCGCTCGCCGGCCATCTTGATCCAGCGGTGCAGGGATTCGTTCTCCGGGAAGAGGTCGAGGATCGCCTTGTCCGTCTTGTGGATGTCGGACGCCTCGCCGGAGAGCGCGGCCCAGCGGAACGGCCCCTTGCCCTCGCAGAACAGCGGCCGGATATAGGCGGGCACGAAGCCGGGGAAGGCGAAGGCCCTGTCGTATCCGGCGAGTTGGGCCTCGCCGCGGATGGAGTTGCCGTAGTCGAAGACCTCGGCGCCCGCGTCCATGAAGCCGACCATCGCCTCGACGTGCCGGGCCATGGACTCCCGGGCGCGCTGGGTGAAGTCGGCGGGCTTCTCGGCGGCGTACGAGGCCATCTCGTCGAAGTCGACGCCGAGCGGCAGATAGGCCAGCGGGTCATGGGCAGAGGTCTGGTCCGTGACGATGTCGATGGGGGCGCCCTCGGCGAGCATCCGGGGCAGCAGCTCCGCCGCGTTGCCGAGCAGGCCGATGGAGAGCGGACGGCGCGCGTCGCGTGCCTCGGTCGCCAGCTGGAGCGCGTGCTCCAGGCTCTCGGCCCGTACATCGAGATAGCGGTGCTCGATGCGGCGCTCGATGGCGCGCGGGTCGCAGTCGATACAGATCGCGACGCCGTCGTTCATGGTGACGGCCAGCGGCTGGGCGCCGCCCATGCCGCCCAGACCGGCGGTGAGGGTGATGGTCCCGGCGAGCGTCCCGCCGAACCTCTTCGCGGCGACGGCGGCGAACGTCTCGTAGGTGCCCTGGAGGATGCCCTGCGTGCCGATATAGATCCAGGATCCGGCCGTCATCTGCCCGTACATGGTGAGGCCCAGGGCCTCCAGGCGCCGGAACTCCTCCCAGTTCGCCCAGTCGCCGACCAGATTGGAGTTGGCGAGCAGGACGCGCGGCGCCCACTCATGGGTCTGCATCACCCCGACCGGGCGGCCGGACTGAACGAGCATCGTCTCGTCCTGCTTGAGGGTGCGGAGCGTACGCACCATCGCGTCGAAGGAGCGCCAGTCACGGGCGGCCTTGCCGGTGCCGCCGTAGACGACGAGCTTGTCCGGGTGCTCGGCGACCTCCGGGTCCAGGTTGTTCTGGAGCATGCGGAGGGCGGCTTCCTGCTGCCATCCCAGGGCGCTCAGTTCCGTACCGCGCGGAGCCCGTACGGGTCGGGGTCCTGACATGGCGATGCCTCCTCCGTGGTGAATCCGCCGGCTGGTCCGCCGACCGATCTGTTGGCCAATCTATTCACATCCTCGTCGGATGAATACTTGTAGTCAACAGCTGCGTGAGCGGTCGGCGGATGATTGGCTGGCACTCATGGCTTCGGTTCAGCACAACGGTGGCACTACCCCGCACGGCACGGACGGCACCCATGGCTCCGCGGACGGCGGTACGGACGCCGCCCCCGGGGTGACCCCCGTCGTGACCCCCGGAGCAGCCCACGACGTGGCCTCCGACGCGCCCCTCGGTACGGCGGCCCGCCGGGACCTCGCCGTACGGGCCGCCGTGACGCAGGGTCTCATCAGCGAGGCCGAGCCCGTCGTCGCTCTGCTCGACGTGGCCGGAATCCGCGCCTCCGCCGCCGCTCTCCGTGCCGCCTTCGACGAGGTCACCGCCCCCGGCACCGCCGTCCTGCACGCCTTCGCGGTGAAGGCCGCGCCCCTGGTGGCCGTGGTGCGCCTGCTCGGCGAGGAGGGCATCGGCGCCGAGGTCGCGAGCCCCGGCGAGCTGGCCCTCGCCCGGGCGGCGGGCATACGGCCCGGCCACACCGTCCTCGACTCCCCCGCCAAGACCACCGCCGAGCTGCGCGAAGCGCTCGCGCTCGGCATCGCGGTCAACGCCGACAACCCCCAGGAGCTGGCGCGGATCGACGCACTGATCGGCTCCGGCGCGGGCCGGGGCCCAGGTCCGGGCTCCGGACCCGGCTCGGGCCCCCTCGCCTCCCCCCTCGGACTGCGGATCAACGCGCAGGTCGGCGGCGGATCCATCGGCGCCCTGTCCACCGCCACCGCCACCTCCAAGTTCGGGATCGCGCTGCGCGACGAGGGCGCCCGCGCCTGGGTCGTCCAGGCGTATCTGGACCGCCCCTGGCTGACCCGGCTGCACACCCACTCCGGCTCGCAGGGCGTCCCGCTGGAGCGCATGACCGAGGGCGTACGGACGGTGTACGAACTGGCCGAGGAGATCAACGCGGCGGCCGGCCACCGGCAGATCGACACCCTCGACATCGGCGGCGGCCTCCCGGTCAACTTCGGCTCGGACGAGGAGACACCGACGTACGCGGACTACGCCCGGCTGCTGAGCGAGACCGTCCCCGGACTGCTCGACGGCCGCTACGGACTGGTCACCGAATTCGGCCGTTCTCTGCTCGCCAAGCACGGCACGGTCCTCGCGCGCGTCGAATACGCCAAGTCCGCCGGTGGCCGCCCGATCGCGGTGACGCACGCGGGTGCACAGGTCGCCACCCGTACCGTCTACGACCCCGCCTCCTGGCCGCTGCGCATCGCCGCGTACGACGCCGGGGGACGGCCCAAGACAGGCCCCGCCGTGGCCCAGGACATCGCGGGCCCGGCCTGTTTCGCGGGCGATCTGCTCGCCGAGAACCGGCCGGTGCCCCTGCTTGAGCAGGGCGATCTGGTGGCCGCCCTCGACACCGGCGCGTACTACTTCTCCAACCACTACGCGTACAACAGCCTGGCCAGGCCGGGCGTCCACGGTTTCGTGACGACTCCGGGCGCGGCCGGTGGCGGGGTGCGCTTCGCGACCGTGCGGGCCGCGCAGACGGTCGCGGAGATCGTCGGCGAGTCGGGCGGCGGATACGCCGACGCGCTCCTCCTCGACGACTGAGCCACGGCCGGGACAGCCGAGACGGCCGAGAACCACCGGATACGACCGAAGACGGCGGAAGGCGACCGGCGGCGACCGGGGCGGCCGGAAGTGGCCGGTCCCCGGCGGCCCGGCACGCATGTTCCGATGGAAAATGCCAGAACCTCCTCCCCCCGCACCGACGTTGCGTAATCTCACGGTCACTGCCGCACGACAGTGCGCCCGCACGCCCGGCTGGGAGGGGAGTCCGCGTGCCCGGAATCGACGCGTGCCTACAGGAGGCCATGAACCTGCCGGGAGCGCGCGGCGCCGCGATCGTGGACTGGACGAGTGGTCTCGCGCTCGGCACGGCGGGCGAATCACCCAACGGCGACCATGAGGCGACGGCCGCCGAGACGGCCGAACTGGCCAGAGCCGCCGCGGAGTACACGGCCTTCGCGCCCGCCGCCGCGGCCGGCCACAAGGGCCCGCCCGTCGAAGACCTCATCGTCACCACCCGCACCGGCTATCACCTGCTGACCTTCGTCGAGACGACGTTCGACAGCAGCGTCTTCCTCCATCTCTGGCTCGACCGCGACACCGGAAACCTCGCCCTGGCCCGGTTACGGCTGGGGCAGTTGGCGGAACGGCTGGTACTGGGATGACGGCGGCGCCCACGCACTCCACGCACTCCACGGTCTCCCCGATGCTCGTCCGGCTGGCCGGCGAACGCGCCACCGGAGCGCTCCTGCGCGACCACGGCACGCTCTATCTCGCCGACGGCCGTGTCGTACACGCCGAGAGCCCCGCCGCCCCCGGGGTCGACGTCCTGCTCACCGCCGGCGGCCGACTGCCGCGCGCGGGCTGGGAGGAGGCGGTCGACCGGGCCGGCGCCCGCCGCGAGGTGGGCCGTTTCCTGGTCGACAGCGGCCGCATCGGCGGCGGAGAGCTGGAGATCTGCCATCTGGGCGCGCTGTTCGACGCCGCCTACTTCGCGCTCGCCCCCGGCAGCGGGCCCACCCGCTTCCGTTACGGCGTGGCGCACTGGATCGGTCCCGTACGGCCCGTCACCGCCTCCGCCGTCGAGCGCGAGACCCGGCGCAGACGCGAACTCCTCGACCAGGTCTGGCCGTACGCGGCCGTGGACACCGCGCCCGTACGGACGCGCGAGGCGGCGCCGGGCCAGGCGGTCACCCGCCGTCAACGGGCGCTGCTGGAGCTGGCGGACGGGGTACGGACTCCCCTGGCCATCGCCTGGGCACTGGGCAGACCCGCGTTCCACACCCTGCTGGACATCCGCCGGCTGGCCGCGGCCGGACTGGTCGAGACACCCGCGGAACCGGCGGCGGCCACGCCCTCGGCGGTCCCCTCCTGGGTGGCGACGGTCTCGGCCGATCCGGACATCGACCTGTTACGCCGGCTCCGCGACGCCCTGGAGGCAAGCCTGTGACTCCCCGTTCCATCCACCGGGCCAGGACGCGCGCGTCCGATGTCGTGCCGGACCACGCCACGCCGTCATGAGGCGCGCGCTGCGGGCACGTGCCGAGAGGAGACAGCTGATGACGGCGGAAGCCGAGGTACTGGGCGAGCTGAGGCGCCTGCGGGCCCGCCTCCCGCAGCTCACCGGCGCGCTCGCGGCCAGTACCGACGGTCTGGTGCTCGCCCAGGACACGGCCGAGGTGGAGGCGGAGGGCGTGGCCGCGCTCACCGCCGCGGCGCTGGGCGTCGCGCTGCGCCTCACGGACACCACCGGCCAGGGCGGATTCCGGGAACTGCTGATCCGGGGCGAGCTGGGGTACGTCGCGACCTACGCGGCGGGCGCCTCGGCGGTGCTGACGCTGCTGGCGGAGCCCACGATCAATGTGGGCCGGCTCCATCTGGAGGCGCGGCGGTCCAGCACCCGGATCGGCGAACTGGTCGACGGCGCTCTGGAACGCCTGGAGAACGCCTGACCCATGCCAGCCCCCACCTCACGCGGAACACGCGTCACCCGGGCCCCGGGGACCTCCCGGACCACCCGTACCGGACGGAAAGGAAGTGCGACACTCATGGCCAACACCGAAGCCGCCCTCAAGCAGGCCACCACCGTGATCGAAGGCGCCCTCGGAGCCGCCCTCGTCGACTACTCCAGCGGAATGGCTCTCGGCACGGTCGGCGGCGGCAAGGACCTCGATCTGACGGTGGCCGCGGCCGGCAACACCGATGTGGTCCGGGCCAAGTTCCGCACCATGGAAATGCTCGGCATGAAGGACGAGATCGAGGACATACTGATCACCCTCGGCAACCAGTACCACCTGATACGGCTGCTCAAGGGGCGTGGCAACAGCGGTCTGTTCCTCTATCTGGCGCTGGACAAGTCACGGGCGAATCTGGCGATGGCGCGTCATCAGCTGATGAGAATCGAAGCCGAGCTGGAAGTCTGAGAGGCCCGCGCGCGGGACCGCGTCACGCGCGGCCCGCGCCGCCGACCGGCCGCGCCGCTGTTCAGCGGCGGCGCCGTGCCCCGCCGGGCACGGCGTCACCGGCCGCGGTCCCCGTGGTCCGGTAGCCCTTGACCTTCTTGCCCACGGGGTGCCCGGTGCCGACCCAGTCGGTACGCACCCACAGCAGCACATCGTCCCGGCGCTCCCGCCGCCCCAGCCAGCCGGCCTTGAGCCACAGCCCGACACCCACGCCCGCCAGGGCCGGGCCCCCGGCACCGGGCAGCGCGAACGAACTCCCGACCGCGACGAGGAAAGCGGCCAGCAGCCACCAGCGGTTCGCCCGGCGCCAGTTGCGCAGCGTCACGGCACGGTCCTGAAGGAAGTCAAACTTCCCCGCCCGCTCGGCACGGTCCGCCCACTCGGTGTACCGGCGCCGGCGCCCGAACGCGACAACCGCGACGCACACCACGAACAGCGCCGCTCCGGTATAGCCGCCGATCCTGCGCCCGGTCAGTCCGGGAAGCAGGACACCGATCCCGGTGGCGAGAACCCCCAGCCACCACATCGGTACCGCACCGGCCCGTACGATCACGGCCACCCGTGCCAGAGACTGCCCTCCGCGCCCCACGATCCGCCTCCTCAAGCCTGTGTTGTGGCGCGCAGACTAATGAGGTTCTCTGAGCATTTCCTGAGAATCGACGATCTCGGGGCGGCGGCCAGGGGTAGTCGGGGTGGGCCGGAGTCGGTCATGGCGGGTGGGGGCCGCCCCTCAGGTTTCAGTTTCGCGGCTCCGGGTCGGGCGTCAAGGGCGCTCCTTCGTCGCGTCGGCTTCGCCGATTCCGCTTCGCTCCACCCTTGACACCCAACCCTCCACCGCAAGTGCAGCTTTGAGGGGGGCGGCCCGGGGGGAGGGGTCCCGGGGGGCCTGTCTAGTGGACCGGCCCGGTTCCCGGCCTGCGGCCCGGTGGGCCCTGCGGGGCGCGCAGCAGTGGAGTGGGGCGGCCCGGCACCGGCAAAGCGACTGATCCCCGTGGGCGGCGGGGATTCATGCCCCGCTGGTGAGGCTGTGTGGGTGGTGGGGTGGGTGTGACTGATGAGGCGCTGAGTGGGCCGGTCAGAGGCGGTGATGTGTCGTGGGAACGACTTAACCGAACTCAGGACGCATCACCGGCCTGAGAGCCCTGGAACAGCCCGCCAAACTGGGACATAGGGGGTGGGTGGCGGGTCCGTCTGCCTCCGTCGACAGGTGCAGGCGACAACGAGCCCGCACAGCGGGGCATGAGTCTCAACCACCCACTCGCATCAGCTCGCTGAGCCGGGGCCGGGCAACCCCACTCCACTGCCGCGCGCCCCGCAGGGCCCACCCACCCGAAAGCCGGGAGCACACCTTTGGACAAGGGAGCTTCCCCGGGGACCCCTCCCCCCGGGCCGCCCCCCTCAAAGCAGCACTTGCGGTGGAGGGGCGGGAGTCAAGGGTGACCCGAAGCGGAATCGGCGCAGCCGACGCGACGAAGGAGCGCCCTTGACGCCCAACCCGCAACCGCGAAACTGAAACCTAAGGGGCGGCCCCCACCCGCCACCAAACCCCCCGGCCCACCCCGACTACCCCTCGGCCCTGACCCGCACCCACCCAACCACCCACTCACCCAACCCCTACTCCACAAACAACCCCCGCGCCGCCGCCCTCGCGTCGAATTCCTCCAGCCGCGCCTGCGCGTCCGGCAGCCCGTCGCACATCGCCTCCAGCAGCACCCGCCCCAGCAGCATCGGCGCGCATGCCGTGTCGAAGGCGAGACCCGTGCCGACCGCCGCCGGAATCAGCAGGTCGCTGTGTTTGGCCACCGGCGCGAACGCCGAGTCGGCGACCGTCACCACCGTCAGCCCGTTCGACCGGGCGTACGCCAGCGCGTCCACGACCTCCTTCGGGTGGCGCGGCAGCGCGAAGCAGAGCAGCGCGCTCGCGCCCGCGGTCCCGGCCGCGTCGATCCGGTCGGCCAGCATCGTGCCGCCCTCGTCGAGCAGCCGTACGTCCGGATGGACCTTGGCCGCGAAGTAGGCGAAGCCGCGCGCCTGTGAGGAGGCGGCACGCAGGCCGAGGACCGGGAGCGGACGGGAGGCGGCGAGCAGCCGGCCCGCCTGTTCGACCGGGGCCGGATCGGCGAGGAGTTCGGCCAGCTGGCGCAGGTTCTCGATCTCGCCGCGTACGGCCTGCTGGTACTCGTTGTACGTCGACTCGCCCTCTTCCGTGCCGACGGGCGCGACATCGCGCAGATGTCTGCGCAGCGCCGGATAGCCGTCGAAGCCGAGCGCGACCGCGAAGCGGGTGACGGACGGCTGGCTGACCCCCGCCAGCTCCGCCAGCTCGACGCTCGACAGGAAGGGCGCGTCCGCGGGCCGCCGCACCATGCTGTGCGCGATGCGTCGCTGAGTGGGGGTCAGCCGGTGGCCCTCGAAGAGCTGCTGGAGTCGGGCGGCAGGGCTGTCGCTCATGCGATCCCCCTTGTCTGTTCGGTCTGTTCGGTCGGGTCAGTCGGGTCAGTCGGGTCGGTCTGTTCGGTCATCGTCAGGTCGTTCATCGCCAAGCCCATGACCGGATCGGTCATGGCCGGATCGGTCATGACCAGGTCGGTCATGACCAGGTCGGCCACGATCCGCCCGTCGGGGTCCGGCCGGGCGGAGCCGTCGTCGTCGCGTCGTTCGCCGAATCCGTCACCCGGTCCGGCACCCGGTCCGGCACCAGGTCGGTGAACCGGTCGAGCAGCGCGGCGGCGGCTGTCACATCATCGGTCAACGGCCGGTCGGCGGCCTCGTCCTGGAGTACGGTCTCGGCCAGTTCGAAGGCCCTGCCGACCGGAAGCCCCGGATCCGGCCGCAGTCCGCGCTGGCGCAGGGCCCGTACGGCGGCGACCAGTTCACAGCCGACGACCAGCCGGTACGCGCTCCCCAGGCGCAGGGTCTGGCGTGCGGCGAGCGAGGCGAAGCTCGCCTGCTCCTCGACGCCACGGGACAGTACCGCGTGCCCGAGCGAGGCCGGCGCCGAGAACGCCCGCAGATCGCCGAGGGCCGCCCCGGCCGCGTACTCCAGGATCATCACCCCCGAGCTCGCGGGCTCGGCGTCGGCGAGGAAGGGCCGCAGCCGGGTGAAGGCGGGCTCGTTGAGCGCGGAGAGCCGGGAGGTGGAGAGCCGCGCCGTCTGCACCAGCGAGAGCCTCAGGTGGTCGAGCGCCAGCGCGACCTGGGCCAGATAGAAGCCGCCGTGGTGGTACGCGGCGGGGATCGGGTCCGCCTCCGTGCCGGGCCGGATCAGCGGGTTCTCGGCGGCGGCGTTGATCTCGACGGCGAGGGCGTTCTCCAGCGCGTCGGCGGCGTCGCGCGCCGGGCCGTGTATCTGCGGGACACAGCGGAAGCCGTACGGGTCCTGGATCCGGCCGAGCGGCGGTCCCGGCCGTTCGGGGGCGCCGAGGATCGCCCGCATGTTCGCGGCGACGGCGTACGAGCCGGGGTGCGGGCGCGCGGCGTGCACGGGCTCCGCGTACGCCTCGTACGAGCCGTCGACGGCCAGCAGCGAGAGCGCGGCGACCAGTTCGGTGGCGGCGCACAGCCGGCGCAGTTCGTGGAGGGCGAGCGCGGACTGCCCGAGGGTGAGTGCGTTGCTGCTGATCAGGGCGAGGGCGTCGTTGTTGTCGAGGGGCTGCGCCTCGGGCGCCCGGCCGCCCTGCCAGGGGTGTTCACCGGCGAGGGCAAGACCCATCTGGGCGAGGGCCGCGATGTCGCCCGTACCGACCGAGCCGAACTCGTTGACCACGGGGTACGCGCCGGACTCCAGCGCCTCGCAGAGGGCGGTGACGACGGTCGGCCGCAGTCCGGCGCCGCCCGCGAGGAGCTGGTTGGCCCGTATGGCGAGCATGGCGCGGACCTCGCGGGCGGGCAGCGGGTCGCCGATGGCGCCGGCGTGGCTGCGCAGCAGCCGCAGGCCGTGGTCGGCGGCGGCCTCGGTGGGCACGGCCTCGGTGCGGTTGGCGCCGACGCCGGTGGAGCGCCCGTACACCCGGCCGGAGGCGGCCAGCTCGCGCGCGACATGCCAGCTCTGTTCGACACGCTTCATCGCGTCGGTTCCGGGTACCGGACGAGCGGCGCCATCGGCCAGGCGTACGACATCGGTCACCGGGAGGCTCTGTCCGTCCAGTACGACGATGGCCGTGCTCGGGGTGGTGCGTGAGGCCGATGAGTCCATCATGTGGGACGACATCATGCGCGAACGCCTCCTTATCGGACGCTATGTCTTGCCCTGCGGCCATCCGTAACGAGTGATTTACCCGGGGGCATTGACAATCTATTCAGACAACGAGAACTCTGCATGACTATATGCAGCCGGGCAAGGGACGCGGGGCAAGGGACGACTGATGATCAAATTCGACGCGGTGAACAAACGCTTCCCCAACGGCACCACGGCGGTTCACGACCTCACACTGGAGATGCCGGAGGGCGGGATCACCGTCCTGGTCGGCTCCTCGGGCTGCGGCAAGACCACCACCCTCCGCATGATCAACCGGATGGTCGACCCGACGTCCGGGACCATCCGGCTCGGCGGCCGGGATGTGCTCGAACAGGACGCCGCCGAGCTGCGGCGTGGTATCGGCTATGTGATCCAGCAGTCGGGCCTCTTTCCACACCGTACGGTCCTCGACAACATCGCGACCGTGCCGCTGCTGCTGGGCTGGGGACGCAAGAAGGCCCGCGCACGGGCCGCGGAGCTGCTGGAGACGGTCGGGCTGACCGCCGAGGCGGGCAAGCGCTACCCGCACCAGCTCTCGGGCGGCCAGCAGCAGCGCGTGGGGGTGGCCAGGGCGCTGGCGGCCGATCCGCCGGTGCTGCTGATGGACGAGCCGTTCGGCGCGGTCGACCCGGTCGTGAGGACCCAGCTCCAGGACGAGCTGATCCGTCTCCAGCGCGAGCTGAACAAGACCATCGCGTTCGTCACCCACGACATCGACGAGGCGGTACGGCTCGGCGACCGGATCGCCGTCTTCCGGACCGGCGGCCATCTGGTGCAGTGCGCCGCCCCCGCCGAGCTGCTGGCCCGGCCGGCCGACGACTTCGTCGCGGACTTCCTCGGCGCGGAGCGCGAGCTGAAGCTGCTCTCGCTGACGACGCTCGCCGAGGTGCCGCTCCAGCGGGCCACGACGGTACGTGAGGACGCGCCGACGCCCCCGCCCGGTCCGGAACCGCGTCTGGTCGTCTCCGCGAGGAACGAGCCGCTGGGCTGGCTCGACCCGTACGACACGGACGCCGCCCCCGGCGCCCCGCTCACGCCCGTACGGCCGCTGCGCGACACCGACTCCCTGCTCGCCGCGCTGAACGAGTCGATCGCCTCCCCGTCCGGTCTGATAGCCCGGGTCGACGCCGACGGCGTGCTGACCGGTGTCACCTCGCGCGAGGCGATCCATGAGCACGCGGGCCGCAGGCACCAGGAAGCGGCGCGGGCGGCCGTGAGCCTCGCCGAAGCCGCGCCCCTCGCGCCGCTGTCGGAGACCCCGGGCGGGGCCGTATGACCATCGAGTGGGCGTGGATATCCGACCACGCGGGCGATCTCACCTCCCTCACCCTCTCCCATCTCCAGGCCGCCCTGACCGCCGTGCTCCTCGGGCTGCTGATCTCGCTCCCGCTGGCGGTGCTCGCCCATCGCGTCCGGCCGCTGCGCGGCTTCCTCCTCGGGCTCTCCAACGTCCTGTTCACGATCCCGTCCATCGCGGTGTTCGTGCTGCTGCTGCCCGTATCCGGGCTGACCAGGACCACCACCGTCATCGGCCTGACGATCTACACGCTGGTCGTCCTGCTGCGGAACACCGTCGAGGGACTGGACTCCGTCCCGGCCAAGGCGCGCGAGGCCGCCGTCGCCATGGGCACGCGCCCCCTGCGTACGCTCCTCACCGTCGAACTGCCCCTCGCGCTCCCCGTGATCATGGCGGGCGTACGGATCGCCACCGTCATGTCGATCTCACTGGTCAGCGTCGCGACCTATATCGGCGACGGCGGCCTCGGCCAGCTCTTCACCGACGGCTTCCAGCGCAACTTCCCCACCCCGGTGGTCGTCGGCGTCGTGCTGACCCTGCTGCTCGCGCTGGTCGCGGACGCCCTGCTGGTGGCCGTGCAGTACGTGCTCACCCCCTGGACGAGGCAGCGGCAACCGAAGAGTGGGAAGGCCTGACCCGACATGTACGAACTCTTCAAGGACCTCGGCTCCTGGCTGGTGTCGAGCGAGCAGTGGACGGGCCCGGACGGCATCGGGCACCGCCTCGCCGAGCACCTCCAGTACTCGCTGATCGCGACGGTCATCGCCGCGCTGATCGCGCTGCCCCTCGGGCTGCTCATCGGGCACACCGGCCGGGGCGCGTTCCTCGCCATCAACCTCGCCTCGTTCGGCCGCGCCCTGCCCACGGTCGGGCTCGTCGTGCTGGTCTTCCTGGCCAGCGGGCTGTCCATGACGCCGGTGTACGTGGCGCTGGTGGCCCTCGCCATTCCGTCCATCGTGACCAATACGTACGCCGGGATGACCGCGGTCGACCCGGAGGTGAAGGACGCGGCCAAGGGCCAGGGCATGCGCGGCCGTCAGGTGCTGCTCCAGGTCGAGATCCCGCTCGCGCTGCCGCTGATCATGACCGGGCTGCGGCTCGCGCTGATCCAGGTGGTGGCGACGGCGACCATCGCCGCGTACGTCAGTTTCGGCGGGCTCGGCCGGTACGTCTTCGACGGTCTGGCCCAGCGCGACCTGGTCCAGGTCCTGGGCGGAGCCGTGCTGGTCGCGGTCGTCGCCGTGGCCCTCGATCTGGCGCTGTCCGGGCTTCAGCGCGTCCTCTTCCGCCACCGCACCGCCGCCTAGGGAGACCACTCCAGTGACTTCGGACCGACCCACACACACCACCATGAACCGGCGCAGGCTCCTCGGCGGACTCTTCGCCGCGGCCGCCGTCCCCGCGCTCGCCGCGTGCAGCAGCGGGATCACCTCCCTCGACGGCCAGGGCGGCGGCGGGAGCGGCGGCGGCTCCAGCGCCGGCGGCATCACCATCGGCACCGCCAACTTCACCGAGAACCAGATCCTCGGCTACCTCTACGCCGCCGCGCTCGGCTCCGCCGGGGTGAAGACGACGGTCCGCCCCAACCTCGGCACCCGCGAGATCCTGATCCCGGCGCTCAAGGGCGGCGACATCGATCTGCTCCCCGAGTACCAGGGCGCGCTGCTGCACTACCTCGACCCCAAGGCGACCGCCACGGAGGAGGGCGAGATGCAGAACGCCCTCGCCGTCGTCCTCCCCGCGGGCCTCCAGATCCTCCCGTACGGGAAGGCCGAGGACTCCGACGCCTTCGCCGTCACCCGCGAGACCGCCGACAAGTACGGCCTCAGAACGCTGGCGGACCTGAAGAAGCAGAACGGCAAGCTGGTCATCGGCGCGGCGCCCGAGGTGAAGAAGCGGGTCGTGGGCGTCGTCGGGCTCAAGGACGTGTACGGGGTGGAGTTCAAGGAGTTCAAGTCGCTGGACTCCTCGGGACCGCTGGTCAAGGGCGCGTTGAAAAAGGGCGATGTGGATGTCGCCAATCTCTTCACCACGGACACGGACATCGCCGCCGAGGGCTGGGTGGTCCTGACCGACCCCAAGAACCTCGTCCCCGGCCAGCACATCGTCCCGCTGATCGCCGACCGCAAGGCCGACTCCGCCGTGCGCAAGGCGCTGGCGCGGCTGGGCAACGCCCTGACGACCGAGGCCCTGACGGAGCTCAACCGCCAGGTGGACAAGGACAAGAAGGACCCGGAGGACGTCGCGAACGCCTGGGCGGCGGATCACGGTCTGGCGACCGCCTGAGAACGGGCCCCGGGACTCCTCGGGGAAAAACGGGGGCTAGCCCCAATGCGCCGACGACGTCCCGCTCCGTACCGTGGCCGTCATGGAAGCCCGCGACCCTGAGCTCAAGAAGGAGCTCGACGCCACCCTCCAGGCCCGTAACGAGCTGGGGGCGGACTACGAGCCCGCACTGATCGAGTCGTTCCTCGAAAAGGTGGAACAGCGTATGGACGGGATGACCGACCGCCATGTCCGGCGGCGACTCGCCGAGCAGCAGATGGTGGCCGCCCGCGGCGGTGGCCAGCGGCCGGCTGCCGCCGGGTCGGGGTTCGGCGAACGCTTCGGGTTCGGCGTGATCTCGCTGGTCCTCGCCATTCCGCTGACCGCCATAGCCGCGGTGAACACCGGCATCGAGGGGCTGGTCGTCTGCTGGCTGGGCATCGTCGCGGTGAACGCGGTGCACGCCGTCCGGGGCCGGCCCTGGCCGGACCGGAAGCGGCGCGAAGCCTCCGACTGGGAGGAATGACCGGGGGCGAAGCCTCCGGCCGGTGGACATCACCGGGGGCGGTCCCGCCGGGGAAGGTCCACGCGAAAGAGGTATGTCGCGGGGACCGCCGCACCCCCGTTACCGGGGGGCGGGACGACGACGGTCCCCGCGAGGGACACGCTCCGGGTCAGGGCCGGGTTTCGTGTCCGGGCGTCCATGGAGGTCCGGGAGCCGCTCCGGAAGTCCTTGACGCCGACAACAGCCACTCTGTCGGACGCGTGTTAAGCCGGTGCTGCGGTGACGTGTCGCGCTCGTACCACTTTCGCGAACCCGCGCCTTCGCCCGCCCACGGCGCCCCGCCGGACGGTACCCGGCGAGGCTCGCGTCCCTGCCTCCCGCCCTTACTTCACGTCCTTCGAGAGGTACGCCAGCAGATCCTGCCTGCTCACGACGCCTGTCGGCTTGCCCTCCACCAGCACGATCGCGGCGTCGGACCCATTCGAACCGCTCAGCGCCGCCATCAGATCGGCCACCGGCTCGCCGGAGCCCACCTGCGGCAGCGGGGAGGACATGTGCTTCTCCAGCGGGTCACCGAGCGAGGCGCGCCGGGTGAACAGCGCGTCCAGCAGCTCCCGCTCCACGACCGAGCCGATGACCTCCGCGGCCATCACGTCCGGGTGGCCGGCGCCCGGCTTCACGATCGGCATCTGCGAGACGCCGTACTCCCGCAGCACCTCGATGGCCTCGCCGACCGTCTCCTCCGGGTGCATATGGACGAGCGTCGGGATGGCGCCCTCCTTGTGCCGCAGGACGTCACCGACGCTCGCCGCGTCGCCGCCCTGCTCCAGGAAGCCGTAGTCGTTCATCCACTCGTCGTTGAAGATCTTGCTGAGATAGCCCCGGCCGCTGTCCGGCAGCAGGACAACCACGACATCGTCCGGGCCGAGCCCCTCGGCGACCTTGAGCGCGGCCACGACCGCCATGCCGCAGGAGCCGCCGACGAGCAGGCCCTCTTCCTTGGCGAGGCGCCGGGTCATCTGGAAGGAGTCCTTGTCGGACACGGCGACGATCTCGTCCGTGACCGTACGGTCGTACGCCGTCGGCCAGAAGTCCTCGCCGACGCCCTCGACCAGATAGGGCCGGCCGGAACCGCCCGAGTAGACCGACCCCTCGGGGTCCGCGCCCACGATCCGTACGCGCCCGTCGCTCGCCTCCTTGAGGAAGCGTCCGGTCCCGCTGATGGTGCCGCCCGTGCCGACGCCCGCGACGAAATGGGTGATCTTCCCGTCCGTCTGCTTCCACAGCTCGGGACCGGTCGTCTCGTAGTGCGAGCGCGGGTTGTTCGGGTTGCTGTACTGGTCCGGCTTCCAGGCCCCGGGCGTCTCGCGGACCAGCCGGTCGGAGACGTTGTAGTAGGAGTCGGGGTGATCGGGATCGACGGCCGTCGGGCAGACGACGACCTCGGCGCCGTAGGCCCGGAGCACATTGATCTTGTCCGTGGAGACCTTGTCGGGGCAGACGAAGATGCACTTGTAGCCCTTGCGCTGGGCCACGATGGCGAGGCCGACGCCGGTGTTGCCGCTCGTCGGTTCGACGATCGTGCCGCCGGGCTTGAGCTCCCCGCTCTCCTCCGAGGCCTCGATCATGCGCAGGGCGATGCGGTCCTTCACCGAACCGCCGGGGTTGAAGTATTCGACCTTGGCCAGGACTGTCGCCTGAATGCCTTCGGTCACGCTGGTCAGCTTAAGCAGCGGGGTATTGCCAACCAGACTGATCATCGAGTCGTGGAATTGCACCGTAGTCTCCGGGGTCTCCGTGATGGTGCGGCCAGCGTATGCGCACACGCGCGAGATTGGGTGACAGTCCTTACGGGGCAGTTAGCTGGTGTGCGCACACGTACTCGTGCGTACGGCGGCTCGGAGGAGGTGGCTCGGACTGTGTCGAGGGCGAGGGTGGCGCGGCGGATCGCCGCGGGTGCGGCCTACGGAGGCGGCAGCATCGGTCTGCTGGGAGCGGCGGGCGTGGGGCTGCTGCTGGCGGAGGTCCAGTTGGCGAAGCGGTCGGTCGGCGGCGGAGTCGCCCCCGTACCGCCCAGCGGCGACGGCTGGTACGGACTGGCCTACGGGCAGACGGAGCCGCTGCGCATGGGCATGCTCGGCGACTCCACGGCCGCGGGACAGGGCGTACGGCGGGCGGGGCAGACTCCGGGGGCGCTGCTCGCCTCGGGGCTCGCGGCGGTCGCCGAGCGCCCCGTGGATCTGTGGAACGTGGCGCTGCCCGGGGCCAGGTCGGACGATCTGGACCGGCAGGTGACCCTGCTGCTGTCGGACACGGCCCGGGTCCCGGACGTCTGCGTGATCATGATCGGCGCCAATGACGTCACCCATCGGCTGCCCGCGACCCAGTCGGTGCGGTGTCTGGCGGCGGCGGTACGGCGGCTGCGTACGGCCGGGGCGGAGGTGGTCGTCGGCACCTGCCCGGATCTCGGCACGATCGAGCCGGTGTACCAGCCGCTGCGCTGGCTGGCCCGCCGGGTGAGCCGCCAGCTGGCCGCCGCCCAGACGATCGTGGCGGTCGAGCAGGGCGCCCGTACGGTCTCGCTGGGGGATCTGCTGGGCCCGGAGTTCGCGGCGAATCCGCGGGAGCTGTTCGGCCCGGACAACTACCACCCGTCGGCCGAGGGGTACGCGACGGCCGCGATGGCGGTCCTGCCCACGCTGTGCGCGGTCCTCAATCTGTGGCCGGAGACGGACCGGCTCGACGCGACCCGCGACGAGGACATGCTGCCGGTGGCGAAGGCTGCCTCGGCCGCGGCGTCCCAGGCGGGTACCGAGGTCACCGGCGCCCGTGCCCCGTGGGCCCTGCTCAAGCACCGTCGGCGTCGTCGCCTGCCGACAACGGCGGAAGCGACACCGGCGGGGGCCGTCCCGCCGGGAGCCACCCCTCCGGACGTACCCCCGGACGCCGAGGAGTCCCAGCAGGTGGGCCGGGAGGCATAAGCGCCTGAGCAAGCGCTTGGAAAAGAGGTCCGCGTCACATGTCCCGCCCGGTGCCCCAGGCTCTACGTGCGGGTAACTTCCCAGACAGACAACTCCCAGCCCCATGGAGCCGTGATGCCCGAAGCCGTGATCGTCTCTGCCGCCCGTTCCCCCATCGGCCGGGCCTTCAAGGGCTCGCTCAAGGAACTGCGGCCCGACGACCTGACCGCCACGATCATCGAGGCCGCGCTGGCCAAGATCCCGGAGCTCGACCCGCGCGACATCGACGACCTGATGCTCGGCTGCGGCCTGCCGGGCGGCGAGCAGGGCCACAACCTCGGCCGGATCGTCGCCGTACAGCTGGGCATGGACCACCTCCCCGGCTGCACCATCACCCGCTACTGCTCCTCGTCCCTCCAGACCTCCCGGATGGCTCTGCACGCCATCAAGGCGGGCGAGGGCGATGTCTTCATCTCGGCCGGGGTCGAGATGGTCTCGCGCTCGGTGAACGGCTCCTCGGACGGCATGCCGGGCACCCACAACCCGCTCTTCGCGGACGCCGAGGCCCGCACCGCCGAGGTCGCGCAAAGCACGGGCGCCGGCTGGCACGACCCGCGCGAGGACGGCCTGGTCCCGGACGCCTATATCGCGATGGGCCAGACCGCGGAGAACCTGGCCCGCCTCAAGGGCATCACCCGCCAGGACATGGACGAGTTCGGCGTACGGTCCCAGAACCTCGCCGAGGAAGCCATCAAGAACGGCTTCTGGGAGCGCGAGATCACGCCCGTGACGACCCCGGACGGCACGGTCGTGGCGAAGGACGACGGCCCGCGCGCGGGCGTCACGATGGAGGGCGTCCAGGGCCTCAAGCCCGTCTTCCGCCCCGACGGCCTGGTGACGGCCGGCAACTGCTGCCCGCTCAACGACGGCGCGGCGGCGCTCGTGATCATGTCCGACACCAAGGCGCGCGAGCTGGGTCTGACCCCGCTGGCCCGGATCGTCTCCACCGGCGTCACCGCCCTGTCGCCCGAGATCATGGGATACGGCCCGGTCGAGGCGTCCCGCCAGGCGCTCTCGCGCGCCGGGCTGAGCATCGACGACATCGATCTGGTCGAGATCAACGAGGCGTTCGCCGCCCAGGTCATCCCGTCCTACCGGGACCTGGGCGTTCCGCTGGAGAAGCTGAACGTCAACGGCGGCGCCATCGCCGTCGGCCACCCCTTCGGCATGACCGGCGCGCGGATCACCGGCACGCTGATCAACAGCCTCCAGTTCCACGACAAGCAGTTCGGTCTGGAGACGATGTGCGTGGGCGGCGGCCAGGGCATGGCCATGGTCATCGAGCGTCTGAGCTGAGCGAGGACCGGGCCGATTCATAGCGGAGAGTAGTCGCGCGAGTCGGATAAGCGCACCTCAACCCCGTCGATCCCCAGTTGTGACTGAATCTCCCCCAGGATGTGACCTGCGCCCGGGGGAGGTTCGTTTTCCCAGGTCAGGGCCTTATCCGCGGTAAACATAAGGCCCAAAGACCTGTCCAATTCGTGACGTAATGCACTGACGGGCGGCACCCGCCCACGACAAGCTGAGGTAGGAAGTCGGGGGTATCGATCGGAATCGGGAGTAGTCAGTGAGCGCCATGTCTTTTGCCCTGCTGCTGACCACAGCCACCGCCACGGCCGTGGGCGTCGCCGCCCTGCACGCCGCCCACGGGCTGCGCAAGCAGGTCAGCGCGCTGCGCGCCGAACTGTCCGCGTCGGCCCCGGGCGACTTCACCGCTGCCGTACCCCAGGCCAGAAGCGCCACCCACGCCGACGACATACGGACCGCCGTCGCCGAGGCTCTCGCCGAGGAGCGCGAGCGCGAGCTCGCCGAGGCGCGCGCCTTCTGGGCCGCCCAGGAAGCCCGGGACGCCGCCGACACCCCCTCGCTGCTGGGCGGGCTGCCCGGCTTCGGCACCGAGGAGAGCCCGTACTACGTGCCCCGCCAGGTGGACTTCGCCGGGCTGGAGGCGCTGGACCTCGACGCCGCCGACGCGCTCGAAGACTTCGCCGACTACCCGGAGCTGACCGAGGTCAGCGAGGTGAGCGGGGTGGGCGAGGCCGGTGAGTACGCCGAGGACTCCGCCGAGCTGGCCGCCGCCCGTCGCCGGCACCCCTCGCACCCGGACTTCGTACCGGTGCAGGCCCCCGTCGTCACCGACCATGAGCGCACGGTGTCGCGGCTCGGCGAACTCGCCGAGACCGGTACGGCGCTCGCGGACGTACGTCCCGGCCCGCTGGGCACCCTCGACGTCTATGTCTTCGCCGACGGTACGACGCTCTGCATGACCCCGGGCCACCGCGAGACCGCCGAGCGGCTCGCCGGGGCGCTGCGGGAGGGCGAGGCCCCGTTCCTGCTGGGGGGTTCCGGAGTCTCCGGCGCGTACACCCTGACCTTCTCCTGCGGCGGCGAGCACGTGTACATCCTCGCGGACCGCGTCATCGCGTCCCTCTAAGAGCGTCGGCCAAGGGCCTCGCGGACAGGGGCCTCAGAACCCGGCACGCGTCGCCGCTCGCTCCACCGATCTCACGGCCTCGTCCAGCTCCACCACGGACGGGGCCGTTCGCAGTGCCTCCGCCAGATCCCCGGCCGCGACGGTGAGCTGGTCCGCGACCACGAAGACGCCGGAGTCCGGCATGATCCGGGGCTCCTCGCCGGGGGCATCGAGCCGCTGGGCCCGTACGGAGAGTTCCCTGGCCAGAGCCAGCGCCTCGGCGGCGGCTCCGCGCTGGAGCCGGCTGTGCGGGGCGGCCCGCAACCGGTCGGCGAATCGGTCCACTGCGGCCGTCAGAGGCGTTGTATCGAGCACGCCGCGACCTTACGCGAACGGACACGGGCCCCTCCAGGACTGTTGCCAACAGGCGAACGCTCAGGCACGGTGGCGTGAAGGACCAGTACGCGCAAAGCGTCCGGAGGCGCCGATGTCCCTTGTCTTCTCCGAAGAGACCCATCGCAACATGCTCTCCCGCATCCCTCACTGCACCGGCAGAGAGATCTCCGACTGGCTTCGCACGGTCGAGGAAGGTCCGGCCCTCCTCCGCTTCGAGGAGAAGGTCAGCTGGCTGAGGGGCGAGCACAATCTCGCGTACGGACACGCGAAGGCGATCATCCACGAGTACGACCTGCGGCGGGCGGCCCGCCGCCTGCTCTGACCCGACACCCGAGACATCGCATCCAGCACGACACAGCGCGAAGGGGTCCGCGGGCACTGTGCCCGCGGACCCCTTCATGCTGTTCGGCCTACCACTCAGGCCGTGCCGCGTCAGTCGTTGCCTTGCAGGATGGAGAACAGCCGCAGCATCTCCAGGTAGATCCACACCAGCGTCAGCGTGAGACCGAAGGCCGCGAGCCAGGACTCCTCGCGCGGAGCGCCGTACGCGACGCCGTCCTCGACCTGCTTGAAGTCGAGCGCGAGGAAGCAGGCGCCGAGGATGATCCCGACGATGCCGAAGATGATGCCCAGACCGCCGCTGCGGAAGCCGAGGCCGTCACCGCCGCCGAAGACGGTGAAGAGCAGGTTGGCGACCATCAGGAGCACAAAGCCCATGGCGGCGGCCATCACGAAACCGTAGAAGCGCCGGGTGACCCGGATCCAGCGCATCTTGTAGGCGATCAGCACGCCGGCGAAGACCGCCATCGTGCCCAGGACGGCCTGGACGACCACACCGGGCGAGAGGTACGTGCTCACCGCGGAGCTGATCACGCCGAGGAAGACACCCTCGAAGGCGGCGTACGCCAGGATCAGCGCGGGAGCCGGCTTGCGCTTGAAGGACTGGATCAGCGAGAGGACCAGCGCCACGAGCGCGGCACCGATGGCGATGCCGTACGACTTACCGAGGTTGGCGGGGTCCACCGGCAGCAGGACCCACGACAGGACGGCGGTGAGCACGACCGTGCCCAGCGTCATGCCGGTACGGCTCACGACGTCGTCGATCGTCATGACGTCGGGGCGCGCGGGCGCCTGCGGGCCGCCGAGCTGGGTGCCCTGCTGCGGGGCATAGGGGTTGGTGGCGTACGGGTTGGTCGCGTACGGGCTGGTTCCTACAGCGGGGCCCCCGGCCTGCGGCGCCGCGTTGAAGCCCGCGTGGCCGTTGTCGCGGCTGAAGCCCCGTCGCGAGAAGACCGGGTTACTGCTCCTCATCTCACTCCTCCATGGCCGCCCTGCGCGGCCTTGGAACAAGAGTAATGGGAGCGCAAAGCGTACGCCCTAGTGCTCGGGGAGGATCTTTCCAGGATCGTGACGTCCGCTGGGTGCATCTCGTCACACCGGTTGTCATCCCGGCGCTCACTCCGGAGCGCTCCCGAATCATCGGAGCGCTTCCGGCCCGGCGCGTCCACCGGCGCCCGCCGGCCGGCCATCGCCGGTGATGTGCCCGGAGCCGGACTTGAACCGGCACGCCCCCGAGGGGCAGCGAGGTTTAAGCTCGCCGTGTCTGCATTCCACCATCCGGGCAAGGCGCGCGACGCCGCGTTGGCACAGGAGCCTATCGGGGCACACCACTCGAACAGCCGAGCGGCTACCCGATGTTGTCTTATTTTATTGACGTCTGAGGGTGCGTCAGACCACGTAACGAGTCGTCGGCACATGCCCGGCGCGGGTGGTCATCCCCGACCGGGGCGTGCAGGAATGACGAAAAGTCGCCGCCCGGTCACGCATTCGGCATCGTCGCCGCGGACGCGCGGCACGGAGACGGTCTCGAACACGACCGCGAAGCGACTTACGACGGACCCGTCTCAGGGGTCGTGTCATCCCCGAGGAGGAGGGCACGGCACGGCGGTCAGACCCAAGACGGCCCCGGGAACGGTTACCACGGCGGACGACTCGCGCTCCGCCCGCCACGAGGATGGAGACGTCCTCACAGCGCACCGACAGGAGAGTCCTCCCGTGACCACCACCTCGCTCGCCCACCGCGCCACCGCCGTGGCCGCCCGCGCCTCCGATCTGTCGAAGGTCTACGGCCTGGGCGAGACCCAGGTGGTCGCCCTCGACCATGTCTCCGTGGACTTCCGGCAGGGAGAGTTCACCGCGATCATGGGCCCGTCCGGCTCCGGCAAGTCCACGCTGATGCACTGCGTGGCCGGCCTCGACAGCTTCAGCAGCGGTTCCGTACGGCTCGGTGAGACCGAGCTGTCGACCCTCAAGGACAAGCAGCTCACGCAGTTGCGCCGGGACAAGATCGGCTTCATCTTCCAGGCGTTCAACCTGCTGCCGACCCTGACCGCCCTGGAGAACATCACGCTCCCGATGGACATCGCGGGCCGCAAGCCCGACAAGGCGTGGCTGGACCAGGTGATCTCGATGATCGGGCTCGCCGACCGGCTCGGCCACCGGCCCACCCAGCTCTCCGGCGGGCAGCAGCAGCGCGTGGCCGTCGCCCGCGCCCTGGCCTCCCAGCCCGAGATCATCTTCGGTGACGAGCCGACGGGGAACCTGGACTCGCGCTCCGGCGCCGAGGTGCTCGGCTTCCTGCGCAACTCCGTTCGGGAGCTGGGCCAGACCGTCGTCATGGTGACGCACGACCCGGTGGCCGCCTCCTACGCGGACCGGGTCATCTTCCTCGCCGACGGCCGGATCGTCGACGAGATGCTGCACCCGAGCGCCGACGGTGTGCTCGACCGGATGAAGGCCTTCGACGCCAAGGGCCGTACGAGCTGACGCTCCGCCAACTCCGTTCCGGCAACTCCGTTCCGCCCGTACGCCGGCCCCTGGGCCGTCACCGTCCGACCGGCACGACCCGTACGAGCCCGTGCGTGAGCGTTAACCCGTACGGGGCGCTTCTCCCGTGCGTGGCTCTTGACGCGGCCGTTCACCCGGCCGTTCACCCGGCGCCCTTCACCCGGCGCCCCTCACTCGTACGTGGGCCCCACTCGCGCTGACGCTCCGGCAGTCGGCCCCCACATCCGCCCCCTCGGTCCGGTCCGTCGTGTCGGCCCGTCTGTTCGGCCTGCCCTCTCCGCCCACCCTCACCAGGACTTCCACCATGTTCCGTACCGCCTTGCGCACCGTGCTCGCGCACAAGGCCAGGCTGCTGATGACCGTCCTCGCCGTCATGCTCGGCGTCGCCTTCGTCTCCGGCACCCTGGTCTTCACCGACACCCTCGGCAACGCCTTCCAGAACCAGTCGGCCAAGAGCTACAAGGACGTCGCCGTCGGCGTCACCTCGTACGACAAACGCGACTCCGGCAACGCCGACAACGCCACGTTGGACCCCGGGGTCAGCCAGGAGACCGTCGGCAGGATCGGGGCCCTGGACGGGGTCGCCTCCGTCACCGGCCGGGTCAACGGCTTCGCCGGGGTCGCCGACCCCGACGGCAAGCTGATCGGCGACGGCTGGGCCAACAACGGCTCCAACTTCGCGCCGGACAAGAACGGCAAGGACCCCGCCTACACCTTCGTCGAGGGCTCGGGGCCCACCAAGGACAGTGAGATCGCGCTCGACAAGGCGACGGCGACCGAGGGGAAGTACACGGTCGGCAAGCCGGTACGGGTCGCCTCCAACGGGCCGGTGAAGGAGTTCACCCTCGCGGGTGTCTTCACCACCGACGACGGAGAGGTCAACGCGGGCGGCAGCTTGGTCCTCTTCGACACCGCCGTCGCGCAGAAGCTCTATCTGGAGCCCGGCTTCTACAGCGATCTCACCATCACCGCCAAGGCCGGCGCCTCAGAGAGCGCCATCCTCGACCAGGTCAAGCCCCTGCTGCCGGAGAACGCCGAGGCGAAGACCGGTGAGCGGCTCGCCTCCGACCAGGCCAAGCAGATCGAGACGAGCCTGAGCGGCATCAACCAGATGCTGCTGGCCTTCGCCGCCATCGCGCTCTTCGTCGGCATCTTCCTGATCTCCAACACCTTCACCATGCTGGTCGCCCAGCGCACCAAGGAACTGGCGCTGCTGCGCGCCGTCGGCGCCTCCCGCCGCCAGGTCAAGCGCTCGGTGCTGGCCGAGGCCGCGGTGGTCGGCGCGATCGCCTCCACGATCGGATTCGTCCTCGGCATCGGGCTCGCCGTGGCGCTGCGCTCGGCGATGAACATGGCGGGCGCGAAGATGCCCGCGGGCGCGCTGGTCATCTCGCCGACCGCCGTCGGCGCCGCCTTCGGTGTCGGCATCCTGATCACGCTGCTCGCCGCCTGGCTGCCCGCCCGCCGGGCCGCGAAGATCCCGCCTGTGGCCGCGATGAACAGCGTGCACGGCGTGGCCACCACCAAGTCGCTCGTCCTGCGCAACTCCATCGGCGGCGTGCTGGCCCTGCTCGGCTCCGCCGTGATCGTCGCGGGCGCCGCGGCCGGGTCCGACGGGCGGCTGCTCATCGGCGCCGGGGCGTTCCTGACGATGGTCGGTGTGATCGTGCTGATCCCGCTGCTGTCGCGACCGGTCATCGCGCTGGTACGGCCGCTGCTGCGCCGGGTCTTCGGGGTGGCCGGCAAGCTGGCCGGACTGAACGCCGTCCGCAATCCGCGGCGTACCGGCGCCACCGCCTCCGCGCTGGCCATCGGACTCACGCTGGTCACCGGGCTGACGGTGCTCGGTGTCACGATCGGCCAGGCCGTGGACAAGATGACCACGGACAACATCAAGGCCGACTACATGGTGACGATGGCGGGCGGCGGCCGGCTGGACGAGTCCGCGCTCACCGCGCTGGAGAAGGCGCCCGGCGTGAGCGCGGTCTCCCCGCAGCAGGCCTCCTCGCTGGAGGTCAAGGGCCGCTTCCACTCCGCCTCCGCGGTCACCCCCGGGGACATCGAGAAGGTCATCAACATCGCCTCGGTCTCCGGCTCGCTGGACACCCTCGCCCAGGGCGGGATCGCGGTGGCCGAGGACACCGCCAAGTCCAACGGCTGGAAGGTCGGTGACACCCTGTCGGTCACCTACAACGACGGGAAGACCGGCAAGCTGAAGGTCGGCGCCACCTTCGAGAAGAACGAATTCCTCTCACCGGTGCTGATGTCGACCGAGCTGGCCGCGCCGCACGAGTCACGGATGTACACCCCCGAGGTGTGGGTGAAGATGGACGGCGGCGCGAGCGACGCGCACGAGCAGGCGCTGGTGGACTCGCTGGGCAGGAACCCGGCGATCACCATCATGGATCAGCAGGACATCAGGAACCAGTTCGGCGGCCTCATCAACACCGCGCTGAACATCATGTACGGACTGCTGGCCATGGCCCTGGTCATCGCGATCCTGGGGGTCGTCAACACGCTGGCGATGTCGGTCTTCGAGCGTCAGCAGGAGATCGGCATGCTGCGGGCCATCGGCCTCGACCGGGCCAAGGTCAAGCGGATGATCCGGCTGGAGGCCGTGGTGATCTCGCTCTTCGGCGCGTTGATCGGGGTGGGTCTCGGATCCTTTGTGGCCTGGGCGATCGGTGAGACCGTCAAGGACGAGATCCCTGGTTACGCGCTGGTCATTCCGTGGGACCGGGTCGGGCTCTTCCTGGTGCTCGCCGGTGTGGTGGGTGTCCTGGCCGCGCTCTGGCCGGCGCGCAGCGCCGCGAAGCTGAACATGCTGACGGCCATCAAGACCGAGTAGCGCGGGACCGGCGGGAGAGGGCTGGAGAGGGCGGGACCCCAGGGCGGGGGCCCGCCCTCTCCCTTGTCCCGCCCTCTCCCGTGTCCCGCCCTTTCCCGCGTACTCAGGTGCCGGCGCAGTAGCGCATCAGATGATCGTGATTGGCCCTGTACTGGTCGTGGATCGCGCCGTTGTCGATCTTCAGCAGGGTCTCGTCATTGGAACGCAGCGCCTGCCAGGAGTAGTTGTGGCTGCCGGTCCAGACGATCTTCCGGTCGGCGACACCGTCGTACGTACCCTCCACCAGCAGATACTTGGAGTGCAGCCCGATCTTCGGCGCCCCGCTCGTGGGCGGGTCCTCCCAGCACTCCACGCGCTGGGTGAGCTTGCCGGAGACGATGGAGGTGACGGTCCTGCCGAGCGACGGTACGCCGACACCTCCGCCGTTCGGATTGCCGTCGCCCGCCAGATACACCAGACAGCCCGCGTTCTTCATGGCCACGAGCTTGCTCGCGATCTGGTCGCGGTAGAAGAGGTTCGCCGCCATCCGCACCTCGGAGCGGCGCGTCGACGAGCAGGCGACCTTGTCGAGGATGAGCTTGACGGTGTCGGTGGCCGGGTCCTTCCGGTAGTCCGTGCCGGAGGTCTCCCGGCGCGGGAAGAAGTACGTCTTGTACGCGGGATCGGTCGCGCTGGACGGCGTCCGGTAGTACGTCGCGAGACCCGCGCCCGAGGCGCCGTATCTCAGCTGGTCGTCGAAGTACGCCGCGTAGTTGTCGTAGAGACCGGGGTCGGCGATCGTCACGGCGTTGTTGAACAGGTCCGTGCGCTGGACGCCGGTCATATTGGCCGACGTCTGCACGACGACCTTGTCCACGCCTCCCGTACGGGAGAAGAGGAAGAACTTGTTGTGGTTGATCGCCCGGCTGCCGATCGTACGGTTGCCGACGCACGAGCGGGTCGAGGGGCAGGACATCACCCACGACGGCGCGTTCCGGTCGGTGCCGAGGCCCGCCGCGAGGTTCTCGTACTCACCCCCGGCGGTGACCGTCGTGTGCGATTTGTAGTCCAGGATCGCCCGGACGGCGACGCCGCGTTCCTTGGCGGCGATCAGGGCCTCGCGGACGTTGTCGTCGGTGAAGGTGTACAGGGACACGGTGATCGAGCTGCCCGCGGCGGCGCCGCCGACCAGCGAGACGACATGGTTCCTGATCCTGTCCCGCTGGGCGGGGGTGCCCGCGGGGTCGTTGAAGATCGCGCCGGTGGTGACCGGGGCGGCGGGGGCCCCGGCCGATAAGGGAGCCGGCGACGAGGCTTCGGTCTCGGCCTCGGACCCCGACTCGGGGGACTCGGCCTCGGACGGGGCGTGGAACTCGGACCCGTTGTCGCCGCTGTCCCCGTTGGCCCGGTTGTCCCCGTCGGCCCACGCGGCGCCGGGAAGGGCCATGACGGACATCAGGGCGACGGCCAGGCCCAACAGCTTGATTCTGCGGTGGCGACGGCGATGGCTGTGGCGGTGGCGGTGCACACCGGCCTCCTGTTCGGTTTCGGCTCAGGGAGCGCGTGTCGGGAACACGTACCGGGAGCACAGAAAACGGAGCCGCCGGGCAGCGGTCTGCCCGGCGGCTCCGTCATCCAGGCCCGGACGGCAGAACGTACCAATTCCCCCGCCCTCATCCGGGCCCACTCACCTCTTTGTCACCCGCACGATGTCGCGCGTCAGCCGCCCCACACACGCGCTCGCGCCGGCATCCCGGAGGCGCCGCTCTCCGGGGTCTTCACGGCCAGGATCTGGTTGACGCCGATCTTGTTCCGCTCGAAGGAGAGCGCGGACGCCGCCATGTAGAGGCGCCAGACGCGGGCGCGTCCGGCGGAGGTGCTGCGTACGGCCTCGGCCCAGTGGTCCTCCAGATTGGCCACCCAGCGGCGCAGGGTCAGGGCGTAGTGCTCCCGGATCGACTCGACGTCGCGGGCCTCGAAGCCCGCCTCCTCCAGCGTGGCGACCGTCCTGCCGAGCGGCGCGAGCTCGCCGTCCGGGAAGACGTACGCGTCGATGAACTCGTCGATGCGGTACTTGCTCTCGTCCTGCTCGGGCCGGCGGGCGATCTGGTGGTTGAGCAGCCGGCCGCCCGGCTTGAGCAGGGCGTACAGATCGTCGGCGTACTCCCGGTACTTGACCGAGCCCACGTGCTCGGCCATCCCGATGGACGAGATCGCGTCGTACGGTCCGTCCCTGACGTCCCGGTAGTCCTGGACCCGCAGCTCGATCCGGTCGGTGAGGCCCTCCTCGGCGACGCGCTTGCGCCCGTAGGCGGCCTGCTCCCGCGAGAGGGTGACGCCGGTGACGCGAACGCCGTACTCGCGGGCGGCGTGGATGGCCATCGAGCCCCAGCCGCAGCCGACGTCGAGCAGCCGGTCGCCCTCCTTGAGGCCGAGCTTGCGGCAGATCAGATCGAGCTTGTCGCGCTGTGCGTCCTCAAGGGTGAAGCCGTGGCCGCCGGTGTCCCTGCCGGCGTCCCTGTCGGCGTCCCCGTCCCCGTCGCCCCAGTAGGCGCACGAGTAGACCATCGAGGGGCCGAGCACCAGCTCGTAGAAGTCATTGCCCACGTCGTAGTGGTGGCTGATCGCCGCCCTGTCGCGGCGCTTGGTGTGCAGCGCGCCGTGCCGCCGCCGGATCTCCTCGGCGGGCGGGGCGGGCGGCGGCCAGGGTCCCGCGATCTGTACGAGCCCGCGCGCGACGGCCCGCATACGGGGGTCGAGTACGGGGTGCGGCTGGTCCTTGGCGTCGTCGCCGCGCTCCCAGATGAGACCGGCGAGGAGCCCCAGGGCCTCGAAGAGATCGCCCTTCACATCGATCTCACCGGCAACCCAGGCGCGCGCGAGCCCCAGTTCGCCGGGTTTCCACAGGAGGCGGCGGAGGGCACGACGGTTACGGATGATCAGGGTCGGAGCGTCCGGGGGACCCGATTCGCTGCCGTCCCAGGCACGGATACGGACCGGGAGCGGGGCCCCCAGCAACTCTTCGGCAAGAGTGGTCAGCCGCAGTGCGGCGTCGGCCATTGCGTACACCTCCGTCATGAGGAATACCGGAAACGCTCAACACCACGTAAACACCGGTCGGGTGTGGTCGCAGTCCCGGCGACGCGCAATGAGACGGCAAAATACCTGCATCTACCACGCACTTTGGGGTGGATGCGCGCCCTTTGCCCCCTCCCAGGCTCAGGCTTCAGGGGCCGGAGGCCGGGGGTCGGGGGTCGGGGGTCGGGGGTCAGGGGTCGGCCAGTCCGGGGCCGCGCGTGCCCGGGGCCGCACGTGCCCGGGGCACGCGAAAGGGCCGCCCGCACCACGGATGGCGGACGGCCCTTTCGGGGTTCTGCGCGGCGGCGTCAGGAAGCCTTCGCCTTCTCCGGCGCGGACGGCGCCACGGCTGCCGCCGGGGTCGGCTTGGCGGCCTCGTAGAACTCCTCGCGCGGCGTCTCCATGGCGCCGAGCGAGACGACCTCGCGCTTGAGGAACATCGCGAGCGTCCAGTCGGCGAAGACCCGGATCTTGCGGTTCCAGGTCGGCATGGCCATGCCGTGGTAGCTGCGGTGCATGTACCAGGCCAGCCGGCCCTTGAGCTTGATCTTCATCTTGCCCATGACGACCATCGCGACGCCCTTGTGCAGGCCGAGTCCGGCGACCGCACCCTTGTTGGCGTGGCTGTACTCCTTCTGCGGGAAGCCCCGCATACCGGAGATCACGTTGTCGCCGAGGACCTTCGCCTGCCGCAGCGCGTGCTGCGCGTTCGGCGGGCACCAGGCGTTCGGGTTGCCGGCCTTGCGGCCGATGACGTCCGGGACCTGGGCGTTGTCGCCGGCGGCCCAGATGTAGTCGGTGCCCTGCACCTGAAGCTTCTCGCTGGTGTCCACATGGCCCCGGGGGCCGAGCGGCAGACCGTAGCGGGCGAGCGCCGGGTTCGGCTTGACGCCGGCCGTCCACACGATGGTGTTCGAGTCGACCTCAAGGCCGTTGTTGAGCACGACGTGGCCGTCCACGCAGGAGTCCATGCCGGTCTTCAGATAGACCTCGACACCACGGCTCTCCAGGTGCTCCTTGCCCCAGGCACCCAGCTTCGGGCCGACCTCGGGAAGGATCTTGTCGGCAACGTCGACGAGGAGGAAGCGCATGTCCTCGCGCTTCACGTTCGTGTAGTACTTGGCCGCGTCGCGCGCCAGGTCCTCGACCTCACCGATGGTCTCCGCGCCGGCGAAGCCGCCGCCCACGAAGACGAAGGTCAACGCCTTGCGGCGGACCTCTTCGTCGGCGGTCGAGTCGGCCTTGTCGAGCTGCTCAAGTACGTGATTGCGCAGCCCGATGGCCTCCTCGATGCCCTTCATGCCGATGCCCTGCTCGGCGAGGCCGGGGATCGGGAAGGTACGGGAGACGGCGCCGAGCGCGACGACGAGGTAGTCGAAGGGCAGCTCATAGGCCTCGCCGACGAGCGGCGCGACCGTGGCGACCTTGCGGTCCTGGTCGATGGTCGTGACCCGGCCGGTGAGCACCTCAGCCTTGGGCAGCACGCGTCGCAGCGGGACGACGACATGCCGAGGCGAAATGCTGCCGGCGGCGGCTTCGGGGAGGAAGGGCTGGTACGTCATGTACGAGCGAGGGTCGACAACCGTGACGGTCGCCTCCCCGTAGCGCATCTTCTTCAGAATGCGACGAGCTGCGTACAGGCCTACGTACCCACCGCCTACAACGAGGATCCTGGGACGCTCCGTGGTGCTCATGCCATCGAGTATCCACCCCCCTCGGAGGGGGTGCTCGTGAGCCCCTTCACAAGGTAAGGGCCCCCTAGTGCTACACTGCGCGGCCCGCGTGATCGACATCATGGCCCACGGGGGGAACCAGATGGCGGGTTTAGTCGTTGCCCACCCCTCGTGAGCTGGCCCTCAGCGCTTGGGCGGGGGTGAACCGCCCTGCCTTGTTCATACGCGCGTAACGCGCCCGGAACCGCCCGGTATAAGGGCGCAGGGGCCCCTTGGGGCTAACAGACCGCCATCGGGAACAGCCCCACCACTCCACAGGACCGATTTCCTTGTGAAGAAGTTCACGAACTTTCTCGCCGACCTTGATCAGACGCCTGGTCCGATGCCTGGGGATGCCCTGGTCCGATGCCTAGGGGAAATCGGCGCGGGCCTTGTTGACCAGGCGATTCAGGGGTGGCCCGCCGGCCGCCCAGTTGTCGTCGTCGAAGTTGAGCGTGCCTTCGGCACTGGTCACCGATACGACGCGGGGGAAGTCCTCGTTTGCCCAGAACGCGAAGAACGCACTGCCCGAGGCACCGTGGTCGACGCTCGCCGTCTCGGTGTCCATATAGAGGCCGTCGCCTTCCTGGCCGACGATTCCGGGGTTGTCGGCGTCCTCGAACGACACCTTGTCCTGGAAGAACGGCACTTCGTCGTTCCCGAGGTCGTGCGGGTACGACACGTTGAACCAGAACGGCTTGTCGTCCCAGTCGTTGCTGTACTCCCGCGTTCCCATGAAGCCCAGCTGGCCGCCGAGCGGCCGATCGAGCACGAAGACGATGTAGTCCAGCGAGACGCTGATCTCGTCGTCCGGGTTGTCCACCTCCCTGAACCAGTAGGTGCGGGTGGCGTTCGCGACGCCGAAGGGTGCCGCTCCTCGGTTGAACGACGGGGTGAACGCGACCGGGGCGAGGTTGGGGCCCGGCCAGTGCCAGTTCATGACGTGACTGGCCGTCAGCACATGGCGGGGACCGATCAGCGTGCCCGTCCCGATCTTCATCTCGGCCGAACCGGGGGCCACCGGGACCGTGACCCGGCCGACCGTGCTGAACGGATAGGCGAGGCTGTCCATCTCGACCCGCCGGTCGGGCTGGTACACGTTCAGCGGCCGGACCGGCCGGCCCTTGACCGGGCGCAGGCGCGTCGGCCGGTACCGGACGGGCTCGCGGCCCTCCGGCAGCCGGACCAGATCGAGGTGGGCGGGCCGGTAGCCGTCGGCGGCGTGATCGGGGACGTCACGGTCGACGACGTGCAGCCGGTTGACCACGGGTGCGAACGACTGCCGCCTCCCGTTGGCCACCCGGACGTCCACCCGATGCACCTCGCCCGGCCCCGAGTGCTCGTCCAGCGAGGTGACGGACACCTCGACCTCCGGCTTGTCGACCTCGGTGCAGACGTAGAACGAGCTCTGGCACCCAGCTGACAGACCGGGCGGCTTGTCACGGCTCGCGGGCTCGGTCGGTCGCGCACGAAGTTCTTCGATGCTCATGGGCGGTGCCGGCTTGGACATGGCGCGCTCCTTCCCGGATCACCCGTTACTCCCAGTCTGGGCACGGCTGACGGGGCCCGCGACTGGGGCTTTGTTGCATGGGATGCGCATGAAGTGCACGAACGCGATGGATGCTGGGTGGGGGTTCGTGCCGAGGGGTAGTCGGGGTGGGCCGGGACGTGTGGATGCGGGTGGGGGCCGCCCCTAGGTTTGAGTTTCGCGGTTGCGGGTCGGGCGTCAAGGGCGCTCCTTCGTCGCGTCGGCAAGCCGATGGGCTGCGCCCACCCTTGACCCCCAACCCTCCACCGCACGTGCAGCTTTGAGGGGGGCGGCCCGGGGGGAGGGGTCCCCGGGGGGCTGAGTTTGTGGGGCCGGTCCTTTCCCGGCCTGCGGCCCGGTGGGTGGTCTGCGCGGCAGTGGAGTGGGGCGGCCAGGCACCGGCTCAGCGAGCAGGCGTGGGTGGGTAGTTGAGGCTCATGCCCCGCTGTGCGGGCTCGTTGTCGCCTGCACCTGTCGACGGAGGCAGACGGACCACCACCCACCCCCTATGTCCTAGTTTGGCGGGCTGTTCTGGGGCTCCCCGGCCGGTGATGCGTCCTGAGTTCGGTTAAGTCGTTCCCACGACACATCACCGCCTCCGACCCGCCCACTCAGCGCCTCACCAGTCACACCCACCCCACCACCCACACATCCTCACCAGCGGGGCATGAATCCCCGCCGCCCACGGGGATCAGTCGCTGAGCCGGGGCCGGGCCGCCCCACTCCACTCCCGCGCGCCCCGCAGGGCCCACCCACCCGAAAGCCGGGAGCACACCTTTGGACAAGGGAGCTTCCCCGGGGCCCCCTCCCCCCGGGCCGCCCCCCCTCAAAGCTGCACTTGCGGTGGAGGGTTGGGGGTCAAGGGTGGGCGCAGCCCATCGGCTTGCCGACGCGACGAAGGAGCGCCCTTGACACCCGACCCGGAACCGCGAAACTCAAAGATCAGGGGCGGCCCCCACCCGACACCAAACGCACCGGCCCACCCCGACTACCCCTCCCGGCCTCAGATCCACCCGCACTGCCGTGCGACACGGGCGGCCTCGTGCCTGTTGGCCACCTTCAGCTTGACCGTGATGTTCGACAGGTAGTTGCGGGTCGTCCCGGGTGCCAGGACCGCGCGTTGCGCCACCTCGTCTATAGGTGCGCCGTCCGCCGCCAGGGAGAGGATGTCCGCCTCTCGTTTGGTCAGCGGCGATTCGCCCGCCGAGATCGCATCGGCCGCCATCTCCGGATCGATGTACCGGATGCCCTGGTGGACCATTCTGATGATGTCCGCCAGTTCCCTCGCCGATGTCGTCTTCGGTACGAACCCGCGGGCTCCCGCCAGCAGTGCCGGCTTCAGATATCCGGGGGCCGCGTGCGAGGTGACCACTAAGCAACGGATGGAAGGATGAGTTTGCTGTAACTCGCGGATGACGGTAATTCCGTCCTTTCCCGGCATCTGAAGATCCAGTACGCAGATGTCAGGAATCAGCTTTCTGGCCAGTGCGGCTGCTTTGAGGCCGTTCTCGGCCTCCGCGACCACTTCCAGATCCTCCTCCGTCGCCAGCAGTGCGGACAGTGCCCCGAGGATCAGCTTCTCGTCGTCGGCCAATAGGACTCGAATGGTCACAACTCATTCCTTTCCCAGGAGTGGGAGGGTGATGAGGAGCTGATAGACGCCGCGGGTCAGCAGCCCGTGCTCCAGTCGTCCTCCCAGCGGGGTGATGCGCTGTTCCAGTCCGACCAGCCCCGTCCCCTGTTTCGCGGACCGCTCGGATATGGAGTGCACACCGTCGTTGACCACGTGAAGGGTCACTTCCCCCGCATGTGACGGGGTGAGGGTGAAGGTGCAGGCAGTCGCCCTGGGCGCGTGCCGCATGACGTTCGTGGCCGCCTCTCGTACGGCCCAGCCCAGCACCTCGCGCACATCGTCGGGCAGCGTCAGTCCGCGGTTGTTGTCGGTCACGGTGCACTGGACGCCGGAGGCATGCAGCAGTGATCGCGCACCGTCCAGTTCGTCATTGAGAGAAGGGGTGCGAGCGGCGTTGACCACCGCCCGGATCTCGCTCTGCGCCTTCCGCGCCAGCGCCTCCACCTCCGCCAGTTCCTCCACCCTGCCTGTGCGGGTGGCGAGTTCCGACTTGAGGGCGATGATGGCCAGATTCCGGCCGAGGGTGTCGTGCAGATCGCGGGACATCCGCAGCCGTTCCTCGGCCACCGCGAGCAGTGCCGTCACCTCCGCCGCCGCTTCCAGACGCGCCATGACCGACACGGGCCAGAGTGTCGAATGGATGGCGATGATGACGGTGCCGAAGACGACTGCGGCGGCCAGCGCCGCGGGCGCCGGATCGGGAAGAGTGAATACGGCGGCCACGGCGACGCACGCGATCCCCGTACGCAGCCGCACGCGCAGTGCCAGATCGGCCACCGCCACGGCTGCGGGCACCACGGCCACACCGGCGAGCGGTGCGATGTGCGCCTTCTCGAACAGCCCGGCCAGGGGAAGCACCCATAAGCAGGCCAGCCACACCAGAGTGGGTGCCACGAGGACGAGAGGCGACACCCCGGCCGGACGACCGGTCCACACCGACCGGAGCAGCGCTCCCAGGTGAATGACGTAGAGCAGCGATACGAGAACCAACACAGGGTGAGGCGAGGGCAGTTCGACGATGACAAGGAACGCGAGAGGGGGTGCTGCCAGACAGACGGCCAATGCCTGGCGTGCCTGTCTCGCGACCTTCGCGGCGTCACGGCGTGTGGTGTTCATTCGCGCGGGTCCCAGCGAAAGACACGGCGTGTCGCGGCTGCCGTGATCGCCGACCACGCCAGCAGGGTGGCGCATTTCACCAGCACCGATCCGACGGAACCACCTTCCCCGGTCCAGGCGGAGTTGGCGAGATCGACGGCGGGGGTGAGCGGAAAGAAGCGCAGCACCGCTGCCGCCGGATCGGGGAACAGTTCGAGCGGAACGGCCGCCCCGGATGTCAGCAGCAGTACCAGCAGTCCGAGCATCGCCACGCCCTGCGCCGCCTCCGACGTGCGGCACGCGACACTGGAAAAGGCCGCGAGTCCGATACAGATCGGCATGGAGAGCAACAGCGCGAGGACGGCGAGGTGCGGCAGCCCGGGTGCGCCTGTCGAGATGATCGAGAGAGCGACCGCGATCACGGCGAACTGCGCGACAGCGACAGCGAGATAGGGGATCGCGCAGCCGATCAGGATGATCGGATCGGTGACCTCACCCGTGCGCAGCCGCTTGAGCACCGCCTCTTCGCGGCGCACCACATACACGGCCGTCAGGGGCGAGTAGACAACAAGGATGAGGACGACGGCGAGGGAGGTGGAGACCATCATCTGCCCGAGGCTCCGGCCGGTCTCCTCGTTGATGGAGAACTGGGTCACCGTGGCCAGCATTCCGCAGATGATCATCGCGGGGACGACCAGGACGTTGAACAGGTTCATCCGCGAGCGTGCGAACATCGCGAGCTCGGCGCGGCTCAGGCCCTTGAGTTGCCGTACGGCGTCGGCGGCGTAGGAGGGCGCGGGGGCAGCAGGGGCAACGGGGGTGGTCACAGCTGGGGTTCCGTTTCCGAGGCGCGGGCGATGTGCAGGAAGGCCTCTTCCAAGGAGGCGGAGCGGGCGTTGAACTCGTCCAGCCGGATGCGCTGCGCGTTCGCCCAGGAGAGCAGCTGGAAGGTGGTGACCTGTAGGTCCTGTGTATGCAGTTGGACCCGGGAACCGCTGTCGTCCACCGCGGTCGCGTGGAGGGTTTCCGCGGCCGGCAGCTGGTGCGCGGGGACCCCTTGGGGCAGGCGGAAGCTGAGCGTGGAGGGGTGCGCGGCCACGATGCTGCCGACCGTTCCGGTTGCCGCGATCCGTCCCTGGTGCATGATCGCGAGCCGGTCGGCGAGCTGCTCGGCCTCTTCCAGATAGTGCGTCGTGACCACCACGGTGGCACCCTGCTGGTTGAGCTCCTTGATGATCTTCCAGGTGTCGTGGCGGCCCTCCGGGTCCATGCCGGTGGTGGGCTCGTCGAGGAAGATCAGTTCGGGGCGGGAGAGCGTGGTCAACGCGAGGTCGAGGCGGCGCCTCTCGCCGCCGGAGAGGTTCTTGACGGTGACGGCGGCGCGATGGCCGAGGCCGACCATGGACAGGGCCTCGTCGATCGGGCGGGGGTTCGTGGTGCACGCGGACCACATGCGGAGCGTCTCGGTGATCGTCAAATCACGGGAGAACCCGCCCTGCTGAAGCATGATGCCCATCCGGCGGCGGGTGGCACGGCGCTGCCGGTACGGATCCTGGCCGCCGAAGAGGCGGATGCTGCCCTTGGTGGGAGGAGCGAGCCCCTCCAGGAGCTCCAGGGTCGACGTCTTGCCGGCGCCATTGGTACCTAAGAGGGCGAAGACCCGGCCTGCGGGTACGGCGAGGTCGATTCCGCGCACCGCCATATAGCCGTCGGATCCGGTGCCATATCGCCGCCAGAGATCTGTGGCCTCGATCACATTTTTCTGTTGAGTGATGTTCACATCCTCAAGCCTGGCAGCGAATTCACAGGTCAAGGCGTTGGTTGAGTCATGGATTGTTCTGGCAAATGCCATAGGGGGGCCATGACATTTGTCGGGTAATGGAGTGATCACCACTCACTACCGCGCGGCGCGAGCGCGACCGATTCGTTCAATACGACGTCGCCACCGGCTTCGTACCATCGCGGCCATGGAGACCACGGCTTCGGCCTCGCGCCACATCAGCATCCACATCGACCGCCCTGTCAGGGCGGTCTACGACTACGCGTCGAACCCCGCCAACCTGCCCGAATGGGCTCACGGACTGGGGCGCTCCATCACCAAGACCGACGGGCAGTGGATCGCGGAGTCGTCGCCCCTGGGGCGGGTCGTGGTCGCCTTCACGCCGGAGAACGAGCTCGGTGTGCTCGACCACGATGTCACCCTGCCCTCGGGGGAGGTCGTCTACAACCCGGTGCGAGTGATCGCGGACGGCGCCGGGAGCGAGGTGGTGTTCACGCTCCGCCGACAGGCGGGGATGAGTGACGAGGACTTCCAACGCGATACCGATGCGGTGCTGGCCGACCTCACCACACTCAAGCGCGTGCTGGAGCACGCGTAGCGGGGTGGGGTGAGGTGAGGACCGAGGGGTAGTCGGGGTGGGCCGGAGGGTTCGGAGACGGGTGGGGGCCGCCCCTAGGTTTCAGTTTCGCGGTTGCGGGTCGGGCGTCAAGGGCGCTCCTTCGTCGCGTCGGCTGCGCCGATTCCGCTGCGCTTCACCCTTGACACCCGCCCCTCCACCGCAAGTGCAGCTTTGAGGGGGGCGGCCCGGGGGGAGGGGTCCCCGGGGGGGCTGAGTTCATGGGGCCGGTCCTTTCCCGGCCTGCGGGCCGGTGGGCCCTGCGGGGCGCGCGGCAGTGGAGTGGGGAGGCCCGGCCCCGGCTCAGCGAGCAGGCGTGAGTGGGTGGTTGAGACTCATGCCCCGCTGTGCGGGCTCGTTGTCGCCTGCACCTGTCGACGGAGGCGGACGGACCCGCAAGCCACCCCCTATGTCCCAGATTGGCGAGCTATTCGGGGGCTCCCCGGCCGGTCATGCGTCCTGAGTGCAGTTAAGTCGTTCCCACGACGCATCACTGGCTCTGACTGGCCCATTGGTCGCCCCATGGGTCACACCCGCCCCTCTGCTCACGCGCCCTGGGGCGGTGGGGCGGGTGTGGCTGGTGAGGTGCTGATTGGATCGGTCGGAGGGGGTGATGTGTCATGGCGCCCGGTTAACCGAACTCAGGACGCATGACCGGCCGGGGAGCCCCCGAATAGCTCGCCAAACTGGGACATTGGGTGCAGATGCCAGGCCCGTCCGCCTCGACTGACAGGTGTCACCCGACAACGGGCCCGCACAGCGGGGCATGAGTCCCAGCCACTTCCCGACCGTCAGTCGCTTTGCCGGGGCCGGGCCGCCCCACTCCACTGCCGCGCGCCCCGCAGGGCCCACCCACCCGAAAGCCGGGAACCGGCCCCCGGAACAAGGGAGCTTCCCCGGGGACCCCTCCCCCCGGGCCGCCCCCCTCAAAGCTGCACTTGCGGTGGAGGGGCGGGTGTCAAGGGTGACCGGAGGTCATCGGCTTGCCGACGCGACGAAGGAGCGCCCTTGACGCCCGACCCGCAACCGCGAAACTCAAACCCAAGGGGCGGCCCCCACCCGCCACCAAACCCCCCGGCCCACCCCGACTACCCCTCGGTCCTCACCCGCACCCAACAACGCACCACCACCAGCAGGGCATGAAGACAAGCCACCCACCGTCACAGCCGACCCAGCATGAGGGCCACGACAATCACCCACAGGCTCGCGCCGACCGTCACCGCGATGGCGGCGAAACGCGTCATTCACGGTCCCTCGTGCCCGGCGGCGGGCAGCCGAAGATCCGCTCGTACAGAGCCGCTTCGTCCGGCGCCTGGTAGGCGAACAACGCTTCCCAGCGCTTGTACTCCCGGTGGGCACGCCGCCGACGTGGGCTGACCACCCGTACCGCGACAGCGAACGCGCCTGTAACCCAGCGCAAGGCGCGCTTCATACGCCGCCCCTGCTGCTCCACTTGTTGCGCTCCGCCACCCGCGCGCTGAGTTCTTCGGGCGACCCACCGACAGGCTCGTCGCCGCGAGAGGTCCGCCCCTCACCCTCCCCACCCGCCGGCTCCTTCCACACAAGAAGCGCGCCGTCCGCCCCGAACGTGGCGATCAGCAGGGACAGCAGCCGTCGTGCGTCGCTAGTCGTCATCGGACAACCGCCGCATCAGTCCGGCCTCAACTTCCCGCATCAACGCGGGGGTTGCTGTCGCGTATCCGTCGCGCGGCACCCACTCCGGGACGAGTCGCCAGAAGTCCTCGGTCGCGCCTTCGGTCGGATCCACCAGGCCTCACCCTTCTTACGATTAGTTACGAACCGTGTTCAGAGTGCGACGAGTGACGCTACGTTGGGAAGTGCATCACCGTCCGACCTGTGCGTTGGGCGCTCTGGCACGCCTTCAAGTACCTGACCTGCACAAATACGGCGAGTGACCGCGATTCCCAAACCACTGGTCAAGGGGGTTTCGTATGCAAGAGGATCACGGCATTTACAACGCTCCAAGCAATCCGCGCGAGGCATTCGGCAAGGCGCTGCGTGACGCCCGCCGACAGCGACAAGTCGGCAGGCTGTCGCAGACGGACCTGGGAAGGCTGTCGCGTACGTCGAAATCCACGATCAGCCGCATCGAAGGCGGAGTTCCACCAATCGCTGGAGACTTGCCCGAGCTGTTCGATCAGATCTTTGAAACGGACGGGAAGTTCAAGCGGCTGTACGAAGAGGTGGTCAACCAGTCCTTCCCGGCCGTGTTCCGACGCCGCATGGCGCTGGAACGGCAGGCCACATCCATCTGGGAGTGGTCGCCCACCATTATCCCCGGCCTCTTTCAGACCCCCGAGTACGCCCGTGCGCTATTCCGTTCCGGTTACCCACGGGCAACGGAGGGGGAGATCTCAAACTACGTGCGGACACGACTGACTCGGCAGGAGCTTCTACGAAGCGACGCACCCCCGGACGTCCGCCTGGTGGTGTGCGAGTCCGTGATCCGGCGCCGCATCATCAGTCGTGATGCTACGCGCGAGCAACTAGCAGTGCTTATTACCCAAGGCGGACGGCCGACTACACGCGTACAAGTACTGCCGCTCGACGCGGAACCGCATATCTTGATGGATGGGCCCATCACGTTCCTGACAACGCCAAACCATGTACCGGTAGCCTGCGTTGAGGCCTTCCGTACAGCGAACATCCACGAAGATCCCGAACCTGTTCGGGCAGGAATGCGTGCCTACGATGATCTGGCCAGTGAGGCGCTTTCATCACGGGAGAGCGCTGCGTTCATCAGAAAGCAGATGGAGAGACTGTGAACCTCAACCCCGCTCCGAGCGCATGGGTGAAGTCGAGCTACAGCACATACGAAGGCGGCAACTGCGTCGAATGGTCCCCCTCCCACGCCCACGCCTACAACCTCGTCCCCATCCGCGACAGCAAAGCCCCCCACCTCCCCCACCTCACCGTCACCCCCCGCGCCTGGACCGACTTCGTGGCCTTCGCCACCACGCACGCCGACGTCACCCAGTAACTGCGACCGACCCGATGCGGGTGTACACGGTCACGCGTACACTGGAAGTATGGCTGAGAACCCTGTGACCGTTCGCGAAGCCCGCGCGCACCTCGCGGACCACATCAACCGTGCCGAGCAAGGCACGGCGACAGTGATCACCCGCAACGGGGCACCAGTGGCCGCCCTCGTACCGATCGCGGACTTCGAGGCGCTGGAAGAAGCAGCCGACGAGCTGCTCGCGCGTGAGGCCGAAGAGGTCCTGGCCGATGGCGGCCCGACCGTAACAATGGCCGAGTTGCTGGCGGATCTTTTCACCGACCGCAGCGAGCGCATCGAGGGCGCGGCGTGAAGTACGCGCTCCGCTTCACCACCGCCGCACAGCGCCAGCTGCGGGCTATCGACCGGCCTGCGGCTATGCGGATCCTGACCGCTTTGACCGCGCTTGGCGACGACCCCTATAGCGAGAACGCCGACATCAAGAAGCTCACCGGCCCATCGGGCCTCTATCGGCTCCGGGTCGGGAACTATCGCATTGCCTACCAGATCGACGACGGCGAACTCCTCATCCTCGTCGTCAAGATCGGCGACCGCCGCGACGTCTATCGCAACCTCTGACAGGCGCCGCGGCTGTTGTCCGATACCGCCACGACTACTTCGTCGGCCAGTAGCGGATCTCCAGCATCGTGCAGCCCGTCTCCGTCCGGTACGGGCCGTGCGGCATCCCCGGCGGTCGCGACGCGTAGTAACCCGCCCCGAACGTGGCGCCCAGCGTCAGGTCGTGCAGTTCGCCTTCGAGGAGGTAGACCTCCTCGAAGTACTCGTGCCGGATGACCCCCGCCTCGGAGGTGTCCAGCCCCGGCGCCCAGCGCGCGAGGCGAGTCAGCTCCCCCGCGTCCCCCGGGGCCGCGCTGAGCACCCGTTCCGTGACACCGGGGTGCCCGTCGACGTCCTCCCACGGCAGGTCCGCCGCGTTGAGGAATTCATTCATGTCCTTCATCCGGCGGCCTCCGCCGCCGCCCACGCGATCCCGTCCAGGATGTCGTGTTCGCTGACCACGACCTCCTGGGCGCCGGTCCGTTCCATGATCGCGAGGAGTACGAGGGCGCCCGCGCCGATGACGTCCACCCGGCCCGGGTGCATGACGGGGATCGCGGCGCGTTCCGCGTGTGTGGCGTGGAGCAGGCGGGTGGCGATGCGCTGGACCTGGTCGTACGGGATCCGGGAGTGGTGGATCGCGGCGGAGTCGTACTCGGACAGGCCGAGCGCGATCGCGGCGACCGTGGTCACGGAACCGGCCAGGCCGACCAGGGTGCGGGCCTCGCGCAGCGGGACCGTCTGTTCGGCCAGGTCGAGGGCCGCCTCGATGTCGGCGCGGATCGCGGCGATCTCCGTATCCGTGGGCGGGTCGACGGCGACACCGTCCCGTACGAGGTGGCGCTCGGTCAGCCGTACGCAGCCGATGTCCACGGAGCGCGCGGCGCGCACGTGATCGTCGCCGACGACGAACTCGGTCGAGCCGCCGCCGATGTCCACGACCAGGTAGCTGTCCCTGTCGGCCGGGCCCAGTTCCTTCGTCGCGCCGGTGAAGGAGAAGGCCGCCTCCTGGTCGCCGGTGATCACCTCGGGCTCCACGCCCAGGATGTCCAGGACTCCGCTGACGAACTCGTCGCGGTTCTCGGCGTCGCGCGAGGCGGAGGTGGCGACGAAGCGGACGTGCTCGGCGCCGTGTTCCTTGATGAGGGCGGCGTACTCGCGGCAGGCGGCGAAGGTACGTTCCAGCGCCTCGGGGGCGAGCCGGCCCGTCCTGTCCACGCCCTGGCCGAGGCGGACGATCTTCATCCGGCGGTCAAGGTCGACCAGTTCACCCGTCTCGGGGTGCGCGTCCGCGACGAGCAGGCGGATCGAGTTCGTACCGCAGTCGATGGCGGCGACCCTGGTCATTCCGTATCCCCCTCGTCGTCGGACGGACCGCCGGACGGACGGTCGGAAGGACCGCCGGAAGGACCGTCGGAAGGACCGTCGGACGGACGGTCGGAAGGACCGGACACGCACGGCGTCACACACGGGCCCTTCGCCCACCACTCCGGCAGCATCGCGATCGCCTCGTCGCCCAGCGGGTTCACCCCGGGCCCGGCCGCCAGCGAGTGGCCGACCAGGACATGCAGGCACTTCACCCGGTCCGGCATGCCGCCGGCGCTCGGGAAGCCCTCCAGGACCTCGATGGCGTCACGGCGTGCGATGTAGTCCTCGTGGGCCGCGCGGTACGCGGCGGCCAGCTCGGGGTCGGTCGCGAGGCGCTCGGTCATCTCCTTCATGACGCCGTTCGCCTCCAGCGTGCCGATGGCCGAGGCCGCGCGCGGGCAGGTGAGGTAGTACGTCGTCGGGAAGGGGGTGCCGTCGGGGAGCCGCGGTGCGGTCTCGACCACGTCCGGCTGGCCGCAGGGGCAGCGGTGCGCGATGGCGCGCAGGCCGCGCGGCGGGCGGCCGAGCTGTTCTTTGAATGCCGCGACGTCCGCGTCGGTGGGTTCCGTGCGTTCGGTCTGCGGAGGGGGCGTGTCCATGCCTGCCTATGTATGTTCTGCGGTTCTCGGGTGTTCTCAGGTGTCTTGGGTGTTCTCAGGTGCTCTTGGGTGTTCTTGGGTTTTCTTGGATGTTTTTGGGCGTTCTGTCGCACTCGGGTGCTCTGTCGCGGGCTGTCCCCGGCTATCTCTCCCGGCGGTCCGCGTTGTCCACGCCGTCCAGCACATTCGAGTACCAGGGGCGGCCCGTCGCCCCCCGTTCCTCGCGGCGCTGCTCGCGCACCTCCGGGTCGATCACGGTGTAGCCGGTCTCCCCCGGCATCACGTAATGCAGATGCTCCCGGGCCAGCCGCTGGATATACGCGTCGTCCTGGAGCCGCGCCTTCTCGTCGCGCAGCTCCTCGACCCGCAGCTTCGCCTCGCGGGCCAGCCGCTCCTGGTAGGCGATCTCGTTCCGCTGCGACACGTACTGCCGCATCGGATACGCGAGCGCCACCACCAGTGTGCACACGACCAGGGCGAGGAAAGCGGCCCGGCCGGTGAGCCGGGAGCGGCGGTCCTGCCTGCGGTTCTGCGAGCGGTAGACCCGGGCGGCCGTCTGCTCGCCGAGCAGTCGCAGCCTGGTCGCGGTGGAGAACCGGTCCCGGTTCCCGGCCATGGCTCGCCTCCCCTTTTACGTCCCCTGTTGTACGTACGTCCCCGGACACGGTACGGGACCGCGACCGGGGACGTACGGACGACGGGCGGAGCCGCCCCTCGCCCTCGTACCGACAGGATCAGCTCGTACCCACAGGATCAGGAAGAGCGAAAGCGCGGGAACGCGCTGCGGCCCGCGTACACCGCCGCGTCGTCGAGGATCTCCTCGATGCGCAGCAGCTGGTTGTACTTGGCGACGCGCTCGGACCTGGCCGGGGCGCCGGTCTTGATCTGGCCGCAGTTGGTGGCGACGGCGAGGTCGGCGATGGTGACGTCCTCGGTCTCACCGGAGCGGTGGGACATCATGCACTTGAAGCCGTTGCGCTGGGCCAGCTCGACGGCGTCCAGGGTCTCGGTCAGCGAGCCGATCTGGTTGACCTTGACGAGCAGGGCGTTGGCCGAGCCCTCCTCGATGCCGCGGGCGAGGCGCTCCGGGTTGGTGACGAACAGGTCGTCGCCGACGATCTGGACCTTGGAGCCGAGCTTGTCCGTGAGGACCTTCCAGCCGGCCCAGTCGTCCTCGAAGAGCGGGTCCTCGATGGAGACGAGCGGGTACGAGGCGACAAGCTCCTCGTAGTACTCGGTCATCTCGGCGGCCGAGCGCGACTTGCCCTCGAACTCGTACGAGCCGTCCTTGTAGAACTCGGACGCGGCGACGTCGAGCGCGAGCGCGATGTCGCGGCCGGGGACGTAACCGGCCTCCTTGATCGCTTCGAGGATGAGGTCGAGCGCGGCGCGGTTCGACTCCAGGTTCGGCGCGAAGCCGCCCTCGTCGCCGAGGCCGGTGGAGAGGCCCTTCTGCTTCAGGACCTTCTTGAGGGTGTGGTAGACCTCGGCGCCCCAGCGCAGGGCCTCGGAGAAGGACTCCGCGCCGATCGGGGCGATCATGAATTCCTGGATGTCCACGTTGGAGTCGGCGTGCGAGCCGCCGTTCAGGATGTTCATCATCGGAACGGGCAGCAGGTGCGCGTTCGGGCCGCCGAGGTAGCGGAAGAGCGGGAGGTCCGAGGCCTCGGAGGCGGCGTGCGCGACGGCGAGGGAGACGCCGAGGATGGCGTTGGCGCCGAGCGACGACTTGTCCGGGGTGGCGTCCAGGTCGAACATCGCCTGGTCGATCAGGCGCTGCTCGGTGGCGTCGTACCCGACCAGCTCCGGGCCGATCTGCTCGATGACGGCGAGGACGGCCTTCTCGACACCCTTGCCCTGGTAGCGGTTCTGGTCACCGTCGCGGAGCTCAAGGGCCTCGAACGCACCGGTGGAGGCACCGGAGGGGACAGCAGCACGACCCGTGCTGCCGTCGTCGAGGCCGACCTCGACCTCGACCGTGGGGTTGCCTCGGGAGTCGAGGATTTCCCGGGCTACGACGACGTCGATGGACGGCACGAGCATCTCCTTCTGGGATGTGACGCTTGGAGTGCAGGGTCTCATTGGCCTTGCGGCACGAGACTATCCGGCGCGGGGTCATCGGTCGGCCGGTGCCCGCCACCTAAGACGAAATGGGGCCCGATTCCCCCACGTCTCCCCCGCGCCGGAGCCCGCGGGAGCCAGGTCCGCCGGTGGGCGGGGCCAGGGGCGAAACCCCGGCCCGGCGCGTACGGGGGATTACGCGCCGGGCCGGGGCGGTCTCGGGTGGGGACGGTTCCGAGTGGGGGGACGGTTCCGGGGTATCCGGTGGGGACGGTTCCGGGTTGAGCGGTCCCGGGGTCTCCGGTGGGGACGGTTCCGGGTGCGGCCCGGACGAGGCCGGGTGGGTCAGCTCAGGTGGAGCTGTCGGCCCGGGTGGGTCAGCTCAGGTGGAGCTGCTGGCCCGGGTAGATCACGTCGGCGTCGCTGACGATGTCCTTGTTCAGGTCGAACAGCTTCTGCCAGCCGCCCTCGACGTCCTCGGCCTTGGCGATCTTGGAGAGGGAGTCGCCGGGCTTGACCTTGTACTCGCCGTCACCCTTCTTGATCGTGGTGGGACGGCTCTCGCCGCGCGAGGCCGGCTGGGCCGCGCCGCGCGTGGTCTCCTGCTGCTTCGGCTGCGCCTGCTGCTGCGTCGGCTGCGACTTCTTCTGAGTGGGCCGGCTGGGCTGGGTGCTCTGGGCGGCGGAGCCGCCGTCGTACGCGGCCCTGGACAGGCCCACGCCGCAGTTCGGCCACGCGCCCTTGCCCTGGCCGGCGAGGACCTTCTCGGCGACGGCTATCTGCTGGGACTTGCTGGCCAGGTCGGCGCGGGCGGCGTACGCCGTACCGCCGTAGGCGGCCCAGGTGGACGGCGTGAACTGGAGGCCACCGTAGAAGCCGTTCTCCGTGTTGATCGACCAGTTGCCTCCGGACTCGCACTGCGCGACCTTGTCCCACTCGGCGGCGGTCGCGGCGGAGGCCGAGGTCGCACCGATCAGCGGGGCGGCGACGGCGGCACCGGTGACCCCGGCGAGCGTGGCGTAGCGGACGGCCTTCGACGGGCGGCGGTGCTTGCCCTTGCTGGAACGCAGCAGCATGGAACATCTCCCTCACCGACGCCTACGAGGTCAGCTGTCGGGTTCGGGCCAAGTGAGTTGCCCGGCCGTGTGCTCTGTCGCACACGGCTTCACCCCAAGCCGGTCCTCGGCCGTCTCTCGACGGCCGGTGCCCGGCGCGAACCTTTGGGTCCCCCGCTCCTGCCTACGGCGCATGACGCGTCGGTTACTCCCCCCGACCGACGGCAGGATTCGGCGTGACGGTCGACGGGGCCCGCGGTGCGAGCGGTTCAGACCGTAATCACAGGCCCGCCCATTGTTCAAAGGAGAACATCAAGGAAAAATCGCCCTTACCTCCCCCTTGGGCGAACCCATTTACGCAGGTGAGAGACGAAACGACCCAACCGCCGGAGCAAAAGGCCCCAGTTGCGGCGAAGAGACCCTTGTCTCACTTTCGCAGAAGCGGACATAGGGTCTCTAACTGCCTCTACTTCACGCCGAGATCAAGGGTCTGGCCAGGGAAGATCAGGTCGGGATCGGCGCCGACGGTGTCCTTGTTCGCCTCGTAGATCGCGGACCACCCACCGGGCACCTCGCGCTCGTCGGCGATGAGCCAAAGGCAGTCGCCCGCACGGACGGTGTACTCACCATCCACCGCGCCCGCGCCTTCCGTTCCGTCCGTCACACCGTCCGCATTACGTGTCGATCCGTCACCTCGTGAGGCATGACGACCTGATTCACGCTCTTCGCCTGAATTGCCCGATGCGGCATCATCCGCTGCGGCGTCGCCTCGGTGCTTGCCCTTGGCGGCACCGGCGGAGGGACCGGAGGATTCGGCGGGAGCGGGCGTCGCGTCGTCGGACGCGGTCGCGCCCGGCGCGGGCGAGGACGTGTCCGACGGGGCGGTGCTGTCGGCCTCCCCTGCCTTCCCTGCCTTCCCGGTCTTTCCTGACGACTCGGCGGGCTCGGACGACTCGGGGGTCCCGGACGACTCGGGGGTCGCCTCAGATGCCGTCTCCGGCGTCGCCTCCGTCGCCTTCCCCGGCGTCGTACCGGGATCCACGCTCGGTGCGGGACTGCCCTCCGTCAGCCCGGCGATCGCGGCGCAACTGGCCCACGCCCGCGGCCCCTGCGCGTCGAGGATCTTCTCGGCTATCGCGATCTGCTGCGAGCGGCTCGCGAGGTCGGCGCTGGCCGCGTACTCGGCGCCGCCGAAGTCGTCCCAGGTCTCCTGGGAGATCTGGAGTCCGCCGTAGTAGCCGTTGCGGAGGTCCGCGCTCCAGATGCCGCCGCTCTCGCACTCGGCGACACGGTCCCAGGTGGAGGCGTCCGCCGCACTGGCACCGGCGGCACCGAGCAGCGGAATGGCGATCGCCGAGCCGGTCACCCCTGCCGCGACGATCAGGGCGGGGGCCTGGCGAGGTCGACGGTGTCGGCCGTTCCCGGAGCGCATGTGATTGCCTTCCGTGTGACTGATGTTTCGACTGGTGCGTGTGGCGGCTGAGTTTTCGAGAACGTAGCGGTACTCGAACTGCTGTCACAAGTCGATGCAGCGGAGATCACGTGAAAGTCACAGTCTTGACGGTCCGTCAGAAATCTTGGGTCCACCGCACGGTTCGGACAATGGCGTGAACTGCACCGGAAGCGTGCGCAATCCACGCATGATGAGCCCTCCGCGCCAGCGCAAATCGTCAGGATCTCCCGCAAGTCGCACATCGGCCTGGCGGCACAGCCGGCCGTGGCCCGGATCCCCGCTCGCGGTGACGCACCTCCTCTTTGCTGCCGGGTACCGTCGGGTGGTGAGTACCCCGGACATATCTCCCGAACTCTTCTCATGGCAGTTCGCCGCCGACCCGTACCCCGCCTATGCCTGGCTGCGTGAGCACGAACCGGTGCGGCGCACCACGTTGCCCAGCGGTGTCGAGGCGTGGCTCGTCACGCGGTATACGGACGCCAAGCAGGCGCTTGCCGACCCACGGCTTTCGAAGAACCCGGACCATCACGCGGAGGACGCGCACGCCAAGGGGAAGACGGGCATCCCCGGCGAGCGCAAGGCGGAGCTGATGACACATCTGCTCAACATCGATCCGCCCGACCACACCCGGCTGCGCCGGCTCGTGTCCAAGGCCTTCACGCCCCGCCGCGTGGCCGAATTCACGCCGCGCGTTCAGGAATTGACCGACCGGCTCATCGACAACTTCGCCGCGAAGGGCGAAGCGGACCTGATCCATGACTTCGCGTTCCCGCTCCCCATCTACGCGATCTGCGATCTCCTCGGGGTGCCGCACGAGGACCAGGACGACCTCCGCGACTGGGCGGGCATGATGATCCGCCACGGCGGGGGGCCGCGCGGCGGCGTCGCGCGTTCGGTGAAGAAGATTCACGACTATCTCGCCGACCTCATCCACCGGAAGCGAGAGAACCTCGGCGACGACCTGATCTCCGGCCTCATCCGCGCCAGCGACCAAGGCGAGCACCTCACCGAGAACGAGGCTGCCGCGATGTGCTTTGTGCTGTTGTTCGCGGGTTTTGAAACCACCATTAATCTGATCGGAAACGGCACCCATGCCCTTCTACGGCACCCGGCGCAGCGGGCCGCTCTCCAGCGCTCCCTAGAATCCGGAGACCACGGGCTTCTCGAAACGGGCGTGGAGGAGTTGCTGCGCTTCGACGGACCGGTGGAACTGGCGACCTGGCGTTACGCGACGCAGTCTCTGGAGATAGGCGGAGTTCCCATCTCGAAGGGCGACCCGGTATTGGTGGTGCTCGCCGCCGCCGATCGTGATCCGTCCCGTTTCGACACCCCGGACATGCTTGATCTGGCACGCCGTGACAACCCTCATCTTGGGTACGGCCACGGCATCCACTACTGCCTGGGCGCACCCCTGGCCCGGCTGGAAGGCCGGACCGCGCTCGCGACGCTGCTGACCCGGCTCCCGGACATCCGGCTCGCGGCGGAACCCGAAGAGTTGCGGTGGCGCGGCGGGCTGATCATGCGCGGTCTGCGTACCCTGCCGGTGAATTTCACGCCCAGCGCCCCTCCCGGTACTGGTTGACCACGAAAGGAGCCCCCGCTCCGGAGAGAGCGAGGGCCCTTCATGCCCACCCAGCGGGCTCAACGCCATGAGAATGCGACTACGCCCCTGTCCGGATGGGTGACCGCCGGCTGAATCAGAAGAGCCACGACCACTGCTGCTCAAGGCCCCCATTGCAGTCCCACAGGATTACGTTCGTGTTGTCTGCCGTGCCTCCACCGGGCGTCGACAGACACTTGTTGCTGTTTTTCCCGCTGCGAATCTCTCCATTAGTGAGGCGCCAGGTCTGTTCCGGCCCCCCGTTACATGTGTACTGAACTGCCTTGGTTCCGTTCGCCGTGGAGCCGCCGTTGTCGAGGGAAAGGCATTTCTTGCTCTTATAGTTCACGTAGGTGAGGCCGTCGAGCGCCCACAACTGTTCATCCGATCGGTTGCACGTGTAGAGGATGACGGAAACGTTATTGGCAGTCGAACCGCCATTCGCAAGTGAAACGCAGTTATTTCCCTTCAGGTTCGTTATCGTCGCGGAGAGTTGAGCCTCCGCGGAAGCGGTTCCCATGCTGAGGCAGAGAGTAGTTACAGCGGCGATTCCGGTCACGGTCAACGTACGGTTCGACAGGCGCAACGTATTCGTCCTTTCGCGGGAATGTGAACTACGCGAGTGACGATAACATCGCCCAATAGAGCGTGAAAGCTCATTCGCCGATGAATGGCATATAAACGCATCGCCGAGGGAAAACTTCATGAACTCGATGTGACAGGCTGTCAGGTCCACTGGCCGATTCTGTGAGCTGCCGACGGGGCGACGATGACGGAGGACGCCTAAAGACGGGGGCGCCTCAAGGGCTGCCCCCGCCTACTGGATGGATGCATTCAGGCACTCCCATAACGCGGCGAGGCGCCGTAGCTGTGGTACGACCCGTCGGACTCGGCTATCCGGCGTGGCCCTCCGCCGTGCGGATCGCGTCCCTGTATACGCGGGCCGCCGCGCGCAGTGCCGCCTCCGGGTCGACGCCGGCCTCTTCCGCGCGTACCGCCAGGGCCAGCAGTTCGTAGCCGACGCCCTCGGCCTTCGGGAGCGGGACGTCGAGGCCGGCCGTGCGGGTGCGGCCCGCGAGTTTCGCGGCGAGGGCGAGGCCGGGCTGGCCCAGGGGGACTCCGTCGGTGACCGAGTCGCGCTGCTTCTCGACCGCTTTCATCCGGAGCCAGTGGGCCTTGACGTCCTCGGGGGTCTCGGCGGTCTCGTCGCCGAAGACATGGGGGTGGCGGTGCATGAGCTTTTCCACGATCGTGCCGGCGACGTCGTCGATGGAGAACGGCCCGGCGTCCTCCTCCCCCTCCTCCGCCGCGGGACGCTCCTCCGCGATACGGGCGTGGAAGACGACCTGGAGCAGTACGTCCCCCAGCTCCTCGCGCAGCTCGTCGGCGTCGCCCTCCTCGATCGCCTCGACGAGTTCGTACGCCTCTTCGATGGCGTACTTGGCGAGCCCCTGGTGTGTCCGGGTCGACGACCACGGGCACTCGACGCGGATCCGGTCCATGACCTGGACGAGGTCGAGCAGCCGGGCGCCCGGCAGGTCGTACGAGCCGGGCAGCAGTTCCAGGTCGGGCATCCGGACCCTGCCCGAGCCCGCCAGCCGCGCGAGGCCATCGGTGAGCCGGGCGTCGGTGCCGTCGCCCTCGCTGGAGGGGATGACCACGACCGTACGGCCGCCCGCGCAGGCGTCGACCAGCTCCTGCGCGGTGGGCGCGGCCTGCTCGACGGTCACGCCCGCCTCCCGCAGATAGGGCAGCTGCGGATGGCCGGGGTCGGCGCAGAGCACCGCGTCGGCGGCGCGCAGCAGCTGCCAGGCGGGCCAGGAGAGCAGCCCGGGGGCGACCCGGTGGCTGGCGGTCAGCAGGACGATACGGCCGGGGGTGGCGGGAGCTTCGTCTGTCACCTCTCGAACCTACCTCCGGCCGCCGGCCACTCCGCCCGCGGGCCAAGGCCGGCCGAAGCCGGGCTGCTGTCCTGGCCCGCCGTCGGATCAGGCTCCGGCCGGCTGCTCCTGCTCCGGCGCCTCGCTGGTGAGCTGGGTGATCCACGGCGTCTTGGCCTCGCCCAGCCTGACCTGCTTGTTGTCCCAGCTGCCGTAGCGCGGATTGACGTCGATACCGAGCTTCTCGGACGTCTTCGTCAGCTCGGCGAGGACCGTCTGCTGGCCCTGCGGCGTCGTGGTGTTGGCGCCGAGCGCCACGGCCAGCTTGGTCAGCAGCACCTCGCGGCGGATCGCGGACTCGATCTGGTCGGCGGAGAGCGCGCCCTGCTGGAGCAGCATCGCGGCGAACTGCTCCTCACCGCCGGACTGGGCGGCGGCCTGCTGCCGGGTGGTCTGGATCTCCTTGCGGCTGATCGTGACCCCGGCGTTGTCGGCGGCCTTCTCCAGCACCCGGTCGAAGATCATGCTGTTCAGCTTGGCCTGGTTGAGCTGCCCGGTGTTCTTGATCAGCTGCTCGGCCTCCGGCGCGCTCCGCTGCGCTTCCCGTACGTCCCGTACCTGGGCCTGGAGCGCGGACACCTCGATCCGCTGCCCGCCGACGACGGCCGCGGCTCCGGGGTGGGCTTCGTTGCCGCAGGCGGTGAGGAGTGGGGCCGCGGCGAGAAGCGCGACGGAGACGGAGAGCGCGGTGCGACGACGGCGGTGCAAAGGGGGCCTCCCGGCGTGATTGTGCGGCGATGCACAAGGCCTTGCAGAGATCGATGGTAGGCAGTGGACGTGGTCTGGGCCACTGGTTCGACCAACGATTCATGGGCGGATCGGGATGCGCGCGTTGGCGCACGCCGAACCGATCCCTTTCCTCAGATCCCGCTCGTCAGACCCGCGCGCCGCAGCGCGTGGCGTCGATCAGCCGGGCCAGGTCCTCGGGCACGTGGGACGCCAGGTTCCCCACCAGCCTGGCCGACTCCAGTCGCGAGACCAGCCACCGCTTCCTCACAACCCAATGCCCCTCCAAACCGGGGTCAGGCTACCGGAGACCGCAGTGGATCGAAGCGATCCCAATCGAGCGCCCAGAACGCATCAGACCCGCTTCGGCGGACAAAATCCCGCTCAGAGGCGTAGATAGGATAAGCGCCATTTATGATCACAGATTCACTGCCGATCTCCCCATTTTCGGCGAGCCCGAGACGGACCGAATCGAAACTCAATACATCCGGCGGTCCGGCAATGATAATGCTGTTCATGGGCGAGCCCTCAACAAACCCCCTGGAGTGCCCAATAACCTGACCATAACGGAAAGGACACATACCCCACAGCGCACTGACCATTCGAGCGGGAATCATAGCCCATTCAATGTCACCGGAGCGCATCGAAATGCAGAGCTCCCGCCCGGCTGACTGCACATCCCCCACGGAGAGCCCATAAGTAAATCCAGTCACGTATCCCGCCGCAGGGACATCGGTATATGTGGCAGCGAATACCACACCAACCCCCTCCCTCTGCGGCGGGATCTCATGAAGAGTGCCGCGTGCACCCATCAGGGAATCCAGCCTCTCCAGATAGCGCTCCATCCTGCCGCCACTGTAAAGGTCGTTCATTTAGGCACTCCAGCCAGATTCCCGCAACCTGTCAACGACTCAGCCTGACGGGGGGTAGAACCATCCCCTGCTCGCAGGCCACCATTCAGTCCGGTCATGGTCTATATAGGAATTGAATTCGTCGAAGTACTTCGACTCTATCCGCCACTCCGTCGTCCCCTCCGGAAGTCCGTTTGTATTCTCCAAAGGAAACTCATATTTACCGAAACGCTCTCGGAACCCTGGCTTCATGGTGAAGACATGGAATCCGTCATCATGGCCATTTCCAGCATAGTCGGCTGCCCCCTCCGGCTTATTGGAGAGATATGCCGTGGGGTAGTCGCCTTCGTGATTACTGGCACTCAGCCCGTTTCTCTCGCTTGCTCTGTTACCCAAGCCAGGCGAGCGATAGAGCTTAACAGGCTCACAGTTGTGTGCGAGGACCGGCGTGGCACCAGCCAGCACATAGTACGTATGCGCCCTGTCCACGCTCAGGTTGTAGACCGCCGCCTGCTGCGTCCACGCCTGGACCGCCTCGATCTGGACCCAGCTGCCGTTGCCCGACCTGAGCCACTGGCCCGGCTTCAGTTCGCCGGCCTTCTGCCACTTCTTCAGGTCCGGGAGATAGAGGAGGTGGCCCTCCGTCGCCGTGATCGTGTCCGTGGCGTCGCCCTTGGCGCCGTCCGTGTCGACCGTGAGCTTGACCAGGCTCTTCAGGCCCTTGCCCTCGATCGTCGCGGTGACCTCCTGCGCGGAGGTCTTCCCGGTCGTCGGGTCCGTGGCCTTGACCTTGTCGCCGGCCTCCACGTCCTCGATCGGTTTTCTGGTGCCGTCGGCCATCACCACTTCCGTGCCGGGCAGGAAGCTGTTGCCGACCACGTCCGCCGCGAGTTGGGCGCAGGAGACCGCCGTCTGGACCCGGTCGGCCGCTTCCTCGACCCTGCCGATCTTGTCGGCCGCCTTCGCGATATCGTCCGCGTACTTCACGGCCTTCATGCCCATCCGGCCGGCCTTCGCCGCCCGGACCGCGCCCGCGCCCACTCCGCCCAGGGCCAGGCCGCCCACCGTGGCGACGGCCCAGGCGCAGGCCTCCATGTCGCCCTTGGTGACGCAGTTCTTGATGTCGTTGAAGCCGGTGACCTCTCCGACGACATTGCCGACCGTCTTCACGCCCTCCCAGACCGCCGGGGCGATCTCGATCGCGTAGTCCACCGCCGCCGAGACGGACTCGACCACGATGCCGATCTGCTCCACAGCCGCGTCACGGATGGCGTTCGTGACCTTGGCGACGTCCGCGACCACATCGCGGGTGGCCGAGACGATGATCGCCGGGAGGTTGGGGTTGGCCGTGACGATCGCCGTTGCCACCGCCATCAGCGGTTTCGCCGCCGCCACGATGTCCGGGATCGGATTGTGCTTGGCCACATACGCGGCGACCGACTTGGCCTTGCGGGTGACGGCCTCACGGGCCGCCTGGACCTGGGCTCTGGCCTCCGCCGCTTTCTGTCTGGCCCAGTCCGCCGTCGAGGAGGCCGCCGAGCTGATCTTGTTGCCGACCCATCTCGTCGCGTTGACGACGGCGTTGACGGCCGTCTTCAGGCCCGACTTCTCGTACACCCACTTCGCGGCGTTGCCCAGGGCGTTCTTGGCGATCCTCAGTGCGGAGAGCGGATGGCGCACGGTGTAGACCGCCGCCTTCCAGACCGTCTTCGCGGTCTTGACCACGAACTTCGCGGCCTTGCTGTTCTTGACCTTGTTCCAGGTCTTCTTGCACCAGCCGCAGCTGGGCCAGTTGCCGTCGGGGTCCGTGAAGTTCGTCGGTGAACCGGCGCCGTACGTATAGCGGTTGGCGAGGATCGAGGCGCCCGAGGCGTAGGTGTACGCGTCGCGCGAGTCGAAGGTGCCCGTGCCCGGGTCGTACCAGCGCGCGCCCATATTGACCTGGTCGGTCTCCGGGTCGGTGTAGTCCCCCTGGAAGCCCGCGCTGCCCGCCTGGTCGGACGCGCCCGCCGTGCCGGTCGTCGCGCCGAAGGGGTCGTACGCCGTCGAGGACGCCAGGGATGTCTGCGCGCCGTTCGTCGGCGACATGCCGCCGACCACATCGCCGTGCTTGTCGGTCACGGACAGCTGGGCCGCACCGCCCTCGGCGACCGAGAGCAGTTCGTCCGCCGCACCGCGGCCGTAGGTGGCCGAGTTGTCCTTGACCGGGTCGGGGGCGAGACCGGCGTAGGTGAAGTCCACGCCGTTACGGGTGGCCACCCGGTCCAGCCCGTCGTAGGTGTACGCGGTCCCGGACTCGCCCGCCTTCGTCATCCGGTCGAACGCGTCGAAGGTGAACTCCTCCGCCAGTCCCGAGCTGGTACGGGAGGCGAGGGTGCCGCGCGCGGTGTAGTCGTAGGTGTAGTCACCGTCGGACAGCAGCCGGTTGCGTTCGTCGAACGTGGCGGTCTTGGCGCCGTTCTTGACGCGGTTGCCGCTGTCGTCCCAGCCGTACTCGGTCGTCGCGCCGTCGGCGGTCCAGGACGTGAGCCGGCCCGCCTGGTCGTAGCCGTAGGTGTTCTTGCCGGCCTTGGCGGTGCCGGTGGTCGTCTTGCCTGTCAGCTGGTCGTTCGTGTCGTAGTCGTAGTCCGTGGACGCGACGGCCGCGCCCCCGCTGCTCTTGATCGTGTCGGTGTCGAGACGGCCCAGGTTGTCGTAGGTGTACGCGCGCGACTGCCCGGCGCCGTAGTCGACCCGCTCGACCGCGCCCGCGCCGTCGTAGTCGTAGCTCTGCTGGACGCCCGTCAACGGGTCCTTCGCGCCCGCCAGTTGCTGGCGCGCGTAGGTGAAGGTCGCGGTTCCGGCGGCGTCGGTGCGCTCGGTCAGCTGGCCGTCGCCGTTGTAGCTGTACGAGGCGTCGCCCGACGGGCCCTCGGCCTTCAGCAGCAGACCCCGGTCGTTGTACTCGTATCCGTTGTCGCCCTTGGGGGACGACGCCTTGGTGAGCCGGCCGGCCGCGTCGTAGCCGTAGCGCTTCTCCGCCGTGGCGGCCTCGGCACCCGCGCCGCTCTCCCGGATCAGGTTGCCGGCCTTGTCGTACTCCCGCTCGCGCGTGACCCCGCCCGGCGCGGTCACCTTCACGGCCTGGCCGGTCGCGTCGTACGCCGTCGTCCAGGTGCGGTCGGCGGGCGACGGGTCGCGCGCGGTCGACGGCTCGATGACGGACTCGGGCAGCCCGAGGGTGTTGACGGTGTAGATGGTGCTGTTGCCGCGTCCGTCGGTGTAGCGGGTGCGGTTGCCGAGCGCGTCGTAGCCGAAGGACGTGGTGATCGTTTTGGTGTCCGAGACCGGTTCCGTCTGGCTGGTCAGCCGGTCGAGCGCGTCATAGGCGTAGGTCGTGCTGCGGCCCAGCGAGTCGGTCGCGCTGATCAGGTTGCCCGCCAGGTCATAGCCGTAACCGACCTTGCGCAGCTCGCTGTTGGTGGAGTCCAGGTCGGCGTCCCTGACCAGCTGGCCGAGCCCGTCGTACAGCCTCGACGAGGTCCGTCCCTTGCCGTCCGTACGCCGCACCTCGCGCCCGGCGATGTCGTATCCGAACTGGGTGACCACGCCCGCCGCGTCCGTCAGCCGGGTCAGCTGGCCGAGCGCGTCATAGACGAACAGGGTGGCGGCGCCGCTCGGCGCGGTCTGCTTGACCACATTGCCCGCGTCGTCGTAGTCGTTGCGGGTGGTGAAGGAGCCCGGCTGCGGGCTGCGTTCGATCTGGGTGGTGGTGACCGGCCGGTCCATGTCGTCGTACGTCGTCTCGGCCCGCGCCCCGTTCGGGTCGGTGACCGAGAGCACCTCGCCGGTGCGGGTGTACGTGTACGACCAGCGGGCGCGGTCGTCACCGGTACCCGAACCGGTCGGCTCGTCCCTGACGATCAGACGGTTCTGCCGGTCGTACTCGTAGCGCGTCACCCGCCCCAGCGGGTCGGTCGACTCGGTCACATTGCCCAGCGCGTCGTAGGACTGGGTGACGCTCGGGGTGACGGGCGCCCCGGAGCCGGGCGCCGTGTAGGCGGGCGCGGTGGTGGAGACGACCCGGCCGAGCCGGTCGTAGGTGGAGCGGTTGATCCGGCCGAGGGCGTCCACCGACTCGGTCGCCGCGCCGAAGGTGTCATAGCCGGTGTAGGTGACGGGCCGGGTGGTGACGGGCGCGCCGCCGCCGGACTCCGTGCGTACCTCCGGCGCCTTCATGGACTGCGGCCGGCCCAGCTCGTCGTAGGTGTACTCGGTGGTCCTGCCGCCCGGGTCGGTCCGGGAGGTCGTCAGTCCGCGCTGGTCATAGCCGTAGAGCGTGGTGCGCGACGCGGCGCCGTTCTCGATGGTCTCCTTGATCGCGTTGCCCGCGTCGTCGTACTGGTAGGTGACGGTCTCGGCGTTGACGCTCACCGGCCACGGCACATTGGAGGCGAGTCCGCTGGACGCGGAGGTCTTCACATTGCCCGCGAGGTCATAGGTCAGGGTGGTGCGGCGGGCCACCCCGCTCGGGTCGGAGACCGTCGACTTCGTACGGCCCACCTCGTCATAGGTGTACTGCGTGACGAGCTTGCCGTTGCCCGCCGTCTCGGTGAGGACATTGCCGGCGCCGTCGTAGGTGTTCGCCTCGATGACGATGTCGCGCTTGGTGCCGTCGGGGTTGTGGAAGTCCTTGAGGGTGATGGACTTGACCAGATCGTCGCCGAAGTACTCGTAGACGACGGTGCGGCCCATCGAGTCGGTGTTCCTGGCGACCCGGCCGCCCATGTCGTACGCGAACGACTCCAGGACCGTGTAGTCGTCGTCCCCGCCGTCGTCCTCCCAGTCGCGCAGCCGTGTCTCCGCCATCATGTTGCGCGCGGTGTAGAGGTAGTCGAAGTGATTGCCGTTGGCGTCCACCATCGAGGTCTTGTTGCCGAAGACGTCGTAGGTGTACGAGGTCTCGCTGCCCTCGGCGTCGGTGACCGTCTCGGGGCGGCCCCGGTCGTCGAGAGCGAAGGTCATCACCCGCGTCGCGTCGCCGCCGAGCAGATCGCCGACCTCGGTGCGCGTCACATTGCCGTCGGCGTCGTAGCTGGTGGTGGTCTTCTGCTGGTGCTTGGCGCCGTTGTTGACGACGTTGGTCGCGGCCGGGTCGGTGACGGTGGCGACCCGGGAGAGCTTGTCGTAGGTGAAGGTCGTGGTGACCCCGGCCGGCTGGGCGTCCGAGACGGTCGTCTCGGTGAGCTTGCGGCCCAGCGCGTCATAGGTGTACTTCGTGATCTGGCCGGACGGTTCGGTCAGCTGGGCCAGATCGCCGCTCTTGAAGTAGCGGTAGCGGGTGACCTTGCCGAGCGGGTCGGTGGTGGTCAGCGGCAGTCCGGTGGCCGTGTTGCCGCCGTCGACCGCCGGTTCCGCGCCGGTGGTGTACGTATGGCGCACGACCCCGCCGTCGGGCGCCGTCTGGGTGAGCAGCGCCCCCTTGTCGTTGTACTGGTACTGCGTGCGGTAGCGGTTGTCGGTGACACCGGTGGAGCGGCCGTCGCGGGTCTCGGAGGGCTGGTCGGCCCGCAGGTCGAAGTCGCCCGTCGACACCGGATAGGTGGTGTACGTGGTCTGGCAGTCGTCCTTGGCCCGGCAGGTCGTACGGCGGACCACATTGCCGCGGTCGTCGTAGCCGAGCGCGACGGTGTCACCGTTCTCGCTGGTGATCGCGGTCTGGAAGCCCTTGTCGTCGTAGCCGAAGGTACGGATGGCCACGCCGTCCGCGGGGTGCCGGATGAAGTCGGGCTCGCTGCCGCCGTCCCCCGGTGGATTGGTGCAGAAGGCAGGGTCGCCCGGGTCGGGCTTGGTGCAGATCTCGGCCGGCGGCTCCGTCGGCCCCGGTGAGGAGGGGATGGCGGGTTCGCGGGCGCCCAGCGCCATCGGCTCGCCGTAGCGCAGCATCCGCGAGGTCAGACCGTCGTACTCGTAGAAGTAGGGGGCGTCCATCGGGTCGCGGACCTCGACGGTGCGCCGCAGGTCCTTGTCGTTGCCGAAGACCGCGGGCGTGCCGACCTTCCACGTACCGCCGTTGCGGTCGGTGTACTCCTCGACGCGGTCGCGCGAGGTGTCGTACCGCACCTCGGCGGCGGTACGGCCCGAGGGCAGCGTCGTGGAGGTGAGCAGATCGGCGGCCCGGCCGCCCTCGCGGTAGTGGCCCGCGACGGCCGCCGCGCCCAGCGGGTGGTGGTAGACGGAGACATCGTCGATGGTGCCGGCGAACGACTTGGCGGCGGTGGTGCCCCAGCCGGGCCAGGACGCCGGGGTAACCGGACGGGCGGCCCCGATCTGGTTGTACGTCAGGTCGTTCTGGGTGAGCTGGGCGCCGGTGAGGGTGCCGGAGAGCTTGCCGTCCAGATACAGGTTCTGGGTGGAGCCGGAGACGGAGAGCACGGCGTGGTGCCACTTGCCGTCGTTGACGTTCTTGGTGATGTCGGTGATGGGCGCGGCGGTGCCGGTCCAGAACTGGCCGCGCAGTTTGCCGTCCGTACCGACGTAGAGCAGGGGCGCCCCGCTGGTCGGGGCGGTGCCCCAGGCCTTGTTCTGGTAGCCGACGAGCGGACCGCCGACCCCCGACGCGATGGTCTTGAACCACACCTCGACGGCCGCGTCACGGCTCTTCTTGAGCGTGCCGGAGGGCAGGTCGACGCGGGAGGTGGTGCCGTTGAAGGTGGCCGCCGTACCGGGGTCGCCGGTGATCCCGCCGTCCGCGCCCAGCGTCACATCGGTGTAGGTGCCCCGGTCCTTGCCGAGGTTGACCTCGACGGCGCTGTTGGCGGCGGTGCCCTCCGCCTCGCCGAGCCGCCAGTAGGACTCGGGGCGGGAGTCGAGGACGGTGGAGCGGTAGTGGCTGCCCGCGCCGTAGCCGTAGCGCGTACAGCCGGCCTCTGGGTCGCACACCGAGTCGAGACGGTCTCCGGTGTAGGTGTAACTCCAGCTCAGAGCGGCGCCGTTGACCGCGTTGGTGGCCACCTTGGTGACATGCGCGCCGGTCCAGGTGAAGGTGAGGGAGCGGCCGGTGCGGGCGTTGACCGCCGTCGAGATCTTCCCGCCGGAGTAGGTGTAGTTGACGACCGTGGAGAACGGGTCGGTGATCTTCACCAGCAGACCGGACGAGCTGAAGTCGTAAACCGTGCCCGACTTGTCCTGGAGCTTGTACGTACCGGCCGCCGCGTCCGCGGTCAGTTTGGCGAACCGGCCGGGCGGCGGGGCGAACGTACCGTCCGCGTTCTTGCCGAAGCGGACGTCCTGGCCGTCCGGGTAGCGGATGACGACATTGCCCGTGCCGTCGTCGTCGGGGGTCAGCCGCATGTCGTACCGCGTCGACCAGCCCGCGCCGAAGGCGGCGTCACGCCTCGGGTCCAGGCTGTTGTACGTCCGTACGAGCGTGAGGTCCGGGCCCACCCCGGCCACGGAGGCGTCGATCGCGGCGGTGGTGAAGTTGCCGACGTTCGGGTCGAACTCCTTGCCCTGGGCCTCGGCGAGCCGCGAGGTGATCTCGGGCTGCGGAACGGCCGCCACCAGCGCGACCTGCGCGGTCGGCACCTCGTTCGACGCGTCCTTGACGAAGCCGCGCCACAGATAGGTCGTGCCCCACTTCAGCCGCCCGGCGGGCACGGTATAGGCGGAGCCCGACTGGTACGCGGAGGTGGTGCAGCCGGTCGGCTTGCCGTCCTTGTCCGCCTCGCAGATCTCGAACTTGTACTGGAGCGCCGAGCCGGGCGGCGCGTCGATGTCGACGCCGGCCGCCCACAGCTGCGGGGTGAGGGTCTGCGCCTGGTAACCGTTCGGCGGGAACTGCTCCTTGACCACCGGCGCGATGTCGAAGACCTGGAGGACGAGCCGGCCGGGCGGCACCTGTTCGTCGGTGAAGACCTTGCCGCCGGTGCGGACCATCGTGAAGTCGAGCATGTAGGTGCCCGGCGGCAGCGCCTTGATGGTCGCGTCGAAGGTGATGCGCCCGCCGTGGGCGACCTGCCCCGTGACATCGGCCGCGCGCTGCTGGGTGACGAGCTTGCCCTTGGAGTCGTACGCGCGGTAGGCGAGGTAGTAGCCGCCCGCGGTCCAGGTCTCCGCGCCCTTGTTGGTGACGGTGACCTTGACCTTGCCCGCCTGGTTCTGGAGGACGGGCGGTTCGGGCACCGGCTTGGGGAAGGAGTAGGACGCGTTGTACGGGGAGTGCGTGACGAACAGCTTCGGCGGGTTGGCGGTGGTGTCGCCGGTGAACTTCTTGAACCCGAGCGGGTCGGTGGCCGAAGCGCGCAGGGAGAGCCCGTAGTTGGGCTGGCTGCCGTCCACCCAGCGCTGCACCAGGTCACGGCCGCCCTTGCCGAGGTCGAACAGCTCACCGGCGGCGGGGCAGCCGGACTTCGAGGAGCCGACGGCGATATGCCCGTACGCGAAGGACTTGGACGCCAGCGAGCCGCCGACCGAGGGGCCGGGGTACGAGCCGCCGGTCGCGACCGTCCAGGACTGGGTCACCGGATGGACGGAGACGGAACGGGCCTTGCAGGAGGGCGCGTCGAAGTTCACGACCTGGAGCTGCGCGCCGAAGATCTTGTGGTTCTTCAGCTCCGTGTCGAGACCGGGGAAGCCGAGGTAGGAGGCGGTGGAGCCGGCCGTGCCCTTGCCGACATGCAGTTCGTTCGAGCCCGCGACCGCTCCGTTCTCCGTGACGTACATGGAGCGGGAGGACGCGGTGGTGTCGACGGACGGGTCGACCCGGACGGGGAAGGCGCGGGCCGGATCGGCGAGCCAGTCGCGGTCGGCGCTGACCCGGAGGGCCTGGCCGCCGTCCCGCGCGATCAGTTCGTAGCGGACGGCGTGGGAGACCGCGCCGTTGGCGTCCTCCATGAAGCCGGCCGGGATGACGGCCTTCGTGCGTCCCTGGTCGTCGGCGAGGACGACGGAGCCCTCGCCGCCGGAGCCCGCGGTGCCCGGCTTCGCGGTGAGGCCGGTGAGCGCGAGGGGGAAGTCGAAGGTGGTGGGGGCGTCGGTGGAGCGCAGGACAAGCGTCTCCTTGACCCCGCCCGCCCGCGAGTCCAGCCACAGATCGGTCTCGGGCAGGACTTCGCGGTAGCTGACCCGGCTGTCGGCCGCGCCGTTCCCGTCCCCGTTCCCGTCCCGGTCCCCGTCCCCGTTCCCGTTCCCGTCCTCGTCAACGTTCTCCGGCGTGGCGGCTCCCTTGGCGGCGGCGGCGCCGTCCAGTCCGTACGCGAAGGACTCGCCGGAGGGGAAGGTGACGGCCGCGAGCCGGTCCGCGTCCGCCCGGTCGGCGAGCCGTACGCCCACGGAGCCCGCGGCGCCCGCCCAGCCGCCGTCCGACGCGACCAGCGCGGGATCGACCGGCCGCCAGGCGCCCGTGCCGTCGCGGTAGTGGAGCGGGGTGGTGGAGAGCTCGGTCGTCTCGGTGCCGTCGGCGTTGGCGTAGGTACGGCTGTGCGCGGCGCGCTCGGAGACGATCTCCTTGCTGGTCGCGCGGTCGAAGCCGGTGACGGCCTCGGCCGGGGCGGGCGGCGTGGCGACGGAGGCGGTGTTGCGCGCCTCGTCCGGCTTCCGCACCGACGGCGCCCGCAGCGGGTACTTGGCGCGCAGCGACTGTCCGGTGGTGCGGTTGGTCCCGTCGGCGACCAGATGGTCGCGGCCCTCGGCGCTGCCCCAGCGCTGGCCGGGACCCTTGGCGCCGGGCAGCGGCTCGGGGAACAGCGGGAACCCGACACCGGCCACCGCCACGGTGCCGACGGCGACGACGCCGATCACGGCGAGCGCGATCAACTTGGCCCAGCCTGTGCGGCACAGACGGGCCATCAGGTACTTCCGCACGTGTCTCCGGTACGCCGGCACGGTCCCCCCAAGAACCCAAGGAATTGATCTTCACATCATGACCATGACATGAGGGCCACGTCGAGGGCCGCACAAAAACTTCACTCCGCGGCCTCCTTCTCAAGATCGTTGTTCACTTGCGCGCTACCGCAGCGTTCACCCAGCGACGTTTAGCATCCGCCGCATGACTCTCAAATCGCCTTTCAGACAGAGACGTTGGACAGCACTGGCCACCGCGGTGGCTGCTTCTCTGCCCCTGCTCGTAGCGGTGGAGGGCACGGCTCACGCGGCGGAAGCCGCGAGCTGCACCGCCACGGGACCCACCTACGCCGTCAACAAAGCGGGCGAACTGCTCCGGTACGACATGCCCACCCCGCTCACCGGTGGCTCGCTGTCGTCTCCCGGCACCATCGACACCGGCTGGAGCGGATACGGCCGGGTGCTGGCCGGAAAGGGCGCGCAGTTCTTCGGGATCAAGGCCGACGGGCTCTACCTCAGCCACCGGGTGGCGTCGACCGGCACCTGGGACATCCACCACAAGAAGATCAGTGACAGCTTCGGCTGGCTCATCAAGGCCGAGGACCGCGACCAGGTGACCGTGGACCGGGCCGGCCGGCTGTGGGTCGTGGACAACACCGGACAGCTGCGCTCATGGCAGTACGACACCGCCACCAGCAGTTGGACGGCGAACAGCGGAAAGATCCTCGACCAGGGCTGGGAGCGCTACAACCTGATCGTCGCGGCCGACGACGGCGTGCTCTACGGCCGTGCCACGGCCGACGGAAAGCTCTACCGCAGCCGCTATGACTTCACCAGCCAGCGCTGGACCGAGCGGCATGTCGTGGAGAGCCTCGCCGACTGGAACCAGTACACCAAGGGCATCACCTCGATCGGCGGTGACACCCTGCTCGGCATCAACGACGCCGGTCAGGCCAAGTTCTACCGTTTCGACGAGAACATCCGCGACTTCCCTGTGTACAACAAGGAGGTCGGCACCGGTGGTTGGCAGAACTACCCCAACGTCACCGGGGCGCCGGACGCCTGCCGGGTCGTCAACAGCCACACGCCCGCCTCGCCGTCCGTGGCACTGGAAACGTACAGCCGCGCTTCGGTGATGCAGTCGTCGTCGGGCTCGCTGGAGTACGCGTACACCGACAACATCGGGCGTCTGGTGCACGGACGGCAGACCGACCCCTCGGACTTCAACGGCGTCCAGTGGACGACGATCTCGGGCAACGAGGCGTTCTCCGGGCAGCCCTCGCTGGGCGAGCACACGGACGGCCGCGTCGTGGTCACCGGACACAACACCTCGGGCAGCGTCTGGCAGCGCAACCAGGTCGCCAAGTCGTCCGCCGACTGGGGCTCCTGGATCAATCTCGCCGGGGCCATGGCCCAGCACGCCGTCACCGCCAAGACCCCGAGCGGGCTGCTCGTCCAGTTCTCCGTGGACGCGAACGGTGCCCCCTGGTACCGCATCCAGCAGCGCGCCAACGTCGACTTCATGGGATGGATGCCGCTGTCGGGCAGCGGCCTGAGCGGACCGCTCACCGCGGTGACCGTCCGCGACGGCATCCAGATCTTCGGCAAGAACTCCTCGGGCGTCCTCAGCACGGCCCTGTTCAAGGAGGCAGGCACCCTCTCCTCCTGGACAACGCTGGGCGCACAGGCCGTCACCGGCACCCCGGCCGTCGTGGTCTACCCGGGCTACCGCCTCAGGATCTTCGGCACCGATGGCGCCGGCAATGTCGTGACGACCACCCAGGCCACCGAGGGTGGAGCCTACGGCGCTTGGTCCACGATCGACGGTGTGAAGGCGCAGGGCTCGCCCAGCGCCGTGATCAGCCCTCAGACCGGTATCACCGAAATCGTGGTGCGCGGCACCGACGGCACCATCCACAACACGGGTGAGACGGTGCAGGGCTCCGGCACCTGGCGGGCCTGGCAGCAGCCGAGCGAGGAAGCCGCCGCGACCGAGCCGACCGCGTTCACCTTCACGAACGCGTCCGGCCCGACCTGGGCGTACTCGTTCCGCACCGCGGACAACCAGACCCGGGTGTACCGCGTGGACCTGGGCTTCTCGCGTATGGCGCGGAGCGCTCAGGGCGCGGCCGACTCCCCGGTCGACGCGCCGGCCTTCACCGGCCGGACCCTGCCGGCCCCGCCGGCGAAGTGACGGAGGGGGCGTCGGCCACGGCCACGTGGTCGGCGCCCTCCCGGGGGCCCGGCGGTGACTGGGCAGCGCCCGTCCGCGGGCTCGCCGGTGACTGGGCGCCCTTCCGCGGGCGGGGGTCCGGGCGGAGCATGATGGCGCGGGAGACGACGAAGGTGATCGGGATGGCCCCGGCCGCCGCGATCAGCGGCGCGTACCGGCTGCCGAAGTGCATGACGTCCACCAGCAGATAGACCCCGACGGTGGTGATGATGAAGTTCGCCGCGTTGGTGAGCGGGAACAGCAGGAACTTCCGCCAGGTGGGGCGCGTCCGGTAGGTGAACCAGCTGTTCAGGAAGAACGACCCGATCATGCTCAGCACGGACGCGACGACATGCGCGGCCACATACGGCATCCGGCTCAGCAGCAGCAGGTAGAAGGCGTAGTACGTACCCGTATTCGCCACGCCGACCAGCGCGAACCTGACCATCTGGATCCGGACCGTCATGTGCGTGCGCGCTCCCCCTGATTACGGCTCCGGCGGAGGCCGCTTCACTCCAGGAGAACAGAAACCCGGGAGAATGTCGCGGAAGGACATTCCGTACGACCTACGGGCAACCGTTCGATGAACGAAGTGAATTGAGACCTGTTTTCCCGCTTTGTACTGGCATATTCACGCTTCATGCCAGCCCTGGACAACTTACGCGGCCGGAGCACCGCGTCCGCCGCGGGGGCCCTGCCGGCCCACCTCCCACCTCGGGCTTTTCGCGGCACCATTGAACGGCTCCCAAACCACCGTGGACTGTTCATTTCGTCCCCCGGATTGCGTTTGGGCTCGATGGTGGCGGGCTCGGCCCTGATCATGCTGGTCAGCGTGGCTTTCCTCACTGCCGCGCGCCGTCGCGCCATGCCCGCGTCGCCCCCGCGACACCAACCCTTCATCTATTGAGCACTGGAGTGTGGCCCGCCGCGCCCACGTCTGAGCGTAGTTTCCGCGCATGGCTTCTCTTTTGAGCAACCGGCTGGCGAAGCGCATTCTGCGGCCGGCCGCCGGTATGGTTGACCGGCGCATCAAGCATTCGCCCCTGCGTACTGATCTGGATGACCTCAAGCGTGAAGTCGCCGACTTGCGCGCTCAGCAGTACGCGTTCGGCCTGTTGTTCGACAGGACGGGGCGCAGCGGTCACCGGGTGCCCACGCCCGGGCAGATCAACACGCTCGTCAAGCAGATCGCCGAGGTCACGGGCGAGGACGGCGCGCACGCCCGGCGCAACGTGACGATCGCGTTCCGCAATGTGATCGCCCTGGAGGCGCTGGCCGTGGGCCGGCTCGCCGGCTCCACCTCGAACGTGTGCGGCAAGCTCGCCACCGTGCCGCTGCTCGCCCCGCCGAACAGTGACGTCCTGGAGATCGGCACGCTGTACGGCCTGTTCTCGGCGACGATGATGCGCATGCTGCACCGGGCCGGTACGGAGGCGCGGCTCACGATCGTCGACCCGCTGGTCGGCAGTCAGCTCCAGCCCGGCACGAAGCAGTCCGCTGATCCCACCGGCACGCCGGTGCGCATAGACGTCCTGCGCGCCAACCTCGCGCTGGGCGGGCGGTCCGGCGCAGAGGCCCGTATACAGCAGGGCTTCTCCGGGGACCCCGAGGTGCGGGCCGCGGTCTCCGACCGTGAGTACGGCGTGATCGTGGTGGACGGCGACCACTCCGCGGAAGGCGTCATGGCCGACCTGGAGTGGGTCGAGGAGATCGTGGCACCCGGCGGGATCGTCGTTCTCGACGACTACGGCGACGGCCACTGGCCGGGCGTCCAGGAGGCCACGGACAAGCACCTGGCGAACGGTACGACGCGACTGGAGATGCTGGGACGCGTCTCGACGTCGGCGTTCCTGCGGGCGAAGCCCGCGTAGGGCACCTCACCGAAGTCATACCGCCCGGGCGGGTCGGCGGTCTCGCCGCACCCGCCACGCGCGAAGTCCTCGGCCCACCGCACGGGGGGCCGAGGGACGGGGGCGGCCGGGGACCTGGTCAGCCGCCGCACTGCTGGAGCATCGTCCGCTTGTCCGCCGCGGTCACGGGCATCTCGTACTTGAGCGCGACCTGACCGAAGCGGACCGCGTACGAGCACCGGATCGCCTTGTCCGGCGGAAGCCAGGACGCCGGACCGGAGTCGCGCTTGGCCGAGTTGGCACGGCCCTCCACCGGCAGCAGATTCAGCACGTCGTTCGCCAACTGGCGGCGCTTCTCCTCGGACCAGCGGGCAGAGCCGAGCTGCCAGCTGTAGGACAGCGGCACCACATGGTCTATCTGCACCTCGCTCGCCCGCTGCTTGCTCCACTCGATCGTCCTGCCGGTGTAGGGGTCGTGCAGCGTCATGGACGCGACCACACAGTCGGAGCCGGAGCGGAAGCGCAGCTCCTGGCCGTCGCGGCGCAGGAGATCGTTGCGGGTGTCGCAGCCGTTCCGCGCCAGCGGCACCCCGTCCGCCGTGTCTGTCCAGGCGGAGCCGAACTCGTCCCGGTCATAACCGGTCTTGGGCCCCCGCCCCGCGGTTCGTACCCGTTCGATGAGCTGCCGCGCGCTCTCCCGGTCGGCCTCGGAACCGATCGCCGCGAGCCCCGGCTTCGTCCCGTCGGGATTCCCGAGCGGCCCGGCACCGTGCCCGCCACCGCTCGGCGCCGACGCGGACACCGAGGCGGACGCCGACGCATCGGGATCGGCGGCCGGCTCTCCCGTACACCCCGTCAGCACCACCGCGGACACCAGGGACACCACGGGAAGGGCAAGAGCCCTTCCCTCACGACACGTTCGCGTTATTCGTTCCTCAAGACTGCTCACCGCCGCACTCTAGTGCGGGTCGGCGCATCGGCGCGGCGGTGACCACCGGATCGCGGCCGGTCGGCTACGAGCCCAGGATCGTCGCCAGGAACTCGCCCGTCCACGCGAGCAGTTCGCGTCCCACGACCGGCTTGCCGCCGATCTTCCCGCTCGTCGGGCGCGGTACCAGGATCTGGTGCGCCGGCGCCTTGATGACCGTACGGGGATAGAGCCGCTTCAGGCGCAGTTCCTGCGACTCCCGCAGCTCCACCGGCGCGAAACGGATGTTCGCGCCCTGGAGCACGATCTCGCCCACGCCGCACGCCCGCGAGAGCATCCGCAGCCCCGCCACCAGCAGCAGATTCTCCACCGGCTCCGGGAGCTTGCCGTAGCGGTCGGTCAGCTCCTCGCGGACCGCCGCGATGTCCGCCTCCGTGTTGGCCGAGGCGATCGCGCGGTACGCCTGGAGCCGCAGCCGCTCGCCCGGCGCGTACTCGTGCGGGACATGCGCGTCGACCGGCAGCTCGATCTTGACCTCCAGCGGCGGCGCCTCCTCCACCCCGCCCTCGATGGAGGCGCGGTAGTCGGCGACCGCCTCGCCCACCATCCGTACATACAGATCGAATCCGACCCCCGCGATATGACCGGACTGCTCGCCGCCGAGCAGATTGCCCGCGCCGCGGATCTCCAGGTCCTTCATCGCGACATACATGCCCGCGCCCATCTCCGTGTGCTGGGCGATCGTCGCGAGGCGCTCATGGGCGGTCTCCGTCAGCGGCTTCTCCGGCGGGTAGAGGAAGTACGCGTAGCCGCGCTCCCGGCCACGCCCCACCCGGCCCCGCAGCTGGTGCAGCTGCGAGAGGCCGAAGTTGTCGCCGCGCTCCACGATCAGGGTGTTGGCGTTGGAGATGTCGATCCCGGACTCGACGATCGTCGTGGAGACCAGGACGTCGAATCTCTTCTCCCAGAAGTCGACCACGACCTGCTCCAGCGCGCTCTCGCCCATCTGGCCGTGCGCCGTCGCGATCCGCGCCTCGGGGACGATCTCGCGCAGCCGCGCCGCCGCCCGGTCGATCGACTCCACGCGGTTGTGGATATAGAAGACCTGGCCCTCGCGCAGCAGTTCACGCCGGACGGCCGCGCCGATCTGCTTCTGCTCGTAGGGGCCGACGAAGGTCAGCACCGGATGGCGCTCCTCCGGCGGCGTGGTGATCGTCGACATCTCGCGGATGCCCGTGACGGCCATTTCGAGCGTACGGGGGATGGGTGTCGCGGACATGGTGAGGACATCGACATTGGCGCGCAGCTTCTTCAGCTGTTCCTTGTGCTCCACGCCGAACCGCTGCTCCTCGTCCACGATGACAAGCCCCAGGTCCTTGAACCTGGTCTCGGACGAGAAGAGCCGGTGCGTACCGATGACGATGTCGACCGCGCCCTCCCGCAGTCCCTGGAGCGTCGCCTTCGCCTCCGCGTCCGACTGGAAGCGGGACAGCGCCTTCACGGCGACCGGGAACTGCGAGTACCGCTCGGAGAAGGTGCCGAAGTGCTGCTGCACCAGCAGCGTCGTGGGGACGAGGACCGCGACCTGCTTGCCGTCCTGGACCGCCTTGAAGGCCGCCCGTACGGCGATCTCCGTCTTGCCGTAGCCGACGTCGCCACAGATCAGCCGGTCCATCGGGACCGTCTTCTCCATGTCCTCCTTGACCTCGGCGATGGTGGAGAGCTGGTCGGGCGTCTCCACATACGGGAACGCGTCCTCCAGCTCCCGCTGCCAGGGGGTGTCGGGGCCGAAGGCATGGCCGGGGGCCGCCATCCGCGCCGAGTAGAGCTTGATCAGGTCGGCGGCGATCTCCTTGACCGCCTTCTTGGCGCGCGCCTTGGTCTTCGTCCAGTCCGCGCCGCCGAGACGGTGCAGCGTCGGAGCCTCGCCACCCACGTACTTGGTGACCTGTTCCAGCTGGTCGGTGGGGATGTAGAGGCGGTCGCCCGGCTGGCCGCGCTTGGCCGGGGCGTACTCGACGAGCAGATACTCCCGGGTCGCGCCCTGCACCGTGCGCTGCACCATCTCGACATAGCGGCCGACGCCGTGCTGCTCGTGGACGATGTAGTCGCCCGTCTCCAGCGTGAGCGGATCGATGGTCTTGCGGCGCTTGGCCGGCATCCGGGCGCCGTCCTTGCCCGCCGCCTTCTGGCCGGAGAGATCGGTCTCGGTGAGCACGGCGAGCTTGAGGTCCGGGTCCACGAAGCCGTAGTCGATCGAGCCGCACGCGACATGGACGACGGACGGGCCGATCTCCTCCAGACCGCGGGCGGTGCGGGCCCCGGGGGTGTCGAGCCTGGCCGGGATGCCCTCGCCGCCCAGGACCTCGACCGTACGGGCGGCCGTGCCGTGCCCCTCCGTGACGAAGACCGTACGCCAGCCGTCCGCCAGCCAGCCCTTGGTGTCGGCGAGCGCGCGTGCGGTGTCGCCGCGGTACGACTCCGGGGCGTGCATCCCCAGCGTGATGGCCTCGCCCGAGGCGTCCTCCAGCTCCTCGTCCACGGCGAACGGGGAGACCGACCACCACATCATGCCCAGCTCACGGGCGTGCTCCCGGATGTCCGCGATGCCCCGCAGCGAGGCCGCGCCGACATCGATCGGGGCCTCGCCGCCGTCGGCGCTCGCCGCCCAGGACGCCTGGAGGAACTCCTGGCTCGTCGCCACCAGGTCCGCCGCCCGGGTCCGTACCCGCTCGGGATCGCAGACCAGCGCCATCGAACCGGCGGGCAGGACGTCGAGCAGGAGCTCCATGTCGTCGACGAGGACCGGCGCCAGGGACTCCATGCCCTCGACCGCGATCCCCTCCGCGATCTTGCCCAGCAGCTCGCCCAGCTCCGGATGCAGCTCCGCGAGCGCGGCGGCCCGCTCCCGTACCTCGGGGGTGAGCAGCAGCTCCCGGCAGGGCGGCGCCCACAGTCCGTGTTCGGCCACCTCCAGGGAGCGCTGGTCGGCCACCTTGAAGTAACGGATCTCCTCGACGTCGTCGCCCCAGAACTCCACCCGCAGGGGGTGCTCCTCGGTGGGCGGGAAAACATCCAGGATGCCGCCGCGCACGGCGAACTCGCCGCGCTTCTCGACCAGCTCCACCCTGGCGTACGCGGCGGCGGCCAGCGCTTCCGTGATCCCGTTCAGATCGGCGCTCTCGCCGCTGCGCAGCGCGACGGGCTCCAGCTCGCCGAGCCCCTTGACCTGCGGCTGGAGTACGGAGCGTACGGGCGCGACCACCACGCTGACCGGGCCGGCCGTGGGGTCGTCCTTCGCCGGGTGCGCGAGCCGGCGCAGCACGGCGAGCCTGCGGCCCACGGTGTCGGAGCGGGGCGAGAGCCGCTCGTGCGGCAGGGTCTCCCACGACGGGTACTCGACGACGGTGTCCGGGTCGAGCAGCGAGCGCAGGGCCGCCGCCAGGTCCTCGGCCTCCCGCCCGGTGGCGGTCACGGCCAGCACGGGCCGCCCGGCCTCGCGCGCCAGCGCGGCCACCGCGAAGGGCCGCGCCGCGGGCGGTCCGACGAGGTCGATGTGCGGGCGGTGACCCTCGGTGGCGGCCTTCACCGCTTCGGCGAGCGCCGGGTCACGTACGACGGCGTCCAGCAGACCGTGCAGGCTCATGAAGGGGGGTTCCATCCAGATCCGAGATCGAGCGGGCGAACAGTGCGGGCAACGCAAGGGACCCGACACGTCTCACGGGCCGGGGGTTCTCCAGCGTACGACGCCGGTGTGACACCCGGGACCGGAAGCCGACCGGAGCGGGGCCGGCGACGGGAACCAGGAATGCTCGAACCCGTACGTTCATTGAAGGAAGCACGGGACGCGGGCCGTGACCGGCGCGCGTCCGACGCCGGATTCCGACGATGGGATGGGGTCAACATGCCTCTTGAGGGTGAGTACGAGCCCAGCACGCTGCCGATGGCACGCGAGCAGGTCGAGTTGTACGAGGGCTCGGGCGGTAAGAAGGGGACGACACTGAACGGCCTGCCGGTCATCGTCCTCACCACCCGGGGCGCGAAGAGCGGCAAGATCCGCAAGAGCCCGCTGATGCGGGTGGAGCACGAGGGTGTGTACGCGGCGGTCGGGTCCATGGGCGGCGCCCCCAAGCACCCGGTCTGGTACCACAACCTCGTGGCCGACCCCCGGGCGGAGCTCCAGGACGGCCCGGAGCGCCAGGACATGATCGCCCGCGAGGTCACCGGGGACGAGAAGACCCTGTGGTGGAAGCGCGCGGTCGAGGCGTTCCCGCCGTACGCCGAGTACCAGACGAAGACGGACCGTGAGATACCCGTCTTCCTCCTGGAGCCGTCACCCACGCCCCACTGACCGGCCGCCCCCACTGACCGGCCGCCCCCGGTGCCCCGGGCCCGCCCCGGGGCACCGGGATGTCCCGAAACCCCACGGATGAGTGATCCGAGAGGAAACGATACCGTCGCACGCACGTCGGCGATATCATTTCAGTCTCACGCGTGGAGTCTCACGCGCGGAGGGAAGGCAGAGGGAAGAAGGAGAGGCCATGTCTCGCACCGTTATCGATCTCGACGACGAGATCGTCGAGGAAGCCATGCGGCTGTACGACACCAAGACCAAAGCGGCAGCCGTACGCGCCGCCATGGAGGATGCCGTGAAACGGCGTCTGCGTCAGGAGTTCGCCGATGCCGTGAAGTCCGGGGAACTCGACTTCAGCGAGATCATCGAGAACACCGGCCCGGCCGGCTCTCGCCCCCGGGACCGGAAGACCGCCGCGTGAGCGTCTTCCTCGCGGACAAGTCGGCCCTGGCCCGCTGGGGACAGCCCGCGGTGAGCGAGGTGCTGGACGACCTGAATGACCGTGGCCTCCTGACGACCTGCGCGGTCGTCGAGTACGAGATGGTCTACAGCGCGCGCACCAAACAGGACGCCTCCCGCATCCACCTCAGCCTCCGCGGATTCGACTACTCACCCTGCAACGACGAGGAGCACGAGCGTGCCCTGTGGCTCCAGCGCGAGGCCCTGCGCCGGGGCTTCCATCGGGCGCTCTCCCTCTCCGACGTGCTGATCGCCGCCGTGGCGGAACGGCGCGGCCTGACGGTGCTGCACTATGACGGCGACTTCGACATGATCCGTGAGATCACCGGCCAGACCATGCGCTGGGTGGTCGATCCCGGGACCGCGGACCGGTAGGCGCCCCTGTCCGAGGCAAACAGTCCTCCGCCCGCCCGAAGTACCGCGCGGCATATTCCGGCGACGCGAGACTCCACCGGCTGCCGCTCCCGGGCTGGATCACCTCGGCCCCTCCGCCCTCGTGGGCGAGGCCCCAGGCGGCGGCCACCGCGTCCGCGTCCTTGGTACCGGCACGGTACTCGACAACGACGGCGAAGAGCCGGGGCGCGGTGTCGCGTACGAGTTCGTACACTTCCTGATCGAAATCGACCGGCTCCAGGGCAGGGTCCTGCGGCGATACGGTCGGCATGGAATTCCCCTTGTCTGTACGGAGGGTGCACCTGTGGGCAGCACGGCCGGCTGATGTAGCGTGCTGCCCACCGCACCCTCATCGCCAGGACTCCGTGAGTCGGCGGACCTGTCCGCAACTCAGGCCGGTGCACTTCATGGCACCTCTCAACCGCGCGTCAGCAGCATCGAGTCGGGAAGCTACGCGGTGAGCGCGGACCGGGTCCGGGCGATGGCCCGTAGCTACACCTGCTCGGACGAGGCACTGATCGAAGCACTCGCGGAGATGACAGGGGGACGGACGCGCGGCTGGTGGGACGAGTACCGCGACATCCTTCCGTCCGACACCCTCGATCTGGCGGAGCTGGAACACCACGCGACGGCGATGCGCACCACATCCGTGATCCAACGGACCACGGCGCCGGATTCCTTGATAATCAGCCGCAGTTGGTGAAAAACCGGACCTTTCTGGACCGCATGGAGAGCTGTAGCCTCACAGCAGCGGAGTCACAGGATCTGATCCGCCAGGTCGCAGAAGACATCCGAGAAAGGTAAGCGCGTGTCCGCCCTCAACTGGCAGAAGTCCTCTTTCAGCGGCGAAGCGAACGGCTGCGTCCACATCGCCGCAGCTGACGACGGTTCCATCAAGCTCCACGAGAGCGACGCCCCGGACGTCATCGTCACCACCACCCCCGAAAAGCTCCGCGCCTTCATCCTCGGCGTCAAAGCAGGCGAGTTCGACCACTTCGCCGACGACCCCGGCACCGACGCCTGAACGAGCACAACGTGACCACGGGCGCCCGGACCATCGGGCCGTGGCTCGACACCACGCCCTGGGCCCTGTTCAGGAAGTCGCGGCAGTCCGACGTGGCAGCGGCCGGCCCAGATAGACGGTGAGCGGGTCGTCGGCGTAGTAGCCGAAGGCGGGGACCTCGGTGTAGCCGCAGGCGCGGTACAGACCGATCGCCGCGGGGTGGCGCTGATTCGTCTCCAGGACGATCGTGAACGCGCCCGCACCCGCGGCCGAGTCCTCAGCCACTCCAGGACGGACCGGGAGTGTCCTCTCCCCCGCCGCTCGTCGACGACGTACATACGCTTGAGTTCCGCGCGCCCGTCCTCACGGAACCGCCAGCCGCCCATCGCGACGGGTACGGCGTTCTCGTACCCCACGGCGAACTCCCCACGGGGCGCCGAGAATTGCCCGGGTTCGACGGGACTGTCGTCCGGAGACCCGTAGATCCGCACGTACTCGGTCTGAAGGCGTGCGACCAAGGAGGAGACATGCGGATGTTCGTAGGGGCGGGAAACGATCTCCATGTCATCAACCTCCATGACCTTGGCTCATATCCGTCAGTCTTCCTCACACGAGACTGGACACCGATAGAGCACCGCTGTGCAATGGCACGCAATCGACCTAGCACGGGGAGGACACCATGCAACTTCGGTTCGTAGGGATCGACCCGGACACGGGTACGTCCAACTCGCCAACGGTGTGGGTGCGGGAGGCGGCTGAGGAGCTGGTCTTTCAGGGATGGAAGGCTGACGCCGAACTGGAAGGGGAGTGCGCGGCGTTCCATGTGCCCGGCCACGCCGTGGGCATCCCCTCGGATGAGACTGTGGTCCGGATCCCCTTCCGGATGATTCCGATCTTGAGGGAGGCATGTGATGCGGCAGAGCGAGCAGCCCAGCTTCGAGGAGCTGATGACGGCGGCGACACGCACAGCTGTGCATCTGGAGATGCGTGACGCCTACGGGGTGAGCGACGAAGCCGAGGACTTCCGGCACTGGAAGCGAACCGGTGAACGTGACACCGACCCGTCCTCGGCGTACTGGGGGCCGTGGGTGGAGTTGGTACAAGACGCGGTCCGCAGGGGCGTCGAGGTCCGCCGTGTCCGTATCGTCTCCGAGCCGGTCTCCGAGTACATCAAGTACGAGCACGCGGGCAGTGTGGTCAATATCAAGGCCGGCGAAAGCGTGCGGTGGCTGCCGCGCCGACAGACATCCGGCCTGGCTCTGCCGGGCAACGATTTCTGGCTCTTTGACGAGAAGACAGTCCTCTTCAACCACTTCTCTGGTGACGGCGAGGCGTCTCCCGAAGGGCGGGAACTCCGTACTGATCCAGAAGTGGCAGAGCTGGCGACGCGGGCCTTCGACGCCGCCTGGACCCTCGCCACTCCCCACGACCAGTACAAGATCTGAGCACGATCGCAGGACAGCCGAGTCATGTCTCACCCCATTTCGCTCAGCAGCGTCGAGGAAGCCCGCAGAGCCCTGGCGGGCCGACTGGGAGATATCCGAAAGGATGCTGGACTCACCGGACTTGAGTTGGCTGCCCTGTGCGGCTGGCATCCCTCGAAGCGGTCCCGGATCGAGAACGCTCGCACACGCCCGTCAGAGGAGGACATACGGTCCTGGTGCCGCGCCTGCGGCGCCGAGGACCGGATCGCTGACCTCATCGCTTCCTCCCGTGATGCCGACACCATGTACCGGGAGTGGAAGCGGATTCACACCGGCGGACTCACAAGGGCGCAGAACTCTGTTGTACCCCTGTACCAGCGCACCCGGCACATGCGGGTGTACTGCTCGAATGTCATCCCTGGCCTGGTGCAGACAGTTGGGTACGCCAGCGCGCTCCTCAGCTCCATTGCCGAGTTCGAGAACGTCATGAACGACGCGGAAGAAGCCGCTATCGCACGGGTCGCGCGCTCAGAGGTCATCTACGACGCGGGCCGACGCTTCGCGATGCTCGTTGAGGAAGACGTCCTGTACTTCCGCTTCGGAGACTCGGAGGTCATGTCCCGACAGCTCACCTATCTGCTCTCGATCCTGGCGTTGCCCAACGTGTCCTTCGGGATCATTCCCAGGGCCGCCATTCGGAAGATGTGGACGCTCGAAGGCTTCGTCATCTACGACGATGCACAAGTACAGGTCGAGACGTTGTCGGCGGACATGAACATCACGCGGCCTGGTGAGATCACCGTGTATCTGCGCGCCTTCCGTGAGCTGTCCGGGATGGCCGTCCACGGCAGCGCCGCGAGGACCCTGATCCAGGAAGCGATCGACAGTCTGGGCTGACATCCAAGGCTGGATTTCTGCAATCCCATGCAATCTCATTGCTTGGGCAGCGTGCGGCTACCTACCTTCGAGACACGACCCGGCTCAACCTCGTGGAGGTATGCATGAGCACAGCAGTCCAGTTGAGGACCCGTGATCCGCGGGTCATCCTCAACGCGTTACAAGACCGCGTTCCGCATCTCGTCCCGGATGTCGGCGTGGAAGACCTCTGGGAACGTGAGGTCCGGCTTCTGCTCCGGGACAGCGTGGCCGTCCGCAGCCTGGCCGAACGCATCCTCGGCCAGGGAGTCGCGTATCTCGTGACTGCCATGGAACTGTGGTCGGTCGATGCCTCCGACTGCTCACCGTGCGACGACAAGGTTCCGGACAGTCACTGACGTGGCCGTACCGGGTTGGTCTCCGCCCTCGTAGGAGGGTGGAGACCAATCCCCGCCACCCCCCATTCAAAGGAAGCGCGCGTTGCCCGCACACCACAACATCGACCACGAGCGTGAACTCTGGGACGCCTATGCCCGGAGCACCAAGGACAGCGTGTTCGACGCTGACCCCGTTTTCTGCTGGACGCAGTACGCCGGTCACGGGCCGGGACCTGAACTGCTGGGCTCCCCCGGGACAGCTCTGGAGATCGGGTGCGGCACAGGGAGGGCCTTGGCCCACCTCGCTCAGCGAGGCGTCAAGACGACTGGCGTCGACCTCTCCCCGGTCATGATCGAGCAGATCACCGAGCGCTGGGGTCCGGGAGGTTCCCGGTTCGTCTGCGCTGAGGTGATCGAACACCTGCGAAGCGATACGGAGACCTACGACGCCATCTATTCCGTCTTCGGGGCGGTCTGGTTCACGGACCCGGAGGAACTGCTTCCGCTGATCGCCCGGCGGCTCAACCCCGGCGGTGTCCTGGTCTTCTCCCATCCACCGGCCATCCCCGGCACATCCGGAGCTCAGGGCATGTACAAGGGAGGCTTCGCGGGCAAGGCGTTGTACACGTACCGCTACAGCCACACGCCCGCCGCGTGGAAAGCGCTGCTGCTCAGCGCCGGGTTCGCCGAAGTGGACGCACAGGTACTCGACGCGCCGACCCCCGGTCACATCGGGACGCTGATCGTCCGCGCCGCCGTCCCTCGACTCCCATAAGCGGAGAGCGGACGTTCAGGGGCTCGCTGGGGAAAGCGCGGCTGGCCCGAGCGGGGCTCCGGCCAGCGTGGGGCGTTCAGTTGGGGGACGGTTCAGTTGAGGACGACGACGTCCGTGCGGATACGGAGCGGGCTGTTCCAGGCGATATTGATTTTGACCGTCACGATTCCGGAGCCGGGGGCGATCCCCGTCACCGTGACGGGCGCGGCGCCGATGAACCGGACGCCGTTGGCGTCGACCTCGGAGGCCGTGACGATGACCGTCGAGTTCGGATTGATGACGTTCCAGGTGATGGGGAAGTTGACCCAGCCGTTGTACGCGCCCCAGACGACCCAGCCTCGCCACAGATCGGCGACATTGCCGCCGGTCACCGCGAGTCCGTCGGTCTGGGCAGCCACCTCTGCGTTGGTCTCCGGTGCGTTGAGTGTGGACACAGCGGTCCCCTCTTTCTGAGCGGGCCCGGGAAATCGATCGGATCGTCCGACCGAGAGGGTCCGTCGCTCTCAGTGTCCGGTCGACTACATACTGCTACAACCCCTCGTATGGGTGAACTCGCCGACCCGGGCGCTTTCCGACGGACAGCAACCGCCGCGCGGTGATAAAGGACATCGGCCCCGATGGACGTTGGAGGAACGCCCACCGAGGCCGGAGCCCCCACCGTACCGTTCTACTCGGTGGCGATCGCGTTCAGCACGTTCATCCGACCGGCCCGGAAGGCCGGCACCAGGGCGGCGAAGAGTCCGACGAAAGCCGAGGCCACGAAGACCGTCAGGATCGTCGGCCACGGTATCTCCAGGACGCCGAGACCCTCCAGGGCCAGCAGCTTCTGGGCCGAGGTGCCCCAGCCCATGCCGAGCCCGAGTCCGAGCAGGGCACCGAAGAGGGCGATGACCACCGACTCCAGCCGTATCATGCGGCGCAGTTGGCGGCGGGAGAGCCCGATCGCCCGCAGCAGACCGATCTCGCGGGTCCGCTCCACCACCGACAGCGCCAGGGTGTTCACCACTCCCAGCACCGCGACGATGATCGCGAGCGCCAGCAGCCCGTAGACGATATTGAGGAGTTGGCCTATCTGGTCCCTCAAGTCCTGCTTGAAGTCGGTCTGGTCCTGAACCCTGTACTGCGGGTAGGCCGCGAGCGAGTCCTTGAGGGCGGCGTACGCCTCCTTCTCCTTGCCGTCCTCGGCCGCCGCGAACATGATCATGTTCTTGGGCATCTTGTCGGCCGGCACATACCGCTGGGCTGTCGTGATGTTCGTGTACATCGCGCCCTTGTCGATGGTCGCCTCGTCCGAGGTGATCGCCGCGACCGTCAGTCCGGCACTCTTCCCGCCCGGGAAGACGACCTTCATCCGATCACCGACCTTGACGCCGTGCTCCTTCGCGTAGGTATCGCCCACCGACATCGCGTCCTTGCCGTACGCGGCGGACAGCTCACCCGCGACAGTCTCGCGGCGCAGATCCTGGGCGTAGGTCGGATCGGCGGCGACGATGCCGTCGGACTCCGTCTTTCCGTCCGGGGCGGTCAGCTTGACGTCGACCCACTTGTACTCGGTGACATGCGCGATGTCCGGCGCCTTCTCCAGCGCCGCCTGGGCCCCCGGCATGATCGGCTGGCCGTTGTCGGACTGGACGATGAAATCCGCGCCGACCGACTTGTCCAGCTCGTCGGTCGCGGAGGCGACCATCGAGGAGCCGACCACCGACAGACAGGCCACCAGCGCCAGCCCGATCATCAGCGCGGCGCCCGTCGCTCCCGTACGCCGCGGATTGCGCAGCGCGTTGCGCTCGGCCATCCGGCCGACCGGGCCGAACATCCGCAGCACGACCGCGCCGAGCGCCCGGACCAGACCGCCGGCCAGCAGCGGACCGATCACAACGAAGCCGATCAGCGTGCAGACCACGCCCGCCCCGAGGAAGACCGAACCCTCACTCGCCTCGTCAGCCCGTGTCGACAGGAAGAGCGCGGCACCGCCGGCCCCGGTCAGCACCAGACCGATGGCCGCCCTGACCCATCCGGCCCGGCCGTCGGCGGGGGTACCCGCGTCACGCAGGGCCGCCATCGGCGAGATCTTCGCGGCCCGACGGGCGGGAACGTACGCGGAGACGACGGTGACGACGACACCGAGCACCAGCCCGATCGCCGGAGTCGTCCACTTCACCGTCAGATCCTGGGTGGACAGATCCATGCCCATGGAGGACATGAGCTTCATCAGCCCGATGGCCAGCCCCACCCCGGCGGCGACCCCGGCGATCGAGCCGAAGATCCCGAGCAGCACCGCCTCCAGCAGCACCGAGCGGTTGACCTGCTTACGGCTGGAGCCGAGGGCCCGCATCAGACCGATCTCGCGGGTCCGCTGCGCGACCAGCATCGAGAACGTGTTGACGATCAGGAAGATGCCGACGAGGAAGGCGATCCCGGCGAAGCCGAGCATCGCGTACTTCATCACGTCGAGGAAGGAGCCGACATCCGCGCGGTTCGCGTCCGCGGCTTCCTTCTGCGTCTGGAGCTTGTACGGGCCGCCGCCGAGCGAGGCCGCCACATCCTGCTTCAGCTCGCTGTTGCTGACGCCCTCGGCCGCCGTGACATTGACATGGGTGAACCGGCCGGTGTCCCCCAGCAGTTCACGCTGGGCGGTCGCCGTGTCGAAGAAGATGACCGCCGCACCGGGGTTGGTGACGGTGAACGTGGCGATACCCGAGATCTTCGCCCGGAAGTCACCCGTGACCGCGATGGTGCGCAGCTCGTCACCGATCGCGAGGTGGTGCTTCTCGGCGGTGTCGGCGTCGACCATCACATCGGTGGGCCCACGCGGCGCGTGGCCCGAGGTGATCTCCATCGAACGGAGGTCGTTACGCGTCCAGTTGCCCGCGATCGTCGGCGCGCCGCTGCTCGCGCCCACGTTCTTGTTGTCGGCGTTCACCACCGTCACGCTCATGCTGCTGACAGCGCCCTCGGCGGACTTCACTCCGTCCGCCGTCCGCACCGTCTCGACGATCGAGGCGGGCAGCGACTCGGGCTTGCCGGTCTGGGAGGTCTCGTCCGCTCCCTTGGCCGCCTTGGGGCTGACCGTGACATCCGAGGACGTCGCGGCGAAGAGCTTGTCGAACGTCGTGTTCATCGTGTCCGTGAACACCAGGGTGCCGCTGACGAACGCCACCGACAGCAGGACGGCGACGGCGGAGAGCGCCATCCGCCCCTTGTGCGCGAAGAAGTTGCGCATGGAGGTTCTGAACACCGTCATGACGTACGCCCCCGGGCGTCGAAGTCCTTCATGCGGTCGAGCACGGCGTCGGCCGTCGGACGGAACATCTCGTCCACGATCCGGCCGTCCGCGAGATACAGCACCCGGTCCGCGTACGACGCGGCGACCGGGTCGTGCGTGACCATCACGATCGTCTGGCCCAGCTCATCGACCGACCGGCGCAGGAAGCCGAGCACCTCGGCGCCCGCGCGCGAGTCCAGGTTCCCGGTCGGCTCGTCGCCGAAGATGATCTCCGGGCGGGCGGCGAGCGCCCTGGCCACCGCGACCCGCTGCTGCTGACCGCCCGACAGCTGGGTCGGCCGGTGCGAGAGCCGGTCGGCCAGGCCCACCGTCTCCACGACCCGGCGGAGCCACGGAGCGTCCGGCTTACGGCCCGCGATGTCCATGGGCAGCGTGATGTTCTCCAGCGCGTTGAGCGTCGGCAGCAGATTGAACGCCTGGAAGATAAAGCCGATCCGGTCCCGGCGCAGCTGGGTGAGCTTCTTGTCCTTCAGCTTCGTGATCTCGGTCTCGTCCAGAAAGATCTCGCCCGCGGTCACCGTGTCCAGACCCGCGAGGCAGTGCATCAGCGTCGACTTGCCCGAGCCGGACGGGCCCATGATCGCGGTGAACTGCCCGCGGTCGATGTCCACATCGACATGATCGAGCGCCACGACCCGGGTCTCCCCCACGCCGTACGCCTTGACGACCTGCCGCGCTCGCGCCGCGACGGCCGTACGCCCTCCAGTACCCCCGTGCCTGGGAATGGTCACAGCCGTTGTCACGGTAAGTCTCCTATTTCGCTTGATACACCGAGTGTTCGTCGGGCGGTGTGCTGAGTCTGCTGGTTTCGGGGGCCCCGGCGCGCTGGTGCACAGCGCAGTCTTCACCTGGGGTTTTCCCCACCCCTCTGCTGCGGTGAGCCCCCTTCACGGGCTCTCGCCGCCGTAGGAGCACGTAGGACCAACATAAAGAACCAGCCACCGCCGCCTCGTCCTCCGCCGGGACGAACGACCCCTGGCCGGAAGTGAGGAGGAGCCCCTAGGGGACCGCGCCCCGGCCCCTCCCCCCGCGCTGTGCCCTGTCCGGCCCTGGGCCCGGGTGAGAGGGTGTTCCCCTGGAGATACATGCATAGGGAAGGGATCCCGTGAGCGGCGGCGGCGGAAGTACCGAGGACTCCGGACGTACGGAAGCGATACCCGAACCCCGGGCCACGGCCCCGCCACCCGGCACGGCGCGTGGTCGCGGCCCCGTCGTCGCCGCCCTGATGCTCGGCATGGCACTCGCCGCGCTCGACGGCACCATCGTCTCCACGGCCGTCCCGCAGATCGTCGGCGACCTCGGCGGATTCTCCGTCTTCTCCTGGCTGTTCTCCGGCTATCTGCTCGCCGTGACCGTCACCCTGCCCGTGTACGGAAAGCTCTCCGACACCTTCGGCCGCAAGCCCGTCCTGATCGCGGGCATCATCCTCTTCCTCATCGGCTCACTGCTCTGCGCCGCCGCCTGGAACATGGCCTCACTGATCGCCTTCCGTGTCGTCCAGGGGCTCGGCGGCGGCGCGCTCCAGGGCACGGTGCAGGTCATCGCCGCCGACCTCTACCCCCTCAAGGAACGTCCCAGGATCCAGGCCAAACTGTCGACGGTCTGGGCCACCTCGTCCGTCGCCGGCCCGGCCCTCGGCGGACTGCTCGCCGGATACGCGGACTGGCGCTGGATCTTCCTGATCAATCTGCCGGTGGGCGCGCTCGCGCTCTGGCTGGTGGTCAGATATCTGCACGAACCGAACCGGACCACTGCCAAAACCACCACTGCCACCACTGCCACCACTGCCACGAAGGGTGCCAAGGGGGCCAAGGGGGCCGACGCGGCCTTGGACCGGGCGCCGCGCCACCGCGTCGACTGGGCGGGCGCGCTGGCCGTCTTCGCCACCGGCGCGCTGCTCCTCACCGCCCTCGTCCAGGGCGGCGTCGCCTGGCCCTGGATCTCCGCGCCCTCGTTCGCCTTCCTCGGCGGCAGCGCGGTTCTCGCCGCCGTCACCGTCGTCATCGAACGCCGCGCCACGGACCCGATCATCCCGGGCTGGGTCTGGCGCCGCCGTACCATCGCGGCCGTCAATCTCGCCCTCGGCGCGCTCGGCCTGCTGATGATCGCCCCGACCGTCTTCCTGCCCACGTACGCGCAGTCCGTGCTCGGACTCGGCCCGATAGCCGCCGGCTTCGTCCTCTCCGCCATGACGCTGAGCTGGCCCGTCAGCGCGGCGTTCTCCAACCGCCTCTACAACCGCATCGGCTTCCGGCTGACCGCCGTCATCGGGATCTCCCTCGCCATGCTGGTGCTGCTCGCCTTCCCGCTCCTCCCCTATCCCGGCCAGGCCTGGCAACCCGCGCTGATCATGCTGCTGCTCGGCGCCGCGCTCGGGATCTTCCAACTGCCCCTGATCATCGGGGTCCAGTCGACCGTGGGCTGGTCGGAACGGGGAACGGCCACGGCGTCCATACTGTTCTGCCGCCAGGTCGGCCAGAGCGTGGGCGCCGCCCTCTTCGGTGCGGTGGCCAACGGCGTACTGGCCGCCCGCCTCAGCAACGCCCCCACCCCCGGACTCCCCGACGACCTCGACTCCGTCTCCAAAGCCCTGGAGAACCCGGCCACGCTCACCGCCGAGGCCGCGGACTATCTGCGCCGGGCGATGGACAGCGCGGTGGAGTACGTCTACGTGGGTGCCGCGGGGGCGGCGGCCATCTCCCTGCTGGTGCTCATATTCGTGGCCCCCCGCCGGTTCCCCGTCCTCAAGGATCCCGAATAGGCACTCAAGGACCGTACCCGGAAGGGGTAATGAACGACCCCGAACCGCCCGCGTTACTCCTCCGCCGGCGCACGACCTGTGAGCGCCGCCAGAGTGGTCCGTACATGGGCCATGTGCGCCCGCATTTCCTCGCACGCCGCCGTGTGCTCCCGCAGCAGCCGCTCCGTATCGCGCGCGACGCCCTCCGCGTCCGCGCGCGCCCGCGCGAGCAGTTCCTCCGCCCGCGCCGCCGCGTCCTCCTGGCCATGGCGGGCCTGTTCGCCCGCCTCCGAGAAGGCGCGCTGTGCCGCCACCAACTGGAGCTGGGCGTACGCCGTGAGTTCGTCGTGCTGGACCCGCGACGCGGCTTCCCGGTCGGCGAATTCGCGCTCCGCCGTCGCCAGCTCGTCACCCTGCTGCTGCTCCTGCTCGTCGATCACATGCTGAGTGCGCCGGCGCACCTCCTTGAGCGCGGCAAGCGATTCCGAACGGAGCGCCGTGACCTCGCGCCGCGCCTCGGCCCTCGCAGCCTCGGCCGCCCCCGTGGCGGCGCGCAGCACCTGACCGGCGTACGCCTCCGCCTCCGCCCGTACGGCGTCGGCCCGTTGACGCGCTGCCTCGCGCAGCTGATCAGCCGCCGTACGCGCCGTGTCGATGACCGCCTGGGACTCCTCGCGCGCCTCGGTCCGTACCGTCTCGTCCTCCTGCTTCGCCAGGGCCAGGATCTGCTGGGCGCGCCGGCCGAGCTTCTCGTACGTCTGCGGCGGCAGCGCCGCCACCCGCTCCCGGAGCCGCCCCGCCTCGCCCTCCATCTCCTTGGCGAGGACGGTGAGCCGCGCCACGCGTTCCCAGGCGTCGTCACGGTCCCGGAACAGCGCCGTGACCTCCCGCTCGACCTGCTCGGGGCGGTAGCCACGGCCACGTACGGGCGCGAAGCCATGAGCCGACAACGGTGCGGCAGCCATCCTTGAAGCCCTTCTCCGACACGACACAGAACGCCATCCGGCACAATCCTGCTGGAGCGAGCCGAAGCGCCCATACCACGACACTCCGCCCAACCACCCCGGTCAAGGATGCGGCATCAACCCCGAAAAGGTGGAAACGTGGAAAATAGGAAAAATAAAACGGCCGGGGCGCCCACCGCGAAGTGCGGCGGGCGCCCCGGCCGTCCCTGAGGCCACGCGTCGTCAGAGCGTCAGAGCATCACAGCAGTCCGTCCCACATCTGCTCCAGCAGCACCGACCACCAGTTCTCCGGCGACGACAGCGCCGCCGGGTCCAGCGCCGAGAGCTGCGCCTGGAAGTCGACGGTCCAACGGCCCGCCTGCTCCGGATTGAGCCCGAACCTCAGCCGCCACATCCGGCCGAGCAGCGCCAGCGAGCGCGTGAACTCCGGCAGCCCGGTGTTCACGAACTGCGGAGGCACCGACTGCCCGCCCGGCCCCGCCTCGACCGGTACGGCCATGATGTGCGCCGTGCCGTACTGGACGCACAGCGCGCGGCCGAAGTCCGTGCCCATCACCAGATACGAACCGGCGTCGGGGGCCGGGCGCACCTGCCGCTGCGCGGCCAGTTCGGCCAGAGTCGGCACCACCGGCTGAGCGGGCTGCGCCCAGAAGAACGGCCCGACATCGGACGGCAGCCCCGCCCACACGAGGGTGCGCGCCACGATCTCCGGCACCCCCTGACGGGACACTGCCCGCTGGTCGAACCGGCAGATGCCCTGCGGACCGAACGCGGCCACCAGTTCCTGCGCGACCCCCTCGGGAGGGATCGGCGGCGCGGGCGGCATCTGCGGCAGCGGCGCACGTACCGGCGCGGGCCGGGCGGGACCGTCCGCGACCTGGTGCAACTCACCCTGGTGGGTGAGCAGATGCTGCATGCCCTGCTGCCTGCTGGCGTGGTCCTGGCCGTACGGGGCGACGCTGGTGATCCGTACCTGCGGCCAGGTCTCCCTGATCATCCGCGCGCAGTAGCCACCGGGCAGCTCGCACGACTCCAGCTCCGTGTGCAGTTCGAGCACCTGCTGCGGCGGCACGTTCATGGCGCGCAGTTCGTGCAGGAACTGCCACTCCGGGTGCGGGGTGCCGGGCGCGGAGCGGCGGATGAGCTGGGCCTCGGAGCCATCGGGCGCGCGGTAGCGCAGCACGGCCTGATAGCCGGGGCCGACGGTCGGCTGACCGGCCGGCTGCTGCGGATAGCCGTACGCCGGGGGCTGGGCGCCCGGGGCCGACGGCGGTACGGGACCACCGGGACCGGCCGGGCCGGGGCCCCCTGGCGGCATGCCGGGAGGCGCACTCGGCGGACCGGCGGGCGCGCCCGGCGGACCCGGCGGGGTGGGCGGACCCGGCGGGGTGGGCGGACCCGGCGGGGTGGGCGGACCCGGCGGGGTGGGCGGACCCGGCGGGGTGGGCGGCTGCGGTCCCGTCTGTCCCGTGCCCGCGAGCATGGTCGGCGCGTGATGCCCCCCGCCCGAGGACGCACCGGGCGGAGTGGGAGGACCAGGCGGGCCGGGAGGACCCGGCGGACCCGGAGGCTGCGGAGCGCCCGGTGGCCGTGGTGGCCCCGGCGGCCGGCCGGCCTGGTCCGGGTCCGCGAACATCGTCGCCGCGTGGTGCACCCCGCCCGGAGGCGTACCCGGAACCCCGGGCGGACCGGGAGGCTGCGGAATGCCGGGCGCACCAGGGGCACCAGGGGCGCCCGGAGGGCCGGGCGGGCCAGGAGGCCGCGGTGCGTTGGAGCCGGCACCGCCGAGGCTCGGGGACAGCTGCGTCGGCAGATAGCCGCCCGCCGGAACACCGGGCGTGCCGGGGCCCGACGGCGGCGGAGTCGCACCCGGCGGACGCGCGCCGGGAACACCGGGCGCGCCCGGCGGCGGCGGAGTGGTCGCACCGCCACCGCGCGTACCACGCGGGGGCACGGCCGCCTTGCTGGTCGCGGCATCGGCGATATCGCCCGCCCCCGGCTCCTGTCCCGCCACTCCCCGAGCGACCGACGTACGAGGCAACTGGCTGCCGCCCGACATCAGCGCGGTAGGCGCCTCGGCGGCCACGACCGGTGGCGGCGTGTCCTCGTCGTCCGCCCCCGAGAGCGGGGGCGCGAAGACCGTCGCGGGCAGCGGTACGGAACCGTCCTCCGACGTGGCCGACAAGCCGTTGGTGTCGGTCCCGGTCCAGGGCGTGGCCCCGGTCGGCGCGCCCGGCGTCGCGGCGGGCACCCCGTCGTTGGAGGTGGGCTCGTACCCGTCCGACCAGGCGGAGCTGCCCTGCGAGGCGTTGCCGCCACCGGGCGACCCGCCGGTACCCGAACCGGCCGGAGCGGAAGGGGAAGAGGGAGGAGAGGGAGGAGAGGGAGAAGGGGAAGCGGAAGGAGAAGGCTCCGCCGTCCGCCCGTCCGGAATCCCGAGCTTGTCCGCCGCGTCCTGGAGCCATTCCGGCGGGGTCAACAGGAACGACGTCTGGTTCAGATCGATACGCTGCGGCGCCTCCGGAGCGGTCGGCGCCGTCTCCGGCATCCCGTACTCCTCCTCGTACCGGCGGATCACCTCCCCCACCGGCAGCCCCGGCCACAGCGTCGCCTCACCGCTGTCCCTGGCGATCACCAGCCGCTGCCGCCCGCCGTCCGACGTCGGACCGCCCTCGCGGTCCTCCGCCCACACCACGAAGCCCAGCTCGAACTCCCGCACCCGCACCTCACGGTGCTGGTAACCGGGCAGATCGGCGTTGACCCACTCTTCCGCGCGCTCCTGCGCCTGCGCGAAGGTCACCATCGCGCTCACCCCTCCACCGGGACGGCGCGCGCGAAGCCGCCGTCCACCATCAGGTTCGCCACGGTCTCCAGCTCCGGCGGATTGCCCGCCAGCCGCAGCAGGAAGGCGTCGAAGTCGTCACCACAGGGGAGCAACAGCCGCTCCACCCGCTCCCCCACGCTCCAGCCGTCCTGGTCCCTGGCGTCGTCGTACGCGCAGAACCAGACGGAACCGACCCGGTCGCCCTTGACCTTGACCGCCAGAATGCCGCCCTGGACGAACCCGACGGCCAGATAGTCCTTGGTCAGATGGTCCCGCAGACACTTGTTCGCGTAGACCAGGTCGTTGACAGCGGCCACGTCCCGCACGGTGAAGAACGGCTGGTCCACCAGCAGCCCCAGCTCCGCGTCGAGCGCCGCGCCCACCGGCGCACAGCCGCCCGCCGCCTTCAGGAACGAGCGGTACGCGCCGGGCAGCCGGTAACCGAGATCCTCCTCCACCCCCAGCAGTTGCTGCTCGCTGACCGACAACGCGGCCTTCGGCAGCCCGAAATGGGCCGGCCGGGTCTCCTGGAGAGGACGCGTCCCCCGCTTGCCGTGATCCACCCGTGTCGTCGCCAGACCACCGTGATGACGCAGCAGCGCCTTCACCTCCACCGGCACCAGCACCATCCGGCGCGAGGCCCGCAGATGGTGCCACGTCCAGCCGTGCGGTGTGGCCACCGACGGGACCGTGTCCCACAGTTCATGGCCCGCGGCGGCCAGCGCGGCATTGGCCGACACATAGTCCGTGAGCCGCAGCTCGTCCACGCCGAACCCCGCCGGGGGCTCGGCTATCTCCGCGGCGGCGCGCGCGTACGGCGAGAAGTCCGGATAGCCGTCGTCATCCACCCGTACACCTCTGGGGTGACGGGAGGCCCGGACCGGATCCGGGAAATGCACGACCTGCCCGGCGTAGGCCGCGTTCGGTGGCGCGGCTTGCTGCCCGAGCCGACCTGTCGTCATGGCGGTTGCCCCCTGCTGCGCTTCCGGCTGGTTCCACAGCCCTGGTTGCAGGACAGCCTATGCGGTGGTGCAAGAGGGGATCGGACGCTCCTCCCCCGGCCGTATCCCCCACCCCGCAACCCGTCCCGCAACCCGTCCCGCAACCCTGTCCGGGACTTCCCCCGCCCTTCCCCCGTGCTTCCCCCGCGCTTCCCGCACCCTTCCACTGCCCTGTGTCCTTCACGCGCCCTCACCCGTGTCGCCGTCCCTCTCCGCTAGGCCGATCGGGCGTACTCCGAGAAGACGGGCCCGGCCCCGTGACGGGCGGTTACGCAGGCGTGACCCAACGCCGACGCCACGCCACGATCCACGCCCCAGCTTCCCGAGGACCCGCCGCATTTGGCAGGCTGTGCAGGCAAACAGGGGCGTGACAGCAGGAATACGGGGGCGTGAACGAGCGGCTGCCCGGCCGCCGGCACCGGGAGGGGACAGCACATGCACACCGCACCAACCGACGCGTCCGGGGACCCACGCCTCAGCTGGAGCAGCACCGAACCACACCGTCCACCGGTGCTCCACCGGCGCAGGGACGGCATCCTGCCCGCCGTCGCCGCCGCGCTCTCCGTCCGCGGCCAGACCCTCACCTGCACCGCCGGCAAGGCCGACCAGCCACCCGTACTCCACCCCCTCGTACAGGACTTCCTCGACACCCTCACCAGCGGCCAGCGCGAACGGTTCACCGGCCGCTGCCCCGAGGCGATCCTCCTCTCCCGCCAGTTGACCGCCGCCGAGGCCGGACGCTCCAAACGGGCCAGACGAAAACCCTTGTCCCACAGCGAGGCACGCCGCTCCCTCAAACACGCCAAGCTGACCGCCCGTCGCATCCGCGAGGACGGCGACCCGCTGCACGGCAGCTACGCCCCGCCCTGTCGCTCCTGCGCGCCGCTCCTCGCCCACTTCGGCGTACGGCCCGTCGACCCCACCGAGAACGGCTGAGCATGCGCGACCCGCACACCACCCGCTTCCCCGTCCCCGTCGACGCCGCGCTGCGCGAGGCCGGCTGGCAGCCGGGACGCTGGGACATACGGCAGGCCGAGGAGTGGGCCGACGCGCTGCGCGCGCACACCACACCCGCCGGCCACCGGCATGCCGTCTTCCCCGCCGCCGTCGAGGCCTGGGCGGAGTTCGGCGGACTGCGCGTCATCGCCCCCGGTCCCGGCCGGCAGATCGCCCCGGCCGTCGTACGGATCGACCCGATGGCGGGCATCCACCTCGCCCGTACGCTCGCCGACCTCGGCCGCTCCCTGGACACGGAGATCAGCCCGCTCGGCGAAGAGGGCGACGGACAAGCCATCCTCGCGATCGACCTCACGGGCCGCGTCTTCAGCATCGACCACACCGGGGACTGGTACCTGGGCCCGGACCTCGACCGGGCGCTCGGCACCCTGCTCACGGGCCTGGAACCGGCACGCCTCACCTCCAGCTGAGAGCGGCGGGCTGACGGCCGGAGCCGAGACACGCCTCACATCCGCGGGGCGGACGTCAGGCGGCCCGGCGGCCGAGCAGCCCGACCGCGGAGCGGCGTCAGGCGGCCCGGCGATGCGGCAGCACCGCCGACACGCGGAAACCTCCCGCGTCCGTCTCACCCGAGACGAACACCCCGCCCAGCGCGGTCACCCGCTCCCGCATCCCCACCAGACCATTACCGCCACTCGGCAGCCGTACATCCTGCGCGCCACCGTCCGAAGGCCCGTTCTCGACCTGCATCGCGACCTCCTCGTCACGGTGCGCCAGCCGGACCATCACCTTCGCGCCCGCCGCGTGCTTCAGCACGTTCGTCAGCGCCTCCTGCACCACGCGGTACGCCGTCTGCTCCACCTCGGGCGCGTACGTACGGGACTCGCCCTGCACCGTCAGCTCGACGACCATCCCCGTGTCCCGTGACTCCCCGACCAGCGCCTCGATGTCCCCCATGCCCGGACCGTCCGCCGCCGCGGCAGCCGCGGCGGCGGCGGCTGCCGCGCCCACGGCGGCCAGCGGCACCGCCGCCGGAGCGTTCGCCGGCACCGCGTCCGACGCCTGGCGTGCCGCCACCTGCTCCCCGGCCCGCAGCACCCCGAGCATCTCCCGCAGCTCCGTCAGCGCCTGCCGTCCCATGTCGCCCACCAGCGCCGCGTTCTTCACCGCCTTCGGCGGATCCTTCAACGCGACCGCCTGGAGCGCCGCCGCGTGCACCACCATCAGACTCACCCGGTGCGCCACGACGTCATGCATCTCACGGGCGATCCGCGTCCGCTCCTCCGTACGCGCCCACTCCGCGCGCTGCTCGGCCCGGTCGGCCAGCAGCGACAGCTCCTGCTCCAGACTGTCGGCCCGCTCGCGCAGGCTCTCCATCAGCCGCCGCCGCGCCCCGACGTAGAGCCCGAACAGCACCGGCGGCGCCGTCAGCCCCAGCGACATCAGAACCGCGACCAGGGGCACGTACCACCCGGCCGCGTCGAACCCCGAGACGGACACGTTCTGTCGCATCCGTACGTATGTGACGATCAGGCTGCCGACGAGCGACATGCCGGTCAGCGCGCCGAGGATCCGGCGCGGGGCCTCCGAGGCGGCGAGCGTGTACAGCCCGACCACCCCCATCAGATAACCCATCTCCGCCGGGATGATCGCGATCGAGACGAGCACCACGGCGAACGGCCACCGCCGCCGCACCAGCAGCACCGCACCGGCGATCAGCCCGAAGACCACCCCCAGCGGCACGGGCAGCCCGGCCACGTCCGCGAATCTGCTCCCCTCGAGCCCGCACTCCAGCGCCGACACCAGCGCCAGCCCCACGTCCAGTACGGCACTGCGCCGTCGTCCCCACCACCACCAGCCGCGGGCGTTCGCTCCCGCGGCGTCCTGGTGTGCCCCCGTTGTGGTCATGTCTCCCACCCTACGGGCGCCCGCACCCCAATTTCCGGCGACCACCGCAGACGGGACGGGACACGCGGGGAAGAGGAATGTTGGCGCCGACTATCGCGGGTGCTTCGTCGTTCGCGCGTTGCAAAGCGCCGATATGTACCGTCGCATCGAGGGCTGGTGGTACGGCATAGTAGGGGCTGCGCTCGCCCCCGATCCAACAAATCGGGCATAGACGGCAAACCATCCCGGGTCGTCTAAAGGCAGGACAAATGGTTTTGGTCCATTGAATGAGGGTTCGATTCCTTCCCCGGGAGCTGCGCAGTTCGGGTCCTGACCTCGCCGGTCGGGGCCCGTCCTCGTTTCCGTCCCGAAACCCACCGGTATCCTGCGGTTGTCCATCACCCGAAGCCGAAGGGCATTCCCGTGAGCGCCAACCGTCCCCAAGTTCTCGGCTCCGCTCGAACAGGGGAGACCCCACTGGCCGCGGCCATCGTTCTCGCGGCGGGTGAGGGAACCCGTATGAAGTCGAAGACCCCCAAGGTTCTGCACGAGGTCTGCGGGCGCTCGCTCGTCGGGCATGTCGTGTCCGCCGCCCGTGAGCTCGGCCCCGAGCAGCTCGTGGTGGTCGTCGGACACGCCCGGGAGCGGGTCGAGGCGCATCTCTCCGCCGAGTACGCCGGCGTCCGCACCGCCTACCAGGCCGAGCAGCACGGCACCGGGCATGCCGTGCGGATCGCCCTCCAGGAGCTGGGGGCCACGCCGCACGGGACCGTGATCGTCGCCTGTGGTGACACCCCGCTGCTCTCCGGCGAGACCCTCACCGCGCTGGCCGCGACGCATGCCGCCGACGGCAACGCGGTGACGGTGCTGACCGCCGAGGTCCCGGATTCGACGGGGTACGGGCGGATCGTCCGGGACGGGGCGAGCGGCGCGGTCACGGCGATCGTGGAGCACAAGGACGCCACCGACGCGCAGCGCGCGATCCGCGAGATCAACTCGGGTGTCTTCGCGTTCGACGGGCCGTTGCTGGCGGACGCGCTGGGCAAGGTGCGTACGGACAACAGCCAGGGTGAGGAGTACCTCACCGATGTGCTCGGGATTCTGCGGGAGGCGGGGCACCGCGTCGGCGCCTCGGTCGCCGTCGATCACCGCGAGATCCTGGGCATCAACAACCGCGTGCAGCTGGCGGAGGCACGCCGGCTGCTGAACGCGCGGCTGCTGGAGCGGGCGATGCTGGCGGGGGTGACGGTGGTGGATCCGGCGTCGGTCTTCGTCGATGTGTCGGTCACGTTCGAGCAGGACGCGGTGGTTCATCCCGGTACGCAGCTGCTGGGCGCCACGCATCTGGGCGAGGGTGCCGAGGTGGGGCCGAATTCGCGGCTCAAGGACACGGTGGTGGGCGCGGGCGCGCGGGTGGACAACACGGTGGCGGACGGCGCGGAGATCGGCGAGGCCGCTTCGGTGGGGCCGTACGCATATCTGCGGCCGGGTACGCGGCTGGGCCTGAAGGCGAAGGCCGGTACGTACGTGGAGATGAAGAACGCGACGATCGGTGAGGGTACGAAGGTGCCGCATCTGTCGTATGTGGGGGATGCGACGATCGGTGAGTACACGAATATCGGCGCCGCGAGCGTGTTCGTGAACTACGACGGTGAGTCGAAGCACCACACGACGGTCGGCTCACATTGCAAGACGGGCTCGGACAACATGTTTGTGGCGCCCGTCACGGTGGGGGACGGCGCGTACACGGCGGCCGGGTCGGTCATCACGAAGGACGTACCGCCCGGTTCGTTGGCCGTGGCCCGGGGCCAGCAAAGGAATATCGAGGGCTGGGTGGCCAGAAAGCGGCCGGGAAGTGCCTCCGCGCAGGCGGCTCAGGCGGCCGGGGTCACCTCGGTCGGCGGCGAGAACGAAAGCTGACCGGAAAGAGACGCGCCGATCACGGCGTACCGTGATAACTGCACGATTCGGCTGGCTCGCAGGGACGCGCGGGTGCAGCGGCCATCAACACGTCTGAGGAGACAGTGCTGTGACCGGGATCAAGACGACCGGCGAGAAGAAGTTGATGCTCTTCTCCGGCCGCGCCCACCCCGAGCTGGCCGAGGAGGTCGCGCAACAGCTGGGTGTCGGGATTGTGCCGACCAAGGCATTCGATTTCGCCAACGGTGAGATCTATGTGCGCTATCAGGAGTCGGCCCGTGGCGCGGACTGCTTCCTGATCCAGAGCCACACCGCTCCGATCAATAAGTGGATCATGGAGCAGCTGATCATGATCGATGCGCTGAAGCGGGCCTCGGCCCGGAGCATCACCGTGATCGTGCCGTTCTACGGCTATGCCAGGCAGGACAAGAAGCACCGTGGCCGGGAGCCGATTTCGGCCCGGCTGGTCGCTGATCTGATGAAGACCGCGGGGGCCGACCGGATCCTGACGGTCGATCTGCACACGGACCAGATCCAGGGCTTCTTCGACGGTCCGGTGGACCATCTCTTCGCGCTGCCGGTGCTGGCGGACTATGTGGCCGGGAAGGTGGACCGGTCGAAGCTGACGGTCGTCTCGCCGGACGCGGGCCGGGTGCGGGTCGCGGACCGCTGGTGCGACCGGCTGGGGGCGCCGCTGGCGATCGTGCACAAGCGGCGGGACAAGGATGTCGCCAATCAGGTGACCGTCCACGAGGTCGTCGGCAATGTGAACGGCCGGGTCTGTGTTCTGGTGGACGACATGATCGACACCGGTGGCACGATCTGCGCGGCGGCTGACGCGCTCTTCGCGCACGGCGCCGAGGACGTGATAGTGACGGCCACGCACGGCGTGCTGTCGGGTCCGGCCGCCGACCGGCTGAAGAACTCGAAGGTCAGTGAGTTCGTCTTCACGAATTCGCTGCCCGACCCGGGCAATCTCGATCTCGACAAGATCACGGTTCTGTCGATCGCGCCGACGATCGCCCGTGCGGTGCGTGAGGTGTTCGAGGACGGTTCGGTGACCAGCCTCTTCGAGGAGCAGGCCTAGGCGAGGAGCAGGCCTAGGCACGGAAGGGTTCCGGAAGATCGATTTCTGAGGCGGCCTCCCCGCCGGGTAGACTCACCGAGTTGCTCGGCGAGGGAGGCCGCACTCATGTGCGGCGGTCCGTTATCGACGCGCTCTTCGTAGCAGGCCTGTCGTGGCCGGGTGACGGCCGATTTCCTGTCATCTACGAGGAGTGCCGCCATGGCTGAAGTGAAGATCAGCGCCGAGGTCCGTTCCGAGTTCGGCAAGGGCGCCGCCCGCCGTACCCGTCGTGCCAGCAAGGTCCCCGCCGTCATCTACGGCCACGGTGCCGACCCCGTCCACGTGACCCTGCCGGGCCACGACCTGATGATGGCGCTGAAGACGGCGAACGCGCTGATCTCGCTGGACATCGAGGGCCGCAAGGAACTGGTCATCCCGAAGGCCGTCCAGCGCAACGCGCTCAAGGGTGACATCGAGCATGTCGACCTGCTCGCGGTGAAGCGCGGCGAGAAGGTCACCGTCGAGGTCGCGGTGCACACCGAGGGCGACCTGGCCCCGGGCGCCAACCTGCTGGAGAACGTGCTCAACACCCTGACCGTCGAGGCCGAGGCCACCCACATCCCGGAGTCCGTCACGGTCTCCGTCGCGGGTCTGGACGCCGGAGACTCCATCCTCGCCAAGAACGTCCCGCTGCCGTCCGGCACCACGCTGGTCACGGACGAGGACGCGGTCGTCATCCAGGTCCTGGCCGCGCAGGCCGAGGAGCCCGCCGCCGAGGAGGCCGAGGCGGCCGAGGGCGCCGAGGGCTGATCCGTACGCTGTGCCCCACGGGGTGGCGGGCCTCGGCCCGCCACCCCGTTCGCCTGTCCGTACCCCGATTCATCCGATCCAGAGGAGACGCAGCGCGGATGACCACGGATGCCAACGCCCCCTGGCTGATCGTCGGGCTGGGTAATCCCGGGCCCGGTTACGCGGCCAATCGGCACAATGTCGGGTTCATGGTGGCCGATCTGCTGGCGGAGCGTATCGGCGGCTCCTTCAAGCGGGCGCAGAAGGCGCAGGCCCAGGTGATCGAGGGCCGGATCGGGCCGCCGGGTCCCGGCAACCGCCGGGTCGTGCTGGCCAAGCCGGCCTCGTACATGAACCTGTCCGGTGGTCCGGTCACCGGGCTGCGTGATTTCTACAAGGTGCCGACGGCGAACATCGTCGCGGTCCATGACGAGCTGGACATCGACTACGGCGTGCTGCGGCTGAAGCTGGGCGGCGGGGACAACGGCCACAACGGTCTGAAGTCGATGACGAAGGCGATGGGCCCCGATTACCACCGGGTACGGTTCGGGATCGGCCGGCCGCCGGGCCGGATGCAGGTCGCGGACTTCGTCCTGAAGGATTTCTCGTCGGTGGAGCGCAAGGAGCTGGGGTACTTCGTGGACCGTGCGGCGGACGCGGTGGAGGCGCTGGTGATCGAGGGGCTTGAGCGCGCGCAGAGTACGTACAACTCCTGACAGGAGTTGACCGGGCGCATGCCTATGGCCAAAGATCCCGCCCTATGGGACGGACGACAGCGCGGACGCGGCGGAAGCGGAACTCCTCCGGCCGCGTGCTCTCCTTCGGCCGACGGGCGGCGATGGGCTGCGTGGCCGCGCTGCTGCTCGTCGCGGCGGTCTGGACCTCCTGGGACACCGCGCACCATGTGGTGCTCGGCAAGGGCCGTGAGCACGGCACGCTCACGGTGGCCGGCTGCGCGGACGGGACCTGCACCGGGCCGTACGATCCCGACGGCCCTGACGGTCCCCGCGCGGGGATGACCATCGGGCAGTCGGTCGCCGCCAAGAAGGGTGAGCGGTTCCCGGTGGTGGTGAAGCCGGGCACCGATGAGCTGGTCCGTACCGACGCGGCGGGGCAGCTGTACGCGTGGGTGCCGCTGGGCGGGGCGCTGCTGCTGGCCTCGCTCGTCATCGGTGGCGGTCTGCGGATGACCCGGACGGCCTGGGGGACGGCGCTGGCGGGCGCCGCGCTGCTGCTGGCCACGTTCTTCGCGCTCTGAAGCGCCCTGAAACGCACTGACGCTGACGCGCCCTGAAACGCTCCGACGCCGGTACGACACCGCCCCCGGCCCGGAAACCCGGGCCGGGGGCGGTGTCGTGGTGCCGCTCCGTACGAACCGCGATCAGCCGGTGTTGCGCAGCCCCGCCGCGACCCCGTTGACGGTCAGCAGCAGCGCCCGCGCCAGCAGCGGATCGGGCGCCTCCTGCCGCTCCGCCGCCGCGCGCTGGCGCGCGAGCAGCGAGACCTGGAGGTAGGAGATCGGGTCGAGGTAGGCGTCCCGGATCGCGAACGTCTGCTGGAGCACCGGGTTGGAGTCGAGAAGCTTCTCGCCGCCGGTGATCCGCAGCACCTCCTGGACGGTGAGCGCGTGCTCGGCCTCGATGGTGGCGAAGACATGCTTCAGCTCGTCGGGCACGAGGGTGTCCACGTAGTGGCGTGCGATGCGCAGGTCCGTCTTGGCGAGCGTCATCTCGACGTTCGAGAGGAAGTTCCGGAAGAAGTGCCAGTGCTCGTACATCTCGTCGAGCACGGTGTCCGGTCCGGCCTCGCGCAGTGCCTTCAGGCCGGAGCCGACCCCGTACCAGCCGGGCACGATCTGCCGTGACTGCGTCCAGCCGAAGACCCAGGGGATGGCGCGCAGTCCGTCCAGACCCGCGCCGGAGTCGGGCCGCCGGGAGGGCCGGGAGCCGAGGTGGAGGTCGGCGAGCTGGTCGACGGGGGTGGAGACGAAGAAGTACGCGGGCAGGTCGGGGTCCTCGACCAGCGCGCGGTAGGCGGCGTGGGCGGCGTCCGAGACGGTGTCCATCGCCGAGTCCCAGCGGGCCAGCGCCTCGTCGGACTGGCGCGGCGCGGTGTGCAGGGCCGAGGCCTGGAGCGTGGCGGCGACGGTCAGTTCCAGGTTCTCCCTGGCCAGGGAGGGGATCAGATACTTGTCGGAGATGACCTCGCCCTGCTCGGTCACCTTGATCTCGCCCTCCAGCGTGCCCCAGGGCTGGGCGAGGATCGCGTCGTGCGAGGGGCCGCCGCCGCGGCCGACGGTGCCGCCGCGGCCGTGGAAGAGGCGCAGTCGTACGCCGTGCCGGTGGGCGACGTCGCGCAGCCGGCGCTGTGCGCGGTGGATCTCCCACTGGGAGGTGGTGATGCCGCCGAACTTGGACGAGTCGGAGTAGCCGAGCATGACCTCCTGGACATCGCCGCGCAGGGAGACGAGCCGCCGGTAGGAGGGGTCGGCGAGCATGTCGTCGAGGATGACGTCGGCGGCGCGCAGCTCGTCCGTGGTCTCCAGCAGCGGCACGATGCCGATCTTGGCCCAGCCGCCGTGCAGGTCGAGGAGTCCGGCCTCGCGGGCCAGTACGGCCGCGGCGAAGACATCGTCCGCGCCCTGGCACATGGAGATGATGTACGACTCGATGACCTCGGGCCCGAACCGTTCGAAGGCCTGGCGGACGGTGTGGAAGACGCCGAGGGTCTTCTCGCCTGCGGCGTCGAGCGGCGCGGGGGTGGGCGCGAGCGGCCGGCGGGAGCGCAGTTCCTTGGCGAGGAGCTTCTGCCGGTATTCGCGGGGCATGTCGGTGTAGCGCCAGGATTCCTCGCCGAGCCGGTCGAAGAGCTGTCCGAGCGCGTGGTGGTGGGCGTCGGCGTGTTCGCGTACGTCCATGGTGGCGAGCTGGAGGCCGAAGGCGGCGAGCGTACGGATCGTACGGTCCATGCGGCCGTCGGCGAAGAGGCCGCCGCGGTGCTGGCGCAGCGAGGTCTGGATCAGGGTGAGGTCGTCGAGGAGTTCGGCGGTGCCGAGGAAGTCGCGGCCGGGCTCGTGCGGGGTGCCCTTGGCGAGGCGTTCGCGGGTGTTGACTAGCTTCTGGCGGATGCAGGTGGCCTTGAGGCGGTAGGGCTCTTCGGCGTTGAGCCGCTTGTAGCGGGGGCTGATCTCCGGGAGGCGGGCCAGATCGGTCTGGAGGGAGTCGAGGAGTTCGTCCGTGGCGCCGGTGTAGCGGATGGAGTTGGAGAGCAGGCCGCGCAGATAGTCGATGAGTTCGAGCGCGTCGGTGATGCCGTGTTCGTGCTGGAGGATCAGTACTTCGCGGGTGACCTCGGGGGTGACGTTGGGGTTGCCGTCGCGGTCGCCGCCGATCCAGGTGCCGAAGGTGAGCGGCCGGGTGCCGGGGGGCAGCTCGACGCCGACGCGGTCGAGTTCGGCGACGAGGTCTTCGAGTACGTCACCGACGGCGCCGACGTGCAGTTCGTCGAGGTAGTAGATGGCGTTGCGTGCCTCGTCGGCCGGTTCGGGCCGTACGACGCGCAGTTCGTCGGTCTGCCAGATCAGGTCGATGGACTCGGCGAGCCGCAGATCGTGGCGGCGCCGGTCGGAGGCGATGACGGGGGCTTCGAGGAGTTCGGCGATGCGGCGGAGCTTGTTGAGTACGGAGCGGCGCGCGGCTTCGGTGGGGTGCGCGGTGAACACGGGCCGTACGTTCAGGTTCTTGACGGTTTCGCGCAGATGCTCGGGGTCCGCGTCCTTGAGCCGGTCCGCGGTGCGGGCGAGCAGCCCGCCCTCGGCGGCGCGGCGTTCGCGCATCTCCCTGCCGCGGTGGACCTGTTCGGTGACATTGGCCAGATGGAAGTAGGTGGAGAAGGCGCGCACCAGCTTGGCGGCGGTCTCCAGGTCGGTGTCACCGAGAAGCTCGGCGGCGGCTTCGCCGTTCTCGCGCGTCAACGCGCGTACCCGCTCGACGAGGTCGAGAAGTTCCGGGCCTTCCTGGCGTACGAGGGTCTCGCCCAGGAGGTCACCGAGACGGCGGATGTCGGAGCGCAGCTCCGCGCTGGCGGATGGGGTCTGGTCGGCACTGCTCACAGGTGCGGCTCCTTGCAGTGTTGAAGCACGTCTGGAGGGTTCTGGAGGCGTCAGACCTTCCGGGGGAAGGTCTCGCGGACCGCGCTGTCCGACGACAACAAGGATAGGTGTCCTTCGCTTGGTGTTATCCACAGGCCTCTTGCCGCGCCGTATGGCGCTGCCATACTTACGATGCCGTAGGTTACGCACCCGTATCCAACCTTCTGCCCTATTCGTACTTCTGGCCTATTACTCACCCCAGGGGACCCCCTCATGCCCACACCCCCCGACCTGATCGACGATCCCTCCACTCCCCCCACCCCTTCGGGCGCCGACGGCACCCCCCTTCCTTCCGCCACGCTCGGCGGGGACAGCAAGGGGTCCATCGAGCAGATCGCCCTGCTGCTCTTCATCGTCGTGCCCTTCGCGGCCCTGCTCGCGGCGGTGCCGCTGGCGTGGGCCTGGGGTGGCGTGAGCTGGCTCGATCTGGGTCTGATGGTGGCGATGTACTACATCGGCTGCCATGGCGTCACCATCGGTTTCCACCGCTACTTCACCCATGGCTCCTTCAAGGCGAAGCGCCCGCTGCGGATCCTGCTCGCCGTGGCGGGTTCGCTCGCCGTGGAGGGCCCGCTGGTCCGCTGGGTGGCGGACCACCGCAAGCACCACAAGTACTCGGACGCGGAGGGCGACCCGCACTCCCCGTGGCGGTTCGGCGAGACGCTTCCCGCGCTGATGAAGGGCTTGTGGTGGGCCCACATCGGCTGGCTCTTCGACGAGGAGCAGACGCCGCAGCACAAATACGCGCCCGACCTGATCAAGGACCCGGCGATCCGCGCGGTCTCGCGCCAGTTCGCGCTGTGGACGGTCGTCTCGCTGGCGATCCCGCCGCTGGTGGGCGGGCTCGTGACGATGTCCTGGTGGGGCGCGTTCACGGCGTTCTTCTGGGGCTCGCTGGTACGGGTGGCGCTGCTGCACCATGTCACGTGGTCGATCAACTCCATCTGTCACGCGGTCGGCAAGCGACCCTTCAAGTCCCGGGACCGCTCGGGCAATGTGTGGTGGCTCGCGGTGCTGTCCTGCGGTGAGTCCTGGCACAACCTGCACCACGCGGACCCGACCAGCGCGCGGCACGGCGTGCTCAGGGGCCAGCTCGACTCCAGCGCCCGGATCATCCGCTGGTTCGAGCTGCTGGGGTGGGCGTCCGACGTCCGCTGGCCGAGCGCTGCCCGGCTGGACACCCGCCGCAAGAGCGCACCTGCCAAGGCATGATGGGCACCGTGGCGATCGACGGCAGTACGAGCGGCAAGGGCAGCACCGACAAGGGCCGGACCACGGGAGGCCGGCGGACCCGCAGGGTCCGGATGACGGGTGCGGAACGGCGCGAGCAACTGCTGGACATCGGCCGCACCGTCTTCGCCGAGAAGGGCTTCGAGGCCACGTCGGTCGAGGAGATCGCGGCGAAGGCCGGGGTCTCCAAGCCCGTCGTGTACGAGCACTTCGGCGGCAAGGAGGGCCTGTACGCGGTGGTGGTGGACCGCGAGATGCGCCAGCTGCTGGACATGGTCACCAGCGCCCTGACCGCCGGCCACCCCCGTGAGCTGCTGGAACAGGCCGCGTTCGCGCTCCTGGACTACATCGAGACGTATACGGACGGCTTCCGCATCCTGGTCCGCGACTCCCCGGTCGCGCAGTCCACGGGCACGTTCGCCTCGCTGATCAGCGATATCGCCACCCAGGTCGAGGACATCCTCGGCATGGAGTTCAAGGCCCGCGGCTTCGACCCGAAGCTGGCACCGCTGTACGCCCAGGCGCTGGTGGGCATGGTGGCGCTGACCGGCCAGTGGTGGGTGGACGCGCGCCGCCCGAAGAAGTCCGAGGTGGCCGCGCATCTGGTGAACCTGGCCTGGCACGGCCTGGAGAACCTGGAACCGAGGCCGCGGCTGATAGGCCACCGGAAGATCTGAGGGGTCAGCCTTGGGGGGCATGGTCACTCATTGTGATGACGATTGTCGTATTCCACCGCTACGGTGGAGAAACAGGGCCGAGCATTCCGTCCATGGACGACCTCTTGACCAGCGATTGGGCCGAACCCGCACCCCAATGGCCTCGGCCGCCCGACGGCGGCTACACGGTGGAAGATCTGTTCACTCTGCCGGCTCTCCCGCGTCATACCGAGATGATCGACGGAAGCCTCGTCTTCGCGAGCCGACAGAATCTCTTTCACGGCCGAGTGATCGACCTGCTGAGCACCGGCCTGCGCTGTACCGTCCCACCCGATCTGAAGATCAGTCGCCAGATGACAGTGATTCTGGACCGCTACAACGGCTTGGAACCGGATGTCTCCGTCATCCGAGCCGACGCGTGCACGGGCCTTGAGCAGGACAGATACGAGGCGGCCGATGTCCTGCTCGCCGTTGAAGTGGCCTCTCCTGCCTCCCGTGCGCGGGACCACGACAGCAAACCCCGCAAATACGCCGCGTCCGGCATCCCGAACTTCTGGCTGGTCGAGATGGCCGGCGCCGACAAGCACCCGGTGGTGCGTGTCTACGAACTGGACCCGCTGTCCAAGTCGTACCAGCTGACGGGCATCCATCACGACCGGCTCAAGACCGGCGTCCCGTTCACCATCGACATGGACATCACCCTGGAGGCACTGGACCAGCTCTGAGTCAGCCGAGGGGCTCCAGGAATTCGAGGCGGTTGCCGACCGGGTCCTCGGAGTAGAAGCGCCGGTGGCCCGGGAGGTGGTCGTCCCAGGTCACCCGCGCTCCCGCCGCCCCGACGCGGTGGGCGTACGCCTCGATGCCGGTGACCCGCAGGCCCGGATGGGCCTTCTTCGGGGGCCGGAAGTCCCTCTCGATGCCGAGATGGAGCTGCACCGCCCCGGACTGGAACCAGCAGCCGCCGCGCGCGGCCAGCGCGGGCGGCTTGGGGATCTCGGTCATCCCGAGGACATCCACGTAGTAGCCGCGCAGCGCGTCCTCGGAGCCCGGCGGGGCCGCCAGCAGGACATGGTCGATGGCTGTCAGCATCCGGTCTCACGCCTCCTTGTGGGCAACCGCGAAGATCCGGCGGAACGGGAAGACCGTGCCGTGCGGGCTCGGGGGGTAGGCCGTGCGGAGCAGGTCTCGGTAGTGGGCCATGAACTCCGCCGTGGCCTCCTCGTCGTCCTCCAGCGCCGTGAGGACGGGCCGCAGGGCCGTGCCCTTGACCCAGTCGAGCACCGGGTCCTCGCCGGTGAGGAGCTGGAGGTAGGTCGTCTCCCAGACGTCCGCCGCGCAGCCCAGGTCCGTCAGGCGCGTGAGGTAGTCCGCGGGCTCCAGGACGCGGTTGGCCCGCAGGGCCGGGAGGTCGAGCCGGTCGCGCCAGCGCGGGGAGGCGCACACGTCGGCGAGCAGGGTGTGGCTGGGCGCGGTGAAGTTGCCGGGGACCTGGAAGGCGAAGGTGCCGCCGGGGACGAGCGCGTCGATCCAGCCGGCGAAGGAGTCGGGGTGGTTCGGCACCCACTGGAGGGCCGCGTTGGAGACGATCAGCCCGTACGGTTCGCCGGGCGTCCAGTGCGCGGCGTCACCGGTCCGGAATTCCAGCGCACCGCCGCCCGCGGTGGGGCCCTCGTACTCCTCGCGGGCCCGGTCCAGCATCTCGGGCGAGTTGTCGAAGCCGGTGATCCGGGCGGCCGGCCAGCGGTCGGCGAGGAGCGCGGTGACATTGCCGGGGCCGCAGCCGAGGTCGGCGATCCTGACGGTTCCGCCGTCACCGGCGGGCGGCTCGGGGATACGGGCCAGCAGATCGAGGAACGGACGGCCCCGATGGCCGGCGTGCCTGAGGTACTGCTTCGGGTCCCAGGTCGGAGCGGGCTGGGCAGAGGAAGGGGAAGGGGAAGGTGCGGAGTGCATGTGGAGCCCCCATCGCGGTCTCGGCGTACACCGCCGGAGCGGCCCGCGGCGGTCAGGTCCCAGCCTGCACCCGCCATATCTTGACGTCAAGAGACTTCATGTCGAGGCACCCTCTACACTGATCGTCATGGAGGACGAGGTCGACCGACTGGTCGCAGCATGGCGCCGAGAGCGCCCCGACCTCGACGTGGAACCGCTGGAGGTGCTCAGCCGTGTGAGCAGGCTGGCCCGCCATCTCGACCGCGCGCGCCGTATCGCGTTCTCGGAGCACGGTCTGGAGCCGTGGGAGTTCGACGTACTCACCTCGCTGCGGCGCGCGGGCGCCCCGTATCAGCTCTCGCCCGGCCAGCTGCTGACCCAGACCCTGGTCACCTCGGGAACGATGACGAACCGTATCGACCGGCTCACCAAGAAGGGCCTGGTCGAGCGGTTGCCCGACCCCAGCGACCGGCGCGGGGTGCTGGTCAGGCTCACCACCGAGGGGCGGGACCGCGCGGATCAGGCGCTCGCCGGGCTGCTCGTCCAGGAGCGCGCGATCCTCGCCGAACTGTCCCGCGCCCAACGGGGTGAACTGGCCGGGCTGCTACGCCAGTTGACCGCCCCGTTCGACAACGTTCCCTAGCGGCTGCACCAGATCGACCGGTCCGACGCCCGCGCGGCGAGCCAGGGCGACGGCGGCCAGCGTGGAGTGCACGCCCAGCTTCCCGAGCACGTTCTGCATATGCGTACGGACGGTGTGCGGGGAGAGGAAGAGACGTTCGGCGACCGCCTTGCGCCCCAGCCCCGCGACCATGCAGCGCAGCACCTCGCGCTCGCGCGGCGTCAGCGACTCGACCAGCCGCTCGCTCTCCGTACGGTGCTTGCGCGCGGCCGTCAGCTCCCGCAGGACGCCCGTGAGCAGCGCGGGCGGCAGATGCGTCTCGTCCCGCAGGACGCCCCGCATGACGGCGAGCAGCCGTTGCAGCGAGCAGTCCTTCGCGACCCATCCGGAGGCGCCCGCCTGGAGCGCCAGGGCGGCGCGGTGCGGGTCGTCCTTCTCGGCGAGCACGACCGTACGGACGGACGGCTGGCCCGAACGGACCCCGGCGACCAGCGAGATGCCGTCGACCAGGACGGCTTCACCATGGTCCGGCACGGCACGGGCGACCGGCACCTGGGCCGGCCCGCCCGCCGCGGCCGATCCCGATCCGGGTCCCGATCCGGGCCCCGCCGTCGTCCCGTTCGCCGTCCCGTTGGCCGTCCCGTTCACCGCCCCGTTGAGCGAGCCGTTGAGGGAACCCGTCACACTCCCGTTGAGCGAGCCGTTGACCGCACCGCCGACCGCCCCCGGGACCGTGCCCAGATCGGCGTCGACGAGCATCACATCGAACCTGCGCCCCTCGGCCGCCGCGCGTTCGAGACAGCGCAGCGCGGCGGGGCCGCTGCCCGCGGCCGACACGTCCACGTCCGGCTCGGCCGCGAGCGCGGCGGCAAGCGATTCGGCGAAGATGCGATGGTCGTCCACCACAAGAACCCGGATACGTACCACTGGACACCCCCTGAAACGCGGGTGGCGGATGTCGCGAGCACGGCGCCCGGTATGCGGGGCGACAGATCAACGGCACGGCCGCCGCCGCCTGATGACCGCTGCCCCACCCCGGGCGTCGTACCCGACTTGTCTCCACCCCTGAACAGCACCGGCCCCCACCGGTGCTTTTTCCCAGCGTACGGGCGCGGGCCCGAAGCGGAAGGAAATTCGCAGAACTCGTTGGCCGCCGTGTTTATGGTGGGCCCCATGTTTCGTATGGAGACAGAAGTCGACAAGGAACGGCACGCCGCGCTCGGCGAACGGCTGGGCGCGGCCAACTCGGACCGCTCACCGGTCATGCGCGCGCTGCGCACCAGTCCGCTGGGGGAGGAAGTCCCGCTCCACGTCTGGCTGTTGGACGACACGACGGGCGAGCTGGCCGGCGGCCTGGCCGGCCGCACGTGGGCCCGCTGGCTCCATGTGGATCTGCTCTGGGTCGACGACCGGAACCGCGGCGCCCGGCTGGGCAGCCGGCTGCTGGCCGAAGCGGAACGGGTGGCCAGGACGGAGCGCGACTGCGCGCGGGCGCGTCTGGAGACCTGGGACTTCCAGGCCCCGGACTTCTACCGCAAGCAGGGCTACCAGGTCGTCGGCGAGATCATGGACTACCCGCCGGGCGTGACGGAGTACATCCTGGTCAAGACGCTGACCTGACCCGACAGGAACCGGAACCCGACGGGAACGCGCACCTGACCGGACAGCTCGCCCGGCCGCCCTCAGACCAGCCGGTGCGCCCCCCTCGACGGGATCGCGGGGAAGATGCGCGGGGCCGTGTGGCCCGCCGACGTGAAGGCTTCCGTGACCGCCTTCGTCACGGCTTCCGCGTCCGGCTCCTCGACCAGGACGACCGCCGAGCCGCCGAAGCCGCCGCCCGTCATCCGGGCGCCGAGCGCGCCCGCCGCCGTGGCCGTCTCGACCACCAGGTCGAGTTCGGCGCAGGAGACCCGCAGATCGTCGCGGAGCGAGACATGGCCCTCGACCAGGATCTCGCCGACGGCGCGGACATCGCCCGCGTCCAGCAGTGCGATGACCCGTTCGACGCGGTGGTCGTCGCTCACGACATGGCGGACGTAGCGGCGTACGTTCTCGCTCTCGCCCGCCGCGGCCAGCCGGTCGAGCGCCCCGGGCAGGTCCTCGTACGCCACATCGCGCAGCGCGCGCACCCCGAGCGCCCGCGCGCCCGCCTCGCAGCCCGCGCGCCGTTCGGCGTACGCGCCGTCGCCGAGCGCGTGCTTGACGCGGGTGTCGACGACCAGCAGCCGCAGTCCCTGGGCCGCCAGGTCGAAGGGCACCTGGCGCTGCGAGAGGTCGCGGGTGTCCAGATGGAGCGCGTGTCCGTCGGTGCAGCACGCCGAGGCCATCTGGTCCATGATCCCGCACGGCACGCCGACGAAGTCGTTCTCGGCGCGCTGCGCGAGCACCGCCAGCTCCGGCGCCGACAGGCCGAGTTCGTACAGGTCGTTCAGGGCGAGCGCGGTGACGACCTCCAGCGCGGCCGAGGACGAGAGGCCCGCGCCGGTCGGGACGGTCGACGCCAGATGGATGTCGGCGCCGGCGACCGGGTGCCCGGCCTGCCTCAGCGCCCAGACGACACCGGCCGGATAGGCGGCCCAGCCGGCGGAGGAGAGCGGTACGAGCGCGTCGGCGTCGAGCCGGACGACGCCCTGCGAGACATCGGCGGAGTGCACCCGCAGGACCGGGTCCGGACGGCGGGACACCGCGGCGACTGCCCGGTGCGGCAGCGCCAGCGGCATCACGAAACCGTCGTTGAAGTCGGTGTACTCGCCGATCAGATTGACCCGGCCGGGTGCCGCCCAGACGCCCTCGGGCTCGGCCCCGTACAACCGCCGGAACTCCTGGGTCACCGTCTCGACGGCGCCTTCCGCGCCCGTACCGCTCTGGCTCACCCTTGGTTCTCCCTCATCCTTGGTTCTCCTCGCGGCGGGCGAACGCCCACGCGTCCGTGACGATCCCCGCCAGATCGGCGCGGCTCGGGGTCCAGCCGAGACGGTCATGGGCCGCTTCGGCCGAGGCGACCAGGACGGCGGGGTCGCCGCCCCGGCGCGGTGCGACGACCTCGGGGACGGGGTGTCCGGTGACCGCGCGTACGGTCTCGATGACCTCGCGGACCGAGAAGCCCGCGCCGTTGCCGAGGTTGCAGATCAGATGCTCGCCGCCGGTGGCCGCGTCCAGCGCGCGCAGATGCGCCTCGGCGAGGTCGGCGACATGGATGTAGTCGCGTACGCAGGTGCCGTCCGGCGTCGGGTAGTCCTCGCCGAACACCGAGATCGCCTCCCGCTTGCCGAGGGCGACCTGGAGGACCAGCGGGATGAGATGCGACTCGGGGTCGTGCCGCTCGCCGCAACTGCCGTACGCCCCGGCCACGTTGAAGTACCGCAGCGAGACGGCCGCGAGACCGTGCGCCGCGCACTCCCCGCTGATCATGTGGTCGACGGCGAGCTTGGTGGCGCCGTACGGGCTGGTGGGCGCCGTCGGGTCGGTCTCCGTGATGGGGGTGGAGACCGGCTCCCCGTAGGTCGCGGCGGTGGACGAGAAGACGAGCGTGCGCACCCCGGCCGCGCGCATCGCGGCGAGCAGCGCCATCGAGCCGCCGACGTTGTTGTCCCAGTACTTCTCGGGCTTGGCGACGGACTCGCCGACCTGCGAGGAGGCCGCGAAGTGCAGCACCGCGTCGTACGAGGGGTCCAGCCACTTCGCCGCGTCCTGGATCCGGCCCTCGATGAAGTCCGCTCCCGCCGGGACGCCCTCGCGGAATCCGGTGGAGAGATCGTCCAGCACGGTCACCTCGTGACCGGCCTCCAGCAGATGTGCCGCGACCACGCTGCCGACATACCCCGCACCGCCGGTGACGAAGTACTTCCGGGCCACGGGGGCCGTCGCCGTCTTCCCTGTCGTCGCCGTCGTCGCCGTCGTCCCCGGGGAAGACACAGTCTCGCTCACTCGCTCGCTACCTCTCGCAGTCGCTCGGCCGCGGCCTCCGGCGGCACGTCGTTGATGAACACACTCATGCCGGATTCGGAACCCGCGAGGAATTTCAGCTTGCCGGAAGTGCGGCGGATGGTGAAAAGCTCAAGGTGAAGCGCGAAGTCGTGCCGCCCCTCGGCCCGGAAGGGCGCTTGGTGCCAGGCGGAGATGTACGGCGTCGGCGGTTCACCTTCGCCGAAGATCCGGTCGAAGCGTCTCAAGAGTTCCAGATAGATCTGTGGGAACTCTGTGCGCGCCGCGTCGTCGAGCCCGCGGAGGTCGGGGGTCCGCCGGACGGGGTAGAGGTGCACCTCGTACGGCCAGTGCGCCGCGTACGGCACGAACGCCAGCCAGTGCCGCCCCGCGAGCACCACCCGGCCGCCCTCGGTCCGCTCGCGCTCGACGAGGTCGTCGAAGAGGTTGCGGCCGGTCGCGGCGCGGTGCTCCCGTACGGAGCGGAGCATCAGCGCGGTGCGCGGGGTGACGAAGGGGTACGCGTAGATCTGCCCGTGCGGATGGCCGAGCGTCACACCGATCTCCGCGCCGCGGTTCTCGAACGGGAAGACCTGTTCGACCTGCGGCAGCTCGGCCAGTTCGGCGGTGCGGTCGGTCCACGCGTCGAGCACCAGCCCGGCCCGCTCCTCGGTGAGGTCCGCGAACGAGGAGTCGTGGTCGGAGGTGAAGCAGACGACCTCGCAGCGCCCCGAGTCCCCGGCGAGGGAGGGGAAGCGGTTCTCGAAGACGGCGACGTCGTAGTCCGGCTCCGGGATCTCGCTGAGCCGGCCGTCCCGCGAGGGGCAGAGCGGGCACGCGTCGGCGGGCGGGTGGTACGTACGGGCCTGGCGGTGCGAGGCGATGGCGACGGCGTCACCGAGCAGCGCGTCCCGGCGGATCTCTGAGGTGGTGGCGACCGGGCCGAGGGGCCTGCGGTCGGGAGTCTCGCGCACGGCGTCGTCCCGCAGGTCGTAGTAGACCAGCTCGCGGCCGTCGGCGAGCCTCGTCACCGTCTTCTTCATCGGTTGCCTCCACGGCCCACGGCCTCCGGCCGCGACACCACTCCCCAACAGAACCGCACACAAGAAATCATAAGCGAACAGTCGGCGTCAACGGCCACGACTGCCCGGAGCCCCGCCCTCGGACGCCGACTTCGATCACGACTCCGATCACGATCGGACAAAGAAAACCAACACAAGTGTTCATTTTCTAAACCCAGAGGCGTAGGTTCCCGCAGAGTCATCTTCTTGCGACGAAGCGGGTACCCCCCATGCGATACCTGGCCGAAGGGCTCCGGCTGCCCACCAACGGGCTCGACTACACCATCCTGGCGATCTACTTCATAGTGGTCCTCGGCATCGGCTTCGCCGCCCGTGCCAGCGTCAAGACCAGCCTGGACTTCTTCCTCTCCGGGCGCTCCCTGCCCGCCTGGGTGACGGGCCTCGCGTTCGTCGCCGCCAACCTCGGCGCCACCGAGATCCTGGGCATGGCCGCCAACGGCGCCCAGTACGGCGTCTATACCGTGCACTGGTACTGGATCGGCGCCATCCCCGCCATGGTCTTCCTCGGCCTGGTGATGATGCCGTTCTACTACGGGTCGAAGGTGCGCTCCGTACCGGAGTTCCTGCTGCACCGCTTCGGCCCGTCCTCCCATCTGCTCTCGTCGATCATCTTCGCGGTGTCGTCCGTGCTGATCGCGGGCGTCAACCTCTACGCGATGGCGATCGTGCTGGAAGCGCTGCTCGGCTGGCCCGAGTGGGTCGCGATCGTCGTCGCGGGCTTCTTCGTCCTCGCCTACATCACCATCGGCGGTCTCTCCTCGGCGATCTACAACGAGGTGCTCCAGTTCTTCGTCATCCTCGCCGCGCTGATACCCCTGACCATCGTCGGTCTCAAGCGGGTCGGCGGCTGGGACGGGCTGACCGACTCCCTCACCGGCTCGCACGGCGGCGCCTTCCTGAGCGCCTGGGAGGGCACCGGCGTCGGCTCGCCGAACCCGCTCGGCGCGAACTGGCTGACGATCGTCCTCGGCCTCGGCTTCGTGATGAGCTTCGGGTACTGGACCACCAACTTCGCCGAGGTGCAGCGCGCGCTGTCCGCGAAGAACCTCTCCGCCGCCAAGCGCACCCCGCTGATCGCGGCCTTCCCCAAGATCCTCATACCCATGGTCGTGATCGTCCCCGGACTGATCGCGCTGGTCATGGAACCGACGCTGGGCAAGGCGGGCAGCGGCCTCCAGTACAACGACGCGATCCCGGTCCTCATGCGCGATCTGCTGCCGAACGGCGTGCTCGGCATCGCGGTCACCGGTCTGCTCGCCGCGTTCATGGCCGGTATGGCCGCCAACGTCTCATCGTTCAACACCGTGTTCACCAACGACATCTGGGGCGCGTACCTCAAGAAGGACCGTGAGGACGCGTACTACCTGAAGACCGGACGGGTCGTCACGGCGGTCGGTGTGCTGATCGGCATGGGTACGGCGTTCATCGCCTCCAGCTTCAGCAACATCATGAACTACCTCCAGACGCTCTTCTCCTTCTTCAACGTCCCGCTGTTCGTGGTCTTCATCATCGGCATGTTCTGGAAGCGGACCACGCCGGCCGCCGGTTTCTGGGGGCTGCTCTCGGGCACGGTCGCCGCGATGGTCAACTACTTCTGGCTCTACAAGGGCGGAATCGTCGACATCCCGAGCGACCAGGGCGCGAACTTCGTCTCCTCCATCGTCGCGTTCGTCGTCGGCGCCCTGGTGATGGTGGTGGTGTCGTACGTGACGCGGCCCAAGCCCGCCGAGAAGCTCGCGGGGCTGGTGTACGGCACGCGCTCGCCCGACATGGACGAGCTGCCTGCCGAGGGCGACGACGCCTGGTACCGCAGGCCGGCCCTGCTCGGCTGGGGCGCGATCATCCTCGCCGCCATCTGCTACGTGCCGTTCTCCTTCTGACGGCGCCGAGAGGAACACATCACCATGAGCGACCACCGCAACGACGTCGAGGAGCTGGAAGCCAAGTCCGCCACCGCGGCCCGGCTCTTCGACATCCGCCGCATCATCGGCGGGCTCTTCGTGGTCTACGGGATCATCGTGACCATCGCCGGGATCACCGCGTCCGACGCCGATCTGGAGAAGGCGCAGGACATCAACATCAATCTGTGGACGGGGCTCGGGATGCTGGCCCTGGGGCTGTTCTTCCTGGCCTGGCTGAAGCTGCGCCCCACGGCGCCGCCCACGCCGGGCACATCGGCCACTCCGGCCACGCAGGGCACACCGCCCGTCCCGCCCGCCGAGTAACACCCGTCACAGGGGCCGGACTTCACCCACGCCGAGTGCGGTGATCCGGCCCCTTGGCCGCGTCCGGATGCGGCGCGGCCCGGTCCAGCAGCCCCGTACGCGCGGCCAGCGCCGCGGCCTCCAGCCGGGAGCCCACCCCCAGCTTCATCAGCACCCGCTGCACATGCGTCCTGGCCGTGCTCGGCGCGATGCTCATCCCGGCGGCGATCAGCCGGGTGTCCTCGCCCTCGGCGACCCGTACGAGCACCTCCACCTCGCGCGGGGTCAGCATCCGCAGCAGCCGCTGGCCCTCGTCGTCGGGCTGGATCACCGGATTGAGCAGCTCGGTGAACGCTCCCTGGAGCAGCTGGGGCGCCACCGCGGCCTCCCCGGCGCGCGCCTTGACCATCGCCCGCTCCACGCCCTCGATGCGCTCGTCGTGCCGTACGTAGCCGGAGGCACCGGCCGCGAACGCCGCGGCGATCCCGCGCGGGCTGGGCACCGGCCCGAGCACCACCACCGCCACCTGCGGGCGCTCCCGTTTGATCCTTACGATCGGGTCGAACGTGCCCGGCTCGGCGGGCACCGCCGTCCCCAGCAGACACACCTCGGGCGCCCTGCTCACCACCAGATCGGCGACGCCCGCCGTGGGCGCCGCCGCCGCGAGCACCCGGTGCCCGCGCAGTTTCAGCGCCGAGGCGAGCGCCTCGGCGAGCAGTCTGTGATCGTCGACCACCATGATCCGCACACCCATGAGCAACCCTCCCCCCGTCCCCCGTTACCTGCCCGGCCCCCCGGCCCCCGGTCTCTAGACCCGGCAAGCTACACGCTTGTTCGACATCGCGCGCCCCCTAACGGTCAGAAGCCCCTCGGATTGCCGAATTCCCTGCCATTCAGGACTACTGACCGGCCAGTCCGGATACGAGCGGGGCCCCGGCCCGTGGTGTCACCCCCGGGCCGGGGCCCCGAAATGCCGTGCTCGCGGCGGCAGTTGGCCGGGCCGCTACGTGGTCGTGAAGGAGACCGCGAGATACGACTTGTCGTCCAGCGACGAATTCGACGGCTTGCTCAGCGTGGTGTCGGACATGAAGAGCCGGCCGTTGCGGTAGAGCAGTTCCGCGTAGTCCGGCAGAAAGCCGGACTCCATGTCACGCACGGTCTCGCCGGCCGGATTCTCCAGCAGCACCGTCTGCTTGAACGTGCCGCCGTCGATGGAGACGATCTGGCCACCCTTGTCGTACGGGGGCCGCTTGTACGCGATGATGTTGCCGCCATCCATGCGCAGCGGCACCATCGTGTAGCGGTCGCCCGCGTCGGCGCGGTCCGAGGTGCCCTTGCCGGTGGCGAGATCGAACGAGACGATCTCGTTGGTGTCGCCGTACTCCCCGCCGCCCTCGTGCTCCTCGGTCGGCAGATAGAGCCGGCCGTTGCCCACCGCCAGCATCTGGCAGGACTCGACCTCGGTGGAGCGGCACTTCGCCGCGTACTTGTCGGCGTCCGCCGGGATCTTGGCGATCAGCTTGCCGGTCTTCGCGTCGATCGAGAAGAAGTCCGAGATCCCGCTGCCGTCCCCGGCCGTGTCACCGACGTCGGCCGCGACGACCAGCGGGTCGGTCGAGACGACGCTCGCGTAGTCCACACCGGTCGGCATCTGGAAGGTGGAGATCGGGGCGCCGGTGACCGGGTTCAGGTTCTGGATGGAGACCTGCGGGTCGTCGTACGAACCGCACTTGCGGGCCGCCACGAGCCCTTCGCCGCCGCCGTACCCCATGTCGTAGCAGCCCTCGGCGCTGACCTCGGGCTTCCACCGGACCGAGCCGTCGGCCAGATCGAAGGCCGCCCCGCCGTCGGTGCCGCCGGCCGCGATGGTCTCACCGCTGAGGGTGACCTCGCTGAACCGGACCTTCTCGTCACCGACGTTGGAGCCGTTGACGGACTTGGACCAGAGCAGCTTTCCGGCCATCAGGTCGATCGCGCCGACCTCCGTGCACTGCTGGTAGTTCTTGTCGGCCGTCGTCTTGGCCGCGGCGAAGGCGACCGCCGTCTTGTTGTCCTCGGAGACATGGGCCGATGCCGCGCAGACCTGGCCCGGGAGCGGGATCGACCACAGCTGGGTGCCCTTGTCCAGGTCGTAGCCGACGATCTCGTTGACCCCGGTCTTCACATACGCGGTGTCGGTGATCCAGGACCCCTTGACCGTCGTGACGTCGGTGACCTCGGGCACCGGCAGCTGGAAGGCGGCCTTGGACCTGGTGTTGCCCGGCGCCTTCTCCTTGCCCGCGCCGTCGGCGGCCTTCTCGCCGCCGGTGCCGGCCGTACCGCCCTCGGTGGAGCCGGACGAGCCGCCCTTGGCGTCGCTCTTCCCGCCCTCGTCGCCGGAGGACGCGAACAGGACGCCTCCGGCGATGATCAGTACGACGGCGACGGACGCGGCGATGATGATCTGCGCCTGGCGGCTCAGCTTCTTGCCGCCACCGGTGCCCTGCGGGGGCGGCGGGTACGGGTACTGCTGCTGGGCCCCGGGCTGCATGGGCGGGGTCGGGTAGCCGTACGGAGACGGCTGACCCGGCTGGCCGGCCTGGCCCGGCTGACCCGGATACCCGTACCCCGGCGGCTGGTTCGGATATCCGTACCCGGGCTGCTGGTTCGGGTACCCGTAGCCCGGCGGGGGGCCGGGCGGCGGTGTCCCCGGCGGCTGGGCCGGGGGACCTTGCGGCGGCGTCTGCGGATAGCCGTACGGAGGGTTCTCCGGGGGCGGCGTCGGGGCTCCGAACCCGCCGGGGGGCGGCTCCTGCGGGGCACCGAACCCACCGGCCGGAGGCTCCTGCGGAGCGCCGAACCCTCCCTGCGGTGGCTCGTTGGGTGGCTGGGGCGGCTGCGTCATGACGTACGTACCTCGGGAAAGTCGTCGGGGACGAGAAGGGGGACGAGAAGAACGACGAGAGCGGACGGGGTCATTTCCCGAGGGTCATTTCCCGAAGGCCATCATCGTCTTCGTCTTCAGCTCCTCTTCGTCGTTGCTCGCGCTGACCCGGCCGCTCATCACATAGAAACGGCCGTCCACATAGGCGTACTTCGGCGAGTAGAAGGAGTTCTCGATCTGCGCCGTGGACGCCGGGTGCTGCAGGAGCGTGGTCGGGGCGCCACCGCTCGGGGCCACGGTCGCGACCGCGCCGCCCGTGTCGTACGTGGCGTCCAGATAGACCAGGACCTTGCCGCCCTCCATGCGCAGCGGCGTCATCGTGCGGCCCTCGGGTGCCTTCGCACGCCACGTGGACTTTCCGGTGTCCAGGCTGAAGGCGACGATCTCGTTGGTGCGTGAGGTGCTGCCGCTGTCGGGCGCGGTCGCCATGTAGAAGGTGTTCGCGTCGGCGGCGACACCGACACAGCCCTCCAGATTCTGACCGAAGACGATGAAGCTCCCGCCGCAGTTCGGTGCGAACTTGTCGTTGCCGCCCTGGATCTGCGAGCGCGGGGTGCCGTTCGCGTTGAGCGCGACGATGCTCCAGGTGTCCTTCTCGTCGTTCTTCAACGAGACGACCAGCGGGTTGACCGAATAGACCTTGTCGGTGTCCCAGTCGGCGGCCAGCTTGTAGGTCCACTTGGCCTGACCGGTGGTCGGGTCGAGTTCCTGGATCTGGTTCCCGCCGGAGGTGCAGCTCTCGGCGGCGATCAGCTTGGGGCCGCCGGTGAGCGCGTACGGCTGGCAGTCACCGGGGAGCTTGCCGAACAGCTCCTTGCCGTCGCTCACCCGGAAGGCGTTGACGGCTCCGGTGCGGGCGGCGGTCACCGTGTCGCCGCTCATCGCGATGGTGATGTCGGAGAGCAGGTCGAAGGCCCCGGTCTCGGGTATCTCCTTCTTCCAACCGCCCTTGCCGGTCATCAGATCGACCAGCTGGAGCTGGTTGCAGTCGGCCTTCTCCGTGGTGCCGTTCTTGACCCCGATGACCAGCTTGCCGGTGGTCGTGGACGCGACGGGCGCCGCGCAGATCTCGGTGGGCAGCGACAGCGTCCACTTCTTCTTGCCGTCGGCGGCGGAGTACCCCACGACCTGCCGGTACATGGCCTTGACGACGGTGTCGCCGGCGAACCAGGGGCCGTACACGTCGGCGCCGTTGCGCGGCAGGTCCACATCGTTGGTCTGGAGCCACTCGATCCTGGCCTCGCCGTCCTTGCGCCCGGCGTTGAGGTCGTCCGCGGCCTCACGGCCGTCGCCGCTGCCGTCGCCCTGGTCGACGCTGGGCGAACCGGTCGGCTCGGCGTCCCCGCTCTTGCTGACGTTCGGCTTGTCGCCGCTGTCGTCACCGCCGACGGCGAACCATATGCCGCCCCCGATGACCAGTGCGCCCGCGACGGCCGCCGCGATGATGACACCGGGCTTGCCCTTGAAGGGGTTCTTGCCGCCACCGCCGGCGCCGCCGGGGGGCGCGGTGGGCGGGCCGGGGAACTGCTGGGGCGGATAGCCGCCGCCGTAGGGTCCTGGCTGCTGCCCGTACGGTCCGGGCTGCTGGCCGTAAGGCCCTGCCTGCTGGCCGTAGGGGCCCGGCTGGTTGTACGGACCTGGCTGCTGCTGACCGTACGGCCCCGGCTGGTTGTACGGACCGGGCTGCTGCTGGCCGTACGGTCCGGGCTGGTTGTACGGACCCGGCTGCTGCTGATCGGCCGGTCCCGCCTGCGGATAGCCGTAACCGGGCTGCGCGGCGGGCGGACCCGGCGGCGTCTGCGGAGGCGGCGGCATCTGCGGAGGCTGCGCGGGCGGCGGAGGACTCCCCGGTCCGCCCTGCCCCGGCGTGCCACCGTGCGGCGGGTCCTGCGGAGCTCCGAAGCCCCCCTGCGGCGGTTGCTGACTGGGCGGCTGACTCATCAGCGCTTTCCCCCTGTTAGTACGGTCCGCGACCCGGTCGGACTCCCCCGCGATTCCGGTGGCCGATGATTACCGGCCACCGGAATGGAGCGAATCGGGCGCGGTTTCCGCATCGTCATATCAGTCGAGCGGGGCTTCTTTCTATCACTCGGCCGTCGTAGCGGGACGGGCCGGTCCGCCCCTGTTCCCAAGGGAGGACCGGCCCGTGATGCGCTTGTTATGCGCTCTGCACAGCGTCTCTACGCGTCCTCCGCGAGCTCCAGCCAGCGCATTTCCAACTCGTCGCGCTCTCCCACCAGTTCGCGCAGCTCCGCATCCAATTTGGCCACTTTCTCAAAGTCTGTGGCGTTGTCGGCGATCTGCTGATGGAGGGTCGTCTCACGGCTGGACATCTTGTCCAGCTGGCGCTCGATCTTCTGGAGTTCCTTCTTCGCCGCGCGGCCGTCCTTGGCGGACACGGCCCCTGTACCGGCGGCCGTGCCGGCGCCCGCTCCCGTACCAGCTCCCGTACCCGTTCCCGGTCCCGCTGAGCGACCCTCCGCGGGGGCCTGCGCGGCGGCCGGAACCCCGGACTCGATCAACTGGCGGCGGCGTTCCAGATACTCGTCGATCCCGCGGGGCAGCATCCGCAGCTTCGTGTCACCGAGCAGCGCCATCACCTTGTCGGTGGTCCGCTCAATGAAGAACCGGTCGTGCGAGATGACGACCATGGAGCCCGGCCAGCCGTCGAGCAGGTCCTCCAGCTGGTTCAGCGTCTCGATGTCGAGATCATTGGTGGGCTCGTCGAGGAAGAGGACGTTCGGCTCGTCCATCAGCAGCCTGAGCAACTGGAGGCGGCGCCGCTCACCACCGGAGAGATCGCCGACCGGCGTCCACTGCTTCTCCTTGGTGAAGCCGAACTGCTCGCACAGCTGGCCCGCCGTCATCTCCCGCCCCTTGCCGAGGTCGACCCGGTCCCGTACCTGCTGCACGGCTTCGAGGACCCGTAGCGACGGCTTGAGTTCGGAGACCTCCTGGGACAGATACGCCAGCTTGACGGTCCTGCCGACCACGACCTTCCCGGCGGCGGGCTGGACATCGCCCTGCGTACGGGCGGCCTCGGCGAGCGCCCGCAGCAGCGAGGTCTTGCCCGCGCCGTTCACCCCGACCAGCCCGATCCGGTCCCCCGGGCCGAGCTGCCAGGTCAGATGGGTGAGCAGCACCTTGGGGCCCGCCTGGACGGTCACGTCCTCCATGTCGAAGACGGTCTTGCCGAGCCGGGCGTTGGCGAACTTCATCAGTTCGGAGGTGTCACGCGGCGGCGGTACGTCCGCGATCAGCTCATTGGCCGCCTCGACCCGGAACCGCGGCTTCGACGTACGCGCGGGAGCACCGCGCCGCAGCCAGGCCAGCTCCTTGCGGACCAGGTTCTGCCGCTTGGCCTCCTCGGTCGCCGCGATGCGCTCGCGTTCGGCGCGGGCGAAGACATAGTCGGAGTAGCCGCCCTCGTACTCGTGCACCGCACCGCGCTGGACGTCCCACATCCGGGTACAGACCTGGTCGAGGAACCACCGGTCGTGCGTCACACACACGAGCGCGGACCGCCGCGCCCGCAGATGCTCGGCCAGCCAGGCGATGCCCTCGACATCGAGATGGTTGGTGGGCTCGTCAAGCACGATCAGCTCGGGCTCGCCGATCAGCAGCTTGGCGAGCGCGATCCTCCGTCGCTCACCACCGGAGAGCGGCGCGATGACGGTATCGAGCCCCTGCGGAAATCCGGGCAGATCGAGCCCGCCGAAGAGCCCGGTGAGGACATCACGGATCTTGGCGTTGCCGGCCCACTCGTGATCGGCGAGATCACCGATGACCTCGTGTCTGACCGTGGCGTCGGGATCGAGCGAATCATGCTGCGTCAACACCCCGAGCCGCAGCCCGCCACTGTGCGTGACACGCCCGCTGTCGGTCTCCTCCAGCCTGCTGAGCAGCCTGATGAGGGTCGTCTTACCGTCACCGTTACGCCCGACGACGCCGATCCGGTCCCCCTCGGAGACGCCGAGAGAGACACCGTCGAGCAGCGCACGGGTGCCGTACACCTTGGTGACTGCCTCGACATTGACCAGATTGACGGCCATTTTTCTCCTGCTTACGGGGGACACGATCGACATCCCAGCGTAACCGCCATCAAGGCGCCGCCGACCGGCCGGACTGCTCTGTGGCCGGTGGGGGCATGGGGCTGCGGGTTCGTGCCGAGGGGTAGTCGGGGTGGGCCGGTGTAGGCCATGGCGGGTGGGGGCCGCCCCTAGGTTTCAGTTTCGCGGTTCCGGGTCGGGCGTCAAGGGCGCTCCTTCGTCGCGTCGGCTGCGCCGATTCCGCTTCGCTCCACCCTTGACACCCGCCCCTCCACCGCAAGTGCAGCTTTGAGGGGGGGGCGGCCCGGGGGGAGGGGTCCCCGGGGGGCCTGTCCAGTGGACCGGCCCGGTTCCCGGCCTGCGACCCGGTGGACCCTGCGGGGCTGCGCGGCAGTNACCCGCCCCTCCACCGCAAGTGCAGCTTTGAGGGGGGGGCGGCCCGGGGGGAGGGGTCCCCGGGGGGCCTGTCCAGTGGACCGGCCCGGTTCCCGGCCTGCGACCCGGTGGACCCTGCGGGGCTGCGCGGCAGTGGAATGGGGCGGCCCGGCCCCGGCAAAGCGACTGACGGTCGGGAAGTGACCGGGACTCATGCCCCGCTGTGCGGGTCCGTTGTCGGGTGACACCTGTCAGCCGAGGCGGACGGACCCGTCACACGCCCCCTATGCCCCAGTTTGGCGGGCTGTTCCGGGGCTCCCCGGCCGGTCATGTGTCCTGAGACCAGTTAAGTCGTTCCCACGACGCATCACCGGCTCTGACCGGCCCATTGGCCGCCCCATGAGTCACACCTGTCCCTCTGCTCACGCACCCCGGGACGGTGGGGTGGGTGTGACTGGCGAGGCACTGATTGGACCGGTCGGAGGGGGTGATGTGTCAGGGGGCCCGGTTAACCGAACTCAGGACGCATGACCCGCCGGATCCCTCCCCAAAGCACCTTCCAAACTGGGACATTGGGTGCAGGTGGCAGGCCCGTCCGCCTCTGCTGACAGGTGTCACCCGACAACGGACCCTCACAGCGGGGCATGAGTCCCAACCACCCACCCAACGTCAGCTCGCTGAGCCGGGGCCGGGCCGCCCCACTCCACTGCCGCGCAGACCACCCACCGGCCCGAGGCCGGGAACAGACCCCCGGCACATGGGCGCTTCCCCGGGGACCCCTCCCCCCGGGCCGCCCCCCTCAAAGCAGCACTTGCGGTGGAGGGGCGGGTGTCAAGGGTGGAGCGAAGCGGAATCGGCGCAGCCGACGCGACGAAGGAGCGCCCTTGACGCCCGACCCGCAACCGCGAAACTGAAACCCAGGGGCGGCCCCCACCCGTCTCCGAACCTTCCGGCTCACCCCGACTACCCCTCGGCACGAAGGCCGCCGGACATACGCCGGCGGGACCCGGCAGGTCCTTCATCGCACCAAGAGCCATCCGGTCGCGCGGCAGGACCGGCACGGGATGATCACTGTTCTGCCGCTCCGCAGGGAGCGCAGCAGCCGACCGCCCTCGCAGGTCCCGCACACGGCGAAACGGGCGGTCCCGGGCCGCCGCGAGGGCGCAGGGAGGCGCCGTCGCGCGTGGAGCTTGGCGATGGCGGAAAGCTGGCGCCGCTCCCAGTCGGTCGCGGGCCGTACGGAAGTCCGGCGCGCGGCCCAGATCAGCCCGGTGGGGCGTGCCAGACAGACCAGGTGTCCGGCAAATCCGGTGACGCGTCCCGGCATCTCGTACGCGCGGTCGTACACGACCATCCCGACCGTCAGCCCGTCCACACGCGCCGCCCCTCCACCCGGCCCCGCGCCCGCCGACGACGGTGGTGACGGGCGAGCGTGAGCAAGGCGTCCCACATTTCCGGTGTGGGCGTAGACGTCGGCAGGGCATCCGCCTGTACGCCCACGGGTACGAGTACGGGTACAGGCGGTTCGACGCGCGCGCGGCGCCCGAACACGACGCGCCGAAGGAGCCGTCTCATGCCGGCTCCCCGGTAACGGCGAACCGCGCCCACACGCACTTCCCGTACTCCAGCTCCCGGCAGCCCCAGGTGTCGGACAGCGCCGCGACGAGAAGCAGACCGCGTCCACCCTCGTCGGCGTCGGGGCGGCCTACGCGGAGATGCGGAGGTCTGTCCCGGTCGGGGTCGGAGATCTCCAACACCAGGTCGTCGCCGTCGACATGGACGGTGACCTCGATCTCGGCGAGGGTGACGCGGCAGTGGACGACCGCGTTGGTGACCAGCTCGCAGGCCACCAACTCGATGTCCGGAGCGCGGTCGTTGACCCCCCACTTTTCCAGGGTTTCCCTGACCCGTGCCCGTGCGGCCGGGACGTGTCTCCGGCGTTTCGGGATGCGGAAGGTGTCGCGGAGCGGCTCCGCCGTATGGGTTGCGGGCATGTCGCACCCCCAAGCTGACGCATGGTCGTCTTCACGCCGTGTAGCGGGATGCCGACGGCGTGTGCGACTCGAAGCTAAGGGTGCACTTCTCCCTCACGCAACCTCGTTGCATGCAAACTTGCTTTAGTCGCTCTATCGAGTGACTAGTCTGACGACAGCGGAAGTTGCAGACCTATGGCGCCAACAGAGAGGGGAAGGACCATGCCCGCAGGCGGGAAACCAACGGTGCGCAGCAGGCGGCTCGGCACAGCACTCAGGCTGCACAGGCAGGCCGCGAAGATGGACCAGGCACAGGCCGCCGAGGCGATTGCCTCATCCACGGCCAAGATCAGCCGCATGGAGAGCGGACATGTGTCCTGCCGCGTGATCGATGTCCGCTTGCTCATGGGCGCGTACGGAGTTACCGACCGCGAGAAGGTCGCCCGCCTTGAGGAGTTGGCCAAGAGGTCGAATCGGCGCGGATGGTGGCTCGAACATGCCGCACACCTTCGCACCGACTATCTCGACCACATCTCGTTGGAGGATGACGCCTCGTACATTCGGGAGTGGCAGCCCGTCATGTTCCCAGGCTTGTTGCAGACCTCCGCCTACGCGGAGGCCGCCATCGCCGCAGGCCTCGGCTATGTCGCTCCCGAGCGTGTCGAAAAACTGATCAAGGTGCGAGAGGGACGGCAGGGGAAGATCGCTGAGGGCGGGGCCAGTTACACAGCAATTGTCTGGGAGCCGGTCATCACGCAGCCTCTGGTGGACGCTGAGATTCACCGGGAGCAGCTGACCCGCACTCTTGAAGTGGGGAAGCGCAGGAATGTCACCATTCAGGTTCTTCCGTTCACCGCAGGAGTGAAGGCCGGCATGACCTCGGCCTTCGCCTCCTTCAGCTTCGACTCCGAACCGACCGTGGAGGCAGTGACTCTGGACAATCTCAGGGGCACGTCCATCCTTGAGGCAGCCGACGACTTGACGGCTTACGCCAATGCGTTCGACCAACTACGATCGGCAGCACTGGCACCCGAGGCGAGCGCTCAGCTCATGCGGGGCTTACTGCGGAGCAGCAAGGAAGACACATCGTGACCCTTGAGGTTGTAGGCCCCTACCGGAAATCCTCATACTCCGGGCAGGAGAACAACTGCGTCGAGGTGGCCCCAACCGCCAACGGCGGCCGCGCCGTACGGGACAGCAAGGACCGGAGCCGCCCCTCCCTCCACTTCGGCCCTGCCTCGTGGCAGACCTTCCTGGCGGTCGCCAGGGACGGCACGTCCCGCGACTAGTGCCGCGACCGGCAATGTTTGCCCGTCAAGGAGCGGCGTCCGGTGCGTGTGATCGCAAGGCGGCCGGAAGCCCTTGTAGCGGAGCTACCTGGGCTTTTGGCCAACGCCGCGAGCGCGCGTGCCGGGCGACGCGACGGGGCAAACATTGCCGGGAGGGGCACTAGATCCTGTCCGGCCGGACAACGACCCGGCAGTGGACAGCCGGGGAGCTCGTGCGGGCTCAGGCAGGCATCGATTCCACGATCCAGAGCGGACCGTCCGCGCACTTCACCTCAACGCCGTCGGCGGGGTCGAGGGAGGTCCGCAACACCCTGATCCATTCGCCCGCCACCCACGCGGTCGGACCGGACCTGCCCGAGCTGCCGAATCGAGTGGCGCGAACCTGATGGTGGATCCGGCTTCTGCTGTGCTCCCAGTCGATACGGGAGAATCCGGGCTCCATCCATCCCGCGTAAGAGGCATGTGCGGCGCACTGCGCGGTACCCGGAAACCCTTCGGCCACACGCTCAAGAGCCGTAGGAAGAAGGCGCGAGATGAATCCGTCGACCGCGCTCCAGATCCGCTCCGGAAGCACATCGTCGTCCAGTACGATTCCGGATTCCTGGATCAGGATTCCGCCCGAATCGAATTCCTCGTCCATCCGGTGAATACTCAGTCCGATGTCCGGGTCACCGTTCCTGATCGCCCAGTTCACGGGGATGGGACCACGGTATTTCGGCAGCATCGACGTGTGCACGTTGATGGCCCCCAGCGACGTGGCCCGCAGGGCGGAGGGTGGGAACTTCCAGGGGAACCCGTAACAGATCATGAGGTCCGCACCGTATCCGCGCAGGGTTGCCGCCAGCACCTTCTTGCTGCCGGGCAGAAAGAGATCGACCCCCTGCGGAATCCTGTCGGCGATCTCGCCGATCACCGTTCCGGCGCCGGATCTGGTCGGTCCGCCGGGGCTCAGAGACCGTGCGTGTACGTACGCCACGGGTGTGTGCCCGGCCCGTTCGCAGACTGCCTGTAGGACCGCGAATCCTTGCGCCGAATAGGACACCAGGATGACACGCATCGAACCGCCCAACATTTCACGAGACCGGACACTCGACATCTACGCTCGACGGCTACGTTTGAAGATGGTGCATGGCAGGGGGAGGCAGAGGGGCGACACGGCGCCCGAAGAAGCCGCTGAGCCGCTCTCCCGACTCATACAGGTCCAGAATGATTCGCTTGCACTCGGCGATCACGCCACTGTCGGTGTATTTTATGCCGCCGGTAAGGTTTCCGTCGCCGTCATAAATGATTTCATACAGCACAGAGGATCCGATGATGGCGATTTCCGGCAATGCGCCATCGGATTCAAGTAGTGCGATATCACTCAACCCCACGACCCGCGTGTCTTCTCCGCATTGTTCCTTCAGGCGCAGAAGGTGGAGTTCCCATTGAAGATAGGGAACGATGGGCTCCTCTGCCACACGGACACGATGGAGACCGAACCCGTGGTCCGCGATCTTCCGGAAGTACCCCTCGTAATGACCTCGTTGCTCCGAGATGAGTGAAAGAGCATTGCCCCACTCCCCGCGGATGAACGCTTCCCAGCTCTTCACCCCGGGCTCTCTGAAAGTCTGCTGACGTTCAAGCTTCCAGAATCCCGCGCCGCCCGCATGCCAGAAGTGCCTGTCGAAATCATCCAAGTACGCGTCCAGCTCAAGCCGATCGCCGGTCGCGTCCGCCAGGGCGCTACGCATCCGGAATGTCCTCCTTCGCAGCAACGGCCGTCGTGCGCGGAATGATGACCAGCCGCTCGTCACGCGCGATTTTCAACCCATCGGGAAGGCGCGCCCGATAGGAATCCGTGAGGTCCCTGCCGATCACCGCGATATCACCGTTCTCCAGCTCCCAGATGTCCGGGCAGCCGGACTCGCCCCCCGTTGTCCCCAATTCCTCGGGGGGTTTGCCCAGACGACGGACCAGCGGCGAAGAGGGATCTGCTTCCCACGCACGAACCACGCGAATCCTCCAGGTGAGTTGGCGCGATTATGACCGAGCACACATCACACGGCAACGCTGAGTGACGAGTTCGCGCCAGGTGCGGCCCCGCGCGGGGTCCCCCGGGCCCCCGCGCGGGTCCGCCCGGGCTCCGCCCCGTGGCTACGTGTCCGCCTGAAGGTTCCGGTAACTGGCGAGCTTCTCCCGGGCGATCACCGTCCACGGGTGACTCGGGCCGAGTACCCGCTCTCTCCCTTCGATGACGGTCTCAATCTGTTCGACAGCCTCGGCTAGCTCGCCCAGCGCGGCGAGGACACTGCCCAGCAGGCTCCGGGAGGCCATCGTGATCGGATACTCGGCCCCATAGCGCAGCTCATGAGCGGCCAGGGCTCCGCGAGCCAGTGGCAGCGCTTCCACTGGTCGGCCGGTGTTGAACAAGGCATGAGCGCAGTTGAGCTCTGCCGAGAGCGTGATCGGATGATCCGGGCCGAGTTCGCGGCGGCAGACGGCGACCAGGCCGGGGCCTTCCGGGGCTTCCTCGTCCAGCTCGGCGCCCGGCGGCAACTCCAGCAGACACGCCCGCGCCTCCAGTGTGAGGGGATGCGAAGGGCCCAGCTGTACCGTCCGGCCCTTCGCCGCCCGGCGCATCAGCGCCACGGCTTCCGCCGTATCGCCGAGCCAGGTGAGTGGGCGCGACAGGTGCAGACAACTCGTCAGCGCGTCCGGAGAATCCGGACCGTAGACACGCTCCAGATCGGCGAGCACCCGCCGGTGCAGCTCCGCCGCCTCGGCGAGGCGTCCCAGGCGATCCACGGACTTCCCCACGCGTTGACGGAGTCTCAGCACGAGGAGGTGATCCTCGCCCAGCCGGGGCCTCGCCAGTTCCACGGCCCGGTTCGCGACGGCGAGCGCCGACGCGTAGTCACCGCCTCGGTGCTGAGCCGTCACCAGCCGCAGAGCGCATGCGGCCGCCGCCTCCACTGTCGGCTGTCGCACGTCGGACCAGTCCCGTACGCGTCGAAGGAGTGCGAGGACGTGCGAGGCGAGGAGGCTGAGCCGGGCATCCCGTATTCCGCGCTCGGGCATGTCGGGAAGGGCCGACGCCAGGAGACCGGCTGCCGTGGCGGTGAGCCGATCGCGCTGGTCGGCGGGTGTACCCCGGGCAACGCTGTCGAGCAGCACTCCGTGCGTACGCAGGCAGCGCACGCCGTCGCCGGGCACGAGCTCGGTGAGCGAGTGGTCGAGGAGCCCACGCAGCGTCAGTTCGACGCGGGCCGCCGGCAGATCCGGGCCGAGTTCGACGCCACTGAGCAGTGCGAGCGGAAGCGGATCGCTCGCCCAGCAGGCCAGCAGTCTCAGCAAGGGGGTGGCATCGGGCAGTCCCTGCCCGACGAGAGCGTTGAGCGAGAGTTGCCAGGTGCCGCTGATCAGATGGCGGGAGTCGTTGCCGGCGGCGCCCGCGCCCTGGTCGATCAGCTCGATGGGGTCCTGGCGGTCTTCGAGGCGGCGCCCGTACTCGGCCATGGTCCAGGGGTCGATCACCTGGTGGGCCAGGAATCCACCGGCGAGCGTCAGCGCGAGCGGAAGGCGCCCGAGCCGGTCGGCGATGGTGCCGGCCTCCTCGACGGTCCCGGTGCCCGGCGCGAGATCGCACAGCACCTGGGCGGCTTCGGGACGTGGCAGCACCCCGACGTGGAGCAGTTCGGCGGCGGGCCACCAGTGCTGCGCCGACTGGCGGGTGGTCACGAGAACAGTGCCGCGCGGACTCGTGCGCAGCCAGCCGCCGTCGCGCAGCACCGCCGGATCGTCCGCGTTGTCGAGAACCAGTAACCAGGGCCGGTCGGACTGGTCGAGCCGGTCCCAGACCAGGTCGGCCGCCGCGCGGAGGCCGTTGCGCGCCGCCATCAGTTCCCCCTCGCCCGCTCCCCGGTCGGCGGCCACGGCGAGCATGCCGGCACGTAAGGAGGCGTGGTCGGAGGCGTTGACCCAGAGGCTGAGGCGATCGGCCTCGTTCGCCGCGTAGCGGAAGAGCGTGTGGGCGACGGCCGTCTTTCCGCAACCTCCGAGGCCGTGGAGGACGAAGACCCCGCTTCCCGTGCCTTCGGCGACAGCGGCCCGCAGACGCTCCATGAGCTCATCGCGGTCACGGAGTATCGCGGGCGCCCGGCCCACGGCGGGGTGACGCACCGAGTCCGGTCCTGACCACGACGGGCCGTGATGATGATGCTCGGTGATGTGCTGGTCACCCGAAGCCTGGTAGACGCGCCCCTGATCCTCGGCCCGCCCGTCGTTGCGACCGGTCACCGCTGATCGAGGTGGAGGTCACGGCCCGCCTGGTAGATCCGTGCCTCGCCGGAGGCGGTGGCCTGTTGGGTCGGCAAGGGCTGGGCGCGGGCGCCCGGAGCCACCTCGGCCAGCAACGCGCTCAGGTCCTCGGCCAGTTCGGGGTGGGCGGTCAGTAACCGTCGCACCCGGCCCTGCCACTCCGCCCGGATCTCCGCCTCGGTCTCCAGGTCACCCGATGCCTGGGCGATGAGCAGTTCGTCCCGGGACGAGTCGAGCTCGCCGGCGATGGCCTGCGCCCGGTCGGGCCGGGCCCGTCGCCAGAGCAGCAGTAATCCCTCTCTCATGCTCTGCCAGGTATCGGTCGCCAGCAGGGTGACCAGAGTCGTCCCCGCGGTGCCCGCCAAAGCGGCCAGCTCCGGTTCCATACGCGTAGCCCTCCGTGAAAGCGCGGTGTGCCGCATCACAGTAGGTGTTGGTCAAGTCCACGTACAGTGGCCGTTTTCGCCCGACGCCCCCCTACACCACCGTCGCCCCCTTCGCCGGAGACGACGCCACCCGTGCCGTGCGGCAGGTGCCCGAGGTGTGCAGTGCCTCCGCGACCTCCTTCGCCGCGTCCGGGTCCTTCGTCAGGAAGGCCGTCGTCGGGCCCGAGCCCGAGACCAGGGATGCCAGCGCGCCCGCCGCCGTGCCCGCCGCGAGGGTGTCGGCGAGGGAGGGGCGGAGGGTGAGGGCCGCGGGCTGGAGGTCGTTGGACAGGGCGCCGGCCAGCGCGGTGGCGTCGCCCGTGCGGAGGGCTTCCAGGAGGGCGGGGTCGGCGGACGGGGCGGGGACCGGCGTGCCCTCCGTCCGGCGGTCGAACTCGCGGAACACCGTCGGGGTGGACAGGCCGCCGTCGGCGACCGCGAACACCCAGTGGAAGTCGCCGCCCACAGCGAGCGGGGTGAGCTGTTCGCCACGGCCGGTGCCCAGGGCCGCCCCGCCGATCAGGCTGAAGGGGACGTCGCTGCCCAACTCCGCGCAGATGGCGAGGAGTTCGTCCCGCGAGGTGTCCAGCGACCAGAGGGTGTCGCAGGCCAGCAGCGCGCCCGCGCCGTCCGCGCTGCCGCCCGCCATGCCGCCCGCGACGGGGATGTCCTTGGCGATATGGATATGGACGCGCGGGTCGATGCCATGGCGTTGCGCCAGCGCCAGCGCCGCGCGGGCCGCCAGATTGGTGCGGTCGAGGGGGACCTGTGCCGCGTCGGGCCCCGTACAGGTGATGCGCAGTTCGTCGGCCGGAGTGACCGTGATCTCGTCGTACAGACCCACGGCGAGGAAGACATTCGCCAGGTCGTGAAAGCCGTCGGGACGGGCCGCGCCCACCGCCAGCTGTACGTTCACCTTCGCGGGCACCCGTACCCGTACCGATTCGGTCGCGCTCACGCGCCCGCCCCCTTCGACTCCGCGATCCGTGACTCGACGGTCCGCGCCTCCGCGATCCGCGCGAATTCCTCGACTGTCAGTGCCTCGCCGCGTGCCTGCGGCGAGACGCCCGCCGCGACGAGCGCCGCCTCCGCCGCCGGGGCGGAGCCCGCCCAGCCGGCCAGCGCCGCGCGCAGTGTCTTGCGGCGCTGCGCGAAGGCCGCGTCGACGACCGCGAAGACCTCGGCCCTGGAGGCCGTCGTCTTCACCGGCTCGGTCCTGCGTACCAGCGAGACGAGGCCGGAGTCCACATTGGGCGCGGGCCAGAAGACCGTACGGCCGATGGCGCCGGCCCGCTTGACGTCCGCGTACCAGTTGGCCTTCACGGACGGCACCCCGTACACCTTGCTGCCGGGCGCGGCGGCCAGCCGGTCGGCGACCTCCGCCTGGACCATCACCAGCGTCCGCTCGATCGTCGGAAAGCGCTCCAGCATGTGCAGCAGCACGGGGACGGCCACGTTGTACGGGAGGTTGGCGACCAGCGCGGTCGGCGCCGGGCCCGGCAGTTCCTCGACTCGCATCGCGTCGCAGTGCACGAGCGAGAAGCGTCCGGCGCGCGCCGGCATCCTCGCCTCGATCGTCGCGGGCAGCGCGCCCGCCAGGACGTCGTCGATCTCCACGGCCGTCACCCGGTCCGCAGCCTCCAGCAGCGCCAGCGTCAGCGAGCCGAGCCCGGGGCCGATCTCCACGACGACATCGTCCGGGCGCACCTCGGCGGTGCGGACGATCCTGCGGACGGTGTTGGCGTCGATGACGAAGTTCTGTCCGCGCTGTTTGGTCGGGCGTACGCCCAGCGCCGCGGCCAGTTCGCGGATGTCCGCGGGGCCCAGGAGGCCATCGGGTGCGGCGGGCGCGGCGGCGTGGGGTTCAGGGGCGTCGGGCTCAGTGGTGCTCACCCGGTCAGCCTACGGCCGCAGTGGGGCCAGGGACTCGCCCCCCGCTGCACGTAGAGCTTCTTCGCGCGGTACGTCTGCTCCTCGGCCGGTGCGTCCTGCGGCCGTCCGCTGCCGCCGAGCGCGTGCCAGGTGCCGGTGTCGAACTGGTACAGCCCGCCGTAGTTCCCCGACGCGTCGACGGCCCCCGGCCTGCCGCCCGACTCGCAGGCGGCGAGCCCGGCCCAGTTGAGCCCGTCCGCGCCGGCCACGGAGGCCGGTGCCGTCTTCGTGCCCACCCTCACCCGCTGGGTGACCGCCCGGCGCACCACCTCTTCGTGGATCTTCCGCGGCTTCTTCTTGACGCCGTTGACCGTGCGCAGCGCGTAGGTGACCCGGCGCGCGCCCGGCCTGCCCTGCCGGTCGACGACCTCCGTTCCACGGAAGAGGCCGGGGTCCTCGGTCCGCACGGTGTCGTACGGGATGGGCTCGTCGCGTACCTGTTCACCGGCGGTGATCCGCATGACGGTGATCGTCGAGCCGTCACGCGGGAAGGTGTCCCGCGGTACGGACGTGGTGTCCTGCCCGTGCAGCGCGATACCGGCCTGCGCCAGGGCCTCGGCGACGGTCGCCGCGTTCGTACGGATCGTGTGCTCGCGGCCGTCCGCCATGAAGGTCACGGTCCGCTCGGTCCTTACGTCCAGGGCCAGTCCGGTGCGGGAGATCGCGGCCGAGCGGGAGACGGAGAGGAACGCGCCCTCCGCGCGCACCCCGAGCTGGCGCAGCGCGCCCTCGACGGTGCGGGCCGTCGTCCACACCTGGCGCCGGTGTCCGTCGAGGGTGAGCAGGACGGGCCGCCCGTAGCGGACGACGACCTCGTCGCCGTTGCTGAGCTCCGCGCCGGGCGCCGGGGCGACGATGTCGTGCGCGCCGACCGTCACGCCCTCGTGCGCGAGCAGGTCCCGCACCTCTCCGGCGAAGGTGTGCAGGGTGCGCGGCTCGCTGCCGTCGACGGTGAGTTCCACGGCCTTGTCGTGGACGACGAACGCGGAGGTGCCACCGGCGAGGAAGGCGACGACGAGCGCCTGCGGGACGAGCCGGCGCAGCGCCTCGGGGGAGGCGGCGGGGCCGGGCGGAGCGATCGCGGGCGGGGCGGCCCCGGACGGCGCGGCCCCGGACGGCGCGGCCTTGGACGGCGCGGCCTTGGACGGGGTGGCTCGCCCGGCGGGTTTACGGCGGCCCAGCCCGCCCCGTGCCGCACGGTGACTGCCCTGCGTATTGCTCACGACGCTCCACGAGATCCGGTCCGGTCCGCCGCGGCCCTGATGCACACGGCCGCGGTGCCCCCGGAGACTAATGGAGGCTCCGTCACTCTCCAAAGCGACTCGACTACGCTGCGTGCCGACGCTACCCTGCACCCTCCCGCCGGGAGCCCCGGTCCGTTATGCGTCAGTAACCGAACGCACGCGCCGTATTGCGGGAAACCGCCTCGGCCATGGCGTCCTCGCCGATCCCCCGCACCTCGGCCATCGCGCGGAGCGTGACCGGAATGAGATAAGGCGCATTGGGCCGGCCGCGGTAGGGCGCCGGCGTCAGAAAGGGCGCATCCGTCTCGACAAGAACAAGCTCCAATGGCGCTACTGTGAGCGCGTCACGCAACGGCTGAGCGTTTTTGAATGTGACATTGCCCGCAAAAGACATGTAATAGCCGGCGGCGGCACATATCTCGGCCATTTCCGCATCACCGGAATAGCAATGGAACACCGTGCGTTCCGGAGCGCCTTCCTCCGCGAGAATACGCAGCACATCGGCGTGCGCGTCGCGATCGTGGATCATGAGCGCCTTGCCATGGCGTTTGGCGATCTCGATATGGGCGCGGAAGGAGCGCTCCTGGGCGGCCATGCCCTCGGGTCCGGTACGGAAGTGATCGAGCCCCGTCTCGCCGACGGCCCGTACCGCCTCCAGCGCGGCCAGCCGGTCGATCTCGGCCAGCGCGTCGTCGAGCGCCGTGTCGCCGCCGCCCTCGCGCGCCCCCTGCCGCGACCAGCCGTCGGGGTCGCCGTGCACGATGCGGGGCGCTTCGTTGGGGTGCAGCGCGACCGCCGCGTGGACGTTCTCGTACGCCGCCGCCGTCTCCGCGGCCCAGCGCGAGCCCTTGATGTCGCACCCCACCTGGACCACCGTCGTCACACCGACCGAAGCAGCCTTGGCGAGACCGTCCTCGACCGTGCCGTCCTGCATGTCCAGGTGGGTGTGCGCGTCCGCGACCGGCACCCGAAGGGGTTCGGGCAGCGGTGGCGGGGCTTGTTTCGAACTCATGGGCGCGATCCTACGAGGGCCGCGCCCGGGAGATCACCTGCGGTGGTACGGATGACGCTGGTGGCTCACCCGCGGTGCTGGTGGTGCTGAAAGGGGTGCAGGAGGTCGGAGAGGTGCCAGTGGTGCTGCCTGGCCGCCTTGTCCGCCCCCGCCCCCTTCGCCGCGGACGCCCCGTCCTCCCCCGACGGGGCGGCTCCGGCGGGTATCTCCTCGCCCGCCTGCGCCGGTATCTCCCCGGCCGCCGCGGCACGCCTGGTCTTCGCCGGGTGGTGCTGCTCCGCCATGAGCGCCCGTACCGAAGAGACCTGACCGGAACGCATGATGCGGACGACATGCCCCCCGCAGTGGGCGCAGTTCGGGCTGGACAGCGGGGAAGGTACCCGCACGCCCTCGGACTTGTAGACGACGAAATTGTGGCCCGAGCCGTCGACGTGGTGCTCTATGTCGTACGCCTGCTCCCAGCCGTGCCCACAACGCATACAACAAAAGGCATATGCCTCGTGGGCAACGGCTGTACCCGTGATCTCACTCATGCCAGCTCCTCTCCACGACCAAGTGGACGCCTTTGACAGCGGGAGCGCATCAGCCCTGTCGATTAATGGATTGGTCTTGGCCTTCTCATGTCCAAAGGGCACGGCAGGCGGTCTGTGCTTTACATTTCACGAAATTCCTTTGCCGTCCGCGGGGGACATGCGCTCAGGGGCCGTTCCGGCCGCCGTGCGCGCGGCGTTCTTCGCGGCGACGACCGCGTCGAACACCTCGCGCTTGGGCAGGCCCGCCTCGGCGGCGACGGCCGCGATGGCCTCCTTGCGCCGCTCCCCCGCCTCCTCCCGCACCTGTACCCGCCGCACCAGTTCCTCGGGGTCGAGCTCTCCGGCCGTCCGCTCCGGGGCGCCCTCCACGACCACGGTGATCTCTCCCCGTACGCCCTCGGCGGCCCAGGCCGCCAGCTCGCCGAGACCGCCGCGCCGCACCTCTTCGTACGTCTTGGTCAGTTCGCGGCAGACGGCCGCCCTGCGGTCGGCGCCGAAGACCTCGGCCATCGCGGCGAGGGTGTCGTCCAGGCGGTGCGGCGCCTCGAAGTAGACGAGCGTGCGCCGCTCGTCCGCGGCCTCCCGCAGCCGGCCGAGCCGCTCGCCCGCCTTGCGCGGCAGGAAACCCTCGAAGCAGAAACGGTCCACCGGCAGCCCGGAGAGCGCCAGCGCGGTCAGCACGGCCGACGGGCCCGGCACGGCCGTGACCCTGATGTCCCGCTCGACCGCCGCCGCGACCAGCCGGTAGCCGGGGTCGGAGACGGACGGCATGCCCGCGTCCGTGACCAGCAGCACCCGCGCCCCGCCCGTCAGCGCCTCGACCAGCTCCGGCGTCCGCGCGGACTCGTTGCCCTCGAAGTACGACACGACCCGGCCCCGGGTCTGCACACCGAGCGCCTGGGTGAGCCTGCGCAGCCGCCGCGTGTCCTCCGCGGCGATCACATCGGCGGTCTCCAGCTCGGTGGCGAGCCGGGGCGGCGCGTCCGTCACATCACCGATGGGCGTCCCTGCGAGTACCAGCGTTCCAATCACATCCGCCATCCTCGCAGGGCGCGAGGCGCCCCACTCACAGCGGTGTTCCCTACGATGGCGCGGTGACCAGTACTGCGCCAGAAGCCCTCCACGGGCACGACGCCGGCGACAAGCCGCCCTCATGGCCTCAGCGGCTGCGCCGATTCGGCCATGTGCCCCGGCCGGTGACCGGGCTGCGCGAGCGGCTGGTGCCGCCGTACACCCGGCCCTCGGAGCGGCTGTGGGCCGTGCTCGGCGTGCCTCCACGGCTCGCGGACCGGATGATCCGCTGGTCCGCGTGGGGCGGGCCGCTGCTCGTGGCGCTGGTCGCCGGGGTGCTGCGGTTCTGGAACCTGGGCAGCCCCAAGGCGGTGATATTCGATGAGACGTATTACGCGAAGGACGCGTGGGCGCTCGTCAACCAGGGGTACGAGGGCAGCTGGCCCAAGGACATCGACAAGTCGATCCTGCGGGATCCGTCCTCGGTCCCGGTGCCGACCGATCCCGGCTATGTGGTGCATCCGCCGGTGGGCAAGTGGGTCATCGGCCTGGGCGAGCACTTCTTCGGGTTCAACCCCTTCGGCTGGCGCTTCATGCTGGCGGTGCTCGGCACGCTGTCGGTGCTCATGCTGTGCCGGATCGGGCGGCGGCTGTTCCGTTCCACGTTCCTGGGGTGCCTGGCGGGCGCGCTGCTCGCGGTGGACGGCCTGCACTTCGTGATGAGCCGTACGGCCCTGCTCGACCTCGTGCTGATGTTCTTCGTGCTGGCCGCCTTCGGCTGTCTGCTGATCGACCGCGACTGGGCACGCCGGAAACTGGCGGCGGCGCTCCCGGTGGACGAGGACGGCGTGCTGCGCCCGGACAGGGAAGTCGCGGAGAATCTGCGGCTCGGCTGGCGGCCCTGGCGGATCGCGGCCGGACTGATGCTGGGCCTGGCGTTCGCGACGAAGTGGAACGGCCTCTACATCCTGGCCGCCTTCGGGATCATGTGTGTGGTGTGGGACCTGGGCGCGCGCCGGACGGCGGGCGGGGGGCCGTTCTGGGGGGTGTTCCGACGCGATCTGGTGCCGGCCTTCTTCTCGACGGTCCCGGTCGCGATCCTCACGTACATCGCCTCATGGACCGGCTGGATCGTCACCGACAAGGGCTACTTCAGGAACTGGGCCGAGACGGCGGGCAAGGGCGGCAACTGGACCTGGCTGCCCGACTGGCTGCGCAGCCTCTGGCACTACGAGAACGAGGTCTACAGCTTCCACGTCAATCTGACGTCGGGCCACACCTACCAGTCGAACCCGTGGAGCTGGATCGTCCTGGGCCGCCCGGTCTCGTACTTCTACGAGGACCCGGCGGCCGGCACCGACGGCTGCCCGGCGTCCACGGCCGGCAAATGCGCCCGCGAGGTGCTGGCGATCGGCACCCCGATGCTGTGGTGGGCGGGGGCCTTCGCGCTCTGCTACGTCCTGTACCGCTGGTTCTTCCGCCGCGACTGGCGCGCGGGCGCGATCGCCTGCGCGGTGGCGGCGGGCTGGGTGCCGTGGTTCCTGTACCAGGAGCGGACGATCTTCCTCTTCTACGCGGTCGTCTTCGTCCCGTTCCTCTGTCTCGCGGTGGCGATGATGATCGGCGCGATCGTGGGACCGGCGGGCTCCGACGAGAGACGCAGGACGATCGGCGCGGTCGGTGCCGGGGTGCTGGTCCTGCTGATCATCTGGAACTTCATCTATTTCTGGCCGCTGTACACGGGCACGGCGATCCCACTGGACTCCTGGCGCAACAGGATGTGGCTCGACACCTGGGTCTGACCACGTCGGACAGGGGACAAGGAAACGACCAGGAAACGATGCGGGAACGGTGACGGCAAGGGGGCGCGTCAGTCCGATAACGCTCGTTGACGCTCGCCCCCTGTGACACACCGGTCCCGTAGAGTGCACGCGACATCCCCTTGAACACGTTCAGATGTTCCGGGGGCTCCTGGGGAGGGGGACTGCACTCATGCGCAGTGGAGCGAAGATCGCCGTCATAAGCGGGGTGTTCGTCGTGTTCGCCGGCGGCGTCGGGTACGGCGCCTACAACGTGTACGACGGGCTCACCGGCGGCAACGCATCCCCGGCCGGCGACACGACCACGACGGCCGAGGTCAAGACCGGGCCGCTGAGCGCCGCCGAGGTCGACAAGGCCGCGAAGGACTTCCTGACGGGGTGGGCCAAGGGGGACGAGGCGGCCACGGTCGCCCAGCTGACCAACGACCCCGCCACCGCCGAGGCCGTCATCGGCGGCTACCGCGACGAGGCCCATGTCACCGACGCGGTGATCACGCCGGGTCAGGCGGTCGGCGCCAAGGTCCCGTTCACCGTCAAGGCCACCGTCTCGCTCGACGGGAAGACGAAGCCCTTGTCGTACGCCTCGGAACTGACCGTGGTGCGCGGGCTGACCACCGGGCGCCCGCTGGTCGACTGGGCGCCCTCGGTGATCCATCCGAAGCTGACGAAGGACACCCGCCTCGTCACCAACGAGGCCTCCGCTCCCCCGATCAAGGCCGTCGACCGTGATGGCGTCGAGCTGACGAAGGAGAAGTTCCCCTCGCTCCGGCCGATTCTGGACGAGCTGCGCAAGCGGTACGGCGACGACGCGGGCGGCACGCCGGGCGTCGAGCTGGTGCTGAGGAGCGACACCGAGAGCGTGCCGGACGAAACGCTGCTCACGCTCGCCAAGGGCACGCCGGGCGAACTGACGACCACACTGGACGCGGGCGTGCAGGCCGCCGCCGAGCAGGCGGTGAAGAAGTACAGCGAGGCGTCGGTCGCCGCCGTCAAGCCGAGTACGGGCGAGATCCTGGCCGTCGCCAACAACCGGAAGGACGGCTGGAACGCGGCGATGCTCGGCAGGCAGGCGCCGGGTTCCACGATGAAGATAGTGACCGCGGCGATGCTGCTGGAGAAGGGTCTCGTGGCCGCCGACCGGGCGGCCGAGTGTCCCAAGGAAGCGATGTACCAGGGCCGTACGTTCAGGAACCTGGACGGTTTCTCCATCGCGAGCGGCACGTTCACACAGAGCTTCGCCCGCTCCTGCAACACCGCCTTCATCAAGCTGATCGACGACACCAAGGATGACGCGGCGCTGAAGGCCGAGACCGAGGAGGTCTTCGGCATCGGCCTCGACAACTGGAAGACGGGTGTCGCGTCCTTCGACGGCAGCGTGCCGGCCGCGGCCGGCGGTGAGGCGGCGGCGCAGTACATCGGGCAGGGCACCGTCCAGATGAACGTCCTCAACATGGCGTCCATCACGGCGACCGCCAAGAACGGTTCGTTCAAGCAGCCCATCATCGTGCCGCGTTCGCTGGACGACCGGCAACTGGCCACCGCCGCGCGCTCGCTGCCGTACAACGTGGCGAGCCAGCTGCGGAGCATGATGCGGGTCACGGCCACGAGCGGTACGGCGGCGAACGCGATGTCCGGGCTCGGCGGTGACAAGGGCGCGAAGACCGGTTCCGCGGAGGTCGACGGCCAGGCCACCTCCAACAGCTGGTTCACGGGCTACCAGAACGACCTCGCCGCGGCGGCGGTCGTCCAGGCGGGCGGCCACGGCGGCGACGCGGCGGGCCCGGTGGTGGCGTCGGTGCTGGCCGCGGGGTGAGAGCTTGGTCCGGACGGGCCCCTTTGGCAACACTCGCCGGACAGCTCCTGACAGATCCCCTTTTATCCGTTCGCTCGTGATCTCCTTTCATCACGGAGGTATCAATGTGATGAACGGACAACCGCACGAGGGCACGGACAATCACGACACGACCGACAGCGGCAGCGGCAGCGGCAGCGGCAGCGACCAGGACCGGGACCGGGATCACGACACGGCCCACCGATCCGAGACCCCCCGGCGTCTCCTGCTGACCACGGCCGCGCTCGCGCCGCTGCTGGCCGGGATCGGCACCACCGTCGCCCGCGCCCAGTCCCCGGATCCGGCCCCCGCCACCGCCCAGGTGAAGGGCGGCGGTCACCAGCACGAGCCGCTCCAGCCGGTGACCACAACCCCGGCCGACTGGCAGCAGGTCGCGCGGGCGCTGGGCCGGGAAGGCGCCATGGCGGGCGACGAGGCGTACAACACCCACTTTCCGCGCGGGGACCTCGATGTCGTCTCCTACGGAGTCCGGATCTCGCCCCAACTCGCCCTGGGCTCGCACGTGGCGTTCGTTCGCTACACCGACGGCACCGTGCTGGCCATGGGCGATCTCACGGTGACCGAGGGCGAGCTCCAGGAGGTGACGGATGTCCTCCAGGCGCACGGCATCGAGCAGACCGCGCTGCACAAGCATCTGCTCGCCCACTCCCCCGACGTCTGGTGGACCCATGTCCACGCGCACGGACGGGATCCGGTGGCCATCGCCCGCGGTCTGCGCGCGGCGCTCGACCGCACCGCGACCCCGCCCCCGAATCCCCGGTCACCGAAGCCCCTCGATCTGGACACCGAGGGCATCGATGCCGCCCTGGGCATGAAGGGCTCGGACGACGGCGGGGTCTACAAGGCCACCTTCGCGCGCCGTGAGGTCATCGTCGAGCGAGGCATGGCGCTGCCCCGCGGCCTGGGCGCGATCTCGGCGTTCATCTTCCAGCCGCTCGGCGCCGGCAAGGCCGCGCTCAACGGCGATGTCGTGATGGTCGCCGAGGAGGTCCAGCCCGTCATCAAGATCCTGCGGCGCGGCGGGATCGGTCTGGTCGAGCTGCACAACCACGGCCTCAGGGACGAGCCCCGCCTGTTCTTCATCCATCTCTGGGCCGTGGCCGACGCCGTCGAACTGGCCAGGACCCTCCGCAAGGCGGTGGACGCCACGAACGTCGTCTCGGTCCGGCGCGGCGAGCACGGGGGCTAGCCGGGCCCGACCGCGCGCGGAACCGCCGGGGTGGGGCTCGTCGCGCCGCGGCGCCCTCAGGCCCTGTCCGAGCCCCACCCCGTCCCGCCGCACCCCGTCCTCTGTGCCCCGCCCCCCTGTGCCCCGCCTTCTACTCCTCGCCCGCGATCGCTCTCCGCAGCCCCAGATTGCTCGTCAGGATCCCGCCGTCGACCGGGAGCGTCACCCCCGTGATCCAGGAGGCGTCGGCAGAGGCCAGGAACGCGACCGCCGCCGCGACATCGGCCGGCGTGCCCACGCGTCCCAACGGGTAGTGGCCCGCCGCGCGGTCGAGTTCCGCCTCGCGGCCCGACCAGGCACCGGTGTGGATCGTGCCCGGCTCCACGAGGTTGACGCGGACACCGCGCGGGGCCGCGTGGCCCGCCAGCGTACGGGTCAGGCCGGCGAGGCCCGCCTTGGCCGCGCTGTAGGCGTGGTTGCCGAAGTCCTGTTCGCCGTTGACCGAGCCGATCGAGACGATCGCGCCCCGGCCCGAGGCCACCAGATACGGAAGCGCCGCACGGGCGCAGCGGAAGGCGCCCGTCAGGGTGATGTCGAGATCCAGCGCCCAGACCTCGTCCGGCTCGTCCTCGAACAGCGGCGCGTCCCGCGTGCAGGAGTAGGCGTTGTTCACCAGCACGTCCAGCGAGCCGAAGGTCTCGGCCGCGTAGGCCACCGCCGCCTCCACCGACGCCCGGTCGGCCACATCGCAGCCGAGCGCGACCGCGCCGGGGATGGACTCCGCCGCCGTCACCGCCCGCTTCTCGTCCAGGTCCGTCACCAGGACGCGCGCGCCCTCCTCCGCCAGCCTGCGCGCGGTCGCCTCACCGATTCCCCGGCCCGCTCCGGTGATCAGAACTCCGTATCCGTCAAATCGTCTCATCCGGCGATGATGTCGCCGACCGCACCGCGCGCACCAGAGCCTGGGCGCGGGGGTCGGCCGTCACGCCCTTGCGCATCCCATTGGTCACATACCCCATCGCGATGCCCGACTCCGGATCGGCGAAGCCCAGCGAGCCGCCGCGCCCCGGGTGTCCGAAGGAGCCGGGGCCCAGCAGGGGGGCTGCCGGGCCGTGCAGCATGAAGCCCAGACCGAAGCGGGTGGCGACGACCAGTACCCGGTCGGGGCCCGCCGACTCCTCCGTACGCGCGAGCGTCAGCGTCGCGGGCGCGAACAGCCGGTGGCCGTCGACGGGGCCGATCATCGCGGCGTAGCAGCGGGCCAGCGCGCGGGCGGTCGAGATGCCTCCGGAGGCGGGGAGTTCGGCGGCGCGGTAGGCCGGGGCGTTCTCGTCGGGGCGCGGTTCGATGACGCCGAACGCGCGCCGCGTCAGGGACTCCGCGTCGCGGTACGCCTCCGACACGGACCGCTTGGGCCGCAGTCTGAGCGCGCCGCCGACCGCCGTCGGCTCCTCGACCGGGCCGATCCGGCCGACCCGGTGGGCCTCCTCGGCGGGCAGTCCGACCCAGAAGTCCAGCCCGAGCGGCCGGGCGATCTCCTCGGCGATCCACCGGCCCACGCTCCGGCCGGTGACCCGCCTGACCAGTTCGGCGATCAGCCAGCTGTAGGTGTGCGCGTGATAGCCGTGGTCGGTGCCCGGCTCCCACTCCGGCCGCTGGGCGGCCAGGGCCCGCGCGCCCGACTCCCCGTCGATGGCCTCGGCCGGGGTGAGCGGCCGGTCGAGCACCGGCAGCCCGGCGCGGTGCGACAGGAGATGGCGTACGAGCACCCGTTCCTTGCCCGCGCTCTTGAACTCGGGCCAGTACGTGCCGACCGGGGCGTCGAGATCGATCTGCCCGCGCTGGTGCAGCAGCAGCGGTACGGCGGCGGCGACGCCCTTCGTGGCGGACCGGACGACCTGCGCCGTGTCGACGGCCCATGGGGCCGCGTCCGCGCTGCCGTCCCCCGGCTCCTGCCCGCCGACATCACGGGTGCCCGCCCACAGATCGACGACCTTGCGCCCGTCCCGGTACACGGCGACGGCCGCGCCCTGTTCTCCCAGCCGCTCGAAGTTCCGTACGAACGCGTCCCTGACCGGCTCGAAGCCCGCCTCCACCGTGCCCTGGACGTCCACGCCCGCACTCCCGCCCGTCGGTACCCACGCCTCGTACCGCTCGTCGTCCCGCCACGCCCCGGCGGCGCGACCTCTCTATGGTGCAACGTGTCCCGGCGACACGGAACGCGGGTCGAAACCGAACGGCAGCTCCAGCCTGTGCGCGCCCATCAGCTTCTCGTCACCGAGGAGCCGCCCGGTGGGCCCGTCCGCCACGATGACGCCCTCGCTCAGGATCACCGCGCGCGGACAGAGTTCGAGAGCGTACGGCAGATCGTGCGTCACCATCAGTACGGTGATGTCCAGCGCCCGCAGGATGTCGGCCAGTTCGCGCCGGGACGCCGGGTCGAGATTGGACGAGGGCTCGTCGAGTACGAGGATCTCCGGCTCCATCGCGAGGACGGTCGCCACCGCGACCCGGCGGCGCTGCCCGAAGGAGAGATGGTGCGGGGGCCGGTCCGCGTACTCCGCCATCCCGACCTGGCCGAGCGCGGCGGTGACCCGGGCCTCCAGTTCGGGGCCGCGCAGCCCGGAGGCCGCCGGGCCGAACGCGACGTCCTCGCGCACCGTCGGCATGAACAGCTGGTCGTCCGGGTCCTGGAAGACGATCCCGACCCGGCGGCGGATCTCGGCCAGATTCCGCTTCGCCACCGGCACCCCGGCGACCGCGACCGAACCGGCCCCGGCGGTCAGGATGCCGTTGAGATGCAGGACGAGGGTGGTCTTGCCCGCGCCGTTGGGCCCGAGCAGCGCCACCCGCTCACCGCGTCCGACGGTCAGATCGACACCGAAGAGGGCCTGATGGCCGTCGGGGTAGGCGTACGCGAGCCCGCTGACCTCAAGGGAGGCGGGGACATCGGGGGCGGAGTGCTCGGTCATAGGGTCCAGCCAAGCAGACAGACGGCGAGCGCCGACACGGGAAGGGCGGCGGCGTAGGTCCACTGCGCCCGGGACGCGGTCACCTCGTCGATGACCGGCATGGTGCCCGCGTATCCCCTGCTGACCATCGCCAGATGCACCCGCTCACCGCGCTCGTAGGAGCGGATGAAGAGCGCGCCCGCGGACTTGGCGAGGACACCCCAGTGCCGGACGCCCCGGGCCTCGAAGCCGCGCGAGCGCCGGGCGACCGACATCCGCCGCATCTCGTCGGTGATGACATCGCCGTAACGGATCATGAAGGAGGCGATCTGCACCAGCAGCGGCGGCAGCCGCAGCCGTTGGAGACCGAGCAGCAGGGAGCGCAGCTCGGTCGTGGAGGCGAGGATCACGGACGCGGCGACGCCCAGCGTCCCCTTCGCGAGGACGTTCCAGGCGCCCCAGAGCCCGGGAACGCTCAACGACAGCCCCAGGAACCGGACTTGGTCGCCGGGCACCACGAAGGGCATGAGGAACGCGAAGGCCACGAACGGGATCTCGATCAGCAGCCGGCGCAGCAGCACACCGGCCGGGATACGGGCGACCCCCGTGACGGCCGCGAGCAGCACGGCGTACAGCGCGAACGCCCAGACCGCCTCGCGCGGCGTCGAGACCACCACGAGCACGAAACAGAAGACGGCGGCCAGTTTGCAGTGCGGGGGCAGCGCGTGGACCGGCGAGTGTCCGTGCCGGTAGAGCGTGTGTGCGTGACCCGCGCCCATGTCAGACGTTCCCGCCCGCCTGCGCGGGTTCCGCCGCCGTACGGCGCCGTCGCACCGCCCAGAAGACGCCGGTGCCGACGGCCACGGTCGCGGCCACTCCGATCACTCCGGCGAGGCCGCCGGAGATCCGGGCGTCGTCGACGTCCTTGACGCCGTAGTCGGCGAGCGGGGAGTCGGCGGTGTGGTGCGGCTCGGTCTTCCGGTCGATGCCCTGGTCGGCGGCGACCTTCTCCAGTCCGTCGGGGCTGGCGGAGGCGTAGAAGGAGACGAATCCGGCGAGGACGAGCGCGGTGACAAGACCGGTCGCCCAGACCTTGCGGGTGGAGCCCGCGGCCACCGGCACGGGCTCGGACGCGGGGGCGGCGTCGACCAGTTCGCCGCCCACCCGCAGCTTCAGCGGCGCGGACAGTCCCCGGGCGCCGTAGACGAGGTCGGGCCGTACGGCGATGACCGCGCCGACCGTCAGCGCGGTGATCGCGGCCTCGCCGATCCCGATGAGCACATGCACCCCGACCATCCCGGTCAGCACCTTGCCGATCGGGATGTCGGTCGTCCCGCCGATCCAGTAGAAGAAGGTGAAGCCGAGGGCGGCGGCCGGTACGGAGGCCAGCGCCGCCGCGAAGGACGCGACGGTCACCGAACGGCGCGTCCGGGGCAGGAGCTTCACCAGGGCGCGGAAGAGCGCGTAGGCGACGACGGTCGTCACCACGGCCATGTCGGTGATGTTCACCCCGAGCGCGGTGAGTCCGCCGTCCGCGAAGAGGATGCCCTGCATCAGCAGGACGACGGAGATACAGAGCACGCCGGTATAGGGGCCGACGAGTATGGCGGCCAGCGCCCCGCCCAGCAGATGCCCGCTCGTCCCGGCGGCCACCGGGAAGTTGAGCATCTGTACGGCGAAGATGAACGCGGCGACGAGTCCGGCCAGCGGCGCGGTGCGCTCGTCCAGCTCACGCCGCGCGCCGCGCAGACTGACCGCGACGGCGCCCGCGGCGACGGCACCGGTGGCGGCCGAGACGGGCAGATCGATGAATCCGTCGGGGACATGCATGGCGGGGGCTCCGCTTCCTGCTCGTACGGCGCGGTGGTGAGCCGCTCGATGATGGGCCTTCTTGCGAGACATTCGCAAGAGCAGGTGACATGCAAGGTGGCGGGAGGGTGTTCCGCAAGTGCCTGATCGGCAAAGCAATGGCCAAACATCAATATGGACAAATGCGGCATATTTTGTATGATTAGAAGCTAAATGTCCGGTTAGTCAAGGAGGCAGCTCCCGATTCCGCCCAGCACAGCAGCCACAAGCAGCCGTCGCAGCTAACCGAGGAGCCATCGATGTCACCCGTCATCGAGCAGCCCGCCACCGCGCGTCTCATCACGGACGCCCCCCACCCCAGGACCGTCACCGTCACACTCCGCTATGACGGCGCCGATCCGCTCGCCATACGTATCGTGTTCCCGCCGGAGGTCTCCCTCGACGATGACGAAGTCGTCTGGGCCTTCGCCCGCGATCTTCTCGAATCCGGCCTGCGGCTGCCCTCGGGTGAGGGTGATGTCCAGGTGTGGCCCTGCGGCCGGGCCCAGGTCGTGCTGGAGTTCCACTCGCCGGACGGGGTGGCGGTGGTCCAGCTGGACACCGCGCCACTGCGCCGGTTCCTGGACAGTTCGTACGCGATGGTCCCGGTCGGCCAGGAGCGGCACGACATCGAGGTCGAGACCGAGCTGAGCAAGCTCCTCCACAGGACCTGAAACGCACGGCGGCCCGGCCGCCACCCCGAAAGGTGCCCGGCCGGGCCGCGTACCACGCGCCGGCTCCCGTCCCCACGGCCGTCGGCGCGATCCGGGGCCACGCACCGCTCATGCCGTGGCCCCGGCGCATGGGGGATCAGACGCGCACGAGCTCCCGGTCCGCGCCGGGACCGCCGTCAGGACCCTGCGACGCGTCGTCCACGAGCCGCTGCCGCAGTGCCTCGCCCTCCACGTCCACATTGGGCAGCGCCTTGTCCAGCCGGCGCGGCAGCCACCACGCCTTGTCGCCGAGCAGTGCGAGCACTGCGGGCACGATCGCCATCCGGACCACGAACGCGTCGAAGAAGACCGCGATGGCGAGGCCGAAGCCGATCATCTTGATCATCGACTCGCTGGAGCCGATGAAGCCGGCGAAGACCGCGATCATGATCACCGCGGCGGCCGAGACCACCCGCGCGCCGTGCCGGAACCCGGTGACGATCGCCTCGCCGGGCCGCTCCCCGTGCACATACGCCTCCCGCATCCGGGTGACGAGGAAGACCTCGTAGTCCATGGCGAGACCGAAGACCACACCCACCATGAAGATCGGCATCATCGACATCACCGGGCCGGTCTGCTCGACGCCGAGCAGTCCGCCGAGCCAGCCCCACTGGAAGACCGCGACGACCGCGCCGAGGGCGGCGACCACGGAGAGCAGGAAGCCGAGGGCGGCCTTGAGCGGTACGAGGATGGAGCGGAAGACGAGCATCAGCAGCAGAAAGGCGAGTCCGACGACGAGCGCGAGATAGGGCAGCAGCGCGTCGTTCATCTTCTGCGAGAAGTCGATGTTCATCGCGGTGGCACCGGTGACCAGGACCTGGGCGCCGCTGTCCGCCTTGATCTCCCCGCCGGTGTCCCGGATGGAGTGGACCAGGTCCTCCGTCTTCACCGAGGAGGGGCGGTCCTCGGGGATCACGGTGATGGTCGCGGTGTCGCCCGCCTTGTTGAGGGTGGACGGGGTGACGACGGCGACGCCGTCCAGCTTCTTCACCGTGTCCGACAGCTCGGCCGCCGCCGCCTTGGCGTTGTCATTGGTCTTGCCGTCCACGACGACCATCAGCGGCCCGTTGAAGCCGGGGCCGAAGCCGTCGGAGAGCAGGTCGTACGCCTTGCGCTGGGTGGTGCTCGGCGGCTGCGAACCGTCGTCGCCCAGCCCCAGTTCCAGCGAGGCGGCAGGGATGGCGATGGCCCCGAGGCCCAGCACGGCGGTGACCAGGACCGCGACCGGACGGCGCAGCACGAAGCGCGCCCAGCGCGTGCCCATGTTCGGCTTCTCGGTCTCCGCGCCGCCCGCGGCCTTGGCGTCCAGGGCCTTACGGGCCTTGCGGCCGTGCACCCGCTTGCCCGCGAAACCGAGGGTCGCGGGGATGAGGGTGAGCGCGATGAGGACGGCGATCACGACCGTACCGGCCGCGGCGAGGCCCATCTTGGTGAGCATCGGGATATTGACGACGGCCAGCCCGGCGAGCGCGATCACCACGGTGAGTCCGGCGAACACCACGGCCGACCCGGCGGTGCCGACGGCCCGTCCTGCCGCCTCCTCCCGCTCCCTGCCCTCGGCCAGCTCGGCCCGGTAGCGGGAGACGATGAACAGCGCGTAGTCGATCCCGACCGCGAGACCGATCATCATCGCCAGGATGGAGGTGGTGGAGCCCAGGTCGAGGACGCTGGCCAGCGCGGTGATGGTGGAGACCCCGACGCCGACCCCGATGAGCGCGGTCACCAGCGGCAGCCCCGCCGCGACCAGCGAACCGAACGTGATGACCAGCACCACCGCGGCGACGGCCACACCGATGATCTCCGTGGACCCCATCTCGGGAGTGGCCTGGAGCGCGTCCCCGCCGACCTCCACCGTCAGCCCCTGCGCCCGCGCCTCGGCGCCGGTCTCCTCCAGCGCGGTACGGGTCTCATCGGTCAGCTCCATCGAGGTGACCTTGTACGAGACCTGGACGTACGCCGTCGAGCCGTCCTGCGAGACGGCGTTGGCGGTGTACGGATCGGTCACGGAGCCGACCTGGTCGGACCCGCCCGACAGTTCGTCGACGATCCTGCCGACCTCGGCCTTGTGACCGGCGTCGGTCATCTTCTGCCCGGCCGGCGCCTTGAAGACGACCCGGGCGGTCGCACCGTCGGCACTGGCTCCTGGGAAGCGCTCTTCCAACAGGTCGAAGGCCTTCTGGGCCTCCGTCCCCGGTATCGAGAAGGAACTGGACGTGGGCGTGGACGCGGAGGCGGCTCCGACACCGGCGAGCGCGAGCAGTGCCACCCACACGAGGGCGACATAGTTGCGGCGCCGGAAAGCGAACCGTCCGAGCTTGTAGAGGAACGTGGCCACGAGGGCGTACTCCCGGGTCTGTGAATGGAACTGAGGGCATGGGGAGCCGGCCCGACGGCGAGAGAGCGGCACGCGTCAGGTGGTGCGGGTGCTGAGGGGGACTGTCAGACGCCGAGCGCGGGGAGGACCACGGCGTCGAAGTACGAGGTGAGGAAGGACCTGTCGGGCGACCGGTCCTCGATCAGCTGCCGGGCGACGATGGCGCCGACCAGCATGTGCGTCACGTACTTCAGCGCGGGATTGTCCGCGGCGATCTCGCCGCGGTCCACAGCGCGCTGAAGGATCTGCGCGAGCCCGTTGAGCTCGGGCTCGACCAGGAGCTCGCGCAGCGCCTGAAGGAGATCGGGGTTGTCGTGGACGGCATGGAAAAGACCTCGCATCAGCGCGCTGTCCTTCTCCATCTGACAGTCGTCGGTGTGTGCCATCACGGCGTGGAAGTCACCGCGCAGGGTGCCGGTGTCCACGTCGACGAGTTTGATCGGCTTGTTGTGCCGCATCGCATGGGCGACCAGCTGAGGCTTGCTCCCCCACTGGCGGTAGAGGGTGGCCTTGCTGGAGTGGGTGCGGGCGGCGATGGCGTCCATGGTGAGGGCGTCATAACCGACCTCGCGCAGCAGATCGAGCACGGCGGCGTACAACTCGGCCTCACGCTCGGGGGTGAGCCTGCTGCGCGCCACGATCTGCTCCTGCCAAACGAAACGGTTTCGTACAGTACGAAGATAACCCTACCCCCTACCGAAACGAAACCGTTTCGCTTGTGCGCTGCACCACACCCCGGGGCGGTGCTCCGGGGCCCGGCCCCCGGCACCACCGACAACAACCGAAACCCCCGTCACACCCGCACCACGGCCCCCCGCCGGGAGGCGTTATTCGCGCGGAAAGTGCAGCATTGGGTGGGTGAGTGACGACGTCGCGTATCTCCGCTTCCCGCACCTTCACGACGATTCCCTGTGCTTCGCCGCCGAGGACGACCTCTGGGTCGCCCCCCTGGCCCCGGCCGGGCACCGCCCCGCCCGCGCCTGGCGGGTCACCGTCGACCGCACCCGAGTCGGCCACCCCCGCTTCTCGCCGGACGGCCGGCACATCGCCTATACGACCTGGCGCAGCCTCGACCCCGAGATCCATCTCGTCCCGGTCGCCGGAGGACCCGCCCGCCGGCTCACCTACTGGGGCGCCACCGACACCCGTGTGTGCGGCTGGACACCGCCCGACCAGCACGGTGAGTCCCAGATCCTCGCGGTCTCCTCGCACGGCCAGCCGTTCTCGTACTTCGCCTGGGCCTACAGCCTCCCCCTCGACGGCTCCCCGGGCGGCGCGCTGCCCTGGGGACCGGTCAATGACATCGCCGTCGCGGACATCGACGGCGGGCACCGTACGCTCCTGCTCACCGGAAAGCCGCCGCACGAGCCCGCGGCCTGGAAGCGGTATCGCGGCGGCGCGATGGGCCGGCTCTGGCTGCACGGCGAGCGGCTGCTCGCGGACATCGGGGGCCATCTCGACTGCCCGATGTTCGTCGACGGCCGGATCGCGTTCCTCTCCGACCACGAGGGTGTCGGCAACCTCTACTCCTGCCGTCCCGACGGCACCGATCTGCGGCGGCACACCGATCACGACGCCTTCTACGCCCGCCACGCCTCGTCCGACGGGCGCCGGGTCGTCTACCAGTGCGCGGGGGACATCTGGCTGGTCGACGCGCTGACGCCCGACTCGGTGCCGCGCAAGCTGGAGGTGCGGCTGGGCGGCCAGCGCGCGGGACGGCGCGACTACCAGGTCCCGGCCAGCAGCCATGTCGCCGGGATCTCCGTGGACATGACCGGCCGGGCGAGCGCCGTCTCCGTACGCGGCAGCCTGTACTGGCTGACCCACCGCGACGGCCCGGCCCGCACGATCGCGGACACCCCCGGCGTCCGGGTCCGGTTCCCCGTGATGCTCGGTGACACCGGCCAGGTCGCGTACGTCACCGACGCGGAGGGCGAGGACGCGATCGAGATCGCGTATCTGCCCAGGGCGAGCGGTGAGCGGCAGCCGCGGCGGCTGGCCTCGGGGCAGTTGGGCCGCGTACGGGAGATGGTGGCGGACCCGGACGGGGAACGGATCGCGATCGCCTCGCACGACGGCAGGCTGCTGCTGATAGACACGGCGGAACCGGAACCGGAACCAGAGGCGGCACCGGAATCGGCACCGGAACCGATTGCCGAACCGGAGCCAAGAGCCGAACCCGAACCGGAAGCCGAACCCGAACCACCGCCCGGCGCCACCACCACGACCCCACCGGACGCCGCACCAGAACCGACACCCGCACCCGCACCCGCACCAGAACCCGTCGTCGAACTCATCCGCTCCATCAACGGCGCCGTCACCGACCTCGCCTTCTCCCCCGACGGCGACTGGCTGACCTGGTCGCACCCCGGCATCGGCCGCTCGCTCCGGCAGATCAAGCTGGCCAAGATCGCCGGCAGCTTCGCCCGCACGGTCGTCGACGTCACCAACGGCCGCTTCGAGGACGAGAATCCGGTCTTCACCAGCGACGGCCGCTATCTCGCGTTCCTGTCCTGGCGCGGCTTCGACCCCGTGTACGACGTGCACACCGGCGACCTCTCCTTCCCCCTCGGCTGCCGCCCCTATCTCGTACCGCTCTCCTCCGCGACCCCGTCGCCGTTCGCGCTGTCGCCCGAGGGCCGCCCCGCGGCCGGCGGACTCGATCCGTCGGTCGGCGAGTCCGGCGACGGTACGGTCACCGTCGAGGTCGAGGGGCTGGCCGACCGGGTCACCCCGTTCCCCGTCACCGCGTCCAAGTACTCCGCGCTGTATCCGGTCAGCGGCGGCGGTCTGGTCTGGCTGCGCTGGCCGATCTCCGGCGCGCTCGGCGAGACCTTCGCCAACCCCGCCGACATGTCGGGCCGCCCCACCCTCGAACACTTCGACATCACGAAGGCGCGCAAGAGCGAACTCGTCGGTCATCTGGACTGGTTCGTGCCGAGCGGCGACGGCACCCGGCTGGTGGTCGTGGACGACGGCGAGTTGCGCGCCGTACCCGCCACCGAGCCCGGTGACGGCGATACGACCGTCTATCTCGACATGCGCCGGATCCTGCACGATGTCGATCCCGGGGCGGAGTGGCGCCAGGCGTTCGACGAGGCCGGGCGCATCATCCGCGCCTATTTCTGGGAACCGGACATGTGCGGCATCGACTGGAACGGAGTGCTCGACCAGTACCGTCCGCTGGTCGAACGGGTCTGCTCCCCCGACGAGTTCGCGGATCTGCTGCGCGAGGTCCTCGGCGAACTGGGCACCTCCCACGCGTATGTCACCCCGGCCCGCCGCAACGAGGGGCCGCCGCACTACCAGCGCCCGATCGGTCTGCTCGGCGCCAATCTGGTCCCCCGGAACGGCGAGTGGATGATCAAGCGGATCCTGCCGGGCGACTCCTCCGACTCCAAGGCGCGCTCACCGCTGGCCGGTACGGGCATCCGCGAGGGCTCGGTCCTGACCCATGTGGACGGCCGGCCGGTCGATCCGGTGGCCGGCCCCTACCCGCTGCTCTCCGCCGCCGGGGGCACGACCGTCGAGCTGACCTTCCGGCCCGCGGAGCCCAACCGCCCCTCCCGCCGCGTCGCGGTCGTCCCTCTCATCGACGAACGCCCGTTGCGCTACCAGGACTGGGTGGCCAAACGCCGGGAAGCCGTACGGGAGATCAGCGGCGGCAGATGCGGCTATCTGCACATCCCCGACATGGGCGGCTCCGGCTGGGCCCAGTTCAACCGGGATCTGCGTCTTGAGGTCTCGCGCCCCGCGCTGATCGTGGACGTACGGGGCAACGCGGGCGGCCACATCAGCGAGCTGGTCGTCGAGAAGCTGACCCGCCGGATCATCGGCTGGGATCTGACGCGCGACGCCCAGCCCGTCTCCTACGCGTCGAACGCCCCGCGCGGCCCGGTCGTCGCGCTCGCCGACGAGGCCACCTCGTCCGACGGCGACATGATCACCGCGGCCTTCCGGCTGCTGAACCTGGGCCCGGTGGTCGGCCAGCGCACCTGGGGCGGGGTGGTCGGGATGACGGGGCGGCACCGGCTCGGCGACGGCACGGTGATCACGGTGCCGATGAACGCCGCCTGGTTCGACGCGTACGGCTGGTCCATCGAGAACCAGGGCGTGGAGCCGGATATCGAGGCCCTGCGCACCCCACTGGACTGGGCGGAGGGCCGGCACGCGCAGCTCGACGACGCGGTCTGGGCGGCGCTGGACCTGCTGGCCGGGCATCCGGCCTCGACCCCGCCGGGATACGGAGCGGTCCCGGACCTGCGCCGCCCGCCCCTGCCGCCGCGCACGCACGAAGCGCGCGGCGAGAAGACGCGCGGCGACAACACGCGCACGGACAGAGCCCGCGCATAAGACATAAAAGCCCGCACATAAGACATAAAAGAAGGAGGCGCACCCGGTGGAATCCGGGTGCGCCTCGCTGTCATCAAGCCATTCACTCAGGCGTCGAAACGGTCGTCCAGGTCATCGCGCGCGTTCTGCGCCCTGTTCTGCGCGTTCTGCTGCGACTCGTGCTGGGCATCGTGCTGCGCGTCGTGCTGCGCGTTGTGCTGCGGGGCGTCGTGCTGCCCCGGGTTGCGGTCCCTGGCCGGTGAACCAGGCTGCGAACCGCGGTCGGGCTGGCCGGGGCGGCCGGGCTGCTGCGTCCGGTCGTCCTTCTTGTCGCCCTGCCGCGCGTTCGCCTGCTGGGCGGCGAGCTCTTCGGCCTTGTCCTTGAACTGATCGGCGATAGCCATGGAATGTCACTCCTGAAAGGGTGTTGGGGGGCACCGGAGTGGAGCCTCGACCAGACTGACACGCCCGGACATTCCGCGCATTTCGATCAGTAACGCTGTGTACGTTCCGCTTCGTCGGCCGCCCCACCCGCCCCGACCAGCCCCTTTCGCACGCCCGCCAGACGAGGTCCGAAGCGGCGCATCTCCCGCTGTCCGACCGCCGCGATCGCGGCCGGCAGATATCCGCGTACGGGCTGCATCCCGCGCAGCCACCACTGCGCGTACACATGCGCCGAGCGCCGTTCGATCCCGGCGACGAGCCGGTCCACGGCGGGGCCGAGCGGATAGGTACGGTTCGACGGCCACGGCAGCCGGCGCCGCAGCTCCCGCATCACCTCGTCCCGGTCGGCGCCGCGCACCATGTCGGTGTCCGTCCACGACAGATAGCCGACGCCGACCCTGACCCCCTGGTGGGCGACCTCGGCGCGCAGACTGTGCGCGAAGGCCTCGACCCCGGACTTGGACGCGCAGTACGCGGTCATCATCGGCGCCGGGGTGATCGCGGCCAGCGACGCGATCTGGAGGAAGTAGCCGCGGTGTGCGCGCAGGAAGGGCAGGAACGCCCGCGCCGTCACCGCGCCGCCGATCAGATTGACCTCGATGACCCGCCGCCAGGCGTCCGGATCCGAGTCCGCGAAGGGACCGCCGCTCGCCACACCCGCGTTGGCGACGACGATGTCGACCCTGCCGAAACGCGCGTCGATCTCCTGGGCGACCCGCGCCATCGCGGTGTCGTCCGTGACATCCGCGTACCAATGGCCGCGGTCGGCGTGCAGCCGGGCGGCGACCCGCTTCAGTCCGTCCTCCTCCAGCCCGACGAGGGCGACCTTCGCGCCGCGCGCCGAGAGCTTGCGCGCCAGCAGTTCGCCGACGCCGCGCGCCGCGCCCGTGACGACGGCGACCTGCCCATCGAGATCGCGGAAACCCCGCCGGCCCGTCCCGCTCACGCCACGTCCTCCTTCTCGCCCAGGTACGTACCGACGAGGGACCGAATCGCGCCGGTGACGGCCTCCGGGGCCTCCACGGGCGTCATATGTCCCACCCCGGTGAGTTCGGTGAGCCCGGTGGGGCCGTTGGGTCCGGTGAGCCCGGTGGGTCCGGTGGGTCCGGTGGGTCCGGCAGGCTCGGGCAGCGCGGCGGCCAGCGCCCGTGCCCGCACCGGTGGGGTCAGCCGGTCGGCGCTCCCCACGATCACGGCGGTGGGCACCCTCAACTCCCGTACCTCCGCGTCGAGATCGAGCGTGCCGAGGACATGCGCCCAGGCCACCCGGACGGGCCGCGGACACGCGTGCACGATCCGGGCGCACCGCGCGACCCGGTCGGGCGCGGCCCCCGGGCCCATCGTCCCGTAGCGCAGGATCCGCCTCGACAGCGGTGTGACCGGCCCCAGCGGGGCGCGCGAGCCGAGGATCCGCCGGTTGATCCAGGTACGGGTCCTGCCGGGCCGCATCGGTACGAGAAGCGCCTCCGGGACCAGCCGCGAACTGCCCGTGCTGCACAGCAGAACGGCTGCCGCGTGCTCCCGGAAGGCGGGCCGCCGGGCGGCGGCCATCAGCGTCATCCCGCCCATGGAGTGCCCCGCGAGGACGGCTCGCTCCCCCGGCTCCAGCGTGGCGGCGAGCACGGCCTCCAGATCGTCGGCGAGTGCGTCCGTGGAGTAGCCCGCGGAGTGGCCGGCCGGCGCCGCCGAACGGCCGTGGCCGCGCTGGTCGTAGACGATCACCCGGTGATCGGCGGCCAGATCCGCGAGCTGCGCCGCCCAGAACCGGATCGAGCAGGTCCAGCCGTGCGCCAGGACGACGGCGGGCCGGCCCTCCTCGCCGTGGACCTCGACATGGATTCGGGTGCCGTCGGCGGAGACGGCGGTCAGTTCACGCTCCTTGTGCGGCCCGCTCGTCGGACTCATCGGACTCATCGGACTCATCGAACGCTCTCCTTCGCGGCCCGGGATCCGACGCGCTTCCCGGCCGCCCGCTGGTCCGCGCCCCGCTTCTCCGCCTGCCTCGGCACCCGCACGGCCGCGGCGGCGCGGATCACCTCGTACTCACCGAGATCGACCTCCCGGGTGGCCCGCCGGAATTCGGCCGTCGTCCCCGGCCAGACGGTGGTGTTGCGGCCCTGCTCGTCCAGATACCAGCTGGTGCAGCCGCCGGTGTTCCACACGGTCCGCTCCATACGCTTCTGCACCCGCCGGTTCCAGGCGCGCACGGCGGCGGGCCGGGGCGCCAGCGCCACGCGCCCGCTCCCGCCCGCGCTCCCCGGGCCGCCTCCGGTGCCCGTCGCGCTCCGGCGGCCCCCGAGCCCGTCCAACTGCCGCAGATAGTCGGCCATGTAGTTCAGCTGGGACTCGATCATCAGGATCATCGAGGAGTTCCCGAGTCCGGTGTTGGGTCCGATGATCGTCATCCAGTTGGGGAAGCCCGCCGCGGTCGCGCCGCGCAGCGACTGCATCCCGTCCTTCCATGCCTCCGCGAGCGTGGTCCCGTCGGCGCCCACCACCCGCTCGGCGATCGGCATGTCCGTCACATGGAAGCCGGTCCCGAAGACGATCGCGTCGGCCTCGGTCTCCGTACCGTCCGCCGCGACCAGCGTGGAACCGCGCACCTCGGCCAGTCCCGAGGCGACCAGGTCCACATTGGGCCGGGCGAGCGCCGGATAGTACGAGCTGGAGAGCAGGATGCGCTTGCAGCCGATGCGGTACGAGGGCGTCAGCTTGGCGCGCAGCGCCGGATCCCTGATCGCCTTCGCCATATTGGCCTTGGCGAGGGATTCGATGAGCCCGAGTTCGTTCGGCCGCTTGGTGAAGGCCTGGACCTGCAACTCCCTGATGCCCCACAGGAGACGGCGCCGCAGGGTCCCGGTGAACGGGAGCGCCCGGTGCAGCCGGCGCTCGGTCCCGGATATCGCCCGGTCGACGCGCGGCATCACCCAGGGCGGGGTCCGCTGGAACAGCGTGAGCCGGCCCACCTCGGGCTGGATGGCCGGCACGATCTGTATGGCGGAGGCGCCCGTACCGATCATGGCGACGCGCTTGCCGCGCAGTTCGTAGCCGTGGTCCCAGCGCGCCGAGTGGAAGACCTTCCCCGGGAACCCGGCGAGTCCGGGTATCACCGGGATCTTCGGATCGGAGAGCGGCCCGGTCGCGGAGACGATGACATCGGCGGTGAGCGTGGCGCGCGAGGTCTCGATCTCCCAGTGCAGGGCGTCGCTGTCCCAGCGCATCTGCCGCACCTCGTGGTTCAGCCGCAGATGCGGCCGGAGCCCGAACGTGTCGGCGACATGCTCCAGATACGCCCTGATGTGCCGCTGCCCGGAAAAAGTCCGGGGCCAGTCGGGGTTGGGCGCGAACGAGAACGAGTAGAGATGTGAGGGAACGTCACAGGCACATCCGGGATAGCTGTTGTCCCGCCAGGTCCCGCCGACCGAGTCGGCGCGCTCCAGCACCACGAAGTCGGTCATCCCCTCACGGCGGAGCCGGACGGCCGCCCCGAGCCCGCCGAACCCGGATCCGACCACCGCCACGTGTACGTGCTCGCGCACGCGGTCATGTTCGTGCTGGCCCATACCGCCTCCTGACACCGGACGACACACAGGCAATCGCGCCAGTAATCACTGGCACAATTGGAGACTAGAGCAGTGCCGTACTGATGGGTAGGGGGCGGGAGCGGGAAAGTTGCCCCGAGCGCGCCTGCCGGTGCGCGGGCGCGCCCGCCGGTTGTCGCGGGCGCGCGTACGGGCCTGGTCGCGGGCCGGGCGTGCCGGTCGCCGCCGGCCGGCGGGACTGTCGCGACACCTCCGGGTACGCCATAGGCTGACCGGCATGGCAGAAGACGGCGAACCGCGCGAGTACCGCATGGAGGAGCTGGCCCGCGAGGCGGGCATCACCGTCCGTACCGTCCGCTTCTACCGCGAACGCGGCCTGATCCGGCCACCCCGCCGCGAAGGCCGGATCGCCTGGTACGACGACCACCACCTGGCCCGGCTCCGGACGATCGCGGGCCTGCTGGAGCGCGGCCACACCCTGAACGGCATCGCCGACCTCGCCACCGCCTTCGAGAGCGGCCGGGACGTGGGCGAGGTGCTCGGCCTCGGCGAACCCACCGAGGAGACCCCGGTCCGGCTCTCCCCCGAGGAACTCGCCGACTACTTCGAGGGCGAGGTCACCCCGGAGAATCTGCGGGCGGCCCTCGACCTCGGCTATCTGGCCACGGACGGCGACGAGATAGTCCACATCAGCCGCCGCCTGCTGGACGTATCGGCGGCCCTGGTCCGCGAGGGTGTCCCCCTGGCGGCGGTCCTCGACGCCGCCCGCCGCGTCCGCGCCCACGCCGACGCCCTGGCCGGACTCTTCGCCACGGTCCTGCGCACCCACACCACCACGCCGGACACGGAGAAACTGCGCCCGCTGGCGAAGAGCGTGGTGGAGGCGGAATTCTCGCTGGCCCTCGACCGCCATCTCCGCACGGACCGGGAACCCACCCCGCCCACCGCCCCCCCGGACCCCGCCGCAGGCTGAGAACGGTCGCTACACGACCTCGCCGACACCGTCGATCGCCTGCCTGATCGCCCGGACGGCCTCGCCCGGCTCGTCCACCGCGAAGTGCACCCACCGGGCCCGCAGGCACCCACCCCGCCGCGGCCGGACCGGCAAGGGCTCGATGAGTTCGAGGACGACCGAGGTGGCACTCGACACGGAGTACGCGACGACGTCCCCCTCCGCGCCCTCGCCCTCGCCCGCGCCCCCTCCCGCGTCCCCGGGCACACGACGCAGCCCGCGCCCCGGATGCCCGCCGTGGGCGATACGTAACGACTTCACGGCCGCCAGCGGCACGATCAGCTCCCGGAACGGTCCGGTGCGCAGTCGCAGCACCCCGCCCTCGATCACATGGGGAGCGCGCGCGGTCATGGCGCAGAATCCGAGACAGAGAACCAGGAGGATCACCTCCCAGAAGATGTGCAGGGGCCGGAAGGCGGGCGGAATCATCGCGTCCACGACCACGGCGGTGACAACCTCGATCCCGGTCATCGCCCAGATCACCATGCGCACATCGGAGGAGTGCGTCAGCAACCGCCCGCCCTCGGGCGGGAGCAGCGGCCTACGCGCGCACCAGTCCTTCAAGTCCCGCAGCATGGCGGCTGTCCAGGTCGCGGCTGTCCAGGTCACGGAGCGTCTCGGTCCTTCCGCGAGGTCACCGGGCCGGGCGGCGGTACGGGCCGCGCCCTGCGCTCCGGGTGCCGCGGCGAGAACGCGCTATCCGAGATCGTAGGCGACCGTCACCGGCGCGTGGTCGCTCCACCGTTCCTCATGGCTCGCGGCCCTCTCGACATACGCCTTGACCGCACGCGCGGCCAGACCCCGCGTCGCCACGTGGTAGTCGATGCGCCAGCCCGTGTCGTTGTCGAAGGCACGGCCCCGGTACGACCACCACGAGTAGGGGCCCTCCTGGTCCGGGTGCTGGGCACGGACGACATCGACATAGTCCGCACCCGTCTCCTCGAAGACGCGGGTCAGCCAGGCGCGCTCCTCGGGGAGGAAGCCGGAGGACTTGCGGTTGGCGCGCCAGTTCTTGAGGTCGGCCTCCTGGTGGGCGATATTCCAGTCGCCGCACACCAGCACCTCGCGCCCGTCCGCCGCCGCGCTCTTCTTCAGCTGTTCCAGATACGGCAGGAACTCGTCCATGAACCGGTTCTTCTCGTCCTGCCGCTCCGTGCCCACCTCGCCCGAGGGCAGATAGAGGCTGGCGACCGTCACACCGGGCAGATCGATCTCCGCGTACCGCCCGCTCGCGTCGAACTCCGCGCTGCCGAAACCGATCCGCGTGCGCTCAGGCTCACGCCGCGAGTAGAGCGAGACGCCCGCGCGCCCCTTCGCGGCGGCGGGGGCGTGCAGGGCGTGCCAGCCCTCCGGGGAGCGGACCTCCTCGGGGAGCTGCTGGGGCTCGGCGCGTACCTCCTGGAGACAGATCACATCGGCGGAGGTGCCGGCCAGCCACTCCACGAAACCTTTCTTCGCGGCGGCACGCAGTCCATTCACATTCACGGAGGTCACAGTGAGCATTCCGACACACTACCCGCCCGGCTCGGACGCCATCGGACCACCATCGGGCCCGGCCGGGCAGCGCTATTCCGCGTCTCCCCCGTAACGGACCGTAATGCGGTGCCAGGGGAATTCCCCGGTCGTCCGCCTCACTCACACCACACCACGACCGCTCCATTTGTTCCGCTCGGCCACACGAGCGGAGAGCGCCCCGGAACCAGTGCCTCCGCGCGCCGCGGCGGAACTCTTGCCATCGGGGCAAATCGATTGCCCGCACTCACACTTGGGCCACCGGAGACCGGATCCCGGCACCAGATCGGCGCCCTCAACCCCGCGTACGGTCATTCCGCCAGCCTCCGCAGTCCGACGGCGACGCGCTCCACCAACTCACGCGTGGGCTCGGGAAAATATGGCGGCACCCAATCCGGATCCCATCGCACAAAATCCGGGGCCCCGCCCGACGTCAGGGGCTTGTCGATCTCATCGATCGAGAGTGAATCCCTAGCCATAGGTGCGCGTCCTCGCCTCTCCGTGTGCAATTCCTCGTTTCTACACCCGAAGTGACCTTTGCTCACTACTCCGCATGGGGAATTCTCGGCGACAACCCATATGGAACAGAGGGGAGTTGAACGCATGAGCGAGGGGGCGAAAGGCACACGCACATGCGCACGCGAATGCGGACACGGGTACGGGTACGGGTACGGGTACGGGTGCGAGTCTGGGTACGGGTGCTGCTACCGGTACGGGACCTACTCCGCGCCGCCCGTCGCCCGTTCCAGCACCAGATAGCCGCCCACCTCCCCGGTGACCGTGTAAGTGGCCCCTGGATGCAGCCGCTTCGCATACCCCGGCGGGTCCCCGACCCACCTGGTCCTGTTGTCGAGCGCGATGTAGTCCGGGGTGATGCCTCGCGTATCGCCCACCCAGAAGACCCGGCAGCGCGACGTGAGAAGGCTGATCGGCCCGACATTGGCCTCGACGGTCGCGTCGTCGGGGATGCTGTCCAGCAGCCGTTCCGCGGCCCGCACTTCGGGCCGCACCCGGTAGGTGTCCGGCTCGGCCAGCGCCGACAGCGGCAGCGATGTGGTCAGGGCAAGCGCCGCCGCCGCGACCATCGCCGGGAGATGGTGCGCGTAGGAACGCAGCCAGGCGCGGGGGCCGCTGCGGACCCGGACGATCGCGTCGACCAGCGCGAGCGTCACGATGGGCATCAGTACGGCGTTGTAGTGCCAGGCCGTGCCCCAGTAATTGTCCTCCGACGACAGAAAACGCCAGCCGAGCGTGGGCAGCGCGATCAGTATCAGCGGGGAGCGCAGGGCGAGGAGACCGGCGGTCGGCAGCAGAAGCCAGAGGAGCGTACGGAACTTGACGTCGAAGCCGTCGAGGGGGCCGGACCCGCCCTCGACCTTGACCCAGTAGTCGTACGTGTCACCGGAGTTGAAGGCCGGTATGACGAACGCGAACGTGAGCACCGCGGCGACCACCGCCAGCGCCGCCACCGCCAGCGCGTCGGGCACGACACGGGGCGCCGTGCGCCGCGCGCGCACCGCCACGACCAGCGCGATCGCGGCGGCGGTCAGCCCCAGGTCCTCCTTCACCAGCACCAGCGGCAGTGCCCAGCACAGCGCGGCCCGCCGGCGGCCCGTCAGCAGCGCTTCGAGGGCGAAGGCGATCAGCGGGACGGCGAAGGCGATCTCGTGGAAGTCGAACTCGACCGCCCGCTGCACGCCCCACGACAGTCCGTACCCCACACCGATCGCCACCCCGGGCCATCGCCCCAGCAGACGGGCCGCGACGCGGGTGACGGGGATCGCCGAGAGCGCGAAGAGCGCGGCTTGGGCGACGAGCAGCGTGACGGGCGTCGGAAAGAGCCGGTACGCGGGGGCCAGCAGCGCGACGACGGGGCTGAAGTGATCGCCGAGTATGTTCACGCCGGGCCCCTTGAGGTCGGCGACCGGGGCCTCCAGCTGCGCGTACGCGCGTACCACCTGCTCGAAGATGCCCAAGTCCCAGGACATCGTCCGCAGTTGCAGATACCTGGATATGGACAGGGCGGCGTACGCGCAGAACAGGACCACGGCCACGATGTACGGATCCCGGACCCGGACGGTCCGCGTCGGGCTCGCGGCCGGTTCGGGAAGCGGTGTGGAGGGCGGGGCCGGTGTGCCGGCTCCGGGCAGGGCGAGGCTGACTCCGTGCATGGGGTGAGGGCTCCCTATCCGGCCGGCGCCGAGGATATGTCCGCGCCGGAGCCGGGCGACGTCATGACCGACGGTCCGGAGCCGATCCCCGAACCGAAAGGCGGCGTCGTGAACGGCGACGCCGTACCGGACGAGAACGAGGGAGTGCCGGACGGCACCCCGCCGACCGCCGAGCCGGAGGACACCTCGGCGGACGTGGTCGGAGCGGACGGCGACGCGAACCGGCTGCGGCTGGACGGCGTACCGGACAGCGACGGGGGCGGCGTCAACGAGGGGACGGGACGGGCGGGCGGCTGCTCGGCGGTGAGGTTCAGCGCGGCGAGCGCGCTCGCTCCGCTCAGCACACACACCGCGCACGCGGCGGCGAGGGCCAGCGTCGCACGCCGCCGCCGCGTCCCCCGCGCCTCGATCTCCTCGACGGGCAGCGGCAGCACCTGCCGTCCGCTCTGGGTGGCGGCGTGTTTCAGCGCGGCGGACAGGGGATCCTCCCCGCCGCTCGGATGGAACTCAGGCACCGTGCTCCTCCTCGGAGGTGTCGGAGGGGGGTGAGTCGTCGAGCCCGGACGCGAGCGCGGCCCTGGCCCGGGACAGATGAGTTTTGACGGTTCCGGTCGAGATGCCGGCCTCTGCCGCCACCTGCTCCACCGTCAGATCGCACACGTAGTGCAGAACCGCCACCTGACGCTGTCGCTCCGACAACGTCTGGAGCGCGGCGACGAGAGCGACCGTGCCCGGTTCGGGAGCGGCCAGGGTGCGCGGTTCGCTTCCGCTGTACCGCCGCCAGGCGTCCAGGGCCCGGCCCCGCCCGCGCCACCGGCTGACCGCCAGCCGGAACGCGACGGTACGGATCCACGCCTCGGGTCCCGCGTCCCTGTCCAGCTTCGCCCGGCGGCCCCAGGCGCGTACGAAGGCCTCTTGCACCACGTCCTGAGCCTCGTGGAGGTCTCCGGTCATCAGGTACACCTGTCCCACAAGCTGCTGAACGGAGTGAGCGTAGAACTCCTCAAACTCCTCGACGGTCATGCGGCTCCCAGGACGTGGACAGATCTCAGGAGGTATACGCGTGGGGGCGGCGATCCGGTTGACACCGTTCAGCGAGTATTTTCCGCACCCGCCGCACCCGGCATCGCGTACAGAGCCCGGACATGCCGGAGGCCCGGCCCCGCGCAGTGCGCCGGGCCGGGCCTCCGAGTGGGATCAGCGGTTGCCGACACCGTTCCCGGACAGGACCGGGATGTCGTCCAGGATGTGCGACAGCGCCTCGTCGCCCTTGGCCTGCGTCGAGTTCTCGACACACTGCTGGTTCTGCGGGGAGGACAGGACGTTGACGTCCTGGACCGCGATCGGCACGACGCCGATGAGGGAGCCGACGTTCGCCTTGAGCGGCAGACCGACACAGGGCTTGTTCAGCGAGCCCTGGACCAGGCCCAGCTGCGGGCTCATGTCGCCCTTGGTGGACTGGTTGCCGAAGGCCTGCTTCGCACCGTTGCCGCTGAACGACGTGGTGCCCGAGTCGTCACCGATGGCAAGCGCCGGCGACGCGGCGGTCGCCGTCGCTCCGACGATCGACGCCGCTACAGCGGCGGTTGCCCACAGCTTCTTCATTTAAATACCTTTCCGGAAAGTCGGACTCCACCGGTGGAGTCCGCCGTGCTCAACTCGCTCACGGATGGATTAGTTTCGGCGATTCCCCCGAATGGCGTACTGCAATATTCAGAGAAAAAGGCCGGCCCACCGCGGAATTCAGCGGCGGCCCGGCCTGGCGGCCCAGCCGATTTCTCAGTTGTTGCCGGTGCCGTTCCCGGACAGGATCGGGATGTTGTCCAGGATGTGCGACAGCGCCTCGTCGCCCTTGGCCTGCGTCGAGTTCTCGACACACTGCTGGTTCTGCGGGGAGGACAGGACGTTGATGTCCTGGACCGCGATCGGCACGAGGCCCAGCAGGGCGCCGGCGTTCGCCTTGGCGGGAAGTGCGATACAGGGCTTGTTCAGCGAGCCCTGAATGAGGGCGATCTGCGGGCTCATGTTGCCGTGGGTCGCCATGTTGCCGTACGCCTGCGTGGCGAAGTTCCCGCTGGCGGTCGTGGTGCCACCGTCGTTGCCGACGGCGAGCGCGGTGGGCGCGGCGGCGGCGGAAACGCCGACCACGGAGGTGGTGACGGCCAGACCGGCCATAACCTTCTTGATCACGATGAGTCCCCTTCTGAAGGAAGCCCCTAAGTCCCCGGGGCTACTGGTGCAACTCCAGACCCCGGGTTTGGTTCCGGCCCTTCACTCCAACGGTGTATTACCGGGGATCAACAGGGCCGCAACCCCCAGTAACGCCAAGGACAATGCCGCGCACACCGGCAAGCCGATCGAGTGAAGCAGCGGAACTAAACAGCTGATGCCCGGTTGTGCAGGTCGCTCCGCACGCATTCTTTGATGAAAAGGAACACATCGTGATCAAGAAGATTATGGTCGGCGCGGCCGTCGCCGTCTCCGTGGTCGGCGTCACGGCCGCGGCGGCGCCCTCGGCGTTCGCCATCGGCAACGACGACGGCACCACCTCCTTCAGTGGGAACGGTGCCAAGGAGGCCTACGGCAACCAGTCCACCAGGGGCGACCTGAGCCCCCAGGCCGAGCTGATCCAGGGCTCCCTGAACGACCTGTGCCTCGGTGTGCCGGTCAAGGCCAACGTCGGCTCGCTGGTCGGCCTCCTCGTGCCGGTCGCGGTCCAGGACGTCAACGTCCTGTCCAACCCGCAGAACCAGCAGTGCGCGGACAACTCCACCCAGGCCAAGGGCGACGAGCCGCTGTCGCACATCCTGGACGACATCCCGGTCCTGTCCGGGAACGGCACGGGCAACCGCTGATCCCGCACCTCCCGCAGCGCGTACGGGCCGGCAGGGGCAATGGAGCCCCGGCCGGCCCGTACGGCGTTTCCGACGGTGAATTCGAGAGCGCGCGCGGCGTGTAGAATTCCGTCAAATTCCAGCAGTGTTCCGGGTTCCGTGGCTAAGAAAACATTATCGTGGCAACCGAGTGAAGTATCGGCTGCCTAATTCCCGACCAGTTTCTTCGCCTCCGTCCGATCGTTGGACCTCCAGCAGCGGACGTGTGAGCCGGAACAGCCGTGCTCGCGTTCCACGAAGGCCGTGCGAACGTATTCGCCGCTGCGGAAAGGGCTCAAGATGAAGTGCAAGAAGGCCGCAACGGTCGTCGCAGGCCTGCTCCTGGCCATGGGTTCCGCTGCCCCGGCCATGGCCGACGCCGAGGCGGAGGGCGTAGCCGCCCACTCCCCGGGTGTTCTCTCCGGCAACGTCGTCCAGGTTCCCGTGAACATTCCCGTCAATGTCTGCGGTAACAGCATCGACGTCATCGGCCTGCTGAACCCCGCGTTCGGCAACAAGTGCATCAACAAGTGACGTTGCAGTGACGTTGTAAGGGCATCCCCTCGGGGTGTTCTCGGCCGGTCCCGGGGCGTGTTCGGCATGCGCCCCGGGACCGGCCTCAGTTGGCACCGATTTCAACAACGACCACTGCTCGCCGCACCGGCGAGCAGGAGGAGAACCAGATGCGAGATCTCATCAGTAAAGGACTGCTCACCGCCGCCGCGGCGTCGAGTGTCCTCTCCATGAGCGGCGGTTACGCCCAAGCGGTGGACGCCGACGGGGCGGCCGTCGGCTCACCGGGCGTGCTGTCCGGGAACAACATTCAGGTGCCTCTGGAGATCCCGGTCAACGTCTGTGGGAATACGGTGGATCCGATCGGGGTGCTCAACCCCGCCTTCGGCAATGCCTGTGCCAACACGTCGGGCACGCCGAAGCACGCGTCGCACCCGGCTCCCGCGCCCCACGCGGCCCCGGGACCCGAGGCAGCTCCAGGGCCCCAGTCGGACCCCGCGCCCCACGGTGCTCCCCCCGCGCACGCGACGCGGCCGGCTCCCGAAGCGGACGACGCCGCCACACCCGCGGCCCCGCCCCAGAGCCACGCGCCGCATCACGGCGCGCCCGGCCAGGCGTCCCCGGGCGGGCACCACCACGAGGCCGCCGGCTCCACGCACGCCTCCGGCGCCGCCGTCGGTTCGCCGGGCGTGCTCACGGGCAACGCCCTGGAGGCCGTCCTCGACATCCCCGTGAACATCTGCGGCAACTCGGTCGATCTGATCGGCGTCCTCAACCCCGTCTTCGGCAACTTCTGCGCGAACGGCACCCCGCGGCCGCCCCACGGAGACCCCGGCACCCCCGGCTCTCCTGCGGCCCCCGAGGCGCCCGAGCCGCCAGAAGCCGCCACGCCGCCGGGCGGCCGTACCGTGGACCCGCACGACCCCGCCACGCAGCCGCGGACCCCGGCCCCCCGGGGTTCCTCCGACGCGATCCTGCCCGCCTCGATGCCCCTGCCCGCGGCCGCGGACGAGAGCGCCCAGCTGGCCTCCACCGGCAGTGATCTGAACATGCTCGCCATGGGAGCGGCCAGCGCCGGTCTGCTGCTCGGTGGTGGAATCCTCTACCGCCGCAGCACCGTCGCCTCGCGCGTCTGACGGAGTATCCGCCCTGCCGGGAGAATCACGACGGATTCTCCCGGCCGGCTTGTCCCCATCCCACCCGCTCGGGTCCGGGCCCGCGCCGTCAGGACAGTCTCGGCTCCCCCACCGGCGCCGGTGAAGCCTGCCGCTGGCGGACCGTGACGAGCGACCCGCCACGTGATCCGAGCCGCCGTCGCACCCCCGCCACCAGCCGCTCGGCGGTGTACGCGGCCCCGTACACGAACCGCATCGAGGGGCCGAAGGACGGGGCGCTCAGCAGTCCCGCGACGAACAGCCCCGGGTACGAGGACTCGAAGACCGCGCTCGCCTCCGGAGCGCTGCTCGGGCGCACGGTCCGCATACCCGCCCGCAGCTCGCGGTCGACCAGGCCGAGCCGTTCGAGCCCCGGGGTGAATCCGGTGGCGGCGATGACATGGTCCGTGTCCACGGTCCCGACCCGGCCCGTGGTGGAGACCAGCTCCAGCCGTACGCGCCCGTCCACCCGGGACGCGCCCGCCACGCTCTCGCCCAGCCGGACGTCCACCGCCGACTCGAAGCGGTCCCGCAGCCACCACGCGCCGGCGGGTCCGAGCGCCGAGGTGAAGACCCGGGCCCGGGTCGTCTCGGGCAGTCTGCGGAAGATGCCAGGGGTCTCCGCGTAGAGGTAGTTCTTCCATCCGCAGCCCAGCCCGGTGTGCGGGGCGCGCGCCGCCTCCAAGGCGGGGCGCTGCCGGGGCGGCGGCAGGGTGTTCCAGTTCAGTCGGTCCGACCGGGCCACCACCCGTACGACGGTGCCCTGTTCGGCGAGGAGGGCGGCGGTCTCCAGGGCGGCCTGCCCGGCGCCGATGACCGTCACGTCCTGGCCCCGGAAGCGCGCCAGATCGGCGTGGTGGCTGCTGTGCGAGACCTGGTCGGAGGGGAGTCCGCGCAGCGGGGCGGGGATGTCGATGAAGGGCATCACGCCGACCGCGAGCGCCACCGTACGGGCGAGGACGGTCGTCCCGTCGGAGGTGTCGAGCCGGAACCCGCCGGGGCAGGCCCGTACGGACGTGATCGTACGTTCGTCGACGGGCGGTGCCGCGCGCTCCGCGAACCACAGACCGTACGAGGCGAAGAACCCAACGGGCAGCGGGGAGGCGTGGCGTACCTCCACCCCCTGGGTCGCGGCGTAGGCGGCCAGGCTGAACGCGCCCTTGGGGGCGGAGAGATTGGACGCCCATGGCTCTGACTTCAGGAACATGCCGGGTGGCATATTGTCCCGCCACGAGGCCATGGGTCTGCCGAACACGCGCAGATCGAGGCCGGCCGCCGCCGCGTGGGCGGCGATGGAGAGTCCGTAGGGGCCGGCGCCCACAACTACCAGGTCGTACATCGTGTGTCCCGTTCTCTGTGTCGGAGGTTCGGACAGGGGGCTTGGGATGGTTGACGGACGGTTCATCAGGGCGTCTGGGAGACAGGGGGGCGTGGATTCGCGCGGTTCCTGCCCCGCCCGCGCTGCCGTACGGGGGACGTGCGGGGCCGCTCGGAACCGGCCGTACGCCGTCCCGGCAGCGCCCGTCTGAGCCTGCGCCAGCCACGCCGTACGACATGCAGCGCCCATGCGACGGCCATGGCGTACGCGGGCAGCGGATCGTCCAGCGCGAACCACGCGGCCTCCGTGGCCCCGGGCCGCGGCACGCCGCGCCCGCCCCGCCGGCCGCCTCTGTGCCCGAAGGGCGAGAGGAGCGACGAGCGCGGGGACGCGAGAAAGGACAGCAGGGCGTAGTTCTCCACCACGAAGGTCCTGCCGTGCGCCGCCTCCTGCGCGGGGACGGCACGGCCGGTGAGGTCGAGATGCAGCGCCCGTACGACATCAGTGCCCGACCGGTCGGTGAAGAGCCGGAACTGCGCGCCGGGCCGGGGGTTGAAGTCGAGCAGATGGTAGGCGCCGGTGGCGGTGTCGAGCCGGAAGTCGAGGTCGAGGATCCCGCGGTAGCCGAGCGCCGAGACCATCTGACGGGCCATCCGTTCGACCGCCGGGTTGGGCAGCCACCGGCCCACCGCGGTCAGTCCGGCCCCCACCGGCCAGGAGCGTTCCTTGCGCCCGGCTGCCCCGATCAGACACTCGCCGCCACCGCCGCTGTAGCCGTGGAAGAACCAGTCCAGGTCCCGGCCCTGCGGCAGGAACTCCTGGAGGAGCAGCCGGCTGCCCGCCTCGGCGCTGCGCGCGTACAGCTCGCGCGCCTCCTGCGGGGAGCGTACGACCAGGGTGCTGCGCAGCCCGGTCCCCTCCGGGAGGAGCCACGGTCTGCTCCACTTCGCCACCACCGGCAGCCCGAGCGACCAGGCCGCCGCCGCTGCCTCCTCGGCGCCCGAGGGGATGACGGTGCGCGGGTGGGGGATGCCGAGCGTGCCGCAGATCCCGACCAGTTCCGCTTTGTCGGCCACCCGTTCGGGCAGTCCTGACGGCTGTTCAGGGAGCAGATAGCGGCCGTCGAGCCGCTCCCGCAGCCGGCCCACCGCGATCGCGCTCAGATCGTCCATGGCGATGAGCACGGGCGGGGCGGTGAGCCCGTCCGCGATGCCGAGCAGCAGCCGCTGAATCTCCGCCAGATCCGAAGACTCCGTCAGATCCGTGGGGTGGTCGGGCCGCAGATGCGCCCTGCGCAGATAGCGGGAGCGGCCCACGGGGCTGCGCGCGCCCTCGATCACCGCGTGGACCTCGATCCCCGCGCGGCCAAGGGATCTGACGGCGCCAAGGGTGCCGTGGTGGAACGGGTTGCGGTCGAGCCTCATGAGTACGGCGGGGACTCGGGTGTCAAAGCTCGGCACGTTGATGTCCTTCATTTCGGTAACCCATGCGGGGGATGAAATTCACGAACGGACTACTGGAACGCCAGGCCGGGTTCCCGATCGGCTTATTAGAAATACTTTTGTGATCAACGTGACCACGGATCGAGGCCACGGAAAGAGGTCCACACTCACGAGGAGCGGACATGCCCCTTCGACGACGACGGCTGACGACCACCTGCCTGGGAGTGGTCACGGCCGGCCTCCTCGCTTCCGGTGCGGCGCCGCCCGTCGCCCATGACGCGGAGGCGCGGGCCACGACGGACGAATCGATCGCACGCGGGAAACCGAAACCGCCGAGGGCACCCGAACCCGCGATGGGCGCGTATCTCGATTACGGTCCGAAAGGCGTCCGGCGCATCGCCGCCATGCAGAGCTGGCTCGGCGGCAGGGAGCTGCGGGTGGGGCACACCTATCTTCCCGGGGACGTGTGGTCGAACATCGAGGGCAGTCCCGGCTTTCTGGAGGACTGGGCCGCATGGCGAAAGGCGAAGGACGACCGGCTGTTCGTCCTCAACGTGCCCATGCTGGAACACAATGAGGAACGGGTGCCGGACGCCGTCGTCCGCGATGAGCTGCGCAAGGCCGCGCGGGGCGATTACGACGGCCACTTCAAGACCCTGGCGCAGCGGCTCGTCGATCTGGGTGTTCCGGACACGGTGATCGTGCTCGGCTGGGAAATGAACGGGGTCACGTACACGCATCGCTGCGGCCCCGACCCGGAGTCGTGGAAGAAGTACTGGAACCGCATCGTCACCACCATGCGCGCAGTGCCCGGACAGAAGTTCCGGTTCGATTTCGCTCCGAACCGAGGACGGGACGCCATTCCCTGGACCGAGTGCTATCCGGGTGACGATGTCGTCGACATCATGGGCATGGATTCTTATGACCAGCCCCCGGGCCGGACATTTGATGAACAGGTGAATGAGCCCTTTGGGCTTCAGGAGCACGTGGATTTCGCCGCTGCACACGGAAAGGTTATCTCCTATCCGGAGTGGGGCCTCTTCCGCAACGGTGACAACCCGGAATACATGCGCCGCATGCTCCAATGGATCGACACATACAAGCCGGTGTACAACACGGTGACCGACTACTGCCCGCACGGCATCTGGCAGTGCGGGCAGAATCCGAAGTCGTCGAAGATGTTCCGATCCCTGCTGTACGGGTTCAAGCCGGAGCCCTTGCCGCTCCCGGAGCCCATCCCGACACCCACGCCGCCGACACCACGGCCGCCGGGGAGCTGTACGCCGCTGGACCTCGGTCCCTGGGTGGAGAAGTGGCTCGGAGGCAAGATCTGCATCCGTCTCAACTGGTCGCGGCGCGAGGACAGCTGACCAGCCACCCGTACGGGGCGGCGGCGGCCGGGGTCATCCCCCGGCACCGCCGTCCCGCAGCCGTTTGACGAGCGCCGCGGCCCGGTCGCGGCCCGCCGCCTGCGCGACCAGCAGTTGCAAGGACGCCGCCAGATGCGGCCGGGCGAGCAGCAGCCGCTGGTTGCGGACGGTCTCGGGACGCCAGTGGTGCTTGTACGGCTCATTGCCGCGCAGCATGCTGAGCGTGGCGCGGCCGCTCGCGCTGATCCGCTGCGCCCCGCTCCGCAGCAGCATCGAGGCCACGTCCACCTTCCTGGCACGCAGCGCGGGATCGGCCCCGTACAGATAGCCGCCCTCCAGCCGGCCGGAGATCAGGGTGAGATCCGCGGCCACCACCGCGCCGGACAGCCGGAACTCGGTCAGCCGCGCGTCGCCGTACTCGGTCATGGCCCGTACGGACCGGGTCAGATGGTCCGCGAAACGGACGCTGAGGTGTTCCGGGGTGACCCCGCGGCCCCGCCACTGGAGCCGGTGCAGCTCCAGCAGCCGTCCGACCGCCGCCGGGATCTCGTCCTTGGGCACCACCCGCTCCTCGATGCCCAGCGCGTCCAGCTTGCGCAGTTTGGCGCGGGCGCGCTGGGCGCGCGGGGAGGTGAGCCTGCCGAGAAGTTCGTCCATGGGAACGCCGGGCAGTTCGAGGCAGAGGGAGTCGTCCAGCTTTCTGCGCGGGCCGGTCCAGCGGGCGAAGATTCGTTCCGCCGCCGCCCCCGGCCGTACTTCGCGCAGATCGATCACCGCCGTACGGGCCAGCTCGGCGAGCGATGTCACCAGCTCCCCCGCCGCCGCCTCGGCGCAGTCGTCGTGCAGCAGGACATCGGAGAAGTCGGAGATGGACCCGCCGAGTTGGACAAGGACGGGGAGGGGCCGGTGGACGAGCATCAGCGGGGCCGCGGCGACGAGTTTCGCGCCCCGGCGTACGAGCACGACCCGCAGCCCGCGCCGGTTCCCGTACGACAGCCACCACGAGTGCAGCCAGGAATGGCTCTGGAAGGGCGTGGCCGTGCGTGAGCATCGATACAACTCGTGCCAAGCCGGGGCGAGTTCGGCGAAGCGGCCGGCGTCACGGCAGAGCTCCGTGGTGAACACCGGGCCGGACGCCCGCGACGCGGACCTGAACAGCGGGGAGAAGACGCGGAGGTGCGTGACCGGGGGAGCTGTGCGGGTCGCGGCGGTGCGCGCGCTCGATTCGGCGGCCATCAGGCTCTCACACCGTTTCCGACTGAGGCAGCGACTGCGCCTGGGACGGGGGCTGGGCATGCGGCTGGGAATGCGGCTGGTCGGATGTCGCCGGGCCGGGTACGTTCGCGTGGAACTCACCGCGCCGCGGTTTCGGCCTGACCAGCAGTCCGAGCCCGCCGAGCAGCCCGCCCGCGCAGCCGCCCACCAGGGCCGACAGCCCCGCCGAGGGGGTCACCGGAGCGAGCGGCTCGACCGCGCGGGAGAACTGGAGCACCCGCACCCTCGTACTGCCCTGCAAATGGGAGCCGTTGACGACCAGCGCCCGTGCCACCCCGTCCGCCATGTTCACCGCGGTCGAGGCCCGGTCCGAGGTCGCCGTCACGGAGATCATCGGAGCGTCCGGCGAGGTGGCCGTCTGCACGCTCTCCCGGAGCGTGCGCGCGGGCACCCCGGCCCAGACCGGCGCGTCACCGATCAGCGCGACCTGCGCGGCGACCCGTCCATAGGCCGTCGCGAATCCCAGCGCGGCGGCCGGGTCGGACTTCTCCGTCGGTACGACGACGACATAACTGGTCGCCGAGTACTGCGGTGTGCGGAGCATCCCGTACGTACCGCCTGCCAGCGCCCCGGCCAGGACCGCCACCGGCACGATCCAGCGGGCGGGCAGCGCCGTCACCTTCGACAGCGGGAGCCGGACCCGGCGCGACAGGGCGGAGGCGGAAGCGGTGGCGGAGACGGACGCGGGTTCGGGGACGGCGGGCCGGCGCCGCGCGGCCGGGCGTCGCGGAGGATTGGTGTGCGGGGTCATGAGCAGCTCACTTCTCGGAGGGGGCCGGGCCGCGGACGGCGTTCTCGTAGACGGTCATCAGCTGGTGGGCGCTGCGGGCGATGTCGTAGTGGCGCGCGGCCGGGGGCACGGGCAGCCGGCGCGGTCCCGCCTCCTCGAACCGCCGTAGTTCGTCGACGAGTCCGGGTACGGAGCCGCTGACCCGGCGCGCTCCCGGCGCGGCGTCGGCGGGCAGGTCCTGGAGGGCGGGGCAGGTGACATGGAGGACCGGCAGTCCGGCCGCGAGCCCCTCCACGACGGCGAGTCCGAACGCCTCGTCGGGGGAGGTGGAGACGAAGACGTCCATGGCCGCGAGCAGCGAGGGGAGATCCGGCCCGCGCTGTGACGGGAGCGCCGCGGGCGGGGGCGGCGGGTCCTGGCAGGCGCCGTGCAGCAGGATCCGGTCGGCCGCTCCCCGCTCCCTCGCGAGCCGCAGGAGCCGGTCGCGCTCGGGTCCCTCACCGATCAGGAGGAGGCGCGCGTGGGGCAGTTCGGCGACGGCCCGTACGAGCCGGTCGAAGCGCTTGCCGCGGGTGAGCCGTCCCACCCCGCCGACCACGAAGGCGTCGTGGGGCACTCCCAGGCGCGCGCGGGCCGCGCCGCGCGCGGTCTCGTCGTAGGCGAAGCGCCCGACCTCGATGCCGTTGGGCACCACATGGATACGGTCGGGGCGCACCCCCCAGCGTTCCAGGCGCCGGGCGACGGTGGCGGAGACGGCGACGGTCGCGGTGCCCAGGCGTTCGCCCGCGAGATAGAGGGCGCGGGCGCCCGCCGAGAGCGGCCGGCCCTCGATCTGGACGGCCCCGAGGGAGTGTTCGGTGGCCACGATGGTCCGTACACCCGCGAGACGGGCCGCGAACCGCCCGTACAGGCAGGCGCGGTAGAGGTGCGTGTGCACCAGGTCGTAGCGTCCGCGCTTGATCAGCCGCGTGAGCCGGGGCAGGGCGCCGAGGTCACTGTTGCCCGCCATGTCGAGGTCGGTGACGGGGACACCGTCGGCGACGATGCCCTCGGCGACCGCTCCCGGGTTGGTGAGCGTGATGACTTCGCAGTCCGTCGGCAACTGGCGTAACAGAAGCCTGAGTTGCTGCTCGGCGCCGCCGATGCCGAGTCCGGTGATGATGTGCAGCACCCTCATGTCGTGCTCGCCGCCCGGGTGTCGGCCATGGCGGCCACCGGACGCGCCGAGGCCGCGGCCCCCGCCATGGCCATCGCGTCCTGCGCGGTCCGTCTGGTGTGCGCCGCGTACTCGGCGTACTCCCCGGCCGGGACGGGCAGGCGGCGCCAGCGGTGCAGCCGCCGCTTGAGGTTCAGCCTGGGACCGGTGTCTCCTTCCCCGATATGGACGCGGGGCAGCGCGAACACGCCGGTGAGCGGGCCCGGGTCGATGGCGCAGGCGTACGCGTAACCGGCGGCGCGTACGGCCCGAATGGCGCGCGCGTCCACCGTGCCGTACGGATAGCAGTAACCGGCCACCTCGTGACGGCCGGTCAGATCCCGGAGCATTTCCCGCAGGAGCTCTCGGCTCCGCGCGGTGTCGGCCGCGACCAGCGCGTCGTCCGCCTTGGTCAGATCGGTGTGGCGCAGTCCGTGCGAGCCGATCTCCATGCCCGCCCGCGCCGCCGCGCGGATGCCGTCCGCCGTGAGGAGGGGCTTGCTCGGGCCGGGACTGTCCCATTCGTTCGTGCCGCCGAGACGGCCCGGCAGGACGAAGACGGTCGCCGTGAACGCGTAGCGGCGCAACAGCGGGACGGCCTGTTCCAGGAAGTCGGCGTACCCGTCGTCGAAGGTGAGCCCGACGAGCCCGGCGCCCCGCCCCCCGGCGCGGGCGCGCAGCAGCCGGTCCATACTGACGCCGGTCAGCCCCCGGCGGCGCAGCCAGCGCAGTTGCCGTTCGAGCCGGTCCGGCGAGACGGTCACGCGGTAGGGATCGTCGGTGGGGTCGGCGACGGAGTGGTACATGGCGGCCCACAGGGGGCCGGCGGACACCGTGTCAGCGGACATGCGCGAGCTTTCGTGTGAGGGGGCGGGTGAGGAAGCGGAGAATGGTGTCGGTCTCGGGGGCCCGCAGGGCGTGCGCGATGACGAGGAACACCGCGCCGACCACCACGCAGGCCGCCATCGCGCCCAGGACGGGTGACGGGACGAGGGCTCCGCAGAGCCATCCGGAGCCGGTGGCCGCCGCCGCGGCGGCGCTGAGCTTGACCAGGCCCCCGGTCATGAACCGGAGGCTGACGGGCACGCTGTGCCGGCCGACCCCGTGCAGCATCAGGGCGGCGGTGACGGTGATACCGAGGGCGTTGGCGGCGGCGATGCCGAGCACGCCCCACACCTGTACGAGCAGGGCGCCCGCGCCGGTCGTCAGCGCGAGCCCGGTGAGCATCGCGAACGCGGGGAACCACAGCGGGCGCGCGGCGGAGAAGTAGCAGCGTACGAGCGCCCCGACGAGGGTGTGGCCCAGCAGACCGAGCGCGTACACCCGCATCACATCGGCGGTCGCCGCCGTGTCCGCCGGGTCGAACGCGCCGCGCTGGAACAGCACTTCGATGATCTGCGGCGCGCAGGCGACCACTGTCGCGGCGCCGGTCAGCACGATTATCCCGGCGAGCGCGAGATCACGCTCGACCCGGAGCCTGGCCCGCTCGGTGTCCCCCGCCGCCATGGCGCGGGCGACCACCGGGAAGGTGACGGTGCACAGCATCATGGAGAGCGTCATCGGGATCTGCGCGACCTTCTGCGCGTAGTTCAGATGCGAGATGGCGCCGGCCGGCAGCGGCGCGGCGAGGAACCGCTCGATGAGGACCTGCGACTGCCTGCTGAGCGCGAAGACGATGACGGGCGCCAGCAGGGCGAGGGCGACGGTCGGTCCGCCGCCCGCGCCCTTCGGTCCCTGATCGGTCGTGGTCACCTCCACCGGCCGGCGCGCGCGCAGCCTGCGCCACAGGAGGGGCGCCTGGACGAGGACCATGAGCGCGCCGCCGATGGCGACTCCGGCGGCGGCGGCCCGTACCCCCCACCGGTCGCGGACCAGCAGCATGGTGGTGATGATCCCGGCGTTGTACGCGACGTAGATCATCGCGGGCGCCGTGAAACTGCCGTGCGCGCGGAGCGCCGCGCTGCAGTAGCCGGCCATGCCGAAGGTGAAGGCGCACGTGGCGGTCAGCCGGGTGCAGTCGACGGCGAGCCCCGGCTCGGACAGCCCCGGCGCGAGGACGGCCACCACCCAGGGTGCGGTGGCCACCAGCAGGGCCGAGCCGGCGCCGAGGGCGAGGAACAGCCGGGGCAGGGTGCTGCGGACCAGCAGCCGTACCGGGTCGGGATCAAGCACCGGTGCGGTGGCGCGCCGGGCCAGTGCCAGGCTGAACGCCGGTACGAGGATCAGCGCCATGGCGTCCTCGATGAGGAGCGTGGCGGCAACCTCGGGCACGGTCCAGGCGACCAGGAAGGCGTCCGTATCCGGGCCGGCGCCGTAGAGATGCGCGATGGTCTGGTCGCGGACGAGCCCGAGCAGCGCACCGGCGGCGGTCAGCAGCGCGGTGAGGAAGGCCGCGCGCGCCAGGAACCGTCCGGAGGTGAAGGGGCCGCGGCCCTCCGCGCCCGTACGGGTCTTTCCTCCTGCGCCGTCTCCTCCCTTGCCTCCGCCCTTCGCGCCCGCCGGGGAGGGCGGACCGGACTGCGACGGCACGGACCGCGGCGGTACGGCGGGAAGGGAGTGCCTCGTATCGCTCACGCGCGTCCGGCCTCACTCGTGGCGGGCCGCTCCACGGGCCCGAGGGCCCACCTGGCCGCGAGGCCGAGCATCACGGCGGTCAGTACGGTCGAGGGTCCGCCGATGTCCGCGTAACTGAAGTCGACCAGCTGCCAGACCAGCAGCCCGGTGACGGCGAGGCCGCAGTCGGCGCCGGTACGGGAGCGGTGCGCGGCGGGCAGCCGGCGCAGGGTGCGGACGAGGAGCGCCGCCCAACTGCCCGCCAGGGCGACGATGCCCAGCAGCCCCTGTTCGCTGAGGACGAGCAGATACATGTTGTGCGGAGAGAGCAGCGGCTGACGCTGGAAGCCGAGACCGGCGCCCTCGGTGTCGCTGGCGGCGGAGAGCGCGAGCGAGGCGTGGCTGTCGCGGTGGGCGGGGAAGCCCTTCAGCCCGACGCCGGTGACGGGGTGCTCACGCCACATTCCGGTGGCCGCGGCCCACATGGTGTACCGGTCGGTGACGGACTGGTCGGGCGCGTCGGTGACTCGTGTGATGCTGTCGAGCCGCTCGGTGATCATCTGCGAGCCGATACCGAGACCTCCGACGAGTACGACGCCGAGCGCCCCGGCCACGAGCGTGACCACGACGGCGCGGCGCGGCCCCGACAGCGTCAGCTGGAGGGCGACGGCCACGGCGGTGGCGATCCAGGCGCCACGGCTGAAGGACAGGGCGAGGGGTACGGCCAGCAGCCCGGCGCAGCCGAGCGCGACGGCGCGCCGCACGCGGGCCGCGTGCCGCCCCCGGCCGACCGCCCCCGGGCTCAGCGCGAAGCCGATGGAGATGACGAGTCCGTACGCGACGACCGTGGCCATGCCCATCACGTCGGTGGGGCCGAAGGTGCCGACCGCGCGGATCTCCTCGCCCATGTACGAGGCGCCGGTGCCGGTCAGATACTGCGTCACCCCGATCGTGCCCTGCACCAGCGCGAGGACGACGACGGACCCGGCGACCAGCCGGAAGTCACGGCGGTCACGCAGGAGCAGCAGCAGCGCGCCGGGCACCAGCACGAAGATCTGGAGATAGCGCGCCACCCCCGGCAGGCTGGCGGCCGGGTCGTGTGCGCTGATCGCCGCGATGGTCACGCCCAGCACGGGAAGTCCGAGGACGAGCGCGGCGGTACGGGTCAGCGGCCTGGCCCGGTCGCGCAGAACGCGTACGAGGCAGTACAGGACGAGCAGTCCGGAGGCCGCGTCCGCGACACTCCCGGACCCGGCGGAGCCGTCCCCGGCCGGTGCCGAGTCCACGGCGAGCAGCGCGACGACCGCGACGGCCGGCAGCAGATGAGCCGACCGGCGCAGGACGTGTCCCCAGGGACCCGCCGCCGGAAGCGGCCGGGCCGCGGGCCTACGGGCGGCGGGACGACGGGCGGCCGGCCCGGTGATCCCGACGGTGCCCGGGAAAACGACGCCGGTGGCGTCGGCGGCCATCAGCTGCCCGCCGGGCGGACGAGGGACACGGCGGTCCGCAGCAGGATGCACACGTCCTGCCACAGCGACCAGTGGTCGATGTAATGATTGTCAAACCGCGACCGCTCCTCGATGGAGGTGTCGCCGCGCAGCCCGTGGACCTGCGCGAGACCGGTGATCCCGACGGGCATCCGGTGCCTGGCCGCGTAACCGGGCTGGGTCTTGCTGAAGTTGGCGACGAAGAACGGGCGCTCGGGCCGGGGCCCGACCAGGCTCATGTCGCCCCGCAGTACGTTCCAGAGCTGGGGCAGTTCGTCCATCGACGTACGGCGCAGGAAGTTGCCCACCGGGCTCATCCGCAGATCGTTGGCGATGTTCCAGCGGGTGGCGGACTCGTGCTCGTCGGCCGGGCGCAGGGTGCGGAACTTCAGCAGGGTGAAGGTGCGGCCGTGCTGTCCCACGCGTTCCTGGCGGAAGAGCACATCGGGGCCGTCGCAGAACCGGACGGCGAGCGCGCAGGCCAGCAGGATCGGCGCGGCGGCCACCAGCAGCGGAAGCGTGAACACCACGTCCAGCAGCCGTTTGACGACCGCGCCGCGGCGGCGGTCGCCTACGGCGGGCGGTTCGACACGGCGGGCGGCGAACCCCCAGAGGTGCCGCTCCATGGCGACGGGAGCGGCGGTCAGATCCCACGGCCCGGCGCCGACGAACCAGGTGGCGCAGCCGTACTCGTGGAAGAGCGCGACGAGGGCCGCACGGTCCGTACCGTCGCCGGGGTCGCGGAATCCGGAGTCATGAAACCCCGGCTCGTTGAATCCGGAGTCGTTGAACGCGGCTTCGTTGAACCCGGAGCCGCTGAGCGCGCGGTCACGGTCGATGAACCGGTGGTCGATGAACAGCGCGTCCTGGACACCGTTCTGGATGACCGCCCGGTGGATCTCCTCGGCCGACGTCAGCACCGGCAGGGCGGGGGCGTCCGGCACCGCGCCGTCCCGCCCGCCGGGTCTGGTGGCGGCCCGGTCCGGCTCGTCCTCGTCCTGGGCGGGCCCGGCGATCCCGACGGGCCGCAGGCCGTACTCGGGATGCTGGGCGAGCAGCGCGGCCAGCCGCCGCGCGGCCTGTCCCGACCCGACGACCAGCGCGGACCGCAGCCGGTTGCGCGCCACGGCACGGCGCCGGGTGTGCAGGAGCGAGCGGCAGCCGCAGGCGACGACGAGTTGGAGCGCGCAGCCGCCGAGCAGCGCCGGTACACCCACGGCCAGCGCGGGGAGGAACGCGGCGAGTACGGCCGCGGCGGCGCACCAGGCCACCGCGATCCGGGCGGCCAGCGCGGGCAGCTGATCCAGCCCCGACAGGGCGACACCGGGACGGTAGAGCCCGGCGGACGCGTTCAGTACCGTCACCCAGACGAGGAGCTGGACGACAAGAACGGCGTCGCGCTGCTCGTCGTTGAGCACGACGGTGGACAGCAGCGCCGCGAACAGGTCCGAGGCGATGAGTGGGAGGGCGAAGCGCAGCGTGGCGCGCGCGGGCCGGCGGGCCGGCGACGCGAGGCGGTCCGAGGCGTCGCGGGGGGAGGCGATCGGGGCACGCCGCAGGACCTGCTGCCCCAGGGCCCCCGGCCCCGGGGTCTGCGGTCCGACGGTCTGCCCGAGCGCCTGCTGTCCGAGTGCCTGCTGTCCCACCGTCTGTTGTCCCACCGCCGGTTGTCCCAGGGCCTGTTGCCCCATGGCCTGTTCCGCTGTCCGCGCCCGCCCGGTCGGCGGCGGAACGCTGGTGCTTTCCGTGGTCACTGGGGAATCGGCTCCCTGCGTTCGGGGCGCGGCACTGAGGCGACTTCGCGGTACACGTCCGCGATGGCCCGCGCTGTCTGCCGCACGTCATAGGTGCTGAGTACGTGCTGATGGCCCTGGCGGCCGATGGCTTCGCGCAGTGGCGCGTCGCGGAGCAGAGCGCCGATGGCCGCCGCCAGCGCGGGCGGGTCCTCCGGCGGAATGAGACAGAGCGCTTCGTGACCGGGCGACAGGCTCTCGCGCGCGCCGTCCACATCGCTGAGGACGACGGCCCTGCCGCTCGCCATGGCCTCCAGCGGCGCCACCGCCATGCCCTCCCAGCGCGAGGGCAGGACGACCAGATCGGCCGCCCGGTACCAGGGCGCGGTGTCCGCTACGGCTCCGGCGAAGAGCACCGACGGCGGCGCGGCGGCGCGCAGTACGTCGGCGTCCGGACCGTCCCCGACGAGGACCAGCCGCGCCCGGGGCAACTGGAGGAGGATCTGCCGCCAGGCCCGCAACAGGATGTCCTGGCCCTTCTGCCGGCAGAGCCGCCCGACGCACAGCACGAGGGGTGTGCCCGGCGGGAGGGCGGCCAACTGCGGGAGCGCGGCGCGCGCGGCGGTGGTGTCGGCCATGTCCGCGGGACCGGACGGCCCCGCCACGGCACCCGCGCCCGCGGCACCGAACCGTCCGACATCGACTCCGTTGTGGACGACGGACCAGGGGGCACGGATTCCGGCCCGCTCGCCGGTGCGCCGTTCCGCGTCACTGACGCATACGACCCGGTCGGTCCACCGGACGGCCCAGCGCTCCCAGCACCCGGCCAGCCGGCCCGTCATGCCCCCGACCGCCTCGAACGACCAGGCGTGCGGCTGGAAGACGGTGGGCACCCGGCCACGGACGGCGAGCCGTCCGGCCAGTCCGGCCTTCGCGCTGTGGGCGTGCACCAGATCGGGCCCGACCCGCCGTACCACCCGAGCCGCCTGCGCAACCTCACGGACCAGTCCTGGCCCGGGGTCGCGGGTCACCCGCCAGCCATGGACCTCGGCGCCGAGCCGCGCAGCCGCCGCGGCCAGCGGCCCTTCCCCGGGACAGGCGACGGCCACCCGTACACCGGCCTCCAGTTGCGCCCCGACCAGATCAAGAACCACCCTGGCCACTCCGCCGTCGACCGGCTGGACGAGATGAAGAGCGGTGAAGCCGGTCCCGGGCCGGTGCCGTTGTGGCCGCACGCGCAACTCCTCCACTCGTGGATACGGGAAAACGATCTCTTCGAGCGGGCTCCGGGCGCCCGGAGTTCAGTTCCGGTTGTCCGCTCCTACGAAAAACGCACCGGCGCGGCTGGGGTCACGCCTCACGCCGAATCGAACACTTGAGTTATCCAGTTCCCTCGATTTCATTACGACCCCAAGAAACGCCGAATTCCATAAATTGGCACTCCGTCTCGAAGATCGAAACAAGAAGGCACCTTTACAGAGGGCGGAGTGAAAATCACGTGAGACGCGCTGAATCACGCCGAACGTACAAAAGGACTCTTACGAGCGGCTGTTCCTCACTCCGCGGGTCGCCGCGCCTCGGCCAGGTGACACACGGGGCGTCACTCATTCGGACGCGCAACCGACGGGCGCCCTCGGCGTTGATGCATAAGTCGGGCAATCGCGCCCGGCGCGCATAGCGTCCCTTTCGACCGAGGAGCCCTTCTCCATGTCGCGTATCGCCAAGGCTGTTGTTCTCTCCACCGCGGCCGCCGCCGCTGTCGCCGGAGCCTCCGGCGCCGCCTTCGCCGACGCCGGTGCGGAAGCCGCGGCTGTCGGCTCCCCGGGTGTCATCTCCGGCAACGTCGTTCAGGTCCCGATCCACCTGCCCGTGAACGTCTGCGGCAACACGATCGACGTCATCGGCCTGCTCAACCCGGCCTTCGGGAACACCTGCGTCAACAACTGACGACCTTCGCCGTCCCTGTTCGGCGTCACGCCGACATCGCGTCGGCGTCGCACGCGAGAGCCGCTCTCTCCCTCGGGACAGAGCGGCTCTTCCGCTGTCCGGGGGTCACCCTTACGTGCCCGCGTGTCCACTCGTCCGGCGGCGCCGCGCGGCATCACGCGGACGCCGTCCGGGCACGTCGGGCCAGGTGAGAGGTGGGGCGGAGCGGGCCGGGACAGATCCGGGCGCCGTCTGACGGACCGTACGGGAGATGCCCTCTCGGTTGCGGGCCCCGCGCGGGGAACGGACGGTGAGGAGAACGTTCCTCCTCGTCCCGAAAGGACACAGGTATGCGTCTCAAGCTCACCCGCCGTGTCACGACCGGCGCCGTGTGTGCCGCGCTCGTGCTCGGCGCCGCGGCCCCGGCCGCCGCCCATGCACTCTCGCGCGACACCGGCGCCGACAGCTCGCCGGCCCCCGCGCCGGGTCCGGCGGCACCCACGGCACCCGCGGCACCCACGGCGCCTGCGTCACCCGCTTCACCCGCTTCGCCCGCGTCAGAGACCAAGCCCCTGGCGGACGTAGGTGACCTGCTGAAGCCTGTCGCCGATCTGGTCCAGGCGGCGCTGAAGGCTCCCGGCGGCGAACTCTCGCCCGCGGACATCGAGAAGCACACCAAGGCCATCAGAGACGCCGTGGCCGCGCTGAAGGCCACCGCCGAGGCCGACGGGGTGGCCAATGTCGTGGTGACCCTGCAGAAGACCACGGACTCACTGCTCGAACCCGCCACCGCCACCGAGCCCCAGCAGCCCTGAACGGCCTTCGGCCGACCGCTCGTTCGACACGGGAACAGGGCGAGTTCCCTTCATTCGAGTGGCCTGTCCAGAATTCCTTCCCGACGGAGTTTCCGCCGCGCGCACACGTCGTTACTGATGACGAGCGACCGCGCGAATGGGATCTCCAAGAGGCCTGTGCGAAGCGTGAGTTGCCTCGCAACAGACATCGCTGAAAGAAGGATTCACCATGAAGCCCATGAAGGTCGCCGCCGTTGTCGCCGGTTCCGTGATGGCTCTGGGTGCCGCCACCCCGGCGTTCGCCGCCGAGGGCATGAGCCTCAACGGCGGACTGGAGACCGTGCTGAGCGAGGGCCTCAAGGACCCCAGGCCGCTGAACACCAACGCGCTGGACACCGAGAACCCGGGGTCCGTGCTGAACGCCGTGAAGGGCGTCACGGACACCCTGAACAAGAAGAAGGGTGGCAAGGCGAACGGCAAGACGGCCGGCAAGAAGACGTCGGGCAAGACGGGCGCCAAGGAGATCGTCGGCACGTCGACCGGCAACAAGCTGCTCGGTGGGCTTCCGCTCGGGAAGTAGTCTCCGGCAGCGGATTCCGGACGGTCCGGGCCTCGCGAGGGCCCGGACCCCGTAGCCGACCCGGACCCCGTGTAGCCTCCCCGGACCCGGTAGCCCGTCCGGATCCCGTGGCCCGGCCCGGATTCGGCCGACGCGGCTCAGCTGGTCCAGCGGATCAGCTGGTCCAGAAGTCCCACCAGCGGGTCAGGACGAGCATCCCGATGACTCCGGTCCACAGCACCGGCGGCACCCAGTGGAACTCGCCGAGCGCGCTCCGCAGGCCCGCGGGCGCGGGCAGGATCCCGTGCTCGACGTTGTGCGCGGTGACGTAGCAGAACATCACGATCGTGGCGACCCAGGCCAGACAGCACCACAGACACAGCGAGTTGATGCTGTAGAGCGACTGGTACTGGAGCCAGGTGCAGAAGCCGACGCCGAAGAGCGTTCCCGCGTTCAGACCGAGCCAGAACCAGCGCCGGTAGCGCGCCCCGGCCAGCAGCCCCGCGCCGACGCCGATGACCACCGCGTACGCGGCAAGCCCCAGCATCGGGTTGGGGAATCCGAAGACCGAGGCCTGTTCGCTCTTCATGATGTTCCCGCAGGAGACCACCGGATTCAGACTGCATCCCGGGGTGAAGTCCGGGTCCTCAAGCAGTTTGAACTTGTCGAGGGTGATCACCCAGGCCGCGAGCAGCCCGGCCGCTCCGCTGATCATCAGTACGAACGCGAAGGCCCGGCCGCCGCCCCACGCACCGCCACCGCCGGTGCCCTCCGTACGCTCGTCGGTGGTCCTGTTCCGGGCCAGTGCCGTTGTCATCACGTCCGCTGCTCCCCTGCCTCCGGTGGTCATCCGGTGTCTGTCCGTCCGCGCTTCCGACGCTCAGCCGCGCAGGCTGCGTACCGGCACCAGGCAGTGCGCCGCGCTGGTGAGCATCGCCTCGTCACCGGCGAAGGCACGCAATTGCTCCTCGGTGACGGGCCTGCCCGGTGTCGCCTCGGCCCAGGGCCGGGTGGCGACGATGAAGTAGACCTGCCCGTGATCCCGCGCGTCGCGCTCCCACCCCGGCGGGACGGGGCACTGCGCGTTCAGATACGGCATCGTCAGTACGGCGCGGCCCGCCTCCACCAGCAGCGTGATCGGCACGTTGGGGTTCTTCGAGGCATCCACCAGATCGCCGCCGGGGATCAGCCCGATCTCGGCGAGCACCGTGCGCATCGTCTCCTCGCCGGCCTCCGTCCCGTCCCTGCCGTCCCCGAGTGAATAGGCGAGCAGGAAAGGCGGGTTGCGTTCGCCGTCGGCGGGATCGCTGGTCCAGGAAATAACCGAGAGAGTGCCCAGCCGGGAGGCGTTCCGCGCAGTGATCGAGCCGGAATTGATAGAGGTCATGCTGCGGCACAGTAGTGGCCCCCGGGGAATATCCGTGAGCCCGCTTCACCCAAGTGGGGGACCCCGCATGCCACTTCGGGACATCGCTCTCTCAATTTCGTTTTTCAGTACGAGACTTGTTTCTCCGTCCGCTTCATCTGGCCGCGCGCGGACGTGCCCCGCGTGGATGGAGAGAGCCAGGCGTGCCAGTCGCTCTGGCCCGGCAGATCGGGAAGGCGCAGAACGCGCCACCCCTTGGTGTACGCGGGCGGCGCGCCCTCCCCCGCCACCACGACGGCCACCGGCCGGTCGCGGGCGAGGGCGACGAGCCCCGCGGGGGTGATGGAGCCGTCGTGGCCCCCGGTCTGCCGTGACGCGCAGCCGGCGAGATAGGCGAGCCGTACGGCCTCCGCGCCGCTGACCACACAGGGCGGCCGTACGCCCTGGCGTGCCAGCTCCGCCGCCACCTTGCCGAACGCCACCCTGTTGGTACGGCCACGCGCGGCGGCGCTGTCGAGGACCGCGTACTGCACCGCCAGATGCCCTGCCAGCAGCGCGGCGAGAGCGCCCACCGCCAGGGGCCGCGGCCGCGCCGCCCGGCCGATCCTGGCCAGACCCGTCGCCGCCGGCAGCGCGAGCAACGCGTAGGTGGGGAGAAGGAAGCGCGGCGCCGCGTAGCCGATGAGCAGGACGTACGGCACCGCCATCGACAGCCCGGCCAGCGTCGGCACCACCACGACGGCCGCCCTCTTCGCGCGCGCCGCGGCCAGCACCCCGCACAGCACGAGAAGCGGCAGCACGAACCACCACACCGCCGTGACGGGCCGCCGCCACGGAATGTCGCAGGGGCGGCAGAGCAGCCGCCCGTCGAGCGCGCGCACTTGGTCGTCGAAGGCGAGATGCCAGCCCAGGTCCCCCTGGATCGCGCTGGCGCGCCGCAGCCGCGCGGGGAGGCCGCCGTAACCGACGTACGCCTCGACGGCCCACGGCGCGCAGCCGAGGGCCGCACCCGCGGCGAGTGCCAGCAGCGGGAGCGGGCTGCGCCACGCCCCGACGAGAAGCGCGCAGGCGGCGAGCGGCAGGGCGAGCCAGAAGGCGTCGCTGGGCCGCATGAGCGCGACGAACGCCACGCCCCCGCACAGGCCGGCGAGGGCGGCGCGGTCGGACCGGTCGCGCACGGCCCGCAGGAAGCAGCCGACCGCGAACAGGGACCCCAGCGCGACCCACAGGTTCGGCATGACCTGCGGACCGTAGAGGACGGTGATCCACAGTCCGGCGAACAGCGCGCCGGCGAGGGCGAGTACGGGTGCCGGGAGCAGCCGTCGCCACACCCACAGCGCGAGCAGGAGACCGCCGCCCGACAGCAGCGCGAGATAGACACGAAGGACTTCGACGGACGAGGTCAGGACGGTCACCGGCGCGATGAGGAAGGTGATGCCCCGGGCGCGAGGCGCGCTGAAGAAGGCGGCTTCGGCGTCCCGGGCGACCTGGCTGACGTAGACCGTCTCGTCCCAGCCGAGACCCGACCCGGGCACGACGAGGACCAGTTGGAGGAGGGTGTACGCCACCGCGACAGCGACGGGCCAGGCGAACCCACGGCCCACCCACCCGCCGCCGGCCCGGGGCTCCGTCCGGCCGGGGCCCGCGGCGACGGCCGGGGTCTCTGTCATACGTCCCACGCTGCCCCGGCGCCGCCCGCCGGGCCATCGGGACAAGCCACTCGGACGAACGGCCGGAGACGGGGCAGGCGAGGAGCCACGGGCCCGCGGGCAACGGACGTGAACCCGCCGTAGCCGCTCTCGATGCGCGCGGACCGTCTCGTGGTCCGCCGACCGAGCCGGTGTGTCCGGTGTCAGCCCAGTGTGAGCTGCCAGTACGCCGCTTCGCGATACCCGTCGTCCGGTGGCGCCACTTCCACCGTGATCGGCATCCCCGCAGCGCTCCCGGCGACACGTACCGGCACGGTGACCGTCTCGCCTGCGCCGAGCCGCGGCAGAAGCGCCGCGCCTGCCTCCAGACGGTTGAGCCAGTCACTCGTGCTTCCGTCGTCGGGCCCGTAGTCGTCGAGGGGTTCGCCGGCACGTACGACAAGAGGGGCCGGCCCGTACTCGGAGACGCTTTCGTCCGCGGAGCCGCCACCGGGGCTCAGTGGTTCGTCTGTTCCGTTCTCGTACGTGACGGTGAAGCTGTAGGTACGCCCTTCCGGCTCCGGGAGCGGCCCGCTCACGGTCACCTTGAGCCCGTCCTCGTACCGCGCGGTGGTCCCGGGCGCCAGCGGGTCGGCCACGCTGCCGGAAGCACCCTGAGCCGTCTCCTCCAGCTGGCCATATCCGTCCAGGCCCTTCTCCGCTTCGGAGAGACCCCAAATCCCCAGCAGTCCCAGGACGGTGAGAACGGACAGCGCCGTCGCGCAGCCGACGAACCACCGCTGTTCCCTGCTGCCGCCACCGTCGCCGCTGCCACCGTCCGTGCTTCTCTCTGGCGCCTCCATGGGGGCGATGCTACGAAGCGTGCTCCCGGCGCTCTTGAGCGTCGCTACTCAGATCCGGCTGAGTAGTGCGGGGCAAGCATCAGGATCCCGAGGGACATGAGGATCCTGAAGGAGAAGGCTCAAACGACAAGATCCCGGTCGGACGGTGACCGTCTGACCGGGATCTCGTGAACCATTCGGGGATGAACCCATGAACGGCCATGTTGTTGTGGACCTGAGGGGATTTGAACCCCTGACCCCCTCGATGCGAACGAGGTGCGCTACCAGTCTGCGCCACAGGCCCTTGCAACGAGTGAAACCTTAGCACTCCCGCCGCCGTGCTCGGAAATCCGTTAGCGGCTGGTCACCGGGTCACCGGGCCGGGTGGTGGCCGCGGGGAGCGGGGACGGGGTGGGGGGCGGTGGTTCACTCGTTGGCCGCGCGGGGGCGGTCGTCCTCGTCGTACTGGTCGAACAGCGGGGTCCTGCCGCGGTCGCGCGTGCGGCGGGGTGCCGGGGCGCGGGGTGCCGGTGGAGGCTCCGCGGTGGGTTCGGCCGTGGAGGAGCGGGCCGCGCTCCACGTTTCCGGGTCGCCGACCTCGACACCGCCGGTGGCGCGGGGAGCGACCGGGGCGGTGACGTATGTGGGGAGCGGGACCGGTACGGGGTCCCAGCTGTCGCCGCTCGCCGGGCCGCGTTCGCGCTGCTGGTCCACCCACTCCGCGTGGTCGGTCTGCTCGACCAGGGCGCGGCGGCCCGCCTCTTGGGGCGAGACGGTGGGGACGGGGGCGGGCGGCTCGGGGCCGGGCTCGGGCTCCTCGTCCGGCTCGCCCGTGGCGGCCGTCGACGGCTGGTGGCGGCGCGGGCGGTTCTCGCGGAGCCGCTGCGCGGCGGCCTCGGCCCTGCGGCGGTCCATGGTGAACGCGAAGCGGCGTCGCTCCTGACCGCGCAGATGCACGATGTACACGCTCAGGAGTACGGCCGGGAGGGCAGGCGCCCAGAGGAAACCGAGGCCGCCGACCGCCGCGACGATCGTGCCCAGGGTGAAGGCGAGGAAGAGAACCATGGTGGTACGGCGCCTGCGGGCGAGGACCTGGAGCCGCTGCGCGCGCCGGGCGCGTTCCGCCGCGGCGCCCGAGGGCCGTGCGCGCCGCTCGGGGGCGCGCCGCTCGGGAGCGGGGGCCGAACGGCCGGACGCGGGGCGCGCGGGGGCCGGGCGGGACGCCGG
>NZ_JAMHJQ010000014.1:0-230799 GCF_023534745.1 Streptomyces sp. 35G-GA-8
CACCACCAGCGAGGCCACCGACCACAGCCTGTCGGAACGGCTGCTCCGGGTCCGCGGCTTGCGGTGCGACACCGGCCCCTCGGCCCGAACCCCCGCCCCCGCATCCGCCCCTGCCCGTGCCTGAACCCGTGCCCGCGCCACTGCCCGCGCCTGAACCCGCGCCTGTGTCCGCGCCTGTGCCTTCGCCGTTCCCGGCCGCTCCTGCTGCGCAGCCTGCCGCGCGGGCCTGAGCAGCGTCTGCTGCGCCATCACAACCTCCCTCTCGGGCCGCGACTTCCACGGCTCCGGGACGAGGCTGTATCGCCCTTGTGGTGTCCCGCCAGATCCTCACCCGTCCCGGACAGTCCCGGTCCGTCCGAGCGCGCGAACCCCGTCGGGACAGACCGCCCGGACACCTCCCCATACCGCCCCTGACCAGCAGGGACGAACCTGGACTGTCCCAGCCGCCGCATCCCATTGCCCCGTTCTGCGGGAAGCCGCGAAGCTTCTCTCATCGCCCCGCACCGCCCGGCCGGCGCCTGAACAAGGCGCCCTCCGGAGGCCGGTGCCGGGCATGCCCTGCCGGTCGGTCGGCCAGTGCACGTACGCACCACAGAGGCACGTACGCACCAGCGGTACGTAAGCACCGGCGGCAGGAGCGCTTCGCAGAAGATACGGCGTCGGCCCTCTGGGGCGGCCCGAAACCATCACGTCCACAAGGAGCATCACCATGGGTATCCGCAATGCCGAAACCAGCAGGATCCGTCCGCTGGCGATCGTCGCTCTCGCCGGCTGTCTCCTCGCCGGGGGCACGGTGGCCGCGAGTGCGGGCGGCGCGTTCGACACCAGCAACCGGGCCGGGGCCAAGGCTGACGACACCGTCTCCATGGCGGGCGCCGGACGGCAGCAGGGCAGCGCGGCCACCGCGAAGAAGTGCCAGGGTTCCGCCATCGGCCTTCCCGGCAAGTGGGTCACCGGGCAGTCCGAGTGCGCCTTCATCGGCAGCAAGACGACCAAGTCGCTCACCTACGAGCTGTGGGGCGACAAGTACGCCGGCCAGCAGCGTGCTGTGGTCGAGGTCTTCGGCGTCTCCCCGCAGGGCAAGGGAACCTGGTACAAGGCCGGTGGCGTCGCGGGCGGCGTGAGCACGACCACCCGCATCAGCGTGCCGTGGGGCAACAGCGCCGCCACCCCGAAGATCCGCGTCATGTCCACCTCGCCCGCCGCCCTCATGGCGAAGGTCAACTTCTCGCACTGACCGGACGTGGAACCGCGCCCCGGTCGGACCTGTCAGGCCAACAGGTCCGGCCGGGGCGTTTACGTGCCGGCCTGCGGCCGGCGGGGGATCAGGCGTAGAGGAGTTCGGCCTCCCACTGGTCCCGTGGCTGGTGGTGGAGGCCGAGATAGGCCGCGGCCAGGCGCTCGGGCGCGAAGCGGGGGTCTTCGCCGCCGATGATGCCGGCCACGGTCACTGTCGTCACATGGACGTCCGAGTCCTGCTGCTGCTTGTGCAGGGCTTGGACGTATGCCCGGAGCGCCGCTTTCCCGACCGACAGCGTGGTGGACTCGGGTGACGGATCGAGGGCGTAGCCGCCGCCGGTGAACAGCAGCGTGCCCCGTTGGTCGGCGAGCAGGGGGAGGACCGTGCGGGCCGCGACCATGGCGCCCGTGACATTGACCGCGAGGGCGTGTGTGAACTCGGCCGCGTCCGGCCCTGTGGGGGTGTCGTTGGTCAGCAACGCGGCGTTGTACACCAGCACTTCGGGTGCTCCCAGGTCGTCCGCCGCCCGGACCAGGGCCGCTCGCAGGGCCTCCGGGTCGGTGGCGTCGGCCTGGTAGGCGCCCGCTGTGCGGCCCTCGGCGGTCAGCGTGGCGGCGTATCCCTCCAGGCGCCCGGGGTCCCGGCCGAGCAGTGCCACGGGGTGGCCGTCCTCGGCGAAGGCCCGGGCCAGGGCCAGGCCGAGGCCGGGGCCCACGCCGACGACGATCGCGGATCCTTTGCTCATGATGTGTCTCCAGGGTGTGTGGTGTGGTGGTGTCGCTGGGGGCGACGCGGTCACCCGTGGGGACGTGGTCCCGGGTGCCAGGGGGGTGTCAGGGACGGATCCGTACCACCGTCTTGCCGCGTGCGCCGCCCGCCGTGAGCCGGGGCAGTGCCTCCGGGACCTCGTCCAGGCCGATGGTCTGCTGCATGGGGACGGTGAGTCGGCCGGCGGCGGCCTCGGCGGTGATACGGGCGAGCAGGTCCGGCTTGTCACGCAGCTGGAAGTTGGTCACGGTGATCCGCTCGGAGGCGAGCAGATCGGGCGGCGCGACCAGGGCCGCGGAGACGGCCGCGCCGCCGTCCCGGACCAGTCCCGCGTACGCACGGAAGCGGTCCGGGTCGCGGGTGAGGTCGAGGACGGCGTCGATCCCGCCGGGGTACGACGCGCGGACCCGCTCCGCCACACCGGGCCGCGCGGTGTGGTCCAGGGTCCTGGTGGCACCGAGGCTCCGCAGCCACGCGTCCGAGTCCGGTCGGGCGGTCGCGATGACCTCCGCGCCCGTCGCAGCGGCCAGCTGGACGGCCAGGACACCCACCCCGCCGGTGGCACCCACGACGAGAACCGTTTGGCCCGCGCGGAGGGAGACGGCGTCGAGGATGCCGAGCGCGGTCATCCCCGCGGTGGGCAGTGCCGCCGCGAGTTCGGCACTCATGCCGTCGGGGACGCGCTGGAGCGCGCCGGCGTCCGGGTGCTCCGCCACCAGCGCGTATTCGGCGAACGTGCCGTTGCCGAGCGGGGCGCCGAGGAACTGCCCGTGCACGGTGTCCCCGGGGCTGAGCCCCCGTACCGCCTCTCCGGCCGCGACGACGCGGCCCGAGCCGTCGACGCCCAGGACGATGGGGTGAACGTGGGGGACGGTGCCCTCGAAGAAGCCCGCGGCGATGCCCATGTCGACGGGATTCAGGGACGCCGCGGCAAGCTGGACCAGGATCTGGCCGGGTCCGGGGCGTGGAACGGGGAGTTCCATCAGTTCGGGGGCGTCTCCGGCCCGCCGCACCGCGACAGCTCGCATGGCTCCACTCCTGGTTTCTCGACCGGTCACCTTCCTCTTCAGTCAATCCCGGCCGGCCTCGCCCCTGAAGGACCGATCCGGTAGGCATTGATACCTTTGAGATATGAATGACCTGGAGACCCGGCAGCTCAGGTACTTCGTCGCGGTCGCGGAAGAACTGCATTTCGCACGTGCCGCCGAGCGGCTCGGCATGGCGCAGCCACCGCTGTCCCGCGCGATCCGGCAGCTGGAGCGCCGGCTCGGTGTGCCACTTCTGCGGCGCACGACCCGTCAGGTCGCCCTCACGCCCGCCGGGCAGGCCCTGCTGTACGACGCGCGGACCGCGCTCGACGCCGTCAGCGCCGCCGGGCGCAGGGCCCAGCGGGCCGGTGCGGCCACCCCACGGCTACGGCTCGCGCTCAAGCCTGACCTGGACGGCGGGCTGCTGCCCCGCATCCTGGACCTCTACGCCGAGGACCCGGCGGCCCTGCCGGTCGAACTGCTCCTCGGGCGGTACGGCGAGCAGGCGCAGATGGTGCGCGACGGCCGTGCGGACGTCGCCCTGCTCCTCAGCCCCTTCGATGACCGCGGCCTCGACGCGGAGCCCCTGATCAGCGAGCCGTTCCTGCTCGCCGTCGCGGCCGACGACCCGCTGGCCGCGCGGTCCGGTCTCCGGTTGGCCGACCTGGCACACCGCGGCCTTCCGGGTGGTTCGCCCGCGGACCAGGGGGTGGACTATGACGCCCACAGCCTGAGCGCGTTCCACAAGGACACCGCGTTCCACAAGGACACCGCGTTCCACGAGGGCACCACGTTCCAGGACCGGTTCGGCCCCGACGCCGGCGGTGACCCGGGTCCGTCGGCGGGCGGCCACACCGACCTCCCGGAGATCCTTCGGCTGGTCGAGCTGAGCGGGATGGTCTGCTTCCTTCCCGCCTCCGTCGCCCGTCGCTACCCACGCCCCGAGATCGCCTACCTCCCCGTCCACGACGTGGAGCCCGCCACGATCGCCGTGTCCTGGCCCCGCGACTCGCACTCACCGTCCATCGCCGCCTTCGTCCGCACGGCCGTCCTCGCGGCGAGCCCATCCGACCCGGGACGCCTGGACGGCGACGAGCTCCACGCGTCAGCGCGCCGCGGCGCCCGGCTCGGGGGGCACTCGCAGTATGTGCCCGGCGGAGATCAGCGTTGAGTGTCCCAGGCCGTTGAGCCGCTGTAGTCGCTCCGTGGTGGTGCCGTAAGTACGGGCCAGTTCCCACAGGGTGTCGCCGGGCCGCACCGTGTGCTTCCTGACGCCCGGGGGCTCGGCCTTCGGCTTGGTGGGCCTCTCCGGCGTCGCGGGCGTCGACGGCACCGACCGCGTGGAGCCGGGTCCGGCCTGCTCCTGCGGCCGGGATGTGACCGTCGGCCGGTCGGGGGACGGTTCCGCCGGGCCGCGCATGGACAACTGCACTCCCCCCAAGAGGGAGAGCACGAAGGCGAGCACCAACCCGGCGTCCGCCAGCAGCCGCCCGCCGGTGTGGGAGCGAATCCGCCCCGCACGGGAAGCACCCGTTCGGGAGGCCCTGTGCCTGCCGTGAGCCGCCGGCGCCTGACGTCGATCACGGTTCCTGAGCTCCCGTGCCGCCCGCCGCGGCTTCCGGAGCGTGGCGTGCCGTGCCATCTCAACCCCCTTCGAACGGCCGGGATCTCACGGCCTGCGACGAGGCTGTCCGCCTTGTCGGTGTCCCGCCAGATCTTCAGGCGGCCGGGACGGTCCGGGACGCTCCACACCGCTCGGCGCCCTGTTGGACAGACTGGTGTCCCACCCCTGGACATGGCCCTTGACCAGCACAGACGATCCCGGACTGTCCGGGCCGCCGCACTCTGTTGCCCGGCAGGCGGCAGCCGGGCGACGCTCATTCCACCGCCCCGCACCGCCGGCCGGCGCCCCGTCGAAGGCGCTGTCGGACGTGCGCCGGGCCCCGCTCCGCCGCTCACCGGTGTCGACGACCGCAGGCAGCGCGAAACCCGCCGAGTACGCCCCGGCCCAAGGCCGCCCGGCTGCCCGGCTGCCCGGAACTCACTCATCTCAGCAACGCAGGAGGAAAGACCATGCGCATGACCCGTACCCGGCGGACCCGTACCCGGCAGACCCGTACTCGGCGGACCCGCACCCTGGTGGTCGCGGCCCTCGCCGGCACCCTGCTCGCAGGCGGCGGAACCCTGGCCGCCACCAGCGGTGTCCTCTCCACCGGCGCCAACGCCAACGCCTCGGGGAAGCCCGCCGACACCATCTCCAACGCGGGAGCGGCGATTCCGGCGCCCCGGAAGACCACGCAACCGGACTGCTCGACCGACACCGCCGACTATGAGGTCCGCAATCACGTGGTGGACATCAAGTCCGCCGATCTCAAGCTGCGGATCACCCGGTGTGTCGACTCGGACGGGAACCTGACGTCCGGCACCACCATGCGCATCTACGGCACCACGACGACAGCCGGTGACTTCTTCTGGGGCGCGTCGGTCACCCCGGAGCCCGCTCCCGCCCTCCTCAAGTCCACGGACAGTCAGTACATCCTGCAGCAGGACGTCGAGCACAAGACCTGCCTGGGGACCAAGCTCAGCCCGCTGTGCGACCACAACGACATCACGTTCACCGTCACGGTCAACAGCACAGGACAGAAGTGGTCGGTGGACTCCAAGGACACGAGCGCCGACGACGACATCGTGGCCGTCGCGTAGCCCCCGCGGGTCGCTTGCCCGGCGGAAGTCGGTTCGCCCGGGGGGGGATATCACCCTCGGGCGACCGACTTCCGGGCATCGCGTCGTGTCAGGCCGTGCTCGTCCACTGGGCTTTCCCCCTCGGTGTCCACCCGAGCGGGCGCGCTCTCCTAAGCTGCCCGTGGATGTCTGATCTCCGACAAAAGAGATGGGGGAAACGGCGTGGACGGGGGAATGCCGCGGCCGCATGACGTCAAGGACTCCGCGGAGTTCGTGGCGGTCATGCGTCAGTTACGGCAGTGGGCGGATCTGAGCTACCGGGAGTTGGAGCGTCGTGCGGGGGCGGTGGGGGACGTACTGCCGCGTGCGACCCTCGCCGGCGTGCTGAGCAGGAAGGAACTCCCCCGGGAGGACTTGCTGTCCGCTTTCGTGCGGGCCTGCGGCGGTGATGAGGCCGCGGTCGAGGACTGGGTGAAGGTCCGCAAGCGTCTGGCTGTCGAGACCGAGCGGCAGGCCGGTGACGCCGTGTCTCCGGCGGACTCACCGTCTGCCGCGCAGGAGTCGGGGCAGGAGCCGGGGCAGGAACCGCCGCAGGAGCCGCGACAGGACCCGCACAGCGGATCGGTGGAAGAGACCCCGGACGGTGCCGACGACGAGGCGGACGACAGGGCAGGCGCCGAGGCGGGCGACACCGACACCGCTGAAGCGGCAGGCGAAGCCCCAAAGCCCGTTACCGGTACGCAAGCACAGGAGATCGCGACCGCGCCTCCAACAGCAGCCGAGCCGACGTCCGACGTTCCCCCCGCTGCCCCCGCTGTCCTCGCCGAGGAAGTGGTACGGAAAGACTCCGCCACCGCGCCGAGGAGAGCGAACACCGCTCCGGCGGGGGCGAAGGCGGTCCTGCGCCGTGCTCGTGCTCGGCGGGGAGGCGTGGCCGTCACGGCCGCTGCCGCGATCGTGCTGTTGGCAGCCGCGGCCACCGGCATTCTCCGCCCGAGCCATGACACCGCGGAGCCGCAGGACACCCGGACGAGCGGACCGGCGGTCACGGTCTCCCCGGAGAAGACGGCCAGTCGTTCCCCGGCGGACAGGACATCCAGCAGCACTGTCCCGAAGCCCAGCAAGGACGAACCCGAACCCGGCCGGACGCGGGACGCGGTGCAACCGGACCCGGCCGAGAAGACGACGCGCTCAGCACAACCGCAGACGAAACCGAGCTCCCGGACACCGCAACCGCCCCCCTACGAACCACCGCCCTCGTACGAACCCCCGCCCTCGACGTACACGCCTCCTCAGGATGACGGCGGCAGTGGCGGCGGCGGCAGTGGCGGCGGCGGTGGCGATCCCTTCCCGGAGGAGACCTGCTGGGACGCCACCAACGACTGCGTCTGAGCGAACTCGCCGGCCGCCTGTCGGTAGTCCCTCGGCGGAACGCCGTAGGCGGCGCGGAAGGCGCGGGTGAAGGCGGTGTGGTGGCTGAACCCCCAGCGGTGGCCTATGTGATGGACCGGGACGGCCTGCTGGGCGGGGTCGGCGAGGTCGCGGCGGGCGGCCTCCAGCCGCTGGTGCCGGATCCAGGCGGCGACCGTGGTGCTCTCGTCGTGGAGGCGGAAGAGGCGGTGGAGGTATCCGGTGGAGATGTGGTGGGCCGCGGCGATGGTGGCGGGAGTCAGTTCCGGGTCGTGGAGCCGCCTCCGGATGAACGACCGGATGCGCAGGACCATGGTCCGTTGGTGTGCTTCGGGCGGGAGCATGGTCTCGGCGTCGAGATGGTGGGCCAGTACGGCCGAGAAGAGGTCGGTCAGGACCGTTTCCAGCCGTGGCGCGTCCGAGGGCCGGTACGAGTCGGTGTGCCGGCTGAGGCCGGTGAGGTAGTTCGCCAGCAGGGCACCGATGCCCTCGCCTCCCGGCAGCGGCCGGTCGACCAGCCGGCCGACCGCGTCCAGGGGGAAGGGCACAAGCGCTTTGGGGAACTCGACACCGATCAGTCCGACCTCTCCCCGGTCGCAGACCACATCCAGCGAATAGGGCCGTGACGTGTCGGTCATATGCATCTCGTAGGGGCCGAACTGCCGCCCGGTCAGGGTGCACCGCTTGGTGCCCCGCAGCATCAGCGTGAGGTGGTACTGCTCAGGATCGCTCTGCCGGATCAGCCGGGGCGTGCGCCACATACGCGTCGGCTGGACGGTCGCGGGCCACACGCGGAGCCGACCGAGTTGGACGAGACGCATCTCCGCCGAGAAGTCATCGGCATGGGCGCTGCCGAGGTACGCCGGTGCGTGCACTTTGATCATGTTCTCGCGGAAAGCGTCGAACCGGTGCTCCGCCGGCACTTCGTCGGTCCGGAACATCGTCGCGATCATCAGGCCCCCCCGACTCTGATACGGCAGCCACCGCCGGATCGGACTCTACGGGCGCGGGGAAAACGGGTTCAAGCGCGGCGGGGTGCGCGGGTGCCTCGCTCCGCGCCCCGCCGACAACTTTCCCTTCCTTGACAATTATTTTGGTCGGTCGCATCCTGGTGCGGTGCTCACGACTCACTGCTCGCGCGCACAGCACACGTCCCAGCCAAGACTTCGAGAGTCAGAGGAAGAAACACCCATGCGTCCTGTGATCAGCACGGCCTTCGTCTCGCTCGACGGCGTCGTGGAGGGGCCGGGCGGCGAACCCGGCTACCGGAACTCCGGATGGACCTTCAAGGACATCGAGTTCGTCCCCGAGGCGTACGAGATCAAGGGGCGCGAGCAGGAGGAGTCCACCGCGATCCTGCTGGGCCGGGCCAGCTACGAGGCGTTCAGCCCCGTGTGGCCGGACATGGCGGAATTCGCGCACTACAAGACGATGCCGAAGTACGTCGTCTCCACCACGCTCACGGAGGACAAGCTCGTCTCCAACTGGGGCGAGACGACCATCCTGCGCTCCCTCGACGAGGTCGCCGCCCTCAAGGAGACCGAAGGCGGCCCGATCATCGTCCACGGCAGCGCCTCGCTGAACCACGCACTCTCCGACGCCGGCCTGATCGACCGCTACCACCTGCTCGTCTTCCCGCTGCTGCTCGGCGCCGGCAAGCGCCTGTTCAGCACCACGGACAAGGACACCCAGCAGCTGAAGCTGATCGAGCACGAGGTCTACAGCAACGGTCTGCAGAAGCAGGTCTTCGACGTAGTGCGCTGACGACGCCGACAGCACGTTCTGTCCCCGGTGCCGGTCCGGTGCGAGACTGCCGTCATGGCCGCGCACCTCATCTCCGTCATCGGGAGCAGTCCCGGTGTCGGCAAGTCCACCCTGTGTCGTGCTGTGACCGATTGGCTTGCCGGCACCGGCGCATCGGTCGACCACTTCGAGGAAGCCGACATTCTCACGCGGTCGGCCTTCCGGCCCGTCGCCGAGGAGTTCGCGGGTGGAGCCGGTGCCGTCCGGCCCGCGACGCTCGTCGCCTGCACGCGCGCCTATGTCGAGGAGTCACTGGGGGCGGGCAGGGACTACCTGGTGACGGACGCCCTCCTCCCCTTCATCCCGTCCCTCGTGGCGTGGGGCCACGACGAGAGCGGTCTCGTCCAGGTCATGGAAGAACTGACCCGCGCCGTGGAGCCTGCCCAGGTCACCGTGGTGTACGTCCACGACGACCCGGAGACTGCGCTGCGACGTGCCGTCGAACGGGAAGGCGCCGCCTGGGAGCACTGGTACCTACGGAAGCTGGCGGATTCCCCCGGCACTCGTGCCGTTCATGACCTCTCCTCGGCCGCCGATCATCTCCGCTTCGAGGCGGACCTGACCCGCCGCCTCCTCGCGCGGACTCCCTGGCGGCTTCTGACCGTGGACGCAGGAGCCCTCGACGCGCGGGAGGCATACGCCTATACCCGGCGTCATCTGACGGACGCGCTGGGGCCCCCGGAAGAGAGGACGTGAACTCCCGGCTCAGTTCCCCTTGGTGTACGTCAGTGACTCGCCGCTCGTCGTGACCCGGCGCAGGCTGCCGTCCGACTGGAGCGTCAGTTCCGTCGGGGTGCCGGGGGTGCAGGAGGACATGGGTTCGCCGGTGGTGACCTTGGAGGGGCCGATCCGCAGTGGCCCGTCCGCGGACGGCGCCGAGGCCAAGGCGGCTTCGAAGACGCAGTGGTACGTGCCGTTGCCGGGCGGACCGTCCACCGTCAGGGAGAGGACCGTATCGCCCACCTCGCCCTGCTGGATGACGAGCTGGCGGGCGCTGTAGCCCGCGTCGGTGGTCACCCCGCCGGTCCAGGTGCCCAGATACTCCGTGGGCACCTCGCCCTTCTTCTCCTCCTCGGAGGGGCTGGCGGACGGTTTCGGCGAGGGGCCGGCCGGATCGTCGGCCGAGGGCGTCGGGTCGGCCGTATCGCTCACCTGTGTGCTCTTGGCGTCCTTCGTGCCGTCGCCGTCCATGAAGGCGTACACCGAACCGCCCGCGCCGATCGCGACGATCACCGCGACGGCGATCAGCGCGATCGTGGCGCGGGTGCTGCGTGGTGTGGGCCGGGGCTCCTGGGGCGGGGTGTGTGTCGGCGCCATGCCGTACGGAGGGGTGGGGCCGAAGGACGAGGGCTGTTGCGCGGGGTGCTGCGTGTTCTGCGCGTGCTGCTGGTGCTGGGCGTAGTACTGCGGGGGAGGGGGCGGCAGCGGTCCGAATCCCGGCTGCGGCTGCGGATAGCCGTACGCCTGTGGAGCCGGAGCCGGAGCCGGAGCCGGAGTCGGAGTCGGAGCCGCAGTCGGAGTCTGTGCCTGGGTCTGCGCCTGAGCGGGAACCTGTGCCTGAGCAGCCGGGGTCGGCATCACCTGAGTGGGCTTCGGAGCCGGGGTGGGAGCCGGCCGGGTCGGCGCCAGCCGCAGCGTCTGCTCCGCGGGCGCCTCCACGTTCGATCCGGGCCTCGGACTCGGGGCCGAGGCCGGCGCCGTCTCCGGCAACGTCCCCGGTGCCGGTCGCCGTTGCTGGCTCGTCGGGTCCTCGTACTCCAGCAACTCCACCGCGTGCCGCCCCAGTTGGGCGAGCAGCCCGCCGGGCAGCCACGGTTCCCCGCCCGGTCCCGCCCCCGAGTCCGTCGCCTCGCCCACCCGGGCCAGTACGTCCCGTGTCGTGGGGCGCGCGGACGGGTCCTTCTCCAGGCAGCCCCGTACCAGCTCGACCAGGCCCTCGGGCAGTCCGGTCAGATCCGGTTCCTCCTGGGCGATACGGAACATCAGCGCGTGCGCGCCCGTGTCCGCCGTACCGAACGGAAAACGGCCCGTCGCCGCGTACGTCAGAACCGAGCCCAGGCAGAACACGTCGCACGCCGCCGTCACCCGGTCGCCGCGAATCTGCTCCGGGGCCATGAACCCGGGCGAACCGATCAGCGAGCCGGTCCGGGTGAGGCTCTCGTCGGCGACCGGTTCCAGCGCGCGGGCGATGCCGAAGTCGATGACGCGCGGCCCGTCGATCGTCACCAGCACGTTGGACGGTTTGAGGTCGCGATGGATGAGGCCCGCCGCGTGGATGTCCTGGAGGGCGTGGGCGAGACCCGACGCGAGGATACGGACGGAACGTTCCGGCAGCGGCCCCTGGCCACCGCCCGCCGCGTCGCCGGACCCGCCGGACCCGCCGGAGCCACCCGGCCGGGCAGGCCCGCCCGATATGACCGTGAGGAGGGACGGACCCGCCACATACCCCGTCGCCAGCCACGGCACCGCCGCTTCCGTATCGGCGTCCAGCACCGGCGCCGTCCATCTGCCGCCGACCCGTCGCGCCGCCGCGACCTCCTGCCGGAACCGGCCGCGGAACTGTTCCTGTTCGGCCAGTTCCTCGTGGACGAGCTTGACGGCGACCGTGCGGCCCCGGTCGGAGCGCGCCAGATAGACCTGGCCCATCCCGCCCGCGCCGAGGCGTGCCAGCAGCCGGTAGGCGCCAATGCGTTGCGGATCGTCAGCTGCGAGTTTCTCCATGGCCGGCCGGCCCTTCCTCGTCGTCACGCCTCGGATCATCTCGCATGACAGGGCCGAACTCATCGTCTATCTCGAACGAAACCTCTATGGACCGGTGTTCGCCGGAGGGACGGACTCCGTTCCGCCCGCTCCGGCCGGACCGTATATCCGCCTCACTCGGGCCAGGCCGAGTTCTCGATCACATCCACGAAGTCCGTCCGTACGAACCCGGGCGAGAAGCGCGCCAGCACATCCGCCTTCACATTGCCGAAGGTCGTCTCCGGCCGGTGTTCGATCCCCTCCGTGAACGCCTGGAGGATCCGGCGCTTGAAGTCCGGCCGCGGATGGGCCGCCACGACCTCCTCCCGCACCTTGTCCGGTACGGAGTCCAGCCCCATCCCCAGCACATCGAACTCGACGCCCGCCGTGACCAGCGCGACCTCGGGTTCCATATGGGACGGGATGCCCGGCGTCGTGTGCAGGGCGATCGCGGTCCAGACGATCCGCGCGCTGTCCTGCGAGAGCCCGTGGCCCAGCAGGAAGTCGCGGGCGGCGTCGGCGCCGTCGAGTTCGAAGCGCTGCGTCGAGGCGCGGTAGCTCTCGGTCAGGCCGAGGTCGTGGAACATCGCGCCGATGTAGAGCAGCTCGGGGTCGTAGGCGAGCCCACGCCGGCGGCCCTGGAGCGAGCCGAAGAGGAAGACCCGGCGGGAGTGGTCGTAGAGCAGGGGGGTGGTGGTGTCCCGCACCAGCTCGGTGGCTTCCCTGGCGAGGGCGCTGTCGGGGATCTCGATGTCGGCGATGCGTTCCGCTGAGGTCGAGGCCGAGGGTGTGGCTGACATGGCGGGTCCTTTCGCGAAGGGGGTTTCCTGCGGCATTGCCGCTGTTTCCGCTTGCACTTCTGTCTTCCGCTTCCGTTTTCCACTCTCCGCCGGGTCGCCCCGCCCCCGCCATGTCTATCCGGACGTACACCCCACACATATGGCCATGGATCCGGGCTACCGTTGCCGTATGAGTGCCGGAGAGCGCGTCCGAGAGCGCAGAGAGATCACTGTGTTCGTGTACGACGGCGTTCGGCTGATGGATGTCGCCGCGCCGCTGGAGGTGTTCGGTACGGCGGCCGGGCTGGGCGGCGCGTACAGCACGGCGGTCTGCTCGACGGACGGCGCACCGGTGATCACCTCCACCGGCACCCGCCTGCACGCCGACGTGGCGGTGGCCGAGGTCGGCCGTACGCACACGCTCGTCGTCCCCGGCTCCGACGATCTGCCGCACCGCCCACCGCCGGCCGGGCTCCTGGACGCGGTGGGCGAGCTGGCCGGCGGGGGGAGGTCCCGCCGTGTCGCGTCCGTCTGCACCGGCGCCTTCGCGCTGGCCGCCGCCGGGCTGCTGGACGGCAGGCGGGCCACCACCCACTGGCGGCACGCGGCGGCCCTCGCCCGGCGCTATCCCGCGATCACCGTGGACCCGGACGCGATCTTCGTAAGGGACGGCCTGACGTACACCTCGGCCGGGGTCACCGCCGGTATCGATCTCGCGCTCGCGCTGGTCGAGGAGGACGAGGGCGCCCGGCTGGCCCGTGAGGTGGCCCGTGATCTGGTGGTCTTCCTCCAGCGGCCGGGCGGGCAGTCGCAGTTCTCCGTGGCCGCCCGTACGCCGAGCCCGCGCCACGACGGGCTGCGCGGGCTGCTGCGGGAGGTGACGGCGGATCCGGCGGCCGACCACTCGCTGCCCGCGCTGGCCCGGCGCGGCGGGCTGAGCCCGCGCCATCTGACGCGGCTCTTCAACGAGCAGGTGGGCAGCACACCGGCGGCGTACGTCGAGTCCGTACGGCTGGAGGCGGCGAAGGCGCTGCTGGAGGCGGGGGAGACGGTGACGGGAGCGGCGCGGCGCAGCGGGCTCGGCAGCGACGAGTCACTGCGGCGGGTCTTCCTGCGGCAGCTGGGCGTGACGCCGTCGTCGTATCGGTCGCGCTTCCGGTCGACCGCCCCCGTGGTCCGAGCCGACGTGGTCCGAGCCGACGTGGTCCGAGCCGACCACCGCTGACGACGTACGGATTCCCCCCGGCATACCTCCGGTCCCCCCCGGCATACCTCCGGTCCCCCGGCATACCCCGGCATCCGCGCCGCGCACCCCCGACAGGATGCCGACCCAAGCGGCGGGGACCATACAACGTGGCGATACCGGCGCTCTCCCGGGCGCCCCTACCCTGGCCGCATGATCACCCCTCATACTGCCGATCCGCAGTCCGGTGCCGCGGTGAAGGCCGCCGACCGAGCACACGTGTTCCACTCCTGGTCAGCCCAGGGCCTGATCGACCCGCTCGCGGTCGCCGGTGCCGAGGGCGCCTACTTCTGGGACTACGACGGCAACCGCTACCTCGACTTCACCAGCGGCCTCGTCTACACCAACATCGGCTATCAGCACCCCACCGTCGTCGCGGCCGTCCAGGAGCAGGCAGGCCGGCTCGCCACCTTCGCGCCCGCCTTCGCCATCGATGTGCGCTCCGAGGCCGCACGCCTCATCGCCGAGCGCACCCCGGGCGATCTCGACAAGATCTTCTTCACCAACGGGGGCGCCGAGGCCGTCGAGAACGCCGTCCGGATGGCCCGGCTGCACACCGGCCGTCCGAAGGTGCTCTCCGCGTACCGCTCGTATCACGGCGGTACGTCCACCGCGATCAACCTGACCGGCGACCCGCGCCGCTGGGCGTCCGACAGCGGTACGTCCGGCGTGGTCCGGTTCTGGGCGCCGTTCCTCTACCGCTCGCCGTTCTACGCCTCGACGGAGGCCGAGGAGTGCGCCCGCGCGCTGGAACACCTGGAGGCGACGATCGCCTTCGAGGGTCCCGCGACGATCGCCGCGATCATCCTGGAGACGATCCCGGGCACGGCCGGCATCATGACGCCGCCGCCCGGCTATCTGGCGGGCGTCCGCGAGATCTGCGACCGGCACGGCATCGTCTTCGTCCTGGACGAGGTGATGGCGGGCTTCGGCCGTACGGGCAAGTGGTTCGCCGCCGAGCACTTCGACGTCGTGCCCGATCTGCTGACCTTCGCCAAGGGCGTCAACTCGGGGTACGTCCCGCTGGGCGGCGTCGCCATCTCCGCCGCGATCGCCGAGACCTTCGCGAGCCGTCCGTACCCCGGTGGGCTGACCTACTCCGGTCACCCGCTGGCCTGCGCCGCCGCCGTCGCCACGATCGGGGTGATGGCGGACGAGAAGGTCGTCGAGCACGCCGCGCACATCGGCGAGACGGTCCTCGGCCCGGGGCTGCGCGATCTGGCGGCCCGGCATCCTTCGGTCGGCGAGGTCCGCGGTACCGGGGTCTTCTGGGCGCTCGACCTGGTCAAGGACAGGGAGACGCGCGAGCCGCTGGTGCCGTACAACGCGTCGGGCGAGGCGAACGCGCCCATGGCCGCCTTCGCCGCGGCCTGCAAGAAGAACGGCCTGTGGCCCTTCGTGAACATGAACCGTACGCACGCGGTGCCGGCCTGCAACATCACCGAGGCCGAGGCGAAGGAGGGGCTGGCGGCCTTGGACCTGGCGCTGGCGGTCGCGGACGAGCACACGGCGTAGCCCGGGACCGCGCAGGTGAACCCCGGACCGCGCCGGTGAAGGGGGTGGGCGGGTCCGGCCTGCCCGCCCCGGACCCCCGCGTCACCTGGCTTAAGGTGTCCCAAGCCGGACGAGGGGACGGAAAACATGCCCGCCAGCGGAGCTGTGACCCGCAGTACCTTGCGGCAGCAGATCGCGGACGCGCTGCGTGACGAGGTGCTCGCGGGGCGTTTACTGCCGGGCCAGGAGTTCACCGTCAAACAGATCGCCGAGCAGTACGGGGTCTCCGCGACCCCGGTCAGGGAGGCGCTGGTCGATCTCTCCGCGCAGGATCTGCTCGACTCCGACCAGCACCGGGGTTTCCGCGTCCACCAGTTCTCCGTCGACGACTTCCGGCGGATGGTCGACGCGCGCTCGCTGATCGTGGACGCCGTCTTCCGCAGGCTGGAGGGCGAGCATCTGGCGGCCAGGGCGCACGGCGCGGTGCTGGTGTCCGTACGGCGCCGGGCGGAGGAGGCCGCGCGTGCGGCCAGGAGCGGGGATCTGACCATTCTCATCGGCTACGACCTGCGGTTCTGGCGCGAGTTGTGCGCGCTGGTGGCCAACCCCTATGTCGCGGACTTCCTGCACCGGCTGCGGGTCCAGGCGTGGGTGTTCTCGGTGCCGTTCCTGCGTGCGGACCCGGAGGTGCGCAAGCGGCTGTGGGGCGGGCACGAGCAGCTGGTCGACGCGCTGACCCTCGGTGACGCACCGGCGGTGCGCGCCGTGATCGGTGAGTACGACACCCACTCGCTCAGGTGGGCGGACAGGCTGGAGAGTCCACAGCGGTGACCGGTGACACAACGGAAGCGACGGGTGCGGAAGCGACGGGTGCGGCGACGGGTGCGGAAGCGGTCGATCTGTCCGTCGTCATACCCGCGTACAACGAGGAGGGGCGGCTGCGCCCCACCCTGGACGCCATCCGCGCCCATCTGAACGCGGCCCCGGACCGCTGGGGTACGTGGGAACTGATCGTCGTGGACGACGGCTCGACGGACGGTACGGCCTCGGTCGCCGTCGAGGCCGCGGCCGACGAGCCGCGCCTGCGTGTGCTGACGGGCGGCGGCAACCTCGGCAAGGGCCATGCCCTGCGGCAGGGGGTACTGGCCTCCAACGGCCGGCGCGTGCTGCTGACCGACGCGGACCTCGCGACCCCGATCGATGAACTGGACCGGCTCGACAAGCAGCTCACGGCCGACGGCGGCGGCGCGGCCATCGGCTCGCGCGCGCATCCCGACGCGTGGATCGAGGTACGTCAGCTGGCGCTGCGCGAGTGGCTTGGCCGGCTCGGCAACCGGCTGATACGGCTGGTCGCGGTCGACGGCATAGCCGACACCCAGTGCGGCTTCAAACTCTTCGACGGCGCGCGGGCGCGGGCCGCCTTCGCCGACTCCCGGCTGGACGGCTGGGGGATAGACGTCGAGATCCTGCGGTTCTTCCGGCAGTCGGGGTGGCCGGTGACGGAGGTGCCGGTGCGCTGGGCGCATCAGCCGGGCTCCAAGGTGAGGCCGCTGGACTACGGCAGGGTGCTGGTGGAGCTGGTACGGCTCAGGACGGCGCCACGCGGCCCCGACCGGGCGGTGGCCGCCCGCGGTACCGGCCCCGCGGGCGTCACCGACCGGGACCGCGGCCGTCGTCGCCGTACGGACCTGATCGTCGGCGCGCTCTTCCTCCTCGCCTCCTTCTTCCTCTACAAGGGGCTGTGGGCCGACCTCGACCACGCCTACCTCGCCGACGCGGGCTCCGACCAGAACCAGTGGGAGTGGTTCTTCCGGGTCACCGCCGACAACGTCACGAACCTGCGCAATCCGCTGTTCACGACCCTCCAGAACTTCCCCGACGGCGTGAACCTGATGGCGAACACCGTCATGCTCGGGCTCTCCGTCCCGCTCACCCCCGTCACGCTCGCCTTCGGGCCGACCGTCACCTGGGCACTCGTCCTCACGCTGGGTCTCGCGGCCACGGCGCTCGCCTGGTACTGGCTGTTCGCGCGCCGGCTCGTCCGAGGCCGCTGGGCGGCGGCGCTCGGCGCGGCCCTCGCCGCCTTCGCGCCGCCGATGGTGTCGCACGCCAACGCGCACCCCAACTTCGTCGTCCTGTTCATGATTCCGCTGATCATCGACCGGGCGCTGCGGCTCTGCGAGGGCCGGCGCGTGGTCAGGGACGGGGTGCTGCTCGGGCTCTTCGCGACGTATCAGATCTTCCTCGGCGAGGAGGCGCTGCTGCTCGCCGTGATGGGCACTCTGCTCTTCGCGCTCGCCTACGCCGTGGCCGACCGCGAACGGGCACGGGCGGCGGTCCGTCCGCTGCTGCGCGGGCTCGGGTGGGCGCTGCTGGTGTGTCTGCCGCTGCTCGCGGTGCCGCTGTACTGGCAGTTCTTCGGTCCGCAGAGCTACCACAGCGTGCTGCACGGGGACAACGCGGGCAACAGCCCGCTCTCCTTCCTCCAGTACTCCGGGCGCGCGCTGTTCGGCGACGACGCGACGGCCGACAGGCTGGCGATGAACCGTACCGAGCAGAACGCCTTCTACGGCTGGCCGCTGATCGCCGCGGCGTTCGGGATCGGACTGTGGCTGTGGCGGGCCGCGGTGGTCAGGGCGCTGGCGTTCACGGCGGTCGCGGCGGCGCTGCTGTCGCTCGGGCCGAAGATACGTATCCCCTTCACGGATGTGGTGCTGACGGGCCCCTGGCGGATCCTCGCCCATCAGCCGCTCTTCGAGTCGGTCATCGAGTCGCGGGTGGCGATGATCTGCGCGCCCGCGCTGGGCGCGCTGCTGGCGCTGGCGGCGGACCGGCTCGCGGACCGGCGCGCGGAGGAGCGGAGCCCCGGGCTCGGCGGTGCGGCCCTGGAGGAGCGGCGCAGGCTGCGGCTCGTGGCGTACGCGGCGCTGGCCGCGGCGGTGCTGCCGATCGTCCCGACACCGCTGCCGGTACGGGACCGCCCGGAAGTCCCGGAGTTCATCGCGGACGGCACGTATCGCAAGTATGTCGGCGAGGGCGAGACGGTGGTGCCCGTACCGGTGCCCGACCCCGGCAACGCGGAGGCGCTGCACTGGCAGTCGGCGAGCGGGCTCGGCTTCTCCGTGCCCGGCGGCTACTTCAACGGGCCGTGGGGCGAGGAGCGGAGAGGGATCTACGGCGCGCCGGCCCGCTACACCTCGAATCTGCTGCGCGATGTCCGCTACAGCGGCCAGGTCCCGGTCATCGACGCCAAATGGCGCGCGCAGGCCCGCTTCGACCTGGCTTTCTGGAAGGCGGGGGTGGTGGTGCTGGCACCGCAGCCCAACGACGCGGCGCTGTACGAGACACTGGAGAAGCTGCTCGGCGGGCCGGGGAAGCGGGTGGACGGGGCATGGATCTGGGATCTGCCGACCCCCGGCGACCGGGCTCTTCGCTGAACGTGCCCGTCGCATTACGCTGTCCCGACCATCGCGACCATCGCGAGCACGCGTACGAACCCGTTGGAGAGCGAGCCTCCCTTGGCCTGTGACCTGTGGTTGGTCCCCCTCGTCGATGTGCTGTGCCACAGCCCCGACAACCCCTTCGCCGAAGAGATCGCCGTCTACGACAAGGCGCTCGGTGATGCCGGGCTGCCGTCCGTTCCCGTCTTCGCCTATATGCCGGGCCTCTCGGGGGATGTCGCCCCGGTCGCCGGCTTCGACTACGACGCGCTGCATTTCCTGCGGCGCGCGTATCTGCTCCAGCTCTGCGGCCTCGCGGTGACGCCGGTCGGTGAACTGGGCGGTGACTACGAACAGTTGCTGGAGATGTTCGAGTCGACGGCCCAGCAGTCGCATCTGGTCTGGCATTACGACCACGCGGGCGCGTATGTCCCGGTGGACTACGACGCGCCGCTCTCGAACGAGGAACTTCTCGCGGGCGGCGGCCCGCTGGGCTCCACGCAGGGGCTGCTGCGGGAGCTGGAGATCGTCGGCCCGGCGATCGGTATCGACCCGGCGAACCCGCCGGCCGCCCCCGCCCCGCCGGCCCGCCCCACGTCCTTGGAGGAACCGGCGACCTCGATCCCGTACGACGACGGCCCGTTCGCCCGGGAGCGCCATGTGTGGCTCGGTCTGCACGCGGCGGCCACCAGGAGCCTGGGCCAGGGTTCGATGATCATCTTCAGTTGATGAGCGCACTTCGGCCGAAGAGCGGAAGAGCTTGAGGGCCGGGGCCGGCCCGGGACACGAGCCGGCCCCCGCCTCTCTCACCGCCCGGCTCCGCCGCCTCACCGCGCTTCGGGCGGTCGCTGCCTCGGCATGTTCGGACGGGCGCCCGGGGGGAGCGGAAAGCGTCCCGGGGGTGGTACGACGCCCTCCCCGCGCGCCCCGCCCATCGGCACCGACTGCATCATCAGCGCGGCCGGGCCCGAGCGGAACTCGATCATCCAGTCCGCCGTCTCCGCCCGTACGAGCTCCGTCACGTCCTCCGTGAACCGCCGCAGGACGCCGAGACAGCGCTCCGCCGCCTCGCTGGCCGTGCCCTCGGTCGGGCCGAGGACCTCCCGTACGCACTCCGACGCCCAGTCGAACTGGAACGTCTGGAGTCTGCGCTGCACCGCCTGCGCCGTCGCGACCGCCCGCATCCAGCCGGAGGTCAGCCCGAGGTACCGGTCGCACCCCACACAGGCGGCGCCCAGCAGCAGCGAGAGATATCCCCACCCCGCGGCCCCGGCCAGCGCGCCCGTCAGATCCAGCAGCGGCAGCGCCGCGCCCGCCGTCACCGCGAGGGCCGTCGCCGCCCGCAGGGCGCGGGCGCCGCGTCGCTTGCGTACCCGGTCGGCGAGATACCAGTCGACGGTGCGCAGCGCCCCCGTCTCGACCCAGCGGTAGAGCTCGTCGAGCCGTTCCGCGGGCTCCCCCCAGTCCCCGAGCGGGAACGGGCCCCCGGTCAGATCGCCGTGGAGCGGCGGGCCGCTCGCGTCCTCGCCGGTGGTCTCCCCGGACGGAGCCCCCTCCTCCCGGGCGGGGCCTCCGGGCTGCATCTCCGGCTGGCTCACCTGGGTACTCCTCTGCGCTCTGCTGTGACTCCGCGTGACGGACGGTGTGCGCGCAGGACCTGGGTCCTGTCCGATCGATGCGCATGAACTTCCTACCGCCAAATGGTGGGCTGTGTGATCGAAATCCCGGCATTTCCTTCCACATGGGGCCCGTGATCAGGTAGAGGAGCGGAGAAGCCCTCACCCGAAAGAGTTCGCTTGGGGTTCGTTCCGGCGGGGTAGGGCGAGGTGCTCGGGGACCACGTAGGCTCGCCTTACGGACAACTCGTACGGATGATCCGTCCGGAAAATCCGTTCCGTAACACGTTCCGTAGCACGCTCTGCAACGCGTTCAGCACACGCGTTCAGCAACCCGTCGTCGAGATGCCAGGAGTGACCGTGATTCCCGGTGGTGGTCAGCCCAATATGCAAGAGCTGCTCCAGCAGGCCCAGAAGATGCAGCAGGACCTCGCGCGGGCACAGGAGGAGCTGGCGGACGCCGAGGTCGAGGGGCAGGCGGGCGGTGGTCTCGTGAAGGCCACGGTCAACGGCTCCGGAGAGCTGCGTGCTCTGGTCATCGACCCGAAGGCCGTCGACCCCGAGGACACGGAGACCCTCGCGGATCTCGTCGTCGCCGCCGTGCACGCGGCGAACGACAACGCGCAGCGGCTCCAGCAGGAGAAGCTGGGTCCGCTGGCGCAGGGACTCGGCGGGATGCCGGGTCTGCCCTTCTAGCCGCACGGGCCGGGCCCGTGGCCCGGCCCCTGGCCCGGCCCGCTCACCCTCGTCATCCGCTCTTCTAACCCGCGCGGACACCAACTAGCGTATGTACTCACCGTAGTAGGGAAGGCAATCCGTTGTACGAAGGCGTGGTCCAGGAACTGATCGACGAGCTGGGCAGGCTGCCCGGCGTCGGTCCCAAGAGCGCGCAGCGGATCGCTTTCCATATCCTCCAGGCCGAGCCGACCGATGTCCGCCGTCTCGCCCATGCCCTCCTTGAGGTCAAGGACAAGGTCCGGTTCTGTGCCGTGTGCGGCAATGTCGCGCAGGAGGAGCGCTGCGGGATCTGCCGTGACGCGCGCCGCGATGTGACGGTGATCTGTGTCGTGGAGGAACCGAAGGACGTCGTCGCCATCGAGCGCACCCGCGAGTTCCGCGGCAAGTACCACGTGCTCGGCGGCGCGATCAGTCCGATCGAGGGCGTGGGCCCCGATGATCTGCGGATCCGTGAGCTGCTGACCCGTCTCGCCGACGGTACGGTCACCGAACTGATCCTGGCGACCGACCCCAATCTGGAGGGCGAGGCCACGGCCACGTACCTCGCCCGCATGATCAAGCCGATGGGCCTGAAAGTCACGCGCCTGGCCAGCGGTCTGCCCGTGGGGGGCGACCTGGAATATGCCGACGAGGTCACGCTCGGGCGTGCCTTCGAGGGGAGACGACTTCTCGATGTCTGACGCAACGCTGCACGCCGTCAATCAGGATCCGGACGACTTCGCGGTCCAGATCGCCGACCAGATCGAGAGCTTCATCGTGGCCGTCACGGAGGTGGCGAAGGGCGATGAACCCGACAGCACCGTGCCGTTCCTGCTGCTTGAGTTCTCCCAGCTCATGCTGGCCGGCGGCCGGCTCGGCGCCCACGAGGACATCCTTCCCGACGAGCGGTACGAGCCCGATCTCGGCCCCGAGCCGGACGTCGACGACCTGCGTGAGCGCTTCGCCGTGATCCTTGAGCCGATCGATGTCTACTCCGAGGTCTTCGACCCGTACGAACCGCGCAAGGCGCCCGTGCCGTCCCGTATCTCCGACGACATCGCCGGTGTGGTGACGGACCTGCGGCACGGTCTGGCCCACTACCGCGCCGGCCGGACGACCGAGGCGCTGTGGTGGTGGCAGTTCTCGTACTTCTCCAGCTGGGGTTCCACGGCCTCCGCCACGCTGCGCGCCCTTCAGTCCCTGGTCGCGCATGTACGCCTGGACCAGCCGCTCCCGGCCCTGGACGGCCTCGACACCGACCAGGACCTGACCGAGGAGGCCGAGGAGGTCCTGGCGGAGGAGGCCGGGAAGGTGATGGCGGAGGAGATCGCGACTCCGCTGGGCATGCGCACGCTCAGGTAGAAGCATCGCTCGGGTAGAACGCATCGCTCGGGTAGAACACATCGGTGCTTCGACGCGGCTGGGCGCGTGACGTGGGCCACGTTCCCGCGTGTACCGCGCCGACGGGGGCATGGATGCACACCGAGCGGCCGTGTCCGTCTCAAGGTGATCACGGAGTGGGCGGGATATCTCACGATGTGGTATAGCCGGGACGCTCTGCGGTCGGTCGTTAAACTGAGCCGACAGTGACTATGGACTGAGCGAGGAGCGCACGTGGGCCTTGTCGTGCAGAAGTACGGAGGCTCCTCCGTAGCCGATGCCGAGGGCATCAAGCGGGTCGCCAAGCGGATCGTCGATGCCAAGAAGAACGGCCACCAAGTGGTCGTCGTGGTATCGGCGATGGGCGACACGACGGACGAGTTGATCGATCTCGCCGGACAGGTATCCCCTATCCCCGCCGGGCGTGAGTTCGACATGCTGCTGACCGCGGGAGAGCGGATCTCCATGGCCCTGCTGGCGATGGCGATCAAAAACCTGGGCCACGAGGCCCAGTCGTTCACCGGCAGCCAGGCGGGCGTCATCACCGACTCGGTCCACAACAAAGCGCGCATCATCGATGTCACGCCGGGCCGGATCCGTACGGCGCTCGACGAGGGCAACATCGCCATCGTCGCCGGGTTCCAAGGGGTCTCCCAGGACAAGAAGGACATCACTACGCTGGGCCGTGGCGGCTCGGACACCACCGCTGTCGCGCTCGCGGCGGCGCTGGAGGCCGAGGTGTGCGAGATCTACACCGATGTGGACGGTGTCTTCACCGCGGACCCCCGGGTCGTGACGAAGGCCCGGAAGATCGACTGGATCTCCTTCGAGGACATGCTGGAGCTCGCCAGCTCCGGTTCCAAGGTGCTGCTGCACCGATGCGTCGAGTACGCGCGCCGTTACAACATCCCGATCCATGTCCGTTCCTCGTTCTCGGGGCTTCAGGGCACCTGGGTCAGCAACGAACCGCAAGGGGACAACAAGGTGGAGCAGGCCATCATCTCCGGTGTCGCCCATGACACCTCAGAGGCGAAGATCACGGTCGTCGGTGTCCCCGACAAGCCCGGCGAGGCCGCGACGATCTTCCGCGCCATCGCCGACAACCAGATCAATATCGACATGGTGGTGCAGAACGTCTCCGCCGCGTCGACGGGTCTGACCGACATCTCCTTCACGCTGCCGAAGACCGAGGGCCGCAAGGCGATCGACGCACTGGAGAAGACGAAGTCGACGATCGGTTTCGAGTCGCTGCGCTACGACGACCAGATCGCCAAGATCTCGCTCGTCGGCGCCGGCATGAAGACCAACCCGGGTGTCACCGCCGGATTCTTCGAGGCGCTCTCGGACGCGGGCGTGAACATCGAGCTGATCTCGACATCCGAGATCCGTATCTCGGTGGTCACCCGCGCGGACGAGGTCACCGAGGCCGTGCGCGCCGTGCACACCGCCTTCGGGCTCGACAGCGAGTCCGACGAGGCCGTGGTCTACGGAGGCACCGGACGATGAGCGCGTCCGGTGTCGCCGCGCGGAGCGCCGCGCGATGAACGGCGGGCCGACGCTCGCGGTCGTGGGTGCGACCGGGGCCGTCGGCGCCGTGATGCTCCAGATCCTGTCGCAGCACGCGGACGTCTGGGGCGACATCCGACTGATCGCCTCACCGCGCACGGAGGGCGGCAAGCTGTCCGTACGCGGTGAGGCGACCGAGGTCGTCGCGCTCTCCGAGGCGGCTCTCGACGGTGTGGACGTGGCGCTGTTCCTCGTACCGGACGAGGTGTCCGCCCATTGGGCACCGATCGCCGCGGCCAAGGGGGCCGTGGTCGTGGACAATTCGGCGGCGTTCCGGTTGGACCCCGAGGTACCGCTGGTCGTCCCCGAGCTCAACCCCCATGCCGTTCGGGTCCGTCCGCGTGGCATCGTCGCGAGTCCGGGGTGCGGGACGCTCTCGATGATCGTGGCGGTGGGCGCGCTGCACGCCGAGTTCGGGGTGCGCGAGCTGATGGTCTCCTCGTACCAGGCGGTCAGCGCCGCGGGACAGGACGGCGTCAGCGCGCTGCGCGAACAGCTCTCCCTGGTCGCGGGTACGGAGCTGGGCACGCGCCCCGGCGATGTGCGCCGCGCGGTGGGCGATGCCACCGGGCCCTTCCCCGCCCCGCTGGCGCTGAATGTCGTGCCGTGGTCCGGGGCCGCGCTGGAGGGCGGCTGGTCCTCGGAGGAGATGGCGATCCGCGAGGAGACCAGGAAGATCCTGGACCTGCCGACGCTGCGGGTGTCGGCGACCTGTGTCCGGGTCCCGGTGATCACCGGCCACTCCCTCGCCGTGCACGCGCGCTTCGAGCAGGAGATCACGGTCGGCCGGGCGCACGAGATCCTGGCGACCCAACCCGGCGTGGTGCTGTTCGACAACCCGGGGGCGGGCGATTTCCCCACGCCCGCCGATGTGGTGGGGACGGATCCGACGTGGGTGGGGCGGGTACGGCGGTCGCTGGACGACCCCCGGGCGCTGGAGCTGTTCGTCTGCGGCGACAATCTTCGCAAGGGCGCCGCGCTGAACACCGCGCAGATCGCCGAGGCCGTGGCCGTGGAGCTGTCGCGGCCGTGACTCCGTGGCTCCGGAACCCTGGAACCGCCCACTCCGGAACCCTGGAACCGCCCCGGAACAGGCGCCAAATCAGGAAGCCAGGGACCCGTTAAACTTTGTAGGATCTGTGAACGTCCTGTGGGCAATCCTGCGCTCCATGCCTCTTGAACTGGGACGTTGTCGTGTTCGACGATGCGCATCCGTCTTTCTGCGAGAGCTCTGCAACCGCTGGACGGCTGGAAAGCGTCTCTGCGGTCGCCCCTTTGCGCTGTCGCAAAAACGGGGCATAGGGGGAGATCAGTTACGCATGAGGGTATTTGGTGCAGCGTCAAATGGGGTGGGGTGCGCGTACAACCCTGGCGGGGGGAAGCGTGTCCAACTGGCGTGGCAGAGGTTCTCGAATTCACAGCGATCGGCCCGGTGCGCGGCGCGGCAGTGCGTCCGCTCCGGCGGCCCAGGGCGCCCGGTGGTATGCCGGTGATCGCCCCCATGCCCGCCGCCCGGCCCGCGCGCATACCGTCCCAGCGCGATGGCGCTGACGAGGTGACGGCGGCGGGCACCACCGTCGACCATCTGACCGAGACCTACCGCGCCCACTACCGGTCGCTGCTCGGTCTCGCCGCCCTGCTGCTGGACGACACGGCCTCCTGCGAGGACGTCGTCCAGGAGGCCTTCATCCGGGTGCACTCCGCGCGCAATCGCGTACGTGAGCCGGAGAAGACCCTCGCGTATCTGCGGCAGACGGTCGTGAACCTCTCCCGCTCCGCGCTGCGCCGCCGCATCCTCGGTCTCAAGCTGCTCTCGAAGCCGATGCCCGACATGGCGAGCGCGGAGGAGGGCGCGTACGACCTGCTGGAGCGGGACGCACTGATCAAGGCCATGCGCGGGCTCCAGCGGCGGCAGCGCGAGGTGCTGTCGCTGCGGTACTTCGCGGACATGACCGAGGCGCAGGTCGCCGAGACGCTGGGGATATCCCTGGGCTCGGTGAAGGCGTACGGCTCGCGCGGCATAGCGGCGCTGCGCGTCGCCATGGAGGCCACGGCATGAGTGGGCGCGAGGACCGGCGGGAATTCGGCCGAGGCGAGAGCCCGGCCGAGGGACGTGGCGAGTCCCGCGGCGAGGACCGCGGGCACGAGCAGGCCGGGCCGGACGCTCCATTGAACGACCTGACTGGAAACGGAATTGTGAACAACGGGCCGGAGAATGAGCTGAGCGGCCTCGGTGACACGGGTGCCGACAGGCGTGAGAACAGCGCGAAGGGCGACAGCGCGGGCGGTGGTGCCGGCGGCGTCGATGGCGTCGGCGGTGCCGACGACGGCGGTGGAGAGGTCGTGAACAACGACCTGAACGGTGTCCTGGACGGGGACGAGCTGGCGCTGCGGCGGATGCTGCACGGCGCCGTGGGCGATCTGCGCCCGTCCGAGGGCGCCCTCGACCATCTCCGCAAGGCCGTACCGACCCGGCGGGCCAGAAAGCGCCAGGCGGTCGTCGGCATGGCGGCGGCGGCGCTGCTGTTCGGTACGGCGGTCCCCGCCTTCGTCCATGTCGCCAACTCCAGCGACGCGATGGACGACCGCGCCGTCAGCACCGGCCATGGCGAGCAGGCGCAGGGTGGCACCGCGGCCGGCAAGGGCACCTCGGGCGGCAAGAAGGACGACACGGACGGTCCCTCCGACAAGGTGTCCGCCGACGAGGACGAGCCCGACAAGGAGAACAAGCCGCCGCACGGTGATGCCGCGTCGGGTGCGCCGGAGGGCGGCAAGGGCGGTTCCGACGACCCCGACGCCCCCTATGAGACCGCTTCCTCGCCCGCCTGTGACTCGGGCCAGCTTCTGGTCGTGGGTGAGGCGGGCGCCCCGGACACCGCAGGCACGGTCTACGGAAGCTTCCGTGTCTCCAATGTCTCGGGGACGGGCTGTTCGGTCACCGGCCGCGGCACGGTCGACTACCTGGCGACGGGCGCTGCGGACAAGAGCAAGATCACCGTTGTGCAGCACACCGCGGGCGACCCGGCGACCGGGCTGCCCGACCCCTCCCAGGAGGCGGCGGCGCTGGTGCTCCCGCCGAACGGCGCGTACGAGGTGAAGTTCGCCTGGGTGCCCTCGGAGACCTGTCCCACGACCGGCGCCTCGCCCGACCCCAGCCCTTCCGAGGACGGCACGGCGGGCACGACCGGCGACCCCGGTACGGGCCCCGGCACCGAAACGGGCGGCTCGAACACGGAGACCCAGCTCACCACCGACGGCGGCACGATGGACGGCACGGTCGCGGTGTCCCACACGGCGGAGCCGGGCGCCCCGAGCGGCCAGACGAGCATCTCCAACGCCTGCGCCGGCACCATCTACAAGACGGGCGTCCTCAACGCGTCGTAGGGACGACGGGACGAGGGCCCTACGAGGCGGGGCCGTGGCCGGAGCCAGGGCCGGGTTCGGGGCCGGGAGATTCGGCCGTGGTGGCCGCGAGGCCACGCGACCCGATCCGAGCTACGCGGCGGTCTCCAGCCCCAGCTTCCGGTCCCTGATCGCCTCCGCCTCGCGCCGGACCAGCCGGAACCACATGAAGACCACGAAGCCGGCGAAGACGAACCACTCACCGGTGTAACCGAGGTTCTGGAACGCCTTGAGGTCGAGCCCGGTGTTCTGCGGCACGCCCGCGGGCACGGCCCGCAGCCCGTCCGACGTCTTGGTGACAGTGACCCAGGCGTCGTACACGTCATACGGCACGACGTTGACCAGCGACGCCGCGCTGATCATGGCCAGCTGGCCGGGGGGCAGCCCGCCGCCGGCCCGCACGCCGTCGGAGCCGGTGGACTCCGACGCCTGGAGCGACCCGGTCACGGTGACCTCGCCCGTGGGCGGCGCGGGCACCTTCTCACCGCTGGGCAGCCAGCCGCGCACCACGGGCAGCGCCTTGCCGCCGTCGGTACGGAGCATGGTCAGCACATACGAGCCGTTCTCGCCGTCCAGCTCCCGGTCGGGCACCAGGAACTGATCCTCGTACCGCCCGCTCGCCGTGGCATGCCGGCCCGAGGTCTTCTGGTCGACCGGCAGCAGGGTCTCCAGCGCAGCCGTGGGCTGCTCACCGGGATCGGGCGCCGCCTTCGCGGCCTCGTGCGTGGCGACGCGGTCCTCGAAGCGACCCAGCTGCCAGGTCCCCATGAAAACGCACACGGGGATCGCCAGCAGGACGAAGACGTTGATCCCCAACCAGCGCGGAGTCACCAGGAAGCGATACACCCCTCCACGGTACGGAACGCGACCCGGGCGCCCGGTCCCGGGTCCCCCGTTGCGCCCGGTCCCGGGGCCCCCGCGGGGCCAGGCACCGAGCCCCCGCGGGCCAGGCACAGGGGCCCCGCGGGGCGGGGGCCCCTTCACCTCATCTCATCTCACCCTCGTCTCACCGTGCGCCCACCCCCAGGTGCTTGACCGCGAACTCCAGCTCCAGCCGGACCTGCTTGATGCGCTCCTCCACGACGAGCGAGCCATGGCCCGCGTCGTACCGGTAGACCTCGTGGACCGCGCCCCGGGCCGCCAGCCTGTCCACATAGTTCTCGACCTGGCGGATCGGGCAGCGCGGGTCGTTGACCCCGGCCGAGATATAGACCGGCGCCCGGACGGCGTCCACATAGGTCAGCGGGGACGAGGCCGCGAACCGCTCGGGCACCTCCTCCGGCGTACCGCCGAGCAGCGTGCGGTCCATCGCCTTGAGGGCCTCCATCTCGTCGTGGTAGGCCGTCACATAGTCGGCGACCGGCACGGCCGCGAGCCCCACGGCCCAGTCATCGGGCTGCGTACCGAGACCGAGCAGGGTCAGATAGCCGCCCCACGAACCGCCCGAGAGCACCAGCTTCGCCGGATCCGCCAGACCGGAGTCCACCGCCCACGCACGGACCGCCGCGATGTCCTCCAGCTCGATCAGCCCGACCCGGTGCTTGAGCGCGTCCGTCCACTCCCGTCCGTATCCGGTGGAGCCCCGGTAGTTGACCCGGACGACCGCGAAGCCGTGGTCGACCCACGCGGCCGGTCCCGCCGCGAACGCGTCGCTGTCATGCCATGTCGGGCCGCCGTGGATCTCGAAGACCGTCGGGAACGGACCCTCGCCCGCCGGCCGCTGCACCAGCGCGTGGACCCGGCCGCCCGGACCCTCCACCCACGCGTCCTCCACCGGCACCGAGGCGGGCGCCGCCGGCCCCGGCGGATCGAGCACCACCCCGCCCGCCGTGGAGCGCACCTCCGGCGGACGGGCCGCCGACGACCACAGATACTCCACGCTTCCGTCGGGCCTGGCCGTCGCGCCCGAGACCGTCCCCGCCGGGGTCTCCACCTGGATCAGCGCGCTCTTGGCGAAGTCATAGCGCCACAGCTCGCTGCGGGCCTCGAAGCTGTGCGCGACCAGCAGCCCCGATCCGTCCGGATACCACTCGGCGTTGACATCGCCGGGCAGCTCGATGGCGAGCTCGGTCTCCTCGCCCGTCAGCGGATTCCAGACGACCGGCTCCCAGCGGCCCCGCCGCTGATGGCCGATGAGCAGCCTGCTGTCCCCTTCCACCGGCGCGAAGCCGAGCACTTCCAGGCCCAGCTCGCGCGTACCGCCCTCCGTGTCGTCCAGCTGGGCCACCACCGAGCCGTCCAGCCGCAGCACCCGCACCGCCGAGTGCATCGCGTCGCCGTGCTCGGTGTGCTCTATCGCCAGCAGTGAGCCGTCGTGCGACAGATCCCCGACCCCGGCCGACTCGCGGTGCCGGTAGATCTCCACGGGCTCCTCGCCGGGCCGGACGACATGGAGCGTCGAGCCGTCCTCATCGGTCGAGCGCCCCACCACCGCCGTACCGTCCCGGCCGAGCGCGAGTCCGGCCGGATAGGAGGCGCCGAGACCCGGCACCGCGGGCTCGTCACCGGCTCCGTCCGCCCCGGCGGCGAACCGCTGCCGCATCCAGACCCCGAACTCGTCCCCGTCCGTGTCCGAGAACCACCAGATCCACTCGCCGTCGAGCGAGAGCACGCCGTCCGTCGTCCCGTTCGGCCGGTCCGTCGCCTGCCGCTGCTCACCGGTCGTACGGTCCCACGCGTATAGCTCGTACGTACCCGTCGCGTTGGAGACGAACAGCGCGCGCTCCGGCGCGTCCTCCGCCCAGTCGGGCAGCGACACCCGCGGCGCCCGGAAGCGCTTCTCCCACTCGGGCATCGAGGTCGCCGCGGAGGTCGCCGCGGAGGCCGCTGCCGGGGCTGCCGGGGCTGACGTCGAGGCCGTCCGGGCCGCTGTCGAATCCGGTGTCGAACCGGTGATCTCAGTCATGCCCCCTATTCTGCGCCCGGCCCATGACATTCCGTCGGCGTCCCGCTCAGCCTGTGGATAACTCGGACAACTCCTTGAGCAGCATCTTCGTGGCCATGGCTGTCAGCTGCTTCTCGGCCTGGTCCCAGGTCCAGCCGCATTCGTCGACGAGCGTGCGCCAGGCGCCCAGCCCGAAGCAGAACCACAGCACGTCCGCGCAGCGCTCGACGGTCATCCCCGGCTTGAGAGCACCGAGGTCCTTGAGGTGTGAGGCGATCTCTCGAAGGGCACATGTGTAGATAGAGGTGCCCTCGTCCCAGAGTGCTTCCGCCGCCTCGTGCACGGGCAGCGCGCTGTAGAGGATCGCGATGGATTCGCGATGCTCCTCGTTGCTGAGCCGGGTGCGGTGGGCGAGCAGGGCGATGGCGGAGACGGCGTCGTCGGTGTCCCGTATCCGCTCCACGGTTTCCCGAGCGCCGGAGTGCGCGGCCGCGCGGTGGACGGTCTCCCGCAGAATGTCGAGCCGGCCCCCGGCGCTGACGTACACCGTCTTGACCGCGGTCCCTGCCTCGCGGGCGATCTCCGCGATGGTCACCTGCGCGAAACCACGCTCCAGGAAGAGCCGCCGCGCCGCGTCGATGATGTCACGCCGCGTGGCGGCGGCGGTGAGCTCGCGGCGAGGGGAGTGGTACCGACGCCCTCCAGACATACGGACATTTTATGACAGATCAGATGTTTATTTCACTACCTATGGGTTCATTACATAGGGGTTAACCCTATTTTCGAGGGATTGAGAATGACGGTTTCATCCGCTCTTCGAACCGAGCGCTCACGCATGTACGAAGAACTCCTCGCCGAGCACACGATCATGCGGCGGGGCGCTGCCCTCGTGGCCGTCTCGTTCGCCAATCTCGCCGACGGCCAGCCCGTCGACGTCAGGGCTCTGGTCAGTACCTCCCGTTGGCTGATCGAGTACGTCAGGAGCCACCACGGAAGCGAGGGCGAACAGCTCTGGCCGGCGCTGAGCGACCTGTTTCCCCCCGCCGTCGCCGAACTCGACCGGATGGTCGCCGAGCACCAGGCGCTCGAAGCCGAGCTGCACACCCTCTCCAGGGTGGTCGACGCGATCGCCGCCCGGGAGATCACGGGCGGGCGCGCCGAGGTGCTGGTGGTCGTCAGTGAGGCGGCCATGTCGGGACTGCCGTCGGCCCAGCGGGTCCACGAGATTCTGACCAGGCACTTCGACGAGGAGGAGCCGGTCCTGCTGGAGCTGTTCGCGCAGGTGCCGGACAGCGACCTCGCGCGGGTGCGCAACGGGATCTTCCACGGCGACTTCCGAGCCAGCCCGCATCTGGTGCTGGGCCTGATGGAGGACCCGGACCGGATTCCCGGGTACGCGGCGGTGCTGAGCGCCTTCCCGGCCTCGGTGCGCTGGCTGCGCCCGGTGCTGCTGGCGCGCTACCGCTCCACCAAGAAGGCCCTGGCGGTAACGACCTACCTTGACAGGATCTAGACGCTGTCAGGCCGTGCCCCCATCGCGCACCGACGCCCCAGGACAGGGTCCTGGGGCGTCGGTGCGCGTCGGGGATCAGCTTCCGGAGGCGCGCGAACGGGCGTGCAGCGTGCGCGCGACCCTCGGACCCAGCCAGCGCTTGAGCCTGCGCAGCGCCTCCAGCTGCTCGGCCGCCCTGTCGATCCGGTAGTACAGCTGGGGCGGGATGTGCGGAAGCAGCGGGGAGTGCCGCTGCCCGAGCAGCGCGAACATCTGTGGCGGGGCGAGATGGATATAGCGCGGAAGGTTCTCGTACCACTGGGCGCTGTAGCGGGCCGCGCTCTGGACGGGGAGGAGGGCGGACCTCCGTTCCTGCTCGTACCGCACGAGGGCGGGCCGCAGGTCCGGGTGTACGTCGTTCGCGGCGGGTCCGGCGGGTCCGGCGGGTCCGGCGGGTCCGGCGGGTCCGGTGGGTCCGGTGGGTCCGGCGGGTCCGGATCCGTTGTTTCGGGTGCTCCGGTCGTATCCGCGCAGCGCGCCGGCCAGTGCGATGGCGTCCTCCAGCGCGAGTGTCGTGCCCGCGCCGATGGAGTAGTGCGTGGTGTGGGCGGCGTCGCCGAGCAGGACGAGATTGCCGTGGTGCCAGGTCCGGTTGGTCAGCGTACGGAAGTTCAGCCACTGCGCGCTGCCGTCCGCGTGCGCCCTGCCGATCAGCCGGTGCCCGTCGAGCGGCCGGGCGAAGAGCCGCTCCAGCAGGGCCAGACCGTCCGCCTCGCTCGCCTTGTCGAGTCCGAGGCCCGTCCAGGTCTCCGGGGAGCATTCGACGATGCAGGTGCTCCCGTCCTCGCTGAAACCGTAGGCGTAACACCAGATCCAGCCGTGCTCGGTCTCGACGAAGGCGAAGGTGAAGGAGTCGAAGACCTTGGTGGTGCCGAGCCAGATGTAGGTGTTGTGCCCGGCCGTCGCCTCGGTGCCGAAGTGTGCGGCGTGGCGTTCGCGCAGCGCGCTGCCGACGCCGTCGCACGCCACGACCAGGTCGGCGTCGGGCAGTTCGGCCGCGTCGGCGATGGGGTGCTCGAACTCGACGCGCACACCGAGGGAGCGGGCCCGCTCGGCGAGGATGTCGAGCAGCTTGCGGCGGCCGATGCCGAAGCCCGTGTCGCCGTGGTGCACCGTCTTCAGGCCCCCGACGTGTGCGACCCCGTCGCTCCAGCGGACCGAACTCTCGCTGATGGCGACGGCGGATTCGGGGTCGTGGACATGGAGCTTGTCGATCAGGCTGCCCCAGTAGGTCACTCCCCAGCCGTAGGTGGACCCGGCCGCGTTCCGTTCGTAGACGGTGATGTCATGGGACGGGTCCTGCCGTTTCATGAGGATCGAGAAGTACAGGCCGGCGGGCCCGCCGCCGACGCATGCGACCTTCACAGGTGCTCCCGGTTATCCCGTTGTGACACTAAGTGATCAATTGCGGACGAAGAGTAGCAGGGTGCGGGTTTCGTCCGGTGTGATCGCAAGTGGGCGCCGGGTGGTGGCGCGTGGCGCGGTGGCTCGGTACGGGCTTGTTGTGGGGTTGTCCCGTACGGGACACTTCTACAGCACTGTAGAAGTGGATCCGATCCGTTACCGGGAGAGAGCAGACCTGATGTTCGGCTTGAGTGAACTGGCCCTGATCCTCATCGTTGTCGCGGTGGTCGTCGGGGTGAAGAAGCTCCCTGAGCTGACCCGCTCCGCCGGCAAGGCCGCCCGCATCCTCAAGAGCGAGACGAAGGCCCTCAAGGAGGAGGGCAAGGAGAAGGACAAAGAGGAGGGCAGGGCGCCCGACGCCGCCGCGCCGGGGGAACGTCATGTCGTCACGGGTATCGTCGTCGACCGGAACGACCCGCCCGTGCGGGATTCTCGCGACAGGCCGTAGCTCTACACTGAATCGCTGGTTCGGGCCTTCGGATGTTCGGGCCTCCGGGCGCTCGGGCATTCGGGCCTTCGGACGTGAGGGCATGAGGACATTCGGGTTGACGGGGTGACGGCCCGCGCGGGACGGGAGAGCGATCGTGACGGCAGCTGTGCCGGCGGGTGCCGGCGGCTTCGAGGACCCTCCTGCCGAAGTGCTGGCCGAGGCCGCTGCCGCGTTCGGATTGCTCGCGTCGTCGGCGCGGCTCCATATCGTGTGGGCACTGGCCCAGGGCGAGAGCGATGTGACCGGACTCGCCGAGCGCGTGGGCGGGGCGCTGCCGGCCGTCAGCCAGCATCTGACCAAGCTGAAACTGGCCGGTCTCGTACGGTCGCGGCGCGAGGGCCGGCGCCAGGTGTACTTCGTCGACGATCCGGACGTCGTGACCGTGGTCCGGCTGATGCTCGGACAGCTGACCGACCGCGCGGCGCACGCTCCGGCACAGCGCGTCCGCGACATCACGGCCTGAGTCCGCGGTGCCCGACTCCGCGGTGCCCGGCTCTGCGGCGTCCGGCTCTGCGGCGTCCGGCTCTGTGGTCTCCGGCTCTGTCGTCTCCGGCTCTGTCGTTCCCGGGGCGGATGCGTTCACGGCGGACGGGCGCGGGCCCGGTCCCGGTCCCGGGCCGGGGTCCGGTACCGGCCTCGGTCCGACGGATCCGTGGGCGGCGGGCACCGGCGGCGCCCCGCCGGATCTGACCGCCCTCACCTCCCTCCAGGTGCTGCGGCGGCTGGACAGCGGGCCGCGCGGGCTGACGGACGCGCAGGCCGAGGAGAGGCTGCTCCGATACGGCGAGAACGCGGTGCCGGAGTGGCGTTCGGCGTCCTGGCCGCGGCGTTTCGTACGGAGCGTGCGGGATCCGTTCACCGCCGTACTGCTCTGTCTCGGGGTCGTGTCGGCCACCGTCGCCGCCTGGGGCACCGCCCTGGTGATCCTCTCGCTGGTCGTGGTCAGCTGTCTGCTGCGCTCGTCCGGGGAGCACCGGGCCGACCGGTCCATGGCCGCGCTCCGCGAGATGGTGGCCACGACGGCGACAGTGCTGCGGCGCGGGAGCGACGGGAGTGACGGGAGTGACGGCAGCGAGGGCCGTGACGCGCGTGACTGGCGTGGTTCACGTGCCGGGCGTGGTTCGCGTAACGGCGGAGGTGTGCCTGACGGCGGAGGTGTGGCTGACGCGCGTGGCCCACGGCCGAGGGAGATCCCGGTCGACCAGCTGGTGCCGGGCGATGTGATCCGTCTCGGCCCCGGCGATCTGGTCCCCGCCGACGTACTGCTGCTGCGCGCGAGCGGGCTGACCGTACATCAGGCGGCGCTGACGGGGGAGTCGGCGCCGGTCGCCAAGTACGCCGTCGACGCGCCGGGCCCGCCGGGCCTGCCCGGCGGCGGCGGAGACGACCCGGGCACGCGGGGCGGCGCCGACGCTCGTACGCCCCCGGGAGGCGAGGCATTCGCGGGGGTGTTCGCGCAGCCGCGGCTGTGTTTCCAGGGCAGCAGCGTGGCCTCGGGCAGCGGCACCGCCGTCGTCGTGGCGACCGGGACACGTACGCGGTTCGGCGCCGCGCGCAGCAGGCCGGGGCGCCGTGCGGCCAGTGCGTTCGACCGGCAGGTGAACGGCATCTCGTGGGTCCTCATCCGGTTCATGCTGCTCACGCCGCCGCTCGTCCTGATGGCCAACGCCGCCCTGCGCGGCCGGGGTCTGGAGACGCTTCCCTTCGCGGTGGCGGTCGCCGTCGGGCTCACCCCTGAGATGCTGCCGGTCATCGTCACCACCGCGCTGGCCCGTGGCGCGTCACGCCTCGCGCGCCACCACGCGGTCATCGTCAAACGCCTGCCCGCGCTCCACGACCTGGGCGCCGTCGACGTACTGTTCCTGGACAAGACAGGCACCCTCACCCAGGACCGGCCGGTGGTCGGCGGGGCGATGGACGCGTACGGCGACCCCGACCCCGAGGTGCTGCGCTGGGCCGCCGTCAACGCCTGGTGGACCCTGCAACTGGCCGATCTGCCCGCCCCGGACGCCCTCGACGACGCGATCCTCGACGCGGCGGACGAGGAGGACGCGGCGCGGTACGAGGGCGTGGCGGCGCTCCCGTTCGATTCCGTACGCCGCCTCTCCACCGCGGTCGTACGACGGCCCGGCCGCCTCGGCACCCACACGCTCGTCGTGAAGGGCGCGGTGGAAGCCGTACTCCAGCGGTGCGCGCTCGACGAGGAGGAACGGAACCGGCTCTCCGCGCTGGCCGCCCGCGAGGCCGACAGCGGTCTGCGGCTGCTCGCGGTCGCCACGGGGGAACGGCCGGCGCGTCAACGCGACTACACCCCGGCCGACGAGCGCGGCCTCGATTTCCGGGGTTTCGTCGCACTCCACGACGCCCTCGCTCCGACCGCCGCCGAGGCGCTGAAGGTCTTCGCCGCGCGCGGTGTCACGGTCAAGATCCTGACGGGCGACCACCCGGGCACGGCGGCCCGCGCGTGTCTGGACCTGGGCCTCGATATCGGTGTCGGAGACCGGAGTGAGGCCCCCGCGTCCGGCAGCACGACTGACGGCACGACTGGCAGCGCGGCTGACGGCGCGGCTGACGGTGTGGTTGTCAGCGCCGACGCGATCGTCAGCGCCGACGCGATCGTCAGCGCCGACGCGATTGTCAGCGCCGAACGGATCGGCGCGCTGACCGACGCGGAACTCGCCGAACTCGCCCGGCGCACCACCGTCTTCGCGCGCTGCACCCCCGAGCACAAGGCCCGTATCGTCGCCGCCGTCCGCGCCGACGGTCACACCACGGGCTTCCTCGGCGACGGCGTCAACGACCTGCCCGCGCTGCACGCCGCCGACGTCGGGATCTGCCCGCGCGACGCCGTCGACGTCGTTCGTGAATCCACCGATGTCGTGCTCGCGCGGAAGGACCTCACCGCGATCGAGCACGCGATCGGCGCCGGGCGCCATTCCAGCGGCAATATCGCCACGTATCTGCGGATCACGCTCTCCTCCAACCTCGGCAACGTCATTGCCATGCTCGTCGCCGGGCTGCTGCTGCCGTTCCTGCCGATGCTTCCGGCCCAGGTCCTCGTACAGAACCTGTGCTTCGACGCCGCGCAGCTCGCCTTCGCGTTCGACCGGCCGCGGCCCGAGGCGCTGCGTCGGCCGACGGAGCTGCGCTCGCGGGCGTTCCTCCGGTTCATCACGGGCTTCGGGCTCATCAACGCACTCGCGGACCTGGCGACGTTCGCCGTGCTCGCGTCGGCGTTGCAGATAGCCGTCAACGCGGGCAGTCAGGCGGAGTTCCACTCCGGGTGGTTCACCGAGAACCTGCTCACCCAGGCGCTGGTGATGCTGCTGTTGCGTACGAGCGCACGCCCCGCGTACGGGCCCCGGGCCTCGGGTCCCGTCCGCTGGGCCGCCGGCGGGCTCGCCGTGACCGGGCTGCTGCTGCCGCTCTCGCCGCTCGGCCCGGTGCTGGGGATGACGGTGCTGCCGGGGCTCTACTACGTACTGCTCGGCGTCGTGCTCGCGCTGTACGCGGCCGGACTTGTCTTCGCGCGGGGGCGTATCGGCGGCCCTCAGCTGTAGTGGCGATCAGTCGTAGCGGCGATCAGCCGTAGGAGAGGTTCGCGCACGGGTCGTCGTCGGCGGAGCGTGCGCCGTCGGCCACGGCCGACGGCAGGGGGCCGGGCGACGCCGATGCCGGCTCTGCCGGGCTGTACGACGTTCCGAGGACGACGCTGATGCCCCCGGCGGACGTCGAAGTGAGCCGTGCGCCAGGGATGAGGCGTTCGACGGTCCGCGCCTTGTCCTCCTGGCCGGGGCCGTACTCGATCACCGTGGTCGTGTGGTTCTGGGTGCTCGCGGTCGCGGTGCCCGTGACCGTGAAGCCGTGGTCGGTGAGCGTACGGGCGGCACGGGCGGCGAGCCCCGTGACCGTGGTGCCGTTGTAGACGGCGACGTCGATGCCCGTGCCCGAGACGGGCCCGGCGGTGCTCGGCGTGACGGACGGGCCGGTGCCGGTGTCGGGGCCGGTGCCGGTGGTTCCCCTGTCCTGTCCGCCGCTGGCGTCCGCGCCGTCGATCGTACGGTCGGCCCTCAGCGCCGCCCAGAGCGCGGACGCGTCGGGCTCGACGACCGCGACGCGCTCCCCCTCGTAACGCCAGGGAATGGTCACGAACTTGGTGTTGTGCAGATCGATGTCCTTGAGCGACATCGCGAAGCCGAGCAGCTTGTCGGCGGAGCCGAGTCCCGGGTCGACGGTCATGGAGTGGGTGGCGGCGTTCGCGAGCGGCAGCAGCTTGGCGGGCGTCAGCCCCTGCTCCTTGACCTTCTTCAGCAGGCTCGCGACAAAGGCCTGCTGGCGCTTGATCCGTCCGATGTCGGAGCCGTCGCCCATGCCGTGCCGGATCCGTACGTAGTCCAGCGCCTTCTGCCCCGAGACGGTCTGGGTGCCCTTGGTGAAGATGCGCTCGCCGCGAGTGGTGCGGTTGGGGTTGAGGTCCTTCTGGTAGATGTCCTGCGGAACGCACACCCGTACGCCCCCGACGACCTCGGTGAGCTGGGCGAAGCCCTTGAAGTCGACGACGACGGTGTGGTCGACGCGCAGTCCGGTGAGCTTCTCGACGGTGTTCTGGGTACAGGCGGGGTTGCCCTTGACCGTCTGCCCCACGGAGAACGCGGCGTTGAACATGGCGTTGCCCCGCTGCTCCGTCCACCTTCCGTCCGGCAGTTGGCAGGGCGGGATGTCGAGGAGGGTGTCGCGGGGGATGGACACGGCGACGGCGTGGCGGTGGTCGGCGTAGACATGCAGCAGGAACGCGGTGTCGGAACGGCCGATGTCGTCCTTGCTGCCGCCGCCCAGCTCGCTGTTCCCGTCGGTGCGCGCGTCCGACCCGATCACCAGGACGTTCTGTCCCTTCGATGTGCCCGACGGCCGGTTGTCGGAGAGTCCGCCGGCGCTGAAGGTGGCGATGTCTCCGCTGAGCTTGAGATAGATCCAGCCGACACCGGCCGAGGCGAGCACGATGAGGGACAGGGCTATGCCGAGGGCGAGCCGCAATCGGCTCCCTCCTCCGCTCCTTCTGCGCCGGTCGCCCGCCATACGTGCCCCTCCCAAAGTTGTACAGTTGCGCAATGTAGCAACTTACAGATCCAGTGGTCGAGGAGAGGGAGGCGGGGCGGAAATGTTGCGTAATGGGTTGGAGCCTTGGCACCTGTTGATCGTGGCGATCGTGATCATCGTGCTGTTCGGCTCGAAGAGGCTGCCGGACGCGGCGCGTGCCGTGGGCAAGTCCATGCGCATTCTCAAGAGTGAGACGAAGGCGATGGGGGAGGAGGGGGAGGGCGCCACGCACCCTGCCCCTCCGGCGCGGACGCCCCCGACGCCCTTCACGCCCCCGGCGCCTCCTGTGCGGGCGCAGGGGTCCTCACCCCAGGCATCCGCCGCTCAGGCCCCGGGGTCGGGTGTCGACGCGGCCGGTTGAGTGTCGGGCTCGACTCAGGGGCTGGCCCGGTCGATCCCGTAGCGCAGTGGTTCGCCCCGTACGCGCGGGTCCCGCCGGTACACGTAGACGGCCTCCGCCTGCGCGCCGCCCGCCGGCCCTTCCAGCTCGCAGGGGTATGTCACCTGCACCACGGCCGGCCGGTCGGTGACCCGCATCCGCACGCCGTGCGCGGGCCCGCCGTCGAGCACCGCGGCTTCCCATTCCGTCCTGCCCGGAATCCTGCCCTGATCATCCATGCGAACACTTTAAGGGTTGCGCAAGTTTAGGACTATGGGCAGGATCCGGACAGGGACGCATGTCGCGGCCGTGCGACGCGTGGCCGTACGTGGCACGGCCGCGACGCGGGACGGGGCTACAGGGTGCGCTCCAGCCGGTCGGCCATCAGCCTGATGAAGCGCGAGGGGTCACTCAGCTCGCCGCCGTCCGCGAGGAGGGCCATTCCGTAGAGGAGTTCGGCCGCCTCGGCCAGGCCCGCGTCGGCGTCCCGCTCGGTGTGGGCCTTCCGCAACCCGGTGACCAGCGGGTGCGTGGGGTTGAGTTCGAGGATGCGCTTGATGTGCGGCACCTCCTGGCCCATGGCGCGATACATGTTCTCCAGGGCGGGCGTCACATCGTGGGTGTCCCCGACAATGCAGGCGGGTGAGACGGTGAGCCGGGAGGAGAGCCGCACCTCCTTCACGCTCTCACTCAGCTCCGTCGTCATCCAGGTCAGCAGGCCGGCGAACTCCTGCTGCCGCTTCTCGCGTTCGGCCTCGACCTCCTTCTTCTCCTCCTCGGTGTCGAGGTCGACTTCCCCCTTGGCGATCGACCGCAGCTGCTTTCCGTCGAATTCCGGAACGGACTGGACCCACACCTCGTCGACCGGGTCGGTCAGCAGCAGCACTTCGAAGCCCTTGGCCTGGAACGCCTCCATGTGCGGAGAGCTCTCGATGGCCGAGCGCGACTCGCCCGTCATATAGAAGATGTGCTGCTGTCCCTCCTTCATACGGTCCACGTACTGCCGGAGAGTGGTCAGCCCCTCCTTGTCCTGGGTCGACGCGAACGAGGAGACACCGAGGATCGCGTCGCGGTTCTCGAAGTCGCTGAGAAGCCCTTCCTTCAGGACCCGCCCGAATTCCTTCCAGAACGTCGCGTAGCGCTCCGGATTGCCGGACATCATGTCCTTCAGCGTCGACAGCACCTTCTTCACGAGGCGACGGTGCATCAACTGGATCTGACGGTCCTGCTGGAGGATTTCGCGTGACACATTGAGCGACAGATCCTGCGCGTCGACGACACCCTTGACGAAGCGGAGGTATTCGGGCATAAGCGCTTCGCAGTCATCCATGATGAAGACGCGCTTCACATAGAGCTGAACTCCGCGCTTGTGCCCCTGCATGAACAGGTCCTGCGGCGGGTGGGACGGGATGAAGAGCAGCGCCTGATATTCGAAGGTGCCCTCGGCCTGCATGCGGATGGTTTCGAGCGGGTCGTTCCAGTCGTGACTGATGTGCTTGTACAGCTCGCTGTACTCGTCATCGGTCACCTCGTCCCTGGACCGGGCCCAGAGCGCCTTCATCGAGTTGACCGTCTCGACCTCGCGGGGGCCATCACCGTCACCGTCCGCGTCCGTGCCCGCGTCCGTGTCGGTGGACTCCTTGGCCATCTTGATGGGCCAGGTGATGAAGTCGGAGTATCGCTTGACGATCTCCCTGATCTTCCAGGCGGACGTGTAGTCGAAGAGCTGATCCTCGATGTCCTCGGGCTTCAGCCGCAACGTCACCGACGTACCCTGCGGCGCGTCATCAACCGTCTCGACGGTGTATGTCCCCTCCCCGCTGGACTCCCAGCGCGTCCCCCGGCTCTCCCCCGCCCGCCTGGTCAGCAGCGTCACCTCGTCGGCCACCATGAAGCTGGAGTAGAACCCCACGCCGAACTGCCCGATGAGTTCCTCGGAAGCGGCCGCGTCCTTGGCCTCCTTCAACTCCTTCAGAAACTTCGCGGTACCGGAATTCGCGATCGTCCCGATGAGCTGCACCACTTCGTCGTGCGACATGCCGATGCCATTGTCGCGAACGGTGAGCGTGCGCTGCTTCTTGTCGACCTCGATGCCGATGTGGAGATCCGATACGTCTTCCCGCAACTCGTTGTCGCGCAGGGATTCCAGCCGCAACTTGTCCAAGGCGTCTGAGGCATTGGAGATGAGCTCGCGCAGAAATACATCCTTGTTCGAATAGATCGAATGGATCATCATCTGCAGGAGTTGACGCGCTTCTACCTGGAACTCGAATGTCTCGATAGGCATGTTGCCCGGATTCCTTCCCCGATTACTCGTCAGCGCCAATGCGGTGGGTCGGCCCACATGATATCCAGCCACCACGACGCCCACAGGCTCCCCGACGATCCCCCGCCCCCCGGCCCCGACTGCTGGACCAGGTTGACAGTATCGATTCACGCAGGGATGTCTCCAAGGCGACGACACACACGAACCGGACGATCCCCCGCCCCCGGACGACGACCGGCTCGTCCTCGCCGGGGCGTTTCTCGTTCCGAACAAGATCGTCTCCCGGAAGCGATCACCGAAGACACGGCAGGGACCCGACCCGCGATGCGGATCAGGCCCCTGACCTGGTGTTTCAGCTGTCGGGGTGGCGGGATTTGAACCCACGACCTCTTCGTCCCGAATTAGGTCCGATCATGTTGCCCACCAGCTGCGAAGGATGTATGCCCAGGTCAGGCTGTTGGTGGCCGTTGGTCTCGGGTGGTGTCGCGAGGGCTCTGGGAGAAGATCTTCTCCCAGATTTCTCCCAAGCGGTGGGGTGACAGCGTGACAGTTGCTTCAGGATGTCGCGTTACGAAGGCGAATTTGCATGCTGCGGTACGCCGTCAGCTGCAGCACGGCGCATGGCGTGCCACCGTCTATGCATTGCTCGCGCAGAGGATCGGTTGAACCGTCCTTTCAAGTACCTCGACGTCTCTCTGCTCTGGCTGAGGGAGTTGGCCGAACCCGCGGGTGTACCTGCACGTTTGGAGCAAGAATGGCGGCCTGGTAGATCAACAAGGCGCAGGGGGCGAAGTTCTGTATGACGAGCCAGGTGGATGTAGGCGGCCTGAGGATCGCCAAGGCGCTGTCGTACGTGTGTGGGCATCGGGACGAACTCGCCGCGCTGCTTGACGAGGACGACGCCGCCTTGCGTGCTGTCGAAGCCGCAGTCGGCAGGCCGCCCGCAGACGTCTCGCTCACTACCCTTCTGGACGCCTTGCACGCAGCAGTTCGATGCGCAGGCGATCCATCGGGGGTGTATGGGGGAATGGGCCGCAGCGTGATGTCGGCCGGTGTTGCTGGTTTGGACGTCGTGTACCGGTGTCCCTTGCAGCTGTGTATCGGTCGATCCGGTCAGGAAGTGGACGGCGACGTGCCACGCTGCCAGTTCGCCCCCGGCGCGACGGCACTGATCCGGGAGAGGCTCCCGTAGTGGGAGGGCTGCTCAGTGAACTCAGCAAGAAGCTCGCCGAGCGGTGGCTGACTCTCCTCGTACTCCCAGGCGCGCTCTATTTGGCGGTCGCCGCAGCCGGACACACTCTCGGGCAGAGCGCTGCGCTCGACGTGGGGCGGCTTACTCACGCGATCTCGGACGCTGCCCGGGCTCTCGTGGCGACTGCGGTAGGCGGCCAGGTCGTCCTGCTTGCTGCCATCTTGGCCGGTGCGGCCGCCGCTGGTCTTGCTGCCCAGTCCCTCGGCTCCGTTGTCGAGCGTGTGACCCTGGCTGCCGGCTGGGGTGCATGGCCGTGGTTGTTCGGTGAGTTGGCTGAGCGGTACGTGGCACGCCGGCAGCGTTGCTGGGACGCGGCACGGGCGGAGTACGAAGCTCTAAGGCTTCTGGAACGCGCTCCGCGACCGGCTGACCGTCCCAGGCCCCGGGAGCGTCACCGCGCTGCCCGCAGGTATGAACGTATCTCCGTGGAGCGGCCTGAACGGCCGACTTGGAGTGGTGACCGGATCCACGCCACGGCGGTTCGGCTGGACCGAGATGCACATATCAATCTCCTCATCCTCTGGCCACACCTTTGGCTAGTGCTGCCGGAAGAGATACGTGGCGAGATCAGCAGGTCCCGCGCCGCGTTGGCGCGAGCTGCCGTCCTCGGTGGATGGGCCCTGCTCTATCTGCCTCTGGCCTGGTGGTGGTGGCCTGCAGCGCCGCTGGCCGCCACGATGGTGGTCGTCTCGGCACGTCGCCTCCGTGCTGCGTCGGACACCTACGCCACATTGCTGGAGGCATCTGTGCGCCTTCACCTGGCGGACCTGGCCGACAAGCTGCGCATCGAGGAACAGCCGATGGGTCCTCTGCTCGGTGGCGCGGTCATGCGACGGCTGAGCAGCCCGGTGCCTGCGGCGGAACCGGCTTCGTGAGCTCCGTCGAATTCAGAGGCTCGCCTCGGCAGTCCTGGGTGGTGCGGCAACCAGATCTACCGGAGACGGAGATGGGGAAGTGACAGGACGGTTTATGCAGGAGCGTGAGCAGGATTTCGCAAGGAAAAGCGAAGTGGAGAAGCGCATTGGCGTAGTGGAGTTACGGCTGGCCCGGCTCGCCCGCGAACAAGATCCTCGGGTGGTGCTGGAGCCGGAAGCACTGGTCGAAGCCCGTCAGCTTGCCTCGATACTCCACGATGACGAGTCCGACCTGGAAGGTTACTACCTCCTCGGTTGGTTGCATGTCTCCAGGTACAAGGCACTTCCCGAAGGGGCTGGGCAGCGGGACAGAGAGGAAGCCGTCGCGAAGTTCACGCCCTGCTTCGTGTTCGGCGCAGATGAGGAGGATCTGCCGGACGAACTCCTTCCAGATGTGGCCCAGCGCGCGCTCGGCTTCGTCTGGAGGATCCAGCAAGGGATGAGTGCTTCGCCGAGCCCGGCTTTGCGCGCAAGAGTGACCGATCTCCTGCGCCGTATCGCGGCCGCTATCCCCCGTGGAAAAAGCGAGTACGCGGAAACGCTGTCCAATCTTTCCGTCATCCTGAGTTCCCACTTTGACGCGGGTGGCGAACTGGCGGATCTGGACGCGGCTATCGACGCGGCCCTGGGCGCAGTGGAAAGCACGGCAACAGGGCATCCGAAACAGCCGGGCATGCTGTCCAACTTGTCGGGTGTACTGATGTCGCGCTTCACTCATACAGGTGCCGCGGCGGACCTGGACGGTGCGATCGAGACCGGCCGATTGGCAGTCCAAGCTTCTGTGGGCTCCGCTGTCGGCAGGGCTGGCGGGCTCAACAACCTGGGTACCGCGCTGAAGACCAGGTTCACCGAGAGCGGCATCCTGTCGGACGTGGACGCGGCGATCGAAGCCTTCCAGGAAGCCTCAGCCCTCTGTACCGAGGACCACGAGAAGGCGGGAGTTCTTCACAATCTGGGGACCGCCTGGCACGGCCGATATGAAAGCACCGGCGCGCTGGCAGATCTCGACAACGCGATCGAGTGCTGCCAGGCCGCAGTCGAGGCGGCTCCCGAGGAACATCCTGCGCGCTCCATGTTCCTGTCTGGACTCGGCACCGTCACGCTGACTCGATTCCAACGCACTGGTGAAACAGCCTATTTGGGCCGATCGGTTATTGCGTTCCGGGAAGCTCTGGAGATACTCCCGTCGGGGCACCGGGCTCGTGGGCTTCGTCTCTCCGGCCTGGGGCAGGCTCTCCTGGCGCGATACCGCATCGGCGGCGACAGGTCCGATCTCAATACGGCGATCGAGATGAACCGCGCTGCCTCCCGGGAAATTACCCCGCATCAGACCGAGTTCAACGCGGTTCTCAACAACCTGGCCATCTCCCTCGGGCAGCGTTTCGAATGCACTGGTGACATGGACGACCTGGACGAGGCGATCAGTGCCAGTCGTGCTTCCGCTCAGGCCACCGCGGACGGTCACGTCGACCGGCCGACCCGTCTGTCCAACGTCGGTCTGATGCTGTGGACTCGGTTCAAGCACACCGGGGCGTTGCCGGACTTGAACGCCGCGATCGAGTTCGCGCACGGAGCCGTGAAGACGGCACCCCGTGAACACTCCGCCTTGGCGGCGATGCTGTCCAATCTCGGCACAGTGTTGTTGCAACGTTACGAGCGGAACGGGGACCCTCAAGACATCGACGAGGTGGTCCGAAGAAACCGCGAGGTCCTCGGCATTACGGATACAAATAGTCCTGACCGCCCTCGCTTTCTCGCGAATCTGTGCACCGCCCTGCACACCCGTTTCCAGCGCCTTGGAGGCTTTGAGGACCTGGACGGCGCGGTCGCAGCGGGACATGACGCGACCGCTACCGTTCCGTCCCACCACCCTGAGCGCCCCAGGTACTTGTCCTTGCTGGGAGGTGTGCTGACCGTCAGGTTCGAGAGGACCGGGTCCATAGCGGATCTGGATGACGCGGTGGTTGCGTGCCAGGCTGCGCTCGACATCTCGTCCGCGGAACATCCGGAGCGCGCCGACTACCTGTTCCAGCTCGGGGCGGCCCTGTATCGCCGGTATCAGCGGACTCACACGCGGCACGACTTTGATCGCGCACTGGCCGCCCATATGGAAGGCGCGCGAGCCGACGGGGCCAGGCCCTCGATTCGTATTCGGGCCGCTCAGGCAGCGGCCTCAATGACCGGACGGTCGGATCCTGATCTCGCAGCCGATCTCTTGGCCAGCGCCGTACACCTGCTGCCCGAAGTGGCAGACCGCCGACTGAGCCGTGGTGACCAGCAGCACGCCATGGGCAAGTGGTCCGGGCTGGCCGGAGATGCGGCGGCACTGGCTCTTGCTTCTCGCGAAGGCACACCCGCTGAACGGGCGGCGCGAGCACTGCAGTTGATCGAGGTGGGTCGTGGCGTCCTCCACAGCCAGGCGTTGGACATGCGGAGCGACCTCGCAGAGCTTCGCGAGCGCCATCCTGACCTGGCCCATCGCTTCGAGGTACTTCGGGACGAGCTGGACCGGCCGATGGAATTGGCTTCCCTCACGGAGCCCGACGGACAAGTAAGCGCCGCGGTACGTGCGGTCGATGCCGAGGAGCAACGACGCAGCCGCGCCGACCAACTTCAGGCCACGCTGGGCAACATCCGAGCGCAGGAAGGATTCGCCAGCTTCGCTCGTCCCCCCGCCGTCAGTGAGCTCCTGGCACAAGCCGCCTCCGGCCCGGTGGTGAGCTTCACCGTCAGCCACTACCGCAGCGACGCACTGCTGTTGACGTCCGATGGAATCGAGTCCCTGAACCTGCCCGACCTTACGTACGACCTCGTCATCGACCAGATACAGACTTTCCATAGGGCACTGGAAACCGTTGCGGATCCGCGCATGTCGCCTCTCACGCGAAAGGAGGCGCAAGCGACGCTTCACGCTGTCTTGGAGTGGCTGTGGGACGCGGCGGCCGAGCCGGTCCTGCGCAGCCTTGGTTTCACTGGTGAGCCCTCTCCCGGACAGCCGTGGCCCCGCGTCTGGTGGGCGCCTGGCGGGCTCCTCTCGCTGCTACCTCTGCACGCTGCCGGCCATCACTCCGAGCCGCTCCGGGCCGACTTGAGAGACGGGGAACCGCCGACAGTCATGGACCGTGTCATCTCCTCGTACACCACCACTATCCGCGCACTGCACCACGCGCGCCGTCGTCGCACATCCGCGCCGTCCGTGAGCCGGTCACTGATCGTGGCCATGCCCACAACTCCGGGCGTTCAAGGTCGCCTGGACCACGTCTCGGAAGAAGCCGCACTTCTGTGCGGCCTGCTGCCCGAGCCGACGCTCCTCATGGCGCCGGGTGCAGAAGCTGACGGCATGACCGTCCCCGGGCCGGAGACACGACCGACCAAGGCTCGGGTCCTGAAGGCCCTCTCCGATTCCGGGATCGTTCATTTCGCGTGCCACGGTGCCCACGACCCCGACGACCCGTCCCAGAGCCTGTTGCTTCTGCACGACCACGAACGTGATCCGCTCACGGTGGCGAGCCTTGCAGGAATGAAGATGGACTCGGCCCAACTGGCCTACCTGTCAGCGTGCCGAACAACGTTCATGGAATCCGTGGAGCTAATCGACGAGGCCATCCATCTCACATCTGCCTTTCAGCTCGCGGGTTTTCCCCACGTCATCGGCACCCTCTGGGAGATAAACGACGACGTTGCCTCGCACATGGCAGCTGACTTCTATGCTGAGCTCGGCGGGGTCACCGACCAGCATGGTGGCCTCGACACGGACGTGGCGGCCCGTGCTTTGCACCACACTGTGCGCAAGGTCCGTGATCGCTATCCCAAGGCCCCCTACCTCTGGGCGGCCCACCTGCACGCCGGGATCTGAACGCGGGCGGTGTCGCCGCTGAGACGCGGCACCGACATGCTACTGCTGTCGATGCCGCTTGCACCTTGGTCTCGACTGATCGTGAGTGCGCGGTGATCGGGTGTCCGTGACGCGGATCTTCCGCGATGGACATGTAGAAACTCCCCAGCCTATGGCTCACATTGTGGTGGACGGGGTCCGACCAGGCCGAGATCCGACAGGACTTGGTGAGCCAGTTCAAAGGGCTGGTTGCGGGGGCCGTGGGGTACGGAGGTGGCGGATTCGAAGTCGCGCTGTGCGGCGAGGGCTCTGGGGCCTACCAGTCCGGTGAGCCGGTAATGCCGCCAGAGGGGAATCGGCCGACGGGCATCGACCACGATGAGGTCGGGCCGACGCCAGACGACCAGCGCCCAGGCTCCCCCGCCGGAGTCCGAGCTCGAGTCGGCCCACGCCCCGACCAAGGGCGCATCCTCGGCGGCGCCGACTGCTTCGAGTGCCACCAGCGCGGGGTTGCTGAAGCGGCCCGTGACATGGAGCAGGAGTCGTCCGTGGCGGTGTACGTCGCGGTTCTTCTCGGCGAGGGACCATACGGCGTCGGCGAGGGGATCGTCCTGGACGACGTCCGACGCGACATCGAGCACGGCGGCCTGGTCGACGGCCGGGCCGAAAGCTGTGTCGAGCAGCGTCGTGTACTCCGTGACGTACGCGGAATCCACCGCGGGAAGCAGGTGACCGACTGCCTGGGAGGCTTCGTTGAAGGCGAGTGTCTCAGGGGTGATCTCGTAGCGTGGCGCGTGGCTTCGGAGCACGGCGAGGGCGACTGCGGCAAGGCTGCCGACCTGGGGCTCGATCCGCTCGGGAAGATCGTTTCGGTTCAGTGCGCGGACGGCCCGGGAGAGCAGCGGGAGCCAGTCGGTGTGTGCCGGAGGCCAAGCGCCAGCCGCGACGGTCCACAGGGTCAGCCGGACGACGAGCATGCGCTCGGGAGGACCCAGGTGGGGAGCGAGGGCGACGAGGCGCTCCACCCAGCGCCGGTATCTACGGCGGACTTCCTGGTCGGCCTGCCGGAGGTCGGGCAGGGTGGCGGTGCCGCTCGCTTCGGCACCGGCTGCCTCGGGGTCGTGCTCTGCTGCCACGGCCTCGGCGTCGTCATCGTCGAGGGCGGCTTCGATGTCATCGATGAACCGCTCGTCCCAGGAAACGGGCAGCAGGTCCTGAAAGGGCGTGCTGATGTCGGCGGGCAGGGGGAGCCCCAGCGCGAAGCGCGTGAGCGGATGTCCGACGCGTCCGGCGCATTCGTCCAGATAGCGCTCCCAGCCGTCCTCGTCGCCGTCCAGCGGGGCCGTCGTGACCGCACCGCCAGTGCTGCTGCTTGCGGATACGCCCGCTGGGGTGGGGGTCAGTCCCGTACGGAGGGTTTCCAGGTCGCCCAGGAATCGTTCGGCGAGCCGGGGATCCGCGAACAGGTCGGGAGGCCGTGTCGTGGGGGCCTGGGACTGGGTCGGGGTCATTCGGCGCAGGGCACGGTCAGGGTCGACGACGAACACGATGTTGCCGAAGCTCGGTACGCCGTCGCTGTCGACTACGACCAGGCGCACACGGCTGCCCGCATCGGCCGGAGCCGTCACCGTCAGCGTGGCCTGTCCGGGCGGGATGTCGGCGATGCGCTCCCATGCCTCCGGCGGCGCTGCGGCCTGAGATAACTCCAGGTGAGCGGTGTCGGAGAGAGGCCGGGCCACGCTGATCTCCAGGCCGTCCGGTACGCGTAGGGCCCCGAGCAGCAGCGGCCCACTGCCAGCGATGGGGCGGGGAAGGGGCGGCACTGTGTGCAGCCGGGCGGCGGGCTCGTCGGTGCCGTCCGGAAGGAGGGTGGCCGTGATGGGGGCGATGATGCCGAGTTCGCAGTTGCCGCCGTCGCTCTGGGAAAGCAGCAGGGCCGCAGCGGAGAGGTTCGGGCTGCCGGTCAGGGCCCACCGCTGCCCCTCGGAGACCCACTCGACGAGTTTCCCGTGGCGGTACCGCTGGTCGTTGTCGCTGATGACGCGTCCGTCGTACTCCTTCACCAGGGCGGCGACCGACGGACCGTCGAGATCGCTGAGTCCGGGCTGGTAGGCGAGGGTGAACTGGCTCGGACGGAAGCGTTCGAGCAGCCGCCGCAGTGCCATCGAGCGCCGGTCGTAGAAGGGCGCGGACACGGCCAGTTCGTCGACAGGCCCCTGCGGCAGCTGATCGATGATCGGGGAACGCAGACTGCTGACGACGCGGACCCGTGGCGCCGTGGGCGTCCTGTCGCGGTGGAGCCGGTCCAGTAGTGCTGCGACCCGACCCAGCGCCTGTGGCACTCCGGCGGAGAACCTCACCTTTTCCGGGAGGCCGCGCAGCCATGCCGACAGCTCCGAAACTGCGGTGGGACTCTGCTCGCCGTCCACCCGCAGAACCGTCCACAGTTCGGCGTTGGCCTGCCAGCCGGCCAGCGTGGTGTTGCCGGAGCCGAGGGCGATGGTGGCGTGCTCCGGTCCGGCGAGGACCATCAGCTTGGGATGGAACGCTGCACCCTGGGCGTAGGCCAGACCGGCGAGGTAGCTGCGGCCAGCCCGCCGGACGGATCGGGGATCGTTGCGGGTCATGGAGACGTCTCCCGCCACCGTGACGCGTGCGCCGGTGGCCTGAGTGACGCCGAGGGCGACCTCCTCGAAGAAGCCGAGATCGGCGGTGAAGCTGAGGAAGAGCGCTTCTTCCAGACCCCGCCCGCCCGTGCGCTCCTCGTCGAGGATGAGAGTCAGAGGCGAGGCGAACGCGGTCGGTGGCTCCACCACTCCCGATGCCGGTGCGGTCTCAGTCAACGAGAGCCCTCCCGCTACTGGTCACCGACCAGTGCTGGTCGTGGTAGCGCAGTACCCCACAGGTGGCCAGGACGGTCCCGAGCTGGTCCAGCCGTAGCCCGACATCACCGCGCCCCTCCTGGCTCGTCCGGTACAGCAGCCCGCCCCGTTCGTGCAGCCGGGTTGGTAACCACAGCGTGCCGTCAGCACGTCGGCGGGCCTTGGCCAGCGCGATCCTCTGCGACCGCGCTACCAGGTCATAGGTGAGTCGGCGGGCGACATCGCGCAGTTTCATGGGCCGGGCTTCGTCAAGCCGCCGCTGGACCCATTCCGGGCCGAGTTCGACACCGCGTTGGCCGAGGAACGCGTCCCGGACCCGACCCGTGAGTTCGTCCACCCGACGGGCACTTGCGGCGAGCACCCGCAGCTCTGCGACAGGCAAGGGATCACCCGCCCACCTCAGGTTGTGCTCGGCGGGCAACGGCGTTCCGACCGTGCTCTGCGTCGCGGGCAGGGAGGACAGGAACGCGTCCACCGTCATGTCGGGCAACTCCGCGGCGAAGCGGTCGGCCACGTCCTCGATCGGTACCAGCCCGTCGACCTGCTCCACGAGCCAGGACCACAGGCGGCGCCAGGCTCCGACAGAGTAGTTGCGCAGCACCGCTCCGCGCCAGGCGCCGGCCGCGTCGATGCCGCTGGTCACGGGATCGGTGGTCAGGAAGTCGCCGAAAGCGAGCACATGGCCGATGTCGCGGGTGAAATATCGGACGGGATGTGTGGCGACCACACGAGCCAGAAGCTGAATCGTCTGTCGCCGTGTTGCCGAGCGGGAGCCTGCTTCGGCCGGTGCGCCGGGCTCGCACAGAAGGTTCGCCAGCCACGCCCCGTCAGGATGCTCACCGCCCACGCACACGCACAGCCGATCCCCGAAAGGGGCGAGATCATCCACGTTCAGCGTGTCCTCGGCGGCCAGTTCGAGCAACCCGCCCAGTCCGGCTCGTAGTGCTGCGGTCTCAAGCCGCGGTCCGGGAACCGGCATGGGTCCTGCACCGAGGATGCCGAGCGCGACCTCGGATCCGGCGTACGGTGCCCAGAACCCCCACGAGTTGCCCACGTACCCGTTCTTGCCCGGGGCCTCGGCTTCGGACATGGTGACCGTCCCGGAGTGCAGCCGCCGGGCAAGGGCATCGACCCCATGCGCACGCGGCAGCCACTCCAGAGCCTGCGGATGATGCGCGAACGACACGGCGGCCAACGCCACCTCCGCGCGGCGCAGCAGAGTCTGGGCGGCCGGAACCGTCAGGTCTTCCGCATCGGCTTGCGCCGCGACCAGCCCGTGCAGAGCGTAGTAACGCGCGTGCGGGGTCAACGTGGTGACCCCTGGCACCAGATGATCGACCATGCGCCCCACGTGCCGCTCCACCGAGAGTGGATAACGGCCCGCGGCGACGTTCAGTCCCGGGCGGCTCCAGCCGGGTCCGTCCACCAGGTCCGGTGTCTGCCCCTTGCCGCTGACGGTGACCATGCCCTCGGCCATCTCCCGCTGCCACCCCCTCAGCGCTACCCAGCCGGGAAACCGATCCGTCATTCTGGCGCATCTCCCGGGAGGCAGCGGCACTTCGGATGTGAATCACCTAGCCGGATGAGACAGTCCGATGGGGTGAATATGCACCCATGTCTGATAACCGTCATTATCAAATGAAGGCGCACTCGCGTGACCGGGTCGGCGTATCGTCTTGTGGCGTCGGCGAGAATCCGCTCCAAGCGGAACCGATGTGCTGTTCGGCATGAGCGCCCGGGACCTGAAGCGGATGAACTGAGCACCCCAGAACGGATCCCTCCGGCCGTCTGAACGGGCCTCAAAGGGCTCGGTCTTCCACGGGCTTTTCATCGTGTGCGCAGGACCTTTGAGGTCCTGCGCACACGATAGCTTTAGCCAGGGCGTCGGCAGTAACAGCCGAAAGATCAACGGAATCTGGCGGAGGATCCTCGGCGGGTGGCGGCGCACTCCTCACCTGTGGGTCGCGGTCGACGATTCGACGGTCATGCGGCCGTGGCGGGGCGTGGGCTGCCGTGGAAGACCTGGCTGGTGTGCCAGGAGCGGTGGATCGCGGCGACGGGGTGTGCGCCCGGTTGAGGTCCGATGAGGGGGCGGTCGGCGAGCGCGATGACGTGTTCGCGGGCGGCGGGGCTGTGGCCGACGAACCGCTGGGAAACCAGGACGCGGTGGCCCTCGCCCACGCCGAGGACGCCCTTGTCGAAGAGCTTGTGGTGCAGCGAACACAGGCACAGTCCGTTGTCGACGTCGTCCGGTCCGTCGAACGCCCACCAGCGCACGTGCGCGGCCTCCAGCCCGACAGACACCGCGCCGATACGGCCATCGTAGCCGCAGAAGGCGCACTGGTACTCGTAGGCCGTCAGGACCTGCTCCCGCATCCGCGGATCCCGCCGCCTCCGCACGGCGGCCGAGAGTTGTCCGGTCTCCGCCGGCTCCAGCTCCAGGCCGACGGATTCGCACAGGTCGCCGTGGAGGGAAGGCGGGAAGTGCAGGTCGAGCAGGACCCGTGCCATCCGGCCGAGCAGCTCCGGCTCCCGCCGCAGCGCCGCCCGCAGCTCCGGCGCCAGTCGCCCAGCGGCCCCCGCGGCCCGCAACTCCCGCACCCCGCTGCCGGGGCTGCCCGGTCCGCGATCGGTGCGCACCTCCCACACGCCGTCGCTCACCAGGTGGTGGAACGGGTATGCCGGAGTCGTCCTGTTCGGCGGCCCGTACTCGGTCAGCAGCCGCTGCAGATCCTCCTCCACCGCGCTGTACCGCAGTTCGCCGGCGGCATCCTGCTGGAACCGACCGAGGGCGTACAGCAACAGCAACGGCTTGTGCGGAGCGCGGGTCCCGCTTCTGGTCCACTGTCTCAGTTGCGCGGTGCGCTCCAGCCAGTCCATGACCGGCGATCGTAGCCGTGCTTCGTCGACCAGCGATCTGCGCGTGTGGGGAAAGCCTAACGAGGCGTGGTGAGTTGACTGCGACGTGCCGTGACCAGGTGGCGCCGTCGTGCGCGGGTCCGTTGTTCTCCGTCGATCCACCGTGCTCGCGCGGTGTGCTCGGGAAGCGGAAGTCCGGCCATGAAGTGGGCGATGTCGACGTAGTAGGCGTAGTCGCCGCTCTGCGTGAGTTCGCGCAGGCGGGTGATCGCGGTGGCGAGGCCGTCCTGGGCGTCGAGGACGGCGTGGTGGAAGCACAGGGCCAGTTGCAGCTTCGCCGCGGCGTAGGCAATGCGGGAGACACCGATTTCGGCGAGCAGTACGGCCGCCCGGCCGGGCAGGTCGGCGGCGAACCCGGCGTCGCGTACGAGCACGGCGATGCGAGCGGTCATCTCGCTGGAGCGCAGGCTGAGGTGGGACAACAGCCGTTCCGCTAGATCGAGTTCGTCATCGGCCCGAACCTGATCGGAGAAGGAGACGGCGAAGGCGAGATGCGCCTGCACCATGGCGGTCTCGCCGACCACACCGTGCTCCTCGGCTTCGCTCCGGCCTGCCAGGTAGGCGGCTACCGCTCGCTCCATGTCACCCTGCACCCACCACACGTCTCCCAACACCCGATGGTGCCTCCCCTCCGAGCCCAGTCTCCCCGCGGCTTCGACCGCGGTCGGGAAGTCTCCGGACAGGCGGCTCAGGTGTGCCAGGCCGCGCCGAGCCGCGGAAGCGAGCCGACCCCCGGCTGAGGCGACGCGCTGCATCCCACGACGCGAATCGTCGGTCAGACCGAGGTCTCGCTGGGCCTTCGCCAGGTAGTACGTGGCCAGTTCGACCAGGTCATCGGGGAGCAGCTCCGAGGCGAGGACGGCCGAGAGCCGACTGGACGTGCGTTCCCGGTGCTCGTGCTGGCGCCGGGCGATGGCGCTCAGCGATTCGACCAGGGCCTCTGCCGAGGTCTGCAGACCACTTGACGACGTGGCATCGGTGGCGGGAAGCGCCAGCGGTTCCCAGACGGAGTCCCCCACGTACTGGAATGCGGCATCGGCGAGCCAGCCGAGATCGAGACGGAAGTCCCGTGCGAGGAGCAGTCCTTGCTGGAGACAGCCGACCAGGACTGCGCGATCGTGTCGCAGGTCCTGGCGCCACTGTGATTCCAGTGCCTGGAAGGCTCGTTGGGCCGCGCGCCGCCAGTCCTGTTCCGACCAGCGGTCGTCACTGCTGTCGTCTGCGTTGCGAATGGCGGAGCGGATCAGGTCGTGGACGTGGAAGGGCCACACACCGGAGGAGGACTCCCGGATAAAGGGGCGCTCGGTCAGCCGTAGGGCGGGCGCGTCGTGGTCCATTCCGGCGGCTTGTGTGGCCAGGGGTACGGAGAACGCGCTGAGCAGGCTGACCGAGCGGAGCACGTGGCGCTCATCGGCGGTCAGGTCGCTGAGGGTACGGGCGATCAAGGCGGGAAAGTCGTGGTCGAAGTCGGTGACCTGCGGCTGTCTGCCGCCGCGCCGGAGTTCCAGATAGCGCATGACCGACAGATCCAGGTAGAGAGGCAACCCGTGCGAGCGCTCGGTGATGATCCGGCGGACCGGTTCGTCGATCAGCGGCTGCCCGTCGCGGCTCAGCCTGCGGACCAGGTAGTCCTCACAGTCTTCGGGAGAGAAGTCGCCGATCAGGACCTGACGGCCCGATACAGCTCGCCCCACATGTGCCGTGTCGGCTGCGAGACCGGGCCACGCGTGCGGCCCGGTCCAGTCGACCTGCCCCTCCAGGCTCGTCTCTCCCCACTGGAGGCGGTTGCGTCCGGTGACGACGAAGAACGTGTTGGGCATCAACCACACGGTGCGTTGGAGCAGACGCTCGAAGTCGCGGTGCGTGCGGTCGCCGGTGTCCTCGAAGGTGTCCAGCAGGATCACGGGCAGTGCGCTCTTGCCGACGGGGATTTGGGCCAGGTCCCAGGCGAGGAGGTGCGGGTAGAAGCTCAGGGCTTCCAGGTCGGGCTGGGCCTCCAGGAGGTCGGCCAGGCGTGAGCAGCCGGCGAGGGCGCGTACAGACTGGCGCCGTTCGCGTAACGCCTTGATGAGCGCTCCGGCCCCGTGCCCGAGCGCACTGCCGACTGTGCCGGGCAGGAGCAGAGCCTGGGCGACATCGCTGAGGGCGGACTGCATCTGCTGCGGCAGGGCGGCAGCGGCGCTGAAGCGGCTCAGCAGTCCGCCCCGGCGCAGGTAGTCCTCGATCGGTTCGCCCGGGTGGTTGTGCTCCCAGTAGCGGCGCAGGGCGAGGTCGAAGGCGGGCAGTGGCTGGCCGAGCGCGGCGACGGCAAGACGGACGGTGAGGATGACGCGCTCGAAATCCATACCCGCGGCGCGCGCGAGATCGATACGAACTGGCAGGGTCCGCTCTTCGGGGTGGGATGGCGATTCCCATTGCGCCGGGCGGTGCTCGCTGCGGGCCAGCGATGCCTCGATCTTTCGGGAGAGCGTGGACTTGCCGATCCCGCCCACACCGTGGAACACGAGGATGTTGTGGCGGGGAGCTTCCAGGTCCTCCACGTCGAAGTCCGCACGGGTCACGTGCCGTATGTGCTCGGCGAGGCCGGCCGTTACGGCCTGCCACTGTGCCTGCCGGTTCGTGAACGCCTCGCTGGCGGCGATGCTCCGGTCGTTCGAGCTGAACAACGTTCGAAGGTCCCGCCCTGCCACAGCTCCCCCTGACGATCAACTGGAGCCAAGCCAGGCTCCGTTGACGACAGCATGGCACGCCCGTATTCAGGCAGGTCCGCAGGCCGCATCCGGAACGCGGTAGTTCAGCCGACGACCTTGGTCAGGGGACGGTGGCCACGGGTTCCCCATCCTGCGTACTCACCCTCATAGGTCGAACAGGCTCTCCTGGAAGTTCTCGACGACATCCCGTCGCGGGTAGAACAGGCCCAGCAGCAGGAACGTCTTGGGGCGGGCCGCGACGTTCCCGACGAAGCAGTGCACGGCCTTCTCCGCAGTGACCATCCGGTCGAACCAACGCTCGCGAAGCTTCTCCTCCACGCCGTCCTTCCCGTAGTGGCGAAAGAACTTGCGGTACGACTCGCCCGCCTCCCAGTCCCTCAGCCCCATGTCGTGACCAGCGCACTCCTGATCCGCGCATCGGAAGCTGTACCGGAACTCAAGTGGCACCCACTCCAGTTGGCGGAGGTCCTGTGCGAGTAGATCCAACTGATCTGCCAGGGCCGCCTTCGAAGCTGGCCAGGGCTCGGCAGGAGCGAAGCGGAAGCCGGTGAACTCCGCTGGGCGGAAGACGCCAAGCGACGTTCCCCGAAGCTCCTGGTCCCGCTTTATGGAGCACAGGGACGGCGCTACGAGGGGCTGCACATGCGAGAGGCGTTCGCGCCAGCCGTCCGCTGTCCCGAGGCGCTCGATGACCTTGAGACTCTGCAGATTGGGGCGCAAGCTTTCGGGACGGCGGTCCCCATGGTGTCGCTGCACATCGACCTCGACGATCGAGTACTTGGCGAACTGGCTTTCTTCGTTCAGCAGCCGGAACGGAACCGGGAAGAGCCGCACATGCTGGGGCGCCCCTTGGTCGAGCCGTATGCCGGCCACGCAGCTCGTCTCGTGGTACTTCGCGGACAGTTCCGGATAGGTCTTGACCGTGATCATGATCCGTGCGCGCTGCCAAATCCCCGATCCCATGGTTGCCCCCTCCACTGATCTCCCGATCCGATTGGAGGAGAGGCATGCGCCACCGGCAAGGGCGCGTACAGGAGCGAGGGGCGAAGTCAGGCCAGGGGAATTACGGGCACGGCGGCCCGCTTGCGGACCGTCTCCAGGACGACCTGTCGGTGGCAGCGGCTTTCGTCTTTCTCGAAGCACAGCACCGCGACCCGGGACTGCCGGGCATGCTCTGCGAGGCGCTCAAGATCGGTTTGCGCTTCCTCGGACCGCAGCACTCCACGGAACCGAGCCCGGCCTACGTCGAGGCGGCCCTCCCAGAACGGCGCCCGGTTGTCCTTGGGATTGCCCAGGCCACGCAGGTGGGTGTATTCGATGCCGGCCTCGGCGAGTGCCTGCCCGAGCCGAGTCTTGCTGAAGCCCTTCTTGCGGCTGATCGGCGTAAGTCGTACGTCCGCCACGACATCAATACGGTTGTCGAGGAGAGAGGAGACGAACGAGTCGATGTCCCGGCCTTCGTACCCGGCAGACCAGAGGCTGGGAGCGACCTTGGTCTCCTGGAAGAGTTCATCGAGGGAGACTTCAAGTGCCTCGGCGACTGCTCCGACGGTGAAGAAACCTGGCTGGATCGCTCCCTCGCTCTCCAGACGGGCCAGCGTTCCTACGGCGATGCCAGCTTCCTTGGAGAGCCGCTCCCGCGACCATCCTCGAGCCTCCCGCATCGCTCGCACGCGCTGGGCGAGTGCTCGGGCGTGGTCGTGGGGACGCGCTGAGTGATGGCTTGCCATGTGTCGTGATACTAAGGGCGGTTGAGGCGGGCGGGCATGGTGTTCCCGGCCGACTACTAGGCTGGATTCGCGAACGCGCAGGTCCGAGTGCCCTAAGCCGCCGCACTTCAGACGGCCTCACCAGTCACCCACTGGGAGAACCCGATCAAGATCTTCTCCCAGATTTCTCCCAAGCGATCTCCAGGAACCACTCAGGGGCCTGATCCATCAAATGGATCAGGCCCCTGACCTGGTACTTCAGCGTCGGGGTGGCGGGATTTGAACCCACGACCTCTTCGTCCCGAACGAAGCGCGCTGCCAAGCTGCGCTACACCCCGATGTCGCCCGTGTCGCGGCGACATCGATTACTTTAGCCCACCGCTGGCCGGAGACGAAATCCGGTTTCGGGGGCCCGGCGGGGGCTCCGTGGGGCCCCACGGAGCAGGAGGCCGGGTGGGGGCGGGTGGTCAGGGGTGGGTGGTCAGGGGCGGGAGGTCAAGGTCAGGAGTGTGGCCTCCGGGGGGCAGGCGAAGCGGATCGGGGTGTAGCGGTTGGTGCCGCAGCCCGCCGAGACGTGGAGGTAGGCGGTGTGGCCGCCGGAGCGGTGGGTGGAGAGGCCCTTCACGCGGTCCGTGTCGAGGTCGCAGTTGGTGACCAGCGCCCCGTAGAAGGGGATGCAGAGCTGGCCGCCGTGCGTGTGGCCCGCCAGGATCAGCGGGTAGCCGTCGGCGGTGAAGGAGTCCAGGGAGCGCAGGTACGGGGCGTGCACCACGCCGATCGAGAGGTCGGCGTCCGCCTCGGGGCCGCCCGCTACCCGCTCGTACCTGTCCCGCTTGATGTGCGGGTCGTCCACGCCCGTGAAGGCGATCTCGTGGCCGTCGATCTTCAGCCGGCCACGGGCGTTGGTCAGGCCCACCCAGCCCGCCGCGTCGAAGGCGTCCCGCATCGGTTCCCAGGGGTTGTGCACCGCGTGGACGGCCGGGGCGTTGCCGTTCAGACCGTGTCTGCCCTGGGCCTTCTCGAAGAGGTAGCGGGCCGGATTGCGGAGCTTCGGGCCGTAGTAGTCGTTCGAGCCGAAGACATAGACGCCCGGGAACTCCATCAGCGGGCCCAGCGCGTCCAGCACCTCCGGTACGCCCTCCGGGTCCGAGAGGTTGTCGCCGGTGTTGACCACGAAATCGGGGCGCAGCCCGGCCAGTGACTGGAGCCAGCGCTGCTTCTTCCGCTGTCCGCTCACCATATGGATGTCGGAGACCTGGAGAACCCGCAGGTCACGCATTCCGCGCGGCAGCACCGGCACCGAGATGCGGCGCAATCGGAACGAGCGGGTTTCGAAGCCCGCGGCGTAGGCGAGGCCGGCCGCGCCGACTGCCGCGATGCCTGCGGTGATTTTCAGGGGGACCCCGTAGCGTGCGCGCATGCGCCCATCGTCGCAGACGTCGTACGGGCACGAAATCCGCGGGCGGGTCCGGCTCGGCACCTGCCACACTTGGCGCTATGACCAGCCTTAAGTCCAAGCTGAAGGAAGACCTCACCGAGGCCATCAGGGCGCGTGACGAGCTCCGCTCCGCCACGCTCCGGCTGACCCTCTCCGCGATCACCAAGGAGGAGGTCTCGGGTACGTCCGCGCGCGAGCTCTCCGATGACGAGGTGCAGAAAGTGATCGCCAAGGAGGCGAAGAAGCGCCGTGAGGCGGCGGAGGCCTTCGCCCAGGGTGGCCGCGCGGAGCAGGCCGAGCGGGAGAAGGCGGAGGGCGTGCTCCTCGACGCGTATCTGCCGAAGCAGCTGACCGACGAGGAGCTGGGCACGATCGTCGCGCAGGCCGTCGCGGAGGCCAAGGGCGCCGGCGCCGAGGGCCCGCGCGCCATGGGCGCCGTGATGAAGATCGTGAACCCGAAGGTGGCCGGCCGCGCCGAGGGAGGCCGGGTCGCCGCCCTCGTGAAGCGCTCCCTCGCCGGCTAGGGGAATCCCGCCTGACTCGCGACGTAGAGCGACGTAAAGCGGGACGCAAAGCGAGACGTAAAGCGACGTAAAGAAGGGGCGCCCCATCCCATCGGATGGAGCGCCCCTCCGTCACATAATCAGCTTCCGCGGTTTACGGGAAGCCTCCGCCGTCCTGGCCACCATCGCTGGTGCCGACGTTCCCGCCATCTCCGCCGTTCCCGCCATTCCCATTGCCCTCGGACTGGCCGCCACCGATGAAGCCCGGCGGGACCGTGATCCCCGGGAACGGATCCTCTTCGCCGTCGCCCGGCTTGTTGTCACCCCGGCCGCCGTTGCCTTGGCCCTGGTTGTTCCCGCCCGGCTTCTCGGTGTCCCGGCCCCTGGAGGCGTCCGGGATGTCGACCGTCGTGAAGCCGGGGGCGGGCTTGCCCTCCAGTGCGCCCGACACCGCGTCCTTCCAGATCGGACCCGGGACCTGGCCACCGAAGACCTTGTCGTGGTACTCGCCCCCGATCGTGATGTTCTCCATCTCGACCTGCTGGGACGGGCTGCCGACCCAGACCGCGCCGGACATGTTCGGCGTGTAGCCGACGAACCACGCGTTCTTACGGGCGTCCGTCGTACCCGTCTTACCGGCGTTGTCGCGGCTCGTCAGTCCGGCCGCCTCACCCGTACCGGAGTCGACCACACCCTTCAGCAGGGTGTTGATCGTGTCGGCGGTCTTCTCCGACATGGCCTGGGAGCACTTCGACTCCGGCACCTTGAGGCTCTTGCCCGTCGCCGTCTTGATGGAGTCGATGGCGATGGGGGTGCAGTACGTGCCGCGGTTCGCGTACGCCGCGTACGCGCTCGCCATCCGCAGCGGCGAGATGCCCTGCGAGCCCAGCGTGAGGGCCGACGGCGACTCGGGAAGCTTCTTGCCGTCGCCCTGGACCACGCCCAGCTTGGCGATCGTCTCCGTCACGGGGCAGAGACCGATTTGCCCTATCATCTGCACGAAGTAGGTGTTGACGGACTTCTCCATCGCCTCCTTCAGCGCGTACGGGCCGACCTCGGACTCGTTCTCGTTCTCGGCCGTGTCGCCCTCCGTGTTGACCCACGGCTTGCCGCTGCACGTCTGGATCGAAGCCGGGTACGGCATCTGGTACGGCGCCGGATACGACTGGGTCGGCGGGACACCGCGCTCGATGGCCGCCGTCGCGAGGAACGGCTTGAAGGTCGAACCGGTCGGGAAGCCGTAGTTCGAGCCACCCATGCCCTTGTCGACCGAGAAGTTGATCTGGGTCTCGTTCTTGCCGAAGCCGTACGGCTTGGACTGCCCCATGCCGAGGACCTTGCCGGTGCCCGGCTCGACCAGGGTCACCGCGGCGGCGACCTTGTCGCTCTGGTTGACATGGTCCTTTATCGACGCCTGCACCGAGCTCTGGGCCTGCGGGTCGAGCGTCGTACGGATCGTCAGACCGCCCTGGTTCCAGACCTTGGCCCGCTCCTTGCGGTCCTTGCCGAAGACCGGGTCGGTCAGGAAGACCTCGCGTACGTAGTCGCAGAAGAAGCCCGCCCCGGCGACGGCCGTGATGCAGCCGTTCTCGGGACGGCTCACCTTCAGCTTGATCGGCGTGGCCTTGGCGCGGTCGGCCTCCGCCTGGGAGATGTCGCGGACGTCGGCCATCCGCTGCAGCACGATATTGCGCCGCTTGGTGGCCTCCTCCTCGTCATTCACCGGGTCGTACCGGCTCGGCGACTGGACGATGCCCGCCAGCATGGCGGCCTCTTCGAGCTTCAGGTCCTTGGCCGGCTTGGAGAAGTAGCGCTGGGCGGCGGCCTCGATGCCGTAGGCCTGCTGTCCGAAGAAGGTGATGTTCAGATAGTTCTCAAGGATCTTCTTCTTGCCCAGCTCCTCCTCGACCTGGATCGCGTACTTCAGCTCCTGGATCTTGCGGCCCAGGGTCTGCTGGGTGGCCTGCGCGACCTTGTCCGGGTCGTCGCCGGCCTCCTCGACGAAGACGTTCTTCACATACTGCTGGGTCAGGGTCGAGGCGCCCTGGGCGACGCCGCCCGACTGCGCGTTGCGGTTGACCGCGCGCAGGACGCCCTTCAGGTCGATGGCCCCGTGCTCGTAGAAGCGCGAGTCCTCGATCGCGACGATCGCCTTCTGCATGTACGGGGAGATGTCCTTGAGCGGGACGACGGTGCGGTCACGTGAGTAGACCGTGGCGATACGGCCGCCCTGGGAGTCCAGGATCGTGGTCCGCTGACTCAACGGCGGCGTCTTGAGGTTGGCGGGGATCTCGTCGAATCCCTCGACCGTCCCCTTGGCGGCGAGCCCCAGCGCCCCGAAGGCCGGCAGGGCGATTCCCGCGAGCACCGCTCCCGCGAGCACGCTGACACCGAGGAACTTGGCGGCCTGCTGGGTCCCGGTCAGACCCCCGCCCGAGCGCTTCTTTGGCATGAGGGCAGCCTACGTTCTCAATCGCCGGACACGCGTCAAGGCTCTGGCCTAAGCTGTCCCCAACTGTCACAGCGGTGCGGTTGTGTATCAAGCACCCGGTGTGAATTTTCCATGAACCCGAAACATGGAGAGTTGACGCCCGAATCCTCCGTATTTGGCGTGAGATGCCCGTTGCGACCCTAGCGAAATACCCGACTCTGTCGGATGTGTCGGTTATGCCCTCGGCTCACTCCCCTGGGTGATCTGCCGCGTACGCATAGTCCGTTCGGGCCATTCAAGATTGGGCCCGAAGGGGGTGTTGCGCCGTGTCCGCCTTCCGTAACGTCCTCAACTGGCAACGGTGAATATGCCGCTGCCGCCGTGGGGGAGCCTCGATTCGGGAGAGGACGGCGCCAGCATGGGCTGGGTAACCGACTGGAGTGCGCAGGCAGCTTGCCGCACTACCGATCCAGATGAACTGTTCGTGCAGGGTGCGGCGCAGAACAGGGCCAAGGCGGTGTGCACCGGATGCCCGGTGCGGACCGAATGCCTGGCCGACGCGCTGGACAATCGCGTCGAATTCGGCGTGTGGGGCGGAATGACCGAGCGGGAGCGCCGCGCACTGCTGCGCAGGCGACCGACCGTCACGTCGTGGCGCCGGCTGCTTGAGACCGCCCGCACGGAGTACGAGCGCAGCGCGGGCCTGCTGCCCGTGGGCTTGGAGGATGACGAGACGTACGAGACGTACGCCGCGGTGGGGTAGCCGGGCGGTAGGTGGCGTAACCGGTAGGGGGCCGGTTGGAGTGACCGGGCCGGTTGGAGCGACCAGGCCGGTTGGTTGACCAGCTCAGCCGTACGGTGCTCAGCTCGTCGTGCCACCCGCCGCGAGGCGATCCGCGATGGCCCTGAGCCCGGCAAGGTCGTGAACGTCGCCGGGCAGGGCGGGGACCTCCGCCACCGCCACCTCGGGGTGCAGCGCGGTGAAGCGGTCGCGCGTGCGCTCTTCACGCGCGAGCACCTGCATCCGTTCGGCGTGCAGGCGCAGCAGACCCGCCGTCAGCTGTTCCACAGTTGTGACAGAACCTGTGACAGAGCTTGAGGCAGACGCGACCGACTCGGGTCCGGCCGAGGCGGCGGGCATGGTGGATACGTCAGATGTGTCAGTTACACCAGATACATCGGATACATCAGATGTGAGGGACTCGTGAGCTGAGGCGGGTGCGAGGGGCTCGTGCGTCTCGGAGGCTTCGGGAGAAGAGCCTTCCGGGACTGCACTGCCACGACTCTGAGCATTCCCAGCCCCCTGATCCACAATGCGGCCGTCTTCAAGATTTTCCGCCGCGGCCCGCGCCCGCTCCGCCGACAGCCGTGCCGCGCCGCTGCCATGGACACGGTTGAGCACCAGCCCGGCCAGCGGCATCTCCTCGGCGGCCAGCCGCTCCACGAAGTACGCCGCTTCCCGCAAGGCATCCCGCTCCGGCGCCGCGACCACCAAAAACGCCGTACCGGGCGCCTGAAGCAGCCGGTACGTCGCGTCCGCGCGCGTACGGAACCCGCCGAACATCGTGTCCATCGCGGTGATGAACGTCTGTACATCGCGCAGGAATTGACCGCCGAGCAGCTTTCCCAGCGTGCCCGTCATCATCGACATACCGACATTCAGGAACTTCATCCCCGCCCGGCCGCCCATCTTGGCCGGGGCCATCAGCAGCCGGATGAACTTCCCGTCGAGAAAGGAACCGAGCCGCTTCGGCGCGTCCAGGAAGTCCAGCGCGGAGCGCGACGGCGGCGTGTCGACGATGATCAGGTCCCAGTCGTCGCGGGACCGCAGCTGCCCCAGCTTCTCCATCGCCATGTACTCCTGCGTGCCCGCGAAGCCGGCCGACAGGGACTGGTAGAAGGGGTTCTCCAGAATGGCGCGGGCCCGGTCCGGATCCGCGTGCGCCTCGACGATCTCGTCGAAGGTGCGCTTCATGTCGAGCATCATGGCGTGCAGTTCGCCGGGGCCCTCGACGCCCTTCACCCGCCGCGGCGTGTTGTCGAGCGAGTCGATCCCCATCGACTGGGCCAGCCGGCGGGCCGGATCGATGGTCAGGACGACCACCTTCCTGCCGCGCTCCGCCGCCCGAACGCCGAGAGCCGCCGCGGTCGTCGTCTTGCCGACACCGCCCGAGCCGCAGCACACGACGATACGGGTGGCCGGGTCGTCGAGGAGCGGATCGATTTCGAGGGGGGCGGCGGTGGAGTCCAGGGTCATGCGAAGACCTCCCCGAGTTGCCGTAGCTCCCCCGCCAGTCGGTACAGACCGGCGAGATCCATTCCCTCGCCGACCAGGGGGAGTTCGTACGTGGGCAGCCCCAGCTTGGTCAGAACGGCCCGCTGTTCGCGCTCCAGCTCCACGCGCTGCGCGTGCTCCGCCGCCTGGTCGAGCAGCGGCCCGACGAGCTTCGTGGGCGCGGGCACGCCGGCGGCGGCGAGCGCCTTGGCGACCTCCTTGCGGCGATCGCCGGCCGCGGCGCGCACGGCGGCCTCGTCCAGGAGATGCGGCCTGACCATGTTCACGATCACCTTGCCGACCCGCAGCTCCGCGCCCCGCAGTTCGGCGACGCCGTCCGCGGTCTCCTGGACCGGCATCTCCTCCAGCAGCGTCACCAGATGCACGGCCGTCTCGGGCGACTTCAGGACCCGCATCACGGCCTGCGCCTGATTGTGTATCGGGCCGATCTTCGCCAGCCCCGCCACCTCGTCGTTCACATTGAGGAAGCGGGTGATGCGGCCGGTGGGCGGGGCGTCCATCACGACGTAGTCGTAGACGAAACGTCCCCTCTTGTCGCGCCTGCGCACCGCCTCGCACGCCTTGCCGGTCAGCAGTACGTCCCTGACCCCGGGCGCGATCGTCGTCGCGAAATCGATCGCGCCGATCTTCTTGAGGGCCCGGCCCGCGCTGCCGAGCTTGTAGAACATCTGGAGATAGTCGAGGAGGGCGCGCTCGGCGTCGATGGCCAGCGCGTACACCTCACCGCCGCCCGAGGCGACGGCGATCTTCCGCTCCTCGTACGGAAGGGCCTCCGTCTCGAAGAGCTGTGCGATGCCTTGTCTGCCCTCGACCTCGACGAGGAGCGTGCGCTTCCCCTCGGTGGCGAGGGCGAGCGCGAGGGCGGCGGCGACCGTCGTCTTACCGGTACCGCCCTTGCCGCTGACGACCTGGAGCCTGCTCACGTATTCGAGCCTAACCAGTCGGGCGGCGGGCTACGCACGAGGCTGCCCCGCGCTACGACTCACGCGGTACGGCTACAGTCGCCTCCATGACCAAGTGGGAATACGCGACCGTGCCCCTTCTCGTGCACGCGACCAAGCAGATTCTGGACACCTGGGGCGAGGACGGCTGGGAGCTCGTCCAGGTCGTTCCCGGGCCGAACAACCCGGAGCAGCTGGTGGCCTATCTGAAGCGGGAGAAAGCCGCATGAGCGGAGCCGTCGAGGCCACCCTCGCCGAACTCGGGCTGAGACTGCCCGAGGTCGTACCGCCGCTGGCGGCCTATCAGCCGGCCGTACGGTCCGGCGCGTACGTCTACACCGCGGGCCAGCTCCCGATGGTGGAGGGCAAGCTTCCGGTCACCGGCAAGGTCGGTGCCGAGGTCACCGCGGAGGAGGCCAAGGAGCTGGCGGCCACCTGCGCGCTGAACGCCCTGGCCGCCGTGAAGTCCGTCATCGGCGATCTGGACCGTATCGCGCGCGTGGTGAAGGTCACGGGCTTCGTCGCCTCGGCCGCGGACTTCACCGGCCAGCCGGGTGTCCTCAATGGTGCGAGCGAACTGCTCGGCCAGGTCCTCGGTGACAAGGGCGTGCACGCGCGCAGCGCCGTGGGCGTGGCGGTGCTGCCGCTGGACGCGCCGGTCGAGATCGAGATCCAGGTGGAGCTGACCGAAGGCTGAGCGAGCGCGCGTCCTGTGGTCGGCGCTTCCGCTTCCGCTTCCGCATCCGCTTCCGGTTCCGGTTCCGGTTCCGGTTCCGGTGTTTCCACGTCTGGAGCTCCTGACGTCCGGAGCTCTTGGAGCTTCCCCGTCCGACGCTTCGCTGAAGATCCCGCCCGGTGCATGTATGTGTGGCGCACCGGGCGGGATCGTTCTGTACGTGGTGCCCCACACATGGCCCCCAGCGCCTCTCGAACATCCCCGCGCCAGCGCATAGCATCCGGCCATGCCCAATGGTCAGTGGTACCCGCCCGAATGGCCCGTGCGGATCCGGGCCCTCGCCGCCGGTGAGATCACCGCGATGACTCCCCGGCGGGCCGCGACCGTGATGCTCCTGCGCGACGATCCCGCCGGCCCGGCCGTCCATATGCTGCGGCGCCGCGCCTCCATGGCGTTCGCCGCGGGCGCGTACGCGTACCCCGGCGGCGGAGTCGATCCCCGGGACGACGACCCGACCGTCGGCTGGGCCGGCCCCGGCCGTGACGCATGGGCGCGACGACTCGGCGTCGACGCCGAGTCCGCGCAGGCCATCGTGTGCGCGGCGGTCCGCGAGACCTACGAGGAGGCCGGCGTCCTGCTCGCCGGGGAGACCGCCGACACGGTCGTCCGCGACATCACGGGCGACGACTGGGATGCCGACCGCGTCGCCCTCGCCGGGCACGAGCTGTCGTTCGCCGAGTTCCTCAACCGGCGCGGGCTGGTGCTGCGCAGCGATCTGCTCGGCGCGTGGGCCCGCTGGATCACCCCGGAGTTCGAACCGCGCCGCTACGACACCTGGTTCTTCGTGGCCGCGCTCCCACCGGGCCAGCGGACCAGGAACGTTTCCACGGAGGCCGACCGTACGGTATGGATCGGACCGGCCGAGGCGACGGAGGCGTACGACAGGGGCGAGCTGCTGATGATGCCGCCGACCGTCGCGACGCTGCGTCAGCTCCAGTCGTACGGTACGGCCGACGAGGCGCTCGCCGGCTCCGACGGGCGCGATCTGACGCCCGTACTGGCCACGGCCCGGCTGGAGGGCGAGGAACTGGTGCTCAGCTGGCCCGGCCACGAGGAGTTCACCAAGCGCGTGGAACCGGGGTCGAGCGACCAGCAGGGCCGGACCCCTAGCCCGGGACAGAGCCCCGGCCCCGGCCCCGGTCCGGGCCCCGGTCCGGGCCCCGGTCCCGGTCCGGGCCCGGGGAAGAGTCTGAGCCCCAGCCCGAGCCCCCATCCGTATCCGTCGGAAGGTCCCCGATGACCGACGCCGCCGCCCTCCCGGGCCAGCCGCGCGGCGGGGTGCTCTCCGGCCCCGCCACGGCCCGCGCCATCAATGTCCTCGCCCCGAACGCCTCCGCGATGACCCTCGACGGGACCAACACCTGGATCGTCTCGGAGCCGGACTCGCGGTCGGCGGTGGTCATCGACCCCGGCCCGCTCGACGAACTCCATCTCAAAGCGGTCATCGATATCGCGGAGAGGGCCGGGAAGCGGATCGCGCTGACCCTCCTCACCCATGGCCACCCGGACCACGCGGCCGGCGCCGCACGCTTCGCCGCGCTCACCCGTACCCCTGTCCGTGCCCTGGATCCGGCGCTGCGCCTCGGGGACGAGGGGCTGACGGCCGGGAACGTCATCACCACCGGGGGCCTTGAGCTGCGAGTGGTGCCCACCCCGGGCCACACCTCCGACTCGCTCTCCTTCCATCTGCCCGCCGACCGCGCGGTGCTCACCGGCGACACCATCCTGGGCCGGGGCACGACACTCGTCGCACACCCGGACGGCAGGCTCGGCGACTACCTCGACTCGCTCCGCCGGCTGCGCTCGCTCACGGTCGACGACGGGGTCCATACGGTGCTGCCGGGCCATGGGCCGGTCCTGGACGACGCCCAGGGCGCCGTGGAGTTCTATCTCGCCCATCGTGCGAACCGGCTCGCCCAGGTCGAGACGGCCGTGGAGAACGGGCACCGTACGCCCGCGGAGGTGGTGGCGTATGTGTACGCGGGGGTGGACCGGTCCCTGTGGCCCGCGGCCGAAATGTCCGTAAGGGCGCAGCTGGAGTATCTGCGCGAGCACGGCCTCATCTGACGGCCGAGTCCGGGGGGAGGGGAGAAGAGCGAAGGGCGGAGGACAAAGGGCGAAGGGCCCCGCCAGGAGGCGGAGCCCTTCGTAAAGCCGGTCTGGCGGTCCCAGTGGTGGGGCGTCAGCGGGTGCCGGCCAGTGTCAGCGGGAGCGCTTCGCGAGGCGCTCCACGTCCAGCAGGATCACCGCGCGCGCCTCAAGGCGCAGCCAGCCGCGCTGCGCGAAGTCGGCGAGTGCCTTGTTGACCGTCTCGCGGGAGGCGCCGACCAGCTGGGCCAGCTCTTCCTGGGTCAGGTCGTGGACGACATGGATGCCCTCCTCCGACTGGACGCCGAAGCGGCGCGACAGATCGAGGAGCGCGCGGGCCACGCGGCCGGGGACGTCGGAGAAGACCAGGTCGGACATCTGGTCGTTCGTCTTGCGCAGTCGGCGTGCGACGGCGCGCAGCAGGGCCGTGGCCACCTCCGGACGGGCGTTCAGCCAGGGCTGGAGGTCGCCGTGGCCGAGCCCGAGGAGCTTGACCTCGGTGAGCGCGCTCGCGGTGGCGGTGCGCGGACCGGGGTCGAAGAGGGACAGCTCGCCGATCAGTTCGCCGGGGCCGAGTACGGCCAGCATGTTCTCGCGGCCGTCGGGGGAGGTGCGGTGAAGCTTGACCTTGCCCTCGGTGACCACATAGAGGCGGTCGCCCGGGTCGCCCTCGTGGAAGAGCGCGTCACCGCGCGCGAGCGTCGCTTCACTCATCGAGGCGCGGAGCTCCGCCGCCTGCTCGTCATCGAGCGCCGCGAAGAGCGGGGCACGCCGCAGAACGTCGTCCACGTGTTCTCTCCTTGTCGACCTGCTCAGGGAACTGTGGTCCCCACCTGCGAAGGGACCGTGGTCCCCATGATGCCGTACCGGCCGCTTGTTCTCGGGTGGCTTGGCATCCCCGGGCTGATTGGTCCGGGTACCGAATTCCGGTTGTTCGAAACCGTGCGATCAGTCACAAGTTTGACGTACGCGCGTGCCCCACTGTGCCCTGGATGCCGATTCGGATGGCGATGGGCCGTGGCCGGGGCGGATGTCAGTGCGGGGCTTTACGCTGGCCGGGTGTCCAACTCGCCGGTGACAGCGCAGGCCAAGGGGGCTGGAAGAGTGTCCGCGGAGAAGAATTCCGCTGTGGGCGAACAGCCCTCAGTGAAACGGAAAAAAGCCGCAAAAGGGTCAACGGGCAAGGCGGTGCCCAAGACCGCGGCCACAGAGCCCGCCGCCAAGACCACGGCCAAGGCCGCCGCGAAGAGCGCGGCCAAGAGCACGGTCAAGACGGCGGCCAAGGGCACGGCCAAGACGACGGCCAAACCGGAATCGCATCTGGCGATGGTCCGCCGGGCCCGCCGGATAAACCGCGAGTTGGCCGAGGTCTATCCGTATGCCCATCCCGAGCTCGATTTCCGGAACCCGTTCGAGCTCCTGGTGGCGACGGTCCTGTCCGCCCAGACCACCGACCTGCGGGTCAACCAGACGACGCCCGCCCTCTTCGCGAAGTACCCGACCCCCGAGGACATGGCCGCGGCCGTGCCCGAGGAGTTGGAGGAGGCCGTCCGCCCTACGGGCTTCTTCCGTGCCAAGGCGAAGTCGCTCATCGGCCTGTCCACGGCGTTGCGTGACCGGTTCGACGGCGAGGTCCCGGGCCGGCTGGAGGATCTGGTGTCGCTGCCGGGCGTGGGCCGCAAGACGGCGAACGTCGTTCTCGGCAATGCCTTCGGCGTCCCCGGCCTCACGGTCGACACCCACTTCGGCCGGCTGGTCCGCCGCTGGAAGTGGACCGAGCAGGAGGATCCGGAGAAGGTCGAGGCGGAGATCGCCGCGATCTTCCCCAAGAGCGAGTGGACGATGCTCTCGCACCGCGTGATTTTCCACGGCCGCCGTATCTGCCACTCCCGCAAGCCGGCCTGCGGTGCCTGTCCGATCGCGCAGCTCTGCCCCTCGTACGGAGAGGGTGAGACGGACCCGGAGAAGGCGCGCAAGCTGCTGAAGTACGAGATGGGCGGCTATCCCGGCCAGCGTCTGAGCCCGCCCGCCGACTATCCGGGCAAACCGGCCCCGGCGCGCGTTGAGTAGGCGAGCGGCCCCCGCCGTATGAGGACACGACGACACCAGCCCAGCGCGAAGCATGAAGCGCGTGCACGAAGCAGGAAGCACGAACGAGTGGAGCCGGATGCGGGCGGAACGATCCGGCCGACGGCAGGCGTTGTACGACAGGGGTGCCTATGACGCGAGCTGAAAAGACCTACCGGGCGAACGAGACCTACCGAACGAACGAGACCTATGGCGACCCGGCGACGGCCGGGGTCGCCGTCTCCACCGACGGGCTGCCCGACTGGCTGATGCCCGTCGTGCGCGCCGCGCGGACCGTCGTACCGGAAGAGCTCAGCCGCTTTCTGCCGCCGGAGAGCGGCGACGGACGGCAGTCCGCCGTCCTGATCCTCTTCGGCGAGGGCGCCCGAGGCCCCGAGCTCCTGCTGATGGAGCGTTCCAGCACCCTGCGCTCGCATCCGGGACAGCCCTCGTTTCCCGGCGGCTCCCTCGACCCCGCCGACGGCGATCCGGCCACCACGGGACCGCTGCGGGCGGCGCTGCGCGAGGCCGAGGAGGAGACCGGTCTCGATCCGTCCGGGGTCCAGCTCTTCGGCGTGCTGCCCAAGCTCTACATCCCGGTGAGCGAGTTCGTCGTGACGCCCGTGCTCGGCTGGTGGCGCAGCCCCACCCCTGTCGGCGTCGTCGACCCCGAGGAGACCGCCCGGGTCTTCACCGTTCCCGTGGCGGATCTCACGGACCCGGCCAACCGCGCGACGGCCCGGCACCCCAGCGGCCACCGAGGCCCGGCCTTTCTGGTCGCGTCCGCGCTGGTCTGGGGCTTTACGGCCGGAGTGATCGACAGGATCCTGTACTTCGCGGGCTGGGAGCAGCCATGGGACCGCTCCAAGCAGGTCCCGCTGGACTGGCGTGCATGACAGGCTGACCCCCAATGTTCCACCCTTCGGAGGTTCCTGACCCCGGCGGCTCCGCCGCCGGTCGCCAGGGCCGCCGGAAGCTCCGTACCGACGGCCGGGCGGGGCACCCCGCCGACGGGGCGGGGCGATGGAGACGTATCCGCGAGGCAAGCGAGGCTATTGACGGTGAACGTGCTGGACATCCTGCTGCTGCTCGCCGCCGTGTGGTTCGCGGTCGTCGGCTACCGCCAGGGTTTCGTGGTGGGCATCCTGTCGGTGATCGGCTTTCTCGGTGGCGGTCTCGTGGCGGTGTATCTCCTGCCCGTGGTCTGGGCCGAGATGACCGCGGACTCCGAGGTCTCCACCACGGCCGCCGTCGTCGCGATCGTCATAGTGATCGTCTGTGCCTCGGTGGGCCAGGCCTTCACCACGCACCTCGGCAACAAGCTGCGCCGCTACATCACATGGTCGCCGGCCCGCGCCCTGGACGCCGGTGGCGGCGCGCTGGTCAATGTCGTGGCCATGCTGCTCGTGGCCTGGCTGATCGGCTCCGCCCTCGCCGGGACCTCACTGCCGACGCTCGGCAAGGAGGTCCGCAGCTCAAAGGTGCTGCTGGGGGTCTCCCGCGTGATGCCGGCCCAGGCGTCCAGCTGGTTCACGGACTTCTCGTCGGTACTGGCCCAGAACGGCTTCCCGCAGGTCTTCAGCCCGTTCGCCAATGAGCCCATCACCGAGGTGGAGGCCCCGGATCCGGCGCTCGCGGGCAGCCCGGTGGCGGCCCGCGCCCAGCAGTCGATCGTCAAGGTCGTCGGTACGGCGCCCACCTGCGGCAAGGTCCTCGAAGGATCAGGCTTCGTCTTCGCCGACCGCCGGGTGATGACCAACGCGCATGTGGTCGGCGGCGTGGAGGAGCCCACCGTCCAGATAGGCGGTGAGGGACGGCTGTACGACGCCAAGGTCGTCCTCTACGACTGGCAGCGCGACATCGCCGTACTGGACGTGCCGAACCTCCCCGCCGAGCCGCTCCAGTTCACCGACAAGGACGCGGCCAGCGGCGACAGCGCGATCGTCGCGGGCTTCCCGGAGAACGGCTCGTACGACGTACGCTCCGCGCGCGTCCGGGGCCGTATCGACGCGGAGGGCCCCGACATCTACCGTCGCGGCGAGGTCCGGCGCGATGTCTACTCACTCTTCGCGAACGTACGCCAGGGCAACTCCGGAGGCCCGCTCCTCACCACCGAGGGCAAGGTGTACGGAGTGATCTTCGCCAGGTCGCTCGACGATCCCCAGACCGGCTACGCCCTGACAGCTGACGAGATCCGCGACGACATCACGCTCGGCCGGAACGCCAACCAGCAGGTCGACACCCAGGGGTGCGCGCTCTGAGCGCTCTGAGCCGTGTGGCTCCGGGCCGTGTCGCTCCGGGCCGTGTCGCTCCGGGCCGTGTCCGCAGAGTTCCGCCCGGCTCGCCGGGCGGAACGCTGTGACATGCCCTCAGGAGCGCTGATGGCGCAGCCGGGCGGAGACCCAGCGCGCTCTGCGGCGGAGGATCAGGGAAATACCGAGCCGGGGATCATGGCCCTGCTCGTCGGACCCGCCCCTTCTGTGGGTGATCGGCGCAGAGGCCGAGCGGCGGTTGCGTGCTGCGTCACCGTAGTCGTGCGTCCAGCCCATACTTCGACCTGTGCCCCTGGCCCATGGTCGGTAACCGCGCGGGAGTGGGCCAATTGGCCTATGCGCGAGGCATTTGGCTGTTCGTAGGACAAGCGTTCAAAGGGTGACAACCGGGGCGGGCGGCGCGTCGCTCTTCACCGGTCCGTGTCAGCCGCCCGGCTCGCCGCAAGAGCCGCCGGCAGCCGCAGCCGCCCGCGGTCATCGCCGACGAGTCTCGCCGCCGCCCGCAAACCAGTTCAGCGGTCCGGCTCGGGGTCCTTCAGCCAGTTGATGAGTTCCGCGGAGAACGCGGCGGGGTCCTCCTCGTGCGGGAAGTGCCCCAGACCATCGAACAGCCGCCAGCGATAGGGCGCTTCCACATACTCGGCCGACCCCGCCGTGCTGCGCGTCCGCATCGCCGGGTCGAGTGACCCGTGCAGCTGGAGCGTCGGCACCCGCACCGGCCGCTTCATCCGCCGGTTGAACTGGATGCCGTCCGGCCGCGCCATCGACCGCACCATCCAGCGGTACGGCTCGATCGAGCAGTGCGCGGTCGACGGGATGGTCATCGCGCGCCGGTAGATCCCGAGCGCCTCATCGTCGGGCGGCCGGGGGCCCGACCAGTCCCGGATCAGCTGCCCCACCAGCGCCGCGTCGTCGGCGACGAGCTGACGCTCCGGCAGCCACGGCCGCTGGAAGCCCCAGATATACGATCCGGCGCGGCTCTGCGAGAGGTCGGAGAGCATCGCCGAGCGCCAGCGGCGCGGGTGCGGCATCGAGGACACCGCGAGCCGGCGCACCAGCTTGGGCCGCATCACGGCCGCCGTCCAGGCGAGATAGCCGCCCAGATCATGGCCCACGAGCGCCGCGTCCGGCTCACCGAGGGAGCGCACCACCCCGGTGATGTCGAGCGCCAGATTGGCGGGGTCGTACCCCCGGGGCGTACGGTCGCTGCCGCCCACCCCCCGTAGATCCATGGCCACCGCGCGATACCCGGCGTCCGCCAGCGCGGTCAGCTGATGGCGCCACGTCCACCAGAACTGCGGGAAGCCATGGAGCAGCAACACCAGCGGCCCCTCGCCCATCTCGGCGATATGGAAGCGCGCACCATTGGCTGCCACATCGCGATGGGTCCAGGGACCATCGAGACGGACAGCGGAAGCCGGTGTCGCTCCTGAGGTCCCACCGGAGGGCGTGCCAGGCCCCGTGCCGGAGGTCTTGCCGGGGTCGGATTCAGGGGCGGTCATGCAGACGAGCGTGCCACAGACTTGGTGACTTCCCGGACCTGGCGGGGATGCGGCTTCACGTTCTGCAGTACGGCCGCCGTCTCCTTGGCCGAGGCGATGGACTTCTCCGGCGGCTTCACCTTCTTGAACTTCAGCAGCGCGAGCCCGGCGAGCAGCGCCGCGAGGATCAGAAACGCTCCGCCCACGATCAGGAACGACCAGGCGAGCCCGAGCCCCAGATTGTGGATCCCGTACGCGGCGGCGAAGCTCAGCACCGGCAGGGAGAACAGGGCGAACACCGCCGCGATCGCGATGGCGGTCCCACCGGTCACACCACGCTTGACGTCCTGTCGGATCTCGGCCTTGGCCAGGGCGATCTCATCGTGCACCAGCGCGGACATCTCGGCGGTGGCCGAGGCGACCAGCTGGCCAATGCTGCGGTCGCCGGCGGCGGCGGCTTCGATCACGGTACCGGTCCGGACGGCGTCGGCGACGTGCTTGCCGGGGTCGCTCATCGGTGACTCCCTCTTCTCGCTCTTCTCGGCTACGGACCGTCGGCTACGAATCCGTTGTCCGATCATGCCGGACCCTCGCCGTCTCCGCGCGCTGCCCCCGCGTGTTCCGCCAGCCGACGGTGCTCGGCGGCCTTCGCCTCGTACAGCTCCGCCATGCGCAAGTGGTATGCCGGATCGTCCTGTTCATAGATGTCGGGGATACCGTCCCGGTCCTCGTCCCGCTCCTCCTCCTCGTACAGCGCACGGTACGTGCGGACGCGCAGCTTCAGCAGTACCCCGGAGAAGACGGCGGCTATGACCGAGCCGGTCAGCACCGCGGCCTTCACCTCGTCGGTGAGCGCGGGGTCCGTCGAGAAGGCCAGCTCGCCGATGAGCAGCGAGACGGTGAAACCGATCCCGGCGAGCGAGGCGAGCGCGAAGACATCGGGCCAGGCCAGGTCCTCGTTCAGCTCGGCCCTGGTGAAGCGCGCGGCCAGCCACGTGCCGCCGAAGATACCGACCGCCTTGCCGACGACCAGACCCAGTACGACGCCAAGGGTCTCCGGCTGGGTGAAGACCTCGCCGAGCGCATGGCCCGAGACGGAGACCCCCGCGGAGAAGAGCGCGAACAGCGGTACGGCCAGACCGGCCGAGACGGGGCGCACCAGATGCTCGATGTGCTCGCCGGGGGAGTGCTTCTCGCCCTCGTTCCTGGTGCAGCGCAGCATCAGCCCCATCGCGACCCCGGCGATGGTGGCGTGGACGCCGCTGTTGTACATCAGGCCCCAAATGACCAGCGCCAGCGGGATATACACGTACCAACCGCGTACGCCCTTGCGCAGCAGGATCCAGAAGACGACGAGACCGGCGACCGCGCCGCCGAGCGCCGCGAAGTTCAGAGTGCTGGTGAAGAAGACGGCGATGATCAGGATGGCGAAGAGATCGTCGACGACCGCGAGGGTGAGGAGGAAGGCGCGCAGCGCGGAGGGCAGTGAGGTGCCGATCACCGCGAGGACGGCGAGCGCGAAGGCGATATCGGTGGCGACGGGCACGGCCCAGCCGCTCAGAGACCCGCCGCCGGTCGTGTTGACCAGCACATAGACCAGGGCGGGCACGATCATTCCGCAGAGCGCGGCGATCACGGGGAGTGCGGCGGCCTTGGGATCGCGCAGTTCCCCGGCCACCAGTTCGCGCTTCAGCTCGATGCCGGCGACGAAGAAGAAGATGGCGAGCAGACCGTCGGCCGCCCAGTGCTGTATGGAGAGGTCGAGGCCGAGCGAGGCGGGTCCGAAGTGGAAGTCGCTTACGGCCTCGTAGCTGTGGCTCAGTGGTGTGTTCGCCCAGAGGAGGGCGGCGATGGCGGCGACGAGCAGAAGGACGCCGCCGACAGTCTCCGTGCGCAGCGCCTCCGCGAGATAGTTCCGCTCGGGCAGCGGGAGGCGTCCGAGGAACTTACGGCCGGTGGGTGTGGGCGCGGATATGGGCACGGCGAAGGCCTCCGGTCGAACTGCGGGCATGACGCATCACATGCCGACCAGACTTCCCGGCGCACCTTGTAAATCTTGTTGTGTTATTTACGCGCTGCCTACTTTACCCGGCCGGGACGATCGCCGCGCAGGGGAGCGTTGCGCGAGGGAGCACGCAGCGGGGCGCCCGGCATTGAATGCCGAGCGCCCCGCGGCGGGGCGGCCTCGCCCCGCTCAGTCCCCGCCCTGCTCAGTCCTCGCCCGCTCAGTCCTCGCCCGCTCAGTCCTCGCTGGTCGCGCTGGGCAGCTGGGACTGGATGAGATCCATGACCGACGAGTCGGTGAGCGTGGTGACATCGCCGAGCTGGCGGTTCTCCGCGACATCCCGCAGCAGCCGCCGCATGATCTTGCCCGAGCGGGTCTTCGGCAGCTCCGCGACGGGGAGGATCCGCTTGGGCTTCGCGATCGGACCCAGCGTGGTGCCGACATGGTTGCGCAGCTCGGCCACGAGACCGTCATCGACGAGGGCCGAGCCCCGCAGGATCACGAAGGCGACGATGGCCTGGCCGGTCGTCTCGTCCGTGGCACCGACCACGGCGGCCTCGGCGACCTTGGGGTGCGAGACGAGGGCCGACTCCACCTCCGTCGTCGAGATGTTGTGGCCGGAGACGAGCATGACGTCGTCCACCCGCCCGAGCAGCCAGATATCGCCGTCGTCGTCCTTCTTCGCGCCGTCCCCGGCGAAGTACTTGCCCTCGAAGCGGGACCAGTACGTGTCGATGAACCGCTGGTCGTCGCCCCAGATGGTGCGCAGCATCGACGGCCAGGGCTCGGTCAGGACGAGATAGCCGCCGCCCCCGTCGGGCACCTCGCGGGCCTCGTCGTCCACGACGGTCGCCGAGATCCCCGGCAGGGCGCGCTGGGCGGAGCCCGGCTTGGTCTCCGTCACACCGGGGAGCGGGGAGATCATCATGGCGCCGGTCTCCGTCTGCCACCAGGTGTCCACGATCGGGGTCTTGCCGGCGCCGATGTGCTCGCGGTACCAGATCCACGCCTCGGGGTTGATCGGCTCACCGACCGAGCCCAGCACCCGCAGGGAAGTGAGATCGAACTTCGCGGGGATGTCGTCGCCCCACTTCATGAACGTACGGATGGCGGTCGGCGCCGTGTAGAGGATCGTCACCCCGTACTTCTGGATGATCTCCCAGAACCGCCCCTGGTGCGGGGTGTCGGGGGTGCCCTCGTACATCACCTGGGTGGCGCCATTGGCCAGCGGCCCGTACACGATGTACGAGTGGCCGGTCACCCAGCCGATGTCGGCCGTGCACCAGTACACGTCCGTCTCCGGCTTGAGGTCGAAGACGGCGTGGTGGGTGTAGGCCGCCTGGGTGAGGTAGCCGCCCGAGGTGTGCAGGATGCCCTTGGGCTTACCCGTCGTACCCGAGGTGTAGAGGATGAAGAGCGGGTGCTCCGCCGGGAACGCCTCGGGGGTGTGCTCCGGGGACTGGCGCCCGACGATGTCGTGCCACCACACATCACGGGAGTCGTCGAAGGCGGTGTCCTGGCCGGTACGGCGGACCACCAGCACGCGCTCGACCTGCGGGCACTTCGCCACGGCCTCGTCGATGGCCGGCTTGAGTGCGGTCGGCTTGCCGCGGCGGTAGCCACCGTCGGAGGTGATGACCAGCTTGGCGTCGGCGTCCTGGATACGGGAGGCGACCGCGTCGGCCGAGAAGCCGCCGAAGACCACGGAGTGCGCGGCGCCGATCCTGGCGCAGGCCAGCATGGCGACCGCGGCCTCGGGGATCATCGGCAGATATACGGCGACCCGGTCGCCCGCGCGCACCCCCAGCTCGGTGAGCGCGTTTGCGGCCCGCGACACCTCGTCCTTCAGCTCCGCGTAAGTGATCGCGCGGCTGTCGCCCGGCTCGCCCTCGAAGTGGATGGCCACGCGGTCTCCGTGACCGGCCGCCACATGGCGATCGACGCAGTTGTAGGCGACGTTCAGCTCGCCGTCCGCGAACCACTTCGCGAATGGCGGGTTCGACCAGTCCAGCGTCTCGGTCGGCTCGGTGACCCAAGTGAGCCGCCTCGCCTGCTCGGCCCAGAAGCCAAGCCTGTCCGCCTCGGCCTGCTCGTACGCCTCCGCCGTCACATTGGCGTGCGCGGCCAGCTCGGTCGGCGGTGCGAACCGCCGGTCCTCCTTGAGCAGGTTGGCCAGGCTTTCGTTGCTCACGACATCTCCCTTTCCCAGGGCGTCCTATGTCCTATGTGTCCCGGGCCAAGCTCATCAGGCGGATGCCCGGGTGACAAGGGGCTTCCAGGAATTGGTTTAGACCTGTGTGATGGGATCGGATCCGCCGCCCGGACACGGGCCCGGATCCGCTATCCCGCGTCCGACTGAGATGTGGCCCTCCTCCCCGGGGTGGTGGGAAGGGGGGCCACAGACTCTCACGGATGCGGTGCGAGTTCGGTTCAGGCGCGCGACTCCTCCAGCGTGGTCGGGGCCACCAGATCGAACACCTCTTCGTCGCCGCGGTCACCGCCGGACCCGACTCCGTCCGCCAGCAGATACGCCTGGGCCTCGCCGACATGGAAGTACATCCCGTGCAGTTCGAGCGTGCCCTCGGCCAGCCTTCGGGCCACCGACTCATGGGCCCGCAGATGCTCCAACTGCTGTACGACATTGGTCAGACAGAGCTGCTCGACCGCGTCGGCGGGCAGCCGTCCGGAGATCCTCGCCAAGGAGTGCTGACGGTTTCGCATCCGCTCCAGGCTGGGCAGCCCATGGCGCAGCCAGCGCCGCAGCGGAGTCCCGGCCCCGTCCGCGCCGGCGGGGGTGTTCAGCAGTGCCTGCATCGCCCCGCATCCCGAATGCCCGCACACCGTGATGGACTCCACGCGCAGGACATCCACCGCGTACTCGATCGCCGCGGCCACCGAATCGTCCGCGCCGTCCGTGCCGGGCAGCGGGACCAGATTCCCCACGTTCCGTACGGTGAACAGGTCGCCCGGACCACTGGACGTGATCATGCTCGTCACCAGCCGGGAGTCGGCGCAGGTGAGGAAGAGCTGAGAGGGCCGCTGCCCCTCGCGCGCCAGCCGGGCCAGCTCAGCGCGTACCAGCGGGGCCGTATTGCGCTGGAAGGAGCTGATCCCGTTGGTCAGTTGACGGATTCCGGGCGAACGCGCCACGCCTGCGGAGGGATGGGTCCCGGACAGGTCGGCCGTGCACAGGTCGGCCGCGCACAGGCTGACTGTGGACGGGGCGGCTGTGGATGGGCCGGTCGCGGACGCGACGGCCGAGGACAGGCCGGCTGCGTAGGGGCCGACCGCGGACGGATCGCTTGGGGGTGGGCCGACTGTGGACGGGTCGGTTGTGGGCGGGGCGTGGTCCGTCTGCCCAGAACGCGGCGAGGCGTTCGGCTGCGCGAGAGCGTGCTCCCCGCATTGGTGGTTGCGCCATGGCGTCCAGGGCGGGCAGCAGGTGGGCGACTCCATGGCGGGCTCGGTGATCCGGCCGCCCGCCCGGCCGGTGAATTCGGCCGTACCACCATGGGCGATATGCGCCGTCTGCCAGTCGTGCAGGGCCTCGAACGCCGCATGGTCCATAAAGGATCCGTCCAGCTCGACCACGCAGTCCACGTCCCAGGGCACCTGGTGCAGCACCCGGCTGAGCCGTGGCACGGCGAGGAACGTCAACTGGCCCCGCGCGCGTACACGGTGGACCCCGTCCCGCACCTCGACCGTGATCCGGGTCCTGGTGAGCCGGTGCAGTGCCACCGCGACCGCCACCGCGATCCCGATCACCACACCCTCCAGCACGCCGGTGAGCACCACGGCGGCCAGCGTCACCACATACACCAGCATTTCGCGGTTCCGCTGCACACTGCGGAGATGGACGAGGTTCACCATCTGGACCCCGACCACCATCACCAGCGCGGCCAGGGCCGCCAGCGGGATCAGGTCCAGCACGGGCACCAGCAGCAGGGCCGCGATGGCGATCCACAGCCCGTGCAGCATGGTCGAGTTCCGGCTCACCGCGCCTGTCGCCACATTGGCGGCGCTGCGTACGGCGACGCCGGTGATGGGCAGGCCGCCGAGCGCGCCCGAGACGACATTCCCGGCCCCTTGTCCGGCCAGCTCCCGGTCCAGCCGGGCGCGCGGGATGTGGATGCCCGGCTTCTTGCGGGCCGCCGCCAGTTTGTCCACGGCGACCGCGGAGAGCAGTGATTCGACGCTGCCGACCAGAGTGACCGTGAGAACGGCCGCGAGCAGTCCGAGCACCGGCCCATCGGGCAGCGCGGGCAAGGCATGGCTGCTCCAGGAAGGCAGATCGACGCGCTCCAGACTGACTCCGGCGAGCGCGGCCAGGGCCGTCGTGATCGTCACCGCGGCGAGCGCGCCCGGGATCTTGCGTACGATCCGCCCCGTACGCCCTGGAATCCGTGGCCATGCGAGCAGTAGGGCGACGGTCAGGAGGCTTACGGAGAGCGCGCCCGGATGCAGATTGGCCAACTGGGCGGGCAGGCCGCGCACATTGTCGATGGCGGAGCTCTGCGGCTTCCCGCCGAGCACGATATGGAGCTGGGCGAGCGCGATCGTGACGCCGATGCCGGCGAGCATGCCGTGCACGATCGCCGGGCTGACGGCGAGCGCCGAGCGGGCCACCCGCAGCGCCGCGAGGCCGAGTTGGGCGAGTCCGGCGCAGACGGTGATGGCACAGGTGACGCGCCAGCCGAACTGATGGATCAGATCGGCGGTGACGACGGTGAGCCCGGCGGCGGGGCCGCTCACCTGAAGCGGGGCTCCGCCCAGCCGGCCGACGACCAGACCGCCGACGGCGGCGGCCACCAGGCCCGCCTGGAGCGGTGCGCCGGTGGCGAGCGCGATGCCCAGGGAGAGCGGCAGCGCGATCAGGAAGACGGAGATCGACGCGGACACGTCGGCTCCGGCGATCCGGAACCCGCGCCCTCCGCGTCCTTCGCCCCCTCCGGGGCCGCGACGCTCGTCGCGGTCTCCGCCTGGCGGTCTGCGGGGCCGTCGGAACTGTGAGATGCGCGTGAACCGGGACACGGTCTCCACGGGAGTGGTCCGGATCGTGGAATCGATGCGGGCGGTCCAGGACACGGGGTTGGTGCGGGTGGGGATGGCAGCAGTCATATTTCCCGTCTCCTCCGGGCGGCGCGGTCGCAGTGTGTGGGGGCGCGGCCGTGGGTCACGGCGTGCAGTGGCGGGAGGTCTTCCTCAACACTCGGTAAATAGATCGTAATGGAGAGTAAAGACTCCGGCATGACTTTCCAGGCAAATGGGGCAATGCTTCACCTGGGTGAGTGATTAGTGATCTTGTACGGCTTGTCGTTTCTTCTTCTTATCGGTCTCAGTGCGACGTTGTCGGCGCTCGGCGCCGTGCCGGCAGTCGCCGCTCGGCACTTCGGTACTGAAATCTGAAGGAAGAGGTGGGCGGATGCTGGCCGCCACAAGGAGAATCGGCTGGGGGGCCGCCGTCATGGCGCTCGCCGTCGGGCTCGCGGGGTGTTCCGGATCTCAGGGAGCCAATGACAAGGTCACGAATGGTGCCCCCGGCCCCGGGAAGGCCGCCGGAGGCGCCGGGAACGCCGTACAACTCATCGGTGACGGCTCAACCGCTTTCACCGGTGACCAGCCCCACATGCCGAAGCCTGAGCAGCTGAAGCCCGGCCAGAAGCCGCCCCAGTTCGTTGTGTTCTCCTGGGACGGCGCGGGCGAGGACAGTCAGAAGCTCTTCTCCCACTTCCGCGGAGTGGCCAAGAAGTACAACGCGAAGATGACGTACTTCCTGAGCGGTGTCTATCTGCTCCCGGAGGAGAAGGCCGACCTGTACGCCCCGCCCCAGCACGGTCGCGGCACCTCTGACATCGGCTTCAATGACAACGACGGGATCAAGGACACACTGCGGGAGCTGCGTGGCGCCTGGCGCGACGGCAATGAGATCGGCACCCACTTCAACGGCCACTTCTGCGGCAACGAGGGCGGCGTCGGCACCTGGTCCGTCGATGAGTGGAAGAGCGAGATCAACCAGGCCAAGTCCTTTGTCAAGAACTGGAAGACCAACTCGGGCCTGAAGGACGAGGCCCCGCTCCCCTTCGACTACGACAAGGAAATGATCGGCGCCCGCACGCCCTGCCTGGAAGGGCAGAAGAACATGATGCGGGCGGCGAAGACGATGGGGTTCCGCTACGACTCCAGCGGCATCGGCGACCAGCTCTGGCCGAAGAAGACAGACGGCCTCTGGGACATTCCGCTCCAGCTGGTCCCGGTGCCGGGGCGTGATTTCGAGACGCTCTCGATGGACTACAACTTCATGTACAACCAGTCGGGGACGGTCAATGGCGATCCTTCGCAGCACGCGTACTGGGGCAACCAGATGCGTGACGGTCTGCTGGAAGCCTTCGACCGCGCCTACAAGGGGAACCGCGCGCCGCTGATCATCGGCAACCACTTCGAGTCCTGGAACGGCGGCACGTACATGACCGCCGTCGAGGACACCATCAAGACCGTGTGCGTCCAGAAGGACGTGCGGTGCGTGACGTTCCGCCAGCTCACCGACTGGCTGGACGCGCAGGACCCGGGGACCCTGGAGAAGTACCGCGGCCTGGGCGTCGGCAAGGCACCCAAGGGCGGCTGGACGGCGCTCGCGGCCGCCCCCGCGAGCAAGAGCCCGTCCCCGCCCGCCCGCCCGGCCGACCACTCCGAAGAACACTGACGGCGTCGCCGGCGGTACGGGGGACGGACGCTTCGGCGTTCCTGGTGGGCGCCGGGGCGCCGGGGCGCCTTCCGGGCTTCGGGGCGCGCGTCGGACTCCGTCCGCCGGCTGGGCTGAGGCGTGGGGCTCAGGACGGTTGGGGCAGGGCGAGTGCTTCGCTCGGGACGGAGGCGGGGTCGACCTGCGCGGCGAGGCAGATTCCTCTTTCTGCGTTCCTCGCACCGGTCGGCGCCGGGGCGCCTTCCGGGCTTCGGGGCGCGCGTCGGACTCCGTCCGCCGGCTGGGCTGGGGTGTGTGGGGCTCAGGACGGCTGGGGCACGGCGAGTGCTTCGCTCAGGACGAAGGCGGGGTCGACCTGCGCGGCGAGGTCGACACCCGTCTTCGCGTTGCCCCAGCTCTCCGCGTTCCTGAGGTGGAAGTGGACCATCTGCCGTGTGTACCGCTCCCAGTCGCGTAGCTCGTAGGAGTCCTCCGCCGCGTCCTGGAGGGTCTGGAGCGCGCAGCGGTTGTCCGCCTCAAGGAGCTCGAAGCGGATCGGCCTGCCCTTCTCCATCGCCCGGACCCAGTCGGAGTGGCCCACGGTGACGAGCAGGTCGTCGCCCACCTCCTCGCGCAGGAATTCCAGATCGTCCCTGCCCTGGACCTTGTTGCCGACGACCTTCAGCGAGACGCCGAAGTCCCGCGCGTACTGCTTGTACTGGCGGTATACGGACACGCCCTTCCGCGTCGGCTCCGCCACCAGGAACGTCATGTCGAACCGGGTGAACATCCCGGAGGCGAACGAGTCCGAGCCCGCCGTCATATCGACCACCACGTACTCGTGCGGGCCGTCGACCAGATGATTGAGGCACAGCTCGACCGCGCCGACCTTGGAGTGGTAGCAGCTCACCCCCAGATCGGATTCGGTGAAGGGGCCGGTGGCCATCAGCCGGATTTCGCCGTCGTCCAGTTGGACGGTACGGGCGCACGCCTCGTACACCGGGTTGTTCTCGCCGACCCGCAGGAGGCGCGACCCCTCACCCGGAGGTGTTGTCTTGATCATCGCTTCGGCCGACGGGATCCGCGGATTGCTGCCCCGCAGATAGTCCTTGATCAGCGGAAGCTGCCCACCCATGGCGGGCAGCGCGGCCGCTTCCGTCTCGTCGAGGCCGAGCGCGGCCCCGAGATGCTGGTTGATGTCGGCGTCCACCGCGACGACGGTGGCCTCGTTGGCGGTCAGATGACGGATGAAGAGCGAGGACAGCGTGGTCTTGCCGCTGCCGCCCTTGCCCACGAAAGCGATCTTCATGTTCACCTAGAGTAGTCGCAATCTCGCTCAAGGTGAGATGACTGAGTGAGGAAGACCACTCCAAGGTGGGGCGCGCGGCACGGGCGCGTAGCCTCCCTACTTATGAGTACGACTGCCTCTGACGCTTCCTTCGCGCCTCGGCCGGACGACCCACTGCTCGCACTGGCTTCCCTGCCCGGCGTTCCCGACGCGGTGGATTCCGTACGCGGGGCGGTCGACCGTGTCTACAGCCACCGAGTGATGCGCCGCCGCAGCAATGAGGTCACCGCCGAGGCGGCCCTGCGCGCCGCGCGTGGCTCCGCGGCGCTGTCCGGTGCGGACTGGGCGCTCGAAGAGGTGCGCCGACGCAGCGACTTCGGTTCGGAGGCCGAGGCCCGTACGGTCGGCGCGGCGCTCCGGCTGAACGCCGAGGCGGGTCAACTCCTCTCCATCTGGGGGCAGTCGCCGCTGCGCGTGCTCGCGCGGCTGCATCTGGTGGCCGCGGGGGGCGCGGGTGTCACGGACGAGACCGTGGGACGGCCCCGGCTGGCCGGCGAGCCGGTCGTGGAGGCGCCCGGAGGTGATGTGCCGGAACCGCTGCCCCGGGCTCCGCTGCCGGAGGCCGGCGAGGTGGCCGGGCGGCTGGAGGGACTGTCGCGGCTGGTGATCGCGCCCAGCAGGGCGCCGGCCCTGGTGGCGGCGGCGGTGGTGCACGGCGAGCTGCTGGCGCTGCGCCCCTTCGGCTCGTACAACGGCCTGGTGGCGCGGGCGGCCGAGCGCGTCGTGCTGATCGGCAGCGGCCTTGACCCCAAGTCGGTCTGCCCGGCGGAGGTGGGTCACGCGGAGCTGGGGCGCGCGGCGTACGCCGCTGCCTTTGACGGTTATGTGTCGGGCACCCAGGAGGGCATGGCGGCGTGGATCGTCCACTGCGGCCGGGCCATCGAGCTGGGTGTACGTGAATCGACCGCCGTCTGTGAAGCACTTCAGCGGGGCGCGGCCTGAGCGAAGGCCGTCCGGACGCATGTGGACCGGGCGGATGTGACCCGGACGAAGGCGGCCTGAACAGGGTTGCGGCGGCGCCTCGTTGGCACCGCCGCTGGCATGTCCACCGAGTTACCAAGCGTCCTCGTTGTGTTGCCCATCAGGTCGGGTACTTCGCCCGTCACCTGGTGCGGCTGGCCCGTATTCGACGGGTCGACGTCGCGTGGGTGCTCAGTTTTCATGCTCGGTCCGTGGGGCCTGGTGCGTAAACAGGTGATCCTCTCGGATGTCCTTGGTCTCGCGGGCCGTTGAATCCTTTCTACTCCTGTCCGCAGGGATGCGAAACCCCTGGCTGGACTTCTTTACTTTTAGGTTCAAAGAGTGGCAAAACGGTCGTAATGTTCGGGTCTTGGCCGACCGGGTGCCCCTGAGACCGGACGGCCTCAGGGGCGTCCTCGGGGGCGACTTCAGAAGACGGCATCAAGCGGGCGTCGACTGCCGTCGCTTGCTCGCGTACCAGACCAGCCCGGCTGTCGCCGCGGCCGCGCCCACCGCTGCCGCGGCGACCAGTGCCGGCCGGGGCGGCATGGAGAAGGCGGGCAGGCGCTGCTTGAGTCGCACGGGACGGTTGAAGACGAGAATCGGCCAGTCGCGCGCCGTCGCCTCCCGGCGCAGCGCGCGGTCGGGGTTGACGGCGTAGGGGTGTCCCACCGACTGGAGCATCGGTACGTCGGTGATGGAGTCGCTGTACGCGTAGCAGCGGGAGAGGTCGTACCCCTCGGACGCGGCGAGGGCCTTGATCGCCTCGGCCTTGGTCGGCCCGTACGCGTAGTACTCCACCTCGCCCGTGAAGCAGCCGTCGGCGCCGACGACCATCCGGGTGGCCACCACCCGGTCGGCGCCGAGCAGCTCGCCGATGGGCTCGACGACCTCCGCGCCGGAGGTGGACACGATCACCACATCGCGGCCGGCGATGTGATGGTCCTCGATGAGGGACGCCGCCTCGTCGTAGATGATCGGGTCGATGAGATCGTGCAGTGTCTCGGCGACGATCTCTTTGACCTGCTGGACGTTCCAGCCCTTGCAGAGCGCGGAGAGATACTCCCGCATCCGCTCCATCTGGTCGTGATCGGCGCCTCCGGCGAGGAAGACGAACTGCGCGTATGCGGTGCGCAGTACGGCGCGGCGGTTGATCAGGCCGCCTTGGTAGAAGGACTTGCTGAAGGTCAACGTCGATGACTTCGCAATGACCGTCTTGTCCAGGTCAAAGAAGGCTGCTGTGCGCGGCAAGGAGTGGTTTTCCACGAGGCCGAGCATATGCGCCCACCATTCGGCGTAAGCTGGGGCGCGTGGGTTTGCCTGAGAAGGCTCTCGGGTACACCATGGAAGTCACGGATCGTTCGCGACCGTGCTAACCCGGTCCGGCTCCTCCCCCCCCCGAGTCGGCCGTGGGGACGACCCCCGCTCTCCCCCCCGGCGGGGGTCGTCGCATGTCCGGACGCTTTTCTGGCTCTTCGAAGCCACTCGTCCCCCTTTCTGAGGCTCTGTGCGCGATGACGCCTCCGCGAGCATGCCCGTCACCGTGTGTAGCCAATGCGCTGCTCTCCGGAAGTCACTGGTATGAGCTACCGGGATATTCACAACTGGTGAGTTGTCCACAGTTTTCGAGCAAGATCCACACGATTTCTTGTTGCCCTGCACGGTGATTCCTGTCGCGAAGTTCACGCAAGCCGGAATCGCGGATACCGGATCACCGCGAGATCGCGGAGAGAAGTGCTCGCGGATAGCCGGATCGAGAAGAAGAGATAGAGGGGGAGATCGTGGCTGGATCCATGACATCCGATCGTTCACGGATCGGCGGGGGTAACGGGGCGGGACCACTGATCCTGACCGAGGACGTGGAGTTGCTCGACGATCTGCTGAGGCTCTGCGCGGCGGCCGGTGCCGAGCCGCAAGTCCATCATTCGGTGCCGGAGCGGAAGGGGTGCTGGGAGGACGCGCCGATGATTCTCGTCGGCGATGACGCGGCGGCGCGCTGCCGTGGCGCCACCCGCAGGCGGGGCGTGCTGCTTGTCGGGCGGGACCAGGACGACCCGGGTGTATGGCGGCGAGCGGTGGAGATCGGTGCGGACTGCGTGCTGCGGCTGCCGGACGCCGAGAGCTGGCTCGTCGACCGGATCGCGGATGCCGCAGAAGGCGTCGGCCGCCCCGCGCTCACCGTCGGTGTGATCGGCGGGCGAGGTGGCGCGGGGGCGTCCACACTGGCGTGCGCCCTCGCCGTCACCGCCGCGCGCGCCGGGCGGCGCACGATGCTCGTCGACGCCGATCCGCTCGGTGGGGGCCTTGACGTGGTGCTCGGCGGCGAGCAGGCGGAGGGCAGAAGGTGGCCGGATTTCGCCGCTTCCAAGGGACGCGTCGCGGGTGGCGCGTTGGAGGAGTCGCTGCCCCGGCTCCATGAGTTGCGGGTGCTCAGCTGGGACCGCGGCGATTCGGTGGTGATTCAGCCGGAGGCCATGCGGTCGGTGCTCGCGGCGGCCCGCAGACGCGGTGGGGTCGTGGTCGTGGATCTGCCCCGGCGCGTCGACGAAGCCGTGGCGGAGGCCCTGGCACAGCTGGATCTGGGGCTGTTGGTGGTGCCCGCCGAGCTGCGGGCCGTCGCCGCGGCCGGCCGGGTGGCCTCGCTGGCGGGCATGGTCCTCAGGGATCTACGGGTGGTGGTCCGGGGTCCGTACGCCGCCGGGCTGGACGAGCGGTGGATCGCCGACGCGCTCCGGCTGCCTCTGGTGGGCGAAGTGCCCCTGGAGCCGGGGCTGCCGGAGTCCCAGGACGGCGGCGCGCCCCCGGGATCCCGTGCGCGCGGACCGCTGGCCGCGTTCTGTACGGCCTTCTGGGAGCGGGCGCTGGCCGGGGACGGGAGTGTGACGCCTTGAACGGCGGTTCGGTGGCTCAGAAGAACGGCGGCGCGATGGCGCACGGGCTGCTGGACGCAGTACGGCAGCGGCTCGCGGAGAGCGGGGCGGACCCCACACCGGCGCGGGTGGCGGCGGCGTTACGGGCTCAGGGGCGGTTGCTCGGCGATGCGGAAGTGCTCGGAGCGGCGGCGGAGTTGCGCTGCGAGCTGGTGGGGACGGGCCCTCTGGAGCCGCTTCTCGACGACCCCGAGGTGACGGACGTGCTGGTCTCCGCGCCGGACCGGGTGTGGGTGGACCGGGGCGGCGGCCTTGAACTGACGGCCGTGTCCTTCGCCGACGCCGCCTCCGTACGGAGGCTGGCGCAGCGGCTCGCCGCCGTGGCCGGGCGACGGCTCGACGACGCCCGCCCCTGGGTGGACGCGCGACTGCCCGACGGCACACGGATGCACGCGGTCCTGCCGCCGGTGGCGGTCGGCTCGACCTGTCTGTCGCTGCGGGTGGTGCGGCCCAAGGCGTTCTCGCTGGCGGAGCTGACCGCGGCGGGGACGGTACCGCCGGGCGGAGAGCGGGTGTTGCGGGCGCTGATCGAGGCCCGGCAGTCGTTCCTGATCAGTGGTGGCACGGGCACGGGAAAGACCACACTCCTGTCCACCCTGCTCGGTCTGGTCGGGGAGCGCGAGCGGATCGTACTGGCCGAGGACTCCGCCGAGTTGAGGCCCGACCATCCGCATGTGGTGCGGCTGGAGGGGAGGCCGGCGAACCAGGAGGGCGCGGGCCTGGTGACGCTGCGGGATCTGGTCAGGCAGGCGTTGCGGATGCGGCCGGACCGGCTGGTCGTCGGTGAGGTCCGAGGCCATGAGGTCACCGAACTGCTCGCCGCACTGAACACGGGGCATGAGGGAGGCTGCGGAACCGTACACGCGAATACCGCGGCGGACGTTCCCGCGCGTCTGGAGGCGTTGGGAACGGCGGCGGGCCTCGATCGGGCGGCGCTGCACAGCCAGCTGGCGGCCGCGCTGTCGGTCGTGATCCATCTGGTACGGGACCGCGACGGGCGCCGGAGGATCGCCGAGGTGCATGTGCTGGAGCGGGACAGCGCGGGGCTGGTGGTGCCGGTGCCCGCGTTGCGCTGGGGCGCCGGAGGCTTCGCGTACGACCGTGGCCGGCCGCGGTTGCTGGCGCTGATCGGAGGCGCGCTGTGACGTCTCTGATGGTGTCTCTCACCTCGTTCACAGCTGTGCTGTGTGCCGGGGGAGCTGTCCGGCTGGCCGTCGGCCAGGAGCGGCGACTGCGGCGGGCCAGACGGCTGCTCGCGGCCCCGGGCAGGCCCGTTGCCGCGATGCCGGGGCCGCCGCCGTGGGAGCGGTGGCTGCCGAAGGCCAGTGAGTGGGCGCGACGGCTGCGTGGGAAGTGGCTCTGTCTGCCGCCCGCGGTGTTGCTCGCGCTCCTGGGCGAGTCGGTACTGCCGCTGTTCGGGGGCGCGCTGGCGGTGCCGGTGGCGGGACGGTTGCTGCGTGCCAGGGAGCGGAGGAAGGCGCGTGAGCGGCTGGCCGACCGGATCGTCGCGCTGTGTGGCACGGCAGCGGGCGAGCTCCGAGCCGGTATGCAGCCCACCCAGGCACTGCTGGCCGCGGCGGGATCGACCGGTGGCCTGGGAAGCGCGGAGGGAATCGTGCTGGCGGCCGCGCGGTTCGGCGGTGACGTACCCGACGCGCTGCGGAAGGCGGCGCGTGAGCCGGGAGCGGACGGCCTCGTGGGACTCGCGGCCTGCTGGCGGGTGGCCGTGGACGGCGGGGCGGGGCTCGCCGCCGGACTGGATCGCCTGGACGCGGCGCTACGGGCGGAAAGAGAGCAACGGGAAGGATTGCGGGCCCAGTTGTCGGGGGCCTGGGCGACCGTCACTGTGCTGGCGCTGCTTCCCGTGGTCGGCCTGGCGCTGGGCTGGGCCCTGGGCGCGGATCCGCTGCGTGTCCTGCTGCACACCCCGGCCGGGCTCGGCTGTCTGGTGGTGGGCGGCCTGCTGGAGGGCGCGGGCCTGTGGTGGGCCGCCCGGATCGTACGGACCGGGGAGGCGCCATGACCGGGGAGTTCGTCCACAGGCTGTGGGTGGTCGTCGTGGTGCTCATCGCGATCGGCTCGTTGGCCTTCGCGATGGCGGACCGGCGGTGTGAACGGCGGGTGCGGCGGCGGTTCGCGGTCCTGCTCGCGGTCGAGCACGGACGGCGGCGGCCCCGGCCCCGGGCGGCGGAGTGGGCGCGGCGCTGGGGTCCACCGACCGGCGCGGTGATCTTCGGCTGGGTCATGGTCGGCGGGGTGGCCGGCTGGCTGGTCGGGCTCGCCGGGGCGTACGGGGTCCGCAGGTGGCTGCGTACGAGAAAGCCGGAGGACCGTACCGGTACCGATGAGGCGGCCCGTCAGCAGCTTCCGCTCGCCGCCGATCTGCTGGCCGCCTGTATCGCGGCGGGGGCGGGACCGCGCGACGCGGCGGAGGCGGTCGGCGAGTCGCTGGGCGGACCCGTCGGTGACCGGCTGGCGCGGACCGCGGCGGAGCTGCGGCTCGGCGGCGAACCGGCCGACGCGTGGCGGCGGTTCGGGGAGATACCGGGCGCGGCGGGGCTGGCCCGCTGTCTGGAACGGGCGGCATCGACCGGAGCGCCGGCCGCCGAGCCGGTGTCCCGGCTGGCAGACGGCTTCAGGGCGGAGCGGGCCCGGGCAGCGGTGGCCAGAGCCCAGCGGGCCCAGGTGCTGATCACGGCCCCAGTAGGGCTGTGCTTTCTTCCCGCCTTTCTGGCGGTCGGGGTGGCGCCGGTGGTCATCGGTCTGGCGAGCGGCCTGCTGAACGGCGGCTGAGCCAATTCCCTAATTTCCTACGAACTGAACCATTCCTGCGGTTTCCAGGGGGAGACGACATGTGGATGAGGATTCGACGAATCCGGCGAATCTGGCGGACACGGCCGCGCGGGGCGCGAGCAGACGCCGGGATGACCACGTCGGAGTACGCGGTGGGGACGATCGCCGCCTGCGCGCTCGCCGCGGTGCTCTACAAGGTGGTCACGAGCGGGCCCGTGGCGGGCGCCTTGCAGTCGTTGATCGGGAGGGCTCTCAGTGCGCAGTTCTGAGACGGTCCGTACGCGCCCGGCCGGAGCCCGTCGCCTCGGCTGTCGCCCAGTCCGTCGCCCAGTCCGTGGCCTGGTCCGTGGCCTGGTCCGTCCCTGCGACCGGGGGTTCGTGACGGCGGAGTCGGCGGTGGCGGTACCGGCGCTGGCCGTGTTCGCCCTGGCTCTCGTCTGGGCGCTGATGGCGGCCTCCGCTCAGATCCGGTGTGTGGACGCTGCTCGCGCGGGGGCGAGAGCAGCCGCCAGAGCCGAGCCGCGGGCCGCGGCGGTGGCCGCCGCCCGTTCGGCCGCCCCGGCCGGCGCCAGGGTCGCTCTGGGGCGTACAGGCGATCTGTGGCGGGTGCGGGTGGAGGCGCCGACGCCGGGGCCGGGCGCCCTGACCCTCACGCTCACCGCCGAGGCCGTCGCGTCGGCGGAGGACGCGATGGACGCCCTGGACCCCGTACAGGCCGCGAGAGACGGCTCCGGAGGCCCGCACGCGGCCGGGGCGGCGCCATGACAAGGGCCGTGGTGCCAGGGGCGGCCAGGGCCAGGGACCGCGGGTCGGCGACGGTGTGGGTGGCGATGGCGGCGACCGCGCTGTGTGCCGTCTTCGCCCTGGTGCTCGCCATGGGGCAGGCGGTCGTCGCCCGGCACCGGGCGGGAGCCGCGGCCGACCTGGCAGCCCTCGCCGCCGCGGACCACTCGCTTCTCGGCTCGGCGGACGCCTGCCGGCGGGCGGCCGAGGTGGCGGCGGCGCAGGGAGCGGAGGTGGTGCGGTGCGTGGTGAGCGGTGAGATCGCGGACGTGACGGCGCGGGCGGCGTTCGGACCGTACGCCCCGACGGTCAGGGCACGGGCGGGCCCGCCGCCGCCCGTACCCCCGCCAGGTGCCCTGTCAGGCCTCGCGGGCACGCCCTAAGCCACGGTGGGTGCTTCTTCCGCTTCCACGTCCGCTTCCACGTCCGCGTCCATCTCCGCGTCCATTCCAGCCTCCGGATGCGCGACCGGAAGTACGTCGGTCTCCGGCTGTGTGTCGGGGGCGGCGCTGAGGAGCTCGGTCAGGAGTCGTACCGCGCCTCGTTTGTGCAGGGGGTCGTTGCCGTTGCCGCACTTCGGTGACTGGATGCAGGACGGACAGCCGGCGTCGCACTCGCAGGAGGCGATCGCCTCGCGAGTGGCTGTGAGCCACTCACGGGCTGTTCGGAAGCCCCGCTCCGCGAAGCCCGCGCCGCCGGGATGGCCGTCGTAGACGAAGACCGTCGGCAGCAGCGTGTCCGGGTGGAGCGGTACGGACACCCCGCCGATGTCCCAGCGGTCACAGGTCGCGAAGAGCGGCAGCAGCCCGATCGAGGCGTGCTCGGCGGCGTGCAGCGCGCCGCCCAGCTGCTCGGGGTTGACGCGGGCCCGGTCGAGCTGGTCCTCGGTGACCGTCCACCACACGGCCCGGGTACGGAGCGTCCGTGGCGGCAGATCGAGTTTGCTCTCGCCCAGCACCTCGCCGGTGATGAGCCGGCGGCGCAGAAAGGAGACGACCTGGTTGGTGACTTCGACGGAGCCGTAGCAGAGGCGCCCCTCGCCCCACGGGATCTCCGTGTCGGTTTCGAGTACGGAGATGGCGGTGGTGTCGCGGGCGGTGGTGGAGTACGGCGGGTTCGCCTCCTCGACCAGGGCGACCGAGTCGGCCAGGTCGAGCCGCTTCACCAGGTACGTACGGCCCTGGTGGAGGTGGACGGCGCCGTCGTGGACGGCGGTGTGGGAGGCGGCTTCGTCGACCGTGCCCAGCAGCCGCCCCGTCCCGGCCTCGACGATCTGGACAGGACTGCCGCCTTCGCCCCGGATGTCGGCGAGGTCGGCGGCCCGCTCGCGACGGGTCCAGTACCAGCCCGAGTCGCGGCGCCGCAGCAGCGCCGCGCTCTCCAACTGCGGGAGCAGGTCGGGTACGGCGGGTCCGAAGAGCGTCAGATCGGCTTCGGTGAGGGGGAGTTCGGCCGCCGCCGCGCACAGATGGGGGGCGAGGACATACGGGTTGTCGGGGTCGAGGACGGTGGACTCGACGGGCTGCCGGAACAGCGCCTCGGGGTGGTGGACGAGGAAGGTGTCCAGCGGATCGTCCCGGGCGACCAGGACGGCCAGCGCCCCCTGCCCCGAACGCCCGGCCCGGCCCGCCTGCTGCCACAGGGAGGCGCGGGTGCCCGGATAGCCGGCGATGACGACGGCGTCCAGGCCCGACACGTCGATGCCCAGCTCCAGTGCGGTGGTGGCGGCGAGGCCGAGCAGTTCGCCGGAGTGCAGGGCGTTCTCCAGGGCGCGGCGTTCCTCGGGGAGGTAGCCGCCGCGGTAGGCGGCGACCCGGCGGGCCAGCGAGCGGTCCACCTCGGCCAGCCGTTCCTGGGCGATGACGGAAATGAGCTCGGCGCCGCGCCGGGAGCGTACGAAGGCGACCGTACGGACGCCCTGGACGGTCAGGTCGGTGAGGAGGTCGGCGGTCTCGGCGGTGGCGGTACGGCGGACGGGGGCGCCCTTCTCGCCGTGCAGATCGGTGAGCGGCGGCTCCCAGAGCGCGAAGACCAGTTCGCCGCGCGGTGACGCGTCGTCGGCGACCTCGTGGACGGGCAGACCGGTGAGCCGGCCGGCGGCCTGTGCCGGTTCCGCGGCGGTCGCCGAGGCGAGCAGGAAGACCGGATTCGCTCCGTAGCGGGCGCATACGCGGCGGAGTCGGCGCAGGACCTGCGCCACATGGGAGCCGAAGACGCCGCGATAGGTGTGGCACTCGTCGATGACGACAAAGCGCAGGGCGCGCAGGAAGGAGGCCCAGCGGGGGTGGGACGGGAGTATCCCCCGGTGCAGCATGTCCGGATTGGTCAGCACGTAGTTGGCGTACTGCCGGACCCACTCCCGTTCCTCGACCGGGGTGTCACCGTCGTAGACGGCGGGGCGCACGCGGTTGCCGAGCGGAGCGGCCAGCGCCTTGACCGAGCGGCGCTGGTCGGCGGCGAGAGCCTTCGTCGGGGCGAGATAGAGCGCCGTCGTCCCTCTGCCGTTGGGCGCCTCCGAGCCGTCGAGGAGGGTGGTCAGTACGGGGGCGAGGTAGGCGAGGGACTTGCCGGAGGCGGTGCCGGTGGCGATCACGACGGACTCGCCGTCCAGCGCGTGCTCGGCGGCCGTCGCCTGGTGGGCCCATGGATGGTCGACACCGGCCCGCTGAATGGCGTTGATCACTTCCGGGCGGATGCGGTCGGGCCAGACGGCATGACGTCCCGCACGCGGGGGCAGGTGCTCCGTATGGGTGATGCGCGCAGCACGGCCCGCCCCCGTGGCGAGCCGGTCCAGGACCGTACGGGGGGAGGGGCGGTTGCCCCCGCTCTCAGGGGGTCCACTGGGGCGGTGATTCCTGGCCATCGGCATCGAGTGTGTCACTGGCGTGACGGACAATGGTCTCAAGGCGTCGTGCATGACTGCTGGTAAGTGATTGAATGCCATCGCGGCTGGCGATACGTCCCCTGGCTCCGTCGGGGAGACCCGAGGGGCGACCGCTCGATAGCAAGGTGCTGGAGGATCCGTGGACCTGTCCCTGTCGACTCGCAATGTGTCCGGCCCTGGTGGCGACCGTACGGTCGTCGAGGTCGGTGGCGAGATTGATGTGTATACCGCGCCCAAGCTGCGCGAGCAGTTGGTCGAGTTGGTGAACGACGGCAGCTACCACCTGGTTGTCGACATGGAGGGCGTGGACTTCCTGGACTCGACCGGGCTCGGCGTGCTCGTGGGTGGCCTGAAGCGTGTGCGCGCCCATGAGGGCTCGCTGCGTCTGGTCTGCAACCAGGAGCGCATTCTCAAGATCTTCCGGATCACCGGTCTCACCAAGGTGTTCCCGATCCACACCACGGTCGACGAGGCCGTGGCGGCCACCGACTGAGGTCGGCCGAGTCTTCCGGAGGAGAGGGCAGAGGCACCGGGCGTGATGCCCGGCGCCCGCGCCCATGAGTTTTCACGCTCGTACGTTCGAGGGGGATCGCATGGCCACCGTTGAACTCCGCTTCAGCGCCCAGCCCGAACATGTCAGAACGGCCCGTCTTGTGGCGGCCGCCGTGGCTCGTCGGGCAGGTGTCGATGAGGCTGTGTTGGACGAGGTCAGACTCGCGGTCGGTGAAGCGTGCAGCCGGGCGGTCGGGCTGCACCGCAGCCATGGCATCACCGCCCCGGTGAGAGTCGTGCTGAACGAGGAGGAGAAAGCCTTCTCCATCGAGGTCGGCGACGGGGTCACGACCGTGAGCGGAGCCGCCGGGGAAGCCCGCGACGGCGTGGCTCCGGGCGACTCCCACGAGAGCGATGCCGAGGGCGAGGACGAGATGGGCCTCGCGGTCATCAGCGGGCTCGTCGACGATGTGGAAGTCACCTCGGGCGACGACGGTGGCGTCATCCGGATGAGCTGGCCGACGGCCTCGGCCGTCGCGTTGCCCTGACGGCGTTACCCCGGCCCTTTCGGGCAGCCGGACGGAGAGCCGGTGATCCATTCTCCAGGAAGGCCCTGCTGAGCAGGGTCTTTCTTTTTTCCATCGGATTATCGATCACCCATTAACGCGCTTATCCCATTACCCCTTCCAAGGTCATTCGATAAGTCAAGGTCAATTGCATGTGGCGTGCTCTGTTTTGATCAGGTTCCGCTCCCTACAATCCGTCCATCTTGAACGCTGAGCGTCAAGGAGGACGAATGGCGGGGCACTACCAACCACAACTGTCCGAGCACCCCACTTCTCTCGCTGCCGCGATACTCACGGACGACAACCGCGTCATCGTGATCGTCATCGCGGTCGTCGCGCTGGCGGCGCTGTTCGTGGCACAGCTGCTGGTGCGCCAGGTGCTGGCGGCCGGCGAGGGCACCGATTCGATGAAGGAGATCGCGGCCGCCGTACAGGAAGGCGCCAATGCCTATCTGGCACGGCAGTTGCGCACCCTCGGCGTATTCGCCGTCGTGGTGTTCTTCCTGCTGATGTTGTTGCCGGCCGACAACTGGTCACAACGCGCGGGACGTTCGTTGTTCTTCCTGGTAGGTGCGCTTTTCTCGGCGGCCACCGGATACATCGGCATGCGTCTCGCCGTACGCAGCAATGTGCGCGTGGCGGCGGCCGCGCGTGAGGCGACACCGGCGGAAGGTGAGCCGGAGAAAGATCTCACGGCCGTTTCGCACAAAGCCATGAAGATCGCATTCCGTACGGGTGGCGTGGTCGGCATGTTCACGGTGGGCCTCGGTCTGCTCGGCGCCTCCTGTGTGGTCCTCGTCTATGCCGCCGACGCCCCCAAGGTGCTGGAGGGCTTCGGTCTCGGCGCCGCGCTGATCGCCATGTTCATGCGAGTCGGAGGCGGCATCTTCACCAAGGCGGCCGATGTCGGCGCCGACCTGGTCGGCAAAGTGGAGCAGGGCATTCCGGAGGACGATCCGCGCAACGCGGCGACCATCGCGGACAACGTGGGCGACAACGTCGGCGACTGCGCGGGGATGGCGGCCGACCTGTTCGAGTCGTACGCGGTGACGCTGGTGGCCGCGCTGATCCTCGGCAAGGCGGCGTTCGGGGACTTCGGGCTGGCCTTCCCGCTGATCGTCCCCGCGATCGGGGTGATCACGGCCATGATCGGCATCTTCGCCGTCGCCCCGCGCAGGGCCGACCGCAGCGGGATGAGCGCCATCAACCGCGGTTTCTTCATCTCCGCGGTGATCTCGCTCGCGCTGGTGGCCGTGGCGTCCTTCGTCTACCTGCCGTCCTCGTACGCCGAGCTGGACGGGGTCACCGACCCGGCGATCCTGACGCACAGCGGTGACCCCCGGGTGCTCGCCCTGCTCGCGGTCGCCATCGGTATCGTGCTGGCGGCCCTGATCCAGCAGCTCACCGGCTACTTCACCGAGACCACCCGGCGCCCGGTCAAGGACATCGGCAAATCCGCCCTGACGGGCCCCGCCACCGTCGTCCTCGCGGGCGTGGCCATCGGTCTGGAGTCGGCGGTCTATACGGCGCTGCTGATCGGTCTCGCGGTCTACGGGGCGTTCCTGATCGGCGGTGCGTCGATCACGCTCGCCCTCTTCGCGGTGGCCCTCGCGGGCACCGGTCTGCTCACCACCGTCGGTGTCATCGTCGCCATGGACACCTTCGGGCCGGTCTCCGACAACGCCCAGGGCATCGCCGAGATGTCGGGCGACGTCGAGGGCGCGGGCGCGCAGGTGCTCACCGACCTCGACGCCGTGGGGAACACCACGAAGGCCATCACCAAGGGCATCGCCATCGCCACGGCCGTACTCGCCGCGTCGGCGCTCTTCGGCTCGTACCGGGACGCCATCGCCACGGCCGTCGCGGATGTGGGGGCCAGAGCGGGCGAGCTGACGCTCAGTCTGGACATCTCCCAGCCCAACAACCTGGTCGGGCTGATTCTCGGCGCCGCGGTCGTCTTCCTCTTCTCGGGGCTGGCGATCAACGCGGTCTCGCGATCGGCCGGTTCGGTGGTCTACGAGGTGCGCCGGCAGTTCCGCGAGCACCCCGGGATCATGGATTACACCGAGAAACCGGAGTACGGCCGGGTGGTCGACATCTGCACCAAGGACGCGCTGCGCGAGCTGGCCACCCCGGGGCTGCTCGCCGTCCTCACCCCCATCGCCGTCGGTTTCACGCTCGGGGTGGGCGCGCTCGGCTCGTTCCTGGCCGGCGCGATCGGTACGGGCACGCTGATGGCCGTCTTCCTCGCCAACTCCGGAGGTGCCTGGGACAACGCGAAGAAGCTCGTCGAGGACGGTCATCACGGAGGAAAGGGCAGTGAGGCCCATGCCGCGACGGTCATCGGGGACACGGTGGGGGACCCGTTCAAGGACACGGCGGGCCCCGCCATCAACCCGCTGCTGAAGGTGATGAACCTGGTGGCGCTGCTCATCGCCCCGGCGGTCGTGCAGTTCAGTTACGGAGCCGACGCCAGCGCCGGAGTCCGCGCGCTGGTGGCGGTGCTCGCCCTCGCCGTCATCATCGGCGCGGTTTATGTCTCCAAACGCCGATCGGTCACGGTGGACGGCGGAGGTGAGGGCGGCGGGGGCGGTTCCGGCGGCGGGAACGAGAAGTCGCCCGACCCGGTGGCGGCCTCCTGACGACCCGGTCGACCCTGAGGGGGAGCGGGCGGGTGGCGCGGAGTGACGCGCGCCACCCGCCCGCTCGCGCCGACCCCGGACGGCGTGCCCGTTCGCGCCGACCCCGGACACCGCGCGCCCGGCGTGAGGTGTCTCTCCCTTGGTGCAAATGGCTGCAATAGGGCACGTACCGGACGTTCGGCGTGTGGTTGTCGCCCACTTGGCGTGTATGTTCCGGGGCCGAGAGCCTTGGAAGGGACCCAACCGGTGAACAAGAAGCTTGTGGCCGCGCTGTCCGGCGGTGCGGTGCTGCTCATGGCGCTGTCCGGCTGCAGTGGTGATGACAGCGACCAAAAGGTGAACGCCTGGGCCAAGAAGGTCTGTGACCAGGTTCAGCCTCAGCTGACGAAGATCGCGAACTCCAACACCTCCATCCAGCAGGCGACCTCCGACAGCAGCAAGCCCGCTGATGTCCAGAAGGCCGACTCGGCCGCCTTCCAGTCCATCTCCGACGCCTACAAGGCGCTGGGCTCCGCCGTGGACAGCGCGGGCTCACCGCCCATCACGGACGGCGAGAAGACCCAGAAGGACGCCGTCAAGGAACTCAACGCCACCGCGACGGCGTACGCGGGCCTCAAGACGAAGGTCGACGCGCTCGACATCAAGGACCAGGCGGACTTCGCGGACGGCCTCAAGGGCGTCGCGGACGAGCTGGACAAGCTCAGCAAGAGCGGCGACCAGGCGCTCCAGAAGCTCCAGTCCGGCGATGTCGGCAAGGCGATGGCGAAGCAGGCCGGCTGCCAGAAGCCACCGGTGGCGGCCGGCGGGTCCGGCTCTCCGGCGGCCGGGTCATAAGCTCCCGGGCCGGGTCGTAGCCTCTCCGGCACCCGCTGCCGGACGCCCTCAGGCGCTTCATGCCGCTCCGGAACGCGGTCGCACGCGGCCCGCGGCCCGGTCCCCCCGCACGGAGGGACCGGGCCGCGGGCCGTTGTCAGTGGCAGCCGCCACAATGAGTGGGTGAGTACGACCAGCCTTCCCGCGTCCGACCACTCGCCCCGACTCCGCGCGGCCCTGCTCGCCGCCGACTTCACCGCCGACGGCCTGCTCGATCTGCTCGGCGCACCCGCCTATGCCGCGCTGGCCCGCAGCGAGACCGTGCCCGCGCTGCGCGCCACCCCCGGCGACACCCCGCTCGAAACGCTCGTGCGGCTCTTCCTGCTCCAGCGCCCGGTCTCCAAGGAGCGCGCGGCCGCTGCCCTGCCGCTCGACGAGGTGCTGGCCGACGGCTGGGTCGTCCAGGGCGAGGACGACATCCACGCGACGGTGGACGTACGGCCGTACAGCGGGCCCGAAGGACAGGACTGGTTCATCGTCTCCGACCTGGGCTGCGCGGTCGGCGGCGCCTCGGGCGCCGGCGGCCATGACGAGGGGGTGGTGCTCGGTGTCGGCGGCGCCTCGACGACCCTGGCCGGGATCACCGTACGGACACCGGTCGGGAGCGCGCTCGATCTGGGCTGCGGCTCCGGCATCCAGGCGCTGCACGCCGCTCAGCACGCCACGCGCGTCACGGCCACCGATCTCAATCCGCGTGCGCTCGGCTTCACCCGGCTGACCCTGGCACTCTCCGGCGCCCCCGCCGCCGACCTGCGCGAGGGCTCGCTCTTCGAGCCGGTCGCGGACGAGACGTACGACCTGATCGTCTCGAACCCGCCGTTCGTGATCTCGCCGGGAGCCCGGCTCACCTACCGCGACGGCGGGATGGGCGGGGACGAGCTGTGCCGCACGCTCGTCCAGCAGGCGGGGGAGCGGCTGAACGAGGGCGGATTCGCGCACTTCCTCGCCAACTGGCAGCACGTGGAGGGGGAGGAATGGCAGCAGCGGCTGCGCTCCTGGGTGCCGCGCGGCTGTGACGCCTGGATCGTGCAGCGCGAGGTCCAGGACGTGACGCAGTACGCGGAGCTCTGGCTGCGCGACAGTGGTGACCACAGGAGCGACCCGGGGGAGTACACCGCGCGGTACGAAGCGTGGCTGGACGAGTTCGAGGCCCGTAAGACCAAGGCCGTCGGCTTCGGCTGGATCACGCTCAGGAAGACGGGCGCCGCGGAGCAGTCGGTCGTCGTGGAGGAGTGGCCGCATCCCGTGGAGCAGCCGCTGGGCGAGACCGTACGGGCGCACTTCGAGCGCCAGGACTATCTGCGGACGCACGACGACGCGGCGCTTCTCGCGGGTCATTTCGTACTGGCGCCGGAGGTGGTCCAGGAGCAGGTGGGGCTGCCGGGCGCCGAGGACCCTGAGCATGTGGTGCTCCGTCAGCACCGGGGTATGCGCCGGGCCACGAAGGTCGACGCGGTCGGGGCCGGCTTCGCGGGGGTCTGTGACGGGACCTTGAGCGCCGGGCGGATCCTGGACGCGATCGGTCAGTTGATGGGGGAGGACCCGGTGCTGCTCCGGGACCGCACCCCGCAGGCGATCCGGCTGCTGGTGGAGGAGGGATTCCTGGAACCGACGCCCGTGGCGCGCTGACGGCCGGTCCGCGCGGAGTGAAACGCGCTGCGTGCGGGTGAACGCGTGCGCGGCGTTCACCCGGAATTCGCGCAGGTGACGTCCCGAGGTGCCAGCCTCGGCCCCCAGAGGCATTGGCGCCCCGAGCGGGTGCCCACGGAACGAGCGGGGTGCGGACATGGAGAGTGGGCCGGCGATCTTCGCGGGGACGGCGTTCGCGCTGTTCGGCTGTGCGCTGCTGCTGTGGACCGGAGCGCGCGTCCTGCACCGCGCGCCGGTGGCCCATGGCGTGCGGCCTGCGGCCTCCATCACGCTCGCGACACTCTCGGGCGTGGTCTTTCTCGCTCTCGGCGTGTGGTGTTTCGGTCGTATCTGAGCGCTCCCGATGGATCCGAGCCCGGTTCGAGGAAGCCGGACCGGAATCTCGGGCCATGATCGATCCGGGTCCGTGCGCGGCCCCGGCAGGCCGTCGGACCTGCACAGGACGCGCCGAGGGACCGTGATCCGGAACCGTCGTCCCGTACCCCGGCGGAACCACCGGCGCCGCTTTCCGACGCGACGAGCCCGGGGGTCCGGGCGGCAGGAATGACTGGAGTCGGGTTACCGTTCGAGTGGCCGTTGCGGGCTTTCGCCGTTTGACACGGGGGCGGGTTGTACCGTCACACTCCGCAGCGAAGCAGCGTCACCGCTGGGCCGTACCGGGCCCCGCCAAGGCGTACTGCCGTACTGCCGTACGGGCCCACCGAGCGTCGACCGGAGAGAAGAGCGAAGTTGTCCCCGACCAGCGAGACCGCACACGGCGGCCGCCGACTCGTCATCGTCGAGTCGCCTGCCAAGGCGAAGACGATCAAGGGCTACCTCGGCCCTGGCTATGTCGTCGAGGCGAGCGTCGGGCACATCCGCGACCTCCCGAACGGCGCCGCCGAGGTGCCCGAGAAGTACACCGGCGAGGTGCGCCGCCTCGGTGTGGACGTCGAGCATGACTTCCAGCCGATCTACGTCGTCAACGCCGATAAGAAGGCCCAGGTCAGAAAGCTCAAGGAGCTGCTGGCCGAATCCGACGAGCTCTACCTCGCCACCGATGAGGACCGCGAGGGCGAGGCCATCGCGTGGCACCTCCAGGAAGTTCTCAAGCCCAAGGTCCCGGTCCACCGGATGGTCTTCCACGAGATCACCAAGGACGCGATCCGGGCCGCCGTCGCCAATCCGCGCGAGCTGAACACGCGCATGGTCGACGCCCAGGAGACCCGCCGTATCCTCGACCGGCTCTATGGCTACGAGGTCTCGCCCGTCCTGTGGAAGAAGGTCATGCGCGGCCTCTCGGCGGGCCGCGTCCAGTCCGTCGCCACCCGCCTCGTCGTCGAGCGCGAGCGCGAGCGCATCGCCTTCCGCTCCGCCGAGTACTGGGATCTGACCGGCACGTTCTCCACCGGCCGCGCCGGAGACGCCTCCGATCCGTCCTCGCTGGTCGCCCGGCTCAACGCGGTCGACGGCCGGCGTGTCGCCCAGGGCCGTGACTTCGGTCCGGACGGCCGGCTCAAGTCCGACCAGGTGCTGCATCTGGACGAGGCCAACGCACGGGCGCTCGCCATCGCGCTGGAGAACGCCTCCTTCTCGGTGCGCTCGGTCGAGTCCAAGCCGTACCGCCGCTCCCCGTACGCCCCCTTCCGTACGACGACCCTCCAGCAGGAGGCCTCGCGCAAGCTGGGCTTCGGGGCGAAGTCCACGATGCAGGTCGCGCAGAAGCTGTACGAGAACGGCTTCATCACCTATATGCGTACGGACTCGACGACCCTCTCGGACACCGCTGTCTCGGCGGCCCGTGCGCAGGTCACGCAGTTGTACGGGGCGGGCTATCTGCCGGACAAGCCGCGTACGTACGCGGGCAAGGTCAAGAACGCGCAGGAGGCGCACGAGGCGATCCGCCCCTCGGGCGACCGGTTCCGTACCCCCGCCGAGACCGGACTGACCGGCGACCAGTTCAAGCTCTACGAGCTGATCTGGAAGCGGACCGTCGCCTCCCAGATGAAGGACGCGGTCGGCAACAGCGTCACCGTCAAGATCGGTGGCAGGTCGAGCGACGGCCGGGACGCGGAATTCTCCGCTTCCGGCAAGACGATCACGTTCCACGGCTTCATGAAGGCGTACGTCGAGGGCGCGGACGACCCGAACGCGGAGCTGGACGACCGCGAGCGCCGGCTGCCGCAGGTCGCGGAGGGCGACGCGCTGTCCGCCGAGGAGATCTCGGTCGACGGCCACGCGACGAAGCCGCCGGCCAGGTACACCGAAGCCTCGCTGGTCAAGGAGTTGGAAGAGCGGGAGATCGGCCGTCCGTCGACCTACGCCTCGATCATCGGCACCATCCTCGACCGCGGCTATGTGTTCAAGAAGGGCACGGCGCTCGTCCCGTCCTTCCTCTCGTTCGCCGTGGTCAATCTGCTGGAGACGCACTTCGGCCGACTGGTCGACTACGACTTCACGGCCAAGATGGAGGACGACCTCGACCGCATCGCGCAGGGCGAGGCGCAGGCCGTGCCGTGGCTGCGGCGCTTCTACTTCGGTGAGGGCGACGACCACAACGCGGGGGTCGCGTCGGGCGCCGGGAACGGCGACGGCGATCACCTCGGCGGTCTCAAGGAACTGGTCACGGACCTCGGCGCGATCGACGCCCGGGAGATCTCCTCGTTCCCCGTCGGCGACGGCATCATGCTGCGCGTCGGGCGGTACGGCCCGTATGTCGAGCGTGGCGAGAAGGACGAGGAAGGCCATCAGCGCGCCGATGTGCCGGAGGATCTGGCGCCCGACGAGCTGACGGTCGAGTACGCCGAGGAACTGCTGGCCAAGCCCAGCGGCGACTTCGAGCTGGGCGCGGACCCGGAGTCCGGCCACCAGATCGTGGCCAAGGACGGTCGTTACGGGCCGTATGTCACCGAGATCCTGCCGGACGGGACGCCGAAGACCGGCAAGAACGCGGTCAAGCCGCGTACGGCCTCGCTCTTCAAGTCCATGTCCCTGGACACGGTCACGCTCGCCGACGCCCTCAAGCTGATGTCGCTGCCCCGGGTGGTCGGTACGGACGCCGAAGGTGTCGAGATCACCGCGCAGAACGGCCGGTACGGCCCGTATCTGAAGAAGGGCACGGACTCGCGTTCGCTGGAGAATGAGGACCAGCTCTTCGACATCACGCTGGAAGAGGCGCTGGCGATCTACGCCCAGCCCAAGCAGCGGGGCCGGGCCGCGGCCAAGCCGCCGCTGAAGGAGCTGGGTACGGACCCGGTGAGCGAGCGGCCGGTCGTGGTGAAGGACGGGCGGTTCGGCCCGTACGTCACGGACGGCGAGACGAACGCGACGCTGCGGACCGACGACAGCGTCGAGACGATCACTCCGGAGCGGGGTTACGAGCTCCTCGCGGAGAAGCGTGCGAAGGGGCCGGCCAAGAAGACCGCGAAGAAGGCGGCGAAGAAGGCTCCGGCGAAGAAGGCCCCCGCCAAGAAGGCGACGACCGCGAAGAAGGCTGCCGCGAAGACGACGACCGCCAAGACGGCGGCGAAGAAGACGACGGCGAAGAAGACGGCCGCGAAGTCGTCGGCGGCGTCGGCGAAGTCGGACGAATAGGACGTCGATCAGGACGTCCGTCGGGACGTCCGTCGGGACGTCCGTCGGGCGGGAAGTCGGACCAGGCGGTCGGCGAAGCAGCCGGATGCTTGGGCGGCTGAGTCGTGGGGAGTGGCGGAGGGCCGCGAGAGCGGGGTGATTCGCTGCTTCTCGCCCGCTCTGTCGCGTTCGTCTGTTCGGGTGGGGCTCCAGGGATGTCACTGGCTCCGGATAGGCTGGGCGGATGACGCGAGCCGAGCAGCCAACGGTCGTGAGCCCCACCTCCGACTCCGACGCACTTGCCGCAGACTCACGAGAGCGCGCCGTACGATCCTTGTTGCGCCTTCCACCGCTGCGGCGGCTTTGGGGTGCCCAGTTCGTCGGCGGGATCGGCGACGTACTCGCCGTACTCGTGCTTCTGCTGCTGTCGTTGCAGGCGGCGATCGCCGAGGGCTCGTTCGGTGCTGGATACCGGGGTGTGGCGTTCGCCGTCGCCGCCGTGTTCGGGGCCCGGGTTCTGGCCACGCTGCTGTTCGGGGCGGTGCTCCTCGGGCCGCTGACGGCGCTGATCGCGCCCGGTGGCGCCGGTGGCGGGGCCGGGGCCAAGAAGGCGGCCGACGCTGCTGACGCGACCGCCGCGAGTGACGCGGTTGGAACACCTGGGACGACGCCTGAGGCAGCTGGAGCCACGGCGGTCAAGAAGCCCGCCAAGTCGGGTAAATCCGCGAAGCCCGCGCGGGACGGCGGCCCGCTGGACCGACGCTGGACGATGATCGTCGCGGACGTACTGCGCCTCGCGCTCCTCATCGTCGCGCCGCTGTGGCTCGAATGGACCCCCGACCGCGCCCTGCCGATTCTCCTCAGCACGGTCTTCGTCGTCGGTGTCGCCGAGCGCTTCTGGACGGTCGCCAAGGAGAGCGCGGCTCCCGCGCTGCTGCCGGCTCCGCCGCTGGAGGGCGCCGCGGTGCGCCCGCTGCCCGACCACCTCGACGCGCTGCGCCGGCTCTCCCTCCGTACGTCCTTCGCCGCCGTCCCCGCCGCCGCGGCGGTCCTGCTCGTCGCCACGCTGATCGGCAATCTGCTGGGCACGGGGATCGACTGGTTCTCGCTGCACCAGGCGGCCCTCGGGTCGTACGTCGCGGCCGGTCTGTTCGCCGCGTCGGTGTCGACGCTCTACTTCCTCGAACTGCCCGACGGCCATACGCCCCGCCCGCGTTCCCCGCTCGAAGGGCTGCGCCGGTCCGTGGGCGCCGCGAGCGGCAAGGGATCCGGCGACAGCGGCAGCGGTCGCAGCGGCGGCAGTGGCGGCAGCGGTGGCCGGGACAAGGGGCGTACGGGCGCGGTGTCGCTGTTCGTCCTCGCGTGCGGCACGATCGCCGGCGCCGTCGCCGCCGCCGTGGGTGTCTCCGCACTCCAGGCCATGGACCTCGGGGGCGGTCCCGTCGCCTTCGCACTCCTCGTCCTCGCCCTGACCGGAGGTACGGGACTGGGTATCCGCGGCGCCGCCAGGGTGCTGCCCGCGCTGTCCCGTCGCCGTCTGTTCGCGCTGGCGATCGCGGTCACCGGCATAGCGCTGCTGGTCATGGGCCTTGTGCCGGACATGGCGACCGTGCTGTTCCTGGCGCTGTTCGCGGGCTTCACGGCCGGTGTCGCGGCGAATACCGGACACACCCTTATCGACCTGGAGACGGAGGAGTACCGTCGTATTCGGGTCACCGAACATCTACAGGCTGTAGCCAGGGTGTTCGTCGGGCTCGGAGTGGTCGTCGCCCCCCTCGTCGCGGCGGCCATCGGCCCGCACCGCCTCGCCGGTGGCAACTCCGTCTTCGCGCACGACGGAGCGGCCTTCACGCTGATACTGGTCGGCGCGCTGCTGCTGCCCGTAGCGGCCGTCGTTCTCGCCAAGACGGACGACCGGTCCGGTGTGCCGCTGCGCCGCGATCTGCGCGACGCGCTGCGCGGCGGGGCCGACCCGGCACAGGCCCCGGCCGCGACCGGCTTCTTCCTGGCGATAGAAGGCGGTGACGGCGCCGGAAAGTCGACCCAGGTGGAGGCGCTCGCCGACTGGATCCGGGCCAAGGGCCATGAAGTGGTGGTCACACGCGAGCCGGGCGCCACCCCGATCGGCAAGCGGCTGCGCTCGATCCTGCTGGATGTGTCGAGTGCCGGTCTGTCGAACCGCGCCGAGGCCCTGCTGTACGCCGCCGACCGCGCCGAGCATGTCGATTCGGTCGTCCGTCCGGCGCTGGAGCGCGGCGCGATCGTGATCTCCGACCGCTACATCGACTCGTCCGTGGCCTACCAGGGCGCGGGGCGTGATCTTTCGCCGACCGAGATCGCCCGTATTTCGCGCTGGGCGACGGACGGGCTCGTTCCGCATCTGACGGTGCTCCTCGACGTCTCCCCGGAGACGGCGCGTGAGCGGTTCACGGAGGCGCCGGACCGGCTGGAGTCCGAGCCGGCGGAGTTCCATCAGCGGGTACGGTCCGGCTTCCTCACCCTCGCCGCCGCCGACCCCACCCGCTATCTGGTGGTGGACGGCGGCCAGGAGCCGGAGGCGGTCACCACCGTCGTACGGCACCGGCTCGACCAGATGCTGCCGCTCTCCGAGGCCGAGGTGAAGGCCCAGGAGGAGGCGCGGAAGGCGGCCATCGAGGAAGCCCGCCGCAGGGCGGAGGAAGAGGCCGCGCGCAAGGCGGAGGAGGAGCGGCTGGAGCGCGAGCGGCAGGCGCAGCTCGCCAAGCTCCGTGCCGAGGAGGAGGAGCGCAAGCGCCGCGAGCTGGAGGAGGCGCGGCAGCGCGAGGCCGAGCGGCAGGCGGAGGAGGCCAGGCAGCGCGCCGAGGAGGCGCGCAAGAAGGCCGAGGAGGAGCGGAAGCGGCGCGAGGCCGAGGAGCGGGCGTACGAGGCGGAGCAGGCGCGTCTCAGGCGACAGGCACAGGAAGAGGCCAGGCTCCGGGCGGAGGCCGAGGAGCGGCGCCGTGAGAAGCAGCGCAAGGCGGAGGAGGCGCTGCTGCGTGCCGAAGAGGCGCGGCGGCGCGCGGAGCAGGCGGCGGCCGAGGCGGCCCAGGCCGAGACCACGGCGGCCCCGGGGGCCTCTGGGGCCCCTGGGGTCTCGCCGAACGAGATCACGGTCCCCACGCCCCTCGTCAAGAGGCCGGCGGTCGCGCCGGACGAGGTGACGCAGGAGGTCCCGGCGGTTCGTCCGATGGATCCGGACGAGACGGCTGTCATTCCGCAGGTGCCGGATCCGGATCGGCCTGCCGAGCGGGATGACCGGAGTGAGCGGGGCCGGAGTGATGGCCGTACCGACCAGGCGGGTCGGACGGACCGGGCGGCCGACGAGACGACGGTGCTCCCGCCGGTACGGGACGGCCGCGCGGCCGACGAGACGGCCGTACTCCCGCCCGTACCGAACGCGGATCCGGCCGACCGGGTGCCGCGGGGCTTCTTCCGGGACGACGCGCGGCCGTCGCCCGCCGAGGGCGGCAATGAGCGCACGCGCGAGCTGCCGCAGGTCAACCCGGAGGCGCATCGGGAGGGTGGTCCGGAGCGTACGCCCGAGCGCCCGCGCCGCCGCTCCGACTGGGCGGAGGAGACTCCGCTGGACGACCTTCCGACCCTGGCGGACGAACTGCTCGGCCCGCATGACGAGACGGACGACCACGACGGCAGGCGCCGCCGCTAGGCCCGGTGTCCCGGGTCCTGTGTCCCGAGTCCGGTGTCCCGGGTGCTGTGTCCCGGGACCGGCCGGACTGTCAGACCCCGGCCCCACAATGGGATCCGGGGCTCACACAGGTGGGGACCGCACATGCATGGAGGTGGTGACGGCGCATGACCGTATGGGACGACCTGGTCGGACAGGACCGTGTTCAGGCGGCGCTCACTGCCGCCGCTCGTGACGCGGACGCGCGCGTGACCGCCGAGGCCGCGGGCATCGATCCGCCGGAGGCGTCGAGGATGACGCACGCCTGGCTGTTCACCGGGCCGCCCGGTTCGGGCCGGTCCACCGCGGCCCGCGCCTTCGCCGCCGCTCTGCAGTGCACCAGTCCGGACCGGGCGCTCGGCGGTGAGCCGGGCTGCGGGTTCTGCGACGGCTGTCATACGAGCCTGATCGGCACGCACGCCGATGTGGACATCATCCGTACCGATCTGCTCTCGATCGGCGTCAAGGAGACCCGCGAGCTGGTCCGCCGCGCCCAGCTCGCACCGGCCGGCGGACGCTGGCAGGTCAATGTGCTGGAGGACGCCGACCGCCTCACCGAGGGCGCGGGAAACGTCCTGCTCAAGGGGGTGGAGGAGCCGGCGCCCCGTACGGTCTGGCTGCTCTGCGCGCCCTCCCTGGAGGATGTCCTGCCCACGATCCGTTCGCGCTGCCGCCATCTCGTGCTGCGTACTCCGCCTGTGGAGGCGGTCGCCGATGTCCTGATCCGGCGCGACGGTATCGAGCCCGAGGCCGCCCACGCCGCGGCCCAGGCCACCCAGGGACATATCGGCCGGGCCCGCCGTCTCGCCACCGATGAACGGGCACGGGCCCGCCGCGCCACCGTTCTCAAGATGCCGCTGCGTGTGGACGACATCGGCGGCTGCCTCAGGGCGGCGCAGGAGCTGATCGACGCCGCCACGGAGGACGCCAAGCAGGTCGCGGAGGATGTCGACGTCAAAGAGACCGAGGACATGAAGGCCGCGCTCGGTGCCTCGGCGGGTGGCCGGATGCCCCGGGGCACGGCGGGCGTGATGAAGGAGCTGGCCGACCGCCAGAAGCGCCGTTCCACCCGTACGCAGCGGGACAGCCTGGATCTGGCCCTCACCGATCTGACCGGCTTCTACCGCGATGTGCTCGCCATTCAGCTGGGCTCCCGCGTCGCGCTCGCCAATGGGGACGTACGGGACGGTCTTGACCGGGTCGCCCGTGCCTCGACGCCCGAGCGGACGCTGCGCCGGATAGAGGCGATCGTCGCCTGCCGCCAGGCGCTGGACCGCAATGTGGCGCCGCTGCTGGCGGTGGAGGCGATGGCGGTCTCGCTGCGGGCGGGCTGACGGGGGAGCGGGCCGCCCGTACGGGGCAGCCGCCCGTACGGGGCGACGGGGCCGCGAGCAGCCTGAACGTACGAGCGGGCCGATTGCCCGGGGAATCACCCGTACGAGCACGGACGGGCGGTGTACGCGTTTGGGCGGCTAGGCTCCCGGAATGGACACCAGGCGCCTGTTCCGTATCACCGCCACCGCGTTCGTGGCGGCCGGTCTGCTGATCTCCGGCTGCAGTTCCGGCGGTTCCTCGTCGGAGGCATCGTCTCCGGGCGGGGATTCGGGCTCCGGCGCGGTGTCCATCGATCCTGCCGCCCTGAAGAAGTACTACGACCAGAAGCTCACCTGGCGCGCGTGCGGAGTCCCCGGATTCGAGTGCGCCACGCTGAAGGCCCCGCTCGACTACACGAAGCCGGACGGGACCCGGATCGACCTGGCCGTCTCCCGCAAGAAGGCAACGGGCCCCGGCAAGCGCCTCGGCTCCCTCATGGTCAACCCGGGCGGTCCCGGCGGCTCGGCCATCGGCTATCTCCAGGCGTACGCGGGCATCGGCTACCCCGCGCAGATCCGCGCCCAGTACGACATCGTGGCCATCGACCCGCGCGGTGTCGCCCGCAGCGAGCCCGTCGAATGCCTCACGGGCAAGGAGATGGACGCGTACACCCAGGTCGATCAGACGCCCGACGACCAGGCCGAGACCGCGAAGCTGGCCGCGTCCTTCAAGAAGTTCGCCCAGGGCTGCGAGAAGCGCTCCGGCGCGATCCTCCCGCATGTGTCCACGGTCGAGGCGGCCCGTGACATGGACATCTTCCGTACCGCGCTGGGCGACCAGAAGCTGTCGTACGTCGGGGCCTCGTACGGCACGTTCCTCGGCGCGACCTACGCCGAACTGTTCCCGAAGCGCACCGGCCGCCTCGTCCTCGACGGTGCGATGGACCCGTCCCTCCCGGCCCGCGAGCTGAACCGCGATCAGACGGCGGGCTTCGAGACCGCCTTCCGGGCCTTCGCCGAGGACTGCGTCAAACAGTCCGACTGCCCCCTCGGGACGAAGTCGGCGGCCGACGTCTCGAATCGTATGAAGACCTTCTTCACCACACTGGACGCCAAGCCCGTCCCGACCGGCGCGAGCCGCCCCCTGGGCGAGTCGCTGGCCACGACCGGCGTGATCGCCGCGATGTACGACGAGTCCACCTGGCCCCAGCTCCGCCAGGCCGTCGCCGACGCCATGAAGGGCGACGGCGCGGCCCTGCTCTCCCTCGCCGACTCGTACTACGAGCGCGACAGCGATGGCTCGTACGCCAATCTGATGTACGCCAACTCGGCCGTGAACTGCCTGGACCTCCCGCCGGCCTTCAGCAGCCCCGAAGAGGTCACCCAGGCGCTCCCCTCCTTCGAGCAGGCCTCCCCGGTGTTCGGCAGGGGCCTGGCCTGGGCCTCCCTGAACTGCACCTACTGGCCCACCAAGGCCACCGGCTCCCCCCACCGCATCGAGGCGAAGGGCGCGGCCCCGATCGTCGTGGTCGGCACCACCCGCGACCCGGCGACCCCGTACAAGTGGGCCCAGTCCCTGGCGGCCCAGCTCTCCTCCGGCACCCTCCTCACCTACGACGGGGACGGCCACACGGCGTACGGCCGCGGCAGCGACTGCATCGACACGGCGATCAACACGTACCTCCTGGAGGGCACACCCCCGACGGACGGCAAGAAGTGCTCCTGACCTGCGAGAAGACCCCCGCAGGAGGCGTGTACGGAGCACCCTCCAAAACTGTGTAGACTTGGCCGCGCTGCTGATCGCACCATGGTGCGGAAGGCGCGCCGCCTTAGCTCAGTTGGCCAGAGCAACGCACTCGTAATGCGTAGGTCTCGGGTTCGAATCCCGAAGGCGGCTCAGAGAAACCCCAGGACTCACTCGCCGTGACCTGGGGTTCTTTCATGCCGGGACGCGGCGGGGACGAAATTCGATGATCTTCGCGGTGCCCTGCGTGCCCGTTGCGTGCCCACCGTGCTCGCGAGCTGCTTCGGTCGACCCGGAAAGCTGCGCGAGTGCCATCTGCGCGAGGTCCTCGACCGAGCCGCCGTCTCGCTCGGCGGCCTCGACGATCTGCGCGACGAGGTGATCGAGAGCCAACTGTGCGACCTCCCCGACGCACGGCTCGGCAGGACCGACTGATAGATGTCCCGAGTGATCCGGCTCTCACTGTGGCCGAGGGTCTCGGACACGATCTTGATGTCGCCCCCGGCGGCGAGCATGAGCGAGGCGGCGACGTGCCGGCTCGGGCGCGGTCGAGGACCCGGTCGCCGTTCCATCGGATGTGAGCCCGGGGGGGGCTCATCTGCAACTCGCCTCCGAATACTTCCTGTTATTCCATATGAGCCGTGTGAGCCCTGTAGCATTTGAGGCGCCTGCCTCTTCCTCGCATCCATGCGTCCGACCGTTACCTTCGGTCGGATTCCCCGTAGCACGGGGTGTCCTGTGGAGAAAGGAGCAGGCGCATGGAAGGCGAACCGGGAGGTAAGCCCGAAGATCTACCGCTCTGGGTGCGCTCGGCGGTTGCGATCTTGGGTGCGCTGGTCCCGCTCGCAACATGTGCGGTGATGCTGCTGCGCTAGATCGCGGCAGGTCAGGGCGGGAGCGGCTGAAGGACCTTGAGATAGGTCCGGCTGGCGGAAACTCAGCCGGACCCACCCAACCCCGCACACGTGCCGGGTCCCTGGTACCAGCCACGGACCCGGCACTTCTCGTGTGTGGGCTTCAGTCGCAGTCCGACTTGTAGTTGAACTGCGACTCGTGTAGCTACACCATAGCAACCTGCTGCAAGTCTTAAGAGTCATTCGAGTCTTCAATTCATCGCTTGCGAATGGACCATTCGCGTTCTTCTATACGGGACTACGTGATAGGTCACTAGCGGCATTCAGTAGTCCGCAGAGTGGCTACTTGTAACTGACTTCCGTACAGGCTGGAACGGGAAGACCAGGGGCTGCGTGGCGGGCGAAGGTGAGCGCGGTTGCGGTCCGTCCGGCGCCCGGGCCATGCGGGGCAAGGGGTCGACAAGCGCGGGCACCGCCTCGGCCGCGGCCCGTAGGTGGGACCGTATGCGGTGTCGGCGAGGTACGGCTCGATGCGGATGCGGTGGCGCAGCAGGACCTCGGGGACGCCGGTCACCATGCGATCACCCGCCCCAGGGTGAGGCCGGCGCGGCGCAGTGCTGGGTCGGTGCGTGGGGCGAGGCCGACGCCGGTCGTCGCCGCGGTGGTCGAGCTGCGCCCGGACAGGGAGACGGGGCCGATACCGACCTAGTCCCACTGTCCGCTGGCGCCCGTTCCGTCGTCGGCGGCGAGTTGGTACTCGACCTGTGCACAGGTGGCGTCCCTGAATGCGGCGCGCACGTCCGGGTTGGTCGGGTCGTCGTCCTCGTCGACGGCGTACACAGCGGTGAGCAGGGCCGAGTCGATGTCCTCGCCGGCCCAGGTGAGCAGCCGCTTGGCCTAAACGGGGGCCGGCCGACCAGTTCACGCAATGAGGACCGCGGGGACGGTAGGACTGGCGGGTCACGATCATGCCCTCTTGCTGCGGGCAGCAGATCGGGCCGTCGGCTTCTTCGCGGGCGGGACGTTGATCTGCTCGTCCTCCGTTGTCCGCTTGTCGTCGCCCGGGGAATCGTACCCTCGCGGTGATGGCGGCGGAGCATCATCACGCCGCCCCTCGGTGGTCAGAACAACGATCTCCTTGTCTTCGAGGCGATGCGTCGCGTAGTACACGTTCGTGGTGACCACGGTCGTACCGGCGAGAATGTCGCGGTGGGTCTCGACGATCGGCCGGTGCTTGTAGAGCAGGCTCAGGGAGCCGCGGCGCACCATCGCCGCGTTGTACGTTGCTGGCATGCCCTCGGCGCCCGGGGCGGTGGTGGCGCGGTCGGAGACGCACACGTTCACGCCGCCGATCTGGCCGATCACGCTGCGCGGTATCACTGCTCCTGCGCCGACCCTGTCCGAGCTGAGAAAGTGCGGGTCCTTGTAGATGCTCGCGCGCTGAAGCGAGTGAGTGACGAGGCTGGCCATGTTGTCCGGCTCCCACTCGTCACCGAATCGTGCGATGCCGTCGACCATCACATCCCACGACAGGGCTTTGTCAGAGGCGTTGACGGCGATGGCGCCGGAGGCCTCGGCCGCGGCTGTTAGGTCTTTGTCGATCTTCTCGGGCGATCACGCCGAGCTGTCGCTGCCTCTCCGTGTACGGATCGCCGAATGCAACGAGCCTCGCCCTTTCCGTGATCTCAACAGCCTCGCCGGCTTCCTCGATCGTGGTGCTATCGCCCGGGTCGGTGCCTAGCTGCTCGGGGGGCACCGCTGTGCCCTCGGCCAAGTCCTCGGCTTCTCCGAGGGCCTTCCACTTGGGGAAGTTGACGGAGTCGCCGGGCTCGCCTTCGAGAGTGGTGTCGTTGAGCGCCATCGTGCCGAGCACGACTGCGCCCTTGAACTTCGACTGCACCATGCCGGCCCAGACGCCCGGCACGATCATCTGTGCCGCTGTGGTCCTTCCGGTCGCCATGCGGCGGCCTCTTAACTCGGATGCGGCAGAGAGCTGCCGATACAGGTCGGGGTCGAACCCCTGGAGGTTGACGCGCTCGGCGTAGCTCAGGCGCGCGAACTGCTCGGGAGTGACGGTGGCCGGGGCGCCGGGAGCGAAGTCGGCGCCGCCCTTGGGCGATCCGGTCGGCGTGCTGCCGCCGGCGCGCAGCAGCGGGTTTGCCTCGACCTCGGCGGCGACCACGGAGTCGAGGCGCTCGGCGAACTTCGCGTCGCTCGGGTCGAGGGCTTCGAACTGGTCGGCCACCGAGCGGGAGTCGAGCAGCCGTGCAGGGTCGGCGCCGCCCTTGTGCGCGGCCTGGTGGGCGGTGAGCTCGAGGCCCAACCGACGAGCCTCGGCGAGGGCGGCGTCGCGTTCGGTGGTCGCCTGCTCGGCCCGCTTCGTGGCGTCGGCGAGCTGCCGCTCGGCGGCCGGATGGTTCCGCCGGCGGTGTGGAAGGCGTGCCCGGGTCGGCGTGCGGTGCCGGGGTTCGGGCCGTCGGCCGAAGCGGGATCGCCGCCCTCGCCTGAGCCGCCCTTGATCGGCAAGATCGGGCGGCCGTCGCGGCGCAGACCGAGGGCACTCTCGCTCGGGGGGGCAGACCGGAAGCATTCATCCAGACACAATATCGGTGATTTAGGTTGTCTTCCGGCGGGTCGGCCTGGCCTTGGTCGGCCCGACAAAGGTCACGCGGGGAGTGTCGGGGCGGGGCGGATTGTGGTGCTCGGCGCGTTTGAGCTTCCAGTTGGACATCTTGCGTTTGATGACGCGCGGGCTGGAGCGCGACGGTCTGGGTGCCAGGAGCCGTTCGCGGATCTCATGCAGGGCCGTGACCAGTGCCCGGGCCAGCCGGGAGGGGGGAAAGTGCCGCCTGGTCAGTGACGTGGCAGGAGCGGCCTTCGGGTCCAGGATCGTGGTGATCAGCCGGTACACCGTGTCGCTGCCGTCGTGGCCGAGCGTGTACTCGCTCACCCGGACCCGGGCCGGGTGAGCGCGATGGTTCTTGTCCCGGGCCGCAACGATCTCCGAGAGGTAGGAACCGTCCTCCAGCAGGGCCCGGACGGGGAGTACGGCGTCATTCCTGACCCGCCACAGCAGGTCGGCGCCGGTTGCGGCGGCGGGCCCGCCACAGATCAAAGCCGCGAAAGCCCCGGTCGGCCAGCAGGAGCATCCCCGGCGCCAGTGAGCTGAACAGGCGCTGGGCCAGCTCGGTTTCATGGACAGCCAGCGGTACGGCCTCGGCCGTGAAGACGGCATGGGTGCCGCACTCGGCCAACCCGGCCCCCCTCACCTGCGGATAGGCGCTCTTCTCCTGTCCACGGCTGACTCCCGGGAAATAGACCACCACCCCGGCGCACGTCACGGTCGGGGACTCGTTGGGCCCGGTGTGCAGGGTGAGCTCGCCGGCGCAGTACGGGCACGGCCGGTCGGATACGGGCATGGCGCGCCGGTCGGGGCCGAGGGTTCACAGCAGCCGGCCCTCGGCGATGCGCGCGGTACGCCGTGCCTCGTGCAGCAGGTGCGGGGGCAGGGGAGCGAGCGGCGGTGCGGCGAGGGCGCCGTCGAGGTGCTGCTCGGGCTCGGTGTCCTCGTCGAGCACGCGCCCCTCGACCCACACGCACGCGAAGTGCAGGCCGCGCGTGCGATCCGGCCGCGCTCCGCGCGTCTGCTGCGCCCGAGCGTTGGTAGCCCCATCGGCGCGGGTCGCCGTGGCCTGCTTGCTGGACGGCGGCGATGAGGGTGTCGGCGAGGGCGAACACCTGCCGCTCGATGGCGAGGCCGGTGTCGAGCGGGTCGAGGTTGGCCGGGGCGGGGTGCTCGCGTAGCACGAGCGGTGCCCGATCCTCGACGACGAGCTGCTCGTCGCCGACGCGCAGGGTGTCCGCGAATTGCCGCGGTGGCCAGACATCCGCGGGCGGGGTCTCGATGGCGAGCAGCAACTCGGCCCACTGCTTACGGATGGAGCGCAGGGCGGCGACGGTCTCGTGTACGGCGATCGCGTAAGTCATCGGCGCTGCTCCTGTTCGGTGCGTTCGTATGCGGCATGTCTGTGACTGCGTGTGCGCCGCACACGAATACCCTGGGGCGTTAGCCGGTTGTCGGGGGTCACGGTGACTCGGAAGTGCATCAAAGCGGGTCGTCATCGCGTTGACGGCGTACAACTGCCCGTGTGGCTACGGGAAAGCTGCGACCGAGCCTCGTTGAGCTCGGCCTTACGTCGACGCGCAGTAGGGCGGTTTCCTGGGGGTTGAGCACGCCGCGGTCGACACGGGAGAGCAGGACGTGCAGACGAGGGCGTCGCGCTCGACCTCGCACTGCTCGCGGCGGCCTCGGCGGGAATCAGTACGGGTGCGGGCGTTCATGGGTTCGGGTCTCCGTTCTTACGGGTACGGCGAGTCAGGTGAGCGACGAGACGCCGAGCGTCGCGGGTCTCCCGCGCGCGAGGCGCGACCAGTCGCGCGTGCCGGGTGGCGTTGATCTCCCATCCCTCGATCGCGAGGCGGTCGAGCAGCTCGGCCGCGGCGAGTGTGGCGAGGTGGGGATGCACGTCGAGTGCGTCAGTCAATCGAGCGGCGATCGCTGCGCGCGCTGCGGGAGTCATCGGCGGTTTCCTCCACGAGGTGCGGCGGGCGCGGGTCTCGCGCGGTGCTGGTGGCTGGCACATGAGGTGGGCGAGGCGGACCTGCTCGGCCTCGGCCTGCTCGTCGTCGGTCGGGGCGAGTTGGGCGATCAGGGCCTCGATGCGCGAGGGGTGAACGCCGGATAGCGCGCGGCGGCCCTTGCCATTGCGCCCGTATCCGCTCTGGCACGGCAGGTCGGGCTGCGCGTGGCAGTGCGGGCAGCGGGCGCCGAGCGGGTCGGGGATGCCCTCGGCGACGATCGCCTCGCGTTGGGCCCGGGCCGGCTGGTAGGGGCCGAGATCGCGGGCGACATGCTCGGGCATGTAGCGGCGCGGACTGTTACCGGATCCCGACATGAGGACGGACAGACGTTTCTGCCCGGCCGAGTTGATCTCGGCGCGGTACTGCGCCGGTGGCGTGTGCCCGTGGGCGACCGCGGCTCGGGTGCCGAGCAGTTTCTCGCGCCATGGCTGCGGGTCGTCCGGGACCGCTGCCGGTACGGGTCGGTGTGCCGGTTCATGAGCTCGCTGCGGTGCGGTGACCATGCGGCGAGCACGTGGTGCGGCTCGACGACGCGGAACTGTGCGGACCGGTCGCCGGCGCGCTGCTCGTAGTAGCGGCGCAGAGCCTGCGAGGCGTCCCACTCGGTGTCGGGCAGGGGGCGGGGGCCTCGGCGAGGGCGGCCGTCCAATCGGCGATGGTGCGGGCGGACTGCTGAGGGTCGGCGAGGGCGCGGCGCACGCGGGAGTCGAGCCGGCCGGCGTAGGTGAGCAGGGCAGGCGATGTGTCCGTCGATCACGGCGTGCCCTCCTTTTGAGCCGTCAGCAGGGCGAGGCCGGTGGCGAGGGCCGGCGAGCGCAGCGGCACGACGTTGGGGCCGTGGCGGGCGGACGGCGCGCGGTCGAGGTCGCCCCTCACGCGCAGCTAGTAGCGGGCCGGTTTCGCTCGGTGCCCGGTTGGGTGCGGCGGGCGGCGAACTCGACGAGGGCCTCGACGCCGTGCTGCTGGACGAGGTGCCAGAAGTCGCGCTGCTCCGTGAGGCTGAGCGTCCAGCGGACGGCGACGCCGGCGGCGGCGAGGGCGTCGCCGAGCGGGTGAAGTTCGGGAATCAGCGGGGACCGAGCGGGGGTGCTCGGGCGCGGCTGCTTCTGTGCTTCCTGTTTGCTCTTGGGCGGCGCGGGTGCGCTGCACGAGCATCGCGGTACCGGCGTAGGCGATGGCGTCGGCGTTCGCTGTGTCAGCGATGGCCGGTGAGGAAGTGGCGCACGCCGTCGACGGCGCGGCAGTGGCGGCCGGCGGCGCCGTCCCAATGCCCGCAACGTGTCGGGACGGCATGCGCGTGACTCACTGCGCGGCGGCGGCCGCAGCTGGCTCGGCGGCCTCGGGCCATCCGAAGAACTGCGTGGGCACGTCCACGACCGTGGCCTGCCCGGCGCCGTCGCGCTATAGCCGACGCGTGAACCAGAAAGTACCAGTACAGAAATTATTTACACGATCGGGTGGGCAAGTTCGGGTGTAGTCGTTGAGGGTTCTTGCTGTTCGCCATACTCGGTCGCGAGTGGTCGGCAAAAATCAAAGATTGGGGTACGAATCATGCCGGATGTCTTCGACCGGATCGAATGGAAGGTTCGGGAGATTTTCGGGGAAGAACCGGTGTGTGTGCATGTGGGAGATGTCAAGGAGTGCGAGATAAAGCGGCATCCCACTTACGCGAAGTTTCGTGCCGAGGCGATTTCTGCGGGAGTCCGGTCTGCTGCGAGTTCCCGACTGTGGGAGTCTATTATTGCCATGGGGCGGTTATGTGATCTGGACGACAGTGACACGTGGCGGTTGGTCATTCTTGACTGCATCATTCCCTGTTTCCGGTCGACGTCCACGAGGATCTCCCGTGATTTCCGAGTCGATCGCGAAGATATTCGCTCAGCCATGGTGGCAACCGCATTGGAAGTCTGGGCAGACACCGCAGTGGGCGTTCCGCCGCGCCACGTCAGGGATCGAATGGTGAAGGCGGCTTTCGAGGTGGCCTGGAGGCACGGAAATGCCAACCTGTCGGATTGCCCGACTGACGACGTCGAAATATACTCCGGCCCGGATATATCTGCTTTGGACTCCACGATGAGGGCGTCGTCAATCATCGATTTCAACATTATCCGTGACGCGGATTTTGCGGAACAAGTCAGAGGTGAGCGTTTCGGGTCACTCTTTCAGAGGCTGGGATATTTCGACGCTATGCGAGTTTTCCACGACGAAATTCGCGCCGGCCGCCGTTCGGGGTCGATCAGTCATGCGAAGGCTTCGATGCTACCCCGATCCTGGATTTCCAACCCGAATCTCTACTACTATGCCTCAGACCTCTACCCCTCGTTCATCGGACTTCGAGAAGCCGCAAGCGTAATGGGGATCGCCGAATCTGCCGCACACCGACTCATTAGGACAGGGCAGTTCCCGTTCCCTGCGGCGAGAGCGGGAAGGAGCTACAAGGTCTCCGTCAGAGCTCTCATGCACTTTAAGGATATTCCGGATGTCATCGTTCATGTCGATGACGTCGAGAACGGTGCTCTTCATGCGAGCGGCGGCTTACGGTGAGCCTTGCGCAGTCGGCCGAATGTCGCTTTGCCGGCGAGACCCGCTCGCGGGGGGCGACACCTCCATGAAAGTCCGGCAGGCCTCCCAAACAAGTCCTCCGGGGGCGCCAAGCCCGGGTTGACGCTTGGGGCGATCGGGCGTCTGCCCGGCAGAGCCAGGAGTCGGGCAAGGGCCCTGCGGCGCTGCCGTATGAGCGATGCGTGAGCGGACTAATCGGCACCCGTTGGGCCGAGCGTCACGGCGTTGAGGGTCAAAAAGCCTCTGAACAGGTGGTACTGGATTGAGTGCGCTCATTGATCACCATCCGTCACGATCTTGCAGGACCTCGTAGTGCGTAGGTCTCGGGTTCGAATCCCGAAGGCGGCTCAGAGAAACCCCAGGTCAGGTACGTACTGGCCTGGGGTTTTGGCATGTGCGGGCGGTGGGCGGTGGGCGGTGCGTGCGGAGGGCTTCGTGTGGAGGCCGGGCGCGGGGCGCAGGGGCGTTGTCGAGGATGCGTCGTAGCGCCGCGAGGGGGCCGTCCTTGGCGGGGCGGAGTTGGGCGATCCGTACGTTTTGACAACGGTCGATAGCGGATCAAAATTGTAAAAGTGTGCGATTACGCCGTCCGACTACGCATAGCGGTCGACGCGCGACCTCGGGTGGGAAGGTTGAGCCGGGAAGGTTGAGCAATGGCCAGGGCCAGGACACCGGAGAGCTTGAACAGGCCGATCGAGCAGGACGCACCTCTGCTCAGGCGCGGCAAGTTGGTGAAGCCGGGGGAGGGGGTCTCCATCTGGTGGATGGGCGACGACCGGATCACCTTCGCCGCCGTCAGTGAGGACACCGGCAGCGAGTACGCGTTCTGGCTCGACTATCCGCCGGCCGGAACCGGCCCGCCCCGGCATGTCCATTCGCGCGAGGAAGAGGGCTTCTTCCTGCTCCGGGGGAGGATTGAACTCAAGGCGGGGGGCATCAACACCACTGTCGGCGACGGCACGTTCTTCGCGGCGCCGCGCGGCATCGCTCATGAGTGGCGCAATGTCGGGGACGAGAGCGCGGAACTCATCACCTTTACCACCCCGGGCGGTAACGAGGGCTTCTTCCTCGAATTGGGCGCACCCGGCGATGGGCCTCCGGGGAAGCGCGGGACGATGCCGGTTCAGGAGATCAACGCACGGACCCCGCGCTATGGCGTCACCTACCTGGAAAGCACCGCGGACGGGCGCGAAAGGCCCCTTCCCATGGGTGAGGGACGGGGTCCCACCCTGGTGCTGCCGGATGAAGGCGACCGTCGGTACGCCGCCGGAGTGACGTACACCATCAAGGCGGCGGGCCTCGCGACCGCGGCCGCCTACACGGTCACCGAGATCACGCTTGAGCCGGGCGGCGAGATGCCCGCGCATCGTCATGCCCGTTATGAGGAGGCCTTCTACGTCCTGGAGGGAACCGCCGAGGTATTGCTCGACGGAGAGAAATACGAAGCCTCCGCGGGCACAGTCGTGGTCGTGCCGTGGGGGGTGCACCACCGGGTGCGGAACCGCGGCGGACGGACCGTACGGCTGTTCAACCTGACGGTGCCCGGCGGGATCGAGGAGTACTACCGCTCCGCGTGCCGCCCGTCCCCCGGGCCCGGCGGCGATCCGGACGGAGATCTGAACCGGTTGAGGGCGGCCGGGAGGCAGTTCGGTATCGAAGTCGACGCCGACGAGGGTGCGCCGGACTGAGTGCCCCATAGCGGAGCGCCCATATCGATGGGATCGGACAGGAGAGTTGTCATGGCAGACGCCAACTTTACGACCGGCAGCAAAGGCCTCGTGGCGATCGACAAGGTCGGAAATCATGTGCTGTTCCTTGATCCGGAGACCTACGAGGTCGAGTTGACCCTCGAAGGTTTCGCGCCGAGGGTGCACGAACTTCTCATCTCGCCCGATCACCGTTTCGCGTACGCCCCCATCTACGGGGCCGGTATCCACGGGGACAACCCCCATCCGGGCCACCTCATCGCGCAGTTCGACCTGGAGGAACGGAAACACGTCGGTGACCTCAGCACCTTCCCGCATCTCGCTCCGCATGGCCTGCGCTGGGGAGCGGACGGCCAGTTGTACTGCGTGTGCGAGAACAGCGGCGTGGTGCTCGAAATGGCCCCCGAGAGCGGCACGATCGAGGACGTGATCGAGGTGGGCTCCAACAAGGCCCACCGCGTTGAGGTGCTGCCGGACAACAGCAAGCTCTATACGGAGAACGAGGAAGACACTTTCGCGTCGGTCGTCGATCTGGCCACGAAGCGTGTGGTCAGGAAGATTCCCACGCCGAACGGCCTCGCGGGAATCGGCATGCCCCCCGACGGGGAGTCGGTCATACTCGTCGACGCGCAGCAGCCCCAGCTGTTCGTCGTGGACACGGACTCGGACGAGATCCGCTCGACGGTCACACTCGACGGGCACGAGAAGGCGGCTCAGATCGCGCGCTACAGCCCCGACGGCAGATACCTCGTGGTCACGAACTTCGAGGAGCCGCTGGCCACGGTCTTCTCCGAGGACCTCAAGTCACAGACTCTTCTCCACCTCGGCCAGGGCCCTATGAACATGGCCTTCCACGAGGACGGGGAGACGGTGGTGATCGCGAATCACAACGAGGGCTCGCTGGCCGTGTGCAATCTCGAACGCGGCGAGGTCCTGCGTACCGTGCAAGCGGGGGTCGGTATCGAGACCCTCTCGTTCTTCTAGAGCTTCCAGAGGTCGCTCATGACCACCGACTGGGCATCCAAAGCCGTACCGGGCTTCCACACCGTCAGCGACTTTCCCTTCGATGACGGACACCGTCTCGATGTGACCCTCGCGTACCACACACTCGGTTCGTTGAACGCGGGCGCCGACAACGCGGTGATGCTGTTGCACGGCACAACCGGCTCCGGCCGGCAGTTTCTGCGACCGTCCATCGCCGACTTCCTGTTCGGGAGCGGCCGGCCCCTCGATGTGAGCAGGTACTTCGTGGTCATGCCGGACGCCATCGGCCACGGCGCGTCGAGCCGGCCCAGCGAAGGGCTTGGACCGGACTTCCCGCATTACGGCTACAGCGACATGGTCGAGGGCCAGCATCGGTTGCTGGTGGACGGTCTGGGCATCGAGCGGCTACGGCTGCTGCTCGGCACCTCGATGGGCGGAATGCAGACATGGATCTGGGGCCAGCGGTATCCGGACCAGCAGGCGCTGATGGCGATCGCCAGCCTTCCCGAGCGGATCACCGGGCGGAATCTGCTCTGGCGAAGGATGCTCATCCATCTGATCACGTCCGATCCCGGATACGCCGACGGCCGCTACAACAAGCAGCCGGCCGGACTCGGCCACGCGATGGCGCTGTTCCAGCTCATGGTCGGCAGCGCCGGGCACATGGCGTCCGATCTGCGGTCCGTCGATGCCGCCGACACTCAGATCACGGCGACCGAGTCGCAGGCGATGGACAACGAGGACGCCAACGACGTCGTCTGGGAGTTCGACGCGTCCAGGGACTACGACCCGGCCTCCGGCCTGCGGTCGATACGGGCCCCACTGCTGGCCGTCAACTTCGAGGACGACGAACTCAACCCCGTCGAACTCGGCGGACTGGCAAGGGCCATCGCCGCGGTTCCCCACGGACGAGCCCTGACGGTCCCCGCCGGACCGAAGACGCGAGGCCACCAGACGCTCCATGTCGCCGAGGTCTGGTGCGACCACCTCGCCGAGCTGCTCGCGGGGACCGAGGGCTGACGGTCTGGTGGTCGCGGTTACTCCGTGCTGAGTTGGCGCAGGTTCGACTTGGTGAGCTCGAAGATCTCGTCCCCTCGCCCGGAGAGGATGGTCCGGGTGGCGAACAGGGTGAAGCCCTTGAGCTGTTCGAAGGTGATCTTCGGCGGCAACGACAGCTCGTACCGTTCGGTTCGGGCGTCGATCAGCGCCGGTCCGTCGTGCGCGAACGCCTCGCGCAGGACGTCCTCCAGCTGGTCCGTGTGTTCGACGCGCGCCCCGAACAGGCCGGCGGCGCGGGCCTGGGCGCTGAAGTCGGGGTTGTCCAGGCCCGTGCCGTACGTGACGATCCCCGCGGCCGTCATCTCCAGCTCGACGAAGGAAAGCGCCGAGTTGTTGAAGACGACGATCTTCACCGGGAGGTTCAGCTGGCGCAGCGTGATCAGCTCCCCGAGCAGCATGGCCAGTCCGCCGTCACCCGCCAGCGCGACGACCTGGCGGCCGGGCTGACTTGCCTGGACGCCGATGGCGTGCGGCAGCGCGTTGGCCATCGAGCCGTGGGTGAAGGAGCCGATGAGCCGCCGCTGACCGTTCATCCGCAGATAGCGGGCTGCCCATACCGTCGGCGTCCCCACGTCGGCGGTGAACACCGCGTCGCGCGCCGCCAGCCGGTCGATCGCGGCGGCGACCTGCTGCGGATGCATGGGGGAGTCCCCACGCTTGGCATCGGCCAGCCGGTCCAGCCGGGCCCGTACCCGCCGGTAGTGTCCGGTCATCCGGTCCGCGAAGTCGTCGTCCGTCCGGCGCTTCAGCAGGGGCAGCAGCGCCGGCGCGGTGTCCTTGACGGTCCCCACCAGGGGGACGTCCACCTGCGTACGGCGGCCGATCTGCTCGCCGCGCACATCGACCTGCACGACGGGGACGTTCTCGGGGTAGAACGACCGGTAGGGGAAGTCGGTGCCGAGCATCAGCAGCGCGTCGCAGTGCTCCATCGCCCGGTAGCCGGAGCTGTAGCCGATCAGTCCCGTCAGACCGACGTCGTAGGGGTTGTCGTACTCAAGGGAGTCCTTGCCGCGCAGTGAGTGGACCATCGGCGCCTTGAGCGCCGCGGCCAGGGCGACCGCCTCGTCGTGGGCGCCCGCGCAGCCCGCCCCGGCCAGGATGGTCACCCGTTCCGCGGCGTTGAGGACATGCGCCGCCCGGTCGAGCGACCGGTCGTCGGGACGGATGACGGAGGCCGACTTGAGCACCGGGCGCGGCGGCGGCGAGGGGGTGGCGCGGTCGAGGAACACCTCGCCCGGGACGATCAGTACCGCCACACCGCCGCGTTCCAGGGCGGTGCGCATGGCGATCTCCAGCAGCCTCGGCAGTTGCTCGGGCACGCTCGCCATCTCGCAGTACACAGTGCACTCGCGGAACATCTCCTGCGGGTGCGTCTCCTGGAAGTAGCCCCCGCCGATCTCCACGCGCGGGATATGGGCGGCGATGACGAGCACCGGTACCCGGCTGCGCTGTGCGTCGAACATGCCGTTGATGAGGTGCAGGTTTCCAGGGCCGCAGCTGCCTGCCGCGACCGCGAGTTCGCCGGTGACACCGGCCTCGGCGGCGGCCGCGAACGCGGCGGCCTCCTCGTGCCGCACATGCTCCCAGGCGATACCGCCGTCGCGGCGCAGGGCGTCGGTGAACCCGTTGAGGGAGTCTCCCGGCAGGCCGTAGACGCGCCGTACGCCGGCGGCCTTGAGCGTAGAGATCATGGCATCCGCGACGGTGGCGGCCATCCGTTCCTCCTTGGACTGGGGTGAGCGGGCTCCCGACCGACGTGGCCGGTATGACCGGCATGACCGGTTCAGAGGCTTCAGGTGACGTCCTGCTCCCCGGACCGCTCCTTCGGCGGCCGCCGCAGCAGCGCTTGCCGCGTGGCCAGGCCGCCCAGTACTCCGGCCGCACAGCCGACGATGCCCGCGGACGAGGGCCAGTTGACGCCGGTCAGCCGGTCGAGTGACCAGGCACCCGGCCCGGTGAGCCCGGTGACGCCCATGGACGCGACCAGGACCAGCGGATACTCGTAGCCGTCGTTCTGGACCCAGGGCCCGTGCGGGAGCTTCACCGTGGCCGCGACGGTCATGACACCGGCGACGGTCGCCACCGCGAGCGGTGTCAGCAGCCCGGCCGCGAGCAGCAGGCCCCCGACCGTCTGACCGCTCCCGGCCGCCACCGCGGTGAGCCGGCCGCCGCGGAAGCCGTCGCGCCGGAACTCCTCGGCACCGGCGGTCAGGCCTTCTCCGCCCACCCAGCGCGTCATCTTCTGGAGGCCGTGGGCGGCGACCAGACCTCCGACGACGATACGGAGGGAGAGCAGCCCGGCGTCGGTCCAGCCCGCGCCCTGGCCGCCAACGCCCCGTGCCGCACGCAGCGACCGTTGTCTTGCGGTGAGACTTGGATTCCGCATGGTCACTTCTCTTCTCGTGCCGCGGACGGTGAGCACCGGACAGCCCGACAGCCCGACAGTTCGGCTCAACGGTGAGATTTGGCGCTTTTAGTACAACGTCCCCCTCTTTTGCGCGCAAGCCGTGGACCGGCGCTCACCAGTGGCCGGATCACCAGCCGCGTTCACGCATCGGCCGACGAGGCGGCGCGGTCCGACGCGCGTCCTCCGCGGGGCCACCAGCCGATGAGCGCGGCCGCGACACAGGCCGCCGCCCCCAGGGCGAGCGAGTACCGGGGACTGGCCGCGTCCGAGACCGCGCCGATGACGGGTGAGCCGATGGGCGTGCTTCCCACGAGCGCGGTGGACCACAGGGCGGTGACGCGGCCGCGGTACCGCGGCGAGGAGGCGAGCTGGACCGTGGCGTTCCCCGTCGTCAGAAACATGACGCTCGCCGCTCCGACGCATACGCAGGCGACGATCGCGACCGGCACCGTCGGGGAAAGAGCCAGGAAAACGACGCACGCGGCATAAGCGCAGGCGATCCTGACGAGAAAGGGAACGCCGGTGCGTGAGGCGCGGGCCGCGTACAGCCCGCCCGCGACAGCGCCGGCACCGAGCGATCCGATCAGCCAGTTGTACGTGGTCTCGACACCGTGGAAGGTGTCGCGCGCCAACAAGGGAAGGCTCACCTCGAATTCGAAGGTGAATGTTCCCACCAGGGCCATCATCAGCAGCGGCCGGGCGATCGAGTGGTGGCCCATGGCATAGCGCAGTCCTGCCCGCAACTGTCCTTTCGCCCTCGGGGCAGGGGCGCTGGGGTGCAGCTGTCCGGTATCGAGGGACAGGAGAGACAGAACGACGAAACTGAAACTGACGGCGTTGGCGACGAAGCACCAGCCGATGCCCACGGTGGTGACCAGAACGGCGGCGATGGTCGGCCCCAGTACCCGGGCGACATTGACGAGCGTGCTGTTCAGGGTCACGGCATTGCGGAGCAGGGAGGGTCCTACGACCTCTCCCACGAACGCCTGCCGCGCGGGGTTGTCCGCGGCACTGAAGACGCCGAAGAGCAGGGCCAGGACGACGATCTGCCACAGGGTGATGGTTCCGGCGAGGACGCTGACGCCCAGAGCCGTGGAGACCAGCCCCAGGCCCACCTGTGTGACGATCAGAAGGCGCCGCTTGTCGAACCGGTCGACCAACAGACCGGCGTACGGCGAGAGCAGGAGGACGGGAAGAAACCGGGCCGAGGTGGTCAGGCCGAGTGCGGTACCGGAGTCGGTCAGCCGCAGCACCAGCAGTGCCTGGGCGACCGTTTCGACCCAGGTGCCGATCAGGCTGAGGGCCTGTCCGCTCACATACCTGCGGAAATTCGGTACCGCCAGCGCGGCGAAGACGCGCCGCTTCCATTCCGGGGCTGTGATCGGCACCAGGGAAACGTGGCACGAAATGGTGCCCGGGCCTAGGACGACACGGGGAGAGGTATGGGCCGGCCCCATGGTCGTACGGGAACGGCCCCAGCACGATATGGCGGCGCACCCATTCGTATCGCCACCACCCGTATCGCCACCACCCGTATCGCCACCATCCGTATCGCCACTCCCCGGAGGCCCGCTCCCATGCGTCTGTCCCGAGGCATCCCGTCCCGAGGCATCCCGGTTCTCGCCGCCCTTGTGATGGGGCTGTCCTCCATCGGCCCCGCCGGAGCGGTGGGCGCGGCGCCACCGGACCGCGCGGACGCGCACTGCGCCCGGCAGCACCGGCTGGATGTGCCGGGAGCCGACCATCAGCGGAGCGCGTGTCTGGCGGATCTCACGACCACGGCGCTCGCCGGCACCCCGTACACCGATCCGGCCGACCAGGCGGGACTGTCCGCGGCGGGGACGGAGAAGCCCTCCGGGGTGCCGGGCGTCCAGATCGACGGGTACTTCCCCGACGACTCGCGCTCCAACGCCACCCACGGCTGGCGGCACGACGCCCAGTTCGTGATCAGACTGCCCGACAAGTGGAACGGCGGCCTGGTCGTCACGGGCGCGCCCGGCAACCGCAGGCAGTACTCCACGGACGTCCTGATCTCCGATGCCGTGCTGGCGGCGGGATATGCCTACGCGGCCACGGACAAGGGCAATACGGGTACCGACTTCTTCGCGGACGGCGAGCGGCCGGGTGACGCCGTCGCCGAATGGAACAGCCGGGTCACCGAGCTGACGCGCGCCGCCAAGAAGGCCGTACAGCAGCGCTACGGGCACGGGCCGCGCCATACATATATGACGGGCATCTCCAACGGCGGATATCTGACCCGCTGGCAGCTGGAGAACCATCCGGAGCTGTACGACGGAGGTGTGGACTGGGAAGGCACGCTCTGGACCACCCGCGGGCCCAATCCGCTGACGAGTCTGCCGGTCACCGTCGCCCGGAGCCTCGGCGCGGCGGACGACGACGATCTCCTCGCGGCCGGGTTCGCGGACGGCTCCCAGTTTCTCTGGCCGTACCACCAGACGGCGTACTGGGGACTGACCCAGAAGATCTTCCGCGCGGAGTTCGACCCGTCGTACGACCCCAAGTGCCCGGGGGCGTCCGCCGGTTCGACGCCCGAGGAGATCTTCGCCGCCTGTCCCTCCGACGCCGCCTACGACTACGCCTCCCGTCCCGCGTCCGTCCACCGCGCCGTGGCGAAGGTCGCGCTGACCGGGCGGATCGGCAAGCCCATGATCACGCTCCACGGTGATCTGGACTCGCTGCTGCCGATCGCCACCGACTCGGATGTGTACACGCGGATGATCGACGACCGGGGCCGCGGCCGGCTGCACCGCTATTACACCGTCGAGAACGGCACCCACACCGATGGCCTCTACGACACCTATCCGGACAGGCTGCGGCCGATCCTGCCCTGCTACCGCTCGGCGTTCACGGCCCTCACGGCCTGGGTGGAGGACGGTACGGCCCCGCCCGCGGACCGTACGATCCGCCGGCCCGCGAGTGGTGATGTGGTCAATTCCTGCGCGCTGAAGTGACGCGCGGCCGGCCGGTGACGGCCGGCCGTGCTCAGGTGGCCGACGCCGTCGGACAGGACGACGATGGAGGCATCAGCGGGCATCGGCGGGCATCGGCGGGCATCAGCGTGTCTGCGGGCATCAGCGCGTGTCAGCGTGTCCGCGCGCATCAGCTCCGGAGGAATTCATGGTGACGACGGAAGCCCGCCGGGGAGCCGGCATGTGGCCCCGATTGCGGCTCGCCGAGTGGGTCGAGACGCGCGACACGCTGCACATGTGGACCCAGATCGTCGGGAAGGTCCGGCTGGCACACGCCCCGCTGCTCAACCACTGGTGGCAGGTGACGTTCTACGTCAGCCCACGGGGATTGACCACCTCGGCCATTCCCCACGACGCGGGTGCCTTCGACATCGAGTTCGACTTCATCGACCATGTGCTGAGTCTGCGCACGAGCGACGGCGGCGCCCGGCGCATCGCCCTGGAGTCCATGCCGGTGGCGGACTTCCACGCCCGTGTTCTGCGGGCCCTGGCGGAGTTGGACGTCCCCACCACGATCCAGGGGCATCCGAACGAGGTCGAGCCGGCGATCCCGTTCGCGGAGGACTTCTCGCACCACACGTACGACCCGCGGGGCGCGCACCTGTTCTGGCGCCAGCTTCTCCAGGCCAACCGGGTGTTCGGCGAGTTCCGCAGCTACTTCGTCGGCAAGGTCAGCCCGGTCCACTTCTTCTGGGGTGCCATGGATCTGGCCTGCACCCGTTTCTCCGGACGCGGCGCCCCCCGCCACCCCGGTGGAGCACCGAACTGCGGTGACTGGGTCATGGAAGAGGGCTACTCACGCGAGCTGAGCAGTTGCGGTTTCTGGCCCGGCGGCGGTGACGAGGGGGCTTTCTACTCGTACGCCTACCCCGAACCCGACGGATTCGCCGAGAGCGCCGTCACCCCCTCCGAGGCGTTCTACAGCCGGGAGAACGGCCAGTTCCTGCTGCCGTACGAGGCGGTGCGCACCGCTCCCGAACCCGATCGGGCGCTGCTGGGCTTTCTGCGCGGTACCTACGAGGCCGCCGCCGAGCGGGGCGGATGGGACCGGGCGTCGCTGGAGGAGGACCCGGCCCGCTGGAGCCGACACCGGTAGCACCCCTCGTCCTGACTCCTCTCTCCCTTCTCTGTTACCGCCGTTGGGGCGGATTCGTGTGGGCGGAACGTGTGGTGCGCCGGCGTATCGGGGTTCGTTCCCTAACCTCCGGTTTGTTCCCCCGGTGCTCCGGGCCGTGACCCCGGGCACGATATGCCGCCTGTAGGGAGAGAGTTGTGACTCGGTCACGTTCCAAGTTCACCTGGCTCGTCGTCGGCCTGGTGTTCGCCGCGGCCTGGCTGGCCGGCTGCGGCGGCTCGGTGTCCGACCGGGCGACCCGGGCCAACGAAGGGCCGTTGCCCGGGGCGTCGCAGGCCGAGCGGGCAGGGAAGGGCGAGCCGCTGCGCAATCCCCCGCAGATGGTGAGCCACAACGGAGTCCTGCGCACCACCGTGGTCGTCGAACGGCAGAAGGTGCTGGTGGGAGACCGCCGGCTGTGGGGCCTCACCTACAACGGCCGCTATATGCCGCCCACTCTCCGCGTCAAGCCCGGCGACCGCATCGAACTGGCGATGGTGAACCGGGTCACGGAGAAGGTGCAGGGCGTGACGAAGGACACCAATCTGCATGTGCACGGGCTCCATGTCTCACCGCGCCAACCCGCCGACGACATCTTTCTCTCCATCAAGCCGGGCACGACGTACAACTACTCGTATCAGTTGCCGCGCGACATCACACCGGGCACCTACTGGTACCACTCACACATCGACATGTACTCCGCCGCGCAGGTGGCCGGCGGGCAGTCGGGCCTCATCATCATCGACGGACTGCGGAAGTATCTGCCGCCGGCCCTGAAGAACATCACCGAACGTGTCATCGCCCTGAAGGACAACCAGATCCAGGGCGACGCGATCAAGGTCAATCCGCTGAGCATCCAGGCGAAGACCAACCGGACGGTCAACGGCCAGCAGAATCCGGTCATCGGCATCCGCCCCGGGGAGACCCAGCTGTGGCGGCTCGCCAATATCGGCGCGAACATCTACTACAAGCTGCGTCTGCCGGGCGCCACCTTCCATGTCATCGCCCAGGACGGTTATCCCGTCCAACGGGTCTACGGCGCTCAGACGCTGCTCATCCCGGCCGCCGCGCGGTTCGACGTCCTGGTCCAGGGAGGCAAGGCGGGCACCGCCCAGCTGGAGACCCTTCCGTTCGACACCGGGCCGGCCGGCAACACCTTTCCTCAGGTGGATCTCGCCAGTGTGGTCACCGGTGGAACTCCCATGACTCCGGCCGCGATCCCCACCACTTTCGCGCCCAGCGAAGATCTCGCCAAGGCCACCATCGCCGACCGGAAGAATCTGGTGTACACGGAGACGACCACGGCCACCCCGGAGCGGTATTACATCAACGGCCGGTATTACGACCCCAATCGGATCGATTTCACCTCGCGTCTGAACACGGTGGAGGAATGGACTGTCCGCAACGACACGGAGGAGGACCATTCCTTCCATCTCCACACCAACCACTTCCAGTTGATGAGCGTCAACGGAAAGCCCACCGATCCCGGGCACCGCTGGTACGAGACGGTGAATGTCATCCAGGGCCAGTCCATCGTGTTCCGTGTCCACTTCACGAATTTCACCGGCAAGACGGTGGCACACTGCCATCTCCTCAACCACGAGGACATGGGCATGATGTCCGTCCTGGACATCGTCGACGGTCCGGGCGCCAAAGCCGGTTCGCGCCCGCCGAAGTCAGGGTGATCGGGAAGTCAGGGTGATCGGGGTGCCCGGGGCGTCCGCGTACGGAGAGACGCGGCAAGCGCTTCGCGGTCGCCGGCGCCCTTGGCGGTGCGGGGGAAGCGGTCGCGGAAGTAGATCTTCTTGGGGACCTCGAAGGCGCTGAGCCGGCTGCGGCAGTGCTCCCGCAGGTCGGCCTCGGTGGCGTGGCGGCCGGGCTGGAGGATGACGGCGGCGTTGATCTCCTCGCCGTACTTCGGGTCGGGTACGGCGAATGCCAGCGCGTCCTGGACGGCGGGGTGGGCGAGCAGTACCGCCTCGACGGTGTGCGGGGCGATCTTCTCGCCGCCTCGGTTGATCATTTCCTTGGTCCGGCCGCTGAGGAACAGATAGCCGTCGGGGTCCAGATAGCCGAGGTCCCCGGTGTGGAACCAGCCGTCGACGAAGGACGCGGCGGTGGCACGCGGGTCGTTCAGGTAACCGGCGGTGAGCGTCGGTCCGCGGACGCAGATCTCTCCGATCTCGCCGACGGCGGCCGGTTCACCGCCGGGCTCACCGCCGGTGGTGGTGATGCGGATCTCCAGGCCGGTGGGCAGGCCAACGGAGGCGTCCTTGCGGACGCCGTCACGGGGGAGCGGATTCGACGCGGCCTGGTGCGCGGTCTCGGTCATGCCGTAGGCGGAGATCACCGGTGCGCCGAACCGTTCCTCGGTCCGGTGCAGGACCGCGGGCGCGAGCGGCGCGCTGCTGCTGCGGATGAAGCGCAGCGCGGGAGTACCGGCGGCCGGGTAGTCGGTGGCGGCGCGGGCCAGCAGGATCTGGTGGATGGTGGGTACGGCGGTGTACCACGTCGCTCTTGTGCGGGTGATCTCGTCCCAGAACAGGTGCGCGGAGAACCGTCCCGCTGCCGGGAGATGGACGGCGCCGCCGCTCGCGAGGGTGGCGAGCAGACCGGCGATGAGGCCATGCCCGTGGAACATCGGCATGACCAGCAGTGTCGCGTCGTCGGGCCCAAGGTGGCAGGTCAGCCGGATGTCGGCCACGGAGGCGGCCAGGTTGGCGTGGGTGAGGGGCACGATCTTGGGCGTGCCGGTGCTTCCCGTCGTGAACAGCAGCAGGGCGGACCCCGGCTCCTGCACCGTGCCGGGATCCCGAGCCGTAGTGGTGTCCTGGCCGGTCGGCGGCGGTGCGATCCCGTCGGTGCCGGAACCGTGGTGGATGTCGGTGACGGTCAACTCCCCTTGGACGGCGTCGAGATCGACCGCCCACGCCGGGGTCGCCCCGGCATCCGCCGGGTAGTTGTCGCGCAGTCGGTGGGGAAGGAGTACGGCCCTGGCGTCGACGGCGGCCAGGCGCGTGCGTATCTCCGGGCCCGCCAGCTGTGGATCCATCGGGACGACCACGGCCCCGGTCGTCCAGGCGGCCAGCAGCGCGAGGACGAACTCGGGGCGGTTGTCGCTGTAGAGGGCGACCGGGTCGCCACGGGTGATCCCGGCCTCCGAGAGCCGACGCGCGAGTGTCCCCGCGAGCCGGCCCAGTCGCTGATAGGACAGCCGGGCGCTGCCGTCCGCCACCCCGACGGCCGTGCGGTCCGGCGTCCGGCGGATGCTGTCCTCGATCAGCCCGGCCACACCGGTCCGGCGGGCCGTGCCCGTGTCGGCGGTGTCGCCGCCCGGCATCGGACTTCCCCGCTAACGGTGGTGGGCCGAGTGGCCCGCGTGGCTGGCGCGGTCCGTGCGGTCCGTGCGGTCCGTGCGGTCCGCGTGGTCAGCGACGTCCGCGTGGTTCATGAGGTGCGCGTGCGGTACGAATTCGGCGCGCAGGGCATCGGAGCGGTTGTTCAGCTCCGGCGACGGGATCATGGTGCCGAGCGAGTTGTACGAGCCGAACTTGATCGGGTTGCCGGGCACCTGGAAGCCATCGACATCCTTGACCATGCCGCGCACCTTGATCTGCTCCAGCCTGCGGGTGTCGTCGACGTTGAGGATGAGGCTGACGGGGATGCCCGCGTCCTCCAGCCGATCGTGCCAGGCGGCGGCCGTGTCGGTCCGCAGCACTTCCTCCATGGCCGCTTTGAGATCGGCCTGGTTGTCCATCCGGTCGACGTTGGTGGCGAAGCGCGGGTCGGTGGCCAGTTCGGGCTTGCCGAGGGTTTCGGCGAGGATGCCGAAGAGATGGTCATTGCCGACACAGATCGCCACCAGCTGGTCGGAGCAGCTGAACGTGTCGAACGGCGCCATGGACGGGTGGCGGTTCGCGATGCGATGCGGGCGCTTGTGAACGCCGAGCGAGTCCATGAGGCCCTGCTCCAGGGTGGCGAACGTGGCGTCGAGCATGGCCACGTCGACGGTGGTTCCCTTGCCGGTGCGTTCCCTGGCCGCCAGGGCCGTGACCACACCGCAGTAGCCGAAGATGCCGCCCAGGATGTCGGATATGGACGTGCCGACCCTGGTGGGTCCCCCGTCGGGTTCGCCGGTGGCGTCCATGATCCCGGAGACGGCCTGGATGACCGTGTCGTAGGCCGCCTGCATGTGGAGCGGCCCGTACTGGCCGAAGCCGGAGATGGAGCAGACGATCAGCCGTGGGTGCTCCTGGACGAGCTTGGCCGGGTCGAGGCCGAGCCTGGCCATGACGCCGGGGCGGAAGTTCTCCACGACGACATCCGCTTCGGCGATCATCGACTCGACCAGGGCGAGATCGCCGGGGTCCTTGAGGTCGAGGGCGATGCTCTCTTTTCCGAGGTTGGCGAACCGGTAGTACTCCGAGGTGCCGTCACTGGCGAACGGGCCCATCTGCCGGGTGTCGTCGCCGGTCTCGGGCCGTTCGATCTTGATGATCCGCGCGCCCGCGTCGGCGAGCATCCGGGTACAGGTCGGCCCGGCCAGGACGCGGGTGAAGTCCACGACCGTGATGTGCTCCAGGGCGTGCGGCTTGCTCGCGTCCAGGTGCTCGTCCGGGGTGGCGGCACCGTGCGTGGTCTTCTCGGTCATGGTGTTTCCTCCCGGTCTGGTGTCCGGTCCGGTGTCCGGTCCGGTGTCCGGTCCGGTGTCCTGGTCAGTGCGCCGACGGCACGGAGCTGCTGGGGTTCATGCTGGTCAGGTGGCCGGACTCGGTGCCGGCCGTCGGGTCGGTGACGGCGTTGATCAGGGCCGGCTTGCCGGCGTGCAGGGCGGCACGCAGCGCGTGACCCAGCTCCTCAGGGGTGTCGGCCTGATAGCCGACGCCGCCGAAGGCCGTGATGAGCTTGTCGTAGCGGCTGGAGTGCAGCAGCACTGTCGGCGCGGGGTCGGCCGAGTACGTGTTCACCTCGTCGCCCTTGTAGACACCGCCGTTGTTGAACACGACCGTGACGATCGGCAGGTGGTAGCGGCAGATCGTTTCGAGTTCCATGCCGCTGAACCCGAACGCGCTGTCGCCCTCCACGGCCACCACCGGCTTGCCGGATTCGACGGCGGCGGCGATGGCGTAGCCCATGCCCACACCCATGACGCCCCAGGTGCCGGAGTCGAGCCGGTGCCGCGGCTCGTACATCGGCACGATGTCGCGGCCGAAGTCGAGGGTGTTGGCGCCTTCATTGATCAGGTAGGCGTCGCGGTGGTCGTCCAGTACGTCGCGGATCGCGCGCAGCGCGGTCGAGAAGTTCATCGGCGTCGCGTCGGCGTCGAGCCTGGCCCGCATCTTCGCCACGTTCTGCGCCGTCCGGTCCCTGATCGCGTCCCACCAGGCGGTCGGCACGGCGAACTGGCCGGGCCGCGCGGCCCGGTTGAACGCGGCGATGGCGGAGGCGATGTCCCCGACCACCGGGGCCGCGATCGGCCGGTTGCTGTCGATCTCCACCGGCTCGGCGTCGACCTGGATGAACTTCGCCGTCGCGGACCAGCGCGGCGGCTGGCCGTGCGCGAGCAGCCAGTTCAGCCGGGCGCCGAGCAGCATCACCACATCGGCCTGGCCCAGTACCAGGGACCGGGCCGCCGCCGCCGACTGCGGATGGTCGTCGGGCAGCAGCCCCTTGGCCATCGACATCGGCAGGAACGGGGCGCCGGTTGTCTCGACGAACGAGCGAATGGCCTGGTCGGCGCGGGCGTACGCGGCCCCCTTGCCGAGGATGATCAGCGGACGCTCGGCGTGCGCGAGCAGATCCAGGGCCCGGGTGATGGATTCGGGCGCGGGAATCTGCGCGGGCGCCGGGTCGACCGCCCGGAACAGCGACGCCCGGCCCTCCTCGGCCGAGATGGTGTCACTGAGCACCGCGGCCGGCAGATCGAGATACACCCCGCCGGGCCGGCCGGACACCGCGGCGCGAATGGCGCGGGCGACACCGAGACCGATGTCCTGCGGCCGGTCCACCCGGAACGCGGCCTTCACGAAGGGCTTGGCCGCGTTGAGTTGGTCGAGTTCTTCGTAGTCGCCCTGCTGAAGGTCGATGACACTGCGTTCGCTGGACCCGCTGATCTGGATCATCGGGAAGCAGTTGGTGGTGGCGTTGGCCAGTGCCACCAGCCCGTTGAGGAACCCCGGCGCGGACACCGTCAGACAGATGCCCGGCCGGCCGGTCAGGAATCCGGCCGCGGCCGCGGCGTGGCCGGCGTCCTGCTCCTGCCGGAACCCTATGTAGCGCATCCCCTTGGACTGCGCTATGCGGGCCAGGTCGGTGACAGGAATGCCGACCACCCCGTACATGGTGTCGACCCCGTTGGCCTGGAGCGCATCGACTGCGAGCGTGAAACCGTCGGTGATCGCGACATCCGGACGCGTCATTGTGCCGGCAGAGTTCGGTGCCATGGCTGGCTCCTGTTCTGGTTTCTTTTCTTCGCGGGCTTTCCCGGGAGCCTCCCCGCCGAGCCTGCCGGCCGGGGTCAGGCCGAATTCACCGAGACCTGCCGACTGTTCCCCCGACCATTCGGGTCGCGTCGCTTCGCACAACTCGCCACAGCTGTTGACGCGCGGGTCCGGCATCGGCCTCTTTGTCATCACAAGGTTAGCGCCGTGACCTCATCCGCGCTTTTCGCCACTTTTCGTGGCGATCGGGTGCTTCCCCCGGTCGCCCGCCGGGACGGGGGGCTTTATCGTGGCCAGCATGAGGATCGCGGTCCTGGGCACCGGCGTCATGGGGACACCCCTCGCACGGAACCTGCTGGGGGCCGGGTTCCAGGTGCGCGTGTGGAACCGTACGAGGCACAAGGCGGAGCCGCTGGCGGCCGAGGGCGCGTACGTGGCCGACTCGCCCGCCGACGCGGCGAGCGGCGTGCACGTACTCGTGACGATGCTGGCCGACGGGCCCGCCGTGGAAGCGACGATGACCGCGGGGCACGGCGCCGAGTCCGCCGAGTCCGGCACATCCGCCGAGTCCGGCCCGTCCGCTCCGTCCGTCCTGTCCACGCTGCCACCGGACGCCGTGTGGATCCAGATGAGCACCGTCGGCGTCCAGTGGGCAGGGCGCCTGGGGCCCTGGCCGGCCATCGCCTCGGCTATGTCGACGCGCCCGTGTCCGGCAGCTCCGGACCCGCCGAACACGGAGAGCTGCTGATCCTCGCCTCCGGCGCACCGGCACTGCGCGACCGCGTCCAGCCGGTGTTCGACGCCGTCGGCCACCGCACCGTGTGGCTGGACCGCCCCGGTGACGGCAGCAGGCTGAAGGTCGTCCTGAACAACTGGCTGGCGCTGCTGGTCGAAGGCATGGCCGAAACCCAGAACCTGGCCACGGCGCTGGGGCTGGACGCGCGCGAGGTCACCGACATCATCGACGAGAGCCCGCTGAGCTGCGCCTACGCGGTGGCCAAGGGACGCGCCATGGCCACCGGCGACTTCACCCCCGGCTTCCCGCTGCGCCTCGCGCGCAAGGACGCCGCGCTCGCACTGGAGGCCGCGGGCGGCCACGGGACGTCCCTGCCGCTCACGGAAGCGCTGCTGCGGCGCTGGAGCACGGCGATCGAGCGGGGGCACGGGGACGACGACGTGGCCGCCGCGATCACCGCCGTCCGCCGCGCCGCGTCAGCCCCGTGACTCCAGCCGCCCCTTGTTCTGGAGGATGTAGAGGGCGGCCAGGGACGGGGCGATGAGCACCCCGGCGGCGCCGGCCACGGAGGCGAGCACCCAGAGCGTGGGCGTCGGCGCCGCCGCCTCGGCGATCGTCAGATGCGTGCCCAGCAGATACGGGTACTGCGCGACGCCCCAGCCGCACACGACCGTCGCCACGGCCAGCGCGGCCAGCATGCGCAGGGCGACGGGGTTGTCGCGTCTGAGCAGGAACAGACTGAGCAGCCCGCACAGCGCCGAGATGACGAGCAGCGGCAGACCGCGGTGGCTCAACTGGTGGAAGAGCCTCGGGGAGTCGGCCCGGAGAAGGAAGATGCCCGCCAGGCAGAACACCCCGGTGACGATCCCCGCGGCCTGGGCGCGTTTGCGGAACCACGCTGTGAGCCGCGGGCTCCCGTTCTGCCGTGCGGAGGCGGTCAGATACACCGCGGCCAGATAGGCGCACACCGATACGGCCAGCACCCCGCCGAGAACGGAGGTGGGGTTGTTCCAGCTTCCGACCGGATCTCCGTAGCCGGCGGTGGGTACCCGGCCCGACGCGATGGCACCGGCCACACTGCCGAAGCAGTAGGGGGTGAGCACCGAGGACAGCGCGAACGTCGCCCCGTAGATCCGCTGTTCGGGCGTGCGCATCGACGCCTTGCGGAAGGCGAAGCCCGCGCCCCGCAGGACGATTCCCAGCACGGCGAGGCCCAAGGGGATGTAGAGCGTGGTGGTGATGGCCGCGAACGCGAGGGGGAAGGCGCTCCACAGCATGACGAGGCAGTAGATCAGCCAGGTGTGGTTGGCCTCCCAGACAGGGCCGATCGACACGTCGATCAGACGGCGGGCCCTGTTGCCGCGCGCCGCTCCGCCGGCGGTCAGGTCCCAGAAGCCGGCGCCGAAGTCCGCTCCGCCGAAGAGCGCGTAGGCGATGACACCGATGAACAGCAGAACCGCGATGGCGTCACTCATGGGCGCCGGCCTTCCCCGGGTGCGCGTCGGTCAGTGGCCGGTTGGGACCGTAGGGTACGTCCAGCCCCTCGTCCTCCCCCTCGCCCCCGCCGGCTCTCCAGCGTCTGGTCAGGGAGCGCAGGATCAGCACGGCGCCGGTGCCCACCGCGAGGTAGATGGCGAGGGCGGCGGCGAAGAACGGCCAGAGATTGCCCTGCGTGGTCACGGCGTCCTTGGTGAGCAGCAGACCGACCACCGTCCACGGCTGCCGCCCCACTTCGGTGGTCACCCAGCCGGCCTCCAGGCACACCACGGCGACGACCCCGCTGAGGGCGGCGCAGCGCAGGAACCACCGGTTGGTGGGCACCCGCCGCCGGCGCCACAGCAGCCAGGCGAACCAGAGGACCAGCAGGAGCAGCAGGCTGGCCGTTCCCACCATGACGTCGAACGCGAGATGGACCACGCTCACCGCGCTGTCGGAGGGCCGTACGGCGGGGTCGATCGCGTCGAGTCCGCGGATCTCGGTGGACGGGCTGAACCCGGCGAGCAGCGAGGCCACGTCCGGAATCCTGAGGCCGTAGCGCACCTCGCCGTCCACAAGCACTCCGCCCAGCGTCTCGGGGACATGGCGGGCGGTGGTGGGCAGCAGCTCGATCGCGGCGAACTTCGCCGGCTCGCTGTGGAACACCTGGCGTGCGACGACATCACCGACATAGATCTGTACGGGCAGGATGACCCCTGCCACGACGAAGCCGATGAGGAAGCCGAGCCGGTGGTAGTGGTCGCGGCGTCCCCTGAGCATGCCGACCGCGTAGACCGCGGCCACCGAGAAACCGGCGACGATATAGGCGGCGAGCAGCATGTGCACGCTCTCGAACCAGAAGGCGCCGTTGAAGAAGACCTCGGCCGGACGTACCTCCACGACACGGCCGTCGCGCATGGTGATACCACCGGGCTGGTTCATCCAGCTGTTCGCCGCCACGACGGCGGCGGTGCCGCCCATGCTCGCCAGGACCACGGGGACGCCCGTCCAGAAGTGCACCCAGGGAGGAAGCCGCTTCCAGCCGTAGATATAGATCGAGACGAAGATCGCTTCCAGGAAGAAGAAGATGCCTTCGATCGCGAACGGGAAACCGAACGCGGCGCCGTATCTGCCCATCAGCCCCGGCCACAGGATGCCGAGTTCGAAGCTCAGCACCGTACCGGTGACCGCTCCCACGGCGAGCAGCACGGCGGCGACCTTCGACCAGCGCTGGGCGAGCAGCAGGGCCTGCTCGTCGCCGTGCTTCAGGCCCCGGTAGTTGGCGATGAGCATCAGGGCGGTGAGTGCCACTCCGAACGGCACCAGGATGATGTGGAAGCCGAGAGTGAAGGCCATCTGCTCCCGGGCGGGCAGCAGCTGCGGCGGGTCACCGGCCGAGGCCGCGGCCCGCAGGAGAATCCCGGCGGCCTGTGCGGAAGTTGGCATTCCTGCATCGTCCACGCAGGGGTCGGCACGCCGGTCCGGCGACACGGACCGGCGGCGAGCGTCACCCGTTCAGACAGCCGTGTGGTGGCCGGCCGGTGGAGAGATGGCCGACCACCACGGGGGCGATTCGTTACCAGCGGTTGGCCAGGGTGCGTTTCTGCGCCTTGGCCGATGTGGTGCCGCCTGTGATCACGAATTGTGAGCCCGGCTGGGTGACGATGTTGCCGTCGGCCGAGTTCGTGATGGTCACGTTGGTCAGCGCCGCGTTGCCGCGCGCGCCGCTCATGGCGAGGATGCCGGCGCCGTTGTTGGATTTGTCGATCTTGACGTTGCTGACGGTGACGCCCAGGGCGCCGCCGCCCGTTTTGAACTGGATGCCGTCGTAGGTCGAGTCGAGGATGTCGGTGTCACGGATCGTGACCCCGGGGATGTCCCTGCTCTGGGCGAAGAGGGTGATGGCGCCGAACTCCTGGTCCTCGTTCCAGAAGGCGCCGCCGGTGCGGTGCAGGGCGTTGTTGGCGATCAGGGTCTGGCCGGAGAAGGGCAGTGGGTCGTGGTCCGTGGCCAGCATGATGCCGGGGTAGTTGGCCGTGTCGTAGATCAGGTTGTTCTCGATCTTGTTGCCGTAGCCGCCGTAGACCGCGACGCCGTTCGCCCGCCAGGGCAGCTGGATCGTGTTGTTGATGAACTGGTTGTCGTGCGCGATGTCCGTCGACGGGTTCTTCACATAGCGGTTGGCCCAGACCGCCAGGGAGTCGTCGCCGGTGGTGCGGAACGAGGAGTTGAAGACACGGGAGTTGCTGGTGCCGTTGGTGAAGTTGATGCCGTCGGCGTAGGTGTTGCGGATACGCATCCCGCTGAACTGGAGGCCGTCGGCCGGGCCCCAGAGGTCCGGGATGTTGTCGTAGTCACGGCCGACCCACACGCCCACATTGGCGTGCTCGATCCAGACGTTGGAGATCTTGGTGTCCTTGCCGAAGCGGCCGTTCAGGCCGACTCCGCCCTCGGCGCCGCCGGGGCCGCCCCGGATGGTGCCGGAGCCGAAGATGGCGATGTCGGAGATCTGGGTGTTGTCGTCGATGTCGAAGCCGAAGTTGCCCTCGTGCGGGTGGTTGATGCTGCCGACCGCCTGGTGCGGCTCGGTCAGCGTGTAGAGCTGGGAGTGCCACATTCCGGCGCCGCGGATCGTGACATCGCTGATGCCCACCTGGTTGTACTGCCCGCGGTCGAGCGGGTCATCGGTGAGGATCTTCTTCTCCTGCCGCCACTGACCCGCCGGGATCCATACGCACGCGATGGCGCCCTCCTGGTCGGCCGTCACCGCCCGCTGGATGGCGGCCGTGTCGTCGATCCCGTCGTTCGGCACCGCGCCGTACTCCGTGATCGAGGTGCACTCGGCCGGCTTGGCCGACGGGGGCGCCACCTGCTCCAGATCGATCAGGTCGATGATGTAGAAGGCGGCGGAGTCGCCGGCGTCGCGCTGGAGCCGGAACTTGGTGCCGACCGGATAGGTCGTCGGCAGCAGTGCGTTTGCCTCGTCGAACAGCCGGCGGGCGTCGGCCTGGGGCGTGTTGGTCAGGGACTCGGGACCGTCGGTGTTGCCGTACAGCCAGCTGTGCTTCGACGAGAGGGTCAGCTTACGGACGAAGGTGTCGTTGACGTAGAGGCTGATGGTGGCTTCGGTGCCGCCGCCGTTCGGCGCGTCGGGGATGGAGTTGCGCACGACGATCGAGTTCGAGGGGTTGGTCGAGGTGAACTCGACGAACTGACCGGTGGAGTTGAGCCGTACCGACTTGCGGCCCGAGGACTCGGTGGCGAAGTTGGTGTGCCCGAAGGTGCGCAGCGGGTCGGTCTCCAGCAGAGTGCCCTGGTAGCGGGCGGCCTCGGCCTCGTACTCGACGTACGGGACGGCCGCCCCGCGTCCGACGACGATCGCGCGCGAGAACGTGTTGTTGGTCTCGTTGGTCTCGGTGACGACGTTCGTGGCGTCGGCGGTGGCGACGATGGTGGCGCCGCCGTTGGTGGCGGTCCAGGTGCCGTTGACGTTCACATTGGTCGTCGCGCCCGCCGCGATCGCCGGGGTGTTGGTGTTGAGCGTGGTGCCGCCCACCGCCACCCGGGTGACCGTGGTGGCGCCGGAGCTGGTGGTGCCGCGGTTCTTCACCGCGACGGTGAAGCTGACCGCCGCGCCGACGGCCGGGTTCGCGGGGCTGTGTTCGACGCCGAGCACCTGGAGGTCGGGGCCGGGGCTCTGCCCGACGACCAGGTCGGAGGGCGCGGTGAGGCTGTTGTTGTCGTTGTCCTGCTCGATGATCGTGTCGGTCGGGTCCACCAGCGCCGTGACCCGGTACGTGCCCGCCGCGCGCTTGCCGATGTCGACCGGGACGGTGGCCGAGGCCCCCGCGGCGAGGGCGGGCACCGGCGCGCTGCCCGCGACCACGCCGCCCAGACTGACGTTCACGGTGGTCGCGCCGGCGCCGGCCGTTCCCGTATTCCGTACGGTCGCGTTCACCTTGACCGTGTCGCTCTCCACGGGGGAGGCGGGGGTCCACGACAGGGCGCTGACGGTCAGGTCCGGGTTGGGGGCCGGAGTCCCGATCACCTGGAGTTCGCCGACCTGTCCGCCGGGCGCCCCGGTGTTGCTGAAGAACTGGAGCTGGAGGTCCGCGGCGCGTCCGGTGACCGGGATCGTGACCGTGTTCTGGTTCGACGCCGGGTTGAAGACATGGTTCGCGCGGGCCACGAGTGAGGTGAAGCCGGTCGCCCCCTGGTCGCGGCCGAGTACCTGGAGGTTCTGGGTACGGGTGCCCCATATCGGGTCGGGGTTGAGCTTGATGACGACCGAGGTGATGTCGGCGTTGGCGCCGAGCTTCACCGTCAGCGTCGACGGGTGGCCCGCCGCTTCCCAGTAGGTGCCGGTATTGCCGTCGTTGGCGTTGCGCGCGACGAAGTTGAAGACCGTCGACGACGCCTCGATCGGCTTGCCGAGGGCCAGATCGGCGGCGGCAGCGGCACGGGCGCCGCTGGGCCGCTCGGCCGCCTGGGCGGTGCCGGAGCCGGCCGCCGAGACGGGCAGGAGTCCGACGGTGATCAGGCCGGCGATGACCGCGCCGATGATCAGCCGTCGGCGGGGCTGTTTCCGTTTCATGGTGTCCTCTGTTCTGTCGGAACGAGAGAGCCTGTCGGAACGAGAGAACGGACAGCCCGCTGCACTGGGCCGGCCGTACGGCGCGCGGGACCCGCGTCACGCGCCACGCGGGTGCGTGCGGTCCGAAACGGAGCGGCGCGGTGGCAGCAGGCGGGGGCGGGTCCCTGCCGCGAAGCCGCACATTGACCTGGCAAACGAAGTTGCACGGTGAGCGCAAAGAAATTGAGCTAGTTATCGATGTTTTTGCGAGACACAGGCTGCAATCATGTCATGTGTTTGTCAACGCTTCTCGCACGTCTGCCGAGTTTTTGGCGCGACGGAGCCGCGCCGGGGCGACCCGCACAGAGCCCTGGCGCGGATTCCCACGACGTGACGCGTCGGCGCATGACCCGTCAGTCCATGACGCGTCAGTCCATGAAGACGACCCGGCGCGAGGGGCCCGCCGTGCCCGGGGTCGCGGTGGTCGCGGAGCGGCCCGCGGGGACGGCGCGGTCGCGGCCCCAGGAGCGGATCTCCTCGATCTGTTCGGGGTTGGTGCGGCTCATGGGAGAGGCGTTGGCGAAGGTGTCCTCGACGAACGAGGGGTCGAGCTCCTTCGGATCGTCCTGGAGGTGGAGTTCGGCGCCCACGTCATGGAGCGCGGCCTCGATGTCGGAGCCGGCGAAACCGTCGGAGAGATCGACCAGCAGATCCAGCCGGTCCGGCGCGGGCTCGGCCTTCACGTAACGGCGGTAGTAGAGCTGGATGATCTCCCTGCGGTCCTGCGCGTCCGGCAGGTCGACGAAGAAGAGTTCGTCGAAGCGGCCCTTGCGCAGCAGCTCGGGCGGCAGGCTGCGGACGTCGTTGGCGGTGGCGACGACGAACGCGCGCGAGTCGGACTCCTGGAGCCAGAAGAGGAACTGACCGATGATCCGCTGCGGCACTCCCGAGGAGTCGTGGCTCCCGGCGAGGCCCTTCTCGATCTCGTCGATCCACAGGATGCACGGCGCCACACGATCGGCGGTCTCCAGGGCCTCACGCATCCGGCCCTCGGACTCACCGAGGAACTTGCCGTGGATGCTGGCCATGTCCAGCCGGTAGAGGGGCAGCCGCCACTGGGACGCGATGGCCTTGGCGGAGAGGGACTTCCCGCAGCCGGGCACGCCGACCAGGAGGGCGCCGCGGGGTGGCCGGAGGCCGGTGCCCCGCAGGTCGGAGTGCATCAGCTGGTGCTTGCGCCGCAGCCAGTCGCGGAGATTGGTCAGTCCGCCGATTCCGTAGTCCTCCTCGCTCTTGAGGTGGACACGTTCGAGACCGGCCAGATCGCTGAAGATCCGGTCCTTGGAGCGGGCGAGGGCAAGGACGTCGTCCTTCTCCACGGAGCCCTTGGCGACCAGCGTGGCCATCAGGTTGACGGCCTCGCCCTCGGTGACGCCCTGGAGGAACTCCGCGGCACGGCGCGCGTCCTCCTCGGTCCAGGCGATCGGGACGACTCCGTGGTGGTCGCCGAGGAAGCTGTGGATCGTCGCGTACATCTCGTCGGGATCGGGGAGTTCGAGCTGAAGGCTCATCCCGAGCCGCTGGAGGCCGCTCCAGATCGGCTTGTCGGTGATCAGAACCAGGCTGCCCGAGTTGGCGTCGGCGAGTCTGGCGAGTTCGGCGACATGCCGGGTGAACGGGGTGTCGGTGTCCAGGTCGTCCGGGTCCACCAGCACCAGGGTCGCGTACGGCCGGCTGCTGAACTGGGCCGCGGCGAATTCCATCGCGCCCGTCAGCGAACGGTCGTCCTGCACCGTCGCGTTGGACCGCAGATCCCGCAGCCCGGTGGCGCGCGTATAGATCCAGAACGGCTGTCCCGAGCGGCGGGGCTGCGCGGCGATCTCCTTCACGAGGCGCAGCGCGCGCGGCTGTTCGATGGTGCGCAGGCCGATGACCGGCACGCGTGCGGTGAGGTAGTTGTCCAGGTCGTCGCGGCAGTCACGGTAGTTCGGCATGCGGGGCCTTCTGCTGAGGGAAGGGGGAGGGGGGAGTTACCGCGCGGGAGCCACGGCGGGAGAGTCGGGGCGGGGTGCGTCACGGCTGGGGCGTTACGGCGGGGTCACCCGCCGCCTGCCCGTCGCCGTCGGGTCGTACGACCAGCCGCCCGTCGCGGCGGGCTCCCCCGCGGGTACGGGCGGTGGCGCGGAGGTCACCGCCGTGAGCGGGTTGTCGCGTACGGTCCGCCGCCTGGCCTCGACACGGCGCGGATCACCGCCCTCCGCCACCATGCCCTCCACGGCCCGTTCGAGGTCCTGTTGCAGCGAGCATGTCGCGTCGTCCACCATCTTCAGCAGCCGCGGCCGCAGGTCCTCGGGCAGCGCGGGGTGGTTCGCCAGGGCCCGCACGGGATGCAGCCCCGACCGGGCCTGCTCCAGGGCGCGCCCGACCGAGAACTCGTCCGCCGTCTCGCCGAGCGCCGCGGCGAGCGCGTCGGCGCAGCGCTGGAGGCGCCCGGAGAGCGCGTCGGTGAGCCGGAGCCGCAGCCGGTCCCAGGTGTCGGCGGCGAAGTCCTCCTGGCGCAGGGCCGGCAGCCCCGCGCCGTCGGACCGGCCGCCGGCCGCCCACTCGGTCAGGAACGCGGCCCAGGTCTCGTAGGTACCCCCGTGGGCCCAGAGCCCCCCGGTCACAGGTCCTGCTTCGGGCGTCGTACGGTCATCTCGCCGGGCGGCAGCGGCTCCCAGTCGGGCAGCCCCTCCACCACCTTGCGCAGCCGGGAGGTGGTCCGCTCCTTGGGGCGCGCGGAGGTGGACGCCCAGGGCGAGGCGGCCTGGGACGGCGCGGCCTGGGGGGCCCGGGACGGCGCGGGCGGTGCGACCACGCGCCGGGGCTGCTGTTCGGGGATCACGATGCCTGCTCCTCCGCCGGCTCGGTGACGGTGCGGCCCTCGTACGGTGACGAGGCGTGCGTGGCGGTCGCCAGCGAGGCGATCATGGCGCGGGTGGCGGCTTCCACGGCGTCGGCCCGCTGGAACCGGCTCTGCCAGTCCGTCAGTTCGGCGCGGGCCGCGCGCAGGGTCCCGACGGATTCCTGTTTGGCCTGTTCCAGGGAGCGCCTCGCCGTCTCCTGGAGCGTGCGGGACGCGGCGGCGCGGTTGTTCAGGACCAGCGCCCACACCCCGCCGACGATCAGCGCCGCCACCAGCGCGAAGCCGACGTGGAACGGGCTCAGGAGCACCAGGATGGCGAGCACGATCCCACCCGGCAGCAGGGCCTGCCGCCGCCAGGGGAAGGCGAGCGAGTCGATGAACGGCCGGGCGTGCCCGTCCCAGTGCGCGATCAAGGACGCCTCCAGCGTCTCCAGCGGGGTGGTGAACGAACCCGCCCACGGCGGCAGTGCGAAGGTCGCCGCCCCCACGCCGTGTGTGGTGGCGAAGTGCGCCCCCACGTCCGCCGGGATGGCCGCCCGGTAGTCCCGGCTGAAGGAGGCGTGCGCCCGCTTGAACCAGCTGTGGCAGGCGGCCACCGAGAGCCGCTGGGTGGCCGGGGAAGCCCCGATGGCCCCCGGGTTGAGAGCCGAGGTGGTCTGGACGGTGAGGTAGTCGAGGGTCTCCTCCAGCGACGCCGAGTCGATGTCGACGGCCCGCTTCGCGGCGTCCAGATCGCCGCCGCTGTCGATGACGGCGTGATTGAAGGCCAGATCGCGGCGGAGCGGCAGCTCCTCGTTGTCGTACTCCCCGACCAGCCGGTCCAGGATGTCGTCGACCGCGTCCTCGATACGGTCCGAGGGCTCGGACTCGCGCGCCATCATCGCCGTGTACTTGTCGAGCACGGTCTGCTGGGCACGGGCCGAGGAGAGCACGGCGTCGAGCTGCCCCCACTGCGGGGACACCGCGGCCAGCCGGGGGAAGTCGGCACTGGCGGACGGCGCGCGCAGCGAGTCGATCTCCGCCCGCCAGCGGGTCACCTGGGCGGTCTCGGTCGCCTCGTCGGCGAGCAGCGTCTCGCGCCAGGTGGCGAGGGTGTCGCGCAGCAGCTCGCGCCCCGCCGCGCCGAACGCGCCCTGCGAGATCGATTCGAGGATCACCGCGAACTCCCGGCCGAGCGCCGCCGGGTCCTGGACGTTGAGGTAGTGGCGCAGCCAGCGCACCGCGCCGGCGTGCCGGCCCTGGCGGCGCAGCACGAGCGCGAAGAACAGCGAGGTCCGGTCGGGGGAGCGGCGGAACGCCTCCTCCACGGCGCGCTCGCACAGCGACGGGTCGTCCGCCGCCCAGCTGGAGAGCCCGATCAGCGCGGGGGCCAGCCAGTAGCGCGGCGTCTGGATCATGAGCTGCTCGCCCACGTTCCGTACGGTCTCCTCGGAGACCAGACCGGTGTCGAAGGCCTGGAGCATGCCGACCGCCGAGCGCCTGACCACCTTGTGATGGCCGAACTCGTGGTCCACCTTGTCCTGGATCACCCCGACCCGGGTCTCGGCACGCTGGATGTTGGCCGTCAGCTCGGCCTGCCGTACGTACGTCATGAAGTCGGCCCGCAGCTGCTGGAGTTCCGTGCGGGTCTCCTGCTGGGCCTGGCCCACGGCCGACACCTGGCCGGAGACCGCCCCCACCTGCTCGCCCAGCCGCACCACGAGGCTGTTCACACGATCGACCTGGCGCCGCAGGTGGTAGTCCACCTCGGACATGGTTCCTCCGTCGTTGTCTGTGGCTCTGAGGTTCTGCCGGCCCGTGCGCGCACGGGCTCTACGGGCGTACGACCGAGCCGTCGTCCAGGACCGGGAGAACCGTCCCGCCGGCGTAGACCTCGACGTACTCGTAGGCCCCGGACCGCACCAGCATCCGGGCCGCCGCGAAGGGCTCCGGCATCGGATCGCCCGGGGCGAAGTGGTCGATGATCGTGTGGAAGAGGCTGAGCCGGTGGTCCACGAAGGGCGGCCCCAGCCGGCACACGGCCACGAAGCCCACCGGGACATCGCCGTACGACACGGCGTACTGCTCGCGGATCCAGCCGGACAGCTCCCGCACCGCCGCCTCGTTCAGCCCGGCGTCCAACCGGCGTACGGAGTCGATCAGTTCGCGCGTACGGTCCCGGTAGCGGTCCCGCGAGAGGGCCGGGCGGCCCGTCGGTGACGCGGATACGGCGCCTTTGCCCAGTGCGGCGCCCGGCCCCGCGGCGGGGCGTACCACCCGGCGTGGCCCTTCCATGAATCCCATGGATCCCCCAAGATCCCCCGTGTGCGTGCGTCCGTCCGGCACGGCCTGAACCGCGCGGGCTCAGAACAATAGCGACGGCACCTCCATACTGCTAAGCGCCTGGCGGCGGCGACAGCGGATAACCGAAGTACGCCCGGTAAGCGCCCAGTTCACGACCGGCGCGCGCACGAATCCTCCATGTGTGCCCTGACAGACTTCTCCCATGGGGACCGTGTTCATACTTCTGGTGGGAATCAATGACTACGCGGCCTTGCGGCCGCCCGCCGACCCGCCGGGACCGTCCGGGGCGCCGGCTTCGCTGGGCGGCTGCGTCAACGACATCCGGGCCGCGCGGGGCTGGCTGGAGGGGCGGCTCGGCGGTCCGCCGCCCCGGATCCTCGAACTGACCGACGGCGAGGCGACGGTGGCCGCCGTCACCGATGCCCTCCGGAGCCATCTGGGCCAGGCGGGCCCCGGGGACACCGCGCTGTTCTGGTACGCGGGCCACGGCACCCGGTTCGCCGCCACCGAGCGCGCCCATCTGTACATCGAGCCCACCGGTTACTGCCAGGCCCTGGTCTGCGCCGACGGCATCCTGATCGACAAGGATCTCGGCGCGCTCCTCGACGGCGTCGCCTCGGCCGGCGCGCACACCGTCGCCGTCCTCGACTCCTGCTTCTCCGGCGGCGCCACCCGGCTGGGCGAGGACCTCGTCAGGCGTTCGCTGCCGCACGACCCGTCATGGCCCGCCTACGGGGACCTCGGACCCCGGGCGGCCGGCCCCCGGGCGAACCGCCCCCGGGCCCGCGATGTCCCGGCCCCCGCCGAAGCGGCGCGGCATGTGCTGCTGGCGGCGTGCCGCGTCAACCAGGCGTCGTACGAGGACGGGCACGGCACGGATCGGCACGGGCTGTTCACCCGCGCCCTGCTCGGCGCCCTGCGCGACATGGGGCCCGGTGCGACCTACCGGCAGGTGCTGGCCGCGGCCGGCTCGCGGGTGCGGTCCGCGACCGAGCACCAGAACCCGGTGCTGTCCCCGGCGGAGCCCGGGGGCATCGCCGACCGGGTGGTCCTCGGGGGCGCGGCGGACCGAACACTCAGCCCGCATCTGCTGCTGCGCGGACCGGACGGCTGGCAGGTCGACTGCGGCAGCACGCATGGGCTGTCGAGCGGTCCGGACGCTGCGCGGGGCGGGCGGGATACGGATTTCAGCGGTACGGAGTTCAGCGTCGTCGACGCGGATCGCGAGGGGGACGTCGTACGCGTACGAGCCGTCGAGCCGCTGCGCGCGCTGGTCACCCCGGTGGGCTGGACCCCGGATCCGGTGCGGGTCTATCCCGTCGCGGTGTCCGCCCTGGCCCTGCCGCCGACCACGGTGGTGGTGGACGGCGGCGACCGGGCGCTTCTCGACGCCATCGACGCGGCACCGCTGCTGCGCCTCGCGGACGGTGGCCCAGGGCCGCGTTCGGGCCAGGTCTTCAAGGTCGTCGTCCGGGACGACGGACGGGCCCGTGTCCTGCGCCGGGACGGGACCGAGGCGACCGCTCCGCTCCCCGTCCACCGGGTGCCGGACTGCCTGGTCCATCTCACCCGCTGGCATCAGCTGCGGGATCTCGCCAACCCGGCGTCGTCCCTCGCCTCGCTGGTGGATGTCGACGTGTCCGTCTGGAACGGCGAGCGGATCCTGCCGGACGGCCACGGCGAGATCCGCTGCGCGTACGACGACGGGCGCGGGCCGCTGCTCTCCGTACGGATACACAACCGCTCCCACGACCGCACGCTCTGGTGCGTGCTCCTCGACCTCACCGACAGCTACGCCAGTCATTCGGCCCTCTTTCCCGGCGACTTCATCGGCCCGGGGCGCACCGGTTACGCCTTCGGCAACGCCCCCGTACATCTCTCGCTGCCGGAGTCGCGCAAGGCCGAGCCCGGCGCGTATGTCCGCGACTGGCTCAAACTCATCGTGGCCGAGGGCGAGTTCAGCACCGTTCCGTTCCGGCTCGGGCCGTGGAGCGCGGACGCGCCGCCGGTCGCCCGCGATATCGGGGAGGATCACGTGCTGCGCCTCACCCGGCCTCCGCACGCGGGCCGTGACGCGGGCCCGGGTCCTGGCGGCGGGAGGGCGCCAGGCCAGTGGTACGCCCTCACGGTCCCGGTGCGGACGGTGGTGCCGGAGTGACGCCCGCTCGACGACTGTCCGGCGTCGGCGGGTCAGCGCCCGAGGTGCGTGAAGCCGGCCCACGCGGTGAGGTCGTCCGGGCTGAGGTCCCCGGCGCGCAGCGCGAGAGTTTCGGGCATGGCGGGCGGGAATACGCGCGCGGGGTCGAGCATCCACAACTGGGCGCGGCGCAGGGCGGCACCGGGGGACAGGTGCTCAGCGCGCAGGTAGTGGTGGGTCATGAACATGAGCAGTGAGGTCGCGTCGTCCGGCACTGGCCAGAGCGAGCCCACGACCGACCGGGCGCCGGCCACGAGGAAGGCCGTGGCCAGGCTGTAGGCCTCGTTGTGGCCACGTCCCGAGACATGGCTGCGGCAGGCCGCCAGCACGACCAGTTCCAGCTCGCCGCGCCCGGCGCCCGCGGCGGCCTCGGTCAGTTCCTCGGCGGCCAGCTCGCCTCCGTACAGGGAGAGATAGGCGCTGTGCCGCCGGTTCGCCGCGACCGTTCCGTGGCAGGCCAGATGGAGTACGCCGCCGGTGTTCGCGGGGTCGCGCAGCCAGGCGGTGACCTCGTCGGGGGTGGCCGGGCCGGTGGTGGCGGCCGGGCGGTCGGCGGTGACCAGTCCGCGTCCGAGGAAGCGCCCGGCCGGGTAGAAGGCGTGGCGTACCGCGTCGGCCTCCTCGCCCGCGTACCGCAGGTCCCCGGTCGGGTTGCCGACGACCAGGGCGGCGCCCGTGTGCGGGACCGCCGGCCGCTCCGCGACCTCGCAGAACAGCCGCGCGGAGGCCGCGTACGAGATCCCGGCCGCCTCCATGGCGTACCGCCGGCCGCCCGCCGCGCGGGATTCCCAGGCGGCGTGCCAGGGGACCACGCCCAGCGCGCCCATCGGGACGAGGACGAAGGTGGGCGGGGGTTCGCCGGGCGCCTCGCCCACCCCCAGCCCCTCCAGGAGCGGCTTCATCGCGGCGTACCACGCCCAACCGCACAGCCGGTCGAGCTGCTTGCGCGGGGTCGATGCCGCCGTCGCGTGCGGGTCGCCGCCGTCCGGCACCGGGCCCATGTCACGGGCGGCCGGGGGCGCCGCGTCATAGGCGCGCAGGGGTGCCGCGTCCTCGCGGAGCAGCGGCAGCGGGAGCGAGCCCACCCGCCCGGCCGCGGTGACGACGACGGCCGCGCCGGGGCCGGTCTCGTAGCCGGGGACGAGATAGACCAGATAGTCGGCGCCCACGGCGGTGAGCGCCGCGCCGATCCGGGCGGGCGCCGGCGGTTCGAGGAGCAGGTCCCGCGGCTGTCCCGTCCCGTCGGGGCCGGTGAGCACGGCCAGGACGCGCCGGCGCAGCTCGCTGGGGACGGCCTGCGCCGCGTCGGCCGCCGGGCCGGTGTCCACCCCCGGCAGCGGACCGTTGCCCGCCCCCGGTACCCCGTCCGTGCCGCCCGCCGCCCGCCACTCGTCGGCCAGGTCCTGGCGCCCGGCGGCGGCCAGTCGTTCGGGGACGGATCTCGATGTGATCGCCGTGTGCAGGACCAGCCCGCGACAGGAGTCCAGCGCCTGGACCGCCTCGTCGGGGGCGTTGTCCTCCAGACACCACGAGGCCACTTCGAGGGCCGCCCGCGTGGCGTTCGCGGCGACCTCGGCGGCATGCGAGGTGCCGGACTGCAGCAGCGCGGCCCAGGTCCAGCCGCGCAGCGCCTTGAGCCCGGTGCGGCGGCCGGTGCGCCGTTCGTCCCGGCCGGGGGCGGCGCGCAGCCGGTACGCGCGGCCGAGGGTGAGCCCCATCGCCCCGTAGAGCCGGTGCTCGGGTCCGCCGGCCTGGCGCGCGGCGCGCTCCAGCCAGTCGATACCGGTGTCGAGCTCACGGCGGTCGCGGCCGGCGGCGGCGAGCCCGCAGAGAGAGGTGCCGACGACGTTCGCGTACCGCAGCCAGTCGTCGCTGCCCTCGTCGACGAGCGCGAGCGCGTCCTCGACGAGCGCGAGGGCGTCCCGCAGGCCCTGTGCGTCGCCCCGCGTGCCCGCGCGCCCGCCGCGCGCGATGCCGTTGTCGCCGAGCACCCAGGCGCGGTGGTCGCGTGGCAACTTGGCCGCCAGCCGCCGCAGTTCGGCCGTACTGGGCCGGCCGGGCGGCGGCGGAACGGGCGGTGCGCCGAGCCGGTCCGCGAGCTGGTCGCGCTGCGCGTGGACGTTCTCCAGCAGCGTCCACACCTCGATACGTGAGGGGTCCTCGGGATCCATCTCCGCGTGGAGCGCCGCCAGCGTGCGCCGCCCCCGGTCCACCCCGGCCAGATCGCCGCGCAGCGCCGCCCGGTTCGCCTCGAACCCCGCCTGCTGGCCGTCCATGACCCGGCGCATGTACGAGGTGATGGTGGGGCTGTCCCTCAGGCGTTGCCAGGCGTCCCCCGCGGCGTCCAGATCGTCCACGGCGCCGCGCAGTTGGCCGCGCTGGTGTGTGGCGAAGGACCGCAGGAGGCTGAAGCTGTCGTGGAGATCGCTCTGGGTGTCGCGCCGCGCCGGTGTGCTCGCGGCGCCCGCCTCACCGGGCGCGCCACTGCTCCCACCGGGCGCGCCACCGCTCTCCCCGGACGCGCCCAATGTGGTCCGGGCCCGGTCGAGGTCGGCGATGACCTCGTCCAGTCCCGTGCCCGCACCGGCGAGCTCGTCATGGAGCCTGACGTACCCGGTGGCTCCGTGCACCATGCTCTGCCAGGTGGCGTTCTCCGGTCTGCTCGCCCGGGCGGCCTCGGAGAGGGCGGTCTTCTGCTCCTCGGTGATGTGGTTGCCGTGCGGGTCGAGCATCGGCACCACGCTCAAGAGGTAGCCGGCGAAGACCCCGTACTCCTCGCTCTCCGGATCCCGGGAGCGCCACTGCTCGTAGAGCTGGTCGAACGTACGGCTGAGCCGCCCGGTGCTCGCCATGTCGTTGGCCATGGCGCCGTACGCGTCGTCGTCGAAGTCGAGAAAGCTCCGGCCGTGCGTGAAGTCCGCCATCATCCCCCGGGCCGCCTCCCGGCCCTCGTCGAGCACCCCGTCGGGGTCGTCCAGCGCTCCGGACGGGCCGGGCTCCGCCGCGTGGGACCGCGCCCAGGCGAGCATCAGCTTCGCCAGGCGCCGCAGCCCGGGCTCCGCCTCCGCCTCCTCGATGGCGAGCACGCGCCGCGCGCAGTCCTCGACGTCCGACAGCCGGGCGGGGTCCTGGTCGTCCTGGTAGCGCGCCTGCTGGAGGGAGGCGAGGAGCATCGCGCCGGGCACCGGGTCGCCGTCCCGCGCGGGCAGCCACTCCCGTACGGCCCGCCTGAGCAGGGGGATGGCCCGCTCGCGTGCCGAGTCGTCGTCCTGTGCGGCGGCGTGGTCGTAGAGCAGCCGGCCGAACGCGTCCGCGAAGACCGGCGAGAGGCCGTCCTCGGCGCCCGGTTCGGCGAGCAGGGCGTGCAGTTCGGCGACGGCGGGCGCCAGTTGCTCCCGCTCGCGCCAGTTGAAGTGCAGACAGGCGCGGACGAAGACGCTTCTGGCCCGCGCCTGCCAGGCCCACCAGGGCTCTTCGGCGCCGATCGAGCCCTGTTGCCGTTGCTGAGGCTGTCGCCGCTCGCGGGCTTCGGCGAGCGCGCGGACGAATTCGTTCCGGGCCTCGCGCAGTAGCTCACGGTCGGCGGCGGCCCGGCCGCTCGCCAGCAGGCCGGTCGCGAGCCCGTACCGGAGCAGCGGGACATCGGAGCCGGGTGCCGCCCCGGTGAGGGCGGTCCGGTAGTGCTCCACCGAGGCGCTGAAGTCACCCTGTTCGAAGGTGAGTTCGCCCAGACACGCGTACAGCTCGGTGGCCTCCTCGGAACCGGCGGCGTGGTCGCCCAGCGCGTCCCGCTGCCGGCGTACGGCCGTGGCGAAGAGGTCCGCGCGGCCGGGGTCGTCCGCCGGGGCGCCGCTGCACCGGGCCGCGGAGATACGGGCCAGCAGGAAGCGGGCCAGCGGCACGTTACCCGCGGCGAACGGTGAGCCGTCCGGCAGCCCCGCGAGACCGGCGCTCAGCCGCTCCTCCGCCCGGTCGAGAAGGGCGGGGGCCGGCTCCCGGCCGTACTGGTACAGCAGCACCTGACCGTGCAGCACCCGCCAGGCGTACCAGATCTCCCCGTCGTCCTCGTCCCGTGCCGCGAACGCGCGCGGCAGCGCGTCGGCGGCGCGGCTCAGGTCGTCGTCCCGGCCCTGCCGCAGATGCAGCTGGAAACTCCACTCCCCGGCCCAGGCCCACATATACGGGCGTTCGGGGTCGTCGTCCGGTGTCCGCGCCAGCGTCGCCAGCAACTCGTCCCGGGCCGCCCGTAGTTCCTCGTCGGACAGCTGGGAGACATCGGGCAGCTCGTCCTCGGACACGAAGGTGCTCCTAAGGTGCGATCGGGGTGACCGGAGTGACCGGGGTGACCGGGGCGATCTGCGCGAGATACGGCGCGAGTACGGAGTTGAGCCAGCGTTCGCCCTCGGGCGTCGCGAAGTCGATGGGCGGCTCGTCGGTCTCCTCGACGATCTCCGTGAGCCCCCGGTCCAGGCAACGGTCCTGGAAGAGGATCAGCGCGTGCGCGGAGGGCTCGCGCTTCGACGGCCAGACGAACCCCTGGGCCCAGGGGGCGGTTCCGCCTCTGATCCAGTGCCCCCAGTGCCGGGTGTACGCGTACTCGTCGGGCTCGCACTGGACCAGCCACGCGTCCTGCGCGACGGAGGCGAGATCCGCCCCGGACACCAGCGAGACGACGTCCACGTCGGCGGTCAGCCGCAGGAAGGAGAGCCGCTTGCCGCGTACGGAGGTGCGCGGCAGCAGCCGGATCCCGCCGCCCGGATCGAAGGGGACGGACCGCAGCAGCGACTCGCAGACCGCGGCGGGCGCGGTACGCCCGGCGTAGAGAAACGGGTAGTCGTCGCAGCGCGTCGCGTCGAACCGGCCCCCGTCGTAGAGGCAGTCGGACGGTACGGGGTTGAACGCGGTGCCCGGACGTTTGGACGCGTGGACCCGGAAGAGCGGCGTACCGGCGGGCAGTGGCACCTTCGTGGGCGTGCGCGGGAGCGCGGTGGGCGGACGGCTGTTCGGCACGGAATTACTCCCCCTCCACCAAGTAGCGTGCGGTACCGACGAGCTGGCCGTCCCGGCCGCTGCCGAGCAGTTCCGCGGGGGCGACGCCGAGGTAGCCGTTCGCCGACAGCCACCAGTCGGCCGCGCCCCAAGGATCGCGCGCGGAGTCCAGCAGCCCGTTCACCGCCACGACGACCGGCCAGGGGGTGACCGCGTCGCCGAACTGGAAGGACGGGATACGGTCCACGCCCCGCGCGCCGGACTCGCCGCGCAGCCGGATCAGACCGTGGGTGCGCGCGTGCGCCTCGGCGGCCCAGTCGTCCAGCATCGGATGTGAGAGAAGGCGCTCGCGTACGGGGCCGAGCAGCGGGCCGACCATGGGGTTGTCGTCCAGCAGCAGGAAGGCGAGGTCGGCGGCGGTGAACCCGGCGTAGGTCTCCTCCTCCAGCGCGTCGGCCGCCGACGTCCCGTCCGTCGGCGTCCCGTCCGTCAGCGTCGCGTCTGTCAGCGTCCCGTCCTCCAGCGTTCCGGCGAGGCGGTCCGGGTGGCCGGCGGCGAGCCGTTCGGCCTCGGCGGGAGGCAGCAGGGCGAGGACGAAGCGCGCGGTCTCGCCGGCCGTCGCCGCCCGGCCGGGGGCATGGCGCTCCATGGACCGCAGCGAACGCAAAGCGGACGACAGTCCGTTCGCGGCCCCCGCCGTGTCACCCGTGCCGGCCGTACCTCCCGTACCCGATCGCAGATAGGGGCCGAGCCGGCCCCAGTCGGCGGCCACCGCCGCCAGCACACGATACGGATTCACCCGCGCCCCCTCCCCGTGGTGAGCGCCCCGCTCCACCATGTCCGCCCCGGGCCTCGGCGGCATGCCCGAAGGATCGCACCGCCGGGCACGCCGCTTCAACCGCATCCCCCACCCCCATTCAACCGTCCCCGCTGGTCGGTTCCCGGTCGCGAACGGGGCGACTGCCGGCGGGGGGTCGGTTTGTCCACCATGGTTTCGAGGTGAAGATCGTGTTTTTCCTCCCGTACCGTCATGTGGTGTGATGGCGCGCTCGCGCATTCTTCTGCGCCGCGTCAACAGGGGGAGGTACGGCGTGACGTCGCGTCGGATCTGGATCACGGCCGGTATCACGGCTGTCGGTGTCTCGGGAGTACTCGCCTTCCAGGGCATGTCCGGAGGGCTCGGGTTTCCCGGCTCCTCGGGCGCGTCCGGGGACGGCCAGAGCTCGGGGCCGCTGCGTACGGACGTCCGGGCGGCGGATCTGCGGCCTCAGGACGACGGCCGCGGCGCCGCCCTTTCGCGGCGTGACACCGATCGGTTCAGCATGCTGGGTGTCACCTGGAACGATCCGGGTGCCCGCGTGTCCGCCAAGGTCGAGGCACGTACCCGCGCCGTGGGCTCCGGCACCTGGTCCCGCTGGCTGGTGCTCGACGGCGACAGCGGTCAGGGCGAGAGCACTGCCGAGCGCGGCGGGACCGAGCCCGCGTGGGTGGGGCCCTCCGACGGTGTCGAGGTACGTGTCACCAGCGGCGGGCACACCTCGGCGCGACTGCCCGCCGGCCTCAGCCTCGCCATGATCGACACGGGCGGAGGCAATGACGGCGGCGGCGACGGCGAGGACCTGGCGATGGCACCCGCCGGCTTCGCCGCCGACGATCCCGTCAGCCCGCCGCCGGGCGAGCCCTCGGACGGGCCGGCTCCCTCTGGCGGGCCGGCTCCCTCGGACGGGCCGAGCACCCCCACGGACGGTACGGACCACTCGACCCCGCCTTCCCCGGACGGGACTTCGGGAGGGACCCCGGGCGACGACCCCTCGACCGCTCCGCCGCCCACCTCGGAGCCCCCGGGCACCACAGGGCCCTCGGCGCCCCCGGCGTCCACGCCCCCTCCCACACCGACCCCGACGGTCAGCATCCCCACCGCGCCGCCGTCGACCGCGCCGCGCCCGCCGATCACCTCACGGGCCGGCTGGGGAGCCGACGAGTCGATCAGCCCTGAGGAGCCCGGCTATCTGCCGGACGGCCGGATCAAGGCGGTCACCGTGCACCACACCGCCGAGAGCAACACCTACACCTGCGCCCAGGCCCCGGCCGTGGTGCGCGGCGTGTACGCGTACCACGTGAAGGAACTGGGCTGGAAGGACATCGGCTACAACTTCCTGGTCGACAAGTGCGGCACGGTCTACGAGGGCCGCAAGGGCGGCGTCGACCGGCCCGTGCAGGGCGCGCACGCCTACGGCTTCAACTCCGAGACGACCGGCATCTCCGTCCTCGGCACGTACACCGACGCCGCGCCGTCGGGGGCCGCCATGGTCTCGGTCGCCCGTATCGCCGCCTGGAAGCTGGGCCAGTACGGGGTGAACCCGGCCGGCACCGCCACCCTCACCGCGGGTGACAGCGGACGCAGCTACAGCGGCAAGACCTGGGCCAAGGGCGCGCAGATCGCCTTCCCGGCCATCCACGGACACCGCGACGGCTACAACACGCAGTGCCCCGGCGACGCCTTCTACGGCCAACTGGCCACCATCCGGTCCTGGGCGGCGGGGCCCGCCACCGGAGTGGCCGTCACGTCCGTCACCGGCGCGGGGCTGGCGGGATCGACGTACTACACCAAGGCCGCCGTCACCGTGAACTGGTCGACGGCCACGCCCTCGGCGCTGATCACCAAGAACGAACTGCTGGTCGACGGCAAGGTGGCCGCGAGCGTGTCCGGCGCCACGACCTCCGCGAAGGTGACGCTCGCGGCCGGCAGCCACAAGGTCGCCGTCCGCGCCGTCCATCAGTCAGGCAAGACCGCCACCAGCGCCTCGGCGACCGTCGTCGCGGAGACCACGGCCCCGGCCTTCACCACCAAGCCGGCGCTCGCGCTGCGCGCCGGCCTGGTCAACACGACCGCCGTGCCGCTGACTCTGAGCTGGAAGGCGACCGACAGCGCGGCGCTCAAGGAAGTACGGCTGACCGCCCCGGCCGCCAAGACGTACGGCCCGACCACCACGAGCGCGGCGCACACCGCCAAGTCCGGTGCGGCGACGACCTGGTCGATGACCGCGTACGACCAGGCGGGCAACACCGCCGCCGCGTCGGTGGCCGGTACCCCGGTGATCGTCCAGGAGAGCTCGGCGGCCAGGACCGGCTCCTGGACCACCAAGTCGTCCACCAGCTACCTGGGCGGCAAGTCGTACTCCAGCTCGGCCAAGAACGCCTCCCTCAGCTGGACGTTCACCGGCCGCTCGGTGGCATGGGTGGTCTCCCGGGCGTCGACCTCCGGACAGGCGTATGTCTACCTCGACGGGACGAAGGTGGCGACCGTCGACCTCAAGTCGTCCACCACCAAGTACCGGGACGCGATCTTCACCAAGACCTGGGCGTCCAGCGCCAAGCACACGATCAAGATCGTCGTGGTCGGCACCAGCGGCCGTCCCACCCTCACGACCGACGGCATCGTCTACCTCAAGTGACGGGCACACGTAACAAGCGCAAGTAACAAGCGCAAGTAACGAGCAGCACGTACTCAGTGACACATGACATCCCGGCCGGCGCCGTTCGCCGGCCGGGATGCTCGCTTTCCCGGGGCCGGTGAAACATTTCCGCTGTGCCATCGCGTCAGTGGAGTGAGGGGCGGGCGGGGGGAGCCGGCGCCACGGGATACGGGGGACCGGGGGACCATGAGGCGCACGGGACTGCTGGGGCGTACGGGCGGCGGCGAGCGGCCGGGGACCTCCCGGGCCGATGATTTCAGGGAGTTCGCCGCCGCCCGCACGAACCAGCTCTTCCGCTCCGCCTCTCTGCTGACCGGCGGCGACACCCATCTCGCCGAGGATCTGGTGCAGGAAACCCTCGGCCGGATGTACGCGCTGTGGGGGCGCGTCGCCCGGATCGACAACCCGGCCGGGTACGCGCAGACCGTCCTCGTCCGTACCTTCCTCACGCATCAGCGGCGTCGCTCGGCGACCGAACGGCCCCTCGGGGAGCTCCCCGAGCCGGCCCAGGTCCTCGGGGACGACGTCGACCTGCGGATCGCGCTGCTCGACGCGCTGGGGCGGCTGCCGGCCAAGGACCGCGCGGTGGTGGTGCTGCGGTACTGGGAGGACCGCAGCGTCGAGGAGACCGCCGACGCCATGCGGGTCAGCTCCGCCGCCGTACGCACCAGATCGGTGCGGGCGCTCGCGAAGTTACGGGATCAACTGGACGGCGCATTCGCCGAGTTGGCCGACCGCTGAGCCCCTGCCCCGAGGGTGCTCGGCACTGATTCTGTCCGTCACATGAGCCACATGAGCCATATGAGCAAGGAGTGGGGTCGACCATGCCCTCTGAGCAGCCATTTGAAGCACCTTTCGAGGACGGACTCGGTGAGGCGCTGCGCCGCACCGGCGAGACATTCGCGCCCCCGGACCGGGCAGCCCTGGTCGATGCCGGGCTGGCCCGGGGCCGCCGCCGGGTGGCCCGGCGCCGCGCCGCGGTGGTGACGGGCAGCGCGCTCGCGCTGGCCGCCGTGGGGATCGGCGGCGCGTACGGCGGCGGACTGCTGGGCGGAAAACAGGGGGGTGACCGGCACGGAGAGACATCCGTCGCCGCGCCGGACCCCGCGCCCACCGGCCCCGCGCCGAGCGTCGACGCGGACCTCGTGGCGATTCTCGCCGGGCTGCTTCCCGGCGGAGAGCTGAAGAATCCGACGACGAACACGTCCGAAACTCCGGGCTTCCGGAGCGTGCGCGGAGTCTTCGACGACGGGAAGGGCGACGCCGAGATCTCGGTCGGTCTCAGCCGCGCCGACGGCCTCCAAGCCGACCAGCAGGTGGCCTGCCCCGACAAGGTGTTCACCGCCTACGACGACTGCGTCGAATCCGAACTGGCCGACGGCTCCCGGCTCATGGTCTTCCAGGGGTACGAGTACCCGGACCGCCGCGAGGACACCAAGAACTGGCGGGCCGTCCTGCACACCTCCGACGGCTTCCTGGTGGACGCGAGCGAGTACAACGCCCCGGCAGAGAAGGGGGCCGAGATCTCCCGTGCCGATCCGCCGCTGAACCCCGCGCAGTTGCAGGCGCTCGTCACCTCGGACGATTGGCGCGGTCCGCTGAACGAGCTGCCCGCCGCGCGACCGCCGGCCGACGGGGGTTTCGGGGACGCGGCCGACCCGGACGGCGCGGGCATCCGCAAGACGCTCTCCTCACTGCTCCCCGCCGGGCTGCGGGTGCGAGACCAGGGCGGCCAGGAGGGATTCGCGTATGTGGTGGTGGACGACGGCAAGGGCCGGAGCTACGTCCAGATCAATGTGCAGCCCAACATGTGGGACGTCGTGGGCGAACTGTTCCCCGGCGCGACCGAACTGCCGGACGGCACGCTGCTCAAGACCTCGAAGACGGCGGGTGAGAAGGGCGTCGGCGGCATCAAGATGTGGACCGCCGACACCATCAGGCCCGACGGGCTGCGTGTCGTCGTCTCCGCCTTCAACGCGGCCGACCAGAAAAGCCCGGCCACCCGCGAGAACCCGGCGCTCACCATGAAGCAGCTCACGGCGATCGCGACCAGCGAGAAGTGGCTGACGCGGCCGTAGCTCCAAGCGGGCAGTCCCGACGCGCAGCCCCCAACGCGCAGCCCCGACACTCAGCCCCGACGCGCAGCCCCCAACGCGTAGCGCCAAGACCTCACTTCGCGTCGGAGTACCGCTCCACCGTCGCCGTCGTGAACGGAAACCGCACCGGCGTCTCCCCGAAGGCGATCCGCCCGGCCAGCTCCCCGGCCGCGCGGATCGCCTCGGCCACTTCCCCGGCCTCCTTCTCCGGGCAGTGCACGATCACCTCGTCGTGCTGGAAGAAGACCAGCTCCGCCCGCATTCCGGCGGTCGCCCGCCGCAGCGCGGCCAGCATCAGCAGGGCCCAGTCGGCCGCGCTGCCCTGCACGACGAAATTACGGGTGAAGCGACCGCGCGCCCGTCCGTTCGACGAGGCGTATCCCGGGGTGAACTCGCCGCCGGACGAGGCGGATCCCTCCCCGTCCGTCCCCGGCGCCGGGGATATCTCCTGCGGGATCCCCGCCTCGCCGTCGTCATCCTCCGCCCCGGCCGCCCGCGGACTCGTCCGCCCCAGCCAGGTCCGTACGAGCCTGCCCTCCTCACCCGCCCGCGCCGCGTCGTCCACATACGCCACGGCCAGCGGGAACCTCCGGCGCAGCGCCGCCAGATTCTTCAGCCCGTCGCCGGACGTCTGGCCGTAGATCGCCCCCAGCAGCGCGAGCTTCGCGTGAGCGCGGTCGCCCGAGAACGCACGGGCGGAGAGCGCCGTGTAGAGATCGCCCTCATGTCCGGCCACCTCCATCAGCCCCGGGTCCCGGGAGATCGCGGCCAGCACCCGCGGCTCCATCTGGTCGGCGTCCGCCACCACCAGCCGCCAGCCCTCGTCGGCGACGACCGCCCGCCGGATGACCTTGGGGATCTGCAGCGCCCCGCCGCCATTGGTCGTCCACCGGCCCGAGACCGTACCGCCCGGCAGATACTCGGGCCTGAACCGGCCGTCCCTTACCCAGTCCTGGAGCCAGCTCCAGCCGTGCGCCGTCCAGATCCGGTACAGCTTCTTGTACTCGATCAGCGGCTCCACCGCCGGATGGTCGATCTCCGCCAGCTCCCAGCGCCGGGTGGACTTCACCTTGATACCGGCCTGCCCGAAGGCCCGCACCACATCCGCCGGCAGATCCGGCCGCACCCGCCGCCCGAACGCCGCCGACACCTCGTCCGCCAGCTCCGCGAGCCGCCGGGGCTCGCCGCCGCCCGCGTACCGCTCGCCGAGCAGATCCTCCAGCACCTCACGGTGCACATCCGCGCGCCAGGGCAGCCCCGCGCGGTGCATCTCGGCGGCCACCAGCATCCCCGCCGACTCGGACGCGGTGAGCAGTCGCATCCGCCCGGGGTGCTCGGCGGCCGTATGGCGTCGCTGCTGCTCCCCGTACACATCGAGCAGCCCCTCGAACGGCACCTCCACGCCCGCGTGCGGCTCGAACAGCGAGGACTGCGACCCCGGCGCCGCCGACCGGGGCGGCGGGTCGGGCGGCACCGGCGCGTTCCGCAGTCTGGCCCAGGCGGCGGCGGCAGACCGGGGCTCGCCGAGCCGCCCCTCATGGCCGAGCAGCAGCAGCTCGGCCGCCTCGATGTCATAGCACCGCTCGACCCGCACCCCCGCCGCGAGCAGCCGCGGATACACCTCGGCGGTGGAGCGCCACACCCAGCGCCCGACCTCCGGCAGCCGGTTCCTGACCGCCGCGACAAGATCGGGCTCCCGCGCCACGGGCCCGGCCGGGCGGCCGTCGTCGCCCAGCGGCACGAGCAGCGCGCCGCCGCCGTCCGCCGGGGCGAGAGCCCATCGTTCGGTCATGCCGCCGAGTCTCGCAGGAGGGTCTGACAACGACGGGGGATCCGCCCGGCGGGCGAGCCGGGCCGTACGACGGGAGGATCGAATCCGGAACCTGCACGTCCGCACCGAATGGAGGCTGAGATGCAAGCGATCGTGTTCGAGGAGTTCGGCGGCCCGGACGTTCTGCACATCAAGGAGATCACCGAGCCGCACGCGGGCCCCGGTGAGATCCGGGTGGCCGTGAAGGCGGCGGGCGTCAACCCGATGGACTACAAGATCCGCCACGGATGGATGGAACAGGCCTTCGCCACCCCGCTGCCCGCCGTGCCCGGTCTGGAGATCGCCGGGGTCGTGGACGAGGTCGGCGCCGGGGTCACGGACGTCGCCGTCGGCGATGACGTGCTGGGGTGGTCCGCCACCGGTGCCTACGCGCAGTACGCCCTGGCCGCGACGGCCGTACCCAAACCCGCCTCGCTGGGGTGGGCCGAGGCCGCGGCGATCCCGGTCGCCGGGGAGACCGCCGCGCGGGTGCTCGACGAACTGGCGCTGCGCGACGGCGAGACCCTGCTGCTGCACGGGGCGGCGGGAGCCGTCGGGTCGATGGCGGCCCAGCTCGCGACGGCCCGTGGAGCGATCGTGATCGGCACGGCGTCCCCGGCCAACCACGAGTACGTGCGCTCGCTGGGCGCCATCCCCGTGACCTACGGCGACGGGCTGGTCGAACGCGTCCGCTCGGTCGCGCCACAGGGCGTGGACGCGGTCTTCGACACGGCGGGCAAGGGAGCGCTGCCCGACTCGATCGAGCTGCGCGGCGGGACGACCGACCGGATCGTCACCATCGCCGACCCGGCCGCCGCCGAACTCGGCGTGGCCTTCTCGTCCGGCGGGCCCGGCAGCTCGACGCCCGAGAAGAAGCGCGCGGGCCTCGCGGAGAACGCCCGCCTGGCGGCCGAGGGCGCGCTGCGGCTGCGGATCGCCGGTACGTTCCCGCTCGCGGAAGCGGCACAGGCGCAGCAGACGAGCGAGAACGGTCACGCGAACGGGAAGCTCGTCCTCACGCCCTGAGCCGGCCCGCTCCGAACGGCGGGACGCATGACGCTCAGCCGCAACGGCGGGTGCGACCTCGTATGGGTGATGTGGCATGGCGGCACTCCTCTCGGGCAACATAGGTTGCTTTCGGTGACCTATTGATGTCCGAGAGTAACGATGCTCACTGACAGTGGACTTGCGCACGATGTCTACGACCAGGGTCCGCCCTGGCTGCCCCTCACGAGGATCCCGCTCCCGCACAGGCCGGAGGCGGCTCCCAAGGCCCGCCGCCACGCCCGTGAGGTCCTCGCGCTGCGCCGGGTGGACGGCGAGCTGATCGCCACGGTCGAGCTGGCGGTCAGTGAACTCGTCACCAATGCCGTGCGGCACGGCATCTGCCTCTGCGGCTGCACCCGCGGCACGGTCTCCCTCACCCTGCTGCGCACGGGGGGCCGCCTCCGGGTCGAGGTCGCCGATCCGTCCCGTACGCCCCCGAGGTGGCCCACGGGGATCGAGTCGGTCGACGCGGAGGCGGCGGAGGGCCGGGGGTTGCTGCTGGTCACGGCCCTGGCGGCGGACTGGGGCGACCAGGCGGGCGCCACGCGGGGAAAGGTGGTGTGGTGCGAGTTCGCCCCGCCGCCCCCGCTGCCCGTGACGCCCCCGCTGTCCGTGATGCCCCCGCCGCCCCCGCAGCCCCCGCCCCCGGCGTGAGGCCGGCCGCGAGGTAGGGCCGCGCCCCCGGCTCAGTCCTCCAACGCGCGGATCACCCGCGCGGGATTGCCCACCGCCAGCACACCCGCCGGAAGATCCTTCGTCACCACCGACCCCGCGCCGACCACCGTGTTCTCGCCGATCGTCACCCCCGGGCAGACGATCACCCCGCCGCCCAGCCAGACGTTGTCACCGATCGTCACCGGCGACGCCTTCTCCCAGCCCGCGCGGCGCCGTGCCGCGCCGAGTTCATGGGTTGGGGTGAGGAGCTGGACATTCGGTCCTATCTGGACGTCCGAACCGACAGTGATCGGCGCCGCGTCGAGAAAGACCGCGTTGAAGTTGATGAACGTACGGGCGCCGATACTGATGTATGTCCCGTAGTCGCACTGGAAGGGCGGCCGGATGCGGACATCCTCCCCCACCGAACCGAGCAGTTCTGTGAGGATCCTGGTGCGATCGGCCGGCGCTGCGCCGCCGTTCGCGTTGTACGCCGCGCACAGCGCGAAGCGCCGTTCGGTGTCCGCGCCCAGTTCCTCGTCATCGGGGACGTACCACTCCCCGGCCAGCATGCGCCGCTTGTTCTCGCCCATGGGTGCCCTCCCTGCCCTCGCTCGAAGGCGTCCACGGTAGTGCGCCGTACAAAACGGCGATGAGATATCCACAGCCTGTGGACAAGAGTCGCGGATATGGACCTGCGACCATCGGAACGCGGCAAGGAGCAGTTCCGAGGAGGCTGAGGAGGCACCCCGCATGATGATGGAACACACCGAGGCCGCGGCATGAGCGACCAGGACGCCGCCGGCGCGGCGGCCCGTACCGTCGAGCGCGCCCTCGCGGCCGCACTCTCCGCGCGGTCCGGGGACCGCGGCGGCGCCGACGGCATCGACACCGGCGCCTCCCTCCTCGCCGCGGATCCGGCGGCGGATACCGAACTGCGGCTGCGCGGCGAGGAGTTCGTGCGGCTGGCCTGGGAGCGCGGCTGGGGGCCCGCCGATGTCGGGCGCCTCGTACGCCGCGACCTCGACGGCCCCCACCTGCGGATCCTCGCCGAGCTGACGGCGGCGGAGGCGCGGCGCTACGAGCGGCTGCCGCCGCGCTGGGCCGCCCAGCTCGCGGAGCTCGACGAGGAGCGGGAAGCGCGTCCCCATCGGACCGACCGCTTCTCGTACGCCACCGCCGTACTGGAGTTGTATCTGCTGCTCGTCCGGCTGCCCGCGATCGAACCGGTCGGTCCTGTGCCCGGTACGCCCCTCCATCTGGCCGCCCCCGCGGACGGCGAGCCGCGCATGCTCACCCGGATCCGCGCCCTGCTCGCCAAGGCGGAGGCGACCGGATACCCGCAGGAGGCGGAGGCGCTCACCGCCAAGGCGCAGGAGCTGATGGCGCGGCACAGCATCGACGAGGCACTGCTCGCCGACCGTACGCACCGGGGCGATGTGCCCGGCGCGTGCCGGATCGGGGTGGACGCTCCGTACGAGACGGCGAAGGCGATCCTGCTCGACGCCGTGGCCTCCGCGAACCGCTGCCGCGCCGTCTGGAACAGCGCGTACGGCTTCTCGACAGTCGTCGGCTTCGAGCCGGACCTGGAGGCGGTCGAACTGCTCCATACCTCACTGCTGGTTCAGGGCACGGCCGCGATGACCCGTGCGGAGGCCGCCCAGCGCGCGGCCGGGCGCAAGCGGACGAAGACATTCCGGCAGTCGTTCCTGCTGGCGTACGCCCACCGCATCGGCGAACGCCTGGCCCTGGCCACGGAACAGGTGACGGAGCAGGCGACGGCGGAGCAGTCGGCCGAGGAGCGAGCGGCCCGGCCGGACAGGGGCGTTGGCGGGCTGCTGCCCGTACTCGCCGCCCGCGAGGTGGCGGTGGCCGACCGTACGGACCGGATGTTCCCGGAGACGGTGGCCACGCGCGTGCGGGGGGCGACGGACGCCGAGGGCTGGACCCATGGCACCTCCGCGGCGAACGCGGCGCGGGTGCCGGGCGGGCCGGGCGCGGCCGGCGGACCGGACTCGGCCGACAGGCCGGGCGGAACGGATCGGCGTGGCCGTATCCGCCCCGCCCGCTGACCGCGTCACGGCCCGATCAGCACGGCAGCACGGCGCGGTCAGCGCGGCGTCACGGCATCACGGCGTCGGCAGGTCCGTCGGCAGATCGCTCGGCAGTCCGTCCGGCAGCTTGCCGTCGCCGGCCTTCGCCAACGTGTCCCGCACACCCTTGCCCCAGGAGATCACCAGGGTCTTGCCGTCATTCGACTCGATCGTCCCCATCGTCCGGTCGGTGTCGCCGTCGGCGCACTTGAGGGAGAACATCGGCTCGCCCATGTCCTCCACCGCGCCCTGGCAGACATGTTTGTCCGCGACGAGCGCGACCTTGCCGGACTTGACCGACAGCGCGACGGTCTTGCCGTCGCTCAGCCCGGCCCAGGTGCCCTCGACGCCCGCCGCGGCAGCGTCCGCGCCGGAGCCGGAGTCGGCGGTCGAACCGGAGCCCTCGCCGCCGGTCGCGCTCGGTGTCGTGGCGCCGCCCTCGCCCTTGGCCGAGTCGTCGCCGCCATTCCCGCCGCAGCCCGTGAGCGCGAGTGCGAGTGCCACGACGAGCCCGGTCGTGGCCGCGCTGGTCCGTACGAGTTTCCGCACGTTCAAGTCCCCCCTGGGGTCGGTGCCCGGACCGCGCAAAACTACCAGGAGGACTTGCGCACCCCCGGAAGGAATCCGGCGTGCGCCTGCTCGCGCATCCGCACCCTGGACAGGCCGAACTTCCTGAGACAGCCGCGTGGCCGGCCGTCCACGCTGTCGCGGTTGCGCACCCGCGTGGCGCTCGCGTCACGCGGCTGACGTCGCAATTCCTCCCGCGCGGCGAGCCGTTGGTCCTCGGGCGTGCCGGGGCGCCGGATCAGCTCCTTCAACTCGGCGCGGCGTGCGGCGTACCGCTCCACGACTTCTTTGCGCCGTTCATTGCGGACGATCTTGCTCTTCTTCGCCATCAGACGTTTACCCCCCGGGCACGGATCCGGGCGACGGCGGCCTCGATGCCGATGGAGTCGATGGTCTTGATCGCCTTCGCACTGAGGGTGAGCCGGACATGCCTGCCCTCGCTCGGCAGCCAGTAACGCTTGCGCTGGATGTTGGGGTCGAAGCGGCGCGAGGTGCGCCGGTGCGAGTGGGAGATCCGATGGCCGAAGCCGGGCTTGGCCCCGGTCAGCTGGCAGTGGGCGGACAAGGTCACACATCCTTCTTTTTGGAAATGGAAACCATTTCCATATACTAGCCCCATGCCACGCAACGAACTGCGCCCGATCATCAAGCTCCGCTCCACCGCCGGGACCGGCTACACGTACGTCACCCGCAAGAACCGCCGTAACAACCCCGACCGCCTGACGCTGCGCAAGTACGACCCGCTCCTCCGCCGGCACACCGACTTCCGCGAAGAACGCTGACGAGAGAACGCAGAGCAAGAGAACGCACAGCAAGAGAACGCACAGCAAGGGAACGAAGAGGCCGACATGAAGCCCGGAATCCACCCCGCGTACCAGCCCGTCGTCTTCCGCGACAAGGCCGCCGGATACGCCTTCCTCACCCGCTCGACCGCGACCGCCGAGAAGACGGTCGTCTGGGAGGACGGCCACACCTACCCCGTCATCGATGTCGAGATCTCCTCGGCGAGCCACCCCTTCTATACGGGTACCGCGCGCGTCCTCGACACCGCCGGGCGCGTGGAGCGCTTCGAGCGCCGCTACGGCCGCCGCCCCGGGGCCCGTTGATGGGCGACATCGACAGCAGACTGCCCGTCGCGATCGTCTGCGGGCTGCACTCCGACGCCCGCAAGGCGGCCGTACGGCGACTTCTCGCCACCGTTCCCGGCAGCGTCGCGCTCCATCACGATCTGTCGACGGCCACCCGCGGCACCGTCGTACGGACCGTCCACGACGCCACCGCGCTGCTCTCCACGGGCGAGGCGGCGCTGGTCGACGACTGTGCCTGCTGCGCCCTGCGGGAAGATCTCGTACCCGAGCTGGAACGGCTCGCGGACGGTGGTCTCACCCGCCTCGCGATCGTCGAGCTGTGGGACTCAGTCGAGCCCCGGGCCATGGCCGAGGTCATCGCGGCGCACGGCGAGCGGCTTGTCGTCAGCTCGGTGCTGACCGCGGTCGACCCGGCGCTGTTGCTGCCGTACCTCGGCAACGGCGACGATCTGGCTGATGCCGGGCTCGCGGCCGCCGCCTCCGACCAGCGCACGATCGCCGACACCTGGGCGCGGCAGCTGGAGTACGCGCCGGTACTCGCCGTCGTGGACAGCCCGCTCGCGGACGACGAGGACCACGCGCTGCTCGCCCAACTGCACCCGACGGCACAGCGGATACGGATCGACGGCGAGGGCGCGTCCCCCGGGGAACTGGCCGCCGTCGCGCTCGGCGGATTCGATGTCGAGGCCGCCGCTGCCCGTCAGCACCCGGCCTGTGCGCTGCTGCCGCAGGAGGCGGACGAGTGCGGGGTCGGTACCTACGTCTGGCACCGCGCGCGCCCCTTCCATCCGGAGCGGCTCTACCAGGCGCTGGAGGAGCTGTGCTGCGCCGCCGCCCGCAGCCGCGGCCGGTTCTGGCTCGCGGACCGCCCCGACACGCTCCTGCACTGGGACGCGGCCGGCGGCGCGCTCTGCGTGGAGAGCGTGGGCCCCTGGCTGGCGGCGCTGCCCGACGCCGCCTGGGAGACGGTCCCGCCGACGCGCAGGGCCGCCGCCTCGTTGGACTGGCACCCCTTGCACGGTGACCGCTGCCAGCATCTCGTCTTCACCTCGCCCGGTCTCGACCGGGAGGTCATCGAGCGACTGCTGGACTCCTGTCTGCTGACCGATGCCGAGTACACCGCGGGCCGCGCCGCCTGGAAGCGCCTTCCGCCCGCCTTCGACAATCTCCTGGAGGTCTGATGTCCCCCGGTCGTAGGAGTCTTCCCGCGTTCGCGGGGTACCCGAACAACCAATCGGTCGGCGAGGGATCCGAAAGTCCCTGAATCGCGTCTCTATGGAGAAGCGGGGGCGACCGGGGGCCGGGGGCGGCGACTGTAACCAAAGGAACACCCCGCGTGCACGTGCATTTGCTCATGCATCAGCACATGAAACACAGCTATGATCCGAGAAAGTTGACGACTGCACCTTGCAACTCGGGGAGCGACCTGTGCACCACGTGTACAACGGCATTACGGCCACAGAGCTTCACGGAGTCGTCTGGCAGAAGAGCAGGCACAGCAACTCCCAAGGATCGTGCGTGGAGTTCGCCAAGCTGCCCGGCGGCGAGGTGGCGGTACGCAACTCACGCCACCCCGACGGTCCCGCGCTGGTCTACACGATCGCCGAGATCGAGGCCATGCTGCTGGGCGTCAAGGATGGGGAGTTCGACCATCTGACGGCGGGCGGCTGACCGACAACGGGCGGCTGAGCGTACGGAATAGCAAGCTCTGGCCAATTCCCACGGCTTCCATGGCCTGATGGCCGGGACAGCACACCCGACGAGCCCGCTACCAGTACGAGCTCACCAGTACGAATCCACCAGCGCCAGCGTCAGCACCAGCGCGCGCACCGGAACCAGTACGTACCACCGGTGCCGGTACATGCCGGCGCCGGCCGGTCAGTCGGTCGTCCGCAGCTGGAACAGCGCCCAGACCACCTTGCCGTGCAGCGATCCCGCCAGCGGGTGCCAGCCCCAGGTGTCGCTGAACGACTCGACCAGGAACAGCCCCCGGCCGGACTCCGCCGCGCAGTCCTCCTCGGTCTTCCGCGCCTCGGGGCTCGCGTGGCTCGGGTCCCGTACCGCGCACACCAGCCGCGACGACCACCGCATCAGGTGCAGCCGTACGGGAGCGTCCTGGGGCTCGCGCGGGGTGTCGGCCGGCAGGGCGTGCCGCAGTGCGTTGGTGACGAGTTCGGAGACGACCAGTGCGACATCGTCGAAGCGCTCGGTCAGCTCCCACTGGGTCAGGGTGTTCCTGGTGAACTGCCGTGCCCCGCGCACCGCTTCATAGCGGGCGGGCAGCGCACACGACACCGAACCCGCGGCCGCCGAGGGGTCGATGGGGGGAAGCCCCTGCCTTAACGGCTCGAGCATGGTCGATCCATTCGTCCCCATGCGAGGCACTCCCGGGATTCGCGGCCGTAGCGTTACTGCGGTGGTCCAGCGTCAACATCACGTCAATCACGAACGAGCACGCAGGTGCGCGGGGACCATGGTTCCGAATGCGTACGGCAGATGCAAGGGCAGATGCACGTGCACGCGCCGGACTTCACCCGTCCCGTGCCGGTTCTGGGGCATTTCTTCCCGTGACCAGTTTTACTCTCTCCGCAAAGCCTTCTTATTTCCGTAATCGAATGAGTACGGGCTGAAGCGTTTTGATGGCAGAATCCGGCACTTGGAGTTCGGGGGTGCTCCGGGGAGATCCACATGTGATGGGGAGGGTTGGAGACGTGACCGCAGCCGAATCGGGCGGTTCCGTGGTGCGGCGCATCCTGCTGGGCTCACAACTGAGGCGGCTGCGCGAGACGCGCGGCATCACACGTGAGGCCGCCGGCTACTCGATCCGCGCATCCGAGTCCAAGATCAGCCGTATGGAGTTGGGACGGGTGAGCTTCAAGGCCAGAGACATCGAGGACCTGCTGACCCTCTACGGGGTCGCCGACGAGGGCGAGCGCGCTGCCCTTCTCGGCCTTGCCCGGGAGGCGAATGTCGCGGGGTGGTGGCACAGCTTCGGCGATGTGCTGCCCGGCTGGTTCCAGACATATATCGGTCTCGAAGGTGCCGCCTCACTGATCCGTATCTATGAAGTGCAGTTCGTGCACGGTCTGTTGCAGACCGAGGCGTACGCGCACGCCGTCGTCACCCGCGGCCAGCCCGAGGCGCCCCGCGCCGAGGTGGACCGCCGTGTCGCGCTCCGGCTGGAGCGGCAGAAGGTCCTCGTGTCCGAGCGGGCACCGCGCTTTCACGCCATCCTCGACGAGGCGGCGCTGCGCCGCCCGTACGGCGAGCGCTCCGTGATGCAGGGGCAGTTGAGGCATCTGATCGAGATCTCGGAGCAGCCGAACATCACGCTCCAGGTGATGCCCTTCAGCTTCGGCGGCCACGCGGGCGAGAGCGGCGCCTTCACCATGCTGAGCTTCCCCGAGTCGGATCTCTCCGACGTCGTCTTCCTGGAGCAGCTGACCAGTGCGCTGTATCTGGACAAGAGCGAGGAGGTCGCCCAGTACGAACGGGTGATGGGGCGACTACAGAAGGACAGCCCGGGACCCGAGGAGAGCCGAGATGTCCTGCGCGGACTACTTCAACTGATCTGAGACATCAGTACGATGGCGTCATATCAGGAGTTTGCACCTGCAGCACCTGCAGTAAGGGATCGCATGTCCTACTTCACCGACCTGGCCCACCAGTACATCGACGGCGAGTGGCGGACCGGCAGCGGCTCGTGGGACATCATCGACTTCAATCCGTACAACGGGGAGAAGCTCGCGGCCATCACGATCGCCACGGTCCGGGAGATCGACGAGGCGTATCGCGCCGCCGAACGCGCCCAGCGCGACTGGGCCGCGACCAGTCCGTACACCCGTCGCCGGGTCTTCGAGCGTGTCCTCAGGCTGGTCGAGGAGCGCACGGACGACATCGTCGAGGCGATCATCGATGAGCTGGGCGGTACGCGGCTCAAAGCGGTGTACGAGGTCACGCTCGCGCAGGAGTTCCTGCGCGAGGCGATCCAGCTGTCGCTGCGGCCCGAGGGCCGGATCCTGCCGTCCCCGGTGGACGGCAAGGAGAACCGCGTCTACCGGTTGCCGGTCGGTGTCATCGGCGTGATCAGCCCCTTCAATTTCCCCTTCCTGGTGACGATCAAGTCGGTGGCGCCCGCGCTGGCGCTCGGCAACGCCGTCGTGATCAAGCCCAATCAGAACGCGCCCGTCGTCGGCGGCGGGCTCATAGCCAAGCTCTTCGAGGACGCGGAGCTGCCGGCCGGACTGCTCAACGTCGTGGTGACGGACATCGCGGAGGTCGGGGACGCGCTCATCGAGCACCCCGTGCCGAAGGTGATCTCGTTCGCGGGCTCGGACCGGGTCGGCCGTCACGTCGGCGCGGTGGCGGGGGGCAACTTCAAACGGGCCATTCTCGAACTGAGCGGCAACAGCGCGCTGGTCGTCCTCGACGATCTCGACGAGGCGGGGCTCGACTACGCGGTGGACGCGGCGGTCGTGAGCCGTTTCGTCTACCAGGGCCAGGTTTGTATGGCGGCCAACCGGATCCTTGTGGACCGCGGCGTCGAGAAGCGGTTCACCGAGAAGTTCGTGGCGAAGGTGGCGTCGCTCAGGACCGGTGATCCGCGCGACCCCGAGACCCAGATCGGCCCGGTCATCAACACCTTCCAGGCGGACGCCCTGACGGCGCTGGTGGACCAGGCGCTGGCGGAGGGCGCGACCGCGCTCGTACGGGGGCGTACGCGCGGCAATCTCGTGGAGCCGACGGTGCTGGCCGGGCTGGACGAGAGCTCCCCGCTGATGCAGCAGGAGATCTTCGGCCCTGTGGTGCTGCTGATTCCGTTCGACGGGGAGGAAGAGGCGGTACGGCTCGCCAACAACACGCCGTACGGGCTGAGCGGGGCCGTGCACACCGCGAACGTGGAGCGTGGCGTCGCCTTCGCCAAGCGGATCGTGACCGGCATGATGCATGTCAATGACTCGACCGTGCAGGACGAGCCGCTGGTGGCCTTCGGCGGCGAGAAGTTCTCCGGGCTCGGCCGGCTCAACGGCGACGCGACGCTGGAGGCGTTCACGACGCAGAAGTGGATCTCGGTGCAGCACGGCCGTACCCCCTTCCCCTTCTGAGTCCCGGGCCCGGCCGGTGCCGGTCCGGGCCCCGCGGGAGTGACCGGCTCGGCCGTCATAACCTGGAGCAATGTCACCGATCCGTCTGCTCGTGCTCTGCGCGGTCCGCCAGCATGGCCGGGCCCACGGCTATCAGGTGCGCAACGACCTGGAGTACTGGGGCGCCCACGAGTGGTCCAACGCCAAGCCCGGCTCGATCTATCACGCGCTCAAGCAGATGGCGAAGCAGGGCCTTCTGCTGGCGCACGAGGTCGCTCCGAGCACGGTGGGCGGGCCGCCGCGCACCGAGTACGAGATGACGGAGGCGGGCCGCGAGGAGTATCTGCGACTCGTGCGTGAGGCGCTGACCGTCTACGACCAGAAGATGGACGTGCTGTCGGCGGGGATCGGCGCCATCGTCGATCTGCCGCGCGCCGAGGTCGTGGAACTGCTCAAGGAGCGCGTGGCCGCAATCGAGGCCTGGCGGGCCGCGGTGACCGAGCACTATGTGCCCGAGGACGGCCCGGAACAGCTCGGGCACATCGGCGAGATCATGAACCTCTGGGTGCACTCGGCGGACTCGGGCGCGCAGTGGACGCGGGGGCTGATCAAGCGCATCGAGGGCGGCGCGTACACCTTCGCGGGTGAGGGCGAGCCCTTTGTGGCGGTGCTCGGCGAGGGCGAGGAGAACCCGTACGCGACGGGCGTTCCCCATGACGGAGATCTTCGCTAATCAAGTTTGACCAATAGAGGGGCCGGGGCTACTCTTCCGACCCGGTAGTCAAGTTTGATTACTGGGTGGGAGGCGAAGACTTTGACCGATGTGACTGATGCGACCGACGTGATCGTGGTGGCGGGAGCGCGGAAGCGGTACGGCGAGAAGCGGGCCCTCGACGGGTTCGATCTGAGGGTGGCACGCGGCACGGTGCACGCCGTGCTCGGACCGAACGGCGCGGGCAAGACCACGGCCGTACGGATCCTGACCACGCTGCTGCGGCCCGACGAGGGGCTGGTGCGGGTGGCCGGGCTCGATGTGCGGACCCGGGCGCGTGACGTACGGCGGAGGATCGGGCTGCTGGGACAGCACGCGGCCCTCGACGAGGAGCTGGGCGGCCGGCAGAACCTGGAGATGTTCGGACGGCTCTACCACCTCGGCGCCCGGCGCGCGGGGGAGCGTGCCGACGAACTGCTGGCGCGGTTCGGCCTGGCGGACACCGGGCGCAAGGCCGTCAAGCAGTACAGCGGCGGCATGCGGCGACGGCTCGATCTGGCGGCGTCCCTGATCACCGACCCGGAGGTGCTCTTCCTGGACGAGCCGACGACCGGACTCGATCCGCGCGGCCGGGCGGAGGTGTGGAGCGCGGTGCGCTCGCTGGTCGGCGGCGGTACGACCGTCCTGCTGACGACGCAGTATCTGGAGGAGGCCGACCAACTGGCCGACCGTATCTCGGTGGTGGACAGCGGACGGGTCATCGCGGAGGGCACGGCGGACGAACTGAAGGCGCGGATCGGCGGCGACCGCATCGATGTCGTCCTGCGGGACGCGGACCGGCTCGCGGACGGCGCGCGGGCGCTTGCGCGCACAACGGGTACGCACGCCGTCAGTACGGACGTGGACCGGCGGCTGCTGAGCGCGCCGGTGGGTGACCGGATGGCGGCGCTGACGGAGACCGTACGGGCCCTGCACGCGGAGGGGATCGAGGCGGAGGACATCGCCCTGCGCCGGCCGACGCTGGACGAGGTCTTCCTCCATCTCACGGGCAAGGACGCCGACGAGGAAGACACCGGCGGCGCCCCACAGGGTCGGCGGGATCGGCGCGATCGCCGGGATCGGCGCAAGCAGCGGGAGGTGACGGCGTGACGACGGTGAACGCCACGGCATCGGCGTCCACGGGCGCGGACACGAACCCTGGAGGCAGCAGGCTCGGCTGGGCGCTCGCCGACTCCTGGACCATGACCCGGCGCGAACTCGCCCACTGGGGACGGCAGCCGGTCCAGGTCGTCGTCGGGCTGGTCTTCCCGGTGATGCTGCTGCTGATGTTCGGCTACCTCATCGGCGGCGGACGGGAGATCGAGGGGGCGTACGTCGACTACCTCGTCCCCGGCATGCTCGCTTTGACCATGGCCTTCGGCCTGGAGTCCACGATGCTCGCCGTCACCCAGGACCTCAACAAGGGGGTGGTGGACCGCTTCCGTTCGATGCCCATGGCGTCGTCGGCGGTCCTGGTGGGCCGGAGCGTGGCGGACATGCTCCAGTCGGCGGTCGGCCTGATCGTGATGACCGGCGTCGGCTACGCGATCGGCTGGCGCTGGCACGACGGCACCGCGTCGTTCCTCGGCGCTCTCGGACTGCTGCTGCTGTTCCGCTTCGCGATGCTCTGGCTCGGGATCCAGCTGGCGATGGTGGCGGGCCGGCCCGAGATGGTGCAGACGGTCCAGATCCTGGTCTGGCCGATCGGCTTCCTCTCCAACGCGTTCGCGACCCCCGAGTCCATGCCGGGCTGGCTGGGGTCGGTCGTGGAGTGGAACCCCATGTCGGCCACGGCGACGGCGGTACGCGATCTGTTCGGCAGCCCGGGCGGGGCGGGCGGTTCCTGGGCGGCGGAGCACGCCGGGACGCTGGCGGTCCTCTGGCCGTTGGTGCTGCTCGCGCTCTTCTTCCCGCTGGCGGTACGGCGGTTCGGGCGGCTCAGCCGCTGAGCACGCGGCGCGTCGGTCCCGCCCCCGGAGAACGGTTCCGGGGGCGGGACTTCCGTACGGCTGGCCCGGAGGGATCTAGTGATGGAAGGCCGTCGCCCTCGCCTTGTCCCGGCTCAACGGGTGCTTCTGGGCGCGCAGTTCGGGCAGTACCCGTTCCAGGTCGGCCACCAGCAGCGCCCCCAGATCGGCCGAGAAGCCATTGCGGCAGACCACCCGCAGCACGCACAGATCCTGGCGGTTGGCGGGAAACGTGTACGCGGGCACGAGCCAGCCGTGCTCGCGCAGCCGGCGCGAGACGTCGAAGACGTCGAAGGACGTCACGCCGGGGGCGGTGGTGAACGCGAAGACGGGCAGTTCGTTCCCCCGCGTGAGCAGCCGGAAGTCGCCCAGCTCCTCGATCCGTCCGGCCAGTCTCCCGGCGATGTCCCGCGCCGTTTGCTGGACGGCGCGGTAACCGTCCCTGCCCAGCCGCAGGAACGTGTAGTACTGCGCCACGACCTGCGCGCCCGGCCGGGAGAAGTTCAGCGCGAACGTGGGCATGTCACCGCCCAGGTAGTTGACGCGAAAGACCAGCTCCTCGGGGAGCTCGGCGGGCGAACGCCACAGCGCCCAGCCGACGCCCGGGTAGACCAGCCCGTACTTGTGCCCGGAGGTGTTGATGGAGGCGACGCGCGGCAGCCGGAAGTCCCAGACCAGGTCCTCGTCGAGGAAGGGCGCCACCATGGCCCCCGACGCCCCGTCGACATGGACGGGGATGTCGAGCCCCGTACGTTCCTGGAGCGCGTCCAGCGCCGCGCACAGCTCGGCGACGGGTTCGTACGAACCGTCGAAGGTGGAGCCCAGGACGGCGACCACCCCGATGGTGTTCTCGTCGCAGAGTTCGGCGGCGGCTCCCGGGTCGAGATGAAAGCGCTCGCCCTCCATGGGCACCTGCCGCGCCTCGACCTCCCAGAAGTTGCAGAACTTGTCCCAGCAGACCTGCACGTTGACGCCCATGACGAGATTGGGCCGGGCCGTCGCCGGATAGCGCGAGGCGTTGCGCGCGGCCCAGCGGCGCTTGAGCGCCAGCCCGGCCAGCATGCAGGCCTCGCTGGATCCCGTCGTCGAGCAGCCGACGGTCGTCGCCGCGTCGGGGGCGTTCCAGAGGTCCGCGAGCATCGCCACACACCGCCGTTCCAGCTCGGCGGTGCGCGGGTACTCGTCCTTGTCGATCATGTTCTTGTCCCGGCACTCCGACATCAGCTTCCTGGCCTGCGGCTCCATCCAGGTGGTGACGAAGGTCGCGAGGTTGAGCCGCGAGTTGCCGTCGAGCATCAGCTCGTCGTGGACCAGCTGGTACGCCGTGTCCGGCGGGGTCGGGGTGTCGGGAAGCCGCTGGGTGGCCGGTGCCGAGGTCATCTCGCTGGTGGGATCGGCCTTCCCGTAGAAGGGGTTGATCGAGAGCCTGAGCATCTCGTCGCGCTCGCTCCGGGGCACTGAGGCCGCCTTGTCCGCGCCTCGGTGGAGTGGCATCGGCGAATCTCCTCGCGGTGGGTACGGTTCCCACCGCGAGAATACGGACGAACGGTACGAACCGCCCGTCGGGGCCGGGCCGGTCAGCGCAGCGGTGTGCCATCCTCGCGAAGCTGCATCCAGGGGCGGCCCGTCACCAGCAGCCAGCCCGCCGGCGCGGCGACACAGAGCAGCGCGAGCACATTCGGATCGGCGACCAGGACCGCCGCGGTGAACAGGCTGAGCCAGCCCTGCCGGGTGATCGCGAGCAGAACGCCGAGCACCCCGCAGACCACCCCCAGGCTGGGCTGTACGGCCGGGATCAGCGCGTGGGCGCAGAGACCGAGCGCGACCCCGACGAAGACGGCGGGGAAGATCCGCCCGCCGCGGAAGCCGCAGGCGGCGGCGGTGAGCAGCGCGGCCACCTTCACCACCGTCATCAGCGCGAACGAGCCGGCCGACCAGCCCTCCGGATCGGCGGCCAGCGTCTTCACCTCCTCCAGCCCCTTGAACAGCGTCAGCGGCCCGCCGAGCGCCCCCAGCAGACCGAGGACCAGTCCGCCCGCGGTGATCGCCAGTACCGGGTGGCCGAGGCGCCGGAAGAAGGCGTGGACGTACGGGAACGCGTAGACGGCCGCCAGCCCGAGCGCCGCCGCGAGCGGGGTGATCACGAGCGCCGCCAGCAGATCGCTCCAGTGGGTGCCGGTGTACGCGGGCAGGGCGAGGTCGAAGGTCGGATGGGCGACCAGAACGGTGATGAGCGCGCCAGCGCCGGCCGCGAGCAGCGGGCCGAACAGCATGTCCCAGAGCGAGCCGGGTCCCGGTCGCGCGGTGAATGTCTCGGTGAGGATCAGCGCGGCGGCCACGGGCGTACCGAACAGCGCCCCGATCGTGCCCGCGGCGGCGAGCGAGAGCCAGAGTGCCGCCGGGGTGTTGGGCGCGGCCTTGCGGCCGAGCCAGTAGGCGAGCGCCATATTGACGGCGGTGATCGGATTCTCCGGGCCGAGGCTCACCCCGCCGGCCAGCGCCAGCACCGTGACCACCAGCAGCCCCGGCACCACCCCGGGCGCCATCGGATCCTCGACCAGTCCGGTGGTGGCCGGGTCGGGTCCGGCGTGCCCGTACACCAGGCGTACGACGATCCCCACCGCGAGCCCGGTGGCCGTGAGCATCACGATGATCCAGAGCGTGGAGTGGCGACCGACCCCGAGGGCGTCGGGCAGCGTCTCCCAGAGCACGTCCTCCAGCCGGTGCGCGAGCGCGTCCACGCCCAGCAGTACGAGCGCCGAGGCCGCACCGACCACCAGGGCGGGCACGACGACGGGCAGCAGGGTGCGGGCCGAGGGATCCGGAGCGGGCGGCGGGGCGGGAGACGGGGCGGCGGGCGGAACGTCATGGGGCACGCGCTCACCGTAACCATCCGTCACCATCCGTAACGCTTCCCTGCCGTTCCCCGGGCGCGGTCGCGCCGTGGGGCCCCGCTGCTTTGGGAGGGTCTGCCCCGGCTGCGTCCGGTGTGGGCCCCCGGCCGGATCCGGAGTGCGTCGGTAAGGGGCCGGGTGGAACCTGGAAGGGCAGGTAGGCGTTGATAGCTTGTGCGCGGCCGACCACGCCGAATCGACGATCGACCGACTAATGACACAGGAGTCCGGAACCCGTGACCACCCTTGCGCTCGGACCCAGCTGGCTGGATCCGGATTATCTGATCGGGACTTTCGGGCTGATCGGTGTTCTGGTCATCGTCTTCGCCGAATCCGGCCTGCTCATCGGCTTCTTCCTGCCGGGCGACTCACTGCTCTTCACCACCGGCCTGCTGGTGACGGCCGGCACCCTCAAGACCCCGCTCTGGCTGGTCTGTCTGCTGATCGTGCTCGCCGCGATCATCGGTGACCAGGTCGGCTATCTCTTCGGCCGGAAGGTGGGTCCCGCGCTGTTCAAGCGCCCGGACTCCAAGTTCTTCAAGCAGGAGAACGTCGAGAAGGCGCACGAGTTCTTCGAGAAGTACGGCCCCAAGTCGCTGGTCCTGGCGCGCTTCGTGCCCGTCGTCCGTACGTTCACGCCGATCATCGCCGGTGTGAGCCAGATGAACTACCGCTCGTTCATCACGTACAACATCGTCGGCGGCACGCTGTGGGGCGCGGGCGTCACGCTGCTGGGAGCCGCCCTCGGCAAGATCGAGTTCGTGACCGAGAACATCGAGATGATCCTGATCGGCATCGTGGTGCTCTCGGTGCTGCCGATCGTGATCGAGTTCCTGCGGGCACGTTCCAAGTCCAAGAAGGAAGCCGCGCGGCAGCCGGGCGTCGATGACGGTCTGGTCGGTCCGGGTACGGCCGCGACGGACGGGCGTGCGCCGATGACGCCGCCGAGCGCTCCGGGTACGCCGGGCGCCCCGGGCGGCGGTGGCCGCGGCCGTCACGCCAAGCGCTGACCACCACCTCGACGAGACCCCTCAGAAGCCGCGCGTCCGCTTGGCCGCGCGGCGGCTCGACGCCCGGCCCGCTCCCGGCACCGTGAGGAAGAGCCGGGCGATCTCCCCGCCGAGATTCACCCCGACGGCGATCGCCAGCGCCAGCGCCACCGCCTGGGAGAGCGAGGTGAGCCCGCTGGCCGGCTCGTTCTGCGCGAAGCCCAGCAGCCCGAAGTAGGTCGCCGAGCCCGGCAGCAGCGGTCCGATCGCCGCCGTGATGTAGGGCAGCGCGGAGGCGAACTGGTAGCGCGAGAAGAGCTGCCCGAAGAGCCCCACCAGACCGGCGGCGACCGCCGTCGAGGCCACCGGCGAGATACCGCCCACGTCATGCATCGCCGCGTAGACGATCCAGGCCACACCGCCGTTGAGCGAGACCATCAGCACGGTCGAGCGGTCCTGCTGGAGCAGGATCGCGAAGGCGAAGCTCAGGGTCACCGCCGCCAGGGTCTGGGCCACCGGCCGTACCTCGCTGTGCAGCGCCGCTTCCGGCGTCAGCTGCGCGTGCAGCTGAACGCCCAGATAGAGCACGAGCAGCACACCGACGACGATCGCGATGAAGAAGTACATGACTTCCAGGAGCCGTGCGGCGGCGGTGATGTAATAGCCCGTCAGCCCGTCCTGCACCCCCGCCACCAGCGCCCGCCCCGGCAGCAGCGCGAAGAGACCACCGGTGATCACGGCCGAGGGCCGGCCCTCCCACGAGACATGCGGGCCGAGCAGCGTCAGCGCCACCCCCATCGCGGCGGGCGGCATCGCGGCCACCACGAACTGATAGAACTCCGGCAGCCCGCGCCCGGCGCACAACCAGGCCAGCCGGTCGCCGAGCATCGCGCCGAGCGCCGCCGCCGCGAACACCACCACGCCACCGCCGACCAGCACGGACGCCGCCCCGGCCAGCAGCCCGCTGGACGCGGTCAGCGCCCAGCCGGGGTACGGGTGCCGGTTGCGGCGGATCTCCGCGAGCCGCCGGTACGCCTCCTCCAGCGTGACGTCCGTGTCCTCGGTGGTGATGTCGTCGACGAGCGTGAAGACGGCGGACAGCCGGGTGTAGTCGGTGCCCCGTCTGCGTACGGTCCTGCTGGCCGTCACCGGGTCGTCCACCAGCGACGGCTGATGGGAGATGGACAGCAGGGTGAAGGTGACGGTCGGCTCGCAGCGGTCGAGGCCGTACGCGCGGCTGACCGCGAACATGGCGGCCTCGACATCCTCGGCGCCCTCGCCGCCGGCCAGCAGCAGCTCACCGATACGCAGTGTCAGGTCGAGCACCCGGGGCACGGCGGGCCCCTGGTCGTCGTGGCGCTGGACCCGCTCCGGTACGGGGCGCTCGCCCGACGGCATCCGCAGCAGGGTGCGCATGCGGTCCTGCCAGGGTGCTTCCTTGCTCAACTGGATCACCGGGACGCCCCGGGCGGGGGTGTACGCGTGGGGCGACTGCCGCCCGCCGGCCGCGCCGGGCGGCGTACCGCCCGGCAGATCGAAGGCCGAGCCCTCCGACTCGGCCGGCTGCTCCGTATTCAGCCCCTCGGGAAGGGCGAACTCCGACGTCGGATGGTCGTCCTCGGGAAGCGGCGGCTGCTCCACTCCGAACGGCGGGGTGAAGGCGCTGTGCGCCTCGTCCGTCTGAGGCTTCCGGTCCTCCTGACCGCCGGACTCCGCCACCACCCACCGCTCCCTCGCTCCTGGGGCGATCTCGGTCCTGTCCGGTCGCCGCGCAGTCACACGTCTGCCCAGTATGGGCATGGACATGGACAGTCACACACGCGGATGAGTCACACACGCGGACGGGCGGCGTACCCCGCGTGGGGTACGCCGCCCGTCATCCGCCTGTCATCCGTCCGGCGGCCGGTGCCCGGTCAGGGCCTGGTCAGTGCGCGCCGCCCTGGGCCTCAAGTCGCTTGTAGGAGGCCTCGATCTCGGCCTCGGCCTCGGCGCGGCCGACCCAGTCGGCGCCCTCGACGGACTTGCCGGGCTCCAGGTCCTTGTAGACCTCGAAGAAGTGCTGGATCTCCAGGCGGTCGAACTCCGAGACGTGATGGATGTCGCGCAGGTGCTCCACCCGGGGGTCGGACGCGGGGACGCACAGCAGCTTGTCGTCGCCGCCGGCCTCGTCCGTCATCCGGAACATGCCGATGGCACGGCATTTGATGAGGCAGCCCGGGAAGGTCGGCTCGTCGAGGATGACCAGCGCGTCCAGCGGGTCGCCGTCCTCGCCGAGGGTGTTCTCGACGAACCCGTAGTCGGCCGGGTAGCTGGTCGAGGTGAAGAGACGACGGTCAAGACGGATCCGACCGGTCTCGTGGTCCACCTCGTACTTGTTCCGCGAACCCTTAGGGATCTCGATGGTGACGTCGAACTCCACGGGTGGCTCCTCCATGATCAACACATTTGTCAGTGGTGCTGCGACTTCACGCAGGAGACCCCCCGTCCGGGAGCGGACAGCGGGCCCACTCCTGGCCGGGGTGCCATGCTCGTGGCAAGGCGCAGTGATTAAGTGTCCCCCACGCAGCAGTGTGATCGCGAAAGGGGCTGGTCAACCGTGCTTGAGCCGAAAGTGTGGCAGGTCACGGCGGGTTCCGTCGTGATCGGCATGGCGCTCGCCGCCGTGGCGGTGGCCGCGGCCGGCCCCTGGGACTCCGGTCAGCGTAAGGCCGAGCGGGAATGGGTGGTCGCGCAGAGCCGTACGGGTGGCGCACATCACGGCCCGTCCGCCCCCCGTACGCCCGTGCCCGCCCCCAGCGCCGCCGGCGTGCTCTCCGCGCTCTCCGCACCCGACAGCGACCCCCCGAATGCCGGAACCGCGTCCGTGGATCTCGGGAAGAAGCTCGGACCGCTCCTCGACGACCCCGCGCTCGGCGAGGCCCGGTCGGCGTCCGTCATCGACGCCACCACCGGTGAGCAGCTGTACGGGAAGGCGGCCGGCACCCCGATGACCCCGGCCTCCACGGTCAAGGTCGCGACGGTGGCCGCCGCGCTCTCCGCGCTCGGCCCCGACCACCGCATCGCCACCACGGTGACCTCCACCGCGGACGCCCGGAGGATCACCCTGGTCGGCGGCGGTGACGCCACCCTCGGCCGGTCAGGACTGAGCGCCCTCGCCGAGGACACCGCCCGCGCGCTGCGCGACCGGGGCATCACCAAGGTCGAGCTCCGCTACGACACCTCCCTCTACTCCGGCCGCCGGGAGCACCCGATCGGCCCCAACGACAACATCGCCCCCGTCGTCGCCCTGATGGCCGATCAGGGCCGGCTCGACACCTCCCGCAGCGGACCCGCCCCCCGCAGCGGCAATCCGGCGGGCGACGCCGCCCGCGTCTTCGCCGCACTGCTGCGCGAGCGCGGCGTCCGTACCTCGGCGGCGCCCGAGCCCGGCAAGACCCCCAAGGGCTCGAAGACCGTCGCCAGGACCTACTCACGCCCGCTCTCCGATCTCGCCGAACGCGCGCTGACCGACAGCGACAACGACATCGCCGAATCCCTGGCCCGGCAGACCGCCCTCGCGGCGGGCGAACCCGCCAGTTTCGACGGCGCGGGCCGCGCCGTCGGCGCCGAGCTCAAGAAGCTCGGACTGCCGGTCGCCGGCGCCCGCTTCGCCGACGGCAGCGGCCTCAACCGCCAGGACAAGGTCAGCGCCGCTCTCCTCACCGCGCTGCTGGCCCGCGCGGCCGACCCCGCCCGCCCCGAGCTGCGCCCCGTACTCACGGGACTGCCGGTCGCCGGGTTCAACGGCACCCTCCGGAGCCGGTACGCGGACGACGGGCCCGCCGCCGGACTCATCCGCGCCAAGACCGGCACGCTCACCGGGGTGAACGCCTTGGCGGGCACGGTCGTCGACGCCCGGGGCCGGCTGCTGGCCTTCGCCTTCATGGCAGGCGCCACCCCCGCCCCCGACTCCGCCCAGAAGGCCCTGGACCGGCTGTCCGCGGCCCTGGTCCCGTGATCAGGCGCCCCCTGAGGGTCCCGTAAGGGTCCCGTAGGGGAAGAACCGGGCCACCCACACCCCACCGCTCCCCGTGCCGAGCACGTACGGTTGACGCATGACGAGCATCGGTGGTGCCCAGATGGTCGACTGGAATCTCGCGGTGGCGACCGCGACCCGCCTCGTGCGGCCGGGACCTGAAGTGACCCGCGACGAGGCGCGAGAGATCGTCGCCGAGCTGCGGCGGCACGCGAAGTCCTCGGAGGAGCACGTCCGCGCGTACACGCGCATGGTTCCCGACGGCCATGAGCCGCCCGACACCCCGGTCCTGGTCGTGGACCGGGCCGGCTGGGTCAAGGCGAACGTGGCCGGATTCCGCGAGCTGCTCAAGCCCCTCCTGTCGAAGATGCAGGAGCGCCGCCCCGGCGGTCCCGGCGGCGCCGTGCTCGGCGCGGTCGGCGGCAAGGTGACCGGCGTGGAGCTGGGCATGCTGCTGTCGTTCATGTCGTCCCGTGTCCTCGGCCAGTACGAGACGTTCGCCCCCGCCACCCGCGATCTCCCCGCGGCCGCGAACGGCGGCGGCCGACTGCTGCTCGTGGCCCCCAACATCGTCCACGTCGAACGCGAACTGGACGTGCAGCCGCACGACTTCAGGCTCTGGGTCGCCCTCCACGAGGAGACCCACCGCACGCAGTTCACCGGCGTGCCCTGGCTGCGCGACCATCTCCAGGGCGAGATCCAGTCATTCCTCGACCAGACCGAGGTCGACCCGATGACCCTCGTCGAACGGCTCCGCGAGGCCGCTCAGTCGCTCGCCGGCGGTCGCCCCGAGGGCGAGGAGAACGAGGACGGACGCAGCATCGTCGAGCTGGTGCAGACACCCGGACAGCGCGAGATCCTCGGCCGGCTCACCGCCGTCATGTCCCTGCTCGAAGGGCACGCCGACTATGTGATGGACGGCGTCGGACCGGCCGTCGTGCCGTCGGTCGCCGAGATCCGCGAGAAGTTCCAGCAGCGCAGGGCCCGGGGCGCCGGCCGCCTCGACCAGGCGCTGCGCAAACTGCTCGGCCTCGACGCCAAGCTGCGCCAGTACCGGGACGGGGAACGGTTCGTACGGGCCGTCGTCGAGGAGACCGGCATGGACGGCTTCAACCGGGTCTGGACCTCGCCGAACACCCTGCCCACCAAGGCGGAGATCGCTAAACCGGCGGACTGGATCGCACGGGTGCACCGCAAGGCGGACTCCTGAGACGGGCGCGGCTCACGGCAGAAGTACGCCTCAGGTATCACCCATCCGAGGGACCGTGGGTGAGGGATAGGCGTGCAATGCTCGGGTAATGGCTCGGTTCTGTCACCATCGACGCACTCTGAGTGACGCTCTCCGTCCTTACTCCGACCGAGGCACCCCCCAAATAACATCACGAAGGGCACCGGATATGGGTCCCCATCCTGCGGTCGCGGCGATACGCCTGGCGGTCCGCCGCGTACTCCACGACGTCCTCACCGACCGGCCGGAGAACTTCTCCGCCGGCCCCGTCCCCGCCGGCGAGCCGCCCCTCGTGCTCGTCGCCTGCTCCGGCGGCGCCGACTCCATGGCGCTCGCCTCCGCCCTCGCCTTCGAGGCCCCCAAACTTTCCGTCCGCGCCGGAGCCGTCACCGTCGACCACGGCCTCCAGGCCGGCTCCGCCCTCCGCGCCGCCGAAGTCGTCACCCGACTCCGTGCCATGCGCCTGGACCCCGTCGAATCCGTCGCCGTGACCGTCGGCCGGGAGGGCGGTCCTGAGGCAGCCGCGCGCGACGCCCGCTACGCCGCGCTCGACGCCGCCGCGGAGCGCCACCGGGCCGCCGCCGTCCTGCTCGGCCACACCCGCGACGACCAGGCCGAGACCGTGCTGCTCGGGCTCGCCCGCGGCTCGGGCACCCGCTCGCTGTCCGGGATGGCCGCCGTCTCGGGGGCGGCCGGCCGCTATCGGCGCCCCTTCCTCCAGCTCGACCGGCAGACGGCCCGCAAGGCCTGCCTGGTCCAGTCGATCCCCGTCTGGGACGACCCGCACAACACCGACCCCGCGTACACCCGTTCACGACTCCGCCACGAAGGGCTGCCGGCCCTGGAGAAGGCGCTCGGCAAGGGCGTCGTCGAGGCCCTGGCCCGTACGGCACAGCTCTCCCGCGACGACGCCGACGCCCTGGACACCTGGGCCGCCACCGTCGAGGAGTCCGTACGGGACGATTCCGGGCAATTGCAGTGCGCCAAGCTGTACGTCCTCCCGCCCGCCGTCCGCCGTCGCGTGCTGCGCCGGGCGGTCATCGCCGCGGGCGCCCCCGCGGGTTCGCTGTTCGCCCGTCACATCGAAGAGGTCGACCGCCTGATCACCGGCTGGCGCGGCCAGGGAGCCATCAACCTGCCCGGCCGCGTGGAGGCCCGCAGGCAGGGTGGCAGACTGGTCATCCGGCAGGGCTGAAGCGCTGATGCACTTACGGCTGTGTCTCCCGGGCCGCCAGTGCCTTGGCCCCGGACCCATGGCCGACGACGAAAGTGATGCGGGTGGACGACAAGGACATGGGCAACGACCTCCAGTCGGTGCTCATTACCAAGGAAGAGATCGACGCGAAGCTGGCCGAACTGGCCGCGAAGATCGACGCGGAGTACGCGGGCAAGGACCTGCTTCTCGTCGGAGTCCTCAAGGGCGCCGTGATGGTCATGGCGGATCTGGCGCGGGCGCTGTCCACCCCCGTGACGATGGACTGGATGGCCGTCTCCTCGTACGGAGCGGGCACGCAGTCCTCCGGTGTGGTCCGGATCCTCAAGGATCTGGACACCGACATCAAGGGCAAGCACGTACTGATCGTCGAGGACATCATCGACTCGGGTCTGACCCTGTCGTGGCTGCTCTCCAACCTCGGTTCGCGGGAGCCGGCCTCGCTCGAAGTCTGCACCCTGCTCCGTAAGCCGGATGCCGCAAAGGTCGCGATCGACGTCAAATGGATCGGCTTTGACATTCCCAATGAGTTTGTCGTGGGATATGGCCTGGATTACTCGGAAAAGTACCGCAACATGCCTTTCGTCGGGACGCTCGCTCCACATGTGTACGGCGGTTAGAGCGCACCTCGGCGCACCTGAGCGCGCCGAAGAGCGGCGAAGTTCCAGGGAAAGGCTTCGCCGCGGCCGGGAACCCCAGACCCCCTCGCGCCGTTGGAGCATGGGAAGACGGGTTTGCCAGCCGTCCCGTGCGGTCGCGGGCCACAATGCTGGGGTACCGTCCGAAGAACAGTCTTTTCTCACAGCAGCATTTACCTACGGGCAGGAGGGACGGGGCGACTTCGCTCCGTATGGATGGACGTGAAGCGATACTTCCGTGGGCCGGTCATGTGGATCGTGCTGGCCGTCCTCGCCGTGGTCGTGTTGATGCAGGTCGTCGGCTCGTCGGGCGGCTACAAGACAGTGGACACCGGTCAGGTCGTCCAGGCGATCGACAAGAACCAGGCCGAGCAGGTCAGACTGACCACCGGCGACGAACAGATCATCAAGGTCGACCTCAAGAACGGCCAGAAGATCAACGGCAGCGACAAGATCCAGGCGAGCTATATCGGCAGCCAGGGTGCGACGCTCGCCAAGACGCTCCAGACCAAGTTCCAGAACGGCGACATCAGCAAGGGCTATACGGTCTCGCCGTCGAAGCAGAGCCCGTTCGTCTCGGTGCTGCTCTCGCTGCTCCCCTTCGTCCTGATCGTCGTGGTCTTCCTGTTCCTGATGAATCAGATGCAGGGCGGCGGCTCCCGTGTCATGCAGTTCGGGAAGTCCAAGGCCAAGCTGATCACCAAGGACACCCCGAAGACGACCTTCGCCGATGTGGCCGGGTCCGACGAGGCGGTCGAGGAGCTCCACGAGATCAAGGAGTTCCTCCAGGAGCCGGCGAAGTTCCAGGCCGTCGGCGCCAAGATCCCGAAGGGTGTGCTGCTCTACGGCCCGCCCGGTACGGGCAAGACGCTGCTCGCCCGCGCGGTCGCGGGTGAGGCCGGGGTGCCGTTCTACTCGATCTCCGGTTCCGACTTCGTCGAGATGTTCGTCGGTGTCGGCGCCTCTCGGGTGCGTGACCTCTTCGAGCAGGCCAAGGCGAACGCCCCGGCGATCGTCTTCGTCGACGAGATCGACGCCGTCGGCCGGCACCGCGGCGCGGGTCTGGGCGGTGGCCATGACGAGCGCGAGCAGACGCTGAACCAGCTGCTCGTCGAGATGGACGGCTTCGACGTGAAGGGCGGCGTCATCCTGATCGCCGCCACGAACCGGCCCGACATCCTCGACCCCGCGCTGCTGCGCCCGGGCCGCTTCGACCGGCAGATCGCCGTCGACCGCCCGGACATGCAGGGCCGGCTGGAGATCCTGAAGGTCCACCAGAAGGGCAAGCCGGTCGCCCCGGACGTCGATCTGGGCGCCGTCGCCCGTCGTACGCCCGGCTTCACCGGCGCGGATCTGGCGAACGTGCTGAACGAAGCGGCGCTCCTGACGGCGCGCAGCGACAAGAAGCTCGTCGACAACCACTCCCTGGACGAGGCGATCGACCGCGTCGTGGCGGGCCCGCAGAAGCGGACCCGGATCATGTCCGAGAAGGAAAAGAAGATCACCGCGTACCACGAGGGCGGTCACGCCCTGGTCGCCGCGGCGTCTCCGAACTCCGACCCGGTCCACAAGATCACGATCCTGTCGCGCGGCCGGGCCCTGGGCTACACCATGGTCCTGCCCGACGAGGACAAGTACTCGACCACGCGCAACGAGATGCTGGACCAGCTCGCCTACATGATGGGCGGGCGCGCGGCCGAGGAACTGGTCTTCCACGACCCGACGACGGGCGCGGCCAACGACATCGAGAAGGCCACGGCCACGGCTCGGGCGATGGTCACGCAGTACGGCATGACCGAGCGGCTCGGCGCGATCAAGTTCGGCGGCGACAACACCGAACCGTTCCTCGGCCGGGAGATGGCGCATCAGCGCGATTACTCGGAAGAGGTCGCGGCGCTGGTCGACGAAGAGGTCAAGAAGCTCATCGAGACCGCGCACAACGAGGCGTGGGAGATTCTCGTCGAGAACCGCGATGTGCTCGACAATCTGGTCCTGGCGCTCCTGGAGAAGGAGACGCTGAACAAGGAGCAGATCGCCGAGATCTTCTCGACCATCGTGAAGCGTCCGTCCCGTCCGGCATGGACCGGCTCCTCGCGTCGTACCCCCTCGACACGGCCGCCGGTGCTTTCGCCCAAGGAGCTGGCGCTGACCAATGGCGCCTCCGGTTCGAACGGCGGGATGCCCGCGGTGACGAGCGGCGAGACGGCCGGCGAGGCGGTTCCCGAGGAGCGTCCCGAGAGCTGATCCGGGCGCCTCACCTGGCCCGGAATGGATGCCGCGCCCCCCAGGTTTTAGCCTGTGGGGGCGCGGCATTCGTTTGCCCGCCCACAGAACGGCACAGGAACGAGGCACACATGACCGACCCGGTGATGCTGGACGGGGAGAGCCCCATCCGCGAATTCGATGAGAAGCGGGCCGAGAATGCGGTGCGCGAGCTGCTGATCGCGGTGGGGGAGGACCCGGACCGAGAGGGACTGCGGGCGACTCCCGGCCGGGTGGCGCGGGCGTACAGGGAGATATTCGCCGGGCTCTGGCAGACGCCTGAAGAGGTGCTGACCACGACGTTCGACCTCGGCCACGACGAGATGGTCCTCGTGAAGGACATCGAGGTGATGTCTTCATGTGAACATCATCTGGTGCCATTTGTCGGGGTCGCCCATGTCGGCTACATCCCGTCCTCGGACGGCAAGATCACCGGACTGTCCAAGCTGGCCCGGCTGGTGGATGTCTTCGCCCGTCGGCCGCAGGTCCAGGAGCGGCTGACGACGCAGATCGCCGACTCGCTGATGGAGATCCTGGACCCGCGCGGGGTGATCGTGGTCATCGAGTGCGAGCACATGTGCATGACCATGCGAGGAGTGCGGAAGCCGGGTGCCAAGACGATCACTTCGGCCGTCCGCGGGCAGCTGCGCGTTCCGGCCACGCGCGCGGAGGCGATGAGTCTGATAATGGCCCGCTGAGTCGGGCCGGGCCGAGCGGCGCCGCCCGAGGGCGCTTCCGTTCAGGTGCTGGGGCCCGCCGGGGCGGTGCCGTTCTTGTCGTGGTCTTCCGGGAGTTTGCAGACCCGCTCCAGGAAGAACGCCGCGACGATCACCGCGATGCCCGCGAGAACGGAGAACGCCGCGTAGATGGCCTGGTCGCGGCGGGCGGGGATGTCGAGGGAGCCGAGCAGGAAGACGCCCGTGCCGCCGTACATTCCGGAGACGAGGGCCGCGACCAGGGCGCTGGCCTGGCCGAAGACGACCGCGCGGGCCGCCATCAGTGGGTTCACGCCCTGCGCGCCGGGGCGGCGCTCCCGCTGGGCCTTCAGCCGCGCGCGCAGCGAGAGGGCCGTCGCGGCCAGGACCACGGCGATCACCGCGAGCACGATCGGCGCCGCGAGGGGGACGCTCGGCAGTGTCCCGAAGGAGTCCCACAGGCGGGCGGCGCCCCAGGAGAGCACACCCGCCACCACGAACAGCCCGGCGAGGACGCCGATCCGCAACTGCTTCACCGAGAAAGCCCTTCGCCTCGCTGTACCGATCCTCGCCGTACCGACCCCGCTGAGCCTAACCACTACTCGGGCAGGCGGAGTTCCAGATCGGTCCGGGTCTGGACACCGCCTCGGCCGATGTCCGCCAGCAGTTCGGCGACCGGGCCTCGGCCCGGGACCTGCGCTTCCGGCTCCACGTCGTGCCAGGGGGCGAGGACGAAGGCGCGCTCATGGGCCCTGGGGTGGGGGAGGGTGAGCAGCGGGTCGTCCGAGACGACATCCGCGTACGCCACGATGTCCACATCGATGGTGCGCGCCCCCCAGCGCTCCTCGCGGACCCGGTCGAAGGCCTCCTCGATGGCCTGGCCGCGCTCCAGCAGTGAGGACGGCGGCAGCGTCGTCTTGATCACGACGACCGCGTTGAAGTAGGACGGCTGGGAGCCGGGCTCGACGCCCCAGGGCTCGGTCTCGTACACCGGGGAGACCGCCTTGACCCGCAGTCCCGGGGTGTCCTCCAGGGCGTCGATGGCGCCCTGGATCGTCTCCAGGCGATTGCCGAGGTTGGAGCCGAGGGAGACCACGGCGCGTTTCGGGTTGGACAGCGTGGTGTCGGCGGCGTCGACCTGGGCGACCACGGAGGCGGGCACCGGCTGTACGGTCGGGTCGCCCTGGGGACCGTTGGCGGAAAACACACTCATACTCGGCTCCGGGTGATGGTGATGGTCACATCGTCGAAGGGGACGGTGATCGGGGCGTCGGGTTTGTGTACGACCACCTCGACCTCCTGGACGCCGTCGTGTTTCAGGCACTGCTGGGCGATCCGTTCCGCCAGCGTCTCGATCAGATCGACCGGCTCTCCCTGGACGACCTCCACGACCTCTTCGGCCACGATCCCGTAGTGCACGGTCTTCGCCAGGTCGTCGTCGGCAGCCGCGGGGCGGGTGTCTAGGCCGAGCATCAGGTCCACGATGAAGGTCTGGCCCTCCTCGCGCTCCCGGGGGAAGACGCCATGATGCCCGCGGGCCTTCAGGCCGCGCAGCGCGACACGATCCACGCGAATCACTCCTGCTGTCGTTGGTCGTCGGGGCACCCGGCCGGGTGCGGGCGGCTGGGTTCCCTCATTTGAATCTACCCGCGGGCACGGACAGTGCTCTCGTGCGGGGGTGAGGGACAGGTGTGGGGTTGCCCGGCAGCCGGCCCTGCCCGGGACCGCCGATCGGCCCGCAGGAGCTGCCTACCCACTCACGCGGGTGTCTCGTCGTCCGTTTCCTCATCGGTTTCGGCCAGAACCGGTGAGCCATGATGTGACCAGATTTTCCACCCTTCGGGTGTGCGGCGGAAGACGTTGGTGGCGACGACCAGCTGGCCGACGAGCGGTCCGAGCTCGCCGCTCTCCTCGGCGGGGCCACCGCTGAGGATGTTCTCCGTGCAGGTCACCAGCGCGGTGTCGGCGCAGACCGACACCACGACATCGGTCAGGAAGAACTGGATGTACTCGGTGTTCGCCATGATCAGCGCGTACGAGCGGAGCACTTCCCCGCGGCCGGTGAGCACGGGCCAGCCGGGGTGGACGCAGGAGATCCCGTCCTCGTCGCCGTCCAGCCAGAGCGCGGACAGGGCGTCGAAGTCACCGCGCTCCATCGCCTCGTAGAAGGTGGTGTTGGCCACCTCGACCTGTTCGTTGTCCGTGCGCGCGGTCACTGGGCTCCCTCGACGGCGCGGGCCACCCGTACCGCGTCGGCGGTGGCCCGTACCTCATGGACGCGGACCGCCCAGGCGCCCTGGTGGGCGGCGATCGCGGAGACGGCGGCGCTGGCCGCGTCGCGCTCGCGGGCGGGCGGCGGGGAGCCCTCGCCGCCGGCGAGGACATGTCCGAGGAAGCGTTTACGGGAGGCCGCGACCAGAAGCGGCCGGCCCAGGGCACGCAGCTCGGTGAGGTGCGCCAGGAGCGCGAGGTCGTGCTCGGCCTGCTTGGCGAAGCCGAGGCCGGGATCGATGACAAGCCGCTCGGGGGCGACGCCTCCGGCCACCACGGCGTCCATCCGGGCGCGCAGTTCGGCGACGACCTCCGCGACGACGTCCGTATAGATGGCGCGGCTGTTCATCCGCTCGCTGAAACCGCGCCAGTGCATCACCACGAAAGGCACGTCCGCGGCGGCGACCGCGGGCACCATGGCGGGGTCCGCGAGTCCGCCGCTGACGTCATTGACCAGCGCGGCACCGGCCGCGACGGCCTGCTCGGCGACGGAGGCGCGCATGGTGTCGACGGAGACGGTGACGCCTTCGGCCGCGAGGCCCCGTACGACGGGGATCACGCGCCTGAGCTCCTCGTCCTCGTCCACGCGGGTGGCGCCGGGCCTGGTCGACTCACCGCCGACGTCCACCAGGTCCGCGCCCTCGGCGACAAGATCGAGACCGTGCTTGACGGCGGCGGTGGTGTCGAACCAGCGGCCACCGTCGGAGAAGGAATCGGGCGTCACATTGATGACGCCCATCACCGCACAGCGGTCCCACTCCGGGAGCCCCTCGACCGCGCCCCGCGCGCGCAACGTACTCATACGCCCACCCTAGGGGGTCTCCCCGGGGGTGGGCCGCCCGGCCGGATCCGCGCGACGGGGCCGGATCCGCGCGACGGGCGAGTGACACACTCCCGGGCGGGCCGGACGCATCCTCAGGCGGTACGGATCTCGTGGTCGGGCGGGCCCGCGGTGTCGTGGGCGCAGGGGCGGGGGTGCCGGTCGCGGGTGAGGCGGCGCAGCGGGCGGGGCAGCGCGAGGGTGACGAAGCCTTCGGCCCGCATCGCGGCGAGGCCGATCCTGGGCAGTTCGCCGGTGCTGCGGAAGACCACGAAGCGGGGCTCCCAGCGCGGCTGGAACTTGGCGTTGAAGCGGTACAGCGACTCGATCTGGAACCAGCGGGAGAGAAAGACCAGCAGCTTCCGCCAGCCGCGCAGGACCGGTCCCGCGCCCAGTCGTTCGCCGCGGGCGAGCGCCGAGCGGAACATCGCGAAGTTGAGGGAGATCCGTGCCACCCCGAGCGCGGGGGCGGCGTGCAGGGCGGCGACGATCAGCAGTTCGTTCATGCCGGGGTCGGCGGAGCGGTCGCGGCGCATCAGGTCCAGGGACATCCCGTCCGTACCCCACGGGACGAAGTGGAGTACGGCCTTCAGGTCGCCGTACGGGCCGGTGGCGTCCTCGCCGGGCTTGTGGGCCGTGGCGATCACGGAGTCGCCGTCGGCGGGGTCGCCGATCCGCCCGAGGGCCATGGAGAAGCCGCGTTCCGTGTCGGTGCCGCGCCAGTCGGCGGCGGCGCCGCGGATCCTGGCCAGCTCGCCGGCGGAGAGGTCACGGACGCGCCGCACCCGCGTTTCGTAGCCGGCGCGCTCGATGCGCTTCACCATCTGGCGTACGTTCCGCATGGCGCGTCCGTGCAGGGAGAAATCCGGCACGTCCACCACCGCCTCGTCGCCCAGCTCCAGCGCGTCGAGTCCGGTCTCGCGGGTCCAGACCTCGCCGCCCGTCTCGCCGCAGCCCATGACGGCGGGCGTCCAGGAGTGGGCCTTGGCCTCGTCCATGAAGCGTTCGATGGCGCCGGGCCAGGCCTCGACATCGCCGATCGGGTCGCCGCTGGCGAGCATCACCCCCGAGACGACGCGGTAGCAGACGGCGGCCTTGCCGCTGGGGGAGAAGACCACGCCCTTGTCGCGGCGCAGGGCGAAGTGGCCGAGGGAGTCACGTCCGCCGTGCCGGGCGAGCAGGGCGCGCAGCCGTCGTTCGTCGTCCTCGGTGAGGCGGGCGGCGGGGTGTTCGGGGCGGAAGGCGAGATAGCCGGTGGTGAGGGCGGTGAGCAGGCCGAGCGCGCCGAGGGAGTCGCCGACGGTGCCGCTCACGACGCCGCTGTAGTCGATGGGCCCGTCGAGGCCGATCAGGCCGTACAGCACGTGTTCGAGCCGTTCGGCGAGGCCGGGGTTGCCGACGGTCCGGTGCGGATGGACGCTGACGACGATCAGTCCGAGGCCGATGGAGCCCGCGCCCATGAGGAAGAAGTTGGCCAGCGCCTTCCAGCGGCTGTGCGGGTCGGGCAGCGCGGCGAACTCCCGGCGGTGGCGCAGCAGCAGGGCGAGCAGTATCAGCGGGAGCAGGGTGCCCAGGAGCGAGTGCCGGTAGCCGAACTGCGCCACGGCGCCCCCGGGCAGCAGGACGACCGCGGCCCGCCAGGCGCGGCGTTTACGGCGTTTCAGACCGTGCGCGAGCAGCAGCAGGAGTACGCCGGCGCTGATGGAGAGCGCGGCGGACAGGGGTCCGAGCGCCCCGGGCAGCACCTCGGCGAAGGCGTGCATCCGGCTGTGGCGGAAGCGGGGGAAGACGCCGGTGGCGATATCCATCAGCCCGACGAGAGTGCAGGCGGTGCCGACCAGTGCGGGGACGGATTCGGGGCGCGGGCCGCGGAGCGGACGGCGTGTCAGTGGCCCAGGCGGTATGCCCGTGTTGTGCTGTGACCGACCCGGAACCGATCCCGATTTATCCCCATCCTGAGTCACAGACATCGCTTCCCGTGGTTCCGCGAGAGAGTGTGGTGCCCGTCTCCGCCTCTTCTTCGCGGGCCGGACATTTTGCGACCTCTAGGACGGGGCTTTCGGAGGTCGGGTTCCTCAGCGTTTCGGAAAATCTCACAGGAGAAAGCTCGGTCGATATGGGTCTTACCAGCCGTAAAGTCCTGATCTTGGCCGTCCTGCTGGCTGTTGGGCTGTTCGTCGTGACCATCTGGCTCTGGCCGCGCCTGTCGCGCGGTACGCCACGCGTGGTGCTCGGCCGGATCGGACTGCTGTTGGCCACGCAGGTGGCGGTGTTCATGGCGGTCGGTCTCGTCGCCAACAACTCCTTCCTCTTCTACGGATCGTGGTCCGACCTGTTCGGGCGCAAGCAGGATCTGGGGGCGGTCGTCGACCATTCGGCCGGGGGCACTCACGTGACGGTGATGGACACCCAGCGGACGCCCACGCCCGGCGGTTCGGTGCCCTCGGTGGCCGGCCAGGTCCAGCGGATCGTCGTCAGCGGCCCGAAGTCCGGGATCGACAGCACCGCGTACGTCTATCTCCCACCGGAGTACTTCCGGCGGGGATTCGTGCACCGGACCTTCCCGGTCGCCGTGGTGCTCACCGGCTATCCGGGGATGGCGGAGAACCTGATCAAGCAGCTGAACTATCCGAAGACCGCCTGGCAGCTGGCCAAGGACGGCAAGATGCAGCCGATGGTGCTGGTGATGCTGCGGCCCACGGTGGCGCCGCCGAGGGACACCGAGTGCGTGGACATCCCGCGCGGTCCGCAGACGGAGACGTTCTTCGCCAAGGATCTGCCGCTGGCGATGTCCCGGACGTACCGGGTCGGGCGCGAGCCGAAGAGCTGGGGCATCATCGGCAACTCCACCGGCGGCTACTGCGCGCTGAAGATCGCCATGCACCATCCGGAGCGGTACTCCGTGGGCGTCGGGCTCTCGGCGTACTACAAGGCGCCCGTCGATCCGACGACCGGTGATCTCTTCCGGGGCGACAAGCAGCTGCGCAACCGCTCCGACCTGCTGTGGAGCCTGGACAACCGGCCGCAGGGCCCGGTGTCCTTCCTGGTCACCTCGTCCAAGAAGGGCGAGGGAAATCTCAAGGCCACGCGGACGTTCATCAGCAAGGTCAAGGCGCCCTCGCATGTGTCGTCGATCATCCTCGACAGCGGCGGGCACAACTTCAACACCTGGCGCCGGGAGATCCCGCCGGCCCTGGAGTGGATGAGCGGGCGGCTCTACTCGAACTGATCGCCCAGCCGTCGTTGTGGCGGCGGCCCTCAGACGGAGGCGACCTTGCTGACCGTCTCCAGCTCCACCTCCGTACGGGGGATGGCCTGCGCGTCCGCGTCGATCGACCGGCGCAGCGCCTCGTGCAGCCTGGCCGGTGTGAGGACCCCGAGGAAGCGTCCCGTCTCCGCCTCGTCGATCACCGCGATCCATCCCGCGTCGTGCTGGAGCATCGTGGCGAACGCCTGCTTCAGGGAGGCGCCGACCGGCAGCCATGCCTCCATCCGGCGCGCGTGCTCCCGTACGGTCCCGGAGGCGCCGGTCTGCTCGGTGGAGATCCAGCCGTGCAGATTGTCGGCCGAGTCCAGGACGACGGCCCAGCGCGCGCCCTCCTTGGCGAGCTTCGCCGCGGCGCGGGCCAGCGGGTCGTCGAGATGGACGACGGGCGGCTGTTCGAGGTCGCCCTCCTCGATGGAGGTGACGGAGAGCCGCTTCAGACCCCGGTCCGCGCCGACGAAATCGGCGACATACGGGGTGGCGGGAGCGCCGAGCACGGCGGCGGGGGCGTCGAACTGTTCGATCCTGCCCTGCCCGTAGACGGCGATACGGTCACCGAGCCGGACCGCTTCCTCGATGTCGTGCGTGACAAACAGCACAGTTTTCCGGACCGCCGCCTGGAGCTTGAGGAACTCGCTCTGGAGATGGTCGCGTACGACGGGGTCGACCGCGCCGAACGGCTCGTCCATCAGCAGGACGGGCGGATCGGCCGCCAGGGCGCGGGCCACGCCGACGCGCTGGCGCTGGCCGCCGGAGAGCTGCTCGGGGTAGCGGTCGCCGTAGACGGACGGGTCGAGACCGACCAGGTCGAGGAGTTCGGCGGCGCGCTCACGGCCCTTGGCGCGCTGCCAGCCCAGCAGATGCGGGACGGTCGCGGTGTTCTCCAGGACCGTCTTGTGCGGGAAGAGACCGACCTGCTGGATGACATAGCCGATACGGCGCCTGAGCTGCACCGGGTCGATGGCGGATATGTCGTCCCCGTCGAGGAATATCCGTCCCTCGGTCGGCTCGATGAGACGGTTGACCATTTTCATCGTGGTGGTCTTGCCACAGCCGGAAGGCCCGACGAGCGTGACCAGTTCGCCCTGGGGGACCTCGAAGGAGAGGTCGTCGACAGCGGTCGTACCGTCCGGGTACCGCTTGGTGACGTGCTCGAATCGGATCATGGTTCCCCATTGTGCGACGTGTTGTGTGAAGGCCATGTTGCTGGAATGTGGCGGGCTTCCGCGAATGTCAGTGGTCGGGGTTAGGGTCGCCAGGGCATAGAGCCAGACATACGTTCGGGAAGACGGGGGAGGCGGGGATGGATGAGTACGCAAGGGTGCCTGGCGGCGAACGACTGGATCTGCGGGGAATATCTCCGCTCCCGTAGTCAGGAGTTGATCGACGCCACGGTCCAGCATGTGTGGATCACCGCGGTCTCGGTCGTCATAGGGCTGCTGGTGGCATTTCCGCTGGCCCTGCTGGCGCGGAGCAGGCCGTCATTCGCCGGACCGGTGCTGGGGCTGACGACGCTGCTCTACACGATTCCGTCGCTGGCGATGTTCTCGCTGCTGCTGCCGCTCTTCGGGCTCTCCGCCGGTCTGGTGATCACCGGCCTGGTGCTCTATTCACTGACGATTCTCGTGCGGAACATCATCGCGGGGCTCGAAGCGGTGCCGGAAGAGGCACGGGAGGCGGCCCGCGGGATGGGATACGGACCGGGGCGGCTGCTCTGGGAGGTCGAGCTGCCCCTGGCGCTGCCCGCGCTGATGGCGGGCCTGCGCATAGCGACGGTGTCGACGGTCGCGCTGACCACCGTCGGGTCGATCGTCGGCCGGGGCGGGCTCGGCAATCTCATCGAGGACGCGCTGCCGAGCTTCTTCAAGGCGCAGGTGCTGACGGCCTCGGTGCTGTGTGTGCTGCTCGCGGTGGTCGCCGATCTGCTGCTGCTCGGAGCGCAGCGGCTGCTGACGCCCTGGACGCGCATACGTCCGACACGTACGTCCGGCCGTAAAGCCGTGCCGGCCGACGCGCTGAAGGCGGTGGGCTGACCATGGGAGTTCTGGGAGAGGCGGTCAGCTGGCTGACGACCGGTGCCAACTGGTCCGGCGACAGCGGGGTGTGGCGGCGGCTGGAAGAGCACGCACTTGTCAGCGGGGTCGCCCTCGCGCTGGCGTGCGCCATAGCCCTGCCCATAGCCCTTTATCTGGGGCATATCGGCAAGGGCGGCGCGCTCGCGATCAATATCTCCAATGTGGGCCGTGCGGTGCCGGTGTTCGCCGTGCTCGCCCTGTTCATGGTCTCGCCGCTGCGCAACTCGGGCTCGGTGCCGACGATCATCGCGCTGGTGCTCTTCGCCGTGCCGCCCCTGCTGACCAACGCCTATGTCGGGATGCGGGAGGTGGACAGCGCGGTCGTGGAGGCCGCCCGGGGGATGGGCATGTCCGGGCGCCAGCTCTTCGTACGGGTCGAACTGCCCCTCGCGTACCCGCTGATCATGACCGGGCTCCGCTCGGCCTCCGTACAGGTGGTGGCCACCGCCACCATCGCGGCGATGGTGGGACAGGGCGGCCTCGGCCGGATCATCACCGCCGGCTTCAACACGTACAACACCCCGCAGGTGGTCGCGGGCGCACTGCTCGTCGCGCTGCTCGCGCTGCTCGTCGAAGGCGTGCTGGTGGCGCTGGACCGGGTCATCGACCCGGCGCCCTCGCTCGCCGCCCGGCCCTCGCGCACGACCGTCTGACGACCGACCCAATGGCTTCTTGGAGATGGTGAACCTCATGAGCAAGACCTCGCGCCTCGCGGGTGCCGTACTGGGAGTGGTGGCCCTGACCACCTCGCTCGCCGCGTGCGGCGGCGACAGCCTGGAGAAGGACAAGAGCGGCGCCGCCGACTCCGGTTCCGGCTCCGGCTCGGGGGAGAAGGGCTCGCTCGTCATCGGCGCGGCGGCCTTCACGGAGTCCAAGGTGCTGGCGGAGCTGTACGCCCAGATCCTGGGCGACGCCGGCTACTCCACGTCCGTCACCACGGTGAAGAACCGTGAGCTGTACGAACCGTCCCTGGAGAAGGGCGAGATCGACGTGGTGCCCGAATACGCCGCGACGATCACGGAATTCCTCAACGCCAAGGTGAACGGCGCCAAGGCGGCCGAGGAGAAGCCGCTCGCGTCCAGCGACGCCGCCGCGACGGTCGCCGAGCTGACGAAGCTCGCCGAGCCGCTGGGACTGAAGGTGCTGCCCGCCGGTCAGGCCGTCGATCAGAATGCCTTCGCGGTGACCAAGGAATTCGCCGAGAAGAACAAGCTGAAGACGCTTTCCGATCTTGGCAAGTCGAAGATCAAGGTGAAGATCGCGGCGGGCGACGAGTGCGAGGTCCGGCCCTTCTGCGCGCCGGGTCTGAAGAAGACGTACGGCATCGATGTGGCGGGCATCGACCCCAAGGGCGTCGGCACCCCGCAGTCCAAGCAGGCCGTCAAGGACGGTGTGGACCAGGTGGTTCTGAGCAGCACCACCGATGGCACGCTCGACAGCTTCGGACTCGTCGTGCTTGAGGACGACAAGAAGCTCCAGAACGCCGACAACGTACTGCCGGTGGTCAATGCCAAGGACGCCGGTTCGGCGGAGATAGCCGATGTGCTGGGCAAGCTGACCGACGCGCTGACCACGGACGATCTGGCGAAGTTGAACCTCAAGGTCGATGCCGAGCGTGCGAAGCCCGAGGATGTCGCCAAGGAGTACCTGGAGTCCAAAGGTCTGGTCAAGAAGTAGTGGCCGGACGGCGTCCGCGCGGTAACCGGCGCCAGGCAAAACGGAGTTCTGTAGAGGAAACAGGAGTGGATGGGGAGGAAGGCCGGCAACGGGCCGAGAAAGATTGTCCGACCGGCCCCCCATTCGGTCTCCACGCACGGTAAATTTCAGGCCATGCCACGTGGACGCCACCGCCATTCCCCACCCCTCCACAAGCTTCTGCCGCCGACGGCGGTCGCCGGAGCCGCGGTTCTCTGTGCCGCGGGCGCCTGGTTCCTCGCGGAGCCCGTGGTGCTCCGCGGTCTGGTCGCGGTGACGGCCGCCGCGGCGGTCACCGGCGCGGTCTTCATGCGTGGTTGGGACCGCGCCGCCGGCCGCCGGGTCGCCGAGCTGACGCGCGCGCGGGAGAGCGACGGCTGGAAGGCCGAGGAGCGCATAGCCGAACTGGAAGGCGACGTCGAGGAGTCGCGCGAGCTGCGCCTCAAGCTTGAGGCCAAACTGCGCGCCAAGCGGATCGAGCTGGCCGGGCTGCGCGGTGAGCACGCCGCGCTGCTGCGCCGGTACGCCACCGCGGAGACCGAGCGCGCCACCGCGCTGGAGGGGCGGCGTCAGCTCGCCCTGGAGGCGTCGGCCGTCCCCAAGGCGTTGCCCGCCGCGGGCAGCACGCCCACCAAGGCGGCGTTCGTCAGCGCCGCGCGGGCCCTGGACGAACTGTCGCGCAACGCCGCGGTCCAGCAGGCGAGGCATACGGTCGAGGCGGCGCGTGCGCGCGATCTCGCGGAGCGGTCCACGGAGGCGGGGGAGTCGCGGGGGAAGCACGCGGCGGGCGCCGGGGCCGAACAGCACAACCGCCCGTCGTCCGCCCTCCCGGCCACCCGCGTGCCCACGGCCTCCGCGATCGTCCCGTACGCCCCGCAGGGCCGTCCCGCGCGGCGGCCCGAGGGCGGTTTCGACTTCTTCGGTGCGCAGGCCACCGCGCAGAACGCGCCCGGCGGGCTCAAGAAGGCGGACGCGGACGACACCAAGGGGTCCGCACCGGCCGCCGAACTGGCGCGCGTCGAGCGCGAGGACCTCGCGGACGTGGTGGGCGAGGAGGCTCTCGCCGAGCGGCGCAGGGCCGAGGAGCGGGGTATCGGGCAGGTCATCGATCTGACCGTGCACGACGAGACCGAGCCGCTCGAAATGGGAGAGCTGCGCGACGCGATCAGCGGCTGATGACGGCAGGCCGCTGAGCGAGCGCGAGGCGGAGCGGCGAGGGGGGCGCGTGGGGGCGCGGCCCCCGGGGCGCGTTACTTGTCGATGTCGCCGACGACGAAGAACAGCGAGCCCAGGATCGCGACCATGTCGGCGACCTGCGTCCCGGGCAGCAACTCGGTCAGCGCCTGGATGTTGTTGAACGAGGCCGAGCGCAGCTTCAGCCGGTACGGCGTCTTCTCGCCCTTCGACACCAGGTAATAGCCGTTGATGCCGAGAGGGTTCTCGGTCCACGCGTACGTATGCCCCTCGGGCGCCTTCAGCACCTTGGGCAGCCGCTGGTTGATCGGCCCGGGCGGCAGCTCCGCGATCCGGTCCAGACAGGCGTCCGCCAGGGCCAGCGCGTTGTGCGTCTGCTCCAGCAGACATTCGAACCGCGCCAGACAGTCGCCCTCCTCGCGGGTCACGACCCTGAGCGTGTCGCGCAGTTCGCCGTACGCGAGGTACGGCTCGTCGCGGCGCAGATCGAAGTCGACCCCGGAGGCGCGGGCGATCGGCCCGGACACCCCGTACGCGTGGACCGTCTCCCGCGACAGCACCCCAACCCCGCGGGTACGGCCCCGGAAGATCTCGTTGCCGAGCACCAGCCGGTCGTACACGTCCATCCGCGAGCGCACGGACGCGATCGCGGACCTGGCGCGCCCCTGCCAGCCCGCGGGAAGGTCCTCCTTGAGGCCGCCGACCCGGTTGAACATGTAGTGCATCCGGCCGCCGGAGATCTCCTCCATCACGCCCTGAAGCTCCTCGCGCTCCCGGAACGCGTAGAACACCGGGGTGATACCGCCCAGTTCGAGGGGGTACGAGCCGAGGAACATCAGATGGTTGAGCACCCGGTTCAGCTCGGCGAGCAGCGTTCTGGTCCATACGGCGCGCTCGGGCACCTCCATGCCGAGCATCCGCTCGACGGCCATCACCACGCCCAGCTCGTTGGAGAACGCCGAGAGCCAGTCGTGGCGGTTGGCGAGGACCAGGACCTGCCGGTAGTCGCGCGCCTCGAAAAGCTTCTCCGCGCCCCGGTGCATATAGCCGATGACCGGCTCCGCCTGCTGGATCACCTCGCCGTCGAGCACGAGCCGGAGCCGGAGCACCCCGTGGGTGGAGGGGTGCTGCGGGCCGATGTTGAGCACCATGTCCGTGCTCTCGGCCGCGCCGCCGATACCGACCGTCGTCCGGGTGGTCTCCGTCATGGGCGACAGTCTCTCAGAGCGCCGGTCGTGCCTCCGATGATGCCTCCGATCGTGCCTTCGCCCGTGCCTCCGCTTGTGCCTCCGAGGCCGATGGGCTGCATGAGCCAGCCGAAGTCCCCGAGGCCGCCACGGGCCGTCAGCTCCGCCGCCTCCCCGGCCGCCGCGAGCGCCCGCACATAGGCCGCCGGATCCGTGGTGGCGAGGGACAGCGGCGGCCGTCGGCCGCTCACCCCCAGCCGGTGCAGGGCCTCGCGCTGGCCCAGCAGTTCCGCGCCGGGCAGGGCACAGGCGTCCAGCGCCACATGGGCCGTGAGATCGAGGGTGCCGTCCGGTACGGGGGGCACCTCCCGGCCCGCCCGGAAGCCCGTCAGAGTACCGAAGGGCGGCCGGGCGTCCCGTACATGCGCGTAGTCGACCGCGACCGCGAGCCCCCGCTCCAGGGTGGCGACGGCCGCCGCCCACGCCTCGTCGCGCGGCCGGCCGATCTCCGCGCGGGTGCCGGGGCCGGCCGGCGGCCACCAGCGGGCGAGCCATTCGGCGTCGGGGCCCTCGACCGGGTCGCCCGGTTCCTCGGAGCCGTCCGGCCGGACGAGGACGTACCGTACGACCCCGTCGGGGCCGGTCTCGGCGATGTCGACGGGGACGTTGTCGAGCCATTCGTTCGCGAAGAGCAGCCCGCTCACCCCGGGCGGCGGCTCCGGGCACCACTCGATACGGGGGTCCAGGCCCGTGGGACGCGGGGCGCGCTCGACGGCGTACGGCCGCACCGCGAGCCCGTCCGGGAGCGCGGCCAGGACCCCCGAAAGCAGCTCGCCGCGGCCCGCGCCGACATCGACGAACGCCACCTCGTCCATGCCCAGCCGCTCGGCGGTCCCGGCCAGCAGCCGGGCGACCGCGGCGGCGAAGAGCGGGGAGGCGTGGACCGACGTACGGAAGTGCCCGGCCGGTCCCTCGGGGCGCAGATAGAAGCCGTCCGGGCCGTACAGCGCGCGCTCGGCTGCCGTACGCCAGCGGAGCGCTCCGGGGGCGCACCGGCCGTCCGTCGCGCCTCGCGCCGTACCCGGAGCCCCGGGCGACTTACACGTCTCATCCGTCACGGCGTCAAGTCTCCACCTTGGGGAGTACGATTCCGCCGATCGGATCGGCCCTCCGGCTGACCCGTCCCCCTTGTCCGCCTCACTACGCTGGGTTACGTGCAGCGCTTCTACGACTTTCTCCGCGGACACCCGACGGGCGTCGACAGCTTCTGGGCTGTCCTGCTCTTCGGGCTGTCCCTGTTGTGGGTGGTGCAGGACAACGAGGGCGTCGGCACGAGGCTGGCGGCCATCCCGCTGGTCCTGCTGCTGAGCCTGTCCGTCGCGCTGCGCCGTCGCGCGCCGGAGAAGGTGCTGCTGCTCGTGCTGGGCCTGGGCCTCGCCCAGCTCGCCCTGGATGTGCGGCCCAATCCGGCCGACTTCGCGATGCTCGTGATCATCTACACCGTCGCCGCGCAGGGCGGGCCGCGCTGGGCCTCGCGGCTCGCGCTGACCGGCGGACTGCTCGCCACCCCCGCGGCGCAGGCGCGCTGGCGGGACGATCCCACCGAGAGCGTCCTGGGCCAGGTCTTCGTCACCATCGTCATCTGCGTGCCGTTCGTCCTCGCCTGGGTGCTCGGCGACTCCGTCCGTACCCGCCGGGCCTATCTCGACCAGCTGGAGGAGCGCGCCACCCGGCTGGAGAAGGAGCGTGAGGCGCAGGCCAAGGTGGCGGTCGCCGCCGAGCGGGCCAGGATCGCCCGCGAGCTGCACGATGTCGTCGCGCACAACGTCTCCGTGATGGTGGTCCAGGCCGACGGCGCCGCCTATGTGCTGGACGCCGCCCCCGACCAGGCCAAACAGGCACTGGAAACCATTTCGAGCACCGGCAGGCAGGCGCTCGCCGAGATGCGCAGACTGCTGGGCGTGCTGCGGACCGGTGACGCCAAGGAGGGCGGCGAATACGTTCCGCAGCCCGATGTCGGACAGATCGAGGAACTGATCGAGAACGTGCGGGGCGCCGGGCTGACCGTGGACTTCCGGATCGAGGGCACCCCGAGGCCGCTGCCCAGCGGGGTGGAGCTGACCGCGTACCGCATTGTGCAGGAGGCCCTCACCAACAGCCGCAAGCACGGCGGACCCGATGTGGGCGCCAGCGTCCGTCTGGTCTACTTCGACGACGGGCTCGGGCTGCTCGTCGAGGACGACGGGCGGGGCGCGGCCCACGAGCTGTACGTGGACGGCGGGGCCGACGGGCGCGGTCATGGGCTCATCGGCATGCGGGAGCGGGTGGGTATGGTCGGCGGCACACTGGACGCCGGGCCGCGCCCCGGCGGCGGCTTCCGGATCAGCGCGCTGCTGCCGTTGAAACCCGCGCACTGAGCGGTGCGCCGAAACAGCGCACCGAACGGCGCACCGAACAGCGTGTCGGCCGCGCGGTCGGCACAAGCGTCCGCGCCCAGCCCCTCTCACCGGCCCACTTCCTCCTACCGGACAAGGACCCCGCAGATGTCGATCCGCGTCATGCTCGTCGACGACCAGGTGCTGCTGCGCACCGGATTCCGTATGGTGCTGGCCGCGCAGCCCGACATGGAGGTCGTCGCGGAGGCCGGGGACGGCGCGGAGGCGATCGAGAACCTCCGCGCCACCGCCGTGGATGTCGTCCTGATGGACGTCCGTATGCCCCGGCTGGACGGCGTCGAGGCCACCCGCAGGATCTGTGCGGAGCCCAACGCTCCGAAGGTGCTCATCCTGACCACCTTCGACCTGGACGAGTACGCGTTCTCCGGGCTCAAGGCCGGGGCGAGCGGCTTCATGCTGAAGGATGTGCCGCCGGGCGAACTGCTCAACGCGATCCGCTCGGTGCACAGCGGTGACGCCGTCGTCGCCCCGTCCACCACCCGGCGGCTGCTGGACCGCTTCGCGCCGATGCTGCCCAGCCAGGACAAGCCGCGGCACAAGGAGCTGGACCGGCTGACCGACCGCGAGCGCGAGGTCTTGCTGCTGGTCGCGCAGGGGCTGTCGAACGGGGAGATCGCCGGCCGGCTGGTGCTCTCCGAGGCGACCGTGAAGACGCACGTCGGCCGGATCCTCACCAAGCTCGGACTGCGCGACCGCGTGCAGGTGGTCGTCCTCGCCTACGAGACGGGACTGGTGCGGGCCGGCGGCGGGGGAGGCTGAGCCGGGCGGGGCACTTCGCGCTGCTCGCCGAGCACATCCGTACGGACCGGCCGACCCCGGGGTGGCGGGCCGTCAGCGCAGCACCCCCTCCAGGAAGTCGCTCCCGAGCCGGGCCACCACGGCGACATCCAGCTGATGCAGCACATAGCGCCCGCGCCGCTGGGTCGTCAGCAGCCCCGCCTTCCGCAGCACTGCCAGATGCCGGGAGACCTCGGGCGCGGTGATCCCGTACGTATCGGCCAACTCGCCTGTCGAGTACGAGCCGCGGGCCAGGCTCCGGCACAGCCGCATCCGCATGGGGTGGGCGACTGCCTCCAGCCGCAGCTTGACCGTGTCGACGGACGTGGCGTCCGTCAGCTCACGCGCGGAGACCGGATACTGCACGACCGGCCGCCAGCCGGGCGTGTGCAGCGCCACCAGATGGGGCCAGCCGAAGGCGGTGGGCAGGAACGTCAGCCCCCGTCCCGTCGCGGCCCCACGGCCGTGGGCCAGCTTGTCGATCACGATCCTCGTACGGAGCCCGTCCTCCTCCAGCGCGATGGCGGGGGAGACCGCGGCGACGGCCTCCGCGAGGCCCTTGCGGCGCAGCATCTCGGTCTTGTGCCGGGCGTCGGCGGCGAGCTGGACCCGGACGCGCCGCCAGGTGTCCGCGAAGAACGCCTCCTCGCAGTCTTCGAGCAGCCGCCGTATCCAGGCCCTGACCCCGGGCGGATCCGCCAGCATCTGGCGTACGAACGCGGCTTGGCGTGGACCGCGGGCCGTCGCCAGCTCCAGCGCGCGCCGCCGCACGTCCGCGTCGACGAGCGGCGAGGGCAGCCCGTCGCCGTACTGGCTGGCGCAGGAGATCTCCAGGGCCGCCGCCACATACGTCTCGTCGTCCACCAGATCGAGGTCGTCCAGCTCCTCCGCGAGGGTCTCCCGGGGCACGGCGGGCAGCAGGATGTCGGCGCGGGCCGACCGCCAGAGGAAGTCCGCTTCGTGCAGCCGGTCGGCCAGCTCGGGCTTGAGCGCGGCGCTGGTGGTGGTGATCCAGCCGTGCAGCCCGGCGTGGTGTGCGGGCTCGGAGAGCACGTGCAGGGCGGCACCCAGCTCCGCCAGCGGGGACGGGCCGAAGGTGATCCGCTCCCGGGGCAGGCCGGTGATGTCGATGAACACGCTCATGAAGCCATGGTGCACGCCGCCACTGACAACCGGTCCGCCGATTGACGGCCCGCGTCAAGCGGGGCGGACGCGGACGCGATGGGGCGGGCCCGGAGGGCACCCCTCCGGACCTGCCCTCCGCACCCGCCTTCAGGACCGTTCAGCCCCTGAGGACCGGTTCAGCCCCTCAGGACCGTTCAGCCCCTCAGGACCGTTCAGCCCCTCAGGACCGCGCCTCCAGCACCCGGGTCACGAACTCCTCGACCGCCGCCCGTACCTCCTCCGCCGTCCACTCCAGCCCCGGCTCCCCCACCGTGACCTCCGTGAAGGCAAGACCGCGAAGGGCGGCGGGCGGCGGCGACCAGACCCGGAACAGCGCCGTCTTCGTCTCCTCCGCCTGCCGCACCGCCGCCTCGTTCAGCACATCCGGGGTGTACGGCAGCCACACCTGGAACTGATGGGTGTGCGGCGGCTCCGGGTGTACGCGGAACCACGGGACGGCGGACGCCGCCAGGCCCTCCGCCAGCGCCGCGGCCACCACGCGCGCGTGCGCCACGTACGAGGGCAGCTTCGGCAGTTCGCGCTCCAGGCCCAGGAGGGCCGTCAGCGCCGCCGGGTACTGCTCGAAGACCTGGCCCCCATAGCGGTGCCGCCAGACCCGCGCCTCCTCCACCAGCTCCCGGGGACCGGCGAGCACCGCGCCCGACAGCCCGCCGAGCGACTTGTAGAAGGACACGTACACGCTGTCCGCGAGCCCCGCGATCTCGTCGAGCGGACGCCCGAAGTGCGAGGCGCACTCCCACAGCCGCGCGCCGTCGACATGCACCACCGCGTCCCGCTCCCGCGCCGCGGCCACGGTCGCCACCAGCTCGTCCCAGGACGGCAGGACGAACCCCGCGTCACGCAGCGGCAGTTCCAGCATCAGCGTGCCGAAGGGCTCGGCCAGGTCGTGGATCTCCTCGGCGGTCGGCAACCGCGGTTCCTTGGTCGGATGGACCGTACGCACCCCGCTGACCACCGACAGCGCACCGGCCTCGTGCACCTCGGGGTGGGCGAGCGGATGCAGCGCCACCGTGCTGTTGCCCGTACGCCCCGCCCAGCTGCGCAGCGCCGCCTGCTGCGCCATCGTGCCCGTCGGGAAGAAGGCCGCGGCCGGGAATCCGAGCAGCGCGGCCACCCGTCGCTCCAGCTCCGCGACGATCCCGTCGCCGTACAGGTCCGGATGCTCGTCCATGTCGTACACGGACCCCGCGTCCGCGGCCAGAGCGGTCAGCCGTTCGCCCATCGGCAGGTCCATCGGCGCCCGGAGCATCAGCCGCTCCGAGGCCCGCCACGCGGCCAGTCTGCGTCGCCGCGCTTCCTGCGCGGTCTTCTCGCTGTCGGGCCACCCGGCCTCTTGGATCCGATCGGCGCGGTCAGCCCCGTCAGCCCGGTCCGCCCGGTCAGCCCGGTCTGCCCGGTCGGCCTGATCGAACAGGTCGGCCCGGTCCGCCCGGTCCGCCCGATCGCCGCCACCGGCCTGCTCACTTGTCTTTCCCATGGACCGATCATCGCCCACGCGCGGCCCCCTGCCCACAGCCTGTGGACAGCCAAGTGGCGGGCCGCGAGGCTGGCGTAGCATGGCGAGAAATCGTCCGGTACCCACCGCGGACTGGAACGGAAGGCCCCACCGCGTGAACCCAACAGCACAGGAACCCCTCGATCCCCGGGACCGCCCCGCGCGGCTCACGGTCGGTGTCGTCGGAGCGGGCCGCGTCGGCCCGGCCCTGGCCGCGTCGCTCCGGCTCGCCGGACACCGTCCGGTCGCCGTCTCGGGCGTATCGGACGCCTCTGTGCGGAGGGCCGCCGCGCTGCTGCCCGACATCCCGATCGTCACCCCCGCCGAAGTCCTCGCCCGCGCCGATCTGGTGCTGCTGACCGTTCCCGACGACGCCCTGCCAGGACTGGTCGACGGGCTCGCGGAGACCGGTGCCGTACGGCCGGGACAGCTCCTCGTGCACACCTCGGGGCGGTACGGCGCCAAGGTGCTCGACCCGGCCCTGCGCGTGGGCGCCCTGCCGCTTGCCCTCCACCCCGCGATGACCTTCACCGGCACGTCCGTGGACGTCCAGCGGCTGGCCGGCTGCTCCTTCGGCGTCACCGCCCCCGAGGAGCTGCGGCTGGCGGCCGAGGCGCTGGTCATCGAGATGGGCGGCGAGCCCGAGTGGATCGCGGAGGAGTCGCGTCCGCTCTACCACGCGGCCCTCGCCCTGGGCGCGAACCACCTGGTCACGCTGGTCGCCCAGTCGATGGAGCTGCTGCGCACCGCCGGGGTCGAAGCGCCCGACAGGATGCTCGGCCCGCTGCTCGGCGCCGCGCTGGACAACGCGCTGCGTTCCGGGGACGCCGCGCTCACCGGGCCTGTAGCGCGCGGGGACGCGGGTACGGTCGCCGCGCATGTCGCGGAGTTGCGCACACACGCGCCGGGCGCCGTGGCGGGGTATCTCGCGATGGCCCGTACGACCGCGGACCGGGCGCTGGCACACGGTCTGCTCAAGCCCGAGCTGGCGGAGGACCTTCTCGACGTCCTTGCCGGCGGCGACGCCCTCGGGGACGCCCGCGGCGACGGTGCCGGGGACTCCCGATGACCACACGCACGCTTCTTGACGCGCGTCCTGACGCGCATCTGAAGAGGACCGCCAAGGGCACGGCGAAGAGGACCGCCAAGGGCACCGCGAAGAGCGCCGCGCACGCGCATCCTGGAGACGTGGAGACCATCCGATGAGCCTCGAACTCGCCCCCACGCGCGCGGACCTCGACCGCCTCCTGGAGAGGCGCGCGGCCCCCGGCCGTATCGCGGTGGTGATGACCATGGGGGCGCTCCACGACGGGCACGCGAGCCTCGTACGGGCCGCCCGCGCCCATGCCGGTGCCGACGGGTTCGTGGTGGTCACCGTCTTCGTCAACCCGCTCCAGTTCGGCGCGGGCGAGGATCTTGAGCGCTACCCCCGCACGCTCGAAGCCGATCTGAAGACCGCGGCGGAGGCGGGCGCCGACGCCGTCTTCGCACCGTCCGCCGACGAGGTCTACCCGGGCGGCGCCCCCCAGGTCACGATCACCGCGGGCGCCATGGGCGCGCGGCTGGAAGGCACCTCGCGCCCGGGACACTTCGACGGCATGCTGACCGTCGTCGCCAAACTGCTCCACCTCACCCGGGCGGACACCGCGTTCTTCGGCCAGAAGGACGCCCAGCAGCTCGCCCTGGTCCGCCGGATGGCCCGCGATCTGAACTTCCCGGCCGAGATCGTCGGCGTACCGACGGTCCGTGCCGATGACGGTCTCGCGCTCTCCAGCCGCAACCGCTATCTGTCGGTCCCCGAGCGCCGTACCGCCCTCGCGCTCTCCCGGGCCCTGTTCGCCGCCCGCGACCGGCTCGCCGCCCAGCAGGCCCTGCGCGCCCGCGCCGAGTACGCGCCCACGCCCGGCGCGCGGGCCGCCGCGCTCTCCAAGCTGGGTGAGGCCAGGCTCGCGGCCGACGCCCACGCGGTGGCCGCCGCCGGCAGCGCCGGTGAGGACTGGAACGGGGCGGACGGCGTACGGGCCGCGGCCCGCGCCGTCCTCGACGAGGCGGCCAGGAGCGTACCGCCGCTGGCCCTCGACTATCTCGCCCTTGTCGACCCCGCCGACTTCACCGAGGTCCCCGACGACCACACCGGCGAGGCGGTCCTCGCCGTCGCCGCGCGCGTCGGTGCCACGCGGCTGATCGACAACATCCCGCTGACCTTCGGAGCCTCCCAGTGACCGGAACCGGTATACGGCTGACCGCCCCCGCGCCCGGCTGGGCCATCGACGCCGATGTCGTCGTGGTCGGCTCCGGCGTCGCCGGTCTCACCGCCGCCCTGCGCTGCACCGCCGCCGGGCTCCGTACGGTCGTCGTCACCAAGGCCCGGCTCGACGACGGCTCCACGCGCTGGGCGCAGGGCGGCATCGCCGCGGCGCTCGGCGAGGGCGACACCCCCGAACAGCATCTGGCGGACACCCTCGTCGCGGGCGCGGGCCTGTGCGACGAGGAGGCGGTCCGCACCCTCGTCACCGAAGGTCCGGCGGCCGTACGGCGGCTGATCGGCACGGGCGCGCACTTCGACACCTCCGCCACCGGCGAGCTCCAGCTCACCCGCGAGGGCGGCCACCACCGCCGCCGTATCGCCCACGCGGGCGGCGACGCGACCGGCGCGGAGATCTCCCGCGCCCTGGTGGAAGCGGTACGCGACGCCGCGCTCCGTACGGTCGAGAACGCGCTGGTCCTCGACCTGCTGACGGACGAGCGCGGCCGTACGTCGGGCGTCACCCTCCATGTGATGGGCGAGGGCCAGCACGACGGCGTCGGCGCGGTGCGCGCCCCCGCGGTGATCCTGGCCACCGGCGGCATGGGCCAGGTCTTCTCAGCGACGACCAACCCCCCGGTCTCCACCGGCGACGGCGTGGCGCTGGCGCTGCGTGCGGGCGCGGAGGTCTCCGACCTGGAGTTCGTCCAGTTCCACCCGACGGTGCTCTTCCTCGGCACGGGCGCGGAGGGCCAGCAGCCGCTGGTCTCGGAGGCGGTACGGGGCGAGGGAGCCCATCTCGTCGACGCAGACGGCGTCCGTTTCATGCTCGGACAGCACGAACTGGCGGAGCTGGCCCCCCGCGACATCGTCGCCAAGGCGATCACGCGCCGGATGCGGGAGCAGGGCGCCGAGCACATGTATCTGGACGCCAGGCACTTCGGCGCCGCGATGTGGGAGACCCGCTTCCCCACCATCCTGGCGGCCTGCCGGGCGCACGGCATCGACCCGGTCACGGAGCCCGTCCCGGTGGCGCCCGCCGCCCACTACGCGTCGGGCGGAGTCCGCACGGATCTGCGCGGGCGGACGACCGTACCGGGGCTGTACGCGTGCGGCGAGGTCGCCTGTACGGGCGTCCACGGCGCGAACCGGCTGGCCTCCAACTCCCTCCTGGAGGGGCTGGTCTTCGCGGAGCGGATAGCGGCGGACATAGCGGCGGACATAGCGGCGGGCGGTACGGCGGACAGCACCGCCGACGGCACGGCCGATCCCGCCCCGCCCCCCGTCGAACCGTCGGCCACCACCGTCCTGCTGCCGCTGATCGCCCCCGAGGCCCGCGCCGGAATCCAGCGGATCATGTCCGAGGGCGCGGGCGTGCTCAGATCAGCCGGCAGCCTGGGCACCGCCGCCGCGGCCCTGGAGGCCGTGTACGAGCAGGCTCAGGACCACGACGGCCCCGGAAAGGCGGCCGTCCCCGGCGTCGAGTCCTGGGAGACGTCGAATCTGCTCTGTGTGGCCCGGGTCCTGGTCGCCGCGGCCCTGGAGCGCGAGGAGACCCGCGGCTGCCACTGGCGCGAGGACCGTCCGGAGCGCGACGACGCCGACTGGGCCCGCCATCTCGTCATCACCCTGACGCCCGACCGCCGGCCGGTACTGCGCCGTACCGCGACCGCCGCGTTCCCGCCCGTGGACCCCGGTCCTGTGGCCATCGCCGCACCCAGCTCCGCAACTTCACCCCCCGCCGACGCCCCCAGGGAGCCGTAACCGTGAGCACGCCCGAAGACAGTCCGCGCCCCGAGCCCGTGGACGTACCGCTCATCCAGATCGGCGCCCCGGCCGCGGCGCCGGCCCCGCCGGGCGGCTGCGGCGACGGCTGCGGCTGCTCCGCGGGCGAGGACGGCTACGGACCCGACGACCTGGAGTGCGGCCTCGACCCCGCCCTCGCCCAACTGCTCGCCGACGCGGGCCTGGACCCCGTCCAGGTCGAGGACGTCGCGCATGTCGCCGTCGCGGAGGACCTCGACCACGGCGTGGACGTGACGACCGTCGCCACCGTCCCCGAGGACGCCGTCGCCACCGGCGACTTCACCGCGCGCGAGGGCGGTACGGTCGCGGGCCTGCACATCGCCGAGGCCGTGCTCTCCCTCGTCTGCACGGAGGAGTTCGCCGTGGAGCGCCACGCCGCCGACGGCGACCGTGTCGAGGCCGGCCAGAAGCTGCTCAGCGTCACCACCCGCACCCGTGATCTGCTCACCGCCGAGCGCAGCGCGCTCAATCTGCTGTGCCGGCTCTCCGGTATCGCGACCGCCACGCGCGCCTGGGCCGATGTGCTCGAAGGCACCGGCGCCAAGGTCCGCGACACCCGCAAGACCACTCCCGGGCTGCGCGCCCTGGAGAAGTACGCGGTGCGCTGCGGCGGCGGGGTCAACCACCGGATGTCGCTCTCCGACGCGGCCCTGGTGAAGGACAACCACGTCGTCGCGGCGGGCGGGGTCGCCGAGGCGTTCAAGGCCGTACGGGACCAGTTCCCCGACGTACCGATCGAGGTCGAGGTCGACACCCTCCACCAGGTCCGCGAAGTCCTGGACGCGGGCGCCGATCTGATCCTGCTGGACAACTTCACCCCGGCCGAGACCGCGGAGGCCGTGGCCATCGTCGCGGGCCGCGCGGTCCTGGAGTCCTCGGGCCGGCTCGTCCTCGGCAACGCGCGCGCCTACGCGGAGACGGGCGTCGACTTCCTCGCGGTCGGGGCGCTCACCCACTCCTCCCCGATCCTCGACATCGGCCTCGACCTGCGAGAGGCCGGCGCCTGATGCTGCTCACGATCGACGTCGGCAACACCCATACCGTCCTCGGCCTGTTCGACGGCGAGGAGATCGTCGAGCACTGGCGCATCTCCACCGACGCGCGCCGCACCGCCGACGAACTCGCCGTGCTCCTCCAGGGACTGATGGGGACGCACCCGCTGCTCGGCGACGAACTGGGCGACGGCATCGAGGGGATCGCGATCTGCTCGACGGTCCCCTCCGTCCTGCACGAACTGCGCGAGGTGACCCGCCGCTACTACGGGGATGTCCCCGCCGTCCTCGTGGAACCCGGCATCAAGACGGGCGTGCCGATCCTGATGGACAACCCCAAGGAGGTCGGCGCCGACCGCATCATCAACGCGGTCGCGGCGGTCGAGCTGTACGGGGGCCCGGCGATCGTCGTCGACTTCGGTACGGCGACGACCTTCGACGCGGTCAGCGCGCGCGGTGAGTACGCGGGCGGTGTGATCGCCCCCGGCATCGAGATCTCGGTCGAGGCGCTCGGCGTCAAGGGCGCCCAGCTCCGCAAGATCGAGCTGGCCAGGCCGCGCAGCGTGATCGGCAAGAACACCGTGGAGGCGATGCAGGCGGGCATCCTGTACGGCTTCGCCGGCCAGGTCGACGGGGTGGTGGCGCGGATGGCCCGCGAGCTGGCCGAGGATCCCGAGGAGGTCACGGTGATCGCGACCGGCGGCCTGGCACCGATGGTGCTGGGCGAGGCGTCCGTGATCGACGAGCACGAGCCCTGGCTCACCCTGATCGGCCTGCGCCTGGTGTACGAGCGCAACGTCTCGCGTATGTGAGCGGGCGGGGGGCGCGGCCCTGCCCCGTGGCCGGGGCCAAAGAGCGGGGTCCCTCCTCAGTCCGTCCGTCCCTCGTTCGTCCGTCCCTCGTTCGGCGGTCGGGCCGCGCCAGAAGAGGGGCGTTAAGCCGATTTTGTCCCTTTGGCGCGTAGTGTCGCCGCATGCCCACGCCATACGGATCACGCGGCGGCATGGCCTTCGGTGCGGACGAGCTGAGTGTGCTCCGACGTGCCCTCGCCGTTGCCCTTCACCCCGCCCCGCTCCCGAACGAGGACGTCCGGGCCTGCCTGGCCCTCGCCGAGTCCGTGGACGAGGCGATGCGCGAGGCCGGGCGTCTGCGGGCCTTTCTCCAGGCCGACCTCGCGAGGTACCGGCAAGCGCTTCCCGGGTCCCTCACGGGCTATCTGGAGCTGCTCCAGGACGCACTGGCGGCCGGTTACCACCCCCGGCCCGACGACCTCGCGGCGCTGCGCGCCCTGCGCGCCAACCCGGTCGCGGCGGCCCTGCTCGACCGCTGCCGGCGGCTCACGGACCGCTCGGTGGTCGCCCATCTGGCCGGCGCCCGCGCCGCCACGGCCCCCGCTCCCCGCACCCGCCTCCTCGCGCTCCCCGGTGGACGAGCCGCCGACGAACCGGCCCAGGAGCCCCGCGAACCCCACAAGCCCGACAAGCCCCGCGAGCCCCGCCGGCCCGAGCGCCCCGAGCACCCGGAGAAGGACCGGCCGATGCCCAAGCCGTCCGAGGTCTTCCCGCCCCGCCGCCGACCCGCGCCCCCGCCGGAGGAGCGCGCCGCCGGATAGCTACTCTGGACGGCATGGACTACGTATCCGCGCTCCTGCCTCCCGTGGTGATGGCCGCCTTCTTCATCGGCCTGGTCGTGACGATCGTCAAGAGTCAGGGCGGTCCCAACAAGTCCAAGGAGGACGCCGCCGTCGACGCGGCGATCGCTCGCGCGGAGGCCGCCCAGGAGCAGGGCCGTACCCCGGATCCGCGCGGCGCCTGAGGCATACGCGCTCAACATATGACCAGGACGTACGACTGATTCCAGTCGTACGTCCTTTTTGTTACGTCAATAACCGGCCATTCGGACATCTCGCACTATGGTGGCGCTGTGCCCCGACAATTGGGAGACCTGGAAGACGCCGTCATGACACGCGTCTGGCAATGGAACCGTCCGGTCACCGTCCGGGAAGTCCTCGAAGACCTTCAGCAGGAGCGGTCCATCGCCTACACCACCGTCATGACCGTAATGGACAATCTCCATCAGAAGGGCTGGGTGCGCAGGGAAGTCGACGGCCGCGCCTATCGATATACGGCGGTCTCCACCCGCGCCGCCTACGCGGCGGCCCTGATGAACGAAGCATGGTCGAAGAGTGACAACCCCGCCGCCGCTCTTGTCGCCTTCTTCGGCATGATGTCGTCCGAGCAGCGCCGGTCACTGGAGGACGCGGTCGCCCTGGTACGGCGGGACACTTCCGAAGAAGCCGATACGGAAGCGATCAGTACGGAAACGGAAACGGTCAGTAACGAAGGCGCCGGTGTACAAGACCGGGAAGAAGCCGAAGAGTCGCAACAGCCCGACGCGTCCGAAGAGCCGGACGAGGGCGCCGACACCGGGCGCGAGTCGGGGCGATAGCGTCCAGCCATGCCGTCAGCCGTTCCGCTTCCCAATGCCGAAGCAAATGCCCTCACCGTCAGACGCGCCAGGACCAGGGATGTACCGGCGGTCCGCCGTCTCGTGGACCCTTACGTGAGCGAAGGCATCCTGCTCGACAAAGCACCGGTGACGCTTTACGAGGACATCCAGGAGTTCTGGGTCGCGGAACGCGACGAGGACGCGACTGTCATCGGCTGTGGCGCCTTGCATGTGATGTGGGAAGACCTCGCCGAAGTGCGCACACTCGCGGTGGATCGCGCGGCCAGGGGCACCGGCGCCGGGCATCAACTACTGGACAAGCTGCTGGAGACCGCCCGCTGGCTCGGAGTGCGGCGCGTATTCTGTCTCACCTTCGAAGTCGAGTTCTTCGCGAAGCGCGGCTTCGTGGAGATCGGCGAGACGCCGGTCGACGGAGATGTGTACAGAGAGCTGCTGCGTTCCTATGACGAGGGTGTTGCGGAGTTCCTCGGTCTCGAACGGGTGAAGCCGAACACCTTGGGCAACAGCCGGATGCTTCTGCACCTGTGATCGCCGGGAAGACACCAGACCCTATGTCCGAATCGCGCACGTTTCCCGTGTTCTCGCTGGACTGAACCTCTGCCGGGGGTTTGTGTTTTCCTGAGAAAAGCGGTTTCCTTTCCGCGTACTGCATTTTCGATGAAAGGGAATCCGGTGGCACAGAAGGTTCAGGTCCTTCTTGTCGATGACCTCGACGGCGGCGAGGCGGACGAGACGGTGACGTTCGCTCTGGACGGCAAGACCTACGAGATTGACCTCACGACCGCCAATGCGGACAAGCTGCGGGGTCTCCTCGATCCGTACACCAAGGGTGGCCGGCGTACCGGCGGTCGCGCCGCGGGCAGCCGTGGCAAGGGCCGTGTCGCCGCGGGCGGTAACAAGGACACCGCGGAAATCCGCAAGTGGGCGAAGGAGAACGGCTACAGCGTCAACGACCGCGGCCGTGTTCCCGCCGAGATCCGTGAAGCCTACGAGAAGGCCAACGGCTGAGTTCTCGTACGAAGAGTATTTCCGCGCATCAAGCGGGCCCGGTGGCACTCAGTCGCCGCCGCGTCCACGAGTCGTACGAGATCGGGGGCACCCCCACCGCTGCCCCCGTCACCGCCGCCGTACCCGAACGGTGCGAGCGCCGGCAGTGCCGGCTCCACCTCCCGTCCGGGCTCGGGGGGCCGCAGCCAGACAGCGGTCCCCTGCGCGGCGTCAGCCGTGGCGGAAGGCCACCGGGGCGGTGCGGGGGCCGGCATCCGTCCGTCCGCGCCGAGCGCGGTCAGGCCCAGGGCGATCCCGCCCCACTCCAGCCAGTCGAGCAGCCCCGGCACCTCATCGGCGCTCCCGGCGGCCACCAGAAACGCCATCCGTTCCCCGTGCAGCGCCACCGGCCCCGTCGCGCCGGTCAGCCGCAGCACGGCGTCCCCCGCGTCCGCGGGCAGTTCCAGCACGTCGAAGCGGAGCCCGGTGAGCAGCTGGACCGGCGGCCCCGCGACGGTCGCCCAGCCCAGCCCTTTCTCGTACCACCGCGCGACCGACCAGCGGTCGTGCGTGTGGTCGTGCCACTGCGCGCGCTCCCCTTCGAGCGGGGTGCGGGGGAGCGGGACGGTGAAGGACATACCCGGGGCAACTCCCCAACCCCGCCCGGAGTTACGCTGGGTTCGTATTCGATTGCGGAGAGTGGTCAACTCGGGGGCGTGCGGGCGCGTTCGGGAGTGCAAGGGTGTTCGCCCGTAGCGGAGGGAACCGGGGTGCGCCGCATGGAGTGTCACTGCTTGCGGGTAAGACATTCCTAGTGGGAAGGGGCGACACGCGGTTACCGGGCGTCTCACGTTCGCCATCGGCGTACTGATGGTGGGGGTATATGCCTGGCCTGCGGGAACATCGTCTCGCACCATCGGGTTGGAGCTGTTGTCCGGCGTTCGGGGCTGGGAGCCTGGGACAGGTAGTCGGCAGTTGGAATGAGCGGTCCCCGCTTGCGGGACTAAGCTGCGGAAGGACAGGGAGGGGACCGACCCCTTTACTGCCTGACCGCTCTGAGGAGCGATTAACGATGTTCGAGAGGTTCACCGACCGCGCGCGGCGGGTTGTCGTCCTGGCTCAGGAAGAAGCCCGGATGCTCAACCACAACTACATCGGCACCGAGCACATCCTCCTGGGCCTTATCCATGAGGGTGAGGGTGTCGCCGCTAAGGCCCTGGAGAGCCTCGGGATTTCGCTCGAGGCGGTCCGCCAGCAGGTGGAGGAGATCATCGGCCAGGGCCAGCAGGCCCCGTCCGGCCACATCCCCTTCACGCCCCGTGCCAAGAAGGTCCTGGAGCTGTCGCTCCGCGAGGCTCTTCAGCTGGGCCACAACTACATCGGCACCGAGCACATCCTGCTCGGCCTGATCCGCGAGGGCGAGGGCGTCGCCGCCCAGGTCCTCGTGAAGCTGGGCGCCGATCTCAACCGGGTGCGGCAGCAGGTCATCCAGCTGCTCTCCGGATACCAGGGCAAGGAGGCCGCCACCGCGGGCGGTCCTGCCGAGGGCACGCCCTCCACGTCCCTGGTCCTCGACCAGTTCGGCCGGAATCTCACCCAGGCCGCCCGTGAATCCAAGCTCGACCCGGTCATCGGGCGCGAGAAGGAGATCGAGCGGGTCATGCAGGTGCTGTCCCGCCGTACGAAGAACAACCCCGTGCTCATCGGCGAGCCCGGCGTCGGCAAGACGGCGGTCGTCGAGGGGCTGGCCCAGGCCATCGTCAAGGGCGAGGTGCCCGAGACCCTCAAGGACAAGCACCTCTACACCCTCGACCTCGGCGCGCTCGTCGCCGGTTCGCGTTACCGCGGTGACTTCGAGGAGCGCCTGAAGAAGGTCCTGAAGGAGATCCGCACCCGCGGGGACATCATCCTGTTCATCGACGAGCTCCACACCCTGGTGGGTGCGGGCGCCGCCGAGGGCGCGATCGACGCGGCGAGCATCCTCAAGCCGATGCTGGCCCGCGGCGAGCTGCAGACCATCGGTGCGACGACGCTCGACGAGTACCGCAAGCACCTGGAGAAGGACGCGGCCCTGGAGCGCCGCTTCCAGCCCATCCAGGTCGCGGAGCCGTCGCTGCCGCACACGATCGAGATCCTCAAGGGCCTGCGCGACCGCTACGAGGCGCACCACCGCGTGTCCATCACGGACTCCGCCCTGGTCGCCGCCGCGACGCTCGCCGACCGCTACATCTCGGACCGCTTCCTGCCGGACAAGGCGATCGACCTGATCGACGAGGCCGGCTCCCGGATGCGTATCCGCCGGATGACCGCTCCGCCGGACCTCCGCGAGTTCGACGAGAAGATCGCGGGCGTCCGCCGTGACAAGGAGTCGGCCATCGACTCCCAGGACTTCGAGAAGGCGGCGTCTCTCCGTGACAAGGAGAAGCAGCTGCTGGCCGCGAAGACCAAGCGGGAGAAGGAGTGGAAGGCCGGCGACATGGACGTCGTCGCCGAGGTGGACGAGGAGCTGATCGCCGAGGTGCTGGCGACGGCCACGGGCATCCCGGTCTTCAAGCTCACCGAGGAGGAGTCCTCGCGGCTGCTGCGCATGGAGGACGAGCTCCACAAGCGCGTCATCGGCCAGAAGGACGCCATCAAGGCGCTCTCGCAGGCGATCCGCCGTACGCGAGCGGGTCTGAAGGACCCCAAGCGCCCCGGTGGCTCGTTCATCTTCGCCGGCCCGTCCGGTGTCGGTAAGACGGAGCTGTCCAAGACGCTCGCCGAGTTCCTGTTCGGCGACGAGGACGCGCTGATCGCTCTCGACATGTCGGAGTTCAGCGAGAAGCACACCGTCTCGCGTCTCTTCGGCTCTCCCCCCGGATACGTGGGGTACGAGGAGGGCGGCCAGCTCACCGAGAAGGTGCGCAGGAAGCCGTTCTCCGTCGTCCTCTTCGACGAGGTCGAGAAGGCCCACCCCGATATCTTCAACTCCCTGCTCCAGATCCTGGAGGACGGTCGGCTGACCGACTCCCAGGGCCGGGTCGTGGACTTCAAGAACACGGTCATCATCATGACGACCAACCTCGGGACCCGGGACATCTCCAAGGGGTTCAACCTGGGCTTCGCCGCCCAGGGCGACACCAAGACCAACTACGAGCGGATGAAGAACAAGGTCAACGAAGAGCTGAAGCAGCACTTCCGGCCGGAGTTCCTCAACCGCGTCGACGACACGGTGGTCTTCCACCAGCTCACCGAGGAAGACATCATCCAGATCGTCGACCTCATGGTGGACAAGGTGGACGAGCGGCTGAAGGACCGGGACATGGGCCTTGAGCTGAGCGCGAACGCCAAGTCGCTGCTGGCCAAGAAGGGTTACGACCCCGTTTTGGGCGCCCGGCCGCTGCGCCGGACGATTCAGCGCGAGATCGAGGACGTCCTCTCCGAGAAGATCCTCTTCGGTGAGCTGCGCCCCGGTCACATCGTGGTCGTGGACACCGAGGGCGAGGGTGAGGCGAAGAAGTTCACCTTCCGCGGCGAGGAGAAGTCGCCTCTGCCGGACGTCCCTCCGATCGAGCAGGCGGCCGGCGGCGGCCCGAACCTGACGAAGGACGTGTGAGGCTCACGCCCTTGGGGTGAGTGACTGAAGGGGCTGCCCCGGACCGTGTTTTTCACGGTCCGGGGCAGCCCCTTTTCCGATGAACAGCCGGATAAAGTCGGCCTGTTCAGCCGCGGCGGCTCACGGAGGAACGACAGCTCGTCCAGCGTTTTGCTGGAGAGTATGAGCAGCCCCCCGAAGCCAAAACCCGCAAGAAATGAGCCCAGTTGTGCTCCGTTGCAACTGCCGAGGAACAAGAGCGAATGAAAGGCGGGCAGTTCACGAAGATGCCGCAATTGATCGGCATCGGTCATGGTGAGCGTCGTGTCCGTGAAGGGCATGCGGGCCAGTGCCTCCCGCCTGTACTCCCCCCCCGCCGGGAATCGGCTTCGGCCCGTCGTGAACCGCGACCACATCGAAGCGCTTTCGTGCGGCGCGCAACGGCTCGCGACAGGTCCCGGCTCGTCTCGGAGCAACCGGGACTTTGGTCCTGAATCGGAAGGCATTTCTACCCGGTGGCCGTGACAAGCAGCACAGGCGTTTTTGGCCCTACTAGCCCCGATAGTCGCGGCGCCGGGCTTCCGCCGGGACGTTCGGCCCTGCCGGGGGCGGGTCGTTCGGCGGGAGGGTGACGGCCGGGCCGGGCGCCGGGGCCGGATGCGGATTCCTCGGCGTTTCACGTGCGCTTAAACAGGTTTAAATCATCTAATACCGCACGATCGTGGCGTGCCGATCCTGGCGGTCAAGAGGCGCATTGCCGTGGGGATCGCTACGACGTGATGCCGTAGATGGGGTGTTTTGGGATGAGGTGGGGGCCGGGTTACCAAGGTGTGGCCAGCCCGGCTCTCGTGTGCCGGGTCCCTTGATGCCCGGAGGTTTACCCGTATGTCGCAGCGCAAGCTGTCCCGTCTGACCCGACCGTCCGTCCTTCGTACCCGTGCCGGCGTTCTGGCTGCCGGACTCGGAGTGTCGTTGGCGGCCGGAACCGGGGCCGCGTTCGCCGCGACCGGCGGTGGCGCGGCCACCGCCGCCCCGGCCACCACCTCGACCGTCTCGGCCGCTTCGGCCGTCAAGCAGCACGCCGCCGCCTCCAAGGCCGACGACGTCAAGGCCAAGGCCGCGAAGGCGAAGGCCGACGCCAAGAAGGCCCCGTCCTGGACCGACCCGGTCAAGCGCTACCAGCTCAGCGCCGGCTTCGGTCTCGGCGGCAGCAGGTGGGCGCACAAGCACTCCGGCCAGGACTTCGCGGTGCCGGTCGGCACGCCCGTCCACGCCGTCCACACCGGCACCGTCGTCAAGGCCGGCCCGAACGGCGCCGGTGACGGCCCCGCGTACGGCAACGCCATCGTGATCAAGCACAAGGACGGCACGTACTCGCAGTACGCGCACCTGTCCCAGATCAAGGTGTATGTGGGTGAGCACGTCAAGACCGACAAGCTGATAGGGCTCTCCGGCAACACCGGTAACTCCAGCGGTCCGCACCTGCACTTCGAGATCCGTACGACCCCGAACTACGGCTCGGCCGTCAACCCGGTCCCGTTCCTGCGCTCGGTGGGCGTCAAGGTGTGACCCGTCAGGGCGTGACCCGATGAGCCTGGCTCATCAGCTCGATGGAGACCTCAAGGATGGCTTCGCGCTTCTCCTCGGGGTCTCCTTCGACGTCCTTGAGGGCGAAGGTGCTCGCGTGCATCGTGAAGAGCGCGCTGACGCAGCGGACCCGGTTCTTCAGGGACGCGTCCGGGTCCTGGAGCAGATCGAGCATGTCGATCATCCGTTCCTTGAACGTATGGCCGATGCTCAGCTCGCGGACGGTCGCCTGGTTCTCCTGCATGAAGCGGAAGAGCGGGGCCGCGTTCTCCAGTGCCCTGCTGTAGCGCCGCAGGATCTCCTCCTTGGTCTCCAGGGTGTGCGGCTGTGTACGGCCCCAGGTGATCAGATCGTCCAGCGGGCGCGACAGATCCTCGAAGAGGCTGATCAGGATGTCTTCCTTGGTCTTGAAGTGGTAGTACAGCGCCGCCTTCGTGACATCCAGCCGCTCGGCGATCTCCCGTAGCGACGTCTTCTCGTATCCCTGCTCCCCGAAGAGCTCCAGCGCGACGTCCTGGATGCGCTGGCGGGTGTTTCCCCGCCGAGGGTGCTGTGTGCTGCCCATGGGTGCTCTCCCGAGAAATAACTTACTTGACGCCCGGCAAGTTGGGGTCTACCTTACCCCAGTGTAGTCAGCTTGCCGGGCGGCAAGTAAGTGTCAGGGGAGTGCAGGGGAGTGGGGACGATGAGTCCGACCGGGAAGCAGACCGAGCAGCCGGAGATGGCGGAGCCGGCGGAGAAACCAGGGCGGCAGCCGCGCAGTGTGCGCGTGGTGCTGCTCGCGCTCATGATCGCGATGCTGCTGGCCATGCTGGACAACATGATCGTCGGTACCGCGATGCCGACCATAGTCGGTGAGCTGGGGGGTCTCGCGCATCTGTCCTGGGTGGTCACCGCGTACACCCTGGCGACCGCCGCCTCCACGCCGATCTGGGGCAAGCTCGGCGACATATACGGCCGCAAGGGCGTCTTCCTCACCTCGATCGTGGTCTTCCTGATCGGCTCCGCGCTGAGCGGAATGGCCCAGGACATGGGCCAGCTCATCGGCTTCCGGGCCGTCCAGGGTCTGGGCGCCGGCGGTCTGATGGTCGGCGTCATGGCGATCATCGGCGACCTGATCCCGCCCCGGGAGCGGGGCAAGTACCAGGGCATGATGGCCGGCGTCATGGCGCTCGCGATGATCGGCGGACCGCTGGTCGGCGGCACCATCACCGACCACCTCGGCTGGCGCTGGAGCTTCTACATCAACCTCCCGCTCGGCGCGCTGGCGCTCGTGATGATCACGGCCGTCCTGCATCTGCCCGCCAAGGACCGGACGAAGGCCAAGGTCGACTATCTCGGTGCCGCGCTGCTGACCATCGGCATCACGGCGATTGTGCTGGTCACCACCTGGGGCGGCACGGAGTACGCCTGGAGCTCCGCGATGATCATGGAGCTGATCGCCATCGGCGTCGCCTCCCTCATCGGCTTCGTCTTCGTGCAGACCAGGGTCCCCGAGCCGATCATGCCGCTGCACATCTTCCGCAGCCGCAACTTCTCGCTGATGTCCGTGATCGGGTTCCTGACCGGCTTCGTGATGTTCGGCGCGGTGCTCTTCCTCCCGCTCTACCAGCAGGCCGTACAGGGCGCCTCGGCCACCAACTCCGGTCTGCTCCTGCTGCCGATGCTGCTGTCGATGATGCTCGTCTCGCTGATCGCGGGCCGGGTCACCACCAGCAGCGGCAAGTACAAGATCTTCCCGATCCTGGGCGGCGGCCTGATGGTCGTCGGCCTGTTCCTTCTGGCGCAGATGGACACCGGCACCTCGCGGCTGACCTCCGGCCTCTACATGGCCGTCCTCGGCGCGGGCATGGGCTTCCTGATGCAGATCACCATGCTCGTCGCGCAGAACAGCGTCGAGATGAAGGACATGGGCGTCGGCTCGTCCACCACCACCCTCTTCCGTACGCTCGGCGGCTCCTTCGGCGCCGCCATCATGGGCGCCCTGTTCACCAGCCGGGTACAGGACGAGATGGCCTCCCGCGCCGGCGCGGGCGGGGCGGGTGCCACCGAGCAGACGACCCAGCTGGACGCGGCGAGCCTGGCGAAGCTGCCGGACATGGTGCGCGAGGCGTACCAGCACGCGGTGTCGACCGGTACGAACGCGGCGTTCACACTGGGCGCGGCCGTCGCGGTGATCGGCTTCGTCGCGGCGTTCTTCGTCAAGGAGGTCCCGCTGCGGGGCGGGGAGCAGAAGCCGGCCGACGCGGCCGACCTGGCCCCGGCCCCGGCGGCGGACGGGAAGGTCACGCAGTCGGCCTGAACCTCCGGCGCACGACCACGCACGACCACGCACGACCTCGCACGACTCGACAACGGCCCCTGGCGCGCATCGGCGCCAGGGGCCGTTGTCAGTGGTGCGTGTCAGCATCGAAGTGCGGACAGTCGCCCGCCGTGGCGAGGCAGGGGCCGCCCGCCGCCGACACCCGCAGCCCGCACTTTCGAGGGAGCGTCCCATGATCAAGGGTCTTGCCATTTCCACCGTCTGGGTCCTGGACCAGGACCGCGCGAAGGAGTTCTACACCGAGAAGCTGGGCCTGGAGCTGCGCATGGACATGACGCTCGGCGAGGGAGGGATGCGCTGGGTGACGGTCGGCGCGAAGGACCAGCCCGAGGTGGTGCTGACCCTCATGGTGCCGGGCGCCCCGGCGATGGACGAGGAGTCGGCCGAGGCGGTCAGAACGCTCGTCGCGAAGGGCGTGCTGGGCGCGGGGGCGCTGGCCACGGACGACATCCACGGGGACTACGAGAAGCTCAAGGCGCGCGGGGTGGAGTTCATCCAGCCGCCGCAGGAGCGTCCGTACGGTACGGAGGCGATCCTGCGGGACGACTCCGGCAACTGGTTCTCGTTCACACAGCAGCGCGAAGAGCTCGACCTCGACAAGGAATGGGCCTGAGGGGGCCGGGCGGGTTCGGCCCGGCGGCTTCGACGGTTCAGTCGGCTTCAGCCCGGCAGTTTCAGTATCGGGAAGCTGCCTGTGGTCGTCGGGGCGTGTTCCGGGAGCCAGAGGACCGCGATGGCGCCGCCCGCGCCATTCAGACCCTCGATGCCCTCGGGCGTGGCGTTCCGGAAGGTCAGCCGCGCGCCGAGGACCCGGGCCTGGCCGGCCGCGATGGTCAGGCCCAGCCCATGGCCGTGGCCCGCGCGGTCCGTCGCGCCCGTACGGAAGCGGCTCGGGCCCTCCCGCAGCAGGGCGTCCGGGAAGCCGGGGCCGTGGTCACGTACGCGCACCACCCGGCCCTCGACGGTCACCTCGACGGGTGTCCCACCGTGCTTGGCGGCGTTGGCCAGCAGATTGCCCAGGATGCGCTCCAGCCTGCGCGGATCGGTGCTGACCCAGGACTCGTGCACGACCTTGATCTTGATCGCGGGGTTCAGCACGCCCACCCGCCGCTCGACGAACTCGCCCAGAGCGATCTCCTGGAGTTCGGCGCGCTCCGAGGCGCTGTCGAGCCTCGCCACCTCCAGGACGTCCTCGACCAGCGTCCGCAGGGCCTGGGCCCGGTCCCGTACCAGCTCCGTGGGGCGGCCGGGCGGCAGCAGCTCGGCGGCCGTCAGCAGCCCGGTCACCGGCGTACGCAGCTCATGGGCGATGTCCGCGGTGACCCGGCGCTCCGCCTCGATGCGTTCGTTCAGCGCGTCGGTCAGCGCGTCCACCGCGCGGGCCAGCTCATCCGTCTCGTCCCGTACGACACCGCCGACGGCGTCCCCGACGCGTACGTCCGTATTGCCCTGCGCGACCCGCCCCGCCGCCGCGGCGGCCTTGCGCAGCCGCCGCGAGAGCTGCCCGCCGATCAGCACACCCAGCGCGCAGCCCCCGAAGACCACCGAGACCGAACCGATGATCAGAGACCGGTCCAGATCCTTCATGATCGTCGCGGAGCGGTCGGCGAACTTGCTGTGCAGCGAGAGCACCGTGCCATTGCTCAGCGGGACGGCGGCCCAGACGTCGGGCACCCCGCTCTCGGTCTCCTCCACATAGGTCGCGCGCCGGCCCTGCTTCATCTTCGCGTGCAGGCCGCGCGGCAGCGCCGGGTCATTGAGCTTCGTGCCGAGCCTGGGCTCCTTCGTGGAGTCGTACATCCGCTGCGCGAACAGCAGTCGCTCCATCTGCACCTCGCGCGAGTTGTCGAGCATCGAGACCCGCGCCGAGTTGTGCACCACCAGACTCAGCGCCACCGCGACGAGCGCGCCGACCGCCGCGATCGCGATGCTGATCTTCCACCGGACTCCGGTGCGCAGGGCGGGCCGCTTCATGCCTTGAGCTTGTATCCGAAGCCGCGGACCGTGTCGATCCGGTCCTGACCGATCTTGGTGCGCAGCCGCTGGACATGGACGTCCACCACCCGGGTGTCACCGCCCCAGCCGTAGTCCCAGACCCGCTCAAGCAGTTTGTCGCGGGAGAGCACGGTGCCGGGAGCGGCCGAGAACTCCAGCAGCAGCCGCATCTCCGTCGGTGTCAACGCCACCGGCGCGCCGCCCTTGCGTACCTCCATGCCCTCCGTGTCGATCACCAGATCGCCGAAGGACAGCAGCCCGTGCTCATCGGGCTCGCCCGGTCCGCCCGATTCGCCGGCGGGCCCGCCCGCGTGCCCGAAACGGCGCAGTACGGCGCGGATCCTGGCGACCAGCACCGCACCGTCGAAGGGCTTGGTCACATAGTCGTCGGCGCCGGCCTCCAGCCCGAGCACCACATCGATCGAGTCGGCGCGCGCGGACAGCATGATCACGGGCACGGTCGACTCGTCACGGATGCGTCGGCACAGGCTGACCCCGTCCAGACCGGGCACCATCACATCGAGCAGGGCGATGTCGGGACGGTCCGCGCGGAACGCGTCGAGGCCGGAGAGTCCGTCCGGCCTGGCGGTGACCACGAAGCCACTGCGCTCCAGCGCCAGCTGGGTGGCTTCGCGAATGACATCGTCGTCCTCGACGAACAGGACATGGGTCTCGGCCATCCCGTGGATCTCGGCTCTCAGTTCGGGTTCGTCATCGAGGGGGCGGGAACGGTTCCGTCGCCGTTGCCCACCGCTCGGCTGTAGTCGTTGCGCACCCGGTAGCGCTCGCTGAACTTGCTGTCGGACCAGCTGTACGTCACGACGTCCTCCCCGGACGGGAAGGACAGCGGGTCGCCGTTCGCGTACACCTGCTGGGTGACGACCAGTTCACCTCGGTCGATCGTGGCGTAGACGGCGGGCTCCTCCGCCGCGAAGACGTTCTGGTACTCCTCGTTCCGCTCGCGGTACACATACGTCCCGACGCCCACCGAGTCACCGCACGTCATCACGTTGATCACCAGATCGGGCGCGGTACCGCCGGTCAGATTCCCGTACGAGGTGTCGACCGGGTACGCGTCCTCGCCGCACGGTTTGAGATCGGCCTTGACCCGCGTGCTGACCACGGGGTCCTTCCGGAGCAGCGCCACCGCGTTGACGGTCTTGGCGGGGGTCGCGGCGCTCACCCTGGGCGTCGGCGCGCCCCGCTCCACGGGAGAGGTCACGGCCGCGCCCTCGTCCCTGGTCCCCGTACCGCCGGTCGAACAGCCGGACATGAGCAGGCCGACAGCGGCGAGCGCGGACAGCACCGCACCCACCGCGAAGGATCTGCCCCCCGGCCGCTCTGGGTCTTTCAGGCCGCGCACCTCTCCCGCCCCCGCTCCTCGTGACCGACAAGGCCGCCGCGTGTGCCGCGAGCGCCCCGACCGTCACCCCTGTCGCTCCCGCCGCTCCTGCCACGACGGACATCCGACCGCTCCGGCGCGTGGACATCCAGGTCCCGGTCCACCAGGTCCTGGCCGGCCAGTTCCCGGCTCTCCAGCTCCTGACGGAGCCGGGCCAGCGCGCGGTGCAGTGTGCTCTTTACGGTACCCGCCGACATGCCGAGCGCGGCAGCCGTCTCCTCGGTGCTCATCTGCTCCCAGTGCCGCAGCACCACCACGCTGCGCTGCTTGGGCGCGAGCACCCCCAGGATGTCCATCAGCAGCGCCCGGTCGGCGCGCTGCTCGGTGCCGTCGTCGATGCTCGCGTCGGGCAGCTGCTCGGTGGGGACCTCTTCGAGCTTGCGGGCGCGCCACCACTCCGTACGGGTGTTGATCATGACGCGGCGCAGATAGGCGTCGGCGAGCGACTTGTCGGCGATGCCGTCCCAGCGCCCGAACGTACGCGCCAGCGCGGTCTGGAGCAGGTCCTGCGCGTCGACGGGATCGGGCACGAGGCGCCGGGCGCTCCGCAGCAGGGCCTCCTGCCGCGTACGTACGTATTCCTCGAATCCGAGCACCTCGCCCTGCGCCATGCCGACCGCCTCCGACCCCGTGATCATCCGTACCGTTCGTCTACGGCACCGAAATTACGGAGCGGTTGTCACGGGGCTGTGCGGGCCGGCCGTCGGCGGACGCACGGCTGTCCATCGGTTGTGTAACGGCCGACCGCGCGCCGCCCCGACGGCGCGACGGCCGCCGGTCCGGTTCCGGTGGCGCGTCGCGCGGTCGGCGGGGTGGCGAGGTGGCGAGGTCAGCGGTGTCAGCGGTGTTCCGCCCGGCTCTGCGGCAGCCGGTAGACCCCGTTCTCCATCGGCTCGACCAGCCCGTCGGCGACCAGTCCGTCCAGCGCCCTGGCCCGCTGCACCGGCTCGTCCCAGACCGCGTCCAGGACCACCTGCGGCACCGGAGCGACCGCCTCGCGCAGTACGGCGAGCAGCTTGCCGCGCACCTGGCGGTCCGTGCCCGCGTACGTCTGGCCGCGCCGCGCGGGGCCCTCGTACCGCGGCTTCCCGGCCAGCCGCCAGGCGCACCGGTCGGCGATCGGGCAGCGTACGCAACCCTCGTTCTTCGCCGTGCAGATGAGCGCGCCGAGCTCCATGGAGGACGCCGCCCAGCGCGCGGCGGTCGGCGCGTCCTCGGGCAGCAGCGCGCGGGCCAGCTTGCGTTCGGCCGCGGTGGTCGCGTTCGGCGGGTACTGCACACCGGCCACGGCGCGCGCGAAGACCCGGCGCACATTGGTGTCGAGCACCGCGTGCCGCTGCCCGTACGCGAACGAGGCCACCGCCGCGGCCGTGTACTCGCCGATCCCGGGCAGCGAGAGCAACTGCGCGTGCTCGCGCGGTACGTCGCCTCCGTGCCGCTCCGTTATCGCCTGCGCGGCGCCGTGCAGACGTAGCGCACGGCGCGGATAGCCGAGCCTGCCCCAGGCGCGGACAGCCTCGCCGGGGGCCTCGGCGGCCAGATCGGCGGGGCGCGGCCAGCGGCTGAGCCACTGCTCGTACACCGGGAGCACCCGGTTCACCGGGGTCTGCTGAAGCATGAACTCGCTGACCATCACCCCCCAGGCGCCCGCTTCTGGGCGGCGCCAGGGCAGATCGCGCGCGTTCGAGTCGAACCACGCGATGACGGGGGTGTGGAGGGCGGCCGGATCGACGGCGGTCGGAGAGGACGCGGAGTGCGCGGAGGTAGCAGTCATGACAGCACCGATCCTGGCATGTCCCGGGCCGTGGAGGGTGCGGCAGGCGCGGGCGGGGCCGAGGTGTCACGCGCCCGGTCCCGCGCGCGCCCCACGTTCGCCCCCGCCCGCCGGGTCCCTCGGGCCCGAACTGCCACACCCGAACTGCCACACCCGCTCGGTCACACCCGCTCGGTCACACCCGAACTGTCACACCCGCTCGGTCACGCCCGGGTGATCGCCTGTGTGATCGGCCGCGCGCACCCGCCCCGGTCCTGCGAGCAGGCGGGCCGGCCCCGACCCGCTCGTCCGCATCGTCATGACCAGCGCGCCCACGGGCCGGGCCGCCGCCAGGACCACAAGCGTCGCCACCACGCCGCCGAACACCAGCCCCACCGCCACGTCGTGCGGATAGTGGACTCCGACGAAGACCCGGGAGAACGCCATCAGCAGCGCCATCGGGACGGTGAGACAAGCGAGTACGGGACGGGCGAGGGCCAGCGCGATGGCTGCCGCGCCGGCGATCGTGGCGTGATTGCTGGGGAAGGACCAGTCGCCCACCGGCGGGCAGGGGATGAGTGAGGCCCCGGCCCCGGCGACCGCCCGGCACGGCCTCTCCTCGGTCAGCGCCGACTTGGTCAGCTCACTGCACACATACGCGACGGCGGTCGCGAGCGGAGCGAGGACCGCCACGGCCACCGCGCGCGGGCCGGCCGGCCGCGCGTACCACCAGACCGCTATGAAGAGCGCGCCGAACAACAGCAGTCCGGCCTCGGTCCATAGCTCTGCGAGGTGTTGGAACCAGGAGGGGGTCGTACGGGCGAAGTCGGTGATGTCGCGATAGAGATCGCTCGTTGCGCTGCTGTTCATGGAATGAACGTACAGAGATCATCGGGAGTTCCCCTCGCGCGCCGGCCCGGGTGCATCCCTGACGAAAGGAGAAGTCCCGGCGGAGAAGGGCCGGTCAGCGACGCCCTTGCCGGGATGATGATCCGTAAAACTTGCGAGACCGGCGGCATGGGGGGCGGGAGTTGGCCCCGATCTCTCGTACAGTTTGCGCCGTGGGATCTTTGCGCAATCCGGTCGGGCCGCTTCCCTCCACCATCTACTGGCGACGGAGGGCAGTAGCGGCGACGCTGATCGCGCTGCTCGCGTTGCTCGTCGTATGGGTCGTCACATCCCGTGGGGGTGACGGCAAGAACAGCGGCGACACGTCGGACGGCGCCAATCCCGCGACGTCCATCACCCCGGGCCCCTCCGGTTCCGGACCGGCGATCAGTGAACAGCCGGGCGGACGCGACGAGTCGGGCCCGACCGACGGGACCGGCGGCGGCCAGGGCGGTACGGACGGCGCCGACGACGGCGGCAAGAACGGTGACACCGGCGGCGCGGGCGGGGCCGGTTCCGCCGGTACGGGGGACGGCACGGCGGACACCGGCGGCGCGAGTGGCGGCGCGAGTGGCGGCGGCACGGCGGGCGGCGACGGCGGAAGCACCACCTCCGGCCGGCAGGTACCGGCCGGCTCCGGACTGCCCAACTGCCCCCCGAGCGCGGTCACCCTGCGGCTCACCACGACGAAGGTCGCCTACGCGCCGGGCGAGAAGCCCGCGTTCCGGCTGATCGCCACGAACACCTCGGACACCACCTGCAAGGCCGACTTCGGACCGAAGGCCGTGGTGCTGACGATCACCAACGCGGACGACGAGGAGGTCTGGTCGTCCAAGGACTGCCCGAAGACCGGCGGGGTGCTCTACGAGGTCCCGGCGGGCGGGACGATCACCCGCACGATCGAGTGGGACCGCAGGCGGAGCGCACCGCAGTGCGCCACGCCGCCCGCGGGCGGGGTGAGCCCCGGAACGTATCTGGTGGAGGCCAAGACCTCGGCCGCCTCGGTGAAGCAGGGCCAGGCGTCGATCCGCCTGGAGAAGGACTGAGGCGTCGCGCACGGCACATACGGCGGCGCCCCCACCCCGGGGGGGGGGGGGGGGCCG
>NZ_JAMHJQ010000014.1:230903-251624 GCF_023534745.1 Streptomyces sp. 35G-GA-8
GGCGCCCCGACCCGGGTGAGGGTCGGGGCGCCGCCGTCATGTGCGTACACCGCCATGGGCGGGGCGCTAGACGTAGCGCTCCAGGATCGAGGACTCCGCCAGCCGCGACAGCCCCTCGCGCACGCTGCGCGCCCGCGCCTCGCCGACACCGTCCACCGTCTGCAGATCGTCGACGCTCGCCGCGAGCAGCTTCTGGAGCCCGCCGAAGTGCTCGACAAGCCGCTCGATGATGGCGCCCGGCAGCCGCGGCACCTTGGCCAGCAGCCGGTAACCACGCGGCGAGACCGCGGAGTCGAGCGTCTCGGGCGCGCCGCTGTAGCCCAGCGCCCTTGCCACGATGGGCAGTTCGAGCAGCTCGGGATGGGTCAGCGAGTCCAGCTCGCCGAGCGCCTCGTCGACCGTACGGGAGCGCTTCGCGGTCGGCTCGGGGACATAGTCCCGCGCGACCAGATCCCGTTCCGGCTCCACGCCCGCGATCAACTCGTCCAGCTGGAGCGAGAGAAGCCGGCCGTCCGTGCCCAGCTCGACCACGTACTCGGCGATCTCCGTGGCGATCCTGCGCACCATCTCAAGCCGCTGGGCGACGGCCGTCACATCCCGGACCGTCACCAGGTCCTCGATCTCCAGCGCGGAGAGCGTGCCCGCGACCTCATCGAGACGGAGCTTGTACCGCTCCAGGGTCGCCAGCGCCTGGTTCGCCCGCGACAGGATCGCCGCCGACTCCTCCAGGACCCGGCGCTCCCCGTTCACATACAGCGCGATCAGCCGCATCGACTGCGATACGGAGACGACCGGGAAGCCGCACTGCTTGGACACCCGGTCCGCCGTGCGGTGCCGGGTGCCCGTCTCCTCCGTGGGGATGGACGACTCCGGGACCAGCTGCACGCCGGCCCGCAGGATCTTGGTGATGTCCTTGTCCAGGATGAGCGCGCCGTCGAGTTTGCACAGCTCGCGCAGGCGGGTCGCGGTGAACTCCACGTCCAGCACGAAACCGCCCGTGCACATCGACTCGACGGTCTTGTCCATGCCCAGGACGATCAGACCTCCGGTGTTGCCGCGCAGGATCCGCTCCAGGCCGTCGCGCAGCGCCATGCCCGGCGCGACAGCGCTCAGGGAGGCGCGCATCAGCGCTTCGTTGCCGGAGCCCGCGCCGGACTTTCCGGGCGCTGATGCCCGGTCGTTGGCTGCCACTGCACTCCTCCGGCTCGTACGGATGGGCGAGACCAGGGCAAAGTCTACCGGCGAGCGTTGTCTTCCCGTGGGGCGTCCGCGCGACCGCGGCGCGGCAGCACCCTGAGAGCATCACCCATGTCGGCGACTTCCGTGACCTTCATACCGGCCGGGATCTTCCCCGGATCGGTAGGAACAAGCGCCTGTGTGAAGCCGAGACGGTGGGCCTCGGCCAGCCGGCGCTGGACGCCCGTAACCCTTCTGACCTCGCCCGCGAGCCCGACCTCACCGATCGCGACCAGGTTCTTCGGCAGGGGGGTGTCGCTGGCCGCGGACGCCAGCGCCAGGGCGATCGCGAGATCGGCGGCGGGCTCCGTGAGCTTCACCCCTCCGACCGTCGCGCTGTAGATGTCGCGCTTGCCGAGCGCGCTGATCCGGCCGCGCTGCTCCAGCACGGCGAGCATCATCGAGACCCGGGAGGTCTCCAGTCCTGAGGTGGTGCGCCGGGGCGAGGGGATCTGTGAGTCGACCGTCAGCGCCTGTACCTCCGCGACGAGCGGCCGGCGCCCCTCCAGGGTGACGGTCAGGCAGGTGCCGGGCACGGGCTCGTCGCGCCGGGTGAGGAACAGCCCGGACGGGTCGGCGAGGCCGGTGATCCCCTCGTCGTGCAGCTCGAAACAGCCGACCTCGTCGGTCGTCCCGTAGCGGTTCTTGATCCCACGGACGAGCCGCAGCCTGGCGTGCCGGTCGCCCTCGAACGACAGCACGACGTCCACAAGATGTTCGAGCAGCCGCGGCCCCGCGATCGCGCCGTCCTTGGTGACATGACCCACCAGGAGCGTCGCCATACCGCGCTCCTTGGAGGCCCGGATGAGCGCGCCCGCGACCTCACGGACCTGGGCCATGCCACCCGGCGCGCCCTCGATCTCGGGCGAGGCCACGGTCTGGACGGAGTCCATGATCAGCAGCGATGGCTTGACCGCGTCGAGATGGCCGAGAACGGCGGACAGATCCGTCTCCGCGGCCAGATACAGATGGTCGTCGATGGCCTTGATCCGGTCGGCGCGCAGCCGCACCTGGCTGGTCGACTCCTCGCCCGTCACATAGAGCGTGCGGTGCTCGTCACTGGCCGACTTCGCCGCGACATCGAGCAGCAGCGTCGACTTGCCCACGCCCGGCTCGCCCGCGACCAGCACGACGGCGCCCGGCACCAGCCCGCCGCCGAGCACCCGGTCCAGCTCGTCCACGCCCGTGGAGCGTGCGGTGGCGGTACGGGCGTCGATCTGGCCGATCGGCAGCGCGGCGGTGGAGACCCGGCCCGCCGCCGTGGTCCGTACCGCGGGCGCGCCGTACTCCTCGACCGTGCCCCATGCCTGGCATTCGGGGCAGCGGCCGAGCCATTTGGCGGTCGTCCAACCGCACTCGGTGCAGCGGTAGGAAGGCCTGTCCTTGGCGGTTTTCGTACGGGCAGCCATGGCGTCACCGTATAGGGGCGCACCGACAGCGCCGACCAGGGAGAGGGCACGGCCCCGGCGCGCGAGGGGAGAAGGCGGGACGAGGGGGCGCGGAACCCCTCGGAACGTGCGATTCCTGTCCCCTTTTGAGGGATACCTTCACCCGTAAGGATTAATTGTGCTCAAGAGGTGTGAAGGGTGTGGGTCTCTCTGTCTAACGTCGCCGGGTGATGAGCAGCAGCCCCGACACCTCCACGCACACCACCGGCGCACACCGCGCGCCCCGTCGTGCGCCCCAACCGCTGCCGCGCCGCCAGGCCGCGCGTTATGAGCGGTATCTCGACGGTCTGTTCACCTACTGCCTCTCCGTGCTGTGCGACCACGACGTCGCGACGGAGGTGCTCGGCGAGGTGCTGTCCATCTCCGAGCGGCAGTACGGCCGTTGCCCCTCCGGCGACGGGGAGCGCAAGGCGTGGCTGTACGCGCTCGCCCGCTGGTCCTGTCTGCGCAGACTCACCGAGCAGCGCCGCAGCAGGCTGGGGGCGCATTCGGCCCAGCGCGAGCCGGAGCCCGCGCCGACGCAGGCGCTCGCGCCGGAGACCGCCGAGCGCCGGCGACGTGAACTCGCCCTGCTGGCCTGGCCGGAGGCCGCGGGTACGACCCCCGAGCAGCGCGAGATCCTGGAGCTGGCCGTACGCCACCAGCTGGGCCCGACGGAGGTCGCCGCCGTGCTGTCCATGGAACCGGCGGCGGCCCGTGAACTGCTCGCCTCCGCCGCCTGCGAGGTGGAGCGCACCCGCGCCGCGCTCGCCGTCGTCGACACCGGCGACTGCCCCTCCGTCGCCCGGCTCACCGGCGACCATCAGGTGCTGCTCTCCGCCGCCCTCCGGCGCGAACTGGTCCGGCATGTCGACGACTGCCCGCGCTGCCGGCGCGCGGCCGAGCGCGCCGAGGCGGCAGGACCGTGGCCCGGGTCGCGCCTCTGCCCCCTTCAGAAACTCCCGGACGGCGCCGCCGCGCGGCCCGCCCCGGCGGCAGCGCCCTCCGGTCCGCCGTCGGCCCGGTCCGCCGTCCCGCCCGCCGTGCTGCCGATCGTCACGGCACCGAGGGAGGCCACGTACGCGGCGATGGAACGGGCCCCCCGGGCGCGGGCCGCGGCGCCGCGCTTCGGACGCGGCGGCTTCCCCATGGACCCCAAGGACCGGGCCGCCCGCCGTGAACGGCTGCGGGCGCGGGCCGTGACCACCACCGTCGTGGCGACCGTCGTCGCCGCGCCCGTACTCGCCCTCTGGGCGGCGTACCGCGGCGCGGCGGAGACGGGGGACGGCCGCGAAGGCTCCTCGGTCAGCGCGGGCGCGACGGAGGGCCCGCCCGGGATGGACGAGGAGCCGCGCGAGCACCACAAGCGCGAGCACTACGAGAACGCGGGCAGCGCCCGGGACGGGTCGGGCGCCGGTCATGGCCCCGGCCGCGGCCCGGGCGGGGAGGGCAACGCGCCCGGCGTCTCGGTCGAGGTCATCAGCGACGGCCGGCCCGTACCGCCGCCCCCCGCGGGACAGCCGACCATCGGCAGGCTCTCGGTGGAGGCGCGGCCCCACGGCGACACGACGATGGTCACGCTCAGGGCGTCGGGCGGCGCCCCGGTCTCCTGGACGGCGGGGACCAAGGCCCCCTGGCTCCGGCTGAGCCGCCACTACGGCACGCTCGCGCCCGGTGAGTCCTTCACGGTCCAGGTCTTCGTGGACCACCGGCGCGAACCGTCGGGACCCTGGAGCGCGCGGGTGGCGATCTATCCGGCGGGATCCGTGGTGAAGATCTACGGCTACGGCTCCAGACCGCCGTCCTCGGGACACGCGGGACACACGGGCCGACCCGGGCATCCCGCGCACCCGGGACACCCCGGGCAGCCGGGAAACCCCGCGGATCCCGGCACCGGCGGCCCGACGCGGCCCGGCCCTGCCGACCCGCCGGGTTCGTCCCACCCGCCGGGCCCGGGGGCGGGGTCCCCGGATCCGACCAGTCCGTCCGATCCCGGTCCGTCCGATCCCGGCACGGGCGGGCCCGTCCCCGGCGGCCCCCAGCAGTCCGACCCGCCCCCGGACCCCTCGGCCCCGGACCCCTCGGCTCCGGGCTCGGGTTCCCCGGACATGAGTACCCAGGGAGGCTAGGGCTAGGGCCTGTCCGAGCGCCGCGGCGGGTCCGCCGGATGCGGCGCCACCAGCGGAAGCTCGCTCGCCAGGCGCCGCTCGCACAGCTCGGCCAGCCGGTCGTAGCCCTCCTTGCCCATCAGCTCGGTCAGCTCGGGCCGGTACGTCTTGTACACCGGTTCGCCCGCACCGTGCGCCGAGGTCGCCGACGTGCACCACCAGTGCAGATCGTGGCCGCCGGGCCCCCAGCCGCGCCGGTCGTACTCACCGATGGACACCTGGAGCACGCGCGTGTCGTCGGGCCGCTCGATCCAGTCGTACGTCCGCCGGACCGGCAGCTGCCAGCAGACGTCCGGCTTCGTCTCCAGTGGCTCGCGCCCCTCGCGCAGGGCCAGGATGTGCAGCGAGCACCCGGCGCCGCCCGCGAAGCCCGGACGGTTCTGGAAGATGCAGGAGCCCTGCCAGCGGCGGGTCTGACGCTCGCCGTCGTCGTCCGTCTGTGTCCAGCCGGTGGTCGTGCCCTCCTCGTGGAACTGCCAGAGATCCGGCGTGAGGCGTGCCACATGACCGGCGACGCGCTTCTCGTCGTCCTCGTCGGAGAAGTGCGCGCCCAGCGTGCAGCAGCCGTCGTCGGCGCGGCCCGCCTGGATGCCCTGGCAGCCGCTGCCGAACACGCAGCTCCACCGCGAGGTGAGCCAGGTCAGATCGCAGCGGAAGACCTGCTCGTCGTCGGCGGGATCGGGGAATTCGGCCCAGGCACGGGCGAAGTCCAGCCCCTTCTCGTCCGGGACATCCCGGTCGTCACGGATGTCCCCCGCACTCCGGGGAGCGCGCGAGGAGGTGCTGATCGCCTCCTCCTGCTGGTGCTGCTTCTTCGGGCCCTTGGCTTTGCCCGGCTTCGCCTTTTTCGTCTTCGGCACAGGTCCAGCGTATGCGCGCGGTCGCAGTAGCGTTCCGTTCATGAGACTCGGAGTCCTCGACGTCGGTTCGAACACGGTTCACCTGCTCGCGGTGGACGCCCACCGCGGCGCCCGCCCGCTGCCCGCGCATTCCTACAAGGCGGAGCTACGGCTCGCCGAACTGCTCGACGAGAGCGGCGCGATCGGGCCCGACGGTGTCGACCGGCTCGTCTCGACGATCGCCGACGCGCTCCAGGCCGCCGAGGACAAGGGCTGCGAGGACGTCCTGCCCTTCGCGACCTCCGCCGTGCGCGAGGCCAGCAACGCCGAGCAGGTCCTCGGGCGCGTCAAGAGCGAGACCGGCATCGATCTGGAGGTCCTCACGGGCGAGGAGGAGGCCCGGCTCACCTTCCTCGCGGCCCGCCGCTGGTTCGGCTGGTCCGCCGGGAAGCTCCTCGTCCTGGACATCGGCGGCGGCTCGCTGGAGATCGCGTACGGGATCGACGAGGAGCCGGACGCCGCCGTCTCCCTGCCTCTGGGCGCGGGCCGGCTGACCGCGGGCTGGCTGCCCGGCGATCCGCCCGACCCCATCGACGTGAAGGCGCTGCGCCGGCACGTACGGGCGCGGATCGCCCGCACGGTCGGGGAGTTCTCGCGGTTCGGCAGCCCGGACCATGTCGTGGCCACGTCCAAGACCTTCCGCCAGCTGGCCAGGATCGCCGGGGCCGCGCGCTCCGCCGATGGGCTGTACGTACAGCGCGAACTGAGTCGTACGTCACTGGAGGAGTGGGTGCCCAAGCTGGCCACGATGAGCGCGCTCCAGCGCGCCGCGCTCCCCGGCGTCTCCGACGGCCGCTCGTCCCAGCTGCTGGCGGGAGCGCTGGTCGCGGAGGGCGCGATGGACCTGTTCGGGGTCGAGAGCGTGGAGATCTGCCCCTGGGCGCTGCGCGAGGGCATCATCCTGCGGCGGCTCGATCAACTCCCGACCACGTAGAGGGTGCCCGTACCCTGTCTCCGTGGCAGAACCTGTGGTGCGCATCCCGGATGCGAAGGTCGCGCTCTCGACGGCTTCGGTCTATCCGGAGTCCACGGCGACGGCCTTCGAGATCGCCGCACGTCTGGGATACGACGGCGTCGAGGTCATGGTCTGGACCGATCCCGTCAGCCAGGACATCGAGGCGCTGCGCCGGCTCTCCGACTATCACGAGGTGCCCGTACTCGCCGTACACGCGCCCTGCCTGCTCATCACCCAGCGCGTGTGGTCCACGGATCCCTGGGTGAAGCTCCAGCGGGCGCGCGCGGCGGCCGAGACCCTCGGCGCCTCCACCGTGGTCGTGCATCCGCCGTTCCGCTGGCAGCGGCAGTACGCGCGTGACTTCGTCACCGGCATATGGCGGATGGCCGAGGAGACGGACGTACGGTTCGCCGTCGAGAACATGTACCCGTGGCGCTACCGCGACCGGGAAATGCTCGCCTACGCGCCCGACTGGGACGTGACCAAGTACGACTACCGGCACTTCACCGTCGATCTCTCGCACACCGCGACCGCCCGTACGGACGCCATGGCCATGATCGGCCGGATGGGCGACCGGCTGGGTCATGTCCATCTCGCGGACGGCAACGGGTCGGCCAAGGACGAGCATCTGGTGCCCGGCCGGGGCACGCAGCCGTGTGCCGAACTGCTGGCGGGGCTGGCGGGCAACGGATTCGACGGGCAGGTCGTGATCGAGGTGAACACGCGGCGCGCGATGTCGGCCGCGGAGCGCGAGGCCGATCTGGCAGAGGCGCTGGCGTTCGCCCGGCGGCATCTGGCCGCGCCGTCCTCCGCACCGGCGCCGTCCTCGGGGCCCTCGCCGTCCTCCTCGCCCGCGTCGGCCCCTTCGGCCGCGCCGTCCGCGGGGACACGGCCGGAGCAGTCCCCGGCGACGCGGTCGCCCCGTACCGGCTCCTCGGGAGCGCGCCCGTCATGAACGGTACGGCTCCGCGCCGCCGTGGCCGCCCCACCCGCGAGGCGGCCGACACCGGCCCCAGCGCCCAGCAGAAGATCCTCGACGCCGCCCGCGCGGAGTTCGCCGAGCGCGGGTACGACAAGACCTCCATCCGGGGCATCGCCAAGGCGGCGGGGGTCGACGCGGCACTCGTCCACCACTACTTCGGCACGAAGGACGAGGTCTTCGCGGCGGCCATCGAGGTCTCCTTCGAACCGGCCCTGGTGCTGCCCGCGCTGCTGGACGGCGGCACGGACGGCATCGGCGAGCGGCTCGCCCGCTTCTTCCTCGGCGTCTGGGAGAACCCGGTGACCCGGGCCCCGCTGCTGGCGATCATCCGCTCCGCGCTGACGCACGAGGCCGCGGCGAAGGTGCTGCGTACGTTCGTCCTGCGGCGGCTGCTGGAGCGGATCGCGGAGGAACTGGACGTACCGGATCCCACGTTCCGCGCCGAGCTGGCCGCGTCGCACATGATCGGGATCGCCCTGCTCCGCTATGTGATCAGGGCGGAGCCACTGGCGTCGGCGGACACCGAGGAGATCATCGCGATGGTGGCGCCCACGATTCAGCGCTATCTCACCGAGGCCTGACGACCGAAGCCTGACGACCGAGGCTCTGGCGACCGGGACCCCAGGCCCGAGGCCGGACGACCGACCGAAAGCTGAACAGCCGTTCCGCATGCCGGACGTGCTGTCCAGATCTTGGATCCGGGGCGTACGCTCGAAGAAGTCATTTCTGCCGAAGACCGGCTGACGGATCTGCCGAAGGAGCGAGCGACGATGCCCGAGCTGAGGTCCCGCACTGTCACCCACGGCCGCAATATGGCGGGCGCACGCGCCCTGATGCGGGCATCGGGCGTAGCGAGCGAGGACATCGGCAAGCCGATTGTCGCGGTGGCCAACTCCTTCACCGAGTTCGTGCCCGGCCACACCCACCTCGCGCCGGTCGGCCGGATCGTCTCCGAGGCGATCAAGGCCGCGGGCGCCGTGCCGCGCGAGTTCAACACCATCGCCGTCGACGACGGCATCGCGATGGGCCACGGCGGGATGCTCTACTCCCTCCCGTCCCGCGATCTGATCGCCGACTCCGTCGAGTACATGGTCGAGGCGCACTGCGCGGACGCGCTGATCTGCATCTCCAACTGCGACAAGATCACCCCGGGCATGCTGATGGCCGCGATGCGCCTCAACATCCCCACGGTCTTCGTCTCCGGCGGCCCCATGGAGGCCGGCAAGGCGACCCTGGTGGACGGCACGGTCCGCAAGCTCGATCTGATCAACGCGATCTCGGACGCGGTCAACGAGAACGTCTCGGACGAGGACATCCTCCGTATCGAGGAGAACGCCTGCCCGACCTGCGGTTCCTGTTCCGGCATGTTCACCGCCAACTCGATGAACTGCCTGACCGAGGCCATCGGCCTCTCCCTGCCGGGCAACGGCTCGGTGCTGGCCACGCACACGGCGCGCAGGGCGTTGTACGAGAACGCGGGCCGCACGGTCGTCGAGATCACCAAGCGCCACTACGAGCAGGACGACGAGTCGGTCCTGCCGCGCTCCATCGCCACCCGGGCGGCCTTCGACAACGCCATGGCCCTCGACATCGCCATGGGCGGCTCCACGAACACCATCCTCCATCTGCTCGCCGCCGCCCAGGAGGCCGAGCTGGACTACGACCTCGCCGACATCGACGCGGTCTCGCGCCGGGTGCCCTGCCTGGCCAAGGTCGCACCCAACGTGGCCCCCGGCGGCACGTACTACATGGAGGACGTCCACCGGGCCGGCGGCATCCCCGCCATCCTGGGCGAGCTGTACCGCGGCGGTCTGCTCAACGAGGACGTGCACACCGTCCACTCGCCGAGCATCAAGGACTGGCTGGAGACCTGGGACGTCCGCGGCGGCTCACCGTCCGACGAGGCGGTCGAGCTGTGGCACGCGGCGCCCGGCTGTGTCCGCTCCGCCGAGGCCTTCTCCCAGTCCGAGCGCTGGGACACCCTCGACACCGACGCCGCGGGCGGCTGTGTCCGGGACGTCGCCCACGCGTACTCGAAGGACGGCGGCCTGGCGGTACTGAAGGGCAACCTCGCCGTCGACGGCTGTGTGGTGAAGACGGCCGGCGTCGACGAGTCGATCTGGACGTTCGAGGGACCCGCCGTCGTCTGCGAATCGCAGGAGGACGCCGTCGAGAAGATCCTCCGCAAGGAGATCGCCGAGGGCGATGTCATCGTGATCCGCTACGAGGGCCCGCGCGGTGGCCCCGGTATGCAGGAGATGCTTTACCCGACCTCGTATCTGAAGGGCCGGGGCCTCGGCAAGTCCTGCGCGCTGATCACCGACGGCCGCTTCTCCGGCGGTACGTCGGGCCTGTCGATCGGTCATGCCTCCCCGGAGGCGGCCTCGGGCGGCACGATCGCGCTCGTCCACGACGGCGACCGGATCCGGATCGACATCCCGAACCGTACGATCGAACTCCTCGTCGCCGACGACGAACTGGCCACCCGCCGTGCGGCGCTGAACGGCGTGTACGCCCCCGCCGCCCGCGAGCGCAAGGTCTCGGTGGCGCTGCGCGCGTACGCGGCGATGGCGACGAGCGCGGACAAGGGCGCGGTCCGGGACGTCACGCGCCTGGGCTGACGGCCTCGGTGCGTACCGCTGCCCGGTACGTACTGACTGGCTGGCGGATTCAGGTGGCGCACGGCCGTGCTACGTACCCGGCCGTGCGCCTCCGCGGGCGTTGAGCCGGGCCGCCTGGCGCGTCAGATGGTCGCGCTCGGCGAGATTCGGTGCCTTCCGGGCGGCCTCGGCGTACAGCCGTGCCGCCGTCGCCGGGTCGCCGTCGCGTTCGTGGAGATACGCCGCCACCGCGGTGTGGCGGGGCAGTGAGTCGTCCAGCGCCGCGAGCGCGGCAAGACCGGCGCGCGGTCCGTCCGCCTCGCCGACGGCCACGGCGCGGTTGAGCCGGACGACCGGGCTGTCGGTCAGGCGCGCGAGTTCGTCGTACCACTCGACGATCTGCACCCAGTCGGTCTCCTCGGCGGTGGGCGCGTCGGCGTGGAGCGCCGCGATGGCGGCCTGCGCCTGGAACTCACCCAGCCGGTCCCGGGCGAGGGCCGCCTGCAAGATCCCGATGCCCTCGGCGATCGACGTGGTGTCCCACCGGCCGCGGTCCTGCTCGGCGAGGGGCACCAGGGCCCCGTCGGGCGCGGTCCTGGCCGCCCGCCGGGCGTGGTGGAGCAGCATGAGGGCGAGCAGCCCCGCCACCTCGGGGTGGTCGATGGCGGCCGCGAGCTGCCGGGTGAGCCGGATGGCCTCGGCGGCGAGGTCGACATCGCCGGAGTAGCCCTCGTTGAACACCAGGTAGAGGACGCGCAGCACGGTGGAGACATCGCCGGGCCGGTCGAACCGTACGCCGGAGACGGTCCGCTTGGCCCGGCTGATGCGCTGCGCCATGGTCGCCTCGGGCACCAGGTAGGCCCCGGCGATCTGGCGGGTGGTCAGCCCGCCGACGGCGCGCAGCGTGAGCGCGACCGCGGACGACGGCGTCAGCGACGGATGGGCGCACAGGAAATAGAGCTGGAGCGTGTCGTCCACGGCGGGCGCGGGTCCTGGCGCCGGCTGCTCGTCGACCAGGTCCTCACGGCGGCGGCGGGCGGTGTCCGCGCGGGTCGCGTCGAGGAAGCGCCGCCAGGCCACGGTGACCAGCCAGCCCTTCGGATCCCGCGGCTGACCGGCCGGCCAGACGCGGACCGCCTCGACCAGCGCGTCCTGGACGGCGTCCTCGGCCGCCGCGAAGTCGGCTCCGCGGCGGACGAGGATCCCGAGCACGCTCGGCGTGAGGCTCCGGAGCAGGGCCTCGTTCACTGGGAGATCACTCCGTGATGGTGGGCGGCTCGGTCAGGAACGGGCGCAGCTCAAGCCACTCGTGGATCGGCTGCCCGCCCGCGCCGGGGGCGGCGGACAGCTCCCCGGCCAGCTCGACGGCGCGCTCGTAGCTGTCGACGTCGATCACCATCCAGCCGGCGATGAGGTCCTTGGTCTCGGCGAACGGGCCGTCGGTGACCGGCGGGCGCCCCTCGCCGTCGTAGCGGACGAACGTCCCCTCGGGGGCGAGCGCCTGACCGTCGACGAACTCGCCGGTCCCCTCCAGCCGGTCCGCGAAGTCCTGCATGTACTTCACATGGGCCGAGATCTCCTGCGGCGTCCACCGGTCCATGGGTACGTCGTTCACCGCGGCCGGAGCGCCGCGGTAGTGCTTGAGCAGCAAGTACTTGGCCATGGTGGTTCTCCTCGGTGCTGGTGCGACCCATTGTGGTCGCGTTCACCTCGGGGACGGAGCCGGGATCGGGTTCTCGACATCGCCGACAGATGTTTTCACCACCGGTCCGGCTGCCGGCTGTCCACCGCGAAGACGGATCCGTCGGGCGCGGTGGCGAAGACGGCGCCGGGCTCGGTGACGGGCGCGGGCAGTGTGGCCACGAGCGTGTGGGGCCCGTCGTCCATCCGGGGCTTCGTCTGCCCGAGCAGGACGCCACGCTCGGCGTCCACGGCGAGCAGCCGCCCGTCGCCCGCGCTCAGATAGACGCGGTTCCCGGCGGCGGTGGGCTCTGACGCCCGGGTGACCGACGTCTCCAGCCGCCAGCGCAGGCCGGCGCTCCCGCCTCCGCCCGCCGCGCCCGCTCCGCCGGATCCGGTGGTGTCGACGGCGAGCAGCGAACCCGTGTACCCGATGACATAGACCGTGTCACCGGCCACGGTGGCCTGTGCCTGGTCGACCGGCGTGGCCAGCGGGACGCGCCGTACGGTACGGGTCGACGCGTCGACCCGTACGACCTCGTTCGTATAGCCGTCGGCGTCCTCGGAGAGCAGGAACAGCGCGTCGTCCGAGGCACCCGCCGGGATCAGGCTTCCCGTCAGCCGCTTCTCCCAGCGCACGGCGCCGTCGGCCGGATCGATGGAGCTCACGTCGGTGGCCCGGCCGTCGGACGACGGAGTCGCGGCGAACAGCGCGCCGTCGCCGCCGGTACCGTTCGTCGGCGCCGTCCAGACGGTGCCCGTCCCGCCGCGCTGCCGGCTCCAGCGCTCGTCGCCGGTCGCGCTGTCCAGGGACCGCACCCGTCCGTCGTAGCCCACGAGCAGCACCGTGTCACCGACATGACGGACGGAGGCGTACGAGGAGAGAGGCGTGGACCAGCGCCTGCCGCCCGAGCCCGGATCGAGCGCCTCCAGCCGCGCCCCGCCGGGGCTGATGACATGCAGCAGCCCGCCCGAGAGAACCGGTGCGGCGCCCGCGTCGGCCTCCGCGGCGGTCTTGTCGCCCTTGACGGACCAGTCGAGTCGGCCGTCCGCGGGATCGAGTCTGGCCGCTTTGATGCCGGGAGCCGTGCAGTAGACGGCCGCCTCGGCGGCCGAGCAGACGGGGATGTGATTCCCGCCGCCGGTGTCGGGCAGCTTGATGTGCCAGGGCTGGAACGTCCCGCCGGGCCCTTTCGCCTCCGCCGGCCGCGCGGGATCGGCGGCGCCGTCGTCCATCGAGGCGCGGGCACCGGCGAAACCGGCCGCCGCCGCGGCGGCCGCCAGCACCACACCGATCGCCGCCCAGCGTCTGATCCGCCGACGGGGGCGGGCCGCGGGCCGGCCGCTCTCCGGTTCGGCGCCGTGAGGCTCCGTGCCGGCCGCACTCTCCGCGCCCTCCGCGCCCTCCGCGCGTTCCGCGGGCCTGATCCGGAGATGTCGCGTGCGGGACCCGGCGGGACGGGCATGGGTGGCGGGGTCCGGATCCGCGTTCTCGGCGCGGTCGGGAACGCGCTGCGCCGGTACGAGCGGACTCGCCCGGAGCCCACTCGTCCGCAGCGCACTCGCCCCGGACGACGACACCCGCGCGCCGCGCCGCCCGTCCGCGCCCGGCGCCGACGACGGCCGCAGCGTGGCCATCATCTCGTCCGGGGTCGGCCGGTCGGCCGGATCCTTCGCCAGACACCGGGTGATCAGCGGCAGCAGCTGCTCCGGGACCCCCGCCAAGTCCGGCTCGTTGTGGACGACTTGGTACGCGACGATGTACGGGCTGTCGGAGTCGAACGGCCCGCGCCCGGTCGCCGCGTGGACCAGTACCGCGCCCATGGCGAACACATCGGCGGCGGGGCCGACTTCACGCGGTCGCTGGAACTGCTCGGGCGCCATGAACGGCGGGGTGCCGATGAGCTTGCCCGTCTCGGTCCGCAGATCACTGTCCGTCGGGCGCGAGATACCGAAGTCGATGACCTTGGGCCCGTCCGACGCCAACAGGACATTGCTCGGCTTGAGATCGCGGTGCACCACACCGGCCCGATGGATGTCGCGCAGCCCCTCGGCCAGCCCCGCGCCGAGCCTGGTCAACTCCTCGGCGTCCAGCGGACCGTTCCGCTTCACCCGCTCGGAGAGGGTCGGACCATCGATGAACAGGGTGGCCATCCAGGGCCGTTCGGCCTCCGGATCGGCGTCCACGACAGGCGCGGTGAAGGCGCCGCTCACCCGGCGGGCGGCGGCCACCTCCTGCCGGAACCGGGCTCTGAACTCGGGATCCGACGCATGGTTGGTATGGATGACTTTGACGGCGAGACGCAGCCCGGAGGCGGAGGTGGCCAGATGGACCACGCCCATTCCGCCCGATCCCAGGGCTGCTTCGAGCAGATAGCGACCGGCGTAATCCGGACGCTCCGCTTCCGGGGCCGACCCGGTGTTGCGCAGTGGTGGCATCGCCCACCCCCGTGTATTCGTGCGCAAGCGCGACGCACGGAGCCTAGTCGATGATGCGTGCTATCAAGCCATGGGTTGCTAGCCTGCGCGGCGCAGAGATACGCACCTTCAATGGGGGAGGACCGAATGGCGGTCGAAGAGGTTGAGAGCGGCGTGGGGATTGCCGGGGGCGATGTCGTAGGGGGTGCGGGGGAGGCGGCGGCCGAACCGCGGCTCGCCGAGACGGCGGTGGCCGTGGAGACGATGGCGGCGAAGCGGTACGCGGTCCACCCGGACTACCGCGTGAACGTCCGCAGCGGTCCCGGCACGAGCTACCGGCTCGTCAAGGTGCTCCCGTACGGCGCGAGCGTCCCGATCAACTGCCAGAAGCCGGGCGAGTGGGTCTCCGGCCCGTACGGGACGACGAACCTGTGGGACAACATCGCCAACGGACAGTTCGTCTCGGACGCGTATGTCTACACGGGCAGCAACGGCTATGTGGCGGAACGCTGCGCCTGACCGGGCGTGCGGGGGCGCCGGGCGTTCCGGGGTGTGCCGGGCCGACGGGGCCCGGTGACGCGCGCCGGGGATAATCGCCGCGTGAGCGAGCACCCCGTAGCCCCCGGTACCCCCGTAGACCCCGTGGACCACGTGGACCACGTCAAGCCCGTGGGGCCCGCACAGTCCGTACGCCCCGAGCAGCACGGTCACGGCGGCCCCGAGCCCGAGGCCATCCGTTTCTTCGGTACGACCTGGGTCGGCCACGACGGCGGCTACGCACTGCGCCGCGTCGTGGTCGCCGTGGGTTCCCTCGTCACCACCGTCGCCGCCTGCCTCGTGCTGCGTTTCGCGTACCAGGGTCTGGAGATCGCGGACGTGGGCGCGTTCGTCGGGGTGCTCGTGATCGCGGTCTTCTCGGTGTCCGGCGCCATCGCGTTCCGCAGGACCTGGGACGGTTTCCAGCGCCGCCCGGCCGATCCGGCCCGCGAGGAGGCGCTGCGCAGCGTCAAGACGATCGGTTTCATCGGCTCGCTGGTGGCGTACTTCCTGCGCTCACTCGTCGAGGCCCCGGGCGAGGGGCTGCGCCGCGTGGAGTACGAGACGGCCCTCGTCCAGTACGAGCGCCGACGCAGCGCCCGCACCGGCAACCCGGCCGCCCGCGGCGGCGGCAAGGGCAGGAAGCCCAAGCGCGCGTAGGTGCTGTCCCGGCGTGCCCGGCCGCCGCCAGGATGGGCGCATGACCGAACGCGAACGCGCCCTCTCCTTCGACGCCGTGGCCGACCAGTACGACGAGGCCCGCCCCGGCTATCCGCCCGCCCTCTTCGACGCCGTCGAGGAGCTGACCGGCCGCCCGCTCAGCGGCTCCCGCGTCATCGACGTGGGCGCGGGCACCGGTATCGCCACGCGCCTGCTGCGCGCACGCGGCGCCCTGGTCACCGCCGTCGAGCCCGGACCGGAGATGGCGGCCCGGCTGCACCGCGCCGCCCCCGGTGTTCCGCTCGTCCGGGGCCTCGGTGACGCGCTGCCCCTCGCCGACGGCCGCGCCGACCTCATCACCTACGCCCAGTCCTGGCACTGGACCGACCCGGCACGCTCCGTGCCCGAGGCCCTGCGCGTCCTGCGGCCCGGTGGCGCGCTGGCCCTCTGGTGGAACATCTCGGACGGCGACGTGCCCTGGATCGCGGCCCAGGCCGAACGGATCCGGCACTGGGCCGGCGATGTGCACCACGGCGCCCACAGCGCCTCCGGCCGCGCGCGGAATCTGCCGGCCGCCATGGAGCGCGCGGAGCGCCGTATCACCTGGACCCGCCGCGTCCCCCTCGACACCCACCTCGCCAATCTCGGCAGCCACTCCGTCTTCCGTATGCGCGGCGAACAGGCCGCGGCCGACTTCCTCGCGGACGAGCGGACGGAACTGCTCGGGCTCTTCCCGGACGGGACCGTCGAGGAGGCATATGCCGTCGAGCTGACGGTCGCCCGTCGCGCTTGACGGTCGCCGTCCGCGCTTGACGAGCGCATCGGCCGTGCCCATTATTCATCACATGATGAATTTCAATGAGGGTGCCATCCGCGCCCGCGGTCTCACCGTCCGGCGAGGCGACCGCACGGTCCTGCGCGGCCTCGACTTCACCGTGTCGCCGGGCCGGATCACCGGCCTGCTCGGCCCGTCCGGCTGCGGCAAGTCGACCCTGATGCGCGCCATCGTCGGCACCCAGGCCAAGGTCACCGGCGCCCTGGACGTCCTCGGCCTGCCCGCGGGCGACGGGGCGCTGCGCGCCAGGATCGGCTATGTCACCCAGGCGCCGTCCGTCTACGACGATCTGACGGTCCGTCAGAATCTCGACTACTTCGCCGCCGTGCTCGACCCGGGACGGTCCCGCCGCGACGCCCGCCGCGCAACGGTCCTCCGGGCCATCGACGATGTCGACCTCGCCTCCCACGCCGACTCACTCGCGGGCAGACTCTCCGGCGGCCAGCGCAGCCGGGTCTCCCTCGCCGTCGCCCTGCTCGGCACCCCCGAACTGCTCGTCCTCGACGAACCGACCGTCGGCCTCGACCCCGTACTGCGCCGCGATCTGTGGGACCTCTTCCACCGCATCGCCGCCGAGCGCGACGCGACGATCCTGGTCTCCTCCCACGTCATGGACGAGGCCGAACGCTGCCACCGCCTCCTCCCACGTCATGGACGAGGCCGAACGCTGCCACCGCCTCCTCCTCATGCGCGACGGCGAGATCCTCGCCGACGACACCCCGGACGCGCTGCGCGCCCGTACCCACGCGGAGACCGTGGAAGCGGCCTTCCTCCACCTGGTCGACGAGGCCAACGCACTCCAGGAGAGCGCCCGATGACCCACACGACCCCCGCGACCCCCGGTACGCTGACGACCCCCGGTGCCAAGGCGGTCCCCGGCGCGACGCCTCCGTCACGCACCACCGCGGCGGCACCGATGTCCGCCGCCCGCACCCTGGCCACCGCCGCCCGCGTGCTGCGCCAGCTGAGCCACGACCCGCGCTCGATCGCGCTGATGATCCTCGTCCCGTGCGTGATGCTCTTCCTGCTCCGCTACGTGTTCGACGGGAGCCCGCGCACCTTCGACGCCATCGGAGCCTCGCTGCTCGGCATCTTCCCGCTGATCACGATGTTCCTGGTGACCTCGATCGCCACCCTGCGCGAACGCACCTCGGGCACCCTGGAACGGCTGCTCGCCATGCCCCTGGGCAAGGCCGACCTGATCGCCGGATACGCCCTCGCCTTCGGCCTGCTCGCCATCGTCCAGTCCGTCCTCGCCACCGGCCTCGCGGTCTGGGCCCTCGGCCTCGAAGTGGTGGGATCCGCCTGGCTGCTCCTGCTGGTCGCACTCCTCGACGCCCTGCTCGGCACGGCACTCGGCCTCTTCGTCTCCGCCTTCGCCGCGTCCGAGTTCCAGGCGGTGCAGTTCATGCCCGCGGTGATCTTTCCGCAACTGCTTCTCTGCGGCCTCTTCACCCCGCGCCCGAACATGCAGCCCGTCCTGGAGGCGATCTCCAACGTCCTGCCGATGTCCTACGCCGTCGACGGCATGAACGAGGTCCTGCGCCATACGGACATCACCGGCGACTTCGTCCGCGACGCCGTGATCGTCGCCGGCTGCGCCGCGCTCGTACTCGCCCTGGGCGCCGCGACCCTGCGCCGCCGTACGGCGTAACGGACAGGCCGCCCGCCGCCACCCCGCCGACCCGCGCCCCGCCGACCTTCGCCGTACCGCTCCTCGGACACTTCCCGCGCGCCTCCCGGCCCCGGTGCGAGGATGGATCAGGAAGGACAGCAACAAGGAAACACCAAGGAAAACAGCACACATCCCCACCGGCGAGGTGACCCCGCAATGCCCCAGACAGTCGCAGTCCTCGGTACCGGAAAGATCGGCGAGGCCCTGCTCAGCGGCATGATCCGGGCAGGCTGGCGGCCCGCCGACCTGCTGGCCACCACGCGCCGCGCCGACCGGGCGGAGGAGCTGCGCAACCGGTACGGCGTCGAGACCGTCACCAACGCGGACGCCGCCAAGCGCGCCGACATCCTCATCCTCGCCGTCAAGCCGCAGGACATGGGCAAGCTGCTCGACGAACTCGCCCCGCACGTCACCGCCGACCGCCTGATCATCAGCGCCGCCGCCGGTATCACCACCGCGTTCATCGAGGAGCGCCTGACCGCGGGCACTCCCGTCGTACGCGTCATGCCCAACACCCCCGTGCTGGTGGACGAGGGCATGTCCGTCATCTCCGCGGGCAGCCATGCCCTCGCCGTCCACCTCGCCCACGCCGAAGAGATCTTCGGCGGCGTCGGCAAGACCCTCCGCGTCCCCGAGTCCCAGCAGGACGCGGCCACCGCCCTCTCCGGCTCGGGCCCGGCGTACTTCTACTTCCTCGTCGAGGCGATGACCGACGCCGGCATCCTCCTCGGCCTGCCCCGCGCCCAGGCCCATGAACTGATCGTCCAGGCCGCCATCGGCGCCGCCGTCATGCTGCGCGACAGCGGCGAACACCCCGTGAAGCTCCGCGAGGCCGTGACCTCCCCGGCGGGCACCACCATCAGCGCCATCCGGGAGCTGGAGAACCACGGTGTACGGGCCGCCCTGATCGCCGCGATCGAGGCGGCCCGCGACCGCAGCCGCGCCCTGGCCACCGGGAACGGCTGACACCCCGGCGGGACGCGGCTGCTGCTCAGCGGATCTCACTCAGCGGATCTCATTCAGCCGGCGGGCAGCAGCCCGATGGCCCGATAGGCGGCGTCGACCACCGGGCGGGCCATCGCCCTGGCCCGCCCGGCTCCCTCCTTGAGCACGCCGTCCACATAACCGGGATCCGCGGCCAGCTCCGCGTGCCGCTCGCGCAGCGGACGCAGCAGCTCGACCACCGCCTCCGCCGTGTCCTTCTTGAGCGCGCCGTACGAGTCATACGCACCGGCCAGCTCGTCCGGGCTTCCGCCACCGCATGCCGCGAGGATCTCCAGCAGATTGGCCACGCCCGGCTTGGTCTCCGGGTCGTACTCGACCTCCTGCCCGCTGTCGGTGACGGCACGCATGATCTTCTTACGGGCCACATCGGCATCGTCCAGGAGATAGACGATCCCGGCGCCGGACTCATGCGACTTGCCCATCTTCGACGTCGGATCCTGGAGATCCATGACCCGCGCGGCCACCGGCGGCCGGGTCGCCTTCGGAATGGCGAACGTATGCCCGTACCGCTGGTTGAACCGCACCGCGAGATCCCGGGTCAGCTCCACATGCTGCGTCTGGTCATCGCCCACCGGCACCTCATCCGTGCGGTAGGCCAGGATGTCCGCGGCCATCAGCGCCGGATACGACAACAGCGAGAACCGCACGCTCTCCCCGGATGTCAGCGCGCGGGCGCTCTTCTCCTTGTACTGGATCATGCGCCGCAGCTCCCCGTCGGTGGCGGTGCACTCCAGCAGATACGAGAGCCGCACGTGTTCGTCCACATGGCTCTGTACGAACACGACGCACAGGTCGGGATCCAGCCCCGCCGCCAGCAGCAGCGTCGCGGCCTGCCGGCTGAGTCTGCGCACGCGGGCGGGATCGTGTTCGACGGTCAGCGCGTGCAGATCCACCACGCTGAACAGCGCGTCGGCCCGGTGCTGATCGACTTCGACCCAGCCGCGTACGGCCCCGAGGTAGTTGCCGAGCGTCAGATGCCCCGTCGGCTTGACCCCGCTGAAGATCCGCGTCATCTCTCTCATCACCCTCCGGATCGGAGCCGCCGTCTCTCAGCGGCCGGCTACCCGAGGGGAGTAACGCGAACGGCCGCCGAAGCGGCGGCCGTTGAGTGCACACGTGTGTGGGCGGCCGCCGTCAGGCGGCCCACCACTGAAGGTTGCACGTGTGCGTTGTCATGGCCCTCAGAGTAGCGGCCAACCCCCCAAGTTGACAGGCCAAACACAGATCCGTAATGTTCTCCGAGCTGTCCGACGTGAGCACCGGTCCAGGCCGGTCCCCGGACAGTCATTCCGCAGGACCCACTACAAGCGAGCGACCGCTGGTGTCGCATTGTTTTGCGTGAGCTTTTGCGAATGAGGAATCCGCGTTCGATAGGGATGCGGCCCCGATTAGCGTCGGAGCAGCAGATTCCGCTAAAGTCTCACTCGTCCGAACGGCCCAACGGCCGGGATGGCAGCCCACTCTGACTGGGAATCAGGCCCGAAAGGATCTGATAGAGTCGGAATCGCCGGAAAGGGAAACGCGAAAGCGAAGAACTGGAAGGCAGCCCCGCTCCGACGGGGAATCGGACACGAAAGAGTCTGATAGAGTCGGAAACGCAAGACCGAAGGGAAAAGCCCGGAGGAAAGCCCGAGAGGGTGAGTA
>NZ_JAMHJQ010000015.1 GCF_023534745.1 Streptomyces sp. 35G-GA-8
CCCGCCCTGCGCGTATCTCACACCACACAGCTACCGGCCCGACTCAGCCGCTGTCAGGCGAACTGTCCGACATCACTCGATCAAGTTCAGTAGCTCCTCCACCGTCAGCTCCACGCGCCGGCCTTCGGCGACCCGGCGCTCCACCGTCTCCTCGTCCGGCCACCGGTCGGGCTGTGCGCCGACTCCCCACTGGCCGTCGGCGACCATCGCGATGTCGCCCACGGTCCAGGCCCGTCCGGCGGCGCGGATCTTGCGTTCCAGTCCGACGCCGTCCCAGTTTCTACTCGCCTCGGCCATCCCCTGCTCCCCTTCACCGACGTGCGGTCCCTCACCGCAACCCAGGTATGACAACCGCGGTCGCCGATCCATTCCCGTCCCGCCGACCGCTCGGCTGTGGTCTCCAGTTCGCCCACGGCAGACGGCATCCCCGGGGAAACGACTACGCACTTCGGCATGCTGCATGCCAACGTACGGGTGTCGGGAAACCCGCAGGTCAACGAATGGATCGTCCAACCGTGAACGCCTCTGCCACCCTCCTGCCCGCCGTCGTCCGCCCCGCCGTGGAAGACCGCCACTGGCTCTCCTCCGACCACTGCGCCGCTCCGGTGCTCGACCTCCTGGCCGCTCTCGGCTGGACGATCGCCGAGACCCCGGAGGCCAACGTCCACGCGACCAGCCCGGACGGCGGCGTCTACGTCGGCTGGCTCCCCGAAGACCCCTCCGCCTGGGCGCGCGAGATCGTCTGGCGCGTCCAGGTGCTGCCCGCCGACGGCGAGGTGTGGGTGCAGGAGTTCGGCATCCACACCCCCTCCGAGGCCGTCGCCGGATTCCTCGCCGCCCTCGTCACTCACTCCTCGCGCTGACCGCCGAACTACGGGGGCGGGCCGACGACGGCCCGTCCCGCCATCTACTCCGATGACCTCGTGAGAATCGCGAACCACGTCGTCGGCTCCGGCACCGCCGTGTTCGCGGCCTACGACGCCATCACGGGTTCCGGCATGGCCTCGCGCGGCATCCCCCAGGTCTGCTGCGGGGTGCTGCTGCTGTACACCGCCGGGATCTTCCAGGACCACCTCCGCCGCCGCGACACCCGTGTCGTCGCCTACCTGTCCGGCAACCCCGACGCGCCCCTCTCCAAGATCAGCGCCGCCACGGTGCTGAACCAGGAACGGGTAGCCAGCTCACTGCAGCGTCTGCACGCCGACGGCCTGGTCGTCTCGGCCAGGCGGTACACGCCCTTCTTGCTGCCGCCCGCGACCCGCTCAACCGCCTCCAGCCGGCGCCCGCCGCCCAGCGCGGCCCTCGCCGCACCCGCCAACTGCTCCCGAGTCACCGCTCTGGGTGCCATGTCCCCAACCGCCTTCTCGTCACGACATTCCGCGCACCCTACGGGAGCAACGGCCGCGTTCACGGTGCCGCATCCGGCTGAGGCGGGAGAGCAGTCCCCGGTGCGCCCAGCCTGTTCGGCGCAGCCCCGCCCAGACGCAGCAGGCGGCCATACCGATGGCGAGCGCGGTCGCGCCGAGCGCGGACGGGACGGTGTTCATCACGAGGATGCCGATCACCACGGCGACGAGTCCGTCGAACTGCCATGCCACGATGCGCAGTCCGGAGAGGTCGCCGAGTGGCGTGATGATCGGGAGGAGCAGTTCGAGCGGCAGATGCAGCTTCATCTCACGCAGGAATCGGGCACCGAGCACCAGCACCACCGATCCCCCGACCAGGAGGACCGTGTTCGCCAGGCCTCCGCCGTGAGGGGGCCGGGTCATGATCGCGAGGCCGCCTCCCAGGCAGGCTCCGACCGCTACGGCGACGACGGGCCATGCCAGCGCGCGGGCGAGCGTCCCGCCCCACCACTCGCCGAACAGCGGGGGCCGGGTCAACTCGTCGCGCAGACCGCGCCATGTCTCGCTCACCCACCCGGATCCCAGATACACGCAGACCGATCCGGCGATCCACGACAACAACGCCGGGGTGCCTTCCGGACGGGCCGCCCCGAGTGTCAGCACGGCGCCGCCGATCAGCAGGAACCCCACGGCCGCGAGCGCGCGACCGGGCGTGCGAAGCGCTCGGAACGCACCCTGTGCGAGATAGCCGCGCAGGCGCCCGTCCGAGCGGATCAGGGCCGAGGTGTGCCCGCGCGGCTCCGGCCGGTACAGGTCGAGCGCGTGGTGGAGCGTACCCGTCCACGCATACGCCTGGGCCTGGGAGGAGCGCGCCGACTCGCGGGCGAGTCTGGCGAGGTCGACGGTCCGGATCGACCGGAAGGCCCCCCGTCCGAGGGCCCCGGCCACGGCCGCCTGCAGGCCGGCGACGAGCCAGAGGCCGCTCCCGTTGTCCGGAGCCATGCGGCTCGTCAGGGTCACCACGAGCGCCAGGGCGCCCGCGGCGGAAGCGAGCAAGAGATTGTCGCGTACCGCTCGGACCTGACCCCACAACCAGGCCACCGCGGCTACGGCGCCGAGCCCCACACCGACAGCGAGACCCCCCAGCGCGGTGTCGAGGTGATCGAACAGGTCGGTCGCGAGGTACGCCGCCGTGCATGTCAACAGCAGTGTGGCCGTGCCCGCGTACGCCAGTCGGCGCCGGGCGATCGTGCCGAGGTAACGCGTCGGTGTGATGTCCGTGGACATGAACACATGCAACAGGAAGGGCTGGATCACCAGCGGTCCCCATATCCGGCCGGTGAGTTGGGCACCCCAGCACACCGCCACCGCGAGCACGCACGCCACGGGCACCGCCTCGGCGGGAGACCCGACGGAGAGGAACCCCGGCGATGTGCTCGCGGCGTGGAAGACCGGTACGAGATAGAAGACCGTGAACAGGGCGACGAGGTAGGCGGTGTACGCGCGGCCGCGCACCGTGGCGCGGTCGCCGCGGCGGGCCCACCGGTGCCGTACGGCCTGGACACGCGCCCTTTCCTCCGCGTCGGGCGCCGTGATGCTGTGCGGTGTCATCCCAACTCCACGCGCCCGTCGCATGCTTCGACCAGCGCGGGCTCGTGGGTGGCGACCAGGAACGCCGTGCCCTCCTTCGCCCGCTCGGTGAGCAGGGTGGCGACCAGCTCGACGCGGTTGCCGTCGAGGTGCCGCTCGGGCTCGTCGAGCAGGACGACTTCAGCGGGACGGACCAAGGTCAGCGCGAGATGGAAGAGTTGGAACTGTCCGGACGAGACCTGATGGGGAAACCGTTCGGCCAGCGAGGAGAGCCCCAGTCGCTCGATGACCCATCGCGCGCGCTCGCCGGTTTCCGGGGTATTGCCGTACCAGGAGGCGGCTACCAGTGTCACCTGCTCCCGCAGCGTCATGTCCCGGGCGACGGGGATCGGTTCGACGAGCGAGGCCAGGAGACGTCGGTGCAGCGGCTTCGCCAGGTCGGCGGGTTCGCCCCTCACCGAACACGAACCGGCCGTCAGGCTCCGACTGCCCAGGAAGGCACGCAGGAGAGTCGTCTTCCCCGAGCCGTTGCCGCCGGTGACACACCAGAACTCGCCCGGCATCACCTCGAACGTGGTGGGCGCGAGCAGCGTGGTGTCGCCCAGCGTCACCGTCGCGCCGTCGGCCGCGATCAAAGGAACTCCGGTCACGTGCGCTCCAGAACCACAAGCGTCCCTCGCGAGCGTGCGCCGTCATCCTCGCCCGCGTACGACCCGTTGACGCCCGCCACCTCCAAGTCGGCCATCCACGCCATCAGTCGAATCCCCGGTCGCGTCGCCCACGTGGCCATCTCGTGGATCCACCAACATACCAGCGCGGGATCGACCGGTACGCCGGCGCCGGACCACTGACATGAGCCCCGGTGAACGAGCCGGGCCCCACCACTCCCGCGGTCAGTCCGGCTGTCGGCGGGCCCGCTTCACCTCGCGGTCGATGGCCCAGGCGTCGGCGACCGGGCCGATGTGGCCGAGCTTGTCGGGATTGATCACCCCGCGGATGGTGTGAATCCGCCCGTCGAGCACGTCGAGGGCCAGGGTGTGGAGCACCTTGCCGTCCCGGTCACGGAAGATCGCGCCGGGCTGACCGTTGACCTCGTGCGGCTCGAACGTCACATCGACCCGGCTCAGCAAGGGGAAGACCGTGCCCAGCAAGCGGGCCACCCGCTCCGCGCCCATGACGGACCTGGCCAGCTGCGGGGCCTTGCCGCCGCCGTCCCCGACCATCGACACGTCGGCGGCCAGCAGGTTTCGCAGCCCGCCCACATCACCGTTCCTCAGGGCGTCGAAGAACCGCGTCGCCAGTTCCTGCCGCTCCTGCCGGTCCGCTTCGAACCGCGGCCGTCCCGCTTCCATGTGCCGCCGCGCCCGTACCAGCAACTGCCGGCACGCCGCCTCGGAACGCCCCACCGCCGCGGCGACCTCGTCGAACCCGAAGGCGAACACCTCCCGCAGCACGAACACCGAGCGTTCCAGCGGACTGAGGCGTTCCAGGAGCAGCAGCGCCGCCATGGACACCGAGTCGGCCAGCTCCGCCGAACGCGCCGGATCCTGGTACGGATCGCTGAGCAGCGGCTCGGGAAACCACGGGCCCGCATACGCCTCGCGCCGCACCCGCGCGGAGCGCAGTACGTCGATCGAGATCCGTGTCACCGTGGTGGACAGGAACGCCTTGGTGGACACGGGCCGGGTCGGCGAGGCGTCGTAGCGCAGCCAGGTCTCCTGCACCGCGTCCTCGGCCTCGCCCACACTGCTCAGAATCCGGTAGGCGATCGAGAACAGCAGCGGCCGCAGCTCCTCGAACTCCTCGACCTTGCTCACGCCGACCCCCTTCCCTCGGCCGATGCCGAGAAGCCGTTCTCGAACCCCTCGTCGATCGAACCTCCGCCTTCGGTCTTCAGTGGAACTGCCCGGCCTTGTAGTCGCCGGCCGGCTGCCGGGTGATGATGTTCAGCCGGTTCACCGAGTTCATGAAGGAGACCATGAACACCAGGGCGATGAGCTGCTCCTCGTCGTAGTGCTCGGCGGCGTACGCCCATGTCTCGTCGCTGACCCCATGGGCCGCGTCCGCGACCCGGGTGCCCTCCTCCGCCAGCGCCAGCGCGGCACGCTCGGCCTCGGTGAAGACCGTGGCCTCCCGCCATGCCGCGACCAGGTTCAGCCGCCCGGAGGTCTCGCCCGCCGCGGCGGCCTCCTTGGTGTGCATGTCGATGCAGGCGGCGCAGCCGTTAATCTGGCTCACGCGCAGCGCCACCAGTTCCTGCGTCACGGCCGGCAGCGGCGACTCCTTGAGCGCCTTGCCCGCCGACATGAAGTACTTGAGTGCCTTGCCCGCGGTCGGGCTGGTGAAGTAGTTCAGTCGCGCGTCCATGATGTGCTCCTCCGAGGTCGTCGTGGCTACACCCCCTGAGACGAGGCGGCCCGGCCTCCTGTGACATGGGCGAATGTGACCCACGTCTCCCTCCACCGGAGGTCCTGGTCCGAAGGTCCCGCTTCCCCTTCCCCGATCGGCGTGGTGATGATGTCGAAATGCCTGGACAGCGGATATTCACATGAACTTCGAACAGCGACGTGTCGTCATCACGGGTGCCTCCCGCGACTTCGGCCGGACTCTCGCCATCCGATTCGCCGGGCTCGGCGCTGAGGTCTTCGTGTCCTCCCGCACGCTGGAGGGGTCGCGCCGCGTGGCGGACGAGATACGTGACCTCGGCCACGAAAAGGTGCGCGCCTTCGCCTGCGACCTCGCCGACGCCGCCTCGATCAGACGGTTCGCCGCTGACGTCGCGGAGTGCACGGACCGGGTGGACGTGCTGGTCAACAACGGCGCCCGGTGGCTGGAGGGGCCGGATCTCCTGTCCGCCAGTGACGAGGACGTGATCGACACCATCGCCGCCGGAGCCACCGGTACGGTCTTGATGGTGAAGCGTCTTCTGCCGCTGCTGCTCGCGTCCGACCGGCCTGACGTGGTCAACATGATCTCCGCCGCCGGGCTTTCTGGCCACCACCGCTCCACCGCGCATGACGCCTTCTACGCCGCGAAGAGCGCACAGGCCGGCTTCGCCGACATCCTCTCCCGGCGACTGCGCCCCCGAGGTGTGCGGGTTGTCTCGCTCTATCCGCCGGACTTCCGCAACCCGGACCCCCTGTCCCCCGAGTGGGAGAGCACTCCGCGCGGCTCCGACGACATGCTGACGGCCCACTCCGTCGCGGAGTGTGCGTTCTTCGCTCTCGGCCAGCCCCGGGACTGTTTCATCAAGTCGTTCCACTTCGAGCAGGCCCCCTGACGGCCGGCCCGCGCCGGGCCCCGGTGTGGCTCCGCCGCCGGGCCCCGCGCCGACCGTACGCTGACCCCGGCCGGACACCAGGGGCCGGCCCTGCTCTCCTTCCGGCCGTGCCGGACCGTCAGGGCCCAGGAGATGGAAGGCGACCACATTCCCACCATGCCTGACGACGCACGCCGTTCCCTGTCGCCGACCGACGCCGTCCTCTCCGACCCCCGGTTGGCCGCCGCGACGGACCGGCTCGGCCGGAAGCTGGTGAAGGCCGTGGTGGTCGGCGTACAGAAGCGGGCCCGCGCCGGTGAGATCCCTCCCTCGGAGGTCACCGAGCGGGCGGTGGCCGCGCTGCCCGCCACGGCGTCCGGGCTCCGGCCGGTGATCAACGCGACCGGTGTGCTCCTCCACACCAACCTGGGCCGGGCGCCCCTGTCCGCGGCGGCGTGCGAGGCCCTGCTCGCCGCCAGCGGCACCACGGACGTCGAACTCAACCTGGTCACGGGCGTGCGCTCCCGGCGCGGCGGGTCGGTGATCGAGGCACTGCTCCAGCAGGTGCCGGACGCGGAAGCCGCCCAGGTGGTCAACAACGGGGCGGCGGCGCTGGTGCTGGCGGCGACCGCGCTGGCGAAGGGCAGGGACATCGTCGTCAGCCGGGGCGAGATGGTGGAAATCGGGGACGGCTTCCGGCTGCCTGACCTGCTGGTGTGCACCGGCGCCCGGCTCCGGGAGGTCGGCACGACCAACCGCACCGCCCTCGCGGACTACGCCTCGGCCGTGGGACCCGAGACCGGGTTCATCCTCAAGGTCCACCCCTCCAACTTCCGTATCACCGGCTTCACCCGGGATGTCGGCGTCGCCGACCTGAGCGGGCTGGGGGTGCCCGTGGTCGCGGACATCGGCTCCGGTCTGCTGGCCCCCGAGCCCGCGCTTCCCGACGAGCCGGACGCGACCAGCTGGCTGCGCGCCGGTGCCTCGCTGGTGACCGCCAGCGGCGACAAGCTGCTGGGCGGTCCGCAGTGCGGCCTCCTGCTGGGACGCGCCGACCTTGTGCGGCGGCTCGCCCGCCACCCTCTCGCGCGTGCGCTGCGCGTGGACAAGCTGACCTTCGCCGCTCTGGAAGCCACCCTGCGGGGCCCCGCGCCCCCGGTCCACACCGCGCTTCACACGGACCGCGGACGGCTTCGGGAGCGTGCGGAGCGGCTCGCGGCGGAGCTGCGCCGGCACGGTCTGGACAGCCGGGCGGTCGACAGCGAGGCGGTGATCGGCGGCGGCGGCGCCCCCGGTGTCACATTGCCGAGCGCGGCGGTGTCGCTGCCCGCGCACTGCGCGGACCCGCTGCGCCGAGCGGCGCCCGCGGTGATGGGCCGGGTGGAGTCCGGGCGCTGTCTGCTGGACCTTCGAGCGGTCCCGGAGGCGGCGGACCCCGCGTTGGCGGCCGCCGTGCGGCGGGCGTGCCCCGTACCGCCCGGCCGCCCCGACCAGCGGGGGAGGTGAGGGCGCGTGCACGTCGTCGCCACCGCCGGACATGTCGACCACGGAAAGTCCGCCCTGCTGCGGGCCCTGACCGGGATGGAGCCCGACCGGTGGGCGGAGGAACAGCGCAGGGGCATGACCCTGGACCTGGGATTCGTGTGGACCCGGCTGCCCGGCGCCGGGGACCTGGCCTTCGTCGACGTACCGGGACACGAGCGGCTGGTGGGCACCATGCTCGCCGGTGTGGGGCCGGTCCCCGCCGTGCTGTTCGTGGTCGCCGCGGACCAGGGCTGGCAACCGCAGTCGGAGGAACACCTCGCGGTCCTGGACGCGCTCGGTGTGCGCCATGGGGTGCTCGCCGTCTCCCGCGGTGATCTGGCGGACCCGGCGGCCGCGCGGGGGGAGGCGTTGGCCCGGATCGCGAAGTCCTCGCTGGGCACCGTGGCGTCCGTGGCCCTGAGCTCGGTGACCGGCGCCGGTCTGGACGAGCTGCGTACGGCCCTGACCGAACTGGTCCGCGCGCTCCCCGCTCCCGATCCCGTCGCGGACGTACGGCTGTGGGTCGACCGCGTCTTCACGGTGCGCGGCCGGGGCACGGTCGTCACCGGCACACTCGGCGCGGGCGCGATCCGGGTGGGCGACCACCTCGAACTGGCCCGGGACGGCAGGCCGTTGCGGGTACGGGGCCTGGAGACGCTCAAGGAACCCCGGCAGGAGGTGAGCGCGGTCGCCCGGGTGGCGGTCAACCTGCACGGGCCCGGAGCCGGGGCGCCGCACCGCGGGGACGCGCTGCTCACCCCGGGGCGCTGGCTCACCACCGACACCGTGGACGTACGGCTGGGCGGCGCTCTCCGCGGCGACCTGCCACGGCAGCTGACCCTGCATGTCGGCTCGGCGGCCGTCCCGGTGACGTTCCGTCCGCTGGGCGAGGACACCGCCCGGCTGAGACTCGCCGGACCTCTGCCGCTCCGGATCGGCGACGTCGCGTTGCTGCGCGACCCCGGGCGGCACCACGTCCCGGCCGGGGTGACCGTGCTGGATGTCCGCCCGCCGCCGCTCACCCGGCGTGGCTCCGCCGCCGCCCGGGCCCGTGAACTCCACGCGGTGACCGGACCGCCGGACGGAGCCGTGGAGCTGCGCCGCCGGAGGCTGGTGCGCCGCACGGAACTGGTCGCCATGGGAGTACGTCCGCCGTCCGACCCGGTGGCCGGGGAGTGGCTGGCCGACCCCGCCCACTGGGCCGTCCTGCGCGACAGGCTCCGGCAGGCCGTCGAGGAGCACGCCGTCCGCCATCCGCTGGAGCCCGGCCTCCCGTTGGAGGCGGCCCGTCAGACGCTCGGCCTGCCGGAGCGCTGCCTGGTCGAGGCGCTGCTGGCGGCCGACCCCGGGCTGCGGCAGCGCGACGGCCGGCTCTACGGCGACCGGGCCCGCCCGGCGCTTCCGCCGCCGGTCGAGGCAGCCGTCGAGGCGGTACGAGCCGACTTGGCCCGAGCCCCGTTCCGCGCCCCCGAGGCCGAGCGGCTGGAGCGGCTCGGTCTGACGTCCCGTATGCTCGCCGCCGCCGCGGCGGCCGGGGCCCTGCTGCGTATCGGAGACGGCATCGTGCTGCTGCCGGGCGCGGACGCGCGGGCCGCGACGGTCCTCTCCCGGCTGGAGCAGCCGTTCACCGCGAGTCAGGCGCGCCGGGCCCTGGACACCACGCGCCGCGTCGCCATCCCCCTGCTGGAACACCTCGACCGGCGGAACTACACGGTCCGCCTGGACGGCGCTCTGCGCCGCTGCGTGGTGGGTGCGACGGGCGTGGCGGGCGTGACGGGCGGTTCCCGGGACGGGAGAGGCCCGACGGATGCGGGCTGACAGCGCCGGAGAAGCGCCGCCCGTACGACGGATCGCTCCTCCCGCGCGCCGCGGCACAGCCGCTGAGCGGAGACGGACGGGAATCGAACCCGCCTGCCCGAGTTGCTCGGGCACCTCGGTTTTGAAGACCGGGAGGGCCACCAGGCACCTCTACGCCTCCCTGCCGGACCTGGGGCCTGTCCGAGGGCCCATCGAATCTCCCGGTCGGGCGGGTGTCAACGCGCCGCGCTGGGACCTCGGTCCCGTACCGGCCGCGGTACGGGGCCGATGCGGGAGCCGCTGTGGGAGCCGACGTGAGAGCCGACGTGAGAAGGGAATCGTGATGACGACGACAGCGACCCGGCGGGACGGCGTCCGGCTGACCCAGTACGCCCATGGCGGCGGCTGCGCCTGCAAGATCCCCCCGGGCGAGCTGGAGGAGGTCGTCGCCGGGCTGACCGGCCGCACACCTCTCCCGGGCCGCGCCGGGGACCTTCTCGTCGGCCTGGACAGCGGGGACGACGCCGCCGTGGTGCGGCTGCCGGGCGGGGCCGGCGCACAGGCCGTCGTCGCCACCGCCGACTTCTTCACCCCGGTGGTCGACGATCCCTACGACTGGGGCCGGATCGCCGCCGCCAACGCGCTGTCCGACGTCTACGCCATGGGCGGCTCCCCCCTGGTGGCCGTGAATCTGCTGGCATGGCCCCGGGACGTGCTCCCTCTCGCACTGGTACGGGAGGTGCTGCGCGGCGGGCTGGACATCGCGGCCGAGGCGGGCTGCCATGTGGCGGGCGGCCACAGCGTGGACGACCCGGAACCCAAGTACGGCATGGCGGTCACCGGCGTCGCCGATCCCGCCCGCCTGCTCCGCAACGACACCGGGCGACCGGGGATGCCGCTGTCGCTGACCAAGCCGCTGGGCCTCGGTGTCCTCAACAACCGGCACAAGGCCACCGGCGAGGTCTTCCCCGAGGCCGTGCGGACCATGGTGACGCTCAACCGCGACGCCGCGGCAGCCGCTCTGGCGGGGTCGGCGGTCTGCGCGACCGATGTCACCGGATTCGGCCTGCTCGGGCACCTGTACAAGCTGGCGCGTGCCTCAGGCGTGACCGCCGTGGTCCACGCCTCGGCGGTCCCCGTCCTCGACGGGGCACGGGAGGCCGCCAGGGCCGGATATGTGAGCGGTGGCACCCGCCGCAATCTCGCCTGGGTCGCCCCGGGCACCGACTTCGGCGGTACGGACGAGCTGACCCGGCTGCTGCTGGCCGACGCCCAGACGTCCGGCGGACTGCTGGTGGCCGGGGAGGTTCCCGGGGCGCCGGTCATCGGGGAACTCGTCCCCGAAGGAGAACACCGGCTGGTCATCCGCTGATCCGGCGTCGGGCCGCGCGGGCAGCGCGTCCCGTACGGTTGCCGTCGGGGCCCGTGGCCGTACCCCGCGATGTCACGTTCCGGGTCGCTCGGCGTCCCGGGCCCTCAGGCGTTCCCGCTGCGGCACCACGACATAGGCGGGATCCTTCGTGGACGCGACGCCCGCCTCGAACGTGCCGAAGCGCTGCAGGACGCTGCCGGCCAGCAGGGCAAGACCGGCCGCGGCGGCGGCCGGGCGGCTGCGCCGGGCGACGGTCAGCGCGGCGATCCCCCCGCCCAGCGTGAGGTATTCGGACGCCCGGCGCAGCCGGTGCGCCCGCCCGGTGGTGTACGCCTTGGTCACCAGGCCGGGACGCCGCTCGATCAGCCGGGAGGCGACGAGTTCCGCCGCCGCCCCGGCCGCGCCGAGCCGACGGGCGGGACCGGCCTCGGCCACCGGCGCCAGCAGCATCCCGAAGCCGCCTCCGCTGGCCGCGGCTGACCCGGTGAACACGAACGGCATTTCCCGGCGGGCGTCGTGCCAGGCCGGTACGGCCGTCTGGGAGAGCAGCACGGCCGTGTAGGAGGCGAGCCCGGGGGCGAAGGCCGCCGCGGACAACCCGGCGGGGCGCGCGGCCATCCGCAGCAGCCGACCGGGCAGGGTGGCGCGCACGGACGCGGGTAGCAGCTCGGCCGTGGCCGCCAAGGCGCTGCCGGGCCCGAAGGCGACCAGGATCCAGGTGCCGACGGACATCGGGGAGGTCGGCTTGGCGACCCGCAGCATGTGGTGGAACCGCTCGGGCCGGCCCAGGTCGGCGACCAGCAGATAGGTGCTGGCCACCAGGGCGCCGAAGCTGCCGAGCCGGCTCGCGCGGCGCAGCGCCGGACGCCCGGTCAGATCGGCACCCGCCCCGAGCAGGGCCGAACTGGCCGCCAGCCCACCGGTGAACAGGTACGCCGGGATCTTCCACTCCCACACAGGTGGCTTCAGCACGGGCCGGCCGTAGTAGGAGCGGAACTCCGTGCTCGGTACGGTCGACCGCTCAGGGCCCCCGTCACCGTCCGGGCCCGCGCCGCCGGTGCGTGCCCGGACACCGGTCGATCCGGTCCGGCCGCGCGGCTCCCGGGGGCTTCCGCCGTCGTCGGTCATCGCCGGCCTCCGCCCAGGAAGACGGCGGCCGAGGCGGCCAGCAGGGCCGAGGCGGCCACGCCCGCGTATCTCCACATGGTGGGCAGGTCACGCGTGGGCACGACCGGGTCGGGCGGCAGTCCGTACACCTCCGGCTCGTCCAGCAGCAGGAAGAACGCGCCGTCGCCGCCCACCCCGTCATCGGGGTCGCGGCCGTACAGCCGGGCCTCGGCGACCCCCGCCTCGTGCAGCTGCTCCAGCCGCCGGTCGGCCCGCTCCCGCAGCTCGTCCAGCGGGCCGAACTGGATGGAGTCCGTCGGGCACGCCTTCGCGCAGGCCGGTTCCAGGTCGCCGCGCAGCCGGTCGTAGCACATGGTGCACTTCCAGGCCCGTCCGTCGTCGGGCCGCCGGTCGATCACCCCGTAGGGGCATCCGGACACGCAGTAGCCGCAGCCGTTGCAGATGTCGTCCTGCACCACCACGGTGCCGAATTCGGTGCGGAACAGGGCCCCGGTGGGGCACACGTCGAGGCATCCGGCATGGGTGCAGTGTTTGCACACGTCGGAGGACATCAGCCAGCGGAAGGCCGTGCGGCTCTCCGCGCCCGTGCCGGCGCCGGGCAGTTCGAAGGAGGGGAATCCGAGGTGGACCGGGGCGGTGCCCAGATCGCCGCCGCCTCGTTCGGCATGAGCGAGAGCGCCGGCCACCGCGGCCTCCGCCGCATCGGTGCTGGAGGCGCCGGTGGGAAGGGCGGCCAGGCCCGCGTCCTGCCGGCCCAGCGGACGCTCCTGCTCGATGAAGGCGACGTGCCGCCAGGAACTCGCCCCGAGCATGCCGGTGTTGTCGAACGACATGCCCAGCAGGTCGAGGCCGTCCTCGGGCACGTTGTTCCATTCCTTGCAGGCCACCTCGCACGCCTTGCAGCCGATGCAGACGGAGGTGTCGGTGAAGAAGCCCACCCGGGGCGGATGGTCGCGGTGGCCGGCGTCCGCCGCGGGATCGGCGAGCGGCCCGTACAAGCTGTGCTCGTGCGTCATGCTGGTTCCTCCGATGGGCCCGGTTCGGTGTGGGGCGGCCTGGGGCCGTCGCCGACCGTCACGACGCGGGTGCCGGTCTCCCGTGTGATCCCGGCCCGGTCGCGGTAGCCGTCGACGTACTCCAGCAGGGCCGGACCCCGGGGGCGGCGCCCGGGCCGGACGTCGCAGGTCAGCACCTTGCTCTCCTGGATGAACACATTCGGCTCGGCCACCACGCCGATCAGGTCGTTGACCACGTCCCCGGTGGTCAGTCCGCTCTGCCCCCAGTGGTAGGGCATCCAGACCTGGTGGACGATCCGGCCGTCGATCCGCAGCGGCGCCATCCGGTCGGTGACGACGACCCGGGCCTCCACAGCGGTCCTGCTGGTGATCACATGTCCCCAGTCCAGATGGCGCAGGCCGCGTTCGGCCGCCAGCTCCGGTGACACCTCCACGAACAGCTCCGGCTGAAGCTCCGACAGATACGGGAGCTGCCGGCTCATGCCGCCCGCGGTGTGGTGCTCGGTGAGCCGCGCCGCGGTGAAGACATAGGGGAACACCTCGCTGTGCGCCTCGGGCGGAGCGGGGTTGGACGGGTTGTCAGGACGCCCGTACACCTTCCGCACGGGGTTGCCCTGCTGACCGTAGAGGAGGTTGCGCGTGGGCGACTCGTGCGGCTCGTAATGGGTGGGCAGCGGACCGTCCGCGAGTCCGGCCGGTGCGAACAGCCATGCCTTCCCGTCGGACATCATGATGAACGCGTCGTCGCCGCGCAGCGCCTCGGTCCCCGATGCCCCCTCGGGCGGCCGGTAATCGGGCGGCTTGCCCTTCTCGAAGTCCGGTGTGTCGCGTCCGGTCCACTCACGCCGCTGCTCGTCCCACCAGACGAGGGCCTTCCGTTCGCTCCAGGGCCTGCCGTGCGGGTCGGCGGAGGCGCGGTTGTAGAGCACGCGCCGGTTCATCGGCCAGGTCCAGCCCCACTCCGCGTCGTACGGTCCCTGCTCGAACCGGGACTTACGGCGCCGGGCCTGGTTGACCTCGTCGGCGTACACCCCGCTGTAGATCCAGCAGCCGCAGGCCGTGCTGCCGTCGGCCTTGAGGTCGGGGTAACCGCTGACCGTCCGCCCGGTGCGCAGGTCGATCCCATTGATGTGGCGCAGCACGTCCGCGGCGGACGGCTCGTCGCCCTCGGCCAGATAGTCCCAGGCCAGATCGAGGACGGGGCGGTCGCGCTCGTCGGCGGAGCCGGCCAGCTTCTCCTTGACCCGCCGGCCGAGGTGGTAGAAGAACCACAGCTCCGACCGCTGGTCACCGGCCGGCTCGACGGCCTGGTCCCGCCATTGCAGCATCCGCTGGGTCTGGGTGAAGGTGCCGGACTTCTCCACGTGCGAGGCCGCGGGGAAGAAGAACACCTCCGTGCGGCAGCGCTCGGTGACGATCTCGCCGGTCTCGGTCTCGGGGGCGTCCTTCCAGAACGTGGCGCTCTCGATCATGGCGAGGTCGCGCACGACCAGCCAGTCGAGATTGGCCATGCCCAGGCGCTGGAGCCGGCCGTGGGCCGAGCCGACGGCGGGGTTCTGGCCGAGCAGGAAGTAGCCGAAGACCTTCCCGTCGATCATGTCCATCGCGGTGCGGTATGTGCCGTGGTCGCCGTTGATCCGTGGCAGGTAGTCGAAGCAGTAGTCGTTCTCCGCCGTCGCCGCGTCGCCCCAGTACTCCTTGAGCAGCGAGATCATGTAGGCGTCGGCATTGCCCCAGAATCCCTTCTGGTTACGGGGGCGGACGGTGTCCAGATAGGCGGCCAGGTTCCCGTGGGTGACGTCCGGCATGGGCAGATACCCGGGCAGCAGATTGAACAGGGTCGGGATGTCGGTGGACCCCTGGATGCTGGCGTGGCCGCGCAGCGCGAAGATCCCGCCGCCGGGGCGGCCGATGTTGCCCAGCAGAAGCTGGATGATCGACCCGGCCCGGATGTACTGGGCGCCGACGGAGTGCTGGGTCCAGCCGACGCTGTACACCAGCGCGGTGGTGCGCTCCCGGCCGGAGTTCGCCGTCCAGTCGCGACAGACTCCCAGGAACAGCTCCTGGGGTACCCCGCAGATCCGCTCCACCATCTCGGGGGTGTAGCGCGAGAAGTGCCGCTTGAGCACCTGGAACACGCAGCGGGGATGCTCCAGGGTGGGGTCGGAGGCGATCTCGCCGGCGGCCCCTTCGACGGCCGGACCACTGGCGCCGTGCTGGTACGGCGCGGACTGCTCCTTGTCGTGGCAGCCGGGTCCCCCGTGGGGGTCCGGTGCCTCCTGTGCCTCGTGGCGGCCCGGTCGCCGCGCCGCCTCGGTGCTCTCGTACAGCCAGCTCGACGGGTCGTACGAGGCGGTGTGCGGGTCGTACCCGCTGAACAGCCCGTCCAGGTCCTCGGTGTCCTGGTACCGCTCGCTCAGCAGGAACGGCGCGTTGGTGTACGCCCGCACGTACTCCCGGAAGTCCAGACCGTGGGACAGGATGTAGTTGATCACGCCGCCGAGGAAGGCCATGTCGGTACCGGCCCGCAGCGCGACGTACTGGTCCGCCAGAGCGCTGGTACGGGTGAACCGCGGGTCGATGTGGATGACCCGGGCACCGCGCGCCTTGGCCTCCACCACCCACTGGAACCCGACCGGATGGGCTTCGGCCATGTTCGAGCCCATGATGATGACGCAGTCGGAGTTGACCAGGTCCTGCTGGTAATCGGTCGCGCCGCCGCGCCCGAACGAGGCTCCCAGACCGGGAACCGTGGCGGAGTGTCAAATACGCGCCTGGTTCTCGACCTGTAGTGCTCCCAGAGCCGTGAACAACTTCTTGATCAGGTAGTTTTCCTCGTTGTCCAGCGTGGCGCCGCCGAGGCTGGCGATGCCCATGGTGCGCCGTAGCGTCTTCCCGGCCCCGTCGGTGTCCTGCCAGCCCCTGCGCCGCGCGTCCAGCACCCGGTCGGCCACCATGTCCATGGCCGTGTCCAGGTCCAGGTCCTGCCACTGGGTTCCGTAGGGCGGCCGGTAACGCACCTTCAGCTCGCGCTGCGGACCGGTGACGAGCTGCTTGCTGGCCGAGCCCTTCGGGCAGAGGCGACCGCGCGAGATCGGGCTGTCCGGGTTGCCCTCGATCTGGATGACCTGCTCGTCCTTCACATAGACGCGCTGCGCGCAGCCCACCGCGCAGTAGGGGCAGATCGAGTCCGCCACCCGGTCGGCGCCCCCGGTCCTGGGCGCGAGGCCGGCGGAGCGTCCGGACTCGGCGGCCTTGCCCCGGCCCAGCCGGTCCGTCCCCACGAGCTGCCGGTATACGGGCCATGCGCCGAGCCACCGTTTCGCGCCCATCCGCGTGCTCCTTCGTGCGGTGGTGTTCACCTGGTCCGGACTGTACGCCTCGGCCCTTTGTCCGCAATTCCGGGAACGCCCGGGGAAGCCCGGACATCGGGTCCAGGGCTGGTGAGTCCCGACCTGATCGGGCTGGGCCATTCGGGCTGACCGAGCGTGCGGGGGCGGCGCCGGTCGCCGGTCGCCGGGTCGCCGGGTCGCCGGGTCGCCGGGTCGCCGGGTCGCCGGTCAGACGATCTCGCCGGCGCAGGACCCGTGGGCGTCGCAGGCGTAGCAGGTGTACCGCATGCATCCGGTGCACACCCCGATGTTCTCCAGCCGGTAGGTGTCCCAGCAGCTCTCGCACACGGCCCGCTCACGCAGCATGGCGTTCCAGCCGTCGCCGCCGCCGATGGCGTCGTACGAGGCGGCGACGTACTGCGCGCACGCGGTGTCATGGTCGGCTCCCCGCCGCGAGGACCACAAGTACCAGGAGTACACGGCGAAGAACGCCCTGCCGGTCAGCAGGTGATCGCCGCCACGATCGTCGCGTAGCCATGCTTCGGCGAGCTGCCCGACGCGCTCCTCGATCGGTATTCCGCGGCCGAGAACGCCATGGTTGTTACTCATCGCCGCATTATGCGGGCGGGCACGCACCCGTGGACAGGCCGCGCGATGACCTGAGGACCGACGCCACCGGTGGGCGGGAGGAAGTCTCCTGCCGCGCGAACGGGCGTGGCGGCGGGAGGAGGTGTATGCAGGAGACATGGATGTGCGGCATTTCCTGGGCCGCTTCGGCGGGTCACGGCGGCCCGGCAACGGACTGGTCGCCGTGCCGCTCGCGATCATCCTGGTGATCACCCTCGTCGATTTCCGCACTCCGCAGAAGATCCATCTCGATCCGTTCCTGGTGGCGGCGCCGGCGATCACGGCTTCGTTCGGCGGCGCCGGTCTCACCGCCGCCGTCGGGGCCCTCGCGGTGGGGGCCCAGGTCCTGATCCAGTACTCGCAGGACGCCCTGATGACCGCGAACCATCAGGCGCAGACCGCCGCTCTGATCTTGATCTCTGTCTTCGTCACACTCTTCCGCTTCGCGATGGACCGGCGTCAGCGGCAGATGCACCGGGTACGGTCGGTGGCCGTCGCGGCACAGAAGCTGCTGCTGCGGCCCCTTCCCCGGCGGATCGGACCGCTGATGATCGCCTCCGTGTATGTCGCGGCCGAGGAGGAGGCGCAGATCGGCGGGGACCTGTACGCCGTGGTTTCCGTCGCGGGCGCGATCCGACTGGTCATCGGGGATGTCCGCGGCAAGGGCCTGGCCGCGGTCGAGGACGCCGCGGGTCTGGTCGCCGCCTTCCGCGGATCCGCGTACCGGAACCTCTCGCTGCCCGCCATCGCGGCACACCTGGGGAATTTCACCCACTGGAATATCGTCCACCGCGCCGAGGTGGACGCCGACGCCGCGGAGTCCTTCGTGACCGCGCTGATCCTGGATGTCCACGACGATCGCCCGTACGTGGACCTGGTGGACTGCGGGCATCCCCCGCCACTGCTGCTGCGTAACGGCACGGTGCGCGCGCTGGATGTCGACGAGCCCGCACCGCCCCTGGGTCTGAGTGCCACCTCGGAGGGTGAGTACGTGGTCGAGACGTTCCGTTTCGCGCCCGGCGATCTGCTGCTGCTGTACACCGACGGTGTCGTCGAGGCCCGGGACCGGAGCGGCGGCTTCTATCCCCTGGCCGACCAGGTGGCCTCCTGGAACGAGGCGGACCCGCAGACCCTGGTCGACCGCATACACAAGGACCTGCTCCGGCACACCGACGGTGATCTCGGCGATGACGCGGCCGTCGTCGCTGTCACCCGGTCCCTGGCCGGGGTGGGCGCGGGCCCCGAGGGACGGGCCACGGACTGCCGATGACCAGGTGTATGGTGGGCGGCTGCGAAGGGGAGTAGCCCCGCGAACCGGTCGTCGACACACTGGAACCCGCCCGCGGGTTCCCGGTGGCCGGGCCTGTGTCAGGTGATGAGACGGGCGGGCGAGACCTTCGGCCCTTTTGTCGACGACTGATTGCGCGTCGGCGGGGCCGAAGTGGTGCCGCCGCCCCCGCGCTGGTCGACCTTCGGAGCCCCCGCCGGCGCGGGAAGGCTGAACGAGTCCCGTGATTGCTTTTCTCCTGCTCATCGTGTGCGCGGTGGCGATCTATCTCGCGTGCGAGTGGTTCGTCAACGCGGTGGAATGGCTGGGCCTGCGGCTCAAGGTCGGGAAGATGGCGGTCGGCACGATCCTGGCCGCGTTCGGCACCGCGCTCCCCGAATCCGTGGTCACCCTCGTCGCGGTCACCACCGGCGCGACCGAGGAGGCCAAGAACATCGGGGTGGGCGCCGCGATGGGCGGCCCCCTCGCGCTGGCCACCGTCGCCTACGGCGTGACCGGAGCGGTGCTCCTCCTCAAGCGCCGCAAGGAACGGCTGCTCGTGCCGGCCGATACCGGTATGCCGCCCAGCGGCCCCGGCGGCGGCGAGGCGCTGGGCGAGGAGAAGGACATGAAGCGCCTGGCCAAGGACCAGCAGTGGTTCCTGCCGATCTTCCTCGTGAAGGTCTCGCTCGGCCTGGTCGCCTTCGTCTNGGGAACGGCTGCTCGTGCTGGCCGATACCGGTATGCCGCCCAGCGGCCCCGGCGGCGGCGAGGCGCTGGGCGAGGAGAAGGACATGAAGCGCCTGGCCAAGGACCAGCAGTGGTTCCTGCCGATCTTCCTCGTGAAGGTCTCGCTCGGCCTGGTCGCCTTCGTCTTCAAGCCCGCCCTCGGCCTGCTGTTCTTCGCCGCCTACGCCGTCTACTTCTGGCGCGAGATCCGCAGCAGCCGCGCGGACGAGGACAACGAGGGCAACGAGGGCAACGAGGAAGAGGAACTGGAGCCGCTGAAGTTCCAGCCCAAGAAGGCATCTCCCGCCACCTGGGCCGTGGTCGCGCAGACCCTGGCCACCCTCGGCATCATCTTCCTCGCCGCGCACTACTTCGTGGCACAGCTCGATGTCATCGGCCCGATGCTCGGCCTGTCCGCCACCGTGACCGCCCTGCTGCTGTCCCCCATCGCCACCGAACTCCCGGAGATCATGAACGCGGTCATCTGGGTGCGCCAGGGCAAGATCAAGCTGGCGCTGGCGAACATCTCGGGCTCGATGATGATCCAGGCCACCGTCCCCAGCGGCATCGGCCTGCTGTTCACCAAGTGGCACTTCGACGGGGCCCTGCTGTGGTCCGGAATCATCACCATGGCCGCGATCGCCTATCTGCTGGCCACGATGCGGGCCCACAGACTCACCCCGGCCCGCCTCGCCGTCGCGGCCGGCTTCTATGTCGTCTTCGCGCTCGGCCTCATCCCGATCCTCGCCTGACCCGTGTCACGCTCCGGCTCCAGGTCCCCTACATCCCCGGGATGACCCGCGGAGCCGGTTACATCCGGGGAGGGACGTCGCCCCCGTACCGCGGCTTCTAGGTTCATGCCATGACTACTGATCTGGACAGCTCCCCACAGGTCGTCGTGCGGCTGGACGACGTCCACAAGGAGTACGGCGACGCGAAGGCCCTGGACGGCGTCCGCCTGGAGATCCGTGCCGGGGAAGCGGTCGCGGTGATGGGGCCCTCGGGGTGCGGCAAGTCGACCCTGCTCAGCATGGTCGCGGGCCTGGACCGCCCGACGTCGGGCACGGTGCGGGTCCACGGCCAGGATCTGGGGCAGTTGAACGAGACCGGGCTGGCGCTGTTCCGGCGGCGGCACATCGGCATGATCTTCCAGTTCTTCAATCTGATCGACGATCTGCCGGCACTCGACAATGTCGCGCTGGCCGCCCAGCTGACCGGCACGTCCGCCCGCCAGGCGCGCCGTCGCGCGCTGGAGCTCCTCGACGAGCTGGGCGTCGCCGGCCGCAAGGACACCTATCCGGCCGCGTTGAGCGGCGGGGAGCGGCAACGAGTGGCCGTGGCACGGGCGCTGATGAACCGTCCGGCCCTGCTGCTGGCCGACGAGCCGACCGGCGCGCTGGACAGCCGCTCGGGCGAGCAGGTCATGGATCTGCTGATCGACCTCAATCAGATCGGGCAGACCCTGCTGATCGTCACGCACGACCCGCGACTGGCCACCCGGTGTGCCAGTCGTCTGGTCGAGATCGCCGACGGCAGAGTGGCCCGCGAGAGCACCCTGGAGTCGACCGCGTGAGCCGAGCGCCGTGGTGGCGGGCCTCCTCCGGGATTTCCCGATATGTTGACGCACATGAGCGTGAAGCGCCCGAAAGGTAATTCACGCGCGCCGACACCCGGCGGCCGACCGTTCCCTTCCGCGACATTCCGCGACATTCGGCCGGAATATACGGACACACATGGACCCCGCCGGGCCGGAAATCATCTCCGGCCCGGCGGGGTTTCTTTCGTACGGTGCGGAATTGCTATCGCGTACGGTGCGGAATCACTATTGCGGCAGGCCCGCGGGCTGGGCAGCCCCGACGACCTTGCCGACGGCGTAGGCGCCCGTGACGAGAGCCGCGCCACCCGCGAAGGCGAGGGCAGGCGTGGCCAGAACCGGAGACGTCTCATGCGCCAGCCAGCCGGGGGTCTCCTCGGAGAGCCCACCGAGGCTCTCCATCTGTGCGTTGAACTTGTCTTCGATCATTTGTCCCTCCCCATGAGGAATGTGCGGTGGACGGTGGACACACGGAAGGCGGCCGGGGAAAGGGATGGATGCGCAGCCCTTTACCTGCTCGGACTCACCCGGGATGAGATACAAGCAGCTATTCGAACTGGGCGAGTATGACGTGGCTCACACCGCAAATGGAACGGATAATTCCAACGCCATTTCGACGCCATGACATTTATCAGACATGCGCATGACATACGTCAGCCGATGCCATGAGGAACCTCACCTCCGGGGTACCGGCTCCGCGGTGGTGGCGTCTACACGTATCCACCCACCACTGTGACAGAGGTCACAGATCCATAGGCGGTCGGCGGCAGCACGACACCGCGCCCGGGGAAGGACTTCATCCCCCGGGCGCGGCCGACTACGGGTCGGACGACTGGCGCGCTACTTCAGCAGGTACGCCTTCACGATGGTCGTCTCGTACGTGTTGCCGTTCTTGTCGGTGAGCTTCGCCTTGAAGGAGACCGACTTGGCCGTCTTCGGGTGGCTCAGCGACAGGCTCTTCCCGCCGTCCTTGCCGGTGGTGACCGGGGCCTTGGCCCACGTGGTCCCACCGTCGTAGGAGACCTGCACGGACAGGGACTTGAAGCCCTTGCCCGCCGCCGGGCCCTGGAGGGTCAGCGGGACGGTGAGCTTCTTGCCGGCCGCCGCGGCGCTGCCCAGATCCAGCTTCGGGGCGAAGCGGACGGTGGAGAGCGGAAGGGTGGCGACGATGTCATCGGCGGGCTGCTTCGAGGCGAACGCCCACTCCGCGGTGATACGCGTGCTGACCCCGGCGACCTTGGTGGAGCGCGACGCGTCCGTGCTGATGCGGTACGCGGCCGACTTCGCGGGCAGACCCCCGATGAACTGGCAGAGACCGTCCTTCTCGTCCAGGACATTCTTGCCGTCGACGCTGATCACCGTGCGCTGCTTGGAGACCTCCGACTGGCCGAAGTGGCCCGCTCCGTCGGTGAACACGGGGATACAGACGGCCAGTTCGTCACCCAGGCGCAGCGCGGTGTTGTCCTTGTCCACCTTCGGGCTGAAGACACCGACGTTGTATGTCTTCTCGTAGGTCTTCTTCGCCTGGTACGCGCGGGGCGGGTCGGACTGGAGGTACATGCCCCCCTCCTCGCTGCTGCCGTCCTGGCTGATGCCGAACTCCCAGTTGAAGCCCTTGGGAGCGGTGACATACGTCTTGGCCGTGCCGGGGAGGGCGAACGGCTGGGTGACCGTGCCGACGCCGAAGGACTCCGGGGCGGTCCAGAACGGGTTGACCGTGCCCTTGCGGCCCTTGGCCGAGGCGCCGGTCGTGATGTTCACCAGGGCCAGCTCGCTCTTGGACGCGGTGTGGCTGAAGCCGGTGTGCAGCGAACCGATGCGGTTGTAGAGGAGGTTGTAGCTGGTACTGCCCTTCTGCCAGGTACCGCCCACCTGGCTGCTGAACTCCCCGGCGGGCAGCGCCGCGCCGAGATGCGCGGTACGGAAGCCCTGGAACGAGTCCAGGAACCAGGTGCTGCCCAGGCCGTTGTCCCCCGCCTGAAGGGAGTAGTTGACGTACGCGTCGCCCAGCTTCGCGGAGTCCGGTGCCGTGATGGAGATGGGCTTGGCCTTGCGGGCGTCGAAAGTGACCGTGGTGTTCTTGGTGATCGAGTACTTCGGGTGCACCATCAGCGCGATGTCCGGGGGCGTCTCGCCGCCGTTGGGGGTCTGCACCGGCGCGTCGAGCGCGTAGGCGCCCTTGGGTACCCGGATCTTGGCGCTGCCGTCGCCGTCGCTGTCGTACGGGTTCTGCCAGAACTCGGCGGTGAGACCGAAGACGGTGCTCTCGGCCCGGGCGGGCTTGCCCTTGGTGTCGATGAACTTCATCGTGAGGTCGTACGACTCGACCTCGCGGGTCACGGCGAACGACGTACGGGCCTGCTGACCGCCCTCGGCCGCCTTGGCCGTGACCGCGCCGGAGTACGTGCCGTCCAGGGTGCCGACGCTGGTGTTCGCGGTGAGGTCGACATCGGCGGTGCCACCCGCGGGTACGGTGACCTGCTTCGCGCCGAGCGCGAAGAAGCCGGCCGGGGCGGGCTTGCCCTTGGGGCCGACCGTCGCCACCGACAGGTCGAGGGTCACCGGCTTCGCACCGCTGTTGCGGTAGGTGAGCCGCTTGGTCACCGGCTTGTCGTCGGTGTGCGGCCACTGCTGGACGCCGAAGCCCAGCGACGTCTGCTCGCTCACCACCGTCTGGGTGATCGCCCTGGCCACATCGGCGCGGCCGGTGCCCTGCTGATGGGCCGTCAGTCCGGTGCTGGGCTTGGCGGACGCGGTCAGCGTCTGCTTGATCCGCTGACCGGTCCAGTCCGGGTGCTGCTGGGCGAGGAGCGCGGCGGCGCCCGCGACATGCGGGGTCGCCATCGAGGTGCCCGACATCGACACATAGCCGTCGGCCGCCGGGTCACCGATCTGCCCCTGGGCCGCCTTCGCCGCGACGATGTCCACACCGGGTGCGGTGATGTCCGGCTTCAGCGAGCCGTCGGCCGTCGGACCCACGCTGGAGAAGTCGGCGATGTTGTCGGCGCGGTCGACCGCGCCGACGGTGAGCGCGGAGGCCGCGCTGCCGGGCGAGCCGATCGTGGCGGCGCCCGGACCGTCGTTGCCCGCGGCGATGACGAAGAGGATGCCCTTCTCGGCGGAGAGCTTGTCGACCGCCGCCTCCAGCGGGTCCGTCTCCGTGGTGTCGCCGCCGCCGAGGCTGAGGTTGGCCACCTTCGCGCCCTGGTCGGCGGCCCACTGCATGCCCGCGATGATGCCGGAGTCGTCGCCGAATCCGGAGTCGTCGAGCACCTTGCCGTCGAGGATCTTCACACCGGGCGCGACGCCCTTGTACTTGCCGCCGGACTTGGCGCCGGAACCCGCGGCGGTGGACGCGACATGCGTGCCATGGCCGAAGTGGTCGACCACGTTGCCTGAGCCCGAGAAGTCCTTCTGGGCCAGCTCCACACCCTTGAGGTCGGGGTGGGTCTCGTCAACGCCGGTGTCCAGAACGGCGATCTTCACGCCCTTGCCGTCGTATCCGGCCTGCCAGGCGGCGGGCGCGCCGATCTGCGGAACGCTCTTGTCGAGGCTCGCCCGGCGCTTGCCGTCGAGCCATACGCGCTCGATGCCCGGCGCGACCGTACGCTCACCGCTCCGCCGCTCGCCGGTCGCGGTGAGGGCGCGCCACACCTCGGAGGTACCGGTCTTGGGCGCGGTCACCGCCTCGCCCTTGACCGCGGGCAGGACGCGACGTACCGAGACATCCGCGGCCGAGATGGCCGACTTCGCCCGCGCCTTGTCCTCGGCGGCCTTGGCGTACGACACGATCAGGGGGAGCGTCGCGCGGTGCGCGTCGTCGTAGCGGTCCTCGATCAGCCGGCTGACATTGAACAGTCGCCGGTCCAGCTTGCCCTGGGCCACCAGCCGGGACGCGTCCGAGGGCAGCACATAGGTGGCGCCCGCTATTCGGTTGACGGCTATTCGGACACCTTCGCGGCCCTCGGCCGGCTCCACCCGTGTCACCCGGCCCTTGGCGTCCACATGGACACGGTCCCCGGTGATCAGGGTGACCACGGACGGCTCGCCCTTCGCCTGCCGCGCCTTCGCGGCGAAGGTCTCCGCGCGCTCGTCGGCCGAAGCGCTTCCGGACGCGGCCCCCGAGGCGGCACCCGTCGTGAGCCCCGCGGTGAGCAGCGCCGCCACCATGGCCGCGCCCGCCCTGCTTGTCTTTCTGAGCAACTCTCCCCCAAAGGTGAGGTGTTGTGTTGAACGAGCCCAAGCGACGCCTGCCGGGATGCGTGGTGATCAACCGGATCCAACGTCGGCACGGAAGACGGCGGGCGGACCCGAGGGGTTCCTTCGCACAACCGTCGAATTGACGCCACATTTCCGAGCGCCTTCGGCCACGTCCCGATGGTAGTGGGCCCTCAACTGGGTCCGGGGGCCCTCCGCTTGGGCCCGGACCCATCCTTAGGCTGCGGTCACTTGGGGGAACGGGAGACGACGCGGGCGAGGAGAACCGATGAAGGGCGCGGAAAGGTTTCACAGATGGCATGCGCATGACCACCCATTCGTTCCCCCGTCGCGCCGCGACCGGGGGCAGGGCGGTGCCGAGTACGCCGCGATGGTCGGTGTCGTCTCGCTGGTCGTCGCGGCGATCGTCGGTCTGAGCGTGCCCGCCGACACGGCGACCGGACTGAAGAGCGCGGTGTGCCGAATACTCCACCCGCTCAGCGGCGCCGAGGCGTGTTCCTCGGGTGACTACGCGGGCGACGACGGCGGAGGGGGCGACGGCGGGGGCGGAGGCGGCCCCGACGATCCCTTCGTACCCAACGGCGATCCCTTCGAGCCCGCGAAGTGTCTGCTGTCCCAGGACCAGACGAAGACCACCGTCGTCATCCAGATCCTCTTCATCAAGATCAGCAACTCGGAGACGCTCAAGCTCCAGCAGTGGTCCGACGGCACCGTCACCCTGGAACGCGTGACCGAGACCGGCGGCGGCGTCACGGCCAGCATCTCCGCCGGCATCCCCGGCCTGAAGGACTGGGGCGGCAGCGCTTCGCTCAGCGGCAGCTATGTGAAGGGCAGTGGCAGCGGCGGGCAGTGGCTCTTCAACGGGAACAAGAGCGGCGATCCCCAGGCGGATCTCGCGGCCAACCTGGAGGACGCCCAGCAGTTCGCCGAATATCTGAAGGCGATGGACGACTGCAACAGCCGGCCGGCGGGACCACGCTCCTCCGAACTGGGCATGATCTGCGGCTACCACGCGAACAAGAAGAAGCCCGACCTCGATCCGGAGAGGGCGCCGGACGTCGACATCACCAAGACCTCCGTCGAGGCGTCCGGCGGAGTGAGCTTCGGGAAGTCCTTCAAGGGCAACGGCAAGAGCGGGAAGGACACCAAGGGCGGCAAGGACGGCAAGGGCGCCGACGGCCCCAAGGACCTCGGCAGCATCTCCGCCGAAGGACTGTCCGGCTCGATGACCGAGGACGTCGTCGTCATGCGCGCCAAAACCGGCCCCGACGCCGGCAAGATCACCTTCGTCTACACCTTCAGCGTCAGCGGCACAGCCGGCGCGGTCGGCCAGGCCAAAGGCAGCAGAATGCAGCAGGTCGCCGTCACCTACGACGCCGCCGCCTACGACCAGGAAGAAAAAGACGGCAAACCACACCACCCACAGAAACTGACCATCACCACCAGCCAGGAAACCGGCGACGGCCCCGGCATCCAGACCGGCGCGGGAGCCAACGCCGGCCCCGTGACCATCGACGTCGGCGGCGGCGGCGGAACCATCAACTCCCAGATCCACACCGAATCCGCCGAGGTCACCCTCGACAACGACACCGACAGCACCACCGTCGAGGACTGGCTGCGCGGACGCGGCGACACCCCCGCAAGCAACCCACTGCCCACCCCCTCCGACGCCGCCGAAGCACTCGACGACGACGCCGGCCCCATCGAACGCCTCCTCCACGACAAGGGAAAACTCACCCGCCTCGACTACAACGCCAACACCGNCCGCGGACGCGGCGACACCCCCGCGAGCAACCCACTGCCCACCCCCTCCGACGCCGCCGAAGCACTCGACGACGACGCCGGCCCCATCGAACGCCTCCTCCACGACAAGGGAAAACTCACCCGCCTCGACTACAACGCCAACACCGACTGGTGGAACGCCTCACTCGGCATCGGCTTCGGCATCTCCGCCGGACAACTCACCCTCGGATTCAAACTCTTCGGCATCGACATCACCCACGAAGAGAAGAACCAGACCATCACCGGCGACCCCACCTACGCCAAAGGCCCACAGAGCGGCGGCGCCCGCCCCTGGGTCGAATGGAAGAACTGCACCCGGACCAAACCCATCCCCACCTGACCGACCGTCGCTCCGAGGGGGCCGGCTGTCCATGGGGCCGGGCCACCGGTGTCCTGGCTACGAGGCGGGCGGCCCCCTCCGCTACGAGAGGCGGGCCGCTACGAGAGGCGGGCGGCCCCCGCCAACGGCCGTGCCGGTCAGGGCAGTACGGCGATACCGTCCAGCTCGACCAGCGCCTGTTCGTCCCAGAGCCGTACGACCCCGATGACCGCCATCGCGGGATAGTCACGCCCGGCCAGCCGGCGCCATATCCGGCCGAGTTCGGCGGCGTGGGCGCGGTAGTCCGCGACATCGGTCGCGTACACGGTCACCCGGGCGAGATCCGCCGGCCCGCCGCCCGCCGCCGCCAGCGCGGTGAGGAGATTGCCGAGCGCGGTCTCGAACTGGGCGGGAAGCGTCTCCCCCACCACGGCGCCGCTCGTGTCGAGCGCGGTCTGACCGGCCAGCAGGACCAGCCGCCCGCCGGTGGCCGTGACGGCGTGCGAGAAGCCGGTGGCGGGCGAGAGCCCGGCGGGGTTGAGGCGTTCCAGACTCATCGCGCCCGCCCCCGGTCCTGGCGCGAGGGTCCGTACAACTCCTTGGCGATGATCGTGCGCTGGACCTCGGTGGCGCCCTCGTAGATCCGCGGCGCCCGGACCTCGCGGTAGAGATGCTCCAGCGGATGGCCGCGCTGGAGGGCGCGGGCGCCGTGCAACTGGACGGCGGCGTCGACGACATACTGCGCGGTCTCGGTGGCGAACAGCTTCGCCATGGCCGAGCGCCGCGGTACGTCGGGGGCGCCGGTGTCGTACGCCGTGGCCGCCGCGTACACCAGCAGCCGCGCCGCCTCGGTACGGGTCGCCATCTCCGCGATCTGGTGTGCCACGGACTGGAGCCGGCTGAGCGGGCCGCCGAACGCCCGGCGCTCCGCGGTGTGTTCCAGGGCCGCGTCCAGCGCCGCCTGTGCCATACCGACGGCGAAGGCGCCGACGCTGGGACGGAACAGGTTCAGGGTGCCCATGGCCACCCGGAAGCCGTGGTCCACCTCGCCCAGGACGTCGTCGCGGGTCACGGGTACGGCGTCGAAGGCGAGGGCGCCGATGGGGTGCGGGGAGAGCATCTCGATCGGGGTGCCGGTGAGCCCGGGACGGTCGGCGGGGACGAGAAAGGCCGTGACGCCGCGGGCCCCGGTGCCGGTGCCGGTGGTGGTGCCGGTGCCGGTGGTGGTGGTGGTGCCGTTCACGGTGGTGGAGCCGTTCCCGCCACGGTTGCCGGTTCCTGTGTCCGTGCGGGCGAAGACGGTGTAGAAGTCGGCGTCGGGGGCGTTCGAGATCCAGCGTTTCTCGCCGGTCAGCAGCCAGCCCTCGCCGTCCGGAACGGCCCGCAGGGCCAGCGCGGCGGCATCGGATCCGGCGCCCGGCTCGCTGAGCGCGAAGGCCGCCACGGCGCGGCCCGCGCGCACCTCGGGCAGCCAGCGTGCGCGCTGCCCGCCGGTGCCCGCGAGGACGAGCGGATACGCGCCGAGGCCCTGGAGCGCGAGCGCGGTCTCGGCCTCCGTACAGCCTTGGGCGAGGGATTCGCGCAGCAGACAGAGTTCCAGTGCCCCGGTTCCGAACAGCCTTTCCAGCAGGCCGAGTTCCCCCAGGGCGGCGATCAACGGACGGTTCACCGCGCCGGGTTCGCCCTTCTCGGCGATCGGTCGCAGCCGTTCCACGGCGAGGGCGCGCAGCCGTGCGCACCAGTCGCTCTGTTCCGGATCGAGCGAGAATACGGGCATCCGGGCCCCCACTTCCAGCGCGTCTATCGCGGACCGTTGACTGTCGTCATCTTCACGATACGCTCGATAAGCGAGCCCACCACAGCACCTCGATGGACGACCCCACCACCGCAAGGGGGCGCACCATGGAGCTGACACCGTCGGCCCACCGGGACACCTTCGCGCGCGACCATCTGCCGCCCGCGGACCAGTGGCCCCTGCTCCTTCCTCTCCCGTCCGTGCCGGACTCCCCCGGCCTCCCCCTCCCTCCCGGCTATCCCGACCGGTTGAACTGCGCGGCCGAGCTGCTGGACCGTACGGTCGAACGCTTCGGCGCGGACCGGCCCGCCTTGCGCGGGCCCGGCGGGGAGGTCTGGACGTACGGGGAGTTACGCGGGCGCGTCGACCGGATCGCCCATGTCCTCACCACCGATCTGGGCGTGGTGCCGGGAAACCGGGTGCTGCTGCGCGGGCCGACCACGCCCTGGCTGGCGGCCTGCTGGCTCGCGGTGCTCAAGGCGGGCGCGGTGGCCGTGACGGTGCTGGCCCAGCAGCGCGCGGCGGAGCTGGCCACCATGGGCGAGATGGCGCGGATCGGCCATGCCCTGTGTGACATCAGGTCGGTGGACGAGCTGATCAGGGCGGAGATCCCGGGGCTGCGGATCACGACCTATGGCGCGGATTCGGCGGACGATCTGCTGCGGCTGACGGACGACAAGCCGACGCGATACACGGCGGTGGAGACGGCGGCGGACGATGTGGCGCTGATCGCCTTCACCTCGGGGACGACGGGCCGGCCCAAGGGGTGCATGCACTTCCACCGTGACGTTCTCGCCATCGCCGACACCTTCTCGCGACAGGTGCTGCGCCCCGGGCCCGACGACCTCTTCGCGGGCAGCCCACCGCTCGGGTTCACCTTCGGCCTCGGCGGTCTGCTGGTCTTCCCGCTGCGGGCGGGGGCCTGCGCGCTGCTGCTCGAACAGGCGCGGCCCGCCCAGTTGTTGGCGGCGGTCGCCCGGCACCGGGTGTCGGTCCTGTTCACCGCGCCGACCGCCTATCGCCTGATGCTGGACGAGCTGGCCGCACACCCGTACGACATCTCCTCCCTGCGCCGCTGTGTCTCGGCGGGCGAGAATCTGCCGGCGGCCACCTGGCAGGCGTGGCGGGAGCACACCGGGCTGCGGGTCATCAACGGCATCGGGGCGACCGAGCTGCTCCATATCTTCATCTCCGCGGCGGACGAGGCGATCCGGCCGGGCACCACGGGGGTGCCCGTGCCGGGGTGGCAGGCGTGCGTCATGGACGGCTCGGGTGCGCCGGTGCCGGACGGCGAGCCGGGGCTGCTGGCCGTACGCGGCCCGGTGGGCTGCCGGTATCTGGCGGATCCACGCCAGCGCGAGTATGTGCGGGGCGGCTGGAATCTGACCGGCGACACCTACATACGGGAGCCCGACGGCTACTTCCGCTATGTGGCCCGCGCGGACGACATGATCATCTCGGCCGGGTACAACATCGCGGGCCCACAGGTCGAGGAGGCGTTGCTGGCCCATCCCGATGTCGTGGAGGCGGCGGTGGTCGGTCTGCCCGACGAGCTGCGCGGCCAGATCGTCGCGGCGTATGTCGTGGTGCGCGACGGCGTGGAGCGCGGCGAGACAACCGCGGCGGCGCTACGGGAGTTCGTCAGGGCGCGGCTGGTCCCGTACAAGTGCCCGCGCGCGGTGGTCTTCCTGGACGCGCTCCCCCGTACCCCCACCGGCAAACTCCAGCGCTTCCGGCTGCGGGTTCCGGGCCCCGGAGGGGCCGTCGACGGAGCCGGGGCTCTGTCGGAGAGGCTCTAAAGTGATCACGTGGCCGAGCAGCACACCCCCCGATCCCTGATCGTCACTCTGTACGGCGCGTACGGGCGCACACCGGACGACTCCCCACTCGCCGTGGCGGAGTTGATCCGTCTGCTGGGGGTCCTCGATGTGGACGCGCCGTCCGTACGTTCCTCGGTCTCCCGGCTCAAACGCCGTGGCCTGCTGGTCCCGGAGCGCACGGCGCGGGGCGGGGCCGGATACGCGCTGTCGGCCGAGGCCCGCCAGCTGCTCGACGACGGGGACCGCAGGATCTACGCCGGGCCCGCGCCCGAGTTGTCCGACGGCTGGGTCCTGGCGGTCTTCACCGTCCCCGAGTCCGAGCGCCACAAGCGCCATCTGCTGCGCTCCCGGCTGGGCAGGCTGGGCTTCGGGACGGCGGCGCCCGGGGTCTGGATCGCGCCGGGCCGGCTGTACGAGGAGACCCGGCACACCTTGCGGCGACTGCGGCTCGACTCGTATGTCGATCTGTTCGGCGGGCGCCATCTCGGCTTCGAGGCGACGGCCGACGCCGTGGCCCGCTGGTGGGATCTGGACGCGATCGCCACCCGGCACGAGGAATTCCTCGACGCGCACGAGCCGGTGCTGCGCGCCTGGGAGAGCCGGGGCCCGGGCTCGAACCGACGCGGGGACTCGGGCTCGGCGCAGGACGCGTACCGCGACTATCTGCTGGCCCTGGACTCCTGGCGGCATCTGCCGTACGCCGATCCAGGACTGCCCGCCGAGCTGCTTCCGAAGAACTGGCCGGGAGAGCGGTCCGCGGAGGTCTTCACCCGTCTGCACACCCGGTTGCGGGAAAGGGGCCTGGCGTTCGTGGAGCGACCGGTCAGCGAAGAGTGAGGCGCGGCTTCGGGTCGTCGGCGCGGCCCGCCGGGGGTGTGCGGCTGCCCGCGCGGTACGGCGCCGGCCACGGCGCGGCCGGGCCCTCGTACCCCTGGGCCGCGGCGGCGTGCAGTGTCCACTGCGGATCGTGAAGATGGGGGCGGGCGAGCGCGCACAGATCGGTACGGCCCGCGAGCAGCAGGGAGTTGACATCGTCCCAGGACGAGATGGCCCCCACGGCGATGACCGGTACGGACAGGGTGTTACGGATCAGATCGGCGAACGGGGTCTGGTACGAGCGGCCGAACTCGGGCCGTTCGTCGGCGACGACCTGGCCGGTCGACACATCGATCGCGTCGGCGCCGTGTGCGACGAAGGCGCGGGCGATCTCGACGGCGTCCTCGGGGGTGGTACCGCCCGGCGCCCAGTCGGTGGCGGAGATCCGGACCGTCATGGGCCGGTCGTCGGGCCAGTCGGCGCGGATGGCGTCGAAGACTTCGAGCGGAAAGCGCAGCCGGGCGGTGAGCGAACCGCCGTAGGCGTCGGTACGCCGGTTGGTCAGCGGGGAGAGGAAGCCGGAGAGCAAGTAGCCGTGGGCGCAGTGCAGTTCCAGCAGATCGAAGCCGCAACGCTGGGCCCGTCGGGCGGCGGCCGTGAACTGTTCGCGGATCGTGTCGAGTTGACGGCGGTCGAGCTGGTGCGGGACCTCGCTGACGCCCGGACGGTACGGCAGCGGTGAGGCGGCGACGAGCGGCCAGCCGCCCGCGGGCAGCGGCTCGTCCATGCCCTCCCACATCACACGCGTGGCGCCCTTGCGCCCGGCGTGTCCGAGCTGGACACCGATGGCCGTCCCGGGTGAGCGCGTGTGCACGAATTCGGTGACCCGGCGCCAGCCGTCGCCCTGCTCCCGGTTGTAGAGTCCGGCGCAGCCCGGGGTGATACGGCCCTCCGGACTGACACACACCATCTCGGTCATGACGAGCCCGGCGCCGCCCAGGGCGCGGGCCCCCAGATGTACGAGATGGAAGTCGCCCGGGACACCGTCCACGGCGGAGTACATGTCCATCGGCGAGACGACGACGCGGTTGCGCAGGGTCAGCCCGCGCAGCCGGAAGGGCGTGAACATCGGCGGGGTGCCGGGCGGGCAGCCGAAGTCCCGCTCCACCGCCCGGGTGAACGCGGGGTCGCGCAGCCGCAGATTGTCATGCGTGACCCGGCGGCTGCGGGTGAGCAGTCCGAAGGCGAACCGGCGCGGCGGCTGGTCGGTGTAGACGGCCAGCTCCTCGAACCAGCGCAGGCTGGCGGCGGCGGCACGCTGGGTGGACTCGACGACCGGGCGGCGCTCGCTCTCGTACGCCGCGAGCGCGTCCGGCAGCTCCGGGCGCTCCTCGATACAGGCGGCGAGCGCGAGGGCGTCCTCGACGGCGAGCTTGGTGCCGGAGCCGATGGAGAAGTGGGCGGTGTGGGCGGCGTCGCCGATCAGGACCGTATTGCCATGACTCCACCGTTCGTTGACCACGGTGCGGAACGCGCTCCAGGACGAGGCGTTGGCGCGCAGCGGCCGTCCGCCGAGCGCGTCGGCGAAGATCTTGGCGCAGCGTTCCGCCGACTGCCGCTCGTCGAGGTCGTCGAATCCGGCCGCCCGCCAGACCTCTTCGCGCATCTCGACGATGACCGTGCTCCGCGCGCCCGCGGCACCGTTCGCGTAGGGGTAGCCGTGGAGCTGCATCACGCCGTGCTCGGTCTCGGCGATCTCGAAGCGGAACGCGTCGAGGGCGAAGTCGGCGGCGAGCCAGACATAGCGGCAGCGATGGGTGGTGATCGTGGGGGCGAAGACCTCGGCGTGGGCCGCGCGGGTGAGGCTGTGGACCCCGTCGGCGGCGATCACCAGGTCGTGGGCGGTGGCGAGTTCGGCGGCGGGCGGGGACTCGGTGCGAAATCGCAGCCGTACGCCGAGGGACGCGCAGCGCTCGTGCAGGATCTCCAGCAGCCGGCGCCGCCCGAGCGCCGCGAAGCCGTGGCCGCCCGAGGTGAGGGTACGGCCGCGATGCACGATGTCGATCGTGTCCCAGCGTACGAACTCGGCCTGGAGCGCCCGGTGGACGACGGGATCCGCGTGCTCGATACCGCCGAGTGTCTCGTCGGAGAGCACGACACCGAAGCCGAAGGTGTCGTCGGGCGCGTTGCGTTCCCAGACGGTGATCTCGCGGCCGGGGTCGAGCCGTTTGAGCAGGGCGGCGGCGTAGAGCCCGCCCGGTCCGCCGCCGATGACCGCGACGCGCGGGACGGTGGCCATCAGCGGCCCTGCCACTTCGGGGGCCGCTTCTCGGTGAAGGCGGCGTGGAACTCCCGGTAGTCCGCGCCGTTCATCAGCAGCGCCTGGGTGGCCGCGTCCAGTTCCACGGCGGCGGCGAGCGGCATGTCGAGCTCGGCGGTGAGCAGGGCCTTGGTCTGCGCGTGGGCGAGCGCCGGGCCCTCGGCGAGCCGGCGGGCCAGCTCGGCGGCGCGCGCGTCGGCCCCGCCCGCGCCGGTGAGTTCGCTGATCAGCCCGATCCGTTCGGCCTCGGCCGCGGCCACCGGCTCGCCGAGCATCAGCAGCCGGGTGGCGTGCCCGAGCCCGACCACGCGGGGCAGCAGATAGGCCGCGCCCATGTCGCCCCCGGAGAGGCCGACCCGGGTGAAGAGGAAGGCGAAGCGGGCGGAGGGGTCGGCGATCCGGAAGTCGGCGGCGAGCGCGAGAACGGCGCCGGCGCCCGCGGCGACCCCGTGCACGGCGGCGATCACCGGGAAGGGGCACTCCCGGATCGCCCGGACCACCTGGCCGGTCATCCGGTTGAAGTCGAGGAGCCGGGCGGTGTCCAGGGCGAGGGTGGCGCCGATGATCTCGTCGACATCGCCGCCGGAGCAGAAGCCGCGGCCCTCACCCGCCAGGACGAGGGCGCGGACGGAGCGTTCCCGGGACAGCTCGGCGAGGAGATCGCGCAGATCGGCGTAGGCGCCGAAGGTGAGCGCGTTGAGCTTTTCGGGGCGGGCGAGGGTGACGGTCGCGACCCCGATGTCCGGGTCACGGGTCAGGCGCAGATGGCGCCACTCCTCGGTGCGGGGCGCGGAGCCGGTGAACGGGCTCATGGAGTGCGACCTCCTTCGGCGAACCTCAACGAACCTCGGCGGCCGCGACGACCTCAGAGACCTCCGCGGCCATGGCGGCCTTGGCGAGCTTCAGCGCCATGAAAACGTATCACCTGAATCTGACTCCCGTCACGAGTACGCGATACGCCCGTGACGGGCCCGCGATGCGTTCGCGTCCCTTTCGTAACAATTCCGCGAGATACCACCCGTACGCCGTCAAAGGTCCGGATGGGCAAGGGCCATTGGTCCCGTGTCAGGCGGGCCGGCGCCTCTTGTTAACCCGCTCACGCTCCGTATGGTTGAACGTGATAGCAATTGCCCCCGCACCCCCCTGCCGTATGTGTGCCTTGATCGGATCGCCCGCCATGCCAGAAGCCGGGGACTCCCCCTGGAGAGTCACGCTGCCCCACACTGTCGAAGCCGTGCCGATCGCGCGCGCCCTCGTCCGTGACGCTCTGGCACATCTGGAAGAGCCGACGCACAGCGACACGGCGGAGCTGCTCACCGCCGAACTCGTCGCCAACGCCATCCAGCACACCCCGGGGAGCGATCCGATCGAGCTGGTCGTGGAGCTGCTGCCGACCGGCTGCCAGGTCGAGGTGCACGACTGCGACCCGGCCCCGCCGGGCAATCTGTCGCACCCGGGGACAATGCCGGATCCATGGCAGGAGGGCGGCCGGGGCCTGCTGCTGATCAGTACACTCAGCGCCGCCTGCGGCCACCGCGCCACGGATCAGGGCAAGGCGGTCTGGTTCACGCTTCCGGCGTTCTGAATCCAACCCGTACTTTTCGGCCGCTCCACCGGGCCGCTCCCTACTGGGCGGCGCCGCTCCCGGACAGCGTCGCGACCAGCACGGCCTTGATGGTGTGCATCCGGTTCTCGGCCTCGTCGAAGACGACCGAGTGCGTCGACTCGAAGACCTCGTCGGTGACTTCCAGCTCCGTCAGACCGTGCCGCTCATGGATCTCCCGGCCCACCGCCGTGCCGAGATCATGGAAGGCCGGCAGGCAGTGCAGGAACTTCACGTCGGGGTTGCCCGTCGCGCGCAGCACGTCCATCGTCACGGCGTACGGACCGAGCGCCTTGATCCGCTCGTCCCAGACCTCCTTGGCCTCCCCCATCGACACCCAGACATCGGTGGCCACGAAGTCCGCGCCCGCCACACCCCCGGAGATCTCCTCGGTGAGCGTGAGCCGCGCCCCGCTGCTCGCGGCGGCCTCGCGGGCCAGGGCGAGGATGTCGTCCGAGGGCCAGTAGGCGCGCGGCGCGACGATCCGTACGTCCATGCCGAGCAGGGCGCCGGTGACCAGATACGAGTTGCCCATGTTGAAGCGGGCGTCCCCGAGATAGGCGAAGGCGATCTCCGTCAGCGGCTTGTCGGTGTGCTCGGTCATCGTCAGCACATCGGCGAGCATCTGCGTGGGGTGCCACGTGTCCGTGAGGCCGTTGAAGACCGGGACGCCGGCGTACGCGGCCAGTTCCTCCACGGTCTCCTGGGCGTCCCCGCGGAACTCGATACCGTCGAACATCCGCCCGAGCACCCGGGCGGTGTCCTTCGCCGACTCCTTCTTCCCGATGTGCGAGCCGGCCGGGTCGATATAGGTGGTGGAGGCGCCCTGGTCCGCCGCCGCCACCTCGAAGGCGCACCGGGTGCGGGTGGAGGCCTTCTCGAAGATCAGGGCGATGTTCCTGCCGCGCAGCCGCTGGACCTCGGCGCCCGCCTTCTTCGCGGCCTTGAGTTCCGCGGCCAGATCGACCAGACCGCGGAACTCCCCGGCCGTGAAGTCCAGCTCCTTGAGGAAGTGGCGGCCTTCGAGGTGTATGGCCATGATGGCTGCTCCTGGGGCGCGAGTCGCGAAGAGGGGCGAAGATACCGGACACTGGAACTATATACGACAACCTGCATCGCTATACAGTCGCGCCTCGTTGTCGCCGCGCCCCGGCTCCACACCGCGTCTCCACACCGCGTCTCTACACCGCGTCGCGTTCCACCGGGCAGCTCATACAGCGCGGCCCGCCCCGCCCCCGGCCCAGCTCGCCGCCCGGGATCTCGATCACCTCGATGCCCTGTTTCCGCAGATGCGTGTTGGTGGTGACATTGCGCTCGTAGGCGACGACGACCCCGGGCTCGACGGCGAGCACATTGCAGCCGTCGTCCCACTGCTCGCGCGCCGCCGAGTGCACATCCTGGGTGGCGGTCAGTACCCGGATGTCCGCCAGGCCGAGGGCCGCCGCGATGGCACGGTGCATATGCTCCGGCGGATGGTCGGTGACCTTGAGTTCCCGGCCGTCACCGCCCGGTTCGATGGTGTACGAGCGGAGCATGCCGAGGCCCGCGTACTGCGTGAAGGTGTCGCCGTCGACCATCGTCATCACGGTGTCGAGATGCATGAACGCCCGCCGCTTGGGCATGTCGAGCGCCACGATCGTGGTGGCGGAGCCTGCCGCGAAGAGCCCGCGCGCCAGCATCTCGACCGCCTGCGGAGTGGTCCGCTCACTCATCCCGATCAGTACGGCGCCCTTGCCGATGACCAGGACGTCTCCGCCCTCGATGGTGGACGGGTAGTCGTCCTGCCCCTCCGACCAGTGGTGGAAGGCCCCGGCGGCGGGCCCGGTGAACAGCGGATGGTGTTTGTAGATCGCCTCGAAGTGCACGGTCTCGCGCTGCCGGGCGGGCCAGCGCATCGCGTTGATGCTCACGCCGTCATAGATCCAGGCCGAGGTGTCCCTGGTGAAGAGATGGTTCGGCAGCGGGTCGAGCAGGAAGTCGTCCAGCTCCATCGCGTGGAAACGTACGGACACCGGCTCCGCGTGCTGCTCCAGGAACTCCCGCTTGGTCATCCCGCCGACCAGCGCCTCGACCAGCCGGTCCGTGGGCAGTTCATCGAAGATCGCCCGGAGATGGCCGGTGGCGAGCGGCCCGTACTCCTTCTCGTCGAAGACCCGGTCCAGAACAAGCCGCCGGGCCGCCGGGAGGTCCAGGGACTCCCGCAGCAGATCGCCGAAGAGATGCACCTGAACCCCCCGCTCACGCAGGAGCGCGGCGAACGCGTCGTGCTCCTCCTGAGCGCGGCGTACCCAGAGCACGTCGTCGAAGAGCAGTGTGTCCTTGTTACCGGGTGTGAGGCGTTTCAGCTCCAGATCGGGGCGGTGCAGTATGACGCGGCGCAGCCGCCCGGTCTCGGAGTCGACATGGAATCCCATGTCTCCCATCCTCACCGCATGGAGCGCGGTTCACTCGGTGAACGGCCGGGTCCGCGACGGCGCTCGCGCACTACGCGGTGAGTCCGAGCGGCTGTCCCGCCCCGGGGTGCGGGTGGCGGAGGCGATGGCAGCAGCGCGATCGTCCTCGGCGGGCAGCGGAACTCGGTGGCCCCGGAGGGCAGGCCCTCAGCGTGCGTCCGCGTCGGTGAGCGCGCTCAGCTCCGCGATCCGCTCCGGCCCGACCCGGCAGCAGCCCCCGACGAGCCGCGCCCCCGCCGCCTGCCAGGACCGCACTCGGGACGGGTCGAACGTGGCGTCCCCGCGCCAGCTCCGCGTCCCGGCGTCCCAGCTCTCCCCGCTGTTCGGATAGACGACGACCGGCTTGCCGGTCACCGAGGCGGCCAGCTCGACCGCGCCGTCCGTGTCCCCCGGCTCGCAGCAGTTGATCCCCACCGCGATCACCTGGTCGTCGCCCGCCGCCAGGGCGAAGGCATCGGCGAGCGGTTGTCCGGCCCGGGTGCGCTCGCCCTCGATGGAGTACGAGAGCCAGACCGGCACCCCGCAGCCGGCGGCGGCCCGCAGCAGCGCCTCCGCCTCGTCGGTGTCCGGGACGGTCTCCAGCGCCAGCGCGTCGGGACCGGCCGAGGCGAGGGTCTCGATCCTCGGCCGGTGGAACCGTTCAAGCTCCCGCACCGACAGTCCGTACCGGCCCCGGTACTCACTGCCGTCGGCGAGCATCGCGCCGTACGGTCCGACCGAGGCCGCCACCCACACCTCGTCCCGCTCCGCCTCGCCCGCCCGGCGTGCCAGCTCCACGCTGCGCACCAGCAGCGCGCCCGCCGTGTCGCGCGACACCCCGCGCCGCGCGAACCCCTCGTATGTCGCCTGATAGCTGGAGGTGATCAACACCCGCGCACCCGCCCGCACATACGCCACGTGGGCCGCCTCGATCTGCTCGGGGCCCTCGACGAGCAGCCGTGCCGACCAGAGGGCGTCGGACAGATCGGCGCCCTGCGCGGCGAGCTGGTTGGAGAGACCGCCGTCGAGAACGACGGTCCCCTCGGCAAGGGCGGAGGCGAGTGTGCGGGTGGGTTTCACGGTCGCTCCAGTACGCGGTACGGCAGGGACAGGGGCAGGTACCAGGCTCTGCCCCTGCCCCGGTCGCCGAACGAAGCTAGTTCAGCTGGGATTGGACCTGTGAGGAGATCAGCTCCAGATGGTCGAGATCGTCCAGATCCATCACCTGGAGATAGATCCGCGACGCGCCGACCGCGCCGTAGCGCCCGATCTTGTCGACCACCTCGTCGGGCGAGCCCGCGAGTCCGTTCACCTTCAGCTCCGCCACCTCCCGTCCGATGGCCGCGGCCCGGCGGGCCACCTCCGCGTCGTCCTTGCCGACACACACGATCAGCGCGTTCGAATACACAAGATCGTCCGCCGCGCGCCCCACGGCCTCGGCGGCCGCCCGCACCCGGGCGAACTGTGCGTCGGTGTCCTCGATGGAGGCGAACGGAAGATTGAACTCGTCCGCGTACCGCGCGGTCAGCCGCGGGGTGCGCTTCGCGCCATGGCCGCCGATCAGAATCGGCACCTTGCGCTGCGCGGGCTTGGGCAGCGCGGGTGAGTCGGTCAGCTGGTAGTACGTGCCGTCGTAGGAGAAGGTCCGGCCGGTCTCCGTGGCCCAGAGGCCGGTCACGATCGCCAGCTGCTCCTCCAGCCGGGGGAACTTCTCCTTGGGGAACGGAATCCCGTACGCCTTGTGCTCCTCCTCGAACCAGCCCGCGCCCAGGCCCAGTTCGACCCGGCCGCCGGACATCTGGTCCACCTGGGCGACCTGGATGGCCAGCACGCCCGGCAGCCGGAACGTACCGGCCGTCATCAGCGTGCCGAGGCGGATCCGCTTGGTCTCCCTGGCCAGCCCGGCCAGGGTGATCCAGGCGTCCGTCGGCCCGGGGAGCCCATCGGCGGACCCCATCTTCAGATAGTGATCCGAACGGAAAAAGGCGTCGAAGCCCAGGTCCTCAGAGGCCTTGGCCACGGTCAGCAGTGTCTCGTAGCTCGCCCCTTGCTGGGGCTCGGTGAAGATTCGAAGATCCATGTCCTCCATCCTGCACCTTCGGGCAGGGGTCCCCGTTGACCTCCCTGCCGATCCTGCTCTCCCGCTCCCACTCCCCCTCCCGTTCCCTTTGCCGCTGCCGCTGCCATTCCAGCCCGAGCTGCCGCTCCTCGCGCTGACGCGCCCACTCCCGCTCCCGCTCGCGGTCCCGCGCCACGAGCCTGCGCAGCATCACGCCCACCCGGTCATTGGACTCGTCGGCCGCGTCGATCGCGTCGATGCACTGCCAGTACAGCCCTTCCTCGTCCGTGGCGCACGCCACCGCCACCAGCGCGATCCCGACCTCGCCCAGCAGCGCGCCGAGCCCGGTCAGGGCCGCCCGGATGTCGGCCACCCCGGAGAGCTGTCCGGCCCGTATCCGGCCGATGCGCGGCGCCGGACGGTCCGATAACCCCGCAAGCCCTTCGAGCAGTCCGTCCGGCGGTCCGCAGTCCTGCCCGCCCCCCTCGGCCAGCTCCCGCGCCTCGCTCTTCAGCTCCTTCGGTCCGTTCAACGCCAACTGGACGCCGATCGCCCGGGCCAGGCTCTGCGCCTGCCAGGCCTCCGCGATGACATCCCACTCGTCCGTGCTCCCGGCCAGGGCATGCCGGCTCACTCCGATGAGCCGTTCCGCATCCATCCGCTGCCCCCGTTCGTACGACAATCCTGCCCACGCACTCCACTACCCAGAGTGAGGTATTGGCGGCAGAAAGGCCAGAGCAATGCGGAAATCTCTGGACAGCAGGCTCGTTGTGCATAACTCGGCAACTCCATAGAGTGACGATCAGGAAGAATCGCGGCCAACCGCCGGTCGCTTGGGCGGGTAGCGGACCTCATTCCGGTCCATCTTGTCGGCGAGCGCGACGAGCGGATCGATCCCCAGCACCTCGCAGAACTGGAGCAAGTAGGCGAGCACATCCGCGACCTCGTCCGAGACCCGGTGGGCGGAGTCCGGGTCCTCCATCACCCGCGCCGACTGCTCGGGCGTCAACCACTGGAAGATCTCCAGCAGTTCCGACGCCTCGACGCTCAGCGCCGCCACCAGGTTCTTGGGGGTGTGGTACTGCTCCCAGTCGCGCGCCGCCGCGAACCGGGCCAGTCTGCGCTGCATTTCCGCTACATCGAGTTCCGTCACGGATCCAGGTCTACCACCGTCACCCCGGCGGCCCCCCGCGCGCAGGAGGCGTCGCCGACCGCCCCGACCAGGGTGATGCGCCCCTCCGCGCAGACCGCCGAAGCCAGCGAGAGCAGTTCGCGCGCCTGCCGCCGGTCCAGGCTCCGGTCGAATCCGTCCGCGAGGACGGTGAGCGATCGCAGCCCCGGGGGCACCTCAGGGGTCTGGTCGCCGGCCAGTACGCCCGGTCCCGTGAGCAGTACGAGCGCGAGCGCCAGATATCTCAGCTCGCCCTCACCGAGCCGGCCCACGGGGGTGGCCGCCCTGGTGCCCGAGGCGTCCCGGGCGAGCAGCGCGCGTACCGTACCGTCGGCGAGCTGCTCGACGGCGAGTTCCGTCACCGGCCCCGCGCAGCCGGCCCGCGCCGCCGCGGCCAGCCGGGCCCGCCGGCGGGCGCAGCCGTCGCGCGAGCGGTCCAGCGTCCGGTCGAGCACCGCCGCCAGATTCTCGCAGCCCCGGCGCAGCCGCCCCTGCCCCGCCGCCACCGGATACCGCATGAGCTGGGGCTGCGGGTCGCAGACGAAGACCGACCGCAGGGCCAGCACGGTCTGTTCCGCGGCGGCGAGCACCAGCGACTCGCCCTCCGTACGGCCCCCCACCCGCAGCGGGAGCAGCGCCGTGCCCAGCCGGTCGTCGGGGAGCGGCGCCCGGGTCACCGGTACGGCGCCTGCCGTGTGCCAGGCCGCCTGCACCGTGGGCCGTCCCGGGTCGCGCAGCGCCGTGGTGAGCAGGGTCTGCCCGCGACCGGTCAGCCGCTCGCCGACGATGCGGAGTTCGGGCTCGGCCTGGACGGCGAGATCGAGCCGTACGGGACCGACCGGGCCGTCGACGGTGCAGCCGATCCGGAAGCCGCGCCGCCCCTGGGCGTCGGGCGCGGCCCGTTCCGGAACGCAGGCCACCGGATCCGGGAAGACATCGGCGAGGGGCGCGCCCGCACCGAGTCTGGCAAGCGACTCGTAGGCCCGCAGCGCGGTGGACTTCCCACTGCCGCTCGCTCCGGTGAACAGGGTCATGGGGCTCAGGGGAAAAGCCGCTCCGCGGTGCGAGGTGAAGGCGGAGAGCCTTAGTTCGGTGATGGTGGGACGCGCGCGGGTTGCTTCCATGGCCGGACCGTATGCGGCCCAAAAGCTGCCGAACCGTTACGCCTTGGCCACCTTCCTACGATCGGGGGACGGCGTCGGCCGCGATCCCCTCGACCTCCGTGCCGATCGGGGCCAGCAGGAAGACGTTCTTGTCGACCCGGTGCATCCCGCTGCCGAGCCCGAAGACGACCCCGCTGCTGAAGTCCAGGATGCGTTTGGCCACATCGGGCTCCGCACCGGTCAGATCCAGCAGTACCGGGATCCGCGCGATCAGATGGTCGGCGACCTCCCGCGCGTCCGCGAACACCTGTACCCGCAGCACGATGAAGCGCCGGTTCGCCGCCTCGAAGTCCTGGGGGACGGTGCGGTGATCGACCCGCGAGGGCCATTCGTTGCGACCGCGCAGCGGCACGACCTGGGCCAGGCCCTCCCACTGCTCGTCGGTCGCGTCGTATCCGTCGTACCTGCCGTAGCGGCTCATCGGACCACCCCGCCCGTACGCTGTGTCTGCATCCGGCCATCCTCCCGCGCCTCACCCGTTCGGCCCAACAGCGACACGGCCCGGCAGCGGACCGGCTTCATCGGCCCTGACCGGAAAACCGCCGCCGCGCGCCGAAGCGACGCCGGGCGACGCCGGGACCCCGCCCCCCGAGACGGGTGAGTCCGTCTCGCCGGGGCCCCATCCTCACACCGCGCGCCCATGGCCTCAACGGGGCGTCACGGACTCCCTCTTCACCTCCAGGCCGGCCGGCGCCTCGATGCGCGCCGTGCCGTCGGCGGCCACGGATATGTCCAGGCGCCCTCCCGCGACATCGAACCCCTCCACCTTCAACGGCCGGTACGCCTCGGCGAACGCGGGCGCGACGGTGAGGGTGCCGCCGGGGACGTCGGCAGAGAGCCCCAGCGCGGACTGGAGGACCAGGACGGACGAGGCCGCCGCCCATGCCTGCGGCCGGCAGGACGCCGGATAGGGCGAGGGCACCGCGTCGGTCGCCGAACCATGGCCGGCGAACAGCTCCGGCAGCCGGGCGTCGAAGCCCGCGGAGGCGGTCAGCAGCCCCGCGGCGAGCCCCGCGGCGGCGTCCGGGAAACCGGCCCTGGTCAGCCCGTGCACCGCGATCGCGGTGTCGTGCGGCCAGATGGAACCGATGTGGTAGCCGTACGGGTTGAACCCCACCGAGTCGCTGCTCAGGGTGCGCAGCCCATGGCCCGAGTCGAGGTCGGGCGCGCTGAGCCGGGCGGCCAGCAGGGCGCTCTCCTCGTGGTTGAGCAGGCCCGTGCCCAGCAGATGGCCGAAGCCCGAGGTGACCGAGTCCACCGGCCGCTTGTCCCGGTCGAGGGCGACGGCCGGGTAGGCGCCGCGCTCGTCCTCCACCCAGAAGTGGCTGCGGAACCGGTCGGAGAGCCGCTCCGCCCACTCCTCCCACTCGTCGGCGCCGGGCCGGCCGAAGGCGCGCAGCAGCGCGGCGCCGCCCCGGGCGGCCTCGTAGGCGTACGCCTGGACCTCGCACAGCGCGATCGGAGAGCTCGCGAGGCGTCCGTCGCGGTGCCGGATGGCGTCGCCGGAGTCCTTCCAGCCCTGGTTGGCCAGTCCGCGGCCGGTGCCGTCGATGTACTTCAGGAAGCCGTCACCGCCGGCGTCACCGTAGTCGCGCATCCAGGCGAGGGCTGCCTCGGCGTTCGGCAGCAGCCGTTCGACCTGGTCGGGGGCGAGACCCCAGCGCCAGGAGTCGTGCAGCAGCGTGATCCAGAGCGGGGTGGCGTCGACCGTGCCGTAGTAGGAGGGCGGCAGCGAGAAGTTGTCGTGGAAGGTCTGGGTCCCACGGCGCACTTCGTGCAGGATCTTGCCGGGCTGCTCCTCGGTGCCCGGGTCGGACTTCACGCCCTGACGGCGCGCGAGCGTACGCAGCGTACCGGCGGCGAGTTCGGTGCCCAGCGGCAGCAGCATCCGGGCGGCCCACAGGGAGTCACGGCCGAAGAGCGTGAGGAACCAGGGGGCTCCGGCCGCCAGGAACTGGTCGGCGGGCTCCTCGGAGTCGGTCAGCCGCAGCCGGTCGAGGTCGGCGGCCGACTGGCTGATCCAGTGGTCGAAGCGCCGGTCGGCGCTGCGCAGCACCGGGGTGCGCCAGGGCACGCTGTCCGCCGCCGGGGCGGGGAACTGGTCGCCGTCCTCGTGCGCCGCGTCACCGTGCAGTACGGCGGTCCAGGCCTCTCCGGGCGCCAGCTCGATCTCGTACTCCAGCCGCCCGGACGCCGGGGCGGTGGCGGTGGGCACCGGGGTGGAGGAGAGACGTACGGCGAACCCCTGCCTGGACCAGCCGAGTCCGTCCGGGGTGGCGGTCGCGGGGACCGGGCTCTGCGCCTGCCCGGTCTTGACGCGCTCCATCTCGGCGAGGTCGGTGGCGGCGGTGACGATCAGCCGGACGCGGACGTGCCGCCCTCCCTCGTTGGAGACCTCCAGCGTCTCCTCCAGCCGGCCGGGGGTGACATGCCGCTTCCGGTGCAGGGTGACCGCGGGGTCCGCGGTCGTCTCGCCGAGGCCGCGCAGCACTCCGCGGAAGGCCGCCCGGTCCGCACCGTCAAAGGCTCCGCGTACCGGCGCGATCGCGATCCCGTCGGCCTCGACCGTCAGCCGGGACAGCGCTCTGCTGTCGGCGTGGTAGAAGCCGTCGGCGCCGCCGTCGATCTGTCCGTCCGCGTGGGAGATCGCGAAGCTCGGCGCGTACAGGGTCACGCAGGCGTCGTGCAGGAACGGCTGGAGGCCCTCGGCCGAGGGGACCGCGGCTGCGACGGAGTTCATAGTGTCGTGGGTCTTGACAGTAGTGGACAACAGAGCAGAACCTCTCAGTCATTGGAGCGTTCCAAGAACCCTAACGACGAGTTCAGCTCGTTGACAATGGCATTGGAACGCTCCAAAAGAACTCATCGATTCGCACAAACCGTCCCGGAGACCGTCATGCCCCGCCCCGCCAACGCGCCCTCGCCCAAGGCCGGTTCAGTAACCCTGGCCATGGTCGCGCGGCGCGCCGGGGTCTCCCCGCAGACGGTGTCAAATGCCCTCAATTCGCCCGAACTATTGCGCCCCGAGACGCTGGAGCGGGTTCAGCGCACCATCGACGAGATGGGATACCGCCCGCATCGGGCGGCGCAGACGCTGCGCACCCGCTCCAGCAAACTGATCGGCTATGGCATACGTCCCAGTGCGCCAGGAATGTCCGCCCCGGTCATGGACCGCTTCCTGCACGCGCTGTCCCAGGCGGCCGACGAGGCCGGCTACCGGATCCTGTTGTTCGCCTCGCCGCCCGGCAACGCCAGTCTGGACGGGCACGAGGAGCTCATCGATCTGCACAGCGTCGACGGGTTCGTGCTCAGCGGCACCGACCGCGGTGACCCCCGCCAGGCCTGGCTGGCCAAGCGCGGCATACCGTTCGTGGGCTTCGGCCGGATGTGGTCGGGCCGGCAGATAGGCGACTGGGCGGATGTCGACGGCGCCTCGGGCACGGACGCCGCGGTCGAGCATCTGGTGGCCCTCGGGCATCGCAGAATCGCGTTCCTCGGCTGGCCGCGCGGCTCCGGTGTCGGCGACGACCGGGCCGAGGGCTGGCAGCGCGCCATGCGCAGGCACGGTCTGCCGGTACGCGGCCGACGCGCGCAGAGCGTCGACGACACCGCCTCGGCGCGGGCCGCCGTGGCACCGCTGCTCGACACCGGTGCGACGGCCGTGATCGCCGCCAGCGACATGCTCGCGATGGGCTGCTACCAGGCGCTGCGCGAGCGGGGGGCCACGCCGGGCAAGGACGTCGCCGTCATCGGCTTCGACGACTCGCCGACCGCGGCCCTGCTCTCCCCCGGTCTGTCCACGGTCGCCCAGCCGCTGGAGGCCGTCGGCCGGGAGTGCGTACGTCTCCTGCTCGCCCGGATGTCGCAGCCCGGTGCCCCGCCCGAGCATGTCGTGCTCGAACCGTCCCTCGTCGTCCGCGACAGCACACCCGCTCCGGGAAGCTGACCGCGCCCACCATCGCCCCGGGGCGAAGAACGCTCCCGGGCCATCGATTCACCCCAGGTCTCTCCCGGGCCATATAGCCGCACGTTTCATCTCTTCTGGAGGAATTCATGGTCACCCGCACGGCCGCCGCCGCCGCACTCGTCACCTGCGCGGCGCTCCTGGCCGCCACCGGCTGCTCGTCCAACTTCGACAGTGGCAAGGACCAGGCGCAGGACAAGGCAGAGAAGCAGAAGCTGACCGTCCTGATCGCCACCTCGGGTGACGCCGAGACCCAGGCGGTGAAGGCCGCCGCCGCCGCGTACGCGAAGAAGTCCGGCAACACGGTGACCGTCGAGGTCGCCAAGGACATGAACCAGCAGCTCGCGCAGTCCTTCGCCGGGCACAAGCCGCCGGACGTCTTCTACGTCAACTCCGACCAGTTCGCGAACTACTCCAAGGGCGGTTCGCTGTACCCGTACGGCGACCAGATATCCGACTCCTCCGACTTCTCCGAGCAGCTGCTCACGTCCTTCTCGTACGGCGGGAAGCAGATGTGCCTGCCCAAGGACACCTCCACCCTCGGTCTCACCATCAACACCGACCTGTGGAAGAAGGCCGGGCTGACGGAGAAGGACTACCCGAAGACCTGGCAGGAGCTTCAGAGCGTCGCGGACAAGCTCACCACGAACGGCGTCACCGGCCTGGTGACCAGCGACGAGTACCAGCGCCTCGGCGTCTTCATGAAGCAGGCGGGCGGCTGGCTCACCGACGCGGACCAGAAGAAGATGACCGCGGACACCCCGGAGAACGCCGAGGGTCTCGCCTTCGTCCAGTCGATGCTGAAGTCGGGCTCGATGAAGTTCGCCAAGCAGGTGGACACCAGCTGGGGCGGCGAGGCGCTCGGCAAGGGCAAGGCCGCGATGACCATCGAGGGCAACTGGCTCGACGGCGGCATGAAGCTCGACTACCCGGATGTGAAGTACGCCGTCGCCGAGCTGCCGGCGGGTCCGAAGGGCAAGGGCACGCTCGCCTTCAGCACCTGCTGGGGCGTCGCCGCCGACAGCACCCACCACGCGGCCAGTGTCGACCTCGTCAAGCACCTGACCTCCGCCGAGCAGCAGCTCGCCTTCGCCGACGCGTTCGGTGTGATGCCGTCGCGGACGAGCGCGCTCAAGACGTACGCCGAGAAGACGCCGCAGGCCAAGGCGTGGGTGGACGGCAGCGCGTACGCGCAGGGCCCGGTCACGATCGCCGGCTTCGACAAGGTGGCCAGCCAGTTCAACACCGACCTCCAGTCGCTGCGTACGGCGGACCCGAAGAAGATCCTCGCCGACCTCCAGCGCAACGGCGAACAGGCGATCGCGAAGGGCAACTGAGCCCCATGCCCCTCCGTACCGTGCGCGCGCCCCGCGCGCACCGATCGACCGGCACATCGGGCGAACCTGACACGCCCGGTGTGACCGGTACGACCGCGACGGCCCGTGCCAACGCCCCGCGCGCGGGCCGTCGCGGGGACCCGCGCCGGGAAACCGCCTGGGCCTGGCTGTTCGTCAGCCCCATGGTGCTGGTCCTCGGGCTCTTCCTGGTCCTGCCCATCCTCATGGCGCTCTGGGTTTCCCTGCTGAACTGGGACGGACAGTCGAACCCGTTCAGCGGCGAAGCCGACTTCGTGGGCCTGGACAACTACCGGACGCTGTTCACGCAGGACGGTCTCGACCGCACCCTCTTCGCGACCGCCCTGCGCAACAACGCCTACTACGTCCTGCTGACCGTGCCCCTGCAGACCGGGCTGGCGCTGGGCCTGGCCCTGATCGTCAACCAGAAGCTGCTGCGGGCGCGCGGTGCGCTGCGTACGACCTTCTTCTTCCCGTCGGTCACCAGCTCCATCGCCGTCTCCACGGTCTTCCTCTTCCTCTTCCAGGGCAGCGGGGCCGTCAACTCCCTGCTTTCCTGGGTCGGGGTGAAGGGACCGAACTGGTTCGCGGACCCGCGCGGGGTGCTCTCCCTGTTCCTGGGCAAACTGGGGATCGTCGATCCCGAACAGCCCTCCGGGGTGCTGGCGGACCACTCCTTCATGGGGCTCTCGTGGTTCGAGTGGCTGTCAGGACCCTCGATCGCGATGTGCACGATCATCCTGCTGGCCGTGTGGACCACCTCGGGCACCTTCATGCTGATCTTCCTCGCGGCGCTCCAGGACATCCCCAGGGAGCTGGAGGAGTCGGCCGCGCTGGACGGGGTCAACCGCCGTGAGCTGCTGCGGTACGTGACGCTTCCCGCGCTGCGTCCCGTGCTGTTCCTGGTGCTCACGCTGGGGCTGATCTCCACCTGGCAGGTCTTCGACCAGGTGTATGTGATGGGCCAGGGCGCCCCGGGCAATACGACACTCACGCCCGCGTTCCTGTCGTACTCCGCGGGCTTCGACAACGCGGACTTCGGCCAGGGCGCCGCGATCGCGTTCGTCCTGCTCGCCCTGATCCTCTGTCTGACCGGGTTCCAGCGCTGGGTTCTGCGGGAGCGCGGCGTACGTAAGGGGAGGAAGCGATGAGCGCCGGTGGTACGGCCGTACGCGACCGGGTCGGGCGGGCCCGGCTGCGGCGCGCGGCGCGCAACGCCGCCCGTCCGCCGGTCCTGGGGCGGTTCCCGGTCCCGCTGCGGGTGCTGGGGTACTGCCTGGTGGTGGGGGTGGCGCTGCTCTATCTGCTGCCGTTCCTCCTCCAGTTGGTGACGGGCTTCAAGACGGACCCGGACGCGGCGGCGAACCCCCTCTCCCTGGTGCCGACCACTCCGACGACGGCCGCCTACCAGCGGCTGTTCGGGCTGAGCGAGTCGGCGGACGGGGTGCCCTTCCTGCGCTGGCTCTCCAACTCGACGCTGGTCACGGTGATCGTGACCGCGGGCCGGGTGCTGTTCAACTCGATGGCCGGGTACGCGCTGGCGCGACTGCGCTTCCGGGGCCGCACGGTGCTGTTCGGCTTCGTGCTCGCGGTGATGGCGGTGCCCGGGGTGGCCCTGCTCATCCCGAAGTTCCTGGTGCTCAACACCTTCGGAATCTTCGACACGTACACCGCCATGATCCTGCCGCTGCTGGTGGACGCGGCGGGCATCTTCATCATGAAGCAGTTCTTCGAATCGGTGCCGCGCGAGGTCGAGGAGGCCGCGCGGGTCGACGGGGCGGGGGTGTTCCGGATCTTCTGGTCCGTCGTCCTGCCGATGGCCAGGCCCGCGCTGATCACGCTGACGATCCTGTCGTTCCAGGGATCGTGGAACGAGTTCACGCACTTCCTGGTCGCCACCCAGTCCGGTCAGTACGAGACGCTCACCACCGGGCTCGCCCGCTTCATATCGGGCGGTCTCGGCGGCGGCACGCAGTATCCGCTGAAGCTGGCGGCGGCGCTGCTGTCCACCCTGCCGGTGGCCGCGCTGTTCTTCTGCTTCCAGCGCTACTTCGTCAACGGCGCCAACTCGGGCGCGGTCAAGGAGTAGCGGCCGTACGGCCGGAGACCGGCAGACCGCACCGCCCCGTCGCCGGGTACGGCGACGGGGCGGTCGCGTTCTCGCCAGGGACGCGTACTGGGCCATAGAGGTGAAACACCCCGGACCGACCCGGATGTCCTGCCTCTCGGCGGCGCCCGCGTCGCGAATGTGTCGGTGACAGAGAGCACCCGCGGTGGTGCGGGCGCCGAGGAAGGAGGGGCGTGATGGGCGCGGAGCACATCGACACCCGGCTGCTGGAACCCACGCCGCGGGACGACATCATGGCGCTGCAGACGGCGGCGTCGCTGGAGAACCTCGCGGTGAGCGTCTACCGCACCGCCGCCGAGCTGCCGTTCATCAAGGACGGCAACGCCACGATCCAGGAGTTCATCGCCTCGACCACCCGGCACCACGAGGAGCACGCCAAGGCGTTCAACACGGCGGCCGTCCAGGCGGGCGGCCAACCACAGACCGGGACCGACCCGAAGTACGCGGCCATCGTCCAGAAGGCGCTGCCCGCCGCCAGGACCCCGGAGGACGTGATCACGCTCGCTCTCTCGCTGGAGGACGTGGCCGCGCAGACGTACACCAAGAACGTGGCTCCGGCCGGCACCGCGCGACTGCGCCGGCTCTTCGCCTCCGTCGCCCCGGTCGAGGCGCAGCACCGCGCCACCCTGCTGACCATTCAGTCGCTCCTCGGCTCGGGCGACACCGATCTGATCGCGATCCCGACGGACGCCGACGCACTGCACGCCGCCGCGGGGACGGTCGGATTCCCCGACGCCTTCTATCCGACGGGCAAGGCCTCGCCGAGCTCCGAAGGGGCCGTGCGGTGAGTGCCGCACCCGAACGGGGCCGCCGGGAAGCGCCCCTCGTCGGTCCCACCAGTCCTACCTGTCCTACCAGTCCCACCGTTCCCGCCGATGAGACCGGGACCCATGGACCCGGCCGCCGGAGGTTCCTGCTGGGGGCGTCAGGCGCGGGGGCCTCGTTCCTGCTGCCGTCCTGCTCCGGTGGGAACGACCTGTCCTCGCGCTCCCCCGTCGACGAGGCCAGTGTCATCGCGCACCGCGTCACCTACCCCGGCGATCTGCGGACGGTCGCGCTGGCGGTCGCGCTGGAGAACCAGGCCGTCGGCGTCTATACGTCGGCCCTGGCCTCGGCCAGGTCGGGCAGGCTCGGGACCGTACCGCGCGCGCTGACGAGTTTCCTCGCCGAGGCGATGGCCCAGCACAGCGACCACGCCAAAGTGTGGAACGACGTACTGACCCGCGCCGGCAAGCCCGCCCTCACGGGGGTGCCGCTCTCCGACCAGAAGGAGATCACCACCACGCTGGCCAAGGCCACCAGCGCGGACGACGCCGCGGCGCTCGCGTTGCAGCTGGAGGAACAGGCCGCGGGGACCTATCTGATGGCCACCTACGGCCTGACAGGCGCCTCGGAGACGGAGACCGCGGCCACGATCGCCCCCGTCGAGGCGATGCACGCCTCGATCCTGCGCTTCCTCCTGGGCCAGTACCCGGTGCCCGACGCGTTCCTGCACATCGAACGCGCGGCCAGGCCGAGTCTGCTGACGGTGTGATCCCGCGACCTGCTCAGGGGGGCGTGCGCTCGCGTGCCCCAGGGCCGGGCACGCCCCGCCCCCGGCTACGGTGCGAGACTTGCGAGGTCCTTCCCACCGCTCCGGAATCGAGACACCGCCGTGCCGTTCGCCCCCACCGCCCGTATATCGGTGGCCCCACTGCTCGCGCTGGCACTGGCCCTCTCCGGATGCGCCGCCACCGACACGGCCGATGACTCCGGCGCCGCCGCCAAGGAGTCCAAGAACTCCGCCGCGACCGGTCACGCGGTACGCGAGCCCCGGGCGAACGATCCCTTCGACTACCAGCTCGGCGGAGCGTACGACCCGCCCGAGGGGGTGCGGACGGTCATCAGGGACCGTACGGCGGCCCCGGATCCGGACCCCGGCATCTACAACATCTGCTACATCAACGCGTACCAGACCCAGCCGGACGCCGTGGCGTGGTGGCGGCAGAACCACCCCGACCTGCTGCTGCGCGACGCGGACGGCGCGGCCGTCATCGACGAGGACTGGGCGGAACCACTGCTGGACATCTCCTCCGACGAGCGTCGTGACCGGCTCGCCGGCATCGTCGGCGGCTGGATCGACGGATGTGCCGACCGGGGATTCGATGCCGTCGAGGCGGACAACCTGGACTCGTATCTGCGCTCGGACGGCCTGCTCGACCGCGCCGATGCGGCGGCCTTCGCGGAGCGGCTGGCCGAGCACGCCCACCGGGCCGGGCTGGCGATCGGCCAGAAGAACGCGGCGGAGATGACGGGGACAGGGGACGGGATCGGCTTCGATTTCGCCGTGGCCGAGGAGTGCGCGCGCTACGAGGAGTGCGACGCGTACGCGGCGGCCTATGACGACAAGGTGCTGGTGATCGAGTACCGGCGGGCGGACTTCACCGTCGCGTGCCGGGAGTGGGGCGACCGGCTCTCGGTCGTCCTGCGGGACCGGGATGTCGTACCGGCCGGAGAGCCCGGCCATGTCAACGCGCGCTGCTGAGTCAACGCGCGCTGCTGAAAGGCTCGTTGGGTGCGCCCTCGCGCCGACGTCCCCGGTCAGGCGTCGCGGCCCCGCTCCCGCCGCTGGGCCAGCAGCTCCTTGCGGCGCGCCTCCTCCTCGCTGAAGAGCGCCGCCAGCCGCTGTGTCCTCTCGTCGAGTTCGATGGGGGCGTCCTCGTCGTCGTCCTCGGAGATCAGCCCCTCCGCGACGGCCCGCTGGTGCTGCACCATCACGGGAGGCTGCGGGTCGGGGTCGGAGGGGCGCGGGCCCTCGGGGCCGTCCGGCCCGATACGGACCAGGCGTTCGATCCGTACCACCCTGAACCGCCGTCCCTCCACCTCCACTTCATTGCCGCGCTCCGCGTCCAGCCGGTCGGCCGCGGCCAAGTACGGTGCGCGCCGCTCGGCTTCGAGGCCGAGCTGCCAGGGGATCATGACGCGCAGCGCGACGGCGAGGGTGTCCCGCGCGCCCTGCGGTGTGGTGCAGGTCCCGGTGGAGTCGGGCCGCCAGCGCCCGGACTCCTTCTCCGCCGTCATGAAGGTCGGCGGCAGGAGGACACCTCCCGGGTGTGTGCGTGCCGCGATCCGGGAATCGTCGCGGATCTCGTCGGGTACCGTCCCCGACTTGCGTACGAGGGAGAGCAGTTCGACCTTGAGGATGCCCTGGGACATACCGGTGGCGATGACGGGATCGAAGACGAACCCGGCCGTGGGATCCGGGGCCTTGTGCGACTCGCCGGACGCCATGGGGTCCGGATCGCCCGGCCGCGGGGGCTCCGGTCCGTCGGGCCCCGAGCGTACGTAGCACTCCGCCCGCGCGACCCGGTGGCGGACACCGAGCACGGTCAGCTCGTCGAGCGTCTCCCACTCCATCCGCTCCGCGGCGCGCATGCACTCCTCGTACCCGGCCCGGTCACCGGCCTTCTCGCACTCCTCGGCCCGTCTGCGGAACTGGGAGCCCATGCTGTCGCGGCCGTCCTGCGGGGCCAGCCCCGAGAACGACGAGACCAGCTCCCAGCCGCCCGCCTCGCGTTCGCGCACCACTCCGAAGAGCGGCCCGCCCGCCGAGAGGATGTCCGGATAGCTCTCCCGGGCGCGCCATGCCTCCACATCGGCCACCGCCTCGACCGGTCCCGCCGGTCCTGACACCCGGATCGTGCGGTACGCGGGCACGTTCTCACCAAGCTCAGCCATGCCCCGAGCATGCCCACACAGCCACGGCGCACGGGGCGATTCCACGGAAAGAACCACCGACCGCGTGACACCGCGCATACCCGCACATACGTACGCCCATCCGGCCGAGTGTCGAGCCGAACCGGTGTACGAGTCACTTCGGCCGGCGAAGGCGCCAGGGAAGCCGGAACCGGCGGCGGCCGGCCCGCCGCGGCAGCGCGGGGCCGGAGAAGCGGCCCTCGTACGGTCGGGCGCCGTCACCGTCCGCGCCGTCGGTGCCGTACGGTCCGATGCCCGTGTCCGCCGGAAGGCGCAGGCCCTCCTTGTCGTACCGAGTGGCGGCGATCGTCGCCACGAGCTGCTCCTCGGTGAAGGTCTCGGAGCCCCGCACATGCGGCACGAATCCTACGAGGACGCCGTCCTCCACCACCTCGGCCCGCAGCCCCAGCACCCCGTCGATGTCCCAGATCGCCTCGCCGCCCTCGGCGAGCACGATCTGCACCCCGCACTGGTAGACCCCCAGGTGCGCCAGATGGGCCATCACCCCACGGGCGCGCAGCGACGCCACGAGACGGCCGGCTCGATCCTCATCCATCCGATGGCCATCTCCCTGTGCGGCAGCTTCTGGACGGATATGTCCTCTGGCACTCATGGTAGGCCGTTCGATCCCGCCCCGCCGGACAGCCCTTGGCGTGGCGACCGACGGGGCCGGCGGTCAGCGTGAGTACTGCGGCGGTACGCGCCCGGTGGCCCAGCCGGAGACTTCCGGCTCGTCCAGCGAGCGGACCCAGAGGTCGACCAGGGCCACGGTCCGCGCGTCGGGCCAGGGGCCCACGCCCATGATGCGCATACCGGCCTGGTCCGCGGCCTGGATGCCACAGTGGGAGTCCTCGATCGCCAGGGTGTCGGCCGGGTCGGCGCCGCAGAGCCTGGCCGCGGTGAGATAGACGTCCGGATGCGGCTTGGGCCGCATCTCGTCCTCGGGCACCACGATGTGCCCGAAGAGGTCGAGCAGGCCCGCGGTGTCGAGGCAGGACTCGACGACCTCCCGCGGGCAGTTGCTGGCGACGGCGAGCGGCGCGAACTGCGCCGCCGTTTCCACGAGTTGACGGGCGCCGGGCATGGTCAGGGGGTTGTCGGCGACCAGGGCGCGGAAATGCGCGAGCAGTCGGTCGGTCATCTCCTCGCCGAGGTCCGGGCGCCCCGCCTCGTCCGCCATCAGGCGCCCGCATTCGCTGTAGTGGAGCCCTTTGGCCCGCTCCGCGAAGCCGGGAGCGGGGGTGAATCCGAACTCGCGCAACGCCAGAATGCGCGCGTCCTGCCAGTGGCATTCGGTGTCCATGAGAGTGCCGTCGCAGTCGAAGACGATGGCTGAGGGAGTCCAGGAAAGGATGCGTTGAGCTGTCATCCGCGTGCTTCCGTTCAGGAGTGCCCTAAAAGCGGCAGCGCTGGCCGCCGCAACGGTGCGAAACACCGCGGGCGTGTTGGTCACCCGTTGTCGGACGGGTGCGATCCCTGGCGGGCGCGGCCATATGGAGAAGGCCTGTTCCGGCGTCCGCCAGGAACATAACGATCGCTACGCTAGAGAGGACTACTCTCGGCAGTCAAGCGATTGCATTTAGTGTCTAAATCTGTTTATTGGTAGCGGAGGACTCCAAAGGCCTTCTGTTCGCCGTCCTGGAGAAAGCGGAAGACGCAGGTCGCGTGGTGCGGCACGCACAGAACGCGGGCGGGCGGGCGGTATTCGATGAAGCGCGCCGTTTTCAGCCGACCGGCGGTAGGCCGTAGCAGCCTTCCGCCACTTTCGAGGGCGGCGGCCTGCCGGGCGGCCTCCAGCACGATCATGCCCGGGACATGATCCGTCGCGTGGTCGAAGAAGAAGGGATGCCGCATATCGGCGGGATCCACCAGCAGCGTGGCGCCCTCGGAACCGATCACGACATCGTGCGCGCCGGTCACCCCCAGCCGCCGGGCGTCGGGACGGAGGTGGCCGTCCGCGCGCACGACGGACGGAGCGGCGGCGCCCGCGCGGCCCGCCCGTACGGCGTCGTACTGCTCGGGTTCGAGAAAGCGCGCACCGCCGCCGGCCAGCGCGAAGAGCGCGCCGTCGGCCTGATAGGAGACCAGGAGGCGCAGCCCGGTCGCGGACCCGTCGGGCCCGCGTCGCACCTGGGTCACCCGCACCCGGCAGGTGACCCTGGTGGCGCCGGAGAGAGCGCGCGGCTCCGAGACGGGATCGAGCTCGAAGAAGAGATCGGTGATGACCAGGCTCGCGACGGACGAGACGCCGAAATACCGCAGCGGAATGTAGATCCCGAGCTGACGCAGTGTCTCCACGATCATCAACGGGCTGTGCAGATCGGCGCCGTCGCGCGGAAAAGTCGGATGGGACCGGGGCCAGGAGGCGGCGGCTTCGAAATCACCGCTTTCGGTCCCCCGTACGTCGGTCAGCAGTACCTCCGCCACGGAGGCGCGATGCACCATCTCCCGGGCGACAGTGCGCGACCAGGACAGCGGCCGGACCTCCCCGGCGATGTCACCAACCGATGTATTCATGCGATAAGAACATCGCAATTCTCCGACACTCGCACCCCAGCTCAACGCCGCCGTACGCCATCACACCCCGCGTGAAAAGCCGCTACATTGCGTGCTGTCATTTAACGGAACGGGAATCCGGGGTACACGTGCAGGTTCGGGCGGAGCAGGTTCGGGCGAAAGCGACGCGCAGGTTTCTGCTGGAGGCCGCGGCACATTTGTTCGATGAGCGTGGCTATGCCGGTACCAGTATCAGCGACATCAGCGCGCGGTCCGGCCGTACGAGCGGCGCCATCTACTTCCACTACGCCAGCAAGGAGAATCTGGCCCTGGCCATTGTGGAGGAGCACTTCGCGACCTGGCCGGAGCTGATCGGCCGTTACAAGGCGGCCGACCGCCCGGCGCTGGAAAGACTGGTCGCCCTGAGTTTCGATGTGGCCAGGGCCTTCCGCGACGATGTCGTCATCCGCGCCGGATCCCGGCTGTGGGCGGAACGCGCGGCCATCGACGTCACGTTGCCCCGGCCCTTCGTCGGCTGGCTGGAGACGGTCACCGGGCTGCTCGAAGAGGCACACGCCGAGGGATCGCTCGCCGAGAGCGTATGTCCCGAAGTGGCCGCGCACGGACTCGTCTGCGCCTTCTTCGGGCTGCACACGGTCTCCGACGCCCTGGAGGGGAGGCGGCAGATCGAGGAGGGGCTGTCGGATCTGTGGCTGCTGCTCCTGGCCGCGCTCCAGACCGACCCCGACCCGGCGCTGCTGCTCGCGCGCGTGCGGGAGGGCGAGCGGGAGCGCCGCCGGGAGGGCGTGACGGACGGGCGCCGGGCGCGACTCGGGGACCGGGTGCTCACGAAGAGCGGCTGACCGCGCGGCACGTCATGGCGCGGCGGATACCCCCTCAGCCGGTCGCCGTCCCCGCTCAGTTGGGACTTCCGGGACGTCGTCCGGATGCGATCAGTCGCGGCGTACAGCCGTCCGGGGACCAGCCGTCGGCAGACCGCCGTTCAGCGTCGGCAGACCGCCGCCGGCCGGGCCTCGTGGTCCCGGCCGGCGGATCGGCCGCTCAGGATTCCTCGAAGTAGGCGTCCAGGACGGCGTCGAGCTCTTCCGTCCATTCCTTGAGGCGGTTCCTGGTGTCGGCCTCGACCTCGGCGTCGAACCAGCGGCGCTCCGACACATGCACCGTGACGGTGAACCGGCGCCCGAAGCGAGGGGTCTTGATCTCGACCGCGCCGATCTCGCTCCACCAGAAGTCGGCCTCCTGGTCGTCCAGCCGGAACCGGACGCCCTTGCTGTCCGCGATGATCGCGCCACGGCGGTCGGTGACCTCGAAGACGGGGCCGTCCTCGGCGGAGGCGCCGTCCTCAGGGGTGTCCTCCTCGGAAGAAGCGTCGGAGGAAACCTCGTCGGCCGCTTCGGTCTTGTCGGTGGTGGTGCCGTTCGCGTCGAGGGCGGGCTCATCGGGAACGGCCGCCGGAAGGGCGTCCGAGGGGGCGCCGCCTTCGGGCGCGCGCTCCTCGGTCTCCGCCTGCTCCGGGTCCGTCTCCGCTGTGCCCGCGGGGCGGGGGACCATGAGGCCGGGAACGTACGCCGGGTCTTTCCCCACGGCACGCTCGGGCCAGATATTCGAGTCTATGCGCTGCTCCACGTCCGGAAGTATGGACGAGAATCCTGTGCGAGCCCAGCCCGGCTCGCATCCGGCCGTATGCCCGTGGCATCCGGCCGCCCGTACATACACACCTGATTCGAACAGCAACTCCCCCCATCGCATACGCTGTTACCGCTCGCCCCACCCGGATCACCCGAAACGGGCACATCGGCGATGCGGTCCCCTTCACCAGGTTCTTTCCCCGCCTCCACTCATGGGAGCGTTCAATGACGGCCGAGACGCCCAAACCCCAGATCGACACGAGCAAGCCCCATCCCGCACGTGTCTACGACTATCTCCTCGGCGGCAAGGACAACTACGCCGTCGACCAGGCGGTGGGGGCGAAGCTGCCGGTCGAGGCGAGGGCCGCCGCGCGGCAGAACCGTGCCTTCATGCGCCGCGCGACCGCCTGGCTGGCGCACAGCGGGATCGACCAGTTCCTCGACATAGGCACCGGCATCCCGACCGAGCCGAACCTGCACCAGATCGTCCAGCGGATCAACCCGAAGGCCCGGGTCGTCTACACCGACAACGACCCCATCGTCCTGCGGCATGCCGAGGCCCTGCTGATCAGCTCGCCCGAAGGCGCCACCGACTACATCCAGGCGGATGTCCGCGAACCGGGAGCGATCCTGGACCACGCCCAGGGCTTCCTGGATTTCAGCCGCCCGGTCGCGCTCTCCCTCATCGCCCTGATGCACTTCATCCCGGAGGAACAGAAGCCGTACGACATCGTCGGCACCCTGGTGGAAGCCCTTCCCACGGGCAGCCATCTGGTGCTCTCGCACGCGGCGTCCGATCTCTACCCCGACCTCGTGGAGCAGGTGGTCGCGCAGTACAAGCGGGGTGGCATCACGCTGGGCTTCCGTACCCGCGAGGGGGTGGCGCGGTTCTTCGACGGCATGGACCTCGCCGAGCCGGGACTGGTCACGGCCCCGCACTGGTACAGGGACACGGTCGCGCCGACGGAGGAGGAGAGCGGCGGATACGACAGCGGCATCTACGCCGCGGTCGGCCGCGTGCGCTGACCTTTCCGGCGGCCCGTCGCTCCGCCGGGCGTCCTCCCGGCGGACGGGCCGCCGGCCGTCCGAAGGAGTCCGGAACGCGGCAGGGCCGGACCAACCCTGAGGGCTGTCCGGCCTGCCGCGAGCGGCGTGCGGTGTGTGGTGTGCGGGCCTGTCAGTAGGGGCCGTTCACGTTGTCGATCGAACCGTAGCGGTCGGCCGCGTAGTTGGACGCGGCGGTGATGTTGGCGACCGGGTCGTAGCTGTCCGTGGACGTACCGGGCACGTGGTAGGCCTCGAATGTGGGGTCGATGACCTGGAGGAGCCCCTTGGACGGGGTGCCGGCGGCGGCGTTGGAGTCCCAGTTGTTGATGGCCCACGGGTTGCCCGAGGACTCGCGCATGATGTTGCGGTGGATGCCCTCGTACGAGCCGGGGATGCCGTTCGCCGCCATGACGTCCAGCGACTCCCGGATCCAGCCGTCCAGGTTGTCGGCGTACGTCGTCGTGGCGGTCTCGGCGGCCGAGGCGCCTGTGTCGGCCGAGGCGCTGTCGTCGGTGCTCTGCTCGGCCGCCGGCGCGGCCTCCTCGTCGGCGGTGGAGGCGGTGGAGTCAGCGGCGGAGTCGGCGGGGGCCTCCGACGCGGACGACGTTCCGAGCGTCAGCGTGAGGCCGGGGAGGATCAGGCACGGGTCGCCGCCGATGGCATCGCGGTTGTCCTCGTAGAGCTGCTGCCAGCCGCCGCTCAGGGAGAACTCGTCCGCGATCTTGGACAGCGAGTCGCCCCAGACGACGGAGTAGGTCGTCGGAGTGTCCGCCTGGACGACGGCGGCCGGGGTCAGGGTCACCTTGGCGGTGGCGGCGGTGTGCGCTGCCGGGGCCGCCTCGGCGGTGGTGGCGGCCAGCAGGGGGAAGGCGAGTACGGCACCGCCCGTGCCCGCGGTGACGAGACCTCTGGCGACAGGGCTGTTCTTGGGACGACGGTGCTTTGCCTTTGAGGCCATGACGAATTCCTCTCCTGCGCCTGCGAGGTGAGCTGTCGGGTTCGGACCGGAGATGCCCGGCCGCACTGTGAATGCGGCTTAACCCCAAGCCGGTCCGTGGTACGGATCGGCGACTTACCTGGGTCCCCCGCTCCTGCCGGGCGTGGGTGGGTGTGTGTTTCCGGGCGGCGGCAGGATTCGGCGTTCCGTCCGGAGTAACGAGAACGTAAGCGAGGGCGCCCGAACGAAACAAGCCCTGAATTCACAACGGAATCCAATTCACGAATCCGGCCCGAAATGATCTCGTTATCGGCCCGATATCGGGGAGCTCAACTCGCCCTTCCCGCAGGCGAGATGACCGGCGGGGGCGGGTGGTCGACCGGGCACTTACGTGACACACATCACGCGCATGACGGAAATGTCCAGGTCACAACGGGGTGCAGAGAGTGGAAAGCAGAGCGAACGATAAAGAAAAGGACTTCGGGGAGAATCGAGGTAAATCGCCCATAAAGGGACAGAGGCATGGCATCGGATCCGACCCGTCGACCCGACCCCGCAAGGGCCCCGACAGGCCCTTTCCCTCGCTCATTCTTCGGATCGGTACGCGCCGCTGACGCCCTCTCACATTCGAACAACCGGGGCCATATGGCGATCCTCCGGCCGTCTTTCATCGAAGAGCGGATCGAATTCGTCGAATGCCCTTTCAGCAAAGGGCAGTTCGCGGCGGAAGAGGAAGTGATGCCCGGAAGTGATACCCACCCGCATTTGCTGACGATGAGCCAACTCGGGATTTCTTCGGCCCGTTCATCGCAGCGCCCGGGAAACAAAAGACGGGTGGTGGCGCTGCCGGAGTCGCCCTCCGGCAGCGCCACCACCCGTCGGTGGCCCGGCGCCCGGCCGCCCGCTTCACGGGCGGCGGCGCGAAGCTCAGTCCGCTTCCGTGATCTCCTCCCGCCCCGCCGCGGTGAACCCGAGGAGTTCGCGGCTGCGGGTGGTGTCGAACAGCGACGCGTGACCGTCGAGCGCGCCCCGGATCTCACTGGTGGGGTGGTGCGTCTCCAGCAGTTCCCTGGTGGGTTCCAGGGCCGCGCTGTCGGGCGCGGCCACATTGACGACATGGTGGCCCGTGAGGTCCGCCGTGAGGGCGGCCCGTACGGCACGGGCGGCGTCCGGGGTGTGCAGCCACCCCCACAGCTCACGGCGGTTGGACGCGGGATCCGCGTGCACCTCCGCCAGCCGTTCCCGCAGCCGGGGGCCCGCGCCGACGAACGGGAACCGCAGCATGACGGTGACCGTGCCATGGCGCCGGGTCGTGAACTCCGCGGCCTTCTCCGACATGACCTTCGACAGGCCGTAGGAGTCGACGGTGAGATCGGGGTGGTCCTCGTCGACGGGGACGTACACCGGATGCAGATCCCGGTCGGCCCACGCGATGCCGACGGCCGCCGCGCTGGAGGCGCCGACGACACGCGGCACGCCGAGCCGGCCGGCCTCCTGGAACACCAGATAGGCGGCGAGGACGTTGGCGCGCAGGGTCTCGTCCTCCGACACGATGCCGGGCGCCGGGTACGCCGCGAGATGGACGACCCCGGCGAACACACCGTCCTTCTCCGCCGCCGCCTCCCGTGCGGCGGCGAAGCACTCCGTGACCGTCTTCGCCTCGCTCAGATCGCCGGTGACGAACCGGACACAGCCGTCCTCGGCGTCACCCCGTTCCAGGTCGGCGCCCACGACGCGGAAGCCCGCGCCGATGAGGTCCGCCACGACGGCCCGGCCGATCCCGCCGGCCGCCCCGGTCACCAGTACCGTCCGGGGGCTCTCCCGTACCGTCCGCCCGCTCATCCCTTGACCGCTCCCATCAATCCGTTGACGAAATAGCGCTGGGCGCACAGGAACAGGACGATCACCGGGACCACCATGATCAGAGCCGCCGCCATCAGCGAGTTGTACTGCACGACACTCTGCGACTGCATCGCCTGGAGCGCGATCGGCAGCGTGTACGTGTGCGGGTCGTTCAGCGAGATCCGGGTGAGCTGGTACTCGTTCCAGGTCGGGATGGCCGTGAGCAGCGCGATGGTGATGACCGCGGGCCGGGCCAGCGGCAGATAGATCCGGCTGAAGATCCGCAGCTCGCCCGCGCCGTCCATCCGAGCCGCCTCGCGCAGCTCCGCCGGCACCGAACTGAAGGCGTTGGTCAGCAGCAGGATCGCCAGTGGGGCGCTGCCGTTGACGAACGGCAGGATCAGGCCCCAGTGGGTGCCGAGGATGTCGAGCTTGCTCTCCAGCAGCACGATCGGCAGCAGCGTCACCACTCCGGGGACGAAGAGCAGTACCAGGAAGAGCCGGTACAGCCACTTCTTGCCGGGGAACGCCAGCACGGAGAAGGCGTAGGAGGCGGCCGAGTAGACCACCACGACCAGCACGGTCGTCAGGACGGTGACCTTGACGCTGTTGAGGAAGTAGTCGAAGAAGTCGAGCTTGCTCCAGGTGTCGGCGAAGGTACGGAGGGTCGGGTCGTGCGGTATGAGATGACCGCCCTCCTGCACCTCCTTGTTGGTCTTGAAGGCCGCCGAGACCATCCACAGGAACGGATAGACGCTGACCGCCGCGTAGGCGGCGAGCACGATCCCGACGACGGTACGGACGACGGTCCTGCCGACGGGCCGCCGACCGCCGGTGCGCGGCACGGTCCGGTCGTGGGCGCGGATGCCCGCCCGTCGCGGTGGGGAGAGGGTTTCGCCGCTCATCCCATCCTCCTCATCACCCGCTGGTTGATGAAGGCGACGACGAGGGCCGCCAGGAACAGGAGCCAGCCCAGGGCACTGGCGAGACCCAGCGTCGGGGACAGCTCGGAGAGGAAGGCGAGCCGATAGGTCTCCAGACCCAGGACGCTCGTGGAGTCGCCCGGACCGCCGTTGGTCATGATCAGGAAGGACTGGAAGCCCTGGAGGGAGTCACGCACATTGAGCAGGAGCACGACGACGGTGATGGGCTTCATGAGCGGCCATACGACCATTGTGGTCGAGCGCAGCCAGCCGGCGCCGTCGATCTGCGCCGCCTCCAGCAGGGAGCTGTCCAGCGACTGGAGCCCGGTCAGATAGAGCAGCATCGCCACCGGCACGGCCGACCAGACCATGACGACGATCATCGTGGCGAGGGCGGTGTCCGGGTTGCCGAGCCAGCCCTGCGGCTGCTGGAGCGAGCCGAGGCCGAGGGACTTCAGCAGCAGGTTGATGGCGCCGTTGGGCTCCAGGATGTAGTTCCAGGCGAAGTAGACGGCGATCCCGGTCGTCACGTACGGCACGAAGTAGACGGAGCGCAGGACGCCCTGGAAGCGCTTGACCTGGTTCAGTACGAGGGCGAGGGGGAACGCGACGAGCACGGTGAGCAGCGGGACCGCGATAACGACCCACAGGGTGTTGACCGCGGCCTTCTTCACGATCGGCCAGTACGTCGGGCTGCCGCCGAGCAGATCCGTGTAGTTCCGGAAGCCGCGCCAGTTCCACTCGGGCCAGAAGCCGTTCCACTGGGCGAAGCTCAGCGAGAATCCGTAGACGATCGTGTAGACGCCCATGACGGCGAACAGGGCGATCGCGGGCGCGACGAAGAGATAGCCCCAGGCGGCCTGCTTGCGCTTCTCGCGCGGTCCGCCGAGGGGGCCGCGGCGAGACGCGCCGCCGCCCCGCTCTCCGGCGGAGGAGGAGAGCGCGCCCTTCCCGGTGCCGGCGGCCGTCGCCGTACCGGTTCCGGCGGTCATTTGTCCTGCTCCGCCCAGTAGGACTTGATCATGGAACTCATCTGGGCACCCGTACTTTCCGCGCTGCGTGACTTCAGCGGGGTGAACTGGGCCAGTACGGCTCCGACCTTTCCGGGGTCGTACAGGCTGGGACGGTAGGCGGTATAGCCGGCGTTGTAGGAATTCTTGCCGGAGCCGAAGGCCGCTTCCATGGAATTCAGGACGGGGCCGAGCGCGGCGCTCTGGTTCTTGTCGAGCTGATTCGGCGGCACGTCGAGCGCCTGCTTTCCGAAGTCGGCCGCGACATCGTCCCTGGACAGGAACTTCAGCCACTGCAGGGCCTCGTCCTTCTTCTCCGATTTCCGGGTGATGGAGAGACCCGTGAGGGAGAAGGGCGAGAGCTGGAGGCCGGGGATGGCGGCGTCCTTCGGCGGCGGCACGGGGAACGTCATGAGATTGTCCGCGTCGTAGCCGTTCTCGGCGAGAAACGCCAGGGTGTAGGTGCCGCCGATGTCGAAGGACGCCTTGCCCTGGGCGAAGGCGAGATCCGCCTCGTCGATCCCCTTGGACTGGGTGCCGGGCATCCAGTACGGGGTCACCTGGTTGTAGGTGTTCAGCACCTTCTGGCCGTTCGGTGACGACCAGCCCTGAGCGGGGTCCGGGCCGAAGAGCGCCTCGAACTTCTGCTTTCCGAGCATCCCGAACGCCATCGGCTGCATCAGCCATTCCAGGGCCGTGGAGGGCTGCTTCACCCCGACGGTCACACCACCGGTGTCGGGGTATGCCTTCTTCACCTTGTCGAGGGCATCGATGAATTCCTCCCAGGTGGCCGGCGCCCGGGTGACCCCGGCCTTCGCCGCGCGGCTCTTGTTCATATAGACAACGCCCTGGGTGCCGACGGTGAGCGGCACACTGAATCGCTGCCCGAGCTGGACACCCTGGGTCTTGGAGCCCTCGGTGAGCGACGCCTTGTAGACCTCGGGCGTGATCGTGCCGTCCTTGAGGACCTGGGGGAGGTACTGGTCCAGCCATTTCTGGTCGACGTCCTTGGAGAGGTCTTCCAGCAGCCCCGCCCCGCCGAACGCGAGGTCGTCGCCGTTGGCGTGCACTTCGAGCACATCGGGCAGATCGTTGGTGCGGGCCGCGGCCTGAACCTTGGTCAGAAAGGCATCATCCGGCGTCACCGCCTGGATGTTCACCTTTGTTCCGGTCTCGGCGGTGAATTTTTCCGCTGCCGCCCGCAAGGCGGCCACATGGGACTGCTTGAAGGTCCACATGGAGAGTTCGTCGCGTCCGGAACCGTTTCCGCCGTTCGAACCGCACCCCGCGATCAGCACACCCATGGCGGCGACCGAAGCGAGTATCGAGGTACGACGCGCGGCTGGGAGAAGTCGTATCACGTTCCCAGCGCCTTTCTTCGGGGCTGTTCGTCCAGCTCCTCTATGACGCAGCGAATCTAAATCGACTTGATGTACGGTGTCAACAGTTGTAACACCCGGAAAACACGGACGTGCCATCACCTCGGAGGGAACCCATGACGGCAGCGAAGACACGGGGTACGACGGAGAGCGCGGAGACGGCGGAGGGTGCGACGGCGGCGGACGGTACGGGGGCGGCGGAGGTGCTGGCCCCGGCTCCCTGGGCGCGATCCGGCTCCGACTCCCTGCGGGTGACGGCGGTCCGTACCTTCCTGTGCGCCCCCCAGGGCTGCCCGTATGTGATCGTGCGCGTGGAGACGAACCAGCCCGGTCTGTACGGGCTCGGCTGCGCCAGCGACCCGCAGCGCACCCTGGCGATCCGATCGGTCGTCGACGACTATTTCGGTCCGATGCTGCTGGGCCGCGACCCCCACGACATCGAGGACCTGCACCGGCTGCTGCTCAACAGCGGCTACTGGCGGGGCGGTTCGATCGCGCAGAACGCCCTGGCGGGCGTCGACGTGGCGCTCTGGGACATCAAGGGCAAGGCGGCGGGTCTGCCGGTGCACCAGCTGCTGGGCGGCCGGGCCCGGGAGGCCGCGGAGGCGTACACGCACGTGGACGGCCACGAGGCGGGCGAGATCGCCGAGCGGGTGCTCGCCGCCGCCGAGCGCGGCTACCGCCATGTCCGCGTCCAGGTCGCGGTCCCCGGAACGGACACCTACGGCACGGCCCCGCGCGACGAGGCCGAAGCCCGCCGGCGCCGGCTGCGGGCCGGGAGCTGGGACTCCCTGAGCTATCTGCGTCATGTCCCGCCCGTGCTGCGCGAGATCCGTGAGCGGGTCGGCACGGGAGTGGAGCTGCTGCACGACGTGCACGAGCGGCTGACGCCCTCGCAGGCCCGTGAGCTGGTGCACGAGGTGGAGGACGCGCGGCTGTTCTTCCTGGAGGACGCCCTCGCCCCCGAGGACGCGGCCCACTTCGGTCAGCTGCGGGCGGCCGGTTCGGTCCCGCTCGCGGTGGGCGAGCTGTACCACGACATCACGATGTACCTGCCGCTGCTGGAGCAGCGGGTCATCGACTTCGCCCGGATCCGTATCCCCACGCTGGGCGGCCTGACGCCCACCCGCAAGCTCGTCGCGGCTTGCGAACTGTTCGGCGTACGGACGGCGCCGCACGGCCCCGGCGATGTCAGCCCCGTCGGCATGGCCGCCAACGTGGCCCTGGACATCAGCTCGCCCGCGTTCGGGGTCCAGGAGGCCGCCGCCTTCAAGGAAGCGACCCTGGAGGTCTTCCCCGGTGCGCCCGTGCCGCGCGAGGGGCGGCTGTACCCCTCCGAACAGCCCGGCCTGGGAGTCGACTTCGACGAGTCGGCCGTACGCAGGTATCCGGTGACCGAGCCCCTGGAGCACGACCGCTGGGCGCTGCTGCGCAACACGGACGGGAGTGTGCAGCGGCCCTGACCGTTGACGTACGCGAGTGAGGCCCCGCCGGCCGGCGGGGCCTCACTCGTATCCGCGGCCCACTCCCTGCCCGCGGCTCACCCCAGCAGCAGGGATTTCGGCTGCGCGGAGAGCGTCCGGTCCAGGACCAGCGACGCCGCTCCCACGGCCGCGACGTTCTCGCCGACGGCGGTCGTGATGACCAGCGTGGGATGGATCGGCTTCACGAACAGGGACTGCGCGACCATCGGCTCGATGAGGGCGAGGAGCCGGTCGGCGAGAAGGTGCCATATCGGCCCGCCGAAGACGATGGTGTCCACGTCCAGGAGCGTCGCCGCCGCGCAGACACCCCGGCCGATCCGAATGCCCCAGCGGTCGATGATGCTGCCGGCCCGCTCGTCGCCGCGCGCGGCGAGGGCGGCCAGCTGCTCAAGGCCGCGCTGGGCGTCCCCGGGATCCATGGGGGTGAACTCCCCGCCGAGAGCGCCGAGCGCGATGGCCTCGTCGACCAGGACCCGGGTCGAGCAGGCCGCGCCGAGACCGCCCACCTCGCCGACGTTGCCCGAGACGCCGCGCAGCACGGTGTCGTCGATGACCAGCCCCATGCCGGAGCCCGTACCGAGGTAGAAGAAGAGGAAGTTACGGCTCTCGGTGGCCGCCCCTGACCAGCGCTCCGCGACGACGGCGGCGATCACGTCCTTGTCCAGCAGCGCCGGATAGCCGGTCGCCTCGCTGAGCTGGTCGCGCAGCGGAACGCTGCCCCAGCCGGGCAGTTCGGGCGGGTCCACGACCAGCCCGGCCGCCGCGTCGATCGGTCCTGGCGCCGCGATCCCCAGGCCCAGTACGCGGTCCTTGTCCACCCCCGACTCGGCCACCAGCGCGGTCACCGAGGCGGCCATGCCCGCCACGACCTCGTCGGTGTCGCCGCCGCGCGGAGTCCGCTCGCTGCGCTGGGCGACGACCGTACCGAGCAGGTCGAGCAGTACGTACGTGATGACGGCCGGGTCGAGATGCACACCCACGGCGTACCGGGCCCCGGGAGCGATCCGCAGGAGCGTACGGGGTTTGCCACTGCCGGTGCTCTGCTTCCCGGACTCGCGGGCCACGCCCTGGTCGAGCAGCCTGCGGGTGATGTTGGAGACGGTCTGCGCCGACAGTCCGGTGGCCTGGGCGAGCTCCACCCGGCTCAGGCCCGCGGAGTGGCGCCGGATCGCGTCCAGGACGACGGATTCGTTGAAGTCACCCATGCGAGGCAGGTTGGTGCCACGTCTGATCGACGCCTTCCCGGCGCTCGCCTTCTTGCTCGTCAAAGTCCGTCTCCCGGCCCCGGAAAGGGACGACGGCCAGATGCCGCCGATCCCTGGGTGCGTCAAATCGATGGAATCGTACCGGCTGGGGTGGTTGCCGTGTCGGCGAAGCCCGCCCGCGCCGGTGTCAGCCCAACTGCTCGATGAGGACGAGCGACCAGGGACTGACGGCCGTATCGAGCCGCAGCACCCCGTCCGCGCCGGCGGCGGCGGTCCGTACCTCGGTGGCACGGGCCAGCCGGTCGAGATGGGCGAGCTGTTCGCGGGTGGGCGCGGCCGGTGAGCCGAGGGCCCGCCAGGCCCCGATGGCGTCGCCGTGCGCGGAGTCCAGCACCTCGACACGGAAGGGCGCGCCGGGCGCGAGCGCGCCGATCTCCAGCGTCAGCCGCCGGGGCCGGCCCTTGGCCAGGGTGGCCTCGGCCGTGGACCGGTCGTCAAAGGAGGCCGGTACGGACTTGGGCTCCTCCTCCGGGTAGTGGTGGACGAGTGCGGTGATCCGGCCGGTGGCGGCCGAGCGGGTCACGACATGGTCCTCGCCGCGTTCGATCAGCTCGTCGCCGAGGGCGTGCAGCATGCGGTACGCGTGGAATGTCGGCTTCGGGATGCCGGGCAGCGTGATCATGCCGAAGCCGCCGTGGAACAGCTCGTCGCCGGCCCCGCCCTCCTCGAAGACGTCCGTGAACGTCCAGTACGCGAGCGAGTCGACCGTACCGAGCGAGTGCAGGACGGAGCGCGTGACGTAGGTGGCGGCCGGCAGCGTGTCATGGGTGTGGTCACGGGGCGAGGAGGACGAGGACCACTCGGTGAGATGGATCTCGGCGTCCGGATACGGGCTCTTGGCGATCAGATCGCGCAGCAGGGCCAGGTCGACCGGGGTGGCGTCCTTGCCGCGGGTGAGCTTCTCGCCCTGTCCGTGCTCGTCCAGCGCCCAGTCCGTGGGGTACGGGTGGGTGGAGACGAAGTCGACGGGCAGCCCCTCCTCGGCGCAGTAGTCCAGGAAGGCCGCCATCCACACCGGGCGCCATTCCAGGTCGTCGATGTCGTCGCGGCCCGCGATGATGCGCCGGGAGACATCCTCGGACTCCCCGCCGAAGCGCTCGTCGGGGACGAAGTTGGAGGTGGCGGGGCCGCCGACGCGCAGCCGCTGGTCGACATTCTTCACCGCGCCCGCCGTGACCTTGTACAGCTCGAAGTACTCGGAGCGGGTGCCGTGGAAGAAGCCCCAGAGGTTGGCCTCGTTCCATACCTCGAAGTACCACCGGCGCACTTCCTCGATCCCGTACCGGGTGATCCAGTGGCGGGTGATGGCGTCGATCAGCGCGGCCCACTTGTCGAGGTCCACGGGCGGGGCGCCGTGCGCTCCCCACCAGAAGACGGTGCTGGTCTCCCGGGCGAGGGCACGCGGGCTGAAACCGAACTCCACGAACGGCCGGACCCCGAGGTCGAGGAGGAAGTCGAAGAGCGCGTCGACGTACTGGAAGTTGTATACGGCGGTGCCGTCCGCACGCTCCGTGTACACGAACATGTCGTCATGGAAGAGCCCGTGGAAGCGGATGTACTCGAAGCCGCACGCGTCGTGGGCCTCGCGGAGCTGGCGCTGCCAGTCGGCGCGCAGCCCCTCGTTGGCGCGTCCCGCGCCGACCACGCGGCTCCAGAAGTGGGGCAGCGGGGTCGCGGGGGCGTTCGCGAGGGCGCTGACCAAGATGTCGCCCGACATGGTGGTTCCTTCCGTCCCGGTACGGCAGGCAGTGGTGCCGTGCGAGTGCTGTCCGACAGACGATAAATCAAAATGATTGATATATCCATCCCCTACATTGGGGGCCATGTACTCGACGCGAGTCTCCCGGCGCGTGAACGCGCCCCGCGCCGCCGTCTACCGGGCACTGCTCGACGCGGACGCGATCGCGCGATGGCGGGTGCCTGATGGCATGACCAGCCGCGTACACACGTTCGACCCCCGCGAGGGCGGCACGTTCCGTGTCTCACTCACCTACGACGAGCCCACCGGGAGCGGCAAGTCGGGCGCGGGCACCGACACGTACCACGGTCACTTCGCGCGGCTCGTGCCCGACGAGCAGGTGACCGAGGTGTTCGCGTTCGAGACGGCGGAGACCCGCCTCGGCGGCACGATGACGATGACGACCACACTCACCGACGCGGACGCGGACGGCGCGACGGATGTTCTGATCGTGCACGAGGGAATTCCCGACGATGTGCCCGCCGCCGACAACGAGCTGGGCACCCGCATGGCCTTGGCGAATCTCGCCCGGCTGGTCGAGACGGACGAGCGCCAGGAAGGCGGGAACGCGAGGCCCGAGTAGGCGACCCGGCGGCAGCCGATCGTCTCGCGTCCGCAGCGTCGCGTCCGCAGCGTCACGGACTCGGCTCACCGACTCGGGTCAGCGCGCCAGACAGGGACGCTTGCTGTCGAAGGTCCAGTCGCTCACCAGGTAGCGCATCCCGACGGCGTCGTCACGTCCCGAGAGCCCCTTCGCCAGGTAGAGCTCATGGGCCGCGAGCAGCCGGTCCATGTCGAGGCGGACACCGAGTCCCGGGGTGTCGTCGACCGCGACCGCGCCGTCGGCGATCCGCGGGGCTTCGACGGTCAGGCGTTCCAGGCCCTCCTGCCAGATCCAGTGCGTGTCCAGCGCGTTGTAATCACCGGGGGCCGCGGCTCCGCAGTGGGCCATCATGGCGAGGGAGATGTCGAAGTGGTTGTTGGAATGGCACCCCCATGTCAGCCCCGTCGCGTCGCACAGCTGGGCCACCCGCACCGACCCCTGCATGGTCCAGAAGTGCGGGTCAGCGAGCGGGATGTCGACGGACCGCAGCGCCAGCGCGTGGCTGAGCTGGCGCCAGTCGGTCGCGATCATGTTGGTGGCGGTGGGCAGCGCGGTGGCGCGGCGGAACTCCGCGAGGATCTCCCGGCCCGAGTAGCCGCTCTCGGCTCCGCAGGGGTCCTCGGCGTAGGCGAGCGTGCCGACCAGGGGCCGGCACAGCTCGACGGCTTCCCGCAGCGACCAGGCACCGTTGGGATCGAGGGTGATCCGCGCCTCCGGGAAGCGTTCCTTGAGCGCCCGTACCGCCTTGACCTCCTCCGCACCCGCCAGCACACCGCCCTTGAGCTTGAAGTCGCGAAAGCCGTAGCGCGCGTACGTGGCCTCCGCCTGGCGGACGATCGCTTCCGGGGTCAGCGCCTCCTCGCGGCGGATCCGGTACCACTCCACGGCGGAGTCGGGCTCGCGGACGTACTCCAGGTCGGTCCTGCCGGGGTCGCCCACGTAGAACAGATAGCCGAGCACCCGCACGGAATCGCGCTGCTTGCCATCGCCGAGCAGTGCGGCGACGGGTACGTCCAGATGCTGGCCCAGCAGATCGAGCAGTCCGGATTCGACGGCCGTGACGGCGTGCACCGCGGTACGCAGGTCGAAGGTCTGCTCGCCCCGCCCGTGGTCGTCACGGCCGCCGAACCGCTCCCCCATGGCACGCAGGACGCGCTTGTAGTCGCCCACCCGCGCACCGACGACGAGGGATTCCGCCTCGCGCAGGGTGCGGGTGATCTCCTCGCCCCCCGGCACCTCGCCCAGCCCGGTCCGGCCCTGGGAGTCCTCGACGACCAGGACGTTGCGGGTGAAGTACGGGGCGTGCGCGCCGGAGAGGTTGAGCAGCATGGAGTCACGGCCCGCCACCGGATACACGGAGAAGCGAGTGACGACGGGTTGGCTCATGACATGAATCCTTCGTTCAGAGGTTGAGGGCGTTCAGGACGCGTTCCAGGACCAGGACGCCCCCGAGGCCGAGGACGGCGAGCACGGTCGTATAGGAGGTGCGTACCTTGATCGCCTCGATGACCGACAGGTTGAAGTACTCCTTGAACATCCAGAAGCCCGGGTCGTTGACGTGCGAGAAGGCGATCGAGCCACAGGAGACGGCGAGCACCATGATCTCGGGAGCGATCCCGCTGCCCGCGACCAGTGGCAGTACGACACCGGATGCCGTGACGACGGCGACCGTCGCCGACCCCAGGGCCACCCGGAGGATCACGGCGACGAGCCAGGCGAGGATGATCGGCGAGATGGACCAGCCCTCGGTCACATCCTTGATGTAGTCCGATATCCCGCCGTCGACGAGGACCTGCTTGAAGGCGCCGCCGGCCCCGATCACCAGCAGGATCATCGCCATCGCCTGCGCGGCCCCACGACAGGAGGCGGCGACCTCGTCCAGGCTCCGGCCGATCCGGGGCCCGAAGGCCCAGACCGCGACGAGCAGTGTCAGCAGCAGCGCGACCGGCGCCGAACCGACGAACTCGACGACATGCACGACGGGAGTCCTCGCCGAGGTGACCATGTCGGTCACGGCGGCCCCCGCGATCAGCACCACGGGCAGCAGCGCGACCGCCAGCGACCAGCCGGTGCCCGGCATCTCCTCGTCCTCGAAGACCCGCTCGCTCACCAGGCCCTTGGGCACGGAGGGGTTCATCGCCCGGACGAACGGCAGCCTCGGCCACACCAGCGCGATGAGCGCGCCGATGGGGACCGCGATGAACAGGCCGTAGAACAGGGTCAGTCCGACGGAGGCGTGAAAGGCCGAGGCCACCGCCGTCGGGCCGGGATGCGGCGGCAGGAAGCTGTGCATCGTGGAGAGGGCGATGGACATCGGCAGCCCGACCCACAGCAGATTCGACCGGGTGACCCGCACGAGCGTGAAGGCGACGGGCACGATGATGACGAAGGCGACCTCGTAGAACATCGTGACGCCGATGAGCATGGCCGTCAGCACCATGGCCACCTGCACCCCACGCGGCCCGCAGACGGCGAGCAGCTTGGACGCGATGCGCTGGGCGGCACCGGAGTCCCCCATCACCCGGCCGACCATGGCACCGAGCCCGATGGTGAGCATCGTGTCGCCGATCTGCCCACCGATGCCCTCGGAGAGGACATCCGGTATCTCCGCCACGGGAATCCCCCGCACCAGCGCGACGCAGACGGCCACGAGGAGGAGGGCGGCGAAGCCGTTCAGTCTGAGCTTCGTCATGAGGAAGAGCAGGACCAAAACGCTGATGCCGACTACGACAAGTGGCATGGATCAGTTCCCCTTTGAACTGTGCTCTCAACTGCGCGCCCGCGTGCCCGTGCTGTCTCCCTCACCCCCCACGTGTCCCCTCCGACGAACGAGGTCTCCATATAAAGACAACGTCTACGTATAGAGACGGAGACTAGATATGAAAACGCCGACGGGTCAATGGGTATGCACCGACTGGATTGACCAACGGCCCATGCCGCGAAGCGGGGGCGCACGTCGGCGTCACGACGTGGACGAGCGGACAGGCGGGTACCGTTCGAGTCCGTGGGGGGGGGCGCCCGCCACGGTGTTGCCGAGGGAACTACTCGGGCCGACGAAGCCGCACGTCAGTTGCCTTTTGCAGCAGGCTCCAGGATCGCCACGCACTCCACGTGGTGCGTCATCGGGAAGAAGTCGAACGCCCGCAGCGTGCGCGGGCGGTAGCCGCCCTCTCGGAAGTACGCCAGGTCACGGGCGAGGGCTGCCGGGTCGCAGGCCACGTAGGCGATGCGGCGGGCGCCCAGGTCCGAGAGGTGTGTGACCGTCTGCTTGCCCGCGCCCGCGCGGGGTGGGTCCAGGACGATGAGGTCCGTTTCGGTGATTCGGGTGCGCGGCAGGACCTGGTCGACCTTGCCCTGTTCGATGCGGACCCGGGGCAGGTCCTGGAGGTTGTGCCTGGCGTCCTCGACCGCGCGTTTGCCGGATTCGATGCCGAGCACCGCGCCGGTCTCACCGACGCGCTCCGCGATCGCCCCGGCGAACAGGCCCACCCCGCAGTAGAGATCGAGCGCCGTCTCGCCCTTCCTCGGCATCAGGCCCTGCATCACGGCCTCCACCAGCAGCTGCGGCGCCTGCGGGTGGACCTGCCAGAAGCCGCCCATGCCGACGCGGTACGTACGGCCGTCCGCGCGCTCGCGGACGAAGGCGCGGCCGTGGACCCGGTGCACTCCCCCGTCGCGCTCGTCCACTCGCAGGACGGACACCGGCTTGTCCAGCTCCACCAGTGGCAGCCGGCCGCCCTCGCGCGGGGTGAGGATCACCTGTCGGTCGCCGGAGCCCGAGGCCGCGATCGCCTCGACCGTGGCGATCTGCGGCCACTCGCGCCGCTCCACGCCCAGTTCGCTGACGCCTTCCGTGGCGATCATGCAGTGCTCGACCGGCTCCACCTCGTGCGACCGGTGCTTGCGCAGCCCCGCGCGACCGTCCTTGTCGATCGCGTACTGCACGCGCGAGCGCCAGGCAGGCACCTCGCCCGCGGGCAGCTTGTCGCCGGGGGCGGGCATGACCGTACCGTCCCAGCCCGCCTCCTCCGGGGTGAGGCCCGCGAGCCGCTGGAGCTGTTCGGCGATGACCTCGCCCTTGAAACGCCGTTGCGCGCCCGGCTTCGCGTGCTGCCAGTCGCAGCCGCCGCACCGGCCGGGGCCCGCGTACGGGCACGGGGCCTCGACCCGGTCCTTCGACGGCTCGATGATCTTCACCGCGTCGGCGCGGAGATAGCGGGAGTCCTCCTCCCCCTCCGTCACCCGCGCGACGATCTTCTCGCCGGGCAGTGCGTGCCGTACGAAGAGCACACGGCCCCCGGCGGTACGGGCGATGCAGTGGCCGCCATGGGCGACGGGGCCCACCTCAACCTCGTACTCCTCCCCGATCAGCGAAGCCTTCGGTTCTGTTGACATGGGAGGTGGCTCCAAAAGATCAGAGGTGAAGAGGAAAGGGTGGGTACAAGGGGTGGGTACAAGGGGTGCGTGGCAGGGGTGGGTGGCAGCGGTGGGTAGGGCCGCGACAGCCCACCAGTCTACGTGCCCTTCCCGTCCGGCTCCTTCGGCCGCGAATCCACCGGACCGCGCCTGACCGCGCCCGGCGCCACATACGCCGCGCGCCTCTTCGCCCGCTTCTTCGCCAGCTCCGAGGACTCCAGCTGGTACGGCACCGACGTCACCATCACCCCCGGGGTGAAGAGCAGCCGCCCCTTGAGCCGCAGCGCGCTCTGGTTGTGCAGCAGATGCTCGTACCAGCGGCCGACCACATACTCCGGGATATAGACGCTCACCGCGTCGCGCGGATTCTCCGAGCGCAGACCGCGTACGTACTCGATCACCGGCCGGGTGATCTCGCGGTACGGGGAGTCGAGGATCTTCAGCGGTACGTTGATGCCGCGCCGCTCCCACTCCTCTCTGAGCTGCTTCGTCTCCGCCGGGTCGACATTGATGCTGAGCGCCTCCAGGGTGTCCGAGCGCATCAGCTTGGCGTAACCGAGGGCGCGCAGCGTGGGCTTGTGGACCTTGGAGACCAGCACGATCGAATGCACCCGGGACGGCCGGACGCTGTCGTCGGACGGTCCCTCGGCGGCGGCGATCTCCGCCGAGACCCGGTCGTAGTGCTTACGGATCGCGGTCATCGTCCCGTAGAAGATCACCATGCCGAGGAGCGCGACCCAGGCGCCATGGGTGAACTTGGTCGCCAGCACGACCACCAGCACCAGACCGGTGAAGAAGGCGCCGAAGGTGTTGATCGCGCGGGACCGGATCATATGGCGGCGCTTGGCCGGGTCCCGCTCGGTCCGCAGATGGCGGTTCCAGTGCCGGACCATGCCGGTCTGGCTGAGTGTGAAGGAGACGAACACACCGACGATATAGAGCTGGATCAGCCGGGTGGAGTCCGCGCCGTAGAGACCGACGAGCAGCGCGGCGGCGCCGGCCAGCACCACGATGCCGTTGGAGAAGGCCAGCCGGTCACCGCGGGTGAGCAGCTGGCGCGGCAGATAGCGGTCCTGGGCAAGGATCGAGCCGAGCACCGGGAAGCCGTTGTACGCGGTGTTGGCGGCCAGGAAGAGGACCAGCGCGGTGGCCGCGGCGAGCAGGACGAACAGGAACGTGCCGCTGCCGAAGACGGCGGCGGCGACCTGCGAGATGACCGGGTTCTGCACATAGCCCGAGCCGACCGGGACTCCGTCGCGGAGCAGGTCCGTGCCGGGCGACTCCGCCATCTTCACATCGGTGGCCATGGCCAGGGCGATGATGCCGCAGAACATCGTGACGGCGAGGCCGCCCATCAGGGCGAGGGTCGTCGCCGCGTTCCTGCTCTTCGGCTTGCGGAAGGCCGGGACGCCATTGCTGATCGCCTCGACACCGGTCAGCGCGGCGCAGCCGGAGGAGAAGGCGCGCAGCAGCAGGAAGACCAGCGCGAAGCCCGCCAGGCCCTGATGCTCGGCCTTGATCTCGAAGCCGGAGGTCGGGGCGCGCATGGTTTCGTTGAGCACGAGTCCCCGGAACGCGCCCCAGATGATCATGAGGAAGACCCCGCCGACGAAGACATACGTCGGGATCGCGAAGAGCTTGCCCGACTCCCGTACCCCGCGCAGATTCATCAGCGTGAGCAGCACGATTATCCCGATGGCGCAGAGAACCTTGTTCTCCACCACGAAGGGGATCGCGGACCCGAGGTTCTCCACACCGGAGGAGATCGACACCGCCACGGTCAGTACGTAGTCGACGAGCAGCGCGCTGGCGACGGTGAGGCCGGCCTTGGGGCCGAGGTTGGTGTTGGCGACCTCGTAGTCGCCGCCGCCGCTCGGGTAGGCGTGCACGTTCTGCCGGTACGACGCGACGACCGTGAACATCAGGACCACGACGGCCAGCGCGATCCACGGGCTGAAGTGGTAGGCCGACACACCCGCGATGGACAGGACGAGGAGGACTTCTCCCGGCGCGTACGCCACCGAGGACAGCGGGTCGGAGGCGAAGACGGGCAGGGCGATGCGCTTGGGGAGAAGGGTCTCCCCAAGCCTGTCGCTACGCAGCGCCCGCCCGATCAGGATCCGTTTGGGCACGTCGGTCAGTTTGGACACGAAGGGATCGTATGCGTTCGAACAAGACAGTGTGCGGGCACCACCCCCCACCTGCGGCCCGGCATGTCGACGGGCCGCCGGCGGGTGCTGTCACGGGGTGAGGATGAGGGTGCGCCGCGCGCTCGCTCCCGAGCTGTTCCCCGCGTACAGGTCGATGCGTCCGGGCTCCACGAGGAAGCGGCCCGCCGGGTCGTTCGTCCAGAACCCGAGGTCATCGGCGCCGAGCCGGAACCGCACCACGGTGCTTTCCCCCGCGCCGAGCGTGACGCGCCGAAAGCCGCGAAGGCGCCGCACCGGCTGGACGACCGATGCCGCCCGGTCCCGCACATAGAGCTGTACGACCTCATCGCCCGCGCGCTGCCCGGTGTTCCGTACGGCGACCGTCACCTCCACCTCGGCGCCGCTCGACAGCTCCCCGACGCCGATGTCATCGCGGCTCGGCCGCGGCTCACCGATCTCGAAGTCCGTATAGCTGAGGCCGAACCCGAACGGGAACCGCGGTCCGCGCCCGACATCCAGATAGGACGAGGTGAACGGCGCTCCCGGGCCGTCCGGTTCGGACGGGCGGCCGGTGTTCTCGTGGTTGTGGTAGACGGGGATCTGCCCCACCGAGCGCGGAAAGCTCACCGGCAGCTTGGCTCCCGGGTTGACCTCGCCGAACAGCACATCGGCGAGCGCGTGACCGGCCTCGATGCCCAGATGCCAGGAGGCCAGCACGGCGGGCGCCAGATCGATCCAGCCGTCGACGGTCAGCGGACGCCCGCCGACGAGTACGACGACGAACGGCCGGCCCGTCGCCGCGATCGCCCGGATCAGCTCCTCCTGGCCGGCGGGCAGCGAAATGTCGCTGCGCGACGACGCCTCTCCGCTCAGCTCGGTGGGCTCGCCGGCCACCACCACGGTCAGATCGGCGGAGCGCGCCGCCGCCACGGCCGCCTCGCGGTCCCGCGCGTGCCGGACGACGGCGGTGTCCGGGAGGGCCGCCCGTACGCCGTCGAGGACGGTGACCGCGGGGAAGCGGGTCGCGCCCGGCCCCGACCAGGTGCCGTGCAGATCGGTGGAGTCCGCGAACGGGCCGACCACGGCGACCGACGAGAGCCCCCGGCTCAGCGGCAGCGTCGACCCCTCGTTCTTGAGCAGCACCACGCACCGGCCCGCGGTCTCCCGGGCCGCCGCCCGGCTCTCCTCGGTCGGCCCGGTCAGCGCGGCGTCCTCGTCCACGTACGGCCGCTCGAACAGCCCGAGGCGGAACTTCAGCCGCAGCACCCGCGCCACGGCGTCGTCGAGACGCCCGGCCGAGAGCGCCCCGCCGCTCAGCAACTCCCGTCCGTGGTCGGCGAGATCCGTGCTGACCATCTCCATGTCGAGGCCCGCCTCGAACGCGAGCCCGGCGGCGGTCCCGGCGTCCTCGGCGAAGCCGTGCGCCATCAGCTCATGGACCCCGGTCCAGTCGCTCACCACGACGCCGTCGAATCCCCACTCCCCTTTGAGGATGTCGGAGAGCAGATGCGGGTGGGCGTGGGCCGGGACACCGCTGACGGTGTTGAAGGCGGCCATCACCGTCGCCGCGCCCGCTTCCACGGCGGCCTTGAACGGCGGCAGATAGAGATTGCGCAGGCGCTGCTCGGAGACATCGACGGTGTTGTAGTCACGGCCGCCCTCGGCGCCTCCGTACGCGGCGAAGTGCTTGGCGCAGGCGGCGATCCGGTGCGGATCGCGGAGGTCGCCGCCCTGGTGGCCGCGGACCTTGGCCGCCGCGAACGCGGCCGTCAGATACGGGTCCTCGCCGCAGCTCTCCGCGATCCGTCCCCAGCGCGGATCGCGGGTGACGTCCATCATCGGCGCGAACGTCCAGTGCACCCCGTTGGACCGGCTCTCGCGTGCCGCCACCTCGCCGTCCCGCTCGGCGACCGCCGGATCGAAGCTCGCCGCCTGCGCGAGCGGGATCGGGAAGGTGGTCCAGAAGCCGTGGATCACATCGAAACCGAAGAGCAGCGGGATGCCGAGCCGTGACTCCTCGACGGCGATGCGCTGGAGGGTGTTGGTGTGCGCGGCGCCGTACAGATTGAGTACGGAGCCGAGCACCCCCTCGCGGGCCGCGGTCTCGATGAGATGGTTCTGCCCGCCGCCGGGGCCGGTGTCCCCGGTCCAGGCCAGCTGCTGGAGCTGGCCCAGCTTCTCCGCGTCCGTCATCCGGGCCAGCAACTCCGCGACGCGCGGGTCGTAGTTACGGTCCTGTTCCTGGTCCATGCTCCGCGTCCCCACATGCCTGGAAGTGATGAGGTGTCGCCGCCACGGTACGGATGCCCCGTCTACCCGCCGCCGGTGATCCGTACCCCCTCCGGCGGCGGGTAGACGGGGCACACGCCTGATCTCCCGTTCCTGGTTGCCGATACGGTGGGCGTGAGCGCGGACGAGGGCGACATCCCCGGCACCGCTCGGGCCCATGACCGGCTGCCGTCGGCGCGTGGTGCCCCGCGGGCCGTCAAGTGCCCGCAACGTGTTGCCCGGCGAGCCGAGAGAAGAGACATGAGCAGGATGTATACGCAGTTCAGGTGGGGTATGAGGAGTGCGGGGTAGGGCCGTGCATATTGTCATCATGGGCTGTGGCCGGGTGGGTGCCGCACTCGCGCAGAACCTGGAGCAGCAGGGGCACACCGTCGCCGTCATCGACCAGGACCCCACCGCGTTCCGGCGGCTCGGCTCCGGTTTCGGCGGCCGTCGCGTCAGCGGCGTCGGGTTCGACCAGGACACCCTGCGGGACGCCGGTATCGAGGACGCCGGTGCCTTCGCCGCGGTGAGCAGCGGCGACAACTCCAACATCATCGCCGCCCGGGTGGCCCGCGAGATGTTCGGCATCGAGAACGTGGCCGCCCGTATCTACGACCCGAAGCGCGCCGAGGTCTACCAGCGGCTGGGCATCCCGACCGTGGCCACGGTCCGCTGGACCGCCGACCAGATGATGCGCCGGCTGCTGCCGTCCGGCGCGGAGCCGCTGTGGCGCGATCCGAGCGGTGGCGTGCAGCTCGCCGAGGTGCACACCGCGGAGAGCTGGATCGGTCACAAGATCAGCACGCTCCAGGAGGAGACGGGCGTCCGTGTCGCGTTTCTGACCCGGCTGGGCGAGGCGATGCTGCCGACGTCCCAGACGGTCCTGCAGGAGGGCGATCTCGTCCACGTGATGATGCGTACGGACGACATCGAGAAGGTCGAGGCGGCGTTCGCCGAGGGCCCGGACGGAGGCGGTCACTGATGCGTGTCGCGATTGCCGGGGCAGGCGCGGTGGGCCGTTCCATCGCGGGTGAGCTGCTGGAGAACGGACACGAGGTCCTGCTGATCGACAAGGCACCGTCCGCCATCTCGGTGGAGCGGGTGCCGCTGGCGGAATGGCTGCTGGCCGACGCCTGTGAGATCACCTCACTGGACGAGGCGGCGCTCCAGCGCTGTCATGTCGTGATCGCCGCGACGGGCGACGACAAGGTCAATCTGGTCGTCTCGCTGCTCGCCAAGACCGAGTACGGCGTTCCGCGAGTGGTGGCCCGGGTCAACAACCCGAAGAACGAATGGCTCTTCAACGAGTCATGGGGCGTGGATGTCGCGGTCTCGACGCCGCGTCTGATGTCCGCGCTGGTCGAGGAGGCGGTGAGCGTCGGCGATCTCGTACGGCTGCTGCGCTTCAGCCACGGGGACGCGAACCTGGTCGAGCTGACGCTGCCGCCGGAGTCGGCCGTGACGGGCACGCAGGTCGGTGATGTGAGCTGGCCCGAGGACACCTCGCTGGTCACGATCATCCGCGGCACGCGCGTCCTCACCCCGAACCCGGAGGAGACGCTGGAGGCAGGCGACGAGCTGCTGTTCGTGGCGGCCCAGGCCCGCGAGGAGCAGCTGGAGGATCTGCTGTCGGTACGCCGCGAGGACGCGGCCGGCTGACGCCCTGACGCCGGACAGGCCGTACGGGAAAGCCTGCCCGTACGGCCTGTCCGGCGCCCAGCAGCGGTTCAACGCCCGGGACCGCTCCAGCACTCCGAGAAAGGTCGGCCACTGCGAGAAGGTTCGGCCGACAACCATCGCCTACCGGCGGTGCCGCGGCCCCGCCCCGTCCCCGGCCGTGGCGGCGACGGCGGCCGCGCGCTCCTTCTCGGCCCGCTCCTCCGCCTCCATCTCGGCGAACACATCGATCGGCGGCGGCGCCTTCGCCAGGAAGACCCAGGTCAGATAGACCGCCAGCAGGAACGGCGGGATCTTGAGCGAGATCAGGACCCAGCCGAGCTGGGTGGTGTCCGCCCACCAGTAGAGCGGGAAGAGGATCGCGCACTTGGCGAGCAGGATCAGCCCCCAGGCCCAGCTGGCCTTGGCGTACGCCTTCTTGCGGCCCGGGTTACGGGTGCGCCAGGACAGGTTCTCCTTGAAGATCGGGCCGAGGATCAGCCCGATCAGCGGCACACCCGCGAGCGTCGTGACGATGTACGCGACCGCCAGCCCCAGCGTGTAGATCATGCCGGGCAGATAGAAGTCCTTGGCGTCGCCGGTCATCATCGCGAAGACGACACCGAACGCGACACCGAAGACCCCGCTGAAGGCGTGCTTGACGGTGTCCCGGCGGATCAGCCGGACCACGACGAGCAGCAGCGAGACGGCCAGCGCGGCGATCGCCGACGCGTGCAGATCCTTGTTGACCGTGAAGATCGTGACGAAGAGCAGGCCGGGGAGGACCGTCTCCACCATGCCGCGCAGTCCGCCGAATGCCTCGAAAAGAGCCGCCTCGGTGACGGCTTTCGCATCACCGTCCGGAGCGGCCGAGGTGTCGGAGGAGGCCGATGTGGAGGATGAGGCGGTGGGGGAAGCGTGCGAGGCGGCGGGCTTGTCGGGTGACGTCACCGGCTACTCCTGTCCGAGTGGTCGGAGTTCGTATTTGGGATTGAACAGCACCCGCCGGCCGTGGCTCAGGGAGATACGGCCGGAGGCGATCAGCTTGCGGCCCGGCTCTATGCCCACGATCGAGCGCCGGCCCAGCCACACCACGTCCAGCGGCGCGGTGCCGTCGAACAGCTCCGCCTCCAGCGCGGGCACTCCGGCCCGTGGACGCAAGGTGACCGTCCGCAACGTACCAGTCACCCGTACGATCTGGCGGTCGTTGCAGTCGGAGATCCGCGTACAGCCCGAAGCCTGCGCGTCCTCCTGCAGTTCCTCGGACTCCAGATCCTCCTGGGAGCTGGAGAGCCGGTCGAGCATCCGGCGGAAGCGGCCGGTCGGCTTCTCAGCACTCATGGACAAAGCGTACCGGGGTATGGGGGCCCCGGATCAACGCTCGAACCGATAGCCCATACCCGGTTCGGTGACGAAGTGCCTGGGGTGCGAGGGATCCGCCTCCAGTTTGCGGCGCAGTTGGGCCATGTACACCCGCAGATAGTTGGTCTCGGTGCCGTACGACGGGCCCCAGACCTCCTGGAGGAGCTGTTTCTGGCTGACCAGCCGGCCGGTGTTCCGTACCAGCACCTCCAGCAGATGCCACTCGGTCGGGGTGAGCCGTACGTCCCTGCCCTCGCGGTGGACCTTCTTGGCGGCCAGATCGACGGTGAACCCCTCGGTCTCCACGACCGAGACGGTCTCGTCGCCGTCGCCGCCGACCGGCTCGGCCCGCCGTACCGCGGCGCGCAGCCTGGCCAGCAGTTCGTCCATGCCGAAGGGCTTGGTGACATAGTCGTCGGCGCCCGCGTCCAGCGCCTCGACCTTCTCGTCGGAGGTGTGGCGCGCGGAGAGCACCAGGATCGGTACGCGGGTCCAGCCGCGCAGGCCCTTGATGACCTCGACGCCGTCCATGTCCGGGAGGCCGAGGTCGAGCACGACGACATCGGGATGGCGGGCCGCGGCCAGTTCCAGGGCGCTCGCGCCGTCGGACGCCGCGTCCACCTCGTACTTGCGCGCTCTCAGATTGATCACCAGCGCGCGTACGATCTGCGGCTCGTCGTCGACCACGAGCACCCGGGTCATAGGGGCCTGCCTTTCTGCTGTCCCGGTCATGTGAGGAACCGGGCGGGTGGTTCGGGACGTACCGGCTCTCGTCCGGACGCCGCTGAGAGGGTGAGGACCATGGTCAGACCGCCGCCGGGGGTGTCCTCGGCGGCCAGCGTGCCACCCATCGCGTCCACGAAGCCACGGGCGACGGCGAGTCCGAGGCCGACTCCGGCCCCGCGCGGCGCGTCGCCGTGGCGCTGGAAGGGTTCGAAGATCCGGTCCTTGGCATCGTCGGGGACGCCGGGGCCCCGGTCCACGACCCGTACCTCGACCCGCGCGCCCAGCGCGCTGGCCGCGACGGTGACGAGCCGTCCCTCGGGGCTGTACTTGACGGCGTTCTCGACGATATTGGCGACCGCGCGCTCCAGCAGACCGGGATCCACGGCCACCATGGGCAGCGATTCGGGTATGTCCAGCTCCACGCTGTTCTCCGGTACGCCGCCGAGCGCCCACGGGACCACCTCATCGAGATCGATCTCACGCATCAGCGGGGTGACGGTACCGGTCTGGAGCCGGGACATGTCGAGCAGATTTCCGACCAGATGATCCAGCCGGTCGGCGCCCTGCTCGATGCCTTCCAGCAGTTCGGCCTGGTCCTCCTCGGACCACTCGACATCGTCCGAGCGCAGTGAGGTGACCGAGGCCTTGATGCTGGCCAGCGGGGTCCGCAGATCGTGGCTGACGGCGGCGAGCAGCGCCGTACGGATGCGGTTGCCCTCGGCGAGCGCGCGGGCCTGTTCCGCCTCGCCCACCAGGCGCTGCCGGTCGAGCACGACGGCGGCCTGGGCGGCGAAGGCGGCGAGCACCCGCCGGTCCTCGGCGGGCAGCACGCGGCCGGAGAGCGCCAGCGCCATATGGTCGCCGACCGGCATGTCCACATCGGCGGACTCGGGGCGGTCGACGGGGTGCGGTCCGACGCTGCCCGCACAGGTCCAGGGCTCGACATCGCTCGTACGTTCGAGCAGCGCCACGGACTCCATGGCGAACGTCTCCCGTACTCGTTCGAGCAGCGCGTCCAGCGTGGTCTCCCCGCGCAGCACACTGCCGGCCAGGAAGGAGAGGATCTCCGACTCCGCGCGCAGTCGGGACGCCTGGTGGGTGCGGCGGGCCGCCAGATCCACCACGGACGCCACCGACACGGCCACCGCGAAGAAGATCACGATGGCGACCAGGTTCTTGGGGTCCGACACGGTCAGCGTGTGGGTGGGCGGCGTGAAGTAGAAGTTGAGCAGCATCGAGCCCACGGCGGCCGACGCGAGCGCGGGCCGCAGCCCGCCGAGCAGCGCGGCCAGCACGGTCAGGAAGAGAAACAGCAGAACATCGTTGGCCAGCCCCGGCGTGTTGTTCAGCGCCGTCAGCAGCAGCGAGAGCAGTACGGGCGCGGCGACCCCGGCCAGCCAGCCCCAGACGATCCGGGAGCGGCCGAGCCTGGCCCCGCGCGCCACCGGCAGCCCGCGCCCCTTGGCGGCCTCCTCGTGCGTGACGATATGGACGTCCAGATCGGGCCCGGACTCCCGGGCGACGGTGGCGCCGACCCCGGGCCCGAAGATGTACTGCCAGGTCTTGCGCCGGCTGGAGCCCAGCACGATCTGGGTGGCGTTGACCCCGCGCGCGAATTCGAGCAGCGCGGAGGGGATGTCGTCGCCGATGACATGGTGGAAGGTGCCGCCCAGGTCCTCCACCAGCGTGCGCTGGACCGTCAGTTCCTTGGGCGAGGCGGCGGTCAGGCCGTCGCTCCTGGCTATGTAGACGGCCAGGATCTCGCTGCCGGACCCCTTCGCGGCCATCCGGGCGGCGCGGCGGATGAGCGTGCGCCCCTCCGGGCCGCCGGTGAGGCCGACGACGATGCGCTCCCTGGCCTGCCAGGTGGAGCGGATGTTGTGCTCACCGCGGTACTGCTGGAGGTATTCGTCCACCCGGTCGGCGACCCAGAGCAGCGCCAGCTCACGCAGCGCGGTGAGGTTGCCGGGGCGGAAGTAGTGCGAGAGCGCCGCGTCGACCTTGTCGGGCTTGTAGACATTGCCGTGCGCCATGCGCCGCCGCAGCGCCTGGGGCGACATGTCGACCAGCTCGATCTGGTCGGCGCGGCGCACCATCTCGTCGGGGACGGTCTCCTGCTGCCGTACGCCCGTTATCGACTCGACGACATCGCCGAGCGACTCCAGGTGCTGGATATTGACCGTGGACACGACCTCGATCCCGGCCTTGAGAAGCTCCTCGACGTCCTGCCAGCGCTTGGCGTTGCGGGAGCCCGGCACATTGGTGTGTGCCAGTTCGTCGACCAGGGCGACGGTCGGACGGCGCTCCAGCACCGCGTCGATGTCCATCTCCGTGAAGACCGTCCCGCGGTACTCCAGCTCGCGCCGCCGGACCGCTTCGAGCCCGTGCAGCATCACTTCCGTACGCGGCCGGTCATGATGCTCGACGAACGCCACGACACAGTCCGTGCCGCGCTCCACCCGGCGATGCGCCTCGGAGAGCATCGCGTATGTCTTGCCGACGCCCGGTGCCGCGCCCAGATAGATACGAAGCTTGCCGCGTCCCATGGCCCCATTGTCTTCCAGAAGAGCCACCGCGCCCGACGCGCCGGCCGAGTCGAAACTACAGCCAGGGATGCGGACAAAAGGGGCGGCACCGGTCTCGTGAGTCGGTCTTGACACGATTCTGATGGTCAGCCGATCAACTCCCGCAGTGCGACGTTCAGCGCGAGGACATTCACCCGGGGTTCCCCGACGAAGCCGAGAACGCGCTGCTGAGTGTGTTCCTCGACCAGCTTCTCCACCTGCTGGACGGAGAGCTGGTTCCGCTCGGCCACCCGGTGGACCTGGAGCCGCGCGTACGCCGGCGAGATGTCCGGGTCGAGGCCGGAGCCCGAGGAGGTCACGGCGTCCGGCGGCACGGCGGAGGCCGGGACCCGGTAACCGGGGGTCGAGTTGTCCTTGATGACCGCGGCCTTGGCGTCCTTGACCCACTTGATCAGCTCTTCGTTGTCGGCCGCCCGGTTGGTCGCGCCGGAGAGGATCAGCTTGTACTGGGTGTTGACGCTGTTGCTGCCCAGACCGTTGGACGGGCGCGGCTGGAACCACTTGAGGTCGGGCTCCGGTGTCTCCTGGCCCTTCTTCAGCGGCAGGTCGTAGCGCTGGCCGATGAGCGAGGAGCCGACGACCTTGCCGGCCTCCTTGACCTCGGACCCGTTCGCCTGGTGGGGGAAGAGGCCCTGGGCCACGCCGGTGACGGCCAGCGGGTAGAGCACCCCGCACAGGAGGGTGAGGACGAGGAGAGCGCGCGCCCCGGCCCCGAGGAGCCGTGCGGTGTTGCGTGCCGAGCTGTTCATGGATGTCATGCCGTTCACCCGATGCCGGGGATGAGGGAGAGGAGCAGATCGATGATCTTGATGCCGATGAAGGGGGCGATCAGTCCGCCGAGGCCGTAGATGCCCAGATTCCTGCGGAGCATCCGGTCCGCGCTCATCGGCCGGTACCGCACGCCTCTGAGCGCGAGCGGTACGAGCGCGACGATGATCAGCGCGTTGAAGATGACCGCGGAGAGGATCGCGGACTCCGGCGAGGACAGCCGCATGATGTTGAGCTTGTCCAGGCTGGGATAGACGACCGCGAACATCGCGGGGATGATCGCGAAGTACTTCGCGACGTCGTTGGCGATGGAGAAGGTCGTCAGCGCGCCACGGGTGATGAGCAGTTGCTTGCCGATGCCGACGATCTCGATGAGCTTGGTCGGGTTGGAGTCCAGATCCACCATGTTCCCGGCCTCCTTGGCGGCCGACGTACCGGTGTTCATGGCCACGCCGACATCCGCCTGCGCCAGCGCCGGGGCGTCGTTCGTCCCGTCGCCGGTCATCGCGACGAGCTTGCCGCCCGCCTGCTCACCGCGGATCAGGGCCATCTTGTCCTCGGGGGTGGCCTCGGCGAGGAAGTCGTCCACGCCCGCCTCCTCCGCGATCGCCCGTGCGGTCAGCGGGTTGTCACCGGTGATCATGATCGTCTTGATGCCCATACGGCGCAGTTCGTCGAACCGCTCCCGCATCCCCTCCTTGACCACGTCCTTGAGGTGGATGACGCCGAGCACCCGAGCCCCGTTGGCGTCCTCCAGGGCGACCAGCAGTGGCGTACCCCCGGCCTCCGAGATCGCCTCGGTGAGTCCCCGGGTGTCCTCGGCCACCTGGCCGCCGCGCTCCCGGACCCAGGCGGCGACCGAACCGGCCGCTCCCTTGCGGACCTTGCGCCGGGCGCCGTTCTCATCGAGGTCGACACCGGACATCCGGGTCTGGGCGGTGAACGCGGCCCACTCGGCACCGGCCAGCTCGCCCTGGTGACGCTCGCGCAGTCCGTACTTCTCCTTGGCCAGCACCACGATGGAGCGGCCCTCGGGGGTCTCGTCGGCGAGGGAGGAGAGCTGCGCCGCGTCGGCGAGCTCGGCCTCCGTCACGCCTCTGACCGGAACGAACTCGGCGGCCTGCCGGTTGCCGAGGGTGATCGTGCCGGTCTTGTCGAGCAGCAGGGTCGAGACATCGCCCGCGGCCTCGACCGCGCGCCCCGACATGGCGAGCACATTCCGCTGTACGAGCCGGTCCATGCCCGCGATACCGATCGCGGAGAGCAGCGCGCCGATGGTGGTCGGGATCAGACAGACCAGCAGCGCGATCAGCACGATCACCGGCTGGCGCTGACCCGCGTAGACGGCGAACGGCTGGAGCGTGACGACCGCGAGCAGGAAGACGATCGTCAACGAGGCGAGCAGGATGTTCAGCGCGATCTCGTTGGGGGTCTTCTGCCGGGCCGCGCCCTCCACCAGCGCGATCATCCGGTCGATGAAGGTCTCGCCGGGCTTGGTGGTGATCTTGATGACGATTCGGTCGGAGAGGACCTTCGTACCGCCGGTGACGGCGGAGCGGTCGCCGCCCGACTCCCGGATGACGGGCGCCGATTCACCGGTGATGGCCGACTCGTCGACGGAGGCGACGCCTTCGACCACATCGCCGTCGCCGGGGATGATGTCGCCGGCCTCACAGACGACCAGATCGCCGACGTGCAGCTCCGTACCGGGCACCCGCTCCTCGTGGGCGCCGATGACCCGCCGGGCGACGGTGTCGGTCTTGGCCCTGCGCAGGGTGTCCGCCTGCGCCTTGCCGCGCCCCTCGGCGACCGCCTCGGCCAGATTGGCGAAGACGGTGGTCAGCCAGAGCCAGGCGGCCACGGCCCAGCCGAACCAGTCGCCCGGACTCAGCGCGGCGAAGACCGTACTCATGACGGAACCGATGAGCACGACGAACATCACGGGCGACTTCACCATCGACCGCGGGTCGAGCTTCCTCAGCGCGTCCGGGAAGGAGCGCAGCAACTGCTTGGGGTCGAACAGGCCCCCGCCGACGCGTCCGTCATCGGGTTTGTGACCGGTCGGGACATCGCTGTGCGGCGCACGGGTCGGAGTGGTACTGGACATCTCGTCCTCTTGCTTCGAAAGGGTGTTCATGACGCCAGCCCCTCGGCCAGCGGCCCCAGCGCCAGCGCCGGGAAGTAGGTGAGCCCGGCGACGATCACGATCGTGCCCACAAGCACCCCGCTGAACAGCGGTTTCTCCGTGCGGAGCGTGCCCGCGGTCTTGGGTACGGGGCTCTGCTCGGCAAGCGATCCCGCCAGCGCGAGAACGAACACCATCGGCACGAAGCGGCCGAGCAGCATCGCCAGCCCGATGGTGGTGTTGAACCACTGGGTGTCCGCGTTGAGCCCGGCGAAGGCCGAACCGTTGTTGTTGGCACCCGAGGTGTACGCGTACAGGATCTCGGAGAAGCCGTGCGGCCCTGAGTTGGTCAGGGAGTTGGTCGGGGTGGGCAGTGCCATGGCCACGGCGGTGAAGCAGAGCACCAGCGCCGGGGTGATCAGGATGTAGCAGGCGGCGAACTTGATCTGGCGGGTGCCGATCTTCTTGCCCAGATACTCGGGCGTGCGTCCGACCATCAGCCCGGCGATGAACACCGCGATGACGGCCATGATCAGCATGCCGTAGAGACCCGAGCCGACCCCGCCGGGCGCGATCTCACCGAGCTGCATGCCCAGCATCGCGATACCGCCGCCGTACCCGGTGAACGAGGAGAGGAAGGAGTTGACCGCACCGGTCGAGGTGAGGGTGGTGGCCACCGCGAAGATCGACGAGCCGCCGACCCCGAAGCGGGTCTCCTTGCCCTCCAGGGCGCCGCCGGCGATCTGGAGCGCCGGGCCGCCGTGGTGGAACTCGGTCCACATCATCAGCGCGGTGAAGCCGAGCCAGATCACCAGCATCGCGACGAGGATCGCGTACCCCTGCCGGAGGCTGCCCACCATCCGGCCGAAGGTGCGGGTCATCGCGAACGGGATGAGCAGGATCAGGAAGATCTCGAAGAGGTTCGAGACCGGGTTGGGGTTCTCGAAGGGGTGGGCGGAGTTGGCGTTGAAGTAACCGCCACCGTTGGTGCCCAGCTCCTTGATGACCTCCTGGGAGGCGACGGCGCCGCCGTTCCACTGCTGCGAGCCGCCCATGAACTGGCCGACCTCGTGGATGCCCGCGAAGTTCTGGATGGCGCCGCAGGCGACCAGGACGATCGCGCCGATGACGGCGATCGGCAGCAGGATCCGGACGGTGCCGCGCACCAGGTCCGACCAGAAGTTGCCCAGCTCACCGGTGCGGGAGCGGGCGAAACCGCGCACCAGCGCCACCGCGACGGCCATGCCGACGGCAGCCGACAGGAAGTTCTGCACCGCCAGTCCGCCGGTCTGTACGACATGGCCCATGGCCTGTTCGCCGTAGTACGACTGCCAGTTGGTGTTGGAGACGAAGGACGCGGCGGTGTTGAACGCCTGGTCGGGGTCGATCGACGCGAAGCCGAGCGAGCCCGGCAGACCGCCCTGGACCCGCTGGAGCAGATACAGAAACAGGACACTGACCGCGGAGAAGGCGAGGACGCCGCGCAGATAGGCGGGCCAGCGCATCTCGGTGGCGGGATTGGCGCCGATGGCGCGGTAGATCCACTTCTCGGCCCGCAGATGCCTGGGCGAGGAGTAGACACGGGCCATGTAGTCACCGAGCGGGCGGTACGCCAGAGCGAGCGCGACCATCAGGGCGAGCAGCTGGAGCACACCGGCGAGGACGGGGCTCATCACTCAGAACCTCTCCGGGAAGAGGAGGGCGAGGACGAGATAGCCCAGCAGGGCGACGGCCACGACCAGGCCGACGATGTTCTCCGCGGTCATAGCTTCGTCACCCCCTTGGCGACGAGGGCCACCAGCGCGAAGACCGCGATCGTGGTGACGACGAAGGCCAGGTCGGCCATCGGGTGCTCCTGAATGAGTGCGGAAGATCTGACCCCCTGAGGAAACCCGCTGATCCGGCACGCTCCGCGTCCGTTGACGGGTCTCATACGGATGAGGGCCCCCGCTTGACGAACTTCCTACGGTCATGGCCGTGACCTGTGAAAAGGCTGGTGGAAACAACAGTGGGCCGCACCCCATGCAGGGGTGCGGCCCACGCTATTTCCGATCAGGTGTCAGCGCACTTCGGTGATCTCCGGACCACGCTGGAGCTGTCCCATACCGCCGGAGAAGCGGGATCCCTCCTGCTCCTCCTGCTGGACGCCCTCGGCGACCATCTGCGCGTCGTCCGGCAGCTTGAGGACGATGGGGTCGCGGGGCGCCATCGGACCCTCGCCGCGCACGACGACGGTGTCCCGGAAGATCTGCTCAAGCAGCCCGGCGGCCTCGGGCTGTACCGCGCCCTGCCCGGAGATCACACCGCGCAGGAACCAGCGCGGTCCGTCGATCCCGATGAAGCGCACGAGCTGTACGCCTCCGGTGCCGTCCGGCAGCTGTACGGGGACCTGGGCGCGCAGCTCCCAGCCCAGCGGACCCTCGACCTCGTCGATGATGCCGCCCTGCTGGGTGATGCCGGAGGCGATCTCCTCGCGGACCTCGCCCCAGATACCTTCCTTCTTGGGCGCCGCGAAGGCCTGGAGCTGTACGGCGCTGTCGCGCACGACGACGGTGGCGGCGACGATCGCGTCACCGGCGACCTCTACCCGAAGCTCCATGCCGTCGACCGCGGGGACGTAGACGCCCCCCAGATCCACCCGGCCCTCTTCGGGCTTGGAGACCTCGGAGATGTCCCAGGGACCGTCGGGCCTGGGCGCTGGCGGAAGGTTCGCCCGGCGGGGTGCGTCCGCCGTCTCGCTGTCATCGGCGTCCGTGCCGGCGCCGTCGGTGAACTGCCCGGCCTCGCCCGCTGCGTCCGCCGTGCCCTCTGCGGAACCACTCTTCTTGCGACGTCCGAACACGTCACTGTCCTTCCCGGTCGGATACGACCGAAGCGTATCGATTCCCACCCTGTACCCCGCCCACAGCGGAATGACCACCGGTGGAGCCGAAGCCCCCCTCGGCCCGCGCGGAGCCGGGAAGTTCCGCCACCTCGTGGAAGCGCACCTTCTCGACCCGCTGGACGATCAGTTGGGCAATCCGGTCGAACCGCTCGAACCGAACGCTCTCGCGCGGGTCCAGATTGACCACGATCACCTTGATCTCTCCACGGTACCCGGCATCCACCGTCCCGGGGGCATTCACCAGAGCGACACCGCAACGGGCGGCGAGCCCGGAGCGGGGGTGCACGAAGGCCGCGTAGCCGTCGGGCAGGGCGATGGCCACCCCCGTCGGCAGGACCGTCCGCTCACCGGGGGCGAGCTCGGCGGCCTCGGTGGTGACCAGATCGACTCCCGCGTCGCCCGGGTGCGCATACGCCGGAAGCGGAGCCTCCGGATCGACGCGGCGGATCAGCACGTCAAGGGGGCCGGCGGGGGCAGGGCTCATGGGTTCACCTCGAAGGCGCGGGCGCGCTTGATCTGGTCGGGATCGGCCATGGCCGCCCGGATCTCCTCCTGGCGGCCGTTGTCGATGAAATGGTCGATCTTGACCTCGATGAAAAGGGCGTCGGCACGGACGGCGACGGGCCCCTCGGGGCCGCCGAGCCTGCCGGTGGCGGTGCAGTAGATCTTCCGCCCGTGGACGGCCGTGGTCTCGGCCTCCAGATACAGCGACGTACCCACCGGTACGGGCCGCAGGAACTCGGTCTGGAGCCGGCCGGTCACGGCGACCACGCGCAGCAGCCAGTTCAGCGAGCCGAGCGTCTCGTCCAGCGCGGTGGCCAGCACACCGCCGTGCGCGAGCCCCGGGGCGCCCTGGTGGGCGGGCTTGACCGTGAACTCGGCGATGACGCGGACGCCCTCACCGGCACGCGCCAGCAGCTGAAGTCCGTGGGGCTGTGCCTCGCCGCAACCGAAACAGTGTTCGTAGTGCGCCCCCAGCGGCTCACCGGGAGCGGGGGCGTCGGGGTGCCGTACCGGCGGTACGGCATCGGCCGGCGGTGTCAGGGGCCCCGGCCCCGCGGGGGATCCGGGGGGCGTTCCCCGGGATGGCACGTTACTCACAGGCGCAGACCTTACCCGCGCGGTCGCCCGGGAACCGCACCGTGCCAAGCTTGGCTCCATGGAGCCTTCCGCCGCGCGCTACGACGAACGCCTGACCGCCCCCCCGTCCTGGTGGGGGATCACCGCCCTGATCGCCGTCGCGGGCGGTCTGATCACGCTGCCGATGGGGGTGCTGCCGATGCTCGGCGGGGTGATCGGCGCGGGCGCGCTGGCGGCGGCGGGGGTGAGTTCGTACGGCTCGGCGCGGATCCGGGTGGTGGCGGACTCGCTGGTCGCCGGCACGGCGAGGATCCCGGTCGCGGCGCTCGGCGACGCGCAGGTGCTGGACGCCGAGGAGGCGCGGGCCTGGCGGCTGCACAAGGCCGACCCGCGCGCCTTCATGCTGCTGCGCAGTTATGTGCCCACGGCGCTGCGTGTGGAGATCACGGACCCGGAGGACCCGACGCCGTACGTCTATGTGTCGACGCGGGACCCGAAGGCGCTGGCGGCGGCGTTGAAGGCGGTACGGACCGTCTGAGAGCCCGCTGGGGGCCGGAAGAGCCCTTAGCGGTCCAGTTCCTTCGGCAGCTCGACGGGAAGCTCCACGGGCCGCTCCAGCGGGGGCAGCGCGGGCAGCGTGTCCCAGGGGATCCGGCGGGCCCGCAGGTCCTTGCGGATGCGCTCGGCGACCTTCTTGGTGTCGCGCCGGTTCATCATCGCGCCGACGGCCGCTCCGATCATGAACGGAACGAGATTCGGCAAGCTGCGGACCGTGCGCTTCATGATCTGCTGCCGCAGCTCGCGCTTCATCCGGCCGCTCAGCGCGCCGTTGAAGGTCGACGGTCTGGTGATGTCGACCCCGCGCTCCTCCGTCCAGGACGTCAGATAGGCGGCGCTGCGCTCTCTGAGCGTGCCGGGCGGGCGCAGTCCGTAGACCTCGTGCAGCTCCGCGATGAGCTTCAGCTCGATCGCGGCGACGGCGGTGATCTCGGCTGCCAGCTCGGCCGGCATCGCGGGCGGTACGGGCAGCATCGCGGCCGCGCCGATACCCGCGCCGACCGTGGAGGTGCTGTTCGCGGCGCCCGCGACCAGCTTGTCCGCCAGCTCCTCCGGGCCCAGGCCCGGGAACTGCCGGCGGAGGGTGGCGAGATCGCGGACCGGGACCCGAGGAGCGTTCTCGATGATCCGGTCGGCGAGATGGGCCAGCGCCGCCTTGGCGCTGTCGCCGCCCCTTCGTACACCCCGTTTGACGGTGTCCAGGCGCCGGCCCCTGGTCTTGGGGCCGCCGTGGTCTTCCCGGTCCGCTTCGAGCGAGGCCGGCAGGCCTCGCTCGTCGTCACCCGCGCCGGAACGGAGCGAGAGGGCGGAGTGCTCGGCAGCGGGCTGAACGCCTTCTGCCGGGCCTGTGCCGCCCTCGTACACCTCAGGTGAACCCTTACGCCGGAAGCGCCGTTTCCGGAACGGTGTGTCGCCTGCCACGGCCGGCCTGACCTCAGTCGCAGTCGCGGCAGATGGGCTGACCGTTCTTCTCCCTGGCGAGCTGGGAGCGGTGGTGCACCAGGAAGCAGCTCATGCAGGTGAACTCATCCGCCTGCCTGGGCAGCACCCGGACGGACAGCTCCTCGTTGGAGAGATCCGCGCCGGGCAGTTCCAGGCCCTCGGCCTGCTCGAACTCGTCGACGTCGACCGCTGACGTGGACTTGTCGTTCCGACGGGCCTTCAGCTCTTCAAGGCTGTCCTGATCGACGTCGTCATCGGTCTTGCGTGGGGTGTCGTAATCCGTTGCCATGTCGCTCTCCCCCTCTGGGTGTCTGTGGTGTCTCAGCGCGGGTAACGCGTGAGAGGCCGGACTTGTGCCCGACCTGAGGCGGAGATTTTGCCTCACATCAAGGTCTGTTACTCAATCGACACCCAACCGGACTCACGTGGAGTGATCGGCTTCGGGTGCGAAGGGGACCGTACACGGTCCCAATGTCGTACTTCACGGGCGCCACCCCGTGTACTTCCCGTGATCCCGACCCCTGGAAACCCGGACTTTACCGGCTTTCCATTGAAGGCTTGATCACGCAGAGTGGATGGGCGGGAATTCGACCCTGTGATCGATCACACATGGGTCCGCCGAGAACTGACGCCGAGAATTCCGCGCAAAGCGAACAAAGCAATCTTCTGCCCGAACACTCCGCGCAGTCTCTCAGACCGGGAGAGTGACACGCATCACGAGCCCACCGCCTTCGCGAGGTTCGGCGTGAATTCGTCCGCCATGAGCGCGCGCGACGGATCTCGCGATCGAAAGACCGAGGCCAACGCCCTTGTCGCTGCCGGTGCGCTCCGTCCGCAGCCGCCGGAATGGTTCGAAGAGATTATCGATCTCGTACGCGGGAACCACGGGACCGGTGTTCGATACCACCAGGACCGCCTGGCCCTGCTCGACCCCGGTGGTGACCTCCACCCAGCCGTCCTGCGGGATGTTGTACCGGACGGCGTTCTGCACCAGATTCAGCGCGATCCTTTCGAGCAGCACACCGTTGCCCTGCACGACGGCGGGTACACGCTCGCCACGGATCTCCACCCCCTTCGTCTCCGCCTCGGAGAGCGTCTGATCCACCGCACGGGTCGCGACCTCACCAAGATCGACCGGTTTTCGCTCCACGATCTCGTTGTCGCTGCGGGCGAGCAGCAACAGCCCCTCCACCAGCTGCTCGCTGCGCTCGTTGGTGGCCAGCAGGGTTCTGCCGAGCTGCTGGAGCTCCACGGGCGCCCCCGGATCGGAGAGATGGACCTCCAGCAGGGTGCGGTTGATCGCGAGCGGTGTGCGCAGCTCGTGCGAGGCGTTCGCGACGAACCGCTGCTGCGCGCTGAACGCCCGCTCCAGCCGGTCCAGCATCTCGTCGAAGGTGTCGGCCAGCTCCTTGAGCTCGTCGTCGGGACCGTCCAGCTCGATGCGCCGGGACAGGTCGGAGCCGACCACGCGACGCGCGGTACGGGTGATCCTGCCCAGCGGCGAGAGGACCCGGCCGGCCATCGCGTATCCGAAGGCGAACGCGATGACGCTGAGGCCGACCAGCGCGAAGAGCGAGCGGCTGAGCAGATCGTCCAGCGCCTGCTGGCGCTGGTGGTTGACGCAGCTGTTCATCGCCGCGTTGAACTCCTCCGGGGGCGCCTGGTCCGGGAAGTTGCAGACGTCGCTGCTCACCTTGCCCGACACGATCTTGAACGGCAGCTCGCTGCCCACATGCAGGGCCTGTGCGGCCAGCAGATAGATGATCGAGAGCAGCAGGATGCCGGCGATCAGGAACATTCCGCCGTAGAGCAGCGTGAGCCGTATCCGGATGGTCGGGCGCACCCAGGGCAGGGACTGCTCCGGGCGTCTGGGGTCCCAGGTCGGTTTCGGGGGCGCCGGGGGCGGCGCGGAGGGCGCGGGTGTGCTCGTCACGGACATCAGATCCGGTAACCGGAGCCGGGCACCGTGACGATCACGGGCGGCTCACCGAGCTTGCGGCGCAGCGTCATGACGGTCACGCGCACGACATTGGTGAACGGGTCGGTGTTCTCGTCCCACGCCTTCTCCAGCAGCTGTTCGGCCGAGACGACCGCGCCCTCGCTGCGCATGAGGACTTCGAGCACCGCGAATTCCTTGGGGGCGAGCTGGATCTCCCTGCCGTCGCGGAAGACCTCGCGGCGGTTGGGGTCGAGCTTGATCCCGGAGCGCTCCAGCACGGGCGGCAGCGGTACGGTCGTACGGCGGCCGAGGGCCCGTACCCGCGCGGTCAGCTCGCTGAACGCGAAGGGCTTGGGCAGATAGTCGTCCGCGCCCAGCTCCAGCCCCTCGACCCGGTCGCTGACATCGCCCGAGGCCGTGAGCATGAGGACGCGGGTGGGCATCCCCAGCTCGACGATCTTGCGGCACACGTCGTCGCCGTGGACGACCGGCAGGTCGCGGTCGAGCACCACCACGTCGTAGTCGTTCACCCCGATGCGCTCCAGGGCCGCCGCTCCGTCGTACACGACGTCGACGGCCATGGCCTCCCGGCGCAGTCCGGTGGCCACCGCATCGGCGAGCAGTTGCTCGTCCTCGACGACGAGTACGCGCACGTCGCTGTTCCTTCCTCTGGGCCCGTCACCCGTGATCAGGGCAGGTTGTATCACTGGCTGTGCGGGCCCATCCTGCCTTTAACGGCCATAAACCGGCGGTAAGACGATGCCGGATGACCTGGCACATCCGGGAATGGACGGGATTCGTTGATGCGTTGAGGTTTCTCGGCGGCGGACCGTGGGGAAGACGATTTCACACCCGAGATCACGCCCTGTTTGTGGCATGCCACACCCTTATCTGTCATCCAGAGGCAGTGGGTGCGTGATCTTCCCGCCGTCGGCACACCCCCGTGCCACCGACCACGACGTCGGCACACCCCCGTGCCACTGACCCACGACGAGGGGGCGCAATGGACGCGTTCACCGCCGGGCTTCTGCAGCGTATAAGGGCCACGGAAACGGATCTCACCCATGCCCGTGAAACGGGCGACGACTTCCTCGCGGATGTCGAACAGGAAGAGCTGGACGACCTTCGCCGGCTTGCCGCCGAGCACGGCGTGGATGTGGAGGTCGGCGCCCCCAGTGGCGTCTGACCTGCACCGCGGTCACACAGACACCGGTCGTACAGCCATAGCCGTACAGACATACAGATTCACGACACTTACAGAGCCGTAGATACCTACAGAGAAGGGCCCCGGCGCCGAGGGGAACGGTGCCGGGGCCCTTCCGTGTGCCCGCTGTCCAGGCTCGGGCCAAGGGCCCGTCCTATTGCCGGGAGGGGCACTACGGGCGGGGCACTAGTCGTGCCAGGCGCCGTACTCGTCGAGCAGCGCCTGAAGGGGCTCGAAGACCCCCGGGGCGGCGGCCACCGTCAGGTCGAAGCCAGGCCGGGTGCCGGGACGGCCGCCCGTGAGCGCGCCCGCCTCGCGGGCGATGAGGTCGCCGGCCGCCAGGTCCCAGGGGTGCAGTCCGCGCTCGTAGTAGCCGTCGAGCCGCCCCGCCGCGACATCGCAGAGGTCGGACGCCGCCGAGCCGCCCCGGCGGATGTCGCGCAACCGGGGGATCAGCCGCTGGGCGATCTCCGCCTGATGGGCGCGGACGGCGGTGACGTAGTTGAAGCCGGTCGACACCAGGGCACGCTCCAACGGCGGAGCGGGACGGCAGCCGATCGGGCGGTCATTGAGGAACGCTCCGCCGCCGCGCACGGCGCGGAAGATCTCGCGGCGCAGTGGGATCGCGACGACTCCGGCCAGTGTCTCGCCGTCGCGTTCGGCGGCGATGGAGACGGCCCAGGTGGGCAGCCCGTAAAGGTAGTTGACCGTGCCGTCCAGCGGATCGATGACCCAGCGGACCCCGCTGGTGCCCGCCGAGCTGGCGCCCTCCTCGCCGAGGAAGCCGTCGTCGGGGCGGTGTTCGGAGAGATAGCCGGTGATCAGTTTCTCGGCCGCGATGTCCATCTCGGTGACCACGTCGATGGGGCTGGACTTGGTCGCGGCGACGGCCAGATCGTCGGGGCGGCCGTCACGCAGCAGCGCACCGGCCCGGCTCGCCGCCTCCAGGGCGAGTGCGAGCAGTTCCCCGCTCAGGGCTTCCTCGTTCGGGGCGTCCTCGTTCGGGGCGTCGGTCACAGCGGGCTCCTTCAGGCGTAAGGGCTGTCGGCGCCCGCGGCGGCGGGCCTGGGGGCACGGGCGGGGCAGCAGCCGACCGGGCAGAGGTCATGGCTCGGGCCGAGCGCGCCCAGGGAGCAGCGTTCCACCGCGCGTCCCCGCTCGGCGGCCGCGCGCTCCAGGAGGAGATCACGTACCGCCGCGGCGAAGCGCGGATCCGCCCCCACCGTCGCCGAGCGGCGTACCGGAAGGCCCAGCTCGGCGGCCTTGGCGGTGGCCTCGGTGTCGAGGTCGTACAGGACCTCCATGTGGTCGGAGACGAAGCCGATGGGGGCCATCACGACGGCCGGGACGCCCTCGCCGCGCAGGGTCTCCAGGTGGTCGCAGATGTCCGGCTCCAGCCACGGGATGTGCGGGGCGCCGCTGCGCGACTGGTAGACGAGCCGCCAGGGGTGCTCGACACCGGTCTCCTCGCGGACCGCGTCCACGATCAGCCGGGCGACATCGAGATGCTCCGCCACATAGGCGCCGCCCTCCCCGTGTGCCTCGACGGGCCCCGAGGTGTCGGCGGCGGCGTCGGGGATGGAGTGGGTGGTGAAGGCGAGATGCGCGCCCGCGCGTACGTCCTCGGGCAGGTCCGCGAGCGAGGCGAGCACGCCGTCGACCATGGGGCGTACGAAGCCGGGGTGGTTGAAGTAGTGGCGGAGTTTGTCCACCCGGGGCACCGCGAGCCCCTCGTCGGCCAGGGTGGCGAGCGCGTCCGCGAGGTTCTCGCGGTACTGGCGGCAGCCCGAGTACGAGGCGTACGCGCTCGTGGCGAGGACGGCGATACGGCGCCGGCCGTCCGCGACCATCTCGCGCAGGGTGTCGGTCAGATACGGCGCCCAGTTGCGGTTGCCCCAGTAGACCGGCACGTTCACGCCGTGCTCGGCGAAGTCCTTGCGCAGGGCGTCCAGCAGGGCGCGGTTCTGTTCATTGATCGGGCTGACCCCGCCGAACAGGAAGTAGTGCTTGCCCACTTCCTTCAGCCGTTCCTCGGGGATGCCACGGCCCCGGGTCACGTTCGCCAGGAACGGAACCACATCGTCCGGGCCCTCGGGACCACCGAAGGACAGCAGAAGCAAAGCGTCGTAGGGGGAAGTCGCGAGCTGTTCTGGCATGGGTCCGATCCTCCCACCCGGCTCTCCGGGCCCGGCAACCGCGCCCCGCCCGGTGTCGGCCGATGGCGCCCCGTATCGCCCGGTCCGAAAATCGGGGCGCGTACGACGCGCCCGCGACCGTAAGCTGTATCGCCAGATTCATTGCTTACCGGAGCGTCCGTTGCCCAGTTCCTACCATGCGATATTCGCCGCTCCCGGTACCAAGGGATTCAGTGCGGCCGGGCTGATCGGCAGAATGCCGCTGGCCATGATGGGCATCGGCATCGTGACGATGGTCTCCCAGCTCACGGGGCGTTACGGACTGGCCGGGGCGCTCTCCGCGACGCTGGCGATGTCCGCCGCGCTGCTCGGTCCCCAGATCTCCCGGCTCGTCGACCGGCACGGCCAGGGGCGGATCCTGCGCCCCGCGACGCTGGTCGCGGTGACATCCGTGGCGGGGCTGCTCGTCTGCGCCCAGCAGTCCGCCCCCGACTGGACCTTGTTCGTCTTCGCCGCGGGCGCGGGGTGTGTGCCGAGCCTCGGCGCGATGGTGCGGGCGCGCTGGGCCGCGATCTACCGGGGCTCACCGCGCGAGCTGCACACCGCGTACGCGTGGGAGTCGATCATCGACGAGGTCTGCTTCATCTTCGGCCCGATCGTCTCCATCGGGCTCTCCACCGCCTGGTTCCCGGAGGCGGGCCCGCTGCTCGCGGCCGTCTTCCTGGTCGTCGGTGTCGTCTGGCTGACCGCGCAGCGCGCCACCGAGCCCGTACCCGGGCCGCGCGAGCAGCACACCGGGGGTTCGGCGCTCCGCTCCCCCGGACTGCGCGTCCTGGTGGCGACCTTCGTCGCGACCGGCGCGATCTTCGGCGCGGTCGATGTGGTGACGGTCGCCTTCGCGGAGGAGCGGGGCCACAAGGCGGCCGCGAGTCTGGTGCTGGCCGTGTACGCGCTCGGATCCTGCCTCGCCGGGGTGGTGTTCGGGCTGCTGCATCTCACCGGTCCCCCCGCGCGGAGGTGGCTGGTGGGTATCTGTGTGATGGCCGTGAGTATGATCCCCCTCCAACTGGCCGGGAACCTGCCGTTCCTGGCCGTGGCGCTCTTTGTCGCGGGCCTCTCCGTCGCACCGACGATGGTGACGACCATGGCCCTCGTCGAAGCGCACGTACCGCGCGCCAAACTGACCGAGGGCATGACCTGGACCAGCACCGGGCTCGCCGTCGGCGTGGCGCTCGGCTCGTCGGCCGCCGGCTGGGTGGTCGACGCGGCCGGGGCCGAGGCGGGGTACGGGGTGCCCGTCGCGGCGGGCGCGGCCGCGGCCGTGGTGGCGTTCCTGGGGTATCGCCGGCTGCGCGGGCCGGTGCCGAGTCGGGGAGGGCACGGGGCGGATGACCAGGAACCGTACGACGGCCACAAGAGTGTGGCGTAACTGGGCGGGGACCGTTACGGCCCGTCCCGCCCGCGTGGTGTCCCCGGCCTCCGTCGAGGAGCTGAGAGGGGCCGTACGCCGGGCGGCGGCGGAAGGGCTCAGGGTCAAGGCCGTCGGTACGGGCCACTCCTTCACCTCGGCCGCCGCCACCGACGGCGTGCTGATCCGCCCCGACCTGCTCACCGGCATCCGGGAGATCGACCGGACGGCGGGCACCGTCACCGTGGCGGCGGGCACCCCGCTGAAACGGCTCAACACGGCGCTGGCCAGGGAGGGACTGTCGCTCACCAATATGGGCGACATCATGGAGCAGACCGTCGCGGGCGCCACCTCCACCGGCACCCATGGCACCGGCCGCGACTCGGCCTCCATAGCCACCCAGATCCGGGCCCTGGAACTCGTCACGGCCGACGGCTCGCCGCTGCGCTGCTCGGCCGACGAGAACCCGGAGGTCTTCGCCGCCGCCCGGATCGGGCTCGGCGCGCTGGGCGTGGTCACCGCGGTCACCCTGGCGGTGGAGCCGGTCTTCCTGCTGACGGCCCGTGAGGAGCCGATGACCTTCGACCGGGTCACGGCCGAGTTCGACCAGCATGTCGCGGAGAACGAGCACTTCGAGTTCTATTGGTTCCCGCACACCGGCAACTGCAACACCAAGCGCAACAACCGGAGCGCGGGTCACGCGGCGCCGCCCGGCCGGCTCGGCGGCTGGATCGACGACGAACTCCTCTCCAACGGGGCGTTCCAGGTGGCCTGTTCGCTCGGCCGCGCGGTTCCCGCGACCATCCCCGCCCTCGCCAAGATCTCCAGCCGCGCTCTCTCCGCCCGTACGTACACGGACATCCCTTACAAGGTCTTCACTTCCCCGCGCCGGGTGCGCTTCGTGGAGATGGAGTACGCGCTGCCGCGCGAGGCCGCGATCGGAGCGCTGCGCGAGGTCAAGGCGATGATCGAGCGTTCCCCGCTGCGGGTGAGTTTCCCGGTGGAGATACGGACGGCTCCGGCGGACGACATCACGCTCTCGACGGCGTCGGGCCGGGAGAGCGCGTACATCGCGGTGCATCTGTACCGGGGCACGCCGTACCGCTCCTACTTCACCGCGGTGGAACGGATCATGACCGCGCACGGCGGCCGGCCGCACTGGGGGAAGATCCACACCAGGGACGCGGCCTATCTGTCCGGGGTCTATCCGCGCTTCGGTGAGTTCACGGCGGTACGGGACCGGCTGGATCCGGACCGGCTGTTCGGCAACGACTATCTGCGGCGGGTTCTCGGGGACTAGAGCGTGTCCGGCGAGGCGTTGGAGCCGGCTGTTCCGGTGTCACTCGTTCCGGTGCCGCCGGTGCCGTTGGTGGGTGTCGGCGCCGGACCGGAGCCGCCGGAACCGGAGGGAGTGGTGGAGGGCGTGGTGGACGGGGTGGGCGACGGATCCGTACTGCCGCCCCCTCCGGTGCCCGTACCCGTACCCGAACCCGCGCTCGGTCCGGTGCCGGGCGAGCCGCTCGGGTCCGTCCCTCCGGTGCCGCCCGACGACCGCCCGTCCGGTGTCCCGCTCGGATCCCCGCCGGGGCCGGGCGAGTTGGCGGGGTCCTTCGACGGGGTGGAGTCGCCGCCACCGCCGCGTACGACGTATCCGACGGTCGTCCCCTTGCCTCCGTTCAGATCCCGCCCGGCGGCGAGTTCGAACCCGGTGATGCCGACCATCGCCACCACGAAGACGACAACGGCCGCGCGGAGCGGGCGCTTCCAGCCCCGTACCCGGGTGCCATGGGTCGTGGCCTCCCCGAACTCCCCGTCCGGCACAGGCGGATTGCCGGAATCGTCCCGCAGCGGCACCTGCCGGCCCCCCGGCTTCGCCTGGACGGTGACCTCGCGCAGCTGCTCGCCGGTGCGCCGGAACAGATGCTGGAAGACCGGGCCGCCGCAGGTGGCGATCAGGCTGACCACACCGGCGCCGACGATCGTCCCGTACACGCCGAGCCGGGAGGCGAGCACGGCCGCCGCGACCGTCGCGAGCGTGCTTCCGGCGACCTGCGCGACGCTCAGATCGAGCCGCTGTTCCCGCCCGTTCCCGGATACCTCGCTCTCGTCCTGTCGCGTACCGCTGCCCGACCGCTGATCCATCTACCGTCCCTGATCGCCCATCTGTCCCACCTTGCACCAGGAAAGGACAACTGAGCGAAACGGATAGTTCCGATTTTGGGGATTCTGTGAAGCAGGACACCCGTTCGGGATCGTCACCGGGACCCAACTCCCCTACCCTGGGAGAACTTGGGCGGCGCGCCGGTCCACCCCCGTGGCCCGAATGGAGTACTGTGGCGAGCCCTGGGGCCGGACTCCCTCATGGGCGTCCGGGACCTACGGGAAGGGGGCCGAAGGTGGCACTCGAACCGGCGGAGCCTTGGCACCGTACGGGCACCTGCTGCAGAGAGTGACCCAGTTCGTCACTCTGCGTCGCAAACAGGTAACCGTGCCATCGGCGATCCAGGACCCATGCCCGACACGCCGGGCAGCAGCACGGAAAGGTTGTGGCAGGCTGCACCCGGGCAGGCCACACTCGACTAGCGGAAGCAGCGACGCACGTGACGTCGGCAGGCACCACCCGGGAGGTCCCCATGCCCGAACTGCGTGTCGTGGCCGTCTCCAACGACGGCACACGACTGGTGCTCAAAGCTGCCGACAGCACGGAATACACGCTTCCGATCGACGAGCGGCTACGCGCCGCCGTGCGCAATGACCGCGCCCGTCTCGGCCAGATCGAGATCGAGGTGGAGAGCCACCTCAGACCGCGTGACATCCAGGCGCGGATACGAGCCGGTGCCTCCGCCGAGGAGGTCGCACAGCACGCCGGGATCCCGGTGGACCGGGTCCGCCGCTTCGAGGGACCGGTGCTCGCCGAGCGCGCCTTCATGGCGGAGCGGGCCAGGAAGACGGCCGTGCGCCGGCCCGGCGAGAACACCGGGCCCCAGCTCGGTGAGGCCGTGCAGGAGCGGCTGACGCTGCGCGGCGCCGACAAGGAGACCGTGCAGTGGGACTCCTGGCGCCGCGACGACGGCACCTGGGAAGTCCTGCTGGTCTATCTGGTCGCGGGCGAGCCGCACTCCGCGAGCTGGACGTACGACCCGCCCCGGCGGCTCGTACAGGCCGTGGACGACGAGGCCCGGGCGCTGATCGGTGACACCGACGACACGGTCGCCGCGAAGGAGCCGAGCTTCCCGTTCGTGCCCCGGATCGCGCGGCTGCCGCGCGACCGGCCGCTGGATCGTTCCCTCGACCGGCAGCTGGAGCGGCCGGTCGCGCCGGAGCCGGACGACACGAGTGAGCGCGACTCGCTGACCAGCCTGCTGGAGGCGGTGCCGAGCTTCCGGGGCGACATGGTGGTGCCCGAGCAGCCCACGGGCCCGGCCGCCGACCAGGAGGAAGAGCCGGACGCCGAGGAGCCGGTGGCGCCCGCCGCCTCCGCCGGTGCCGGATCGGCGTACGCGGATGTGCTGATGCCCCGTTCGGTGGCCGGTCACCGGGACCGGCTCACGGGTACGACGGACCGCCAGGCGGAGGCGGACGGCGTACGTCCGGGCCGCCGTGCCGCGGTGCCGAGCTGGGACGAGATCGTGTTCGGTACACGCCGCAAGAAGCAGGACTAGCGCAGACGTACATACGAGGCGGAAGGGGTCGGTGCTCACCACGGCTGGTGAGCACCGACCCCTTCGGCGCGCTCCGGAGCTACCGGGGTCTACCGGGGATCCCGGCTACTGGGGATCCGGCCCCTTGGCGACCGGACGCGCCGCGTCGGTGGACCACTCGGACCAGGAACCCGCGTACAGCGCCGCGGGGATACCCGCGATCTCCAGGGCCAGCACCTCATGGGCGGCCGAAACACCCGAGCCGCAGTAGACACCTACCTTCGAATCGCCGGTGACCCCCAGCGCCGCGAAGCGCGCCGCGAGGTCCTCGGCGGGGAGGAACCCACCGTTTTCAGCCACATTCTCTGTGGTCGGCGCCGACAGCGCGCCGGGGATATGGCCGCCGACGGGGTCGATCGGCTCGACGTCGCCGCGGTAGCGCTCGGCCGCCCGCGCGTCCAGCAGCAGCCCCTCACGGGCCAGGGCCGCCGCGCCGTCCGCGTCCAGCAGCCCGAGCGCGCCGGGCGCCGGGATGAAGTCGCCCTCCTCCGGTGCGGGGATCTCGGTGGTCACGGGACCGGTCCAGCCGGCCAGTCCGCCGTCCAGGACGCGGACGTCCGGGTGGCCCGCCCAGCGCAGCAGCCACCAGGCGCGGGCCGCCGCCCAGGACTGCCCGCCGTCGTACACCACGACCGGTCTGTCCTGCGAGACTCCGGCCCGGCGCATCGCCGCGCCGAAGTCCGCCACCTCGGGCAGTGGGTGCCGGCCGGCCGCGCCGGGCGGGCCGGCCAGCTCCTGGTCGAGGTCGACGTAGACGGCGCCCGGCAGATGGCCGGCCTCGTACTGCGCGCGGCCGGGCGGACCGCCGAGCTGCCAGCGGGCGTCGAGCAGGACGGGCGGGCGCGGCCCGGCCGACTCGCAGGCGAGTTCTGCTGCGGTGATGATGGCTGTCATGGGCGCCATCCTCCCGCACGATTCGGGCCGCTCGTAACGGTGCAGAAACGGGGGGTAAACAGCGAATCGAGATCCCGCCAAATGCGGCGCGGCCATCCGGCGCGCGATGCGGGTGGGTGACAGCATCTCCACGGCCGTACGGCCATGACACGGCGGCTCGCGTTCGGCACGGGGCCGCCACCACGAAGGTCCGAGGAGAGAGTGACGATGACCGAGGCAGCGATCCGGCGCACACCCGGCACGCCCTGCTGGGTGAGTCTGATGGTGCACGGCCTTGCCGCGACCGAGGAGTTCTACGGAGCGCTGTTCGGCTGGGAGTTCCAGCCGGGACCGCAGCAGCTCGGACCGTATGTCCGCGGACTGCTCGACGGCAAGGAGATCGCGGGCATCGGCCAGCTTCCGCCGGACCGGCAGCTGCCCATCGCCTGGATGACCTATCTGGCCACGGACGACGCGGATCTGACGGCCGAGTCGATCAGGAGCTGCGGCGGCACCGTCGGTGTCGGACCGCTGGACGCGGCCGAGGCCGGCCGGATGGCCATAGCCGCGGACCCGTCGGGGGCGGTCTTCGGGATCTGGCAGGCGGCGGCGCATATCGGCACGGCCGTGGCCGGGGCCCATGGCACACCGATCTGGAACGAACTGATCACGCGTGAGACATCCACGGTCGGCAAGTTCTACGAAGCGCTCTTCGCTTATGACGTGGAGTCGGTCGTCTCGCCCGACTTCGACTTCCTGACGCTGCGTCTGGAGGGCCGGCCCGTCGCCTCGCTGCACGGCGTCGGCCGGTCGCTCAGCCGCGATCTGGGCTCGCACTGGATGACGTACTTCGAGGTGGACGACGCGGACGCCGCGGCGGGGCTGGTGACCGAGCTGGGCGGGCGGGTGATCACGCCACCGCACGAGAGCGAGTACGGCCGGCTCGCGACGGTCGCGGACCCGGAGGGCGCGGTGTTCACGATCGTACGGTCGGCCACGCGCTGATCCATGGCGTACCGGCGGCTCCCGATGATGTGAGCGGCCGGGCCGGGAAGCGGCGGCGCAGACCGGAGTACGTCCGGGGTCAGACCGGGAGTACGTCCGGGGAGAGGGTGGCCGCCCGCGCGGTGGCCGCGGTCATCCGGCGGCGGTGATGGCGCCGGCACAGCACCTCGTACCCCACCTCGTTCCCGTTCTGGTGGACATCCCCGACCACCACCTGCGCTCCCTCGACGACCATGGCGCCACCGACCGTCCGCGCGTTGTGCGTGGCCCGCGCGCCGCACCAGCAGAGCGCCTCGACCTGAAGGACTTCGACCCGGTCGGCCAGCTCCACCAGCCGCTGCGATCCGGGGAAGAGCTTGGAGCGGAAGTCGGTGGTGATGCCGAAGGCGAAGACGTCCAGTTCCAGATCGTCCACCACGCGCGCGAGCTGGTCGACCTGCTCGGGGGCGAGGAACTGGGCCTCGTCGGCGATGACATAGTCGCACCGGCCGCCCCTGGAGAGCCGGTCCACCAGATACGCGTAGAAGTCGAAGCCCTCGGCGGCCTCGACGGCGTCGGTCACCAGGCCCAGCCGGGAGGAGAGCTTGCCCTCGCCCGCGCGGTCGTCGCGGGTGAAGATCATGCCCTGGAGCCCGCGCGCGGAACGGTTGTGCTCGATCTGAAGAGCGAGGGTGCTCTTTCCGCAGTCCATCGTTCCGGAGAAGAACACCAGCTCTGGCATGAGGGGTTGACGGCCTTTCGGTGACAGGAGGAGGGCCCGGAAGCGACGAGGAGCGGTCCTTCAGGCGCTTGGGCCTGTCCTAAGAGCGTACTTCCAGCAGCGGGACGAGCTGCTCGACGGGGGTCATGGAACCGTGCATCCCGACCATCGCCGACTCGTGCGGCTCCTGTACGGAGGCGGTGATCACCACATCGTCGTGGGCCGCCGCGACGACATCGCCGATCCGGCCGTACACCCGCTCATCCATCGCGCCGGGCGGTCCGAACCAGCCCGCCGCGATCGCCTCGTCCCGGCTCGCCACCCAGAAGCGCTCGCCGAGCACTTCGCGCCAGACGGTGAGCACATCGGTCTCGGCGCCCGGTACGGCGTAGACATGGCGGGCCCGGCCCTCGCCGCCGAGCAGCGCGACCCCGGCGCGCAGCTCCCAGTCCTCGTCGAAGTCGATGCGCGACTCCTCGTCGAAGGGGATGTCGATCATGCCGTGGTCGGCGGTCACATAGAGGGCGGCCCGGGGCGGCAACTGCTCGGCGAGGCGCTGGACGAGCCGGTCGACATACATCAACTGGCCGCGCCAGGCGTCGGAGTCGACGCCGAAGCGATGCCCCTTGCCGTCGACCTCGCTGTAGTACGTGTAGACCAGCGACCGGTCCCCCGCGCCGAGTTGCTCGGCGGCCAGATCCATCCGCTCCTCGGCGGAGAGCCGGCCGAGGAAGGTCCCGCCGCTGAGCGCGACCTTGGTGAGCGGGGTGTGGGCGAAGGTGGGCGACGAGACCTGGGCGGTGTGGACGCCGGCGGCGTCGGCGAGCTGGAAGACGGTGGGGTACGGCTGCCAGACGTACGGATCGGTCCAGGGCTTCCAGCGGAGCTGGTTCATCAGCGCGCCGGTCGCGGGGTCGCGGACCGTGTAGCCGGGCAGGCCGTGGACGGCGGGCGGCAGTCCCGTACCGACGGAGGCGAGAGAGGTCGCGGTGGTGGCCGGGAAGCCCGCGGTGAGCGGGCGTCCCGTGTTGCCGCGCGAGCTGCCGAGCAGCGAGGTCAGATAGGGCGCTTCGTCCGGGTGTGCCGTGATCTGTTCCCAGCCGAGGCCGTCGATCAGAAAGACGCAGTTCCGGTCGGCGGGGGTCAGTTCGGAGATGGCCGCGGTCAGGTTCGGGACGCCCTGGCCGGCCGCGAGCGTGGGCAGCAGATCGGCGAGCGAGCCGCTGCCGTACTCGGGCAGCGGCGCGGAGTCGAGCGCGAGCGGAACGGGGTCCTGCCAGAGGGCTTCGGCGGCCATCAGCGGCCGGGCGCCGTGCCGGCGGCGGTGGCTTCGGAGAGGGCCTGGGCGAACGCGAGCGTCTGGCGGACGGTGTCCGGGCCGTCACCGGCCTCGCTGACGCGCAGGCTCAGATCGTCGGCGGTGGAGCTGCCCGTGTAGCCGTGGTCCGCCTCGCAGTTGGGGTCGCCGCAGGCGGCGGGCTCCAGATCGATCCGGGAGACGGCGCCCCAGCCGATGGTGAGGACCACTTCACGCGGCGGGGTGCCGGGGGTGTACGACTCCGGGTTGGCGACGACGCGGCTGACCACGACCGACGAGATGCGGTCGAGCTTGACCGACTCGGTGGAGGTGGTGGCGTACGGGGTCGGGGAGCCGGCGTCGGCGGTCTGCTCGTCGGTGTGGCTCACGATGAAGCGGTGGGCGGTCAGGACGAGGACGGTGACATGCCTGCGTACCTCATTGGCGTCGAAGGTGGTCTCCTGATGGACCACGTACGACGCGATCGGCTCGCCACCGACGGCGGCCTCCACCGCCTCGGCCACGAGAGCCGGGTAGTAGCCGCTGCGCTCGATCGCCGTGCGCAGCCCCTGGGTCGTCGTACCGGTCTTCGCCATGGGCTCCATCCTACGGTGGCCGGATGGCTGCCGGAGACGCTCCGTACCGGCCTCATCCGGCCGGAACCTCCGGGTTTCGATGCGCGGCCGATCAGTAGCTGGGAAGCCGGCGCGGGCCGAGGTCGTCGCGGGCGGGCGGGGGTGCGAGCCGGACGTTCGCGCCGAGGACGGTGAGTCCTCGGGTGGCGACGACCACGGGCTCCAGGGTGACGGAGACGATCTCGGGGTGGTCGTCGACCAGCCGGGAGACCCTCAGAAGCAGCTCTTCCAGGGCCGGGGTGTCGACCGGTGTGGAGCCGCGCCAGCCGAACAGGAGGGGCGCCGAGCGGATGGATCTGATCTGTTCGGCGACATCGCGGTCGGTGGCCGGTACGAGCCGGTGGGCGAGATCGCCGAGCAGTTCGGAGGGCGCTCCGGCGAGTCCGAAGGAGAGCACGGCTCCGGCGGCGGCGTCGATGGCGGCCCGTACGACGGTGTCCACGCCGCGCGGGGCCATGGCCTGGACGACGGGCCGCAGCTCGGCGGGGCCGCCCAGCGTCTCGGTCAGCTCGCGGTGGGCGAGGCGCAGTTGTGCCTCGTCGGCGAGGTCGAGCCGTACGCCCCCGAGGTCGGAGCGGTGGCGCAGATGGGGTGCGGTGGTCTTCAGCGCGACGGGGTAGCCGAGCCTGTTCGCCGCGGCGACGGCGTCGTCGGGGCCGGGCGCGGGGAGGGTGGGGCGTACGGGGATGCCGTACAGCCCGAGCAGTTCCCGTGTGCCGGCGGCGTCGAGCGATACGCCGTGGCGGTCGGGGGTCTCACCGAGCAGCCGCTCGATGAGCAGGGCGGCCGCGCTCTGGTCGATGGTGTCGTCGAGGGATTCCGGCACCTTGCCTGGCTCGGCGCTCTGCCGTCGCCATTGCGCGTAGCGGACGGCTTCGGCGAGCGCGCGGACGGCGCGTTCCGCGGCGGGGTAGGCGGGGATCCGACCGGAGGCGGTGGGTGCGGGGGCGGACGGCCCGGCGGGTGCGGCGGCAGCGGGCGTGGGGGCGGGTGGTCCCGCGGGTGTCGGGGCGGGTGGTCCCGCGGGTGCGGCGGCTTCGCCGGCTTCGTCCGCCGGTCGCGCGGTGGGGATCGCCGTCCCGGGGGTGTCGGCGGCCGGGCCTCGCGCGCTGCCCTCCACCGCCGCCAGCGCCTCCGCCAGGCCGCCGATCTCCACATGGACCACCGCGACGGGCTTCCCCGGCGCGCTCGCCACGGCCTCGCGCAGCGCGGTGCCCAGGGCGCCGCCGTTGGCGGGATCCGCCGTGCCGGTCTCCCCCACGTGCGGGATCGCGGTCACCACGACCGCGTCGAAGGCCGGGTCCGACAGGGCCGTCGTGAGGGCGGTGCGGAAGTCCTCCGGGGTCGCGGCGGTGGTGAGGTCGCGTGGCGGCGAGGGGCGCAGGCCCTCCGTCAGACAGGCGTCGTACGTGAGCAGGCCGAGGGATTCGGAGTTGCCGAGGATCGCGACGCGCGGTCCGGCCGGCAGGGGCTGGGAGGCGAGCAGGAGTCCGGCGTCGACCAGTTCGGTGACCGTGTCGACCCGGATCACCCCGGCCTGCCTCAGCAGCGCCGAGACCGTCGCGTCCGGGATACGGGTGACCGGGACCGCGTGTCCGGGGGGCGCGCTGCCGCTGTGGCGCGCGCCCTTGACGACCACGACCGGCTTCAGCGCCGCCGTACGCCGGGCGAGCCGGGTGAACTTCCGCGGATTGCCGATCGATTCGAGGTAGAGGAGGGCGACATCGGTGTCCGGGTCCTCGTACCAGTACTGGAGGATGTCGTTGCCGGAGACATCCGCGCGATTGCCCGCGGAGATGAAGGACGACAGGCCCGCGCCGCGCCGGTGGAGCCCGGAGAGCAGGGCGATGCCGATGGCTCCCGACTGGGTGAACAGTCCGATTCGGCCCCGCTGGGGCGGCTCGGGCGCGAGTGAGGCGTTCAGCCGGACGGCACCGGCGGTGTTGATGATCCCGAACGCGTTGGGGCCGATGATGCGCATCCCGTACGAGCGGGCGTGCCGCACCAGTTCGCGCTGGCGCTCCAGGCCCTCGGCGCCGCTCTCCGCGTAACCGGCGGAGAGGACCACCAGGCCCCGGACGCCGTGCCGGCCGCAGTCGGCGACCGCTTCCGGCACCCGCTCCGCCGGTACGGCGAGGACCGCGAGGTCGACCGGGTCGCCGATCGCCGCGACGGACCGGAAGGCGGGGGCGCCGTCCAGCTCGCGCAGGTCCTCGGCGAAGGCGTGGTTCACCGCGTAGGCGCGTCCGGTGAAGCCCGCTGCGAGCAGATTGCGCAGGACGGTACGGCCGACACCGCCGGGCGCGCGCCCCGTGCCGACGACGGCGACCGAGCCCGGGGTGAGCAGGCGCTGCACCGAGCGCGCCTCGGCGCGCTGCTCGCGGCCGCGCTGCACGGCGAGGGATTCGGCGGTGGGTTCGAGGTCCAGGGTGAGGCGTACGGAGCCGTCCTCGAAGCTGCGCTTCTGCGTGTATCCGGCGTCCCGGAACACCTTGATCATCTTGTTGTTGGCGGGCAGCACCTCCGCGGCGAAGCGCCGGATGCCCCGTTCGCGGGCGACCGCCGCGATGTGTTCCAGCAGGGCCGAGGCGACACCGCGCCCCTGATGCGCGTCCTGGACGAGGAAGGCGACCTCGGCCTCGTCGGCGGGCGCGGTGGCCGGGAGCCCCCGCTCGTCGATGCGGTCGTACCGTACGGTCGCGATGAACTCGCCGCCCACCGTCACGGCGAGCCCCACCCGGTCCACGTAGTCGTGGTGGGTGAAGCGGTGCACGTCCCGGTCGGAGAGGCGTGGGTAGGGGGCGAAGAACCGGTAGTACTTCGACTCGTCGGAGACCTGTTCGTAGAAGCTGACCAGCCGTTCCGCGTCCGCGGTGGTGATGGGCCTGATCCGCGCGGTGCCTCCGTCGCGCAGCACCACATCCGCTTCCCAGTGATCGGGGTACGCGTGGTCCGACGGCGTCTCCATGGGCAAAGCCTACGGTGCGGGCCGCTCCACGGCCCGGGGTCCCGGGGCGGTGACGGGGGCGGATCCGCGGTCCGCGCGGGGTCCGTCCGGGGTCGGCACCGGAGCAATTCGTGGCACATGAGACGCTGGTCTAGACATCGTTTTTGAGACTTGAAGGGCAACACCATGGCTGAGCGCCGCGTCAATGTCGGCTGGGCCGAGGGCCTGCACGCCCGTCCCGCCTCCATCTTCGTCCGCGCCGCCACGGCCGCCGGCGTCCCGCTGACGATCGCGAAGGCCGACGGCAACCCCGTCAACGCCGCGTCGATGCTCGCCGTGCTCGGTCTGGGCGCGCAGGGTGGCGAGGAGGTCGTGCTCGCTTCCGAGGCGGAGGGCGCCGACGCCGCGCTGGACCGGCTGGCGAAGCTGGTCGCCGAAGGTCTCGACGAGCTGCCCGAGACGGTCTGAGCACTTCCCCGGACGGTCCGAGCACTTCCAGGGACGGTCCCCGACGTCCCGGACGCCGGAGCCTATTTCCACGACGGAGCCGCGGTTCGCTGAATTCAGCGGACCGCGGCTCCGTTTTCCGTGCGGGCACCGGAAAGGCGCCCCGCCTTTTCTCTTCTTTGTATACGGCGTGAATGTTAATCGCGGACACCCGCGGTGTTTACGGTATGTTGCGAAGCCCTCACCTTTTCCCGGCCGCGCTCCGGCCGCTTCAAGCGGTGGACCGCCGCGGTGCGCTCCGCGTGCAGCGCCGTCAGTGCCCGCGCCCGCTCCGCGTCGCCGCGCGCCACCGCGTCCACGATCGCGCCGTGCTCCGCCCAGGACTCCACGGGGCTGGCGGGCCGGTCGACCACATACATCCAGGCGATCTTGTGCCGGAGCTGGGTGAGCGGGGCGGTGAGCGCCGGACTGCCCGACGCCTGGGCGAGCGTCTCGTGGAACCAGCCGCCGAGCGAGCGCAGATCCTCGCCCTGGCCTCTGCGGGCCCGCTCCTGCCCCAGTCTGACCAGGCCGCGCAGCACCTTGAGATGGGCCTCCGTACGGCGCTGGGCGGCGCGCGCGGCGCCCAGCGGCTCCAGCAGAAGCCGCACCTCAAGAAGGTCCGCCGCCTCCTGCTCCGTGGGCTCGGCCACACAGGCGCCGACATGGCGGCGGGTGGTCACGAAGCCCTCGGACTCCAGCGTGCGCAGGGCCTCGCGCACGGGGACGCGGGAGACGCCGTAGCGTCGCGCCAGCTGCTCCTCCGTGAGCCGGCCGCCACGTTCGAATACGCCGGAGACGATGTCGTCGCGAATCGCCGTGCATACCGAGTGCGCGGGAATGCGCATGTCCGAACCTCCGCCTTAATACGCGCGAAACGCAGCCGATCGACGCCTGTTCCGTGACTCTATTGCAATCATCGAGAATTTCCGATGGGTGCCCGTAATCCATGGATATCTTTTGGCCAGCGGACCGCGGCGGACGGGGGGTGGAACACCGAAGGCCCCGGCGTGCGCCGGGGCCTTCGGGTGGCGAAGTGGTCAGACGTTCACGCCGTGCGCGCGCAGATACGCGACGGGGTCGATGTCCGAGCCGTAGTCGGGGCCCGTCCTTGCCTCGAAGTGGAGGTGCGGCCCGGTGGCGTTGCCGGTCGCGCCGGAGAGGCCGATCCGCTGGCCCGGGGTGACGCTCTGGCCGACGGCGACAGCGATCGACGAGAGGTGGCCGTACTGGGTGTACGTGCCGTCGCTCATCCGCAGCACGATGTTGTTGCCGTAGGAGCCGCCCCAGCCCGCCTCGACCACGGTGCCCGTCCCCACGGCGACGACGGACGTGCCGGAGGCCGCGCGGAAGTCGACGCCCGAGTGGCTGCCGGAGGACCAGAGCGAGCCGCCCGCCCGGTATCCGGTGGTGACATACGAGCCGGCGATGGGGAGCTGGAAGGCGTTGAGGCGTTCGCGCTCCGCGGCCCGCGCCGCGCGCTCCTTCTCGGCACGGATCTCCTCGGCGCGGGCCTCCGCCTCGCGCGCCGCCTTCGCCTTCGCCGCGGCTTCCGCCTCGGCCTCGGCGGCGGCCCGGGCCTGCGCGTCGGCCTGGGCGTCGATGGCGCCGGCGAGGGAGTCGTTGATGACCAGGGCCTGGGTCAGACCGATCTGCCGGGCGGCGGCCACGTCGGTGTCGGCGGCGAGCGCCGGGGAAGCGGCGAGGGTGCTGATGACGCCGGTGGCGGTGAGAGTCGCGGCGCCCGCGACATGCGCGCTCCTGCGGATCGTACGGCCGCGGGCACGATGCTTCCCGGTGGCACGGGTGAACGCCATGGAGTGGCTGGTCCTTTCCTTCCTTCTCGCCTACCGGGTTAGCTGACGGGTTCGGAGCAGGAAGGTCTCCTACGGACCCCTCCGCGCGACCGAGCCGCGAAGGCCGTCCGATTCACCCCAGGGACTTCATGGGTCCCCGGCTCCCCGGGCTCGCGCCTGACGGGGACTCGGCGATGACTGTCCGATGCCGCGGACGCGGCGTAACTGGCGAACAGCCGGACCGACGTTAAGCGGGTCGTCTTTCAATCACCAAACAGACAGGCCCCTTTGTTGCACACACCACAGGGCAGACAGTCATTCTCACCAACAAAGACGGACATAAAGGGAAACCCCGGCGGCCGAAGCCGCCGGGGTTCCATGGAGGGGCCGGATCAGCCGGTGACGACCGTCACCTCACCGATCCCGAGAGCCGTCACCGGCTCCTTGATCTGGGCGGCGTCACCGACGAGCACGGTGACGAGCCGGTCCACCGGGAAGGCGTTGACGGCCGCGGCCGTCGCCTCGACCGTGCCGGTCTCGGCCAGCCGCGCGTACAGCCGCGCCTGGAAGTCGTCCGGGAGGAACTGCTCGACCTGGTCGGCCAGCGTGCCCGCCACGGAGGCCGCCGTCTCGTACTTCAGCGGGGCCACCCCCACCAGGTTCTGGACGGCCACATCGCGCTCGGCGTCGGTCAGCCCCTCGGCCGCGAGGGTGCGCAGCACCGTCCAGAGGTCGTCCAGCGCGGGGCCGGTGGAGGCGGTGTCGACGGAGCCGCTGATGGCGAGCATCGCCGCGCCGGTCGCACCGCCCGGCGCGTCGGGTGCCGAGGAGCGCAGCACCTGGCCGAAGGCCCGGACACCGTAGGTGTAGCCCTTCTCCTCGCGCAGCACGCGGTCGAGCCGGGAGGTGAGCGTGCCGCCCAGGCAGTACGTGCCGAGGACCTGGGCGGGCCAGACCCGGTCGTGCCGGTCGGCGCCGATGCGGCCGATCAGCAGCTGGGTCTGCACGGCGCCCGGCCGGTCCACGATCACCACGCGGCCCGTGTCGTCGGCGGTCACGGGCGGTACGGGACGGGGTGCGACGGTGTCGCCCGTCCAGGTGCCCAGGGTGTCGGCGAGCACCTCGTCCAGATCGACTCCGGTGAGATCACCGACGATCACGGCGGTGGCGGTGGCGGGGCGTACATGCGCCTCGTAGAAGGCGCGCACGCCCGCGGAGTCGATGCGCTCCACCGTCTCCTCGGTGCCCTGGCGCGGCCGTGACATGCGCGAGGAGGCCGGGAACAGCTCCTTGGCGAGCTGCTTGGCGGCGCGGCGGGCCGGGTTGGCGGTCTCGTGCGGGATCTCGTCGAGGCGGTTGCGCACAAGCCGCTCGATCTCGCTGTCCGCGAAGGCGGGGGCGCGAAGCGCCTCGGCGAGCAGGCCGAGCGCCTTGGGCAGCCGGGAGACCGGGACCTCCAGGGAGAGCCGGACGCCCGGGTGGTCGGCGTGCGCGTCGAGCGTGGCGCCGCAGCGCTCCAGCTCGGCGGCGAACTCCTCGGCGCTGTGCTTGTCGGTGCCCTCGGAGAACGCCCGCGCCATGATCGTGGCGATGCCGTCGAGCCCATCGGGCTCGGCGTCCAGCGGGGCGTCGAGATTGATCTCGACCGCCACCACCTGCTGCCCTGGGCGGTCGCAGCGCAGCACCGTCAGGCCATTGTCGAGAGTGCCGCGCCCGGGGGCGGGGAAGGCCCAGGGGCGAGCCTCGCCCGCCGTCGGGCGCGGGTGGAAGTCCATGGTCACGGCAGCGTCGGTCACTGGTCCGCCCCCTCGTGCTCGTCGGTCTCGTCTTCATCGGCGGAGGCGTCGTCGCCCTCGGCGGTGACCGGCTCGTAGACCAGCACCGCGCGGTTGTCGGGGCGCAGTCGCGCCGCGGCGACGGCGCGTACCTCTTCGGCGGTGACGTCCAGCACGCGGGTCACCGCGGTCAGCGCCAGCTGCGGGTCGCCGAAGAGCACGGCGAACCTGCACAGCTCGTCGGCGCGGCCGGCGACCGTACCGAGCCGGTCCAGCCACTCGCGCTCCAGCTGGGCCTGGGCCCGCTCCATCTCCTCGGCGGTGGGGCCCTCGGCGGCGAAGCGTGCCAGCTCCTCGTCGACCGCGGCCTCGATCTCCGGGACCTCGACGCCGCCGGACGTCTTCACGTCCAGCCAGCCGAGGGAGGGCGCGCCCGCCAGGCGCAGCAGCCCGAAGCCCGCGGCGACCGCGGTCCGGTCACGGCGCACCAGCCGGTTGTGGAGCCGGGAGGACTCGCCGCCGCCGAGGACGGTCAGCGCGAGATCCGCGGCGTCGCACTCGCGGGTGCCGTCGTGCGGCAGCCGGTAGGCGGCCATCAGCGCGCGCGCCGGGACCTCCTCGTGGACCTCCTCGCGCAGCTGCTCACCGATGGTGTCCGGGAGCGAGCCGTCGCGCGGCGGCTGCTTGCCGTCGTGGGACGGGATCGAGCCGAAGTACTTCTCGATCCAGGCGAGTGTCCGCTCGGGGTCGATGTCGCCGACGACCGAGAGCACCGCGTTGTTGGGCGCGTAGTTCGTACGGAAGAAGGCGCGGGCGTCCTCCAGGGTCGCCGCGTCCAGGTCGGCCATCGAGCCGATCGGGGTGTGGTGGTACGGGTGGCCCTCGGGGTAGGCGAGCGCGGTCAGCCGCTCGAAGGCCGTACCGTAGGGCACATTGTCGTACCGCTGGCGGCGCTCGTTCTTGACGACGTCCCGCTGGTTCTCCATGGACTCGTCGTCGAGCGCGGCGAGCAGCGAGCCCATCCGGTCGGCTTCCAGCCAGAGCGCCAGCTCCAGCTGGTGGGTGGGCATCGTCTCGAAATAGTTGGTGCGCTCGAAGCTGGTGGTGCCGTTCAGGGAGCCGCCCGCCCCCTGCACCAGCTCGAAGTGGCCGTTCCCCTGCACCTGCGCCGAGCCCTGGAACATCAGGTGCTCGAAGAGGTGGGCGAGTCCCGTACGGCCCTTGACCTCGTGCCGTGAGCCGACGTCGTACCAGAGGCACACCGCGGCGACCGGGGTCAGGTGGTCCTCGGAGAGCACCACGCGCAGGCCGTTGGCCAGGCGGTGCTCGGTCGCTGTCAGGCCGCCGGAACCGGCCTGCGCTGTGGCCGTGTGACCCATGGGCATGTACGTCCCTTCGATCGCGATATGGAGAAGTCCTGCCACTGTATGCAAGCGTGCTCGCACCTGGCGAAGTTCCCGGTGCCGGGCACCCCCGACGCGTGCTCAACGACGGGTCGAGGTCGGGGTTGTCAGCGGCGCGGTCCACAATGGTCCGCGTCAGTCAGAGAAGTTGCCGTTCAGAACTGTGAAGGAGCCGCAGCCGCGATGGCCCGCCGCAGCACGAAGACCCCGCCGCCGGAGGACTTCGAGGAGAAGATCCTCGACATCGACGTGGTCGATGAAATGCAGGGCTCCTTCCTTGAGTACGCCTATTCGGTGATCTACTCCCGGGCCCTGCCGGACGCCCGCGACGGTATGAAGCCCGTACACCGCCGCATCGTGTACCAGATGAACGAGATGGGCCTGCGCCCCGACCGCGGCTATGTGAAGTGCGCGCGCGTCGTGGGTGAGGTGATGGGCAAGCTCCATCCGCACGGAGACGCGTCGATCTATGACGCCATGGTCCGTATGGCACAGCCGTTCTCCATGCGGCTGCCGCTGGTGGACGGCCATGGCAACTTCGGTTCGCTCGGTAACGACGACCCGCCGGCCGCCATGCGTTACACCGAGTGCCGGATGGCCGACGCCACGTCACTGATGACGGAGTCGATCGACGAGGACACCGTCGATTTCGAGTCGAATTACGACGGCCAGGAGCAGGAACCGGTCACGCTTCCGGCCGCGTATCCGAACCTGCTGGTCAACGGCGCCTCCGGGATCGCGGTCGGGATGGCGACGAACATGCCGCCGCACAACCTGGGGGAGGTCGTGGCGGCCGCACGCCATCTGATCAAGCACCCGGGCGCCGACCTGGACACGCTGATGCGTTTCGTGCCGGGTCCCGATCTGCCCACCGGTGGCCGGATCGTCGGGCTGGCCGGCATCAAGGACGCCTACGAGAAGGGCCGGGGGACGTTCAAGATCCGGTCCACCGCGACGGTCGAGGATGTCTCCGCGCGCCGAAAGGGCCTGGTCGTCACAGAACTGCCGTTCGCGGTGGGTCCCGAGAAGGTGATCGCGAAGATCAAGGATCTGGTCTCGGCCAAGAAGCTCCAGGGCATCGCGGACGTCAAGGACCTCACGGACCGGGCGCACGGACTGCGCCTGGTCATCGAGGTCAAGAACGGTTTCGTGCCCGAGGCGGTGCTTGAGCAGCTCTACAAGCTCACGCCGATGGAGGAGACCTTCGGGATCAACAATGTGGCGCTGGTCGACGGCCAGCCGCTGACGCTGGGCCTGAAGGAGCTGCTTGAGGTCTATCTGGACCACCGCTTCAACGTGGTGCGCCGGCGCAGCGAGTTCCGGCGGACGAAGCGGCGCGACCGGCTTCACCTGGTCGAGGGACTGCTCGTCGCGCTCATCGACATCGATGAGGTCATCCGGCTCATCCGGTCCAGCGACAATTCCGCGCAGGCCAAGGAGCGGCTGATCGAGCGCTTCTCGCTCAGCGACATCCAGACGCAGTACATCCTGGACACGCCGCTGCGCCGGCTCACCCGGTTCGACCGGATCGAGTTGGAGAGCGAGCGCGACCGGCTCAACGGCGAGATCGACGAGCTGACCGGAATCCTGGAGTCGGACGCCGAGCTGCGCAAGCTGGTCTCGTCCGAACTGGCCGCGGTGTCAAAGAAATTCGGCACCCCGCGGCGCACGGTGCTGCTGGAGTCGGCGAGTTCGTCCGTCGCGTCGGTGCCGCTGGAGGTCGCGGACGACCCGTGCCGGGTGCTGCTCTCGTCCACCAGTCTGCTGGCCCGTACGGTCAATGGCGAGCCGCTGGAGGGCGGTGACGGCAAGCGCGTCAAGCACGATGTGATCGTCTCCGCCGTGCCGGCGACGGCGCGCGGCGACATCGGCGCGGTGACCTCCACCGGACGGCTGCTGCGGATCGCGGTGATCGACCTGCCCCAGCTGCCGGACACGGCCTCGGCGCCGAGCCTGTCCGGCGGGGCGCCCGTCTCGGAGTTCCTCTCGCTGGAGGGTGACGAGGAGCTGGTCTGTCTGACCACCCTGGACGAGTCGTCCCCGGGGCTCGCGCTGGGCACGCTCCAGGGTGTGGTCAAGCGGGTGGTGCCCGACTATCCGTCCAACAAGGACGAGTTGGAGGTCATCGGTCTCAAGGAGGGCGACCGGATCGTCGGCGGCGCGGAGCTGCGGACCGGCGAGGAGGACCTGGTGTTCATCACCTCCGACGCCCAACTGCTGCGCTATCCGGCCTCGCAGGTACGGCCGCAGGGCCGGCCCGCGGGCGGTATGGCGGGCGTCAAGCTCGCCGAGGGCGCCTCGGTGATCTCCTTCACCGCGGTGGATCCGGCGGTGGACGGCGTGGTCTTCACGCTCACCGGCTCACACGGCACGCTGGACGATTCGGCGCGTACGGCCAAGCTCACCCCGTTCGACCAGTACCCGCGCAAGGGGCGGGCCACGGGCGGTGTGCGCTGTCACCGGTTCCTGAAGGGCGAGGACATGCTGGTCCTGGCCTGGGCGGGAGCGAGTCCGGCTCGGGCGGCCACGAAGACCGGGGCTCCGGTGGAGCTGCCGGCGCCCGATCCGCGCCGGGACGGTTCGGGCACGCCGTTCACGAAGGCGGTCGAGACACTGGCCGGCCCCGCGCACTGACGGACGGTCCGCTCACGGCATGTCCGGGTACGGGTCCGGGTACGGGTCCAAGTCCAGGCTTTCGGGCTCGGACCCGTACCCGGGCTCGGGCTCGGTCAGGTCGGGTACGTAGCGCAGGACGCCCCACATGCCGCTCCGGTCGACGGCGGGGGCGTCCCGCGGTTCCGTCTCCTGACAGGCGTCCAGCTCCTTGAGCAGGGCCTCCCGGTCGATTCCCGAGCCGATCAGCACCAGCTGGGTGAGGCGTTCCTCACCGCGGCCCCAGGGCGCCGGGTGGAAGCGCAGCGCCCGGCCGACCGCGTGCAGGGCGTAGCGGTTGGCCGGGTCGGCCGACCCGAAGTCGACGAATCCCTTGATCCGGTAGAGCCCCGGGGGCCGGGAGTCGAGGAAGGCCATGAGCCGCCGCGGGTTCATGGGTGCCCCGGCGGTGAAGGACACGCTCTCGTAGGCCGCGTGGAGATGCCCGTCGTGGGACGCGTGATCGCCATGGGCGCCGTGTGTCTCCTGGGCGTGCGTCTCCTCGTACAGGTCCTCGAAGGAGAGCTGGCGCGCCTTCTCCTCCTCGTCGGGCAGGACCGCCGGGTCGAAGAGCAGCTCCGGGTCGATCCGCCCGTACGAGGCGGAGACCACCGGCGTCCCCGGACCCAGTCGCTCCAGGGTGGCGAGGACGCGCCGGTGTTCCGTCTCCGCCACCCGGTCGGTCTTGTTGAGCACCACGAGATCGGCGATCGAGACATGCCGGTCGATCTCGGGATGGCGCGCCCGGGTGGCATCGAACTCGGCGGCGTCGACGACCTGGACCAGTCCCCCGTACACGGCGTGCGGATGGTCGCCGGTGAGGATCATCCGGACGAGTTCCTGCGGTTCCGCCAGTCCGCTGGCCTCGATGACGACGATGTCGATCCGGGCGGACGGCCGGGTCAGCCGCTCCAGATAGCCGTCGAGTTCGCTCGCGTCCACGGCGCAGCACAGACAGCCGTTGCCGAGCGAGACCGTCGAGCCGACCTGTCCCGCGACCGTCATGGTGTCGATCTCGATGGCGCCGAAGTCATTGACGACCACCGCGATCCTGTTGCCGGCGCGGCGGCGCAGCAGATGGTTGAGCAAGGTCGTCTTGCCCGATCCCAGAAAGCCGGTGAGGACGACCACCGGGATCTGCTTCCTGCTCACGCGCGCGCCTCCGTGCCGGGTCGGGTTCCGTCCCGCTCAGCCGGCCGGCACCGGCTGGGGCGGGGGCGGTCCCACATAGCGGGCCGCCGGGCGAATGATCTTGGAGTCCGCCGCCTGCTCCAGGATATTGGCGCTCCAGCCGACCACCCGCGCGGCGGCGAAGGTCGGCGTGAACATCGCGCGCGGCAGCCCGCACAGCTCCATGACCACGCCCGCGTAGAACTCCACATTGGTGTGCAGCTCACGGCCCGGCTTGAGCTCGGCGAGGATCGCCTCGACCCGTGACTCGACCTGGACGGCGAAGTCGGCCAACGGGCCGCCGAAGCTCTCGGCGATCTCGCGCAGCATGCGGGAGCGGGGGTCCTCGGTGCGGTAGACGGGGTGGCCGAAGCCCATGATCCGGTCCCCCGCGCCGACGCGTTCCCTGATCCAGGGATCGATACGGTCCACGGTCCCGATGGCGTCGAGCGTGTCGAGTGCCCGGCTCGGCGCGCCGCCGTGCAGCGGCCCCGAGAGCGCCCCGACGGCGCCCACCAGAGCGGCGGCCAGATCGGCCCCGGTGGAGGCGATGACCCGGGCGGTGAAGGTGGAGGCGTTGAAACCGTGGTCGATGGTGGAAATCAGATAGCGCTCGATCGCCCGCGCCCGCTCGGGGTCCGGTTCCGAACCGGTGAGCATGTAGAGGTAGTTGGCGGCGTGGGGCAGATCGTCGCGCGGTTCGACCGGTTCCAGCCCCTGGCCGAGCCGGTAGAGGGCCGTCAGCATCGTCGGTACGGCGGCGCAGGCCGCGAGGGCGTCCGTACGGCGGGCGTCGGCTTCGATGTCGTACAGCGGGCGCATCCCGGCGCGGGCGCCGAAGAGCGAGAGGGCGGTGCGCAGCCCGGCGAGCGGTCCTGACCGGGCGCAGGCCCCGGCGATGACGGGCAGTGCCGCTCGGACATCCTTGGGCAGCCGGCGCAGACGGGCGGTCCGCTCCGTGAACTCCGCCCGCCTGGCGGCGTCCGGCAGTTCGCCGTGGAACATCAGGTACCAGACGTCCTCGAAGCCCCGTTTCCGGGCCAGCTCGACGGCGGAGTACTGGCGGTAGTGGTAGAAGCCCTCGGCTCCCCTGACATCCCCGAGCGCGGTGTCGGTGACGACGACGCCGGCGAGTCCGCGCGGTACGGCGGCGGGGGCCGGAGCGTTGGCTGGGGCTTGGGCCGGGGTGACGGCAGGCGTGGTGACGGCAGGCGTGGTGGCGGGAGTGGTGGCCCCCGTGGTCCCGGTGGTCCCGGTGGTCGGCATGGTTCCTCCTTGGGCTTGATTCGACTGTCCATGCTTTACTCAATCACTGTCAATGTTGATTGAATCAATACATGTACGGTGAGGTCATGGACGACGAGGAACAGCGGCTGACCACCCGGGAGGCGGCCGAGCGGCTCGGGGTGAAGCCGGAGACGGTCTACGCGTATGTCAGCCGGGGCCAGCTCTCCAGCCGCCGCGACCCGGCGGGACGCGGCAGCACCTTCGACACTCGAGAGGTCGACGCGCTCGTCCGCAAGGGCAGGCGCGAGCCCTCGGCGGGCCCCGACGCATTCCAGATCCGTACCGGCATCACGCTCATCGACACGGACCGCTACTACTTCCGGGGTGTGGACGCGACGGAGCTGGCGCGGCGTTTCCACTACGAGGAGATCGCCGACTGGCTCTGGACGGACACGATGCGGACGGGGGTACGGTTCACCGCCCCGGCCGAGGCCCTTGCCGCCGCCCGGCGCGCGGTCGGGGCCCTGCCCGCGCACAGCGGCCCGACGGACCGCCTGCGGGTGGCCGCCATCGCGGCGTCGGTGGCCGATCCGCTGCGCTTCGACCTCTCGCGGGACGCGGTACTGGCCACCGCCCGTACGCTCATCCCCACGCTCGTGGACGCGCTCCCCGCGGTCGGCCCGCCCCGGGACGGTGACGGTCTGCTGGCCCGCCGGCTGTGGTCGCGGCTGACCGCGCGCGAGCCGGGTGAACCGGGCGTACGCGCCCTGGACATGGCGCTTTCTCTGCTCATCGACCATGATCTGGCGGCTTCCACGCTCGCCGTCCGGGTCGCCGCTTCCGCCCGCGCGCACCCGTATGCCGTGGTGTCCGCGGGTCTCGGCGCGCTGGAGGGACCGCTGCACGGCGCGGCCAGCGGCCTCGCCCACCGGATGCTGACCGACGTGCTGGAGCGGGGCAGCGCGGCGGCCGTGGTGGCGGACCATCTACGGGCCGGCCGCCCGGTGCCGGGGCTGGGCCACCGCCTCTATCCGGGGCGGGACCCGCGCGCCGAGGCGCTGTTCACCGTCGTGGCCGAGCTGCCGGGCGCGGGTCCCGTGCTGGCGGCGGCGCGCGAGGTGGAGGCGACCACCGCCCGTCATGTCGCTCCGCACGCCAATGTCGATCTGGCGCTGGCGGCGCTGTCGGTGACCGCCGGGATGCCGGCCGAGGCGGGCGAGACGGTCTTCGCGGTGGCCCGTACGGCGGGGTGGATCGCGCACGCCATCGAGGAGTACGGCGAACGGCCGCTGCGGATGCGGCCGAGCGGCCGGTACGACGGCCCTCGTCCGCCCAGGGACCTGCCCTGAGCGGGACGGATCCGGGCTGGGCGGACGAGGGCTGTACGGCATGGCCGTCGCGGTTGCCAGGACGGGTAGGTCCGCGGTCCCGTCGCGGACCTGCCCGTCCAGTGGCTCAGCGCCGCAGCCAGGCCGCCGTGTCCCGCGGGAGGCGCCCGCCGTCCAGCGGGCCGCTGGTGAGCAGGACACGTGTGTGGGCGGGGAGTTCCGCCGGTTCCTCCGCGAGGTTGACGACACAGACCAGACCGTCGGTGCGGGCGAAGGACAGCACCCCGGCCGCGGCCTCCAGCCAGCTCATCGGCCCGTCCCCGAAGCCCGGTTCCGTACGGCGCAGCCGCAGGGCCTCGCGGTAGAGGGTGAGCATCGACGCCGGATCGGCCCCCTGGAGATCCGCGGCGTACGAGCCCCATGACTCCGGCTGCGGCAGCCATGGTTCGGTCTCCGAGCCGAACCCCGCGTACGGCGCGTCGGCCGTCCAGGGCAGCGGCACCCGGCAGCCGTCACGCCCCGGATCCGTGCCGCCGGAGCGGAAGTGCATCGGGTCCTGGATCCGGTCGCGCGGGATCTCCACCTCGGGCAGCCCCAGTTCCTCGCCCTGGTAGAGATAGACGGCGCCGGGGAGCGCCAGCGAGAGCAGCGCGGCGGCGCGCGCCCGGCGGGTGCCGAGCTCGGTGTCCGTCGGGGTGCCGAACGCCTTGGCCGCGAAGTCGAAGCCGCTGGACTCCCGCCCGTAGCGGGTGACCGTGCGGGTCACATCGTGGTTGCAGAGCACCCAGGTGGCCGGGGCGCCGACGGGCGCGTGCTCGGCGACCGTCTCGTCGATCGCGGTCCGCAGCAGGTCCGGGTCCCAGGGGCAGGCCAGGAAGTTGAAGTTGAACGCCGTGTGCAGTTCGTCCGGGCGCAGATAGCGCACGAACCGCTCGGTGTCGGGCAGCCAGACCTCGCCGACGAAGACGGCGTCGTACTCATCGGCGATGGCACGCCAGGAGCGGTAGATGTCGTGCAGTTCGTCGAGGTCGACATAGGGATGCGGGTCGCGGCCCGCGGTGAAGTCCGGCAGCGCCGGGTCCTTGGCGAGCAGCGCGGCCGAGTCGATCCGTACGCCGGCGACGCCCCGTTCGAACCAGAAGCGCAGCACGTCCTCGTGCTCCCGGCGCACCGCGGGATGGGCCCAGTTGAGGTCGGGCTGCTCGGAGGCGAAGAGATGCAGATACCACTCGCCGTCGTCCAGCCGGGTCCAGGGGGTGCCGCCGAATTCGGAGATCCAGTCGTTCGGCGGGATCTCACCGTTCTCGCCGCGCCCGGGTCTGAAGTGGAACAGCTCGCGCTCGGGGCTGCCGGAGCCGGCGGCCAGCGCGGCCTTGAACCAGGCGTGCTGGTCGGAGACATGGTTGGGTACGACGTCGATGATCGTGCGGATACCCAGTTCACGCGCCTCGGCGATGAGCTTCTCGGCCTCGGCGAGGGTGCCGAAGGCGGGGTCGATGGAGCGGTAGTCCGCCACGTCGTAGCCACCGTCGGCGAGGGGGGAGAGATACCAGGGGGTGAACCAGATGGCGTCCACCCCGAGTCGCACGAGATACGGCAGCCTCGCCCGTACGCCCGCGAGATCTCCGGTGCCGTCTCCGTCACCGTCGGCGAAGCTGCGTACGTAGATCTGGTAAATGGCGGCGTCGCGCCACCAATTCGTGTCGGCGGGCACCAGAGGGCTGCCTTCCATACGACTTCCTTTCACGATGTTGGGCCCTGGGGGTCCTGGTCAGCCCTTGGTGCTGCCGGTGCTGATACCGGCGATGATGTGGCGCTGGAACACCAGGAACATCAGGACCATCGGGATACTGGCGATCACCATGGCGGCGATGAGTACCGACAGCGGGATGTTCTGCGACAGCTGGACCAGCGCGACGCTGATGGGTTGTTTGTCGGTGTCCGAGAAGACCATCAGCGGCCAGAGGAAGTCCTGCCACACGGCGACCAGCGCGAAGATGGAGACCACGCCGAGCACCGGCCGTGACATGGGCAGCAGGATCGACCAGAGGGTACGGAGCTTTCCCGCGCCGTCGATCTCCGCCGCCTCCAGCACATCGCGCGGGATCTGGTCGAAGAATCGCTTCAGCAGATAGAGGTTGAACGCGTTGGCCACGGCCGGCAGCCAGATCCCCAGCGGGTCGTTGAGCAGGCTGGTGTGGATCAGCGGCAGATCGGCGATGGTCAGGTACTTCGGTACGAGCAGCGCCTGGGCGGGGACCATCAGGGTGGCGAGGATGCCGCCCAGGATCACCTTCCCGAACGCCGGCTTCAGTTTGGACAGGGCGTAGGCCGCCGCCGTACAGAAGACGATCTGGAGGATCCAGGCTCCGGCGGCCTGGACCACGGTGTTCCACAGATGCGTGGGGAGCTGCATCAGGTCCCAGGCATCGGTGTACGCGCTGAGATGCCAGGCGTCGGGGATCAGCGTCGGCGGCGTCCGCACCAGTTCGTCCGGCGACTTCATGGCCCCGGAGGCCATCCAGTACACCGGGAACAGGAAGGCCAGGACGAACGCGAGGACGACCCCGCAGAAGACGATCCAGTAGAGCGTCCTGCCGCGGGTGCTCGCGAGCGCGAGGGGGGAGACGAGGGTGCGTACGGCCGGGGTGCGTACAGCGGGGGTGCGTACGGCCGAGGTACGTCGGATCATGCGTCGCGCTCCTCTCTCAGTCGTCGGTGCGGGTGAGCCGCAGATAGAGGGCGGAGAAGAGGCTGAGCACGATCAGCAGCATCACGCTCAGGGCGCAGGCCCCGCCGAAGTCGTTGTAGAGAAAGGCGTACTTGTAGATGAGATAGAGGATCGTGACGGTGGAGTTCTCCGGCCCGCCGCCGGTGATCACAAAGGGCTCCGTGAACACCTGCATCGTCGCGATGATCTGGAGCAGCATCAGCATCAGGATGATGAAGCGGGTCTGCGGGACGGTCACATGGCGCACCCGCTGCCAGATGTTGGCGCCGTCCAGCTCGGCCGCCTCGTACAGCTCCCCCGGGATCCCCTGGAGCGCGGCGAGATAGATCAGGACCGTGCCGCCCATGTTCGCCCAGGTCGCGACGATGACGAGGGAGAGGAGCGCGGTGTCCGCGCCGTTGGTCCAGTTCGAGGTGGGCAGATGGAGAAAGCGCAGCGCCTCGTTGGCGAGACCGGCGCCCGGATCGTAGAACCACTTCCACAGCAGGGCGCTGACCACCGGCGGGATCATCACCGGGAGATAGACGACCACACGGAAGAACGCCTTCGCGTGGCGCAGTTCATTGAGGACGAGCGCCATCACGAACGGGACCGCGAACCCGATCAGCAGGGCGAGCAGGGTGAAGGTGAGGGTGTTGCGCCAGGCCGCCCCGAACTCGGGGTCGTCGAAGACATGGGTGAAGTTCGCGGTCCCCACCCACTCCGGAGCCGACCCGGGGGTGTACTTCTGGAAGGCGATGATCACCGCGCGGATCGCCGGGTACCAGGAGAACAGCGCGAAGCAGACGAGGCCGCCGATCAGGAACGCGTAGGCGCGCGCCTGGTGGGACAGCTTGCGGCGGAGGGGGCCCGCGGCGGCGCGGCCCGCCGGGCGCGGCCCCGGAGTGGCGGGCGGCGCGGCGGCGGACCGGTGGGGGGCCTGGGCAGTCTTCATCGACGCGTCAGCCTCGCGCCAGGATTCCGTCGATCTTGGACTGCGCGTCCTTGAGGAGACCGTCGATGTCGGCGTCCTTCTTGGTGAGGACCGCGGAGACCGCCCCGTCGAGGACCGAGTAGATCTGCTGGGCCTTCGGGGGCTCCAGCTTCGCGGTGAGCTGCTGGCTGCCGTCCAGGAACGCCTGGTAGTTCTCGACCGGGACGTTGGCGTACTGCTTCTTCAGCTCCTGGTCCTTGGCGTCCGTGGCGCCGCTCCACAGCCGGGGCTCGGGGAGTCCGACCGGGGCCTTCAGATCGGCCGCGCGCTTCCAGTTGTTGAGCCCGGTGCCCGGGGCGTTCGTCTGGAACTCCAGCCACTTCAGGCCGGCCCTGATCTGCTCGGGGGAGGCCTTCTTGTTGAACATGTAGCCGTCGCCGCCGATGAGCGTGCCCTTGCCGCCGGGCATCGGGGCGAGCGCGAGGTCCTCGTACTTGCCGCCCTTCTCCTTGACCAGGATCGGCACGTTGTCCGGCGCGGAGATGTACATACCGAGCTTGCCGGAGCCCATCATCTGCTGGACGTCGTTGAGGATCAGGAGCTGCTTGGTCCCCATGGAGTTGTCGGTCCAGCGCATGTCCTTGAGGGTCTGCAGGACGGCCTTGCCCTCGGGGGTGTCGACGCTCCCCTTCTTGCCGTCCGCGGTGACGACGTCGCCGCCCTGCGAGTAGATCTCGGCGGTGAAGTGCCAGCCGCCCTGGTTCTGCGCGCTGTAATCGGCGTATCCCACATAGCCCTCGCCGAGCTCCGCGATCTTCTTGGCGGCGGCGCGGACCTCTTCCCAGGTGGCCGGCGGCTTGTTGGGGTCGAGACCGGCCTGCTGGAAGAGCTTCTTGTTGTAGAGGAGGCCCATCGAGTAGTTGGTGCGCGGAACGCCGTAGACCTTGCCGTCAACGGTGTAGACGTCGCGCAGCGACTGCTGGATGTCGCTGTAGCCCTTCATCTCCTTGACGTACGAGGTGATGTCCGCCGCCTGGTTGATGTCGACGACATGCTTGGCGTCCGTGAAGTACGTGTAGAAGACGTCCTCCATCTGACCGCCCGCGAGCTTCGCGTCGAAGGTCTTCGGGTCCTGGCAGGGGAAGGCGTCGCGCCCGACGACGTCGATGTCCGGATTCGCCTTCTCGAACGTCTTGATGTCGTCCTCGAAGTTCTGCCGGTCGATCTTGGCGCTCTTCGGCGGCATGCAGTTCACGGTGATGCTCGTCTTGCCACCGGCGGCGTCCTCGCTGTCCGAGCCGCACGCGGCCAGACCAGTGAGGGCGAGCGCGGAGGCTATGGCTGCGGTGCAGGTGCGGCGGAACCCGGAACGTCTCATCGGTGGGACCCCTCTTGGGCAGGAGCGTGGGAAACCCACAGCTGCTCGCTGTGTGGCGGCGCTCACTCAACCACCAACTACGGATGTCCGCAATATGTCGCCCCGATTTCGCAAATACTTGACAGTTGGTGCGCATGTCCGGTCATCTGTATGCGGAAGGGCCCGGCAACGCGGCGGGCCCCGCACGCCGTTCGCGTGCGGGGCCCGGATTCGGACGTGTGCGCCGGTCAGCCGCGCGGGGCCTGCGCCGTGGAACCGCGTACCACCAGCTCCGGCTCGAACAGCAGCTCACCGGGCGGCACCGCGCCGCCCTGGATCTGGGCGCTCAGCATTTCCACGGCCGCCCGCCCCATGGCCTCGATGGGCTGCCGGACGGTGGTCAGCGGAGGCTCGGTGCAGTTCATGAAAGCGGAGTCGTCGAAGCCGACGACGGACACCTCGCGCGGTACGTCGAGACCGCGCCTGCGGGCGGCCCGTACCGCGCCGAGCGCCAGCGGGTCACTCGCGCAGATGATGCCCGTGACGCCCCGGTCAAGCAGCCGCGACGCCGCCGCGTGCCCGCCCTCCAGCGAGAACATGGCCCGCTCGACGCACTCGTCGGGCAGCTTCACCCGGGCGGCCTTCGCCGCCGCCAGCGCCGCGGCGAGCTTGCGCCGGGAGGGCACATGGTCGGAGGGGCCGAGTACGAGACCGATGCGCTCGTGGCCGAGCGAGGCGAGATGGCGATAGGCCTGCTCGACCGCCACGGCGTCGTCGCAGGAGATACAGGGAAAGTCGAGGTTCTCGATGGGCGCGTTGATCAGGACGACCGGGATCTTGCGCTCGGCGAGCAGCCGGTAGTGGTCGTGCGGGGCGTCGGCCTGCGCGAACAGCCCGCCGGCGAAGACCACCCCGGACACCTGCTGCTGAAGCAGCAGTTCCACATAGTCCGCCTCGGAGACGCCGCCCTTCGTCTGGGTGCAGAGCACCGGCGTCAGGCCCTGCTGGGCCAGGGCTCCGCCGATCACTTCCGCGAACGCCGGGAAGATGGGGTTCTGCAACTCCGGAAGCACCAGACCGACGAGTCGGGCGCGCTCGCCGCGCAGCTGCGTCGGCCGCTCGTAACCCAGGACGTCCAGCGCGGTCAGCACCGACTGGCGCGTGGACTCGGAGACCCCGGGCTTGCCATTGAGCACCCGGCTGACCGTGGCCTCACTGACCCCAACCTTCTTCGCCACCTGAGCAAGTCGTCGCGTCATACACGCAAGACTATCGCAAGGCATGCAAGCTACTTGCTTGAGAGCGTAATTCGAGCGTAAAGGAGCCGGTAAGCGAGGTGCCGGCCGGTAGCGACCGGCCGGCACCACACTACGGCCCCGTGGGGGCCCCGAGGCCCCTCCTACGGGTTGATGTTGATCTTGAAGTTGGGCGTGGTGTTTTTCACGTCCACGGCGTTGTTGTTGAGCGTCAGACCGTTGAAGGTGACCTCACCGACGGCCGGGCCCTGGCCCGCCTCCGGCATCTCGTTGGCCCACAGTCCGAAGCCGGACTTCGCGTCGAACGCGTCACCGCTCTTGCGGGCCCCGGAGATCGAGATGTCGCTGAGGATGGTGTCCTTGATCGGGAACTGCGGCTGACCGCCCACATAGTTGGTCTGGAACATGATGCCGCTGTAGGTCGGATCGACGATGTCGACATTGTTGATCCGGATCCCCTGGAACACCTTGGACGCCGAGAACAGCCAGATCCCCGGGAAGGTCTGCGCCCCCCAGAAGTGGCCGCCGGCCCGGACGATCGACACGTTCTCGATCGTCGTCGGATCGGTCCCGAAGCCGTTCATCGGGTAGCCGAAGTCCAGCGAGCTGACCGTGATGCCCGAGTACACGAGCGTGTCCGCGATATGGATGTTGCGGAAGGTGTTGTTGTAGCCGCCGTACACGGCCACACCCGCGGCCCGCCAGGTGAGGGTCGAGGTCAGGTTCTCGTAGAGGTTGTTCTTCATGTCCGCGCCCCCGGCGTCGATCGCCGAGAACAGCGCGAAGCTGTCGTCGCCCGTGGCCCGCGCGTCGTTGTTGACGACGTGGTTGTCCGTGCTGCCGTTGGTCATGTTGATGCCGTCGGCGAACATGTTGCGGATCCGGGAGTTCTTGATCGTGATGTTGTCCGTGTTGGCGCCCCAGTAGAGGCAGACCATGTGCTCGTTCCAGATGTTGTCGATCACGATGTCGGTGACATTCGAGAAGTCGAACACCTTGCCTGGACCGTCGATGCGCGAGGTGTAGTTGCCGAAGTACGCGAAGCCGGTGAAGGACGAGCCCTTCGCCGCGGCCTCCGCGCGGAAGCCGACATCGGTGTTCTGCTGTGTCGCCGGGGCGTAGAACCTGGTGAACCAGGGACCCGCGCCGACGACCTTCACCGGCTTCCCGTACACCTGGAACTTGCTGGACGTCTGGTAGTCACCGGGCGGCAGATAGACACCGACCAGCTTCCCCGTGGTGTCCATCCGGACCCGGTCCAGGGCGTTCTGCACGTCCTGGTGGGTGAATCCGGCCGGGACCGTGTACGTGGCCGGATCCGGGTTGGCGATCTGCGTGACCTGCTCCAGGTTGATGAAGTCGATCGCGTACGTGGTGGTGTTGGCCGCGTCCTTCTGGAGCCTGATCTTGCTGCCCGCCGGGACGGTCCTGCCCAGCATCAGGTTCGCCTCGTCGTAGATGTGCCGGGGGGCGCCGGAGCTCGGCGAGTTGCCGGGGCCGGCCTCCGCTCCGTACAGCCACGCGTACTTCGAGGTGAGGTCGATCGCCTTGAGGAACGTGCCGTCGACATAGACGTTCAGGGTGGAGTCGATGCCACCGCCGCCCGCCGAGTCCGGTATCGAGAATCGCGTGACCAGCGTGTTCGTGCTGGCCCTGGTGGTGAACTCGACGTAGTTGCCGGTGTTGTTGAGCGTGACGGCCTTACGGCCCGACGCCTCGCCCGCCACATCACCGATGGTCCTGTTCGGGCCGACGACCTGTGCGCCGCCGCCCGTGGTGGCGTCCTCCGCCTCGTACATGTCGTACGGCATATTGGCGCCGCGCCCGACGAACAGCGGCTGGGTGCTGGTGTTGTTCGCGCGCTTGACCGGCAGTTCGTTGGCGTCGTCGGCGAGTACCACCTTCACGGAGTACGAGCCGTTGGCCGCGGCCCAGGTGCCGAGGCCCACCGGCGGGGTGGTCGCCCCGGCCGCGATGGTGCCGTTGTACGCGCCCGTCAGGGTCTTGACCGTGGCGCCCTTGGAGTCGAGCAGGGAGAGCGTGATGCCATGGGCGCCGGCCGCGGAGGCCACCGTGCCCTGGTTCTTGATCGCCACCGAGAAGGTGACGGTGTCCCCGGCCGAGGGCGAGGACGGTGAGGTGGAGACGGTCGAGGCGACCAGGTCGGAGCTGGAGACCGGCTTCACCACCAGCGGGGTGGGGCTGGTGTAGGAGTTGTTGGTCTCGTTCTGCTCGATGACCGCGTTGGCCGGGTCCGCGACCGCGCCGAGCTGGTACGAACCGGCGTCACGCGGGCCGATGTTCGCCGTGACGGTGGCCGAGGCGCCTGCCGCCAGGGCGCCCACCGAAGCGCTGCCCGCCTTGCTGCCGCCGAGCTGGAAATCGACCGTGCTGGCCGGCGCGGCGACCGCTCCGGCGTTGCGTACGGTCGCCGACAGGGTGATCGGGTCGGACTCGACCGGCGCGGCGGGGGCCGCGCTGACCGCCGTGACCTGGAGGTCGGGGTTGGGCGCCGGGTCGCCGAGCACCTGGAACTCCGCCACCTGTCCGGCGCCCGCGCCGGTGTTGGAGGTGAACTTCAGCTGGACGTCGGCGACGCGCGCGCTGACCGGGATGGTCACCGCGTTGCCGGTCGCCGGGCTGAACGCGTAGTCCTTGGCGGCCACCAGGCTGGTGAGGCCCGACGCGCTCTGCTCACGCCCCAGTACCTGGATGTTCTGGGTCCGCGGTCCCCAGCTGCTGTCCGGGTTGAGCTTGACGACCACGCTCTGGGTGTCCGCGTTGGCGCCCAGTTTCACGGTGAGGGTATTGGGGTAGCTGCCGCCCGCGCCCTCCCAGTAGGTGGTGACGCTGTTGTCGTTGGCGTTCTCCGCGACAAAGGTGTGGATCACCGAGGACGCGCTGATGGGCTTGCCGACGGCGAGGTTCGACGCCGAGCCGCTGCTGCCGTTCCTGGTGACCGTGTTGCTGTTGCCGGACCGGTTGCCCGCCGCGTCCTTGGCCCGTACGTAGTACGAGACGGTCGTCCCGGCGGGCTGGGTGTCCGTGTACGTGGTGACATCGCCTGCCACGGTCTGGCGCAGCACGTTGTTGGCGTAGATCTCGTACCCCGTCACGCCCGTGTTGTCCGTCGAGGCGCCCCAGGTCAGCTTGATCTGACCGGAGGACGGCTCGGTGAAGGCGAGGTTGGCGGGGATGGTGGGCGCCTGCGTGTCACCGGTGTTGCCCTGGCGGGTGACGGTGTTGCTGTTGCCCGAGACATTTCCGGCCGCGTCCTTGGCCCGTACGTAGTACGCGACGGTCGAACCGGTGGGCTGGGTGTCGGTGAACGTCGTCACATTGCCGGCGACGCTGGTGCGCAGCTCGTTGTTGGCGTAGATGTCGTAGCCGGTCACGCCCGTGTTGTCGGTGGACGCCTTCCAGGTCAGCTTGATCTGACCGGTGGCCGGTTCGGTGTAGGCCAGCTCCGTGGGCGCGGTGGGCGCCTGCGTGTCACCGGTCTCGGGTCCGTAGATCTCCAGCTCGGAGAGCTGGCCGCCGGGCTGGCCGGTATTGGCGGTGATCAGCACGCGGACGTAGCGCGTGGTGACGGCGTCGAAGGGGATCGTCACCGCCTGGCCGCCCGCGGCGTTGAAGGTGTACGCCTTGGACGCCGTCAGATCCGAGAAGGTGGAGTTGTTCTCGCTCCCCTGGATCTTCAGCGTCTGGTCCCTGGCGCCCCAGCCGTCCGGCAGCTTCAGCACGACCTGGTTGACGCGGACCGAGGTGCCGAGATCGGCCTGGATCCACTGCGGGAAGGCGTTGTTCCTGCTCTCCCAGTAGCTGGCCTTGTTGCCGTCATTGGCGTTGCCCGGCCCGTAGACCTCGGTGAAGCTGCTCGCCGTGAGCGTCCTGCCGAGGGCGAGGTTGACCGACGCCGCGGCGGCGGTGTGCACCTCCAGCTCGGAGAGCTGGGCCTTCTTCCCCGCCGTGTTGCCCGTGATGTTCGCCCGTACGAAGCGTGCCTTGGTGGCCGGGAAGGACACGGTGACCTTGTTGCCCGCCCCCTTGCTGAAGGTGTACGTGGCGGAGGACTTCAGCGTCGAGAAGCTGGTGCCGTCCGCGCTGCCCTGGAGGGAGAGCGTCTGCTTCCGGGACTCCCACCCCGCGGGGAGCTTCAGCACCACCTGGTCGACGCGCTTGCTCGACCCCAGGTCCGACTGCACCCACTGGGGGAACTTCTTGCCGTCGCCCTCCCAGTACGTGGACTGATCCCCGTCGGTCACGTTCCGGGCGGTCCCGTCGCCCGAAGTCGTGCTCGCCGCCGCGGTCCGCCCCGCGGCGACATTGGGACCGTCGGCCGCCGCAGCGGTCATCGACGGCCAGCCGATCATCAAAAGACTGGTGGCTATGGCGGCGGAGAGGACCCGCCATCTCCGGCGTAGCGATCTCATGGATCCCCGATCTTCGGCCTCGGCGCGGGGGCGACGAGGGCGCGGCTCTGGCTGCGTACCTGTAGGACAGGCGTTTCTGCACTGCTGAACAGAGTCTTTTGCGTTTAGCGGTCAGAGAGTTGCAGAGAAATGCGAGGTCGTCCACCGCTCGGACAGAACCAAATCCCCAGGTTCCTCAGCCGGGTTGGCCGCCAATGCGCCACACACCCCGGTTTCCGGCCGCTCAGCAGGGAACCGTAAGCGCGCCGCAAATCTTGCAAGCCATTTGCGTCAATGTGGAAGTTTCGGAAAGGGCGTCCGGCCCTCTACCGTTCGTACATATGAACGCCGCACCGAGCACCGCGGGCAGACGACGGCGATTCGGCTGGCCACGCCGGGTCTTCTCGCAGGTGCTGCTGATGCAGCTCGCCATCGCCGCGGGCGTCACCGTGCTGGCCACGGGGCTCTTTCTCGCGCCCTTCAGCGCCGAACTGGACGACCAGGCGATGCGTCGCGCGCTGGCGATCGCCGAGACCACGGCCTCCACCGATGTGGCCGCCGATCTCGTGGCCACCGACCCCACCGCCGGTGGCCCCGTACAGGCCGAGGCCGAGCGCATCAGACAGTCCACCGGCGCCGAGTATGTGGTGATCATGGACAGACGCGGGGTGCGCTGGTCGCACACCGACCTGGACCAGATCGGCAGGGTGGTCTCCACCGATCCCAGCGACGCGCTCGCGGGCAAGGAGGTCATGGAGCTGGACAGCGGCACCCTCGGCCGGTCCGCGCGGGGCAAGGTGCCACTGCGGGACGAGAGCGGGCAGATCGTCGGGGCCGTCTCGGTCGGTATCGCGTACGACAGCGTCCGCGACCGGTTCCTGGCCGCGATCCCCGGGCTGCTCGCGTACGCGGGCGGCGCGCTGGCCGCCGGGGCGCTCGCCGCGTATCTGATCTCCAGACGCCTTCAGCGGCAGACCCATGACCTGGCCTTCTCCGATATCTCGGCGCTGCTCACCGAGCGCGAGGCCATGCTGCACAGCCTGCGGGAAGGCGTGGTCGCGCTCGACGGGACCGGCAGGATCCGGCTGATGAACGACGAGGCGCAGCGGCTGCTGGGGTTCGGCCCCGAGGCCATCGGACGGCCGCTGGAGGACGTGCTCGGTGCGGGACGCACCACCGAGGTGCTGGCGGGGCGGGTGGTGGGCGAGGATCTGCTGGCCGTCCAGGGCAGCCGCGTCCTGGTCGCCAACCGGATGTCCACCGACGACGGGGGCGCCGTCGTGACCCTCCGCGACCGTACCGAGCTGGAGCGGCTCGGCCGGGAGCTGGACGCCACCAAGGGGCTGATCGACGCCCTGCGCGCCCAGGACCACGAGCACGCGAACCGGATGCATACGCTGCTGGGGCTGCTGGAGCTGGAGATGCACGAGGAGGCGGTGGAGTTCGTCACCGAGGTCGTCGGGGTGCACCGGGCCACCGCCGAGCAGATCACCGAGCGGATCCATGATCCGCTGCCGGCCGCGCTGCTGGTCGGCAAGGCCACGGTCGCGGCGGAGCGCGGCGTCTCGCTGCGGCTCTCCCCCGGCACGCTGCTGCCGGACCGGCTGATCGATCCACAGGGCCTGGTCACGGTCGTCGGCAACCTCGTCGACAACGCGCTCGACGCGGCGGCCGGCTCCGAGGACCCGCGGATCGAGGTGGAGCTGCGCGCCGAAGGCCGTACGGTCGTTCTCGTGATCTCCGACAGCGGCCCCGGTGTCCCGCCCGACCAGCGTGAACTGGTCTTCTCCGAGGGCTGGTCGACCAAGGAACCCCCGGCGCACGGCAAACGCGGTCTCGGGCTCGCCCTGGTGCGCAGACTCGCCGAGCGGCAGGGCGGCAGCGCGCGGGTCGGCGCGGGGGCGCACGGCGGCGCGGAGTTCACGGTCGTCCTGCCGGAGGCGCTGACGGAAGCGGAACCCGGCGGGAGCATGGAGCGCGACGGGAGCACCGGCGGCGGGGAGTCACCCGGAACGGCCCGCGAGCAGGCCACGGCAGGGGAGACACGATGATCGACGTACTGGTCGTGGACGACGACATCCGGGTCGCGCAGATCAATACGGCCTATGTGGCCAAGGTCGCGGGCTTCCGGGTGGTGGCCCAGGCACACACCGCCGCCGAGGCACTGGGCCTGATCGCCGAACATTCCGTAGATCTCATCCTTCTCGACCACTACCTCCCGGACGAGAACGGGCTCGCCGTGGTGCGGGAGTTGCGGCGGCTCGGCCATCAGACCGACGTGATCATGGTCACGGCGGCGCGCGATGTCGCCACCGTCCAGTCCGCGATGCGCCACGGCGCGCTCCAGTACCTGGTCAAACCGTTCAACTTCGCCGGGCTACGGGCCAAGCTGGAGGCGTACGCGACGCTGCGCCGCACCCTGGAGGGCGGCGGCGAGGCGGAACAGTCGGAAGTGGACCGGATGTTCGGGGCCCTCTCCGCCGCGACCGCCCCCGCCCTCCCCAAGGGCCACTCCCCCACCACCGCCGAGGTGGTGCGCAAGGTGCTGATGGGCGCCGACGGACCGCTCTCCGCGCAGGAGATCGCGGAGCGCGCGGGGATGAGCCGGCAGACCGCGCAGCGCTATCTCAAGCTGCTGGAGCGGGCCGGGCGGGTACGGCTCACCCTGCGGTACGGGGAGACGGGGCGCCCGGAGCACCGCTACGCCTGGGCGTCGAGCGGCTGACGGGTCCGTTTCCCGGCCCGTGTCCCCGGCCTGAGCCGCCCTCCGCACAGCCGCCCTCCCCGCACGAGGGACCTCAGACCGCGCCCGCCCCCGTCAGCGCTCTGACCTCGGTTTCCGCGTGCTTCGCCGCGTCCGGCGGTTCGGAGGAGGTGACCGTACCGAGCCAGCCCGCAAGGAAGCCCAGCGGGATGGAGACCACCCCCGGGTTCTGGAGCGGGAAGACGGCGAAATCCGCCCAGGGGAAGAGCGACTCGGGGCTCCCCGAGACGACCGGCGAGACCACCACCAGCAGGACCGCCGGAATCAGCCCCCCGTACACCGACCAGACCGCGCCGCGCGTGGTGAAGTTCCGCCAGAACAGCGAGTAGAGCAGCACAGGCAGATGGGCGGAGGCCGCGACCGCGAAGGCGAGCCCGACCAGGAAGGCCACGTTCAGGTTCTGGGCCAGCAGACCGAGCGCGATCGCCACCGCGCCGATTCCGGCCGCCGCCAGCCGCGCCACGGCCACCTCACCCAGGTCGGTGTGCGCGCGCTTGAGCGAGGCGTGGAGATCGTGGGCGACGGAGGCCGAGGAGGCGAGCGTGATGCCCGCGACGACGGCGAGGATGGTCGCGAAGGCGATCGCCGCGACCACCGCGAAGAGCACCGTCCCACCGGTCGATCCCGCCCCGCCGCCGAGGTCGAGGGCGAGCAGCGGGACCGCGGTGTTCCCTGCCGCGTCGGAGGCACGTACCGCGTCCGTGCCGACCAGCGCGGCGGCGCCGAACCCGAGCACGATCGTCATCAGATAGAAGCCGCCGATCAGCCCGATGGACCAGATGACCGAGCGGCGGGCGGCGAGCGCGGTCGGCACGGTGGAGAAGCGCGAGAGGATGTGCGGCAGTCCGGCCGTGCCGAGAACGAGCGCCAGGCCGAGGCTGATGAAGTCGATCCGCGCGGTCCAGTCGCCGCCGTACCGCAGTCCCGGCGCGAGGAAGTCCTTGCCGTGGCCGCTCCGGGCCGCCGCCGTGTTCAGCAGCTCGTCGATGTTTCCGTGGAAGCGGATCAGGACGAGCACGGTCAGCGCGATCGCGCCCGCCATCAGCAGGACCGTCTTGACGATCTGGATCCAGGTAGTGGCGCGCATCCCGCCGAGCGAGACATGGACGACCATCAGCGTGCCCACACCGATCACGGTCCAGGTGCGCGCCGCGCCGCTCGTGCCGCCGAGCAGCAGCGCGACCAGACTGCCCGCGCCGACCATCTGCGCGACCAGATAGAGCACGGAGACGGTGACCGAGGAGATGCCCGCGGCGATCCGTACGGGACGTTCGCGCATCCGGGCCGCGACCACATCGGCGAGGGTGAACCGGCCGACGTTACGGACGAGTTCGGCCACCAGGAACAGCACGACCAGCCAGGCGACGAGAAAGCCGACCGAGTAGAGCAGGCCGTCATAGCCGAAGAGGGCGATCAGACCCGAGATCCCGAGAAACGAGGCCGCCGACATATAGTCCCCGGCGATGGCGAATCCGTTCTCCATGGGCGAGAAGAGCCGGCCGCCCGCGTAGAACTCCTCGACGGAACCCCGCCGGCGGCGGCTCACCCACGTGGTGATCCCCAGCGTGATCGCGACGAACACGCTGAACAGCGAGAGCGCCAGGGTCTGGTGGTCGCCGCTCACCGCTCGTCCCCCTCGTCCTCCTCGGCGCCGCGCGTCCGCCGGTCGAACACGGCCCAGCGCAGTTCGAGCGCCGCGCGGTCCCGGTGCAGCCGGGCATGGCGCGCGTACGCCCAGGTCAGCAGGAAGGTGGAGAGGAACTGGCCGAGGCCCGCGACCATCGCCACATTCACCGCGCCCGCGACCGGCCGGGCCATCAGCTCCGGGGCGGCCGTCGCCGCCACCAGATACACCACGTACCAGCCGAGGAAGGCCAGCGAGGCGGGAATGACGAACCGGCGGTAACGACCGCGCACCTCCTGGAAGGCCGCGCCGCGCCGGATCTCCGCGTAGATGTCGGCGGCCTCGGTCGCGCCCCGGGAGCCGGGGGCCCCTGCGGCGGGCGCCGCGGAGCCGCCCGTACCGCCCCAGTCTCCCCAGTCGCCCCAGTCCGGGGACAGCGCCGCATACCACGGGGCGTCGGACCGCACCGCCGCGGCGTCACGCCCTTCCTGCTTCTCCACCGGTCAACTCTCCTTGTCGGCGAACCGTTTCGGCCGCGTGCAAGAAGGATGGGCAGAGTGGGGAGATCCCGGACTCCTCTCCCTCGGGGCTTCACTCCATCAGGTGATGGTTGTCCCGGGTGGCGGGATAAGACCGCGCTGATAGGCGTAGCGCACGGCCTGTGCGCGATCGCGCACACCGGTCTTGGCGAAGAGGTTGTTGATATGGGTCTTCACCGTGGCCGTCCCGATATGCAGCCGCTGCGCGATCTCCTTGTTGGAGAGCCCCTCGGCGACCAGCGAGAGCACCTCCGCCTCGCGGGCGGTGAGCCCGTCGGGCAGCTCCGCCGGGGCGGGATCGGCGGGCGGGTCCGTGACCCGCTCCAGCAGCCGGCGCTGCACGGCGGGCGCCAGTCCGGCCTGCCCCGCCAGTACGTCGTCGACGGCCCGGACGATCTCCTCGCCCCCCGCGTCCTTGGTGAGATAGCCGCGGGCGCCGGCCCGGAGCGCGGCGAAGAGCGAATCGTCGTCGGCATACGTCGTGAGCACCACGACCTGCGTGCCCGGGTGCTCCGCGCGGATACGGCGGGTGGCCTCCACGCCGTCGCAGCGCGGCATCCGCAGATCCATCAGGACCACATCGGGGGCGAGTTCGGCGACGAGCGCCACGGCCTCCTCCCCGTCCCTCGCGGCGCCGACGACCTCGATGCCCGGCAGCAGCCCGAGCAGCATCACGATGCCCTCGCGCACCACGGCCTGATCGTCGGCGACGATCAACCTCGCCGTCATGCGGGCACTCGCAAACGCACGTTGAAACCCTTCTCGCCCGGATCGTCCGGGCCTCCCGGACCGGCCTCCAGAGTGCCGCCGAGCAGTTCGGCGCGCTCCTTCATCCCCAGCAGACCGTACCCGGAGCCCGAGGCGCCCAGCCCGGCCGGGGCCGCGCCCTTCCCGCCGGAGTCCCGTACGTCCAGCGTCACCTCGTCCGCGCCGTACGTGAGCCGGATCAGCACCCGGGCGCCCGGGGCGTGTTTCCGTACGTTGGTCAGCGCCTCCTGCACCACCCGGCGCACCGTCTGGGACGCCTCCGCGGGCAGCGGCCGGGGCTCGCCCGCGATCTCGACCTCGGCACCGTCCATCGCGGCCAGTTCACGCAGGTAGTCGCCGAGGGGCGGCATATCGCCACGCAGCGCGGAGAGCGCCTGACGGGTCTCGGCGAGCCCTTCGCGCGCCATGGAGCGGGCGGCGACGACCCGTTCCAGGATCTGGTCGCGGAAGGGGCCGTGCGGCTCGCGCTCGATCCGCAACCGCGCCGCCTCCAGATGGACGAGCTGCGCCGAGAGGCTGTGCGCCAGGACGTCATGGATGTCCCGGGCGATCCTGGCGCGCTCCGTGAGGGCGGCCGACTCCGCCTCGGCGGCGAGGGCGGCGCGTTCCTGGGCCAGCAGCCGCCGGCCGTTGCCGCGCGCCTCCGCGTCGAGCCGCCGTACGTACCCGGCGAGGAGCAGCCCGGCGGTGGTGATCGTGGTGGTGAGCCAGCTGTCCTGGTTGTACGCCGCGAAGCCGCCGAGGGCCGCGAGGGTGGTGGGCAGCGCGGCGACGAGCGGCAGCCGCGCCATGGCGACGACCGCGCAGCCCCACCACAGCACCGTGGCCGGGACCGCGAACCCGGCGTGCCGCGCGACGACCGCCCCGCCCATCAGCAGCACGAGCAGCCCGACCGACGACCAGAGATCGTTGCGCAGCGTGGCGCGGAAGAAGCACCAGGCGAGGAATCCGATGAACAGCACCGCGGCGACAGCCGCGACCGCGCCCCAGCCGGTCACCCGGCGCTCGCTGAAGACGGCCCACAGCAGGGCGCCGAGGGCCAGCACACGTACACCGCGGTACAGCCATCGCCGGGTATCGGTGCGGCCTTCCCGGGAGAGAGCTTCCCGGGAAGGCCAGTTGCTCCAGGCCTCGGGGGTCACACACGGTCCTTCCACGCTGCGGCGGCTACGTCGTCACCGTACGACGGCCGGCCGGCGCGGGCCCACCACACCAGCAGCCCCCTGCGGACCAGCACCGAGGCGGCGAGCGCGAGCAGCACCGCTCCGCTGCCCTGGTGGACGCCGAGCAGCGCGCCGACGCCCATGAGCCCCAGCCGCAGGGCGATCCCCGCGACCCAGACCCCGGCGGTCGCCTTCGTACCCTTCGACCACACCGAGCCGTCCCGCTCGGTCCAGATACGGCTGGTCCGGGCCCAGCCGTAGCCCATCAGCAGCCCCACGACCAGCTCGGCGCCGAGCAGCAGCGCCGACAGCGACGGTTCCCGGGGATCGAGAGGACCGGGCTCGCGCAGCGCGATCACGACCAGGATGACGGGCAGCACCAGCCAGCGGTGCCCGTCGGCGGTGACCCGCTGGGGCTTGAGCTGGCGGGCGGCGATCAGGACGACCACCGCGACGACCACCAGCACGTTGACGAGCAAGGACATCAGGGCCTCCGGGGACGACGAAGTTCAACGACTTCGACGCTACGGAGAAATACCAGGTCAGAGCATCAGCGCGGAGGTTGATCGCGGGTGGAGGCGCGGTCTCCACCCGTGGGTGGAGACCATGCTCCCGTAAGCCCCTGACATCCGCGTCAGGCGTCGATGCGCGAGCGGTCCAGCGTCGCCGCGGAGCTGGTGATGAACTCCTTGCGGGGAGCCACCTCATTGCCCATCAGCAGATCGAAGATCTGCTCGGACGACTCCAGGTCCCCGATGTTGATCCGCCGCAGGGTGCGGTGGCGGGGGTCCATCGTGGTCTCCGCCAGCTGGTCGGCGTCCATCTCACCGAGGCCCTTGTAGCGCTGGATGGAGTCCTTGAAGCGCACGTTCTTGCGCTGGAACTCCAGCAGCGTCTGCCGCAGCTCGTTGTCCGAGTACGTGTAGACGTACTTGTCCTGGCCCTTCTTGGGCTGGACCAGCTCGATCCGGTGCAGCGGCGGCACGGCGGCGAAGACCCGGCCCGCCTCCACCATCGGCCGCATGTAGCGCTGGAAGAGCGTGAGCAGCAGACAGCGGATATGGGCGCCGTCGACATCGGCGTCGACCAGCAGCACGATCTTGCCGTAACGGGCCGCGTCGATGTCGAACGTCCGGCCCGAGCCGGCCCCTATGACCTGGATGATCGCCCCGCACTCGGCGTTCTTGAGCATGTCCGAGACGGATGACTTCTGGACATTGAGGATCTTGCCCCGGATCGGCAGCAGTGCCTGGAACTCGCTGTTCCTGGCGAGCTTGGCCGTACCGAGCGCGGAGTCGCCCTCCACGATGAACAGCTCGCTGCGGTCGACATCGTCACTGCGGCAGTCGGCGAGCTTGGCCGGCAGCGAGGAGGTCTCCAGCGCCGTCTTCCTGCGCTGCGCCTCCTTGTGCTGACGGGCCGCGATCCGCGTACGGGCCGCGGCGACGGTTTTCTCCAGCACCGCGCGGGCCTGCGCCTTGGCGTCGCGCTTCGTCGAGGTCAGGAACGCCTTGAGCTCCTTGGCGATGACATTGGCGACGATCCGGTTGGCCGCGGACGTACCGAGGACCTCCTTGGTCTGGCCCTCGAACTGCGGCTCGGCGAGCCGAACCGTGACCACGGCCGTCAGGCCCTCCAGGGCGTCGTCCTTGACGACGTCGTCCTCCGCGACGCGCAGCATCTTCGTCGAGCGCAGCGCCTCATTGACCGTTTTGGTCAGAGAACGCTCGAATCCGCTCACATGGGTGCCGCCCTTGGGGGTGGCGATGATGTTCACGAACGACTTGACGATCGTGTCGTATCCGGTGCCCCAGCGCAGGGCGACATCGACGCCCAGCTCGCGGGTGACCTCGGTGGGGGTCATGTGCCCGCGGTCGTCCAGGACCGGCACGGTCTCCTTGAAGGTGCCCTGTCCGGTCAGCCGCAGCACATCGCAGACGGCCTTGTCCTGCGCGAGATATTCACAGAACTCACTGATGCCGCCGTCGAACCGGAACGTCTCCTCGCTGACGCCGCCGTCCTCGCCCTCGCCCAGACCCCGCTCGTCCCTGACGACGATCGTCAGTCCGGGGACCAGGAAGGCGGTCTGCCGGGCACGCTGGTGGAGCGTCTCCAGGGAGAGCTTGGCGTCCTTGAGGAAGATCTGCCGGTCGGCCCAGTAGCGCACGCGCGTGCCGGTGCGGCCCTTGGGCACCCGCTTGCCCTTGCGGAGCCCGCTCGCGGGATCGAAGGGGCTGTCGGGGCCCTGCTCGGTGAACATTCCGGGGACACCGCGGCGGAAGCTGATCGAGTGCGTGGTGTTGCGGTCCACCTCGACGTCCAGCCGGGCGGAGAGGGCGTTGACGACGGAGGCGCCCACGCCGTGCAGGCCGCCCGAGGCGGCGTACGAGCCGCCGCCGAACTTTCCGCCGGCGTGCAGCTTGGTCATCACGACCTCGATGCCGGAGAGACCGGTCTTGGGCTCGACATCGACGGGGATACCCCGGCCGTTGTCCTTGACCTCGACCGAGCCGTCCTCGTGGAGGATCACCTCGATGTGGTCGCAGTAGCCGCCCAGGGCCTCGTCGACGGAGTTGTCGATGATCTCCCAGAGGCAGTGCATCAGGCCGCGGCTGTCGGTCGAGCCGATATACATTCCGGGGCGTTTGCGGACCGCTTCGAGCCCTTCAAGGACGAGCAGGTGCCGCGCGGTGTAGTTGGAGCCGTCACGGTCTGCTGTCAGCAGCGCAGTGGACGGCACGGACGTATCGGCGGTCACGCGGTTCGCTCCTCGCTGAATTTGAGATGGGCCCCCGTGGGGTAAAGGCCCGGCGTCTGTCACCGGTCAGAGGGTACAGAGGCCTGGTAGAGCCGTTGTCACGCCACCCTCGCGAATTCTCATGCTAGTCCAAGGTCGCATAGGTGTTCGATCCTTCGATGGAGTGAAGCACACATCACGTTCCCTTCCAGGCATGAACCATTTAGGCTCCGGGCACGTCCTCATCAACAACCGGCAAGCCGGCCGGCGAGGGCGATCACCCTGACAAGCGACGTCAAGCAACGCGAAACCCGTAGTGCGAAGCCCCGCGAGCAATACGGCCCATTCGCCGCCAATCGTCAGCAGTCAGCCACAACGGAAGAAACTTTCGAGGAAAAGCCGAGAGCGGGAACGTTTTCGGCCTGGTTGGATGTTGACCCTGGTACGACAGCTCGTCGAGCTAGAGAAGAGGCGACGTGACTACTGTTCTGACCCCCGCGAGCCCGCTGACCGCGGCTGATCGCTGCGACCGGTGCGGCGCCCAGGCCTATCTGCGCGTCCTCCTGTCCAGCGGTGGTGAACTGCTCTTCTGCGCCCATCACGGACGCAAGTTCGAGCCGGAACTCAAGAAGATCGCCGCGGAAATACAGGATGAGACCGACCGACTGACGGCCGTACCGGCCGGCGGCGGTGAAGAGGAACACTGACACCTCGCATCCACGACGAGCCAAGGGCCGGCCCGAGCCGGCCGACGGGCGGCCACCCCTGTACCGCAGGGTGACCGCCCGTTCTCGTCGTCGTGGCCGTCCCGTTTCGTCGTGGCCGTCCCGTTCGACGTGGAGACCGCACGTCGGCGTGCGAACCCCGGGTCCCCGCGTCAGGGCCGGAATCCGACGCCGATCACCGCCGGGCCCGTGCGCCCACCGCGTCGGCGACGGCACGCGCGCCCATGGTGATCCTGGTGTAGACGCCCGGACTGTCGGCGCGCCCGCAGCCACTCCCCCAGGAGACGAGCCCGATAAGCCGCCCCTGGGCCACCAGCGGCCCGCCGCTGTCCCCCTGGCACGCGTCATGCCCGCCCTGGGGATCGCCCGCACAGAGCATCGTGGAAGGCTCGTAACGGTCCCCTGAGCCGCCCGGGTACGCCCGCTCGCAGCTTGAGTCCGGCAGCACCTTCACACGCGCGGAGCGCAGCGTCTGCGCGTACTCGGCGTCTCCCGAGGTATCACCCCAGCCGTAGACCGTCGCGTCGGTGCCCGGCGCCGCGGCCGGGTCCCCCGGCTCCGCCGGCCGGATCGCGTACTCCTCGGGCAGTGCCCGCGCGAGCGTCAGTACGGCGAGGTCCGACGCGTTGGTACGCGGCTCGTACGCCGGATCCACCTGGACGGACCGTACGGCGACCTCACGCCCGCCGGAGCCGCGCAGCCGTTCACGGCCCGCGATGACGCGGAGGTCCGGTACGTCCTTGGGGGCCGCCCCGAGGACGTCCCTGCCCACACAGTGGGCGGCGGTCAGCACTTTCGTCGGCGCCACCACCACACCTCCGCAGAACTGGCCCGCACGCGTACCCCCGAAACGGTCACGACTGGACAGGGCCACGACCCATGGACTGTCGGCGATCCGTACCTCCTGACCGCCGACGATCACCCGTTCGGCAGCGGCGGGGACAGCCGCGACGAGTGGCAGCACCGCCCCGGTGGTGATCACGGCCAGTCCGCCGGTCAGCACTCGGGCAACGGAACGACGCATACAGTCTCCTGACTCTCCGGTGGACTCCGATCTACCCAGAGTCATCCCACCGGTCGAGTCTCGCACCCCCGCGCACGACGCGAAGGCCCGGATCCTCGGTGGCATCCGGGCCTTCACTCGTGCTTCGCGCGCCCCCTGGGGCTCAGCGACTAGTCCAGGTAGTCGCGCAGAACCTGCGAACGCGAGGGGTGGCGCAGCTTCGACATCGTCTTGGACTCGATCTGACGGATGCGCTCGCGCGTCACGCCGTAGACCTTGCCGATCTCGTCCAGCGTCTTGGGCTGGCCGTCCGTGAGACCGAAGCGCATGGAGACCACGCCCGCCTCACGTTCGGAGAGGGTGTCGAGCACCGAGTGCAGCTGCTCCTGGAGGAGCGTGAAGCTCACGGCGTCGGCAGGGACGACCGCCTCGGAGTCCTCGATGAGGTCTCCGAACTCGCTGTCGCCGTCCTCGCCCAGCGGAGTGTGCAGCGAGATCGGCTCACGGCCGTACTTCTGGACCTCGATGACCTTCTCGGGGGTCATGTCGAGTTCCTTGGCCAGCTCCTCCGGGGTGGGCTCGCGGCCCAGGTCCTGGAGCATCTGGCGCTGCACCCGCGCGAGCTTGTTGATGACCTCGACCATGTGCACCGGGATACGGATGGTGCGGGCCTGGTCGGCCATGGCGCGGGTGATCGCCTGCCGGATCCACCAGGTGGCGTACGTGGAGAACTTGTAGCCCTTGGTGTAGTCGAACTTCTCGACCGCGCGGATCAGACCGAGGTTGCCCTCCTGGATCAGGTCCAGGAAAAGCATGCCGCGGCCGGTGTAGCGCTTGGCCAGCGAGACCACCAGTCGGAGGTTGGCCTCCAGCAGGTGGTTCTTGGCCCGGCGGCCGTCCTCGGCGATGATCTCCAGCTCGCGCTTGAGCTTCGGCGCGAGCTTGTCGGAGTTGGCCAGCTTGTCCTCGGCGAAGAGACCCGCCTCGATGCGCTTGGCCAGCTCGACCTCCTGCTCCGCGTTGAGGAGCGGGACCTTGCCGATCTGCTTCAGATAGTCCTTGACCGGGTCGGCGGTGGCACCGGCGACGGCGACCTGCTGGGCCGGCGCGTCGTCCTCGTCGTCGTCGGAGAGTACGAAGCCCTTGTTCTCGCCCTCGGTCTCCTCCTCCTCGCCCTTGCCCGCCTGCACCTCATCGATGGGCTCTTCGCCCTCGGCGGCCTCGTCGGAGTCCTTCTTGCCGACGGCCTTCTTGGCGGTCGTCTTCTTCGCGGCGGTCTTCTTGACCGTGGCCTTCTTGGCCACCGTCTTCTTCGCGGCCGCCTTCTTGGCGGGGGCGCCGGCCTCGTCGGCCGTGGCTTCCACGATCTCTGCCGCCGGAGCCGAGGTGGCGGCCGCGACGGTCTTCGTCGTGGTCGTCTTGGCCGCGACGGTCTTGGTGGCGGTGCGCTTGACCGGGCTCTTCGCTGCGACGCTCTTGCGGGTGCGCTTCGGCGACTCCGCGGCACTGACCATCAGCGTCACACCCTCTTCCTCGAGGATCTGGTTGAGGCTGCGCAGAACATTCTTCCACTGGGTTGGCGGAATCTGGTCGGCCTCGAAGGCCCGACGCACGTCATCGCCGGCGATCTGCCCATCAGCCTTTCCCCGCTCGATGAGCGCCATCACAGACTCGGACTCGGCGATCTCCGGCGGGAGCGTACGGGATGTGCTGGCCGACACGAACAACCTCTCGGAACGATGGAAACGGCTTCCGGCCCCGCCCAGGATCGGACCGGAGCCGACGACCGACGGCTGGGGATGTGCCGACGGCGCGGGCTTGGGCCTCAGAGGTGAATACAGCGCCATGCGTGGCGGACGTATTCCCTCCTCGGCTGTCACCTCTTAGGTCATCGCGCTGTCTCCAGGAGTGTTACGCCCATTCCACGTGGCCCGAGTCACACTCCATTTGCGACAAAATAACCAGAAGGCGGATTTAAGGCCCCACAATCGCGTCGCCGGACCCCCCGGGTCCGGCGACACACGACGCGTACCTCCCCGTACGCCCGCCCCTCGGCGGCGCTCAGTGCTCGCGCGGTGCCGGAACGACACGCTCCACTTCAGGCTGGACGGTGAGAAGTTGACGCATGGCCGATTCGGCGGCGTGCGCGTCACCGGCGGCGAGGGCGTCGACGATCCGCGCGTGATGGGAGAGCGACGCCTCGGTGGGCCTGTCGCATCCGGTGACCGGGCCGCCGGAGACCTGGAGGGCCGCCGAGACGATCCCCGAGAGGTGCTCCAGCATGCGGTTGCCGGCGAGCTGGATCAGCAGGGAGTGATATTCGGCGTCCGCACGCGAAAAGGTGATCGAATCACCCTGCGCGAGGGCGTGGCTCATGATCCCCACCATGTCGGTGAGCCGCTGCTGGACATCCGCCCGGCCATGGCCGGCCGCCAGCCGCGCGGCGAGGGGCTCGATCGTCCAGCGCAGCTCACTCAGCTCGCGGCGCTGATCGTCGCGCTGCGGCCCGAAAGCCCGCCATTCGATGATGTCGGGGTCGAGCAGATTCCAGTCGCTCACCGGACGGACACGGGTACCGACATTGGGCCGGGCGCTCACCAGGCCCTTGGCCTCCAGCACGCGCAGCGACTCCCGCACCACGGTGCGGGAGACCTCGAAGCGCTGGCCGATCTCCTCGGGTACGAGCGGCCGGTCGGCGCCCAGATCACCGGAGACGATCATCTGGCCGAGCTGCTGGACGAGTTGGCCGTGCAGCCCGCGGCCGCGGCTGCTCGTCGTGCGTCGTCCCACCCGGCCCAAGTCGGTGTCTGCGCCGTCCCAGACGGGGGCGGCGACGCGGTCGGCGCCGGGCGCCTCCGCGAAGGGGTAGCGGTCGAGTTCACCCGGCTCGGCGAGGCCGGACTCGACGGAACGGGCGGCGGTCATCATGGTGTGCGCAAGGGTACTCACGCATCCTTTGTCGGCGTTGCTCCCGCGACCCTTGAGGTCTTTGGTGAAAAGCACACGAAAGGGTGATCGGCGCCCGCCCTTCGATTGACGCCTTATCGGAAAGAAGTGGGCGTTATCAGGGGAGTTGCGAACACGGCGAAACGGTCCGGTCGTTGCGCGGTCACCAACGGGCCCTACGACGAAGGCCGGTGAGCAGATATGCGCAGAGCAGGGCCGAGAGCGACAACATCAGGGCAGCGGCGACCGGTTGGGCGACGAGCCGGAACGTGGCCATCAGCCAGTGGTCGACCTGACGGGGCCAGTCCAGCCAGGCCAGCTCGCGCAACCGGCCCGGGAGTCCGACGACCGAACGCGCGGACGGACCGACCAGCGCCCGCTGGATCAGCGGTACGACCAGGGTCGGTACGGCGACGACCGCGGCCGCCCCGGCGGCGGTGACCCGGAAGACCCCGGCCGCCAGCAGCCCCGCCCAGGCGCAGCCGACGGTCAGTCCGGCCCAACCGGCGCTCAGCGCGAACCAGTTGCCCGGCACGGGCACGGCATCGGCGCCGTACACCAGGCGCAGCACCCCGGCGTCGACGGCCACGGTCAGCGACGCGAGCGCCAGCGACGCCGCGGCTGTCACGACGAGCTTGGCGAGGAGCAGGCCGAGACGGCGCGGGACGGTGCCCAGCGCACCGGCGAGCGCGGGGTAGCGGAACTCGTCGCCGAACGAGTACGCGCCGAGCAGCCCGGCGCCGAGGGCCGCGGGCGGCAGGGGAAGGAGCGCGGGCCAGGCGCTGAGCAGACCGGGGAGCGGAGTCCCGCCGGTGCGGGCGAGCGGCACGGCGAGGGCCACGGACGCGACGAGGACGGTGACGGCGATCACCGCCGTGGTACGGATCCCGAACGTGCGGCGGAGTTCGTAGCGCAGCGGCCGGAGAGGACTGCGGGCCGGCCCCGTCGGCAGCGGCGCCGGGAGGGGACCGCGGTGGTGATCCGGAGCCTCGCCGTCCGTGCAGCCGCGGTCGAGGCCGTCGTCGTAGCCGTACGCGTCATCGGGATCGCGGGCGGCGTCGTAGGCGGGGGCAGGCGCGGGCAGCGGTACCGGTACGGAAAGGGGCACGGAGACCGGCGTGGGACCCGTGTCGCCGAACTCGTCGGCGAGCTGATGGACAAGGACGCCGTTGCGGAAGGCGGTCTCACCGATCTCCGGGCAGCTGCTGCCGTAGACGGTGAGCAGACTGCCCACACCGGGCTCGGAGACCACTTCGACGGAGCGCCGGCCGGCGCGGGCCTCGCGGCTGAGCGCGTCGGCGAGACGTGCGGCGTGCGGGGTCCTGACGGCGACGCGGGGACGCAGCCGGGTACGGGCGAAGGAGGCCGCGTCCTGGTCGGCGACGAGCCGGCCCTCGTCGATCGTGACGACATGATCCGCGGTGCGCGCGGCCTCTTTGGCGTCCTGCGTGGTGTAGAGGACGGTGCCTCCGTGCTCCGCGTGCGCGCGCAGCAGTCCGAACAGCCAGCCGCTCTCGCGGGGCGACAGATCGACGGACGGCGCGTCGAGCAGCAGGGTGTGCGGATCCCCCAACAGCGCGGAGGCGAGCCCGAGTCTGCGGTCCATGCCGAGCGAGAGCGAGCCGAGCCGTTCGTCGCGCAGAGCGCCGAGGCCGACGACATCGATGAGTTCGTCGGCGCGCGAGGCGGGCACTCCGGCGGCGGCGCACAGCATCCGGAGCTGGCCTTTGACGGAACGTGCGGGATGGCCTGGCACATCGCCGAGCAGCACCCCGATCTCGCGCGCGGGATGGGCGATTCGGTGGAGGGGGCGACCGCGGAAGTAGGTGACGCCGCGTCCTGGTTCGAGTTCGAGCATCAGCCGGAGCGCGGTGGTCTTGCCCGCGCCGGGGGCGCCGAGAAGCGCCGTGACGGAGCCGGGCCGCGCCTCGAAGGTCAGATCGTCCACGGCGGGCGGGAATTCTCGACGGGGGTTGCTGGTCAGTCCGATGGCCTGGAGCATCGCTTCTCTCGCGGGGAGGTGAGACCGCTCGGCGGCAGGGTCGTTACCGCAGCAAGATAACGCGACATGTCCGACTTGTGGCGCAGGGTGGCGCCCCCGGGTGTCAGACGTCCGGCACGTGGCCCCGTCAGACCTCCGGGCGCAGCATCGGCGGGTTGAGTACGGTCGCCCCGCCGGCCCGGAACAACTGGGCGGGCCTGCCTCCCTGCCGGGTCGTGGTGCCGCCCGACGGGACGAGGAATCCCGGGGTGCCGGTCACCTTCCGGTGGAAGTTGCGCGGATCGAGCGCCACGCCCCACACCGCCTCGTACACCCGGCGCAACTCCCCGACGGTGAACTCGGACGGGCAGAACGCGGTGGCGAGCGAGGAGTACTCGATCTTGGAGCGGGCCCGCTCCACCCCGTCCGCGAGGATCCGGGCGTGGTCGAAGGCGAGTTGGGCGGGCTGTTCGTCCTCGCGGGCGAAACCGCCCTCCTGGTTGAGCAGCGCGTCCACCGGGGCCCAGCGGGCGCTGTTGGCATCACCTCCGGCACGGGGCGCGGGAAGGTCGGGCGAGAGCGCCAGATGGGCCACGCTGACCACCCGCATCCGGGGATCGCGCCCGGGATCCCCGTAGGTGGCGAGCTGTTCGAGATGGGCCGCGTTGCCGGGCGCCGGGGAGACCGGGTCGTGGGCGCAGAGGCCGGTCTCCTCGGTGAGTTCACGCGCGGCGGCGCCGGCGAGGTCCTCGTCGGCCCTGACGAAACCGCCGGGCAGCGCCCACCGGCCCTGGAACGGCGGCTCCCCGCGCCGCACCACCAGCGCGCAGAGCGCGTGGCGGCGCACGGTGAGCACGACCAGGTCGACGGTGACAGCGAACGCGGGGAAGGCCGACGGGTCGTAGGGCGACATGCCGCGATCTTAGTCGTCTGCCTGACGATAAACACTCCTTCCGTCGTTCGCGCTCCCTACTTCTTCGCCATCTTCACGATCTTCGCGTCCCCAGCCGGCCCCGGCCCACCCGCCCGCCCGCCCACCCGGGCTCAGACCCCCAGTTGAAGGCCGGGGGCCGCCTCCTCGATCATGCCGAGCCCGAGCGCGCTGACCCGTAAGGAGAAGGGCTCCTCCGCCACCCGCAGCCCGGTGAGCTGCACGGCCCCGAGCGGGGCGCCGCGGACCGGGCGCAGCGCGACGGTGCGGGCGGGCGCGTCCGGGCGGATACCGGCGAGCGCGGTGAGCAGATGGATCCCGGCGGCCGCGGCCACGGCCGCCGGACGGCACGCCGCGGGGTGCGGTACGGGAGCACCGCCCGCGGTGCGCCGCTCCCCCGCGTACATCTCGGGCAGCCGGTGCCCGAACGCCTCCGCCGCGTCCAGCAGACCCCTGAGCAGGGAGCCCGCCTCCTCGTCGTATCCGGCCGCGATCAGGCCCCCGATCGCGACGGCCGTCTCGTGGACCCGTACCGCCCCGGCGCGGTGGCCGAAGGGATTGTGTCCGAGCTCCTTGGCTCCGAGGCCGCGCAGCCCCCACCCCGAGTCGAGGTCCGCTCCCCCGACCATGGCGACCAGCCGCTCGGTCTCCGACGTATCCAGCAGTCCCGGGGCCCGCTTCCCGCCGCCGAGCAATCCCGTGTCCAGGAGATGGGCGGCGCTGGCGCCGGCGTGGGGCAGCAGTCGGCCGTTGGCGCACCGCGCCGCGGCCGGGCGCCCGCCGTGGGAGTCGTCGGCCCAGAACGTCTGGCGGAATCGCATCCGCAGGGCGCTCGCCCACTCCCGCCAGCCGTCGGCTCCCGGCCTGCCGCAGGACTCCAGCAGATCCGCACCGAGCAGCGCGGCGCGGTGTGCGTGGGCCTGGGTCTCGACGCGCCGGGGCCCGGTGGGGCCCGGCTCCCCCAGCAGCCCATCGGCACCAAGAGCGGTGCGCAGCCAGTGCAGACAGCGCTCCGCCGTGGGAAGCAGCTCGGCGAGGTCACCCTCGGGCAGCCCCCAGCGGCGTGCTTCGGCGAGGACCGTGGGGAAGGCGAGCGTCGCCTCAACTCCCGTACAGCTCGGCGGCACATGAGGCCCGGCGTCCCGCAGGGGGCCGGGGATACGCCCGAAGTCGCGTCCAGGGCCGCGGAACTGGGTGCGGGCGAGCGTAAGCATCGTGCCGACGGCGAGCCGGGTGCCGAGCGGGAGAGCCATCCGTACCGCCCAGAGCGCTTCCGCGGCCGGTGGCCCACAGCGCCAGGGCACGCCGGCGGCGAGGTGGACATCCGTGGAACCGCCCGGCCCGCGCAGCAGAAGCGCCTTGAGATCACCGAGGCTCGCGGCGAACAGCGGGCGCACCCGGGGGTCGTCGCCCTCAGCGCTCGCTTCCGGCAGGGGATTACTGGCGGTGCGGCCGGTCGGCCGCGCCACCCGGTCGGCGCGGATCCGCAGCTCGATGGTGCGGGAGGTCCCGGGAGCCAGCTCCATGTCCCAGCGGAGCAGTCCGGCAGAGGCCAAGGCGTCCTGCGGTGCCGGGTCGGCGGAGACGACGGCATGTCCGCGGCCGGCCGCGGCCCAGCGCAGACCCGCGGCGTGCACGCTCGCCGGGAGTTCGGGGCCGCCGCGGCCGACCGCGATCGCGGCCAGCTCCGCCAGATCCGTGCCCAAAAAGATCTCCACCGGGAACCGGCGGACTCCGCGGGCCGAGCTGTGCAGTGTGATGCGTTCGGTGCCGTCGGCGTCCCGCAGCCGTTCGACACTGATCTCGGGATCGGGTCCGGCGTCCGCAGGGGTACGGACCACCGCGCCGAACCGTGCCCGGTCCGCCGCGACCAGCCTGCCTTGCAAGGGGAGAGGCTCCCGTCCGGCGACGCGCAACAGACAGCGGGAGAGGAGCCGACGGCCCGACTGGTAGAAGCCCTCAAGCCCTTGACCGGTGAGTTGGCCGTGCTCGGCCGAGACGGCGAGACGCGGCAGGGCGACGCACAGGAGGGCGCGGTGTACATCGGGCAGTTCGCCGTGCGGGAGAGTCCCGCTCCGTACGGTCCCGGCCGGTGCGGCACGCGACTGTGCGGCATGCGACGTGTCGCCGTTCGAGCTGCCAGGGGTGCCTGAGGGAAGGGCGGTGAGGGCCATGGGGAATCTGCTCTGCCTTCTGTGCGCTCCGGAGAGCCGCGCTGTGTACGGCGACGCGGCTCGTACGACTTCGCCACAGAGGTGAACGGCTGCCCGGGTGACCGGGTCACGGCTCTCATCGGCCACTCCTGGTCCCGCGTCGGCCGCCGCGCCCGGCACCTCGGCGGTGCGCGGCCCGCGCACCGGACGCGGGCCCCTTGGGCGGGAGGCTCTTGCGGGGGACGGGCCTGCGCACCGGACGGAGCTTGGGCCGCCCGCTCGTCCCGTGCGGGCCCCCGAGGGCCCGTGCGCCGCGCTCCTCACGCAGACAGCGGCGCAGCGTCTCGGGGTCCAGCCCTTCGTTGCACGCCTGGTGGAGCAATCGCGCGAAGACATACTGGGGATCGAGTCGCAACGCGAGTCCCAGGGCGACCCGCGCGCCGGGCTCGTCGCCGGTGGACCAGGAGACCCAGCCGGCCAGGGTCAGCGGGGCGGTCGCGTGCTCGGCGTAAGGACCGACACAGCGCCGGGACAACGCGCGCCAGAGCCGCAGGGCCGGCGCGGCCTCGGGTCCCTCCATCCACTCCGCGGCGCGGTCGCGGGTCTCCCTGTCCTGGAGTCCGAGGATGACGGTGGCCGCCTCCTCGTGGGTGATGAGCCGGTCGTCCTCGGCGTCCGTGGCGGCCGGTCCCCCGCTCGGCATGTCTTTCAGCCGCCCGATCAGAGTCCGCGCCAGCCGCAGTGTCTCCTCGCCGACCCGCTCCCGGCTTCCGGCGCCCAGGATTCGGGGTACGAGCGCCGCGCCGGCGTCGTCCAGCGCCCGCTCCTGTTCCTCAGCGGCCGGCGTACGCCAGGGCTCCAGTCGGGCTTCCATCTCCCGCAGCGATCCCCGCACCTGGACTCCGGCGTACGCGGCGGCCGCGGCCATCACCGACGTACCGGGCAGGGCCAGCCCGGTCCCCTCGGGCGGACAGCAGCGGACATCGGGGCAGCAGTAGGACCAGAAACGCCCGTCGGAGATACAGAGCGCCTCGTGCACGGGAACGTCGAGGCTTCCGCACGCGGTGCGCAGCCGCTGTGCCAGGGGGCGCAGCCGCTCCATCACCTGTCGGCCCGTCTCCCCCGCCGCCGGGTCCTGGCAGAGGAAGACGACGATTCCCTCGGGTCGGCCGCCGCGCCGCTCGCTGCCCTCGATCAAGCACTCGGCGAGCTGATCGGCCACCGGTGGCCATTCCATCGGCGCGCGCGGGATGCCGAGCCTGAGCCGTCCGCCGAAGCGTCCCCGCTCGCCCTGGAGCGCGACCATCACAATGGAATCGGTGGGGTGGTATCCGAGCAAATACGGGAGAGCGTCGGCGAGTTCCGCGGGACTGCGCAGGGTGATCTGCTGCTCGTCGGCGGATCCGGTCGGTTCGTGGTGCGTGTTCATGGCTCGACGGTCCCGCGCCGGGCCAGATCCCGCGACCCCTGTGGATAACTTTATCCACAGGCTGGGCGGCGCATTCGCGGTTTGTCGGAGCCATCGGGTTGCATGGGGGCATGACCAACGCAGACCGCACGGCTCTCCGCGCCTCGGCCGACTCCGTACTCGCCCGCCTCGTCGGTGACACCACCGGCAGCGCCCGGCTGCGCGAGGACCAGTGGCGGGCCATCGAGGCGCTCGTCGCCGACAAGCGCAGGGCGCTGGTCGTCCAGCGCACGGGCTGGGGCAAGTCGGCAGTGTATTTCGTCGCGACCTCCCTGCTGCGCGAGCTCGGCGCGGGCCCGACCGTGATCGTCTCGCCGCTGCTCGCGCTGATGCGCAATCAGGTGGAGGCGGCGGCGCGGGCCGGGATCCGGGCCAGGACGATCAACTCCTCCAACGCGGAGGAGTGGGAGACGATCCAGGAAGAAGTGGCCGCGGGCGATGTCGATGTCCTGCTGGTCAGTCCGGAGCGGTTGAACAATCCGGACTTCCGCGATCAGGTCCTGCCCCGGCTGTCGGCGGCCACGGGCCTGCTGGTGGTCGACGAGGCACACTGCATCTCCGACTGGGGCCATGACTTCCGGCCCGACTACCGGCGATTGCGCACGATGCTCGCCGAGCTGCCGGCGGGGGTTCCCGTGCTCGCCACGACCGCCACGGCCAACGCCCGGGTGACCGCTGATGTGGCCGAGCAGTTGGGGACGGGGGCGGGGACGGACGCGCTGGTGCTGCGCGGGCCGCTGGACCGGGAGAGTCTCAGCCTCCATGTCCTCAAGCTGCCGGACGCGGCGCACCGGCTGGCCTGGCTCGCCGACCATCTGGGCGAGTTGCCCGGCTCCGGGATCATCTACACACTGACGGTCGCCGCGGCCGAGGAGGTCACGGCGTATCTGCGGCAGTGCGGGCATACGGTCGCCTCGTACACCGGCCGCACCGAGAACGCCGACCGGCAGCAGGCCGAGGACGATCTGCTGGCGAACAGGGTCAAGGCCCTGGTCGCCACGTCCGCGCTGGGCATGGGGTTCGACAAGCCGGACCTCGGATTCGTGGTGCATCTCGGTTCGCCCTCCTCTCCCATCGCCTACTACCAGCAGGTGGGGCGCGCGGGCCGTGGGGTGGAGCATGCCGAGGTGCTGCTGCTGCCCGGCCGGGAGGATGAGGCGATCTGGAAGTACTTCGCCTCGGTCGCCTTTCCGCCCGAGGAGCTGGTCAGGCGCACGCTCGATGTGCTGGGCCGGGCGGACCGGCCGCTGTCGCTGCCGGCCCTGGAGCCGCTGGTCGAGCTGCGGCGTACGCGGCTGGAGACGATGCTCAAGGTCCTCGATGTGGACGGGGCGGTGCACCGGGTGAAGGGCGGCTGGACCTCCACCGGCCGGCCATGGGTGTACGACACCGAGCGGTACGCCTGGGTGGCGCGCCAGCGGGAGGCCGAGCAGCAGGCGATGCGCGACTACGCGTCCGCGACCGCGTGCCGGATGGAGTTCCTGCGGCGCCAGTTGGACGACGAGGAGGCGGTCCCCTGCGGGCGGTGCGACAACTGCGCGGGGGCGCGGTTCGAGGACAAGGTGAGCGCCGCCGCACTCGACGCGGCGCGCGGCGAGCTGGGCAGGCCGGGCGTGGAGGTCGAGCCCAGGAAGATGTGGCCGACCGGGCTCACCGCGGTCGGCGTCGATCTCAAGGGCCGTATCCCGCAAGGCGAGCAGTACTTCCCGGGCCGGGCGCTGGGACGGCTGTCGGACATCGGCTGGGGCAACCGGCTGCGGCCGATGCTCTCGGCACAGGCACACGACGGACCGGTACCGGACGATGTGGTGACCGCCGTGGTGAGTGTGCTCGCCGACTGGGCGAAGGGGCCCGGTGGTTGGGCCTCCGGCGAGCCCGAGGCGCCGCCCCGGCCCGTCGGGGTGGTCACCGTGGCGTCGCACAGCAGACCCCGGCTCGTGGGTTCGCTCGGCAGCCGGATCGCGGAGGTCGGCAGGATGCCGCTGCTCGGTACGGTCGCGTACGCGCCCGGGGCGGGCGACTCGCGGATCTCGCGCACCAACAGCGCGCAGCGCGTACGGGCGCTGCACGAGACACTGACCGTGCCGGCCGAGCTGGCCGAGGCGTTGGTCTCCGCGGGCGGCCCGGTGCTGCTCGTCGACGACCTCTCGGACAGTGGCTGGACGCTCGCGGTGGCGGCGCGGCTGCTGCGCAGGGCTGGTGCGGAGGGGGTGTTTCCGCTGGTCCTGGCCGTTCAGACGTGACATGGGGCTGTACCAGTGGCGCGTTCGGGCAGGGATATGGCAGGCATATACCCGCATTGCGGACGACGGCGTCAATTGCTCGTTGCCGCACGCCGATACGCCAGCGAGAATTGGAACCGTCCCCGCACGGCCCCACGCGGCCCATCAAGGCCGTGCCGCGGCGTCGCCCCCGTCCGACCCAGCCCGCACTGTGGGCGCGTATGCGAAGGGAGGAACGTGACCTTCGGATTCGCTCCGTCCGCAGCCACTTCGGTCAGTACGCCCGCCGATTCCGCCAGCCGCCTCGCCAGAATGCTCCAACCCGCCGAATGGGCGGAAGCCGGCATACCGCTGCTGCGCAACCCCCGTGAGGTGGTCAGCGGTCTGCACAGCAGGCACCGGCCGACCCTGTCGACCGCCGTCGTGGCCGTACTCGACCATGAGGAACGCCTCGCCGCCAGCGCCTCGTTCGCACCGCGAGCCGCGCCGGTCGACGGCTGGGAGTTCCGTAACGCACTGCTGGCACATCTGCGCCGCGTCATCCCGCACGACCTGCGCCGTCGTACGCCGGTGCGCACCGCCGTCCTGCTCTACTGCCGTGAGGGCGACGAACGCTGGACGGAGGAGGACGGGGCCTGGATGTGGGGGCTGCGGGACGCCTGCACCCTCCATGGACTGCGCTGTGGCGCGTACATCACGCTGACCCGTGGCGGCTGGCAGGTGCTGGGCGAGGGCCGCGGTGGCCGACGGCCCAACTCCGAGTCACCGCCTGCCGCTCTGGCCGAGACACTGGCCGATCCGGAAGCGCCGCCCACGCATGGAGGCGGCGGAGCGGTGGAGGTAATGCGCCGCACGGTTGCCCGTTGAGCAGCCGGGCGGCCACCGCTCGCCGGGCACGTCACAGCGGCCCGGCCGCCCCCTGAACGGGCAGCCGGGTCACGGCCGGACCGGCGGTCGTACGGCTCAGACGCCCGCGCCCAGCACGGTGTTGATCCGCTTCGAGTCACCGCACACCACGAGCAGCGCGGCGGCTCGCTCCCTGGCCAGGGGAAGCACCCGAGCGACGGCATCGTCACCGCCCCCGTTGACGGCGACGACCACGACAGGCCGCGACTGAGCACGGGCCGCCGCGCCGCCGTCCGCGAAGAACACGTCCTCGCGGGCGTCGTGCTGAGCCCAGTAGGCGGCTTCGCCGAACGACAGCTCGTGGGTGGCCCACGGATGCTGTTCCCCGGTGGTGAGCACCAGGATGTCGCCCGGCGCCCGCCCCGAGTCGAGCAGCAGATCGACCGCCTCTTCTGCGGCGTCGAGCGCACCGCCGGCCGGAGCCGGAATCAGCTGGATCTGGGGGACGGAAGGAGTGGTGGTGCCGGAAGCCTGGGGCTGGCCGGCGGAGTTGTGCGAGCGCTGCGCCGGCGGCGCGGGCCTCGCGGGACCGGGGCCCGGACGTCCGGGCCGCGGCGTCGCCGCGGAGCGCGGCCCGGGGACGGGACGCGGACCGGGTACAGGACGAGGGGTCGGCGCCGTACGGCCGGTGGCCGGAGTGGCGCTGGCACCCTGGGCTCTCTCGTGAATCTGAGGCTCCTGAGGGATGAGAGGCATGACTGGATGTCTATCAAACACCGGTGCGAAAAGCATCGGCAGGTGGGGATATTTGTACCCATGTCTGCGGGCGCGAGCCACACAGACCCAAGGTTCACCGGAAGTTCCGGAAGTGGGACCTTCCAGAAATCGGCAGTTCAGAAGTCGAAGCCGAGCTGGCCCCCGCTTTCCATAGCCGCGGCCTCCACGGAGATTCGGACCTTCTTGAGGTGCCGCCACTGGGGCAGCGCGTCAAGATAGGCCCACGAGAGCCGGTGGTGCGGTGTGGGCCCCCACTCCTCCAGTGCCGCCTTGTGCACCGGTGAGGGGTAGCCCGCGTTGGCGCCGAACGCGTAGGGAACGTACTCCTGGGCCGACGCGCCCAGTTCGGCCATGATGGCGTCCCTGCGCACCTTGGCGAGTACCGAGGCGGCAGCCACCGAGACACAGGACTGATCGCCCTTGATGACCGTACGCACCAGCCAGGATCCTCCGAGATAGTCGTGCTTGCCGTCGAGGATCACCGCGTCGGGCCGTACCGGCAGCGCCTCCAAGGCGCGTACGGCGGCGAGCCTGAGCGCCGCGGTCATCCCGAGGGCGTCGATCTCCTCCGGGGAGGCGTGCCCCAGCGCGTGCGAGGTGACCCACCTCTCCAGCTCATCGGCCAGCTCCGTACGGCGCTTGGGGGTGATCAGCTTGGAGTCGGTGAGGCCGGCCGGTGGTCTGCGCAACCCCGTGACGGCCGCGCATACCGTGACCGGACCGGCCCACGCTCCGCGCCCGACCTCGTCGACGCCGGCGATGATCCTGGCTTCGGTGGTGGCGCGCAGCGAGCGCTCAACGGTGTGCGTGGGTGGTTCGTACGGCATGGCACCAGCAAGGTTACGCCGCGCGGACGCCGCGCGACAGACCGGGTACCGGCCGTGGTGTCCGCCCGTTACATCGGGACGCCGGGTACGGGAAGTCCAGCCGGTACGGGACGCCGGGTACGGGACGTTCGGAGGGGACGTCCCGTACCCACCGACGTTCAGGGCCTGTCGAGTTGGCGCCCCAGCCCGTAGCAGGTGGAGGACGGGTCGATCTTCCGCGTCGCCACGATCTCGCGGGCCCTGCTCTCGGACCAGCTCGTCGCGTACCAGGGCTCCGACGCGTCCCCCAGATTCCGGGCGATACCGGCCAGGGCGCACGAACGCAGCGGTTCGGGCAGCCGGTCGAGCGCCGGCGCGGCATCGGCCGAGAGTTCCTGGAAGTACTCGATATCGATCTTGTGCGAACGCTCGTACCGTTGCACGTTCCGCTCCGCGACGAGCGCGTCCGGCGAGATCAGACCGTAGGCCAGCACGGCGGCGCCCGCGCTCGCGGCGACGGCACGCGGCAGCCACCGTCCGCCGACAGCCCCGGCCACCAGGATCAGGACGATCACCACACCGAGCCACAGCTCCATCGCCGCCACCGAGACGCGCAGCCGGGTGAGCCCGTAGGCGTCGACATACAGATCCATCCGGCGCAGCGCCGCGGCGACCACGACGAGGGTCAGCACGCAGAGGACACCGAGCACGGCCCTGACCAGGGTGGCGTCACCGGCTCCGTCGCGCGGGGCCCATCGCCGGGCGAGCCCGATCACCAGGAGGACGAGCACAGTGGCCCAGAGCAACTGCCAGAAGCCTTGGCGCGCGTACTCCGCGTACGTCAGCCCGGTCTCCCGCAGGACCTTGTCGTAGCCACCGAAGAGCACGGCGAGCTGGATGGCGATGAAGGCCGCGAACAGCAGATTGAGGACGATGAGCGGAAGCGCCCATTCCATCCGGCCGCGGGCCCGCCCGGGGGGGACGGTGATCCGGTCCCAGCGCAGCGGCGCGGCGGCGGTGTGGGCGGCGCCGAGCGCGCCGACGAGCCCGATCACGAACAGCAGGAACCGCCAGGGCCCGTCGCCGACCGAGACATCGGGGCTCAACTGGCCGAGCAGATCGGCGAACGCCGCGTCGGCGTTCGCGAAGAGGGTGCCGAACACGATCAGCAGTACGGCCGCGACCCCCACGGCGCGGACGACCGGCATCAAGCGACCGCGCGATCCTCCGACGCGTGCCCGCAGGCCGCGCCACCCCCAGACCGTGCCGGGTCCGAGGGAACCGAGCAGGCCCAGCGGGCCGAACACGACCCCCGGCCAGGTACGGCAGCCATGCAGGGCGAGCGAGCCGAGCGCCAGCGCGGAGACGACCGCGAGGAAGGTCGGCAGTCCGGCGTCCCGCAGCACGGGGACGGCGAGCAGCGCGATGCCACCGAAAGCCCAGGCCAGTGTCCAGGCGCGCGGCCGACGGCCGGCGGCCTGCGCCGCGAAGTAGGCGGCGAGCGCCGGTGGCACCACCACGATCAGCAGATTCAGGCCGAGTCCGTCACCCAGCAGCAGGGCGCTGAGCAGGGCGGACGCCAGGACCGACCAGAGCGTGGCGACACGGATCGGGGCAGCGGCGCGCGGCTGGATCTCGGTGAGCCAGCGGGGCGGCTCGCTGCGCTGCGGCTGCCACTGCTGCCAGTCGGGCGGGGGCGGTGCGCCCTGACGCTGCTTGGTGAGTACGGGTCCGGCGGAGGACCGACGGGCGGGTTCCCCCGGCCCTCGCGCGCCGCCCTGCCCGTGGCTGCCGGCCCGCTCTCGCGCCTGCCCCTGCCCCTGCCCCCGTTCTCCGTCGGATCTCTGCGTTCTGCCCGAATCTGTCACGGGACCCCCTCCCGGCCGGGTCCCTCGCGGCAGTGGAGCGGCGCGCACGGCCCGGCGTCTCGTCGGCGCACGCCCCTCGAAGATCACCGGGGCGGCGTGGCGGACAGAGTAACCGCGCGCTCCCGCCCCTCCCCGATTCCGGGGCCAGGTGTGGCAGGACCGTGACAACCACAGCCGTGACACCTCTAGCGATGGCGACTACAGCGGCGACGACAGCCAGCCCGGCAGCACTTCTGTCCGTTCCAGCCAACGCGCCGGCGGCGCCCCGGTACTCGCCGCGGAGATCACTCCCCCGGCGATGGCACATGTCGTGTCCACATCGCCGCCCACCTGGGCCGTGGTCCAGAACCCCGCTTCGAAATCGCCCAGAGCCCGCGCCGCCGACCAGAGGGCGAACGGCACCGTGTCGTGCGCACTCGTCCGCCGCCCGCAGCCGAGAACCGCGGCCACTGTGCCCGCGTCGTCGTAGTCCAGCATGTCCCGCGCCCGGCGCAGCCCCGCCCCGACCGCGCTGCGCGGCACCAGCGCCACCACTCCGTCGAGCAGCGCCGCCGGCGCCGGTGGTCCCGAGGGATCCGCGGCGAGAGCCGCTGCCGCCGCCACCGCCATGGCGCCCACCACGGCCTCGCGATGCTGGTGTGTGGTGTACGCGGAGATCTCGGCCTGATGCGTGGCCTGCTCCGGATCGCCCGCGTACCAGGCACCGAGCGGTGCGATCCGCATGGCGGCCCCATTGCCCCACGAGCCCTGCCCGTTGAACAACGCGGCGGCCAGTTCACGCCAGTCGCCGCCCTCCCGGATCAACCGGAGCATGCGGTTCACGGCCGGGCCGTAGCCGCGGTCGAAGTCATGGTGCTCGGCGAAGGACCGGGCCAGCGCGTCCTGGTCGATACGGTGATGGACGGCCAGTACGGCCAGCACCGACGCGGCCATCTCGGTGTCGTCGGTCCACTGCCAGAGCCCCGGCGGCAGCTCGCGCCGTTTCAGCATCGGATAGTTCGAGGGGACGAAGAACTGGGAGCCCAAGGCGTCTCCCACGGCCAGTCCGCGCAGGCTCGCCAGGGCGCGTGCGTAGCGCGGATCGATGGACCGGCCGGGGGTGGATCCCATGGCTGCGGATCCAGGGGGCGCGGGTTCAGCGGGGGTGGAATCAGAGGGTGTGGAATCAGCGGTCATCGCATGGTCATTCTATCCAGTTCGCCCGTAGGGCTCGGGGGTGCGCCAGCGCGCGAACGGCCGGTCCAGCGTGTATCTGCCGTCCGCGCCGAGCAGCAGTGTTCTGGTCTCCCCGTTGCCCGGGTTCGACAGCGATTCGAACTCCGCCACCGACCAGTGGAACCACCGCATACAGAACAACCGCATGGTCAGTCCATGGGTCACCAGCAGGACGTTCTCCGGCGAGTCGGGCGTCTCGAAGCTCCGGTGCAGGGACTCCAGGAACGCGCCGACCCGATCGTAGACATCGGCGCCCGACTCGCCCTGCGCGAACCGGTAGAAGAAGTGCCCGTACGCGTCCCGGTAGGCCTTCTGCAGCCGTACGTCCTCGCGGTCCTGCCAGTTCCCCCAGTCCTGCTCACGCAGCCGGGGCTCCTCCCGTATCCGCACCAGCTCCGGATCGAGGCCGAACGCCTCGAACGTCTCGTGGGTGCGGCGATAGGGCGAGACGAAGACGCTGACCGGCTCCCGGCCGAACAGCTCACGCAGCCGAACGCCGGTCTCCAGGGCCTGCCGCCGCCCCTTCTCGGTGAGCTTCAGGGCATGGTCGGGCTCGCGTTCGTACACCGTGTCATCGTCGTTGCCTACCGACTCGCCGTGCCGGACGAGGACGATGCGCCGTGGTCGTGCCATGCCAAGACCCTAGTGCCCCTCCCGGTGCCCCTCCCGACAGGCCGTGCCCGGCCGCGGGGGCCGTACGGGGCCCGGCGGCGTCAGACCGTCCATGTCGATTCGAGGTCGACGACATCTCCCGCCAGCGCCGCCACATCCGCGGCCGTCTGCGCGCGCAGCGTCAGCCGCTCCACGCGTTCGACCCGGTACTTTCCGTGCTCGGCCGCCGACTGCCACATGGACAGCACTATGAACTCCTGGCCGGGCGCCTCCCCGAACAGCCCCCGCACCATCCCGGGTGACCCCGCCATCGCGGGGTTCCAGACCTTCTCCTGCATCAGCGCGAAATGCTCGACCCGGTCCTCGTGCACCTTGCAGTGCGCGACCCGCACCACATCTGCGTCGGTGAAACGCGGCTCGAAACCGGTCTTCACATCGAAGCGGTAGTCGAAGAGTTTGACCTGGATGTCACGGTGCGTCCCCACCTGTGCGGCGGCGAGCCGGTCGTGTGAGCGCGCCATGAACGAGTCGTAGAACGCGCGGCTCTCCCAGAACGAGAAGACGTGCGCGACGCCCGGCCTCGCTCTGCTCCATCCTCCGCTCTGACCCCTGAACCCCGGCTCACCGAGCAACCCCGCCCATTTCCGCTGCCCGCGCTCGAAACCTCGACGGTCGGTCACGGTGCAGCGAATCCACTTGACCAGCACCGCGCCATCGTACGGCGCGGAACGTGGCATCGGTCACGCCTGTCGTGGACGGGGGAAAGACATGGGAGAGGCGTGGGAGGGACGCGCAACGGACTTCGAACGAGGCGAGTATCGGCCAACGTGGCGTCAACTGGACTGATCGCGAGGCGGGTTGTCGGTGCCCGGGACTAGCCTTGTGTCCAAGGCTCGGAGATCCGGCCCGGGTTCGGAAAGAGGGGAAGACTGGTGAGCAGCCTCAACAGAGGGGTGGAGAAGATCGAGGTCACGCTCAAATGGGACCCCAGTCCGCTGGGCGCGCCTCCGCACGATCTCGACCTGGTCGCCGCGACGTACACCTCCGGCACCCCGAGCGGCGCCCCCGCCTATCTCGTCCATTTCGACAGCCGTTCACCGGACGGCACGATCACGCTGAGCCGGCAGAGCCGGACGGGCCAGGGCTACGGCACCGACGAGGAGATGACGCTGGAGCTGGTGCGGCTGGCACCGTCTTTCACCCGCGTGGTGGTGGGCGTGGTCATTCAGCAGCGCGACGGGCGGCGGACGTTCGGCGACATAGTCAATGCCGCGGCCCGCGTCCGGGAGGGATACACGGAGCTGGCCGCCCATGGCTTCGCCGGGATAGCGGGTTCCACGGCGGCGACGTTCGCGGAGTTCACCCGGGACTCCTCGGGTGCCTGGCACTTCCAGTCGGCGGTCCGCGGATTCGACACCGAGCTTCAGTCCTTCGGCACCCTGATGGGCGGCGCCTGACCGACGGCGTGGGCGGCGTCCGATCCATGCCCCGAGGGCGGCGTTCGCCCTACGGCCCCGAGGGGCGGCGGTCACTCGGGCCGCCGCCCCTCGGGGGTTATCGCTCCAGTGCTCAGCTGCAGCCGCTGGTGGAGCCGCATCCCTCGCAGATGTAGCAGGACCCGGCCCGCTGCATCTTCGTACCGCAGGAGAAGCAGAGCGGTGCGTCGGCGCTGATGCCGAGCTGCATCTCCACCAGTTCGGCCGAGGTGTGCGCCTCCTTGGGCGCCGGGACCACGGCCGCCGCCGGCGCGGCGGGGGTCGGGGTCACCGCCTTCAGCGTCTCCTGCCGGCGCGGGGCCGACTGGACCAGATTCTCGATGTCGATACCGTCATCCTCCATCGACGGCTCGTACGAACCGGTGTCCAGGTGACGCTGGCGCTCCTCGGCGGAGTGGATGCCGAGGGCCGAGCGGGTCTCGAAGGGGAGGAAGTCCAGCGCGAGACGGCGGAAGATGTAGTCGACGATCGACTGCGCCATCCGTACGTCCGGGTCGTCTGTCATACCGGCCGGCTCGAAGCGCATGTTGGTGAACTTCGATACGTACGTCTCCAGCGGGACGCCGTACTGCAGACCGACCGAGACCGCGATCGAGAAGGCGTCCATCATGCCCGCGAGAGTCGAGCCCTGCTTGGACATCTTGAGGAAGACCTCGCCGAGACCGTCGTCGGGGTAGGAGTTGGCGGTCATATAGCCCTCGGCGCCGCCCACCGTGAAGGAGGTGGTCAGACCGGGACGGCCCTTGGGGAGACGCTTACGGACCGGGCGGTACTCAATGACCTTCTCCACCGCCTGGCGGATGGTCTCCTCGGCCTTCTCCGCGACCTTCTCGTCCTTCTTCTTCGCGGAGAGCGGCTGGCCGACCTTGCAGTTGTCGCGGTAGATCGCGAGCGCCTTGACGCCCATCTTCCACGCCTCGAAGTAGACCTCCTCGACGTCCTCGACGGTGGCGGTCTCCGGCAGGTTCACCGTCTTGGACAGCGCGCCGCTGATCCACGGCTGGATCGCCGCCATCATGCGGACATGGCCCATCGCGGAGATGGAGCGCTCGCCCATCGCGCAGTCGAAGACCTCGTAGTGCTCGGTCTTCAGGCTCGGCGCGTTGATCACATTGCCGTTCTCGGCGATGTGGGCGACGATCGCCTCGATCTGCTCCTCCTGGTAGCCCAGCCGGCGCAGGGCCTGCGGGACGGTGCCGTTGACGATCTGCATCGAGCCGCCGCCGACCAGCTTCTTGAACTTGACCAGCGCGAGGTCGGGCTCCAGACCGGTGGTGTCGCAGGACATCGCGAGACCAATGGTGCCGGTGGGCGCGATGACCGAGGCCTGCGCGTTGCGGAAGCCGTTCTTCTCGCCCAGCCGGAGAACGTCCTGCCAGGCCTCCGTGGCCGCGGCCCAGACCGGGGTGTCCAGGTCGTCGACCCGGGGCGCGGTGGCGTTGGCGTCGGAGTGCTGCTTCATGACGCGCTTGTGCGGCTCGGCGTTGCGGGCGTAGCCGTCGTACGGACCGACGACCGCGGCCAGCTCGGCGGAGCGGCGGTACGAGGTGCCGGTCATCAGTGAGGTGATGGCCCCGGCCAGCGAACGGCCGCCGTCGGAGTCGTACGCGTGACCCGTCGCCATCAGCAGGGCGCCGAGGTTGGCGTAACCGATGCCGAGCTGACGGAAGGCGCGGGTGTTCTCACCGATCTTCCGCGTCGGGAAGTCCGCGAAGCAGATGGAGATGTCCATCGCGGTGATGACCAGCTCGACGACCTTGGCGAAGCGCTCGGACTCGAAGGACTGGTTGCCCTTGCCGTCGTCCTTGAGGAACTTCATCAGGTTCAGCGAGGCCAGGTTGCACGAGGTGTTGTCCAGGTGCATGTACTCACTGCACGGGTTCGAGCCGTTGATCCGGCCGGACTCCGGGCAGGTGTGCCAGCGGTTGATGGTGTCGTCGTACTGGATGCCCGGGTCGGCACAGGCCCACGCCGCCTCGGCCATCTTGCGGAAGAGGGACTTCGCCTCGACCTCTTCGATGACCTCGCCGGTCATCCGGGCGCGCAGACCGAACTTGCCGCCCGCCTCGACGGCCTTCATGAACTCGTCGTTCACCCGGACCGAGTTGTTGGCGTTCTGGTACTGGACGGACGTGATGTCGTCGCCGCCCAGGTCCATGTCGAAGCCCGCGTCACGCAGGGCGCGGATCTTCTCCTCCTCCTTGACCTTGGTCTGGATGAAGTCCTCGATGTCGGGGTGGTCGACATCGAGGATGACCATCTTGGCCGCGCGGCGGGTGGCACCACCGGACTTGATCGTTCCGGCGGAGGCATCGGCACCGCGCATGAAGGAGACCGGGCCCGAGGCATTGCCCCCGGAGGAGAGGAGCTCCTTGGAGGAACGGATCCGGGAGAGGTTCAGACCGGCGCCCGAGCCCCCCTTGAAGATCATCCCCTCTTCCTTGTACCAGTCGAGGATCGAGTCCATGGAGTCGTCGACGGACAGGATGAAGCAGGCGGAGACCTGCTGCGGCTGGGGCGTGCCGACGTTGAACCACACCGGCGAGTTGAAGCTGAAGACCTGGTGCAGGAGGGCGTACGCCAGCTCGTGCTCGAAGATCTCGGCGTCCGCGGGCGAGGCGAAGTACTGGTACTCCTCACCGGCCTTGCGGTACGTCTTCACGATCCGGTCGATGAGCTGCTTGAGACCGGTCTCGCGCTGCGGGGTGCCGACGGCCCCGCGGAAGTACTTGCTGGTGACGATGTTGACCGCGTTCAGAGACCAGAAGTCGGGGAACTCGACGCCACGCTGCTCGAAATTGACCGAGCCGTCGCGCCAATTGGTCATGACGACGTCACGGCGCTCCCAGACCACCTCGTCGTACGGGTGCACGCCGGGGCTCGTATGAATGCGCTCGATACGCAGCCCCTTGCCGCCCTTGGTCCCCTTGGCCCGGGAACCTCGTGCCGAGCCGCTCGCCGTCTCTGTCATGCCGCCTCCCATATACGTACAAAAACGCGCTGACGTGCCATGTTCTTCCCGTGGCACGGCGTGTGTGTCTGATGCCTCGGGTGCGCACAGGGCACCCGTGACAGGTCTTTGCCACCGCGGAGCGGCCAGGATCGAGCCGGCCGGTCAGTCCGCGGCGGTGGCGGGCACGGGGACGTGGCCGGCCCCGTCGACGCCGGTTTCCTCTGAAGGGGGCCGCTCGCGCAGTTCCGCGATGGCGGCCTCGAAGTCTTCGAGCGAGTTGAACGCCCGGTACACGGATGCGAAGCGCAGGTACGCGACGAGGTCGAGCTCCTGCAGTGGGCCGAGTATGGCCAGCCCCACATCGTGGGTGGTCAGCTCGGCGCTCCCGGTGGCGCGTACCGCTTCCTCGACCCGCTGGCCGAGCTGCGCGAGGGCGTCCTCGGTGACCGGCCGTCCCTGGCACGCCTTGCGCACGCCGGAGATGACCTTGGTACGGCTGAAGGGTTCGGTCACGCCGCTGCGCTTGATCACCATCAGTGAGGCGGTCTCCACCGTGGTGAAACGGCGGGAGCAGTCGGGGCACTGACGGCGGCGGCGGATCGACGTCCCGTCGTCGGTGGTGCGACTGTCGACGACTCGGCTGTCGGAGTGCCTGCAGAAGGGACAGTGCATGGTTCCCTACCCTCCTTCACAGCGCGACTGAATAGCCTCGTCGGGGCCCGGAAACGAGCCCTTCGAAGCACCCCCAGCATAGGCGATGACCTCACCCCCGGAAGCGGGGGGACCACAACTTCTGGGTGGCTGCGACAATCCAACCACTAGATCTGGGGTTTGACTGCATCCTATGCCCCAGCGCGTGTCGCGTGTCGAGGCGGGTGCCGGGGCAAGCGTCCCGGGCCTCTCGGACCGGCCACGAGAGTACGGGAAGGGCGCGGCGCGCGGCCTTCCGGGCCGCCCGGTGGAACACTGGTCCCCGCCACGGAGAGCAGCGGCCGGGAGCCGGAGGGTACGGTGGCGAGCGGCCCCGTACCGCGGCCATGGAGCCTGCCTATACACCCAGTCAGATGCTCAAGGCGGACTCTCCGCAATTTTTCACTCGAACGTGTGTTTGGCGCAACCTTTCGAAAGCTACTACCGTTGTCCAGCTAGGGAGAACATTTCGAGAGGGGCCGACGTGACCACCACCGCAGACAGCGCCACCATCACTGCCCAGGACCGCTCCCAGAGCCGACTCGAGCCGGTGCATGCCATGAATGACGTACTCACGAACCCGGAGGGCGCCAAGCCCACGCGTTCGTTGCCCGGTCGGCCTCCAGGAATCAGGGCGGACAGCTCCGGACTCACGGACCGGCAGCGAAGGGTCATCGAGGTCATCCGTGACTCCGTGCAACGGCGCGGATACCCGCCATCCATGCGGGAGATCGGCCAGGCCGTGGGCCTCTCCAGCACGTCGTCGGTCGCCCATCAGCTGATGGCCCTGGAGCGCAAGGGCTTCCTGCGCCGTGATCCGCACCGGCCGAGGGCGTACGAGGTACGCGGCTCCGACCAGCCGAGCACCCAGCAGACGGACACGACCGGCAAGCCCGCCGCCTCGTATGTCCCGCTGGTCGGCCGGATCGCGGCCGGCGGACCGATCCTCGCGGAGGAGTCCGTCGAGGATGTCTTCCCGCTCCCCCGCCAGCTGGTGGGTGACGGAGAGCTGTTCGTGCTGAAGGTCGTCGGTGACTCGATGATCGAGGCCGCGATCTGCGACGGCGACTGGGTGACGGTCCGCCGCCAGCCGGTCGCGGAGAACGGCGACATCGTCGCCGCGATGCTGGACGGCGAGGCGACGGTCAAGCGCTTCCGGCGGGAGGACGGCCATGTCTGGCTGCTCCCGCACAACGCGGCGTACCAACCCATCCCCGGTGACGAGGCGACGATCCTCGGCAAGGTGGTGGCGGTCCTGCGCCGGGTGTGAGTACTCCACCGGCTCCGACCGGGCCCCGGAACCCCTGCGCCGGTTCCGGGGCCCTGCTTTATGCCTGCTCCCAGGGCTTATGCCTGCCTCCAGGACCTGTCGCCCACCACCCCGGAGGGACCCTCAGCGTCCATCGGCCTGTGCGACCGCGTCGATCGACGCGAGGGAGCGCCGTACCTGATTACGGTCCGTCGTGTACCAGAAGTCGGGCAGTGAAGCACGGAGAAAGCTGCCGTACCGCGCGTTGGCCAGCCTGGGGTCCAGTACGGCCACAACGCCTCGGTCCCCGCTCGCCCGCACCAGACGTCCTGCGCCCTGGGCCATCAGCAGGGCGGCATGCGTCGCCGCCACGGCCATGAACCCATTGCCGCCGGCCTCCTCGACCGCCTTCTGCCGCGCGCTCATCAGCGGATCGTCGGGACGGGGGAAGGGAATCCGGTCCATCACCACGAGCTGGGAGCTCGGGCCCGGCACATCAACGCCCTGCCACAGGGAGAGGGTGCCGAACAGACAGGTCTTCGGATCGGCGGCGAACGCCTTGATCAGCTCGCCGAGCGTCTCCTCCCCCTGGAGCAGGATCGGGGTGTCGAGCCTGCCCCGCAGCTCCTCGGCGGCCGCCTGGGCGGCCCGCATCGAAGAGAAGAGCCCGAGCGTACGACCGCCCGCCGCCTCCACCAGCTCCGCCAGCTCATCCATCATGTCGCCGCGCGAGCCCTCCCGGCCCGGCGTGGCCAGATGGCGCGCGACATAGAGGATGCCCTGCTTGCGGTAGTCGAAGGGCGAGCCGACATCGATGCCCTTCCACTGCGGGACCTCGTCGCCCTCGGTGCCCTCCGGCGCCAGGCCCAGCGAGGCGCCCACGCCGTTGAAGTCGCCGCCGAGCTTCAGCGTCGCGGAGGTGAGCACGACCGAGCGGTCGGTGAACAGCTTCTCCCGCAGCAGTCCCGACACGGAGAGCGGGGCGACGCGGAGGGACGCGCCGAACCGGTCGTGCCGTTCGTACCAGACGACATCCCACTCCGAACCGTTGGCGATCCGCTCGGCCACGCTGTGGACGGACTCGACGGAGGCGAGCGCCTGCTTCCGTACGACATCCTCGTCCTGCACGGACTTGTCGCGGGTCGAGCCGAGCGCCGAGATGACCGTACGGGCGGCGTCGCGCAGCGACATCAGTGCGTAGCCGAGGTCCTCGGGGATCTCTTCGAGCCGCCCGGGGAGGGCCAGCTCCATCAGTCGCTCGAAGGTCTCGGCCGCCGTCTGGAGGGCGTCCGCCGCCTTCTCGTTCACCAGCTTCGCCGAGCGGCGCACGGCCCGGTGGACCTGCCCCGGGGTCAGCTCGCCTGTGGCGACTCCGGTGACCCGGGAAACCAGCTCATGGGCCTCGTCGACGATCAGCACCTCGTGCTGCGGAAGCACCGGGGCGCCCTCGATCGCGTCGATCGCCAGGAGCGCGTGGTTGGTGACGACGACCTCGGCGAGCTTGGCGCGCTCACGGGCCATCTCGGCGAAGCACTCCGCGCCATAGGCGCATTTCGTCGCACCCAGGCACTCCCGCGACGAGACGGAGACCTGGGACCAGGCGCGGTCGGAGACGCCGGGCGTCAGATCGTCGCGGTCACCCGTCTCGGTGTCGTCCGCCCAGTCCCGCATCCGCAGCAGGTCCTGGCCCAGCTTGCTGGTGGGCGCGGCCGCCTCGAACTGGTCGAAGAGGCCGTCCTCCTCGTCCTGCGGCACCCCTTCGCGCAACCGGTGCAGACAGAGATAGTTGGAGCGGCCCTTGAGCATGGCGAACTCGGGCCGCCGCCGCAGCAGGGGATGCAGCGCGTCGACCGTACGCGGCAGATCTCGCTCCACGAGCTGCCGCTGCAACGCCAGGGTGGCCGTGGCCACCACGACCCGCTCTCCGTGGGCCAGGGCCGGCACCAGATAGCCCAGTGATTTACCGGTACCGGTGCCGGCCTGGACGAGCAGATGGGACGTGGTGTCGATGGCGTCGGCGACGGCCTCGGCCATGGTGACCTGGCCTGGCCGTTCCACGCCGCCGACGGAGCTGACGGCGGCGTGGAGGAGCTCGGGGAGTGATGGCTTCGTCATAGCCCGACCACCCTACGGGGCGCCGCTGACAACGGAGGTCACTCGCCCGGCCGCCGGACGGCGAGCGGATTGGGAACCGTACCGTGCACGGCGGCGTGCGGCCGGTGGGAGCGGTCCCGGTAGCCGTCGAGATGCAGCCGGTTCCGGTTGAGGCACAGACGCTCGATACGGGGCGTGAGCAGGTCGAATATCTCGAACCGCTCCTTCAGCTCCGGGAACCGGCCCTGGTAGCGCAGGATCTCCGCCCGTACGAGGGACCAGAACTCGTCCTCGGACACGCCCAGTTGATCCTGGCACAGCGGCGCGAGATAGCGGAACACACCGACGAAGAGCCCTGAATGGATGAACTGGGTGAGGAAGGACGGCTCTTCCGTCAGAAGGACGCTCCTCACGTCCTCGGGCATCGACTCGTGCTCGGGCAACGGCCGCGCGCTGATGTTCACATCGTCGACGAAGTCCTTGATCGCGAGCCGTACCGGCACGTCCTGGGCGTCGAAGACCACGATGGCGTTCTCGCCGTGCGGAGAGAAGACCGTTCCGTAGCGGTAGAGGAAATGCAGCAGCGGCGGAAGCAGCGCGGCGAAGAGCCGCTGGAGCCAGTCGGCGGGCGTGAGTCCCGAGCGGGCGACGAGTTCGGCGGTGAACGCCCGGCCGTGCGGATCCGTATGGATGAGCGAGGCGAGCGTACGAGCGCGCTCACCGGCTGTCAGGCGGGCCTGGAGTGGCTCGCGCCAGATCGCGCCGAGCAGTTCCTTGTACTGGTAGGGAACTTCGGGGAGATGGTCATAGAGGGGGTGTTCAACCGTTACGGAGGCGACTTCACCGAGCAGGATGACCCCGCAGTCGTCGCGGAGGAAGGCGTCCGCGTCGCGCACCCCGTGCATCCACGCGGTGACGGCGGGGGCCGCGAGCGTGCGCTCCGTGGGAAGACCGCGCCAGACAAGGGTGTTGAGGATGGAGAGCGGCAGTTTGACGGTGTGCCGCTCGGGCCGGCCGAGATTGAGGAAGGTACGGATGGACTGTTGCGGCAGCCGGAGGTCACCGTCGGTGGGGAGCGGGACGATCGCTCCCTCGGCTATGGCGGGGGCGTAGAGCTGGAGCAGCACCTCGTCCCACTGCCAGGGGTGCACAGGAAGGTAGAGATAGCCGGCCGGGTCGAGCCCCCGGTCGCGGAGTATGGAGTCGAAGCGCTCGCGGACGGCGTCGTCGAGTTCGCCGGCGTAGAGCAGTTCGGGCGTGCCCAGCGAGCCGACTCCCCGGTAGGTGGCGAGTGAGGTGCTGGCCGCGATCCAGGGAAGCTCGGTCGATGTGCGGGCCTCGGGCGCCCACCGGTCGGCGTCGGTGGCGGAGAAGCCGCCCCGGCCCTTGTTGAGGACGATCCAGGGGTGGCCGGTCTGGTGTCCTTCGAGTTCGGCGTAGCCGAGGTCGGCGAGGCGTCCGGCGCTGAGCGCGGTGTGCGCGAGTTTGGCGTCGGCCGCGATGGTGGTGGTGAGTTCACGTACGAGATGACCGAGGGTCGCGCCGTCGAGCGCGAGCAGCCGACGGGACAGCAGCAGAAAGCGCAGGGGATCGGTGAAGGGCCGGCCGTCGCAGGCGAGGGAGCCGGGATCGACGCGCCAGCTGCCGTAGGCACCACGCGTCGCGCGGAAAGCGAGCGTCTCCCCCTCGTCGAGCGCGAGGGTGTACGGGAGACCACCCGTGGCGGCGTCCCGGCCCTCGGCGGCCTGGTCGGCCGACGGGACAGGCACGGGCTCGATGATCTCCTCGTACGCGAACTCACCGAGCAGCTTGGCGAGAAGTCGGGCCGCGGCCCGCTTCCAGGTCGGGGCGTTCAGCTCGGGTGGCGAGAACAGCGCGGCCGGCTCGGTGGAACCGGTGGTACCGGTGCGGCCGATGGCATCGCCGGGGGATATGGGGCCGGTGGGGTCGGTGGAGTCATGGGTCGCAGGGGACGTCGGCACGTGGACTCCTCAGGGAGGGAACCGATGGGAACGAGCGGATCGAGCGGTGGTGGGCATCGCGCGGGGTGGCCGGGGGAGCCGATCGTTCACAGCAGGTCGCGCAGGGCGCGTTCGCGGACCATGAGAGCGGCTCGTTTGTCGGGCAGGTCGACTTCCGCGGAGAACCGGAAGCCGGCGCTGAGGAAGGCGGCGACGGAGGGCGTGTTACGGAGGTCGGGCTCGGCGATGACGCGCCCGCAGCGGGGACGGTGGTCGAGGACGAGATCGGCGACGGCTCTGAGGAGGGTCGTACCGACTCCGCGCCCACGGTTGGCCACGCCGCCCACCAGGAGATGGATCCCGGTGTCGTGCGGGCGCGCGGGGTAGTGCCGCGCGAGCGGGTCGAGGTCCGCGCGGTAGATCTCCCAGTAGCTCATCGGGACTCCGTCGAGCACACCGAGACAGGGGGCGCTGCGGCCGTCGCCTTCGAGCTGTGGGCGCAGATGGTCGGCGGTGACCTCGTCCGGCCCGGCCAGCTCCCAGAAGGCGGCGACGGCAGGATCGTTCATCCAGCGGCTGATCAGCGCCAGATCGCGGGCGACGCGTACCGGCACGAGCTGGAAGACACCCGCGGAAGTGGTGGCGGGTCCCCATCCGGCGGGGGCGTCGAGCAGATCACCGGCCGGGAGGTCGTCGTGCGAGGGGGTCAGGGCCACCGGATCGCCCTCCCCGAACAGTGCGACCAGCTCATCGGACCATCGCATGTCGACGGTGTCGTCGGGACCCCCGCCGGTATGCGGGGTGGGGCCGGCATCGGTGTCGGTGCCGGCATCGGTGGGAGGCACAGCGGCGCTCTCCTCTCGGCGGTGCGGACGGTTCGGGTCCTTCAACGGCGAAGGGGGTTGGCGATGGTGACGTAGACGGACTGGGTGTCGACCGGCCCGACCAGTTCGTCCAGGCCGTGCAGCCGGGTGAGCAGGTTGGCCTTGCAGCGGAGGGTGGGGGCGTCCAACAGCAGCCCGGACAGCGGTGAGCCGAGGTGACCCGCTCCGGCGAGGAACTGGCGGAAGGCCGCGATCAGGACGCTTTCGTCGGCGAGGCCCTGGGCACCGAACGCCCCGATCAGACCGAGGACGTTGTTGATGCCGAGGTAGTAGGCGAAGCGTTCGTCGGTGACATCGTCGGAGACGAAGGTGTCGCTGACGGCGCCGATACCGGGCAGCCGCTGCTCCAGCGAGGCGCGGTGGGATTCGCGGAAGTAGTAGCCCTGGTTGTCGCGGTAGCGACCACCGACGGGCCAGCCGGCGGCGTCAAGGAGTACCAGTGTGTTCTGCTGATGCGCCTCCAGGGCGATGCCCGCCGTACCGTCCAGCCAGAGCACCGGGCGTACGACCTGGTCCAGATAGCGCAGGAACCACTCGGCGGCCACGGCCGCGCCGGGGCGGCCGGTGCGGGCGGCGAGGGTGGAGATGAGCTCGGCGAGCCGTGACCGCATGCCGGTGCGGCCGGGAATGGGGCGTGCGGCGGTGAGTCCGGCGATGCAGACGGCGTCGTCCCCGGCGGTGAACGGGTTGTGGCGCACCATCACGTCGAGTCCGGTCACGGCTTCGCCGTCCTCGGTGTCGACGGCGAGCCAGGCGGGGTCGCGGACGATGTCGAAGCCGGGGTGGGCGGCCTGCCACTCCTTGGTGAGGCCGCCGCGCAGCAGACGCTGGACCTCGACACCGCGGTGCAGTTCCTTACGGAGGTTCTCGCGGCGGGAGTTGGTGATGCGGACCCCGAGGGAGAGCTTGAGCATGGCGGGGGCGCCGGGCCGGTAGACGGTACGGATCGAGGACGTCGGGTGCCAGGGGGCGCCATGGGGGCCCAGGTCATGGAGGAGACCGGCGTCGAGGAGACGGGCCACGGCGGGGCGGTGCCTCACCTCGCGTGCCTGCCAGGGGTGGAGGGGCAGGGCGACGGCGTTCCCGGGAAGGGGGACGTCACCGAGGAGGCGTGCCGTGAGCACCTCCGCTGGCAGGACACGGCCCTGCTCGGTCCAGGCGGAGTCGCCGGCGAGTACGGACCGGTCGACGGCCATCCAGTGCAGCGGGAACGAGCCGCGCGACTCCGGCGAGTAGAGCCGGGCTTCGGCCTCGGAGAGCCCTTCCCGGCTCTTGGGCGTGGGGTGCAGCGGATGGCCGAGGAGGAGCGACTGCTCGGCGGTGAGGAACAGGTCGGCGTCGGGGGCGGTTTCGGGGCGGCGTCGGCGGTCGGCGAGGAAGTCGGCGGTGTGGAGGAGGGAGTTGGCGACCCTGCCGACCAGTTCCCCGCCCTGGTAGCGGCCCGACTCGCGGCCGAGGAGAGCGGCGACGGTGACGGCCTCGGCGGCCGGGGCGTCCCGGGGGGCGCTCTCCAGGAACGGCATCCCGAAGCGGTGCCAGCCCGTCACCGACCAGTACCGGACGGGGACGAGGAGCGCGGTGCCACTGGCGTGGAGGGGGATCCGCAGGACCTGTCCCTCGGGGCGTGGCAGATCGTTCTCCCTGACCCAGCAGCGCAGCAGGTTCTCGACGGCCGCCGCGTCGGCCGCCTTCAGCGGGTCGGGATGGTCGAGCTGATCGGCCGCCGGGACACCGGCGAACACGTCGGCACCGGTGGCGGGTTGGCCCTCGAAGCCGCCCGTCGGCTGCCGTGGCACCGTCGTCGGCTCGGCGGTACCGGCGGCGTGGGACACGTCCTTCCCCCGGTCATGTCCTCCGGGGTGGGCGGTGGGGCGGCCGGTGGCCTCGGGCACATCAGGTGCGGGGGTGGAGTTCACGGCGGGGGCTTCCTTGTGAGGGTGTCCTGGGGCGGTTCTAGGGGCTGGTTTCTTTCCGGCGGAGTGCGGCGCGCTCGGCGGCGGCCAGGGCGTCGGCGAAGCGGTCGAGGACCGCGACGGCCTGCTCGTCGGTGAGCGTGAGCGGCGGAAGGAGCCGTACGACGGAGGCCCGGCGGCCACCCAGTTCCACAATGAGACCGCGGCTCAGACACTCCCGCTGGACGGCCCTGGCGAGGGCCGGATCCGGCGGGGCCGGATCGCCGGCTTCCGGCGCGACGAGTTCCACACCGATCATGAGACCACGGCCCCGCACGTCTCCGATACAGGAATGGTTGGCGGCCAGCCCTTGGAGCTGCCCCAGCATGCGCGCGCCGAGGATCGCGGCGCGGTCGGCGAGATGGTTCTCCCGTACGTAGGCGAGGGTGGCCGCGCCGGCCGCCATCGCGAGCTGATTGCCGCGGAAGGTGCCCGCGTGGGCGCCGGGCGGCCAGCAGTCCAGATCCGCGTGGTAGACGATCACGGCCAGGGGAAGGGAGCCGCCGATCGCCTTGGACATCACCATCACATCCGGGGTGATCCCGCTGTGCTCCACGGCCCAGAAGGTGCCGGTCCTGCCGACCCCCGTCTGCACCTCGTCGGCGATGAGCGGGATGGAGCGGTCGGCGGTGATCTCGCGCATTCTGCGCAGCCAACTGTCGGGGGCAGGGATCACTCCGCCCTCGCCCTGGACCGGTTCGAGGATCATTCCGGCGGGGGCGGCCAGGCCGCCCTTGGGGTCGTCGAGGAGGTTCTCGGTCCAGCGCGCGGCGAGTTCGGCACCGCGCTCCCCGCCGATGCCGAACGGGCAGCGGTACTCGTACGGATAGGGCAGCCGGGTCACCCGTACGTCCTCGGCTCCCCCGGAGACGGCGAGCGCGCCGGCCGTCATCCCGTGGTACGCGCCGGTGAAGGCGAGGAGCCCACCGCGGCCGGTGGCGGTACGGACGAGCTTGAGCGCGGCCTCGACGGCGTCCGTGCCCGCGGGGCCGCAGAACTGCACCCGGGCGTTCTCGGCGAACCGCGGTGGCAGGGTGGCGAACAGCTCGGTGGTGAAGGCGTCCTTGACGGGTGTGGCGAGGTCGAGGACATGGAGCGGCGCCCCCGAGTCGAGGACCTTCCTGATCGCGTCGAGAACGACCGGATGGTTGTGTCCCAGCGCCAGCGTGCCCGCACCGGACAGGCAGTCCAAGTACCGCCGCCCGTCGGCGCCTTCGATGGTCAGCCCCCGTGCGCGCACGGGCACGATGGGCAGGGACCTCGCGTAGGTGCGGGCCGCCGATTCCCGTAAGGACTGGCGCCGGAGGATGCCCTCGTGGGCGACGGTCGGTGCCGCTGGAGGGGGTTCGGTCACGGCCACGGCTGTCGGTCCTCCCGTTGTCACACGTCATGTCACAGTCGGTCGTCTGTCAGTACGGCGCTCGGCCGCCGAATGTTCGACAGGGAACGCCGACTTGAGACCGGGCGCCCGTGAGTCGGAGCGCCCGCCCCTTACGTACAAACGACGGAGAGTGCCCGGGATCACGGGCAGTCGAAAGATCCTTGGTCGCGGAACCACGGCCCTGCCGCACGCCGTCCCCATCGGCACCGGCATAGTGGGGGGCCGTTGTCCCTGATCCGGTATCACGGCCGGGACACGTCATCCGCTTCACCGTGCCAGATCGCTCTTCCGAATTATCCGAAGTCCCAGGGGGATACACGCCATGCGACCCATTCGTCCCACGCTCGCCGCACGCCGTGGAAGGAGCACACGGCGCAGAACCTCCCCCGTCCTCGCCGCGGCCGCGATGGCCGCGGCGCTCGCGCTGACGGCCACGGCCTGCGGGCCGGAGGAGGACAACGCCACCGGCCAGGCGAGCGACGCCGCCACCGGCTCGTCCGACGGCAAGATCCAGATACCCGACGAGCTCAAGGACCGGCTCAAGGAGCACGGGTTCGATCTGGACAAGTGGAAGAACGGCGAGTGGAAGAACTGGGACAAGGACACCTGGCTGCGTGAGGCCAAGGACTACATCAACCCGATCATCGAGGGCCTCTGGGACCCGGACCGGATGCGGGACGCGGAGGAGCCGCCGGAGAAGGCGGTCGACGAGCAGGACATCTCCGGCGACGAGGGCGTGACCGACCCGACTCCGGAGCCGGTCACCGCGCAGGCCGTGAACGCGCCGTACCGCGAGAACGCCGCCGAGGCGGGCAAGTTGTTCTTCGACGGCCCCGAGGGCTCGATGGTCTGCTCCGCGACCGTGGTCGAGGATCCGGCCAACCCCGGCAAGTCCAATCTGCTGTGGACCGCGGGCCACTGCGTGCACGCGGGCAAGACCGGCGGCTGGTACCGCAACCTCGCCTTCGTACCGTCGTACAACAACAGCGGTCTGTCGATGGCGGAGCTGGAGACGGCGCCCAAGGAGCAGATCGCTCCGGAGGGCGTGTGGTGGGCCGACTGGGCGCAGACCTCCGAGCAGTGGATCTCGCAGGGCGCCTCGACCGGCGGCCAGGGCGCGCCGTACGACTTCGCGGTCGTCCATGTCACCCCGGAGAAGGGCGGCACCGGCAAGTCCCTTGAGGAGACGGTCGGTTCGGCGCTGCCCGTGGAGTTCAACGCGCCGGCCACCCCCCAGATCGACGCCATGACGGCGACCGGCTACCCGGCGGCGCCGCCGTTCGACGGCCAAAAGCTCTTCCAGTGCCAGGACACGCCGGGCCGGCTGTCGATGACGGCCGACGACCCGACGATGTACCGGATCGGCTGCACCATGACCGGAGGTTCGTCAGGCGGCGGCTGGGTCGCGAACGGCGCGGACGGCAAGCCCGCCCTGGTGTCCAACACCTCCATCGGCCCGGTCACGGCCGGCTGGCTCGCCGGGCCGCGTCTCGGTGATGTCGCCAAGGGCGTCTACGACGAGGTCAGCGCGAAGTTCGCCGGTCAGTAACGCGGAACGGCAGCAGCAGCCGGTTGCCGCGCGCGAGCCGCGGCGTACGACCGGAAGGCGGCACCACCGTTCGAACCGGCGGTGCCGCCTTCCGCAGCAGCGGGATCAACGCGATTTGCGCGGCCGGTTCTGCGGATGCGGTCAAGGCCGCGGGATCTTCCACAGGTAGACGACATCATCGGGGCTCGCCGACGCGACGAGCGTGCCGTCGGGGCTGAACGCCAGGTGCAGGACGTTCCAGTGGTTGCCCACCAGCCGGTACTTCAGCTCGTTCGCGGCCGTGTCCCAGAGATTGACCTCATTGCCGTTGAACACGGCGAGGGTGGAGTCGCGAGGGCCGTACTGCACGCTCTGGACCGGCACGCCGATCGTCTCGTCGACGGTGCCCGTCAAGCGACCGTCGGAGGCGTTCCACAGCTCGACCGTCCGGTCCTTGGCGGCGGTGGCGATGGTTTTGCCGTCGGCGCTGTACGAGACGCCGTACGCCTCCTCAGCGCTGACGAGCTCCTCGCGCATCGTGTGCCGGGCCACATCCCAGAGCTGCGTGACGCCCTGGGAACTGGAGCTCCGGTCGCCGATGTAGCCAACCGTGGCCAGCGTCTTCCCGTCGCGACTGAACTCCACTTGCTTCGCCTGCATGTCGTCGTCGAGAACAGCGACCCGCTTGCCCAGGTCCGGGCCGGTCCTCGCGTTCCAGAGGTAGGCGCCGTCCACGCTCGCCGTGGCCAGAAGCCGGCCATCGGGACTGAACGCCACGCTGTTGAGGGTGTCCGAACCGTATTCGTCGGTGGTGATGGAGGCGACCTGCCGCCGCTGGGCCACATCCCACAGCGCCACGATGCTGCTGCCCGTTCCGGCGGCGAGCAGACTCCCGTCGGGACTGAAGGCCACCGCGGTCACCGAGACCTCGGTGTCGCCGGGCGCGGGGCGCGGGGCCAGGGTCGCGCGGATCGTGCGGCGGGCCACGTCCCAGAGCCGCACCTTGCCGTCCTTGCTGCCCGTCGCGAGGGTCTTGCCGTCGGGGCTGAACGCCAAACCGTCCGGCCCCTTGCCCCGGGTATAGCCGCCGAGCTTGGCGGTCGGTGCCATCTCGGTGGGTGTGTCCTTGTCGGTGGAGTTGTCGGGCAGCAGTACGGCGATCAGTACGGCGACCACCGCCAGCACCCCGATCGCGCCCACCAGCGCCGGTACGGACATCTGCGGCATGTCCGTGAGGGGAACGGGCTGCGCGGGCTCGGGTACGGTCACGGCATCCGGCACCGGGCCTTGCCGCTGCGGTGCCGCAGCCGCAGCCGCGGTGGCGGCGTTGTGGAAGTCCGGTGCGGGGTCGACGACGGTCCGCTGCGGCGGTACGGCGGGGTCCGGCCGGTGAGTGCCGTCGGTACGGCACAGGCGGATGACGTCGGCCAGGCCCGGCCGTTGGGCCGGGTCCTTCGCGAGGCAGCGAGCGGCCACGGTCCGGACGGGCTCGGGGCAGCCGTCGAGATCCGGTGCCTGTTCGAGGATGCGGTACAGCACACTGTGCCCGGTGCCGCCGAACGCGGGTCGCGCTGTGGCGGCGTACGCGGCGATGGCGCCGAGCGCGAAGACGTCGACGGCCTCGGTGAGGCTCTCGCCCCTGATGTACTCGGGCGCCATGTAGCCGGGCGTCCCGGCCAGCATGCCCGTACTCGTCACCGACGTGACGTCCGCCGCCCGGGCGATGCCGAAGTCGATGACCTTGGGGCCGTCGGCGCTGAGGAGGATGTTGGAGGGCTTCAGATCGCGGTGGATCACCCCGGCCGCATGGATGGACTGCAGTGCCTCGGCCACCTGCGCCGTCAGTGCCAGCACCTCCTCCACCGCCAGCGGCCCCCGCGCGGCCACCGCGTCGTGCAGCGCCGGCCCCGGCACGTAGGCCGTGGCCAGCCACGGTTCGCCGGCGCCCAGATCCGCGTCCACGACCGGCACGGTGTAGAGGCCCTGCACCCGCCGAGCCGCGGACACCTCCTGCTCGAACCGCTTGCGGAACGACGCGTCGGCCGCGTACTCGCGATGCACGACCTTGACCGCCACCGCGCTGCCGGCCGGGGTGCGCGCCAGGTAGACCCGGCCCATGCCGCCCGCACCGAGCAGGCCCTCCAGCCGGTACGGGCCCGCGGTGACCGGATCGCCGGATCCCAGCGGGTGGACCGGCGGTGGATCGGCCGGCCACCCCGGGGCGCCGACCGGATGCGGAACCGCCCGCGGGCCATGGTCCGGTTGGGACATGCCGACTGTCACCCCTAGCTGATCGTGCCTGCGCCAGCGCGGGCAGCCGCCTCGTACGAGGACACGGCACAACGCGCCCTCGCCGTACGCAAACCGGCGCTCCATCGAGGCCCGCGCTGGTTCGGGCGTCAGCGTAATGGAGCCCCGGCCGAGGCGTCTGTCCCGGTCCTGTCACAAGCGGGACCGCCTCGCGGGCGCCGGCTGACGACGTCCCGGCCACCGACCTGCGGCACCCGGCCGCGCCGGCGACCGCCGCCGGCATCCCCGATCCCGACTCGGACGCGCCCGCGACCTGGACAGCCTGACGACCGGAGCACACCACGAAGGCCCGCCCCCTCCTCGCGGGGGGGGCGGGCCTTCGTCCTGTCCAGGCTGCCGGGACCTTACGGTCAGCGGGCCACCGGCACATACGGGCTGAGCGCGGCTGCCAGCTCCTCGTGGACACGCGCCTTGACCACCGTGCCCTCCGGGGTGTGTTCCTCGGAGAGCACCTCGCCCTCGGCATGGATCCGGGAGACCAGCGCGCCTTCCGTGTACGGGAGAAGCGCCTCGACCTCGACCTCGGGCCGGGGCAGCTCCTCGTCGATGAGCGCGAGCAGCTCGGCGATCCCCTGGCCCGTACGCGCCGAGACCGCGATCGCGTACCGCTCCGCGCGCAGCAGCCGCTGGAGCACCAGCGGATCGGCCGCGTCGGCCTTGTTGATCACCACGATCTCGCGTACGTCCACCGCGCCCACATCGCGGATCACCTCGCGCACGGCGGCCAGCTGCTCCTCCGGCGCGGGGTGCGAGCCGTCCACCACATGCACGATCAGATCGGAGTCACCGACCTCTTCCATCGTGGAGCGGAACGCCTCGACGAGGTGGTGCGGAAGATGCCGGACGAACCCGACCGTGTCGGCCAGGGTGTAGATCCGGCCGCTCGGGGTCTCGGCCCGGCGCACGGTCGGGTCGAGGGTGGCGAACAGCGCGTTCTCCACCAGCACGCCCGCGCCGGTGAGCCGGTTGAGCAGGGACGACTTGCCCGCGTTGGTGTATCCGGCGATCGCGACCGACGGCACCTTGTTGCGCCGCCGCTCCTGCCGCTTGATCTCGCGGCCGGTCTTCATGTCCGCGATCTCCCGGCGCATCTTCGCCATCTTCTCGCGGATACGCCGCCGGTCCGTCTCGATCTTGGTCTCACCGGGACCGCGGGTGGCCATGCCGCCACCGCCGCCGCCACCCATCTGACGGGACAGCGACTGACCCCAGCCGCGCAGCCGCGGCAGCATGTACTGCATCTGCGCCAGCGCGACCTGCGCCTTGCCCTCACGGGACTTGGCGTGCTGGGCGAAGATGTCCAGGATCAGGGCCGTACGGTCGACCACCTTGACCTTGACGACATCTTCGAGATGGATCAGCTGGCCGGGGCTCAGCTCACCGTCGCAGACGACGGTGTCGGCGCCGCTCTCCAGCACGATGTCCCGCAGCTCGTGGGCCTTGCCGGAGCCGATGTACGTGGCCGGATCGGGCTTGTCACGCCGCTGGATCACGCCGTCGAGCACCAGCGCGCCCGCCGTCTCGGCGAGCGCCGCCAGCTCCGCGAGCGAGTTCTCGGCGTCCCGCACGGTCCCCGAGGTCCACACGCCCACCAGCACCACGCGCTCCAGGCGCAGCTGCCGGTACTCGACCTCGGTGACATCTTCCAGCTCGGTGGAGAGGCCCACCACACGCCGTAGCGCCGCGCGCTCGGAGCGGTCGAACTGATCGCCGTCCCGGTCTCCGTCGATCTCTTGGCTCCAGGCGACGTCCTCTTCCATCAGGGCATCGGCCCGAAGGCTTTCGGTGCGGTGGTCCGCGAAGCGCTGCGCGTCCTGGGAAGGGGAGGAAGAGGAGGTCATTGGATCCTTACGTCGAGAGATTTCTGATACGTCGGTCACAACGCGTGACGGCGGAAAATGATTCCCGGCCGCGGTGCCGACACATCGATGGTGGCACGGTTCGGTCCGGCCGTCACTCCGGTTTCACGCTCTGTTCCCGGACCGTGCCCCCAGTGCCGTGGGGCATCCGGTGCGGCGCCCCGTACCGGTTCCGCGGCGCGTTCTGGTTCCTGGCCGGTGCCTCGGAGCGCCAGTCGGGGTGGCCGGGCATCGGCGGAGTCTTCTGCCGGTACAGCCACGCCTTGAAGAACGCGGAGAGATCGCGCCCCGCGGTGGACGACGCGAGCTCGATGAAGTCGGTCGTGGCCGCCGTCCCGTCCCGGTGGATCCGTACCCAGTCACGCTCCAGACGCGCGAAGGCCGTCTCGCCGATCTCGTGCCGCAGCGCGTAGAGCACCAGGGCGCTGCCGTCGTACATCACCGGCCGGAACAGGCTGATCGGCTGCCCCGCGACCGGCGGCTTCGGGGCCGCCGGGGGGCCACCCACCGCCCGCCAGCCGTCGGACTGCCGGTACGCGTCCCGCATCCGGGTCTCCATCGACTTCCCGGCGTGCTCCTGCGCGTAGCGCATCTCGTACCAGGTGGCGTGCCCCTCGTTCAGCCAGAGGTCGGACCACCTGCGCGGGGAGACGCTGTCGCCGAACCACTGGTGGGCCAGCTCATGGACCATGACCGAGTCGACGTACCACTCCGGGTATCCGGGCTCGGTGAACAGGGCCCGCTCGAAGAGCGAGAGGGTCTGTGTCTCCAGTTCGAAGCCGGTGTCGGCGGCCGCGACCAGCACACCGTAGTTCTCGAAGGGGTACGGCCCGACCTGCCGCTCCATCCAGCCGATCTGGTCCGGTGTCTTCTTGAGCCAGGGCTCCAGCTTCTGGCGGTCCGCGGCCGGCACCACGTCCCGTACGGGCAGTCCGCCGGGACCCTGGCGGCGCACCACGGCCGAGTCGCCGATGGAGACCTGGGCCAGTTCGGTGGCCATGGGGTGGCGGGTGCGGTAGATCCAGGTGGCGATCGCGCCCGCGCGTGCCCTGGCTTCCAGTACGCCGTTGGCCACGGCCGTCAGCCGCGAGGGCGCGGTGATCCGGAAGGTGAAGTAGGCCTTGTCGGCGGGGTGGTCGTTGCCGGGGAAGACGCGGTGCGCGGCGTCGGCCTGGTTGGTCATCGCCAGTCCGTCGGTGGTCCGTACCCAGCCGCCGACGTCGCCCGTCGGGTCGCTGGTGTGGCTGACGGTGATCCGCATCCGCGAGCCGTCCTCGACGGCGGCGGCCGGTGTGATCACCAGATCCTCGCCGGCTGTCGCGAAGCGCGCCGCGGCGCCGTTCACCTCGACCGAGCGGACCTTTCCATGGGTGAAGTCGAGGTTGATCCGTTCCAGCCGCTGGGTCGCCTGCGCGTCGATCTTGGTGATGGCGTCCAGCGGTTTGCGGTTGTCTCCGCCATAGGTGAAGTCGAGGTCGTAGCTGAGCACGTCGTAGCCGGGGTTGCCGAGCTGGGGGAAGAGCGGGTCGCCGATACCGAGCGGTTGGGGGGCGGGCAGGGTCGCGGCGACGAGGGTGACCGAGGCGGCGGCCAGCAGGGCGGCGCGCAGTCGGCGGTGGGTGAGGAGCATGATCCACGGCTACCAGCGCCTCCCCGGCGCACCGCGACGGCGCGCTCCGCACCCACCCGAAAGGGGCAGGTCAGAGCGCGGACACAGGCCGGATGCCAGGCGGCGCGCGGTTGACGAGGCCGCCCGGCGGAACGGTCAGGCGGTCGCCGGATGCTGGGCGCGGCTGACGTCGTACACCCCCGGTACATCGCGCATCGCCCGCATCAGACCGGGCAGGCCCGCCGCGTCGGGCAGCTCCAGCGTGTACGTGTGCCGTACGCGCTGCTCGCTTGGCGGCTCCACGGTGGCCGCGACGATCGCGGCGCCCGCCGTGGCGATGGCTTCCGTGAGATCGGCGAGCAGCCGTGGCCGCCCGAAGGACTCGGCGTACAGCGTGACCCGGCACTCCGGGGCGTCTCCCCAGCTCACCGCGACGGGCGCGCGGTCGAGGGCCCGCATCCGTTCCACCGCCCGGCACTCCTGCCGGTGGACGGTGACCACACCGCCACGCACCGCGAAACCGGTGACGGCGTCCGGCGGTACGGGCGTACAGCAGCCCGCCAGCCGGACCGTCGCGCCCGGCAGGTCCACCACGGCGTTGGCGACGTCCCGCCGGCCCGCACTGACGGCGAGGGCCGCGCGGGGTGTGGCGGCGGGGAGTCCGACCGTTTCCGGATGCGCCGCGAGCCATCCCGTGATCGCGATCCGGGCGGCGGCGGTACGGGCATGGCTCAGCCACTCCGGGGAGGGCCCCGAGGCGGCGTCCCTGTCCAGCAGCAGCTGGACCGTGTCCCCGTCGCTCAGGACCGTGCTGAGCGTCGCCAGCCGGCCGTTGACGCGTGCCCCGAGGCAGCCGTGCGCGGCTTCGCCGTACTGCGCGTACGCGGCGTCCACGCAGGTCGCCCCGGCCGGGAGTCCGAGCATGCCGCCCTCGGCGCGGAAGACGGTGATCTCCCGGTCCTGGGCGAGGTCCGCGCGCAGCGTCGTCCAGAAGGTGTCCGGGTCGGGCGCCGCCTGCTGCCACTCCAGGAGCCGGGAGAGCCAGCCCGGCCTGGTCGGGTCGGCGCGCTCGCCGTCCCCCGGGTCCCCGGGGGACACCGGCGCGGCACCGGCCGGGGCGGTGGTCCCGGCTGCGGACCCCGTACCGTCCTGTGCTCCCCCGTTCTCGACGGACGCGTACGGATTACCGAGCGCGACCACCCCGGCCTCGGCGACCTTGTGCATCTGGTGCGTACGGATGAGGACTTCGGCGACCGCCCCGTCGGGACCCGCGACCGCGGTGTGCAGGGACTGGTACAGGTTGAACTTGGGTGCGGCGATGAAGTCCTTGAACTCGGAGATGACCGGGGTGAAACAGGTGTGCAGCTCGCCGAGGACCGCGTAACAGTCGGCGTCCTCTGCGACGAGCACCAGCAGCCGGCCGAAGTCCGTGCCGCGCAGCTCGCCGCGTTTCAGCCCGGACCGGTGTACGGAGACGAAGTGCCGGGGCCGTACGAGGACTTCAGCGGCGATACCCGCCTCGCGCAGCACCCTCCTGACGTCCTCGGAGATCGCCGCGAGCGCGTCGCCCGCGGTGGCGTTCTCGGCGATCAGGGCACGGGTGTGCGCGTACTCCTCGGGATGGAGGATCGCGAAGACCAGGTCCTCCAGCTCGGTCTTGAGGGCCTGTACACCGAGGCGTTCGGCGAGCGGAATGAGGACGTCCCGGGTGACCTTGGCGATACGGGCCTGTTTCTCGGGGCGCATCACCCCGAGGGTCCGCATGTTGTGCAGCCGGTCCGCGAGCTTGATCGACATCACCCGGACATCGTTGCCAGTGGCGACGAGCATCTTGCGGAAGGTCTCGGGCTCGGCGGCGGCGCCGTAGTCGACCTTCTCCAGTTTGGTGACCCCGTCGACCAGATAGCAGACCTCGTCCCCGAACTCCGCGCGCACCTGGTCGAGCGTCACTTCGGTGTCCTCCACGGTGTCGTGGAGGAGAGAGGCCGTCAAGGTCGTGGTCTCGGCGCCCAGTTCGGCGAGGATCAGGGTCACGGCCAGCGGATGCGTGATGTACGGCTCGCCGCTCTTGCGGAACTGCCCGCGGTGCGAGGCCTCGGCGAGCACATACGCCTTGTGCAGCACACCGAGATCCGCGTCCGGATGGTGCGCGCGGTGGGCGTCCGCGACATGGCCCATGGCGTCGGGCAGCCTGTCCCTGGAGGTGGGACCGAGTAACGCGGCCCGGCCGATTCTGCGAAGGTCGATCCGGGCAAGGCCGCGTCTGCGACTCACCTGGGCACCAGGGTTGGTGGCCTCTGCACTCATGGGCACCTCCGGCAGCTTCGACCGGCGGTGAAGAGCAAGGGCGCCCTCCGGGCCGGTGCTTGATGCTATCGAGCCCACCACGTGGAGCAGTCCCGCTCTCGCCCGGCGTGAAACGGATCACCCATTCGAGCGAGCTTCAGACCGTGCGTGTTGCGAAGGCCGTTTCGAGCCAGGCCGGATCGAGATACCCCTCCGCGACGATGACGGCGGGGCCGGTCATCTCGATCTCGCCGTCCGGGTGTTCCGTGATGACGAGCCGTCCGCCGGGCAGATCCACGGTGTAGGCGACGGGGGCTCCGGTCACCGCGGGGTCGATGCCGTCCCTTCGGGCCGCGGCGACGGCCACGGCGCAGGCGCCCGTACCGCAGGAGCGGGTCTCGCCCGAGCCGCGCTCATGGACGCGCATGGCGACATGGCGCGGACCGCGGTCGACGACGAATTCGACATTCACGCCGTCCGGGTAGACGGACGCGGGGCTGACGGGCGGCTCGGAGAACAGATTCCCCGCGTGCGCCAGCTCCTCCACGAACGCGACCGCGTGCGGATTGCCCATGTTGACATTCCGTGCGGGCCACTCCCGGCCGCCGACGGCCACGGTCACCCCGTCGTCGGGAAGCACGGCACGCCCCATACGGACCGTGATGTCGCCGTCCTCGGCCCCGGTCACCGAGCGGCCCGCGCTCTTGGCGAGGTGCACGCGCTTCACCCCGCCGCGCGTGGCCACCGCCAGATCGCCCGCCGTCACATGGCCGGCGCGCTGGAGATAGCGGGCGAAGACCCGCACACCATTGCCGCACATCTCGGCGATGGATCCGTCGGCGTTGCGGTAGTCCATGAACCACTCCGCCTCGCCGGCCATGGCGCGCGCCTCGGGGTGCGCGGCCGACCGTACGACATGCAGCAGCCCGTCGCCGCCGATGCCGGCCCTGCGGTCGCACAGAGCGGCGACGGCGTGGGCGGGCAGGTCGATGGCGTTGTCCGGGTCGGGGACGATCACGAAGTCGTTCTCGGTCCCGTGTCCCTTGAGGTAGGCGACCGGCGCGGTCTGGAAGGTGCTCACGGGGTCCATCGTACGAGCGGGGACCGACATCACCACCGCGCGGTCAGCGCAGCCGCGCGACCCGCCAGACGGCGAGGGCGACCAGGGCGGCGGCCACGGAGACGTACAGGGCGATGACGCGCCAGTCGGGGCGTTCGCCGGAGGCGCGGGTCGGCAGCCCCGGCCAGGTGTGGCCGACCCGGCGGGCGGCCATCATGGCCCAGCCCGCCGCGCAGCAGCTGATCAGCAGCCCCAGCATGGCGACGACCGCGCCGCCGTCCCCGGTGCCGAAGGCGAGGGGGAAGGCGAACATCAGCGAGCCGATCGCCGCGAGCCCCACGATCGGGGCGAGCTGCCAGATCCGCATCCGGCGCTGGGGACGCAGTTCGACCTCGACCTCGGGGGTCGTGGTCTCGTCTTCAGGACCGTCGGGGCTCAGCCCCGGGGAGGCGTCCGGGATGTCCGGCGCCGTGGGTTCTCTGTCGCGAGGGCCGGCCTCCATCGCCACGCGCCCTCCCCAATCGGACTTCACTGGTCGATCGATGCCCGATGGTCGATCGATGCTCGATGATGGCACGCCCGGAGGTACCGCAAGGGCGCACGGAGCGTCCCGATGCCATCACGTGATCAGGCTGTGACCGCTCGTTCGACCAACGCCAGCGCCCGGTGCGGCAGTTCCTCGCGGTGCTCCGATCCGCCGCCCAGCCAGTGGACCCGCGCGTCGCGGCGGAACCAGGAGTCCTGCCGGCGCGCGAAGCGTTTGGTGGCGCGTACGGTCTCGGCGCGCGCCTCTTCATCGGTGCACTCCCCCGCGAGCGCCGCGAGCACCTGCTGGTAGCCGAGGGCGCGCGAGGCCGTACGTCCCTGGCGCAGCCCCCGGGCCTCCAGGCCGCGCACCTCGTCCACCAGCCCCTCGTCCCACATCCGGTCCACGCGCCGCGTGATCCGCTCGTCCAGCTCGGGGCGGGCGACATCGACGCCGATCTGAACGGTGTCGTAGACCGAGTCATGGCCCGGCAGATTGGCGGTGAAGGGCTTGCCGGTGATCTCGATCACCTCCAGCGCCCGGACGATACGGCGGCCGTTGCTGGGCAGGATCGCGCGGCCTGCCTGGGGGTCCGCGGCAGACAGCCGGGCGTGCAGGGCGCCGGACCCGCGCAGGGTCAGCTCGCTCTCCAGCCGGGAGCGAACCTCGGGATCGGTGCCGGGAAAATCGAGGGCGTCGATGGCACCGCGTACGTACAGTCCCGAGCCGCCCACCAGGACGGGGGTACGGCCCGCGGCGAGCAGCCGGTCGATCTCCGTCCTGGCGAGCCGCTGGTACTCGGCGACGCTGGCGGTCTCGGTGACCTCCCAGATGTCCAGGAGGTGATGCGGGACACCGGCACGCTCCTCGGTCGTCAGCTTGGCGGTCCCGATGTCCATCCCCCGGTAGAGCTGCATGGAGTCGGCGTTGACGACCTCACCGTCGAGTTGCCGGGCGAGATGAACGCCCAGATCGGACTTGCCGGCCGCGGTGGGACCGACGACGGCGATGACCCGCGGTGCGGTAGCTGCGCTTCTCACTGCCCCAGTCTCGCAAACACACAGGCCGCTCCCCGAATGAGTTACGTGACGGCACACGATCGGCTTCGTTGCCTGTTGCGAGGTTCCGGCCGCCGGTTTTCTGGCCGGTGCCCCTGGGCGACGCAATGGGACGCTCCGGGCGGCGCGGAATTTCGCCCTCACGAGTAATGTATGGAGAAGATATGGGTGTTTTTTCACGGTTTCGCCGGAAGTCGGTAGCCGCGTCCGAAGCGTCAACCGCGGAGGCATTGGCTACCACTCCAACGGCCGATCCCGCCGCGGACAGCGTCGTCGTGGCGGCGGAGGCCGAATCCGGGGAGACCGGAGCGGCGACGGCCGAGCCTGCGGAGAGTGCCGGGCCCGAGACGGCTGCGGCCGAGGGCGTGGAGATCCCGAAGCAGCAGTCGGCGGAGGCCGCGGCGGACAATGAGGCCGGGAAGAGCACCCGCAAGTAGGCTGCAAGTAGGCTGTTGTCTCCTCCGAGGGAAGGTGGCCCATGAGCTTCCTGGATTCATTGAAGGCCAAGATCGGCCCGGCCAAGAACAAGGTCGCTGACCTCGCGCAGCAGCACGGGGACAAGATCGAGCACGGGCTTGAGAAGGCCGCCCGCACGGTCGATCAGAAGACCAAGGGCAAGTACAGCGACAAGATCGACAGCGGGACGGGCAAAGCCAAGGACGCCCTGGGCAAGCTCGCTCACAAGGATGACGGCACCACCCCGCCGCCACCGCCCGCTTCCTGATCCTCGGCGCACAGAGGCCGCCACACCGGCCAAGAGGTCGGCACACAGGCCAGGACGGCCGCGAGGCGCTCAGCAGCGCTTCGCGGCCGTCGTTCTTGTGCCCGGGGCCACTTCCTTCCCGGGGGCCGCTTCCTTCCCAGGACCACTTTCTTCCGGGGAGCCACTTTCCTCCCGGGGGACCGCGCCGTCTCTGAGAGAGGGCCCCACCGACCTGCGCTACGACCAGGCCGCGACGAGATAACCCACGCCGTAGGGCGCGTCCTCGTACAGCAGCTCGCCGCCCAGACCGGCCCCCTCGGCGGCGCCCGCCAGCACCTGCCAGGGCGCCCGGCCGGCCGCCTTGAGCGCGTACGCAAGCTCCGCGTCCAGCGCCGTCAGCGCCGCCACGTCCGCCGTGCGCAGGGCCCGTGCCACCTCCTCGTCGAATCCGGCCGCCCGTTCGTCCAGATATCCCGGCGCCTTCAATGAGCGGCACGCGCTGGCGTCGCCCATCACCAGCAGCGCCATCCGGCCGGCCCGCGCCGCGAGCTCCCGTCCCGTCCGAAGGCACCGCTCGGTGTCGAGAGGTTCCCCCACGCCCAGTCCGCTGACGGGGGCGGCGGCCCAATGGGCACGTTCGAGCAGCCAGGCGGCCACCGCCAGGGACGCCGGCAGCTCCCGTCCGGGGCCCTCGCCGGTCCCCGCCCGCCCCGTGGCCGTGGCCGCGCCCAGGACGACGTCGAGGTCCACGCCGAAGCCGCGGAAGGAGCCGACGGCCCCCGAGGGGTGCTCTCCCCGGCGGTCCCGCTCGGCGGGTCCGACGACGATCAGCCGCTCGGGCCCGGCGGCCGCCAGCACCCCGAGGGCATCGGCGCACGCCGCGCGCGCGGCATCGAGCTCGGGGGCTGCTCCGGCGGCCACGGCGGGTACGAGCAGGGGCGGACTGGGACACACGGCGGCGGCTACGAGCATGATCAGCAGCCTAGGCCCTGTCCTAGACGAGCGAGTTCTCCGTCCCGCCCGCGCGGACAGAAGGTCCGCGCTGAGGGCGGGTTCCCGGGGAGGGCGGTGCCCCCGCGTACGGCGGGCCGCAGCACGGAGGGCGGTGCCTCGTCACTCGACGGAGCAGCCGCCCGTCACGGCCGGCAGCGGGGCCGGGACCCCGACCATGGGCAGACCCAGCAGCACACCCGCGGGCTTCGCGGCCTCGGTCGCGTTCCGCCGGTCCCAGGCGTCTCCGGCGCGGGTGCGGCGTACCGTCCGCGTCGGGCCCTCGGCGAGCAGATGGTGCGGTGCGGCGTAGGTGATCTCGACGGTGACCACATCGCCGGGACGCACCTCCTCGTCCGGCTTGGTGAAGTGGACGAGGCGGTTGTCGGGGGCGCGTCCGGAGAGCCGGTGGGTGGCGCCGTCCTTGCGTCCCTCGCCCTCCGCGACCATGACCTCCAGCACCCTGCCGACCTGCGTCTTGTTCTCCTCCCAGGAGATCTCCTCCTGGAGGGCGGACAGCCGCATGTAGCGCTCCTGGACGACCGCCTTGGGGATCTGCCCCTCCATCTCGGCGGCCGGGGTCCCGGGGCGCTTGGAGTACTGGAAGGTGAACGCCTGCGCGAAGCGCGCCTCGCGCACGACCCGCATGGTCTGCTCGAAGTCCTCCTCGGTCTCGCCCGGGAAGCCCACGATGATGTCGGTGGAGATGGCGGCGTGCGGGATGGCGGCGCGCACCTTGTCGATGATGCCGAGATAGCGCTCCTGCCGGTACGAGCGGCGCATCGCCTTCAGGATGGTGTCCGAGCCGGACTGGAGCGGCATATGGAGCTGGGGCATCACATTCGGCGTCTCGGCCATCGCCGCGATCACGTCGTCCGTGAAGTCGCGCGGGTGCGGCGAGGTGAAGCGGACCCGCTCCAGGCCCTCGATCGCGCCACAGGCCCGCAGCAGCTTGGAGAACGCCTCGCGGTCACCGATGTCGGATCCGTACGCGTTGACGTTCTGGCCCAGCAGCGTGATCTCGGAGACCCCTTCGGCGACCAGCGCCTCGATCTCGGCCAGGATGTCGCCGGGGCGGCGGTCCTTCTCCTTGCCGCGCAGCGCGGGGACGATGCAGAAGGTGCAGGTGTTGTTGCACCCGACGGAGATGGAGACCCACGCGGCGTAGGCGGACTCGCGACGGGTCGGCAGTGTGGAGGGGAAGGCCTCCAGCGACTCGGCGATCTCGACCTGGGCCTCTTCCTGGACCCGGGCGCGCTCCAACAGCACCGGCAGCTTGCCGATGTTGTGCGTACCGAACACGACATCGACCCAGGGGGCGCGCTTCACTATGGTGTCGCGGTCCTTCTGCGCCAGACAGCCGCCGACGGCGATCTGCATGCCGGGCCGCTTGGTCTTCATCGGCGCGAGCCGGCCGAGGTTGCCGTACAGCTTGTTGTCGGCGTTCTCCCGCACCGCGCAGGTGTTGAAGACAACGACATCGGCGTCGCCGTCGGCGCCCTCGGGCGCGCGGACGTACCCGGCGTCCTCCAGCAGACCCGACAGCCGCTCGGAGTCGTGGACATTCATCTGGCACCCGTAGGTGCGTACCTCGTAAGTCTTCTCGCTCATCTCGCCCACCAGGGTACGGGGTCGGCCGGGACGGCTGCCCGGGGATTCCCGTGGCGCCCGGGCATCCCGTGGAGATCACGGCGGGCGGAGAACCGACTGTGGCGGGCACAAGACAAGGCCTGGCCATTACGGGGAGTGAGCTGACAGGATCGGGGCATGTTCGGCCTTACGTCCCGTATCGGCCGCGGTCGCGCTCTCCAGGGCGCCGCCGCGGTGCTGGTGCTGCTCGGGCTGCTGCTGTGGTGGCTGCTCCCGATCGGAACGTCCGCGCCGGCCGGCTCGGTCACGTTCAGCACGGGCGTGACGAGCGGGGTCTATCAACGGTACGGAACGCTGCTGAAGCAGGATCTCGCCCGCGATCTGCCGGATGTGTCGATACAGCTCCGTACCAGCGAGGGCTCACAGCAGAACATCGCGCGAGTGGCCTCGGGCGAGGCCGATTTCACCATCGCCACCGCCGACGCCGTCGCCAAGTACCAGAGGGACGGCAAGCCGGGCGCGGACCGGCTGCGCGGCTGCGCGCGGCTGTACGACGACTATGTGCAGCTGGTCGCCGCGAAGGACGCGGACATCCGTTCCACCGCTGATCTGCGCGGCAAGAAGGTGGGGGTGGGGCAGGAGGGCTCAGGGGTCCGGCTGATAGCGGACCGGCTGCTGTCCGCCGCGGATCTCGACCCGCGGAAGGACATCGTCCCGTTCTCGGTCGGGATCGACACGATGCCGGGCCTTCTCGAACGGGGCGAGCTGGACGCCTTCTTCTGGTCGGGCGGGCTGCCCACCGGGGCGGTCCAGGACCTGTCGGAGCGCTTCGGCATACGGCTAGTGCCGCTGGAGTCCACGCTCGTCGACCGGCTGCATTCCTCGGGCGAGGCCGCGTCCCGCTACTACCGCTCCGCGGTGATACCCGTCGACGCCTATGGCACGGCGCAGAACGGCACGGCCGTACCGACGGTCGCGGTGGCGAATCTGCTGGTGACCACCGACCGGATGAGCGCCGGGCTGACGGAGGGCTTGACGCGCACGGTGATCAACAGCCGGGACCGGATCGGCGACGAGGTGCATCCCGCGCAGCTCGTCGATCTGCGGACCGCCATCTATACGGATCCGCTGCCGCTGCATGAGGGCGCCAAGCGGTACTACCGGTCGGAGAAGCCGTAGGGCCTTGGCCCCCGTAGGCCGGGCGGGCTCCTGATCAGGATCAGGCCGTCGGGGATGATCTCGGGACGCTCAGCGTGACCTGGAGTCCGCCCGGTTCGCCGTGTTCATAGGTGATCGAGCCGCCGCCGGGCGCGAGCAGGGCCCGGGAGATCGACAGGCCGAGGCCCGATCCCTTGATGTTCTGGTGGCGGTTGCTGCGCCAGAAGCGGTCCCCGATCCTGGCCAGCTCGTCATCCGTGAGGCCGGGACCGCCGTCGTTGATGACGATCTTCGAGGTCGTGCCGTCGCGGGCAACCGCCACCGTGACCTCTTCGCCGGCCGGGGTGAACTTGAGCGCGTTGTCGATCACGGCGTCCAGGGCGCCGGAGAGTGCGATGGGGTCGGCCCAGGCGGTGACCGCCGCGCGGTGTTCCGTGAGCCTGACGCCCTTCTCCTCGGCGAGGGCCCGCCAGGCGGCGACCCGCTCGGCGGCCACCTCACCGATGTCGGTGAGCCGCAGATCCGCGGCGGTGTGCTCGGCCAGCGCCAGGTCCAGCAGATCGTCGAGGACCTGTGCGAGGCGCCTGCCCTCCGTCCGTACGGAGGCGATCTCCTCGTTCCCGTCGGGCAGTTCGAGGCTGAGCAGTTCGATACGGAGCAGCAGGGCGGCGAGCGGATTGCGCAGCTGGTGCGAGGCGTCCGCGACAAAGGCGCGCTGCTGTTCCAGCACATCCTCGACGTTGTCGGCCATCTCGTTGAAGGAGCTCGCCAGCCGGCGCAGCTCGGGCGGCCCGCCGGCCGCCGCGACCCGGGAGTTCATCCGGCCGGTGGCGATGTCATGGGTGGCCGCGTCCAGTACCCGTACGGGACGGAGCACCCAGCCGGTCAGCCGGATCGCGGCCCCGACGGCGAGCAGCATGGCCGCCACCTCGCCCGCGGCGATGATCAGCCAACCGTGCAGGATGCGCGAACGCATCTGGCCGGTCGGCGAGTCGGTCACGACCACGGCGACGACATCGCCGTCCCGTACGACCGGTGAGTCGACGATCAGCCGGCCGTTCTGCCAGGGCCAGACCTGTTCGGGATCGCCACTGCGCCGGCCGAGCAGCGCCTCCTCGAAGGACTGCCGGGCCGGGCCCGCCTCGGGGACGCTCCAGCCCTCGGGGGCGCGGGCCATGACGCCGTTGTCGCGGTAGAAGACGCCGGCCCTGACCCCGTACACCTCGTAGTACCTGGTCAGTTCGGTCTCCAGCATCGTGCGCCGTTCCTGGGCGCCCGAGCGGCTCTCGGAGACGAACTGGGCCAGGGCCGCGACCCGCGCGGTGTCGTCGATCCGGTCGACGACGACGCGCTGCTGCTCGGCGGCGGCGAGGCTCACGGCGAGCGGGAAGCCCAGGGCGAGGAGCACGCCCGCCATGAGGATGATGAGCAGCGGAAGCAGTCGGGTGCGCACGGGGTGTTACGGACCCTGGTGTGCGCCGGGGACGACCAGGCGGTAGCCGACGCCCCGGACGGTCTCGATCAGCGCCGGCATGCCGAGCTTGCCGCGCAGGGAGGCCACATGGACCTCCAGCGTGCGGCCCGTACCCTCCCAACTGGTGCGCCAGACCTCGCTGATGATCTGTTCGCGGCCGAACACCACACCGGGGCGCTGGGCGAGCAGGGCCAGCAGATCGAACTCCTTGCGAGTCAATTGGACGGCCGTGCCGTCCACGCTCACGCGACGGGTGGGCAGTTCGAGGCTGAGCCGCCCGAGCTGCTGGGTGCCCCCGGGGACCGGGGCCGACTCGTCCCCGCCGACGGCGCGCCGGCTGACGGCATGGATTCGGGCGAGCAGTTCGCCGGTGTCGTACGGCTTGACCACGTAGTCGTCGGCGCCGAGGTTGAGGCCATGGATCCGGGAGCGGACATCGGCCCGCGCGGTCACCATGATCACCGGGGTCGAGGTGATCCTGCGGATCTTGCCGCAGACCTGGTAGCCGTCCTGGTCGGGAAGTCCGAGGTCGAGCAGGACGACCGAGAAGGGCGCCTTGCCCACATTGGCCGCGGGCAGCACGGCCTGGAGCGCCTCCTCACCGCTGCGGGCATGTACGACCTGGAATCCATGCTTGGCGAGCACGGCCGACAGGGCGGCGGCCACATGGTCGTCGTCCTCCACGAGCAGCAGTCTCACGGGCCCCCTTCACGGTCGCGCTGATTTCGTCGCACCGTATTCATGCGCTGTTAGTACGTACCAGGCATCCACGCCGATCGCGCACGGTCAGTCAAGGGTCTTCCCGTTACGCCAAGGTTTCCGTTACCCACCCGGTACTCCCCCCACCGCCCTCTTCACGCGGAGTGTCCGGTTGCGGCCGGATCGTTATGCTCAATTTCCGCTCAGATGTAATGACGCTGATCGCAGTGCGTGACTAAGGTCCTCCCAACCGAGGAGGACGGAGCAAAAAGCCGATGAGCGGAGTGTCAGTGACCAAGGGCGCCGAGGACGCCGTGCCTGCGACGGGCGACCTGGTCGTACTGAGCAACGTGAACAAGCACTTCGGCGCGCTGCATGTGCTCCAGGACATCGACCTGACCATCGCCCGTGGCGAGGTCGTGGTCGTCATCGGGCCCTCCGGGTCCGGCAAGTCCACACTGTGCCGCACCATCAACCGCCTGGAGTCGATCGATTCGGGCGCGATCACGATCGACGGCAAGCCGCTGCCGGAGGAGGGCAGGGAGCTCGCCCGGCTGCGCGCCGATGTCGGCATGGTCTTCCAGTCGTTCAACCTCTTCGCACACAAAACGGTGCTGGAGAACGTCACGCTGGGCCAGATCAAGGTCCGTAAGACGGACAAGGCGGACGCCGAGGAGAAGGCACGCGCGCTGCTGGACCGCGTGGGCGTCGGCTCGCAGGCCGACAAGTACCCGGCCCAGCTCTCAGGTGGCCAGCAGCAGCGTGTCGCCATCGCGCGGGCGCTGGCGATGGGTCCGAAGGTCATGCTCTTCGACGAGCCGACCTCCGCGCTCGACCCCGAGATGATCAATGAAGTACTTGAGGTCATGCAGCAGTTGGCGCGCGACGGAATGACGATGGTCGTCGTCACCCATGAGATGGGTTTCGCGCGCTCCGCCGCCAACCGGGTTGTCTTCATGGCGGACGGCCGGATCATCGAACAGGCCACGCCCGACGAGTTCTTCAGCAACCCCCGCAGCGACCGCGCCAAGGACTTCCTGTCGAAGATCCTGCATCACTGACCGACGCTCTGGACACGGATCTCCCACAGAGATCCTTCACCGGACCGTTCACCTGGCTCATCACGGCTCTTCTTACGGTTCCGCCGAGTACGGCGGAACCGGTTCGTTCACGTCTCACCCGAGGGAAGTTCACGCATGAAGCTTCGCAAGGCAAGCGCGGCGGCCGCCGCCGTTGTCGTCCTCTCCCTGACCGCGACCGCCTGCGGCGGCGACAGCGCTGACAGCGCCGGCGGTGACGGTGGCGGCGACAAGATCACCATCGGTATCAAGTTCGACCAGCCGGGCCTCGGTCTGAAGAAGCCCGACGGCACGTTCGCGGGCTTCGACGTCGATGTCGCGACCTACGTGGCCAAGGAACTGGGCTACGACGCCAAGAACATCGAGTGGAAGCAGGCTCCCAGCGCCGAGCGCGAGAACCTGATCTCCAACGGAGACGTGAAGTTCGTCGCCGCCAGCTACACGATCAACGACGAGCGCAAGAAGAAGGTCGACTTCGCCGGCCCGTACTTCCTCGCCCACCAGGACCTGCTGGTCCGCGCGGACGACTCCTCCATCACCAAGGCCGAGGACCTGAACTCCAAGAAGCTCTGTTCGGTCACCGGCTCCACCTCGGCGCAGAACATCGCGGACAAGCTCGCGCCGAAGGCGGACCTCCAGGAGTTCGGTGGCTACTCCGAGTGCCTGACCGGCCTGGAGAACAAGGCCGTTGACGCCCTGACCACGGACGACTCCATCCTCGCGGGCTATGCCTCGCAGCAGGAGCACCAGGGCAAGTTCAAGCTCGCGGGCCTCAAGCTCAGCGACGAGCCCTACGGTATCGGCCTCAAGAAGGGCGACACCGAGCTGCAGAAGAAGATCAACGACGCCCTGACCAAGATGGTCTCGGACGGCTCCTGGCAGAAGGCCGTGACCGCCAACTTCGGTCCGGCCAACTACAAGAACGAGCCCGCCCCGAAGATCGACGCGAGCTGAGAGAAGCAGTGACGCGCCGCCGGCCGGGCCGGCGGCGCGTACCGACCAGCAAACCAGGGGAGAGCGCGGGGCATCGTGTTCGACTTTCTTGATTCCGGGCAGTACGACCTGCTCGGCGCCTTCTGGGTGACGGTGCAGCTCACCCTCTATTCCGCGGTGGGTTCCCTGATTTGGGGAACGCTGCTGGCCGGGATGCGTGTCAGTCCCGTACCACTCATGCGTGCCTTCGGTACCGCGTACGTCAATATCGTCCGTAACACCCCGCTGACCGTCGTTCTCGTCGGCTGTTCGCTGGGGCTCGGCCAGACGCTCCAGATCACGCTCGGCGGCGGGGACTTCAAGTCCATCGGCTTCCGGCTGGCCGTACTGGGCCTGGTCGCGTACACGGGCACCTTCGTCTGCGAGTCCCTGCGCTCCGGCATCAACACCGTGCCCGTCGGGCAGGCGGAGGCCGCCCGCGCGCTGGGGCTGAGCTTCTTCCAGGTGCTGGTACTGATCGTGCTGCCCCAGGCGTTCCGCTCCGTGGTGGCGCCGCTGGCCAACGTACTGATCGCGCTGACGAAGAACACGACGGTCGCCGCGGCCATCGGGGTCGCGGAAGCCTCGGCACTGATGAAGAAAATGATCGAGAACGAGGCCAGCGCGCTCTTCGCCGTCTTCGCGGTGATCGCCTTCGGCTTTGTCGTTCTCACCCTCCCGACCGGCCTGCTTCTGGGCTGGGTCAGCAAGCGCGTGGCGGTGAAGCGATGAGTGACACGTCCGTCCTGTACGACGCCCCGGGACCACGCGCCAAGCGGCGCAACATCCTCTACACGATCGTGTTCCTGGTGCTCTTCGTGCTCGCCGCGTGGTGGGTGCTGGCCACCATGGCCGAGAAGGAACAGCTCGCGTCCGAGAAGTGGACCCCGTTCGTCACGGACTCCGAGGTCTGGACGACGTATCTGCTGCCCGGACTCGGGGAAACCCTCAAGGCCGCGGCCCTCTCCGTCGTGATAGCCCTGCCGTTCGGCGCGCTGCTCGGCATCGGCCGGCTCTCCGACCACGCGTGGATACGGATTCCGGTCGGCGTGGTCGTGGAGTTCTGCCGTGCCATCCCGGTCCTGATCATGATGGTGTTCGCCAGTGCGCTGTACGTGCAGTTCAGCAATGTCGACTCGGACATCAGGCCGCTGTACGCCGTGGTGACGGGCCTCGTGCTCTACAACGCCTCGGTCATCGCCGAGGTCGTCCGGGCCGGCATCCTCACCCTGCCGAGCGGCCAGACCGACGCCGCGAAGGCGATCGGGATGCGCAAGGGCCAGACCATGTCGTACGTGCTGCTGCCGCAGGCCGTGACCGCGATGCTGCCGGCCCTGGTCAGCCAACTCGTGGTGATCGTCAAGGACACGGCGCTGGGCGGCGCGCTCCTGGGGCTGGCCGAACTGCTCGCGCAGAACCGCGCCATCACCGCGAACTACGGCGCCAACACCATCGCCACGCTCACCGTCATCGCGCTGCTCTACATCCTGCTCAACTTCCTCCTCACCACCTTCGCCGGGTGGCTGGAGAAGCGGCTGCGCCAGGGCAAGAAGGGCACCGGCGCGGTACCGAGAACAGGAGAGCCGCAGCACGCCTACGGCCCGGGGCACACCATGGACGGCGGCAACGCCTCCCTCTGAGGGGCCTTCCGAGGGGGGCCTTCCGAGAGGGACCTTCTGACGCGGGTTCCTTCTGACGCGGGTTCCTTGTGAGACGGGCGGGACAGGAGGGTACGCGCCGCTCAGCCCGTCGCTTGACGCGGGCACCCCCAGTAGGTTGCATACGTTCTGTGATCACGCACCGGGCTCCTACCGCCCTTGACCGTATGACCGCACGGGCCGGAGGGGTCGCGCCGTGGACCCGGTGATCGTCGCCGGCGCGGGCCCCGTCGGTCTCGCGCTCTCTCTGGCCCTCGCCGCGCAGGGTGTCCCCTCCGTCCTCCTGGACGAGGGGACCGGCGCGGACGAGCCGCGTCCGGCCCGTACCGCGATACTGCGGCCCGACACCGCCGCCCTGCTGGCCCGGCTGGGCTGCGCCACCCTCGGTGATGAGGGGGCGCACTGGGTCGGCTGGCGTCTGATGCGGCGCAAGCAGCTGATGCGGGAGCTGCCGCTCGGCGAGGACGGCACCCCCGCGCCGCTGCACATCCCCCAGCACGCCCTCTCCCGCGGGCTGCGGAGCGCCCTCGCCGACCAGGAGCTGGTGCACGTGGTCACCGGCAACCGGCTCGACTCGCTGGAGCAGGACGACCGGGGAGTCACCGTGCACAGCCAGGGCCCCGGGGCGACCTGGTGGCGCGGCAGCCATCTGGTGGGGTGCGACGGCGCCAGGTCCACGGTCCGCAAGCTGCTCGGCATCCGCTTTCCCGGGCGTACGGCGGTGGAACGGCATGCCGTCGCCGCGCTCCGCGCCGAACTGCCCTGGCCCGGTGAGGCGCTGCTGCACCGGCAACCGCCCTGGTCCGGCGGCGGCGAGGAGGTGTCCGCCAGGCCGCTGGCGGACGGTGTGTGGCGGCTCGACTGGCTGCTGCCCTCCCGGGGCGAACTGGTCACGCCCGACGCGCTGGTGACGCGGTTACGGGACACCCTGGCCGGCTGGTGCGGCGAGACACCGCCGTACGAACTGCTCGACACGGGCGTCTACACCCTGCACCACCGGCTGGCCAGGCGCTGGCGCGCCGGCCGGGCCTTCCTCGCCGGGGACGCGGCCCATCTGCTGGGCGCGGTGGGCACCCAGGGGCTCGACGAAGGTCTGCGGGACGTCAGCAACCTCGCCTGGAAGATCGCCGAGGACTGGCACCACGGGGCGTCGGAAACCCTGCTGGACAGCTATCAGGCGGAGCGGCGCACGGCCGTCGCCGCCCGGCTGCGCGCGGCCGATCAGTCGCTGCCGATACTGCGGGGCGGCGGCGGGCTGCGTACGTATATGCCGGGCGCCACGCGCGGACACGACACGCTGCTCGCCGACGGGCATCTGGGGCACGGACCATTGGGGGCACCGCCCTCCTATCCGCACTCCCCTCTCGCGCCTCCGTACGCCGAGGCGCAGACGGCTGTCGGCACGCCCCCCGGCGCCCCCGTCGAGGACGTACGGGTGACCGCGCCGGACGGTACGACCGTACGGCTCGCGGACCGGCTCGGCCGTGGCCTGCATCTGGTGGTGCTGGTCGCGCCGGGCACCGGGGTGTGGGACCGGCGGCACTGGCTGACGGCGGGGGTGATGCCCCGGCTGGCCGCGGCGGTGACCGCGCTGCCGGTAAGGGCCGAGTTGCTGGTCACGGAGGCCTACCCGGGGGCCTCCGCGCACAGCGTGCTGCTGGTGCGGCCGGACGGCCATCTGGTGGCGGCCTTCGGCGGGGTACGCCCGGCCGACCTCTACGCGGCGGCGGACGCGGCGCGCGGAGGCAGTCCTTCCGCCCCATCGGAGGTGCGCGCGGACGCCCCCTGACCACACTGCGAACATCGATTGACCGACGCGGGCTCGCATGGTGTACTCCGGAACGTGACCGACACCGATGTGCGCCTGTGGCGGAGAGTCCATATGGACTTGCTCCGCTACGCGGGCTGCGTGTGTCGCCCGTCCTGCTGATTCGCCCTTTCTCTTCACACGCTCGTCGCGCGACGCCGCGACGGCACCTCTTCGCGAACATCTCAGGACGGTCACCATGTCTCTACCTGTACGTACCTCCACAGTCGGCACCGGCAGCACCGCCGCTGACGCCGGTCGCGCCGCCGCGACGCCCTCGACCGCCGGGCCCACCCCCGCCGAGCTGCTCGACTTCGTCCGCAGGAGCGCGGCCGACACCGATCTGGTCTCCTCGCTCCCGCTGGACCCGGAGGGCCGTACGTGGATCCGGCTCAACGGTCCCGCGGGCAGCGAGGCGTGGCTGATCGGCTGGCCGCCCGGCACGGGAACCGGCTGGCACGACCATGGCGGCTCGCACGGCGCGTTCGCCACCGCGTCGGGCACCCTCAAAGAGGACTCGCTCGCGGCCCGGCTGCCCACCGAGGGGTGGAAGACCCTGGAGCTGGCCGAAGGCGTCGACCGCGAGCGGCAGTTGACGGCCGGGGAGGGCCGGGCGTTCGGCAGGCACCATGTGCACGAGGTACGGAACGAGTCCGGTGCCGAGCACGCCGTCTCCGTACACGCCTACTACCCGCCGCTACCGCTGATGCGGCGCTACAGCCGAACGGGCGCCGTGCTCCGCCTTGAGCAGGTCGAGCGTCCCGAGGAGTGGCAGTGACGGACCAGGCCACGACCGAGCGCGCGGGGATCGAGCCGGGGGTGCCCGTGGGGCCGGTGGGGATAGACGAGCTGCTGGAACGGGTCCGTGAGGACCTGGACCGAGTGGGGCCGAGGGAAGCGGCCGAGGCCGCCGCGGACGGCGCGCTGCTGGTGGACATCCGGTACGCGGCGCTGCGGGAGCGTGACGGACTGATCCCGGGGGCGCTGGTCGTCGAGCGCAATGAGCTGGAGTGGCGGCTCGACCCCCAGGGCAGCCATCGCGCTCAGGAGGCCACCAGCCACGATCTGCGGGTCGTGGTGATCTGTAACGAGGGGTACGCGTCAAGCCTCGCGGCGGTGTCCCTGCGGCAGCTGGGGCTGCACCGCGCGACCGACCTCGTCGGCGGGTTCCAGGCATGGAGGGCCGAGGGCCTGCCGGTTGTCCCGGCGGCGACCGGCGGCGCGGAGGACGCGGACGCGGCGTAGGCATCCGGACACCTGGACACCTGGATCTGGATCTGGATCTGGATCTGGATCAAGCGTCGGTCCAAGCGTCCGCGCCCGGCCGGACAGGGCCCAGCTAGTAGAGGTCCTCATCCAGCCCCTCGGTGTCCTCCCCCTCCTCCTCCAGCGCCTGGCGGACCACCCGGAGCGCCATGCCCTCCGGATAGCCCTTGCGAGCCAGCATGCCCGCGAGTCTGCGCAGTCTTCTGTCACGCTCCATGCCGCGAGTGGCGCGGAGCTTGCGGGCGACCAGCTCGCGGGCGGTCGCCTCCTCCTGGTCGGAGTCCAGCTGCCCGACCGCCTCGTCGATCAGGGCGGCGTCCACCCCTTTCGTACGCAGCTCACGGGCGAGCGCACGCCGGGCCAGGCCCCGGCCGTGATGCCGGGACTCCACCCAGGCGTCCGCGAACGCCGCGTCGTCGATCAGCCCCACGTCCTCGAAGCGGGAGAGCACCTCCCGCGCCACGTCCTCGGGGATCTCCCGCTTGGCCAGCGCGTCCGCCAGCTGTTTGCGGGTACGAGGGGTTCCGGTGAGCAGGCGCAGACAGATCGCCCGCGCCCGCTCCGCCGGATCCTGGGGCGACAGCTCCTGCCCGGCCCTCGACGGGTCGGAGCTGTCGCCCGGCCTTTCCGTCCGCCGCCTCTTCTCATAGGGCATCGGACGTACTAACTCTTGGCCGTGGCCGCCTTGGCCGACTTGGCTTTGGAGGCGGGCGCGGGCACGGACTTGGCCGGGTCCTCCGCGGGAGCCGGAGCACCCGCCGCGTCCGCCGCGGGCTCGGCCGTCGCCGCGTCCGCCCGCACGCCGACGCCCAGCTTCTCCAGGATCTTCTTCTCGATCTCATTGGCGAGATCGGGGTTGTCCTTGAGGAAGTTGCGCGCGTTCTCCTTGCCCTGGCCGAGCTGGTCGCCCTCGTACGTGTACCAGGCGCCGGCCTTCCGTACGAAGCCGTGCTCCACGCCCATGTCGATCAGGCCGCCCTCGCGGCTGATGCCCTGGCCGTAGAGGATGTCGAACTCCGCCTGCTTGAAGGGCGGCGCGACCTTGTTCTTGACGACCTTGACGCGGGTGCGGTTGCCGACGGCGTCGGTGCCGTCCTTCAGCGTCTCGATACGGCGGATGTCGAGCCGCACCGAGGCGTAGAACTTGAGCGCACGGCCACCCGTCGTGGTCTCCGGCGAGCCGAACATCACGCCGATCTTCTCGCGGAGCTGGTTGATGAAGATCGCGGTGGTCTTGGACTGGTTCAGCGCGCTGGTGATCTTCCGGAGGGCCTGGCTCATCAGCCGCGCCTGGAGACCGACGTGCGAGTCGCCCATCTCGCCCTCGATCTCCGCGCGCGGCACCAGCGCGGCGACGGAGTCGATGACGATGAGGTCGAGCGCGCCGGAGCGGACCAGCATGTCCACGATTTCGAGCGCCTGTTCGCCGTTGTCCGGCTGGGACAGGATCAGATTGTCGATGTCGACGCCGAGCTTCTTCGCGTACTCGGGGTCGAGGGCGTGCTCGGCGTCCACGAAGGCCACCGCGCCGCCCGCCCGCTGCGCGTTCGCCACCGCGTGCAGTGTCAGGGTCGTCTTTCCGGAGGACTCGGGACCGTACACCTCCACCACACGGCCGCGCGGCAGGCCGCCGACGCCGAGCGCGACGTCGAGCGCGGTCGACCCGGTGGGGATGACCTCGACGGGTTCGTTGGGCCGCTCACCGAGGCGCATCACCGCGCCCTTCCCGAATTGCCGTTCAATTTGTGCGAGAGCGGCGTCGAGCGCCTTCTCGCGGTCGGTTCCTGCCATGGGTTCCACCCGATTTGCTTGAGTCGATCGCTTCACGTCAAAGACGCTATCCCCTGCCACTGACAACGCGTCCCGACGCCCTCCCGGACCTGTGGAAAACTCCGTCGGCCAACCTCTGCGGACACCCCACCGCATCACGGCGCCGGCCGGCTCCGGGAAGCACCGGCAGTCATCCATCAGAATGGATGTTCGATTTTACTGTCAAGCGCACCACGCGCCTCATCCGTCAATCACGCGACCGGGCCCGCCGGGACCACCGCCCGGACCCCGCCCCCCCCATGGCGATTCACCCGTTTCACCACCTTCGTTAACAAAAAATCCACCGGGACTTCACAACTGACTTGCCGACAGAACCCATGGACGGATACACCTACCTTCACGACCTGGGGAGGGCGTGGAGGGCGTCATCGCTGTGGGGGGAGTTCCATCACCGTGGGGGGGCAGTTCCATCACGTGCGGGCGGTTCCCGTCAGGCCATGCGCCGGCGGCACTCCAACGACGACTCCAGTGGTGCGACACCACCTGACGCCCCGCGACCCGCGCACCGCCGTGCTCGGCGTGTGCCGCCGCTGATCCCCGGGCTCTTCACACCTCACTGGAGGCAGCATGTCCATCCACGCAAGACCCGAGGCCGAGTGGCCCCGCAGGATCGCCCGCTCGGCCGTGCTCGGCTGCGCCGGGCTGCTGGTGAGCGGTTCGCTGATGGTCACCACGGCTTCGGCGGCCGATACGCCGGACGCCGGACCGCACGGCACCGTCACCCTCCCCGTTCCGCAGTCCGCCCGGCCCACCTTCAGCATCCCGGGCCGCGACACCCCGGACACCGCCAAGGGCCAGGACCGCCGTCTCGCCGCCGGCCGGGCCGCGGCGGACACCCCCGCGCAGCGCGGTGACCTGGACGGCGACGGCTATGGCGATCTGATGTACCGCACCGACTACGGCGAGGTCTGGGCCGACTGGGGCCCCGACGGCGCGGCCGTGATCTCCGCGGACGACTCCCAGGTCAAGGATCTGCTGCTGCCCGGCGACCTCACCGGCGACGGCAAGGCCGACCTGCTCACCGTGACGCCCACCGGCTCCCTGCGGCTGCACAGCGGGGCGAACTCCACCCTCTACGGCGGGATGACCTCGTACACCACGCTCAGCACCGGCTGGCAGGCGTACGACAAGCTGGTCGTCCCCGGCGATCTGACCGGCGACGGCACGCCGGACCTGCTGGCCCGCGGCTCTTCGGGACTGTTCCTCTTCCCCGGCACGGGCAAGGGGTTCAAGGCCGGGATCCAGGTGGGCGGCGCCGGCTGGAGCCAGTTCGACCAGTTGGTCGGCGTGGACGATGTCAACGGCGACGGTCTGGCCGATCTCCTCGCGCGCAACGCCACCGGGCTGTACGTCTACCCCGGCAACGGCAGCGCCACCGGCTATCCGTTCAAGGACCGGATCCAGATCGGCGGCGCCGGCTGGAACCAGTACAACCAACTGGTCGGCGGCACGGACTACAGCGGGAACGGCACCCCCGACCTGGTGGCTCGCGCCTACGACGGCACCCTCTACTTCTACGAGGGCAACGGCCGCGGCGCGTTCGGCGCCCGGGAGCGGATCGGCACGGGCTGGGGCCTGGTGACCCAGTTCGCGGGCGCGGGCAACAGGCCGCACTTCGGCAAGGCAGGGGTCTTCGCCCGTACCTCCGGCGGCACGCTCTACTACTACGGCACCACCGGCACCGGCCGGCTCACCTCGAAGTACCTGATCGGCGACGGCTGGGACCGCTCGCTGTCGCGGCTGACCCACGCCGTGTCGCTGCGCGCGAACGGCAGTTCCGACCTGATCGTGCACGGCGTATACGACGGCCATCTGTACAACACCGGCTCCTATGCCTCGTCCGACCCCGAGATCGCGGGCGGCTCAAAGTCGTACAACCTGGTCATCGGCCCCGGGGATCTCAACGGCGACGGCAAGAGCGACCTGCTTGCCCGCAGTTCCACCGCCCTCTACTTCTACGCGGGCAGCGGTACGGGCATGTCGCTGAAGGGCCGCGTCCAGATCGGCGGCAGCGGCTGGTCGCAGTTCAACAAGATCGTCGGCGCGGGTGACTTCACCGGCGACGGCCGCGCCGATCTCCTCGCGCGCAGTTCCAGCGGCCTGTATCTGTACGCGGGTACGGGCAAGGCCGGTTCACCGTTCGGCGCGAAGGCGCAGGTCGGCGGCGCGGGCTGGAGCCAGTACAAGAACATCGCGGCCCCCGGTGACCTCAACGGCGACGGCGTCGCGGACCTGCTGGCCTCGAACTCGGCGGGCGAGCTGTACTTCTACGCGGGCACAGGCAAGGCGTCCGCACCCCTGAAGGCCCGGGTGAAGATCGGCAGCGGCGGCTGGAACCAGTACGCCGACCTGCTCTGAGCCGGCCGGACCCCCCGGGCGTCGGGGAACGTCTCAGCCGGTGCACCACACCGGCTGAGGCGCCCGGCCACGCCTATCCTTCGTCGCATGGTGCTCCCCTCGTCCGTCCGCGGCGGCCGGCTGTCCTCGCGCGCCACCGATGTCGCCATGACACATCTCGTCACCGCCGTCGTGGTCGTTTCGACGCTGGTCCAGATGGCGTCCGGGAGCGAACCGCCCGTCCGTGCGGCGATCAGCTGGGCACTGATCGGCATCAGCTGCGGGGCCCTGTACTTCCGGCGCCGCAAGCCGCTGAGCGTGGCCGTGATCACGCTGCTGGCCTGCGGAATCTACTACCCGGTGAGCGTGACCGACGGCCCTGCGCTGGCCGCCTTCGCGCTCGCGCTCTACACGCTGGCCGCCGAAGGACACTTCACCGTCTCGGTCGCCCTGGCGGCCGTCACCCTGCTCGCCGTGGGCTTCGGCGAGGTCGTCCTGAACTCCGGAAACCGCCAGATCGACGACGTTTCCGTCGCCATGCTCGCCGGCTGGCTGATCAGCCTCGTCGCGATCGGCCGCGCCCAGCGCACACGGCTCGCCTATCTCCACGAGGCCGAGCAGCGGGCGCTGGCCGCCGAACGCGAGCAGGAGGCGCGAGCGCGGCAGAGCGCCACCGAGGAGCGGCTGCGGATCGCCCGCGAACTCCACGACATCCTGGGCCACAGCATTTCGCTGATCAACGTCCAGGCCGGTGCGACGCTGCACCGGCTGAGCAAGAAACCGGAGCCTCCGGTCGCGCTCGCCGCGGCGGCGGAGACACTGGAGGCGGTCAAGGCCACCAGTAAGGAGGCCCTGCGGGAACTGCGCGCAACACTCGGCGTCCTGCGCCAGGCCGACGAGGCGGCGCCGACCGCTCCGACGTCCGGCCTCGACCGGCTGGGCGAACTGGTCGAGCGGGCACGCGCGACGGGCATCGACGTCCGTGTCCGTACGGAGGGCGGCTCCCGCTCACTGCCGCCGTCGGTCGACCTGGCCGCGTACCGGATCGTCCAGGAATCGCTCACGAACGTGACCCGGCACGCCGGCGCCCGCAGCGCGCTGGTGACCATCGTCTACGGCGCTACGGACATACGGCTGCGGATCGACGACGACGGCGGGGGCGCGGACGAGGGGGACCCGCTTCGCCCGAGCGCGCTTACGGGAGCGGGCTCGAAGCCGGGCCTCGCGGGCAGCGGTATCCGTGGCATGGCCGAGCGCGCGAGGGCGTTCGGCGGTGAACTGTCCGCCGGTAACACGGCCGATGGCTTCCGGGTGGAGGCCCGGCTGCCACTGGGCTGACGCCGCTACTGAAGTGAAGGGAACCGAATGATCCGCGTGGTGCTCGCCGACGACCAGACGCTCGTACGGGCCGGCTTCCGCTCTATCCTCGACTCCGAGGACGACATGGAGGTGGTCGGCGAGGCGTCCGACGGCGAGCAGGCGATCACCCTCGCCCGGGAGTTGCGCCCCGACGTGGTCCTGATGGACATCAGAATGCCGGGACTCGACGGTCTGGAGGCCACCCGCCGGATCCTCGGCGACTCGCGCCTGGACGGGGTACGGGTCGTCATCCTCACCACCTTCGACATCGACGACTACGTCTATGGCGCGCTGCGCGCCGGGGCCTCCGGATTCCTGGTCAAGGACACCGAGCCGATGGAACTGCTGCACGGCGTACGGGTGGTGGCGCGCGGCGACGCGCTGATCGCCCCGGCCGTCACGCGCCGGCTGATCGCCGAGTTCGCGAGCCGCGGCAGGCAGCCCGACCCGAGCCCCCGGCTGAACGCCCTGACCGAGCGGGAGATGGAGGTGATGGGCCTGGTGGGGGCGGGGCTGTCCAATCAGGAGATCGCGCAGCGGCTGGTGCTCTCGCCGGCCACCGCGAAGACGCATGTCAGCCGGATCATGACCAAGCTGGCGGTGCGGGACAGGGCGCAGTTGGTGATCCTCGCGTACGAGTCGGGGATGATCACCCCGGGATGGCTGGCGTAAGCACAGGGGCGGGCGCCAAGTGGCCGGGGAAGCGGCCGGACAGCTGGGCCGAGCGGCCGGGCCCGCAACTTTCGCCGTACGCCGCTCGGTTCACCCGCGACTCCTGGGGTATGCCGGGTGTCACCCGTAGGCCGACGCGACGCCGTGAGCCGTACCCCCACGCTGTCGGGCGTGGCAGATCTCCTCACCGGCGCGAGCGGTTCCGTATCCACGGAGACCCTTGATCTCGCGCGGCTCCAGTTCGCCCTCACCGCGGGCGGGCACTTCCTGTTCGTCACCCTGACGCTGGGCCTGGCGACGATCGTCGCGTGCGTCCAGACGCGGGCCGCGTGCGGCGGACGTCCGGTGCACGCGCGGATGGTGCGCTTCTGGGGCCAGTTGTACGTGATCAACTACGCGGTCGGGATCGTCACCGGCATTGTGATGGAGTTCCAGTTCGGACTGAGCTGGAGCGGGCTGACCCATGGCGTGGGCAATATCCTCGGCGCCTCGCTCGCCGTCGAGACGATCGTCGCCTTCTTCGTGGAGTCCACCTTCCTCGGGCTGTGGATCTTCGGCTGGAACCGGTTCGGCAAGTGGGTCCATCTGGCGCTGATCTGGGTGGTCACGCTGACGGCCTATCTGTCGGCGTACTGGATCCTGGTCGCGAACGGCTTCCTCAACCACCCGGTGGGGCACCGGATGGAGGACAGTCAGGCGGTCCTCGACGACATGGGCGCCCTGCTCACCAATCCGAGCGCGCTGCTCGCCTTCGGACACATCCTGGCCGGGTCGCTGCTGACCGCCGGCTTCTTCATGGCGGGCGTCAGCGCGTATCACCTCTTCCGGCGCACGCCGGAGTGGGAGTTCTTCGGGCGCGGCCTGCGGATCGGGGTGTTCGTCTCCCTTCCCGCGCTGGTGGTGACCGCGGGCTTCGGCGGTGTTCAACTGGTGTCGCTCGCCGAGTTGCAGCCCATGAAGTCGGCCGTCTTCCAGCAGAAGACGGCCGAGATCGCACAGCTCCAGACGGACTTGGTGGCGCGGTTCGGGCCTGGGGACTATGTGCCGTCGGAGGCGTGGACGCGCGGCGGCGCGCTGGTGATGCTGATCGCCTTCGCGCTGATGATGTACCTCTGCGTGGCCGGTGCGGTGCTCGGCTGCTTCCGGAAAGTGGTCTTCCGCTTCCGGCTCTGGCATCTGGTGCTGATGGCGTCCGTGCCGCTGCCCTATCTCGCGATGATCAGCGGCTGGGTCTTCCGGGAGGCGGGCCGGCAGCCCTGGGTGGTGTACGGGGTGCTGCGGACGCGGGACGCGGTCTCGGAGCTGTCCCCCACCGCGATGCGCACCTCGCTGATCGCCTTCACCACGCTCTTCGTCCTGCTGGCCGCCGTCAACGCGTGGCTGCTCTGGCGCCATGCCCGGCTCGGTCCCGTGGAGTCAGGACTCGGCCATGACGAACGCGCCGTGGGTGACAACCGGGACGATCCCGGCCCGGCGGACACCCTGCCCGCCACGCGCTACTGAGGAGCCTCTGTGGAGACCCTGGCCATCGTCCTGCTCGCCTTCTTCATCGCCGGCTACTTCGTCCTCGGCGGCGCGGACATCGGGACCGGCATGTTGCTGCCGTATCTCGGCCGCGACGAGGCGGGACGACGACTCGTCATCGCGTCCTTCGCCCCCTTCTTCCTCGGCAACGAGGTTTGGCTGGTGGCCACCGCAGGAGTGCTCATCGGCTGTTTTCCCGAACTGGAGGGGGAGTTGCTGGGCGGCCAGTTCGTGGTGGTCGTACCGCTGCTCATCGGGTGGGTCGTACGGGACTCGGGCCTGTGGCTGCGGGGTCGCGCGCCCGGCGGCTCCTCCCTTTGGCGCGCGCTGTGCGACGGCGCGGTGGTATGCGGGAGCTGGGCCGTCGCGCTGTCCTGGGGCCGGCTGTTCACGGCGCTGTTCTCCGGAAGCCCCCAGGCGCCGGCGCCGGGCCCGGCGGCCGTACTCACCGCCCTCGCGGTGGCCGCGTGTTTCGCCGTACACGGGCTGGGCTTCGCCGCCGTACGGCTGACCGGGGCGCCCTACGAACGGGCCCGGCAGCTGATGGGCCGCACCCGTCCCGCGCAGTCCCTGGCGCTGACCGCCGTGCTGATGGCGGCGCTGCCCCTGCTCGCCGGGCGCCTTCTGCCGTTGTACGAGTCGGCCGCGGACGGGGCGACCCTCGCGCTGCTCGTGCCCGCGGTGCTGGTGATCACCCCACTGCTGGTCGCCGCGCAGGCGTGGCTGTGGTGGACCTTCCGGCACCGGGTGACCGGGCCGTCCTATCTCTGACCTCCCTCCGATGTCCTGATGTCGCCTACGGCTGCGGCGGCCGCCCGTCGTCCGCGCTCGTGCTGTCCGCGCGCGTTTCGGTACGGGTGTCCCCGCGGGTGTCCGTGTGCAGTACGCGGCGAATCTGGCGCAGCAGCGGCACTCCGTCGCGCGGCCTGCGGCCGTGCACGCGCGGGTCGTCCATCACGTCGTACCGCTTCACGTACGCCCCGAGGAACGCCTGGAGCGTGGCGACCGCCGGAATCGCGATCAGCGCGCCCACCGCGCCCAGCAGCGCCGTACCCGCGATGACCGACCCGAAGGCCACGGCCGGGTGGATGTCGACGGTCTTGGCCGTCAGCTTGGGCTGGAGCATGTAGTTCTCGAACTGCTGGTAGATCACCACGAACCCGAGCACCCAGACCGCGTACCAGGGGTCCACGGTGAAGGCGATCAGCATCGGAAGCGCGCCCGCCAGATAGGTGCCGATCGTCGGAATGAACTGGGAGACGAGCCCCACCCAGATCGCCAGCGCCGGTGCGTACGGCACACCCAGGATCTCCAGCAGGACGTAATGCGCGGCACCGGAGATGAGGGCCATCAACCCGCGTGAGTAGAGATAGCCGCCGGTCTTGACGACGGCGATCTCCCAGGCGCGCAGCACTTCGGCCTGCCGGGCCGGCGGGAGCACGGAGCAGAGCGCGCGCCGCAGCCGGGGCCCGTCGGCCGCGAAGTAGAACGAGAACAGGAAGATCGTCAGCAGCCGGAACAGCCCGCCCAGCACGGTGGTGGAGATGTCCAGGACGCCCGTCGCGCTGTTCTGCACATAGCGCTGGAGCCAGTCGGAGTGCAGCAGGCTGTCCTGGACGGCGACCCTGGACAGCTCCGTGTGGAAGGTGTCGTTGATCCAGTTGATCACCGAGTCGAGGTACTGGGGGAAGGATTCGACCATTTCGATGATCTGGCTCGCCAGCATGGAGCCGAGCATCACCATGAAGCCGACACAGACGATCATGACCACGAAGAAAACCAGGAAAGTGGCGAGTCCACGCCGCATCCCGCGGTCCGCCATCCGGCTCACGGCGGGCTCGACCGCCAGCGCCAGGAAGAACGCGATCAGCATATTGATCAGCAGGCCGATGAGCTGGTGGAACGCCCAGCTGCCGAGCTGGAAGCAGGCTATGAGCGCCAGCGCGAGGACCATGGCGCGGGGCAGCCAGCGGGGCATCTGGCGCCGCCCGCCGTCACTGCCCGCAGAGGACCCCGGCGTGCCCGAAGGGCTCGTGGAAGAGCCCGTGGGAGCCGTCGATGGAGGAACCGCCGCAGGAGCTGTCGAAGACGCCTCGGGAGGCGTGCCCGGTGCGGGATCCGGCGGAGGGATCGGCGGTCGGAGGTCCGGTGCGGAGTTGTCGGTCGGTGCCACTGAGCAAGTGTCGCCTACCGCTGTGACAACCGGCCCCATGGTCGGACGAAATCACATCGCCTCGGCATCACATCGCCCTCGCGGAGGCCATACCTCCGCCCCTGACCCCCTGGGACCCCGACCCCCCGACCCCCCGACCCCCTGGGCCGCTGTGGAGCCCGCGGGTCAGCGCTTCTCGGGTGGAATCCCCATGGCGACGCAGACCCCGCGCCAGACGTCCTTGGCCTCCCAGCCCGCTTCCAGTGCCTCGTGGACCGTACGACCGCCCAGCTCCGCCATCACATGGTCGCGGGCGAAGGAGTCGGCGTAGGCCGCCCCGAAGTGGTCCGCCATGCGCTCCCAGAAAATCGTCAACCGCATGCCACCAGTATCCCGCCCCTGAGAGTGCAGCCCGGCCGGTCCCCCCATGCTCGGGCGCGGTTCCGCCCTACGGTCGGAACATGGCCGGCACCGCAGCATCCTCCGAGTCCTCAGGGTCTTCCGGATCCTCCCCGCCCTCCGTGTCCCTCTCGTCGCCCCTCTCGTCGCCCCTCTCCCGGGCCGAGCACTTCATCTGGCTCACGGCCCGGGTACTCGAACAGCGACGTTTCGCCTTTCACTTCCTGACCGGAAGCGCCGGTCGGGGCCGTGGCGCCGAGGCCGTCGAGGCGGCCCTCACCGCGTACCGCGAGGAGGACGGCGGGTACGGTCACGGGCTCGAACCCGATCTGCGCGGCCCCCTGAGCCAGCCGCTGCACACGGCGCACGCGCTGCGCGTACTCGACTCCATCGGCCGCTGCGACGGGCTGCGGGTCGAGCGGATCTGCCGCTACCTCACGGCCGTCTCCACGGCCGAGGGCGCGCTGCCCGCCGTCCACCCGTCCCAGCGCGGCTATCCGTACGCGCCCCGCCTCCCCGTCGTCGACGATCCGTCCGGCGACCTGCTGGCGACGGGCCCGGTGGTCGGGCTGCTGCACCGCAACGAGGTCTGGCACGCCTGGCTCTTCCGCGCCACCGACTTCTGCTGGGCGGCCGTCGAGCGGCTGGACGAGTCGCATCCGTACGAGATCGAAGCAGCGGTGGCCTTCCTGGACGGCGTGCCCGACCGGGCGCGGGCCGAGGCGGCGGCGGACCGCCTCGGCCGGCTCGTACGGGCGCGCGGGCTGGTGGTACTGGATCCGGCGCGGCGCACGGAGTACCCCGTACCACCGGCGTACGCGCCGGGTGAGCGCCACTACCCGTACGACTACGCGCGCGTGCCCGAGTCCCTGGCCCGCGCGTGGTTCACGGACGAGGAGATGGAGCGGTCGCTCGACCATCTGGCCGGTCTTCAGCGGGAGGACGGCGGCTGGCCGATCGCCCGGCGCGCATGGGCACCGGGTACGGCGCTGGAGACACGGCCGATCGTGACCATCGAGGCCCTGCGGACACTGCGTGCCCACGGCCGTGCCATCAGTTGAGGCCGTCAAGTCCTGACGGGACCGGACCCGGCGGGACCCGACGAGCTGTCACCGCCGGGCCCTCGTTCAGCCGCCGAGTGCCCTCACTCCTGCCGTGACGACCACAGCCGCCGCCACGACCACCAGGAACGGGGCGCGCAGCACCAACGCGAGAGCCGCCGCGGCGAGCCCCGCGCCCCGGGCGTCCAGCACGAGTGCGCCGTTCGCGCTGAAGGTCTGCTGAGCGGTCAGCGCGGCGAGCAGGGCCACGGGCAACAGGGCGGACAGCCGCTGGACGAGGGGGCGCTCCAGCGCGCCCGCGGGCACGAGCAGGCCCAGGAGTTTGACGAGGTAGCAGCCGACGGCGGTCGCGCCGATCGCGATCCAGATGTTCAACGGTCCGTTCCCTTCCGACGGGCGCCGAGCCCGCGGCCTTCGAGCCACAGGACGGCGGGTGCGGCCAGCGCCGCGACAAGCACCGGGACACCGGCGGGCAGCACGGGCAGGAAACCGAGCCCCAGGACCACGGCGATGCCCGCGACCGCCCGCTCGGTGGCCGTACGGAGCATCGGTGCGAGCAGGGCGAGGAAGACGGCGGGTCCCGCCGCGTCGAGTCCCCAGGCGTCGGTGTCGCCAAGGGCTTCGGCGCCCAGTGCCCCGGCCAGGGTGGTCAGGTTCCACAGGACGTAGAGCGTGAGTCCGGTGACGCCGAAGCCGATGCGGGCGCTGCGCCGGGTGGGCTGGGCGAGTGCGACGGCGGTGGTCTCGTCGATCACCCACTGGGCGGCGAACGGGCGTACGGGCCCCGGCAGCCGCAGCAGCTGGGACAGCCTGAGCCCGTAGAAGGCGTTGCGCACGCCGAGGAAGAACGCGCCCGCGGCGGCGGTGAGCGGATTGCCGCCCGCCGCGAGCGCGCCGACCAGCGCGAACTGCGAGGCGCCGGTGAAGACCAACAGGCTGAGCGCGCAGGTCTGGAGGAGGGTGAGCCCCGCGCCCGCCGAGGTGACGCCGAAGGCGAACCCGGAGAGCCCGACGGCGATGCCGACGCCCAGGGCGTCACGTACGACGGCCGAGTCGGACTTGGGCTCAGGATCGGGCTCGGACTCGTGCTCGGGCTCGTGCTCGTGGATGGAAGCGGGTGCGGGAGCGGAGTCGGGCTCCGGGGCGCTCCGGGCGGGACCGTGCGCGGGTATGTCCGCGGACGCGGACGCTGTCTGTTCTGCCACGTCAGGGACGTTACGCGGGGTGCCAGGGCCGGGTCTTGTACGTTCTTGCGCCCCCAGGCCCCCCGGGCCCCCTGAGCCCCGCGCCCCCGCCCCCGCGCCCCGCGATGAGGCGGGTTCAGCCCTCGGACGCTGCCGCTGCCGTCCGCTCCTTACGGTAGGCACCGGGCGGCACCCCGACGATCCGGGCGAAATGACGGTTCAGATGCGGCTGATCGGTGAACCCGACGGCCACGGCCGCCTCGGCCGGTGCCGTCCCGCCGTCCAGCAGCCGCCTGGCCCGGCGCACCCGCGCGTCCGTGAGCCAGGTGTGCGGCGGCAGCCCGTAGGCGCTCCTGAAGGCCCGCAGCAGCGCGAAGGGGCTGGTGCCGAGCTCCGCCGCGAGCCGATCCAGCGAGGGCGGGTCCGCCATCCGCTCCTCCAGCACGGCACGCGCGCGTGCCGCGATCCGCGCCCCGGCGCCCCTCACCTGGCGCTGCCGGAGCGGCCCGCCGTTCAGCCGCAGCAGCCGGGTCACCGCGACCCTCAGCAGCGTGTCGGCGGCGAGCGCGTTGCCCTCGTCGGCGGCGCGCAGCACCTGGTGTACGAGGTGCGTGGTGTACGGATCGTCCACCACGGGGGCGACGAAGCCGGGCGTACCGCGGATCGTGGTGGTCTCCGCCGCGATGGCGGCGATGACGTCGACGGCCGGGTAGACGGCACCGTACCGCCAGCCCTCGGGCCCCTGGGCATGGCCGGTGTGCGGGGTCTCGGGGTTGATCAGCGCGAGCGAGCCTGCACCGGCGTACTGATCGCCGCCGCCGTGGTGGAAGACGTCGACACCGTCCGTGATCGCGGCGATGACGAAGGTCTCGTGGGTGTGCCGCACAAACGTCTTGTCTATGTAGCGCGCACGCAGCAGATCGACGCCCGGCAGCCCGGAATAGCGCCAGTGCCGTGCCTGCTCCCGCGGTGCCATGGAACCATTCTGCGCCGCCGGTCCCCGGTCCGCGCCGCCGGTGCCCGGACGTTTGCCCAGGTCCGGGCGATTGTCAGTGGCGGGGTGCACGATGGGGGGCATGGCACGCTCCGCGCTCGACTCCTTCTCCCCCGCGACCCGCGGCTGGTTCACGGGGGCTTTCTCCGCGCCCACCGCGGCGCAGGAGGGAGCCTGGCGTGCCATCCAGGAGGGCTCTGACGTGCTGGTCGTGGCCCCGACCGGCTCGGGCAAGACGCTCGCCGCCTTCCTCGCCGCCCTTGACCAGCTGGCTTCGCAGCCGCCGCCCGCCGAGGCCAGAAAGCGCTGCCGGGTGCTGTACGTGTCGCCGCTCAAGGCACTGGCCGTCGACGTCGAGCGCAATCTGCGCAGTCCGCTCACCGGAATCCGACAGGAGTCCGTGCGGCGCGGGCTGCCCGAGCCGGAGGTCCGCGTCGGTATCCGCTCCGGTGACACCCCGGCCGCCGAGCGCCGCTCGATCGCCACGAAGCCGCCGGACATCCTGATCACCACCCCCGAGTCGCTGTTCCTGATGCTCACGTCCTCGGCGCGGGACGCGCTCGCCGGGATCGAGACGGTGATCCTGGACGAGGTGCACGCCGTCGCGGGGACGAAGCGGGGCGCTCATCTCGCCCTGTCCCTGGAGCGGCTCGACGAGCTGCTGCCGCGGCCGGCCCGCCGGATCGGTCTGTCGGCGACGGTGCGTCCGGTGGAGGAGGTCGCGCGCTATCTCTCGCCGCAGCGCAGAGTGGAGATCGTCCAGCCGCGCTCCGGCAAGGAGTTCGACCTCTCCGTGGTCGTGCCGGTCGAGGATCTGGGCGAGCTGGGCGGCTCCCCCGCCGCGGAGACGGACGGCGCGGACAAGCCGTCGATCTGGCCGCATGTGGAGGAGCGGATCGCCGATCTCGTCCAGGCGCACCACTCCACGATCGTCTTCGCCAACTCCCGGCGGCTGGCGGAGCGGTTGTGCAACCGGCTGAACGAGATCGCGTACGAGCGGGCCATGGGCTCGGTCCCTGACGCGTCCGGGACCGCCCCGGCGATGTCCGAGGACCACTCCCCGGCGCAGCTGATGGGCCAGTCGGGCGCGGCCAGGGGCGCGCCGGCCCTGCTGGCCCGCGCGCACCACGGCTCGGTGTCCAAGGAGCAGCGTGCCCAGGTCGAGGAGGACCTCAAGGCGGGCCGGCTGCCCGCCGTCGTGGCCACGTCCAGTCTGGAGCTGGGCATCGACATGGGCGCGGTGGATCTGGTGATCCAGGTCGAGTCGCCGCCCTCGGTCGCCTCAGGTCTCCAGCGGGTCGGCCGCGCGGGACACCAGGTGGGTGCGGTCTCCACGGGCGTCGTCTTTCCCAAGTACCGCGGCGATCTCGTCCAGGCGGCCGTGGTCACCGAGCGGATGCGCACGGGCGCCATCGAGGCCCTGCGCATCCCCGCGAATCCCCTCGATGTGCTGGCCCAGCAGCTGGTCGCCATGGTCGCGCTGGACACCAGACAGGCCGACGATCTGCTCGCCCTGGCCCGCCGCGCCGCGCCGTTCGCTTCGCTGCCCGAGTCGGCCTTCACGGGCGTGCTGGACATGCTCGCCGGGCGCTATCCCTCCGACGCCTTCGCGGAGCTGCGTCCGCGCGTGGTGTGGGACCGCGTGGCCGGTACGGTCACCGGCCGTCCGGGCGCGCAGCGGCTCGCCGTCACCTCCGGTGGCACGATCCCCGACCGGGGGCTCTTCGGCGTCTTCCTCGCCGGAGCCGATCCGAAGAAGGGCGGCGGCAGGGTCGGAGAGCTGGACGAGGAGATGGTGTACGAGTCCCGGGTGGGCGATGTCTTCACCCTGGGCACGACCTCCTGGCGGATCGAGGACATCACGCGTGACCGGGTCCTGGTCACCCCGGCCCCCGGCACCCCGGGTCGGCTGCCGTTCTGGAAGGGCGACCAGCTGGGGCGGCCGTTGGAGCTGGGCCGCGCGGTGGGCGCGTTTCTGCGCGAGGTGGGTGCCCTCTCCGAGGAGGACGCCAAACTGCGGCTGCTGACGGCGGGCCTCGATGCCTGGGCCGCGGGCAATGTGCTGTCGTATCTGGACGAGCAGCGCCGCGCCTGCGGTCATGTCCCCGACGACCGGACGATCCTCGTCGAGCGGTTCCGCGACGAGCTGGGCGACTGGCGTGTGGTGATCCACTCCCCGTTCGGCGCCCAGGTGCACGCGCCGTGGGCGCTGGCCCTCGGCGCCCGGCTCGCCGAGCGGTACGGCATGGACGCGCAGGTCATGCACGCCGACGACGGAATCGTGCTGCGGCTCCCCGACGCCGATCTGATGGGCCTGGACCTCCTCGACGAGGAGCCGGACCGGCTCAGCACGGCGTTCGACAGCGAACAGGCGCCCATCGGAGCCGCGGATGTCGCCTTCGACGGCGGCGATATCCGCGGGATCGTCACCGACCAGGTGGGCGGCTCCGCGCTGTTCGCCTCCCGGTTCCGGGAGTGCGCCGCACGGGCGCTGCTGCTCCCCCGCCGGAGCCCGGGCAAACGCACCCCGCTGTGGCAGCAGCGCCAGCGCGCCTCCCAACTCCTCCAGGTGGCGAGCGAGTTCGGCTCCTTCCCGATCGTGCTGGAGGCGGTCCGGGAGTGCCTTCAGGATGTCTTCGACGTCCCCGGTCTCACGGAACTCATGGGCGACATCGAGTCCCGGCGGGTCCGGCTGATCGAGGTCACCACCCCCGAGCCCTCGCCCTTCGCCCGGTCGCTGCTCTTCGGTTATGTCGCACAGTTCCTGTACGAGGGCGACTCCCCCCTCGCGGAGCGGCGGGCCGCCGCGCTGTCCCTGGACTCCCGGCTGCTGGCCGAGCTGCTGGGCCAGGCCGAGCTGCGTGAGCTGCTCGACCCGGAAGTCCTCACCGAGCTGGAACGGGAGCTCCAGTGGCTCACCGAGGACCGCCGCGTCAAGGACCTGGAAGGGGTCGCCGATCTGCTGCGGGTCCTCGGCCCGCTCACCGACGCGGAGTTGGCCGAGCGCGGCGCGCGGCCCTCCTGGGCGGAGGATCTCGCCGCCGCCCGCCGCGCCATCAGGGTGCGGATCGGCGGAGCGGATCACTGGGCGGCGGTCGAGGACGCGGGCCGGCTGCGGGACGCCCTGGGCACGGCGCTGCCGGTCGGTGTCCCCGAGGCGTTCACGGAGCCGGTGAAGGACCCCCTGGGCGATCTCCTCGCCCGCTACGCCCGTACGCATGGCCCGTTCACGTCGAACGCGGCGGCCGAGCGTTTTGGTCTCGGCCCGGCGGTCACGGACGGCGCGCTCCAGCGGCTCGCCGCGAGTTCCCGGGTCGTGCAGGGGGAGTTCCACCCCTCCGGCATCGGCCAGGAGTGGTGCGACGCCACGGTCCTGCGCCGGCTGCGCCGCCGCTCGCTGGCGGCGCTGCGCCAGGAGCTGGAGCCGGTGGCGCCGGCCGCTCTCGCCGCCTTCCTCCCGCAGTGGCAGCATCTGAACGGCAACAGCCTGCGCGGTATCGACGGACTCGCCCGCGCCGTGGAGCAGTTGCAGGGTGCTCCCGTTCCGGCGTCGGCGCTGGAGAAGCTGATCCTGCCGTCCCGGGTCTCCGGCTACTCCCCCGCGCTCCTGGACGAACTGACCACCACGGGCGAGGTCCTGTGGGCCGGAGCGGGCGCCCTGCCCGGCAAGGACGGCTGGGTCTCGCTCTATCTCGCCGACGCCGCACCGCTGTTGCTCCCGCCCCCGCATCCCCTGGAGCTCACCGCCCTTCATGAATCGGTGCTTGCCACGCTCTCGGGCGGCTACGGCCTGTTCTTCCGGCAGATCACCGACCAGGTCCGGGCCACCACGCACCCGGATGTGACCGACCCTCAACTGGCCGACGCCGTATGGGACCTGGCCTGGTCGGGCCGGCTCACCAACGACACGCTGGCGCCGCTGCGCTCGCTGCTCGGCTCGGGCCGTACGGCGGGCTCCACGGCGCACCGCGCCCGGCGCCCGGTGCCGCGGGGGCGGTACGGGACGCTCACGGCCGCGGCCCGCCCCGCCTCCCGTACAGGCCCGCCCACCGTCAGCGGCCGCTGGTCGCTGCTGCCCGCCCGGGAACCGGAGCCCACGCACCGCGCCCACGCGCTCGCCCGTACCCTCCTCGACCGCCACGGGGTGGTGACCCGGGGCGCGGTCGCGGCCGAGGGGGTCACCGGCGGCTTCTCGGCGGTGTACCGCGTCCTGTCCGCCTTCGAGGACAGCGGTCGGACCCGTCGCGGCTATGTCGTGGAGGGCCTGGGCGCGGCCCAGTTCGCGATGGACGGCGCCGTCGACCGGCTGCGCGCGGCGGCGACGGCCCGCGACCGCGCCGACGCGCACCCCTCGCCCCGTGCCGTGGTGCTGGCCGCCGCCGACCCCGCCAACGCCTATGGGGCCGCGCTTCCCTGGCCGGATCCCCCGGACGGCGCCGGCCACAAACCGGGCCGCAAGGCCGGCTCCCTCGTGGTTCTCGTCGACGGCGAGCTGACCCTCTACATGGAGCGCGGCGGCAAGACACTGCTGGCCTGGCCCACCGACCCGGAAGACCCCTCGCTCCGGGCCGCCGCGGAGGCCCTGGCGAGCGCGGCCCGCGCGGGGGCCCTCGGTACGGTCACGGTGGAGCGTACGAACGGCACCCCTGCCCTGACATCCCCCCTCGGGCGCGCCCTGGAGTCCGCCGGCTTCCACGCCACCCCCCGGGGCCTGCGTCTGCGGGCCTGAGCATGCGAGCCTGAAGCCATGCCCGAGGGAGACACCGTCTGGCAGGCCGCCCAGCGTCTGCACACCGCGCTCGCGGGGCATCGGCTGATCCGCTCGGACCTGCGGGTGCCCCGGTTCGCGACCGCCGATCTCACCGGCAGGACCGTCCTCGATGTCACACCGCGCGGCAAGCATCTGCTCACCCGTATCGAGGGCGGCCTCACCCTCCACTCGCATCTGCGCATGGACGGCTCCTGGAAGGTCTACGCCCCGGGTGAGCGCTGGAGCGGCGGTGCGGCGCACCAGATCCGGGCCATCCTCGGCACCGCCGAGCGCACGGCTGTGGGCTATCGCCTCCCCGTCCTCGAACTGCTGCGTACGAGCGACGAGGAGCGGGTGGTGGGCCATCTCGGCCCCGATCTGCTCGGTCCGGACTGGGACCCGGCCACGGCCCTGCGCAACCTGCTGTCCGACCCCGCGCGCCCGATCGGGGAGGCCCTGCTCGATCAGCGCAACCTCGCCGGGGTCGGCAATATCTTCAAGTCCGAGACCTGCTTCCTCGTTCGCGCGAACCCCTGGCTCCCGGTCGGCGAACTCCCCTCGCCCGAGCGCCTGGTGGTCGCGGCGAAGAAGCTGCTCGAAGCGAACCGGACCCGTCCGGGCGGCTCTCGGAGGCTGTATGTCTACGGCCGCGCGGGCCGCCCCTGCCCCCGCTGCGGCACCTCGATCCGTACGGCCGAACAGGACGGCCGGCCCACCTACTGGTGCCCGCTCTGCCAGTCGGCCGCCACCAGTTGACGTAGGAGCTGCCCTACGGGTGCACGGATGAGTCGACGCCTACGGAGAGTTGGCGCGTCCGCGCACGAGTCGGGGCGTCGGCTGACGGTGCCTCACAGCCGGGGACGGCGCTGCCGCGCCGACGCGACATGCACCGGCAGCAGGCTCAGGCCCCAGCCGCCCGCCGCCACCGCCCCTTCCACCAGTCCGGTGCTCTCGGGCACCAGCACGATGCGCAGTACGGCCCACCACCACACCACGCCCAGAGCGAGCGCCGGCAGAAGGATCCATCGCCCTGCCATGGCTGCCTCCTCCGGCCGACCCTAGTGCCCCTCGATCACCCACCGGGAGGGCGCATCGGGTGCACTCCCCGGCGTGCGCCCGTACGCCCGGTCGCGCCCCTGCCGCAGCGACAACGCGGCAGGGGCGCGGCCGGCCCCTCGTCCTGGGACCGGGGCTCCGACCCGGTCAGGCACTCTCCGCCCGGGACGGCCGGGCGCCTTCCCCTTCCGGTCACAGTTTCCGGTCACAGTTCTTTGGATCACAGTTCGGTACGCACGCAAGTTCCACCATGACACAACGACACAACTGCAACAAAACGGGCATTTGGGAAAGACGAAAGCCCCGGTCGACATCCCTGCCGACCGGGGCTCAGGTCAAAGCCACAAAGCTTCGTCAGGCGGCGACGACATCCACCGCCTCCGCGGGCGCCTTGATCGTCACCCGCTCCGTCGGCACTCCGGCCACCGACGTCACAGAGACGGAATTGAGCATTGGACGTACCGCCGCGGGCACCGGCTCGTTCGCCGCCGCCGACGCGGCCAGCTCGGCCAACGACAGCTCGTCGCTCACTTCACGCATGAGCTCTGACATCCGTACGTCAAGCGCGTCGCAGATCGCCGAGAGCAGTTCGGAGGAAGCCTCCTTCTGCCCCCGTTCCACCTCGGAGAGATAACCGAGCGAGACCCGGGCGGACGAGGAGACTTCGCGCAGAGTACGGCCCTGGCGCTGGCGCTGCCGACGCAGCACGTCACCAAGCAGGCGACGGAGCAGAATCATCGGTGGCTCCCTCCTCGGACCGCGTAGCCGCATCCTTCACGCCCCACCGTACCGCCTAGTGCCGCGGCCGTGCGGGGAGCGATGTCGTGTTCACTCAGGGCTGCAAACATCAATTCCCCCCGTTCTGTTCCGTATCCTGTGCCCGCCCGTTCCCGGAGAGTTCGCTGAGGAGCAGACCGAGCACGCTCCGTACACTCTCTTTACGGATGTCCGCCCGGCCGCCGTTCAACCGCGGTGCGGCCACTTTCCCCACACCTTCCGGTCCCACCACCGCCACGTACACGGTGCCGACGGGCTGCCCGTCCTGCGGATCGGGGCCCGCGACCCCGGTGGTCGCCGCTCCCCAGCCCGCCCGGAGCACCCGGCGCACCCCGGCGGCCATCTGAAGGGCCACCTCGGGGTCCACGGCGCCGCGCTCCTCCAGAAGGGTTTCTTCGACGCCCAGAACATCCCGTTTGAGGTCCGTCGCGTAGGCCGTGACGGACCCACGGAAGGTCCGGGAGGCACCGGGGACCGCGGTGAGCTCCGCGGCCACCAGACCGCCGGTGAGGGATTCCGCGACGGCCAGCGTCCCGCCGCGCTCGGCCAGGAGCTCCAGCACCCGGGCCGCCCGGTCAGCGGCCGTGCGGGCCTCCCCGCCGCTGTCCCGCACCACCGAGGGCCCTACGGCACTCACCGCGCGGACTCCGCCGCCGCACGCTCCGCCGCGAGCCCCTGGCGCCGCAGAACGACCGCCTGCCGTACGTAGTCCAGTCCCGTCAGCACGGTCAGCGCGACGGCCACGGCCATCACCCAGAACCGCAGCGTGGCCAGCGGCCCGGTCAGCGCGAGTACGTACATCCCCACGGCCACGCCCTGCGCCAGCGTCTTCATCTTGCCGCCCCGGCTGGCCGGAATGACCCCGTGCCTGATCACCCAGAACCGCATCAGCGTGATCCCGAGTTCACGGAAAAGGATGACGCCCGTCACCCACCACGGCAGATCACCGAGCGCGGATAGACAGATCAGCGCCGCTCCCATGATCGCCTTGTCCGCTATCGGATCGGCGATCTTGCCGAAGTCGGTGACCAGGTTGTACGCCCGCGCCAGATGCCCGTCGAAGACATCCGTGATCATGGCGACGGCGAAAGCGGCCCAGGCCCAGGCGCGCCAGACAGGGTCGAAACCGCCGTCCTGGAGCAGCAGCAGTACAAAGCCGGGGACGAGCACCAGCCGCATCATCGTGAGGATATTGGCGATGTTCCAGAGACTGGCCTGATTGACCGCCGCGGCCCCCAGCTTGCCGCCGGGCGCCTGCTTCGAGCCGTTGCCACCCGGCACCGGTGTCGCGCCGCCGCCCGCCGCGGACGCCGGGACTCCGGTCATCTGGCAGCCTCCTCGCCCGGGACCCGGAAGCCGTCCCCCGGAAGGTCGTGATACTCGGCCACGAGATCCACGCCCTCGGTACCGACCACCTTGGCCTCGACCATGAGCCCGGGGCGCAGGCCCTCGCCGGAGGTGAAGATCACCTGGCCGTCGGTCTCCGGCGCCTGGTGGGCCGCGCGGCCGACCGCCGCCTCCCCGTTACCGCCCTCGGGGTCGATCGACTCGACGAGCACTTCCAGGGTCTCGCCCAGGCGCTCCTCGGCACGCTGGGAGGTCAGCTCCTCCGCCAGCCGTGACAGGTGCGCCAGCCGCTCGGCGATCACGTCACCGTCCAGCTTGTCGGCGTAGGTCGCGGCCTCCGTACCGTCCTCGTCCGAGTAACCGAAGACGCCGATGGCGTCGAGCCGCGCCCCGTTGAGGAAGCGCTCCAGCTCGGCGAAGTCCGCCTCGCTCTCACCGGGGAAACCGACGATGAAGTTGGAGCGCACTCCGGCCTGCGGCGCCTTGCCCCTGATGGTCTCCAGCAGCTCCAGGAAGCGGTCGGTGTCCCCGAAGCGACGCATCGCGCGCAGCACACCCGGAGCGGAGTGCTGGAAGGAGAGATCGAAGTACGGCGCGACCTTGGGGGTCGAGGTGAGGACGTCGATCAGGCCCGGCCGCATCTCGGCGGGCTGGAGGTAGCTGACGCGCACGCGCTCGATCCCGTCGACGGCCGCCAGCTCCGGCAGCAGCGTCTCCAGCAGCCGGATGTCACCGAGATCCTTGCCGTACGAGGTGTTGTTCTCGGAGACGAGCATGACCTCCTTGACGCCCTGCTCGGCCAGCCAGCGCGTCTCGCCCAGCACATCGGAGGGTCGCCGGGAGATGAAGGAGCCGCGGAAGGACGGGATGGCGCAGAAGGAGCAGCGCCGGTCGCAGCCGGAGGCGAGCTTCACGGAGGCGACGGGGCTCTGGTCGAGCCGCCGCCGCAGGGGCGCGCGGGGCCCGGAGGCCGGAGCGACTCCTTCGGGAAGGTCCTCGGGGGCCGGCGCCACCTCGGCCTGGGACTGCGCGTGGCCGGGCAGCGCCACCTCCGCGCCCTGGCGCTCGACCGGGCTGAGCGGCAGCAGCTTGCGCCGGTCGCGGGGCGTGTGCGAGGCGTGGATGCCCCCGTTGAGGATGGTCTGGAGCCGGTCGGAGATATCGGCGTAGTCGTCGAATCCGAGCACGCCGTCGGCCTCGGGAAGGGCTTCCGCCAGCTCCTTGCCGTATCGCTCGGCCATGCAGCCGACGGCCACGACGGCCTGGGTTCTGCCCTGATCCTTGAGATCGTTGGCTTCCAGCAGGGCGTCGACGGAATCCTTCTTCGCGGCTTCGACGAAGCCGCAGGTGTTGACGACGGCGACATCCGCCCCCGAGGCGTCCTCGACGAGCTCCCAGCCGTCCGCTGCCAAGCGGCCTGCGAGCTCCTCCGAGTCCACCTCGTTACGGGCGCAGCCAAGAGTGACAAGGGCGACGGTACGGCGTTCGGGCATGGGCTCAAGACTACTTTGTCCTGGCCCCGCCCCCGCCGTGCAGGGTTGCTCAGCCCGCCTCGGGGTCGCCCTGGGTGTACGAGAGTCGTTCAACCTGGCCCGGCTCGAACTCGTCCTCGACCTTCTTGCCGTTCACGAAGAGCTCGATCGCACCCGCGTTCCCGAGGATCAGATCGATCTGCTCGTCGTCCTGGAAGGTCTTCGAGTCGCCCTTCTTCAGCGTTCCGTCGAACAGCAGCTTGCCATTGGACGATTTGGCCGAGACCCAGCTCTTGTCGTCTATGGCCGACAGCTTCACCGTGACCTTGTCGAGCGGGGCGGCGGCGATGGCGCTGTCGGACGGCTCGGGTTTGGGGTCGGCCGACTTGGTGGGGCTCGGCTTGGTGCTCTTGTCGGGCTTCGCCCCCTCGGCGACCTGCTTGGTCTTCGCGCCGTCGTCCCCGCCGTCGAACGCCGTGAAGCCGACGAAGCCGACCACCGCGACGATCGCCGCGACCATGGCCGCGGTCCAGTTGGGCCGGGGGCGCTCCGGCCGGATCCGCTCGGCCTCGAACAGTGGCGCCGCGGGCGTGGGAACCGGCCGCCCGCCGTGCTCGGAGTCGAACTGCTCGACCAGCGGCACGGGATCGAGCCCGACCGCGAGAGCGATCATACGGATGTGCCCGCGGGCGTAGACATCGCCGCCGCAGCGCGAGAAATCGTCCTCCTCGATCGCGTGCACGATGGGGATGCGCACCCGCGTGGAGCCGCTGACCTCGTCGACGGTCAGATCCGCGGCGATACGGGCCCGCAGCAGCACCTGGCCGATCGAAGGCCGTTCCACCGCGGGGGAGTTGGTGTCGGAATCGGCGCCGTCGGGGACGTGGTCCTCGACCTGGCCGTCGTTTTGATCGTCGGAAGCGTTGCCGTCAGGGGAATCTGGGGACTTGCCGTCGGGGGATTTGCCGATGGACACGGGGGCGCCTTTCGAGCGTGTAGCCACCTGCTGGACGTTCAGTCTATGGGTGGTACGAAAGGGTGGGGCAACCGGGCGGACGCGCTTTGTACGCCATCAGAATGGCCGGACGGCGCAGTGGAGGAACACAACGCTCTTCCTCTCTCCAACTTGACGTATGCGCACGGGAAACGGTTGCCCTCGGATTGCCTCGGGATTCCGATTCCCTACGCGGGAGACTCCCCGCGGATCACCGCGAGCACTCCATCGAGTTCGTCGGCCTTGACCAGGACGTCGCGGGCCTTGGAGCCTTCGCTCGGGCCGACGATGTTCCTCGATTCCATGAGGTCCATCAGCCGGCCGGCCTTGGCGAAGCCGACCCGCAGCTTCCGCTGAAGCATCGAGGTCGAACCGAATTGTGTGGAGACCACCAGTTCGGCCGCCTGGCAGAGAAGGTCGAGATCGTCGCCGATGTCCTCGTCGATCTCTTTCTTCTTCGCCGTGCCGACCACGACATCGTCCCGGAAGACCGGTGCCATCTGATCCTTGCAGTGCTGGACGATCGCCGCGACCTCGTCCTCGGTGACGAAGGCGCCCTGCATACGGGTCGGCTTGTTCGCTCCCATCGGAAGGAAGAGGCCGTCTCCCTTCCCGATCAGCTTCTCCGCGCCCGGCTGATCGAGGATGACCCGGCTGTCCGCCAGGGAGGATGTCGCGAACGCCAGCCGCGAGGGCACGTTCGCCTTGATCAGACCGGTGACGACATCGACCGAAGGACGCTGGGTGGCCAGCACCAGATGGATCCCGGCGGCACGGGCCAACTGGGTGATGCGGACGATCGAGTCCTCGACGTCACGCGGCGCGACCATCATCAGGTCCGCCAGCTCGTCCACGATCACCAGCAGATACGGATACGGCGACAGCTCACGCTCGCTGCCCTCCGGAGCCATGGCCTTGCCGTCGCGCACGGCCTTGTTGAAATCATCGATATGGCGGTACCCGTATGCCGCGAGGTCGTCGTAGCGAAGGTCCATCTCCCGTACGACCCACTGCAGCGCCTCGGCCGCGCGCTTGGGGTTGGTGATGATCGGCGTCATCAGATGCGGGATGCCCTCGTACGCGGTCAGCTCGACCCGCTTGGGGTCGACAAGGACCATCCGGACGTCCTCCGGGGTCGCCCGGACCATCACCGACGTGATGAGGCAATTGATGCAGGACGACTTTCCTGAGCCGGTCGCGCCCGCGACCAGTACGTGCGGCATCTTCGCGAGGTTGGCCATCACATAGCCGCCCTCGACGTCCTTGCCGAGCGCGACCAGCATCGGATGGTCGTCCTCGGCCGCGTCCGCGAGCCGCAGTACGTCACCGAGGTTGACCATCTCCCGGTCGGTGTTCGGGATCTCGATGCCGACCGCGGACTTGCCGGGGATCGGCGAGATGATCCGTACGTCGGGGCTGGCGACGGCGTACGCGATGTTCTTGGTGAGGGCGGTGATCCGCTCGACCTTCACGGCCGGGCCCAGCTCCACCTCGTACCGCGTGACCGTCGGGCCCCGGGTGAAGCCGGTGACGGCCGCGTCGACCTTGAACTCCTTGAAGACATTGGTGAGGGAGGCGACGACGGCGTCATTGGCGGCGCTGCGCGTCTTGCCCGGACCGCCGCGCTCCAGCAGATCGAGCGAGGGCAGCGAGTAGGTGATGTCCCCGCGGAGCTGGAGCTGTTCGGCGCGCGGCGGCAGCGGCTTGTCACGCGCCGGCGGCGGCTTGGTCAGATCCGCGACACCGGCCGCGCCGGCGGGCGCCCGCTCGGCCTCACGCGCCGTCGGCAGGGGTACGGAGGGCTCCGCCGCGTCCTCGACCGGCTGCTCTTCGAGGGGCGCCTGCCGCTCTCCTGGTCGCTGCCCCGGCTTCCGCCCACGGTCCACGGAGACGCTCTGGGTGAGGTCCGCGACGATCGGCGAGGGCGGCATTCCGTTGAGGACGGCACCGTCCAGCGCGGCCGCGGCGGCCGCGGCCACATCCACGGCGTCCATCGGGCGGTCCATGAACGGCTGCACGGAGGCCCTGCGCGGCCGGCGCCGCTGGGAGAGCGCCTCCACCTCGGCCCGGTCGGGGTCGTACTCTGCGGGGCCCCCGCCCCGGCGCGTGGCCGGACGCCGCCCGCTGGAGGGCAGCGCCTCGCGCCACTGCTCGTCGTACCGTTCGTCGTCGTCGAACCGCTCGTCGTCGAAGTGCTCCGGCTCGGGGTCGGGCCGGATGATCCCGAGCTTGGTGCCCAGCAGCCGCAGCCGCTGCGGGATGGCGGCGACGGGGGTGGCGGTGACGACCAGCAGGCCGAAGAGGGTGAGCAGCAGAAGCAGCGGTACGGCGAGGACTTCGCCCGTGGTGAAGATCAGTGGGGTGGAGGCGGCCCAGCCGATCAGTCCGCCGGCGTCCTGTATCGCTTCCGTGCCCTCGTCGCGCCCCGGGGCCCCGCAGGCGACATGGACCAGCCCGAGCACGCCGATCACGAGCGCCGAGAGGCCGATGACGATCCGTCCGTTGGCCTCGGGCTTCTCGGGGTAGAGGATCAGCCGGACGGCGATGGCGCCGAGCAGTATCGGCACCAGCAGATCGAGCCGGCCGAAGGCTCCGGTGATGAGCATCTCGACGAGGTCGCCCACCGGTCCGCGCAGATTCGACCAGGTGCCCGCCGCGACGATGAGGGCGAGGCCGAGCAGCAACAGGGCCAGCCCGTCCTTGCGATGGGCCGGGTCGAGTCCCTTCGCTCCACGCCCTATGCCGCGGAACATCGCGCCGACGCCGTGCGCCGCTCCGAGCCAGACGGCGCGGACGAGCCGGTACACACCGCCGGTGGGGCTCGGCGCGGGTTTGGGTGCCGGCTTGGCGGCAGCCTTTTTCGCGGGAGCCTTCTTGACCGGTGCCTTCTTGGGCGCGGTCTTCTTCGCCGCGGTCTTCTTGGCGGGCGCCTTCGCGGCACCGGTCGTACGGCCGGCCCGCGGCTTTGCGGTGCCCGCCGTGCCCTGGGAACCCTTGCCGGACGTACGTGAGGCCATGATGGTGAGGTTACCGTTGTGAACCGCCGGGGACACGTGTGCCCACCGCTTCACCCGTCCGTGTCGTCCACAACTCGGCAGGAAACTGACGCGGCTTCACCGGTCGCCGGGTCCCGCGACCTCGTCGGACACCGCGCTCGATTCGGACCGGTTCGGATCGATTCGGTCAGCGTGATTCGGTCGGTTCGCTCAGTTCGGCGAGGGAAGTGGCGGCGAACCGCTGCCTGTCCCCGGCTCCAGCGCGTCGAGCGCCCGCCGCAGACCGGTGAGTTTGCGCTCCAGATGGGCGGCGGTGGCCACGGCCGAGGCGTCCGCCGAATCGTCGTCCAGCTGTTTGGAGAGCGCTTCGGCCTGCTCCTCAACTGCCGCGAGCCGCGCGGAGAGTTCGGCGAGCAGCCCGGCCGGCTCCCTGACCTCGCCCGCCCCGGCCAGCTGGAGTCTGAGCAGCTCTGCCTGCTCCTTGAGCTGGCAGTTCTTCATATACAGCTCGACGAAGACCGAGACCTTGGCGCGCAGCACCCAGGGGTCGAACGGCTTCGAGATGTAGTCCACCGCACCCGCCGCGTACCCCCGGAAGGTGTGATGCGGACCATGGTTGATGGCCGTCAGGAAGATGATCGGGATATCGCGCGTACGCTCCCGCCGCTTGATGTGCGCGGCGGTCTCGAATCCATCCATCCCCGGCATCTGGACATCCAGCAGAATGACCGCGAAGTCGTCCGTCAGCAGCGCTTTGAGCGCTTCCTCCCCTGACGATGCCCGCACCAGCGTCTGATCGAGCGCGGAGAGGATCGCCTCCAGCGCCAGCAGATTCTCCGGCCGGTCATCGACCAGGAGGATCTTGGCCTTCTGCACCATGGCCGCCCGCCCTCCTCGCCCCGGCATGGGGCGCCCCCTGCTCGCGGAGCTCGGCGAAACACCGGGCGCCGCCCCAGGGGACGGCTCCCTTACGCCGTCCGTCCTTGTGCCGGTCATCGTAGCCGCACCCCGCCTGTCGCCACACCCTGTCACCGTTATGTCACTGTGCTCGAAGCGGAAACGCGGCGCGGGACCAGAAGGTTCCCCGGATTACGGCGCCTCACACGCCATCGGGCATATTCCGTCAGCACATCACACCGATTCGGGCACCCACCGATCACTTGTCGCGCATCCACTGCTCCATCACCGACAGCAGATGATCAGAGTCGACCGGTTTGGTGACATAGTCGGACGCGCCGGAGTCAATGGCCTTCTCCCGGTCACCCTTCATCGCCTTCGCGGTGAGCGCGATGATCGGCAGCCCGGCGAACTGCGGCATCCTGCGGATCGCCGTCGTGGTCGCGTAACCGTCCATCTCCGGCATCATGATGTCCATCAGAACGACTGTCACATCGTCGTGCTGCTCCAGGACTTCGATGCCCTCGCGGCCGTTCTCCGCGTACAGCACCGACAGTCCGTGCTGCTCCAGCACGCTGGTGAGGGCGAAGACATTGCGGATGTCGTCATCGACGATCAGCACCTTCTCGTTGTCGAACGAGAACGTACGGCTCTCCCGTGGCACCTCCTGACGGCTCGCGCCGGCCGCGCCCGAGCCCCAGGACTCCAGCGCGCGCGGCCCGCCCGCCGGGCCGTCAGAGGTGCCCGGAGCCACGCCCTGCGGCTGGGAGCCACGCTCCCCGGCGCCCGCGCTCTTGCGCCGACGCCGGAACAGGGCGGCGGGACCGGGCAGTTCCGCGGGCGCGGAGGAGCCCTCCAGCCGCCCCTGCGCCTGTCCCGTCCCCTCCGCGGCGCCGTCCTCCGTCTGACGCCCCTGCGGATGGAGACCCGCCGAGGTCAGCTGCTGCATCCCCGCGGGCGTCAGCTGCGGATAGCCCTGCGGAGGCAGCTCGCTGGGGTGGAGCGGCAGATAGAGCGTGAACGTGGAGCCGCGGCCCGGCTCGCTCGCGGCGTGGATCTCACCGCCGAGCAGCCGGGCGATCTCCCGGCTGATGGACAGTCCGAGACCGGTGCCGCCGTACTTCCGGCTGGTCGTACCGTCCGCCTGCTTGAACGCCTCGAAGATGACACGCATCTTGCTCGCCGCGATCCCGATCCCGGTGTCGGTGACCGAGAACGCGATCAGATCGCCGTCCGCGTCCCGCAGCGAACCCGCTTCGAGCAGCTGCTCCCTGATGGCGTCCGGCACATCCGTACCGGCCGGCCTGATCACCAGCTCCACGGCGCCGCTGTCGGTGAACTTCACCGCGTTGGAGAGCAGATTGCGCAGCACCTGGAGCAGCCGCTGTTCGTCCGTGTGCAGCGTCGCGGGCAGCTCGGGCGAGACCCGTACGGAGAAGTCGAGCCCCTTCTCCGCGGTGAGCGGCCGGAAGGTCGCCTCCACATAGTCGACCAGCTGGACCAGTGCGATACGGGTCGGGCTGACGTCCATCTTGCCCGCCTCGACCTTCGACAGATCGAGGATGTCGTTGATCAGCTGGAGCAGATCCGAGCCCGCGCCATGGATCGTCTCCGCGAACTCCACCTGCTTCGGCGAGAGGTTCGACTCGGCGTTGTCGGCGAGCAGCTTGGCGAGGATGAGCAGCGAGTTGAGCGGCGTACGCAGCTCGTGCGACATGTTCGCGAGGAACTCCGACTTGTAGCGCATGGAGACGGCGAGCTGCTCGGCCCGCTCCTCAAGGACCTGCCTGGCCTCTTCGATCTCGGTGTTCTTCACCTCGATGTCGCGGTTCTGCTGCGCCAGCAGTTCGGCCTTGTCCTCCAGCTCCGCGTTGGACTCCTGGAGGGCCTTCTGCCGGTTCTCCAGCTCCGCGGAGCGCTCCCGCAGCTGCTCGGTCAGCTCCTGCGACTGCTTCAGCAAAACCTCCGTCTTGGAGTTGACGCTGATGGTGTTGACGCTCGTCGCGATCATCTCGGCGATCTGGTTGAGGAAGTCCCGCTGGATATGGGTGAACGGCTGGAACGACGCCAGCTCGATCACACCGAGGACCTTCCCCTCGAAGAGCACCGGCAGCACGATCACATGCGCGGGCGCGGCCTCCCCGAGACCCGACGAGATCTTCAGATAGCCCGGCGGCACATTGACCTGGATGGTGCGCTTCTCCTCGGCGGCCGTCCCGATGAGCGTCTCGCCCGGTCGGAAGGATGTCGGCATCGACCCCGCCGAGTAGCCGTAACTGCCGCGCATGCACAGCTCGTACGAGGCGTCCCTGCCGGTGTCCGTACCGACCTGCGGCACCGTGCCGGTCTGCATCGCCAGGAAGAACGCGCCGTGCTGCGCCGAGACCACCGGGGTCAGCTCGCTCATGATCAGCGAGGCCACGTCGTCGAGATCGCGGCGGCCCTGCATCAGACCGGAGATACGGGCGAGATTGCCCTTGAGCCAGTCCTGTTCCTCATTGGCGAGGGTCGTGTCACGGAGATTGGCGATCATCGTATTGATGTTGTCCTGGAGGACCTGGATCTCGCCCGCCGCGTCCACATCGATCTTCAGGTTGAGATCGCCGCGGGTCACCGCGGTGGCGACGGCGGCGATCGCCCGCACCTGACGGGTCAGGTTGCCGGCCATCTCGTTCACCGATTCGGTGAGGTCGCGCCAGGTGCCGTCGACGTCCCGCACCCGGGCCTGGCCGCCCAGCTGCCCGTCCGTACCCACCTCGCGGGCCACTCGGGTCACCTGATCGGCGAACGAGGAGAGCTGGTCGACCATCGTGTTGATGGTGTTCTTCAACTCCAGGATCTCACCGCGGGCATCGATGTCGATCTTCTTGGTGAGATCGCCCTTGGCGATGGCGGTGGTGACCGTCGCGATCTGGCGCACCTGGCCGGTCAGATTGGACGCCATCGAGTTCACGGACTCGGTGAGGTCCTTCCACGTACCGGAGACGCCCGGCACCCTGGCCTGGCCGCCCAGTTCACCCTCGGTGCCCACCTCGCGGGCGACGCGCGTGACCTCGTCCGCGAAGGAGGACAACGTCGTCACCATCGTGTTGACGGTGTCGGCGAGTTCGGCGACCTCGCCGCGCGCCTCGACCGTCACCTTCTTCGTCAGATCACCATTGGCGACCGCGGCGGAGACCCGCGAGATATTGCGCACCTGACTGGTGAGGTTGTTGGCCATGGTGTTGACGTTGTCGCTGAGGTCCTTCCAGATTCCGGTGACACCCCGGACCCTGGCCTGCCCGCCGAGGATGCCTTCCGTACCCACCTCACGGGCGACGCGGGTCACTTCGTCGGCGAAGTTCAGCAGCTGGTCGACCATCGTGTTGACGGTCGTGACCAGATCGAGGATCTCGCCCCTGGCATCGACGGTGATCTTCTTCGACAGATCGCCCTTGGCGACTGCAGTGGTGACCTCCGCGATATTGCGGACCTGCGACGTCAGATTGTTCGCCATGAAGTTGACGGACTGGGTGAGGTCCTTCCAGGTGCCGGAGACGCCCTGGACCTCGGCCTGGCCGCCGAGGATGCCCTCGGTGCCCACTTCGCGGGCGACCCTGGTGACCTGCTCGGCGAAGTTGGACAGCTGATCCACCATCGTGTTGAGGGTGTTCTTCAGCTCCAGGATCTCGCCGCGCGCGTCCACATCGATCTTCTGCGACAGGTCGCCGCGCGCCACCGCCGTGGCGACGCCCGCGATATTCCTGACCTGTGCCGTGAGGTTTCCTGCCATGCCGTTCACGGAGTCGGTCAGATCCCGCCAGACACCGGCGACGCCGGGCACCTGCGCCTGACCGCCCAGCCGGCCGTCCGTACCGACCTCACGCGCGACCCTGGTCACCTGGTCCGCGAAGGCCGAGAGCTGGTCGACCATGGTGTTGATCGTGTTCTTCAGCTCCAGGATCTCGCCCCGGGCGTCCACATCGATCTTCTGCGACAGATCACCGCGCGCCACCGCCGTGGTCACCTGCGCGATCTGGCGCACCTGATCGGTGAGATTCCCGGCCATGAAGTTGACGGAGTCGGTGAGTTCCTTCCACGTACCGCTGACACCGTCCACCCGCGCCTGGCCGCCGAGCCGGCCCTCCGTACCCACGTCCCGCGCCATGACAGTGACCTGGTCGGCGAACGAGGACAACTGCGCCACCATCGTGTTGACGGTGTTCTTGAGCTCCAGCATCTCGCCGGCCACATTGACGGTGACCTTCTGGGTGAGATCCCCATTGGCCACCGCCGTGGTCACCTGCGCGATGTCCCGCACCTGGCCGGTCAGGTTACGGAAGGCCGTGTTCACCGAGTCGGTGAGGTCCTTCCACGTACCGGCCGCGCCCGGCACCTCGGCCTGGCCGCCGAGCCGGCCTTCGACGCCGACCTCCCGGGCGACCCGGGTGACCTCGGAACCGAAGGACTGCAGCTGACCCACCATCGTGTTGACGGTGTTCTTCAGCTCCAGCATCTCGCCCGCGACATCGACGGTGACCTTCTGCGACAGATCGCCGTTCGCGACCGCCGTCGTGACCTGCGCGATGTCCCGCACCTGAGAGGTCAGATTGCGGAAGACGCTGTTGACCGAGTCCGTCAGGTCCTTCCAGGTCCCGGCCGCGCCGGGGACCTGTGCCTGGCCGCCGAGCAGCCCCTCGGCGCCGACCTCGCTCGCCACCCGGGTCACTTCGTCCGCGAAGGTACGCAGCGTCTCCGTCATCTGATTGATCGTCTCGGCGAGCTGAGCCACCTCGCCGCGCGCGCTCACGGTGACCTTCTGCGACAGATCGCCATTGGCGACGGCCGTGGTGACCTCCGCGATACCGCGCACCTGATTGGTCAGGTTGCCGGCCATCGTGTTCACCGAATCGGTGAGGTCCTTCCACACCCCGGCCACCCCGGGCACGGTCGCCTGGCCGCCCAGCTCGCCCTCCGTACCCACTTCCCTGGCCACGCGCGTGACCTCGGAGGAGAAGGACGACAACTGGTCGACCATGGTGTTGACGGTGTTCTTCAGCTGGAGCATCTCGCCGGCCACATGGACCGTGACCTTGCGCGACAGATCACCCTTGGCGACCGCCGTCGTAACGAGAGCAATGTCACGTACCTGAGCGGTCAATCGATACGCCATCGTGTTGACCGAATCCGTGAGGTCCTTCCACGATCCGGACATACCTCGCACTTTGGCCTGGCCGCCGAGCTTGCCCTCGGTACCGACCTCCAGCGCCACCCGCGTCACCTCATCGGTGAACGCCGAGAGCTGGTCGACCAGATTGTTGACCGTACGGGCCACCTTCAGGAACTCGCCGCGCAACGGCCGCTCCGCGCCCTCGGAGGAGTGCGAGCGCAGCTCCATACGCTGCTCCAGATCGCCCTCGGTGACCGCGGAGAGGACCCGGCCCACCTCGGAGACGGGCCGCGCCAGATCGTCCACCAGCGCGTTCGACGCGTCGATCGCGGCAGCCCAGGAGCCCTCGCAGGCCCCGGTCTCCAGCCGCTCCGTGAGCTTTCCCTCACGCCCGACCATGCGCCGTACGCGAGCCAGCTCGCCTGTGAGATGGAGATTACGGTCGGCGACCTCATTGAAGACGGCGGCGATCTCCGTCATCACATCGTCACCGGAGACGGTCAGGCGCTTACGGAAGTTGCCGTCCCGCATCGCCACCAAGGCCGCCAGGAGTCTGTTCAGCTCCGCCGCGTCCACCTCGATGGTCCCATTGCTTCGGGACCGTCCGCCTTTCGCGCGCGTGCCATTGCCACGCGCCGCCGTGCCAGACTCCACCGTGTCCCTCCCGCAGGGGTTGACCGTACTGCCCGAGCTGTCTCCGAAAGCCTGCCCAGTGTTTCACCATGCCCGAACCAGGCCATAACCAGTTCGGCAGCTTCGCATAGCGTCCCCGCCCCCGCAGGGTGGAAACAGCGGCGACCGGCATCCGCTCGGACAGCGAAGGTAAGTAACCTGGCATCCGGCTGTCCAACCGTCCCGGTCCGCCCGGCAGGGGCGGTGTGGCGAAGGTACTACCACCGGGCACAAGGAGGTGCGGGGCCGATCATGGCGAAGCCGGGCGTCGAAACGCGTACGAGGAGTTCTGTGATCACCGCGCGGGCGGCTGCCAGCTTCGACCCTGTCGGGCGGTCCGTCGCGACGGCCCGCGCCTTCGTCCGTGACACGCTCCAGGGATGGGGTTACTCCGACGTCGTCGATGACGCCGTCGTCCTCACCAGTGAACTCGTCACCAATGCGGTGATCCACGCCGGCACCTCCGCCGATGTGCTCTGTCTCCGTACGGAGGACGGCGTCCGGGTCGAAGTGGCCGACCGCTACCCGGAACGCGAGGTCCCCATCCAGGGCACCGGCCAGTCGTTCGGCAGCCCGGACCGCGAGAACGGCCGGGGGCTGCTGCTCTGCGCCGCCCTCGCCTCACGCTGGGGCGTCGAGTACTCCCCGACGCACAAGCAGGTGTGGTTCCAGCTCGACCTGCCCCAGCGCCAGGTGGGCACCCGCACGGCCGGCCCCGTCCTCCCCACCAGCCTGCTCCCCGTCGCCGACGAACGCGTACGGGTGGCCGTCGTCCAGATCGACCGCGGCGGCACCATCGTCAACTGGAACGAGGACGCGGAGCACCTGTTCGGGTACGCCGCCGAACAAGTCACCGGCAAGCCTCTCAACGACATCGCCGCCTGGCCGCACACCCCCGGTATCGGCACGGGTATCGTCGAGGCACTCCAACTCTCCCGCTGGGAGGGCAGTTACGGCATCCGCGGCGCCGACGGCCGGGTCATCCCCGTCTACGCCTCCCATCTGCGGGTGCGCGACACCCGCGGCGAGCCGTCCACGGTCTGCCTTCTCGTACGCGACGACGAACGCGCCGTCATCCAGACCCCATTGCGCGCTCCCGTGACCGACACCGGCTCGGAGAGCCGGAGCACGGACCCCTTCGAGGTCTTCATCGGCTCCCCGGCCCCCGACGATCTCGACGGACTCCTCCAGCGCACGGTGGAGCGCGCCCGCGACATGCTCGACGGCGACTCGGCGTTCCTCCTCCTCGCCACCGACGACGAGACGGAGTTGGAGGTACGGGCCTCCACCGGCCTCCCCTCCGCCCGCCAGCGCTTCGCCCGCGTCCCCGTTGAGGCCGGCACGGGCCGTTACGGCTCCGCCCGCATGCCCGCCGTCCACGACGACCTCACGGCGGTCCCCGGGGCCGTCCCGCTGCTCAACGACACCGGCATGCGCTCGGTCGTGACCGTCCCGCTCAAGGTCGAGGGCAGACTCACCGGATCCCTGGGCGTCGCCGCCGAAGGAGCGGCCCGCTACTCCAACGAGGAGGCGCTGCGCCTCCAGTTCGCCGCGGACCGCATCGCCCTGGCCGTCGAATCGGCCCGCCTCGGCGAACTCGAACGTCTGCGCCGCGGCTCACTCTCCTTCCTTGTCGAGGCCTCGGATCTGCTCGCGGGCACGCTGGACCGCGATCAGACGCTGGCCCTGATGGCACAGATGACCGTCCCCACGCTGGCCACCTGGTGCGCCGTCTATACGATCGCCGACCAGTCGTCGGACCCGTACCTCTCCTATGTGCTGCACGAGGACGAGGACCGCATCGACGGCCTCAAGGCCCTGCTCTCCAAGATCGACCCACCGGACCCGGTCCCCGCGCCGGGCGCCCGCATCTGGACCGCCCCGGCGGACGCGGCGCATCAGGCCGCCCTGCGCACCTCCATGCGGCAGTTGGGCAGAGGTTCGAGCCCGGTCTCCTCCGGCATCGGCACAACGCTGGCCACAGCGGCGGCGGTCGGCGGCGAGACCGTCGTGCTGCCGCTGGTCGCCCGTAACCGCGTCATCGGCATGCTGACCCTCGGCAAGCCCTCGGACGACCATTTCCGCCAGGAGATCCTGGAACTCGCCGAAGACCTCTCCCGCCGAGCGGCGCTCGCCCTCGACAACGCCCGTCTCTACTCGGAACGTACGGCCATCAGCCAGGCCCTCCAGCGCAGCCTGCTGCCGCCGGGACTTCCCCAGGTCCCCGGCGTCGAGGTGGAGGTCATCTACCGCGCGGCGGGCGAAGGCAACGAGGTGGGCGGCGACTTCTACGACCTGTTCCCGATCCGGGACGGCGCCTATGGCTTCGCCATCGGAGACGTCTGCGGTACGGGCCCGGAAGCCGCGGCCGTCACCGGCCTGGCCCGGCACGCCCTGCGTCTGCTGGCCCGCGAGGGCTTCGGCGGCCCGGCCGTCCTGGAGCGACTGAACGCGGCGATCCTCGACGAGGGCGCCCGCAGCCGCTTCCTCACGCTGCTGTACGGCGAGTTGTGGCCCCAGGAGGACGGCAGCGCGGTCCTCAAGGTGGTATGCGCCGGCCATCCGCTCCCGCTGCGCCTGCGCCAGGACGGCACGGTCGAACCGGCAGCGGAACCGCAGCCGCTGCTGGGCGTCATGGAGGATCTGGAGCTGTACGAACAGGTGGTCACCCTCGACCCCGGAGACGTCCTTCTGTGTGTCACCGACGGGGTCACGGAACGCCGAGAGGGCACACGCATGCTGGGCGACGACGGCCTGGCCGATGTGCTGACGACCTGTACGGGCCTGACGGCCGGAGCGGTCGCCTCCCGCGTACTGCGCGCGGTGGAGCGCTTCGCCGCCGAGCCGGCCTCCGACGACATGGCCATCCTGGCGATGCGCGTCCCTGAGCCCCACAACCCCTGACACAGAACACGAAAGGCCCCCGCCGAATGGCGGGGGCCTTTCGCTTACCTGAGCCCCAATACGGAATCGAACCGTAGACCTTCTCCTTACCATGGAGACGCTCTACCGACTGAGCTATTGGGGCGGGGCAACGAGATAAAGCATACACGATGATCAGACGTGCACAGCACCATCCCGAAGGGAAACGGGGGTGGAACACGGGAAACACGGAAGGGGAACGCAGGAATGCCCCGCACCAAAAGGTACGGGGCATTCCCACAACAATTGTTCGGCGGCGTCCTACTCTCCCACAGGGTCCCCCCTGCAGTACCATCGGCGCTGTGAGGCTTAGCTTCCGGGTTCGGAATGTAACCGGGCGTTT
>NZ_JAMHJQ010000016.1 GCF_023534745.1 Streptomyces sp. 35G-GA-8
GCCCTCCAGGAGCTGAACGATCTGGGCACCTCGACACTCATCTACGCGGACGACACCCTGCGCGTCCCCGGCACCCCGCCCTCCGCGCAAGGGCAACTGAATCTGCCGGAGACGGAACTCCCGGACACCGATTCACCCAAGTCGGATCCGCCGAAGTCCGACCCGTCCAAGTCCGACCCGCCGAAGAAGAAGGCACCCGACAAGGCGCCCAAGAAGGCACCGAAGACGGCACCCACGTCGGGGGCGAAAGCGGTCGTCGCCTTCGCACGGAACCAGCTCGGCAAGCCCTACATCTGGGGCGGCACCGGCCCGCGCGGTTACGACTGCTCAGGTCTGGTGATGCGGGCCTGGGAGAAAGCCGGGGTGAAACTCCCCCGCACCACGTGGGGCCAGGTGAAAGCCGGCAAAGCCACCACCCGCGACGGACTGGTACCCGGCGACCTGATCATCAGCAACAACGGCGGACACGTCCAGCTCTACATCGGCGACGGCAAGGTCATCCACGCCCCCGGCACCGGCCGCACCGTCACCACCGCACAACTCCCCGCCCCGTCCACCGTCGTCAGCTACCGCCACATCACACCGTGACCGGAACCGAAGCCACCACGCGGAATCGCGTGGCGCCAGGGCGGCCCTCATCCCTACTCGACCGTGTGCGTGGGGTACACCTCGACGTCGGTGTAGGCGCCCATGATCTCCCCCGCGCCCGCAGGCCAGTCCAGGCTCACGGTGTGGGTCTCGTTCGGGGGCGTCACCTCGATGTTGGTCGGGTCCGGGAGGCTGTCGCCGCTGTCGATCTGGTAGGCGAGGTTGAACACAGCGGCATCGCCGGGCTTCAGGTTGGTGATACGCGGCTGGGCCTGGCCGCGCTCGATGGGGTTCGAGGTGTTGTCGGCGTCCTTGATGTTGACACCCGCGAAGCCCGTCGCCGAGCAGGTGGTCGAACCCCGGTTGATCATGGTGATGTTGATCCTGCCGGTGCCCGCGTCGGGCGCGGCGTCCGTGGCATCGATGGCCAGGTCCGCCGTCTTGCAGAACGCGACCTGGCCGCCCGTCTCCGTCCCGCCGCTCGCGGCACCGGCGCCGGCCTCGGTGTCCACACCGGAGCCCGCCTTCGCGTTGCTCGCCTCCGAACCGCCGGAGCCCGAGCCGCCCTCCGCCTTCGAGCCACCGTCCGAGGACGAAGAGGACGAGGACGAGGAGACGCTGGAGGAGGCGTCCTTCCCGGAGCCGTCGGGGCCACAGGCGGTGAGCGAGAAGGTGGCGGCGACCCCGAGGGCGGCGAGAGCGGAGAGGCGGGTGTACTTCACGGTGTTCCTCCAGAACCTGTGTGGTGCGTGCGGTCGGAAGTATTTGTAGCTCGCACCGAGTTACAGGCGGTCTCCCGCGCCGTCTTCGTTCTGTCACAGGCGCCTTGGCCTCAGGGTCCGCCGAGCCGCCACCGCGCGATCACGCGAATCCCGCGCTGACCTGGCCAGTTCCCGGCTTGGAGGGCCTTCGATCCCCCCCTCTGTCGTGATCGAAGGCACCGGAGGAACCGCTACTGCCGGTGAGGAGGCGCACCTCCCGAGATGCTGCCGCCGTGGCCGTCGAGCGCGGAGAGCCGGAAGCCGACCCTCTCCAGGACGTCTCGGCCCGGAGGTTCGGAGAGGAGCGCGATCGCCGCGTTCAGCAGGAGGAGGGGGTGGACGAAGCGGTCACGGCCGGTGGGCGGGAAGTACCAGGAAAGCGGCCACGTACGACCCGACAGCGCGGGCACCGGTACGTAACTCACCGTATTCCGCGCCGAGTTGAACCGCTGAACGCCGGGCGGCCACGACCGGTGCGCCGTGCTTCCGGGCGGAAGCAGGAAATACATTCCCCGCCGCCCATTCGCCTCACTGACCACGGGCCCGGGCTCACCGCCGCAGAGCGCCTCCAGCATGTCGGCGAGACGACGGCCGTCATCCGCGTCGACTCTCACGGCATCGAATCGGGCTCCGGCTTTCCGGAGTTGGAATCCGGAGGACGGAATCCAATCGATGTCACCTAATTGGCGAGTTGTCGCATCCATGGGGACATTTTGCGGCCAACTGGCTAGCGTTTTCCATGTCTGCGCGGGGTCCGTCGGACAGGGGTTGACCTGCCCGAACACCCTTTGCGGAAGGTCAAATTCCGTAAGTCTCGGTTGTGACCGGTTGAGTCCGGTTGAGTCGAAAAGGTGATCGCGATGGCGCGAGCGGAAAACAAGGAAACGGCGGGTCCTGCAACGCGATTGGTGGCCGATGTCGCCCGCAGGATGCGCCTCAAGAAAAAGCTGACGCAAGAACAGCTGGGAAAGGAGATCGGCTTCTCGGGCGCGGCGGTGAGCGCGATGGAGACGTGCGCGCAGCCGGCGAGTGACGAGATGCTGGTGGCGCTGGAGCGGGTGCTCGGGGAGGGGATGGGGATCTTTGAGCAGGCGCGGGAGTATGTACGGCTGGACAAGTATCCGGAGCAGTTCAAGGACTATGTGCTGCTGGAGCAGAAGGCGGTGGGGCTACAGCTGTACGCGGTGCACGCCATCCACGGCCTCTTTCAGACGGAGGAGTACGCCCGGGCGCTGATCGGCGGCGGATACCCACCGCTGCCGGAGCAGCGAGTGGAGGAACTGGTCGAGGTCAGAATGGCGCGGAAGGCGCTCTTCGACCGGGTACCCACCGCGTTGCTCGAACTGATCCTGGATGAATCGGTGTTCACTCGGCCGATCGGGAGCCAGGAGATCATGCGCCGACAGCTGCTGCATCTCAGCGAGTGTGCGAAACGGCGCAATGTCATGCTTCAAGTGCTGCCCTTGGACTGCGGGCTAAGCGGTGAACACGCAGGAGCGCACGGCGAGATGAACCTGGTGGAGACTCCGGACCATGACCATCTGGTCTATCTGGAGCCGCAGGACGAGAGCCTTCTGATCAGCGACCCCACAAAGGTGAGCGCGTACGCCCAGCGTTATGCGAAAATCCGGGCACAGGCCCTGGGTCCTCGCGAATCGCTGGGCCTCATCGAGCGGTTGGCAGGAGTCCAGCAATGAGCAGCACCTTGCGGTGGTTCAAGTCCAGCTACAGCAGCCCCAGCGGCGGCGAGTGCATCGAAGTCGCCTTCGACTGGCGCAAGTCCAGCTACAGCAGTCCCAGTGGCGGCGACTGCGTAGAGGTCGCCACCTGCCCCCACGCCGTCCACGTTCGTGACTCGAAGAACGTCGAAGGCCCCACCTTCGCCGTCGCCCCCGACGCCTGGGCACGGTTCCTCACCTGGTCGGCCTGATCCGGAGCGGGGCCGGTCGCAGTCCGGCCCCGCACGGTTCGACGCGGTCCGCTGAGCTGGGGTTTGTGCAGTCCAGCGCTGTTACGTGGACCGAAGTCGCTGAGACAGAACCCGGACATGTACAGGATCATTTCAGGATCGACGCGGCCCTAGTGTCGTCGGTGTCAGCAGGAAGCACCGCAACCGACAGCCGCTGGAGATCAAGATGCGCTCGCGTCTCGCCGCCCGTTCCGCCCGCCTCGTCCTGGCCGCCGTGGCCGTGACGGCCCTCGCCGCCACCACCACCGCCTGCAACCCCGACGACGGCTCGGACGCGAGCGGCACCGGGGCCCCCTCCGCCGTCGCCTCCGCCGGCAGCGGCGGGAGCGACAGCTCCTCCGGCGACAACTCCTCCACCGACGGATCCGGTTCCAGCGGCTCCGACTCCAACTCCAGCGGCTCCACCGACAAGGGCGAATCCGCCGACAGCGGGAAGAGCGGCTACGGACAGTCCTGCGGAGCCAACGACCTGGACTTCACGGTCACCTCGGAGTCCCAGGCCGGCGGCTACTACCGCGTTACCGCCAAGGCCAAGTCCGGCATCACCTGCTACCTGGACGTCAACACCCCCACGGTGTCCTTCGGCTCCAACGCCGAGGGCGTCGCCTCCCCTGTCGGACAGGGTGGCGAAGACCCCATCAAGCTCACCGGCTCTGCCGTCGCGTACACGGGTATCAACCCCAAGACCACTGACAACAATGGCGGCGTGGAATTCGAGAACGTCATCATCGGCGTCGCCGAAGAAGACCCCAACCCCGCCGAGCTCAAGCTCCCCGACACTGCGGTCGTGGACAAGCCCATCGTCACCAACTGGTCCACCAACCCCTCCGAGACCATCCCGGTCATCGTCTGACAAAGCGCAACTGTGCGCACGGGGGTAGGCGCGGGTTCGTGCCGAGAGGTAACCGGGGTTACCCGGAGGGTCCAGAGACGGGTGGGGGCCGCCCCTAGGTTTCAGTTTCGCGGTTGCGGGTCGGGCGTCAAGGGCGCTCCTTCGTCGCGTCGGCTGCGCCGATTCCGCTGCGCTCCACCCTGGACGCCCAACCCTCCACCGCAAGTGCAGCTTTGAGGGGGGCGGCCCGGGGGGAGGGGTCCCCGGGGAAGCACCCATGTTCCGGCGGCCGGTTCCCGACCGCAGGTCGGTGGGTGGTCTGCGCGGCAGTGGAGTGGGGTGGCCCGGCACCGGCAAAGCGACTGACGGTCGGGGAGTGGCCGGGACTCATGCCCCGCTGTGAGGGTCCGTTGTCGGATGACACCTGTCAGCCGAGGCGGACGGACCTGCCACCTGCACCCAATGTCCCAGTTTGGAAGGGGCTTCGGAGAGGGCTCCGGCGGCTCATGCGTCGGGAGTTCGGTTAACCGGACCCTCTGGCACATCACCCCCTCCGACCGGCCCACAGGGGCAGGGGTGGCTCACGGGGCGGCCAATGGGCCGGTGGGAAGTGGCGATGTGTCGTGGGAACGACTTAACCGAACTCAGGACGCATCACCGGCCGGGGAGCCCCCGAACAGCCCGCCAAACCGGGACATAGGGGATGGGTCGAGGATCCGCCCACCTCGGCTGACAGGTGTCACCCGACAACAAGCCCGCACAGCGGGGCATGAGTCTCAACCGCCCACTCGCATCAGCTCGCTGAGCCGGTGCCGGGCCACCCCACTCCACTGCCGCGCAGCCCCGCAGGGCCCACCCACCCGAGGCCGGGATTCGGGCCGGTCCAATAGACAGGCCCCCCGGGGACCCCTCCCCCCGGGCCGCCCCCCTCAAAGCAGCACTTGCGGTGGAGGGGCGGGGGTCAAGGGTGGAGCGCAGCGGAATCGGCGCAGCCGACGCGACGAAGGAGCGCCCTTGACACCCGACCCGGAACCGCGAAACTGAAACCTAGGGGCGGCCCCCACCCGTCTCCGAACCTTCCGGGTGACCCCGACTACCCCTCGGTCCTGACCCCAGACCTCACCCCCAAGCATGTGGGCGATGGGGCGGGTGTGACTCATGCGGCGACCAATGGGCCAGTCAGAGCCGGTGATGCGTCGTGGGAACGACTTAACCGAACCCAGGACACATGACCGGCCGGGGAGCCCCCGAACAGCTCGCCAAACTGGGACATAGGGGATGGGTCGAGGATCCGCCCACCTCCGTCGACAGGTGCAGGCGACAACGGACCCGCACAGCGGGGCATGAGTCCCAGCCGCTTCCCGACCGTCAGTCGCTGAGCCGGTGCCGGGCCGCCCCACTCCACTGCTGCGCAGACCACCCACCGACCCGAGGCCGGGAACAGACCCCCGGCGCATGGGAGCTTCCCCGGGGACCCCTCCCCCCGGGCCGCCCCCCTCAAAGCAGCACTTGCGGTGGAGGGTTGGGGGTCAAGGGTGGGCGCAGCCCATCGGCTTGCCGACGCGACGAAGGAGCGCCCTTGACGCCCGACCCGCAACCGCGACACTCAAAGATCAGGGGCGGCCCCCACCCGAGCCCAAACCCCCCGGCCCACCCCGACTACCCCTCGGTCCTGACCCGCACCCACCCCCGAAACCTGGGATCGGTAGGTCCCTCCGTGCCCCTAGCGTCCACCTCACCAGGCAACACACCACGCCGCAGAAGGATGGACGTCATGGGTATCTTCGGGAAGCGCAAGAGCCGCGAAGAGCGCGCCGCCGAGATCGCGAACAAGGTGGCCAGCGGCAAGGGTTTCTATGGACGGACCACACGCGCGTTCATCGGCCGCGAGGACTTCGCCCAGCTCCAGGGGGCGATCGGCGCGTACAACTCCGGCGTCAACGTTCAGCAGTTGATCGCCATGGGCGCGCCCACCACCGTCGCCGTCGTCGTATCGATCAGCGACACCGGCAAGCTCGTCAACTTCGATCCCGTCGTGGACCTGGTCGTCCAGCCGACCGGAGCCACCAGCCCCGGCCCCGACCACGTCACGCTCCAGACCATCGTCTCCAAGCTGGCCATCCCGCGCGCCGGCGACCAGGTCCTCCTGGTCGCCGACCCCGCGCAGCCCGGTGGCTACCTCTTCGCCGGGATGGTGTGACCGGGTCCCCGGGGCTTCCCCCCGGGGACCCCGTTCCTACCGGCCCCGCAGGCCCTTCAGGCCCTACCGGCCCTACAGGAACGAATTGATCTGGATCGTCTCCGTACGCCCCGGCCCCACGCCGATCGCCGAGATCGGCGCCCCCGACATCGCCTCCAGCGCCTTCACATAGTCCTGCGCGTTCTTCGGCAGGTCGGCGAAGGTCTTCGCCTTCGTGATGTCCTCGGACCAGCCCGGCAGGTACTCGTACACCGGCTTCGCGTGGTGGAAGTCCGTCTGGCTGTACGGGAGTTCCTCGACGCGCTTGCCGTCGATCTCGTACGCCACGCACACCGGGATCCGCTCCCAGCCCGTCAGCACGTCCAGCTTGGTGAGGAAGAAGTCCGTCAGCCCGTTGACCCGCGTCGCGTAGCGCGCGATGACCGCGTCGAACCAGCCGCACCGGCGGTCGCGGCCCGTCGTGACGCCCCGCTCGCCGCCGATGCGGCGCAGCGCCTCGCCGTCCTCGTCGAACAGCTCCGTCGGGAACGGTCCGGCGCCGACGCGCGTCGTGTACGCCTTGAGGATGCCGATGACCCGGCTGATCTTCGTCGGCCCCACCCCGGCGCCCGTGCAGGCGCCGCCCGCCGTCGGGTTGGAGGAGGTGACGAAGGGGTACGTGCCGTGGTCCACGTCGAGCAGCGTGCCCTGGCCGCCCTCGAAGAGGACGACCTTGCCCTCGTCGATGGCGTTGTTGAGGATCAGCGTCGTGTCCGCGACGTACGGCTTGAGCTGGTCGGCGAATGTCAGCAGCTCTTCGACGACCTTGCCGGACTCTATGGCACGACGGTTGAAGACCTTGGCGAGCAGCTGGTTCTTGGACTCCAGCGCCGCTTCGACCTTCTGCTCCAGGATCGACTCGTCGTAGAGGTCCTGGACGCGGATGCCGGTGCGGTTGATCTTGTCCGCGTAGGTCGGGCCGATGCCACGGCCGGTCGTACCGATCTTCCGCTTGCCGAGGAACCGTTCCGTCACCTTGTCGACGGTTACGTTGTACGGCGTGATCAGGTGCGCGTTACCACTGATCAGCAATTTGGACGTGTCGACACCGCGCTCGTTGAGACCGCTCAGCTCGGAGAGCAGGACAGCCGGGTCGACGACCACTCCGTTGCCGATCACCGGGGTGCACCCCGGGGAGAGGATTCCGGAAGGGAGAAGATGCAGTGCGTACTTCTGGTCGCCCACGACGACCGTATGACCGGCGTTGTTGCCGCCCTGATAGCGCACGACATAGTCCACGGACCCACCGAGCAGGTCGGTGGCCTTTCCCTTGCCTTCGTCACCCCACTGAGCACCGAGCAGCACAAGTGCGGGCACAGGCGTACACCCCTTCCGGGCGGGGCATGTCCAAGGCCAGGGGGCGCGCAAACGCCGTTCATTCGGCGCGTGTACGCCATATCTACGCGTATGACACCGCACGACGTTGTACGACGCGGTCCTGACCGTCGAACCGGATGCCCCGGAATAGACGAAGCCCCTGGCGCAATAGCGCAAGGGGCTCTTGCACAAAGATGCTACCCGAGGAAGGACCGAGGTGTCGGCTGCAGAGCCCGCCGAGAACGGTGCGCGACAGCTTCTGGTGGTCATCGACCCCTTCGCCCGCAGGACCGACGGTGAATCGGTCCGGATCGCGAAGGACGTGCTCAGTGCGGGTGCGGGGGTGAAACTCTGTCTCCCCGACGGCCCCGAGGAATTCGCGCGGGCGCTGGCCCGGCGGGGCAGCAGACGGCCGGTGGTGGTGGGCGACGACCGGGCGCTGCTGCGGACCGTCGCCCTGCTCCACCGGGAACGGGAGCTGGCCTCCGGGGCGCTGTCGCTGGTGCCGATCGGCGCTTCCGTCGAGCTGGCCCGCTCCCTGGGCGTGCCCACGGGCGCGGTGGCGGCGGCGAGGGCCGTGCTGGACGGCGCGGCGCGGCGGCTCGATCTGCTGGTGGACGACAGCGACGGGGTGGTGCTGGGGGATCTGCGGATCCCGGCGCTGCCCGCGACGGGCGCGGTCCTGGGCGGCGTCCCGGGCGCGGCGTCGATGACGTCGGTCTGGCACACCTGCCGCTCGCTGGTCCGTACGCTCGTACGGCCGGTCCCGCCGGTGTTCGCGGCGCATGCGCACCACCGGCTGAGGGTGGAGGCGGACGGCATAGTGCTGAACGATCTGGACGAGCCGGTCGAGGGCGTACGGGTGTCCTCCCGCGGGGGCCGCGCCGAGGTCGTGATCCGTACGCGCGCCTCGGAGGAACCGGTACGCGCCAGCGCGCTGTCCGTCACGGTGTCGGGCGCCGACTTCCGCTACCGCGCGGACACGCGGGTCACGGGCCCGGTACGGACCCGGACGTGGACGCTCCGGCCGGAGGCATGGCAGCTGACACTTCCGGCGGGGGCGGTGGCGGGTCCGGGGGCAGGAGCAGGGTCCAGGTAGTCTCGGCCTCCGGTTCGAGGCCCGGGGGGGCACATCAATGGGGGACAACGCGTCGCAGAGCCCTGCGCTGGATGACACGGGCACGGCCGAGGCGCTGGTCGGCTATCGGGCGCGCGGCTTCATTTGCGCGGGTGGCGGTCTGGCGATGCTGGCCGGAAGCCAGATCATCGGCCTGATCGCGGCAAGCCTGGGCCTGGACGCGGTGGTCTCGCTGATCCCGAACCTGGTGGGGCTGTCGCTGGCCGCGCTGGCTCTGGGCCTCCTCTCCCTCGGGCTTTCCGGCCGGATGTGGCGCCACCTGGCGGCGGGCCCCTGGACCGTCCGCCTCGCCGTGTCGATCCCCCGCGGATGGCGGGGCGAGACGGTGGTGCTGCGGGACCCCGTGACCGAGGAGCTGTGGCCACTGACCGTGTGGGCGATACCGGGCCTGAACCAGCCGGTCGTCCATCACCCCACGGGCGACGTCCTGTGGTGGTGCGGCGACCCCCGGACCGGCGGGGTGATCGCGCTTCCGGGCGGTGCGGGGCTGTGCTGGACGCGAGCGGTACGGGGAAGCAGGGCGCGGCGGCTGGCCGTACAGCGGGCGGAGCGGGCCGGGCTGCTGGAGCAGCCCCTGCCGCACACGCCGCACACGCCGCACACGCCCGACGGACCGGACGGACCCGACGGAACACACATGCCGGACGGAACGCACATGCCGTACGGACCGTACGGACCCCACGCACTCCATGCGCGGCTCGGGGCGGCGATATCGAAAGCCACTCCCCGGCGCAGGGGCTTCTTCCCCGGGATCCTGCTGGTGGGAGCGGCCCTGCTCGGCCTGGGTATCGCCGGGTCCACCGCCGCGGACAAGGACCCGCAGATCGATCTGACCGTGATCAGCCAGCAGCCCGACGGCAGTTGCGAGGTGCGATGGTCCGACCCTTGGAGCGGAGCGCGGCACGAGGGCCCCTTCCACTGCGACCCGGACCGCGATCCGCTGCTGGAGGACTGGTGGACCGGCTGGGTGGTCTCGTACGGACCGTGGAAGGGCGACCTCTACGACTCCGACTGGCGGGGCACTCCCGCCAATGACGTGAACGACTCCCTGTTCCTGGCCGGTGCGGCACTGACACTGGTGGGCCTGGTGGGCCTGGTGAGGGGCGCCGTCAAACGCGTGTACCGGCGGGAGCCCACCGGCCGACGCCACGAGCCCACCGGCTGAGGCCCCGAGCCACCGGCCAAGGCCCCCGAGCCCACCGGCTGAGGCCGACGACGCCACTCAGCCCGCTCGCCCCTCAGCCCGCGCCGCCCGCTTCCGCCGCGCGCTTCGTCTCCTGGTAGTCCTTCCAGCGGTCCATCAGCGCGAGCAGTTCCTGCTGGAGGAACTCGAAGAACTCGACGGTCTCCGCCACCCGCTCCCCCGCCGGGGTGTCGCGGCCGAGCGTTTCGACGCCCTCGCGCAGGGTGTGCTCCCAGCGGCTCAGTATGGAGTCGCGCTGGGTGATGGTGACGTACCAGCCCTGGTTGTGCAGCCGGTAGCGGTCGCGGCGCGAGCCGGGGTCGCGCTCCCTGCCGACCATGCTGACCTGCGTGAGATAGCGGACCGCCCCCGAGACGGCCGCGGGGCTGATCCGCAACTGCTCGCTCAGCTCGGCGGAGGTCATGCTCGCGTCGTCCGAGGTGAGCAGCGCCGCGAAGACCCGGGAGGCCGTGCGCTGCATCCCGGCCTCGGTCATGTCGGCCGCGAAGCGCTCCACGAAGCGGGACACGGCTTCCTCGTCCCGCGGCGTACCGTCCCCGCTGCCGTTCGCACCCCGGTGCCGGCCCTCCATGCCCTGGCCCACGGTGCTCTGGTCCTCGCTGTTCATCGGCCCATCGTCTCCCCTGCTCGGCGTCCACCTCGATCTTAACCCGAACCCTTTTTACGCTTCCTTAACTTCATAATTTTGTGAAAGTAGCGTACGTTCCGAAGCATGACGAAGGCAATCACCGTCGCCGGACTGCACAAGTCGTTCGGCCGGACGCACGCGCTGGACGGCCTCGACCTCGCCGTCGAGACCGGCGAGGTCCATGGCTTCCTCGGCCCCAACGGAGCCGGCAAGTCCACCACCATCAGAGTCCTCCTCGGGCTGCTGCGCGCCGACTCCGGGGCGGCCCAGCTGCTCGGCCGGGACCCCTGGAAGGACGCGGTCGAACTGCACCGGCGCGTGGCCTACGTACCGGGGGATGTGACCCTGTGGCGGAACCTCTCCGGCGGCGAGGTCATCGACCTGTACGGGCGGCTGCGCGGGGGGCTCGACCCGGCCCGGCGGGCCGATCTCGTCGAGCGCTTCGAGCTGGACCCCACCAAGAAGGGGCGCACGTACTCCAAGGGCAACCGCCAGAAGGTCGCCCTCGTCGCCGCGTTCGCCTCGGACGTCGATCTGCTGATCCTCGACGAGCCGACCTCCGGGCTCGACCCGCTGATGGAGGAGGTCTTCCAGCGGTGCGTCGAGGAGGAGCGCGACCGGGGCAGGACCGTGCTCCTCTCCAGCCATGTGCTGAGCGAGGTCGAGGCGCTCTGCGACCGGGTGAGCATCATCCGCAAGGGCGTCACCGTCGAGTCGGGTTCGCTCTCCGAGCTGCGCCATCTGACCCGTACGAGCGTGAGCGCGGAGCTCTCCGGCGAGCCGAACGGACTGGGCCGGCTCCCCGGCGTGCATGACCTCGACATCCAGGGGAAGCGGGTCAGGCTCCAGGTCGACACCGACAAGCTGGACGCCGTACTGCGCTCCCTCTCCGAGTCCGGCATCCGCTCGCTGACCAGCACCCCGCCCACCCTGGAGGAGCTGTTCATGCGCCACTACGCGGCCGATGACGCCTCCCCGGCCGGCCAGGCACCCGCGGCCGATCCGGCGGTCGCGTCATGACCGCCGCCACCCTGGCCGTACCGTCGGCACGCACCGGCGGCACCCGGCAACTCGCGGGCACCGGAACGCTGTTGAGGCTCGCCCTGCGCCGGGACCGGATCATCGTCCCGGTGTGGGTACTGGTGCTCGGCGCCTCGTTCCTGTCCGTCACACAGTCCGTCTCGACGCTGTACGACACGGACGCCAAACGGGCCGACCTCCTCCAGTCGATGTCCGCCAACGGCTCGCTGCGCGCCCTGTACGGACCCGTCTTCAGCGACTCCGTGGGCGGGCTCACCTCCTGGCGCATGATCGCCTTCGGGGCCGCGCTCGCGGCGGTGATGAGCCTGGTCATCGTCGTACGGCACACCAGGGAGGAAGAGGAGACGGGCCGTCAGGAGATGCTCTCGGCGGCGATGGTCGGGCGCCGGGCGCCGCTGACCGCCGCGCTGCTCACGGCGCTGATCGCCAACGCCGCGCTGGTCCTGGCCGTCGCCGCCGGGCTCGTCGGCAACGGGGAGGCCGCCACCGGCGCGCTGGCGCTCGGCCTGGCGACCGGCGGGGTCGGGATGCTCTTCGCCTGCACCGCCGCCATCGCCGCGCAGATCACCGAGAACGCCCGGCTCGCGAAGGGGATGACGGCCGCCGTCATCGGCGCCGCGTTCGTACTCAAGGCGGCGGGCGACGCGTCGACCGACGACGGTTCGTCCGTACTGACCTGGCTCTCCCCGATCGGCTGGGCCGAGAACGTACGCGCCTACGCCGACGAACGCTGGTGGGTGCTGCTGGTCCTGCTGGCCGCGATCGCCGTACAGGCGGTCCTCGCGTACATCCTGGCGGGCCGGCGTGACCTCGGCATGAGCTTCCTGCCCGCGCGACCGGGACCCGCGACGGGCGCCATCGCCACGGCGGGCGGGCTCGCGTGGCGCCTCCAGCGCGGCAGCGTGTTCGGCTGGGGCATCGGCTTCCTGCTCGCCGGAATCATGTTCGGCGGCATCACCGACGGCGCCGCGGATCTGGTCGGCGACAACGAGGGCACCCAGCAGATCATCCAGCGGATGGGCGGCCAGCAGGGGCTGACCGACGCCTTCCTGGCCGCGATGGTCGGCATGCTGGGGATGGTCGCGGCGCTGTACGTGGTCGCGTCCGTACTGCGGCTGAACACCGAGGAGACCGGCCAGCGGGCGGAACCGGTCCTCGCGGGCGCGGTCGGCCGGCTCCGCTGGGCCGCCGGGCATCTGACGATCGCCTTCGGCGGCGCGGTCCTGATCATGGCGCTCGGCGGTCTCGGACTCTTCCTCGGCTACGGCGACGATCTGCCGGGAATCCTCGGCGCCGCCCTGGTCCAACTGCCCGCGATCTGGGTCCTCGGCGCGCTGGCGGTCCTGCTGTACGGGGTCTTCCCGAAGGCGGCCGTGGCCGCGTGGGGAGTCGCGGGCGTGGCGCTGGCCCTGGGCTGGATCGGGCCGGTGCTGGATCTGCCGCAGTCGGTGATGAACCTGTCGCCGTTCGGACATCTGCCGAAGCTGCCGGGCGGGGAGATGGCCTGGACACCGGCGGTGGTGCTGACGGTGCTCGCGGTGGCGCTGGTAGGGGCGGGACTGGCGGGGTTGCGGCGCCGCGACCTGCTGAACTGACCGGAGACGCGGGCGGCCCGAGACGGGCGACGGCCCGCCTTGTCCACAGGCTGTGGACAAGGCGGGCCGATGCGTGGACCGTCAGCGCACGTAGTGCTTCAGGATCTCGGTGTCGAACTCGATACCGACAGGGTCCGGGATGGAAACCCGCTCTCCGAAGGGGAACATGTCCCGATGCCGATAGTCCCCCGCGACCGGATCCGGAGTGCTGTGCACGGTGACGGTGCAGAAGTCCCGGTCGATCAGCAGAAACACCGGGATACCGGCGGCAGCGTAGGCCGCGGGCTTCTCCACGCGGTCCCGCGGACCGGTGTCCGAGTCGTAAGAAGTGACCTCGACTGTCATCAGTACCCCGGCGGGACTGGCCCATTCCCCCTGCCCCGCGAAATGCGCGACGGGGGCAAGTGATCCGTCCGGCCGAGCACGGCCCGCACGGTACTTCTCGACCGCGAGCCCCTGCATGGTGTCCAGGTCGAGATCCGGCCGCGACTGCATGCACTGACGCAGCAACCACATGATGATCGCTCCGTGATCCCCGTCCGCCACCTTCTTGACTCCGATTCGCCCGCCGATGAATTCCAGCCTGACGGTCTCGGACTCCACAGCGGCGAACCTCTCGAACTCCTCTACGGTCATCTGTGACGCACGCTCGTCCATAGTTGTCATGGTGCACCTCCTGTCAGGCGGACACCAGCGTGACGTGCCCCCGAGCAGCCGAAACGGTCCCTCCCGATCCGATCACCCGCGCGAGTGATCACATGACCGGTACTCGCCACCCCGCCCCACGCGGCCCCCGGTAGCGACTCAGCCCGGTGTCACCAGCCGAGCCTCGTACGCGAACACCGCCGCCTGCGTACGGTCCCGCAGCCCCAGCTTCACCAGGATGCGGCTCACATGCGTCTTGATCGTGGACTCCGCGACCACCAGATGCTCGGCGATCTCCGCGTTCGACAGCCCCTGCGCGATCAGGACCAGGACCTCCGTCTCGCGCTCCGTGAGATCGCCGATCCTGGCCATCGCCGGGGCGCGCGGGGTCTCCGAGAGTTTGGAGAATTCCGTGATCAGACGACGGGTGACAGTCGGGGCGAGCAGCGCCTCGCCGGAGGCCACCACCCGTACACCGTCCGCCAGTTGGCGGGCCGAGGCGTCCTTCAGCAGGAAGCCGGAGGCGCCGGCGCGCAGCGCCTGGTAGACGTATTCGTCGAGGTCGAAGGTGGTCAGCACGAGGACCTTCGCGTCGGCGTCCGCCGCGACGATCTCCCGGGTCGCCTCGATACCGTTCAGCTCCGGCATCCGGATGTCCATCAGCACCACGTCGGGGTGGAGCGCGGCGACCTGGCTCACGGCCTCGCGGCCGTTCACCGCCTCGCCGATGACCTCGATGTCCGGCATCGCGTTCAGCAGGACCGAGAAGCCCTCGCGGACCATCACCTGATCATCCACGATCAGTACCCGGATGGTCATGACGCGTCTCCGTCCCGCACGGCGGCCACCGGAATGAACGCCGCGACCTCGTAGCCGCCGTCCTCCAGGAGGTCCGCGGTCATCTCGCCGTTGAGCATCGTGACACGCTCCCGCATCCCCGTGATGCCGTGCCCGGAGCCGGGCGACGGTTTGACCAGGCCGCGCGGCGGGGTGTTCACGATCCGCAGACCGAGCCCGCCCAGCACATACGAGATCTCGACCCGCGCGGTCGAGCCGGGCGCGTGCCGGAGCGCGTTGCTGAGGGCTTCCTGAACGATGCGGTACGCCGACAGCTCGACGCCCTGCGGCAGTGTGCGCACCGATCCGGTGATCGTCTTCTCCACGGTCAGCCCGGCGTCACGGACATTCCCGAGCAGTCCGTCGAGATCGGCGAGCGTGGGCTGCGGGGCGTCGGGCGCCTCGTAGTCCTCCGCCCGTACGACCCCGAGGACCCGGCGCAGCTCCGTCAGCGCGGCCACGGCGTTCTCCCGGATCGTGACGAACGCCTGCTCCAGCTCCGGCGGCGGATTCTCCACCCGGTACGGGGCCGCCTCGGCCTGGATCGCGACGACCGACATGTGGTGGGCGACCACATCGTGCAGCTCGCGGGCGATGGTGGTGCGCTCCTCCAGCAGCGTGCGCCGGTCGCGTTCGACGGCGGTGACGCTCTGCTGCGCGGCCACCTCCTGCTCCGCCTCCCGGCGGACATGCAGCACGGTCACGGTCAGCAGGACGAGCGCGGAGAGGAAGAGCATCATCACCGAGACGGAGGCTCCGCCGGTCCCGTAGCCGCGGTTGAAGAGGATCTCCATGCAGAACGCGTACGCCGCCGTCAGCGCCCACATATAGGCGCCGGTGCGCGGGCGGGTACGGATCGCGGCCACCGTCAGCACGGCGAGATAACCGAGGAAGCTGGCGGCCCCCCAGGGCCACTCGTCGTACGTCAGGGCACCCAGCACGGCGGAGACCCCCAGCGACAGCCACAGGGCACCGACCGGCCTGACCATGGTGAGCAGGACCGGGATCGCCGGAAGGAAGCCGAACAGACTGCCCTGATCGGTCAAGCCGACGAACATCACCAGCAGCGCGCACGCCGTGATCAGGACATGCGGGGTCCAGGCCGCGTTCTCACGTATCCGGCCGGGCAGCCGGCGGGTGATCGGGCCGTCCGTCCGCATGGGCTTGAGCGGACGGTAGGCGAAAGCGTCGTGGAAGAGATCCTGGCGCATGCCATGAAGCGCTCCCATGGCCAAGCGGAACTCGGGGCTCCGGGTCTTCCCGGTGTCTGTCTCGGTCACGTTGCCACGGTAAGCGGAGGGAGGGACGGGGTCGTCACCAGCGAAGCGGATCCTTGCCCGTCCGTCCCAGGTACTACTGCGCGTCTCCGGCGCCCACCAGGTATGACGCGCGCCGCGGACGGTCGGCGGCGGTGGCGGACGGTCGGCGGGCGGGATCAGGCCCGGAACGCCGCCGCGTGCTCCGCCGCCCACTCCGCGAACGTACGGGCCGGCCTGCCGGTGACCTCCTCGACCGTGCCCACCACGGTCCTGCCCTCGGGCGGGGTGTCCCGGTAGACCATGATCAGGAAGCCGATCACTTCCTCGGGCTGGCCCGCCGCGCGCCACCGCTCCTTCGCCGTCTCCTCGCTCAGCTCCACGAGCGCGATCTCCCGGCCCCGGGCCGCCGCCAGCGCGTCCACCTTGTCCTGGAGGGTGAGCGTCTCGGGGCCGGTGATCAGATACGTACGGCCCGCGTGTCCCTCCTCGGTGAGCGCGACCGCCGCGACCGCGCCGATGTCGGCCTCATGGATCATGGCGCTCAGCCGGCCGGTGAACGGCTCGGCGACGGTGTCCTCCGTACGGATCGCCTCCGCCCACTCCAGCGCGTTGGACATGAACTCGACGGGCTGCACCACGGTCCAGTCCAGCTCGCTCGCCTCGACTGCCCGCTGGAGCGGGGTCTCCTCGCCACCGAAGAGGACGGTCGCCCGCCGAACGCCGGCCTTCCGCGCCAGCTCCACGATCTCGGGTCCGGTCTCCAGCGGCGCGAACATCGCCCCGCCGAAGGTGATCAGATGGATCGCGGTGACGCCTTCGAGGGCGGGGGCGAGGCTCGCGGGGTCGGTGAGGTCGCCCCGTACGACGTCGACGCCGGGGAGGACGGTCCTCGCCCTCTCGGGGTCACGGGTGAGCGCGCGGACGGTGTGGCCGCGGTGGAGGAGTTCGGCGACGACTTGCCGGCCCACGGTTCCGGTGGCGCCGGTCACGAGCACGGTCTGGCTGGTGTTCTGGGTCATGGGGAGACCGTAGGAAGGCTTGCGGTCAGTTTCTGTCCGCAAGCCTCGGCGTCCCCCGGCGTCCCCCAGCCTCTCCCCCCTGTCGGGAAGGCGCGGACCTCACCAGGCGAGCTGAGCGATCTCCTCCGCCACCACCGCGCACGCGTCCGCCGCCGGGTCGATCAGCGGGAAGTGACCGACATCCTCCAGCAGCGTGAGCCCGACCATCTCGCCCGCCCGGCCCGCCGCTTCCACGAACGCCTCGGAGACCGTGTACGGCACGGTGAGATCCGTACGGCCCTGGACCACCGCCGTCGCGATCCCCGTCGGCAGCAGCGCCGCCGGGTCCGCGCTCTCCCTGCGCTGCTTGAACTCCTCCTCGCCGCCCAGCAACTGGATGGGCGCCCCGCCGCACACATCCAGCTCCACGGCGCGTACGAGATCCGCGATCGGCGCCAGCGCGACGACCCCGCGCAGCGGCGGGGGCTCCGGCAGCCGCCACGGCGAACCCACCGGCAGCACATGCCGGGCCGCCGCCCACAGCGCGAGATGGCCGCCCGCGGAGTGGCCGGTGAGCACGGTCCGCCGCGCGTCGGCCCCCGGCAGCGCGTCGGCGGCCAGCGCGGGCAGCGCGTCCATCGCCGCGGCCACATCGTCGAACGTCTCGGGCCAGCGCCCCGCCACCGGCGGCCCGTCGTCCTGCTGCGGGATCGCGGGACCCCGCCGGTAGGCGACATTGGCGACGGCGAATCCGCGACGGGCCAGGAAGTCCGCGAAGGGGGTCAGATGCGTACGGTCGTACGGCGCGCGCCAGGCGCCGCCGTGCAGAACGACGACCAGCGGCACACGCTCCTGGTTGCCCCGGGGAGCGTAGAAGTCGATCACCTGATCAGGGTGCTCGCCGTACGCGGCGGTGGCATCGGGCCGGACGACCGGATGGGAGAAGACCGATTCGGTCTCTGCGGCGTCACGAGCAAGGGCATCGTGCGCGGCGGGGTCCGGCATCTTGCTCCAACCTTTCGGTACGGGGGCCGAATTGACCTGATCAGCGGGGACGCTATCAGCCCCGCGGGGGCCCGTTCACCCCGATGCCCGGCGGCCGCGAGGACGGCCGCCGGGCCGCTGTGACCCGAACCGGCCTAGCCTTCGGTCGGCACCTCGGTCGGCACCTCGGTCGGCACCTCAGTCGGCACCTCGGCCGGCACCTCGGCCGGCACCTCGGTCAGCACCTCGCCGAGGACCCTCGCCGCCCGTTCCGCGTCGGCGAAACCCGTATAGAGCGGGGTGAATCCGAAGCGCAGCACGTCCGGCCTGCGCAGATCCCCGACGATGCCCCGGGCGATGAGCGCCGCCATGACGGCGGGCGCCTCGGCGCAGCGCAGTGCGATCTGGCTGCCGCGCTCGGCGTGCGCGGCGGGCGTGAGCGAACGGACCCGGCCCGGTGGCGCGTATGCCTCCACGCACTCCAGGAAGAAGTCCGTGAGCGCCAGGCTCTTCTCCCGTACCGCCGCCAGGCTCACCCCTTCCCAGACGTCGAGGGCCGCCTCCAGGGCCAGCATGGAGAGGATGTCGGGCGTGCCGACCCGGCCCCGTACCGCGCCGTCCGCCGCCTCGAAGTCCTGGGACATGGCGAACGGGTCGGTGTGGGAGTTCCAGCCGGGCAGCGGGGAGTCGAAGCGTGCCTGGTGGCGCTCGGCGACATAGAGGAAGGCGGGGGAACCGGGCCCGCCGTTCAGGTACTTGTACGTGCAGCCCACCGCGAGGTCGACGCCGTGCTCGTCGAGACCGACCGGCAGGGCGCCCGCGCTGTGGCAGAGGTCCCAGACGGCGAGCGCCCCGGCCGCGTGCACGGCGGCGGTGATCCCGGGGAGGTCGTGCAGCCGGCCGGTCCGGAAGTCGACATGGTTGACGAGTACGACGGCGGTGCGCGGCCCGAGCGCGCCGAGCAGATTCCCGGGGTCGACGGGGACGATCGGCAGGCCGGTCATCCGGGCCGCGGAGCGCGCGATGTATCCGTCCGTGGGGAAGGTCGTGGCGTCGACAAGGATCTCGTCCCTGGCCGGCTCCGCCGGATCCAGCAGCCGTACCGCGCCCACCACGGCCTTGAAGACATTGACGCTGGTGGAGTCGCCGACCACGATCCGGCCCTGCCCCGCGCCCACGAGCGGGGCGATACGGTCGCCGATCCGCTCGGGCGCGGTCCACCAGCCGCTCTCGGTCCAGGAGCGGATGCGCAGCTCGCCCCACTGCCGGGTGATCACGTCCTGGACGCGCTCGGGGACATGGCGGGGCAGCGCGCCCAGGGAGTTGCCGTCGAGATAGACGGAGTCGTCGTGGAGGGTGAACAGATCGCGCAGCGCGGCCAGTTCGTCGGCGGAGTCCAGCATCGCGGCCTGGACGGCAAGAGACTCAGACATGGCTGCGCGCCGTCCACAGCTCGGGGAACACGTTCTTCGTGGCCCGCTTCTCCAGCCAGGCCACGCCCGCGGAGCCGCCCGTACCGGTCTTGGACCCCATCGCCCGCCTCGTCGCCACCAGATGGTCGTTGCGCCATCGCCACACCAGCTCGCCGACATCCGTCAACGCCTCACCGAGCCGGATGAGTTCGGTGTGCTGATCGGGCTCGCGGTATATCCCGGCCCAGATCTCCTCGACCGCCCGCGACGACTCGTACCGCTGCGCGAGATCGCGGTCGAGCACATCCGCGGGCACCGGCAGCCCGCGCCGGGCGAGCAGCCGCAGGACCTCGTCGTACAGGCTCGGCTCCTGAAGCGCCTTCTCCAGCTCGGCGTGGACGCGCGGCGCGCCCCGGTGCGGGACGAGCATCGACGCGGACTTGTCGCCGAGCAGGAACTCCATGCGCCGGTACATCGCCGACTGGAAGCCGGAGCCCTCGCCGAGCGCGGCGCGGTAGGAGTTGAACTGCGCGGGCGTCAGCCGGCCGAGCGGCTTCCACGAGGCGTTCAGCGCCTCCAGTTCGTGGACGGACCGCTTGAGCGCGTCGATCGCCACCGGGATCCGGTCCTCGCGCAGCGCGCGGGACGCGGTCTCCCACTCATGGACCAGGACGGTGAACCACAACTCCATGACCTGAGTCGTGACGAGAAAGACCATCTCGCCGGGGTCGTCGGAGCGCGGGTGCTGCAAATGGGTGAGGACGTCCGCCTGGACGTAGTCCTCGTAGGGGGTGGTCCCGGCGAAGTCGAGGTTCGGGGCTTCCGAACCGGCTTCGGGGACATCGGAGGCGTGCGACATCTCTGTCTCCTCGATATGTGTTCCCGGGTAGCGGTCCGCCCCTTCCGTGTTGGTTACGGAGCCCCGGTCCCCTCCCGGCATCATAATCCGGGGTCAGACCTCCGGGCCTGTGATGTACTTCCCGTTCTCGTCGTACGGCCAGGCGTTGGACTCGCAGCCGTCCAGGCCCTTGATCTGCTGCATCATCACCGGGGCGAGCCGGCCGGGGCCGGAGCAGCCCAAATGGGTACGCAGACCGATCTCGTGGCCGACCTCGTGGTTGATGATCAGATGCCGGTATTCCGAGGCCGGCCCGTCGAATGTCGGGGATCCAAGGACCCAGCGCCGCAGATTGACCACGACACCGTCCACCGTCTCGCAGTTCAGCTCGCCGTGGGTGTCGAGTCCCTGGGCACCGCAGAGCTTGTCGGCGGTGGCCGGGGTGGCGATACGGATGACGAAGTCGGCGTTCGTGGAGACCAGCTGGAAGGAGCCCCGGCCGTGCGCGGCCCAGCCGCGCGGATGGGCGAGGATCCGTTCGATCTCGGCCGCCGCTTCCTTCGCGGAGATGTCGACCCCGTTCTCGACCTGGACGCGGTAGCGGCGCAGCGGCCCCTGACCGACCGGGTCGCCATGCGCCCGCGCGGTGGTGAAGGTGCCGGGCCCCGAGGCGGGGACACGGGGCGCTGCCGACGATTTCTCCCCGTCGTCCTTTCCGTCGTCCTCGCCGTCGTCCTCGCCGGCCGACGCGGACGGCGAGGACGACGGGGGCGGGGGCTCCGGGGACGGGGGCTCCGGGAACGGCGTGCTGGGCGACGCGGGGAGCACGTCCGCGGTCGTGGTGGCCCCGCTCTCCCCCGTACCGCCGCCCTGCCAGGCGGCGACGGCGGCTCCCGCGCCGAGGAGTACGACGACCAGGCCCAGCCCTACCGGGCCCAGCCGGACGGGCGGACGGCCGCGGCCACGGCGCCTCCCGCGCACGCGAGCACGGACACGGTCACGACCGCGGCGGCCTATTCGACGGACGGCGGCGCGCTTACCCAAAACGAACGTCTCCCCTGGTGCGACCGGCGTGGGGGGAGAGGCGCGAGTGGGGGCCTCTGTGCCGGGGTCTGCTGATGATCTGCTGCGCGCGATCGATCAGACCGAAGGCCCGCGCCCTTGATGACGGACGGGGCCCTCGATGGGTTCCGTTTCGGAGCGATCAGCAACGGTCGGCTGCTTGTCGGCCACGAGGGAACGGGCGGCCCCCGGTCGGGGAGCCGCCGTAGAAACAGGGATCAGCCAGGGAGGCGCGGGTCAGCCGAGGGTGTCGGCCGCGAGCGGCGAGGAGTCGCGCAGGAACGTCGCGCAGCGCTCGTACTCGTCCTGCTCCCCGATCGCCTGCGCGGCGCGGGCGAGCGCGTGCAGGGCACGCAGGAAGCCGCGGTTCGGCTCGTGCTCCCACGGCACCGGGCCGTGGCCCTTCCAGCCGCTGCGCCGCAGGGAGTCCAGCCCGCGGTGGTAACCGGTCCTCGCGTACGCGTACGACTCGACGACATGGCCGTTCTCGAACGCGGCGTCGGCGAGCTGTGCCCAGGCCAGCGAGGAGGTCGGATACTTCGCGGCGACGTCGGCGGGCGGCGTGCCGTTCGCGAGCAGCTCACGCGGCTCGGGATCGTCGGGCAGCTGAGTGGGGGGCGGTCCCCCCAGCAGGTTTTCATGGATGGCCATACCTACAGTCTGCCTTGCTCCGGCCCGGCGGACCCCGCGTCCCCGCCTCCCGCCGAACCCCCGCCCGGACCTCCGCCCAATCCCCCACGCGGACCCTTGCCCGAACCCCCGCCCAAACCGCCGCCGGGCCCCCCGCCCAAACCGCTACCGGGCCCGCCGGAACCGCCGGCCGCGCCGCCCCCGCCGTCGGCCGCTCCCTCCCCGGCCAGCCGCTCCAAGGGCGGCGCGGACAGTCCGCAGTTCACCCGGCACTCGGGCTCGGTCCGGGCGGCAGCCGCCTTCGGCGTACGTACCGTCGCCCAGGCGATCAGCGCGCCCGCCACCAGCACCCCCGCGCACAGCGGCATCGCGCGGTGGAAGGTGGTGTCGAACTGGGTCGCCGAGTGGTACGCCTCCGGGCCCGTGCCCGTGAGCAGCGGGAGCGCGGCGACCGCGAGCAGGCCCGCCGCGCGGGCCGCCGCGTTGTTGATGCCGCTGGCCAGACCCGCGCGCGCGGTGTCCACGGAGGCCAGCACCGTCGATGTCAGCGGCGCGACCAGCGTCACCATCCCCATCCCCAGCACCACCAGCGCGGGCAGCACATCCGCGAGATACGAGGCGCCCGAGCCCACCCGCAGCATCAGCAGCAGCCCGGCCGCGCACAGCAGCGGCCCCACGGTGAGCGGGATCCGCGGGCCGATCCGCTCCGCCAGTTCGCCGGAGCGCGCGGAGAGCAGCAGCATCAGCACGGTCGTCGGCAGCAGCGCGGCCCCCGCGCCGAGCGCCGAGTACCCGACGACCACCTGGAGCTGGAGCGAGGCGAGGAAGAAGAAGCCGCCGAACGCCGCGTACACGCAGAGCGTCACCAGATTCACCGCGCTGAACTGCCGGGACGCGAAGATCGACAGCGGCAGCATCGGGTCCGCTCTGCGCCGCTCGACCAGTACGAAGACGACCGCGACCAGCACGCCCGCCACCCCCGACCAGGCCGCCTTGCCGATCAGCGCGTAGGTGATCAGCGCCAGCGCCGCCGCACCGAGGAACGCGCCCAGCACATCGAACCGGCCGTGGTGCGCCGGATCCCTGGTCTCCGGTACATGGCGCAGCGCCACCGGTACGCACAGCGCGGCCAGCGGCACATTGATCAGGAACACCCAGCGCCAGCCGGGACCGTCGACCAGCCAGCCGCCGAGGAACGGGCCGACGGCCGCGCCGACCCCGCCGAGCCCCGACCACACCCCGACGGCCCGCGCGCGGTCGTCCGGATGGAAGCTCGACTGAATGATCGCGAGCGAGCCCGGTACGAGCAGCGCCCCGCCCACACCCTGGAGCGCGCGGGCGATGATCAGCACCAGGGCGCTCGGCGCGACCCCGCACAGCAGCGAGCCGCACGCGAACCAGACGATCCCGATCACAAAGATCCGCCGCCTGCCGTACCGGTCGCCGAGCGATCCACCCAGCAGGATCAGCCCGGCCAGCGTGAGCATGTAGGCGTTGACGGTCCACTGGAGGTCCGCGAGATTCGCGTTCAGGGAGTCCCCGATATGCGGCAGCGCGACATTGACGACGGTGGAGTCCAGCAGGGCCATGGTCGAGCCGAGCACCGTCGTCAGAATGACCCAGCGCCCCTTGGCGGACGACAGCCTGATGTCCATACGGGGATCATCCTCGTCCCGAAGCCCGGTGGCGACCCGGCGGACGATATGGCAAGGGCCCGGCATCGTGATCGATGCCGGGCCCGCCGTACGGGAGATACCGCTCCCGCGCGTTACTTGAGCTTGGTGCCCGTCGAACGCAGCGCGGCGCACGCCTCGGTGACGCGCTTGGCCATGCCGGCCTCGGCCAGCTTGCCCCAGGTGCGCGGGTCGTAGGTCTTCTTGGAGCCGACCTCGCCGTCGACCTTCAGCACACCGTCGTAGTTCTTCAGCATGTGGTCCGCGACGGGACGCGTGAAGGCGTACTGGGTGTCGGTGTCGAGGTTCATCTTCACAACGCCGTTCTCCAGCGCCGTGGCGATCTCCTCGGCGGTGGAGCCGGAGCCGCCGTGGAAGACGAAGTCGAAGGGCTGGCTGCCTGCGGCCCTGCCGTACTTGGAGGCCACACCATCCTGGAGGTCCTTGAGCAGCTCGGGGCGGAGCACGACATTGCCCGGCTCGTAGACGCCGTGGACATTGCCGAAGGACGCGGCCAGCAGGTAGCGGCCCTTCTCGCCGAGGCCAAGGGCCTCGGCCGTACGCAGCGCGTCCTCGACGGTGGTGTACAGCTCGTCGTTGATCTCGTGGCTGACGCCGTCCTCCTCGCCGCCGGTCGGGGTGATCTCGACCTCAAGGATGATCTTGGCGGCGGCGGCCTTGGCGAGCAGTTCCTCGCCGATGGCCAGGTTGTCGGCGAGCGTCTCGGCGGAGCCATCCCACATATGCGACTGGAAGAGCGGGTTGCGGCCGGCCGCGACGCGCTCGGCGGAGATGTCGAGCAGCGGGCGGACATAGCCGTCGAGCTTGTCCTTGGGACAGTGGTCGGTGTGCAGCGCGACGGTGATGTCGTACTTCGCGGCGACGATATGCGCGAACTCGGCAAGGGCGACCGCACCGGTCACCATGTCCTTGTTGTACTGGCCGCCCAGGAACTCCGCACCGCCGGTGGACATCTGGATGATGCCGTCGCTCTCGGCCTCCGCGAAGCCACGCAGTGCGGCGTGCAGGGTCTGGGACGAGGTCACATTGATGGCCGGGTAGGCGAACTTGCCTGCCTTCGCCCGATCGAGCATCTCGGCGTAGACCTCGGGGGTTGCGATGGGCATCGGGCCGCTCCTTGTGATGTGCGGGTGAGAGGTTCTTGTCCCTGACCTGGGGGCGACGTCATCGTCACCCCCATCTTTCCAGACTCCTGTACGGACTCCACCCGGGTCCCGGCCGTTTCACGTGAAACAGCCGGGACCCGGACGAAAGCCCAGCTCAGCCGAGACCCAGTTCATCCAGCGCATAGACATTGAGGTACGGAAGGCCCGCCTCCGCGATCGCCGGAGCGGCGCCCCGCTCCACGATGACCGCGACCGCGACAACCTCGCCGCCGGCCTCACGGACCGCCTCGACCGCCGTCAGCGGCGAACCGCCCGTGGTCGAGGTGTCCTCGACCACCAGACAGCGGCGCCCCTTGACGTCCGTCCCCTCGATCCGGCGCTGGAGGCCATGCGCCTTCTGCGCCTTACGGACAACGAACGCGTCGAGCCGCTGCCCGCGCGCCGCGGCGGCGTGCAGCATCGACGTCGCCACCGGATCGGCGCCCAGCGTCAGCCCGCCGACGCAGTCGAAGTCAAGCTCGGCGGTGGTGTCGAGCATGATCTGACCGACCAGCGGTGCGGCATGACCGTCCAGCGTGATCCGGCGCAGATCGATGTACCAGTCGGCCTCGATCCCCGAGGAGAGGGTCACCCTGCCGTGCACCACGGCCTTGTCCTTGATCAGTTGCAGCAGCTCAGCCCGTACGTCAGTCATGCCCACGAGCTTAGGTCCTGTGTTCAGAGCCGCCGCCAACGCCAGGTCGCGCCGATCTCCAGCGGCTCCACGGGGGTGACCAGCCGGGGCGCGGTATTGAGCCCATTCGGCGGACCCGACTGCGGTTCCACACACACCGCCTCCGCCTGCTCGTCATAGACCACCACCCACTCGGCGCGGCTCGTGACCTTCAGCTCCAGCCGCTCGGGCCAGGTCAGGGTCACCTCGACACCGTCGGGCATCCCGAAGCAGTCGTCCCAGGGACCGGGGCGCGGCGTGATCCTGCGCCCGGTGGGCAGATGGTCGGCGCCGCGCTCCTCCTGCCAGGCGGGGTCGAAGTCGACGCGCGCCTCGCTTCCCCCCAGATCACGCAGAAACCACGGGTGCCAGCCGGCCTGGGCCGGGAAGGACGTGTCGTACGTCTCCACCCCCAGCCCCAGCGTCAGCGAGTCCTCGGTCAGCTCGAACGTCTGGGTGACCCGGCCGCTGTACGGCCAGGGGTCGACGAGGTCATACGTGAACACCGCCTCGCTCCCGGCCACCCGCGCGGGGCGCCAGGCGGTGTCCCGGCCGGTGCCATGGATCGCGTGCGGCGGGGAGTTGAGCGGCATCTGATGGACGACCCCGCCGTTGCGGAACTGGCCGTTCTCGATCCGCCCACACCACGGCACCATCGGGAAGCAGCCGTACCGCTCGCCCTGGCGCAGCACTTCGGTCCCGCCGATACGCAGACTGCCGATCCGGCAGCCGTTCGCCGGGGTGATGGTCAACTCGGCGTCGCCCGCCGCCAGTCGGATGCTCTCTTCGCTGCTACTCACACCACGACATTACTTGCGCCGACGCAGTGCCCGTCCGACCACCACGGCGGAGGCGAGCGCGAGCGCGGCGGCGGGCGCGACCCAGCGCAGTGTGGCCCGCGCGCCCCCGGCGTCGGGAGCGGGCACGGGCGCGTAGCGCCCACGCGGCGGCGCGTGATCCACTTCCTCGGCGCTGCGCCCGATCATGGTGCGACGCGCGTGCGCGGCCTCGGCCGGCGGCTCGTCCGGAATGATGAAGTCTCCCTCACCGGCGACGGTCTCCCCGTCAAGAGCGAGGCCGGGCGTCTCGGGCCCGAACTCCGACAGCGCCTCCGCCACGATGTCCTCCGGCGGCTCCGTCTCCTCCCCCAGCCGCGCGACAAAACGGTCCAGCAGCCGACGCGCCGCGGCGGTCGTCGTCTCGGCGGGCAGCTCCGCGAGCCGGCCCTCCGAACGCGATCCGCCCGTGAAGGCGAGCGTCGTGCCGTCCGGCGTCTCCATCAACCGCACGGTGAGCGTCAACTTGGCGGAGCCAGAACCCCGGACCTCCTCGCCCTCGCCCTCCACCTCGAAGACACCGTCCCGCTCGGCGACCGTGAGCCTGCCGCGATAGGTGATCGTGTGACCGCCGATACGCACCTTCATACGCCCGGAGAGCGGCCCGGCCGACTCTTCCGCGTCGTGCTGAAGCCCAGGCACACAACGGGCGACCCGAGCGGGGTCGCCAAGCGCCTGCCGAAGAGCCTCTGCCGTGACCGGAACGAACACCTCATGCTCCATAAACCCCGAGGGTAACGCCGTGCGCCTTGTTCGGGGCGGGTTTCGGCTGGGGCCGGTTTCGGGTGCGGGTTGTTGCCGGGGTGCGGTGCGCCTCCGGCGGGGTGCGGGTGCGTGGCCGGGTGCGGGTTGTCGCCGGTGGTCGCTCCGGGCTCGCGCCCGGGCCGGCAAGATTTACGGCGCGCAGCGGCCCAGCCCATGGGTCGGGCGTTCGCGCGCCACAAATCACGCTCTACGTCCCGGACACGACCCCTGCGCGCCCCCCTTCACCGCCCGTCACCGACTGGCCCGGCCGTGCGCAAGGGTGGGAGGGGGAGGCGGCGGCACTCTCCCGCACCAGCCCACCCACCCGCACCGGGACGGCGATGGCCGGGACCACCGGGCCGCACCTGCCCCCCACAACCCGCCGGGCGGCGAGTAGTCGGGACCCACCGGGGGGAGGGGGTCGGGGTCGTAGGAGGTGCGTGTCCGGACACTAAAGCGTGATTTGTGGCGCGCGGACGCCCGAACCATCGTCTGGGCAGGGTCGCGCCGTAAATCATGCCGTCCGGACATGTACCTCCGGAGGCCCCGGCCCCCGGCACCACAACGCACGCACCCGCAACCCGCACCGCGCACACCTACCCGTACCGCGGATGCACCAGCGTCGACGACGGCAGCCCCCGCATCCTCGTCCGCTCCACCCCCCGCGCCCCCGCCACCAACACCGCCCCCTCCAGCGACCGCAACCTCGGCGCGTCCCGCGCCAGCCCCAGCCTCGGGGTCGCGCCCACCGCCGCCAGTTCGAACCCCCAGTCGCTCACGGCCGGCGTGCCGTCCTTGACCCGGTCGGGGCCCGCCGCGAAGCCCGACGGCCGCCCCGTCGCGTGGTACGGCGTGGTCCCGAACCCGGCCGCCCGCAACGTCGCGTCCACCGTCCAGTACGTATGCCGCTCCGCCACCGGCGACCCCGCGTGCACCACCAGCCGCCCGCCGTCCGCCAGCACGCGCGTGGCCAGGCCGTAGAACTCCTCGGAGTACAGCTTCGTACTCGCCGTCACGCCGGGATTCGGCAGATCCGAGATGACCACGTCGTACCGCCCACCCCCAGGCCCCCCACGCCCCCCACGACCCCCGACGCCACCGGCGTCCACCGCTCCGCGCAACCACATGAACGCGTCCGCGTACACCGCCCTCACCCGCCCGTCCCCGTACACCTCCCCGTTCAGCTCCCGCAGCGCCGGATCCGTGCGGGCCAGCCGGACGACCTCCGGGTCCAGCTCGACCACCGTGACCTCGCGGACGCCCCGGTACCGCAGGACCTCGCGCGCGGCCAGCCCGTCGCCCCCGCCCAGGATCAGCACCCGCGCGTGCGGACCGCGCATCGCGGGATGCACCAGCGCCTCGTGGTAGCGGAACTCGTCGCGCGCGCTGACCCGCAGCCGCCCGTCGAGATACAGCTCCAGCGGCCCGCTCCGGCCGCCCGTGATGACGACTTCCTGGGCGCCGGTGTGGAGGGCGACCCGCACCTGGTCGCCGTAGACGGCCCGCCGCGCCGCCCGTTCGAAGTCGTCCACCAGGACGGCCGCCGTGCCGAGCAGGGCCAGCACCAGCACGTTGACGATCACCAGCACCCAGCGTGAGCGCGGCCTCAGATCGCGCCGGAAGAGCCAGAGCACCAGCCCGCCCCCCGCCACCGCGTTCACCGCGCCCGTCAGCAGCGCGCCCGTCAGCTGGCCCAGCCAGGGCAGCAACAGGAACGGGAAGGCGAGCCCGCCGACGAGCGCCCCCACGTAGTCGGCCGCGAAGAGATCCGCGACCGTTCCCTCCGCGTCCTGGCGGGAGAACCGCTGGATGAGCGACATCAGCAGCGGAATCTCGGCGCCGATAAGAACGCCGATGGCCAGCGAGAAACCGACCAGTGCGTAGCGGGACTCGCCCAGCCATATGAAGCTCGCGTACAGCACGAGTGCGGAGGAGCCGCCCAGAAGCGCCAACGCCGCTTCCAGCAGCCCGAATCCGAACGCGGCGCGGCACCGCAGCCGCTTGGCGAGCAGCGAGCCGACACCCATCGCGAAGACCATCACCGAGAGGACGACCGAGGCCTGCGTGACGGAGTCCCCGATCAGATACGAGGCGAGCGCGACCAGCTCCAGCTCGTACACCAGCCCGCACGCGGCGCAGATGAAGACCACGGTGAGGATCAGGTAACGCCCGGCGCCCGCGCGCACGGGAAGCCGCGCGCCACCCCGGGGCGGCGAGGACACGGACTGCTCGATCATGTTCGTAACGCTACGTCACGAATTCATTGCGGTTTGTCACCCACACGGGTGCATCTACAGCACGGCAGGCATACGGACCCCCACCCGCGTCCGAGTGACGACCAGGCGGCCTTCCTGTGGATACGCATGCCAGGTACGCCATCGGACCTGGCCGCCGTCGCGCTGCGCGAGCATCGCGGTGAAGGCGTTCGGGGCGCCGGGGAATGTCCCCGCCAATCCGTTCGGGTGGTCGGCCACGAGTGCGAGCAGTTCCTGCGCGCGCCCGGCGAACGACCCCTGGGACAACGTCTCGACGCGCGCGGCGAATTCGTACTCCCAGTCCCCGAGCCGCTTGGAGACGCCGAGCGGCAGCGGTGTGCTGCTGCCCGGGATACAGGCGACGGTCTCGGAGCAGGTGCCGCGCTCCTCCTCCAGAATCACCTGGTGAGAGGCGCCGAGCAGCCTCAGCTGAAGCCCGGCGCCCGCGAGATCGAGGTCGAGGACGGCCAGGGCGGGGACCGGCTCCCGGCCCAACGCCCAGGCCAGATCAGCGGCGCGGGTGTCGGTGTAGGCGGTATTGAGGGTGGTGAGCATGGGTCGGCTCCGCAAACACGCTTGACGGGTGAACCGGGGATGTCCCGGACGATGAGCGAGTGGCTTGTGGGGGGAGATCGCCTGCTCGGTTCCGTATCAGGCCCGAGGGCTGGAAGCTCTCAACAGCGAGGGAATCACGAAGTACGCGACGCTCACAGTGTTTTTACCCAACTTGAAGGGGTTTCCATCCCGTCGGGGGCCCAAGGGTTCAACTGTTCAATCAAAAACGGTCGGAGAAGGCCCGCCGGGCCGCCGTCCGAACGGTCGGCGCCGCCAACACGAAGGTGCCCGGCGGGAGTTCGTTCCCCACCGGGCACCGTCGTGAGCGTGGATCAGCTGCCCCGTGTCAGCTGCCTCCTCCGCCGCAACCCCCGCCACCGCCACCGCCGCACGACGAACCACCGCCGCATGAAGAACCACCGCCGCACGACGAACCACCGCCGCCGCACGACGAACCGCCGCCGCTGCCGCCGGCCCACCAACTGCCGTCGGCGCGGCGCCTGGCGCCCCGCTTCTTCAGCGAGGGGCTCGACACGCGGTTCTTCGCCTTCACACGCGGCGGCTTCTTGCGCTTGTCCCCGCTGCCCACACTCGCCACGACCCCGACGAACGCCACCGCGATCAGTACGACCACCACGGCTACCATCGCCCTCACCGTCCTTCTGTTCCCCCGTGGCGAAGCCCCGCGCCGTCGCGCGACCGGCTCCGCATCGACCGGCTTGCTGCCTGAACTTCCCGCGTGAACTTCTCGCGTGCCTTGGGTGTCCCCCCGGCGCCCCGCGGCCAAAGCCGACTTGAGCAAGTCCAGAGGTTCGGCACAGGATGGCGGCCATGACCAAAGAATGGCTCGGCGGCACCACGATCTTCGCGGAGATGTCGGCGCTGGCGGTACGCACCGGCGCGATCAACCTCGGCCAGGGCTTCCCCGACACCGACGGCCCCGAGGAGGTCAGGGAAGCGGCGGTACGGGCGCTGCGCGAGGGCAAGGGCAACCAGTACCCACCGGGCCCCGGCGTCCCGGAACTGCGCGCCGCCATCGCCGGACACCAGCTGGAACGCTACGGACTGACCCACGACCCGGACACCGAGGTCCTGGTCACGGCGGGCGCCACCGAAGCGATCGCCGCGGCTTTGCTCGCCCTGGTCGAGCAGGGTGACGAAGTGATCGCGCTGGAGCCGTACTACGACTCTTACGCCGCCTGCGTCGGCATGGCGGGCGGCACCCGCGTACCGGTCACCCTGCGCCCCCGGGACGGCGCGTACCACCTGGACCTGGACGAGCTGCGGGACGCCGTCACCGACCGCACCCGCCTCATCCTCCTCAACACCCCGCACAACCCCACCGGCACCGTCCTCAGCCGCGAGGAACTGACCGCCGTCGCCGAACTCGCCGTCGCACGCGATCTGCTGGTCGTCACCGACGAGGTGTACGAACACCTGGTCTTCGAGGGCGAGCACATCCCGCTCGCCTCGTTCCCCGGCATGCGCGAGCGGACCCTGACGATCAGCTCGGCGGGCAAGACCTTCTCGTTCACCGGCTGGAAGGTGGGCTGGGTGACGGGACCGCCGGAGCTGGTGCGGGCGGTGCGCTCGGCCAAGCAGTTCCTGACGTATGTGGCGTCGGGCCCGTTCCAGTACGCGATCGCCGAGGCCCTGCGGCTGCCGGAGACCTACTTCGAAGGGCTGCGCGCCGATCTGCGCGCCAAGCGCGATCTGCTCTCCACGGGTCTGGCGGCGGCCGGTTTCGAGGTCTACCGCCCGGCCGGAACCTACTTCGTGACGACCGACATCCGGCCGCTCGGGGAGAGCGACGGCTTCGCCTTCTGCCGCGCCCTGCCGGAGCGGTGCGGTGTGGTCGCCGTCCCCAACGCCGTCTTCTACGACCACCAGAAGCAGGGCGCCCCGTTCGTACGGTTCGCGTTCTGCAAGCGGACCGGCGTTCTGGAGGAGGCCGTGTCACGGCTGCGCCGGCTGTAGCCGCTCACGGGACGCGAAAGCCCGGCTCAGGGCCGCGATCACAGACGATCGCGGCGCCGGCCGGGCCCTCGTGCGGCGCGGTCCGCGTGCTCAGGCGTCCTCGGGCTTCTCGTCGCCCGGCTCCAGGCCCAGCTGCTCGATGAGCCACTTGTCGAACTCGATCGACGCGCGCACCCAGCTGACCGTGGACGACACGAAGTGCTCCAGGCTGACCCCCATGCCGATCAGCATCTGGGCCTCGCCGATGAGCCGGACGGTGGGCGGACCGTCACCCTCCTCGTGGATGTGGGTGTAGACCTTGGGCCACAGGGTGCGGCGGTTCCAGTCGTCGATCGCGTCGAGGACCTTCGCCTTGTCCGTGATCGGGTGCGGCCGGTCGTAGAACGTCCGCACGGAGAAGACCTGCTGGTCCTCCTCGCCGCGGAACATGAAGTACGTACGGAATTCCTCCCACGGCGCCGCGAGGTCGCCCTCGTCGTCGACGACGTACTTCAGCTCCATCTGTTCGAGGAGCTGCTTGACCAGATCCTGGTCGGGGACGACGGGGCCCGCCGGTCCTGCACCCTGCGGTTGGGGCTGGCCCCCGAAATTCGGAATCGAGGACGGGTCGATGCTCACCGTGAATTTCCCTTCGTACGGTTCCTGCCATCCTCCCCCATAGCGGGGAGGCCCTGGCAACCCCGGCCCGCCGATCCGGCGAACAAGGCACGCATGGCACACAGGGCGCCCGGAGGGGCCGGTGCGCGATCAGGCGCGTACCGGCCCCGGGTTCCGGGCGCTCACAGCGTTTTGCCGGACTCCGCCCCCGTCGCCGCGGTCGTCGCCGCGCCCACGATCAGGCCGTCCTCGAAGCGGTCCACCCGGACCGTGTCGCCGTCCGTGACCTCGCCCGCGAGGATCTCCTTGGCCAGCCGGTCGCCGATCGCGGTCTGCACCAGACGGCGCAGTGGCCGGGCCCCGTAGGCCGGATCGTTGCCCTCGTCGGCCAGCCATTCCAGCGCCGCGGGGGTGACGTCCAGGGTGAGCCGGCGCTCCGCGAGGCGGCGGGCCAGCCGGTCGATCTGGAGCTTGGCGATATGGGCCAGCTCATCGCGCGAGAGGGCGGAGAAGACCACCAGATCGTCGAGGCGGTTCAGGAACTCGGGCTTGAAGGAGGTCCGTACCACCTCCAGGACCTGCTGTTTCTTGGTCTCCTCCGGGGTGGTCGGCTCGACCAGGTACTGGCTGCCGAGGTTCGACGTCAGGACCAGGATGGTGTTGCGGAAGTCCACCGTCCGCCCCTGGCCGTCGGTGAGCCGGCCGTCGTCCAGGACCTGGAGCAGCACATCGAAGACCTCGGGATGGGCCTTCTCCACCTCGTCCAGCAGGACCACGGAGTACGGCCGCCTGCGCACGGCCTCGGTGAGCTGGCCGCCCTCCTCGTAGCCGACATAGCCGGGAGGCGCGCCGACGAGCCGCGCCACGGAGTGCTTCTCGCCGTACTCACTCATGTCGATACGGACCATGGCCCGCTCGTCGTCGAAGAGGAAGTCGGCGAGCGCCTTGGCCAGCTCGGTCTTGCCGACACCGGTCGGGCCGAGGAAGAGGAAGGAGCCGGTGGGGCGGTCGGGGTCGGCGATTCCGGCGCGGGTACGGCGTACCGCGTCGGACACGGCCTGGACCGCCTCGCCCTGGCCGATCAGCCGCCTGCCCAGCTCCTGCTCCATCCGCAGCAGCTTCTGTGTCTCGCCCTCCAGCAGCCGGCCGGCCGGGATCCCGGTCCAGGAGCCGACCACATCGGCGATGTCGTCCGGGCCGACCTCCTCCTTGACCATCGTGTCCTTGGCGGCCTCCTGCTCGGCCTCGGCGGCCTCCTCCAGCTCGCGCTCCAGGCCGGGGATCTCGCCGTACAGCAGCTTGGAGGCGGTGTCGAAGTCGCCGTCGCGCTGTGCGCGCTCGGCCTGGCCGCGCAGGTCGTCCAGGCGTTCCTTCAGCTCACCGACGCGGTTGAGGCCCTGCTTCTCCTTCTCCCAGCGGGCGTTGAGGCCGCGCAGCTCCTCCTCGCGGTCGGCGAGATCGCGGCGAAGCTTCTCCAGCCGCTGCTTGGAGGCGGGGTCGGACTCGTTCTTGAGCGCCAGCTCCTCCATACGGAGGCGGTCGACGGAGCGCTGGAGTTCGTCGATCTCGACGGGCGAGGAGTCGATCTCCATCCGGAGCCGGGAGGCCGCCTCGTCCACGAGGTCGATGGCCTTGTCGGGCAGGAAGCGCGAGGTGATGTAACGGTCGGAGAGCGTCGCGGCGGCGACCAGCGCCGCGTCCGCGATCTGCACCTTGTGGTGGGCCTCGTACCGGCCCTTGAGCCCGCGCAGGATCGCGATGGTGTCCTCGACGGTCGGCTCGGCGACCAGCACCTGCTGGAAGCGCCGCTCCAGCGCCGCGTCCTTCTCGATCCGCTCGCGGTACTCGTCCAGTGTGGTCGCGCCGACCATGCGCAGCTCGCCGCGGGCCAGCATCGGCTTGAGCATGTTCCCGGCGTCCATGGCGGAGTCGCCGCCGGCGCCCGCGCCCACGACGGTGTGCAGCTCGTCGATGAAGGTGATGATCTGCCCGTCGCTCGACCTGATCTCGGACAGGACGGTCTTGAGCCGCTCCTCGAACTCACCGCGGTACTTCGCGCCCGCCACCATCGCACCGAGGTCCAGCGAAACCAGCCGCTTGTTCTTCAGTGACTCCGGCACGTCGCCCTTGACAATGCGCTGTGCCAGCCCCTCGACGACGGCGGTCTTGCCGACGCCGGGCTCGCCGATCAGCACCGGATTGTTCTTCGTACGGCGTGACAGCACCTGCACCACACGCCGGATCTCCTGGTCCCGGCCGATGACCGGGTCGAGCTTGCCCTCGCGGGCGGCGGCCGTGAAATCGGTACCGAACTTCTCCAGGGCCTTGTACTGGCCCTCCGGGTCGGGTGTGGTCACCCGGCGCCCTCCCCTTGCCTTCTCGAACGCGTCAAGCAGTCTCCTGGCGCCCGCCCCCTGCTGGTCGAGCACCTCCCCGGCCTGGCCCCCCTTGGCGGCGACGCCGATCAGCAGGTGCTCGGTGGAGAGGTAGTCGTCCCCCAGCTCCTTGGCCCGCTGAGCCGCGTCGTTGATGACGGCGAGCAGCTCGCGGTTGGGCCCCGGGGGCGCGACCGTCGAACCGGTCACGCTGGGCTGCGCGGCCAGCAGCCGCTCCGCCCCCGACCGTACCGCGACCTGGTCCGCCTCGACGGCGGCCAGCAGGTCGGTGACGTTCTCGTTGTCCTGGCCTTCCAGCAGCGCGAGCAGCAGATGCGCGGGGGTCAGATCGGGATGCCCGGCCGCCACGGCCCGGTTGGTGGCGGCATTGATAGCGTCCCGGCTCTTGTTGGTCAGCTCGGCGTCCACGTACGCCCTCTCCTCTCCTGCACAGACCTCGGGTCTCCGTCCGACCCTGACACTGAGAACGTGCGCAAAGTTGAGTCTATTCCACTCAAGCCTGAAACGGGGCCGCGCTCCGGGGGTTTCCGTGCCCTTGCCCGGCCCGGGGCGTCGCCGGGCAGGCGGGACTTCGAAGACACGCCCTAGGCTTCCGGCATGGCCCATGACGTACGCGATCCCAGCCCCGAGTTTCTCGCCTTCTGGAGCGAGCGCCACGTATGCACCCTGACCACCCTGCGCCCGGACGGCAGCCCGCATGTGGTGCCGGTGGGCGTCACGTATGACCCGGCGGCCGGACTCGCCCGCGTCATCACCAACAAGAACAGCACGAAGGTCGCCAACATCCTGGCGGCGGGACCGGAAGGCGCGCGGGTGGCCGTGTGCCAGGTCAAGAAGGGCCACTGGGCGACGCTGGAGGGCCGCGCGACGGTCCGCACGGACCCTGAGGTGGTCGCGGACGCCGAGAGGCGTTACGAGGAGCGCTACGAGCGCGCTCCGAGACCCAACCCGGAGCGGGTGGTCATCGAGATCGCCCTGGAACGGGCGCTCGGCCGCGTCTGACCGCGAGGGCCCGGACAGGCCTTCCAGTCCTTCGGAACGGACGCGGACAGCACAACGGCGCCATCGTGTTTCAGGTCCACGATGGCGCCGCTGTGTGGGGGAAGCGCCTGAGCGATTTACAACGACGGGGGAATCGCTCAGGCACTGCGGGGGGTGGCGATGGTGGTATTCGACCCGACCAGCTGGTGATCACGCTGGTCGAGGTTCACGAAGATCATGTCGTATCGGATGGCACACCGGACCGGCTGCGGAGCCCCCCGCGGCCTCCGAAGGCAGCGGTAGGCACGGACGTCCTCGTCCTCCTCGCGTACGACGACGATCGGCTCTCCGAAGAGGGTGACCATCAACGAGTCGCCACGGTGAGGAATAGCGGTGACGAGATCGATGAAGTGCCAGCCCGACCGGTAGGCCGTGGCCATCTCGCGCCGGAAGACCCGGTCGTCCGGCGGGACAGTCATGCGCTGGTGTCGGCCGACGTGACGATCCAGCCGATGTCCTTGGGAGTTGCCTGAGGGGCCACCCAGCCGATGTCACCGGACCCCGAACGCACAGCAGTGGATCCAGCGGCCTTCAGGTTCCAGCCGATGTCACCCGAGTTACCGGATGCGGCGGGCTCGCCCCACCCGATGTCGCCCGACTTCCACCCGATGTCGCCCGACTCCACACCCTGGGCGACAGATCCGGCAGGCGTTGGGTTCCAGCCAATGTCCGCCCCAACACCCAGCGCACCATAGGCCAGAGCCGCAGAGAAAGCAGTGACAACCACCGCGCGAAGCATTCTCTTGTACATAGTCGGCTTCGTCCTCACTTGATGGATTCCTCTCCCCCGCCATCTAGACGATGTCTCACCCGGACACGTCAACACCACCGGGACGAGGCATCATGTTCCTGTATGTTCAGGACCCTGGGGGGTGGAGCTTTGCTAGCAAACAACACAAAACAGACACATCCCCACGCTGTGACTGAGCTGTGTGATGACGGCAGACGGATTTACGCCAGCGCGTTGCGCTCCGGACGGATCGCCCGCAGCGAGGCCGCGGCGGCTCCCTGCCTCATGGAATTCCCTCTTCTCCACCCCGATCCCGACGATGCCGACTGGCTACGCCCAGTTCCGCCCTCCGCGGCCCTTGCCCAGCGTCTCCACCCCATCGAGCGCGAGATCCAGGAACGCCGGCACTTCGCCGTCGAACTGACCGACTCTTTCGAGCCGTTCATGACCATCAGCGCCCAGGACCCGCCCACCACACACGCGATCACCGTCCTGGAGGGCGACAGCCGGATCAACGCCGCGCTCGACCTCTCCACCGCCGAATGCCGGACGGAAGTACTCACCGTGCAGCCCGGCGGCGGACGCAGCGCGCATGTGCTCGCCCAGGCCTTGGAGCGGGGCCGTTCCGTGGTGGACCGCGGTGTCAGCATCCGCACCCTGTACCAGCACACCGTCCGGCACAGCCAGGGCACACTCGCCTACGCGGAGCGGCTGGCCGAGGGCAAGGTGGAGATACGGACGCTGGAAGAACTCATCGAGCGGCTCATCGTCTTCGACCGCACCGTCGCGTACATACCGGCCCGTTCCGACCGGCAGGTCGCGCTGGAACTGCGCCACCCGGGACTCGTCGACTATCTCGCCCAGGTCTTCGAGCAGTTGTGGCGCCGCGCCACCCCGCTCACGGAGCAGGTCTCCTACGAGCCCACACCGTTCGGCATCACCGGCGTCCAGCGGTCCATCGCCAAGCTCCTCATCGAGGGGTACGTGAACGAGGCCATCGCCCGCCGCCTCGGCATGAACGTACGCACCTGCCGCGCGCACATAGCCAAACTCGCCACCACGCTCGGCAGCGGCAGCCGCGCCCAACTCGGATATCTCATCGCGCAGTCGGGAATCCTGGACCAGGGCACCGAGTCGGATTAACCCAGGAATTGCCATTCAGCCGCCCCCGGCGACCCCGGCGAAGGGGCGCCTCAATTCCGTCCGGGCGCGCGATGTCGCCTTCCGGCATCTTCCGTCACTTATCTTCCGTCACTCTCTGTAGAATGCGGGGCCGGTCCGCGCGGATCAAGTGATAGATGCCTGCACTGATGTGCACTGCGGAAGCTCGCAGGAGGGACATATGAAATCCGACATAGCGCTGCACAACGAAGCATCGCTCGACATATCAGAGGAAACACACGCCCTGCTGCGCAGGCTTATTCGGGGCGAACAGGTCACGGGTACCGAACCCGGGCTCGCGGAACTGGCCGCTCTGGGCCTGGCGGTGCACAACCCGCATGACGACCGCTGGAGTTCGGCGGACCTGTGGCACGCGGAGCAGACCGCTCTGGCCGCGGAGCGCGCGGGCATCGCCCATCATCTTCAGCGCATGCGCCGGCTGTCCGAGCTGCACCGCGAGATGAGAAATATCGAGCCGCCGAGCGGAAACGGCATCGAATTCCTCGACCGAATCGAGCTCGTCAACGCCGCCATCGTCCAAGCGACGAATTCCGCGACTTCACGGATCTGTACGGCGCATCCGCAGGACAGAAAGGTGGATACGCTGCGCAAGGCGCTCGTGGCCGATGTGGCGGTCCTCCAGCGAGGTGTCGGCTACCGCACTCTCTATCCGGACACCGCGCGCACCAGGCCCGGCGAGAAGGAATGGGCCGCGGCGGCGAGCGGACACGGCGCGGAGATACGTACCCTCGCCACCGACTTCGAGCGCATGATCCTCGTGGACAACAAGGTCGCCGTGATCGCCGATCACCGGGGCGAACCGAACAGGGACGTCGCCTTCAAGGTGACGCACCCCGGGATGCTCGCCTTCTTCCACCATGTGTACGAGCAGCAGTGGGAACGGGCCGAGCCCTGGATGGGCGGCCGGTTCCGGCGGCGGGAGCAGGCGACCCTGACCACCAGCAGGTCCCGCCGCATCCTCAACAAGCTGCGGGAGGGACGCGCGCTCAAGCAGATCGCGAGCGAGCTCGGGGTCAGCCTCCGCACCGTCAACACCGACCTCAACAAGCTCTATGAGGCCGTGGGGGTCGACACGCTGTTCGCCCTCGGGGTGTGGTGGGGCTCCGAGGCCGCCGCCAAGGAACGCAGGCTGGACTGACGCGAGCGGAAGCGGACTCAGTCCGTCGGCCGCTTGGGCCGCCACACCACCAGCGCGCTCGCCTGCTGCACGTCCTGGTACGGCACCAGATCCCGGCGGTACGAGGCATGCACCTGCGCCTCGCGCTGCCGCATCGCCGTCGCCGCGCCGTCCACCGCCGCCGACAGCTCGGCGACCCGTGCCTGAAGCGCGGCGACCTGGTTCTCCAGCTCGATGATCCGCTTGATGCCGGCCAGATTGATGCCCTCGTCCTGCGACAACTGCTGCACCTGGCGCAGCAGCTCGATGTCACGGGCCGAGTAGCGGCGTCCCCTGCCCGCCGTACGGTCCGGGGAGACCAGACCGAGGCGGTCGTACTGCCTGAGCGTCTGCGGGTGCAGCCCGGAGAGCTGTGCCGCCACCGAGATGACATACACCGGCGTTTCCTCGGTCAGCTGATACGCCCTGGTGAACGATGAAGACTGCCGCCGCCCGTCCATGAGGTCATGCTCCCTTCGCCGCCTGGAACAGCTCCGCCCGCGGGTCCTCGGCCGCGGTCGCCTTCCGGTAGGCCTCCAGCGCGTCCCGCGCGGGCGCGTCGAGGTCCTTGGGGACGACGACCTCGACGGTGACCAGCAGGTCGCCACGGGTGCCGTCCTTGCGTACCGCGCCCTTGCCGCGGGCGCGCATCGTACGGCCGTTGGGTGTCCCCGCCGGAAGCTTGAGCGTGACCGCGGGACCGCCCAGGGTCGGCACCTTCACCTCGCCCCCGAGCGCCGCCTCCGTGAACGTGACGGGCACGGTGACCGTGAGGTTGTCGTCCTTGCGGCCGAAGACCGGATGGGCGTCGACATGCACGACGACATACAGGTCGCCGCCGGGGCCGCCGCGCTCGCCGGGAGCGCCCTTGCCGCGCAGCCTGATCCGCTGCCCGTCGCTGACGCCCGCCGGGATACGGACCTGCATGGTCCGGGAGGACCTGGCGCGCCCGCTGCCCTTGCAGACCTCGCACGGGTCCTGGGCGATCAGCCCACGGCCCTTGCAGTCCACACAGGGGTCGGTCAGCGAGAAGCCGCCGCCGCTGCCGCGCGAGACCTGTCCCGTGCCCACACAGGTCGGGCAGACCCGCGGGGTGCCGTTCTTGTCGCCGGTGCCCGAACACGCCTTGCAGGGCGCCTGGCTGGACATCCGCAGCGGGACCGTGGCCCCGTCGACCGCCTCGGTGAAGCTGAGCGTCACCTCGGACTCGATGTCCTGGCCGCGGCGCGGCTGCGTACGGGTCCCGGTGCCGCCCCGGTTGAAGAGCCCGCCGAAGACGTCCCCGAGCCCGCCGCCGAAGCCGCCGGCGCCGGGTCCGCCCTGGGTGCCCCCGGGGCCGCCGCCGAAGAGGTCCCCCAGGTCGAAGTTGAACGAGCCGTTGCCCCCGGCGCCGGGACCGGGCCGGAACCCGCCGTTGCCGAAGAGGGCGCGCGCCTCGTCGTATTCCTTGCGCCGCTTGGGATCCCCGAGGACGTCATTCGCCTCGGAGATCTCCTTGAAGCGTTCCTCGGCCTTGAGGTCGCCCTTGTTGGCGTCCGGGTGGAACTCGCGCGCGAGCTTCCGGTACGCCTTCTTGATCTCGGCCTCGGTGGCGTCCTTGGGGACGCCGAGAACCTTGTAGTAGTCCTTCTCCACGAAGTCCTTCGTGCTCATTCCCGACGTCCCTCCTCTCCGCCCGCTACCCCACTGCCCGCCGCGTCAGCCCTCGTCCGGGCCACCGCTCTCCTTGTCGTTGGCGGACTCGGCGCCCTCGTCCGCGGCCTTGGGCTGGGCCCCCGGCTGGGGCTCGGCCACCGCGACGCGGGCGGGTCTGATAGTCCGCTCGCCGAACCGGTACCCAGGCTGGAGGATCGCGACGCACGTCGTTTCCGTGACATCCGGCGCGTACGAGTGCATCAGGGCCTCATGAATCGTCGGGTCGAAGGGCTCGCCCTCCGTACCGAACTGCTGGAGGCCCAGCTTCACCGTGACCGCTTCCAGCGACTCGGCCACCGACTTGAACCCGCCGACCAGTTCCTCGTGGTCGCGCGCCCGGCCGATGTCGTCCAGGACCGGCAGCAGTTCGGTCAGCAGACTCGCGACCGCGATCTCCTTGACCGTGACCCGGTCCCGCTCCACCCGGCGGCGGTAGTTCTGGTACTCGGCCTGGAGCCGCTGGAGGTCCCCCGTGCGCTCGTTGAGCGCCGTACGGACCTGGTCCAGCTGCGCCGTCAAAGCGACTTCCTGTACGTCCCCGCCCGGGGCCGCCGGGCCCGACTCCGCAGCGGAGTCGGACTCGGCGCCCTTCGACGCGGCTTCTTCGGGGGTCGCGCCGGAGGGAACGTCGGGCTTCTCCTCAAAGCCCGGGGTCTCCTCCGTCACGCCGCACCGTCCTTCTTGGGCTTCTCGTCGTCCACGATCTCGGCGTCGACGACATCGTCATCGGCCTTGGCCTGTCCGGCGCCCGCACCGGCCTCGGCACCGCCGGCGGCCGCACCGGACGCCTGGGCGTCGGCGTACATCGCCTGACCGAGCTTCTGGGAGACGGCCGCGACCTTCTCCGTGGCGGTACGGATCTCGGCGGTGTCCTCGCCCTTGAGCTTCTCCTTCAGCTCGGCGATGGACGTCTCGACCTCGGTCTTGATGTCGCCGGGAACCTTGTCCTCGTTGTCCTTGAGGAACTTCTCCGTCTGGTAGACGAGCTGTTCGGCCTGGTTGCGGGTCTCCGCGGCCTCGCGGCGGCGGTGGTCCTCGTCCGCGTACTGCTCGGCCTCTTCACGCATCCGGTTGACCTCGTCCTTCGGCAGCGAGGAGCCACCGGTGACGGTCATCTTCTGCTCCTTGCCGGTGCCGAGGTCCTTCGCGGCCACGTGCATGATGCCGTTGGCGTCGATGTCGAAGGCGACCTCGATCTGCGGCACACCGCGCGGCGCGGGCGGCAGACCGGTCAGCTCGAACATCCCGAGCTTCTTGTTGTACGCCGCGATCTCGCGCTCGCCCTGGTAGACCTGGATCTGCACGGACGGCTGGTTGTCCTCGGCCGTCGTGAAGATCTCCGAACGCTTCGTCGGGATCGTCGTGTTGCGCTCGATCAGCTTGGTCATGATGCCGCCCTTGGTCTCGATACCGAGGGACAGCGGGGTGACGTCGAGGAGCAGGACGTCCTTGACCTCACCCTTCAGGACACCGGCCTGGAGCACGGCGCCGATGGCGACGACCTCGTCGGGGTTGACACCCTTGTTGGCCTCGCGGCCACCGGTCAGCTCCTTGACGAGCTCCGCGACGGCGGGCATACGCGTCGAACCACCCACGAGCACCACGTGATCGATCTCGGACAGCTGGATGCCGGCGTCCTTGATGACGTTGTGGAACGGGGTCTTGCAGCGGTCGAGCAGATCCGCGGTCAGCTGCTGGAACTGCGAGCGCGTGATCTTCTCGTCGAGGTGCAGCGGGCCCTCGGCGGACGCCGTGATGTACGGCAGGTTGATCGTGGTCTCGGACGAGGACGACAGCTCGATCTTCGCCTTCTCCGCGGCCTCGCGGAGACGCTGGAGAGCCATCTTGTCCTTGGAGAGGTCCACGCCGTGGCCGTTGGCGAACTGCTTCACCAGGAAGTCGACGAGACGCTGGTCCCAGTCGTCACCACCGAGGTGGTTGTCGCCGTTGGTGGCCTTCACCTCGACGACGCCGTCACCGATCTCCAGCAGCGAGACGTCGAAGGTGCCGCCACCGAGGTCGAAGACGAGGATCGTCTGGTCGTCCTTGTCGAGCCCGTAGGCCAGCGCCGCCGCCGTCGGCTCGTTGACGATACGCAGCACGTTGAGGCCCGCGATCTCGCCGGCCTCCTTGGTGGCCTGACGCTCGGAGTCGTTGAAGTACGCGGGGACGGTGATCACCGCGTCGGTGACCTTCTCGCCCAGGTACGACTCCGCGTCCCGCTTCAGCTTCTGCAGCACGAAGGCCGACATCTGCTGCGGGTTGAAGTCCTTGCCGTCCAGGTTGATCTTCCAGTCGGTGCCCATGTGGCGCTTGACCGACCGGATGGTCCTGTCGACGTTCGTGACTGCCTGGCGCTTGGCGACCTCGCCGACGAGCACCTCGCCGTTCTTGGCGAAGGCGACGACGGACGGCGTGGTCCTGGCGCCTTCGGCGTTGGTGATGACGGTGGGCTCGCCGCCTTCGAGAACGCTGACGACGGAGTTAGTCGTGCCCAGGTCGATGCCGACCGCACGTGCCATTTCGATTCCTCCAGCTGACTTGAGTGGAACTGACTCAAGGATGCATGACGGATCCCCGAGAGTCAAAGGACCTGAGTCGATGGGACTCAACTATCGTGCGCCGCGCCCGTCTCCGGGGGCCGCCGGACGCGCCTGAGGGGCCCACCTACCCGATCCGGGCACCCACACCGTGCGATTGTTCCGTGGCAAAAGCACTGAAAACACCCAAAAACACCGAAGCTGATGAAACTCGCGAAGTAATCGAAACTACCGCTGAACCCAGCTGAATGTAATAGAGCACTTATAGCGAACAGAACGGTCAGGTGTGACCTTGAAGCGACGCCCCACGGCATGGCGCCCGCCCCACCTCCCGGAGCCCAAGCGCCTACTCGATCTGACCCTCGGCTCGGCCCTCCTGGTGCTGACCGCGCCCCTGCTCGGGGCGGCGGCCCTCACCCTCGCGCTGTCCCGGCCGGCCGGGGGCGTTTTCGTACGCGACTACCGCACAGGACTCAACGGCCACCCCTTCCTGCTGAGTTCCCTGCGCACCCGCCTGTTCCGGCTCGACCTGCTCTCCCGGCTGCCCCATGTCGTACGCGGCGAGCTGTCCCTGGTGGGGCCCGCGCCCCTGAAGACCGGCTCCCCCACGGGGTCGGCGCCCTGGCGTCAGCGCGTACGGCCCGGCCTGACCGGTCTCGCGCAGGTACGGCGCCACTCGGGGCTGCCGTGGGACGAGACACCGCTGCTCGACCAGCACTACGTGGAACACCACTGGATCGGCCTGGACCTCGCGATCCTCGCCCGCACGCCCGGACGCGCCTTGCGGGCGGCCAGGTTTCCCTGAGGGTCCCCTGAGCGACACAGATCACCGGCTGCGCCGCTACATTGCGGCTGGATAAGTGGGTAACCTCAGCACGAAACGATTAAGTTACCGCTTAGTAAGCGCCAGTGAGCGGCGATAGTTGACAGCACCAGTGGTTTGACAGCACGAGTGGTTCGACAACACCCGTGGTCGGTGAGCAGCAGCGAGCCGGCCACCCGTCCCCGTAACGCACAAGCCCGTGGAAGAGTGGGCCGATCTCCCACCCTCGCAGGCCCGAGGAGCCCCCAATGCAACTCGCCGCGATCATCGTGTCGCTGGTACTCGCCGTCGTCGGTGTGGCGCTGTTCGGCCGAGCCATCGCGCAGATCTACCGCTTCGTACGGCTCGGCCAGCCCGTCCCCGCGGGCACACGGACCGATGAGCCCGGCCGGCGCACCCTGACCGTGGCCAAGGAGTTCCTCGGCCACACCCGGATGAACCGCTGGGGCGTGGTCGGCGTCGCGCACTGGTTCGTCGCCATCGGCTTCTTCTCGCTCGTACTGACCCTGGTGAACGCCTTCGGGCAGCTCTTCAAGGCCGACTGGCTGCTGCCGGTCATCGGGAACTGGACGCCGTACGAGGTCTTCGTCGAGCTCATCGGCCTGCTCACGACGCTCGGCATCCTGACCCTGATCGTCATCCGGCAGCTCTCGCTCCCCGGCCGCGCCGGCCGCAAGTCCCGCTTCACGGGCTCGAACTTCGGCCAGGCGTACTTCGTCGAGGCCGTCATCCTCGTCATCGGCCTGGCGATCCTGGTCCTGCGCGGGCTGGAGGGCGCGCTGCACCACGTCGACTCGTACCAGGCGGCGTATCTGGTCTCGTACCCGCTGGTCGCGGCGTTCGACGGGCTCAGCCTCGGCACTCTCCAGAACCTGGTCTACCTGGTCGCGCTGATCAAGCTCGCGACGTCCTTCATCTGGATGATCACGGTCGCGCTCAAGACCGACATGGGCGTCGCCTGGCACCGTTTCCTCGCCTTCCCCAACATCTGGTTCAAGCGCGAGGCGGACGGCGGGACGGCCCTCGGCGCCCTTCGGCCGATGACGAGCGCGGGCAAGGAGATCGACTTCGAGGACCCCGGCGAGGACGACGTCTTCGGTGTCTCCCAGATCGAGCACTTCTCCTGGAAGGGCATCCTCGACTTCTCCACCTGTACGGAGTGCGGCCGCTGCCAGTCGCAGTGCCCGGCCTGGAACACGGGGAAGCCGCTCTCCCCGAAGCTCCTGATCATGTCGCTGCGCGACCACGCCCACGCCAAGGCGCCCTATCTGCTGGCCGGCGGCGGCAAGACGATGGAGGGCGAGGAGAAGGCCACCGAGGAGCAGCTGGCCGGGGTGCCCGCCGCGGCCCTCGCGGAGGCCGAACGCCCGCTGATCGGAACGCTGGAGCCGGTGTCCGACAGCGGCTTCGCCACGGGCGGCGTCATCGACCCGGACGTGCTGTGGTCCTGCACCACGTGCGGCGCGTGTGTGGAGCAGTGCCCGGTGGACATCGAGCATGTCGACCACATCGTCGACATGCGCCGCTACCAGGTGATGATCGAGAGCGCCTTCCCGAGCGAGGCCGGGACCATGCTCAAGAACCTGGAGAAGAAGGGCAACCCCTGGGGTCTGGCGAAGAAGCAGCGCCTGGAGTGGACGAAGGAGGTCGACTTCGAGGTACCGGTCGTCGGCAAGGACATCGAGGACCTGACCGAGGTCGACTACCTGTACTGGGTCGGCTGCGCGGGCGCGCTGGAGGACCGGGCCAAGAAGACCACCAAGGCCTTCGCGGAGCTGCTGCACATCGCGGGCGTCACATTCGCGATCATGGGCGGCGACGAGAAGTGCACGGGTGACTCGGCCCGCCGCCTCGGCAACGAGCCGCTGTTCCAGCAGCTCGGCCAGGAGAACGTCGCGATGTTGAACATGGCGTACGGGGAGGACGATGACGACGCCTCGACGAAGAAGCCGAAGTCGTCGAAGAAGATCGTCGCGACCTGCCCGCACTGCTTCAACACGATCGCGAACGAGTACCCGCAGCTCGGCGGCGAGTACGAGGTCATCCACCACACGCAGCTGCTCCAGCACCTCGTGGACGAGGGCAAGCTGGTCCCGGTCACCCCGGTCGAGGGTCTGATCACGTACCACGACCCCTGCTACCTGGGCCGGCACAACAAGATCTACACGCCGCCGCGCGAGATCATCGCGAAGGTGCCCGGTCTGCGGAACGAGGAGATGCACCGCCACAAGGAGCGCGGCTTCTGCTGTGGCGCGGGTGGCGCGCGGATGTGGATGGAGGAGCGGATCGGCAAGCGCGTCAACGACGAGCGGGTGGACGAGGCCCTTTCGCTGAACCCGGACATCGTGTCGACGGCCTGCCCGTTCTGTCTGGTGATGCTCACCGACTCGGTCAACGGCAAGAAGAACGACGGACGGGCGAAGGAGTCCCTCCAGGTCGTGGACGTGGCGCAGCTGCTGCTCGACTCGGTGCGGACGCCGGCGGGGCCGGAGGGCTCGGAGGAGCCGGAGAGCGCGCCGGACCCGGATCCGGACCCGGAGCCTCAGCCGGTGAAGTAGATGAGCGGGTAGGAGCGAGCGAGCAGGACGAGCAGGAGTGGAGGAGCGGCCGGATCTGCCTGGGGGCGGGTCCGGCCGCTCGGTGTGTGGCGTGCGGTGCGTGTGGCGTGATCCTGGGGATTCGGCTCCGATTTCGGCCGCTGAATGGGAGAGGACTGGGGCACCATGTGACGACTGAGGCCGGTGAGAGGGACCGGGCGGACGGACGGCGGGCGGACGGGTGAGTGGGGCATGCGCATACGCGTGACAGCGAGGGCGGCTGCCGGGGCGGCGGTGAGACGCGAACGCGGATGTGGCTTCCGCGGACGTGGGTTCCGTACGGCCGCGTGCGCGGCGGTGTGCGCGGCCGTCTGTACGGCGCTGCTGCTCACGGGCTGCACCGCCTTCTCGGGCCCGGACGGAGGCGGCGGCCAGGACCGGGGCAAGGGCACGGCGGCCGACAAGAACGGCGACACCGCGCCCCTCTCGGGCCGCTCCGGCGCCCCGCGTCGTCCCGTACCGCGCGGCAAGGGCAGCCGTGTCCCCGACGACTTCAACGGTGACGGCCACCCTGACCTCGTACTGAACGACCTGGTCAAGGCCCCGGGCGACACCTACGGCGACGACGCGGGCATCGGGATCGTCTATGGCACCGCCACGGCCCGCGGTGTCGATCCGGCCGTGCGCCAGATCCTCAGCCCGCGGGAACACGGCGCCCGTGTCGACGGCGTGCTGCCCTCGGCGTTCGACGCCGAGGCCGCGTGCGATCTGGACGGCGACGGGTTCGGGGATCTGATCGTCACCACGGACCCGCCGTACGACGGGATCGGAGCCCCGCCCGTGCCGCTCCAGATCCTCTTCGGCGGTCCCGACGGCCTCGGCGGGGGCGGTGACGGCAAGACCGACAAGACCGACAAGGCCGGCAGGGGCGGTGATCGTGGCAGGGCGGTCGTCCTCCGGATCCCCGCCAAGGCCCGCGCCGGAGACGAGTGGCCCGACCACCCCGTCTGCGGCGACTTCGACGGCGACGGCGAGATGGACCTCGCGGTGACCGCGAGCGCGGGCCAGGTGAGCTATCTCCGGGGCCCCTTCAGCCGCACCGGCGCCCCACGCGCCGCCTCCGCGCCGATCCCGGGCGGCGGCCCTGTCCTCGAAGCGCCCACGCCCAAGGCCGATGTCAACGGTGACGGCTACGACGACCTCGTCCACTTGACCAGGGCCCGCGCCCCGGGCCACGCCGCGAAGGGCGAGCTGCTGCTCGGCGGCCCGGAGGGGCCGGGGCGCGCGGGAGGCGCGTACCGCTTCAAGGGCGCCCGGTTCCCGACCCCGCCCAGGCTCCCGTCGGGGTCCGGCCGGGCCGTGACGGAGCTCGTCGCCTCGGCCGACTTCACCGGGGACGGGCGCCAGGATCTGGTGACCCGCACCCACCGCGGCGAGCGTACGGATCTGATCGCGCTGTACCCGTCGGGAGCCGACCGGCCCGTGATCACGTTCAGTACTTCGATCTTCCTCGGATAGGGCGGAGGAGGTCGCGAGAGGTCCCTGGCGGACCGGGGGTTGTCCCCACGGGGATCCCTTAGGGGATGTCACAGCTCGGCCGCAAAGGACCCCCCGTTACGCCACCTCAGCTACCCGATCCGCCCGGACCGGGTACGTTCGATCGCGTGGCTGGATTCAGGATCGGACGCGGCCGGGACAACCGCACCCCGCAACAACAACCGCAGCGGCAGCAGCAACAGCCGTACGGAGGGCAGGCACCGCCCCCGGGTTACGGGGGCGGGCACCAAGCCGCGCCCCCGTACGGCAGACAGCAGTGGCCTCCCGCCGGCGGCGCACCGAACGGATACGGCGGTGGCGGACACGGCGGTGGTCATGGTGAACCGGAGTACTTCGGCGACCCGTACGGCCAGCAGGGACAGCCGGGCCCGCACAATCCGCAGGGCCTTCGTGGGCAGCATGCGCAGTACGGCCACCCCCCGCAGGGCGGACACGGCGGCCGGCCCGGCGACCCGTACGCCAACGACCCCGGTCATACCCAGGCTTTCAGCGTCAACGACGACCCGTACGGCGACGGGACCGCCTACCGCGCCGGCGCGGCCGCGGTCCCCGCGGGCCCCCGGCTGCACTGGAAGGAACTGCTGAGCGGCGTCGTACTGCGCCCCTCCGAGACGTTCCTGCGGATGCGCGACTACCCGGTCTGGGGCCCCGCCCTGATCGTGACGTTCGTCTACGGCCTGCTGGCGATCTTCGGCTTCGACACGGCCCGCGAGGACGCGATCAACGCGACCCTCTCCACGGCCATTCCGTACGTCCTGACCACCGGCATCGCCTTCGTCTTCGGCGGTCTGATCCTCGGCGCGGTGACCCACACGCTCGCGCGCCAGCTCGGCGGCGACGGCGCCTGGCAGCCGACCGTGGGCCTGTCCATGCTGATCATGTCGATCACGGACGCCCCGCGTCTGGTCTTCGCACTCTTCCTCGGCGGGGAGAACGCGCTGGTGCAGGTGCTCGGCTGGCTCACCTGGATCGGGGCGGGCGCGCTGTTCACGGTCATGGTCGGCAAGTCGCACGACCTGCCGTGGCCGAAGGCGCTGGGCGCGTCGGCGATCCAGCTGATCGCGCTGCTGTCGCTGCTGAAGCTGGGCACGCTGTAGCGGGCTCGGGCACCACGCACTACGCACCGCGCACCACACACCACGCGCCCGGAAGGGGCCCGGACGGGAGAACCGCCGGGCCCCTTGGGCGTACAGCGCGTCAGGCGTCGAGGACCTGCCCGCCGCGGCGGACGACGGGCGGCTCGACGCTCCAGGGAAAGTTGATCCAGTCGTCGGTGCGCTTCCACACGTACTCGCACTTCACGAGGGACTGGGTCTTCTCGTAGATGACGGCGCTGCGCACCTCGGCGACGTGGTCTACGCAGAAGTCGTGCACCAGCTTCAGCGTCTTGCCGGTGTCGGCGACATCGTCCGCGATGAGGACCTTCTTGTTGGAGAAGTCGATCACGTTGGGAACGGGCGCGAGCATGACGGGCATCGCGAGCGTGGTCCCGACGCCGGTATAGAACTCGACGTTGACCAGATGGATGTTCTTGCAGTCCAGGGCATAGGCGAGCCCACCGGCGACGAACACACCACCGCGCGCGATGCTCAGCACGACATCGGGCTCGTACCCGTCGTCGGCGATCGTCTGCGCCAGCTCGCGGACGGCGCGGCCGAACTTCTCGTAGGTGAGGTTCTCTCGGGTCTCGGTCATTCCGGTATCACACCTGTCATTCCCATATCACACCTGTGTCCGATGGAAATTGAGATACGAGCGGGAGGCGGTCGGCCCCCGCTGCCCCTGATAACGCGAGCCGTACCTCTCGGAGCCGTACGGGAACTCCGCCGGCGAACTGAGCCGGAAAAGACACAGCTGCCCGATCTTCATGCCGGGCCAGAGCTTGATCGGGAGGGTCGCCATATTCGAGAGTTCGAGCGTGACATGCCCGGAGAACCCGGGATCGATAAAGCCGGCGGTCGAGTGCGTCACCAGCCCGAGGCGGCCGAGGCTGGACTTCCCCTCCAGCCGGGAGGCGATGTCGTCGGGAAGCGAGATGACCTCGTACGTCGACGCGAGCACGAACTCCCCGGGGTGCAGAATGAACGGCTCGTCCCCGTCCGGCTCGACGGTGCGCGTCAGATCGACCTGCTCGACGGCGGGATCGATATGGGGATAGCGGTGATTCTCGAACACCCGGAAGAACCGGTCGAGCCGCACATCGATGCTGGAGGGCTGCACCATCGACGCGTCATACGGTTCGATGCGCACGCGTCCGGATTCGAGCTCGGCCCGGATGTCCTTGTCTGAGAGAAGCACGCCCCGAGGATACGCAGAGCGCGCGAGCCCGCCCCAATCGGGCAGCCCCGCGCGCCTGAGCCACTACGGTCAGTGCCGCTCCACCGCCACGGCCTCTACGGGCACGGCATGCCGCAACCGCGCACACCGCGGACACCGGATGAGCCGCCCGGGACCGATCCGTCCGGAATCGAGCTGCTGCATCGGAAACGTGGCGGTACTGAACACATGCCCTTCGGCACAGCGGACGACGGTGCGCTCCATCAAGTCCATCAGGTCCTTTCCCCAACAAACGCGGACGAAAGCCCACACTAGGGGATGAACGAAACCCACCCGTCAACGGCACTCCGCCCCCGACCCTACGCCCCAACTCCCGCCCACCACCCCCACATCCACCCCACACCCAACGCCCCAGCAACCCGCCCCGGAACGCGAGCGGCCCCACGGCGCAATACGCCCGGGGCCCGCGATGAGGTAGAGTGTCCGACGATGCACAGCCGATCACCGGCTCGCCTCGCGGGTGTAGTTTAATGGTAGAACATGAGCTTCCCAAGCTCAGAGCGCGAGTTCGATTCTCGTCACCCGCTCCACGACTAAGGCCCAAGTCAGCGACTTGGGCCTCCTTTGTTGTCTAGACCATTTCTTGTCCGGCCAGCCCTCCACCAGCCCTTTCTGCTGGCAGAAGCGCGGTTTCGGCGGCCTTCTGCGCGATGCCCGAGCCTTTCCGCGCCGGACTTCTCGAATGGCGAGACGCATTTCCTGTGAACTGGGTCACAGGAGCGTGAGGCGTTGCGGCATTGCGAAGGCAATGTCGCTGCCCGCGAACTCCGCCGAGAGCATGCGGCGGAGACAGGACCACTGTTCCTGAGCGGTCCTGTCTCCGCCACGCCGCGACGGACGAGGCCACCACGACCTCAGCCGGAGTGCTTCCGCGTCTCCGCCTGGGCCTGCTCGGCTGCTTCGCCGCGCTGCTGCCGGACTTCGGCGTCGATGCTCTTCGCGAGCTTGCGCTGGTGCTTCTTCTTGGAGTGCTGGTAGATCAGCTGTGCCTTGGGGCTCGACTGGCCCGCCCGGACCATGAGGTCCTTGAGCTTCGCGCCCGAGTCCGCCGCAAGGGTGTTGCCGGTGTGGCGGAGATCGTAGAAGCGAAAGCTGTCCGGCAGGCCCGCCGCGGTCCGCGCCGTGCGCCACTTGCGCCCGAAGGAAGACCGTCGCAAAGCGGCTCCGCGCTCTCCGACGATAAGCAGTCCGTCCGGTTCCTTCTCGGCGAACCACTGAAGGTGGCGACGCAGCTCGGGCACCACGAAGTCGGGCAGGTAGATCGCACGCCTCCCTGCACGCGACTTCGGGGCTCCCACGACCTTCTGGCCGTTGGTCAGCTCCGGTGCGGCTCGCCTGATCCACACGACGCCTTCGTCAAGGTCGATGTCACCGCGCCGCAGCTCCGCGAGTTCCTCGGGGCGGAGGGACGCGAAGGCACCCAGGAAGATCATGAGGCGCCAGCGCGGTCCGATCGCCTCGGCCAGCGCGTAGACCTGATGGATCTCGGCGACATCGCGCTCGTCCGCCTCCTCCTTGCCGGCGCCCTTGATACGGCACGGGTTGCTCTTGAGGAGTTCGTCGTCGACCGCAGTCTGGAGCACCGCCTTCAGCAGACGGTAGGACTTGGCCACTGTGGTCTTGGCGCCGTTGGTCGCCTTGAGCCGCTCGGCTCGCCACACGCGCACATCCGCCGGTTGGATGTCGTCCAGGTCCCACGCGCCGAAGGCAGGCAGGATGTGGAGCCTGAGCAAGCGGGTGTACAGATCCTCGGTGGTCGCCGCGAGGCCGCGCTCCCGAACCCACTTGTTGGCGAAGTCCTCGAAGTTGACCGCTCCGGCGTCGGGGTCGGTCCAGTGCTTGCGCTCTATGTCCGCCTGGGTCAGCGTGAGCCAGGTCGTCGCCTCAGTTTTGGTCTCGAAGGTGTGTGGCGCGTAGCGCCGCACACCGTCCGGAGCCCAGTAGCGGGCCTGGAAGCGTCCCGACTGGGTCTTGCGCACGCTGCCGAACTCGCGCCGCCGCTGCGGCTTGCGCGGCATCAGGCGGCCCTGCCGTAGCCGGAGCGAACCCGTCGCGCGGGCTGAATGGTGTGGGCCTCGATGTAGGCGGTGAGGGCGCTGTCGGCGATGCGAACGTGGCGTCCGACCTTGACGAAAGCGATGCGGCGTTCCGCCACAAGGCGGCGGACGAAACGCACACCTGTGCCGAGTCGTTCGGCCGCCTCGTCCACGGTGAGGAGGGGGTCAGCCATGCAGCGTCACCTCCTTCGCGGCACGCGTGGTCCGAGCGGAGCCATGGGGTGTCGCTGGCCGGCGCAAGGCGGGGTCCTCTCTTCGCAGGCATATGGCACGGCAATGCCGGCCTGCGTGGTCGATCGCATGGGATGGCGGTTGGTTACGGGCGCCCGCCCCTGCGGGGGAGCCAGGGCGGGAGTTGAGCTACGCGTCGCTGGTGGGGCCGTTCTCACCGGCAGGACCGCTTGGGGACACGAAGGCGTTGGTCATCAGCCTGCCCAAAGCGGCGGCTCGGTGGACGGGTTGGCGCTGGCCGGTGCCTTGTTGAGCGCGGGGGGATTCAACGGTTGGCTCCCCTGGGATCCTGCCGAGCCTATTTGCGAGCGGCCTGTTTTCCATGACCAAATGTGTACCTCGCGTTCGCCGGTTTGGTGAACCGGCGTTCTGCGGCTATGTTGCGCTCCGCATATCCGTGAGGGGGGTTAGCTGGCCCCCCCCTGAGGGCGCGGCCATGAGTGGTGGATTCGGCCGACAAGGCGTGGTCTGACGTGGGGTTATGTGTTGTAGCTCGGGTCACGACGGCTGTGCAAGATATCCGTGATGTGATGCTTCTGACTTTGCCGTTGCTCGGGCTTTTTTGTCGACCGGCGTTTCGGGTCTACCGTTATATGCAAGCCCCGCAGCAGGTGTTCGCCGACAGCTGTCCGCTTTCTCTGGCGAATGCTGGACTTGTGCGGGGTGGTTGTGGCTGTCTTGGATTCGCCCGCCAGCGGCGACCCAACCAGCCCTAGCCGCCTGCCTCTTGACCCGCCGCAGCCATACCGCCCCATGCATGAATGAAGCCCCCGGCAAGGCCGGGGGCTTCAACCGCAACCTCTCAACCGCCATCCCTAGCGATCAACCTGCGGAAACCGGGATTGCCGTCCCATAAGGCCCGCGAGCAGAGGAGCTGATGCCCAGTATGACCGAAGCCCAGCCGCAGACCCCGTCCCACCGTGACGTGACGCCACCGTGGCGTCCGGTCGCCGTACCCGGCCAGGGCGCCAAGTCCACCGTGCCTCCCACGGACGAGGACCGCGACGACGAGCCTCCAGCGACGCCGCCGCTCGAAGGGGCACAAGTACTGGCCGATCTGCAGGCGCAGATCACGCGGTACGTAATCCTGCCTTCGGCTGAGGCCCTCACGGCGGTGACGTTGTGGGTGGCGGCGACGCATCTGCAACCAGCGTGGCAGCACGCGCCGCGTCTGGCGGTGGTCGCTCCGGAGAAGCGGTGCGGCAAGTCACGGCTGCTGGACGTGCTGACCGAGACGGTGCACAACTGCCTGATCACGGTCAACGCCAGTCCTGCCGCGATCTTCCGTTCGATCACCGACGACAATCCGCCCACCCTCCTGGTCGACGAGGCCGACACCCTCTTCGGCACCGCGAAGGCGGCGGAGCGCAACGAGGACCTCCGGGGCCTGCTGAACGCCGGGCATCAGCGGAACCGGCCCACGCTGCGGGTCTCCGGGCCCGAGCACAAGCCGACCCCGTTCCCCACGTTCGCCATGGCAGCCCTTGCCGGGATCGACGACCTGCCGGACACGATCATGGACCGGTCGGTCGTCATCCGGATGCGCCGCCGCGCACCGGGAGAGAAGGTCGCGGCCTTCCGCACCCACCGCGACACCCCCGCGCTCCACGCCCTGCGTGACCGCCTCGCCTCCTGGCTCCAGCCCCTCGGTGCGCTGGCGGCGGACAGGGAGCCGGTGATGCCGGTGGAGGACCGCGCGGCCGACACATGGGAGCCGCTGGTGATCGTCGCCGACCTCGCCGGTGGCGACTGGCCCGCGCTCGTGCGTACCGCCTGCCGGATCATGAGCGACTACGAGGCGGGGCAGGACGAGGAAGGCGGTCTGCGTACCCGCCTGCTGGTCGGTATCCGCCGGGCCTTCGGCGCCGAGCGCGACCCGGCGGTGCTGGCCACCAAGCGCCTGCTGGAGGCACTGAACGCGGACAGGGAAGCGCCGTGGGCGGAGTACGGTGCCGGCGGCCTGACGCCACGCGGCCTGCAACTGCTCCTGAAGCCCTACGGCATCAGCTCGGCCAACCGCCGCTTCCCCGACGGCACCCAGGCCAAAGGCTTCGCCCGCAACCAGTTCCTCGACGCCTGGGCCCGCTACTGCCCCGAACCGGCACCCGCAGCCGGTTCCACCGTGGCCACGGCGGAGCTGCTGCCCGGCACCGCGCCCTGACTCGGAACGTCCCGTCGCACCCGTCCCCGCCCAGGTCAGCGCGGGGACGAGTGAAGACCTCGCAACGAGTCGACTCGACATCACCACTTCACCCGTACCTGTCCTGACCAGGCACGCAACGAGTGGTACGAGTCCCGCCCCCACGGCGGCCTTGCCCTCGCTGAGGCAGTGCCCCACCCCCAGTTGTGCCGTCCCAGGCATCCCCGGCATGTCACCCCCGGCCCGCCAGGACGGACCACCCGCTACTTGAGGAGAACCCGCTTGCCCCAGCCCACCACCCGGCACGAGACCACCGTCACGTCGAACCATGGTCTGCGGGTGACGAAGCACACCGCCGAGCGCTACGCGCTCGTGGCCGCCGGTGTCGTCATCGTGACCCTGACCGCCGGGGCGTTCTGGCTGTCTTACGCGCATCTCGCCGAAGTCGCAGGGAAGCACGGGCTGGGCGGCTCACCCGTCCGTCAATGGGCCTGGCCGGCAACCCTGGACGCGTTCATCGTCGCCGGTGAACTCCTTATGCTCCGCGCCGGCCTGCGCAGGGTCACCGACGGATGGGCCATCGCCGTGACCGCCACCGGATCGGTCGGCTCCATCGCCCTCAACGTCGCAGGCGTCAACAGCACCAACGCCGTGCCGCTGCTCGACTATGTGGTCGCCGCGGTCCCGCCCACCGCAGCCCTGCTCGCTTTCGGTGTCCTGATGCGGCAGATCCACCAGCTCGTCGACCAACCCGCAGGCCGTCCGGACACGGTTTCCGAGCGGCCCGCCGACCTGCCGACCACGGCGTCCGCCGAGACGCGGGAATCACCTGCCCGGGTTTCGGAGAGCAAGCCGCGCGGTGGCCGTCCGGCGAAAGCCACGGTCGAGGAACTTGTGGAGATCGGCCGGACCGCTCTCTCTGAGCACGGCACGCTGAGTCGCTCCCTTCTCCGGAAGGCCGTCAAGGACAGGGACTTGACGATCGGCGGAGACCGGCAGACCGAGGTGATGGACATCCTTCGGCCCGAGATCGAAGCCGGCGCCGGGGCCGGTCCGGAGAGCGGCTGACCGGAATCCCGACGGGGTGACCGGAACCCCTTCCGGTCACCCCGACCCGCCAGTCCCCACTCGTCACCCGCTCATCCACATCTATGGATGGGGCGCTGACCACAGCAGCCGCCAGCCCGTCCCAGTGAACCTGCCCGCCCTGCCCCGCCCACTTTCGGAGAACCGCTCGTGACGTACCACCCGCACTACCCCGACCACACACCCGACGAGTCGCTGACACCGACGAAGTCGCCTGGGCAGCCGGACCGTTTGCAGCGGGAGATGACGGCCACCAGTACCAGCGGAGCAAGTTGTACCGGGAGCAATGCTCCCGGGTCTCCCGCCCCAGGGGTGGCGGGAGCGGTCCGGCGCCAGGGGGCACCGGACCGGCAGGCAGCGACCGAGGGCGGTTCGCAGCATGGAGGGGAACGGCCGACCGAGCACTTCTCGCGCAAGCGTCAGCGCCCGCGCCAGCCCAAGCCGCTCAAGCGAATGCACCAGCCCAGCTGCCGGATGAACGACGCCGAGTTCGCACGCTTCACGAAAGCCGCCGACCAGTGCGAGATGAGCAACGCCGCCTTCCTCGCCTACGCCGTGGACAAAGCGGCCCGCGACCTGACCCGTACCGCCGCCGAGATAGCCACCGAACGGGAAGTCATCGCCGAGATCTTCGCCGCCCGCCGGCACCTGGGCCGCATCCACGGCCTGTTCAACCAGGCCGCCAAAGCCCTCAACTCCGGCGCCGACGCACCCCACCTCGACGCCACAGCCCACGCGGTCCTCGGCGCGGCCCGCCGGATGGAGGACGCCGCCGACGCCCTGCTCGCCCACCGCGACGGCCACACCCCGGCATGATCCCCAGCATCCACAAACGCGGCAGCAGGACGATCGGCCTGATCCGCTACCTCTACGGACCCGGCACCCACGAAGACCACATAGACCCGCATCTGGTCGCCGCCTTCGATCCGCTGACTCCGGACCCCGGCCGCGACCCCAGTGCCACCTACGAGCAACTTGAGCGCCTGCTCGATCAGCCCGTCAACGCCCTCGCCCAAGACAGGCGCCCGGAGAAGCACGTATGGCACCTGTCCGTACGGGCCAGCCCCGAGGACCCGATCCTGTCCGACGAGGACTGGGCGGCCATCGCCCGCCGGACGGTCGCCGCCACCGGTGTCGCCCCCGACGGAGACGAACGAGCCTGCCGATGGGCCGCCGTCCGCCACGCCGACGACCACATCCACATCGTCGCCACCTTGGTACGCGACGACGGCCGCCGCCCACGGCTGCACAACGAAGCCCGCCGCGCCCAAGCCGAGGCCCGCCGCATCGAAGCCGACTACGGCCTGCGCCGGGTCACCCCCGGCGACGGCACCGCCGCCAAACGCCCCACCAGCGCCGAACGCCACAAAGCCGAACGTCAGGGCCGCGAGCGGACCTCACGTGAGGAACTGCGTGAGCACGTCCGCCGGGCAGTCGCGGGCGCCCAGGGCGAAGAGGAGTTCTTCGACCGTCTCGCTGCCGCCGGCCTGCTGATCCGCAAGCGCGCCGCCCCCTCCGGCGACCTGCTGGGCTACAAGGTCGCACTGCCCGACGATCGCAACAGAGACGGCGAGCCGGTCTTCTATCCAGGCTCCAAGCTAGCCCCCGACCTCTCGCTCCCCCAAATCCGCGAACGCTGGTCCGGCAACAGCACGGAACCGGACCACGACAGCGAAGCCCGGACCAGCCGGGCGGGCCAGCCCATGAGCCCGGCAGCGGCGCGCCGTCGTGCGACCACCGCGGTGTGGCAGGCGGTGCTGGTCGTCGACCACGGTGACGACAGGGCAGTGGCCGCGCAGGTCGCGGCGGCGGGTGAGGTGCTGGACGCGCTCGCCAAGACCTCCGCCGCTCATACGCGGCGTGAACTGCGTGAGGCCGCCTTCGCGTTCGAGCGCGCCACCCGCTCCCACATCCGCGCGGAACGCGGACACGACCACGCCCTGCGCCAGGCCGCCCGCGACCTCGTCCACAGCGGCCCGGCCCTGGGCCGCGGAGAAGACGGCGCGACCACGGCGATGGTCATCGACATGGTGTTCTTCCTGGTGACCGGCGCCGCGCACTGGCACGCCAGACACCAGCACGCCCAGCAGGCCGCTGCCGCACGGCAGGCCGCCGAACACCTGCGCGCCGCCTACCACGCGGCCGCACAGCAGCCCATGGGCGTCCTCCACCACCGCGGCCGAGACCTGCCGCAGCCCGTCAAGCGCAGACAGGCCGCCAACCTGCGCCAAGCGGTGCCGGAACTGGCCGAACGGATCCTCGCCGAGCCCGGCTGGCACGCCCTGGCCACCACCCTCGCCGACACCGAAGCCACCGGCCACCACCCCGCCACCCTGCTCACCCAAGCAGCCACACAACGAGAACTCGACACCGCCGACTCCCTCAGCGACGTACTGGTATGGCGCCTCCGGCACATTGCCGGCCTCCCGGCCCACGCCCAGCACGCGCCGGTGGGCGAGAAAGCGACCCCGCCATCGTCCTCGCTGAGGACAGCACGCCCCGTCACGGATCTTCCGCATCAACCGCGCAGAGGCCGATGATCCGCGATGGCCAGAGGTTTCTTGAGTGGGGCCGGCCATACGCCACTGGCGCGATCACGGCACCCGTGATGTCCCGGTCGAAACAACCGTTGAGACCTCGTTCCACCTTCGGCGTTCCGGCAGTCCGCCCCTGCGACAGCCCCCTTTTCCGTTGCAGGAAACGGAAGCCGATCCCTCGGTCTACGGCGGGGAAGGCCGGCGCCACGTACCCGACGACGTCAAGACGTCCCCGAATCGGTCCGGTTGGGGAACTCTCCGGGCCGGTCGACCGACGTGTTGAGTGGACCCTCGTCATAGCGCACGGGCTCCCGGCCGTGCTCGACGGCGACTCGACCACTCTCCGGGCCGGTCGACCGACGTGTTGAGTGGACCCTCGTCATAGCGCACGGGCTCCCGGCCGTGCTCGACGGCGACTCGACCTTCCAGGAGGATTCTTCATGGAGAAGCACGGGCCGGAGACCTATGGCGAGCTGAACGCCGACGTGTACGACGAGTGGCACGACATCGACCCCGCGGACGCGGTCCGGTTCCTCGCCGAGCTCATCAAGGAAGGGCCCGCAGGACCCGTCCTCGAACTGGCGGTGGGTACCGGCCGGGTGACGATCCCACTGGCCGCGGAGGGCGTCGACCTGCGAGGCGTCGACGCCTCGGAGGCGATGGTGGCACGCATGCGCGCCAAGCCGGGCGGTGCCCGGATCCCCGCCACCATCGGCGACATGGCCGACGTCGACCCGGGCACCGACGACCAGTTCGCGATGGTGTTCGTCGTGTTCTCCACGTTCTTCTTCCTGATGACCCAGGACGAGCAGGTGCGCTGCTTCGCCAACGCGGCAAGCCGGCTGCTTCCCGGCGGCCGGTTCGTCCTCGAATGCCCGATGCCGGACGTGGCACGTTACGACCGCGAGCAGCGCGTGGAAGCCCACGAGGTGGGTCTTGACCATGTACGGCTCACCGCCGTCCGCCACGACCCCGTCGAGCAGCGCTTCGAAGGCCATCACGTAATGATCACCAATAGCGGGATCAGGCTCGCACCCGCGTTCATGCGCTACGCCTGGCCCAGCGAGCTCGACCTGATGGCACGTCTGGCCGGTCTCGAATTCAGCGGGCGGTGGGGCGACTGGCGTGGTGAGAAGTTCAGCGGCAAAGGCAACTATGTGACTGTCTACGAGAAGCCCGCCGCGCCGGCCTCCTGACCATCCCCGGCATCATCGTGCGGACCGGGGCTCGCGCAGCAGCGCGACCCCCGGTCTCACGTCGCGCCACTCAACTCGGTCTTCGTCCGACTCAGTCGGCGCGCCGCCACGAATACGAGCGGCGGGAGCAGGACACACTGCGCGGCGACGGCCAGCCAGAATCCCGGCAGCAGCTCCGCCCGCTCGAACAGCCCGTACACGGCGCCGCCGATCACACCGCTGAGCAACGCGCCCACTCCGACCGCAAGTCGCTGCTGGCCGAACGTCACCGCGGCCGATCGTTGCGACAGCTCCAGCGCCTCCAGCTCGTTCTTGAGGAACAGCACACCGGTGCCGACGCTCATCGCCGCGGCCCCGGCAGCCACTCCGGCCGGTCGGCCCGTGGCGAACGCGGCCATGCCAACGGCCATACAGGAGAAGCCGATCGCCATCGCCACCGAGTGCCGCGTCTGTCCGACCCATCGCGCCGCCAGCGGCTGAACCACGACCAGGCCGAGTGAGTAGCCCATCATGATCGTGCCGTACAGGGCCGTGGCCATTCGTCCATCCGCGTATACGGACAGATACTGGTAAAACTGCATGTACAGATAGTGGGTGAGCGCCGTCACCGCGAAGGGAACGCGGGCCAGGCCGCGAAGTACCCGCCGGAAGGGCTCCACGGGCGGCTGCCCGCCCGCAGCCGGACGCTCGGGTCGCAGGAGGAAATGGCCGACCATCAGCGTCGAGTACAGGGCCGTGCTGAGGGTGAACAGCAGGGCGGGATCACGGAGGAACAGCGCCCCGGCCACCGGCCCGAGCGCGATGCCAAGGTTGCCGGCGGCGTTGCCCGCGGACATCGCCTGCGGGCGCTGCTCGGCTGTCGCCGACTGCACCAGGTACGCACGGTACGCGGGGGAATAGAGCGCCCCCGCGCCGCAGCTCACGAAGAGGGCCACCACCATCAGTGCGGGCTCACCCATCCCGCCCAGATACATCAGCGCGCCCAGAGTGTAGAGGCAAGTGGCGAGCATCAGGGACCGTTTCAGCCCGATCCGTTCGGCGAACGCGGCGGTGAACGGTGCGCCGGCGAACTGCACCAGCGTGGCCGCCCCGAGAATGATGCCGACCTGCGCGATCCCGGTGCCCAGACGTTCACGCAGCAGAACGGCAAGGTACGGGTAGACGGCGAAGGTGCCGATGTTGATAAGCAACCCGCCGACCAACAAGGCGAGTTGGGCGCCAGTGAGGACACGCCAAGCCTGGAGGGCCGGGAAGCGCCGCCGCCGGGTGCTCGCGGGGGGCGGTGTCGACGTGGTCATCGGCCTGTGGCCCGGGACCTGTCGTTCTTGCGTCCACGCATTGCCGCCTCCCTGGTTCGGACGGTGGAGTCCTGCCTGAGAAGTCGTCGATGAGGCTCGCGGGGTTCCCGGCGGCTTTCAGGAAATCCGTACGAGGAATCTTCCTCTTCAAGCGTCGTGGTGAAAACCGTTGAAGGACTCGAAGGAACCCTGCGAATTTCCGGGGCTCTCCTTTTCGGTACTCTCCCTTTCGGTGCTTTCACGACAGCCGCGGGGCGGGGAATATCCAGTCGCCAAGAAACCGGGGCACTCTCGGCCCCGATTCCCTGAATACACCATGCCCTCGGCGAAACGCACCGCCGCGGCGTCAGACCCGGTCGGCCGTGTCGGTCGCGCGCTCCTCCTCAGGGACCCCGGACTTCGCCGTGCCGGCGGCTCGGGGCCGGAGCCTGAGAACCACAGCGACGATGGCCAGAGTGAACAGCACCAGGCCAGCCCAGATCACCCACTTGTGAGGCCACGGCACGAGAGCGCCGTCCTCGGGCGACCGACCGCCGTCCACGCCGGTGACGACGACAGCGACGAGCCCCAGGATCGTGGCCGCCACCACGATCCTGCCGAGCAGCCGCGCGCTGATCGGCAACGCGACGTCACGGCGCCGGGGGCCCCGCAGTCGCAGGCGTTCGCCAGGGCGGGCCGGTGCCATCAGGCGGACCAGGAGCAGGACGGCGATGGGGATCTGCAGAGCCCACACCATGGTGCGGAAGGGGCCGTCGAACCACGCCTGGCTGCTGTACAGCAGGGTGTGCCAGGCGCTGAGTATGTAGACCACGATGACAAAGCGGTGCAGGGCCAGCCACATGCGCGAACCGGTCCGGTGCCGCAGGTAGAAGGCGAGCCCCAGGGGGATGGCCAGGTACATCGCCAGCAGGCCCACCAGGATGGCGACACGGCCGGTGCCGGTCGCGTATCCGCCGGGTACGAAGACGTCGACGAACGCGGTCCATACGCTGCGCCCGAGCGACCACTGATCCTGGTTGGTCCTGATCTGGTCGGTGAAGAAGAAGAGCGCGTGCATGAACATCAGACCGATGGTGGTCAGACTCGTGGTGCGGTGCCATTTCTCCAGCCGCGCCGCAGGCAGCCAGCCCCAGCGTGGTCTCGGACCGGAGCGCATCAGCCCGAATATGACGGTCCCGTAGGCCCACAGCATCGCTGACCATCCGAACGCCTGGCACATCCAGTACATCCAGTACTCGCCGGCGTTCGCCATGGTAGGCATGAGTTTGACGGTCGCCGAGGTCCCGTTCTCCGCGCGGACGTAGAGCAGCCAGTAGATCAACAGGGTGATCACCAGAGCCAGTGAGGCGTCCGGTACCGCGCCTCGCAGATCGGCGCGCAGACCGGCCCAGTCGAAACGGGCACGTTCCTTCCGCTGACGCGACGAAGGCGTCACCGATCCCGAGGACTCAGCCATCACTCAACTCCGGTTCCCGTAGGACGTGCCACGGGACACCGATGGTGAGCAACCCGCGGCAACGTTGGTCTGTACCACGCTCCCTGCGGTGGAGAATAACGACGATTTTCCCGCCAGGGAAGACAGCGATCCGGACTCCACATTTCGCGGGCATTTGAAAAACACCACCATCGCCGGGAACTTATCGGGGCCGCTGAACGACTGGAGTCGGCTTTCACGCCGACCACTTGGTCAGGCTCAGGAACTGGACGCGGATGTCTGCCGACATCTTGTGCAGACGATGAATCCAGGGAGGTCGGTCATGGAGCGACGTACGTTCTTGCGCGCTTCGGCTCTGTCCGTCGGCGCGGCAGCCGGTGTCGGGGCCGTGGGCGACGGCGCGTTGGCGGTATCGGCGGCGAATCCACTGCGGGTGCAGGTGCTGATGTTCGACGGCGTGGAGGAACAGGACTTCATCGCCCCGGTGGAGGTGCTCGGGCTCGCGGGGCGGATGAGCGGCGGCGCATTGACGACGACAATGGTGACGCCCGGGGGGCCTTCCACGATCACCTGCACCTACCGCACGAAGGTCGAGGTGGACAAGGGCTGGTCGCCGCAGGAGGCGGACGTGCTCGTGGTGCCGGGCGGCGGGTACACGGCCAAGGACGGACCGGGTGTGAACAGGCTTATCGCGGACCGGGGATTCCTGCACCGACTGGCCGCCTCCGAGGCGCTGCCCGTGGGAATCTGCACCGGCGTCATGGTGCTGTCGGCCGCCGGGCTGACCAAGGGGCGCAACGCCACCACCCACGCGGGGGCGAAGGCGGATCTGGCCGCCCAGGGTGCGACGGTGATCAACGGGCGCGTGGTCGACGACGGCGACCTCGTCACCGGCGGCGGCATCACCTCCGGGCTGGACGTCGCGCTGTGGCTGGTGGAGCGGTTCGTGGGCGCGGAACTCGCCCAGCGGGTCGAGACGGTGCTGGAGTACGAGCGACGCGGCACGGTGTGGCGGCGGGCCTGAGCCGTGAGACGCCGACGGGCTCGATCAACTGCCGGGGCGCACCACGGTCGCCACCGCTCTGACGCTGTCACTGTGACGGAAGTGGAGGACGAACGGGACGGCGTCCCCTTCGTTCAGGCGAGTCCCTTCGTCGAGTGTGACCATCACGTCCAGGTCGTACGGCGACATGGTCAGGGCCGCCCCGGCGGGCACCGTGGCCGACTCCGCCATCCCCATGGAGTCGGCCCCTCCTCCGTTGCTCTGGTGCCGGCTCAGCATGGCTTTCGAAATGGCGGGCGACGTCACGGATATGAGCTCGTCGTCCGCGCCGCCCTTGTTGGTCACCGTGAAGAACGCGGCGGTCTCCGTGTTGTCGCTGTACGGAAGGAAGACGTGCGGGTCGGTGACCTCAAGGGCGGGCGGCCTGCCCGCCTGCCCCGCCGCGACCCACTGAGTCAGACCTGCCAGCGCGAGCACGCAGGCCGTCCAGGGGATGAGCGCGGCGTAGAAACCGTCGCGCAGACGCTCGCGCGTGATGTGCCATCCCGTCGAGATCTCGTGCGAGGGCCGGTCGGTCATCTCCGCTGTGCTCCTTGTTTCATACGCGCTCCGCTTCTCGGTGCGTGAGAGGGCCGCCAGGCGCGCAGCCTGAGGCTGTTGCCCACCACGAGCAGGGAACTGACGGACATCGCCGCGGCGGCGACCATCGGGTTGAGCAACCCCACTGCCGCGAGTGGCACGGTCACGACGTTGTACCCGAAAGCCCAGATCAGGTTGGTACGGATGGTGCCGAGGGTGCGTCTGGCGAGGCCGATCGCGTCGGGGACGGACTCGATGTCGCCGCGCACCAGCGTCACGTCGGCCGCGCCGATGGCGACATCCGCTCCGCTTCCCATCGCGATGCCCAGGTCCGCGCCCGCGAGGGCGGCGGCGTCGTTCACGCCGTCGCCGATCACCGCGACACGACGGTCCTCGGCGCGTAGTCGGCGGACGAGGTCGGCCTTGCCCTCGGGGGTGCACCGGGCGTGCACCTCGGTGATGCCGAGTTCGGCGGCGACCGCCTCGGCGGTGACCTCGCGGTCACCAGTTGCCAGTACGGGCTCCACCCCAAGGCGCTTGAGACGGTCAACGGCGCGGTAGCTCCCTGGGCGCAGGACGTCTCCGAGGGCGATGAGCGCCTCGTCCACCCCGTCGACCCGGACCCGTACCGCCGTGCGCGCCGCGGCCTCCGCGTCCGCCAGCGCCCGCGTCAGGGACTCCGCCATGCCGTCCCCGGGGGCACACACCTCAATGCGGTGGCCGTCGACGAGACCGGTGACGCCGATCCCGGCGGTGGCGGCGAACTCCGTCACCTCGGGCAAGGGCACCTCGGGCAAGGTGCGTCGGGCGTACGCGGTGAGTGCCCGGCCGAGTGAGTGCTCCGAACCTCGTTCCACCGCTCCGGCCAGCCGGAGTACGGCCCGCTCCCCGAGGCCGTCGGCGACCACCGTGACGTCGGTGACACTCATATGGCCCGTGGTCAGAGTGCCTGTCTTGTCGAGAACCACCGTGTCGATGTGGCGCAGTGTCTCCAGTGCTTGGGGACCGCCGACGAGTACGCCGAGCTGCGCGCCGCGCCCCGTCGCCGCCAGCAGCGCGGTGGGGGTCGCCAGCCCCAGGGCACAGGGGCAGGCGACGACCAGGATCGCCACGCAGGCGGTGACCGCTGCCTGCGGGTCGGCTCCGGCACCGAGCCAGAATCCGAGCACGGTGACGGCGAGCGTCAGTACGACCGGGACGAAGCCGCCCGCCACTGAATCGGCCAGCCGCTGCGCGCGGGCCTTGCCGGCCTGGGCATCGGTGACGAGACGCGTGATGCGGGCGAGCTGGGTGTCCGTCCCGACCGCCGTGGCGCGGACGGTGAGCAGGCCACCGGCATTGACCGCCGAGCCGACCGCCGCCCGGCCGGGGGCGACTTCGACGGGCTCGCTCTCCCCGGTGACCAGGGACAGATCGAGCGCGGAGCTGCCGGAGACCACGACGCCGTCGGTGGCGACACGCTCGCCGGGCCGGACGACGAATTCCTGCCCCACGCGGAGTTGCTCGACGGGGATACTGCGCTCTTCGCCGTCGACCCGCACCGTGACGTCTTTGACGGCCAGTCCGGCGAGCGCGCGCATCGCCTGCCCCGTGGCCCGCCGGGCCCGTGCTTCGAGGAAACGCCCGGTGAGGACAAACAGCGGTACACCGACCGCCGCTTCCAGGTAGATGTGCGGTATGCCGTCGCCCGCGGAAGGCAGGAACGTGAACGGCATACGCATGTCCGGATCGCCGGCGCCGCCGAGGAAAAGCGCGTAGGTCGACCAGGCGAAGGAGGCCGCCACGCCGAGCGACACCAGTGTGTCCATCGTGGCCGCCGAGTGGCGCACTCCCGTGAGCGCACGGCGGTGGAAGGGCCAGGACCCCCAGGTAGCCACCGGAGCGGCGAGCGCGAAACAGAGCCACTGCCAGTTACGGAACTGCAGGTCCGGAACCATGGAGAGCACCAGGACCGGTACGGAGAGCAGCGCTGTCACCAACAGCCGTCGGCGCGCCTCGTCCGCCTCCTGCGAATCGGGGGCTTCCGTCTGCTCCGTCCCCTCCTCGGGCGCCGGCGGCAGGGGGAGTTGAGCGGTGTAGCCGGCCCGTTCGACCGTCGCCACCAAGACCTCGGGCGTGATGTCCGGAGGGTGACTGACACGGGCGTTCCCGGTGGCCAGGTTGACGGTGGCGGTGACTCCTTCGAGCTTGGCCAGCCGCTTCTCCACGCGGCTCACGCACGCGGCACAGGTCATCCCGCCGACCAGGAGGTCCGTGGTGACCGCCGCGGTGTCCTTGGTCTCCGTGCTCATCGCCCGCCGTCCGAGTGCATACCACCCATGTCGCCCATGTCGTCGGCGTCGCCGCCCCGTGGGCTGTCGGACGAGTCCTGGGGCCCGGTGTCGGTGGAGTGCATGCCTGGAGCGACTGGGCCGACCGCCGAGCCGACCGCGTACGACACCCCGAAGAGCACCATCAGCAGAACCAGGAACCCGGTCAATGCCGGGGGCGGCACGCATCGCCTCAGCAACGCCACCACCCGCGGGACGAAGGGCACATGCCGGTCCGCCATCACTGCTCCAGAGAAGAGATCTCCGCCGGCTGCCGGACAAACGGCGGGAATCGAGGGTCGTGGCGGTGGGCCCGCACACGCTCGGGACGCCATGCTGACATGAGGCGGACTCGCGGGCCGCGGTTGTGCGGGCTCGTCATCGTGTGAGGATTCTCCCGCCGAGCCGCGGGAACTCCGGGCACCGCTCGCCCGACAATCATGGAAAGTGAGTCACGCGGCCGACTGCGCGGTCGCGTGTCTCCTCAAGGGGCAGGAGACTCCATTCATGTCGGCCGACGAGTGGACACCCGTCTACCCGTCGGCTTTGGCAGCCGTCCAGTTCCCCGCTTTGCCAAGGTTTCTCTCCGTTGTGACAGAGGTCTCCGTCTCCCTGGCGGACATCGCGGAAGAGGCTTTTCCCGGGGTGATCGCGGTGCGACGATGACACCGTCATGACCCTGGGTCCATGCTTCCGCGGAGTGAGGGCCGCGCTGTTCGCGGCCGTCAGTGTGCTTCTCGCTGCCCTGGGTCACGTCCTCATGTCGGGAATGACCGTTCCATGGCCGGCGGTGCTCCTCGCAAGCGCGATCGCCGGGGCCACAGGATGGGCACTGACCGACAGGGAACGCGGCTTCCCGGCGGTCCTGTCCTCGGTGGTCGCTGTCCAAGCCGTTCTGCACGCCTGGTTCGCCCTGGCCCAGGTGACACTGCGTCCCGCCGATTCGGGCGGCGCCTCGATCATGGCACAGTGGATCCAGCATGTGCTGTGCGCAGCACCTGCCGTGACCATGGCTGACCACACCCACCACACCATGGCCGGGATGGCCGGAATGCCGGGCATGTCCGACGGCATGGCCATGGGCACCGGACAGGGCGGTATCGCGCCGTTCGGGATGCTCTCCGCGCATCTCCTGGCCGCCGTGCTGTGCGGCCTGTGGCTCGCGTTCGGGGAGCGGGCCGCCTTCCAGTGCCTACGCGCCTGCGCCGGCTGGATCGTCGCGCCTCTGCGACTGCCGGGCGCCGTGCCGACATCTTCCGCTCCACCACCCGCGCGCGTCGATTTGCCGCACACCGTGGACAGACCGCGCCAGTTGCTGCTCGCCCATGCCATCACCTCACGGGGCCCGCCCACGGGAACCGCTGTCCTGTGACAGCCCGATTCCCGTGACCACGACGGTTCCGCCCGGCGCGGTCACGGTGCCCGGCCCTGCCTGAACGGGGCCGTACCAGTGGGCCGGAGCCGCTTGCGCGCGGCGTCCGGACCGATCCCGGAATCCACGAAGGACATCAGGCGATGACGCATGCCCTGCCCCGCCCCGTACAGAGAAACAGCCGCATACGAACACCGGACCGCCCGCAGGGGGACGAGGAGACCATCACGAACTGGGCCCTCGCGGCGGGCGAAGGTGACGCCGACGCCGTGGAACGGTTCGTCGGCGCCCTGCACCGCGACATCTGGCGGTACCTGGCGTATCTGAGCGGCGACCCGCAATCCGCCGACGACCTGACCCAGGAGACCTTCCTGCGAGCGCTGGGCAGCCTGCCCCGCTTCGAGGGCCGTTCCTCCGCCCGTACCTGGCTGCAGTCGATCGCCCGACGATCATTCATCGACAGTCTTCGGTACGCGGCCGTCCGGCCGGTCCTCTCCGACGAGGTGGACTGGCGCGTCGCGGCCGAGAGGGCCACACCGCGGGGCGTCCCCGGGTTCGAGGAAGGTATCGCCCTCGCGGAGCTGCTGGCGTCCATCCCGGCGGAACGGCACGACGCCTTCGTACTCACTCAACTGGTCGGCCTGCCCTACGAGGAAGCCGCCCAGACCATCGGCTGTCCGGTGGGCACTGTCCGCTCCCGGGTGTCCCGCGCCCGCGGCCATCTGATCGGCATGCTCACCGCCGCCGAGCGCTCGGCGATCGGTGGGACGGGCACGTCCCACCGCACGTCCGTGCCGGATCTCACAGGTGCGGCGGCCTGATGCGGCGGAGAGGGGGAACCACGGAGGCTTCCGCCCCGACTACTCGGACGGAAAATCTGATCAGGCAGCACCAAGGAGCCAAAATGTCCAGGAAACGACCGGTTGCCATCGCGGTCACCGCGGTCACCGCGCTCTGTCTGCTCGCGGCCGGATGCGCCGACTCCTCGACGGGAACGGCGAGCAACAAGTCGCCCGAGGCCCAGGCCGGGTCCGGATCGGGCTACCCGGTGACCGTCGAGAACTGCGGCGAGAAGCAGACCTTCACGAAGGCGCCCGAGCGTGTTGTCGTCATGAACGGCATGTCCGTCGCCGAGGTCTCCTCGCTCCTCGCGCTCGGCCTCGGCGATCGGATCATCGCCAACCAGCAGTCGTACGGTAAATCCGAGGTCGAGGGGCGGGCCGAGGCCATCAAGGCCCTGCCCACGGGCGACGTCAAGCTGAACGACGCCTACGACATCCCCCGCGAGGCGATGCTCGGGCTGCGTCCCGATCTGGTCCTGTCCGTCACCTCTTACGGGTTCGACGCGAAGAACGGGTTCGCCACCCGCGACGACCTCAGCTCGGTGAGCGCGAACAGCTACATCTCGCCGCAGGGCTGCGACGACGACCCCTCCAAGATGACCGTCGCCGACAGCTACACACTGCTGCGCGACCTCGGCAAGATCTTCGGCGTGAGCGACCGGGCGGAGAAGCTGATCGCCGAGTCCGAGAAACGCGTCGACACGATCTCCGCCAAGATCGCGGGCGAGGACAAGCCCAACGTGATGGTGCTCTTCTCGAACATGGCCATGGGCGGCAACGACTTCAGCGCGGTCGTCGCCAACGGCATCATCAACGACATCCTCACCAAGGCCGGCGGCTCCAACGCCTTCGCGAACTCCTCCAGGACCACCTTCGTCGACCTGAGCAAGGAGAAGGTGGCCGCCACCGCCGTCGACGAGCTCGTCGTCATCAGCTACAACGACCCCGCCCCCGAGGCGTACGCCAAGAAACTGCTCAAGGAGTTCCCCCAGTGGCCGGCCGCCAAGAACAACACGTACACCATCCTGTCGGACTCGATGTACCTCGGGCCGAGCAACGACCTGGCGGTCGACAAGCTGGCAAGGAAGCTTCACCCCGACGCGTTCTGAACCGGCTTCCCCTGCCGCTCCTGCTGACGGTGCTCCTGGCCCTGCTCGCCCTGGTGATGGTGGTGGGCGTCAGTATCGGGGCGGTCACCATCCCGGTCGCGGAGGTGTGGCACATCATCCTCCGTCATCTGACAGGTGGCGGCGCGACGGGCGATCCCGCCACGGACCAGATCGTGTGGAGCTTCCGCACGCCCCGTGTCGTACTGGCCGCGCTGGTCGGCACCGGGCTCGCGATCGCCGGCGTGATCCTCCAGGCGGTGGTATCCAATCCGCTCGCGGATCCGACCGTTCTCGGCTTCTCCTACGGAGCGTCACTCGGCGCCGTCCTCGCCATCACCGCGGCCGGCGGCGCGACACTGGGAGGGCTCGGCGTCTCCTCCGCAGCCTTCGTCGGCGCTCTGGCCGCCGGAGCTCTGGTCTTCGTCCTGGGGCAGAAGAGAGGACGCATGGCACCAACCCGGCTGGTGCTCTCGGGAGTCGCCGTCGGCTACCTCTTCCTCGCGGCCACGAGCTTCTTCCAACTGCGTGCGACGCCGACCGAGTTGCGCACCGTCATGTTCTGGATGCTCGGAAGCGTCTCGGGAGCCAGGTGGGATCAGCTGCCCGTGGTCGCCACGGTCGTCCTCGCCGGCGCCCTCGCTCTTTCGCTGTTCGGCCGCCGACTCAACGCCCTGCTGGCCGGGGACGAGTCCGCGACAGCGCTCGGCGTGGACGTCCACCGGCTGCGGGGCCTCCTGCTGGTGATGTCCGCCCTGATCACGGGCACGGTCATCGCCGTCGCGGGAGGTATCGGCTTCGTCGGCCTGATGATCCCCCATCTCGTACGCCTCGCCACCGGCGCCGACCACCGCAGACTGATTCCCCTGACCGCCGTGGTGGGCGCCATCTACCTGGTCCTCGTCGACCTGCTGTCCCGCACGCTCAACCGCCCCAACGAACTGCCGATCGGCATTCTCACCGCCCTGCTGGGCGCCCCGTTCTTCCTATGGCTGCTGCGCCGCAACAAAGGACTGGACTCCGCATGAGACTCACCGTCGAAGAGCTCCACATCACCCTCGAACGGCAGCCGATCCTGCGTGATGTGACCCTGGACGTGCCGCCGGGCACGGTTGTCGGCCTCGTCGGTCCGAACGGCAGCGGCAAGTCGACACTCCTGCGCGCCGTCTACCGCTCCCTGCGCCCCAGAACCGGCGTCGTCCGCGTCGGCGGCGACGACGTCTGGACACTCTCCTCCCGGGACGCCGCACGCCGGACCGCCGCCGTCCTGCAGGACGGCGGCAACGTGTCGGGGCTGAGCGTCACCGAGATCGTCGCCCTCGGCCGCACCCCCCATCACGGCCTCCTCGGCCGGGACAGCGCCGACGACCACCAGGCTGTGGACGACTCCCTCCGGAGATGCGGTGCACACCTCCTCGCCGACCGGGACTTCGCCTCCCTGTCCGGCGGCGAACGCCAACGTGTGCTCCTGGCCCGCGCCCTGGCCCAGCGCCCGGACGTCCTCGTTCTCGACGAACTCACCAACCACCTGGACATCCGGGCCCGTTTCGAGCTCCTGGAACTGATCCGGTCCACCGGCACCACGACGCTCGCCGTACTGCACGACCTCGACCTCGCGGCCCGGCTCTGCGACCGGATCATCGTCCTCAACGAAGGAGCCGTGGTAGCGGCGGGAGAGGTCCTCGACGTTCTCACTTCCCGGATCCTGGCCGATGTCTTCGGCGTGGCCGCCAGTGCGGACCGCCATCCCGACGGCGTCGTACGCATCACCTATGCGGCACAGCCTCTCAACGCGGACCGGCCCACGGGGACGGCGGCTCGATAACCGCGGGGAGCCAAGGTACGCAGCAGTGCCGAACCCGCCTGCAGGACGGCGCGCCTGGTCCCTGCCAGGCGCGTCCGTGATGGCCCGCGCCGTCAGCAGGTTGTCGCCCGAGGCGGAGATCGAGTCGGTGAACCGTCGGGCCTCGGCGGTACGAGCCCGCCACTTGTCTTCACCCACTGGATCACCTGGGCGGCGGCGCCCTTGCGAATGAGGCAGGCGGCACCGTTCTCCCAGCGAAGGTCGACACCGCTCACCCGGGTCTGGGCGCTGAATTCAATGAACCGCGCATGGTTCAGCTCCCCTTCGACGGGCGCCCGCAGCCCGTAGTTCCGCTTGGCGAACACGACGACGGAGCGTCCCCCCGGTGTCTCGTCACTACCGCCGCACCAGCAGAGGCGGTAGACCACGGCCAATCGAAGCACGTGACGGCTGCTCCACAACTCACACACAACAGCTACTTAAGTCGCTGACCTGCAAGGAAGCAAACAAAGCACCTGTGATTCCCAAGCTCAGAGCGCGAGTTCGATTCTTGTCACCCGCTCCGTGAGAAAGCCCCAGGCCAGTGGCCCGGGGATCATTGTTGTCTAGACCGCTCATGGCCTCTCGCACCACTTGCGCACCACTCAAGAGGCGGAAACGTCCACCCAGAAATCCTCACCAACCGCCACCGGGCATCCCTCGCCGCCGCGCTCACCAACGCCGAAGCCGCAGGGCCACACCCCGGAGCACCAACTGCAGCAAGCAGTCGACAAGCGAGCAGTGGATGACGCACGCTCCACGCGCAGGTCCTCACCTGGCGAAGCCACCGCCTCCCCCAACGCCCTGCCCCGATCGCCCGAGCACGCGCCGCACGAGCTCACACAGCAACAGCGACACGGCAGGAGGCGGACCATAGAAGCCGGACACCGTTGTCGGCCGGATCGCTGCCGGCCTGTACGGGTACGCGGCCCCGCGGGCAAGGAGATCATCTCGGGGGAAACTCTTGCAGTCGAAGGGAGCAGTCCCTTCCGCCCTCTCCCTTGCGAACAACTGCCGCAGACAGGCCACTTCTGCGTCCCAGTTGCACTCGTCGGCACGAGCTGTACGGGCCTTCCCAAATCACGGACCCTGGAGGGTCTTATAAAACTCAATCCTCGTTTGCGGTAGAGTCTTTATAAGCCTGCTATCGACTCCCGGAGGTTCCCTTGGTCCTGTCCCTCGCGAAGCCGTCCCCTGAACCCGATGACGTACGGGCCCAGTTGGGCGGCCTGGGGACCAGGTTGGAGTTCCTGCACAACGTACTGCGCGCGGGCGAGGCTGCGAGGCGCACCGCCGTCCCCAATGACCCGACGGGAACGGCGGGCCGACGGGCCTACGAGGCGCACGTGCGGACCATCCGCGAGTTCCACATCGAGAAGGAGGGGTGGGCCCGGCTCATCCACGGTCGCCTGGAGCTTGTCTGCAACGCGGACCGGTCGGTCGCGATGGGCGTGATGATCGGCGACGCCGCCACGGGACAGGCAAGCCTGTTCCCGAAGAACGCACGCCGACGCGGACCCGCCACCGACATGGTCACTCGCGCCAATGCCGGTGAAGGTACCTCGCACGTACAGACGGCTCTGTTCGTAGCCGGTGCCGGTCCTGACGGGGTTGCGTTGAGTGAAGAAGAGGCTTACGCCCTCAAGACGTGGTTCCTGCTGTCCTACCGCACCAAGATCGGCGACACTGTGCGGATCGACTGCGAACTGTCGCAGCCAAAGAGGTTCGAGGACGGCTTCGTGGTCGAATGGGGTAGACGGATTCCGCTTCCCACCCTGGTGATGGACGGAATCGAACCCGTGAACGATGATGGGCCTGGAGAGATCGACATCCCCGTCGACTTCCGCTGAGGCCCGTCGGTGGGGCGGCGAACCCTGTCGCCCCACCGTGCACCGCCAATAACTGAGGCAGCCCCACATGGTTACCCCGTCACGTATCACGCTGGCCCGCAAGCGCAGGGGCCTCACCCTCGCTGAGCTGTCGGACCTGGCTGGGGTGTCACTGCAGAGCCTGTCGAACTACGAGACGGGACGCACCGCACCACGTCCTGACACTCTCAACAAGATCGCCTCGGCGCTGGACTTTCCTGCCGCCTTCTTCGAGGGCCCGGCGCTGGACGAGCTCCCCGCCGAAGGTATCTCCTGGCGGGCGCGCAGCAAGACGTCGGCGAGAGTCCTCGAAGCCGCTCGGGCCGCCGGCACGTTGGGCGCGATGCTGTACGAGTGGATCGATGAAAGATTCCACCTCCCAGCAGTGAACGTGCCCTCACTGGGCAAACCCGACCCGGAGACAGCCGCTGGCATGGTCCGCACCCGCTGGGGCCTGGGAGAAGCGCCGGCACCCAACATGGTGCACCTTCTGGAGGCACATGGGGTTCGGGTGTTCTCACTGGATCCCGACCACGCCGAAGTCGACGCATTCGCGGTTTGGCGCGACGGCGTTCCGTTCGTGTTCCTCAATACGCTCAAGTCAGCCGAGCGTGGCCGCTTCGACGCAGCCCACGAACTGGGCCATCTCGTCATGCACGGTAGCGAGCATGCCTGCTCAGGGCCCGAGGCCGAACGGCAAGCGAACGAGTTCGCCTCCGCGTTCCTGATGCCGCGAGCGAGCGTTTTGGGGCATATGCCGTCGGGCGCGCACGTCGACCAGATCCTTCACGGCAAGAAGATCTGGAATGTCTCCGCCATGGCCCTGACCTACCGCATCCACGATCTGGGCCTGCTCTCCGACTGGCAGTACCGGTCCACATGCGCCGAGCTGAGCCGGTTGGGGTACCGGTCCAACGAGCCGCAGGGCATGGGCCAGCGCGAAACGTCGCAGGTACTGACGAAAGTCTTCACCGCGCTGCGTTCGAAGCGCGTTCGCCCCTGGTCCGTCGCGGCAGAACTCGGGCTCACCAGTGAGGAGATGAACCGGCTCCTCTTCGGGCTCACCCTCACCACCTTCGACGGTGAGGCCCGACACGTGACGGCTCCTGCAAAGCGCAGTCTGTCCATCGTCCCCTGAGGGCCACGTCCGCACACACCGCGCGGCCGTGCAGTGGCCCGCCCCGGGGAGCTTCCAAAGTAGGCAGGACACCAACCACACCCGCTCCACCGGCTTAGACTTGATCCACCCGCGTTCCGTAAAAGAACAGTGCGGCGGGCCCACTTGCGTGCCGACTGCGCGGCACTGGGCCGGCCGAGTGCTTGAAGGGCATGGCGTCTTGCACGTAGGTCTCCGTTTCCTCGGCGGCGCCGGTCAGGCGGGGGTGCGATCGCGGAGCAGGGAATCCAGGAGCGCCGCGGTAGCCGCGGGGTCGGTGGTGTGGTGAATGGTTTGGATACCCAGGGCCTCGGCCGGAGGCAGGTTCTCAGCGTGATCGTCGACGAACACGCACTCCGGACCCTCAAGCTCCAGAGCCTCCAGCGCACGCTGGTAGATGGTCGGCGACGGCTTCCGTACACCCTCCAGCTCCGACAAGATCACTGCGTCGAAGAAGTCGCGCCACATCCCCTTGTCCTCGTACGGGTTGTACGGCTCGATGCCGAACGAGTTGCTGAGGATGGCGACCTTGATTCCCGCCGCGCGGGCGCGCTGGGCTGCCTCGACGATCTGAGGTTCCGGGTGGAGGTTGGCGAGTGCGCGCCGCATCAGGTCCGTCGGGTCAATGCCGAGGATGCCTCCGATGACACGGTTCCAGTCTTCTTGCGTGGCCTCCCCGACTTCCAGCGCCGAGTAGATCGCGACGCCCTCCGGGTGCTGGCCGAGCGCGTGGAAGTAGGCACCCGGGCTCAGTCCCTCGGACCTCTCGAACGCCTCGCCGTTCAGCCTCATGCGAGTGGTCAAAACGCCACCGAAGTCGAGAATCAGGCCACGGTATGGGGCGGGCAATTCATCCTCCATGTGGATTTGGTGATGCTGAAGCGGCCCAGCCACCGCAACGGCAGACAGACCGTTGGGTGCCCTCCCGGTAGAGAGACACCAGCATCTCGGTACCGCTTTGCTCCGGGCTGCTCTAACAGGAAACAGACTTTGCTTCTCACGCCGTATGCCGACTGGTCAGGTTCTTTCCAGGAAGTCCCTCACGAGGGGGGTCGTATGTGCGGCGAGCTTGCTTTTGAGTCCCGTGAGGAGGCTGGTTCCGCGGGAGGAGGTGACGCCGCCGAGGGTTTGTATTGCCCGGTTGGCGGTGTGTACGGCGGCGTCGATGTCTCCGAGCGCGAGATGCGCGTCGGCCTCGCGGGTGAGGCGTAGAGCGGCTGTGCGCGGCGGGGGCTGGTCGTGTGTGCCGACCTGGTGGGCGGTGGCGATGGCGGCGTGGTGGGTGAGGGCGCGGCGGGGGTCGCGGAGGTCGAGGGCGTTGGTGGCGGCCCAGCCGTGGAGTTCGTCGCGGTTGATCCAGTACACGCATGCGGGTTCGTCGTCCGGTGGGCCGACGCGTTCGTAGGTGTCGAACATAGCGTGTTCGGCCCGCTGGCTGGCCAGGGTGTTTCCGGCGCGTGCGTGGGCGCGGGAGGCACGTGCGTGGAGTACCGCGGTCATCCTGAGCGAGTCGGCTCGGACGGCGTGACGGTGGGCAGCGTCGACGAGTTGAAGCGCGCCTTCGGGGTCACCTGTGCTGTAGCGGAGCATGGCCCAGAAGCCGAGGGTGTTGGCGGTAACAACGGGGTCGGCCGCGCTCCCGGCGGAGCGCAAGGCGGCCAGGTAGTGGCGTTGCGCCTGCGCGGGGTGGCCGGAATCGACGGCGCACCAGCCTGAGATACGTGATGCTTCGGCGGCGGCGGCGAACAGGCGGCGGCCGGTGGTGGCGCTGTAGGAGGTGTTCTTGAGGGTGTGGGTGATCATCCGGCGTTCGGCGCAGGCGAGGGCATAGGTCTGGCCCGATCCGATCTGGTCGTCCAGGTGTCTGAGGGTGGCGAGGCGGTCCTCGATGAGCCGGGGGGTGTGGTCGTTGATCAGGGGGCGCCGGTGGGAGGAGAGGACGGCGGTCGCCGGTGAGGCGGCGGCCCAGTTCGCCAGTAGGGCGGCCAGCGTGCCGCCGGTGATCACGAATTCCCTGCGTTCCATGTCGGCGGACCCTCCTACGAGTTCCAGTGCCTGGACGGTTCCGGATGGTGTCCATGGGGAGGCGAGCAGCGCACGGTCGTCTCTGAGCGCGAGCCGTAACCAGTGGGGCCAGCCCAGCGCGTGGACCTGGTCGAGGGGGACGCCGAGCATGTCGGCCATGGCGATGGTGGCGCGGCGGTCCGGCCGGCTACGGCCCTTCTTCCACCGGGAGATTTTCTCCGGGCGGCAGGCCATGGTTCCGAGGCCGAGACGCTGGTGGTGGGCCGCCAGGCGGCGGGCGAACGTATTGCCGTCGCAGCGTTCCTGATCCAACACCAATTGCAGGAGGCCCCCGGCCCCGTCGTCCACGGCTGCGGCCACGCGCGGTCCTCCCCCTATTTATGGCGGGCGGAGCTACATGTGTACCCACCGTTCCCAGTGTCCTGCCCCTCTCGTGGAGCCGGTCAAGGTGCCTGCACGAGAAGGCAATCGGAGGCAGACGGGCGCAACCAGAGGCAGACAGGAGGCCGTTCCCTCGGCCCGTGCCCCGGGCTGACGATGTGTGATGCACGGCAAGCCGCTCCGTTCACGGGGCGGCTGCCGTGCACCGTGTGCCCCACCAGGGGCGCATTCAGCCCGCTACACCTGAGGAGGATGAGAGATGGAGATCTCGAAGTCGCAGGCGGCTGCCCAGAGCAGCGTCCAGGAGGGCGAGACGGACGTCATGGAGGTGATCGAGCCGTCCGCGGTCGTTCGGTCCGAGGACGTCGAGCAGGAAGAGTGCTACACGTTCTGACCCGCTGATGGGGGCGAGGGGGTGCTGTGCAGCCATCGGCGCAGGGCACCCCCTCGTACTCAAAGCCAAAGGAGAAGGTGCGGTTGATCCACGTATTCACCGGGCCGACGCTCAGCCCGGACGACCCGGTACTGTCCGATCCCCGGTTCGCCCCACGGCTCCCCATCCGGCACGGTGACCTGTTCGACACCGGTATCGCCGCAGCGGACAGCGTGGTCATCATCGACGGCGTCTACCACCACACGCCCGCCGTCCGGCACAAAGAGATCATCTGGGCTCTCGGCAAGGGCGTGCGCGTCGTCGGCGCCGCGAGCATCGGCGCCCTGCGCGCGGCTGAGCTGGCACCGTGCGGAATGGTCGGAGTGGGCGAGATCTACGACGCCTACGCCGCCGGAAGGATCCAGGGGGACGATGAAGTCGCCGTCGGGCAGTCGGCCGATGCTGATATGCGTTCGGTGACCTGGCCCCTGGTCAATCTCCGCCACGTGCTGAAGCTCGCAGCGGCAGCCGGAGTCATCACACCGGACGCGTCCGCGGAGGTCCTCGGGGAACTGCGGGGCGTCTACTACCCGCACCGGTCACTGACGGCCGTCCTGGTCATCAGCCGTCGGTGCGGAGCCGAGGAGTTCGCCCGGTGGCTCACCGCGCGCGTGGCTGAGGACCGGCACTTCGGCGATCTCAAACGGGCCGACGCTTTGCGGGCGCTGAAGACCGCACTGTCCCTCGCCGGCACGCCCGCGTCGCCGCCGTCCGCGCTGGTTTGGCGGACCCGCCATTTCCGCGCGTGGGCCAACATGTTCGCCGTACAGACCGTCGAGGGGGTCAAGCTGGCGACACGTCACCGGATCACCTATCAGCAGCTCTTCGACCCGCAGTTCAAAGAGCTGTGGTGGGACTACCTCAGCACGGCCGCGTCCGGCGCGGCGGGTTTGCCCCGCTCGCTGGCCTGCGCGGTGATCCGTCCGGAGACAGACCTGACGGACCAGGACACGGTGGCCCGGCTGTTGGTGCGCGAGACACCGGCCGACCGGACCGCCATCGCCCGGTATGTCGCGCGCAACGAGGAGACGGCCCGATCGCACCAGGGCTTCTTCCCGGACGCCATCAAGAACAGCCTGGCCCGCAGGCTCCTCGCCTCACTCTGGTCCACGCAGACGGATGACGCACTGGAGGACGAGTCCTGGGCCCGTGGATTCCAGGGCGACCGCGATGCGGTGGACGCGGTCAAGGTGTTCGTACTGGGGTTTTTACACGATCAGGAGGTGGGACGGTGAGCCGGATTGTCCTCGACGGCACGGTGCGCACCAGGCCCCCGGGGGAAACGTGGCGGGCTCTGGAACCGGAGCTGGAGCACCTCGGTATCTCCCGCGTGGCGTGCCTCACGGGTCTCGATCACCTCGGTATCCCGGTGTGGACGGCGATCCGCCCGCACTCGCACACCCTCGTCACCTCCCAGGGCAAAGGCGCGAGCGACGAGCTGGCCAAGATCTCGGCCGTGCTGGAGGGCGCGGAACTGTGGCACGCCGAGCAGCTCCCGGCGACAGCACCAGTACGCGGCTCCTACCGCGCCCTCGAACCGCCCTACCCGATGGCTCTCCTGCCGGTGAAGCTCCATCACGAAAGCCTCAAGGACATCGAGCTGGACTGGGTTACGGGCGCGGGTCTGCTCAGCGGTCAGGACATCCCGGTCCCCGCCGACCTGGTCCGGCGCCGCGTACGGCGCGATGTATCGCAGCCGGAGCCTTTCCATGTCACGAGCAACGGCCTGGCCTGTGGAAACACTCTGGAGGAAGCGATCCTGCACGGGCTGTTCGAGGTCGTCGAGCGGGACGTCCTGCACTGCGACTACGCAAGCGGGGGACGCCGCCGCACCCTGGTCGACCCGCAGAGCGTGGACGACCCGTACTGCCGGGAGCTGATCGGCCGGTTCCAGGCTGCCGGCATGTTCCTGGAGATAGCGCTCGTGGACAGTGACCACCAGCTCCCCGTGTGCGCGGCCTACATCTGGTCGGAGGACTATCCGGTCCTCTTCGCCGGATCTGGATGCCACCGCGATCCGCACATCGCGCTCTCCCGAGCCCTCACCGAAGCCGCCCAGTCCCGGCTGACCTGCATCGCCGGCACCCGCGACGACCTCGACTCCCACGAGAACGCCTTCGCCGCCCGCCCTCCGTCCCCCGAACCGGCCTGGCCGGGCACCGCCGACTGGAACACCCTCATCAGCCACTACGGGCCGGCCGAGCCGGACTTCACCCAGGAAACGGCGTCAGTGGCCGCCCGGATCGCCTCCGTCACCGGCCACGAGCCGATCGCCGTCACCCTGCACCAGTCCGACGCCTACGCCGGAGCGAAGGTCATCAGCCCCGGACTGGAAATGCGCATCATCCGCTCCATCCCCCGCCCAGGCAACCACCATGGGTGAGAGCCACCGGAGCCACCAGACCGCGACCGAGCAGCAGCTCGCAGCCGTATACGACGCCTTCCACACGGCCAGAGCCTCGACCACCCTGGTCGCACAGCTCTACGCCGAAGCCATGGGCGACGCCTACCCACATGAGCTGGAAGCCTCCAGCTCATGCGACTGGCCCCTGCTCGGGACCCTGATCAGCCGACTGCGGCTGCGCCCCGGCCAGCGGCTCATCGACCTGGGATGCGGCACCGGAGGCGCAGGGCTGTGGCTGGCCCGCGCACTGTCCGTGCACCTGGTCGGCATCGACATCTCACCGACGGCAATCGCCCTGGCCACCCGACGAACTCCCGCATTCGTACCGCCCGGACAGGCCGCCTTCCGCGTCGCGACCCTGGAGGCGACCGGCCTCCCCGACGCGCAGGCCGACGGCATCGTCTGCATCGACGCCCTGGGATTCGCCCCCGACCGGATGGGCACGCTCAGAGAGATGCGCCGGGTGTTACGCCCCGGCAGCCGGGCTGTCCTCACCTCCGGCGGCCGCCACACAAACCCCGTCGCCCCGCCGTGGTCGCACCGGGCCGCGGCGGCCGGCCTGGAGCTGGAATCGGAGGAAGAGCGACCAGGCGAACCGGCGATGTGGCACCGCCTCTACCAACTGTGGACCGGACACGAAGCGGACCTGCGCCGCCACCTCGGCGACCAGCAGGCCGAAAGCATGCTCACCGAGGCCCGCACACATGCACCGGCACTCGGAAATCGACGCTCCGTCACCGTTACGCTGAGGCGGCCCAGTATTGAGGACGCACCCTCAAGCGCCACGGCACGACAGAGCCGTTCCGGGGCATGAAACGAAAGGTAGGTGCACCGGCCGATGCCGACTCGTGTGGCCGTCTACGGGGCCGGATCCTGGGGCACCGCTTTCTCCATGATCCTCGCCGACGCCGGGTGTGAAGTGTCGCTGTGGGGGCGGCGTGCCGAACTCGTCGACGCCATCAACAGCACCCGCAGCAATCCCGACTATCTGCCCGGCGTGACCCTCCCGAGCGGGATCACGGCGACGGCCGACGCGGCACAGGCCGCCGAGAACGCTGACTTCGCTGTCCTCAGCGTCACCGCGCAGACCCTGCGGGCCAACCTGACGACCTGGGCACCCCTCCTCGCGCACGACACCGTCCTCGTCTCCCTGATGAAAGGCGTCGAGCTCAGCACGGCCTCGCTGATGAGCGAAGTCATCGCCGACATCACAGGAGCCGGGCCAGAGCGGATCGCGGTCGTCACCGGCCCCAACCTCGCAGGCGAGATCATCCGCCGACAGCCCGCCGCCAGCGTCGTGGCATGCGCGGACAAGGACGTCGCCGAACGCCTCCAAGCCGCCTGCCACACCCCGTACTTCCGCCCATACACCACCACCGACGTCATCGGCTGCGAACTCGGCGGCGCGGTCAAGAACGTCATCGCCCTGGCCGTAGGCATCGCCGACGGCCACGGCCTCGGCAAGAACACGCAGGCCGCACTCATCACCCGGGGCCTGGCCGAAACCACCCGCCTCGCCCAGGCAATGGGCGCCGGCCCCCAGACCCTCGCCGGACTCGCCGGCATGGGCGACCTCGTCGCCACCTGCTCCTCACCCCTGTCCCGCAACCACACCTTCGGCGCCAACCTCGGCCGCGGCCTCACCCTCGCCGAAACCGCCGCAGTCACCAAGCAGACTGCCGAAGGCGTCACCTCCTGCCGGTCCGTCCTCGACCTCGCACGACGCCACGGCGTAGACATGCCACTGACCGAGACCGTTGTCGGCATCGTCCACGGCGGCACACCACTACAACAGGCCATCAAAGAACTCATGTCACGCTCAGCGAAACCCGAGCTTCACTGAACCCCACGCGCCGCCCTGCCGGGACAGCGGTACGAGCACAGGGCTGACCACCGGCTTTCCCGCGTTCGCCGGGAAGCCCTTCCCCACGATCAAGCCCGGCGCCGAGGCAGGTCGCCCAGCTCGCGCCCTCGAAGGGAAGATGCGCGGCGGACAGGCGCGCGATCTCGGCCGCATCGGACACGGTGGGGGTCAGCGGAGCCATGTCGCCACCTGGTCCGTGGTGAGGATCTCGACCTGCCACGCCCGGGGGATCAGGTGGTTCCGGTTGCGGGCACCGAGTTTCGTGAGGAGTTCACGGCCATCCGCGCGTACGTCGTTGACCGGCCGGTTCAGCTCCGTGGCCATATGCGCGAGCCCCATGCCCCGCGCGATCAGCGGGACAAGGGCGCGCTGTTCGCGCGGCAGGTACAGCGTTCCGGGGTCGAGCAACGGCGGGTGCGGGATGGCCCTCGTGGCGTAGCCGACAGCGATGGCAGCGGGGGTTTCACTCACGCGATGCAGCTTGGTCTTCGCCTGCCTCAGGTAGCTGGCAGCGGTCCCTTCGCGGATCTTGAGGTCCTGCGCGACCACGGCAAGCGTGTTGCCGGCGGCCAGGCCCTCAAGCACCTGCCGCTCTCGGGGCGCGAGGAAGACCCTCGTGACGATCATGGTGGTCACTGCTCAACTCCTCAGTGCGTGTGAACGATCGATCCGCTGGCACCATGCGGCGAACCGCAGCTCGTCGGCGGCCACCAGGCGGTGTATGACGAGTGCCGGTCGCCGTCGGTGTCGCGCCCGGCGCAGCGTCACGAGGGCGAGCGCGACGAAGAGAGCGAGGGCGGAGCGGTTGGGTGTCCGCCCGGCGCTGAGGCGCTTCGGCTCCCCGTGAGGGACATACGGAGCCGTGTTCTCCCAGCGCCGGGCGGAGCGTCGAGCCGCGAGGGGAAGCGGCCCGACATCTGCGACAGGAGGCGTCATGCGTCGTCTCCCATCAGGTCCAAGAGCGCGAGAATCGCCAGGGCGTACCGGCGCAGATACCACAGCGCCTCGTCGGGGTCTGGCTGTTCGTCGCGCAGAGCAAGCAGGTGGCGCAGTTCCTCGGTGGGGTACATCGCGACGCGGTGCGGGACCACCTGCACGAGCTGACGGGTGGCCCGCCGGAACCGGTCGTTGATCCGCGCCGCGTCCTCGCAGCTCAGCGGCACGACCTCGGGGGGCTGCTGACGACACGCGGGGAGCCCGAGGCGGATCGCCAGGTCATCGAGCCGCCAGCTGCGGGCTGGGCGTCCGGGCCGGTCGGCGAGCACCTCTTCGAGCGTGTCGATCAGGTCATCGCTGATCCCCTCGTCAGCGAGAGAGCGGGACAGGAGATAGACGAGGCGGCGCTTCGCCTCGTCCTTGGAGGTGTCCGGTCGCCCCAGCAGTTCGGCGGCGGTGGCTTCATCGACAGCGACCATCACACCCCTCCCTCGGGGACGTGGAAGGTGGCCCAGGTGGTGGTGCCGCCGTTGCTGACACCCCAGTTCCCAGAGAGAGCGTCAACGAGGAACAGACCGCGTCCGCACACGTCGTCATCCGCAGCAGCACATAACTGGGCGGGTGTCGGGTTGGCGTCGGTGACCTCGATGTGGAGGTGGCTGCCGGTGTGCCGCATCCGCAGGCTCACGGTCCCGTGGCCGTGCTCGACCGCGTTGGTGACCAGTTCGGAGACGACAAGCCGTACGTCCTCCGCCAACGTGGCGGGGACGGCCCACAGTCGCATGTGGGCGACGGTGATGCGCCGTATCTGGGCGACGCGAGCCGGGTCCGGTGCCATGGCCACCTCGAAGACGCCCGTCCTCAGCTGTGCAGCGGGCGGCGCGACGGCGCTGGCGGGGCTCATCGGGGGCCAATGTGGGGGGCGAGGATTGCCAGGGGCGGTAAAGCCCCCAACACACCAAGTGCCAAGCCGGGGCGCAGGGACTGGCGCACCGCGTGACGGCCGCTCTTCCCGCGTTCCCGGCCTGGCGGGTCGGGCCGCGTCTTCTCCTGATCAGTACGAGTCATGGCGTGCCTCGTGATCGTGGGTGGCGCCGCACTCCGCCCGTGAACGCCTGTCGCGTCGGCACGGAGTGAAGCCGTACCGCGACTTAACGCCACCTCAACGTCCCTTGGTTAGGGGGATCAACAACTTCTCGCGGCACATCCCCTAGGGGGATTTGACATTCTCTTTACCTTTGCTCGCTCGTCTCGGCCTACCGTGAAGTGGTGAGCAGCACACGGAATGACGCGCTCAGTGCATGGATGTCTGAGCACCAGATGAGTTCCAACGCCCTGGCTGAGAAGGTCAATCAGGTCATCGGCGAGCTGACCGGCAAGATGGGCGGGCTCGACGGCTCCGACGTTCGCGGCTGGAAGGCTGGACGTGTGCGATGGCCCAAGTCGGCTACACGGGCCGCGCTGGAGCAGATCACCGGGCTGGCCGCGACGGACTTAGGGTTCGTTCGTCGGGGCAAGGACCCGGCCCTGGCAGCGCGATCGTCGGAGGATCCTGTGCATCGCCGAGCATTTATAGCCGCGACCACCGGAACGGCCCTGTCCGCCATTCCCTCGACCCGACTCACCGTCGGCGCGGGCGACGTGCAGCGGCTTCGGGACAAGCTCGCGGAACTGTGGCTGCTGGACGACCAGAACGGTGGTGGCCCCGAGCTGGAAACCCGTGCGGTGGCTCTGAGCGCGCATGCCATGGAACTCCAGCAGAACGGCAGTGCCACCACCCGTATCCGCAGCCGTCTCTACGCGCTGGCCGCCACCTTCACCGCAACAGCGATGTGGGCCGCCACGGACTCCCGCCGACTCGGAGACGCACAGCGGCACATGGAGAAGGCCATCACTCTCGCCGGGCTGTCCGGCGACGGGCAGGCACAGCACCAGATCTGGCGCTACGCATCCATGCTCGCCGGACAGCGCGGACGGTGGGCCGACGCGGTCGCCGCCTCGGAAGCAGCCATGGGCACCTCCGTTCACCGCAGCGACCCCCGATACGCCTCGCTCACCCACGCTCGACTGGCTCTGTCTCTCCCGGCGCTGGGCGAGCACTCCCGCGCCCAGCACGCTCTGGACCACGCGAGCCGCGCGTTCACCCGCGCTGACCCGGAAGCGTTCCGGCCGGCGTCCATGGACTTCTACACTCGGGGCGAACTGGACGGTCTGACCGGCATCACCCATCTACGCCTGGGAAACGCAGAGAAGGCTGAGTTCCACCTGCACCGCTGCCTGTCCGACCTCCGCGACGACCAGCGCCGCAACCGCGCGTACTACACCGTCCACGTCGCCTTCGCCCAGCTCGGCCAGGGGGACATCGACCAAGCCTGTTCCACCGCCGCCGCGGTGATGCCGCCGCCGGGATCCACCCCGACCGGCCGCATTCCTCATCTGCTGAGCACTTTCACCCGGCACCTCAACAACCAGGCCCCGCATGCGAGGACCACTCGCGAATGGAACGACCGCACCGCCACCTCACCGAGGAGACACCCGTGAACCCCCACGGCACCGTAACCCTGCGCCACTACGGCCCGAACGAACTCGACGACGGTGTACGCACCACGCTCGCCGAGGTCTACGCAGAGGTCTACGCAGACCGGCTCTCCGACCCCTTCTTCTCCGTGGAACGCTTCCAGGAGCGCCTGGACGGGCACGTCTCCCGCCCCGGCTGGGAAGTCGTCGTCGGGTACGACGGCGGCGAGGCCATCGGTTACGCATACGGCTCCGCCCTGCCTGAAGGGTCGAGGTGGTGGGCGGGAATGCTCAGCCCACTGCCCAAGGAAGACATCGATGAGACAGGCGGCAGGCGCACACTCGCGCTGTTCGAGCTGATGGTCCGCCAGCCGTGGCGGAAGACCGGCAACGCCCACCACATCCACGAAGCACTCCTCGCCAACCGCCCGGAGGAGCGGGTGACGCTCCTGGTGGAGCCGAGCCATCCGAAGGTGCAGGCGCTCTACGAACAGTGGGGATATAAGTACATCGGTGATCAGCAGCCATTCCCCGACGCCCCGGTCTACGCGACCATGCTCCGCCCACTGCCATAAGGGCCGGGACTCGTTCGTGAAGTGGCGCGTTCAAACTGCCTCTTCCACTCACCGACGAACCCACTGGGTAGATCAACAATTCGCACTGGATGTAGGGCGTGTTTCGAAAGTGCCGTGATCTGAGAGCATGGTGCGAAGGATGTTGTTCGGCAGACGGTCAGTTCTGGCTCACCGCTTGAACCCCAGATTGGATTTTCCCGGGCAATCCGCAGAGGCGTGCACATCGCGGTTGCTGGCACTGCCCCCATCGGCGACGACGGAACGACCGTGGGGCAAGGCGGCGTCTATGCCCAAACCGTAAGGTACCTCGACATTGCCGAGGCGGCACTGAAGGCAGCGGGGGCCTCACCGGGAGACGTCGTGCGGACCCGCATCATGCTCACGGACGTGAGTCGTTGGAAGGAAGCTGCACGAGCACACGGAGAGCGATTCGCGTCTGTCCGGCCAGCCTGCACCTTCGTTGAGGTCTCACGCTTCATCGATCCCGACTGGCTTGTCGAAGTGGAGATTGACGCCGTACTCGACTGACGTCCGAAAGTGCTGGTCACATCAACTCGTTGATGGCCGCGACCAGCACGGTCGCTTCGTAGCGGACGGCAAGTTTGTCGTACCTCGTGGCCACCGCGCGGTGGCGCTTGAGGCGATTGATCCCGCACTCCACCGCGTGGCGCTTCTTGTAGTCGTCCTTGTCGAACGTCGGCAGTCGGCCCCCGCGGGAGCCGCGTTTCTTGCGGTTGGCTGTCTGGGCGGGCGCTTCTCCGGGATCGTGCAGCGGATGCGGCGTCGGCGCAGGTAGGCGCGGTTCGCGCGGGAGCCGTACGCTTTGTCCGCGCGGACCTTGTCCGGCCGGCTGCCCGGGTGTCCCTGCCCGGGCCGGGGGACCCGGATGCGGCCCGGGACGACCTGAAACTGGGGAAAAGTCGCCGCGCTGCCCGGCCGTGATCACCAGCGACATCGGCTTCTGGGCCTGCTCGACCGCGAGGTGGATCTTGGTGGTCAGCCCGTCCCGGGAGCGTCCAAGCCCGTTGTCGTCAGGCTCGGAGAAGACGCCGCCGGGCGGCTCGACCTGCTGATCCCCTTTTTGCGGGCACCGGCCGCGTGCTGGTGGGCGCGGGCAACCGTGGAGTCCGCCGAGATGACCTAGATGATCAGTCCCTTCACGTCGGCCTGGGCCTGCAACTGCTCGAAGACGCGGTGGGGCCCTTCGACATGGGTGGTCTCAGTTGCCTCGCTCGGAGCGGGTACAGCAGCACTCACCCGACCGTATGAACAGCCACCCGCTGGGCTGCCACAACCCGCGCCGCGCATTGTCGATTCCGGGCTGGATCGGCGTCGTCGATGCCAGTCAATGTTTCTTTGCAGACGAAGACGTCGAAGGCGGACGTGCCGCCGGCTTCGTCTGTCGCGAACTGATTAAGACGCCGGGCATAGGGGTAAGGCGCCCGTCCGAGAGCGGGCCTCCTCTCCAGCCACCGGGCCGTTTCATGTCGTTGGCTCGTCGGCGGTGGCGAGTTCATGTACGCCATGGCGTACGCATGAGCGCAATCACGCCAAGTTGGTTGGCTGGTCGACCTCTTCTGGTCGCGTTACCAGGAAGTATGCAGCGGAGTCGCCCTTAAGTCTCCGCCGTAATCCAGTCGTGTACCTCACCGCGCGTTAGATCGAATACTTCGTGGATCAACATCACCGAGGCTCTATTCACTGCTGCCCTACAGGTGATTCACGATGCGCACACAGACGCGAAGACTTCTCACGGCCGTCCTGGCCCTGGCTCTCCTTGCGATAGCGGGTGTCGTCCCGTCCTGGGCGTCGCCCCGAGACCGGCCGCCGTCCACGGCTTCGTCGAACATCGCCCAGGCTGAGGCCCGGACGGCTGCGGACATACCTGAACCACCCGAGGCCATGACCCTGACTGAGCGGCGCAAGCAGGTAGCGCAGGAGCGGGACGAGCTCTCGCCCATGCGCAACTATGCGCGCTCGCCAGGCACGGAGCCGACCGAGAAGCCGCACAGCCGTCCCAACGCGCAGCCCAAGAAGGGCCCGGCGGCGAACAGTGAGGCGACGCCCTTCTCGGCGGCCGCCACCGTCGGCCCGAAATGGGTATCAATCTCTAACGGGGTGTGGCCCGGCAGCTTCTTCATTGGCGGGCACCTACAGTTCGCCTCGGGCACCGGTGCGAACTACTCCGGATTGTGGATATTCATCCTGGACGAGGCCGGGAAGATCGTTCACGACTGGGAGATCGACAAGGCCACCTACGACCCGGCTGGCAAGGGGATCATGGACAGCGGGGCCTGGTGCTACGGCTGGTGGCCGGCCAGTCAGCTCCCTGTCGACCAATGCTTCTGGTGGGCTAACACCGCGCTGGATGGCCCACTTGAGGATGGTAAGAAGTATTACGCATGGATTTACACCAAGGGTACGGACGGTACGTGGGACCCCTACGGCACCACCTCTCCGCTGATCGAGGCGTTCTACACCCCGGACATCCCAGGTGCCCAGGCGGGCATCTGCTCCTGCTACGCGCAGGCGAACCGTGCCGACCCGGTCAACACGGCGACCGGCATGTTCTACGAGCAGCTCACGGACGCCTCGTTGGTGGGTCCCGGCGTGCCCCTGGCCCTGGAGCGGACCTACCGTTCGGACTCATCTGCCACCGGTTTGCTGGGGCGCGGGTGGGCGACGCCCTTCGATGCGGGGCTGACCGTAGCGACGGGGAAGGTGACGTACCGGGCGGACGACGGGGCGTCGTTCGTGTTCACACAGGCCAGTGACGGCACGTACACAGCTCCGGCGGGTTCAACGGCCAAGCTGGTCAAGGGCACGAGCACCTATACGCTCACCACGCCGGACCACACCAGACGGACCTTCGACAGCGGGGGGCTGCTGACCTCTGTGGTCGACACGGCCGGCAAGGGGCTGAGCCTGACGTACGCGTCCGGCAAGCTCGCTGCCGTCAAGGACGCAGCCGACCGCACGACCACCTTCACCACCGGCACCGACGGACTGCTGTCCAAGGTGAGCCTGCCGGACGGCACCTCGGTGTCGTACGGCTATACCGATGGTCTGCTGGCCTCGGTGACCGACCCGGCCGGGAAGACGTCCTCCTACGCGTACGGCGCGGACAAGCGGCTTTCCTCGTACACCGACCCGGCGGGTGGCAAGGTCGCCAACACCTACGACAGCGCGGGCCGCGTCACGTCGCAGACGGACCAGAACGGCAAGACCACCACATTCACCTGGGACAGCAGCACCGGTTCGGCGCACACCACGGCCCCCGACGGCGGGGTGTGGACCGACGTGTACGCCGCCAACGTCCTGATGGAGACGATCGACCCGTACGGCGAGAGCATCAGCTACGACTACGACCGCTATCTGCGGCCCATCTCCATCACCGACCAGCGCGGCAACACCACGGAGATGACGTACGACAGCGCCGGGCGGATGCTCACCCGCAGCGCGCCGTCGGCCCTCGGCTACTCGGAGAGCTGGACCTACGACACCTCGGGCAACATCACCAGCCACACCGACGGCCGTCTCAACAAGACGACGTACGCGTACAACACGTCGAACCAGCTGACCTTGACCACGGACCCGATGGGCGGCGCAACCGCCTACACCTACACCACGCTCGGTGCCCTCGCCACCGTGAAGACCCCGCGCGGCAAGGTCACCACCTACGGCTACGACACGGCAGGCAACCGGGCATCGGTCACCACCACGCTCGGCGAGAAGACCACGTTCACCTATGACAAGGCCGGCCGGATCCTGTCCAAGACGGACCCACGCGGCAACGTCGCGGGAGCCGACCCGGCTCCTTACACCACGACGTACACCTATGACGGGCGTGGTCTCCTCAGCTCGGCCACCGATCCGCTGGGCAACACCACGGCCTACGAGTACAACGGTGCCGAGCAGTTGACGTCCGCGCGAAATCCGGCGGGCGACATCACCACGTTCGGCTACGACGACGCCGGACACCCGACCCGGACCACCGATCCGTCCGGCAAGTCCGCCACCCGCACCTACGACGCGAGCGGGCGACTCGCCTCCGAGACCGACGCGGCCGGCAACAAGACCACCTACACCTACGACAAGGTGGGCCGCCTGCTCACCACCGTCTCGCCGCGCGGCAACGTCTCCGGCACCGACCCGGCCGCCTACACCACGAGCTACACCTACGACGCCGCTGGTAACCAGACCAAGGTCACCGGTCCCACCGGTGCGTCCACCACCACGACGTATGACGCGATCAACCGACCCCTCGTGGTCGCCGACCCACTGACCCACACCACCGGGTACACCTACGACGCCAACGACAACGTCACCAAGACCACCGACGCCGCAAGCAAGACGCTCACCTCCGTCTACGACAAGAACAATCGGCTCACCAGCAGCACCAACCAGCTGAGCAAGACCACCTCCTACGCGTACGACGCCGACGGCAACCTGCTCAGCAGCACCTCACCGCTCGGCAACAAGGCGAGCTGGACCTACGACGACGACGGCCGCCGAGCCACCGCGGTCGACCCCCGAGGCAACGCCACCGGCGCCAACCCCGCCCAGTACACGACCACCTATGGCTACGACCCGGCGGGCAACCCCACGACCGTCACCGACCCACTCGGCGGCGTGACCGCCACCGCCTACGACGCGGTGAACAACGTCGTCAAGCAGACGGACGCCGACAAGCGCACCACCACCTACGGCTATAACAACCTCGACCAGCTGAGCAAGGTCACCGCACCCGGCGGCGCCGTCACCACCTACGGCTACGACAAAGTCGGCAATGTCACCCAGCGCACCGACGCCAACGACCACGTCACCACGTACGGCTATGACTCCGCACACCGTCTCACCTCGGTCACCGACCCGCTGAAACGAGAGACGACCTACAGCTACGACGCCGACAACAACCTCGTCAAAACGACCACGCCCCGGGGATCCACCACTTACTCGTTCGACCAGCGGGGACTCCCCACCAAGGTTGACTACTCGGACACCACGCCCGACGTGACGTTCGGCTACGACGACGCCGGGCGCATGACTGCCCGCGCCAACTCCAAGATATCCGAGGACTTCGTCTACGACGCCGTAGGCAACCTCACCAAGACACGCGGCTTCGCCTACACCTACGATGCCGCCGGACAGATGCTCACCCGCAAATACTCCGACGGCAACACCCTCACCTACACCTACGACAACGACGGCCGCACCTCCACGATGGCGGCCGACAGCAAGACCACCACTTACACCTGGGACGCAGTCGGCAACCTGACCAAGTCGGCGCTGCCCAACACCGAGACCGAGGACCGCACCTACGACCGGGCGGGCCGCCTGACAGCCGTCGCCTCCGCCAAAGCGGGCGCCACGGTAACCAAGACCGCTCTCACCCTCTCCGCCGCAGGTCTGCCCTCCCACGTCGACGTCACCCGGGCCGGTGTCGGCACCGGTGGCTATGACCAGACCTACGACGCGGCCGGCCGCCTCACCTCCGGCTGCTACACCCAGCCCTGGGTTACCGGCTGCGCGGCGAGCCGCACCACGTCCTACACCTACGACAAGGTCGGCAACCGCCTCACCTCCACCCTCGGTACCGCCTCCACCAGCTACGTCTACGACGCGGCCGACCAGCTCACCTCGACCACTACCGGCACCACGACCACCGCCTACGGCTACGACACCGAGGGCAACCAGACCAAGGCGGGCACCGACACCTACACCTACGACCTGGCCGGACAGATATCCGCCGCCACCGTCGCCGGCGCCTCCTACACCTACGACCACGACGCCAGCGGCAACCAGGTCGCCACCGCCGAGGCTGGCACCGTCACCAACCGCACCCAGTGGGACCCCAACGCACCCCAGCCGATCCTTGCCACCGAGTACGACAGCGCCTGGGCGATCAAGCAGTCCTACCGCTACGACCCGCTCGGGCAGCCCACCGCCACCAAGACCGGCACCGGGGCCCTCTTCTACTACCACCACGACACCCAGGGCTCACCGGTCGACGTCACCAGCAGCACCGGCACCCTCCACCAGCGCTGGGCCTACGACCCGTACGGCACCCGCGTCCTCAACACCACCACCAGCGGCGCCCCCACCAGCACCCCCTCATACACCGGCGCCCGCTACGAGACCACCACCGGCAACCTCGACCTCCACGCCCGCCAGTACAACACCGCCACCGGCCGCTTCACGAGCCCCGACCCCGCGACCCGCGACCAGTCGACCCCGGGGATCTCGCCGTACGCGTACGCCGACAACGTCCCCACCCTCCTGACCGACCCCAGCGGCCTGACACCCGACGACCCCAACAACGAACGCGTCGACAGCATCGGCGAAGCACTCGGCATCTTCGGCGACGCCTTCGTCGACGTCTTCACGTCCCCGTACGTGTTCCTCCAGGACGCACACGACGCGTTCACCGGCGAAAACGGCGGCGCCGGCGGCTTCGTCGACAAATACCTCCCCGTACGCCCCGCCTACCGCCTCTACCGCGCCGAAGACATGCTCCGCCAACAAGGCTGCGAGGCCCTTGCCGACCAATACGCCAAAGCCGCCGACGAACTCAGCCAACAGATCGCCCTCACCGGCATCGGGGGACTGACCGGCTGGCGACGGGCAGCGGTGGCTCCTCGCGGTGCGGCTGGAGCAACCGTGATGGGGGTTCCGCCTGCCGCGTCGTTCACCTGGGCCGGCGGAAGCGTCCGCTACACGAGGACTGCCACGGCGATCGGCGACGATGCAAACACGATCCAGAATCTTCTGCGGTCGAAGGGGAACTACGGGCACGACGTCATTGTTCACGGCAATGAACAGGGAGAATTCATCGTCGACGGCAAGATAACCCACCCGCAGCAAATCGCTGATTTGGTCAGAGAGAATCCGTACTACGATGGGGGTCCCATCCAGCTGGTCACCTGCCACGGCGCCTGCAAGGCCGCAGGCGAACTCTCCGAGGCGCTCGGTGGCGTGGAGGTGAGAAACGCGAGCGGCCATCAGGTGGACCTCGATCGACGGACCGGCAAGGTCCGCGAATGGCCTGAGGGCAGCCTGGGCGACCCGAAGTAAACCAGCCCAGAAGTAGTCCGGAGGGTGCGCCAGGACCGGGGGCCCTGGCGCACCCTCATGCGCTAACGTGATCATATCCAACGCCGTCAGCAGCCCGACCAGGAGGACGTCGCATGCGCCAAGTCACCCCCCTCGGCTTGTTCGGCAGTATCTCCGGCCAGTCCCGCTTCAGCCGCAACGCGGAGGAAATCAAGGAACTCTCCGGTCAGATACCCGTACACGAACGCGCACGCGTTGCGGAATATCTGAGAGCGGCACCCGTGATTATCGCCCTCATGGGACACACAGAGGACGTCTTGGGTCAGAAATTCTCCGTAATGGGCGGATCCGCCCTTCACAGCGACGGCACCTACTACTGGCGTCGCGACACAGCCGAGTACGTGGAGACCTACGGCACGCGCCTTCCTTCCGCATTCATGGAACACGGCGCGAGGGTGAAATGGATCGTGCCTCCTCTCACTGATGAAGAAGTCATGGAGATCGACGATTTCTTCATGTCTCTCCGCGCACAGGGCTGAGCAGTCAGATTTCTGGATCCGGGATCCGCTTGGCCGGTTCGGCCACCGGAACAGGCTGTCCTGCAAGGGCCGACGACGCGCCGCCCGTCCGAGGGATTACTGGTGGGGGTGCTGCTGGTAGTGGTGTTGAGGACGCGAGTGCCGTACGGGTCGTAGGTCGACCGCCCGGGGAGATCGGACTTCAAGGTGGAACACTCTTCTGCGGACCCACCCTGTAGTCGACCCGTGAGCAGTCCGGAGGGCACGGCAAGGCCCTGACCTCAGCGCCCGCCGCCGTCTCCGACAGATGAGCTCTCGGGCGTGCTCGGCCTCTGGGCGGCGGGACCGACTCTGTCTTGGGCCGAGTTGGCCATGGTCGGCTGAGCCTGCCCCGAACTCCGCCCTCCACTGGAGCGGTACTCCACGCACTTCGTGGAGCCCGACGATGCCTCACATCAGGATGCGTGCCAGGTCCGGAGGACGGCCTGCGAGTAGCTCCGTCGCAGGCCAGGACAGTAATGAACCCGCCCGAATCCCCAGACGAACAGCTGGAAAGCGTGCTGGTCCGCGCGAGTGAACGGGACTCCGAATCCTTCGCGTGCGCATACGCCCCTGTCGCCATGGGCTCGAAGTCTCTCATCGCGTAGGCCAAGGCCACCCGAGTCGTCTTCGTAGCCGTCCCATCGCAACCCAGCCCCGTCCCAGCCCTTCAGTGCGGTACACCAGGGTCAGAAACGGTCAATCCAACCGGCTCCAGTACAGCTCGCAGACCCAAGTAGTCCCTGGTCAGAGCGCTGCGGCACTCCAGAGCGCCGTTGATTCCCAAGCTCAGAGCGCGAGTTCGATTCTCGTCACCCGCTCCACACAAAAGCCCCAGGCCACCGGCCCGGGGCTTCCTTGTTGTCTAGTCCAATCCGAGGACCGCGCACCACTTGTGCACGACATCTGGCGGTCAACAGGAGCAACGAACCGCACTTCGGCGCCCTGTCGAGCATACATTCGGATACGTTCTCGAATTCTGAGACCGACTTTGCGTGACGCGCGCCACACCTCTAGCCGCCCCAAAACTACTGACCGTCGCGGCTGTTGATCGCGGCATGAGCACCCGCATCAGCCAACATGACTGCTGGAAAGCCGTGTTGGTGCCGAAGTGGACAGCCGTCGGGCGGACAGGGTCGAGCACTCAGCGTGACGAGACGCCAGTTCGGGGGCTGACGCCGCGTCACGTCAGCCCCCGAACGGTCGGCCAGTCCAGCGTCAGGCCCGGCGCACCACTTCCGCACCGCTTGCCTTGGCCTCGGCCACGTCATGCCGTTCCGCGCTCACACGGGCGTCGAGTCCGGCCGCGACCTCCTTCTGCCGCTCCAGCGTCGAGGCCAGATCGGCGCCGAGCTGCCGAGCGGAAGCGGTGAGGGCGCGAACGTCTACAGGGAGGCCGACCCTCGCGCTTTGGTGGACCGCCCGACCAACCGGGAGCGCGGGACGGACGACCGGGATCCTGATTGGACACTGTTCCTCAACCAAGCTGAACTGGTCTGTTTGGAGGGGATGTGCCGCCTCGACCTCGGTCAGACGGTGCGCGCTCAGTCGCGGAACAGAGGCATGTGCCTCGGCCGGCTCGCGACCGCAGCCTTCGGCGCAGGGGACATCGACCACAGTGTGGAAGCCACGAAGAAGGCGATCGGGCTGATTCGGACGGCAGGCATGTCTTCCGCTCGGACAGTGCAGCAGTTGAAGATCGTCCACGATGGGCTGGCCCCTCATCAAAGAGCCACGGCGGGGGGCGGCCGGGCTAACGCACTCAGGCAGCACCCATCGGCCGGAACCCGGAGCGGTCAGCGTTAACCGCACCTCGTGCGGACAGACGGAGAGCCGTCGCCCAGCGTGTTCGTGGTGCGGCTATGGGTTGCGGTTGCGGCTGCCGAATCTTCGGCGCTTGGACGCCTTGCTCCAGCCCGACGTGCCGGATGAACCCGCATCCACCGCAGAAGACGCGCTTCCAGGAGCGGGTCGTTCCGACGGGCGGAGGATCAGGGTCAGTCCCTCGTGGTCCACGGGGTGCCATTTGTGGTCGTGGGTGCGGAAGGTATAGCCCTGCTCGGAGTTGGTGGAGTACGCGAGAAGGGCGCGGCCGTTCCCCGCGTACTGGCGGACCTCGTCCCACAAGGCGTCGCGGATACGTGCGCTGGGGTTGCCGAGAAAAACGCCGGGAGAGATCTCCAGGAGCCAGCGGGTGAGAAAGCCGCGCAGGCCCACAGGACAGTGGGTCAGGACGATGACGGTCACCAGATGACACCGCCCTGTACGAGGGCGTCCTGCCTCGCCTCCTCGTCTCCGTAGTTGCGGCCGGCCGCCACCTCCGCACCCTTGTCGGAGAGGAGTAGGACGCGGTCGCCGCCGTCCGCAAGAGTGGCACCCACAGGTGCGAACAGCGCCTGGATGTCACGTACGCACCGGTCCAGCAGCCCGGTGGTGTTGATCCGGTCGCGAAGCGCCCGGCGCGTGCGGGACCCGATGTCCTCAGGGCCTTCGGCGGCCACGTCGAAGGCGACCGGGATGCCGATGTCTGTCTTGTAGAAGTCGGCGACGTCGAGGACGAAGGACAGTTCGTGGCCCGAGTGGACGAACCCGAGCCCCGGGCTGCACCCCAACGCCGCGACCACCGTCTGCGCGATGCCGTACATGCACTGAGCGGCGGCGGTGACGGCCTGGTTGGGCGGGTCGCCGGAGCCGAAGTCGCCGGGCGTGAACCGCCGACCGCACCAGGCGACTCCAGTACGGGCGGCCTGCTCCGCGTAACAGCGCTTGACCCGGTCGCCCTCGCGCCCCAGAAGTTGGCGCCGGGTGCAGCCCGCGGGCTCCTCGTCTGGGAAGCGCAGCCGGTACATGGCTCTCGCGACATCGAGCCTGGTCCGCTGGTTGGCCCACGCGACCGCTTGCGCCTCGACGAGGCCGGAGGAACGGCTCAGTGCCCGGCCGCCGGCGTAGAACCGAACCCCTTGCTCGCCGACCCACACCACCACGGCTCCGCTCTCACCCAGAACAGCCATGGCCTGGTGCGTGATCCGAGTGCCCGGCCCCAGGAGCAGGGTGCCGATGGTCGCGGAGGGGATGTGGGTGACGCCGTCGGCGTCCTCGGCGGTGATGGCGTTGGCGTCGCGGTGCACGACGCAGCGTTCGAGATAGACGAAGGACAAGCGGTCACCGACACGGGTGAGTTGTCGCGGGCCGGCGGCCGGACGCCTGCCGACGGTGGTCACCGCTACTCCGCCGGGGCGAGCGTCATGAGCCCGCAGCCGTACGCCTTGGCCTTGCCGAGGCCGACGGTGAGGGTGCGGCGCAGCGTGTCCGGGTCGAGGACCCGGAGGCGGCCGTCGTACGTGACGCGCGTCAGCTTCACCTCGTGCGCGCGGCCGTCGGACTGGTCCTTCTTGCCGAACGTGAGGTCGTGACGGTTGTGGACAACGACCTCGCGCCAGACGCCGTCGCGTCCGTCCGGCAGGCGTTCCGGTCGTTCCACGATCGCGAAGCCGGCATCGGTCTGCCGCTTGAGCAGCCAGTCCAGTTGGTGGCGCGGGGTGACATGCGCGGTGCGCTTCGTCGGCTCGGCGGCATGCCGACGGGTACTGTGCACGGGATTTGCAGTGAGCCTGAAGGCCCACGTGTCGTCAGGGGCGAGCCGGGCGAGGAAGGGGGCGTAGGGCGCGGTCTGCCAGCTGCCCGTCGTCGGCCAGCCGGCCTGCTCCACCAGATGCGTGAGGTCGGGCCGGTGCGGGCTGACGATGTAGAGCAGTACGTCGCTCCGCGAGTCCTGGTCCAGCCGCCACAGCACCCGGGGGCCGCCACCCTGGTGATCGACCTTCTCAGCGAAGGACGCCATCACCGCGGCGTGCAGGCTCTGAGGAGCAGTGAGGAGGCGGCGGGCACCCATGCGTGCGGTGTTGAAGCGGAATCGGGTCAGGAACATGGTCGGTCTTTCAGTGGCCGCATCGGATCATGGTTCGACGGTACGAAGGCACGGCGGGAGGTACTCAGCAGATTGGGGACAGTGACGGCACCCGATTCGACGGTGCGCAGGGCGTACCGTCGGTGGCGGGGGTCAAAGCTGAGCGGCTGGTCCCGTACCGCGTCGCCGGGACCATGGCCGACCACCGGATCGGCGATCACTTCGAGTTCGACGCGTCGCTCACGGGTACGACGGCGCTGGACCCAGGGGGATGCCTGCCAGGGTTCTGTACGCAAGGCCCGCCACAGGCCCCTCCGATGGACACCCAGATCGATCGGACGGGAAGGCGGACAGGAACGGCGGCCGAGGTACGGCAGATACACCGGGGCCCGGACCGCCTCGTACAGGGCTTCGATCAGCGCTGACTCCCCCTCGACGGCGGCGACGAAAACCGCGTCGGAGAGGTAGAAGCGTTCGGAGACCGGCATGGGCTTCCCGGTGTCACCATGGCGCGCGGTCTGGTAGTCGCGTACTCGGGTGCCCGGCTGGTCGAGCCGAACGGCGAAGGCGAGAGCCGCCAGATCGGAGACATCGGCGCTGCGATCGCGGCCCAGGGCCGCGGCGAGGAGTCCCAGCACACCGCTCTTGGTGGGTGCGCGTTCCGTCGTACGCCGCGAGAAGCGGGAGGACACCCCCCAGGACTGGAGCGGGCCGGCCAGGCGCAGTGTCAGTACCCTGGTGTGTTCGCTCATGCGGAACGGATCCGTCCCTGTGGCTCCGTACCGGTCAGCCGGGCGGCAACCGCTGTGCCCACCGCGTCGAGCAGCCCGCCCATGGTGACCTCGGTGCCGAGCGCTGCCAGCGGCTCGGTGGCCGCCCCGGCGCGCAGCACCCAGCTCGGGTCGCCTGTGACCTCGTACGCCTTCTCGATGTCGGAGACGTACGCGAGCAGTTGGGCACACGCACCGCGCAGGTGGCCGCCCCCCTGAGGAGCGAGGACAGGCTCCTCGAATGCGGTGACAAAGCTGATCGGCCGGGCCGAGCGGAGGGTGACGACGACCGCTTCGGGAAGGGTGTGGTTGCCGAAAGTGTTGATCTTCCCGGTGGGCATGGAAGACACAAAGCCTTGTACGAAGGCCCTCACCGCCCTGAGTACCGGCTCGTCCAGCGGCTCGTCGGCACGCAGGCCGAGACCCAGGTTCTCCCGGAGCCGGTCCACGTCGAGCGCCGCGTAGCGGTAGAGCGTGGCCGAGTTGAAGTCGACCACGCCGATCATGCCGGCACCGGACTCTTCATCCTTCTCGTTCTGGTCGTCCACCGCCGTGTAATAGTCGGGTTCGTTCTCGACCTGGTGGACACTGATGGCGTGCGCGACCTGGGCTGCGGCGTCGACGCTGAGGTCAGACGAGTCGGCGACCATCCTTCCGAACAGCGCGATGTCCACCGAGTGCCGGGTGTCGGCGATCTCCCGGGCCTTCTGCTTGTTCTCCTTGACCTTCAGATACGCCTTGATGTCATCGGCACCGTCGACCGCGAGCCGGGCCAGGCCGTGGAACTGGCGGGAGCTGAGGAACATCAAGTAGGAGGACTCGGGTGGTGGCTCGGGCTCGCCTCTCTTCTTGGCGCTCTCCGCCTTTCTCCGGGGCACCTCGATCTTCGCCCCTGTCGCGGCGGACAGCGTCTCGGCGGCGAGGGCCAAGGAGACGGAACCTTCGAGCGAGGGCTCTTCGGCAGTGATCCGCTCGGCGAGCAGCTCAGCGACCCGGCGGGTACGGACACCCAGTTCGTCCGGGTCCAGCAGTTTCCCGAACGCCCGGCGGGTGGCCTTCTTCCACGCCTGGCTGGATACCCGGGCTCGGCGCACGCCGCCGTACATGGCGGTCTTCGGGGTTCCGGTGTCGTCGCGGTTGAGGTTGCTCGGCGGCACGGTTTGCAGGACGTGCACGTCGATGATGGTGCGGCTCACGGGGTGTCGTCCTCTGGGGTGGTGGTGTCGGGATCGTCCGGTGTGTTCTGTCCGGCTTCCGCCGTGCTGTTTCCGGCCTCCGCCATGCCCCCGACGGACGGGGGCCGGTGGACCGCGAGGTAGGAGCGGCCCCAGGAGCGACGCACCGACGTAGATCCGCCCGGCTGTTGCCAGGTGTGGAGCTGGTCGGCGAGCAGCGCGTAATCGAGTGGGATCGTGTCGCGGCGGAGCAGGAGAACGAGGTCGCGCAGCCGTCCGGCAAGCACGGCGGGGGTGGCGGCGGTGCCGACGCGGACGAAGCGTTTACGTGTGGGCTCGTCGATCTCGGGACCGGGATGCAACCGGCGTACGGCTGAGCCGAGTTCGGGACCGGGTCTGCGGTGCATGCGGGCGATGCGGTGGGACTGCTGGTGCAGCGACCACAGGGTGACCGCTGCGTACGCCGCCTCCTCGGCCCAGCACATCGCCTCTTCGGCCACCTCGCCACGTTCGTAACGCGCGTACAGCGGTTCGGTGCCGATCAGACCCCACAGATCGGGTGCCTCCCCGGCGGAGCAGCCGATGCCACGCCGCAGCCGGGCCAGGGTGCTTACCGCGTCACTCCGGTCGTCCAGATAGCCACGCTGTAGAGCGTTGATGTGCTGGTGGACGGCAGCGCCGACAGGACCGAGCGGTGCCTGCCGGGGGCCGGTTCCTGGGGCGGAGACGGTTGCGGCGGTAGAAACGGTGGCGGTCATGCCGGGGACTCCACAGAAGCGGGCTGGGCGGGCGTCGAAGGTGGGGGGCCGTCGCTGTCGGTGGTCAGGAGCCGACCGAGCCGGGTGCGGAAGCGTGATTCGGCCGCGGCGTCGTTCAGCCAGCGCGGTCCGCCCCGGGCCTCCACGACGCGGCCCTCCCACGCGGCGAGCCCCGCGTCGTCCAGCAGCCCGGCGCCGAGGTCCCCGACGATGCGGCGCAGGTCCCGTTTCCAGCGGTCGCGCTGTCGATCCGGGTCGGAAGCCGTGCCGAGTTCCCTCAACCAGTGGCGGTACGGGGTGTCGAGGGTGCCGAATCCCAGGTCACGTGCCGCGTTCTTACGCGGCTCGGGATCGGAGCCGGTTGCCAGGGCGAGGTCGGCGGCGAGGTCGCCGAGCACCTGGACAGCCTCTTCCGCATCCTTGAGCCCGTCCAGGGCCCTCTGTCCGTAACGCCGGTCGTCGCGGTGGAGAAGGACCACGGGCATCAGCACCCCGTCGTCCACCACCTCGTCGATCACCGACTGCTGGGTTCCGTATTTCGCGCCGACGACGCGGGTGCGGATCAGGTGCCGATGCGGCAGGAACCCTTCGGTCGCGAGCCGTGCGACCCACTCCACAATTCCGGGCGTGAGACGTTGGGCCCCGTCCTGCCGCATCGCGGTCCCCTGCTCCTGGCCAGCGAGCAGCCCCTTCAGACCGCGCCAGGCCGTCCGCGACGGGTCGTGCTCCTGGGGCAGATACACCAGCGGCTCTCCGCGCTTCTTCTCCTGCGCGGGGCTGCGCCGCCAGCCCGTCATGGGCTCGTATCCCTGCTTGTTGTGCGGTTCGAGGCGGTCGCCGTAGGCCAGCACAACACCGTGAACGCCGTCGGTGTCGTGGTGCAGCCGGATGCGACGGGACTGCCAGGTGTACAGGTCCCTTACACCGTAGGGTCGTTGTGAGAGATCCTTCGCCTCGGCCGGCCCGCAGGGCGCCGCCCGCCAGGCCGGCCGGTCGGCCCTGTCCGTATGCCGACCGGTCATGTCCGCGGCCATGAGGTTGAGCAGCAGCGTCTCGCGGAGAGTGTCCCCCTCGATCAGAATCCCACCAAGATTCCCCGCCCAGGCCAAGCCCTGCGGATAGCCTTTGCCCGCCTTCACCCGAGGATCGTCCACGGCACCCGACTTGATGCCCGACGAATCGAACGCCTGGGTATGGACCAGCCAGCGGGCTGCCTCCGCGAAGCCGAGCCGGTCGACGCCCGGCCTTCTCATGCTGAAGAACGGCTCGCCGTTGGGCACATCGGCCACGAGGCGGTTGAGCGAAGAGATCTCGTCCTTGGCCGTACGCAACTCGGCGACCTGGAAGAAGGGACGTTCCGGATGCAACAGGTCGAACCGCTCGCGGTAGCGGTCCAGATAGTCGGCGACCGGCGCGAACGGTGCTTCCTCCAGCCACAGTTCGCCCCACGCCTCGGTGTCGGCCGGGGTCTGGCCGTCCTCCGGGTCGTCGCCGAGCGCGTCATGGAGGATCGCCAGGAGCAGGCGGATCAGGGCGAAGTCCTGGGTCGGGAGATCCCCGACGAGCCGACGGATGTCGCCGGCCTGGTCGAACAGCTCCAGTAACGACAGCTCACGCTTCTGGCCGTCGGTGAACTGCACCGGTAGCCAGGGGCGGTTGGTCAAGTCGAAGGACGGTGCTTCGCTCCGCCGCACCAGTTCCTCCTTCTTGCTCGGTTCGTCCCGGGTCACCAGAAGTCCTTCGTCCGGGTCGTAGGACAGGTACCACCCCGCCAACGAGGCCCGGCAATCCTCGTCGAGCGCGAGGACCAACTCCCCGGCGAGCCAGTGGCTCTCCTTCTCCTGCCAGGCCGGGATGTAGAGCTCCTCCAGTTCGGCGAGAGCCCGTTCCAATTCGTTGGGGAAGGAGAAGTGGTACGGCAACCGCAGACCGCTCGCGGCGGCCGCACGCGCGGCGCGAGCCGACGGCACCGCGTCGGTCGGCAGGTCGAGACCGCCCCGGCCCTTGTCCAGCCAGGGCAAGGTGCACAGAGTCCCGTCGGCCCGGCGCATCACGACCAGGACCTCCAGACTCTCCCGGCTGTCACGGACCTGTGCCCGTCCGGCCCGACTGTCGTCCGCGTCCCCGACACCGGCGTCGATCCAGCCGATGAGCGGTCGCCCGGCCTTGCGTACCTCGTCCAACCGGAAAACGCGGGCCTTCTGCCGCTGTCCGGCACTGACCTCTTCATGCGCGGCGCGTGCCTGGCCGACAGTCTCTGCCCACTGCGGTGGACAGGGCTCGTCCGCGCCGTAGGCCCGCTGGACGAGCGGGCAGATGTCCTCCGGCAGGCGTACCGGCCGGGCCGGGCCGTCTCCGGTGCCCAAGTACGGGGCCAGGACGGCAAGGGAACGCAGCAAAGGGTAGGCACCGTAGACGGTGCGCGAACCTCGTACGGGTTCGGGAGCAGGCCGCGTCTGCCAGTCGACACCGGTCACCAGGCAGCGAGGCCGCCGCAAGCGTGGCGGACGCTCGCTCTGGTGCTCGCCACGCGGGTGGCGGTGCAGTCGCCCCATCCGCTGGAGCAGCAGGTCCACCGGGCACAGGTCGGTCACCAGCAGATCGAAGTCCACATCCAGCGACTGCTCGGCCACTTGGCTGGCCACCACGATGTGCGCCCCGAACGGTCGTTGCGGGGACGTGCCGTCGTGGTCCGGCGCTCCGAAGCGGGCCAGCAGTGACGCGTCCTTACGGGCTCGGTCGACGTCGATGAAGCGCGCATGCGCCACGGTGACGTGCTCAGCGCCGAACCTCTCCCGTAGTACGGCCGCGGTGTCCGTCACCCGGTCGACGGTGTTGCGGACAACCAAGGCACAGCCCCCGTCGGCCAGTTCCTCGACCAACCGGTCGGCCAGCACGCTCACGTCGTCATCGAGACGCTCCAACTCCACGTCGGTACGACGGCCGGAGGCGGCGGGCGACGCCGTCACGGATACCGCACCGGGGGCCACCGCGGTCAGCAGCGGGTAACCGGATGCGGCTGCCACGTCCGCGGCGTCGGCGCCCGTATACGCCTCCGCCAACTCCCTCCGCCGGGAGGCAGGAAGTGTCGCCGACAGGACGATCACCGGAACGCGATAGGCCCCCAGCCACGACAGCACACGGTCGAGGTAGGTGTTCATGTACGCGTCGTAGGCGTGCACTTCGTCGACGACGACGACCTTGCCGGCCATGGCCAGGTGCCGCAGCGCCAAGTGCCGGCTCTTCAGGCCGGTCATCAGCAACTGGTCGATCGTCCCGACCGCGAATGAGGCGAGCAGCCCCTTCTTGCGGCCTCGCAGCCATTGGTGTGCGACGAGGTCGGCGGACGCGGCCTTCCCTTCGGCGGAGATCAGCCCGGTTGGGGCGGCCCCGGCGGAAGCCACCGGGGCGGCAGGGCGCTCGTCGGCGCCGTACGCGTCCACGGCGGCGATGGTGCGGTGGCTTTCCCGCATCAGAAGGGCGTAGTCCTCCTGGAGCGCCGCCTTGGCGTGGGCCAGCAGTACCGACCGCTCGCCGCTGGCCGAGGGCGCGTCCGGCGCGGGCGGTACGAACCCCGGAAGCCGGTCGAGCCAGTCCAACAGCCGCGGGAACATGGCGTTGCTGGTCGCCATGGTGGGCAGCGCGACGTAGCATCCACCCGCACCTGAGCGAGCAGCGAACACCTCTGCCACCGCGAGCGCCGCTTCGGTCTTCCCCTCCCCCATGGGCGCCTCGATGACGAGCATTCCCGGCCGTGTCATATCGCGGGCCATCGCAACGGCCTGTTCTTGTACGGGCCTCACTGACGCGCCGGGGGGAAGCGCGAAGCGCGAACCGAACAACTCGTCAACGTGTTCAGGTGGTTCGACCGGCGCCCAGGGAGCCGGGAGCCTCAGACCTTCCCATGCCGCAGCCACCCGTTCGGCATCACTACGGGAGTGCTCTTCGGGAAAGTAAGGAAAAAGGTCAGGATTGCTGGCGATCCAGTCACACACGATCACCACGGCGGTGAGCAACACCTGAACTGTCTGCGGCAGCTTCACTTTCTGCCAGTCGCCGAGCCGATCGTCCACCTGGAACACTTCCGCGCACGCGTCCAGCAGCTCGTTCTGCACGCGCGCCCAGACGGCCTCCGCCGGGCCGGGAGTCCGCAACAACTCCGGGTGAGCGTCGAGGTTGTGGATCTGCATGTGATCCGGCGGGACACCGTGGTGGCCTCCTGCCATCACGGAGAACTGGGCCGAGGCCCGGCGGGTCCATCCATGCCGCTCCTCAAGCCATTCTTGGAGCAGTATCTGGCCGGCAAGCCCGTGCGGAGCCATCCGTCGATCGTCACCGAATTGTTTCTGGGTACGCATCCCGAAACCGGCGGACGCCATCACCTGTGCCAGCTCCTCCACTTGGCAGGCGAAAGCCGGCGTGCACTTTCCGATGTCGTGTGTTCCCGCCAGCCACACGGCCAGACGCCGCCCGTCGTCCTCTCCCCCGGGAAGGACCTCCGCCACCATTCCCTTCACATTGCGCGGCAACCAGTGCTCCCACAACAGCCCGGCAACGGCAGCGCTGTCAGCCATGTGCCGCCACAAGGGCAGCCACTTCCCCGTGGTCCGATCGTGCTTGGCCCACACGGTCCGGGCAGCAGCCGTCAACCGGCCACCGAGACTTGCGGGCTGAGCCCTGTCGTTACGCACGGCGGTCATTTAACAGGGCGCCGCGTGGAGCGTGCGCTACGTTCGGCGAATCGATCAGGATCGGTCAAATATAGGCAGACTCAACGGAACGCGGACAGCGCGACAGCGCACGACGAGACGGCCATCAAGGATGCGTCCGCTCTCCCGATAGACCCAAGTACCCGCCAACAGGTTTGGATCGATTACGGTTGACCCAAGATCTGCTCCCCGCCGATGCGGGGAAATTGGCTGGAGCCATGAGCGCACGAGAACCGCGTGCGAACGGTGGCCCGGTTATACCGGCGGGAATATTCAGGATCCGGAGCAAACCGGATGTACCCGCTAGAAATTTACGTTCCACTCTTATTATCCGCCTGCTCCCCGCGCCTGCGGGGATTAGCATCACGCTCACCGGCAGAGCGAGGTAATCCCCGCACCAAACCATCCGGGAATCACAAGCGGCAACGCCAGGATTCAATAGCCAGCAACGCTAGAAATAAGCGTTCAGACATCTCACCCACGGCGCGGCGATAGCGCACGCTCACGATTCATGGGTAGCGTCCGCCATGGCCCAAACGTCAGGCCGGGTTGTGCCATGCCAGTACGCAGGTCATCGATAATGCGACTTAAATGTTTGGCGGAGAAAATGACCGTTGGAGTTGTTGCGCCCGTCTCGCAGCTCTGCCCGGCAATCGTCATTTACCTGCTCGGCTGGTGGTGCAATCCGTCGAGCGTCAGAGCCGGGGTCCGGAGAGTCCGTGCTGCCATGGCGCCCTCGCTCACGTCGCACCCGTGCACGAACCCGGACATCTCGCGGGTCCGGCCGGTCACCAGTCCTGCGGATCCCCAGCGCCAAATCCACGGCTTGCCTGTGTGCGCCTGTCTTTGGAAGCCCGCCAATCGCCAGGGAAGCGTTCGCCTCACCTAGGAAAAACCTCTGGTTTCCGCTCAACCAGGAACGGCACCCCACGCGACTCCACCGGCTCGGAATCTGACAAGTTAGGCCCATCCTCCGCAAGCGCGGGAGAGCAGACACCAGCCTTGCCGGGCGCCCCCGTCCTCGGCGGGTCCATCCCCGCGGGCGCGGGGAGCAGCGGGTCTCGTGAGCCCAGGCGACCGCGTCGGCGGGTCCATCCCCGCAGGCGCGGGGAGCAGCCGTACGAGGGCCTGGAGAAGATCTGGGAGCTGGGTCCATCCCCGCGGGCGCGGGGAGCAGTCGCCCTTGCCGTCGCCAGGCCAGCGCAGGCCGGGTCCATCCCCGCAGGCGCGGGGAGCAGCCCTCATCGCCGCCGGAGCCATCGCCGTACCCGGGTCCATCCCCGCAGGCGCGGGGAGCAGTCCGGGGTTGGTGCGCTGGGCAGATGACGGGTGGGTCCATCCCCGCAGGCGCGGGGAGCAGCGTCACCGTCGCCGCCCTGCGCATCTGACCCCGGGTCCATCCCCGCAGGCGCGGGGAGCAGCTCAGATTGGACTCGCCCTCCTCTGCCGGGACGGGTCCATCCCCGCAGGCGCGGGGAGCAGCCGTTCCCGTTCATCCAGGCTGACGCGGTCGCGGGTCCATCCCCGCAGGCGCGGGGAGCAGGTACGGGACCAGGCCAAACGGGCGAGGGAGGAGGGTCCATCCCCGCAGGCGCGGGGAGCAGGTCACGTCCGACTTCCCCACCCCCCCACGGTTGGGTCCATCCCCGCAGGCGCGGGGAGCAGCGCCAGCTGCTCGCCGACCAGCGCCACGGCGAGGGTCCATCCCCGCAGGCGCGGGGAGCAGCCGCCGCCGGAGCCGACGGACAGCGCCCATGAGGGTCCATCCCCGCAGGCGCGGGGAGCAGTGGGCTGGTGCTTCGGCGTGGTGGCGACCGGTGGGTCCATCCCCGCAGGCGCGGGGAGCAGGTCGGGGCGGTCGTGTAGACCTGTCCGGACGCGGGTCCATCCCCGCAGGCGCGGGGAGCAGCCGGAGTCACGGCCGCCCGCCGTGTCGATGGCGGGTCCATCCCCGCAGGCGCGGGGAGCAGTGGCGAGTGCTCGCTGCTGTTGCGGAGCCGGAGGGTCCATCCCCGCAGGCGCGGGGAGCAGGCGGTGACGTCGGCGAGCATCCAGTGGTGGACGGGTCCATCCCCGCAGGCGCGGGGAGCAGCAGCACGGCTGCCAGCCCTCCTTGACGGCCTTGGGTCCATCCCCGCAGGCGCGGGGAGCAGATCACCTGCCGGGCCTGGTCGACGCCGCTGAAGGGTCCATCCCCGCAGGCGCGGGGAGCAGTTGCGGATGGGTGTTGGGGTGTTGTGGTGGCTGGGTCCATCCCCGCAGGCGCGGGGAGCAGTCCGGTACGTACGGGTCCGAGCCGCGCAACGTGGGTCCATCCCCGCAGGCGCGGGGAGCAGATGCAACGAGAAGACGCCGAAGAGCTGATGGCGGGTCCATCCCCGCAGGCGCGGGGAGCAGAGCTCGAACGACCAGCTGGGCGGGGACGAGGCAGGTCCATCCCCGCAGGCGCGGGGAGCAGTCCATGATCGTGGGCATGTCGACACCCAGCTCAGGTCCATCCCCGCAGGCGCGGGGAGCAGAAAACGAACCTCGTGCACGTGATCCTCGCCGGGGGTCCATCCCCGCAGGCGCGGGGAGCAGATCCCGGGACTGTGCGCCGCTGCTGAGATCGTGGGTCCATCCCCGCAGGCGCGGGGAGCAGGCCACCACCAGGTCTTCCGCGGCCGATGCGTTGGGTCCATCCCCGCAGGCGCGGGGAGCAGCCGTAGCGGCTGATCAGTCCCGGCAGACTGATGGGTCCATCCCCGCAGGCGCGGGGAGCAGCGTCCTGAGGGATTCCAGCGTGTTCTTCGACTGGGTCCATCCCCGCAGGCGCGGGGAGCAGGTCGCTCACGTGCTGATCTCCTCTCAGTTCTCGGGTCCATCCCCGCAGGCGCGGGGAGCAGCCCGTCCGAGCACACCCCCGATCCCCTGCCCCGGGTCCATCCCCGCAGGCGCGGGGAGCAGCACTTCGAGCGGCCGGGCGCGGTCGATCAGTCGGGTCCATCCCCGCAGGCGCGGGGAGCAGTGTGCGTGACCAGCAGGTTTCCTAGCGAGCAAGGCCGCTTTGAACCAACTGCAACGAGAGCGACAAATAGGGTAAATCGGCCAACTAGTTGCGCACGGCTCTCCAGCGAACAGGTTACGGCCGCCCACAGACCGCCACCAGCCTCCCGCCCAAGAGCCCGGAAACGTCGTGCGGGCCGAGCCTGGTCGAGGGAAGATGTCGAACCCCGACACCCTCCCTCCACTGCACCACTTCCGCACCACTCACAGCGGCATCCTGTGGTCAGCCACGGCCAGGCAAGACATCGACGATTCAGCCGCCGCCGGACATAAGTCCCGCCTGACCAGCAGGGGAACCACAAAGGCACCCGTGATGCCCAAGCTCAGAGCGCGAGTTCGATTCTCGCCACCCGCTCCATGACGAGGGCCCAAGTCAGCGACTTGGGCCTCCTTTGTTGTCTAGACCATTTTCCGGCCGCGTGCCATTCGCGTGCCATAGCGACCCCTCCGACCAGGCCGAACGTTGCTCTCGGACCTCCTCAAGCGGCGCCTGACACCCCGTCGTCTCATTTAATGAGACGCACTTTGGGTGACCTGCGTCATAAGAGTTGGATCGGGCTGGGCTGTGCGGGAGCGAATCCGCTGCGGAGCGAATGCTGTTGTCGTCCTCACTCTGCGGTAGGAGGCGGCAGTCCTTCGGACTACCGCCGCCGAGCGGCCTGTGCGGCGGGCCCCGGTGGGCGTGGCACGAGAGGGTGAGTGGTCGCGCCGCTGCCGCTCTGGTGGGGTCGGCTCTGTCTGGCGGCGGACGTCGTGGTCGATGTCGGCGGCGAGCCGGCGCTGATGCTCCTTGGTGGAGTGCTGGTAGATGAGCTGTGCCTTCTCGGAGGACTGGCCCGCGCGGACCATGAGGTCCTTCAGCTTGGCCTCCGTGTCGGCGGCGAGGGTGTTGCCGGTGTGCCGCAGATCGTAGAAGCGGAAGCCATCGGGCAGGCCCGCCTGGTCCCGGGCTCTTCGCCACTTGCGCCCGAAGGTCGTACCGCGCAGCGCCGCGCCCTTCTCTCCGACGAACACCAGCCCGTCGCCTCCTGGCTCGGCGAACCATTCCAGGTGACGGCGGAGGTCTTCGTACAGGAAGGCGGGCAGGACGATCTCCCGTTTGCCGGCGCGGGACTTGGGGTCGCCGATGACGCGGTGTCCGGTGTTCAGCGCGGGCGCGGCACGGCGCACCCAGAGGGAGCCCGCGTCGAGGTCAATGTCCCCTCGGCGGAGTTCGGCGAGTTCCTCAGGGCGCATCGAGGCGAACGCTCCGAGGAGGACCATCAGCCGCCAGCGCAGTCCGATGACATCGGCGACAGCGAAGACCTGGGCCACCGTCGCGACGGGACGTTCATCCGCTTCTTCGTGTCCCGCGCCGCGGATACGGCACGGGTTCTTGCGGATCATGTCATCGTCGACCGCGGTCTCCATAACGGCTTTCAGCAGCCGGTACGACTTGACGACCGCGGTCCCGCCCGTGGACCGCAGCCGCTCCGCGCGCCACGGCTACCTCTCATCCGCGACACTGCCCCTCAAAGGGAGAGACGCTCCACGACGATGCTGAGCAACACCACAATCAGGCTGCTGACTGTCGACACCAGGATCGCCCCGGACAGCGAGTCAGGGTCTCGCCATCCCTGTTGGAATCCATGGCGCTGGTGCGTGAGAGTGCCGGACCTCGCTGCACCAAACCAGAAGCTCCGGCGCGGGCCCTGCGCTCTGTTCCTCCTCCTCTTGACAGGCCACAGGACCGTGCGCAGGCGACGGTTGGAAACGAACGGCTTTCGGCGGGCAGTCACGGCAGTACTCCTCACATCGGCCTAAAACCGCCGGACGAGGGCCTGGCGGTAAAGCCATGAACGCGCCTCCGGAAGGTTTCCGGCGAGCTGCTCTTGCGCCGAACCCAGCGGGATACCGTGGCCAGACAAATATTTCCGGATTTCCGGGGCGCCTAAGCCCCGGAAGGTGCGAGGTGTACGGGATGGGTACAGGGGCGGCAACCCGCTTCTGGTCAGAGTTGCGAACCCTGCGTGAGGCCGCCGGCTGCACGCACGATCAGCTGATAAGGATGCCGTCCACCGGCCCTGCTCCCGGAATGTCCACCCTGAATGACTGGCTGACTGGCTGACTGGCAAGACGGTGCCGAGCAGACGGTTCCAACCCTTCTTCGGATCCCTGGTCACCTTCCTTCAGCGGGAGGCGGTCGATCGTGGCCGTCGAACCGGGCCTGAACCGGACTGGCACCAGTTACTCATCGCTGCGCGACAGGACCGCAACGCTCAGCGGGGCGGCCGCCCGTCAGCCCCCCGAAGCCCTGAGCAGCCAAACCACGTCACGCTGCCCGCCCGCCCGCTCATCTTCGCGGCCCGGCACGAGGAACTGCGCCGGACCATGTCGTGGATGGCGTCCGCACACGACTCCGCAACGAACAACGCCCCAGTGCTACCGATCGTAGGAATGCCCGGAGTGGGAAAGACCACCCTGGCCCTGCAGGCCGCGCGCCTGGCACACGACAGGGGCTGGTTTCCCGGCGGCATCATCTATCTTGACGTGCACGGCTACAGTCACGAACCTCCCCTCAAGCCTCAAGTCGTGGCAGAGCGTGTGCTCCGAGCTGTCGGAGTTCGCAACAAGGATCTGCCGCCGATCGGAGAGGGACGGTCGGCCCTATGGCACGCAAGTCTGGAGCGCTTGTCAGACTCGCAGCGCCCGCTACTGGTCGTGTTTGACAATGTGAACGCGACAGCCCAGATTGCAGACCTGTTGCCGTCCGGCCCGCACCGTGTGCTCGTCACATCACGCCGGAAACTCTCCGACCTGCCTTTCGGGAACATACGTCTAGATCCTCTGACTCAGAGCGAGGGTCTCGACTTGCTGGCCCGAGCGCTGCAGTCGCCGGGCATCGACACTCCGGTACCTGAGAACGACCAGCGGCTCGTCGAGCAGGCCGAGGATGCTGGTCGCCTCGTCGACCTGTGTGGGGGTCTCCCGCTGGCCCTGGTGGTCCTGGCTGCGTTGCTACGGGACGAGCGGGAACGACCGCTTCGCGACCAAGTTGCCGATCTGGCGGCAGCCCACAGTCGGCTGGACGTCCTGACGTACGACGACGTAGACAGCTCGGGAAGGCCGCTGGTAGTGCGCGCGGTCCTGGATCTGTCCTACCAGCACTTGACACAGAATCAAGCTCGCGCACTCCACCTGCTGGGTTGTAGTCCCGGAACGGACGTGGCGACCGCAGCGGCCGCTGCCCTGATCGGCGAGAGCACGGCGGTGTCCCGTCGACTGCTGGTGGGCCTGGCCCGCATCCACCTCCTGAAGCAGGGTCCCCAAGACCGCTGGTCCATGCACGACTTGGTCCGGCTGCACGCCTTGGAACACGGCATCCTCGCTCAGACACGGGACAACGAGCGGAACAAGGCCAGACTGCGGCTCTACAAGCACGTCGGGCGACAAGGAGACCGCCGAACGCGCGCACGCCCGGTCCGTTTGGCTTTTCGAACAGTTTGGTCGCTATTACGAAGCAGCCGGACCGATCATGCATCTCGGCCGAATCCACCTGGCCAGCGGTCGGCCGGAGAAGGCCGTCAACCACTTTTCTCAGGCTGGCGGCCTATTCGCTCTATACGGCGACCCTCACGCCGAAGCCCTCGCGCTAGGAAACATGGGCGGCCCCCTGATTCTCTTGGGTAGGTACCGCAAGGCACTCGATGTCTGCCAGGAGGCCCTGCACCTCGCCGACGGAGATGACGGTCGATATCACCGCGGCATCGCACTGGCGAACATGGGCGGGGCCTACATGGGTCTCGGGCTGATGGACACCGCACTGAGTTGCTACAGCGAAGGAGCGCAGCTCTTCCAGCAGCTCGGAGACCATCAGAACCTGGTCACCACGTTGGCCAACATGAGTTCGATCCTCACTCAGCAGGGGGAATTTACCAGGGCGCGAGAAATGCAACAGCGGGCCGAGTCGTCTCTGCGACGCTTGAATCGGACATCCTGAGCCTCTGCACAGCGATTCTGTGCAGCACCCGTATTTTCTGGTCGCAGTGAGCCCGGTATCTGTCTGCGCTGTCTGGCTCATTTCCTGTTTGCTGGCCCTCACCAGCCCTTTTGCTCACAGATGCCTAGTTCCGGCGACGTTGCGCACCACCCAGGAGCCTTTCCGCTCCGGACTGTAGCCAACGCGAGAGGGGTGCGCTGGCGGACTGGCGAGATAACCGTTCACCTGGGCCATCACGTCGCGTCAGCGCAGTAGGCGCCTGCGTGGTGGCGTGCGAGGTGGAGCCGTTCTCGGACAAGGTCGCCCGACTCTCGGCGGAAGCGGTCGGCCCAGCGTAGAACTCTTTGAGGATAGGCACGGGTGAAGAGGTCTCGCGTACGGGGCGACGCCGGGCGTGTGTAGAGGGCTGATGGGAAGGCGACGGGTGCTGTCGGACGAGGCATGGCGTGAGCTGCTTGGGCAGGGAGCCATCCGCACTTTTCGCGAGCGCAGCGTGATGCTGAGACAGGGCTCCGCGGGCACGCACCTGCTCGCCCTCACCGACGGTCTGGCCAAGGTCGTGTGCCGGGAGCCGGGCGGGGTCGTAACCTGGCTGGCCTTCCGGGGGCCGGGTGACCTGTTGGGTGAGGTGTCCGTCTTCAATGGCACCCCACGTACGGCGGAAGTGGTGTCGCTCACCCCCTGCACGGCTGTCGTGCTGGAAGCGGAGAGGTTCCGCCGGTTCGTCGAACGGCGCGGTCTCGTCATGGACTTGATGCGCCAGGCCCTCTCCCGGCTGCGCGAATCCGACGCACACCGCACCGAGCTGCTGACCCTGCCGGTGGTCGTGCGGCTGGCACGGGCGCTCCTGCGGCTGGTCGAACTCACCGCGCCCGGAGCCGAGTCCGACGTCGTACGGCTGACCGGTCTGAGCCAGGAGGAGATCGCCCAGGCGATCGGCGTAACCCGCAACGCCGCCATCACAGGACTGCAACGGCTACGGGAGTCAGGCGCCGTCGAGACGGCCCGCCGGGCGATCGTCATCAAGGACATGAAGGTGCTGCGCGACTGGGCGACGACCGCACCGTGAACTACGACAGCGACGGTCTTCTCTCCTCCTCCGCTGAATGAGCGCTGCCCGCCCGCGGGCGGGCTTCCCCGCCTGAGTACGCCGCCGTTGTGACGTGGGACACCCGCGAAGCGCCCTCTCCTGTGCAGTCGGACGGACGGATCCGGAAGAACCTCGAAGCAGCCGGCCAACGGCTTCGTCCCCGCCCCGCTTCCACGAGGAGATCCCGCATGTCCACGTCCGTTCCCGCCCCGTACTCCGAGAGCCGAGCGCTGCCTCCCTACCGCGGTCTGTTCGCCGTCGACGCCAAGGACTTCACGGGTCTGCCCGCCGTGCAGCACGGTCCGGTGAGCCAGTTGATCCCCGAACTGGTGGACCAGGCACTGGAGCAGGCCGGGCTACACGAGCTGCGCGACTCGAAGCGGTTCCCGGCCAACACCGGTGACGGCGTGGTGTTCGGTTTCGACCCGGCGTTGCTGCCCTTCGTCCTCTGGCCGTTCCTGGGCGTGCTGGACGACATCCTCGGCGCGTACAACAGGCAGAGTGTGGGTCCCCGCATCCGGCTCCGGGCCAGTGTCCACGTAGGACCGCTGCCGGACGCGGACAATCCCGGCGACGGCAACGGCACGGCCCGCAACGACACCCACCGACTGCTGGACTCCCGTCCGGTCAAAGCCATCATGGCGGCGGCGAGTGAAGAGGTCACCCACCTGGCGGCGGTCATCTCCCAGCGCGTTTACGAGGATGTCGTACTCGGCGCGTACACCGGACTGCATCCGGATCGCTGTGTGGAGGTGCCGGCCACCGTTGAGGGGAAGAACTTCGCGCAGCGGGCCTGGCTCTACGTCCCGTCGCCGTCCGGAAACCTCGTACAGGCCGGTGTACGACCGCGCGAGGAATCCGCGGCGCAGGGCAGCGAATCCGTCGATCGTGAACCCGTCCAGGCCACGGGGCCCGGCGCGCGGTACAGCGGCAACAAACAGCACGTGGGCGAGGGCGCCGCCGTGATGGGCAGCGTGGGAAGGGACGTCACGTACCGGGGCGGCTCCACCTCGTACCGCGGCACCAACCAGCACTGGGGCAGCGGCGACAACGTGACGGGTGACAAGCAGGTCGGCGGAGCCGGAGGCGACCGGTGAGCGCTGAGGCCGGTGCGGATGGGGGCTCGAGCGGTTCGGAGGCCGACGAACGATCGGACGCCGGGGACTCCTACCGGGACAACCAACAGCGGCTGGGTCAAGGCGCACAAGTCATGGGCCCGGTAGGCGGCAACGTCACAGTGATCAACGGAGCACCGCTCGACGAGACCGTCGCGGACCTGATCGTCCCCCCACGACTGCGCGAAGGTCCCTATCCCGCAGCCGATGTCCGCGCCCGACTGCGGGCGTTCGTCGAACCACCCACCTTCAGACAGTGCCGCAAGGTGCTGGACAGCCACATTCTGGTGCTGAGGGCGGGCAGTGGCACCGGTGCGAGCACAGCGGCGTTCGCCTTGCTCGCGGAGCGGTACGGAACCGGCGGCATCACCGGTATCGACTCCCCCGACGACCTCTCGCGCTGGCGCCCGGCCGAAAGGCGCGGATACCTGCTGCAGGGGCTGTCACCCGCCGCTGCCACATCTCTCGGCGAGGTCGTGCTCACCGGATTGGCCGAGTTGCTGCGCCTGTCGGGTGCCCATCTGGTCGTCACCGTTCGTTCGGAGACGACGCTCCCTGTCGACACGGTGCCCTGGCAGGTCGAGCACCTCCAGCCGCCGGCGTTCGAGGTGGCCTCAAAGCGCCTGAAGACCACGCCGAACGCGGGCGAACTCACCACCGAGCAGAGTACCGAAGCGCTGGGACGCCTCGGCGCCGCCGACTTCGCCGACTATCTGCGCGCCCATCCGCTGCCACAGGACGGTGTCGACGTGGCGGAGGGACTGCGCGACCTCGTCGTATTCGGAAAGCCCGCCGCATCCGTACTCGACGATCTGCGGGCCGGCAGCATCACGGCGGCCCGGAAAGCGCTGGCGGAAGCGGGCGACCGGGCCGACAGTCTCGCCCTGATGGCGGCGATCTCGCTGCTCTCCGAACAGGACCGTACGGTCCTTGAGAAGTTCAGCGCGGTTCTGCGCCCCCACATCGAGGAACGCGGGGGCCCGGCGCCTGACGCGGCCGGGCAGCCTGAGCCTGTCGATACGCGGAGACCGGCCACGGCGAGGCCCCGAACGGGACGCAACCTTCTCGGGCCGTCCTTCGAGGAGCGGCTGGAAGCCGTCGGCGCACACCAACTGCCGCTCCGCTTCGGATCCGCGCAGCGCTATCCGGTCCAGCCGGTCGCGTTCTCCGGCCGGCACAGGTCGGAGGCCCTGCTGCGCTGTCTGTGGCTCGACTACGAAGGCATGGCGGACCTGATGTGGCGGGCCTTGGGCGAGGTTGCCCACCACTCCGGCATCGAACTGGCTGCGGGCCAGGCGATCGGGAAGGTACTGGCCCACGCGACCGGCCCGGACACTCTGCGCCAGCTGCATCCCTTCGCCGTCTCGGACAGACGCTGGCGGCGCCGACTGGTGGCATACGCACTCGGCGAGATGGTCCAGTACCCCGCTCTCACCAGCGCGGTACGGGAACAGTTACGGCAATGGAGCCGATCCACCCCCATCGCCCTGCGCTGCACCGTGGCGGAGACCTGCGCGGGCAGCTACGGCCTGGCCCGGCCCGCCGCCGCCCTGAAACTGCTGGACTCCGTACTCAACGGCCCGGAAACGAAGTTGGAGGACAGCCTGCGTGCCGCAGTGTCCTTCGCTCTGAGCACCCTTCTGTCCGAGGACGCCAACCACCCCCTCGTCCTCGACCGTCTACGTGAGTGGCAAGGAGCCGCTCCGGGCACACAACACCACGCCCTGGCGGTTCACATCGTCGAATGTGTCAGCTCTTCGACCTTCCCCCGGCCGGGAGCACCGGGCGAACGGCGTGTGCGTCTCGCCGACCTGCTCGCGGACCACCCCGAGCGGGCCTTCGATCTGGTGGTCACAGCCTTGAACGACCCCGCCACCCACGAAGCGATGGCGAAGGGGCTGTCCCTGATCGAGAGCGAGCCGGTCCAACGGCGTCGGACCGCCTTCCCGGACTTCCTCACCGCACTCTCCGGTACGGCCCGAACCAACCGCGGCGTCCTGCGATTCGTCCTACGCCGCCATCGCGTACGTACGGCCTCCTCAGCAGAAGGGTTCGCCTCATGACCAGTCCGCTCATCGCACCTCTGACATCCTCGCCGGTCTGGCAGTTGCTCCGCCTCCGCTTCAGTGCCCCGGAGAACCGGGCCCTGGTGTTCCTCGCGGACGGCGGCACCGATGGAATGGTGCCGCCCCGTGGCGGCGACTACTGGGGCTACCCTCGGCCGACATTGCGCGCGGTCCGTCAGGAAGACTATTTCGACATCGTGTGGGTCTCGCTCACGGAACGGCGGATCTCGGTCGACATCCCGCGCCGGCCCCCGAAACCCCCTGCCCGCTACGGGGTCGCCTGGCGGATCAGCAACCCGGTCGTCGCGGCGAGGGCCCGGATCACGGAGGAACGGGCACGGCACCTGGTGGTCGGCCACATCAGTGAGAACGCCACCCTGCCCGGCGCCGCCGCCCCGCTACGGCAGCCGCCACCTCACTTCGGCATGACCGAGGTCGAACCGCCCGGCCAGCCCCGCGTGATCGACGGCTTCGGCCTCACGTACTGGTTCCTGGATCCACCGGCCGCACTCCTGCCCATCCCCGGCACTGGTGCGGAACCCGCCCTCCCGTCGGGCTTCGGAGAGGCCCACCGTGAGGCGTACCGCTTCTACCGGGAAGTGATCGCGGGCGGCCCCGTCGGCCTGGCCGCCCTCTGGCTCCTGAACCAGCCGGAACAGGCAAAGGACGTGCTCGACTGGACGGTGAACCACCGCAACCTCCTGTCCGGCACGGACAGTTGGGAACACACCCTCGCAGCGACGCTCCAGTCGCTGACACCGGAGGACCGGGGCTTCGTCGGAGTCAACCTGGCGCGTGTCCTCAGCGACATCGGGGTCCCACAGGGCGACGAGATTCTGCACCGGCTCGGCCACGCCGCGGGGGCCGGGGACTGGAACGGATCGTACGACAATCCACGGTAACCCCGGCTGCGTTCTGCCCGTCGAGTGCCGGACGAGGACGAAGGGAACCGCGCGCAGTTGCTCGACGTATCAACGGGCTTTGCTCTGCCTCCGCCTACGCTCGATCAGACAACCCTGTCCACGCGCGAGAGGCTGCCGAGATGGACGACGAGGATGGCCTGTCCCCTGAAGTGCGACGCAGGATCGAAGAAGCTCAAGCCAGGATGACGGAGGAGCTTTTCGAGGAAACGCTCCACGCCGAGATCAACTTCGAGCCCGACGATCTGGGCACGTTGCTGGATCTCGTGGCGATCGGCATCACCAACAGCACGTGGCGCAATAGCTGCGTCGAGAACTGGCATGCCGAAGGGCGGCTGTCCGACGGAGACATGATGCGGATCAACAGCCACACCACGGATGCCATCCGCCGGCGGCTGGCCAGGTGGACCACCGAGATCGGAATCACCTCAGCCAGTGGCATCGCACTAGCTGAGGTCGACATGGAAGAAGTGGACACCTTCGCCATCCGCCTCTTCCGGTGGACGACAAACCCCAAGCGCAAGCTCACCACTGGCATCACGCTCGGTGAACTGGCACGTACTGCGGAAGACCTCAGAGAGTACGAGGACCACGCAGATCTGAGTCTTGGCGGATTCGCCGGGCAAATGGAAGACCGGGGAATCCGATTCGGCCTGCTCCACACGGCGTGCCATGGCGCTCTCGCCTGCTCGCGTTGGTGGAAACACCCTGCCTGGCCGGCTCTTGTCGAGCGTTACGTCTCCGTCCTCGATAACCCGACTGACCCTCACTGGGGCCCCCGCGGTGAATGGCGCACAAAGCTTGGCGCCGAGCCGCATTCCGTACAGGACCGCGGCGGACTGCGAGCCACGTTGTTGAAGGCCCCGTGGAAGCTGGATGACAGCGCTGCCACCTGGGTCACGGACTCCGGGATCGGGTACCTGTCCCACTCGTGAGGAGCGCCGTGCTCGACAACATCCGCCAAGTGATCGTGCGCACACGGCCAACGCCGGGCTGAGAACTCGACTCTTCCGCTCCCAGGAGAGGTGCTGGTTGAGCCAGACATGGGACGAAGACCATCCCCGATCGAAGCAGACAGGACCATCGGAAGATGCGATACACACAACAATCGCCGAGAGACTGTCTGGGGCGACTGGCGAACAGCCAGTCACAGGGATGCGATCCTTCGCGCGAGTACACCGCTTCGTGGCCCTGAACGGACGTCCCTCGTCGTACCGGCCGAGGTCGCCCGAGCCGTCTTCGTATCCGTCCGTTCACAGGCTCGTAAACCCAAGTAATACCTGGCCAGAGCCCTGTGGTGCTCCGGAACGCCGTGGATTCCCAAGCTCAGAGCGCGAGTTCGATTCTCGTCACCCGCTCCACGACAAAGGCCCAAGTCAGCGACTTGGGCCTCCTTTGTTGTCTTCTGCCTGGGCGCGGGCCGGATCGGCCCCGTGCAAGCGGTTCAGTGTCGTCGGCTCAGCAGGTTCAGCGTGTTGGTTGCGTCGTCGACGAAGTAGACCCGGTCGGGGTTCTCGGCGACCGCGAGCCCGAACAGCGCGCCCGCTCCCGGCGGTGTACCGCTGTTGTCGAGCGTGCGCACCGCCACCTGTGCGCCGCCCGGGGTGGTCTCGACGATGTTGCCGTCACCGGCGTTGACGGTGAGGATGTGGCCGTTCGGAGCGATTGCCAACCCGAGCGGGCCGTTGAGGTGCCGGTCGGTGGTGACCACTCGGCCGGTACCGGCGCTGGTGTCCCGCTTCACCGCGTCCGGGATCGCGGTGATGCGGTTGTCCTCGGTGTCCGCCACGTAGAGCGTCCCATCCCGCAGGCCGACACCCGTCGGCCCGATCACGAGGGCCGCCGGGTCGGTCTTCTGCGCGAAACCCGAGCCGATCACGGTCGTGGCCACACGGGTCGGCGGCCGGTCGTCGTGGCGCTGCAGGGTGATCCGCAGCACGGTGCCCCGCCGCACGACGTCGCCGCCGCCGGCGACCGTACCGTTGAGCACGTTGGTGACGAACAGATCGGTCTTGTCGCCGTGGCTTGTCGCGGTCATGTCCCAGGGACCGTTGATCCCCTTGCCGCTGAGGGTCTCGCGGACCTTGCCATGCTTGTCCAGCACGATCAGGCACCCGGCCTTCGCCGTGGCGGACGTGCCATCGGCCGTGGGCAGGCTCCCCACCACCACCCAGCCGCCCGGCAGGATGGACAGTGCGGTCGTCAGCCCCACGCCTCCCGGGCACGGTCCCGGCAGCTTGCTCGGGTCGATCTGAGCGAACAGTCTGGTCTCGCCCTCGGGACTGATCTGCACGAGCGTGGTCCCCGTGCCCTGCTCGTTCGCGGCGTTGTTGAAATTGCTGACCAGCACGTCGCCGCGGCGCAGATCACCGGCGTCCTTCTTGACCAGGGCGGTGCCGTACGGGTTGAGGTCACCGTTGGCCGGAACCGTCGACGCGACGGTGGAGACGGTGTGCAGCGGCCCGAGGAACGGCTCCCCGTCCCCGCCCACCGGCGCGGCGGATGCCGTCTGGCCCACCGTCACAATCGCTGTCAGTGCGGTGATGGCCACCGCCGCGAGACGCGAACCGAAATCAAGCCTCATCAGAGTCCTACCTCCTCAGCGTCGTGGGGCCGTCCGGCGGCCTCATCGACGGTCACAGAGAGTTGCCGGTCATCACATAAACGAACCCCGTGGCGCATTGCACGTCAAAGAGAGCCGGATGTGTGACCCGGGCCGCTGATCGAGGCAGACCGCTGGTGCGCCGGAGTGGCGGCCGAATGGCCGTGACGAGACTGTCTGCGGGGTGGAGGGGCGTGGGGTCGGATCACTACGCATGCCGGCGGACGGTCAGCTTCGGGTTGCGGGCACAACAGGTCGCACGCCGCGTCCGCGCCGCAGAAGGCCGGGGATGCTTTGCCCGGCGGCTGGGGCGCCCCGTGGATCCGGCCGTCCCCCAGAGGCGGACGTCGAGGAACTTGACGGTGGCCCAGGCGATGACGCCGAGGACCAGGACGAGCGGCAAACCCAGACTTCGTGACCTTCACGCGCGATCCAGCTGCCGGTGTGGAGCACTCCGCTTACCGACTTACACGGGGACTGCGGAACGGTGGTTGGCGGTGAAGGTACTGAGCGCCGTGTAGTCGATATCAACCGCTGCGGGCGTACGGAACAGCGGACGGCCGCCCGCGGCGCTGGGGGCAGGGAGCGGAAGTCTTTGGCGAAACCGCTGCATCCGGCAGAGAGGTCCGTCACCCGCAGCGGCTGCATCAACTGTCTTCCAAGATCACCGGCACCAACAGGCTTGGATCCTAAGGGGCGGCACTGACAACGCCCCTGGGTATCAGCTCGCCCTGGTTCGCAGCTGCGAGGGTTGTCAGTGGCACCTGATAAATCTTCATGTATGACTTTCGTTGTCGCCCCTGAATCGCACGTGGCGTTCTCGGACCTTGGCACCGCGGACCTGGTGGTCGACGCCCTGTACGCCGGGGGAACAAGAGGCAACTCGGGCGATGACCCCATGTCCAGGCTGATACCGGGCATAGGCAACCAGGGCGGATTCCGTTACGCCGGCTCGCCGGCCAAAGGCACTGTCAAGCTGGTCGTGCTCTACACCAGCGGCGATGACGTCGACTGGCCCGACCACCTGGACATGCAGACCGGCACCTTCACCTACTACGGCGATAACAAGAAGCCCGGCCAGGACCTGCACAGCACCCCCCGCTCAGGCAATGCACTGCTGCGCGACGCCTTCGCCGCCTCCCACGGCACCGCGGCCGAACGGGCCTCAGGGGTAAGGCCGTTCTTCCTCTTCGAGAAGGCCGGCACCTCAGGACGGTCAGTACGCTTCCGGGGGCTGCTCGCCCCGGGCGGGCCCTCCATGACCTCAGACGATGAACTCGCAGCAATCTGGCGCGCCACCGCAGGCCACCGGTTCCAGAACTACCGCTCCCAGTTCACCGTTCTCGACCACGCCACCATCCCCCGCACTTGGATCCAGCACCTCCTCACAGGAGGCAACCCCCTCGAAGGAGGCTGCCCCGACGTGTGGCGCACCTGGATCAACGGACGCGTCTACCGCCCCCTCCTCGCACCAGCCACCACCACCATCCGCACCAGAGCCGCCCAGCTCCCCAACGACCCCGCCGGCACCGCCATGCTGGAAACCATCCGCGAACACTTCCGTGGGCGCGAGCACGACTTCGAACACTGTGCGGTCGCCATCTGGCGCCTCATGGCCCCCAACACAGGCGCCGTTGACGTCACCCGCCCCAGCCGCGACGGGGGACGCGACGCCATCGGCACCTACACCCTCGGCCCCACAGCCAACCGCATCGCCATCGACTTCGCACTCGAAGCCAAGTGCTACGCCCCCACCACCTCCGTCGGCGTCCGGGACGTCTCACGCCTCATCTCCCGCATCCGCCACCGCAACTTCGGCGTCCTCGTCACCACCTCCCACTTCCACACGCAGGTACAGCAAGAAGTCCAGGAAGACGGACACCCCATCTCCCTCATCAGCGGACGCGACATCACAGACACCCTCCGCCAGCAAGGCCACACCACCGCGGCTGCCGTACAGCAGTGGCTTGCACAGAGCTTCCCGCCCTCTTACTAGCCACCGTCGCCGACTTACCCAGCCAGAGACCCTGATCAGAAGGTCACCACTCGCGGTCTCCGCACCAGATGGGCACCAGAAGGGGCAGTGAACAAGGGGCAAGACGGGTCACCCAGCAGAGCGGCCCGCTGCATCGTCACGGACATCTCGGCAGGTCAGCGGCCCCTTCCTTAGTGAACCGTCGGAGATTCCCATGCTCAGAGCGCGAGTTCGATTCTCGTCACCCTCTCCACGACGAAGGCCCAAGTCAGCGACTTGGGCCTCATTTGTTGTCTAAATCGTTTTCCGGCCGCGTGCCATTCGCGTGCCACAACGACCCCTCCGACCAGGCCGAACGCCGCTATCAGGCTGCGCCGTGCACACGCGAGCCGTTCGCGGAGTTCTGCCGGATGTGTGCAGCGCTCAGGACGGATTACGTTGCAGCCTCGGGTAGCCGATCTCCCCGATTTCCTCAGCCACGTCCGACAGGCTGGTCGCCTCATTCAGGGACGAGACGAGCGCGGGGGTCAGCGGTCGCAGCGCGTACACGTGGCGCACCGCTGTGAGGTTCACGGGAACCTCGTAGTAGTCCTCGGCGAACCGCTGGTATTCCTCAGGGGAAGGGTCCACAAGGAGGCGGAAAAGCCGGTCCGCGCCGTCGGCATCGTCGTGGCCCGCGGGGAAGTCAATTGTTCCGTGGCTCCATCGAGTCTCAGCCGTCTCGCGCCACATGCAGGCCGTCACGACCGGCACGTGGTCTTCGTCGGTGAATACGGGTGCCTCCACACATGAGCGGAAGGCCGAGGGAACACTGTCGATCACGCCCGGCCAGACTTCACCGTCGTTGGCGTACGGGCTCATCGGCGACTCGTGGTCGAAGCCGCGCACGTAGGCGCCTGCTGCCGAGAAGACGATGGAGTACTCGTCTCCCGAGCCGTTGCGCATCGAGGCCATCTCCTCGCCCTCGGCCCACGCGAAGCCGAAGGAGTAGCACCGGGACTCCCAGTCAGGGCTGAGGATCGCATCGAGCACCGCCAAGGAACGGCACAGGTTCCGCAGGTCGCCGATGGCGGGCAGTCGGCGCGCTACGTCGTATGAGGTCATCCGCTCATCCAATACGCTGCCTCTGACAGTCGGTGTCTCAACTGGGCCGTGCATCATGGCCGGTTGCCCCGCCATCACGGATGCGCGCCAACCGGGCTACCTACGTCGCGCGGGTTGCGTGGCGGGCCCAGGCGGGCCGAAGCGGACCGCCCCGACATCGGGTTTCAGGTGCCGCGCCCCCTTGCGCCCCGGGGTCACACGTTGGATGGCGAGCACTCGATGTCGGCGACCGCTGTGACCGTCGTAGGCGCCTGGCCGGGCGCGGAGCCCGCGGACTCGTCGAGCCCGCGGGCGGTGTGGATCCGCAGCAGTCCTTCGATGCCGCGCAGCAGGGTCTCGCCGGCCAGGACGGGGTCGCCGAGGTAGCCGGCGCTCATCGCGCCGTCGCGGAGCATGACAAAGTGCCGACCGGCGTGCTCGGCCTGTTCGGCCGTGATCGTGGCGAACAGCGCGGTGACCGTCCGCAGGAACCATTCGCGGTGCTGTACGACGGCGCGGTGGACCGGGTTGCCGGGGTCGGGGAATTCCGCCGCCGCGTTGAGGAAGGCACATCCGCGGTAGCCGGGTGAGCGGATCTGCTCGACCAGGGACGTACCGATGCCTCGGAGGATGGCGTCGGTCGGCACGTCCGTGGACATCAGAGAGCCGATCTGACCGCGGATCGCCTGGTCGACGCTTCCGATGTAGGCGAGGGCGAGGTCGTCCTTGCTTCGGAAGTGGCGGTAGAAGGTGGCGTTGGTGACCTTCGCCTCGGCGACGAGTCGGTCGACGCCCACCGTGTGGATGCCCTCCGCGTAGAAGAGCTGCCCGGCGGTCCTCAGAAGCCGCTCCCGGGCCGCCGAGACCCGCCCGCCAGTGCCTGTGCCGGCTTCCGTCCGTGTCATGCCACCCATGGTAGCGGGTAGAACGCTCTCTCTTGTTTTCGCCGAAGAGGTGTGCCAGGCTGCGGCCCAGAGAGAACGTTCTCTCTACCCACACTCACTGGAGAATCCCATGGCATCCACCGCCTCCGCCGAGCACGCCACCGCCACACCCGCCCTGCGGCGGCTGTACGTCATCCGCTTCGCCTTCGCCGCCGCGTGGGCCGTGCTCCTGATGGTGTCCGGCTCGGGCTCGGACCTCACCCTCGGCGCCCGGCTGTTGCTGGTTCTCTATCCGGCCTTCGACGTGGCCGCGGCTGTCGTCGACGCCCGGTCCGCGCGCGCCGGCGGACCGGTCAGGGGCCTGTACGTCAACATCGCCGTCAGCTCGCTCGCAGCCGTCGGTATCGCGGTCGCCGGCACCTCGGGCGTCGCCGACGTGCTGCGCGTCTGGGGCGCGTGGGCAGTGCTCTCCGGGCTGGTCCAGCTCCTCGTGGGCATCGCGCGCCGGCCGATGGGCGGACAGTGGGCCATGATCATCAGCGGCGGTATCTCGGTGCTGGCCGGCGCGACCTTCCTCCGAAGCGCCTCCCAGGACGACCCCTCACTGACCGCCCTCGCCGGCTATGCCACGCTCGGAGGGATCTTCTTCCTCGTCTCGGCGTTCCGCCTGCCCCGCTCGGCTTCGATGGCGTCTCGCTGACCGTCATCGGGAGCACCACAGCAGGCGGCCGACGCCGAACAACCCGTACCGGACGATCGAACTGCCGGCGAGGGACGGTCCTTGCCTCGTCGAGATGTCCGTACAGCGTGAACCGGGCCGGTACGTGATGAACCCGGCGGTCTGCTGCGCGGTCTTCTCGCGCTCGCCGCAGAGCCGTTGGGCGAGGATCGCCTGGTCGTCCGGGAACAGGCCCGGACCGTGAGGGGACAAGCCACCGGCACCTCGGCGTCCGAAGAGACCGGAGCACCGGAGGATGACGAATTCCACGAAATCGAGAAGGCGTTGAAGACCCACCCCTTGCGTGGCCGTCGCCGCCAGGTCAGCCACAGACCTCCGCGTTCCGGCCGTACGCGGTCTCGTCGCCCAGGCGTTCGCCCACGCCGGGGCGGTCGAGGCGGCGGAGAAATGGGCCGGCTGGGACCGCCCGAAGGGCAAAGACCGCGAGCAGGTCGAGCGGTCACAGGCCGCTGTGGCCGCGGGCCTCGCCGCACACGACCCCGAGGCCGCAGCGCGGATTGTCGAGGAGCAGCTCGTAGGAGTGAACCGGATGGCCGGCCTGCCGGGCCGGGAGAGGCATCTGTCCCGGACATTGGGCCCGCTGCTCGCGCTGCCTGATCCACGACGCCCCAGCACCGGATTGCACGCGGCGCTCGGCGTTCTGTGCGCCCGCGTGGACGAGAACATCCTCGGCTGGGACGTACCCGCGGTCCTGCTCCACGGGCTGGCGGAGCGGACCATTGCCTCGCGTACCAGGCCGCCGGAAGCGCGTGCAGCGGCCCGGCTCCAGAAGCCGTCCCCCGGCTCGCGGAGTCGGCCCTCGTGCACGTCTTCGGCCGTCGATGAGTTCGCACGCCGGCCCGACCGGGAGGTGTCCCTTTCACGAGCGGGATCAGGGCCTGGCGGTTCGTGGACGTTGGCGCCGGAGATTCCGACGGACAGGGGCAGACCGGTCCGCTCGGTGACCAGGTGGATCTCCGACCCGTACTTGCCCCGGTCGACAGGATTCGGACCTGTCAGCTGTGGTGGGCAACTGCTGCCATGTGCAACCCGACGTCGCCACGCACACGATCGCCGCCAGCACCTCACGGTCACCGTGCCGACGCGGCCCGCCGCCCTGGGGCCGCGGCGGAGCCTCCGGCACCACCCGCTGGATCAACTCCCACAATCATCCGGCACCAGCCGCTCAACAATCGAAACCACGACCGACAGCACTACAGACCTCTCACTTAGCGCCTGAGCGCAGTGCGTCGGCAATGGCCTGGCCAGTCTCATGAGCCGTAAGGTACGGGCGCACGTCGTGCGCCTTGGCACCGTTATGGACTCGGAGATCACGGACACGATCCCCGAACGATGGGGCCAGCTCTTTTGCCAGCGCGACGACGTCACCCGCGTCAGCGATGTTGGTCCAGCGCTTCACTGGAGCCGGCCAGCGGGCGCGACCTTTGACGGGTCGGGGCATGAGGCGTTCGAAGACGAGGTTGCGTACGGCCAAGGGTGAGCCCAGTGTCACCAGCGTCAGATCCGGGCAGTCATGGAGCGCGTGCAACGTCTCGTAGGCGGCGACCGTCCCAAGTGAGTGGGCGATGATCACCTCGGTCTCACGCGTGACGCGCCGGGCGATCCTGTCATGGACGCCGGTACGTACCTCGCGCTCGGTGAAGTAGCGGCGTACCTGCCGGGCACTGGACATCATCATGCGTTCGCTGAGCCCGGCAAAGAAGGACGAATGGCTGAGTGCGTCCAGGGCTCGCTGCACAAGGTAAGGGGTACGCAGCCGCGCCGGGGCGGCCGGGCCCGCGACACCCGTTTCTTGTTCTGAGGCGAATTCCCACCAGCGGAGTAGCAGTTCGCGCTCAAGACCGTCCTGAACATCGGAAGCGTCCAGCTCCGGGGCGCCGAGCCCACGGTGACCGGCAGTGCGGAAGAGGTCACCGTAGAAAGCCATGGAGACCTCGTCGCGCGCCACATGCGTGTCGGCCGCCAGGGCGAGGCCGTCACACAAGGCCGGATACCAGTCGGCGAGGAGCGTCTCGGGGCCTTTGACTTCCTGGGCGATGCCGTGGACGAGGACGATACGGGTCACAGGGCACCCCGCTGCCTCGCGAGTCGGGAGGGGTTGAGGCGAAGCGCCACAACTCCCATGTCGGTCGCCACGCAGACCCGCCCGTCACCATCGAGTGCGAGGCCGTTGATGCCACTGCCGATGTCGAGTTCAGCTGTCCATACGGGGGAGGAGTTCATTTCCCAGACGCGCATCAGCCCGTAGCGGTCGGCTGCGACCGTGGTGAGTGTGCCGTCAACGTCTGCGGCGCGGATCGCCCGGACCGCCGAGGGGAAGGGCGCGAGTTCCACTCCGGCGTCCTGCCCGTCGGCTATGTCCCAGAACCGCAGGTGTCCGTCGCCCGCTCCGGAGATGATGACGTCCCGGCCGTCCAAGTGCGCGATCTCCAAACCGAACGCACCCCTCTCATGACCGCGAAGCGGCTCCGCGAACAGGCTGCCCGTGCCTATGTCCCACAGCCGTACTGTCCCGTCACGGGAGGCGCTCGCCACGACCGGGGTACCGTCGACCACTGCCGACCGTACAGTCATCACGTCGGCGGTGTGGCCGGTCATCGGGGGACATACGGGGGCCTGTGTGTGCAGATCCCAGGCGTGGAGCGCATAATCACCCGCGACCGACACCACGACGGCGCTGCCGTCCATCGTCTGCAGGCAAGCCCGCCAGGAAATACCCGAACGCTTACCGAGACGCCTTCGGGATCCGAGACTCCACACTTCCGCCTCGTGCCAACTGCTGCGTACCACCACGCTGTCACCATTCAGCCGAACGGTCGTCGAGTCCGTGATCTGCTGTGCCGCCGAAGTGAGGTGGGCCGCCATCTGGCGTCCGTCGTCGAGATCATGTGTGCGTACGACGCCGTTGGTGGCTCCTGTGACGACAACCGCCCTGCCTTCCGGCGGCCGAAGGATGTCGACCGACACCAGGCTCTGGTTCTCACCGCAGAGCGGCTCCCCGAAGGGACGTGTGGCGGCCGCGTCCCAGATCCGTACTTCGCGTGAGGTGGCGATCAGCATCACCGACGCCCCGTCGACCTGGGCGAACAACGGCGCCGCGCGTGTCCCGCTTAAGCCCCCGGTGAAGCCTTCCAACGGCGACCCCAATGGTGCGGCTGTCTCCAGATCCCAGATCCGGACGGTGTTGTCGCGGGCCATGGTCGCCACGACCGCGTTCCTGCCGAGCCGGCCGAGAGTTCCCACCATCACGTACTCGGTGTGCCCGAGAAACGGGCCACCGGCGAGTGAGCGGTTCACTACGTCGTGTACATGGACGTTGTTGCCCTCAAGCACGGACAGCACCACTGGTCGCGTCCCATGGAATGAGACCCCGACGGCCAGAGCGGAGGGGGTGAGATCTTCTACGTTGAAATGCGCGTGGGGTCTGGCCGGCCATTGGGCCCCACGACCGGTCGCGTGCCATACATACGCGTGATCCGACGACGTCGCGAGGACGATCTCCAACCCACGACCCGCACTGCGTACGGCAAGGTGGTAGATGCCTCCGATGTGCCCCACCAGTGGAGGGCCGACCGCCTCTCCGGAGGTGACGTCCCAGATCCGAACCGTGCCGTCCTCACCACCGCTGACCAGGACCGGCTCACCGTCCAACTCGCCGAACGCCGCACAGCGCACCGCGTTGGTATGTCCCGTCAGAGGCGGGCCCAGAGCAGCCCCCCGGAGCGGATCCCAAAGCCGGACCGTGGTGTCGGACCCACCCGTCGCGACTACCGCCCGCCCCCCTATGACGGCAAAAGCCACAGCGGACACCTCACCGGAATGCCCCTCCATAGGACTGCCGACCGGTGTACGGGTCCGCAGGTCCCAAAGCCGGGCGGTGGCGTCCTCTCCGCCGGTGACGACCATCGGGCGACCTTGGATGTCGCAGAACGCCATGGAACACACCGGGCGTGTGTGGCCCTTGTCGGGTTGGTCCGCTGTCAGATCCCAGATGCGTGCGGTGCGGTCCTCGCTGACCGTGACCGCCAAGGATGCGTCTCCGCGGTTGGTGAGAGCCGCGGCGGTGATGCGCTCGACATGACCGCGCAGCGGATGTCCGAGTGGCTGAAGCGTACGCAGATCCCACAGACGGGCTTCGTGACGGCCACTGCTCAGCACGACCGGACGACCGTCGGATTCTCCGATCATGGCTGAGGTGACTCCGCTCCCCACCCAGTAGACGTGGGCCGCGACCGGTTCTCCGATCTGGCGGCGGTCGCTCAGGTCCCAACGGCTGAGCATTCCCGCCCTGTCTCCGACGAGCGCCACGGCCCTGCCGTCGAGTCGTGCCACGCTGACCGCGGTGACCGCTTGCGCCGGGCCAATGAGCGGGCTGCCGTCGATGCGCGCGTCACCGCCGTCGAATAGCTCGCTCAGGTCCCAGACATAGACAGCCTTGTCCTCTCCTCCCGTTACCGCGATGGGGCGTCCGTCGAGCTCGCCCAGGTCAGCGTCCCAGACCGTTCGTTTGTGCGCGCTCAGATCACAGCCGAGCTGCTGTCTGCTGACGAGATCCCAGATGCGTGCCGTACCGTCTGCGCTCGCTGTCAGCACCACCGGGCGCCCATGGACAGCCCCCACCACGATGTTCTCGACCCGGTTCGTGTGCCCCATCAGCGCTCGGCCGTATTCCTGGCCCGCCGACAGGTCCCAGATCGTCACGGTGCCGTCCTCCGTGCCGGTGAGCGCAACGGTGTAATCGCCCAAATCTCCGATGGCGATGGCGCTCACCGCGATGCCCACGGACAGCGGATCGCCGATCTGGCGCTGCGAGGTGAGGTCCCACACCAGGGCTGTCCCGTCCGCACTTCCCGTCACCGCGACGGGACGCCCGTCAAGACTCCCGACCGCAACACAGCCAACCGTCTTGTTGTGGCCGTTGAGCAGCCTGTGCACCCCGCTGGATGACCACCACGCCCAGCATGCGGACCACGGAAGTGAGACGCCCAGTTCGTCGATGCGATCCGCCAGCTGATCGGCCTCACATCGGCGGGCCGACAGCTGTAGATCAGCGGCCCTCTCCCCCATCGCACGATCGCTTGTCAGTCGGTGAGCGACCTGCTCGTACGAGCCGCGGATCCGTCTCGGTCCCTCGCCTTCGATCGACGCGAACGCCCCCAGCAATGCGAGGCGTTCGCTGGCCAGAAGGAATCCCGGATCCTCGACGAGGTCGGCAAGCACGCCCGCAGCCGCCGCGTGTGTGGCCATGTGCTGACGCACATAGGGAACAGCCACGAACCAGTCGGGGCGTCCGTCCGACGACTCCGGGACAAGCGAGTTAAGCGCTTCGACGACTGACTTCTGGATCTCTTCCGGCGAACGGTCGGCGGTCGCACGCAAGTGCTCGGCCAGCGCCTTGTGGTAGAGCCGATAGGCAGAACGCCTGTCGTCGTCGATGACTTCGGCGATGTACGCCTCGGCGACATCCAGGACCCAGGAAACGTCCTCCTCTGTCGATCGGACTCCCGAGATCTCCGAACTCAACGATGTCCAGACCCGGCCCCGTGGAAGCCCTTTGCCCTCTGAAAAGGCGAGGGCGAGCAGCATACGGCGCACACGTGGCTCGTCAGGGCCGAAGCGGGCCAGGTAGTCGTCGAACGCCTCGCCGATCTCACTCGGTAATGCCTCTGCCCAGCCGGGCCGGCCGACGTCCACCGGAGTCTCGTCCGACCGCAGGGTGCGTGCGGTCGTCCTCGCATAGAGATAGACACCTGCCGCCTTCTCCGCAACGCTTTTCGCGACGGTCCCGGCCAGATCTCGCCGACCGCGATACGGAGTGCGTACGTCGGGCTCCTCCGTGGCGAGAAGGACTCGGGTGACGTACCCGGCCACATCGCCCTCACCCGCACGGTATTCGGACCGGTCCAGATCCATACAGAGAAAGGTGGGGCCGAGAGGCGCGACCAGTTCGTGGCGGGTCCCCACGAGAAGCCGTACGCCCTGGATCTCCGACATGGGACGCAGCAGTTCCCGAGTGATCCTGCGCGGCTCGCCATGGCCACCCGCGTCCGCCGCGGTGTCGGAACCGGCTTCGTCCACGGCATCCACGACAATGATCAACGGCGGTCCCTGGCGGCCTCGCCTGGTGAGCTCCTGGAGCAGCGCGGCGGCGCCGTCCGCCTCCATGTCGAGGGCGGTTGCGATACGTTCCACAACCTCTTCAAGCCGCTTGTGACGGGCATGCACAGCCGCTGTTACACATCCGGGCGGCACTACGGTCCCAGGGTCGACACCCCCGAGGTCGAGCCGTGAGCGATACCGACTGTCCGACAACGCGACGATCCTGCCGAGAACCGCGGACTTCCCACAGCCCGGACTGCCGGTGACCACCCGTCCCCGGCTGTCCCCGACCTCCGCGGTCAGCCAGGCCACCAGTTCGGACAACACGCGCACACGTCCGCTGAAGTACAGGCCCTGCTCCGACTCGAACTCCACACCGCGCGAGCGTGGTCCGAAGTGCTCGGTGAGATCCCGCGCGACCACCCGGCGCTGCACTTCGAGGTCGGTACCGAGGGGCGGCAGTTCTTCCTGGTATCCGACATTCGGCAGGAAGGGTGCCAGCCCTGTGACGAGACCACTGGCCAACTCGGCACGCTGACCACGCCCGTCGCCCTCGAAGCGCTCGTTGACCGCCTTCACCAGTTCGGTGAGGTCGAGGTACTGCTGCCGCTGGCCGGTACGCTGCGCCGTCGTCTCCACCGCTTCGCCCAGGGCGGCCACGAACGCGCCGTCCTCGGCAATGTCCTTGCGGCGGGCAGAGGCGAGGAACCACAGCCCCGTCGAGTCGGCATGCGCGTTGCGATACGCGATCGTTCGCAGCGCGATTGCAGACGCCTCCGCGCCGCCCGCGCCGCCGGCGCAGGTGTCCAGAATCAACAGGAGATGCCTCAGATTTCCCCTGCACAGGATGCGCACCAAGTCCTCGGTGGCCAGCGCTGTGGTCGCGAGGTCCTCGTCGCGCGAATCCCAGCAAAGCAGATAATGCCGATCGCGCTCCTCCACCGAGCCGTGGCCGGCAAAGTACACAACCACCACGTCATCACTGGTCAAAGCGGTGTCCTCCGACCAGTGCGACAGCTTCTGGCGGATCTGCTCAGCCCCGTCGTACTCCCCGAGCCCGGACAGCACCGACTCGTACCCGAAGGTGGCGAAGAGCTCCGTCGTCGCGCGAACGTCGGTGGGCACGGATCGCAGTTGTTCGCCTTCGGGGAGATGACGGTACCGACCGCTCCCCAGCGCTACAAAAAATCGCCGACCCACTCAACCGCCCCACTGCTAAGTGCTACCGATCCTGCGGAGACTGTAGCGACACGATCACATACCGCACTATGTGAGCCGAAGATTGGCGAGACGTATCGGCTCTACGCACCCGAACCACCTCCATGCGGAGCGGCCGTGCAGGGCAACGCTCTACGGGCCCCCGATCCTTCGGCCGGACGGCCCCCTGCACGTTTGGAGGGCGTCGACCACGATGCGCTGTCAGCTCTGAACCAGGGCGGCCCTCTTCTCCCTGGTTGCAGTTGCGGTTGCGTTCAGCAGTGTTCGATGGCCGTTCGCGTCAGCCCGCCGAGGCCCACCGGATCGCCGCTACCACGCCCAGGATCAGCGGCGGCGCCAGCCACCACGGTCCCATGGCACGCCGCACCGAGGGCGCGACCGTGATCAGCAGGGCGAGGGCGCTTGCCCCGATCGTGAGCACGCACGACAGGACGATTCCGGCGCGCGCGTCGTCGTCCCAGATGCCCGCCGGCTGGATGGCCAGCGCCGTGTAGCAGAACCAGGCCGCGATCAGATGGATGATCACGAGCGGGACGCCCAGGACCCAGCGCATGCAGCCCTGGTCCTCGGTGGTCCGCGTGGCTTCGGGGCGGTCGAGCATCAGCGCAGTGCTTCCCTTGCGTTGTTGAGGTCGTTGTTGAAACCGCGGCCGTACGCCTGGGCGTCACTTCCTTCCCAGTACGGGCCGCCGTTGTACCGCGCGGCGAGTTCCTGGTACTGGGCGGGTGACATCTCCTCCGGCGGCACGTTGGCAAACTCGCTCTCCGCTTTGAGCTGCGCCAGGTACTCGGATGCGATGAAGATGTTCTGTCCCGGGTCCTGGAGGGACTCCTCCACGACCGACCGTTGGTGCTCAGTGAGGTTGTCCGGATCGTAGCCGAGTACCTCGGCGCCCCGCCGTACCTGGATCGCAATGGGGCCGAAGGACGTTTCGTCCGGGGCTCCGCCGAGACGCCATGGCAGGTTCTCCGGCGAGACAGGGCTCATCCCCCAGGGGGCGTCGGCCTGTTCACGGATGGTGTCGGTGATGTCATCCAGGAAGCCCGGTTGGCCGCCAATCTCCTGCCAGGCGATGCCCGCGACCATGTCCGCGGGTAGTCCCGAGTTCCTCGCTGCGGCCTGGATGATCTCCTTGTTCGCGTTGATCCACTCTCTCCGTTCCTGGTCCGAGGACGGCGGGTCCCAGTAACCGTCCCTCGCAGCAGGCAAGTTGGCCACCTGCATGCGGATGTCACGGAGCGCCGGCGAGACAGGGCCGTCCCCTACCTGCGCGGCATAGCCCTGCTTGGGAGCGGTGCCAGGGAGATGGGTGAGAGGGTTACCCCTCGCCTCCTGAGCCTCACTTCGCATAGCGGCGATGGCCGAGAAAACGTCCACACGTTCAACGATGCCCATCCGGAACTCGGGTAGCAGATCGTATGCCTCCTTCATTCCGTGCACGCAGATGTCGCGGGCCTCCTTCTCCACGGTCTTGGCGAGGTAGAAGTCGCCGCCGGCGGCGTCGTGCAGCCGGTTCGCCTCCTCCTTGATGTCGTCGACGTCCATGGTGAGTTCGGCGAAGAAGTCGAGGACACCCGTAGTGGCCCGCATGTCCTCCCACTGGCGCATGGGTTCCGCTTCCTGCGCCTTACGGGTGATCGCGGTGCCTTTGGTGCTGATCAGATCGGCCAGAGCCTGTTCGTTCGCCTTGCCGTTGGAGTAGTGGCTCTTGGCGGTCTCCAGCGCGTAGGCGTAGCTGCGCAGGGTGCTGCCCGCCTTGCCATACCCCTCCGCCATGTTCGTCAGCAGCTTGCGCGCCTCAGCGACGCGTGCTTCATAGTGCCGGCTGCCCTCGCTGTGCCAGTGCGTTCGCTTCTCCGCCCGCTCGGCGGGCTCGTCGACTTCCACCAGCATGTCGCGTACGCGCTGGAACTCATCGGCGTTCCGCTCGACGAGTGCCGGGTTGCAGCCTTCCAGGAATTCGACGTCCTTGCGGTAGCTCAGCCCGCTCACTTCGCCTCCGGCGCCACGTACTGGCCGTAGCGCAGGACGTTGTCGAGGAATCGCCGGGCATTGCCGTCGTCCACGGTCACGAAGTCTGTCCCGGTGGTCTTGAGACGCGTGGCGAGAGCCGCGAAGAGCGCGACCGCGTCCTGAAACTGATCGTCGGCGAACCTGCCGAAGCGCTCGACCTGCGCGGCGACGTCGCCGTGCGATCTGGGTTCCCGGGCCATGGTGCACACGTCGCCATCCGGCCTGCCCTCATAGAGAAAACCCGCGATTTCGATCAGCAGATTCGCATTGCCGTTGATAGACGCCGTGTTGTACTCCAGAGCTCCACCGACGGGGGCAGATCCCGGGCCACGGCTCGGCTCCGCGGGGAGTTGATTCAGCTGCATGTTGGTGGACCGGCGAGCGAGCGCCTCGGCCTTCAACTCGGCCCATTCCTCGTCGAACGACACACATCCCCCTGTCGTTGCCGGGCTCTGCCGCACAGGCAGCGATATACCATATCAGCAGGGAACGCCACTGCGCCAAGCCACTTCCCCCGGTGCGGAGTTCACGCCTCGGCAGCGCATTCGGCACTTCCGAGATCGCCACAGCCAGTCCCAGAAGGCGCTAACTGAACTGGTCGCCTCAAAAAGAACTTCTCTACCCCGGACAAGCAGTGCGTGCCCCATTCCCGTCCTCTTACAGCGATGAATCACGGTTCCGCCGGACCACACCAACCACCCCGACGCCACTACGACGCTTCGGGTTCTTCCTCGGACGCACCGTCCACATCGATGCCGAAATCCGTTGCCAGACCCGCCAGACCGCTCTCGCACCAGAGTGCGCCCGATGTGGCGGAGATCGTAGAAGCGGAAGCCGTCCGGCAACCCCCCGCGCCCGACTGCCGATCTACGCCACCTGCGTGCCACACCCGCGGCCTCGACCGAGCGAGAACAGTGTTCTCGATTCTCTCCGCCCCCTCACCACAAGGAGCTCAGTCGTGACCACAGAAGGCGTTACGGTTCGCAGGGCCCCGTCCCGGCGTTGGGATCTCATCGGGCGGGCCTGATGGGTCTCAACTCCGCCGTCACCTTCGCCGTGTTCATCAACGGATTCTTCCTGATCGCGGAAGCGAGCGACGACCGCATGACGGTCGAGGGGTGGCGGACCTTCGGATACCTCGCGTTCAGCGCGATGTGGGCGATGTTCGCCTGCCGACCGCGGCACGTTCCGGCCATCTGGGAAATGGTGATCTTCCACAAGGTCGCGGCGACAGCGCTCGCCCGACCACCCGGACTTCGGCGCGTTCCAGGACCAGGTGGCGGCCTCCCTGACCACGGCGGTCACAGGAGGGTCGCTCATACCAGCGCCGTGTGGTTCGCCCAGGCGACCTTGTACGGGTGCCGGGACTGCCAGCGGCCGATGACCTCGTGCAGGCCCGGCGCGGTGAACGCCTTCGCGAGCGTGTCGGTGTCGGCGACGGTCACCCGGACGATCGCGGTCGCTATCAGGGCCGGAATGGCCTCCTCGCCGGGGACGGGAATGTGGCGCCGGGTCGCGACCGAATGCACGAGTCCGGAGTCGAGCATGACCTGTTCGATATCCGCGAGGTATTGGTCGAGCTCCGCGTCAGGCAGCGGCTGCTCGAAGGAGACAATCATCGTGTGGTTGATCATGCGGTCAATGCTGGCTCCGTACGGCGCCCGCGTCCAAGACCGGTTTGACATGCGGCGATAACCTGGAGGCATGGTCGAACTGGAGACCCGCGAGCTTGAGTACTTCATCGCACTCGCCGAGGAGTTGCACTTCGGACGGGCCGCCGTCCGCCTCTCGATAGCCCAGCCGGCGCTGTCGAAGGCCATCCGACGGGTCGAGACCCGGCTCGGTGTCCCGCTGTTCATCCGCTCCAGCCGGCACGTCGAGCTGACCTCGGCAGGGAAGGCGTTGCAGGAACATGGCCGGCACGCGCTCAACGCGGTCAGCGCCGCCGTCCGGCATGCCCAGCATGCCGGCGATACCCGGGCCCCGCTGCGGCTCGTACTCAAAGGCGGCGGCGACGCCGGCCTGCTCTCCGGGCTCCTGGCCGAATACGCGAACCAGTCCGACGCCCGCCAGGTGGACATCCTGTTCAGCGGCCCGGCCGACCGTACCGACTTCCTGCTTTCCGGCCGAGCCGACGTGGGCCTGCTCTACGCGCCGTTCGACAACCTCGACGGCCTGGCCCACGAGACGCTGCACACCGAGGACCGCGTTGCTGTCGTCCCGGCCGGACACCGGCTGGCCGGGCGCGCTTCGGTGCGCATGTCCGATCTGGAGGGTGAGATGCTGCCGCGCTGGCAGGGGGTATCCGGGAGCGACGGCACCGACCCGGAGATCACCAGCGTGGTCCAGATGCTCCAGCTGGTCGCGGTGGGCCGGATGATCGGGATGCTGCCCCGCTCACTGGTCGAACCGGTCCCGGCCGGCCTGGTCTGCGTCCCGGTGGCCGACGCGCCGCCCAGCCGTCTGGTGCTCGCCTGGGCCGAGCAGGACCGCCGGCCGCTGGTGGCCTCGTTCGTGGCCGCCGCACTCGGGCCGCTCCGGGACAGGACCTGACGACGGGGAGCGGCAGCGGGGACGCGACGGCCGACGGCGCTGGCCGAGCCGATGCCGGACGCGGGTCCACTGACATGACACCGGCCTACTGGCATGCGGCGGGCCTACTGGCATGCCGCGGGACGACGCCGGGAAATCCAAGCTGCCGCGCCGGGAACAGCCGGTCCGGTCGGCACGGTTGCATCGACCGAGGGACCGGCGCCGTACGGGCGGGGAAAGCGGAGATCACCAGGTCGTCCGCCCCACCAGGATCCGGGGTCTCGGGGTCGCGGTACGCCCGCCGCGCACACGGATCAAGACGTAATTTCCGCTGGAGGACTCGTTTCATGACTGACCGGCCCTTGACGCTCATGGCAGTACACGCCCACCCCGACGACGAGGCCACCGGAACCGGTGGGGTCCTCGCGCGGTACGCGGCGGAAGGCATCCGCACGGTTCTCGTGACGTGTACCGACGGCGGTTGCGGTGACGGGCCGGGGGGTGTCAAGCCGGGCGATCCCGGTCACGATCCGGCGGCCGTCGCCTCGATGCGTCGTCAAGAGCTTGAGGCGAGCTGTGACGTCCTGAAGGTCGGCGATCTGGAGATGCTGGACTATGCCGACTCCGGGATGACGGGCTGGCCGAGCAACGATGCCCCCGGATCCTTCTGGCAGACCCCCGTGGAGGAGGGCGCCGCCCGGCTCGCGGAACTCATGCGGCATTACCGACCCGATGTGGTCGTCACCTACGACGAGAACGGCTTCTACGGCCACCCCGACCACATCCAGGCGCACCGCATCACGATGGCGGCGCTGGAGCTGACCGAGCTGACACCGAAGGTGTACTGGACGACGATGCCCCGCTCGATGGTGCGGCGGTTCGGGGAGACGATGCGCGAGTTTCAGGAGGACATGCCGGAGCCGGATCCTGCCGAGGCCGCCGCGATGGCCGAGATCGGCCTCCCCGACGACGAGGTCACCACGTGGGTGGACACCACCGCGTTCAGCGGTCAGAAGTTCGACGCGCTGGCCGCGCACGCCAGTCAGGGCGAGAACATCTTCTTCCTCAAGATGGGCAGGGAGAGGTTCGAGGAGCTGATGGGCGTGGAGACCTTCGTACGCGTCCAGGACGCCACCGGGGCGGCCGTACCCGAGAACGATCTCTTCGCCGGACTGCGCTGATCCGCCTCCCAAGGCTCGGCACAACTGGGCCGTGCCACAACGTGCCCGTGCTGTCGGTACGCAGCGGTCCGCTTGCTCTTCGGGGCGAGCGGGGCCGTACACGGCGACGCGGACCATGAGCCGCCTCCGAGGGCGCGTAGCAGGGTCGTGGTCCGCACAAGAACCCCACGAGAACCCACTGTGTCAGCACGTTCGTGTCAGCACGTTCGTGTCTGCACGTTCGTGTCTGCACGTTCGTGTCAGCACGCGTGTCAGCACGTTCGCGTTGAGCGAGAGGCGCTAGGCCGAGCCGCTTTCCGGTAGTCGGTGTCTGTCAGGTGTTCACTTCGCGCCCATGAGTTCAAGGACCTTGTTGACGGCCTCGACGACCGGTACGCCGAGCGCACCGATGGTCGCGGCGATGCCCGCGACGGCGAGCAGGGCGCGGTGCCGCTCAGGCGGTTGGACATCCGCGTCGGCGCGGAGTGCCGGCAGCGCGTCGTCCAGAGCGTCGGAACTGACCGGCGGCACCTGGGCGCGCAGTTCCTGGATCAGGGTGAGGAGCTCGCGGAGGGCTTCTTGGACGGCCTGGGGCAGTTCTTGGACCGGAGTGACTCGCTTGTCGATGCCGATGTTGCCCGAGCCGCCGTACATGGAGACGTGGTCGCCGCTTCCGAAGTAGTAGTGCTGGTTTCCGGTGCTCATCAGCTCGCCATCCCTACGTTGCCGGTGCCGCCGTACATGTTGACGTTGTCTCCGAAGTAATAGTGCGCGGGGCTGATCGTGATGGTGTCCACCCGCACCTCGAACTCCGCCTTCGGGTTCTCGATCGCGTCGGCGATCTGGTGGGCGAGCCGCCGCAGTTGGTCCGGGTGAGGGCTGGTCACCACTGCGGCCGAGAGGCCGGAGGTCTCGACGGCCAGGACGAAGTGCGAGGGCGCGCCCAGTACCTTCACCATCTCGACGAGGGAGTAGATCAGCGCCGCGCCCGCGACGATCAGGACGAGAGCGGTGAGCCCGGCGGAACCACCGTTGTCGCCGCTTCCGAAGCCGCTGGACGCGTCGATCGCGGCAGCGAGCAGACCGAGGAGTGTCGTCACCGCCCCAATGACCAGCAGCCGCTTGACGAAGAGCAGGCCGGCTTCTTTGCGTCGGGGGTGGATGGTGAGCGTGTGCACCCTGGCGATGTTCTGGATCGGGTAATAGGCGTCACCGACCCAGAGCAGCCGTTTGCTGACCCGCAGGTTCACCCCGGTGATCGGCTGTGCCGAGGCCGCCGGTGCCACATCGGGGTACGGATCGGCAGTGGGCGGTGGACCGACCGGCGGTGGTGGCGGGGCGGTCGGCGGTGGCGGGCCCCCGACTGTGGATGCGGCGTCGGAGGGCGTGTTCCATGCCTGTCCCGCCGAGTCTGCTGATGTCACGCAAGCCCCCTTTGGTCCACCATGCCGGCTGACGTCCATTCACCTGGTCAAGCGTCACTGGCGCAAGTGCATTTCACCTTGCTGGTGATGGTGCCACCGCGAAGCCGGGCCAGGAACGGCAGATGTGCACGCCGAGGGCAGCGCCCGCTTCATCCCCTTCAGATGAAGGACGTCCAGCTCATGGCCGTACGCCGACCGGGCGGCCGCGCCGTACAACCGCGGCTCGCACGACGGCGAGGAGCGCACGCTCTCCGTCGCCGCCAGCGTGTTGAGCAACTGCGTGGTGATGCGGTCGAGTGCCGGCCTGACCTCCTTGTCGAGGTCCGGCCGCTGAGTGGGCCGCTCTTCGGGATGCGCGTCCCAGTGCGTGTACAGCCCGCGCTGTACCAGCTTGTTCGCCTCGATCTGGTCCCCGAAGACGGCGACCACCGCGTCAGGATCCAGCCCGAGCCCGACGGCCCGAGCGGCGGCGTCGTCGAGGATCTTCCGCTCCCGCGCGGGGTCGTCGATCGGCCGGTCGGTGCCGTACTTGGCGGCGGCCACCTTGTCGGCGATCAACAGTCGCTCGGCGAACAGGTCGGTCAGCGGGGTGAGTCCATGAGCAGCGGAGGGCGGGGCCGCCGCGGGCCGCGGCTGGGCGACGGCGGGCATGGCGGCGGCACCGGAGAGCAGCAGCGCGGCGGATGAGGCGACCAACACGGATCGCGTACGTCGGATTCGCACAGGGCGTGTCCTGTCCATAAGGGGGGTGGTCAACGCCTATGGGATCACCTGATTGATGACGCGGCGGTCTCAAACAGCCGCCGGGCGGCGAGGGAACCGGCTCGGTCAAGAGCCGGAACCGCTCGCCGGGAGTGGGCCAGGACGAGTGCCGGAGCGGTGCTCGCAGGAAGCACGTTCGTCGTGGCCAAGGTCCATGACGGCTGAGTCCGCCCGAGGGTGGCTTTCCACGCGCACCCGGGTCCGGACGGTGACATGGCGCCCGGCCGTCTCACCTCGTGTCGGCGGTCATGCCGTCCGGACTCCGAGTTCGGCGAGCAGGCCGCGGACGCGCCGCTCGATCTCGTCGCGGATCTGGCGGACCGCGTCGACGCCCTGGCCGGCGGGATCGTCGAGCTTCCAGTCGAGGTACCGCTTGCCGGGGAAGACGGGGCAGGTGTCGCCGCAGCCCATGGTGACGCAGACGTCGGATGCCCTGACCGCGTCGATCGTGAGGATCTTCGGGGTCTCGGCGGACATGTCGATGCCGGCTTCGCGCATGGCCTCGACCGCGGCGGGGTTCACCGAGTCGGCCGGGGCGGATCCGGCCGAGCGGACCTCGACGCGGTCGCCGGCGAGGTGGGTCAGCCAGGCGGCGGCCATCTGGGAGCGGCCGGCGTTGTGGACGCAGACGAACAGTACGGATGGCTTGGACTTCTCAGACATGGGCGGGACCTTCCGGGGCGGCGGCCGAAGCGGCCTCCGTGGTGGGGGCCGAAGCGGCCTCCGTGGTGGGCTGGGGAAAGTAGCGGCGGGCGGCGAGGGCGACGTAGACCAGGCCGATGAGGACGGGGACCTCGATGAGCGGGCCGACGACTCCGGCGAGGGCCTGGCCCGAGGTGGCGCCGAAGGTGGCGATGGCGACCGCGATGGCCAACTCGAAGTTGTTGCCCGCGGCCGTGAACGCGAGCGTGGTCGCTCTCGGGTGGTCCAGGCCGACGGCGCGGCCGACGGCCATGGACCCGGCCCACATCAGCGCGAAGTACACGAGCAGCGGCAGCGCGATACGTGCGACGTCCAGCGGCCGGGAGGTGATGGCGTCGCCCTGGAGGGCGAAGAGGACCACGATGGTGAACAGCAGCCCGTACAGGGCGAACGGCCCGATGCGCGGGATCAGTCTCGTCTCGTACCAGGTACGGCCCTTGGCCTTCTCGCCCAGGCGACGGGTGAGGAACCCGGCCAGCAGCGGGACGCCGAGGAAGAGGAGGACGGAACGGGCGATCTCCCACACGGAGACGTCGAGGGCGGTCTGTTCCAGGCCGAGCCAACCGGGGAGTACGGAGAGGTAGAACCAGCCGAGAAGGCTGAAGGCGAGGACCTGGAAGACGGAGTTCAGGGCGACGAGGACGGCGGCGGCCTCGCGGTCGCCGCGGGCGAGATCGTTCCAGATGATGACCATGGCGATGCAGCGGGCGAGGCCGACGATGATCAGGCCGGTGCGGTACTCCGGCAGATCGGGCAGGAACAGCCAGGCGAGCGCGAACATCAGCGCCGGGCCGACGACCCAGTTCAGCACCAGCGAAGGGATCAGCAGGCGCCGGTCGCGGGTGACGGTGTCGAAGCGGTCGTAGCGGACCTTCGCCAGGACCGGGTACATCATCACGAGCAGGCCGAGCGCGATGGGCAGCGAGACCCCGGTGACGGTCACCTTCGCGAGCGCGTCGCCCAGGCCCGGGACCAGACGGCCCAGGCCGAGGCCCGCGGCCATCGCCAGCAGAATCCACACGGCGAGGAACCGATCGAGGAAGGAGAGCCGCCCGGCGACGGGCCCCGCGGGTGCCGCGCCGGTGCTCACGAGGCGGCCCCGGCGGGTTCGGCCGGCGGTGCCCCGGCGGGGCGGGTGAGGATCGCGGCCAGGCGGTCGGTCATCTCGGGCAGCAGCCGGTAGTACACCCACGTCCCGCGCCGCTCGGAATCGATCAGCCCGGCCTGCTTCAGCAGCTTCAGGTGGTGGGAGATCGTCGGCTGGGACAGGTCGAAGGCCGGGGTGAGATCGCAGACGCAGACCTCGCCGCCCGCCCGTGAGGCGATCATCGACAGCAGCCGCAGCCGGACCGGGTCGCCCAGGGCCTTGAACACCTTCGCCAGCGTCTCCGCCAGGCCTTCGTCCAGGGGTGCGGCCAGCAGGGTGGGGCAGCATCCGTCGGCGCCGTCCTGGCCGAGGATCACCAGCTCTTGTTTCGACATGCTTCTATGTTGACATTCTTCGATCCAAGAGCGCAACGTTGAATCGACAGGCATCGATTCAACGTTCCCACCTGATCGGGGAGACCCCATGTCCCGCGTCCAGCTCGCGCTCAACGTCGCCGACCTCGAAGCGTCGGTCGCCTTCTACTCCCGGCTGTTCGGCGTCGAGCCCGCCAAGCGGCGCCCCGGCTACGCGAACTTCGCGATCACCACCCCGCCGCTCAAGCTCGTCCTCATCGAGGGCGAGCCCGGCCAGGAGACCCGCCTTGACCACCTCGGCGTCGAGGTGGAGACCACCGACGAGGTCACCGCCGCCGCCACCCGGCTCAAGGACGCCGGGCTCGCGACGTTCGAGGAGAACGACACGTCCTGCTGCTACGCCCTCCAGGACAAGGTCTGGGTCCACGGCCCCGGCAAGGAGCCGTGGGAGGTCTACGTCGTCAAGGCCGATGCCGACCAAATGGGCAAGAGCCCCGCCCTCGACGGCGACGCCTGCCGCGCCGGGCAGGACGAGAGCGCCCAGCCCGCGCCGACGGCCGCGGGCTGCGCCTGCGGCGGCTGAGCGGGACCCGATCGGTGACGAGCGATCCGCCCAGGTCGGCGGAGCGTCCGGGAGTGGTCGGGGGTTTCTTGCCGCCTGACACGGACAGGACCTCGTCGGTCCTGTCCGTGCCGGTCGGACAGGACCTAGGTGACCGTCAAAGTCACCGGCCCGCCCGGCATCGGGGTGCCGTTCGGGAAGCCGAATGACGAGGTGTTCCTCGCCTGGTCGGAGAGGCGCAAGGCGATGGAGTACGTCCCCGGGGTCACGTTGGAGGGGAGCGGGAACGAGATCGTCAAGGGGCCGCTGAAGGTCAGTGTGGCGCCGCCGGACACGGCCTCGATCCGCTGGCCCGAGGAGTCGATCAGGGCGAGGTCGAAGTTGTTGATACCCGCGGTGGTGCCCGAGACGTTGACCGTGAGACGGATGTCCGTGGAGTGGTCCGTCGAGGCGATCGTGGTGGGTGAGAGCGTGGCCCGGTCGATCTCCGGCAGCACCGTGACGGGTGCCGAAGTGATCGTCAGACCGGTCTCCGGTGCGCCGAACGCGGAGCCGTACAGGGCGACGTTCCCCGCGTTGTCCGTGATGATCATGCTGGTGATCGCGCAGGTGAACGCCCGCTGCGGCACTTGGTAGTCCACCGAGACGGTTCCGTCCGCCGCGGTCGACGCCGTGGTGGACGTCTGCCGGCAGCCGTGGACGCTGTTGGTGCCGACGACCGCCGACGCGACCCCGCCCTGATCGCCGTGCGGCCGGAAACCGACCTTGATGGTCCGGGCGCCGTGCCAGGTGTCGACCGGGTTCGGCGTCGCCGTGAAGCCGTCCGCGGAGAGAATGTCATTGGAGGTGACCTGGACAGGCGCGGCTGAGAGGTTGTCGTAGGTGCTGGTGTTGCCCGCGTTGTCGGTGAGCTCGACCTTCGAGACGGTCCAGGTGCCCGTTGCCGCGTGCGCGGGGAAGGTCACGTACACGGGGCAGGATCCGGCGTAGGTCTGGCCCCAGTCGATGGAGCCACAGCCCTGATAGCCCGCGTACCAGGTCCACTCGATGGCGAACGAGCCGGTCAGACGCTGGCCGCCGGGGCCGGTCAGCGTCAGGGTGCCGCCGGAGACGCCGGCCTGGGCGTCGTACACGTCGAGCTCGTAGGACATGCTCGACGCGTTCTCGCCGACGTAGGCGTACGGCTGCCGGCCGTTGCCCACCGCAAGGTTGCCGTACGTCGGACCCTGCGCGTCGGCGAGCGTCTTCGCCTTGAACGTGCTGTGGAACGCGCTCAGCCGGTCGGCACCCAGGTCCAGTGAGGTGCCCGCGGTGTTCCAGGCCTCCAGCCGGGTGACGGCCCAGGTGACCGACGTCCCGGCCGCGTACTGCGGAACGGCCAGCGTCCACTCGTAGGTGGCTTCTTGGGGTGTCGAACCGGGAAGCACCGTGATGTCCTGGCCGAACGAGCCCACGTCATAGGTCCCGACCAGCGGCACGCCCACATATGTGCCGGCCGTCGCGCCCTGGCGGCGCAGCTGGACCCGCGCGCTCATGCCCTCGGTCTCCGGGGTGGTGTCCGTCATCGTCCAGCGGAGCGTGACGGTGTTGCCGCCGTCCCTCGCGTCCACCGCGGACGGGGTGAAGTCCATGGTGGTGACGGCCATGGTGCCCGTCTCCTGTGTCGCCGCGGTCCCCGTGACCGGCGTCAGGGCCAGCGCGAGCCCCACTCCGATCGCCGCGACCATCCGTCTCAGCCGTATGCGCACTGTTCCCCCTCATTCTGTTTTCGTCCCCCGCGCTCTCGGGGAAGCCGGACTGTAACAGCGCCGGTCGCCCGACCGCACCGGGAATTCGGTGATTTGTACAGCCGCCCTCGTGCCGTCAACGGGCGCCGCGCCAGGTCGAGTTGGCAGAGAAAAGCCCCGGCGGGGCAGGCCGTGAGTGCCTGTCCCGCCGGGGCGTCGCGTCCGGAGTCGGTGGGCGGCTCCGCCGAGGCGGCAGGGTGCCCACCGTCGCTCAGAACAGCAGGTTGTACTTGTTGTAGCCGTCGGCCAGCCACTTGCGCGGACCGAAGATGTCCACGCTCGCCTTGCCGGTGCCCGGGTACAGCCACAGGGTGCCGTTGGGGTCCCGCGCCATGATGTCCGCGCGGCCGTCGCCGTTGACATCGCCCGAGGCGATCAGCGACGTGAAGTTCCAGCCGGTGCGGACGGTGATACGGGCCGAGAACGGCGCGGTGGCGCTGCCCGTACCCCGGTACAGGTACACCCGGTTGGAGGTGTCGCGCACCAGGAGGTCGGTCTTGCCGTCACCGCTGTAGTCGCCGCGGCCGAAGATCTTGTAGCCCTTCAGCGAGCCGGTGGCGAACTTGACCCGTGCGTTGTACTCGCCGTTGCCCTTGCCCGGGAACACCCAGCCGTTGCCGGACGTGTCGGTGGCCACCAGGTCCGGGTGGCCGTCGCCGGTGACGTCACCGGGGAGGGCGTACGAGGCGTAGGCGCCCGACACCGACGTCACGACGATGTCCTTCATCGTTCCGGTGGCCGGGTCGCCCTTCATCAGGTGCAGTCGGCCGTCGGCCTTGTCACGGAGCAGGAAGTCCCAGCCGCCGTCCCGGTCGATGTCCGTCTGAAGAGCCCAGGAGAGGGACTGCCAGCCCGACCCGATGGTCGTGGGCGGGTTGAGAGAGGTGCCCTTGCTGGTCTGGGCCGACAGGTTCCCGGACGACGTCCGCACCACCAGGTCGGCACGGCCGTCGTAGCTGTAGTCGGTGTCGTTGATCCGCGGCTCGGCCGCCCAGGTGTACGGCGAGACCTTGGTGAACACCGAGTAGGCGCCCTTGGCCGTGCAGCCCTCGACACCCCACGAGACGATGCCGATGACCTTGCCGCCGACGATCAGCGGACCACCCGAGTCACCGCTGCAGGTGGCCTTGGTGCCCGCGTCGGAGCCGGTGGCCGGGGTGCCGGCGCAGATCATGCCGCCCTCGACGAAGTAGTCCTTGCCCAGGATCTTCCGCATCGCGGTGTTGCAGGTGGTGTCGCTGACCAGCGGCAGGCTGACCTTGCGCAGGTTCGTCGCCAACGCGTCCGAGGTGCCCGAGGTGACCCCCCAGCCGTAGACGGTGGCGGTGGTGCCCGCCTTGTACAGCGCGCTGTCCTGCGTCTGGGCCAGCCGCAGCCACTGCCGCTTCAGCGGCGTGTCCAGGGTGAGTACGGCGATGTCGTGGCGCACCGTCGCGTCGTCGTACGAGGCGTGCTGCCACTGGCGCGTGACGCCGGTGAGGACGCCGTTCGACTCGGTGCTGGTCACCCCGGAGTTGACGACGCCGTGGCGGCGCCAGTCGAGTCCGTTCACGCAGTGCGCGGCGGTGAGCACCTTGTTGGGGGCGACCAGGGTGCCCCCGCAGAAGTAGTACTCGTCGTTGGCCTCGTCGGCGTACCAGAGCTGGACCATCCACGGCGCGGTGGAGATGGTGGTTCCGGTGCCGCCGATGATGAACGGCGACGGCGTGCCCGTGTCACCCGCCGTGCTCGGCTTCTTGGGCGCGGCCGGCGTCGACTTCTCCGCCCGCTGGGCGGCGATCGCGCGGCCGGCCGAGACCACGCGCTCGCGCAGGGTGGCCTGGTCGGTGACGGTCGTGCCGGCGACGGAGTCACCGACGGTGGCACGGGCGGTACTGGCGCCCGCGCGGGCGGGGCCGTCCACCGCCTGGGCAGGGCCCGCGGCGGGCAGCGCGAGCACCAGCGCCGCACCCGACAGGCAGAAAAGGGCCGCGCGGCGTATGAAGCCGCGCTTGACAGGTCTCACTCGGTGTCTCCGGATCCCCCAGGAAAAAAGCATCGGACTGCCCGAGGGACACACCGCTCGCAACGCTCAATGAATCGGCGGCTCAGACAACTTGGCCGACCCCCCACCGCGGAGCCCCCCTCCGGCGGAGCGATGCTAGGCCCCGGCGGCGGGGCCTGCCACCGCCTGCCGTGTCCTCGGCGAAGTGTTCACCGAAATGTTTTCTTCTGTCGTGAGATATCCGCCCCTCGACGGCCCCGCGGAGCGTGAACTCGGAGGTTTGAGGGGTCGAGCGCTGCCGGAATCGGGTATGGGCGGCCGTCGGCCGTTGTGTTCCCATACGCGTACGGGGGACTCGCCGGACAGGTTGGGGGACACATGGAGTCGGCGTGGCACAGGACGATGCGGGCCGTGGGATGGCTGGTCATCGCTGTCGTGACTCTCGTCGTGGGGGTGATATCGGCCTTCGGGGTCCGTGAAGCGCTGGCGCGGGAGCGGGAGTTCCGGGCCGCGCCGGCGTGCGCCTCCGTTCCGGTGAAGGCATCGGGGTGCCTGTGGGAACAGGACTTCACCGTTCGGAGGGCCGCCACAAACCGCGGCAAGAAAAACAAGTCGCCGGAAGCGGACTTGTCACTTCCGAGCGGGGAGCCGTGGAACGTGACGTTCCCGCAAACCGATCCGGTGTTGTCGGAGATGCGGCCCGGCGACCACGTCGTCGGGCTGATCTGGCACGGGCGGGTGGTCGAGGTACGGGACGCCGACGGACGCCGGCAGCAGACGTCCGCCGGGCCCGTGGGGTGGCCCGAGGACCATCTCGGCGGTGCGCTCGCCTGCGTCTCCTTCGGCCTGGCCGCACTCGTCGGCGGCTTGTGGCCGCTCTTCGCGCGCGGCGACCGCCGTCACGCGAAGGCGGCGGCCGTGGTGCGGTGGCACGGCGTCGGCATGGGTGTCGCGGCCATCCTGACGCTCTGGGCGCAAGCGAACAATGACTGGCCGATGTGGGCGATCCCGGCGCTCTGGGGGCCGCTGGCACTCCTCCTGCTGGCCTCCATGGTGGCCTTCGCCATCGGCGCCCTTCGCGGTGACCTGGACCCGCCGGTTGATGGATCGACCGGGTCAGCCGGGTCAGCCGGGTCAGCCGGGTCAGCCGCCGCTCGCGAGGAGTTGTCCGCGAACTCCCCCGGAATTGTCCGTGATCGGTAACGGGCGCATCCTTCGGCCCGCATGCCTCGTCCTGGCAAGTGGTCGCGAGGTGACCGGAGATCGACAAGGGACTGGGCGTAAGGGGCGGACATGGCACGGCACGGCGCTGGGCGGGGCTGGTACGGCAAGGTGATGGGGGCAGCGCTCGGGTTGACGATGCTCGCCACGGGTGCCTCGGTGTGGGCCACGCAGTCCGGTACCGCGGGCGCCTCGTCACCGGCCGCGAGCGCGCCGAGCGCCCCAACCGCCCCTGGCAGTGACATCAAGCCGGTCTCAGCGGCCATCGCACACGCCTCGGAGGAGGGGGAGCGCGGCCTCAACATCACCATCGACGACGGCCCCGACCCCGTGTGGACCCCTCAAATGCTCGACCTGCTGCGGAAGTACGAGGTGAAGGCCACGTTCTGCATGGTGGGGACGCAGGCGCAGGCCTACCCGGACCTCGTGAAGAAGGTCGTCGCGGACGGGCACCGGCTGTGCGACCACACGGTGTCGCACAACACCGCCATGGACAAGGATTCCCAGACCTATCAGTCGCAGCAGATCCTCGACGCCGAACGCATGATCACCAAGGCGTCCGGGGGCGTACGGCCGATGTACTACCGGGCGCCCGGCGGTGCCTTCACCCCGTACAGCCGCGAGCTCGCCGCTTCCCGGGGCATGCGCCCGCTGGGCTGGAACGTGGACACCAAGGACTTCGAGCTTCCGGGTACGGACGCCATCGTCGCCACCGTCGAGCGGGAGCTGACCAACGGTCCGACTCTGCTCTTCCACGACGCGGGCGGGGAGCGTACGCAGACCGTCGAGGCCCTGCGCCAACTCCTCCCCCGGCTCAAGGAGCAGGGTTACGCGTTCGGCTTCCCGGTCCGCTGAACCCGGGCCCCGGGGCCGGGTTCAGGCCCCCCGTCCTAGATCTTGTCGAGCCAGATCACGATCCCCGTCAGGTCATTGAGCACCGCCGCGACCCCGGCCCTGATGGCGGCCGCGCAGCGCTCGGCGGTGAACGAGGCGGCGTCGTACGTCGAGGACGCGCCGAGCCCTTCGCCACGGAACGAGGCGCCTGACCAGTCGACCGCCGTGACATTGTCGGTGGGCTCGGCCAGTTCCGCGCCCACGACGAGGAACCGCTGTGACAGGTGGTTCGGGGTGACCGTCGCGAGGGGGTCGATGAGGCCGTTGCCCGCGCTGACGATGAGGTCGGGGCGCATCTCCATGGCCTTGCTGATGCTGGGTATGAGGTCGTGCGGGGTGTCGGCCACGATCGTTCTGAGGTCGGCGTGCTCCTCCTCGGCCCAGTCCTCGACCGCCTTCACGAGGGCCTTGGTCGGACGGTCGTCACCCGTGGTGAGCAGGACCACGCGGTAGTCCTCGGACGGGTGGACCCCGGCCCAGGAGCCGGGCCGCGGCGTCGCGGTCGCCTCGGGGGCGAGCGAGGCGGAGGGGTCGACGAACCCCTGGCCGAGTGTGCCGATGGCGGTGGGCTCAGGGTGTGGCCGTGACCAGTCGTCGCCGGAGCTGCATCCGGTGACCAGCGCGGCGGCCGCGGCCAGCGTGGCGACGGCCAGAAGCGGGGAGCGCAAGGCGATCTTCCTCCGAGTGGTGGTGGATGGTGCGCCTACATCCTCCTATCCCGGTTTCTGCCTTCTTCCTTCTCGGGTGTCGTCTTCGCGGTTGTTTTTCCGTTCTTCGTCAAGTGGCCGGAACCTGTTCATCCATGACATGCACCGTGCACTGGCAACCTGAAGGAGCCAGTCACATGTCACGACACCTCCGCCGCGCCCTCGTCGGGGTCACCGCCGCGGTGATCGCCCTCCTGAGCGTCGGTCAGCCGGCCCAGGCCCACGGATTCACCTCGACCGTATACGCCGACGTCTCCCCGGGCGAAGGAGGTCATATACGGACGAAACTTGAGCTTGAGTACGATCTCTTCGTCGTATCCGCCGCCGACTCCGAGAAGGACGATCCTCTCTTCCGGACGGGGAACGCCGCGTTCGAGAACGGTGACACCGACGCACAGGCCGCGGCGCTCAACACCCACGCGAAGTCGGCCGTCTCGTATGTCACCCGGCGATTTTCGGTCACCTCGGGCGGCTCCGCCTGCGCGCCGACCCGGGTCGGCGACTTCACGATAGGCCCGCGGGAGGGCGTGCCGTACGCCGGTCTGCTGCTCGACTGGTCCTGCCCCGAGGGGGGCGGCGACCCCGAAGTGCGCAGCGGTCTGTTCCCCGACTCCGAGACCTATGTCACCGGCACCAAGACGATCGTCACCTACGAGATCGACGGCCGCTCCGGCAGCGCCGCGCTCGACGCCGGTCATCCGTCCTTCTCGATGGGGCAGTCGTGGTACGAGCGGTTCTGGGAGTTCTTCCGCCTGGGCGCCGAGCATCTGCTGAGCGGGATCGACCACATCCTGTTCCTGCTGGCGCTCATCGCGGGGTCACGGCGGCTGCGCGAAATCGTGCTCGCGGCCACCAGTTTCACCCTGGCGCACTCGGTGACGTTCATGCTCGCCGCCCTCGGTCTGGTCGATGTGCCGTCGAGTGTCGTGGAGCCCGTCATCGCGCTGTCGATCGCCGTGGTGGCCGGCTGGTACCTCTGGCGGATCGGGCGGCGCGGCGGCCACGCCACCGAACTCGACGTCGACCTCGACCGGGACGGGGCGGCGGGGCGGGGCCACTTCGGCCTGGACCGTGCGGGCTGGACGCGGCTCGTGGTCGTGTTCTGCTTCGGTCTGGTGCACGGCCTGGGTTTCGCGGGCGCGCTGGGGATCGACGAGGCGTTCTCGTGGACCCTGCTGTGGTCCCTGCTGGTCTTCAACGTCGGTATCGAGGCGGTGCAGTTGGCGATCATCGCCCTTGTCTTCCCGCTGCTGACCGTACTGCGGCGCCGTGCGCCGAAAACCGGCCTCTGGGCGACCGGCGCGATCTCCGCGGGGGTGTGCGCCATGGGGCTGGTGTGGTTCACGCAACGGCTGTTCGGGGTGTGAGACCGCCGGACACCCCCGCAAAAGTACAAAGTTCAACCTAGCGAAGGCCGCATTCGCATCCGGTTCACCAACGACCGGGAACTTATGGATTCCGAACACATCCACCAATGTGGGTAAAAGGAACGCAAAATAATGATACTCAGACCTTCCGTGCGGGCCTCCGGGCCTGCGCGACGCCGCGTGGCCACCGGTGCCGCGGCGGCATTCCTGGGCCTGGCCGTGGCCTTCGGCGGCGGCATGACGTCCCCCGCCGGCGCCGCCGAGCCCACCGCGCTCACCGGCATCATCCTCGGTGTGGGCGCCAACGAGTCCCAGCGCACGGTGACGTGGTACTCCTCGGCCGACACCGCGCAGAAGCTCCAGGTCGCCCCGACCGCCGAGCTCGTCAACGGCGCGTTCCCGGCCGGCGCCGCCACCTTCGACGCCGTCGGCGGGGCGAACATCGCCACCAGCGGCGGCTTCAACCGCCGTGCCACGATCACCGGCCTCAAGGAGCACACGCAGTACTCGTACCGCGTGGGCACCGAGGGCAACTGGTCCTCGGCGTACTCCTTCAAGACGCAGGACTTCGAGGGCGAGTACGACTTCCTGTTCTACGGCGACCCGCAGATCGGCTCCTCGGGCGATCTGGCGAAGGACCAGGCCGGCTGGCAGGACACCGTGGACGTCTCCCTCGCGGCCAACCCGAACGCCGAACTCCTGGTGTCGGGCGGTGACCAGGTCGAGAGCGCCAACAACGAGTCCCAGTGGAACTCCTTCCTGGCGCCCGAAAAGCTGCGCCAGTACCCGTGGGCCGCCACCATCGGCAACCACGACGTCGGCGGCAAGGCCTACGAGCAGCACTTCTCCACCCCGAACACGGACCGCTCGGCCCCGCTGTACTCCAACGGCAACCCGGCGTCCAACACGTCCGGCGGTGACTACTGGTACATCTACAAGGATGTGCTGTTCATCAACCTCAACAGCAACAGCTACTCCACCGCCCAGGGCGGCGGCGGCGACGCGGCGCACCTCGCCTACGTGACCGACGTCATCAACAAGCACGGCGCCGAGGCCAAGTGGAAGGTGCTCACCTACCACCACGCGATCTACTCGCCGGCCGACCACGCCCAGGACTCCGACAACAAGACCCGCCGCGTCGACTTCCCGACCACCTTCTCCAAGCTCGGCGTCGACCTGGTGCTCCAGGGCCACGACCACAGCTACTCCCGCAGCTACCTGATCAAGAACGGCGAGAAGGCGAACCCGGCCGAGCAGCCCGGCGCCTCCGACGTCTACGCCGGTCCCGGCGGTGTCCTGTACGTGACGGGGAACTCCGCCTCGGGCTCGAAGTACTACGACATCACCAAGCCGGACAACAGCGGCACGAGCGGCGCCGGCAACGGTGCGGACCCGCTGAACCCGGACAGCTACTGGTACAACTCGGTCCAGAACCAGGAGCACGTCCGCACCTACGTCAAGGTCCAGGTGCGCAACGACAAGCTCGTCGTCGAGAACGTCCGCAGCGGCACCTGCGCGGCTCCCAACGCCGCGGTGGAGCGGGGCAACTGGTGCAACAACACCGCTGAGGGCCAGCCGGTCGGCTCGCTCGTCGACAAGGTCACGGTGCACCCGTACCACGGCGACGGTCAGGACCTCCAGGTCAACGTGCCGAACGCGGCTCCGGGCGAGTTCGGCTGGACCATCGACGGCTACAACGGCCTGGTGGACCTCGGCACCGCCGAGGAGACCAACGGCACCCACTTCGAGGCGAACGGCAAGATCAACCCGATCGTCGTCTCGGACAGCCGCCGCTCGCTCGCTCCCTGGTCGATCTCGGCCAATGTGAGCGACTTCAAGGACGCCACCAAGACGTTCTCCGGCTCCTACCTCGGCTGGACGCCGCGTGTGCTCGTGAACGGCGCGGGGTCCAAGGCAGGCACCAAGGTTGCCTCCGGCTACGACGACCAGGGTAAGGGTCTGTCGGTCTCGCGCGGCCTCGGTTCGGCCGAGCAGGGCCACGCCCGGGGTACGGCCAAGCTGGGCGCCGACCTGGCGCTGAAGATCCCGGACAGCGTCGAGAAGGGTGGCTACCGCGCCACTCTCACGATCACCGCGCTGAGCAGCTGAGCACTGATCCGCGCGGCTGACTTGGGCAGCCGCTCCGAGCAACTGACCTGAGCAGCCGTTCCGAGCGGCTGATCCGAGCAGCTGATCTGACCCGTTCCACCGGCGGGGCAGAACGCCTTCGGGTGATCTGCCCCGCCTCCCGTTCCAGGAGAACCCCGACATGCTCACGCCCGTAACGCGCCGGAAGACCGGCGTCGGCCGGAAGGCCGGTGTCAGCCGGAAGACCGGCGTCACCGCCCTCGTCCGTACCGTCGCCCGCCGCGCCGCCGCCCTGCCCCTGCTCATGGCCCTCGCGATCGCCGGCCTGGGTGCCGGCCCCGCTCAGGCGGCTGACGGCGACGTCACCTGGACGGTCAGGACGGCCGCGAACGGGTACGGCGACGACCGGTCCAGCTACAGCTACACCGTCAACCCCGGTGGCCAGGTCAAGGACGCCATGGTCGTCGCCAACCGCAGCAAGTCCCCGCTGGAACTCACGGTCTACGCCGCCGACGGCTTCACGACCGACACCGGCCAACTCGACCTGCTCACCAAGAACAAGAAGTCCGTCGGCATCGGCGCCTGGGCCCACGCGGCCCGCGACAGCGTCGTGATCAAGCCAGGCAAGTCCGCCGAAGTCCCCTTCACGGTCAGCGTTCCCGGCAATGCCACCCCCGGCGACTACGTGGGCGGCATACTCACCTCCCTCAAGCAGGCCGACGAGACCGAGGGCATCAACGTCGACCGGCGGCTCGGTATCCGGGTCAAACTGCGGGTCAGCGGCGAGCTCAAGCCGAAGCTCGCGATCGAGGACCTCCGGGTGGACTACGCCGGGACGGCCAACCCGTTCGCCACGGGCGACGCCACCGTCACCTACACGATCCACAACACGGGCAACGCCCTTCTGTCGGCGCGGCAGTCGGTGTCGGTCTCGGGCCCGTTCGGATGGGCCAGGACCGAAGCGGGCGACATCGCCCCGCCGCCTGAGCTGCTTCCGGGGGAGAGCTGGAAGATGAAGGTGCCCGTCCACGACGTTGCACCCGGAGTCAGCCTGACCGCGACAGCGACCCTCACGCCCCTGCTCACCGACGCGTCGGGCTCCACGTCCTCGCTCAAGCCGGTCGAGGCCACCGCACACGGCTGGGCCGTCCCCTGGACGCTGCTGCTGCTGATCGTCGTACTGCTCGCGGCTGTCATCGGTACGTTCGTCCTCACCCGCCGCGCCCGCGCCCGCCGCAAGGCGCGTGAGGACGCCCGCGTACAGAACGCCGTCGAGCAGGCGCTCCGCGACAAGGAGCAGGGCCCGCAGAGCTGACCGGCGCGACGCCCAGTCCAGGGCCCAGAGACCCACCTCGGGGCCCGACTGAACCTGTGCACCGCCCCCGGAGCGGAGAGACATGCCCTTCGGAACCGTCAGGTCCGGGTCGAGACGACGGTGTCGGCTGGGCCGGGCCGGCCCTCGGGGCGGGAGCGGCGTCGGTACGGATAACGGCAGGCGACCTCGGAGAGTTCGCTGGTCAACCAGCAAGTGAACGCCTGCCGGAGCGGCCCCGGCTGAGCCCTCAAGTGGGTCCGTGGACCCTGCGTATGGGCCCCTGCCCGTTCCTAGGCTGCTGTCGGTCGGGGGCAACGACGGCGTGGGGTGGGAGAACAGGTGAAGGGCGGCCGTAGGTTTCGACGTCGGCATCGGCATACGCACGAACGCGGTTGGAGTGACCGGCTGCGACATGACCGGGGGCAGGGCGGGGCCGAGTACGCCGCGATGGTCGGTGTCGTCTCACTGGTCATCGCGGCGATCGTCGGTCTGAGCGTGCCCGCCGACGAGGCGACCGGACTGAAGAGCGCGGTGTGCCGAATACTTCACCCCCTCAGCGGCGCCGAGGCGTGCTCCTCCGGCGACTACGCGGGCGACGAAGGCGGCGGGGACGGCGGCGGTGGCGGGGGCGGTCCCGACGATCCCTTCGTACCCAACGGCGACCCGTTCGAGCCCGCGCGGTGTCTGTTGTCCCAGGACCAGACCAAGGACACCGTCGTCATCCAGATCGTCTTCATCAAGATCAGCAGCTCGGAGACCGTCAAGCTCCAGCAGTGGTCCGACGGCACCGTCACCCTGGAGCGGGTGAACGAGACTTCCGGCGGCGTCACGGCGAGCATCTCCGCCGGCATCCCCGGCCTGAAGGACTGGGGCGGCAGCGCCAAGCTGAGCGGCACCTTCCTGGCGGGCAGCGGCAACGGCGGGCAGTGGCTCTTCAACGGGCACAAGAGCGACGATCCGCAGGCGGATCTGGAGGCCAATCTCAAGGACGCGCAGCAGTTCGCCGCGTACCTCAAGGCGAACGACGGTTGCAAGTTCCAGAGCGGCTACAACCCCGGGGCGGCGATGGGAGCCTGCACCCAGGACGCGGCCTCCAAAAAACCCGATCTCGACCCGGAGTTGGCGCCGGACGTCGACATCACCAAGACGTCCATCGAGGCGTCCGGCAACGCCAGCTTCGGCGGAAAGTTCAAGGGCAACGGCAAGAGCGGCAAGGACTCCGGGAAGAGCGACGGCCCCAAGGACCTCGGCAAGATCTCCGGCGAAGTGCTCAACGGCACGATGACCGAGGACGTCGTCGTCATGCGGTCCCACAGCGGACCGAACGCCGGGAAGATCACCTTCATCTACACCTTCACCGTCAAGGGCTNCCTCGGCAAGATCTCCGGCGAAGTACTCAACGGCACGATGACCGAGGACGTCGTCGTCATGCGGTCCCACAGCGGACCGAACGCCGGGAAGATCACCTTCATCTACACCTTCACCGTCAAGGGCTCGGCCGGCATAGGCGGGGTCGCCACCGGCGAGAAGATGCAACAGGTCTCGGTCACCTACGACGCGGCGGCCTACGACCAGGAGGAGAAGGACGGCGCCCCCCACCGCCCGGAGAAACTGCTCATCACCACGAGCCAGGAAGCCGGGGACGGCACGGGCCTCAAGATCGAAGGAGGCGCCAACGCCGGTCCCGTGACGATCGACGTCGGTGGCGGCGGCGGATCCACCAAATCGCAGATCCACACCGAGTCGGCCGAACTCCTCCTCGACAACGACACCGACAGCACCATCGTCGAGGACTGGCTGCGCGGAAAGGGGAACCCCGCCAAGAACCCGCTTCCCTCCCCCTCGGACGCGGCCGAAGTACCCGACTCCGACGCCAGCGACCTCGAACGGCTCCTGCACGACAAGGGCAAGCTCAGCAGGCTCGACTACAACGCCAACACCGACTGGTGGAACGCCTCGCTCGGCATCGGCTTCGGGCTCTCCGCAGGACAGATCTCCCTCGGCTTCAAGATCTTCGGCATCGAGATGACCCACGAGTCCAAGAACCAGACGATCACCGGCAACCCCACCTACGCCACCGGCCCCAAGAGCGGCGGCGCCCGGCCCTGGGTCGAATGGAAGAACTGCACTCAGACCAAGCCCATCCCCACGTAGACCGCCTCCGCGCCGGGCTTCCCCCCCTTGCATGGTGGGAAGCTCGGCGCGGACGCGGGCGCGGGGTTGGGCGCGGACGCGGAGTCGGAATGGGGCCGGCGTACGGGCGTCAGTTGACGAACGGGACGGCGTCGGCCCGCTTGGCGTGCCAGTTGGTGGTGATGGGCTCGTCGACCAGGACGGTGCTGGGGAGCTTGAGGGAGACGGCGTTGGTCTCGTCGCCCGAGACAGCGACGATGAGCCGGCGGAACTCCTTGCCGTAGTCGGTGTTGGTCGACTTGGGGCTGATGCCGGCGTAGGCGGCGGTGGAGCCGGAGAGCTTGATGGTGTCGGTGACGGCCTGCTCGGCGGGGGATGCCTGGGTGTCGGGGGCGGAGCCGAAGGCGGCGGAGGGGATGGTGCCCTCCAGGTAGCAGGTGATGCCGGGCTTGGCCTTGGCGGTGACGAGGTAGTAGCCGCCCGCCTGCGTCTCCTCGCGGACCTTGAAGGTCAGGTCGTTGGTTCCGCAGACCTGTCCCCAGCCGTCCTTCTGAGCGGCGTCGGCGGTGGATCCGGCTGCTCCGCTGTTGTCCGCGAGGGCGGTGGCGGTGCCGGCGGCCGTGAGGCTCGCCGCGGCGATGGCGGTCAGGACGATGCGGGCGGTACGGGTGGCGAGGCGCGAAAGCATCGGGAGCTCCATGTCGTGGAAGTGCGGTCGTCCGGCGGACTGACCGGACGGCCACAGCTTCTGCCGCGATCCGTCCCGCCCGCCACAACAGCCAGGAACTGCGGGACGCTGGAATGCCGGAATGGCCTCTGACCAGCACAGACGCCATCTGCCTGGGACGTGCGGCTGGGACACGTAAATGGTCGGGACACGAAAACGGTGGGAACACGGAAACGGCGGGGACACGGAAACGGTGGGAACACCGCGAACGGCCGCCGGCGGATCGCCGGCGGCCGTTCGGGATTCTGTTGTGCGGGACGGCTGTCCGAGGCGGCGCCGGGGAGCGCCGCGGTGGGATCAGTCGCGCCCGAAGATCTTCCTGCTGGAGCCGAGGTGCAGGAAGACGGTCTCCCCCGTGGAGTTGTCCAGGCCGTCGTTGTCGGTCACGGCGTAGACCTCACCGTCACCGGCCACGGTCAGCCCCTCAAGCTTCTCCTGGGTCCAGCCGTTCGTCGCGCGCAGGTCGGGCAGCACGTCGTGGGCGAGCTTCTTCGGCAGCACCGGCAACTGGCCCGACGGCGCCGCGGACTTGGGCAGGTCGACCGTGTAGATCCGCTTGATCTTGGCGGACGGGCCGTTCAGCTTGTCCCGCTCGATGACCGCGAGCTTGTCGCCGACCACGGTGATCTCGGAGAGGCCGATCCAGTCCCCCGGGGTCGTGGTGGTGCCGATCCGGTAGCCGTACCAGCTCCAGGTGCCGGCCGCGACGTCGTACCGGCCGAGCCGGACGACCCCTGCCGGGTCGGTCTTGACCTCACGCTGGAGCGTGGCCCAGACCACCTCGCGGCCATTGCGGTCGGTGGTGGCGGTGACTCCCTCGAAGCCCTGGCTCCCGAGCCCGGCGGCGACATCCGCCGGCAGGGGCACGACCTGCTGGGTCTGTCCGGCGCTGTTGAGCCGTACCAGCTTGTTGCCCGCGCCGGTCGCGCCTTCCACCGCGAGCCAGAAGCCGCCCTGCGGCCGGGCGTAGATGCCCTCCGCGTCGTAACCGACCGGTCGGCCGTCGGCGTCCTTGACGGTCAACGACCGGGTGATGACGGCCGGTTGCCGCGCCGCGTCAATGGTCAGGATCTTGGTGGTGGAGAACGCGGCGTCGGTGACGCTGTAGAGCTGGTGCGCCTTCCCGGGTACGGCGGAGAGCGCGCCGAGCACGCCCCAGCCGATCGGCGCGCCGGTGGAGTCGGACGACGAGACGATGCTCGGGAACGCGGGGGCGCCCTTGCCCAGCCGGAAGAGACTCACCGAGGAGCGCACGTTGACGGAGGCGTCGTCCTCCTCGCTGGAGACCGCGAGCAGATCGCGCGACGGGATCGGCAGCAGCCCCTCGGGGCCGTTGGTGGTGGCCAGCACCTGGCGGAAGACCGGGGCGGTCGGCCGGCTCAGGTCGTAGACGGCGACGAAGTTGCTCCGCTCCGAGCCGACGAAGGCGTAACGCACACCGTCGAACTCGGCGATCGCCAGGCCCTCCGGCTCGGTGCCCTTCTTCTCGGACCGGTCCTCGTTGTGCAGCCCGTAGCGCACGGCGATCGACTCGAAGCTGTTGCCCGCGTCCCAGACGACCTTGCCGGTCCGGCTGTCGAAGATGGACCAGCCCCGGGTGCCGCCGCGCCAGTCGCCCTCGTTGGCGGTCGCGACGTAGCGGTCGTCGATCCAGCCCACCGAGTCGGGCTCGCGCGGTACGTCGGTGATCGAGCCGGTCAGGTCGATCGTGCCGTCCTTGACGGTGTCGATGCCCTCGACCGACGCCGTACCGGCGCTGAAGGCCTTGGTGATCCTGCCGGTCGGCAGATCCAGCGTGACGATGCCGTTGTTCTCCTGCAGCGTCACCACGAGCTGGTTGTCGCGGTTGATGGAGACGTACTCCGGCTCCGGGTCGGTCGGCTCGGTGATCCCGGCGGCGACCAGGGCGGGCAGCGCCTTGCCGTTCGACTGGGTCAGCGGCACGGCCCGGGTACGCCACTGCTTCGGCGAGTCGCCCTTGAGGTCGACGATCTGCACGAAGCCGGCCGGAAGCTGGGGCAGGTCGCCCTCCTCACCGCCGGGCGGGGTCGCCTCCTCGTCGCGCTCGTTCTCGATCGCGATGGCGGCGTACCGCTTGTCCTTGCTGATCGCGATGGAGTCGGGCTGGCCGCCGAGGTCATGGCTCGCGACCCGTCGGCGGTCGCGCAGCGAGATGACGTCGAGCCGGCCGGACGGATGGGTGTAGTCGGCGCTGGTGTTCACCACCACCAGAACGTACTGGCCGACCACCGCCACCGAGGTCGGCTCGTCCTCGACGTTGCCGAGCTCGGCCAGCGACAGCGTCCCGAGCCCGCGCGGCTTGTCGGGGTCGCTGAGGTCGAGGAAGCCGATCCGCCGGGCCAACGCGTCGGTGTAGACCAGGGTCCGGCCGTCCTCACTGGCCGCCGAGATCTCGGCGACGGTCGGGGAGGCCGGGTCCTCGCCGGCCGGCCGGTTCTGGAAGACCGGGAAGGTCGCGGTGCGGTCGAAGGCGACCGACCGCCGCGACTCCTGGTGCGAATCCCGGTGAGAGTCCAGGCGCGACTCCTGATGTGCGCTCGCCGCGCCCGTCCCGACCAGCATGCCGGCGGCGACAGCTACGGCTGCGAGCGCGGCGTAGGTTCTCTTAGGGGGCATCATCTCTCCGTTGCACGACAGTGATCGGGCAGGATCGTCCCACCTGCGGGCGAGCACGGAACGGCGCTCGGATGAACAGCCGACGAGGATCGTCGTTGCCGACGAGTACCCGCTCCGCTGGAGCGGCCCAGCACCGGACGGGTGAGTGGCGGGTCGTGGTCCTGGCGGTGGGCACCGTCGCCGGTGGCTGCACCCGCGCCCCGGACGGCAGCCGCTCGGCGCGCTGTCCCTGCTCACGCGGGGGCGGTACCCCCGACTCAACAACGACTACCGGGCGAGGCATGCCTGGGCCCGGATGGTGCTCGGCGAACAATCTTCGCGAGAGCAACACACGGACTTCGCACAGCCTCCCGCAGGTGCCGTTACCTTGTTGCACGCTCGATCAAGAGTGCGAACTTGAACAGGCCGCCGGATCTCCTGGCGGCGCAGGCAGCACAGAAAGATCGCGGATGGACTACTGCTCCTCGTGCCGTCGGACCCTCAACGGGGCCCTGGTGTGCCCCGGGTGTGGCGCGTACGCACCGGACATCGCGCCTCCCGGCCACCGGCAGGGCGTCGCGGCACCCACGACCGTGACGGCGGCGGAGGCGTGGCGGACGCGGGAGTTGCCGGCTTCGGCGGACCACTACGGCGCTCCTCACCCCGATGCCGACCCGGCCGCTCCCGATGCTTTCGGCGCCCCCATCGCTTCCGGGGACGCGATGGCGGACCCGATGGCGGACGCGTCGGGCTCCGGGGCGTCCTACGGCCCGGAGCACGCCATCCCCGCGCCACAGGGCCGCGCCGAGCGGCGCCGCCAGCTGGCGCGCTGGAAGAAGCAGCGGCGCCGGGCCGTGGTCGCGTCGACCGTCGCGCTCGTCGGGGGCGGTCTGACCCTCGCCGTGCTGCCGTCCCGGCCTTCGACCGGACACGACGCACAGGCGTCCATGACACCGGAACCGAAGGCCACGGCCACGATCGGGACGGACGCCACCGAGACCGACTCGTCGTCCGTACGGCCGCGCACCCGCGATCCGCGGGAATCCGGCGGCGGCGCCGACTCGTCCGCGATCACCGGCCCACCGCGGAAGTCCGTCACCGTGGTGACCAGGACCGCTACGAAGGAAACGCGTCCGACCGCCGTCGCCGCCCGCCCCACAGCGACGACGAGCACGCAGCCGCCGCGCACCACCACGCCCGTGACGGCCGACGAACCGCCCGCCGCCGCTCCCCCGGCCTCGCAGACGGCCACGCCTCCTCCCCCTGTCAGTGCCCCCGCACCTCCCCCGCCCGCCGACGACTCCGCGGCGGACACACCGCCCCCGAGTCCCGCGCCGACGACGACGCCTCCGGACCGGCTCTGTCTGCTCGTCCTGTGCATCGGTCGATAGGCCGCGTGAGTTGACGGGCGGCGCTCACCGCCCTGTACGCACGGCCTGGGGATCGCACCCCCTGGGGGGTGGTCCTTGCTCCACCCCCCTTCCGGGAGCAGGCCACATTCCCGTGGCATGCCCGGCACGGACAAGCTGAGGACATGCCGGTGCACACGCGTCCGGCCGGCCAGTCAGCCCTGGAGGAGCCCCCGCATGTCCGACAACACCCTTGCCCCGGCTTCCGCTTCCGCCCGCCGCGGTGACCCCCGGCGAAGTGCCCCCCGGCGCAGGACGGCCGCCCTGATCGCCCTCACGCTGGTCGCCGGGCTGGGTCTGCCCGCCGCGTACAGCGCGGCCTACGCCGACGAGAGCACGGGGGCCGGGAAGACGGTGGCGCGGCAGGACACGCGGAAGGGCGTGCAGAAGATAGCCGACGGGCTCGTGGCCGACGGCAAGCGTCCCGCCGCGCTCATCAGTACGCGGGAGCGGGACGGCCGTACGCGCACGTACGCCGCCGGCGTCGGCGACCTGGCGACCGGCGCTCCGGTCCCGGCCGACGGGCAGGTACGTATCGGCAGCAACACCAAGACCTTCACCGCGGTCGTGGTGCTGCAACTCGTCGGCGAGGGAAAGATCGACCTCGACGCGCCGATCGAGACCTATCTGCCGGACCTCCTCCGCGGCGAGGGCGTCGACGGCCGTCGGATCACCGTACGGCAGCTGCTCCAGCACACCAGCGGGCTGCCCGAGTACTCCCAGGCCGTGGCCGAGAACTTCGCGGAGTTCCAGCACCGCTACGCCGAACCGCGGGAGCTGCTCGACCTCGCCCTCGAAGGCAAGGCATCCTTCCCCCCGGGCACCAAGTGGGAGTACACCAACACGAATTACATCGTCGCGGGGCTCCTCGTCCAGAAGATCACCGGCCGTCCGCTCGCCGAGCAGATCAACAAGCGGGTCGTCGAACGGATCGGGCTCCGGCACACCTACTTCCCGCCGGCCGGTGACATGACGATCCGCGAGAAGCACCCCAAGGGCTACTACGCCGACAAGCCGGGCGCCCCGCTGCGCGACGTCTCGGAGCAGGACCCCTCCTGGGGCTGGGCGGCCGGGGCCATGATCTCCACCAACAGCGATGTCAACCGCTTCTTCACCGCCCTGCTCGACGGCCGCCTGCTCAAGCCGGCCCAGCTCAAGGAGATGCGCACCACCGTCCCGGCCGAAGGCGACCCGGTCCCCGGCACCCGCTACGGACTCGGCCTGATGAGCAAGCCGCTGTCCTGCGGCGGCCTCGCCTGGGGCCACGGCGGCGACATCCCCGGCTACGAGACCCGCGGCGGAGTCACGGACTCGGGCCGGTCCGTCAACGTCTCCGTCACCGTCCTGCCCACGGACCTGGCCGGGGCGATGGAGGTGGACGAGGCGGTGGACGCGGCGCTGTGCCGCTGAGCCCCCTCGGGGTGGCCGCAGGTAGTCGCGGTCCCTTGGTCAGCCCCCTACGCTCCCGGCACCCTCGCCGCGTTGTCGCGAGCGGGCGCGGGCTCGGAGCGCGATGGTGACCAGGGCGCGGATCGGGGCCGGTGGGCGGCGTACCGTCAGGGCCGTGCGGAGCGGCTGGTCCAGGAGTGATGCGGCGACCGCCGGGGCGAGTGGGGCCAGGGGGGCCGGGAGTCGGGCCGCCAGCAGGCCCTTGCTGGTGGCGGCCCAGAGCGCGCGGCCCGCCTCCGTGGGGGCGAAGTGGCGGGTCTCGTAGTCGCGCATCCAGCCCTCCACGGCGGCCAGGCCCCCGGCCCTGTCCCCGTCCCCGTCGTCGGCCCCGTCGCCGGTCGGATCGGGCAGGCCGAGCGCGTTCGCGAGGGCCAGGTGGAAGGTGTACGCCGCGTCCCGTTCCGCTTCGGTGACGGGCCTGGAGCCGTGGGTGTCGATGAACCGCAGCGGGCAGACGGTGAAGCAGGCCAGTACGTAGTGCATCAGCTCGGGCGTGATGCCGGGCCGGTCGTGGACCCGGCGCAGACCCTCGACGACCCGCCGGCCCTCCGCACTGTCCAGGCCCAGTCCGATCAGCGTGAACATGGCCACGCCGGTCGCCTTGGCCCGGCCGCGCGGCTCGTTCGTCATCCGGCCGGTGGCAGCCAGTACGTGGGCGATGTCCGGGATGCCGAAGGTACGGACGAAGCCGAGGGTGAGTCCGATCCGGGACTCCTCCGGCATCGTCTCCAGGACGAGTCGCGCGTAGGCGCGGTAATCGCCGCGCGTTCCGGCGGTCATTCGGCGGCGGTGGCGACGGCGAGCGCCTCGCGGGTCAGCGGGGCGTACAGATAGCGGGCGACCCGTACCAAGTGCGCGCGCTCCTCGGCCGGTTCCGCGTCCAGGCCGGGCAGTGGGGCCTGGTCCTCGCGCGGGCGCGGCGGGGTCCCGGCGTTCAGCGCCTCGCCGGCGAAGCGCAGCGCGGCGGCGACGATCAGCGCCGCCCGGTCGCCGTCGTCGAGGCGGGCCCGCTCGGCGACCGCGGTGGCCGCGGTGATCACCGCCGGATCGACCCAGGGCCGCAGCGTCAACTGCCCGTCGCGTATCTCCAGTCCACGCCGCGCGGTACGCCACTCAAGGTCCCGGAACGCCAGCCGCTCGGTCCAGGCCGACGGGGGCGCCTCCAGGGCCAGCCGACGGTCCGCGCGGTACACCAGATCCCACAGCGGGCGCAGGGCCTGGTAGTCGTGGCGCCGGCGGGTCCAGGCGGCGACGGCCGGTCCTGCGAACCCCGCGGTGATCAGTACGGCCCCGAGCGCGGCGAACGCGGGGCCCACGGCGGTGCTCAGCCACTCCACGCCGTCGACCTCCGCGAAGGCCGCACCGATCGCGATGAGCTTGCACACCACATAGCCGCAGGCCACCAGCCCACCGACGGCGATCAGCCGGATGCCTCGGCGCAGCCACCCGTACGGCAGCCCGGAGGCGTGCCCGGAGCACACCCGGCTGATGTCGATCAGCGCGAAGCCGAACAGCGCCTGGTAGATGATGAGGAACACCGCGATCCGCGGAATCGTCGCGAAGGTGGTGTCGAACGTGAGGGGCGTCTCCGGGCTGACCGCTCCCCCCGTGAAGAACAGGACGATCATCACCGGGACCAGCACCGCGAACACCGCGAGCCGCCGTCGCACCCAGCGCCAGGTGTCGGCGGTCGCCCCGTCCCACACCCGTGCGCCGGTGCGCTCCTTCGGCGGCGTCCACATCCGCGCCAGCACCACGGCGGCGGCGGAGAAGCCCGTGATGCCGAGATAGACGAGCAGGGTCGCCAGATTGCCCCGGCCCGTGAGGCGGTCGATCAGCCGGTAGAGCACCGGGGACGCCACCACGAACGCGGTCGCCGGGGCCGCGATGGTCACGGCGACGACGAGCAGACCGTGGGACGGATCCCGCCGCCACGCGCGGAACTTCAGTACGGCCACGACCCAGGCGACCGTGCCGATACCGAGGTAGACCGCGTTGAACGGCGCCTCGGACATGCCGGACGCGCCGCCCTCAGACATGCTGTCCCTTGCGGTGCTCCAGCGCGGGCGCCAGCTGGGACGTCGTCCCGGCACCGGGCGCCAGCACGAGTATGCGCGTCAACTCGGCCCCCAGGATCTCCGCTTCCTCTTCCGCCGCACCATCGTAGTGCGAGCGGCCGAGGACCAGCCGGATCATGTCGGCGTCGATCGTGGGCAGTTCCACATGGGCCGTGTCCTCGTCGGCCGCCGGGGCCTCGGCCAGATGCCCGCAGAGGAGATGGGCGAGTTCATGGCAGATGATGTGGGCCTGGTGCAGATCCGAGGTCTCCTGCTCGAAGTAGATCACGTCGGATTCCGCGCGGCGTTCGACGAACCCCGACGGCTCGTCGACCCGCATCCGCCGGGGAACGAGCCGTACGGGACGCCCTGACCGGTCGGCGACCGCGGCGCACAGCTCCTCGACCGTGCTCAGCCGCGGCAGATCCAGCTCTCTGACCATGGCCCGCATCCGGCGGCGGGTACGTCCAAGATCTCGCACGATCTCCCCATCAGCCAGCCGCCAGTGCCCCAATGGCGTCTGCTGGTATTCGGTCACGCGTCGGGGCGGCCGTCGGGGCGGCCGTCGGGCAGTCCGACCGCCTTCCGTAGTTGTTCCACAACAGTGAGGGCGGCGTCCTGCATTTCCGGCGGCAGGCCGGCCGCCCGCATCGCGATACGTTCCACCCGGGCGTCCCGCAGCGCCTCGATCTTCCGCAGGTCCCGCTCGACGGCCTGGGCAGTGGCGGAGTCGCTGAAGTAGTCCAGCGGGATGCCGAAGAACTTGGCGATCTTCACCGCGTTCTCCAGGCTGGGTTTCTGTGTGCCCTTGCGGAGGTTCCCGATATACGTGCCGCTCAGGCCGGTCCCCTCGGCGATCTCCGAGTCGCGCCAGGGGCGGCCCAGATCCTTCGGGTAGATCACCGAGATCACACGCCGGAAGCGAGCGGCGAAGTCCAGAGGCTCCGACGGCTCGCCGCTGGCCCCGCTGTCCCCACTGTTGCCGGCGTCGCCAGTGTCGCCGGATCGCAGAGCCGACGCTTCTGAGCGTGGAGAATCGGTGGCCATGTGCCGGATCATAGAACTCTTCGGCCATCGGCGGGGATCACACCGTCGTACCGATTTACACGATCGTTGCGAATAAGCGGGCCAAAAGGCGCACCGCGTGCGGAATCACTGTCGTCCATCAGCCGTGTAATCAACAATAGTTGACTTCTGCTCGGCGCAGGTAGCAGGATCGACGACGCTGGCGCGTGCACGTCATGGGAGACCCCAAAGCGGGACCTGACACCGCGGGCGCTGGGCACCGCTGCCCCACGGGGGTGGGCAACAGTGCCCGGAGCCGGGTTGCCAGGGCCTGTCCTGAGGCCCTCATGGCGCGCTCGCCACGGCTGCGGCCGGGCGAGGGCGGCCATGAGGGCCTGGGAGGCCATGAGGGCCTGGGGGGCTATGGGGGCCTGCGGGCTACGGAGCCCGGGGGCTACGGGGCCCGGGGCCTGACTGTGCGCGTCAGACCGCTGTACGGGCCGCCGTGCGCCTGCGGGCCACGACCAACAGCGCGGCGCCCGCCGCGAGTACGCCCGCACTCGCCAGGGCGATCGTCGGCGTACCGGCGCCACCGGTCTGGGCCAGGGCGCCGGTGCCACCGCCCGCGGTGCCTGCCGTGCCCGCGGTGGTGTTCGGCTGTGCGGTCGCGCTCACCGTGGTCTGGGGCTCGGGCTCGTTGCCGCCCGAACCGCCCGTCGAATCGCCGGTGCCGGCGGCGTCCGTCACATTCACCGTGAAGAACGCCTGGTTGTTCGCCTTGTTGGTGTCGAAGGTCAACTCCGCGCCCCACTCGGACATATGACGCACGACGCCGGTGGTCGTCGCGGGCGCGTCCTCGTCGACCTTCAACACGAACGGCAGCGTCGCGACCTTGCCCACGGGGAACGGCGAACCGATCCAGCAGAGGTAGGCGGGGGCGTCGGGATCAGGTTCGCCCATGCCGTCGCTGTTCGAGAGGCGGCAGCGCTCCGGCACCTTCACCGCCGTCGTGCCCTTGGGGATGTTGACCAGCAGCGAGATCTGGCCATCGGTGGTGATGAGGTCGACGGAGGCGGGGCCGTCGTTGCGGATCTTCGCCGCCAGGGTGACGGTGTCGCCCGGATCGGCGGTGACGGTGTCCCCGGTGACATCGAGGTCGGCGGTGTTGACCGCGTTGACGATCCATCGCCACCGGTCCGTCAAGGACCCGCCGGGCGGAACGCTTCCGTCCGGAACGAGCGCGAGCACGGGCCCGGAGCCGTTGCCGGAGCCGGAGCCGTTGCCGTTGCCGTTGCCGTTGCTGTTGCTGTTGCTGTTGCCGGAGCCGTCACCGCTCTTCGCGTTCGTCGGCACGGTGGCGCCGAGGGGCGTCACCTCGTAGTCCACGAACTCGAAGAGCGCCGTCTTCTTGACGTCGAAGCCCACGGGCGTGGACAGCCGGTACCGCTTGCCCGGTTCAACGGGTGTGCTGATCCGGCACACCGCCTCGGGCAGTTGCCGCCCGTTGCCCGACGGAAGGTCGGTGGTGCCGTAGACGCAGTTCGAGAACCGCTGGGCGAAGGCGAGTTCGTGCGAGGTGCCGAACCGCAGTTCCACGCCCTGGGCCGTCAGCGAGCCGGTGTTGGCGACGGTGATCGGGGCGTCGAGCGTGCTGCCTGGCCGGGCGGTCTCCGTGTCGGTGAGCCGGCTCACGACCAGATCCACCGCGCCGACGGTGACCTTCACGGTGGTCTCGATGACGGTCGCGTTGGAGGACGTCGCGTAGACCCGGGCGGTACCCGTCGTACCGAGCGCGGCGCCCGGCTTGGCCCTCATCTCGATGAGCCCGCCCTCGTAGCCGTCCGGAGCGAGGTCCCCGACAGGCCACGCGCACACGTCGTCCGGGCAGCCGGAGCCGAGGATTTCGGTGAAGGCGAAGATGCCGGACACATCGATCTTGACGACCACGTCCTTGGCGGTGCCGCCCCCGGGGTCGCCCGGGAGGCCCCAACTGATCTGCGGTGGATCGCTCTCGGCGGGCTGCGGCAGCCCGACCTCGTTCCGGACGACGTGCAACTTCAGGACGGGACGGTCCGCCTGGGCGGCCCGCGCGCCGGTCGACTGGGCGGGCCCCGTCGGACCCGCCGGGTTCGCCGGGGCCGACGGGTTCGCCGGGGCCGACGGGTTCACCGGGTTCGCCGGGTCCGCCTGGGCCGGGGCACCGACGAGCAGGGCGCCGAGGAGGGCGGCCCCGACGGCGATCGGGGTGCCCGGCCATCGACGGCGACTGAGGAGTGACATCTCGCGGATACCTTTCCGTTTACCGGACGTTGGCTTCCAGATGTCCTGTGCGACAGACGGGCTCAATGAATGGTTGTGCGGAGGTGAACACTCCGTATCCCCGCGCCCCGCCGCCCCTCCCCTCCCCTCCCCTCCCCTCCCCTCCCCTCAGATCGTCATCGCCTCCTGTATCCAGCGGTTGACGCGGTACGGCAGCCACCACTCCACTTCGCCCACCGCGAGAACGAGACGTTCCTCGCGGAAATCGGCGAGCGCGTCCGCCGGCACGGAGGCCGCGGGGGCGCCGTACGCCAAGTGCTCGATCGCCTCCTGGTAGTGCGGCTCGTCCACGGTGAACCGGCGGAGATCCCCCCAGCGGCGGTCGCGGATCTGGACGAAGCCCGGCCCCTGCCGCCAGAGGCACTTGCCGAGGTAGTGGCCGTTGCGCCAGGTCCGCAGCGCGTCGTCGGCCGCCGCCGGGTCCACCCCCTCGATCCGCTGCGGCGGCTGGAGATGGCTCAGGAGCCGGCCGATCTCCTCGGCGGCCGTCGGCCCCCGCTCCGGATCCGGGCGCAGATCCCACTCGACCAGTACCGCACGGGCCGTCAGATCTCTCACGAGGCTGAGGGTACGTACGGCACGGGCCGCCCCCTCCGGCGTTCCGGTGTCCGTGAGATCAGCGACGCCGGACAGCCGGACGCGGCGCGCGCCCAGTTCCCACAGCCGGTCGCACTCCTCGGGGACGGGGCCGGTCAGCGCGATGTCGCCGAGGAACATCCCCGGCAGCGCGCAGGCGACGGGGTCGTAGTCACGCCAGACGGTGACGGACGGGGCGAGGGTGAGGGTGGAACCGGAGCTGGAACGGGAACTCATCGGATTGGCCTCCTGGTGCGCCTGAACGAATCGACGGATCAGACAACGGTCATGTGCGGCTCGGCGGATGCGGATGCGGAGGCGGAGGCGGATACCGGGTCAGGCACCGGCACCCCCGTATCGGCCGCGTCCCCCTCCGCCCGAGCCGCGTGCCTGTGCCGCATGAAGTCCAGCCGCAGCAGGTCCTCGTTCACCGCCGACGGCGCGATATGCACGTACTGCCCGTTGTCGGTGAAGACCAGCCCGAGCGCCACCCAGCGATCGAGCAGTTCCCGCACCTCGTCCTCCTGGAGCGCCCCGCCCGGCACCCGGCCCGCCGCCTTGCGGGCGAGGGCCGACGGCGCGTGCGGCTGGTCCAGCAGCCGGAACGCGGCGATCTCGTACGGGTCGGTCAGCTCCATCGCCCGCCACTGGAACGCCCTGCGCTTGCTGACCAGGACGATACGGTCGCCCAGATCGGCCTGCGTGAGGCGCGCGTCGGCGTGGTGCTTGCGCCACGCGGCGAGCGCGGCGTTGAGCGCGGTGACCGTGGGTTTGCCGATGCCGCGCTCCGGCGCCTCGAAGACATAGGCGAGACCGTGGAGCTCCTCTTCCGGCAGGTCGTAGGTGAAGCGGTAGTGCGCCTCGGGACGCAGCCCGGAGAAGCCCAGTTCGGGCCGGTTGAAGTAGGGGCTGAACCGCTCGATGGCGATACGGGCGGAGAGGTCGACCGGCGGATTGAGGTGCTCAAGCGCCGGTATCTGCGCGATGACCGGGTCGTAGTCCTCCGCGCTCTCCCCGGGGAAGCCGTGCAGATAGTTCCAGGACACCGACAGGCCGGTCTCCGCGCCGTCGCGGAGCATGCGCACGTTCTGGCAGCCGCTGACGCCCTTGTCCATCAGGTCCAGCACCCGGCTGTTGAGACTCTCGATGCCCGGCTGTACGTAGATCAGGCCAGCGTCGGAGAGCGTACGGAGCTGGGCGCGGCGCATATTGGCCTTGATCTCGATATGCAGCCGCAGGTCGTATCCGCTCTCGATGATCCGGGGCAGAACGGTGGAGAGGTAGCCCATGTCGAGGATGTTGTCGACCACGTACATGTCCAGCACGCGGTGGCGGCGGGCGAGTTCCATGATCTCGTCGTAGAAGGTGTCCGGGCTCTTGCTGCGGAACTGCATGAAGGAACCGTTGAGTCCGCAGAACGTGCAGTGGTGCTTCTCGCCCCACCAGCAGCCTCTGGCGCCCTCGACCACGAGTTTGGGCTCGACCCAGTTACGGGCCACGGAGGCGCCGAGGCGTTCGAAGTAGCCGCTGTAATCGGGCGGCAGGATGGCCGCGGGCGGCAGCGGGCTGGTGGCCATCGCGTTGGCGGTGCTCACGCCGTCCGGGTCGCGGTGGCACAGCCCGGAGACGGTGGAGAGGTCCGGGTGTGCCTTGTCCTCCTTGTGCCCCTTGTCTGCCGCGTGCCCCGTGTCTTCCGCGGGTTCCCCGTGCTTCTCGCGTTCCGCGTGTTTCTCGCCGAGCGCCGCCAGTAACCGCGGAAACGCGGCCTCGCCCTCACCTCGTATCACGTAGTCCACGAACGGGAAGTTGCGGTGGACCGCGGCGCCTTGTTCGCCGTCGCAGTTCGCGCCGCCGATGACGGTCACGATGTGCGGCGCCAGCAGCTTGACCTGGCGGGCGGCCGCGAGCGCGGCGGTGTTCTGCTGGAAGGTGGAGGTGAAGCCGACGACATCGGGGGCCTCGTCGACGATCCGCCGAGCGATCTCGGACACGAATTCCGGCACTATCCGGTGCAGTTCACGGGTCATCCGCATCCGGGACGCGCCGAGCTTCCCTTTCATCGCGGCGGCGAACTCGGCGTCCCGCCAGGCGGGGTCGTCGTACAGCGCGGAGGAGAAGACCCAGTCGCCGCAGCCCATGAAGTAGGAGGCCAGCGCGTAGTACTCGTAGTCCTCGGCGGTGAATTCCATGCGCCGGGTGATCCAGTCGGTGAATTCGAGGTTGGCGTGCAGGACTTCGGCACTGCCGCCCGGCACGTGCTCGTCCACACTCCGCTTGAGGATTCCCAGGGCCAGCGACGGAAGGTCGATGGGCGACCAGGGCATGTTGACCAGCAGTACGCGCATGTCAGCTCCTCGTGGGACGGCCGGAAGACGGAAGGGGGGCGGAAGCAGGGGGCGGAAGCAGGGGGCGTTTCGGACGACCGACCGCGGTCGCGGTCGTGGCGGTACGACCGGCCGGCCCGGCATCGGTGGCCGCCGGGCCGGCCGGCCTGGATCGGATCAGTCCTCTTCCGCGTCTTCCGCGTTACGGAACGGGATGGTGACCGTGACGCCGACGCTCGGCTTCCGGTTCTCCTCGTCACCCTCAAGCGGGTCGTTGTGGATGATGTCCTTCTGCATGGGCGGTTCTCCTCTCGGTGTGTCCGGCGGTACCTGTCCCGGCCGCCGCCGCGGTACGGGCGCGGCCGGAATCCCCCCTCCGGTCGGCGGGGGGCGTCTTGGGGTCGCGGTACGGGGCGCCCGGCGCCCGTGGCGCGCGGGGGCCGCGCAACTCGCGGTCGAGGAAGACCACGGCACGGCGCAGTACGGCGACGTGGTCACCGCCCTCGTAACCGTCGTGCCCGCTGTCGAGCCACATCGACTCGTGGCGCGCGCCTGCGGCGCGGAGGGCGGCGAGGTAGCCGCGTACCTGGCCGGGCGGGCACTTGGCGTCCCGGGTCGCGGCGACCACCAGCAGCGGCGCCCGTACCCGCGACGCGTACTGGATCGGCGAGCTGCGGGCGTACGCCTCGGGCACCTCGTCGGGTGTGCCCCCGTACAGCCGCTCGTCCAGGGTGCGCAGCGCGGGGGTGGTCGTGCGGTAGGCGGCGACACCGTCGGCGACGGGCTTGACGGCGACGCCCGCCTGCCACAGTCCGGGGCGGGTGCCGAGGGCCAGCAGGGTGAGATAGCCGCCCCACGAGGTGCCCCAGAGTCCGACGGCGTCGGGACGCGCCAGCCCGCGGCCGATCAGATCGGCGCGGACCGCCACCAGGTCCTCGACCTGGGTGAGCCCCACGCCCGCGCCGAAGGCCCGGCGCCAGCGTGGTCCGTAGCCGGTGGAACCGCGGTAGTTGACGCGCGCGACGGCGAAACCCGAGGCCACGAGCGAGTGCACGACGCCGTCGTAGGCGTCGCGGTCGTGGTCGGCGGGACCGCCATGTACGAGGAAGACGACGGGTGGCGGCGTGCCCCGGCCCTTCCCGGGGCCCCGCCCCTTCCCGGGGCCCCGGCGCTCATCGAGGCCAGGGCCCTCGTCGAGATCCTGAGGCTCGTCGAGGCCAGGGCCCTCCGGCAGGCTGAGCCATGTGTGCACAGGACCGTCCGGGGTCGGCGTCCACAGGTCGCGGTGGTCACCCGGTACGCGCCCCGGCACGGTGCCGAGGGCCGGCAGCGCGGTACCGGCGGTGGAGTGCATACGTGGCGGGTGGGCCGTATCCGTCCACAGGTAGTGCACGTCGCCGCCGACGCGCGGCGCCGCGTCCAGCAGACTGCCGGGCGGCGTCGGCACACGGGTGAGCGTGCCGGTGTCGAGCCGGGCCCGGTGCAGGGTGCTGCGGCCGTGGCGGTCCTCCCTGATCAGGACGGAGCGCCCCTCGCCCCCGCCCCCTTGTCGGCCCCCGCTCCCTTCCCCGGGGTACCAGCGGGCGGTGATCTCACTGTCGAACGCGCACCACGCGTACGTACGGATCCCGGTCTCGGGGCACCAACTGGCCAGCAGATAGCGGTCGTCGTCCTCACGTACCAGCAGCAGTTCGTCGCGTTCCGCGGTGGGCGCGAAGCCGAGCGACCAGAGTCTGCCGTGTGCCCCGGAGCCGGAGAGCACGGCGCGCGGTGTGCCGTCCGTGCCGAGAACGGTCACGGCGTGCGCGGAACCGGCCGGGCCACTGATCGCCAGCAGACCGGCCGTGGCGGTGATCCCGGACAGTGTGGCGTGCTGGTCGACGCGCGTCACTTCGCGTGCGGAACCGCCGCGGCGGCCCAGATGGACGGTGGTCGTACGCCCGTCCCCCACCCCCAGCCCTATGGCGACCGTCCCGTCGTCGCTCACGGCCAGCCCGCGCGGGGTCCCCTGGGGCACGCCGGTCAGTCCGGGGAGGTCGGGTCCGCCGTGGAAGGGCTGGAACCGCCAACGGCCCTCGCCGTGCGCGTCCTCGTCGAACCACCACACGTTCGCGTCCCGGTCGATCGTCCCGTGCAGCGTGCCTCCCGGCCGATCGGTGACCTGGCGGGCGCGGCCGGTCGCGGCGTCCCACGCGAAGACCTCGCACCGGCCGTCCGCGTCGGCGGTGAACGCCATGAGCGCGGGATCGGCGGCACAGACCTCGGGCAGGGCGGCGAGATAGACCTGATAACGGGAGCCGGTCACGCGCCTCGCCCCCTCGTGGGTACGTCGCTCACCGGCACGTCTCCCACCGGCACGTCGCTCACAGACACGTCCCCCGTCGGCACGTCTCCCGTCGGCACGTCGCTCGTCGGCACACCCCGCGCCAGTACGCGCTTGGCGCCGAACGTCGTGTGGAGCGCCAGGAGGGCCAGCACCCCGGCGCACACGAGAGCGGGTACGGCGGCCCCCGCGTGTGCCGTCAGCAGCCCGGCCAGCGCGGGCGCCATGGCGGCGGCCCCGCCCGCGGCGGTGGCGAGCACGGAGCCGGCGCGGGCCTGGAGTTCGGGCGGTGTCCCATGGATGGCGCGGGCCTGGAGGATCACGGTGGCGAGCGGCATGATCAGGCAGAACCCGCCGAACAGCGCTCCGTACGTCCACGGTTCCCCGGCCGTCGCGAGCGCGGCGGCGAGCGGGATCATCAGCCACGACACCGCCACGACCGCCCACGTGGGGCTGAGCCGACGGACGAGCCGGGGCGCGGCGAGCGAACCGGCGAGTCCGGCGGCGCCTGACAGTGCCAGGACCAGGCCCATGGGCGTGCCGCCGTGGCCGCTCTCCTGCAAGGTGAAGACGGCGTCGTAGTACAGCGCGGCCAGTACGCCGTTGACGGCGGTGGTCCACACAAGGACCAGCCGTAGCAGGGGCGTTGCCCGGACGAGCCGGAATCCGGCGCTCGCCTCGGCGGCCAGGGCCGACCAGGTGCCCCGTACGGAACGACGCGCGGAAGGCCCCCCGGAGCGAGGCCCGGAGCGAGGCGCGGGGGGACGCCCGGAGCGAGGCGCGGCGCCGTCCGCCTTGAGGTTCGAGCGCATGGCCCGGACGCACACGGCCGTGACGGCGTACGAGACGGCGTCCAGCACGAAGGGCAGCGCGCGCGAAGCCTGGTACAGCATGCCGCCCAGGGCGGGTCCGGCGACCAGGGCGCCGCGGTCGCCCGCCTCCAGCCCGGCCACGACGCGTGGCAGGTTCTCGGGCGCGGAGATCAGGGCCACCGTGCCGCGCGCCGCCGCCTCGTAGCAGGCGGTGGCGGTACGTTCCACGAGTACGGCGGCGAGCAGATGGACCAGCGACGGCCGTCCTTCGGCGACGGCGAGGGCCACGGCCACGGAGCCCATCGCGAGCGCCGAGACCACCGCCGACCAGAACATCACCGGCTTTCGCGCGCCCCGGTCGGCCGGTACGGCAACGAGCGGGCCGAGTACCAGCCCGGTCGCCGTGGACACCCCCGCGACCAGCCCCACCACCGCGGGCGAGTAGCCGAGCCCGAGCAGCAGCAGGGGCAGGACGACGCCGGACGCCTGGCTGCCGAGGGAGTCGGCGGCGTTCGCACACCAGAAGAGCCGGACATCACGCTCGATGTCCTTGCTCCGGACGGGAGATACGGCCTGGACGCGCGAGCCACCCGTTTCGGGCACAGAAGATCCCACGCGCAGCCCTCCCCGTTTCCGCCGTCGTCAGACTCGAAGTCACATGCGAAGCAGTGCTGTTCTCAGTGCTGTTCTCGACAAAGATGCGCAGAGAAAGATGCGCAGAAAACGTGCAGGAATTGCAACGCTCGGGAGCTTAACCAGGCCCCGATGTGAAGAACAAGGACGCCCGGACGAGGGCTGGTTCGATTTCGCACGGCCGGCACAGGGGTACGCCGGGGCCTTCGTACAGCAGCATCGGAACGGTCGGTTCTTACCGCGTCCCGCGCCCGCGACCACGCGTCCGGCACGGGGAATTCGGATCACGACGGCACGGCGCCCGGGGTTCCCGCTTCGCTTTGGCATTCGCGGCGCCGGAGAAATCATCCGCGCGGAAGGAGCCGCGTGGAGATCGTCGGCCGGATCGTCCACGACTGGACCGGACATAAGCCGGAATTCCCCGCTCCGCGCGGGGTACGGCGTCTGAACAGCGCGGGGAACGAGCCGGGAGGCCGTCGCACGGCCCGGACCACACGGCACGCCACAGCGCCCGCTCACGTCCGCCGCGCACCGTCGGGACCACCGCCGCGCACCCTCGTCCCCCCGGCCCCCGGCGCCGTACCGAGCCTTCCCGGTGGTGAAGGCAGCCACCCCGCCGACCCGCCGCACGACACGCACGAGCGCGCGTCACGACCGTACGGAAAGGAGCCCGGCGGACGCGCCCCGGCCCACGCGATATCCGGAATCCCACCCCCCGAATCGAGACCGGCCCGCGCTACGCGCCCAACTTATTGGCCGGAAACGAACGCGATGCCCTGCGTGCGGCACCTGGTCGTGGCCGGCCCAGGTGGGGCGGGCGCCATTGCCGGGAGGGGCACTAGATTTGAGATCTGCCGCTTGCCACCGTCAACGCCTGGGAGCGTACGAGCCCGTGAACGAGCCGATCGATCCTGCGAACCCCGGTATCGACCACTTCGGGCCGCGCCACCCGTCCAGTTGCAGCGCTGGCTACGGCTGGGGGACGACAAGGGTGCGGAGTTGCGCGTACGCCCCGACGGCGCCGTACAGGCGGTCGTACTGTCGGAGGTGATCCCGGACATGTATGTCAGTTCCTCGGTGGCTCTCCTGAACCGTTCGCTCCTCGCCCTCGACCGCGCCCTCCCGCGCATCGCCGCCGCCGACGGCCGTGCCTGATGCCGGGCCATTACGGCGCGGTGTGGCTGCGTACGGTGCTGCCGCACGCGGAGTTCACCCACAGCTTCGACTACGGAGAGACGGCGGAGTCGCGCGAGGCGGGTTTCAAGGAACTGATCACTGAAGCCGCCCGGCAGGCGCGGGAGGGTCGGTGAGCCCGGGAGGGACGGCGAGCGGAGGCGGTGCGACGACCGGAGGAGGCTCGCCGCCGATGTCGCGGGCGGGATCACGCCTCCTGCCGGACGTGATTGCGGCATTCGGCCTGGAGGGCGTCGTGCTCTTCCCGTACGCGGAAGCGGAATCGTCACCGCTTTCTGTTCCGGCGTCGTCCTTTCTGAGTCGCGTCGGAGTCCCGAACGACTACTTCTTCATCTCCAGGGGCGGTCCGGAGGAAGACGGGGGCGCGGTCGAGGAGTCCGTGCACGTCGGCTCGTGGGCCGCCGACGAGGATTTCAGTTTTGATGTGCCGGAGGAATGCAGGTCCTGGCTGATCGTGGGGCACTTCCCCTGTGCGGCCGCGGCCCTGAATCCCGCGGATGACCATGTCTATGCCTTCTCCTACGACGGTGACGGCAAGCCCGTCCTGATCCACCGTGACCTTGAGTCGCTCGTTCGATCCCTCATCACACTCAAGTACTTCTGTGAGGAGCGGGAGGAGAATGAGGACCTGGAACCGGAGGAGCTGCGGGCCAGGATCGATTCCTTCGACCGGCTTCCTTTCTCCGACGAAGCGTCGGAGTGGAACCGCATGTACGAGGAGATCGTGGACGGAATCTTCTGATCTCACCTTCGACCTGGGTCACCACGAACTCGTCGCGGGCTCCGTCAGCGGGCGGCGGCCAGTTCCGTCAGTGGGTCCAGTCGTACGGGGTTCCAGCCCAGTTGCCCGCGCGCTCGGGCGCCGGTGAATCGCTGGTCCAGTGCGAAGGCCTCGGCGATCGGCCCCATCTCCTTCGTCGCCTCGTCCATGGTCAGCCGGCGGATCGCGCCCGGCCTCCCCATGGCCCGGCTGAGTGCCTCGGAGACCTGGAGCGCGGTGGGGTTCCGGTCGCTGACGCCCGCGTAGACCGATCCGGCCGGGGCCGCCAGCGCGAGCACGTACAGCTCGGCAAGATCCTCGACATGTACCAGGGACCAGTGGTTGGAACCGTCCCCGACGACCGGGACAGCGCCCGCTTCCCGCCCGGGAGCCGCGTAGAACATCTCGATCAGACCGGCCGAGCGCCCGTACACCAGGCCCGGCATCACCACCACGGGCCGCTCGCCCGTGGCAGTCCGGGCGAGGACGCGCCTCTCGTTCGCCAGGCGCCAGGCCGTCAGCCTCGGCGGGTTCAGCGGCGCGTCCTCGTCGGCGACCCCTGCGGTGTCGCCGTAGACCCATACCCCGCCGGTGTGCACGTACGGGCGGGCTCCCGCGCCGTCCTGCATCGCCTCGGCGGCGGCGCGGTCGACCTCGGCGGCGTCCGCACCGGCGTGCTGCCCCAGGTGCAGAACACCGTCCGCCCCGCGCGCCGCCTCGCGGAGCACGGCCACGTCCGTCAGCTCGCCACGGACCGCGCTCGCACCCAGGCCGGTCACGACCCGGTCGGCGGCATCGCTGCGGACCAGCGCCGCGACCTCGATACCCCGCCGGACCAGCGCCTCGATGGTCGCCCGGCCGACGTATCCGGATCCTCCCGTCATGAAGACCTTCATGATCGTTCCCTTCGTCGCCGGTGAACCCGGTCGCCGGTGAACCGGCCGCCGGTGAACCGGTGGACTTCCTCGGCGGTGATCTCGGTACTACCGACTCTGCTCGCGACCGGGACCGGCGGTCCAGCGCCTCATCCGCCGCCCGTCCTACCCGACAGGTATAAGGCCAGGTCAGGTGGTTGCTGGTGGGATCGGCCGATCAGGTGAAGGGGTGGGCGGGTGATGTCGGCGATCGACGGATTCGTCAACGTACCGCTGACGCGCGAAACGTCAGTCCGCGCAGTACATGTCCCGCGCCGGTCGCCGCCCCGAGGTGAGGAACTCGGTGACCGTACGGTCGCCGCAGGCGTTGCCATTGCCCAGATAGACACCGTGCCCGCCGTGGTCGACCGTCACGAGCCTGGCGCGGTCGCCGAGGGCCTCGCGCATCTTCAGTGCGCCGAAGTACGGGGTGGCCGGGTCCCGGAGGCTCTGGATCATCAGGATGTTGGAGGGGCCCTCGGCGGTGATGCGGGTGGGCTTCTCCGCCGGCGCGTCCTTCCAGAAGGAGCAGGCGAAGGCGTTCGCCGGCATCCCGGCCGTGAGCGGGTGCCGGACGCGGTCGGCGGCCACGGCGCGCTCGTACGCGGGGACGGAACCCGGCCAGCGCACGTCGTTGCAGATGACCGCGGCCGTCACCGCCGCGTCCTCGTCCCGCAGCGGCTGCGCCAAGTCGGCCGGCAGGACCGGCTTTCCGGCCGGGGCCATCGCCGCCCGGATGATCCGCGCCAGCTGGGGAAAGGAGGCGTCGCTGTAGAGGGCGTTCTGGAGTGCCTGCCGCAGCCGGTTGCCGGTCAGCGGGGTGCCCGGCGTGGTCGACTCCTTCGGTTCGCGGTCCAGCTTCGTCGCGAGCGCGAGGAACAACGGCTTTACGTCCTCGGTCCGTCGGGCCAGCCGGAGTCCCGGCTCTTCTTGCTCGCGGGCCGGATCCGCCGCCCAGGCCGCGAAGTCGGGGAACCGGTCGTCCGCGCCCACCGCCATGTTCGCCGCCCAGCCCCGCGCGACCCGGGCAGGGTCCGGGTCGCCGCTGCTGTCCAGCACCCAACGGTCCGTGTGCCGCGGGTACTTCTGCGCGTACACGGCCCCGACGTACGTCCCGTACGAGACACCCCAGGCGGACAGCTTCTCCTCGCCCAGCGCCCGCCGGAAGCGGTCGATGTCGCGCGCCTCGTTCGCCGTGGTGAGGCTGCGCAGTACGGGTCCGCCGTTACGGGCACAGGCGTCGGCGATACGGCGGGACCGGGTGACGCTCTCGGTGATATCGCCGCCCGGCCCCGGCCAGGGGCGGAGGTTCACCAGGTCCCGGTCCGCCGCGTCGAGGCCGCAGCTCGCCTTCGTACTGCCGCCGACCCCGCGCGGGTCGAAGCTGACGATGTCGTACGCGCCCGCCATCTCCCTCCGCAGCGCGTCCCCCTTCTGCCCCAGCTGCCGCACCCCGGACCCGCCGGGCCCGCCGGGGATGAACAGCAGCGTCCCGCGCCGCGCCTCGGGCCGCTCGCTGCGGAGGCGGGACACGGCGAGGGTGAGCTGAGGGCCGTGCGGGTCGCGGTAGTCGAGCGGTACGGGCAGCTCGGCGCACTCCTGCGCGACGGGGGCGGGGTCGACGGACTGGGCCTGCTCGGCGGCCCCGGCCTGCTCGGCGCAGGGCCGCCAGTTGAGAGCGGGTACGGCGGTGGACGCTTGCGCACGGACCTCCGGGGTCACGACGGCGGTCAGGGTCGTGGCGACGCCTGCGGCCGAGAGGGCGAGGACGAGGGCTCTGCGGTGGTAAGTCGTCATGCCCCAAGGGTTGTTGAGCCGGGACCCGCTGCCCATGCGGCAGGCATGACAGCGCGGCTGGGGGTAGCCCCCGCGACGGTACGACCGCGACCGACCGCAACCGACCGCGCCCCGGTGCGGCACGCGCCGGCCGCGAGTGTCGCCCGTCAGCCCGGCCCAGCCCGGCCCGCTACCGGGCTGCCGGAAAGGCGGTGCGGTGGTGTCCTGGAAGAGGAGAGGGCAACGGGCCTCAGAGCCTTCCGGCCCCGCCGGGCCCCCGGCTCCGTTCGATCCTGTTTGCCCCTGTTCGCTCCTGTTTCATTCCGTTTCCGTTTCCGTTGCCATTCACTCCTGAAAGGTGGCGCTCCATGTCCACCGAAACCAGGTTCACAGAACGCTCCGCCAAGCCCCTGAACGGTCGTATCGCGGTGATCACCGGCGCCTCCAGCGGCATCGGCGAGGCCTCCGCCGAGCACTTGGCCGCCCTGGGCGCCACCGTCGCGGTCCTGGCACGCCGTGCCGACCGCTTGGACGAACTGGTCGCCCGGATCGACAAGGACGGCGGCACGGCGCTGGCGATCGCCGCCGATGTGACCGACGCCGCCGCGGTCCAGGCGGCGGCCGACCGGATCGACGCCGAGCTGGGTGGCGCTGACCTGCTGTTCAACAACGCCGGCGTCATGCTTCCCGCCCCGATCGAGGAACGGCGTACCGACCAGTGGCAGCAGCAGATCGACCTCAACATCACGGGTCTGATGAACGTCATCGGCGCGTTCGTACCCCAGCTGGTGAAAGCCGCCGGCGAACGCGGTGTGGCCGACCTGATCAACACCGCCTCCATCGCGGCGCAGAACATCTTCCCCAACTTCGCCGTCTACTCGGGCACCAAGGCGTACGTCACCCACCTGTCCCGGCACCTACGGGTCGAACTCGGCCCGAAGAACGTCCGGGTCGCCGCGATCGAGCCCGGCATCGTCGGCACCGAACTACAGGACCATGTCACCGACGACGGCGCCCTGAACTGGCTGGAGGGCTCCAAGGAGACCATGGACTGGCTGACCCCGCAGGACATCGCGCGGACCATCGGCTTCATCGCGACGCTCCCGCCCCGGGTCAATCTCCAGCAGGTCACCATCATGCCCACCGGCCAGACCAGCTGACCTGCCCGTATGGGGCCAGGTGCGCGCCGCGGCGGACGCTCGGGTGATCACGGTGATCACGGTGATCACCAGCGCACGGGGAGTGTCCGCAGCCCGCGCAGCAGACTCGGTCGCCACTCGGCGACCGCGGACGCGTCGTCGAGCGCGAGGTCCGGGAAACGCGCCAGCAGCGCGGGCAGCGCGACGGAGGCTTCGAGCCTGGCGAGCGGTGCGCCGAGGCAGTGGTGGATGCCGTGGCTGAAGGCGAGCTGAGCACGGTTCACGGCGGGGTCACGGCGGATGTCGAACCGCTCGGGGTCCGCGAAGCGCGCCGGATCGCGATTGGCGGCGGCGAGGGAGAGCACGACGCGCTCGCCTCGCGGTATCGGCGTACCCGCCAGCGTGACGGGCTCGGCGGTGTAGCGGTACGCGGCGATCTGCGCCGGCGGCTCGTACCGCAGCGTCTCCTCGATCGCCCCCTCCATCAGCCCGGGATCGGCACGCAGCGCGGCGAGTTGATCCGGGTGCCGGAGCAGCAGATGGACGGCGCTTGAGATGAGATTGACGGTCGTCTCATGCCCGGCGACAAGCAGCAGGAAGGCCATGCCGAGGAGTTCGTCGGGCGCGAGCCGGTCGCCGTCCGCGTCGTCGGAGTCATGAGCCCGGACGAGGGCGTGCAACAGGTCGGCGTCCTCCCCGGGGGCGAGACGGCGCTTCTCCTCGATGAGCCCGCCGAGATACTCGGTCATCGCGGCCGCACCGGCCATCGCGGCCTCGGCGTCGGTGACGGCGACGATCGCGCTCGACCAGCGGTGAAAGGCCTCGCGGTCGGCGGCCGGGACGCCGAGGAGTTCACAGATGACGGTGATCGGCAGCGGAAAGGCATACGCGTCGACAAGGTCGCCCCCGCCGGTGGGGGCCATGGCGTCGAGAAGGCCGGCGGCGACGCGCTGAACACGCGGCCCCAGTTCCGCGATGCGTCGGGCGGTGAACTGCCGTGAGACGAGCGCGCGGAGCCGGGTGTGATCGGGCGGATCGACCTGGAGCATGTTGCGGCCGATCGCGTAACCGCCGTCGCTGTCGAACTCGGCGGAATGCCGGATGTCATTGCACAACCGCGAGTCGCCGAGCCCGGCCCGGACGGCGTCGTACCCGAGCACGAGCCAGACCCCTTCACCCCCGGGCATCCGTACGCGCCGGACGGGTCCCTCGGCCCGGAGGGCCTGATAGGCGGGGTAGGGGTCGGCGAAGAAGTCGGGGGCGGCGGAGGCGAGTTCGGTGAGCTGGTCTGCGCGCATGGTGACTCCCTGGAGTAATCGGGGACCATCCCCCGTTTCCACTGCCGAGCGTACCAAGAAACGGGGACATCTCCACGCTTCGGGCCGCCACCCCTGCTTCGACGCGCCTCGACGATCGGCGCGCGTACGGACGCGCGTACGGACGCGCATGCGGACGGCAGGGTCACGGGTGGCAGGATCGCCCTGGGCGACCGTAGGAGTTGGCTTGTGCGTGAGCAGGCATGGCAAAGGTTTCGTTCTTCCGGGCGGCAGCGGGGTGGTCGGCGCAGAGCCGTTCTGGTCGCGGCCACGGTGGCCCTGGGCGTCATGACCTTGGGTGTCCTGGCGCCGCCCCCGGCGTCCGCCGCCGCCAGGCCGGACACCGTCCAGCAGGGCCTGAACGCGCTGGTACGCACCGATGGCCTGCCCGCCGCGCTGGCCGGCGTCAACGATCGCGAAGGCCGCACCCGTACGTACACCGCGGGGGTGGGCGACCTGGCCACCGAGGCGCGGGTGCCCGCCGACGGGCAGGTGCGGATCGGCAGCAACACCAAGACGTTCACCGCGGTGGTCGTGCTGCAACTGGTCGGCGAAGGGAAGATCGGCCTCGATGCGACGGTCGACACCTATCTGCCGGGCGTCGTCCGTGGGAAGGGCATCGACGGACGCCGCATCAGCGTCCGTCAGCTCCTCCAGCACACCAGTGGGCTTCCCGAGTACGAAGACCGCGTCGTCGACGGCATCCTTCAGCACCGGTACTTCGAACCCCGCGACCTTCTGGACATCGCGTTCCAGCGCAAGGCCGAGTTCTCCCCCGGGACGGAATGGGCGTACAGCAACACGAACTACGTAGTGGCCGGCCTGATCGTCCAGAAGGTCACCGGCCGGCCCCTCGCCGAGGAGGTGGACCGGCGCGTCATCAAACGCATCGGGCTGCGGCACACGTACTTCCCCGCTCCCGGTGACATGACCATCCGGGAGCCCCATCCCACGGGCTACCACAGGGATTCAGCGGACGCGCCTCCACGCGACGTCACGGAGATCGACCCCTCCGCGGGCTGGGCGGCGGGTCAGATGATCTCCACCAACTCCGACCTGAACCGTTTCTTCACCGGGCTCCTGACCGGCCGCCTCCTCCCGGCGGCCCAGCTCAAGCAGATGCGCACGACGGTCCCCGTCGGAGACACGGGCGTCGGCTACGGATTAGGGCTCATGAGCAGGCCGCTGTCGTGCGGCGGTGTCTACTGGGGCCACGGCGGCGACATCCCGGGATACGAGACCCGAGGCGGAGCCACCGACGACGGCCGCGCCGCCGCCGTCGCGGTGACCAGCATCCCGACCGACGGGGCGGCCACGCAGCATCTCGACGGTGTCGTGGACGCGGCCCTGTGCCGCTGATCCGGGCCTCCTCAGTAACGGCGCCGCGCCCGTGCGGACGGCAAAGCAACTACGGTGGTGCATGCGGGTCAAGCCGACGGAGCCGCCAACTCGCCACCCCGGAAGCGAGGAAACGCCCATATGCCGGAGTTCGAAGAAGTAAGCAAAAACGGCCACTCGACGGCGTAAAGGCCCAGGTCGACCCCTGTGGTCCCCGCGCACGCGGGGTTGGTCCCTTGGAAACCCGCAGGTCAGGCCCGGTTGCGGGGTGGTCCCCGCGCACGCGGGGTTGGTCCCGGCAGCCGCCGCCCCAACTGGCCCGCCGAATGGTGGTCCCCGCGCACGCGGGGTTGGTCCCAGGTCGCGGTCAAGCGAGCCGCCCGTGACGCCGTGTTCCCCGCGCACGCGGGGTTGGTCCCGTGACAGATGCCGCCAGCGTCAGGCCCGTGACGTGTTCCCCGCGCACGCGGGGTTGGTCCCGCGGCCCTCGTCGACGAGATGCGCGGGGAGGTGTGTTCCCCGCGCACGCGGGGTTGGTCCCTTTCCCGCGAGGCCGCCGCGGCGCAGGTACTCGTGTTCCCCGCGCACGCGGGGTTGGTCCCTGTGGTGTCCGGGGGTCGCACGGGAGTGCCAGGTGGTCCCCGCGCACGCGGGGTTGGTCCCAGGCGGCGCTCTTCAGCCGAGACGCCGTCCTCGTGGTCCCCGCGCACGCGGGGTTGGTCCGCGAGCAGAGGTCCGCGCTCGTCGAGCCACGCGTAGTCCCCGCCGCACGCGGGGTTGGTCCCCCCGGCAAGGGCGTCGTCGAGGGCCCGGTGTAGTGGTCCCCGCACGCGCGGGGTTGCTCCGGGCCGCCGTCGCCCATACGCGCAGGCATCCCCGGGGAGACGCAGGTCACGTTCCCCCATGTCACATCCCGCCAGGTCGCTCCCGTCAGATCCGTGTAGGCATCGACAACGACCGAGGAGTTCGCCATGAGCGCCCGTTTGAACATGTTCGACAGCCCGATCGCCGGCAAGGTCTGGAAGCACATCATCTCCGCGGGCAAGGCGCTCGCCGACTCGTCGCTCCCTGCCGCGACGCAGGAGCTGGTGAAGATCCGCGCGAGTCAGATCAATGGGTGCAGTGGCTGCCTCGACATGCACACCAAGGAAGCCGCCGCAGCGGGTGAGACCTCGGTGCGGCTCAATCTGATCGCGGCGTGGCGGGAGGCCACCGTCTTCACCGAGGCCGAGCGCGCGGCGCTGGAGTTGACGGAGCAGGGCACCCGTCTCGCCGACGGGGCCGGTGGCGTTACCGACGCGGCCTGGGCGAATGCCGCCAAGCATCACGATGAGGAGCAGCTTGCCGCTCTCGTGTCGCTCATCGCCGTCATCAACGCCTTCAACCGCGGGAACGTCATCGTCCAGCAGCCCGCCGGCAGCTATCAGCCCGGCCAGGCCGGATAGCGAGGACTGTCCGGCCCGGCGCCCGAGACCGCACCGTGCCACCGGCGGGGCCCTTCCCCCGGGCCCCGCCGGTGGCCGCTACTCCCACTCCACCGTGAGCGTCGCCCCCGCCCCCGACCTGAGGAAGACATACGCCGTCGCCGCCGGCGCGGAAGCCAGGCGCAGGCGGGCCTGGGTGATGCCCGTCGGATTGATTGTGGTGAAGGCCGTGGACGACTTCGTTCCCGTGGTGAAGGCGCCGATCTCCGCCGCCTCGGCGGTCGACGCCGGGGCGGACCAGTCGTCGGCGGCCGTCGCGCAGGTCGCGCCGAAGCAGCCTGTTCTGATGTCGACGACCAGGCGGTTGCCCGCCGCCCATGGATCACCCGCGCCGCTCGCGCGGGTCACCGTCACGAACGCCCGTTTCACGCGCGCGCCGTCCGGGACGGACGAGGTGTCGAACGAGAACAGGGACCGGTTGTGGAGCCCGTCCGTGCCCCGGCCGACCGCGACCCCCAGGCTTCCTTCGAGCGCCCCGACGGCCGGGCCGGCTCCGGTGGCGGATGCCTTCACGTAGCCGTCGTCCGCGGCCAGGCTCGGCAGTACGACGCTGCCGCCACCAGGCTCAGGCCCAGGGCCCGGGCCGGGGGTTCCGTCGCCCGCCAGGTCCCAGAACAGGCCGATCCGGTACGAGGCACACAGCCCGACATCGAGGATGTACGCGCCCACCGTGCCGCACTGCTCGGCGCCGGTGCCCGGGTCGACCGGCTGGCCGTGGCCCATGCCGGTCAGCGAGTACGTCTCCACCACATCCCGCCCGGCGCCGTCGCGGTACACAGCGTGTGGATAACCGGCCACGGTGTCCGTGGCGTCGGGCGTCGCGTCCGTACCGTGAACGGCGGTCCACTGCTCCACCGTCTCCGTCAGATTGGCCGGGACGACCGTCGTGTCCGCCGTCCCCTGCCAGACCGAGACCCTGGGCCGGGGTCCGGCGTAACCGGGGTACGCGGCACGGACCTTGTCGGCCCAGGCCGCCGGCGACAGGTTCGTCCCCGGGTTCATGCAGCCGTACGCGCCGATCACGCTCGTCGCGCACGCGTACGGCAGCCCGGCCACCGGTGCTCCGGCGGCGAAGACGTCCGGGTAGGCGGCGAGCATGACGTTGGTCATCGCGGCCCCCGCGGACAGCCCCGTCGCGTACACCCGGGCGGCGTCGCTGCCCAGATCGCTCTTCATCCGGTCGGTCATCTGCTTGATCGACAACGCCTCGCCCGCGCCGCGCGCGATGTCACCGGATTCGAACCAGTTGAAGCAGGAGTTGAGGTTGTTGGCCGACTGCTGCTGAGGCAGCAGCAGCGCGAAGCCCCACTGGTCCGCCCACTTCGTCCAGCCGGTCTCCGTGTCGTACGCCGCCGCCGACTGCGTACAGCCGTGGATCGCCACGACGAGGGGCCGGCCGGCGGGCAGGCCGTCCGGGACGTACCGGAACATCCGCAGACCGCCGGGGTTCGTACCAAAGCCCGTGACTTCGGTGAGCGACGCGGTCGGCGCCTCGGCCCCCACGCCGACTCCCACCTCGGCCCGCGCCTCGGCCCGCGCCTCGGAGACAAACCCCGGGCCGCCCACTCCGAGCAGCGCGACCAACAGCGCGAGCAGCATCCCCGCCGTGGTCAGCCGTCGTGCCCCATCCCCTACGGCAGTTCTCGTCGCTGGTCGCTTCGTCCAGGTGCTCTCCCGCATCGCGCCTCCCTCGTGTCCGTCTCCCTTGACGGGATACGGACACTAGGGGCGCGCTCGGGCCGCGCTGCACGGCCCGGACCGCCATCAATCCCGCGAAGACGTGGGCTCCGGCCATATGGACACCGGCTGAACGGAATCCTCCGCCGACCCCAACCCAGACCTTGACCCCGCCCGCCCAACCCCCAGCTCCGGCCTCTTCCGGATCCCGAATTCCCGCCGCAGAGCCGAAAGCGCCGCGAGATGGCCGGACATGCCATGGACACTGGGCCCCGGCGGAGTCGACGCCGAGCAGAGATAGACCCCCGGCAGCGGGGTCCGGTAGGGGTCGAGCCGTGGCGTGGGGCGCAGCAGCGACTGTTTGAGGGTCATCGCCCCGGCGCCGATGTCCCCGCCCACGTAGTTCGGGTTGTACGCCTCGTACTCGGCCGCCGGGATCCCGCGCTGGGCGACGATGGTGTCCGTGAACCCCGGCGCGTACCGCTCGATACGCGCGCGCACCATCTCCAGCGGATCGGTGTCGTCGCCGTTCGGTACATGCGCGTACGCCCATACCGGCCGCTTGCCCGGCCTGGCGCGTCCCGGGTCGGTGGCCGCCGGGTCGACCAGCAGGACGAAGGGTTCGGACGTGGCGATGCCCTTGGCCGTCAGGGTCTCCTGGCGGAACATCTCCGCCTGGGTGCCCGCCAGATGGACCGTACCGGCCCTGCCGACCTCCGGGTGGGCCCATGGAATCGGTTCCGACACGAGGAAGTCGGCCTTCGCCGCCCCCGGCCCGTAACGGAACGCGTCGAGCCGGCGCCGGTAGCGCGCGGGCAGCCGGTCACCGGCGATCGCGGTGAAGCCCTTGGGACTGGTGTCCAGGAACACCGCCTTCACATCGCCGAGTTCCCGCAGGTCTCCAATGGGGCGGCCGGTGTGGAACGTACCGCCGTGCGCGGCGATGTCGGCCGCCAGCGCCTCCGCGATACGGGCGCTCCCGCCGCGCGGCACCGGCCAGCCGGTGCCGTGCGCGAGATGGCCGAGCAGCAGCGCGACCCCGGCCGAGGCGAGGGTGGGCAGTTCCCCGATGGAGTGCGCGGCGACGCCCGCGAGCAGGGACTTCGCCCGCTCGCCTGCGAATCGCCTCGCGGCGAGCGGGGTTCCGTGCGCCAGTGCTCTGGTGGGGAGGAGCAGCGGAGCCAGCAGATCGCGCGGCAGCCCGCGCCCGCCGGAGAGGATCAGATCGACGATGCCCTCGCTGTGGTTGAGCAATGGCGCCATGAGCCGGCGCCAGCGCCGTCCGTCGGGGCCGAGGTGCTCGCAGGTGGCGTCGAGGTCGCGGTAGGCGAGCCCGGCGTCACCGGCGTCGAGGGGGTGGGCGTAGCTGATCTCGGGGTGGAGGAGTTCGACCCCGCGCGCGCCGAGGTCGAACTCGCGGAAGAAGCGCGAGGCCGCGGCCATCGGATGCACGGCGGAGCAGATGTCGTGGACGACGTCGTCGTCGAAAAGGGGCTCGGTACGCAGCCCTCCGCCGATGGTGTCCCTGGCCTCGTAGAGCTCGACGGTGAGGCCGGCCCTCGCGAGGGTGACGGCGGCGGCCAGACCGTTGGGCCCGGTCCCGACGACGGCGGCGTCCGCGGTCATGCCCCGACCCCCAGGTCTCCGGTCCTCGTCGTCACGCCGCGACCTCCCGATGTCCGAACAGCCGCCGATACAGACGTCACGCCGCGACCTCCCAATGTCCGAACACCCGCCGGTACACACGTCACGCCGCGACCTCCTGATGCCTCGACAGCCGCTGGTACAGATCGTCCGTCGTGGTCAGTTCCGTATGCGTGCCGGTCGCCCGGACACCGCCCCGGTCGAGCACGATGATCTGCTCCGCCTGCGTGATCGTCGAGATCCGGTGGGCGATCGCGATCACCGCGCATGTCCCGGAGATGGCGGTGATGGTGTCCCGCAGCGCGTCCTCCGCCTCGCTGTCCAGATTGGCGGTGGCCTCGTCCAGCAGCACGATGCCCGGCCGTTGCAGCAACGTACGCGCGATCGCCAGGCGCTGCTTCTGTCCGCCGGACAATCCCGCGCCGCGCTCGCCGAGTTCGGTCTCCAGGCCCTCGGGCAGCGCCCTGACCACCTCGCCCAGATGGGCCATGCGCAGCGCGTCCGCGATGTCCGTCTCGCTCGCGTCGGGCGTGGCGTAGGTCAGGTTCTCGCGGATGGTGCCCCGCATCAGGCTGTGGTCCTGCTCGACATAGCCGATCTGGGCGCGGATCTGCTCCAGCGGCATGGTCGCCGTGTCCGTACCGCCCATCCGGACCGTGCCGGAGTCGGGCCCGTAGAAGCGTTCGATCAGCTGGAAGATGGTGGTCTTGCCCGCTCCCGAGGGGCCGACGATCGCGGTGAGGCCCTTTTCGGGGACGGTGAAGGACACCTCGTCGAGGACGGGCTCCTCGCTGCCGGGGTAGGCGAACGAGACGCGGTCGAAGGTGATCGCGTGGCCCCGGGTGGCGACATGCGCGGCGTCCGGGTCGAGTTCCTCCTGCTCGATGCCGGCCAGTTCGCCGATCCGGTCCAGGGCGGCGCGGCCCTGCTGGAACTGCGCGATCGACATGAACAGCATCACCAGCGGCGACACCAGATAGAAGAGGTACATGATGAACGAGGTCAGGTCCGCGGGCGGCATCGCGCCGGTCGCCACCCGGGCCATCCCCCAGGCGATGACGGCGGTGAGGGCGACCTGCGTACCGACGTTCATGGCGGGCGTGAGCATCGCGGACAGCGCCGAGACGCGGACCCCGGAGCGGCGTGCCTTCTGCGCGAAGCCGGTGATGCGCTCGGTCTCGCGGTCCTCGGCACGGGACGCCTTGACGGTGCTCATCGCGCCGAGCACCCGCATCAGCGCGGAGCCGAAGTCGCTGGTGTCCTCGCGGTTGACGACCGCCACCTTCCGCACCCTGCGGGCCAGCAGCAGCGACACGACGCTGGCGAGCCCCAGGCACAGCAGCGTCACGGCGAGGAGCAGCGGATCGATCCAGATCATCAGGCCGATGCCGCCCAGGACCATGAATCCGCTGGTGACGATCTGCGCCAGGGCCTGCGCCATGCAGATGCGCGCCAGCGAGGTGTCGGTGACCATGCGGGTGAAGACGTCGCCCTGTTCCCAGCGCGCGAACGCGGCGGTGCGGGAGCGCAGCAGCCGCGCGGTCAGCACATGGCGGATGTCGAAGACGATGTTCTCGCCCGCCCGGCCGATCGCGTAGGCGTGGGCGGCGGCGAGCGCCGCGTCCGTCACGAACAGCGCCGCCGCCAGCAGGATCGGTACGGTCAGTGAGCGGTCACCGCCGACGGCCTTGATCATCTCGCCGATGGCCAGCGGCTGCGCCAGCGTGGCAGCGGATCCCAGGAGTCCCAGAAGAGTGCCCACCAGCAGGAGTACGCGGTGACCGCGGGCTATCCCCCAGACATTCACGCCGCGGCCTTGACGTAGACCGAGACGAACATCGGCGACTGCTCGCTGTAGGGCTCCTCGTCCCAGCCCGCGAACCGCTGCTCGGGCTCCAGCCCGGCGTTGCGCGCGTACGCGTCGATCTCGTCCGGGGTGGTGAGGCGCGACGCCTCGGAGCCGACGCGGGTGGTGCCGTCCGACTCGTACCAGATGTGGGAGCAGAGCCAGAGCGAGCCTTCGGGCAGCAGCGTGGAGTGGGTCTGGAGTCCGGTGCCCGGTTCCGGATATGGCGTGAAATAGGTGTCGCGGCTGCGCCCGTCGTGGAGCGCGAGGATGGCGGGCTTGTTGTGTGTCTCGATGACGAACCGGCCGCCGGGCCGCAGCAGATCGGCCGCCCGCCGCACGGCCAGCTGCTGGTCCTCGGGGGTGAGCAGCATGGAGAGCGTTCCGCAGACGCAGTACACGAGGCCGTACCGCTCGTCGGAGGTGTACGTACGGATGTCCCCGTGGACGGGCTCGACCTCGGCGGCGCCGGGCTCGGCGCGCAGCGTGGCCAGCATCTCCTCGGAGGAGTCCACCCCGGTCACCCGGCCGACATGCCCGGACAGGGGTACGGCGATACGGCCGGTGCCGACGCCGAACTCCAGGGTGCCGGTGGACTGGTCGGGGTGGAGGCCGGCCAGCTTCTTGGCGGCCCCGGCCGCGGCGCCGTCCTTCGGGAACAGCCGGTCGTACCAGCCGTCGAACTGGCGGCCGTACCCGATGTCAGCTATCTCGTTCACTGGTGACTCCTCTTCCTGTTCCTGTGCAGTTCCAGGCCGGCGGCGAGGACAAGGGCCGTGCCGATCCCGACGGCGAACGGATAGTTGATGACGTCGCCGATCGCCAGGAACACCAGCACGGCGACGGCGGCGAGGGCGCAGAGAATGACCGGGGTCTTGTTCATCAGGGGCTCCTCGGGTACTGCGGGTGCCGCCCCTCGTGGGGGGAGGGGCGGCAGTCGATGGCGGCTACCTCTTGAGAACTCCGATCGCGATTGCCGCGGCGATCGCGGCTCCGATCGCGACGATGACGTACGCACCAACACTCATGCCTTGACCGCTTTCTTGACGTCCGACTTCACTGGCGTGTCCGTGTGGGGGTCCAACGGGGTGTACGGCGACACGAACACGACCTCGGGGTCGTGACTCGCGTCGTATCCGGTGGCACGGGCCAGCGCGAACTGGAATCCCGTGATCCGCCGGGCCTCCTCCTGCTCGTTGATCGTGGCCCGCAGATACTCGGTGAGTGTCCGGTAGGCGGAGGTCCGCACGATGACGGAGAACCCCTTGTCGATCACATGGAGGATCTCACTGCAGATGTCGAAGATCGCTTTTTCCGGCCGCCGCGTGGGGAACCAGACGATCTGGCGCATCTTGCGGCCTGCGATGACATCGACGCCCTTCCAGGCGGAGGTCACGCCGTCCGTGCCGCGCGTGCGGTAGAGGAAGTGGTAGTCGTGCATGGCCGGAGTCGGCGCGAAGAAGCGCCAGTTGGGCAGCAGCGAGAAGGTGTCCTTCAGCTGGAGCCGGTTGAACAGCTGGTTCGGGTGCTGGGTCGCGACGGTACTGACCAGCATCACGGCCCCGGCGATGCGCCAGCCGGCGCCGGGCCCGGTGAACAGGCTCTTGCCGATCTCCTTCGGTGATGTGCTCATTTGGCCGCCCCCTCGTGCTCGTCCGTGGTCGCGTCGGTCACCAGTCCTGCGTCGCAGAACGCCACGATGCGCTCGGTCACCTGATGCGCGAAGCGGCTCTGGGTCAGCACCGTGTCGTGGTCGGCGCCCTCGATCACCACCACCTCCGTCCGCCGGCCCTGGCCGCGGTGCGCCCCCGCCAGCTCGTTGTGCATCAGCAGCTGGTCGGGGTCGCGGTCGACGGTCTGCTGCGCGGAGACCACCAGCGCGTGGGTCTCCAGCGGCTCCAGCTCACCCTCGAACGCCCGGAAGTCCTCCTCCACCGCCGCCCATTCGCGCCGGCCGGCATTCCACATCCGGACGTCCGTGTACTGCGCGAACGCCTTCTTGCGATACGCCTCGGGCAGCGCGTCCACCCAGATGGGACGCGACATCAGGATGCCGGTGCCCGCGCGCAGGAACCACACCATCTGGGTCAGGGACTCGCTCAGCCGCTTCGCGGTGTCGCTCTGCTGCTTGGAGCGGTTCAGCTCGTCGGGGTGGGAGGAGTCGAGATAGACCACGCCCTCCACCCGCTCCCCGAGCTGGAGCGCGGCACGGCGGGCGAGTTCGCCGCCGAGCGAGTGGCCGACGAGTATGACCCGGCGCCGCGGTGAGACGGTGCCCACGAGGTCGACCAGGTCGTCGACGGACTCGGCCAGGGTGTAGGGCGCGTCGGTCTCGCGGCGGCTGCCGGCGTATCCGGCGCGTGCGTAGGTGACGACGCCGTAGCCGGTCTCCTTGGCCAGCTTCTCCGTGACCCAGGAGAAGTGCTCGGAGGTGGCGACCATCCCGGCGGCGAACACCATCACGGGCTTGTCGGCGTCGCCCTGCGACATGATCTCGTACTGGAGCTCGTTGCCGTTGCGGGTGGTGAGGGTGCGGGTGGTGTGCCAGCCCTCCAGCGTACGGAGGCGACGCTGTACGGCGACCACACCGGCCACCGCTGCGGCGCCGGCCAGCAGGCTCGCGGCGGTCAGCGGCGCGCGGTTGTCCCGGCCCTCGACGGCGGGGTGGCCGCGGTGGGTCGCGGTGTACGCCACCATCGGATGCATGGCCACGAACGAGGAGACGAACCGCCCCAGGCCCATCAGGAACCCGTTGGTGACATGGAACGCGGCGGCGCTGGCGATCACCGGGCGGGCCAGCCGGCCACCGGCGAGATAGACAAGGGGGAAGAGGCACTCCAGCGCCAGCACACTGTGGGTGAGATAGCGCGAGAGCCGCGGATGGTCCTGTGTCCACCGGAACATCGGCTCATGGCCGTAGGTCCTGGTCCGCATGATCCCGCCGAGCGCGGACGCGTCCCGCCAGGGTTCCCCGAGCAGCTTCACCCAGCCGGACACCGCGTACGACAGGCTCGACTGGAGCGCGACGTACCAGATCAACGCGTCCTTGGCCTCCGGCGACTTCACCAGCCGGGCCGCGCCCGTGGCGGTCTGCACGAGAATGGCCACCTGGTCCGACCCGTCGGTGCCGTAGCGGTGGCGCGGGTAGAGCAGCGCGGACGTCGTACCGAGGAAGAGGCTTCCCGCGCCGCGCCAGCGCGAGGAGCCGGGAAGCAGCATGCCCGCGCTGACAGCGGCGCGGGCGACATGGAGGGCGGTCGTCGTGCGCCGTCCGCTGACGGCGCCGAGCGCCTTCCGTACGAGCGGCGTCGAGGCGGCCTGGACATCCTTGACGATGTCCCAGTCATTGAGCCCACCCTTGCGCAATTCCTTGCGCTGGGACAGATATTCGATCGACGAGGTCAGTGTGGTGACCGCGGCCAGCCGTTCCGACATGGCCATCGCCCCGTCCCGGGACACCGGCACAGGACCGAAGACTGCCGAAGCGATCCTTCGTGCGAATCTCACAGGGTTCCTTTCAAAACCGCCCTGGGGACGGCTCCCGTAGAGTGGATAGGGTTCTGCCGGGCCAGAACGCATCTCTGGCCCGGCAGAATTGCATTCAGGTACTGCCTGTGACTAGAGCTGCGTGGCCGGGGCCGAACCGCCGCCGCGACCGAGCTCAAAGGCGCCGATGACGGCGGAAGAGACCGCCACGCCGCCCAGGAACGCACCCGGGGTGGCCAGCACCGGGGTGGCGTCGGGGAATACCTTTCCCTCCGCCGGAATGTCCATCTCGTTCACTGCCTCGATGATGTTGTTCATGCTTTTCCTCCTACCAACAGTTCGATTTCGTGAATGAATGAGCTGATTTCGCGCAGGTGGTGTGAAACCACCGGCGGAAATGTTTAGCCGACAGCCTTGCCGAGCGCGTACGCGCCGCCGACGAGGGTCGCGCCACCAACGAACGCGCCGACGACCTTGGCGCCACCAATGGCGGCGAGGGCGGCGGCCGGGGTCGCCAGGACCGGGGCCTGCTCCGAGTTGGACTCGCCCTGGTCGATGGCGCCGAGGTCCAGCTTCTCGTTGAAGTACGAGACGATCTCCACCATGAACTGCTCCGCTTTCTGCTATGTGTTGGATGCACACGCTCCACGTACTGGATGCACGCGCGAGACGCACTCACTGAAATTCGGCCATCCATAAGACCGATACCGGTCATTTGGTGGCCCTCAGTGCGTTATACGCGGGTAAACCTCCGCGACTGCAGCGGCGATCCCCCGTGCTGTGCGGTTGGATGAAAGCACCCGCGCCAACAAGGCCAGTATGACGTAGGTCACAGTGGCATTCGGAATGGGATCGTCCGTCTTCTGACATGTGTCACAAGTCGATATGACGTCCGTCATCCGAGGCCATGACAGTTCTCATCGGGATGGACGTCATTCATCGGGGACGATTTCGCCCATGGATGCCAATGGAGCAGAAAATGTGATCGAGGTCACAGACCTTTGGCGGCGATACGGGCCGGATGACAAGCGTGGCTTCGCCGCCGTTCGAGGCGTCAACTTCACTGTCCCCAAGGGCGAAATCTTCGCTCTGCTCGGGACAAATGGCGCAGGAAAGACCTCTACGGTCGAACTGCTCGAAGGTCTCGCCCGCCCCACCGGTGGCAGCATTCGCCTTTTCGGCGCGCACGATCCCTTTTCCGACCGTAAGCACACCCGGCCGCGCACGGGTGTCATGCTCCAGCACGGCGGTTTCGCCACCGACCTCACGGTCGACGAAACCGTCGGCATGTGGGCGTCCGTCACCACCGACCCGCGCCCCGTCGCGGAGGCCACCGAGATGGTGGGGCTCGGGCACCGCGGCGATGTCACCGTCAAGAGCCTGTCGGGCGGCGAGAAGCGGCGGCTCGATCTCGCCATGGCCACGCTCGGCCGGCCCGATCTCCTCTTCCTGGACGAACCGACGACCGGAATGGACCCCGAGGGACGCCACGACACCTGGCGGATCATCGAACAGCTCAATGACGAAGGCGCCACCATCGTCCTGACCACGCACTACCTGGAAGAGGCCGAAGGGCTCGCCGACCATCTGGCCATCATGCACCAGGGCGAGATCGCGGCATCCGGAACCGTGCCCGAGATCGTCGCCGCGCACCCCTCCACCCTCACCTTCCGCCTCCCGCCGGGTCTCGGCACCGACGACCTCCCCTCGGCGGGCGACCTGCGGGCCACCGTCACCGCCGGCAAGGACGGCCGGATGGAACTGTCCACCGAGGACCTGCAGCACACCACGACCGAAGTCCTGTTCTGGGCCCGCCACAAGGGCATCGACCTGAAGGAACTCGACGCCAGCTCCGCCTCCTTGGAGGAGGCGTTCCTGCGCGTCGCCCGGACCGCCACGAGGGGCACCGAATGAGTACCGCCGTCGCACACCTCACCGCGCTCAGCCGGGTCGAGCTGCGCCTCTTCGCCCGGAGCAAGACCAACCTGTTCAACGTGCTGGTCATCCCCGTACTGATCACCATGGGCACGACCACCTTCATGGACCAGTACGACCTGGCGGGCGCCGGTCTCGCCATGGGCCAGGTCATGATCTCCACCTCCGCGGGCATCGTCCTCGTCATGGCCCTGTACGCGCCGCTCACCGGCGTCTACGTACTGCGCCGCGAGGACCACCTCCTCAAGCGGCTGCGCACCGGTGAGGTCCACGACACCGTCATCCTGGCCAGCCCGGCCGTGCCCATGATCGTGGTCGCCGTCGTCCAGTTCGCCCTGATCGCCTCGGCCGTCACCGTCATCGCCGGTCTCGGCGCCCCCGCGGCCCCCCATCTGGCGCTTCTCGGCATCCTGCTCGGCGCCCTCCTGACCACCGCCGTGGCCGCGCTCACCACCGCCGTGGCGCGCACCGCGGAGAGCGCCCAGGGAGTCAGCACGATGGGCTTCCTCTTCCTCCTGCTGACCTCAGGCACCCTTATCCCCATGGGTGTTCTGCCGGACATCTTCGGGGACGTCCTCGGCTACTTCCCGCTCACCCCCGCCGTCAGCCTGGTCCAGTCAGGCTGGACCGGAGAGGATGCGGGTTTGGGCTCCGCGCTCATCAGGGTCGCCACGATCCTCGCCTGGACCGCTCTGGCGACCTGGGGTGTACGGCGCTGGTTCCGGTGGGAGCCCAGAGACTGACAGCATGACCAACGGGGAAGAGGAAGCGAAATGGGGACCTCGCTGCACCAGACCAACGTGCACAAGGCCACGGTCTACACACGTTGGATGCTCTGTTCCATGCCGTGGTTCCTGCTCGCTTCCCTCCTCTGGCCCTTACTCGCCCAACTCCAGCGTGGCGGCACCCCCACCTCGGTCGTGGGCCTGGCCGCCGCGCTCACGACGGTCCAGGGCATCGGTGCGACCACAGCCGTGGCCTACGGCATGGGACGGCAGATCCTCCCGGTACCACTGCTGCTCGGGATCGGGGCGCTCACCGCGCTCCAACTCGCGCTGATGCCCTACCTGTACGACTCCGGATGGCTGACCGGAACGCAGTCGATCGCCACGCTGTCGGTCGTCCTGGCGCTGCCGCTCGCCTTCGCGCTGTCGCCCACGGCCAATCTGCGCCTCTACGCGAGCGCCGCGCTCGCCGAGACCGTCGCCGCCACCACCGTGAGTCTCTATCTCGACCCGCGGATGGCCCTGCCCGTTCTGACCGTCACCGCGACGGGATGGGCGGTCATCGGCCTTCTCATGCACTCCTCCGTATGGTTTCTGGCCGTCATGTGGCAGCTGGACGCGGCCCGGGAATCACAGGCCCGGCTGGTCGTGGCGGAGGAGCGGCTCCGGTTCGCCCGCGATCTGCACGATGTGATCGGGCGGAACCTGTCCGTCATCGCGCTCAAGGGCGAACTGGCCGCCCGGCTCACCCAGCACCCCAAGGCGCAGGCGGAGATGGTCGAAGTGCAGCGCCTCGCGCGCGAACTGCACAAGGAGATCAGGGACGTCGTACGGAACTACCGCACCACCGACCTGGAAGCCGAACTCGACGGCGCCCGCGCGGTCCTGGAAGCGGCGGGCGCGACCTGCGTCATCCATCACGCCCCGCCGCCGGGCGGCTTCGGGGAGAAGACCCAGATCGCGCTGGGCTGGGCCGTCAGGGAGGCCGTCACCAACGTACTGCGGCACTCCCAGGCCACCCACTGCACCATCACCGTGGATCGCCGCGACGGAGCGGGAACCCAGCTCCAGGTGACCAATGACGGTGCCACGGCCGGCGGCGGTCCCGGCCAGGGGACGGGTCTGGACGGGCTGACGCAGCGGCTCGCGCCCCTCGGCGGCGACCTCTGTCACGGCTACGGGCCGAAGAACACCTACCGCCTCACTGTGCGCATACCGAACGGGGAATCGTAATGATCCGGGTCCTCCTCGCCGATGACGAACATCTCATACGCGGCGCGCTGGCCGCGCTGCTGACCTTCGAACACGACCTGGAGGTCGTCGCCGAAGCCTCGACCGGCCCCGAGGCCGTGGCCATGGCCCGCCACCACAAACCCGATGTCGCCGTCCTCGACCTCCAGATGCCGGGCAAGGACGGCATCACCGTCGCGGAGGATCTCAACCGGAGCCTGCCCGGCTGTCAGACGCTGATCGTCACCAGCCACGGCCTGCCGGGCCATCTCAAGCGCGCGCTGGCCTCCGGGGTCCAGGGGTTCGTGTCCAAGACCGTGTCCGCGCAGGAACTCGCCTCGATCATCCGCAGCGTGCACGGCGGCAGCCGCTATATCGACTCCACCCTGGCCGCGGACGCCATCAGCGCCGGTGACTCGCCGCTGACCTCGCGGGAGGCCGATCTGCTCACGCTGGCCGCGGACGGCGCGCCGATCGAGGACATAGCGGAACGGGCGGCGCTGGCGCAGGGCACCGTACGCAACTACCTGTCGGCCGTGACCACCAAGCTGGGGGTGGAGAACCGGCACGCGGCGGCGTATCTGGCGCAGCGGCGCGGCTGGATCTGAGCGAGCGGTACGGGGCTCCTGGGCCCTATCGGGCCCTGCCGAGGACCTACTCGCCCCGTACGCCGATTCCGGTCGGCGTACGGGGCGCGGGGCCTCCGGGGCGCGGGGCCTCCGGGACGCGGGCCTCCGGGACGCGGGCCTCCGGGGCGCGGGCCTCCGGGGCGCGGGGGCGCCTCAGTTGGCGCCCATGACCGCCCCGATCGCCGTCGAGGTGACCATCACCGTGAGTGCGGTCTGCGCCGCGTCGATGATGCTCCGTACGGCGGGCGACGCCCACTGGCCCTGGGCGATCTCCGCCATCCGCGACTCGATCGCGCGCGCGTCGCCCTCCGCGAACGCCAGCTTGTGCAGCTTCGCGCCGTGGAGCAGGGCCACCAGCCCCGCCGTACGGTCGTCGGGGGTCTCGCCCCGGAGCACCACCTCGTCGAGCCGCTCCCGTACCGCCGCCTCGGCCGACCCGTCCGCCTCCGGATAGCGGCGCACGGGGAAGAGCCCGAGCACCTTCTTGGTCTCCTTGCGGACCAGCCCCTTCTCCACCAGACCGTCCGTCGCACCGGCCACGGCCGGCTTCTTCAGGTGGCGCAGCCAGTCCTTGACCTTGCCCGGCTTTTCGTAGCCGACGATGTCGGCGAGCGCGGCGTCGAGGCCGGGGACACCGAGCGGCGCGGGATCACGGACGGCGACCACCTCATCGGCCACCTCGATCCGCCCGGCCAGCGCGAGATCCAGGAGGGACGCCGCGGCGATCGCCCAGGCGACCTTCTCCGGCTCCTTCTCGTAGCCCCATTTGTCATCCAGCGCAAGCAGTAAGAGCTCTTCGCCCAGCGTGGTTTCCATATCTGTTGCCTCTCCGGGTGCCGTGGGGGGTAAACACCATCAGCGTACGGGCCGGCTCACTCGCCGCTCCGACCTGGCCGACTCCGTCAGCGATACGCCGACCGTCGGGGTGTTGGACGCCTTCACGAGATAGTGCGGGCGCCGCTTCACCTCGTAATAGATGCGCCCGATGTATTCACCGACGATCCCGATCATCGATATCTGCGCCCCGGCCAGAGCCGTGATGACCACCAACAGGGTCGCGTAACCCGGGGTGTCGACGCCCCGCGTCAGAACTCCGCCGACGATCCACACGGCGTAGACGGCGGCGATCACCATCAGGGTGACACCGAGATGGACGGCGGCGCGCAGGGGCTTGTTGTTGAAGGAAAGCAGGCCGTCCAGACCATAGTTGACGAGTTTGCCGAAGCTCCATTTGCTGGTGCCTTCCTCACGTACGGCGTTCTCGTAGTTGAACGTCGTGCTGGGAAAGCCCACCCAGGCGAAGAGACCCTTGGAGAAACGGTTGTACTCGGTGAGGGCCGCGACGGAGTCCGCCGCCCGGCGCGAGAGCAGCCGGAAATCCCCCACTCCGTCCACGATCTCCACGTCCATGAAGCGGTTGATGAGCCAGTAATAGGCCCGCGCGGTAAGGGTCCTGCTGAACCGGTCTCCCTTTCGGGTGCGCCGGGCGATGACCTGGTCGTATCCCTCGCGGTGCAGTTCCACCATGCGCGAAATGAGCTCCGGCGGATGCTGGAGGTCCGCGTCCATGATGACGAGCGCGTCACCGGCGGCGTGTTCCAGACCGGCGAGCATCGCGGCTTCCTTGCCGAAGTTACGGCTGAAGGAGATGTAGCGGACGCGGGGGTCCTTGTCGGCGAGCCGGCTGAGGCGGGGCAGTGTTTCGTCGCTGCTGCCGTCGTCCACGAAGACGAATTCGAAGGACACGTCGGAATCGGAGCCGAGGTCGAGCGTGGAGGTCTCTTGGGTGACGCGCTCGTGGAAACGGTCGATCACCGCTTCCTCGTTGTAGCACGGAACGACGATGGAGATCAGCATGACGCTTCCTGACGGGTATCTCGCCGCGACGCCCGTGCGAGCCGGACGCTGTGGACGATGAGGCCAATGAGGACGAGCAGGGAGGCTCCGCCCACGAGCGCGCCGATTCGCAGGCCCGGGGGCCGGAAGTCACAGCGGACGGTGGTCGGGGCCGAGGAATCGGCGAGTGGTACGGCGACGAGGCCGAGGTACGAGTCCGCGGGGCGCGGCGCGGAGCCGCCCGCGGCACACCGCCAGCCGGCGATACGCGGCACGGCGAGCACGGCGGTCCTCTCGGCGCCCGGCGGCAGTACGGCCGTCACGGTGTGGCCGGAGACGTCGACCTCGGTGGCTCCGGTGGTCCTGAGACGTTGCACGGACTCGCGCAGGCGGCGGGTGTCCAGACAGCCGAGAGCGCCGTCAGGGACGGTGCCCGCCTTGTTGGGGCTGAGATCGATGGTGACGCGACCGGAGGACGGGACGGTGCCGAGTGGCTGCATCGAGGCGATCTGGGTGACGGGGTTGGCGTCGGCCACGAACCGGCCCACGGGGGCGGCGGACCCGGCGCCGGAGTCTGCAGCGGACGCCGCCGAGGAACCCGTTGCGGACGCCGCCTCCCTCAGGCGCGCGGTGCCCGAGAAGTGCGGCGCCCACAACTGCGCATCGCTGCCCACCGGACAGGAGGCGGTGATCCGGGCGGCGACACCGGGGCGCGTCGTGACGGGCCGGATCCGGGGCACCGTATACACCCGGGCGCCGAGCAGCTTCTCCTGGTTGCGGAAGGCCGAGGCGCCGAACTCCGATACGGGACCGGCGGGCCGGACGGTGACCAGCGGCGGTACCTCCCGCCGCGTGACCACCGGAGCACCACCCTCCTGGGGATTCCACCACTGGTGCGGGTCGGGAGGGGAGTGCACGCGGGCGCCCACGGAGAAGACGACGTCCGTGACCGGGTTGTCCAGGCTCTGCACCGACCGTCCCCGCGACGTCCAGCCGCCGCCGAGCGCCGTGAGCGTACGGCTGAGCACGTCGGACGTCATGCTGCTGTAGTACTGAGCGCCCTGGCCGCCGACGAGCAACGGGTCGTTCGCGACGGTCTGTCCACGGCCCGGCTCGGTGCGCTCGCGCGGCCAGTCGTCCGCCCCCGCGATGGCGTCGCGCTGCTCGCGCTGCCGCTCGCCCCACGGCGCGTAGTCGTCCGCGTGAGCCAGCCTCAGCTTGTTGGCGAGGGCCGTGGTCCCCGCCGACTGGGCCAGTTGGACGGTGATCAGCAAGGCCGCGCAGAAGGCGACGACCGCCCGTGGACGGGGCCGGTCGGCGGCCATGAGGGCCAGCACGACAGCCCCCGAGGCGGCGCCCACCAGCGCGATCGGGATCGTCCACCGATTGACCAGACCGCTGACGCTCGCACCGGCCATGACGAGCGCCAGCACTCCGCTCGCGGCCAGTATCGGACGCCGGCCGGGAACCCCGTGGGCGAACGAACACCAAGCGGCGATCACCATCAGACCGCACAGGACGAACGCCTGTCGGAAAGCGCTCCCGTTGGGGGTGCTGAACGCGTTCCAGACCAGGTGGGTGGGGCCCCACTGGAACGACACCGCCACCCCGATCACGAGCACCGTCAGCACCCGGCGCACCCGGCGCGGCACCGCCGGGTTGAACGGCAGGGTGAGGGTGAGCAGCAGCGCCGCGGTGTTCAGGTAGAGGGCCGGGCTTCCGAAGCTGTATGTGGTGGGCAGCATTCGGGCGAAGACATCGGTCCAATGGGCCGAGGAGAACACCGTGGTCCGGCCCGGGTACGCGTGCCGCGTCCCGAAGTAGATGACGAGCACCACCGGCGCGGCGAGGCCCATCCCCAGCGCGGTGGTCAGGGCGGCCCGCCGCAGCGCCACAAGACGCTCCCTGACGGACCCCGAGTGGGTCAACAGCCGGGCGAGGAGCAGGAGTCCGGCTCCGAGCGTGGCCATGTACGCGGTGTAGAAGTTGGCGGTCCAGGCGACCGTGACCACCAGCGCGCCGAGCACCGGCCGACGGCCGGCCAACGCCCACTCACCCACCAGGCAGAGCAGCGGGAAGGCGATCAGGCCGTCCAGCCACATCGTGTTGTACACGCCGTCCGAGATGGCCCACCCGCACAGGGCATACGAGCCGCCCAGCGCCCCCGCGACCCACCAGCGCCCGGGGCGCAGCCGGAGCAGCAGCCAGGCCATCACGGCACCGGCCGCGGCCAGTTTCGCGACGGTGATCACATAGACCGCGAGATCGATCTCGTCCCGTGGAAAGAGCGCGACCAGCGGGGCGAAGGGGCTGGTGAGGTACGTACCGAGATCGGGCAGCAGGCTGGAGCCGAAGCCGGAGCGCCAGTTGACGAACAGATCGCCGTCGGCTTTGCCGTGCAGCAGGTCCCATAGATAGGCGTGGTACGGGATGTACTGGTTGCCCAGATCGTTGACGCTGCGGGTCCGGGAGCCGAACGGAAAGACACGCGCGAGCGCGTCACCGGCGCACAGTGCCATGGCGGTGATCAGGGCGGCGAGACATGCGGCGCGGCCGATAGGTTTCACACAGGGATCTGTCCCCGGAACCCCACGCGTTGCCGTGATGTAGAGCACATTCCGACGTCAACACCGCGCCCGCGCTACCACGCGTCCGGGAGTCCGCGGCCGATCCGCTGTCGAAATTCCCTGACGAGGGGTCATAATGGGACGCGTAGCCCTTCGCGCATCCCCCGTCGTGAAGGGCTACGCCTATTCGCCACGACCGGATTCACCTGCGCCGCAACGGAATTCGCCGACGGTGAGTCGCATGGACAGGGGACTCCCCTCGTGGCCCCCTGCCCATGTTTTTTCGAGTTAACAGTGACGTAAAGTGGTTGTGCAAGCGTGTTCTGACCCTGGGTCGTCCTCATCGGGGCCGGTTACAGTACGAGCCCGCTGACCGAAATCGGGGGCCAGTATGGACAACGATGTCAACCCTGCGGCCGTCGGGGACGGCGGCCTCGGCCGCGACGATGACGGCGACCTCGGCCGCGAGGGCGACCTCGGCCGCGAGGAGCGCGTGGGGGAACTGCGGACGCTGCGTCAGAAGGTCGAGTACATGGTGGAGAGGACCTTCCCGGGCCAGAAGATCTCGGGCCGGGTCTTCGCGGACCTGGTCAAGGAGCGCGGCGGCTCCCTTTCCCACAGCTACTTCTCGAACATCCTCGCAGGGAAGGTCACTCGGCCGTCGGAAGAGATCCTGCGGGCCCTGGGGCTGGGTTTCGGCGTGGACTGGCGCTTCTTCAAGGAAAAGTCCGAGGTCGTCGACGATGTCGTGGCCGGACTCCAGTTCCTCGCGAAGTGCCGCACGGGAGAGATCAGCGGAATCGCGGCGCGCGGTCTCCACGACGACGAACTCTCTCCGGAGTTGCTGCAATTCGCACTGTCGCTGCTGGAGGACACCGAGGCCGGACGGAGCGGGAGCGGCGGGGGGACGAGTGACGGGGACACGGACAGTGGGAACACGGACAGTGGGAACACGGACGGCGGGATCACGGTCGGCGGGATCACGGACGCGAAAGCGAACCCGGAATCGCGGTAAAGGCATGCGCACCACCACCGTCCCGGCGGCCCGCACCGTCACCGACATCTTCCAGCCCCGCAACGTCCTGCTGATCGGCATGCTCGCCATCGGCCTCGCCGCGGCAGGGGACTGGACCGGCGCCCCCTGGGGCCTGCTCGCCGCCCTGTGCGCCGGACTGATACCCGCCGGCTATATCGAATGGGAACGCAAGCGGGGCAGATGGGGCGATCGCCATGTGGTCGACCGTACGAAACGCGCGCCGATCTTCTTCGTCATCCTCGGCTCGATCGGCACGGGCTCCGTCATCATGCTGCTCGGCAACGCCCCGACGGGCATCCTCGTCACGATGCTCGCCCTCTGGGCGATGACGGTCCTGCTCCTGGCCGTGAACACCGTATGGAAGATCTCGGTCGACTCGGCGGTCGCCTCGGCCGTCGTGACACTGCTCGCCGTGGTCCACCACCCCTGGTGGCTGCTGGGGTACGCCATGACCACGGCGGTGTGCTGGTCCCGCATAGCCCTCAAGTACCACACCCCCGCCCAGACAATCGCCGGAGCGACCTTGGGCGCGGCGACGGCAACGGCGTTCCTGCTGACGTGAGGACCGAGGGGTAATCGGGGTGAGCCGGGGGGGGGGTGGGTTCCCGGCCTGCGGCCCGGTGGGCCCTGCGGGGCGCGGAAGTGGAGTGGGGCGGCCCGGCACCGGCAAAGCGACTGACGGCATGTGGGAGGCCGGGACTCATGCCCCGCTGGTGGGGGTGCGTTGTTGGGTGGGGGTTCGTGCCGAGGGGTAACCGGGGTTACCCGGAGGGTCCAGAGACGGGTGGGGGCCGCCCCTAGGTTTCAGTTTCGCGGTTCCGGGTCGGGTATCAAGGGCGCTCCTTCGTCGCGTCGGCAAGCCGATGACCTCCGGTCACCCTTGACACCCGCCCCTCCACCGCAAGTGCAGCTTTGAGGGGGGCGGCCCG
>NZ_JAMHJQ010000017.1 GCF_023534745.1 Streptomyces sp. 35G-GA-8
GGGCCGCCCCCCTCAAAGCAGCACTTGCGGTGGAGGGGCGGGAGTCAAGGGTGACCGAAGGTCATCGGCTTGCCGACGCGACGAAGGAGCGCCCTTGACACCCGACCCGCAACCGCGAAACTCAAACCCAGGGGCGGCCCCCACCCGCATCCACACCCCCCGGCCCACCCCGACTACCCCCCGCTGTTGCGAGCCAAGTCCAGGGCGTAGTTCGCGTACCAGTCCCCGGCCTTGGGGCCGCCCTTGCAGTCGCCGTCCGACTCTCCCGGGCGCTTGATCCACAGGTATGCCTTGACCAGCGGGTCCCCGGTCTTCGTGGTGGGTTGTTCGCCGAGCGCGCGGCCGGGCGGGTTGCACCAGTTCTCGCTCGGATCGCCCTGGGTGTAAGGGCCGTTGCCGTTGCGGCTGGTGTCGATCACGAAGGGCTTGCCGCCGACCTTGGCGGACAGCCGTTTGCCGAAGTCCTTGCTCGCCGCCGTCGGGTAGAAGTTGGACACGTTCACCGAGAAACCGTCCGCGTCGGCGATGCCCGCCCGTTGGAGCGGTTCGAAGAGCGCGTCGGGGGTCTGCCAGCCGGCGTTGCCCGCGTCCAGGTAGACCGAGGTCGCCGGCTGCTGCTTGAGCCGCTGGATGGCGCCCTTGAGCAGGTCGTAGCGCTCCTCGTGGAACTGGCCCGGGGTACAGCCGTCCACCAGGTGCAATAGGGCGTCGGGCTCCAGGATCACGGTCGCGCGGCGGTCACCGATGCCCTTCGCGACCTGGTCGACCCACGCGCGGTACGCGTTGCCGTCCGAGGCGCCGCCCTTGGAGAACTGGCCGCAGTCGCGGTGCGGGATGTTGTAGAGGACGAGCAGCGCATCGCGGTCGGCCTTCTTCGCCGCTTCCGTGAAGCCCTTGGTCTGGGCCTCGGGGGTGTCGGGGCCGATCCACTCGGCGACCGGCTGTTCGGCGATCTTCCGGATCAGCGCGGCGTTCTCGGTGGCGCCCGCGCTGTCGTACGCGGCGACCTGACGGGCCGCCCTGCCCTCGGGGTTGACCCAGTACGGCGCCTCCGCCTTGGGTCGCTGGCCGATCGGCGCCGCCTTCGCACCACCGTCGGCGTCGTCACCGTCACCGTCGGACGAACAGCCCGCGAGCAGCAGCACGGCCCCCGCCGTCGCCACACCGGCCCGTACGCGTCCGCTCCCGGCGCCGCGGCCGCGGCCGGAATAACTGCCGTACATTCACTCCCCCTTGGTGCACCGTCACTGTGTCCCGGGTCCGGGGCCGCTCTCCCCCGGCCGCCCCGAGCGAGCCGGCCCGGTCGTCGCCAATCCTGGCATACCGGCCCCGGGCCGGACCGCGTCCCCGTCGGCTGTCGCCGTCAGCTGTCGCGCGGTTCGCTCACTCCCGTCAGATACGCCGAGACCACCACGTTCGCCGTGTAGGAGCCCGTCGCGCGGTCGAAGGTTCCACCGCAGGTGATCAGCCGCAGCTCCGCACGGGACCTTGTGTGCGGCCCATAGGCCTTGTGCGCGTCGAAGCGGTCCGTGCCGAGGACCCGTACGTCGTCGACGGTGAACTCGGCGGTCTTCCCGTCCACCCGGGTCACCAGGATCTTCGCGCCGCGCCGGACCGCGCTCAGCCCGTGGAACACCGCCGGTTCCGTCGTGGTGTCGGCATGGCCGACGAAGAGCGCGGCGCCCTCCGCGCCCGGCTGGACCCCGCCGCCGTACCAGCCGACCGCGCGCGGTGTCGCGTACGGCGGCGGATCGATCGCCCCGGTGTCATCGAGCCCGCGGGCCACGACGGGCGCGTCGATCCCCATCGCCGGAACCGCCACGCGCCGCGGCTCGGCCGGCGCCAGCGGGGTACGGGCCGGTGGCAGCGCCACCCTCAGCGGGCGGCCGACCGCCGCGACATCGCCGGTGGTGAGCGCGGACCAGCCGCCGGGCCCTTCACCGATGTCACGGCCCCAGAGCCAGAGCCCCAGCAGCAGGACGGCCCAGGTCAGTCCGGCCAGCAGTCTGCCGATGCCCGGGGCGGTGCTCCGGCCGGACATATCAGTCCGAGTCCCGCTCGGAGTGGCGCGAGCGCCGTGCGCTTCTGAGGGCCACGGCGACCGCGGCGACACCGGCCAGGACCAGACCGATCACCGCGTGCGGCATACCGGGCCCGGTGGCCTCGGCGGCGGATCGTGAGTCCGTGTCCACGCCACCCACGTCACCCGCGTCGTGCGCGTCTCGTGTCCCATGTACGTGATCCGCGTCCGCGGCCAGGGGCGCCGCCCCACCGCCGCCCGCGCGGACCGGTGCGACGGGACTGGCGTGGTGACCTGGCCGGTCGTGCCCGGCGGGGGCGACGACATCGAAGCTGCCCGCGCCCGCGTGACCATGACCGTCGCAGCGCACGTCGATCTCGTATCTGCCCTCCTTGACGGAGGGTCCGATGACGGTGGATCCGGTCAACGCGCCACGCGCACCCCCCGCGCCGCCTTTCAGTTGCGCCTCGGCGGCGAAGACCCGCGACACGGCGGCGCCCGAAGCGCTCGCACAGCCCTCGGCCCTGATCTCGATCTCACCGCCCGGGGCGACCGCGGACGGCGTGACCATGACCTGTACGGAGTCATGGGCCCGCGCGTCGGCGGCGCCGAGGACGGGCGCGGCCATCAGTACGGCGACCACCCCCGCGGCACGGAGAGCGAGCAACCCTGAACGCATCGTGAACCTCCTGGTACACGACAGACTCACGCGCGCCGCCGGATTTCGCATCCGCAGCGCGCGGTCACTCGCTCATACGCCGCATGGACACACTCAGACGCGGTCGATCAGATCGGCGATCGAGTCGACGATGCTCGACGGGCGGAACGGATAGCGGTCCACATCGTTGGGGGTTGTCACGCCGGTGAGCACCAGGAAGGTCTCCATCCCGGCCTCCAGCCCTGCCAGCACATCGGTGTCCATCCGGTCACCGATCATCGCGCTGGTCTCGGAGTGCGCGCCGATGGCGTTGAGCCCGGTCCGCATCATCAGGGGGTTGGGCTTGCCCGCGAAGTACGGGGCCTTGCCCGTGGCCTTGGTGATCAGCGCGGCGACGGCGCCGGTCGCGGGCAGCGGACCCTCGGTCGAAGGGCCGGTCTCGTCGGGGTTGGTGCAGATGAACCGCGCTCCGCCGTTGATCAGCCGGATCGCCCGGGTCAGCGCCTCGAAGCTGTACGTACGGGTCTCGCCGAGCACCACATAGTCCGGCTCGTGGTCGGTGAGGATATAGCCGATGTCGTGCAGGGCCGTGGTCATCCCGGCCTCGCCGATGACATAGGCCGTACCGCCGGGCCGCTGGTCGTCCAGGAACTTGGCGGTGGCGAGCGCCGAGGTCCAGATGTTCTCCACGGGCACATCGAGCCCCATCCGGGCCAGCCGGGCCTGGAGGTCGCGCGGGGTGTAGATCGAGTTGTTGGTGAGGACGAGGAACGGCTTGCCCGACTCCCGCAGTCGCTTGATGAACTCGGCGGCGCCGGGGATCGGGACACCCTCATGGATGAGGACGCCGTCCATGTCGGTGAGCCACGACTCGATCGGCTTGCGCTCTGCCACTGGACTGTTCTCCGCTCTGCGGTGGCCAATAATGCACGGTCCGACACGCTCAGCCTAACCAGCGCGTGCGGTGGACGGCACGGGGTCCCGCCCACCGCACAGGCGATCAGGATGGCGGCCGGGACGGCGGCCGGCCGGGGAGGTCCGTCAGCTGCCGGTGGCCGACTTCCAGGCGTCTATGTACGTGTCGAGGTTCTGCTCGATGTCCTTCCAGTCAGGCTCGAAGATCTCCACGCCGTCGATCAGCTTCGAGAGCGCGACGGCGTTCGCGTCGGTGGGCTTGATGTCACTCCGGGCCGGAAAACCGCCGCCGATCTCGCTGACCTGCCCCTGCGCACGCTCGGCGAGCATGAAGTCGAGGAGCTTCTTGCCGTTCTCGCTGTGCGGGGCCTTGCTGACCAGTCCCGCCGCGTAGGGCAGAGCGAAGGTGGTGGGCTTGCCGCCGTCCTTCGCCGGGAACCAGATGCCCAGATTCGGCATGGACCTGGCCTGCGCGAAGTTCATCTGAACGTCTCCGTTGGCCACCAGGATCTCGCCCTTGTCGACCTTGGGCGCGAGCTTGGACGTGGAGGACGACGGGCCGACGTTGTTGGCCTGGAGCTTCTTGAGATAGGCCATCGCCGGCTCCTTTCCGCCGAAGTCGTGCATGGCCTTGATGACCACGGCCGTGCCGTCGCCCGCGACGCCGGGCGTCGAGTACTGGAGCTTGTTCTTGTACGCCGGGTCGAGCAGGTCCTCCCAGGTCGTGGGCGCCTGCTTCAGCTCCTTGGTGTTCCGGATGAAGCCGAAGTAGTTGTTGACGACCGTGGTCCAGGTGGAGTCGGGGGACTTGCCGGCCGCGTCGATCTGCTCGGCGCCGCTCGGCTCGTACGGCTGGAGCAGCCCCTTGGCGTCGGCCTGCTGGATGAACGGAGGGAGGGTGACGAGGACATCGGCCTGGGTGTTGGACTTCTCGCGGACGGCGCGCTGGACGACCTCGCCGGATCCGCCCTCGACGTAGTTGACCTTGATGCCGGTCTCCTTCTCGAAGTCCTTGAAGACCTGGTCGTACCAGCCGTCGCCGTTCTCGCCCTTGAGTCCGTCGGCGCTGTAGACGGTGACGGACTTCTCGTCCGAGGCGGTGGAGGAGCCGCCGCAGCCGGTGAGGGAGAGCGCGAGGACCACTCCGCCCGCGATCAAGGGCAGGGTGGATGACCGCAGGACGGGCTTACACAGAACGGGCTTGCGCGGGGCGGATGTCCGCGGGGCGGGGAACGGCTGGCGAGTGAAGGCGCGCATAACGTGGTCTTCTCCTAGCGGAAAGTGGCTTTGGTACGGATACGGGAGAGGGCGAGCAGCACCAGCAGCGTCGTGCCCATCAGGACGACGGCGACGGCCGAGCCGGTGAAGAGGGAGCCGCGGTCGGTGGCGGTGAAGATCCGTACCGGCAGTGGCATCCAGTCGGGCGGATAGAGCATCATCGTGGCGCTCAACTCGCCCATGGACAGGGCGAAGCAGAGGCCGGCGGCCGCGTTGAGCGAGGGCAGCAGGAGCGGGATCCGCACCCGCCACAGCACATACGAGGGGCGGGCGCCGAGCGACGCCGCCGCCTGTTCGTACATCGGGTCCAGCCGCCGGAGGGCCGCCGACACCGACTGGTGGGCGAACGCCGTGACCAGCACCGTGTGCGCCAGGATCACGATCCAGCGCGTGCCGTTCAGCAGCAGTGGCGGCCGGCTGAACGCGACCAGTACGGCGAGCCCCACGACCACCGACGGCACGGCGACGGGCAGCATGAACAGCGCTTCGAGGGCGCGACGTCCGCGTCTTCCCAGCGCCGCTCCGGCCAGCGCGGCCCAGCTCCCGATGGTCAGCGCCAGCAGGCTGGCGGTGACGGCCGTGATCAGGCTGGTCAGCAGGGCCTGGAGGGATTCCCCGCGTACGGCGGCGCTGTAGTGCCCGGCGGTCGGCCCGGAGGGAAGCGCGCCCGACCAGTTGGTGGCGAACGACGCGGCGACCACGACGAGCAGCGGCAGCGCGAAGAGCGGCAGGAAGAGGACGAGGAAGCCGCCCCAGGCGGCCCACCGTCCCGTACGGCTATGCACCAGCACGGCGAGCCACCATTCGGTAGACGGCGTACAGCCCGACGGAGAGCGCGACATTGACGACGGCGACCACGCAGGCGGCCGGATAGTCGGATTCGAGGATCGCCTTGCTGTAGACGAGCGTCGGCAGGGTCGTGACGCCCTTGGCGCCGGTGAAGAGCACGATCCCGAACTCGTTGAGACAGAGGACGAGGACGAGACTGCCGCCGGCGGCGAGCGCGGGCAGCGCCTCGGGCAGGATCACCCGCCGCACGATCCTGGCCGGCCGGGCACCCAGCGAGGACGCCACTTCGATCTGCGCGGTGTCGAGCTGGGAGAAGGCGGCGAGCAGCGGGCGCATCACGAACGGCGTGAAGTAGGTGATCTCGGCGAGGAGCACGCCCCAGGGGGTGGTCAGGAATTGCACCGGCCCGGACGCGGCGCCCGTGAGGTCCGTCCAGGCGCCGTTGACCATGCCGACCGTGCCGTAGATGAACAGCAGCGCGAGCGTGATCAGGAAGGACGGGAAGGAGAGGAAGACATCGATGAAGCGGGCGACCGCCCGGCTGCCGGGGAACGGTACGAAGGCGATGACGAGGGCGAGCGCGAAGCCGAGGACCAGGCATCCGGCGGTCGAACCGACCGCCAGCCAGACCGTGGTGGTGAGCGCCTCGCGGAAGGCCGCGGAGGCGAAGACCTCGGTGTACGGCTCGATCGAGGTGCCGCCCGTGTCGGGCGAGAAGGACTGCTCGACGACCAGGGCGAGCGGATAGAGGAAGAAGAGCGCGAGGGCGGCGACGGGAGGCAGGGCCCACAGAAGCCTCCGGTCGCGCCGGGCCCCACGGGTCTTCCGCGGCTCGGGGTCCCGCCGCGGTGCACGGTCCTTACGCCGTTCGCCTTCCTGCCACGTCCCGCCGGCGGGTCGTCGTACGGACTCCTTCGCCGCCCCGGCGCCGGACACGGCACTAGACATCGGGGCCACCGCCCGTCGCGCCCGCGGGCAGCAGCACCGCGTCCTCGGGCGCGAAGTGCACGGTCACCTCGTCGCCGAGGGCCGGGGCCTCGCGCAGCTCCCGGACATCCGCCTTGAGCCGGTGGCCGGCCACCTCCACGTACAGCCGGTGGGTGGAGCCGCGCCACTGCACCTCGGCGACCGTGCCGCGCAGGGCGTTGGGCCCGGCACCGAGACCGACGAGATGCGGGCGTACGCAGAGGGTCGCCGTGGCACCCCGCGCCGCGTCGCCGGTCGCGACCTCGATCTCCGTACCCGCGAAGGCGACCCCGGCCGCGGCGACCGTGACGGGCAGCAGATTCGCGTTGCCGACGAACGACGCCGTGAACTCGGAACGCGGACTGCGGTACAGCTCGCGCGGGGTGCCGCAGTCCGTCAGCCGCGCCCGGTCCATGACGGCGATCCGGTCCGCCAGGGTGAGCGCCTCGACCTGGTCATGGGTGACGTACAGGATGGAGACATCGGGCAACTCGCGGTGCAGCCGGGCCAGTTCCGTGAGCATTCCGGAACGCAGCCGCGCGTCGAGGGCGGACAGCGGCTCGTCGAGGAGCAGCACCCGGGGGCGGATGGCGAGCGCGCGGGCGATGGCGACGCGCTGCTGCTGACCGCCGGAGAGTTCGCGCGGGTAGCGCCGGGCGTACGCGGCCATGCCGGTCAGCCCGAGCGCCTCGGCGACCCGGCCCGGGATCTCGCTCCTGGGGACCTTCGGGTCCCGCTGCGCCTTGAGTCCGAAGGCGACGTTCTCCTCGACCCGCAGATGCGGGAAGAGCGCGTACTGCTGGACGACCATCCCGATGCCGCGTCGGTACGGCGGCAGGTCCGTGACGTCCCTGTCACCGATGAAGACCCGTCCTGCGGCCGGCCTGACGAATCCGGCGACGGCGCGCAGCGCGGTCGTCTTGCCGGAGCCGGAGGGGCCGAGGAGCGCCATGAACTCCCCCGGCTCGACGGTCAGATCGAGGGAGTCGAGGACGGTGGTCCCGCCGTACGCGACCGACACGCCGTCGAAGCGGATGCCACTGCGCGGCGGCGCGTGCGAGACCCCGGCTTCGCGCGTGGTGTTCCTGACCGTGGGGCCGGTCATCACTGCGCCTCCGCCGCGGCGAGGGCGGCCGGCAGACCGGCGACCGAGGCGAGGACATGCGTCGCGCCGTTCGCCTCCAGCGCGTCCCGGCCATGGGCGCCGGTCAGCACGCCCGCGACGACTCGCGCGCCGGACCGAACCCCGCTGAGCATGTCGTACGACGTGTCACCCACGACCGCGATCTCCCGGACCCCGTCGGCCACGCCGGTGCGCAGGAAGGCCGCGAGCACCATGTCCGGGTACGGACGTCCGCGCCCGCCCGCGTCGGCCGGGCAGAGGGTGAGCTCCACCAGGTCCCGCCAGCCCAGCGCGGCCAGGATCGCGTCCTGGGTGACGCGGGCGAAGCCCGTGGTCAGTACGACCGTCCGGCCTTCGGCGCGCAGCTCCTCGATGGCTTCGCGCGCGCCGGGTACGGGCGCGATGTGCCCGGCGGCGACCAGCTCCCCGTAGGCCGTCTCGAAGGCCGTGTTCGCCTGCTGGGCCTTCGCCTCGCCCCCGAAGAGATGCCGGAAGACGGAGATCTTGGACTCGCCCATGGTGGCGCGCACATGAGCGAGCATCGCCTCCGGCTCGGCGCCCATCCGACGCACCGCGACCGAGAACGCGCGCTCGACGAGTCCGCCGTCGGCGACTGTGGTGCCCGCCATGTCCAGCACGACCAGCTTGATCGCGTCGGTCGCGCCTCTGGTGCCGTCGGCCGGCTGCCCCGACACGTTCGGCTTGTTCACCTTGCCCACCTCAGTCGCCTTGCTCGCCTCAGTCACCTTGCTCGTCTCATTCACCCTGCTCACCAGTCCAGTTCGTTCGCGGTCGTCTCGGCGATGGCGGGCGAGCACGTCATGCCGCGCCCGCCCGGCCCCGTCACCAGCCACACCCCGTCCCGCACCCGCTCCCGGTGCACGACCCGGGTGGTGTCGACGCACTGCGCGTACACCCCGGCCCAGCGGCGCCTGATGCGCGGCAGCGGCCGGCCGAGGAAGGACTCGACGACGGCGGAGAGATGCGCGTACGGGTCGTCCAGCAGGTCGAAGGCGAAGGGGTGCGCGTACTCATGGGTGTCGCCGATGGTCAGCCCGCCGTCCCGGCGCTGCACCATCAGCAGCTGCATCCGGTGCTCGGCGGCGACGGGGTCCTGCGCCTGGCCCGCGTTGAGCGCGTCGAGCGCCGCGCTCGCGTAGGCCGGGTAGTAGCGGAAGCTGTCGGCGTCCGCGACGGAGGTGGTGAGGTCCTCGCCGAGGGGATCGGTCTGCATCATCTGGAGGCGCACGCGGCGCACGGGCAGATCGGGCACCAGCTCACGGACGAGCCCGCTCAGCGCCGCGCCCGTGCAGAGGATGACGGCGTCGCCGGTGTGCGTCTCACCGTGGTCGTCACGGACGGCGTGCTCACCGACGACCTCGCGGACCTCGCGCCCGCCGACGTAGGTGTACCGCCCGGAGGCCAGCAGCTCCCGCTTGAGGGCGAGTTGGGCCGTACGCGGCTCGACGGCCGCGTCCCGCTCGCACCACAGAGCGGCCGTGAAGTCACCCCGGAGCGCCGGGTTGACCACCCGCGCCTCGGCGGCCGTGAGCAGTCGATAACCGCGGGCGGCGGCGTCGGGGCGGGAGGCCGCCCCTTCGGCGACGGCGAGCTCCAGCTCGGTACGTACCGGCGTCAGCGAACCGTTGGCCCGGAAGCCGAGGTCAGGGACGCGACGGCCGATGTCCTCCCACAGCTCGCGGGCCCGCAGCGCCGTCTCCAGCTCCTCGCCGCCCGCGCGGCCACTGACCCAAATCTGTCCGAAATTACGGAGAGAGGCCCCTCGCGCCTCGGTCTCGCGCTCGATCTGTACGACCTCGTGGCCGCGGTTCACTGCGTGCCAGGCGTGCATGGTTCCCACCACGCCGGCTCCTACGACGATGACTCTCACAGCGGCAACGCTCCTCGCGGGTGGTGGCCCGGAACCGTCCGGTCGGCGACCGGACGGTTAACGGGCCCTCAAGTTTGGACCAGACCCGTTATCTTTCCGTGATCGAGATAGTCATGACCGCCGTGGCGACTGGTCGCCAGTCGCCGGTTGTGAGTCGCTGGGCTTCAGTCGCGAACCGCGCCCAGGTGGGTGGTGAAGCTGAATCGGTCTCCGCGGTAGAGGGTGCGCACGCGCTCCAGCGGGTTGCCCCCCGTATCGCGCGAGACACGGTGGATCAGCAGCATGGGCAGAGCCGGCGGGGTGCCGATCAGCAGCGCCTCGCGCGGGGTGGCGAGCACGGTCTCGATCCGTTCGTCCGCGTCCCCGAAGGAGATGCCGAGCTCGTCACGGAGATAGCCGTAGAAGGACGAGTCGGGGTCGAACTCCGTGGCCAGGAAGGGCGCGCGGGCGACGGCGACATAGGTGCTCTCCAGCCCCACCCGCTCGTCGTCGGCCAGCAGCACCCGCTCCATGTGCCAGATCGGCTCACCGAGCGCCACCCCCGTCGCGGCGGCCAGCGAGGGCGGGCAGGCGAAGCGGTCGAGGGAGATGAGGTTACGGCCCGGCCGGCGGCCCTGCCTGCGTACACCCTCGGTGTAACTGGCGAGCGAGAGAGGCTGCTCCAGCTTGGGGCCCGCGACGACCGTTCCCCGGCCCTGTCTGCGCAGCCGGCCCTCCAGCAGGAGCTCGCGCAGGGCCTGGCGCACGGTCTCGCGGGAGACCTCGTACCGTACGGCGAGATCGCGTTCGGTGGGGAGCAGCCCGCCTTCGCCCAACTCCTCGATCAGGACGGCGACCCGCGCCTTGACCGCGTAGTACTTGGGGATGCGGCCGTGCTCCGGAATGCCGGAGCGGACGGGTGCGCCTGGTGCCTGGTCGTTCGGGTAGTCCACCTGGGGATGTTCGCATGGGGCGTACGGGCCCGGCCGGTCAGGGGCGCCCGGTCCGCAGCCGCCGTACGCCGACGACCAGCACGACTCCGGCCGTGACCAGGGCCGTCGCGGCGGCGATACGGCCGATGAGGTCGTTGCCGGTTCCGGCGCGGGCGAGTTCGGGCGGTGCGTCCGCCCGCTTCTCCTTGTGGCCCTTCTCCCTGTGGCCCTTCTCCCTGTGGCCCTTCTCGTTGTCAGCCACTTCCTTGTCGCTGGTTGCCCTGTCGCCGTTCACCCCGCCCGAGCCGACGGCGAAGTCGTACGTGTTGGACTCCCCCACCCAGTCGCCGTCACGGCCCCGGCGCTGCACGGTCGCGGCACTCATCACGACCCTGTTCGGGCGTGCGTCGGCGGCGAAGGCGAGCCGCGCGCTGACGGTCACGGTCCGGCCCTCCGGTACGACGAAGCCCGGGAAGCCGTCGTTGAGGACACCGACGATCTCGTCCTCGTCGGTCTTCTCCAGCGACAGCGTGCGCCACCGCCCTCCGTCGCCGGACGTCGCCGGCCTGATCTGGAGCGTGACCTGGGAGACGGCCAGCGTGCGGTCCCGGTCGGCGAGAACGACCACGGGATGGATGTACCGGCAGTCCGCGTCCGTGGTGTTGGTCAGATCGAGGAACCAGGTCCCGGGGCCGCCGCCGGGCCGGAAGCCGGCGGGCCCGCCATGGATACGGGCCTCGATCGGGAAGTCACGATCGGAGACATCGCCGCAGCGGGGCTCACGCGTCGGCCCGCGCGCCGGTCCGCGCGCCGGTCCGCGCGTCGACTCGCCCGCGCCGGAGGAGGCCGCCGTCCGGACAGTCGTCGCCTGCTCGGCCCGCGCTTCCTGGGTCAGCGCGGGCAGCGCGGGCAGCGTGGGCATCGTGGGCACTACGGTCGGCGCGATCGCGCCCGCCGCCGTGACCCCGAGGGCAAGGGTGCGCCGGAGCCTCACGAGAGGCTTGCGGAGAGGGGACGTCCCGGGCCGTATAAGGGACTCGGGTCGTATGGACGGCTTGGGCCGCATGGACGGCTTGGGGCGGATAGACGGCATGGGTCGCACGGCCTTTGCTGATCGCGTGACGGTCGGGGCGGCGTTGCCCGGCCACTGGACGAACGAGTCGGGGCCCCGCATCCCTGACGCTGCCATGTGCCGGAGGCCCGGCCCGAGCGCTGTACCCCCAAATGGATGATCAATCGAACAAATGAACTCGATCAGCCCAGCTCCGCACTCCGGCGGTGCTTGAACACCGGCGCCAGGACCAGTTGCGCGGCGCCCTCCGCGACCGGGTGCGCGCCCCCCTGGGCCGCCGCCACGGCGATGCCCGCGCCCCGGGCGCGTTCGGCGACGGCGGCGGCCACTCCCCGTACGAAACGCTCCTCGTGCGCGGCGATCGTCCGGCCACCGAGCAGAACGCGGTCGATGTCGAGCAGTCCCACGAGGTTCGCCGCCCCGGCGCCGAGTACCCGCGCGGCCTCCGCCAGATCGCCGCGGGCGACCGCCGCCAGACAGAGCGCCTCGATACAGCCGCGGCTTCCGCACTCGCACAAGGGCCCGTCGAGCTGGATGACCTGGTGACCGAACTCGCCCGCGCCGGTGCGTGCGCCGCGGTGGAGCGTGCCGCCGAGGACGAGCCCGGCCCCCAGGCCCGTACCGAGATGGAGATACACGAACGAGTCGCCGGGCCCGCGCAGCGCCAGCCCGAGGGCGGCGGCGTTGGTGTCCTTGTCGAGGACGACGGGGAGTTGGAGGCGCGCGGCGAGGGCGTCGCGCAGCGGGAAACCGTCCCACTGCGGAAAGCCGGTGACGCGCCGGGGTACGCCGGTGGCGTGATCGAGCGGTCCGGGCATCGCGACGCCGACACCGAGCAGTTCCCCGGCACGAAACTCGGCCCCGACGCGTCCGGCCCCGGCCCGCTCGGCGCCCACGCGTCCGGCCTCGACGCGTCCGGCCTCCGCCCGTACCGCGTCCACCTGTACCGCCGCCGCCTCGATCACCCGTTCCGCCCCCGCCCCGAGGTCGAACGGAACCCTGCGTACCGCCACGGGCGTGCCGGCCAGGTCCACCAGGACCGCCGTCAGTTCGTCGCGGTCCAGATGCAGGCCCATGGCGTACGCGGCCGAGGGGACGAGCCGCAGTACGGTCCGCGGCTTACCGCCCGTGGAGGCGCGGCGCCCGGCCTCCGCGGCCATGCCCTCCGTACGCAGCCTGGCCGTGATCTTGCTGACCGCCTGGGGGGTGAGGCCGGTGCGCTCGGCCAGTTCCAGCCGGCTGATCCCGCCCTCACCCGCCGTACGCAGCAGGTCGAGCACCAGGGCCGCGTTGTGGCCGCGCAGGGTCGGCAGATTCGCGCCCGCGCTCTCCCTGCCGTTCCCGCTGCCGATCCCGACCCAGTCCGTGTTCCCGTTCCCGTTCCCGTTCTCGCTGTCGTTCCCTCTGCCGTTCCCCGTGTTCACATCCGTCACATCCGCCATTGTCACTCCTGCTTGCACTTTGGCAACAGCGTTGCTTAAGTGGACGCATGACTGGTACCGGCACCCCAACGCGCGTCGGACTCGTGGGCTACGGCCTCGCGGGCTCCGTCTTCCACGCCCCGCTGATCGCCGCCACCGACGGGCTCGTACTCGACACGATCGTCACCTCCAGCCAGGAGCGCCGGGAACAGGCGCGCGCCGAGTTCCCCGGCGTACGGTTCGCGGCCTCGCCGGACGAACTGTGGCAGCGGGCGGAGGGCCTCGACCTCATCGTCATCGCCTCTCCCAACAAGACCCATGTCCCGCTCGCCACAGCCGCGCTCAAGGCCGGACTGCCGGTCGTCGTGGACAAGCCGGTCGCCGGCAGCGCCGCCGAGGCGCGCGAGCTGGCCGCGCTCGCCGAGGAGCGCGGGCTGCTGCTCTCCGTCTTCCAGAACCGCCGCTGGGACAACGACTTCCTCACGCTCACCCGCCTCGTCGCGGCGGGCGAGCTGGGCGACATACAGCGCTTCGAGTCCCGCTTCGAGCGGTGGCGCCCGCAGCTCAAGGGCGGCTGGCGCGAGTCGGGCGCGGCGGAGGAGATCGGAGGTCTGCTGTACGACCTCGGGAGCCATGTCGTCGACCAGGCGCTGGTGCTGTTCGGCCCGGCGGTACGGGTGTACGCGGAGGCGGACGCACGCCGTCCGGGCTCCGAGACCGACGACGACACCTTCATCGCGATCACCCACGCGAACGGCGTGCGCTCCCATCTCTACGCCAGCGCCACCACCGCCCAACTGGGCCCGCGCTTCCGCGTGCTCGGCTCGACGGCCGGCTATGTGAAGTACGGGCTCGACCCTCAGGAGGCGGATCTGCGCGAGGGCAGGCGGCCGGGCACGGGAACGGGCTGGGGCGTGGAGCCCGAGTCGCTGTGGGGCCGGATCGGGGCCGGGGAATCGCCGCTGACGGGCGGGGGCCACCCCGTAGAGACCGAGCCGGGCGACTATCCGGCGTACTACGCGGGGATCGCCACCGCGCTGCGCGAGGGCACCGCGCCGCCGGTGACGGCGCACGAGGCGGCGGCGGCGCTCGACGTACTGGAGGCGGCGCGGCGCTCGGCCCGCGAGGGCACCGCGGTCACGCTGGAGGTCCGCTCATGAGCGCCCCCGCGTCCAACGCACCCGCATCCAACGCCCCTGGCCCCGCACCCGCACACGCATCCAACGCACCTGCACCCGCACCCGCACCCGCACCCGCACCCGATGAAGCCTCCGCGCCCACGCCCCCCACGGTGGCCGAGCTCGAAGCGCAGGAAGCCCGGCTGATCCTGCGTCACTTCACCTATGACGACGCGTGGGCGCTGGGCGGTCTGCTGGTCGAGTTGGCGCGCGAGCGGAGCGCGCCGGTGGCGATCGACATCCGCCGGGGCGCACAGCAGCTGTTCCACTGCGCCCTGCCGGGCTCGACGGCGGACAACGACGCGTGGATCGACCGCAAGCGCCGGGTCGTGGAGCGGTACGGCGCCAGCTCGTTCCTCGTGGGCGCGCGCTTCCGCGCCAAGGGCACCACCTTCGAGGAGTCCTCCCGCCTGGACCCGGACCTGTACGCGGCGCACGGCGGCTCGTTCCCGATCGCGGTGGAGGGCGCGGGCGTCATCGGTACGGTGACGGTCTCGGGCCTGCCGCAGGCGGAGGACCACGCCATGGTGGTGCGGGCGCTGGAGCGACTGCGCGGCTGAGGAACGCGAGGGAAAGCAGAAAGGAAAAGGTACGGAACGGCCAGGCCGTTCCGTACCCGCTACCCGATACCCGGTATCTGGTATCCGGTCTGCCTCTCGCGTCAGGCGTCCTTGAACTCCTGGCGCTGCCTGCCCAGTCCCTCGATCTCCAGCTCCACCACATCACCCGCGCGCAGATACGGCTTGGGCTCCGGCTTGCCCAGCGCCACCCCGGCGGGCGTCCCGGTGTTGATGACATCGCCCGGGTACAGCGTCATGAACTGGCTGACGTACCGCACGACCTCACCCACCCCGAAGATCTGCTCGGCGGTCGTGCCGTCCTGCTTCAACTCGCCGTTGACGCGAAGCCTGAGCGCCAACGCCTGCGGGTCCGGCACCTCGTCCGCGGTCACCAGCCAGGGGCCGAGCGGGTTGAACGTTTCGCAGTTCTTGCCCTTGTCCCAGGTGCCGCCGCGCTCGATCTGGAACTCGCGCTCGGAGACATCGTGCGAGACGGCGTACCCGGCGACATGAGCCAGCCCCTCCTCGGCGGAGTCCAGATAGCGGGCCGTACGGCCGATGACGACCGCGAGTTCGACCTCCCAGTCGGTCTTGACGCTGCCCCGGGGCACGAGGACGGTGTCGTCGGGGCCGACCACGGTGTCCGGAGCCTTGAAGAAGATGATCGGCTCGGCCGGAATCTCCGCTCCGGTCTCCGCCGCGTGGTCGTGGTAGTTCAGCCCGATGCAGACGATCTTGCCGATCCGGGCGAGCGGCGGTCCGACGCGCGGCGCCGGTCCGTCGAGTACGGGCAGTTCGCCCGACGCGGCGGCCAACCGGATCCGGTCCAGCGCGGTGTCATCGGCGAGCAGCGCGCCGTCGATGTCCGTGACCAGCCCGGACAGGTCCCTGAGGGTCGTCCCGTCCTGGTCAAGCAGCGCGGGGCGCTCGGCCCCCGCCGTACCGACACGCAGCAGCTTCATGTCTGTCTCCTCTGGTCGAACATGACCCGGCCGATGGATGCGGCCACCGGCAGGGATTGGCCGATCCTCCAAGACATCCGATCACTCTGCAAGACCCTGTTCACCCCCTGGACCGCCCTCACCTCTTGGGCGTCAGGAGGCGTCACGGGGCGTCACGGGGCGTCACGGGGTAGCGGCGGCCAGTGCGCCGCCCGCCGGATACATGTCCCGGTAGAGGAAGTAGCGTTCGGCCGCCGTCCACGTCGTACTCGTCACCACGTACAGCGCGGCGGCCAGCGGCACCACGGCGACGGTGAAGAGCGTCGCGAAGGACAGCAGCGGCATCATCTTCGTCATCGCGCCCATGCCCGGCATCTGCTGCCCGTCGGGCCCCGCCGGCAGCGCGGGAGCGTGCGCCATCTGGATCTTCGTCCGGCGGAAGTTGAAGGTGGCGACCCCGGCGACGATCGCGAAGAGACCCAGATACACCAGCCCCGCGCCGCCCAGCGGACCGCCGTGCGCGAGCGCGTCCGTCCAGCGGTCGCCGAGCGGCGCGGCGAAGAAGGAATGACCGAGCAGTTCGTTCCGCTCGCCGCCGATCGTGCTGTTGGAGAAGAGGTGGTACATGAGGAAGAACGCGGGCATCTGGAGCAGGCTCGGCAGACAGCCCGAGAGCGGTGAGACCTTCTCCTTGGCGTGCAGTTCCATGAGCGCCTTCTGCATGCGCTCGGGGTTCTTGCCGTGTTTCTTGCGCAGTTCGGCGATCTGCGGGGCGAGTTTGGTACGTGCCTTCTGACCGCGGGCCGCCGCGCGGGAGAGGGGATGGATCGCCAGCCGTACGCACGCGGTGAAGAGGATGATCGCCGCGGCGGCGGCGCCCGCGCTGAAGAGCGGCTGGAGCAGATTGGCGAGTTGTTCGACCAGATTGGCGAAAACGGACATGGTGAGCCCTCCGTGGGTCTCGTCGTGCCGGATGAGATGCAGCTCGGCATGACGACCCGCGCGCGGGGGAGGGGGGTGGAGCGGGTGGCGGGAGGCGGGTGGCTGTCCTGCGTTTCCCCGCCCTGCGTTTCCTTGCTCTGCGTGCCCCTGCTCTGCGTGCCCCTGCTACGCGGCCGTCGGAAGAAGACGGCCGGGAGCTCGGGGACGGGTGCGGCCCGAGGCGTCGGGGTCCCGTTGGGGCAGGAAGGCGGTACGTTGCTCGCGGTCGCGGATGGCCGTACGTACCCGGTGTCGCGGGTGAGCGGGTACGGAGCGCGCGCTGATCAGGGCGCAGACGACGAGGGCGGAGCCCGCGGCGGCCGTGGCGGTGGCGGCGAGCGCGACGGCGGCGGAGAGACCGCCGGCGTCGAGGAGCAGGACTTCGGTGACAAGGAAGAGCAGCAGCCCGGCGGGGCGCAGCAGCCGTAGCGCGCTGCGGACCATGGCCTGCCCCTCTCGATTCGTCGTTCTCGTCGTCGTTCTCGTTCTCGTCCTCGTTCTCGCGACAGAAGCCGCTTCAGCCGTTATACACGATCGGTCTCCAGCGGCTGAAGGAGCCGGCGGGGCCGGAGCAGGGCCCGGCGTACCGGATCCCGCGGGTCCGGATCCAGCCCCGGGCCCGGCAGCATCTCGACGTCCGCGGGTGGTACGGGGACGCCGCAGGCAGGGCATTCGCCGTACGCGCCCAGTTCCGTACCGCAGGCGGCGTGCGTGAAGACCCGCAGCGGCTTCGCGCCGTCGGCGCCCCGCCCGGTGCCGTCCGCCTGCCCGGTGCCCCAGACGCTGAGTGAGCGCAGGACCGGCCAGAGGGCGATGCCGCGGTCGGTCAGTACGTACTCGTCGCGCGGCGGGGAGTGCTGGTAGCGCCGCTTCTCCAGCACACCGGCGCGCTCCAGCGCCTGGAGGCGGGCGGCGAGTACGGCGCGGGGCAGACCGAGATGGACGAGGAAATCGTTGTACCGGCGCACCCCGTAGAAGGCGTCGCGGACGACGAGCAGTGTCCAGCGCTCGCCGACGATCTCCAGCGCGCGGGCGATCGAGCACTGCTGTGTCGCGTAGTCCTTGCCCAGAGCCATGGAATCACCTTAACAAAACTTGGGTTCAATGAATGAACCTACGCTGCTAGGGTGGCCCGTGCACGCCAGGTTCATTCACTGAACCCACGACAGCGAACCGAGCCGTCAACGAGGGGACGACACCACCATGGCCCAGCAAGCAGCCCGGCAGGCCGTACGTACCGACGCGGGAAGCAGGCGCGCGCCACGGGACACCGGGGCGCCACGGGACACCGGGTCGGGCCCGCCCGTGCCCGCCACCGCCACCGCCGCCGCCCGGCCACCACGCGCGGCAGCTACCCTCGCCGTGACCAGCGCCGCCACCACCGTGGCGCTGATGAACTACACGACCCCGCTGCTCACCCTCCCGACCTTGAGCGCCGACTTCGGAACCCCGCTCTCCGCCCGCGCCTGGCTGCTGAACGGCGCCCCGCTGGGCCTCGCCGTCGTCCTGCTGATCGCGGGCAGCCTCGCCGACGACTACGGGCGGCGCCGAGTCTTCCTCCTCGGCACCGTCGCGCTCGGTGTCACCACGGCTCTCGGCGGCCTCACCGGCGACACGCTCCTCTTCACCCTCGCCCGGGTCGGCCAGGGCGCGGCGAGCGCCGCGATCATCGCGAGCAGCCTCGGGCTGCTGGTGCACGCGTTCCCCACCGGGCTCGGCCGGATCAGGGCGACGGGCATATGGGGCGCGTTCGTCAGCGCCGGGATCGCGCTGGGGCCGCTGCTGTCCGGCGGGCTGAGCGGCTTCGGCTGGCGGCCGACGTACGGCGTCCTCGCCGTGGCCGCGCTCGTCGCCGCCGGCTTCGCCGCCCGCGTACTGACCGAATCGCGCGCCCCACGCCGGGCCGGGCCCGATCTGCCGGGCGCACTCGTCCTCGGTCTCGCGCTGACCGCGCTGCTGAGCGCGCTCACTCTGGGGCGCGACGGCTGGCTGCGCACGCCCGTCCTGCTTCTGCTGCTGGCCGCGCTCGTGCTGACCGGGGCCTTCACCGTCATCGAGCGACGCGCCGCCGCGCCGATCATCGATCTGGGGCTGCTGCGGAGGCCACTGTTCCTGGCCGCGTCGACGGGCGGCCTGTTCACCGGGCTCGCCGTGATCGGTCTCATGAGCTATCTGCCCGCGCTGATCCAGCAGACCCTGCGCGTCTCGGTGCTCGGCGCCGCGTGGCTCTTCCTTCTCTGGTCGGGTACGGCGTTCCTGGTCGCCCTCCAGGCCCGGCGTCTGGCGGGCCGGGTGGCGGCCCGGCACCAGCTGGCTCTCGGATTCGGACTGCACGCGGTGGGCGCGCTGGGCATGCTCGGGGCGCTGGACGCCGGGTCCTGGGTACGGCTGACCCCGGGCCTGTTCGTGGCCGGGGTGGGCAGCGGTCTGCTGAACGCCGCGCTGCCGCGCCTCTCGGTGGAGTCCGTCCCGGCGGAGCGCGCGGCGATGGGTTCGGGCGCCAACAACACGGCCCGCTACATCGGTTCGTCGGCGGGTGTCGCGCTGATCATCGCGGTGGCCACCTCCGTGGCCGACCCGGCGCACGGCGCGGACCTGGCGATCCTGGCGTCGGCGGGGTTCACGGTGCTGGGCGCGACGGCGGTGCTGGCGCTGCGGGAGCGCCGTCCCCAGCGGTGACAGCGGAGGCACGGTCCGCAGCGGCGCTACCCGAGGCCGAAGGCGTGACCGTGACATCGAGCGAATCACTCGCGAGCACATCCACGTCCGGCCGAGGATCGCCATCGGCCTTCGTCGCCCAGGTCACCACCAGCGCGACGACGAGATTGGCGGCGAGCGCGACGATCCCCGCGTTCACCCCCCACACCGGATCGTGGCCGGTGAAGACCAGCGCGCACACCGTCCCCACCCCCACCGCCAGCCCGCTCAGCCCGCCCGCCGGCGTCATCCGCCGCCACACCAGCCCCAGCAGCACCATGGGGAGCAGCTGCGCCATCCCCTCGTACGAGATGAGGGAGAGCCGTACGAGCGTGTTGGGCGCGGCGTACGTCAGCACCAGCGCGCCCGCGCCCGCCGCCACGACGACCACCTGCGCGGCGCCCTTCTGCCTGGCCCGCCAGCGCGGTACGAGCGACAGCACGCTGCGCCCCCACATCGTCCCGATCACCAGCATGAACACGGCCATCGGCACGATGGAGGAAAGGGCAGCGGCCACCCCGATGATCCCGACCGCCCAGGCGGGCAGCGAGTCGACCACCAGCCGGAAGAGCGCGAGGTTGGAGTCGGCGCCGGTCAGCCCGGGGACGACGAAGAGCGCGGCCATGCCGAGCAGCATCGGGATGAAGAGCAAGACGTTGTAGGCGGGCAGCCAGATCGCGTTGCGGCGCAGCGCGTCGGCGTCGCGGGCGCCCAGATAGCCCGCGACGGTGGTGGGGAAGATGACGACAGTCAGCGCGTTGAGCAGGGAGGTGGTGATGAACCAGGCGGTGCCCAGCCCGCTGCCGCCCGCTCCGCTGCCGCCCGCTCCGTCGCCGCCGTGTCCCGGCAGGGTCAGCCACTCCCCCTTCTGCGCCACCAGCCGGTCGAGAAGCGGCCCGTACCCGTCGAAGTAGTGCAGCGGCACATAGACGGCGAGGAACCCCAGGGTGCCGATCACCAGTACGTCCTTGAGCACCGAGACCCAGGCGCTCCCCCGCAGCCCGCTCACCACCACGAATCCGGTGGTCACCGCGAAGGCAATGAAATAGCCCCAGTTAAGGCTTATCGCCCCGTACGAGATGGTCGAGACGACGACGCCCATGCCGGTGATCTGGAGCTGGATGTACGGCAGCAGGAAGACGGTCGCGAGCACCGCCGTCAGGGCGCCGAGCCAGGGCCGTCCGAAGCGGTGGGCGAGTATGTCCGTGATCCCCACAAGATCATGGCGGCGCGCATAGGCCCACAACATGGGGCCGACCACATATCCGACGGCGTAACCGCAGGACATATAGGCGACCACGTAGAGGACCGGTGCACCGTAGTTGTAGCCCCAGCCCGCGGCGCCCAGATAGCTGAAACTCGTATAGCTCTCGCCGGCCATCAGCACCCAGATGAAGACGGCGCCGAGACTGCGTCCCCCGACGGACCACTCGGCGATCCCGCCGCCCGTACGCCGGCGGACGGCGAGCAGCCCGAGGCCGACCGTCCCGACCATGAAGACGGCGAAGATCGTGGTGGCGACAGCCGCGTTCACTCCGCTCCCTCCCGGCGTCGCAGCCGCTGATCCCCGCGCCAGGCCAGCGCGACGGCGACGGGCGTCAGCACCGTCGCGCCGAGCAGCCACAGGGACAGGAACGGCAGCCCGAGGATCACGGGCTCCACCCGGTTCACCCAGGGCAGCGCCACCAGGAACAGCACGAAGGGAACCAGCAGCCACAGCAGATGAGGACGGTGTCGAAGCACGTCAGGACCTTAGACGAGGCACGACCGGCCACCGCCCTCCGCTCCCGCCCCGCACGGCAGTACGGTGTCCGTCATGCGCCCCGACATGCCTGCCGACCACACCACGGAAGCCGAGCGCCTGCTGCGCACCGCTGCCCAGTACCCCGAGGATCACGAGCCCCTGCTCCTCCGTGCCGCGGCCCATCTGGAACTGGCCGGCGACCGCGGTCGCGCGACCGGCCTCTACGACACCCTCCTCGCGGCCTCCCCCGACCACCCCCATCTGGTGAAGGCGCTCCAGGCCGCCAACCTCTGGGAGTACGGCCACGAGGCGGAGGCCCGCGCGATCATCGACGGCCTGCGCACCGCGGCCCCGCTGGACCCGGGCCCCTGGGAGATCGTGGCCGAGACCCTGGAGTCCCACGACGAACTCGAAGCGGCCCACGACACCTTCACGTCGGCGCTCAACACACTGCTCACCCCCGGCGAAGAGGTCCCCTACCCGGTCCACAACCTGCTGATCGGCCGCCACCGCGTCCGCCGTCTGCTGGCCTTGGACCACGACGACTGGGACGGCCTGGCGGACCGCGTCAACCCCGCCTCGGTCACCCTCGACGAACTCCACGACCCCAAACGCCTCTGGTCCCTGGGCTCCGACAACCCCGCCGAACTCCAGGCCGAGATCACCCGCCTCCGCGCCGAACTCGGCTCGTACCGCACGGCCCTGTCCCGCCCCTTCCCGGTGGCGATGCTCCACTGGCCGGCCCCGGAACTGGCCGAACTCCTCACCGCGTACCCGACCCTGGCCACCGAGTACCCCTCACACGAGGCCCACCTGTCCCACCTGGAATCCTCCCTCCGCGACCTCGCCGCCACCGGCACCCCGAACCTGGGCATCGTCACGGCAACGGTCCCGTCGTACGAGGCGTTCGCGGCCTCGGAACAGTCCTCCCCGTCCAACACGGACCTGCTCCCCCAATACGCCACCACCCTGGCGGCCCGAGGCCGAGCCACCCCTTGGCCCCCAGCCCGCAACGCCCCCTGCTGGTGCGGCTCAACAAAGGCATACAGAGACTGCCACGGCGCGGGCTAATTACTTCCCGGCCAAGGGTTTTCGGCCTACTTTCCAAGCCGGATTCCCTATGTCCCGCCTTTGCAGTACGGTCACATTCCATTCGTTGACCCTGGGCCGCTCTCGCCCCCCACACGCGGGCCCCAGCTCCGTGTGTACGAGGGAGCCTTGATGGCCTACACGCCTTCCGCCGACTGGCAGTTCGAAATCCCGACGAGCGGCAGCAAGCGCCTGCCGCCTGCTGCCCGCTACGTCGAATCCCTGACACACCAGGGATACGGATTCGAAGCAGCCATCGCGGACCTCGTTGACAACTCCATCGACGCGGGGGCGCGCAACGTCGTCGTCAGCTTCCTGCGGGACTCCGACCGCCTCGTCAGTCTCCTCGTCATCGATGACGGGCACGGAATGAACGACGAGGCACTGGACACCGCCATGACAGTGGGCGGGCGCGAAGGGTATGCCGCCACCGCGCTCGGCCACTTCGGCGCGGGCCTCAAGGCTGCTTCCCTCTCTCACTCTCAGTCGCTCACTGTCGTCAGCCGGACCAAACGCAGCCCGGCGGCCGGCCGCCGCTGGCTGACCTCCCATGCCCAGGCCGATTTCACCTGTGACATCGTCGATCCCGCTTATTGCCGGGAGCTCGTCGACCGCTACGACGGCGTCATCGAGTGGCAAGGCACGGTTGTCCGCTGGGATCAGGTACGCGCCTTCGAGACCGTGACGAGCGGCCAGGCAGACCGATTCCTGAACGACGCGATCGAAAAGCTGGAGACCCACCTCGGCCTCTACCTTCACCGCTTTCTCGCCCGTGAGGGCTTCCACGTCGACATCGTGGTCCAGGACGTGCGGACCCGCGAGGAACTGGACCATCGTGGCGTAGAGCCCATCGACCCGTTCGGCTACCGGATACCGGGCCGGTCCGGATACCCCCGTACATACACCGCCCCCATCGAGGGCGCCGGAGATGTTTCCATGACGGCACACATCTGGCCGGCGAAATCTCCCCTGGTCAGCTATCGAGGTATCGGCCCACTGGCGGAACGTCAGGGGTTCTACATCTACCGGCACGACCGGCTTGTCCAGGCGGGAGGCTGGAATGGTACCCGCAGCGCCGAGAGTCACCTGGCGCTGGCTCGTATCGCCATCGACCTGCCGTCCGGTCCCAACGATGTCTTCAGCCTCACCGTCAAGAAGGACGGGGTGACCGTCACTCCAGCCTTCGCGAGGGGACTTGAGAAGGCCACTGACGGAGGAGGCCACAGTTTCGGTTCGTACGTTCAAGAAGCGGAGTCGACCTACCGGGAAGCCGCACGCCGTGCTACGGAGCCGCAGCGAAAGTCCGTGCTTCCGGCCGGCAAGGGCCTGGATCCGAAGCTCAGGCGAACCCTTAGAGATGAGCTGCCGGAGCTGGACGGCGAAGACCCGATCACCTTCCGCTGGGACGCGCTCCCGTCGGAGGTCTTTTTCGAACTCGACCGAGACGAGCGAGTGGTCAAGCTGAACAAGGAATACCGTCACGCCTTCAACGGAGGCAGGCGAGGTGGCCTGAACGACGCGCCCGTCGTCAAGAGCATGCTCTATCTCATGGTCAACGACATCTTCCAGAAGGAGCGCGTCCGGGCCGTCCACACCGACAACGTGGCGCTGTGGAACAGCGTCCTCGTGACCGCCGCCCGTTGCGAACTCGCCCGCTGAGGAAGCTGTTCCGCCATGACAGATCGCCTGTACAACCTCCACGGCGACGTCCTCGCCGCCATGCGACGCGGCCCCAAGCCCTTCGCCAAGCTCGCGTTTGCGCTCGCTGAAGCTGACGAACCGGACGACACGGATCTGTCCGCCTTCGAGAAGCGAATCGCCGTGGCGGGACCCGGCGATGAACTGGCCGCACTGTGGCACCGCACCCTGACCTCTTGGGATTTCGCGGCGGAAGCCAGTTGGTCCGCCGCCCCCGCCCGGAGTGACGCCCGCCGTGCGGACACATACAACCGGCTGGGTTTCGACACTGGCCTGCGCGAAGCGCTCGACCTCCTGGTTCCAGTCTTCAAGGAGCCCGGCATGACCGTCATCAGCGAGGAGTTCGAGCACTGGTATTCACGCGACGCGGCAGCCGCACGCTCCTTCTACTGGGGCTCGTACGAACAGCTACTTCGCCGGAAGGGGTGGTCCGACGCCTCGATCTCCAGTCTCGACGAAGCCAGTCACAGCGTCGTCGAGCGGCTCTCCGACCCGACGCGCACGGAGGCATACGGGGCGCGCGGTCTGGTGGTCGGCTATGTGCAGTCTGGTAAGACCGCCAACTTCACCGGTGTCGCGGCAAAGGCGATCGACGCGGGATACCGTCTGGTCATCGTTCTCGGAGGCACACTTAACCTGCTCCGGGGGCAGACACAGCGCCGTCTCGATATGGAGTTGATCGGACGAGAGAACATCCTGCGCGGCGCCGAGCCGGACGCCCCCGATGCTCTGGCCGGTATCGACTACCAGGATGACGAGGACTGGCCCACGGAGTTCGTCTCCCACGGCGTGCGCCCGTTCAACATTGAACGGCTCACCACCAGGGAGAACGACTACCGCAGTCTCATGCAAGGAATTCGCGCGTTGGAGATCGAGAAGCGCGAGCCTCATCTCCCCCTGTACGTTCCTGAAAACCTGCACCGGGCAGCCGCACGGTTCATGGTCGTAAAGAAGAACAAGTCCGTTCTTGAGGACCTGGTGGGTGACCTCAAGAAGATCGGGCCGATCCTGCGCGAGATCCCCACCCTGATCATCGATGACGAGTCTGACCAGGCATCCGTGAACACATCAGATCCGAAGAAATGGGAGTCAGGCAAGACAAACCGCACCACGATCAATGGACTGATCTCCCAGCTACTGGGCCTCCTTCCGCGCGCCCAGTACGTCGGTTACACCGCGACCCCGTTCGCGAACGTTTTCATCGACCCCAGCGACGCGGAGGACATCTTCCCCCGCGACTTCCTGATCTCCCTCCCGCGCCCGACGGGCTATATGGGCGTCCAGGATTTTCATGATCTGGGCACCGCCGGGAGCAACGCCGAGGCCTCGCATGTGCGCGGTATTTACGAGGACACCGGTGACCGGCTGCAAGAAGCAATGGATGCCTTCCTGCTGGCTGGCGCCCTCAAGCTCTATCGAGCGGACCAGAATATCCCGGATAGCCCGTTTCGCCATCACACGATGCTGGTCCACGAGTCGGTCAAGGTGGCTGAGCACGCACAGCTGGCATCGCGCGTCCAGTCCATGTGGGCCCAGGCCGGCTATACCGGCACACAAGGCCACGCCCGCCTGGAGTCACTCCTCAAGAACGACTACCAGAGTTACGTGGACAAAGATTTACCGATGCCCGATTCCTACACCGAGCTGAGACCATATGTCTCCCGCGCACGCCAGTTGATCGGCTCCAGCGGCGGCCCGGTCATCGTCGTCAATGGCGACACGGACAGCGACTTCTCAAAGAATGGTCTGGACTTCGACCGAACTCCCAACGTCTGGAAGATCCTGATCGGCGGAACCAAACTGTCCCGCGGATTCACTGTCGAAGGTCTGACCATCACGTACTACCGCCGTACCACGAGGCAGGCCGACACTCTCATGCAGATGGGCCGCTGGTTCGGCTTCCGTCCCGGATACCGCGACCTGGTCCGCCTCTATATCGGCCGCGAGGAGTCCCTGGCGAAGACCAGGACAGTCGACCTCTACGAGGCGTTCGAAGCGATCTGCAGGGATGAGGAGGCCTTCCGCTCACAGCTTGCCCAGTACGCCAAACCGATCGATGGCAAGCCGCAGGTAACGCCAGCCCAGATCCCACCGCTTGTGTCTCAGCACCTGCCATGGCTCAAGCCAAGTGGCCGGAACAAAATGCTCAACGCTGAGCTGGTGGAGATCCGGTCCCCTGGCCAGTGGGTCGAACCAACGGCCTATCCGACCAGTACCGACATCCTGCGCCGCAACACTGAGATCTGGCTGCCCGCCCTGAACGCACTCAGCACGGACACGGCGGCATTCGTGACTCTCGCGGAGGGCGACCGAGGCGACTACACCCGGTACGCGGCGAAAACCGCCGTCCTCGGCCACGCGCAGTTGATCAGCATCATGAGCAGCCTGTCCTGGGCCCGGCCAGACCTTTTCGCTCCCCACCTCAATTACCTCAAGGACACCAGCGGGGCAGGCTGCGCTACAGACGACTGGACACTGATCCTGCCCCAGACCTCGGGGCGCTCAACCGTCGCTTGCAGCGTCCTGGGTTCACAGCCGCTCACATTGGCGCTGCGCAGACGCAATGCCCGCGGGGTGTTCAACCGCATCTCCGGACTGGCCCACCGGCAATCCGCGGAGCGCATCGCTGGTCTGCGACCGCTCACCGACGACGACCCGTTCGCCACGCGACTCCATCAGCCGCGGCGCGGAGCCGTCCTCCTGTACCTGGTGGCAGACCCTGAATTCGGCGCTCCTGCCGAACTCGTCACGGGGGGCCAAGCCGATCCGGCCAAGATCGTAATGGCGGCGGCGTTCATCCCGGCCACCGACCCGACGGCCAGACCGACACCCTTGGTCTGCTTCCGTACTATCGATTCAGCCTACGAGGGTAAGGCGATCGTCGAAGTCACGTGACACCGCCCGAAACACAGCAATGCGGAGCAGGAGCAGAGTTCGATCATGGCACAGCTCATCCTCCAACAACTCGGGGAGACCTGCACCAATACTGACAAAGGGGAGCATTTTCTGCTCAGACCGGAGGATGACGCAGAGCTGCAGGGCGTTCTGAGCTGGTTCAGTGGCCAGCCCGTGGGAGAGATGTATACGGAAGCGATCCGCAATGCGATCGATTACGTTCTCGACGGTGGAAGAACAGGCCGGTTCGACTTGATGTCATCCGATGTGCACCCCGGCGAGCGTGCATCAGTCGGCGCGAAACTTGAATACGAAGTCCTGCGGATATTCAACCTGCCCAAGGCCAAACCACTGGATACGCTGATCGCCAGCGTTCCCGTGGACATCAAGGCAACAGTTGGCAGCAACTGGGCCATTCCCACTGAAGCACAATGTCAGTTGTGCATCTGCACCCAGATACAGCTCAAGAAGAACCGGCATCGTTCCTGGCTCGTCCGCGCTCACCGTTCCTGGCTGTACCGAGGCAAGGGGAACAAGGACGGAAAACGCGGACTAGCGGTCCACGCACGCGACTACTGGAGCGTGCCCCTTTACAACTGGACCAGCTTGCCTGTTAACCCGCTGCGCTTCCTTACCGAGGACCAGGCCGCGCAGGTGCTGGCGAAGAAGCCCGGACAAGTAAAGCGTCTGTTGATGATGTTCCGTTTCCTTGAAGGACGGATCATCCCGCGGAACGTGATCCTCACTGTAGGAGCGGGAAATGACGATCCGATGCGCCGGGCCCGGCAAGTGCGGGACGCCGCCGCACAGGAGGGGCTGACTGTGCTGTGCGGCGACTGGATAGAGTCCCGCGACGCCGCCGCAGCGCGCGGTATTTCGCTCCGTGCTGGGGAGTGGATTGCGCTGCCTCATACTGTTAATGGGGAAGGTGTGAACGCGAGTGACTGAGCCAGCGACGTGGACCCCGCCCGACGGGTCATGGGCGTCTTCCGCCGCCCGCCGCCGGAATATGCAGGCGATCCGCAGCCGGGACACGAAACCCGAGCGATTGATCCGGCGACTCGTTCATGCGAACGGTCTGCGTTACCGAGTCGCTGCGAGGCCCCTGCCGGATCTTCGCCGGACGGCAGACATGGTTTTCCGTCCGGCGAAGGTTGCTGTGTTCATCGACGGCTGCTACTGGCATGGCTGCCCCGAACACTACGTACCGCCCAGGACCAACTCGGGCTACTGGTCAGACAAGGTCGCACGAAATATCGCTCGTGATCGCGATACCGACCAACGGCTCAACGACGCGGGCTGGCTGGTGATCCGCTTCTGGGAACATCAGAGCTCAGACGCCTGCGCCCTGACGATCGTCGAGGCTGTACGGAAGCGCCGACACGACCTGCTCGGGTAGCGCATCCCTTAGCTTGGCCTTCGCCAGCTCATCCCGTTCATGGGCAGTTCGCAGCACCTTAGCGATCGCGTGACCCACGGCACTCGCGACCGGCGGCGGAAAAGCATTCCCTACCTGCCGGTACTGGGCTGTCTTTCCGCCACTGAACTTCCAGTCAGCAGGGAAACCCTGAATAATCGCCGCTTGCTCGACTGTGAGCATCGGCCCACCTGGACCAAGAAGATCCCGCTGGTGGCTCTTCTTTTTCTCACAGTCTCCGATGCTATTGGCTACGCCCAGGCCAGAAACGCCCAACTGCCCCCAGGCAGCCTTAGCCCGGCTTGGCCCGAGGTCAGCTCCACCATGCTTCTTTGAGCCTCCAACCAAGGTCGGTGCAATACCTCCATCCTTCCTCATCGCCGCGTTCGACGCATCAGTTTTCCATTTATCAAGGCGGCGTTTTGCTTGCTCTGCCATCTCGCCACCCATCTCCAAGTACGGCTTATACCTTTCCTCCATTGAATCTTTAAGTGCATCGAATACGCTCTGCGGCTCAGCGAGATCGCCAGTGGGCCACTGAAACTCAAGATCCCCTAGAACGTCCCTACGGATAGCGACGAGCACGGCCCGTGGACGCAGTTGAGGAACTCCAAATCTGCTGGCTTCCAGCACATCCCATTCACACACCTTATATCCGAGACCCCGGAAGAGTTCCTCCACGCCATCCTCCGGCCTCTTGGCCAATCCACCCTGGAGCCGCGCCTCAATATATGTCCGATAGTCTTCAAATTTTGCATCTTTGATACCCCGAACGTTTTCAATCATCACCGCCCTTGGGTATAGCTCCTCCACAAGTTCCAGCATCCGGGGAAACAGGTCACGTTCATCATCCTTCCCGAGCTGTTTACCGGCATGCGAAAAGGGAGGGCACGGGACTCCGCCTGCAAGCAAGTCCAGATCCCCTCTCCCGAGCGGTCCTTTCAGGAATTTGACCGGCTTCGTCAAGCCAGCCTTGGGGTTATCTTCGTCCGGGAGTGGCCTAAATTCCTTGACATCATCAGAGATGATGTCGCAGTAATCTCGTTCCCAACTCCACTCTTTCAGAATCTTGATATTGTTATCCAGAGTCTTCGCAGCGTGCTTATCGATCTCGACAAGGGCAAGATGCTTGAAACCCGCCTGATGGAGACCGATGGCTTGCCCACCGGCTCCCGCGCAAATCTCGATCGAGGTCAGCGTGTGATCGCTGGGGCCCATCGACTCCTCCTGGTGTGGCTGGTGCAGACACGCAAGTGTCGCACCTATCACAGACAGGACTCACGATGCTCGGCCTACCTCACGTGACTCTCCAGCTCTCCGGGAGTTCTCGCAGCAGACGTCGGCGCCCCCAGAGAACCTTCCGCTCAGCACGGACCAGGGCGTCCGTGATCCACCCAGCACCGATCCGCATGACCACCCACTCGTGACGCGTGGGGGTCGATCTGTAGACGGGCAGGGGCCGGGCGTCAGCTACGCGTACCCAGGGGCGTAAGCGAAGAGAGCCCGCCACAGGGCTCATGTCCGCCACACGGAGATGCGACAGCGATCGCGCCGCCGCATGGCGGGACCGTCACCGAGCGGCGATTCCATCGACGTGCCTCAGCAGCGCGCGGACATCAGCCATATCCATACCTGCCGCGGCGGACGGCTCTTCCTCAAGGTCCGCCAGTTGCTGCACAGACGGATCGTCCAGGATCCGGCCCATGAATTCGAGCTTCTCCTCAAGCCTCAGCGCGACGACTTCGTCGATGGTGCCCTCGGCAGCCAAGACCGTGACCCGCGTCTCGGTGCCAGGTGCCAGACCCAGTCGGTGGATACGGTCCAAACTCTGAAGGAAACGGCCAGCCATGAAGTCCCGGTCCACATAGACGGCGTCATGACACACATGGTGCAGACTGATGCCTTCGCCCAGGGTGGCCGGATTGGACAGGAGTACATGGCAGTCCGGATCTTCCCGGAACCGACGGATCTGTTCTTCACGGTCGGGCGTACCCCCGTGGACCACAGCCGGTTGATAGGCCGCGAACATACGCTCCATCGTGGTGAGGCTGCGGACAAAGGTCGTCCAGACCAGGGTCTTACGGCCCGCTGCGGCGTTCTCCCCGACGATCTTCAATGCTTCCTTGTACTTCGGCGAGAGTTCGTGTTGCGGAAGGCTCCGCATAAGGGAGTACAGCGACTCGTTCTCCGGCACATCCAGCGGCGGTACCTGATACGTCAGAGGTTCATACCGGCTTCCCCCCTCGGCCAGCAGAGCGGGGCTGGTGGCCGCCATAAGCAAACGCAGCATCGCCTTGCCAAGGGCATCGAAATCCTCGCGCGAAGCTTCGGCGCGGGCCGTGAAGCGGCCCACGAGAGCGTCGTATACCTCGCGATGCAGCTCAGGCATCTTCAGATACCTGATGCGCGTCTCAAAGGGCGGCAGGCCCAGCTCACTCTTGGTCGTACGGGTGAAGAGCGGCCGCAGCACGGAACTGGCGTACGCGAGGTCTCCGCCGTCAACCGCCTGCGTCACAACACGGCGTCCGTGCCCGGGCCACACGAAGGACAGCAGGTTCTCCAAGTCGCGGGCGCCGTTGGGCGCTGGTGTACCCGTAAGGATCAGCCGACGCCGGCTCAGTGGCCCAAGTGCCATGCAGGCACTCCCGTAGATACCTCGCGCGCCGAGCTTCATCCGGTGGGCTTCGTCAAGGATGACCATCGACGGCACCGCGCGCAGCCAGGAAGCGAGCGCGGCGAGCGACTTGTCCAGCCGCTCGTAATTCACGATCAGAACTTCAGCCCTGGGATCGGGACTCTTCCCCATTACCGCGGTCAGAGGCGGCCGCTTAAAACAGTGCCGAATCTCGAAGAGCCAGGATTCATAAGCGGACTTAGGGCTGACGACAAGCAATCGCCGGACATCTCCGCGCTCCCGCATCGCCGCGTAAACGGCAAGGCCAACCCGGGTTTTACCCGCCCCCGGGACGCTGAAATTCGCTCCGTGCTGCAAGGAGAGCAACCGCGCGACGTCACGCCGCTGGAAGTCAGTGAGGTCCGCGCACCAGTCCGTCCCGAGTACCTCACGGACAGCGCTGTCATCCAGGACGGCAGTGCCGCCAGGTTCCCGCTGAAGCTGCCGCTCGGCCTGGTCCGCGTCATCGAGCACGCTGCCAACCAGCGCGAGGAGTTCGTCTTCCCAGTGGACAGAGTCCGGGTACGGCCAGTCAGCAAGAACATCAATGCCTACCAGGAAGTCGTCAAGGGACACCTCCAGGGTGGTTGGGCCGCGCTGGCCGCCGACGGGAAAGCGGGCGGCCAGGCGGGTCAGCTCCATACGGAACGGCTCGTCCGCACGCAGTACTGCCTTGGTGCGCGACACATCGAACGCGATTCGCAGAGACGGTTCTGCCGACTGCGTCACGACGCCTCCGGCCGGACAGCGTCGAGCAGCCACGCGACACCATCGCCAGGGACTTCGATGCTCTGGGCTGCCGCGTGCGCGAGCTTGTCCAGGCTTGCCTTCAGCTTGACCACGGCCTCGTCAAAGGACTCCTCATCGAGGCTTCGTGACGCACGGGCCAGGGCCATATCCGTGATGCACTGCTCGATGTCCTGGCAGGCATCGTGGAGACGGTCAGGCGCGGCCTGCTTCCGCTTACGCACCCGGGCGTCCTTGCCGGCCGGTTCAAGCGCCTCTTCAATGGCACGCTTCGCCTCCTGGAAAACAGCCGCGGCCCGCACGTGTTCCTCAGCGGAAACCGAACCGACGGCCCGTTCCACAGCCTTGGCCCTGAGGACCGCGTCCGTGAACGCCTTGGCCGCCGCAACATCCGGTACCGCTGTCTTCACCACCCGGTTCATGCCTGGGATCCTTCGCTCAGAGGTCTCAGCAGGTACGTCCTTGAGGGATTCCGGAAGCCGGTGGGCCAGGTAGCGGGTCCGGAACTCGGACTCGATGAGACGTACGTCGGTCTTGGAGAACTCCAGCACGATCGCAGCCAGCCGGCTCTCCTTGAGGAGCTCCGCCTTCTCCCTGTTGGTCTTGGCGGCCTTGCTGTAGGCACGATGGAGTTCGCGGAGCTTCTCCTGCGCGTCCTCGAAGTCCAGGAGCCGAAGCTGTGTCTGCCCTGCCTTGGACCGCTCCGTCAGATCCTGGAGACATGACAGGACCCACAGGTCCTGTTCCGCCGTCGACGTCCGGATGCGGAACTCCTTGGCCACGTCCGCCAGCTGACGTCCTGCCGCCACCTCTTCCTCGATGGTTAGCAGCCGGTTGATGTATGAGTAAGGACGTCGCGTGTCATGCCTCAGCTGCAGCGAGAGCTCGACCGCGTTGATATCCGCCCACGTACAGAATTCGGGCAGCACCCCGACCCGGATGTAGCTGACTCCCAACTCCCTTAGAGCTGCCGCTCTGGTATTGCCGTTGACAAGAATCCCATCGCGGGTAATGAGGCCGGGCTCATTCTGCCGGAATTCACGGAGACTCTCTTTGAGCTCGTCGAAGTCCTTGTCCCGCTTTGCCGGATCCGACGGTTCGGCCTGGAGCAGGTGCTCAAGGTATTCCTGGCTCTCATCCCTCCAGGGATCTGCGTGCAGGAGCCGGTCCTTTTCCGGATCCCAGCTGCGCTGGGCACGGACGCGGTGCGTTCCGGGGTTGTAGTAGAGCGACTCCACCGGCATATCAATGACCTGGACAACCAAGGGCTTCGTCCGCCACTCGACTGTCAGAGTCTCCTGGATACCCGCGCCGGCCGCGAGCTCCTTAAGGCGCTGTTCGACCGATTGCTGGTTCGCGGCGGCAAGCGGCGGCTTACCAAAGTCGATACTCACTGTGCGTTACTCCTCGGACTGCAGGGAGGCTATGGGCAGGTGTAGCGGGGCCACGCCATGGCGGCCCCACACCTCATGGGGACGCTGGCTCAGACGGCGGGAAGCGAAAGGGCCTCGCGAACCTTGGCCCTCGACTCCGCGGGCAGCGCGCGGTAGTCGGCCCACAGTCGCTCGACGGTACTGAACTCGCGCTTCTCTTCCGACACCCACCCGGTGAGCATCTTCCGCTCAAGTCCGCCAAGGCCGGCGAGGCTCTCCAGCAAGGCACCGAGGTCAACGGTCTGGCCACGCCCGCCAACACGGCAGCGGTTGCACTCGGCCACCAGTTCCACCCGCTCCTCACCCGCCGGCTGCCTCACCGTACGGCGCGCGATGTCCAGCTGAGCCGACTCATACGAGCCGGCGTAAGTCTCGCCGGGGGCGATCCCGCAGGACCGGCACAGGTGTCCGTCCTTCGCCAGGACTTCACGACGCTGCGTCTGGGTCACCGAAGCACCGGACTTGGTTGCCTTGCCCGGCTCCCAGACAGGTACTCCCTGCTTCACAAAGCGCTGCTCGTGCTGCCCCAGCGTCAGGTCTTCCCGCTGGGTGTCGATCTGCCAATCGTAGTCCCGCAAGTCACGCACACGACGATCTGCCTGGCTGATCCCGGGGAAGGCCGACTTGATGTCTTCCTTGGTAAAGGTGCCGCCCTCACCAATGACAGTCACCAGCCACAAGGCCGCGCGCTTCATGGTGCCGTACTTCTCATCCGTCCACGACGGCAGAGCCATCATCACGTTGTCCCCTCAAGTCAGACCACACAGGCAGGTGTCAGCGTCGCACCAGAACACACGGAGACGCTCTACGGACCAGGTTCTGGCGTGCACTCAACCTTTGCCTGGATACGACCAGTTACGCCAGTGCCTGAAGTGTTTCGAGGGGCGATGAATACTTCTGGATCTTTCAGAATTTCCGTCCGCTGACACACACTTGGAGCCTGCTGTCACCACGACGCGACGACACTCGCCATGCCCTCAAGGAGCCACATTGCAGGACCGAGCGCAAAGAAAGTGGAAAGCCCTTCCCTCCGGCATCTCCCCTGCGCACCGGAGGCTGGTGACCGCCTTGCGGGACGTAGTCGATTGCAGTGACCAGCACCGCGGATCCATCGCTCGTCGTGCCTACCAGGCGCCAACATCCTTCTCGAACCACCTGAACGGCAGGCGGGTACCCAACCCTGAGCTCGTCACAAGCCTCCACCAGGTAGCCGCCCAAGACGCCGAAGAGGCGGGACGCGAGCTGCCTCACACCCTCAAGAGCCTCCTGGAAATGCGCCTGGCCGCCCTGGTTAAGCACTGCGAGTGCTGCCCGGCGAGCGGCACCGTAGAGGAGCAAACCGCAGGACCCAAACTCTCATCACGGGCGGAAAGGCCGGCTCCACCACTTGTCCAGCCTCCTGTCCGCGCGGCACAGTCCGTCCTTCGGGACGACGCCGGGCGTTCTGGAACCCAGGGCACCCCGGTACAGACAACAGCGCCGGTCCCCCTTCCGGAGGGGGACCGGCATCACACAATTGCCGCTGACGAGAACTGGTCCGAACTCAGCATCCTGACCGGCTACCTCTCCGAAGGCCGGGACCGGGATGCGTTCGTCATGCTCTGGAGCGCGGCAACGAGGCTCCCCGCGCGCGATGTACCCAAGGTCGTCATCGCCTGCCGCTCGGCGGGGCTGAACGATGAGGCAGACGCGGTCCTCACCAACGTCGGCAGACGCGACGCCCAAGCCGTCATCAATATCGCCTCCGCCTTCCATGAAAGACGCCTCTACGAGGATGCTGGCCTCGTCCTCGCCTCCGCCGCGCGAACACGGACTGACTGACTCTCTCAGGGACTTCGCTCTTTCTCCTTACGGCTAGAGGTAGGGGCGGATGATGATGTTCGGGCGGTCTGGGCGGGATTTGGCCAGGCGGAGTTTGGTGCGGATCGCCGCTACCAGTTCTTCGGGGTGGTCGCGGATCAGGGCTGGGGCCGCGCTTGTGACGTCGATGCCGTGGGATTCCATCAGCAGGCGGCGGCGGAGGGTGGCGCGGTATTGGGGCGCGCCCAGGTGGTATTCCTCGGAGTCGACTTCCAGGGCCACCCCCGCGAACGGCCAGTAGGCGTCCGGCTTGGCCAGGAAGGTGCCCTTCGGGGTGAGGAGGGTTGGGTTCCAGAGGGCGTCCGGGAGGCCGGCGGTGCGGAGGGTGTCCCGGGCCTGGGCCTCGGCGATGGAGCGGATGCCGGCGCGGAGTTCTTCCAGGGCGGTGCGTACCGCCGGGTTGCGGAGGGCGTGGGAGGCGTGGAGTTCGGCGCGGAGGTCTTCCGGGTGGCAGCTGCACCGCTGGACCGTCGCCGCGAGGAGCGCGCGGATCCGTTCCGGTGAGGGCTCGTGGGCCGCGAAGTCGGAGGCCGCGCGGACCGGGCGTACGCAGGGGATGCCGTCGACCAGCAGCGTCGGCGGCCAGCGGCTGGTGCGGCGCAGACGTACGTACGCTCTGTCGCGCAGCCCGCGGCGCGCGGCGACCAGCACGTCGGCGCGGTCCGTGCCCGCGTCCCGTAACCCGTACAGCGCGAGCGCCGCCTCGCCGGTCAGGACGGCCTTCGTGCCCGAGAGGGCGGTCGTCTCCGTGTCCGCGTAGAGGACGGCGGCGAGCAGCAGTTGGCGTGGGTCAGGAGCGCCGGTCTGTATCAGGACGACGCCGGGCAGCAGGCGCTGCCACGGGCCGGACGGTGCGCAGCGGGCCCTGGTGGTGCTGGCGGCGAGGCCGGTGGCGCGTAGTTGGCGGGTTGTCGCCAGGCGCCGTTGCGTACGGGACAGTTGGGCGATGGCCGGGTCGGCCGCGGTGGTTCGGGGCATGGGGATTCCCTGCCCGTCCCGGCCCTGAAGTGGACACGTGTCGGCTGACTGTGACGATCTCTTGCGTCCTGCGTAGCGTTCAAGGCATATGGTCAGATTTAGATCTGTCAGGCCCGGCGTGACTGTGTCGCAAGAACGCTTCTATCGCCTCGTGCAGCGCCTCCGGCTGGTCCAGATGGACATCGTGGGCCGCGGACGGAATCACGCGTAGCTCCGTCCCCGGACGGCGTACCCGCATCTCCGTGGCCTCCGCCTCCGGCATCGAGCCCGTATCGCCGCGCACCACGAGCGTGGGGCAGCGCACCCGTTCCCACTCGTCCCAGAAAGACCGGCGGGCGTTCTCGGCGACACAGGCGACCATCACCTCCCGGTCGACGCGCGGGCGCAGGCCGTCCGGGCGCTCCGCCAGGCCCGCCGCCCACGCCCGGCCGGCCGGGCCGCCGCCGAAGAACGCTGTCGCCTCCTCCATGGACGCGAAGGGCACCGGCCAGGAGTCCAGCCAGCCGCCGATACGCGCGGGCACCTCCGGATCGGGGCCCCTGGGGCCCGCCTCGATCAGAACCAGGGCACTGAACAGTTCCGGATGAGCCGCGGCGGCGAGCATGGCCGTATGGCCGCCCAGAGACTGGCCCACGAGGACGGGCCGATCGAGCGCCAGTCGTTCGGCCACCGCTACCACATCGCGTACATGCGCCGCGCGCGAAACGTCCGCGGGGCGGCGTTCGCTGGCGCCATGGCCGCGCGCGTCGTACGCCACCACCCGGCGCGCGGGCCGGAGCAGCCGTACGAGCGGGTCCCATTCGGCCGCGTGGCCCGCCAGCCCGTGCAGCAGGAGTACGGGCCGCCCCTCGCCGCTGCCCACGCCCTCGCCCATACCAGCCCCATGATCGGTACAGGCCAGCCGTACCCCGTCCCCGCTCGTCACCATCTCCGTCGTCCGCGCCATGCGCCGACGGTCCCACAGCCCGCGCTCAGGGGCACACCCGTTTCTCGCGCCCCGGGCCGTCACCGGCACCCGCCGCGCCGGTGGTTGACCATGACTCGTTCCGGACGACAGGGTCACAGGGGCCGGATCACGCGCCCAGCGCTTCGTCACGCCCCCAGCAGATGGGCCACCGTATAGATCAGCAGGCCCGCCAGGGCACCCACCACCGTGCCGTTGATCCGGATGAACTGGAGGTCGCGGCCGATATGCGCCTCGATCTTCCTGGAGGTGTCGGCGGCGTCCCAGCTCGCGACCGTGTCCGAGATCAGGGAGGTGATCTCGCCGCGGTACGTGGAGACGACATACGCCGCCGCGTCCTCGATCCAGCCGTCCAGCTTCCCCTGGAGCCGGGCGTCCGTCGCCAGCCGCGAGCCCAGGGAGAGCAGCGAGGCGCGCGCCCGCAGGCGCAGTTCGCTCCGGTCGTCCTCCGCGGCCGACATGATCATGGCCCGCACGGAAGCCCAGGCCGAGGCGATGATGTCCTGCACCTCGGGGCGGGCGAGCAGCTCCGACTTCATGCGTTCGACCCGGGCGCGGGTGTCCGTGTCCGACTGGAGGTCCACCGCGAAATCGCGCAGGAAGCGGTCGATGGCGCCGCGCGCCGGGTGGTCCGGCATATCGCGCATCTCGGTGATGAAGCGGAGCAGTTCCTTGTAGACGCGGTCGCCGATCCTCCGGTCGACGAAGCGCGGCGTCCAGCCCGGCGCCCCGCCCTGGACCGCGTCCATGACCGAGTCCCCGTGCTCCACCAGCCAGTCGTGCGCGCGGGCGCAGATCAGATCGACCGCGCGGTGGTGGGCGCCGTCGGCGACGACCGTGTCCAGGGTCTTGCCGAGGCCCGGCGCGATCTCCACCGCGTTCGCGCGCCGGGTGATCGCCTCGCCGACGACCGCCTGGACGTCCGAGTCCCGCAGGACGGTCAGCGCGCCGCGCAGCGCCGTGGACAGCTCGGCGGTGACCCGGTCCGCGTGGTCCGGCTCCGCGAGCCAGGTGCCGAGCCGGCGGCCGATACCGAGGGCTCTCAGCCGGTTCCGTACGACCTCGGCCGAGAGGAAGTTCTCCCCGACGAACGCGCCGAGCGACGTGCCCAGCTGGTCCTTCTTGTTCGGGATGATCGCGGTGTGCGGGATGGGCAGACCGAGCGGGTGCCGGAAGAGCGCCGTCACCGCGAACCAGTCGGCCAGCGCGCCCACCATGCCCGCCTCGGCCGCCGCGGCGACGAAGCCGGTCCAGCCGCCCATGCCGGAGTTCTTCGCCCAGGTGGCGAGCACATAGATCAGGGCCACCAGCAGCAGCAGACCGGTGGCGGTGGTCTTCATCCGGCGGACGCCGCGCAGCTTCTCCGCGTCGGCGGCCGTATAGGTGAAGGCGGGGAGCGCCGAGAGCTTTCCGGCCCCGGACGGCCGAGTCCCACCCGGCTCACCAGGCCCGCCCGGCCTGCCAGACCCGCCCGGCCTGCCAGACCCGCCGGGCCCACCAGTCCCGCCGGGCACACCAGCCACACCAGCCCCGCCCGACACCCCGGATCCCCCCGGACCGTCGGCCCCGACGGGGAGACCAGCACGACCATCGCTGCCCCTGCCCCCACCACTACCGTGGCCCCCACCACTGCCGTGGCCGCTGCCGCTGCCCCCGCCGCTGCCGTCGCCGCCCTCCACCGCTCTCTCCGGATCTGTACGTTCCATCCGCTCCACCCGATTCACCCGTCCGCGTAAGCGCCGGCGCCATGCTCAACGCACTCGGCTCAACGCTCCATGCTCCCGTTCTCGTGCCCGCGCACCGCCCCTACCGCATTGTCCCTGCCTGAGGTACTCCCGGGGCGCACGTCAAGTTCCCGCGCGATGTCGGATGATGGGTTCTGTACGTAGTTCCGTACGTGATGCCGTACGTGATGCCCTACGTAGTGCCGTACGTGGTGATGTGGTGACGAGGGAGACACGGGGGGACTCGGGGGCAATGACCAGACATCGCGGATTCGCCCTGCTCGGGGCATTGGTCACGGTGGTGGCGCTGGTGTGCGGCGTCATCATCACCGGGTACGGACTGCTGGACAGCGGCACACGCGCGGACAGGGGCGGCTCCGCCGATACCTCCGGGGACCCCCGTACGCGCGGGCGCACCCCCATGGGGACGGCCGCGCCCGCCTCCGCCGACAACTGGACCGGCACCTGGGCCGCCGCTCCGGCGGGTGCCGAGCCGGGGGCGCCGGTCGGGTACCCCGGGCGTTCCATCCGTAACGTCGTACACACCAGCCTCGGCGGCAGCAAGGTCCGGATCACCCTCTCCAATCTCTACAGCCCCACCCCGCTGCTGATAGGGACCGCTACGGTCGCGGTCGGCAAGGGCGGGGGCGGTCCCGAGGCAGTCGCGGGGACCATGCGGCAGCTGACCTTCGGCCGCCGGGCGGCCGTGACCGTACCGCCCGGCGGGCAGGTCGTCAGCGATCCCGTGGCGCTTCGGGTGCCGTACGACAGCGATCTGCTGGTCACGCTCCACACCCCGCGCGCCGGGGGGCCCGTCACCTATCACCGGCACGCGCTCCAGACCTCGTATCTCGCCGACGGCGACCGTACGCGCGCCCTCGACGCGACCGCGTACGCCCCGTCGCGCAAGGTCTGGCGCTATCTCACCGCCGTCGATGTCCTCAACCCCGAGGCGCGGGGGGCGGTCGTCGCCTTCGGTGACTCGATCACCGACGGGGTCGGCTCCGGCTACGACGCGAACCGCCGCTGGCCCGATGTGCTCGCCGCGCGCCTGCGCGACCAGCACATCGGCGTACTCAACGAGGGCATCGGCGGTAACCGCGTCCTGGCCGACGGGTCATCGCTGGGCAACGGCGCGAGCGGGCTCGCCCGCTTCCAGCGCGACGTACTCGACCGGGCCGGTGCCAAGGTCGTCGTCATCGACCTCGGCGTCAACGACATCCTGCGGGGCCGCGAGACCGACCCCGCCAGGATCACCGCCGGGCTGCGCGAACTGGCCCAGCGGGCGAAGGCGCGCGGGCTGCGCGTGATCGGGTCGACGCTGACACCGTTCGGCGCGTACGGCGGGTACAACGCCACCACCGAGTCCGTACGCGACCGGGTCAACGAGGAGATCCGCTCGGGCCGGGTCTTCGACGAGGTCGTGGACTTCGACAAGGTGATACGGGATCCGTACGCGCCCGACCGGATCAGGCCGGTGTACGACTCGGGCGACGGGCTGCACCCGAGTGACGCCGGGTACCGGGTAATGGGCCGCTATCTGAGCCCCCGGCTGCTGGCGGAGCGGGCGCCGGCCCAGCTGTGACGGCTCATCGCACCCCTCGGTCCAACTCCTGTCGCACCCCTCGGTCCAGCTCCTGTCGTACCCCTCAGTCCAGCTCCTTGCGTTCCGCCTTCTTCTCCAGCTTCTGGCGCTTGCGCTCCTCCTTGAGCCGGCGCTTCTCCGACTCCCGCACCTTGCGCTCCACCCCGACCCCGCCCATCACCGCGAAGCCCGTGACGATCACCCGGGGCGACCCCGGGCTCGCCGTGCCCTCGCCCGTCTCGCCGAAGCCGCCCATCAGCCCGAAGCCCCTGACCTCGACGTCCAGGTCCGGCGGTACGGTCACATGCACCCCGCCCATGATCGTGAAACAGCGGATCACCACATCGCGGTCCTCGAACCGCGCCTCGCGCAGATCGATCTCACCGCCCCCCATGAGGACGGCGGTCGTGAACTTGCGGGCCACCGTCCACGTCCCCCTGCGGCGGAACCCGCCCCAGAACGCGAAGGCGCCCTTCGAGGTGGCCGGCTCCCGGCCGATCCGGCTCTGCCAGGTGTTCACCTCACCCGTGCCCGCCGAGTCGCGCACACCGTGCCCGGCGACGGAGGAGTCGGTCGCGAGCGCCACGTCCGTCGTCGTCCCCGGCGCGGGGAGATCCCGTACCAGTGGCGCCAACTCGCCATGGGTGCGTGCCGTGTAGGCCGCCTCCAGGCGCTGGTCGAACTCCTCCATATCGAGCCGGCCCTCGGCCATGGCCTCGCGCAGCCGCTCCGCGACCCGTTCCCGCTCGGCGTCGGATGCGCGCGTGTCAGGGCGCGGGTAGGTCGGCGGATCAGGCCGCTCACTCGTCATACGAGCAGACTAGTCAACTGCGGGGGTCACGTCACACAGCTGATCGGTCGGCATACATCTTGGCGATCACCGCCTCGATGTCCGGCTCCCGCACCGACAGGTCCACCAGCGGATATTCCGCCGCGATCCGCGCGAGAAGCGGCGCCGCGGACTCGGCGGCGGGGAAGGCCAGCCACTGCCGAGGCCCCTCCGTCCGCACCACGCGCGCCCCGGGCACCTCGATCGGCGGGAGTTCGCGCTCCAGGTCGACGACGAGTGTCCGCTCGCTCTCCCCCACCTCGTGCAGTCCGGCCAGCCCACCGTCGTACAGCAGCCGCCCGTGGTCGATGACCATCACGCGCTTGCAGAGCTGCTCGATATCGGTCAGATCGTGGGTGGTCAGCAGGACCGTCGTACCGCGCTCCGCGTTCAGATCCCGCAGGAACTCCCTGACCTTGGCCTTGGAGATCACATCGAGGCCGATCGTCGGCTCGTCCAGATACAGGACCTCCGGGTCGTGCAGCAGCGCCGCCGCGATATCGCCGCGCATCCGCTGGCCGAGCGAGAGCTGCCGTACGGGTACGTCCAGCAGCTCGGCCAGATCGAGGAGTTCGACACAGCGCTCCAGATTCACCCGGTACCGCGCGTCGGGCACCCGGTACATCCGGTGCATCAGCCGGTACGAGTCGATCAGCGGCAGATCCCACCACAGCGTGGTCCGCTGCCCGAAGACCACGCCGATGCGGTGCGCCAGCCTCGTACGCTCCCGGGAAGGATCGATGCCCGCGACCCGCAGCCGGCCACCGCTCGGGGTCAGAATGCCCGTGAGCATCTTGATGGTGGTCGACTTGCCGGCGCCGTTCGGGCCGATGTAGCCGACCATCTCGCCGCGCGGCACCCGGAAGCTGATGCCGTCGACCGCCCGCACCTGATGCTTCTCACGGCGCAGCAGACCGGCCTTGCGGCGTACGTCGAAGACCTTCTCGACGCCGTCCAGCTCGATGAAGGCCGTGCCGTCCGTGCCCCCGCCGCTCGCCGTACCGCCCGTGCCATCCGTACTCATGAACGCTCCGCCTCCTCTCCCTGTGTCTCATCCGTACGACGTACGCGCCCAACGCCGAACCTCCGGACGAGCAAGTCCGAAATCTCGTCCAGTGCCCCTCCCGGCACTAGCTCCCCGTGCTCCGGTACGCCCGCAGCCCCGCCCGCCACGCCACCCCCGCCAGCGCGCAGCACACCACCGCCACCACCGGCGGCAGGAACGCGGCCGGCTCCGGCAGCCCCAACGGGTCCTCCCTGCCGAGGACATACAGCGCGGGGATCCAGTTGACGAAGGCCAGCGGCACCACGAACGTCACCCCGCGCACCAGATCCTTCGCGAAGACCGTCGGCGGGTACTGCAACAGGGTCGTCCCGCCGTACGTGAACGAGTTCTGCACCTCGGAGGCGTCCTGCGCCCAGAACTGGAACGCGGCGCCCGCCACGAACACCGCCGCGAAGATCGCCGCCCCGCTCAGCACCATCATCGGAAGCATCAGCGCCCGCGTCACCGTCCAGTCGATGTCGAGCGTGAGCAGGGCATAGCCGAGCACCAGCAGCCCCTGGGTGACCCGGCCGAGCCGGCGCAGCGCGAACCGGTCGGCCGCCACCTGCGCCAGTACGGGCACGGGCCGCAGCAGCAGCGTGTCGAGCGTGCCGTCCCGTACCCGGCGCCCCAGCCGGTCCATCGAGCCGAGCACCAGATCGGAGAGGCCGAAGGCCGTGGCGGACGTCCCGTACAGGAAGGCCACCTCGGGCAGCGAGTAGCCGCCGAGCGCGTCCACATGGCCGAACATCAGCAGGATCGCGACGAAGTCGAAGGCCGTCGCCGCGAAGTTCCCGAACGCCGTCATCACGAAGGACGCGCGGTACGCCATCGTGGCCCTCGTCCACATCGCCACGATCAGGCCGTACGCCCGCAGCCCGTCGCGCAGGGCGGCCCGCCGCGACAGCCGCGGAATCCACTCCTCCGATCCCGCGTACGCGGCAACCGCCGTTCCCGCGTCCGCGGCCACCGCCCGTCTCCCATCGGCGACCGGTTCCGCGTCCGCGTACATCTCGTCAGCCACCCTGGACGACCACCCTCCGTGTCGCGACGGTCTGGAGCAGCCGCCCCGTCGCCAGCAGGGCCAGCGCCCAGCCGGCCTGGAACGCGTACGCCCCCGCCACGTCCCATCCGGTGTACTTGCCGAGGAAGACATCCGCCGGGACCTGGAGCAGCGACGACCAGGGCAGCGCCCGCGCCACCTCCCCCAGCACCCCCGGGAAGAGGTTGAGCGGCAGCAGCATCCCGGAGAAGAACATGCCCCCCAGTACCGCCATCTGCGCCACGCCCGCGCCGTCCATCAGCCAGAACGCGGAGAGCGCGACCAGGAAGCGGATCGCGAAACTGACGACCACCCCGAGCATCACGGCGAACAGGAACGCGAGCCAGGTCCCCGGATCCCCGGGCAGCGCCAGCTCGAAGGCGAGCGAGCCGAGCACCATCGGTACGATCCCGCGCCCGAGCAGATGGAAGGCCGCCCGGCCCAGATCCCCGGCCAGCCACCACAGCTGGAGATCGGCCGGCCGGTAGAGGTCGACGGCGATGTCACCGGTGCGGATTCGCTCGATCAGTTCGTCCTCGAACCCGCCGCCCATCGTGGCGCAGGTCATCAACAGAGCCTGGCCGAGCCACACATAGGTGACGGCCTGGGAGAGGTCGTAGCCACCGAGGTGCGGCCGCTCGTCCCAGAGAGCCGTATAGGTGTACGCCATGATGAAGCCGAAGACGGTGTTGGTGAACACTCCCGCGACGGTGGCCACCCGGTACGTCGCATAGCGGCGGAACCCACCTGCGGCCACTACTGCGTACAGCCGCACCACAGTCCCCTCCCCCACACCATTTCCCCCACTCCATCAGCGCGTCGTCGGCGTCCTGGCACCAAAGCGCACGACCCTAGCCCACGGGGACCGGCCGCCGCGACCGGTTATCCGGCTGTCGGCGCCCCATCGTTCTGTCCGTGTTTCATGGGAGTACACAGCGTTTCATGGGTCTGAAACGCTAATCGCCTGGTACGACACCGTTATGCCGGAAGTGAACCGCCGTCCGCGGCCGAGGAGTCTCCACTGATATGAGCGACGAGCCACAGCAACACGGCTGGGCCCCACGGGACCCCTCGGCCCCCCACGCCGCCCCCGGCCGCCCGGCCGGGAAGGCCGGGCGGCCCGTGCGTCCCCGCACCGGTTGGCGCAGCGCCCTCCCGAGCCGGCGCACGCTGTTCGGCGGATTACTGATCTTCGGGCTCGTCCTCATGGGCGGGTTCGTCCTGGGCTACAAGCTCGTCAGCATCCCGCCGGCCAACGCCGCCGCCACCGCCCAGTCCAATGTCTATCTGTACGCGGACGGCACGCACCTCGCCCGCGACGGCGAGGTCAACCGCGAGAACGTCAAGCTCGCGCAGGTGCCGAAGACCGTACAGCTCGCCGTACTGGCCGCCGAGGACCGCGGCTTCTACAACGAACCCGCCATCGACCCGCAGGGCATGGTCCGCGCCGCCTGGAACACCGTCACCGGCAAGGGCACCCAGGGCGGCTCCACCATCACCCAGCAGTACGTCAAGAACTACTACCTCGGCCAGGAACAGACGATCGTCCGCAAGGCCAAGGAATTCTTCATCGCGATCAAGCTCAACCGCGAGGCGACCAAGGGGCAGATCCTCCGGGGCTATCTCAACACCAGCTATTTCGGCCGTAACGCGTACGGCGTCCAGGCCGCGGCCCAGGCGTACTACGGCAAGGACGTGGAGGAGATCAACACGGCGGAGGGCGCCTATCTGGCCTCCCTGCTCAACGCGCCCAGCGAGTTCGACGTCGTCTTCCACCCCGAGAACAAGCGGGCCGCCGTCGCGCGCTGGAAATACGTCCTCGACGGCATGGTCAAGGAGGACTGGCTCAGCCCCGCCGAGCGCCGCAAGATGAAGTTCCCGATGCCCGGCAAGATCAGGCACGCTGGCTCCGGCCTCTCCGGGCAGCGCGGCTATATCGTCCAGGCCGTCGAGGAGCATCTCACCAGCAACAGGATCATCGACGAGAAGACCCTGGCCGCAGGCGGCTACCGGATCACCACCACGCTGGACCGCGCGAAGCAGGAAGCCTTCACCACCGCCGTCGAGCAGCAGGTCACCTCACAGCTCAAAGCCGGCCGCAAGGCCGACCGCGTCGTCCGGGTCGGCGGGGTCTCCATCGAACCGAAGACCGGCAAGGTCGTCGCCATGTACGGCGGCATCGACTACACCAAGCAGTACGTCAACAACGCGACCCGCCGTGACTACCAGGTCGGTTCGACCTTCAAGCCGTTCGTCTTCGCCGCCGCCGTCGAGAACGGCTCCGAGACCCTGTACGGCGAGCCGATCACCCCGTACACCGTTTACGACGGCGACAACCAGCATGTGGTCGAGGGCCCCGACGGCCCCACCGACTACTCGCCGGCGAACGAGGACGACACCAACTACGGGCCCATCTCCGTGCAGACCGCCACCGACTACTCCGTCAACGCCGTCTACGCGCAGATGGCCCAGGACGTCGGCCCCGACACGGTCAGGAAGACCGCCGTCGCGCTCGGCCTCCCCGAGAACACCCCCGACCTGACCGCGACACCCTCCATCGCGCTCGGCCCGGCCACCGCCTCCGTACTGGACATGGCGAAGGCGTACGCGACCCTCGCCAACCACGGCAGGCACGGCATGTACACCCTGGTCGACAGGATCACCAGGAACGGTACGGAGGTCACCCTGCCGAAGCAGGACATGAAGCAGGTCATCAGCCGCCTTGCCGCCGACACCACCACCTCCGTGCTGCGCGGTGTCGTCGCCCAGGGCACCGGCACCGCCGCCCAGTCCGCGGGCCGCCCGGCGGCGGGCAAGACCGGCACGGCGGAGGAGGACAAGGCGGCCTGGTTCGCGGGGTACACCCCGGACCTGGCCACGGTCGTCGCGGTCATGGGCGCCGATCCGGTGACCGCCGCGCAGAAGTCGCTGTACGGGGCCCTCGGCCGGGAGCGCATCAACGGCGGCGGACCGCCGACCGAGATCTGGGGCCGGTACACGGCCGCCGCTCTCCGCAAGAGCCCGGCGCACGACTTCGATCTGCGGCTTGACGACGACTCCGACTCCGAGGAGGACTCGTCCTCGGAGTCGGAGCAGGCGGGCCCGCCCGGCAAGCCGAAAGGCTCACACCCGGCGGGCGCTCCGAGCGCGGCACCGGGCGGGGCCCCGGGACAGTCCCCGGGACAGACAGACCGGGCGCAGGACGGGTCGGAAACGGACGACGCGAACGGCAGCCGCGCCCAGGGCCGGTCGCAAGGCTCCGAGCAAGGCCGCGTCCAGGGGCAGTCGGCGGGGCGGACACCCGGTCAGCCACCACCGGAACGGTCCGACGGCGGCGGCGTGCCCACAGGTGGCGGCGGCATGGGTGGCGCATCGGCCAAGGGCAGTACCGGCACCGGCGGGGGCGGTCGGGGAGACGCGGGCGACGGTCAGGGCGCCCGCACCTCCCTGTCCGACGCGCCGGGCGCCTGACAGCGGCCGGACCGGGCGCCGCGACCCGGTTCAGTGGCCGGACGTCGCCTTCAGCCCCACCACGGCCACCAGCAGCAGACAGACGAAGAAGATCCGGGCGGCGGTCGCCGGCTCCCCCAGCACCACCATGCCGAGCACCGCCGCACCGGCCGCGCCGATACCAACCCACACGCCGTACGCGGTACCGATCGGCAGTGTCTTCGCCGCATGCGACAGCAACAGCATGCTGGCGACGATCCCGGCGCCGGTGAACAGGCTCGGCCACAGCCGGGTGAACCCCTCGGTGTACTTCATCCCGATCGACCAGCCGACCTCAAGCAGACCGGCGACGATCAACAGAACCCATGCCATGACAGCACCTCCGGCAACGAAAACACGGACAACAGGTGCGTCGTCTTTCGTTTGTCCCGGTACGGCGCGTCTCGTCGGGGTCCCCCCAAGGTAGCAAACCCGCGGAGACCCCTGCGAAGGGCTACAGAAGAAGGGGTGCGGAAGGAGGGCTACAGATAAAGCCCGGTGGAATCCTCGGACCCCTCGAACCGGTCCGCCGCGACGGCGTGCAGATCGCGCTCGCGCATCAGTACGTACGCCACCCCGCGCACCTCGACCTCGGCGCGGTCCTCGGGGTCGTACAGCACCCGGTCCCCCGGTGTCACCGTCCGTACGTTCTGCCCCACGGCCACCACCTCGGCCCAGGCCAGCCGCCGGCCGACCTCCGCCGTCGCGGGGATGAGGATGCCGCCGGACGAACGCCGCTCGCCCTCCGGGATGTCCGTCCTGACCAGCACGCGGTCATGGAGCATCCGGATGGGCAGTTTGTCGTGCTGGTCGCGTTGGTTGTGGGTGTTCTCGCTCACGCCCCAGAACCTACCTGCCCAGGGCGCCGGCGCACGCCACAGGGGCGGATCAAAGCTTGCGGCGCCTCGTCGACACCACCAGCAGCCCCACGAGCCCGACCGCCACCAGCGCCACCGGCACCAGCCGCTCCAGCCGCGGCGCGCCGTCGTCCTTGACGAACGGCGCCCGTACGCCCGCCAGCGTCCTGTTCACGGCCACGAACGCGCGTCCGGCCGTCTGATCCACCGTGGAGACCACCTTGGCCTTGGCGTCGCCGACGATCGTCTTCGGGTGCACCCGCACCCCGATCTCGTCGAGCGTCTCGGCGAGCTGTCCGCGCCTGCGGACGATGTCCGCCTCGATCTGCGCCGGGGTCCTGGAATCCGACACCGCGCTGCCTCCGTCGTCGTGTCCGGTAGTCCTTCGCCGACAGTCTGTCAGCTCCGTCGTCGCCGCACCCGGCGGCACCCCCGATTACGCTCGGCGGCGTACGGCACGACGTCCACCCCGCTCCACCGAGGAGAACCATGAGCGAGCGCCTCCAGCCCGGCGACACCGCCCCCGCCTTCACCCTGCCCGACGCCGACGGCAACGACGTATCGCTCGCGGACCACAAGGGCCGCAAGGTCATCGTCTACTTCTACCCGGCGGCGCTCACCCCCGGCTGCACCAAGCAGGCGTGCGACTTCACGGACAATCTCGACCTGCTGGCCGACGCGGGCTACGACGTCATCGGTGTGTCCCCCGACAAGCCGGAGAAGCTGGCGAAGTTCCGCGACAAGGAAAGCCTCAAGGTCACCCTCGTCGGCGACCCCTCCAAGGCCGTCCTGGAGACGTACGGGGCCTTCGGCGAGAAGAAGATGTACGGCAAGACCGTGACCGGCGTGATCCGCTCCACGATCGTCGTGGACGAGGACGGCAAGGTCGAGCGGGCCCTCTACAACGTGCGGGCCACCGGCCATGTGGCGAAGATCATCAAGGACCTCGGTATCTGAGGGTCCCGGCGTGAGCGAGGTCCCACTCCGGTGTGACCTCGCTTCGCGATCGCCACGACCGCGCGGAAGGTTCCTGTGGACCGGCTCGCCCGAGGAAAGGACCGCTCCTTGGCCGACCGGAAGCACGAGAAGAAGCGCGAGAACCCCACGCCGCGGCGGTCCGACATCACCGTCACCGACGAGGCGGCGGTCAGGCGGGCGGTGAAGGCGGCTTCCCTGGGCAACGCCATGGAGTGGTTCGACTTCGGGATCTACAGCTATCTCGCCGTCACCATCGGACATGTCTTCTTTCCGTCGGGGAACTCCACGGTCGAGCTGCTGTCCTCGTTCGCGACCTTCGCCGTGGCCTTTCTCGTACGGCCGCTCGGCGGCATGTTCTTCGGCCCGATGGGTGACAGGCTCGGCCGTAAGAAAGTGCTCGCCCTGACCATGATCATGATGGCGATCGGCACCTTCGCCATCGGCTTGATCCCCTCGTACGCCTCGATCGGCTTCTGGGCCCCGGCGCTGCTGATCTTCTTCCGGCTGGTCCAGGGCTTCTCCACCGGCGGCGAGTACGGCGGCGCGTCCACGTTCATCGCGGAGTACGCCCCCGACAAGCGCCGGGGATACTTCGGCAGCTTCCTGGAGTTCGGCACCCTCGCCGGATACATCGGCGCGGCGGGCCTGGTCACCGCGCTGACCGCGGCGCTCGGCCCCGACGGTGTGCGGGCCTGGGGCTGGCGCGTCCCGTTCCTGGTCGCGGGGCCGCTGGGGCTGATCGGTCTGTATCTGCGTCTGCGGCTCGACGAGACACCCGCGTTCCGGAGACTGGAGTCGGACACCGCGCGCGTCTTCGAGGCGGCGGACTCGGTGGAGATCACCACGAAGGGCGGCCTCGCCAAGATCTTCCGGCAGTACTGGCCCCTGCTGATCCTGTGCGTCGCGCTGGTCGGCGCGTACAACATCACGGACTACATGCTGCTGTCGTACATGCCGACGTATCTCTCCGACGAGCTGGGCTACAGCGAGACGCACGGGCTGCTCATCCTGCTCGCCGTGATGGCCTTCCTGATGCTGATCATCAATCAGGTCGGCAAGCTCAACGACCGCTTCGGCCGCAAGCCGCTGCTGATGGCGGGCATGCTCGGCTTCTTCTTCCTCTCGCTGCCCGCGTTCCTCCTGATCAAGCAGGGCGGCATCCCGGCGATCACGGCGGGCGTACTGATGCTGGGCCTGTCCCTGGTCTGCCTTCTGGGCACGATGTCGGCCGCGCTCCCGGCGCTGTTCCCGACCGAGGTCAGATACGGCTCGCTCTCGGTGGGCTACAACCTCTCCGCGTCCCTCTTCGGCGGCACGACCCCGCTGGTGATCACGGGCCTGATCAGTCTGACCGGCGACAATCTGATGCCGGCGTACTACTCGATGGCGGCGGCGCTGGTGGGCGTGGTCGCGGTGTCCCGTATGAAGGAAACGGCCCAGCGCCCGCTGGACGGCTCGCCCCCGTCGGTGGCGACCCAGGCGGAGGCGGCGGCACTGGTGGAGTCGCAGTCCCCCGAGTCCAGGTCCTGACCTACGTTCGGCCGCGTGCCCGGTACGATGGCAGGCGGCTGGCGGCGGTGGCGCAATGGCGACGCAGCAGACTTAGGATCTGTGGCCCGTGATAGGGCTTGAGGGTTCGAATCCCTTCCGCCGCACATGAACGGCCTGCGAATCAAAGGATTGATACGCAGGCCGTTTGCGTGCTCCCGGCGGTCAGCCCAGGAGCTCCTTGACGACCGGGACCAGGGCCCGGAACGCCTTGCCCCGGTGGCTGATCGCGTTCTTCTCCGCCGGGGACAGCTCCGCGCAGGTACGGGTTTCGCCGGACGGCTGGAGGATCGGGTCGTAGCCGAAGCCGCCGGTACCGGACGGGGACTCCCGGAGGGTGCCCAGGAGGCGGCCCTCGACCACGCGTTCCGTGCCGTCCGGCAGTGCCAGCGCCGCCGCGCAGAAGAAGTGGGCGGCGCGGTGGGGTGCGGCGATGTCGGAGAGCTGGGCCAGGAGCAGGTTCAGGTTGGCTGTGTCGTCGCCGTGCGCGCCCGCCCAGCGGGCGGAGAAGATGCCGGGGGCGCCGCCGAGGACGTCGACACAGAGGCCGGAGTCGTCGGCCACGGCCGGGAGGCCGGTGGCGTCGGCGAGTGCGTGCGCCTTCAGGAGCGCGTTCTCGGCGAAGGTGACGCCGGTTTCCTTGACGTCGGGGATGTCGGGATAGGCGTCCGCGCCGACGAGGTCGTGGGGCAGACCCGCGTCGGCGAGGATGGCCCGGAGTTCGGTGAGTTTCCCGGCGTTCCGGGTGGCGAGGATCAGGCGGGTCATGCCCCCAGTATCGGACCGGTCCCGGCGTGGCCGGTCAGGGGGTGCAGATCTTGCCGATCTCGGACGCGGCGTCGGTGATGGGAGCGAGATCGGGGGCGGTGTCCCCGTTCTTGACGGCCGTACGGACGTTGTCGACGCCCTTGCCCAGGTCGTCGACGGCCTTGCTCAGGTCGGCGTTGTCGGTCTGGTCCCCGAGGGTGTCGAGCTTGTTGTCGATGTCGTTGAGCGTCTCGTCGATCTTGAGCGGGTTGTCCCCGGCGTTGGAGACGGCCTGCTGGAGGTCGTTGACGCTGCCCGCGATGGCATCGGCGGTCTTGACGCAGTCCAGCGCCTTGTCGAGGGCGCCGCAGCCGGCCGTGAGGGGCAGGGCGAGTGCGGCGGTGGCGGCGAGTGCCAGGGTGATGCGGCGTCGGCGTATCGGCGCGGCGGACATGGCGCGGTTCCTCTCCGAGGTGTGGACGGGCGCACGGTTCGGTCCGTGCGCCCGTGTGGGTGGAGACGCCCCGGGGTTGTTCTTGGTTGCGTCTTTACCCGGCGGCCCCGGCCGGGAAGGCGCCGCTAGAGCGTGCGTGCCGGACGCCGCCGGGCAGGCGGGACTTTGAAGACACGCCCTAGAGGGTCTGGTCGAGCGCCGACCGCTGGATCGCGGCGAGGTCGGCGCAGCCGCCGGTGGCGAGATCGAGGAGCGCGTTCAGTTCCTTGCGGTCGAAGGGCTCGGCCTCGGCGGTGCCCTGGACCTCGACGAAGCGGCCGTCGCCGGTGCAGACGACGTTCATGTCGGTCTCGGCGCGGACGTCCTCCTCGTAGCAGAGGTCGAGGAGGGGGGTGCCGTCGACGATGCCGACGCTCACGGCGGCGACGGTACCGGTCAGTGGGCGGCGTCCGGCCTTGACGATCTTCTTGCCCTGGGCCCAGGCGACGGCGTCGGCGAGGGCGACATAGGCGCCGGTGATGGCCGCGGTACGGGTGCCGCCGTCGGCCTGGAGTACATCGCAGTCCAGGACGATGGTGGTCTCGCCGAGCGCCTTGTAGTCGATGACGGCGCGCAGGGACCGGCCGATGAGACGGCTGATCTCGTGGGTACGGCCGCCGATCTTGCCGCGTACGGATTCGCGGTCGCCGCGGGTGTTCGTCGAGCGCGGCAGCATCGAGTACTCGGCGGTGACCCAGCCTTCGCCGCTGCCCTTGCGCCAGCGCGGGACGCCCTCGGTGACGGAGGCGGTGCAGAAGACCTTCGTGTCGCCGAAGGAGATGAGGACAGAGCCCTCGGCGTGCTTGCTCCATCCACGTTCGATGGTGACGGGACGGAGCTGTTCGGGGGTTCGGCCGTCGATACGAGACATGGGCCCGAGCCTATAGGGACCCGCGCGAAGGGCCTGTTCCGGTGGTCCGGATCAGGCCCTTGGGTGGTTCTGGGGGGCTCTCAGCGCTTCACATCATGTCTTCGATCTCACTGGCGATGGGGTCGGCGTCGGTGCCGATGACGACCTGGATCGCGGTGCCCATCTTCACGACACCGTGGGCGCCGGCGGCCTTCAGGGCGGTCTCGTCGACGAGGTCGGGGTCGACGACCTCGGTGCGCAGGCGGGTGATGCAGCCCTCGACCTCTTCGATGTTGTCGAGTCCGCCGAGCCCGGCGACGATCTTCTCAGCCTTGGTGGCCATGTCTTTCTCCCTGACTGTCGAACTGACTGACGCAAAGCACTGTGGACCGTTTCGTCACGGTAACGCACGGTTGGACCATCTTCACGGGCGCGCGTTCACCACGTACCCAATGATGACGATCAACGGCGCCCCGCCCGCGACCGGCCCTCGGGAGCCTATCGCAACTGGTCTACACCAGTCGGGAACGACGAGAGGGTGCCGATGAGCTCCGACAGCACGGCAGCGCCGCGGCGGAGGCCGGCGCCGCCGTGGAAGAGCTGGCGGAACGGATTGTTCCAGGGGCTTCAGAAGATCGGCCGCAGTCTCCAGCTCCCGGTGGCGGTACTGCCCGCCGCCGGGCTGCTCGTCAGCCTCGGGAATCTCTTCGCCGCGTATCTGCACGGTCCGTTCTGGGACAGGACCGCGAAGGTGCTGAGCCTGGGCGGCGGCGCCATTCTGGACGGCGCGTTCGGGCTGCCGCTGCTCTTCTGCATCGGGGTCGCGATCGGCTTCGCCAAGAAGGCGGACGGCTCCACCGCGCTGGCCGCGGTCGTCGGTTTCCTCGTCTACCACGGTGTGCTGGCCGCCTTCCCGGTGGGCGGCTCGGTGACGAAGGCGAGGCCCGAGGGCATCCCGCAGAACCCCGGGGTGCTCGGCGGCATTCTGATCGGGCTGCTCACGGCGATCGTCTGGCAGCGGTTCCACCGTACGAAACTGGTCGACTGGCTCGGCTTCTTCAACGGCCGCCGTCTGGTGCCGATCCTGATGGCCTTCATCTGCACCCTTCTCGGCGTGGCCTTCGGACTGCTGTGGCAGCCGGTCGGGGACGCGCTGACCGCGTTCGCCAAACAGCTGATCGATCTGGGCGCGTGGGGCGCGGGCATCTTCGGGGTCGCCAACCGGCTGCTCATCCCCATCGGCCTGCACCAGTTCCTGAACACCTTCTTCTGGTTCCAGGCCGGTCAGTACACCAAGCCGGACGGCACCGTCGTGATGGGCGATCTGACCCGGTTCTTCGCCGGGGACCCCTCGGCGGGCCAGTTCATGTCCGGGTTCTTCCCGATCATGATGTTCGGTCTGCCGGCCGCCGCGCTCGCCATCGCGCACAGCGCGCGCCCCGAGCACCGCAAGAGGGTGACGGGCCTGATGGCCTCCCTCGCGCTGACCTCGTTCGTCACGGGCGTGACCGAGCCGCTGGAGTTCTCCTTCATGTTCGCCGCGCCCCTGCTGTACGGTGCGCACGCGCTGCTGACCGGTGCCTCGATGGCGATCACCTGGGCGCTGGGGGTGCACGCGGGGTTCAGCTTCTCGGCCGGCCTGATCGACTATGTGGTCAACTGGCACCTCGACACCAAGCCCTGGCTGATCATTCCGATCGGCCTGTGCTTCGCCGTCGTGTACTACGCGGTGTTCCGCGTCGCGATCAGGGCGTTCGCCATCCCGACCCCGGGCAATGAGCCGGAGGAACTGGAACAGGCCGTGGAGAAGCAGAACACCCAGCCCTGACGACGGTGACTATGGCCCAGGCCACAGTCTCCAATATCGCCGTCGCAGGTTCCTTATGTGATTCACACCGTGCTACAACTGGTCTACACCACTGATGGTGTAGACCACGCGGCCGTGTGCCGTGTTCCCCCTGGAGGAAGTTGATGTCCACGGCCAGCGCCGCCGCTTCGGCGGACAAGAAGCCCTCGGCGGGCAAGAGCAAGGGCAGCGGCGCGATGGCCGTGATGCAGCGTATCGGCCGCAGCCTGATGCTCCCCGTCGCCGTCCTGCCCGCCGGCGCCCTGCTGGTGCGCCTCGGCAACGCCGACATGCTCGGCCGTGACTCGTTCCCGGCGTTCATCACCAAGATCGCCTCGTTCATGGCCGCGGGCGGCAACGCCATCCTGGACAACATGCCGCTGCTCTTCGCGGTCGGCATCGCGATCGGCTTCGCCAAGAAGGCGGACGGCTCCACCGCGCTCGCCGCCGTCACCGGCTACCTCGTCTTCAAGAACGTGCTGGCCACCTTCACCGACTCCAATCTGCCCAAGGTCGCGGCGGTGGTCGACGGCAAGATAGTCATGAACAGCGCGCCCGTCGACGCGAAGGTCCTCGGCGGTGTCGTCATGGGCATCGTGGTCGCGCTGCTCTACCAGCGCTTCTACCGGACGAAGCTGCCCGACTGGGCGGGCTTCTTCGGCGGCCGTCGCCTCGTACCGATCCTCTCCGCCTTCGCGGGTCTGATCATCGGCATCGTCTTCGGCTACATCTGGCCGGTCCTGGGCGCGGGTCTGCACAACTTCGGTGAGTGGCTGGTCGGCTCCGGCGCCGTGGGCGCGGGCATCTTCGGTGTCGCCAACCGCGCGCTGATCCCCGTGGGCATGCACCACCTGCTGAACTCGTTCCCGTGGTTCCAGGCCGGCACGTTCGAGGGCAAGAGCGGCGACATCAACCGCTTCCTGGCGGGCGACCCGACGGCCGGGCAGTTCATGACCGGCTTCTTCCCGATCATGATGTTCGCCCTCCCGGCCGCCTGTCTGGCGATCGTCCACTGCGCCCGCCCCGAGCGCCGCAAGGTCGTCGGCGGCATGATGCTGTCGCTCGCGCTCACCGCGTTCGTCACGGGCGTGACCGAGCCGATCGAGTTCACCTTCATGTTCATCGCGCCGGCGCTGTACGCGGTGCACGCGGTGCTGACCGGTGTCTCCATGGCGCTGACCTGGGCCCTCGGTATGAAGGACGGCTTCGGCTTCTCGGCCGGCGCGGTGGACTTCGCCCTCAACCTGGGCATCGCGACCAACCCATGGGGGCTGGCGCTGGTCGGGCTCTGCTTCGCGGCGCTCTACTACGCGATCTTCCGCTTCGCGATCACCAAGTTCAATATCCCGACGCCTGGCCGGGAGAGCGACGAGGAACTCGCCGAGTTGCAGAAGGCCGAGGCGAAGTAGCCTCCCCGCACGCTCCGTGGGCCCGGCCGTTGTCAGGAACGGCCGGGCCCACGGCTGTGCGTGGCCCGGCTGCCCGTCAGATCTCGTACACCGTGCCGGGAACGGCCAGCTCCGCCGGGCCCGCGTAGACATCGCGCGCGTCGGCCAGGTTCCGCTCGGCGTCCGTCCACGGCGGGATATGCGTGAGCACAAGCCTGCGCGCCCGCGCCCGCGCGGCATGGGCGCCGGCCTCACGGCCATTCAGATGGAGCCCCACGACATCCTCCTTGCCGTGTGTGAAGGCCGCCTCGCAGAGGAACAGATCCGTATCCTCCGCCAGCTCCACCAGCGGCTCGCACACACCGGTGTCCCCCGAGTACGTGAGCGACCGGCCGCCGTGCTCGACCCGGATACCGAAGGTGTCGACGGGGTGCGCGACCTTCTCCGTCCGTACCGAGAAGGGGCCGATGTCGAAGGAGCCCGGCTTGAGCGTGTGGAAGTCGAAGACCTCGCTCATCGACTTGTCGGAGGGCGTGTCCGCGTACGCCGTGGTAAGGCGCTGCTCGGTGCCCTCGGGGCCGTAGACGGGCATGGCGTCACACCGTCCGCCGTCGAACCGGTAGTAACGGGCGACGAAGTAGGCGCACATGTCGATGCAGTGATCGGCGTGGAGATGGCTGAGGAAAATGGCGTCGAGGTCGTAGAGACCAACGTGGCGCTGCAGCTCGCCGAGGGCGCCGTTACCCATGTCGAGGAGCAGCCGGAAGCCGTCGGCCTCTACGAGGTAACTGGAGCAGGCCGATCCCGCGGAGGGGAACGAGCCTGAACAGCCGACGACGGTGAGCTTCATGGAGCGGGAACCTCCGTGGCATGGAAGGGGGGCGACGGGGGTCGTGCGGTTCGTCGAGCGTAAGGCGCGAAAGGGTGGGTCGCTCCTCCACAGTGGGCCGTTGTGGGGGAACTCACCTGGCCTGTCACCGGTTCGGCGTTGCGCCTCCGGCGGGGGCGGCGGGGTGCGGGTGCGGTTGCGTGCGTTGTGGTGCCGGGGGCCGGGGCCTCCGGAGGTACATGTCCGGACGGCATGATTTACGGCGCGCAACGGGCCAGTCGTTGGTTCGGGCGTCCGCGCGCCACAAATCACGCTTTAGTGTCCGGACACGCACCTCCTACGACCCCGACCCCCTCCCGCCCGTGGGCACACTCGGCCTCGCGGTCGGCAGGGCCCGCTTGTGCGGGTGGTGAAGGGGGGCGCGCAGGGGTCGTGTCCGGGACGTAGAGCGTGATTTGTGGCGCGCGACCGCCCGCATCCCAACTGTGGCCGGAGTCGCGCCGTAAATCATGCAGTCCCGGACGCGAGCCCGGAGCGCACCCCGGCGACAACCCGCACACGAAAACCGGCCCCAGCCGAAACGAACCGCAACCACGGCCCCCCGCCGGGATGCGCTACGCCCAGAGTTGGCCCTGTAGCGTCTCGATCGCCTCTTCCGTCGTCGTCGCCGTATAGACGCCCGTCGACAAGTACTTCCAGCCCCCGTCCGCGACCACGAACACGATGTCCGCGCTCTCCCCGGCCTTCACCGCCTTCCGGCCGACACCGATCGCCGCGTGCAACGCCGCCCCCGTCGAGACCCCCGCGAAGATACCTTCCTGCTGGAGCAGTTCACGGGTACGCGTGACCGCGTCCGCGGAGCCGACGGAGAAGCGGGTCGTCAGGACGGACGCGTCGTACAGCTCCGGGACGAAGCCCTCGTCCAGGTTGCGCAGGCCGTAGACCAGGTCGTCGTAGCGCGGCTCCGCGGCGACGATCTGGATGCCCTCGACGTTCTCGCGCAGATAGCGCCCCACGCCCATCAGCGTGCCCGTCGTGCCCAGGCCCGCCACGAAGTGGGTGATGGAGGGCAGGTCGGCCAGGATCTCCGGGCCGGTGGTGGCGTAGTGGGCGCCCGCGTTGTCCGGGTTGCCGTACTGGTAGAGCATCACCCAGGACGGGTTCTCGGCCGCCAGCTCCTTGGCGACCCGTACCGCCGTGTTGGAGCCGCCCGCCGCCGGGGACGAGACGATCTCCGCTCCCCACATGGCCAGCAGGTCGCGCCGCTCCTGCGAGGTGTTCTCCGGCATCACACAGACGATGCGGTAGCCCTTGAGCCTGGCCGCCATGGCGAGTGAGATGCCGGTGTTGCCGCTGGTGGGCTCCAGGATGGTGCAGCCCGGGGTGAGCCGTCCGTCCTTCTCGGCCTGTTCGACCATGTGCAGGGCGGGCCGGTCCTTGATCGAGCCGGTCGGGTTGCGGTCCTCCAGCTTGGCCCAGATCCGGACGTCGTCCGACGGGGAGAGCCGTGGGAGCCGGACCAGAGGCGTGTTGCCGACCGCCGCCAGCGGGGAGTCGTACCGCATCAGACCGGGTACGTTTCGAGCGCGCCGCCGGCCACGGCCGGGAGGATGGTCACGCTGTCGCCGTCGGCGAGCTTGGTGGAGACGCCGTCGAGGAAGCGGACGTCCTCGTCGTTGAGGTAGACGTTCACGAAGCGGCGGAGCTGGTTGTCCTTGGCCGGGTCGATGAGCCGCTCCCGAATGCCGGTGTGCCGGGTTTCGAGGTCGTCGAAGAGCGCCGAGAGCGTGTCGCCGCTGCCCTCGACGGCCTTGGCGCCGTCGGTGTAGGTGCGGAGGATGGTCGGAATGCGGACCTCGATGGCCATGACATGGGCTCCTGATCGGGAGATGGCGTGACGGGCGCGCGGCTGGGCCCCCGCGCGAGGGGGTCGTGCGTACGGAAAGCTGCGCTCGGGGCCGTCGCTCAGCCGGCAGCGCTGGGACAGATGGCACTGGCGAGGCGGCACAGATCGACGTGCAGCCGCGCCACGAGCAGCGGGGTGCTCGGCGTCTTGTCGCTCACGTCGTGGAAAACCATGCGGTCATCGTATCGATTCCCGATCCGCGTTCCGGCATGTGATCTCGTATCCCGGACGGTCCCTATCCGTCAGGCGGACGGCGGGAGATAGACGACGGTCGGCGCGCCGGTGGCGGGGTGCGTGCTGACCTCGGCGGTCACCCCGTAGACGGTGGCGAGCAGCTCGGCGGTGAAGACATCGTGCGGGGTACCGGAGGCGACGATCCGGCCTTCCTGGAGGACATAGACACGGTCGCAGTAGTACGCGGCGAGGTTCAGATCGTGCAGGGCCAGCAGATTGGTGGTCCCGGACTCCCTGATCAGGGTGAGGATGTCGAGCTGGTAGCGGATGTCGAGGTGGTTGGTCGGTTCGTCGAGTACGAGCAGGGCGGGCCGCTGGACCAGGGCGCGGGCGACCAGCGCGCGCTGGCGTTCGCCCCCGGAGAGTGAGGGGAAGGCGCGGTCGGCGAGGGCGGCGATCCCGACGCGGTCGAGGGCGGCTTCGGCGAGGGCCGTGTCGGCGGCGGTGTCCGCCTCCCAGAAGCGTTTGTGCGGGGAGCGGCCCATCGCGACGACCTCGCGGACGGTCAGCTCGAAGTCCGGCTGTCCGTCCTGCGGGACGGTGGCGACGCGGCGGGCCCTGGCCTTGGGGGGCATGGTGAGCAGGTCGTCGCCGTCGAGCAGGGCCCGTCCGTGGCTGGGGCGGAGCGTTCCGTAGACACAGCGCAGGAGGGTGGTCTTGCCGCTGCCGTTGGGGCCGACGAGGCCGACGGTCTCGCCGGGGGCGGCGGTCAGGTCGGCGCTGTCGACGAGCCGGCGGCCGTCGGCGGCGTAGGAGAGTCCTTCGAGCCGGAGTGTCGCCGTCATGCGGGGGCTCCTTCGGGGCGGCGGCGCATCAGCCACAGGAGGGCGGGGCCGCCGGTGAGCGCGGTGAGGACGCCGACGGGCACGTCCTGGGGCGCGGCGACGGTACGGGCCGCGAGGTCGGCGGCGACGAGGAGGACGGCTCCGCCCAGCGCCGCGACCGGCAGCAGGGCCCGGTGGCCCGCGCCGACGACCATTCTGGCGGCGTGCGGGACGAGCAGTCCGATGAAGCCGACGGCGCCGCTCGCGGCCACCAGCACGCCGGTGACCAGGGAGGCGAGGACGAAGACCGCGGCGCGGAAGCGCCCGGTGTCCAGGCCCAGCACGGTCGCGCCCTCCTCGCCCGCCAGCAGCAGATCGAGCGGCCGGGCGAGCGCCATGAGCAGCGTGGTGCCGAGGGTGAGGACGGTCGCGGGCAGGACCAGGGTGGACCAGCGGGCGCTGCCGAGGCCGCCGAAGGTCCAGTAGACGGCTTCCTGGAAGTGCTCGGGGCGGGCCGAGATGATCAGGATGAGGGTGGTGAGCGCGGAGAGGATGTACGAGACGGTGACCCCGGCGAGGACGAGCCTGCCGCCGGTCATCGTGGACCGGCGGCGGGCCAGCCCGTACACCAGCGCCAGTGCGACGAGCGAGCCGGCGAAGGCCGCGGCGGGCATGGCGACGGTGGTGGTGATCCCGCCGCCGATGCCGAGGACCATGACCAGTACGGCGCCGGCGGACGCTCCGGAGGAGATGCCGAGGAGGAAGGGGTCGGCGAGCCGGTTGCGTACGAGCGCCTGGAGGACGGTGCCGACGACGGCGAGCCCGGCGCCGACGACCACGCCGAGCAGCACGCGGGGCAGCCGTACGTCGAGCACGATGGTGCGGAAGGGGCCCGGCTCGGCGCCGCCGGTGAGGATGGTGATCACCTGGCCTGGCGGGATGCGTACGGAGCCGAGGGCGAGGCCCGCCACGACGGCCGCGGCGAGCGCCGCGGCGAGGCAGCCGAGCACCAGGGTGTAGCGCAGCCGCCCGTGGCCGGGCGGGGTGGTCCGGGTCATGGCCGGGGGCTTACTTGACGGACTCGGGGTGGAGTTGCGCGGCGAGCCGTTCGATGGCGTCGGGCGCGCGTACGCCGAGGACCACGTCCGAGAGCGGCATGACGGCGAACCGCTTGTTCCTGATGGCCGGTACGTCCTTGAGCACGGGGTCCTCCAGCAGCCGCTTCTTCTTCTGGGCGACGGTGGTGGAGCCGTAGTCGTAGATGACGATGACATCGGGCTTGCGGGCGACGACCTGTTCCCAGGTGGCGTCGCCGAAGGACTTGTCGAGGTCGGCGAAGACATTGCGGCCGCCGGCGCGGGTGATCAGTTCGTTGCCGATGCCCTTGCCGCCGGCGGTGAAGGCGGTCTTGTCGCCGCTGTCGTAGACGAAGACGGAGAGCGGCTCGACGCCCTTGAGCAGGGCCGCGGTGTCCGTGACCGTGGTGCGGGCGTCGGCGATCCACTTCTCGGCGCGGTCGGCGACGCCGAAGGTGCGGCCGGTCTCGCGGACCTCCTGGTAGATGTCGTCGAGGGAGGTCCTGTCCTTCGGGCAGTTCTCCAGGTTGAGCCGGGTGTCGATGCCGGCGGCCTTGAGGTCGTCGCGGCCCCGGCCGTCCTTGGCGGCGAAGGCGCTCGCGTAGCCGCCGTAGACGAAGTCGGGGTTGGCGGCGAGCAGCCGCTCCTTGGAGGGGTACTCCTTGGCCAGCACCGGGACGCTCTGGTACGCCTTCTCGTAGGCGGGGAGTATCCGGTCGTCCAGCCAGGCGGTGCCGACGAGGGACTTCTCCAGGCCGAGCGCCAGCATCACTTCGGTGACGTGCTGGTTCATGGTGACGACCCGCTTCGGCGGCGCCTGATAGGTGGTTTTCACCCCGCAGTTGGTGACGGTGTACGGGAAGCCGGGCGCGGTGGTCGCGGCCCGCGCGCCGTCCTCCGTGTCCGTGGTGGTGGAGCCGCCGCAGGCGGTGAGCGGGAGCAGTACGGCGGTGATGACGGCGGGCGCGAGCGCACGGCGGCGCCGGGACAGCACAGACACGGCAGGGCCTCCTCCGGGGGATTTCCGCGTCCCCTGGCTGGTGGGAGAAGGGCGGCAGGTCAGTTCCTGGCTGCCAAGCTGGGCTTGGTCACAGTGGCGGGACCGCGCCGGATTCACACCGGCTTCCTGATCCCCACCGCCTCGGTTCGGCGCTCAGTTTGTCAGACAGTCCGAGCGCCGCGATCAGCGCCTCAGACGATCTCGACGTCCTCTTCCGTGACCTCGCCCTCGACGATGCGGTACGAGCGGAACTGGAAGGGGCCCGCGTCGTCGTGATCGGCGGTGGAGACGAGGACGTAGTGCGCGCCCGGCTCGTTGGCGTAGGTGATGTCCGTACGGGAGGGGTACGCCTCGGTCGCGGTGTGCGAGTGGTAGATGATCACCGGCTCTTCGTCGCGGTCGTCCATGTCCCGGTAGAGCTTGAGCAGATCCGCCGAGTCGAACTCGTAGAAGGTGGGCGAGCGTGCGGCGTTGAGCATGGGGATGAACCGCTCGGCCCGGCCGGTCCCGGCGGGACCCGCGACCACGCCGCACGCCTCGTCGGGATGGTCGGCGCGCGCGTGCTCGACGATCTTGTCGTGCAGGGCCTGGGTGATGGTGAGCATGGAGAGAATATAAAGGGACGAGCACGGCCCCCGGATCCGGGAGGGAGTCTTCCGGTTCCAGGGGCCGTCACGGTCTCGGCGGGCTATTCCGCGGAGGCGTACTCCCTGGCGGGGTCGCCCACCGTGGCGCGCGGGGCGCGGCGCTTGAGGAGCTGCCAGCCGATCAGGAGACCGACCGCCCAGACCGCCCCCACATAGAGGGAGATCCGCGCGTCCTCGTCGTACGCGATCAGACAGGTGACCAGGGCCAGGAAGCCCACGGCGACCCAGCTGAACACCGAACCGCCCGGGGCGGGGAACGACGAGGCGGGCAGCCGGCCCGCCCGTACCCCGCGGCGGTAGCGGATATGGCTGAGCAGGATCATCATCCAGGTCCAGACACCGGCGGCGGTGGCCACGGACGTCACATAGCCGAAGGCCTTCTCCGGGACGATGTAGTTGAGGACCACACCGATGCCCATGAGGGCGACGGAGACGGTGATGCCGAACGCCGGGGTCTTGCGGGAGTTGAGCCTGCCGAAGAGCTTCGGCGCCTCGCTGTTGGCGGCGAGGTCGCGCAGCATCCGGCCGGTGGAGTACATGCCCGAGTTGCAGGACGAGAGCGCGGCGGTCAGCACCACGAAGTTGACGATGCCGGCCGCGAGCGGGATGCCCATCTTCTCGAAGGCGTGGACGAAGGGGCTGGCGCCCGCCGAGAACTCGGTCCACTTGACGACCGCGAGGATGACAGTCAGCGCGCCCACGTAGAAGACGATGATGCGCCAGGGCAGTGTGTTGATCGCCTTGGGGAGGGTCTTCTCCGGGTTCTCGGACTCGCCCGCGGTGACGCCGACCAGCTCGACGGCGAGATAGGCGAACATCACGCCCTGAAGGGTCATCAGGCTGGAGCCGATGCCGTTGGGGAAGATCCCGTCGTGTGCCCAGAGGTTGGAGGCGGCGGCGGTGTCACCGGCGTCGGAGAAGCCGAGGGTGAGCACACCGAGACCGATGACGATCATTCCGATGATCGCGGTGACCTTGATCATCGAGAACCAGAACTCGACCTCGCCGAAGATCTTCACCGAGATCAGGTTGACGCCGAAGAGCACCACCAGGAAGACCAGGGCACTGACCCACTGGGGGATCTGCGGGAACCAGAAGTGGATGTAGATGGCCGCGGCGGTCAGTTCCGCCATCCCGGTGACGACCCACATCAGCCAGTACGTCCAGCCCGTGGCGAAGCCGAAGAACGGACCGAGGAACTCTCTGGCGTACTCCGCGAAGGAGCCGGAGACCGGCCGGTAGAGGAGCAGCTCGCCGAGCGCCCGCATGATGAAGAAGATCACGACGCCGGCGAGGGCGTACATGAGGATGATGCTGGGTCCGGCCTTGGCGATATTCGCTCCGGCACCCATGAAGAGCCCGACGCCGATGGCGCCGCCGATGGCGATCATCTGGACCTGACGGCTGCCGAGCCCGCGCTCGTAGCCCTCCTCCGGGGCGCTGCCACCCGTCGGTCCTCCGGCGGTCCCGTCGCCGCCGTACTCCTTGTCGACCTGCGCAGAGGTCATGGTCGTGCGCCCTTTCTCCATGCAGATCCGCGCCGTGCTCGGCCGCGGACCAGTTCCCGATCCCCCCGGATATGGATGGAGTGCCGCCGGCGGTCGGCCGGCCGAAGCACCCCCGGGGACAGGGGTGGCGTCCCCGGGGGGTCGTGCAGATCTATCACGGCGGACCGGGCGTTCAGCGGAGCACTCTGTGGCGCAGGCCACAGGGAGAAGCGGACGAATCGCACCGCGAACCGCAAAGGTCGCCGGAGCGGTGACGGGATCGTTATGGCGAATTGAGCGTCACCTGAGCGTACGGAAGACGGCCTTCCGGGAACGGGCATATGACACACGGGAGTCAGGGCATGAGGGTTTCGACGAGGGACTCCTGGAGCGCGCCGAGCCAGAGGTACGCCATCACCATCGGCTTGCGCGGATCGGAGTCGGGCAGCCGGTACAGCTCGCCGCCCTCGTCCTCGTCGGAGACCTCCAGGCGCGTGCCGATGGTCAGCCGCAGATCGTTGAGCGCGCCGAGCCAGTGCCGGCAGTCGTCGGAGGTCAGCTTGAGTACGGCCGCGCCCCCCTCCTCCACGGCGAGCGCGTCCAGCGTGCGGACCAGCGCCATGCCGTCCTCCCGCTTGCGGCCGCGCAGGTCGTTCTCCGTGAACCGTCTGAACTCCGAGGAGAACTCGCGCAGTTCGTCGTCGTCATCGCCGTACGCGTCCGGGAAGAGCCGGGCCAGCGCCGGATCGGCGGGCGGCTCGCTGGGGCCCTCGCTGAAGAGCGAGGCGAGCGGGTCCTCGCCCTGGGCCGGCTCGTCGCCCGGCCCTATCAGCTCCAGCAGCTGCACGGCGAGCGAGCGCAGGATCGAGATCTCGACCTCGTCGAGCGCGACGGCGGCGCCACCGCCCGGGATCGCCTCGAACTGCCCGGCCATCAGGCGCGGTCCTGCGAGAGGGTGGCCCACAGCCCGAATCCGTGCATCGCCTGCACGTCGCGCTCCATCTCCTCGCGGCTGCCGCTGGAGACGATCGCGCGGCCCTTGTGGTGGACGTCCAGCATCAGCTTGTGCGCCTTGTCCTTCGGATAGCCGAAATAGGTCTGGAAGACATACGCCACATAACTCATCAGGTTGACCGGGTCGTTGTGCACGATCGTCACCCAGGGCACGTCGGGTTCGGGGACGGCGAAAGTCTCCTCGGCCGATTCGGGGCGTTCGATCTCAGTCGGGGCAACACTCACGGTTCGGGACGACCTTCTTCTCTGCGGGGGCGTGCCGGAATTCACAGCCTCACATGAACCATGCTGCCACCCGTCGCGGCGTGTCGCACAAACGGCCACGAGAAATCGTCAAGGTGACGAGTATTGGGTAGCATCGTCCTATGAACACTGCGGACCTTGGATTGCCGGTCGCTGTCCCGTCGACCGCGCTCTTCACCGATCAGTACGAGCTGACGATGCTCCGGGCCGCGCTCCGGGGTGGCACGGCCGACCGGCGCTCGGTCTTCGAGGTCTTCACCCGGCGGCTGCCCGCGGGGCGCAGGTACGGGGTCGTGGCCGGCACCGGACGCGTCCTGGACGCCGTGGAGAACTTCCGGTTCGACGCGGATGTCCTGGGCTTCCTCGGGGAGCAGGGGATCGTGGACGAGGCGACCCTCGGGTGGCTGGCCTCGTACCGCTTCAGCGGGGACATCTGGGGCTATCCGGAGGGCGAGGTGTACTTCCCGGGCTCGCCGATCCTGCGGGTCGAGGGCTCCTTCGCCGAGTGCGTGCTGCTGGAGACCGTGATCCTGTCGATCCTCAACCATGACTCGGCGATCGCCGCGGCGGCCTCCCGGATGGCGGCGGCGGCGAGCGGGCGCGGGCTCATAGAGATGGGCGCGCGCCGTACGCACGAGCTGGCCGCCGTCGCCGCGTCGCGCGCCGCGTACGTCGGAGGTTTCGACACCACCTCGGATCTGGCGGCCGGGTTCCGCTACGGCATTCCGACGGTGGGCACCAGCGCGCACGCGTTCACCCTCCTGCACGACAGCGAACGGGACGCCTTCCGGGCGCAGATCGACTCGCTCGGCCGCGGGACGACGCTGCTCATCGACACGTTCGACGTGGCCGAGGCCGTACGGACCGCCGTGGAGATCGCGGGCCCCGAACTCGGCGCCGTCCGGATCGACTCCGGCGATCTTCTGCTGGTCGCGCACCGGGTACGGCAGCAGCTGGACGAGCTGGGCGCGGTGAACACCAAGATCGTGGTGACCTCCGACCTGGACGAGTACGCGATCGCCTCGCTGGCGGCGGCGCCGGTGGACGCGTACGGCGTCGGCACCCAGCTGGTCACCGGCAGCGGGCATCCGACCTGCTCGATGGTGTACAAGATCGTCGCCCGTGCGACCTCGGCCGACCCGAAGGCCCCGCTGCACCCCGTGGCGAAGAAGTCGCTGGGCGGCAAGACCTCCATCGGCGGCCGCAAGTGGGCCGCGCGCCGGCGGGACGCCGAGGGGTACGCCGAGGCCGAGGTGGTCGGCACGGGCCCCGTACCGCCGGAGCTGCTGGACCGGCAGCTGCTGGTGCAGCTGGTCAAGGGCGGCGAGATCGTCGCGCGCGAGCCGCTGGACGCCGTGCGCGAGCGGCATATCGCGGCGCGCGCGGGGCTGCCGATGTCGGCGATCCAGCTGTCGCGGGGCGAGCCCGTGATCCCGACCGAGTACGTGTGAGGCGGACGGGGCGGTGGTAGCCGTGGGAAAAGGGGAATCCGCCGACACGCCCCACCCCCCGACCCCCTGCCGTCACGGGAGCGGAGTCTCTAGGCTCGCCCTCAAGGATCGAAAACGTCCCCGAACAGTCCCCGTCGCCCGCGCCCGCTCCCCGCTCCCGCACCGGCACCCGCTCCCCATCGAAGGATGACCGCCATGCACCGCGCATTGATCGTCGTAGACGTGCAGAACGACTTCTGTGAGGGCGGCAGCGTCCCGGTGGCGGGTGGTGCCGAGGTGGCCGCCGCCGTCACCGATCTGATCGGCCGCGCGACCCCCGGATACCGGTATGTGGTCGCCACCCGTGATCACCACATCGACCCCGGTGATCACTTCGCGACTCCCCCGGCCGTCGCGGACTTCGTCCACACCTGGCCGGTGCACTGCGTGGCGGGCACGGAGGGCGTGGGTTTCCACCCGAATTTCGCCCCGGCTGTCGCCTCCGGCGCGATCGACGCGGTCTTCGACAAGGGGGCGTACTCGGCGGCGTACAGCGGCTTCGAGGGCGCCGACGAGAACGGCGTCCCGCTGGCGGAGTGGCTGCGGTCGCGTGCGGTCGCCGAGGTCGATGTGGTCGGTATCGCCATGGACCACTGCGTACGCGCCACGGCCCTGGACGCGGTCCGTGAGGGCTTCGTCACGCGCGTCCTGCTCGATCTGACCGCGGGCGTGAAGCCGGAGACCACGGAGCGGGCCATGGAGGAGCTGCGGGAGGCGGGCGCTGAGCTGACCGGGCGGCCGGTCGTCCACGCCGCCTGAGACGCTTCCCCGGCTTCCCCCGGGCTTCCCCGGCTTTCCCGACCGCTCCCGGCCCCCGCCCCGGGCCCTCTGGCCCCTCCGGCACGCCCGTCGGTACCCCGGTCAGTACCCCGCCCGCGCCGGGGGCCTCAGCAGCGCGCGTATCGGCTGCCAGAGCTGCTCCAGACACTCCGGTGTGGTCCGCCACAGCAGGCCGTCCGGGTGATGCAGCACCGCGGTGATCTCGTCCGGTGTCGGGGGCTCCGCGTTGCCCCGCAGATAGACCGCCCGCAGCCCCAGGTTCCGCAGCCTGGTCAGGGCGCGGGCCCGGTTCGCGGCGTGCACCAGAACGCGCACCGTACCGCCCTCGGCCGCCGGGCTGGGCAGGGTCAGTGCCACCACCACCGTGCCGTTCGGGAGCTTGCTGAAACCTCCGCCTGCCATGTCCTTCATCTCCCCCGTGAGACATCGTGTCAATAAGAGATCGTAGGACGCACCTAAACACGATCGGCCGCCGCCCGCTAGAGGGCGACGGCCGATCACGTACTTGACCTGCGGTTACTTGAGGTTACTTGGTCGAGGGACCCACCTTGACCGTCATCGTCTGCCCGTCCAGGGGCTGGCTGACGATGCTGATCTTGGTGTTCGTGTCAGTTACCCGGACGCTTCCGCCCTTGTTCTCCTCGCTCCAGTAGGTGCCCTTGCGGTCGTCGAAGACCGGGACACCGAGCTGGGGCGCGATCCGCGTCAGCTTGTCCGCCTTGTGCAGCGACAGACCGGACGTCGGCCACCAGCTGAACGCCGCGTCGTACGACTGGATCCTGTTGCGCATCAGCGTGCCGTCCGCCCACTTCAGCGGCTTGGCGTGGGCGTCGATCGGCAGGATCAGGCCCTCGCCCGGGTGCTGGCTGGTGTTGTTGTCCTTCTGCGAGGTGTCCCACTGCCAGATCAGCAGACCGGGCTGGTACGCGAAGTGCTCGACCTTGCCGTCGAGCGGCGCGGAGAAGCCGAAGTTGTACGGGCCGACCTTGAGGGTCTTGTCGTACGAGACGTACTGACGGTTCTCGGCGATGTAGTACTGGTCGTAGTCCTGGGTGAAGGACTCACCGATACGCGAGAAGCCCTTCGCGGTCCAGCCCGCGTCGTCGCCCTCGGCGTTGTCCGTGAACACCGGCGCGCCGTCGGCGGTCAGGTTGATCTCGTCCGCGGCGAAGCCCTTGCCGGCCACACCGCCGTCCGTCTGGTAGCGGAAGCGGAGGTCGATCTTCTTGCCCGCGTAGGCGTCCAGCGGGAAGACGAGCTTCTTGTAGGCGCCCGAGACACCGGTCAGCGCCGGCTTGTCGGCGGCGTCACGCGTAATCGACTTGCCGTCGGCCGTGCCGTCCACCGGCGTGTAGTTGGCACCGCCGTCCGTCGACACCTCGGTGTAGAGGTAGTCGTAGTCGGCCTCGATGTCCCACCAGCCCTGGAGCTCCAGCGACGCCGTGGACTTGCCGGTCAGATCGACCGAACGGGTGAGGGTGTTCTTGAGGTCGTCACCCATGTCGCTCCACCACTGCTTGGCGCCCTCGGTGGGCTTCACCACGCTGGTGGTCGTGGACTTCTTGGGCAGCTCGACGACGAGCGCCTGCGGGTTCTTGGTGTTGTACGCCGAGACGCCCAGCTTGTGGGTGGAGTTCGTCGCGGCCTTGGCCTCGGCGTAGTTGAGCCAGCCGAGCTGGAGCTTGTCCCAGGCGGTCATGTCGCCCGGCAGGTCGCCAATCGCGTCCTTGCCGGTGCCCAGCCAGGAACCCGACGACATCAGGGACCAGAAGGCGGTGGAGTTCTCGCCGCCCGAGGTGTCGTACAGGTCGGGCAGACCCAGGTCGTGGCCGTACTCATGGGCGAAGACACCGAGGCCGCCGTTCTCCGGCTGCATGGTGTAGTCGCCGACCCAGATGCCGGTGTCGCCGATCTGCGCACCGCCGGCCTTGTTGTCGGCCGGACCCGTGCTGCCCGCGTTGGTGCCGTACGCGTACCAGCGGTGGGCCCACAGGGCGTTCTCGCCCTGGACGCCGCCGCCGGCCGACTCGTCCTCGCCCGCGTGCACGATCTGGAAGTGATCGATGTAGCCGTCGGGCTCGTTGAAGTCGCCGTCGTTGTCGAAGTCGTAGCGGTCCCACTGGTCGTACTGGGCGAGGTCCGCCTTGATCTCGGCGTCCGTCTTGCCCTGCGCCTTCTGGTCCGCGGTCCAGGCGTTGACGCCGTCGCGCACCGCGTCCCAGACGTTGGCGCAGTTGGTGCTGCCGCAGTAGTTCGAGCCGTAGCGGGCCTCGTTGTAGTCGACCTTGACCCAGTCGGAGACCTCGCCCTCGACCGAGTAACGGCCGGAAGAGGTCTTCTCGTAGTAGGTCTTGAGCGACTCCTTCTGCTTGCCGCTCGCGTCCTTGCCCTCGCCGAAGTAGAGGTCCTGGAAGTGCGCCTGGTTGTAATCGGCCTGCCAGGCGGTGGAGTTGTCGACCTTGCGGTCGGGCTCGGCTATCTCGTTGTGCAGGGGGCCGGGCTCGCCGCCGTACTTCTTGACGGGCGGCAGCGGTCCGTCGGGACCGTCCGGGTCGTACATGGTGGTGTCGTCGACCTTGTCGCCGAACTCCACGAGGATGGTGAAGATCTTGTCGGTCTTCTCCCGGCCCAGCTCGACGTACTTCTTGTTGTCGAGCTTGACCACCTGGGAGCCGCCGCGCTTCTGCACGGTGGCGTCACCGGCGATGACCTGCTGGAGAGCCGCCTCGCGCTGCTGTTCCTGCTGCTTGCTGAACGGGCCTTCCAGGTCGTGCTCGACATGGCCCTTCTGGGGCGCCGGGTCACGGCGCTCGATGTCCGCGGAGCCGGACGCGGGGTTGCTCTGGGCCTGGGCCGTGGTGAAAGCTGAAGCCGTCGCCGCGGTCGCGGCCAGCGCCACGATCACCGCGGACAGTCTTCTCGCCCGTCGATTTCTGATCACTTGATGCTGTTCCTCCCCGGCGCACGCGATCCGCGGACCGGGGGTGAGGGATCCGCGCGCGTATGCGCGTCATAAGTGACGACATTGGACCGGAGTTGAAGGAGAAAAGACAGACCTTGACTTGAACTGGCCAACTGCACTATGCGGCCTTCCAGTTCCGCTATCCGGACATGACTCCGGAGTAGGCGAATTTCGGACAACCAGCGCACCGATCCGGCCCATTGGCGGGGGGTGTGACTCGATGCGCCCCCCGTGCACCGGCACCGTGGGTGAGGTCACGCTTACTACTCGCTCCGCTCGGGCATCCACCGTCGTAGAGTCGCTTGGCAGTGCGACCCGCCCTGCGGCGTACGTGCGAGATATGCGCAATACCCCCAACACCCCCGAAAACCCCAACACCCCCGAATATGACGCCCCGAGGGACGGATTCCGCCATGCCGCGTCCGACTGCCGCACAGCTCGCCTATGGCACCGCCACCGTCGTCTGTTCCACCCTCGTCATGCTGATGCTCTCCGGCACCACCGCCGGTCTTGGCATCGCGGTGATCGGGCTCGCCGCCCTCAGCCTGGGGCTGCTGGTCGCCGTCACCATCCCCGCCGGCTCGGCCAACGGCCGTACCGCGACGGCGCGTACGGCCCCCACGCCGCGGCCCGCCACGCCCCCGGCGACAAGCGCCCCGAGGCCGGTACCGGGCGCCGAGGCCCGGCTGGGCCAGCACTCACTGCGCCGCTGACACCACGACCGTCCTGGCGGCCTTGTCGTGCAGACCCTGCCGGTAGGGCCTGCTGGTCACGATCGACACGATGATGATGGCCCACCAGATACAGAGGCAGCACAGCAGCGCCGGCACCCAGAGCACCGCCGCGCGCAGCAGCGCGGAGCCGGTATCGGGGACCGAGCCGTCGTTCAGCATCGCGACACGCAGCTTCAGCCAGCGCTTGCCGAGGGTCTGCCCGTACTTCCGGTTCATCAGGGTGTCGTAGCCGACGTACAGCACGATCGAGATGACCGACCAGATCCACTGCGTGCCGGTATTCACCTGATTGGTGACCTCGTCCCACGCGCCGGTGTTGTTCGCGGTGTTCCAGCCTCCGACGAACAGCGACACGATCCCCAGCGGGATGAAGATGATCAGGGCGTCGATGACCCGGGCCAGGAACCGCGTGCCGAACGGAGCGAGCGGCGGCATCCCGGCGAGCGGATCCGTGCCGCCGTACGGTCCCCCGCCATAGGCGTTCGAGTCGTACGGCGAGCCCGGGGGCGGCTGTCCACCGGCGCCGCCGTAGGGGGCACCGTACGGGGAGTCGTACGGTCCCCCCCGCGGCGGGCCCTGCGACGACGGAGGCCCCTCGGGCGGAGGCTCCCCGGGCGGGGGCCCCTGCGGCTTCTTGAGGAAAGGGTCTTCCTCCGGGGGCTCGCCGGGCGGCGGCTGATCATGGCTCATACGGGCAGTGCATCGCGCCGGGCAGGGGCCCGCAACGGCTTGCCCGCCGTTCGGAGGAACGCCCCGGCCGGTGACGGGACAAGTGTCAGGTCACCGGCCTCGGCTCAGCCGGACACGAAAGTGCGGGCCGCCTTGTCGTGCCAGCACTGCCGCCAGGGCCGGTCGATCAGACACCAGAGCACATTGACGACACCCACGACGAGCAACCCCAGCACGCCGTAGACGAGCCAGCGGCGCAGGGCGGCGCCGAACGCCGGGGCCTCATGGGACTCGATGTCCCGCACGTCGAGACCGCACAGCTTCTTGCCCAGCGTACGGCCCCATTTGGCGGTCGGCAGCGCCTCGTACAGCGCCCCGACGATCAGCAGCGCGGCGAGCGCGGCGCCCAGATACGCCCCGGTCGTGCCGTCGAGCAGCCAGACCGTGACGGTCTCCCCGGTCCGCTCGGCCACCGCGATCTTGTCGTCGATATGGGCGAGGGCCCTGGAGACGAGCGGATACGCGATGGCGCCGACGATCGCGCCCAGCACGACGGTGTCGATCAGCCGGGCCGCGAACCGCTTGCCGAGGGCCGCGGGCCTGGCGTTCGCCTGAGCCTGCGCGGCTTGCAGGAACGGGTCGTTGACCGGCGGCTTCCACGGCACGACGGGCTGGTCCGGCTGATCGGGCCGCGCGAGCGGGTGCGCCTGCTGGGCCCAGGACGCGGCGCCGCCCCCGGCGCCGGGGCTGACCGGCGCGTGCTGACCGCCCGCCGACGGGGAGTGCTGCGGTCCGGGAAGCCTCGGCCGCTCCGCCACCCGGCCCGTGCCGTCGGCGCCCTGGGCCGGCACGCCGGGGGCCGTGGTGCCCTCGGACCGCGCCGTGGCGCCCGCCGGGGCGTCCTCGTCCTTCGCGCGGCGCGCGGCGCGCAGGGCGCGGATGGCCATGGTGCTGTCGACGGCCCCCGGACCGCCCTCGTGAGGCGCCGGTGTCCTGCGCATATCGGCCGGGCCTTCGGCGCCGCCGGTCCCGGTCCCGGAGCCGGCGCCCGCGCCCTCTCCCGAGCCGGGCCTGACGCCGCGTCGCAGGGCGCGGATCGTGACCGTGCCGTCGGTGAGCGGTGGACCGTCGCCGGAGCCGGAACCTGAGCCCGAACCTGGCCCTGAGCCCGAGCCGAAATCGGACCCGGACCCGGCGCCGGAGCCGGAATCCGGGCCGGCGCCCGAGCCGGGACCCAGAGCGCGTACCCCGGGCAGGGCGCCGCCGGTCGGATCGCCGGGCGTGGGCGCGGGCAGTTCACGGGCGGGCTCGGGCGCCGGGCCCGGAACGCGCGGATCCGGCCGGGCCGCTCCCCAGGACACCCGGGCGTCGCGCTCACCGCCGAAGCCGGTCTGCCGCGAGGCGTCGGCCTGCCACGCGGACGCCGGTTCCTGACGGGGCTCCTGGCGGGGTCCCTCGGGAGGGTCCTCGTCGAAGAAGACCGGCCCGGTCTCCTCGACGGCGGCGGACGGCGCGGAGGTGGCCGGGGTCGCCGGGGAGGTACCGGGCGTCGCCTCACCGTCCTGCGGCGCGGGCCGACTCGTGCCGGGCACCCAGGCGGCGCCGTTCCAGTACCGGACATATCCAGGGATGGACGGGTCCGGATAAAACCCTTCCCGGGGTACGTTCCCGCCGTCACCAGGAGGAGTAGCCACTGACCCCAACTCCGTTCACTCACACCATTGTCCAAGGAGGACAGTAACGAAGAACACGAGGCCCCGAGGAAGGAGACCGGCAGAAACGACCGCGTTCCCGCGGCGGACCGCGGACGCCGATGCGAAGCGTGAAGTCCCGGGGTGGGATTCGTTCGTCAGGGCGTACGGGACACCGTACGCATGTGCCCCGCCCGCAACGAGCCGGAAGTCCCGGAAAATTCATCGCCGAAGTCGCGTCATAGTCGGCGGGGCAGCGCCTCTCCACTGGTACGGCCCCCGCGTCGGGCCGCTCGCCAGGAAAGGAAGTGCCGCTCATGCACACCGTGGTGGAACGCGAACTGGAACTGAATCTGGTGCTGTCGCCCGAGCGCGGCATCCCTGTCCCGGCCCGGCTGGTCTATCGCACGGACGATCCGTACGCCGTGCACATCACCTTCCATATCGGCTCGGACACCCCCGTGAACTGGACCTTCGCCCGCGAACTGCTGGTGGAAGGGGTGTTCAGGCCCTGCGGGCACGGCGATGTGCGGATCTGGCCGACGAAAATCGACGGGCGCACCGTCCTCTGTGTCGCCCTTTCCTCGCCCGACGGCGACGCGCTGCTGGAGGCGCCCTGCGCGGCGGTGTCCGCGTGGCTGGAACGGACGCTGCGGATCGTGCCGCCGGGTACGGAGTCCGAGCAACTCGGGCTCGACGACGGGCTGGCCGCGCTGCTGGCCCCGACGCCGGCCGACGATCTGTGGCTGCGGGCCCCCTGGCCCTCGGACGAGTCGGTGGACGACGAGGCCTAGGTCGTGTCTTCAAAGTCCCGCCGGTGCGCGCGGGCCGTCTCGCGCGGGGAGCGCGGGGGCGGTCACGCGCGCGGCGGCCTCAGAAGAGCTTTCCCGGGTTGAGCAGGCCCAGCGGGTCGAAGGTCCGTTTGATGCCCCGCTGCAACTCCAGCCCCACCGGCCCCAGTTCGCGCGACAGCCACTCCTTCTTGAGGGTACCGACACCATGTTCGCCGGTGATCGTGCCGCCGAGTTCGAGACCGAGCGCCATGATCTCGTCGAAGGATTCCCGGGCCCGCCGTGACTCGTCCGGGTCGGCCTGGTCGAAGCAGACGACGGGATGGGTGTTGCCGTCGCCCGCGTGGGCGCAGACGCCGATGGTCAGGTCGTACTTCCCGGCGATGGCCGCCGTGCCGTCGAGCATCTCGGCGAGGCGCGAGCGGGGCACGCACACGTCGTCGATCATGGTGGCCGACTTGACGGTCTCCAGCGCGGTGAGCGACAGCCGGCGGGCCTGGAGCAGCAGTTCCGACTCGGCGGCATCCTCGGCGGGGACCACTTCGGTGGCGCCGGCCGCGGTGCACAGCTCCCCGACGGCGGCCAGATCGGCGGCGGGGTCGGGGGTGTCGAAGGCCGCGAGCAGCAGCGCCTCGGTGGTGTCGGGGAGGCCCATGTTGGCCATCGCGTTGACGGCGCGGATGGTCGTACGGTCCATGAGTTCGAGGAGTGACGGCGTGTGACCGCGCTCCATGATCCGGCACACGGCGTCGCAGGCGGCCGCGGCGGAGGCGAACTCCGCGGCCAGGACGAGCTGCTGGGGCGGCTGTGGCCGGAGCGCGAGCACGGCCTTGACGACGATGCCGAGGCTGCCTTCCGAGCCGACGAAGAGCCGGGTCAGGTCGTAACCGGCGACGCCCTTTGCGGTGCGGCGGCCGGTGCTGAGAAGCCGGCCGTCGGCGAGGACGACCTCCAGGCCGAGGACATACTCCGCGGTGACGCCGTACTTGACGCAGCACAGCCCGCCGGACGCGGTGCCGATGTTCCCGCCGATGGTGCACATCTCCCAGCTGGACGGGTCCGGCGGGTAGTAGAGGCCCTGTTCACCGACGGCGCGGGAGAGTGCCGCGTTGATGACACCCGGCTCGACGACGGCGATCCGGTCGACGGGGTTGATCTCCAGGATCCGGTCCATCTTCGTCAGGGAGAGGACGATGCACCCGTCCGAGGCGTTCGCGGCGCCGGACAGCCCCGTACGGGCTCCCTGCGGGACGACGGGGACGCGCAGGGCGGTCGCCGTGCGCATCACATGCTGGACGTGCTCGACCGTGCGCGGCAGCACCACCACGGCGGGGGTGCCCGCCTCGCAGAAGCTGGCCATGTCGTTGGCGTAGGAGACCGTGACGTCAGGATCGGTGATCAGGGCTTCGGCGGGGAGCCCGGCCCGCAGCTGTGCGAGGAGATCGTCCATGATCCCAGACTCGCATCCGGGGCCATCGGTGTGAACCCGTCTGCGATCCACAACGGCAAACAGCGGTGTGCTCTTCATATTGACGCACAGTAATCGCCATGAACGCCATGAAAACGGAGCAGGTCAGACAGGTCAGAAGGGCGGCGCTGGCCGCCGGGGTGGGGGCGGTGCTCGTCGGGGGTGTGCTGCTGTTCGTCCCCGACGACAAAGGGGCGGCCGAGCTGGGCCCCGAGGCGCGGGCGATGGCCGCGGTGGGCGCGGGGGCGCCGGCCGCGCTGTCGGATCTGACCGCGCTCATCCGCGAGCGGGAGAGCTGGCTGCGGACACACCCGGAGGACGGACAGGCATGGGCGGTGCTCGGCTCGGCGTATGTGGAGCGCGGGGTCGCGGCGGCGGATCCGGCGTACTACCCGATGGCCGACCGGGCGCTCCAGCGGTCGCTGGCGGTGACCCGGGGCGGCTCCGGCGAGGCGCCGGCGAAGGACACGGGGTCCGGCGGGGACGGCGGGGGCGCGGAGGACGCCAAGCCCGGCAAGGGCGCTGTGACGGGCACCCCGGAGGCGCTAGTGGGGCTCGCCTCGCTGGCCAACGCGCGCCATGACTTCGTCGCGGCCAAACGGTGGGGCGAGTCGGTACGGGCCCAGCGGCCCGAAGCGTGGACGTCGTATCCGGTGCTGATCGACGCGTACACCGGTCTGGGCGACTACAAGGAGGCGGGCAGGGCGCTGGAGAAGCTGCGCGAACTGCACTCGGGCGCGCCGGTGCTGATCCGCGCCGCCGAGGTGTACCGCGACCGCGGCTGGCGCGAGGACGCGCTGGCCAAGGCCACCGAGGCGGCGGCGCACGCCGGATCGCCCGCGGAGCGCGCGAAGGCGCTGGACACGCTGGGCGAGCTGGCCTGGGAGCGGGGCGAGCCGACCGAGGCGCTGGGCCACCACGAGGCGGCGCTGGCGGCGGTGCGCGGCCGGGCCCAGTCACTGGCAGGACGGGCGAGGGCGCTGGCCTCGCTGGGCAGGACGGAGGAGGCGACCCGCGACTACCAGTCGGCGCTCGCCAAGCTGCCCCGGCCCGAATACGCCCTGGAGCTGGGCGAGTTGTACGACTCGCTGGGGCTGGACGGGGACGCCCAGACGCAGTACGAGACGCTGCGGGAACGGGCCGAGCGCGCGCGGGGCAACGGGGTGAACGAGGAACTGGTCCTCGGCCGCTTCGAGGCCGACCACGGCGATGCGCAGGCGGCGGTCTCGCGGCTGCGCGCGGAGTGGGCGCGGTCGCACCGGAGCATGGAGGTCGCGGACGCGCTGGGCTGGGCGCTGTACCGGGCGGGCCAGTCGCGCGAGGCGCTGGTGTACGCGACGAAGGCGACCGAGCCGGGGCGGCGGAGCGCGCTGTTCTCGTACCACCGCGGGGAGATCGAGCGGTCACTGGAGATGTACGGTCCGGCCCGCCGCCGTATCGAGGAGGCCCTGCGGACCGATCCGCACTTCTCGCCGCTGCTGGCGCCGAAGGCCCGGGAGGCGCTGGAGGCGCTTGGCGAGCCGGAGGAGGGCGGGCCGAGGGACTTCTACGGCTCGGGGCCCGAGAAGCCCACGCTGGAGCGGAGGGAGCTGTCGCCCCCGCCGCAGGTCTGAGCGTCCGGGCGCCGGAAACGGTGTGACGCGTGCCGGGGCCGGCCGTCGGCCCCGGCACGCGTCGTGCGTCGCGCGTCGCGCGTTCGGTCACGCGTTTCGCGTTTCGCGTTTCGTCACGCGCTCCGTCAAACGCGCTCCGTCAGAGGTTGCCGCGCTTCTCCTGCTCGCGCTCGATCGCCTCGAAGAGCGCCTTGAAGTTGCCCTTGCCGAAGCCCATCGAGCCATGGCGCTCGATCATCTCGAAGAAGACGGTCGGCCGGTCCTGGACGGGCTTGGTGAAAATCTGCAGCAGATACCCGTCCTCGTCGCGGTCCACCAGGATCTTCAGCTCACGCAGCGTCTCCACGGGCACCCGCGTCTCGCCCGCCCACTCGCCGAGCGTGTCGTAGTACGAGTCCGGGGTGTCGAGGAACTGCACACCCGCCGCCCGCATCGCCCGTACGGACGCGACGATGTCGTTCGTGGCGAGCGCGATGTGCTGGACGCCGGCCCCGCCGTAGAACTCCAGATACTCGTCGATCTGCGACTTCTTCTTGGCGATCGCCGGCTCGTTGATCGGGAACTTCACCTTGAGCGTGCCGTCCGCGACGACCTTCGACATGAGCGCGGAGTACTCGGTGGCGATGTCGTCGCCCACGAACTCCTTCATGTTCGTGAAGCCCATGACCTTGTTGTAGAAGCCGACCCACTCGTTCATCTTCCCGAGCTCGACATTGCCCACGCAGTGGTCGATGGCCTGGAAGGTGCGCTTGGCGGCGGGCTCGACGATCGGGGCCGCGGCGGCGAAGCCCGGCAGATACGGGCCGTCGTACCCGGAGCGCTCGACGAGGGTGTGGCGGGTCTTGCCGTATGTGGCGATCGCGGCGAGGACGACCGTGCCGTGCTCGTCCTTGAGCTCGTACGGCTCCTGGATGCCGCGGGCGCCGTGCTCGGTGGCGTACGCGTACGCGGCACGCGCGTCCGGCACCTCGATCGCGAGGTCGACCACGCCGTCGCCGTGCTCGGCGACATGGTCCGCGAGGAAGCGGCCCCCCTCGGTGGACGGCTTGATGACGGAGGTGAACACGAAGCGGGCCGCCCCGTTGGTGAGGACGTAACTCGCGGTCTCGCGGCTGCCGTTCTCCGGTCCGGAGTAGGCGACGAGCTTCATGCCGAAGGCCGTGGAGTAGTAGTGCGCGGCCTGCTTGGCGTTGCCGACGGCGAAGACGACCGCGTCCATTCCCTTGACCGGGAAGGGGTCGGCCTCGCGCGGGGTGTGGGGAGCGGTATCGATGTGCATCGAGGTGTCAGCCATGGCCTCAGACTCCCGCCGTTCCACAAGGTGCGCAACAGTTCTCTGATTCGCTGGGCAATATGTAGAGCGGAAGGCGAGAATGGCGGGGCTATCTGCACAGGATGACTACGTTTGATCTGGCAACGCCTTGGGGAGCGGACCATGAGCATCGACGGACTCGACGGCCGGCTGATCGTGCTGCTCGCGCGCGAGCCCAGGATCGGGGTGCTGGAGGCATCGCGCCGGCTCGGGGTGGCCCGGGGCACGGTGCAGGCGCGGATCGACCGGCTCCAGTCGAACGGGGTGATCAGGGGATTCGGCCCGACCGTGGATCCGGCCGCCCTCGGCTACCCCGTGACCGCCTTCGCCACGCTGGAGATCAAGCAGGGCCAGGGCAATGATGTACGGGCCCATCTGGCGACCGTCCCCGAGGTGCTCGAACTGCACACCACCACGGGTCAGGGAGACATGCTCTGCCGTCTCGTGGCCCGCTCCAACGCCGATCTGCAGCGGGTGATCGACCGGGTCGTCGGTTTCGAGGGCATCGTGCGGGCCGCCACCGCGATCGTCATGGAGAACCCCGTACCGCTGCGGATCATCCCGCTGGTGGAGCAGGCGGCCGAGGACTCCGCCGGGGAGGGATTCATCAGGAAGGGGTGACCCTTCGCGGGGTCCTCCCCAGGACGTGCTCCCGGCCCCACAGGCCGAGCGGTTCGAGGGCGGCCCCGAGGGCGACACCACGTCCGGTCAGCGCGTACTCGACACGCGGCGGGATCTCGTCGTACACCTCACGGGAGACGATGCCGTGCGTCTCCAGCTCACGCAGCTGGCTGGTGAGGACCTTCTCCGTGACGCCGGGGAGCATCCGGCGGAGCTCACCGAAGCGCCGCGGGCTCTCGTCCAGCGCCCAGAGGATCAGCACCTTCCACTTTCCGCCGATCACATCCATGGCCGCGTCGATGCCGCAGTGATACGCGTCGGGCGCGCCCGGCCTGCCGACGGTCGCCATCGTGCTCGGCCTCCCTCTCTTCGGACTCTCTTCGGTCTCTCTTCGGTCTCTCCGGTCCGACCTGGTCACATACCTCGGGGGAACCACCCACTTCGGAGTGCGTACTTGTCGGTCCCCGGGTTGTCGACCAGCTTATTCGTCATGACCGACAACATTTCTGACGCACTTTCCTCTGCCTCTTTCTCTTCTTCTGCCTCTTCCCGTTCCGTCTCGCTGCTCGGGCTCGGGGCCATGGGTACGGCCTTCGCCCGCGCCTGGCTCGCCGCCGGATACTCCGTGACCGTCTGGAACCGTACGCCGGGCCGGGCCGACGCCCTGGTGGCCGAGGGCGCCACGCCCGCCGCGAGCGCCGCCGCGGCGGTGGCCGCGAACACGCTGGTCGTCACCTGTCTGCTGGACGACGCCTCGGTCGGCGCGGCGCTGGAGGATGCCGATCTGACCGGCAAGGACCTGGTGGACATCACCACCGGGACCCCGGCGCAGGCGCGGGCGCGCGGCGAGTGGGCCGCGGCACGCGGGGCCCGTTTCCTCAGCGGCGGGATCATGGCCGTACCGCCGATGGTCGGGATTCCCGAGGCCGGCGGCTATGTCTTCTACAGCGGATCGCCCGAACTCTTCGACGCGCACCGGGTGGCTCTGGCGGTGCCGGTCGGCACGCGTTATGTCGGGGCGAACGCCGGTCATGCCGCACTCCAGGACGTGGCGCTGCTGAGCGGGATGTACGGCATGCTCGCGGGCGTCACCCACGCCTTCGCGCTGGTGCGCGGGGAGGCGGGGATCTCACTGAAGGAGTTCACCCCGCTGCTGACCGGCTGGCTGATGTCGATGTCCCCGGTGGTCGAGCAGATCGCCGGGCAGCTGGAGAGCGGCGACTACACGTCGGACGTGGCCTCCAACCTGGCCATGCAGGTCGCGGGGGTGAAGACCTTCGTGGGGACGGCGCACGAGCAGGGGGTGAGCCCTGAGCTGCTGACCCCGTACTTCGACCTGATGAAGCGCCGACTCGCGGGGCCGGAGGCGCTGGAAGGCGGTCATGAGGCGGGGGCGGAGGGTCTCACCGGGCTCGTCGACCTGCTGACGTCCGCCGACAGCGACGACAGCACCGACAGCACCGGCTGACGTCGGCGGCGGGCCGGGGACACCGACGGCAGCGGGAACGCGTCAGCAGCTGGGGACGTCGCCGCCCCGCTCCAGCGCCCGGAGCGCCGACACCGCGCCCTTGAGCGTGCTGACCGGGATCAGCCGCATCCCCTTCGGCAGCTCGGTCCGGGCGTCGCCGCACTCCGCCTTCGGGACGAGGAAGACCGTGGCCCCGTCGCGCCCCGCGGCCTGGGTCTTCAGGGACACTCCGCCGACCGGGCCGACCTCGCCGTCGCCGGTGATCGTGCCCGTACCCGCGATCTTGCGGCCACCGGTCAGATCACCGCCCGAGCCGTCGCCGTCGAGTTTGTCGACGATGCCGAGGGCGAAGAGCAGTCCGGCGCTGGGGCCGCCGACATCGGCGAGATGGAGGCCGACGTCGACGGTCTTCGGATCCTTGCCGAGCAGGCCGAGGGCGGCTTCGGTCGCGGAGTTCTGGGACTTCACCATGTCCTGGGTGTTGTGCCGCTCGATCTCCTTGTCGGACTCGCCGGACGGGTAGACCGCGTCGCGCGGCAGCACGGCGCGGTCCGTACGGAACCAGCCCTCGATCACATCGCCGAAGTCGACATCGGCGGAGGGGCCGGTCGCCACGATGGTCGTCATCCGCAGCTGTCCCTCGGTCTTCCTGGTGGGCGCCCCGCTGATCGTGATGATCTGCCGGCCCTGGTCCGTGCCGAGGACATCCGCGGTCATCCCCGGCTGTGCCACGGAGTACGGCAGGGGCGCGGCCCCGACCACGGCGAACAGGGCGACGACCGGGACGGCGCAGAGGGCGAGGGCGCCGGGGCGCGAGAGACGAGAGAACACGGGTGTCAATCTATCTGGCGCGATCCGGCGCGCGGGACGGTGTGCTCGTGGGCGGCCGGTCCGGCCGGGCGGCGCGACAGGCCGGACCGGCCGCCCGGCCGGACCGGCACCCGGCCAGGGCTCAGCGCAGCGCGTCCGCCACTTCCCGGGCCGCGTCCACGACCCGCGGCCCCACCCGTTCGGGTACGGCGTCCGCGAGCATCACCACACCCACGCTGCCCTCTATCCCGGTCACCCCGATCAGCGCGGCGGCGGCCCCGCTCGCACCGGCCTCCAGCTCACCGTGGGTGAGGGTGCAGCGCGGCTCGGTGAGGGCGGCCTGCCGGGCGGCGAGTATCGCCTTGCCCGCGGCGCCCCGGTCGAGCGGATGACGGAAGCCGGCCCGGTAGGCGACGTGGTAGTCGGTCCAGGTCGGTTCCACGACCGCGACGGCCAGCGCCTCCGCCCCGTCCACCAGCGTCAGATGCGCCGTGGCGCCGATGTCCTCGGCGAGCGAGCGCAGGGCGGGCAGGGCGGCCTCCCGTACCAGGGGATGCACCTGGCGGCCCAGACGCAGCACGCCGAGGCCCACCCGGGCCCGGCCGCCCAGATCGCGGCGGACCAGGGCGTGCTGTTCGAGCGTGGCGAGCAGTCGGTAGACCACCGTCCTGTTGACACCGAGCTTGTTGGACAACTCGGTGACCGTCAGGCCGTGATCGGTGTCGGCGAGCAGTTTGAGGACGCGCAGTCCCCGGTCGAGCGTCTGGGAGGTCTCCGCGGTCACGACGCCTTCTCCTTCGGAGTGAGGCCGCCGGCGGGCCTCGGTACCACCGGCTCCGCTACGCGGCGGAGTTGCCACGGAGCGTTTACATTGCGGGGACACTAACCACGGACACCGCTCAGCGGAAGACCTCGTCCAGAATCCGGGCACAGAAAGAGAGTTGATCCCTATTCGCGGACAAAATCCCGCAGAACGCGGAATTGGTTCGATCATTCACGCCATACCGGACGGATATGAACCCCGAAGCGCCCGCCATCGGCCCATGGCCGTGGTCACGGCGCTCCGAAATCCCTACGACCTCTCTCGATCACCACTACGGCGTCCGCCGGATATCTCCACGGCATCACCGCATCCGGGTGGCCCACTCCCGTACCTTCGCGATCCGCTCCCGGATCTGCCCCGCCGTCGCCTCGGCGCTCGGCGGCCCGCCGCACACCCGGCGCAGCTCCGTATGGATCACGCCGTGCGGCTTGCCGCTCTGGTGGACGTACGCGCCGACCAAGGTGTTCAGCTGCTTGCGCAGCTCCAGCAGCTCCTTGTGGGACACCACGGGACGCCGCTCGGCGGGCAGCTCCAGCAGATCCGCCTCGGCGTCCGGCTTCTTGCGGCTGTGCGCGATCTGCCGCGCCTGCCGCTTCTGGAGGAGCAGTTGCACCTGGTCGGGTTCGAGCAGCCCGGGGATACCGAGGTAGTCCTGCTCCTCCTCGCTGCCCGGGTGGGCCTGCATACCGAATTCGGCGCCGTCGTAGAGCACCCGGTCGAAGACGGCGTCGGACTCCAGCGCCTCGAAGGGCAGCATGTCCTGCTCGCCGGTCTCCTCGTCCTGCTGCTTCTCGGCCTCCGCCATCTCCTTCTCGGACTCGGCGTAAGGGTCCTCCTCGCCGTTCTTCTTCGGCTTGTCGAGTACGTGGTCGCGCTCGACCTCCATCTCGGCGGCGAAGCCGAGCAGCCCCGGGATGGTGGGCAGGAAGACCGACGCAGTCTCGCCGCGCCGCCGTGAACGTACGAAACGGCCCACGGCCTGCGCGAAGAAGAGCGGGGTCGAGATGGTGGTGGCGTACACACCGACGGCCAGACGCGGTACGTCGACGCCCTCCGACACCATCCGGACCGCGACCATCCAACGGTCGTCGCCCTCGCTGAAGTCATCGATCCGCTTCGACGCGCCCGTGTCGTCGGAGAGGACGACGGTCGCCTTCGATCCGGTGATCTCGCGGATGAGCTTGGCGTACGCGCGCGCCGAGTCCTGGTCGGTCGCGATGACCAGACCGCCGGCGTCCGGGATGCCCTTGCGCACCTCGGTGAGCCGCTGGTCCGCGGCGCGCAGCACATTGGGCATCCAGTCGCCGCGCGGATCGAGCGCGGTGCGCCAGGCCTGTGAGACGGCGTCCTTGGTCATGGGCTCGCCGAGCTTGGCCGCGATCTCGTCACCTGCCTTGGTGCGCCAGCGCATATTGCCGCTGTAGCTGAGGAAGATGACGGGCCGGACGACGCCGTCGCCGAGGGCGTTGCCGTACCCGTAGGTGTAGTCGGCGGCCGAGCGGCGGATGCCGTCGGGGCCCTCCTCGTACGCCACGAAGGGGATGGGGTTGGTGTCGGACCTGAACGGCGTGCCGGTCAGCGCGAGCCGCCGGGTCGCGGGCTCGAACGCCTCAAGACAGGCCTCGCCCCAGGACTTGGAGTCGCCCGCGTGGTGGATCTCGTCCAGGATGACCAGGGTCTTGCGCTGCTCGCACCGGTTGCGGTGCAGCATGGGCCGCACCCCGACGCCGGCGTAGGTGATGGCGACGCCGTCGTACTCCTTGCTCACCGGCCCCGCGGAGTAGTCGGGGTCCAGCTTGATGCCGATCCGCGCGGCGGCCTCCGCCCACTGCTTCTTGAGATGCTCGGTCGGCGCGACGACGGTCACCTGCTGGACGACATGGTGGTGCAGCAGCCAGGAGGCGAGCGTCAGCGCGAAGGTCGTCTTCCCGGCGCCGGGGGTGGCGACGGCGAGGAAGTCACGCGGCTGCTGCTCCAAGTAGCGGCCGAGCGCTCCCTCCTGCCAGGCACGCAGCTTGTTCGCGGTGCCCCAGGGGGCGCGGCCGGGGAAGGCGGGTGAGAGGTGGTGGGAGGAGGCTGTAGTAGTCACGGTCTCCGGTTCGGGCGCGGGTCGGCTGGGTGGGGCGGGTACGGCTGGGTGGGGCGGGTACGTACGACAACCGGGCCACCCTACCGGTGGCGCGACGCGGTCCCGGTACGAATCGGACGGGGAGCGGCCAGGTGCGACGGGCGCCACATTCCGTACGGCGGGGCGGGGCGCTACGACGGATCGGCGGGCCGGTCGAGAGGGGCGAGAGCGGCGAGCCGGTCGCGGTGGGCCGGGGTCAGCCGGAGGTCCGCCGCGGCGACGTTCTCCTCCAGATGATCGATCCGGGCGGTGCCCGGGATCGGGAGGATGACCGGCGAGCGGTCGAGGAGCCAGGCGAGCGCGACTTGTGTGGGGGTGGCGTCGAGCTCGGCCGCCACGGCGGTGATCTCGGGGTCGGCGCCCGATGTGCCCCAGGCGACGGGGCGCCAGGGCAGGAAGGCGATCCCCGCCGCCTCGCAGGCCACGAGCACGGACTCGTGCTCGCGGTCGAGCACGCTGTAGCGGTTCTGCACGGACACGACGTCGATGATCTCCCGCGCCTGTTCGAGTTCCGCGACGGTGATCTCGGACAGCCCGAGCCGGCCCACCTTGCCCGCGGTCTGCAACTCCCGCAGCGCGCCGAGTTGGTCGGCGAGGGGCACCTCCGGATCGAGGCGGTGCAGCTGGAGCAGTTCGAGCCGCTCGACGCGCAGCCGGCGAAGGGCGTTCTCGACCTGGTCGCGCAGGACGTCCGGGCGGCCGTCGAGCCGCCACTCGCCCGTCTCGGCCGATCGCGCGACGCCGACCTTGGTGGTGACGAGCAGCCCGTCCGCGTAGGGGTGCAGGGCCTCGGCGAGGAGTTCCTCGTTGGCTCCCCCGCCGTACAGATGGGCGGTGTCGATCAGTGTGACGCCCAGCTCGACGGCCCGCCGGGCGACGCCGAGGGAGACCTCACGGGCCGGGCCCGGCTCCGTCGGCAGCCCCATCGCGCCGAACCCGAGCCGCCGTACGCTCAGGTCCCCGCCGATACGAAACGTGGTCGCTGTCATCGCGCCGCTCCCGCCCCCTCGGTCAAGGGTCAACGCTAACAGGGCGGTTGGGCGAGAGGCGGGCATTACAGGCAGGCCCGTACGCGTACACCACGGGCCCGTATCCGCCGCGCTCAGCGCGTCCGCCGCGCTCAGCGCGTCCGTATACGCGTCGCCACCCACACCCCCACCAGCGCCACCACCGCCATCGGCAGGAACACCGCGGCGAAGGCCGCCGGATGGGAACCCCCGGCGCCCGACGCGGCCGAGACGGCGTGGCCGCCCACCGCGCCGCCGCCCAGGGCCGCGAACGCCGCGCCTCCCGCGGCCAGCAGGAGCACGTTCGACAGCCCGTCGGAGATCTGGAGCGCGGCGGAGTTGGCGCCCGCCTCCTCCGGCGCCGAGAGCTTGAGCAGCAGCACGCTGGTGGAGGCGATCACGGCGCCCATGCCGAGACAGCCGAACGCCCAGGCGACCGCGACGATCCACACCGGTACGGACGCGATGAGCACGCTCGGCGCGGTCGCGATCGACAGGGCGACCAGCACCATCCCGCCCGCCATCAGCCGCTCGCGGTACGGCTCCAGGCGCGGCCTGGACTGCACGTACGAGCCGAGCGCCCAGGTCGCGCCGCCCACCGCGAGCGAGAGCCCGGCCATCGTCGGCGACAGCCCGCGCTGGGTGACGAGCATCAGCGGTACGAAGCTCTCGGCGGCGATGAAGGCGCCTGCGGCGACCCCGCGCAGCAGCACCACGGAGGGCAGCCCGCGCGCCGCGCGCCAGGTGCCGCCCGGCAGCAGTCCGAGAACGGCGGGGACGAGGAACGCGACACCGGCCAGCGCCGGGAGCAGCGAGAGCCAGCGCAGAGCCTGCCCCGCGTACTGGAGCAGCCCCGCGCCCAGCGAGATCCCGAGCGCGAGCCGGATCCGGCGCCGGTCGAACGCCGGGACGGGCCCCTCCGCATCGGCGGGCCCCGACGCCTTGCGGCGTATCGCGGGCAGCGCGAGCACCAGCGGCAGCACGACCAGGGCCGGGATGCCGATGAAGACCCAGCGCCAGCCGAGGTGTTCGGTGACGGTGCCGGAGGCGAGCGGTCCGACGACGGAGGGGATCACCCAGCTCGCGGCGAACGCGGCCATGATCGCGGGCCGCAGCCGCTCCGGGTAGGCCCGGCTGACGACGACGTAGAGCGCGACGATGACCAGCCCGCCACCGAGGCCCTGGACGGCGCGGCCGAGGATGAACAGCCACATGGTGCCCGCCGTGCCCGAGAGCAGCAGCCCGGCCCCGAAGGCGCTGATACCGGTGGCGAGCGGCGCGAGCGGCCCGCTGCGGTCGGCCCACTGGCCGGAGAGCACCATGGCGAAGAGGCTGGTGGTGAAGTACGCGGAGAAGGCGAAGGCGTACAGCGGAATCCCGTTCAGCTCCCGCGCGGCGACCGGCATCGCGGTACCGACGGCGGTCGCCTCGAAGGCGATGAGCAGGACGACGGAGACGATGCCGATACTGAGCGCCCGATGCTCGGGCCCCAGCACCCCGCCCTGCTCAGGGGCGCCGCCCTGGTCGCGGGCCGGGGACTTCCGTAGGGGGTCCGCCACGGCGGATATGTCGGCGGGAGCGACATCCGCGTCGCGTGGGTCCAGGGCGGTCATGGTCTCAGAGTAAGGGGCACAGTCCTGATTCGGCCCTGTCGTAAGGCTGATCGGATCTGGTCCCTTGGACGTACGCCGCCCCGGCCCCGTCCCCACCCTCGCCGACGGGCCCACCGTGAACGGAGTGTGGCAGTCGCGTTGCGGCCCGCCCGGACACCTTGAGCCCCGCGCACGGCGGACCTACGGTCGTGAACAGAAGTCAAGGCACGGCCGTGTGCCCGAGTGGTTCAGGGGCTCGCCTGCAAAGCGAGTTACGTGGGTTCGATTCCCGCCACGGCCTCCAGGTCCGAAAGCGGCCGCCCGGAATCGCCGGGCGGCCGCTTTCATGTCATGGGCCGTGTCCTCGGCCCACCCGCGCCCGGTCGAGGCCCGCAGGGTCTCGTGCCGTTTCCCCTCGGGCCTGCGACCGCCGACGGGCGCCTACGGGGCGCCCATCAAGATCTTTACCCGACTACGCGAATATTGGCGTTGCCACATGGACGGTCGAGGATCAGCGCTCGTACCGTCGTGTTGAAGAGCCTCAACAGGGGCCGAACACAAGGGGTTTCGTCATGGCGCGCGAGGAACTCACCCGACTTACCGGTAGCGGCAACGGGGAATGCAATCAAAACGACTGCCCCAACGTCTACCGGACCGCAAGCGGCTCCATTGTCGTTCAGGGCGACCTGTCCCATGCTTTCCAGCCCCCACAGGGAGAGGCCCTGGTAGAAATTCCGGAAGCGATTCTCAAGGAGGCTGTTCGTGCTCTTGGCTGGTGAAGCGTGGCAGCAAAGGTTCCGGGACTTCGGGAGCGAGGCGTGGCGACTTGAGACCATGCCCGCCTACAACGTCCCACAGGAAGAAGACGAGATCAGCGCCTTTCTGGCGGGTGAGCGCATCAACCCTCACACACACTCGAACGACTACACCGAAGATCTGAGAAGGGTACGGGGCGAAGGAAAGAGCAAAGGGCGCGTTCACATCGTCACCCGCCCCCTCTCCACGTACCTCCAGTACGAGTTCATGTACTACCGGCCGCACGTGTGGGCCGGCGAAGATATTCGGATCATGGACGTGACCGGACGGGATAACCCCCTGGCCGGCGTCCAAGATTTCTGGATGTTCGACAAGAAGGAAGTCGTCCTCATGCACTATGAGACGGACGGCACGCAGATCGGTCGGGAAGTGTACGAGGGTGACGTAACGCCGTACCTCGGGTATCAGCGCATCGCGTTGGCCGAGTCGGTGCCCTTTGAGGAGTACGTGAAGGGCCTTGACGTTTGATCCGGAAGAGCTAGGACAGTCCAGAGCGGACCTAGCCGACACACTCAGGACACTCCGCAAGCGAGCCGAGATCACTCAGACCCGGCTCGCTCAGCGCTGCAATATGTCTCAGACAAAGATCAGCAACATTGAGAGCTCGAAGCTGACGCCGAGCCTCGTTGACGTAGAACTGATCCTCAGAGCCTTGGATGCTCCGCCCGACCTTGTCACACGGGTAGCGGCCCTTGCTCGCACGGCGAACACCGAATGGCAGGACGTCTGGTCGCAACGTCGCACGGGGCTGGAGAAGAAGCAGAATGAGCTGGTCGGCTTCGAGCGGACCTCCAAAGAGTTTCGGTATTTCCTTCTGTCCATGGTGACTGGCCTGCTCGCGACGCCCGAATATGTGAGGGCGAGCCTTGCCCACATCCCCGGAGACCACGGAAAGACGATCACCAAGAAGCTGGAACGACAATCAATTCTTTACGACGCGTCGAAGCGTTTCACGTTCATCCTGACCGAACAGGCTGTCAGATGGCCGTTTCTCCCCGCACCGGCCATGGCCATGCAGATGGACCGGCTTGCATCGATCAGCTTGCTGCCGAATGTCCGACTCGGGGTCATCGCTCTGGACAGCCATATACCGGTGGCCCCATTGAATACCTTCACCGTCTATGACACTCGGATAGCCACAGTGGAGACACAGACGGGAGCGATGGTTTTTCGAGACCACCGAGACGTCTCCGCATATCTTGATGAGTTCTCCGTGTTCGAACGCTACTCCTTGTTCGGAGAGCGATGCCGTGAAAAATTGTCCGAGTGGGCCGACACATGCCGCTCATGATTCTTACCCGACAACAGGAATACTGACCGGAAGGCCCGTCAGCTGCCTTTATCTTTGATTCCGGTCAAGGAGTCTCGGAGGGGCAGATATGGGCGGCGGCTGAAATCGTCGCCGGCAAGCTTGAGGCTCACGAGAAGGGCGGTCCCGGTTCGAGGCGACCGTCCACTGAAGAAGCTCCCGCCCCGGCGGTGGAAACCCTGGACAGGTCGAGCGCCAGGGCGGGTGACCAGCCCGCGGAGATGACTCTCCGCGGCCACGGGCCATGCCATCGACAGTACGGCGGCATGGCCTCTCGCGAAAGAGGAGGTTCGTGGATGAGCGTTGCTGCCGTCGACAGGTACGAGACGCGCACACCCGACGCTGGAGGGTGGCGCGGAGTCCCCTTCAAGCACCCCGGTGACATGGAGGTAACCGCCGAGGCGGACAGCGGGAAGCATGACGGAGGCCCCATGCCCCCTGAGGCCCCCCGAGAGCCCGCCCCGCAAGGCGGCGAGGGCAAGTAGCCTCCGTGGCCGACTGAACGGCCCCTGTCGTACGCCGATCTCGTGGCGGACGGCAGGGGCACCCCCGTGTGCGGCGTTGACCATCCTGGGAGTTGGTCCGGCGCCCGCCGGCCGACCGCCGAGCCCGCGCCGGTCCTCAGGTGCCCGGGGGCGGCGCCGCCACCGCTGCCTGGGGGCGGATCGGGAGGCGGCTGATGGGGCGGCCCGTGGCCGCGCGGACGGCTGAGGCGACCGCCGCCGGGGAGGTGACCACCGGGGCCGCGCTCGCGGGCTTGGCGCCGAAGGGGGCCACCACGTCGCGCTCCTCGACCAGCTTGACGATACGGATGTCCGGGGCGTCCAGGGATGTCGGGAGCGCGTACCCCGTGAGGTCGGGGCGGCGGACCAGACCTCGGGTCGTGCGGAGGTTCTCCGTCAGGGCCGTGCCGATGCCCTGGGTGACGCCCGCCTCGATACGGGTGGCCAGCTGCGCCGGGTTGAGGACGCGCCCGACGTCCTGGGCCACGGCCATCTCGACGACCCGGACCGAGCCCAGCTCGATGTCGACGTCCACGACCGCGCGGATCGCGCAGAAGGCCAGGCCCACGAAGGCGTCGCCCTGTCCCGAGGCGTCGAGGGGTTCGGTGGGGTGGGGGCGGCACTGCGCCGTCGCCCAGAGTTCCTTGCCGTCCATCGCCTCGGTGACCGTCGTGGACAGCACACCGTCGTACGAGGTGATCTTGCCGTCCGTGATCTGGAGCAGTTCGGTGGACATCCCGAACTTGTGGGCCAGCGGCTGGAGCAGCTGCGTGCGGACCATCTTCGCCGCCCGCTCGACCGCGCCGCCCGAGACCCAGGTGTGCCGGCCGTGGGCGGCCGGTCCCGCCGGGGGCTGGTCCGTGTCGACCGGGGCGACATGGACCTCCTCGATGCCCAGCGTCTCCTGCACGATCTGCCGGGCGAGGGTGGCGAAGCCCTGGCCGGTCTCGACGGCCGCGCAGATGACCGTGGCGACGCCGTCGTGGACCTTGACGGTGGCCGTGGAGACCTCGTCCGCGCCCTCCGCGCCGAGCATATGGACCATGCCGAGCGCGTAGCCGACACCCCGGCGCACGGCCCCCGGCTCGCCCGCGCCCTCGGGGCCGCCGGGCAGCAGCCAGGCCGCCTCGGGGGTGTCCTTGGGGAGCGGGGGCAGCGGGAAGTCGCGTACGGAACGGAGCAGTTCGGCCACGGGCGCCGGGCAGGTCACCGTCTGGCTGGTGGGCAGGATGTCGCCGGTGGCCAGCACGTTGCGCAGGCGCAGCTCGGCCGGTTCCACGCCCAGCTTGGCGGCCAGCTTGTCCATCTGGCCCTCGTACGCCGCGCACACCTGCATCGCGCCCTCGCCCCGTACATGTCCGGAGGGCGGGTTGTTGGTGCGTACGGCCCAGCCCTCGATGAAGGCGTGCGGGACGACGTACGGGCCGCAGGCGAAGGCGACCGCCGCCGCCAGGGACTCGGACGAGGCGTCCGCGTACGCGCCCGCGTCCAGCAGGATCTGGGCCTCGACCTTGACGAGCCGGCCCTCGGCGTCCGCGTGGTGGCGGTAGCGCAGCAGCGTCGGGTGGCGGTGGGCGTGGCCGAGGAACGACTCCTCGCGGGTCGCGGCGAGTTTGACCGGGCAGCCGGTGCGCAGCGCGAGCAGGCCGAGGGGGATCTGGAAGCCCGGGTCCTCGCGGTCGCCGGTGGCGCCGGGCACGCCGGTGACGACGACCTTCACCCGGTCCGGGTCCAGGCCGAAGCACGCGGCGGCCAGATCGCGGTCGGTGTGCGGATCGGTGGAGGCGGTGTAGATCTCGACGCCGCCGTCGGGCCGCGGTACGGCGAGACCCGCCTCGGCGCCGATGGGCGCCGGGTCCTGGCGGCCGATGCGGTACAGCCCCTCCACCACGACCTCGCCGGTGATGTCCGGGTCGCCGTAGCGCAGCGGGATATGGCGGATCAGATTGCCGTCGGGGTGCAGCGGCTCGGCGGCGAACGCCTTCTCGGGGTCGGTCACCGGGTCGAGCACCTCGTACTCGACGGCGATGGCGGCGGCGGCGAGCCGGGCCGTGTCGGGGTGGTCGGCGGCAACGGCGGCGATCGCCTCGCCGTGGTGGCGTACGACCTCCGAGGCGAAGACGGGGCGGTCGGCGATCCGTCTGCCGTACGCCGAGTCGCCCGGGACGTCCTCGTGCGTGACGACGGCGCGCACGCCCGGCATCTCGGCGGCCGCGGCGGTGTCGATCGAGACGATACGGGCGTGCGGGTGCGGCGAGCGCAGGATCGCCGCCCACAGCAGGCCCTCGGCCCACAGGTCGGCGGCGTACGGGAACGTGCCCTCGGTCTTCGCGCGCGCGTCGGCCGGAAGGAGGGATGCGCCGAGGCCGTGCGCGGGAGGCTCCTGCTGGGGGCCGTCGAGCGTCGGGGTCCCGGTGGCCGCGTCGTTGCTCACGCCATGCCTCCGTCGGGCGAGTGCGGGTGCGAGTTGCTGTGCGGAGTGTGCGGGGTGTGCGGGGCGTGCGGGTTGCTGTGCGGGTTCGCGTGCGGGGGCTGGACGCCGCCGGCCCCGGGGGGTGCCTGATGCGGGATGCGGGCTTCCTCGGTGGCCGCGGCGGCGGCCTCCGCGCTCGCCCTGCGCCCGGCGACGACCTCGCTCACGGCGTCGAGCACACCGCGGTAGCCCGAGCAGCGGCAGAGGTTGCCGCAGAGCGCCTGGCGGGTCTCCAGCTCGGTGGGGGCGTGGTTGCCCTCCAGGAGGTCGTGGACGGTCATGGCCATACCGGGGACGCAGAACCCGCACTGCACCGCTCCGCACTTCGCCAGCGCCCGCTGGACGTCGGAGGGTTCGCCGTCGGCGGCCAGCCCCTCGACGGTACGGACCTCGGATCCGGCGGCGGTGGCGGCGGGGACGAGGCAGGAGGCGACGAGCCGGCCGTCGACCTGGACGTTGCAGGCGCCGCATTCGCCCTGGGAGCAGCCGTCCTTGGCGCCCGCGAGGCCGAGGCGCTCGCGCAGCACGTACAGGAGCGACTCGCCGATCCAGGCGTCCGTGACGGGACGGTCGGCGCCGTTGACGCGCAGGACGTAGGAGCCGGAGGGGTGTTCGGCGCTGTCGTTGCTGCTGGTGAGCACCGCCGGCTCGGGCTCGGGCCCGGCCTCCGGCGCGGGCTCGGATTCCGCCGCCGGCTCCGGCGCGGCCTCCGCCACGGGCTCAACGGCGTGTTCAGCGGCGTGCTCGGGCTCCGCCGGGATCTCGGGAGCGGCCACGGAAGCGGCTTCGTGGACCGCCTCGGGCACGGTCCCCGGGCCGGGCTCGTGCGCGAGGTCCGGTACGGCGTCCGGCAGGGCGGCGGACGGCTCGGGCTCGACGGCCACCGGAGCCATCGGTGCCGCCGGAGCCACCGGAGCCGCTTCCGTGGCCGCCGAAGCCTCCGGGACCCCCGGTGCCTCGACGCCCTCAGGGGCGGTGAATCCCCCGGCGTCTCCTGCGGGAGATGCCGGTTCCGTCGCCCATGGCGCGGCGGCGCCGCCCGGCAGCGTCGCCGGCGGGCTGCCGCCGTTCCACTGGGCCGCCAGCACCGACTTGCTGAACTCGCCCGATTCATCCGGAAGATCACCCTGGGCGATCGGGATCGTCCACTGACCGGTCAGCTCCGATCCGCCGGTGGCGTCCCCCGGCGCGGCCTGTCCCGCGCCCGCGCCCGCGACCGCCCCGGCGTCGGCGCCGTTACCCGCGTCCGCGCCCGTGGTGTCGAAGGTCCAGTGGCCCGTCGCCTGCGGGTCGTAGCCACCGCCGGGCCCGTAGCCGCCGTGGCCGTAACCGCCCTGCGCGTACCCGCCCTGGACATAACCGCCCTGGGCGTAGGGCGCGTGGTCCTGTGCCCCGCCGACCTGCCCGGCGGCCGGCCAGTGCACCTCGCCCTGGGCATCGGCCGCCGACGGGTCCACCGGTGTCGGCGGCACGATCTGCGGCGGTACGTATCCGTGCCCCGGCGCGGCCAGCGGCGCGTCGAAGGTGTCCTCCGGGGGCAGGTGCACGAAGGCGGTCGACTCGCCGTCGTACTCCCCTCCCTGCGGGACCGGCTGCCAGCCGCCCTGGTCCCCGGAGCCGGCAGCGGAGTTCTCGTTGGTGGTCACGACAGCGCCCTCCCCAGTGCCCGTCGGGCCAGCGCGGCGACGGTACGCCGCAGATGCAGTACGGCGGGTGACGGCGGTGGCGCTTCGCCCCCGTCGTCCGGCGCCGGCGGGTCCGGGATACAGGCCGCGGCGACGTACTCGCCGAAGGCGGCGAGCGCCTCCTGCGCGAGCCCCCGCGCGCCGTCCCAGTCGATCAGTGAGGCGATCCAGCGCTCCGCCTCCAGCGGGCGCAGCGGCATCGGGGCGATCGCGCCGACCGCGCACCGCACCCCGCGCCGCGCCGGGTCGAGCACGACGGCCACGGACGCCGTGGCCCTGCCGGGTCCGGTCCGTCCCGTCGCCTTGAGGAAGACCTGCGGGGCGTGCAGCAGGGGCACCCGCACGAAGCCGATGAGTTCGGCGGGCGCGAGCATCTCGCGGCCGGCCAGCAGATGCGAGACGGGGATCTCACGGCGCGCGCCGCCGGGCCCTCCGACCACCAGATCGGCCTCCAGCGCGGCGAGTACGGGCAGCGCGTCGCCGGTCGGGGCCGCGGTGGCGATATTGCCGCCGAGCGTCCCGGCGTTACGGATCTGGGGCGGGCCCGCCGCGCGCGCGGACGCGGCGAGCGCGGGGATGAGGGCCGCGAAGTCCGGTCTGCCCATGCGCGCGTGGGTGAGACCGGCGCCGAGCAGGGCGTGACCGTCCTGGTAGTGCCAGCCGCGCAGCTCGCTGATCCGGCCGAGGCCGACGAGTCCCGCGGGCCGCAGCTGGCCCTTGTTGACGGCCGCCATGAGATCGGTTCCACCCGCGACGGGCACGGCTGCGGGCATCGCGGTGAGCGCCGCCACGGCCTCGTCCAGCGTGGCCGGCAGCGTCACGAACTGCGCCGTCTGCGGTGCGTGCGTGGTCAACCCAGCTGCCCCTTTCCGGTGTCCCGGTGTCCCGCCCGTGTTGCCGTACCGTACGTGCTCACAGACCGGACGTGGCAACTCTGGCACATCTTCCGGTCCGCCCGACGCGAGGGTCCGCGAAGGACGTATCCGTCCCCCACCAGGGGGAAGGTCCGGTTTCGCACCTCTTCGCCGTCACATACGGAATGCCACTCTTCAGCGGTCGTTGTGCGACTTGTCCTGACGGACTGCTTATCCTTACGGACTACCACGGTCGCAGGGACACCGGCTCGGGGCGGCCATCTCCCGGTGGGCTCACACGTTTGGGGGCGCCCCCTCGATCGGGCGGCCGAGCACGCCGGGGCGGCGCTGCCAGGGCAACGGCCCGCCGGGCGGGCGGTATTCGACCCCGAGCGCGTCAAGGCGCCGGTAGTGCTCGGCCATGCGCTGCTCGAAGTCGGCGAAATCACGTTCGGCGGGGGCGGGAAGATCCGACCAGGCGACTTCGGCGAAGGCGGCGAGCCGAGGGAAGACCTGGTAGTCGACGCGGGAGCTGTCCTGCATCACCTCGGTCCAGACATTGGCCTGGGTGCCGAGGACATGGGCCGCCTCCTCCTCGGTGAGCTGGGGAGGCAGCGGCTCGAAGCGGTAGACGTCCTCCAGGGTGCGTACGTACCCGATGGGCATCGGCTCGTCGTCGCCCGCCGCCTGACGGTGGTCCAGATACACCTGCTGCTCGGGGCACATGACGACGTCGTGGCCCGCCTTCGCGGCGGCGATCCCGCCCGCGTATCCGCGCCAGGACGACACGGCGGCGCCCGGCGCGAGCCCGCCTTCCAGGATCTCGTCCCAGCCGATCAGCCGCCGGCCGCGCTCGGCGAGCCAGCGGTCGAAGTGCCGGATGAACCAGGACTGGAGGCCGTCCTCGTCGGTCAGACCGAGCCGCGCGATCGTGGCCTGGGCCGCCGGTGACGCCTTCCACTGGTCCTTGAGGCACTCGTCCCCGCCGACGTGGATGAAGGTCGAGGGGAAGAGTGCGAGCACTTCCTCGAAGACGTCCTCGTAGAACCGCAGGGTGTTGTCAGTGGGGGCGAGTACGTTTGCGTTAATGCCCCAGGTGTCCCAGACGGTGAGGGAGGTCGTGTCGATGACATCGGTGTTGCCGAGTTCCGGATACGCGGCGATGGCGGCCTGCGAATGTCCCGGGATTTCGATCTCGGGGACGACGGTGATATGCAGCTCGGCGGCGTACGCGACGATCTCGCGGATGTCGTCCTGGGTGTAGTAACCGCCGTGCGGCTTCTCCTCCCAGAGCTCGGAGGCGCGGTGGCCCCATTTGGTGCGCGGTCGCCAGGAGCCGACTTCCGTCAGTCTCGGATGCTTCTTGATCTCGACGCGCCAGCCCTGGTCGTCGGTGAGATGGAAGTGGAAGACATTCAGCTTGTGGGCGGCGAGCAGGTCCAGATAGCGCAGGACGCCGTCCTTGGGCATGAAGTGGCGTGCCACGTCGAGCATCAGCCCGCGCCAGCCGAAGCGGGGCGCGTCCTCGATGAGGGTCATCGGTACGGACCACTCGCGCGCGGGGTCGAGCGGGGCCCTGCGGTACGCGTCGGGCCCGAGCAGCTGCCGGAGGGTCCCCGCGCCCCAGAAGACCCCGGCCGCGGCCCCGCCCTCGATACGGATCGCCTCCGCGTCGACGCTGATCCGGTACCCCTCGGGGCCCAGTTCGCGCGCGATGTCCGGACTGATCCCCAGCACGATCCGGTTGTCGTCGGCGCCGACGACACCGGAGTCGTCCGGGAAGGGCAGCCCCGTCGCGGCTCCGACGGTGGTGCGGAACCATCGCGCCACGCCCTCCGTACCGGGCTCCGCCACGATCACCGTCGCGTCGTCGAGCGGGAAGACACCCGCTCCCGGATGCGTCGGCCAGGCACGCCTGGGGTCCGGGATCAGATCCATGAAGTCCACCTCTAATCCTTGACGGCGCCGCCGAGTCCGGAGACCAGGCGCCGTTGTACGAGCACAAAGAAAACCAGCACGGGAACGGTCATCACCGTAGACGCGGCCATGATCCCGCCCCAGTCGTTCTCGTCCGGTTTGAAGAAGACCAGCAGCGCCATCGGAAGGGTCGACTGGGAGGTGTCGCTGATGATGAAGGACTTGGCGAAGAGGAAGTCGTTCCAGGTCGAGATGAAGGAGAAGACACTCGTCGCGACAAGCCCGGGGAAGACCAGCGGGAAAAGGATCTGCCACAGGAACCGGGTACGGCTCGCGCCGTCGATGTAGGCGGCCTCCTCCAGCGCCTCGGGTACGGCCTTGACGAATCCGCGCAGCATCCAGACGGCGAACGGAAGCGAGAAGGCGAGATGCGGCAGGACGAGCGAGCCGAGCGTATTGAGCAGCCCCGCGTCCCGCATCAGGAAGAACAGCGGGATGGCCAGCGCCTCGATCGGCACCATCTGCGCGACGAGGAACATGATCAGGAGGGTCGTACGGAATCGGAAACGGAACCGGGTGACGGCCGTCGCGGCCAGAAACGCGATCAGCGCGGAGGCGATCACGACCGTTCCGGCGACCGCCAGGCTGTTGAGGAAGTACCGCCCGAATTCCTGCTGTTCGAAGACCCGGCGGAACGAGTCGAGCGACGGCGAGAGTGTCCAGGGACGGGCTTCCGTGGACTGGATCTCACCGGCCGGTTTGAACGCGGACAGGACCATCCAGTACAGCGGAAAGGCCACGATCACGGCGATGACGAGGGCCGATGCCTCGGCCAGCAGCCGCCAGGGGCGGCGAATACCGAGCAGGTTCACAGTTCTTCTCCCCGGCGTCGGATCAGTCGCAGATAGACGAGCGTGACCGCCAGCAGAATCAGCAGCATGACCACGCCGATCGCCGAGCCCAGGCTGTACTGCGAGGACGCGAAGGCCTTCTGATAGGCGTAGACATTGAGCACGAGATTCTGGCCCGCGATTCCGCCGCCGTTCGTCATCACATAGATCTGGGTGAAGACCTTGAAGTCCCAGATGATCGACTGGATGGTGACGACCACCAGGATCGGCCGCAGCATGGGCGCGGTGATCGACCGCCAGATCCGCCACTGCGAGGCACCGTCCAGCGAGGCGGCCTCAAGCACCTCGCCGGGGATGGCCTTGATGCCCGCGTAGACGGTCACCATCACGAACGGGAACGAGCACCACACCACTTCGAACAGGACGAGCGCGAAGGCGCTGTAGCGGCCGTACGTCCAGGAGAAGTCGCCGAGCCCCAGCAGCCGGTTGACGGGTCCGTAGTCCGGGTCGAAGAGGAACACCCAGACCGTGGAGCCGGTGATCGCCGGGGTGGCCCAGGCGCCGAGCGCGGCGAGCATCAGCGCGAGCCGGGGTGCGGCCCGTACGCGCGTCAGCAGGACGGCGAGCGCGCAGCCGACCGCCAGGGTGGCGACGACACACGCCGCGGCGAACAGCACGGTCGCCAGCAGCACCTGCCAGAACTGGCTGTCGCCGAACAGCGCGGTGTAGTTGCCGAAGCCCTTGAAGGTGGTCGGTTCCCCGCCGCTGACCTGCGCCTGGGTGTACTCCAGGAAGGAGATCAGGCCGAGTTGGTAGATCGGGTAGACCAGCAGCCCGCCGAGGACGACGAGCGCGGGCGCGAGATAGAGCCAGGGGGTCCAGCCGGCCCGGCCGGCCCGGCGGGGGTTCCGCCGGGCCTTCCTGGGCGCCTGCCGGGCCTCGGGTACGGGCCCCGGGACCCCGGTGGCCTTACGGCCGGAGTCGATCCGGCCGGCGTCGGTCGTCATGGCGCTCAGCCCGCGGACGAGAACGCCGCGTCCATCTTCTTCGCCGCGTCGTCCGACGCGGCGGCGACGTCCTTACGGCCGCTGACGATCTCCTGGAACATCGTCGGCAGGATGAGCGAGGAGTCGATCTGCGCCCAGCCCGGCGACGCGGGGACGAACTTGGCGCCCGCGCCGAGGGTCTTGACGAAGGGCTCGATGAACGGCTGCTTCTTCGCCGAGTCGGCCAGTACGTCCTTGTACGTCGGCAGGAAGCCCATCGCGTCGAACAGCTTGGCCTGGGTCTCCTTGCCGGTGAACGACTTCATCAGGTCGACGGCGAGCGTGCGGCGCGGGCTGCTCTTCAGTACGCCGATGTTGTTGCCGCCCGCGAAGGCCGGCGCGATCGAGCCCGCCTCGACCCCGGGCAGCGGCACGACCGCGTACTTGCCCTTCACGGTGCCCGCCTCGACGGCCTGGTGGCTGAAGTCGCCGCCGATCGCCATCGCGGCCTTCCCGGACGCGAAGGCGGTCACCGTCGCGTTGCCGCCCATCGAGGCGCACTTGGCGGCCGGACAGTTGTCGTCGCCGAAGAGGGAGGTGTACGCCTCGATGCCCTTGCGGGCGGCCGGGCTGTTGACGGCGGACTTGTACGTACCGCCGCTCTCCTCGGCCAGTTCGCCGCCGTTCGCCCACAGGAACGGCATCGCGCCGTAGGTGTACGCGCCGCCGACCGCGAGCCCGTACAGCTCCGGCTTCGCCTTGTGGACCTTCTTGGCCGTGGAGATCAGCTCCGCCTGGGACTTGGGGGCGTCGATCCCCAACTCCTCGAAGACATCGGTGCGGTAGTAGAGCGCGCGGACGCCGACGAAGAGGGGCGCTCCGTAGATCTTGCCGTCGACCGTGACGGACTGCCGGGCCGTCGGGTCGGTGTCCTTGGCCTCGTCCCAGGCGTCGAACTCCTTCGTGACGTCGGCGAGTCCACCGTCCTTGACGTAGCCGGCCGTGTCGGTGTTGCCGTACTCGATCAGGTCCGGGGCGCTCTTCGGGTCGTTGAAGGCGGCCTTGATGCGCTGGGCGCGGGTCTCGACCGGGATGTACTCGATCTCGACCTTCGTCCCCTCGTGCTCCTTGCCGAAGGCGGCGACGGCGGCGTCGACGACCTCCTCCTTGGGCTTGTTGTTGACCTCCTGGAAGAGCCAGACGCGCAGCGTGCCGCTCTTCTCGTCCTTCGTCGAGCTGGTGTCGGAGGTCTGGGGGGCGCAGGCGGTGGCGGTGAGGCCGGTGAGCGCGAGCGCCGCGACCGGGACGGCAATGCGAGAGGAAAGCTTCATCCGGGATCCCTACGGGTCGGCGTTGCAGCATGCGCAACGTACGTTTCGTGCTGCACAACTCGCAGGAGATTAAGCGCGGCTGGAAGTCGCCGACAAGTGGTCTCAACCAATCTGTGACGCGAAGCCCCGGCGAAGCCCCGGCGAAGCCCCGACGAAGCCCCCCGGGCGGCCCTCGCGCGACACCCGCACGGAACCCCCGTACGGCACCCGCGCACGACAACGCGAGACGGCCTCCGGGGTGCGCGTGTGCACGCGCGCCCCGGAGGCCGTCTGCCGACAGTGGACCAGCGGTCGCTACTTCTTGCCGCTGTCCTTGCCCTTGCCCTTGTCCTTGCCCTTGTCCCCGCCGGGACCCATGGACTCGTAGATCTCCTTGCACATCGGACAGACCGGGTACTTCTTGGGGTCGCGCCCCGGCACCCAGACCTTTCCGCACAGTGCGACCACGGGAGTGCCGTCGAGGGCACTCGCCATGATCTTGTCCTTCTGGACGTAGTGGGCGAAGCGCTCGTGGTCGCCGTCGCCGTGCGACACCTGTGGTGTCGGCTCCACGAGGGTGCCCGTACCTGCCCCGCGCTCGGGCTCAAGAGTGCTCATAGCAGCCAAGGGTACCCACGCCCGGGGCATCCCGGAGGCTCCGGGTCCGTGCACTCCGGAGCCATACGCTCACGCATCGCGCCGACACGCCGACGACACGCCGGGCGACGACCACCGGGGCGATCGGCGCGCCGAGGGCCGGGCCGACGGCGGAACGGGACACCGAGGGATCGACCGCGGCACGGGCAGGACCGGCCGGCCGGTCAGTTGAGGGAGGGATCGTCCGGATATGTCGCGACCATGGCCAGCTCGCCGCGCTGTCTGCGCAGCACCGCGCGCCACAGGCTCTCCGGTCTCGGCGACGACACATCGCCCGGCTCCGACTCCACGACGTACCACGCCCCTTCGCCCAGCTCCTCCTCCAGCTGACCGGGGCCCCAGCCCGCGTATCCCGCGAAGATCCGCAGCGAGCCGAGCGCCCGCGCGAGCAGTTCGGGCGGGGTCTCCAGATCGACGAGGCCGATCGCCCCGTACACCCTGCGCCACCCCAACGGCCCCTCGTCGCCCGGGATCACGGCGAGGCCGAGGGCCGAGTCCAGGGAGACGGGCCCGCCCTGGAAGACCACACCGGGGTCGCCCGCCAGCTCCCCCCAGGACTCCAGGATGTCCGCGACGCCCACGGGCGTGGGCCTGTTGAGGACCACGCCGAGCGAGCCCTCCTCGTCGTGGTCGAGGAGCAGCACCACCGCGCGGTCGAAATTCGGGTCGGCCAGGGCGGGAGTCGCGACAAGCAGCCGCCCTGTGAGCGAGGACACCTCGGTCATGCGAGACATGATCCCGCATATTCGGGGTTCGCGGGGCGCGCCCGGCACAGTGCGCGTGAACGCAGCTCAGAACACCCGGCGGCGACGGGAGCACGCGGTTGCCCGGAAATCGACATGGTGACCCTCCGCGAGGAGTCCGGGACGGTACGTGTCGAGTCGCTTCAATTACGTGAAACCTGTACGTCTGCCGCTCCCCGGGCCTTACGGGACGGGGGTCCGGGCCCCTTACCCTTTTCCTTGACCACCTGCCCGCCCACTCCGGAACGCGAGATTCATGACCGGCACAGACGATGTAATGCTTGTCCACGGCGGAACCCCGCTGGAGGGCGAGATCCGCGTCCGCGGCGCGAAGAACCTGGTGCCGAAGGCCATGGTCGCCGCGCTTCTCGGCAGCGGTCCGAGCAGACTGCGCAATGTGCCCGACATCCGCGACGTACGGGTCGTACGGGGACTGCTGCAATTGCACGGTGTGACCGTGCGTCCGGGTGACGAACCGGGTGAGCTGATCCTCGACCCGACCCATGTCGAGAGCGCGAATGTCGCCGACATCGATGCCCACGCGGGCTCGTCGCGCATTCCGATCCTCTTCTGCGGACCGCTGCTGCACCGGCTCGGCCACGCGTTCATTCCGGGTCTCGGCGGCTGCGACATCGGCGGCCGGCCGATCGACTTCCACTTCGACGTGCTGCGCCAGTTCGGCGCGACGATCGAGAAGCGCGCGGACGGCCAGTATCTGGAGGCGCCGCAGCGGCTGCGCGGCACGAAGATCCGGCTGCCGTATCCCTCGGTCGGCTCGACGGAGCAGGTGCTGCTGACGGCCGTGCTCGCCGAGGGCGTCACCGAACTGTCCAACGCGGCCGTGGAACCGGAGATCGAGGACCTCATCTGCGTCCTGCAGAAGATGGGCGCGATCATCTCCATGGACACCGACCGGACGATCCGGATCACCGGCGTCGACCGGCTGGACGGCTATGCGCACCGGGCGCTGCCCGACCGTCTGGAGGCGGCCTCCTGGGCGTCGGCGGCGCTGGCCACCGAGGGCAACATCTATGTGCGCGGCGCGCAGCAGCGCTCGATGATGACGTTCCTCAACACCTACCGCAAGGTCGGCGGCGCCTTCGAGATCGACGACGAGGGCATCCGCTTCTGGCACCCGGGCGGCTCGCTCAACGCCATCGCGCTGGAGACGGACGTGCACCCGGGCTTCCAGACCGACTGGCAGCAGCCGCTGGTGGTGGCGCTGACGCAGGCGTCGGGGCTCTCCATCGTCCACGAGACGGTGTACGAGTCGCGGCTGGGCTTCACCTCCGCGCTCAATCAGATGGGCGCGCACATCCAGCTCTACCGGGAGTGCCTGGGCGGCTCGGACTGCCGCTTCGGGCAGCGCAACTTCCTGCACTCCGCGGTCGTGTCGGGCCCGACCCGGCTCCAGGGCGCGGATCTGGTCATTCCCGACCTGCGCGGCGGTTTCTCGTATCTGATCGCGGCGCTGGCGGCGCAGGGCACGTCGCGGGTGCACGGCATCGATCTGATCAACCGCGGCTACGAGAACTTCATGGACAAGCTCGTCGAGCTGGGCGCGAAGGTCGAGCTGCCGGGCGGCGCACTCGTCTGACGCACCGTCACACCCGTCACGCCGTCGGCCCCGCTCTCCTCGGAGCGGGGCCGACGGCGTACCCGGGGCCGGCGGGCACCCCGCGGGGGCTTCTGACGGCCCTCTGACGGCCGGAAACACCGGGGGCGGCCACCCTGTCCGGGTGGCCGCCCCTGCGTGTCGCCTATGGGTGTTACTTGCCCTTGGCGGCTTCCTTGAGCTTGGAGCCCGCGGAGACCTTCACGCTGTAGCCGGCCGGGATCTGGATCGGGTCGCCGGTCTGCGGGTTACGAGCGGTCCGAGCGGCACGGTGGGTGCGCTCGAAGGTCAGGAAGCCGGGGATGGTGACCTTCTCGTCGCCCTTGGCGACGACCTCACCGACCGTCTCGGCGAGAGCGGCCAGCACAGCGTCGGCGTCCTTGCGGGTCACCTCGGCGCGGTCGGCCAGGGCGGCCACCAGCTCACTGCGGTTCATGTTGTTACTCCCGTGTTCTTCTTGCCTGTAAGGCGTGAGATCGAAGCCGATGCTGCCAGGGCCCTCGGACAGTCCCCGGACCCGGGTCTGCTGACAGACCCTCGCGCCCGAATACGCATCCTGCCCCCACCAGCGGCGGGAAAGCCAATCCGGCACCCTCCGGAGTCACACGAAAAGCGCCACTGCCTCGTCGTCGTGACGTTCCGTCGACTCTGTGGAGACTCCTTGGAGCCTTGGGGCCCTTGAGCCCGCCGGAGGCCCTGAAAACCTCCCTGGAGCGGCGGGGCTCATGGTCCGCCACCCTAGAGGGGCCCGTGGGGCCCGGCGAATCGCGACGCGCCGGGCACCGGACGGACGTGAGATGTACCGCAGTCCTGGGTAGCGTTACCGGGCCCCGTCGTGGGCCTGGTCACATTTCGGGCCGGGCCAGGGGGCGTTTTTCGCGCTGCCCCGGGCCCCTCCCCCGCACGCGGGCCGCGGATCAGACCTGGGTGACGGGAGCCGTCACGTCCCCGCCGGCCGCCCTGGCGGCGTCGCGCACCGCGCCGGCCACCGCGCCCGCGACCTTGTCGTTGAAGACCGAGGGCACGATGTAGTTCGGGTTGAGCTCGTCCTCGGTGACGACATCGGCGAGCGCCGCCGCCGCCGCCAGCATCATCTCCGTGTTGACCGTGCGGGACTGGGCGTCCAGCAGGCCGCGGAAGACACCGGGGAAGACCAGCACGTTGTTGATCTGGTTGGGGAAGTCGGAGCGGCCGGTGGCCACCACGGCCGCCGTCTCGCGCGCGATCGCCGGGTCGACCTCGGGGTCGGGGTTGGCGAGGGCGAAGACGATCGCGCCGTCCGCCATGGCCGCGACGTCGTCGCCGTCCAGCACATTCGGGGCCGAGACACCGATGAAGACGTCCGCGTCGACCACGGCTTCCTTCAGCGTGCCGGTGACGCTCTCGGGGTTGGTGTTGTCGGCGATCCAGCGCAGCGGCGACTCGGGGGCCGCCTCCACCAGGTCCTCGCGGCCCGCGTGCACCACACCGTGGATGTCGGCGACCACCGTGTGCTTGACGCCCGCCGCGATCAGCAGCTTGAGGATGGCCGTACCGGCCGCGCCCGCGCCGGACATGACGACGCGTACGTCCCCGATGCCCTTGCCCACCACACGCAGCGCGTTGGTCAGGGCCGCGAGCACCACGATCGCGGTGCCGTGCTGGTCGTCGTGGAAGACCGGGATGTCCAGGGCCTCGCGCAGCCGCGCCTCGATCTCGAAGCAGCGGGGCGCGGAGATGTCCTCCAGGTTGATGCCCGCGAAGCCGGGGGCGATCGCCTTGACGATCTCGACGATGGCGTCGGTGTCCTGGGTGTCCAGGCAGAGCGGCCAGGCGTCGATACCGGCGAAGCGCTTGAAGAGGGCCGCCTTGCCCTCCATGACGGGCAGCGCGGCCTTGGGGCCGATATTGCCCAGGCCGAGCACCGCGGAGCCGTCCGTGACGACCGCCACGGAGTTGCGCTTGATGGTCAGCCGCCGGGCGTCCTCGGGGTTCTCCGCGATCGCCATGCAGACCCGGGCCACACCCGGGGTGTAGATCATCGAGAGATCGTCACGGTTGCGGATGGGGTGCTTCGACTGCATCTCGATCTTGCCGCCGAGGTGCATCAGGAACGTACGGTCGGAGACCTTGCCGAGGGTGACGCCCTCGATGCTCCGCAGCCGCTCGACGATCTCCTCCGCGTGCCCCGTGGAGCTGGCCGCGATGGTGACGTCGATACGCAGCTTCTGGTGGCCGGAGGCGGTGACGTCCAGGCCGGTCACCGAGCCGCCGGAGGACTCCACGGCCGTGGTCAGCTGCGAGACCGCGGTACCGCTCGCGGGCACCTCCAGCCTGACCGTCATCGAGTACGAGACGCTGGGCGCCGTTGCCATGACCGAGTCCCTCTTCTTTCCCTAGCCTCATTGCCGTTCCGCCCGCCCCACGTCGGCGGCGGAACCTTCAGATCGTCGCACCTACCGACCGGTAACAGGTAAAGACCTTTATCTACGGAACGCGGTCTTCCATGATGCGCGACGAAAACAGGCCTTCACCAAAGTGTGGTGAAGGCCCGCCGACGTGTCTGTGGCAGTGGCGTAAAGCTGACGCAAAGGGTGGCACCGACCCGCCATGCTCGCCTCGCGGCAAGTGGTCGCTCGAAGCGACGAAGGTTGGGCCCGGGGGCTTGGATCGAGTCGGTGCCACCCCCAGGCTAACAAACCACCCCGGTAAGTGATTCCGTCCGCGCGAGTTGACTGCCGGTCAATCGCGGAACCGGCTCGGGGCCGGTCCCGCGACCGAGCCGGGAATCAGTCCCGCAGCAGATCCGGTACGCCCTCCGCGTCCGGTTCGTCGCGGGCCGCCGAGACCACCGTGAGCTGCCGGGTCGCCCGGGTCAGCGCGACGTAGAGCACCCGCAGGCCGGCCGGCGACTCGTCCGCGATCTCCGCCGGGGAGACCACGACCGTCGCGTCGTACTCCAGCCCCTTGGCCTCCAGGCTGCCCAGCGCCACCACGCGGTCGCCGAGACCGGCCAGCCAGCGCGCCGCCTGCTCACGCCGGTTCATGGCGACGACGACACCGACCGTGCCGTCCACCTGGTCGAGCAGCCGCTGGGCCTCCGCGCGTACCGTCGCGGCCGGATCACCGTTCCGCACGACGCGGAAGCGCGGCTGTACGCCGGTGGAGCGCACCGCTCTCGGCGACTCCATGCCGGGCATGGCGAGCGCCAGGACCTTCGACGCCAGCTCGGCGATCTCGGCCGGGTTGCGGTAGTTCACGGTCAGGGTGAAGCGACGGCGCGGACGGGTGCCGAGGGCCTCGTCGCGGGCCTCCGCCGCCTCGTCCGGGTCCGACCAGGACGACTGCGCCGCGTCGCCGACCACCGTCCAGGTGGCGTGCCTGCCCCGGCGGCCGACCATCCGCCACTGCATGGGCGTCAGGTCCTGCGCCTCGTCGACGATCACATGCGCGTACTCCGTACGCTCCGCCGCCAGCCGTTCGGCCCGCTCGCGCTGCGACTCCTCGCGCTGCGGCATCAGCTCCTCAAGGCCGGTCAGCTGGTCAAGCGGATCGAGATCGCGCCGCTTCCTGGGGCGGGGCGGCGCCCCGAGCAGCGTCTCCAGCTCGTCCAGGAGCGCCACGTCATGGACGGAGAGCGGGCCCGAGCCGTCCGGGCCCAGCCGCTTCAGGGAGCGGGCGAGACGGCGGGTCTCGCCCGGGTTGAGAATCCGTCGCGCCCAGCGGCCGAGCCGTCGCTCGTCGGCCATCTCGGCGAGCACTCCGCGCGGGGTCAGCTCGGGCCACCAGGCGTCCAGGAAGGCGAGGAAGCTGTCCTCGGACGTGACGTCCTCGTCGAAGGACGAGCGCAGTTCCGCGGCCAGCTCCGGGTCGGTGTGCCGCTGGGCCGACCCGGACTTCGCCCAGAGGGCGTCGAGCAGGAGCCTGCGGGCGCGCGGTCTGAGCAGATTGACCGGCGCGGTGCCGCTGAGCACGGACTGCCGGATACGGTTCAGCTCGCCGGCCTCCAGCTCCAGCCTGCGGCCGAAGGCGACGACCCGGAGCAGATCGGTCCGTACGGCGACGGGCCCGGCGGAGTCCTCGTCTCCGCCCCCGATCTCGCCGAAGGCCAGCTGGCCCCGCTGATCACGGGATCCGGGACCCGCCGGGAAGGAACCTTCCAGCGCCCCCCTGGCCGCCTTGCGCAGCACCTTCAGCATCCGGGCCGAGCCCTTGACCCGCGCCACCGCCGGTTCGTCGTACGCCGTGGCCTCCGCGCCGTCCACCAGCGACCCGACCGCGCGGATCGCGACCTGCCCCTCCTCGCCGAGCGAGGGGAGCACGCCCTCCGTGTACGCGACGAGCAGCGGCGTCGGCGAGACGACCAGGATGCCGCCCGCGTACCGCCGCCGGTCCTGGTAGAGCAGATACGCGGCGCGGTGCAGCGCCACGGCGGTCTTGCCCGTACCGGGGCCGCCCGAGACCTCGGTGACCGAGGCGGCGGGGGCCCGGATCACCAGATCCTGCTCGGCCTGGATGGAGGAGACGATGTCCCGCATGGTGTGCCCGCGGGCCTGGCCGAGCGCGGCCATCAGCGCGCCGTCCCCGATCACGGCCAGCGCGGCGCCGTCCAGCGAGGCGGTCAGCTCCGGCCGCATCAGATCGTCCTCGACCCCGAGGACCCGGCGCCCCTTGGAGCGGATGACCCGGCGCCGTACGACCCGGCCGGGATCCACCGGGGTGGCGCGGTAGAAGGGCGCGGCGGCGGGCGCCCGCCAGTCGATGACCAGCGGGGAGTAGTCGGAGTCCAGGACTCCGATACGGCCGATGTGCAGCGTCTCGGCGATCCCGGCGGTGCTGTCGGGGCCGATGGCGTCGTCGGCGGGCTCGACCGAGGTGTAGGCGCCGTCCGGGCCCTTCTTGCCGTCCTTGCCCCGGAGGAGGTCGATCCGCCCGAAGAGGAAGTCCTCGAATTCGTTGTTGAGCCGGTTGAGGTGGACCCCGGCGCGGAAGACCTGGGCGTCCCGCTCGGCGAGGGCTCCCGGCGTGCCGACCTGCCCCCGTTTGGCGGCGTCGTTCATCAGGAACTCCGCCTCGTGGATCTTCTCCTCAAGGCGGCGGTACACCTGGTCCAGATGGCGCTGCTCGACGCCGATCTCGCGGTCGCGCGCGGAGTCGTGCTCCGTGGCGCGTACGGGATCGACGGCGGGTCCAGCGGTTTCTACAGCGGCATCCTGCGCGGCCACCGAGGCCCCCTTCATGACGTGCATTGGGCAGCCGTCAACCGTACGCGAAGGGGGCGGGTATGTCAGGCGTCGACTTCCACCAGACGCTTGCCGTCGAACGTACGGACCTCGAAGTGATCGATGTCATTGCTCTCCATGGCCGTACCGCCCTCGACGTAGAGCGGCTTCTTGCCGTTCTCGTCCGGGCTGTCGGGTATGCCGTACCCCCAGGCGGGCACCGACCACGACGTGACGACCTCCTGCTCGCCGGTCTTGGAGACGGCGACCAGAGTGCACTTGAGCGGGCCCTTCACATTCTTCAGCTCCAGGGCGGTGCGGGTGCCCCAGGCCTTGGGCTCCATGGCGATGGAGGCGCTGACCTTCGTGGTGGTGTCCGTGGCGCCGATCTTGCCCGGCATACCGGCGAACTCCTCGGCCGGGGTCCGCTCCTTCGCCACCGGCGTGCCCGCCTCGGCGCCGCCCGAGGTGGCGATCCCGACGCCCACCGGCCCGCCGATGATCAGCACCGCGGCGGCGGCGACCAGATACAGCCCCCGGCGCTTGCGCCTGGCGCGCTTGACCGCGACCTCGTCGACCAGCCGACCGAGCAGCTGCGGGCTGGGCCGCACGGAGACGGCGGGGGTCGGCAGCTGCGCGAGGGGTACGGGGGGCGGGGTCAGCGGGGTGGGCGCGAGGAAGGGGTCGGGGTCGTCCGCCAGCATGGCCAGCATCGGTTCCATCCCGGAGAACTCCTCCAGGTGGACGGCGCAGATCCGGCAGCCGGCCAGATGCGCCTCGAAGGCCGTGGCCTCGGCATCGTCCAGAATTCCGAGGACGTACGCTCCGACGGCTTCATGCACAGTACTTTCGTCGCCCAGTCCGTACTGCTCGTGCGTGGTCATGCCGAGACCCCCCTCTCCTCCAACGCGAGCTTCATCGAACGTAGTGCGTAGAACACACGGGAACGCACGGTCCCGCTGGGTATGCCGAGCGTCTCGGCCGCCTCGTTGACCGTGCGTCCCTTGAAGTACGTCTCCACGAGTACTTCCCGGTGGGCAGGGGTCAAATCCTCAAGCGCGTCCGAGAGCGTCATCAGCCACAACGCCTTGTCGATCTCGTCCTCCGCGGGCATGACCTCCAGCGGCGACGGGTCGACTTCCTGCGGCCGGGCCTGCCGGCTGCGGTGACCGTCGATGACGATGCGCCGGGCGACCGTCACCAGCCAGGGTCGGACAGAGCCGGTCGCCCGATTGAGCTGACCGGCATTCTTCCAGGCACGGATGAGCGTTTCCTGTACGACGTCCTCGGCCCGCTGGCGGTCGCCCGCGACCAGACGCATGACATAGGCGAGCAGCGGTCCGGCGTGCTCCTGGTAGAGGGCGCGCATCATCTCCTCGTCGGGGACGGGGGTGTTGGCGCGCGGTGCCGCGCTCCGGTGTCGGGCCCGGTGAGGGCGGTCATCGGCCACGGCCGCATCTTTGCGCACCCAAACCTCCCGGTCGAGACCTTCATGGCTGCTTCTCCCTCATCACTACGGAAGCCCGAGGGAGGGCACTCAACGGCCGACGCAAAAACTTTCAAGATCTTTTGCAGCGGGAGGGCGGGTGAAGGGCGGCGGCATGGGCGGGTTCGCACGGGTCCGGGACCCGTGCGGGATTGATGGAGGAGATATGGAGGGCATGTCTCGAACTCGCGCGGATACTGTGCGGTAGTTGTCCGAAAATCGCGCAACAACCTTACGGAAAGAGCCGGCCGGCTCTCATCAGGGCCGCGCGAGAGCCGCCCTGCGCCGGTGTCTGGCGACCCGCTCGCGATTGCCGCACACCTCGCTGGAGCACCACCGGCGGCGCCGCCCGCGCGAGGTGTCCAGATAGACGCGCCGGCAGCTGTCGCCCTCGCACTCGCGCAGCCGGGCCCGTGCGGCGGGGTCGGTGAGCAGTTCGACCGCGTCCCTCGCCACGGCGGCCAGCAGTTCGTCGCACTCGGGCTCGGCGCTCAGCGCCCGTACGAGATCGCCGTCCTCGTCCCGTACCGCCCGGATCCCCGGCGGCGCCCCCGCGGCCAGCGTGTTGACCCGCTCCAGCGCGCCGGCGGCGTCCCGCCCGTCGATCTCGGCGTGCACCAACTGCCCCACTCGGTCGCGCAGTTCGGTGAACGACCGTACCCAGCGGGCGTCGACCCCCGCGAGCGGCGTCCCTTCGGGCACCAGCCCCGCGCCGATCAGCCACCGGCCGAGCGGTGCGGCGCCGTCGAGCCGCTCCCGGCCTCTGGAGGTCCGTTCTCCGGTGGCCACCAGATCCAGGCAGATGCGCCCGGAGTCGAACCGCCACTCGTACGAGCCCATGCCCGCCGCCGTGCCCGCCGTCATGTGCCTGTCACCGCCTCGGGTTCACCGTGGGTGCCGTCCTCCTCAGAGTGCCTGCCCCGGGACGCGGCCGGAACCCCTGCTACCGGTGGCGGTGTCGGCGGATTTCCCGAAGGCCCTTACCCGGCCGCGTTCGGCGGGCCGTTGTGCAGGACGCGTTGGAAGAGGTGGTGATCGCGCCACTCGCCGTGCATGTGGAGATAGCCCGACGCCGTACCGATCAGCTCGAAGCCGCATTTGCCCAGCACGCGCCGCGAGGCGGTGTTGGCGAGGACCACGGCCGCCTCAAGGCGGTGCAGACCCAGCTGGTCACGCGCGGCGCGGCAGACCTCTCCGACCGCGCGGGTCGCCAGACCTCGGCCGGTGTACGCGGCATCGATCCAGTAGCCGATATTCGCACTCCGAAACGGTCCGAGAGCGATGTTGAGGAGCGTCGCCTCGCCGACGATACGGCCGTCGTCCACGAGGTGCCAGCGCCGGACGGCGGGATCGGAGAGCCGGTTGGCCTGGGCCCTCGGGGTGTAGAAGTCGGCGGGGCGGTCCGGCTCCCAGGGGCTCAAGTGACCCCTGTTGCGGAGAAGTGCCTCGGTGACGAGTTCGGCGTCGTCGGGGGTGGCGGGCCTGAGGCGGATCGAGGAGTCGTGGGACATCTTCGTACGGTACCCACGGGCCGGGCGGGCACCGCCCGCACCCCGTACGGACCGCGCCCCGTACGGACCGCGCCCCGCGACCGCCGTCGCGTCCGCTGGGTCCTGTCCGGCCGGCAGGACCCAGGTCACGCGTTCTTTCACGCGTACGTTCACACGTCCGCGTATTTGGAGTCGGCCGACGGGTCCAGCGCGAGCCGGTAGCCGCGCTTGACCACGGTGTGGATCAGCTTCGGGGCGCCGAGCGCGGTCCGCAGCCGGGCCATCGCGGTCTCCACGGCGTGTTCGTCGCGGCCCGAGCCCGGGAGCGCGCGCAGCAGGTCCGCCCGCGACACCACCCAGCCGGGCTTCCGGGTCAACGCGTGCAGCAGCGCCATTCCGGCGGGCGGCACCGGCCGCAGATCGCCGTCGACCAGGACCGCGTGACCGCGGATCTCGACGCGGTGGCCCGCGACCGGCAGCGTCCGGGCGCGCCCCGGCAGCTCCGTACAGAGCACCTGGACGAGCGGCCCGAGCCGGAAGCGTGCCGGCTGGACGGTGTCGACGCCCCGCGCCTGGAGCGGCAGCGCCGTGACGGGCCCGACGCAGGCGGCCAGCACGTCGTGGTGCAGGGCGGCCAGCAGCTCGGGCAGCCGGCCGCGCTCATCGGCGCGCGACAGCAGGGAGGCGGCGGCGGGCGCGCTGGTGAAGGTGACGGCGTCCACGGCGCGGGCGACGGTCGCGTCGATGAGCCGGTCGACCGGGGCGAGATCTTCCGGAGGCATCCAGCGGTAGACGGGTACGACGACGACATCGGCGCCCCCGGCCCGTAGCGCCTCCACGAACCCGGGCAGGGGCTCGCCGTGCAGCTGGAGCGCGATCCGGCGGCCCTCGACGCCCTCACCGAGCAGCCGGTCGAGGACCTCGGCCATGGACTCGGAGCTGGGCGACCACGCCTCGGTGAGCCCGGCGGCGCGGATGGCGCCCTTCACCTTGGGTCCACGGGCGAGCAGTTCGACACCGCGCAGACAGGCGAGAAGTTCCTCGCCGTGCCCCCATCCGTCGGCGGCGCCGATCCAGCCGCGGAAGCCGATGGCGGTGGTCGCCACGACCACATCGGGCACCTCGTCGATCAGCTCTTTGGTGGCGGAGAGCAGTTCCGTGTCATCGGCGAGCTGCACGATCCGCAGGGCGGGTGCGTGGACGACTGCCCCGCCTCGGCGCCGGAGCAGCGCGCCCAGCTCATCGGCGCGCCGGGCGGCGGTGACCCCGATCGTGAAGCCCGCGAGGGGGCCGTGCTGCTGGGCGTCGTGCTGCTGGGCGTCCATGCCTCTCCTCTCGCCCGTCGGCCTCGGATGCCGTACGGAAGGCTCGTACGGATGGAGCCGCCGAGCCTGTCAAACACGCGTGACAGGCGGGGTCCACGGGCATTTCCGGCGCGTTACGTGACACGGCCCCGCGCACGGTCGCGTAGGTGTGCCACCGGCACACGCTCCCCTTGTGCGCCGTCGCCGCCCCCTGGTCTCACACCCGCGCGTAACCGAGCGCGGGCTCCGCCGCCGCCGGCGCGGGCCCGGCCGGAGCCCCGCGAAGGTATACCGCCCAGGTGAGGCAGAAGCAGACGGCGTAGAAGAGCAGGAACGCGACGAACGCCGGGGTGCCGGTGGACGCGGTCTGGAACGACTGCCGGAAGGCGAGGTTGATGGCGAGCCCGCCGAGCGCCCCGACGGCCCCGATCAGCCCCATCGACGCCCCGGAGAGCCGGCGTCCGTACGCGGCGGCCCGCTCGCCCGTCATCCCCCGCTCCAGCGCCCTGGCGTGGAAGATCCCGGGGATCATCTTGTACGTCGACCCGTTGCCGAGGCCGGTCAGCAGGAAGAGCGCGACGAACCCGACGAGGAAGACGGTCAGCGATCCGGTCACCGACGCAAGGACGACGACGCCGGTCGCGACGGCCATCGCGGCGAAGGTCCACAGCGTGATCCGGGCGCCGCCGTACCGGTCGGCGAGCATGCCCCCGACGGGCCGTACGAGCGATCCGAGCAGCGGCCCGACGAAGGTGACCGAGGCGGCCTGCAACGGGGTGCGCCCGAACTGGGTCTGGAGCACCAGCCCGAAGGCGAAGCTGTAGCCGATGAACGACCCGAATGTCCCGATGTAGAGCACCGCCATGATCCAGGTGTGCCGGTCCCGCACGGCCTCCCGCGCCGCCCCGGTGTCATTGCGGACGGGCGCCAGATTGTCCATGAACAGCGCCGCGCACACCGCGGCGACGACGATCAGCGGGAGATAGAAACCCAGCACGAGCCGCGGATGGGCGGCCCCGGCCGTCCCGATCACCAGCAGCCCGACCAACTGCACGACGGGCACGCCGATGTTCCCGCCGCCCGCGTTGAGCCCCAGCGCCCAGCCCTTCTTCCGCAGCGGGAAGAAGGAGTTGATGTTCGTCATCGAGGAGGCGAAGTTGCCGCCGCCGATGCCGGTGAGCGCCGAGACGACCAGAAAGGTCGTGTACGAGGTCCCCGGCTCCATCACGGCGTACGCGGCGCCCGTCGGCAGAAGCAGCAGCAAGGCGCTGAGAATCGTCCAGTTGCGGCCGCCGAACCGGGCGACGGCGAAGGTGTACGGCACCCGCACGAGCGAGCCGACCAGCGTCGCCATGGCGATCAGGAAGAACTTCCCGGCCGGGTCGATGCCGTACTCGGGCCCCATGAACAGGACCATCACCGACCACAGCGTCCAGATGGAGAACCCGATGTGCTCGGAGAGCACGGAGTAGAGCAGATTGCGGCGGGCCGTCCGCTCGCCGGTGGTCCGCCAGAAGTCGGTGTCCTCCGGATCCCACCGCTCGATCCAGCGGCCCCCTTTGCGTGCTGCGGTGGTGGTGGTCGGGGCAGTCATCACGCCTCCAAGGAGGGGAATCGAATGGTGGTCCCGACCGTAGGGACGCCGCGTTTCGCCCCCGTTCCACGAGGTGACCGGCGCGCAACCTTGCTCTCACCCGTGCTCGGGTTCGGCTGTGAGTGTTCCGGACGACGAAGAGCCACCCCGCATAAAGGACTGCGTGGCCCGCGCGTGCGTATGGGATTCTGTACGCGACAAGATCGAACACCGACTGTTCCCGCATGCCACCCCGAACTGGCGCGGTACCACCGCTTGTCGAGTGGACGGCACCCGGAGACGGAGGCGACTGATGGCACGTACGACCACGTCCGGCGGGCGCAAGGACAAGCCGGCCACCCTGGCACTGGTCGCCCAGCGGGCAGGTGTGTCACCCCAGACGGTGTCCAACGCGCTCAACTCCCCGGATCTGCTGGCCCCGGGAACCCTGGAACGGGTCCAGCGGGCGATAGCGGAGCTGGACTACCGGCCGCACCAGGCGGCGCGTTCGCTGCGTACCCGCTCCAGCCGGCTGATCGGGTACGGCGTCCAGGCGTCGCCCGACGGGGTCTCGGGGCCGGTGATGGAACACTTCCTGCACGCCTTCTCGGACTCCGCCAACCAGGCCGGTTACCGCGTACTGCTCTTCGCCGCGCCCCTGGACCCGGCGGACGAACCCGACTGCTACGCCGAGCTGTTGCGCGAACAGTCGGTCGACGCGTTCGTCCTGAGCAACACCTACCGCGGCGACCCGCGCCCCGGCTGGCTGCGCAAGCGCGACATCCCCTTCGTGGCCTTCGGCCGCCCCTGGTCGGCCCGTTCGGTCGGCGACTGGGTGGATGTCGACGGCGCCCACGGCACGGCGGCGGCCGTCGACCATCTCGTCGCGCTGGGCCACCGCAGGATCGCCTTCCTCGGCTGGCCGCGCGGCTCGGGCGTCGGCGACGACCGGGACCGGGGCTGGCGGGAGGCCATGCGCCGGCACGGCCTGTCCGTCCGGGATCTGCGGGTCAACGCGATCGAAGACGTCGACGCCGCGCGCGACGCGGTCGCCCGTCTCTTCCCCGCGGGCACGACGGCGGTCGTCGCGGCCAGCGACACCCTCGCTCTCGGCTGCTACCGCGCGCTGCGCGACAGCGGCCGGCTGCCCGGCCGCGACGTCGCGGTCGTCGGCTTCGACGACTCCTCCGCCGCCGCCCTGCTCTCCCCCAGCCTGAGCAGCCTCCGCCAGCCCCTCGAAGAGGTCGGCCGCGCCTGCACCCGCATGATCCTGGCCAGAATCGCGGACCCGCGGGGAACCCCGGAGCACGTCCTGCTGCCACCGGAGTTAATCGTCCGCGAGAGCTCCGCGTTCCCGGTCGCACCCTGACCCCTCGGCCGCCGCGGGGAGACCGTCCGCCGTTAGGATCGCCTCGCCGTCCGGCGCATCCGTGTGCCGTGGACGGCCATGGGAGCCGAGCCAGGGAGAACGCCGTGCTGAAGGCCTTCGCCGATCTGTCCACGCCGCTGGTGGCCGACGCCTGCGTCCGCCACGACGTACCGCTGCGCGTCGCGCCGCCCGGGATCGGTGCCGTCGTCCGCGGGCACCGCGTCGCGGGACGCGCGCTGCCGGTACGGCACTACGGGAGCGTGGACGTGTTCCTGGAGGTGTTCGGCCGGGCCGAGCGGGGCGATGTACTTGTCATCGACAACGGCGGCCGGACGGACGAGGCGTGCGTCGGCGATCTGGCGGTGCTGGAGGCCGAGGCCGCCGGGGTGAGTGGTCTCGCGGTGTGGGGGCTGCACCGGGACACTCCTGAACTGGCCGAGATCGGCCTTCCGGTGTTCAGCTACGGCAGCTATCCGCCCGGCCCCGTACGGCTGGACGAGCGGGAGCCGGAGGCGCTGGACACCGCCCGGTTCGGGGCACATCTGGTGAGCGCGGACGATGTGGTCTTCGGTGACGAGGACGGTGTGGTGTTCGTCGCCGCCGAGCACGTCGAACAGGTACTGACGACCGCGCACCGCATCCGGGAGACCGAGCGCGACCAGGCCCGCAAGATCGTGGCGGGCGAGACGCTGCGCCGGCAGACGGCCTTCGACGACTATCTGGCGCGGCGCGCGGCCGATCCGGAGTACACGTTCCGACACCATCTGCGGCGGATCGGCGGGGCGATCGAGGAGTAGCCGGGGCGCGATCGGGATCCGCGTCCTGTCCGCCGGCCGACCCCGGAGCCGTCGTGGGCGGACAGCCGGTCGGGCCGGGTGATCAGGCATCGCCGGGGTCGGCCCCGGCCGGGAGCCAGCCGCCGGGGACGCGTTCCAGCCACCCCTCGTGCGCGGCGAGGGCGTCGGCGGCGGTGCGCAGAGCGTCAACTCCCGGATGTTTCAGCCCCTTGCGCCACACCAGCGACAGTGGTGACAGAGGTACGGGATCGACGAGCGGGCGCAGCACGGCCCCCGGCATCTCCGGGAAGTCCACCACGGTGAGTACGGGCGTACGGTGCTTGGCCATCACCCGCCGGAACTCCTCGGCCCCCACCGCCATCGGCGCGGGCGGGGCCAGTGCGATGGAGCGCCCCGCGAAGAGCCGCCGCGCCAGATCCGTCCACTCCAGGGTCCCGGGGTTGCCCGCCCCCGCGTACACGCTCTCGCCCGCGAGCGCGTCGAGCGGCACCTCGGCGCGGTCGGCCAGCGGGTGATCGTACGGCAGCAGCACGGCCAGGGGCTCGTACCGTACGAGCTGACGGGCGAGGCCGGAGCGGAGGGCGGGCGCGAGTCCGTCGGCGTATCCGAAGGAGGCGTCGAGCCGGCCTGCCAGGATCTCGGTGGCGGCGCGGGTCAGGCCGCTCTCGAAGCGGGCCATCAGCTCATGGTGCGGGGCGAGTTCGCGTGCCCGCGCCAGCACGCGCCCCGAGACCATGCCCTCGGTGTTGAGATCCACGAGCAGCGGCCGTTCCCCGGCGGCGCGGGCGGTCAGCAGCGCGTCCTGGGCCGCCAACACGCCCCGGGCGTACGGCAGCAGCCGCTCGCCCTCGGCCGTCAGCGTCACCTGGCGGGTGGTCCTTACGAACAGCTCGGCGCCCAACTCACGCTCCAGCCGCCGGATATCGCGGCTGAGCGCCTGCTGGGCGACATACAGCCGGGCGGCGGCCCGCGTGAAGTGCAGTTCCTCGGCGGCGGCGACGAAGCCGCGGAGCAGCCGGGGATCGATGTCTCGGGGCATGCCGCATTTAACAACACACCTGCGTGAATGGCCAGTGAGCAGGTGTTGGACCGGGAACGGCCGGTGCACCGAGGGTGTGAGCATGCCGAATTCCCTCACACCCGACACTCCTCTGCTGGCCGTCACGGGCGACAACCTGGTGCTGGCACGGCGGTACGACGCCCGCTTCGCCCCCGAGCCGCCACGCACACCCGGGCCGCCGGAACCTTCGCGTCCGGCCCGGACGGCGGGCCGCCGCGGCAACCCGTACGCCCGGCTCTTCGCGATCCCCGGCACCCGCGCCTTCACCGCCGGGAATCTGCTCGCCCGGCTCCCGATGGGCATGTTCAGCGTCAGCGCCGTGATCATGATCGCCGGATCACGCGGCTCCTACGCGCTGGCCGGCGCCGTCACCGCCACCGGCCTCGCGGTCACCGCCCTGGTGGCGCCCCGTACCGCCCGGCTCGTCGACCGGTACGGACAGGCCCGTATCGCCGTGCCCGCCACCGTGATCGCCGCACTCGGCTCGCTCGCGCTGCTCCTGTGCGTGCGGTACGACGCGCCGGACTGGACGCTCTTCGCCGCCTACGCCGCGACCGCCACCACCCCCAACACCGGCGGGATGTCCCGCGCCCGCTGGGCCCATCTGCACCGCGAGGCGACCCCCGAGAACGCCGCGGCCCTGCACACCGCCAACTCCTTCGAGCAGGCGGCCGACGAACTCTGCTTCATGCTGGGCCCGGTGCTCGCCGCCTTCCTGTGCACCGCGCTCTTCCCGGAGGCGGGCACGCTGACCGGAGCGATCCTGCTGCTGACCGGCGTACTGATCTTCGCGGCGCAGCGCTCCACCGAGCCGCCCGCCACCGGCCGTACGGACGCGGCGCGCGCCCCGCTCCACTCGCCCGCGCTGGCCGCCCTGCTCGCCGTCTTCCTCGCCACGGGCGCCGTGTTCGGCGCGACGGAGGTCGTCACACTGGCCTTCGCGGACGACCGCGGCCACCAGGCGTGGGCGGGCGCGGTGCTCGCGCTCCAGGCCGCCGGGTCGTGCGCCGCGGGTCTGCTGCTCGGCGCGCTGCGCCCGGCCCGCCGGCTCGGGCGGCGGCTGGTGCTGTGCATCGCCGCGATGTCGGCGCTGCTGTCCCTGCCCCTGCTCGCGGCGACCGCCGGGGCGTCGGGGTCGCTGCCGCTGCTCGCCTGCGGGCTGCTGATCGCGGGCGCGGCGACGGCCCCGACGATGGTGACGGGCATGACGCTCGTCCAGCGCCTCACCCCGGCGAGCCGGCTCAACGAGGGGATGACGCTGGCCGTCACCGCGCTGCTGGCCGGCATAGCCACCGGTGCGGCGGCCGGCGGCTGGACCGTGGAGCACACCGACCCGGCCCACGGCTACGCCCTCCCCCTCGGCGCCGCGCTGCTCGCCCTGCTCATCGCGTCGGCCGGTGCGCGCCGCTTCGGACATGACGAAGGCCCCGCTGCCTGAGGAGCAGCGGGGCCTTCGCCCGTGGTATTCATCGAGACGATATTCAATTGTGCACATGGGAATTGTGGAGATGGCGGGAATCGAACCCGCGTCCAACGGTGCGGAACCAGGGCTTCTCCGAGCGCAGTCCGTTTCGCTTTTCTCGGCCCCGGAGATCACACGGACAAGTCTCCGACGGGCTCAGTCACTGTTTGGTTTCCCTCTGCTCCCCGTGACCGGGCTCAGAGGTTTAGTTCCCTAGCTGATGCCAGGATCCGGGTCGGGAACAGCCCCGGGCTGACACTCCGCAGAGTCTTCGCTAGCTGCTAATTAGGCAGCGAGGGCGAAGGCGGAGGAATCGCGCTTAGAAGTGGCGATTATTGTTTGCGACATATGGTTAACGAGATCATTGCCGCTTCCTCGGCTCGCTTCACCTGCTTCGACATCCGCTGTCGAAACCGATCATCCCCATGTTGTTTTTTCAATCGTGCTCATTTTCGAGCGCGCACCCGCTGTGAGGTGCGGGACCCATCTTACGTGACCAACGCGCGACGGTGCCAGCCTATTCCGCCCGGCCGGCCGAAGCGGCCCCGATCAGGACCGCCGGCGGACCCGGCGGACCCGGTGGACCCGGTCAGGCCCGCTGACGCCGCTTCGCCGCCGAGATCGCCCGGTCGGTCTCGCGCCGGTCCTGCTTCTCGCGGAGCGTCTGCCGCTTGTCGTACTCCTTCTTGCCCTTCGCCAGCGCGATCTCGACCTTCGCCCGGCCGTCCTTGAAGTACAGCGCGAGGGGCACGATCGTGTGACCCGTCTCCTGCGACTTCGACTCCAGCTTGTCGATCTCGACCCGGTGCATCAGCAGCTTCCGCTTGCGCCGGGCGGAGTGGTTGGTCCAGGTCCCCTGCGTGTACTCGGGCACATGGACGTTGTGCAGCCATGCCTCGTGTCCGTCGATCTGGACAAACCCGTCCACCAGGGAGGCCCGTCCCTGGCGCAGGGACTTCACCTCGGTACCCGTCAGCACGAGACCGCACTCATATGTGTCGATAATGAGGTAGTCGTGCCGCGCCTTCTTGTTCTGCGCGATCAGTTTGCGCCCAGTTTCCTTAGCCATAGTCCCGCCATTTTCTCACCCCGGCGCAACTTCTTTACTCCGCGCCGCCGAGCCCGCTCAGTACCGACCTCGCCCGCCCCTGGGCGTCCTCGCTCACCTGGAGGTCCGGGGTGACGCCCCGGCCGTCCACCCCGTAGCCGGCCGGCGTGCGGTACGTGCCGACGGTCAGCTCCGCGACGGAGCCGTCGGGAAGCGCGCTCGGCATCTGGACCGAGCCCTTGCCGAACGTGCGCGAGCCGACAGTGACCGACCGGCCGCGGTCCTGGAGGGCGCCGGTGAGCAGTTCCGCGGCGCTCATCGTGCCCCCGTCCACCAGCACCACCAGCGGGCGGCCGGTGTCGCCGCCGGGATCCGCGTACAGCGCGCGCTGCTCGCCCCGTATGTCGTACGTCGCGACCAGACCGCCGTCGAGGAAGGCGGAGGCGGCGGTGACGGCCTCGGCGACCAGACCGCCCGCGTTTCCCCGCAGATCGAGAAGGACACCGGTGCCCTTCGGCGCGGCACGGACCGCGTCCCGTACCCGCTGGCCCGTCCCCTTGGTGAACGCGTCGACCTTGATCCGCAGCACACCGCCCTCGATCGTGTCGACCGTGACGGATTCGGTGCTGAGACGGGCGCGGCGCAGGCTCTCCGTCCAGCGGTGGCCGTCCCGCTCCAGACCGAGCACGACCGTGGAACCGACGACGGACGCGCCGTCGCTCTTCCTCTCGCCGCGCAGCAGCGCCATGACGTCCGTGACGGGCCGCTGTCCGATACCGCGGCCGTCGATGTCCCTGATGATGTCGCCGGGCCCGATACCGGCCTTCTGCGCCGGGCCGCCGGGGTGGACCCGGGTGACCTCGACCAGACCGCCGACGGTACGTCTCGCCCAGAGTCCGACGCCGGTGTACGAGCCGTCCAGGGCCCGCTGGAACTCCTCGTACTCACTCTTGTCGTAGACCGAGCCCCAGCGGTCGCCACTGCGGCTGACGACCTCCTCGGCCGCTTCCGTGCCGGACTTCCCGTTGGCCATGGCCTCCGCGACGGCCCTGGCGACCTCGTCGCGGTCGGCCGTCGACGCCACGGGCCGGGTGTGCACGCGGGGCGGGTCCTCCTCGCCGTACGGCAGGGCGCCCGTCGCCGCGCCCGTGGCGAGCACGCTCACAAAGAGCAATGTCAGGGCCGCCCCGCGGCGGACACCGCGGGACGTTCGGTGCAACTGGTGCAACTCGGAACCCGACATGAGGTTGAGTCTAGGACAACACCGAACGGCAGAACGGTGCTTGTCGCCTCCGCGTCAGGGGCGCTTGTCACACCCGGAGGTACTTGCGCAGGGCGACGAAGGCCGCCACGGCGGGCATCAGCAGACCGATCGCGAGCACCAGCGGAAGCTTGGCGAGCACCGCGTCCCAGCCGATGAAGTTGACGAGTTCCATCTTGTCGGCGAGCGCGAGACCGTTGTCGATCAGGAAGTAGCGGCCCGCCAGAAGCATGGCGCAGGCGACCACACCGCCGATCAGTCCGGCGAACGCGGCCTCCATGATGAACGGCATCTGGATATAGAAGCTGGAGGCGCCGACCAGCCTCATGATCCCGGTCTCCCGGCGCCGGCTGAACGCCGATACGCGAACGGTGTTCACGATCAGCATCAACGCGATGATCAGCATCAGCGCCATCACACAGAGCGCCGCGATATTCATGCCGTTCATCAGGTCGAAGAGGTTCTGCAGGATATTCCGCTGGTCCTGGACGGACTCGACTCCGTCCCGGCCCGCGAAGGCCGTCGCCACCACCTTGTACTTCTCGGGGTCCTCCAGCTTCACGCGGAAGGACTCCGGCATCTGGTCCGGAGTGATCGTCGCGGCGAGCGGGGTGTCGCCGTACCGCTCCTTGTAGTGCTTGTACGCCTCGTCGGCCGTCTCGTGGTGGACCGTCTCGACGAGGTCCATCTTCTTCAGATCGGCCTCGATCTGCTGCCTCTGCTGGCTGGTGACCGAGCCCTTGGCGCACTGGGGCGCGGTCGCCGCGTCGTTCTTGTTGCAGAGGAAGATGGAGACATTGACCTTGTCGTACCAGTAGTCCTTCATCACGCTGACCTGCTCGCGCATGAGCAGCGCGCCGCCGAACAGGGCGAGCGAGAGGGCTACGGAGACGATGACCGCGAAGGTCATCGTGAGATTTCGGCGAAGACCGACGCCGATCTCCGACAGGACGAACTGGGCGCGCATGGCGTCCTTTCAGCTTTCGGTGCTCAATGCTCGGTGCTCGGTGCTCAGTGCTGGTAGCCGTAGACGCCGCGTGCCTGGTCACGCACGAGACGGCCCTTCTCCAGCTCGATCACACGCTTGCGCATCTGGTCGACGATGTTCTGGTCGTGGGTCGCCATCACGACGGTGGTACCGGTGCGGTTGATGCGGTCCAGCAGCTTCATGATGCCGACGGAGGTCTGCGGGTCGAGGTTGCCGGTCGGTTCGTCCGCGATGAGCAGCATGGGACGGTTGACGAAGGCCCGCGCGATCGCGACGCGCTGCTGCTCACCACCGGAGAGCTCACCGGGCATCCGGTCCTCCTTGCCGCCGAGGCCGACGAGATCGAGGACCTGCGGTACGGACTTGCGGGTCTCGCCGCGGGACTTGCCGATGACCTCCTGCGCGAACGCGACATTCTGTGCCACGGTCTTGTTCGGCAGCAGCCGGAAGTCCTGGAAGACGGTGCCCAGCTGGCGGCGCATCTGCGGCACCTTCCAGTTGGACAGGCGCGCGAGGTCCTTGCCGAGGACGTGCACCATGCCATGGCTGGCGCGCTCCTCACGCAGGAGCAGCCTCAGGAAGGTCGACTTTCCGGAACCGGACGAGCCGACGAGGAAGACGAACTCCCCCTTCTCGATCTCAAGGGAGACATCGCGCAGAGCGGGGCTGTTCTGTTTCGGGTAGGTCTTGGAGACGTTGTCGAATCGGATCACGGGTGCACCACGGTCGGCCGGGAGTAGGTGAGCGAGACCTTACGCGACCCGCGCCGCCGCGCGCAGTCCGCGTCCATTGTTGAAACCCTGCCCGAGGGCGGGCTTGGGCCGATTTATCACGGATGGCGCCGGACCGCCAGCGGTGAGGTCCACCAGGAATCCGGCCGACCGCGCCGAAACGGCCGAGAACTGGCAGAGTGGAGGGGGGAACGGTCGTGTTTCCCGAAGCGTTGGGCGGAGAGACACTGGCTGCGGCTCCGCCGCGCGGTGAGGAGGAATGCGCATGACCTACGACAGACTGGTGTGCGCCAACTGCGCGGGACCCGTCACCGAGGGCCGCTGCCGCGTGTGCCGCGCCAACAGGGAGCGGCTCCAGCAGCGGGGCCCCCTGGGCGGTCTCAGCCCGGTGGCGCTGCTCACACTGCTGGTGGTGCTCGTGGCCGCGGTGGCGCTGATGGCCGCGTATCAGCCCGCCTGACACCCAGGACACCCGCGGGATCAACATGAGGGGCTCGGACGCCTGACCGGCGTCCGAGCCCCTCGCGTTTACGTACTACAGCGTTCAGACGGCCGTACGGCCACCGCCGACCAGACGCGGCAGCATCCGGAAGCCGATACCGCCGGCGATCATCGTCGCGGCGCCGATCAGCAGGAACGTGGTCTCGGCGGCGCCGGTCTCCGCCAGCTCCTCCTTGGGCGCACCCTGCTGGACCGGCTGCGAGCCGACACTGTCGGTGTCGNCGCGGCAGCATCCGGAAGCCGATACCGCCGGCGATCATCGTCGCGGCGCCGATCAGCAGGAACGTGGTCTCGGCGGCGCCGGTCTCCGCCAGCTCCTCCTTGGGCGCACCCTGCTGGACCGGCTGCGAGCCGACACTGTCGGTGTCGGTGTTGTCGCCACCCGTGGTCGCGCCACCGGTGGAGCCGCCGTCCGTACCGCCGCCGGTGGTGGAGCCACCGTCCGTGGCGCCACCGTCGGTGGTCCCGCCGTCCGTGGTGCCGCCGTCGGTCGTACCACCGTCAGTGGTGCCACCATCGGTCGTGCCACCGTCCGTGGTGCCGCCGTCGGTCGTGCCACCGTCAGTGGTGCCACCGTCCGTCGTCCCACCATCGGTGGTGCCGCCGTCGGTCGTGCCACCGTCCGTGGTCCCACCATCGGTGGTCCCACCATCCGTGGTGCCGCCGTCGGTCGTACCACCGTCAGTGGTGCCACCGTCCGTCGTCCCACCATCGGTGGTCCCGCCGTCCGTGGTGCCGCCGTCGGTCGTACCACCGTCAGTGGTGCCACCGTCCGTCGTCCCACCATCGGTGGTGCCGCCGTCGGTCGTACCGCCCACGGTCGTGCCGACCGTCGCGCCGCCGTCGGTGGTGCCACCGTCCGTGCTGCCACCCGTGGTGTCGTCGTTGCCGATACCCAGACCGACATCGGCGACCGGAGTGGACACGCCAATACCGACGGCCTGAGCGGCGCCCGCGATGGTCAGTGAGGCACCGGCGGCGATCACCGCGCCGGCCGCCACACGTGCCACGCGGATCCGCGTCTTCTTGGTCATCTGCCTGCTACCCCCAGTAGCTCATTCGTCATGGTGCAGCGTCCGGGGCAGCGGCCGCGGGGGGTTCACGTACTCCGCCCCCGGTCTCACGCGCCCCAGAATTACGCATGCCACGCGCCAGCGTCGCCGGTTTTCATATACGCGTCAAGGTCGTTGCGCGTGCGATGACCGATATCGCGTCAGTTGTCCGGCGTGCGGGGATGCAACTGTGACGTAAAAGGGAACTGCCGCCCCACGAACGGCAGTTCCCTTGTCGACAAAGCGCGAATTTACTTGTCCTGCTGCTTGCGCCAGCGAATTCCGGCTTCCAGGAATCCGTCGATCTCACCGTCGAGCACACCCTGCGGATTGCCGACCTCGAACTCCGTCCGCAGGTCCTTGACCATCTGGTAGGGGTGCAGAACGTAGGAACGCATCTGATTGCCCCAGGAGTTGCCGCCATCGCCCTTGAGCGCGTCCATCCTGGCCTGCTCCTCCTGACGGCGGCGTTCGAGCAGCTTCGCCTGGAGGACGTTCATGGCGCTCGCCTTGTTCTGGATCTGGGAGCGCTCGTTCTGGCAGGAGACCACGATGCCGGTCGGGATATGCGTGATACGGACCGCGGAGTCGGTGGTGTTGACGCCCTGTCCGCCGGGGCCGGAGGCACGGTAGACATCCACGCGCAGCTCGGACTCGTCGATCTCCACATGGTCGCTGGACTCGACGACCGGGAGCACCTCGACGCCCGCGAACGAGGTCTGCCGACGGCCCTGGTTGTCGAACGGCGAGATCCGGACAAGGCGGTGCGTGCCCTGCTCCACCGAGAGCGTGCCGTACGCGTAGGGCGCCTTGACGACGAAGATGGTCGACTTGATGCCGGCCTCCTCCGCGTACGACGTCTCGTAGACCTCGGTCGGATAGCCGTGCCGCTCGGCCCAGCGCAGATACATCCGCTGAAGCTGCTCGGCGAAGTCGGCGGCGTCCACGCCACCGGCCTCGGCACGGATATTGACCAGTGCCTCGCGCTCGTCGTACTCGCCGGAGAGGAGGGTACGGACCTCCATCTCGTCCAGCGCCTTCCTGACCGACATCAGCTCGGACTCGGCCTCGGCGCGGGTGTCCGCGTCATCCTCGGCCTCGGCCAGCTCGAAGAGCACTTCCAGGTCGTCGATGCGCCCGCGCAGCGCCTCGGTCTTGCGGACCTCGGCCTGCAAGTGCGAAAGCTTGCTGGTGATCTTCTGCGCCGCCTCGGGATCGTCCCAGAGGGACGGGGCCGCGGCCTGCTCCTCAAGCACGGCGATGTCTGCCCTCAGTTTGTCGAGGTCCAGGACGGCCTCGATCGACCCCATGGTCGAGGAGAGGGACTTCAGCTCTTCGGATACATCGACGACTGCCACGGCACCAGCCTAACCCCTAACTTTTGGGGGCTCGGTTCGCCTCCGGGGCGCCTTATGCCGACGTCGACGGTCGACCGTGCTCGATTCGCTCGTTCCTCACGAACCTCCGCGCGCTCTCCCTTTCGACGTCGCCGCGCCCCTTCGGCTCACTCGCCACCGGAAAGACGACAGCCGGAACGAGAGGGCACCCCAACCCCAGCCGGCACCCCGAGTGGGGCCGACCACCGACGGGAGGGGGTCGGGGTCGGAGGAGGTGCGTGTCCGGACACTAAAGCGTGATTTGTGGCGCGCGGACGCCCGAACCAACGACAGGCCAGCTGCGCGCCGTAAATCGTGCCGTCCGGACATGTACCTCCGGAGACCCCGGCCCCCGGCACCACAACGCACGCACCCGCACCCGCACCCGCACCCCCGCCGGAGGCGCACCGCACCCCCCGCCGGACGGCGGACCCGCTACGGCGACGGCGACGTCGTCTGCCCGGACTCCCCCGGCGCCGACGCATCGTCCTCGCTCATCGCGAGCCAGCCCCCCACCCCCACCGCGGCCGCCAGCAGCACCCCCACCGCCCCCAGCCTGATCCGGCGCTTCCGTACCGCCTCCGCCTTGTGCCGCGCCGATCCCGGCCGCCGCTGCCCCGGGGACCGCGGCGCCCGCGCCGTACCCCGCGCCCCGCCCGCCAGCTCGTCCGGCCCCGGCACCCGCATGCTCGTATGCGTGTCCCGGTTGGAGTCGGGCACCGCGCCGGGGACAAGCGGAACCGCCCCCCTCCGCCGCGGCTCCTCCGCCGCCGAGTGCCCGGACGCCGCCGACGATCCCGGCTCCTCGTAGGGCCGCTCGGTGGGCTCCGTCTCCGGCTCGTCCACGTCCAGCGGCGGAATGCCCGCGAGCGTCGGCAGCTGCTCCCGCAGCCGCGCCGCCAGCTCCGAGGCGCGCAGCCGGGAGGCCGGGGCCTTCGCCAGGCACTGGACGAGCAGCTGCCACAGTTCCTCGGGGATACCGGGCAGCGGTACGACGGTCTCGGTGACATGCCGGCGCAGCACCGCCCCGGGGTGGCCACCGCCGAACGGGGTGAAGCCGGCCAGCAGCTCGTACAGGACGGTGGCCAGCGCGTAGATGTCGACGGCCGCACGCGGCGGCAGGCCCTCCACGATCTCGGGGGCGAGATAGTCGGGGGTGCCGATGATCTTGGACGCCTTGGTGCGCCGCGGGGTGTCGATGAGTTTCGCCACACCGAAGTCGGTGAGCAACGCGGGGTGCGCGCCGCCGGGACCGAGCGGGCCCTCCATGTCGAGCAGGATGTTCTCGGGCTTGACGTCGCGGTGGACGACCCCGGCGGCGTGCGCGGCGGCGAGCCCGTCGGCGACATCCGCGATGATCGCGACCGCGGCCTCGGGGGCGAGCCGGCGCTCGCGGTCGAGGCGGGTACGGAGATCCGTACCGCGGACCAGCTCCATGACGAGCGCGAGGTCGTTGCCGTCCACGACCAGATCACGGACGGCGACCACCCGGGGGTGATCGAGCCCGAGCAGGGCGGTGCGCTCCTGGACGAAGCGTCCGACCAGCTCCTGGTCGGACGCGAGGTCCTCGCGCAACAGCTTGATGGCGACGGGGCCCTCGGGCCCTTCCCCGAGCCACACCGTGCCGGCACTGCCCCGTCCCAGGATCTGGTGGGCGGTGTACCGGCTGCCGATATTCCGTGCCAAGACTGCTCCCTCAGCGGCTGGCGTTGCCCCTCAAAGTACGCGGGTATCGGGGTGCTCCGTGCCCTGGTCGGGACCGTCACCCACTTCGGCGGGGGGAAATGGCACGATCCGGGAGACTCATCCCCGCACAAAGGTCGTCCGCGCCGCACGAGAGCGGCCCCGCCGCGCCGGGACCGGTCGGCGTCCCGGCGCCGCGTCACCCGTCCCGGACCCCATGTCACCCGTCCCGGAACCGTGTCACTGTCCCGAGGTCGTGCCGCCCAGCTGCGAGATCCAGTCCGTCACCGTCGAGATCGCGTCACCGATCGCGGTCCAGTAGCCCTTGCCCTGGGCCACCCAGTCCTGAAGCGGTGTCAGCTCCCAGATGAGCCAGCCCGCGACGAAGAGCAGGACCAGCGTGAACAGACAGCCCTTGAGGCAGCCCAGGCCCGGGATCCGCATCGGATTGGCGCCGCGCCGGCGCGGCTCGCGCTGCTGGCGGGGGGCCGGCGCCTGCGGAGGCGGCGGCTGCGGAGGCGCGTACCGCTGCTGCGGGGCCGGTGCGTACGGCTGCTGCTGCGGGGGCGGCGCGTACCGCTGCGGCGGTGGCTGGTGCTGGGGACCCGGGGGCCGCTGGTGCGCGGGCGGCTGCTGGGGCTGCCGCTGCGGGCGGCGGCGGAGCGGGTCCTGGCTCGGGTCGAGGTACTGGACCTGCGTCTGCTCGTTGCGGTCGCGGGCGGCCCGCATCTGGCCCTGCCAGGGGTGCGGGCCCTCGGGGTCCGCCGGTACGGGCGGCATGACCGAGGTCGGGTCCGCGGCGCCGGGGCCGGTCGAGGGCAGGACGCTGGTGGCCGCGCCCGGGTCGTACGAGCCCGCGTTGCTCGGCAGGACCTGCGTCGGGTCGGCCGCGCCCGGCAGCTCGGGCACCGGCGCGGGAGCCGGGTCCGGCGCGAGGAGCGCGCCGACGCCCAGCGCGGCGTCGACCTGGGCGGGCGTGGAGTGCACGCCGACACCGGCGGCGACGGTCCGCAGTCCCCGGGCCAGGTTCTCGGCGCTCGGCCGCTGGTCCGGGTCCTTGCGCAGGCAGCGCTCTATGACCGTCCACAGCGGCTCGGGCACGGTGGTGGGCCGGCGTGGCTCCTCGCTGAGATGGCGGTGGAGCACTTCGAGCGCGGTCGCGCCGGCGAACGGCGGGCGCCCCGTGACCAGCTCGTACAGCAGGATGCCCGCGCCGTAGATGTCGACGGCGGAGGTCTGCGGACGGCCCTCGGCGGACTCCGGCGCGACATAGGCGGGGGTGCCGACGAACTCGTGCGTGCGGGTCAGTCCCGGGGAGTCCGCGAGGCGCGCGATACCGAAGTCGGTGAGCATCGGGTGCAGCCGCTCGCCGTCGTTCTTGAGCAGCACGTTGGCGGGCTTGAGGTCGCGGTGCACGACGCCGTCGGCGTGGCTGGCGGCGAGCGCGTCCGCGATCTGGGCGGTCAGCAGGGCCGCCGCGACGGGACTGAACGGCCCGTTGTCGCGCAGATAGCGGTGCAGGTCGGGACCTTCGACCAGATCCATGACGAGCGCCAGGAGATCGCCCTCGACCACCAGGTCGCGGGTGCGCACGATATTGGGGTGGGTGAGGCGGAGCAGTACGGAGCGCTCGCGCAGGAAGCGCATCACGATGTCCGCGTCGTTCGCCAGCTCCTCCTTGAGGACCTTGATCGCGACGGTCTCGCCGGGCTGGCCGGCCACGGCCGCCTCGGCGCCCGCGGTCTCTCGCTGACGGGCTCGCCAGACGGTGCCCGTGGCGCCGCGTCCCAGCGGCTCCTCAAGCAGGTACTTGCTGCCTACCGGCCGCACGTCATGCGCTCCCTGCTGGTCGTGGTCATCTCACGCCCGGCCCCCGCCGGGTCTCCGACCCACTCTAGACGGGCCGGGCAAGTCACCCTCCCGTCCGCTTCCGATCCCGCTCCGGCCCCGTCCGATCCCGGTCGGATACGGCTTCGAACCCGACCGGACCAGGCCCGGACCCGGCCCTCGTCCGGTCGGGTTCGAAAGAAAGACGCTCGCATCGTACGGATGGTTGCCGGAGAGCGGGACGGACGACGTCACACCCGGTCCCAAGCCGTCTCGAAGCCGTTCGCAAGCAGGCACTTTTGCGCCAACAGCCGACTATTCAAGATCACTTGTCGCCGGTCCCCGGGCGTGTTGTCAGTGGCAGGTGCGAGGATGCCCCCAGCACGTGACGTGTGGAGTGGGGATTCACACCGCCCCGTGCCGACCTGTACCGGACGACGCGTCCGTGCGCGGTGGGGGGAGATCAGCGGTTGTTCCCCTGTCGGGCACCCCGCGCAGAAGGGACCGCTGACGGCGATGCAGATCCGGCTGACCGTCCTCGCGCCGCGCAGCGGCCATGCCGCCGGGCGCGCGTGCGACGTGCTCGTCACCGCCCCCGCGGGGACGGCGCTGGCCGCCGTGGCCTCCGCGCTCGCCACGGCCGTCTCGGGCCCCGACGCCTCCGGCTCCGTCGTCCTGTACGCGGGCCGCGAGCGGCTCGACGCCCAGCGCCGCACCCTCGGCGAGCCACCGCTGATCGACGGCGCGGTGCTCTCCCTCCAGGTCCCCGGCGAGGACGACGCGCCCGCCGACGACGTCCCGGCCCAGCTCCATGTGGTCGCGGGCCCCGACGCGGGCGGGGTGCATCTGCTGCACGGCGGACAGATCAGGATCGGCCGGTCCGTCGAGGCCGATGTGCCGCTGGACGACCCGGACGTCTCCCGGCTGCACTGCGCGGTGACGGTCGGCGAGGACGGCCGGATCTCGGTCGCGGACCTCTGTTCCACGAACGGGACGACGCTGGAGGGCGTCGCGGTGGGCAACCGGCCGGTCCCGCTGCCGCCCGGCGCCCTGCTGCGGCTCGGTGAGTCGGCGCTCCGGCTCACGGTCGGAGACCGGGCGCCCGCGTTGCCGACGGCGCCGGACGGCGAGGGCCATCTGCGGATCGTCAGGCCGGGCCCGGACGGTCAGGACCCGCTCCCGTACGGCGGGGAGAGCGGCCCGGGGGGCGCCCCGTACGGCTCCTCGGGAGACCACCCCGCCCCGGTTCGCGGCGGCGGGAGCCCCGCGGCGGAAGCGGCCACCGGCCACGGTCCGGAGACGGGCGCGTACGGCACCGGCGGTTACGCCACGGACGGTTCCGCGTACGGCCCCTCGGGCGCCTCGCCGGGGCCGCAGTACGGCGGCGCGCGGCGCGAACCGGCCCCGGCCCACGGCCCGGCCGTGCCGGGAGCCCGTACCCCTGGGGACGGACCGGGCGAGGAGACCCGTAGCCATGGCGAGGGTTTCACCCCCCGCGCGTACGGCGGCTCCGTCCCCTCCGGCGCGTCGAGCCGGGTCCTGGGGCCGCAGTACGGCAATCCACCCGGCGCCCCGAGCATGCCGGACGCGCGCAGCGCCGATACGCACTACGGCAACCGCCCGACAGGGGCCTTTCCCGACGGGACGCACAGCAGGGCGGCGGCGCCGGACCCGGCGTACGGGACAGGCGCGGTCGCGGGCCCGGACGCGCGCGGGGCCGACGACGGCCCGCAGTCGCACAGCAGGACCTCCGGTTCGCGGCGCGGCGGCATAGGCGCCTGGGCCCGGCGGCTCACCGGAGGCCGGGGCGAGGAGCTGCCGGAGTCCGGCCCCGGCCCTCGGTCCGCCTCGGGGACGAAGGCGCGCGCCCCGCGCGCGGAGACCTGGCCCGATCCGGCCGCGGTGCTGCTGACGGCGCTCGGTCCCGGCCCCCGGCTGTGGGAGCGCGACAGCCGCCATCCCGAGGCGCTCGCGGTCCGGCTCGGCACGGCCGACCGGGCCCCCTCGGACGGCGGCGGACCGCTGCCCTCCGTGCCGGTCACCGTCGGCCTGCGTGAGGCCGGTTCGCTGGGGCTGGCGGGCCCCAGGGAGCGGCTGGCGGGGCTGGGCAGGGCCGTCGTCGCCCAGCTCGCCGCGCTGCACTCACCCGCCGATCTGGAGATCGTGCTGATCAGCACGGACCGTACGAGAAGCCTGGAGGAGCGCCGGCGGGACTGGGGCTGGCTCGGCTGGCTGCCGCATGTACGGCCCGCCCATGGCCAGGACTGCCGGCTGCTGCTCGCCTACGACCGCGAGCAGGCGACGGCAAGGACCGCCGAGCTGACCCGGCGGCTCGACGACGGCCCCATGGGGCCCGGCTGGGCCTCGGCCGACCCATGGACCATCACGGAGGCCGCCGCCCGCCACGACGGCCCGTACACGGTCGTGATCGTGGACGGCGATCCCGGGACCGCCGCGCTGCGCGAATCGACGGCGCAGCTGGCCGGCGCGGGCGCCGCCGCGGGTGTCCATGTCATCTGTCTCGCCGAGACGGACGCCGCCTCGCCCCTCTCCCCGGTCGCCGCGACCTACGAGATGGCGTGCGCGGCCTCGCTCCCCTTCCGCGAGTGCGGGGCCGTCGCCCTGCTGACCGGTGATGTGGCGACCGCGCTGCGGCTGCTGCGTACGGCGGTGGGGCAGCCCGCCGGGCATGGCACGGTCGCCGTCGTGGACGCGGTCTCCGCCGCCTGGGCGGATCGTTTCGGACGGGCGCTCGCGCCGCTGCGCGCGTCGGCGGGGAGCAGCCGAGGACGGCCCGCGGCGGCGCTCCCGCGCTCCGCCAGACTGCTCGACGAGCTGGGGCTGGCGCGGGCCACCCCGGCGTCCCTGATGGCCCGTTGGGCGTCCGCCGCCGACCGCACCGGCGACTGCGCGGCGGTCCTCGGCGCCGGGCCGCGCGGCCCGGTGAGCGTCGATCTGACCGAAGAGGGCCCGCATCTGCTGATCGAGGGGCCGGCCGGGAGCGGCCGTACGGAGCTGCTGCGCTCCGTCGCCGCCTCGCTGGCCGCCGCCGGCCGACCCGACCGGCTGGGCCTGCTGTTGGTCGACGGCGCCGGGGGCGAGCGCGGCGAGGGGCTGTCCGTCTGTACGGAACTGCCGCATGTGACCGAGCATTTGATCGCCTCCGACCCGGTCAGGATGCGGCAGTTCGCCCAGGCTCTGGGGGCCGAGCTGAAGCGGCGGGCCGAGTTGCTGGGGCGGCTGGACTTCACGGAGTGGCACAGCCGGCACGAAGTGGCGGAGCGGATAGTCGGCCAGCGCTCGCCGAGCGCCGCCGAGCAACGGGCGGGCAGGCGCGGCGAGTCCCGCCCCGACCCGCGCGGAAGCGACCCACGCGGCACCGATCCGCGTGGCACGGACCCACGCGGCACCGACCCGCGCGGAAGTGATCCGCGCTCAGCCGATCCGCGCGCGGGTGAACAGCACGGTACGGACCCGCACCGCCCCGACCCGTACCGGACCGACCCGCACGCGAGCGGCACGCTCCGGCTCAGGACCACCTCGGCCCGTACGGAACAGCCGCAGACACGGCAGCGGCCCCAGGACCCCGCGCCCCTCCCCCGACTCGTCGTGCTGGTCGACGACTTCGACGCCCTGGTCGCGCCGGCGCTCGGCAGCCCCGGACGGCCCGCGGCCGGTTCGGTCGTACGGGCCCTGGAGGCCGTGGCCAGGGAGGGCGAGCGGCTCGGCGTCCATCTGGTGGCCACCTCGGCCCGCCCCGACCGTACGGTCGACACGGAGCTGGCCCAGGGCGCGCGGCTGCGGGTCGTGCTGGACGCGCCGCCCGTCGCGCCCTCCCCGGACGATCCCGCACCCGGCCGTGGCCGGCTCGGGCATCCGGACGGCCGGGTCACACCGTTCCAGGGCGGCCGGGTCACCGGCCGTATCCCGCGTACGGCGACGCTACGGCCCACGGTCGTGCCCCTGGAGTGGGAGCGGATGGGCGATCCGCCGGCCCGCCGGCCGGTCCGGGAGCTGGGCAACGGCCCGACGGATCTGGCGCTGCTCGCGAGCGCTCTCGAACGGGCCGCCCGATCGGTCAATGCCGTACCTGTCGCACCACTGACCCCGGCTCACCCCTGAAGATCCCCGGACAGGGCATACGTCCGTCGTGGCACGTCACGAGCCCATCACGATCCCCCGCCCTACACCAGGATCGCTATTGCGGCGTCCGGTCACGCGGCGTAGGACTGTCCGCACGGGACGAGTGCAGCGTTGCCACGTCACGGCCGCGTCGCCGGTCCCGCATGCGTAGATCCGTACGCACACGGGAGAAGAGACGGGGCAGTGATGCGCACAACTCGTAGAGCACTTAAGGCTCTTGGGAGCGGTAGGAACGGGCTCGGCACGCGCCGGGCGGCCGTGGCGATCGTCGCCGCCGGCGCCGTGGCCCTCACCGGCTGCAGCGGCGATTCGAGCGACGACAAGGAGTCGGGCGACAGCGCGAGCAAGGCACCCGCGGCCACGGTCCAACTGCCCAAGCTGGACGGCGAGAAGATCCAGGTCGCGGCCGTGTGGACCGGCCCCGAGCAGGAGAACTTCACCAAGGTCCTCAGCGAGTTCGAGAAGCGCACGGGCGCGACGGTCACCTTCGTCCCCGCGCAGGACCCGATCGTCAACTTCCTCGGGACGAAGATAGCCGGTGGCAGCCCGCCGGATGTCGCGATGCTGCCGCAGGTCGGCGCCATCCAGCAGGCCGTGGAGAAGAAGTGGGCCAAGCCCGCGGGCGCGGAGGCCAAGGCCCAGCTCGCGAAGAACTACGGCAAGGGCTGGCAGGACCTCGGCGCGGTGGACGGCACGCAGTACGGCGTGTACTTCAAGGCCGCCAACAAGTCGCTGGTCTGGTACAACAACGCCGCGTTCGAGAACGCGGGCGCCGTGGCCCCCAAGACCTGGCAGGATCTGCTGAAGACGGCCGAGACGATCTCGGCCTCGGGTGTCACCCCGGTCTCGGTCGCGGGCGCGGACGGCTGGACGCTCACCGACTGGTTCGAGAACATCTATCTCTCCCAGGCGGGCCCGGAGAAGTACGACCAGCTCGCCAAGCACGAGATCAAGTGGACCGACGGCTCCGTGAAGGACGCGCTCACCACGCTCGGTCAGCTCTTCGGCAAGCCGAACCTGATCGCGGGCGGTACGGACGGCGCGCTCCAGACGGAGTTCCCCGCGTCCGTCACCCAGACCTTCACCGGGGGCGACCAGCCCAAGGGCGCGATGGTCTTCGAAGGTGACTTCGTCGGCGTCAACATCGGCCAGACCGAGGCGAAGATCGGTACGGACGCGAAGGTCTTCCCGTTCCCGGCGGTGGGCCCCGACGCCCCGGTGGTGACCGGCGGTGACGCGGCCGTGGCGCTCAAGGACACCAAGGGCGCGCAGGCGCTGCTGACCTTCCTGGCGTCCACGGACGCCGCGAAGATCTGGGCGGAGGCGGGCGGTTTCGTCTCGCCGAACAAGTCCCTGGACCCCGCCGCGTACCCGAACGACGTCCAGCGCGACATCGCCAAGGCGCTGATCGCCGCGGGCGACAGCTTCCGCTTCGACATGTCGGACCAGATGCCGCAGTCGTTCGGCGGTACCCCGGGCGCGGGCGAGTGGAAGGCGCTCCAGGACTTCCTGAAGAACCCGAAGGACGTCGCGGCGATCCAGCAGCAGCTGGAGACGGCCGCGGCCAAGGCGTACACGAGCTGACGCGGTGAAGTCAGCGGTCACGGGGGGCGCCGCGACGGCGCCCCCCGTCAAGGGCAAACGCAAGAGCGTGACAGGCACACGTAAATTGGTCGCGGCGGGATTCCTGCTGCCCGCGCTGGTGCTGCTCGGCGCGCTCGTGGTCTACCCCATCGGGTTCTCGGTCTACCGGTCGTTCTTCGACAAATCCGGTGACAGCTTCGCCGGGCTCGACAATTACATCGAGCTCTTCACCGACGACACCATCCTGACCGCGGTCAAGAACAACGCGATCTGGGTGGTGGTGGCGCCCACCATCGCCACCGCGCTCGGGCTGATCTTCGCCGTACTCACCGAACGAGTGCGCTGGAGCACGGCGTTCAAGCTCGTCATCTTCATGCCGATGGCGATCTCGATGCTCGCCTCGGGCATCATCTTCCGGCTCGTGTACGAGCAGGACCCGGAGCGCGGCATCGCCAACGCGGTCGCGGTGGGGGTGCACGACACATTCAATGAGTCGGCGGGCTTCCCCCGAGCGCGTCCGCTGCCGGTGCATCCGCTGAAACCCGCGGGCGGCGGCGCGTTCGTCACCAAGGAGCCGGCGAGCGCCGGGACCGAGGTCCTGCTCCCGCTGGTCGGGGTCGCGCCCGCGAAGATGCCCTCCGACGCGGCGCCGGCCAAGGCCGCGCGGCCGGAGGACGGCCGGGTCACCGGCACCGCCTGGCTGGACTTCACCAAGGGCGGCGGCGGCAAGCCCAATGTCATCGACGCCGAGGAACTGGGCCTCAAGGGCATCAAGGTGGAGGCGGTCAAGGACGGCAAGGTCGTCGCCTCCACGACCGCCGGCGCCGACGGTACGTTCAGCCTGCCGGAAGCGGCCGACGGCGCGGAGCTCAGACTGCCCGCGACGAACTTCAGGGAGCCGTACAACGGCGTGGACTGGCTCGGGCCCTCCCTGGTCACGCCCGCCATCATCGGCAGCTACATCTGGATGTGGGCCGGGTTCGCGATGGTGCTGATCGCGGCCGGGCTCGCGAGCGTGCCCCGTGAACTCATGGAGGCCGCGCGGGTGGACGGTGCCACCGAGTGGCAGGTCTTCCGCCGGATCACGGTGCCGCTGCTGGCGCCGGTGCTCGCGGTCGTCCTGGTCACGCTGATGATCAACGTACTGAAGATCTTCGACCTGGTCTTCATCATCGCGCCGGGCTCGTCCCAGGACGACGCGAACGTACTGGCGCTCCAGCTGTACCGCTCGTCGTTCGGTACGGACGCGGATCTCGGCGTGGGCAGCGCCATCGCCGTGCTGCTGCTCCTGCTGGTGATCCCGGTGATGCTGTTCAACATACGACGCATGCGAAGGGAGACTCGCCGATGACCACGAACGACGGTGCGATCAAGGTCAAGGCGAAGCAGCCCCTCGCGAGCAGGATCGCGGCCCGCGCGGGCGGCGGGGCGATGCGGGTCTTCCTGGTCCTGGTGGGCCTGTTCTGGCTGATGCCCACGATCGGTCTGCTGATCTCCTCGCTGCGTGGCGCCACGGACATCAGCGCGAGCGGCTGGTGGCAGGTCTTCACCGCGCCCGCGCAGCTCACCACCGAGAACTACTCTCGGCTCTTCGACAACGACGTGATCACCAACTCGCTGCTCTCCACGATCCTGATCACCGTCCCGGCGACGGTCCTGGTCGTGGTGATCGGCTCGCTCGCCGGATACGCCTTCGCGTGGATGGACTTCCCGGGCCGCGACTGGTGGTTCCTGGTGGTCGTCGGGCTGCTGGTGGTCCCGGTGCAGGTCGCGCTGGTGCCGGTGTCGAAGCTGTTCGGCGCGGTCGGCATCTTCGAGACGACGTTCGGCGTGGTGCTCTTCCATGTCGCCTTCGGTCTGCCGTTCGCGATCTTCCTGCTGCGGAACTTCTTCGCGGAGATCCCGAGGGAGCTGCTGGAGGCCGCGCGACTCGACGGGGCGGGCGAGATACGGCTGTTCGTACGGGTGGTGATGCCGCTGGGCGGTCCCGCGATCGCCTCGCTCGGTATCTTCCAGTTCCTCTGGGTCTGGAACGACATGCTGGTCGCGCTGATCTTCGCGGACTCGAAGAACCCGCCGATCACCGTCGCGCTCCAGCAGCAGGTACGGCAGTTCGGCAACAACATCGACGTGCTGGCGCCCGGCGCCTTCGTGTCGATGATCATTCCGCTGGTCGTGTTCTTCGCGTTCCAGCGGCAGTTCGTGACGGGCGTGATGGCGGGAGCCGTCAAGTAACGTCGTGGCCAATGGTGTTGGCGGGGGAGGACGGGCCACGGGACGGCCCGCCTCCCCTGTCGCGCTGTCCGGCCGGACACCTGTTCCGCGCGTCCCCCGTGGGCCGGCCGCGGCGTAACCAGTTCGCCCCGCCGGCCGTTCCCGGGCCATGACCCGGTTCAGCGTCATCGTCCCCGCGTATCAGGTCCAGGCATATCTCACCGGCTGCCTGGAGTCGGTACTGAACCAGACCTTCGAGGATCTCGAACTGATCGCGGTGGACGACGGTTCGCCGGACGCCTGCGGCGCGCTCATCGACGAGTTCGCCGCCCGCGACCGCCGGATCACCGCGCTCCGGCTGCCCGCGCACGGCGGCGCGGGCCCGGCACGCGACGCCGGTCTCGCCCGCGCCACCGGCGACTACGCGATCTTCCTCGACGGCGGCGCCACGCTCGTGCCAGGCGCGCTCCGGGCGATCGCGGACCGGCTCAAGGAGACGGGCGATCCCGATGTCCTGGTCCCCGGCCACCCCGAGGACGACCGGGGGTCCTTCGCACCGGCCGACCGGCCCGATCTGCTCGGCTATCCGGCGGCGGCCTCGGGGAACGCGTACCGCCGGGAGTTCCTTGTCCGGGAGGGCTTCGCCTTCCTGACCGGGGATCACGCCGACACCGCCTGGATCTGTCCGGTCCTGATCGCGGCCGAGTCGGTCACCACGCTGGACCGCGTGTGCGTGCGCGACGAGCGGCGGCACCGGGGCCGCCCCGGACGCGGCGGCGAGGACGGGCCCGCCGGATTCGTGAACGCCGATGAGGTCTTCGACGCGTACGACCGGGTCTTCGCGTTCCTGGACGAGCGGCCCGACGCGGCAGCGGCACCCGGCGGGGCGGCAGAGGCGCCCGGCTCGGCGGCGGCGCCCGACGGCTCGGCGGCGGCGCCCGACGGCTCGGCGGCGGCGCCCGACGCGGACCGCTGGCGCCCGGTGCTCCACCGGCGCATGCTCGACCATCTCGCGGCGCTCGCCGCCACCGACGGCATGCTGCCGCGCCGGGCGCGCGCCGAGTTCTTCCACCGCGCCCGCGCCCACCACCGCCGCTATCGCGCCCCCGGCACGGGGCGCGGCGGGCGCCCCCGGCACGCGCTGCTGCGGCTCGGCGCGCACCGTACGCACCGCGCGCTGCGGGCCGCGCGACACCTGCGGAAACGTCTCGGCCGTGTCGCCACCGCGCTGCTGCGTACCGTACGAGCGGGCGCGCTGCGCCTCCACTACGCCGTCCAGCGGCGGCTGCCGCTCCGCGCCGGCCGCGCGGTCTTCATGACCTACGGCCACGGCGGATATCGCGGCGATCCGGCCGCCATCGAGGAGAAGGCGCGCGAACTCGCCCCGCACCTGCGCACGTTCTGGGTCAGCGAGGCCGCGTACCAGCACACCGTCCCGACCGGCACCCGCAAGGTGCGCCCCGGGACCTTCGCGTACTGGACCGCGCTCGCCCGCTGCGCGTATCTCGTCAGCGACACGGTCTTCGACCACCGGCTGGTGAAGCGGCGGGGGCAGATCCTGCTCCAGACGCACAGCGGGACACCGCTCAAGGCGATGGGCCTCGACCTGCTGGACCGCCCGGCCGCCGCGCGCGCCGGAGATCTCACCCGGCAGCTGGCCGACGCGGGCCGCTGGGACTACTCCCTCTCGGCCAACCGCCACTCCACGCTCGTCAGGGAGCGGGCCTTCCTCCCGTCCGGTACGACGCTGGAGTACGGCCATCCGCGCACCGACGTCTTCCGGCGCGCCACGGCCGCCGATATCGGCAGGCTGCGCGCATCGCTGGGCATCCCGGCGGACGCCACCGCCGTCCTGTACGCGCCGACCTACCGCGACTACCGCCGGGGCCCGTGCGAACTGCTCGATCTGGAACGGGTGGCCCGGTCGCTCGGCCCGCGCTTCGTGCTGCTGGCCCGCGCGCACCCCGCGTACGGCGCGCCGCTCCCGTACACGCCGCACCCGCGGATCCTCGACGTCTCAGGACATCCCTCGGTCGAGCGGCTCTGTCTCGCCTCCGACGCGCTCCTCACGGACTACTCGTCGCTGATGTTCGACTACGCCCCTCTCGACCGGCCGATCGTCATCCACGACGCGGACCGCGAGGCGTACGAGGCGGCCAGGGGTACGTACTTCGATCTCCGGGGGTTCCCGCCCGGCGTGGTCGCGGGCACCGAGGACGAGCTGATCGACATCTTCACCACGGGCCACTGGCGCGGCTCACGCTCCAGTCAGCTGCGTACGGCGTTCCGCGCGCGCTTCTGTCCGTACGACGACGGGCGGGCGGCGGAGCGGGTCGTCCGTCATGTCTTCCTCGGCGAGACGGCGGATCGCGAAACGGCGAATCGCGAGCCGGCGGATCCGCCGGGGCGCGTTCCGCCCGCGCGGGAGGCGGACGCCGGTCAGCCGCGGTGGCCGAGCGCCGCGACCGCCGAGGCCGCCAGATCGTCCAGATAGCCCGGGGGCAGTTCGCTCCTGACCACCACGAGCCGCCAGTAGAGCGGTCCGACGATCAGATCGAGCGCCCGGTCGGCGTCCGCGCCCTCGGGAAGCTCACCGCGTTCGACCGCCTCGCGGACGATCACCGCCGCGATGCCCCGCTGCCCGTCGAGCAGCGCGGCCTTGATGGCGTCGGAGATCTCGGGGTGGCGGGCGGCCTCCACCAGGAGATCCGGGATGACCTGCGAGGCCACCGGGTGGCGCAGGGCGTGGGAGGCCACTTCGAGCAGGGCGCGCACATCGCCGTGGAGCGAGCCGGTCCCGGGTGCGGGCAGCCCCTGCGCCGCGAAGGCGGAGACCAGATCGAGGACGAGCTCCAGCTTGGACTTCCAGCGGCGGTAGACGGCGGTCTTGCCGACCCCGGCCCGGCGCGCGATGCCCTCGATGGACATCCGGGCGAAGCCGACGGCGGCCAGTTCCTCGAAGACGGCGGCGCGGATGGCGTCGGTCACATCCTCCCGGAGCACGGCGGCTCCCGCCGGGACGCGGCGTGCGGTGCGCGGGGCGCTGGTCCGGGGGTCCGTGGCACGGGGGTCGGTAGTCATCGCGTACGAGCATAGCGCCGGTCGACGTGACGACGACACGGTTGCGTTGCGACGTACTCCGTCCTACCTTTGGCGTTACGACGATACGTGCCCGTTCCGTCGTTGGGACCGCCCTCAGAACACCGTCGAAAGCGACCTCCCGTGAGCCAGACGATCACATCGGCCCCACCGGCCTCATCAGTCCCACCGGCCCCAGAGCCCGGGAGCAGGTCCGGGACCAGCACCAGCACCGGCACCGGCACCGGCACCGATACAGGGACCGATCTCAGCGCCCTCGCCCGCCGCCACGGCCTGACCGTGAGCGGCGCCCGCCCCGCCCTGCCCGACTATGTCCGCGCCCTGTGGTCGCGCCGCCATTTCATCGGCGCCTTCGCCACCGCGCGGCTGACCGCCCAGTACAGCCAGGCGAAGCTGGGCCAGATCTGGCAGATCATGACCCCGCTGCTGAACGCGACGGTCTACTACTTCATCTTCGGTGTGCTGCTCAACACCAAGCACGGCGTGCCGGACTTCGTCCCGTTCCTGGTCACGGGCGTCTTCATCTGGACCTTCACCTCGAACTCGATCATGGCGGGCACCCGCGCGATCTCCGGCAACCTCGGCCTCGTACGGGCCCTGCACTTCCCGCGCGCGGCCCTGCCGATCGGGCTCGCGCTCCAGCAGCTCCAGCAACTGCTGTTCTCCATGGGCGCGCTGGTGGTGATCCTGGCCTGCTTCGGCCAGTACCCCTCGGTCGGCTGGCTGCTCGCGATACCGGCGCTGCTGCTCCAGTCGCTCTTCAACACCGGGGTCTCGATGGCCGTGGCCCGGCTCGCGGCGAGAACACCGGACATCTCGCAGCTGATGCCGTTCCTGCTGCGCACCTGGATGTATGTGTCGGGCGTGATGTGGAGCGTCGACAAGGTCACGAGCGGCGGCGAGCTGCCGCACGCGGTGACGGTGATCCTGGAGTGCAACCCGGCCGCCGTCTATATCGATCTGATGCGCTTCGCGCTCATCGACAGCTATACCGCCGGTCAACTGCCCCCGCACAGCTGGGCCCTCGCCCTCGGCTGGGCCCTGCTCGCGGGCATCGGTGGATTCCTGTTCTTCTGGAAGGCCGAGGAGGAGTACGGACGTGGCTGAGAAGAGGAAGGGTACGCAGACCGCCGAGCGGCCCGCGCCGCCGGAACGCGTCCCCACCATCGTCGTCGACGGCGTCCACATCACCTATACGGTGCACGGCACCCGGGGCGGCCGGGGCAGCGCCACCTCGGCGCTGAGCCGGATCGTCTCGCGCCGGTCGGCGCCCGGCGCGCGCGAGGTGCACGCCGTCAAGGGCGTCGGCTTCGCCGCGTACAAGGGCGAGGCCATCGGTCTGATCGGCTCCAACGGATCCGGCAAGTCGACCCTGCTGAAGGCGATCGCGGGGCTGCTGCCGCCGTCGGAGGGCAAGGTCTTCACCCGGGGTCAGCCCTCGCTCCTCGGCGTCAACGCGGCGCTGATGAGCGATCTGACCGGCGAGCGGAACGTCATCCTCGGCGGGCTCGCGATGGGGATGACGCGGGAGCAGGTCCGTAGCCGCTACGACGACATCGTGGAGTTCTCCGGGATCAACGAGAAAGGCGATTTCATCTCGCTGCCGATGCGGACGTACTCCTCGGGCATGGGCGCCCGGCTGCGCTTCTCGATCGCCGCGGCCAAGAGCCATGACGTCCTGCTGATCGACGAGGCGCTGTCCACCGGCGACGCCAGGTTCCAGCGCCGCAGCCAGGAGCGCATCACCGAACTGCGCGCGGAGGCCGGCACCGTCTTCCTGGTCAGCCACAGCAACAAGACCATCCTCGACACCTGTGACCGGGCGCTGTGGCTGGAGTCGGGGACGCTGCGGATGGACGGCCCGGCGCGGGAGGTCGTCGCGGCGTACGAGGAGTTCACCGGCAGGAAGAAGTAGCCCTCCCGAAGAAGCAGCCCTCGCGGGACCGGCACGGGAAGGGGCGGAAAAGGGCGGGAAGGGGCGGGAAGGGGAAGGGGCGCCCGGCTCACGATGAGCCGGGCGCCCCTTCCCGCCGCCTTCTCCCGCTTCTACGCCACTCAGCCGTGCGTACGCAGCAGCGTGCGCATCGTCCGCATCGCGACCGACAGATTCGCCAGATCGAACGCGTCCGACCCCTGGATCTCCTCCAGCGTGGCGCGCGAACGGCCGATGATCGCGGCGTTCTTCCGCTCCCACGCCGTGAAGCGCTCCTCGGGCGTCGAGTCGCCGTCGCCCACGGCCAGTACGTCCGCCGTCAGCGCGGCGTGCGCCGCGTACAGGTCCTCACGGATGGAGGCGCGGGCCATGGACTGCCAGCGGTCGGCCCGCGGCAGCTCCACGATCCGGTCCATCAGCCGGCTGATCCGCAGCCGGTCACCGAGGTCGTAGTACACCTCGGCGACGGAGAGCGGGTCCTGGTCCGTACGGTCCGCGATCGCCACGATGTCGAGCGTCGGGAAGGCGGACGAGAAGCTCGCCACGCGCAAGGCCAGCTCCTCCGGGACCCCCGCCTCGGTCAGCTCCGCCAGGATCCGCTGGTACCACTCCAGCTCCGCGCCGCGCAGCATCGGGGGCAGCTGCGCCCAGACCCGCTCGACCCTCGCGGCGAAGAACTCGATGGTCCCGGCGATCTCCAGCGGCTGCGGCCGGTTGCCGAGCAGCCAGCGCGTACCGCGCTCGACCAGCCGGCGCGAGTGCAGCCTGATCCGGGTCTGGACATCGGCCGCCACCACGTTGTCCAGCGCCTCGACGGCGTCCCACACCGCGTTGAGCCCGAAGATCTCCCGGGCCGCGGCCTGGGCCCGTACGATCTCCTCGGTCGAGGCCCCGGTCTCCTCCCGCAGCCGGTGCAGGAAGGTCGAACCACCGGTGTTGACGGTGTCGTTGACCAGCACCGTCGTCACGATCTCGCGGCGCAGCGCGTGCGTGTCGATCTGCTCGGCGAACTTCTCCCGCAGCGCCTGCGGGAAGTAGGCGTGCAGCAGCTTGCGCAGGAACGGGTCGTCCGGCAGCTCCGTGTGGATCAGCTCCTCCGCCACCGTGATCTTGGTGTAGGCGAGCAGCACGGCCAGTTCGGGCTGGGACAGGCCCCGGCCCGCGTTGAGGAGGTCGCGGATCTGCCGGTCGCTGGGCAGGAACTCCAGCGCCCTGTCGAGATGTCCGTCGCGCGCCAGTCGGCGCATGAAGCGCTGGTGGGCGTGGAGCAGGGACGGGGCCTGGGCCACGGCGTTGGCGAGCGCGGTGTTCTGCGCGTAGTTGTTGCGCAGCACCAGCGCGCCGACCTCGTCGGTCATCGCGGCGAGCAGGGTGTTGCGCTGCTTGACGGTCATGTCGCCGTCCGTGACCAGGCTGTTGAGCAGGATCTTGATATTCACCTCGTGGTCGGAGGTGTCGACGCCCGCGCTGTTGTCGATGGCGTCGGTGTTGACCTTGCCGCCCTCGCCACCCGCGCCGCGCCGGGCGAACTCGATCCGGCCGAGCTGGGTCAGCCCCAGGTTGCCGCCCTCGCCGACGACCTGGACCCGCAGGTCCTCGCCGTTGACGCGGATCGCGTCGTTGGCCTTGTCGCCGACGTCGGCGTCCGTCTCGGTGGACGCCTTCACATACGTACCGATGCCGCCGTTCCACAGCAGGTCCACCGGGGCCTGGAGGATCGCCTTCATCAGCTCGGCGGGCGTCAGCTTGGCGACCCCGGGCTCGATGCCGAGCGCTTCCCGCACATGCGCGTTGATGGCGATCGACTTGGCGCTGCGGGGGTGGATGCCGCCGCCCTGCGACAGCAGCCCCTTGTCGTAGTCGGCCCACGACGAGCGCGGCAGCTCGAAGAGCCGGCGGCGCTCGGCGTACGAGATGGCCGCGTCCGGGTGCGGGTCGAGGAAGATGTGCCGGTGGTCGAAGGCCGCGACCAGCCGGATGTGCTCGGAGAGCAGCATGCCGTTGCCGAACACGTCACCGGACATGTCACCGACGCCGACGACCGTGAAGTCCTCGGTCTGGGTGTCATGGCCGAGCTCGCGGAAGTGCCGCTTGACGGACTCCCAGGCGCCGCGCGCCGTGATGCCCATGCCCTTGTGGTCGTAGCCCGCGCTGCCGCCGGAGGCGAAGGCGTCCCCGAGCCAGAAGTGGTAGGAGACCGCGACGTCATTGGCGATGTCGGAGAAGCTCGCGGTGCCCTTGTCGGCGGCGACGACCAGATAGGTGTCGTCCTCGTCGTGCCTGACGACATCGGCCGGCGGCACGACCTCGCCCGCCACCATGTTGTCCGTGATGTCGAGCAGCGCCGAGATGAAGATCTTGTACGAGGCGATGCCCTCGGCGAGCCAGGCGTCCCGGTCCGCGGCCGGGTCGGGCAGCTGCTTGGCGACGAAGCCGCCCTTGGCGCCGACCGGCACGATCACGGTGTTCTTGACCATCTGCGCCTTGACCAGGCCGAGGATCTCCGTACGGAAGTCCTCGCGGCGGTCGGACCAGCGCAGCCCGCCGCGGGCGACCTTGCCGAAGCGCAGATGGACGCCCTCGACGCGCGGGGAGTACACCCAGATCTCGTACGCCGGGCGGGGCGCGGGCAGATCCGGGATGGCCTGCGGGTCGAACTTCATCGACACATAGCTGTGGTGCTCGCCCGTGGTGGTCCCCCGGCTCGGCCGGCCGCTCTCGCCGTCGCCCCCGCCGGCGCGCTGGAAGAAGTTGGTCCGCAGCGTGGCCTTGATGAGGGTGAGGAAGGACCTGAGGATGCGGTCCTCGTCCAGGCTCGCGACCTGATCCAGGGCGCCGTCCAGCTCCTCCAGCATCGCCTCCGTCAGCTCCGTGCCGGCGCGCTGGCGGCCCGGTGACATCCTGGCCTCGAAGAGGGAGACCAGCAGCCGGGTGGTGTGGACATTGCTGCGGAGGGTGTCCTCCATGTAGTCCTGGCTGAAGGTCGAGCCGGACTGGCGCAGGTACTTGGCGTAGGCGCGCAGCACCATCGCCTGCCGCCAGTCCAGACCTGCCCGCAGGACGAGGGAGTTGAAGCCGTCGTTCTCCGCGGCCCCGGTCCAGACGGCGGCGAAGGCGTCCTGGAAGCGCTGGCGGTCGTCCTCGGTGAGATAGTCGCCCCCGCCGCCCTGGGGCAGCCGCAGGCCGAAGTCGTAGATCCAGGCGTGGGTACGGTCCGAGCAGCGCAGCTCGTAGGGGCGCTCGTCCACGACCTCGACACCGAGCCGCTGGAGCACCGGCAGGACGGCGGAGAGGGAGACCTGCTCGCCCGAACGGTAGATCTTGAAGCGGCGCTCGCCGGGGCCCGCGCCGACCGGCTCGTACAGCGAGAGCGCGAAGTCCGACCCCGCCTCGGCCCTGGTGACCGCCTCCAGATGGGCCAGGTCGGCGACGGCGGCGCGCGGGGAGTGGTCGGCCTTGTAGCCCTCGGGGAAGGCGGAGCCGTACCTGCGCAGCAGTTCGGCGGCGCGCTCCTCACCGCACTCGGCGGTCAGCGCCTCGCCGAAGGCGTCGGCCCAGGAGCGGGCGGCCTCGACGAGCCGGGCCTCGATCCGCTCGGTGTCGGCGTCGGTGAGCTTGGCCAGCTGGGTGCCCCGGGGGACGCGGACGACGAAGTGCAGCCGCGACAGAATCGATTCCGTGTTCCACGCGGTGAAGTCGACGCTGGTCCCGCCCAGTTCCTCCTTGAGGATCTCGACCAGCCGGAGCCGGACGCCCGTGGTGTAGCGGTCGCGCGGCAGATAGACGAGGGCGGAGTAGTAGCGCCCGTACTCGTCCTGGCGGAGATAGAGCCGCAGCCGCCTGCGCTCCTGGAGATACAGCACGCTGGTGACGATGGAGCGGAGTTCGTCGACGGGCGTCTGGAAGAGCTCGTCGCGCGGGTAGGTCTCCAGGATCTGGAGCAGATCGCGGCCGTCGTGGCTGTTGGGCGAGAGGCCCGCGCTCTCCAGGACCTCGGCGACCTTGCGGCGGATCACCGGGACCCGGCGCACGGACTCGGTGTACGCGGCCGAGGAGAAGAGTCCGAGGAAGCGCCGCTCACCGACGACATTGCCCTTGGCGTCGAACTTCTTGACGCCGACGTAGTCGAGATAGCCGGAGCGGTGGACCGTGGCGCGGCTGTTGGCCTTGGTGAGGACGAGCAGCTTGTGCTCACGGGCCTTGGCACGGGCGTCGGCGGGCAGCCGGCTGAAGGACGGGCTGACCGGATGGTCCTCGTCGCCGGTGTGCGCCGGGTCGGAGCGCAGCACGCCGAGTCCGGTGCCGGGCACGGCCGAGAGGGCGTCGCTGTCCGTCAGCTGGTATTCGCGGTAGCCGAGGAAGGTGAAGTGGTCGGCGGCGAGCCAGCGCAGCAGCTCCCGGGCCTCCTCGACCTCCTGCTCACGCAGATCGTCGGCGGTCGGCTCGCTGGGCAGCTCCTCGGCGATGCGCAGCGCGGCGTCCCGCATCTTCTCCCAGTCCTCGACGGTCTCTCGGACATCGGAGAGGACCCGCAGCAGGTCGGAGGTCATCTGCTGGAGATCGGCCTGGTCGGTCTCGCGGTCGATCTCGACATGGATCCAGGACTCGATGAACACATCGTGCCGGGGCTCCGCGGCGGTGACCGCCTCCTCGGGCAGCACCTCGATCAGCTTGCCGGTGACATCGCGCCGTACGGCGATCTGCGGATGGATCACGGCGTGGATGCCGCGGCCCTGACGCGAGAGCTCATTGGTGACGGAGTCGACCAGGAACGGCATGTCGTCGGTGACGACCTCGACCACGGAGTGGCGGCACGTCCAGCCGTTCTCCTCGACGGTCGGGGTGTGCACGCGTACGTTCGCCGTGCCCTGGGGCCGATTGCCGGCCAGCCGGTAGTGCGAGAGCGCCGCGCCGACGATGTCGACCGGGTCACGGTCGGCCAGGTCCTCGGGAGCGGTGTGCAGGTAGTAGCGCTGGAGGTACGCGAGAAGGCCGTCCCGGTCGGGACCGTCCCCCTGTCCCGCGCCGCGGGATCCGGCCGAAGCCTCGTCCTCCTGGGGACCGGCCCCCAGCCCCCCGGTTCCCCCCACCGGGCTGTTCTCAGCGGCCCGAGCCGCCTGTTCGAGCAGCTCGGCCTTGGCTTCGTCCAGCTTGGTCTGCATGTCCTCTGGCTCCTGTCGCGCGCCGTTGCGTGACGTAGGTGAAGGAAGCGACACAACGCCACGACGCGGGGTTTCCGGTCTGAGTCGACGTTATGCCGCGATGAGAGATGTCCGGAGCGTTATTTGGCAATTTTGGCTGTCGGCCCGGATCAAGGCCCTGTCCCGAGGGGACCGGTCCTGGGGGACCAGCGATCGCCCGGACGCGGTAGCGGCCCGGGCGCAGGCGGGGGGCTTCGCTGCCCCCACGGCATATCGCGCTGATCACGGGCACCAGGCTATCGCCCTTGACCCGGGCGCCGTCATGAGCCGCATGTGTACAAATACGGGGTAACAACTTTGACACTCTGGACAGCGACACGGACGTCTGTCCGCCGCTCACGGCCGCACGCGGCACGGAACCCTCGCCCACGCGCGCCGACCGGGACGACACTGGTCCACAGGACGACACTGGTCGACAGGTGGACAGACCGACACACTCTCTCCGGGAGCAGTCATGGCAGCCAAGGTTCTCATCGTCACCGGCGACGCCGCCGAGTCGCTCGAAGTGCTCTACCCGTACCAGCGTCTGCGCGAGGAGGGGTACGAGGTCCATATCGCCGCTCCGACCCGTAAGAAGCTCCAGTTCGTGGTCCATGACTTCGAGCCCGGTTTCGACACCTACACCGAGAAGCCCGGCTACACCTGGCCCGCCGATCTGGCCTTCGCCGAGGTCGACGCGGGGCAGTACGCCGCTCTGGTGATCCCGGGCGGGCGCGCCCCCGAGTATCTGCGGGGCGACCCGGAGCTGCGCAAGATCCTCAAGTCCTTCTTCGACGCCGACAAGCCCGTCGCCCAGATCTGTCACGGACCGCTGCTGACGGCCGCGATCGGAGAGCTGGCCGGTCGCCGGGTCACCTCCTATCCGGCCCTGGAGCTGGACATGCAGGCGGCCGGGGCCACCTTCCAGGACACGGAGGCGGTGGTGGACGGCACGCTCGTCTCCTCCCGTGCCTGGCCCGACCATCCGGCCTGGATGCGTGAATTCCTCACCGTGCTGCGCACGAAGGCCCCGGTGACCTGACCCCGGCGAAGCCCCGGAGAACCGGGGGTGTGCCCGGAGCTCCCGGGTGCACTCCCGGCACCGGAACTCCCCGGTGCACCGCCGGCACCGGAACTCCCGGGTCCACCGCCGGAACCGGAACTCCCGGCGCACCCGGCGCTCCCGGGCTCCCGGCAGTCCCACGGCCGGCCCGCCGCCGTGCCGGTCGCACCGGCGTCAGGACGTCAGACGCCGCGCCGTGTCGACCGCCTCCGCGAGCGTGTCCACCACCGGTACGCCCACCGCCTCCAGGCTGGCCCGGCTGTTCGAGCCCCCCGTGTACAGCACGGCACGCGCGCCCACATGCGCCGCCGCCAGCGCGTCGTCCACCGCGTCGCCGATCACCACCGTCCGCTCGGCGGATATCGCGCCGTCCGACGCCAGCGCGGTCAGATGGCGCTCCATGTGGACCGCCTTGCTGCCGCCGGACGGGCCCGTGCGGCCGTCGACGCGGAGGAAATGGCCCTCGATCCCGTACCCCCGCACCACCGGAACCAGCTGCTCGTGCCCGTACATGCTCAGCAGCGACTGGCTGTCCCCGGCCAGCCGCCACTGCGACAGCAGCTCCTCGACGCCCTTGGTGAGCCCGCAGGCGGCCCGCCGCTCCGTGTAGTGGCGGTGGAAGGTCTCGTCCATGACGACCCACTCGGCGTCGCTCGGCAGGCGGCCCATCAGCCGCTCGTAGAACTTCGGGACCGGGACGCAGTACAGCTCGCGGTAGGTGTCCAGCGTGATGGACTCCAGCCCTATCTCCGCGAAGGCCGCGTTGGTCGCCCCGATGACCGCCTCGATGTCGTCGAGGATCGTGCCGTTCCAGTCCCAGACCAGATGCGTGTTCTGCTTCCCCATGCCGAAAAAGGTACCGGCCGGGTCTGACAACGGCCTTGGCGGAGCCCCCGCGGGCCGTCGGCAGCGGGGCCGGTCGGGCCGCCGCGGGCCGCTCAGCCGACCAGGTTCGGGATCTCCTGGACGCCGTACCAGAGCAGTTCGTGGTCCTCCGCGCCGTCCACCGTGAACTGCGCGTCGTCGTCCCCGTGGTCCGCCGCGCCCAGCGCCGCCGCCGCGGCCGACACATCGGCCTCCGCCTCGTCGGAGTCGACATGCACCGCCGCCGCCTTGGACAGCGCGATCGGGTCGGCGATGCGCACCTCACCGAGGCCCGCGTCGTCCAGTCCGCGGTCGGGATCCGACACGGCTTCCCTGTCCGGTACATCGGCCGCCACGACCACCCTGCGACGCCCGGCCACCGGATCGGCGGCGAGCAGCCGGAGCGAGGCTGCCGCGGCGCGGTTGAGGGCCGCGTACTCCAGCTCCTCGATGTCGTCGGAGACGTACCACTCGCGCAGCCCCGGGGTCACGGCGTACGCGGTCAGTGGTCCCGGTCCCAGCTCACCCGTCTTGTGCGCCTCTGCGAGACCGGGAAGGGTCAGGGGGACGTAGACGCGCATGGCTGGCCGCTTTCGTAGTCGGGAGAGCACCTAAGGATACGTGCGGCAGTCCCTCTTCGGGGTGACGCTCATGGTGGCCCCGGGCGTCCACCGAGAGCGGCGCGCCACCTCTCCACCGGGCCAGGTGCCGTCCGCCCATCACCCAAATAGGTGACTTCGGCGCCGAGCGCTCCATCTCCGCACCGGTCTTGCGGCGGTCCCCCAAGGGCCCGTAAAAGATCCCCCAACAGAAGTTACCGGCCGGTATCCGAACCGGCCGGGCAGAACGGGGGCGATCTGCGTGAACAGGACCGGTACCACCCATCCGACCGGCACGGCGAGGACCCGGAGCACCGCCACCGCACGGCCGCCCGGCCGGCGGGACCAGCGCGGGCCCGGTGCCGGGGGCCCGCGGCGGCGCCCGCACCTCCCACCGCCGCACGAACTCTTCGCGGAGCGCCTGCTCGCCGTCCTCAGCGGCCGGCGACCCGTGCACTGGATGCTCGGCCAGACCATCGGCGAGGCGTACGAACAGCTCGTACGGCTCGCGCCCGGCACCCCGCTCAGGGCACGGGGCGCCCGCCCCGTCATCCGTACCTGCCGCGCCTTCCAGCCGCGCCCGGGAGCGGTCGAGGCCGCCGCCAGCATCTCCGCGGGCGATCAGGTCCGCGCCATGGCCTTCCGGCTGGAACAGGGCGCCGACCTGCGCTGGCGCTGCGCGGCGGTCGAGCTGGGCGGAGAGCGGAGCTGACAGCGCACATGAGGGCGGGCCGGGGCGCGCACTCACCGTGCGCCCCGGCCCGCCCTCACTCACGCCTACTTCTTGCGGCGACGCCCGCCGCTCGTGCCCTTCTGGGCCTTACGGCGCTCCGCGCGCGTCATCCCGTCCGACGTCGAGCGCGTCGGCCCCTCGGCGCTCTCGCTCTGGAAGTCGCCCTCGACGATGCCGCCCTCGCCGTCCACGGTGGGAGCGGAGAAGTGCAGCCTGTCGGGCCGCTGCGGGGCTTCGAGACCCTTCGCGCGGATCTCCGGACGGGGGGCGCCCGCGGGCACCGCGTCGTCCTTCTTGGCGAGCGAGGGACGCTCGCCCGCGTCCTGCACCGGGACCTCCTCGACCTGCTGCTCGACCTGGACCTCCAGGTTGAACAGATAGCCGACGGACTCCTCCTTGATGCCGTCCATCATGGCGTTGAACATGTCGAAGCCCTCGCGCTGGTACTCGACCAGCGGGTCCTTCTGCGCCATGGCACGCAGGCCGATGCCCTCCTGGAGGTAGTCCATCTCGTAGAGGTGCTCGCGCCACTTGCGGTCCAGGACGGACAGCACCACGCGCCGCTCCAGCTCACGCATGATGTCCGAGCCGAGCTGGTTCTCGCGCGCCTCGTACTGGGCGTAGATGTCGTCCTTGACGGACTCCGCGATGAACTCGGCGGTGATCCCGGCGCGGTCGCCCGTCGCGTCCTCCAGCTCCTCCACCGTGACCTTCGCCGGGTAGAGCTGCTTGAAGGCTCCCCAGAGCCGGTCGAGGTCCCACTCCTCGGCGAAGCCCTCGACGGTCTCCGCCTGGATGTACGCGTCGATCGTGTCGTCCATGAAGTGGCGCACCTGCTCCTGGAGGTCCTCGCCCTCCAGGACGCGGCGGCGCTCGCCGTAGATGACCTCACGCTGCCGGTTGAGCACCTCGTCGTACTTCAGGACGTTCTTACGCGTCTCGAAGTTCTGCTGCTCGACCTGGGACTGGGCGGAGGCGATGGCGCGCGTCACCATCTTGTTCTCGATCGGGACGTCGTCCGGCACATTGGCCATGGCCATCACGCGCTCGACCATCTGCGCCTTGAACAGCCGCATCAGGTCGTCGCCGAGGGAGAGATAGAAGCGGGACTCACCGGGGTCGCCCTGACGTCCGGAACGACCGCGCAGCTGGTTGTCGATACGGCGCGACTCGTGCCGCTCGGTGCCCAGGACGTAGAGCCCGCCGAGGTCCTTGACCTCCTCGAACTCCGCCTTCACGGCCTGCTCGGCCTTCTCCAGCGCGGCCGGCAGTGCGGCGGCCCACTCCTCGACATGCTCGACGGGGTCCAGCCCGCGCTGGCGCAGCTCCGCCTCCGCGAGATCGTCGGGGTTGCCGCCGAGCTTGATGTCCGTACCGCGTCCCGCCATGTTCGTGGCGACGGTGACAGCGCCCTTGCGGCCGGCCTGGGCGACGATCGTCGCCTCCCGGTCGTGCTGCTTGGCGTTGAGCACCTCGTGCTGGACACCGCGCTTGTTGAGCTGCTGCGAGAGGTACTCGGACTTCTCGACCGAGGTGGTGCCGACCAGGATCGGCTGCCCCTTTTCGTGCTTCTCCGCGATGTCGTCCACGACGGCCGCGAACTTGGCGACCTCTGTGCGGTAGATCAGGTCGGACTGGTCCATGCGGACCATCGGCCGGTTCGTCGGGATCGGCACGACGCCCAGCTTGTAGATCTGGTGGAACTCGGCGGCCTCGGTCATGGCCGTACCGGTCATGCCGGAGAGCTTGCCGTAGAGGCGGAAGAAGTTCTGCAGGGTGATCGTGGCGAGGGTCTGGTTCTCGTCCTTGATGTCCACCCCTTCCTTCGCCTCGATCGCCTGGTGCATGCCCTCGTTGTAGCGGCGGCCGGCGAGGATACGGCCGGTGTGCTCGTCGACGATCATGACTTCGCCGTCGATGACGACATAGTCCTTGTCGTTCTTGAACAGTTCCTTGGCCTTGATGGCGTTGTTCAGATAACCGACGAGCGGGGTGTTCACCGACTCGTACAGGTTGTCGATGCCCAGCCAGTCCTCGACCTTGGACACACCGGGCTCATGAATGGCCACGGTGCGCTTCTTCTCGTCGACCTCGTAGTCGCCGGTCTCCTCGATGCCCTTGAGCGGGTTGCCCGCCTCGCCCCTGGTCAGCCGGGTGACCAGCTTGGCGAAGTCGCCGTACCACTTGGTGGCCTGGTCGGCGGGGCCGGAGATGATCAGCGGCGTACGGGCCTCGTCCACGAGGATCGAGTCGACCTCGTCGACGATGGCGTAGTTGTGGCCGCGCTGGACCAGCTCCTCCTGGGACCACGCCATGTTGTCGCGCAGGTAGTCGAACCCGAACTCGTTATTCGTGCCGTACGTGATGTCGCAGGCGTACTGCTCACGGCGCTGCGCGGGCGACATGTTCGCCAGGATGCAGCCGACCTTGAGGTCGAGGAACTTGTGGACGCGGCCCATCATCTCGGAGTCGCGCTCGGCCAGGTAGTCGTTCACCGTGATCAGGTGGACGCCCTTGCCGGACAGCGCGTTGAGATACGCGGGCAGCGTGCCGACGAGGGTCTTGCCCTCACCGGTCTTCATCTCGGCGACATAGCCGAGGTGCAGGGCGGCGCCGCCCATCAGCTGCACATCGTAGTGACGCTGGCCGAGGACGCGCTTGGCCGCCTCGCGGACGGTCGCGAAGGCCTCGGGGAGCAGGTCGTCAAGGCTCTCACCGTCGGCGTACCGCTCTTTGTACTCGGCGGTGAGCGCCCTCAACTCGGCGTCGGAGAGGGTTACGAAATCCTCTTCGATGGAGTTGACCTGGTCCGCGATGCGGTGCAGTTTGCGCAGGATCTTGCCTTCGCCTGCACGCATGAGCTTGTTGAAGACGGACACTGAGGTTGGTCTCCTTGCCGGTCGGGCCTGGCACGTGGGTCGGATACGGACACGGGCGCGGGCACGGCAGGCGGGCCCCACCGCAACGGCCATCGTAAGCGAGGACCCGCCCGCACAGGGAGGGCCGAGGTCACGCGGGCCCGCCGGTACCCGCATGGAGAACGCGCGGAACCCGTGGAAGGTGCCGGTGAGACGGGAAAAGCACTCGTGCCGGGGGACACCCGCTCAGCAGAATCCGGGTATGGAACCCGTCACTCTCAGCACCGAGCGCCTGCTGCTGCGCCCCCTCACGCCGGACGACATCGACGATGTCCTCGCGGTCTGCCAGGACCCGGAGATCCAGCGGTGGATCCCGATTCCCGCGCCGTACGAGCGGCAGCACGCGGCGCACTTCATCGAACGGATGGTCCCGGACGGCTGGCGTACGGCGACCATCTGCACCTTCGGTGTGGTGCCCCGGGGAGGGGGCCCGGTGCTGGGCGCGGTCAACGCGCACTGCCAGTCGGGCACCTGGGAGATCGGCTACTGGACGGCGCGGGAGCACCGCGGCCGGGGCTATACGACCGAAGCCGTGCGGGCGGTGGCCCACTGGGCCTTCACCGCGCTGGGCGCGCAGCGCCTGGAGTGGCGCGCCGAGGTCGGCAACGCGGGCTCGCGGGCCGTCGCGGAGAAGGCCGGTTTCGTGATGGAAGGGGTGCTGCGCGCCGCGCTGCTCCACAGGGACACGCTGCGGGACATATGGATAGGCGCGCTGCTCCCCTCCGATCTGGGGCTTTCGGGAGCCCTCCCGTACCTCCCCTCCCGGGAGGGGAATGTGCCGGCGGGTGCCTGAGCGCGCCGGCGTGTGCCCGTGGGACCTGTGTGCCCGTGGGGCCTGTGTGCCCGTGGGACCTGTGTGTGCAGGTGAGGGGCTTGAGCCTGCCCGCGCGGGTCAGGCTGTCAGTGCCGCCGTCTATCGTGCGGTTCATGACGACTGCTGTGCCGCCCGCCACCACCGAGCTGTCCGCCGACGAGGCCCGGCGGATAGCGCTGCGCGCCCAGGGTTTCCTCGGTGCCCCCGACCGGCGCGGCGGGACGCGGGGGGTGCTGCGCCATCTCGGCGCCGTCCAGTTGGACACGATCTCGGTGCTGGCGCGGTCGCACGAACTGATTCCGTACGCGCGCCTGGGCGCCATCGGCCGCAGGACGGTCGAGGACGCGTACTGGACCCCGACCCCGGCAGGTACGTCACCGGCGCGGCCGCACGCCTTCGAGTACTGGTCGCACGCGGCGTGCATCCTGCCGATCGAGGAGTGGCCGCACTTCGCCTTCCGCCGGCGCGCCTACCGCGCCCGCCCGCACTGGTACCACGAGCTGGCGGACGGCGCGTACGAGACGGTGATCAAGCAGCTGGAGTCCGAGGGCCCGCTGACCGCCACGGAGCTGGGCGGCGCCAAGAACGGCGGGCCGTGGTGGGACTGGTCCGAGGCGAAGGTCGCCGTCGAGCGCGCGCTCATGTACGGCGAGGTCGTGTGCACGGAGCGGCGCGGCTGGAAGCGGGTCTACGACCTCGCGGAGCGTGCCGTGCCCGATGAGTTCCTCCATGACGATCTGGAGGACGCGGAGTGTCTGCGCCGGCTCGTACGGCTCGCGGGCCAGTCGCTCGGTATCGGTACGCGCGCCGATATCGCCGATTACCACCGCCTCAAGGGCGAGCAGGTCGACGCCGTGATCGCGGACTCGGGGCTGGTGCCGGTGAGCGTCGAGGGCTGGGGGAAGCCTGCCTGGGCCGATCCGGCGGCGCTGGCGACCGCTCCGAGGGGGCGGCACCGCACGACACTGCTGTCGCCGTTCGACTCCCTCATCTGGGAGCGGGCCCGTACGGAGCGGATCTTCGGCTTCACCCACCGGCTGGAGGCGTATGTGCCCAAGCCCAAGCGGGTGTACGGCTATTTCGCGATGCCGCTGCTGTCCGGGGGAAAGCTGCTGGGCCGTGTCGACCCGGCACGGGAGGGGAAGACGCTGGTGGCGAAGCAGGTGTCCCTGGAAACCCCCAGGGCCGTGCTGCCGATGGCCCAGGCGCTGCGGGAGGCGGCGGAGTGGGTCGGCTGCTCGGACGTACGGGTGGAGCGGGTCGACGCGCCCGCGCTGCGCGGCCCGCTGGCGGACGCGCTCACCGCCCTCTGAGGCCCTTCATCGGGTCTCCATCACCGAATAGGGTCCGACGGTCGGCTCCGCATAACGGTCAGCTGCGTATAACGGTCAGCTCTGCATAACATCAGCGGATTTCGAGGATCTTCTCCCGCATCGCGTAGACCACGGCTTCCATCCGGGAGTGCAGTTGCAGCTTCTCCAGGATGTTGCGGACATGGTTCTTCACGGTGTTCTCGGAGATGAACAACTCCTTGGCGATATCACGGTTGTTCATTCCCGTGGCGACCAGCTTGAGGACTTCCAGTTCGCGGTCGGTGAGGCGCGGCGCCGGAACGAGTCTGCGTTCGTCGGTGCGCTGAATCATCGATTTGAACTCGGTCAGCAGTTTGGACGCCATCGACGGGCTGATCTGCGACTGGCCGTCGGCCACGGCGCGAATCGCGGTGGCCACCTCATCGGTGGAGATCTCCTTGAGGAGATAGCCGGTGGCGCCCGCCTTGATCGCGTCGTAGAGGTCGGCCTCCTCGTCGCTGATCGTCAGCATGATGATCTTGGCACTGGGGGCCACCTCCTTGATGGAGGTACAGGCCTCGATCCCGCCGCGCCTGGGCATCCGGACATCCATCAGCACGATGTCCGGCAGCAGATCGGCGGCCTTGTCGACGGCCTCCGCGCCGTCGCCGGCCTCTCCGACGACCTGGATGTCCTCCTCCTGGGCGAGGACGATCTCCAGCCCGCGGCGGAAGAGTGCGTGGTCGTCCACGACGAGGACCCGGATCGGCTCCCTGCGGGAGTCGCCCCGTTCCGCGGCGGCATCGGACCGGGCGCCGCCGATCGTGTCGTCGGCATCGCTCGCGTGATGCACCGGACCGAAGCTGTCCGCCATCGTTCCCTCCCCTGAAGGCCATGGCCCGAATTTCCCGGGGGCCGGCCAACCGCAGTTCGCGGACCACTTGTTGGCCGCGACACCATGATTTCATGCCCAGGCGCCGAAGCGATGGTCCTTGGGGGCGCACAACGGTGCCCCTGAGGCCACGAAGGGCGCTCAAGGGCACCGCGGGGCATGGATTCCGGACTCGATCCGGCCGGATTCCTGACGTGATCCGGCCGGATTCCGGTGGTCCCGGCCGGTGCGTCAGCCGCCGAGGGCGCCGCCCGCGCCGCCCGCTTCCGAGCCGGCGAGCGGATCCGTCCTGAGGTGAATGACGCCGTAGTCGTAGGCATGGCGCCGATAGACGACGCTGGGTTCCTTGGTGTCGGAATCGACGAACAGATAGAAGTCGTGCCCGACCAGCTCCATTTCGTAGAGCGCCTGATCGAGCGTCATCGGGGCGGCGACATGGGTCTTCTCCCGTACCACGAGCGGCCCTTCGCCCTGCACCTCGAGAGAGCAGACCATCGTGGTGGGAACGGTCTGTGCCGCTTCCTGCGCCGCGGTCTCGCCATTCGCGTTCAACTGGGCCACCCCAGGAACGACATCGACGACCTCGGCCGCCGACAACCGGCCGTTCCCCCGGCGGTTGTGGCGCTTCTCGTGCTGCTTGCGCAGCCGTGCCTCCAGCTTGCCGGTGGCCAGATCGAGCGCCGCGTACGGATCGGCCGCCGCCGCCTCCGCACGGATCACGGGGCCGCGGGAGTGGAGCGTGATCTCCACCCGATCGCACCGGTCGGCCTGCCGCGGGTTGTGCTCCTTGGACACCTCGACGTCGAGGCTGATCACCTTGCCGTCGAGCTTCTGGATCTTCTCCAGCTTCAGCTTCTCGGCCACGTGCTTGCGGAACCGCTCGGGCACCTCTGTCTTGCGGCCCTTGACGACGATGTCCACGCAGAACTCCGTTCCCGGATCACTCCGCCTCGTTGCGGAGTTACTCCCTGTTGCACCAGACCCCGGTAACCACCGGAGCCTCGGACTTGGCGACTTTCACCTCCTCCTCCCCCATCGGCATGATCCCCATCCCCCGAAATTCCAAGGTTCTGAAAAAGCCGACGCAACACGGGGTATTCGGCGAGTCATGACTCGCTCCACTCCTCATCTCCGAACATAGCCCTCTCGGACGGGTGTCGGCACCCGCTACCGGCACGTACCTCTGTTCAGGTGTTCTCCTGCCCTCTTTACCTGCAACGATGCGTGCTTCCGGTCAGTTCCGATTTATTTCGAAGGAGAGCGGCGGCGCGGCGACAACTGCCGCGCTCACCTGGCCGAATCCCGGATTGCCGGAGCCGGTCGCGGCACGCAGTGCCCTCGCCGCCTCGACGAGCGAGGCGCCCGTCGTCATGAGATCGTCCACCAGCACCACTCTGCCGCCCTCCAGGAGCCTCGCGCCCCCGACGGCGACCTCCAGCGCCCCCGACAGGTTCGCCTGCCGCTGACGGGCGCCGAGGCCCGCCTGGTCGGCCACCGCGCGCCGCTGCCGCAGCACCGGAAGGACCCGGCACGGCCGGTCGGCACGCCGCAGCTCCCCGGCGGCGGCCAGCGCGATCCTGCGGGCCGCGTCGTGTCCACGCGCCCCGACCGCGCGGCGCGTGGAGGGCACCGGCACCAGCAGCAGCGGACCGACACCCGTGCCCGACGGCGCGGCGGCCCGTACGGCCCCGGCCAGGGCCCGCCCCAGCGGCGCGGCCATCCCGAGCGCGCCGCGCTCCTTGTGCGCCAGGAGCACGGCCCGTACGGCGTGCTCGTACGGCGCCGCGGCGTGGACGGCCGGCAGCCCCGCGGGCTCCGGCGCGGGCCGTACCCGGCACGGCCAGGTGCCGTACAGCGCCCGCCCGCAGTCCTCGCACAGAGGTGTCCTGGGGCTGCCGCAGCCGCCACAGGCGACCGGCAGCACCAGGCCGGTGATCTCCCGCCACCACGCCCGCATGGAAACCACTGTGCCAATGACGGAGGCGCCCGGCCACCCCTGTGGACAACTCGTTCAGGCAAAGATCCGGTTCGCTTCGGCACACCCCGGCCGAGCGCCCGTTCCCGGACACTCCCGGGGCCCCGACCGGCCCGTGCGTGTCAACCGGGGTAGACGGGCGACGAGCCCACCTCGACCATCGTCTGCCAGTTCCCCCCGGAGGGCAGCCGGACGATCCCGGCGTCGTCGGAGTCGGCCACCAGCGGCTGCCCGTCATCGTTCGCCGCCGCGATCGCGGTCACCTGGTTCAGACCGGGCAGCACACTCGCCGCCGAGGTCGAGCCATCGGTCTGGATATAGCGCACCTGCTGCACACCGCCGGACTCCTTGCCGACCACCACCAGCCGGCTCGGTCCGGCCCAGGACACCGCGGTCACGGTCTCCATCTGCGGGGCCACCGACTGGAGTTGTGCCACGGATACCGTCGGATCGGCCGTGGAGCCGCTCCGCTCCACCCGTCCGATCTGGAGCGTGGTCCGGCCGCCCTCGGACACCAGCAGCGCGATGCGTACCCCGTCCGCCGACACGCGCAGCCCCTGGATACGCCCGTCGCCGAGCCCCTGGACCGTGACCGGGATCGGCGTACCGGTGCCCTCCGCGAACCGCAGCAGCCGCGGCTTGCCGGGGTCGCGGTCCGCGATCCAGAGATCGCCGTGCCCGTCCCAGCTCGGCGGGGACAGCCGGCTGCGCGCCGGACCGTCGCTGGACACCAGAGCGGGAGCCAGCTCGCCGTCCGACAGTATGGAAGACACATAGAGCGACTTGGCATCGTCCGTGACACCCGCCGCGCGCTTCTCGTCGCGCGCCACCGCGACCGAGCCGAGCTTCACGCCGCCGGTGCCGAACGGTCCGATGACGTGCGACTGGTCGACACTCTCGTCGGCGCTCGCCTGCAGTAGCGACAGCCGCCCGTGGTCGTCGACGAAATACGGATTGTCGGACCGGCCGGTGGTGCGGTCGGGCGCGAACTCCTCGGCCTGGTCGCCGCTGAGCACACAGAGCGAGGACCCGTCGGCCAGCAGCTCGACCTGCCCGACCGGTGTGGAGGTGAGATCCCGCAGGGTGAAGAGCAGCTGCGCCGCCATCTTCCGGCACTGCGTACGGCCCGCCTTGGACGCCTTGTCGTTCAGCGGCACCTTGAGGGCGTTACGGTCGTCGAACTCCAGCGACTTGGTGCCCTTCTGGAGCGCCGTACCGGCGGGGAAGGGCGAGTCGACCACCGGCTTCAGCCAGTTCGTCGGCCCGTCGAGCAGCACCTTGACCGCCTGGGTCACCGGATCCATCCGGGTTGTCGGGTCTATTCGCTGACGGATGTAGACGGGGTCGGCGACCAGCCAGTTCTCCCCCGACGCGAAGTAATACTTGTTGACCGACCGGTAGTTGCGCTGGAAGTCCGACTCACCGAGCACCAGCCCCTGCGGCAGGCTGTCGATGCGCCACTCCTTGGCGCCTCCGACGTCCTGCCTGACCAGCCGGATCTCTCCGGCGTACTCGCTCGGCTCGGTCGGCTGATAGGCATGTACGGAGTCCACGTCCGCGATCCGGTCGCCGTACAGCGGATAAGTGAGAGCGGAACTGTCGGTGCCGGACAGCTCCTTCGGGCCCGCCGGGTCGGGCGCGGCGCGCAGCACCGTCGTACCGGCACCCGGCCGCCAGTACTCGGACGCCTTCTTCGTCAGATACTTCCTGGCCATCGCGAAGTCGGGATCATCACTGGTCATGGCCTCAAGGAAGCCGTTGACGATCTCGTCCGGCTCCGCCTTCTCCCGGGGCGGCACGGCATACACCCGCACCTGCGACTCACCGGGCGGCGACGCCTTGACCGGCTCGACATCGCCACTGTCGGGGATCGAGGCGCACCCGGCCAGCAGCGCGGCGGCAGCCGCCAGCAGCGTCGGCGTCCGGACCGCTCTCACCGGCCCATGACGACCCGGTCCATGACGACGGCGGTCAACGCCCACGAATTGTGTCCTCCCGCTCCGGAGTCCGGCCTGCAGAGTGATCGGAGCGATCGGGTTCGCTCCCGGACGGCCGCTCCCCGGCGGGACGCGCGACCACCCGCGCGCCGCTGCCGGGCAGCGCGGCCGGGTCCACCGTCGCCGTCGTACGGGGCGGGGCGGGCACACCGGGGGCTCCGGCCTGCGCGGAGCGGTCCGCGCCCGGCTGGAGCGGCACACTGGCCAGCCGCTGCGCGGTCTCCTTGAGATCCTGGGCGCCCTCGCGCTCGCGGTGGCGCCGGGAATCCTCGGGCTCCAGCGGTATGGGCGAGCCGCGCAGGGCCTCGTCCGCCGTACGCGGCAGCGTCAGCCGGAACTGGGAACCGCCGCCCGGCTCGCCCCACGCCTGGAGCCAGCCGCCGTGCAGCCGGGCGTCCTCGACGGCGATCGACAGCCCGAGACCGGTCCCTCCGGTCGTCCGGGCACGGGCCGGATCGGCCCGCCAGAAACGGTTGAACACCCGTGTCGCCTCGCCGGGCTTGAGCCCCACGCCGTAGTCGCGTACGGCGATCGCGACCGCCCCGCCCGCCGCGCCCAGCCGTACGACGACATCCCGGCCCTCGCCGTGCTCGACGGCGTTGACGACGAGATTGCGCAGCACCCGCTCGACGCGGCGCGCGTCGGCCTCCGCGACGACGGGCTGCTCGTCCCCGAGAACCCGGATCCGGCTGCCCTTGCGCTCCGCCAGCGGCTCGGCGCCGCCGATCACCCGGCGCACCACTTCGCGCAGATCTATCGGCTCGGCCTCCAGCGCCGCCGCGCCCGCGTCGAACCGGCTGATCTCCAGCAGATCCGACAGCAGCGACTCGAAGCGGTCCAGCTGGTCACCGAGCAGTTCCGCCGAGCGCGCCGTCACCGGATCGAAGTCACTGCGTGCCTCATGGATGACGTCGGCGGCCATCCGCACGGTCGTAAGAGGCGTACGCAGTTCGTGCGAGACGTCGGAGACGAAGCGCCGCTGCATCCTGGAAAGCTCCTCCAGCTGCTGGATCTTGAGCTGGAGGTTCTGCGCCATCTTGTTGAAGGCCTCACCGAGGCGGGCGATGTCGTCCTCGCCGGTGACCTTCATCCGCTCCTGGAGACGGCCGGTGGAAAGCCGCTCGGCGATCCCCGCGGCCATCCGTACGGGCGTGACGACCTGCCGCACCACCAGCCAGGCGATCGCCCCGATCAGCACCACCACGAAGAGCCCGGCCGTGGCGAGCGTGACCTTGACCAGGTTGAGCGACTGCTGCTCCTGCGTCAGCGGAAATATGTAGTAGAGCTCGTACGCGTTACGGTCGACGTCGTTCAGCCGCTTGCCGATGATCAGCCCCGGCTCCGGCTCCCTGGCCTCGGTGGCCCCGGTGTACTTGATCTGGGCGTACGCCTGGAACGGACCGGTCCCCTGCGCGACCGCCGTCCGCAGATCCGCGGGAACACTGGCGAAGTCCACCCCGCCCGACACACGGGGCGCCCTGCTGATGGACACGGCGTCCGCCGCGTCGGGGCTCAGCGCCACCACATTGAACGCGCCGGGGCCGCCACTGGCGAGCTGTTCGACGAGGTCGGACCGCCAGTTGACGGAGTTCCTCCCCGATCTGCCGTTCGTCCCGTCGCCCTCGCGGGCCCCGGGCGCCGCCGGGGCGTCGGCCTTCTCCTTCGCCACGGTGAACCCGCCGGCCGCCTGGCTCTGCGCGGCCTTCTCCTTGGCCTCCAGCAGTCCGTTGCGGACCTGGCCGATGACCACGAACCCGAGCAGCAGCACCACACCGAGCGACATCAGCAGCGTCGCCGCGACGACCCTCAGCTGGATGTTGCGGCGCCACAGCCGTACGGCGGGCAGCAGCGGACGCCGCACCCAGCGCACCAGGAGCCGCAGCACCGGTCCGCCGGGTGAGCCGTCCTGGAGCAGCCTGCCGCTCTGGAACAGCCGGACGAACCGCGCCAGCGCATGCCCCGGCCCGGCAGCCCGCCCCGCACGGACTCCCGGCTCACCGGGCTTCGGAGCAGCGCTGCCGCCGGTCATGTCAGCTCGGTCCCGCCTTGTAACCGACCCCGCGGACGGTCACCACGATCTCGGGCCGCTCGGGGTCCTTCTCGACCTTGGAACGCAGTCGCTGCACATGCACATTGACCAGCCGGGTGTCCGCGGCGTGCCGGTAGCCCCACACCTGCTCCAGCAGCACCTCACGGGTGAACACCTGCCACGGCTTGCGCGCGAGCGCGACCAGCAGATCGAACTCCAGCGGCGTGAGGGCGATCGACTGCCCCTCCCGCTTCACCGAGTGACCCGCCACATCGATGACCAGATCACCGATGGTCAACTGCTCCGGCGCCGGCTCCTCGGACCTGCGCAGCCGCGCCCTGATACGCGCCACCAGCTCCTTCGGCTTGAACGGCTTGACGATGTAGTCATCGGCCCCGGACTCCAGCCCGACCACCACATCGACCGTGTCGCTCTTGGCCGTGAGCATGACGATGGGCACCCCTGACTCTGCCCTGATCAGCCGGCACACCTCGATCCCGTCCCGGCCGGGCAGCATCAGATCCAACAGCACCAGATCCGGCTTGGCCTCACGGAAGGCGGCGAGTGCCTTGTCACCGTCCGCTACGAACGACGGCTCGAAACCTTCACCACGCAGCACAATGCCGAGCATCTCGGCCAGTGCGGTGTCGTCATCGACGACAAGGACACGTCCCTTCATATCGACATCATCCCATTAGCTCATCGTTACCTTGGCGTGACCTGGCACACAGCTCCGCGATTCCGCCCCCGGTCACCGGGGACAGCGCGCCGTATTCGGTGACGATCGCCGTCACCAGTTCCGGAGGGGTGACATCGAAGGCCGGGTTGAACGCCTGCGTTCCCAGCGGCGCCACCGGCATCCCACCTCCCGCCTCCACTCCCGCCACCGCTGTGCGCGGTGCCGTGAGCTCCGTCACTTCCTGCCCCGGTCGTTGCTCCACTTCGATCGACGCCCCGTCCGGGGTATCGAGGTCGATCGTCGTGGTCGGGGCGACCACGACGAACGGCACATGGTGATACCTGGCCAGCACGGCGAGCGGATAACTCCCCACCTTGTTCGCCACCGACCCATCGGCCGCGATCCGGTCCGCCCCGATCAGGACGGCGTCCACTTCCCCCGCCGCGAAGAGCGAACCCGCCGCGTTGTCCGTGAGCAATGTGTACGCCATCCCGTTGCGAGCCGCCTCGTACGCCGTCAGCCGGGCGCCCTGGAGGAGCGGACGGGTCTCGTCCACCCACAGGCGCCGCAGCCGGCCGGCCCGGTGGGCCGACAACGCCACGGCGAACGCGGTGCCCTCCCCGCCCGAGACGAGCGCCCCGGTATTGCAATGGGTCAGGATCCGGTGGCCGCCACCCGGCAGCAGTTCATCGAGGAGCGTAAGCCCAAACGCCGCCATCTGCGCGCTGGCCTCGGCATCTTCACGGTGCAGCCGCCTGGCCTCGGCGAGCGCCGCGGCCCCCGCCTGCTCCGGATCGGCGCCCTTGTCGACCGCCGTCCGGTACGCGTCAAGCGCCCGCCGTACCCCGTACCCGAGGTTCACCGCGGTGGGCCGCGCCCCGGCCAGCCGCTCCGCCGCGTCCTCCACGTCGAAGCCCCGTACCGCGGCCAGCGCCACCCCGTAGGCGCCCGCGATACCCAGGAGCGGCGCCCCACGCACCGCCAGTGCCCTGATGGCACGCACCAGAGCGGGTACGTCGGTACAGACCAGCTCGGTCTCCTCGGCCGGAAGCCTGGTCTGGTCGAGAAGTACCAGTACGGGCCCTTCCGGCGGCTCGTCCCAGCGGATCGACGGAAGCATGGACGGCCCGGCGCCGGCCGGGGATCGTGCGTACTGATCAGCCATTCGCTCAGTCTGCCCGCTGCGGCACGGACAATGAAGGCGAGGACGGAGCAGAGAAGGAGATACGGCCCCCGGTCCGCCGGGGCGCGGCGCGTGGCACGATGGCTGCCAGCCCGCCGCCCCGCTCCGCGGACAGGCGCCGTTGAAGCGCCGGCTCGCCGAGCCGGCCCCGCAACCAATCCACGAGGTGGACGACCGTGAACGACACTCCGGGCTGGGCCTCGCCCGGATCCGCCCCGTCCGACGGCCAGGACGCCGGTGTGCCCAGGCCCGCCGCGCCCGCCGATGACACCGGCTCCCCCTCGAAGTGGTCCGCGGCGCAGCCGCCGGCCGGACAGTGGTCCCCGCCGAGCGCCCCCGGCACAGGCCCCGCCATTCCCCGGCCCACACAGGGCTGGGGCGGGCCCTCCCAGGGCGGCGGTCCCGGCTGGGGCCCGCCACCCGCCGCCAAGCCGGGTGTCATCCCCCTCCGGCCTCTCGGTGTGGGCGAGATTCTCGACGGCGCCGTCTCCACGATGCGCACCCACTGGCGGGTGGTGCTCAGCGTGACCCTCGCTGTCGCCGTGATCTCGCAGCTCAGCGACATCCTCTTCCGCCGCTACCTGCTCCCCGAGCCGGTCGAACTCGACCCGAACGCGAGCCCGTCGGAAGTCCTGAGTCAGGCCGCCGACTCGCTCTCGTCCACTCTGGTGGCCGAGATCCCGTCGCTCGTCATCCTGGTGATCGGCACCCTGTTCACCACAGCCGTGCTCACCGTCGTGATCAGCCGCTCCGTGCTGGGGCGCCCCGTCACGCTCTCGGAAGCCTGGAACGAGGCCCGTCCCCGGCTCCCGCAACTGCTGGGCCTGACCCTGCTGCTGCCGCTGATGAGCGCCGCCATCATGTCCGTCGGGGTCCTCCCGGGCCTGCTGATCGGCTCCGCCGGAGGAGCCGCGCTCACCGCGCTCGGCGGTATGGCCGCCCTCGTCGTCATCGCATGGCTGATGGTCCGCTTCAGCCTCGCGTCCCCCGCGCTCATGCTGGAACGCCAGAGCGTCCTGTCGGCCATGCGCCGCTCCACCAAGCTCGTCACGGGCGCCTGGTGGCGCACCTTCGGTGTGCTGCTTCTTACGCTGCTGATCACCTTCCTGATCTCGATGATCATCGCCATCCCGTTCGTGTTCATCGCCTCCGCGGTGGACAGCGGGGGTCTCGCCGGCCTGTACTCCGGCGAAGGCCCGGAGTTCGGCTGGCCCTACCTGATCGTCACCGGCATCGGCTCGGTGATCGCCTCCACGATCACCTATCCGATCTCCGCCGGCGTGACCGTGCTCCTCTACGTCGACCAGCGCATCCGGCGCGAGGCCCTCGACCTCGAACTGGCGCGGGCCGCGGGCGTGGCGGGCTACGGCACTCAGCCGCCGGGCAGCGGCTCCCCGGGGAACTGAACCGGTGTCCATCACGGGGGCAACGGCACGCGCGCGGCAGCTGATCCGCGCGGACGACGGCATGCCGGTGGACACTCCTCGCGATCCCGCCCGTGAAGCGGCGGAGCGGGAGCTGTCCAGGCCGATGTACCACGAGAACGACCCGAACCTCCTCCAGCGCGCCCTCAACCGCTTCTGGGAGTGGGTCGGTGACCTCTTCGCCTCCGCCTCCGGCGCGGCCCCTGGTGGCCCGCTCGGTCTCACCGTCATCGCGCTGATCGTGGTCGCGCTCTTCGCCGCCCTCTGGTGGCGACTGGGCACCCCGCGCCGCATACCCGGGACGGCGCGCACACTCTTCGACGAGGGCCCCCGCAGCGCGGCCGAACACCGCGCCACCGCGGAGACGCATGCCGCCGCCGCCCGCTGGAACCCGGCCGCCCAGGAACGCATGCGCGCCATCGTCCGCTCCCTGGAGGAACGGGCCCTGCTCGACCCGCGCCCCGGCCGCACCGCCGACGAGGCCGCCTCCGAAGCCGGCCGCCATCTCCCCGACCACGCGGCCCGGCTCCGCACGGCCGCCAGGGAATTCGACGACATCACATACGGCGGCCGCACCGCCGACGAGGAGACATACCGGCGGCTGAGCACACTCGATCTCGATCTGGAAAGAGCGAAACCGCAGCTGAGCACCGTCTCCGGAGGAACGGCCGAGTGACCTCCACGATCAACTCCACCTCGCTCTCCCCCACCACCCGACAGGTCTGGACCCGCAGCCGCGGACTGCTCCTCGCGCTCGTCATTCTGCTCGCGGCCGGGATCGCCATGGCCGCCCTCAACTCCGGTGACCAGCACGGCCGCCTCGACCCGCGCTCCGCCGACCAGTTCGGCAGCCGCGCCGTCGCCGAGCTCCTCAAGGACCGGGGAGTCTCCGTCGAACCTGTCACCACCCTGGACGACGCCACCGCCGCGGCCGGCCCCGACACCACGCTCCTCGTCACCAACCCCGATCTGCTGACAGAACAGCAGCAGCGCTCCCTGCGCACCGCGACGGCGTCCTCGGGAGGCCGCACCGTCCTGCTCGGTGCCGGTCCGCCTTCCGTCAGCACCCTGGCGCCCGGTGTCCGTACGAACACCCCCGCACCTGTCTCGCCCCGCGCCCCGCGATGCCCGCTGCCCGCCGCCGACCGCGCGGGCACCGTCGACATCGGCGGCGAGCGATACGTCAGCGACGTCACCGACGCGGACGCCTGCTACATGAGCGACGGCGTGCCGACCCTGCTCAGGATCACGGAGACCGGCGCGGAAGCCGGTGACACCGTCCTTCTCGGCTCTCCCGACATCCTGTACAACGACCGCCTCGACCAACGCGGCAACGCGTCGCTCGCCCTTCAACTGCTCGGTTCCCGGCCTCATCTCGTCTGGTACCTCCCCTCGCTCAGTGATGGATCCGCCGCCGAAAGCGGCGGCGACAGTGACTTCCTCGGCCTCATCCCCTCCGGCTGGCTCTGGGGCTCCTTCCAGCTCTTCCTCGCCGCAGTGCTCGCCGCCGTCTGGCGTGCCCGCAGGCTGGGCCCGCTCGTGGCCGAACGACTCCCCGTCGCCATCCGGGCCTCGGAGTCCACCGAGGGCCGCGCCCGCCTCTACCGCAAGGCGGACGCCAGGGACCACGCCGCCTCGGCCCTGCGCTCGGCCGCCCGCGACCGTCTCGCACCCCTCCTCGGCGTACCGCCATCCGCTGCCCACTCCCCCGACGTCCTGATCCCCGCCGTCTCTGCCCGGCTCCCGGACACCACCCGAGATCCGCGCACCCTGCTCTTCGGTCCGGCGCCGACCGACGATGCCGCTCTCGTCCGCCTCGCGGACCAACTCGACGCCCTCGAAAGAGAGGTACGCACCTCATGAGTGCCCCGACCGCACAGAACGCCGCGAACACCACGAATACCGGCGACGCCGGGAACACGGACAGCGCCCGCGCTTCCCTGGAGGCCCTGCGCACGGAGATCGCGAAGGCGGTGGTCGGCCAGGACCCCGCCGTCACCGGACTTGTGGTCGCCCTTCTCTGCCGAGGGCATGTGCTCCTCGAAGGAGTCCCCGGCGTCGCGAAGACCCTCCTCGTACGGGCACTCGCCGCGTCCCTCGAACTCGACACCAAGCGCGTCCAGTTCACCCCGGATCTGATGCCGAGCGACATCACCGGCTCCCTCGTCTACGACGCGAGGACCGCGGAGTTCTCCTTCCAGCCGGGTCCCGTCTTCACACATCTGCTGCTTGCCGACGAGATCAATCGGACGCCGCCCAAGACCCAGTCGGCGCTGCTTGAGGCGATGGAGGAGCGCCAGGTCACGGTCGACGGCACGCCCCGGTCGCTGCCCGACCCGTTCCTGGTGGCCGCCACCCAGAACCCGGTCGAGTACGAAGGCACATACCCCCTCCCCGAGGCCCAGCTCGACCGGTTCCTCCTCAAACTGACCGTCCCGCTGCCGTCCCGCGACGACGAGGTCGATGTCCTGACCCGTCATGCGCAAGGCTTCAATCCGCGTGACCTCCAAGCCGCAGGGGTACGGCCCGTCGCCGGGCCCGCCGACCTGGAAGCGGCACGCGCCGCCGTCGAAGGCACAACCGTCACACCCGAGATCGCGGGCTATGTCGTCGATATCTGCCGTGCCACTCGTGAATCCCCCTCACTCGCACTGGGCGTCTCCCCACGAGGCGCCACTGCCCTGCTCTCCACCGCTCGCGCCTGGGCCTGGCTCACCGGCCGGGACTACGTCACCCCCGACGATGTGAAGGCCCTGGCCCTCCCCACACTCCGCCATCGCGTCCAACTCCGGCCCGAGGCCGAAATGGAGGGCGTCACGGCCGACTCCGTCATCACCGCGATACTCGCCCACGTCCCCGTCCCCCGATGAGCCGGTGACCTATGGCCCTCACCGGACGAACCGCGCTGCTCGCGGCCCTCGGCTCACTCCCCGTCGGCCTCTTCGCCCCCAGCTGGGCGGGCATCCTTGCCGTCAACGCCCCGCTCTCACTGGCAATTCTGTGCGACTACGCCCTCGCCGCACCAGTGCGAACGCTCCGATTCACCCGAAGTGGTGATACATCAGTTCGACTTGGTGACAGCGCCGAGGTCCATCTCACCGTCACCAACCCCTCGGGCCGGCGCCTGCGCGCTCATCTCCGCGACGCCTGGCCGCCGAGCAGCTGGCTCCCCGGCACCGAGCAGGCGGCGTCACGGCACAAGTTCACCGTGCCGGCAGGCGAGCGCCGTCGGCTGACCACGCTGCTCCGCCCCACCCGCCGCGGCGACCGCCAAGCGGAACGGATCACAGTGCGCTCGTTCGGCCCCATGGGTCTGGCGGCCCGCCAGGGTCATCACACGGTCCCCTGGACCGTACGCGTACTGCCCCCCTTCCACAGCCGCAAGCACCTGCCCTCCCGGCTGGCCCGCCTTCGGGAACTCGACGGCCGTACGAGCCTGTTGACCCGCGGCGAGGGCACCGAGTTCGACAGCCTTCGCACATACGTACCGGGGGACGACACCCGGTCCATCGACTGGCGGGCCACCGCGCGCCAGTCGGCCGTCGCCGTACGGACCTGGCGCCCCGAACGCGACCGGCACATCCTCGTCGTCCTCGACACCGGCCGCACGTCGGCCGGCCGCGTCGGCGACGTGCCTCGCCTCGACGCGGCCATGGACGCCACACTGCTGCTCGCCGCGCTCGCCTCACGAGCAGGCGATCAACTGGACCTCCTCGCCTACGACCGTCGCACCCGCGCCCAGGTCCGGGGCCGAGCGGCGGGCGATGTCCTGCCCGCACTGGTGAACGCGCTGGCTCCGCTCGAACCGGAGCTCGTGGAGACCGACGCACGCGGCCTCGCCGCGGCAACACTCAAAAACGCCCCGCGTCGCTCACTCGTCGTGCTGCTCACCACGCTCGACGCAGCTCCCATCGAGGAGGGCCTCCTCCCGGTCCTGCCTCAATTGACCCGACGCCATACGGTCCTGGTGGCGTCCGTCGCGGATCCCCATGTCGAGAAGATGAGCCGGGAGCGGGGCTCGGTGGACTCGGTCTACGAAGCCGCCGCCGGCACACAGGCACAAGCACAGCGACGTCGTACAGCGGAACAATTGCAGCGCCACGGAGTCACTGTCGTGGATGCCACCCCAGAGAACCTGGCTCCGGCCCTCGCGGACGCTTATCTGGCATTGAAGGCTGCGGGACGCCTCTGAGAACGAGAGCGAAGATGGGGAGCCGACGGCTTTCGTCGGCTCCCCAGTACCGACTACGTCGAGAAATGGGTCCTGAACGCAGGAATGCCCCGCACCAAAAGGTACGGGGCATTCCCACAATAATTGTTCGGCGGCGTCCTACTCTCCCACAGGGTCCCCCCTGC
>NZ_JAMHJQ010000018.1 GCF_023534745.1 Streptomyces sp. 35G-GA-8
CGGCCCCCGCGGCTGCCACCGCCGGGGCCCCGGCGGTGGCTCCCACGGCGCCCCGGCCGCGCGGGCAGCGGGGCGGCGGCCGTCGGGTGCGGGCCGCGCGACCGCTGGGCGTCGGCGACCGGCAGCGGCTGCTCTCCGGTGCGCACCACGATCCGCACGGGCTGCTGGGGGCGCATCCCGTGAAGGACGGTGTCCTCTTCCGGACGCTGCGGCCGTACGCCCGCGCCGTCACCGTCGTCGCCGACGGGCAGACGCTCCCGGCCGAGCTGAACGACGACGGCGACGGCTTCTTCTCCGGGGTGCTGCCGCTGCGCGCGGTGCCCTCGTACACGCTCCGCGTCCGCTACGGCGACGCCACGCAGGAGCTGAACGAGCTGGAGATCCGGGATCCGTACGGCTTTCTGCCCGCCCTCGGCGATCTGGATCTGCATCTGATCGGCGAGGGCAGACACGAGGAGCTGTGGAGGGCCCTCGGCGCCCGGATCATGACCCACCAGGGCGTCAAGGGCACCCGTTTCACCGTCTGGGCGCCCAACGCCCAGGGCGTCAGGATCGCCGGTGACTTCAACTACTGGGACGGTACGAGCCTCCCGATGCGCTCGCTCGGCTCCACCGGGGTGTGGGAGCTGTTCGTGCCGGGGGTCGGTGAGGGCGCGCTCTACAAGTTCGACATCACCCGTCCCGACGGTTCGCACACCCTGCGCGCCGACCCGATGGCGCGGCGCACGGAAGTACCGCCCGCGACCGCGTCCATCGTCACCGAGTCCCACCATGTCTGGCGCGACGAGGAGTGGATGGCGCACCGCGCGGACCGTCCCGTGCACGAGTCGCCGTTCTCGGTGTACGAGGTCCATCTGGCCTCCTGGCGGCCTGGCCTGACGTATCGTCAGCTCGCCTCCCAGCTGCCCGCGTACGTCAAGGACCTCGGCTTCACCCATGTCGAGCTGATGCCGATCGCCGAGCATCCCTTCGGCGGCTCCTGGGGCTATCAGGTCACCGGCTACTACGCGCCGACGGCCCGGATGGGCACCCCGGACGACTTCCGGTATCTCGTGGACGCCCTGCACCGCGCGGGCATCGGGGTGCTCGTCGACTGGGTGCCCGCCCACTTCCCCAAGGACGACTGGGCGCTGGCCCGGTTCGACGGCCGGCCGCTGTACGAGCACGCAGACCCGCAACGGGCCGAGCACCCCGACTGGGGCACGCTGGAGTTCGACTACGGCCGTACGGAGGTCCGTAACTTCCTGGTCGCCAACGCCGTCTACTGGTGCGAGGAGTTCCATGTCGACGGACTGCGGGTCGACGCGGTCGCCTCGATGCTCTACCTCGACTACTCGCGTGAGGAGGGGCAGTGGACCCCCAACGAGCACGGCGGCCGGGAGAACCCGGACGCCGTCGCCTTCCTCCAGGAGATGAACGCCACCGTCTACCGGCGCTGTCCCGGCGCGGTGACCATCGCCGAGGAGTCCACCGCCTGGAACGGGGTCACCCGCGCCACCCACTATGTGGGGCCCGACGGCTTCGGCGGGCTCGGTTTCGGTCTGAAGTGGAACATGGGCTGGATGCACGACTCCCTGGACTATGTCTCCAAGGAGCCCGTCCACCGCAAGTACCACCACGGCGAGATGACCTTCTCCATGGTGTACGCGTACAGCGAGAACTATGTGCTGCCGATCTCGCACGACGAGGTGGTGCACGGCAAGCGGGCGCTGGTCTCCAAGATGCCCGGCGACTGGTGGCAGCAGCGCGCCAACGAACGCGCGTATCTCGGCTTCATGTGGTCCCACCCCGGCAAGCAACTCCTCTTCATGGGACAGGAGTTCGCCCAGGGAGCGGAGTGGTCGGAGGGGCACGGCCCGGACTGGTGGCTGCTCGATCCGTCGTACGCGGCCGAGCCCGACCACCGGGGCGTGCGCGATCTGGTCCGCGATCTCAACACGGTGTACGGCGCGACGCCCGCGCTCTGGGAGCGGGACACGGTCCCCGAGGGCTTCGCGTGGGTGGACGGTGACGCGGGTGAGGACAATGTCTTCGCGTTCCTGCGGTTCGACGCGGACGGCTCGCCGCTGCTCGCGGTCTCGCACTTCTCCCCGGTGGTGCGCCATGAGTACCGGCTCGGCGTGCCCGAGGAGTTCTCCGCCTGGACGGAGGTCCTGAACACGGACGCGGCGCGCTACGGCGGCGGCGATGTGCTCAACGCGGACCCGGTGAAGCCCGAGCCGGTGGCGGCGCACGGCCGGCCGGTGTCGATCCAGCTGACGCTGCCGCCGCTGGCGACGGTCTGGCTGCGACCGGTCTGATACGGACGTCTCTCCCCCGTATGAGGAGGTGGCGCCGCCCGATGTCCTGGGCGGCGCCACCTCGTCGTTCCGCGATCAGGGGCCGGAGTCAGAGCCAGAGCCCAGGCTCCGGCCTCAGGCCACCGGCGCCTGCTCCGCCGCCAGCGTCGCGGCCACCTCGGCGGGGGCCGGCATCGCCGCGATCTGGTCGGCGACCGTACGGGCCGCGGCCCGGAAGCCCTGGTCCGCCAGTACGGCGGACGCGGCCTTGGCGACGCCCTCGGGGGTGGCCGTGCCCCCCGGAAGGCCCAGTCCGGCGCCCGCCGCGGCCACGCGGTCGGCCTGGATGAACTGGTCGGCGCCCTGGGGAACGACCACCATCGGGATGCCGGCGGCGAGCGTGCCCAGTGTGGTGCCGGCGCCGCCGTGGGTCACCACCAGGTCCGTGTCGTGGAGCAGTTCGCTCAGCGGGGTGAAGCCGACGAACGTCACCCGGTCGTGGTCGACGTCGAAGTCCTCGGCGGACGCGGTGAGTCCGAGCGTGACCCGCAACTCGGCATCCGAGGCGGACAGTTCACGCAGGATCGGGCTGAGCACCTCGGGCGCGGAGAAGACCGTGCCGAAGGTCACCAGCACGCGCGGACGCCGTGGCTCGGGGTCGGCGGGCGCCGACGGCCGCCGGCCGCCCTGCCCGTGGGGCTCCGGGCGCAGCGGCAGCCGGCCGGACGGGGGCTGCCAGCCGTCCTGCTGCATCGCGGGCGGGCAGGTGTCCAGGTAGTGGGCGGCGGGGCGGGCGGTCAGACCGCGCTCGGCGTAGCGGACGGCGGCGACCGCGTCCATGGCCGCGCGGAACTCGGGCGGCATGGCGGGACCGTATGCGAGGGTCGCCACCGGCACATCGAGGTCGGCGGCGGCCAACGGGCCCACGTAGTCGCACAGTTCGGTGACGATCAGCTCGGGCCGCCAGTCGCGGGCGGCGGCCAGCGCCTCGTCCGCGGTGAGGTCGATCCTGGCCCCGGCGAAGAACTCGGCGACCACTTCCGGGGCCGGCTCGCCCTTCGGGTCGGCGCCGGTCCTGCGGGCGGCTTCCGCCACCAGCACATCGACGGTCGGTCCCGCCGGCAGTAAGTCGAAACCTTCCCGGGCCAGTACGGGAGCGAGGCCGCCCGCGGTCAGGAACGCCACGTCGTCGCCTCGTTCACGGAACGCGTGGGCGAGGGGGAATTGTGGCAACAGATGGCCGTGGGCGGGAGTGCTTGAGAAGAGTATCCGCATATCGATCAGCGTATTGCTCCATCGAGTCCGGGGAGCGGAATCCGGACTCCGGGCAGAGGACGCCCGGCGCACGGACCGCGAGCGGACAGACTGGAACGCCGGTCCCCGAACGGGCGGACGCGCGCGGGAGTACGCGCGGCCCGCCCGCGTCCTGGGCGGGGCTCGACGGATACGGCCTACGGCGAGGCCGTTTTCAGCCGGGACGGAACCTCCGCGTCGCGGACGATCCCGAGCCGCTGGGTCGCCCGGGTCAGCGCCACATAGAGATCGTTCGTGCCGCGCGGCGAGCCGTCCATGATCCCCTCCGGGTCGACGACGATCACCGTGTCGAACTCAAGGCCCTTCGCCTGCCGTGCGTTGAGCAGCACGACGGGCCGGGTCAGATCGGGCGCGATGCCCCAGGAGGCGTCGGGCAGCTCGGCGGCGAGCCGCGGCAGCAGCGCGGCCGTGGCGATCACCGCGAGCCGGCCCTCGCCCGGGTGCTCGATCGCCATCGCGGCGGCCGTACGGGCCAGATCACCCGGCTTCGCCGAGCGTACGAGCGGCCCCTCGCCCGTCGCGCGCACGGACCTCGGCGGCTCGAAGAGCGGGTCCGTGAGCCGCCGCACCTCGGCCGCGACCTCCATGATCTCGGCGGGCGTACGGTAGTTGACGCCCAGCTTGGACAGCTCCCAGCGCCGCTGTACATACGGCTCCAGGATCTGCTGCCAGGAGTCGCAGCCCGCCGCGTCCCCGGTCTGGGCGGGGTCGCCGACCAGGGTCATGGACCGGCTCGGGCAGCGGCGCATCAGCAACCGCCAGGCCATCGCGGAGAGTTCCTGTGCCTCGTCCACGACGATATGGCCGAAGGCCCAGGTGCGGTCGGCGGCGGCCCGCTCGGCGGCGCTGCGGGTGTCGGTCTCCTCGTGCCGCTCCGCGAACCGCTCGGCGTCGATGACGTCGTGCGCGGCGAGGACCTCCGAATCCTCGTCGTCCTTGTCCTCGAACTCCTGCGTACGGGAGCCGTAGGAGAGCTCAAGCACACCCTGCGCGTAGGCGATCCGCTCCTGGCGCTCCAGCGCGGCGGCGGCGCGGGCGGCGCTGTCGTCCTCACCGAGCAGTTCGGCCGCCTCGTCGAGCAGCGGTACATCGGCCGGGGTCCAGTCGATCCTGGCGTCGGCGCCGGTCCGGGGCCCGCAGCGGCGTACGGCGGCGGCGTCGCGCGAGCCGAGCAGGGCGCCCGGATCCGCCAGGAAGTCGGAAACGAGCTGCTGCGGGGTGAGCCTCGGCCACAGCGTGTCGATCGCGGCCTGCACCTCGGGGCTGGTGGCGATCTCCTTGCCGAGCTGGGCGATATCCGTCGGGTCGAGGAGGTTGGGACCGCCGAGGGGGTCGGCGCCGATCCGGTCCGCGAGCTGTTCGGTGAGCGCGTCGATGATCCGGAAGGCGAAGGTCGGCCGGGCGGGGTTGTGCGGCAGTCCGGTGTCCCGGGCGCGCTGCCGTGCCTCGTGGACCGTGTCGCGGTCGAGCACGAGCGTGCCGTACTCGGCGTGCGCGATCTCCATGACGGGGCGGGGCAGCGACTGCCGGCCGCGCAGCTCCTCGGCCAGTACGCGCGCCATGTCGGCCCGGCCCTTGACCTCGGCCGCCTCGGGGGTGTCCGTGCCGGTGGCCCGTACGCCCGGGAACAGCTCCCCCACGGTCGACAGCAGCACACCGGTCTCACCGAGCGAGGGCAGCACCTCGCCGATATAGCCGAGGAAGGCGGGGTTGGGGCCGACGATCAGCACGGCACGGCGGGCCAGCTGCTCGCGGTACGCGTAGAGCAGATACGCCGCCCGGTGCAGCGCGACGGCGGTCTTGCCGGTGCCGGGGCCGCCCTCCACCACCAGCACACCGCGGTGCGGCGCGCGGATGATGCGGTCCTGCTCGGCCTGGATGGTCTGCACGATGTCGCTCATCCGGCCGGTACGCGCGGAGTTCAGCGCGGAGAGCAGCACGGCGTCGCCGTCCGGGTCCTCGTATCCGGTGCGTGTGGTGTCGGTGAGGTCCATGATCTCGTCATGGAGGTCGGTGACACGGCGCCCGTGGGTGGTCAGATGGCGTCGTCTGCGCAGCCCCATCGGGGAATGGCCGGTGGCGAGATAAAAGGGGCGTGCGACAGGGGCCCGCCAGTCGATCAGCAGCGGGGTGCGTTCCGGGTCGTCCTGTCGCATTCCGATGCGCCCGATGTGATGGGTCGTCCCCTCGCTGAGATCGATCCGGCCGAAACACAGACCGGACTCCACCGCATTCAGCGCGGATACCCGGCCCGAGTGTTCCGCGACGCTGATATCGCGCTCGACACGGGCCTGCCGCACGGTGGTGACCTGGCCGATCGACGCCTCCACGGCGGTCTCCGCCTGCTCCCTCAAGGCATCGAGACGCTCATAGAGGAGGGAGACGAATTGCTGCTCATTCTGCAATTCCTCGGTTGACAATTCAGCCCCTGTCCGATACGCTGCTTTCCAGTGACCTGGTTCATGTCGTCATTATCGAAGACATGGAAACAGTCAATATATGCAGAGGAAGGCCCCGGTCGTCAATTCGATCCGGGGTCTTTTTATGTTCCACACCTTTCTCGCACATATCGGCCTCGCCGCGCCCTCGGGCCGAAGGCTGTCTGTATACTCGTTGTATGCAACCTTCGCTGTGGGGGAAGTCATGACGTCGGGCAGGGAGAAGGCGTACGCGTTCCTCAAGGAGAACGTGCTCACCGACCCGGACAGACAGGGCGAGTTCCTCTCCGAGCAGGAGCTGGCGAACCGCATAGGGGTCTCCCGCACCCCCATCCGAGAGGCGCTGCTGCTGCTCGCCGCCGAGGATCTCGTACGGCTGGTCCCCAAGCGGGGGGCGCAGATCGTACCGCTGTCGGGGCGGGAGATCACCGAGCTGATGGAGCTGCGCGGCATCGTCGAGCGGTACGCCGCGGAGCAGGTCGTCCCGGGAGACCGGGACGGACTGGTGGCCGAGCTGACCGGGCTCCTGGAGCGCCAGCGGACCCTGAGCGGGCCCGAGCACGCCAAGGAGTTCATCGCGGTGGACCATCTCTTCCACGCCACGATCGTGGCCTCGGCGGGCAACTCGCTGCTCAACCGGCACTATGACGGGCTGCGCAGCCGGCAGATCCGGGCCGGGGTGGTGGCGCTCTACAACCAGCAGGGGCGGCAGGAGTCCGTACTGACCGAGCACCGCGCGATCCTGGCGGCGATCGCCTCCGGTGACCGGTCGGCCGCGCACAGCGCGATCGACGGCCACCTGGAGACGACGCTCAAGGTCCTGCTCGCCGGTTAGACACGTACGGCGGGACGCGTACGGCGGGACGCGTACGCGCCGACCGGCTTCTGTCAGGCGTGCGGATCAGGCGTGTGGATCAGGCGTGTGGATCAGGCGTTGGGGTCGAACGGGATGCCGACGGGCTTGGCCTTCTCCAGGTGGCTGTTGAAGTTGCCGTCCTTGAGACCGAAGACGGCGCTGCCGAAGTTGGCCTGGCTCAGCTTGTCGCGGAGACCCGCGGGGTAGCCGTTCCAGCCGACCAGGGTCGGGAACTGCCAGGTGCCCTTGTGGTTCTCCGGCGGCTCGTCGTTGTTGTTCGCAGCACGGAAGCAGTGGGTGCCGATGCCGTCCTTGTGGTAAACGACCTTCGGGTGGGTACCGTCCCAGCGGATCTGGTCACGGGTGTGGATGTTGAAGTTGCCGTGGGCGGACGTGGAGACGTACTGGGCCACGTTGTTCTGCGTCCACACCACGACATGCTCCCAGTCGTGACGGTGCCCGCCGAGCCCGCTGCCGGCCACGGCCTGGTCCTTCTCGAAGTAGAGGCCGTAAATGATCGCGCACCAGCCGTTGTTGCACTTGGACCGCGCGTATCCGTTGGTGTTGTCGAGGTCCCACGAGTCGCGGCATGAACCGTTGACGGCCCCGGTCGTGTTGAGGCCGGGGGCGATGGTTCCGTCGGGGCCGATGGCGGGGGTGGGGTAGCAGCCGTCCGTGTCGTAGTCGAAGGCCGGCTGGAACGTCTGCTCCAGGCCGTCCGCGTTGCCGGGCAGGGCCTTGGGGGGATCGGCGAGCGCGCTGCCCGGCACAGCGATGACCAGCGCGATGGCGCTGCCGAAGATGAGCGAGACCTTGCGGATGCGCGAGCTTTTCTTCACTGCGTCCTCCTGATCGGCCGCGACGTGGGGGGTACGCCGTCCGGTTGACATGCTCGGATCAGCTTCGCCCGCCCCCGTTGACGCGTCGAGCATCGCCGGATGTCGGAGCGATGAAGGGTCAGCCAATACGGAGGGGGGTGAAGCAGACCGGAGTTACACGCTGGGTGAAGTGTGACGGCAGAGGACGCCGAAGTGAAGCGGGCGGAAGTGAGGCCGCCGAAAGTCGAGTTGAGCCGGGTGCCGGTCCTGGTGCCTACCGCTTCGGCTCAACTCGGTCTTCGCCCTTCCGGGTCTCCGTCAACTCGGGATGGGGGCGGTGGGGGTGGTCAGCCTGCGGTTGGCCAGGACGGGAACGGCACGGCGGACCGCGGCGACCTCGTCCAGGTCCACGTCCGCGAGCAGCGTCCCGGGGCCGGCGCCGAGCCGTTGCCGTACGGTCCCGTCGGGACCGACGAGGGCGCTGTGGCCGATGCCTGTGGGGGCGGCCGACTTGGTGGCGGATGCCGCGGGATCGGAGGCGGCGGGATCGGCCTGGCCCACGGCGGCGAGCCAGAGCGTGGCGTCCAACGCCCTTGCGCGGATGAGCAGTTCCCACTGCTCACGCTTGCCAGGACCGGCGCCCCAGGAGGCGGGGAGCAGCGAGAGCAGCGCTCCGGCGTCGGCGTGCGCCCGGAACAGTTCGGGGAAGCGGACGTCGTAGCAGGTGGCCAGGCCGATCCGGACACCGTCCACCTCGATGGTCACCACCTCGGAGCCCGCCGCGACGGTGTCGGACTCGGCGAAGCCGAAGGCGTCGTAGAGATGGATCTTGTCGTAGGCCGCCTCGACGCCGGGACCGGTCGCGAGCAGGGTGTTGGCCACCTTGCCGTCGGGCGCCGGGGTGAACATGCCCGCGACCACGACGAGTCCGGTCTCCTCCGCGAGCCGCCGCACCGCCGTCGCCCAGGGGCCGTCGAGCGGCTGCGCGAGCGGCGCCAGGGGGGTGCCGAAGCAGGCCATCGCGGCTTCGGGGAAGACGATGACGCGGGCGTCGTCCGCCGCGGCGCGGTGGGCCTCGGTGCGAAGGAGTTCGAGGTTCCGCTCGGGGTCGGGGCCGGTGGTGAGCTGGCTCAGCGCGATGCGCATGAGGTGGTTCCCTTCTCGGGGCGCGTGGCTCGGGGCTCGGGTGTCGGGCTCGGGGCTCGTGTGTCGTGTGTCGTGTGCAGGGGCCTAGGTGCCGGGCTCGGGTGTCGGGCTCGGGTGCCGGGCTCGGGTGTCGGGCTCGGATCTTGGGTGCGGCGTACCGCTCACGCCTGTACGCGGACGGGCTGTTCCGTACCGCTCAGATCCTCGTCGTCGGCCGGGTTCCCGTCGCGGCCCAGGGACAGGCCGACGACCGTGACCACGGCGGTCAGCGCGACATAGAGGGCCAGCGGGATCCAGGAGTCGTACGCGTCGAGCAGGGCGGTGAACAGCAGTGGCGCGACGGCTCCGCCGATGACCCCGGCCAGTGTGTACGCGAGTGAGGAGCCGGTGTAGCGCAGACGCGGCGAGAACTGCTCGGCGATGAAGGCCGCCTGCGGCCCGTACATCAGCGAGTGGATGGCCAGCGCCACCACGACCCCGAGCGCGAGCAGCGGCCAGTTGCCGCCGCTGGTCATCGGGAAGAACAGGAACGGCCAGACGCCGGCGGCCACGGCCGAGGCGCCGTACAGCAGACGCCGGTTGATCCGGTCGGAGAGGGCCCCGGCCAGCGGGATCAGGAAGACCTGGAACGAGGAGCCGATGAGGACGGCGGCCAGCGCGGAGCCGCGCGACATGCCGAGTTCGCCGGTCGCGTAGGTCAGTACGAAGACGGTGAACAGCGCGTACAGCACGTCCGGGGCGACCCGGCTGAGGATCGCGGCAGTGAGCGCGCGGGGATGCGTGGTGAAGACCTCACGGATCGGCGCCTCGGGGCGCTTCTGCTCGGCCTCCATCGCCTTGAAGACGGGGGTCTCCTCAAGCTTCGCGCGGATCCACAGCCCGAAGACGACCAGCACCCCGGAGAGCAGGAAGGCCACACGCCAGCCCCAGCTGGTGAACTGAGCCTCCGTCAGCATCGCGCCGAGGGCGGCGAGTACACCATTGGCCATCAGGTTGCCGGCGGGCGGGCCGATCTGGGCGGCCGAGGCGTAGAAGCCGCGTCGGCGCGGATCGCCGAACTCGCTGGAGAGCAGGACGGCCCCGCCCCACTCGCCGCCGACGCCCACGCCCTGGGCGAAGCGGAGGATGACGAGCGCGATGGGCGCGGCCACGCCGATCGTGGCGTAGGAGGGGAGCAGACCGATCAGGAGTGTCGCGGCCCCGATCAGTACGAGGGTCGCGATGAGGACCTTCTTGCGGCCGATCTTGTCGCCGAGCCGGCCGAAGACGAAGCCGCCGAGGGGCCGGGAGACATAGCCGACGGCGTAGGTGGAGAAGGCGAGGAGCGTACCGGTGGCGGGGTCCTCGGACGGGAAGAAGACATCGCCGAAGACCAGCGCGGCGGCCACGGAGTAGATGGCGAAGTCGTACCACTCCAGGGCGGTCCCGGTGAGGCTGGCGAAGAAGGCGCGGCGGACCGCGGACCCGCCCAGCGATTGCGTTTCCATTCCCTTACCCCTGCTCGTGTCCATGTTCGTGCTGTTCTTCACGATGTCCGTCCTTGCTGAGGTGCGCTATCGACCTTCCGGCATACTTCTTGTATACAGGTCGTATGCGCAAGCCTTCCGCGCAAAGTTAACCTCGCTGATACCGCGATCGATGTGGAGAACCCCATGGCGCTGCTGACCTTCGAACTGCCCGACGGCACCACCAGGCGCGTCGATGTCGTCCAGGTGCTGAACGCCGGATACGCCGGCCGCAGCCAGGACGATGTCGCCGCGCATGTGGCGGAGCTCGCCGAGCTGGGGGTACCGGCACCGTCCGTGACGCCCGCCCTCTACCCGGTCGCCCCGTATCTGGCCCAGCACACCGACCGGGTCAGCGTCCAGCACGGACGTACCTCGGGCGAGGCGGAATGGGCCCTGGTGGTGGACGGCGACGGGGAGCTGCTGCTGACGGCCGCCTGCGACCACACCGACCGTGAGCTGGAGGTGCACGGTGTGGCGTGGAGCAAGAACGCGGGCCCGGACGTCCTCGCCCGGCGGGCCTGGCGGCTGGCCGACGTACAGGAGCGGCTGGACGCGCTGACCCTGCGGGCGTGGGTGACCCACACCGGCTCAGGGGAGGCGGCCCTGATCCAGGACGGCACGCTGGCCGAGCTGCTCACTCCGGGGTACTGGGCCGAGGTGCTGCGGGAACGGGGCGATCTGGTGCCCGGTACGGTGCTGATCTCCGGCACCATCCCCATGGCCGAGGGCGTGGACCAGTTCGCCGACCACTGGCGGGTCGAGCTGGGCGACCCGGCGACGGGGGACGTGATCGAGCTGGCTTACGACGTGGTGCGGATGCCGGCGCCCATCGGCTGAGGCGCGGTCGGCGTCGTCGCCTTGGGGAGGGTCTGGGGCGGGGACCCCGTACGGGATCCCCGCCCGCTCGCCTCGAAGGGTCAGACCACCTCTTCCAGCTCCTGGAGAAGCTTGCGCTTCGGGCGGGCTCCGACCATGGACTTCACCGGTTCGCCCGCGCGGAACACCATCAGTGTCGGCATCGCGAGGACCCCGTACCGGGCCGTGACCTCGGGGTTGCTGTCCACATCGAGCTGGACGACCTTGAGCCGCCCGGCCTGCTCCCCCGCCACGGCGCTCAGCACCGGCGCGAGCTGTCGGCACGGGCCGCACCAGTCGGCGGTGAATTCCACGAGCACGGGCAGTCCGGCTCCGAGCACCTCATGGTCGAAGTCCGCGTCCGTCACGGCGTCGACACCGTCTATCACGATCATTTCGCTGTCTCTCCTCGATTGGCGCGGCCGAGTTCGCGCGCGCTCGTGTCACGCGCGCTCGTGTCACGCGCGCTCGTGTCACGCGCGCTCGTGTGTGGTGTCAGCTCGCACAGCGGCTCAGGCCCTCCCGGCACCTCCGCCTGGTCCGCCAGCCCGGCCCGCGCCGCCTCCGCCTGCGCGAGCTGCGCCCCGACCTGGGCACGTACCGACTGGAGCTCACCGATCAGCCCGTCCAGCTCGCCGAGCTTGCGGCGGTAGACGGCGAGTGAGGCGGGACAGGAGTCCCCGGCCGGATGCCCGGCGCGCAGGCACTCCACGAACGGCCGCGTCTCCTCCAGATCGAACCCGAAGTCCTGAAGGGTCCTGATCTGCCGGAGGAGGCGCAGATCGCTCTCGTCGTAGGTGCGGTAGCCGTTCACGGCCCGCCGGGCGGGCAGCAGCCCGCGTGACTCGTAGTACCGCAGAGTCCGCGTGGTCGTCCCCGCCCGCTCCGCCAGCTCGCCGATTCGCATGTCTTCGACCGTAATCCTTGACGCCGAGGTCAAGGCAAGGAGAAAGGCATTGACGCTGTGCCCGGGCGCCGCTACAAGACGTACTGAGGACATGCTGAGAGCGCTCTCAGCGCGGTCCCTCGGTCTTCTCAGCCCTCTCAGTCCCATCAGTCCTCTCAGTCCCCTCGGCACCATCCGCACCGGAGGTGTTCCTTGAGAACGAGACGCGTCAGAGCCACTTCCCGCACCCCTCGCACACCCCGCACACCCCTCATCGCGGCGATCCTCGCCATGACCGTCGCGCTGGCCGGGTTCATCGGCGTCACCGGCGCCGGCACCGCCCAGGGCGCGATACCGCCCGCTCCCGGCTGGAACCTCCAGTGGAGCGACGACTTCAACGGCGCGGACCGTACCCCGCCCTCCGCCGCCAACTGGCAGACCGACACCGGCCACGGCTACCCCGGCGGGCCGGGCAACTGGGGTACCGGCGAGATCCAGAACTACACCGCGAGCCCCGACAATCTGAGCCTCGACGGCAACGGAAACCTCCGTATCACCCCGCTCAGGGACGGCGCGGGCAACTGGACCTCGGCCCGGGTCGAGACCCGGCGTGCCGACTTCAAGGCTCCGGCGGGCGGCACCCTCCGTATCGAGGGCCGTATCCAGATGCCGAACGTGACGGGCGAGGCCGCGCTCGGCTACTGGCCCGCCTTCTGGGCCCTGGGCTCGCCCTACCGGGGCAACTACTGGAACTGGCCGGGCATCGGTGAGTTCGACATCATGGAGAACGTCAACGGGATCAACTCCGTCTGGGGCGTGCTGCACTGCGGGGTGAGCCCGGGCGGCCCCTGCAACGAGACCACCGGACTCGGCGCCAACCGCGCCTGCCCCGGGGCCAGTTGCCAGTCCGCGTTCCATACCTACCGCTTCGAGTGGGACCGCGCGGTCACACCCAACGAGCTGCGCTGGTACGTGGACGACCAGCTCTACCACACCGTGCGGCAGAACCAGATGGACGCCGGTACCTGGGCCAATATGACCGAGCACGCCGGGTACTTCATCCTCCTCAACGTGGCGATCGGCGGCGCGTTCCCCGACGCGCTCGGCGGCCGGACCCCGACCGCGGCGACCGTCCCGGGCCGCCCCATGCTCGTCGACTACGTGGCCGTCTGGACCCGTGGCGGCACGCCCCCGACGGATCCCCCGACCGACCCGCCGCCGTCGGGCTCCTCGACGCTGTACGCGCGGACGGGCGCCGGACTCGGTGACTCCGCCGGCTCGGCCGCGTCGGCAACCCTCGCCACCGCGGGCGGCGCCAACTACGACGGCACGCCCCACACCCCGCAGGTCTTCACCTCAGGCGGCATCACCCGTACGTACAACGGCGGCGCCACCCAGTTCGACCTGTTCGTGGACGCGGGGACGTCGGTCGGCAACGGCCAGCAGGTGAGGGTGAGTTACGACCGTACGGGCGACGGCACCTGGGACCGTACGGAGACCTACGAGTACTTCGCGACCGATCCGGTGCCGGGCTATGAGCACTACACCCAGGCCAGGGGGCTGAAGTCGGCCACCGGATCGCATGGCGACCTGGTCAACGGAAAGGTGCGGATCGAGGTCTGGAACGCGATCGGCACCGGCGCGAGCACGCTGGGGATCGGCAACCAGTCGGTGATCCGGATCCCGTTCGCCTGACGCGACTCGACATCGGTCGACGCGGTCGGTCGACGCGATGTCGGTCGACGGCAGGGCCGAAAGGACCGACCGGACTCAGCCGCCCGATCGCGGGGCGGTGATCCGCGCCTCGACCGGGATGTTCCGGTACCAGAAGCCGCACAGTCCTTCCCAGAGCTCGCGTTCGGCCGCGCTGCTGAGCGTGCCGGGCGCGGGCGCGGGTGGCTGCTGTTGCTGCTGCCGCTCCGCGGGTCCCGCCTCCGGCAGGGGCGGCCTGCCGCCGTGCCGGGCCGTGTCCAGCAGCAGCCCCCGGTAGAGGTCGAAGGCGACACGTGCCGGTGAACGGGGCGGGCAGGAGCGGGAACAGCCGGGGCCAGACGAGCACGGCGTCGATTCCGTACCGGGTGCGGGGGTAGTCCTCGGCCCCGCGCAGGACATGGAACTCGTCGTGAACGAAGCCTCGTTGAGACGAGAGTGGCAGACCCCACCGCCACGCGCGGCAGAACGCGCAACAACCACCCCATCGAGCCGGAGCGCGCGGTGAGCGGGGCCCGGCCCCGGAACTTCTTGGGATGCCGGGTGCGTCTCATGGCACGATGAGCTGGTCTCTGTGATCGGTCCGGTCGTGGGGGAAATGGGGGCTGTTGCGTCGTGGGTTACACCATTCCAGAGGGCGTCGACACGATGCTCGACGTGGTCGGCGTGGGCTGGCCCAACGTTGACGAGGACGCGTACCGCGACATGGCAGACGCGTTAAGGGAGTTCGCGGATGACGCGGACGACGACGGGCACGCCGCGCATCAGCACATTCAGCGTCTGCTCTCCAGCGGGCAGAGCGAATCACTGACCGCTCTGGATGCCCACTGGTCCAAGGTGCAGGGCAAACACAAGGACCTGGCGAAAGCGGCCCGGATCATCGCAGGCGCACTCGACCGCGTCGCGGACCTCATCGTGGCCCGGAAGATTGCCGCAGTCGGTGAACTCGCCGATCTCTGCGCCACAGTGGGGATCACCCTGGCCTTCGCACCGGTGACGGCCGGTCTGTCGACGCTCCTGGCAGGGGCAAAGATCGCGGCCACCCGTATGGCGTTCAAGAGAATCCTCAAGGAGATGGCGGAGGCAGCCGTCGCGGAGATCGTCGCCACCCTCACGGAGCCGGCCGTCGCCGCGATCGAGAACGTCGTGGCGGACCTGGCTGTCCAGACCGCGCTCAATGTCGTCGGCGTGCAGGACGGCATCAACACCGATCAGACGGTGCAAGCCGGCAAGGACGGTCTCCAACTCAACTCAGTGTCGGGACAGGCAGGTCCGGGCCCTGGCGGCGGCCCGGTCATCGACCATGACGCACACGGCAACACGGGCCTGCACCTGGCCGGCGTGCAGATCTCCATGCGCGACAAAACCGGTGGCAAGCTCACCAAGGCCAAGAACCACCACGGCCGCGCCAAGGGCAAGGACGCCCTGACCGCTGTCCTCGACACCACCATCGACGGCGTCACGGAGAAGCTTGGCAAAGCTCTGAAGGACCTCGGCAGCCACGTCGGCGAGACCCTGCCCAGATCCATTGGCCAAAGCTCGAAGAACCACAAGGACACCGACCAGGACATCCGCGACAGGATCAAGAAGATCGAGTCCCCGGCAGGCAGGAACGAGAGTGACCGCGGCGGCGGGGGCGGGGGAAACGGTGGCGGTGGGGGTGGGGGCGGCACGCCTGGCGGAGGCCCCAACGGGAGGCCGATAAGCCCGCAGCCGGGTTGGCATGGGAAGAGCGCCGGCAAGATGAAACACCATCGGCGCGACGCACTTGACGTGAATCATCTCAGCGCGGAGCAGCAACGGGAGGCCCTCGTTCGGGAAACGCGCAGTCTTGCCGACGACGCCCGCAACCAAGAAGCAGGGCACCATCCACCCGGCAAGGACCGCCTGGTGAAGTCGTGTGCGGGAGGTCTGTTGCACGAGGGAACGCTGACGAGCCACTCAAGCTCTACGAAGCGACACGGACAGACGCTCCTCGACACCCACCCCGCACTCAAGAGCGTCGTGGATCAAGTGGAGAAGGAGATTCGAGCCGAGAACGAGAACCCCGGTGCAGGGCATGGCAAGTGCGCGGAGATCGCGCTTGTATCTGACCGACTCCATGGTATAGAAGAAAGAGATAAGACAGCGATTCGCACACCGGAGGACATTCGCAGAGTGATGAGCGGAGCACTCGTCCACTCCCTGCAAATCGGGGAGCAGGACTCTCCCACCGGATTCAAAAACCATGGCGATTACAAAGAACCGTGTCGTTCTTGCTCAAGGATTCTCCCGTTGATCGGCGTCACGGCACACAGTTAGAATGAGGATTACGATGCCGATACTTTCCACAGCCGAAGAAGTCGACGCGTGGCTGACAGAAGCCGGATGGCACCCGGGGCGCAACGTCGGGGAGGAGGCGTCCGAAGCGATCGCGGCGGTGATCGAGCGCTACAGTTCCTACGGTGTGGATATCGAGCCCTCCGCGCCTGCCCTCGCTTTCATCCGGGAGCACGCGTTCCTTCGGGCGGTCATCGACACCGCTCCGGAGAACTTCGCGATATTCACGCCGCATCTCGTCTTCAAGGGAGACGCCGAGGAGATCTCTGAACTTGCCGAAGATCTCGGCACAAAGCTCTTCCCCGTCGGATACGACACCTACGACGGCTCGACCATACTCATGGACGAAACCGGTCGGTTCTTCTTTTCGCATCACACCGGGGCATATTATCTTGGGCGTGAAAAGTACGAGGCGCTGATGAGTCTGATGAGCAGCGAAATGGAAGATGCGGAGGACTACTTTGTCTGACCTCGTTCCCGGCGTGGCCGCGTCACTGCTCGTCCACGGCGAGATCTTCAGCCACACGAGTCTCCATGGCGACGAGCAGCCCGATCTTCACCCCGCTGTACGGGAGTTCTTCGACACGCTGCCCGTGGACCAACGCGAGCCGTTCATCGGACACTGCGCCGAGTCCGCTCTGGTCTCGGACCAATTGTGGGGCCTGGACCGCCGACACACCGACGGTTCGACGACGACCCTCGACGGGGCCGTCGCCCATTTCGCAGGTGCCGCACTCGTCGCGAAGAAGATCCGCAGCCACGGCGACCCCGAGCACGGCGCCCCTGCACAGGTGTGCCGCTCCTGCTCTGTGCTGCTCAGCCGGCTCGGCATCGAAGTCATCGGCTCATGACACGGGGCCGGGACGCGCTGGCTACCGCAGGCTGGTACAACGGCCGTGATGTCAGGGACGACGCCCTGTCAGCCATCCTCAGGACCGTCGCACTCGTCGAGCCGGTGGCCGATGGAGCGGTATGGGCGCTGTTTCCGGCCGCAGAGCGGGTGTTGCGAGAGTTCCACGGACTGCGCGTACAGCCGACCGGACCCGGTCACGACGTGGCGGCCACTGGATGTGTGATCGACCCCACGGAAGCCCGGCACGCCCTGCGCCCGTTCACGCTTCTCGCTGAGTCCCTGGGCTCCCGGCTGTTCCCGTTCGGCCGTACGGACGCGGACGCGCTGCTCGCAGTCGACGAGAAAGGGCGCCTCTTCTCCATCGATCACGGCGGGCGCTGGCATCTCGGCGACACTGTGCCCGAAGGCCTCGCCGCGCTGGCAGAAGGACGCGCCCCACACAGGATTGCCGCACAGCGGTGGGCTTGGATCGCACCGTCGACAGCGGACGGGAAGCCGCTCGTCAACGCGGTACGCACCGCACTGGTCGCCACGTACGTCCTGCACCATCGCCGGGTGTTCAGCGCCCGCGACCTGCGGCTGACCGTCACCGCGCTGCGCGGCATCGGAGCGGAGGTCCTGAACCGCACCGTTCCTCTGCCAAGCGGCTCGCTGGAGGAGAGCGCGACGCCGCTCGCGGCCGGCATGGAGGCGCTGATCGAGGCCGAGGGAGTCACGGTGCGGGGTGCCGAACTCACTGTGACCGTAAGCGCCCCGCAGAACACCAGCGCCCCGCTGTCCTCCGTCAGCTGCGCCGTGCGCATCGGGCACTCGGCGAAGGCCCCGGGAATGACGGAGCTCTCCCTCTCCGCAGGCGCGGGCGCTTCGGTCGGCGAATCTCGGGCAGCCGTCCAGGCCTGCTCGGAGGACCTGACGCGCTACACCCGACGCTCCTCGCCGTAATGAGGTCGAGAATCCGTACTCCCCTTCTGGGAAAGGACCCTGTGGCCGGAGTTACCCACGGCCAGGTTCCGGGAGGCGAACAGTCCCAGGGATCGTTCTTGGAGAGTGGCTACGGCCTGGCCCGCGAGCACGTGACTGGAAGGGGTGCTCCGTCGCGCCGACGAGCCGTCCGGAGCCGCTACGGTGACGCCAGGGGAGGTGGTGATCATGATGGAGACGGTCTTTCACAGCGATGACCTGCCGCCGGCGGAGCGGCTGGCCCGCTTCGACGCGTTTCAGGTCGACAGTCCGCACCCGATGCGGGTGGAGAGCGGTGAGCCGGCGCGGTTCAGTGCCACGGCGCGGGCGCTGGATCTCGCGGCCGTGAATGTCGTCGAGCTGACCTGTTCGCCCTCGGACGTACGGCGCACCCCGCGGCTGATCCGGCGATGCGACCCCGAGTTGTACTCGGTCGTCTTCGCCCTGCGCGGCGGGCTCGGTGTCGTCCAGGACGCCCGCGAGGCGGAGTTGGGACCGTTCGACTTCGCGCTGTACGACAGCTCGCGCCCCTTCGACGTGAAGATCGCCGGCGACCGCGGGACAGCCGCGCTCGTACGCGCCCATGTACCCCGCGCGCTGCTCCCCCTGCCCGCGGACCGGAGCGCGGCGCTGATGGCGGTGCCGCTCCCGGGTCGCGAGGGCGTGGGGTCACTGCTCACCCAGTTCCTCACCAGCCTGACGACCGACTCCGCCGCCTACCGGCCGGCCGACGCCCCCCGGCTGGGTACGGTCGCCCTCGATCTGCTGACCGCGGTACTCGCCCACCACCTCGAAGCCGACGCGCGCGTGCCGGACGACTCCCGGCAGCGTGCGCTGCTGCTGCGCATCGAGGCGTTCGTACAGCAGCATCTGCACGATCCCGAGTTGTCACCCGGCGCCATCGCCGCCGCACACCACATCTCCGTCAGCTATCTGCACCGCCTCTTCCGCGCGCGCGACGACACCGTCGCGGCCTGGATCCGCGACCAGCGCCTCGAACGCGCCCGTCGCGACCTCACCGACGGCACGCTGCGGACCGTACCCGTGCACCGGATCGCGGCCCGCTGGGGCTTCCCGGACCACGCCACGTTCACCCGCGCCTTCCGCACCGCCTACGACCTCCCGCCCCGGGACTACCGCCGCCAGGCCCTCGAATCCCCGGCGTAACCGGCTTTCGCGCGGCCGCCGTCTCCCCCGTGGACGGCGGCCACGGAGGCCGGCACTCGACAGCGCGACCATCGCCTGCCGCAACAAGGATGCGCGACGCCGCCGGTGCGGTCTTTGACGTGTAGTGCACGACTACTTGACGAAGCGTTCACTCCGGCGCGTGCCTGCCGCTGGAAGTGCGGGCACGGCACGGAGAGTTGAGCCGGCCTGTTCTGGCCGGAGCACGCGGTTCATCCGGGTGGGCAGCCGCCCGGCCGGTTGGCTTTCCCCGGCTTGCTGGTGGGACGGGCATGCCGGTCCCACCAGCGGGTCAGGAGTGGTCAGGCGCGGGAGACGCGCCAGTCGGCCACGTTGGCGGCGCGGTTGTAGTAGGCGTTGGTGCAGACGTCGTACTTGCCGCCGGCCGGGCCGGTGCCGTTGGTCTCCAGGAATCCGCCGTTGCCGCCGTAGACGTTCCACAGATGAACGGTGTCCCCGATGTGGACGACGGTGTCCTGCGGGTCGGAGGTCTGGGCGAAGATACGCCACTCGGCGGTGCCCGTGCCGCGGTCGGCGCTCTTGGCGGTGGAGACGTCGTACTTGCCGCCCGCCTTCTTCTGCTGCGCGGTGGCATGCCCGTTGGTGTCCAGGTAGCTGCCGGCCGAGTACAGGTTGCGCAGGGTGATCAGGTCTCCGCTGGCGACCGGCGTGCCGGCGGCCTTGCCGTCGGCGGAAGCGACCTCCCAGGTTCCGGTGCCCGCGCCCCGGTTCGGGCTGTCGGCGGTGGAGACCCCGTAGACGCTGCCGGTGGCAGAGCTGTGGCCGTTGGTGTCGAGGTAACCGCCGCCCCAGTTGCTGTAGGCGTTCTGCAGGTGAATCCGGTCGCCGTACTTGAGTGCTTCGGCCATGGTGGGGTCCGTTCTGTGGTCGATGGCGTGTGGCCACCCATTGCGGGCGGCCAACCGATCGTCCCGACCTGGCGTCGCGGCGGGAGAACTTTCAAGATCACCCACTCATATCGAGTGAATCGGCCCTGATATACCCGCCTCGATGTTTATGGAGACTGCCTGTGAGATCCCGACGAACACCGGCGACCGACTCAGGCGAACGATGGAAGGACGCCGGCCGGGGTGTTCAGCCAGGGGCGGGTGGTTCCGTCCCGGTCCACGGTCAGGCCGAATCGGTCGACGGCGGGCCGTCCTTGGCTGATCCACCAGGTCAGGGCCTGCTCCACTTCGTCCCAGAGGCGGCGCGGGCCCGACTGGTAGACCGTGGCGTCCGGCGCGCCCGGACTGAAGACGACAGCCGCCCACGACTGGCTGAGGAAGTCGAAGAACCACGCCTTCGCGTCGCCTTCCTTCCCCGAGTCACCGGCGTTCACGACATGGGCGCAGTCAGGCACGCAGAGCCCGACGACAAAGTCGGCCGCGTCGTAACGGCTCCCAATGTCCGCCAGGGTGAGGGAAGTTCTGGAGTCTTCGGCGTTGCCAGGAAACTCTTTCACGTGTTCGACGAACAAGTTCCAGTCGAGACGCTGGTCTCGGAGCTTCATGAACTCGACCATCCGGATGAACGGGCCGACAGCGCGCCCGTCCTCGCCTACCGCTAGCCGAACGAGCCCGTCCTGATGGCTGTAGTGGGTGCCCCAGGGAGCAAGGATGATCCCGCCAGGTCGCGTCTGTTCCAACCACTTGGCCGGGAAATTCCGTACCCCCGCCGTGACGATCACCCGGTCGTACGGGGCGCCGATGGGCCAGCCCTCCCGGCCGTCGCCCTCGACCAGTCGTGGACCGAGTCCGGCACGCGTCAGCGCGGCGGAGGCGCTTGCCGCGACCGCCGGGTCGATCTCGACGCTCACCACGTTCCCGTTGCCCAGACGGTGCGCGAGGAGCCCGGCGTTCCAGCCGGTGCCGGTGCCCACCTCCAGCACCCGCATTCCGTCGCTCAGCTCCAGATCACGGAGCATGGAGACAACGACCGACGGCATGCTCGCCGAACTGGTTGCCTTCGAGCCCGGCTTGTCGCCCGTATGCTGCCCGTCATCCCATTGAGTGACCAAGGGGACATTCTCGTACGCGGCTCTCGCCCAGCGGGCGAGGTCATCGCTTCTGAAGACGGGAACGCTGAGGCTGGTCGTCATGTCATAGGCCCAGAACGGATCCGGCAGGAAGAGCGATCGTGGCACGGCCCTGAGCGCCTCGGCCCACTCAGGCGTCAAAACCCCGATGTCGAGGAGATGCCGCGCCAGTTCTTCACCAGCGCGGCGTTCCTGCTCAGATACAGCTGTCACTTGCGGTGCTTCCCGTCGCCATCCGGCGATCCGCCGTCCGGATGCGGCTCCAGGATCGGTTTCCATGGCTCACCGGGAAGGCTGTCCTTCTTCTCGTCGTCCCTGCCGTCCTCGCTCCTGCCCAGCTGTTCGGCCATCGGCAGACGCTCCCCTCACAAGTCACCCGAATCACCTCTCTCTCACCCATTGAAGCGATCGCCGGGCTTCCCTACGAGAGGTTGGCGTCTTCTCGCCGCCCCCGTGCGCCCCGGGTCTGACACGCCCCCACACCTCGTACCCATTTGCCGGTCAGTAGGCATATCCCCGAAATGGGCGAGGTACTTATCCCTCGCCCACAACGTCCGCGCTCGTCCTGGAGTACGCGATGACCGAAATCGGGGAAACGACCACCTGTCCGTTCGACTTCAGCAAGGGCATGGACTTCGACCCCTCGCTCGGCGACCTCATGTCCCAGGGGCCCGTCACCCGGATCCGGCTGCCCTACGGTGAGGCGGACGCGTGGCTCGTCACAAACTGGGACGGGGTACGGCAGGTGACGACCGATCCCCGGTTCAGCCGCGCGGGGATCATGAGCCACAACTACCCCAGGATGACGCCGGAGCCGATCGTCTCCCCCGAGTCGATCAATGTGATGGACCCGCCCATCAGCAGCCGGCTGCGGCGGCTGGCCTCGCAGGCGTTCACGCCGCGGCATGTGGACCGGATGCGGCCCGCCGTCGAGGGCATCGTCGATCAGCTCCTCGACGAGATGGCCGAGGACGGCCCGCCGGCCGATCTGGTCGGGCATCTGTCGGACAAGCTCCCCCAGCACACCATCTGCGAACTGCTGGGCATCGCGCCGCCGGACAGGCCGCGGATGCAGGAGTACGCTCATCAGCTGCTGTCCACGGCCCCCGACTCCCGGCAGGCTGCCGCGGACGCCAAGGCGCAACTGCGGGAGTACTTCGGCGGGCTGGTGGCGGAGCGGCGGCGTGCGCCCGGGGACGATCTGATCAGCATGCTGGCCGCCGCCAAGGACGGCGACGACGCCCTGGACGACAAGGACCTGGCCGTCATGTCGCTGACGCTCATGCTGAGCGGTCACGACACGGCGACCTGCCAGATCAGCAATATCGCGTTCCTCCTGCTCACCCGCCCGGAGCTGATGGACCTGGTGCGGAGCCGGCCGGAATCGCTCAGGCAGGTGCTGGACGAGCTCCTTCGGTACATCCCCTTCCGCAAGGGCGTGGGCATCCCGCGCGTCGCCACGGAGGATGTGGAGATGGGCGGGGTGCGGATCCGGGCCGGTGACTTCGTCCATGTGTCGTATCTGACGGCGAACCGAGATCCGGAGCGGTTCCCCGACCCCGATGTCATCGATCCGCACCGTCCGCCCACCCCGCACATGACGTTCGGCTGGGGCGGGCACCGCTGTATCGCCGCTCCCCTGGCCATGGCGGAGCTGGAGGCCACCATCGGCCGTCTGGTGGACCGCTTCCCGGGGCTGCGGCTCGCGGTGCCGGCCGAGGAGCTGCGCTGGGACACGGAGACGATCCGGCGCTTCCCGCACGAGCTGCCGGTGGCCTGGTAGACAGCCCGCCCCGGATCGCCGCCCCAGCCCCGGAGCGGCCGTCCGTGCCGCTGCCGTCCGTACCGATGCCCGATCACATCGGTACGGACGGCCGGGGTACGGAGGTTGTCGTCCCGGCGGTCTTCCTCACTTCGTTGCCCCTACGAGGTCGAGTCCCGCCGCGAGCAGTTCTTCGAGCGCCGCGAGATCGTCCGGCCCCGGGTCCATGAGCGGCGCCCGCACCGGTCCGACCGGCCGTCCGCGCAGCCGCGCCGCGGCCTTGACCAGCGAGACGGCGTAGCCGGTGCCGCGGTCGCGCAGTTCGACGAGCGGTACGTAGAAGCCCCGCAGCAGCCGCTCGACGGCCGCGTCGTCGCCGTCGCGCTGTGCGGCGAAGAAGGCGTTGGCGATCTCGGGCGCGAAGGCGTGCACGGCGGAGGAGTACGCGGTGATGCCGATGCTCGCGTACGGCCTGGCCTGGACCTCGGCGGTGGCGGCGCCGTTGAAGAAGAGGAAGTCCTCCGGCGCGGCCAGCTTGAGGCGTTGCAGCCGGTCGAGGTCGCTGTGGCCGTCCTTGAGGCCGATGACTCCGGGGATCCCGGCCAGTTCGCGGACGTTTTCGACGCCGAAGGTGACCTGGTCGCGCTGGTAGGCGATGAGCGGCAGCCGGGTACGGGCGGCGATCTGGCGCAGTTGCGCCACGAGTCCGGCCCCCGGCGCCCTGACGAGATAGTGCGGCAGTACGAGCGCCGCGTCCGCCCCCGCCTCCTCCGCGATCCGGGCGAAGCGCGCGGCCTGGGCCCAGCCGTAGCCGATCCCGGCGACGACCGGCAGCCGTCCGCCGGCCTCCTGTACGGACGCGGTGATCACCTGCCGGTACTCGTCCTCGTCGAGGGAGAAGAACTCTCCGGTGCCGCACGCGGGGAAGATCGCCCCGGGACCCGTCTCGATCTGGGCGGCGAGGTAGTCACGGAACGCGGGCAGATCGAGCGCGGGGCCGCCGGGTCCGCCCCGCTCGCCGGTGAAGCTGGTGAGCGGGAAGGAGAGCACCCCCTTCGCCATGCCGTCGCGCAGCCGGGCCGTCGTCGTCGCCGCGTCGGCCGTGAGGGCCACCATGTGATCGTCTCCCCATGTAGATGACGTCTATGTATGAGGATGGAGGTTAGGGATGTGGACGAGGGTCGTCAAGAGATACGGCAGCGGCGGCGGAGGTATCGCCGCCGTACGGCGGCGGTACGGCTGTCGTACGTCCGCCGTACCGCCGCCGATTACGATCTGAGCCATGTCCGACGACAGCGGCGGCGTACGCGAAGTGAAGTCGGCGGCCCGCACCGTCGAGCTGCTGGAAGTCCTCGCGGCCCGGGGCGACCGGCCCGCCCGGCTGCGTGAGCTCGCCGAGGAACTGGACGTGCCGCGCAGCAGCATGTACGCGCTGCTCCAGACGCTGATCGACCGCGGCTGGGTCCGTACGGACACCACGGGATCGCTGTACGGCATCGGCATCCGGGTGCTGCTCACCGGCACCAGCTATCTGGACGCCGACCCGCGCGTGGGCGCCGCGCGTCCGTTCCTGGACGAGGCGTCCGACGAGCTCGGCGAGACGATCCACCTCGCCCGGCTGGACGGTGGCGATGTCGTCTATCTCGCCACCCGCGAGTCGCACGAGTATCTGCGCCCGGTCAGCCGGGTCGGCCGCAGACTGCCGGCGCACGCCGGGGCGCTCGGCAAGGCGCTGCTCGCGGAGCGCGACCCGGCACGGCTGCCACTGCCGGAGGGCCCGCTGCGCCGGCTGACCCCCAATACCCACCCCGATCGCGCGTCACTCGCCGCGGATCTGGCGCGGGTTCGGGAGCGCGGCTTCGCGATCGACCGCGAGGAGAGCATGGCGGGCATCACCGGGTTCGGCTTCGCGCTGCGTTACGACGTACCGGCCACGGATGCCGTCAGCTGCTCGGTGCCGACCACACGCCTGACGGAGGAGCACGAGCGGCGGATCGTCTCGGTCATGCGCGAGATCAGGGCCAAGATCGAGGCGACGGCCCCGAGGGCGGCGGGCTCCGCGCCGCAGTGGCGTTAGGGCGTGTACCGAAAGTCCCGCCTGGCTCGTATCGAAAGTCCCGCCTGGCTCGCGACGCCCTGCGGGCGGACGGCGCTACTTTCGCCACACGCCCTAGGCCCTGCCGTTCGGCTCGGGCCCGAGCGCCCGTTCCGGGCACGCGACAGACCGGCCGCACGGAAGCGTCTCCGTACGGCCGGTCTTCGTGGGGCCGGGGTGAGGGGGGAGACCCCGGCCGGGATCATGGTGCGAGTGGGGGGATCAGACCCCCGCCTTGTCCGCCTTCTCCATGCTGCGCGGCTCGGGCACGCTCTGGGTCGCGTCCCCCGTGTCCCCCGCGTCGCCGACCGAACCGTGGTCGTCCACCAGGGTCTTCTCGTCGAACGGGATCTTTCCGGCCAGCACCTCGTCCACGCGCTGCTTGTCGATCTCCTTGGTCCACGTACCGACCAGGACCGTGGCGACCGCGTTGCCCGCGAAGTTCGTCATGGCACGCGCCTCGCTCATGAAGCGGTCGATACCGACGATCAGACCGACACCGTCGACCAGTTCGGGCCGGTGCGACTGGAGACCGCCGGCCAGCGTCGCCAGGCCCGCGCCGGTGACACCCGCCGCGCCCTTGGACGCGATGATCATGAAGAGGAGCAGCGAGACCTGTTCACCGATCGAGAGCGGGTCGCCCATGCCCTCGGCGATGAAGAGCGAGGCCATCGTCAGATAGATGGCCGTGCCGTCCAGGTTGAAGGAGTAGCCGGTCGGGACGGTGATACCGACGACGGGCTTGCTGACACCCAGGTGCTCCATCTTCGCGATGAGCCGCGGCAGCGCCGACTCGGAGGAGGAGGTCGAGAGGATCAGCAGGAACTCACGGCCCAGGTACTTCAGCAGCGTGAAGATGTTCAGGCCCGCGACCAGCCTCAGCAGCGCGCCGAGGATGACGAAGACGAAGAGCGCGCAGGTGATGTAGAAGCCGATCATGATGATCGCGAGCGACTTCAGCGCGTCGAGACCGGTCTCGCCGACCACCGCCGCGATGGCGCCGAAGGCACCGACCGGCGCGGCCCACATGATCATCGCGAGCATCCGGAAGACCAGGCGCTGGATGTGCCCGATACCCCGCAGCACCGGCTCGCCCGCGGAGCCCATGGCCTGGAGCGCGAAGCCCGCCAGCAGCGCGACCATCAGCGTCTGGAGGACCGAGCCCTCGGTGAAGGCCGAGACGATCGTCGTCGGGATGATGCCGAGCAGGAAGTCCGCGGTGGACTCGCTCGCACCGGTCGCCTGGGCGGCGCCCGCTTCACGGGTGGCCTCGGTGAGGTGGAGACCCGAACCGGGCTCCAGGATGTTTCCGACGACCAGGCCGATGGCCAGGGCGACGGTCGACATCGCCATGAAGTAGCCGAGGGCGAGCCCGCCGACCGCGCCGACCTTGGCCGCCTTCCTGACCGACCCGACTCCCAGCACGATCGTGCAGAAGATCACGGGCGAGATCATCATCTTGATGAGGTTCACGAAGCCGGTACCGATCGGCTTCAGTTCGACGGCCACGCCAGGAGCCGCGAAGCCCACCAGAATGCCGAGCGCGACGGCGACGATCACCGCGATGTACAGATAGTGGGTACGGTCCCGCCTTGCGGCCACGGGTCCTCCTCGACTCGTCTCCTGCGAATCCCCCGTCCCTGTCCCGAGGGGTCCCGGTGACTATCCACCACCGTGTGACGCCGGTCACCCTTACGTTCATTTCGTTCATATGAATCCGGCCAGGCATTCTTGTTTCATGCATCTGCCGCTCCCCCGCAGTCTCGCCGCCCAGCTCTTCGCGATGCAGGTCGTGCTGGTCGCGGCTGTCGTCGCGGGGTGCGCGGTCTTCGCGTTCGTCACCGGTCGCGCCAATACGGGCGAGACCGCGCGCAAGCAGGTTCTGGCCACGGCGTACACGCTCGCCGACTCGCCGTCGGTACGGGAGGCGATCCGTACCCCTGATCCGAGCGCCGCACTCCAGCCATACGCGGAACGCGTGCGGCTGGACACCGGAATCGACTTCATCACGATCATGAACCCGGAGGGGATCCGCTGGACGCACCCCGACCCGGCGCAGATCGGGATGCCCTTCCTGGGCCGCACGGCGCCCGCGCTGCGCGGCGAGACCTTCACCGAGACCTACACGGGCACGCTCGGCCCCTCGGTCCGGGCGGTCACTCCGGTACGGGACGGCGACCGCATCACCGGTCTGGTCAGCGTCGGGATCACCGTGGACCGGATCTCCAGCGAGGTCACCGAGCAGGTCAAGGTGCTGGCCCTGGCAGCGGGCGCGGCCTTGGCACTCGGCGGCCTGGGTACGTATGTGATCAACGCGCGGCTGCGCCGGCACACCCACGGGATGAACGCGGCGGAGCTCAGCCGGATGCACGACTACCACGAGGCGGCGCTGCACGCCGTGAGCGAGGGGCTGCTGATGCTCGACGGCGGACGCAGGATCGCGTTGATGAACGACGGCGGGCGCGAGTTGCTGGGTCTGGACGACTCCGCGGTGGGCCGTCCCATCGCCGAGCTGGGGCTGCCCGTCCCGCTCACCGGCGCGCTGCTGGCCTCGGAGCCCCGGGTGGACGAGGTGCATATGACCGCCGACCGGGTCGTGGTCGTGAACACGCGACCGGTGGTCGGCGGGGAGCAGCGCGGTACGGTCGTCACCTTGCGCGACCACACCGAACTCCAGGCGCTGTCGGGCGAGTTGGACTCCGAGCGGGGCTTCACCCAGGCCCTGCGCTCACAGGCGCACGAGGCGGCCAACCGGCTGCACACGGTGGTGTCGCTGATCGAACTGGGACGGGTGGAGCAGGCGGTGGAGTTCGCCACGGCGGAGCTTGAGCTGGCACAGGCGCTCACCGACCGGGTGGTGGGCGCGGTCGGCGAGCCTGTTCTCGCGGCCCTGCTGCTGGGGAAGGCGGCGCAGGCCAATGAGCGCGGTGTGGAGCTGGAGCTCGCCGAGAACAGCCGGATCGACGACGGCGTCCTCCCCTCGACGCTCCCGGCCCGCGATCTGGTGACCATCCTGGGCAATCTGATCGACAACGCGATGGACGCGGCGCAGGGCGGCGAGGGCGCGCGGATCACCGTGACGGCCCTGGTGGAGGACGGCGAACTGCTGCTGGGCGTGCGGGACACCGGCGCCGGGGTCGCGCCCGGGGACATGGACGAGGTGTTCCGGCGCGGCTGGTCGACCCGGGGCCCCGGGCGCGGTCTCGGCCTGGCGCTCGTACGGCAGGCGGTGCATCGCGCGCGGGGGACGGTGAAGCTCGCGGAGGGCCCTGAGGGCGGGGCGGAGTTCACCGTACGGCTGCCGCTGGCGGGGCGGCCGGGACCCGATCCGGCCGACGATCCGGCCGACGGGCGGGCCGGCGGCCCGGTCGTCGCCGCCAGGACCGCCGGCGACGGGATGGAGGCGGCCCGGTGAGCCCCGGCCCCGCAGGTCCGGCCGGCCCCACGGGCCCCGGCCCCGGAGTCACGCCGATCCGCGTCCTCGTGGTCGAGGACGATCCGGTCGCGGCGGACGCCCATCAGCTCTACGTCGGCCGGGTCCCCGGCTTCACCGTCGCGGGCGTCGCCCACTCCCGGGTGGAGGCCGGCCGGCTGCTGGAGCGTACGGACATCGATCTGATCCTCCTCGACCTGTACCTCCCGGACGGGCACGGCCTCCAGCTCCTGCGCAGCCTGCGGGCCGGCGGGCACCACGCGGATGTCATCGCGGTCACCTCGGCACGCGATCTCGCGGTGGTTCGGGAAGGGGTGTCGCTCGGGGTCGTTCAGTACGTACTGAAGCCCTTCACCTTCGCGACCCTCCGTGACCGGCTCGTGCGGTACGCCGAGTTCCGGGCGGCGGCCGGCGAGGCGAGCGGCCAGGAGGAGGTGGACCGGGCGCTCGGCGCGCTCCGGGCGCCGCAGCCCGCCTCGCTGCCGAAGGGGCTGAGCGCCCCGACCCTGTCGGCGGTGACCCGGGCGCTGCGCGCCTCGGCCGAAGGACTCACCGCCGCCGAGGCCGGTGCGAAGGTGGGGATCTCCCGGATCACCGCGCGGCGCTATCTGGAACATCTGGTCACCAACGGACGGGCGCAGCGCAGCCCGCAGTACGGCCAGGTCGGGCGCCCCGAGTTGCAGTACCGCTGGCTCCCCGCGGGCCACTGACCGGACCGCGATCCGCGCGGGACATACCGGAAGCCACCCCCGTCAGCGGGCGCCGGGCGCCAACCACTCGACCCTGCACGGGGATTGACCTTGGTAATGGCCCAGTCCTACGGTCGCGGCAGCCCACTGTGGCTCAGAGGAGGTCGTGCCCGTGCGCCCCACCGCCCCGCTGGTCCTCGTCGCCGTGCTCGCCGCCGGTTCGCTCACGGCGTGCGGCGGCGGTTCAGGAAGCGATCCCGACACCGTCAAGGTCGCCTACAACCGCTCCACGGACAACAAGATCCGCTTCAAGGACAACTATCTGGAGTCCGTGAAGCGGCAGTTCGAGAAGGAGAATCCGGGCAAGAAGGTCGAGCTCATCCCGATCCAGGCCCCGGACAACGACTACGCCACCAAGGCGCAGCAGATGATGCGCTCCCCGAAGACCGCCCCCGATCTGGTCTACGAGGACACCTTCCGGATCAACTCCGACATCAAGGCAGGCTATCTGCGCCCGCTGGACGACTACTTGGCGAAGTGGGCCGACTGGGACCAGTTCGTCGACACGGCGAAGTCGGCGGCCAAGGCGGAGGACGGCAAGACATACGGAATCCCCGACGGCACCGACACCCGCGGCCTCTGGTTCAACAAGGAGATCTTCGCGAAGGCGGGGCTGCCCGCCGACTGGCAGCCCAGGAACTGGGCGGAGATCCTGGACGCGGCCCGTACCGTCAAGCGGAAGGTGCCCGGGGTCATCCCGCTCAATGTCTACACCGGCAAGGGCCCCGGCGAGGCGGCCGTGATGCAGGGCTTCGAGATGCTGCTGTACGGCACGGGCGCCGACCCGCTCTACGACGCCTCCGCCAAGAAGTGGGTGACGGGCGGCCAGGGCTTCCGGGACGCGCTGGGCTTCGTGGAGACGGTGTACGGCGAGAAGCTCGGCCCGGACGTCTCCGACGCCCTCGACCCCAACGTCGGCACCCGCGTCGCCACGGAGTGGTTCCCGGAAGGGAAGCTGGCGATCTCGCTGGACGGATCCTGGATGGGCCAGAACTGGATCAACAAGGGCCCCAAGGAGTGGCCGGACTGGTCAAAGGATCTCGCCCAGACGCCCATGCCGACCCAGCACGGGCAGGCGCCGGGCAAGGTGTCGATGTCGGGCGGCTGGACATGGGCGATCCCGGCGAAGGCCAAGAACCCCGATCTCGCCTGGGAGTTCATCAAGACCCAGCAGACCAAGGAGAACGCGGTCGAATGGGACATCGTCGGCGCGCAGATCGCCGTACGGAAGGATGTGGCGGCCGATCCGCGCTATCTCAAGTCCATGCCGGGCATCGAATTCTTCACCGGGCTGGTCGAGTTCACCCACTACCGCCCGGCCCTGCCCGTCTATCCGCAGGTCTCCACGGCGATCGGCGAGGCGATGGAGACGGTGACCACGGGTGACGGCTCACCCGAGCAGGCGGCGAAGGAGTACGACGACCAGCTGAAGACACTCACCGACGGCGCGGTGGTCGGCAGGTGAGCACCGCGCACGCGGGCCGCCGGCAGGGCCGGCTGTGGCGCTGGGTGCCACTCGCCCCCGCCACGCTCCTGCTGGTGCTCTTCCTGGCCGGCCCCATCGCCTACTGCGTCTGGATCGCCTTCACCAACACCCAGCTGACCGGCTCGTCCTCCTCGGACTTCGTGGGCCTGGCGAACTTCCGCCGGGCCTTCGCCGACGAGAACTTCCGCAACGCCGTCTGGCTGACGCTGGTCTTCACCTTCGTCTCCTCCATCGTCGGCCAGAACACCCTGGGACTCGCCCTCGCCGGCCTGATGCGGGCCGCGTCCCGGCCGGTCCGTACGCTCACCGGCGCCCTGGTCATCGCCGCCTGGGTACTGCCGGAGATCGTCGCGGCGTTCCTGCTCTACGCCTTCTTCCGCCGCGAGGGCACCCTCAACGCGGTCCTGGACTGGCTCCAACTCCCCTCCCAGAACTGGCTGTACACCCTGCCGATCCTGGCGGTGTCCTTCGCCAACGTCTGGCGCGGCACGGCGTTCTCGATGCTGATCTACTCCGCCGCGCTCTCCGAGATACCCAAGGACATCACGGAGGCGGCGCAGGTCGACGGCGCGAGCGGGGTGCGCAGGCTCTGGCACATCACCCTGCCGATGATCCGCCGCTCCATCGGCACGAACCTGATGCTCAACACTCTCTCCACCCTCTCCGTCTTCGGTCTGATCTGGGCGATGACGCGCGGCGGCCCCGGCAACCGCAGCCAGACCCTCCCGGTCTTCATGTACGACCAGGCGTTCCAGAAGAGCCTGATCGGCTACGGAACGGCGGTCGCGCTGCTCCTTCTGCTGGTCGGCTCGCTCTTCTCGCTCGTCTATCTGCGCCTGATGAGGGTGGAGGTCTGACGTGCCGACCCGCCGCACCCGCACCCGCCTCTCGGCCGACGCCGCGCTGCTCCTGACCGCCGCCGCGTTCGCACTACCGCTGCTCTGGCTGGCCCTCGCCTCGGTCGACGCCGACGCGGATCTGCGCGTACGGGCGCCCTCGTCGCTCACCGGCGACAACTTCAGCGCGGTCCTCACCGACGAGATCACCTTCACGCCGATGCTCAACAGCCTGCTGCTGTGCGGCAGCGCGACGATCCTGACCGTGATCTGCGCGGCGCTGGCGGCGTACCCGCTCTCCCGCTACCGCTCGCGCTTCAACCGGCCGTATCTGCTGACGATCCTGTTCACGACCTGTCTCCCGATCACGGCGATCATGGTGCCGGTGTACGGGCTGTTCGTGCAGGTCAACCTCATCGACACCACCTACGGCACGTCCCTCTTCCTCGCCACGTCCCAACTGCCGTTCTCCATCTGGCTGATGAAGAACTTCATGGACGGGGTACCGACGGTCCTCGAAGAGGCGGCCTGGACGGACGGGGCGTCGAACTTCCAGGCGCTGACGCGGGTGGTGCTGCCGCTGATGGGGCCGGGGGTGACCGTGGTGACGATCTACACCTTCATCCAGCTGTGGGGGAACTTCTTCGTACCCTTCATGCTGCTGCTGAGCCCGGACCAACTGCCCGCGTCCGTGTCGATCTTCACGTTCTTCGGCAACTACGGGTCGGTGATCTACGGGCAGTTGGCGGCGTTCTCGATCTTGTACTCGGCGCCGGTGCTGATCCTGTACGTGCTGATATCGCGGCGGCTGGGAGGGGGGTTCGCGCTGGGCGGCGCGGTTAAAGGGTGACGGCGTTGGGTTGCGGTCGCGTCGTTGTCGGCCGGGGGCCGGGGCCTCCGGAGGTACATGTCCGGACGGCATGCTGTGCTTTCCCGGGGGACACCCCCGGACCCCCGTACGGCGCGACCCTGCCCAGACGATGGTTCGGGCGTCCGCGCGCCACAAATCACGCTTTAGTGTCCGGACACGCACCTCCTACGACCCCGACCCCCTCCCCCCGGTGGGCACACTCGCCCTCGCGCACGGCCGGGCCGCTTGTGCGGGCGGTGAAGGGGGGCGCGCAGGGATCGTGTCCGGGACGTAGAGCGTGATTTGTGGCGCGCGAACGCCCGAACCAACGACAGGCCAGNCGGTGGGCACACTCGCCCTCGCGCACGGCCGGGCCGCTTGTGCGGGCGGTGAAGGGGGGCGCGCAGGGATCGTGTCCGGGACGTAGAGCGTGATTTGTGGCGCGCGAACGCCCGAACCAACGACAGGCCAGCGGCGCGCCGTAAATCATGCAGTCCCGGACGCGAACCCGGAGCGCACCCCGGCAACAACCCGCACCCGGCCACGCATCCGCACCCCGCCGGAGGCGCACCGCACCCCGGCAACAACCCGCACCCAACCACCGGCCCCCGCCGAAACGAACCCCCCTCAGAACACAGACTCCGCCTCGAACATCCTGTTCTCCGGCACCGTCTTCAGTTGCGTCACCGCCTCCGCCAGCGGCACCATCTCCACCGTCGTCCCCCGCAGCGCCGTCATCCGCCCGAACTCCCCCCGGTGCGCCGCCTCCACCGCATGCCAGCCGAACCGCGTCGCCAGCACCCGGTCGTACGCCGTCGGCGTACCCCCGCGCTGGACGTGGCCCAGGATCACCGGCCGCGCCTCCTTGCCGAGGCGGCGCTCCAGCTCCGCCGCCAGTACGTTGCCGATGCCCCGGAAGCGCTCGTGCCCGAACTGGTCGATCTCGCCCTTGCCGTACTCCATGGAGTCCTGCGCGGGATGCGCGCCCTCCGCGACGCAGATGACCGCGAACTTCTTGCCCCGCGAGAACCGCGCCTCGACCATCTTGACCAGGCTGTCGACCTCGAAGGGCCGCTCCGGCAGACAGATGCCGTGCGCGCCGCCCGCCATGCCGGACTCCAGCGCGATCCAGCCCGCGTGCCGGCCCATGACCTCGACGACCATGACCCGCTGGTGGGACTCGGCGGTGGTCTTGAGCCGGTCGATCGCCTCCGTGGCGACCGTGACCGCCGTGTCGAAGCCGAAGGTGCGGTCCGTGGAGTAGATGTCGTTGTCGATGGTCTTGGGGACGCCGACGACGGGCATCCCGGCGTCGGAGAGCAGCCGCGCCGCGGTCAGCGTGCCCTCGCCGCCGATCGGGATGAGCGCGTCGATGCCGTACCGGCGGGCCAACTCGGCGCAGTTCTCCGCCGCTTCGCGGAGCCGGCCGCGCTCAAGACGGGCCGAGCCGAGGATCGTACCGCCGCGGGCCAGGATGCCGCTGACGGCGTTCAGGTCCAGTGGCCGGAAGTGGCCGTCGAGCAGCCCCTTGAAGCCGTCCTCGAAGCCGATGACCTCATCTCCGTGCCCGGTCATGGCCCGGTGCACGACCGAACGGATCACTGCGTTGAGGCCCGGACAGTCGCCGCCTGCGGTGAGAACTCCGATACGCATCGTGCTGTGTCTCCTGCTCGCTAGTGCTCGCCAGTGCTGTGCTTGTCCGGGAAAGGAGGGCCCCGGGCTTGAGCGGTCCGATCCTCCCACGGGTGATCCAGGCCACGTGCCGACCGCTCGGGCGGCGATCGCGGCTCCGGCGGTCACGCCGGGCGGTGCCCGGATGCCCGGTCAGGGGGTCCGTTCGGCGGGCGGGAACGGTCCGACCTGGGGTTTTCCGGTGCCGGGGGGCGTCTCGTACTCCCCGGGCGACTTAACCACCCCCGGAGGTATTGTCAAGAGGGCATTGCCACCCTAACGGGAATCGCTGATCACAGGAGCCGGGACCTCCTACGGGCCGCGGGGCCACCCCGTCGGAGTGGGACGTCCCCATGAACAGGGACGGGAGAGCACGCGTGACGCGCAGCGTGTACGTGACCGGGATCGACCGCGGGGACGGCCGCCAGGTCGTGGAGCTGGGGGTCATGGAGCTACTGACCCGGCAGGTGGACCGGGTGGGGGTCTTCCGTCCGCTGGTCCATGACGGTCCCGACCGGCTCTTCGATCTGTTGCGGGCCCGCTACCGGCTGTCACAGGATCCGGCGACGGTGTACGGACTCGACTACCACGAGGCGTCCGCGCTCCAGGCCGAGCGGGGCACCGACGAGTTGGTCTCGCGGCTGGTCGAACGGTTCCACCGGGTGGCGCGGGAGTACGAGGTCGTGCTCGTGCTCGGTACGGACTTCGCGGCGACGCAGCTGCCCGACGAGCTGTCGCTCAACGCCCGGCTCGCCAACGAGTTCGGCGCGTCGGTGATACCCGTGGTGGGCGGCAAGGGGCAGACGGCCGAGTCCGTACGGGCCGAGGCGCGCAACGCCCACCGCGCGTACCAGGTGCTGGGCTGCGATGTGCTGACCATGGTCGTCAACCGGGTGGCCGCCGAGGACCGCGAGGCGATCGCCGAGGGGCTGGCGGCCCAGCTCCCGGTGGACTGTTACGTACTGCCGGACGAGCCGGCGCTGGCGGCCCCGACGGTGGCCCAGATCACCGCGGCCCTGGGGGGCACGGTGCTGCTCGGGGACGATTCGGGCCTGGCAAGGGACGCGCTGGACTTCGTCTTCGGCGGCGCGATGCTGCCGAACTTCCTGGGTGCGCTGACCCCCGGGTGCATGGTGGTCACCCCCGGGGACCGTGCCGATCTGGTCGTGGGGGCGCTCGCCGCCCACTCCGCGGGGACACCGCCCATAGCGGGGGTGCTGCTCACGCTGGACGAGCGTCCCGGGGACTCGATACTGACCCTGGCGGCGCGGCTCGCGCCCGGCACTCCGGTGGTGTCGGTGCCCGGCCGCTCCTTCCCCACGGCCACCGAACTCTTCGGGCTGGAAGGGAAGTTGAACGCCGCGACGCCACGCAAGGCGGAGACGGCGCTGGGTCTGTTCGAGCGGCATGTGGACACCGGGGCGCTGCTGGCCCGGATGTCGGTGGCGCGCAGCGGCCGGGTGACGCCGATGATGTTCGAGCACGAACTGCTCGAACAGGCCCGCGCGCACCGCCGTCGTGTCGTCCTGCCCGAGGGCGCGGAGGAACGTGTGCTGCGCGCCGCCGATGTGCTGCTGCGCCGCGATGTGTGCGAGCTGACGCTGCTGGGCGACACGGATGTCATCCGTAAGAAGGCGGCCGACCTCGGTATCGATCTCTCCGCGACACAGCTGATCGATCCGGCCACCTCCGAGCTGCGCCAGTCCTTCGCGGAGCGGTACGCGCAACTGCGCGCCCACCGGGGCGTGTCGGTGGAGCTGGCGTACGACGTGGTGGCGGACGTCAACTACTTCGGCACGCTGATGGTGCGGGAGGGGCTGGCCGACGGCATGGTCTCCGGTTCCGTGCACTCCACGGCCGCCACCATCCGGCCGGCCTTCGAGATCATCAAGACGCGGGCGGACGCCTCCATCGTCTCGTCGGTCTTCTTCATGTGCCTCGCCGACAAGGTGCTGGTGTACGGCGACTGCGCGGTGAACCCGGATCCGGACGCGGCGCAGCTCTCGGACATCGCCGTCCAGTCCGCCGCCACCGCCGCCCGTTTCGGGGTCGAGCCGCGGATCGCGATGCTCTCGTACTCCACGGGTACGTCGGGCTCGGGCGCGGATGTCGACAAGGTGCGCGAGGCCACGGAGCTGGTGCGGGCGGCGCGGCCGGATCTGCGGATCGAGGGGCCGATCCAGTACGACGCGGCGGTCGAGCCGTCCGTGGCGGCGACCAAGCTGCCCGAGTCGGAGGTGGCGGGCCGGGCGACGGTGCTGATCTTCCCCGACCTGAACACCGGCAACAACACCTACAAGGCCGTGCAGCGCTCGGCGGGAGCCGTGGCCGTGGGCCCGGTGCTCCAGGGGCTGCGCAAGCCGGTCAATGACCTTTCGCGCGGGGCGCTCGTGCAGGACATTGTGAATACGGTCGCCATCACGGCCATCCAGGCGCAGGGCGAGGGCGCGTGAGCACCGCCGCCCGCGACGATGACCACGATTCCATGACTACGACAGAAGGCCGACAGCCCGTGACCGCGCACTCCCCCGCCACCCGTGTCCTCGTCCTCAACTCCGGCTCCTCGTCGGTGAAGTACCAACTGCTGGAGATGCGGGACAGCTCCCGGCTCGCGGTCGGTCTGGTGGAGCGCATCGGCGAGGAGACCTCGCGGCTGGTGCACACCCCGCTGGCCGGAGGGCCCGGGGGGAAGCGCGAGCGTACGGGGAGAATCGCCGATCACGCGGCGGCGCTTGAGGCGGTCGCGGACGAGCTGGCGCGCGACGGGCTGGGGCTCGACTCCCCCGATCTGGCGGCCATCGGCCATCGCGTCGTCCACGGCGGGCTGGAGTTCAGCGAGCCGACCCTCATCGACGACGCCGTGCTGAAGGAGATCGAGCGGCTGGTGCCGGTGGCGCCGCTGCACAATCCGGCGAACCTGATCGGTATCCGTACGGCGCGGGAGCTCCGTTCCGATCTGCCGCAGGTGGCGGTCTTCGACACCGCGTTCCATACGACGATGCCGGAGTACGCCGCGCGGTACGCGATCGACACCGCGACGGCCGACGCGCACCGTATCCGCCGCTACGGCTTCCACGGCACCTCGCACGCGTATGTCTCCCGGAAGACCGCCGAGTTGCTCGGCAAGGATCCGTCCGAGGTGAATGTGATCGTGCTGCACCTCGGCAACGGCGCGTCGGCGTCCGCCGTCGAGGGCGGGCGGTGCGTGGACACCTCGATGGGGCTGACTCCGCTGGAGGGGCTGGTGATGGGGACGCGGTCCGGCGACATCGATCCGGCGGTCACCTTCCATCTGAAGCGTGTCGCCGGAATGTCCGTTGACGAGATCGATGAACTTCTGAACAAAAAGAGTGGTCTGGTCGGCCTCTGCGGGGACAACGACATGCGGGAGATCCGCCGCAGGGTCGACGAGGGCGACGAGCGGGCGGCTCTCGCTTTCGACATCTATATCCACCGGTTGAAGAAGTACATCGGCGCTTATACCGCGGTTCTCGGGCGGGTGGACGCGCTGGTCTTCACGGCGGGTGTGGGTGAGAACGCGGCGCCGGTGCGGGAAGCTGCCGTCGCAGGTCTGGAGAGTCTTGGCCTGGCGGTGGACGCGGAGCGCAATACCGTACGTTCCGACGAGCCGCGGATCATCTCTCCGGAGTCCGCCGGGACCGTGGTCGCCGTGGTCCCGACGGACGAGGAGCTGGAGATCGCGCAACAGACCTTCGCACTGGTCGTCGAGGATCGAGCAGTCGACGCCTGAGCGGGCACCCGCCCATTTGTACTTTCCACCAGACGGAATATTCCGCATCGAAACAAACCGATAGGATCCGCCTCATGCGCCGTTCCAAAATCGTCTGCACACTGGGCCCCGCCGTCGACTCGTACGAGCAGCTGAAGTCGCTCATCGAGGCCGGTATGAATGTGGCCCGACTCAACATGAGCCACGGAAGCCACCCGGAGCACCAGGAGCGGTACAACCGCGTGCGGAAGGCGGCCGAGGACACCGGCCGCGCCGTGGGTGTCCTCGTCGACCTCCAGGGCCCCAAGATCCGTCTGGAGACCTTCGCCGAGGGCCCGGTCGAGCTGGTGCGCGGTGACGAGTTCACCATCACCACCGAGGATGTCGCCGGCGACAAGTCCATCTGCGGCACCACCTACAAGGGCCTGCCCGGGGATGTCTCCAAGGGCGACCAGATCCTGATCAACGACGGCAATGTCGAGCTGCGGGTGGTCGAGGTCGACGGCCCGCAGGTCAAGTCCATCGTCATCGAGGGCGGGGTGATCTCCGACCACAAGGGCATCAACCTGCCGGGCGCGGCGGTCAATGTCCCCGCCCTGTCCGAGAAGGACATCGAGGACCTGCGCTTCGGTCTGCGGATGGGCTGCGACATGATCGCGCTCTCGTTCGTCCGCGACGCGCACGACGTACTGGACGTCCACAAGATCATGGACGAGGAGGGCCGCCGGGTCCCCATCATCGCCAAGGTCGAGAAGCCGCAGGCGGTCGCCAACATGGAGGCCGTGGTCGCGGCCTTCGACAGCGTCATGGTGGCGCGCGGCGACCTGGCCGTCGAGTACCCGCTCGAAAAGGTCCCGATGGTGCAGAAGCGGCTGATCGAGCTGTGCCGCCGCAACGCCAAGCCGGTGATCGTGGCGACCCAGATGATGGAGTCGATGATCACCAACTCCCGCCCCACCCGCGCCGAGGCGTCCGATGTCGCGAACGCGATCCTGGACGGCGCGGACGCGGTCATGCTCTCCGCCGAGTCCTCGGTGGGCGCGTACCCGGTCGAGACGGTCAAGACGATGTCGAAGATCGTGGTCGCGGCCGAGGAGGAGCTGCTCTCCAAGGGCCTCCAGCCGTTGGTCCCGGGCAAGAAGCCGCGTACCCAGGGCGGTTCGGTGGCCCGCGCCGCCTGTGAGATCGCGGACTTCCTGGGCGGCAAGGCGCTGGTCGCCTTCACCCAGTCCGGCGACACGGCCCGCCGCCTCTCCCGCTACCGCGCGGCCCAGCCGATCCTGGCCTTCACGACGGACGAGTCCACCCGTAACCAGCTCACCCTGAGCTGGGGCGTGGAGTCCTTCATCGTGCCCTGGGTGAGCAGCACGGACGCGATGGTCGATCTGGTGGACGAGGAGCTGCTGAAGCTCCAGCGCTACAACGAGGGCGACGCCATGATCATCACCGCCGGCTCCCCTCCCGGCGTCCCCGGCACCACGAACATGGTCCGCGTCCACCACCTGGGCGGCGGCGACCGCGACTGAGGCGTACGCCCGACGCGGTGACGCGCTTGTACGGCCGTGGGCCGCGCCCTTGAGGGGGCGCGGCCCACAGTCGCTTCGCCGTAAGGGCGCCGGATCAGTCCTCGTCCGCCGACGGGGGTGCCAACTCCACGAGCAGCGAACCCAGTTCACCCCGCGCGTGAGCCATCTCCAGGACGCGCGTCATCGCGGGAACCCCCGCGTACCGGGTGATCACCAGATCGAAGACGGCGTCGAAGTGCTCGGTTCTGACACGGTGCAGCGGATCACCCATAGATCTTCTTCAATCTCTTGATGACGTTGTCCTCGTTCGCCGCCCCGCGAGCCGCGGGAACGGCTGTGGCCCGCACCGGCCGGCGGTGCGGGCCACAGTCCTCCCCGCGGCTCACGGGGGATTCAGGTCAGTTCGTGAGGTAGTTCTGGAGGCCGGGGACCGTGAGCGTGCCGCCGAACTGGCCCGCCTGGGTCACCTCGACGTCGGTGAAGAAGGCGAACGGGATGTTCAGCGGGGGCGGGGTCTCCGGGCTGAAGGTGATCGGGATGAGGCCGAAGAGGTTGCCCTTGAGCCGTTCCGTGTACATTGTCACCTCGCCGTCGCGGATCGTGGACGTGGAGCCTTCGCGCGCCTTCACATGCGCCGTCCTGCCCTGGGGGTAGACGAGGGTCTGGTGCAGGTCCTTGATGTCCACCGAGGTGGAGGTGAACTTCAGCGCCTTCTTGATCTTGCCGCTGCCGGTCTTCACCTCGACGATCCCCTTGTAGTCCAGGCCACGCAGCGTCAGCAGTGAACTGTGCAGCGTCCAGGGGTCGTCGGGCAGCAGCGGAATGCCCTGCTCCTGCTCGGCCGCGGCCAGGGCCTCGGGGTCGGCCGTCGGGCAGGGGAAGGGCTCCTTGCCGTCCGCGCCCGCCGGGATGTCGTCGTCCTTACGGGCGTCGAGCCCCTTCGCGTCCTCGTCCAGCTCCTCGACCTCGGCGCCGACCTTGTCCGCCGCGTCCTTGATGGCGTCCTTGGTTTCGTCGACGGCCTTGTCGGCCGATGCGTCGCTCGTCCCCTTGTCGTCGGTGGAGCCGTCCGCCGGGCCCTCCGTCCCGGAACTCCCCGGCTCGGACGTCGGTTTCGTGGACGGTTCGGTGTCCGGCTTCCGTGTGGCGGAGGTACTGGGCGCCGGGCTGCTCGTCTTGCCCGTGTCCTTGTCCGGTACGCCGAGGAGGTCTCCCAGCGCGTCTCCCAGCCCCAGCGGGTCCAGCGGGTTCCTGGACTCCGTGGGGGCCGGGGTCGAGTCCGGTCCGGACGACTCGTCGGCGGGCCGCTCGTCGGCGGGCCGCTGCGAGTCCGACGTTGCGGAGTCCGAGGAACCTGAATCCCCGGATTCCGACGCTGAACTCCCGCTCGCCGTCGGCTCCGGCGACCCCGGCTCCGACGGTGACCCGCCCGGCTCCGGCGACGCCGACTCCGACGCGGTCGGCGTGGGACCGGGCGACTCCGACGCCGAGGCGGACGGCTCGTCCGAGCGGGTCACGCACGGCCCCGGCGCGAAGGGGATGTCCTTGCTGTCGTCGGCCAGCGCGAGCCGGGGCGTGAGCCCCATGCCCACGAAGACGGCCGTCGGCATCGCCGCCAGCGCCATCGCCTTGCCGGCGGGTATCTGGAGCTTGGTCAGGAGCGACTTCTTGGGGGCCGCGTGTCGCGGCCCTTTTCTCACCCGGGAATCATCGCCTCCGGCCGCGACTCGCTGCGTGCTGTCACCCCGCACTGTTCCTCCCGCCGTTGGCATGGGCAGTCGTATCCGTCACGTTCGGGTCCTCCCCGTCGCGCGGACCGGGGAAGAAGGGGTCACCGTCGCCGTCGGACTCCGGTGCCTCGTGGGGGGTGTCGAGCTCGACGGCCGGCCTGACCCACTTGTCGGGTGCCCAGGAGATCGAGAGCGCGCCGCCGAGCATGGCGAGCAGGAAGCCCAACAGGAAGCCGCCGATGTTGGAGACCGGGATCGATACCAGCGCCAGCAGAATGGCGGCGACACCGGCGAAGACCCGGACGATGCTCTGGAACCACATCGTCAGGCCCAGGGTCACCAGCAGTACGCCGATGATCAGCGAACCCGCGCCGGCCGTGGTGGACATGGCCAGGGTCAGATTGCCGAGATGGAGCTGGGCATAGGGGAAATAGGCGATCGGCAGCCCGCCGAGAAGAGTGAACAGACCCGCCCAGAACGGCCGGGCGCCACGCCAGGCGCGGAACCGAAGCCGCCAGTAGGTGAATCCGCGGGAACCTGTGGACTCGGCGCTCATGGAAAACAGCTCCCTGGAAAGCGGTATGCGGTATTGCGATCAGAGACGGGGGGACGGGTGGGCCGAACAGTCAGGGGACCGCCCGGCCCACCCGGCGGTGGTATCTAGTAGCACTCGTATTTCTTGGGGTCGCCGACGTTGAGCCTCAGATTGAGGTCAGGCAGCTTGAACGTGCCCGCGGTGGTCGCCCACGCGGTCTGCTCCACGTCCCTCAGAATCGCCTCATCGGCCTGCTGGGCGAAGCCGTTCGGGTCCGCCTTCGTCCCCGGCTGGATGCCGGGGGTCTTCGTGGAGCCGGCCGCCACACCGATGTCGATGTTCTTGAACTCCGCGTCGGCGTCGAGCGATTCGACGTCGAGGTAGAGGTTCTCCGCCCGGATCTTCGTGCCCTTGTCACCGGCCTTGAGCACCAGCGTCACACTGGTACCGAACAGCGGGGTGACCACGGACTGGCACATGTTCGTGATCTGGGCGGTCTTGAACCCCGAGACGGCCACCGGGTGCGAGACCTTGTTGCCCTTGGAGTCGACACCCTCGGCGACACCGCCGTACTGCACGAAGTTCTGGCCGACCAGCTTGTCGGCGGTCACCTTGAAACTCTGCCCCGACACGCTGAACGACGCGGCCAACGCCCCCTGTGCGAGCGCGACACCTATCGCCGCGGTCGCGGCCACACTCGGCACCATGACGACGGCGAACCGCCGCCATCTGGTCCCGCCTCGAACTTGGGACTCCATGAATGTCCTCCTTCTCGGACGTACATCTCCGGATCGGGTGGGAGCCCGTCCTGGGATGGGAGAAGTGCTACGTCCTCGGTAAGGAGAGCGCCCGTGCCCGAGGCGCCAACCGCGTCCGGAACCACCGGCGATCACCCCCGAGCGACAACCACTGGCCACGCCTTCGCGCAACCTCTGGACAGGCCCTGCCGGGTAGGCAGGAACCCCCCTGTCCGGGCCGGCGGACGCTGCCGCCGGTCCGCTCGGTGGGGACCCAGGACCGACGGCGCGGCTGGCTGCCGTGCTGGTGCGGAATTGGACCGAGCGTCGCCGATCGTGGTGCATTCGCGCCCGGGACACAAGGGGGTTCGTTACTGGCTAGTAACGGCCCGATAACCAGCGGGCGACCCGGCGGTATCGGGCGGCCACACAGGGTGTGACCCAACGGTGCGACAGAAGCGGCGATTGTCCCTCATAGCGGGACAGGGCAAGGGGGTCGATTTACTGCGAGTAACAGCGGCCGCTTTTACCAAGTTTTGGTAAAGCGCGACCGCTGTCGTCGCCGCGTCGCCAAATCCGCGAGCACACCGCGGAGTCGGCGACCGTGAAACCGGCGAATACCTCAACTACCTCAACGCATCAGAAAAGAACCCTCGCCAGAGCCGAACGCGCCGCCGTCACCCTGGAGTCGTCCCCGCCGATCACTTCGAACAGCTCCAGCAGCCGCACCCGCGCCGCCTCCCGGTCGTCACCGGCCGTCCGGCGCACGGCCTCGACCAGCCGGCCGAAGGCGTCCTCCACATGTCCGCCGACCAGATCGAGGTCGGCCGCCGCGATCTGCGCCTGGACATCGCCGGGCTTGTCCGCCGCGTCCTTACGTACCCGCGCCTGGTCCATGTCCTGTACGCGCGCGAGCAGTTCGGCCTGGGCGAGGCCGAGCCTGGCCTCCGAGTTGCCGGGGTCGTCGGCCAGTACGTCGCGGTACGCCCGCGAGGCGCCGGCGAAGTCATTGGCGTCCAGCGCGCGTACGGCCGCCTCCAGCAGGGCGTCGTACGGTCCCTCCGGCTCGACGGCCTCCTGCTCGGCGCCGTCCCCCGCGTCCGTCTCCGCGCCGGGGTCGACCGCGATGCCGGTCAGCCCGAAACGCTCCTCGCCGACCTGGATCAACTGGTCCAGGGTCCCCCGGATCTGGGCCTCGGGGGCCGCGCCCTGGAAGAGCGGCAGCGCCTGTCCCGCCACCACCGCGAAGACCGCGGGGATGCCCTGGATCCCGAACTGCTGCATCAGCATCTGATTGGCGTCGACATCGATCTTGGCGAGGACGAACCGGCCGTTGTACTCACGCGCCAGCCGTTCGAGCACCGGGCTGAGCTGCTTGCAGGGTTCGCACCACTCGGCCCAGAAGTCGATGACGACCGGGACTTCGGTGGAACGCTGGAGGACATCGCGCTCGAAGCCCGCCTCATCGACGTCGATCACCAGACTGGAGGGGGGTACGGCAGCGGTGCCGCCCTGACGGGCCGCCTCCGCGCGGGCCTGCTCCGCCTTCGCCTTGGCCTCACCGGCCGCCTTCACAGCGGCGAGGTCGACGACGCCGCTCATGGACATGTTCCTAGGCTGCATGAGTACATCCTCCCCCCTCCGCGCACACTTCTGAAAAGCGGTAGGCCCACCGCCGCGTGACGGGCGTACCGGACTCCGCTTTCGCTACGGCCCGTAGCGTAACGGCCGGGCGGCATGGCGGGGAAGATCCATCCGGTGAACTGGCTCACAGCGCCTGGGCTACTGGCCGGTATGGTCGCCGTCATGTGCAGTCGAAGAGGGCGCCCTCGCAGCGCCGAGGCCGACTCCGCCATCCTGGCGGCGACCCGGGCCGCGCTGGGTGAGCTGGGCTGGTCCAAGCTGACGATGGGCGATGTGGCGACCCGGGCGGGCGTCGCCAAGACCACGCTCTACCGGCGGTGGCCGGCCAAGAGCGAGCTGGTCGTGGACGCGGTCGCGGTGCTCTTCGACGAGCTGGAGCTGCCGGACCGGGGCAGCCTGGCGGCCGATGTCGAGGGCGTGGTCGTCCAGTTCGCGGCGCTGCTGGAACGGCCCGAGACCAAGACGGCCCTGATGGCGGTGGTCGCGGAGTCCACCCGGGACGAGGCGCTGCGGGCCCGTATCCGCGCCTCGATCGTCGACCGCCAGAAGCGGCTGGTGCTGCTGGGCCGCGAGCGCGCCCAGAGCCGCGGTGAACTCCCCCGCGAGCCGGACGCCGTGCGGGCGGCCCGTACGGCGGACCTGATCTTCGATGTGATCGCCGGCGCGGTGGTCCACCGCACCCTGGTCAGCGCGGTGCCGGTCGACGAGGAGTGGGCGCGCATGTTCACGGCCCTGCTGCTCGGCGGTCTGGCCGCCGTACAGGACTGACTCGGACATACAGGACTGACTCGGGCGTGCGCGCCCGGCTCAGGCGTGCCGGGCGCGTCAGCGGGCCAGCCGTCCCAGCAGCGACGAGGCCGCCGCGATGCCCACGGCCGCCGCCCCCAGCAGTACACCGAAGTCGAGCAGCAGATGGGACGGCGTACCGAGCAACAGCCCGCGCAACGCGTCGACCTGGTAGCTCAGCGGGTTCATCTTGCTCAGCACCTGGAGCCAGCCGGGCATGATCGCCACCGGATAGAGGGCGTTCGAGGCGAAGAAGAGCGGCATGGTGATGGCCTGCCCGATACCCATCAGCCGATCGCGCGTCAGCACGATCCCGGCGATCGTCATCGACAGACAGGAGAAGAACGCCGAGCCGAGGACCACCACGACGGCGACCCCGAGCAGCCGCAGCGGGTTCCAGGTCAGACCGACGCCCAGGGCCGCGGCGATGACGATCACCACCACCGCCTGGATCAGCGCCTTCACCCCGGAGGCGAACGCCTTGCCGCTGATGAGCGCGGCTCTGGGGGTCGGCGTGACCAGCAGTTTGGTCAGAATACCGGCGTCCCGCTCCCAAATGATCATGATGCCGTAGAAGATCGCGATGAACATCGCGGACTGGGCGATGATGCCGGGCGCGAGAAAGTCGATATACGGAATGCCGCCGGTGGGGATGGCCTTGATCCGGGTGAAGGTCTCACCGAAGATCAGCAGCCAGAGCGCGGGCTGAACGGCCCGGGTGTACAGCTCGGTCCGGTCGTGCCGCAGCTTCTGCAGCTCGACCACGCACATCGCGACGACCCTGGCGGTCAGCACCCGCCAGCCGGTGCGGGCACGGGGCGGTACGAGCAGCAGGTCCAGCCGGCCGGTACCGGTCTCCTCAGCCGACGCGGGACGCGGTGCGGCGGGTGCTCCTGACATCTCGGAAGTCGCCTCCCTCCTCGTCGAGACCGCTGCCTGCCACATCCCTGAAGACGTCCTCCAGCGTCGGCAGTGCGTCCTTCCCGCCCGAGCCCGGGGCACCAGACGCACCCGACGCCGCGCGGCGCTCGCGCAGCTCGGCCCTCAGCTCACCGGGGGTGCCGAGCGCGTGAATCCGCCCGTGGTGCATCAGCGCGACGCGGTCGCAGTACTGGTCGGCCTCGTCCATGTAGTGCGTGGTCACCAGCACGGTCATGCCCGTGGCCCGCCGTACGGCGTTGATGCGCTCCCAGACGCTGGTGCGGGCGATCGGGTCGAGGCCGATCGTCGGCTCGTCGAGCATGAGCAGTCTGGGCGCGCTGACCAGCGCCTGGGCGAGTTCGAGCCGACGGATCATGCCGCCGGAGTACGTCTTGGCCATCCGGTCGGCCGCGGCGGTCAGATCGACGGCGGCCAGCGCCTGCGCGACCCGTTCCGACCGCTCGCGGCGCGGGACGTCGAAGACCCGGGCGAACAGCGTCACGTTCTCGCGGCCCGTCAGCGCGGCGTCGGCGGACAGTTGCTGGGGTACGTAGCCCAGCAGGCGGCGTACCGCCATCTTCTCCTTCGCCGCGTCGTGCCCGAACACCCGCACCATGCCCGTCGGTACGGGCAGCAGGGTGGTGATGCAGCGGATCGCGGTGGTCTTGCCCGCGCCGTTCGGACCGAGCAGCCCGAAGACCTCGCCCGCGTGGACCGAGAGGTCGAGGTCCTGGACGGCCCTGGTCTCGCCGAACGCGTAGTCCAGCCCGCGGCAGCTGACGGCGTCGGGCCCGGCGGGGTCCACGCCGTCCGGCCCGGCGTCGCCGGTGAACGGTGTGTCGGTCATGTTCCCTCCGCTCTCCGTCCCCCCGTTCCCACTCCCCCCGCCGCCTCTGCTCGCACCGCCTCTGCTCGCGCTCCTCCGTCGTGCAGGTTCTCGGCGAGCCCGCGCAGTGCCGGAAGGGCCGCCATCAGCGCCGCGCGGTCCTCGTCCGACAGATGTTCCACCTGCTCGCGCAGGAGCGCGCGGCGGCGCGATTCCCATTCGCTCAGCCGCGCCTCGGCCGCCGGGGTGGGTAGCAGACGCGCCGAGCGCCGGTCCTCCGGGTCGGTCTCACGCAGGAGATAGCCGGCCCGGCCGAGCTGATTGACCAGGGTGGAGACCGAGTTGCCGGCCAGGAACAGCTCCTTGGCGGCGTCCGACACCCGGATCCCCGGACGGGCCGCGACCAGCCGCAACAGCTCGATCTGCGCGCCGCGCAGCGGCGGCACGGGGGAGCCCTCGCGCAGCCGCCGCCGGATCATCCGCTGGACGCCCGCGAGGACGACCGCGAGCGAGTCGGGGAACTCCTCCGTGGCCATACCACCATTTTAGCTCTCACTCAGAGGTATTCACGAGGAGAGGAGAAGGAGAGGAGAGGAGAACAGAGGAGAAGGAGGAGGCGAGAAGAGGAAGCGGCTGCGGAGGCCGGGTGGCTCGGCAGCCGGGCGACCTCAGAAGCCGGGCGGTTCCGTGTACGTCCCCCACTCCTCGCGCAGCACGCCGCAGATCTCGCCGAGCGTCGCCTCGGCCCGTACCGCCTCCAGCATCGGGGCGATCATGTTCGAGCCTTCGCGGGCGGCGCTCAGCATGGCCTCCAGGGCCGTACGGACCCGGGCGTCGTCCCGGGCGCCCTTGCGCTCGGCCAGGACCTGGACCTGGTCGCGCTCGACCTCATGGCTGACCCGCAGGATCTCCAGATCGCCGGTGACCGAGCCATGGTGGACATTGACGCCGACGACCCGCTTGTCGCCCTTCTCCAGCGACCGCTGGTACCGGAACGCGGACTCGGCGATCTCGCCGGTGAACCAGCCGTCCTCGATCCCCCGCAGGATGCCGGAGGTGATGGGGCCGATCGGGTGCTGTCCGTCCGGGTGGGCGCGCAGACCGCGCTCCTTGATCTGTTCGAAGATCTTCTCGGCGTCGGCCTCGATCCGGTCGGTCAGCTGCTCGATGAACCAGGAGCCGCCCAGCGGGTCGGCCACGTTCGCGACGCCCGTCTCCTCCATCAGCACCTGCTGGGTGCGGAGCGCGATCTCGGCGGCCTGCTCGCTGGGCAGGGCGAGGGTCTCGTCCAGCGCGTTGGTGTGCAGGGAGTTCGTGCCGCCGAGGACGGCCGCCAGCGCCTCCACCGCCGTCCGCACGACGTTGTTGTACGGCTGCTGCGCGGTGAGCGAGACACCCGCCGTCTGGGTGTGGAAACGCAGCCACTGCGCCTTGTCGGTCCGCGCGCCGTACACCTCCTTCATCCAGCGTGCCCAGATCCGGCGGGCCGCGCGGAACTTGGCGATCTCCTCGAAGAAGTCGAGATGGGCGTCGAAGAAGAAGGAGAGACCGGGCGCGAAGGTGTCCACGTCCAGGCCCCGGCTCAGCCCCAGCTCCACATAGCCGAAGCCGTCCGCGAGGGTGTACGCGAGCTCCTGCGCGGCCGTCGCCCCGGCCTCGCGGATGTGGTACCCGGAGACGGAGAGCGGCTTGTACGCGGGGATGGAGGTGGCGCAGTGCTCCATCAGATCGCCGATCAGACGCAGATGCGGCTCGGGCTGGAACAGCCACTCCTTCTGCGCGATGTACTCCTTGAAGATGTCCGTCTGGAGCGTGCCGTTGAGTATGGCCGGATCGACGCCCTGGCGCTCCGCCGCGACCAGGTACATGCAGAAGACCGGCACCGCGGGGCCGCTGATGGTCATCGAGGTGGTGACCTCGCCGAGCGGGATCCCACCGAAAAGGATCTCCATGTCGGCGGCGGAGTCGATGGCGACCCCGCAGTGGCCGACCTCGCCGAGCGAGCGCGGGTCGTCGGAGTCGCGGCCCATGAGCGTCGGCATGTCGAAGGCGACGGAGAGGCCGCCTCCGCCGTTGGCCAGGATCGTCTTGTAGCGCTCGTTGGTCTGCTGGGCGTTGCCGAATCCGGCGAACTGGCGGATCGTCCACGTCCGGCCGCGGTAGCCGGTGGGGTGCAGCCCCCGGGTGAAGGGATACTCCCCGGGCCAGCCGATCCGCTCGAAGCCCTCATAGGTGTCACCGGGCCTGGGCCCGTAGACCGGCTCCACCGGGTCACCGGAGAGCGTGCTGAAATCCGCGTCGCGCTTGCGGGCCTTGTCGTACCGGGCCTGCCAGCGCAGGCGGCCCTCCTCCATGGCGTCCATGCCTTCAAATTTACTAGGACGTCCAAGTAAATGTCGATGCCAAACCGCCCACACCTCGTGCGGGCGGGGCCGTCAGGCCTCGGCGGTGGCGGGCTCGCGGTCCGTGACCAGCGGCCGGACCTCGCGGGTGATCTTCGGCTCGACGAAGAACGACGCGACCGGGATACAGCCGGCGGCCAGCACCCAGAGGAGCTTGCCGAAGGGCCACTTCGCCTTGGAGCCCAGGTCGAAGGCGAAGACGACGTACACGATGAACAGCACACCGTGGATCTGGGAGATCAGCATCGTGTCGCCGGTGTCGAATCCGTACTTCAGGATGATCGCCACGGTGAAGACCAGCAGCCATACGGCGGTGACGTACGCCATCACCCGGTAGCGGGACAGCACGCTCTGTTTCATGGCCCCGAGCGTATCCCGGGCCTTTCCGGCGCCGACGGGCCCCCCGGCTCAGCCCGCGTCGTCGAAGTCCCTGGCCGCCACCCGCAGCGGGCGGAGCATCGCGAAGATCTCCGCGCACTCCTCCGCGTCGTACGCCCCGAGCCCGAAGTCCATCTCCACCAGATCGCGGGTGGCCGCCTCCACCACCTCGCGGCCCTTGTCGGTGATGGACGCGAGCGTGCCGCGGCCGTCGTTCGGGTTGGGCCGCTTGTCGACCAGACCGGATTTCACCAGCCGGTCGACGGTGTTGGTGACCGACGTCGGATGGACCATCAGCCGCTCGCCGATCTTGGACATCGGCAGCTCGCCCGCCTTGGAGAAGGTGAGCAGCACCAGTGCCTCGTACCGGGCGAACGTCAGCCCGTACGGCTTGACCACCGCGTCCACGCCCGCCAGCAGGATCTGTTGCGCGCGCATGATCGAGGTGATCGCCGCCATGGCCGGCATGGGCCCCCAGCGCTGCTGCCAGAGTTCGTCGGCGCGGGCGATGGGATCGAAGGGAAGGCTGAGCGGTTTCGGCACGACCCCGACCCTACCGAGAGGTCACTTGGCGGCGGGGCCTGTCTCGCACTTCGGTCCGTTCGGTCGGCTCGGCCGCCCCGGCAGGTGTCGCACCTCACAGTCCATGCAGTGTTATGTAACGATATGCCGGTCTTGTCACTGCCCAGTCATCTTCCGAGGGGGCTGGATGTCCAGCCGGGGACCACACCGCCCGTACGCAACGCGCCGCCGCCCGCGCTCGCTCGCCAGCGCCGCCGTCGCGGCGGCGCTGGCGCTGACGGCCACCGGCTGCTCCCCCGAAGCCCGGGAGGACTCCGTCGAACGGACCGAGCGGGCCGGGCGGACCGGCCCCTCCGCGCTCCGGGGCGAAGCCGACCCCACCACCTCCTCGCCCTTCTGGATCGACCCGGAGAGCGACGCGGCCCGCCAGGTCCGGGTGTGGGAGAAGCAGGGACGCGCGGACGACGCGAAGGCCCTGCGGCGGATCTCCGAACGCGCGGTGGCCGAATGGCCGGCCGGTGACAACCCCGAGCCCGGGATCGACCGGGTCGTACGCGGCGCGAAGGCCACCAGGAGCACGGCCGTCCTCGTCGCGTACAACATCCCCCACCGCGACTGCGGGCTCTACTCCGCGGGCGGCGCCCATGACGCCCAGTACTACCGCGACTGGATCGGCGCCTTCGCCGAGGCCATCGGCGACGCCGAGGCCATCGTGATCCTGGAGCCGGACGCCATCCCGCATCTGACGGACGGCTGCACCCCGGCGGAGCATCATGACGAGCGGTACGAGCTGCTCGCCCACGCCATCGACAGGCTCAAGCGGCAGCCGCGTACCAGGGTCTATCTGGACGCCGGCAATCCGGACTGGATCTCCGACCCCGCCAGGCTCACCGAGCCGCTTCGGCGGGCCGGGATCGCCTCGGCCGACGGCTTCTCGCTCAATGTCTCCAACTTCCAGACGAACGACGTGGTCAAGGCGTACGGCACCCGGCTCTCGGGGCTGCTCGGCGATGTCCACTTCACCATCGACACCAGCAGGAACGGCGCGGGCCCGCTGCGGGGCAACCGGGACGAGTCCTGGTGCAACCCGCCGGGCCGGGCACTCGGCTCACCGCCCACCACCAACACCGGCAACGAGCTGCTGGACGCCTATCTCTGGATCAAGCGCCCCGGCGACTCGGACGGCCCCTGCCGCGGCGGCCCGGCGGCCGGTACGTGGTGGCCCGACTACGCGCTGGGCCTCGCCCTCAGGACGAAGGACACGAACGAGGCGAAGGACAAGACCTAGTGTCTTTGGCTCGGGCGTACTCGTCTCGGTCCACCCGGATCAGTCCACCCGGACCCACTTCGCCCGGGACGGGACGCCGTCGGAGTCGGTGACGAAGAGCATGTACCAGCCCGGCGGCACCAACGCCCGGTCCTTCGGCACCTCGACGGTCACCGCGTCCTTGCTCTTCGTGAGTGCCAGCTCGATCGAGCGCTGCTCCACATCCGTCGTGTGGGTCACGGCGCTCGGCCGCATCAGCCTCGCCTTCACGATCCGGTCGGGCCGGGCGGCGCGGAAGGTGGCCCGGCCGTTGAGGTCGACCTCCTTCGGGCCCTCCCCCAGCGCCGGTCTGTTCGCACCGGCCCTGTCGCCCTGAAGATAGGGCGGCGTATAGATCTCCACACGCTGTTCGAAGGTGCCGAGCCGGGTGTTGTCCGCGTCGCGGAAGAGCGGGTCGGAGCCGAAGGTGACCACTCGGCCGTCGGGCAGCAGCAGCGCCTCCGAGTGGTAGTTGCGCCCCACGGTCGGGTCGGCGGCCGGCCGGAACGTATTGGTCCGCGGCTCGTAGAACTGCGCCTTGAGGATGTCGCTGGCGCTGCGCCCGCGGTAGTCGGAGGAGCCGCCGGTGGTGAACACCGTGTCGTCAGGGAGCAGCACGCTGCTCAGATAGCGGGTGCCCTGCGGCAGCCTGGGCCCTTCCTGGAAGGCCGGGCTGTCCTGCTTGAGGTCGACGATCGCCGTGCGGCTGGTGGCCTTGGAGGACTCACCGACGCCCCCGCCACCGAGCACCATCACCCGCTGGTCCTGCGCCGGCGGCAGCATCAGGGAGGCCGAGGTCTCCGTCTGGTCCTGATCGGTGAGCCCGCCGACCTCGGTGAAGGTGTTCTTCGTGAGGTCCCAGAGCCCCGGCTGCCGGCCCTTCTCGGCGGGCCCGTATCCCGCGTTGGAGCCCGAGTAGAACAGCTTGCCGCCCTTGGTGAGGAAGAGCGCGGGATAGGTCGGGAAGTAGCGGGTGGGGCCCTGGGACCACTCCTTGGTGGCCGGGTCGTACAGCTCGTTGTCCCCGGTGAGTACGGCGCCGACATCGTCGAGACCGGAGACGGCCAGCACCTTCCCGTTGTCCAGCGTCACCAAGGTGGGGTACCAGCGGGCTTCCTTCATCGGGTTCACCGGGACGTACTTCTCGGCCCTGGGGTCGAACTCGTACGCGGATCTGATGCCCTGGAAGTCCTGCTTCTCCGTGGTGAGTTTCTGCGCGAGGCCGTAGAGATTGTCCGCGTCCTTGCCCGTGAGCCCGACGATCTCGTACTGCGCGGCCTGGGTGGTCAGCCCTCGCGGGCCCTTCTCGGCCGCCTCCACGAACACCCGCGCCTCGCCTGCCGTCACCTTCGTACGCCAGGGCAGCATCCGGCCGCCCTGCCCGTACCCGACCTTGAGTTCCTTCTTCGCCCTGGGCACGTCGACATCGAACTTGCTGATGAACTCGACGCCCGAGGGGGAGCGGAAGCGGGTGCCCTTCTTGAAGGTGTAGGCCCGGTCGGGGTTCTCGTTCTTGACCCGCATCCGGCCGCCGGCCCGCTCCACCTCGCCGTCGAGGACCTCGTAGCGCGCCGTGCCGCCCGCCACCAGCAGCCGTCCGTCGGGGAGTTGGGAGTGGCCCGAGCAGAAGAAGTCCTCCGGCGTGGGGATCTTCTTGAAGGAGTTGTCGGCCGGGTTCCAGAGGATCGTGTCGAACGACCCCTCGTCGAACTTCTTCTGGTTGTTGCCGGAGCCGGCGATGATCAGCACCTTGCCGGTGTGCAGCAGGGCCGCGTGGATCGCGTTCGTACGGTATTCCTTCGGGACGTCGAGGATCTCCCAGGAGCCGTACCGCTGTTTGTAGCCCGGCTGCGCGATCTTGTAGGCGTGGTACTTCTCCTGGGCGAAGGAGAAGGCCGCGGGAGCGTTGAGGGCGGCCAGCACCACCAGCGCTCCGCCGCCGAGCAGCGTCCTCTTGAACTTCTCCGACGGCCTGCGGCGCGGCCGGTAGCGCGGGGACATGGGTCAGTTCCCTCCTGTCGTCGTCACAGGCGTCACGGCGAACGCCGCTTCCGGTGCCAGCTCCAGTTCCAGTTCCGGGGTCGGTTCGGGGGCCGGCCCCGGGTCCTCGACGGCTTCCACGCCGGTACGTACGGTGGCGCGCTCGGCGCGCTCGGCGAGCAGCGTCCAGCACCAGACACCCACCGGCGCGAGCGCGATCGCCAGCGCCAGGACCGCCCAGGTGCGCATGGCCGCATGGGTGTTGCCGAGGAACACGGACGCGACGAGCGAGGCGATCAGCACGGCGGCCCAGAACAGATGGAGCCGGAAGGTCATCAGCCGGTCGGGGCTCGCCCGGCCGCCCTTGGGGGTGACCACGAACCGGCCGCGGGTGCGGAGTACGGCCGAGATCAGCGACCTCAGATAGACCGGCGCGGAGAGCGCGGACATCGCCATACCGGCGAGACCGCCCGAGCCACGCGGCTCGTGGGGGGAGACGTTGTGCCGCCTGTTCCAGAGATAGAGCCCGATCTGCAGGGCGGCGGCGTCGCTGTAGAGCATCAGCAGGACCGAGGACGAGACCTGGGTGCCCGAGGCGCCGAACCAGAGGAAGAGAACGCAGCTGAGAATGCCGAGGAACCAGTTGATCGCGGTCATCGGGTAGTAGACGAGCATCAGCGTGTAGCTGAGCAGCCGGCCGGGCGACATCCGGAACGGCGCCTTCCAGTACTGCTTGAGCAGCGTCTCGTACGTCCCTCGCGACCAGCGCAGCTGCTGGGTGAAGAAGTCGGTCCAGGAGGCGGGGCCCTCGCCCACGGCCAGTACGTCGGGGGTGTAGACGGAGCGCCAGAACCGGCCGGTGACGGGGTTCCTGGTGCGGTGCAGCTCGAACCCGGTGGCCATGTCCTCGGTGATCGAGTCGTACAGACCGCCGATCTGCATGACCGCCCTGATCCGGACGACATTGTTCGTACCGACGAACATCGGGGCGTGGTAGCGGTTGCCGGCCCGCTGGATCAGCGCGTGGAACAGGAACTGCTGGGACTCGGCGGCCTTGGTGACCGGCGCGCTGTAGTTGCCGTACACCTGGGGGCCGACGACGAACGCGGTGTCCGGGTCGCGGAAGTAGCCCATCATCCGCTCCAGGAAGTTCGGGAGCGGTATGTGGTCGGTGTCGACCGAGGCGAAGAAGTCGTAGTCCTCGCCGTGCATGGCGAGCCAGGCGTTGTAGTTGCCGTGCTTGGTGCGTGCCCGGTGCACGCCCCGCCGGCGGTTCCACTCCGGTATGCCGTGCCGGGTGAAGTGGCGTACCCCCAGGTCCTCGCAGAGCGCCCGGGCCGCGCCGTCGTCGCCCTCGTCCAGCAGCCAGACGTCGAGCGGGCCGGGGTGGCGCAGCCGTACGGCTCCTTCGAGCGTGGCCCGCACCATGGCGAGCGGTTCCTTGCCCGGGACGTAGGTGGTGAGGAACGCGACGCGGGTGCCCGGTTCCGCGGGGACGGGTATGGGGTCCCTGGCGACCATCGTGGCGTGGGCGACCGAGGTGACGTTGACGAGCATGAAGAGGGCGATGAGCCCGATCGAGCCCAGCATCACCTGGTCGAGGACCACCAGCCAGCGGTCGGCGCCCTCGCGCTCGGTGCGGTGGGTGGGCCAGACCAGATAGACGAGCAGGGCGCCGGAGAGCAGCGGCGCCAGCGCCATCAGCAGGACGGCTCTTATTCGGTGGGGTTCCCGCGCGAGCAGACTCCGGTAGCGCACCCGGTAGGCCATGGCCCGGTCCGGTTCCCTGAGCGGGCCGGCCAGGCAGCTGTGGACGTCGTAGTCGTACTCGGAACCCTCCGGCCGCACGGATGCCTCCAGCTGTCGCACCAGATTGATATCCCTACAAAAAAGGACATTTACCCGCGTGTCGACTTGAGGCGTCCGTGCGAGCGGTACTCCGTGCGGAGGTTACGGCGTACGGGTCAGTCAGTCGGCGAGGTAGCGCTCCACCGTCTCGACCTTCGAGGTGAGCCCGTCCGTGACCCCCGGCCGGATATCGGCCTTGAGGACGAGGGAGACCCGCCCGGCGCGGGCCTCGACCGCGGCGACGGCCCGCTTCACGACGTCCATCACCTCGTCCCACTCCCCCTCGACCGAGGTGAACATGGCGTCCGTGCGGTTGGGCAGCCCGGACTCGCGGACGACCCGGACGGCGTCGGCGACATACTCGCCGACGTCCTCCCCCACGCCCAGCGGGCTCACCGAGAAGGCGACGATCATGCGTTCACCGTACCCTCGCGGCGCGCGCGGGAGGCGATGACCTCGTCATCGGCGGCGCGCTTGAGCTTGCGCTCGGCGAAGAAGCCGCCGGCCGGCAGGACGGAGAGGACGAAGTAGAGGGCCGCGGTGCCGAAGGACCACTTGGTGCGGTTCCAGGCGTCCAGCCAGAAGACCACGTAGAGCACGAAGAGCAGCCCGTGGACGGCGCCCATCACGGGGACCGCGTTGAAGTCCGTCGTGCGCTTGAGCACCGAGCAGACCAGGAGCAGCAGGAAGGAGACGGCCTCCGGGGCGGAGACCAGACGGAGGCGATGGAGGGAGGAGGCGGTCTTGATGTCCACGAGGAGGCACCTTCGGCGTCGGGGGCAGACGTGATCTTGTGAATGTGTGCACAAGCGCGCTCTCATTGTGGCAGCCCGGCTTTGCCCGACCGTTATCAGGGTCGGGTCGGGGGTGATCCCGGACCATGGGCCCTGTTCCCTGTCAGTGCCGCCCGTTACCTTCGATCCGTGGCTCAGTTCCGACTGCAAGGCAGCAAGGTGCTCGCCGTCGACATGACCGGCGACGCCGTCAAGGCGAAGAACGGCTCGATGGTCGCGTACGACGGCCGGATGGCGTTCAAGAAGATGTCCGGCGGCGGTGAGGGTCTGCGCGGGATGGTGACCCGCCGGCTCACCGGCGAACAGATGACCGTGATGGAGGTGAAGGGTCAGGGCACCTGCTACTTCGCCGACCGCGCGAGCGAGATCAGTCTGGTCTCGCTGCACGGCGACAAGCTCTTCGTCGAGGCGAGCAATCTGCTGTGCACGGACGCGGGGCTGCGTACGGGCACATCGTTCACCGGCCTGCGGGGCGGGGCGACCGGCACCGGCCTGTTCACGACCACCGTGGAGGGCATGGGCCAGGCCGCGATCATGTCGGAGGGCCAGGCGGTGATCCTGCGGGTGACCCCGCAGTACCCGCTCTTCGTCGACCCCGGCGCCTATGTCGCGCACCAGGGGAACCTCCAGCAGAAGTTCCAGTCCGGCGTCAACTTCCGTACGTTCATGGGCGAGGGCTCGGGCGAGGCCTTCCAGATCCGCTTCGAGGGCGACGGGCTCGTCTACGTACAGCCCAGTGAGCGGAACACGATCGGGGGCGATGTCTGATGCCGTTCCGTGAGGTCAACTCGAAGATGGTCGAGGCGACGGTCCTGCCCGGCCAGAAGATGTTCAGCCAGCGCGGCGCGATGCTCGCGTACCGCGGCGATGTCAGCTTCACCCCCAACATCCAGGGCGGTCAGGGCGGTCTGATGTCCATGATCGGACGGCGGGTGGCCAATGAGGCGACCCCGCTGATGACGGTCGAGGGGAGCGGCACGGTGATGTTCGGCCATGGCGGCCATCACATCCAGGTCATCAATCTGGCGGGCGACACCCTGTATGTGGAGGCGGACCGGCTGCTCGCCTTCGACGGGACCCTCCAGCAGGGCACGATGTTCATGGGCTCGCAGGGCGGGGTCATGGGCATGGTGCGGGGACAGGTGACGGGCCAGGGCCTGTTCACCACCACCCTCAAGGGCCATGGCGCGGTCGCGGTGATGGCGCACGGCGGGGTGATCGAGGTGCCCATCGCCCCGGGGCGCGAGGTCCATGTGGACCCGCAGGCGTATGTCGCGCACCACGGCGACGTACGGAACAAACTGTCCACGGCGCTCGGCTGGCGCGACATGGTCGGGCGCGGCTCCGGCGAGGCCTTCCAGCTGGAGCTGAGCGGCAGTGGCGCGGTGTACGTCCAGGCGTCGGAGGAGAAGCTGTGAGCGCGCCCGTGATCCATGACCCGATGACGCTGCCGAGCGACGACAACGTCAACGCGTACACCTTCTGTGTGGAGTTGAAGGGGAGCCAGTGGTTCCTGCAGAAGGGGAAGATGATCGCCTACTACGGGCAGATCACCTTCGACGGCGTCGGCCACGGCCGGTTCGAGCGGCTGATGCGTACGAGCTTCCACTCACCGCTGCACGCCAGTGACTGGGTGGTGGCGGAGGGCAGCGGCAAGATGCTGCTCGCCGACCGCGCCTTCGACGTCAACTCGTTCGATCTGGAGGACGGCAATCTGACGATCCGGTCCGGCAATCTGCTGGCCTACCAGCCCACGCTGGCGCTGAAGCAGTCGATCGTGCCGGGCTTTCTGACGCTGATCGGTACGGGGAAGTTCGTGGCCGCGTCCAACGGGCCCGTGGTCTTCATGGAGCCACCCCTGCGGGTGGATCCGCAGGCGCTGGTGGGCTGGGCGGACTGCCCGTCGCCGTGCCACCACTACGATCATGGCTATATGTCCGGAGTGCTGGGCGGGATCAGGTCGTTGACGGGGATCGGCGGTACGTCGGGCGAGGAGCATCAGTTCGAGTTCGTCGGGGCCGGGACGGTGCTGTTGCAGTCCTCGGAGGCGCTGATGGCGGAGCAGCCGTTGGGCGCGGTCACCACGGAGCCCGGGGTGCCGGGCGGCGGCGCCCCCTCGGGGCACTCCGGGCATCAGGGGTCACACGGGTCCACGCCCCGGATGCCGGGGCAGCTCGGCGATCTCCAGCGTCGCTTCGGGCTGTGAGCGGTAGTCTGCGGAGTGTGACGTCGAACGCCTGCGCCCCTGGCCGGTGATCGGGTGCGCGGGGTCACATCCGGAGGCTTCGTACAGATTTCAACTTCTTAGGTAGAATCCATACATGGAGACCGAGACCGCCACCCGCTGGCTGACCGACGCTGAGCAGTGCGCCTGGCGCACCCATCTGGATGTCAACAAACTGCTGACGCACCAGCTGGAGAAAGACCTCCAGCCGTTCGGCCTGACCATGAACGACTACGAGATCCTGGTGAATCTCTCGGAGTCGGCGGAACGGCGCATGCGGATGAGTGACCTCGCGGCCACCACGCTCCAGTCCAAGAGCCGGCTCTCCCACCAGATCACCAGGATGGAGACCGCGGGGCTGGTCCGCCGGGAGAACTGCGAGTCCGACCGGCGCGGGCTGTACGCGGTCCTGACGGACCAGGGGATGGAGACCATGCAGAAGGTCGCGCCGCACCATGTCGCGTCCGTACGCAAGCACTTCATCGATCTGCTGACGCCCGAGGCGCTGGCGGAGCTGCGGGCGTCGCTGACGCCGGTGGCCGAGCAGCTGCGCGGACGGCGCGGCAGGAGCTGATACGGGGCGGTCGCCGGGCCCGGGTCGAGGGCTCGGCCGCCGCGTCGCCGGGCCGCCCTTGGCTCAGGCGCCCGCTGCCGCGTCGGTGGTGTCGGTGCTTTCGCTGCCGTCGGCGCTCGTACCGTCCGCACGGGGCAGGCGCAGCTCGAAGAGGGCGCCGCCCGTCCGAGCTCCGCCGACCGTGAGCGTCCCGTCGTGGCGCACGGCCACATCGCGTGCGATGGCCAGCCCGAGACCGGCGCCGCCGTCGTCGCGGCTGCGCGCGTCGTCGAGCCGTACGAACCGCTCGAAGATCCGCTCACGCTCCGCCTCCGGCACCCCGGAGCCGTCGTCGGCCACCGCGAGCACCACCTGATCGCCCGACCGGTACACGGACGCGGTGACCGAGGCGCGGGTGTGCCGCTGGGCGTTGTCCAGCAGATTCCCCAGCACCCGGGCCAACTGCCCCCGCGACCCGGCCACTTCGAGCCCCGACCCGACATCGAGCGTGACCGGGACGCGGTCCCTGGTCCGCTGCGAGACCTCCTCGCGGACCAGCGCGCCCAGGTCGAACCGCGCCCGGCCCGGCCGCTCCCCCGCGTCCAGCCGGGCCAGCAGCAGCAGATCCGCGGCGAGTTGCTGGAGCCGTACGGTGTCCGCGACCGCGCCCGGCACATCCAGCAACTCCGGGTGCGCGTCGCCCACTTCGAGCTGAGTACGGAGCGAGGCGATGGGGCTGCGCAGTTCGTGCGAGGCGTCCGCGACAAAGCGGCGCTGCCGCTCCACGGCGGCCTCCAGCGCGGTGAGCGTCTCATTGGTCGTACGGGCCAGCCTGGCCACCTCGTCGTCCGAGGCGGGCTCCGGCACCCGGCGGGAGAGATCCGTCGAGGCGGTGATGGCCGCCATCTCGCGCCGGATGCCCTCCACGGGCCGGAACGCCCGCCGGGTCATCAGCCAGGTCACTCCCCCGACGACCAGCAGCAGGACGGGGAGCCCCAGCAGCATGGAGACGGTGGTCGTGTTGACGGCGGCCTGCCGGTCCGCGAGCGAGGCGCCCGCGTGGACGACGACCGTCTCGCCCGCGCGGTCGGTCACCTCGACGGCGGCGAAACGGTACTCACCGCTCTCGCCGTCGACGGTCGCGCTGCCGGTGGTGAAGGAGGAGCGGTCGGCTATCTCGCCGACCGCGGGGTCGTCGTCACCGTGCCCGTTGTCGTCCCCGTCGTCGTCGCCCCCGTTGTCGTCCGTGCCGCTGTCGTCGTCGGCGCCCTCGTCGTCGTCATCACCGGGTGCGGCGGTCGCCCCCGGGGCGGGGATCTTCGCGGGGGTCACCGCGGACACCGCCGTACCACTGATCCGCTGGAGGCCCTTGGTCGCCGCGAGCAGCCTGCCGCCCTCGTCGGTGACCTGTACGGGGTGTTCCGCGTTGTCCTGCAGATCGAGCCGGGCGTACGAGGCCCGGTCGGTCACCAGGGAGGCGATGTCCAGGGCGACTTCGCGGGCCGCCCGATCCGCGCTGCGGTCGGCCCCGTCGGTGAGGTTCGAGCGGAGCGAGAGAACGACCGCGATCCCGGCGGCCACCAGCGCGACCGCCACGACGGCCGTCGCGCCGAGCGAGGCCCTGGCCCGTACGGAGGACGCGAACCGGCGTCCGCCCACGCTCATGACGCGACCAGCCGGTAGCCGGCGCCGCGCACCGTCTGGATGGTCGCGGCCCCGAGCTTGCGCCGCAGGGCGCTGATGTAGACCTCGATGATGTTGGGGTCGCCGTCATAGGCGAAGTCCCAGACGTGCTCAAGGATCTCCGGTTTGCCGACCACTTCCCCCGCCCGGACCGCCAGTTGCTCCAGCACGGCGAACTCCTTCGCGGTGAGCGCCACCTCGGTCCCGTCCCGCACGACGCGGCGGGCGGCGGTGTCGACGCTGAGGCCCCCGATCCTCAGCACAGGCGAGGCGCCGGACGAACCGCGGCGGCGCAGCAGGGCCTTGACCCGGGCGACGAGCACGACGTAGGAGAACGGCTTGGTCAGATAGTCGTCGGCGCCGGTGTCCAGCCCCTCCGCCTCGTCGTACTCGCCGTCCTTCGCGGTGAGCATCAGGATCGGTACGTCATGACCGGCCGCGCGCAGTGCGGCGCAGACGCGGTAGCCGTTCATGCCGGGCAGCATGATGTCGAGCACGACCAGGTCGTACACGCCCTCGCCCGCCCGGTGCAGCCCTTCGAGGCCGTCGTGGACGACATCGACGGCGAAGCCTTCGGCCCGCAGCCCTTTGGCGAGCGACACCGCGAGCCGCTTCTCGTCCTCCACGATCAACAAACGCATGGCCCCAGCTTCCCAAACCGAACCTGAAGATCACTTCAGGTGGCTTCAGGCTGGCTTCAGCTTCGCTCCGCCACATTGAAGTCGTTCCACACGGACTGCACGGACCGACTCGGGGAGGAACCCTCATGAAGCGCAATCTCGCCATCGCGGCCATCACCATGGCGGCACTGATCGGCGGCGGCACCTACACGGCGGTCGCCATGGGAGACGACGACAGCCGGGGCGCGGGTACGGCGACGCTTCCCACGCCGGTCGCGAAGCTGGGGACGGTGCCGGACGACTCCGGGAACGACATCCTGGACGACTCCCAGAACGGCGGAAAGGACAGCGGGAAGGACGACAGGAGGGACGACCGGGCGCCGGAGAAGCGGCAGCCGGCCGCCGGGAGCGGTACGGGCCTGACCGCGAGCGAGGCCGCCGCCGTGGCGCTGAAGGAGTACCCGGGCGCCGTGGCCTCCGTCGAGCGGGACGACGACGGGGACCGCCACTGGGAGATCGACCTGTTCGGCAAGGACAACCGCTGGCACGAGCTGCGGGTCGACGCGGCCAACGGCACGGTGCGGGTGGACCGCGACGACGACGGGGACGACGACCACGGCGACGACCGTGCCACGCTGCGCGCCGCCTCGGTGGACGTCCGGCGCGCGACGGCCGCCGCCCTCGCCTCCGTACCCGGGGCGGTGACCTCCGCCGAGATCGACGACGACCACAACGGCCGCTGGGAGATCGACGTACGGGGCAAGGACGGCCGTACGCACGAGCTGAACGTCCACGCCAGGACCGGCAAGGTCACCGTGGACAGCGATGACGACCGCTGGGACGACAACGGCCGTGGCGACGACGACAGTCGGGACGACGACGGTCAAGACGACCGGGACGACCACGACGCCCGGGACGACGACGGTTACGACGACTGAGCCGACCCGGACGCGTCACCGGCGCGGTCACCCGCACTCCGCCCGGCCCCCTCGGCCGGGCGGTTCGGTCCGTCGTGTCCCGGCCGTCACGCCGGGTCCGTCAGCCCCGCCACCAGTTCGTCCGCCGCCGTGTACGGGTCCAGCTCCCCCGCCACGATCCGGTCCGCCAGCGCGCCCAGCCGCCGGTCGCCGTGCAGATCGCCGATGCGCCGGCGGAGCGTGGTGACGGCGATGGTCTCCACCTCATGGGCGGCGCGGCGGGCGCGGCGCCGGGTGAGGGCGCCGTGCTCCTCCAGCCAGGCGCGGTGCTTCTCCAGGGCCTCCACCACCTCGTCGATGCCCTCGCCCCGCGCGGCGACGGTCTTGACGATGGGCGGGCGCCAGTCGCCGGGCCCCCGGGCCTCGCCGAGGCCCAGCATGTGGTTGAGCTCACGGGCGGTCGCGTCGGCGCCGTCGCGGTCCGCCTTGTTGACCACGTACACATCGCCGATCTCCAGGATCCCGGCCTTGGCCGCCTGGATGCCGTCGCCCATGCCGGGCGCGAGCAGCACCACGGAGGTGTCGGCCTGGGAGGCGATCTCCACCTCGGACTGGCCGACCCCGACGGTCTCCACCAGGATCACGTCGCAGCCCGCCGCGTCCAGCACCCGGATCGCCTGCGGGGCGGCCCAGGCGAGCCCGCCGAGATGGCCGCGGGTGGCCATGGAGCGGATGTAGACGCCGGGGTCGGAGGCGTGCTCGGACATCCGCACACGGTCGCCGAGCAGCGCTCCGCCGGAGAACGGGGACGAGGGGTCGACGGCCAGCACCGCGACCCGCTTGCCCGCCTTGCGGTACGCGGTGACGAGAGCGGAGGTCGAGGTCGACTTGCCGACACCGGGCGATCCGGTCACCCCGACGACATAGGCGTTGCCCGCCAGCGGCGCCAGCGCGGCCATCACCTCGCGCAGCTGCGGGGACGCCCCCTCGACCAGTGAGATCAGCCGGGCCACGGCTCGCGGCCGGCCCTCCCGCGCCTGAGCCACCAGCTCGGGGACGTCCTGCATCACAGCTCCGCTCCTTCGATCCGTACCCGTGCCCGCGGCCCGTACCCGTGCCCGCGGCGCGTTCCCGCTCGGTTCCTACTTGGCGACGCGCAGGATCAGCGCGTCACCCTGGCCGCCGCCACCGCACAGCGCCGCCACACCGGTCCCGCCGCCGCGCCGCTTCAGCTCCAGCGCGAGATGGAGGACGAGCCGGGCGCCGGACATGCCGATCGGATGCCCGAGCGCGATCGCGCCGCCGTTCACATTCACCCTTTCCGGGGAAACCCCGAGGTCCTTCATCGACTGCACCGCGACGGCCGCGAACGCCTCGTTGATCTCGATGAGGTCGAGGTCCTCGACGCCGATGCCCTCCTTCTTCAGGGCGTGCTGGATCGCGTTCGAGGGCTGGGACTGGAGCGAGTTGTCCGGGCCCGCCACATTGCCGTGCGCGCCGATCTCCGCGATCCACTCAAGACCCAGCTCCTGGGCCTTGGCCTTGCTCATCACCACGACCGCCGCCGCGCCGTCGGAGATCTGTGAGGACGTGCCGGCCGTGATCGTGCCGTCCTTGTCGAACGCGGGCCGCAGCTTGGCCAGGGACTCCACGGTCGTCTCGGCCCGGATGCCCTCGTCGTGCGAGAAGAGCACCGGATCGCCCTTGCGCTGCGGGATCTCGACGGGCGTGATCTCGGCCTCGAAGACACCGTTCTTCTGTGCCGCCGCGGCCCGCTGGTGGGAGAGCGCGCCGAACTCGTCCTGAGGGGCGCGCGCGATACCCAGCCGGGTGTTGTGCTTCTCCGTCGAGGCGCCCATGGCGATGTCCTCGAACGAGTCCGTCAGCCCGTCGTACGCCATGGAGTCGAGCATCTCCACGGCGCCGTACTTGTAGCCCTCACGGGACTTGGGGAGCAGGTGCGGGGCGTTGGTCATCGACTCCTGGCCGCCCGCGACCACCACCTCGAACTCGCCGGCGCGGATCAGCTGGTCCGCCAGCGCGATCGCGTCGAGTCCGGAGAGACAGACCTTGTTGACGGTGAGCGCGGGGACGCTCATCGGGATGCCGCCCTTGACCGCGGCCTGACGTGCCGGGATCTGCCCTGCCCCGGCCTGGAGCACCTGGCCCATGATCACGTACTGCACCTGGTCGCCGCTGATCCCGGCCCGGTCCAGCGCCGCCTTGATCGCGAAGCCGCCCAGCTCCGCGCCGGAGAAGGACTTCAGCGAGCCCAGGAGCCGCCCCATGGGGGTGCGGGCGCCCGCGACGATCACAGACGTGGTGGTGTTCGTATCCGACATGAGACGCGATCCCCTTTGCGTACAGCTTGAGGAGTGAACGAGGGTTTACTTTCAATGTACTGAGCCGTTCTCCCACGGGTCACCAGGCAGCGCGTGTGATCGCGCGCACGTTGCGTAATCACCGCGGTACCGCTGCACTGTCCCCATGCTGACGCGAATCGACCACATCGGAATCGCCTGCTTCGACCTCGACAAGACCGTCGAGTTCTACCGGGCGACCTACGGCTTCGAGGTCTTCCACACCGAGGTCAACGAGGAGCAGGGCGTACGGGAGGCCATGCTCAAGATCAACGAGACGTCCGACGGCGGGGCTTCGTACCTCCAGCTCCTCGAACCCGTCCGGGAGGATTCGCCCGTCGGGAAATGGCTGGCGAAGAACGGCGAGGGTGTTCACCACATCGCGTTCGGTACGGCGGATGTCGACGGTGACGCCCAGTCGGTCCGTGACAAGGGCGTACGCGTTCTGTACGACGAGCCGCGCACCGGCTCCATGGGCTCCCGCATCACGTTCCTCCACCCCAAGGACTGCCACGGCGTACTCACGGAACTGGTCACCTCCCGCCCGGAGCACTGACCTTAAGGATTCCCGGCCCGGTAGAGTGGGGCGCTCCGGGCCGGGGCCGGGCCGGGGCCGCGCCCCTGCCGTAGATCTGTCACCATTCCCCGGGGGGCCGTTCGCCGCGAACGGTGCTCGATTGGGCAGTTGCGACCAGGGGACGGATGGGACCGCGCAGTGCGGGGCTACGAACGCCAGGAGAGCCACCGAGCTGACGACGACCACCTCTCGCGGTTCGAAGCCGAGATGGACCGGCTGAAGACCGCGCGGGAGAAGGCCGTCCAGCACGCCGAGGACCTCGGTTACCAGGTCGAGGTCTTGCGCGCCAAGCTCCACGAGGCACGCCGTGCGCTGGCGACCCGTCCCTCGTCGTACGACAGCGGGGACCTCGGCTATCAGGCCGAACAGCACCTGCGCAACGCCCAGATGCAGGCGGAGCAGATGCGCGCGGACGCCGAGCGCGAGCTGCGGGACGCGCGCGCCCAGACACAGCGCATCCTCCAGGAGCACGCCGAGCACCAGGCCAGGCTCCAGGCCGAGCTGCACGCCGAGGCCGTCCAGCGCAGGCAGCGGCTCGACCAGGAGCTGGCCGAGCGCCGGCAGACCGTCGAGTCGCATGTCAACGAGAACGTCGCCTGGGCCGAGCAGCTGCGGGCCCGTACCGAATCCCAGGCCCGCCGGCTGCTCGACGAGTCCCGTGCCGAGGCCGAGCAGTCCCTGGCCGCCTCCCGCGCGGAGGCCGCCCGGGTCACCGAGGAGGCGCGGCGGCGGCTGGGCGCGGAGTCCGAGGCGACCCGCTCCGAAGCGGAAGCGATCCTGCTGCGGGCCCGCAGGGACGCCGAGCGGCTGCTGAACGCCGCCTCCTCGCAGGCGCAGGAGGCCACCAGCCACGCCGAGCAGCTGCGTACGTCCACCACCGCCGAGGCCGACCAGGCCCGCCAGCAGGCAGCCGAGCTGGGCCGCGCGGCCGAGCAGCGGATGCAGGAGGCGCAGGAGCGGCTGCGGGAGGCCCGCGCCGAGGCGGAGAAGATCGCCGCGGAGGCCAAGGAGACCGCGGTCAAGCGGGTGGCCGCGGCCGAGTCACAGAACGAGCAGCGCACCCGTACCGCCAAATCGGAGATCGCCCGGCTGGTCGGTGAGGCCACCAAGGAGGCCGACGCCACCAAGGCCGAGGCCGAGCAGGCGCTCGCCGACGCCCGCGCGCAGGCCGAGAAGCTGGTCGCGGAGGCCGCCGAGAAGGCCCGTACGGTCGCCGCCGAGGACACCGCGGCCCAGCTGGCCAAGGCGGCCCGTACCGCCGAGGAGGTGCTGACCAAGGCGTCCGACGACGCGAAGGCCACCACCAAGTCCGCGAGCGAGGAGGCCGAGCGGATCCGCCGCGAGGCCGAGGCCGAGGCGGACCGGCTGCGCGGCGAGGCGGCGGAACAGGCCGACCAGCTCAAGGGCGCGGCCAAGGACGACACCAAGGAGTACCGCGCCAAGACGGTCGAGCTCCAGGAGGAGGCCCGCAGGCTGCGCGGCGAGGCCGAGCAGCTGCGGGCCGACGCGGTCGCGGAGGGCGAGCGGATCCGCGGCGAGGCGCGCCGCGAGGCCGTCCAGCAGATCGAGGAGGCGGCCAGGTCCGCCGAGGAACTGCTGACGAAGGCCAAGGCGGACGCCGACGAGCTGCGCTCCGGCGCCACCACGGAGAGCGAGCGGGTACGCACCGAGGCCATCGAGCGCGCCACGACGCTGCGCCGGCAGGCCGAGGAGACCCTGGAGCGCACCCGCGCCGAGGCCGAGGCGCTGCGCGCCGAGGGCGAGGAGCAGGCCGAGGCCACCAAGGCCGCCGCCGAGCAGGCCGCGGCCGAGCTGCGCGAGGAGACCGAGCGGGGCGTCAGGTCCCGTAAGGACGAGGCCGCCGGCGAGCTGACACGGCTGCACACGGAGGCCGAGCAGCGGCTGTCCTCCGCCGAGGAGGCGCTCGCCGAAGCCCGCGCGGAGAGCGAGCGGATCCGGCGGGAGGCCGCCGAGGACATCGACCGGCTGCGCGCCGAGGCCGCCGAGCGGATCCGTACGCTCCAGGCACAGGCGGAGCAGGAGGCGGAGCGGCTGCGTGACGAGGCCGCCGCCGACGCCTCGCAGTCCCGCGCCGAGGCGGAGAACGCGGCCGTACGGCTGCGGTCCGAGGCCGCCACGGAGGCGGAGCGGCTCAAGACCGAGGCGCAGGAGAGCGCGGACCGGATCAGGGCCGAGGCCGCCGCCGCGGCCGAGCGGGTGGGCACCGAGGCCGCCGAGGCGCTGGACGCCGCGCAGGAGGAGGCGACCCGCCGCCGCCGCGAGGCCGAGGAGACGCTGACGGCCGCCCGCGGCGAGGCGGACCAGGAGCGCGAGCGGGCCCGTGAGCAGAGCGAGGAGCTGCTCGCCTCGGCCCGCAACCGGGTCGAGGAGGCCCAGACCGAGGCACAGCGGCTGGTCTCGGAGGCGGACTACCGCGCCACGGAGCTGGTGGCCGCCGCCGAGCAGACCGCACAGCAGGTACGGGACGCCGTCGCCGGTCTCCAGGACCAGGCCGAGCAGGAGGTCACCGGGCTGCGGGCCGCCGCCGAGCACGCGGCCGAGCGGACGAGGACCGAGGCGCAGGAGGAGGCCGACCGGGTACGCGCGGACGCGTACGCGGAGCGGGAGCGCGCCACCGAGGACGCCAACCGGGTCCGGGCGCGGGCGCAGGAGGAGTCGGACGCCGCGCAGGTGCTCGCGGAGCGCACCGTGGGCGAGGCAATCGCCGAGGCGGAGCGGCTGCGCGCCGACACCGCCGAGTACGCGCAGCGGGTGCGGACCGAGGCGTCGAACTCGCTCGCGTCGGCGGAGCAGGACGCGTCCCGCACCCGCGCCGAGGCCCGTGAGGACGCCAACCGGATGCGTGGCGACGCGGCGGGCCAGGCCGACCGGCTCATCGGCGAGGCCACCGGTGAGGCCGAGCGGATGCGCGCGGAGGCCGCGGAGACGGTGGGCGCCGCGCAGCAGGCGGCCGAGCGGTTGCGGGTCGAGGCCGAGCAGTTCAAGCGGGACACCGAGGCCGCCGCGGAACGGCTCAGGACCGAGGCCCAGGAGGAGACGGACTGGCTCCTGGACGAGGCGCGCAAGGACGCGGCCAAGCGCCGCGCGGACGCCGCCGAACAGGCCGACCAGCTCATCAACAAGGCCCAGGAAGAGGCGCTTCGGGCCGCCACCGAGGCCGAGACGCAGGCCGATACGATGGTGGGGGCCGCCCGCAAGGAGGCGGGCCGTATCACCGCGGACGCCACCGTCGAGGGCAACTCCCTGGTGGAGAGGGCCCGTACGGACGCGGACGAACTGCTCGTCGGAGCGCGCCGGGACGCGACAGCCGTCCGGGACCGGGCCGAGGAGCTTCGTGTCCGCGTCGAGGGCGAGATCGAGCAGCTGCACGAGCGGGCCAGGCGCGAGACGTCCGAGCAGCTGAGAACGGCGGGAGAGCGTGTCGACAACCTGATGAAGGCGGCCAATGAGCAGCGCGCCGAGGCCGAGGCGAAGGCCAAGGAGCTGGTGGCCGAGGCCAATTCGGAGGCGAGCAAGGTCCGTATCGCCGCCGTGAAGAAGGCCGAGGGGCTGCTCAAGGAAGCCGAGCTGAAGAAGGGCGAACTCGTCAGGGAGGCCGAGAAGCTGCGCGCGGACGCCGCTCAACAGGCCAAACAGACAGTCGACGAGGGCAAGCGCGAACTCGATGTACTGGTCCGCAGACGAGAGGACATCCAGGCCGAGATCTCCCGTGTTCAGGACGTACTCGAAGCGCTGGAGTCATTCGAGGCACCTTCCGTGCCCGCGAAGGACAACCCCGTCAAGGCGGGTGCGGCGGCGGGGACCACCCGTTCGAGTGGCAAGTCTTCCGACAGCTAGCCACTCAAAAGGCTGGACATTCTCCATATCAAACCCGCATCAGCTCGATGACACGCCGCTTTGGCCCCTAGGATTCCCCCTATCACCTCACCGGTCTCATTCGACAGGAACCCCATGAGCGACACTTCCTCCCCATTCGGCTTCGAGCTCGTGCGGCGTGGTTACGACCGCGGTCAGGTGGACGACCGCATTACCAAACTCGTCGCCGACCGTGACAGTGCTCTGGCCCGCATCACCTCTCTGGAAAAGCGCATCGAGGAGCTCCACCTCGAAACGCAGAACGCCCAGGCCCAGGTCAGCGACGCGGAGCCGTCGTACGCCGGGCTCGGTGCCCGCGTCGAGAAGATCCTCCGCCTCGCCGAGGAGGAGGCGAAGGACCTGCGCGAGGAGGCCCGCCGCGCGGCCGAGCAGCACCGCGAGCTGGCCGAGTCGGCGGCGCAGCAGGTGCGCAACGACGCCGAGTCGTTCGCGTCCGAGCGCAAGGCCAAGGCCGAGGACGAGGGCGTCCGTATCGTCGAGAAGGCGAAGGGCGACGCCGCCACGCTGCGCTCGGAGGCGCAGAAGGACGCGCAGTCCAAGCGCGAGGAGGCCGACGCGCTCTTCGAGGAGACCCGCGCCAAGGCCGCCCAGGCCGCCGCGGACTTCGAGACGAACCTCGCCAAGCGGCGTGAGCAGTCGGAGCGCGATCTGGCGTCGCGTCAGGCGAAGGCCGAGAAGCGTCTGGCCGAGATCGAGCACCGCGCCGAGCAGCTGCGTCTGGAGGCCGAGAAGCTGCGCACGGACGCGGAGCGCCGGGCCCGTCAGACCGTCGAGACGGCCCAGCGTCAGTCCGAGGACATCGTGGCGGACGCGAACGCCAAGGCCGACCGGATCCGCAGCGAGTCGGAGCGCGAGCTGGCGGCGCTCACCAACCGCCGCGACTCGATCAACGCCCAGCTGACCAACGTCCGCGAGATGCTGGCCACGCTGACCGGTGCCGCGGTGGCCGCCGCCGGCACCCCGGCCGACGACGAGCCGATCTCGCGCGGCGTCCCGGCCCAGCAGTCCCGCTGAGCCGGGGCGACCGTCCGGCCGGTGGCGCTTCGCCGGTCGGTAGGGATCGCGTCGGATAACGATCGCGCCAAGCCCCCCGTCACTCCGGTGGCGGGGGGCTTCGTGCCCCCCTAGGTTGGTCCGCATGATCGAGGTCCACGGGCTCACCAAACGCTTCGGCCGCAAGGTGGCGGTCGATCAGCTCTCCTTCCAGGTGCGGCCGGGGGTGGTGACGGGTTTTCTCGGCCCCAACGGCGCGGGCAAGTCGACCACGATGCGGATGATGCTCGATCTCGACAATCCGACCAGTGGTTCGGTACGGATCGACGGCAGGCATTACCGCGAGCTGGCGGAGCCGCTCAAGCACATCGGGGCGCTGCTTGAGGCGAGGGCGATGCATGGCGGCCGCACCGCGTACAACAATCTTCTGGGTCTGGCGCAGAGCAATCGCATCCCGGCGAGCCGGGTGGACGAGGTGCTGGACATGGTCGGACTGAGCGCCGTCGCGAAGAAGAAGCCGAAAGGTTTCTCTCTCGGAATGGGGCAGCGGCTCGGGATCGCTTCCGCGCTCCTGGGTGATCCCGAGATCCTGATGTTCGACGAACCGGTGAATGGTCTGGACCCCGAAGGCATCCACTGGGTACGCAATCTGATGAAGGCTCTGGCCCGCGAGGGACGCACCGTCTTCGTTTCGAGCCATCTGATGAGTGAAATGGCGCTGACCGCCGACCATTTGATCGTGATCGGTCAGGGCCGGCTGCTGGCGAACACCTCGATGGCCGACTTCATCCGCGAGAACTCCCGCAGTTACACGCGGCTGCGTTCGCCGGAGCGCGGGCGGCTCGAAGACGCCCTGCGCGACGCGGGGTTCACGGTGGTCGAGGCCGAGGATGGCGTACTGGAGATCGACGGCGCGTCCACCGAGGAGCTGGGGGAACTGGCCGCGCGGCACGGGATCGTGCTGCATGAGCTGAGTTCCCAGCGCGCCTCGCTCGAAGAGGCGTTCATGCGGATGACGGCGGAGTCGGTGGAGTATCACGCCCACGCCGGCCCCGGTGGCGGGCCGACGCCCGCGGGCCCCCGATGGGGAGCGGACCCGGGCGCGGCCCCGGGCGCGGACCGGGGCGACGACCGGCGCGGCGAGGGGATCTGACATGGCATCGGTAACGGCGGTCCTCCGGTCCGAGTGGACCAAGATCCGTACGGTCTCCTCGACGACCTGGACGCTGATCAGCGCCCTGGTGGTGACCGTGGCGCTGGGCGCCGCGCTGTCCGCGGTGCTGAACTCGCAGTTCGGTGATCTCTCCGCGGAGGAGCGGGCCACCTTCGACCCGACGTACACCAGCTTCTCGGGGATGGTCCTCGGTCAGCTGGCGATGGTGGTCTTCGGGGTGCTGGTGGTCGGCTCCGAGTACTCCTCGGGCATGATCCGCACCTCGCTGGCCGCCGTGCCGCGGCGCGGCACGTTTCTCCTCTGCAAGATCCTGGTGGCCGGGGTGCTGGCGCTGGTGGTGGGGGTGCTGACCGGATTCCTCGCGTTCTTCGTGGGCCAGGCGCTGCTCGGCGAGCACGGTACGACCATCGGCGAGCCGAACGTGCTGCGCGCGGTGATCGGCAGCGGGCTGTACATGACGCTGATCGCGCTCTTCTCGATGGGGGTGGCGGCGATGCTGCGCAGCTCCGTCCTCTCGCTCGGCATCCTGATGCCGTTCTTCTTCCTGGTCTCGCAGATCCTGGCGGCCGTTCCCGGCGCCAAGGAGGTCGCCCGGTACTTCCCCGATCAGGCCGGCCGCCAGATCACCCAGGTCGTCCCGAACGCGCTGAGCGCCAGCCCGGCCCCCTACGGACCCTGGGCCGGTCTCGGGATCATGGCCCTGTGGGTGGTGGCGGCGCTGGCGGGCGGATACGCGGTCCTCAAGAAGCGCGACGCGTAGGCTCGGGCCGTGGGGACTCCGCTCGTCGCGGCGCTCCGCGGCATCTCGTACGAGGAAATCACCCGGCGACGCCCCGTCGTAACGACTTGGCCGGAACCGTCAAGGCACGGATATCCTCGTAACTCTTACGGGGGCTTCAGGTCAGGAACGGCCACTGCCCCGACGACCTGACCTGTCGATGGGGCTGGAGAATGATCGAGGCAGTCGGCCTGACGAAGCGCTACGGCGCCAAGACGGCCGTGTACAACCTTTCCTTCCAGGTACGGCCGGGATACGTCACCGGGTTCCTGGGCCCCAACGGTTCCGGCAAATCGACGACGATGCGGATGATCCTCGGGCTGGACCGGCCGACCGCCGGCCAGGTGCGGATCGGCGGGCATCCCTTCCGGCAGCTCCCGAACGCACCGCGCCAGGTGGGCGCGCTGCTGGACGCCAAGGCCGTGCACGGCGGGCGCAGCGCGCGCAATCACCTGCTGTCGCTGGCCCAGCTCTCCGGGATCCCGGCCGCCCGGGTCGACGAGGTCCTCGGGGTCGTCGGTCTCCAGGGCGTGGCCAAGAAGCGTTCCAAGGGCTTCTCGCTCGGTATGGGCCAGCGGCTCGGTATCGCGGCGGCGCTCCTCGGCGATCCGCAGGTGTTGCTGTTCGACGAGCCGGTGAACGGGCTCGACCCCGAGGGCATCCTCTGGGTCCGGAATCTGATGAAGCAGCTGGCCTCCGAGGGCCGTACCGTCTTCGTCTCGTCCCATCTGATGAGCGAGATGGCGGTGACCGCCGACCATCTGATCGTGATCGGCCGCGGTCAGCTGCTGGCCGATATGACGATCAAGGATTTCATCTCGGCCAACTCCGCGGACTTCGCGCGGGTGCGTACGCCGGAGACCGATCCGCAGCGGCGCGAGAAGCTGACCACGGCGCTCGCCGAGGCGGGCGGCCAGGTGCTGTCCGAGCCGGACGGGGCGCTGCGGATCACGGGGCTGGCGCTGTCGCGGATCAGTGATCTGGCGCACGAGGCGGAGGTACGGCTCTGGGAGCTCTCGCCGCACCAGGCGTCGCTGGAGGAGGCGTATATGCGGATGACCCAGAGCGCCGTGGACTACCGTTCGACGGCCGACGCGCTGGAGGGCTTCGAGCCGCCCTATCAGCCCGGCTACGGGCCGCCGGGGGCCTCCGCGGCGCCCGTCGTCCCTGAGGTGCCGCAGCAGGGCTGGTACGCCCCGCCGCCGCCCGGAGCCAACCCGTACGCGGGCGCTCCCCCGGCCTCGGCGACGGCACAGGCACCGGCGTCGGCACCCGCGCCGGCCCCCGCGTCCACACCCCCACCCGCGTCCGCACCGTCGGCCGCTCCCGCGGCGGCTTCCGCCGCAGACATGACGAAGCGCGACAGCAACGAGGACGCCCGATGACGACCCCGTACCAGCAGCCTCCGCAGCCCCCGACGTCACAGCGGACCGCGCAGTGGCAGGGCGGCGGCCCCACGGCCGGTTACACCTCGCCGATCCCGGTCCGCCGGACACATCTCGGCGACGCCCTCGCCTCCGAGTGGACCAAGCTGCGTTCCGTACGGTCCACGATGTGGACCCTCGGCGTCATGGTCGTGCTCATGCTGGGCATCGGACTGCTCGCGGCCCTGCTGGTCTCCACCGTTTCGAGCGACCCGGCGACCCCCAGCGGCCAGGACGCGCTCTCCCTCGGCTTCTTCGGTGTGCTGCTCGGCTCGATGTGCGTGATCACGCTGGGCGTGCTGACGATCGCGTCGGAGTACGGCACGGGCATGATCCGTACGACCCTCACCGCGTGCCCGAGCCGGGGCCGGGTGCTCGCGGCCAAGTCGCTGGTCTTCTTCCTGCTGGTCTTCGTGATCTCGATGGTGGTCACGATGACCGTCGCGGCGCTCCAGGTCTCGATCGTGGGCGCGGAGTCGCCCGACGCCCGGGGCTGGCTGCTGGCGACGGCCGGGGTCAGCCTCTATCTGGCGACGCTCGGACTGCTCTCGCTGGCGGTCGGCACGCTGATCCGGCACTCCGCCGGAGCGATCACCGTCATGATCGGTGTGGTGCTGCTGCCGCTCGTGCTGGCGATGTTCATGTTCTCGGACTCGCTCACGGCGCTGCGCGAGAGCCTGTTCGACTACTCGATCCCGAACCAGATGGCGGCGTTCTACAGCGACGGCGTCCGCGTCTCCGGGCCTTCGGGCTGGGAGCCGCTGTGGCTTCTGCTGGGCGTGACGGCGATCGCGTTGGCGGCGGCGTACTTCGCGCTGGACAAGCGGGACGTCTGAGCGGTCCCGCGTCGCCGCGTCGCCGCCTCGCTCAGTACTTCGGTGCGTTACGGGACCGCTGCACCCGCGTGGTGCGGCGGTCCTTCGCGTTCCAGCACGCCTGGTGCCAGTGCCGCCGGTCATCGACACCGCCGTACTCCGGCCAGGCCACCACATGCGGCACCGCGCCGGGGATCTCCTGGTCGCAGCCGGGGCAGCGATAGCGCTTGCCCTCGGCGCTGGCCCCGGCGACATGGCGCACCGACCAGCCCTCGCCCTGCCAGGACTCGGACCGCTGGAAGCCGCCGTACCGGTCCCCCGCCTCGCCTGCTCGCTCGGTCGGGTTCTCGCCGCCTCGGGGGCGGTTGCGGCGCGGGGACACAGGACACCTCACGGGGCAGACAGCACGGTTCCCTCCAGCCTACGGCCCGCGACACGGGGTACACGCCCCTCGCGGCCCTGGTCCGTCCGGGGCGGGAAAGGCACTGACCGGACAATCGCAAGAATTTCCCAAGAGGGCCGTGCCCTTGGCACGTGTCAGACGTTGTTGCCAGGCAGGGGGAGTCGCGTCGGCCGCAAGGAGGCAGAAGGCGATGCGTGTGGGAGCTTTTGTACTGGCCGCCCAGTTCCCGGGCCAGGGACAGGGGGAGGCGCTGCACCGGGCGGTGCGCACCACGGAGTTGGCGGAGGAATCCGGGCTCGACTCGGTCTGGCTCGCCGAGCACCATTTCGTGCCGTACGGCGTCTGTCCGTCGGCCGTGACCCTGGCCGGAGTGCTGCTCGGCCGAACCCGACACATCCGGGTGGGAACGGCGGTCAGCGTGTTGCCGAACGTACATCCGGTGGCCCTCGGCGAGCAGGCGACGCTGCTGCATCTCGTCTCCGGCGGCCGGTTCACGCTCGGTGTGGGACGCGGCGGCCCCTGGGTCGACCTGGAGGTCTTCGGCACGGGTCTGAGCGCCTACGAGGAGGACTTCCCGGAATCCCTCGCCCTGCTGCTGCGCTGGCTGCGCGAGCCGAGTGTGGGGGCATCGGGGGAACGTTTCCGCTTCCGCGAGGTCCCCGTCGTACCGCGCCCCGACGAGCTGATCGAGCCGAACACGGGCCCCGAGACGGTCATGGCCTGCACCTCGCCCAAGAGCGTCAGACTGGCCGCCGAGCACGGTCTGCCGATGCTGCTCGGCATGCACTGCGGCGACGAGGAGAAGGCGGAGATGGTCGCCCTGTGGCGTACGCACGCGCGCGCGGCGGGCCGTACGGCCGGCGAGATCGACGGCGCGGCGCATGTGTCGGCCGGGGTGGCGCAGATCGGCGACGGCCGCGCGGAGGCGACCGAGACGCTCGTCAAGGCGATGCCCGGCTGGCTGCGCCAGGGCCTCGGCGCCCATGTCACGGTCGACGGAAGAGTCCGACCGATGCGGGACCCCGTGGAGTACACCGAACTGCTCTGCGCTCTCCACCCGGTGGGCCCGCCCCGGCTGGCCGCGGACCGTCTCGCGGCCACCGCGGAGCGCACCGGCATCACCCGCTTCGCCCTGCTCGTGGAGGGCTCGGGCGATCTGGCGACAACGGAGGAGAACGTACGGCGGCTGGGCGCGGACGTACTGCCCCAACTCGCCTGAGGGACGCTGCCGCTCCGACACCGTGCAGCCGGGGCGCGATGCGGAGCGGCAGCAAGAGGCGTCAGCAGTCCCGGAGTTCGGGTGACTGATTGAGCAACTGGGCCCGCACCGAGGTGAAGAGGGCCAGCCGCTCATCGACCGTGGAGTCCAACGGGAACACCGCGACACGGTGGCAGTTCTGGAATGCGAGACGCACCCCGAAGTGACGCTGCAGCGCACCGCGAATGGCATCACTCGCGAGCGCGCGCAACAGCTGACCACGTGCTTGCTCGTCCGGCGGGGGCGTCTGGTTGTCGGCGAACTGTCCACCGTCCACCTTCAGCTGTGCCACCAGAGAACTGATCATCTCCCATGCGTAGGGCAGGGAGGTCCGGACGCAGTCGACGAAAGCCGCTTCATCGACCTCGCCTCGCTCGGCCTGATCCAACAGCGCCGGTGAGACGTCGAGCGACATGGGTTCTCCTCTCGCGACCCCGGGAGGCGGGGTCTTACGGGCAGGGAAGGAGGCGACGACGACGCAGCGTGCACGACCGGCGACCTCCTGCATCCACGTTAGGCGCGCTGTCCGGACCACACCAGCAGAATGGGAACACAACCGGCCAACAACGAAGGGGGCTTCCGGGGCGAATCGCGCGCGGCGGCGGCAGTCGAGTAGCGTTGCCGACCATGCGTCTCGTCATTGCCCGCTGCTCCGTGGACTACGCGGGCCGGCTCACCGCCCACCTGCCCTCCGCTCCCCGTCTCATCCTGGTCAAGGCCGACGGGAGTGTGTCGATCCACGCCGATGACCGGGCGTACAAACCGCTCAACTGGATGTCACCGCCCTGCACACTGAAGGAAGGCGCCGACGCGGACGCCGGCGTATGGACCGTCGTGAACAAGGCGGGCGAGAAATTGATCATCACCATGGAGGAGGTCCTCCATGACTCCTCGCACGAGCTGGGCGTCGATCCCGGCCTCATCAAAGACGGCGTAGAAGCACACCTTCAGGAGCTGCTGGCCGACCGGATCGAGACGCTGGGCGAGGGCTACACACTGATCCGCCGCGAGTACCCGACGGCCATCGGCCCGGTGGACATCCTGTGCCGGGACGCCGACGGCGTGACGGTCGCGGTGGAGATCAAGCGGCGCGGTGAGATCGATGGCGTGGAACAGCTGACGCGCTACCTGGAGCTGCTGAACCGCGATCCCCATCTCGCGCCGGTGCGGGGGGTGTTCGCCGCGCAGGAGATCAAGCCACAGGCCCGGGTGCTGGCGACGGACCGGGGCATCGGATGCGTGGTGCTGGACTACAACGGGATGAGGGGCATCGAGGACGACAAGTTGCGGTTGTTCTGACGGGGAGTTCACCGCCGTCCCGTGACGAGGGGCCCGAGCGCTCGGCCGATGCCGCGCCCGGGCCCTCTCTCATGTCCGCGCCCGCGCGCCCCTCTCCGCATCCACGCCATCACACTTCTCGCTTTAGTTAGAGGCTATCGCGAAACCTGTTGACACTCCCCTTCCGTACTGGTTATAACTTATAACGAACGCGAGAGTGAGTAACCCAACGGAGTGCGCGGTGGAGGTCGTCATGAACCCCGAAGAACTGGTCGAAGTCATCCTGCCCGGCAAGGTGGAGCCGGAAGGGCTGCGGATCCGGCGCGGAACCGTCCCCACCCCGGGCCCGGGACAGGTCGTGATCCGGATGGAGGCGACCGGGGTCTCCTTCGCCGAGCAGCAGATGCGCCGCGGCAGGTACTACGACCAGCCGGCGTTCCCCTTCGTGCCCGGCTACGACCTGGTCGGCACGGTGGTGGCGACCGGCGAGGGGGTCGGGCCCGGTGTGGCCGGCACCCGGGTGGCCGCGCTGGTCAAGGTCGGCGGCTGGGCCAGCCATGTGCGCGTCGACGCGGCGGACACCGTCGAGGTTCCCGCCGGGATCGGCGCGGCCGAGGCGGAGACCCTGGTGGTCAACGGCATCACCGCCTGGCAGATGCTGCACCGCAGGGCACGCGTCCGCGCGGGGCAGACCATCGTGGTGCACGGCGCCAACGGCGGCGTCGGCTCGGTCCTGGTCCAACTCGCCCACGCCGCCGGGGTGGAGGTGATCGGCACGGCGTCCGCCCGCCACCACGACGCCCTGCGGGAACGGGGCGTCACGCCCGTCGACTACCGCACCGAGGACGTCACCGCGCGGATCCGCGAGCTGGCCCCCGGCGGGGTGGACGCCGTCTTCGACCATGTCGGCGGCCGGGGCATCGTCGACTCCTGGAGCCTCCTCGCCCCCGGCGGGACGCTCGTCTCGTACGGCAGCGCCTCCACCCGGGACGACGAAGGGTCCAAGCAGTGGCCCGTGTTCAAGCTGCTCGGCCGGGTGTGGGTGTGGAACGCGCTGCCCAACCGCCGCCGTGCCTACTTCTTCAACGTCTGGGCCGGACGCGCCCTGGCCAAGGACCGGTTCCGGGCCCGGCTGCGCGCCGACCTGACCGAGGTCTTCGCCGCCTTCCGGCGCGGTGATGTCACCGCTCAGATCGCCGCCCAACTGCCGCTCACCCGCGTCGCCGACGCCATGCGGCTGGCGGAGTCCGGCACCGTCGCCGGAAAGGTCGTACTCACCCCGTAGCGCGGCCGGACAGGACCGGGCCCTGGCCCCGGCCTACACGACCGTCGGATCCGGCGAGGGTTCGGACTCCGCCGGATTCGAGCCGCTCACCGTGGTCTGAGGGGACGACGGCGGTGGCGGGGTGTCCGTGGGATCCCCCGTCGGATCGTCGTCGCTCGGCGTCGTCGACGGTGACGGCGGCGGGCTCGACGAGCTGGTCGGCGGCTTGCTCGGCGAGGTCGGCGGCTTCGGCGGCGGCTCGGACGGGGAGCCGGGCTCCGAGGGGTCGTCGTCGGGGGACGAGGCGCTGTCCGACGGGGTGCCCGAGGGGGACGCCGATTCGGAAGGGCTCGCGCTGTCCGTCGGAGCGGCGCTGCCGGAGGCGCTGGGTGCGGGCAGTTGGACGTCCGGGTTCGGGGGCACGTCGTCGACGGGCTGGTCGGCCGGCAGGTCGTCGCCGCCGTTGTCCGCGTCCGGGGACTGTCCCGTACGGACGTTGTCCGACGGGGTGTTGTCGCTGCCCGAGGTCGCGCCCAGCGTCACCACCGTGCCCAGAACGGCCGCGAGCACCGCGCCCGCTCCCGCCGCGACCAGGTTGCGGCGGGCGCCGAAGACAGGGCCGCGGCGACGGTGGGGCGCGGGCAGCGGAGCGGTGCCGGGTCCGGGGCCGGGGCCGGGTCCGGGCACCGGGGACTCGCGCCGGGTGACCAGCGTCTCGCTCTCGCCCGGGGCCGGGGCCGCGTCGGGAGCGAAGGCCGGTCCCGGGCCCAACGCCGGCGGCCCCTCCGCGCCCGTCGGCAACGCGGGCAGCACAAGCGGCGCGGACGTGCCGGGCCGTTCGGTCTCGCGGTCACTGACCAGTGCCAGCGCCCTGCGTCCCGCGACCGTACCGACCTTGTCGGCGACGGCCCCGCGCATACCGATCGACGCCTCCAGCTCCGCGCGGGCCCGCTCCAGGTTTCCCACGCAGAGCGCGAGGATGCCCAACTCGTGGTGGAAGTACGCCTCCTCCGCGACCTCTCCGGCGATCCTGGCGGCCTCGGAGCCGGACCGCAGCACACGCTCCCAGGCGCCCCAGTGGAGCCCGGCCAGAAAGGCGGGCGCGGCGCTGCGGGCCAGCAGGACGGCCGCGCTCGGGTGTCCCGATTCCTGACCCGGGACCAGCGGGCCCATCGCCGCGAGGATCGCGTCCGCCTCCGCCGCCGCGCGTTCGGGGGTGACCGAGGGGTGCCCCGCCCACCAGGCGTAGTGCTGGGCGGCGGTGTGCGCGTGGGCCACGGCGTCGTCCGCGTAACCCTTCGCCTCCAACTGCGTGGCGACGCCAGGCGCGAGCCGGTAGCGCGCGCCGACCGGGGTGAGCAGGCCGCAGCTCATCAGCTCGCCGAGTGCGGCGTCCGCGTGGGTGTCGCCCACCAGCGCCGGCAGATGCGCCTGGTGCGGGACCTCACCGCCGAGCGCGACCGCGAAGCGCAGCGTGGCGCGGGCGGCCTCGCTCAGCCGGGAGGCGAGCAGGACGGCGGGCGCGGCGCCCTCGCCGAGGGTGGGCAGCGGAATGTCGTAGCCGTCGGGGGTGGCGGCGGCGAGTGGTGACGCGTCGTCGGATTTCCGCTCGAAGGGCCGTACGAAGGGCTCGAACTCGTCGGAGGCCTCGGAGTTGCCGCGCAGCTGGTCGCGCTGCCGCAGCAGCGCGCCCGCCTGGACGAAGCGCACCGGCAGTCCCTCGGACTCGAACCAGAGGTCACCCGCCCAGTTCGCCTCCTCGTCGGTGAGGGCCCGTTCGACGACGCGCTCAAGCAGTTCGAGCGAGGAGCCGCGGCCGAGACCGCCGAGGGCGACCTCCTCCAGTCCCGCGTCCGCGGAGGGCGGGTCGGTGTCGGGCGTCGCGGCCAGCAGATAGGCGCATTCGGGGGTCGCGGCGAGGAGTTCGTCCAGCGCCTCCCCGCCGAGCTCCAGATCGTCCAGGACGACGATCGCGCCGATCTCATGGACCAGTGGGAGCAGTTCCGCGCGGTCGGGGCGGTGGAGCGCGGAGTGGTGGACGGCCGCGAACAGCTCGTACAGCAGCTCGGTGGTGGTGCGGCGGTGGCCGGAGAGGCGTACGACCCCGTCGGGCGCGAGGTCCGCGCAGTCCACGGCGACGGCTTCGAGCAGCGCGGTACGTCCGGAGCCCGGGGAGCCGGTGAGACGTACGGACCGGCCGCGCCCCAGCAGCCCCGCCAGCCGCTCGCGTTCCTCGCCGCGCTCCAGCAGCGGAAGGGGTGGCGCGGCGGGTCCCGGTGGTACGGAGGGCCGGCCCGCGCGCTGGACATCGGCGCGTTCGGCGGCGGTGCGCCGCGCGGGGGCGTCGGGCTGTCTGCCGGGCGGGCAGAGTTCGATCTCGCTGCCGTCGACGGGGTTGACGGTGAGCAGGTACTCGCCGGAGATCAGCTGGACCGTGCGGACGGGCGGCGGGGTGGTGACGGGCCCGGCGCCCTTGAGATGCGCCAGGGCAGGGGTGACATGGGCGGGGGTGACATGGGAAGGCGCGGCGGGCGTGGCCGCGGGCACGATCTCGGCGCGCGGCGGACGTGCCGAGTCCGCGCCCTCACCCGCGCGTTCGTCGTGGCCGTACTCTGCCGGTCCCCGGTCTATCGGGTCCATGGTGAAAAGCTCCCCAGATCCTGGTGTGCGATGCCCCCCGGCCTCACACACCCATCTGTCGCTTCTGGTGCCGGTGTCTGCGTCTACGGGTCAGTCATTCGGCAGACGGCCGAACCCTAGACCTCCGCAGGGTATCCGCCCGCAGCCGGGGTACCACGCCGTCCAAGACATCACGGTCTCATGAGAATTGTGCGATGTGGGACGGTCAGACCCGAGGAAGTGACTCTGCGGCGATTCCACCCTCGATGGCGAGAATGCGGTGCAGTCGGGTCGCCACCAGCAGTCGCTGCATCTGCGGCGGGACACCGCGCAGCACAAGCCTACGGCCGCACCGCCCCGCGCGTCGGTGGGCTCCCATGATGACGCCGAGTCCGGTGGCGTCCCAGGAGTCCAGTGCGGTCAGGTCGAGCACCAGATCGCCGACGCCGTCGTCGACCGCCGAGTGCAGGACCGTACGGGCGTCCGCCGCGCTGCGTACGTCGAGGCGGCCCCCGACGACCAGCTCGGCGTGGTCGCCCCTGATGTGCATATGCGCTCCCCGAGAGTGCTTTCCGTGCTCCGTAGTCTGTTCTGTCTTCCAACAACTGACTGCCGCGCGACCCAAGAAGTTGCCGTCTGTAAGCGAACCGATATCGAATTCACCCTGTGGGGTGAGGTGCGGGTACCGGTGGCGCGGCTCAGTGCTTGTAGAACCCCTGCCCGCTCTTGCGGCCGATGTCACCCGCGTCCACCATCCGGCGCATCAGCTCCGGCGGTGCGAACTTCTCGTCCTGCGACTCGGTGTAGATGTTGTCGGCCGCGTGGAGCAGGATGTCGACACCCGTCAGATCGGCGGTGGCGAGCGGGCCCATGGCGTGGCCGAACCCCAGCTTGCAGGCGGTGTCGATGTCCTCGGCCGAGGCGACGCCCGACTCGTAGAGCTTGGCGGCCTCGACGACGAGGGCGGAGATGAGCCGCGTGGTCACGAAGCCCGCCACATCGCGGTTGACGACGACACAGGTCTTGCCCACCGATTCGGCGAACTCCCGTGCGGTGGCGAGGGTTTCGTCGCTCGTCTTGTAGCCGCGCACCAGCTCGCAGAGGCGCATCATGGGCACCGGCGAGAAGAAGTGTGTACCGACGACACGTTCCGGGCGCTCGGTCACGGCCGCGATCTTCGTGATCGGGATCGCCGAGGTGTTGGAGGCGAGGACGGTGTCGTCCCGTACGAGCTTGTCGAGCGTACGGAAGATCTCGTGCTTGACGTCGAGCTTCTCGAAGACGGCCTCGACGACGATGTCCGCGTCGGCCGCGGCGTCCAGGTCGGTGGTCGTGGTGATCCGGGCGAGCGCCGCGTCGGCGTCGGCCTCTTCGAGCTTGCCCTTGGCGACGAACTTGCCGTACGAGGCCCTGATCCCGTCGATGCCCCGGGCCAGCGCGGCGTCGGTGACATCCCGCAGCACGACGTCCCAGCCCGCCTGCGCCGAGACCTGCGCGATTCCGGACCCCATGAGTCCGGCCCCGATGACGGCGAGCTTCCTTGCCACGACGCACCCCATGATTCCTGTACGGCTTCTGTTCAGCCTTAACACCTGTTTACAATCGGAGATTAGCGGTCACGGACGGCCAAGTGACGGTGAAGAGATGCGCGTCACGTCTCACATGACGGACATCACACCGGCGGCGCCCATCAGGCGCCGCGCGGCGCGTACTTGAGCACCTTTCCCCACGGCGCCCGCTCCCCTCGGGAATCGGGTACCTGACCGCACCCGTGTCCGGGAATAGGCTGGCCATATGGTCAATCTGACGCGCATCTACACCCGCACCGGCGACAAGGGCATGACGGCGCTCGGCGACATGAGCCGCACCGCCAAGACCGATCCGAGGATCGCCGCGTACGCCGACGCCAATGAGGCCAACGCGGTCATCGGTACGGCCATCGCCCTGGGACAGCTCTCCCCGGAGGTCGTGAAGGTCCTCGTCCGGGTCCAGAACGATCTGTTCGACGTGGGCGCCGATCTGTCCACACCCGTGGTGGAGACACCGAAGTTCCCGCCGCTGCGGGTCGAGCAGTCCTACATCGACAAGCTGGAGGCGGACTGCGACCACTTCCTGGAGGGGCTGGAGAAGCTGCGCAGCTTCATCCTCCCCGGCGGCACCCCGGGCGCGGCGCTGCTGCACCAGGCGTGCACGGTGGTACGCCGCGCCGAGCGCTCCACATGGGCGGCGCTCGACGCGCACGGCGAGACCATGAACGCGCTGGCGGCGACCTATCTGAACCGTCTCTCCGACCTCCTGTTCATTCTCGCCCGTGTGGCGAACAAGGAGGTCGGGGACGTCCTCTGGGTCCCGGGCGGCGAGCGCTGAGGTCAGCCCTTCTCACCGACTGACGAGGGCCGTTCCACCCGGACGGGTTCGTCGTCCGCCGGGGGCTTCTTCGGCCAGAGTGTGTACGTCAGGGCGATCAGCCCGTGGATACCGGCGACGCGGGCCGCGTTGAACTGCCACGCGAGCAGCGAATCCGTGTTGCCCGCGTCGCCCACGTACCAGATCGCGATCTGGAGCAGGACGGCCGCGACGGCGGCGGCCACCACCGTACGGACCCACAGCCGGCCCTCGTGCCGGGCGCGGGCCATGCCGTACTTCGGCGGTTTGACCGGCGGGGGGCCGCCGGCGAAGCGATGGGCGAACCAGCCGTCGATCCGCTTGATCGTGTAGTGGCCGTAGCCGACCGTGAAGCCGATGTACATCGCGGCCAGACCGTGCTTCCAGTCCGGCTCCGCGCCGTTTTTGAGATCGATGGTCGTGACCACCAGCAACACGACCTCCAGCAGCGGTTCCAGCAGCAGGACCGCCGCGCCCAGTCGCGGCATCCTGGCCAGATAACGCAGGGCCAGCCCGACGACCAGCAGTACCCAGAAGCCGATCTCGCACGCGATGATCAGTGTGACGATCACAGTGCCTCTCCTTCCTGTTGGCCTGTTGGCTCCAGCCTCCCGTCCGTACGGGCACGGCACGTCGTCGTCAGTGACGAACCGTGACTGCATCCTTCGATGTACTCGGACCTCGGCCGCCCTGTGGAGGACGGCGCCGCGCGGGCCGTGTTTGATGGGGGGATGATCGCTTCCCCCCGATCTGCCGTGTTCCTCCCCGCCCATGGGTCCGGGTGCCCCTCCCGTCGGCCGCACCGCGTGGACGCGATGATCGCCCTGGCCGGACTGCTCGGCGGGGTCGCCCTGTGGTCGGCGGGTCTGCACACCCAGGGGGGCCGCGTGCTGCCCGGGGCCTGGGTGCTGCTGCCGCTGGCCGTCATGGCGGGGGTGGAGCTGCTGCGCAGGACCGCGCCGGCGACCGCCTTGGCCGTCGGCACGCTCGCGCTGATCGCCGACCAGCTCACCACCGGCAGCCTGGCGACAGTCGTGATGTTCACGGATGTGATGTACGCGGCCGTGCTGTACGGGACACCGGCCGCCGCCCGCCGGATCCCCTGGACCACGGGGGCGATCACGGTCGCGGTGACCATCGGTTTCTTCGCCTGGCTGCGCGTTCCCGACGCGCTGCTCATCGGTGTGGTCACCGCGTTGATCAGCTTCTTCCCTGCCAGTACCGGTGTTCTCGTACGCAACCACCGGGACGCCGCCGAGTCGGCCAGGCTGCGGGCCGAGCAGACCGCTCTGCTGGCCGAGATGGACCGGACGCAGGCGGTGGCGGCCGAGCGCACCCGGATGGCGCGTGACCTGCATGACATGGTCGCCAACCATCTCTCGGCGATCGCCCTCCACTCGACGGCCGCGCTCTCGCTGGACGACGAGCGCACGACCCGGGACGCGCTCGGCGTCATCCGGGAGAACAGCGTGGAGGGGCTGGCCGAGATGCGCCGGCTGATCGGGCTGCTGCGCGAGCGCGACGGGAGCGGCACGGTGTCCGCCGCGCCGACGCTGCGCGCGCTGGACTCGCTGGTGGAGCAGGCCCGTACGAACGGCGCCTCCAGCGGACTGCGCTTCGCCCTGGACGACCGGCGCGGCGAGGGCGTCGCGCTGCCCACACCCATCGATCTGGCCGCGTACCGCATCATTCAGGAGTCGCTGACCAACGCGCTCAAACACGCGGTCCCCGGCACGACCACCGTCGAGCTGGACGGGTCGGACCGCGCCCTGACGGTGGAGGTCCGCAGCCCGTTCGGTGACCGGCCGGGGCCGCGCGTGCCGGGGTCGGGCGCCGGACTGATCGGGATGCGCGAGCGGGTCGAACTGCTGGACGGAGAATTCGAGGCGGGTCCCGTCACCGCTGCCGACGGGGGAAAGATCTGGCTGGTACGGGCCGAACTGCCCGTCCTGGAAGGGCGGGAGAGCGCGTGACGATCCGGGTGCTGGTCGCGGAGGACCAGTCGGCGGTACGGGCGGGGCTGGTGCTCATTCTGCGCAGCGCGCCGGACATCGAGGTCGTCGGGGAGGCGTCGGACGGCGAGGAGGCGGTCGCGCTGGCCCGGGAGCTGCGGCCCGATCTGGTGCTGATGGATGTGCAGATGCCACGGCTCGACGGGGTGTCGGCGACCCGCGAGGTGGTCGCGGAGCGGCTGGCCGATGTGCTGGTACTGACCACCTTCGATCTGGACGAGTATGTCTTCGGGGCGCTGCGGGCCGGGGCGGTGGGCTTTCTGCTGAAGAACGCGGAGGCGGGTGAACTGCTCGCCGCGGTGCGGACGGTGGCGCGCGGCGAGGGCCTGATCGCCCCGGCCGTCACCCGCCGGCTCATCGCCGAATTCGCCGTGCCGACCCCCGTACGCTCACCCGACGCCCCCGACCCGGCGATCCTGGACGTCCTCACGCGCCGGGAGCGCGAGGTGCTTTCCTGCCTGGGCGAGGGGCTGTCGAACGCGCAGATCGCGGCCCGGCTCACGATGGCCGAGGCGACCGTGAAAACCCATGTGAGCAGGCTGCTGGGCAAGTTGGAGCTGCGCAGCCGGGTGCAGGCCGCCGTACTCGCCCAGGAGCTGGGAATCTGACCGGCGGCTCCCCACCTTTGGTCTGGACCTATTGACGAGTGGTCCAGACCTTCCTACTCTCACCGCACACACTGCGGTGAGCCGTCGCAGGGTGAGCAGTGCACGGACCACCCCTTTTTGTCCTGTACTCACCTGAGGAGCACGCTTGAACTCCCAATCCGCCCTCCACAGACCCGGATTCAGATCCAGAGCCGTCGCGGGTCTCACCGCGCTGCTGCTGCCGCTGGCCGCCCTCGTCGGGCTTGCCACCCCCGCGGAGGCCGCCACCTCGGCCACCGCCACGTACACCAAGGCCTCCGACTGGGGCACCGGCTTCGAGGGCAAGTGGACGGTGAAGAACACCGGCACCACGAGCCTCAGCTCCTGGACCGTCGAGTGGGACTTCCCCGCCGGTACGGCGGTCACCTCCGGCTGGGACGCCGACATCACCGGAGCGGCCAACCACTGGACGGCCAAGAACAAGACCTGGAACGGCACGCTCGCCCCGGGCGCGACCGTCACCTTCGGCTTCAACGGCACCGGCTCGGGCGCCCCGACCGGCTGCAAGCTCAACGGCGGCTCGTGCGACGGCGGCCCGAGCGTCCCGGGCGACAACCCGCCCTCGGCCCCCGGCACCCCGACCGCCAGCGAGATCACCAACACCTCGGTGAAGCTGAGCTGGACCGCGGCCACCGACGACAAGGGCATCAAGAACTACGACGTCCTGCGGGACGGCGCGAAGGTCGCCACGGTCACCGGTACGACGTACACCAACACCGGTCTGACCGCGGGCACCGACTACTCGTACACCGTCCAGGCCCGTGACACCGCCGACCAGACGGGTCCGGTCAGCGGCGCCCGCGCGGTCCGCACCACCGGTGGCGACCCGGGCCCCGGTCCCGGCCCCGGCAGCAAGGTCAAGCTCGGCTACTTCACCGAGTGGGGTGTCTACGGCCGGAACTACCACGTCAAGAACCTGGACACCTCCGGTTCCGCGGCCAAGATCACCCATATCAACTACGCCTTCGGCAATGTCACCGGCGGCAAGTGCACCATCGGTGACTCCTACGCCGACTACGAGAAGGCGTACACCGCCGACCAGTCCGTCGACGGCGTCGCCGACACCTGGGACCAGCCGTTGCGCGGCAGCTTCAACCAGCTGCGCAAGCTCAAGGCCAAGTACCCGCACATCAAGGTCCTCTGGTCGTTCGGCGGCTGGACCTGGTCGGGCGGCTTCGGCCAGGCCGTGCAGAACCCCGCCGCCTTCGCGCAGTCCTGCTACGACCTGGTGGAGGACCCGCGCTGGGCCGATGTCTTCGACGGCATCGATCTGGACTGGGAGTACCCCAACGCCTGTGGTCTGACCTGTGACACCAGCGGCCCCGCGTCGTTCAAGAACATGATGCAGGCCATGCGCGCCAAGTTCGGTCCCAACTACCTGGTCACGGCCGCCACCACGGCGGACGCCTCGGCCGGCGGCAAGATCGACAAGGTCGACTACGCGGGCGCGGCCCAGTACATGGACTGGTTCAACGTCATGACGTACGACTTCTTCGGCGCCTTCGCCGCGCAGGGCCCGACGGCCCCGCACTCCCCGCTCACCTCGTACCCGGGCATCCCGCAGGCGGGCTTCAACTCCGCCGAGGCGATAGCCAAGTTCAAGGCGCAGGGCGTACCGGCCAACAAGCTGCTGCTCGGCATCGGCTTCTACGGGCGCGGCTGGACCGGCGTGACCCAGGCGACCCCGGGCGGTACCGCCACCGGAGCCGCTCCCGGCACGTACGAGGCCGGGATCGAGGACTACAAGGTCCTGAAGAACACCTGCCCGCCCACCGGCACCATCGCGGGCACCTCGTACGCCAAGTGCGGCAGCAACTGGTGGAGCTATGACACCCCGGCCACCATCACATCCAAGATGGCCTGGGCGAACCAGCAGAGCCTGGGAGGCGCCTTCTTCTGGGACTTCACGGGTGACACCGCCAACGGCGAGCTGGTGACCGCGCTCAACAACGGTCTCGGATAGCCGCGACAGCACAGGTGAAGGGGGCGGCGCCCGAGCGCCGCCCCCTTCATCATGTCCGTCCGGGCCCTGACAGCGGGTCAGGGCTCAGGCCACATTCACCCGCTGACCCGGCGGAGCCGCCTCCAGCCAGGCCAGAAAGCCGGTGAGGGCGTCATCACTCATCGCCAGCTCCAGCCGGACCCCGCGGTGCGCACAGCCCAGGATGACCGCGTCGGAGAGCAGCGCCAGCTCCTCCTCGCCCTCGGGCGCACGGCGCGACACCACCTCGATCGCGGAGCGCTCCAGCGTACGGCGCGGGCGCGGGGCGTAGGAGAAGACCCGGAACCAGTTGATGCGGTCGCCGTTGTAGCGGGCCACGCCGTACACCCAGCCCTTGCCGGAGAGATCGGGTTCCGCCGGCACGTTCCAGCGCAGACTGCAGTCGAACGTCCCGCCGGAGCGCTGGATCAGCCGCCTGCGCAGACCGAAGACGAAGAGCCCCACCGCAACCAGTACGACGACCAGTCCGCAAATGAGCAGAGCGAGGACCATCAAACACCGACCTCCTCGCCTCATTCAGTACCGGAACAGGAACCGCACCCGCATCGCCTCAGCCGCGACCCGGTCCGGAGGGATCCGGAACGAGCCGCGGCTGAGGATAAATCCGTGATAGCAGCGCTCAGCGCACCGCCACCGCACGCAGTCGGACATCGGCGCGCCGTTCGGCGGCGTCGTCGTCACCCGACTTCGCGCGTTCCAGCGCACGCTCGGCGCGCTGGGTGTCGATCTCGTCCGCCAGCTCGGCGATCTCCGCCAGCAGCGAAAGCTTGTTGTCGGCGAACGAGAGGAAACCGCCGTGCACAGCGGCCACGACTGTTTCGCCCTCACTCGTACGAATGGTCACCGGGCCCGACTCCAGCACACCGAGCAGCGGCTGGTGACCGGGCATGACGCCGATGTCGCCGGACGTGGTGCGCGCGACGACCAGGGTGGCCTCGCCGGACCAGATACTGCGGTCAGCGGCGACCAGCTCGACATGCAGCTCAGCAGCCAAGGGTGGCTCCTCGGGTCACCACCCGGCCGTATCGCCGGGTGTTGGCTTCAATTCTATGGGGTGTCGATAAGAGCGTCGGAGGGGGGCGGGAGGTACCCGCCCCCCTCCGTGCGCCGACGGCTCAGGAAACGCCGAGTTCCTTGGCCTTGGCCTTCAGGTCCTCGATGCCACCGCACATGAAGAACGCCTGCTCGGGGAAGTGGTCGTACTCCCCGTCACAGATCGCGTTGAACGCGGCGATCGACTCGTCGAGCGGCACGTCGGAACCCTCCAGACCGGTGAACTGCTTGGCGGCGTGGGTGTTCTGCGACAGGAAGCGCTCGACGCGACGGGCCCGGTGGACAACGAGCTTGTCCTCCTCGCCCAGCTCGTCGATACCGAGGATCGCGATGATGTCCTGGAGGTCCTTGTACTTCTGCAGGATTCCCTTGACGCGGCTGGCCGCGTCGTAGTGCGCCTGCGAGATGTAGCGCGGGTCCAGGATGCGGGACGTCGAGTCCAGCGGGTCCACCGCCGGGTAGATGCCCTTCTCCGAGATCGGACGCGACAGCACGGTCGTCGCGTCGAGGTGCGCGAAGGTCGTGGCGGGCGCCGGGTCGGTCAGGTCGTCCGCGGGAACGTAGATCGCCTGCATCGAGGTGATCGAGTGACCGCGGGTCGAGGTGATGCGCTCCTGGAGCACACCCATCTCGTCCGCCAGCGTCGGCTGGTAACCCACCGCGGACGGCATACGGCCGAGCAGCGTGGAGACCTCGGAACCGGCCTGGGTGAAGCGGAAGATGTTGTCGATGAAGAGCAGCACGTCCTGCTTCTGCACATCGCGGAAGTACTCCGCCATGGTCAGCGCGGAGAGCGCCACCCGCAGACGCGTGCCCGGCGGCTCGTCCATCTGGCCGAAGACCAGCGCGGTCTTGTCCAGCACGCCCGACTCGGTCATCTCGTCGATGAGGTCGTTGCCCTCACGGGTGCGCTCACCGACACCGGCGAACACGGAAACACCGTCGTGCAGCTTGGCCACACGCATGATCATTTCCTGGATGAGGACGGTCTTGCCGACGCCCGCACCACCGAACAGACCGATCTTGCCGCCCTTGACGTACGGGGTCAGCAGGTCGACGACCTTCAGGCCGGTCTCGAACATCTCGGTCTTCGACTCAAGCTGGTCGAAGGCCGGGGCCTTGCGGTGGATCGGCCAGCGCTCGGTGATCTGCGACTCGGCCTCGGGCTCGTTCAGGATCTGACCGAGGGTGTTGAACACCTTGCCCTTGGTCACATCGCCGACCGGCACGGTGATGCCGTCGCCCGTGTCGGTCACCGGGGCCTGGCGCACCAGACCGTCGGTGGGCTGCATCGAGACCGCGCGGACCAGACCGTCGCCCAGGTGCTGGGCGACTTCGAGGGTCAGCGTCTTGAGCTTGCCCTCCTCGGCCGGGTCGGCGACCTCGACGTGCAGCGCGTTGTAGATGTCCGGCATCGCGTCGACGGGGAACTCCACGTCGACGACCGGGCCGATGACCCGGGCGACGCGGCCCGTGGCCGTGCTTCCCGGGGTGGCCGCCTCAACTGTGGTCGTCATTAATTTTCACTCCCCGCGGTCGCGTCGGCCAGGGCGCTCGCGCCACCGACGATCTCGCTGATTTCCTGGGTGATTTCGGCCTGGCGGGCCGCGTTGGCAAGCCGGGACAGGCTCTTGATGAGGTCCCCGGCGTTGTCGGTCGCCGACTTCATCGCGCGGCGGGTGGCAGCGTGCTTGGAAGCGGCGGCCTGGAGCAGCGCGTTGTAGATACGGCTCTCGACGTAGCGCGGCAGCAGGGCGTCGAGGACGTCCTCCGCCGACGGCTCGAAGTCGAAGAGCGGAAGGATCTCGCTCTTCGTGCCCGACTCCTCGGCCGTCTCCAGGCTGAGCGGCAGCAGCCGGTGCTGCACCGGCGTCTGCGTCAGCATCGACACGAACTCGGTGAAGACGATGTGGAGCTCGTCCACGCCGCCCTCGGCCGTGTCCTGCTGGACGGCCGCGATCAGCGGCGCCGCGACCTGCTTGGCGTCCGCGTACGTCGGGCTGTCGGTGAAGCCGCTCCACGAGTCCGTGACCTTGCGCTCACGGAAGCCGTAGTAGGCGACACCCTTGCGGCCGACGATGTACGTGTCGACCTCCTTGCCCTCACCGCGGAGCCGCTCGGTGAGCCGCTCCGCCGCCTTGATGGCGTTCGAGGAGTAGCCGCCGGCCAGACCGCGGTCGCTCGTCACGAGCAGGACCGCGGCGCGGGTCGGCGTCTCCGCCTCGGTGGTCAGGGGGTGCTTGGTCGTCGACCCCGTCGCCACCGCGGTGACCGCGCGGGTCAGCTCGGTCGCGTACGGGGTGGAGGCCGCCACCTGGCGCTGCGCCTTGACGATGCGCGAGGCGGCGATCATCTCCATCGCCTTGGTGATCTTCTTGGTCGCGGTGACGGATTTGATGCGACGCTTGTAGACCCGGAGCTGGGCTCCCATGAGTCAGGTCCCTTCCGTCGTCACTTGGAGACGCTGACGGCCGGCGCGTCGTCGCCGAGGAGCTTGCCGTCCGAGGTCTCGAACTGCCGCTTGAAGGCGGTGATGGCGTCCGCGATCGACTGGATCGTGTCGTCGGACATCTTCGCGCCCTCGGCGATGCTGGTCAGCAGGTCCTTGCGCTCGCGGCGCAGGTACTCGAGCAGCTCGCTCTCGAAGCGACGGATGTCGGCGACCGGTACGTCGTCCATCTTGCCGTTGGTGCCGGCCCAGACGGAGACGACCTGCTCCTCCACCGGGAACGGCGCGTACTGCGGCTGCTTCAGCAGCTCGACCATGCGCTTACCGCGCTCCAGGGACGCCTTGGAGGCCGCGTCCAGGTCGGAACCGAAGGACGCGAACGCCTCCAGCTCACGGTACTGGGCGAGGTCCACACGCAGTCGGCCGGAGACCTGGCGCATCGCCTTGTGCTGGGCGGAGCCACCGACTCGGGAGACCGAGATACCGACGTTCAGCGCGGGCCGCTGGCCGGCGTTGAACAGGTCGGACTCCAGGAAGCACTGTCCGTCGGTGATGGAGATGACGTTGGTCGGAATGAACGCCGACACGTCGTTGGCCTTCGTCTCGACGATCGGGAGACCCGTCATCGAACCGGCGCCCATGTCGTCGGAGAGCTTGGCGCAGCGCTCCAGCAGACGCGAGTGCAGGTAGAAGACGTCGCCCGGGTAGGCCTCACGGCCCGGCGGACGGCGCAGCAGCAGGGACACGGCGCGGTAGGCGTCGGCCTGCTTCGAAAGGTCGTCGAAGATGATCAGGACGTGCTTGCCCTGGTACATCCAGTGCTGGCCGATGGCCGAGCCGGTGTACGGCGCCAGGTACTTGAAGCCGGCCGGGTCGGACGCGGGGGCGGCGACGATCGTCGTGTACTCGAGGGCGCCCGCCTCCTCCAGCGCACCGCGGACACCCGCGATGGTGGAGCCCTTCTGGCCGATGGCGACGTAGATGCAGCGGACCTGCTTGTTGGTGTCGCCCGAGCGCCAGTTGTCGCGCTGGTTGATGATCGTGTCGACGGCCAGAGCGGTCTTGCCGGTCTGCCGGTCGCCGATGATCAGCTGACGCTGGCCACGGCCGATCGGCACCATGGCGTCGACAGCCTTGTAGCCGGTCTGCATCGGCTCGTGGACCGACTTACGGACCATGACGCCCGGGGCCTGCAGCTCCAGGGCGCGGCGGCCTTCGGTCTCGATCTCGCCGAGGCCGTCGATCGGGTTGCCGAGCGGGTCGACCACGCGACCCAGGTAGCCCTCGCCGACAGCGACGGAGAGGACCTCGCCGGTACGGGTGACCGACTGTCCCTCCTCGATACCGCTGAACTCGCCGAGGACGATCGAACCGATCTCGCGCTCCTCAAGGTTGAGGGCGAGGCCAAGGGTGCCGTCCTCGAACTTCAGCAGCTCGTTCGCCATGGCCGAGGGCAGACCCTCGACCTTCGCGATGCCGTCACCGGCCACGCTGACCGTACCGACCTCCTCGCGCGAGGCCGCGTCCGGCTTGTACGACTGGACAAAGTTCTCCAGCGCGTCCCGGATCTCCTCCGGCCGGATCGTGAGCTCCGCCATCTGGGTTCCCTGCTCTCCTTGTTGGGCCCGAAGTTTCTTTGGGGGTCTGCGGGTCTGGGGGCGACCCCCAGGAATCTTCTGCAATTTCTGCACGGCCCAACCGGGCCGCTGGTGTTGCTCTGTTCTGTTGCCTGCGTCTGCCTGCGTCGACGGACGGCCGCGCCGCCCGCCGTCAGCCCGCGAGTCGCCGTTCCGCCTCTTCGAGACGGTCGGCGACAGTGCCGTTGATGACCTCGTCGCCCACCCGCACCGAGATCCCGCCGAGGACCTCGGGGTCCACGTCCAGGTTCAGATGCATCGGGTGGCCGTACAGTCCGGCCAGAGCGGCGCCGAGACGCTGCTTCTGCCCGTCACTGAGCGGCACGGCCGAGGTGACGATGGCGACCATCCGGTCCCGGCGCGCCGCGGCGAGCCGGGACAGGGTCTGGAGACCCGATTCCAGGCTACGTCCCCGGGGCCGGGTGACGAGACGCACTACCAGACGCTCGGTGGCCGGATTGGCCCGGCCGCCCAGCAGACTGTTGAGAAGGCCGGTCCTGGCGGTGGTCGTCGCCGACCGGTCGGTCAGCGCGGCCCGCAGCGCGGGGCTGGACTCGACGATCCGGCCGAACCGGAACAGCTCGTCCTCCACGTCGTCCAGCGAACCCGCCCGCTGAGCGGAGGTGAGCTCGGCGGTCGCCGAAAGCTCCTCCACCGAGTCGACCAGGTCACGCGGCTGCGACCAGCGGGAACGGACCATGCCCGCGACCAGATCGGCGGCCGGACCGCCCACCTGTCCGCTCAGCAGCCGTCCGGCCAGTTCCGCCTTGGCCTCGCCTGCCTGCGCCGGGTCGGTCAGGACCCGACGCAGCGAGACCTCACGGTCGAGCAGCGCGGTCACGGCGGCCAGCTCCTCGGCGAGCTTCGCCGCGTCGACCGACGTGGAGTCGGTCAGCGCGTCAAGACGCTCACGCGCGGCGGCCAGCGCCTCGCGGCTCGCTCCGTTCATCGCGTGGCCTCGGCCTTCGATGCGCCGTCCTCAAGCTCGTCGAGGAAGCGGTCGATGGTGCGGCTCTGCCGGGCGTGGTCCTCAAGGGACTCCCCGACCAGCTTGCCGGCCAGTTCGGTGGCGAGCTTGCCCACGTCCTGACGCAGCGCGCTGGCCGCGGCCTTGCGGTCGGCCTCGATCTGGGCGTGACCGGCGGCGACGATCTCTTCACGCTGCCGCTGACCTTCCGCCCTCATCTCCTGGATGATCGCGGTGCCCTGCTCGGTCGCCTCCTGGCGGAGCCTGGCGGCCTCGTGCCGGGCCTCGGCGAGCTGCGCCTTGTACTGCTCAAGGACGCTCTCGGCCTCGGTCTTGGCGGCGTCGGCCTTCTCGATACCGCCCTCGATGGCCTCGCGACGCTCTTCCAGAACCTTGTTGATGTTCGGAAGGAGCTTCTTGGCAAGGAAGCCGAAGACGATGACGAAAGCGATCAGGCCGATGACGAGCTCGGGAACCGGAGGAATCAGCGGGTTTTGCGCTTCCTCCGCCGCGAGCTGAACCAGAGGGTTCACATCAGTGCCTTTCGTCTAGGTAAAGCTGGCTGTCGCGGTTCGTCTTACGGGTAGACGAACGGCATGACCAGGCCGATAAGGGCCAGCGCCTCACAGAAGGCGAAGCCGAGGATCTGGTTGGTACGAATCAGACCGGCCGCCTCGGGCTGACGGGCGAGAGCCTGGGTTCCGTTACCGAAGATGATGCCGACGCCGACGCCGGGACCGATGGCGGAAAGGCCATACCCGACGGAGCTGAGGGAGCCGGTGACAGCAGCAAGGGTCTGGGACATGCCAGTTCTTCCTTCTCTTTCACGGACCGGTGGGGGTTGGCCACCGGACGTCTTGGGGGTCTGGGGCGGGGACTCAGTGGCTCTCGGCCAGCGCGCCCTGGATGAAGCTGCACGTCAGGAGCACGAACACATACGCCTGGACGGCCTGGATGAAGAGCTCGAAGACGGTCATCACGAGGACCATCACGAACGAGATGCTCGCGTAGGCGATGCCGATGCCGTTGAGCAGGTACCAGCTCGCGATCGTGAAGAGCAGCAGCAGCGTGTGGCCGGCGAACATGTTCGCGAAGAGTCGCACCGCGTGGGTGAACGGCCGGACCAGCAGGTTCGAGAAGAGCTCGATGGCCATCGAGAGCGGGAGGACCGGGCCGAGCGATTTGTCATAGCCGCTGAAGTTCTTGAAGGCACCGACGAAGCCGTGCCTCTTGAACGTGAGCGACACCCAGAGGACGTAGACGATCAGTGCGAGGCCCGCCGGGTAGGCGATGATCGACGTCACCGGGAACTGCGCGAGGGGGACGATCGACCAGATGTTCATCACCCAGACGAAGAAGAAGATCGAGACGACCAGAGGTACGTACTTCTCGCCTTCCTTCTTGCCGATGATCTCGTAGACGACGCCGCGGCGTACGAAGTCGTAGCCGGCCTCGGCCACCATCTGAAGCTTGCCCGGGACAACCTTCGGCTTGCGGAAAGCGGCCCAGAAGAAGCCCACGATGATGATGGAGCCGAGCAGGGCCAGCAGCATCGTCTTGTTGAAGTACAAGTTACTGTCCGCGTTGCCGAAGATCGGCTTGAACAGGAACGAGTGCAGGCCGGGTGCCGGGAAGCCACAGTCAGCGAAGATGTGGCAGTCGGTCTCGAAGGCGAGCACCTGCGTCGGGTCAGCACTCACCGCGGGCTCCTTCAGCATGGCGCATAGGTACGGCAACCTCGTTGTGTCGGCGCGGCGCGCAGCCGCGGTTCGGCACTGGACTGGTGTTACGGATGTGGGGACGGCGGTCGGGCGTTGAGCCTCGCGTAAGAACAGGCGTCAGCTCGGATGCCCGCGCCCGCAATGCCGCAGTTGGCACCGGACGATAGCAGGATCCCGAACGGGCACTTATCCCGGCCCTACCTCTCACGCCGACGATCCCGTCTTCTCGGCCGTACCGGCCGACGAGGATTCGGGGTCGACGTAGAGGATCTTGGCCTTCATGTGCGCGCGAGCCTGAGCGGCGACCCAGACGAGGGTCGTCACAACGAGCGTGAGAGCGAACGCCTTCGGGTGGAACAACGTGGTGTCCTTGAAGGCGGCCACGAAGATGAGCACCAGCAGCAGCTGGGCCGTGTAGAGCATCAGCCCCATCGCCTGGAACAACTGCGGCAGGGACTTCGCCGTGCGCTGGAGAACCGTGAGCCCCATGCCCATGAAGAAGATGACCAGCAGCGCGCCGACGGCGGCTCCCAGAGCCCCCTTACCTCCCGCGACCACACCGCTGACCACAGCGGCGACAACGCCGACGGCGGCAGTGGGCACGGCGGCGTGAAGGAGGGTCCGGACGTCGTTGGACGGCATGGCGGCAGCTCCGCTGAATGGGTGGGGCAGATGGTGTCGTCATGGACGAGCGTAGGCCCGGTCCGAGAGAGGGTTTCTCGGGCCAACGGACCGTCGCACTACGGTCCTTCGGCTCTGTCGCCGGGTCTCGTGAACAGTATCACAAACTATTTGATGAGGTCTTTACCATGGTGGTGTGCTGACTGTCACACATGAGAGTTAACCCGCGCGTGTGCGCACGACAGCGGTGTGTTGTGTCTGGTATTGGGCACCGACGAGTGTAATGGCCCCAGGGTCAGCGCCTGGAATCGGCCTTTCTTCTGTCGGAAAAACGCGAACGAGCGCCGAGGGCGGTCGCCCCGTTGACGCCGGCGGGAACAGGCGTACGCTCCGCCGCGATCTCCTGCGCCCCCAGCGGCTCCGGGACCGGCTCGGGAACGATCTCCTCGTGCGATCCGTCCGGCCCGGCGGCGGCCCGCTTGCGGCGCCGGTAGCGCGGCGGTACGAAGGCCTGCGCCCAGAGCGGGGCCCGCGGTGTGAAGCGCGGCAGCAGCAGGAGCACCAGCCCCACCGCGCTCAGGACGACGACCACCGGCAGGATCCACATCGACGCCGAGTGCACCGAGTACAGCACCACACCGAACGCGATCAGCGCCGACCAGAAGTACATGATCAGGACGGACCTGCTGTGCGAGTGACCGATCTCCAGCAGCCGGTGATGGAGATGGCCGCGGTCCGCGGCGAACGGTGACTGACCGTTCCAGGCACGGCGTACGACCGCCAGCACCAGGTCCGCGAAGGGGATCGCGATGATCGTCAGCGGCAGCAGCAGCGGGATGAAGACCGGCAGTGCCGCGTGGGTGGCCGCGCGTCCCGAACCCTCGAAGACCTTCAGGACATCCAGGTCGACCTGGCCCGTCACGGAGATCGCGCCCGCCGAGAGCACCAGGCCGATCAGCATCGAACCCGAGTCGCCCATGAAGATGCGGGCCGGATGCATGTTGTGGGGCAGGAAGCCCACGCACATGCCCATCAGGATGACGGCGAAGAGGGTGGCGGGGGCGGCGGCCTCGATGCCGTACCCGTACCAGAGCCGGTAGGTGTACAGGAAGAAGGCGGTGGCGGCGATACAGACCATGCCCGCGGCGAGCCCGTCGAGACCGTCCACGAAGTTGACCGCGTTGATGGTGATCACCACCAGCGCGACGGTGAGCAGCGTGCCCTGCCAGGAGGTCAGCGAGACCATGCCGATACCGGGCACCGGGATCCACAGGATCGTCAGACCCTGCATCACCATCACACCGGCGGCGATCATCTGGGCGCCCAGCTTGATCAGCGCGTCGATCTCGAACTTGTCGTCGAGGACACCGATCAGCCAGATCAGGGCGGCACCGGAGAGCAGCGCACGCGGTTCGTTGGAGAGCTCGAAGACCCCGTTGAGGTTCTGCAAATTGTCGGCGACGAGCAGTCCGGCGCACAGCCCGAAGAACATGGCGATGCCGCCGAGCCTCGGCGTCGGTTCGCGGTGCACGTCGCGGGCGCGGATCTCCGGCATCGCTCCGGTCGCGATGGCGAACTTCCGCACCGGGCCGGTCAGCAGATAGGTCACCGCAGCCGTCACACAGAGCGTCAGCAGGTAATCACGCACGGGCTGCCCCACAGGAATCGCTGGCCATCTCAGCCCCACACACTAGCCCGCTCCGGATCCACCGATGGAAACCGAGTCGCCTTATGAGCAAGGACAACGCACCGGGCGAGATGGTTGCACGGCTTCCCGCCCCCGGATGTTCCATTCAGGAAAGGGTCCCATACGGCGGAAAACGCCCGGTCAGGCTCCGTACTTCACCGCGGACCCCCCGCGCCTTCGCGATATCCTCACGCAGCGCCGCGGCGAACAGGGCCGCGATCCGGCGCATTTCCGCCTCTCCCATGCCCTGTGTGGTCACGGCGGCGGTGCCCAGCCGGAGGCCGCGCCCGTCCGGGTGGGGCAGCGCGCAGGTGTCCAGCACCACCCCGGCGGCGGCCAGCCGGCCGCGGGCCGTCCTGCCTTCCACCCCCAGGGGCGAGGGGTCGGCGGTGATCAGATGCGTATCGGTACCACCCGTAGTGATGAGAAGACCCTCCGCGGCCAACGCCTCGGCCAGCGCACGGGCGTTGGCGACGACCCGGTGCGCGTACGCCGTGAACGCCGGGGTCGCCGCCTCCCCGAAGGCGACCCCTTTTGCCGCGATCGTGTGCATCTGCGCGCCGCCCTGCGTGAAAGGGAACACCGCCCGGTCGACACGCTCCGCGTACTCCTCGTCGCACAGGATCATCCCGCCGCGCGGTCCGCGCAGCACCTTGTGTGTCGTCGCGCACACGACATCGGCATACGGCACGGGATTGGGCGCCGCTCCCCCGGCGACCAGCCCGATCGGATGCGCGGCGTCCGCGATCAGATACGCGCCGACGTCGTCGGCGATCTCCCGGAACGTGGCGTAGTCGATATGCCGCGGATAGGAGATCGACCCGCAGACGATCGCTTTGGGCCGGTGCGTCCGCGCCAGCTGGTGCACCTGCGCGTAGTCGATGATCCCGCTCTCCGCGTCGACCCCGTACCCGACGAAGTCGAACCAGCGGCCGGAGAAGTTCACGGGCGCGCCATGGGTGAGATGCCCGCCGTACGGCAGCCCCATGGCCAGCACGGTGTCTCCTGGCCGCAGCAGGGCGGCGTACGTGGCCAGGACGGCGGAGGAGCCTGAGTGCGGCTGTACGTTGGCGTGCTCGGCCCCGAACAGCGCCTTCGCCCGCGCGATCGCGATCCGCTCGGCCGCGTCGACCAGCTCGCAGCCGCCGTGGTGGCGGGCGCCGGGATAGCCCTCGGCGTACTTGTTGGCGAGCGGGGAACCGAGCGCGGCGAGGACGGCGGGCGAAGTGAAATTCTCGGCGGCGATCAGTTGAAGACTGTCCGCCTGCCGACGTGTCTCCCCGAGGATGACCTCGGCCATCTCGGGATCCTGCCGCCGCAGGGCGTCCGACGCTGTCGTATGGGGGGCGCTGACGACGGACATGGCGGACTCCGGACCTCGGAGGGGGTGCGTGCCTTCCAATGTAGGCGGGCGGGCACGCCGATGCGCGACGGGCGACACGGGTTTCCCGGATGCCGATCCGTTCCGGGTGCCCACGTATGGGGGACCCGGGTGCCCAGACGTTCCGGGTGCCCACGGCCGCCGGCGAGTGAGCCGAAGGGCGCGCCGCTGTCGAAAGGGAGGCTGTGCTCGATATGCGGCTCCGCCGCGTGGGCGGAGGTTCCCGAGGTACGAGGGAATCGAGCACGGTCGACCGTCGACAGGGGCATAGAGCGCCCGGAGGCGAACCGAGCCCTCAAAAAGAACTCGGCTTCGCCGGGACTCCCGTCAGTGCCGTGACGACCGGGTCCAGCGCCTGGTGGATCTCCTCGCCGATGGAGCGGAAGAACGTGATGGGCGCCCCGTACGGGTCGTAGACCTCGTCCGCGTCCGCCGTGGGCGCCAGCAGCCAGCCGCGGAGCGCCGCCGCCGCGCGGACCAGGGCGCGGGCGCGCTCGACCACGCCCTCGTCGAGGGGGTCCGGCAGCGTCGCCGGGTCTATGGCGCGCACCAGCCGGGTGAACTCCTTGAGCGTGAAGGTACGCAGCCCCGCCGAGTGGCCCATGGAGATCACCTGGGCGCGGTGGTCCCGGGTCGCGGTGAGGACCAGGTCGGCACGGATGACATGTTCGTCGAGCAGCTCACGGCCGACGAAGCCGGAGGCGTCCGCGCCGAAGTCGGCCAGCACGGCTTCGGCGTTGGCCTCCATGGCGGCGCCCTCGTGCCCCCAGGTGCCCGCGCTCTCCACGATCAGGCCGCCGGTGAGCCGTTCACCGAGGCGGACGGTCAGGGCATGCCGGTTCAGCCGCTCGGTGATGGGCGAGCGGCACACGTTGCCGGTGCTGACGTGGAGGATGCGGAAGGTGTTGCCGGTGAATACGGTCTCCGCTATGCCACGCCCCTCAGGGGCGGTCAATTGGCCACCTCAAGGTCGGGTACCACCTTGCGGAGCTCGTCCGCGTCCAGGGCGCCGGCCCGCAGCAGTACCGGGACCCCGCCGGTGACGTCGACGATCGAGGAGGGGACGATCCCGGGCGTCGGGCCGCCGTCGAGATAGACGGAGACGGCGTCCCCGAGCATCTCCTGCGCGGCATCGCAGTCCTCGGGGGCCGGGTGTCCCGTGAGATTGGCGCTGGAGACGGCCATCGGGCCGACCTCGGTGAGCAGTTCGATGGCGACGGGGTGCAGCGGCATCCGGATGGCGACCGTGCCGCGGGTGTCCCCGAGGTCCCACTGGAGGGACGGCTGGTGCTTGGCGACGAGGGTGAGGGCGCCGGGCCAGAACGCGTCGACCAGTTCCCAGGCCTGCTCGGAGAAGTCGGTGACCAGGCCGTGCAGGGTGTTCGGGGAACCGATCAGGACAGGGGTGGGCATATTGCGGCCACGCCCCTTGGCCGCCAGCAGATCGGCGACGGCCTCGGAGCTGAAGGCGTCCGCACCGATCCCGTAGACGGTGTCGGTGGGCAGCACGACCAGCTCACTACGGCGGACGGCCGACGCGGCCTCGCGCAGACCCGTCGTACGGTCGGTCGCGTCGTTGCAGTCGTATCGCCGTGCCATTTAGCCGGCCCTCCTGTGGTGTGATGCCCGGTTCGCCGCCGGTGCGGCTGTCTGTGCGGCGCTCGAAACGGCGCCCGGTGCTGCGCTCGGTGCGGCCGGCGCGGTCACGGCATGGCCTTACGGGCCGTCGCGAAGCGCGGTCGCTTGTTCAGATCGGGGTGGTCGGCGGCGTCGGCCCAGCCGGATTCCTCGCTGAAGATCCACGGCACCTGGCCGCCCTGGGTGTCCGCGTGCTCGACGACGACCAGACCGCCCGGCCGCAGCAGCCGGTGCGCGGTGCGTTCGATGCCACGGATCGTGTCGAGGCCGTCCTCGCCGGAGAAGAGGGCCATCTCCGGATCGTGGTCACGGGCCTCGGGCGCGACGTACTCCCACTCGGTCAGCGGGATGTACGGCGGGTTGGAGATGACCAGGTCGACCTGGCCGTCGAACTCCGTGAGGGCGCTCAGAGCGTCTCCCTGGTGGACGGTGACCCTGGACCCCTCCGCGTTCTTCCGCGTCCAGGCGAGGGCCTGCTCCGACAGCTCCACGGCGTGTACGCGCGAGCGCGGCACCTCCTGTGCCATCGCGAGCGCGATCGCGCCTGAGCCCGCGCACAGGTCGACGATCAGCGGCTCCACGACGTCCATGGCGCGCACCGCGTCTATCGCCCAGCCGACGACCGACTCGGTCTCCGGGCGCGGCACGAACACGCCGGGGCCCACCTGGAGTTCCAGATAGCGGAAGAAGGCACGTCCGGTGATGTGCTGGAGCGGCTCGCGGGCCTCGCGGCGGGCCACGGCCTCCCAGTAGCGGGCGTCGAAGTCCGCGTCCTTGACGTTGTGCAGCTCTCCCCGCTTGACGCCGTGCACATACGCGGCCAGCTCCTCCGCGTCGAAGCGCGGCGAGGGCACGCCCGCGTCCGCCAGCCGCTGAGTGGCCTGGGCCACCTCGGCGAGCAGCAGGCTGCCGCGGCTGGCGGGCCCGCGACGGAGCCGCTGAGGGTCGCTGTGCCCACCGGGAAGTGGCTGCACGCTGGTTCCTCCGGACTGCGAGAGTGGTTACTGGGCGGCGGCGAGCTTCGCCGCGGAGTCGGCGTCGACACAGGCCTGGATGACCGCGTCCAGCTCTCCGTCGAGCACCTGGTCCAAGTTGTACGCCTTGAAGCCGACGCGGTGGTCGGAGATCCGGTTTTCCGGGAAGTTGTACGTCCGGATCTTCTCGGACCTGTCGACCGTGCGCACCTGGCTGCGCCGGGCGTCCGCGGCGTTCTTCTCCGCCTCCTCCTGCGCCGCCGCGAGAAGCCGCGAGCGAAGGATACGCATGGCCTGTTCCTTGTTCTGGAGCTGGCTCTTCTCGTTCTGGCAGGAGGCGACGACGCCGGTCGGCAGATGGGTGATGCGGACGGCGGAGTCGGTGGTGTTGACGGACTGGCCGCCGGGTCCCGAGGAGCGGTAGACATCGATCCGCAGATCGTTCGCGTGGATCTCGACGTCGACCTCCTCCGCCTCGGGCGTGACGAGCACTCCGGCGGCGGAGGTGTGGATACGGCCCTGCGACTCGGTGGACGGCACGCGCTGTACGCGGTGCACCCCGCCCTCGTACTTCAGCCGGGCCCAGACGCCCTGTCCTGGCTCGGTGGCGCCGTTGCCGCCCTTGGTCTTCACCGCGACCTGGACGTCCTTGTAGCCGCCCAGCTCGGATTCGGTGGCGTCGATGATCTCGGTCTTCCAGCCGACGCGCTCCGCGTACCGCAGATACATGCGCAGCAGGTCGCCCGCGAAGAGCGCCGACTCGTCGCCGCCCGCACCGGCCTTGACCTCCAGGATGACGTCCTTGTCGTCGCTGGGGTCGCGCGGTACGAGCAGCAGGCGGAGCTTCTCGGTCAGCTCCTCGCGCTGCTTCTCCAGTTCCTTGACCTCGGCGGCGAAATCGGGATCGTCGGCCGCGAACTCGCGGGCGGTCACGATGTCCTCACCGGTCTGCTTCCAGGAGCGGTAGGTGCCGATGATCGGGGTGAGTTCGGCGTAACGCTTGTTGAGCTTGCGCGCGTGTCCCTGGTCCGCGTGGACCGACGGGTCGGCGAGCTTCTTCTCCAGATCGGCGTGCTCGCCGATCAGTTCCTCGACCGCCTCGAACATCGGGGGCTCCTGGTTTCCGTACGAAAGGTGCTTCGGGACGCCAAAGCGCCGGTCTCGGCGCCCCGGTCAACGGGGCACCGAGAACCGGCGCGGGTTGCTCGCTACTTCTTGGCGGAGGCGGCGGCCTTGCCGAAGCGGGCCTCGAAGCGGGCCACGCGGCCACCGGTGTCGAGGATCTTCTGCTTGCCCGTGTAGAACGGGTGGCACTCGGAGCAGAGGTCGGCACGGATGGTGCCGGACTCGATGGTGCTCCGGGTGGTGAACGACGCACCGCAGGTGCAGCTGACCTGGGTCTCGACGTACGCGGGGTGGATGTCGCGCTTCAAGGGGTTCTCCTAGGGAACTTCCCCACGCGGAGGCGGGGAGGGTGCCGGGTCGCACGTGCGGAGTGCGCGTGCGTGAACCGGGACCGACGTACCAGTCTGCCAGGACCGGCCGTATCTCCCAAAACGGGGGTGCGGCGGAAAGTATTCCGGATTCCGCCCCACACCCATGGAAAGCCGGTGCCCCTCGCGGGCGGATCGCGGGGGCGGACCGGTCAGCCGCCCCTCACCACGCCATTCGCGTCGCGCTGGTCGCCCGCGGAGTCCTTGGTCGCGGAGGCGGGGATGGGCCTGTCCTGCCTGAGCGCCGTCCAGACCTGCTCGGATTCGGCCTGGAGGGGCAGTACGCGGTTGCGGTCGGCGGGGTCGTACCGGACCGGGAGCGTGATCATCTTGACGTCCTTGGCGCCGAGATCCTTGAGGCCGTCGGCGAATCCGACCAGTTTGGCGATCGAATCGAGCTGGGAGTCGAGGGTGATCGCACGGGTGGCGGTGTCGGCGAGGCCGTACAGCTTCTTCGGGCTGCTGAACAGACCGATGCTCCTGACCTGGTCGATCAGCGCCTTGACGAAGGCCTGCTGGAGCTCTATCCGGCCCAGGTCGCTGCCGTCGCCGATGCTGTGCCGGGTCCGTACGAGACCGAGGGACTGCTCACCGTCGAGGATGTGGGTGCCGGGCGCGAGCTTCAGATGGCTCTTGGGGTCGTCGATGGCCCGCGTGGTGGTGATCCGCACGCCGCCGAGCTGGTCGACGACCTTCTTGAAGCCGGTGAAGTCGACCTCGATGTAGTGATCCATACGGATACCGGACATCGTCTCGACGGTCTTCACGGCGCAGGCGGGGCCACCGACCTCGTACGCCGTGTTGAACATGGCGAGCCGCGCGCCGGGCACGGTGGCGCCCTTGGAGTCGGTGCACTCGGGGCGGTCGATCAGGGTGTCCCGCGGTATCGAGACGACGCTGGCCGTCTTGTGGCCCTTGTGGACATGGACGATCATCGCGGTGTCGGAGCGGGCGCCGCCGCCGTCCTGGCCGTAGGCGGCGTTCGCGCCGGCCCGGGAGTCGGAGCCGAGGACGAGGATGTCCTCGGAGCCGTTGTCGGGGTCGGGCGGGCGGTCGCGGCCCAGCAGGGCGTTGATGTCGATGCCCGAGAGGTTGCCGTCGAGCTTGAAATAGACGAAACCGAGCCCGGAGCCGCCGAGGAGCACCAGAGCCGCGGCGCACCACGCCACGAGGGTGGTCGCGCGCCGGCGCTTGCCCGAGGTCTTGCGGCTCTTGTCGCCGCCATGTATTCGGCTGTCGCTCCGGTCGGTCATGGTCTCCCTCATCCGTCGCGCCGGTTCCGCTACCTCCCGCCAGGTGATGTGGGACGTTCTGTCGCCACTCGTCCCCACAGTGAAGCACCAAGAAGGGTGGGACGGCACGCTGTGGCGGGCCCGGAGACGCCGGCCCGGAGACGGAAAACCGCCCCCTCGCCGGAGCGAGAGGGCGGTTTTCCGTGAGCGTCGGACCTGGTCGGTCCCGGTCAGTCGGTGCCGTTGCCGTTTCCGGGGCCGGGCGTCGTCTTCTGGATCTGGAGCAGGAACTCCGCGTTCGACTTCGTCTGCTTCATCTTGTCCAGCAGCAGCTCGATCGCCTGCTGCTGGTCGAGGGCGTGCAGCACGCGGCGCAGCTTCCAGACGACAGCGAGCTCGTCGCTGCCGAGCAGGATCTCTTCCTTACGGGTGCTGGACGCGTCCACGTCCACCGCCGGGAAGATGCGCTTGTCGGAGAGCTTCCGGTCGAGCTTGAGCTCCATGTTGCCGGTGCCCTTGAACTCCTCGAAGATCACCTCGTCCATGCGCGAGCCGGTCTCGACCAGCGCGGTGGCCAGGATGGTCAGCGAGCCGCCGTCCTCGATGTTGCGCGCCGCGCCGAAGAAGCGCTTCGGCGGGTAGAGGGCGGTCGAGTCGACACCACCGGACAGGATGCGTCCGGAGGCGGGAGCCGCGAGGTTGTACGCACGGCCCAGACGGGTGATGGAGTCCAGCAGGACGACCACGTCGTGACCCAGCTCGACCAGGCGCTTGGCGCGCTCGATGGCCAGTTCGGCGACGGTGGTGTGGTCCTCGGCCGGGCGGTCGAAGGTCGAGGAGATGACCTCGCCCTTGACCGACCGCTGCATGTCGGTGACCTCTTCCGGGCGCTCGTCGACGAGGACGACCATCAGATGGCACTCGGGGCTGTTGACCGTGATCGCGTTGGCGATGGCCTGGAGGATCATGGTCTTACCGGTCTTCGGCGGGGCCACGATCAGACCGCGCTGGCCCTTGCCGATGGGGGCGACCAGGTCGATGATCCGCGTCGTCAGCACACCCGGGTCGGTCTCCAGCCGGAGCCGGTCCTGCGGGTAGAGCGGCGTCAACTTCTGGAACTCCGGTCGGCCGCGGCCGGTTTCGGGCGCCATGCCGTTGACGGAGTCGAGGCGGACCAGCGCATTGAACTTCTCGCGGCGCTCGCCTTCCTTGGGCTGGCGGACCGCGCCGGTGACATGGTCACCCTTGCGCAGGCCGTTCTTGCGGACCTGGGCGAGCGAGACATACACGTCGTTGGGACCGGGCAGGTAGCCGGAAGTCCTGATGAACGCGTAGTTGTCGAGGATGTCGAGGATGCCCGCGACGGGGATCAGCACATCGTCGTCGGCGACCTGCGGCTCGCCGGGCCCGAACTCGTCACGGCCACGACGGCCGCGGCGGTCGCGGTAGCGCCCGCGCCGGCCGCGCCGGCCGCCCGCCTCGTCGTCGAAATCGTCCTGCGGTCCGGTGTTCTGGCCGCCGCCCTGGCTCTGGCCCTGGCCGCCGCCGCGGTTGTCGCGCTGCTGGCGGCTGCCGCCGCCCTGCTGCTGACCGCCCTGGCCGCCCTGCTGGTCCTCGCCCTTGCCCCGGCGGTCGCGCTGGCGGTCACGGCGGTCGCCGCGCTCGCCGCGGTCACGGTCGCCGCGCTGACCGCGCTCCTGGCGCTCGCCGCGCCGGCCGTCGGCCTCGGCCTGCGCCGAGCCGTTGGCGGACGCGGAGACGGCCGCCTCGGCCTTGGCGTCGGGCTGGGCCTCGACCTTGACATCGGCCGGGGCCTCGGCCCTGGCGTCCGCGGCGATCTCGGGGCTGCCCGCCTGCGCGGTGGCCCTGCGACGGCGGCGCTCGCCCGTGGGCTGATCGTCACTGGCGGGCTGGCCGGGGATATCGATCTGCTGCTGGGCCACGGCCGTCTCGGCCTTGCCGGACTTGTCCTCGGCGGCGTCGCCCGTGCGGGCCTTGGAGGTCGCGCGCCGCTTCGGCTTGGTCTCGGCGTCGGCGCTGCCGGAGTCGGCGCTCTTGGCGGCGGACGAGCCCCCGGCCTGCGCCTCCTTGATGACCTCGATCAGCTGGCTCTTGCGCATCCGCGCGGTGCCCCTGATGCCGAGGCCTGACGCGACCTGCTGCAGCTCGGCCAGGACCATGCCCTCGAGGCCGGTGCCGGAGCGGCGGCGCCGTGCGGTGGTGCCAGTGGCAGCACCTTCGGCGGGCGCGGTCGTGTCGACAGTGCTGTCGGCAGTCACGCCCATCAGATCGGTGGTGTCGCTCACGAAGGGTCCTTCCCTGGAGCGGACGTCGGCCTTCTGGCTCGGCGACCGGTTGTGCTGTCCGACTGCGGTCCTGTCTTGTGGACCGTGCCGGGGCGGTGGTCCCGCCGGGTATGGCGGAGAAATCTGCAAACGTGCATACGTGCAATGGGTCCGGCCCGAGGTCCCCCTGCTCGGCCCACCGCTGGGAAAAGCGGGGGGTGTCGTGCCGGTTCCGGTGCGTGCTCAAAACTGCTCAGGCAGGCTGCTCAGGCAGTTGGGGAGGCTCCCGGAAGAAGGGTGGTCCCGAAGCGGGACACGAAGCACCGCGCCTCAAAGACGTCGGCTGCAGACTTGAGGTTAACACTACCGGCTCCAACAAACATTCCCCCTCTCACTCACCGGCAATCTCCTGTGGCTACGAGCCGAGCGGCAGAACGCTCGTCCCCGCGTCGTCGAGAGAGAGCCGATTGGCCGCCCATCCCTCGCCCGCAAGCCGTGCGACCTTGTCGGCCGCACCGTCCTCGACCAGCGCCAGGACCGTGGGGCCCGCGCCGGAGATGACCGCGGGGACGCCGTCCGCGCGCAGTCGGTTGACAAGTGCGATGCTCTGCGGCATCGCCGGGGTCCGGTAGTCCTGGTGGAGCCGGTCCTCGGTGGCCGCGAGCAGCAGCTCGGGGCGCCTGGTCAGGGCCTCTACGAGCAGGGCGGCACGGCCGGCGTTGACCGCCGCGTCCACATGCGGGACGTTACGCGGCAGCAGGCCGCGGGCGGTCTCGGTGAGAACCGGGCTCCCGGGCACGAAAACCACCGGAACGATGGAATCGGCGGGCTTCATCCTGATGGCGCGCGCCGCCCCGCCGTCCGTCCAGGCCACCGTGAATCCGCCGAGCAGACAGGCGGCGACATTGTCGGGGTGCCCCTCGATCTCGGTGGCCAGTTCGAGCAGCGCCACATCGTCCAGCCGGACGTCGCCGCCTATGGTCACCGCGCGCGCGGCGACGATCCCGGCGCAGATCGCGGCCGACGAGGAGCCCAGACCGCGGCCGTGCGGGATGCGGTTGGCGCAGACGACCTCCAGGCCGCGCGGCTGCCCGCCGAGCAGTTCGAAGGCCGTGCGCAGGGACCGTACGAGCAGGTGGTTCTCGTCACGGGGAAGCGTTTCCGCGCCCTCACCCGCGATGTCGACATGCAGGCCGGAGTCGGCGACGCGGACGACCACGTCGTCGTAGAGCCCCAGCGACAGGCCGAAGGCGTCGAAGCCCGGACCGAGATTGGCGCTGGTGGCGGGGGTGCGCACCCGTACGGCGGCGGCGCGGAACGCGGGACCGGCCATCGCTCTGACGACTCTCCTTGTGGCTGCGGGACTACCGGGGTGGTGACTGCGGATTCGGCTGCGAGACAGGGGCTGCTGCGAGATGTTCGAGGACATACAGAACACCCGAGGGCCACAGGGGCAACACCGCGGCATATGCGGCGTGGCGGGTTGAGTACAGCTTATCGAAGGAAGGTTCCATGGCGACATAGGGCGCACAGGAGGCGCACGATGCGTGTCGCACGGCTCCTGTGCGCCGAAGGCCGGGCCGGTGGCGCCGTCCGGTCCTGTGGCCGGTTTCTACGCCAGGCCCAGGCGCTGGGCCGCCGCGACCGCGTCCACCGGTACGGTGACCGGCTGAGGCGCCCCCGCGACCGCCCAGTCCGGGTCCTTGAGACCGTTTCCGGTGACGGTGCAGACGATGCGCTGGCCGGGGTCGACCTTGCCCTCTTCCGCGGCCTTGAGCAGACCGGCGACCGAGGCGGCCGAGGCGGGCTCGACGAAGACGCCCTCCTGAGAGGCCAACAGCCGGTAGGCGGCCAGGATCTGCCGGTCGGTCACCTCGTCGATGAAGCCGCCGGACTCGTCGCGGGCCGCCAGCGCGTACTGCCAGGACGCCGGGTTGCCGATCCGGATCGCGGTGGCGACGGTGTGGGGGTCCTTGACGATCTCGCCGCGCACGATCGGCGCGGAGCCGGACGCCTGGTAGCCCCACATACGCGGGGTGCTCGCGGCGGGGCCGTCGGCGGCGTACTGGGTGTAGCCCTTCCAGTACGCCGTGATGTTGCCGGCGTTCCCGACGGGCAGCACATGAATGTCGGGGGCGTCGCCCAGCGCGTCCACGATTTCGAAGGCGGCGGTCTTCTGGCCTTCGATACGGACGGGATTGACCGAATTGACCAGCGCCACCGGGTAGTTGTCGGACAGTGAGCGCGCCAGCGTCAGACAGTCGTCGAAGTTGCCCTCGACCTGGAGGATGCGCGCGCCGTGGACGAGCGCCTGGCCCATCTTGCCCAGCGCGATCTTTCCCTGGGGTACGAGCACGGCGCAGACCATTCCGGCGCGCACCGCGTAGGCGGCGGCCGAGGCCGAGGTGTTGCCGGTGGAGGCGCAGATGACCGCCTGGGCGCCCTCCTCCTTGGCCCGGGTGATGGCCATGGTCATGCCGCGGTCCTTGAAGGATCCGGTGGGGTTGGCGCCCTCGACCTTGAGATGAACGTCACATCCCGTGCGCTCGGACAGCACCTGCGCCGGGACGAGCGGCGTACCGCCCTCACGGAGCGTGACGACTGGCGTCCCATCCGTCACCGGGAGGCGGTCCCGGTACTCCTCGATGATGCCTCGCCACTGGTGGGTGCCCTGGCGGGTACCGATGCTGGTCATGGGTCCCTTACTCCCCTTCTACGCGCATGATGCTGGCGACACCGCGCACGGTGTCGAGCTTGCGCAGCGCCTCGACGGTCCCGGAGAGGGCGGCGTCCGGCGCGCGGTGGGTGACGACGACGAGGGCGGCCTCGCCGCCACCGTCCTGTCGGCCTTGCTGACGTACCGTATCGATCGAAACACCATGCTCGGCGAAGACCGTGGCGACCTGGGCGAGTACGCCCGGTTTGTCGGCCACGTCGAGACTGATGTGGTAGCGCGTCACGACCTCGCCCATGGGGCTCACGGGCAGCTGGGTGTACGCCGACTCGCCGGGGCCCGTGGCCTCGTTGAGCTTGTTGCGGCAGACGGCGACGAGGTCGCCGAGCACGGCGGAGGCCGTCGGTGAGCCGCCGGCGCCGGGGCCGTAGAACATCAGCTGCCCGGCCGCCTCGGCCTCGACGAAGACGGCGTTGTACGCCTCGCGCACGGAGGCGAGCGGATGGCTGAGCGGGATCATCGCCGGGTGGACCCGCGCGGTGACGGACCGGCCGTCGGCGGCGCGCTCGCAGATGGCGAGGAGTTTGACGGTGCAGCCCATCCGTTTCGCCGAGGCGAGGTCGGCGGAGGTGACCTCCGTGATGCCCTCGCGGTGAACGGAGTCGAGGCGTACCCGGGTGTGGAAGGCGATCCCGGCGAGGATGGCGGCCTTGGCGGCGGCGTCGAAGCCCTCGACGTCGGCGGTCGGGTCGGCCTCCGCGTAGCCGAGGGCGGTGGCCTCGTCGAGCGCCTCGGAGTAGCCGGAGCCCGCGGTGTCCATCCGATCGAGGATGAAGTTGGTGGTGCCGTTGACGATGCCGAGGACCCTGTTCACCTTGTCACCGGCGAGGGACTCGCGCAGCGGTCTGATCAGCGGGATGGCGCCGGCGACGGCCGCCTCGAAGTACAGGTCCCGGCCGTGCCGCTCGGCCGCCGCGTAGAGCGTCGCGCCGTCCTCGGCGAGCAGGGCCTTGTTGGCGGAGACCACGGAGGCGCCGTGCTCGAACGCGGTGGTGATCAGCGCGCGGGCGGGCTCGATCCCGCCGATGACCTCGACCACCACGTCGATGTCGCCGCGCTTGACCAGCGCGGTGGCATCGGTGGTGATCAGCGCGGGGTCGATGCCCTCACGCACCTTGGAGGGGCGCCGGACGGCCACCCCGGCCAACTCGACCGGGGCCCCGATCCGCGCCGCGAGGTCGTCGGCGTGCGTCGTCATGATGCGCGCCACCTCTGAGCCGACCACTCCACAGCCCAGCAGCGCCACCTTCAGCGGACGCGTACGCATCATCCGACCTACGCCTTTCATCCATCACAGCTGTTTAAAGCAGGAATCCGAACCAGTCTCACTCACTGGACGGGGCTTTCTGTCCCTCGTCCAGATTGCGAGACATGTATTTCAGTGACCGACATCGAGACGCAGAAGATCTTCCTCCGTCTCACGCCGGACGATCACCCGTGCCTCACCGTCCTTGACGGCGACTACGGGCGGCCGGAGCGCGTGGTTGTAGTTGCTCGCCATCGAGCGGCAGTACGCGCCGGTGGCGGGGACGGCGATCAGATCACCGGGCGCCAGATCGGCGGGCAGGAACGCGTCACGTACGACGATGTCGCCGCTCTCGCAGTGCTTGCCGACGACGCGTGTCAGCATCGCCTCGGCGTCGGAGCGGCGGGAGACGAGCGCCACGCTGTACTCGGCGTCGTACAGGGCCGTACGGATGTTGTCGGACATGCCACCGTCCACACTGACATACGTACGCAGCCCTTCGAGCGGCTTGATCGTGCCGACCTCGTACAGGGTGAAGGCCGTCGGCCCCACGATCGCGCGCCCCGGCTCGACGGAGATCCGCGGGGTGCGCAGCCCGGCGGACTCACACTCACGGGTGACGATGTCGTTGAGGGCCTTCGCGATGTCGTTCGGCTCGCGCGGATCGTCCTCGGAGGTGTACGCGATCCCGAGGCCGCCGCCGAGATCGATCTCGGGAAGTTCCACGCCGTGCTCGTCGCGCACCTGGGCGAGGAGCTGGACGACGCGGCGGGCGGAGACCTCGAAACCGGCCATGTCGAAGATCTGCGAGCCGATGTGGGAGTGGATACCGATCAGTTCGAGCCCGTCGAGCTTGAGCGCCCGCCTGACGGCCTCCGCGGCCTGCCCGCCGGCGAGGGCGACCCCGAACTTCTGGTCCTCGTGCGCGGTGGCGATGAACTCGTGCGTGTGCGCCTCGACGCCGACCGTGACCCGGATCTGGACGGGCTGGCGCCTGCCGAGGCGCTGGGCGACATGCGCGACCTGGACGATCTCCTGGAAGGAGTCGAGGACGATACGGCCGACGCCGGCGGAGACGGCCCGCTCGATCTCCTGGACGGACTTGTTGTTGCCGTGGAAGGCGATCCGCTCGGCGGGCATGCCGGCCGCCAGCGCGGTGGCGAGCTCACCGCCGGAGCAGACGTCGAGGTTGAGGCCCTCTTCGTCGAGCCAGCGGACGACGGCCCGGGAGAGGAACGCCTTGCCCGCGTAGAACACATCGGCGTCCTTGCCGAAGGCGTCGGCCCAGGCGCGGCAGCGGGCGCGGAAGTCCGCCTCGTCGAGGATGTACGCGGGGGTGCCGAACTCCTCGGCCAGCCGGGTCACTTCGATCCCCGCGACGGTCGCCACCCCGTCCTCGTTCCGGCGGACCGTGCGCGACCAGACCTTCTCGTCAAGGGCGTTGAGGTCGGCGGCGGGCGCGGTGTAGTGGCCCTCGGGGAGGACATCCGCGTGACGGGGGCCTGCGGGGTGTGCGGAACGGCTCATGTTCTTGGCTCTCTTGGTTCTCTTCAGAGGTATGCGGGGGCTTCGATGCCGAGCAGGGACAGACCGCCGGCCAGCACGGTCCCGCTGGCGTCGGCGAGCGCGAGCCGGGAGCGGTGGGCGGCCGAGGGTTTCTCGTCACCGAGCGGCAGCGGGCGGCAGGTCTCCTGGAAGCGCAGGAACGCGTCCGCGGTCTGTTCGAGATGGCGGGCGAGCCGATCGGGCGCGCGCAGCCGGGCGGCGGCTTCGAGGACGGCGGGGTGGTCGCCGAGGGCGGTGAGGAGAAGCGCGGTGGCGCCGTCGGGAGCGGTGATCTCCGGGATGGGGTCCGCGTTCTCCGGGATCGGGTCCGTGATCTCCGGGACCGGGGGGGCATCGGGGGTCGGGGCGGTGGCCGGTGTGCGGGCCGGGTCGGGGGTGATGCCCAGGTGTGCCGCGTTGCGCGCGAGTGCGCGCGTACGGGCGTACGCGTACCGCACCCGGAACAGGGGGTTGCTCTCGCGCTGCACGAGAAGGCCGGCGCCGGTGAGCGGGCGGTCGTGGGCGGCCGGCCGCAGCAGCCCCCAGCGGGCCGCGTCGGGGCCCAGCCGGACGAAGAGATCGTCGCCGGCGGGGGCGGGAATCGGACGGGGCCTCTCCACGGCTCCGGCTCCGGCTCCGGCTCCGGCTCCGGCTCCGGCTCCGGGCACGATCTCCGCCCGTGCGCCCTGGGTACGTAGCAGGTCCACTACCGTGCGGGTCCAGAGGGCGGCCCGGGGCTCGTCGGAGGGGGCGAGCAGCACGCTCGTACCGGCGAGGGCGTCGCCGTGTCCGTAGCGCGGTCCCGCGCGCAGGATCGTACGGACCAGCTCGGCGCGGCTGTCACGGGCCAGGGTGAAGTTCAGGAAGCCGGGACCGGTGATCTCGATGCGGTCGATACCGGGAGCCGTGCCGGGGCTCGTCGCGGGAACCGCGTCGGCCGCGGAGCGGAGGATGCTCGCGCGCACGATCTCGGCGACCTCGCGGGGAGGCCGTCCTGCCGGGCCCGCCAGCCGCAGCGCGATATTGGTGGCGTAGTCCCCCCGGCCGCCGGGGCGGGGCCGCTCGACCGCGACCCGTTCGGGCACGGGCCCGGGGAGTGCGTCGTCCTCGACCGCGCGGCACACGGCGCGCCGTACGGTTCGGGAGAGCTCGGCGGGGGTCACGGGACAAGCGTATGGGAGGAGGGGGGCCTCTTCGCGAACCGGTTTCGCGATGCGGTCAGCCGCGGGCGCTTCCGGCCCGCCCGGCACCGTGCCTGCCGTCCAGCGAGGACGGGCCCTCCCGGTGCGTCAGCCGCCGTACGAGCCGGATCAGCTCGGCCGGCTCGAAGGGCTTGGCAAGGAAGGCGTCCACCCCGGCGGCGGTGCCGGAGTCCACCTCGTACTGCGTACAGGCACTGATGATCGCGACCGGCAGATCGCTGGTGCGGGGGTCGGCGCGCAGCCGCTGGGCGGTGCGGACCCCGTCGAGGCGCGGCATCACCACATCGAGGGTGATGACATCGGGCATGACGTCGTGTACTACTTCCAGGCACTCGGCACCATCGGCCGCGGTCACGACCTCGAACCCCTCAAGTTCGAGATTGACCCTGATCAGCTGCCTGATGACCCTGTTGTCGTCGACAACGAGCACCCGGCCGGACTCGCCCGACACCACTTGAGAGTAGGTCCGAACGCGCTGCCGCGTCCGGGTTTTCCCCACTTCCACCTCGTGCGGGGGACACCGGCACGGCGCCCGAGCGGGCATCCAGGTCTTGGCCGGCTTGGCCACGTCTTGACCTGACCATGAACAGCGGCCGACCGGCCCACGGATCGTGGTGCCCCGCCATAGGCTCTGGGTATGGAGCAGAGCGAAGTCGTTCTCAGGGCCATCGGCATTCTCACGCAGTCCGCCGAGTGGATCAGAACCGCCAACCGGGACTCGGACGGAAACGTCGGAGCGGAGGGCGGCGCGGAGGACGGCGAGCGGGCCTCCGGCGAGGGAGGCTCCGGCGAGCGGGCCTCCGGCGACGGGGGCTCCGGCGAGGGGCAGATCGGATCGCTGCTCGCGGAGGTCTTCCCGTCGTTCACGGTCTCCCCGGAGTCCACCCCGCTCGAAGCGGCGCACGCGGTGACCGCCGCCGCGCTGCCCCCGATGATGCAGCTGATCGGGGCGTTCACCTACGTGTTCGCGCAGCTGGCCGAGGTCCATGACAGCGGCCGTACGGACATCACCTCGGAGGAGCTGCTACGGGAGCTCGCGCTGCGGATGTCCCGCTCGAACGACGCGGTGTAGACGACCGGGGCGGTGCGCAGCGGGGCGCCGAGGCGGGAAGACCTGCTCGTCACCAGTGGTCAGACACTGTGGGCCCGGGTAACGCCTGGCGAACCCATGGCGGAACGCCCGCGGTTGGGGAGAGGATGAGGCATGCCGGAAAACGAACCCGTGAGCGTGGCGTTGATCGACGATCATCCCGTGGTGCTCGCCGGGATCGAATCCTGGTACGCCGCGTCGGAACGGCCGATCACCGTCACGGCCAAGGGCCCCGACCTCTCCGTCGCCATGAGCGGGCCCGGCCTGGCGGCGGATGTGGTGGTGCTCGACCTCCAGCTCTCCCAGGGGGTACCCGCGTACCCCGAGCTGAAGCAACTGGTCGCGCGGGAGCGCCAGGTGATCATCTACACCATGCAGGAGAGCCAGGAGACGGCCCTCACCTGTCTGGATCTGGGCGCGTTCACCTATCTGACGAAGGCCGAGGGCGAGCGGCATCTCATGGCCGCCACCCTGGCCGCCGCCGACTGCCGGCCCTATACGCCGCCCGCGCTCGCCGGTGCTTTCGGCAGCGATGCCAGAAAGGGGCGCCCCGCGCTGACCCCGCGTGAGGTGGAGGTGCTGCTTGAGTGGTTCCAGTCGGAGTCGAAGGCCATGGTCGGCGAGAGCCTGGGCATCTCCGTACGTACGGTGAACACCTATCTGGAACGGGTACGGATCAAGTACGCCAACGCGGGGCGGCCCGCGACGACCAAGGCGAATCTGGTCGCCAGGGCCATTCAGGACGGGCTGACCTCGCTGGACGAGCTCTGAACGCCCCGGGTGCTGGGGGTGCTCTGGGTGCTGTGGGTGCTGTGGGTGCCTTCGCCGGTCTGGGTGCCCTGGGCGTTCGGGACGTTGCGCGTACGGGTGTCCCCGGCGGGAGACGGCGCGAGCAGCGTGTACGAGGCCTCGACGAGAAGCCGGCCCTCGCTGTGCACCGTCCGTACGCGGACACCGCGCTCGGTCGGTTCCGGGATGTCCGTCTCGGGCGCGTCCGTCACCACGCTGACCCGTACCTGCCCGCCGCCGCGCACGACGGTGGCTCGCGCGCTGCGCTCAGCGGTCGCGAGCGCGGCGAGTACGGGCTCGGTCAGCGCGCGGCGCAGATGCCGGGGCACCGGAGCGGACACGCCCCGTACGGCGAGCTGCACATCGACCCCATGGCGTTCCGCCACCCCGATACCGGCCCGTAGTTCATGGAGCAGCGGGTCCGAGGCGTGGTCCCGTTCGGCGAAGAGGCGTCGCAGCCGGGCGGCCTCGAAGGCGCATCGGCGGCGTACCCGCTCGTCCCCGGGGTCGAGCGTTCCGTCGGCCAGCCCGGTCAGCAGCGGCAGCACCGAGCGGCCGAGATCGCGGTAGCGCGACCGCTGGTCGGCGTGGACCTGGGCGGAGACCGCCGCCTCGGTACGTACCCGCTCCTGCTCCCGTGCCGTGGCACCGGCGGTCGTCGCGCAGCCCCGCAGCAGCTTGGCCATCACGGCGGCGGCGATCTGGAACGCGCAGATGGCCAGGGCGCTGACGGCCATCCCGGCCGCGGCCTGCCGGGACGGGATCCCGGCGAGCGTCAATTGTCCGAGTGTCACGACGACATGGATGCCGAGGAAGAGCAGCGTCGCGTTCAGACCGGCGTCGAACAGCAGCAGGACACCGAACCAGCCGATCTCCAGAAACGTCCAGTGCGGTGTGGCGAGGTAGTGGTCGCCCGGCAGTTGGCTGGTGGCGACAACGGCCGCCACGAGCGAGCACACCAGCCCCGCCGCGACCCAGGGGCGCGGTCTGCGCCGGCCGGCCACCCCGAGGAGCGCGTCGACCACGATGATGAGCGTCAGCAGTCCGAACGCGGTGAGCTGCACCCAGGCGTGCCGGTAACCGTCGAGGTTGGCCAGCAGGGCGGGGAGCGCCAGCCCGAAGTGGACCGCGGAGAGAATGGCGAGCCCCGCCAGCCGTAGCGCGCCGAGCATGCCGGCGGCGATACGGTCCGTCAGCGGATCGGACGCCGGTGGTTCGCCGTCGAGGGGATCGGGCGGCCGTGCGGCGAGCGGCTGTGGACCGGGAGACCGAGGATCGTCAGACATGGGGCCACTCCAGGCGTACGGCGGTGCCGTGGCCCGGCCGGGAGTCGACCGTCGCCCTGCCCCCGACGGCGGCCATGCGCTCGACCACCGAGCGGGCCAGCCCCTGACAGTGCGGCGGAACCCGCGTCACATCGAATCCGGCGCCGTCGTCGCTGATGACGACTGTGACGGTGTCACCCTCCCGGCTCGCGGTCACCGTCGCGGAGTTGACGCCCGCGTGGCGCGATACGTTGCGCAGCGCCTCGCCGAGGCTGCCGCGCAGCGCCGCGACGGCCGGGCGCCACATCAGGTCGAGGGTGCCGTCGAACTCGGTGCGTACGACGAGCGGGTGGTCGCCGACCTCCGCGAGCAGTTCCCGCGCCACATCCGTCTCACCGGACGTGGCCCGCTCGGACGCGAGGCGCCGCAGGTCCTTGGCGGCCTGGGTGCGCAGTATTTCCGGCCGGAGGGACTGGCCGTGGGCCGAGACCATCAGCATGGTGGCGCACGCGGTGTCGTGCAGGGTCGCGAGATGTTCGCGCTCCGCCGAGCGCTGCGCCTGTGCCACTTCGTGCCGGCGCCGGGCGGCGGCGGCCTTCGTACCGACCGCGTCGGCGGCCCTGCTCGCGCGCAGCACCAGCCGGTAGAGCCCCTGGGCGAGCAGGCTCTGCACCAGCACCCAGCTGACATTGGGCACCGCGTAGTCCCAGCCGTCGGGACGGTCGAGCATGGCACCTGCCAGATCCACGGCGGCCAGCAGCAGCGCCGTCGCCAGCGCGAGCCCCGCCGGATACATCATCTGGTACCCGACCGCCACGATGCTGACGACCACCAGCAGCCAGGTGTTGCCGTACCTGGTCTGGCTGTCCGGAATCGTCAGATCCTGGGAGAGGCAGAGACCGGTCAGCACCACCACGTCGGCGGCGAGCAGCCGACGGGGGTGGGCCCCTGTCATCCCCAGCCGGTAGTGCAGAACGCTCCAGCCGAGCACGACGCAGGAGATGGCCGAGGCGACGGCCATCCGGTCGGCGGGCATCGCCGGAACGGCCAGCACCGCGCAGGAGCAGACCACCACCAGTCGGATGCGGTACGCGTAGCGGTACGCGAACCGTACGAACTCCCGCTCCGCGGGCCCCGGGCGCCGGGCGACATCCGTTCTCCCGGCGCGTTCGGGCGGGGCCTGGGAGTCATCCGGCTCATGTGCCACTCGGTGCCCCACCTGTCGCTGTCCCGCGTCGGTTTGTCGGTCGATTGACCGTCACACGTCGAGGTGCTCCAGCGATAGCGTTTCTTTGGTCACTGTGCGGACGCTTCCGGACGGGGCGGAAGCGGTCCCACCGACCGTGCGCACACCTGCCTCATGGGGGTGGGCAGGGGCGCGCGGGACATGTCCGGCGGGGCCGGGGGCCCCGCCGGACAGTGGTGTCAGGGCACGGGGACGGGGACGGGTACAGGAGCGGGTACGCGCACAGCCCCTGGACCGGTCAGTCCCCGTACGGTCAGGGCCGATACGGGCAGGGCCGATACGGGCAACACGCCGGCAAGCGTCCGCGGGACGCGGATCAGACAGCCCGCCGGAAGCCGGAAGCGATCGGATCCGCACCTCTCCACCAGATGAACCTGTACGAGTTCATCGAGCAGACATAGGGCCTCTTCCCGGGAGACGCCGAGCAGCCCAGCCGCCTCAGCCGGTCCGATCTCCTTCTCCGCGGCGTCCGGGGCCGGGGCCGTGATCGTGGCCGGGGCCGTGATGGCGGCCGGGGCCGCGAGGGGCCGCGCGCTCGCCGCCGCCGCCGCCGCGAACACCCCGTACAGCCCGGCCGCCGCTTCGGTCAGCCCCTTCAGTGACCAGGAGAGCACGGTGTCCAGGTCGGTGCCGTCCTCGCTCAGCCGGAACGCGTTGAGCGGCTCCTCACCACGGATCTCCGTCACCAGTCGCCGCAGGCTCACCTCCGGCTGGCGCGCGGCCCGCTCGGCGAGAATGCGCAGGGCGAGCGGCAGACCACCGCAGAGCGCGGCGAGTTCGTCCAGCGCGGCGCGTTCCGCCGGTTCAGAGCGGTCCGGTCCGGTGCGTTCGGCCGGTCCCGTGCGTTCGGCCGGACGCCGGGCGCCGAGGAGCCGGTTGAGCAGATCGGCGGATCGTTCGTGGTCGAACGGGGCGAGCGTCAGACGCCGGGCGCCGTTCCTGACGACCAGACCACGCAATTGGTTGCGGCTGGTGACCAGCGCGGTGCCCGCCGGTCCTGGCAGCAGTGGTCTGATCTGCTCGGGGCACATCACATTGTCCAGGAGCAGCAGCGTACGGCGGCCGGCCAGTTCGCTGCGCAACAGCGCGCTGCGCTCACCAACGCTGCCGGGCACCTCGTTGTCGGCCACCCCGAGCCCGATCAGCAGGGCGCGCAGGGCATCCGCCGGGCTCAGCGGATCGCGGGTGCTGAACCCTTCGAGATCCAGATAGATCTGGCCGCCGGGATAGCGCTCCTGCCGCCCGTTGGCCCAGTGGATCGCGAGCGCCGTCTTGCCGACCCCGGCGGGGCCGTCGAGCAGCAGCACATTGCCCGTACAGCCCGGCACATCGCGCCGCATGTCCGGGAGCTGCCGGTCGAGCGCGGCGAGTTCATCCACCCGGCCGGTGAACGGAACGTCGCCCGCCGGAAGCTGGCGCGGCACATACCGGCTCGGCCCGCCCGTCCGCAACCCGACCGGGACCCGGGTCCTGACCCCGGCCCGGCCCGCCGACGCGGTGAGACCGGGGCTCGCGACCAGCATCTGCTGGTGCAATTCGCGTAGTTCGGGGCCGGGATCGACACCGAGCCGGTCGCCCAGCAGGCGCCGGCAGCGCTCGTACTCGCGCAGCGCCTCGGCCGAACGCCCGGTCCGGTAGAGCGCCAGCATCAGCTGTGCCCAGAACCTCTCCTGTAGCGGATCCAGAGCCAGTGTCTGCCGCAGCAGCGGAATATGGTCGCCCGGGTCCTCCAGCTCCAGCCCGATGGCGATCCTGCGGTGTACGGCCAGGAGCCTCGCCTCTTCCAGGGAGGGGAGAACGTCGCGGTGCAGCGTAGGACCGTGGATCCCGGAGAGAGCCGGGCCGCGCCAGAGGGCGAGCGCGCTGTCGAGCGCCGCGGCCTCGGCGTCCGGCCCGGCCGTGACGGCCACCGCCGCCGCGTGTTCGGTCCGTTCGCGGAACTCGGTGCTGTCCACGGAGACCAGCTCACGGCTCAGCCGGTATCCGCCCCGCTGCGCTTCGATGACGGACTCTTCGGTGCCGCGGGCCTCGTCCAGCACGCGGCGCAGGCGTTTGATGTAGCTGCGGATGGTTGTCCGCGCGGATGCCGGAGGGTCGATCCCCCAGAGGCATTCGGCGATGTGGTCCACCGGCACGATCTGCCCGTGGTGCAGTGCCAGCGCGGCCAGCAGTGTCTGCTGCCGGCCGGCCGAGACGGTGAGTCGTGCGGTCCCGTGCGTCACTTCAAATGCGCCGAGCAGGCGCACATCGATCCTGTGCACTCGGTATTCCCCCTTGTGTGTGCGCCCGGCGTGTGCCGCCGTCCGCACGTCGTCTGCCTGACGGCCGAGCCGGGGTCAGCGGCTCCGCCATCCAGGACACAACGAAATTTACCGTTTGCGATCCGGAGAGTGTGACGGCCATTCGACCCACATGGCGCATAGTGGCCATACCCGCATGGAAGCGGCTCCTTGGGATAGCCGTCCCGGATGGCATGTCACATCCCCTATCCCGAGCAACGTCCCGTATCCCGAGCAACGCCTCACGCCGGCCCCGCCGGCCCTCTGCCTTCCGACGCTTCAGGCCCGGGCGCTTCAGATGAGCGGGCGGGGGATGGCGGCGGGCTCCGGGCTCTCTCCGGCGGAGGACCAGTAGCCGATCAGCTCGGCGTACTCGGCCGACATCCCCAGGAGTTCATCATGGCTGCCCACGGTCAGTGAGTCCTGCCCGACGACGGCGATCCGCTCGGCGCGCAGAGCCGAGGTGATGCGGTGGGCCACCACGATCAGCGTGCCGGGCCGGGCTATGAACGCGTCCTCGACCCGTTCCTCTCCCACCCGGTCCAGATGACAGGTCGCCTCGTCCAGGATCACGACCCACGCCTCGCTGACGTACACCCGTGCCAGCGTGATCAGTTGACGCTCCCCCTGGGAGAGCAGCCCGGGTGAGCCGATCACCGCGTCGTAACCGCCCAGCCGACGCACCGTCTCCCCCAGCCCCAGCGCCACGGCCGCCGCGTCCAGTTCGCTGTCCGACACGTCGGGGCGCAGGAGGGCGAGGTTCTCACGGAGCGTGCCGGCGAAGACGTACGACTCCTGCGGTACGAGGGCGACCCGTCGGCGCAGTTCCTCCTCGGCCAGCGCCGCCACCGGTATCCCGCCCATCGTCACCTCTCCGCGACGCGCCTGTTCCAAGCCGCCGGCCAGACAGGCCAGGGTGGACTTGCCGATACCGCTCGGCCCGACGATCGCCAGATGCGAGCCATCAGGGATATCCAGGCTGATACGGGAGAAAAGCGGCTCGGCGCGCGGCCCGTAGGCGAAGTGGACATCCCGCAGCGCGATATCGGTGCCCGTGACGATGCCGGCTCCGGCGCCCGCCCCCGGGAACGAGCCGGTGCCGGAGGGCGGGCGGGGCGGGACGTCGATGAAGTCGGTGAGCCTGCGCAGCGTGACGGAGAGTTGAAGCCCCATGTTCGACACCGTCTGCACCATGGCACGCAGCGCCGGCTCAATTCCCTGGAGCAGATAGACCATGGCCCCGACCAGCGCGCCGGGGGTCAGTACGGCCGAGGAGACGAGCCAGGACGAGGAGAGAAGGATGATCGCGAATGGCAGTCGGGTGCCCACCGCGACCACGGCGATACGCCCCGCGCCCGCACGGGCACTGGCCACGGCCGCCGCGGCTTCGGCGTCCACCCCCGCGCCCGCTGTCCGCCCTGCCGTCTCCCAGGCGCCGCATGTCACGACGTCCCGGATTCCGGTCAGTTGCGGACCGGCCCGTCGCGCCAGTTCCTCCTGCGCCCGGAGCAGAGCGACATGGCGTCGCCGGAGCACCCGGGAGAGCAGAGCCGTCAACACGACGGCGGTGAGCACCGCCCCGCCCGTGATCAGCGCGAGCAGCGGATCCAGGGCGAACAGACCGATCATGGCCGCCACCATGGCCAGCGCGACCCCGCGCAGGGAGAGCAGCAGCCCACCGGAGATCTGACGGACTGTCTCCACCTGGCGGGTGAGCCGGGCGACGGTGGAGACATCGGCCGTCGCCCCGCCGGAGTAACCCGCCCCGCTTTCCGGGTAGACGGCGCGGTGCAGTCCGGCGTGGACCACCCGGCTGATGAGCGCGTCCCGCAGCGACTCGACTATGGCAGCCGTGTGCGGCATGGCCTGTCTGGTCCCGAGCGTCCCGATCACCATCGTGACGCCGTACGCGAGCAGGAGCGCCAGCCCGTACGGGGCCCGGCCGGCCAGGAAGCCGCGGTCAAGGGCCGCCGCCACCAGAGTCCCGGAGAGCAGCACCGGCAGCGTCTCGACGAGCGACCAGGCGGCGAGCGCGCCGAGATTCCGGCGATGGGCTCGCACAACGGGCCGCACGAGCCGCAGGGACTCCGACGCCATCACATCGCCCCCGAACGTTCTCGGCCGATGTCACGCGCCGGGCCGCCCGCCGGGCCATGTGCCACGCCGCCCGCCCCGTACGACCCGTCTGACCTGCCCGCTCCGTCCGCCGCGTCCGCCGTGTGCGCCGTGTCCGCCCCGTCCGCCGCGTCCGCCGTGTCCGAACCGGGCTGGTCCGTTCCTGCCCGGTCCTGGTCCCCCCGGTCCCCGCCGGTGCCGAAGACGGCCCGGTAGGCGGGGTCGGTCCCCAGCTTCCGGTGCGGGCCCACCGCGCGGACGCGGCCCCCGTCCAGCCACGCGACCAGGTCGGCGCTGGCGGCGGTGGTGATCCGATGGGCCACCACGACGCGGGTGGTGCCGCGCAGGGACTCGTCCATGGCCCGGCCGATCTCGTTCTCGGTCGCCGTGTCCACGCTGGACATCGCGTCATCGAAGATCACGACCCGGGCGCGCCCGCAGACCGCGCGCGCCAGCCCGAGCCGCTGCCACTCCCCGCCCGACAGACGCAGTTCGGCGAGAGGTGTCTGATAGGCGAGAGGCAGTCGACTGATGAAGCCGTCGGCGTGGGCCGCCCGCGCCGCTTCCCGTACGGCGGTCGCGGTCACCGGCCGGTCGCCGTATCCGATCAGATCGGCCACAGTCTCACCCAGCGGATGAGGGCGCTCGAAGGCGTACGCGATGGCGTCGCGGACCTCGCCCCGGTCCGTCTCGGCCAGGTCGGCACCGTCCAGTCGTACCTCTCCCCCGTCCGGTGGCAGCGCCGCCCCGGCGACCAGCGCCAGCGTGGTCTTGCCCGACCCCGAGGCCCCGACCACCGCCAGGGTGGAGCCGGCGGGGATGTCGAGCGTCAGCCCGTCGAGTACGAGCCTGTCGTCGGCCCGTACGGTGATGTCGCGCAGCGCGAGAGCGCCCTCTCCCGGCGGCAGTGGCCGATCCCCTCGGCGGGGCAGCGGCGCGGCGAACACCTCCCGAAGCCGCTCGGCCGAACCACGCGCCCTCCCCAGCTCGGCGAAGATGCCGACCTGGGACAGCAGCCGCATCGCGTACGTCAAGTAGAGCTGCGCCGCCAGCATCTGGCCGGGGGTCAGCCTCCCGGCCACCACCCCGTAGCCGGCCGTGGCCAGCACACCGATCTGCAGCCCGGGTGAGAGCAGTGACAGATACCAGCCGGCTCGGCGCTGCGCCTCCCAGAAGCCCGTTCCGGCGGCGTGGAGCCGGGGCACCGGGCGGAGCACGCGCTCCACCTCCCGGTCGAGGGTGGCGGACGCGCGGATGGTGCGGGCCCCGCCGACGGCGTCGACGAAGCGGTCGGACAACTCTCCGAGGGCTTGCTGGTATTGGCCGGTGAGCGTGGTGGTCCTGCGGATGAGCATCCGTGCGAGCAGCCAGACGGCGGGCACGCCGAGGGCGAAGACGAGCACGAGTCGCCAGTCGATGAGGAAGAGCGCGACCAGCCCGCCGCAGGCGGTCAGCGCGGCGAAGACCGCGTTGAGAAGATTCAGCCCCGCGCCGCCGGCCTCCGCCGTGCTCTCCAGCGAGCGGCTGAGCAGATCACCCGGCGTGAACCGATTCCGGGCGGACAGTCCAAGGCGGAAGATCCGGGAGAACGTGTCATGCCGCAGCCGTGCGGTGGCCGTGGCCCTCATCTTGGCCTCGGCGATCTGCCCGGCGATCTCGGCGACCGTCATCGTCAGCAGCAGGGCGCACACCAGCAGAAACGGGACCCTGTCGCCGGTCTGCCCGAGGACCACGTCGATCGCGTCGGACAGTACGAGCGGCAGCAGCAGACCGGCGGCGCTCTGGAACAGGTGGAGCGCCGCCACCACGGCGAACAGTCCTTTGTTCCGCCCTACCGTTCCGGCCAGCAGTCGGTCACTCTCGCGCACCTGTCCCTCCCTCCCGTTGCTCTGTCCTGTCCGTCGTCGCCACCAGGCGCGGCGAGATGCCCTCGCGAACGCTCGCCGCACCTGGTGATCCGTTGACGCCGACGACCGATGATCAGTCGTTCTGGTTCTGGAAGAAGAAGTAGGCCTCGTTCGCTCCGTTACGGAAGAAGCCCGTCTCCTCGGTGAATTCCCCGAGCTCGATCAGCGCGGGAACCTCGTACATTTCCTTCTCCATGGTGGTCACCTCCCTCCCCCGTTTTCCGGTCACACCATGGGCGATTACTGCCAGGTGTCGAAGAACCAGGCAATCTCGTCCCCGTTGCGGATACCGAAAACTCCGGTCTCCTCACCGAACGAACCGAGCTCCATCACGACGGGAGCCTCGTAGCTCTCCTTCTCCATCTCCATGGTTGTCACCCCCTCCCCGCTTTCCGTGTTCCTTTCCTGGCGAGGGAAGTTCGCCAGAAGCCTCGATGGTGATGAGCCGGGTGTAGTAACCGGCTTCCGTGGCCTCGTCGACCATGCGGCCCTCCGCCTCCACCCAGGCGTGCGCGGCGAAGGGGGGCGCCTTGAGGACGCCTACGCACCAGGTCGGCCAGACCGAGCGGGTACGGCACAGGAGGGCCGTGGCGATCGACCGCACAAGACAGGCGCGGGCACCGCAGCAGCGCGGGCTGACCGTGAGAACGGTGTCGCGTGCGAGTCCGGCCTCCGCAGCCGTCGCCGGCCGCGCTCCCCGTCGTACCCGTATCAGTACGGCCCTGATGTGCCGGGGCTGCCGACGGGCGAGAACTCGGGCCGCACCGACCACCGCGCGGGTCACCAGCCGCTGCCCAAGGGACACCGTCACCGCGTCGGCCGGCAGTACGGGGATGCTCATCGCTTCACCAGCCCGGCGGAACGCAGCGAGTCCAACAGGGCGTCGATGTCCTTCCGCGCACGCGCCTCGCCGACGTCGTATCTGCCGGTGAGCGCGGTGACCGCGTCATCGACCGAGGCTCCCTGCGCGAGGGTGGAGAGCACGAGCCCCGCGGAGGAACTGAGCTGCCAGTAACGGCCGGTGCGCTCGTCCAGTACGACCACTCCGTATTCGGTCTCTGTCGTGGAGACATGGTCATGCAGCCGCAGTCCCATGAACCGACTCCTCCCTGTCATGGCGGCGGTCGCCCGCCGGCTGATTCCTGGCGAACACCGCGCAATTGACGGTGGCGTCGAGGAACGCGTCCCGCGTCCCCATGTGCTGTGGTGACTCACCGGCGGCGAGTGCGTCGAAGTCGATGACGCCACGTGTGGTCAGCGGCGACTGCTCACAGAGTTCGAGAAGGGTGGGCCAGTGATCCCGCAACCCGCGCGCCGCTTGGACGCTCCCGCCCATCTTCGAGCCGCGCCGAAGAAACTCGTCGGGCAGCAATCCGCGCATCGCCGCCTTGATCAGGGGCTTGAATTCCATAGGCGAGTCGCGTTCCTCGTGGCGTACCGCGAAACACGCCTCCACCACTCGGTCATCGAAGAACGGTGCCTCGAAGGGCATTTCGAGGGTGGCCGCGTACTGCTGGGTGCCACGGATGATCCTGCTGCCGTCCCGCACCATGGCCAGCTCGGCGTGCAGCGCCCGGTCGGCCCCGAGCGGTTCTGCCGTCGCGGCCAGCTCCCCCAGCCTGGCCAGCAGCGCCGTCGCGGCGTCCCCGCTCAGCCAGCGCGGCAGCGCGACGGGCTGGTCCCACTCCATGCGCAGGTCCGACTTCACCTCGCGGACGCGCCGGGCCTCCCTCACGGTCCGCCGTAGCCATGCGCGATAGCTCTCGGAGTCCAGCAGCTCGCGCAGGACGGGGATCAGCGGACGGTCATCGAGCGCTCGGGTGGTTCTGACCCGCCGTAGGGCCGCCAGCGGACGTCGCCGGAAGAGCGCGTGGTCCCACACCGGCAGACCGTGCAGCAGATGGTCGCCGCCCAGACCATTGAGGTAGGTCGTGGCACCTCGCGCGATCGCCGCCTCGATGCTGTAGCGGATACGGGGCGCGGTCAGATACGCCTGCGACGGCTCGTCCAGCCGCTCCCGCACATCGCCCATGCCCTCGAAGAACTGCGGCATGTCATCGAGACGGCCCACGTCGTGCCGGACGTTCGGCATGCTCGGCAACGCACGACGCGCCCAGATCAGGTCCTCCATGCCGCCCGGGTCGTCGTTGTACATCGTCGTCGCGACGATCTCGGCCGGTCCCCTCGCCGCGAGACGGCAGAGCGGCGTCGAATCGAGACCTCCGGACAGATCGCAGTGCACCGTCCCGCCGGCCCGCGTCCTGACGTCCACAGCGGCTTCGAGCGCCCCCCGCAACCGCTCGGCACCTTCCCGCCTGGACAACTCGGGCGCGGGCCTGCGCCACCAGACGACCGTACGTACCCGCCGTCCCCCCTCCTCCACGAGCAGCGCCGACCCGGGCGGTACGGCCTCGACCTCCCGCCACATCGGTTCCTCGGCCAGCGGATGCGGCAGCACCCGCAAGAGCCTGATGGCCAACGCGGTGTCGTCAAGGGCGAACCCGCCGAGCCCGGCCAGGACATCCGCCCGGTCGGACACCACGCGCACCCCGTCGATCACCGCGTGGAACACCCGTCGCAGCCCGCTCGCGGACCCCTGCACCCGCAGCCGCTCCCCCTCGGCGGCCACCAGATGGAAGCTGCCGGCCAGGGAGTGCCCGAGCCCATCCAGCAACCGGACACCCCCCGGCCGCCCCAGCTGCCCCCGCAGCCCCTCCTCCGTGGCGGAGGATCCCCCGACAACGGCGACCCGCACGGCCCCCGCCTCCGCCACCACCCGCTGCCGCTCCGGCCCGCGAGCCAGCAGCAGCGGTCGGCCCGACGCATGACGGCAGATCAGCTGAGCATCCGAACCCACCCGTCGGGCCACGCGCTCGCCCCCCGCGCAGTCCGGAAGCGCGATGAAATACCAGCCATCACTGTTCACTTGCCCTCCTGCCGTCCAAGTCGCCGTTTTGCCGATGACTTCATGTTGGACGGTGGCCGTGGCAATGGAGTGGCACTCCCGTGGCAGATCAGTGCCACCCCCCTGACCTGCAAAAACGCCCGCCACCCGCGACCCGGTGTCAGGCGGGTACGGGCAGGCGGGCGTGGGCGTACGGGAGGTGAGGGGCCCGGGCTAAGGGGTCGGGTCCGGTCGCTCGGGCGGCCTCCGCGGCGTGCCCGGCGGAACGCCGGAATCCTTGCCCTCGCGGGAGCCTTCTCAGGCGTGTTCAGCGGGCGGGCGCGTGCGAAGACCGCTGGGCGGTCACGGCCTCCCATGCCCACATCGCGCGTTCCGCGAGCATCTCCAGGTCCTCGCGCGATGCGCCGTCGCGGGCCTGGACGGACATGCCCTGGAGTACGGCGGTATAGAAGGAGGCGACGGCGTAGGTGTCGGTGCCGGGGGCCAGATCCCCGTCCCGCACACCCTGTTCCAGTCGTTCGGCCAGTTCTTCGATGCCGGCCTTGCGCAGCCGGGCGAGATGGTCACGGACCGGTGCGTTGGACTCCGAGCAGTTCGTGGCGGCCAGCACGATCATGCAGCCGCCGGGCGTGTCCGCCTCGGTGTACGCGTACGCCCTCGCGCGGAGCACGGCGTTCACGGCGGCGCGCGCGGTGGGCTCCTCGGTGAGCGCACCGGCCACGGCTTGGCCGGCGTTGGTCGTGTACAGCGCCACCGCCTCGCGGAACAGCTCCTCCTTGGAGCCGAACGCCGCGTACAGGCTGGGCGAAGCGATCCCCATGGCCGAGGTGAGGTCGGCCATGGACGTCGCCTCGTAACCGGAGGCCCAGAACACCTTCATCGCCTGTTCCAGAGCCGTGTCCCGGTCGAACCCTCTGGGGCGTCCACGCGTGGTCACCTTCCCCACCTCATCCTCTCCCCGGCCTTTCTGTGTCGTTCGTTCAATATATGCCTTGACCTGCCGGGTGCCTCCCTGCGAGTCTTTCTGTGTCGATCGACACAGAAATCAGGGGATGGCATGAGCGAGTTGGCGGGGAAAGCTGCGCTGATCACGGGCGGCAGCAGGGGCATCGGGGCGGCAGTCGCCCGACGGCTGGCCCGTGAGGGTGCGGATGTGGCGTTCACGTACGTCAGCGCCGCAGGAGAGGCGAAGGCCGCCGATGTGGTGGCCGACATCAAGGAGATCGGACGGCGCGCGCTGGCGATCCGTGCCGACGCGGCGGACGACGGCGCCGTCGCGGACGCGGTGCGGCGGACGGCAGACGAATTCGGCCGGCTGGACATCCTCGTCAACAACGCGGGGATATTCACCAACGGGCCGATCGAGGACGTCACTCCGGAAGAGGTCGACCGCACCCTGGCCATCCATGTCCGCTCGGTGTTCCTCGCCTCGCAGACCGCCGTAGGGTTCCTGCCACGTGGCGGACGCATCATCAGCATCGGCAGCAATCTCGCCGACCACGTGCCCTTTCCGGGCATCACGCTGTACGCGATGAGCAAGGCGGCGCTGAGCGGCTTCACCAGAGGACTGGCACGCGAACTGGGCCCACGCGGCATCACCGCCAACGTCGTGCACCCCGGATCGACCGACACGGACATGAACCCGGCCGACGGTCCTGGCGCCAACACCCGAAGGGACCTGACCGCATTGGGCCGCTACCTCGACCCGGATGACGTCGCGGCCACGGTCGCGTTCCTCGCCGGCCCCGGCGGCCACAACATCACGGGCACGGCACTGACCGTAGACGCGGGCACGAACGCGTAACGACACCGCGCAAGGGACCGGAGGGGCCGGGAGACGCAGGGACTGGGGGGCGGGGGGGCGGGCGCCGCGGCGGGGGCCGAGGACGTGAGCGTCCGCCTCCCGCTGATGGCGCGCGAACGACGGGCCGGCGCCGACGAACGGCGACGGTCCGTTGCCGCGCGCCTGGTCGACGCGACGGGTTCGGACCCACAACAGGACACAAGAAAGGCCCTGACCGACATTTCTGCTGGTCAGAGCCTCTGTTCCGGAGTGCCCCCGGCAGGATTCGAACCTGCGCACACGGCTCCGGAGGCCGTTGCTCTATCCCCTGAGCTACGGGGGCGAGTCGCCGTGGTGCTTGGCGACGAAGGAAACCCTACCAGCTTCCGCGGGGTGGCCGTGAACAGGTATTTCCGGGTCCGGCGGGGTGAGGTGGGGTGGGGTGGGGGCGGGGGTCAGGCTCGGAGGTACGTGAGGACCGCCAGGACGCGGCGGTGGGTGTCGTCCGCCGGGGGGAGGTTCAGTTTGGCGAGGATGTTGCCGATGTGTTTGCCCACGGCCGCCTCGGAGACGACGAGTTGGCGGGCTATCGCCGCGTTGGACTTGCCCTCGGCCACCAGGGCCAGGACTTCGTGCTCGCGGGGGGTCAGGTGTTCCAGGGGGTCCCTGCGGCGGCGGAGCAGTTGGCGGACCACTTCCGGGTCGACGACCGTGCCGCCGGAGGCCACGGACTGGAGGGCGGCTTCGAAGTCCTCCACCTGGCCCACGCGGTCCTTGAGGAGGTAGCCGACGCCGGAGCCGTCGCCCGAGTCGAGGAGTTCGGCGGCGTAGGCACGCTGGACGTACTGGCTGAGGACGAGCACCGGGAGGGAGGGCTGCCGTTCGCGGAGGCGGACGGCCGCGTGGAGGCCCTCGTCCTGGAAGCCCGGGGGCATCCGTACGTCGGTGACCACGATGTCCGGGGTGTGCTCCGCCACCGCCGTCAGCAGGGCGGGCGCGTCGCCCACCGCCGCGGCGACCTTGTGGCCGAAGCGGTCCAGCAGGGCTGTCAGGCCTTCTCGGAGCAGCACGCTGTCCTCGGCCAGCACGATACGCAGCGTTCGGTCCACTCGCGCAGTGTGCCATCCGGAGCGAGGGCCGCGCCGGGGACGCCGGTCAGGCCGAGGCGCGCTTCCGGGCGCCGGAGGCCGTCTTCGACGCCGTCGCGGCCGTTTTCGAAGCCGTCGCGGCCGTTTTCGACGTCGACTTGGCCGCCGTCTTCCCGGCCGTCTTCGACGACGCCGATTTCGACGCGGTCTTCCTCGCTGTCGTCTTCCGCGCTGTCGTCTTCTTCGCCGCCGCTTTCTTCGCCGCCGGCTTGGGCTCGGTCCCCGCCGGCCTGGGCCCGGTCCCCGCCGCCTTCTTCGCCGTCGCCCTCTTCGCCGTCTTCTTCGCCGGGAGCTGGGTCACCTCCGCGACCTCGCCGCCCTCCGCCCGGCCCTCCTTCGCAGCGCGCACGCTGTTCTCCAGCGCCGCCATCAGGTCGAGGACCTTCCCTCCCCCGCCCGCCGCCGGCTCCCGCTCGGGTGTCGGCACACCTTCCGCCTTCGCGGCGATCATTTCCTCGACCGCCTCCCGGTAGTCGTCGTGCAGCGAGTCGAGATCGACCGAGCCGAGCGTGTCCATCAGGGCGTCGGCCAGGTCGAGTTCGGCCTCCCTTACGGTGACGTCGGTCTCCGGCGCGACGCCCTCAGGGACGCGGATCTCGTCGGGCCAGAGCAGGCCGTGCATCGCGATCACATCGCCGACCACCCGCAGCATCCCGAGCCGCTCCCGCCCCCGCAGGGCGAACTTGGCGACGGCCACCTTCTTGCTGCGCTTCAGCGCCTCGCGCAGCAAGGTGTACGGCTTGGCCGCGGGCACGCCGCCCGCGGAGAGGTAGTACGCCGTGTCCATCTGGAGCGGATCGATCGAGTCCGCCGGGACGAACGCGACGATCTCGATCGTCTTCGCCGTCGGCAGCGGCAGCGCGGCCAGATCGTCGTCGGTGATCGGGATCATGGACCCGTCGGCGTCCTCGTACGCCTTGCCGATCTCCGGCGTCGACACCTCCTCGCCGTCCAGCTCGCAGACCTTCCGGTAGCGGATACGGCCGCCGTCGGCCTTGTGGATCTGCCGGAAGGAGATCGAGTGGTTCTCGGTGGCGTTGACCAGTTTGATCGGGATGCTGACCAGCCCGAAGGAGATCGCGCCGTTCCATATGGATCGCACGTTCCATCCCTTTCATCCGAAATTCACGAAATATATGGGATTCTCATCGTATGACGCCGATCACAGAGGTGGAGGGGCGACGCCTGGCGCTCAGCAATCTGGACAAGGTCCTGTACACCGCCACCGGCACCACCAAAGGCGAGCTCCTGCACTACTACGCCCGTACAGCGGCCCCGCTGCTGACGCATCTCGCCGACCGCCCCGTCTCCTTCCTGCGCTATCCGGACGGGCCCGACGGGCCGCGCTTCTTCACCAAGAACCCGCCGCCCGGTACGCCCGACTGGGTACGGATCGCCGATGTGCCCAGAAGGACGGCCGACACCGGCAGACAGGTGGTGGTGGAGGATCTGCCGTCGCTGATCTGGGCGGCGAACCTGGTCGTGGAGTTCCATACGCATCAGTGGCGCGCCATCGCGCCCGAGCACGCCGACCGGCTCGTACTCGATCTGGACCCCGGGACGCCCGCCACCGCCGTGGAGTGCTGCGCGGTGGCGCTCTGGCTGCGCGAGCGGCTGGGTACGGACGGGCTGGAGGCGTACGTGAAGACCTCGGGGTCGAAGGGCCTGCATGTCCTCGTGCCCCTGGAGCGCGCTCCGTCAGCCGATGTCTCGGCGTACGCGAAGGCTCTGGCCGTCGAGGCGGAGGCGGCGATGCCGGAGCTTGTGGTGCACCGGATGCGGCGCTCGTTGCGGCCCGGGAAGGTCTTCGTCGACCACAGCCAGAACGCCGCCGCGAAGACCACCGCCGCGCCCTACACGCTGCGCGCCAAGGCGGAGCCGACCGTCTCCACGCCCGTGACCTGGGACGAGGTCGCCGACTGTACGGACGCCGATCAACTGGTCTTCCGGCTTGGGGACATCGAGGGGCGGCTGGAACGGTACGGGGACCTCCTCGGCCCGCTCACCGACCCGGCCCGCGCCGCCCCGCTGCCCTGAGGCCGGCAGAATCCAAAAGATCCACACGACAGGCCCTGGCTAGACGCGCAGCCAGCTGTGGCGGTCGCGCGCCGTCGCGTACAGGGACTCGATGTCCGCCGGTTTCAGTACGCCCCCGAGCGACGCCAGCGCCGCGATCTCCGTGTCGCGCAGGATCCGTACGTCCCGTGGCGTCGGCAGCGCGTCCAGGCGTACGGGTTCGACCACCGCGAGTACGGGGCGCACCTCCGCCGCCAGGGCGCGCGAGGCGCGTTCCGCGGCGCGGCGGGCCCAGCGGAGGTGGGGCGCGGGCGCGGCGCGCCCCACGCGGACCATCGGGTCGGCGACCGTGACCCGGCGCTTCCGGGCCGGGAGTGTCCGTACGGCCAGGACCCCGGCCGGGCCGATCGCCAGATGGTCGATCCGGGCGGCGCCGGGGAGCGGTATCGAGTGCAGTACCCGCCAGCCCGCGTCTTCCAGCCGGTCGAGCCGGTCGCCGACGGTCTCCTGAGCGAGCAGTTCCGCCTGCCGGGGGTCCTGGCGCTCCCATCGGCGCCGCAGGAGAAACGAAGAAGCCCCGGACGACCGGCCGGCCCCGGAGGATTCGGGCAACCGGCCGGACCCGGCGTCCCTCAGCGCATCCCCCAGCGCGTCCCCCAGAGCACCCAGCTCCGCGTGCAGCCCCTCGCCCGGACGGTTCGGGGCCAGATCGTCATCGGGGTGGAGCGAGAGCCGGTCGAGATCGGCCGGCGTCGGCACCCTGGGCGGCCCCACGGCCACCTCGCCGGTGAGATACGGCGCCAGCGCGGACAGCACCTCCTCGCGCCCCGCCCCGGAGAGCACACTCACCCGGCCAATGTCCTTGTCGTACCAAGCGACGGTCGTACCGTCCCGCAGCGTGACGTACAGCCGGTCGCGGCCCTGCCCGCGCATCGGCGTGACGCGTAATCGGCTCATGCCCCACCACCCCCACGACCATGGGAACAGCACCCGGGCCACGGGGCAATAGCCCTCGGCCCCCGGCCCGGCGTCCCTCCCGGACCATTCCGGTCCCCTGTCGCGGGCCAGTTGTCACCGACGTGCGGCAGACTCTCCCTCAGCACGCGCCGGCCTCCCCAAAGGATCTGACTCATGATCATCTTCGGCACCAAGGGCTACCTCTACCAACTGGCGATACTGACGCTGGTCTGTGGCCAGTGCGGCAATCCGTCCGCGCACACGCTCCGCAAGCGCGTCAGCAAATTCACGCTGTTCTTCGTGCCGCTGTTCCCGTTCTCCACCAAGTTCGCGACCCAGTGCACGTTCTGCGGCGCGGAGCGGCAGGTGACCAAGGAGCAGGCCGACCAGCTCATGGCCCAGGGCACCGGGCAGCCGAGCGGGCAGGGTCAGGGCTATGGGCAGGGCGGCGGTCAGGCGTACGGGCAGCCGCAGCCGCCGCAGCAGCAGCGGAACCCCTATCAGCAGTGAGCCCCCCTCCCCGCACACAGATCAGTCCGGCAGGTGAGTCCGAGCCCGGCAGGTGAGTTCACCGTGCGTTATGTCCCTACATAAGCGGACATAACGCACTTTGCCTTGCTACGTTTCGACGCATGACCGCAACGACGGCGGACGCTCCCCTGCCCGGACTTCGCCACCCCAAGCGCCGGGGTGTCGAATTCTCGCTCCTCGTCTGCGCCGTCCTCATCTCCGTCTTCGGCTACATCGCCGTCGGTCTCGGCAGGAACCACGCCGTACCCCCCGACGCCGCCGGATACGGCGCCGGTCTGGGCATGCTCGCCCTCCTCGCGCATATCGCCGTCCGGCTGCGCGCCCCGTACGCGGATCCCCTCCTGCTGCCCATCGCCGTCCTGCTCAACGGTCTCGGACTGGTCCTGATCTACCGCCTCGATCTGGAGACTCCGGGCGACAAGGCCGCGCCCACCCAGCTGGTCTGGTCCACATTCGGTGTCGCGCTGTTCATCGCGGTCGTCGTGTTCCTGCGCGACCACCGGCTGCTCCAGCGCTACGCCTATCTCTCGGTCGCCACCGCCCTGGTGCTGATGATCGTGCCGATCTTCTTCCCCGCCGTGAACGGGGCCAAGATCTGGATCCGGCTCGGCGGACTCTCCTTCCAGCCCGGCGAATTCGCCAAGATCCTGCTCGCGGTCTTCTTCGCCGCGTACCTCGCCGCCAACCGCAACGCCCTCGCCTACACCGGCCGCAAGGTCTGGCGGCTCCAACTGCCCACCGGCCGCGTGCTCGGCCCGATCGTGGCGATCTGGCTGCTCAGCGTCTTCGTCCTGGTCATCGAACGCGATCTGGGCACCTCACTGCTCTTCTTCGGGCTCTTCGTGATCCTGCTCTATGTCGCGACCGGACGCACCGGCTGGATCGCCGTCGGCCTGCTGCTCGCCGCGGTCGGCGCGTTCGCCGTCGGCTCGTTGGAACCACATGTCCACAGCCGCGTACAGGACTGGCTCGACCCCTTCGCCTCCATCGCCGCGGGCCGCGGCCCCGGACAGCTCGCCCAGTCCCTCTTCGCGTTCGCCGCGGGCGGGATGCTCGGCACCGGGCTCGGGCTCGGCCGGTCCGTCCTGATCGGGTTCGCCGCCAAGTCCGACTTCATCCTGGCCACGGCCGGCGAGGAACTGGGCCTGGTCGGCCTGACCGCCCTCTTCCTGCTGTACGCCCTGCTGGTCGCCCGCGGATACCGCGCCGCCCTCGCCCTGCTCGACCCCTTCGGCCGGCTGCTCGCCGTCGGGCTCTCCGCGATCCTCGCCCTCCAGGTCTTCGTCATCGCGGGCGGGGTGACGGGGCTGATCCCGCTGACCGGCATGGCGATGCCCTTCCTCGCCCAGGGCGGCTCGTCCGTCGTCACCAACTGGGTGATGGTCGCGCTGCTCATCCGGCTGAGCGATTCGGCCCGCAGCCCACGCCCGGAGGAAGCGGAGCCCGGCGTCATCGCGCCGGCCGAGGAGAACGGGAACGCCTGGAGGGATCAGCGATGACCCGCTACATCAGGCGGACCGCCTTCTTCAGCCTCCTCCTGCTGGTCGCCCTGCTGGTCAACACGGCCAGGATCCAGGTCATCGAGGCGGACTCCCTCAATCACAACCCCGCCAACCGCCGCGCCACCGTCGCCCGTTACTCCCAGCCGCGCGGCGACATCCTCATCGACGGCAGAGCGGTCACCGGCTCCAGGGACAGCGGACAGCAACTGCGTTACGAACGCACGTACACCCAGGGTCCGCTGTACGCGCCCGTCACCGGCTACGCCTCCCAGACGTACGGCACGACGCTGCTGGAGAACGCCGAGGACGACATCCTCTCCGGTACGGACCCGATGCTCGCCCCGTTCCCCTTCTGGAACGAGATCACCCGCGGCCGGCGCCCCGGCGGGCACGTCGCCACCACGATCAAGGCGTCCATGCAGCGGGCCGCCTACGAGGGACTGGCCGGCAGACGCGGCGCGGTGGCCGCCGTCGAGCCGTTCAGCGGCCGGATCCTGGCGCTGGTCAGCAGCCCCTCGTACGACCCCGGACAGCTGTCGGGCACCGGCGGAGCCGTCAATGACGCGTGGGCCCGGCTGACCGGCGCGGACGCCCAGCCCCTGCTCAACCGGGCGATCCGGCAGACCTATCCGCCCGGTTCCGCCTTCAAGATCGTGACGGCGGCGGCAGCGCTGGACTCCGGGACGGTCACCGATGTCGACGCCCCGACCGGCATCCCCGAGCCGTATCTCCTGCCGGGCACGCGGACCGAGCTGCCCAACGAGGCGGACGGATGTGACAAGGCGTCACTGGACTACGCGATCAGATGGTCCTGCAATACGGTCATGGCCGGGCTCGGTGTGAGGACCGGGCTGTCCGCGATGGTGGAGACGGCGCGGAAGTTCGGCTTCAACGACTCCGGGATCACGATCCCCGCGGGGGTCTCCGCGTCCCGCTTCGACACCCGCATGAGCGACGATCAGCTGGCCCTGTCCTCGATCGGGCAGTTCGACACACGGGCCACCCCGCTCCAGATGGCGATGGTCGCGTCGGCGGTCGCGAACGGCGGGGAGCTCAAGTACCCCTTCCTGGTGGACCGGACCACGGACGCGCACGGCGACATCGTCTCCCGTACCGGCGAACGCTCCTACCGGCGGGCGGTGAACCCGACCACGGCCCAGCGGCTGCGCGAACTGATGATCGGGGTCGTCGAGGACGGTACGGGATCGAACGCGGGGATCGACGGGGCGACGGTCGGCGGGAAGACAGGGACGGCGCAGCACGGGGTGGGCAACGCCGGAACGCCCTACGCCTGGTTCATCGCCTGGGCACAGGCGGGCAATTCGAGCCGCCCCGCGGTCGCGGTGGCGGTGGTCGTGGAGGCCGCGGAGGCGAACCGGGCGGATGTCAGCGGCGGGGGCGACGCGGCGCCGATCGCGCGGGCGGTGATGCGGGCGGCGCTGCGAAACTAGTGCCGGGAGGGGCACTAGGGCGTGTCTTCAAAGTAGCGCCGTCCGCCCGCAGGGCGGGCCCGGCGGCGTCCGGTGCGTGCGATCGCAAGGCGGAGGGTCTCCCCCGTACTGGACGTACTGGGGTGACCCGACAACGCGGCGAGCGTGCGTGCCGGACGCCGCCGGGCAGGCGGGACTTTGAAGACACGACCTAGCTCTGTCCGATCGGTGGGGGCTGGGGGGGATGTCTGTGGCGGACAGTGTCGCGGAGGCGCTGGCGCGGATCGAACGGCTCGATCCCGCGCTGTGCGCCTTTATCGAGGTGTGGGACGCGGAGGCCAGGGAACGGGCGCGGACGGTGGACCGCCGGCTGCCGCTCGCCGGCGTGCCGTTCGCGGTGAAGGGGCCGTCCGGCATCCGGTCGTACGCGGCGGGGCGGCTGATCGCGGCGGGCGCGGTGCCGGTCGGGTCGACCGCGGTACCGGGGCCGGGCACGTACTGGCAGACCTGGGGGCAGGGCAGGCACGGCCGTACGGTCAACCCCTACCGCGCGGACCGTACCCCCGGCGGGTCCTCCGCCGGGTCGGCGGTGGCGGTCGCGGCGGGCATGGTGCCGCTCGCGACCGGCAGCGACGGCGCCGGCTCCGTCCGGATCCCGGCGGCCTGGTGCGGGGTGTTCGGGCTGAAGACGACAAACGGGCTGCTGCCGTCCCCGGACCGCACCGGGCTGGCCTCGGCGGGTCTGCTGGCGCGGTCGGCGGCGGAGGCGCGGGCGTATCTGCGGTGCCTGCTCGGCGGTGCCGAGGAGCCGCCACCGGCGTTCCCCGTGCCCGCCGTCTTCTCCCCCGACCTGGGGTACGCGCGGCCGGACCCGGAGGTGGCGGCGGTGGTACGGGCGGCGGTGGACCGGCTGGTGGCGGCGGGCGTCATACGACTTGAGCCGACACGACGGCCGTTCACGCTGCTGGATCCGCGCGAGGCCTGGATGGCGATACGGAGCGACAGGGGAGACGGGAGCGGCAGGGCGCGTACGGCGGCGCACGCGTACGGCGCGCCCCCGCCGGATGCGCGGGTGTCGGACATCCGGGCGGAGAACAACCGGCGGCTCGACGCGTTCTTCGCCCGTACCCCGCTGCTGCTCACCCCCGTCACCCCCAACAGGCCACATGGCCACGAAGGGCCGGGCGAGCTGTACTCCACCGCGCTGACCTGGGCGTTCAATCTGAGCGGGCATCCGGCGGCCAGCATTCCGGCCGGTTTCACGGCGGACGGATGTCCGGTGGGACTGCAACTGGTGGCGGCGCGCGGCGCGGACGCCTCGCTCCCCGAAATCGCCCTGGCCGCCCCGGACCCGGACCCGGGCCCTGCTCCCGCGCCGCCTACGTCAGCGCCTCCCGGCGCTCCCGCCACGCCGTAGGGACCGAGCCCGTTCCGGTGCGGGCCGCGACGATGCCCGCCGTGATCGCGCAGGTCGTGTCGACATCGCCGAAGCCCTCCGCCGTCGACCAGAGCGCGGCGGCCAGATCGTCGCGGTGGCGGGCCGCGGTCCATACCGCGAACGGCACGGTGTCGTCGGCGCGGATCCGCTGGCCGTTGCCGAGCAGATCCGCTGCCTTCCAGGGCTCGGTGGTGAGGGGCAGCTCCGCCGCCCGCGACAGGCCGTCCCGTACCGGACCCTCGGGTGTGGCCTCCGCCACCGCCGCCACGGAGAGTTCGGACCGTACCGACAGCGCCGCCGCCATCGCGATCGCCACCGCGCCCGCGATGCCCTGCGGGTGCGCGTGGGTCACCTCGGCCGAGAGCACGGCCTGTTCGACCACGCGGTCGAGGTCGGCCGCGAACCAGGCGCCCAGCGGCGCCACCCGCATCGCCGCGCCGTTGCCCAGGCTGCCGCCCTCGAACAGCCGGGGGGCCAGGGTGCGCCAGCTCGCCGGCTCCGCCAGCAGGGCCGGCAGCAGCATGTGCATACCGTGCCCGTAGCCCCGCGCCGGATCGGCGTCGTACGTGAGCGCGAAGCAGAGGGCGAGCCGGTCCTGGTCGATGGCGCCTCGTTCGTCGAGGACGCGCTGTATGGCGAGAGCCATCGCGGTGTCGTCCGTCCAGTGCCACTCCAGTTCCGGTGGGGTGATCCTGGCCTTGATCTCCGCGTACGCGCGCTGACGTTCGCGGAAGAGGGGGAACCAGCGTTCGCCGAAGGCGTCGCCCAGGGCGAGCCCTTCGAGACTGCGGCGGGCGGCCGCGCGGTCGGCACCGGGGTGTGGGGCGGTCATACGCGCCATCGTGCCGTGCGGCACGGTGTTACGCGGCTGGTTTTCGCGTATATCAGGGGCGTTGACCGGACTGCCGACGGACTCACCCGCTGGTAGACGCGGAGTCAACAAGTCACGCACAAGGGATTGACGTCCTTGTTGACGAGCGGTCTCATAAGGGTGACCGGCGGTAACCCGACCCGATGTCCGGCCTGTCGACGGGATCCGCCGCGTCACACAGCCCGCAAACCAGCCATGAGGTGCGCTCAGCCATGACGACCGTGTCCGAACGCGACGTACAGCTGCTCCGCGACGCACTCGGCCCGCTCCGGGACCGCGAACAGGTCGCCGAGCGGCTGCTCGAATCCTCCGCCAGGCACTCCTTCGACCCCGACAAGGAACTCGACTGGGACGCACCGGTCGAGGACGGCAAGTGGTTCTGGCCGCCGGAGCTGGTCTCGCTCTACGACACCCCGCTCTGGCGGACGATGTCCGAGGGACAGCGGATGGAGCTGGCCAGGCACGAGGCCGCCTCGCTGGCCTCGCTCGGTATCTGGTTCGAGATCATCCTGATGCAGCTGCTGGTCCGGCACATCTACGACAAGCCCGTGACCAGCAACCACGTCCGCTACGCCCTCACCGAGATCGCGGACGAGTGCCGGCACTCGATGATGTTCGCGCGGCTGATCGGCAAGGGCGGGAGCCCGGGATATCCCGTGCCGCGCTACTACCACAATCTCGCGCGCATCCTGAAGACCGTCTCCACCACCCCCGGTTCGTTCGCCGCCACCCTCCTCGGCGAGGAGATCCTCGACTGGATGCAGCGGCTGACCTTCCCGGACGAGCGGGTCCAGCCCCTCGTGCGCGGGGTGACCCGTATCCATGTCATCGAGGAGGCGCGCCATGTCCGGTACGCCCGCGAGGAGTTGCGCCGCCAGATGGTGACCGCGCCGCGCTGGGAGCGGGAGTTCACCCGGCTCAGCTGTGGTCAGGCCGCCCGGGTCTTCTCGGTGTGCTTCATCAATCCGCGGGTGTACGAGAACGTCGGCCTCGACCGGCGGCAGGCCGTCGCGCAGGTGCGGGAGAGCGGCCACCGCCGGGAGGTGATGCAGTCGGGTGCCAGGCGGCTCACCGACTTCCTGGACGACATCGGTGTACTGCGCGGGCCGGGGCGCAGGCTCTGGAAGTCCTCCGGCCTCCTCGCCTGACCGGCACCCCGGCCGCCGTCCGGCGGTTACGCTGCGGACATGACCGCGCCCGCAACGCCCGCGTACCGAAGGCTCAGTGTCGAGGAGCGCCGTACGCAACTCCTCGACGCGGCCCTCCGCCTCTTCGCCCACCGGGCGCCCGAGGATGTCTCGCTCGACGATGTCGCCGCGGCTGCCGGGGTCTCCCGGCCGCTCGTCTACCGCTACTTCAGCGGCGGCAAGCAGCAGTTGTACGAGGACGCGCTGCGCTCCGCCGCCGACGAGCTGGAACTGTGCTTCACCGAGCCCCCGGTGGGGCCGACGACCGAGCGGCTCGGGCGGGTCCTCGACCGCTATCTCGCCTTCGTCGACCAGCACGACGCCGGGTTCAGCGCGCTGCTGCGGGGCGGCAGCGTCTGTGAGACGTCCCGGACGACCGCGATCGTCGACGAGGTACGGCGTGCCGCGGCCGAACAGATCCTGCTGCACCTCCGGACGGATGGAACGGACGGGACCGGCGAAGCGGGTGCCCCGGCCACCCCCGGCGGGCGCCTGCGGATGCTGGTGCGCACCTGGATCGCCGCCGTCGAATCCGCCTCGCTGATATGGCTGGACGAGGGGAAGCGCCCGCCCGCCGACGAGCTGCGCGACTGGCTGGTCGACCATCTGATCGCGCTGCTGGTGGTCACGGCCGCCACCGACGAGGAGACCGCCGCGGCGGCCGGCGCGCTCGTGGCGTACGAACACCCGGACGGCCCCGTGGGAACGCTGGCCCGCCGGGTGCTGCCCCTGGTGAACGCGGCGGCGCACCTCCCGTAGGCGAGACTGGGGGCGTGAGAAGCGAAGACACCCTCTTTGTCGGCGGGCCGCTGGACGGGCGCGTACTGCCCGTACTGACCGGACCGACCGGGCAGCCGCCCAAGTGGTACGAGGTCCCGGTGCCGGACGCGGACGGCGGACCGCCCACCGTCCTCACCTACCGGCGTGCCCCGGCCGGCTACACCAAGCGGCTCGGGATCCAGCGCGGCTGGAAGTACGAGTACGTGGCCGAGGGCCGCGAGCGGCGGGCGCTGAAGTGGCCCTGGTCGAAGCCCGGCGACGGTACCGAGCGGGGCGACCGTCCCTCACAGGGATGATGCTTTTCCGCCACTGAGCCTATTAATGCACTCTTCACAATCCATATCACCTCATCATCGCGATCATCACCTAGGGCTGGACCACCCGTCCCCTAACCGGAGGTGATGACGTGTCAGGCAAATTGTTGCGGTCCGTCGGTACGGCGGCGCTGGCCACCGCGACAGTCTTCGCGGCGGTGCCGATCGCGTCGGCGTCGCCGATTCCCTCTCCCGCCCCCGCCCCCTCGGCCTCCCCCTCGGCCTCAGCCTCCGCCGGGCTCGGCGATGTCACCGATGACGCCCCGCCCCACACGGTCGCGGAGATGCTGACCCGGCTCCAACAGCTCTACCGCGAGGCCGAGAAGGCCACCGAGGAGTACAACGCCACCGCCGCCGAGCTGACCCGGCAGCGCGCCGAGACCAAGAGGCTGGACTCCGAACTCGTCCGGGCCCGCGCCGCGCTGGCCCTCAGCCGTGTCAACGCCGGCCGGCTGGCCCGCGAGCAGTACGAGGGGCAGAGCGGTCTCTCCGGCTATCTGCGGCTATTGCTCGCCCGCGACCCGCAGAGCGCGCTGGACGAGACGTATCTGCTGGCGCGCGCGGCGCGCGGCAGAGCGGAGACGCTGAACCGGCTGACGGGCGGCGAGCAGCGCGCCCGCGCCCTCGCCACGGCGTCCCGCGAAGCCCTCGACCGACAGCAGGCGCTCGCCACGAAGCAGAAGAGACAGCGTGACATGGTCAGATCCCGGCTCCTGGAGGTCGAGAAGCTGCTCGCCTCCCTCAGCCGCGCTCAGATCACCGCACTGAACGATCTCGAACGGGCCATTACGGACAAGGCCCAACGGGAACTGCTCGCCTCCGGCGCCCTCGGTGACGACGCGACGCGCGGCGCGGGCGGACCCCAGGGCGCGGCCGGTCCGGCCGGCACAGCGGTCCGTAAGGCACCCTCACGGGCGGGTCAGGCGGCCCTGGAGTACGCCGTCGAGCAGATCGGCAAGCCGTACGAGTGGGGCGCCGAGGGGCCCGATTCGTTCGACTGCTCCGGGTTGACCTCGCGGGCCTGGGCGCGCGCCGGCCTCACCATCCCCCGTACCAGCCAGGAGCAGTGGAGCGAACTCCCCAAGGTCTCGCTGCGCGAGCTGCGCCCCGGCGATCTGGTGGTCTACTTCCCGGGTGCCACGCATGTGGCGATCTATCTGGGCGACGGGATGGTGATCCAGGCGCCGCGCCCCGGGACCAATGTCAAGGTCTCCCCCATCGCGGCCAATCCCCTGCTCGGCGCGGTCCGTCCGGACCCGGAGGCCGGGGCGCTCGACCCGGCGGCCTACGAGCCGCCCCCACTGCCCCCGGGCGCCCTGGACGGCTCGGACGCCGGTTATGGCGAGGAAGCCGCACCGGAGGTCTGAACCGGCCCAGGGCCTGGAGTCCGGGGGACGGAGGGCGGGAGGGCCGGGCGTCAGGCGGCGCCCGCCGCCTCCTTCAGAAACGCGTTCGCCTTCTCCGGCTCGTAGAAGAAGTTCTCGAAGTCCGCCGGGTCGTTGAAGCCGTTCGCGAACCGGTCGGCGACCGGCCGCAGCTGGCCCGCCGCGCCGATCAGGTTGAGGACATGCTCCGGCGGGACACCGAGCATCGCGTTCGTCCACTTGGTGACATGCCGGGCGGTGTCCCAGTAGCGGTCGAACGCCGACCGCATCCACGCCTCGTCGAACGGCTGGTCGCCATGGCTCACTATCGAGTCCAGATAGGAGGCGGCGCACTTGGCCGCCGAATTGGAACCCTGGCCGGTGATCGGGTCGTTGGCGACGACGACATCGGCGACGCCGAGCACGAGACCGCCGCCCGGCAGCCGCCCGATCGGTTTGCGCACGGTCGGCGCGTACCGCCCGGACAGGGTGCCGTTGGCGTCCGTCAGCTCGACCTTCGTGGCGCGCGCGTACTCCCAGGGCGTGAAGCGCTCCATCAGCTCCAACGTCAGCGAGAGATGCTCGGCGGGGTCCTTGATGCCCTGGAAGACATCGAGCGGGCCACCGGGAACGCCCTCCCAGAAGAGGATGTCCGCGCGGCCCGAGGTGGTGAGGGTGGGCATCACGAACAGCTCGCCGACGCCCGGCACCAGATTGCAGCGGACCGCGTCGAACTCCGGGTGCTCGGGGCGCGGCCCCAGACCGTGGACATACGAGACGGCGAGCGCGCGCTGCGGCGCGTCGTACGGGGAGCGCGAGGCGTCCCGGCCGAACATCGAGACCAGCTCGCCCTTGCCCGCGGAGACCAGCACCAGGTCGTACGTACGGGAGAAGAAGTCCAGGTCGGAGACTGCCGCGCCATGGATCACCAGTTGGCCGCCGCGCTGCGCGAAGGTCTCCATCCAGCCGGCCATCTTGACCCGCTGGTCGACGGACTGGGCGTAGCCGTCCAGGGTGCCGACCCAGTCCACGGCCCGGGTGGAGTCGGGGGCGGCGACGGAGACGCCGAGCCCCTCGATCCTCGGTGCCTGGGACTCCCAGAAGCCCAGCTGGAGATCGCGCTCGTGCTGGAGCGCGGTGTGGAACATGCACTGCGTGGACATGACCCGGCCGGACCGGATCTCGTCCGCCGTGCGGTTGGACATCAGGGTGATCTCGTACCCCCGCGACTGAAGTCCGAGGGCGAGCTGGAGCCCGGACTGGCCTGCTCCGACGATGAGTATCTTCCGCATGGCGGGTTCTCCGTTTGCGCGCGTAGCGACGACTGACGTGGCCTCAAGTGGCTGATAACTGACGTCGGCTCAGGCTACCGGCCATGTCCTCTCCGGCCGGACCGGGCTACTCCGGAGAGGTTTCCAGCGCATGCCGCACCAGCGCGAGCAGTGACTCGACCGCCGTGATCCGTTTGCGAGCGTCCATGATCAGTACAGGCACGCCCGACGGAATCGTCAAGGCCTCACGCACATCGTCCGGCTCGAACGCCGGTGTTCCCTCGAAGTGGTTGACGGCGACGACATACGGCAGTCCACAGCTCTCGAAGTAGTCGAGCGCCGGGAAGCAGTCGGGCAGCCGTCGGGTATCGGCCAGCACGACGGCGCCGATCGCACCGCGCACGAGGTCGTCCCACATGAACCAGAAGCGCTTCTGGCCCGGGGTACCGAAGAGATACAGGACCAGGTCGTCATCGAGGGTGATACGCCCGTAGTCCATCGCCACGGTCGTGGTGACCTTGTCGGGCGTCGCGCTGAGATCGTCGACCTCGGCGCTGGCCTGGGTCATCAGCGCTTCGGTCTGGAGCGGCGGAATCTCCGAGACCGCCCCGACGAAGGTCGTCTTGCCGACCCCGAAACCGCCCGCGACCACGATCTTGGTGGCGATCGGCGCGCGTGTGCGGTCCAGTTGCCAGGGCCGCAGATCCTCTTCACGTTCGGGCTCGACCTCAGGTGCGGGCCCGACGCCGGTCGGCGATGAGCCGGCGACGCCGAACGCGGCGATGACGTCAGAGGCGGCGGAGTCCACTCAGCACCCTTTCCAGCAGTGCGTGGTCGGGCTGGCCGGTGTCGTGCCCGGTCCCGTACACACGGATCTTTCCCTGGTCGGCGAGGTCGCTGAGCAGCACCCTCACCACCCCCAGCGGCATCTTGAGCAGCGCCGACACCTCGGCGACGGTACGCATGCGCCGGCACAGCTCGACGATGGCCAGCATCTCCGGCATGACGCGTGCCGCGCCCCCGCCGTCCGTCAGTTCCTTGCGCTCGTCGGCCGCTTCGAGGGCGGCGACGAAGGTCTCGACCAGCAGGACATGGCCGAATCGGGTCCGTCCCCCGGTGAGCGAGTACGGACGGACCCGCGCGGGCCTGCGGTCGGCGCCGCGCACGGGCAGCCTCCGGGCCGGATCGGCGGACGGCGTCATGTGGCGCTCTCCATCGATTTACGCAGCTCCTCGCGGAGCTCGGGCGTCAGTACATGTCCGGCCCGGCCCACGAAGAGCGCCATGTGGTAGGCCACCACGCTCATGTCGCAGTCGGGGGTGGCGTGCACCCCGAGCAGCGAGCCGTCGCTGATCGCCATGACGAAGACGCTGCCCTCCTCCATGGCGACCATGGTCTGTTTGACCCCGCCGCCGTCCATCAGCTTCGCCGCTCCGACGGTGAGGCTGCCGATGCCCGAGACGATGGTGGCCAGATCGGCGCTGGAGCCGCGGGGGCCCTCCCTGCGCACGGGGGTGGCCGCCTCGGTGTTCAGCCCCGGGTCGGAGGAGAGCAACAGGAGTCCGTCGGACGAGACGACGGCGACCGAGTGCACCCCTGGCACCTCCTCGACGAGGTTGCTCAACAGCCAGTGCAGGTTGCGGGCTTCGCTGCTCAGTCCGAATGTGCCGGTCGCAGTCAACTGCGTGCCTCCTCGACTGTCTCCCCCGTGTCTCCGGTATGTACCTCGGTCCGTGCCGCGGAGCCCCTGGGCTCCGCGTGCTCAGCCCGGTCAGACTGCTCCGACCTCTCGGTCAGTTCGGCCTCGACGTCGCGCCGGCCTTCCTTGGCCCCCTTGTGGAAGCCGCCGAGTCTGCGGCGCAGCGCTTCGGCGTCCACACTGCCGGTACGCCCGGTGGGCGCGGCGGCAGGCTTGACGATTCTCGGGGTGCGCTTGGGCAGCCCCTTGTCGGTGATGCGTTCCGGTCCTGCCGCGTCGGTCGTCGCGGCAGGATCCGCCTCGGCGGAGCCGGGCTGCCGGGGCAGCCGCATCGCGAAAGTGTCCTGGTCGGGGCCGATGGTCAGCGGCTCACCGTCATGGACACGCTCATGGGAGTCGGGGCCGATGGCGTACGGGCCGACGGCCGTGTCCGGGTCCGGGGTGGTCGTCCCGTACGCGGCCAGGGCGCCGGTGTCGGCCGCACGTTCCCGCTCGGCCGTCCGATCCCGCTCGGCCGGGCTCGCTCCGTGGGCCTCTTCGGCCTCGGCCCGGCGGATCGCCGCCTCGGCGGCGACCACCAGCGGGTCGACTTCCGGGGCCGGGGCTTCGGCGGGAGCGGCGGGCGCGGCGGGCCGCGCCGGGCTCCCGGCGTCCGCCGGCGGTCTGGCCGGCTCGGAGCGGCCGGGAAGGGCATTGGAGTTGGCCTCCGCAGTCGAGCCCGGCAGATTGAGCGCGGGGGCGGCGCCCGCCGCCCGTGCCCGGTGCGGCGAGGCGGCCGGAGACGCCGGCAGCAGCGCCTGCGGCAGTACGACGACCGCGGCCACGCCGCCCTGCTGGTGCTCGCGCAGCTCGACCCGTACGCCATGACGCGCCGCGAGCAGCCCGGCGACGCGCAGCCCGAGTCCCTCGCCCTCCGGGTCGCTCACGAACGGCTTGCGCGGAGTGTCGTCGAGCCCCTCGGGGCCTTGCGGCTCGGCGAGCCGCGCGTTGAGCGCGGTCAGCCGGTCCGCGGACATGCCGATGCCCTGGTCCTGTACGGAGAGCATCACCTCGCCGGTCTCCAGCAGCCAGCCGGAGAGCTGGACCTCCGCGTCCGGCGGCGAGAAGGAGGTGGCGTTCTCCAGCAGCTCGGCGACGAGATGGCTGAGATCGTCCGCGGCGAACCCGGCCACCTGCGCGTGCGGCGGCAGGGACTGGATCGTGATCCGCTCGTACCGCTCGATCTCGCTGACGGCCGCGCGCAGGACGTCCACGAGCGGTACGGGCCCGGTCGAGCCGTGGCCGTGTTCATGGCCGGCGAGCACGAGCAGATTCTCGCTGTGCCTGCGCATGACGGTGGCCATGTGGTCGAGCTTGAAGAGGGTGGCCAGCTGCTCGGGGTCCTGCTCGCGCTCCTCCAGGGCCTCGATCACCCCGAGCTGGCGCTCCACGAGGCCGAGGTTGCGCAGCGAGAGGTTGACGAAGGTGTGGTGCACGGTGTGGCGCAGCCGCTGGAGCTGGGCGGTGAGTTCGGTCGTACGCTCCTGGAGTTCGGCGCGCTGGGCGACGATCTTCTCGCGCGCGCCGATCAGACCGAGCCGTTCCCTGTCCAGCTCCCCGGCGCGGGTGGAGAGGTCGAGCAGCTTGCTGTGCAGGCTGTTGAGGGACCGTACGACCTGCGCGAACTCGTCGTTGCGGCCGGTGAACCTGACCGGGTCCTCGGTCTCCGGCGCCGCCGAGAGGCGGGCCGCTCCGATCCGTACGACCGCGAGCGGCCGGGTGAGCGTACGGGCGACGGCGGTGGAGACCCCGACAGCGATCAGCAGACAGCCGCCGAGCAGCGCGATCCGCAGTTCGAGGCCGGTGACGGCGTCGTCGCGCAGGCCCTCCAGCCGCTCCAGCTGGCTGGTGCCGAGGCCCGACTCGACGCCGCGCATCTGGTCGATCCTGGCGGAGAGCGCGGATTCGACCTTCTCCTGGTCGGCCTCGCGGTCGGAGTCGGAGAGCTGGGGCCGGTCGGTGAGCCGGGTCAGATACCCCTCGGCGGTCTTGATCTCGGGCCCGGTGACGGTGCCGGTGAGCGATTCGCGCGCCTCGGTGTCCGCGCTCTGGTCGAAGTCGGCGAGCGCGCCGAGTTCGCGTACGTGCGCCTTCTGCGCGTCGGCGCTGAGGTCGTCGCGGAGCTGGTCGTTCTTCTTGCTGTCCGCGTCGGTCCCGGACTCGACCGGGAGGCCCGTGATCGGGTCGTACTGCGGCGCGGTGTCGGTGGGGCCCGGCACGGCGAGCGCGGCCAGCAGCAGTCCCCGGGTGGCGGAGGCCTGCTCGACGGCGCGGGAGAGCGCGCCGGGGGCGCGGGTGCCGTCGGCGGCCTCGGCCGGGGTCCGCTCGGCCAGCTCGTCGGCGAGTGCCTGGAGCTTGGCGATGACCTCGGAGTACGCGCGGTAGGCCTCCAGCGCGGAGCCTTCGCCGGTGAGGGCGGTGCGGCGGATGGAGGGGACGGTGGAGAGGTCGCGCAGCAGGCCGGGAGAGGCCGACGCGGTGGCCCGCATCTCGTCGATCTGCCGGTCGACCCGGGTGCTGCGGGTGTCCGAGATCGTGTGCTTGTCCTTGTCGCCCTTGCCGCCGGAGCCGTCGGGCTGCTCGGCGCGGCCGGCGGCGATATAGACGATGACCTCGTCGCGCTCGTCCGCGAGGGAGTGGCTGAGGATCACGGCCTGCCGGTTCAATTCGGCGAGGACGACCAGGTTCTGGGCATCGTTCAGCTCGGTGGAGGCGGTGAGTACGGCGGGGGTGCCTGCCGCGATGACGGTGACCCCCAGGACCGCGACACCGGCTACCAGCCGGTTGCGTACCCGCACTCGGCGTCCTTCCTGAGCCTTGCCGGTATCGGTCGTGACACTCCCGGCCGTGGCGTTCGCGCCCGGCGTCCTGTCGGCCTTCTTCTTGCCGCCCTTGGTGTTCCCGGCCTTGTTCTTCCCGGCTTTCGTGGCCGAAGTGACCGAACTGGTCCCGGGCGTGGTGACCGAGGTGGCCTCGTCCCGCCCGACACCGTTACCCCGAGGCCGCTTCTTCTGCACCGGTGCTCGCATTCTTGACTCGTCCGCCCATGAAGCAGAGGTGACGACCGGTCACTACGTGAGAACCCCCACCCCTGGCACGGCTGTCGACCATTCCAGCGCCCTTGGGAGGAAGGCGCGCATCGGCCGCTCCGCCACCTGAACGAGTGAACAGCAAGAAGGAGTTGACGAACAACTCTTCCCACTGGAGACCCGTCGTGAACATGGCGTGCCGGGTGGACCTTACGCGCGGGCTTTGGCAGGATGCGCGCCCGCAGCTTCCCCGACCCCCTCAATCCGGCCTCCTTCGGGCCTCCGTCCGGCTTCGTCCGGGACTCATTCTGACCGAATGAGAGCGGTTGACCTGGCAGAACGGACCGATCGGCACGACGTGCAGACACCGTGAAGAGTTCATGCGGATAGCCTGGAAAGTCATGCACACTGGTGCGCATGCGTATCGAACTCGCCACCACGCCCGGCGCCGCCGTACGGCCCAATGAGGACTGGACTTCCGTGGTCCTGCCCGCCGAGGGCGAGGGCGGCGTACTGGTCGTGCTGGACGGGGTGACGCCCCCGACCGGGGACGACGGATGTGTGCACGGCGTGCCCTGGTTCACCGCCAGACTGGGCGGCGCGCTCGCCGAACTGTCCGGTTCACGACGGGATATGCCACTGGCAGAGATCCTCGCGGCGTCGATCGCGCGTACGGCGGACGCGCACCGTCAAACCTGTGACCTTTCTCACGTGCGTACGCCACAGGCGACCGTCGTCCTCGCGCGTTGGGGTTCGGACACCGTCGAACATCTGGTGCTCTCCGACTCGACGCTGCTGCTGGAGTCGCCCGACGGCGCGGTGCGCGCGGTGCTCGACGACCGGCTGGACCGCGTCCCGCGCGAGGCGCTGCGCTCGGTGGTCACGGCGGACGCGCTGCGCAACGCGGAGGGCGGCTTCTTCACCGCGGCGGCGGATCCGGCGGTCGCGGAGAAGGCGGTGACGGGCCGTACGCCGGCTTCGGAGGTACGCGCCCTGCTGGCGCTGACCGATGGCGCGGCCCGCTGGGTGGAGGTCTTCCGGGAAGGCGGCTGGGCGGACTGTCTGGCGCTGGTGCGCAAGAACGGCGCGCAGGAGCTGATCGACCGGGTGAGGGCGTCGGAGTCGGCGGACCCGGACGGGGTGGTGTTCCGGCGGGGGAAGGCGAGCGATGACGCGACGGTGACGTACGTGGAGCTCTAGCCGCCGCTGTAGCTGTCGCTGTCGGGGGCTGCCCGTCGGGTGGCGGGCGCCCCCCTGGTCAGCTCTCGGCGCGGGCGTTCAGATGGTGGAGCAGCCTCGCCAGTTCGGCGATCTCGGAGCGGTCCCAGTCGGCCAGCTTCTGTACGTACCGCTCGCGGCGCGCGTCGCGCACCCGCCGGAAACGGGCACGGCCCTCATCGGTGATCCGGACGAGCGAGGCGCGTCCGTCGGCCGGATCGGGCTCGCGCGTCACCAGTCCCAGTTCCTCCAGGGCGCGCAGCTGACGGCTTATCGTCGCCTTGCCGACCCCGAAATAGGCGGCGAGTTCGGTGGCCCGCTGGCAGCTGTTCTCGTCCAGCCGTACGAGCAGTCCATAGGCGGCGGGCTCCAGCTCGGGATGGACCTCCCGTGCCATTTCTCCGGAGCTGGCCCGAGCACGGCGCAGAAACACCGCCAGTTCCCGTTCCAGCGCGAGGAATTCGTGGTCCACACCACTGCCTCCGGCGAGTCCGGGATCTTCCGCCGTATCATTTCCGTGCACGTCAGCACCCATCGCGCGCTTTTCCGCCCCTGAAAGTTTCTTTCGCCGACGACCGTTGCCGCAGCTCCGTCAGTATTTCGCAGGTTTATACCAACGGAAGCAGCGTGGCGCTCTTCCTTCATCAGGCTCTACGTGCGTAGCGTCAATGCTGGCATGTCCATTGCACTACATGTCGACGTGTCCGACCCGTCATGAGATCCCCCCACCGAGGTCTTCGGAGGCACGCAATGCCCGTGCACAGATCCGGAACGACCGGCCGTTCGTTCGCCGCCGCGGCCGGCGCTCTCCTCGCAAGTCTCGCGCTCCTGCTCACCCTCCCGGGTGCGGCGGGCGCCACCACCACCCCGGCCGACCCACCGGCCGGCAGCACCCCCGTACGCGGCTCGGCCCACATGGGCATGGGCGTCATCGAGCACGACGGCCAGGGTCCGCTGCCCCGCGCGGACCGCGTCGTCCAGACAGAAGGCGTGGACGTCTCCGGCCATCAGGGGAACGTCGACTGGGCGTCCCTGTGGAACAGCGGCGTCAAGTGGGCCTACGTCAAGGCCACCGAGGGGAACTACTACAAGAACCCCTACTTCACACAGCAGTACAACGGCTCGTACAACATCGGCATGATCCGGGGCGCGTACCACTTCGGCACGCCGAACGACTCCAGCGGCGCCAACCAGGCCAACTACTTCGTGGACGGCGGGGGCGGCTGGTCGCGCGACGGCAAGACCCTGCCCGGCGTGCTGGACATCGAGTGGAACCCGTACGGCGAGCAGTGCTACGGCAAGACGCCGGCCCAGATGGTCGCCTGGATCCGTGACTTCCTGACCACGTACAAGGCCCGGACCAGCCGCGACGCGGTGATCTACACGGCCACGAGCTGGTGGAAGACCTGCACCGGCAACTACGCGGGCTTCGGCTCCACAAACCCGCTGTGGATCGCCCGCTACAACACCACGGTCGGCGAGCTGCCGGCGGGCTGGGGCTTCCAGACGATCTGGCAGTACACCTCGACGGGCCCGATCGTCGGTGACCACAACAGGTTCAACGGCGCCCTGGACCGCGTCCAGGCCCTGGCGAACGGCTGACCGCACCGCCTCGCGACACCACGCGGTCCCGACCGGAACGGAGGGCCGGTCGGGACCGCGCTGTCATGGGCTCGTTGTCATCAGGAGCCGTCCGCGAAGGCGCGTGCGCGGCTGTCCGCGCAGGTGCCCGCGCGGGTGCCCGCGTCACGCCGCCGCTGAGACCAGGACCTCCGCCGGGGCCAGCGCGATGTCCAGGACCTGGCGGACATCCGTCACCGGGTGGACCTCCAGCTTGTCGAGGATCTCGGCCGGGACATCGTCCAGGTCCGGTTCGTTGCGCTTCGGGATCACGACCGTCGTGATACCCGCGCGGTGCGCCGCCAGCAGCTTCTGCTTCAGGCCGCCGATGGGCAGGACACGTCCGGTCAGCGAGACCTCACCGGTCATGGCGACGTCCGTGCGGACCAGCCGCCCGCTGAGCAGCGAGGCCAGGGCCGTCGTCATCGTGATGCCCGCGCTCGGGCCGTCCTTCGGCACCGCGCCCGCCGGGAAGTGGATGTGTACGCCCCGGTCCTTCAGATCCGCCACCGGCAGCTCCAGTTCGGCGCCGCGCGAGCGGAGGAAGGAGAGCGCGATCTGTGCCGACTCCTTCATCACGTCACCGAGCTGTCCGGTCAGGGTCAGCCCTGAGCCGCCCGTCTCCGGGTCGGCCAGCGACGCCTCGACGTACAGGACGTCACCACCCGCGCCCGTGACCGCGAGACCCGTGGCCACGCCTGGCACCGCCGTGCGGCGCTCGGCCGGGTCCTGGGCGGACTCGGGTACGTGGTGCGGCCGGCCGATCAGCTTGCGCAGATGCCCGGCGCCGAGGGTGAACGGCAGCTCCCGCTCGCCCAGTTCGTGCTCGGCCGCGACCTTGCGGAGCAGCCGCGCTATGGCACGTTCCAGGTTTCGTACGCCGGCCTCACGGGTGTACTCGCCCGCCAGCTTGCGCAGCGCGTCCTCCTCCAGCGTGACCTCGCCGGGCTCCAGGCCCGCGCGCTCCAGCTGCCTGGGCAGCAGGTGGTCCTTGGCGATGACGACCTTCTCGTCCTCCGTGTAGCCGTCGAGCCTGACCAGCTCCATACGGTCGAGCAGCGCCTCCGGGATCGCTTCCAGGACGTTCGCCGTGGCGAGGAACACCACGTCGGACAGGTCGAGTTCGACCTCCAGGTAGTGGTCGCGGAAGGTGTGGTTCTGCGCCGGGTCCAGGACTTCGAGCAGCGCCGCGGCCGGGTCGCCGCGGAAGTCGGAGCCGACCTTGTCGATCTCGTCGAGCAGGACGACCGGGTTCATCGAACCGGCCTCCTTGATGGCCCGGACGATACGGCCCGGCAGCGCGCCGACGTACGTACGCCGGTGGCCGCGGATCTCCGCCTCGTCCCGTACGCCGCCCAGCGCGACCCGGACGAACTTCCGGCCCATGGCGTGCGCGACGCTCTCGCCGAGCGAGGTCTTTCCGACGCCCGGAGGGCCGACGAGGGCCAGTACGGCGCCGCCGCGACGGCCGCCGACGACTCCGAGACCGCGGTCCGCGCGCCGCTTGCGCACGGCCAGGTACTCGGTGATGCGTTCCTTCACGTCCTCCAGGCCGGAGTGCTCGGCGTCGAGCACGGCCTGGGCGCCCCTGATGTCGTACTCGTCCTCCGTGCGCTCGTTCCAGGGCAGTTCGAGGACGGTGTCCAGCCAGGTGCGGATCCAGGAGCCCTCGGGGCTCTGGTCGGACGAGCGCTCCAGCTTGTCGACCTCCTTCAGCGCGGCTTCCCGCACCTTCTCGGGGAGATCGGCGTTCTCGACACGGGTCCGGTAGTCGGCGGACTCGTCGTCGTCGCCCTCGCCGTTGATCTCGCGCAGCTCCTTGCGCACGGCGTCGAGCTGGCGCCGGAGCAGGAACTCGCGCTGCTGCTTGTCGACGCCTTCCTGGACGTCCTTCGCGATGGACTCCGCGACGTCCTGTTCGGCGAGGTGTTCGCGCAGCTGCTCGGTGGCGAGCTTGAGCCGGGCCACCGGATCGGCGGTCTCCAGCAGCGCCACCTTCTGCGCGGTGGTCAGGAACGGTGAGTAACCGGAATTGTCGGCGAGCGTGGACACGTCATCGATCTGCTGGACGCGGTCCACCACCTGCCAGGCGCCGCGCTTCTTGAGCCAGTCGGTGGCGAGCGCCTTGTATTCCTTGATCAGTTCGGTCACGGATCCCGGAAGCGGATCGGGCGCCGTCTCGTCGACGGCGATGCCCTCGATCCAGAGGGCCGCGCCGGGTCCGGTCGTACTGGCGCCGACGCGCACCCGGCCCCGGCCGCGGATCAGTGCGCCGGGGTCTCCGTCGGAGAGCCGGCCGACCTGCTCGACGGTGCCCAGCACACCGGTCCCGGCGTATGTCCCGTCGATGCGCGGTACCAGCAGCACCTTGGGCTTGCCGCCGCCGTCGCCCCCATCACGGGCAGCCGCCTGCGCGGCCTCCACCGCGGCGCGGACTTCGGCGTCGGACAGGTCCAGAGGCACCACCATGCCGGGCAGGACGACCTCGTCGTCGAGCGGCAGCACGGGAAGCGTGAGCGGTGTGGACGTGTCGGCCATGATCTCCCCTTCGGCAGTCAAGTTGAGCTGTACCGACTCAATGCTTATGAGCCCCGGTATGTTCCCCCGGCTTCGTTCGCTCTGAGCGATCACCGGTCTCGGGGCTCTGACCTGCACCGATGCTTCGGCCGCCGCCGAACGGTCCGCGTCTTAGCGTCGATGTATGAACAACTCGACGGACACCCTGACGGATTCCCCGACCGACGATTGCCTGACCGGCCCCCTGGCCGCTCCCGGGACGGACCATGTGGTCATCGAACCCAGCGTTCTCTACTTCGGGACCCCCGTCGTCCTGCTCACCACCGAGAACGACGACGGCTCGGTCAATCTCGCCCCGATCTCCTCGGCCTGGGCGCTCGGGCAGGTGGTGGTGCTGGGGCTCGGTGCCGACGGGCAGACCGCGCACAATCTCAGCGCCGGTTCCGGGCCCCGTCGCGAGCTGGTGATCAGCCTGCCCGCTCCGGACCAGTGGCCCGCCGTGGAACGGCTGGCTCCGCTCACCGGACGCGATCCCGTCCCGGCGAGCAAGCCGCGCGGGTGCCGCTTCGAACCGGACAAGTTCACCGCGTCCGGCCTCACCCCGGCGCCCTCCCAGCTGGTCGGGCCGCCACGCGTCGCCGAGTGCCCGCTCCAACTGGAGGCGTACGCCGACCGGGTCCGGCCCGACGTCTCGGGCGGCTTCCTGATCGTCGAGGCGGTCGTACGGAAGGTGCACGCGGCCCCGGACATCGTCGTGCCGGGCACCGATCACATCGATCCGGGCGCATGGAGTCCGCTCATCTACAACTTCCGCCACTACTTCGGCCTCGGCCCGGAACGCGGCCACACCTACCGGAGCGAAACGGCGGGGGCGACGGCGTCCGCGCGGCGATGACCCTGGCCGGGACCCGTTCGTATGTATGGGTGCGGGTGTATGGGTGCGGGGGAAACGGATTGTCCTGTTCCAGCCCCTGCGAGCAGGATGTCGGGCGGTACCAGCCACCCGACGGAGAGGCCCGGCATGTCCGCACCCGCACCCGATTTCGCGACCGCGTCCGACCTCGGTCCCGTCACGCTCGACCGGCGGGACGGACCCCACGGCGAGATCGTGCTGCGCCGACGCGGTGAACGGCTGGAAATCATCGCCAACGGATGCTTCCTGATGGACACCTCGGACGGCCGCTCCGAGCGGCTGCTCATCGATGCCGCCCTGGCCGCGCTCCCCGAGGAGCGGCACCGGCCGGACGTGCTGGTCGGTGGCCTGGGGGTGGGATTCTCGCTCGCGCACGCCGCCGCCGAGCCCCGCTGGGGCCGGATCGTGGTGGTCGAGCGGGAGCGGGCCGTCATCGACTGGCACCGGGACGGGCCGCTGCGGCGGATCTCCGGCGCGGCGCTGGCCGATCCGCGCGCTGTGATCCTGCACACCGATCTTGTGGAGTACCTGCGGACGACCACGGACCGTTACGACGCCCTCTGCCTGGACATCGACAACGGCCCCGAGTGGACCGTCACCGAGGACAACGAAAGCCTGTATTCGCCGGACGGACTGGCCGCCTGCCGTGCGCGGCTGAATCCGGGCGGTGTCCTCGCCGTATGGTCGGCGAATCCCTCCCCCGCCTTTGCCGAAGCGTTGGGGAATGCCGGATTCAGCGGGGTAAGGGCGGAAGAGATCCAAGTTGCCCGAGGCGTACCCGACGTGGTCCATCTCGCCGTTCGCACTGCGTAGCCGGGAGGCTCCCGCTGCCTCTACGCTGCTCCACACACACCGATCTACATCTACATGCAGATCGCGGATCAAGGATCGCGGAACGCGTACCAGGGGCGGGGCGATGGAGCAGACACACACCAGCCACAACGGAGTCGCGGCGACGCCCGGCGCCCAGCGCCGGGTGCTGGTGGTCGAGGACGACGCGACGATCGTCGACGCCATCGCCGCACGGCTGCGGGCCGAGGGTTTTCTGGTGCAGACGGCGCTGGACGGACCGGCGGCCGTGGACGCGGCCGAGGCCTGGCAGCCGGACCTGATGGTCCTCGACGTCATGCTGCCGGGCTTCGACGGCCTGGAGGTCTGCCGTCGCGTCCAGGCGCAGCGGCCGGTCCCGGTGCTGATGCTGACGGCGCGCGACGACGAGACCGACATGCTGGTCGGCCTCGGGGTCGGTGCCGACGACTACATGACCAAGCCGTTCTCGATGCGGGAACTGGCCGCGCGGGTGCATGTGCTGCTGCGCCGGGTGGAGCGGGCGGCGCTCGCCGCGGTGACCCCGCGCAGCGGCATCCTGCGGCTGGGCGAGCTGGAGATCGACCACGCGCAGCGCCGGGTGCGGGTGCGCGGTGACGATGTCCATCTGACGCCCACCGAGTTCGATCTGCTGGTCTGTCTGGCGAACACGCCGCGCGCGGTGCTCTCCCGGGAGCAGCTGCTCGCCGAGGTGTGGGACTGGGCGGACGCGTCGGGGACCCGTACGGTCGACAGCCATATCAAGGCGCTGCGGCGGAAGATCGGCGCCGAGCGGATCCGTACCGTCCATGGCGTCGGCTACGCGCTGGAGACCCCCGCTCCATGACCCCGCCGGGTGAGGGCCACGCCGCCGACGGGGACAGAGCCGCGGCCGGCCGCGGCGACGGACCGGGCGCTCCGTCGTCCACCACCGCCTCCCCCCGGAAGCCCGGGAGGCCCCGGAAGCCCGGGAGGCCCGGGAGCGGCGCGGGCCGCTACACCCGTCGCGTCCAACGCCCGCCCGCCCTGGAATTCCGCCCCGCCCCCCGCGGCCTCGACGGCTCCGGGCTGCGGCCCTTCTCCATCAAGGCCAAGCTCGGCACCCTCGTCGTCATCTCCGTCTTCATCACCACCGGGCTGTTGATGGTGGCCCTGCGCACGGAGACCGAGCTGCGTTTCATCACGGTCTTCTCGATGATCGCCACGCTGCTCATCACCCAGTTCGTGGCGCACGGTCTGACCGCGCCGCTCGATGAGATGAACACGGTCGCGAAGGGCATCTCGCACGGCGACTACACCCGTCGGGTCAGTGGCGCGGACCGCCGGGACGAGCTGGGCGACCTCGCCTCCACGATCAATCGCATGGCCGACGACCTGGAGGCCGAGGACCGGCACCGCAAGGAGCTGATCGCCAATGTCTCGCACGAGCTGCGCACGCCCATCGCGGCCCTGCGCGCCGTGCTGGAGAACGTCGTGGACGGGGTCTCGCCCGCCGACCCCGAGACCATGCTCACGGCCCTGCGGCAGACCGAGCGGCTGGGCCGGCTGACGGAGACGCTGCTCGATCTGTCCCGGTTGGACAACGGGGTTGTACCGCTTCGGTCACAGCGCTTCGAGGTCTGGCCGTATCTCTCCGGGGTGCTCAAGGAGGCCAATCTGGCCTCGTCCCGGCGCGGGCCGATCTCCGGTTCCGGCCATCACACCCGTACGGACGTACATCTCCACCTGGACGTCTCACCGCCCGAACTGACCGCGCACGCGGACGCGGAGCGGCTGCACCAGGTCGTCGCCAACCTCATCGACAACGCGGTCAAGCACAGCCCCCCGCACGGCCGGGTCACCGTACGGGCCCGGCGCGGACCCGGCCCCGAGTCACTGGACCTGGAGGTGCAGGACGAGGGGCCCGGGATCCCTGAGCAGGAGCGGCACCGCGTCTTCGAACGGTTCAACCGCGGCAGCGCGCAGTACCCGCACGGCCCTGGCAGCGACGGCGGTACGGGCCTGGGTCTGGCGATCGCCCGCTGGGCCGTGGAGCTGCACGGCGGGCGGATAGGGGTGGCCGAATCCGTCCGTGGATGCCTGATACGGGTCACTCTGCCGGGAACACCGCGACCCCGTCATTGACGTAGAGTTCGAAGCGAAAGCGCACGATCTCCGGACACGGAGTCGGGGACGGGCGAGCAACCAGCCGTGTACCGGCCGTACCGGAGCGTCACGCGTTCCCGGCACAGCCGAAACCTGGCTTGTTTCCCGCCAATTCTTACGCTGAAACTCGCCGTCCGATGTGACTTGCACGACGATGGCACACCTGGCCTGCACCTCCTGGCCTGGTAGGCGTAGCCTTGATTCCCGCTGTCCATCACCTTGTGAAGCGGAAGAGGGCGGTTCACGCCGTGTCGTCTCAGTCCCCCAGTAACGCGAGCATCTCGACCGACGAAGACGGGCAGGGCAAGCACCCTGCCGCGGCCTTCGGTGCCAATGAGTGGCTTGTCGACGAGATCTACCAGCAGTACCTCCAGGATCCGAATTCGGTCGACCGTGCCTGGTGGGACTTCTTCGCCGACTACAAGCCGGGCACCCCCGGTACGGCGGACACGTCCGGCAAGGCCGACGAGGCCACGGCGACCGCAGCCGCGGGGGCTGCGGTGCCCACGCCCCAGGCGACCGCCCCTGCTCCCGCCGCACCGGCCGCGCCCGCCGCCCCGGCCGCGGCCCCCGTCGCGCCGGCCAAGCCCGCTGTCGCCGCCCCGGCGCCCGCGC
>NZ_JAMHJQ010000019.1 GCF_023534745.1 Streptomyces sp. 35G-GA-8
CCGATCCCCATCACGCAACGCCGCACCCAACGACTTCACCACCACCGTCACCACACCCTCCCCCGGCACAAACCCATCCGCACCCGCATCAAACGGCCGCAGGGCATTGGAGGGGGAGAACGACCGGAGTCGCGCGCCCAGTTGGAAGTACTGCGGTGACATCGCCAGGTGCACGCCGGCGACGATGGCCTGCTCGCACTCGCCGTCACGGATGCTCCGCACCGCCGTGTGCAACGCGACCAGCGACGACGAACACAACGTGTCGATCGTCATGCTCGGCCCATGCAGATCCAGAAAGAAACTCACCCGGTTGGCAAGGATGGCGTTGTGGTTGCCCAGCCCCGCCGCCGTCTGTACGACGTCCCCGACCACCATGTCGCGGTAGTGCTGGTAGCTGGCGCCCACGAACACACCGGTGGACCGCTGGGTGTCACCCGCCAGGCCGGCGTCCTCCATGGCCCGCCAGGCGGACTGGACGAGATGGCGCTGCTGGGGGTCGATCCACTCCGCCTCGGCGGGCGACAGCCGGAAGAACCCGGCGTCGAAGTCGGTCAGCCCTTCGACGAAGCCGGCTCGCCTGAGATAGACGGTGCCGGGCTTGCCCTCCGTGCCGTAGTACGAGTCGATGTCCCAGCGGGACGCGGGTACCTCGCTCAGGCAGTCGACGCCCTCCAGCAGTACCCGCCACAGCTCGTCGATGTTCGCGGCGTTCGGAAACACCCCGTCGAAGCCGATGACTGCGATGTCGTGCAGGTCCTCGTCACCGCGCACCGGGGCGACGGGCGGCTCGACCACCTGCGCCTGCGCCTGGGCAGGGCCCCGAGCCGCGTCCAGGGCCCGCGCCGGCTCCGGGGCCGAGGCGGGCTCGGGGTGTTCCTCGGGTGTGGCGGCCCGCGGAGCACCGTCGGTGCCCGGGGAGCTCGGGCCCTGGAAACTCGCGTCCGTGGAAGCCGCGTCCGGGGAACTCGCGTCCGGGGAAACCTCGTCGGCGGGCGCCGCGGTGACCTCGTACTCCTCCTTCAGCTCGGCCGCCAGGCGATCGACCGTGCCGACCTCCAGGACCAGCGTCACAGGGATGTCCACATCCAGCTTGGCCCGGATGTCCTGGGCCAGCGAGACCGCGAGCATCGAATCGAGCCCCTGCTCCTGAAGCGGCCGGTCCGTCTCCAGCTCGTCGACGTCCAACTCCAGGGCGGCTGCGACCCACTGGGCAAGGGCCCCGTCGAGACCTCCGGCCGCCGGGCGGCCGGGGGCCGGTACGGGACGAGCCCCGTTGGACCCGCGCGCCGGGGTCGGGGCCGGGGCCAGGGCCGGCGATGAAGCCGTCGGGGCACGGTGACCGTTGCGCGAGTCGCCTCCCGTGGCCTCCGACGACGGCGCCGGGGAGAGCCGCTTCCAGGTGATGCCGCGGGCTTCCAGTACGGGTTCGTCGCCGTCGAGGACCACCAGGCTCGCAGTCAGCAGACCGGAGTCCGGCCCGGTGTCCCGGTCCCGCCGGGCGTACACCCGGGCGGTGTCCGGAATCGGGCCGAGGACGGTGAGCCGCTCGATGGTGAACGGTACGTACAGTCCCTGGGCGCCGCACGCGGCGAGCGCGATCTGGAAGGCACCGTCGAGGAGCCGGGCGTCCACCACTTCGGCGGTCCGCCTGTCCACCGCGTCGGCGGTCCGCGCGTCGGCGCGCAGCACGCCCATCGCCTGCCCGGCCGCCACGGACAGTGTGGACACGGTCCGGAAGCCGGCGCCGTAACTGAGTCCGGCGCGCTCGAACGCCGCGTACATCGCGTCGAGGGCGACGGCGGTGAGGCCGTCGGTGGTGGCCGGAGGGGTGAGTGTCGACTGCTCGGGCCCGGTCACCTCGCCGGTGCAGACGAGGGCGCCGGTGCCGTCGCGGAAGGCGACCGCGGCGTTGTCGCGTTCGCCCGTGAGGGTCGCGGGGGCCTCGACAGCCGCCCGGAAGGTGAGATCCCGCAGGCCGAACCGGTCCTGGCCGATGAGCTCGGCCACCTTGCCGGGGTACCCGGCGCCCGGCAGTGTCGGCTTGCCGAGCACCACGTGCTCGGCGGCCTCGGGGTGTTCCGTCCACATGCTCTTCGTACGGCCGGACGCGCCGTCGTGCACGGGCGCGTCCGGCTGCTCGGCGGGTTCCAGCCAGAGGTACTTCTCCGCGTGCGGCGCGGTCGGGAACCGTACGCCCGCCCGGCGCCGCCGCCCGGCGGGCAGGGTCGCCCCGGCGACGAAAGCGCGGGCGGCCTCGGCGAGAGTCTCCCTGCTCGCTCCGGCGTCGATCGGCTCCGTGGCACCGGTCGCGGACGCCACCCCCACGTGCAGGGAGCGAATGTCGGTGACCCCGGCCAGGAACAGCCGCAGCTTGTCCTCCAACTGCTCGACGCTGTCCGCGACACAGGCCAGCCGGTGTGCCGCGGCGGGCCGTCGCCGGCTCGCCTCGCTCAGCTCGTCCAGGGACGGGCAGTACGCGGAGCGCAGCATCAGCACGAGCCGCTGGGCCAGGGTGCGCAGCGCCTCGTCCGATCCCGCCGAGAGGATCAGCAGCCGCGGACCGGGCTCCGTACCGTCCGGTGCGCCGACGGGTCCCGCCTCGACCACCGCGTGGGCGTTCGCCCCACCGAAGCCGAAGCTGCTGATGCCCGCGACGCGCGGGCCGCTGCCCCACGGCAGCGGCCGGTCGGCCACGAACAGGGGCGAGCCGTCGAAGTCGAAGGACTGGTTCGGGGTGCTGAAGTTCAACGACGGCGGGATGTGTCCCGCCTGGAGCACCAGGATCGTCTTGATCAGTCCGGCGATGCCCGCGGCGGGCTCCAGATGACCGATGTTGGTCTTCACCGAGCCCACCGCGACCGGCCGTCGGCCGGCCGGCTCGCCCAGGACCGCGTGCAGGGCTTCGAGTTCGACGAGGTCGCCCAGCTGCGTTCCGGTGCCGTGCGCCTCGACGTAACCGATGTCGGCCGCCGTACGCCCGGAGCCGGCCAGCGCCTTGCGAAGCACCGCTTCCTGGGCCGGTCTGCTGGGTGCCGTGAGGAAGCCGGCGCTTCCCCCTGTGTGGTTGACGGCGGTGCCTCGGATCACGGCGAGGACGGGGTCGCCGTCGCGTTCGGCGTCGGCGAGCCGCTTGAGGACGACGGCGCCGGCGCCCTCTCCTCGTACATAGCCGTCGGCGGCGTCGTCGAAGGCGCGGCACGCGCCCTGCGGGGACAGCATCCCGTTGCGGGCGAAGGAGCGCGTCTTGGTCGGGGTGAGAACCAGGTTCGCGGCCCCGACCACGGCGGCGTCCACGTCGCCCGCCCGCAGATGCATGGCGGCTTGGTGCAGGGCGACGAGGGAGGACGAGCAGGCCGTGTCGACGGTGAAGCTCGGCCCCGACCAGTCGAAGACGTGCGAGAGCCGGTTGGCGATCATGGAGGCGGCCGTGCCCGTGGCCACGTGCGGGTCGCGGTACCCGATGCTCCGCGCCACGATCTCCGGGAAGTCGCTCGCGATGGCGCCGATGAAGACACCGGTGGCGGCGCCGAGGGACATGTGGTCGTGGCCGCAGCTCTCCAGGGCCTCGGCCGTCACACTGAGCATGGTCCGCTGCAAGGGGTCCATGCGGCGGGCCTCGCGGTCGTTCAGTCCGAAGCGGGCGGCGTCGAAGTACTCGACACCGTCCACCCAGGCCATCGGCACATCGTCGGCGGCGCCTTCGGACCACAGGTGGGCCCAGCCGCGCCTGCCGTCCGGGGCGTGCCGGACACTGGACACCCCGCCGACGAGGTTCTGCCAGAACTCGTCCGGTGTGGCGGCGTCGGGGAACCGGCACGCCATGCCGATGACGGCCAGGGCGCCGTCGTCGGCCGGCCGGGCGGACGCCGCGGGCACGGACTCGGTCGGCGCGGACTCCGTCGAGACGGGCTCCGCGAACGTCGACGCAACGGGGATCGAAACGGCAGAGGTCGACACGCCAGGGGTCGACACGCCAGGGGTCGACACGGCAGGCGTCGACACGGCAGGCGTCGGTTCGGCGGGCGTCGGTTCGGTGGGCGTCGGTTCGGCGGAGACGGTCACCACGGGCTCGGGATCGGCCGACGCCCGTACGGTGACGGCGTCCTCGGTCCCCGGGTCGAGCAGCCGTACCACGCCCTCCGCACCCAGCAGCCGGGCCAGCTTCACCGGGGTACCGGAGGCGAAGATCGACGGGGCGGTGAGGGTCGCACCCAGCTCACGGCCGAGCTGTACCGCGGCCAATGTGACGTTGACCGAATCGCCGCCCAGGTCGAAGAAGTTGGCGTGCACGTCGAAGGCGGGGTGGCCCAGCGTCGCCGCGAACACCTCCGCGATCGACTCCGCCAACGCCTCCACCGTCACACCGGTCACCGACGACTCCGAGGGCTCCACGGACTGGGCCGGTGTCGCGGCGGGCCCGGGAGCAGAGCGGATGATGGTGTCCCTCGTCGGCAGCGGCAGCTTGGCGCGCGCCACCTTGCCGTTGTCGGTCAACGGCAAGGCGTCGAGGGCGACATAGGCGTCGGGCACCATGTAGCCGGGCAGGTTGCCGCCGACGAACGCGTCGAGCCCGGACTTGGTCGGCGTACCGTCGCCCACCAGGTAGGCGGTCAGCCTCGGTTCGCCGCGTCCCTCGAACCGCGCCGCGACGACCACGGCCGCGGTGACGCCCTCGAACGTCTCCAGCACCCGCTCGATCTCCGCGGGCTCGATGCGATTGCCGCGCACCTTCATCTGGGCGTCGCCGCGCCCGAGCCACTCGATCGCGCCGTCCGCGTGCAGACGTACCTCGTCACCGGTCCGGTAGAGCCGGGCGCCGGTCACCGGGTGGACGATGAAGACGTCCTCCGTCAGATCCGGCCGGCCGGCGTAGCCACGGGCGAGTCCGGTGCCCGAGAGGTACAGCTCGCCGGTCGCTCCCGCCGGGCACCGCTCCAACTCCGCGTTCAGGACGTGGAGTTCCATGTTCGGCAGGGGTTCGCCCAGCGGCAGGAAGGTGCCGACCGAGGTGACCTCGTGGCACGAGGCCCAGATCGTCGCCTCGGTCGGGCCGTACAGGTTCCACAGCGCACGGGCCGGTCCGTGCAGACGCTCGGCGGTGGCCGGCGGCAGGGCCTCGCCGCCGGAGAGCACGGTGAGCTCCGCGTGCGGGGTCCAGCCGGTGCCCAGGAGCAGCCGCCACAGACTCGGTGTCGCCTGGGCCATGGTCACAACGCCGGTGAGTTCGGCCAGTCGGGACGGGTCGCCCGCTGTCTCACGGGACGCCAGGACCACCGTCGCGCCGACCGTCAGCCCGAGGAACAGCTCCAGCAGGGAGATGTCGAAGGCCACGGTGGTGTGTGCGAGCACGGTGTCGTCGGGCGAGACGCCGAGGCGTTCGCCGATCCCGGTGAGGAAGTTGGCCAGCGCCCCGTGCTCGACCTCCACGCCCTTCGGGCTGCCGGTCGATCCGCTGGTGAAGAGAAGATAGGCCAGGTCGGAGGCGTTGACCTGGGGCGGCAGCGCCTGCGCCGAACCGTCCGGCTCGGGCACGCTACGCGCGTCGCCGAGCGACATGCCGAGGGCATGCGTACGGGCGTCGGTGAGGATCAGGTCGCACCGCGAGACCTCCACGTACCGCCGCAGCCGCTCCACGGGGTATCCCGGGTCCAGGGGCAGGAAGGCCGCCCCGGCCCGCAGGATTCCGAGCATGGCGGGGAGCAGTGGGAGGTCCCGCTCCATCAGTACGCCGACCACAGAACCGGACTCGATGCCCTGGTCGTGCAGGTGGGCGGCGATGGCGTCCGCCCAGGCGTCCAGGCGGGCGTAGTCCAGCGCCCGGGCGCCGCTGCGGACGGCGGTGGCACCCGGTCGGTGGGCCACCGTGGCCGCGAACAGGTCCAGTACCGTCCCGGCCGCCGACCCGGTGGCGGAGCCGTCCGGCCGCGCCGTGACCGGCTCCGGGGAGCGCCCCTCGGGACGTGTCGCGGGGTCCGGATCGGAGTGGGGCTTCTCGACGTCGGGCTCGACGTGGGGCACGGCCTGGGACTTCTCGGCGTCGGGCTCCTCGGCGTGGGGCTCCTCGCCGTAGAGCAGGGCCGTCAGGACCAGGTCCTCGACCTGCTCGGTGAACTCCAGCGCCTCGTCCTCGCCCATCGCGGTCTCGCGTACGAACACGGTGGGCGGACCGTCCCGCAGGCACAGCAGTGCGATCTCGGTGTGCGGTTCGGCGGACGCCTCTTCCCCCGCGCCGCGGTCCAGCACCATGACGCGGGTGAAGCTCGGCTCGTCGGAGCCGAGCGGGCGGCCGGCCAGGCCGAGCCGGAGTTCGAGGTCGCCGGCATAACCCCGGCGGACGGCCGCCTCGTCCAGCTTGTCCCGCAGGGACCGGGTGGTGTCGCCGTCGAACCGTACGGGGAAACGCGCGGCCGCGATGCCATGGGTCCGCTCCGCGAGGACCCGCGCGGCAGCGGGCGACCAGGCGAAGTCGAAGGTCCGCTCGCCGGTGCGCTCGGCCACGACGGTGAGGAAGGCGCGGACGACCGCGACGGCCTCCTCCCGCGAGCCGGGGGTGAAGGCCAGCTCATAGCGGCCGTAGTGGGCCGCGGCGGCGGAGAAGTCATCGGCGGGCAGCGGGGCGGGGCGCAGCCCCTCCAGCCGTGCGCGCCACCACGGTTCGTGTACCCGCAGCGCCTTCTGGGCGGCGGCGATGTCCGCCAGCCGCTCCGCCGAGACGGCGGGCAGCGGCGAGCCCGGGGTGATGCCGAGCCGCTGCGCGGCGGCCTGGCCGCTCAGCGCGCTCCCGTCGACGGCGGTGCAGTCGCTCAGCACGAGGTCGGCGTCCGGCGCGGCCAGGGTGATGGCCGACGTGGTCACCGACAGCACGGTCGTCTCGGTACGGGGGTCCTCGCGCGGGATCAGCCTGACCTGCCGGGTGAAGACCGCGCCCTGCTCGGTGACGAGGGTCGGCACCCCGAGCGGGTTCGGGAAGGAGCCGTAGTCAAGGGCCTTGGAGAGCCGAACGGCCTCGACGGCTGAGGTGCCGGCGTGGATGAGTCCGCCGGACGCCATCCGGGCGGACCGCCGGTAGAAGCGCCGCTCGCGGTCGCTCGTGTCGACCGGCTCGGGCAGGGTTCGCGCCACCACATGCGGTACGAGATCGGCGAAGAGCGCCACGCCCACCTCGGCCGTCTCGTACGTCAGCGACAGGGCGGTGGAGTGGTCGCGTACCGGGAACCAGCGCTCCAGCAGCACACTGCCCGCGTCCACGGCCTCCGTCATCCGGTGCCAGGTCGCCGCGTGCCGGGACGCGCCCTCGTACAGCGCCCAGGCGGGAACGTGGCTTCCGGAGTAGCGGGGCAGCGGCCCGTCGTGGAAGTTGATCGCGGCCGTTGTCGGCAGGTCGAGGATCGCGGCGGGCAGGATCCGGAAGTTGACCATGCTGAAGAGGTAGTCGAACGGCTGCGCCGAGAGCGTCGCCGACAGATCGCCGCCCGGGTCGAGTACGGGTATCGCGTGCACGTCCGCCCAGGCCGCCACGGCCGGGTCGTCGCTGAGGACTCCCTCGATCCGGACGCCCGCGTCGAGGAGTTGTGCGGCGCACTGGGTGAGGACCCGGGTGCCGCCGATGATGAAGCAGTTGGCCGCCATGCTCACCTCGTGACCTTCCCGGTCTCGGAGGTGTGCGTGCCGTTCTCGGTGCTCGCGGCGGTGTCCGGGCTCTCCGCCGTCTCGGCGGAGACCCAGGAGTCGATCTGCGAGACGACCTCCTCGTCGAGCGAGAGCTGCCCGGGGGTCCAGAGCGGGTTGGACAGGCCGCGGTGGGTCCGCTCGCACATCTCCCAGTCCTCGTAGTTCGCCTTGTCCCACAGCGCGAACACCGCCTCGTGGGAGAAGTCGGTCTTGGCGGTCTCGGAGGGGTGGAAGAGCCAGAAGTGCCGGACGAAGCAGGTGCCGGGGCTTTCGGGCCAGACCCACTGCATCATCACGTAGTCGGCCGTGAACCCGAACAGCAGATTGGGCAGGATCGTGATCCAGTTGATCTTCTGCCGGTCCGCTTCGGGGACCAGCCCCATCGGTGTCCGGTCGCTGCGTCCCGTCATGGAGACGGAGTTGTAGGCGTTGCGGATCGACTGCCACGCCCCGACGATGTCGCCCTTGAGGTCGTAGGTGCCGGCGTCGTCGAAGTCGGTGATGCGGTGCAGGTCCTTGTGGGCCGTGGGGAAGTGCAGGCTCTCGTTGACGTTGTGCGCGACGAGCTTCCAGTTCGAGGCGACCGGGTAGTCCTTCGCCTCGACACACTCCAGATCGGCGAGCTCATAGACGCGCGCGAACTCGCCGAACTCGCCGAGTGAGGCGTCGAGATCGGGGGCGTCGTCGGACAGGGCGATGAACACGACCCCGAACCGGATCTCGGTCCGCACCGGCAGCAGACCGTTCTTCTCCTTCTCGAAGAAGTGGTCCAGGTAGGTGCCGTTGAGGCTCTTGAGCTTGCCGTTCCGGTCGTACACCCAGCAGTGGTAGAGGCAGACCAGGCTCTGCCGCTTGCCGGTGGCCTCCTCCACGAGCTTGTAGCCCCGGTGCCGGCAGTAGTTGTGATACGCCTGGATCCCGTCGTCCCCGTGGATGATCAGAATGGACCCGGTGCCGATGTTCAGTGTGACGTAGGCGCCCTTCTCCTTCAGCCGGGAGACATGGTCCACCGGGAGCCAGCGTCGGCCATAGATACGGGACATCTCCCGGCGGTACTGCTCCTCACCGGTGTAGAACTCGTGCGACCTGCCGATGCCACCCGTCTCGAAGTACGGCCTTTCATCGCCCTGGTCACTGATGAGATCGAACATGCTGGACGCACGCGTCATCTTCTGGTCTCCCTCAGAGGGTCAAGCGCCTGGAATGCGGTGCGGGGATTACCGAGGGCGTCGGGGCCCGCGAAAGGCCGCGCCGAGCCCCGAGAACGGTGGGACTGCGTGATGGGTGATGGCGGAGAAGCGATACCGGGCCGGCCCGGGTGAGGCGCGGGGGCCCGGCAGACGAGCGGGCGGCTGCCGAACGGATACGGACAAGCGAGCCGTTCGTCTTCGAAGGGACTTCGGGGACGACGCACGCGGAGCGCGCACGACTCTCCGGGTGAGGGGTGCGCGAAGCACCGGTGTGGGGCCGGTGACGGCACGCTCAACTCACTGCGCCAGGCGCGGTGCCCTGGCCGGGGCAGGTGCGGCGGGAACCGCCGGCCGCTATCCGGCCGGGTCGTAGATCCGTTTGTCCTCCGGCACACCGGCGGAGTCGTAGAGCCGCTCAAGGGCGTCCGGCGCGTAGACCTCGTAGTCCGGTACGACTCCGCCGATCAGGCCGAGCATCTTGTTGGTCCACTCCTGGGTGGCGCTCATCGCGGACATCGTCGCCTCGAAGAACGGCGGGAGTTCGGTGAGTTCGCCGAGCGTCGTCGTGAAGTCGTAGACGCCCGCGCTCTCCTCGTCGCGCAGCTTGTTGTACTCGGCCAGCGCCTCTTCCATCGGCCGCTCGCCGGCGAGGCCCTGGTGGACGCGCTCGGCGAGGAGTTCACCGTGGATGAAGGCGTCGGAGATGCCCCACCCGGTGTAGGGGTCCTTGTGATAGCCGGCATCGCCGACCAGCGCCCAACCGGGGCCGTGGGAGCGGCGATAGTAGTTGTCCGGGTAGCGCATGGGCTTGAAGGCCTCTTCACGCCTGCCCTGCTCGCGCAGTTGCGCGCCCATCTCCGGTGCGACGTCGTCGAACACACGCTGGAAGCAGGCCTCGACGTCCTGGCGGAACTCCTTGAGCTGGCGCTTGGTGCAGATGACGGCGAGCATGTTCACATCGCCGTTCGTCGGCCAGGTGCCGAACCATCTCTCGTTGAAACCGGTCTTGTGGTGCAGACCCCAGTCGAGACCGGTGTAGTACGAGTAGTAGATGAAGCCCGCGGCGGGGCGGACGTTGTACAGCTCCGCGCCGACCTTCTTGGCGACCGTGGAGTGAAAGCCGTCGGCGCCTATGACGACGGTGGCACGGAACTCCCGCTCCGGCCCGTCCCCTTCACGCCCGCGGATGCCCGTCACACGGCCGTCGGTGAAGACCAGATCGGAGACGGTGAACCCTTCGATCACCTCGGCGCCGGCCCGGCGGGAGGCGTTGACGAGGATCTCGTCCAGCACGTTGCGGCGCGGGCAGTAGATGGCGTCGATGCCGTCCACCGGGTCGGCGAACCCGTTGAGTTCTATGCCTCGGTAGGAATAGTTCATCTTCCGCAGCGCCGGGGTCTTGGCCGCGATGATCTCGTCGAGCAGACCCCACTCCTGGAGCCGCAACAGTCCCGCTTGGTGGATGTAGTGGGTCGACACCGCGTCGCTGGGGAATGAGGCCCGATCCACCACGAGGACGCGGTGCCCCTGTCTCGCCAACAGCATCGCAACCGGCGATCCGGCGCAGCGTCCGCCCACAACGATGACGTCGTACATACGATCCCCCATCAAATTAGGTGTGAAGTACTGACGCACCGCGGTCAGCGGCAAGAACACGATGCGGAGGGTATGAAAATCGACAGATGAAGGTCAAGTACTGGCAATGATGGGGCAATGCGCGAGCATCGACATCTCGCCAGTCGAATGATCCATTCCGCCCAACTACCGCCCTGTGTAACCCATTTCGCCCCCCTTCATCCGATCAAAAGTGTGGCGTGCATCACACCCCTATAGGGGTTCGATTCCGGCCAGCCACTGCAAAGGATTCAGCCCTTCCGGTAAAGCAAAGTTTTAGTGCTGAACTAAAATAACGACCCGGGCGTGAGCGGCTTCCTGAATAATTGACAAGGCCGTAGGTTTCATGAGCATGGCCACGTGAATTCCCACGCCACGGCCATGTGCCACCGCGCCCACACCCCACTGCCCCTGCCGCGGCCGAGGCGGCGTCGGCCATACACACCGCGCGTCCGCGGACCGCGAGGCTCCCCGGTGGCCGGAATTTCCTCCACGAGCCCGTTGGCGACCGCGAACACGGCTCCGTGGCCGGCTAGGGCGTGTTGTGCCCCCATGGACGCAGCTTCTCCGGGTTGCGGACCGCCCAGATCCGGGTGACGCGCCCGTCGGAGACATCGAACGAGGCTACGGTCATGACGGCGCCGGCACGAAGAGCCACCAGGCCGGGCACACCGTTGACCGACCGCTCCAGGAGTTCGAGTCCCGGAGCCTTGTCGGCGATGGCGACCATGTACTCGGCGATGCGCACGCCGCCCTCGACCGGGCGCAGGACGGTGCCGACCATCCCGCCGCCGTCGGCGGTCATCACGGCGGCCGGGTTGAGGAGACCGACGAGGGCCGCGATGTCCTTGGTCTCCCATGCCGCTTTGACGTGCCTCACCACATCGGCACGGCCGGCCGCCGTCACCGGAGCGCGCGCCATGCCCAACCGCCGCCGGGCGGAGGACGCCAGCTGCTTGCAGGCCGCGGGGGTCCGGTCGAGAACGGCGGCGATCTCGGCGAACGAATACCGGAAGACGTCGTGCAGGACGAACGCCACCCGCTCGGCGGGCGTCATCGACTCCAGGACGACGAGGAAGGCCATGGTCACCGACTCGTCCAGGACGATCTGGTCGGCGGGGTCCACGGCGCCGGCGGGGTCGGCGCCGCCCGCGTGGTCCCACTCGGTACGGTCGGGCAGTGGCTCGGGCAGCCACGCGCCGACATAGCGTTCACGGCGGGCCCGCGCCGAGCCGAGCAGGTCCAGGCAGATGCGGCCGGTCACCGTCGTCAGCCAGGCCCCGGGGGACAGGATCTCCTCCCGCCGGCTCCGCGGCAGCGCGTACCAGCGTGCGTAGGCGTCCTGTACGGCGTCCTCGGCCTCGGTCACCGAACCGAGCAACCGGTAGGCGACATTGATCAGTTGGCGTTGCTCACCGGCTATGTGCTCCGCGCCGGCCCCGACAGTGCCCATGATTCCGGCCGCCCCTCGCCTTACCTTTCGCAGGCCCGCGTCGTCGGGCTGGTGAGACCTTATCGATCTACTGCCCGAGGGCGGACAAGGGGATTGTGACATGGCCACTCAGGAGACAGTGACGGCGGGCGCGCGGGGCGGCTCCTCGTTCCTGCGGATCGCGATCGCCCTGCAGACCCTGACCCTCTTCCTTCAGGCGGTCTCCGCCGGACTGCTGCTCGCCTCGTCCTACGGAGAGACACTGCACAGTGCCGGAGCCCGTGTGATGTACGGGGCGTCGATGCTGTACGTGCTCGCGGCGGTGTTGGCGTGGAAGCCGGGCGGCGGCTCGCCCCGGCCCGTCCTGCACGCGTCGGGTTTCCTCGTACTCGCCTCGGTCCAGGTCGTGCTCGGCATCGCGCATGTCCCATCGGTCCATGTTCCCCTGGGTGTCCTGATGTTCGGACTGAGCGTGCTGGCGCTGGCCCGGCGCTGAGGTCCGACACGGCGCCCGCCCGGATCGGCTCGGCCGCTTCCCGCGAAGCAGCCGGGCTTCGGTGCCGCCCGCCCGGCCACGTAACCCACCTGGTTTGAGGGAAACTTGCGCAGGCTCCGAAGCCTCTGGATGAACAATCGCGTCCCGCCGTTGAACATTCACTGACCAGCCTTTTCGCCGGGCCCGCCGGTCCCGACCATGGGAAGTCGTCCATCTCCACGACCTCCTAACGAAGGACCGCCGTGCCCCGCCTGAGACCCGTTCTGGCCACCCTGCTGGCCGCGTTCGTGGGGAGCGCCTCGCTGCTCCTCGCCCCGCCCGCACAGGCCGCCCCCAGCGACGCCGACCTGGCCTACCGCTGGGCTCCCGTGCACTACCAGGACAGTTCGGCGAACTACTACACCGCCGACTACCTGGCGCCGGTGAACTACGACGGCGACTGGAACACCCTCAACAACTGGGACAACCTCGACGCCAACACCACCCGGCTGACCGGCACCGTGTACTACTCGGTGGCGGAAACCGCGACGCACTGGTACATCACATACGCGTTCTTCCACCCCCGGGACTGGAAGGACTACCCGCTGAACCTCTTCTCGCACGAGAACGACATGGAGGGCCAGGTGGAGGTCGTCCGCAAGGACGGCGGTCAGTACGGCACCCTCCAGGCCGTCGTGACGCTCGCCCACGACAACTTCTACTCGTACACCCCGCCCGGCAGCCCCTTCACCAGCGGCCGCGAGAGCATCGACGGCTCCGTGGTCATGCAGAACCACGACGGTGCGGCGCACCCGACGAGCTTCCAGGAGGCGCGCGGTCACGGTGCCTACGCCTGGAACGGCGGCGAGTTCCCCGGCGGCGACGGCATCGTCTACAAGCCGAGCCGCACCGGGGGCTCGGTCCCGACGGGCGGCAACGACCGCGACGCGCGGTACGGACTGGTCGATCTGACCGCCTCCGACAGCCTCTGGGGCCGTCGCAACAACGCGGAGACATACGCCTCGTGGGGCGTGTTCCGGGGCGACAACGGCAAGGACAACTCGGCGCGCGCTCCGTGGACCTGGGACGACATGAACGATGGCAGTGACCTCCAGGCGGGCGCGCTGGTGACGGACCCCGCGTACCTGGTCTCCAAGTACTTCGGCAACACGGGCGATCTGAGCCTGACGTACCTGCGCAACCCCTACCGCGGCTGATCCCCGGCGAGACGGTCGGCGGGCGAACCGCCAGGAACAACGACGGGCGACGGGGCGTGAATCCGTCCCGTCGCCCGTCGGCATTCCTCCGATGTCCCGCGCCGTCCTCTGCCGTCCGGCGGTCCGTCGGCGGCCATCACCGGGCGGCCTTGACGAGCGGCCATCAGGACGTGTGGCCGGGTGGCGTACCGAGCCAGCGGTGATAGGCGTCCACGTCGACGTTACCGCCGCACACGATGGTGACGACATGCCGGCCGGCGAAGCGGTCACGGTCTTCGAGGACCGCCGCGATACCGAGCGCGGCCGATGGTTCCACGACGAGGCCGGCATGGTCGAGGAGCATCCGCATACCGGCGATGATGGATGCCTCCTGGACCAGGACGGCGTCATCAGCGACCAGGAGGAGGTCGTCCAGGACGGCCGGGATGGGACGCCGGCCGGCGACGCCGTCGGCGATGGTGTCGGTCGATTCGGTGGTGACGACACGCCGCCCGCGCCACGAGCGCGTCATCGCCGGTGCGCCCAGCGGCTGAACGCAGATCACCTCGACGTCGGGTGCCGATGTCTTCAGCACATGCCCGACGCCGGTGGCCAGCGCCCCACCGCCGAGAGCGATCAGCACGGTGTCGAACGACGGTGCGGTGCCGACGAGTTCCAGGCCGATGGTCGCCGCGCCCTCGCAGGTCTCGATGTCCAGGCTGTCTTCGAACAGCCGGACACCGTCGTACCGCGCGATGGCCGCCGCCCGCTCACGGGCCATCTCATGGTCGCCGTCCACCAGCTCCAACCTGGCGCCCAACGCGCGGATACGGTCGAGCTTGACGGCGGGCGCGGAGCGGGATGCCACGACGGTCACCTCAAGCCCCCGTCCGCGACCAGACCAGGCGAGTGCCTGGCCGAGGTTGCCCGCGCTGGCGCACACCACGTCACGCGAACCACTGTCGGCGAGCAGGCTCGCGAACAGCTCGGTACCGCGAGCCTTGAAGCTGCGCACCGGGTTCGCCGTTTCGAGCTTGATGCTCACCGCGCACCCGAGACCGGGCTCCAGCGCCTCGCAGCGGTACAGCGGTGTGTCGAGGAAAACCGGGTCGATCACCCGGCGGGCCGCCCGGATCCGAGCAGTGTCAAGACGCGTCTCCAGCACAGCCGGCAGTCTACGCCCTGTCTGACAAATCCCGCCTGGCTCGCGACGCCTGGCACGCGCGCTCGCTGCGTTGTCGGGTCACCCCAGTACGTCCAGTACTGGGGAGACCCTCCGCCTTGCGATCGCACGCACCAGACGCCGCCGGGCCCGCCCTCCGGGCGGACGGCGCTATTTGTCAGACAGGGCCTAGGCCCTGTCTTCAAAGTCCCGCCTTCCTGGCGACAGGGAACCCCGCCGTACGGAAGACCCGCTGCCCCTCGTCCACCGCGAACACCTCGCAGCCCTCCCTCGACGCCGCCCATTCGATGCCCTCCGCGCCCATCGCGAACGCCGCCGTCGCGGTGGCGTCCGCCTCGGTCAGCGACGCGGCCACGACGGTCAGGCTGAGCAGACCGGTGACCGGTCGGCCGGTGCGGCCGTCGAGGATATGGTCGCCGCGCTCGTAGCGGGCGGAGGTGGCCACCGCGCCGTCCGCGATGTCCAGTACCGCGCACAGCCGGTCCGCGCGTTCGGGGTGGCGCACACCGACGCGCCAGGGGCCGCCGGCCGCGACGACATCACCTCCGGCGTTCACGCAGAACCTGGTGGCCCCGGCGGCCGACAGCACTTCCGCCGCCTTCTGCACCGACCAGCCCTTCACCACCGCGCAGGGGTCGAGGCCGCGCCCGGGCAGACGGACGTCGAAGGCGCCGCGAGTCGCTACCCGGTAGTGCTCGCACAGGCCCAGGATCTCCGACAGCTCCGGGCTGAGCTCATCGGCCGGCGTCTCTCCCCGGTCCAGCCGGGACACCTCACTGCCGGGCCTGAACGGACTGAATCTCAGGTCGACTTGGCGCAGCCACGCGAACACCTCGGCCACGGCGGTCTCCGGGTCGGCGGCCCCCGCGTCGACGCGCACCGAGACGGGAAAGCCCATGACGTGCTCAACTCGCAGCACTCAGGCGCCCTTCGCGTCGATCGCGGCCTGAAGCGACTCCCGGTATCCGTCGCTGGTGATCGTGGCACCGGAGACCGTGTCGATGTCGGCGCTCTGCGCGGCGAGGGTGTCCTCGATCAGTCGCGGTACGGCGGCCGTGGTCTGCGGATGGTCGGGCTGCCGGAGCATGCGTACGGTGCTGATCTCGTCCCCCGCGAAGGTCACCTCGACCTGCACGGGGCCCTTCTCGGTGTTGACGGTGGCCCCCTGGACGGTCTTCGCCGGGGTGCCGCCGGGCGACGGCGCCGTATCGGGCGAGGAGGCCGGCGGGGGCGGCGGCGAGGGGGCGGCCTCGACCGATGTCGTTGTGCCGAGGGTCGGTTCGTAGCGCCACAGCGGTATCAGTGCGGCTGCGGTGAGCGCCAGGACGGGCAGTGCTCGCTTCATCGTGTTCGTTCCCCCTTTATCCGGCCAGGCTGAAGCGCTCGGCGTGGATCTGTGGTTTGGGCACGCCCAGTTGGCGCAGGGTGCGCAGCACGGCGGTGGTCATGCCGGGCGGTCCGCAGACGTAGACGTCCCGCTCGGTGACGTCGGGTACGAGGCGCCCGAGCTCGTGCGGGGCCAGTTTGTCCGGGGTGGACGGTCCGGTGATCAGATGCAGCTGGGCGCCCTTGGCGTGGGCCAGTTCGGTCAACTCGTCATAGAGGACGGCGTCCTGGTCGGTGGCCACCCGGTAGATGAGCACGACATGGCCGTGCAGTTCTTCGAGAAGCGCGCGGACAGGGGTGATACCGACGCCTCCGGCGATGAGCAGAGTGTCCGGGCGAGTACGGTGCATCGTGGTGAAGGCGCCGTACGGGCCTTCCGCGAACACCCTGGTACCTACCGCGAGTTGGCGCAGCGCCGCCGTGCCGTCGCCCGCGGTCTTGGCGGTGAGCCTGAGCCGGTTGCCGTCGGGGGCGGCCGAGAGCGAGAAGGGGTTCGCCTGCCACCAGCGGTCCCTGGTCAGGAACCGCCAGAGGAAGAACTGTCCGGCGCGGGCGGGCAGCCGGTCCAGGTCACGGCCGGAGACATAGACCGAGACGACATGGTCGGACTCGGGCACGACGGCCGTCACCCGCAGCTGGTGACGCAGGTTGCGACGGAGCGGAAGCACCACACGGCCGACGAGGACCGAGGCGAGGGCGGCGCCCCACAGCGTGTACCAGTACGCCGTGGCCGTGGGCGACGCGGTGAACGTCGAGCCCGCCGCGATCTGGTGGGTGAAGGCCAGCACCACCGCGAGGTAGGTGTAGAGGTGGATGAAGTGCCATGTCTCGTAGGCCAGTCGGCGGCGGGCGGACCGGGCCGAGACGGCGCCGACCATGATGATCAGGGCCAGTGCGACAACGGCGCGCAGCACGCCTTCGACGGTCTCCGCGAGATCGACGAGCTGGTCGACCGGGCCCATCGACGATCCCTGGGCGTAGCCGAAGACGATGAACACGCCGTGCGCGAGCAGCAGCCACAGGAGGCCGAAGCCGACCCAGCGGTGCCAGGAGGTCAGCCGGTCCATGCCGATACGGCGGTCGAAGAACGGAAGCCGGGCGACGAGCAGCAGTTGGAAGGCCATGAGCAGGGCGGCGTAGAGCCCGGTCAGGCGCCCCATCACGATGAGTGCGTTCGAGGCGAACCCGGCCTGGAGGAAGAACACGGTCACCACGGCCACGTTCGCCGCGAGCAGGACGTACAGCCCGGCGCGGGCCACCGCTGTGGGGCGGACCGCCGTTGGGGGTGGCTGGACACGGTGAAGGGTCGTCACGGACTGCAACTCCTTGATCGGCGCCTGGGTACTCCGAGCCTGCCTGCCCGGAGCTGTCGTTTTCCTGTCGCTCGACTTTCAAGTGCTTATCGATGTGGCCCCGGGCCCGACCGCCCGTATGGCGTCGGCAGGCGCGTACAGCACTATGGACGGGTGGAAAAAGTGCGCCTTCTCGTCGTCGACGACGACCCGCCCATCGCCGACCTCGTGGCGACCGTCGCCCGCTACGAGGGCTGGGAGGCGGTCACCGCGCACTCCGGCGAGGAGGCGTTGCGCCGGGCAGCGGAGTTCCAGCCGGACATCGTGGTGCTCGACCTGATGCTCCCCGGCCTGGACGGCTTCGCCGTGCTGGACCGGCTCCGCTCGTCGGGGACGATGGTGCCGGTCGTGTTCCTCACGGCGCGTGACGGCGTCTCCGACCGGGTCGCGGGCCTCACCCGGGGCGGCGACGACTACCTGGTCAAGCCGTTCGCGGTGGAGGAGCTGATGGCCCGGCTGCGGACCGTGCTGCGCCGCAGCGCCGGGCCGGGGTTTCAGCGCTCCGTGCTGCGGGTGGCGGATCTGACGATGAACGAGGACACCCGCGAGGTGCGCCGCGGTGACCGGCTCCTTACGCTCACCCCCACCGAGTACGAGGTACTGCGCTATCTGATGCGCAAGTCGCCGACCGTACTGACCAAGGCGCAGATCCTCGATCATGTGTGGGAGTACGGTTTCGGAGGCCGCTCCAACGTCGTGGAACTGGTCATCAGCCGGCTGCGCCGCAAGCTCGACGAGCCGGACGACGGCGGCGGACCGCTGATCCACACCGTGCGGGGCGTCGGATACGTGGTGCGGCAGGTCGCCGGGTGATCCGCCGTATCGCGCGCGGGTACCGCGGACTGCGCCTGGGCACCCGGCTCGCGCTGGGCCTCGGCGCGCTCGCGCTGATCGTGTTCGCCATCGTCGGCACCGCGTTGTCGACGTATATGCGGGACTATCTGGAGCACCAGCTCAACAACCAGATGGAGCTGGTCCAGGGCACCCAGGCGCAGGACGCCAAGGCCCATGGAACGGTGGAGCGGCAGCCCTATTACCGCTGGTACACCGCGGTGTTCGACGTCTCGGACGACCGGGCCGTGCTGCGCAGGCCCAGTGACGTACCGACCGACGCCGGAAAACTCTCCGCCGTCGCCGAAGTACAGCGCGACTCGGGGGAGAAGGAGGTCTTCCGCACCGCGTACATCGAGGGACAGGGCGCGTACCGGCTGCGTGCGTGTGAGGTCAGCCCCGGGGTGGTCCTGGTCACCGCGGCCCCTCTGGAGGACATCGAGAAGACCATGGACCAGCTGATCACGGTCCAGCTCATCGGTTTCTCGCTCGCCCTGGTGGGGCTTGTGGTGCTGGGCCGTGCGCTGCTGCGGCGCGGACTCAAACCGCTCAGCGACATGGCGCGCACCGCCCACGACATCACCTCGCACGATTTCACCGAGTCGGCACGGCTGCCGGTGCGTGTCGATTCCGACGACGGCGGTCCGGAGGTCGGGGAGTTGCGCACCGCGTTCAACACCATGCTGGAGCACATCGACGATTCGCTCGCCGTGCGCACCGAGGCGGAACGGCGCTTGCGCCGGTTCGTGGCGGACGCGTCGCACGAGCTGCGTACACCGCTGATGTCGGTACGCGGCTACGCCGACCTGTTCCAGTACGCGGCGGCCAACGAACCCGCCGAACGGGACAGGCACTTGAGGCGTCTGCGCGCCGAGGCGGCCAGGATGGGTCTCCTCCTCGACGATCTGCTGCTGCTCGCCCGCCTGGACGCCGCCGACGCGGAGACCCCGCTGCGGCTTGAGGAGACGGACCTTGCGGAGCTGCTGAACCAGGCGGCGGACGCGTTCCGCACCGTACGGCCGGAGCATCCGCTGTCCGTGAGGGGCGACGGCGAACCGGTGCGCATGCGTCTCGATCCCCTCCGTATGCGACAGGTCCTGGACAATCTGCTCACCAACGCGGCCGTGCACACCCCTGCCCGCACGCGGGTGTCGCTGGAGCTGTCCGTCTGTCCGGACGCCGCGGTGATCCGGGTCGCCGACTCCGGTCCCGGAATCCCGGCCGCCGACCAGGAGCGGGTCTTCGACCGCTTCTACCGCGTGGACAAGGCCCGCACGCGCGATCGCGGCGGCAGCGGACTGGGACTGGCGGTCGCGCGGTCACTGATAGAGGCTCACCACGGCACCACCGAGCTTGTCAGCCGCCCGGGTTCGACGGTCTTCACCCTCCGGATCCCCCGCCGGACTCAACGGATCGCTCCCTGACTCGCTGCCTTGTCCTTGATGCCCGGGATTCCGCGTATCGCGGGCGTTCTCTGTATCGCGGGCGTATCGAAAATCGCATACGCCACCGCAACGGCACTCCGTATCCAATGGGCGCATGAACCACAACGCATCCCTGTCGGCACTGCCCCGCCGCACGCGCGGGATCATGCTTCTCGGCCTGGCGATCCTCGGCTTGGCGAGCGCCGTGTTCGTCCTGCGGCGGCCACTGATGATGTCCGCTCCGATGTGCGTGGCCGGGCGGTGGCACGGCTGCTTCGACACGTTCAACGGTGTGGTGCTCATGACGTTGGTCACTCTGCCGCTGGCCGCGCTGGTGGCGTGGGCTCTGGCGCACCGTCGGCGTGCCGCCGGTGTCACATCGGCGTGGCGGATGTCGCTGGCCGAGGTGGGCATGGTCCACGGGACGGTGCCGTTCATCTGGCTGACCATGATGCCGGGCGCCGGGGCCGGCACCGTCCCCGGCCGGGTGAGCCTGGTGCCGCTGCGGGATCTGGTCACGATGGGGCCGGGCGGGATCGTCGGCAATCTGCTGATCTTCGCGGCGCTGGGGTTCTCGGCCCCGATACGGTTCGCGGCGCTGGCGTCCGTGCCGCGGATCCTGGCGCTCGGGGCGGGCTGCTCGGTCCTGATCGAGACCGCGCAGTACGTCCTGCGGCTGGACCGGGTGTCCTCCGTGGACGACGTACTGGTCAACGCCTCCGGCGCCGTGCTGGCCGCGCTGGCGTCACGCCGCTGGTGGCGCACCACGGCGGACGCGTCTGCCCACACGCCTTCGCATACGTCGGCGATACGTCGTGCTGCTTAGGCTTCGGACATGCGCGTACTGATCGTGGAGGACGAGCCCTACCTGGCCGAAGCCGTACGGGACGGTCTGCGGCTGGAGGCGATCGCCGCCGACATCGCGGGCGATGGCGACTGCGCCCTGGAACTGCTCGGCGTCAACTCCTATGACCTCGCGGTCCTCGACCGCGACATCCCCGGCCCCTCCGGCGACGAGGTCGCCCGGCGCATCGTCGCCTCCGGCAGTGGCATCCCGATCCTCATGCTCACCGCTGCCGACCGGATCGACGACAAGGCTTCCGGGTTCGGGCTCGGCGCCGACGACTACCTCACCAAACCGTTCGAGCTACGGGAGCTCGTCATGCGGCTGAGGGCGCTCGACCGCAGGCGCGCGTACGCCCGGCCCCCGGTCCGGGAGATCGGGGGCCTGCGGCTCGACCCCTTCCGCCGGGAGGTCTTCCGCGACGGACGCTACGTCGCGCTCACCCGCAAACAGTTCGCCGTGCTGGACGTCCTTCTCGCCGCCGAGGGCGGTGTCGTCAGCGCCGAGGAGCTGCTGGAACGGGCCTGGGACGAGAACGCCAACCCCCTCACCAACGCCGTGCGCATCACCGTCTCCGCACTGCGCAAACGGCTCGGCGAACCGTGGATCATCGCCACGGTGCCCGGCGTCGGCTACCGTATCGACACCGCTACGGACACCGTCACCCCCGGCGGGGACACCACTGACTCCGGCGGTACGCATGCGTAGACGCCCAGGGCTCAGCGCCCGGCTGAAACTCACCCTCAGCTACGCCGGGTTCCTCGCCGTCGTCGGCACTCTCCTGCTGACCGTGGTGTGGCTGTACCTGCTGCGCTACGTACCCGACAACCCCAAGGGCCTTCTCGGGATCTCGCCCAATCGCTACCTCCTTGTGCGCACCTTCGCCCCCGCCGCGGCCACAAGCCTGGTCTTCCTGCTCGTCTTCGGCCTGCTGGGAGGATGGATCCTCGCCGGCCGGATGCTCGCGCCCCTCACACAGATCACGGATGCGGCACGGATGGCGGGGAACGGCTCGCTGTCCCACCGGATCCGTATGAAGGGCCGCCACGACGAGTTCCGTGAACTCTCCGACGCGTTCGACTCGATGCTCGGACAGCTTGAGTCCCACGTCGCCGAGCAGCGGAGATTCGCCGCGAACGCCTCCCACGAACTGCGCACCCCGCTGGCGATCTCGCGAACGCTCCTCGACGTCGCCCGCAAGGACCCCACACGGGCCCGGGGCGAACTCATCGAGCGCCTGCACACCGTCAATACGCGGGCGATCGACCTCACCGAGGCCCTCCTGCTGCTCAGCCGCGGCGACCGCGGAAACTTCACCCGCGAGAGCGTCGACCTCTCCCTCAGCGCCGAGGAAGCCGCCGAAACGCTCCTACCGCTCGCCGAACAGCGCCGGATCACCCTCGACGTCACCGGCGGAGCGGCCCGGACCAACGGCTCCCCGGAGCTCCTGCTGCGGATGGTGACGAACCTCGTGCAGAACGCCATCGTCCACAACCTCCCCGCCGGCGGCACCGTGACGGTCCACACCGAGGCGCACGGCGACGCGAGCGTGCTGCGCGTCGAGAACACGGGCCACCGGCTGCCACCGGAACTGATACCGACCCTCACCGAACCCTTCCAGCGCGGAACGGAACGCGTACGCACCGACGAGCACGCCGGTGTGGGTCTCGGCCTGGCCATCGTGCACAGCATCGTCCGCGCCCACGACGGAACCCTCGACCTCGCCCCCCGCCCCGCCGGCGGCCTCCTCGTCACGGTCCGGCTGCCCGGCACACCGCGGGATCAGATGAACGCCGGATCGTAGGCGCCGTACCCCCTTCGCTCGGGGTCGAGGGCGAAGCCGAAGTAGTTCTTGTAGAAGGTGAAATGCCTGCTGAAGCGGGTGTTGACACGCATCAGCGGGCGAGGCGCCCCGTCAGGCTCCGCGTAGGTGCCGATCAGGCCGCCGAAGGTCTTCCGCCCTGAGGCGACCGCCAGTACATGGCTGTAGGAGGCCAGGATCTGTCTGCGGAAGTAGAGCTTCAGCTCGCCGAAGGTGATCTCCACCTTCCGGTGGTCGGGGAAGGTGGTGCCCAGCATCGCGCTGAGGTTGTCGACGTTCGCCCGGGTGAGGTTGCGGAAGACCAGGACCTTGGTGTCGGGCAGGCCCGCGGAGCGGTAGTCGGGGTGGTGCTCCAGCTTGTGCAGGATCTCGTTGACTTCGTACTCGAAGGCGCATCCCCAGCTCCAGTTGTAGCCGTCGGGATGGTAGGCCGCCCGGAAGGCGGCGAACTCCGCGGGCCGCATGTTCACCTCGTGGAAGTCCTTCACGCGCGGGTCCTTGTCGTCGGGGTCACGTCGGTTGCCCAGACGCAGGAAGAGGGTCTTGACTCCGGCGGAGTTGAGCCGCTCCGCCTGTTCGTCGTCGAAACTGTTCACCAGGACCGGGCCGCCGGCGAAGCCGTGGGAGAGGAAGCTCAGCTCCATCAGAGTGCCGGGGGCGCGGACTCCGATCGTCTGGACCGCCGCGTAGACGTCCACGACCGACATCACGCCGTCCTGGCCGTCCTTGAAGGCGTTCCCGTCGTAGTGGGCGCGGGTGACCCGGTCGTAGGAACGGACCGCGGCGACCGACTCGGTCCGCGTGCCCCCCGGGTAGGTGAACGTACGGACGACGACTTCCCCGCTGCCCACATCGAAGATCTGGAAGACCAGATCCTCCTTGGCCCTGTTGGCCGCGACATGCTGCCGGACCCGGTTCTCGCAGTACGCCCGGAACGGGAGGTTCTTGGGCGGCTGTTCGTATCCGGCCACCAGGACGAAGTGCTTCATCGGTTCAGTCCTCAGTCCTCAGTCCTCAGTCCTCAGTCCTCGACCCACTCGCCGTCGGCGTTCTGCACCCAGCGCGGCAGGTCGTCGTCGGCGCGGAGCCGTACCAGGTTGGTGGGGATGCGTACGGTCCACTGCTCGCCCTGGGGGATCTCGTCGCCGGGGCGGTCGAGACGTTCGGCGATCTCGTCGGCGATCGGCAGGAAGAGGGGGCTGGAGACGGTCGGGAGGGGGCCGCCGTTCCACAGCTCGCCGAAGTTCATGAAGTGGTCGATGGCGCCTTCGAAACCGAGGCGGGCGGGGACCGAGACCCGGCAGTACCCGGCCTTGAGGAACTGGTTGAACAGCGGGTCGGGGTCGTCGTAGGCGAGTCGCTCGTCCCATTGGCTCTTGCGGCCCCAGAAGTACGGATACGCGACCCACGTCAGGTGCTCCCACTCGAAGGCCTGCTCGAAGAAGCGGACATAGGCGCCCTCGGCCGCCGCCTCGTCGATGTCCATCTGCGGGGCCTTGCCGGTGCGTTCGCGCATCGCGTCGAAGAGGTCGAAGTGCTGCTTGGTCAGGATACTGACGCAGTTCTTCCGCAGTTCCTGGGCGATCAGCTCCTGGTTGGCCAGTGGGTTGCGGCCCTCGATGGCGACACCGGCCTCCAGGGTGAGCGCGGCGACCTTCTCCTCGTAGTCCGCGAGGCGGGCGCGGTAGGCGGTGGTCAGCTTGGCGTGGGTCTCCGCCCGCCATTTGTCCAGCGCGCGCTCGGTGCGCCGGCACCTGATCTCGACGGCGACCGCCACCTGCGAGAGGCGGAAGGTGTCGACGGCGACGGGGATCGAGCCCTGCTCCTCGTCCAGCATGGTGATCCACACCCAGTCGCTGTCCGGGCCGAACCGGTGGGTCCTGCGGCCCACGGCGACATCCAGGGAGTACTGGCCCTCCCAGATGTTGCAGAGGTGGGCGACGGACCCCTGGAACGCCTGGTAGCCCTCGTCGATGGTGACCTGACCGGAGTGGTTGTAGTTGGTCTTGCTGTCCCCGCCGCCCGCCTTGAAGTCGAAGGACTTGGTCAGATACATCTCGGGCGGCGGTGTGACGTCCGTCGCCTGGTAGAGCCGCACCCAGTAGTGGTAGTTCGTCGCGTCGATCTGATTCGCCTGGAGGGTGAAGGCCGGCGGCTTGTCCAGCTGGACGGCGCCCGCGTGGGACGACTGGAGGGTGTGGATGAGGAACGCGGCGGGTTCCGGGATCATGAAGTCGAACATGGTACGCAGCCCGTAGTTGAACATCTGCGCCCGGTAGACCTTGTTCACCCACTGGTAGACGCCGGAGATGTGCTTGATGCCGGGGCTGTTGTCGAGAGTGTGGGTGTTCTTCTCGGTGACCTCGGTGGTGATCCGCAAGGTGGTGCGCTGCAGCACCCGCTCGGAGATCTTACTGGCGCTGCGCTGAGTCACGTCCTGGGAGAAGGTGGACGCCGACTTGGTCGCCTCCTCCTTCGACCGGGAGGCGGAGCCTTCCGCGGAGGCCGAGAACTCCACCGTGGGGCCGTACTTGCCGGTGACGGTGAGTCCGGCCTTCAGCTCCGCGTCCTCCTTGATGACGGCGCTCGCCTCCCGGCTCATCTCGAAGCGGTCGGTCGACTCAAGCTCGCGTTCCTCGGAGGTGATCGTCTCCGTTTCGGTCACGGTGGTCTGTTCGGTCTCCTCCCGCCTGGTGTGCTCGCGCAGTTTGGTCTCGCCCTTGAGTACGTTCTCGATATGGGCGATGTCGGCGCCCTCGTAGCCGATCAACTGCTGGCGGACCACGAGGAGGTCGGCGACGCCGGACGGCTTCACGCTGCCCCGGGTGGTCGGGATACGGCCCGCCTCCAGCGGGATCTCCTCGATCGGATCCAGGTCCCCGATGGTGATCGCGTTCCACACGGAGGGCAGCGGTGTGGCGGTGGTGACCAGCGTGTCGCCGATGCGCCGCACACTGCGCCTGACGGGTTTGCCGAACAGTTTCTCCAGCTCCGCGGCCGTGCGGTCGACCTCGCTCTGGAGGAGGGCGACGATCCGGTCCAGCGGCTGGGCCGACACGATGATGCCGCGTGCCGTCAGCAGGGCACGGGTGGCCTCCGACACCTGCCGTACTGCGTCGGGCCCGAGCCGGAAACCCAATGCGTTCAGGACCGCCGGGACGAAACCGGGGCTGCCGGCGAGCAGGTCCGGCCTGGCCCCGAAGACCTGCCCGGCGAGTTCCGCGGCGCCGGCCACGGGAAGCTCCGGTGTGGGGGGTTCCTCGGCCGCGGCGCCGGGGACGGCGCCAGGGGCGGTGCCGCCGCCAGTGCCCCCGCCGGTGCCGCCGCCTGATCCGGTACCACCGGCGAGGGCCCGCAGGTTGGCCTCCGAGAGACGGCTGTGGAAGCTGATCTGCCGGGCCAGTTCGGCATGCGGGGTGTATTCGGTGGGCGGGATAACCTGCTCCGACCCGTGCTGCGGGGAGACAGTGAAGTGCTCACCGCCCAGACCGGTGAGTTCGCCGATCGCCGTACGCAACTGCTGGTAGAGGCGGAGCAGTTGCTCGGCGCGCTCGCGCCGGACCCTGGCGGCCTCGGCCTCCTTCTCCCGCCGCACACGCTCGGCCTCGATGGTGGAGGTCACGGGTCCGAGGCCCGTCTCGTTCGGCAGCCGCAGGGGGCGTCTGCGGGCCCGCCGCAACTCCTGCGCGCCGGAAGGGAAAACGGTGTGTGTCACCAGCCGGGCGACGATCTCCAGGTGGCGCAACTGGCGGACGAGTTCCTCCAGGGCGCGGGTGTGCTCGGCGGGCAGGTACTTGATGGCCAGCACGCTGTCCCGGAGGCGGGCGACAGCGGCCTTGTACGCGGCGCTCTGCACGACGTCCGCGGGTACGGCTCCGTACGCGTCCCGAACGGCGGCGATCACGGTGTCCCGCAGTGAGGGCGGGAAGGGCGGGGCGGCGCCCGGGCGGGCGGCGGGTGCCGCTCGCCCGGGAGGCGGCGCGGGCAGCCGATCCAGCGCGGCCACGAACCTGGCCGTCTCCTTGGCCAGCGGAGTCTGGTCGGGTCCGGCGATGAACAGCGCGCCCGCGACGTACCCGCCCACCACCCGCCGCAGTTCGGTCCGGGGGTCCGCCGCACTCGAAGCGGCGGCCAACGCCTGCTGGAAGTCCGTCTGCTGGGCCAGTTCGACACTCGGGTTGTCGGGGTCCTGCGCGACCGCGGGCCGCAGCAGGGCGAGGCGGAAGAGCGGCTCCATGGTGAGACTCCTGTGGGGGCGGCAGTACGGGCGGCGTCCCGATCCCGCGCGCCGCCCGCTCCTTCACTATGAGGGCGAACTGCCGTGGCCGGAACCGACGTTCACTCTCCTGAGTGGTTCCCCGTACGAAGAGGCCCGCTTCCCTTGACAGGTCTGCATCAATCCGCCCCCCAGGCGCTCATGGGTGCGCCCTCCTCGGGATCCGGTGGATCCGGGTGATCCCGCCGGAGCCCGGGGAGGGCGTCGATTACTCGCTCGGGGAGGCCGCGTGGCTCAGATCGTCGCCGTGTCGATCACAAAGCGATAGCGCACGTCCGAGGCGAGCACACGTTCATACGCCTCGTTGATCTGGCTCGCCTCGATCAGCTCGATCTCGGCGCCGAGGCCGTGCTCGGCGCAGAAGTCGAGCATTTCCTGGGTCTCGGCGATGCCGCCGATCGCCGAACCGGCGAGCGTCTTGTTGCCACCGATCAAGGAGAACAGGTTCAGGGCGACAGGCTCCTCGGGGGCACCGACGTTCACCAGGGCACCGCCGGTCTTCAGCAGGCTCAGATACGCGCCGAAGTCCAGGGGCGCCGACACCGTGGAGAGGATGATGTCGAAGGCGCCGGCCAGGTTCTCGAAGGTGGCCGGGTCGCTGGTGGCGTAGTAATGGTCGGCGCCCAGCTTCAGGCCGTCGTCCTTCTTGCGCAGCGACTGGGAGAGGACCGTGACCTCGGCGCCGAGGGCGTGCGCGATCTTGACGGCCATGTGGCCGAGGCCGCCCAGGCCGATCACGGCGACCCTCTTGCCGGGGGCCGCTCCCCAGTGCTTGAGCGGGGAGTACGTGGTGATGCCCGCGCAGAGCAGCGGCGCGGCCACGTCCAGTGACAGCCCGTCCGGGATGCGGACGGTGAAGTTCTCGTCGACGACGACCTTCTGTGAGTAGCCGCCGTAGGTGGGCTCGCCATCGTGGCCGATGGCGTTGTACGTGCCGACGTTCCCGCGCAGGCAGTGCTGCTCCTGCCCGGCCAGGCAGTTCTCGCACTCGCGGCAGGAGTCGACCATGCAGCCGACGCCGACCCTGTCGCCGATCTTGAATTTCGTCACGCCGGGACCGACCTCGGCGACGACGCCTGCGATCTCGTGACCGGGCACCATCGGGAAGATGGCCTCGCCCCAGCCCTCGCGTGCCTGGTGAATGTCGGAGTGGCAGATGCCGGCGAACTCGATGTCGATCAGAACGTCGAACTCACCGACCGTGCGGCGCTCAATCGTGGTGCGCTCCAGCGGTGCCTTGGCGCTGGGTGCGGCGTATGCGGCAACAGTCGTGGTCATGTCTTCGAGAGTGCCTTCTCGCGGCGTGTTCACCCAGGTCACCGCTTTGCGTACGTCCAGTGGTCCTACTACTGGCGGGGTCAGGCTCCTGGTCGTACGAAGGGGAATACTGGAGAACATGGACGACACTCCCTCCGCGAACGGCCTCTCTGCGGATGATCGCTCCGCGGACGACGGACAGGCAGCCCTCCCCGACGTGCTCGACGGCCGGGCCGAACTCAGCGAGTTCCTGCGCACCCGGCGGGCTCGGCTCAAGCCGGAGGACGTGGGAATCCCCTCGCACGGGCGGCACAGGCGGGTGCCGGGGCTGCGGCGGGAGGAGCTGGCGCAGCTGGCCGGGGTCTCGGTGGCGTACTACACACGCCTGGAGCAGGGCAACGGGCGCAATGTGTCGGCGGAAGTACTCGGCTCGATCGCGCGAGCCCTGCGTCTGACCGACGCCGAGCACGCGCACCTCACCCATCTCACCAAGCCGAAGCAGCAGCGGAGGAAGTACCGCGCGCCCAGGCGGCAGCAGGTGCGGGTGGCGCTGCGGCAGCTGCTGGAGTCGATGGAGGGCGTGCCCGCGTATGTCGGCGGGGCGCGCTCGGAGATCCTTGCCTGGAACCGAATGGCGGCGGCGCTCTTCGGCGACTGGGGCAAGCTGCCGCCCGCGGAGCGCAACTGGGCGCGGCTGACGTTCCTCTCCCCCGACTACCGTGAGCTGTTCCTGGAGTGGGACTCCAAGGCATCCGACATGGTCAGCTATCTCAGGCTGTACGCGGGCCAGCACCCGCAGGACCCGGAGCTGTCGGCGCTCGTGGGGGAACTCTCCGTCAAGAGCGAGGAGTTCAGGCGGCTCTGGGCCACGCACGATGTGAAGGAGAAGGGCCACGGCGTGAAGCGGATGCGGCATCCGCTGGTCGGTGACCTCACCCTCGCGTACGAGACGTTGTCTCTCCCGGACGACCACGAACAGTATCTGTGCGTGTACCACGCGGAGCCGGGCTCCGCGTCGGCCGAGGCTCTGCGCATCCTCGCGAGCTGGGGCACGGACACGGTCCGCGCGGAGAGCTGGACATCAGGGCCCTGAAACCACGCGGCGAACGGGCCGGCTCGGGCCCCGGCCGGGTTGCCCGCGGGTCTCGTGTCGGATCTCCTCCCGGATCCCGTCCCGGATGCGGTCCCGGGGCCCGCGGTCTCGCGTTCGGCGTCGGCAGCGGTCACACTCGACAGTCATGGACGCAGGATTAGCCGCGGTCTGCGGCGCGTTGGCCGCTACGGTCGCCACCATAGGAGCCGCGTTCGCCACCGGCCGCTCCCAGCGCGAGACGGCCCGGATCGCGGCCCACACCGAACACCACAGACAGCGCCGTGAACCACGCCTCGCGGTCTACCGGGCCTTCATCGCCGCGACGGAGGGGCTGCGGAAGGCGATCGGACAGCGGGAACCCGGGCCCCACGCACTCGCCGATTTCACGAGCGCCTATGTGCGTGGCTGCCGGGACCGGGCGTCGGACATGAAATCCGTATGGTTCGACATCGCCCTGGCAGGTCCCAAGCATGTGTCGACGCTCGCGGAGGAACTGGCCCAGTCCGCCGACGTGATCTCTTCCCTCTGTGTGGAGCTGGGACATATCAGAGAAGATCACGAGGAGGATCCGGCCGCGAAACTGCCACCGCACACCGATGCCCTGCTCATCTCGTTCGAGCAGACGGTTCAACCTCTGATGGAGAGCCTGTCGGCATTCATCGAGGCCGCCCGGGACGCCCTGGACGACAATGGACTGAGGGACCTCCACCCCCCTTCCGGCCGGTGACGTCGGCGCCTGATCCGTCAAGTTTCGGGTCCTCCGCGACGGGGTTACGGTGAAGGCTGTACGTCATGTCGAATGCGGGCGGCGGCCAGAGCGCCCTGTGCCCCGAAGCCCTTTCGCATCTGACTGCGCGTCAGGAGTACACGAGGAACCGGAGACGCGGAACCGCGCGGAGTCAAGCGGCCGGCGCCGGACCAGGCCACCCGGGCGGGATGAGGAGGCCGTGGTGGAGAAAGCCGTGGGGAACGTGCGGGAAACCGCGGTGACCGGCCGGCCGCTCAATCGCGTCGACGGCCCGCTGAAGGTCACCGGCCGCGCCACCTATGTGTACGAGGAGTGGGAAGCTCAGCAGCGCCAGGAAGCCGGGCCGACGCTCTACGGGTACATCGTCGGCGCGACCATCGGCAAGGGCCGGATCACACGCATCGACACCGCGTGCGCCGAACGCCTCCCCGGCGTACGTATGGTGATGACCCATCACAACGCCCCGCCGCAGGGCGTCTGGAACGACTCCACGTTCCTGGAGTTTCCGCGCGCCTTTCCCGCCCTGACCAGCCCCGATATCCACTTCCACGGTGAACCCGTGGCGCTCGTCGTCGCGACCACCCTCGAACAGGCGCGGGCGGCGGCCGGCGCTGTCGACGTCTCGTACGCCGTCGAGCGGGGACACTACGATCTCGCCGCGCGTCTGGATCAGGCCCACCCGCCGCACAAGATGAAGATCGGCCTCGCGGCCGACACGGCGGTGGGTGATATCGAGAGCGGGTTCGCCGCCGCGGAGGTCAGGATCGATCGGTACTACACGACGTCGTGCCAGTCCGCCCAGCCCCTGGAGCCGCACGCGTGTCTCGTCGTGCCGCGCGGCGAGGATCTGATCGTCCACACCAGTGTCCAGATCGTGGAGTCGGCCCGTACGTCCATCGCCACCACGCTGCTGATGGACGAGGAGCGGATCCATATCGCCAGCCCGTATGTCGGCGGGGGATTCGGTTCCAAGCTGCGTGTCCACTACGAGACGATCCTGGCGGCGATCGCCGCCCGCGCGCTGGGCCGGCCGGTCAAGATCGCGCTGACCCGGCAGCAGACCTTCCCCCTCGTCGGGGTGCGCCCCGCGTCGCACCAGCATGTCCGCCTCGGCTCGGGGCGGGACGGCAGGCTGGTCGCGATCGCCCACGACATCACGATCCAGACCAACCCCGACGTGGAGTACGCGGAGCAGATCGCCGCCACGACGCGCAGCCTCTACGCGGCCCCCGACCGGGCGACGAGCCACCGGCTGACATCGCTCGATCTGCCCCGGGGGGAGGACGTACGCGCCCCTGGTCACGGGCCGGGGCTGCTGGCGGTCGAGTCGGCGATGGACGAACTGGCGCATGAGCTGTCGATGGACCCGGTGGAGCTGCGCATTTGTAACGAGCCGGAGCTCGATCCCGAGCGAGGCGTGCCGTTCAGCGAACGTCATCTCGTGGACTGTCTGCGCGAAGGGGAGCGCCGCTTCGGCTGGAAGCACCGCGCGGCGAAGCCGGCGAGCCTGCGGGAGGGTCAGTGGCTGGTCGGTTACGGCGTCGCCTGCGCGATCCGTCCGCATCCTCAGGCGGCGACGAGGGTACGGGTCCGCGTGGCGGCGGACGGCAGCGCCCTCGTGCTGTCGGACATGACAGACCTGGGCACGGGGACGTACACGGCGCTGACCCAGGTCGCCGCCGACGGGCTGGGCCTGCCGCCCGAGCGGGTACGGGTGGAGCTGGGGCGTTCCGAGTTCCCTGTCAGCGCGGGGTCCGGCGGCTCGTGGGGCGCGGGCAATTCGAGCACCGCGGTCTTCCACGCGTGCGCGGCCCTGCGCGCGAAGCTGCTGGCCGCGGCGTGCGGCGACGAGCGTTCCCCGCTGTACGGCCGGGACCCGTCGGCCGCGGTGTTCGCGGACGGCAGGGCGCGTATCGATGGTGTGTCGGAGGGGCTGGGCGAGATCGTGGCGCGTGTGCGGCCGGGGGGTGGGGACATGGAGGCGGAGGGCGTGACGCCGTCCGCGAGGGAGGATCCGCACTACGCGGCCTACTCGATCAACACCTACGGAGCCCAGTTCGCGGAAGTCGGCGTCGATGTCGACACGGCCGAGATCCGGCTCCGCCGGATGCTGGGCGTCTTCTCGGTGGGCCGCGTCCTCAACGCCAAGACGGCACACTCGCAGCTCATGGGCGGGATGATCTGGGGGCTGGGGATGGCCCTTGAGGAAGCGTTGGTCGTCGACGTACGCTCCGGCGCGTTCGTCAACCGGGATCTCGCGCAGTACCTGGTGCCCGTCCACGCCGATGTCCCCGAGATCGACGCCGTCATCCTCGAAGGCTCCGACGACAAGGCCAACCCCCTCGGTGCCAAGGGCGTCGGCGAACTGGGCATCTGCGGCGCGGGCGCGGCGGTCGCCAACGCGGTGTTCAACGCGACGGGTGTGCGCGTCCGGCACTTCCCCGTCACGCTGGAACAACTCCTGCCGAGCCTGCCGCCGCAGGACGGGTGAGCCGGCGCGTTCGGCCGACCGGCCGGCCCGCCTCCGTCCGCCCCCCGCCCTGCCGCTCAAGCCCGTCCGTCAGCCTCCGGCCGATTCAGGCCAGCGCCTTCTTCAGAGCGCTGATGGCGAGTTCACGGGCCACATTGGTGGCGTGGCACCCCCGGAGGCTGTCGAGCATCATGAAGTCGTGGACGATGCCCTCCACACGCACCGCGGTCACGTCGACACCGGCCTCGCGGAGCTTCGCCGCGTAGGCCTCGCCCTCGTCGCGCAGGACGTCGGCCTCGTCGGTGATGACAAGGGCCGGTGGCAGGCCCTTGAGCTGGCCGGCGCTCGCCCGCAGCGGGGAGGCGTAGGGCTCTGCCCGCTGTTTCGGGTCGGTCGTGTACTGGTCCCAGAACCAGATCATGCCGTCCCGCGTCAGGTAGTAGCCGTCCGCGAACTGGAGGTACGACGCCGTGTCGAAGCCGGCGTTGGTGACCGGGTACAGCAGCACCTGCGCCCTCAAGCCCACGTCACCGCGGTCCTTGGCCATGAGGGCGAAGACCGCGGCCATGTTGCCGCCCACCGAGTCACCGCAGACCGCGATGCGGGAGGCGTCGAGACCATGCTCGGCACCGTGCTTCACGACCCACTCGCCGACGGCCCAGTTCTGCTCGATCTGGGTCGGGTACTTGGCCTCGGGTGCCCGGTCGTAGACGGGGAAGACCGCGGCGGCGTTCGCTCCGGTGGCGAGTTCCCGTACGAGACGGTCGTGGGTGTTCTCGTCGCCGAAGACCCAGCCGGCCCCGTGGATATAGAGGATGACCGGCAGATCCCCGGCGGCGCCCTTGGGACGGACGATCCGGGTGCGGACCCTGCCGTACTCGCCCGCCTCGACCGTCACCCACTCCTCGTCGATCTCCGGCTTGTCGACGCCTTTGCCGGTCTGGAGCCCGGCGAGGATGTCCCTGCCCTGCTCCGGGGGGACCTCGTAGATCCTCGGATGCGGCGATGTGGCCTCGGTGAGCTCCTTCGCGGCGGGTTCGAGGACTGGGGTGGGCGGAGGGGGCAGCTCGGCCATGACGGTCTCCTGTGTGGTCGCGCGAACGGATGGTGAGGAAGCCCGGCTCACCGGCCGCCACCGATGGGCGGGGCCCATGGCACGAGGATCACGCGGCCGACGTCGGAAATTCGCTCCTCTCGCCATGTTCCAGGGGGCCACGCCCCGCGCAACTCGAACGCGCCGGGCGTGGCCCGGCCCGGAGAACCACCCGCCGTGGCGGGGCTCCGGCTCCCCAGGCGAGCCCCGGCCCGGCGGGTGGTTCTCCGGGCCGGGCCCCGCCCCGCGCAACGCGCCCGCGCCGGGCGGGCCCCGGCCCGGAGAACCACCCGCCGGGCCGGGGCTCGCCTGTGGAGCCCGAGCCCCGGCACGGCGGTTTGGTCAGATGCCGAACGGTGCGGCGGTTTGGTCAGATGCCGAACGGTGCGGCGTAGTGGACGGTTCCGCCGGGCAGCGGGTGGTCGGCGTCGAGGGTGAGGGCCATCATGGCCTCGTCCGGGACGTCGATGCTGAGTCCGATGCCGTACGTGGACGCGCGGGTGAAGCCGAACCGCGGGTAGTACTCCGGGTGCCCGAGGACAGTGACGAAGTGTTCGCCCAACTGCTCGGCGGCCCGCAATGACGCGCGGATCGCCGCGGAGCCCGCGCCGGTCCTCTGGTACTCGGGCCGAACGGCGACAGGACCCAGACACAGGGCCGGGGTGTCGTCGATGTGGCAGCGGGTCAGCAGCGCGTGGCCGATGAGAGCGCCGTCGTGGTCGGTGGCGACGATGGACAGACCATCGATCCACGAGGGGTCGGCGCGCAGGGCCTCGACGAGGTCCGCCTCCAACGGAGTGTCGAACGCGGCGAGGTTGATCTCGCGAATGGCCGGGATGTCGGCGCTGGTCTCAGCGCGTGTGATCCAGTTGATGCTCACGGTGGATGGAGATCCGTTTCATGGTGGGTTCGTATGGGTACCGCCCCGCGAGCTCACGCTCCCAGCGGGACGAATCCGGATGAGGGTCAGGCCAGGGCCCGGGACGTGAGGACGGTCCGGGCGGAGCGCATGGCACCGGTGGCCTTGAGCGCGGTCATCAACCCCACCTCCCCGCTTCCTCGATCTGGATCCAATACGAACGCGGGTAACCATATCATCGGGGCATTGGGCCCCTGTGAACGGGCGGTCCGCTACCCACTGTTGCGCCGCATGACCCACGGGCACACCCGTCGGCCGCGGGGGGACACTGGCCGACGGTGCCGAGCAGTTCGCGCGGCAGCTCGCCTCGGCCGCCGAGCCGGGGCTGATCCCCGACCCGGACGCGCACAGGACCTGACCTCCTATTCCGTGCGCAGGGCCGTGGCGGTACGGGTCCTGGCGGCCCAGCCGGCGGGCAGGAGTGCGCCCAGGGTGGCGATGAGCAGGCCGCCGAACGCGAGCGACAGCAGTTCGGCACCCTGGTAGACGGCCATGACGGAACCGGGGAGGCGGAGCCCCACACTCTCGCCCATCGCGGGGAGGACCCAGCCGTGCAGCGCCACGCCGAGCGGCACGCCCAGCGCGCCCGCGACCAGTCCGGTCACCACGACAGAGGTGAGGATCATCGCGACGGTCTGCCGGGGGGTCATGCCGAGCGCCTTGTGGACTCCGATCTCCCGGACGCGCTCGCGGGTGTCGAGCAGCACACCGTTCAGAACGCCGAGCGCGGCGACGGCGACGAGCATCAGCGTGAGGATCGCGGACAGCGCGTTGAGCGTGACGACCATGTCGCCGCCCGCGTCGAGCCCGCCGGCCCGGGCCGTGGCCCCGAGCGGTGCCAGATCCTTGTTCAGCGCGTCGACGTAGCCGGTCACGTCGGTGCCCGACGTGACCGCGATGTGATGGCTCGTCTCCGTCAGGTCGGGATCCGCGGCGGTGAGGGTCGAGGCGTCGGTGAAGACCTGCATGCCGTCGTTACGGGGGTCGAGGACCTCACCGACGATCCGGACCGTGACCGGCTCGGACAGGCCGTTCAGGGTGACGGTGTCGCCGACGCGGGTGCCGGTGGCGGTCAGGAAAGGGGTGGGGACCACGCCCTCGCCCGGCCTGTCGATCCAGCGGCCCGAGACCATCGTGTAGCCGCCCCAGGAGGCGTCGCCGGTGAAGGCGATCACGTCGATGGTGCCGGACAGGCCGGACACGGTCGTCCGTACCGTCGCGGCGCTGTAGTACTTCCCGGTTCCGGCGGCGGCCTCGACGGCCGCGGCGACCGCCGTGGGATCGGCCTTGGGCTGCTTCTCGGGGCGAGGGCCTTGGAGTCCGAAGTCGGGAAAGGGTGCCGGCACGACGACATCGGCGACGTCGTGGGCCCTGGCTTTCATCACCTGGCCGAGCGAGGCGCTCATTCCCACGGTGAACGTGACGGCGATGGCGCCGAACAGGATCGCCGTGCCCGCTGCCAGCGCGCGGGCGGGCCGAGCGAAGGGCCGGGCCAGGCCCAGAGCGACCGGCCGCGGCAGCGGCAGCCGTCCGGCCAGCCGGGCCGCCCATCGGCCGCGCCCCGTGGCAGCGGTACGCCCGACGGCGAGCGCGTCCACCGTGCGCAGCCGCCCGGCCCGCCAGGCACTCGCCCACCCGGTCGCCGCCACCAGTGCGAGCACCCCGCCGATCACCGTCAGATCGACCCAGGGGGCGACGGCCAGGGACGAGGTGCCGTAGACCTCCTCGGTCTCGGCCAGTACGGGGACGGCGAGCAGATGACCGGCGAGGACACCGAGGGCCGTGCCGACGGCGGCCGGGATCAGCGCCTGCCCCACGTAGGCCCGCACGACCTGGGCCGGGGTGAGTCCGATGGCCTTGAGAACGCCGATGCGCCGCGTGCTCGTGCCGACGGCCGACGCGACCACGTTGCCGACGATGAGCACCGACATGACCAGGCCGAGGGCGCCGAACGCGATGAGGAACGGGACGTAGAGGGCGGTGTCGCGCTCGGCGGTCTTCTTGACGGCGAGCCATGACTGTTTGCCGAGGGTCGATCCCGGCGGCAGCTGTTCCGTCACGGCCTTGCCGCCCGCGGTGATCCGCGCGGCGGTGTCCGCGTCGGTGAAGCGGTAGAGCATCTGGTAGCCGCCGCTGCCGGGCGCGGTGAGCGCCGGCATCTGGGACGGAACCACCCAGGCGTCGGCGGTCCGCGTGACCGAGCGGGCCACACCGACCACCGTCAGTGTGGGACCGCCGGCCAGATCGGGGAAGTCGATCTCCATGCCCATGGTCGGGAAGAGCGAGGAGTCGGCGGACAGCACGATCTCGCCGGGGCGCGTGGGCCATCGCCCTTCGAGCAGTGCCACCTCGTCCACGTCCCGGCCGGGATCGCCCCTGCCGACCACGGTCATCATCGGCCCCCCGGGGCCCGCCCCGTTCGCTCGCGGGGCGACCGTCGCCGTACGGAACGGTCCGGCCGCATCGCTCACCCCTTCGGCTTCCTTGGACTTCGACAACTGACCGGCACTCACCTTGCTCGCGTCGAACCGCATGGACAGATGCGCGCCGTGCTGCTTGGCGAAGGCGTCGTCGAAGGGCGCGCCCGACACCACGAGCAGCGTTCCGCCGAGAACGGAGGCGGCCACCGCCATCATCGTGGCGAGCCCGATCACCAGCGTCTGCACCCTGCGCCGGCTCACCCCCGAGCGCACCACCTTGCCGAGCGCGCTCATCGGACGGCCTCCGAGGTGACGGCCCCCGGCCGGGTGTCCTCGGTGATCCGGCCGTCGGCGATCCGGACCGTACGGTTCGTGCAGGACCGGGCCAGAGCCAGGTCGTGGGTGACCACGACGATGGTCTGTCCCTCGGCGTTGAGTTCGGTGAGCAGCCTGCTGACGTCCTGTCCGGCGGCCGTGTCCAGGGCCCCGGTCGGCTCGTCGGCCAGGAGCAGCGCCGGCCGGTTCATCAACGCCCGGGCCACCGCGACGCGCTGCCGCTCACCGCCGGACAGCCGCCCCGGGTAGGCGCGGGCGTGCCGGTCCATGCCGAGCAGTTCCAGGAGTTCCGCCGTCCGGCGTTCCGCCTCGCCACGTGCCATACCGGCGAGGCGCGCGGGAAGGGCGACATTGTCGGTGACGGTCAGATCGTCGAGCAGGTTGAAGAACTGGAAGACCATCCCGATCTTCGACCGCCGGTAGAGCGCGGAGCCGGCTTCGCCCAGCTGATCCACCCGTACCCCGTCCACGGTGACGGCCCCCGTGTCGGGCCGGTCCAGGCCCGCGATCAGATTGAGCAGCGTGGACTTGCCGCTGCCGGAAGGGCCGAGGATCGCGACGGCCTCGCCGGGCCGCACGCTCAGCGACGCCTCGTGCAGAGCGGGCGGGCCGTCGTCGTACCGGCGGCTCACCTCACGCAGTTCGATCAACGACATGGTCATAAAAGGCTCCTTGGACAGGGGCGGTTGGCTGCGTGAACGCTAGGAGCGGGCCCGGCCCGCACGCGTCGCCCGCCCGGACCCTTTGCGGTACCGCGCTGGGATGAGCCACGGAAACGTCATCCCTGCGATGTACGCGGGTGATGTATCCGGGGCGGTGGGAATGGCCACCGGGACGGACGCCGCGGGTCCGCGCGGCGGCGACAATGAACCGGTGATGGACGTGAGTACGACGCTGGAGCGGCTGCGGGAAGCCGCCCGCCGGACGGTCCGCGACGCCGGGCTGCCGAGCGCTCCACCGCTACGACCCGCCCGGCGCGCCTGGCAGTTCGACACGCTGGTGGCACTGGCGCTCGGAATCGCCACCGTCTACTACGGCATCGACAACGCCGACAACGTCGTGATCCGTGAGATCGCGCCCGGCGTGCTGCGCGTCGTGCCGCGCCCGTCCGGCCACGGCGGCATGGCCTTCATGGTGACCCTCGCGGTCATCGCCTCGGGCGCGCTGGCGCTGCGCCGCCGCTACCCGCTCGCCGTGCTGTGCGTCGTGACGGCCGCGACACTGGCGACACCGCAGAGCGTTCTGCGGCTGACCTTCTACGCGTTCGTCATCACCGTCTACAGCGCCGCCGTGTACAGCCCGTACCGGGTGGCGACCCTGGCGGCACTGCCGGTGTCGGTCATCCTGGTCGGCACCTCGGGGAACTCGGTGACACCGATCGTCCCCAACGAATACATCGCCCTGCTGATCCTGGTCCCGATGGCCGTGGCCGCCGTCGGCCTGCGTACGTGGAAACTCCGGACCGACGAGGGCCGCACCCGGCTCTCCGCCCTGGAACGCGAACAGGCCGAGGCGCTGCGCCGGGCCGTCGAGCATGAGCGGGCCAGGATCGCCCGTGAACTGCACGACGTCGTCACACACAACGTCAGCGTGATGATCATCCAGGCGGGGGCCGCCCGCAAGATCATGGGCACCTCCCCCGAGCAGGCCGGCGAGGCGCTGCTCGCCGTCGAGGCGGGCGGGCGGGCCGCCATGACCGAGCTGCGCCATGTCATGGGACTGCTCACCATGGCCGACGAGGGCGCGGAGACGGACGGAAGCGCGGACCTGGCCGCCAGGGAGGCGGAGTTGACCCCGCAACCCGGCCTGGGCCAGCTGGAAACGCTGGTCGGGCGGGTCCGGGACACCGGACTGCCCGTCGATCTGACCGTGACCGGCCCGCCCCGTCCTCTTCCGCCCGGCCTCGAACTCGCCGCCTACCGCGTGATCCAGGAAGCGCTGACCAACACCGTGAAGCACGCGTCCGGCGCCAGCGCCGCCGTGACCGTCGAATTCGGCCCGGAACGGCTCCGGGTGGAAGTCACCGACACCGGTGGACAGCCGGGCACGGGCGCGCCCAGCGGTAACGGCCGGGGTCTGATCGGCCTGCGCGAGCGTCTCGCCGTCTACGACGGAATCCTGAACACCGGCCGACGCGTGACCGGTGGCTACCGTGTGGAAGCACTGATCCCCCTGGAGGCCCCGTGACCGAGCCGCTGCGTGTGCTCCTCGCCGACGACCAGACACTGGTCCGTACCGGATTCCGGATGATCCTCAACGCCGACGGCGTGGACGTCGTCGGCGAGGCGGCCAACGGAGCCGAAGCCGTCGAAGCGGTCCGCCGCGGCCGGCCCGATGTGGTCCTGATGGATGTCCGGATGCCCGAGATGGACGGCTTGGAGGCCACCCGCCGCATCCTCACCGGCGCCCCGGGCGAACCCCGGGTCATCATCCTGACGACCTTCGACCTCGACCGGTATGTCTACGCGGCACTGTCCGCCGGGGCCAGCGGCTTCCTCCTCAAGGACGTCACCCCCGAGCAGCTGACCGCGGCCGTCCGCACGGTGCGTACCGGCGACGCTCTCCTCGCGCCCGCCATCACGCGCCGCCTCGTGCAGCGGTTCACCCAGCGCGGCGGCGAGACCGCCGCCCTCCACCGCAACCTCGCCACGCTCACCCCGCGCGAACTGGAGGTCCTCGGCCTGCTCGCCCGAGGACTGAGCAACGCCGAACTCGCCACGCGCCTCCACCTGGCCGAGGCGACCGTGAAAACGCACGTCGCCCGCATCCTCGCCAAACTCGGGCTCCGTGACCGTGTTCAGGCCGTCATCGTCGCCTACGAGACAGGGCTGGTCAGCGCCGGCGCACACGAGGCCGCCCAGCGGTCGACGGAGCAGACATAGACCCGAGCGGACGTGGACCCGAGCAAGACGTGGACCGAAACCGAGACGGACGATGTTCCTCCTGGACACCCGGAGCCGGTCGCGTACGACCGCTTGCCCCGTCCCGTACGAACTGACCGCGGCCGAACAGGTTCCGGAGAAAGCCGTGTTCCCGCATGATGTCCAAGGCGAGGCACGACGGACGGCACGTGGCCGACGGCGCCGGCCCGGTACAACCGCATACCGAGGGAGCAGGCACGAATCATGGGTGCGCTCAACGAACAGTCCGCCGTCCGCTCACTCACGCTGGGCGATACCCGCCTCACCTATGTCGTCGACGGGGCAATGGGCATACTGCCGGAGAGCTTCTTCCCCTCGATACCCGCGGAATACTGGCAGGAGCATCCGGAGACGCTCGACGAGCACGGCTTCGTCGCCATGTCGGCGGGAGGACTGCTCGTGGAGCGCGACGGCCGCCGTCTGCTCATCGACGCCGGTCTCGGACCGGTGTCCGGGCCGACCAGGGTCTCCGGAGAGCCTGTCGGACACACGAATTCCGGCGCGCTCCCGGAAACCCTTGCCGCGCTGGGTGTCGCCCCGCAGGACATCGAGAGCGTCGCCTTCACCCACCTGCACGTCGATCACACCGGCTGGGCCTTCACACCACGGAAATTCTTCCCCAACGCGCGGTATCTCGTCGCCGCCGAAGAGTGGGCTCCGCACGGCCGTGGCGAGACAGTTCCCGGCGCACCGGCGCAGGAGACCATCGAGCCGATGAAGAACGGCCACGCCCTGATCTCCCACGGTGACGAGATCTTTGATGGCGTGCATGCCCTGGTGACGCCGGGACATTCTCCCGGCCACACCTCGTATGTGATCACCGCCGGGGACGAGCGGGTCGTGGTCTTCGGCGATGTCTTCCACATCCCGGCGCAGATCGCGCATCCGCACTGGGGGTCGCGCCCCGACTCCGACGCCGCCGCGGTCATAACGGCGCGCGAGCGCATCGCCGGGGAACTCGCGCGGTCAGGGACGATCGGCTTCGCCTTCCACTTCGGTGACCAGGCGTTCGGGCGCCTGATCGGCACGCAGTGGGTGCCCGTTGAGACAGAGACAGTGCTGCCCACCCCCAGAGCACTCGCATGAGGCCCGTCTCACGGACGGAGCCCCCCACGAGTCCGGCGGGCCATGGCGAGGCCGCCGCCGGCTGATCCGCGCAGAGCGACCGGATACGCCTCAGCCGCCCGCGATCACGGCCTTGAGCTCGTCCAGCGACTCCCGCATCACCTGCGCCATCTCCCGTTTCTCGGCCGGCATGATCCAACGTTCGAAGCCCACCTTGAAGACGGCGACCCCCGCCTCTGCGGCCAGGCTCGCGGCCGGCTCCGCGACACCGCGTCGGCGCAGGGTGTCGCCGAGCGCGGCCGAAATCGACGCGAGCTTGATCAACTCGCGCTCCAGGAGCTCCGCGTTCGCCACGATGACGGCCTGGCGCTTCCGCGCGAACTCACGGCGGTCGACGAATACCCCGGAGACCGCGTCAAGTCCCAGCGCCAGCGCGTCGATCGGCGCCGCGGACTCCGGGGCGTCGGCGACCGCCCGCACGAACAGTTCCCGCAACTCGCCGGAGCCCGCGAACAGCACCTCACGCTTGTCCGCGTAGTGCCGGAAGAAGGTCCGCTCCGTGAGCCCCGCCCGTTTGGCGATCTCCGCCACGGTGGTCTGCTCGAACCCATGCTCGCTGTAGAGCCCCAACGCCGCTTCCGCCAGGCGCCCCCGTGCGTTCGGCTCCCATCTGCCCATGCGGAGATCCTACGCGATGACAGTGGATGACATCAGGTGTACCGTCGATGACAGCAACTGACATCAACAGTTTGGGGCTCCTCCCATGCGTATCTTCATGACGGGCGCGTCCGGCTTCATCGGCTCCGCCGTCGTACCCGAGCTCATCGACGCGGGGCACCAGGTCGTCGGGCTCGCCCGTTCCGACGCCTCCGCCGCCGCGCTCACCGCCGCCGGGGCGGAGGCCGTCCGCGGCACCGTCGACGACCTCGGGGTCCTGCGGGACGCGGCCACCGCGTCCGACGGGGTGATTCACCTCGCCTTCAAGCACGACATCGCCTTCACCGGCGACTTCCAGGGCGCCGCCGAGGCCGACCGTCGGGCCGTCGACACCTTCGGCGACGCGCTCGCCGGCACCGACCGTCCCTTCGTCGTCGCCTCCGGCGTGGGCGGCGTCACGCCCGGACGCCTGGCGACCGAGCGGGACATGCCCGCCCTCGACGGCTCACCGGTCTCGCTGCGCGCGGCCACCGCCCAGGCGGTGCTCGCGCTCGCGCCGCGCGGCGTGCGCTCATCCGTGGTGCGGCTGTCCCCGACCTGCCACGGCGAAGGGGACCAGGGCTTCATCGCGACCCTCGTCGCCATCGCCCGCGCCACAGGCGTCTCCGGCTACATCGGCGACGGCGCCAACCGCTGGCCTGCCGTCCACCGCCTTGACGCGGCACGGCTGTTCCGTCAGGCCGTCGAGAAGGCCCCCGCCGGATCGGTGCTGCACGGTGTCGCGGAGGAGGGCGTCGCGATCCGCGATATCGCCGAGGTGATCGGCCGCCACCTCGACGTGCCGGTGACCTCCGTGACCCCCCGGGCCTCGGCCGAGCACTTCACCTGGCTGAGCGCCTTCGTCGGCCTTGACACCCCGGCGTCCAACACCCTGACCCGCGAACTGCTGGACTGGCGGCCGACCCGACCCGGCCTCCTCGAAGATCTCGACAAGGGCCACTACTTCCACACCCCGGCCACCGCCACCTGACCGGCGGCGAGGACACACCACGTCGGGGCGGCTGCTCGGCCGTGGTGACGGAGACCCGGACCCGCCTGGCGGAGGGGCCGGGACAGGACGGCTTCACCCCTCCCCCGGCCCCCTCGGGGCGTCACGCGCCGATGGAGACCTCACTGACAGCCCAGAACCAGTTGTTGCCGCCGGTGTAGCGGAAGTGGACGCGCGCGCTGGTGGCGCCCGCCGGGACCCGGAGAGCGATCCTCTCGACGCGTGAGGTCGCGTCGGCGGTGTACGTCCTCACGGAGACGGGGGCGCCGCCGTCGTAGGACACGAGCACATCGCCCTTCTGGGGTGCCTCGTGCCGATAGAAGGTCGTGTACGTGAGTGTGGCGGTGGCGCCGCCGTCGACCGGGTACGCCCGGCTGATCAGGGTGGAGTCGAAGGTGCCGGAGACCGCTTTGTCGGACCACTCGTCGCCGTCGGCGACCGCGAAGACGTTCCGCGCCCGGACATGGCACTCGCGCTGCTGATCGCGTTGTGTCGCGGTCCAGAACTCGTCGGTGGTGAAGGACCAGCCGCGCCACTCGGTCACCCCGCCCGTGCCCATCCTGGAGTTGTCGATGGACCAGCCGCTGGGCGGCGTATGGGTGTAACCGAGGACGTCCGCCCCGATGCCGGTCTCGTCCGTACGCGTGCGGAGCGAGCCGCGCAGTGCGGCGAAGTCGTCGGGGCCGGGCTGCTGGAGGGGGCGCCCGTCCAGGTCCCAGGCGGGGTCGATGGCGATGCCGAGGTGGGCCAGCGCGCTGGCCGCGACATCGGGCATCCGGATGTCGTGGCGCGTGGAACCCGCCGTGATCGTCGGTCCGGTGGCGATCAGGAAGGTCTCGCGCTCGGGCCGGCTCGACCCGCCGTGGCCGCCCGCGTCGGTGTGTCCGTGATCCGTGGTGACCATGATCAGCCAGTCCTCGGAGCCGTACGTCGACCGGCCCTCGACCGCGGCCAGCAGCTGGCCGATCTGGCTGTCCACGCCGTGGATGGCGTCCAGATACTGCCGGCTGGCGGCACCGTACGAATGGCCCGCGTGGTCGACGTTGTCGAGTTGTACGAACACGGCGTCCGGATTACCGGAGCCGAGTTCGGCGACGACGCGTGACGTGGTGCCGGTGTCGTACTCCGCTCCCGGGGTGGAGATACGGGTGTCGACCTTCGACGAGAAGACGGTGTCGGTGAGAGGCGCCCAGGACGAGACGGCGCAGGTGCGCAGGGCGGGGCGGGCGGTCTCGATGCGGGTGAGGAAGTCGGGGTACCGGGCGAACTGCTGCCCGGTGAAATTGTTGTCCTTGACCTTGTGCTTGTCGGGCCAGACACCGGTGGTGATCGTGGACCAGCCGGGGCCGGACATCGTGGGAGCCATGGGGTTGGCGTAAAGGGCGCTCGGCGCGGTGAGGCCGGTGGCCATGAGCCTGTCCAGGTTCGGCGCGTCGGCGTCCTTGATTCTGCTCAGCAGCGCGCCGTCGACGCCGATGACCAGGACCTTGGGGGTCTTGGCGGCAGCGCGGGCGACGGCCGGGAGCGGCCCCGCGAGGGCGGCCAGGGTGGCGGCGCCGATCAGCACCGAGCGACGGGAGACGCCCGAGGTCCTGGGTGAGGTCGTAGGAGAGGTCGTAGGAGAGGTCGTAGGTGAGGTCACGGGAGAGGTCACGGATTCCTCCGGAATGAGGGAAGTCGGGGGGAAGAGCCGACGGGCGTAGGCCCGCCGGGCGCGTCCGGCCGGAACCGAACCTGGGAACGGTGCGTACGCGCCACCCAGGCCCGGCCCCAGCACTTGGGTCCAGACCCGTTATCTTTCCGTCATGCGCGGCCGAGTTGCCAGAGCGCTCCGGTGAACTCCGGTGGGCTCCAGTGAACTCCCTTCGACCGCAGGTGAATTCTCGGACCGCACCGTGAACTTCCGGCCTACGAAGGCCGACGCTCCGCGGCCGGTGCCACCGTCGGCCACGCGACGGTGGCACCGTAAGGCCCTCAGCAGGCGCAGTGGGCGGCCCCGACCGGCGTCGTCAACGGATCGGCCGCGCGCCGGATCACACCGCTCTCACCCTCGACCGGGAATCCCTCGCGGATCCAGTACTCGACCCCACCGATCATCTCCTTGACGTGGTAGCCGAGTTGGGCGAGGGCGAGCGCCGCGCGGGTCGCGCCGTCGCATCCCGGACCCCAGCAGTAGACGATGACGGGAACCGCGGCGTCCAACAGGTCCGGGGCGCGCTCCGGAATCTCGGCGGTCGGCAGGTGCACCGCACCGGGCACATGCCCCTGCGCCCAGGCTTCGTCCCCGCGTGAGTCGACGAGCACGAAGCCCGGATCGCCGGACTCCAGCGAGGAGTGGACATCGGACACGTCCGCCTGGAAGGCGAGGCGTGCGGCGAAAAAGTCGGCTGCGTCGGCCGGCGCTGCGGGCGGGACCCGCAGGGCGGCGCTGATCTGGGTCTTGGTCATGCCCTGGACACTAGGCTTCTCGCCCGTACCTCAGAACCCGAGATCAACGGCTTCTCCTTCCGATCGCCGTGGAACTCGTGGTATCACTCCAATATGGCCGCTGATTCCCTTGACACCACCGATATACGCATCATGGAAGCCCTGCAACACAACGGGCGTGCCAGCTACGCCGAGTTGGCCCGTAGCGTCTCCATGTCCCCGAGTGCCGTCACGGAACGCGTCCGACGGCTGGAGGAGTGCGGCGTCATCTCCGGCTACTCGGCCACCGTGAGCCCCGAGGCCCTGGGGCTCGACATCCTGGCTTTCGTCCGCCTCCGCTACCCCACGGGCAACTACAAGCCGTTCCACGACCTGCTCGACACCACACCTGAGATCGTGGAAGCCCACCATGTGACGGGTGACGACTGCTTCGTCCTCAAGGTCGTCGCTCGCTCGATGCGCGACCTGGAGCTCACCACGGGCCGCATCGCCGCCTTGGGCTCCGTCACCACGAACGTCGTCTACTCCAGCCCGCTTGCCAGCCGCTCGGTGACGACGGCTGTGTCCCGGAACCGGCCGGTCGTTTCCGGCGACTGACCCATCGGGCAGGGCGCGGATCCTGGATCCTCCGGACCCGCTGACCGGACCCCCTTCGGGGGCTACGGTGTTGCGCGGCAGCCGAGTTGGTCGGCGAAAGCGGACATGGAGGGGCAACGGATGAAACGGCTACGGGGGTTCGGTGTGGCGGTGGCCGCCGGGGCGGTGCTCCTGCTCGCGGGATGCGGCGTTCCGACGGATTACAGCGAGATCGTCACCTTCACCGACGAGCACGGCCGCGCATGCACCGCGGCGGTGGTCGTCGACCAGGAACAGAACGAGGGCAACGACTACGAGGTCTCCAGTCTCGACTGCGACTACGCCCCGGCGGGCCGCACTCCGGGGCCCACGCGCTACTCCCCCATGCCGGAGCGGGACACCAAGTGACGTCGGGGCGGAGGGACGGGGTACGGGGTACGGGGAAAAACCCCGCCCCTCACTCCGCCTTCCTGAACACCTCCGACATCCCGTCTCCCGTGTCATGGGCCAGCAGCCCCGTCGCGTCCGGGGCGATCAGGCCGACGCGGGTGGCCAGTTCCCTCCCATGTACGTCGACGGCCGCCTCGATGAGGCCCGCGAGCGCGTCCAGTCCTGTCCGGGCGCGGGAACGGGCCACGGCCCCGCAGACGACGGCGACCAGCGCGGCCGGCCACCACCAGCAGGCGAGGAGGGCATAGCCCACGCCCCAGGCGGCGAGGCGGGCCGCGGCGCCGAAGGAGTCGCGTGCCGACTGGATCTGGCGCCCGGCGGGTTCGGGGAGGATCAGCCACAGTCGCGGCCACAGGGCGGCGAGGTCCACACCGTAGGCGGCCTCAACACGGTCCGCCGTCGCCTGCATGCGGTCGCCGTACCAGGTGGGGCGTGCCGGTACGCGCAGCGCGACGCGGTCGCGGGCCTCGGTGAGGGCATGGATCCGCGCCCAGGTGCCTCTCGGGATCGTCACCGTACCGTTCGCTCCGACGCCGGTCGGGCCGGCGTGCGCCACGGCCTCCTCCACCCTCGCGTCCCTTTCCCTCCACCGCCGCTCCCGCCGTGCGGTGAGGGCACGCGAAAGCGGGTCCCGGCCGAACCGCAGCCAGTACTGTTCGATCGCACCGCCGAGGAACTGCGCGGCGAGCGAGGCCGCGGCGGCGGTGAGCAGCACGAGCGCCACGAGAATCGCGGCGGTACCGGTCCGGTCCAGGGCGGGGCGGGCGGCGAGGTCGTCCAGAGTGCCGCGCAGCCGGTCGACGTCGTGCCAGTGGCGATGCCCCAGGGTGGCGCCGACGGCGGTGACCGCGAGGAAGAGGGCGCCGGGCAGCACCAGCAGGTTCAGCCAGCGCTCGGTGAGTTTGCCGCCGAGGGTGGCGAGGAGGGGGTTCATGAGGTCGGGAGGCCGGAGGCGGTCACTGTCGTCACTGTCCGGGGTTCAGCCGGCTCTTGCGCATACGTGTTCCGTTGACCGCGCAGTGGGGCGCGGGCAGCAGGTCGCGGGCCCGTTCGAGCCGCGTGCAACGGGCCGGTCCCGGGCACACGGCCACCTTGATATGGATCGCGACTCCGGGAGCGCCGGCACCGCGGGATTCGTTGAGCAGCCCGCCCGCGACCCCGGCCAGGCGCAGCGCGTGGTCCAGGTCGTCGTAGCAGGCCGCCAGCGCGGCGGCGTCCTCGCCCGACCGCAGCAGTTCCCGCGCGCGCTCGGCGGGCTCCTGTACCCCGGGCTGCCGCATGTCGTGCGACGAGCCGAGCAGGGCGCACAACGCCGCTGTCCGGTGGGCGAGTTCGGGGTGATCAGGCGATACGGTCATGCTCCAAGTGTGCCGGAGAGCGGGCCCCGTCGAGAGTGAGTCGCCGCGCTACCGGAGTCGACAACAGGGGGAGCGACAAGGTGAGGGACGACCGGGACGGGCTGGTACAGGCGATCCGTGCGCGCCTCGCACGGGCCGGGACCGCGGACGGAGGTGTGCGCGGGGACGTGGTGTTCGGCCCCGGGGCCGATGCCGAACTCCGGGCCCTGCTCAGGACCGCCGACACCAGGACCGACCTGGAGGCCCGGCACGCGGCCGGCTGGCTCTGCGTCGCTCGCGCGGCGGCCGCGACCGACACACGCGGCGCTGTCCACGGAGCCATGGCGGGAACGCTGCTCTTCCCAGTATGGATGGCCGATCCCGGTCTCGTGCCACCGCCGTTGGCGGCCGGCTATGAGTCCACCGACCCCGCGGACCGCCCCGATCCGGCGAACGCCGACGGCCCCGCCGAGTGGTCGGCCGACTGTGCCGCGGCCGTGATCGCGGCCGAGGGCCGACAGCACCATCCGCCGCGCGACGCTTCCGAGAACGAACTCCGGCTGTACGAACTGGCCGTGCGGGTGGGTGCCTCGCTGCCCACGCGTGAGCTACTGCTCGGAACGGCGGTGGGGATGGGCAGCCTCGCCGTCCTCGCGACGCCGGAGCACGACCCCACGTACGCGACCCGGGTCGCCGATCTGACCCACGCGCTGTCCCTCGCCGGGCAGCACGGACCGACGGCCGACGAGGGACCGACGGTCCACGACCGGCCGATGGCCGACGAAGGCCCCGACGCGGCGCTCCGTCTCACCCACCACGCCCTCAAGCGCGTTCCCGCCGACTCCCCCGACCGGCTGGTCACACTGAGCAACCTGGGCATCCAGTTCCTGGATCGGTACCGGCAGTCGTACGACCCGGACGACCTGTACGAAGCGGTGGGCATCGGGCGCGACGTACTGGCCCAACTGCCCGCGCAGAGCCCGCATATCGCCCAGTGCCTCACCGCCCTGGGCGTCGCGCTGCTGCAGCTGCGGCAGCGGGAGGGCGGCACGCCGGAGGAGTGCGACGAGGTGGTGGACCTGTTCCGCCGGGCGGCTCCCGGCCATCCCCAGGGGCCGACGGCGGCAGGACTCAACCTGGGACTCGGGCTCGTCCTGCGGTACCAGCGCACCGGTCGGCCGCACGATCTGCACGAGGCGGTCGGCGTACTGACCGGCGCGCTGGAGGCGTCGCGGGACCCGGAGCAGCGCACCGGCGCCCGCGCCGCGCTGGGCAACGCGCTGCGCGCCCGCTACGCGCTGACCGGTGATCCGGCCGATCTGGACGCGGCGATCACACAGCTGTCCGCGGTGGTCGGCGCTTCCGGGGAGCCGACGTCCCGCACCGCGACGCGGCTGCTCGCACCCGCGATGGCCCTGCACGCCCGCCACGCCCTTGATCCGGAAGGGAACAGTGCGGATCTGGCCGAGGCCCTGCGACTGGTGCGGCGGGCCGGGACACTTCTGCCGCCGGGCCACCCGGAACGGCCCGTCACGCTCGGCGATCTCGGGCTGCTGCTCAGCACCAGCTACCAACGCTCGGGAAACCGGGAGGAGTTGAACGAGGCCGTCCTGGCTCTTCGGGAGTCGGTGGCGCTCACCGCCGAAGGGCACGAGATTCTCGGCGTGCGGCTGCTCAATCTCGGCATGGCCCTGGGCCTGCGCCACCAGCTGACCGAGGACGGCGAGGACCTGCGAGAGGCCCGGGAGTGCCGGCGACGGGCCATGGAACTGCCCGGTCTCGGCCGTGCGCATCGCGCGATGCTGCTCGGCTCGACGGCCATCAGCCGAATGACCGGTTTCGAGCGTGCCGCCGACCCGGGCGCCCAACTCGACGAGGCGATCGGCCTCTTCAGGGAAGCGCTCGCCCTCACCCCGGCGGACGACCGCCTCTTGCCGCGTCGGCGCCACAATCTGGCCGTGGCCCTGATGGCCCGCTTTCTGACGGCACAACGGCTCAGCGACGCGCGGGAGGCGCGCGAACTGGCCGACTCCGTGGTCGCCGCGCTGCCCGCGGACTCGCCCGAACTGCCCGGAGTCCTGGTGGTGGCGGCCGGCGCCCGGCTGTCGAGCCTCGGCGCCGTGTTGTCCTCGGCGGTGCGCAACGAGGCGATCGCACTGCTCCGCCGGGCGGTCGAGATCACCCCGCCCGGCCACGCGAAGCGCACACAACGCCTGGCGACTCTCGGTGACGTCCTGCGGGACCGGGGGCCGGGCCGCCGACGCCGTCGATCCGATCTGGTCGAGGCGGCCGAGGTGTACCGGGAAGCGGCCCTGGAGCGGCAGTGCGACCCCTCCCAACGCCTGGACGCCGCACGGGCCTGGGGCGCTGTGCGGGCGGAACTCGGTGACTGGGCCGGCGCTCTGGACGGCTACGCGACGGCGGTCGACCTGCTGCACTCCGTCGCACCCCGCCATCTCGTCCGCGATGACCAGGAATTCCTGCTGAGCAGGACCGTCGGGCTGGGGGCCGAGGCGGCGGCCTGCGCGGTGCGCAGCGGCAGGCCGGGGCTCGCGGTGGGGCTGCTCGAACAGGCCAGAGGCGTACTTCTCTCCCACGCCTTCGACGCCGACAGCGATCTGACCCGGCTCCGGGAGACGGCCCCGGAGCTCGCCGACCGCTTCGAAGAACTCCGGGACGCCCTGGACACGGCTACCGACAGCCGGGATCAGGGACTTCTCGAAGAAGCGCCGGAAGGACGCCGGGGCGACGCACACGGCCCCGAAGCCCGCGCCGACGTGCGGCAGCGGCTGGCCGCCGAGTGGCGGGAGCTGACCGGGCGGATCCGCGCCGAGCACCCGGAACTCGGCCTGCTGCGGCCGGTGAGGGAGTGGGACGAGCGGGAACTGCGCGCGGCGGCCACGGCGGGCCCGGTGGTGCTGGTCAATGTCTCCTCGTACGGCGGCGAAGCACTGATCGTCACCGAGCACGCGATCGACGCCGTACCGCTCCCCGGACTGGACCCAGGGACGACAGCGGCCCGCCGGCGGGCTCTCCAGGACGCGCTGTTACGTATCGAGACGCCCGGCACCTCGCGCGCGGAGTCCCAGCGCGCACAGCGAGTCGTCCGCGACACGCTCACCTGGCTCTGGCAGGCGGCCACCGGACCTGTCCTCGACCATCTGGGCATCCCGGCCGTCCCCGCCGGACCGTTGCCCCGTGTGTGGTGGTCGCCGGGCGGCGTCCTGGGCACCCTGCCGCTGCACGCCGCGACCCCCCAGGACGGCGCGCCCGGGGCGTTGGGCCGGGTCGTCTCCTCGTACACGCCGACTCTGCGGGCGCTGCGACACGCCAGGCAGCGCGTCGCCCGGCCGGCGGGCACAGGGGCGCTCGTCGTCGCCGTCGGTGAGGCCGCCGGGCTCGCACCGCTGCCCGCCGCGCGCCGCGAGGCCGAACGGCTCGCCCGGCTGCTGCCCGGCTCCGAGGTGCTGACGGGCGCGTCCGCCACCCACTCCGCGGTGGTCTCCGCCCTGCCCCGGCACGCGTACGCGCACTTCGCCTGCCACGCCCGGGGGGATCTGGAGCGCCCGTCCGGCAGCCGGCTCGTTCTGCACGATCACACCGAACGTCCGCTGACCGTCCGCGACCTCGCCCGGCTGCGGCTGCCGTCGGTACGGCTCGCCTATCTCTCCGCCTGCGACACCCTGCGGACCAGCCCCGAACTCGCCGACGAGTCCGTCCATATCGTCAGTGCCCTCCAGATCGCGGGCTTCCCCCATGTCGTCGGCTCACTGTGGCATGTCGACGACACGATCGGAGCCGGTGTCGCCCAGAGGGTGTACGAGTCTCTGAGCGCGGGCGACGGCGCGCTGGACGTCGGCCGCACAGCCGAGGCCCTGCACGCCACGGTGTGCGCGCTACGTGACACGTATCCCCTGACCCCCAGCTTGTGGGCCTGCCAGGTGCACGCCGGTCCCTAATACCCTCCCCGCCCCAGGGTCACGACCTCGGCGAAACGGCGGGTGAATCCCTCCCAGGCCGCCGACGACGCCGGTTCGTCGGCCACCGCCCGCTCATAGACCGTGTCCGGGTCGAAGCCCCGCGATGTCAGCCATTCCCGGTCCCAGCGACGGACATCCGCCGCCACTGCCTCGGGGTGGAACTGCACGCCCCAGGCCCGCTCCCCCAGGCGGAATCCCTGATACCGGCACCGCTCGCTGTCCGCCAGCCAGACCGCCCCCGCCGGGAGTTCGGTCACGGCGTCCACATGGCGCTCCATGGCGGGCACCACGGGAGACAGCCCGCCGAAGAGAGGGTCCTCGCGCGCCTCGGCGCGCAGCCGGATCGGCGTACTCCCGCACTCCGGCTCGCCGGAGCGGCCACGCACCGTGCCGCCCCCGACATGAGCGAGCAGCTGACCGCCCAGACAGATGCCCAGCACCGGATTGCCCTGCTCCAGCGCCTGTCCGGCAAGACGCCGCGCCGCGGGAAGCCAGGGCGCACGCGCGTCCTCGTCCGGGAGGAATCCGCCGCCGAGCACGATCAGCGCCCGTCGCCCGAGCGTCTCGGGCAGCGGCTCGCCGGTGTACGCGTGGACCGTCTCCAGGCTCAGTCCGGCCTCCCGCAGCCAGCGGCCGACGCGGCCGGGACCGCCGTTCGGCGTGTTCTGCACCACGAGCACACTCTGCCTCGTCATGCCCCGCACCCGACCCGCTCACCGGACCAGAGATGAGTGGCGTCCTCCGGCACTCCGCGCCGTTCGGCCCCGCCGTCGTCGCGGTACTCCCACTCGAACGGCACGCCGTGCGCGGTCGCCACATCGGGGCCGTCCATCAGCTGGAAGTGCAGGTGAGGTTCGGACGAGTTCCCGGAGTTTCCGCACTCGGCGAGGTGCTGCCCCGCCGTGACGCGGTCGCCCACCGTCACGAGGAGGGAATCGCGCCGCAGATGGGCGAGGACCGCGTACACGTCGTCGCCGATGTCCAGCACGAGGTAGTTGCCCAACAAGTGGCGCGGCCACCCCAGGTCGCGCAGAAAGCCCTCCAGACCGAGGAAGGCGAAGCCGGGAAGCGACATCCGGCTCAGATGGTCCCGCTGCCGGCTCGCGGCCGCGACCACCACTCCATCGGCGGGAGCGAGAAGGGGCCTCCCGAAGGAGGGATACGACCGCGGAAGCCGACCGACCGGCCAGACCCAGTTGAAGGGCGGGGTGTGCGGTGCGCCCGCGGCGTCCCGCGGCGGGTCGTACTTCAGGTCGATGGCGTAGGTCTGGGCGTGGCTGTGCGTATGGCTGGGGATCTTGGTCGCGGGGCCGTTGAGCGCTGTCCAGCGCCCGGTGACGGGCAGCCGGACCAGCACGGGCCGCCGGTCCCCGGCCGGACGCTGGGTCCGTACCAGGGCCCAGCGCAGAAGGATCGCGACCGCGATCAGCGCGACACCCACGTACCACAACGGCCCGATGCCCCGGACGTTCACCACAACGCACAACGTCCCGGCGCCGAACAGCAGGCCGTGGCGCTTCCACAACAACACCGGCGGACACATCCCTCGTTCCTTCCCGGAGGCAGGGCCGCCCTCCGGCCGACGGACGATCCGTCAGTTACGGGCCGAAACCGGCCCCACCATCAGCAATACCATCCGATGTCCCGGTCGTGCCACCACGGCCACCACGTATCAGACCGAGGTGTCCGATATCTCGCGCAAGCTGCGGGGACGCATGTCGGTCCAGTGCTCGTTGACGTAGTCGATGGCGGTCTCACGGTCCACGTCGCTCAGCGCGGCCGTCCAGCCCGCGGGGGCCGGGGCGAAGGCCGGCCACAGGGAGTACTGGCCCTCGTCGTTGACCAGGACGTGGAAGACGCCGTCGACGTCGTCGAAGGGGTTGGTGCTCATGGAGATGCGTTCCTTTCAGGTGTTCGGACAGGGCGTGGAGAGAAGGCGGAGAGAAAGCAGGGGCAGGGGGCAGGGGCGCTCACGGCTCACGGTTCGGGGCTGAGCAGGCCGGCCACCGCGTCGTCGGGCGCCGCGGCGATCGCCCCCAGCAGACGTTCCAGCTCCGTGGCCATCCGCTCGGCCCGGGGACGCTCCACCGCGTCCGGGCGGTGGCCGAGCCGCAGCGTCAGCGGGCCGTCGCCGGCGAACGCCGCCAGCGTCAGCGGGTAGTGCGTGGCGTCGCGCCCCTCGCTGTGGACGAGCCGCAGGCCCGGGGTGGCGCGTGCCAGGCTCACACGGTCGAGCGGGTAGTTCTCGAAGACGACGTGCGTGTCGAACAGTTCACGTCGGCCGACCAACCGCTGGATGTCTCCCAGCCCCAGATGCTGGTGCGGCAGGAGCGCGGCCTGCTCGTCCTGGAAACGCGCCAGCAGGTTCAGCACGGTCTCCGCGGGGTCGATCCGCAGACGTACCGGCACGGTGTTGATGAACAGTCCGATCATCGATTCCATCCCGGCGATCTCGGGCCTGCGGCCCGAGACGGTGGTGCCGAACACCACGTCCCGGGCGCCGCCGTGCCGGGCGAGCAGGAGCGCCCAGGCGCCCTGGACGACGGTGTTGAGCGTGAGACCGTGCACGCTCAGGTCGCGCAACGCCGCGGTCAGCGCCTCGGGCAGGGTGAACTCCACGGACCGTACGGGCACGGCGCCACCACGGACAACGGTCCCGCCGTCGGTCTCCTGGAGGAGCGACGGCGCCCGCGCGCCGGCGAGAGCGGCCCGCCAGGCGTCCCTGGCCGCGTCACCGTCCTGGGCCGCCAGCGCGGACAGATGCTCGCGGTAGGGCGTCACGGCGGGCAGCGCACCGGGGGCGCCCCCCTCGGCGTACAGCGCGAACAACTCACCGACCAGCAAGGACACCGACCACCCGTCCAGGATCAGATGATGGTGCGTCAGTACCAGCCGGTGCTCGTCCGGACCCCACGCGAACAGCGTGAAGCGCAGCAGCGGCGGCCGGTCCAGCTCGAAGCGCCGGCGCAGATCGGCGGCCGCGAGCCGGTCGAAGACACGCTCGCGGCGCCCGGCCGACACCACCCCGAGATCCAGCTCACGCCACTCCGGTGCGAGTGTGCCCGGCAGCACCTGGACCGGACGGGGCAGCTCGTGATGGACGAACGCCGCCCGCAGATTGGGGTGCCGCTCCAGCAGCCCCGACGCCGCCGCGCGCAGCGCCTCCCCGTCCATCTCGCCCCGTAGACGCAGGACGAGTTGCGCCTGATAGACATCAGGACTGTCCGGGGCGTAGAGCGAGTGGAAGAGCAGTCCCTGTTGGAGCGGCGTCAGCGGCAGGACGTCCACGAGACCGGGGTAGGCCGACTCCAGGTGGTCGATCTCCGTCTGCTGGAGCGGGACCAGGGGCAGATCGGACGGGCTGTGTCCGCCCGCCCCCGGGGTTCTGGCGTGCACGACCAACGCGTCGAGCGCGGTGAACCACAGCGAGGCCAGTTCCCGGATCTCCTCCTCCGTGAACGTCGTCCCGGCCCAGGACCACGCGGCGTTCAGCCGCGGTCCGGCCGGACCGTCGACGGTCACCGCGTCGAGGCCGAGGACATGTCCACCGGGCGGCGCGAGTGTCCCGTCCGTGTCGGGCAGCGTGGTGAACTCGGCGGTGATGTCCCAGTCCTCACGGCCCTCCGCGGCGATCCGGCCCAGGTAGTTGAACCCGGCCCGGGGCGCCCCCAGGGCGGACAGCTCCGGCGCCGCCACCGGGTCGAGATGACGCAGTACGCCGTAACCGATACCCAGGTCGGGCACGGCCCGCAATCTCTCCTTGACCCGCTTCAGGGCCCGGCCGAGCGCCGGGCCCGCGGTCCACACATCCGTCCAGACACATCCGGTGTTCTCCAGCCGGACCGGGAACATGCTGGTGAACCAGCCCACTGTCCGCGACAGATCCAGCTCGGGCAGTTCCGGACGTCCGTGGGACTCCAGCTCGACGACCACACCACGGGAGTCCCCGCCGGGCGCGCGGCCCCGGCGGCGGCGCCACTCCTCCATGGCGAGGGCCAGCCCGGTGAGCAGTACGGGCTCCACACCGCACCGGAAGGCCGCGCCCACTTCTGTCAGCAAGGGGCGGGTGCGCTCCGGCGGCAGCGTCGCCGCGAACCGCCGCGTCGCTCCTGTCGTCACTTCCTCCGGGGCGTCCGTCAGCGCGTCTCCCCCGGACAGTGCCTCTTTCCACAGGGCCAACTCGCCCTGCCGCGCACCGGTTTCGCCCTGCCCGGCGAGATATCCGGCCCAGTCGCGGAACGAGGTCCCGACGGAGGGCAGTACGGGAGGGCGGCCGTCGGCAATGGCCCGGTGAGCGGCGGCCAGGTCCGGCAGCAGAATGCGCCAGGAGACCCCGTCGACGGCCAGATGATGTACGACGAGGACCAGTCGGCCCGGCCGGAGTGGCCCGCCGTCGAGGAACACCGCCGACACCATCCCTCCCACGGCGGGATCCAGGCCGTCCCGGGCCGCGCGGGCCGCGTCGGAGAGGAGTACGGGCAGCCGAGCCCAGTCGTCGACGGCGTCGACCCGGCGTATCCGGTCCTCCGCGCGGACGGTTCCGGGCGGAAGGGCCTCCAGTGCCCAGTCCGCCGTATCGGCCGAACGATCCGCGTCACCCGCGCCATTGGGCCGGTTGTCGCCGCCCGTGCCGTCCGGTTCGGCCGGACCGCCGGGGCCCATGCGCAGTCGCAGCCGCAGTGCCGCGTGGTGGTCCAGCAGAGCCTGGAGGGAGTCGGCCAGTTGCCCGCGGGTCAGGCCCGGCGGGGTCCGCAGCGTGACGCACTGGCTGAAGGCGGCCGGATCGTCACCCGGCTGATCGCGCCACCAGCGCATGATGGGAGTCAGCGGGAGCTCACCGCTTCCGTCGCCCTCCCCCGACGGCACCGGGGCGGCACCCGCCTCGAACACCTCTGCTCTCTCGGCCAGTTGGGACATGCTGGGGTAGCGGAAGACATCGCGCACGGTGATCCGCAGACCGGCGTCGCGGGCCCGGCTGACCAGCTGAATGGCCATGATGCTGTCGCCGCCGAGGCGGAAGAAGCCGTCATCGACGCCCACCGACTCCTCACCGAGCAGCTCCGCGACAATGCCGCACAGCACCCGTTCACGCGCGGTTCGCGGCGCCGCGGAACGCGGCACGGGCCGGGGCGGTGCGGGGAGTGCGGCCCGGTCGAGTTTGTGGTGGCGGGTCAGTGGCAGCCGGTCCAGGAGGACGAGTGTCCCCGGCACCATGTACTCGGGCAGCACACCGGCCACGTACTCCCGCACCGCCGCCTCATCAACTCTCCGGCCCTCCTCCGGGACCACATACGCCACCAGCCGCCGGTCGCCGGGCCGGTCCTCCCGTACGACCACCGCCGCCTGGCCGATCCCGCCGTGTCCGGTCAGTACGGCGGCGACCTCATCGGTCTCGATACGGAATCCGCGCAGCTTCACCTGGCCGTCGACACGGCCCGCGAACGCCAGCACGCCGTCGGGCAGCCACCGGGCGCGATCGCCCGTACGGTACATCCGCGTCCCGGGCGGGCCGAACGGGTCGGCCACGAACCGCTCGGCCGTGAGTCCTGGACGGTTCAGATAACCCCGTACGACACCCGCACCCGCGAGATACAGCTCACCCGTCACACCCGCGGGCACAGGCCGCAGGAAGTCGTCGAGCACATGGACGCGGACGCCGTCCAGCGGGCGTCCGATCGGGACCCCCGACCGGTGGGTCCGGTCCTCGGGACCGGCGGGGGCGGGGCCGGTGATCGGGTGCCGGGTCGCGAACGTCGTCGCCTCCGCCGGCCCGTAGCCGTTCACCACGAGGGTGGAGGGGCAGTGCCGGCGCACCGCGCTCACGGCGCGCGGCGCCACCACGTCTCCCCCGGTCCACACCGTGTCCAGCTCACGCAGACACCCGGGGTTCTCCTCGGCGACGAGGTGGAAGAGACCGGCGGTGAGCCACAGCGTGGTGATCCCCGTGCCCGTGATCAGGCGCTCCAGCGTCGCCAGGTCCAGTTCGCCGGGCGGGGCGATCACCACCTCCCCGCCGTTCAGCAGCGGGACCCACGTTTCCAGGGTCGACGCGTCGAAAGAGAGCGGCGAGTGCATCAGGACGCGCTGCGGCCGGCTGCCTTGCCAGCACCTGTCGAGGGCGAGGGCGAGCACATCGCCATGGGTGACGGCCACGCCCTTGGGCACCCCGGTCGAGCCGGAGGTGTAGATGACCTGGGCCAGACCCGCCGGACTCGTGGTGCCGCCCACCGGAAGCGTCGGTCGTGGATCGGCGGCGGCCGGAGCGGTGTCCCGTACGTCGACGATCCGCGGACCGCCGGCGGGCCCGCCACCCGGGAACGCGTCGTCGGGGGGCACGACATCGAGGGGTGTGCCCTCGCCCGTGATCACCACCCGTGCACCCGACTCCGCCATCACCCGCTCCCGTCGTGCGCGCGGCGACCGCGAGTCCAACGGCACATACGCGCCACCGCACTTGAGGACCGCCAGCACGGCCACCACGAAATCCGCGCCCCGCTCCATCAGCACCGCGACCGGGGTCTCGGCCCCGACGCCGAACCCGGCCAGCCGTACGGCCAGCCGGTCGGACCGGGCGTCCAACTCCGCGTAGGTCAGCACCTGTCCCGAGGCCCGGACCGCCGGGGCGTCGGGCGCGCGACGTGCCTGCTCGGCGAATCTCGCGGGCACGGTGTCATGCGTGAGCCGCGCGGGTACGGGCGAGGTGCCCCAGGTGGTGAGCAGCCGATCGCGCTCCCCGCCGGCCAGGATGTCGATCAGGTGCACGGGGAGGTCGGGACCGGCGGAGACGCCCTCCAGCAGACGCGCGAAGCGGTCGCTGATCGCCTGTGCGGTCGCCCGGTCGAACAGTCCGGTCCGGTAGTCCAGCACCCCGTCCATGCCCAGGCAGGCGCCGTCCGGGCCGCGGTGTTCGTACAGACTCAGGGAGAGGTCGAACTTGGCGGCTCCGGTGCCGACCGTGTCAATCTCGGCCGACAGTCCGGGGAGTTGGAGCCGCCGCGGCGGCGCCGGGGTGACGACCAGCATCACCCGGAACAGCGCCTGCCCGCTCGCGGAGCGGTGCGGCGCGAGCGCCTCCACCACGTGGTCGAAGGGGGTGTCCTGATGGGCGAAGGCGGCCAGATCGGCGTCCCGGACCCGCCCGAGCAACTGACGGAACGTCAGCGTGCCCAACGCGTCGGAGGTGTCGGTGCGCAGCACCAGTGTGTTCACGAAGAATCCGACGATCCCGTCCCAGCGCGCGTCGGCGCGCTCCGAGACCGCTGTCCCCACGGGGATGTCCGTACCGGCACCGAGCCGGGTGAGCAGCGCCGCCAGCCCGGCGTGCACCACCATGAACACACTGGCGCGCTCGGTGGCGGCCAGCTCCGCGAGCCCGCGGTGCACCGGTGCGGGCACGCGGAACGTCACGGTGTCCCCGGCGTCCACCGCCTCCTCGCCCGCCGTCCCGGCCGTCCGGTCGGCGGGCAGCTCGATCCGTTCCGGCAGTCCGTCGAGTACGCGGGTCCAGTGGGTGAGCCCGCGCCGCGCCAGAGGCGTGGGCTCGCCGTCCGTACCCAGTGCCCGGCGCTGCCACAGGGTGAAGTCCGCGTACCGCACCGGCAGGGGCGCCCAGTCGGGCGCCAGGCCCCGCAGGCGGGCTGTGTAGGCCGTACGGAAGTCGGCCAGCAGCGGGGCGAGGGAGGCGTGGTCGCAGGCGATGTGGTGCAGCAGAAGCAGAAGCACCTGTTCATCGGAGCCTTTGCCGGAGCCTTCGCCGGACCCTTCGCCGGAGCCGGTGAGGAACAGCTCGGCCCGCAGCGGGCATTCGGCATCCAGCCGGAAGGCGTACCGGGCACTCGTCGCCAGTGCCTCCGCCAGCTCCCCCGGGCCGGTCCGGGTGACGGTGAGCGCGGAGCCGGCGTCCGCCGGCGGCAGGATCCGCTGGACCGGCCGGCCGGCCGCCTCCTGGACGACGGTGCGCAGCGTCTCATGACGCTCCGTCAGATCAACGAGCGCCGCCCGCAGCGCTTCCTCGTCGGCCTCGCCGGTCAACCGCATGACCAAGGGCACGTTGTACGCGCTGTCGGGCCCGGTGAGCGAGTGCAGGAACCACAACCGCCGTTGCGCGAAGGAGAGCGGCATGTGCTCGGGACGGCCGTCCGATGCCTCGGTGTCCTCGGCCCCTTCGACGCCGCGGGTACCGCCCCTGTCCGTGGCCGTGTCCGTGTCCGTGGCCGTGTCCAGGGCGACGTCCGGAGTGTGCCGCCACAGGTGGGCGGCGAGTTCCGCCACCGTCGGACGCGCGAACACGTCCCGTACGTCCACCTCCACCCGGAATCGCTCGCGCACGGCGCTGACCAGCCGCGTCGCGCGGAGACTGTCGCCACCGAGATCGAAGAAACTCTCCTCGGGCCCGACCCGCCCCGTACCGAGAAGCTCCGCGTACAGGGAGGCGAGCCGCCGTTCCTGATGGGTGCCGGGCGAGCCCGCGGCACGTACCGGCGCCGCCGGGACGGGAGCGGGCAGGGCCTTCCGGTCCAGCTTGCCGTTGGCGGTGAGGGGCAACGACTCCAGGACCACGAACAGCGCGGGGACCAGATGGCCGGGCAGCCGCTCCCGCAGGTGTTCCCGCAGACGCGCGGTGAAGGGGCCGGGATCGCCCACCGCCGCCGTCCCCTCGCGCGCGGGAACCACGTAGCCCACCAGCCGTGCGTCACCGCCGTCGCCACCGGGGCCGTCTTGGGCGTCGTCCGGTACGGCGGTCACGACCGCCTGCGCGACCCCGGAGATGCCCAGCAGCGCGCTCTCGATCTCGGCGGGCTCGATACGGAAGCCGCGGACCTTGATCTGGTCGTCGGACCTGCCGAGGTACTCCAGGCCACCGTCCGGCCGCCACCGTACGAGGTCACCCGAACGGTACAGCCGCGATCCCGGCGGGCCGTAGGGGTCGGCGACGAAGCGCGCCGAGGTCAGGCCGGGCCGGTCGAGATACCCCCTGGCCACCCCGGGGCCCGCCACATACAGCTCCCCCGCCGTCCCGGGCGGGACCGGACGCAGCCGGCCGTCCAGTACGTAGAGGCGGGTTCCCGGCAGCGATGTCCCGACCGGGCTGCCCTGTTCACCGCCGTGACGGGCGGCCAGATCGAGCCGGGTGGCGTGAACCGTGATCTCGGTGATGCCATACATATTGACCAGGACCGGAGAGGCGTCACCGCGCCGCCGGAACCAGGACCGCAGCCGTGCGGGCCGCAGCGCCTCACCACCGAGGATCACCCAGCGCAGTGTCAGGTCCCGCCCCCGGTCCGGCTCCTCGCCGTCGGCCGCCGCCAGCGCGTGGAAGGCGGACGGCGTCTGGTTCAGCACCGTCACCCGCTCCCGGGCGAGCAGGCCCAGGAACTCCCGGGGCGACCGGCTCACCTCATGGGGAACGACGACCAGCCGCCCGCCGTGCGCCAGGGCGCCCCACATCTCCCACACGGAGAAGTCGAAGGCGCAGGAGTGGAACATCGTCCACACGTCACCGGCGTGGAACCCGAAGTCGGCCGCGGCGCCTTCCAGCAGCGACACGGCGCTGTGGTGCTCCACCACCACGCCCTTGGGCCGGCCGGTGGAGCCCGAGGTGTAGATGACGTAGGCGGCGTGGCCGGGCGTCAGCGGCCCCGTTCGGTCCGCGTCCACCGGATCGGCGGACGAGAACTCGTCCAGAGGCCCGGCCGGATCGTCCGGAGTGACCACACACACGGGCCGCGCGTCCGCCATGATCGTGCCGACGCGGTCGGCGGGCCAGGCGGGGTCGATGGGGACATACGCCGCACCCGTCTTGGTCACCGCGAGGATCGCCGTGATCAGTTCGACCGAGCGGGGCAGCAGGACGGCGACCGTGTTCCCGGGGCCGGCGCCGCGCCGGATCAGCGCCCCGGCCAGCCGGTTGGCACGGGCGTTGAGCTCGCCGTACGACAGGAGGTCCGGCCCGCAGGTGACCGCCGGGGCCCCCGGGGTCCGCGCGGCCCAGCGCTCCACCAGCCTCGGCAGTGTGGCGGCGGACCGCAGTGGTGGGGTGCCGGCACGGGGCACCGTCCGCCGTCGCTCCCCGGCCGACAGAAGTCCCAACTCCCCTACCGGGCGGTCGGGTTCGGCGAGCAGGCCGGTCAGCAGCCGGACGAACCTGCGCGCCTCGGCGGCGGCCTCGCGCGGGCCGTAGCGGGCCGGGTCGGCGTAGAGGTCGACGCGCAGACCGGAGCGCCCCGTCTCCGGGTGGACGGTGACGGACAGATCCTCCACCGGGCCGACGGCGAGATGGTGCATCGTCATCGGCCGGCCCGCGAACCGCCGTCCGAAACTGAAGGGCATCACGTTCACGGCGAGCCCGTACAGCGCCTGCCCGGTGCCGGTCAGGCCCAGATCCCGGTGCAGATCCTCTGCACGGTAGTGCTGATGGGCGAGTGCGGATGTCATCTCGGCGTCCACGGCACGCACCAGCTCGGCCCCGGGCCGGTCCACGCGCACCGGCACCCGCAACGGCAGTACGTTCGAGGTCATGCCGCCCACCGCGCGGGCCACGGCGCCCGTACGGCCGGCGACCGGCAGCCCCAGCACCACCTCCTCGCCGGCGCCCGCTCCGGCGCGCGCGTGGGCCAGCAGGGCCGCCGAGGCCGTGGCCACCACCGGCCACCGGACCCCCAGCCGCCGGGCCAGCAGCCGCAGTTCGGCCAGCCCCTGCCCGGGAAGCCGGGCGACGCCGCGCGCCGCCACCCCGCTCAGGGCCTCACCCGTATCCACCGCGTCCACCGCCCGGGCGGACACGGGGCGCGGGTCGGCCATCCTGTCGGTCCAATAAGCACGGTCGGCGCCGAACTCCGGTGAGGCCCGGTAGTCGGCCTCCGCCCGCAGCAGCGCCTCCAGCGGGACCCGGGGGCCGGGCTCAGGGTCCTCCCCGCGCTCCAGGGCCGCGTAGACATCGCCGAGGCGCCGGGCGAAGAGCGCGCCGCCCAGACCGTCCATCACCAGGTGATGACAGAGCAGATACCAGCACACCCGCCCGTCCGAGAGCCGGATGAACGCCGTACGGAACAACGGCCCCGCCGCGAGGTCGAACGGGCGTGCCGCGTCGGCCCGCATCCACTCCACCGCCGCGGCCATCGGGAACCGCTCCTGTCGCAGATCCACCACAGGCACACGCCACGGCGGCAGCGGCCCGACCCGCTGCCGGGGCTCCTCGCCCTCCCCGGCGGGAAACCGGGCCCGCAGTGGCTCCGCCTCCGCCACCGTGAGCCGGAAGGCCGTCTCGAAGAGCCCGGGGTCCAGAGTCCCTGACACCTCGAAACCCGCCGCCACGTGGTACCGGGCCGGCGGGGCGAACTGCTGCCCCAGCCATATCCCGTACTGCGCGGTCGAAAGTGGGACGGAGCCGGGGCGGTCCGCAGTGTTCCCCGGCTCCGTACCCTGCCTCATACGACATTCCCCGGTGTGGCCGGACGGGCCTTCAGCCGCTGGGAGAGCACCTGGGCGACTTCGCCCAGCGGGCCGGGCCGCCCCAGCTCACCGTGGGTGCAGTCGATGGGCAGTATCTCCATCCCGCCGGCGTCCACCAGCGGGCGCCACAGGTCACGGGCGACGTCCGGTGAGGTCTCCCGGGCGGTGAAGATCAGTGGGTCGCCGGTGAACCGGCCCGGCTTGTGGGCGTACGAGAGGGCAGAGTTGTTGGCGAAGATCCGGGCGACGGCCGCGACCCGCTGCTCGTCGAACGAGGCGAGCAGCCCCGTCTGTTCGCGGGCGATCTCCACGAACCGCGGATAGGTCAGCGACTCGCCCGCCCAGCCGGCGGGGTCGTACCCGAAGAACTCCAGCACCATCGCCAGCACATCCCCGCCGGTCACCCGCGCCGTGGGCCCGCCCGCGCTGTCCTTGGCCCGGTCCGCGGGAAAGGCGTCCAGAACGGCCAGCAGTCCGACGCTCTCGCCGCTCAACTGGAGCTGTACCGCCATCTCATGGGCCACCAGCCCGCCGAACGACCAGCCCAGCAGCTGGTACGGGCCGGTGGGCTGCACGGAGCGGATGTGATCCACATAGTCCGCCGCCATCTCCTGGAGGGACGCGGGCAGCACCTCCTCGCCGTCAAGTCCTCGCGCCTGGAGGCCGTACACCGGCTGGTCCGTACCCAGCGGTCCGGTGAGCCCGGCGTAGGACCAGGCGATCCCCGCCGCCGGGTGGACGCAGAACAGGGGCGGACGCCCACCGGACTCGCGCAGCGGCAGCAGGACGCCGATACCGCTCCCCGGGTCCCGCTGTGTGCCCGCGAGCAGCACCTCGGCCGCCGCCTCGGTGCCCCCGGCGGACTCGCCGGCGCTCTCGCCACCCGCCATGAAACCGCCGACGCTCCGGGTGGGTTCGGTCGCCGCCGTGGTCAGCAGCCGGACGAACCGGTCGGCGAGCGATTCCACCCGCTCGCGCTCCATCAGATGCGGACGGTAGTCGAACCGGAGGAGCAGCCGCTCGCCGCGCGCGGACACCACCAGGTTCAGCGGGAAGTGCGGGGCGTCGTCCCCGTATGCCCGCGCCAGTTTCAGACCCGGCGCGGGTTCCGCCAACTCCTCCGTGTCGAGCGGGTAGTTCTCGAACGCCATCACGGTGTCGAACGGGTTCCCCACATCCGTGATCCGGCGGATCTCACCGAGGCTGATGTGGTGATACGGCAGCAGCCCGGCCTGCTCCCGCTGGAGCCTCACCAGCAGCGCGCCCAGCGACTCCGCCGGATCCAGCAGCACCCGCGTCGGCACGGTGTTGATGAAGAGCCCGACCATCGTTTCCACACCGGCGAGTTCCGCGGGCCGCCCCGAGACCACGGAGCCGAACACCACATCGGTGTTCCCGGTCTCCTGGCCCATCAGAATGCCCCAGCCCGCCTGGAGCACCGTGTTGGTCGTCACGCCGTGCCGGCGTGCCATGTCGACCAGGGCCACGGTCGTCTCCGCGCTCAACTGCACGGTGACATTGCGCGGCGCCATCGGCTCCGCCGTACCCTCTTCCAGCGCGACCCGGGTCGACGCCGTCAGCCCCGCCAGCGCCTCGCGCCAGGCGGCCTCCGCCTCCGTGCTGTCGACCCGTCCGAGCCACGACAGATACTCCCGGAAAGGGGTGGTGGCCGGAAGATCCACCGGCGGAAGGTCCCCGGCCGTGACCGAACCCTCGCCGCCCGCCTCCCGGTAGAGAGCGAACAGCTCCCGCAGCACGATGGGCAACGACCAGCCGTCCATCAGGATGTGATGTGTCGTCAGGACGACCCGATGACGGTTGTCGCCCAGCCGGATCAGCATCATCCGCATCATCGGTGGAGCGGTGGGGGTGAACCTGCGGCTGCGCTCCAGATCGAGCAGGCGGTCGATCGCCGACTCGCGCGCGTCCTCCGCGAGCGCGCCCAGATCCTCCTCCCGCCAGGGCAGTTCGGCCGCGGCACCGAACACCTGGACCGGCTCGGCCAGGCCCTGGTGGACGAAGGCGGCGCTCAGGTTGGTGTGACGCCGCAGCAGTGCCCGGCCCGCGGCACGGAGCCGGTCGGGGTCCAGATCGCCGACGAGTTCCAGCCACACCTGCACGGTGTAGACGCTGTGTTCGCCGACCGGTTCGTCCGCCGCCCCCGCTTCCTCAAGGGCGCCCTCGTCCGTCTCCGTATCGGTGCCCAACCCGCTGACCAGAACGTGGTACAGCAGCCCCTGTTGCAGCGGCGACAGCGGAAGGATCTCTTCCAGGCCCGGGTAGTCGCGCTCCAGCCGCTCGACCTCGTCCTGACTGAGGCTGGTCAGCGGGAAGTCGGAGGGCGTACGGCCACCCGCCCCGGGCTCCGCGGCGTGCGCGGCCAGCGCGTCCAGGATCTCGAACCAGGTGTCCGCCAGCTCTTCGACCAGCCGCTCGTCGAGAATGCCGTCGGGCCAGGTGAAACTGACGCCGAGTTCGGGTCCCCGCGCCGTGTCCTGGGTCAGTGCGGTGATCTCCAGCGGATGCGCCAGCGGCATGTCCGCGTCGGCCCCGGCGCTCATGCCCGTCTCCGGCGCGGGACCCCAGTCCGCCTCCCCCGACGCGGCGGGCAGCAGGAACCGGCCGAAGTAGTTGAATCCGATCTCCCTCGGCGCGGCGGCGGCCAGGGCGCCCGAGGTCTCCGGGTTCAGGAAGCGCAGCAGACCGAAACCGATGCCCTTGTCGGGGATCGCACGCAACTGCTCCTTCACCCGGCGCAGCGCCCGCCCCAGCTCCTGACGGGAGTCACGCCGGTCCTGGGGGCCGACGGCGCCGGGCGCGAGCCGTATCGGATACATGCTGGTGAACCAGCCCGCCGTACGGGACAGATCGGCGCCCGGAACGACCGGCTCACGGCCGTGCCCCTCCACATCGATCACCACATCGCTCTCACTACCGGCACAGCGCTGCACCGCCAGCGCGAGCGCCGTCAGCAGCACATCGTTGATCTCGCAGTGGAAAGCCGCCGGAATCGTGCTGAACAGATGCCGGGCGCGGTCGGCGCCGTATGTCACCGCACGGGAACGCGCGCGCCCCGTGGTGTCCACGGCCGGGTCCAGTGGCCGCTTCGCCAGCCGGGGCCCCGGCGTGGCCAGTATGCCGGTCCACAGGGGGAGTTCGGAGGTGCGGCGCTCCTCGCGCGCCTGCGCGGACAGCGCACGGCTCCAGTGCCGCAACGAGGTCTCCACCGGACGCAGCGCGGGAACCCGGCCCGCTTCGAGATCCTGGTACGCCCCGACCAGATCGGGCACCAGAATGCGCCATGACACCCCGTCACAGGCCAGGTGGTGTGCCATGAAGATCAGCCGGCCCGGTACGTCGTCGCCCGCGTCGAGCCAGACGATTCGCACCATCGTGCCCGCCTGGACGTCCAGTTGGCCCTTCGCCCGGCCGGCCTCGTCGGTGAGGAACCGCCCCAGGTCATCGACGCCCCTGACATCGACACGCCGCACACATGACGCGCCGGACACCGAGCCAGGGGGCCGTACCGAGAGCCGCCACTCGGCCGACGACCGGTCGAGCCGCAACCGCAGGGCGTCATGGTGGTCGAGGAGCTTCTGTACGGCGGCGACCAGCCGGTCCTCGCGCACCCCGCCGGGGACCTGGAGCAGTACGGCCTGGTGGAAGCCGTCGACCGGGCCGTCCAGGTCATGGAGCCAGCGCATGATCGGGGTGAGCGGTATGTCGCCCACGCCCGAGGCGGCGCCCCCGGACTTGGTACGCGTGGTCTCACGGGCCGCGGCGGCCAGCGCCTTGACGGTCTTGTACTCGAAGATGTCCTGCGGGGTGAGCACCAGCCCCACCTGACGCAGCCGGCTCACCAGCTGGATCGACATGATGCTGTCGCCACCGAGGTCGAAGAAGCTGGCGTCCAAGGGGACCTCGGACTGCCGCAGGACCTCGGAGAACACCCGCGCGACCTGCTCGACGCGGGTTTCGGCGGGCGTCACCACAGGCGCCGGCGGGGCCGTCGGCTCCGGCGCCACGGGCGCGGCCGGTCGGGCGGGAACGACGGGGACGAGGGCTCCGGCGGGCTCCGCGGGCTTCGTCCGCTCGACGGGTCCGGCCGACGCGGCGGGCTCGACGGCCGGTGCCGTGGCGGCGGGCTCCGGTGCGATGGCGGGTTCGGTGTCGCGGTCGAGTTTGCCGCTGGGGGTGCGCGGCAGCGACTCGGCGAGCCGTACCTCCGCCGGGACCAGATACGCGGGCAGTCGCTCGGCGGCCCACTCCCGCAGCGCCTCGGGCTCCGGACGCCCGGCTCCCGCCGCGGGCACCGCGTGGGCGACGAGCCGTGCGTCGCCCGCCGCGTCCTTCCGTACCGAGGCCATGGCCTCGCTCACCCCGGGGTGAGCGGCGAGTACGGTCTCCAGCTCGCCCAGCTCGATCCGGAATCCGCTGATCTTGACTTGTGCGTCGGCCCGCCCCAGGTAGCGGAGCTGTCCGTCCTCGCGCCAGAGGGCGAGATCCCCGGTCCGGTACATTCGGCTGCCGGGCGGACCGAACGGATCGGCCACGAAGCGTTCCGCGCTCAGTCCGGGCCTGCGCAGATAGCCGCGGGCCAGCCCGGCACCCGCCAGATACAGCTCGCCCCGCCGTCCCGGCTCCACCGGCTGGAGCGCCCCGTCGAGTACGTACGCGCGCACATGCGTCAGCGGACGGCCGATGGGCGGCGCACCGCCGGCCGCCGAGTCGCCGGCCTGTGAGTCATCGGCCGGGGACTCGTCGGAGGACCAGGCGGTGGCGTACACGGTGGCCTCGGTCGGTCCGTAGACATTGAGGAGTCTGCTGCCGGGCATGGTCCGCGCCACACGGTCGGCGAGGGCGGCGGGAAGCGCCTCCCCGGCCATCGCGAGCGTCTTCGCCGACAGTTCGACGCCGCCGAACTCCATGAGCTTCGCGAACACGGAGGGAATCGCGCACAGCAGCCCGCCCGACCAGCGCGGCGGGTCACCGTCGAGCAGTGACAGCAGATTGCCGACCACCTCGACACTGCCGCCGGTGGCCAGCGCGGGGAAGATCTCGGCCACCGACACATCGAAGCTGAACGAGGTCGCGGCCAGCGTGTGGGCGAGGGCCCCCGCGCCGAACTCGGCGGCCACCCAGGCGATCAGCGGCACCACCCCGCGATGAGCGACCACGACGCCCTTCGGCGTCCCGCTGGATCCCGACGTGTAGATCACATACGCCGGATGCGCGGGCAACAGGGGCGCCACGCGGTCCGCGTCGGTGGGCGGCTTCGGCGAGCAGCCCACCAGCTCGTCGGCGGTCTTCGCGTCGTCCAGTACGAGTATGTCGACGTCTCCCGGCCGGCCGTCGATGCCGAGGTCCGCGCCGGCGGCGTCGGTCACCACACACCGGGGGCGTGCGTCGTCGATCATGAAGCGGAGCCGCCGCGCCGGGTAGGCGGGGTCGAGCGGCAGATACGCGGCGCCGGTCTTCAGCACCGCGAGCATCGCGACGATCGCCTCGGCCGACCGCGGCAGCAGCAGCCCCACCACCTGCTCGGGTCCCGCCCCGCGGCGGATGAGCAGATGGGCCAGGCGATTGGCCCGCTCGTGGAGTTCGCCATAGGTGAGCCGCGTCGTACGGTCCCGGACGGCGATCTCGTCCGGGTGCCGGGCCGCCGCGCTCTCCAGCAGTTCCGTGAGCGTGCCCCGCTGGGGGCGCCGCTCCGGCGCCCCCGTCCAGCCGTGTACGGTCGCCCGGAGACCGGCGTCCAGCAGATCGAAGGAGCCCACGGGCAGGCCGGGGGCGGCCACGGCGGCGGACAGCAGACGCCCGAAACGCCGGGCGTGGGCAGTCAGTTCGGCGGCGGTGTAGCGGGCCGGCGCGCCCAGGAAGGTGATCCTCGGACGGCCTTCGCCGGGCTGCTCGTCCACCACCACGCGCAGATCGTGTACCGGTTCCTGGTCCACCCTGCGGGCGACGGCGATCAGCGCCCCGAACCGGATCTCCGGGCCGGGGGTCCGGATATCGGCAACGGGCCCGTAGAGCTGTGGGCGAGTGCCCGGCACTCCCAGCTCCCGGCACAGTTCGTCGTGCCGCAGCCGCTGGCGGGCGCGGACGCGGCGGCTCTCCTGGGCCGCCCGCTGGACGAGTTGGCCGAAGCCCATGGCGGGACGCACCGTCAGCCGTAGCGCCGCGATGTCCTCGGCCGCGCCCGGCACGCGCCGGGAGACCCGGCTCTGCCGTCCGTCGACCGGCAGGCCGAGCAACAGGTCCGTAGCGCCGTTCAGCCGGTGCGCGTACGCGCCGACGGCGGCCAGCAGCACGGCCCGGGAGGCCGTTCCGCTGTAGCGGGCCGCCGCGCGCAGCCGGTCGGTGTCGGTGGTGCTGAGGACCACCGGGGTCGAGGGCTCGGCCGGAGCCCGGACAGCGGCGTCGACGGCGCCCGGCGCCGATTCCCCGGCGAGGGTCACCGGCTCGGCGCGGCCCGCGACATATCCACGCCAGAACGTGAGATCCCGGCCGCGGTCGTCCGACGCGCGGTACTCGGCCTCCTCCGCGAGCAGCACCGCAGGTGACGCCAACGCCGAATCCTGTGGCGGCCATCCCTCGGCGCGTGCGGTGTAGACCTCCGCCACCCGGCGGGTGATCAGCGAGCAGCCGTAGCCGTCGAGCACCGAGCGGTGATGGCGGTGGAACCAGTGGAAGCGGTGCGCCGAGAGACGGATCAGCGCCTGCGCCGACGCCGCGTTCCCGGCCGGGCGGGGCGAGCGGGCGAGCTCGGCCCGTACCCACTCCTCTGCCGCGGTGACCGGGGCGGGGTCGGTGCTGAGGTCGACCAGGGGAAGCGGCAGGCCCTCGGCGAGTTCCAGGGCCGGCGGCCCCTGCGTACCCGGATCGCTCCCCGGCAGCCGCACGCGCAGCGCCTCGCTCTCCCGGACGACCTGGGCCAGCGCCCTCTCGAACGCCGGGACGTCCAGAACGCCGTGGATCTCCACGACCTCCGCGACGAACCGGCCCGGCCCCCAGGGGTCGGCCGGCGAGTCGCGCCAGACCTCCCGGCCCGCGGCGGACATTGCGTGACGCGCACTCTGCTGGTCAGCCATGGCTGGCTCCTCCCCGCGAGACGAGATGGTGTTCCGGATGCTGCCTCTGCTCCGGGTACTGATAGAAACCGCGGCCGGACTTGCGGCCGACGCTGCCTTCCGCGACATGGCGGGCCAGCAGGGGGCACGGCCGGAAACGTTCGTCCCCGGTGAACTCGCGCAGCACTTCGAGTGAGTCGACCACGGTGTCCAGCCCGATGAGGTCCGCCGTACGCAGGGGCCCCATGGGGTGGCCGAAGCAGTCCTGGAAGACGCGGTCCACGGTCTCGGCGTCGGCCGTTCCCTCGCCCAGCACGGCGGCGGCCTCGTTGAGGGTCAGCATCAGCACGCGGTTCGTCACGAAGCCGGGCGCGTCACGGACCACGAGAGCCCGCTTGCCGAGTTCCGCGAGGAGGTCCACGGTCCGACGGACGGTCCACTCGCTGGTCCGCGGCGCGCGGATGACCTCGACGGAGTCCTTGAGGGGGGCCGGGTTCATGAAGTGGGTGCCGATCACCCGGTCGGGACGGCCGGTGACGGAGCCGAGCCGGGTGATCGGGATACACGAAGTGCAGGACGCGAAGACCGTGTCGGGACCGCACACCTGGTCCAGCTGCCGCAGGATCTCCTCCTTGATCGGCACCTTCTCGCGCGCGCACTCGACCACGAAGAGAGCCGGGGCCAGATCCGGCAGTTTCGCCGACCAGGTGACACGGTCCTCAAGGGACGGGGAGGGGGACGGGGAAGAGGGCGCGGGTGTCCCGGCGCCTGCCCCCGCTCCGGGTCCCGCGCCACCGGGCCCGGCTCCGGCTCCGGCTCCGGTCGACGGCGAGGAGCGCCGTCGTAACAGCCTCGCCATCCGCACCCCCGCGCGGAGGCGGGCCGGGCCGCTGCTGAGGGCCGCCGGATCGGGATCGACGACCACCACGGGATATCCGGCCTCCGCGAAGCACTGCGCCACGCCGACCCCCATGGTTCCGGCACCGACGACACCCACGGGCGCGCCGGGTGTCATGGCCGGCTCACTGTCCTTGCGTTCGCGCACGGTTACGGATCTCCTTCGGCTCTGTCCGGGATGTCAGTCGGCGAGTGACGCGGCGGCGCCGAACCACAGGCGGGGCAGTGGCGCGGCGGGCTCACGGAGGGCGGCGCGCAAGAGGGCGACCAGATCGTCGGCCAGGGCGGCGACCGTCGAGGCGTCGAACATCTCGGTGCGGTACTCCACCGAGATCTGCAACGCGTCCGGCCCGGGGCCTTCGACGACCGACCAGACCAGGTCGTGCCCCGCCGTACCGCCGGCCGGGGTGAGCCGTCCTGCCTCCTCCCCCGGCCACCGCACGGCACCGGCCTCGATGCCGGCCGCCGCGCCGAGCGCCGCGGGCAGGCGGTGGTGGGCGTAGACGACATCGAAGAGCGGCGCCCGCCCGGGCTCCTGAGGCACACCGGCCGCGCGGACGATCTCGGCGAGCGGCACATCCCGATGGTTCTCCGCGTCGGCGGCCACCTCTCGGATCCGCCCGGTGAGCCGGTCGAAGGAAGGCTCGTCGGCGAGCGCGATCCGCAGGGGCAGCGTGCGCGCGAACGGGCCGATCGACTCGCCGGCGTCCGGCGCCGGCGCCGTGGTGAGTCCGATGACCGCTTCCTCCGTCTCGGAACGCAGGGCGAGAAGCGTGGCGATACCCGCGAGCAGCCCCTCACGGGCTCCGGAGCGGCCCAGTCCGACGGCGAGTTCCGCCGGAACCAGGAAGGTGTGGGCGGCGCAGGCGCCCGTACCGGACAGCGGGCGCGGCCGGTCGGCGGGCAGGTCGAAGGCGCGCAGCCCGGCGAGGGTGTGCTTCCAGTGGTCGAGGCGGCCGTTGAGCGGAGCATCCGCACCCGGAGCATCAGCGCCCTGAGCATCACCGCCCTGGCCTCCAGCGCCCGGCTCGCGCCGCGGGCGCGCGTACTCGTCGTACGGGACGGGGGGTTCGGGCAGGGCGGGCAGTCGCGCCGGGTGTCCGTGCAGCCGCGCGCCATAGAGGGCGAACAGGTCCCGGAAGAACACACCGGGCTGCCCTCCGTCGTAGGCCGCGGGGTGGGTGGTCACCACGAGGATGTGCTCGGTGGGGCCAGTGGTGATCAGCAGCGCGCGCAGCGGACGGGCCGCCACCGGTTCCACTGGTCTCCGCGCTTCCGCCAGGGCGAGTTCACGTGCGGCGGCGGGCGGGTCGTCCCGGTCGGAGGTGTCGACCGCCGTGAAGAAGTCACCGCGTACGGGACGCAACACGGCGTGCCGCTCCGCCAGCTCCCGCAACGCGGTGCGCAACCGGGCCCCGTCCACCTCGCCACGCAGCTCCAGCCAGACGCTGACCGGGGCTCCGTGTTCTTCGTGATCTCCGTGGTCTCCGGAGTCGACGACCGGGGCCGGGGTGCTCGGGGCGGCGGACTCTGCGGCGGTCGGCTCGACGGGGATCTCCCCGTACGGCGTGTCCTCGTTCGCCGCGACGGCACCCAACAGCTCCATCAGCGAGGCCGACAGGGCCTCGACCGTACCGGCGTCGAAGAGCTGCGTGGCGTACTCGATCACCACGTCGAGCGACTCCTCGCCCGCCCGCTCGGCGACGACCACCGTGAGGTCGAACTTGGCCGTGCCCTTCGGCAGTCCGGGGAAGTAAGGACCGGTGTCCTCGTGTCCGGCGGGACCGAACAGGTCCTCGCCGAACGCGAGCCCCGCCGGAAGGGTCTGGTGGACGTACATCACATCGAAGATCGGGTTCCGGCTGGGATCGCGCTCCGGTGCGACCTCACGCACAATCTTGTCGAACGGGATCTCCTGATGGTCCAGTGCGCCGAGCACCACACCTCGTACCTGGCGCAGCAGCTCCCGGAAGGTGGGATCGCCGGAGAGGTCGGAGCGCAGGGCGATGGTGTTGTTGAAGAAGCCGAGCAGGCCCCACAGTTCGGGGCGGCTGCGGCCGATGGTCGGGGTGCCGATCACGATGTCCCGCTGACCGGACCAGCGCGAGAGCAGCACTTTGAGGCCGGTGAGCAGCACCATGAAGAGGGTGGCGGTCTCCCGGCCGCCCACGGCCCGCAGTCCGTTGACCAGTTCACCGGGGATGGTGAACCCATGGGAGGCTCCGGCGAAGTCCATCCGGGTGGCACGCGGCCGGTCGGTGGGCAGTTCGAGCGCGGGGGGATCGCTCAATCGCCCGCGCCAGTAGTCCAGTTCACCGTCGAGGCGGGAGCCCTCCAGCAGTTCGCGCTGCCAGCGCGCGTAGTCCCGGTACTGCACGGGCAACGGCTCGAACCGGTGTACGCGGCCTTCCAGGCGGGCCGTGTAGAACGCCAGGAACTCCTTCATCTGGATCTGGGGCGCCCAGCCGTCGTTGACCGCGTGGTGCATCGCCCAGCAGAAGAGATACTCGTCGGGCGCGACACGCACCAGGGTCACCCGGACCAGCGAGTCACGGGCGAGGTCGAACACAACGCCGGTCTCCACCCTGATGACCGCGCGCGCCGCGGCCTCGGGGTCCGGGTCGGCGGAGACGTCCTCGTACCGGAAGAAGTCGCCCAGCCGCGGGCGGATCACCAACCGGGGCCGCCCGTCGGCCTCGACGAAGTTCGACCGCAGGGTCTCGTGCCGCTGGGCGAGATCTTCCCAGGCGAGCCGTACGGCGTCGGGATCCAGCGGGCCGCGGTGCCGGGAGACGCCCGGCAGGTTGTAGAGCGTGGTGGTCGGGTCCAACTGGTGGTGGAACCACATGCGTTCCTGCCCGTACGACAGCACCAGTTCGTCGCCGGGGAGGATCGGCGGCAGCGTGGGGCCGTCGTCCCGGGCGGCGGGCTCGGCCGACAGCTCCGGCCATGTCCCCTTCTCCGGCGGGGCCTGTGGCAGCCGGGCCGAGAGTGCGTCCGCGAGATCGCCGACGATGGGGTGGTCGTAGATGTCGACCAGTTTGAGGTGGGCGCCGTAGCGCCGCTCCATTCCCTGGACGAGCTGGAGCGCGATGACGGAGTTCCCGCCGATGGTGAAGTAGTCGGCGTCGGCGGGGACTTCGTCCGCGCGAAGCAGATCGGTCAGGGATTCCTGGAGCCAGCTCAGCACCGTCTGCGAACCGGACGGCGCGGACGGACCGGGCTCGGGCACGGGCTCGGGCACGGGCGCGCGCACGGGTTCGGGGGCCGCGGGGACGACGGGTACGGGGACCGGAGCCGACGCCGGAACGGGCCTGGGCGCGGGAACATGGACTGGAGCCGGGACAGGGGCAGGCCCAGGGGCAGGCGCCGGGGCAGGGGCAGGCGCGGCGGTGGGCGCCGGGGATGTCGCCGCCTCGGTGGCCGCCGCCGTCGACACGACCGTCGACGCGGCCGTTCCGAACCCCTCGAAGGAGATGATGTCGCCCACGGGCCTGGCCCAGCAGCGGACGCCCCGGAGCGGGCGGCCGGGCAGCGGGACCCGGCGGCCGACGCCCCCGCGTTCGCCCGCCGCCGCTGCCAGCGCCGGCCAGTCGGGATCCCACCGCAGCTCGTAGAGCCGGGCGAGCACATCGAGTACCCCGTCCGTGCCGGATTCCAGAGTCAGGACGCGGGCGCCGGGGCGGCCGTCCAGATACTCCGACAGTCGCTCGCCCAGTTCCCCGCGCGCCGCCAGCTCGACGAAGACGACGGGACCGCTCTCCAACTGCTCGTCCGCCGCGGCCCGCAGCTGTTCCAGCCGGAGTGCCCGGCCGGCCACAGTCGGGTCCTGGCCGCTCGTCGCCCGCTCCAGCGCCGTGGTGTCGGCGGGCGTCAGGGTGTTCTGGAGATGACGGACGGTGTAGCGCGAGATCCCGGAACTCATCAGCCCGTCAGGGGCCACGCCGGCCCGGGTGAGCCGGGTGTACGCGGCGAGCTGGGCGCGCACCATCGCGGCGCGATCGGCCGGTACGGGCAATCGCTCGGGCAGCGGGTCCGGGGACGGGCCCGTCCCCGGCGACCGGCCGGGGTCGGCGTCACCGGAGAACAGGAACACCACGCGGGGCGCGGTGGCGCGCCGGGATTCGGTCCGGCCGACCCCCGGGGACGGCGCCGTACCGGGAGCCGCCAGCCGCTGCCAGGTGGCCTCGGCGGCCAGTGCGACGGCCAGTTCGGCGGTCCGGCGGGCCACGGCGCCGACGCGGTAGGGGTGGTGCTCCCGTCCCTCGTTCAGGGTCCTGGCGATATCGGCCAACGGCCGCGTGCTGTGGCGCAGTTCGAGCGAGAGCCGTTCACACTGCGCGATGAGTTCGGCGGGCGTACGGGCGGAGACACCGACCAAGCGCGCCTCGGCCGGGCCATCGCTCGTGTCGGCCGCGCGCCGTACGGCCGTCGGAGGCGCCTGCTCCACCACACAGTGGGCGTTGATGCCACCGAGGCTGAACGAGCTGACACCGGCCCGGCGCACCTCGTCCCGCCAGGGCCGGACCGATGTCACGACATCGAGGCGAGCGCCGTCGAGGTCGATCTCCTCCGGCGCCCGTTCGAAGTGCAGCGAGGGGTACAGCTCACCGTGTCGCACACTGAGGATGGTCTTGACCAGCCCGGCGATTCCCGCCGCGTGGTCCAGATGTCCGAGATTGGTCTTCACCGATCCGACCGCGAGGCCGCGTCGGTCGCCGGGGCGGGCGAGCGTCAGCCCCTCCACCTCGATGGCGTCGCCGAGCCGGGTGCCCGAGCCATGTGTCTCGACATACCCGGCCGTCGCGATGTCCAGGCCGGCGCCGCGCCACGCCTTGCGGATGACCTCGGCCTGGGACCGTGCGCTCGGTGTGCTGATGGTGGCGGAGTGCCGGCCGTTGTGTACGACGGCGCTGCCGCGGATCACGGCGTGGATGAACGCGCCGTCCGCCAGCGCCTGCTCCAGGGTGGTGAGCAGCAGTACGGCGCCGCCCTCGCCGCCGCCCGCCCCGTCCGCCGCGTGGTCGAACGCCCGGGACCTGGCGGTCGGCGAGCTGATGCCGGGAAAGTCCGCCACGGTGGCCGCGGGGGCGATGACATGGCGCAGGCTCACCCCGCCGGCCACCGCGTACCGCGCGTCGCCGTCGCGCAGCTCCCGGCATGCCTGGTGTACGGCGACGAGCGATCCGTTGCAGCCGGTGTCGACGCCGTAACAGGGCCCCGTGAGCCCGAAGATGTGGGAGACCCGGGCGGGCAGTCCGCACGGGATGTTGCCGATCATGCTCAGTGTGCCCTGCTCGCGGACGAGCGGCGCGTAACCGTTGCTCGGGGAGCTGAAGATCACGGCGGTCTGGCTGTCACGCAGGCCCTCGGGGGCGTATCCGGCGTTCTCCAGGGCCTCGTGGGTGAGTTCGAGGGCGAGCCGGTGCTGCGGGTCGGTGACCTCCGCCTCGCGCCGCGACAGACCGAAGTACTCATGGTCGAAGAGATCGATCCGGTCCAGATATCCCAGCTCCGGGTAGTCCACGGAGGGGTCCAGACAGGTGGACTCGACCCGCTCGGGCGGTATCGGGCGTACGGAGTCGACGCCGTTGAGCAGATTCGCCCGGAACGCGTCGAGGTTGTCGGCCCCCGGAAAGCGCGTGGCGATACCGATGACCGCGACGGCCGGCCTCGTCGGCGTCGCACCGTCTTCGCGCGCCGTAAGGTCGTTCGGCACCGCGCGGTCTTCCGGCGTCGCACCGTCGTTCCGCGTCGCACCGGTTCCGTACGCCACACCCGTCCCGGTCATATCGCCCTCCCGTTCATGCGGCTCCCTGCCTTCACAGCTCATAAGCGGTCGGGGGTGTGAGATCTTCTCGCCGAACGTTCACGTCCGCGTTCGCGCCCGCGCCCGCGCCCAAGTCCGTCCCCACGCGGCTCGTGATCGCCTCCGCCTGGGCGGAGATGGTGATGAGATCGAACAGCTCCCCCATGCGCAGCACCCCGGGCCACCGCTGGTTCAGCCGGGCGTGCAGATCGATGATCTTCAGGGAACTGCCGCCGACCGCGAAGAAGTTGTCGTCGGGCCCGGTCTCGGACTGTCTGAGGACGGCCGCCCAGATGGCACCGACCGTGCGCCGGTGGCCGGTCCACCGCTCCCAGGGGGAGTCGGCGCTCGTACGGCCGTCGTCCCGCCCCGCCACCGGGTCCCGCTCGTCTCCGCCCACCGGCGCGGAGTCGCGCAGCAGGGCCGCGCGGTCGGCCTTGCCGCTGCTGTTCAGCGGCATCCGCGCGACCGGCACGAACATCGTGGGAACGGCCTGTTCCACCAGATGTTCGAGGCAGTGCCGGCGCAGTGTCATGCCGCCGGGCGGTGTGATCCCGGGCCCGGCGGGCGTGACGAAGGCCATCAGCCGCAGCTCGTCGTCCTCGGCCGGTTCGGGGACCACCACGGCCTGGCCGATGGCCGGGTGGCGCTCCAGGACGCTCTCGATCTCGCCCAGTTCGATACGGGTGCCACGGATCTTCACCTGGAGATCCGTCCTGCCGTGGTAGTGCAGCGCTCCCCGTTCGTCGACGACGGCGAGATCACCGGTGCGGTACAGGCGCGCGCCCGGCCGTCCGAACGGGTCCGCGACGAACCGCTCGGCCGTTTTGCCGGGCTGTCCCGCGTAGCCGAGTGCCACGAACGCGCCGCCGATGTACAGCTCGCCCTCCACCCCGGCCGGTACCTCGCGCAGCCGGTCGTCCAGTACCCAGGCCTCGGCGCCCGGCCAGGGCCGGCCGATGGGGATCCGTGGCCGAGAGGCGTCCGGGTCGGGCTCGACGGTGCAGGAGATGATCGTTTCGGTGGGGCCGTACTCGTTCGCGAGTCGCACTCCGGGCAGCCGCTCCTGGTGGGTACGCACCAGCTCCGGTGTACAGACCTCGCCCGCGACCACCACCAGCCGCAGGGAATCGGGGAGCAGCCGGCTCTCGTCCAGCAGCGCGCGGTAGTAGGAGGGAACGACGATCAGATGGGTCGCCCGGTGTCGGCCGGCCAACCTGGCCAGTTCCTGAACCTGTCTCAGCTGCCGCAGATCGGGGAGCAGCAGGGTGTGGCCGTTGCGGAACGACCAGAACATGCCGCCGAGCATGCCGTCGAACGACAGCCGCATCGCCATCAGGAACGTGGAGGGTTCGGTGCCGTAGACCCCGGCGCGAGGGTTGATGGACGCCGCGAGCTGGGCGCGGCTGACCATGACCCCCTTGGGGAGCCCGGTCGATCCCGAGGTGTAGACGAGATAGGCGGGGGCGTCCTCGGCGACCGGCGGATACCCCTCGTCGGTGTCCGCGGCCCGCGCGCCCGTCTCGATGAGGTCGGGGATCCGGAGTCCGGCGGCGTCGATCCGCTCCGGCGGGTTCGCCAGGCCCGTCATCGCCGGGTCTTCTCCCGCGCTGAGCACCACCGCGCAGTCGGTGTCCCGGAACAGCGCCCGTACGCGCGAGACCGGCAGGTCCGGTTCGAGCGCGGCCCAGGCGGCGCCGGTCCGCAGGGCGGCGAGTACCCCGATCACAGCGAGCGCGCTCTGCTCGACGCGGATGCAGATGACCCGGCCCGGCCGTACGCCGCGCCGGCGCAGGAGTTGGGCGAGCCCGGCCGAGGCGTGGTCGAGTTCGCGGTAGGTGAGGGCCGTTTCCCCGATGATGAGGGCGGTCGTCTCCGGTGAGCGGGCGGCCTGTCGCCTGAAGGCGTCCAGGACGGAGGCCTGGTCCGCCGCGGTCGCGCTCCGCTCCCGCGTCCCGATCGCGCTCCGCTCACGGGTCCCGGACGCGCCTTGGGCCCGCGTCCCGGCGGCTCCGTCGCGGTCACGCGCGTAGCTGTACACCACGGTCGTCTCCCCCTCTCACTCCGCGCCGGTGATCACACGGGTGTGGCCCTGGTGCTCCGGGGCCGGGCGGTCCTGATCGACCGCGAGCACCATCCGGCCGTCCTCGGTGGCGACCGGCCGATACCCCGCGAATCGGAGAGTGACCAGCATGTTCCGGTTGACGTCGGTGGGTACGAAGTGCGCGACGGGCCGAAGGCCCTCGGCCAGTGCCTCCCGGACCAGATGGTTGAGGAGGACACCGCCCACCCCCCGTGACGCGACCCGGCAGGACATCAGCATCAGCCGCAGGACCGAGTCCGAGGGCGTGAGTTCGGTGACGGCGAGGCCGATGATCCCGTAGTCGCCGAACCGGTCACTGAGCCGGGCCACCCGCACCTGATGGTCCGGTGAGGCGCTGAGCGCCCGCAGTTCGTCCGCGTCGTAGGTCAGGCCGGTGCTGTTGAGCTGATGGGTCCTGACGGTCAGTTCACTGGCCCGCGCGAGATCGTCCTCGGTGGCCGGGCGCAGCCGCATCACCAGATCGAGTGAGGTGAGGAAGGCCTGCCGGTCCTCGCCGAACTCCTCTTCCGCCTCCCGGCGCCGCCACTCGGTGCGATAGAGCGCGCGCCGCCGGGACGCCTCCTCGGTGATCTGCTCCGGCTGGAATTCGGCGTGGTCCGGGAGGCGGCCGACCTCGTCGGCCGGGTAGCACCGGACCATGGGCAGTGCCGCCGCCACCTCGGCCCGTTCCGCGGGGTCGTTGTCGACGAACGCGAGAGTGTCCAGACCGATGTTGAGGGTTTCGGCGATACGGCGCAGCGCGGCGGACTTGGCGCCCCAGCCGACCTGGACCGCGCAGAACCAGTCGTCCAGGCCTCGGTCCGTCAGATGACGGGTGACGGCGCTGTGTTCGCTGCGGCTCGCGGCGGCGTGCAGGATACCGCGCTTGTCCAGGGCGCTGAGGGTTTCCAGGGCCTCGGGGAAGGGCTCGGGATCGTCGTTCTCCAGGACGACCCCGTCCCACAGAGTGTCATCCAGGTCCCACACCAGGCACTTGACGACAGGGGCGGTCAACGGGGCGTGCGTACGGGAGCCTTGGTCGGGTGTCATGCCGACTCCCCGGGGCTTCGTGTGCCGGAGGCGGGCGGAGGGCCGAACCGGCGCAGAAGGCGATCGGCTATGTGGAGTTCGGACACGTGCTGCGCTCCTTCGATGATCTCCATGACCTTGGCGTCCCGGAAGTGGCGTCCCGGTCTGCTGTCGGGTTCACAGCCGGCCGAGCCGAGGATCTGTACGGTGTCGCGGCTGACCGAGGCGGCGGCAGCGGCGGCCGCGTACTTGGCGACGATGGTCTCCGTGACGCCCCGGCCGGGTCCCGGCGCCCGGAACTCCGCCGCCCGGCGGGCCAGTTCACGCGCACCGGCGGTGTCCACCGCGCTGCGGGCCAGCAGGGAGCGGACCAGTTGGTGGTCGGCGAGCGGCACCCCGCCCTGGGAGCGGGTGGCGGCGTGGGTGGCGGCGTCGGCGAGACACGCCTCGGCCATGCCCACGCAGCCCCAGGCGACGGTGAAGCGTCCGTGGTCGAGCGCGGTGGCCGCGACATGGGACAGCCCGAGCCCCGGCGGGGCGACGAGATGGTCCCTGGGAACCCGCACGGCGTCGAAGGTGACATGGGCGATCCGCGCGGCGCGCATGCCCAGCTGGCCGGTCACCGGCTCGCGGCTCACGCCTGTACGGTCCGCCTCGACGAGGACGGTGGCAGGCTTGCCCCGGCTCTTGCCCAGCACCAGGAAGACATCGGCGACCGCCCCGAAGGTGATCCATTTCTTGCGGCCGCTCACCTCGATGTCCCCGCCGTCGCCTGGGTCGTCGACACGGGTCTCGACGGCCCCGAGCGCGCTGCCCGCCGCCTGCTCGGTGGCCGCGAAGCCGGCGGTCAGCTCTCCGCTCGCCAGTCTCGGGAGCCAGTCGGCGCGCTGCTCGCGGGTGCCCCAGCGCGCCAGCGCCGCCGCGACCATCCCCTGCACGGTCAGCAGCCCGCGCATCGCGCTGCACGCGCCGCCCAGATGCGCGGCGGCCTCGCCGAGCGCCGCGGGGCCGAGGCCCGCTCCGCCGTATCGCCGGGGCAGATCGGCGCCGAGCAGACCCGCGGCGGCCATGTCCTTGCGTACCGAGTCGGGCAGTCCGCCGGTCCGGTCCCAGTCGGCCGCCGGACCGCGTGCTCCGGCGGCGAGTTCGGCCGCCGCGCGTATCAAGGACCGTTCCGCGGCGGCCGGTTGGCCGTCGCCCGGCCGGCCGGCGAGCGCCGGGGGGTCGTGCATCAGGGTGTGGTGCGTCGGGGTGTCGTCCGGCGGCCCGGCTCCGGGCGGCGTGGCGTCAGGCACCCTGGTCATGGGTTTCCGTCAGCCGGTCGGCCCCGGTCTTGCGGAGCACGAATTCCGTGATGCGGTTGGCCGTGCGGAAGCTGTCCAGGTCGAGGTCCTCCACCTCCACGGTGAACGAGAAGCGCTCCTCGACGAAGGTCACCAGTTCCAGCGCGAAGAGCGAGTTCGCGAGGCCCATGGCGAAGTAGTCGTCGTCCGGGCCGATCGGCCGGCGGAGGGCCGCGGTCAGGAACTCCGTGACCTCTCCGGTGATGCCGGTGCTGCCGGTGCTGCCGTTCACGCCACACCCTCCTGTGGTCCTATCTCGACCAGCAGCAGACTCCAGGCGGCTACCGGACTGGCATTGATCAGTACGACGCGGTCCCCCGTGGCGAGTTCCTTGCGCTCCAGGGCCGTGTAGAGGTTCAGGAAGACATCGTTCGAGCCGAGGTGTCCGTAGCGCCGGAGGTTCTCCCGGCAGACGGGCAGGATGTCGATGCCGAGGGATTCCTCGGTGAAGGTGAAGCTGCCCGTGGACAGGTTGTGGCTGAGGTAGCCGCGGATGTCCGCCTGGGTCAGACCGTTGCGTTCCAGGACCTCGCGCAGCATCGTCGAGAGCGCGCCACGTGTCTCCATGGCGAGCCGGAAGGAGTAGGTGGCCGGGTCGCCGCACTCCTCATGCCACTGCGCGGTGGGCCGGTCCCGGTACTTCACCCGGAAGAGGTCCCAGTACTGGCCGTTGGTCCGCTGTGCGATGTCGAGGATCCGGACGGGACCGCGGCGGGAGAGCAACAGCGCTTGCCCGCCGTCGCCGTTGACCGTCACGGGGTGGCGGTAGCGCACCGCCGCGGCCGGCTTGCTGCCGTGTACGACCAGGACGTTGTCCATGGAGGGGTCCCCGGCCAGCAGCCCACGGGCGGTGAGCAGCGCGGCGCTGATCGAGACACAGCCGAGCCCGCCCACCGTGAGGGTGGTCGCCGTGTCGGCGCCGAGCAGATGCTGCAGCCGGGTCGCCTCGGAGCTGAGCAGGGTCTCCGGTGCCCGCGACTCGACCAGGACGAGGGCTCCCAACTCCCGGGCGCCCACACCGGATCGGTCGAGCACACGACGCGCGGCGCGCTCGCAGAGGTCCACCGCGCTCACCCGGTCGTCCGCATGTACGGTGTCGATCCCCAGACTCCCGCGGGTGTGGAGCTCGGTCTCGTCCCATGCCGCCAGTCCGGTGACCGGAACGACCGGCTCCGGCAGATACCAGGCTGCCTCACGTACGGCGAGCGGTGCCGTGTCACCGCGTTCCGCTGGATCGGTCACGCGCTCTCCCTCTCGGTCCTGGGCGGCGGGGAAGCCTGGGCTTCTGAGCATCGGCGCTGTTCGGCAGGGGAGTTGGGAGAGCGGCTGGGACAGCCCACGGGCCGTGTTCGTCGAGCCGATCACCACACCGTGCGGACGGATGTAAGCATCGACCCAACCCGGGGTCATATGACGCAGATCACAGTGAAATGAGGAACGAGAGCATCCATTTCCTGACATACATCACGCCCGGCCATGACATCCGTCATCCGGAGCCAGGGCAGCCCCTCTCTCGCACACACCCGCGAGAGGCGGCGATTTCCGGCACGCGCACCCACCCGGGACCAAGACTGTGACCCAAATCACTTACGGATGATTTGGCGTGGGCCGAATGCTCACCCTTGCTTCGTGCGCGCCGAGTCGCCCTCCGCGCCCGTGCCGCGTCGCTCACGCACCGGGACCGGGGGCGCGGGCAGACCGACGGCCACGACGCGGACCGCGTGATCCATCAGCTCGACGAGCGACCGCGCGCCGCCGAGCCGGTGCCAGCGACGCAGACAGGCGCGCAGTGCGCCGTCGGCGACGCAATAGAGGAGCGCGGGGTACGGGTCGTCCGCGCCGAGGCCGGTACGGAGGGCGATCGCCTCCACCACGCGCCGCTCGTCCCCCGCCTCCATGGCGATCATCCGGGAGACGAGCGAGGGGTGTTCCGCCAGTACGGACAGCCGGGCCAGCCACTCGTCCCGGTCCGCGTCGACGCGCTCCATCTCCGGCCGCCACGCACGGGCGACGGCGTCCAGCGGAGTGAGTCCTTCCGGGGCCGCGACGACGGCCTCCGCCACCAGGGCGGAGCGCTCGGCCCGGTCCGCGTAGGGCAGGACGAGCGCGTCCTCCTTCGTCGCGAAGTAGTTGAAGAAAGTACGCGAGGAAACGCCGACGGCGCCGCTGATGTCCTCCACCGTCACCCTGTCCAGGCCGCGTTCCACGACCAGACGCAGCGCCGCGGACGCCAGCAGACGGTGGGTCTCGCGCCGCCTGCGTTCGCGCAGCCCCTCGGGCCCGCCCGTCCGCCGCCTCGGTTTCGGTGTCACGCGATCGACTGTAGGCAGAACATTTCATGAGCTGCAAGGTATGCAGACACTGAAAGCTCTCCGGACGGGACTCGGCACCGCGCGCCCGAAAGGAGCGCCCCGCACCGGTGAAAGAAAAACTCCGCGGGCTATGGACCGGAAGGATCCTGTCCGTTTACCTTCTAGACATGCCTGGACAGGTACACAAGCACCATCGCATCGCCCGCGTTCTCGCCGACGAGATCCGCTCCGGCGTCCATACCGACGGCAGCAGGCTGCCCGGGGAGCACGCGCTCACCCAGCGGTTCGGCGTCAGCCGCACCACCCTGCGGCAGGCGCTCCAGGTCCTCGGCGAGGAAGGGCTGATCTCCACCCACGCGGGGATCGGGTCCTTCGTCACCTTCGACGGGACGCCGCTGGACAACCGGCTCGGCTGGACCCGGGCGCTGGCCGAGCAGGGCACCGAGCTGACGACCCGGACCCTCCGCTTCGAGGAGGTGACCGATCCGGAACTGGCCGCCGAACTGGGGCTCGCGTCGAGTGCGTTCATCGCGCTGGACCGGGTCAGACGGCTCCCCGACGGACAGGGCGTATCGCTCGAACACAGCAGGGTGCCCGCCACCGGGGACCTTGTGGGGCTGCCGGAGCGCGGCCTCGACGGCGGCTCCCTCAACCGGGCGCTGATCGCCGCGGGCCGTATCACCGACTCCGGCGAGGGCCTGGTGTCGGTCATCGGGCTCGACGCGGCGGAGGCCGCCGTACTGCACCGTTCCCCGGGCGAGTCCTTCCTGCGGCTCGCCCAGGTCTACCGGGCCGCCGACGGCTCGGTCATCGAGCAGGTCACGAGCCTGCTCGACCCCGCCAGATTCGAACTGCGTGTGCGCTCGGGCCGAGGAGGCCGACTGTGACCGACCGACTCGACCGTGCCCTCGGCGCGTACTACGGACTCGCCCTCGGCGACGCCCTCGGCATGCCCACCCAGGTGATGTCCCGTGAGGAGGTCGTACGGGTCTACGGCACCCTCACCGGCTTCGAGCCCGCCCTCCCCGACAACCCGGTCAGCGCCGGCATGCCGGCCGGCTCCGTCACCGACGACACCGACCAGGCCGTCATCGTCGGCCGGCTGATCGACGAGGGCCGCGGCAGCATCGATCCGCTGCGCCTCGCCCATGAGCTGCTGGACTGGGAGAAGGAGATGAAGGCCAAGGGCTCCTTCGATCTCCTCGGCCCGTCCACCAAGGCCGCTCTGGACGCGGTGGCCCGTGGCGTACCGACGCACGAGGCGGGGAGGCACGGCACGACCAACGGCGCCGCGATGCGCGTCACTCCGGTCGGGATCGCCTTCGCCGTCGAGCCGCTCGACTCCTTCCTCGACCATGTCGTGGAGTCCTGCCAGGTCACCCATGACACGACCGTCGGGATCGCGGGCGCGGCGGCCGTCGCCGCCGCCGTCAGCACGGGTGTCGACGGAGGCACACTGGGGGAGGCCGTCGCCGCCGCGGTGGCCGCCGCCCGGGCCGGCGCGCGGCGTGGGCACTGGGTCGCCGGGGCCGATATCGCGTCCCGGATCGAGTGGGCGTGGGAGCTGGTACGTGGCCTCCCGGAGGCCGAGGCGCTGGACCGGATCTGCGCGCTCATCGGCACCAGCGTGGCCAGCCAGGAGTCGGTGCCCGCCGCCTTCGCGGTGCTCGCCGTGGCCGACGGCGAACCCTGGCGTGCCGCCCTGCTCGCCGCCAACCTCGGTGGCGACAGCGACACCATCGGCGCCATCGCGGGGGCGATCGCCGGATCGGTCGCCGGGCTCTCGGCGCTGCCCTCCGAGGCCGTCCGGACCCTCCGTACCGTCAACTCCCTCGCCCTGGAACCCCTGACCGCCCGGCTGCTCGCCCTGCGCTGAGCCGCCCCGAGACACCCGTGCGCCGCGCGGACACCGGGCCCCCGGACACCTTGACCCCCGGGTCTCCTTCGGCCCGGAACCCGCTCCTCCGCCGTCATCGCTCGCCTTGAAGCACCGGCTTCGACGAGCCGCTTCCATCACCCGCCCCTTCGCACCTTGCTAGGAGGTTCCGTCATGGCCGTTTCGAAGACGAACGATCGCGTCGGTGCCATGGAGACCCGAGGGATCGAACCGGTCCCCGACAACGAGCGGCACGGCCAGGCAGGACAGATGTTCTGGACCTGGTTCGCCGCCAATATCAGCATCCTCGGGCTCCCGCTCGGCGCGACTCTCGTCGCCTTCCGCGGCCTGAACATCTGGCAGGCGGTGCTCGTCGCCGTCGTCGGCTCCTTCGGCTCCTTCGCCCTGGTGGGGGCCCTGAGCCTGGCGGGCAAGAAGGGCGGCGCCCCGGCGCTCACCCTCTCCCGCGCGGTCTTCGGGCAGCGGGGCAACGCGGGTCCGACCCTGATCACCTGGCTGAGCCGGGTCGGCTGGGAGACGATCACCACGACCACCGCGGCGTACGCGCTGCTCGCGCTGCTCGGCATCGCGTTCGGTGTCGGCCGCGACACCGTGCTCACGCTCGTCTGTCTGCTGGTCTTCATCGGCTGCACACTGCTCATCAGCGGTCTCGGCCACGCCACCATCATGTGGATCAACAAGTGGGCGACAGTCGTCTTCGGCGTCCTGAATCTGATCGTGATGGGCTTCCTGGTCGCGACCGTCGACTGGAGCAAGGTCCTCGACGCCCCGGCGGGCCCGACCAGCGGTGTCATCGCGGGCATCGGTTTCATCGCCGCGGGTACCGGTATCGGCTGGGCCAACGCGGGCGCGGACTACGCCCGTTATCTGCCCCGCGAGATCCCGGGCAGCCGGCTGATCGTGGCCTCGGCGTTCGGCGCGGGCATCCCGCTCGTGCTGCTGATCTCGCTCGGCTCGCTGCTCTCCGCGGGAGATCCGACGCTCGCCACCGCCTCCGACCCGGTCGCCGCCATCAACGCGATGCTGCCCTCCTGGATGGCGATCCCCTATCTGATCGCGGCCTTCGGCGGACTGCTGATGTCGAACCATCTGTCCACCTACTCGGCCGGGCTGACGATGATCACACTCGGGCTGCGGGTGCCGCGCCCCGTGGCCGTCGCCCTCGATGTGGTGCTGATGTTCGCCGGTGGCATCTATTTCATGCTGATCGCCGACGACTTCTACGGCCCCTTCTCCACCTTCCTGACGCTCCTGGCCGTCCCCATCTCGGCCTGGATCGGGGTGATCGCGGTGGACTCGCTGCGCGGCCGTACGTACGACCCGGAGGCGCTGATGGACACCACCCGCACCAGCCGGTACTGGTACGCGGGCGGCTTCCATCTTCCGGCCGTTCTCGGCTGGGCCGTCGCCATCGTGGCCGGTTTGCTCTTCACCAAGGCGTCGACGAGCGAGACCGACATCTGGTTCGCCGGCCCGCTCGCCGACACCTGGTTCGGTGTGAACGGGCTGGGCTGGGCGATCTCCATGGCCGTGGGCGCCGGGGTGTACGCGCTGTTCGGCCGTCGTACGGGCGCCACGGCCGGTACCGGGGACGAGCCCGTCTCCGACGCCCTCCAGGAGGCCGGACGGTGAGCGGCCGTCTCGTCCTCGCCGGGAATGTCATCGCCGATCTGGTGATCGAGGTTCCCGCGCTGCCCGAACGGGGCGGCGATGTCATCGGCACACGTACGGAACTGACCGCCGGCGGCGGTTTCAACACCCTGGTCGCGGCCCGCCGCCTCGGTACGGAAGCGGTCTTCGCCGGGCTGCACGGCACGGGGCCGTACGGCGACCTCGTACGCGAGGCGCTCGCCGCCGAACACATCGGAGTCCTGCTCCCGGCCCGTACGGACGGCGACACCGGCTTCACCGTGGCCCTGGTCGACGCCGGCGGCGAACGTACCTTCGTCACCAGCTTCGGGGTCGACGCGGAGCTGACACAGGCCGACATCGACGCGGTCAGCGCGCGGCTGCGGCCCGGCGATGTGGTGCAGCTCTCCGGCTATGGGCTGGTGATGCCGGTCAACGGGCCGCTGTTGGCACGCTTCACCGCGGGGCTGCCGACGGACATCACGGTCTGTTTCGACCCGGCGCCGCTGGTGGCCGACATCCCCGAGGCGGTCCTCGCCCCGGTCCTGGCCCGTACGGACTGGCTCAGCGGCAACGCCCGCGAGGCCCGGCTGATGACCGGCCACGACGATCCGCGCGCGGCGGCGGAGGCACTGCGGGCGCTACTGGCTCCGGGTGCGGGGGTACTCGTACGGGCGGACAAGGACGGCTGCTGGCTCGCGGCGCCCGATGAGGCGCCGCGGCATGTGCCGGGTTTCCCGGTCGAGGCGGTCGACAGCAATGGGGCGGGGGACGCGCATGTCGGCGCGTTCCTGGCCCTGCTCGGCCAGGGCCACGAACCGCTGACGGCCGCGCGCGGAGCCAACGCGGCGGCGGCGTACGCGGTGGGGCGCCGCGGCCCGGCCACCGCGCCGGACCGCACGCAGCTGGCGGCGTTCCTGGGCGGGGATCCCCTGGCGGAGCGGCTGTTCGGCGCGACGGGCCGCTGACGGCCGGGGCCTTACGCCGGGGCCTTACGCCGGCGCCGCCGCCGCGGCGCACGCCGGGTGGCCCCAGCCGTCCGGGTTCTTGGCGATGGGTTCACCCGCGGCATACGCGCGCCCACAGCGGCAGCGCCCCGGGAACTTGGCGTTGAGCGTCCTCTTCGAACTCCCCGAGGCGCGCTGCCGCGACGGGGCCGTCTTCGCCGCGCCGCCCGCACGTACGGTGTCGGGCGCGGCCGGCGGCTCCGGGGAGTCGTACGCGCTGCCCGCGGCCTCCTGGGCGATCGCCGCCTGGCTGGCGGCCCGGTCGGCGAAGTCATTGAACCGGTCGCCGTTGACCTGGTGCGCGGGCACATACCGGAACTCCACCGAGCGCCCCGTGAGCAGCGTGTCGATGCTGACGACCAGTTCCTGATTGGCGACCGGCTTGCCCGCGGATGTCTTCCAGCCCTTGCGCTTCCATCCGGGCAGCCAGGTGGTGACCGCCTTCATGGCGTACTGGGAGTCCATCCGGATCTCCAGCGGAACGCTGGGGTCGACAGCCGTCAACAGGCGCTCCAGCGCGGTGAGTTCCGCGACGTTGTTGGTGGCCGTGCCCAGCGGGCCCGCCTCCCACCGTACGGAGGTCCCGTCACCCTCGGCGATGACCCAGGCCCAGCCGGCGGGCCCGGGATTTCCTTTCGACGCCCCGTCACACGCGGCGATAACGCGTTCAGCCATGCCACCGATCATGCCAGTGCCCCGTGGCCCGCCGAGCACCGCACCCTCCTCTCCCCCGCCGACCGAGCCGCTTGCCCCTCCGGGGCGTGCTTCGGCCGCGCTGCGGTCGGACTCCGGTCAGCGGTCAGACTCCGGTCAGCCGCAGGACGACCTTGCCCATGGCATGTCCTCCCTGGCTGATCTCGTGGGCCTTCGCCGCGTCGGCGAGCGTGAACTCCGCGGCGATACGGACGCCGAACTTTCCCTCGCCGGCGAGGCGCGCCGCCTTGGCCAGGGCGTCGAACGCCGATGCCTTGGTGGTCATCCGTACGCCGTGCTCTGCGGCGGAGAGGTCGGCGACGGTCACCACCCTGTCGGGGGAACCGGTGATCGCGACGAGATCCGGCAGGGACCCTTTGCCGACGGTGTCGAGCGCGGCGTCGACCCCGTTCGGGGCGAGGGCGGCCACGCGCTCGGGCAGTCCCGGTCCGTAGGTGGTGGGCTCGGCGCCGAGAGAGCGCAGATACGCGTGGTTCGACTCACCGGCCGTGCCGATCACGGCGACCCCGTCGGCGAGCGCGAACTGCGCGGCGGCGCTGCCCACCCCGCCCGCGGCGCCGTCGATCAGCAGCGTCTGCCCGGGGGACGGATCAAGGATCTTCAGGGCACGTGCCGCGGTCTCCGAGGCGAACGCGAGCCCGGCCGCCTGGGACCAGTCGAGCGAGTCGGGCTTCGGAACGAAGTGATCCAGGACGGCGAACTGCGCGGAGGTCGCGGTGCCGAGCCCGAACACCTCGTCCCCCACGGCGACCGCGTCGACGCCCTCGCCGACCTCGTCGACGACACCGGCCGCCTCCACACCGGGGATCGCGGGCAGCTTCCGCGGCATCAGATCCTTGAGCCCGCCGGACCGCACCTTCCAGTCGACGGGGTTCACCCCGGCGGCGTACACCGCGATACGGATCTGTCCGGGACCGGCGTGCGGTTCGGGCATGGTGGCCACCCCGAGAACCGACGGATCGCCGTACTCCGCGTACTCCACTGCCAGCATGTCCCTGCGTCCTCTCGGTCCGGTCCCGCCCTCCCACATCTCCCACTCTGTGGCACACCTCTGGACGGCACATCTCGCGTGGCGGCCGTTCGGCGAGGGGCCCGTCCGTATGTACAGCCCGTACGGACGTCCCGTACGTACGTCCCGTACGGACGGCCCGTACGGGCAGCGCTCAGGAACGGCGCGCGTTGGCGCTGTCCAGAGCCGCGGTGAGCCTGCCGAGCGACTGGTGCAGCGCGGTGAGTTCACCCTCGTCGAAGCCGGTCGAGGCGAGGACCGTCTCGGGCAGCACCCGGGCGCGCCGCTTGAGCGCGGCACCCGAGGTCGTCAGCCGGACAGTGACCGAGCGCTCGTCGCTGCGGCTGCGCTCGCGCACCACGAGTCCGGCCGCTTCCAGTCGCTTGAGCAGGGGCGAGAGGGTCCCGGAGTCGAGCCGGAGCGCGAGACCCAGCTCCTTGACGGTCAGCGAGTCGTGCTCCCAGAGGGCGAGCATCGCCAGGTACTGCGGATAGGTCAGGCCCAGCTCGCCCAGAAGCGGCCGGTAGAGCGCGTCGAACGCGCGGGAGGCCGCGTGCAGCGCGAAGCACACCTGCCGGTCCAGGCGCAGCAGTTCCTCCGCGCGGGCTGCCCCGCGTACCGACGGGGTGAGGTGCCCCGCCGCCGCCCCGTCCTCCAGGGCCGTGTCCGCTGTGCGTTCCATAAAGCCATCGTACTCTTTAGTTGTGCACAATTGAATTGCGCTACACTCTTCTCGTGGAGGTCGGCCGGCGCCCCCGTCGTCGGCCGCACTCCGAGCCATGCCGCGCCACTTATGAGGAGATCCGATGACCACGACGCACTACACCGCCATCGCCACCGCGAACGGCCGCGACGGCCGGGCCGTCAGCTCCGACGGACTCCTGGACGTCCAGCTGGCGCCGCCGCGTGAGATGGGCGGCAGCGGCAAGGGCACCAACCCCGAGCAGCTCTTCGCCGCCGGCTACGCCGCCTGCTTCGCCAGCGCCCTGGGCGCGGTGGGCCGTGCCGGCGGTCATGACACCAAGGACGTGTCCGTGACGGCCGAGGTCGGCATCGGCGGCGATGTCGCCTCGGGCTTCGGGCTCTCCGTCGTCCTGCGGGTCGAGCTGCCCGAGCACCTCGAAGGCCCGCTGGGTCAGGGACTCGTCGACCAGGCCCACCAGGTCTGCCCGTACTCCAACGCCACCCGCGGCAACATCCCGGTCGAGCTGGTCATCGAGTAGCGACCCGGCCGGAGGCGCGACCGTACGGTCATGGGTTCCGGCGCTCCAGCCACGCGCGGGTCTGCGCCGCGGTCAGAGCGATCAGGTCCCCCTGGGCCACATTGAAGTCCATGGCGTGCAGACCGGTCAGTCCGGCGGGCGCGGAGGCGGGGAAGTACGAGAGATCCCCGCCGACCTGGAGCCAGTCGGCGCTGACCGCGCCGTCGGTGGCATGGACACACTCGCCCATGAGGGCGCCGGGGTGGTGCGCGAAGCCCGTGGCCAGGTTCGGGAGTCGGTAGCCGTTCAGGGGCACGGCCAGCGGTCCGTTCGGCAGGAGTGCGCTGCCACCGATCAGCCGCCGGGTGGGCAGATACAGGTCGAGCGGTACGCGGGCGTCCCCGGCCTCGCCGCGCAGCAGCGCCGCCGGGTTGACGCAGACCACGCGGTGGCCGGGGCTCGCCGTTCTGCCGATCACGGCGGGCAGGGCGCCCTTGGGCAGGGAGTAGGTGGCGTACGAGACGACGCAGCCGGTGGGCATCGGGGCGCCGGCGGGGCGCCGACAGGCGGGGATGTGCTGGAACGTCGACGCGGGATCGGCTCCACCGCCCGCGTCCCGGCCCTCCGGCACCTCGATGTTCCCGCCGATCAGCGCGGCGGCGACAAGCTGCCGACGTACCTCGGGGTGTTCGTCCACGCGTTCCCGCATCAGTACGGCGGCGACGGCGGTCCCCTGGGAGTGGGCCAGGATGACGACCCCGCGCCGCTCACCGGTCTCCGGGTCACGGTTGTCATGGGTCCAGTAGTCGTCCCAGGCGTCCCGGATGTCCATGGTCGCCGTGGTCAGGTCGGCGCCCGAGCCGATGACGATCCCGGCGACCAGAGCGGGCAGCGGTACCTGGCGGTAGATCGGAACGAACATCCGGCACAGCCCGGCGAAGCGGGCGCTCTGCATGAGCGTCACGGCTTGGTGGACGTCCTGCGGCACCGGGGGCAGGCCCCCGATCCTGAGTGGTGGGTTGGGCAGCAGGTCCACCGTCGGGTAGGCGTAGAAGCAGTCGACGGGCGGCTTCTCGGTGATGGTGAACGGCTCGCGCTTCCCGCTTCCGTCGGCGGCGAACCGGGTGGCGTCCAGCAGCCGGGTCCCACCGCTCGGGTAACGGGTGACCAGCTCGGGGCCACCCGACTGGGGCATGCCCTCGGCGTCCTGCCCGCAAGGGTTGTCCACCAGCCCCGGCCGGCACAGCCAGACGGTACGGTCCAGCGGACGCGCGACCGGGTCGGCGGCTGCCCCGGTGGCCGGGCCCGCTTGCGCGCTCGTGGCCGACAGCACCATCGCGAGAACAGCGGCCACCGGAATCAGAAGTCTTCGCACAGCGTCCATACGGGACACGGGTGTTCCCTCCCATCCGCGGGCGCGCGGTCGCTGTCCCGGGGGACCCGTCCGGCCCGTCCCCCTCACCTTGATCCAAAGGGAGAGACTTCACACCTCAGACGCCGAGGATGGCGACAACCGGCCAACGTCAGGCGTCAGGCGTCAGGCGTCAGGCGTCAGGCGTCAGGAGTGAGGGGGAAGGCGTCAGGCCAGGACCTCCGCGAGTCGGCGCCACTCGGCGCGCGGCAGGGCGCCCGGCGCCCCGGAAGTGCCCTCACCCGTGACGATCTGAAGCGCGACATGGTCGGCACCGGCCGCGCGGAAGGCGTCGATACGGCTCCGGATCCGGGCCTCGTCGCCCCAGGCGTAGACGGCGTCGATGAGCCGGTCGCTGCCGCCGCCGGCGAAGTCGTCCTCGGTGAACCCCAGCCGCAGGAAGCTGTTGGTGTAGTTGGGCAGGGCGAGATACCGGGCGAGATAGCCGCGGGCGGTGGCGCGGGCGCTGAGGGGATCGGCGTCCAGGACGACCTTCAGCTCAGGTGCGAGCAGGGGGTCGGGGCCGAGGAGTTCACGGGCCCGCTCGGTGTGTTCGAGGGTGACGAGGTACGGGTGCGCGCCGCCCGCGCGGTCGCGGGAGAGTTCGAGCATCTTCGGCCCGAGGGCGGCCAGCACGATCCGCCCGGCCGGCATCCCCGCCGCGTCCAGCGCGTCGAGATAGCCGACCATCGAGGAGTAGGGGCGCCGGTACTGCTCGGCGAGCTGGGCGTGGCTGGCGCCGAGCCCGAGCAGGAAACGCCCCGGATGCCGGGATTCCAGCGTCAGGAAGCGGGCGGCCGCGTCGGCGGCCTCGTACTGCCAGATGCTGAGGATCCCGGTGGCGACGGTGAGCCGGGAGGTGGCCTCGATCAGAGGCACCGCGTGCTCGACTCCGCTGTTGCCGCCCAGCCAGACGGCGCCGAAGCCGAGCTCCTCCAGTTCGGCGGCGGCCTCGGGAATCTCCCCGCGCAGGGCGGCGTCCTCGGAGCGGAGCTCCACGCTCCAGATCCCGTAACGGCCCACGGATTCCCGCAGATTCACCATCGTGTTGTCTCCCGCTCGGACTCGAATCCAGTGATGACCGTGCCACCCCGTGACCCTGCCAACCCGGGTCCCACGCGGCCTATTCCTGGGACTCCTCAGACCGGGAAACAGCGCCCTTGCCATCATCACCGGCCGGGAAGGCCCCCGCCTCGTCCACGCCGCCGAACAGCTGAACGGGTCCGGGACGCGGGTCGCGCGGGCGCAAGGCGCGGGGGCCGCTCAGACACCCCTGGCGGAACGTGCCGTCGCGGCCAGCGCCTCATGTGCGGCGGCCAGCGCGGCGGCGCGGTCGGACGGTACGAGACCGACGCGGGTGCGGCGGTCCAGGAGGTCGGACACGTCGAGAGCGCCCTCGTGCCGTACCGCCCACACGAGTTCGGCCCGCGTGATGTCCACGCCGTCGGCCACGGGCGCGCGGAGGTCCGGGTTCCGCTCCCCCAGCGCGTGGATCGCGCTCGCCTCCGTTCCGTAGCGTTCGATCAGTCCGCGGGGGGCGGAAAGAGTCGCCAGAGTCGCCCGTGAAGCGGCGCCGACCAGGGGAAGGCGTGCGGTGCCACGACCCGGTGGGGCGTGGAGGTGACGGGCGGCCAGCGCGGTGTCGACGGCGTCCTGGGCCATCCGGCGGTAGGTGGTGAGCTTGCCGCCGATGACAGTCACCACGCCTTCCCGGGAGGTCACCACGGCATGCCGACGTGAGAGGTCGGCGGTCCGGGGGCCGCCCGCATCCGCGCCATGGGAGGTGTCCAGCAGAGGCCGCAGCCCCGCGAACGCGCCCACCACGTCACGGCGGCGAACCGGCGTGTCCAGCACGGTCCCCAGGATGTCGAGCAGGAAGCCGATGTCGGACTCCGGCGCCTCGGGCACATCGGGCACGGGCCCATCGACCGGCTCGTCGGTCAAACCCACGTACACCCTGCCGTCGTCCTGGGGGACGACCAGCACGAAGCGGCTCGTCTCGCCGGGGATGGGGATGTGCAGGCCGGTGTGGAGACCGGCCAGGCTCTCGGCGCGGAGCACCAGATGAGTGCCGCGGGACGGGCGGAGCCGGATGTCCTCGACGAGCCCGCCGGCCCAGACACCGGTGGCGTTGATGACCATCCGGGCCCGGATCCGGGTTTCCTGCCCGGTCAGCTCGTCGCGTATCAGGGCTCCGGTGCCGGTGACGGACAGCGCGCGCGTCCGGGTCAGTATCCTGGCGCCATAACCGGCGGCGGTGCGCGCTATCGCGGTCACAAGCCGTGCGTCGTCGACGAGTCGACCGTCCCAGGAGCACAGTCCGCCGCGCAGCCCGTGCCCGCGCAGGCCGGGCGCCGCCCGCAGCGTCTCCACGGCGGACAGCCGCCGTGGTCCCGGCAGCGTGCGCCGAGCCGTGCCGGCCACGGCGCGCAGGAGGTCACCCGCGCGCAGCCCGGCCTCCGCGAGAGCGGCGCTCCGACGCGAGGTGAGCGCGGTCAGCGGCATGACGAAGGGCTGGGCGCGTACGAGATGGGGAGCGGTGCGTTCCATCAGCACCCCACGTTCCACCGCGCTCTCGTGGGCGACGCCCACCTGACCCGACGCCAGATAGCGCAGTCCGCCGTGGACGAGCTTGGAGCTCCACCGGGAAGTGCCGAAGGCCAGATCGTGCGCGTCGATCGCCGCCACCGAAAGACCGCGTGAGGCGGCGTCCAGCGCCGTACCCGCGCCGGTGACCCCCAGACCCACCACCAGGACGTCGACCCGCTTCCCCTCGGCCAGTTCGGCCAGTTCCCCGGACCGGCGGGCCGCGTTGAGAGAGAAGTCGGGGGAGAACTTGAGGGAGAAGTCGGGGCGGGCGGCGGGGCTCATGGGGTCAGGGTCCTTTCGAGAAGGTGCCTGAGTTCGTCATGGAAGGCGGCCTCGGTGAGCTCGGGGTCGGTGTCGTCGGTCATGGTCCGCGTCGAGAACACGAACGACTGGAGCACCAGCAGCAGGCAACGCGCCTGCCGTACCGGATGGTCCGCGCGGATGGAGCCGTCCGCGTGCCCCCGCCGCAGTGCCTCCTCGATGAACTCCAGCACCCTGTCCTGGCTCGCGCCGCGCCGGTCGAAGAGGTAGGGGAGCAGCAGTTCGGGGTCGACGTCGAGGATCTTGCGCAGCAACGGGTGGCCGCGCAGCGCCCGGAGTCCGGCGACGAGGGTGTCGACCAGATGGGGCCGTACCTGCCGGGATCCGTCGTCCGGCGGAACCGCTCCCAGGGTGACCGCCACCCATTCACGTGTCATGACATCGCCGACGAGTGCGCGTACATCGGGCCAGCGCCGGTAGAGCGTCATCCGCGACACCCCTGCCCTGCGGGCGACATCGGTCAGGGTCGTTCGTCGCACACCGACCGCGAGGACGCAGTCCCGCGCCGCGTCGAGAACAAGATTGTCGTCGCGCGGGGTGTTTCGTTTAGGCGTCACATGTCACAGTGTAACGACGCCCAACGGCCGTGAGAACAGGCTGACAAGCCGGACAAGCGAGGAATCGGATGGATCCGACGCACATGCTGTGGAGCGGATGGGGCGACCCGGGCAGAGCGGCGCCGCTGCCCGGCCGGATCACCGACGTACTGGGCGAACTGCTCGGCGTACGGCCCGGCGACGGGCGGCGGGTGGAACTGGCGGACATCGAGCCGCGCGCCCACCGGCTGACCGCCGACGCCGAGGAAGCGCTCACCCGGATCGTGGGAGAGGGACATGTCCTCACCGACGCCGAGAGCCGGGTACGGCACACACGCGGCAAGTCCACCACCGACCTGCTGCGGATCCGTGCCGGCGCGGTCGGCGACGCACCCGACGCGGTGGTCGTGCCCGCCGACCACGACGAAGTGCTCGCCGTCCTGCGGGCCTGCTCGGAGCGTCGGGTCGCGGTCGTCCCCTTCGGAGGCGGCACCAGCGTGGTCGGTGGCCTCGCACCCGGCACGCCCGACTGTTTCATCGCTCTCGACCTGCGCGGAATGAACCGGCTGACCGCCCTGGACACGGTCTCCCGTACCGCGGTCCTGCAACCCGGGCTGCGCGGGCCCGAGGCCGAGGCGCTGCTCGCCGAACAGGGCTTCACCCTCGGCCACTTCCCCCAGTCCTACGAGTGGGCGACGATCGGCGGTTTCGCCGCCGCGCGTTCCAGCGGCCAGGCGTCGGCGGGCTACGGCCGCTTCGACGACATGGTGACGGCCCTGCGGGTGGCCACGCCCGAGGGGACCTGGGACATCGGGCGCGCTCCGCGCTCCGCCGCCGGGCCGGACCTGCGGCAGCTCGTGCTGGGCTCCGAGGGCGCGTTCGGCGTGATCACATCGGTGACGGTACGTGTGCGCCCCGCTCCCGAGACCCGCGCCTACGAGGGCTGGCGTTTCGGCTCGTTCGCGGCGGGCCGGGACGCGCTGCGGGCGCTCGCCCAGAACGGGCTGATGCCCACCGTACTGCGACTGTCCGACGAGACCGAGACCGCCGTCGGCCTGGCGGACCCGGCCTCCATCGGCGCCGCCTCCGGCGCGGGCACGGGGTGCCTGGCGGTCGTCGGCCACGAGGGCGGCGCGGCGGAGGTGTCGGAACACCGGACGCGTACCCATGCCGCACTGCGCGACCGGGGCGGGGAGTTCCTGGGCGAGGCACCCGGAAGGAAGTGGGCCGAGGGCCGCTTCTCCGCACCGTATCTGCGTGACGCCCTGCTGGACATCGGGGCGTTCGCCGAGACATTGGAGACCGCCGCGTTCTGGTCCGACGTTCCCGCCCTCTACGAGAACGTGCGGACCGCGCTCACCACCACCTTGACCGGCGCGGGCACTCCCCCCGTGGTCATGTGCCATGTCTCGCACGTGTACCCGACGGGCGCGTCGCTGTACTTCACCGTGCTCTGCGCACAGGGCGAGGATCCGGCGGCCGACTGGGCGCTCGCCAAACGGGCGGCGGGCGAAGCGATCCTCGCGTCGGGCGGCACCATCAGCCATCACCATGGTGTGGGCACCGATCACCGTGACGGGTACGCCCAGGAGATCGGCCCGCTGGGCGTCGAGGTCCTTCACGCGGTGAAGGACCGGCTCGATCCGTCCGGCATCCTCAATCCCGGCATCCTTCTGCCGCCCGTGCGGCCCCGGCCCACCGGAGCGTAGCCATGCGACAGTTCACGGCCGTCGTCAATCCGAGCGCGGGTGGCGCCGGATCGGCGGCGGCCCTCATCCCCCTCGCCGTACTGCTGCGCGAGGCCGGCGCCGGACTGGAAGTCGAGTACAGCCGCAGTCTCGGTCACGCGCGCGAACTGGCCCTGGGAGCCGCGGGACAGGGCCGGATCGTGCTGGGCGTCGGCGGTGACGGCCTGACGGGGAGGGTCGTCGGCGCTCTCGCGGGGACCGACGCGATCGGCGGGATCGTGCCCGCCGGCCGTGGGAACGACTTCGCCCGCGCGGTCGGCGTGCCCGGGGACCCGGCACGGCTCGCCGAACTGCTCCTGCGCGGCGAGCCGAGGGCGACGGATGTCATCGAGGTGGAGTCGGCCGTCCACGACCGCATGCCCGTCCTCGGGAGTGTCTACGCGGGCGTCGACGCGCTGGCCAACCGCCATGCCAACCACAGCCGTCTGCTGCGCGGCGCCGCCTCCTACTACGTGGGAGGGCTGCGCGCCGTGATGAGCTGGCGGCCGGCCGGTTACCGCGTCACCGTCGACGGCACCGTCCATCACCGCAGGGGGTTCACCGTCGTCGTGGCCAACTCCGGCTACTACGGCTTCGGCCGGCGCATCGCACCCGCCGCGGCCGTGAACGACGGACTGCTCGATGTCGTCATCATCCATCAGGCCTCACGCCTGTTGTTCTTCGCCGTGATGAACGAACTCAGAAGCGGCAGACATGTGGACCGGCGTCAGGTGGAGACCCTGCGAGGGCGCGAGGTGCGGATCGAGTGTGACCGGGACCTTCCCTACGGCGCCGACGGCGAGGTCGAGGCAGGTCTGCCGGTCACGGCACGGGTGCTGCCGGGAGCCCTGAACCTGCTGTCCTGACCCGTCCAGGCCCACTGGCCCGTCCCCGGCCCACTTCCTTCTCCGTGGGGACGGCCCCCGTAGGGACGGCCCTGGTGACGGGCAGACGGAAGGTACGGCGCAAAACGGAACGGAGGCAACTGGATCGAGCATTGGTCTACGCCAACCGCCCCTGTCCCTATATCCTCATCCGTGACCAGCGACACACAATCCCCCCCACCCAGGTTGCGTGCTGGCGCGGGCGACACCCACACGACTCTGCCCCAAGCAGCCGGGTTATCTCCCCACTCGCCGCCTCCAGGAGGATCACGGTGAAAGTTCGCACCAGAAGCTCGGCGATCATCGGCACCATCTGCCTCGTCGCGTCGCTCACGTTGGCCACGGCGTCCGCCGACGAGCCCGTCGCCCCACGTCAGGCGGCGGAGGTCACGCTGAAGCAAGTGGCCACGGCCCAGAATCCGATCGCCGGCGCCGCCGGGCCGGGTGGCACGGTCTGGATAGCCGAACGCGCGGGTACCGTACGGGTCCTGGGCGCTCAGGGGCTCGGCCGGCCGGTCCTCGACATATCCGACGAGACCACCACCGACGGCGAACGCGGCCTGCTGGGCATCGCGTTCGACAAGAAGTTCGCGCACTTCTACATCTCGTACACGGACCTCGAAGGCACGAGCACCGTGGACGAATTCAAGGTGCGGTACGGCAAGATCCAGCCGAACACCCGGCGCACCGTCATCACTCAGACGCAGCCGTACTCCAACCACAACGGCGGCGACATCAAGTTCGGCCCCGACGGCTACCTCTACATCGCGCTGGGCGACGGAGGCTCGGGCGGCGACCCGCACGGCAACGGGCAGAACCTCGACACACTGCTCGGCAAGATGCTGCGGATCGACCCGCGCGGCGGCGTGCCGTACGCGATCCCTTCGGACAACCCGTTCGTGAACGACCCGAACGCGAAGGACGAGATCTGGGCGTACGGGCTGCGCAACCCGTGGCGGTTCTCCTTCGACTCGGGCACGGGCGACCTGCTGATCGGTGATGTCGGCCAGAGCGAGTGGGAGGAGATCGACTGGGCCCCGGCGGACAGCGAGGGCGGCGAGAACTACGGCTGGGCCTCGATGGAGGGCAACCACCCCTTCCGGGGCGGCACGGAGCCCGCGAACCACGTACCGCCGGTCTTCGAGTACGACCGTAGCGGGCTGGGCTGCTCGGTGACCGGTGGATATGTCTACCGCGGCGACGCGATCCCGGATCTCAAGGGTCAGTACCTGTTCAGCGACTACTGCGACGGAACCGTCCGCGCGCTGCGCATGGAGAACGGCAAGGTCACCGGCGAGAGCGACCTCGGGGTCAACGGCGGCCAGATCATCTCGTTCGTGCAGGACGGCGACGGCGAACTGTACCTGCTCGACATCGCCGGCAAGGTCTCCCGCATCGACCCGGCGTGACCCTCGTATGACCACCGCGTGACCTTGTGCGTGACCTTGTGCGTGACCGCCGCTGGATGAGAAGAACCATCGAGCGGGTCGGGCCCGGTGCTGAGCGATCAGCACCGGGCCCGATGTGCTGGGCGCGGCTATGCTGCGGCTCCAAGCGCTCATACGAAACATTCAAACGAACAGAGCGCGGTGGTGGCGGCGAGGGGGCCAACAGTATGCGGGAGCCGGTCGAGCTCAGGCGTCAGCGGATCCTGGCGGTGGTGCGGTCGCGGGGCGCGGTCAAGGTGAGCGTGCTCGCCGCGGAGCTGGATGTCTCGGTGGTCACGGTCCGGCGGGACGTCGAGGAGCTGGCCCGCGCGGGGAGGCTACGACGCGGGCACGGCGTGGCCCGCCCGGTGGTGAGGGCCGTCGAGGAGGTCACGGTCCCGGCGGCGCGGGCCGAGGAACCGGGGCGGGACGGCGGTCCGGTCGCGCTGGTGGTGCCGGAGCGGCATTCGTATCTGTACGAGGCGGCCTATGGCGCCAGGCCCGTGCTGGAGGAGGCCGGGATGCGGATCGCCCTGCATATCGCGCCGCAGGCGCCCGGCGCCGAACGGCCCCTGGTCGAAGCGGCGCTGGCGGCCGGCGCGCGGGGGCTGCTGATCGCCCCGAGGTGGCGCGGCGCGGTCTCGGAGGCGGCGGATTACGGCTGGCTGTCCGAGGTGGCGGTGCCGACCGTGCTGATGGAGCGGCGGCCCCGGCCCGGCAGCGCGCTGCACGCCCTGGACTCGGTCTGTTCCGATCACTGGTACGGGACATATCTCGCGGTCGATCATCTGGTCGCGCTGGGCCACCGCCGGATCGTGCTGGCCGCCCGTGACGACAGCCCCACGGCGCGCTCCGTACGTCACGCCTTCGCCGAGATCGCCGCCGCCCGGCCCGAGGTGGAGGACTGGTCGGTGGTGCTCAGCTCGCCGGACGCGGTGCCGGGTCCTGAGGACGACGAGGCCGGGCTCGGCGGCGCTCCGCGTGACCGTACCCCTCTCGATCTCGCCGCGCTGCTGGCCGAACGCCGGGCCACGGCCGCCGTGCTGCACGGCGACGTGGACGCGCTGATGCTGGTGCAGCGGCTCACGGAGCAGGGGGTGCGGGTGCCGCGCGACTGCTCGGTCGTGGCGTACGACGACGTGGTCGCGGCGCTGGGCAGCACCCCGCTGACGGCGGTGTCGCCGCCGAAGGCGGAGGTCGGACGGGCCGCGGCCGAGTTGCTGCTGCACCGGCTGGCCCGGCCGCTCGGCGCCGCCGGCCCGGTACGCAGGATCGAGCTGCTGCCCACGCTGAAGGTACGCGGTTCGACGCAGCCGCCGGCGTCCCCGCCAACCCCCGGAGAAGACTGAGCGTTTGACCGCTTTGATTTTCTTCTGAGCGATCTATTGACCCCTTCCGATCAGCCGATCAGGATTCCCCGTGTCTCATACCGGAGCCGCGGGAGGCGCCCATGCCTGGTCGACAGAGCCGTCGATCCGTGCTCGCCACGATCGCCGCGCTGCCCCTGACAGGTGCGCTCAGCGCCTGCACCGGGGGCGGCGGGGAGTCAGAGTCGGGCAGCGCGAGCAAGATCAGCAGCAGGAAAGCCACACGCGTCACCTTCTGGTCCGCCCTGCGCGGCAGCCAGGAAGTGGTGGACGCGTTCAACCGGAGCCACGACCGCGTCCACGTCGACTTCCAGCAGATACCCTCCGGAGCCCAGGGCGGTTACGCGAAGCTCAGCAACGCCGCCCGCGCGGGCAACGCGCCGGACATCGCCACCATCGAATATCCCCAGGTGCCCGGCTTCGCCATCGACGGGGTCGCCCGTGACATCACGGACCTGGTCAGCGACGGACTGCGCGCCAAGCTGCTGCCACAGGCGCTCGGCCTGACCACCTTCGAGAAGCGTGTCTTCAGTCTGCCGCTCGACATCGAGCCGATGGTGATGCACTACCGCACCGACCTCTTCCGGGAGTACGGCCTCGAAGTACCCCGCACCTGGGACGAGTTCGAGGCCGTGGCCAGGACGGTACGGAGCAAGGCCCCCGACCGGCGGCTCGCGCTCTTCGCCACCGACGGCGCCCCGCAGCTCGCCGCGTTCGCCTGGCAGGCGGGCGCCCAGTGGTTCGACACCGCGGGCGGTGCCTGGAACGTCTCGCTCGGCGACGCGCCGACCCGCCGTGTCGCGGCGTACTGGCAGCGGCTGATCGACCGGGACCTGGTCTTCATGAACGCGGTGGAGAGCCGGCAGAGCGACGCCCAGATCGGCAACGGCAAGGTCCTGGTCCGGCTCAGCGGCGCCTGGGACGCCGGGGCGCAGATGAACGCCCGGCCGGGCCAGAAGGGCCGGTGGGCCATCGCGCCGCTCCCCCAGTGGGACCCGGCCAGGCCCGGCGTGGGCACCCATGGCGGCTCCACCTTCGCGGTCACCAAGGACAGCAAGCACCCCGAGGCCGCCATGGAGTTCATCGAGTGGCAGATCTCGCACCCCGACGCGCTGCGCGCCCGGCTCTCCAGCGGCACCAGCAGCCAGTATCCGGCGGCGCCGGGCCTCGTCGCCGTGGGCCGCGAGGCGTTCGACCGCTCCTACTACAGCGGCCAGGACATCTACCGCTTCTTCGAGGAAGAGGCGCGCAAGATCCGGGACGGCTGGATCTGGGGACCGCGGATGACGGCCACGATGAAGGTCATGCAGGACGGTTTCGCCCGGGTGAGCGGCGGCCAGGGCTCGCTGATCGAGGCCGTGCGCGCGGCCCAGAAGGGCACCATGCCGGATCTGAAGGCGCTGGGGCTGACCACCACCGAGCGCGGCAGCTGACGCGCGTCCCCCGTTCCGGCAGCAGAAAGGCAGGTGACACCCCATGAGCAACCCCATCAGCACCCCCATGAGCACCCCCGTCGGCAAGCCCCTGGCCGGCCCCACCGCAAGGTCCGCGCGCGGCGGCCGGAAGTCCGCCAGACGCCGTGAACTCGGCGCCGCCGGCGTCCTGATGACCCCCTTCTTCGTCCTTCTGGTGACGGTCTTCCTGATCCCCGTCGCGACAGCCGTGTGGCTGAGCTTCTTCAGCGACGACCAGCCGGGGCTGGGATTCGGTCCGGAGCGCACGGTCTTCGCCGGGCCGCGCAGCTACATCGCGGTCCTCACCGACCCGACCTTCCTCGGCGGACTCGGCACCGTCGTCCTGTACTGCGTGGTCTACATCCCCGTGCTGGTGATCGGCGCGCTGGCGCTGGCCCTGCTGCTGGACTCCGGGGTGGCACGCCTGCGGTCTGGGCCCAGCTCGGACTGTTCCTGCCGCACGCCGTGCCCGGCATCATCGCCGCCCTCATCTGGCTGTATCTGTACACACCCGGCATCAGTCCGGTGATCGAACTGCTCGGCAGGGCCGACATCACCATCGACTTCCTCGGTGTGCACACCGTGCTGCCGTCGATCGTGAATATCGCGCTGTGGAGCAATCTCGGCTACAACATGGTCGTCTTCTACGCCGCCCTCCAGGCCGTACCGCGCGAGGTCATCGAGGCGTCGGTCGTCGACGGAGCGGGGCCGGTGCGTACCGCCCTCCAGGTCAAGACGCCGCTGGTGCGCTCGTCGATCGTGATGGTCGCGATGTTCACCCTGATCTTCGCTCTTCAGCTCTTCACCGAACCCATGCTGCTCAGCCAGTCCACCCCGATGATCAGCTCGCGCTTCTCGCCCAGCATGTACATCTACGACGCGGCGTTCACCCGTAACAACTACGGCCTGGCGGCCGCCGCCTCCGTCGTTCTGCTGCTCTGCACGATCGCCCTCTCCTACGGCGTGACCCGCTGGACCAACCGCGCCAACGCCCAAGAGGAGGCCGCCCGATGAGCGCGACCGCCACCACCGGCACCACCATCACCCGCACCGGCGCCTCGCGGCGCCCGCGTCTGCTCGGCCGCTCGGTCGTCAATCTGGTCGTGGGCATCTCGGTGCTCTACACACTGCTGCCGGTGCTCTGGCTGGTACTGGCCGCCGCCAAGAGCCGCGACGCGCTGTTCAGCAGCGATCTGCTGTCGCTGAGCGACTTCTCCTTCCTGCGCAACCTCAAGGACCTGTTCGCGATGGACGGCGGGCTGTACAGCCGGTGGTACGGAAACAGCCTGCTGTACGCGGTCGTCGGCGCCGCGCTCGGCGCGCTGATCTCCATCGCCTGCGGCTACGCGTTCGACAAGTACCGGTTCCGCCACAAGGAGAAGCTGTTCGGTCTGGTCCTCGCGGCGGTGATGGTGCCACAGACCGTGCTCGCGCTGCCCCTCTATCTGATGGCATCGGGCACCGGTCTGGTGAACACCTTCTGGTCGGTCTTCATCCCCGTGCTCTTCAACCCCTTCGGTGTCTATCTGGGCCGGATCTTCAGCCAGGGTTATGTGCCCGACGAGGTCCTCGAAGCGGCGCGGGTGGACGGCGCCGGTGAACTGACGACCTATCTACGGGTCGCCCTGCGGATGCTCGGCCCCGGCCTCGTCACCGTCTTCCTCTTCCAGCTCACCGCGATCTGGAACAATTTCTTCCTGCCCATGGTGATGCTCTCCGACCAGGACCTCTATCCGGTGAGCCTCGGCCTCTACACCTGGAACAGCTCCGCCTCCGTCTCCCCGGAGTACTACCCCGTGGTGATCATGGGGTCGCTGCTCGCGGTCCTTCCGCTGATCCTCGCCTTCGCACTGCTCCAGCGCTTCTGGCGGTCGGGCCTCACCGCCGGCGCCGTCAAGTAACCGGCCGGGCCCACCCGCCGCCGTTCCCCCGTACCAGGAGAGAGATGCCCACCGCACCGACCGTACGTCACCGTCCGCGCGCCGCCCTCGCCATGAAACCGGATGCCGCCGCCTCGGTCCTCGGACCCGAGAGCCTGGCCGCCCTCGGCACGGTCTGCGATCTGACACCACCGCCCGTACTCGACGACTTCACCACCGACCGGGCCCGCGCCACGCTCGCGGATGTGGAGATCCTCGTCACCGGCTGGGGCTGCCCGCCCCTCGACGGGGCCGTACTGGATCTGGCGCCCCGGCTGCGCGCGGTCGCCCATACGGCGGGGACCGTCCGCGGCCATATCACCGAGGCCTGCTGGGAGCGGGGCATCGAGGTGTCCTCGGCCGCCGCCGCCAACGCCCTGCCGGTGGCGGAGTACACCGTCGCGATGATCCTGCTCTCCGGGAAGCGCGCGCTGGAACGGGCCCGTGACTACCGCGCCACGCGCGATCGCGACGACTGGCTGAGCATGGACGTGGGCAACTACCGCCGCACCGTGGGCATTCTGTCCGCCTCACTGATCGGCCGGCGCGTCATCGAACTGCTGCGGCCCTACGACTTCCGGGTGCTGCTGCACGATCCCTATGTCTCCGACGAGGAGGCGGCGGCGCTCGGCGTCCGGCCGGTCGGACTCGGCGAACTGTTCTCGGGCAGTGACACCGTGAGCGTCCACACCCCCCTGCTGCCCGCCACCCGGGGGCTGGTCAGCCGGGAACTGCTCACCTCCATGCGCCAGGACAGTGTGCTCATCAACACCGCGCGCGGCGCCGTCGTCGACCAGGACGCCCTCACCGATGTCCTCGAACAGGGCCGGATCCGGGCCGTCCTCGATGTCACGGAGCCGGAGTCGCTGCCACCGGACCATCCGCTGTGGTCCTGTGAGAACGCGCTGATCACCCCGCATCTCGCCGGTTCGCAGGGCAATGAGACACGACGGCTGGCGGATCTGGCGGTCGGCGAGGTCGAACGCTGGGCCGCGGGCGACGGCTTCGCCCATCCCGTACGACGCGAAAGGCTGGCGTTCCTCGCATGAGCTCACCCCTCGTACCGTCCATGCCCGCACGGCCCGCGTTCGCACTCCCCGCCGAGGACCGGACGCTGAGCCCGTACACCGGTTACACCCGCGCGCACTGGGAAGCCGCGGCCGACGGACTGCTGCGGGCCGCCTGGCAGTGGGCCACCCCCGGCCGCGCGCTGCTCGATCTGCCGGGACGGCCCTCCCGCTCGGGTGTACGGTCCGATGGTCTGGAGGGCTACGCCCGTACGTTCCTCGCCGCCGCGTTCCGGGTGGCGGGCGCGGGGGGCGAGGATCCGCACGGCTGGCTCGACCGGTACGCGGACGGGCTCGCGGCCGGCACCCGTACCCCGGGACGGGACGACACCGAGTCCTGGCCGCTGATCCTCGATCACCATGTCCAGGGCCAGCCCATGGTCGAGTCGGCGTCCGTGGCCCTCGGGCTGCGGCTGACCAGGGCCTGGCTCTGGGACAGGCTGGAGTCGGGGGTACGGGACCGTGCCGAGGAGTGGCTGCGCGGCGCCCTGCGGCACACCCCGGCGCCCAACAACTGGTATCTGTTCCCCTATTCGGTGGCCGGTTTCCTGGAGTCGGTGGGGCGCGGCGACGCGGAGACGGCACGCGCGCGGGAGCGGGCGCGTGACCTGATGGAGGGGTGGTACCGCGGAGAGGGCTGGTACTCCGACGGCGACGGCCGGGCCTTCGACCACTACAACGGCTGGGCCCTGCACCTCTATCCGGTGCTGGACACGCTGCTGGCCGGTGACACGGAGGGATCCGGCGCGGAGGCGTCCTCGGCCCCGCCGTACGGCGACCGGTTGCGCGAGCATCTGAAGGGCTTCTCCCTGCTGTTCGGCGCCGACGGGGCGCCGATCCACTTCGGCCGCTCGCTGACCTACCGGTTCGCGGCAAGCGCCGCGGTCGCCCTGGGGGCCGTCACCGGTCACACGCCGCTCGCCCCGGGCGTCTCGCGGCGGCTGGTCAACGGTTCACTGCGTTACTTCCTCGACCGCGGGGCGACCGGTAGGGACGGGCTGCTCAGCCTCGGCTGGCACGGTCCGCACGAGGCGACGCTCCAGTCCTACTCCGGTCCCGCCTCGCCGTACTGGGCGTCCAAGGCGTTCGTCGCGCTGCTCGCCCCTCAGGGCCATCCGCTGTGGACGGCCACCGAGGCAGCGGCGCCCAGCGAGGGACCCGACCGGGTGCTCGCCCTCGCCGCGCCGGGGCTGCTGGTGCACTCCACCCGGGCGGACGGGATCGTACGGCTGCACAACCACGGCAGCGACCACATCCGGCCGCACGAGGGCGAGTCGGGGGCGGCGGACGATCCGCTCTACAGCCGGCAGTCCTACTCCACCCGTACCGGACCGACGTCGGCGGCGAACGTCCCGGACAACCAACTGGTGGTGGAGATCGGGGGGGCCGCCGGCGGGCGGCGCCGGATCCGGCCGCTCGGCGCGGGGAACGGTGACGGATGGGGCTGGGCCGCCTCCGCCCATCTGCCCGTCTTCACCTCGGGCGCGCCCATGGTGCCCGGACTGCGGGTGGAGAGCGTCAGCGTGGTACGAGGCCGGTACGAACTGCGCGCGCACCGGGTACTCGGCGCGCCGCCCGGGGCGCGCGTACGGCAGACGGGCTGGGCGACCGGCCCCGGGGAGACCGTACGCTCCGCTCTGCACGCTCTGCACGGCTGGGGGACGCGGGACGAGGTCCGCGCCCCGCAGGGTACGGCGTACACCCGCTGGGCGGTCGTGCCCCGGCTGACCGGGGAAGCGGAGGGCACGGCGTTCTTCGTGGCTCTCGCCTCGCTCACCGCCGAGCCCGGCGCGGCGCCGTTGTCCGAGGCGGTGAGCGCGGTGACGGTGGCCGCGGATACGGGAACGGTCGAGGTGAGGTGGACGGACGACGGGTCGCGCACGCGGATCGCCTTCGACCCGCTGACGGTCGGGCATGGCTAGGGCGTGTATCGAAAGTAGCGCCGTCCGCCCGCAGGGCGGGGCTCGCGGCGTCCGGTGCACTACGTTCGCTGCGCTCTCTCTCTCGGCGCCTTGACTCTCCTTCGGATGCCGAGCGGCGATCGCAAGGCGGAGGATCGTCCTCGTAGCGGAGCTACTTGGACGACTCCGACAACGCAGCGAGCGTGCGTGCCGGGCGTCGCGAGCCAGGCGGGACTTTCGATACACGCCCTAGGGAGCCCGGTATCCGGCCGGGGCTGCCGGGTCATACAGGGCTCCTCGTGAGGTGCTACTTCCGGTTCAGATAGGCGAGGCCCGGATGCACACGCGTATAGCCGTCCACGAGACGGCGGGCCACGGTCACGGAATCNGAGCCCGGTATCCGGCCGGGGCTGCCGGGTCATACAGGGCTCCTCGTGAGGTGCTACTTCCGGTTCAGATAGGCGAGGCCCGGATGCACACGCGTATAGCCGTCCACGAGACGGCGGGCCACGGTCACGGAATCCACCAGCGGGTGCAGGGCGAACGCCTTGGCCGCGGTGGCGCGCGAACCGCTCTCGGCGGCGGCCAGGACCTCGCGCTCGACGGCCTTGACGGCGCACACCAGGCCGGTGGCGTGGTGCGGCAGGGGCGAGACGGCGAGCGGATGGGCGCCGTTGGCGTCCACGAAGCAGGGCACTTCGATGACGGCCTCCTCGTCCAGCACGCGCAGAGTGGTGCGGTTGCGGACGTTGAGGATGAGCGTGGTGCGTTCGTCGCGGGCGATGGCGCGCATCAGCGCGAGCGCGACCTTCTCGTAGCCGCCGGACTCCAGGTCGGGGGCGTCACGCTCGCCGACGCCCGCCGCCTCGCGGTTCGCCGCCATGTACGTGGCCTCGCGTTCGGCGCGGGTACGGTCCCAGGCCGCGAGCGCGGGGGTGCCGGGACGCTCCATCTCGTCGTAGAAGCGGGCCTGTTGGTCACGGAGGAACGCGCCGCGGGTCTGCTCCGCCTCCTGGTAGGCGCGTACCGCCTCCCGGTTGAAGTAGTAGTAATGGAGGTATTCGTTGGGGATCGCGCCGAGGGAATGGAGCCATGCGGTCCCGAAGAGCTTGCCCTCCTCGAAGGAACCGAGGGCTTCGGTGTCGGCGAGCAGCCGGGGCAGTTCGTCGCGTCCGGCGACGCGCAGCCCGCGCAGCCAGCCGAGGTGGTTGAGGCCGACGTAGTCGATCGACGCCTCGTCCGGGTCGGCGCCGAGGGCGCGCGCGACACGACGGCCCAGGCCCACGGGTGAGTCGCAGATACCGATCACGCGATCGCCGAGATGCCGGGACATGGCTTCGGTGACCAGGCCGGCCGGGTTGGTGAAGTTGATGACCCAGGCGTCGGGGGCGAGCCGGGCGACGCGTCGCGCGATGTCGACGGCGACGGGGACCGTGCGCAGTCCGTACGCGATGCCGCCCGCACCGACCGTCTCCTGGCCGAGCACGCCCTGGTCCAGGGCGACGCGTTCGTCGGCAGCGCGGCCTTCGAGTCCTCCGACGCGGATGGCCGAGAACACGAAGTCGGCGCCGCGCAGCGCCTCGTCGAGGTCGGTGGTGGCCGTGACCGTGGGGGCGTCGGGGACGGACGCGGCCTGCTCGGCCAGCACGCGGGCGACCGCCGTGAGCCTCGCGGCGTCCAGATCGTGCAGGGTGACGTGGGTGACGCGGCCCTCCGCGTGGTCGCCGAGCAGTGCTCCGTACACGAGCGGCACCCGGAATCCGCCGCCGCCGAGAATGGTGAGCCTCACGCCTGAACCGCCTTCGGTGCCTGAGCCGACTTCCTGCCTGACCCACTTTTACACCGGCCTTCCCCAGGGTGGCGCGGCCAGGGCCTGTCGTCGGACGGCGCGGCGCTCACTACCCGCTTCTCCGCGCGAGCACCGGCATGTCGCGCCGCCGGTTGTCGGGTCTGGGCTCGCCTTCCTCGGTATCTTCACCTTCGAAGGGCGGTGGCACGACGATGTCCGGCCGCCGCTCACGCTGATCCCACTGCTCGTCATGTTCTTCCTGGGTGCTCGCCAGATCATGGCGGACCCGGCCGAGGGGGCCAATCGCTGATGACCGGATCGCCGTTGACCGTACGTCCCTGGGAGTCCCCCGAACTCACCTCCTGGCGGCGGCTGCCCATGCATGCCGTGGACCGCCGCCCCGATGGCCTCCCGCTGGACGGTGCCTGGCGTTTCCAGTTGCTGCCGGCGCCGGACGCGCCGCTGTCGGAGGAGTGGGCGGAGTCTGCCGTACCGGGCTGCTGGACCATGCGGGACACCGGTGATCTGCCGCGGTACACCAACTGGCGCATGCCGTGGGGGGAGTTCCCGCCGCTCTGTCCCGCGGCCAATCCGACCGGGGTGTACGAGCGGGAGTTCACCGTCCCCGCCGACTGGGCGGGCCGCCGTGTCGCGCTCCATGTGGGGGCCGCGGAGAGCGTACTGATCGCCGAGGTCGACGGGCGCCCGGTGGGGATCGGCAAGGACTCGCATCTGGCGAGCGAGTTCGACATCACCTCGGTCGTACGCCCCGGCGCGGTGAGCACCGTACGGCTGACGGTGGTCAAGTGGTCCGACGCCACGCACATCGAGGACCAGGACCAGTGGTGGCACGGCGGCATCACCCGCTCCGTCTTCCTCTACGCCACCGATCCGCTCTGGCTGGCGGACGTACGGATCACCGCGCCCGTCGACGGCCGGCTGGTGGTCGACGCCCAAGTACGCGTGGCCGACGGCCCGCTGCCGGAGGGGTGGCGGGTCTCGGGCCGGCTCGAAGGGGCCGGTGGCCTGGTCCCCGACGAGGAGTTCGCCGAGCGGTGCGGCCGGAGGACACGGGTTTCGGACTTCCTCGGCGAGGCCCGGCTGCGGGCGACCGTACCCGACGTCCGTGTCTGGTCGGCCGAGACACCCGAGCTGTACGGGCTGACGCTCCGGCTGCACCGCCCCGACGGCTCGGTGGCCGACACCTCCCACCATCGGGTCGGCTTCCGTACGGTCGAGATCACCGGCAGGGACCTGCTGATCAACGGCGAACGGGTGTTCATCCGGGGCGTCAACCGGCATGACTTCCATCCGCTCACCGGACGGACGGTCACCGCCGCCGAGATGCGCGCCGATCTGGAGACGATCAAGCGCTTCGGCTTCAACGCCGTCCGCACCTCGCACTACCCCAACGATCCCGCGCTGCTCGATCTCGCCGACGAACTGGGGCTCTATCTCGTCGACGAGGCGAACATCGAGAGCCACCACCACGGCCTCGAACTCGCCGACGACCCGCGCTATCTGGCGGCCTTCGCCGAGCGCGTCTCCCGGATGGCGCTGCGCGACAAGAACCACCCGAGCGTCATCGTCTGGTCGCTGGGCAACGAGAGCGACTACGGCGCCAACCATGACGCGGCGGCCGGATGGCTGCGGCGCTACGACCCGACCCGTCCGCTCCAGTACGAGGGTGCGGCCAAGACCGACTGGTCCTCCCCGGAGGTCGCCAGCGACATCCTCTGTCCGATGTACGCGCCGCTGGACGAGATCACCGCGCACGCCGTCTCCGGTGAGCAGACCAAGCCGCTGATCCTGTGCGAGTACTCGCACGCCATGGGCAACAGCAATGGGACGCTCGCCGACCACTGGGCGGCCATCGAGTCCACCCCCGGTCTCCAGGGCGGCTTCATCTGGGAGTTCTGGGACCACGGGATCCTTCAGCGCACGGACGACGGGGACGGACCGGGCCGCCCGGCGGGCCTCGCGGGCGCGGGCGCGTACGAGGACGGGGTGACGGCGGAGGGCTATCGCTGGGCATACGGCGGGGACTTCGGCGACACCCCGAACGACGGCGCGTTCTGCGCGGACGGGCTCGTCTTCCCCGACCGCACGCCGAAGCCGGCGATGTACGAGCACCGCGAGCTCGCCGCCCCCGTCCGGCTCTCGCACGGGCCGTCGGCCGGGCTCGACGGCGACGTGCGGATCACCAACGCCCAGCACTTCCGCGATCTGTCCTGGCTGACCGCGCAGTGGGTGCTGGCCTCGGAGGAGGCGGCCACCCGCACCGCGCCGGCCGTCCTGCCCGAGGTGCCGCCCGGTGGGTCGGCGTACGTTCCCCTCCCCGACGGGCTCCTCGCCGGACCGGCCGGGGACGGCGGTGAGATGTGGCTGACGCTCCGTGTGACCACGCGGGACGATGAGCCATGGGCGCCACGCGGCACCGAGGTGTGCACCCCGCAGATCCAGTTGCGACGGCGGTACACCCCCGCCGTGTGGTCCCCCGCCGGGGGCGGGGACTGGGACGAGGACTGGGCCGTGATCGGCGCGGACGGGCTGCTGCGGCATCCGCTGCTGTCGTCGCCGCCCGCGCTGAGCCTGTGGCGCGCGCCCACCGACAACGACGTGCTGGGCGGCGCGGCGGACCATTGGCGGAAACTGGGCCTGGACCGGCTCGTGCGCGAACCGGCCTCGGTCGAGCGCGTCGGCGGCCTTGTCACCGTGCGCGCCATGTACCCGACGGCCGCCGGAGCGGTCACGCACGAGCAGGTCTTCACCCCACTGAGCGGCGCCGGACTGCTCGTCGAGGAGACCGCGGTCCTCCCGGAGGAGCTCACCGACGCCGCGCGCGTGGGCACGGTCTTCGAGACGGTGAGCGGTCTCGACCGGATGGAGTGGTACGGGCAAGGGCCCTGGGAGACCTACCCCGACCGGCGCGCGGGCGGCCCGGTCGGCCATCACCGCGCCTCGGTGGACCGGCTGTTCACCCCGTATCTGCGCCCGCAGGAGAGCGGCGGGCGCTGCGGTGTACGGTCCTTCTCGCTGCTCTCGGAGGAGACCGGCGACGGGCTGACCGTACGGCTCGACGCGCCCCGGCAGGTCTCGGTCACCCGCCATCGCGCGGCCGCTCTCGCCGCCGCCACGCACCACGACGAGCTGGTACCGCTGCCGCACTGCGTGGTCCAGCTGGACGCGGCCCACCGGGGTCTCGGCACCGCGTCCTGCGGTCCGGACACGCTGCCCCGCTACCGGCTGGGCGCCGGGACCTACCGCTGGTCATGGACGCTGCGCCCGCTGTGAGGGGCTTCGCGGGCCGGCGTGCCAGGGCCTAGTGCCCCTCCCGGCGATGTTTGCCCCGTCGCGGCACTAGCGGGCCGTGCCGAAGCCTCCCCGGACCTCGGCGGGCCGGCCCGAGCCGGTCGCGACCGCCGTGTACCGGTCGTCCCCGGCGTCCCGCGCGCCTTCCGCGTGGTTGTACTGCGCCGCGAAGACATGCTCGCCCGCCGGGACCGTCACGCCGTCCTTGAGCGTCCACCGGTAGACCAGCGCGCCGGTCTCGGGGCGTACGGAGACGGTGAAGTCCTCTTCGGGCAGCGTCCGCCAGGAGCCGGTGTCCCGTACCCCTCCGGTCTGCGCGACGCGTAGTTCGAGGGTCAGTGAGGTCAGTGGCCGGTCCGTTCCGATCGTGATGTTGCTCTGCGCCCAGTAGGCGTTGCTGTTCGGGTCGAGCACGCCGTCCGACCGGAGATAGCCGTCCCGGGCACCTACGGGCGGGCTGTCGGGCGTCTCGCTCGACGGGCCCGGGGTGGTCGCCACCGTCCTCGCCCGATCGGCGCCGTCGTCCATGACGGCGTCGAGGGCGAGCGCGCCGGCGGCGAGAACGCCGGTCGCCGCGGCCGCCGCCGCGGCGACCCGGACCCAGGACGCCGGGCGAGGGGCCGGCGATCGCGCGGGGCGCGTTCCCGGCCCGGCCATGCCCCGCTCGATGCGCGCGCGCATCCGCTCCCGGTCCGGGTGGTGGGCCCGCGCCGTCTCCTTCAGCCGTCTGTGCAACTCGTCCATCAGCCCCTGCCTTCAGCACGTGTCGAGGCGCGCGCGGAACCACGTACCCGGGTGGGCGTCACGGCACGCTGCGAGGCCACCGTCGCCTGGACCTCTTCGGCCGTGGCGCCCGGTCCGAGCAGCCGTCCCAGCTCTGCCATCCCCCTCGACGACTGGCTCTTCACCGTGCCCACCGAGATGCCCAGGGCGAGCGCCGTGTCCCGTTCGGAGAGGTCCAGGGCATATCTCAGCACCACACAGGCGCGTTTGCGGAACGGCAGCCGCCGTAACGCGGCCTGGACGTCGAGTACCGCCGGTACGTCCGGATCGTCGAAGCGCTCGCCCCGCTGCGACCAGAACAGCGAGACGCGGCGGCGCTCCCGCACCGCGCTCCGGATCCGGGAGCGGGCCAGGTTCGCGACCACCCCGCGGGCGTACGCGACGGGGTGATCGGCTGCCCGTACCCGGTCCCAGCGGCGCCACATCGCGAGCAGGGCGTCCGAGGCCAGATCGTCGGCCGTGTCGGCGTCGCCCGTCAACAGATAGGCCAGCCGGGACAGTTCGGCGTAGTGCCGCTCGAAGAACGCGTGGAACTCGGCAGCGGTGGCGTCATCGACCACTGTGCCCACGGAGCCGCTCCTTGTCCGCTGTCCGCTCCCGCACCGGCCGTTCCCGCCGCCGCGGGATGCGCGAGCCCAGCACTCGCGCGACTCCACCCCTTGTCGCTCCCGGCCTCATTAGCACAGCCGAGGGGTTCCTGGGGCAGAAATCACGCACTGATGGCTTGATCCGCGTTTCGTCGCACAATTCCGGCCAACCATCGGCGACTTGTGGGTCCGCGGGCAACCCGGAGTGACGTCCTTCTGATCTCACAGGTGACACATAGATGACGCATGGGGCTCATCACGAAACGTCGGGATATTCCCGGCCGGTGGACCCCCCGCCATCCGTGCGCACCACTGTTGTTGTGGCACTCGCAGACGAGGAACCGATGACCAGACCTCACCACCACAGCCGTACGCGCCGATCGGCGATCGCCGCCGGGGCGGCGCTCGCGGTGATCGCGGGCGTGGCGGGAGCCGCGCCGTTCGCCGGAGCGGCGACTCCGGCAGGCCCCGAGCTCTCCCTTATCGCCGCCTCCAACTCCGTGATAATCGACCGCTACGAGGACGAACCGGGGGTCTATCTGGACCTCGGTACGTATGTCACCGCCGAGGGCGGACCCCTGGAGTTCCGGGTGACACGCGCGTCCTACAAGGACCCCGTGGTCGCCAAGCAGATCATCCGCAAGGGGAAGAAGACCACGACCAAGACCCTCCCCAAGGGTCTTGTGAAGGACTTCTCCGGTCTGCCGGGCTTCCTCCAGGTGACCGTCACCGACGCGGCGGGCGCGGCGGTCGTGAAGACCACCGAGACGTTCTGCCCGAACAACGCCTCGGGCCGGATCCGTCCGGACGCCCCGTCCACCTCGAAGTATCCCGAGAGCTGCTCCACCAACCCGTTCACGCTGGGTTCGGTGTGGGGCGTCGAGAACGGCTGGGCGACCAACACCAACCTGGGCTACTACTCCGAGCCGGTCGACCTGGCGCCCGGGGAGTACACCGCCAAGGTGTCCGTCGCCAAGAAGTACCGCGACCTGTTCGGCATGGCCGGCACATCGAAGTCGATCAAGGTCACGGTGCGCGAGCGCAAGTGGGACGAGGGAGGCGGGGTCGGAGCGGCTCCCTCGGGAGCCAGGGCCGCCGGTCACGCGGGTCATGGCGGTGGTCATGGCGGTCATGGCGCGCCGGCGGGGCACTCCGGCGCCTCGGCGCATGTGAGCAGCAACGGCCGCGGGGCCGACGCCCCGGCGCCGCCCGCGCTGCCGAACGCGCTCATGTCCGGCAAGGCCGCGGCCCATCTCGGCGACGGCCCCGGGCACACCGACGGTTCGCGGATCGCGCCCGCGCTCAAGCCCAACGCGAAGCGTCCGACCGGCCGCGCGAGCGTGCCCGACGTACCCAAGCCCGATCTGCGCGCGCTGCCGGCATGGGACATCTCCATCACCGACGGCGAGGACGGGGACATCCCCGGCAAGGACTATCTGGCCTTCAGCGCCAATGTGTGGAACGCCGGTCCCGCGCCGCTGGTCGTGGACGGTTTCCGCGGTCCCGGCAAGGACCTGATGGACGCCTACCAGTACTTCCACGACGCCAAGGGCAAGCAGGTCGGCTACGCGCCCGCCGGCACCATGGAGTGGGACGCGCGGCAGGGCCACGAGCACTGGCACTTCACCGACTTCGCCAGCTACCGCCTGCTGAGGGCCGACAAGAAGGAGGCCGTGCGCAGCGGGAAGGAGGCGTTCTGTCTGGCCAACACCGACGCCATCGACTACACCGTGAAGAACGCCAACTGGCACCCGAACAACACCGATCTGTCCACCGCCTGCGGTGTGCAGAGCTCCGTCTCCGTCCGTGAGGTGCTGGACGTCGGCTCCGGTGACACCTACACCCAGTACCGTCCCGGTCAGTCGTTCGACATCACCGACCTGCCGAACGGTACGTACTACATCGAGGTGCTCGCCAACCCCGAGCGCCGGCTCCACGAGACCAGCCTGTCCAACAACACCGCGCTGCGCAAGGTGGTGCTGAGCGGCAAGCCCGGCGCCCGCAAGGTGACCGTGCCCGCGCATGATCTGATCAACGCCCCCTGATCCAGAGGTTTTCGACGGCCGGGGGGTCCGGGCGGTGCGAGCCGTCCGGGCCCCCTTCCACGTGTTCCACCTGCTCATCCGGTGACATCGATGCGTGCGAGCCGCAGTGGGCCGCGCAGGGTGACCCGCAGGTCGTGCACGCCCGAGAGCGCGAATTCGGCGCGTGGGGTGGTGCGGTAGTCGTACGGTCCGCCGCCCGCCCGGACCTCGATCGCCGCGCGTGTCCCACCGTCGGCCGTGGTCAGGACGATCTCCCCCTCGCCCGCCGCGTCGAGGACGACCCCGCCTACGCCGTCCCCGAAGTCGCAGTCGCGGAAGAGCAGTTCGCCGGCCTTCCGCTCGCCGCCCGAGTCCCGCGGGGTCACCGCGTCGCCCGACACCTTGGTCCGGTCGACGATCTCGGTGCCGGTCTGCTCGTCGTAGTCGGCCGCCGCCAGTCCGTTCCGCCTCAGATCCCTCGCGCGGGGGGTGTCGCCCGGGACGGTGAGCCGGACGGAGCGGCGGATGTCCGCGCTGGAGGCCGCCGCCTCGAACACATACGTGCCCTCCGGTACGGTCCACGCGCCGCGCGCCACGTCGTAGTGGCCCAGTTCGTCTCTCCCGAGGGCCAGTTCGACGGTTCGGGACTCCCCCGGCCCGAGCGGTACGCGGGCGTGCGCGACCAGCTGACGGTGAGGACGCGGGACACGCGGAGCGGCCTGTCGTACGTACAGCTGCACCACCTCGTCGGCGGCGCGCGAGCCGGTATTGGTGACGGTGACGCGTGCCCGCAGCTCAGGTCCTGGCCGGCCGATCTCCAGGGCGTCGTAACGGAAGGAGGAGTACGACAGCCCATGGCCGAAGGCGTACAGCGGCGTGCCGTCGAAGTAGAGATAGGTCTGCCGCGAGCCGATGATGTCGTAGTCGAGGAGACCGGCCGGATCCGCGTCGTCCGCGTACCACGTCTGGGGCAGCCGTCCCGCCGGTGAGACATCGCCCGCCAGTACCCGCGCCAGCGCGGTGCCCGCCGCCTGGCCGCCGTGCGCGGTCCACAGCAGCGCCGGGAGCCCGGCCTGCGCGTCGGCCACCGCGTAGGGATAGCCCGAGGTCAGCACGAGCGCCGTGCGCGGATTGGCGGCGTGTGCGGCCCGCCACAGCCGGTCCTGGTGCGGTGGCAGGGCGAGGGTGCGGCGGTCCTCGGTCTCCCGGCCGTTGATGTGCGGGTCATTGCCCGCCATGACAACGACCACATCGGCGTCGGCCGCCGCGCGGGCCACCGCCTCCTCGCCGCGTTCCAGGACGACGATCTCGAAAAGTGTGCCGTGGCCGGCAACCTTCAGACCGTCGGCGGCGACCGATACGTACCCGCCGGTCCCCGCGTGTACAAGGAGGTGCCCGCCCTCGTGCTCTTCGAGCCGGAACGTCTCCTGGACCACCCAGCCGCCGGGCTGATCGGCGGAGGCCCGTACGTACCCGTCCTCGGCGACGGAGAGATAGCGGCGGTCGGGCGCGCGCAGGGTGATCAGACCGTGCCCCCAGTCGGTCAGCACCAGTTCGGTGGCCTCGGTGGCCGCGTCGGTGTCACAGGTCAGCGGCGAAATCGAGGGCACCCGGACCCAGCCGCCCGTCATGGCCCTGAGCGTGATCCGGTCCGCGCCGTCGGCGAAGACGACCCGGTCGGCACCGAAGCGTTCACGGAGCCCGTCGAACGGGGTGACACGCCGGATCAGGGTGCCGCTGTACCAGTCGAGTTTGCACTCGTCGGCGAGCGGACCGACCAGCGCGATACGGCGGCCGGGCGCGATCGGCAGCAGGCCGTCGTTCTTGAGCAGGACGACGGCCTGCTCGGCGGCCTCCTGGGCGAGCGCGCGGTGTCCGGGGGTGTCGAAGGCCGAGGTCTCCCGGTACGGATCGCGTTCCGGGTCGAACTCCCCGAGCGCGAACCGTACCGTCAGCTGCCGTCGCACCGCCGTATCGATATCCGCTTCACCGATCAGCCCCCGCTCCAGGGCGCCGCGGATCCGTCCGGTGATCACGGACGGGTCGGTGCCATGGTCGGTGAAGCTGTCGACGCCGGCGCGCAGCGCGGCCGCGGTGGCCTCCTCGTGGGTGTCGAAGTACGCCTCGGCGTCGACGAGATTGCTGGGCGCGCCCGCGTCCGAGCAGACCAGCAGCTGCTGGTCGGTCCAGCCGCGCGCGTGCTCCCGCAGCAGGGGCGAGAGATGGTTGGGACGCCCGTTGACCAGGTTGTACGCGGGCATGACACCGGCCACCGCACCCGCCTCGACGGCTCCGCGGAAGGCGCGCAGATCGTATTCGTGCAGGACACGGGGGCGGATGGAGGACGAGGTGGTGGCCCGGTCCGTCTCGTTGTTGTGCGCGAGCCAGTGCTTGAGCACCGGGGCCGTGCGCCAGTAGTCGGGGTGATCGCCGCGCAGACCCCGGGTATAGGCGGTGGCGAGGACGGAGGTCAGCCGGGGGTCTTCCGCGTAACCCTCCTCGTTGCGTCCCCAGAGCGGGTTGCGGAGCAGATTCACCGTCGGGGCCCACACGTTGAGCCCGACGCGGTCGTCCCGTGCGCGCATCGTCCGTATCTCCTGGGAGACGGCCTCCCCGATCCGGCGCACCAGTTCCTCGTTCCAGGTCGCGCCGAACCCGACGGCCTGCGGGAATACGGTCGCGGGCCCCATCCAGGCGACACCGTGCAGTGCCTCCTGTCCGGTACGGAACGCCGCGACGTCCAGGCGTTCCACCGCCGGGGCGAACTGATGCAGCAGGGCGGTCTTCTCATCGAGTGTCAGCCGCGCGAGCAGATCCTCGACGCGCGCGGCACGGGTCAGCCCGGGGTCACGGAAGGGCGGCTGGTCCTCGGTCACGGAGGGTTCTCCCTGGAGAAGGTCGGTAGGGCCGAAAGAGCCGGAAGAGGCCCCCGCTCGGCTTTCGAAGCGCTTCGATGCTCCGAGTCCGCCGGTCGGCTGTCAAGACATCCCGGGACGCCGGGCATCGCTGCCGCGTCCGGACAACTTCCCTTCGTTCTCGGCTTGTTGGGTGCGGTAGATCGAGCGGTGAGGAATCTTGGAGGCGACTCTTGTGCCTCCGGAAGGGTTCATTTAACCTCGCAGCAACATCGAAGCGCTTCGACAAATCTTCGACACCGCGGCCGACCGGTGGGCTTCCGCCGTACGTTGCCGCGCACCACGAAGGGTTTGACGCAATGACGCCGAAGTCCTCCTCCGCGCCGAGCAGGAGAAGCCTCCTCGCCTCCACCGCGGTCGCCGCCATCGCCGTGGCCGGCGGCGCACCGCTGCTCGCCGCCTGCGGCGGCACGCGGAGCGGCAAGAAGGAGGGCACCACCTCGGGGAAGGAAGCGCGGAAGATCCTTCCGGCCTTCGTGGCACGCGACGTCGTGGCGCCGGACATCCCGCCGGAGAACGGCTCCTCCGCGGGATTCACCCGGGCGATCGCCACCGCGGATCTCAAGGGCTCGGTGCCGCAGAAGCTCGGCGCGGGCAGCCGTATCACCATCATGTCGCCGTACTGGGGCACTCCGCCGTCCGGCGACAACCCGTACTACGCGGCCATGAACGACGCGATCGGGGTGCGGACCGTCTGGCAGAACCAGGACGGGAACACCTACGACGAGAAGCTCGGCGCCGTGCTCGCCTCCAGCGGGATCCCCGATGTGGTGATCGTGCCCGGATGGAATCTGACCGGCAAGATCCCCGGCGCCGTCAACGCCAAGTTCGAGGACCTCGGCCCGTATCTCTCCGGCGACAAGGTCAAGGACTTCCCGAATCTCGCGGCCGTGCCGACCGACGCGTGGCTTCGCTCGATCTTCGGCGGCGCGCTGCGCGGTATCCCGATGCCCGCCTCCTACGTCGTGAACATCGCGCCCTTCTACCGCAAGGACCTCTTCGAGAAGCGGGGATACGAACCGCCCCGCACGGCCGACGAGTTCCTTTCGCTCGCCAAGGAGATCACCAGCGCCAGATCGAAGGTGTGGGCCTGCGACGACATGAAGTGGACCGCCTTCAATATGTTCGGGGTGCTCTCCGGCAACGACAAGGCCCTGGGGTGGGACCTGGTCGAAGGCAAGCTGGTCAACCGCGTCGAGACCGCCGAGTATCTGGAGGCCCTGGAGTGGACGCGCAAGCTGTACGCCGCCGGGGTCGTCCACCCCGACGCCAAGGCCGTCCAGGGCGACGCCGGCAACCGGTTCACGGCCGGTCAGGTCCTGATCTACAACCAGGATCTCTCCCACTGGTACGCGAAGACCGTGGAGCAGGCGGCCACCCCCGGGTTCGCGATGGGCGCCCTGGACCTCTTCGGCCACGCGGGCGGCGACCCGACGCTCTACGCCGTTCAGCCCGCCGGCATCTGGGCCTTCGTCAAGAAGGGCTCCTCCGAGAGGCTGGTCAGGGATGTGCTGGCCATGGCCAACTTCACCGCCGCGCCGTACGGCACGAAGGAGCGCATGCTCACCGACTACGGCGTCGAGGGCACGCACTACACCGTCGAGAAGGGGCTGCCCGTCAAGAACGACAAGGGCACCATCGAGGTCGCGGGCACCTTCGACTACACCGGTGACCCGGCCGCGTATGTCGCCCACCCCGACCGGCCCGATATCGCCAGGGCTCAGGTGGAGTGGCAGCAGCGCATGGGGGCCTTCACCAAGAAGACCTCCTTCTACGGGCTGACCATCACCGAGCCCACGCGGTGGACCAATCTCGCCGATGACTTCGAGCAGTTGGAGGACGACATCGTCCGCGGCCGGAAGAAGATCGGGGACATGCGGCGGGCCGTCTCCGACTGGCGGAGCGGGGGCGGTGACCAGCTGCGCGACTGGTACGCGAAGCTGCTCGACGAGTCAGGACCGGCCGCGAACTGACAGGCGCCACACGACGCAGGGAGTTCAGGGTGTCGCAGAGCACGCTTCCGGACCCGGACGTACGCCGGCGCGCACGGCGCTCGCCCCGGCCGCCGCGGCGGAAGGGCGGCAACCGGCCGCCGAAGCGAGGAAGGGCTTCCGGACCGGCCACCCGGGTGCGGTGGCGCCGGGACCGGGCGCTGATCCTCATGACGCTTCCCGCACTGCTCCTGGTGCTCGTCTTCAGCTATCTGCCGATCCTCGGCAATGTGGTGGCCTTCCAGGACTACGACCCCTACCTCGGCGACAACGGCTTCGTCGCGATCCTGGAGAGCCCCTGGGTCGGTATCGACCAGTTCGCCCGGATCCTCGGAGACTCCGCGTTCTGGGCGGCCGTACAGAACACCCTGGTGCTGTTCTTTCTCCAGCTGGTGCTCTTCTTCCCCGTCCCCATCCTGTTCGCGCTGCTGATCAACAGTCTCGTACGGCCCAGGGTGCGTGCGGTCGCCCAGGCCGTGATGTATCTGCCGCACTTCTTCTCCTGGGTCCTGGTCGTCACCGTCTTCCAGCAGATCTTCGGCGGCGCGGGGATCATCGCCCAGACACTGCGGCGCCATGGCGTCGAGGGTTTCGACCTGATGACCGACCCCGGCCTCTTCAAGTTCCTGCTGACGGCCGAGGGTGTCTGGAAGGACGCCGGGTGGGGCGTCATCGTCTTCCTCGCGGCGCTCGCCTCCGTCAACCACGAGCTGTACGAGGCAGCGGCGATGGACGGTGCGAACCGCCGGCGCCGGATGTGGCATGTCACCCTGCCCGCCCTGCGCCCGGTGATCGCCCTGCTGCTGGTGCTGCGCGTCGGCGACGCGCTGACGGTCGGCTTCGAGCAGATCCTGCTCCAGCGCGACGCGGTGGGACGCGACGCGGCGGAGGTGCTGGACACGTTCGTGTGGTGGACGGGCATCCGGAATCAGGACTTCGGCTACGCGGCCGCCGCCGGTCTGATCAAGGGCGTCATCGGTCTGGGGCTGGTGCTCACGGCCAACAAGGTCGCCCATCTCATGGGCGAGCAGGGGGTGTACAAGAAATGAGCCCCACCGGGACCGCCGCCCCCACCGACCCCGCGTCCGCCGACTCCGCGTCCGCCGCCCCGCGTGGCCGCCGTTTCTGGTCCGCCCCGCCGCGTCCGGTCTGGGAGGAGAAGCCCACCAGGGCCGGCCTCGCGGGCAAGGGCATCGCCCTCTCGGCCGCCTGTCTGGCCATCCTCTTCCCGCTCTGGATCGTGATCGTCACCAGCCTGTCCTCGCGGCGCACCATCGACGCGGCCGGCGGTCTGGTGATCGTGCCCAGGGATCTCACCCTCATCGCGTACGAGGAGCTGCTGAGCGGTGGTCAGGTGCAGCGCGCCGCCCTGGTCAGCCTGGGAGTGACGGTCGTGGGCACGGCCTTCAGCATGGTGGTGTCCGTCCTGTGCGCGTACGGGCTCTCCCGTACGAACTCACTCGGCCACCGCTGGATCCTGATGACGCTGCTGGCCACCATGTTCTTCGGGGCCGGTCTGATCCCGACCTATCTCCTCGTCCAGGCGCTGGGTTTGACCGACACCTATCTGGCGCTGATCCTGCCGGGCGCGGTGAGCGTCTTCAATGTCCTGGTCCTGCGCTCGTTCTTCATGAACATCTCCCCGGAGCTGATCGACAGCGCGCGGATCGACGGCGCGGGCGATCTCCGGATCCTGTGGCGGATCGTCCTGCCGCTCTCCCGCGCCGTGATCGCGGTCATCGCGCTCTTCTACGCGGTCGGCTACTGGAGCGCCTGGTTCAACGCGTCGATCTATCTGACGGACCAGGACATGATGCCGCTGCAGAACGTCATGATCCAGCTGGTGCAGAAACAGGAGCCGCCGACGGGCCTGGGACAGCGGATCAAGACCGGTCAGCTCTCCCCGCTCGCCGTGCAGATGGCCGTCATGGTGCTGGCGCTGCTGCCTGTCGCCGTCGCCTCGCCCTTTGTCCAGAAGCACTTCAGGAAGGGCATGCTCACGGGCGCCGTCAAGGGCTGACGCGCCACCGGGCCTGCTCGCGCACGACCTCACCAGGTGCCGCCCCGGCGCGCACGCCCCCACGACGGAAGGTGACGTCATGTCCGATCCGACGCATGGACCCCGCAGACGTACGGTGCTCGGCACCGCCTCAGGAACAGTGGCGGCCCTCGCGCTGACCGGCGCCCCGGCGATGGCCGCCCCCCGGCACTCCCCCGTCGCCGCCGACCGGGCGGCGGCGGAGCAGCCGTACCGCTGGCGCACGGTCACCATCGGTGGCACCGGCTTCCTCACCGGCGTGCTCTTCCACCCCGCGGTCAAAGGACTGGCCTACGCCCGTACCGATATCGGCGGCGCCTACCGCTGGGACGACGCGGCCCAGCGCTGGACACCGCTCACCGACCATCTCGGCTGGGACGACTACCATCTGCTCGGCGTCGAGGCCATGGCCGTCGATCCGAACCAGCCCGACCGGCTCTATCTCGCTCTCGGCGCCTATACGCAGTCCTGGGCCGGCCATGGCGCCGTGCTGCGGTCGAGCGACCGGGGTGCCACCTGGAGCCGTACCGCCCTGCCCGTGAAACTCGGCGGCAACGAGGACGGCCGGGGCGCGGGCGAGCGGTTGCTCGTCGACCCCCGCAACGGCGACACCCTCTATCTGGGCACCCGCCATGACGGACTGCTCGTATCGACCGACCGGGGCGCGACCTGGGCCGCCGCCGCCTTCCCCGCCGCCGCGAACGCCTCAGGTCAGGGCATCACCTTCCTGGTGGCCGCCGGGCGCCTGGTGTACGCGGGATGGGGCGACGGCGGCAGCGCGCTCTACCGTACGAGCGACGGCGTGGCATGGCAGGCCGTCCCCGGTCAGCCGTCGGGCGCGGCGGCGCGGGTGCCGATCCGCGCGGCCTTCGACGCGAACTCCCGTTCCCTGTATGTCACCTACGCCAACGGGCCGGGCCCCAACAACCAGACCGACGGCTCGGTCCACCGGCTCGACACCGCCACCGGTGTCTGGACCGATGTGACCCCCGTCCGGCCATCGGGGGGCGACGCCTTCGGATACGGGGGCGTGGCGGTGGACGCGCGGGTCCCGGGTACGGTCGTCGTCTCCACCAACAACCGCTGGGGCCCGGTCGACACCCTCTACCGCTCCACCGACGGCGGCGGGAGCTGGGTCTCGCTCAAGGACACCGCGACGCTCGACATCCGCGAGACTCCGTATCTCGGCTGGGGTGCCACGCCCAAGTTCGGCTGGTGGATCCAGACCGTCGCGATCGATCCGTACGACTCGAAGCACCTCGTGTTCGGCACGGGCGCCACCCTGTTCGCGACCCGCGATCTGGTGCGCTGGGCGCCCTGGATCCGCGGTCTGGAGGAGTCCGCGGTACGACAGCTCGTCTCACCCGCCTCCGGAGCCGCCCCTCTGCTCAGCGGTCTCGGCGACATCGGGGTGATGTACCACGAGTCGCTTGCCGTCTCGCCGTCCCGGGGCATGGCCACGAATCCGGTCTTCGGCACGGCGACCGGTCTGGCGCTCGCCACCCTGAAGCCGGGCTATGTGGTGCGCACCGGCTGGGGCGACCACGGGAACGGCGCCTCTTCGACGGACGGCGGCCAGAGCTGGCGGCCGTTCGCCGGACAGCCCGCGATCGCGTCGACCGCTCCCGGGCCGATCGCGGTGAGCTCGGACGGCGCCACGCTGCTGTGGTCGTTCGTCCACTGGGACGGTACGCGGCATCCCGGCTTCCGCTCCACGGACGGGGGCGCGGGCTGGAGCGAGGTGGCCACCTTCCCCCGGGGCGCGGTGCCGGTCGCCGACCCGGTCGACCCGCGGTGTTTCTATGTGTACGACACGGACGGCGGCGCCGTGTACCGCTCCACGGACGCGGGGGCGACGTTCGCGCGCGGCGCGGGCGGACTGCCGTCCGGGGATGTGCAGTTCCGGATCGCGGCGGCGCCGGGACGGACCGGTGATCTCTGGCTGTCGGCCAAATGGAACGGACTGTTCCGGTCGACGGACGGCGGTCGTTCCTTCACCAAGGTCACCAGCTGCTGGGCCTCGTACGCCCTCGGTTTCGGCAGGGCGGCCCCGGGGACGGCCTATCCCGCCGTCTTCCAGACCGGCGCGACGGAGAACTTCGTCGGGGTGTACCGCTCCGACGACGCGGGGGCCGGCTGGATCCGGATCAACGACGACGCCCATCAGTGGGGCTGGACCGGTGAGGTGATCACCGGCGATCCCCGTGTCCATGGCCGTGTCTATCTGGGCACCAACGGCCGCGGCATCCAGTACGGGGACCCCGTCTGATGCCGTCCCTGGACGACGCCACGCGGGGCCGTGTGCTCTTCGGCGGCGACTACAACCCGGAACAGTGGCCCGAGGAGACCTGGGCCCAGGACGTGCGGCTGATGAGGGAGGCCCGGGTCAACTCCGTCACCCTCGGGGTGTTCTCCTGGGCGAAGCTGGAACCCCGGCCGGGCGCACGGGACTTCGGCTGGCTCGACCGGCTGATGGACCTCATGGCGGAGAACGGCATCGGGGTCGTCCTGGCCACCCCGACCGCCTCTCCGCCGCCGTGGATGGGGTCGCGCCATCCGGAGACCCTGCCGCGTGACGAGGACGGCCGGATCGTGTGGTGGGGCTCGCGGCAGCAGTTCTGCCCCAGCTCACCCGTCTACCGCGGGTACGCCGGGGCCCTCACCGACGACCTCGCGGCGCGGTACGGCGGCCATCCGGCGCTGCGCATGTGGCACATCAACAACGAGTACTGCACCCACTGCTGGTGCGACGAGACCGCACGCCACTTCCGTGAGTGGCTGCGCGCCAGGCACGGCACTCTCGACGCGCTCAACGAGTCGTGGGGCACCGCCTTCTGGAGCCAGCGTTACGACCGCTGGGACGAGGTCATCCCGCCCCGGCGCGCCCAGTATCTGCGCAACCCCGGGCATACCCTCGACTTCCGCCGCTTCACCTCGGACGCGCTGCTGGAGTGTTACACCGCGGAACGCGACATCGTCGTGCGCCACACCCCGGACACCCCGGTGACCAGCAACTTCATGCCGTTGTGGAGCGGTCAGGACGGCTGGGGGTGGGCGGAGCGCGAGGATGTGGTGTCCGTCGACATCTACCCCGACCCGAGGGATCCGTACGGCGGCCAGTACAACGCGATGCTCGGCGATCTGACCCGCTCCCAGGCGCGGGGTCCCTGGGTACTGATGGAACAGGCGGCGGGGTCCGTCAACTGGCGGGGCGTCAACCACCCCAAGCCGGCCGGCCTCAACCGGCTGCTGTCCTGGCAGTCGGTGGCACGGGGCGCCGACGCCATCTGCTACTTCCAGTGGCGCCAGTCCCGGCAGGGCGCGGAGAAGTTCCACTCCGGGATGCTCGGCCACGCCGGTGAACAGGGCCGCACCTTCCAGGAGGTCAAACGCATCGGGGCGGAACTGGACCGACTGGGGCCGGACTTGACGGGCACGCACACCGTCGACGAGATCGCCGTGCTGCACGACTGGGATTCCTGGTGGGCGGACCAGCAGGACGGCCGGCTCTCGTCCCGTCTCGACTACCCGGCGGTCCTGCGCGCCTGGCACCGCGCCCTGTGGGAGTCGAACCTCCGCACCGGCTTCGCCCGTCCCGATCACGACCTGAGCGGGTACCGGCTGGTGGTGGCGGCGCACTTGTATCTGCTGACGGACGCCGCCATCGACAACCTGGTCCGCTACGTACGCGACGGCGGCACCCTCGTGTCCGGCTTTCTGACGGGCGTCGCCGACGAGGACGACCGGGTGCGGGCGGGCGGGATGGACGCCCGGCTGCGCGCACTGTTCGGCATCGGCACCGTCCATGAGTGGTGGCCGCTGGACGCGGACGAGACCGTGGAGTGCGACGGCTTCCGGGCCACCCTGTGGTCCGAGGAGCTGGAGGTGTCGACGGCCGAGACCGTCGCCTCGTACACGAGCGGGGAGCTGGCCGGGCTGCCGGCCGTCCTGCGCAACGGCCGTGCCTGGTATGTCTCCACACTCCCCGAACCGGAGGCGCTGCGTGCGCTGCTCGCCCGGGTGGCGGACGGCGCGGGCGTCCGGCCCGTGCTGGAGGGGGTGCCCGACAGGGTGGAGGCGGTACGCCGGGGCGGGCTGCTCTTTCTGTTCAACCACGGCACGAAGGACGTCACCGTCGCGGTCGACGGCACGTACCGGGAGTTGCTCGGCGATCACGCGGTCGACGGGTCGGTCGAGCTGGGCCGCCACGGTGTGGCAATCCTCCGCGCGAGCGGACGCCGTGATGAACCCCCGAGTTGCTGAACCACTGAGCCACTGAACCACCGGGCCACCGGGCCACCGAGGAATCGCCGACCCGCTGTCGTACGGTGGTCCCGACTTCGTCACGAACAGCTTCTCGGTTCCGGGCGGCTGACGCGGCATCAGCTCCGCCGGGACGGCGGATCCCCGGGGACGGCCCGGGGACCCGCGCTCTCCCTCACGGTCAACTCGGGCCGCAGCAGAAGGACTTCGTCCGTGCCCCGGCCCGCGAGTTTGGCGACCACCTGTTCGACCGCGTGCCGTCCCATCTCCTGCGCCGGGACGGCGACCGAGGTCAGGGGGACGGAGGCATGCACGGCGACCTGATCGGGGCAGATGGCCACCACCGAGATGTCCTCCGGCACCGCGCGCCGCTGCTGGCGCAGCAGGGCCAGCAGCGGGTCGGTGGCCGCCTCGTTCTGGACGATGAACGCGGTGGTGCCGGGACGTTCGTCGAAGATCCGGCCGACGGTGGCGGAAACGGCCGCGTAACTGCCCTCGCAGGGCCGGTGCAGCAACCGCAGCCCCAGCTCCCCGCTGCGCTCGCGCAGACCGCTCAGCGTACGTTCGGCGAAGCCGGTGAGGCGTTCGTACACTCCCGGGGCCTCGCCGATGACCGCTATCTCGCGATGGCCGAGCCCGGCCAGATGCTCCGCGCACACCGCGCCGGCGGCGGCGAAATCGAGGTCCACACAGCTGAGTCCGGTGGTGTCGGCGGGCAGTCCGATGAGCACCGAGGGGCGCCGCGCCTCCCGCAGCAGGGGCAGCCGGTCGTCGTGCAGCTCCACATCCATCAGGATCATCGCGTCGGCGAGGGCGCTGCCCTCGATCCGGCGCACCGCCGCCGGCCCCTCCTCGCCGGTCAGCAGCAGTACGTCGTAGCCGAAGGTACGGGCCGTGGTGGCGACCGCGATGGCGATCTCCATCATCACCGGTACGTACATGTCGGTGCGCAGCGGCACCATGAGCGCGATGATGTTCGACCGGCTGCTGGCCAGCGCGCGGGCACCGGCGTTGGGGTGGTAGCCGAGCTGTTCGATGCTGCGCTCGACCCGTTCCCGGGTGGAGGCCGAGATGGACCGCTTGCCGCTGAGGACATAGCTCACCGTGCTGGCGGACACTCCGGCATGCTGAGCGACATCGGCGAGGGTGACCATTCAGCTCTCCAGGCAGGCCGGTTGAGGTGTGAAGCGCTTCGACAAGCATGGGCAGATATGCCTTTGAGATTAAAGGGCATGGTGATGACCTGTCCACAGTCGGATCGAAGCGCTTCGACACTCAGCTACGGCACTCGGCTTCAGCCCCTACCGCCACGAAGAGCGGGTCCGGCCGACTCGGCCGGACCCGCTCCCACGGAAGTGACTTCCGGCTATGTCACCAGCTCCGTGCGCGCGCCGACCGCGGTCGCCCAGTCGGCGCCCTCGGCCACCAGCGCGCGGTAAGGACGGGCCGCCCGCGCCATATTGACGGAGACCGCGCCGCAGACCCGGCCCTCGCGCCCGTAGAGCGCGATGAGCTTGCGGTCCACGACAGCGCCCTCCACGACGCGCACCTCGTCGGCGTCCCGCGTACGGCCGAAGATCTGCACCTTCAGGTCGTACTGATCGGACCAGACATACGGAACGGGAGCGAACGGAACGGCCGCCGCGGGCCCGGCCAGAATGTTCCTGGCGACGGCGAGGCCCTGTTCGGCGGCGTTCGTGCGGTGCTCGATCCTGGTCGGAGCGCCGGTGCGCGGGTGCAGCCAGCACGCGACATCGCCGGCCGCCCAGACCCCCGACCCGGCGTACAGGGTGGGATCGCACTCCACCCCGTCGCCGACCGGAAGACCGCTCCCTTCCAGCCAGCCGGTGCTGGGCCTGGCCCCGATCCCGACCAGTACCGCGTCCGCGGGGAGCGTACGGCCGTCGGCCAGGCGCACCCCGGTGACACGGCCGCCCTCGGCGGCGATCCCCTCGACGAGCACGCCGGTCTCCAGCCGTACTCCGTGCTCGCGATGCACCTCGGAGAGCATCGCGCCCAGTTCCGGACCGAGTACGTCGGACAGCGGCATCGGGACATCGCTGACCATGGTGACCTCGGCGCCCAGTTCACGGGCCACGGCGGCGGCCTCGCAGCCGACGAAACCCGCCCCGACGATGACGAGCCGCGGCCGGCCGCGCAGATCGTCCCGCAGACCGAGGGCGTCCTCCAGGGTGCGCAGCACATGCACCCCGGCGATGCCTTCCGTACCGGGCAGCCGGCGGGCGGCGGCGCCGGTCGCCACCACGAGGGCGTCGTAGCCGATCCGTTCACCGTCGGCCAGGACGACCTCGCGCGCCGTGGTGTCCAGGGACGTCGCCCTGACACCGAGCCGCAGATCGAGCCGTAGGTCCGTCAGTACGTCCTCGCCGCGCAGCCGCAGCCGCTCGGGTTCCCAGGCGCCCGACAGCAGCTGCTTCGACAACGGCGGTCTGTCGTAGGGGAGATGGACCTCCTCACCGATGACGGTGATACGCCCCTCGAAGCCGGCCCTGCGCAGCCCCTCGGCGGTGGACATACCCGCCGCCGAGGCGCCGACGACGGTCACATGCCGGACCTCGCCCACTCCCGCTCCGCTCACTATCGCTCCAGTCGGATCGCGGCGGCCGGACAGATGAGCGCGGCCTCGCGTACCTGCTCGTGCAGCGCGGCCGGCGGCCGCGCGTCGAGAATGAATGCTATGCCGTCCTCGTCACGCTGGTCGAACACTTCGGGGGCGACGTTGACGCACTGTCCCGCTCCGCAGCACTTGTCCTGGTCGAGCTCGATTTCCATGATCTCCCTCTCCACTCCGGCGCTCACCAGGCCACCGGAAGCGCGTACACCCCGTACACGGCCATGTCGCCACGGAAGCGGATGTCCTCGAACGGCACGTCGAGCCGCAGCTCCGGCAGCCGGCGGATGATGGTCGCCAGAGCTATCTGGAGCTCCACCCGGGCCAGTGGCTGGCCCAGGCACTGGTGCACTCCGAAGCCGAAGGCGACATGGCGGCGCGCGTCCCGGGCCACATCGAGGTTCCCGCCGGACGGGAAGACATCCGCGTCGCGGTTGGCGGTGTTGAGGGTGCAGATGACCCCCTCGCCCGCGCGGATCGTCCGGCCGCCGACGGTGACATCCTCGGTGGCGGCCCTGGTGACGCCGTTGTGCACGATGGTCAGATAGCGCAGCAGTTCCTCGACCGCCCCCTTCACCAGCGAGGGGTCCTCCTGGAGCCGGGTCCACTGGTCGGGTTCGCGCAGCAGCGCGAGCACCGACAGCGCGGTCATGTTCGCGGTCGTCTCATGGCCGGCGATCAGCAGCAGCAGCCCCATGGACGCCGCCTCGCTCACGCTGAGTTCGCCCCGGGCCGTCAGCCGGCTGATGATGCCGTCGTCCGGCGTGTGCTCCTTGGCCTTCGCCAGTGCGATCAGGTACTCGCGCAGTTCGTCGCTGGCGGCCAGGATCTCGGTCTCCGTCGACGCGTTGTGCAGCAGGACCCGGCTGCGCTCCTGGAAGTAGTCGTGGTCCTCGTAGGGCACCCCGAGCAGACGGCAGATCACCAGGGACGGCAGCGGCAGCGCGAACTCCGTCACCAGGTCGGCCGCCGACCCGGAGGCGGTCATCCGGTCCAGCAGATCGTCGGTGAGGCGCTGGATCTCGGGGCGCATCGCGTCGATCTTCTTGACCATGAAGTCGGCGGTGAGCATCCGGCGCAGCCGGGCGTGGTCCGGGTCGTCCATCCGGATGAAGCTCGCCTCGCCCGAGGACAGCTTCTTGCGTGCGGGGGTGAGGAAGGGATACCCGGGGCGGGTTGCCTCGGCGCTGAACCTCGGGTCGCCGAGGACCGCGCGGACGTCTTCATGACGAGTGATCAGCCAGCACTGGGAGCCGTCCCAGAGCGTCACCCGGGTCACGGGGGCCTCCTCGCGCGCCTGTTCGTACTCGGGAGGCGGGGAGAAGGGGCAGGCGCCCCGGGAGGCGGGGGCGGTGAGGCGAGGGGGGTGGTCGGTAACGGTCATGGGGGGTTCTCCTTCGCACAGAGTGCGGATGGATTCCAGGGAGACCGAGCTGTGAGCGAATTGCCTAACAAAAGCAATTAACTCTCGGTCACGCTAACGCGCCTGTACGCACGGACGGAAGGGGACAGAAGCGTGGGTTCCACATTGGCCGAATGCCGACCGCGGCTACCCGCGTCCCCTTGCGCGCCGATGCCGTTACAGTTCCTCCATGCCGGACGCCGACACCGCCCCGGAACCCACAGCCGCACTGGAGAAGATGCTGGCCCTGCTGTCGTATCTGCTCACCCGCTCCCAGGCGCACGACCAGCAGATCTCGCAGGCAGGTGTGACCGCCCGCCGCTCGGACGTGTATCTGCTGCTGGCCCTCGACAAGAGCGAGGGGGGCAGCCGGGTCGGCGATCTCGCCGACCGGCTCATGGTCGAGCCCTCCCATGTCACCCGTCAGATCGCCCGGTTGCAGGCCCAGCGGCTCGTCGAGCGCACACCCGATCCCCTCGACGGCCGCGCCCGCCGGGTGGTGATCACGGCGGAGGGGACGGCCTTGCTCTCACAGCTCCACCGGGCCAACCGCGACAGTCTCCAACGGGCCCTGCACGGCGTGGAGGAGCGCGACATCGCCACCACCGTCGATGTGCTCCAGCGGCTCGTCGACGGTTATGTCCGCAGGGTGCGTACGCAGGCGCTTCCGGAGCAGTACGAAGCCCTCAAGGAGTAGGTCCGAAGCCCCGGCTGCCCGGGAACGCCCGCGGAAGCGACGTCCGTACGTGGGGTTCGGACTTCCGGGGGCGCGCGGACGCCTATCCGAATTCGGCGGTGGTCGACGTCCTCGCCGGACCGACCGATGTCACGGTGGTGTGCCGGAAGCAGGGCAGCACCGTGACCGCTGAGGCCGTCAGGCCGACTCGTGTGGAGCCCGCCGCCGCCGTCGGCGCGGCTCCTGGTCGGGCAGCCAGCCGAAGGCCAGCGAGCTGCCGACGACACCGAGCACCAGACCGACGAAGAACCCGCCCAGGTTGGATGTGATCCAGGTGCCCAGGGCGACCAGCACACCGATGACCGAGTAGAACAGCCGCTGCCCCGGGTTCAGCAGTACCAGCAGTCCGCATACGGCCATGACCAGCGGAAGCAGATAGGCGGCGATGCCGCCCGCGCCCGCTTGCAGGACAACCGAGATCGAGGCCTGTTCGGTGAGCAGGATCTCCACTCCGCCGAGCAGCAGGAGCGTCCCGCCCCAGAAGGGCCGGCGTCCGCGCCAGGCGGTGAAGGCGCGCAGCGGATGGCGGCCCCCGGCCGGGACAGCGGCCCCGGCCGGGGGGTCCGGTTCGAGGGGAGCCACCCTCAGCAGCCCTTCGAGCGGAAGCTGAGATGAAGGTTGGGCAGCCGGAACTTGGCAGCGGTGGTCGCCCAGTTGGTCTGGCGCAGATGGGTGATGGTGACCGTGTCGGCCTGCTGGCCGAAGACACCGAGCGGACCCTTGACGCCCGCCTTGGTGAAGGTGCTCGCGTCCCCGCCGATCTCGATGTTGTCGAAGTCCGCCCGATCGCCCGTCAGGACCGTCGAGTCGGTGGTGAGATCGGTCGCGGACACGGGAGTGCCCTTGTCGCCCGCGGTGATGTGCAGATAGGTGCCGCCGATCTCGACGCTCTGGCAGAGCTTGGTGAGTTCGGCCTTCTTGATGGCGGAGACCACCACCAACACCTGGCCTCCGGTGTCGCCGGCGTTGGGGCTGCCCTCCGCCATGTTGTCGATGCCGCCGAACTGCTCGAAGCCCTGGCCCTCCAGGCGGTCGGCCGTGACGGTGAAGGGCATGCCGGAGATGGCGAACTGAGCGGCGATGGCGCCCTGCGCCGTGAGGATCACGAGGGTGGCGGCCGCGGCGATCGCCGGTACACCCATGAGAGCGGCGCGGCGCAGCCGCACTCTCCCCCGCCGTTCGGCTCTCTCTGGCGGTTCCCCGCCGGTGATTTCGGACGTGGCCATGAGCTGCTCCTGAGGGTGTGATGACCGGAACGAGCTTGCGTGGCGATGTCCTGGCGCGGACGGCTCCCGGCGCCGATGGGTTTCCCCGGGCGACGGCGCGGCCATGGGAGTCGACCCGGAAAGTTACTCCCAGGTATCCACCCGGTCAACCATCTTGTGAAAATTGGGTGTTGATCGCGTATGGGCCTGCTCCCAGTCCGGTGCGCGCCGGACGGGCCGCTCGGGCTCGCGACCGGCGCGTGCCCCCGGCACCACCGCTGACGTCTGGGTACCGTGGGTAACATTCATCGCCGACTTCCCCCTTGAGGCCTTGACTCCGTGCACCGGACAGGTTTACAACGCTCTTGGGTTTCCTTCTGTGCCGCGCTCGTTCGCGGCGCGGTGCGGGTCCGTGGCGCCGGTCCCGTACCGCAACCGTTCACCCCCCATACACCCTCCGGCGCTGCCCCCGCGGGCACCGCCCTCCCACACCATTCTTCCGCTCCATCCCGCCGCTCCAGCGTTCCCTTGAGGAGCGGCTGCCGCACAGCCGGTCGCCTCTCTCGCCGGCCGTGACCACGCGCCTGGCCGAGCCGCCACAGCGCGTTCGCACAACCTCATCCCACCGCTCGCGAAAGGGACTTCGCATGGGCACTCGCACGGGCTTACGACGTACCGTTCTCGCCACCGCGGGCGTCGGCGCAGCCGTCGCCCTCCTCGCCACCGCAACAGCCTCCGCCACCGGTACGGCGTCCACCGCCGGTGCCGCCGCCGGCAATGTGCTCACCTACGGCAGCGCGGCCGGCCCCGCCGTCGCGGTCGGGGACGTCTTCACCTCCTCGCTCAGCAGCGGCGCGAGCGTCGCGATCCGCACCACGGCCGGCGGATCCACCGGAATCACCTGCACGGTTTCGCAGTTCACCGCGACCGTCACCGGCAATCCGGCCGCACCGGGGACCGCCACCGAGTCGCTGACGGCGCACACCTTCGGCGGCTGCACATCAAACATTCTGGGTACCACCGGGGTTCAGAGCATCACGGTCGACCGGCTGCCCTACAACACGACCGTCACCTCCGGGGGGCCGCTCACCGTGGGCGCCGGTGCGGCGGGCGCGGTACAGACAACCGTCAAGCTGAACACCCTGCTCGGACTGACGACCTGCGTCTACACCTCCACGGGGCTGAGCGGCGCCACGTCCAACACCGACAACTCCATCACCTTCACCAACCAGTTGTTCAGCAGGTCGTCGGGGCCGGCCACCTGCCCGGGCTCCAGCTACTTCTCCGCCAAGTACGGCCCGGTCAGGGACACGAGCCAGTCCGGCAGCCCCTCCGTCTTCGTCAACTGACCTGCGGCGAGGACACGTTGAGGAACTGACGGACGGACACACCGATGCCCCTGCGACCACGCTCGCACGGGCATCAGCCGCTGACCGCGCCCCGGCTCGGGCCGGTCCCGACTCGGGCCGGTCCCGACTCGGGCCGGTCCCGACTCGGGCGGGACTCCGGCTCAGGCCTTCTTCCGGGCGACGCCTCCGTACATGGCGATGTCACGGTCGTCGATGTCCTCCTGGTCGGCGTCCGGCCGCCAGTGGTGGACCTGGGTGACGCCCGGCTCGACCAGTTCGAGACCGTCGAAGAACGCCTCGGCCTCGGCCTGCGTGCGCAGTTGCATGGGCATACCGCGGCGCGCGTACTCGGCGGCGACGCGGCCCACCTCCTGCGGGGCGAAGTCGGCGGTGCCGATGGTCATGGCCAGGAAGCTGCCCGCGGGCAGCGGGTCCAGCAGGCGCTGGACGAGGCCGTGGTCGTCGTCGGTGTCGAGGATGAAGTGCAGAATGCCGATGATCAGCAGCCCCACCGGCTCGCGCAGATCGAGGAGCTCCTGGAACTGGGGCGAGCCGAGGATCGCGTCGGGGTCACGCATATCGGCGTCGACATAGGCGGTGCGGCCCTCGGGGGAACTGGTCAAAAGCGCCCGCGCGTGCGCGAGCACGATCGGGTCATTGTCCACGTAGACGATGCTCGCGTCGGGGCGGACCTCCTGGACGACCTCGTGCACATTGGGCGAAGTGGGCAGGCCGGTGCCGATGTCGAGGAACTGCCGGATGCCCTTCTCCCGCGCGAGATACCGGGCCGCGCGGTGCATGAACTCCCGGTTGGCCCGCATGTGCACCGGCAGCGCCCGCCACTCGCGGCACATCGCGTCTCCGGCTTCCTTGTCCACCGGGTAGTTGTCTTTCCCGCCCAGGATGTAGTCGTAGACGCGGGCCGAATGCGCCTCGCCCGTGTTGATCCGCCGTACTGGATTCTCCTGCTGCGCCATCTTCACTCCAGGTCCCGATCGAAGCTTTGGCCAGGAGTCTAGGCATGCGGATATCTCAAGATCACGTCACTCGCGTACATGAAAGGTTTCAACAGGCCCTTCAGGGAAGCTAGAGCAACGCCAACCACCCCGTCAATAGAGGGAACTTGTCGCTCTCGCGGCTTCGCCATGGCCGTCACAGAACCCTTGACAGTTCACAGGCGCCTCCCTACTTTCCCAAAAGTGAAACGATTCACCGTCGAGTCGTAACGGAGTCGCATTGTGATCAGCAGAAGACGACTGCTCGGTACGTCCGCCACCACCCTGGGAACAGCGCTTGTCGCCGGGACCGTTCCGGCCGCCGCAGCCGATCCGTCCATGGCACCGGCCACCGGGCCGGGCGCCGGGGCGGGCGCGCGCGTCACCGAACCGACCGTCGAGTACGTGCGCCATCCGCTCGGCCTCGACACTCCACGCCCCAGGCTGAGTTGGCCCGTCGTGTCCGACCGGCCCGGACAGCGGCAGAGCGCGTATCAGATACGGGTCGCCACCTCTCCGGAACGTCTCGCGACACCCGACATCTGGGACAGCGGGCGGATCACCTCCACACAATCGGTCCTGGTCCCGTACGCGGGACCGGAGTTGAAGGCACGTACCCGCTACCACTGGACGGTACGGGTGTGGGACGCCGACGGAAGGGCGTCGGGATGGAGCGCGCCCTCCTGGTGGGAGACCGGGCTCACCGACGCCTCCGACTGGTCGGCACGCTGGATCACCGCGCCTGCCGCGCTTGTCGGCGCGCCCGCGCTGGACGGCGCCTCCTGGATCTGGTTCCCCGAGGGGGATCCGGCCAGCAGCGCCCCGGCGGCGACCCGCTGGTTCCGCGGCCGGGCCGTGATACCTGCCGGTGTCGTCCGCGCCCGGCTGGTCATCACCGCCGACGACGGCTTCACCGCCTCGGTGAACGGCGTCGATGTCGCGCACACCGAGGCGAACGGCCCCGCCGAGAACTGGAAACGACCCGTCGTCGTCGATGTGACCGGCCAACTGCGTACCGGCGCCAATGTGATCGCCGTCTCCGCCACCAACGCGACCACCGGGCCCGCGGGTCTGCTCGGTCTGCTGGAACTGACGACAGCGCACGGCACCACCGCCTTCGTCACCGACGGCAGCTGGCGGTCCACCGACCGGGAGCCCTCGGGCGACTGGGGGACCGTCGACTACGACGACACCGCGTGGCCCGCCGCCAAGACGCTCGCCGCGTGGGGCTCCGGCCCCTGGGGCGCGGTGCGGGTCTCCTACTCCCCCGCCGCGCAGCTGCGCCACGAGTTCCGGCTGCGGGGCGGGGCGAAGGTCGCGCGCGCCCGGCTCTACTCCACGGCCCTCGGACTGTACGAGGCCCATCTCAACGGCGAGCGGATCGGCGAGGACCGGCTCGCGCCCGGCTGGACCGACTACCACCAGCGCGTCCAGTACCAGACGTACGACGTGACCCGGCTGCTCAGATCCGGTACCAACGCCCTCGGGGCGACGGTCGCGGCCGGCTGGTACGCGGGGAACATCGCCTGGTTCGGCCCGCACCAGTATGGCGAACGGCCCGCCCTGCTGGCACAGTTGGAGATCACCTACACGGACGGCACCACCGAGCGGGTGCTGTCGGACACCGACTGGCGCGCCGCGACCGGGCCCGTGACCGGCGCCGATCTGATGGCGGGCGAGGCGTACGACGCCCGGCTGGAGACCGACGGCTGGACACGCCCCGGATTCGACGCGACCGGCTGGGTTTCCGCGGAAGCCGTCGACGAGGTCGGCGCGGCGCTCGTGGCGGAGGTGGACGGTCCCTCGCGAGTGGCGGGTGAACTGCCCGCGAAGAAGGTGACGGAGCCCCGGCCCGGCGTCTTCGTCTTCGATCTCGGCCAGAACATGGTCGGCGCGGCCCGGCTGACCGTCTCCGGCGCCGCCGGCACCACCGTACGGCTGCGCCACGCCGAGGTGCTCAACCCCGACGGCACGATCTACACGGACAATCTGCGCACCGCGCGCGCCACCGACACCTACACCCTCAGGGGAGGGGGCCAGGAGACCTACGAGCCGCGCTTCACCTTCCACGGCTTCCGCTATGTGGAGGTGACGGGCTATCCGGGGAAGCCGGGGCCCGGGGCGGTCGTGGGGCGGGTCATCCACACCTCGGCGCCGTTCACCATGGATTTCAGAACGAACGTCCCGATGCTCAACCAGCTGCACAGCAATATCACTTGGGGCCAGCGCGGCAATTTCGTCTCCATACCCACCGACACGCCCGCCCGCGACGAACGGCTCGGCTGGACCGGCGACATCAATGTCTTCGCGCCCACCGCCGCGTACACCATGGAATCGGCGCGCTTCCTCACCAAGTGGCTGGGGGATCTGCGTGACGCGCAGGAGGACAACGGCGCCCTCACCCATGTCGCCCCCGATCTCGCCGGGGTCGGCAGCGGCGCGGCGGGCTGGGGAGACGCGGGGGTCACCGTGCCCTGGGCGCTCTACCAGGCGTACGGGGACGTGCGGGTGCTGGAGCAGTCCTGGGCCTCCATGCTGAGGTGGCTCGACTATCTGGAGGCACACAGCAGCGGTTATCTGCGCCCCGCCGACGGGTTCGGCGACTGGCTCAACATCCAGGACGAGACGCCCAAGGACGTCATCGGCACGGCCTACTTCGCGCACAGCGCCGACCTCGTCGCCAGGGTCGCCGAGGTCCTCGGCAAGGACCCGGCGCCGTACGCCGCGCTGTTCCGCGCCGTACGCGACGCCTTCCGCGCGGCGTATGTCTCCGCGGGCGGACGGGTGAAGGGGGATACGCAGACCGCGTACGTCCTGGCCCTGTCGATGGATCTGCTGGCCGACGGCGACCGCGGACCCGCCGCCGACCGGCTCGTCGAGCTCATCAGGGCCAAGGACTGGCATCTGTCGACGGGCTTCCTCGGCACCCCGCGACTGCTGCCGGTCCTCACCGCCACCGGTCACAACGATGTCGCCTACCGGCTGTTGACGCGCCGGACGTTCCCGAGTTGGGGCTACCAGATCGACCAGGGCGCCACGACGATGTGGGAGCGGTGGGACTCCATCAGGCCGGACGGCAGTTTCCAGGACGCCGGGATGAACTCCTTCAACCACTACGCGTACGGCTCGGTGGGCGAGTGGATGTACGCGAACATCGTCGGCATCGCCCCGGGTGGCCCGGGGTTCCGGGAGATCGTCGTACGGCCGCGGCCCGGTGGCGGGGTCACGGAGGCCGAGGGGCGCTACGACTCGCTCTACGGCCCGATCAGCACACACTGGACGAAGGACTCCGACGGCTTCCGGCTCACCGTCTCCCTGCCCGCCAACACCACCGCCGAGGTGTGGATCCCCGAGGGCGCCGGGGGCGGCGCGGCCCCCACGACCGGCAAGGGCCGGGCGGACGTACGGCACGCAACCGCCACGTTCCTGCGACGGGAGGACGGCTGCGCCGTGTTCGCCGCCGGTTCGGGGAGGCATCACTTCACCGGCTGAGCGGGCCGACGGAGCCACCACCGACGGAACCACCACCGACAGGGCCGCGAACGGAAGGTACCGGGGCGTGGCGTCCGGGCGGGGCGGGGCGTCAGCGCGTCCCGTCCCACCGGACATGGCCGTCGAGCAGGTAGGCGGCGCAGTCGCGCGCCAGCTCCAGCAGCGGGCGCCTGGCCGGAGCGGGGCCCGGCGGCGAAGCCTGGAGCGCGACGCCCAGCGCGCGGACATCGTCCGGGGTCAGCGCGGCGATCGGCAGCTTGAGCGCGGCCGACGGATGCCGCAGATCGTGGACGACGGTGGAGTCGGCGGAGGGCTGTCGCAAAGACGCGTCGCCGCGCGCCCGGCCCGTACGAGCCGCCCGGACGATGTATCTGCCGTCGGGCGACGCGGTGATCCACTGGCCCGCCCCGGCGAGGGCGGCGGGCACGGGTACGGCCGAAAGGTCCGTCCTGTCGAAGAAGTACGGCCGGCCCTCCTGCGCGGCCCAGCCGCCGACCACCCGCCAGGCGGGCACGGAGAACAGCTCCGACAACGGCGGCGCGTCCGTTCTGGCCACGGGCAGAAGGCGCCCGCCCGCCGGCTCCCACATCCAGAGCCCGCCCCGGGCGCCGGAGGTGATCAGCCGCCTCGGGCCCGCGAAGGCCAGGGCCACGATGTCGCCGTGCGGGCCGGGCACGGTGACTCCCGCGAGCAGCGTCGACAGTCGTGCGTCGGTCACGACGAGGCGGGCCCGGTCACCGAACGCCAGAGCGCCACCCGCGGGGCCCACGGCGAGCAGATCACCGCGCGTGAGCCCGAAGGGGAGGAGCGCGGTCCGCTCGACGGGTCCGGCCGCGGTCCCGGTCAGCGCGACGGGCGCCGTCCGCAGCCCGACGACGAAACCGTGCGCGGTGGCCACGGTGCGCCCGCCGGTCAACTCCGCACCGTCGGCGAGGATCTGAGTGTCCTCGGGGGTGTACCGGACGAGTTCGACGCCGGGGGCGCCGGTACGGCGGAGCGCGATCAGCTCGCGGGGGCCCGGGCAACTGACCGACTCGTGCTCCCGCGTACCGGAGTACACCCACGAGAGCCCGGTTCCGGGGAGTCCGGCGAGGGCGAGACGCTGCCCGTCGCCCCCGCCGACCGTGGAGGTCCGCAGTGCCATGGCTCCCCCGCCCGGTGCGAAGGACACCTGGCCCGCATGGGCGATCGGCGTCGGGAACACCCGGCCGAGGTCGTTCCAGGCTTCCGCGGTGACCCGGTCGGCCGTCCCCGGGTCCTGCGCCGCCAGACGCTCCGCGAGGGCCCTGCCGTACTGGTCGGGCGGGCTCCAGCGCCCGAGGCGCAGCCGGCGCGCGGCCCGTACGGCGTCCGCGACCGGCACCGAACACGTCAGCGCCCACAGGGCGGGCCAGGCCCTGGTACGGGCGAGCCGTGCCGCGGCCCTGTCGATCTCCTTCGACGCGGCCCAGGGCAACCGCGCGCCCGTCATGATCACGCCCACCCCCGTGGCACAGCCTGTGACGAGTCTGACATGCCGGACAGGGATGGGGAAGCGTCCGGCCGGACCGTCGAGCGGATCGCCGGCGACACTCCCACGGGCGACGCGCCCTTAGACTGACCGTTGCCGAAACGGGCACCGGCTCCGTGCGAACTCGAAGGGAAGGACCTGATGGAAGGGGACCCGGAGAGACGGGCACCCGACAGCCGACTCGATGAATTCCTTTATGTGGTCGGGAAGTTGGCATGGCGGCCGGACGCCGGACTGCAAGGCGTGGTCGACTGGCTCCACCGCCAGCTGGGCAGGGAGATCGCGCTCGTCGACGGCGCGGGCGCCGTGGAGCTGTCCACCCCGCGCTTCCCCGAGGAGGCCCTCGGCCCGCTCGGGCCGATGCTCACCCGGCTGGCCACTGGCCACATGGCCTCGGCCGCCACGGAGATCGGGGCGGTGCACCTGCGGCTGGAGGCGGTCGGGACCGAGTCGCCGCGCCGGGTACTGGTGCTCGCCGGGCCCGCCGGACTGAGCCCCCGGGCGTCGTCCCTCGCGTCGCACACCGGAAGCGTCATCAGCATCCTGGACCGAGCGCGCACCGCCGACACGGCGCTCCACGGGTACCAGGAGAAGGCGCACCAGCTGCGTGTGGCCCTCTTCATGGCGCTGATGGCCGGGGATACGGTGCTGGCCCGCCGGATGACGACCGGGGCCGTACCCGCGCTGCTGGACTGCGACCGCGTCCGGGTCCATCTGCTGCGCTGCCCGCCGGAGGACCGGGACCGGCTCGCGCGGGCCCACCAGGACTCCTCGGGCTACCACGGCCGGGGTCTGATGGTGCGCTGTCCCGTCTATGACGAGCATCTGATCTGTCTGATCGCCGAGGACGACGGAACGGAGGACGGCGATGGGCGGGGACCCGGCGCGCCGGGCGGTCCGGGAGCTCCGGGCGGTCTGGGCGCGGCGCTGCGTGAGCTGGTCGGGCAGTGTCCGCGTTACGCGCTGGGGATCAGCGCCGCGCATCCGCTCCGCGCGACGGCCGAGGCATACGAACAGGCCAGGCACGCCCTGGCGGTGGCGGGCAACGCCCCCGGCAGAGTGGCCGGTTACCGGGGCCGGGAGCCGCTGGAACGGCTGCTGCCGCGCGACGCCGCCGTCGGCTGGGCCCGTTCCTTTCTCCGGCCACTGCGCCCGCTGCCCGCGCTCACCATCGAGACGACCCGGCTGGCGATGCACTTCCCGCGATCCGGTGTGGCCGATCTGCTGGGCATCAGCCGCAACACCGTCACCGCCCATCTCCGTCGCGCCGAGGACGCGCTCGGTGCGGACCTCCGAGACGTCCGCTCCCGCGCCACCGTCGCGCTGGCCCTCGCCATCACCGGCCTGCACCAGGACGCCGAACCGGTCGGCGGGGGCCCGGACGTCCCCGGCGGGGAGGCGCTGTTCCGCGCACCGGCCGCCACCACATGGGCCGAGGGTTTCCTCGAACCGCTCGAAGGCGCCGGCCATCGCCGCGTGCGGACCACACTGCGTACCTGGATCGAGACGAACACCGACGCGCAGCGGACCGCTCGGAGTCTCGGCAACAGCCGTACGACTGTCGCGGCCCATCTGCGTACCGCGGAGCGCCTGCTCAACCGGGATCTGCTGACGACCGGTTCCGGCGTCCACGATCTCGTGTACGCCTTCGGTCTGCTGGGGGAGATCCCGCTCGCCCCCGACCGTGCGCCATGACCAGAACGCCGTCCTCCCGACCGCGCACGGCGCACGATCCGCGCGTCGCTCCGTGCGTCGTGCACACCCGCACCGGCGGGTTCGGGCACCGTGACCAGTGACCGGGGCTGTCATCCGTCCGTGCGAGGCGATCCAATGCGGTGTGTCGAGTTCGGCCACCCCGCATCGGGGGACGGGGTGGCCGAATCCCGGCGGAATCCAGGGCGCGCGGGATCGAACACACCTGTCAGGGACGCGGGGCGATCTCGCGTCCGCCGTCCACGACGGTGATCGCCATCGCCGGGCACGAGTCGGCCGCGTCGAGCACGGCCTCATGGGGATCGACGCTTCCGGCCAGGGGCCGGGACCGGTCGCCCTCCAGGGTGAAGTGGTCGGGCGCCATCCCCGCGCACATCCCCGACCCCATACAGCGTTCTCCGTCGACGCGCAGCTGCCAGGCCATCGGTCACCACCCGATCGGCATCGTGCGCGGGCCACGAACGATCATCTGCTGCTTCCAGACGATGTCGCCCGCCAGCCGCAGACCGGGCAGCCGGGTCAGCAGCGCGCGCAGCGCCTCCTGGAGTTCCACCCTGGCCAGTGGCGCGCCGAGACAGTGGTGGACACCGTGTCCGAAGCCCAGATGCTGGTTGCCCTCGCGCTCGATGTCCAGCACGCCCGGTGCACTGAACCTGAGCGCGTCCCGGTTGGCCGCGCCCACCGCGACCAGCACCGGCTCCCCCGCCTGTACGAGTGTGCCGCCGACCTCGATGTCCTCGGTGGCGTATCGGGGGAACGCCGCGCCCGCGCCGAGCGGTACGAAGCGCAGCAATTCCTCGACGGCGCCCGGGATCAGCGCGGGCTCCTCGCTCAACCGCCGCAGCTGGTCCGGGTGTTCGAGCAGGGCGTAGACGAAGTTGGGGATCTGCGTCGCCGTGGTCTCGTGGCCGGCGACCAGGATGCCGACGCACAGATCGACGAGTTCCGGTTCGGAGAGCCGGTCGTCGACATCGCGCGCCTCGATCAGCGCGGACATGAGATCGTCGGCGGGCTCCTCCCGGTGCCGGGCGATCAGACCGGCCATGTACGCGCGCAGCTCGTCGCTCTTGGCGGTGAACTCCTCGGGGGTGAGCCCGCTGGTGGACAGCGCGGCGTCGCTCCACTCGCGGAACCGCGGGCGGTCCTCCACCGGTACACCGAGCAGCTGGCAGATCACGGCGACCGGGATCGGCAGCGCGAAGTTCTCGACAAGATCCACGGGCGGCCCGGCGGCGATCAGATCGTCCACGAGCCCGTCGGCGAGCCGGCTGATGTCGGGCCGCATCTTCTCGACCCGGTGGACGGTGAACGCCTTGGCCACCAGGGTGCGCAGCCGGGAGTGGTCCGGTGGGTCCATGCTGAGGATGCCGCCGGGTCGCTGTCTCGCCCACTGCCGGGGAGCGTCGTGCCCGTCCTCCGCCGCGCGGCTGAACCGGCGGTCGCCCAGGACGAGCCGGGCGTCGGCGTAGCGGGTGGCGAGCCAGGCCGGCTCCCCGTACGGCAGTTTGACCCTCAGCAGCCCGGGGAGCTCACGGGCGTCGGCGTACGCGTCGGACAGCGCGATCCCGTCGGTCCGGTTGAAGGGGTAGCCGACGGGTCCGGCCGGTGCGTCCTGTACATCGGTCATCGAAGAGCCCCGATCGCGAGTCGTTGACGCGGCTCGTTTCGCGCACGGGTCGGCCCCTATGCGAGCCGCGGAATGTAAGCGCTCGATTACAAACGGTAGGAGGGGCGTCGGGTCCCGTCAACCGGGCCTCACGGCCGGTGGATTCGGCCCGTCCCGGCATTACCGTGTCCGGTGCACGGAGTACGGGAGGTGCGACATGGCCCAGCAGGGGCCCGAGCGACGGCGCAATGCCGCTGGTACGAGACAGGCGCTGCTCGACGCCGCCACCACGCTCTTCGCCGAGCGCGGTTTCGACAGCACCACGGTGCGGGACATCGCCGGCCTGGCCGAGGCGAATCAGGCGCTGGTCTTCCGCTACTTCGGCTCGAAAGAGGCGCTCTTCGAGGAGGTCATGGCGGAGGTGGGCCGGGACCAGCTGGCCACCACGCCCGCGGAACACCTGCTCGCCACGGTGCTGCGTGATCTTCTCGCGCCCGCCGCCGACCGGGACCCGTCCCTGGAGGCGTTCCTGCGGTCGGGGGGCAACGGCGGGGTGGTCTCGGCGGTGCGCGAGCAGCTGGGCGAGGAGTACGCGCGGGTGCTGCGCACACTGACCGCCCGCCCGGACGCGGCGCTGCGCGCGGATCTCGTGCTGGCCTGGCTGCTGGGCATCGGTCTGCTGCGGGTGGTGGCACCGAAGGAGCCGCTGTCGACGGCGGATGCCACCGAGGTGACCACACTGGTGCTGGGCGCGGTGAGCACCCTGCTGGAACGGATCGACCCGGCCCCGGCACCCGCGCGGGCTCCGGTCACCGCGCCCAGACCGGCCGCCGTTCCCGGCCCGTCCCCCGCTCCGGCCCCCGGGCGTCAGCCGCAGGGGACCTGAGCGGGTCCTTCCCCGGACCTCCCCGAGGAGGCCGGCGGCTCAGGCGCCTCAGATGCGCCAGCCGCGGATCTGGTCCGCCGCCTGGTAGACACTGGCCTTGCCCGACTGGATGGCACGTACGAGTTCGACGAGAGCCCCGTACGGCGGATCGATCCCCTCGCCGGAGGCGTGCATATACGCGGCGGCGACCTGGCAGGCGTACAGGCTGTTGCGGTACGGCAGGGGCTCCAGGCGCACCAGGGTGTGGATGAGCGCCGCCGCGCGCCAGGCCACATCGGGTTCGCTGGTCGCCGGGCGCGGGATGCGGGTCTTGTGCCGGGCCACGGCGGCGACCAGCGCCGAGTAGTCGGCCACCGAGACATCTTCCGGAACGGCCTGTTCCTGTACGTCCAGGAGCCAGGCCACGTCGATGTACAGCACCGGCATCAGGCGGCTTCCGCCCTCCTGTCGTGGCGCGCTGGTGGGACCTCGTTGGCGAAGGCCTCGTCGAACTCGCCCCGGTGCTGTTCGCCCCAGCTGACGGCGTAGCGGACGAACTGGAGACGCTGCTGCTCACGGAGGGGCAGGTCATGGACGTACTGCTTGAGCGACTTGCCCTCGGCGGCGGCCGCCGCGCGGACCGCTTCCAGCTCGTCGTCGGTGAAGCTGATATTGAGTGACGGCATAGCCGTACGGTACCTAATTGGTACCGAACAGGGAAGCGGCGGATCCACGGGGCCGGCGGCCGCCGTGCTCGATGGCGGCCGAGGGTCGCTCTCAGTGCTCCCGGTAGAACTCGGCCAGGGCGTGGAACGCGGCCTTGGGCTCCCAGGGCATGTCCGGATAGGTGTCCCCGCAGCGGTTCTCCAGGACCTTCACGATGCCGTAGCTGGCGAGGTCGAGGTCGTCGCGGGGGTCGCCGTCGGGGCGGTGCACATGGTCGTAGAGCGCGAAGATGAACACGAAGGCGCTGTCGACACCTTCCGCCTCGAAGACCTCCAGCAGCTCGCGCAGATACGCGGCCTGGCCGGCTTCGTCGCGTTCGTACTCCCCCTTCAGCCGAACCGGTCCGGTCTTCTTGTCGTACTCGACGATCTCCAGGCCGCGAGCGCCCATGTCGCCCGCGCCCCGGAAGCAGGAGGCGCCGAACTCGGTGATCGCGACCGGCTTTCCCTGCCCGACGAGGTCACGGACACCCTCGGCGAACCGGTCGGCCATCTCGACCGTCCGGTAGAGGTCCAGGGAGACGATGTCGAAGAGCGTCCAGTCGACGCGCTCCAGCGGTACGGAGGCGTAGGTGATCCTGCCGCCGAAGCGCTCACGGACAAGGGCCGCGGCCTTGCCGAGGAAGTCGTTGACACGCGTGCCGACCTCGCCGATCAGCTCACGTATCCGGTCCGGCACGGTCAGCTGCCCGACCCGTTCGTCGAGGGAGTCGCCGGGCAGGAACCCCTTGTTCATCAGGCTCATCTCGGCTCCGGTGACGAACACCACCTCGCAGCCGCGCCGCCTGAGCCGTTCCGCCCGCTCGGCACAGTCGGCGAACAGCGACAGCATCTCGTCGGTGGTGAGCTCCAGCGGATACGGCGAGAACCAGACCTCCAGCCCCAGGGCGGCGGCGAAGCCCGCGGCGAGCTCCAACCGGCCCGGGTCACCGCCGGTCACCCGGACCGCGTCGCAGTGCAGATCGTCACGGATGACGCGCAGCTCGCGCTCGACCACCTCCGGGTCGAAGCGCTCACGGGAGATCACACCTTCGCGGATGAATCCGGTGTCGTACGTGATGCCTTTGGCACGCATGCGCGATGCCCTCTCCATCAGAGAATATTAGGTACTGGACGTACCTTACTTGCATGTGGCCCAGGATCAAGTCCACAGTTGAGGGGAACGGTCGGTACCGAATCACGGACAGAGGGCATGACGGACGATCCGACGAAGCGGCCGGGTGCCGCGGGGACACGGCGCCGCGGCGCCGTACTGGAAGAGGCGATCCTGCGCGCAGCGGCCGACGAACTCATCGAGTCCGGTTACGCGGGACTGACCATGGACCAGGTCGCGCGACGCGCCGGCACCAACAAGAACGCGATCTACCGCCGCTGGCCCAACCGCCTCGCGCTCGGCATCGCGGCCTACCGGCAGCTGACCACAACACTCCAGCCTCCCGACACCGGTGATCTGCGCGACGACGTCCTCGAACTGCTCCACCGGGCGAACCGGCACTGGAGTTCCCCGCTCGGCATGGTCCTGCGCGAGCTGATGTCCGCGGCCGGCGGCGCGACGGAGTTCGTCGCGCAGTTGCCCGAGCAGTCCACCGACGCCGTGGCCGCGTCCTGGCTGACCGTGCTGGGGCGGGCGATCGCACGGGGCGAGGCCTCCCCCGAAGCGCTCCATCCACGGGTCGCCACCGTGGCCGTCGTCCTGCTCAGAAACGAGTTCGTGGTGCGCGGGGTCCCCACCGCACCCGACGAGGTCATCGTCGAGATCGTCGACGAGGTCTACCTCCCGCTGGTCCGGCAGCGCGGTGCGACACACCTTCGTGAGCGGCCCATCTGACGATCTCGCCGGAGAGCCCGCCACCTGTGCGGTGGCGGGCTCGACGATGGCCGGGGTCGGTCGCGGGTCAGTCGCCGGTGTTGGTCGCCCAAACAGGCTTGTTGGACTTGTTGTAGACGACGACATTGCCGTCGTCCTGGACGGCGAGGTAACGGCCCTTGTGCCAGGTCCCGGCGGCCCAGAGGGCCTTGCCGGCCTTGTTGTAGACGACAAGGTTGCCGTCCTCCTGCATGACGAGGCGGTCGGCGTTGGGGTAGACGTTCGGGGCCTGCCAGGCGGCGCGGTTGTCCTTGTAGAGGACGACGTTGCCGTCGCTCTGGACGCGCAGAATGGCACGGCCGTTGCCGGAGGTCCACGCCTGGTTCTTGCCGAGGGTGGCGGTCGGGTAGAAGTGGGAGTCGCTTCGCAGGGCCTCTTGGGGCCCCGCGCTCCAGGCGGTGCGGCCGCTGTCGACGGCGTCGGCGGCGGGAGCGGCGGCCAGAATGGGCAGGGCTGCGAGGGCGAGCGCGGGAAGGCCGCGCCACACGAGGTTCTTGATCACAACACCGGATTAAGGCAGTTCGCCTGTCCGCGAAGACAGCCCACTGGCCGCGAACTCACCCGGACGGTCCAGCGAATTCATCGGCGAAACGACACTCCCGGGTCAGGCTCGTGTCAGAACCAGCCCGGGACGACGAACACACCCCAGGTCACGACCGGCACCACCGCGGCCATGGCGAGGCCCCACACCATGAGGCCTCGGAAGACCGTGTCCCTGCGCTCCTCGGGCGAGTTGGCGACCACCAGGGCGCCACTGGTCGAGAACGGCGAGGAGTCCACCACCGAGGCCGAGATCGCCAGCGCGACGATCAGCCCGACCGTGCCGACCTGACCGCCCAGCAGGAAGGGGACCGCCAGCGGGATCAGCGCGCCCAGGATGCCCGTGGTGGAGGCGAAGGCGGAGACGACGGCCCCGATGAGACAGATGAGCAGGGCTCCCAGCAACGGGGTACGGACCGAGGCGACCCCTTCGCCGAGGTAGTCGATGGTGCCGATCCGCTCCATCAGGCTGACGAACGTGACGATGCCGCAGACGAGCAGGACCGTCGACCACGCGCACTTGTCCACCGCTCCCTTCGCCGACTCCGGTGAGACGAGGGAGAGGACGACGGTCACGGTGAGAGCCATCAGCCCGACGTTGAGGTCGAAGAAGAGGGATCCGACGACCAGGCTGAGCAGACCGAGGAGGGTGAGCACACGGGCGCGGTCGAGGGTGAGCGGTTGCTCCTCGGCGGTGGCCCGGTCGTCGGCGACCGCGACGGCCAGAGCGCCGCCGCCCGCCGGCGCCACCGCCGTGGCCGACACCGAGGACCCGGAGGACAACGCCGTGGTGACCGTACGGCCACCACCACCGGTCGCGCCGCCGCCGCCTTCGCCTCCCACACTGTCACCGTCTCCCGGCTTCGCGGCCAGGGCGCCCGTGCCGCCGTCCACCGGCTCCCGCCGCCCCAGCAGTGTGCGACCACCGAACAGGAAGAACACGAAGAGGCTGAGCGCGACATTGAAGAGGAAGGAGCAGAGGAACAACAGCGCCGGATTTCCGGGCAGGTTGTTCCGTGACATCACTCCATTGGTGATGCTGCCGAACACACTGATGGGCGAGAAGCCTCCCGCGCTGGCGCCGTTGATGATGAACAGCCCCATCAGAAGCGGATTGATCCGGTAGCGCTTCGCGAATCCCAGGCCGATCGGCGCGACGAGCGCGACGGCCGCCGGGACCACCGCGCCGACGGCGGTCAGCACGGCGGTGACCAGGAACATGATCCACGGGATGAGCGCGATCCGGCCACGCACCACTCTCATGGACCCGTGGACAAGCCAGGTCACCGTGCCGTTGTTCTTCGCGATCGCGAAGAGGAAGGTCACACCGACCAGCACCACGAACAGATCCCCGGGGAACCCCGCAAAGATGTCGTCCGCCGTTTCGTGCACGAATACGGTTCCCACCACAAACGCGACCACGATGGCCAGTGCGCCCATATGTACCGAGAAAACAGTGGCGACCGTGAATATCAGTACGAGACCGATGAGGGAGATGACGTGATCTGACACAAGGCTTCCTCGCCTTCAGTCCGGCTCCATTTATTCCGCAATACGGAATCCCGTTTCCGCAGTGGGAAGTATGGAAGCGGCACCAGAAGGCGTCAAGAGTCGTGCGCTGACGAACCGTCACCCCCCGCAGGAGTGCCCGCGCCCCCCAGCGCGGAGCCGACCGCCGCCGCGGCCTCCCGCACCAACAGGCCGTAGGTGGCACGGTCTTCGCTGGTCAGACGGCTGGTGGGGACATTGACACTGATGCTCGCGACCGGCTGCCCCGAGCCGCCGATGACGGCCGCCGCGACCGCCGAGACATCCGTGCGCCATTCACCGCCGTTCGTCGCGTAACCACGCTTCCGGATCTCGGCCAGCTCGGCGAGCAGCAGCTCCGGATCGGTGATCGTGGTGGTGGTGAAACCGGACAGCCCCCCGGCGAGATGCCGGCCGACGACCTCGGCGGGGCTCGCGGCCAGCACGGCCTTGCCGTTGGCCGAGGCGTGCAGCGGCAGGACCTGGCCCAACGGCAGGATGATCCGCACCGGTTGGGCCGTCTCCAGCCGTTCGATGAGCACGACCTTGCCGCCCTCGGGCACCGCCAGATGGACCGTCTCGTCGGTGCGGCGACGCAGGTCCTCCATCACCGGTACGGCGACATCACGCAGCCCCAGTTCGCCGGTGGCATGCCGGCCGACGTGCAGCGCCTTGGTGGTGACCACCCATCGGGTGGGGGCACCGCCCGCCGGGCGGATCCATCCCGCGGTGTGCAGGGTGACCAGCGCGCGTTGCACGGAACTCTTCGGGAGTTCCATCGCCCGCGCCAGGTCCGCGACCCCGACCGGCTGGCGCGCGGCCACCTCCTCCAGCGCCCTGAGCGCGTTGAGGACGTTCTGCATCCATTGACTCCTTCGACAACCGAACCCTATGCTCCGCCGTGCCATCACACGATACGCCGTGCCGTCTTACGGCACAACCCTTGAGGGGAGCCGCTCGCATGACCTCCCGTACCGGCCGCCACTTCCTCCAGATCCCGGGCCCGACCAACGTCCCCGACCAGGTGCTCCGTGCCATGTCCGGGCCCACGATCGACCACCGAGGCCCCGAGTTCGGAGCCCTGACCCTGCGTCTGCTCGAAGCGATCAAGCCGGTGTTCGGCACCGAGGGCCCGGTGGTGATCTATCCCGCCTCCGGGACCGGCGCCTGGGAAGCCGCGCTGGTCAACACCCTGAGCCCGGGCGACCGGGTGCTCTGTTTCGAGACCGGCCACTTCGCCACGCTCTGGCGGGACATGGCCCTGAGCCTCGGTCTTGAGGTGGAATTCGTGCCCGGGGACTGGCGCCACGGCACCGACCCCGAGGTCGTGGCCCAGCGGCTGGCGGCGGACCTCACCCACTCGATCAAGGCGGTCTGTGTCGTCCACAACGAGACCTCGACCGGTGTGACCAGCCGTATCGCCGAGATACGGCAGGCGATCGACGCCTCCGGTCACCCGGCGCTGCTGCTCGTCGACACGATCTCCTCACTCGGCTCGATCGACTACCGCCATGACGAATGGGGCGTCGATGTCACGGTGGCGGGATCGCAGAAGGGGCTCATGCTGCCCCCGGGCCTCAGTTTCAACGCCGTCAGCCACAAGGCGCTCACCGCCGCCCGCACCGCCCGGCTGACCAAGTCCTTCTGGGACTGGGGCCCCGTCATCGAGGCCAACCGGCGCGGATACTTCCCGTACACCCCGGCGACGAACCTCCTCTACGCGCTGGAGGAAGCCCTTCGTATGCTCGCCGACGAGGGGCTGGACGCGGTCTTCGCCCGGCATGCCCGGCACGCCGCGGCGACCCGGGCCGCCGTCCGGGGCTGGGGACTTGAGGTGCTGTGCGCCGACGAACGCGAGCACTCGGGGTCACTGACCGCGGTGCTCATGCCCACCGGTCACGACGCCGACAAGGTCCGCGAGATCATCCTCGACCGGTTCGACATGTCCCTCGGCGCGGGCCTCGGCAAGCTCAGCGGCCGGGTCTTCCGGATCGGGCATCTGGGCCACTTCAACGACCTCACCCTGGCCGGGACGCTCGCCGGGGTGCAGATGGGCCTCGAACTCGCCGGTGTACCCATCAGTCCGCGCGGTCTGGGAGACGCCCTCGACGTGCTGCGTTCCCGCTGACGGTCCGAACCATGTGGAGCGAGTGAACATGACAATGATCAACTCGGACGCCCCCGCGATCGGCGGTGCGGCGGCAGAGGACCTGGCACACCGCCTGCGGCGGGAGCTCGACGGTGATGTGGGGTTCGACGACTACACCCGGCATCTGTTCTCGCGGGACGCGAGCATGTACGCGATCACCCCGGTGGGTGTGGTCTTCCCCCGTCACGCCGATGATGTGCGCGCGGCGGTGGCGGCGGCCGGGGAGTACGGCATACCGCTGGTGCCGCGCGGGGCCGGGACCAGTCTGGCCGGCCAGACCGTGGGCCCGGGGCTCGTCCTGGATCTGTCGCGGTACATGAACCGCGTCCTGGAGATCGACGACGGCCGCCGCACGGCGCTCGTGCAGGCGGGGGTGGTCCAGGACCAGCTGAACAGGGCGGCCGGGCCACTGGGGCTGATGTTCGGTCCCGACACCTCCACCAGCAACCGGGCCACCGTCGGGGGGATGATCGGCAACAACTCGGCGGGCAGCGGCTCACTGCGCTACGGCATGACCATCGACCATGTCCGGGAGCTCGATGTCGTCCTCTCCGACGCGAGCCGGGCGCTGCTGGCGCCGGTCGACGAGGCGGAACGCGCGCGCCGGGCGGCGCTGCCGACCCTGGAGGGAAGCCTCTACCAGCGGCTGCCAGGGATCGTGCGTGCCAACTCCGAGGCCATCGCGGAGGGTTTCCCGGAGTTCTGGCGCCGGGCGTGCGGCTATCGGCTGGACCGGATGGCCCGCCCGGACACCCCGTTCGACCTGGCCAAGTTTGTCGTCGGCTCGGAGGGCACGCTCGTCATCGCCACCGAGGCGCTGGTCGATCTGGTACCCAAACCGCGCCACACCATGATCGCCGTCGGTCACTTCACCAGCACGGCCGCCGCCATCGAGGCCACCGAGGACGCGCTGGCCTGCGACCCGGCCGCGGTCGAGCTGATGGACCGTACGATCCTGGACCTGTCCCGGCAGAAGATCGAGTACGCCTCGCTGAGCACCATCCTCGAAGGCGACCCCGACGCGCTGCTCTTCGTCAGCTTCACCGGGAACGACAAGCGGGAACTGCTCGCCGGCATGGAGCGCCTGACCAAGCTCTGGGCCCGGCACGGCCACGGCTATCACACCCTCCAGGCCATCACCCCGGACCAGCAGTCCTCCCTGCTGAAGGTCCGTAAGTCCAGCCTCGGTCTGCTGATGGCCGCCGGCGAGGGCACCCGCCGGCCGCTGGCCTTCGTGGAGGACACGGCCGTCGATCCGGTCCATCTCCCCCAGTACACCAAGCGTTTCAAGGAGGTGCTCGACCGGCACGGGCTGACGGCGGGCTTCTACGGCCACTGCTCGGTCGGCTGTCTGCACATCCGTCCGTTCGTGGATCTGACCGACCCCGGACAGGTCGACACCATGCGCGCGGTGGCCGAGGAGATCAAGGACCTGGTCACGGAGTACGGCGGCGTCAACTCCAGTGAGCACGGCGACGGTCTGGCCAGGAGCGAGTTCAACCGGGAGATCTTCGGCGACCGGCTGTACGAGGCGATGCGCCAGGTCAAGCAGGTCTTCGACCCGGACAACCGGATGAACCCCGGCAAGATCGTGGACGCGCCCTCGATGACGGACAACCTCCGCGACCGGGCGCTGCCCCCCGCCGAGCCGCTGCGTACCCGCCTCTCCTTCGAGGTGGTGGGCGGTATGCGGGGCGCCGCGGACCGGTGCATGAACATCGGGTTGTGCCGCAAGAGCGGTACGGGCGCCATGTGTCCCTCGTACATGGCCACCCGCAATGAGGAGGACTCCACTCGCGGCCGGGCCAACGCCCTGGTCAAGGCGCTCTCGGAACCCGATCCCGGTAAGGCGCTCGGGGACGAGCGGCTGCACGAGATCCTTGATCTGTGCCTCATGTGCAAGGCGTGCAAGAGCGAGTGCCCGCTCGGTGTCGACATGGCCACACTCAAGGCCGAGTCGCTGTCGCACCATCACGATCTGCACGGGGTACCGCTGCGGTCCCGTATCTTCGGCTCGATCCGGCTGCTGAACCGGCTCGGTTCGGTGGCGGCGCCGCTGTCCAATCTGCCGGGGCGGCTGCGTCCGCTGCGGCTGCTGCTCGACCGCTGGCCGGGCATCGCGTCCGAGCGCCCGCTGCCGGTGTTCGTACGGCGCAATCTGGTGCGGTGGTTCCGCAAGCACGCGCGTGGCGCCGCCGCGTCGGGCCGTCCGGCGGCCACCCAGGGCACGCTGACGTTCCTCGCCGACTCCTTCACCACCTTCACCGAGCCGGACATCGGCCGCTCCGCCATCGAGCTGCTGGAGCTGGCGGGCTGGCAGGTCCGGCTGGAGAGCCGGGGCTGCTGCGGCCGGTCCAGTCTCTCCAAGGGGCTGGTCGACGACGCCAAGGACAAGGCGTTCGCGCTCGCCCATCTGCTCACCGAGACAACGGAACCCGGCTCACCGATCGTGGGCTGCGAGCCGTCCTGTCTGATGACGCTGCGCGACGAGCACCGGGCGCTGCTGCCGAACGACTCGGCCGTCAAGGACATCTCGGGGCGGGTGCGTCAGGTGGAGGAGTTGCTGGTCGAGGCGGTGGACGACGGCCGGCTGCGGCTGCGTGAGGACTCCTGGCTCGCCGGCCGCAAACTGCTCTACCACGGGCACTGCCACCAGAAGGCGGAGGTCGGCACCGCCGCGACGATGAGCCTGCTCAACCGTATCCCCGGGGTGCGGGTGTCCGAACTGGACGCCGGATGCTGTGGGATGGCGGGGTCCTTCGGCTTCGAGTCCGAGCACTACGAGGTGTCCATGACCGTCGGTCAGGACCGGCTCTTTCCGGCTGTCGAGGCGGAGCCGCCGGAGACCGTGGTGGTGGCGACGGGGGTCTCCTGCCGCCAGCAGATCTTCCACGGCACGCGCCGCGACGCGTGGCATCCCGTCCAGTTGCTGAGGGAGGCGGTGGAGCTCACCGCTCCGTCCTCCGGACGCTGAGCCCCGTATGTGCTGTCCCCTATATACGGGTGTCCCGTATATACGGGCGGCCTCCCCGGCGCGGGTGCGCCGGGGAGGCCGGGTGAGCGGTGGCGGACGTCGTCAGCGCTTGATCTCCTTGATCCGCAGCATGCGTGTGATGACCTTGTCCAGCTCGTCGTCCTCGAAGACCTTCTTCCAGTCGTCCTTGACGATCGACTCGCGGCCGTAGTCCATGGCGATCAGACAGGCGTCGGAGAACGGGTTGTCGCCCTTGAGGGTGTTGGCCAGCGCGACCTGGGTGTGGCCCAGGAGCATCGCGCGGGCGGCCTTCTCGGGAACGCCGACCGTGTGGACGGTCTCGTGCAGCGCCTCGGTGAGCAGCGCCCCCACCATGCAGGCGATGGTCTCGACCAGGGTCGGCTCCAGGACGGCGAGCTGCTTGACCGTCACCCAGTGCACATCGACGACCGGCGCGTACATGGTGCGGATCACGGACTCGGCCAGCTCCTGGACGGCCGGGTCCGGGCCCTCGAAGGAGGCGACGACCTCCTGTGGCGCGGCGATCCCGCCGAAGGTGTCCGCGTACTCCTCCTTGGTGGTGCGCTCCAGGAAGACGGACGGGTGGCAGGGGTGGGCGACGGCGTTGTGCACATCGTCGCGGCGGGTGAGCAGACCCGCGTAGGCGGCGGCCGGGTCGAGGGTGAGCAGCACGGAGCCGGGCCTCATCAGCGGGACGAGCTGCTCGGAGACGGTGCCGAGCACGACGTCCGGCACGGCCAGGATGAGCACGTCCGCCTGGGCGGCGGCCTCGGCGGAGTCGGTCAGTTCCCGGCCGAGGCTCCGGATCAGTTCCTGGCCCTGGGGGGAGTTCTCGGCGAACAGCACCCGGAAGTCGCTCGTGACGAGGTTGTCGGAGACGCGCCTGCCCATCTTTCCGGCGGCACCGATGACGGCGACGGTCTTGTTCTCGATGGCCATTACTCGCTCCTCTGAAGTGTGCTGATGCAGTGCCGGGTCCACCGGTCCTCGATCCGGGCGGTGGTCTCGAATCCGTCGTCCTGCCACGGAAGCCAGTGCTCCACGATCTGATTGATCCCGCGCTGATCGGGCCGTACGGTCGCGGTCATATGGGCGTGGTCGAGCTGTCCCTCGCCCAGCGGACAGCCCGCGTAGGTGAAGCCGACCCAGCCGTCCCGCCGGGTGAAGGCGAAGTCCTTGACATGGATGTTGACGACATGGGGAGCCGTCGCCTCGACGACGTCCCTGGGGTGTTCCAGCCGCGCCACGCAGTTGCCCGGATCGAGCACGACCCCCAGGTGGGGATCGTCGACCGCGCGGATGACGGTGAGGAGGTCGTCGGTGGAGACCTGCTCGTAGGTCTCCAGGCCGAGCGTGATGCCCCGGTCCGCGTAGGCGGGGACGCTCGCGCGCAGCAGCGCGGTCGCCTCGGCGGTGTCCGGCCGGTGATCGGCGGTGTTCATCATCGAGCGGACGAGCGTGACGTCCAGCGTGCCCGCCAGTTCGAGATAGCGCGCGAGGTGGTCCCGCCCGATACCGCGGGTGCCCAGTTCCAGGGTGATGCCCAGGTCCTCGGCGGTGGCGCGGATGTCGGCGAGCCGGGCGGCGTCGAAGGTCTCGATCAGCGGGTAGTCACAGATCTGGAAGACATCGCCGCCCAGTTCACGGGTGTTGACGAGCATCCGCTCGATGGTGAGGGGCTTCGGCGCGCGGGACGAGAGGCGCCAGAAGTACGCGTAGGTGCTGAGTCCGTATGCCATCAGCCGCCCGCCTTCGCCGTGCGGTCGCTCATCTCGTCGAGGATCCGCTCGACGGCGTCCGGGTCGTGGGCGAAACGCCCGAGGAACAGTCCGTCGACGCCCTCTCCGAGGTCCCCGAGGAGTCCGGGGCCGGCGCTTCCGCCGTAGATCACCCGGCTGCCCTCGTAGCCGGGGCGCGCCGCCAGCCAGGAGGTCAGGGCCGCGCAGACGGTGGTGATGTGTTCCGGGGAGGCGGGCCGCGGTGCGCCGATCGCCCACTGCGGTTCATAGGCGACGACGATCTCGCCGGCGTCGCCGCCGTCGTGCTGGGCGGTGGCCAGGATCCGAGCCAGCTCGGCGACGGTACGGTCGGCCGCCTCGGCGGGTCCGGCCGGGTCCAGTTCGCCGACGCAGAGCACGGGTGTGAGGCGGTTGCGCAGGGCGGCGGCGGTCTTGGCCGCGACGACGGTGTCCCCTTCGCCGAAGAGCCGGCGCCGTTCGGCGTGGCCGACCTCCGCGTAGGAGCAGCCGATCTCCTTGAGATACGGACCGGAGACCTCGCCGGTGAAGGGGCCCCGGTCGTCGGTGGCGAGATCCTGCGCGCCGACGCGGACGCCCGTACCGGCGAGGAGTGAGCGCAGCGGGACGATCGCCGGGAAGGCCGGCAGGACGAACAGCTCGGTGCGGCCCTCGGTGACGGCCGGGTGCCGGGCGGCGATGTCGCCGACGCGGCGGGCCCAGTTGAGGGTTTCGTGATGTCCGAAGTACATCTTCAGACTCACCCCGAGCAGGGTGGTGGCGGACATCAGGCGGCGGCTTCCTCGTCGGTCGCTTCGTGGGTCGCGTCGTCGGTCTCGTCGTCGGTCTCGTAGTTCTTCATCAGCTGGACCTTGGCGGCGGAGGCGGAGGACTCGTCGAAGCGGTATGTCAGCCACTCTCCGGCCAGCCGGCGGGCCAGCTCCAGGCCGACGACGCGCTGGCCGAAGGTGAGGACCTGCGCGTTGTTGGAGAGGACCGCGCGCTCGACGGAGAACGAGTCATGGGCGGTGACGGCGCGGATGCCCTTGACCTTGTTGGCGGCGATCGCCACCCCGAGGCCGGTGCCGCAGACGAGCAGCGCGCGGTCGGCCTCGCCGCGCGCGACCAGTTCGGCGGCGGCGATGGCGATCGTCGGGTACGCGGTGTGTCCGTCGGCGTCCACACCGACATCGGTGACGGTGGCGACCAGATCGCTCCGCTGGAGGTCCCTCTTCAGTGTTTCCTTGTAGTCGAAGCCGGCGTCGTCCGAGCCGACGACGATCCGCAGCTTGTCGCTCATGGGGGTGTTGCTCCTCGGTGGGTGGGGGTCAGTGCGGGGCGAGTACGCCGTGCACGGCGCGGACGATCAGGGCAAGGGAGTGGGCGCCGGCGTCCGGGGTCCCGAGGGACCGTTCGACATGCGGCCTGGCCCGTCCGACACGGGGGACGAGACCGGCGGTGGCCTTCGCCGCGTCCTCCGCGGCGGTCGCGGCGCGGTGCCAGGCGTCGGGGAGCGCCGCGCCGGCGGCGACGGCTTCGGCGAGGACGTCGGCGAACGGTACGAGAACGTCCACCATCGTCTTGTCGCCGACCTCGGCGCCGCCGAGCCGGCGTACCGCGGCGGATGCCTCGGACACGCCGTGTGCCACGGCCGGGGCGGTGGGCGCTTCGGTGTCGCCGAGCGCGGCGCCGACCGCGTGGAGCAGTACGCCCCACAGCGCGCCGGATGTGCCGCCGGCCCGGTCCGCCCAGGCGTCGGCGGCGGCGCCGAGCGCCGTCCCCGCGCCCGCGCCGGCCTCGGCCGCGCGGA
>NZ_JAMHJQ010000002.1:0-71698 GCF_023534745.1 Streptomyces sp. 35G-GA-8
CGGGCGCGCCGGGCTGCTTGGGCGGGGCCGCGGCGCGCGCGGCGGGGCCGCGCGGAGCGCTCTGGCGCCGCTCACCGCCCCAGCCGCCGCCGGCCTCCCGCTGCTCGGGGTGACCGCCGCGCACCTGCGGCACGCCCTGCGCGGGGGTGGCGTAGGCCGGGCCGCCGTGCTGCTGTTCCGGGTCCGCCTCCTGGCCGTCCGGTCCGCGCCCGCGCCGTCCCTTGCCGGATCCGGCCCGCGCCGGGGCCGGTTCGCCCGCCGCGACCGGGGCCGTGGACCGCGTGCCCTGGGGTGCGGGGCCCTTGCGGCTGTGTCGTCCCACGGCCCGGATCAGCTCCTGTCGTAGTCATCGATGAGTTCCCGGCAGGCCTGCGCGACCTGCTGCGGGTACTCCATCATGGCAACATGTCCGGCGTCGGGGAGGGTCAACAGCCGGGAACCGCGGAACGCGGCCGACGCTCTGCGGGCCATCCGGTACGAAACGAGCAGGTCCCGCCCACCGTAGACGAGCAGTGTCGGCGCCAGCACCCGCTCGGCCTGCCGCCACAGCCCATGTTGACCACCCAGGGTGTACGCGTTGACGATACCGCGCGCCGAGTTGGTCATCGCGTCCCAGAAATAGGGCAGTTGCAGCCGCCGCTCCATCTCCTGCACGGCGTGGCGCAGTTCCTCCTCGGTCACCGACGAGGGATCGCCGTACGTGATGTCCATCGCACCCCGGGTGCGCTGCTCCGGCGTCCAGTGCCGGGTCAGCCGGCCGAACAGCGAGGCGACTCCGGGCAGCGCGAGCAGCGCGGTCGGCAGCGCGGTGCGCTGGACCAGGATCTCCGGCAGCGCCGGCGAGACCAGCGTCAGGGTCCGCACCAGATCGGGTCTGGCCGCCGCGACGCGGGTGGCGACGGCGCCCCCGAGGGAGTTGCCGAAGAGATGGACGGGGCCGCGCCCCGCCACGTCCAGCAGCCGGATCACCGCGCGGGCCTGGCCGCTGACCGAGTAATCGCCGTTGTCCGGCGGCGGCGAGTCCCCGAAGCCGGGCAGATCGACGGCCTCGCCGTCGACGGTGTCCGCCAGGAGCGACATGAGCGCCGACCAGTTCTGCGACGAGCCGCCGAGCCCGTGCACATACAGCGCGGGCGGCGCGCCGGCCCGGGACGCCGGCCGGCTCCGTACGTTCAGCGTCAGTCCTGGCAGCGTGACGGAACGGAGCCGCTCCCCGTCCGCGACCCGTACGGGACTCACCTTCGGCGCCATGGCGGCGGCGACGGCTTCCGGCAGCTCGGTCGACGACATGCCGCAATGTTACGAGACGATCACGCCCCCGGCCCGTGTGTTCGGCGTCACAGGCCGCATGGCGTCTCGCACCCCCGGCTTCTAGGCTCTTAGGGAGAGAAAGGGCACGCCATGGCGGTTGACCCCACGGATCCCGAGACCTTCGAGACGAACGACGAGGAAGCCGAACTGGACGAGGAGGTCCCCGAAGCCGACGCCGCGGAACAGCACACGGACGTACGGCCCGGGGGCGACGAACCCCTGACGCGTACCGACCCGGACAGGGCCGACGAAGCGGACGCGGCCGATCAGGCACGGGCGGTCGGAACCGACGAGGACGACGACTACCGTCAGTGACCGGGCGCAAGGGGTCCCGCGACCAAGCGCCGGGTGCGCCCGCCGGAGGCTACCGGACCCCAAAAAAACGGGTCCTCACCACGCACAGCCGGGTTACCCAAAAGTACGATGGCCAGGCGGCGCACAGCGCGCACGGAACGAACTTTGGGAGGCGGCGTGACAGCCATAGAGCAGACAGAGGCGGCGCGCCCGCGAGGCACGCGCCTGCCGCGTCGCGCCCGACGCAATCAGCTGCTGGGCGCGGCTCAGGAAGTGTTCGTCGCACAGGGCTACCACGCGGCCGCGATGGACGACATCGCCGAGCGGGCCGGCGTCAGCAAGCCCGTCCTCTACCAGCACTTCCCCGGCAAGCTGGAGCTGTACCTCGCCCTGCTCGACCAGCACTGCGAGAGCCTGCTCCAGGCGGTCCGTACGGCGCTCGCGTCCACGACGGACAACAAGCAGCGCGTCGAAGCCACGATGGACGCGTACTTCGCCTATGTCGAGGACGAGGGCGGCGCCTTCCGGCTGGTCTTCGAGTCCGATCTGACGAACGAGCCCGCGGTGCGCGAGCGCGTGGACCGGGTCGCGCTCCAGTGCGCGGAGGCCATCTCCGATGTGATCGCCGAGGACACCGGGCTCTCCAAGGAGGAGTCCATGCTGCTGGCCGTGGGGCTCGGCGGCGTCTCCCAGGTGGTGGCCCGCTACTGGCTCTCCAGCGAGTCCGCGATCCCCCGTGATCAGGCGGTCCAGCTCCTCACCTCGCTGGCCTGGCGCGGAATCGCCGGCTTCCCGCTGCACGGCAGTGAGCCGCACTGAACGGCGGGTGTTCGCTGCGGGCGTTCCCCGCGGCGCCTTCCGGATGGTCACTCCGGGCTAATGTGTGCTGCGTACCGCGCGGCTGACCGCGCAACGCAGACCGTTCGGAGGGACATAGCCGTGGAGGTCAAGATCGGCGTGCAGCACACGCCCCGCGAGATCGTTCTGGAGAGCGGGCAGACCGCCCAGGAGGTCGAGCGCGCCGTCGCCGACGCGCTGGCCGGCAAGGCGCAGTTGCTCAGTCTCACGGACGACAAGGGGCGCAAGGTGCTCGTACCGGCCGAGCGGATCGCGTACGTGGAGATCGGTGAGCCGGCCACCCGACGCGTCGGGTTCGGCGCTCTGTAGTCACTGTCGTCACGAGTCACTGTCGTCACGGACATCCGGGAATGGCCCGGCGGGACATCCGCCGGGCCATTCCCCTGTCCATTCCTCTGTCCGTTACCCGCGAGTTCCGCTGTGCGCGTAGCCGCCCTCTCCCGGGGGGTCCGTCGGGGTTGCGTCCCGTGCGCTCCGGGTAGTGACGTGCTGGGCCCAAAAGCCCTGACCACATGTCACTTTCGGCGTCGTGAGGTGATCAGCAGTGATCTGGGAAGTTCTCGGATCGGTCCTGCTCGGACTCGGTCTTTCGTGGGCCGCCGCGAGCCGGCTGTCCCACCGGCTGCCGGCTCACCGGACGGTGTTCACGGCCGGGCCCGTCGGCGCGCTCTTCGGCGCCTATGTGACGCACATGGCGCTCGGCGCCGGTCATATCCCCGCGACGCTCATCGGCGCCCTGCTGGTGGGGGCGGTGCTGCTGTCGCTGTTGCTCCGCCCCACGCATCGGGCGCTGCGGCGCGCCCCGATCTCCTCCTGAACCCGTTCCCGACCGGTTCCCGACCGTTCTCGACCGGTCCCGGACCGTTCCCGTCCCATCCCGGAGGGCCGCCTGCTCAGGCGGCCAGTCCGAGAGCGGCCATCCGCTTGGTGTGCGCCTCGGTGATCCGGGAGAACATCCGGCCGACCTCCGCGAGATCGAATCCGTCCGCCACCCCGCCCACGAGCATCGTGGAGAGCGCGTCGCGCTCGGCCACCACCCGCTGCGCCTGGGAAAGCGCCTCGCCCATCAGCCGCCGCGCCCAGAGCGCCAGGCGCCCGCCGACCCGCGGCTCCGCCTCGATCGCGGCGCGGACCTTCTCCACGGCGAAGTTGCCGTGTCCCGTGTCGTCCAGCACGGCGAGCACCAGCGCGCGGGTGTCGGTGTCCAGCCGCGCGGCCACCTCACGGTAGAAGTCGCTGGCGATCGAGTCGCCCACGTACGCCTTGACCAGGCCCTCCAGCCAGTCCGACGGCGCGGTCAGCCGGTGGAAGTCGTCGAGCGCCTTCGCGAAGGGCTCCATCGCGCCGGTCGGCTCGGCGTCGATCGCCCGCAGCCGGTCGTTCAACCGCTCGAAGTGGTGGAACTCGGCGGCGGCCATCTTCGCCAGGGCGGCCTTGTCGGCGAGGGTCGGCGCGAGCTTGGCGTCCTCGGCCAGCCGCTCGAAGGCCGCCAGCTCCCCGTAGGCGAGCGCTCCCAGCAGATCCACGACGGCGGCGCGGTACTGCGGCTCGGCGGAGGCCGTGTCCCAGTCCTGGGCGGCGATCCCGGTGGGTTCCTCGGCTGCGGATGCGGGCGTGGTGGCGTTGTCGGGCGTCTCCATGGACCGCACAATAGCCCGCTCTTCGCGCCGCGTAAGGCCCTGGTCAGACACTGTGGCCACACCGTTCCGACGAATTCGCCCAACACACATGCGCGATTCCGGGGTACAGTGGTAATGGCGCCTGCCGAATATTCGGCGGGCGATCGCAGTGTTAGACAGTGTTTGAACGAGGGTCGTCCCTCGTACAGGCCCCATGAGGATGCCCGGTCGGTGGCCCGATCGGCTCCGACCCGACCGCCCTCCACGCGGATCGTACGCACAGCAGCGTACGGCCGCAGATGAGGGGCCCCCTCAGCGGTTCGAGCGCTCGAGCGACGGCAGTGGTCCCGCGCCATCCGGCCAATCCACGGCCGGCCGAGTATCCAGGTGCGGTACGACCCCCAGCGTTCGCCTCGCGCCGCGTCTCACAGAAGAGGCAGCACCCTGACTACGACTTTCCGAGACCTCGGAATCCTCCCCGAGACAGCCGAAGCGCTAGAAGCCGTCGGCATCCTGTCTCCGTTCCCCATCCAAGAGATGACGCTCCCCGTCGCGCTCTCCGGCAAGGACGTCATCGGACAGGCCAAGACCGGCACGGGCAAGACGCTCGGCTTCGGTCTGCCGCTCCTGGAGCGCGTCACCGTCCCCGCGGACGTCGAGACCGGCCGGGCCGGACCCGAGAAGCTCACGAACGCCCCGCAGGCGCTCGTCGTCGTCCCCACCCGCGAGCTGTGCACGCAGGTCACCAATGACCTGCTGACGGCCGGCAAGGTGCGTAACGTCCGAGTCCTGGCGATCTACGGCGGCCGTGCCTACGAGCCGCAGGTCGAGGCCCTCAAGAAGGGCGTCGATGTGATTGTCGGCACCCCGGGCCGGCTGCTCGACCTGGCGGGCCAGAAGAAGCTCGATCTCTCCCATGTGCGCGCGCTCGTCCTGGACGAGGCCGACGAGATGCTCGACCTGGGCTTCCTGCCCGACGTCGAGAAGATCATCCAGCTGCTGCCGCCCAAGCGGCAGACGATGCTGTTCTCCGCGACGATGCCGGGCGCGGTCATCGGTCTCGCCCGCCGTTACATGTCGCAGCCCACCCACATCAGCGCCACCTCGCCGGACGACGAGGGCGCGACCGTCGCCAACACGACGCAGCGCGTCTACCGCGCCCACTCCATGGACAAGCCGGAGATGGTCGCCCGCATCCTCCAGTCCGAGGGCCGCGGCCTGGCGATGATCTTCTGCCGTACGAAGCGTACGGCCGCGGACATCGCCGACCAGCTCGCCCAGCGCGGCTTCGCCTCCGGCGCGGTCCACGGCGACCTGGGCCAGGGCGCCCGCGAGCAGGCGCTGCGCGCCTTCCGCAACGGCAAGGTCGATGTGCTCGTCTGCACCGATGTCGCCGCGCGCGGTATCGACGTCGAGGGCGTGACCCATGTGATCAACTACCAGTCGCCCGAGGAGGAGAAGACCTACCTCCACCGCATCGGCCGCACGGGCCGGGCGGGCGCGTCGGGTACCGCCGTCACGCTGGTCGACTGGGACGACATCCCGCGCTGGCAGCTGATCAACAAGGCGCTGGACCTCGGCTTCCCGGACCCGCCGGAGACGTACTCCACGTCCCCGCACCTGTTCGAGGAGCTGAACATCCCCGCCGGGACCAAGGGCGTCCTGCCGCGCGCGGAGCGTACGCGCGCCGGTCTGTCGGCGGAGCGGGTCGAGGACCTCGGCGAGACGGGCGGTCGCGGCCGTAAGTCCGCCGCCCCCGCCGCGGCGGTACGGGAAGAGCGCCCGGCCCGTACGCGCACTCCGCGCCAGCGCCGCCGCACCCGTGGCGGGACCCCGCTGGGGGCGGCCGGTACGGCGGCCGAGCCGCAGTCCCCGAGCGCGGAGCCGCGGTTCCAGACCGCGGTGCCGCAATTCCAGACCGCCGAGCCGCAGTTCCAGACCGCCGTGCCGATGGACGTGCCCGAGCGCGTGGAGCGGGCCACCGAGCCGCGTACCCCGCGCCGTCGCCGCCGTACCCGCGGCGGACCCGGCGCCGTGACCGGGACGCCGGCCGTGGAGACCGCGGAGATCTCGGCCACCGTCACGGCCCCGGACGCCGTGGCGGAGCCGGTTGTCTCCGACCCGGAGGCGGAGCCCGTGGCCAAGCCGCGCCGCCGTCGCACCCGGGCCGCGAAGCCCGCGGCCGACGCGGCCACGACGGTCGAGACGGCCGCGGTCACCGAGCCGGTCGACGCCCCCGAGGCGCCGGTCGCCGAGACCAAGCCGCGCCGCCGTACCCGCGTCGCCAAGTCCGTGGCCGAGGCCGCGGAGTCGGCGGTGGTGCAGTCGGCGGACGCCAAGGGCGAGGCCCCCGTCGCGGAGACCAAGCCGCGTCGCGGCACCCGCGTCGCCAAGCCGGCCGCCGAGGCCGTCGAGGCCGCCGCGACCGCGGAGGCACCCGAAGCGGACGCGGAGGCCACGCCCAAGCCGCGCCGCCGCCGTACGCGCACGACAGCGGCGAAGACCGAGAGCTGACGTACGCGCGCACCACAGCCGGATGGCCCGACGCCCCCAGACGGGGGGTGCCGGGCCATCGGCGTTCCCGGACCTCCCCCACCCCCAAAGGCATCGCAGGGCCTCAGGCCCTAACCTCTTCGCATGAGTCGGCCGCCCACGTTCGTCCCGCCCTCCTGTGCCCGCGCCCGTACGCTCGCGACCCGTCGCGGCCCCTTCGCCACGCTCGACGCGCGGCCGGCCGGGGAGCCGCGCGGCACCGCGCTGATGCTCCCCGGGTTCACCGGCAGCAAGGAGGACTTCATCGCGCTGCTGGAGCCCCTTACGGCGGCCGGCTACCGGGTCGTCTGTGTGGACGGCCGCGGCCAGTACGAGACCGAGGGCCCGGACACCGAGGACGGCTACGCGCAGAGCGAGCTGGCCGCCGACGTACTGGCGCAGACGGAGGCGGTCGGTTCGCCCGTACATCTGCTCGGGCACTCGCTCGGCGGGCTGATCGCCCGTGCCGCCGTGCTGCTCGACCCCGGCCCGTTCGTGACGCTGACGCTGCTGTCCTCCGGGCCCGCGCGGGTGTCCCCGGTCCAGCGGGAGCGCGCCGAGCTGCTGAGCGGGGCGCTCAGGGCCATGACGATGCAGCAGGTCTGGGAGATCATGCGGTCGATGGATCCCCCCGAGGAGACCGCGATCGACGGGGAGGATCTGCGCAGGCGCTGGCTCCTCACCCGGCCGGCCCAGCTGATCGCCACCGGCCGCCAGCTGACCGAGGAGCCGGACCGGGTCGACGAGCTGGCCGCCGTACAGCCGCTGCCCAAGCATGTGATGTCGGGCGAACGGGACGACACCTGGCCGGTGCCGCAGCTGGACGAGATGGCGCGGCGGCTCGGCGCCCGCCGGACGGTCATCGAGGGAGCCCAGCACTCGCCCAACACCGACCGGCCGCGGGAGACCGCCGCGGCGCTCAGGGACTTCTGGGACACCCGCGGCTGACCGCCGTCACGGGACGGCCGGTCGCCGGCCGGGTCGGTGCCGGGCCGTCAGTACTGCGCCTGCAAGTGCTGCCAGAATCCGTCCCGCAGCGACCGCCGCAGCATGGCATGGCCCCTCAGTGACCGCTGGAGCAGCTTCTCCGCCTCGATCAGCAGATCCTGGTCCACCGGGCCCGGCAGATACGGATGGCCCGGCAGCAGCTCGGACATGGCTTCCCTGCCGCGCTCCGCCAGCCATGTCGCGGCGATCTGCGCGCCGATGAACCGCACCTGGTCGCGGGAGGGCGGCGGCTCGCCCTCGTGCTCGTACGTGGTGACCGGGCGGCGGGTGACATACGGCTTGCAGAAGTCCAGGTCGAAGGTGCGCTGGCTGTCGACCTCCCACAGCAGCGGCTCGGCCTGGTTGCGCCCCTCGCCCGCCTCGATGCCCCAGAGGTGCACGCGCGCGCCGTACCCCTGGGCCGCCTCGACGGCCGAGACCAGGTCCTCGTCACCGCCGACCAGCGCCGCGTCACTGATGGCGCGGTGCCGGGCGAGCGATTCGAGATCCGTACGGATCAGGGAGTCGACGCCCTTCTGCTGGTTGTTGGCGTTGAGGTTGCCGAGCCTGACCTTGACGTCGGGCAGTTCGGCGATGGACTGCTGCTCCGAGGTGTGGATCCGGCGCCTGGCGCCGTCGTACCAGTACACGCGGAGCAGTCTGCTGTCCGCGAAGATGATCCGCGCCTTGTCGATGAAGGCCTCGATGAGCCCCTCGGCGTCCAGATCGAAGGCGCGCCGGTCCTCGGTACCCGCCACAAGCAACCCGGCCGCAGCATAGACGTAACCGGCGTCGACGAAGATGGCATGTGTGGACGGAGTCTTGGCGACCTCGGCGAGCATGCGCTGGAGCAGTGCGTTGGTGCGCTCCAGACGGGCGCCGATGTCGGCGATCTCCGGGTTGATCTCCGGGTTGATCTCTGCCTCTCTCATACAGCCTCGCTCATCCACCGTTCATTCTCTGCGGACGCGGCTGTACCCCGCCAGTACTTAGCCACCCGAAAAATTTCCTTAGCGTAGGGAATGTTTGCAGAGGGCAAGGCGTTGCAGCCAGATGTAACTGCCGACGGCCCCGCCCGTCACCCATAGTTCTCCAGCAGGAGGATCAGACGAAGGGAGAAGCCTTGCGCTTCGAAATCATGCGACTCGACGATGTTGACGGCTCCGCTGTCGACAGCACCGTTGTTGACGCCGCCTCCGTCAATCGGATCGTGCAGCAGGCCGCCGCGATGGGCCAGCGCATCTATATCCGCCCGGCCGAATCCTCGGCCTCGTAACCCCTCTCCCTTCGCGACGCGCACCACAGCGACCGGCCGCGAACCGACGAAGCGCCCCTGTACGGATCACTCGTACGGGGGCGCTGCCCATGTCAGGCGCCCTGGATCACCTGGGTGACGCCATTGATGATCTGCTGAACGGCAATGGCCGAAAGCATCATCCCCGCCAGCCGGGTCACCAGCACCACTCCCCCGTCCTTGATAAGGCGGATGATCAGCAGCGAGTAACGCATCGTCAGCCAGAGCACGACATGCATCGCGACGATCGCCGCCCAGACCGAGACCTGCGCCGAGGCGCCGTCGGCGTGCTGTACGGCGAGGATGACGGACACGATCGCGCCGGGTCCGGCGAGCAGCGGCATGCCCAGCGGTACGAGCGCCACATTGACGTCCTTCGTCTGCTGGGGCTCGTCGGTCTTGCCGGTCAGCAGATCCAGCGCGATGAGCAGCAGGAGCAGTCCGCCGGCGATCATCAACGCCGGTACGGAGACATGGAGATAGTCCAGGATCTGCTGGCCCAGCAGCCCGAAGACGGCGATCACACCGAAGGCGACGGCCACCGCCTGCCAGGCCATGGCGCGCTGGACCTTGGCGGGCCGGCCGGAGGTGAGGGCGAGGAAGATCGGGGTGATCCCGGGAGGGTCCATGATCACGAAGAGCGTGAGGAAGAGGGAGCCGAAAACGGCGAAGTCGAACACAGTGAGGGCCTAGCGATACGGAGGGACGAGGGAACGGGACGGTCGCGCGCGGGCGCGACGAGGCGCGGGCGCGAACGCGCCGTCGCCATGAGGAAGCCATAGGGAGCGGAACGGAACGGATACGGCGGGGAACGGATACGGCGTCGGTACGGGTACGGCCGGGCTTACGCGCGTCCGCCCGCGCCCGGCACCGGGAAGGCGCCGGAGGCCCGCCGGGTGATCTCGCCGTAGATCTCCGGGTCGGTGGTACAGGCGCCGAGTTCGACGAACTTGCGGCTGCCGTGGTAGTCGCTGGATCCGGTGGTCAGCAGGCCCAGTTCGGCGGCCAGTGCGCGCAGCCGGGCCCGGGTCGGCGCGTCGTGATCCATGTGGTCGACCTCGATGCCGTCGAGACCGGCCGCGGAGAGCCGGGCGATGGCGGACTCGGGCACGACCCGGCCCCGCTTGACGGCCTGCGGATGCGCGAACACGGTGACCCCGCCGGCGGCCTTGACCAGGCGGATCGCCTCGAAGGGGTCGAGCTCGTGCTTCTCCGCGTACGCGCGTCCGCCGTCCGCGAGCCACTCCTGGGTGAAGGCGTCGGAGACGGTCTCGACGACGCCGAGTTCGACGAGGGCGGTGGCGATGTGCGGGCGGCCGAGGGAGGCGTCGCCCGCGATGCGCGCCACCTGCTCCCAGGTGATCGGGACGCCCAGCTCCTGGAGCTTGCGGACCATCGTCCGCGCGCGCGGCACGCGGTCGTCCCGTACCAGCTCTCGCTCGCGCAGCAGGTCCGGTTCGTCCGGGTCGAAGAGATACGCCAGCAGGTGCAGGCTGATGCCGTCGAACCGGCAGGAGAGCTCGGCGCCGGTGACGAGGGTGAGGTCGCGGTCGAGGTCCGGGAGCGCGGCGATCGCCTCGGCGTGCCCGCGGGTGGTGTCGTGATCGGTCAGCGCGATGATGTCGAGCCCGCCGGCGGCGGCGTTGCGCACCAGCTCGGCCGGGGTGTCCGTACCGTCCGAGGCCGTGGAGTGGGTGTGCAGATCGATGCGCACGACGCGTCACTCCGGAGGTTCGGGGCGGACAGGGGGACGCCCAAGGATAACGGCACCCCCGGGAGGGCCCGTCAGGAGAGCAGCCGGGGCGACAGGGCTCCGCAGGGCAGCAGCTCCATCTCCGCGCCCACGTCCCGCAGATCGGTCAGCACCACCTCGTCGTAGAGCAACAGCCCCGACTGCTCGGGCCAGACGATGGCCCACAGCCACAGCCCGAGCGCCTCGCCCGCGAAGACCGCGCGGTCCTCCGGGGCGTCGGCGACATGCCAGAGCGGAGTGGGCCTCCCGGCCGCGAGCAGCTTCGTCGGTGGTGGCTTGTCGACGCATATGGCCGGGCCCGGGTCCGGGCCGTCGATCCCCGCGTAGCGCGCGCCGAGCCCCACGCCCAGCTCCTCGGCGACGAGCAGCAGCTCCCCCATGCCGCCGAGCGGCCCGGGTCCTGAGCAGGCGACGGCGGTGGCGCGTCCGCCGCTGCGGTCGTCGCCCGCGTACGCCACGCCGGTGAAGAGCCAGCCGACGGGCAGCGGCCAGGGCATCCACACCGGCACCCGGGCGCGGTGCACCACGACGCCGAGGGCCTCGACGCTGGGCGGTATCACGGGCTGCAGCGGGTGCACCGTGCCATGTACATCGCACTGCCAGGAGTCGGCGAAGAGGCCGGGCGCCCTGACTCGGCCACCGCACTTCGGGCAACTGGGTTCGCCCCTCATAGCGCCCCACGCTCCTCCCCGGCCGACGCCGCGTCAAGGACGATCACCCTTCCGGTCGGAGTCCGGACGCCGAGAAATACATGCAACCAGCATTAATTAGCTTGACTAACTTATTGTGGGCGGACCTCGGCGGGACCAGCCCGCTCAGTCCAGGGGCACGGAGGCGCGCAGCGGGTCGCGCAGATCCGTGCCCCGCGCGAGCCAGCGCTCCTCAAGCTCCCGCGCGCCTCTGACCCGCTTCCACGCCGCCTCATTGGGCGTCATCGGCAACAGCGGCAGAAACCGCACCGGCTCCAGCGGCGCGTCCAGCTCCAGATCCGCCACCAGCCCACCGGGCTCACCGACCAGTACGGAGCTGAAGGGCGCCCCCGGCCACAGCGGCTCACCGAGGTCGAGCGAGCTGCCCGGCGCCACGATCACGCCCTCGACCTGCGGGGAAGCGGCCAGCACCGCCAGCGGGCGGAGCACCTGATCGGTGTCGGCGAGCCCGGCGCGCAGCGACAGCACCAGCTCGGCCCGAGGCCCCTTCGCCGGGTCGGCGAGCAGCGCCGACGGGTCCGCCATCGGCTGCGCCGACATCCCGAGCGTGGCGTACCGCACCACATCGGAGCCGCCCTGGGAGTCCAGGAAGCGCAGCACCTCGAAGCGGTCCGTCCCGAGGAACGTCACCGCGGCGCGCGCGTCCGGCTCACCCAGCGCCGTACGGAGCCGGGCCTCGACCTGATCAAGAATTTCTCCCATCCGGCGAGCATAGGTCGCGTAAGGATTGGGCAAGGAACGGAGTTGGCCCCCAGTCTGCTGATAGTCTTGGCCGCTGGTCGGGACAGCACACGCGGAAGCGTTGGTCTCTTGTCCCGACGACACGTCATCCCCCACGGGGGACCGACCGGAGGAGGTGGGGCTGCGGTGGATCGAAGTCACCCGGCCAGTACCAGCCGCTCTTCCGTACGGACCTCTCGTCCGGTGATCTGACGCCCCGTCCCCCGGGCCCACGGCATCTCGCACGACGGAAGAGCACGTCTCTCAGTACCTGAGCAGTACCTGAGTTCTCTGCCTGTCCGTAGCGAACCTGTCTGTAGCGAACGCCGTCACCGCGACCCCGCGGTGCCGCCCGCTTTGCGGACGTATGCATCACGTCCCCATTCCGGGCTGTGCCACGCCTCGCCGACGGCCTCTCCGTGAAGGAGCCCGCCATGTCGATGATCCGTGACCTGCGCGCAGCCGTCCGTCCGGCCCTGCGCAAGCCCAAGCCCGCGTACAGCAAGTACGACACGTACGACGCCACCCGTGACCCCTCCGCGTCGAGCGCGGTGGTCGACTGCGCGGTCTACCGCGACGGCCGGCGGGTCACCGAGAACCCCTGTGTCACCCCGCACGAGGCGATGCTGCGGGTGCGCGAGGGCGGCGGCTTCGCCTGGATCGGCCTGCACGAGCCGACCGAGGAGGAATTCGCCGGTATCGCGGCCGAGTTCGGGCTGCACCCGCTGGCGGTGGAGGACGCGGTGCACGCGCACCAGCGGCCCAAGCTGGAGCGGTACGACGACACCCTGTTCACCGTCTTCAAGACCATCCACTACGTCGAGCACGCCGAGCTGACCGCGACCAGCGAGGTGGTCGACACCGGCGAGGTCATGTGCTTCACCGGCCGGGACTTCGTGATCACCGTCCGGCACGGCGGCCAGGGCTCGCTGCGCGCGCTGCGCCACCGGCTGGAGAGCGACGCCGAACTCCTCACCAAGGGCCCCTCGGCCGTGCTGCACTCCATCGCCGACCATGTCGTCGACGGCTATGTCGCGGTCGCGGCGGCGGTCCAGGACGACATCGACGAGGTCGAGATCGATGTGTTCTCGGCGCCCGCGAAGGGCAGCCCGCGCGGCTCGGACGCCGGGCGGATCTACCAGCTCAAGCGCGAGGTGCTGGAGTTCAAGCGGGCCGTGTCCCCGCTGCTGCGGCCGATGGAGCTGCTGAGCGAGCGGCCGATGCGGCTGGTCGACCCGGACATCCAGAAGTACTTCCGCGATGTCGCCGACCATCTGGCCCGGGTGCATGAGCAGGTCATCGGCTTCGACGAGCTGCTGAACTCGATCCTCCAGGCGAATCTGGCGCAGGCGACGGTCGCGCAGAACGAGGACATGCGCAAGATCACGTCCTGGGCGGCGATCATCGCCGTACCGACGGCCGTGTGCGGTGTCTACGGCATGAACTTCGATCACATGCCGGAGCTGGGGTGGAAGTACGGCTATCCCATGGTGCTCGCCGCGATCGCCACCATCTGTGTGACGATCCACCGCACCCTCAAGCGGAACGGCTGGCTCTAGAGACTGCCCGGAGAGACCGTCAGGCCGCTCTCCCGGCGGCTGGATAGGCTGCGGGCATGACAGATCCAGACCTCGGGCACGACCTCGGGCCCGACCTCGGCCAGGTCCTCGTCGAAGAGGCCACCAAGAAGTCGGGCCTCATCTGGGTGCGCGGCTCGGGCCCCGACCGCGCGCTGTGGCACGTATGGCACGAGGGCGCGGCGCTGCTGGTCGGGGACGGCCCCGGGGAGCAGCCGCTGCCGGGGCTCGTGGACGGCTCCGCCGCCGAGGTGACCGTACGCAGCAAGGACAAGGGCGGCCGGCTCGTCGTCTGGACGGCGGCCGTCGCGGAGCTGGCGCCGCACTCGGAGGGCTGGGAGGCGGCCGTCGCCGAGCTCAAGGGCAAGCGGCTGAACGCGCCCGACGCCGAGGTGATGACGGAGCGCTGGGCGCGCGAGTGCCGGGTGCTGCGGCTGACGCCTCGGGCCGCGACCACCGACCTGCCGGACTCCTCGCTGGCGGCGGCGCCGCTGCCGACCTCGGCGACGACCCGTCAGCCCCTGCCCGCCCCGCTCGGCCGGCTGCTGCTCAAGCGCGACAAGGGCCATGGGAAAGGCCGTGCGAAAGGCCGTGGGAAAAGCAAGGACTAGTCGCTGGTGGCCGGGAGCCGACTGCCGTAGTCGAGGGTCTCGCCCTTGGCCGGCGGCGCCAGTTCGAAGTCGCGGCCCCAGTCGCCGAGCGAGAGCGTCCCCGCGCCGCCCGCACGCACCAGTTGCAGCGGGTACGGAGTGCCCTCCAGCGAGACGTCCAGCGTCCCGCCGTCGCCCTCACTGCCATTGATCTTGATGGTCTTCACACCGCCGATGCGGTCGCGGGCGCCCTTGTTCAGCTTGCCGTGCAGCGTCAGTATCCCGGCGAGCAGCACCTTCATGTCGGTGAAGCCGCTCAGCTGCTTGTACGAGGGGTCGTCCTCCGGGACCTTCACATACTTGTCCTGGAGTTTGTCGGCGGCCTCGGCGTCCGAACCGCTCGGCTTGGTGGTCTCCTTGCCGTCCTCGCCGTCCTCGTCGCCCGTGTGACTCCAGAAACCGGCGTCGGCCTTCAGGAAGAGGGCGTCCTCGATGCGCAGCAACTGGAAGGTGCTGTTCTTCGAGGTGACGGTGCCGGTCCCGCCGTTCGTCTTGAGCCGCATATTGAGCTTGAAGGTCTCCCCCTGGGTGACCAGCGTGCCGGAGAGCCTGACCGCGCCGGCGGCGTTCGCCGACGTCCGCGCCTTTCTCTCGATCTCGGTGGCGGAGAGCTTGCCGACCCCGTTCGTGCCCTCGTCCGGGTCTTCACCGCATGCCGTGAGAACCGCGGCCAGCCCCACGCAGAACGCGACGGGGAGAGCGATCCGGCGGGCACGGCCGGACGACAGGAGAACGGTCACAGACGCACTGCCTCTCACACACGGCTGGGGGGTGACAGACCGCAGCGTACCCGGGCCGGAGGCACGCCTCGACAGGGAGCCGCACCGTCGTCGGGGGAACGCCGTACGGACGGATCCGTCAGGGCATACCGCAGCGGTACGGGCTAGCCTGAACCCGTTATCCCGCCGGATAGAAGGACAACCGAGGGCGAAGGAGGCGCTGGGAAATGGCGGCAGGCGCCCCCCGGATCTTTGTCTCGCATATCGCCGGTGTGGCCGTCTTCGATCCGGCCGGCGACCAGGTGGGCCGGGTCCGCGATCTCGTCGCGATGCTGCGGGTCGGCGGCCGTCCGCCCCGGCTGCTCGGGCTGGTCGTCGAAGTACTCAGCCGGCGCCGGATCTTTCTGCCCATGACCCGGGTGACGGGCGTCGAGTCGGGCCAGGTGATCAGCACGGGCGTGCTCAACATGCGCCGCTTCGAGCAGCGGCCCACCGAACGCCTCGTACTCGGCGAACTGCTCGACCGCCGGGTGCGGCTCGTGGAGAGCGGCGAGGAGGTGATGGTCCTCGATGTCGCCATCCGTCAGCTGCCGGCCCGCCGCGACTGGGAGATCGACAAGGTCTTCGTACGGCGTGGCAGGAAGGGCGGCGCCCTGCGGCGGCGCGGGGAGACCCTGACCGTCGACTGGTCCGCGGTCACGGGCTTCTCGCTGGAGGAGGAGGGCCAGGGCGCGGAGAATCTTGTCGCCACCTTCGAACGGCTGCGCCCGGTCGAAGTCGCCAATGTGCTGCACCATCTGACGCCGAAGCGGCGGGGCGAGGTGGCCGTCGCCCTCGATGACGACCGGCTCGCCGATGTGATGGAGGAGTTACCCGAGGACGACCAGGTGGAGATCCTCGGCAAGCTCAAGGAGGAGCGCGCGGCCGATGTCCTGGAGGCGATGGACCCGGACGACGCGGCCGACCTTCTCTCCGAGCTGCCCGAGAGCGACAAGGAGCGGCTGCTCACGCTGATGCGGCCGGACGACGCCGCCGATGTGCGGCGGCTGATGTCGTACGAGGAGCGCACGGCGGGCGGTCTGATGACGACCGACCCGATCGTGCTGCGGCCCGACGCGACGGTGGCGGACGCGCTCGCGCGGGTACGGCTCCCGGACCTCTCCCCCGCGCTCGCGGCGCAGGTCTATGTCTGCCGGCCGCCGGACGAGACGCCGACGGGCAAGTATCTGGGCACGGTGCACTTCCAGCGGCTGCTGCGGGATCCGCCGTACACGCTGGTCAGCTCGATCGTCGACAGCGATCTGCCGCCGCTCGCGCCCGACACCACGCTGCCCGCGATCACCAGCCATCTCGCCGCGTACAACATGGTCTCGGCGCCGGTGGTGGACGAGGGCGGATCGCTGCTCGGCGCCGTGACCGTCGATGACGTACTCGACCACCTGCTGCCCGACGACTGGCGGGAGACCGGTTACCACGGGCTGGACGGGGCGGCCCGTGGTGAGTGAGCGGCCCGACAGGGAGCCAGGACGGGAGCGCGCGCGGACCGGCTCCGGGGCCGGGTCGACCGCGCTTCTGCGGGGTGGCCGGATCAGGCTCGACCAGCCGGCCCTGCCACGGCGCCGACTGCTGCCCGAGTACGACCCCGAGGCTTTCGGGATGCTCTCGGAGCGCATCGCCCGCTTCCTGGGGACGGGGCGCTTCATCGTCTGGATGACGCTGATCATCATCGTCTGGCTCGTCTGGAACGTCACGGCCCCGAGCGAACTGCGCTTCGACCCCTACCCGTTCATCTTTCTGACGCTGATGCTCTCCCTCCAGGCCTCGTACGCCGCGCCGCTGATCCTGCTGGCACAGAACCGCCAGGACGACCGGGACCGGGTCACACAGGAGCAGGAGCGCAAGCAGAACGAGCGCTCGATCGCGGACACCGAATATCTGACGCGCGAGATCGCGGCGCTGCGGATCGGTCTGGGCGAGGTCGCCACGCGCGACTGGATCCGGTCGGAGCTTCAGGATCTGGTGCGGGACATGACGGAGCAGCGCTCACCGCCCCCGGCGGAACCAGGCCGCGAGGAAACCGGCCGCTGACGGGTTTTCCCGAGCCGGTACGGATCGCCGTACCATCTCGGTATGGCTACCGACACGTACGGAACCGCCGCCCCCGCGGAAGAAGCGGTGCGCGAGGCACTGGCGACGGTGAACGACCCCGAGATCCATCGGCCGATCACCGACCTGGGCATGGTCAAATCGGTGGATATCGGTGCGGACGGCGCGGTGGCCGTCACGGTCTATCTGACGGTGTCCGGCTGCCCGATGCGCGACACGATCACCCGGAGCGTGACCGAAGCGGTCGCCCGGGTCGCGGGTGTCACGCGCGTGGACGTCACGCTGGACGTGATGGGCGACGAGCAGCGGCGCGCGCTGGCGGCCTCCCTGCGCGGCGGCACCGCCGAGCGCGAGGTGCCGTTCGCCCAGCCGGGGTCCCTGACCCGGGTGTACGCGGTGGCGTCGGGCAAGGGCGGTGTCGGCAAGTCCTCGGTGACGGTCAACCTGGCCGCCGCGATGGCGGCCGACGGGCTCAAGGTCGGTGTGGTCGACGCGGACATCTACGGGCACAGCGTGCCGCGGATGCTCGGCTCGGACGGCAGGCCCACCCAGGTCGAGAACATGATCATGCCGCCGTCGGCGAACGGTGTGAAGGTGATCTCCATCGGGATGTTCACCCCGGGCAACGAGCCGGTCGTCTGGCGCGGGCCGATGCTGCACCGCGCGCTCCAGCAGTTCCTCGCGGACGTCTACTGGGGCGATCTGGATGTGCTGCTGCTCGACCTGCCGCCGGGGACCGGCGATATCGCGATCTCCGTGGCGCAGCTCGTGCCGAACGCCGAGATCCTGGTGGTGACCACCCCGCAGCAGGCCGCGGCCGAGGTCGCCGAGCGGGCCGGTTCCATCGCCGTACAGACCCATCAGAAGATCGTCGGTGTGGTCGAGAACATGTCGGGTCTGCCGTGCCCGCACTGCGACGAGATGATCGACGTCTTCGGCACCGGCGGCGGCAAGCTGGTCGCCGAGGGGCTGACGAAGAGGACAGGCGCCGAGGTGCCGGTGCTCGGGGCGATCCCGATCGATGTACGGCTGCGGGAGGGCGGCGACGAGGGCAAGCCCATCGTGCTCTCCGACCCCGACTCCCCGGCCGCCGCCGCGCTGCGCGGGATCGCCGGCAAGCTGGGCAGCCGGCAGCGCGGCCTGTCGGGCATGTCGCTGGGGATCACCCCGCGCAACAAGTTCTGAGCCGGGCCTGACTGATCAACAGGTAAGGGGCGGCCGCCTATTGCGGCCGCCCCTTACTGTTCTAAGCCGCGTACGTCCTGATGTCCTCGATCACCGAGAAGCCGAGGCCATAGGGGCTCATCCCGCGCCCGTACGCCCCGAGGTGCACCCCGCGGCGCGTCGAGCCGGCCAGCACCCAGCCGAACTCGGACTCGCGGTAGTGGAAGGGCGTCGGCTCCGCGTCGACCGGCAGCGAGAGCGTCGTCCACTCCGGCCCGTCCAGATCGTCGGCCAGCTCGAACGCCGCCTCCGTCTGCTGGTCCAGCCAGTTGTCACGCAGCGCGTGGTCCAGCTGCGGGGGCCAGGTGAAGGCCAGCAGCCCCGAACCGGCCAGCCAGGCCGCGGAGGAGGCCGTGGTGGCGTCCAGGTGGCCCGTACCGTCACCGGAGCGCCGTTCGGGGCTCGTGGCCACCGTCACGACCACCGCGAAGCGTTCCCTGTGGGCGGCCGAAGCCTCCGGTCTTATCGACGGCTCCTCACCATGGCCCGTGGCGCCGTGCCGTACCGCTCCGTCCGCCGTCGCGCCGACCTGCATGAGCCAGCGCGGGCCGTTGAAGGCACCGTCCAGTCCGTACCAGGGGAAAGGCGCCCGCAGATAGCCTTCGACCGTACGCAGGGCGGCCGGCACCCCTCCGGCCTTGGCTGAGCCGGCCGCGTCCCGCGTACCTGCCCGACTCGTCGTCTCCATCTGCCGGCGCCTCCTCGATCGTGAGCGTCCGGAGCGGCCCGCCGCCGACGGGCGCCTCACTGCCGAACAGATGGAGGATAGCCACCAGGTCCCGACTCATCGGGTTAGTCGTACTCAGGTGGCGTCTGCGTCGAAGGGCGGACGCGCGGGCTGAGCGGGCTTCTCGGGCTTCTTGAGCAGGTCGGGGATGGTGGAGGAGCCCTTCGCGGACGACCCGATCGCAGCGGAGCCATTCGTGGAGACCGGCGTCGCGGGGACATCCGCGTCGGACGCGCTCTCATGGCCGTTCACCGCGTCCGCGACCTCGTTCATCTCCTTGCGGAGGTCGAAGCTGCTGCGGATCTCGTTCAGCCCCAGATCGTCGTTGTCCATCAACTGCTTACGGACGAACGTCTTGGGGTTGAGGTCCTCGAATTCGAAGTCCTTGAACTCCGGGCCGAGCTCGGAGCGGATGTCTTCCTTGGCACTCTCGGAGAACGCGCGGACCTTTCTTATGAAGCCCGAGACATCCTGAATGACCTTGGGCAGCTTCTCGGGACCGAAGACGATCACGGCGAGCACCGCGAGCGCGATCACCTCAAGGGCGCCAATGTCATTGAACACGTGCTGCTCCTCGGGGTGGATCGAAGGTTGGGCGAGGTCCGGGCCGCTCCACGGTACCTGCCGGAACTGTCCGGGCGGTACCTTCTGGTGGCCGTCAGGTGCCGTCCGCGGAGCCGAGAGTCAACTTCATGGTCCGCTCTTTACCTCCGCGGGTCAGTGTCAGCTCCAGCTGGTCGCCCGGGCGGTGGGCGCGGATCTTGATGATCAGCTCCTCGCCGCTGTGCACGCGCCGGCCGTTCACTTCCGTGATGACGTCCCCCGGCTTGATTCCGGCCTTGGCTCCCGGGCCGCCCGAGGTCACCGCGGGACCGCCGTCGGCGCCCTCGTCACCGACCCGGGCGCCGTCGCCCGCGTACTCCATGTCGAGGCTGACGCCGATCACGGGGTGCGTGGCCTTCCCGGTGTTGATCAGCTCCTCGGCGACGCGCTTGCCCTGGTTGATCGGTATCGCGAAGCCGAGACCTATGGAGCCCGACTGGCCGCCGGTGAGGCCGGTGCCGCTGTCCGCGGCGCGGATCGCGCTGTTGATGCCGATGACCCGGGCCCGGGTGTCCACCAGCGGGCCTCCGGAGTTGCCGGGGTTGATCGGGGCGTCCGTCTGGAGCGCGTCCACATAGCTGATGTCGCTGCCGTCGCCCTTCTCACCGCCCGCGGTGATGGGGCGCTGCTTGGCGCTGATGATCCCGGAGGTCACGGTGTTGGACAGATCGAAGGGGGCGCCGATGGCCACGACCGGATCGCCGACCTGGACGCTGTCGGAGTTGCCCAGCGGGAGCGGCTTGAGCCCGGAGACGCCGGTGACCTTGACGACGGCGAGGTCGTAGCCGGTGTCCTTGCCGATGAGTTCCGCCCTGGCGGTCTGGCCACCGCTGAACGTGACCGATATCTCGCCGGAGGAGCCGGCCGGATCGACGACATGGTTGTTCGTCAGGATGTGGCCCTGCCGGTCGAGGACGAAGCCCGTGCCGGTGCCCTGCTCGCCGCTGCCGCTGACATGCAGGGTGACGACGCTCGGGAGCGCGCTGGCGGCGATGCCCGCGACGCTGTCGGGGGCCCGGCCGCCGGCCTCCGCGTCGGCCTGCGGGAGTTCGACGTCGGTGAAGCCGCCGTTGCGTTCGATGTACGCGCCGACCGCGCCGCCGAGAACACAGGCGGCGAGGGCCAGCGCCCCGGCGGCGACGAGCCCGGCCCGCCGGCCGCGCCGCTTGCGCGGCTCGCCGTACTGGGTCAGGGGCTGGGGCCCCGGCGGGTTCCAGGGGTCGTACCGCAGCCACTGCGACGTCTCGGGCAGGCCGGGCGTCTGGGCGTGGGGGTGTGCCTGGCCCTGTGCCTGGGACGGCGGGGGCAGGGGCTGGGACATCGGCGGGGGCTGATGTCCCGGCTGGTGATGCGGCGGCTGATGCGCCTGGTGCGGCTGCGCGTGCGGCTGGTGCGGAATCAGACCCCCCGGCGGCGCCTGGTGTGCGGGCGGCGGCATCGGTGTGCCATGGGCCGGGGTGGGGCGCTGTACGGGCGGAGCGAGCGCCCAGGGGCCGGGGCCGCCGTAGGGCGGTGTGCTGTAGGCGTCGGGCTCGTGCAGCGGCTGCGGACGCCCCTGCGGCACCGGAGCCGCGTCAACGGGCGCCGGAGGCGCATCGGCGGGCACGGGAACCATGTCAGCGGGCACGGGAGCCACATCGGCGGGCGCGGGTGTCGAGTCGGCGGGCACGGGGGCCGGGGCGGCCATCTCCGATGGTTCGTCAGCGACGGGGGGATGCTGCGCCGTCACCTCGTCACTCCGCGCCGGCGATACCCCGGGCCCCTGCGGTATCGCGCCCTCCGCGGAGGGACGGCTCCACCACTTCGCCTTGGGTCCGGTCGGCTTCCCGTCGTCCATGCTCTCCCCGCAACTGCTGTTCCACGCCCGTGACGGGCACCCCTGCCAAGGATTCAATCAGGTTTACGGATTTTCGCGCAGGGGGCCGCTCAGCGTCGGGCGGAAAGCGGTGCGCCGGGCAGTGTCGGCGCGGCCATCTGGGTCGGGTTGGGCGTGGCCGTGGGGCTGATCCCGGACGCCTCGTCGATCTGGAGGGCCGAGCCGGTGGGCTGGATCAGCAGCGCCGCGGCCGGACCGACCAGGGCGCCCGGCGAGTAGGGCCGCTCGGAGAGCGTCTGCGTCTGGAACACGCCGGGAGGGGCCGCGGGGGTCGGGCGTTCCGCGGACCGCGACAGCGCTCCGCCGCCGCTCTGACGCCGGGAGGACTCACCGCCGACAGCGGCGGGGCCCGCGGTGCCGGGGGCCCGCATGGGTGTCACATTGTTGCCCGCGCCCCGGGGCAGGGCATCGGCGGCCGTGCCGAGCGGCATCGTCCCGCCGAGGGCCATCGCGGCGAACGACACCGCGCTGGCGGCGGCGAAGGCGAACCGCTTGCCGCGCCAGGGCGACCGCTCGGCCTCCTGGCGTCCGACCTCATGGATGCGGAAGCCGGAGCCGCTGGGCAGTACCGCGGCGTGCGCGCCCGCCGGGACATAACCGAAGCCATCGGCGCGGACGCCGAAAACGCCCTCACCAAAGCGCCCCCCGTCGAAGAGCCCTTTTCCGTTGTCGTCATCACCGCCCCCGGAGCCGGGCAGGCCGCCCGGCAGTCCCTGGAGTCTGGCGAGCAGCCCGGCGGAGGGCGGCGGCGGAGCGGACTGGGCGAACACACTCTTCAGCCGGCGCTGGGCATCGGCCTCCGCCTTGCACTTGGCGCAGGTGGCGAGATGGGCCAGCACGCGTTCACGCGCGTCATGGTCCAGTTCTCCGTCCACCAAGGCGGCGAGTCTGTCCCCCAAGTGCTGCTCGGCGGGGGTGGGGCTGGTGCCACTCACGCCGCTCCGCCCTCCCCGGCCACACTCACGAAGGCCCGCTGCTCGGCCCTGGCCTCGGGGGAACGGTGCTGGAGAGCCTTGCGCAGATGCGAACGCCCGCGATGGATCCGGCTGCGTACGGTGCCGAGCTTGACACCGAGCGTGGCCGCGATCTCCTCGTACGAAAGCCCCTCGATGTCGCAGAGCACCACGGCGGCACGGAATTCGGGCGCGAGGGTGTCCAGCGCCTGCTGGACGTCCGCGTCGAAGTGCGTGTCGTGGAAGACCTGCTGCGGCGACGGCTCACGGCTGGGCAGCCGCTCCGCCGCGTCGTCACCGAGCGCGTCGAACCGGATCCGCTGCTTGCGCCGGACCATGTCGAGGAAGAGGTTGGTGGTGATGCGGTGCAGCCAGCCCTCGAAGGTGCCGGGGGTGTAGGTCGACAGCGAGCGGAAGACCCGGACGAAGACCTCTTGGGTCAGGTCCTCGGCGTCGTGCTGATTGCCCGTGAGGCGGTAGGCGAGGCGGTAGACACGTCCGCTGTGCGTGCTGACGATCTCCTCCCAGCTGGGAGGCGTCCACGCCTGCGATTCCGCATCCGATGCGAAGGTCGCGGTAACTGCGGAGTCGGTGGAGCGAGAACGGTCAGCGATGTTGGTCACGGATTTCGGCTTGCCGGCCGACCTGAGAAAGCGCGTCAGCACTCCTCCCCGATCCACAGGCTCAGCCGCACCTCCCCTATCGGCTCTGGTGGTGTCCAGTGGAGCCCCTACCATAGCCACTCCGCCCGTTAGCTCCGGATAAGAATCTTTACGTGAAATTAGGCCCGGTCGCAGGTCTTGATCCAGGTGTTCCCCGCTTCTTCTTAACGCCCGGTCCCATCTGCGGGTTCCCGGGCGCAGCGGATACAGTCACCGTTGCGCCGCCAACGGGGACAAGGAGAGGGTCATTACCGCCAACCGGCAGACGAGCTGGGCGTTCGCCGACGCCTTTGTCGCCGAGGACGAGGCACTGCTCTGGGCCCGGGACCGGGCCCGCGAGACAGGGCTCCGCTCGGTGTCACCAGGCACCGGCGCCGCGCTGCGTCTGCTCGCTGCCACTCTGGACGCGAAGGCGGTCGCCGAGATCGGCACCGGTACCGGCGTCTCGGGTACGTATCTGCTCCAGGGCATGCGGCCGGACGGCGTCCTGACCACGGTCGACACGGAGCCCGAGCGCCAGCAGTTCGCCCGGCAGGCCTTCCGGGCCGCGGGCTTCGCGGGGAACCGCGCGCGGTTCATCCCCGGCGGTGCCCTGGATGTGCTGCCCCGGCTCGCGGACGGCGGTTATGACCTCGTCTTCTGTGACGGCGACCGGCTGGAGTGCCTCGACTATCTCGCTGAATCGTTGCGGCTGCTGCGCCCCGGCGGGCTGGTCTGTTTCGAGGGCGTCTTCGCGGGCGGCAGGACGGTGGACTCGGCGGCCCAGCCCGCGGAGGTGCTGAGGCTGCGGGAGCTGCTGCGGACCGTACGGGAGAGCCCGGAGCTCCAGTCGACGCTGCTGCCGGTGGGCGACGGCCTGCTCTGCGCGATGCGGCGCGGCTAGGGCCTGAACGGGATAAAGAACAAGGTCCGGGATAAAGAACAAGCCAGAACGAGCCGCCGGAATTCGGACCGGACAGGACTCTGCCCCGGCACGGACATATCCGTGCCGGGGCAGAGTCCTGTCCGTCCAGAGGTGACCGAGCACCCCGGAGACTGTGAGCGCTCCGCTCAGCCGACGACCTTCTTCAGAGCGTCGCCGAGCGCATCCGCCTCGTCCGGAGTCAGCTCGACGACAAGCCGACCGCCGCCTTCGAGCGGAACGCGCATGACGATGCCCCGCCCCTCCTTGGTCACCTCGAGCGGGCCGTCGCCCGTTCGCGGCTTCATGGCCGCCATGCTCGTTCCCCTTCCTGAAACCAGCTCATCGCAGCCGGCGGCCCCATGACAGGCGCTGTGTCACCGGCATCGAACACATTGCTTCCAGCCCATTATCCCGCATGGCGGGACCCGATGACCAACATCGGACGGCATCGCTTGCGCAACGCGCTCTCGCAAAACCCCTCAATTCGGCGATCCGCCTGCGATACTTCGCCGCCGTGCGCTCCACCGGGGCCCGACTTTCTTAGACGCAGGTCACATGCCCGCCGCCGGCGATCTCCGCCATGCTGGGGCCGGACAGGACTGCCCGAGCCGCGAAGGGGACCGATCATGGCCGACACCGTGCTGTACGAGGTGCGCGACGGACTCGCAACGATCACGATCAACCGGCCCGAGGCCATGAACGCGATGAACGTCGCCGCCAAGGTCGCGCTCCGGGACGCGCTGGAGGCCTCCGCCGCCGACCCGGACGTGCGCAGTGTGCTGCTGACCGCCGCGGGCGACCGGGCGTTCTGCGTCGGACAGGACCTCAAGGAGCACACCGCGCTGCTGGAAGCGGACCGGGCCGCGGGCACCGGCGACACGATGAGCACCGTCCGCGAGCACTACAACCCGATCCTGCGGGCAATCACGGACATGCCCAAGCCGGTGGTGGCGGGTGTCAACGGGGTCGCGGCGGGCGCGGGCCTCGGGTTCGTCCTCGCGGCGGACTACCGGGTCGTGGCGGACACGGCCGCGTTCAACACGTCCTTCGCGGGGGTCGCGCTGACCGCGGACTCCGGGGTCTCGTGGACACTGCCGCGGCTGGTGGGCCGGAGCCGGGCGACGGATCTGCTGCTCTTCCCGCGCTCGGTGCCGGCCACCGAGGCGCAGGAATGGGGGCTGGTGCACCGCCTGGTGCCGGCCGCCGAGCTGGCGGCCGAGTCCGCCGCCGTGGCCCGCGCCCTGGCCTCGGGGCCGACGCTCGCCTACGCGGCGATCAAGGAGTCCCTGGCGTACGGAGCGGCCCACTCGCTGGCCGAGACGCTGGAGAAGGAGGACGAGCTCCAGTCCCGGGCGGGCGCCTCGGAGGACCACACCATCGCCGTGCGCGCGTTCCTGGCCAAGGAGAAGCCGCGGTACGTGGGCCGCTAGGGCGCGTACCGAGACCGTCGGGCCCCTCGTCAGCCCCGCGTCGCAGCCGCGCGCGGGGCGGCACCGGCGCGCGGGGCGCTGTCCCGTACGAAGCAGTCCGCCAGATGATCGTTCACCAGACCGCATGCCTGCATCAGTGCATAGGCGGTCGTGGGGCCGACAAAGCGGATGCCGGCCTTCTTGAGTGCCTTGGCGAGCGCCGTGGACTCGTCGGTGACGGCCGGTACGTCGGCGCTCGTGAGGGGGGCCGGGCGCTTCGCCGCGTCCGGTGCGTACGACCAGATCAGCGTGTCCAGCTCGCCCTCGGGCCAGTCGGCGAGGACGCGCGCGTTGGCCAGCGTGGCGTCGATCTTGGCGCGGTTGCGGATGATGCCCGGGTCGACGAGCAGCCGCTCCCTGTCCGCGTCGGTGAACTCCGCCACCGACGCGATCTTGAACGAGTCGAAGGCGCTGCGAAAGCCCTCGCGCCGGCGCAGGATCGTGATCCAGGACAGCCCGGACTGGAACGCCTCCAGACTCAGCCGCTCGAACAGGGCGTCGTCGCCATGGACCGGGCGGCCCCACTCGGAGTCGTGATACGCGACGTAGTCCTCCGTCGACATGCCCCAGGGGCAGCGCGGCTTCCCGTCGGGGCCCGTCACCGCGTCGCCGGTCATCGGTCGGTGCCCTCTCCGGGCTCGCCGAAGAGATCTCCGGGCTTGTCGAAGAGGCCTCCGGGCTTCTTGAAGAGGTCGGGCGAGGAGACGGCGGTGGCCTGGACCCCGGCCAGCGCCGACTCCAGCTCCGCGATCCGCGCGTCCCGCTCCGCCAGCTCCGCGCCGAGCCGGCCGAGCACCTCGTCCACCTCCGCCATGCGGTAGCCGCGCACCCCGACCGGCAGTCGCAGCGCCTCGACATCGGCGCGGCCGACCGGGCGGGTCAGCGGCAGGGGATCCACCAGCCCTTCCGGAGCGGCCTCCGGCAGAAGCGGGCGGTCGCCGCCGCCGACGACCGCGAGCGTGACCGCGGCGACGACCACGACCATCGCGATGAGCAAGAACAAGAACACGAGCTTCTCCCCGGGCAGGAAAACGTCCGGTCCCGATCGTGCCATGCCCCACTGACAGCCGGGGCCGTCCGCGCTCCCGGACGGCGGGAGGACCTAAGGTCACTGGCGGGCGAATACAAGGAGGAACCAGGGGATGAGCGGCGGGACTCTGCGGCTTGGACGTCGGGAATTCGATGCGCGCGAGCCGGTGATCATGGCGATCGTCAACCGGACGCCCGACTCCTTCTACGACCGGGGCGCGACCTTCGGCGATCAGCCCGCCCTCGACCGGGTCGAGCGCGCGGTGTCCGAGGGAGCCGCCATCATCGACATCGGCGGGGTGAAGGCGGGCCCCGGCGAGGAGGTCACGGCCGAGGAGGAGGCCCGGCGTACGGTCGGCTTCGTCGCCGAGGTGCGCCGCCGCCACCCCGATGTGGTGATCAGCGTCGACACCTGGCGGCACGACGTCGGCGAGGCGGTCTGCGAGGCGGGCGCGGATCTGCTCAACGACGCGTGGGGCGGGGTGGACCCCCGGCTGGCCGAGGTGGCGGCCCGGTACGACGTGGGGCTGGTCTGTACGCACGCGGGCGGGGCGGAGCCCAGGACCCGGCCGCACCGGATCGCGTACGACGATGTGATGGCGGACATCCTGCGGGTGACGCTCGGGCTGGCCGAGCGCGCCCTGGAGCTGGGCGTCCGCCGGGACCGGATCATGATCGACCCCGGCCATGACTTCGGCAAGAACACCCGGCACTCCCTCGAAGCGACCCGCAGGCTGGGCGAGATGGCAGAGACGGGCTGGCCGGTGCTGGTCTCGCTCTCCAACAAGGACTTCGTCGGCGAGACGCTCGACAAACCCGTCAAGGAGCGGCTGACCGGCACGCTGGCGACGACCGCCGTATCGGCGTGGCTCGGGGCCCGGGTCTACCGCGTCCACGAGGTCGCGGAGACGAAGCAGGTCCTCGACATGGTGGCGGCCATCGCGGGCCACCGCCCCCCGGCGGTCGCCCGCCGAGGTCTGGCCTGAGCCGTCGGCGGCCCCAGGTCAGTTGCGCGTCTCCTTCGTGACGAGCGCGACCGCCTCGTCCACGTCGTCCGTGACATGGAAGAGCAGCAGATCCTTCTCGGACGCCTTGCCCTGGGCCACGACGGTGTCCCGCAGCCAGTCGACGAGCCCGCCCCAGTACGCCGTGCCGAACAGGACGATCGGGAAGCGGGTGACCTTGCGGGTCTGGACCAGGGTGAGCGCCTCGAACAGCTCGTCCAGCGTGCCGAGGCCGCCCGGCAGGACCACGAAGCCCTGCGCGTACTTGACGAACATCGTCTTGCGGACGAAGAAGTAGCGGAAGTTCACGCCGATGTCGACATGGGGGTTGAGCCCCTGCTCGAAGGGCAGCTCGATGCCGAGTCCGACGGAGACGCCCTGGGCCTCGCGCGCGCCCCGGTTCGCCGCCTCCATGGCGCCGGGACCGCCGCCGGTGATCACCGCGAATCCGGCGTCGACCAGCGCGCCGCCGATCCGGATGCCCGCCTCGTACTCGGCGGAGCCCGCCGGGGTGCGCGCGGAGCCGAAGACGCTGATGGCACTGGGCAGTTCGGCGAGGGCGCCGAAGCCCTCCACGAACTCCGACTGGATGCGCATCACCCGCCAGGGATCGGTGTGCACCCACTCCGAGTCGCCCTCGGTGTCCAGCAGCCGCTGATCGGTCGTGCCCGCCTGCACCTGCCCCCGGCGACGGATCACCGGTCCGAGCCGCTGTTCCTCCGGCTTGCGCTCTCCGTCAGGCATGCCCATGAGCTGCTCCCTCCGCTGCTGTGCGTTTGTTCTGGGCAAGGGTAGGTCCACGCACGTGACAAACGACGAAATTCCGGCAGTCGATCAGGCCCTCACTCAGTGAGCGCCGACTCGGTGAGCGCTCCGCCAGGACCGAGTGGGCTTCAGCCGGTGAGCCAGTCGCGGAGACGGTTCTCGCAGTGGGTGATCCGCTCGACCGCCACCCGCTCGTCGCGCTTGTGGGCGAGCAGCGGGTTCCCGGGGCCGTAATTGACCGCCGGCACCCCGAGCGCGCCGAAGCGCGATACATCCGTCCAGCCGAACTTGGGCCGTGCCGTTCCGCCGACGGCGGCCATGAAGGCGGCCGCGGCGGGATGCGAGAGGCCCGGCAGGGCGGCCCCGGAGTGGTCGTCCACGGTGAACTCCGTCACCCCGCAGTCCGCGAAGATCTCGTGGACATGCGCGAGAGCCTCCTCCTCACCGAGGTCCGGCGCGTAGCGGTAGTTCACGACGACCGTGCAGGCGTCCGGGATGACGTTGTCCGCGACGCCGCCCTCGATCCGTACGGCGTTGAGGCCCTCGCGGTACTCCAGGCCGTCGATGACCGGCCTGCGCGGCTCGTACGCGGCGAGCCGGGCCAGGACCGGCGCGGCGGCGTGAATGGCGTTGGACCCCATCCAGCTCCGCGCGGAGTGTGCGCGCTCGCCCGTCATATGGAGGAAGACCCGGAGTGTGCCCTGACAGCCGCCCTCGACCTCGCCGTCGGAGGGCTCCAGCAGGACCGCGAAGTCGCCCTCCAGCCAGTCGGGATGGGCCTCGGCCATATGTCCGAGACCGTTGAGATGTGCGGCGACCTCCTCGTTGTCGTAGAAGATGAAGGTGAGGTCGCGGTTGGGCTCGGGAACGGTCGCCGCGATGCGCAGCTGTACGGCGACGCCCGACTTCATGTCGCTCGTACCGCATCCCCACAGCACCCCGTCGTCATCCAGCCGGGACGGAACGTTGTCGGCGATCGGGACGGTGTCGATATGTCCCGCGAGGACGACCCGCTCGGCGCGCCCCAGCCGGGTCCTGGCCACCACATTGTTGCCGTGGCGGTCGACGGTGAGATGGGGCAGCGTCCGCAGCGCCTCTTCGATCGCGTCGGCGAGTGGCTTCTCCTCGCCGCTGACCGACGGGAAATCGACCAGGCGTGCGGTGAGCGCCGGGGCGTCAAGAGTGAGGTCGAGCACGTTCTCAGACATGGTTTTGACCCTAGCGCCCCTCCCGACAATGCCGGTCGCGGCACTGGACGAGGAGGGGCGAAGCCGCGTCGTCCGGCCGGGAGCGGGGCGTGGACGTCGGCGCTGCCCGGCGTCCCGCTCTCCAGTACGGTGGCCTCGTGTCCGAGACCGCCTCTCCCCTCCGTCGCGGCCGCCTCAGGCGTATCGGGGCCGCCCTCGTCGTGCTGCTGGCCCTGGCCGGGTATGTGGTGGTCCACTACATGAGCGCCGCCGGCGGCCCGCCGCGCTGTCTCGTGCGCGCCACGGACGGGTCGGGCGGCGAGGGATCCACGTACGAGATGACCCCGGAGCAGGCCGAGAACGCCGCGACGATCTCGGCGGTGGGCACCACCCGGGGGCTGCCCGAGCGCGCGGTCACGATCGCGCTGGCCACCGCCCTCCAGGAGTCCGCGCTGCGCAATCTGAACCACGGCGACCGCGACTCGCTCGGACTGTTCCAGCAGCGGCCCTCGACGGGGTGGGGCACCGAGGCGCAGATCCAGGACCCGGTCTATTCGGCGGGCCAGTTCTACGACCATCTCGTCAAGGTCCCCGGCTACTCACGGCTGCCGCTGACCGAGGCGGCCCAGCGGGTGCAGCGCAGCGGCTTCCCGCAGGCGTACGCGAAGCACGAGCCGGACGCCACACTGCTGGCCGCGGCCCTCACCGGCCGGTCCGCCGCCACGCTGACCTGTACGGCGCCGAGCGGCACCGAGCCGGGGGACCCGGCGAGGGTACGGGCCGCGCTGGTACGGGACTTCGGGGACGCGGTGCTGCCCGGCACCGACGTCGCAGGCCGGGCGGGGGCCTCGGGCACGGCCGCCGAGGTGACCGTGCCGGTACCGGCCACGACCGGCGGATCGGCGAACGGCGGCTCCCCGGCGCTGCGCGGCTGGGAGCTGGCGCACTGGGCCGTGGCCCAGTCCACCGCCCTGCGGATCGACGAGGTCCGCTATGCCGGCCGGGTGTGGAGCGCGAAGAACGCGCACACGGCGAACAGGGGCTGGAAGCGGACCGCCTCCTCGGACGCGAGCACGCGAGCCGGCGCGGATTCGGGCGCGGAGTCGGGCGCCGATGCAGGCGCGGATTCGGGCCTGACGGAAGTTCGAATCCGCACTGCGCAGTAGTACGGCGCCGTCACCCGAACGGGCGAGTCCGCGCCGCTCCGCACCGTCGTTCTTCCGATGATTGTCCCGCGCGCCCATGATCCGTCGTTCCCCTTGGGAACAAAGGGATGGAACGATTCAGCAAGCCCCTCGCCACGGGATCTTTTGCCCGTTTTTATCCGCAGCCGATAATGCGACGCATTACCAACTCTTTACCCTCGCCCGCCGCAACCTCCGCCGCCCTTTGAGGGGTTGTCACTACGTCCGATCGACGGACAAGCACTGTTTCTCTCCCTTCAAAGGAGCATCATGTCCCTCCCCCTGACCCGTCGGATCGCCCGTGCCGCCCTGCTCGTCGCCGCGGGCGCGGCTCCGGTGATCGGCGCGGCCGGCGCGGCGAACGCGGCCGCCCTCCCGCAGGCCACCGACCTGGGTGCGGTGAGCGCGCTGGACGGCGCCGCCGTGGGCAACGCCGTCGACACCGGCGCCCAGAAGGCGACCGGCGTGGTGGGCGGCGTCGGCGGCGAGGCCGTCAAGCAGGGCGTCCCGGCCGCGGGCAAGGCCGTCGGCAAGGTCGGCAAGACGGCGGCGCCCGCCGCGCAGAAGGCCGCGGGTGACACCGCGGGCAGCGCCGGGCAGCTCCTGGGCGACGCCGCCTCGACCGCCACCCAGGGCGCCGCGCCGACCGGCGCGCTCGGTGGCGGTCTGCCGACCGGCAAGCTGCCGGTGTCGCTGCCGCTCGGCTGACACCCGCACGCGCGCGTCGCGGCATGACGAGGGGGCCCGGGAAGCAGTCGCTTCCCGGGCCCCCTCGCGTGTCCGTCGTGCGCGGTACGGGCGGTCTCACCCGAGGCGCTTGACCGCCGCCTCGACGCGCTCGTCGGTGGCCGTCAGCGCCACCCGTACGTGCCGGTCCCCGGCAGGGCCGTAGAAGTCTCCGGGCGCGACCAGGATGCCCAGCTCCGCGAGGTGCGCCACGGTGTCCCAGCACGGCTCGTCGCGCGTCGACCACAGATAGAGGCTCGCCTCGCTGTGGTCGACACGGAAGCCGTGCGTCTCCAGGGCGGTGCGCAGCGCGGCGCGGCGGGCCGCGTACCGCGCCCGCTGTTCCCGTACGTGCGTGTCGTCGCCGAGCGCCGCGACCGTCGCCGCCTGCACCGGCGCGGGGGTCATCATCCCGCCGTGCTTGCGGATCTTCAGCAGCTCGCCCAGGACGGCCTTGTCGCCCGCCAGGAAGGCCGCGCGGTAACCGGCCAGGTTGGAGCGCTTGGAGAGCGAGTGGACGGCGACGATCCCGTCGTACGAACCGCCGCAGACGTCCGGGTGCAGCACCGATACGGGATCGGCCTCCCAGCCCAGCTCCAGATAGCACTCGTCGCTGAACAGCAGCACGCCGTGCTCGCGCGCCCAGGCGACGATCCGGGTCAGCTCGTCGGGCGCCAGAACGGCCCCGGTCGGGTTCGACGGCGAGTTGAGCCAGAGGAGCTTCAGCCCGGCGGGGTCGAGCCGCGTGGGGTCGTCGTACGGGACGGGCTCGGCGCCGCAGAGCCGCGCGCCCACCTCGTACGTCGGGTACGCGAGCCGCGGGAAGGCGACGCGGTCACCCGCGCCGAGGCCGAGCTGTGTCGGCAGCCAGGCCACCAGCTCCTTGGAGCCGACCACCGGCAGCACATGCCCGTGCGTCACACCGCGCGCGCCGAGGCGCCGCTCCACCCATCCGGTCAGCGCGTCCCGCAGCGCGGCCGTCCCCCACACCGTCGGATACCCGGGAGAGTCGGCGGCCTCGATCAGGGCCCGCTGGATCAGCGCCGGCACGGGGTCGACGGGGGTCCCGACGGACAGGTCCACGATCCCGTCCGGATGGGCCGCCGCCGTGGCCTTGAAGGGCTCCAGCTTGTCCCAGGGAAAGACGGGAAGACGCGAAGAGACTGCGGACACGTGCTCACTCTTTCTCGTACGGCTTCTCGTACGTTTCTGCTTCTCGTACGGCCTTCTCGTACGGATTCTCGTCGTCCCCCCGTACCGACGCGCGCTGAGCGCGCGGGCGGGCGGACGAAACGCCGCGGTCCCGTACGGCGGCGGGCCGTACGGGACCGGGGGCGCGCTGTCAGCCGTTCTGGGGCGGCAGCGCGGCGATGAAGGGATGGTCCCGCTCGATCAGACCGAGCTTGGAAGCGCCACCGGGCGAACCGAGCTCGTCGAAGAACTCGACGTTCGCCTTGTAGTAGTCCTTCCACTCCTCCGGGGTGTCGTCCTCGTAGAAGATGGCCTCGACCGGGCAGACCGGCTCACAGGCTCCACAGTCGACGCATTCGTCCGGGTGGATGTACAAGGACCTGGAGCCCTCGTAGATGCAGTCGACCGGGCACTCCTCGATGCACGCCTTGTCCTTGACGTCGACACAAGGCTGCGCGATGACGTAGGTCACGCTGTCGTTCCTCCTCGATAGGGCGCGGCGGGCCGATCTGCGGCTCCGTCCACGGGCGCGCGGGAGCGCGGCGTCGTCGATGCCCGCATCTAGTATCTCCGTTCTTGGGCGCGATCCGAACAGGAGGGGCGTACAGAGCTGTGGAATTCACTGCGGGCGGACGGTTCGAGGTCCGCCTTACACCGGCTGACGTGGGCAAACGCGTATCAGTCAGACAGTTGACCGGCAGTGGGGCCGGTGGTGAGAAGTTCACGGACACGGTGGGCGTTCTCACATCCTGGGACGGGGATGTGCTGCTGATCACACGGCGCACCGGCGAGAGCGTCCGTGTCCCCGAGGCCGCCCTGGTCGCGGGCAAGGTGGTGCCGGCGGCACCGGCCAGGCGCCGGGGGCCCGCGGCCTCGTTCGAGGAGCTGGCCCGGGTCTGCGCGCGGTCCTGGCAGCCGGTGGAGACCGAGCCGCTGGGAGAGTGGCTGCTCAGAGCGGCCTCGGGCTTCACCAGGCGGGCCAATTCCGTGCTTCCCCTGGGCGATCCCGGGGTGGGGCTGGACGAGGCGCTGACGCGCGTACGGCGGTGGTACGAGGAGCGGGGGCTGCCCCCGTACGTACAGGCCGCGACCGGCGCTGAGGGCACCCAGGAACGGCTGTGCGCGGAGCTGGAGCGGCGCGGCTGGCGGTCGGAGGTGACGGCCGAGGTGCGGATCGCCGCGCTCGCGCCGCTCGGGGACCGTGACGCCGATATCTCCGGGGTTGTGCTCGGCCGGGGCGTCGACGAGGCCTGGCTCCGGCGTTACCAGCGGTCCAGTGTGCCGGGACCCCATGTGCTCCGCGTACTGAACAGCGGGCCTTCGGTGTGGTTCGCCACCGTGCCCGGGGAACCCGGCGAGGACGGGGAGCCCGGCGTACCGGCCGCGATCGGCCGGTGTGTGGTGGACGGACGGTGGGCGGGGTTCATGGCGGTGGAGGTCGACCCGGCCCGCCGCCGCCAGGGGCTGGCCACGGCCGTGATGACCGCGCTCGCCCGGCGCGCCCTGGAGGAGGGCGCGTCCGCGGCCTGGCTCCAGGTCGAGTCGGACAACGCCGGCGCGCGGGCCATGTACGAGGCGATGGGTTTCGCCGTCCACCACCACTACCACCACTTCCGAGCGCGCTGAGCGGGTACGAGGCCGATATGCGACCGGATTCCGAGGATGTGCGCCGGTGGTTCGCCGAGGAGGCCCGCGCGGACCGTCCCGACCTGGCCACGCTCTGTCTGCTGGTGGGAGCGGAGGCCGATCCCGCCCTGGGCGAGGCCGGTATCGCCGCGGCCCAGGCCGAGCTGGACCGGCTGGCGGGACTGCTGCCCTTCGGGGTCCTCGGCGCGCGCGCCTGGGCGGTCGCGCTGGCGGAACTGCTGGGTGAGCGGTGCGGTTTCGAGGGCTCTCCCGCGGAGTACCGGCGGCTGGACTCCTCGCTGCTGCCCGTGGTGCTGCGGCGCAGACGGGGGCTGCCCATCCTGCTCTCGGTGGTGTGGATCGAGGTCGCGCGACGGGCGGGCGCGCCGGTGTACGGCGTGGCCCTGCCGGGCCATTTCGTGGTCGGCTTCGGCGATCCGGAGGAGCGTGTCCTCGCCGATCCCTTCGGCGGCGGCCGGCTGCTGACGGGCGCGGACGCGGCGCTGCTGGTGACCGGCACGACGGGCGAGGCGCTCGAACCGGCCATGCTCGCCCCCGCCGACCCGCTCGACATCGTCCTGCGCGTACTGAACAACATCCGCGCCTGGGCCGCGACCCGCCCGGAGCACACCGATGTGTCGCTGTGGGCGGTCGAGCTGTCCCTGCTGCTGCCCTCGCATCCGGCCAGACTGCGTTACGACCGCGCCCAGTTGCTCGTACAGCGCGGGGAGTTCCGGCGGGGGGCGGCCGAGATGGACGAGTACGCGCGGGTGGTGGACGCGGTGGAGCCGTCGACGGCGGAGGCGATCCGGCGCAAGGCACGGGCGGCGCGGGCGATGCTCAACTGACGGTCGGCGCCCCGGCTCGGCGGTGTCGTGGGCGTGGGTCATAAGCCGTGAGCCATGTCCCGGGGACGACTTCCGTCGTCCCCGGGACATGACATGGCCTGAGCGACGGCCGGGCTTACTCGTCTAGCTGGGGTCCAGATTGATCGTCTGGGTGCGCTCGGCGAGCGTCTTGCCGCGCAGCGCCGTCTGCATGGCCTGCGCCACATCGGCGGAGGAGACGGGGTACTGCTTGCCGTCGCCCTTCGTGATCGTGATGCCGTCGAAGACGCCTTCCAGCAGCTGGTCGATGGCGGTCCTGTTGTAGACCTCGACAAGCTTTCCGTCGACGGCCTTCATGGAGAGGATCTTGGGCAGCGACTTCGCGGGACCGAACTGGATCTGCTTGTCGCCCGCCTTGATGGTGACCAGGTCGGACATCGCGGGCTTGGCGAACTCGTCCATCGCCCGGTCCAGCTCCGCCTGACCGACGGTCGGCTCGCGGGAGACAACGGGCAGCTCCACGTTGTTGATCTTGCCCGTCTGCACCTGGGCGCGGTAGGCGTCCCGGGTCGAGATGATCGACTGGTTCACGTCCAGCGACTTGCCCGGCTTGCCCGGTACGGCGATCGCCTTGCCCGGCTCGAACTTGATCGTTCCCTCGCTCGCCGAACCCGAGACACCCGCCAGATCGGTGAGCGCGGCGGTCAGCTTCTCGTCGTCGACGGGGATCACCGGCTGGGCGACCCTGGCGCGGCCGAAGAGCGAACCGATCACCGACACGGGGTTGTAGTCGCTGCCGGCCGCGGCGCGGACGGTGGCCTGGCTGTCGAAGCTGAGCCCCGCCTTGTCCGGGGCCAGTTCCTCCGTCTTGCCGCCGATGCTGAGCCGCAGCGGCGCCGAGCCCCGCGCGCCGAGGGTGGCGTCGAGCTTGTTGACCGCCTGATCGCGGGTGCCGCCGATGTCGACGCCGAGGACCGTGGTGCCCTTCGGCACATCGGAGCGGTTCATCAGCAGGCCGGCGCCGTAGAGACCGCCCGCGGCCACGACGACCATGGCAGCGAGGAGCGTGAGCTTGGAGCGGCCCTTCTTCTTGGCGGGCGGGGCCGGCGGGGTGGCGGTACGCGCCGGCCCCGGGGCCGTGCCCGAGGGCGGGACGCCCTGTGAGGAGCCGACCGGGCCGGGGAAGTCCGGGGCCGAGAAGTCCTGGTCCTGGCCGAGGGCGCCGGGGCCGTCGGGCCTGGGGCCGAGGCCGGCGTGCGGACCGCCCCCCGGACCCGGGCCGGGGACGGGCGAGCGGCGCTCCGCCGGCACCACGGGGATGCCGCTGGTGAGCGTGTCCCCGGAGACATGGCCGCCGGGTCCGGGCTCGGGCGCCTGCTGCTGCGGTGTCAGTACGGCGGTGTCGTCGGACATCCGCGGCGGACCGACCTGGCCCAGGGCCGACGGCGGGGTGCTGAGGGACGACGGCGGGGTGCCGAGCGAGGCACCGCCGGTGACCGGTCCGCCGGTCGGACCGCTGGGCCCGGCGCCGGGCGGCCGGATACCGAGCGCGGGCGTGGTGGGACCGGAGGACGCGAAGTCCGTACCGGAACCCCGGGACGCGAAGTCCGTACCGGAACCCCGGGACGCGAAGTCCGTGCCGGAACCGCCGGACGCGAAGCCGTTCGAGCCCGAACCCTGAGGTCCGGCGCCCGTGGCCCCGGCGCCGGACGCGAGGTCGCTGAGCGCGCTGCGGGGACCGCCGCCGTTCTGCGAGGGCCCGCCGCCCGGGTAGTACGGCGACTCCGAGGAGCCTCGGTCGGCCGACCGAGGCGTGGTGGTGCCCGCGACGGCGGCGGCGCCCGCGCCCAGACCGGCGCTCATGCCCGCGGCCGTACCGGTACCCGACGTCGCCGACTTGCGTGGCGCGAACCAGTCGCTCGTGGATCTGTCCTCGGCCCCCGGCTCCTCCGCAGGCTCGGCCTGTCCGCCCGGTCCCGCGTCGGCGGCGTCCTGGGACGCGTCGGGCCTGGGGATGCCGCCCGTACGCTCCGCGACCGGGACACCCCGGCCGTCGGTGCTGTCGCCGTCGCCCATGGGCGTACGCATCACGACGGGCGGGATCGGCCGCGAACCCGGGATGTTGATCCGGATACGCGTGGTCAGCGTGGTTTCGGTTCTGGGCTCGTCCGGCTGCGGGACGGGCGAGGTTTCCGTCTCCTCCGGAGCGTCCTGCTGGGGGTGCAGCGACGGATACTGGCGGGATCCGTACGGCGGTGTCCCCGAGGGGTACGCGGCTCCGCCGCGCCCCTGGGGCCCGGAGGACGAACTGTCAGTTTCACGACTCAAAGCAGGTTCTCCCGGTTGGCTCCGCCGCCCGTTCTTACTGGTACGAAACTGTTCAGGTTCCCCATGCCGGAGGCGGGGGGAAGGCCCGGAGCGCGCACCACCATACTGGCCTCGGCCGACAGACACCCGACGACCATGCGAAGCGATGCTCCGCCGACCGTACGGACATGGTCAATTCAGCAGCAGCCGGGCGCGTCACTTCTCAAGTCGGCCGGACTTCGGGCCCGGTTGCGGCAACCGCGTCATCGTGGCACACATCACAGCCACCAACATGCCGCCCAGGAGGTAGACGAGCGGTCCGATGCCCGCGGCGTAGACCGCGTCACCCTCCGGGCGGCCCAGACTCAGGAAGACGGCCGCGAGGATCCAGCCTGCCGCCGGTGCCCCGACGCCCAGTTGTGTGCCGGTGAGAAACAGCCCGCCGAAGAAGAGCCCGGCGGTGGCGAGCAGGGCGAGCAGCAGTCCGCCGGGCACCCAGCCGCCCTGGACGAGCGAGCCCGCCGCGCTGACGAGCGCGCCGAGGACGAACAGTGCGAGATATGTGGCGATACGTCCGGGTCTGGGGCGACCCGCGAGCATACCGCCGAACTGCCCCTGCCCGCTCATCCGTTCGCCCCGTTCACTCTGTTCTCCACGTTCGCGCCGTTCACAACGTTCGCGCCGTTCGCGCCGTTCGCATCGTGCACGCCGTCATCACCGGCAACGCCCGCGAAGAGATCGTTCTCACGTTCACCGTCGGGCGCCCCCGACGTGCCATGCGTCAACTGGTAGTACTCGGTGGCGAAGATCGGCTGCCCCAGATCGTTGGAGAGCGCGAAGAAGGGCCCGTCCACGGCGATTTGAGTGGCATGGGCGCGCATCGCCGCGGCCTTGCGCTCCCGGTACGGCCCGCCGTCGATCGCGGCGGTGATCTCCGTGTCGTCGATCACGCCCGGAATGTCCTCGATCGCGGCGACACCGGGGAAGTCGGCCTCCGCCGCCCGCAACCGGGCGAAGCCCTCTTCGGCGACCGAGCGCGGTACGCGGTTCCAGTAGATCTTGTCGATGGCGTGCGGAGCGCCGAGGCCGGGCCCGAAGTCGGGCTCGGCGGCCAGGGCGGCGCCGCGCATGGCGACACGGTGGGCCTGGATGTGGTCGGGATGGCCGTAACCGCCGTTGGGGTCGTAGGTCACCAGCACCTGCGGACGCACCTCACGGATCACCTCGACGAGGTGTGCGGCGGCGTCATCGACGGGGGCGCGCCAGAAGGCGCCCTCGCGGTCGTTCTGCTCCAGGCCCATCATCCCGGAGTCCCGGAATCCGCCGGGGCCGCCGAGGAAGCGGTGGTCGGTGACGCCCAGTTCCCTCATCGCCGCGGTGAGTTCACCGACGCGATGGGCGCCGAGGCGGTCCTCGCGGTCGGCCGTCAGATGCGCCAGCTCGGGCGGGATGACCTCTCCCTCCTCACCGAGGGTGCAGGTCACCAGCGTGACCAGGGCGCCCTCGGCCGCGTACTTGGCCATGGTGGCGCCGTTGTTGATCGACTCGTCGTCCGGGTGCGCGTGCACCAGCAGCAGACGGCGGGCGGGTAGATCGGTCATGGGGACAGCCTACGAGCCGGCACCCGAAACCCCTCGGCCAGTGGGCGACGACGACGGCCGAGGGGCGACGGGCAGTGGACGGTGCCGGATATGGCCGGACTTCGGGGCACCTTCAGGGCAGGGTGAAGTTGACCGAAAGAGAGCGGAAAATGGCTAGAACTTGATCCCGCCGATCATCCCCGCCACGTTCGTGGTCAGTTCGCTGATGGTGGGAGCGATGGATGAACTGGCGATGTAGAAGCCGAGCAACATGCAGACCACCGCGTGTCCGGCCTTCAGTCCGGATTTCCGGACCAGCAGGAAGACGACGATCGCCAGCAGCACCACCGCCGAAATCGAGAGTGCCACGGCGGTTCACCTCCATAAATATTCAGTCGGAAAATCGCAGCAAGCATGTGCCCGGCGGATTCATACCCACCTAACGCTACGGATCATAACTATCCGTGCGGACGCATTGATCGGTGCACGGCAGCACACTGGGGGCGCACGGCCATCGCCCAGTAGGTTCGTTCCATGACCTTGAGGCAGCAGCTCTCGTTCCCGCGCCAGCACGCCAGGACTCAGCGCTTCACGCTCGGCGCCCCACGCGCGTTCACCGTGTCTCCCGACGGTGCGCGGGTGACCTTCCTGCGCTCCTCCTCGGGCACGGACCGGGTGAACAGCCTCTGGGTACTGGATCTTGAGGACTCCACCAGCGGTGCCGACGGCGGATCCGGCGAGGGCCGTGAGCGGATCGCCGCCGATCCGGCCGTCCTCCTGGGCGGCGCCGTCGAGCGGCTCTCCCCCGAGGAGCGGGCCCGGCGCGAGCGCAGCCGCGAGGGCTCGGGGGGCATCGTCGGCTACGCGGTGGACGGCGCGGGGCAGTTGGCGGCGTTCGCGCTCTCCGGGCGCCTGTTCACGGCCGAACTGCTCGCCGGGACGACCCGCGAACTGCCCGTACGGGGACCGGTGATCGACCCGCGGCCCTCGCCGGACGGACGCCATGTCGCGTACGTGGCCGACGGCGCCCTCCGCGTGATCACCGCCGACGGGGAGCGCGACCGTGAGCTGGCGGGGCGCTCGGCGGCCGAGGGCGAGGACATCACCTACGGCCTGGCGGAGTTCATCGCCGCCGAGGAGATGAGCCGCAACCGCGGCTACTGGTGGTCCCCCGAGTCCGACCGGCTGCTCGTCGCGCGGGTCGACACGGCGCCGGTGCGGCGCTGGTGGATCTCCGACCCGGCGCACCCGGAGCGGGAGCCCGTGCGGGTCGCCTACCCGGCAGCCGGCACCCCCAACGCGGACGTACGGCTGTTCCTCGTCGGCCTGGAGGGATCGGGCGGGGACGGATCCGGCGGGGAGGGATCCGGCGGGGCCGAGGGCGGGCAGGCGGCGGACGGGCCCGGAGGGGCGGGTACGGAGGCCGTCTGGGACCGCGCGCGCTACCCGTATCTGGCACGGGTGCACTGGTCGGCCGCGGGCGTGCCCCTGCTGCTCGTACAGAGCCGTGACCAGCGCGGCCAGCTGTATCTGGCGGTGGACACGGCGACCGGCGCGACCACGACCGTGCACCGGGACGAGGACCCCGCCTGGCTGGAGCTCTTCGCCGAGCTGCCCGCCTGGGCGCCGGACGGGCGGCTGGTACGGATCGCCGACGAGGGCGGCGCGCGGGTCCTGATGGTCGGCGACCGGCCGCTGACCGGGCCGCAGCTGCATGTCCGGGCCGTGCTGGACATCGGCGAGCACGATGTCCTCGTCTCGGCGTCGGCGGGCGAGGAGGCGGCGGATCCCGAGATCGGCGAGATCCATGTGTACCGGGTCAGCGAGCTGGGCGTCGAACGGCTCTCGGAGGGCGCCGGGGTGCACTCCGCCGTACGTACCGGTGAGGTGACCGTGCTGGTGTCGGCCGGGCTCGACACCTCCGGGGCGTCCGCGCGGGTGCTCAGGGACGGCAAGCGGCTCGCGACGGTCGCCTCGTACCCCGAGCAGCCGGTGCTCACCGCGCGGCCGGTGCTCACCGAGGCGGGCGCGCACCGTATCCCCTGCGCCGTGCTGCTCCCGAGCGGCTACGAGAAGTCGGACGGCCCGCTTCCGGTTCTGCTCGACCCTTACGGGGGCCCGCACGGACAGCGCGTGGTGGCCGCGCAGAACGCGTATCTCACCTCGCAGTGGTTCGCCGACCAGGGGTTCGCGGTGATCGTCGCGGACGGCCGTGGCACCCCGGGCCGTTCGCCGGCCTGGGAGAAGGCGGTCAAGCAGAATCTGCTGCTCAGCCTGGACGACCAGATCGAGGCGCTGCACGCCCTCGCCGAGCGGTTCCCGCTCGATCTGGGGCGGGTCGCGATGCGCGGCTGGTCCTTCGGCGGCTATCTCGCCGGGCTCGCGGTCCTGCGCCGCCCGGATGTCTTCCACGCGGCGGTCTCCGGCGCTCCGGTCACCGATCTGCGGCTCTACGACACCCATTACCAGGAGCGGTACCTCGGCGGGGGCCCGCAGGACGTGCCCGAGGTCTACGCCGCCCACTCACTGGTCACGGACGACGGGCTGTCGGCGCCGGAGAGTCCGGCACGGCCTCTGATGATCATCCATGGGCTGGCCGACGACAATGTGGTGGTGGCACACACCCTCAGGCTGTCCGCGGCCCTGCTCGCGGCGGGACGGCCCCATGAAGTGCTGCCGCTCACGGGTGTGACCCATATGACGCCACAGGAGGAAGTGGCCGAGAACCTGCTGCTGCTCCAGGTCGACTTCCTCAAGAGGTCGCTGGGCCTGGGCTGAGCGCGGGCGACCGGCCGGGACCCTGGGAGTCCCGGCCGGTCTACGGCACCCGCACGGCCGTACGCTGTCCAGCCTGACGCGTTCGTATATCGGTGACGGGTCGGCCAAGTTGCCTGCGTGTTAACGAAATTGATATGTTTTATCGCCTTTCGCCCCCCGAATCCCGACCCTCCCGCACTCAGGACGGCACGATCTGCCGCTCCTCCGCGAAGTGGCAGGCGGAGGGGTGCGCGGCGGGCCCCCGCAGCCCCCGGAAGGCCTCCGGGACCGTCAGTCCTGGTTCCTCCACCACGCACCGCTCCCGCGCCTTCCAGCAGCGCGTACGGAACCGGCAGCCGGACGGCGGATTCGCCGGGGACGGCACATCGCCGGTCAGGATGATCCGGTCGCGGTGCTCGCGCGCCGTGGGGTCCGGCAGCGGCACCGCCGAGAGCAGCGCCTGGGTGTACGGATGCGTGGGGTGCTCGTAGATCTCCGCGTCCGGGCCGATCTCGGCCAGCCGCCCCAGATACATCACGCCGACCCGGTCGGAGATGTGCCGGACGATCGACAGGTCGTGGGCGATGAAGACGTACGAGAGGCCGAACTCGTCCTGCAGCCGCTCCATCAGATTGACGACCTGCGCCTGTACGGAGACATCGAGGGCCGAGACCGGCTCGTCGGCCACGATGATCTCGGGCCGGAGCGCCAGCCCGCGGGCGATGCCGATGCGCTGGCGCTGGCCGCCGGAGAACTGGTGCGGATAGCGGTTGATGTACTCCGGGTTGAGGCCGACGACATCCAGCAGCTCCTTGACCCTGCGCCGCCGGTCGCCCCTGGGCGCCACCTCGGGGTGGATCTCGTACGGCTCCCCGATGATGTCGCCCACGGTCATCCGGGGGTTGAGCGAGGTGTAGGGGTCCTGGAACACCATCTGGATGTTGCGGCGGACCGCCTTCAGCGCGCGGCCCGACAGCCGGGTGATGTCCTCGCCCCTGTACCGGATCACGCCGGACGTCGGCCGCTCCAGGTTCACCAGCATTTTCGCGACGGTCGACTTGCCGCAGCCCGACTCCCCCACGATGCCGAGGGTCTCGCCGGGAGCCAGCGCGAAGGAGACCCCGTCGACCGCCCGTACCGCCCCGATCCGTTTCTTGAACAGGATGCCGCGGGTCAGCGGGTAGTGCTTGACGAGCTCCCGCACTTCCAGAATGGGCTCAGCCATGGAGCGTCTCCTTCCAGAAGTAGCAGGCGCTGTGCCGTCCCCCGGCGGCCCCCGGCACATCCGCCACCTCGAAGAGCGGCGGCACCTCCGTACGGCACACGCCCTGGGCCATCGGGCAGCGGGGGTTGAAGGCGCAGCCGGGCGGGATACGCAGCAGATTCGGCGGCAGGCCCTTGATCGCGTAGAGCTCCCTGCCCTTCCGGTCGAGGCGCGGGATCGACCGGAGCAGACCGCGGGTGTACGGGTGGGCGGGCGCCCGGTAGATCTCGTGCACCGGGGCGGTCTCCACGATCCGGCCCGCGTACATCACCGCGATCCGGTCGGCGACATCGGCGACCACCCCGAGGTCATGGGTGATCAGGATCAGCCCCATGTTCAGCTCGCGCCGCAGCTCGGCGAGGAGATCCATCACCTGGGCCTGGACGGTCACATCGAGCGCGGTGGTCGGCTCGTCGGCGATGATCAGCGAGGGCTCCAGCGCGAGCGCCATCGCGATCATGATGCGCTGGCGCATGCCGCCGGAGAACTGGTGCGGATAGTCATCGACCCGCTCGGCGGCGGCCGGGATCCTGACCCGGTCCATCAGCTCGACGGCCTTCGCCCGCGCCTGTTTGCGGGACATCCCCCGGTGCACGATGAACATCTCGCCGAGCTGGGCGCCCACGGTGAGCACGGGGTTGAGCGAGGAGAGCGCGTCCTGGAAGATCATCGCCATCTCGGCGCCCCGGATCCTGCGCCGCCGCTCCTCCTTGAGCTTCAGCAGATCCCGTCCCTGGAAAAGCACTTCACCGCCGGTGATCCGGCCGGGCGGCGTATCGAGGATCCCCATGACCGCCTGCGCGGTGACGGACTTCCCGGAGCCCGATTCGCCCAGCACGGCCAGGGTCTCGCCGGCGTCGACCGAGTAGCTGACGCCGTTGACGGCCCTGGCGACCCCGTCGCGGGTGTGGAACTCCACCTGTAGATCGCGCACTTCGAGCAACATGGGGCGGGCTCCTCAGCGCAGCTTGGGGTCGAGGGCGTCGCGTACCGCGTCGCCGAGCATGATGAACGCGAGCACGGTGATGGCCAGCGCGCCGGCCGGCCAGAGCAGCATGTGCGGGGAGTTGCGGATGTAGGGCGAGGCGTCGGAGATGTCGATCCCCCAGGAGACGGTCGGCGGTTTGAGGCCCACGCCGAGATACGAGAGGGTCGCCTCCAGCGCGATGAACGTACCGAGTGCGATCGTCGCCACGACGATCACGGGCGCGATGGCGTTGGGCAGGATGTGCCGCAGCATCATCCGGGGGCTGGAGGCGCCGAGCGCCCGCGCCGCCTGCACGAAGTCGTGCTGTTTGACGGTGATGACGGAGCCGCGCGCGATCCGGGAGATCTGCGGCCAGCCAAGCAGCACCATGAAGCCGATCACGGGCCAGACGGTGGAGCTGGTCACCACGGACAGCAGCACCAGACCGCCGAGTACCACCGGGATGCCGAAGAAGATATCGGTGATCCGGGAGAGGATCGCGTCCCAGAACCCGCCGAAGAAGCCGGCCAGACCGCCGAGGACCGAGCCAACGATTGCGACCCCGAGGCTGGCGAGGACGCCGACGACGACCGAGGTCCTGGCGCCGTAGACGGTACGGGTGTAGACGTCGCAGCCCTGCCCGTTGAAGCCGAAGGGATGGCCGGGCCGGGAGCCGTCCTGAGCCCTGGCGAGATCGCAGGAGAGCGGGTTGCCGGCGGTGATCAGCGACGGCCAGATCGAGATGATCACCAGAAAGACGATGACGAGCGCCGAGAGGACGAAGACGGGGTTACGGCGCAGATCGCGCCAGGCGTCCGCCCAGAGGCCGCGCGGCCGGCCCGTGGACGCGTCTCCCGCGCCCCCGCCGGAGCCGCCGCCGGGGCCCGGTCCGGGCCCGGCCGGGCGCTGTTCCAGCGTGCCTCCCTCGCTGGTCGCGAGGTCCATCCCGCCGCCCGCGCCGGTCGCCGCGATGGCTCCGCCGTTGTCGCCGGTGGGTGGGGACTGCGGCTCAGGCATAGCGGATCCTCGGGTCGAGAACGGCGTAGAGGAGGTCGACCAGCAGATTCGCCACCAGGAAGACGATGACCAGCACGGTCACGAAGCCGACGACGGTCTGGGTGTTCTGGCGCAGGATGCCCTGGTAGAGCTGGAATCCGACGCCGTGGATATTGAAGATCCGCTCGGTGACGATGGCACCGCCCATGAGCGCGCCGATGTCCGTACCGATGAAGGTGACCACCGGGATCAGCGAGTTGCGCAGCAGATGACGGGTGATCACCCGGTGCCGGGGCAGACCCTTGGCGACCGCGGTACGGACATAGTCGGAGCGGGCGTTCTCGGCGATCGAGGTCCGGGTCAGCCGGGTGACATAGGCCAGGGAGACGGACGCGAGCACCAGCCCCGGCAGGATCAGCTCGTCCAGCGGGGCCGCGGGGGAGACCGAAGGCCGGACGAGATGCCAGTTCACACCGAACACCAGTTGCGCCAGCAGACCGGTGACAAAGGTCGGTACGGCGATGACCACCAGCGTCAGCAGCAGGACGGAGGTGTCCACCGGGCGGCCCCGGCGCAGCCCGGTGACCACGCCGAAGGCGATCCCGATGACGACCTCGAAGACGATGGCCACGATCGTCAGCCGGATGGTGACCGGAAAGGCCGAGGCCATCAGGTCGATGACCTTCTGCCCGTTGAAGGCGGTGCCGAAGTCGCCGGAGAAGACATGCCCCATATAGGTGAGGTATTGCTGCCACACCGGCTTGTCGAGGCCGAACTCCTGGCGCAGCCGTGCCTCGGTGGCGGGATCGCACTGCCGTTCCCCGCAGAGACCGGCGATGGGGTCGCCCATCACATTGACCATCAGGAAGATCAGCAGGGTGGCGCCGATGAAGACGGGGATCATCTGCAGCAGACGCCGGATCACATAACGTCCCATGGGGGCTCCGGGGTTCGTGGGAGGGCGCGGGCGGGCCCCGGGCGTCAGCTGACCCTGATCTCGTTGTAGACGGGGACGCTGAAGGGGTTCAGTGCGACATGGGAGACCCGGTCCGAGTAGCCGGCGCTGCCGTTCTGGTACCAGAGCGGGATGGCCGCCATCCGGTCCCGTACGACGCCCTCGGCCCGCTGGAACGTACGGATCGCCGCCTTCGTGTCCGGGTCGGCGTTGGCCTCGTTGATGAGCCGGTCGAACCGGGGATCGCTCCACTTGCCGTCGTTGGACGAGGCGTTGGTGTAGTAGAGCGGCTGGAGGAAGTTCTGGATCAGCGGGTAGTCCATCTGCCAGCCCGCCCGGAACGGCCCCCGCAGCTTCCGCTGGCCGATCCGGTTGCGGAAGTCGGCGAAGGTGCCGACCGGGCTGCCGGCGCACGCCTTGTCGTTGCCGAGCGCGTTGTTGATGCTGTTGCAGACCGCGTCGACCCACTCCTTGTGGGAGCCCGTGTCGGCGTTGTACGTGATCGTCAGCCGGCCGTGCGGGATGCCGCCGCCCTGCTTGATCAGCTTCTTCGCCGCGGGGGCGTCGTACGCGCAGGCCCGGCCGCAGAGCCCGGCCAGGAAGCCGCCGTCCGCGCCGAGGACCGGGGAGGTCCAGTCGGTCGCCGGGGTGCGGGTCCTGCGGAAGATCATGTCGGTGATCTGTCCGCGGTTGATCGCCATGGAGAGCCCGGTGCGTACCTTGGCGGCCCCCTCGGTGTTCCACTCCTTGTCGTAGTACGGGAAGGCGAGGGTCTGGATGATGCCGGCCGGGCTGTTGATGTAGCGGCCGTCGAGGTCGGAGCGCACGTTCTTGAGCTGTGAGGCGGGGACGTCGTCGACCAGATCGAGGTTTCCGGCGACCAGATCGGTGTAGGCGGTGTTGCTGTCGGTGTAGACCACGAGATCCACCCCGCCGTTGCGCGGCCGGTCGGCGCCCGGGTACCCCTGCCAGGTGCGCAGGGACATCTGGGAGCCCTTGGTGTAGTTCTCCACCGTGTACGGGCCGTTGCCGACGGGCTTGGCGAGCCAGGCGGCGTGGTGGTCGTAGAACGCCCTGGGCAGCGGCGCGAACGCCGCGTATCCCAGGGTGTCCGGCCAGGTGGAGAAGCGCTGCGAGAGCTTGACGGTGAACGTCCTGGGCCCGGTGACCTTCAGCCCCGACAGCGTCCGGGCGGTGGGCCGCCCCGAGGCCGGGTGGACCTTGTCGTATCCGTCGATGTACTGGAAGAAGTAGGCGTTCTTCTGGTTGTTGTCGAGGTACGCCCCGTAGTTCCAGGCGTCCACGAAGGACTTCGCGGTGACCTTCTCGCCGTCGCTGAAGGTCCAGCCGTCCTTGACGGTGACCGTGAAATGGGTCGAGTCCGTCGTGTCGATCTTCTCGGCGAGGGCGTTCTCGGCCTTGCCGGTCTTCGGGTTGTACCGCTTGAGCCCCCGGAAGACCATGTCGAGGACCTTGCCGCCCTGGACCTCATTGGTGTTCGCGGGCTCCAGCGGATTCTGCGGATCACCCCAGGAGGAACGCACCACACCGTTGGGCCCACCGATGACGTCGGACGCCCCGCCACAGCCCGACGCGGTGAGGACGACAGCCACCGCGCAGGCGACCCGTCCGGTGTGTGCGGGTCCTCGCATGAAGTGTCTCCCTCATCAGACGCCTCTCCCACTCGCCCCCGAATACACCCCCTACAGTGATGAGTCGTGTCGTGATGGCGGCTGTAGGCGCGGTCCCGGAACGCGAACGCCCCATCGGAACCACTCGCCCGGGTCACACCGGAAGAGTGACCTCCCAGGTGTCCACGGCGAAGTGCACCCGCATGCCGTTGTCCTCGTACAGCTTCAGCGCGCCCGTGGCATTCCGCGTATCCACCCCGAGCCCGACGGTCTCGCGGCCAAGAGCGGCGAAGGACGCGAAGGAATGACGCAGCAGATAGCCTCCGAGCCCCCGGCCACGGGCCTCCTTGACCACCCCGATCATGCTGATCCAGCCCTTGGACACCCGGTCGTTACGGCTGACGAGGACTCCGGCGTCACCGAGCCCCTCGACGGTGGCGATCCGGACCAGCGACCAGTCGAGCCGGTCGCCCTCCCGGTCGTCCAGCCACTGCTGGTAGGTACGGGGCTGGTGGTCGAAGTGGTCGGCGAAGGTCCGCTCGCACAGCTCGTACGCCAGCCGGCGGTCCGCCTCCGCGACACAGTCCCGCAGGGTCACCCCGGGCGGCGCCACGGGCACGGGCGTGGCCTCCCGGGACACCTCACGGACCATCACCTGATACCGGCGCACACGCCCCCAGCCGCGGTTCTCGATGATCGCGGTGTCGAGGGTGGGCTCGGTATGGAGCTGCATATGGACGACGGCCCGGCCGGCGCCGTTCTCCCCGGCCCGCTCGACGGCACGGGCCTCCATCAGCTCGAACAGTCGGACCGCCGCGTCATGACGGTCCGGCAGCACATAGTGATCCATATCGATGCGCTCGGCGCCCGAGTCGTCCCAGAGCAGTCCGTACCCGACGAGCCGGTCGCTCTCGTACACCAGCCAGGAGTCCCGCGCGAGCCGCACCTCGGGGTGGCGGAGGTCGGCCTCCACCTCGTTGAGACCGGTCTCGGGCCTCCCGATCTCGACGGTGTCGATGGCGTTCAGCAGCTCACAGATCGCGGGGGCGTCGTCGAGCGTGGCGGGCCGTATGAAAAGGGACATGGAGGCTACTTTCCGGTGGGGGCACCCGTCGCGCAACGGCTTTTCCCCGAGCGGATCGGGCATCACTCCCAGGTGCTCTGCACCTCCACGACAGAGGTCCAGGTCCTGCCGTGCTCCACGGAGACCCGTAGCCACTGACCGCCCTTCGAGGCATTGCCGGCGTAGTAGGCGTCCTTGCCCTCGCCGTACTGCTTCAGACCACAGGCGGCGATGGAGTCGCGGAGCGCCGCCAGGTCCTCGGCCGCCTGGTCGGCGTCGTCGTACTCGATGACACGATGCCGGGCCAGAGCCGTGCCGGTACCGTCGTACGCGGCGCTGTACCGGAACTGCTCGATCATCTCCACGTTGGGCGGCGGCAGCGTGTATGGACAGGCGTCGGAGAAGCCGACGAGCGGAAGTGCGTCGAAGAAGGCATCGCTGTCCTTCTTCCAGTGATACGTACCGAACAACGGCACGTCCCGGCCGTCCATTGTCTCGACCACGCCGTTCTTCTTGTACGGATTCGCCTCCGCGGGCGGAGCCGCCGGCCGTACCTCGTCGCCCCCCGGCCCCGGCTGCAGCACCCATGACCCGCCCGCTATCACCACCGCCGCGACCGCCGTCACCGCGCTCAGCCGCCTGCGGGCCCGGCGCCGCGAGCCCCGGGCCCTGATCTCGGCGGCGCTCGGCATCCGTATGGCCACATCGTCCAGTACCTCTTCGACCTCAGCCATGGCTGACAACCCCCTCGCGCAGAACACTTGAACCGGAAGTGGAACTGGAACTGGAACTGGAATCTGCCAACCGCTCGCCGAGGATCTTTCTGGCCCGGCTCAGCCGGGTCCGTACCGCACCGTTCGAGACGCCGGTCTCCCGCGCCACCTGATCCACCGGCAGATCCAGCAGATGGTGCAGCACCACCGCCCGTCGCTGATCCGGGCTCAGCTCCCGCAGCGCCGCGACCAGCGCGACCCGGTCCGCGGAAAGCCCCGGGACATCCGCCTGCGGACCATGCAGCAGATGCGCCCGCAGCCGACTGCGCGTCCTGCGCCAGGTGCTGATCGCCAGCCGCATCGCGACCGTCCGCACCCATGGCAGCGGATCACCCTCGCGCGTCAGCTTCGACCAGCGCTGCCACGCCCTCACATAGGCTTCCTGAACAGCGTCCTCGGCCTCCGCCAGATCTCCTGTCATCGCGTAGACCGCGGCGACCAGACGCCGTGCCGTGGTGGCGTAGAACGCGTCGAACTCCTCCGACCTGTCGAGTCTTTCCATCCTGTCCGGCATATTTCCCCCCGCTCCCACTCCCTCGTCCGCTCTTCCCTCTCGCTAGGAACACGCTTCGGCCCGGCCGGATGTTACGCGCGACTTCCGCGTGCGAGGGTGGCCCCATGACCGAGCCCGGGGTGACGCGACTTCTCGACCGATTCATGGCGGACGTCTCCGCCGCCGTGCCGCTCGTCGCCCTGTGGGCGCACGGATCACTGGCCTTCGGGGACTTCCAGCCGGGCCGCAGCGATCTCGATCTGGTGGCCCTCGTCGGCGCCGAGCCGACGGACGCGCAGCGGGAGCGGCTGCGGGCGCTCCATCAACTGCTGTTCGCCGAGGCGCCGTTCGCCGACAAGCTGCACTGCACCTATCTGCCCCGGCAGGGCGCCGGGGACGCCGGGCGTGCCCATCCGACCTGGGCGCTCGGCGAGTGGTTCGAGCGGCCCGTGAGCCCGGTGGGGCGGCGTGAACTGACCACCGGCGCGCTGGTGTTGACGGGGCCCTCCCCCGTCGGCGAGCTGCCCGGGGTGAGTGACGCGGAGCTGACGGACTTCATCCGCCGCGATCTGCGCGACTACTGGCTGCCCGTGACCGCCAAGCCGGAGCTCTGGGTCCATGACGCCTGGGTGGACGCGGCCATGCTGACGTTCGCGCGCGCCTCCGTGACATTGCGCGACGGCCGGCTGGTCACCAAGCGGGAGGCGCTGGAGGAGCTGCGTGCCCAGGGCGCGCCCGCGGCGGTCATCGAGGACATCCACCGACGCCGGTACGGGACCGCGGACGGTCCGGGCACCGAGGAGTGGCTCCACCGGCGCGGGGAGCTGGCGCGCGCGTTCGTCCGCGCCGGGATCGAGGCGACCACGGGATCGCCCGTATCACCGCACCGGCCGCCGGAACCCGCGTAACAAGGCCCGCGCGGCACGAAGGCCCGCGCAGCACGAGGGCCCGCGCAGCACGAGGGCCCGCGCAGCACGAGGGCCCGCGGCCGAGGCATTCCTCGGGCGCGGGCCCCGTCCACGACTGATCGTCGGCTCAGTCGTTCAGTTCCTTCTCCATGGCCACCAGCGCCGGGTCGAGTACGACATCCTCCTCGCGCGCCACGGTGGTCGGCTCCTCCGGGAAGTGGCAGGCCGTCAGATGCCCGTCCGCGCTGCCCGAGATCTGCAGCAGCGGCGGCTCTTCGGTGGCGCACTTGTCCTGCGCCTTCCAGCAGCGGGTACGGAACCGGCAGCCGGACGGCGGCATGATCGGCGAGGGAACGTCGCCGGCCAGCCGGATCCGTTCCTTCTTGTCGAGGTCGATGTCCGCCTCGGGCACCGCGGAGAGCAGCGCGTGGGTGTACGGGTGGCGGGGGCGGTTGTACAGCGAGTCGCGGTCCGCGACCTCCACCACCTTGCCCAGGTACATCACCGCGACGCGCTCCGAGAAGTGCCGCACGATCGCCAGGTCATGGGCGATGAAGACGAAGGCGATCCCCAGGTCGCGCTGGAGTTCCTGGAGCAGGTTGACGACCTGCGCCTGGATGGAGACGTCGAGGGCCGAGACCGGCTCGTCCGCCACGATCAGCTTCGGCTCCAGCGCGAGCGCGCGGGCGACGCCGATGCGCTGGCGCTGGCCGCCGGAGAACTCGTGCGGGAAGCGGTTGTAGTGCTCCGGGTTGAGACCGACGATCTCCAGCAGCTCACGCACCCGGGCCTCACGGCCACCGGCGGGCTTGATGCCGTTGATCTCCATCGGGCTGGAGATGATCGTGCCGACGGTCTGCCGCGGGTTCAGCGAGGCGTACGGGTCCTGGAAGATCATCTGGATCTCGGACCGGATCGGCGCCAGCTGCTTGCGGTTGGCCCGGGTGATGTCCTTGCCGTTGTACGTGATCGTGCCGCCGGTCGGCTCCAGCAGCCGGGTCAGCAGCCGGCCCGTGGTCGACTTACCGCAGCCCGACTCACCGACCAGGCCCAGGCTCTCGCCCGGGTAGACGCTCAGGGACACGCCGTCGACAGCCTGGACCGCGCCGACCCGCCGTTTGATGGGGAAGCCGCCGAAGATCGGGAAGTGCTTGGTCAGGCCCTTCACTTCGAGCAAGGGCTCGATCGACGGGTCGCGCTGCGGCGGAACCGCGTCCGCGACGGTGGTGTTGGTGTTGTTCTCGCTCATGGTCATAGCCCCAGTCGCTGGTACATCAGCCCAGCCGGGGCTGAATCTTCTCGATGAAAACCTGCTGCTTGCGGTCCGCCGGCAGATGGCACGCGGAGCCACGTCCCTCGGGCAGCAGCGGACGCTCGTGCGTGCAGCGGCCACCGTCGACCAGGTCGACATAGTCGCACCGCGGGTTGAACGCGCAGCCGGTGGGCGGGTTCAACAGGCTGGGCGGGGTGCCCGGGATGGGCCGCAGCGGCTCACTCACATCGGAGGAGAGTCGCGGCATCGAGCCGAGCAGACCCCAGGTGTACGGGTGCTCCGGCTGCTTGAGGACCTCACGGACGGAGCCGCGCTCCACGGCCCGGCCCGCGTACATCACCAGCAGGTCGTCGGCGACATTGGCGACCACGCCGAGGTCATGGGTGATCAGGATGATCGCGGAGCCGAACTCCTGCTGGAGATCCTTGAGCAGGTCGAGGATCTGCGCCTGGACGGTGACGTCCAGAGCCGTGGTCGGCTCGTCGGCGATCAGCAGCTCGGGGTTGCACACCAGCGACATGGCGATCATGGCGCGCTGCCGCATACCGCCGGAGAACTGGTGCGGGTAGTCGTCGACCCGGTTCTTGGGGTCGGGGATACCGACCTTGCCCAGCATCTCGATGGCCCGCGCGCGGGCCTCCTTCTTACTGGCGCCGGTGTGCTTCATGAACGGTTCGGCGATCTGCCGGCCGACGGTGTAGTACGGCGACAGGGCGGTCAGCGCGTCCTGGAAGATCATCGCCATCTTGTTGCCGCGGAGCCGTTCGAGCTCCTTGGACGAGACATCCGTGAGGTCCTGGCCGTCCAGCAGGATCTCACCGGTGATCTCGGTGGACTGCGGGTTGTGCAGCCCCAGGATGGACAGGTTGGTCACGGACTTGCCGGAGCCCGACTCCCCGACGATGCCGAGCGTCTTGCCGCGCGCCAAGTCGAAGGAGAGCCCGTCCACGGCCTTGACGATGCCGTCCTCGGTGGAGAAGTGGACGCGCAGGTCGCGCACCGACAGGAACGCGTCCGGCTCGGTCGGGGCCGGGGCATCCTCGGTCTTGGTGAGTGTGGTCACGGTCGTTCTCCTAGGACAGACGCACGCGCGGGTCGATAAGGGCGTACATCGCGTCCACGATGACGTTGAACAGAAGGATGAAGGCGGCGCTGACGATCATCACGCCCATGGTCAGCGGCAGGTCCTTGTTGAGGACCGAGTCACGGGCGAGCAGACCGATACCCGGCAGCCCGAAGGTGATCTCCGTGACCATCGCCCCGCCGAACAGCGCGCCGAGGTCCATACCGAGAATCGTGACGATGGGGATGAGCGAGCCGCGCCAGGCGTAGCGGAAGAAGACATAGCGGCTGGTCATGCCCTTGGCACGGGCCGCTCTGACATGTTCTTCCTGAAGCTGCTCGATCATGGTCGACCGTGACATACGGGTGTAGTTGGCGGTGAAGATCACCGACATCACGAACCAGGGGATCAGCAGGCCCATGAACCAGGCGCTCGGGCTCTCCGTGATGGGGACCCACTTCGGCTTGTCGAGCCATCCGGTGCTGTAGACGAAGAGTCCGAGGACGACCGGGCCGAGGAAGTAGATCTGGAGGGAGCTGAGCACCAGCGAGGCGGAGCTGAACGCCTTGTCGGTGGCGGTGCCCTTCTTCCACGCGGCCATCATGCCGGCGCCCAGGCCGACGATGAGGAAGACGATGAGGCCGCCGATGGAGAGGGAGAGCGTCAGCGGGAACCGGTCGACGATGGTGTCCCAGACCAGCTGCTGGTTGTTGAAGGAGATTCCGAAGCAGGGCGCCGAGCAGTGCCCGACCGCGAAGTCCCGGCCGGCGAAGATACCGACCATGAAGTCCCAGAACTGCACCGGCACCGGCTTGTCGAGGCCGAGGTTCTGGTGAATGACCGCCAGCGCGTCCGGAGTGCAGTTCTTTCCACACGCGAGCAGGGCCGGGTCCTGCGGGATGGCGAAGAACATGAAGAACGTGACGGCACTGATCAGAAAGAGGGTCAGGACTGCGCCGAACGTCCGGCGAAGGAGGAATTGAAGCATGGCTGGTCGCTGCTCTCAGGACGGCGGCTGTGAGGAGGGGGTCGAGAGGAGAGGATCGGCGGCCCGGAGGTGCGCACTCCGCCGTGTGCGCACCTCCGGGTCCTGCCTACGCGGTGCTTACTTCTTCAGGAACAGACGCGTGACGTCGACGTAGCTGGAGTCCGCGGAGTAGCGGATACCACCGACGTTGGAGCCGAAGATCTGGAACACCTTGGTGTAGTAGATCGGCGCGGCCGGGTTGATCCGCTCCACGATGTCGTGGTGGAGAGCGGTCCAGGCCTTCTGGGCCTCGGCCGGGTCCGTGATCTTCAGGATGCGGGCGATCTCAGCGTTGACCTTGGGGTCGTTGATGTGCGAGTAGATCGACGAGCCGTCCTGCAGCTGCGTACCGTCGTACAGCGGCGGGAAGACCGTGGAGGCGGACGGCCAGTCCTGGCCCCAGCCGGTCATGTAGAGGTCGAGACCGTTGTCGACCTTGCCGACCTGCTCGTACCAGGTGGCGGAGTCGATCTCCTTCTTGACGACCTCAAGACCGATGGCCTTCAGACGGTCGGCGATGACGACGGCCTGCTGCTGGCGGACCGGGGTGTTGCCGTACGCGTAGACGACCTTCTGGCCCTCGGCGCCGGCTTCCTTGATCAGCGACTTGGCCTTCTCAAGGTCACCGTTCGGCTTCTTCAGCTTGCCGAAGGGGTCGTAGCTCTTCTCGTAACCCGGGGTGGTCGGGGACATCAGACCGGTCGCGGTCTCACCGCCGTACGCACCACCGTCGAGCTTGTAGATCTGCGCGCTCGGCAGGGCGTAGGTGATGGCGTCCCGGACCTTCTTGTCCTTCATCCGGTCCAGGTTGAAGTTCAGCTGCCACACGTAGGGCGCGTAGCCCTGGATCGTGCGCTTCATCGCTTCGGGGTCTTCGACGACGTTGCGGACCTGGTTGGTGGAGACCTGGCCCGTGAACATCACGGTGTTCTTGGCCTCGCCGCGGTCGGCCAGCAGGGTCTTGGTCTGGTCGTCGTCGTCGTGGTTGTACTCGATGTTGAAGCCGTCGACGTACTGGTGCCGGACCGAGTCGCTGTTCGGGTCCCAGTTCGTGTTCTTGACGAGCTTCATCGACTTGCCCGGCTTGAACTCCGCGATCTTGTACGGGCCGGTCGCGACCGGGGCCGTGTCGTACTTCTCCTTGGTGTCCGTCTTCGCGGGCACCACCGAGTAGCCGGGCATCGCGAGCGCCTGCGGCAGGTCGGGCTGCGCGTCCTTGAACTTGAAGACGACCGTCTTGGCGTCGGGGGTCTCCAGGACCGAGTCGGGCAGGTGCTTGCCCTTGTACGGGCCGTCGGGCAGCGCCTTGCGGTACGTGGTGCCCGTGCCGGACAGCCACTGCTGGACGTAGGTCGGGCCGTCCGTGATGAACGGGGCGTACATCCGCTCGATGGTGTGGCGGATGTCGGCGGAGGTGATCGCGCCGCCGTTCTGGTCCTTCAGCCCGTCCTTGAGCGTGAAGGTCCAGGTCTTGCCGCCGTCGCTCGCCTTGCCGGAGTCGGTGGCCAGGTCGCCGACGAGGGTCTGCTTGCCCTCGTCGTCCTCCTGGTACTGGGTCAGACCGCGCTGGAGCAGGCGGCTGAGCAGCTTGCCGTCACTGACATAGATCTGGGCCGGGTCCAGGTGGGAGAAGTCGGACTCCTGGAAGACCGTCATGGTCCCGCCGGGCTGGGCCCCGGCGACCGCCTCGGCCGGACCGGTGGAGGCCTTCGCGTCGCCGTAGGTGACGGCCGCCGACTGCTTGGCGGCGTCCTCCTGCGTCTTGCTCTTGTCCTTGCTGTCACCGCTGCTGTTGTTGCCGCCACAGGCGGTCAGCGCCAGCGAGCCGGCCGCCAGGGCGACGACGACAGCACGTGTCTTGCGCGTGCCAAAGATGCTCATGGTGATGAGTACCTATCTGTCAGTAGTGATCCAACTGTGCTGCCTGGCGCATCCGGCATGGACCGGCGCCCGGGTGGCAGCTGTCCCCTCAGCTGAACGTCAGCGTCCGGACTTCGGGTCGAAGGCGTCCCGGACCGAGTCGCCCAGGAGGTTGAACGCCACGACGAAAATGACCATGGCGACACCCGGGAAGACCATGTAGGCGGGGTCCTGCTCGTAGATGTCCGCGCCTGTGGCGAACATCCGGCCCCAGTCCGGGGTGGGTTCGACGAAGCCGACACCCACGAAGGAGAGGAAGGCCACCGAGAGGATGGTGGACGGAAGCAGCAGCGTGGCCTGCACCAGGATCGGTGTGACCAGATTCGGCAGCAGTTCCTTGCGGATGATGCGCCAGGGTGAAGCACCCGCGATCTTGGCGGCCTCCACGAACTCCCGCTCGCGCAGGGAGAGGGTGGCGGCGCGGATCAACCGGGACAGGCCCATCCAGCCCAGGAACGAGAGAACCGCGATGATCGCTCCGGCACGGAGGGCCGTGGGGGTCTCCTCGTCCGGACGTACGAAGGCGGCGACGACCACCGGCATCGAGGCGATGAAGAACAACTGGCTGGGGAAACCCAGCAGGAAGTCCGTCAGCCGGCCCAGCCAGTAATCGACCTTGCCGCCGTAGTAACCACCCACGAGCCCGATCAGCACACCCACGACGACCATCAGGATGGTCGCCGCCAGGGCGGTGTAGATCGAGGTGCGCATGCCGTAGATCAGCTGCATGAACACATCGCGGCCGAGGTTGGGCTCGATACCGAACCAGTGATCGGCGGAAACCCCGCCGAAGGTGCCGGTCGGCATGTTGAACTCGTCGAGCAGATCAAGACTGTCCTGGCCGTACAGGGTGTACGCGTCCTTGCCGTACACCATCTTGATCACTGGCGCGAGGAGCGCGATCACGAAGAAGAAGATGACGACGACGGCGGCGACGACCCCGGTACGGTCACGCTTGAAGCGGCGCCACATCAACTGCCCGGGAGAGAGCCCGGTCAGCGTCTTGGCCTCCTGGGTCCCGTCCTTCGACCCGCCCTTGGCGTCGGGGACGGTGGACGCCTCGGCGCCCTCGGTCTGTACTGGACTTGTCACGATCGCTCGTCCCCCGTGGGGATCACTACCGCGCGCCCGACCCATTTGGTGCTGATTGCACCACGCATGGGGTCCTCCTCATGAGTCCACTTGTCACAACAAGAAGGGCACTGTCTACGCGCGCTGACACCCCTGACAGCACGTGTTTCCAAGTAACCCCGAAGTGTGCTCGTGAGCCCACGCCCCCCACAGCGCATGACCCATTGACCCGAGCTCAATGGCCAACTATTAAGTACGACCGGGCCGTAAACCACACTTAAAGGGTCTCGTTTTGGCAACATCGACACCCGTCGTCCGCCCGAAATCCGGACAAAGTTATCCCAGGCAGACACCCGCGAAACGGACCGTTAACACACCTTCCGGTGACCACCGGCCGATAATCGGACGCTGCCCGCAAAAACGAACTTGACGTCAAGCCGCCGCGAAGTCGTCGGAAATCGTCAGGCCCCTGAGCGGGTGAACGGGCGACGGCCCGGCCGCCGCGCATTCGCGGTGGCCGGGCCGTCGTACCGTCCGGGCGGGGGCGCCGTAACGCCCGCCCCCGTCGCGTCAGGCGTGCTTGGCGCGCGAGGCGGTACGGCCGCGCTGCTTCTGGTCCAGAACGACCTTGCGGATCCGGACCGTCTCCGGGGTGACCTCGATGCACTCGTCGTCGCGGCAGAACTCCAGGGACTGCTCCAGGGAGAGCTTCCGCGCCGGCACCACGTTCTCCGTGGTGTCCGCGGAGGCGGCGCGCATGTTGGTGAGCTTCTTCTCCTTGGTGATGTTCACGTCCATGTCGTCGGCGCGTGAGTTCTCACCGACGATCATGCCCTCGTACACCTCGGTGCCGGCCTCGGTGAAGATGACACCGCGCTCCTGGAGGTTGACCATCGCGAACGGCGTCACCGAGCCCGCACGGTCCGCCACCAGCGAGCCGTTGTGACGGGTGCGCAGCTCGCCGAACCACGGCTCGTGGCCCTCGAAGATCGAGTGGGCGATGCCCGTACCGCGCGTCTGGGTCAGGAACTCCGTACGGAAGCCGATGAGTCCGCGTGACGGAACGATCCACTCCATGCGGATCCAGCCCGAACCGTGGTTGGTCATGGTCTCCATACGGCCCTTGCGGGTCGCCATCAGCTGCGTGATGGCGCCGAGGTGCTCCTCGGGGGAGTCGATCGTCATGCGCTCGATCGGCTCGTGCGTCTTGCCGTCGACCTGCTTGGTGACCACCTCGGGCTTGCCGACGGTCAGTTCGAAGCCCTCGCGGCGCATCTGCTCGACGAGGATCGCCAGCGCCAGCTCGCCGCGGCCCTGGACCTCCCAGGCGTCGGGGCGCTCGGTGTCCAGGACACGGAGCGAGACGTTACCGATCAGTTCGCGGTCGAGACGGTCCTTGACCTGGCGGGCGGTGACCTTGTGGCCCTTGCCGCCCTTGCCGACCAGCGGCGAGGTGTTCGTACCGATGGTCATCGAGATCGCCGGCTCGTCGACCGTGATCAGCGGCAGCGCGATCGGGTTCTCCGGGTCGGCCAGGGTCTCGCCGATCATGATGTCCGGGATACCGGCGATGGCGCAGATGTCACCGGGGCCGGCCTTCTCGGCCGGCTTGCGGGTGAGCGCCTCGGTCATCAGCAGCTCGGTGATCCGGACGTTGGACTTCGTACCGTCACGCTTGATCCAGGTGACGGTCTGGCCCTTCTTCAGCTCACCCTGCTCGACGCGGCACAGCGCGATACGGCCGAGGAAGTTGTCGGCGTCGAGGTTGGTGACATGCGCCTGGAGCGGCGCCTCCTCGTCGTACTCCGGAGCCGGTACGTGCGACAGGATCGTGCTGAAGAACGGCTCCAGGCTGTCGCTGTCGGCCGGGACCGTACCGTCCTCCGGCTTGGTCAGCGAGGCGACGCCGTCCCGCGCGCAGGCGTAGACGATCGGGAACTCGATCTGCTCCTCGGTCGCGTCCAGGTCCAGGAAGAGGTCGTACGTCTCGTCGACGACCTCGGCGATCCGGGAGTCCGGGCGGTCCGTCTTGTTGATACAGAGGATGACCGGCATCTTCGCCTGGAGCGCCTTGCGGAGCACGAAGCGGGTCTGCGGAAGCGGGCCTTCCGAGGCGTCGACGAGGAGCACGACGGCGTCGACCATCGACAGCCCGCGCTCCACCTCGCCGCCGAAGTCGGCGTGGCCCGGGGTGTCGATGATGTTGATCGTGATGGGGTCGCCACCCGTCTTCGGGTGGTACTTCACGGCCGTGTTCTTGGCCAGGATCGTGATGCCCTTCTCACGCTCCAGGTCGTTCGAGTCCATCATCCGGTCGTCGAGGTGCTCGGCGGCGTGCGCGGCGAAGGCACCGGCCTGCTTCAGCATGGCGTCGACCAGAGTGGTCTTGCCATGGTCGACGTGGGCGACGATGGCGACGTTACGGATGTCGTGGCGCGTGGGCATGCTGGCTGGCGCTTCTCTCGATCGTGGGATGCGGCGTTGTGGTACCTCGTACGCCCGCCGGGCGGACACGCCACGGCTTCTCCCATGGTACGGGGCCGAGGCGTCGCGGGCTTCCCGGCCCGATCGGAGAGGCCGAAATCACGGTGTGCGGGCGCTGGACAGGCGCTGTACGGGCGCCGTGCCGACGCCCTACGGACGCTGTGCTCGGGGCTGTGCGGTGGCACCTGGGGAGGTGCGGGAGGGTGCGGAGCTGCCCGGGTCAGGGACAGAAACGAGCTTGCCCGCCGGAGAGGCCGGCGGGCAAGCGAATTGATGGGGTTCTGAGCTTTCGATACCGCCCTGACCTGCGGTTTCGAAAACAGGACCGTTTTTTCTTCTCTCGATCTTCGCCGGACGTACGCTCGCGTTGCCGCTTTCGTCGCCGGTTCTTCGCTACTTCTTCTTCTTCGCGTCCGGGCCGGCGGCCCCGCCCTCCCGGAATCCGACGTCCTGGTAGCGAGGGGTCTGGAAGCCGAAGGCTCCCGCGTTCACCACCGTCGGCCTCACCGCGACCAGCTGCGGACGCTGGTAGAGGGGGATGGATCCGGCCGCGGCCCAGATCCGGGCGTCGGCCTGCCTGACCAGGTCGCGGGACTTGCCCTCGTTCAGCTCGGCGGCGGCGCTGGCGAAGAGCTGGTCGATGTGGTCCGTACCGACGCGGGTGTAGTTCTGCTCCACCAGCAGCGAGCCGTCGCTGGCGGGCACGGGCTTGGCGTAGATCGGCCGGCCGTCGGTCGCCGGGAAGGCGCTGGCGGGCCAGGAGTAGAGCGCCAGGTCGTAGTGGCCCGAGGCGATGTGGTCCTTGAAGTACTCCTCGTCCGCGACCTTGGTGATCTCCGTACCGACACCGATGCGGTCGAGCATCCGTGAGATCCGCTCGCCGACGGCGCGCAGCGACTCGGCGCCCGCGCCGGCGGGCAGAACGAAGCGCAGGCTGAGCGGCTTTCCGTCCTTGCCGAGCGGGCCGCTCGGGACGGTCGGGACGGAGGAGGACGGGGAGGGCGAGGCGGAGGCGGCGGCCGTGCCACGCGGCGCGTAGGCGCCCGCCACACCGCCCGGCTTCTTGTCGGAGTCGGAGTCGTCCACGGCGGCGGCCTGGCGGAGCAGCACGGCGCCCTGGACGCGGGCGACGGACGCGGGCGCGAGGACCTGCGTGGCGGGGGCGGACGCGGGACGGGGGGCGGCCTTGCCGGGCTTTTCGTCACCGACGATGTACAGGCCCTCGTCGGAGGGGACGTCGGCCGCGTACTTGTCGTCGCCCTCGTCGCTCTTCTTCTTGGCCGCGTCCTTGTTGTCGTCCTTGTCGTCGCCCTTGTCGCCCTTCTTCTTCTCCTCTGCGGCGACCTTCTCCTCGTACTTCCGCTTCTGCTCCTCGGCCTTCTTCTTCTCGGCCTCTTCGGTCTTGGCGTCGGGCCGCTTCGCCTGCGCCGCCGCCTCGGCCGCCGCCTCGGCCTCCTCCTCCGTCAGCTCCTCGTCGCCCTCCTCGGTCCTCTTCTTCTGGGCCTTGCTGCCGGCCTTGGCGGAGGCGACCTTCTTCTTCGCCCCGTCCGGCGTCCAGCCCGCGTCGGCCAGCAGCGCCTGTGCCTCAAGGGTGTCCTGCTTGCCGAGCGCCTCGCTGGCGTCCGAATACGCCTTCTGTCCCATCAGCGCCAGATGGCTGCCGGGCGGCTTCGCGGGCAGTCCGAGCGGCTTGAGCACCGTGTCGGCCAGCTCCTGGCGGTTGATCGCGCGGGCCACCGCCCGCCGCACCCGCTCATCCGCGAGCGGTCCCGACTCGCCGTTCAGCGCGAGCTGTGTGAACGCGGGCTCCAGCGACTTCCGGACCTCCCAGCCGGTCAGCCCCTTCTGCTCCCGCGCGTACCGCGCGATGGACTCGGCCTTCCGCTTGCGCGCCTCCATCGCCTCCTCGGCCGCTTCCTCGTCGGAGCCGTTGGCCAGCGCCCAGGACCGGAGCGCGGAGCCCGGGGTGATGGCGATGCCAGGACCATGGGTGAGCGGCTGCCCGCCGCCGGCCTCGCCGTCCTTCTCGGCCGCCTTCTCCGCGTCCTTCTCCGCCAGCGCCATGCGCTTCACCACGCCGCTGTCGATCTCGACGATGTCGACCTTGCGGGCGGCGAGCGCCGCCGCGCTCTCGCCCCTGGGCACCGTGCGCATGACCAGCTGGTCGAGCTTGGCGGGCTCTCCCCACCAGTGGGGGTTACGGGCGAGCGTGGTCTCCTTGGCCTTGCGGTCCACCTTCTTGACCGTGAAGGGACCGGCCGTCACCTTCAGGGTCTTCCTGGCGCCGTCGTTGAACGCGTTGGGCGTCCCCATCACGTCCTTGGGGTAGAGCGGGCTGAACAGCGATTCCCAGTCGGCGTACGGCTTGTTGAAGGTGACCCTGACCTCAAGGTTGTTGGCGCCGCGCTCGATCTTCTCGATCCGCTCGTACCCGGCGTTGCGTGCGGTCCAGTACGCGGAGTCCTTGCCGCGCAGCGCACGCCACTGCGCCACGAAGTCCGGCGCCCCGATCTCCCGGCCGTTGCTCCACACCGCCTGCTGGTTGAGCTTGTAGAGCACGACCTGCTTGGGCTCGCGCTCGACGATCTTGGCGGACTCCAGATAGTCGGGGTTCCGCTGGGGCCGGCCGCTTTTGTCGAGGGTGAAGAGGGCGGGCAGCACGGCACCGGCGATCCGGCTCGTGGCCGCGTCCGCGTCGGCCTGGTAGCTGTTGAGTGTCGCGGGCATGGTGTCGACCGCCCAGCGCATGGTGCCGCCCTGGGCGACGCCATCACGCTTTACGGCCGCGATGTCCGGGGCGGCGGCGGCCGAGGGCTCGCTTCCCTCCTCTTCCGAGCTGCACGCGGACAGGGCCCCCAGGGCGAGTACACCGGTGGTGAGAAGCGCGACGGAGCGGAGCGTTCGGGAGCGGAGCGTTCGGGAGCATGTCCTCCCGCGTGGGGCGCCGACGTGGGACATGGCTTGTACCTCTTCGTCCTGTTTGTGGAATTTAGAGATGATCACACCTATTTGCCCACTCACTGAAGGGGACCGCGAGTCAGCGGCGGCGCAGACACGGCGTGACGTGCGAACAAACCCACCCATGCGGCCCAACGCGCCCGGACCCGGCGCCCGGCCGTCGGTTGGCTCAAAGTGATCCCGAGACGGAACGGTTCGGCAGAAAACTAGTGACCTACGACTTCCCAACCAGGGATGTGACGCGGAACACTCTCAGGCGCACGGAACAGACACGGAACACACTCAGGCGCACACAGAGAGCCGTCCGAGGGGTGACCCTCGCGATCCCCGCATGCCACCCGAGACCGTGGAAGTGAGGGCAACTCATGTCCCTGCAAGACGATGTGGCGGCGGTCAGGCGCTGCCTGGACGACTTGGTCCGGACCGTCGGGCGGCTGGAGCAGAATCTCGCGCTCCTGCGTGAGAACGAGTCCCGACCCCAGCCGGCCGGCCGCGTCGACGACCTGGTGACCATCCCCGACACCCCGTACAACAGCGCGCTGTGGACGGACTCGGACGACGAGGGCCTGGGCGTACGCGACCGGCGAGCTCCCTAGTGCCGGTCGCGGCACCAGCGACCCAGACGTCAGGAGTCCTCGTTGGCCACCGGTACCGAACCCCCCGCCGTCGGTACGGGCGCATCCGTCGATACGGGCACGCCCGGCAGTAACGGCACATCCGGCGGTACGGGCGTGCACAGCCCCTCGCGCGCCGCCATCGCGCCCCGCCATCTGCGCACGGACCGCTGGTGGCTGGCGCCCGCCGTGACCGCCGCCGGGCTGTTCGCCTTCATCGTGTACTCGACCTGGCGCGCGTTCGCGAACAGCGACTACTACGCGGCGCCATATGTCTCGCCGTTCTACTCGCCCTGCCTGGCGGAGAACTGCGCGCCGATGCGGAACGGCCCCAACTGGGAGATCTTCGGCAGCTGGTGGGGCCTGTCCCCCGCACTGCTGATCCTGATCTTCCCACTGGGCTTCCGCCTGACCTGCTACTACTACCGCAAGGCGTATTACCGCGGTTTCTGGGCCTCGCCGCCCGCCTGCGCCGTCGCCGAGCCCCACGCGAAGTACACCGGTGAGACCCGCTTCCCGCTGATCCTGCAGAACATCCACCGGTACTTCTTCTACGCGGCCGTGCCGGTCGCCGGCATCCTCACGTACGACGCCGTGCTCACCTTCCGGGACGAGGAGTACGCCTGGGGACATATGGGTCTCGGCTCGCTGATCTTCCTCGCCAATACCGTGCTGATCTGGGCGTACACGCTCTCGTGCCACTCCTGCCGGCACATCATCGGCGGCCGGCTGCGGCACTTCTCGAAGCATCCGGTGCGCTACCGGCTGTGGGGCTGGGCGGGGAAGCTCAACAACCGCCATATGCAGCTCGCCTGGGCCTCGCTGATCAGCGTCGCCCTCTGCGACTTCTACGTGTACCTGCTGGCCACCGGAGCCTTCGACGACCCCCGCCTCTTCTGACGACCCCGCCTCTTCTGATGATCCGCGCCTCTTTTTAGGGAGAGCCATCCGATATGACGCAACTCGAACGCCGGCAGTGGGACGTCGTGGTGGTGGGCGCGGGAGGAGCGGGCCTGCGCGCCGCGATCGAGGCGCGCGAGCGGGGCGCTCGTACCGCCGTCATCTGCAAGTCCCTCTTCGGCAAAGCCCATACGGTGATGGCCGAGGGCGGGATCGCCGCCTCCATGGGCAATGTGAACTCCGGTGACAACTGGCGGGTGCACTTCCGCGACACCCTGCGCGGCGGCAAGTTCCTCAACCAGTGGCGGATGGCGGAGCTGCACGCCCAGGAGGCGCCGGACCGCGTCTGGGAGCTGGAGACCTGGGGCGCGCTGTTCGACCGTACGCCCGACGGAAAGATCTCCCAGCGCAACTTCGGCGGGCACGAGTACCCGCGTCTCGCCCATGTCGGCGACCGTACGGGTCTGGAGCTCATTCGCACGCTCCAGCAGAAGATCGTCGCGTTGCAGCAGGAGGACTTCCGCGAGTACGGGGACTACGAGGCGCGGCTCAAGGTCTACCAGGAGTGCACGGTCACCCGGATTCTGAAGGACGGCGGCGGTTCCGGGGACGGCGGCGGTTCCGGGGATGGCGGTTCTGGGGATGGTGGCGCTGGAGAGAGTGGCGGCTCGGGAGAGGGCCGCGGCGGCCGGGTCGCGGGGGCGTTCTGTTACGAGCGGGAGTCCGGCCGGTTCTTCGTGCTGGAGGCCCCGTCCGTCGTGCTCGCCACGGGCGGCATCGGCAAGTCCTTCAAGGTGACCTCGAACTCGTGGGAGTACACCGGCGACGGCCACGCGCTGGCGCTGCTCGCGGGCGCTCCGCTCCTCAACATGGAGTTCGTACAGTTCCACCCGACCGGCATGGTCTGGCCGCCCTCGGTCAAGGGCATCCTGGTCACCGAATCGGTACGCGGCGACGGCGGGGTCCTGCGCAACTCCGAGGGCAAGCGGTTCATGTTCGACTACATCCCGGATGTCTTCAAGGAGAAGTACGCGGAGTCGGAGGACGAGGGCGACCGCTGGTACGAGGACCCGGACCACAACCGGCGCCCCCCCGAACTGCTCCCCCGCGACGAGGTGGCCCGCGCCATCAACTCCGAGGTCAAGGCGGGCCGCGGCTCTCCGCACGGCGGTGTCTTCCTCGATGTCTCGACGCGGATGCCCGCCGAGGTGGTCCGGCGCCGGCTGCCGTCGATGTATCACCAGTTCAAGGAGCTGGCGGATGTCGACATCACGGCGGAGGCGATGGAGGTCGGCCCCACCTGCCACTACGTGATGGGCGGAATCGCCGTCGACTCGGAGACCGCCGCCACGCCCGGGGTCGCCGGGCTGTACGCGGCGGGCGAGGTCGCGGGCGGAATGCACGGCTCCAACCGGCTCGGCGGGAACTCGCTCTCCGATCTGCTGGTCTTCGGCAGGCGGGCGGGGCTGCACGCAGCGGCGTACGCGGCCGGGCTCGACGTACGCCCGGCCCTGGACGAGGGGCAGATCGACGCGGCGGCGGAGGAGGCGCTGCGGCCGTTCGGCGGTGCCGGTGGCGGGGGTGACCGGCCCGCGGAGAATCCGTACACCCTCCATCAGGAGCTCCAGCAGACGATGAACGACCTGGTCGGCATCATCCGGCGCGAGACGGAGATGGAGCAGGCGCTGGAGAAGCTGGCCGAGCTGCGCGTACGGGCCGGCCGGGCCGGGGTCGAGGGCCACCGCCAGTTCAACCCCGGCTGGCACCTCGCACTCGATCTGCGGAACATGCTGCTGGTCAGCGAGTGCGTCGCGCGGGCGGCCCTGGAACGTACCGAGAGCCGCGGCGGCCACACCCGGGAGGACTGGCCGGGCATGGACTCCGACTGGCGCCGGATCAATCTGTACTGCCGGCTCGCCGGTACGGAGGAGGGCGCGGCCACCGATCCCGCGGCCAGCCGGATCGCGCTCACGCGCCGGACGACCGAGCCCATACGTCCCGATCTGCTCGCCCTGTTCGAGAAGGAAGAGCTGGTCAAGTACCTCGCCGAAGAGGAGCTTCACGAGTGAGTGCGAGTACGGGTACGAGCGCGAGCACAGGCACAGGCACAGGCACAGGTGCGGGCGCGAGCGCGAGCGCGAGCGCGTCGACGGCATACGAGGCGAAGTTCCGGGTCTGGCGGGGCGACGCAGAGGGCGGTGAGCTGACGGACTTCGCCGTCGAGGTGAACGACGGGGAGGTCGTCCTCGACATCATCCACCGGCTCCAGGCGACCCAGGCGGCGGATCTGGCGGTGCGCTGGAACTGCAAGGCGGGCAAGTGCGGTTCGTGCAGCGCGGAGATCAATGGCCGGCCGCGGCTGATGTGCATGACCCGGATGTCCGTCTTCTCGCGCGAGGAGACGATCACGGTCACCCCGCTGCGGGCCTTCCCGGTGATCCGGGATCTGGTGACGGACGTCTCCTTCAATTACGCGAAGGCGCGGGAGGTGCCGTCGTTCGTACCGCCGCCGGGGGTGGCCGCCGGTGAGTACCGGATGCAGCAGGTGGATGTGGACCGCTCGCAGGAGTTCCGTAAGTGCATCGAGTGCTTCCTGTGCCAGGACACCTGCCATGTGGTGCGCGACCACGAGGAGAACAAGACCGCGTTCGCCGGGCCGCGCTTTCTGATGCGGGTGGCCGAGCTGGACATGCATCCGCTGGACGCGGCCGACGCATCGGGGCTCGACCGGAAGAAGACCGCCCAGGACGAGCACGGCCTCGGCTACTGCAACATCACCAAATGCTGTACGGAGGTGTGTCCGGAGAACATCAAGATCACGGACAACGCGCTGATTCCGCTCAAGGAGCGGGCCGTGGACCGGAAATACGACCCGTTGGTGTGGCTGGGCAACAAGATCCGGCGGCGCGGCGAGTGATGTAGCCGGGGGGTACCGGTGGATGGGGTGGATGACGGAGACGGGAGGGGCCCTTGATTCCGGGCCCCTCCCGTCTGTGATGCGTCCTGTGATGCGTCAGCCGAGGAGCTTCACGATCGCCTCGGTGGTCCCGGTCTCGCCGAGCCGCGGAAAGATCTTCTCGACGCTGTTGCGGTGCGCGCCCTCGTCCATGTCGGCGACCGCGTCGACGGCGACGGTGACGTGGTAGCCGTGCTCGTGCGCGGCGCGGGCGGTCGACTCGACGCCGATGCTCGTGGCGATACCCGTCACCACGACCTGGGTGACGCCCCGGCGGCGCAGCTGGAGGTCGAGATCAGTGCCGTAGAAGGCGCCCCACTGCTGCTTGGTGACCACGATGTCGCCTTCCTGGACGCCCAGTTCGGGCACGAGGTCGGCCCAGTCGGCGGGGGGCTGCTCGCCACGCGCGGGAGCTTCGGTACGGCCGGGCGCACCGCCGGTGACACGTACGAACACGACGGGCAGCTCCCTGGCACGGAAGGCGGCGACGAGCTCGGCGGAGCGCGCGACGACATCGGCGGCCGGGTGGGGGGCGGTGGGCAGGGAGGCGATGCCCTTCTGGAGGTCGACGACGACCAGGGCGGTCCTGGGGTCGATGGTGGTGACGGTCATGGTGGTGCTCCTCGCGGTACCGGAGGGAAGGGGAGGTGGGAAGGGGAAGGGGAGGAGGAAGGGGAGGGGGTTGCTCAAGGGGAGGGAGGGGTGGGGCCGCTGTCGGCGGGCGCTCAGCGCTTGGACCGCGCGTGCGTCGCGGATGCCTCCGTCTCACTCACGGCGCTCCACCAGCCGCTCCAGCAGGGCCGCGGCCTCGGCCAGTGTCCGGCGTTCCGTGCCGTCCAGTTCGTCCGCGATCGCCTCGGAGAGCCAGCCCTGTTTGGCCGCGCGGACCACGGCGAGCGCCCGGCGGCCGGTTTCCGTGAGCGAGACGACGGACTGCCGCCCGTCGCCGGGATCGGGTGTCCGCTCGACCAGGCCCTGACCTTCCAGGGCGCCGAGGGTCAGCCGCAGGGACTGCGGACGTACGTACTCGGCGCGGGCGAGCGCGGCCGTGGTCGACGGCCCTTCGCCGTCCAGCCGCGCCAGAACCGAACGCTGGGAGGGCGTGAGCCCGCTGTCCGGTGAGGTCGTGCGCAGCCGTCGCACCAGCCTGCGGACCACGGCGGTGAGATCGGCGGCGACCTGCTCCGCGGTCGGGTCTCCGGGCCGCTCGGACTTCTCGTGCATCCGTTCACCGTAGGAGGTAGACAGGAAACCTTGCAAGTTTACCTGTCATTCTTGGCCGGGTTTTGGCTCTGGCCAGGGCCCGCCTTGCTCCTCGGACAGCACGGCGCCTAGGGTGAATGCGCTTTCATGACACACGCATCCGTGCGTACGCGTCGCCGAAGGCGCGAGAAGGCGGAAGCGGCGGAAGCGGCGGAAGCGCCGAGGAAACAGCGGATATCAGCGAAGAAGGGCCGGTCGGTCGGGTGAGTGCCCCCACGGTGTACGACGTCGCCGAGCGGTCTGGCGTCTCCATTGCGACGGTCTCGCGGGTCTACCGGAACCCCGATTCCGTACGCGCCCAGACCCGCGACCGGGTACTGGAAGCGGCGCGCGCGCTCGGTTACGTACCCAGCGGAAACGCGCGCGGTCTGGCCAGCAGAACCACCGGCGTACTCGGGCTCTGCTTCCCCGACTACTCGGATCCGGACGCCGAGACGGACGCCGAGGCGGACGACACGTACGACGACTCCGCGGTGATGCTCTACTCGGACCAGATCATCCGGGGCATGGAGCGCGCGGCGCGGCGGCACGGCTACGCGCTGCTGATCGCGGCGTCCCTGAAGGGCGGGCCCGAGTCGCTGGTGGCGAAGGTCGCGGGGCGGGTCGACGGTTTCGCCGTACTGGCGCGGACCGTCCCCACCGAGGACCTTGAGGTGATCTCGCGCCGACTGCCGGTGGTGATGCTGGCCGGGCCGCGCGAGATCGACCATCTCGACCACATCGAGGCGGCCAACTCCGATGGCGAACGGGAACTGACCCGCCATCTGATCCGCGATCACGGCTTGCGCAGGCTCGTCTTCGTCGGTGGCGAGAAGGACTCACCGGACGCGGAGGCCCGCTTCCGGGGGTTCAGGGACGCCTGCGCCGAGGCCGGACTGCCGGTCCCGGACGAACCCGATCTGCGTGCCGTGATGATGACCCAGGCGGAGGGAGAGCGGGCTGCCGAAAGGCTGCTCGACCGCGCCGACCGGGACGGCGGCCGCCCGCAGGCGATGCTCTTCGCCAACGACCAGATGGCGATCGGCGCGCTCCACGCACTGGAGCGGCGCGGGGTACGGGTACCGGAGGACATCGCGGTCACGGGCTTCGACGGGATCCCGCTGAGCAGGATGGTGCGGCCGGCGCTGACGACCGTACGCCAGCCGATCCGCCGACTCGGCGAGGAAGCGGTGGAACTGCTCGTACAACGACTCGCGGAACCGACCCGCGAACCGGTCTCCCTGATGCTCCCGGTCTCGGTGGCGCGCAGGGCCAGTTGCGGGTGTGGGTAGCGATAACTGCGAGTGTGGTTGGCGTCAGGTCAGTGCCGAGGGGTAGTCGGGGTGGGCCGGGGTTGGTCATGGCGGGTGGGGGCCGCCCCTAGGTTTCAGTTTCGCGGTTCCGGGTCGGGCGTCAAGGGCGCTCCTTCGTCGCGTCGGCAAGCCGATGACCTTCGGTCACCCTTGACCCCCAACCCTCCACCGCAAGTGCAGCTTTGAGGGGGGCGGCCCGGGGGGAGGGGTCCCCGGGGGGCTGAGTTCATGGGACCGGTCCGGTTCCCGGCTTTCGGGTGGGTGGGCCCTGCGGGGCTGCGCAGCAGTGGAGTGGGGCGGCCCGGCCCCGGCTCAGCGGGCTGATGCGGGTGGGTGGTTGAGACTCATGCCCCGCTGTGCGGGCTCGTTGTCGCCTGCACCTGTCGACGGAGGCAGACGGACCGGCCACCCGCCCCCTATGTCCCAGTTTGGCGGGTCGTTCTGGGGCCCTCGGGCGGGTAATGCGTCCTGAGTTCGGTTAACCGGGCCCCATGACACATCACCCCCTCCGACCGGTCCAATCGGCGCCTCACCGCCCCAGGGCGCGCGAGCAGGGCGCTGAGTGGGCCCGTGGGAGGCAGTCGCGCCTTTCAATGCGGGCCCGTGGTGGCTGTGATTAGCTTGAAGTGGCTATCGCCTCGATTCCTGTGCAGGAAGGCGAGAAGATGGGTAACTCATTCGCTCCGCTGCCCGACTTCGCGATCGGTCCGGACATTCCCCCTTCGGGTTACCTCACGACAGACCTGGGAGGCGGTCTCTACGGAGTTACCAGCGGCCTCGTGAATACGATGTTCCTGGTGACCAAGCAGGGAGTTGTCGTGCTCGACGCACCACGGGACCTCGGTGAGAGGCTGCTGACGGCCATCGGTGGGGTGACAACAAAGCCCGTGACGCACATCGTGTACAGCCATGCCCATGCGGATCACATCGGTTCAGCGCACCTTTTCCCGGGAAGTCCCACGGTGGTCGCGCATGAGCTGACCGGGAACCTGCTCAAGATGGCGAGTGATCCGCACCGCCCGCTGCCGAACGAGACGTTCAGCGGACGCCGACACGTGCTGGACCTGGGTGGAGAGCGCCTGATACTGGAATATCCCGGCGACTTCCACCAGCCGGGAAACCTCTTCGTTCACGCACCGGACCACCGAGTTCTCGCGGTGATCGACAGTTTCACCGTCAAGTCCGCCCCATTCTTCCGACTGCTGTTCACCTCGCACGTGCCCACATATACCGCCGCATTGAATTGGATACTCGACTACCCATTCGAAACGATCGTGACAGGCCACATGTCACAGTTCGGTACATCCGAGGACGTCGAGACCACGAAAGAGTACGTTGCCGATCTGCATTCATCCGCCAAAAGAGCGCTGCAAATAGTCGACTACGACGATGCGGTACGGCACGTACCTGCGGAGAACCGCCAAGCGCGGCTCAAGGTATACGTTGACACGGTCACCGAAACAGCCGCAGACATAATGCCGACATCATGGATGAATCGCCTCGGGGGATTCGATATCTTCCTCAAGGACAACGTGAATGTCGTCGTCTGGAGCCTGTTGAACGACTGACGGGCGGCCAGTGGGCCAGTCAGAGGCAGTGATGTGTCATGGGAACGACTTAACTGCACTCAGGACGCAACACCGGCTGGGGAGCCCCAGAACAGCCCGCCAAACTGGGACATAGGGGGCGGGTGACGGGCCCATCTGCCTCGGCTGACAGGCGTCACCCGACAACGGACCCGCACAGCGGGGCATGAGTCCCGGCCACTCCCCGACGGCCAGTCGCTTTGCCGGTGCCGGGCCGCCCCACTCCACTGCCGCGCGCCCCGCAGGGCCCACCGGGCCGCAGGCCGGGAAGGGACCGGCCCCACAAACCCAGCCCCCCGGGGACCCCTCCCCCCGGGCCGCCCCCCTCAAAGCAGCACTTGCGGTGGAGGGTTGGGCGTCAAGGGTGAAGCGAAGCGGAATCGGCGCAGCCGACGCGACGAAGGAGCGCCCTTGACGCCCGACCCGGAACCGCGAAACTGAAACCTAGGGGCGGCCCCCACCCGTATCCAGACGTCCCGGGCCCCCCCCCCCAACCCCCCCCCCCCCCCC
>NZ_JAMHJQ010000002.1:71760-411819 GCF_023534745.1 Streptomyces sp. 35G-GA-8
AACCGCGAAACTGAAACCTAGGGGCGGCCCCCACCCGTATCCAGACGTCCCGGCCCACCCCGACTACCCCCCGCCCCCCAACCTCTCCCCAAAGAAGCGCCCATCCGCCGCCCTCAGCTCCCCCTCCTCCCGCTCGCTCCCCCCGTGCTCGAAGTGGCCGGCCGTCAGAACACGCAGTTCGCGCGGCCCGGCGAGCGCGTTGTATACGGCGAACTGGCCCGGCGGCGGGACCGCCGGGTCGAACAGGGCCGGTGCGACCATCATCGGGATCCCGATCCGGCTCGCGGCCGTGGCGGCGTCGAAGTACGGGAGTACGTCCGTGATCCCGGGGTGATCGCGGTAGTGGACGCGTACCGCCTCCCCGCTCCCGACGCCAGGCAGCGTCAGCCGCAGCGGGTGGTTGCCGAAGGTCGGTACCGTCAGCCGGCCACAGACGAAGCGGTCGTCCCAGGGCAGTGCCAGTGCGCCGAGGCCGCCGCCGAAGCTCTCGCCCGCGTATCCCAGCCGGGCGCCCCGTGGCGTCACCAGTTCCGGTACCAGTTCGAGCAGCGCGGACGCGGCGCACCACAGGTCGGCGACGCAGTCGCCGATGACATAGGTGTCACGGGACTCGATGCCGTGCAGCACATGGCGGTCCGCGTCGTCAGGGAGGGCGGGTCTGCGGCTGCGGGAGCCCAGTCCCCGTACGCAGGGCAGGATCGCCGCGCCGTCCGGCAGCGGAAGCGGCACATCCCGTCCGGCCTCCTGGCGTCCGCCATAGCCGTGGCCGATGACGAATCCGTGCCGTACCGGCCCTTCGGCGGGCAGGACGAGCCAGCCGCCGAGGCGCAGCCCGCCGACCGAGGTGAAGGACACCCCGAAGATCCGGAATCCGTCGCGCTCGTCCTCCTGGGGGCCCACCGCCGGCGCCGTCCCCACCCGTAGCGCCGCCTCGTAACGGTTCCGCCAGAACGTGTCGAATCCGTCCGGCGGGGCAGGAGCGGCGATGGTGAGCAGCTCATCAAGGGTCAGGCCGTAGGCCGGATCAAAGGGAAAGCCGTGTACGAACGCGGACATGATCGCGACAGTAGCTCACCGGGTATGCACCGGGCATGCACCGGACATGGGCCGGACATGCGCCGGACGCGTCCGGCCGGGCCTGAGCGGAATCCGTCACATCCGCTTTCGAAGCGTCATCGGCCCGGCTTAGCGTACGGAAACCGCACCCGGAGACGACACCCACGGCAACGCACTGCAACACACAGCCATCGCACGCACAGATGTCGCACATGTTGCACGAGTGTGACCAAGCCACCTCTTGCGGTTTTCCGAAGCGCGACGGCAGAGTGATGTATGCGCTTACAGGCAGCGCATACATCGGGGAGCTCAAGGAGGAGCCGTCCATGCACCGCACCGCCAGAACCGCCTCTGCCGCCACCGCGCTCGCGGTGGCATTCGGACTCACCGCGTGCGGAAGCTCGGGGGGTGAGGGCGTCGCCGCCGACAAGAAGCAGACGCTCACCGTCTGGGCCATGGGCGCCGAGGGCGAGAAGCTCGCCGACGTCGCCAAGGTGTACGAGAAGACCAACCCGCACATCACGGTCAAGGTCACCCCCATCAGCTGGGAGGTCGCGCACCAGAAGCTGGTCTCCGCGGCCGCCGCCGGCACCCTGCCCGATGTGACGCAGATGGGCGGCACGTACATGGGCGAGTTCGCCGAACTCGGCGTGCTGGAGCCTGTCGACACCGCCGCCTTCAAGAAGGAGGACTTCTTCCCCGCCTCCTGGAAGCAGGGAGAGGTGGGCGGCGAGGTGTACGGCGTCCCCTGGTACGTCGACACCCGCGTCCTCTACTACCGCACGGACCTCGCCAAGAAGACCGGCATCGGCAAGGCACCGGCCGACTGGCAGGAGTTGAAGCAGCTCGCCACCGCGTACCAGGACAAGGCCGGTACGGAGTGGGGCCTCTATCTCCAGCCCAGCGGCCTGGACACCGTACAGAGCTGGTACCCCTTCCTGTACTCGGCCGGCGGCGAGATCGTGTCCGAGGACGGCAAGGCGGTCTTCAACAGTCCCGAATCCGTCAGGGCCATGACGGAGTACGCCTCGTACTTCGACAAGGGGCTCACCAAGAAGAGCACTCCGCCCGGCTACGAGGTGCTCAAGGACTTCAACTCCGGTGATGTGCCGATGTTCTTCTCCGGCCCCTGGATCATGACCCTGATCAATGACGACTACCCCGACCTCAAGGGCAAGTGGGGCGTCGCGAAGGTCCCCGGTGACAAGGCGTCCGTCTCCATGGCGGGCGGCTCCAGCCTGGTCGTCTCCAAGGACAGCACGCGCAAGGCCGCGGCCACGGAATTCATCAAGTACCTCACCGGCACCGAGGGCCAGAAGGACTGGTTCACCCGCACCAGCGATCTGCCCGCCAACACCAGCGCCTGGGACTCCGGCAAGCTCTCCGACGACCCGGGGCTCCAGGTCTTCCGTGAGCAGATGGAGTCCGCCAAGGGCACGCCGGTGCTCGCCAAATGGAGCGAGATCACCTCGAAGGTCGACGAGGCCCTCGGCGCGGTGACCCAGAACAAGTCCTCCGCCAAAGAGGCCGCCGACAAGGCGCAGTCCGAAATCGAAGGGCTCGTGGAGTAACCGCCATGAGCACCACGACCGAATCCGCCGCGGACGCCGCCCCGGCACCGGCCGGGGCCAGTCCACCGACGAGCGGCGCGAAGGGCCGTGAGCCGCGCCCCCTGGGGGTGCAGAATCTGGCCGGGTGGCTGTTCTCCACCCCCTTCCTGGTGCTGTTCACGGTCTTCATGGCCTTCCCGATCATCGCCACGCTCGCCATGAGCTTCACCGACTTCGGGCTGCGCAATGTGACCGACCCGCTCTCCGCGGAGTTCATCGGTTTCGAGAACTACACCAAGCTCTTCGGTGACGAGAAGTTCCTCAAGGCGCTCTTCAACACGGCGTACTTCGTGGTCGTCGGCGTACCGCTCACCATCGGTGCGGGCCTCGCCGCCGCCGTCTTGCTGAACAGCGGGATCGACCGGGCGCGCACCTTGTTCCGGGTCGGTTTCTATGCCCCGGTGGTGACCAGCATCGTCGCCGTCGCCGTCGTCTGGACCTTCGTCCTCGATCCGTCCGAAGGGCTGATCGCGGGCCTGGCCTCCGAAGTCGGCCTCACCACCCCCGACTTCCTCGGCTCCGAGGCGCTGGCCATGCCGTCGCTGATCCTGATGGCGGTGTGGCGCAATCTCGGCACGGTCATGGTGCTCTTCATCGCGGGGCTCCAGGCCATTCCCAGCGAGGTGCGGGAAGCGGCGCGGCTGGACGGCGCCGGTGCCTGGCAGGAGTTCCGCCGGATCACCGTGCCGCTGGTGCGGCCCACGATGCTGTACGCCACGGTCATCACCACGATCGGCTATCTCAATGTCTTCGAGGAGCCGTTCGTGATGACCGAGGGCGGCCCCTCGAACAGCACCCTCACCGTTTCCCTGAACATGTATCGCGAAGGCTTCAACTTCTTCCACATGGGCTACGCGAGCGCCATGGCGTATGTGCTCTTCCTCGTGATCATGGGCATTACCGTGCTCCAGCTCCGTCTGCTGAAGGACAACACGAAATGAGCGCCGCAGAGACTTCGACCCGGCAGGCCGCACCGCGTGAGAGCGGGCGCACCGGTCGGCGCGGGAAAGCCGGGGTGTACGTTCTGCTCTCGCTCGGGCTGCTGGTCATGTCGGCGCCGTTCCTCTGGATGGCGCTGTCCGCCTTCAAGACCGACCGCGAGCTGGCGGCCAGCCCACCGGTGTGGCTCCCCACGGATTGGACTCTGGAGCACTTCTCGCGGCTGCTCGACCGGCTCGATCTGCCGGTCCATTTCTTCAACTCCGCACTGGTCGCCGTGCTGGTGACGGTCTCCAATCTGGTGTTCTGCTCGATGCTGGGCTACGCGCTGGCCAAGCTCCGGTTCGCCGGGCGGAACAAGGTGTTCGCGCTGGTGCTCGGCGCGCTCATGGTGCCCGGCAATCTGATGCTGCTGCCGCTCTTCGTCCTGATGAGCAAGTTGCAACTGATCGACTCGTACGCGGGTCTGGTGCTGCCGTTCGCCGCCGGGGCCTTCGGGGTCTTCCTGATGCGGCAGTTCATGCAGTCGATCCCGGACGAGCTGCTGGAAGCGGCCCGGATGGACGGCGCCGGTGAGTGGTACATCTTCTGGCGGATCGTGATGCCGCTGGTCAAACCCGCCCTCGCGACGCTCGCGATCCTCACCTTCCTGGGCTCCTGGAACAACTTCGTCTGGCCGCTGATCGCCACCAACGACCCCGGCAAATACACCCTCCCGGTGGCGCTGGCGACCTTTGCCACCGACCCCAATCAGTCGGAGGGCTCCAACGGCATGCTGATGGCCGGCTCCTTGCTCATCGTGCTGCCGGTGCTGCTCGTCTTCCTCGTACTCCAGCGGTACTTCACCCAGGGCATCGCCACGGCCGGCCTCAAATAGCGGCCCGCCCCTCAGCGACCCGCTCCCTCAGCGGCCCGCTCCCGCAACCGCCCGCCCCCTCAGCGACCCGCTCCTGCCTGTGTCTCCACGCGCTTCTGTAGCTCCGCACCCCCCTCCAAGAAAAGGTTTGTACTTCCATGACCGAAAAGTCCGCCGCTCGCGCCGACTGGGAGTCGCGCATCGGGAAGCCCAGTGACCGGCGGCTCGCCGGCATCGGGAAGCTTCCCGCTCCCGCCGGTCTGTCCGCCGAGGACGGCACCGGCCATGTGCTGCTGACCTGGCGGCCGGTGCCCGGCGCGCTCGGCTATCTGGTGCATCGCGCCGACTCCGCCGAGGGCCCCTTCGAGCCGCTCGACCACCTCGGCGGCGATGTGCTCGCCGTACCGCACCCGCCGTACGCGGACACGCTGGCCCAGCCGGGCCGCGGCTACTTCTACAAGGTCGCCACCTGGTCGGACACCGGTGCCGGCGCGCTGTCCGAGGCCGTGCCCGGCTCCCCGAGGGCGGCCGGCTCGCGCCCCGCCGAGGTCACGGTCGCCGTGGACGCCGCCGCCCCCGCCACCGAACTGCCCGGCGTCTGGAACCGGATGATCGGTGCCGAGCACTTCTCGCTGCTGACCTGGGACAAGCCGGGCGCGGGCGGCTCCGATGTCGCGGGAGAGTACGCCGAGGCGCTGGCCATCGTCCGCGACGAGATCGGCGTACGTTCCGTCCGCGCGCACGGCACCTTCCTGCCCGAGACCGTGACCGTACGAGGCGACGGCTCCTTCGACTTCTCCGGCCTCGACGCCGTCTACGACCGCTTCCTGGCCACCGGTCTCAAGCCGGTCGTCGAGCTCTCCTTCATGCCGAGGGAACTCGCCTCCGACCCGCACTACACGGTCTTCGACTACAAGGCCCTGGTCTCCACCCCCGCCCAGTGGGAGCGCTGGGGCGATCTCTGCCGCGAGCTGACGGTCCACCTCCAGGAGCGGTACGGCCGCGACACCGTCGCCGGCTGGGAGTTCGAGGTCTGGAACGAGGCCAACCTGGCGGTGTTCTGGAACGGCACCCAGGACGACTACCACCGGCTCTACGAGGTCGCCGTACGCGCCGTGAAGGGGGTGGACGACCGGATCAAGGTCGGCGGGCCCTCCTCCGCCGCGGCCGGCTGGGTCGGCGCGCTGCTGGAGTACTGCCAGGAGCACGATGTCCCCGTCGACTTCGTCTCCACCCACACCTACGGCAACGCCCCGCTGGACTTCCGTCCGATGACCCGCGCCTTCGCCGAGGCGACCGGCAGGCCCGAGCCGGAGATCCTGTGGACGGAGTGGGGCGTCACACCCACGCACTTCCATCGCGTCAGCGACTCCGTCTTCGCCGCGCCGTTCGTGCTGCGCGGGATGAAGAGCGCGCTGTCGTCCACCGACTGTCTCTCCTACTGGGTGGCCTCCGACCAGTTCGAGGAGCTGGGCTGGCCTCCCCGGCTCTTCCACGGCGGTTTCGGGCTGCTGACGGTCGGCAATCTGCGCAAGCCGCGCTTCTGGGCGCTCTATCTCCTCTCCCAGCTCACCGGCGGCCGGATCCCCGCCGCCGTCAGCGGTGACGGCGCGGCGGCGCTCGTCGAAGCGCTCGCCACCCGCGCCGAGGACCGCTCCACCGTGGACGTCCTGCTCTGGAACGGCACCCTCGACCAGTCCAAGATCGACGGCGCCGCCGTGCTCGACCGCGCCGCGACCGTCCGAGTCAGCGGGCTCGAACCGGGCGCGCTCTACACCGTCGCCTCGCGCCGGGTCGATGAGCGGCACGCCAATATCCAGGCCGTCTGGAAGGACCTCGGCGGCGGGGACTGGCCCGACGACCAGCAGTGGCAGAAGCTGCGCGCCGCCGACGAGCTGCCCGCCGAGGGGCTGGCGCCCGTGACCGCGGACGCCGAAGGCACCGCCGAGCTGACCGTCGAGCTGCCCAACCCCGGCATCCGCTTCCTGCGCCTCACCCGCGGCTGATTCCCCCTTCCCGCCGCCCGAGACCCGGGGGCCGACGGCACCTGACCGCCGTCGGCCCCCGTACGCACCACCACCGCGACTCCGGACCCTCAACTCCGGATCCGCGACTCCAGGAACACCCACAACTCCACACCCGCCAACAGGAGCTGGACTCTTATGGACCGTCGCACGTTTCTCGCCGCAGCGGGAACCGGGGCCGCCGCTCTGTCCCTCGGAGCCGTATCCACACCCGCCCTCGCCGCACCCGCACCCGCCGCACCCGCCGCCCTCGCCCGACCGGGAAGCGCCGCGCGCTCCTCCGACCTGCCGCTGCTGCGCCGCTGGTTCGAGGACACGTACCGCTCGATCGAGGCCATGACGACCGACTTCGGTCTCACCGCCGACAAGATCGACATCTCCGGGCCCGGTACGCCCGTCCCCTCGCGGAACACCTCACCGACCAATATCGGCTGCGGCCTGTGGTCCACCGTCGCCGCCGCCGGCCTCGGTGTCATCGGCCGGGACACCATGTACCGCAGGCTGGCGCACACCGTCTCGGCGGTCGAGCGGCTCGAACGCCACCACGGCTTCTGGCTCAACTGGTACGACGCGTACGACGGTTCCGTCCTCACCAGCTGGCCGGGCACCGGCGATCCGGTCCGCCCCTTCCTCTCCTCCGTCGACAACGCCTGGCTCGTCACCGGACTGCGGATCGCCGCCGACGCGGAGCCGCGGCTGCGCGGCCGGGTCGCCGCGATCCTCGCGACGGCGGACTGGTCGTACTACTACACGCCGTACGACCCCGCCGACCCGGTGATGAACCCCGGCCAGCTCCGCGGCGGTTTCTGGACCGACACCGGTGAACCCACCGCGCATCACTACGGCGCCCTCAACACCGAGCCCCGCATGGCCAGTTACCTGGGCATCGCGGACGGCTCGCTCCCCGGCGACCACTACTGGCACATGCTGCGCACGATGATCCCCGAGCACGGCCAGGAGCAGCCGCCGGGCGGCGCGTACGAGACCATCGACGGTGTCCGCCTCTGGCAGGGCCACTACACCTACCGGGGCCGCAAGCTCGTCCCCACCTGGGGCGGTTCGATGTTCGAGGCGCTGATGGTGCCGCTCTTCGTGCCGGAGACCGAGTGGTCGCCGCGCTCCTGGGGCACCACCCATCACCGCTATGTGCGCTCGCAGATCGAACACGGGCTGGCGGAGGCCGGGTACGGCTACTGGGGCTTCTCCCCCTCCAATGTGCCCGAGGGCGGTTATCAGGAGTACGGCGTCGACGCGATCGGGATGCAGATCGACGGCTACGCCTCCAACACCGACCGCACCTTCGTCACCCACGGCGAGCCGCTGCCCCCGGCGTCCGCGTACACCAACGGGGTCGTCACGCCGCACGCGTCGTTCCTCGCGCTGCCGCAGGCGCGCGGGGAGGCCATCGCCAATCTGAAGGCGATCGCGGCCGACTTCGGCGCGTACGACGACCGTTACGGCTTCCGTGACTCCGTCAATGTGGGGACGGGCCGGGTCAGCGACTTCGTTCTCGCCCTCGACCAGGGCATGATCGCCGCCGCGCTCGCCCAGGAGCTGCGCCCGGGGCTGCTCCAGCGGCCGTTCCGCACGGGCGGATTCACCTCGCGGGTCCGGCCGCTGCTGGCGAAGGAGCGGTTCAGCATCTAGGCCAGTCTTACTCGCCGGCCTTGCTCACCGGTCCCGTCCAGACGTCCCCAGACGTCCCCACCCGTCGCGGTAGGACGTCCAGTCCTGCTCGGTCGCCGCGAAGTCCACATAGATCGCGACCCCGAAGCGGTCCCGGTCGCGGTCCGTGCGCCCCAGGCCCAGCCTGACGCCGCGGACCGCGGCCGCGACGGTCTCCGCGTGGCCGTGGTGGCTCAGGTCGTCCTCGTAGTAGAAGGGCAGCCCCATCAGCAGATCGGTGTCCTCCGGCGTGACTTCGAGGGCGAGCGTGGTCTGCTGCGCGACATAGCCGCCGTACAGGCTCTGCGACGGCATCGCCGTGTCGTACGACATGACGGCGATCTGGTCGACCCGCCGGGCCACCTGCGCGAAGAAGGCCTGCGACCACCATTTGGGGTGTCCGGTGAGGGCGTCCGCGACGGAGTGCAGCGCGGGCAGCGGATCGATCTGGTGGGCGGCGACGGAGAGCGGCACCTCCCGGGCCCGGGTGAGGGCGCGCAGGTCGTCCAGGAGCGAGAGATAGTCGCGGTCGCCCGAGTGCAGCGGCTCCAGATCGAAGTGGACGCCGTCGAAGCCCGCGTCCAGGATCTGGCCGGTGGAGTCCACCACCGCGGCGCGGGACGCCGCCCGCTCCAGACGCAGTCCGTCGGGGGTCTCGGTCGCGAGCTTGTCGCCCAGCCAGGCGTGCACACGTACGCCCGGGATCTCGCGGTGTACGGCGTCGATCAGCCATCGCGCCCGGGGGTAGCGGGCGGTGGGGAGGGTGCCGTCATGCTCCAGCGGCCCGGCGTGGACATACAGGTCGCGTATCCCGGTGCCGCGGATCCGCTCCGCGAAGGCGGCGAGATCCGCGTCCTTCTTCCGGCCGTCCACCCAGGCGTGGCCCAGCCAGATGGCGTCCTTGCCGCGGGTGCGGGTGCCGTCCTGGAGATCGCCCGCGTAGGTGAGGCGCAGCGCGACCGCGCCGGTGAGCGCCGGTATCACCAGCAGGACGGCGAGCGCCAGCGCTATCCGCTTGGGCCATCGCGCGCGGGGAGCGCGCCAGGCCCGTATCACTGTCCGTCCGAATCCACGCGGCTGTGCACTCAATGCGGTTCCCTCCCCCGTGTGCCCGGGACCGGCCGGTCATGGGCACGCCCAGGCTATGCGCCGGACGCCACTCGGTGACGGTGACGCCCCCCGTTCCGGGAGGCCGCCACGTCCGGTCGCGCCCGCTCTTGACGGGACATAACCTCCCAAATGTGACGCTACTCGTGAGCCGCCCCCGCACGCCCATAGCCGCCCGGATCCTTCTTGCCGCGCTGGTCATGGCGTGGTGGCTCGTCGTACCCACGGCTCAGCGGGCAGCCGCCGAGCAGCCGATCCCCCTCGACCGGCAGGGGCAGATCACCGACAAGGTGGGGGCGCTCGGCGGTCAGCGGACCGCCGTGAGCCGGGCGCTCGACCGGCTCTACAAAGACCAGCGGGTGCAGCTCTTCGTCGTGTACGTACGTGACTTCTCCGGGCACGCGCCACAGAGCTGGGCCGACACCACGGCCACCCGCAACGGCCTCGGGCGTGACGACCTGCTGCTGGCGGTCGCGACCCACGACCGGCAGTACGCCTACTCCGCGGACATCGACTCGCCCCTCACCAACGACCAGCTCGGCACGGTCGCGCGCACCGCCGTCGAGCCGGCGCTACGGCAGAACGACTGGTCGGCCGCGGCGATCGGCGCCGCCGACGGATTCAACGCCGTACTCGCGGGCCGGCCGGTGCCCACGCCCGCCATCACCCCCGGTGTGGCGGACCCGGGGGGCCCGGCGGCCGACGGTGGCGCGGCGACCAATCTCGTGCTGCCCGTCATCGTGGTGCTCGGGGCGGCGCTCATCGGGGCGTACTCCTTCGCCAAGCGCAAGCGGCGGATGGCGGCCCGTACGACACCGAGGGGCGGACGCCAGGGCTGGGGCTCCCCCGGCGGTACGGAGGAGCCCGCGCCGACCCCGCTGCCCGAGCTCGACAGCCGGGCGAAGCAGGTCCTCGTCGAGACGGACGACGCGCTGCGCACCAGCCAGGAGGAACTGGGCTTCGCGACGGCGCAGTTCGGCGAGGAGGCGGCGGCGCCGTTCACCGATGCCGTGGCCTTCGCGAAGGGGCAGCTGACGCTCGCCTTCCGGCTGCGCCAGCAACTCGACGACGCCTTCCCTGAGGACGATCCGACCCGGCGCCGGATGCTGGACGAGATCATCGCCCGCTGTGCGGAGGCCAACGACCGGCTGGACGCCGAGTCCGAGGGCTTCGACCGGCTCAGGGCGCTGGAACGGAACGCGCCGCAGGCCGTCGAGTCGGTCGGGGCCACCTTCCGCGAGCTGAACGGGCGGGTCGCGACGGCGCGGAGCACGCTCGCCACGATGCGCGAGCGGTACGCCGACTCGGCCTCCGCGCCCGTCGCGGACAGCGTCGCACAGGCCGAGGACCGGCTCGTCTTCGCGTCGACCGCTCTGGACGAGGCCCGCGCTCTCACCGGCGCGGGCGACAACGGCAAGGCGGCCGTGCATGTGCGGGCGGCGGAGGCCGCCGTCGGGCAGACGGCCACGCTCGTCGAGACGGTCGAACGGCGCGCGCAGGAGCTGAGCGAGGCGGCCGGTAAGCTCGCCGGCGCGCTGACGGAAATGGAGACGGACCTCGCCGACGCGCGCGGTCTGCTGAAGGGCACGACCCAGGGAACGTCCACGGCCGACCTCCAGGGCCGGATCAGCCGCGCCGAGGCGGTGGTCTCGGGCGTACGGCGCGAGCTGGACTCCGGACGGTACGACCCGATCGACGCGCTGCGCCGGGTCGAGGAGGCGGACGCGGTCCTCGACGAGGCGCTGACCGGCGCGCGCGAGCGCGAGGCGGGCAGCCGCCGGGCCGGCACGCTCCTCGATCAGGCGATGCTCACGGCACGTTCGGCGATCGGCGCCGCCGCCGACTACATCGGCACACATCGCGGGGCGGTCGGCAGCCAGGCACGTACCCGGCTGATGGAGGCGCAGCGACGGCTGGAACTGGCGCACGCCGCGTCGGTGTCGGGCGACGCGCAGGGCGCGCTGGCGGAGGCGCAGCAGGCGGACGCGCTGGCCCGGACGGCGCAGGACCTCGCCGAGCAGGACGTCCGGTCGTTCGGGAGCGGTTACGGCGGCGGCGGTGTCCAGGGAACGGGAGGCGGGCTCGGCGGCGCCGTGCTCGGCGGAATCCTCCTGGGCGGCCTGTTCGGCGGCGGAATCGGCAGAGGCGGGGGGTTCGGCGGGGGTTACCGGGGTGGGGGCTATCGGGGCGGCGGCGGACCCGGCAGCTTCGGCGGCGGGGGGACGCGCGGCCGGATGGGCGGCGGCGGCCGGTTCTGACCTCCTCGCCCTTCCCCGGATCACCTTCCTCCCGTCCTTCTCACAGAACTCCCCACACGTTTCCGCCCCACACATTTCCGCACAAGGAGAAGAGCCATGACCAAGCAGACCATCCTCGGCCGGGTCAGCCAGCTGGCGAAGGCCAATATCAACGCCCTGCTGGACCAGGCGGAGGATCCGCAGAAGCTGCTGGACCAGTTGATCCGCGACTACACCAACAACATCGCCGAGGCGGAGGAGGCGGTGGCCGGCACCATCGGCAATCTGCGCCTGCTGGAGCAGGACCACACCGAGGACGTGGCCGCGGGCCGGGAGTGGGGCGAGAAGGCGCTCGCGGCCAGCAAGAAGGCGGACGAGCTGCGCTCCGCGGGGCACAGCGCGGACGCGGACACCTTCGACAACCTCGCCAAGGTCGCGCTGGAGCGGCAGCTCCAGTCCGAGAAGGAGGCGAGGACAGCGGAGCCCGCCATCGCCTCCCAGACGGAGGTCGTGGACAAACTCAAGGTCGGCCTGGAGCGGATGAAGGTGAAGCTGAACGAGTTGACGGCGAAGCGCGACGAGCTGGTGGCACGGGCCAAGTCCGCCCAGGCGCAGAACCGGATGATGGACGCCGTCAAGAACGTCAACGTCCTCGACCCGACCAGCGAGCTCGGCCGGTTCGAGGACAAGGTGCGGCGCGAGGAGGCGAGGGCGATGGGCAAGCAGGAGCTCGCCGCCTCGTCGCTGGACGCCCAGTTCGAGCAGTTGGACAGCGTGGGCGACCGCGCGGAGGTCGAGGCGCGGCTGGCGGCGCTGAAGAGCGGCTGACGGCACGGGGGCCCGGGACGCTCTGTCCATGGCCCTCCGCCCGGGGGCGGGAACCCGTCCCCGGGCCCAGCGTCAGAACATGCTCAGCAGCTGCTCGACAGTCGGCTCGGCCGACGAGTCACCGTCGGGCAGGGCCAGTTCGAACCAGACCGTCTTGCCGCGCGGCGTCCGGCGCGACCCCCACGCCGCGCTCAGCAGCCCGACGAGTTGGAGGCCCCGGCCGCCCTCGTCGGTGTCGCGGGCCCGCCGCCGCCGCGGCTGCACCAGCCCCGCGTCCCACACCTCGCAGACGAGGGTGCGGTCGAGCAGCAGCCGCAGCCGGATCTCGCCCTCGCCGTAGCGCATGGCGTTGGTGACCAGCTCGCTGACGAGCAGTTCCACGGTGTCCACCAGCGGTTCGAGATCCCAGGCGAGCAGCTGGGTGCGGGCCAGTTCCCTGGCCCTGCCCACCGAGCGCGGCTCGCGGGGCAGCCGCCAGTCCCCGACCGCCTCGGCCGGCAGCCCCTGGATACGGGCCATCAGGAGGGCGATGTCGTCCTCGCCGTGCCGGGTGTCGAGCGTGTTCAGCACGTGGTCGCAGACGTCCTCCAGCGGACGGGACGGATGAGCGAGGGCCGCGCGGAAGGCGCCCAGGCCCTCGTCCAGGGGCTGGTCCCTGGACTCGACAAGACCGTCCGTGTAGAGCGCGAGCAGCGCGCCCTCCGTGACATCGACCTCCACCTGCTCGAACGGCTCACCGCCCACGCCGAGGGGCATCCCGGGCGGCACGTCCAGCATCAGCGCCTCCTCGCCCGGTTCGACCAGGACGGGGGGCAGATGACCGGCGTTGGCGAAGGTGCAGCGCCGGGTGACCGGGTCGTAGACGGCGTACACACAGGTGGCGAGATAGACCTCGGCGAGGTCCGCGTCGCGCGATTTGTGGGCGACGCGCGAGGCCTGCTGGGCGCCGCTGGGCGAGCCCAGTCCCCGGGCGATCTCGTCCAGCGCGGAGAGCACTTCGGCGGGCTCCAGATCGAGCAGCGCCAGCGTGCGCACGGCCGTGCGCAGCTCCCCCATGGCGACGGCGGCCCGCAGGCCGCGCCCCATGACGTCACCGACGACCAGCGCGGTGCGGTGGCCGGGCAGTTCGATGACGTCGAACCAGTCGCCGCCCACTTCCGTGGCCGTGTTGCCGGGCAGATAGCGGCAGGCGATGTCCAGCCCCGCGGCCTCCGGGTCACCGGGCGGGAGCAGGCTGCGCTGGAGGATCAGCGCGCGTTCGTGTTCCCGCCGGTAGAGGCGGGCGTTGTCGATACAGACGGCGGCGCGCGCGGCGAGTTCCACGGCGAGCGCCCGGTCCCGCTCGCCGAACGGCTCGCTGCCCTTCGTACGGGAGAACTGGACGAGCCCGATGACGCTGTCGTGGGCGACCATCGGTACGGCGAACGTGGACTGTACGAGACTGCCGGTCTCGCCGGGGATGGTCCCCACGCGGCCGGTGCGCAGCGCGTTCGCGCTGAGCGAGCTGAACGGGAACCGGTGGACGGCGCCGACCTCCGGCGGGACATATCCGTCGCCCTCGCCGCCCGGCCCGGTCAGCGGTACGTCGGAGACGGCGCTGGCGAAGGCGACCCGGCGCAACCGGGCACTGCTGCCGCCGGAGTCGGCCCGCGAGGAGCCCCAGCGTCCCGGCGGCGCCTCCTCGCCGGTGAGCAGGCTCTGGTAGAGGTCGACGGAGGCGAGGTCGCAGAAGCCGGGGACGGCCACGCCGAGCAGTTCGCGCGCGGTGGTCTCCAGATCCAGGGAGTTGCCGATCCGGGCGCTGGCCTCGTTGAGGATGGCGAGGTTGCGGCGGGCGCTCGCGGCCTCTCTGGCGGCTATATGACGGCGGGTGACATCGGTGCCGACCCCGGCGACCCCGATGGAGCGGCCGGAGCCGCTGTGGACGCGATAGAGGTTGACCGACCAGTGCCGGCGCTCCGCGTCCCCCGGCCGGGTGCCCACGATCTGGAGGTCGGTGACGGACTCTCCGGTCCTCAGGACGCGCTCCAGGGCGGCGGTCATCCGCTCGGCCTCGGGGCGGGAGAGATAGTCGTGGACCGTACGGCCGCGGTGGTCGGTGGTCCGGCCGCCGAAGACGGTGGCGAAGCGCTGGTTGGCGCGCAGCACCTTGAGCTGGGTGTCGAACAGCAGGAACCCAAAGGGAGATTGGCCGAAAATAGCCTGCGAGGAGGCGAGGTCGGTTTCGATCCGGCGCAGGGCTCTGACGTCGACGACGATACAGAGCGCGGCGCGTTCACCACGCTCCGTCTCGCTCGGCATCACATAGACCTCGGCGAGCCCGTCCTGTCCGTCCTGCCCGTCGATGCCGTTCACACGGAACGGGACGAGGCCGGTCCACTCCTTGCCGTCGAGGATCTCCTTGACCTTGCGATGCCCTCGCGACCGCTGGCCGGCGGGCATGAACACCTCGACCGGGTCACGGCCCCTGACCTCGTCGGCGGCTACCCCGAACAGCTCTGTTGCCCGATCGCTCCACTGGTCGACCAGCCCGTCCGGGCCGATCGAGAACGAAGCGACCTTGATGTAGTCATAGATCGAGCCAGGCGGACTGCTCTGCCATACGACGTCGCCCGCCGCCCCGGATATCTCGCTCACGCGACCGTCCCCTCCAGCTCACGCACCGGACCGGCCATGCCCGCAGTATTCAGCACTACGGCCCCAGCCGACACGGCGTTCACGATCACAGCACGGTCTCGTTCTTTTTGAGCCGAGTCCGCTGTGATCGTTCTCCCTTTCTGACTTCTAACCAGGGAGGGGCAGCTCGAACCACACGGTCTTACCAGTCTTCCCGCGACGCGTGCCCCAACGCCGGGCCGAGACGGCCAGAAGCTGGAGTCCCCGGCCCCCCTCGTCGTCGGGACCGGCGGGACGTTCGGTGGGGAGGTCGGGCAGCGGATCGGAGACCTCCACCAGCAGCGCGGCACGCTCCGTGACGGCGGCGGGCCCGGCGTCGTCGGGACCACCGGGGTCTCCCGGTCCCGGCTCGACCGGGCGGACGGCGACCAGGACGCCGATCGGCCCCGAGGTGTAGCGCAGGGAATTGGTCACCAGCTCGCTCACCAGCAGGACTGCCATGTCGCCGACCGACTGCGGCAGACGCCAGGCATGGAGCGTGTCACGGACGGCGTGGCGGGCGGCTCGTACGGCATTGAGTTCGGCAGGGAAGGACCATTCGGCGCATGCGCCACCCTCTGTGTCGATCAAGCCGATCACTTCCCCAGACCGACGGCAGACCCGCGTCCCTTTTAGGGGGGTTAATCAGCACATACCCGATATCCATCGCGGCTACCGTCACAGCCGCCGCCACAGGGGAGGTTCACCGGCACAAACGGACTACGCCCCCCGCGCATATGACGTACCGCTCGTCACACGGCCGCGCACTTCTCGCCCGCTTCTCACCCGCCTCTCACCGCTTCTCGGGCACTCTCCGCGCCCCGGTCCGCGACCAGTTCAGGAGGTCGGACGAGGCGGACGGGGCGTGCGGGGCGGCGCGGACGCGGCGGACAGCCGGCGGGCCGCCTCGGCCACGGCCGGCCGGTCCTGGTCGAGCCAGTCCACCGTATGGATCTCATCCGGTCCCAGCCAGCGGAGTTCGTCGTGGTCCTCCAGCGGCCGGGGCTCGCCGGAGAGCAGCCGGGCCGTCCATACCTGGAGAACATAGCCCGGCTTGAGCGGCCACTCACCGGGGATCCGGTCCACCGGCTCGGTCTCCACGCCCAGTTCTTCCCGCAACTCGCGGACCAGCGTCTGTTCGGGCACCTCGCCCGGCTCCAGCTTGCCGCCGGGGAGCTCCCACCGGCCCGCCAGCTCGGGGGGCGCGCTGCGCCGGGCCGCCAGCAGCCGCCCCCGGTCGCACACGGCGCCCGCCACCACTACACGATCACTCATGCGCCGGAGCGTAACGCGCGCTCGGCCAGGGGCGTCACGTACGCACCCCTCTAACCGGTGGTCTGACCGACGCGCTCCACCCAGTAGATCCGCTGCTGTCCGCGGCCGTCGAGGCTCTCCACGATCTTCTGCGCCTCGTCCTGGGTGGCATATCTGCCGACGCGATAGCGGTTGCCGTTGTCGTCCTCCCGTATGACGAGCCACGGGAGCAGGGCTCCGCCGTCGTTCATCGCGCTCCTCCCGCCGCCGACCTGCATCTCTCCGAAGATCTACAGGAAACCGCATTCCGCATATGCCGGAGCCTACGCCTGACCTTCACAGAGCGGATACGTGTTTGTACAAAGAGGTACGCATCCGGCCAACAAAACGACGAAAACCAGGGGCGGGGATCTGCTGTGCGCGCCCCCTGGCCGTCCCGCGCGCCCGACCGGGCCCCGGGGCGTGCCCGATCGGCTCCGTACCACCGCGTGCGGGCATGCCCGAGCGGCGTACCACCCCGCGCGGGCCTGCCCGATCGGTCCGTACGCGCCGTCAACTCCCCGCGCGCGCCGGACCGTCGGTCACTTGACGGAGAGGTGGTACGCGATGCGGTACCGGTCCGCGGGGACGACGACCTCCGCGGTCTCCACGGCCCTCCCCGACGCGTAGTACGTCCGCTCCAGGACCATCACGACATGGCCGGGCACCCCGCCGAGCGCCATCAGCTCCTCCGCGAGCCCGGGGCGCGCGCCGACCTCCTCCAGCACGTTGTCCACGACGATGTCGATGGCCGCCATCCGCTCGACCACCCCGCAGCCGCCGAGCGGCCCCTCCTCGGGCAGCATCACCGGCGTACGCCCCGTGACCGCCAGGGGCTCCCAGGAGGTGGAGAGCATCATCGGCTCGCCCGCCTCCCTGAAGACATAGTGCGTACGCATCACGCGGTCGCCCGGCTCGATCCCCAGCCGGGCGGCGATCTCCGGCCCGGCCGTGTCCTGCTCGCTGCGGGACTCCCAGGTGCCCCGCGCGCCCGTCGCCGACTGCTCCTGGCGGAAGGGACTGGAGCCGGACGGCGGCCGGTATCCGGACCGGGCGATCCGGCGGGGGACGGGGCGCTCGCGCACATACGTACCGGATCCGGAGCGGCCCTCGACCAGCCCCTCGGCCATCAGCACCTTGCGCGCCTCCAGCGCGACCGTGTCCGAGACGCCGTACTCCTCGCGGATACGGGCCTGCGAGGGCAGCCGGGTATGCGGCGGCAGAGCGCCATTGGCGATCTTCTCGCGTAGATCGCTCGCAACGCGGAGATAGGCGGGCTGCTCACCGAAGGCCACGGGCCACTCCCATCAGGTTGACAGACAGCAACAGCGTGGCAACCGTCGGTTGATCACCGCAAGCATGGGCCAGAGTTTCACCCGAAGTGATGACTTGCGTTTAAGCAGGCACTTACCGCTGGTACGCCCCCGGGCGACCCGCTCCCGCACCGGGCGCACCACCGGGCACAGCCGTGCGCCACGGAGCGGGCGCGATGCGCCCCGCGCCCCGCGAACTCCCCACGCGCCGTGCGCGCCGTGAAACTGCGATGCTGGCGGTCATGACCGCGATGTACGTCTGCCCGGCCGACAGGACCCGCTCACCCGTCGATTCGCTCGCCTGGTGCTGTCCCGTCTGCCGGGGCCCCTGGGATCTGGACTTCGAGGCCTCACCCGTACCCCTGAAGTCCCTTTCCTCCCGGGCCGATTCGCTGTGGCGGTACGAGGAGGCGCTGCCGCTCTCCGCGCCGGTCACGACGCTCGGCGAGGGCCGTACCCCGCTCGTACCGCTGACCTCGTCCGTCTCCGCCAAGCTCGACTTCCTGATGCCGACGCTCTCCTTCAAGGACCGCGGCGCGGTGATGCTCGCCGAACTGGCACGGCGGCTCGGCCCCGAGCGGGTGATCGCCGACAGCAGCGGCAACGCGGGCACGGCGATCGCGGCGTACTGCGCGCGGGCCGGGCTGCCCTGCACGGTGTACGTGCCGGAGGCCACCTCGCCCAAGAAGACGGAGCAGATCCGGGCCCACGGCGCGCGCCTCGAACGCGTCCCGGGCGACCGTGAGGCCACCGCGCGGACCGCCCGCGCCGCCGCCGACGAGCCGGGCACGTTCTACGCGAGCCATGTCCACAACCCGTACTTCCCGCACGGCACCAAGACCTATGTCTACGAGCTGTGGGAAGACCTCGGCGGACGCCTCCCGGAGACGATCGTCGTCCCCGTCGGCAATGGCACCCTGCTCCTGGGCGCGGCGCTCGCGATCGCCGAACTGTCCGCGCACGGGCTCATCGACGAACGCCCCGCGCTGATCGCCGTCCAGGCCGAGGCCGTCTCACCGCTGGCGACCGCCTTCCGCGCGGGCGCCGAGGAACTGGGCGCGCCGGCCGAGAGCGCGCCGACCCTGGCCGAGGGCATCGCCATCCCGAACCCACCGCGCGCCCGGCAGATCCTGCGGGCGGTCCGGGCCTCCGGCGGCACGTTCCGTACCGTGACCGAGGATCAACTGCGCGCCGCCCAGCTCGATCTGGCGTCCCGGGGGCTCTTCGTGGAGTCGACGGCGGCCGCCTGCTGGGCGGCGGTACGCGACGAGGCCGGCCGGGCCGGTCCCTCCGTCGTCGTACCGCTGTGCGGCGCGGGCGCGAAGACCGGTCTCGCGCCGGCGGGCGGTCAGTCCGGCCGGTCCTCCCCGGTGTAGAGCCGTACCCTCCCGTCGAGTACGGAGAAGGACTCCGAGATCGTCTTGGTGTCGGCGGGCCGGTGGAGCACATTGATCTCGCCCTGGTCGACACCCGGTCGAACACTGGGCGTTACCCGGGACAGGCCTTCACCCACGAGGGGAGCCGATGCTTCGCTGGCAGCGTGACGGCATACGGATCGAGGCCAAGTGGACGCCGCTAGCGTGACCGCCCCCGCGGTCGCGGTCGTCGGGGTCGTCGGGACGCTCCTGTCCGCGCTGCTGACCCAGCGCGCGGCGGACCGCGGCCGGCAGCGCGAGCAGGAGCGCGTCGAGGGGCTGCGGGAGCGGCGCAGAGAGGCCGAGGAGCGGCGCTCGGGGTATGTGGCGCTCAACACCGCCGCCCGGCAGTATCTGGCCGCCCTCACGGACCAGTTGCACGCACTGGGCCGCGATGAGGACCGGCGGCCCGCGCGGCAGCGGCTCATCGAGGCCCGCGATCTGCACCGGGACGTGTACGCGGAGGCCCAGATGCGGATGCCGGAGCCCGTCCTCGGTATCACGGCCGAGGTCAGCCACGGGCTCGGGACGGTGTACGGCAGGCTCAGGCGGCTGGACGACGGTGTCCCGCGCCCCGACGACTCGGCGTCCGCCGCGCAGGCCGATATCGACGCGCTGTGGGAGCGGCTGCGGGAGATGCGGCGGAAGATGCGGGCCGATCTCGGCGCGTCCTGAGCGGACTCCGGGCATTGGCAGGAACCGGCCCCATGGTGCCCGAGTCCTCGTCATCATGGCTGTCCCACAGCGGAGTTGAGGCACCGGAGACGGACGGCGGATTCGGAGGAGGCACGTGAACGTCGAAGAGAGCGGGGGCGTCCAGGGGCTGCGCGCCTGGGTGATGGACGCCACGGAGCGGGCCAGGCGGCTGATCCCGGTATCGGGGGGAACGGTGGCCCCTTCGGGCGCGTACGACAGCTCGGTGGCCGAACTCACCGAACTCGCGGGCCTGCTGGACCACGAACCGCCCCTGCGCGGTGCTGTGACGGTATGGCTCGGGGCCGTACTCGCCACGCGGTATGTCGCCGGGGACGGCGCGCCGGAGGACCGGGAACGTGCGCGACGGCTGCTGCGGGACGCACGGGACCGGGACTCGGCGGTCGGGGCGGGGACCGATGAGGAGGTCAGGCGGTGGGCCGCGCTGTTCCTGCTCATGCTGGTGGTGCCCGTCCGGGAGATGGGGGGCGCGTTCGGGCAGGCGCTCGATCACTCCGCCGCCGTCGACTGGTTGGTACGGCACAAGGGCGAGGGGATGGCCGATGCCACCGCCGAGATGCGCGCGCTCTTGGCCGAGACCGCGGGGCTTCCGGTGCCGCCGGACCTTCTGGGGCCGTTCCGGCAGCTGGACGCCATGCTCTCGGTGCTCTCGGGAAAGCGGCTCGGTCCGGGGGACCTGGAGCAGTTCGCGGACATGATGCCGCCGGACTTTCCGCACACGAACCAGCTGCGGATGATGGCCGCCATGATGTCTGGCATGTCGGGCATGCCTGGCTCCCTTACCGATGCGGGTCGTTCCGATCCGCCACGGCGGGAGGAGCCACGCCCCGAGCCGGAGCCGAAGCCGGAGCCGGACCCGATCCCGGCTTCCGGCGACGCCGATGCCGATGCCGTCGCCCTGGAGGCCGTCTTCCCTCTCATCCTCGGCCTCGGGGACGCTCTACGACGCGGCGACTCGGAAACGTACAACGAGTACCTCGGGCGCATGCGCACCGCGCACGCGAAGCTGCCGCCGGGCCATGAGCTGGCCACCCTTCTTGAGGCCCAGATCGGTCTCCTGCTGCAAATGAGCGAGGGCGTCGGCGGCAATCTCCAGGATCAGTCGGTCGCCGACACGTACAAGAAGGCGGTGGCCGACAACTTCCACCAGGTCGCCGCCCGGTCCACGCATCCCCTGGCCGCCGAATTCTCGTTCCTGGCCCGCGTGTTCACCCTGATCGACCAGGTATACGAGGCCAACAAGGCCAAGGACGCGGACGCGCTCGGCTCCCTCGTGGCCGAACTCGCCGCGCTCGAAGAAGCCGTCCCGCGAGGCAGCACGTCCCGCTTCCTGGTCCAGATGGAGTACGCGGACGCGCTCACCTACCTCGGCAGGCTCACCGGCGACAAGGACATGATGCTGCGGGGCGTCGCGTACCAGGAGAAGGCGTTGGCGGACAGCCCCGCGTTCGTCCACGACCAACTCGCCTCGATCTCGACCGACATCGCCGCCACGCGCGCGGCCGTCACCGGCGACCCGGATCTGATCCGGGTTCCGGTCCCCTCCGACCATCCCCCGCACGCCTCGGTGAACGATCTCTACAGCTCGGTGCTGTCCCTGTTCACGCGGTACGACCTCACCGACGACCCCGCCGATCTCGACGCCGCCATCGCCACGCTGGAGCGGATCCGCGAGCGCGTCCGGCAGGGAGAAGCACCGCAGGGCGCCGCCTCCCTCGTATGGCAGCTGGCGGGGACGTACTGGATCCGCTGGTCGGCCAGCGGGGACGCGGCGGACCACACCGCCGCCACGGCCACCGCGATGGAGTCCCTGCTCACGCTCGCCGCCGACGTCGTGCTCCAGCTCGGCCCCGAGCACGGCTTGCTGGCCGCGCGCTCCGGTGCCACCCGGGGCGTGCAGACCGCCCTCTGGGCCGGTTCGCACCACCGGGTGGAGGAGGCCCTGGCCGCCCTGGAGCTGGGCCGCGCCCTGGTGTTGCAGACGGCGTCCACCTCTCGGGCCGTACCCGAACTCCTTCAGGCGCGCGGGCACCACGAGCTGGCCGAAGCATGGCGGGCCTCCGGCGCGTCCGAGGCGCCCGAGGCATCCGGCGCGTCCGAGGCCGAGACGCCGGGCGAGCTCCCCGGCGAACTGCCGAGCACCCTGCGCCGCCGGGCGCTCGAAGCACTCGGCTACCGGCGCCAAGGAAGCCTCTTCACCACGCCCACGCTGGCGGAACTCTCGGAAGGGGTCGCCCGCAGCGGGGCGGACGCGCTCGTCTATCTGCTCCCCGGCGAGGGGCGGGCCGAGGGCATGGGGATCATCGTGGGCGCCGATATCTGGGTCGTGGGCGGGCTGCCGCTGCTGTCCGGGGCGGAGAGCGGCCCGCTGGAGCGCTATCTCGACGCGGCAGGCGCCCGCTCCGACAACGCGCACGACCCCGTCGCCGAACAGGCCTGGGAGGAGGCCCTGTCCGAGCTGTGCGACTGGGCATACCGGGCCATCTCCCCCGTGTTCGAGATCATCACGGAACACATCGTGGCCGGGGGGAGCCGGCGTGCCGACCCCTCCGGCCCGCCCAGGATCGTCCTGGTGCCCTGCGGGCGGCTCGGCATCGTCCCCTGGCACGCCGCGCGCTTCCCGGCGGAGGCACCCCACGACTACGCCTGCCAGGCCATGGTCATCACCTACGCGGCGTCCGGCGGCCAGTTCCTGCGCACGGTGCGGCGCGCACGGCGTGACCCGGCCGCCGCTCCGGTCCTGGTGGCCGACCCCCGTATGGATCTGACGCACGCCGAGCGCGAGGTGACGGCGCTGCGCGAGACGTTCTATCCGCGGGCGCGTGTGTACGGAGAGTTCTTCGAGCCGTCCGTGGAGCCGGAGGCGGCGGGGACGCCCGACGAGCTTGTCGCGCTCCTCGCCGACGCGCCCTCGCTGCTCCATGTGGCCTCCCATGGATCGGCGGGGGTGCGTCCGACACTGTCGGCCCTGCATCTCGCGTTCCCCGGCCGCACCGACGAACTGTCCGCCGCCGAAGGCGGCCCGGGGGCCGAGCCGGACCTGGGGATGCTGACCGTGACCCGGCTGCTGGACCGGACGAGCGGTGAACAGGCCGACGCGGACGGGCCGTTGGTGGTCCTGAGTGCCTGTCAGACCGATCTGAGCACCCGTGACCACGATGAGGCGCTGACTCTGACGACGGCGTTCGTCTCGGCCGGCGCGCGTGACGTGGTGGGGTCGCGGTGGACGACGCGCGACGGTGCGTCGGTGCTGCTGATGGCCGTGTTCCACCACTACGTGGCGGTCGAGGGACGGACTCCCGTCGACGCGCTCAGGGCGGCCCAGCTGTGGATGCTCGACCCCCACCGCCAGAACCCGGGCTCGCTGAAGGGCGATCTGCTGCGCGAGCTGGGGCGCCCGGGGCTCGACCGTCTGTCGGTCTGGGCTCCGTTCATCCACCAGGGCCATCCGGGCCCGGCCGACCCGCGGGAGAGGACCGCATGAATTCCGAGGAACTGCTCGGCCTGATCGGCGAGCACCGGGACAGTATCCGCGAGAGCCTCGACGACGAGCAGCACGAGCTGCTCCTCGCCCGGGTGCGGGCGCTCGCCGACACGGCACAGGACAACAACAGAGCGGTCGCCAGGGCACTTCAGGGGGTCAGGCTCGCCCTGCTTCAGCTGCCGTACGACCATCCGGTGCAGCAGGCACTGGACTCCGTCCGCCTCGTCGGGGCATCGGCGGGATCGCCGACCGTGCTGGTGGCGCGGGAGCTGCTGACGCGGCTCGCGGGCGCTCCCTCGCTCTCTCCGGAGACCGCGGCGATCGTCGCCGCCGTGCGGCGCAGGCTGCTCAGGACGCCCTCGCTCTCGGCGGAGGAGGCGCGCGCCCGGTTCGCCGGCGCGGCACCGCCGCTCGAAGTGATCAGACTGGCGGATCCCGAACGCGGCGACCGCTACCCCGACTTCCAGTTCCCGGCCGATGACGGCACTCCGCACGGGGTGGTCCTCCAGGTCAACCGCATCCTCCTCGCCGAGACCGACCCCTGGGGCGCCGCCGACTGGTGGCTCAGCGGGAACACCTGGCTGGGCGGCCCGCCCGCCTCGCTCCTCGGCGCACTGCCCGACCAGCAGCTGGTCGGCGCGGCGGCGGCGCTGGTGGAGGGGGACGGATGACCGGCACCTTCTCCCCTTCGGAGTACGAGCTGCGGCCCCACCGCCGGCTGCTCCCGGCCGGCACGGAGCTGTGGCGGGTGCACTCGGCCAAGCGGTCCGCCGAGCAGTTCAACACGGTCAGCGTGGACGCGCACTTCGGCGGCAATCGCTTCGACGGCACGCCGTACGACCCGTATCCCTATCTGTACGTGGCCGACAGCCCGACCACCGCGCTCGCCGAAACGCTGCTGCGCTCGATGGAGTTCGACAAGGAGTCCAGGATGCGGCTCATTCCGTATGCCGCGGTCAGGGCCAAGTCGCTGAGCGTGGTGCGGACCCGGTGCGAGGTGAACCTCGTATCCCTGGTCACGGAGACCGATCTGGCCGCCGTCTGCCAGGACTCCTGGCTCCTTGAGGACGAGGGCGAGCGCTACGCGAAGACGCGGCGCTGGGCGAGCGAGATCCGGACCCAGGCCACTGACGCGATGGGACTGATCTGGCAGTCCCGGCGCAACCGGCCTCATCGGGCTCTGGTGCTCTTCGGCGACCGTTTCGAGAGCTGTGGGAACGAGCCGCTGGACGGGGTGCCGCTCGGTGGGATCCCGGATCTCGGCTCGCCCTCCGGTGTCACGGAGGCCAACCGGCTGCTCGCGCCGCTCCAGGCGGCGATCGTGCCGCCGTGGTCGGACTGATACGCACGGTGGCCCGGTCGGCGCCAGGACCGGTCCTGGCCCGGCCAGGATTCACCCGGCTCCCGACCAGTCCCCGACCGGACCGTCCGATTGACTGGAGTCATGGGTCCGGCAGCTCAGGGGAACCGCTGAACACCCCCTGAAAGCAACGGAGTTGACCAACCAGCCCGGTGTGGCCGGTTACCCCTCCCGGGCTCATCACGACGGAGCGGAGGCAGGGGACGGACATGACAATCCATCAAGGGCGGCGCCGGGCACGTACGTTGCTCCAGGCCGCTCTGAGAGGGCGCCGCGAACATGCTGCTCTCTCCCGGAGCTGACGAGATACGGTCGGGCCCGGCGGTGTGCTGCCCGGCCTGCCTCCACCCGGAACGGGGCGAACGACACTGCCGGGTGTGCGGATTCCCGCTCGGCGGGGACCCGGTTCTGGGGGCCGCGACCGAGGAGGACCATCGGGCCGCGGCGGCCGAACTGGCGGCGGCCGGGCACACCTGGGACCTCGACGCGGCCCGGCGCGCGCTGGGCGGTCCGGCCGAGCGCGCGGAGATCGCCGGGCTGCTGCGCCCGGCCCCCGCCGGAATTCCGCATGTCCGTTCTGGGGGAACGCCGGGGCCCACAGGAGCGCCGGGAACCCCCGGCCCCTCGGTGGCCACCGAGCCGCCCGCCCTGACCGATCTGCTGCGCGGGCTCACCACCGGTGCGCCTGCCGAGGTGCTGTTCGTCGAGTTCGGCACCCAACGGGCCGCTGTGGTACGGGCGTTCGCCGACACCGCCGGTCTGCCGTACGCGCGCCCGCACGCCGAGACCCCCTGGACCGAGCTGGTCCCCGGGCTCAGTCCCGGGGACGCCCCGCGCCGCTTCCAACTCGCCGGCGGCGTGGGCACCGTCGAGCCGGTGGACCGCCTGGCCTTCGACCGGGCCGTGCGCGACTGGCTGCACGCTGTCGTGCCCGGCGCGTGCGAGAGGACGGGCACACGGACGAGCGCGGTGGTGCTGCTCCGCGGCGGCACCGGCTGGACTCTTCTCGACCGGGCCGCCGCCGTGCTGCGCGAGACCTGCGCGACGAGTGCCGAGAGCGCCCCGGCCCCGGCGCCAGGTGCGGGTACGGCGTCCACCGTCACGGCCCGGGTCCGCCGGCTGCTGCGCGGCGTGCCACTGCGCGAACCGCACACCCTGCTCCTGGCGCGGGCCGGAACCGGCGAGGGTGACCACGTTCCGGTGGAGCTCCATCACCACACTCTGTTCGAGGCCGGTCTGCGGCTCGCGCCAGGTGAGACCCGGACCGCCTCGGTCACGGTGTACGGCGGCCTCCCGATCCCGACCCGCCCGGCCGAGCCGGGAGTCCCGACGGGAGTCCCGGCGGGAGTCCCGGCGGGAGTCCCGGCGGGAGTCCCGGCGGGCGGGTCCATCGCGCCGTCCGAGACGGTGCCCGTCGTACTGCCGCTGCTCGCCGGTCACTACCGCCGGGAAGACCGCCACCCCGCGCTTCTCGGCCTGCCCCGCACCGAACTGCCCGCGCTCGGCTCCGCGCACCTCACCTTCGTCCTGCGCGGTCCTGGCGAGATCGAGGTACACGCGGGCGCCGGAGACACCCTGGCCGAGGCACCGGCCGACCGGAGAGAGAGCCTGCACACCGTGGTCCACGGCGTACCGCGGTTCCTTCCCCGGCCCGGCCCCCTGGAGCTCATCTGCGCGGTGGAGATGTCCGGCGCCGACCGGTCCGAGGTCGCCGAGCGCGTCGGATTCACGAGCGACCTGATCCGCGCCGCGGAGCGCCACAGCGGCGCGGGCGGCGGGCTACGGGTCGCGGTGATCGGCTACTACCACCACGCGCCCCGCAACGAGCACCAGCAGGACCGCGACCTCATCAGGTACGTACGGCCGGGGCCACCCGAGCGGGCACAGCGCCAACTGCGGGAGCTGCCACCGGAGATACGGCCCCGGGACACCCTCACCTCCTCACTGGAGGACGCGCTCAGGACCGCGGCCAAAATGGCCGCCGGGCAGCGCGCCGAGCGGGTCGAGCAGGTCGACCGGGTCGACCGGGTGCTTCTGGTGGTCGGCAGCCGGCCACCGGCGCTGCCCGCACAAGACGGTCTGGTGCCCGGCTGTCCACGCGCCGTGGACTGGCGCGAGCAGCTGGGGACCCTGCGCCACCGGGGCGTACGCGTCGGTGTCCGGGCCGAGCCGTTCACCGCGCCCGCCACTCCCGGAGTGCCCAGCGGGGACCGGCTGCGCCGCTACCTCGCCCGAACCTGGCAGGACCTGACGGGCACGGACCGTCTCCTCTTCCGGCCAGGCACCGACTCGGCGGAACGGACGGCGCTCGCCCTCACCGCCGGAGAGAAACGCGACACCGACGGCTGTCCGCTGGCGTTCGCCGGACCGCCACTGCCCCCACGCCCATCCGATCTCCCCAGGAGCTGACCCACTCCATGACGACACCGACGCATCAACCCGACCCGGGCTCCGGGGACAACATGAACGGGGCCCGCTCCTCCGACGAGGGGCACTCCTCGAACGGGCACTCCCCGAACGGGCACTCCGACGCGAGCCGCAGCTGGCAGTCGCTCGGCGCCGCCGTACCTCCCTCCGTACCGCCTCCCCTCCCGCCTCCCCTGACGGCGTACGACCCGCTGCGGCCGGCCGCCCCCGACAACCACTCCGTGGCCGACCAGGTCAATCCACCGGTGCCCGTACCGCAGCTCCGGGGCGCCTCTCCCGGCGGTGTCAGGATCGGTGTGTGGGGAGCCTCCGGCTCCGGGAAGACGACGTTCCTGGGCGCCGTGCCGATCGCCGCGATTCAGCACCAGCGGCGCGGCCAGGTGAACTGGGTGGTCGCCGGCATGGACCCCTCCTCCACGGAGTTCCTGCACGAAAGCGTGGATCTGCTGGTGTCGGAGCAGCGGTTCCCGCAGGCGAGCCGGGCGCAGCGGGACCTCAGATGGTCGTTCTCCGGCGAGATACAGGGAGCACGGGGCTTCGGTACCCGCCCGATCACCTTCGCGCTCGAAGTGCTCGACCTCCCCGGGGAGGCGTTCAACCCCCGGTCCAACCAGGTCGGCGAGGAGCTGCACGACCGGGCCGTCACCCATCTGACGAACTGCGGCGGCCTTGTCTATCTGTTCGACCCGCTCCTGGACGCCAACCAGCAGACCACGAGCATCAATTACTTCTTCGGGATGGCCAGCCAGATCGCCGGCCGGGTGCGCGACGAGGGCCGGCTCCTCGCCAACGGCCGGCTGCCGCATCACGTCGCGGTGTGCATCACCAAATTCGACCACCCGGACGTCTTCGAACCGGCGCTGCGGGCCGGCTGGGTCACCCAGGAGCGTACGGGCGACATCCCGCGCGTCCCCGACCACCAGGCCCCGGCCTTCTTCGACTGGATGTGCGACAGCTTCCGCGGCGGCAGCGCCCGGCTGGTCCGTGACGCCCTCCGCAACTTCTTCCACTCCGACCGGATGTCGTACCACGCCAGCTCCGCCATCGGCTTCCGGCTCAACCCCTACAACCAGTTCGACTACCGCAGTTACGTCAATGTGGAGCCGGACGGCGGGCGCATCTGCAGCTCTCCGCCGATGCCGATCAACATCATCGAACCGCTGATGACCCTGGAGAAAGGTCTGCGGGACACAGCCGCCCGGCCGCCGCGCGGCGGCCGACTGCGGTGGGGGCGGCGGAGGTGAGCGGGCCGCCGAAGGGCCGCCCGGTGCGCGCCTCCTGGTCCCTCCAGGGCAAGGCACCGGGCCAGGTGGCCTACGACGTACAGGCGGGCAACGTGGACCCCCGGATCGCCCAGAAGTACTTCTGGGACGCGTCCACGGAGACGCCGCGCCCCGACCGCGCCCATGCCCCCGACGCACTGCCCTGGGTGGCGTTCCTCGGCGGCACCGAGGCCGGCGGGCCCGTGACCGGCCTGGTGGAGACCACCTGGTCGGGCGGGCGTGACGCCACCGGCCGGATCAGCTACTCGGCCCGGCTGCTGCTCCTCGACTGGCAGCCGACCAGCGGCGCGGGGCTCACCTGGACCTCGCTCTACAACGCCGCGCTGGACGCGGAGTGGCCGGCCATGAGCGCCGACGCCCCGCATCCCCCGCACCTCGCGCATCCCCCGCACATCGTTCTCGACGCGGCACCCGCCGATGTCGCGCAGCTGGCCCGGTACATCGACCAGGACATCCGGTTCGAGTGGGCCGCGCGGTGCGCCGCACTGCTCCTTGAGGGACGGCACGTGGCCATCACCCTCTCCCCCGAGCACGCGGGTCTGAACGCCGCCACCCGGGTCGCCGTGCTCGACGGGATCTGCGCTCTCCTGCCGTACGGCAGTCGCGCCTGGCTGTCCGCCGCGACCTGGGCCGGTCATGGCGCCGATCACGAGCTGCGGCTGACCTTCGCGCTGCGTCCCAGGGGAAATCAGTGCCATGCCGTACTCGCCGGGCAGCCGCCGCAGGAGCCCGGCTCACGTGAGGGCCGGGCCTATCTGGCGGAGCTGCTGCGGCTGCGGCGGAAGGTGGGCATCGAGACCTTGCTCACCCATCTGCTGTCCCATCGTGCCCCGCTGTCCCCGCTCGACGCCGAACAGGCGCTGCGGCACCTGCGGGACCTCGACCTCCGGTCGGTGGTGGTGGCGGACATCGACCGGGGTACCGGCCGGCTGGGCGATGTGTCCCGACTGCTGAGCCTGTACCCGTTGGACCGGCTGCCCGAGGGGGAGGCCGCCATGGTGGCCCGTCATCTGGCGCTCTCCACCCTGCCCGGTGGTCGCTCCGAGACGGAGCGCGAGCAGGCCCGGAGCCTGCTTCTGGAGCACTGGTCCCCACGGGTCGGCCGGGCGCTCGCGGACGAACTCAACTCCTGGCCCGTGGCGAGCCAGACCCTTCAGCGGGTGTGCGCCGTCCTCGATCTGGCGACCGCGGCGGGACCCCGGGACCGGCGGGCCCACGCCGTGGTCCTGGCCGGCTATCTCGACGGGGGCGCGGCGGCCGTTACGCCGGAGGGCCTGTCCTCGCGGAGTCAGAACCTGCACGCCCTGCGGCAGGGTCTGGACGAGGACACCGCCGCCGCCGTGCGCGATGTCTTCGTCCGCCGTCCGGAACTGACCCTGGCCTGGCTCGACTTCAACGCCGGGCGGAACACCCTGGACGACCTGATGGTCCGGGAACTGCTGCACGGGCCGGACACGGCGGGCGAACCGCGGCACGCACCGGACTGGCTGCGCGGCGCCGCCGCCCTGATCCACCACGGACCACCGGCTACCGCGCCCCTACCGGGCGTACCGGGCCTACCGGGCCTACCGGATCTCCCGACCTTCTCGACTCGCCCGACCGTCCCCGTCGACCGGGACGCACTCGACGCGTTCGCCGGAATCTCCACGACGGCCTGGCGCACCGGTCTGCGCCTGGCCTGCCACGCCCGTAACCCGGACGCGCTCTCCTGGCTTCACCCGGAGCTGTACGAGGTCGCGACGGGGCGGAGCGGCACCGACAGGGACCGGGAGTTCCTGCTCCACCAGATCGACATCCTCGTACCGAAGCGGCCCGGCCTCCCCGGAGCGCACGCCGCCTGGGCCGATCTGCTCCAGCTCCTTCTGCTCGGCCGGGGCATGCAACGGTCCCGCCTCATCGCGGACGACGGCGAAGCGGCCGTCGAGTACGCCGCCGTCCTGAGGCGGGAGGTGCCCCAACTGGGGCTGGGGAGCGGGAGAGAGGCCGCGCTGGCCTCGGGGCTGGTCGGCGAACGGCTCGACCAGATCCCCTACCGGGTGCTGTGGGAGCTGACGCGGCCTCAGGTCGAGTCCGCCAGAACCCGGAATGAGCCGACCCGGTCCCAGTCTGAGCCGACCCGACTCCAGGCTGAGCCGACCCGCCGTCCAAAGTCCTTGGGCCAGGGCGGTCCTGAGACCTGGGAGGGCCCGCTGCTCGACCGGATCGCCGAGCTGTTGGCCAACGCCGGGGACTGGATCACGCATGGCATGCCCGCGCAGTGGGAGCAGCGGCTGAGGACCCACCCCGGCCTCCAGTGGCTGGCCCACACCGCCGAGATCCGCCGGCTCGCGGCCACCCGTACCACCGTTCCCGAGACGCTGGGCGACGCCATCGTGCGGGCGAGCCCCAACTCCCGGTACGCCAGGAGCGCCCAGCAGACCGTCGAGTACCCCTCGGCCGTACTTGAGGCGATCACGCCCTGGCTCCACGACCACATGGGACGCGCCGACGCGGTCCATCGACTGGCCGGACACCTCAACCGGATCTCCCCGCAGCGTTTCCTCGGCGACCTGCTCTATTACTCCATCGCTCAGCCCCGGTTCGGCGAACTGGTCAGACAGCGGGTGCTGGAAGGCCACGAGGAGTTGAGGGACGGCGTCGAGCAGGCGATCAAACTCCTGCGCCAGAAGCCGTCCCGCCGACAGCCGACGGCGCCCGTGCCGACACCCGGCCGGCCGTACGGCGAACCGCCCCGCCCGGTACCCGGCTCCTACGCCGAGCCCGAGCAGAGCACACCATCCGTGCTGCCCTGGTGGCGGCGCCTAGGGGGTGACCGCGCGTGAACTCGCCATACGCCCACGCTCACGCGCCTGCCCACACCCTCGCGCTCGACATCGGCGTCCGCTACGCGCGGCTCGCCGTCGCACGGCCCGGCGCCGGGCCGCCGTGCCCGGTGTCGCTGCCCGGTGACATACCGGGCGAGGGACTGCCGCTCTCCGCCGCCACGCGCGGTCGGCCGGTCGACGCGCTGCGCGAGGCGTACGGCGCCTACCTCGCCCGGTACGGTCCGCCCGCCGGGGCCGTCGTGGTCCTGCCGCGCCGCAGCGCACGCGAGTTGGCCGGGCCCGCGACGGCCGCCCTCACGGCGGACGGCTGTCCACGGGCCCGCGCGATCGGCACCGCGCACGCCCTGCTCGCCCTCGTCCGGCACACCGCGGGCGGGACGGCCGACGCCGGGGAGTATCTGGTGTGCGATGTCGGGGCGCGCGCCGTCGACGCCGCGCGCTGCACGCTGGCCGGCTCCTCGGTACTCCTTCGCGCCACCGCCGAGGCGACAGGACCGAGTGGCGTGCTGGGAGCGGCACTTGACGCGGCCCTCCTCGCCGCCGCGGGTCTGTCCGACGACGAGGAAGGGCATCGCGCTCTTGCGGCCGTGCGCCGGGACGACCCCGGCGGGCGCCGCTTGGGGCTCTCCGTGGCCCAGGCGGTGAGTCGCCCCGACCCCTTCGACGACACCGTGGTCTACCGCGTGGCCGACCGGGACGTCACCGCGGGGACCGTTCGGACGTCTCTTCTCCCGCTGGTCGACGCGGTACGCCGGGCCCTGTCCGAGATCGCCGCGCCGCCGGGCGCCACCCGGCCGCTCCCGCTGCTGCTCACCGGAGGTCTGGCCCGACTCCGGCCGCTCATGGAGCGGTTGGGGGAGAGTCATCGGCTGCTTCCGCTGCCCCCGGAGGTGGATCCCGGGTACGCGGCGGCGGCCGGTGGCGCGCTGGTGGCCGCCGGGCTGGCGGACCCGGGTGACCGCTACCCGTACGCCATTCGTATCCGCACCCACAGCCGTACGGCCGGGCGGCTGCGCACCGAGGAGCTTCAACTGTCCGCCCCCGGTGCCCTGGAGCCGGGCGGCGACACCGTGTTCGCCGTACGGGCGGGCCGGCCGGCCGAGGTGCTTCCCGACGCGGCGGCCAGGCGCCCCCTGCGGGTCGAGGCCGTAGGCCCCGACGGCCGCCCCGTGCCGCTGCCGGACATCACGCTGCCCACCGGCACGCCGGACGGGCTCTGCCGGGTCGGGGTCCGGGTCTGCGAGGACGGGGCGGCGGCCCTTGTGCTGCGCCCGGTCGCGGTTGACCTGGTCGCGAATGGGCCGGTCGCGAATGGGCCGGTCGCGAATGGCCCGGACACCGAGACCCGCGTACCGCTCGGCCCCCTGCCCGTCCCACCCGAAACCTGATCCGTCCCACCGCCCCTGACCAGACCGTCCCTGACAGGTGCCGCGCCCGAGGAGCCCTCACGTGATGAACAAGCCGCCGTCGCAACCGAGATCGGGACGCGCGCGCGTCCACGCCGTCCACCGCGCCATCGCCTCGCTCGCCGCCCTGGTGCTCACGGCCTTGGCCACCACAGCGGCCGGGTCGCCCGCGGCCGGGGTTCCCGCGACCGGGTCGCCCGCGGCCGGGACTCCTGCGGCCGGGACTCCTGCGGCCGGGACTCCTGCGGCCGGATCGGAGCCCGGCCGCACCGAGATATACGCCGAACTCGGCCTGGACGAACTCCCCGCCGATTACGTCATCTTGGTGGATGTCTCCGGCTCGATGCTGAGCAAGGGGCGGTACGCCTCGGTCAGGTCGGCGCTGCTGCCGTTCCTGAAGAGCCTGTCGCCACAGGACTACGTCGCCCTGTTCACCTTCGGGAACAAGGCCGAGACCGTCTACCTGGGCCGCCCGTCCGACCCGGCGGGCATCATCGACAAGCTGCCCGCCCGCGCCGGTCCCTCCGGCGTGCGCACCGACATCGGCGCCGCCCTGGACCGTGGCCTGGCCGAGCTGGAGCGGCCGGGCGCCGCCGAGGTCGGCTCCGTGGTGATGTTCACCGACGGCAAGCACGAGCCTGCGAAGGGCTCCCGGTACCCCAAGGCCGACGGGCCGGCCTGGGACGCGCTGCGGGACCGGGGCGCCGAACTGGCCGGCGGACGCGAACTGGCCGCCTACTCACTGCCGTTGGCGACCGACGAGTCCGGCACCGCGCAGCTGGCCCGCGTCGTTCCGAAGACGACCGAGCTGCGGCCGGAGTCCGTGCAGGACCTCGCCGAATATCTCGGCCGGGCCGCCGAGCGGTCCCGGGCGCGCAAGGCCGCGCGGCTGGTCGCGCAGGACGCGGGCAAGGGCGTCACCGCCACGTGGTCGCCCGCCGGGACGCTCGACCTGGGCAGCGGCGGGGCGGCGGCCACGCTGACGCTGACCGCCACGACCGCGCGGGTGCCGCTGACCGTGACCGGCCTCAAGGCGACCCTGAACGGACAGCCGCTCACCGTCACCGGCCTGCCGGACCGGGTGTCCCTGGAGCCGGGCGCGGCACGGCGGTTCGCCGTCCAGGTGCGGGGCGAGCCCGACGCCGGCGCGCTGCCGATCCGGCGGACCTGGGAGTCCGAGGTCGGTCTCACCGTGCACGGCGAGGTCACGACGCCCTGGGCGGCCACCCTCGACGACGTCACGTTCACGGTGCCGACGGCGGTGGACGGACCGGACAGGGGTCCCCGGCTGCGGGCCGAGGTCGGCTCGCCGCTGGCCCTGCCGCTGCTGATCGGTGTCCCGGTGGCGGCCCTCCTCGCGGCCCTGCTGCTCTGGGTGCGCCGTAACCGGGCGGTCCTGAGCGGCGTGCTGGTGCTGTCCCCGGCCTCGGTGCCGGCCTCGGCCCTGGGCGGCGGCCCGGAGGAGCATGTCGTCCTGCGCGGGCGGCGGTTGGCTCTCGCGCCGCACCGGATCGGGGGCAGCGGCAGCGTGCACGGCCGCCGGTTCCGGACGGAGGACGGCCGTCGCGGGATCGCCCTGCACCTCCGCTACAGCCCGGACGGCACCCCGGCCCGGAGCGCGAACGCCGTCTGCCGGCCGGGCGACGGAGTGGTGATCAACGGCATCGCCTTCACCTACCGGCCGGACCCCGGCGGGCAGCCCGGGGCGCCGGCCGTACCGGAAGCCGGTGCCGGTGCTGGTGCTGGTGCTGGTGCTGGTGCTGGTGCCGGGGGGCCGGCCGGCCCCGCGCCGATCCCGCGCCCCGGATCACTTCCGCCGAGCGGGAACGGGCCCTGGCGCGGCGGCCCGCCACCGCCCGCGCGGCCACCACTCCCGCCCGCGCGACCGCCCGTGATACGCGACCGGCCCACGCCCTCCGAATCGGACCTGCCATGACCGGCCAGGACCTCAACGTCGCCGCCACCCGGGTCGGCACCCACGCCCTGGGCCCCGGGCGACGGTCGGTGGTATGGGTGCAGGGCTGCCCGTTCCGTTGCGCGGGGTGTCTCGCACCGGAGTGGATCCCGGACCGCCCGGCCCGGCGCCTGGCCCCCTCGGAGCTGGCCGACGAACTGCTCGCCGACCCCGCCGTGACGGGTCTGACGCTCTCCGGCGGCGAGCCGATGGCCCAGGCCGCCGGGCTTGCCGCGCTGGTCCGCGAGGCCCGCGCACGGCGCGACCTCTCGGTGATCTGCTTCACGGGCTACCGCCTGGAACGGCTGCGCGCCCGGCCGCCCGCTCCGGAGGTCACCGAACTCGTCGGTCTCCTCGATGTGTTGATCGACGGCCTATACGTCGCCCGGCTGGACGACGGCAAGGGGCTGCGAGGCAGCGGCAACCAGCGCGTCCACCACCTCACGCCCCGGCTCGCCGGCGGCGGATACGACTTCACCGGCGGGCCGCGTACCGCCGAGATCACGGTGGACGGACCCACCGCCCTGCTGGTCGGGGTACCGCCCCCGGGGCTGCTCGCGGCCTTCGACTCCGCCGTGGAGGAAGTCCGTTCGAGGCCGACGCCCAACCAGTGCGACACCGCCCAACCAGTGCGACACCGACCAACCAGTGAACACCCGACCAGGTGAGGACGACTGACCATGAGCGGCAAGAAGCGCATCCTGGTGGACGAGACAGAGTGGTACCGGGCCCAGCGCGCGGCCCAGAACCTCAGGCAGGTCCGGCGCGACGTTCCCCGGCTCCTTGACGAGGTACGGCGGCGGACCGAGGCCGATCAGGCCCGTACCCGCGCCGAGTTGGAGGAGCGCGCCCGCCGGACGGAGCAGGCGCTCTCCGGCCTCTCGGCGCAGACCCGGCGACTTGAGCAGGACACCGGCCGCAGGCTGCGCGAGCAGTCAGAGCGCCTGCACAAGGATCTGCGCGACACCACGGACCGGCTCGAACGCGACACCCGTACCGCGCTCGACGAACACCGCGCGGCCCTGGAGCGTGAGCTGGCCGCCGAACGCGACCAGCGCCACCGCGACATCGCCGGTCTCACCGGCCGCCTCGACGAGCTCGCCGGGAACCGCGAGCGCGCCGCGACCGCCACTCAGGGCTGGCTCGCCGACGGCGTCACGATGTCCGAATTCATCGCCACCACCCTGCCGCACGAACGACACGCCCCCGGCAGGCTCGACCGGCTCCGGCTGGACCTCGACACCGCGCGGCGGAACAGCGACATCGGCCACTACGAGGCCGCGCTCTCGCTCGCGCAGCGCGCCTACCTCGACCTCAGCGAACTGCGCCTCGACATCGAGCACCGGGAGCTGGAACGCCGGCTCGCCGCGACCGCGGCCACCGACGCACTGGTCCTGGTGGAGACACTGATCACCGAGAACGAGATCAGGCCGGTCATGGGTCCCGACGGACAGCCGCTGCCCGGTGTGGAACTCGACGTGGACCACTGGTCGGAGGGCGAGCTCAAGGAGTTGCGCGAGCAGGTGGCCGAGCGGCTTTCCCGGGCGAGGGACGACGCCACGACCGCCGCCGCGCAGCGCGAACTGACGGCCGAGGCGGCGGACTTGGAGCAGCGGCTCGGCGAACTCGTCGACCGGGCCGGTATGCGGCAGCTCGCCTCCCAGCTCCGCGTGAACCTCGCCGACTCGGTGGCCGAGACGCTGTCCCGTATCGGCGCCTACGAGCTGGCGGACGGCGAGTACCAGGACGAGGACGAGCGCCGCTCGTACCACGCGGTCCTTCAGCACGCGAACGGCAACAAGATCGTGGTGCAGGTCCTGCCCGCGCCGGACGAGGAGACCGGGCAGGTGATGCGGGTCCTCTCGTACGACTACGACACGGTCGCGGAACGCGAGATCAGGGACCGGGCCGAGGCGGTGCGGCAGGCGCTCCAGGAGGACGGGCACCCGACCGGTCCCCTGGAGTCGGAGCTCGGTGTCCCGGAGCCGGAGGCCCCCGACCTGAACCGGTTCCGGCGGCACCGCGCCCAGCCGGGCAGCCGCACCGCGCCCGGCGGCTCCTCATGACCGGCCGGCTCGGTTCCCGCTTCGCCGATCTGCGGCTGAGTATCGGCGAGCCGTTCACCGTGCTGTACGGGCCCGGCGTGGACGACACCTTCGTCGGCGCCGACTACCAGGAAAGGAATCTGGACGCCGCGCTGTGGCATCTGCTGCGCGCCGAGTCCTGCGCGTATGTGGCGTTCAGCTCCCAGCGCCGGCCGCTGTACTTCCTGGACCCGGACTCCGAGGCGCGGTCCCGGCCCGGATCGGAGGAGTCGGCGGGATCGGGAGGATCGGGAGGATCGGGTGGATCGGCGGGGTCGGATGGATCAGCGGGACCTGGGGGATCCGCGGGACCGGCGGGATCCGCGGGACCGGGCCTGATGCGCCATCCCCGCCTGCGCGGCCCGCTCGGCCGGCTGGTGGTACGCCCGCCCGCCGGGGCGCGGAACGCCGCGCCCGCCGGTGAGCGCACCGCCGCGCCCACCGAGCCAGGCCCGCCGCGTACCCTCTCCGACCCCTTCACCGTCATGACCCTGTCCGGATATCTGGCGGACCCCCCGCGCCGCACGGCCGTGGTGTTCACGGACGCGGAGAGCACCCTGCGGCACACCGACGCCACGCGCCCCCTGGACACCTTCTTCGGCGACTGGGCCCGGCACGGCGACTACGACCACCCGATCGTCCTGGTCTTCGCGCGCGAGACGTTCGGCGACTGTGTGGAGTACGTCGAATCGCTGCGCGGCTACCCCGGCCTGGCCGCCCGGCTGCGTCGGCAGGGTGCGCCGTCCGCCCGTATCGGCTACCCGGACGAGGCCGAACTGCACTGCCTCGTACAGCGGTTGCGACTGCGCCATGGACTCCGTATCGGCAGCTGGCGCGAACTGGACTCCGTGGTACGGGCGATGGCGGCCCAGCCGCTCACCGTGAAGAACTGGCGCAGCAACCTGCTGTCCCTCGGCGACACCCCGCTCAGCGGCAAGGAACTGGCCGAGCGTGGCTGGCTCCCCCGCTCGGCCGGACAACGGTCGGGGGCGCTCGCGAGCAAGAACACGCAGTCGGCAGAAGAGCAGTTGAACGACCTGCCCGGCCTGGAACCCGTGAAGAAGCACCTCAGAGAACTGCGCAGGCGGGTGGTCAACGAACAGCTGCTGCGCGCGGAGGGGCGCGGTTTGGACGCGGAAAGGGGCTCCCCCCACCTGCTGTTCGCCGGTCCGCCGGGTACCGGGAAGACCACGGTGGCCCGGCTCGTCGGCGAGATGTATCGGGAGATGGGTGTGCTGAGCCACGGTCATGTGGTGGAGGCACGGCTCGACGACATGATCGCGGGTTACGTCGGACAGACCGCCGAACAGGCCAACGGCGTAATGGACCAGGCCATGAACGGGGTGCTGTTCCTCGACGAGGTGCACGGCCTGAGCAGCGAGAACGGCAGCTTCGACCGGGACGTCGTGCGGCCTCTGCTCACCCGGCTGGAGAACGACCGGGACCGGTTCGTGGTGATCGCGGCCGGATACCCGGACAAGATCGATGAGTTCCTCGCCTCCGACCACGGCTTCCCCCGCCGGTTCGGCCATCGCATCGACTTCCCCGACTACCCGCCGGACGTCCTGCACACCATCCTGCTGCGGTACTTGGCGACAAGCGGCCTGGACTGGGACGAGACGGTGGCCGATCAGCTGCTCCGGGTCGTCACCGAGCTGTACGCCACGCGCCGCCCCGACTTCGGCAACGCCGGCACCATGCGTGAGCTCAGCGGCAAGATCTTCACCTGCTGGGCCAACCGGGTCGGAGAGGACATCAAGCAGCCGCTCAGCGTCGAGGACCTGCCGGAGGAGTACCGCGGCCTGCTGCCCCCGCCCGTGCCCGCACACGGCGACGGCGCCCTGCTGGCCGAGCTGGACCACATGGTCGGCCTCGCCTCGGTGCGTGAGGCGATCACCGGCCTGGCCGACCGTATCCGGCTGCGCCAGGCTCGGGGCAGAGCCGTGCCCGCTCCCCCGAACACACTGTTCACGGGGCCGCCCGGAACCGGCAAGACCTCCGTGGCACGGGCCGTCGGCACGATGCTCCGCGGCCTCGGACTGCTGCGCCGGGGCCATGTCGTCGAGGTCACCCGCGCCGACCTGGTCGGCGAGTACGTCGGTCACACCGCGCCCCGGGTCCGCGCGGCCGTGCATGAGGCCCTTGACGGGGTGCTTTTCATCGACGAGGCGTACAGCCTCACCGCCGGCTCCGCCATCCATGGCGCGGACTTCGGCAAGGAGGCCATCGACACTCTCGTCCGGGAGATGGAGCACTGGAACGACCGGCTCGTGGTGATCGCCGCGGGGTACTCGCGCGAAATGGACGAGTTCCTACGCGCCAACAGCGGCCTGCCCTCCCGCTTCGAGCTGCGCGTGGAGTTCCCGTCGTACAGCACCGAGGAGCTTGTCGAGGTGCTGCGCCGGACCGCCGAGGCCGAGGGTTTCACTCTCGCACCGGAGGTCGCCGAGCGGGGTGGGCGCTGGCTCGACGCCCGGCGGCGTAACGATCCCACCGGCTTCGGCAACGCCCGCGAGGTACGTGGTCTGCTCGCCGCCATGGAGGCCCGCCTCTCCCGCCGCCTCGGAAGCGGCCGGGCCGGGACCGTCCCTACCGCCACCGACTACTCCACGTTCACCGTCGACGACGTCCCCGCCCCTGGAGACTGATCGGGCCCGGCAGGGCGACCTGCCGGGCCCGACCTCCCTGGTCCGCCTGGATACCGGACCTGCTCGCCGCCCCGGCGCGTCCCTAATCCAGCGCCGCGCGGAGCACCCGATCGATCTCGGCCAGGTGGCGTTCCACCTCGGCGGCGTCCGCGCGCGCCCGCTCCAGCGCCGTCCCGTCCGCCGTCCCGTCCGTCGTCCCGTCCCTGGCGAGCCGTTCTCCGCGACCGTCCCCGGCCTCGTCGCCGTCGACGCGGCGCCGCGCGGACAGCGCCTCCGCCAGCTCCCGGTCCGCCCGCGCATAGCGCCTCAGCTCCGGAATCCGCTCCCCGAGCTCGGCGCGGACCGCATCGAGGCGCTGTCGCAGCGTATCCAGCTCGGAGGTGGTTCTGGCCAGCTCCCGTTCCTCGGCGGCAAGCCGCTCACCGCTCTCCTCTGCCCGGTGCAGCGCCTCACGGACGCGCGGCCCGAGCGCGTCCAACTGGTCCTCGCTGAGCCGCACCAATGTGCCGCAGTCCGCGGCCAGAGTCCGCTCGGCGGAGTCGTCCCGCCCGCGCAGGGCCTTCAGACGTTCGTCCACCACCCGTTGCTGTCCGCTCAGCGCGTCCAGCGCGTCCACCAGGCGTTCGAGCCGGCGCAGCTCCGCGATCCGCTCCCGCAACTCGGCGTGGTCCGCGAGACGTTGACGCAGGTCGTCCTCGGCGGCGGCAAGCCGCTCCAGGGCCGCCCGATCGTCGCGCAACCGCTCGTGGAGCGAGGTGAGCTCCGCCAGCCGCTTGTCCAGCTGCTCCGCCAACCGCTGACCGGGCCGGGCGTTCGCCACGAGGCGCGGCGCCTCGGCGGTCAGCGTCGGCAGCTCCTCCAGCGCGTCGAACAAGCCGAACAGTCCCTCAAGCGCGGCGACGCCATCGCCGTCACGTGCCTCCGCGAGGGCCGCCGCGGCCCACTTGAGCGAGGCCCCCAGCGCCGAAAGGGCCGCTGGGGCTCCGGCACCGTCCGTGAGCGCACCGCGCAGTTCCTGACGGGCCCGCCCACCCGGGGACATGTCGTCCGCGACCGTCATCCGCACCCCCCGATTCCCTGTTCACACCGCCGTCCGAGGCAGCGTAGCGCCGAAGTCCCCGCCGGTATCGGCACTTGCCGGGCCTGGCTCCACGCGTCCTGTCGATGGCGCGAACACCTCCCCCTTCACGCCCGAACACGCCTGCGGGAAGGGAGCGTTCGGACCTGGCCGCGCCCCCCCAGCGGGGACCGGGCCGTCGCCGGGTGTGTGGACGACGGCGGAGGGGGAATCGTGAGTGAACCGGCACGGTTCGAGGTGCCGGAGGGCTCCGAACGATCGTGGAGGTCGCCGATGATGCCCGCCCCGCCCAGGAAGGAGCCCCCGTACCCGTGCCCCATCCCGTGGAACCCGTCCTGACCGCAAGAGTGTTGGCCCTGCTCGGCGATGTCGCCGCTGCCGAGCTGCAGCCGCGCGAGGCCCGCCACTGGTATCGCCGCGCCCTGGACGCCCCCGACAGCGGCGAGGCGCACGACCACGCCCGCGCGGCCCTCGGAACCGCCCCGGCCACGTCCTGAGGCATGACGTGCGGTGCGCCGGTCCGCTCCTCCCTCCTCGTGTGTGCTCGGCGCGCTCCACGTACTCGGAGTGCTCGGAGCACTCGGAGTACTCGGAGTACTCGCTCAGAACACCCGAATCGGGATCTCCGCGGGGTCGGTGAGCAGGTCGTGGATCTCGTCGTCCAGCCGGACCAGGGTCACGGAGGCGCCGGCCATGTCGAGCGAGGTGCAGTACTCGCCCACGTAGCTGCGCCCGACCTCGATGCCGCGCTCGGCCAGCTGCTTGTGGGCCAGGCCGTACACCAGATACAGCTCGCCGATCGGTGTGCCGCCGAGGCCGTTCACCATCAGTGCGACACGGTCACCGGAGGAGAACGGCAGATCGTCCACGACCGCGCTGACGAGCTCGCGCACCATCGCGTCCGCCGAGCGCAGCTTCTCGCGCTTCCTGCCCGGTTCGCCGTGGATGCCCACGCCCATCTCGACGGAGTCGTCGGGCAGATCGAACAGCGGCGAACCCTTCGCCGGCGGCGTGCACGCGGTGAGCGCCATGCCCATGGTGCGGGTGACGGAGTTGACCTTCTCCCCGATCCGGTACACCTCGTCAAGGTCCGCGCCCCGCTCGGCGGCGGCGCCGACGGCCTTCATCACGAAGAAGTTGCCGGCCACCCCGCGCCGGCCGACGGTGTACGTCGAGTCCTGTACGGCCACGTCGTCATCGATGAAGAGGGTACGGACGGTCACCCCGTCGGCCTCCGAAAGCTCCTCGGCCATCTCGAACGCCATCCGGTCCCCGGTGTAGTTGTTGACCAGCAGCAGCACACCCTTCGGGGAGGCGACCAGCTTGACCGTCTCGTAGACGAAGTCGGCGGGCGGCGCGGCGAACACATCGCCGGGACAGGCGGCGTCGAGCATCCCCTTGCCGACGGACATCACATGGGCCGGCTCGTGCCCGGATCCGGACCCCTGCACAAGGGAGACCTTGTTCTCCTGGGGGGTGTCGGCGCGCATGATCAGGTTGTACTCGGGCACGTACGTCAGCGTGTCGGGGTTGGCCAGGGCCAGTCCCTCCAACATCTCCGCGACGTAGTCCTTCGGGTCGTTGACGAACTTCTTCATGCCGTAACTCCTCGTGGTCCTGCCGGTCCCGGTTGCCTGCCGTCACTCGCGTACGTCCCACTCGGCGGCGACGCGCTCCGCCATGACCGCGATGGCCACCGCGCCCGGGTCCGGCGAACCGATGCTGCGCTCGCCGGTGTAGCTCTGGCGTCCGCGTCTGGCCCGCATGGGTGCGGTCGCGTCCGCCGCGGCGCGGGCGGTCGTGGCGGCGAGGGCGGCCAACTCCGCACCGCCGGGGGCCGGTTCTCCGGCGGCCGGTTCGCCGACGGCCGGCTCAGCGGCGGCCGGCCGCTGCTCCAGCCGCTGCTCCAGTGCGTCGGTCATCGGGATCAGGGCGTCCAGCAGCGTCTTGTCACCGAGGTCCGACTTGCCGCGCGCCTTGATCCCCTCGGCGGCGGCCCGCAGCATGGCCACCGCGTCGGCGGCGTTCAGCTCCTGCCGGTCCTTCACGGCCCCGGCGGCCCGCAGGAAGGCGGTGCCCCACAGCGGGCCCGAGGTGCCGCCCACCCGCTTGGAGATCACCAGAGCGACCTTCTTCAGGAATTCGGCCGGCGAGTCCGAGGCGAGGGCGTCCCAGTCGCTGAGCACGATCTCGAAGCCGCGGGCGAGCGAGTACCCGAAATCCCCGTCGCCCGCGACGGCGTCGAGGTCCCCGAAGGCTCGCTCGTTGTCCACGGCTGTCCGGGCGATGGACCAGACGACGAAGGTGAGGTCGGCGGCGGACGTCGATGACGACGGCGAGGGCGAGGGCGAGGGCGACGATGGCGATGGCGATGGCGATGGCGATGGCGATGGCATGACTCTCCTGACTGCCGCGACGTCAGTGCGGTCGGGGACGGGGTCGGGCGGGGCCGTCCCCGAGCGGATCGGGTGTGGTGGGGTCCGAGTCGCCACCACCGGCGCTGAGGAGGACGGCCAGATCCGCGAGCACCACATAACGCCCCGGGCGGACGCCGAGCGGATCGCTCAGCACCCGTGTGACGGTCTCCTCCGGCGGCGGGTCACCGAGCGAGGTGACCACCAGGGAGGCCCCGGTGAAGTCCTCCTCGCCGGTGTAGGCGCTGGTCGTGACCGCGCAGGCGAGCCCGGCGCCGAGGGCGGCCAGCATCCCGTTACGGCTGTCCTCGATCGCGACGACGTCCACGGGATCCAGGCCGAGCCCGCGCACGGCGAAGGCGTAGATGTCCGGCGCGGGCTTCTTCCGCTGGACCACGTCCCCGGCGAAAACGCTGAAGCGGGCGGCCAGTTCCGGCCCCATGGCGAGTTCGAGCACGCTGCGGACGGACGCCTCCGCGGAGGTGGAGGCGACCGCGAGCGTCCACCCGGCCGAATGCGCCGCCGCGGCGACCCGGCGCACGCCGGGCCGGGGCGGAATGCTTCCGCCCCGGATGATCCCCGTATAGATCTCGGTCTTGCGCCGGTGCCAGCCGGCCAGCCGCTCATCGAGCGCGGCCGGGTCGGAGGGCAGACCGGCGGCGGCGACGAAGTCGGGGGTCAGCAGCGTCCGCATCCGCTCCTTGCCGCCGCCGACCTTCACTTTCTCCGCGTACTCCGCGTCGCTCCACCGCACAGGCAGACCGAACTCCTCGAACGTCTTGTTGAAGGCGGGCAGATGCCCGTCGCGTTCGGTGTCGGCGAGGACACCGTCGCAGTCGAAGATGAGCGCGGCCACGGCTAGCCCGCCCGTCCGGCGCTGCCGAAGAGCCTCATCAGCGAACCGGCCAACTCGACGACGTCCTGACGTACGGCCCGGAAGAGCGACGGCGGATCCCACTTCTGCCGCTCCGCCGCCGTCCGCAGGAAGGTCAGGTTCGACTTCATGTACGTCTCCTTGAGGGCCGTCGAGATATTGACCTTCGCGCACCCCCGGGAGATCAGGTCGTGGAACTGCTCGTCGGACAGCCCACTGCCGCCGTGCAGCGCGATCGGCACCGGATACGCCGCCACGAGATCGGACACACGCTGAGCATCGAGCACCGGCGCCCGCTTGTACGACCCGTGTGCGTTCCCGATCGCCGGTGCGAAGACATCGACCTGCGTGGTCCGCAGAAACTCCAGCGCGACCGCGAGACTCTGCTGCTCGGCGGCGGCGTCACTGCCCACGTCGTCCTCCACGCCGGTGATCGACTCGATCTCCCCCTCAACGGCGGCCCCGTACGCGCGTGCCTCGGCGACGACCTCGACGGTCTGCCGCATGTTCTCCTCGACGGGCAGCTTGGAGGCGTCGAAGAGCACCGAGTTCCAGCCCCGCCGCAGACACTCGGTGATGACCTCGCGTTCCGGACAGTGATCGAGGTGCAGGGTGACGGGCACCTCGATGCCGGCGGTCATCGAGGTCCACATGGCATAGAGGACATCGCTTCCGATGGACCTGACCGTCTTCACGGACGTCTGCACGATCAACGGCGACGCGTTCTCCACGGCGGCCGCCAGCACGGCCTCCAGCGTGAGGTCGTTGAACACATTGATGGCCGGCACGGCGTAGCGCTCGTCGAAAGGCTTGACGAGGATCTCGGTCAGCGGTGTCACACCCACGACGCCTCCACGTCTCCGCCCCCGCTCTCCCACCCCCCATTCCACGCCCCCACCCCGCCCCCCGCCACTCGTACCGGGACCCCGGCCACGACGAAGGGGCCGCCCCCAACCGGGACCGACCCCATGTGACCTGCACGTTCACCAAACCACTGCGCGGCCACCACGGCGCGCACTACACGTTGAAGCGGCCGCTTCACCCGGCCCGACCGCCTCCGGTACCAGTGGTCCACCCCCGCCTCCGCCCCCGGCCGACCCACGCTGCTGGATCGACGAGCGCTGCGACTTCATGAACGACTGACCCCGCCCGCCGATGCTTTTGTCCCGATTGTGGTCGACCTTATTCATCCCAAGGAACAGAGGGGGAGCAACGGAGAACGCAAGAGGCAACGGGCAACACAGCCGAACCCCGATTCTCCAGGCGCGCGTCGTGCCAGACTCGCTTTCGGATGCAAAGCGAAACGGTGCGGTTACAGCGGGTGTTCGCCGTCGGGTTTCGTGTCACTGGGTGATCATCGGATGACAGCTCCCGTGAGGGCGGACGGCTCTCGCGGTCACTGTTCTAGGGGAGGTTGATGATGAGCACGACTTTACGTTTTGGCCCGGAACTTCGCCGGTTACGAGTAGAAGCGGGGCTGACTCTGACTGAGTTCTCCATAGCGCTCAACTATGACAAGGGGCACCTCAGCAAGGTCGAGCGCGGGGAGCGTTCCGCGTCCCCCGAACTAGCCCGGCGATGCGACGCGTTCCTCGGCGCGGACGGCGAGCTGCAGCGTCTTGTCACCCGTCCCGTGACGGACTCGGACTCGGGCACCGCCGAATCCCCCGCCGGTCCGAGCCGCTGGCTCGTCGGGCGCCGGGTGGTCCTCTCGGCTGGTACGGGAGCCCTGATCGACCTCGGCCTAAAGCTCGGCGGTCAGGCGGTGTCCTCCACCGACGACCCCCTCCTGCCCTCCTTCCGCATGCAGTTCGACCAGCTGCGGAAGCTCGGTCAGTCCACGGCGCCCAAGGTCCTGCTGCCTCTGCTGGAGACGCAGACCCGCATGATCGCGGGGCTGGCCGCCGACGCCCGGTCCGCTTCTCGGGCCCCTGCGCTCCTGCTCGCCTCGCGGTTCGCGGAGTTCACCGGCTGGATGGCCCAGGAGGCCGGGGACAGCGACGCGGCACTCGGTTGGACGGGCGAGGCCGCCGAACTGGCTCGCGCCGGGGGTGACCCGTATCTCGGTTCCTACGCACTGGTGCGACGCGCCCTGGTCACGATGTACGGCGGGGACGCGGCCGGCACCGTCGCCCTGGCCCGGCGCGCCCAGAGCAGCGAACTCCCGCCGCGCATCCGGGGACTCGCGGCCCAGCGGGAGGCCCAAGGGCACGCGCTCGTCGGCAACGAGGTCGACTGCCTCCGCAGCCTCGACAGGGCACGGGAACTGCTCGCCAGCGACGACGCTCGCAATGGCGCTGAGCCCGTGATCGGCACCTCCCATGTGAGCGATCCGGCGGCGATGTCGACCGGCTGGTGCCTGCACGACCTCGGCCGCCCCAAGGCCGCTGCCGAGGTACTCGACCGGGAGTACCTCCGCCTTCCGCCGCACGCGCTGCGTACCCGCGCCCGCTACGGCTTCCGCCGGTCCTTGGCCCACGCCGCCTCCGGGGAAGTCGAGCACGCGTGTGCGATCGCCGGAGATCTCCTGGGAGTGATGCCGGCCGTGCCCTCGTCGACGGTGAACAGCGACGTCCGGCGTCTCGCACGGGAACTCTCCCGGTTCCGGAGTAGCCGACCCGTACGTGATCTGCAGCCCGCGCTGGCACGCGTACTCGCCCCCGCGCACGACTGACAGCCGCTCCACGACCGACACAGACTTGAGGCGCCCGGCTCGCCGGACTACCCGGCCCCTCCGTCCCTCCGGATCCCACGATCCCCCACGGAACCCTTTGGTTACCGCTCGACGCGTCGCATCGTGCCCCCGACTTCTTCGGGCTGCCCGCGACCAGTGACGCACCAGGCGGCGCCGCTCCATCCACACGCCCTCCCGTGGATGCGCCATGCCGTCACACGGTCGGGCCCTCGTGGCCCGGGCGGACCGGAGCCCCGATCCACAGCTCCGTGCCCATTCACCCCGTCTTCTTCTCACGAAGGGAACCTTCATGCCTGACGTCTTCGTCAACTACCGCACAGGCGACGAGGAGTCCGCAGCGGCCATGATCGCTCGGGAACTCATCCGTCGGTTCGGCAACGAGCGGATCTTCTTCGCCAGCAACTCGATCGAGCCCGGTCGCCGTTACCCGGTGGAACTGGTCAGGGCGGTGGGGGAGTGCCAGGCGCTCCTCGCCGTGATCGGCCCGCGCTGGGCGGAGGTGCGGGGGGCCGACGGCCGCCCCGCCCTCGAAGCCGAGCAGGACTGGACCCGTCGCGAGATCCAGACCGCGCTCGAACGCGGGGTCCTGGTGATCCCCGTGCTGGTCGGAAAGGCCACGAGGATCGACCGCGCCGTCCTTCCGGACGATCTGCTGGAGCTGGCGGACTGCCAGTACAGGCGGTTCGACCACCGTAACGCCCAATCGGACCTGACGGCGCTCGGCGACGCCCTCGCCCGGCTCCTGCCCGAGCTGGGTGCGGCGGACCGAGACGCCCGTGCGGTCCGGGAGCGGGCTGAGGCGAAGTCCCGTGAGAAGTCGGCCCAGGACACCGGGCACACCAGGATGCGGACGCGGGACGTCGAGCAGCGCGTGCGCGGCGGCATCGGAAACCTCAACGGAGACCTGTCCGGCACCTTCGTCAACGAGCCGCAGGGGCCCGTGAACACCGGTCCGGGCCATCAGTACAACGCACCTCACTTCGAGGGCGACAACACCGGGGTCCAGTTCACGGCGGGTGACAACAGCGGTACGGTGCACCAGCGCTTCGAGCGCGAGCGTCGGCACTCGGACGACGGACGATGACCGAGCAGGACCGCGTCACCGTCAACGATCCGCGCGGCCCGGTGAACAACGGCGAGGGACACCAGTACGTCTTCTACGGCGTCGGCGTGGACTGGATGATCCGCAAAGGAGTTGAGTCCCTCCGGATCACCCGCGAGGACCGGGTGCGCCTGGCCGACCGGTTCGTTCCGCCGGTGGGTTACCGCGTTGCCGCCGACCGTCTGGGGAAGCCCGGATCGGTGGTGCTGCTGGAAGGACCACCCGGCAGCGGCCGCCGCGCCGCGGCAATCATGCTGCTGCACGGATTCGGTGAGGACGGGGGCGCCGACAAGGAGGGGGTCCGGTTCGAGGAGCTTCCGGTCACGGGCAAGGACGAAAACCCTCTCGTTCCCGGTATGGGGGACCGCTTCCTCCTCGACCTCTCCGGAATCGCCGCCGAGGAGACGTACGACGAGGCCCAGCGCCGCCTGGCCGTGCGTCGGTCACAGGTCCAGGAGGCGGGGGCCCACATGGTCGTCGTCCTGCCGTCGGGCATGGAGCACGCCCACCCACCGGATCTCGAACCGCACACGGTGAGGCTGGGACACCCCAGGGGCGTCGCCGTCGTCACCCGGTACCTCCGTATGGACCGGATGCCCTTCCGCCCCGCGGACCTGGGGCGCGCCGACCTCCAGCACCTGTGCGACCGCTCCCCCATGCGTGAACTCGCGAGGCTTGCGGGACTGGTGAAGGCCGCTCGCGACAGCGGCCGATTCGGCGCCGACTTCGCGGGATGGCTCGACCAGGCGATGCACGCGGTGACCGACCGTGCCGGAGAGGTGGGCCGACAGGTGGCAGTCGTCCGCACCGTACCCGAGCGGGCCCTGCTGATCGCGACGGCGATGTTCGAGGAGGCCCGCGCCGACATCGTCTACGAGGCGTGGCACGGCCTGCTGAGGACGGTGAGGCACGAGGAAGAGACGACGACCGAGCTTGCGGGGACGGATTTCGGGGAGCGGTTGGCGGCGCTCGGGATCGAGCGGGATCCGGATGGACGGCTCCGCTTCGGGCGACTGGCCTACGCCGATGCGGTACGGACATACTTCTGGGCAAACTTCCCCGGGACGCGCGACGACCTCAGGGACTGGATCGGCCACGCCGCCGGGCTGCTCGGTCTGACCACCGACGCCCGGGTGAATGTCGTCGTCCGCTTCGGCGAGCGGTCCCTGGCCGTCGGAAGGCCCGACCACCTCTTCGACCTTGTGGTCCGCTGGGCGGACAGCGCGACCGGGGCGTCCTGCGACCCGCGAGCCGTGGCGGCCCTCGAACTCGGTCTCAGTCACGAGAGATTCGGGGGGTGGTTTCGCAAGCGGATATACGAGTGCGTGAGGTCCGGCCCCTTGTCGAACGGTCTCGTCCGCGTCCTAACGGCCGCCTGCCTCCAGAGCCTCGGCGCGACGCACCCAGATCAGGCGATGGTGCGGCTCCATTACCTCGCCGTACGGAAGGGGGAGACGGCGGGCGAGGCCCGGGAGGCACTTCTCGGCCTCGCCGGCCGCAACCGTCGGCTCTACCGGCTGCTGATCGACCGCGTTCGGGACCGGACGCGCCGGGAGCCACGCCAGGCAGAGCCCCATCTCCGGCTGCTCACGGAGCTGTTGAGGAGCGATCGCGCACCGGACCCGCCGCCGTGGCCGGACCTGTTCCTGGGCTGGGAGACGGTTTTCTCCCAGCCGCCGACGGAGCTCTGGAACCCGCTGGTGAGTAGCTGGCTGAACGCCGTGGCGGGCGACAGTACGCGGGAGATGGCGCTGGGCGTGATGGTCGGGTCGACGCACGGCCGCACGGCCGCTCTCCACCGCCTCTACACCATCGCCTGCGACTGGGCGGGGCACGCTCGCCACCCGCCCCGGGCGGCCGTAGCCGCCCTCTTCTGGCAGCACATCGACCACACGCAGTACGCCCGCACGGAGAGTACGAAGCATGCGGGCTCCGGACCACGGACCACGGAAGAGGCACGATGAAACACCGCTCTCCCAACCTGCTGTTCGTCGCTCTCTGCGGCCTCGCACCGGCTGTGCTCGGAAACCTCCTGCATTGGTCAGCGTGGCTGTGGGGCTTCATGTCCATGGTCACGGCCTCGGGTTCCCTGCTGCTCGTGCTGACGGTCCTCAGCAATGGCCGCGCGTCGGCCGATCCGTACGAGCCCGGGGAGCCCGGGGAGCCCGAGCCGCCCGCGGCGCCTGCAGAACAGCCGTACCAGGAGACGCGGGTGGTCGACGCGGCGCTGCCGAGCGCGGCGGACGGCTACGACTTCCTCTTCTCCGCCACCGTGTGGTGGAGGCCGGTCCTCGACTACGCCGACCGTCCCGACGTCGCCTCCCCTGCCCTCGCCGTTTCCTCGGTCGTCAGCCGGGCCTTGGACGTGGTCCGCCGCGAGGAGCCCGGCCGGGCGAGCTTCGCGCGGTATCTCTTGGAGGGGGAGCTGGGCGTACCGCTCCCGGACCGGAGCGGACGGGTGATGGCCCTGGCGCCCGATGTGACGTTGACCCTCGCCCCCGCGGACCGCGAGCGCCTGCGGAGGTTGAACGACCTTCGCAAGGATGAGGAGATCTGGGAGTACGAGCGTCAGCACGAGCGCAACAAGCGGCGCTACCTCGGTGACGACGTGCTCAAGAGCGCGGGCAGCGCGGTGGTGTGGTGGCTCGCCCGCCACGAGAACGAGATCGAGAAGGCGGTCGACTTGATCGGCCCGCTCGCCCAGATCGCGGCGGCGGCCAACGACGAAGAGGTCCCCGAGCTATTCCGCCACCTACTCGTCCCGCCCGCGGTCGCGCGGAGCGAAGCGACCGTCGGGGGCCCGCTGTGGGACGGACCCGGCCCGGGCGGAGGGACATTCGACCGCGAGGAGGAAGTAGGGGTTTCGGATCGGCTGCTCCTGTTGCTGGCGGCGGTGGGCCTGAAACCAGACATGGACGAGTACACAGTGTTCGTTCACCGTGTGGTGCGGAGCCTGGAAGCGGCAGGGCTGGACGAAGCCGCCGAGGAGATCAGGCAGACCCTTCTTCCGGCGCCCGACGAGGACGGGGGCGAGCAGCCGGAGGGTGGGCCTCCGGGCGAGGGGGGCACCACGGGACCCTGGTCGCCGCGCTTCCCAGCCTCCGAGGGCTCGCCGTTCACCGACGCGGCCGCGGACCCGGATGTCGGCACGGGCACGGGCATGTTCACGCCGGGGGCGGCGGAGAGCAGCCCAAACGAAAGGAACAGAGACCAGTGGGAGACAGGCGAGGACGACATGACGTCTCCACACCTCTGGGACCCTTCGCACAGTCCGCACCGGCCCGCCGAACCCCGCACACGGGACGAGGACGACGAGGACGGGAACTGATCCGGTAGACGGTCGGCTCTTTGAGGCTCCCCTTCGCCGCACACCGCGGCAGGGGAGCCCTTTCCCGTCCCGAGACGGAACAGGTTGGAAGGGTCCTGGCCTTGAAAGGTCAGGACCCTTCCAACCGGCACATTTGCTAGATCGTCGACGTGGTGGCGCTATCCGCTACACGTTGAACGGGAACTTGCACAACAACGCTGTGACCTGCAGAAACGCCCAGTCCGGAGGGGCGAGTCAGTCGGCAGCACATGAGGAATCAGGTCGCCCAAGAGCACCTCACCCGAGGTGGCTGAAGCCGCTACCGTGAAGCCATGACCGCACTGCCCGACTGGATGCGCCCGCCGCGCGCGGAAGGCTGGTTCGCGGAGGACCTGGACCGCCTCCCCGAGGCGCCACGCCACACCGAGCTGATCGACGGAGCCCTCGTCTTCATGATGTCGCCCCAGCGGTCCTGGCACGGCCGCCTCGTCACCGCCCTGACCAACACGCTCATGGCGCAGGCGCCGGCCGGATTCGAGGTCGAGCGGCAGATGACGATACGCCTGGATGCCCGCAACCGCCCCGAGCCGGACCTCTTGCTGACGATCCTGCCCTACGACCCCGACCGCACCTGGTACGCGCCGGAGGACGTGAAACCCGTCATCGAGGCCGTATCTCCCGAATCCGCCCGCCCTGATCGCACCGTAAAGCTTCGCAAGTACGCAGAGGCTGGCATCCCGCACTACTGGTGCATCGAGGATGAGGACGGGGCGCCCGTCGTCCACGTATACGAGCTCGACGAACCCACCGGCGCCTACGCGCCCGCCGTTATTTTCCGGGGCGCCCTACAGCGCCCAGTGCCCTTCGACATCACCCTGGACCTCGGCAAGCTCACACCGCCCCGAGCCAGCTGAAAAGTCAGCACCAAGCCGGCACGGGGACACGGAAGGGGTCGGGCGCACAGGAGCCCAACCCCTTCTGACCTGCGTGCTTGACGGATTACCTAGCACACTGCAATGCGGTTACACATTGAAGCGGAACATTCAGCACAGCGCTCCCACCTGTGGAAACGCCCTTTCAGCTGATCGCATCCAGCACCGTCGGAGCTCATCCATCACATCCAGCACGTCAAGCCGCGGCGACGGACTCCTCCGAGCCCTCAACCGCAGGGCGCATGGCGTTCTGCATGATGTCCCTGCAACGATCCCACGCCTCGGGGACGAGGTGACCGTAGATGTCCACGGTGGTCTTGATCGACTTATGGCCGAGCCAGCGCGAGACCTCACGGATCGGTACACCGTTGGCCAACGCGGTCGAGGCGAAGAAGTGCCGCAGGCTGCCGCGCGTGTATTTGGCCTTGCCGTCCACGTCGACCACGCCTGCCGCCACGCACGCCTTCTTGAAGTGGTATCCGAAGGTGGAGGCGGTGGGCACCACACCCTTGCCACGCTGGCGCGGGGAGAAAAAGACCTCCAGCTGCCGACGTCTGCCGCGAAGACCTGTGAAGGCCACGGGCACTGGCGCCCACTGCGACAGGTGGCCGTCGATTTCCTGCTCGACGAACGGAGCAGCCGGGACGTCCCGGTACTCGCTCTCCGTGCGGTACTTGAGCGGCACAATGCTCGTGTGGCAGTCACCGCGGTGCGCTTTGGCGCTGACCTGCCAGCGGACCCTGACGAAGCCGGACCGTCGGCACTCGGTGGAGAAGGCGAGGGCCTCGCTGGGGCGCTGGCCGGTGCCCGACTGCAGGTAAACCGCGAGACGGTACTGCGGGGCGATGTGCTCCGCGATCAGATCAACCTCGCCCAACGTGGGAATCTCGTCCTCGTCCACCGCGCACGGGGCAGCCTTGGATACCCGGACGCCGCGCGCGGGATTGTGCGGGATGCGTTTCTCAACAACGGCCGCCTCTAGCATCGCGGCCACCATCACCAACCGATCGTTGATCGTGGAGACCGCCAGCCCGGCGCCGGAGGAGTGGAGTTCCTTGGCGAACTCTTCGAAGTCACGCCGTGCCAGCCCGGCCAGCATCTTCCGTCCCAGTCGCGGCACGAGATGGTTATGGATGAACCCTTCGTAGTTGCGGCGCGTCGGTTCACCGATGACCCGGCGCTCCAGCCACTCCTGAGCCCAGACCTGCAATGACACCCGCCCAGACGCAGGATCGAAGCGAACGTCGGCCTTCTTGTCGTTCTCGACCTTGTCGGCGAAAGCGTCCGCACCATCCGAGCCCACCCGCCGGGCAAACGATCTCTCCCGCTGCCGCCCGCGCCTACCGCCCGGTTCCCGATACCGGACCGTCCACCCATGCCGACACCGCGGACGATCACAGGGAAAGTTCCGGTCCCGGACATCCCTCTTGCACCTCTGAAAAACGCTCGCCACCCAAGCCTCGATCCGTCGCATGGCCCGTGCTCGAAACCGTGCACTGACGCCCCAGGCCCCAGCAAGGCATTCATCGCCAATCCGCTCTTTCCAGCGAATATGAACCCAGCCTCACGCGCAGCTCCGGCCCGCCGAGACCCCTCACCGGACGCGCTCGCACCTCAACGCTCGCTGGCGCGTGAAGCGCACATCGACATCGGAGGCCATACCGCACTATGGTTAATGTATGGCTACCAAGAAGGTGACTATCACCCTCGACGAATCCCTGGTCGAAGCCCTGGCCGGAGCTGCCGAGGAAGAAGGCATCCCGCTTTCCCGCCTCGTCGCCGGAGCAGCCGAACGCGAGCTACGTCTGCGGGCCGGCCGCGCCGTCATCCAGGAGTGGCAGGCCGAGCACGGCGCCTTCACCCCGGAAGAGCTTGCCGCCGCCCGCGCGGATCTGGCCGCCGCCGACGCCGAATACCTCAGCAATCCGGGAGCCTCGGCCACGTGAACATCCCCTACCTGTACGACGCCGGGGTTGTCATCGCCATCGACAATGACGACCGGCGCATGTGGGCCCGACACAGCCTGGCCCTGGAAGACGGACGAGACATCCACGTCCCGTCCGTCGTCGTCAGCCAGGCATGGCGGGACTCCCGCCGCCAGGTCAGACTCGGCAAGCTCCTCGCCGGATGCCATGTCGTACCCGTCGGCCTCGAAACCGCCAAAACCGCAGGCATCCTCTGCGGCAAGGCCGGCACCTCCGACATCGTCGACGCCACCGTCGTGACTATGGCTGCCAGCCTCGGCGCCATCATCTGGACCTCGGACCCAGACGACCTCCGCACCCTCATCGACGCCCAGGACATCAAACCCGCCCCTGTGATCCGCACCGTCTAGCAACCAATGAGCTTCTACGACCAGCCCGCGCGGGGATCCGGAGAGGCATGGGCTGATGCCCACCAGGTCGGCCTCGCGTATCAGCTACTCGACCCGCGTACGGCTCACAGCGCGCACCTTCGCAGCTGAGGCGCCCGAAGACGAATTCGCAGGGATCGAGATCGCGATTACTCGTTCGACGCCTGGTTGATCTCCACCTGCACTTCCGAATTCTCGGTCTGAGCCGGGGCCGGAATCGGATGTGCTGAGGGCTTGGACGCGTCCCCCTCCAGCGCATATGCGAGCGCGAGCGCAATCCGCTCGATCCAGTTCAGCGCATCCGTGACATCAGCCTCGCCAATCGGGCGACGCTGCTTGAGGTCGCCGTCGATCAGATCCGCGTCGTGTGCGATCTGGTTTCGGCGACGGAGCAGCAGGACGTACTGACCACGCAGCCGTTTCTCATCGTATGAAGTGCGGTACTGGCTCCACCGGTTGACCCACTTCGCCGCCTCCCGCCACACCTTGACATCGGTGACGAGCGCCATCACCTTCGCGATGGCATCCGGATTCTGCAAAGTCTTGCGAGCGATGTCCTGGCGCACCCGTTCCGCGACTACCTCGGCTGTGGTGGCCTCGCCCCGCTGCACCTGCTCCACACAGTGCAGCGGCAACGGGTAGTCACGGAGCTTACGCGGCATGTCCGGATCGTCCTTGGCGGCTTCCTCGGCGACCCGGCGCAACACCTCTTCCTGTACCCAGTGCTCGAGGGCGGCGATGGACTGCACCCAGGCGGCCCGGTAGAAATCGGCGGTGTCGATGCCCTTGGGGCTGAGCACCTCCAGCGCCTGCCCGGCTCGCACCATCTTGCGTGCGTACGACAAGTTCGTGACGAACGATTCGAACTGACGGGTCTGGGGGTGTGCGATGGCCATGCATACCTCTGTACGGCGCGTAGGGAGAACGGAGAACTCCGGAACGTGGACTCCTGATGTTCCCTGTACTGCACAGAGGTCGGTCAAGCGGCTTTTCGGATCACGGTCGGTTTGTGGCTCGATCCGATCGGTTCAGCTCCGGATCCGGCCCTTCACTCCCTTACAGCAGGCTTCTGGGGCGCTCCGCGATACGAACGGGGTCGGCCGGCTCGCGTCGAGGCGTCGGCTCCGCGTTCTGGACGATCAGCCCAGAGACCAGGCCACTACCGGAGCCGGAGACGACGTAGGAGACTTCGCCGTCGACACTGTCCCAAGAGAGGTGGCTGGGGCGGCCCAGGGATGTCCGCCGTGGTGGCTGTGACGACTACTCCATCATCGAGCCAGTGCATCGTAGGGACTTCGGCATCGCCACCTCTGATGGAATAGCCGACAGTAACCGCGCGGGAAAGCCCAGGGCCGCAAGGCACTCGGCATTGCGGCCCGCCAGCGCGGTGACGCCTGCCTCCAGGCCGTCGTCAGACCTCTTCTGCCTCCGGTACATCAACATCCGCGCCCAAGGACTTCGCGATGGCCGTGAACTCGGCCAGGGCGGACTGAAGATCGCGCACGATCTCCTCGGCGATGACCTCCGGCTCCAGGTCGCTGTCCGCGTCCTCAAGAGCCGGGTCCTTCATCCACGTGATGTCGAGGTTGACCTTGTCGCGCCCGATCAAGTCCTCGTACGCGTACGACTTCCAGCAGCCGTTCTCGTCCTCGTCCGCAACGCGAGCGGTCAGCGGCTCGCCTGCCTTGTACCGGGCGACGAAGTCGTCCAGGTGGGCACGGGTCAGCGGGCGCTGCTTCATGGTGAAGTGCTGGCCTGTGCGGAAGTCGTAGACCCAGGTGACGGTGGTGTGCGGCTTACCGTCGGCGCGCGGGGGCTTCTTGTCGAAGAACAGGACGTTGGCCTTGACACCGCCCGCGTAGAAGATACCGGTGGGCAGGCGCAGGATCGTGTGCAGGTCGAACTCGTCGAGGAGCTTGCGGCGGACCTTCTCACCCGCGCCGCCCTCGAAGAGGACATTGTCCGGGAGGACTACGGCGGCCCGACCGTTGACTGCCGTCAACGACATGATGTGCTGAAGGAAGTTGAGCTGCTTGTTGGTCGTGGTGGCCGTGAAGTCGTCACGGTCGTACTGGACGTCCTCCTTCTCCAACTCGCCGTCCTGGCCGATCACAGTGATCGCGGACTTCCGGCCGAAGGGCGGGTTGGCGAGGACGAGGGAAGCGTGCCGCCCGCTCGGCTTCTCGGCGAGCGCGTCGCCGACATCGATCAGGCTCGGGCCGTCGCTCTTACCAATGCCGTGCAGCAACATGTTCATGGCTGCGAGGCGGGCGGTACCGGTGACCAGCTCGTTGCCCCAGATCTTGGACCCGCTGTCGTACGCCTTGCGGGCGTCGATGTCCATGTCCCGGACGTGGTGCCGGGTGACGTACGCGTGCGCCGCGATCAGGAAGCCGCCGGTACCGCAGGCAGGATCGGTGATGGTGTCGTCTGGGCCCGGCCGGGTCACGTCCACCATGGCATCGATGAGCGCGCGCGGGGTGAAGTACTGGCCGGCGCCGGTCTTGGTGTCCGAGGCGCCCTTAGCAAGCAGGCCCTCGTAGGCGTCGCCCTTGAGGTCGGTCCCGGTGACCGTCCACTCCTCGCGGCCGATCAGCTCGACGACCAGCTTTTCGAGCAGGGCGGGCTTGGTGATCCGGTTCTGCGCGTCGGCGAAGATCGTGCCGATGGTGGTGTGGGGCTTGCGGCCCAAGTGCTCCAGGATGGCGCGGTAGTGCGCTTCGAGCTCGGGACCGCGCTTGCTGACCAGCGACTTCCAGTTGTAGTCAGCGGGCACAAGGTCGCTGAGGTCACGGCCACCCCACTCGTCGTTCTCGATCTCGTCGACCATCTTCAGGAAGAGCAGGTACGAGAGCTGCTCGACGTACTCGATAGTGGACATGCCGTTGTCACGGAGGACGTTGCAGTAGTTCCAGAGCTTCGCGACCAGCGTGTTGGTCTGCGCGGCGGCCTTCTTCGACTTCGGCGTCTCGGTGAGAGGGACGTTGTCGGCCGAGGGCGTGGCAGCGTCGTCCGCGGTGGTCTCGGTGGCGGTATCGGATGCGAGCGCGGTCACTGGGCGAACAACTCCTGCTGAACGGAGGCGGAGGGGGCGGGGGTTGGAGCGGGGGCGGCCTTCGCCCCCGCAGCGGTCGCCTTACGCGGGCGCGCGGTCGGCTTGGCCGCCTTGCGGGCGGGTTTAGCGGCCTCGCGCTCGGCGGCGATGCGGTCGAGGAGGGTGTCGGCAGACTCGTCGGCGGGGTCCTGCGGGGTCAAGTTGCCGGTCAGCGCCTTCCTCAGCAGCGCCGAGCGCAAAGTCACAGCTCGCTTGAGCCCAACCTCGACGGCGGCCCCAACACGCGCAAGGCCGTCTAGCTGCTCACCACTCTGCTGCAGAATCTCCGGTTGCTCACCCGCAGGAGGAATTGGAACTGGCAGATTTCTAATTTTCTTCAGGCTGATCGAAGCAAGGTTGGTCGTCTGCTTTCCATTCGCCTCAAACCATCGTGCCGAACTATTCGCGTGATAGGCAAGGAGTTCCGGCAGAATAACCTCCCTGTGAACCCTTGCCCGGAATACATGATTCTGATGAATGGCATCCTTGACTTCGCCCCGCCAAACCCAGCCACGGCCCAGTTTGTCGCGGTCTCCACCTTCATTCATCAGCACGTCTCCGGTTTCGAGACGCAAGTCCTCAGCCTTCTTCTCCGGGACTCGAATTGTCGCTACATGGCTAAGGTCGAGCCATCCGCGTTGCACGTTCGCGACCCGAAGATAGGGGACTTCGGTGAGGTCTGGATCAAGCTGCTTCTTCTTGTCCTTAGTTACACCACCCACGACCTCGGCGATATCGCCGAGCCGCTCCCAGGACCAGCCGTATGGAATCCTGGGCAGGTTCCGGTCGATTGCGTCTGCCTCGCGTGGAAGGGGTGCGGTGGGCTGATCCGCCGGAACAGCCCTAGCGATAGCAAAGTTCGTCACGCGGGCGGCCAGAGCGCGAATGCGTGCATGATTCACCCGGAGCACTCGCTCAGCCGCGTCGAGCCGGGAGAGCTGCTCTTCGAGGGCCTCGACGATGCGGTGCTGTTCGGCGAGCGGGGGCACAGGAATCGGCCATTGCTTGAGCACGCTCTGGCTGATGTTTTGCTGCGTTCCACCCTTTCCGGAGGAAATGAGCCGTTCACGTTGGCTGCGCAAGTACCAGAACAGGTACTTCGCATCCAACACCTCGCGAAAAGGAACCGCATGTGCGATCGCCTGATTCGATGTGATCGGAATCCCGGCGATCGCCAACTTCCCGATCGAGCCGTACATTGCGATGAGAATGGCGCCTTCGGGAATCCACTTCGCGGCACTGGCAGCCAGACCGGCATCCGTGATGGTCTGCGCCGTCTCGCGAAGCACGCCATCATCCATGTCGCCAATCACTGCCCAGGGAATGGTGCCGCCGTAGTAGTCCGGAGCCTTAGCCTTCGGTGTCCCTCCACTTCCCCACTGAGCAACGTCTCCGAGCCGAGCCCAAGCCCACCCCTCCGGCAACCCGCCCATTCCCTCGCTCAAGCCAATTCCCGATTCAGCTCGTCCAACAGTTCCAGCGCCTGGTTCCTGCCACCGAAGGCGTTGGCGAAGCCCGGACCGCCGCCCTTTTCGGAGAACGGCATATGGCCGAAGTCCTCGCGTTCCATGCCCAGGTCGACCACGATCGCGTCCTTGATCCGGTGCAGCCACCACAGTTGGCCATCTGTGAATTCCGCACCGGCCTGGCTCTGCCGCAGCAGCCAACCTTCGAAGCGCTCCTCGACCACCGTACGATACGGGCGAAGCTGGTCGTCCGCGCCGAGCGTGTAGCGGACGAGGTTCATGAGATCGCCCAGGCCGGCCGTCTTCGACAACGACTCGGTCGCCTCACCGACCAGCTCGTAGTGGTCCCAGATGACCTTCGGTGTCCAGGTCCGCTTGGTCGCCTTAATAGAAGCCATCAGTTCCTTCAGGTGGGCCCGCGCCTCTTGCGGCCGGACCCGAGATCCGCTGCCGAGGATCACCTGGAGGGCGATCGCCTCCGCCGCCGCCTCGTCGCGCTTGCGGCTGTCCAGGAGCTGGCGCCATTCTGCCAGCTCCTTCGCCGCCCGCTCCTCCCTTGGGACCTCGTTCACCTTCAGCGTGACCTCGGTCGTCGCGTCGTACGTGAGGTCGTGCTGCTGTTTGATGCCGATGATCAGCTTCCGCAGTTCCGGGTGGGTGGTCAGGGTCTCGACCGAGTCGTGGACCAATCGCCGCGCGTGGTCCGCGCCGCCTTCCCGGTATGCCCGGTCCTGGGTGTCGACGTCCACCGCGTTGGTGATCTTCCGGACCATGTACGCCAGTGGCACCCCACCCGACGCCTGCTCGATCCGCTCCCGTTCCTCCTTGGTGAGCTTGCGGTCGAGCCGGGCCAGCCGGCGCCCGAGCGTCTCGGCCTGCTCGGCCGTCAGCGAGCGGCTGCCCGCCTTGTCCATCAGCTTGGCCAGGCTAAGACTGCCGCCGTCCGGTGGCAGCATCGGGCGGGTATCGACCAGCGGCGAGGCGGTGACGCCTACTGCGTCGACCAGGACGAAACGGTCCTTGGCAAGGTCGGCGGCCGGGTCCGGGGTGACCGCCTTCAGGTCGTCGGCGTCGATCGTGCGGGCGCCGCGTCCCTTCATCTGCTCGAAGAGGACGGGGCTGCGAACGGCCCGCAGGAATATCACGCACTCCAGGGCCTTGACGTCCGTACCCGTGGCGATCATGTCGACCGTGACGGCGACCCGCAGCATCGGCGAGTTCCGCAGGTCATTGACGAGCTGCTCGGGGTCGTCACCTTTGTCCCGGGAGCGGTAAGTGATCTTCTTGGCAAAGGCGTCTCCGCGCCCGAAGACCTCCTTGACCTGCTTGAGCACTTCGTCCGCGTGGTCATCGCTCGCCGCGAAGACCAGCGTCTTGGGCAGTTCGGTCCGGCCCGGGAACCAGCGCTGCCAGTTGTTCTTGTACGCCGTGAGGACGGCCCGGATCTCGTCCTCGGCGATCACTGTGCGGCCGATCTGGCCGACCGTGTACGTGAAGTCCTCGTCCAGCTCCTCATAACGCTGGGCGCGGGTTTTGCGGTCGCGGATACGGACCGTCGTCCCCTTGTCGATCTTCGCGCCGCCGTCCTCCCGTATCGAGGAGTCCATGGTGACAACGTCGAAGTCGACGTTGACGCCGTCGGCGACGGCCTGTTCGTAGGTGTACTCGGAGACCATGTTGCCGTCGAAAAACCCCTTGGTCTGCCGGGTCGGGGTGGCGGTGAGGCCGACCAGGTGGGCGTCGAAGTAGTCCAGGACGCCGCGCCACAGCCCGTAGATGGAGCGGTGGCACTCGTCGATGACGATCAAGTCGAAGGACTCGATCGGGACGGCCGGGTTGTACTCGACAGTGACCGGGCGATCGGTCATGTAGTTCTCGTCGAGGGTGGAGGAGTCCTCGCGGTCCTCTGCCTCGGTAGTGTCCTCCAGCGGCTCACCCTTGAGGAGCGCGTACATGCGCTGGATGGTGGAGACGACGACGGAGGACGTCTCCTGGAGACCGGACCGGCCGAGCGAGTCGACGTTGTAGAGGTCGGTGAACTTGCGATTCTCGTCCGGCGTCTTGTAGCGGTCGAACTCGGCCTTGGCCTGGCGGCCGAGGTTGTTGCGGTCGACGAGGAAGAGGATGCGGCGCGCACGCGCATGCTTGAGCAGCCGGTACGACTCGGTGACTGCGGTGTAGGTCTTGCCCGCGCCGGTCGCCATCTGGATCAGCGCGCGCGGCTTGTCCTGGGCGAGTGAACTCTCCAGGCCGACGACCGCCTCTTCCTGCGCGGTACGCAGGTCGTGCGACTCCAACACCGGCAGCGCGGTGCGCAGGGCGGCCCGGAAGGTGGGGGTGCCCGGGTGCTCAGTGGCGCGCTTCATCCAGGCCGCGAAGGACTCCGGGCGGTGGAAGGCAAAGACCGGGCGGGAGCGGGCGTGCGGGTCGAGGCGGTTGAGGAAGAACGTCTCGGCGCCGGTGGTGGCGTAGCGAAAGGCGAACGGTTCCTGCTCACGCCAGACCGCCATGGAGTGTTCCTTGAGAACGCCGCCCGCGTACCGCTCGTTCTGCGCGAGGGCGCCGGCCAGGGCGGTGCCCTCGCGCTTGGCCTCGATAACGCCAACGATCATGCCATCGACGTAGAGGACATAGTCTGCGCGACCGGTGGCCAGGCTGAACTCGCGTACCGCGACGCCCTGCGAGGCGAGCGGGTTGAGGTCGCCGTAGTTCTGGACCGTCCAGCCCGCCTGGGTGAGCATCTCGTCGATACGGACGCGGGCCTGCACTTCGTTGAGCGGTTCGGGCCGCTGGGCGCGCTCAACGATCGCCTCACGAGCATTGACGGTGACCGACCGGGGCTTGAGGCGCTCCTGGTCGTAACGGTCCTGGTAGGCGCGCCGGAGCCGCTCGATCTCATCCCGGTGGCGGGCCACCTCCGCCTCGGACTCGGCACGGGCCCGCTCAGCCGCCTCGGTCAGCCTCTCGGCCTCCTCCCGGCCACGCCGCTCGGCCTCCAGCCGGTCACCGACCTCGCTGAGGCGGGTTCGGGACTCGGCGAGGGTGCGCTGGTAGTGACCGAGCGCCTCGCGGAGCTCGGTCAGCTCGGCGGATCCGCCCGCCACCTCACTCGGCAGCTGGGGCGGCACGAACGCGGCAATCTCCCGTACGTTGTCGATCGCGCGGGAGAAGAACAGGCCGAGCTGGAAGCAGAGCTCGACGGCTTTGAGGGCCTTGCTGGTGTCGAAGAGATGGTTGTGCGCGGCGTCGTTGCGCCCCCGCCGGAGCGTGTCGAAGGCGTCTCTGGTGCGACCAGGGAGCAGGCCGGCGCGCTGGAGTCCGGCCAGCCGGTCGATCTGCCGGGTTCCCTCGACGCGCACCCCGGCCCGCTGCACCAACTCTGCAGCGAGCAACTCGCCGAACTGGCCCGAGGCGACGTACGAGACATTGGGGTTGGTGAACACGGACTGCTCGGCCTGCGCGCCGTAGATAGCCAACAGGGGCTGCATCGCGTAGAGCCGCCCGAAGTTGGGCGACTTCCGAGCCGCTGTCTTCAGCTGCTCCGGGACTTGCTCACGACGCCGTGCCTGCCCACTCATACGCTGCCGCTCCTCGACCAGGCCACGTCCGGCCCTCACCTGTGACAAGACCTCTCAGCCTATGTCCAACCAAGCGCTCCGCTCTGGCAAATGAACCGATCACGACAAAATCGACGGCCCCGCAACCGCCCACCCTCAAGGGTTCGTGTGCGTTCGGAATTCCAGCACGGGACAGCATCCCGGGGGTGGCCACAAGTGCCGACAGGTGCTCCGATCCGGCCCGCTGGGGCAGCGTCCAGCGCCCATTACACCGTCCGACCCTCGTCGGGGCCGCAGAAGGGCCCGTCTTGTATTGACGGGCCCCTCGTGACCTGCACCTTTACAGAGCGGGAATTTTGATTGAGCTTTCAATTAAACATTGAAGCGGAACTCGACTACGTCGCCGTCCTGCATCACGTACTCCTTGCCCTCCATACGGGCCTTGCCCGCCGCGCGGGCCTCCGCCACCGAGCCCGTTTCGACCAGGTCGGCGAAGGAGATGACCTCCGCCTTGATGAAGCCCTTCTGGAAGTCGGTGTGGATCACACCGGCCGCCTCGGGGGCCGTCGCGCCCTTCTTGATCGTCCAGGCGCGGGTTTCCTTGGGGCCCGCCGTCAGGTAGGTCCCCAGGCCCAGGGTGCGGAAGCCGACGTGGGCGAGGGTGGCGAGGCCCGGTTCTTCCTGGCCTACCGACTGGAGGAGTTCCAGGGCCTCGTCGTCGGCCAGTTCGGCGAGGTCGGACTCCAGCTTGGCGTTGAGGAAGATCGCCTCGGCGGGGGCGACCAGGGCGCGCTGCTCGTCCTTGAAGGTGTCGTCCGTCAGCTCGTCCTCGTCGACGTTGAAGACGTAGAGGAAGGGCTTCGTGGTGAGCAGGTGCAGCTCGCGCAGGGGTTCGGCCTTCTCGGTGCCCTGGAGGATGCCGGCCGAGAAGAGGGTCTCGCCGGTCTCCAGGATGGCCTGGGCCTCCTCGATGGCCTTGACCTGCGCCACGACATCCTTCTTGATGCGCGACTCGCGCTGGAGGCGGGGGAGGACCTTCTCGATGGTCTGGAGGTCGGCGAGGATCAGCTCGGTGTTGATCGTCTCGATGTCGTCCTTGGGCGAGACCTTGCCGTCGACATGGACGACGTTCTCGTCCTTGAAGGCCCGGATGACCTGGCAGATCGCGTCCGATTCACGGATGTTCGCCAGGAACTTGTTGCCCAGGCCCTCACCCTCGGAGGCGCCGCGCACGATGCCGGCGATGTCGACGAAGTCGACCGTGGCCGGGAGGATCTTCTGCGAGCCGAAGATCTCCGCGAGCTTGTCCAGACGCGGGTCCGGCACGCCGACCACGCCGACGTTCGGCTCAATGGTGGCGAACGGGTAGTTGGCCGCCAGCACGTCGTTCTTGGTCAGGGCGTTGAACAGGGTCGACTTGCCGACATTCGGCAGACCGACGATTCCGATCGTGAGCGACACGTTGGCGACTTCCTGAAGTGAGGACTGGCTGATGGCCGTGGCCGGCCCAGGGCGGGCCGATCTCCCAGTTTACGGGCGGGCCGCAGCCGCTTCGACGGGCGCCGGGCGGCTCGGTCCGGTCGCCCGGCGTCGAACTCAACGCCAAGCTCGCCCAAAGGGCGTGTCCAACGCCTGCATCGTCGTCCCGGGCCACCTACGTTGGTCCGGTGGAGCAGCACAGGACACGTCAACCTCAGCAGCGTCGACAGCGCCCCCCGAGCCCCCGCACAGGAACGGGCGCCAGGACCGCCGGCGGCTACCGCGTCCCGGTGGCGCCCCGGCCCCGGGTGCCGCCGTTGGCGCAGCGGCTGCGCAGACTGCCCAATCCCCGGTTCACCGGGCTCGGCGCGGGCCTGTTCGCCACCGCGACGATGCTGGGCATCGGCTTTCTGGACCGGCTGCTCCTGGACGGCGCGCCGCTGGTCTACGGGGTGCTGTTCCTGCCGGTCAGCGTGGTGACCGCGCTCTGGGTACGTACCGCCGACCTGGTCACTGCGCCGATCAGCGTGCCGATCGCCTTCGCCGTCGGCGCGTATCCGATCGCCGACGGCAACGGCGGCTTCGGCGGGCAGGCGATGTCGCTCGTCACCACCCTGGCCGTGCACGCGGGCTGGCTGTACGGCGGCACGCTCATCGCCGGGCTCATCGCGTCCGTACGGAAGGTACGGCAGATGGCCCGCCGCCAGAACGCCCGGGAGGCGGCGGTCCGAGCCGGGGCGATCCGGGCCGGGGCCACGGCGTACCGGGCGGCGGGCCCCCGCCCCAGCGCCAGCCCCAGCCCCCGACCCGGCGCCCGGAGCAGGGCTCCCGGACCCACCGTGCCCAGGGCCGTACGGCGCGGCGGCTAGGGCGTGTATCGAAAGCAGCGCCGTCCGGTCGGGTCAGGCCCCTCCCCTCACCTTCCCGCCGCCGTCATCGCCGCTCCCACGATCCCCGCGTTGTTCTGAAGCTCCGCCGGCAGTATCTCGGCCCTGATCCCCTCGATGAGAGGGATGAACTTGTCGGCCTTACGGCTCACCCCGCCGCCGATGATGAAGAGATCGGGCGAGAACAGCATCTCCAGATGGGCCAGATACTTCTGGACCCGGTGCGCCCAGTGGTGCCAGCTCAGGTCCCCGTCCTCCTTGACCTTCGTCGACGCCCGCTTCTCCGCCTCGTGGCCGTCCAGCTCCAGATGTCCCAGCTCGGTGTTGGGCACCAGCTTGCCGTCCATGAAGAGCGCGCTGCCGATACCCGTACCGAAGGTCAGCAGGAACACCACGCCCTTGCGGCCTCTGCCCGCGCCGAAGGCCATCTCGGCCACGCCCGCCGCGTCGGCGTCGTTGAGGAGGGTGGTCCGCAGGCCCAGCCGCTCGCCGAGCAGCTGCCCCGCGTCCGTATCGATCCAGGCCTTGTCGACATTGGCCGCGGTACGGATCACCGAGCCCGTGACCACCCCCGGGAACGTGATGCCGACCGGGCCCGACCAGCCGAAGTGCCGTACGACCTCCACCACGCCGTCGGCGACGCTCTCGGGCGTCGCCGGGTGCGGGGTCAGCACCTTGTACCGCGGCTCGACCAGATCACCGCGCTCCAGGTCCACGGGCGCACCCTTGATGCCCGACCCACCGATGTCCACTCCGAAGACGTTCATGGACACAACGTTACGGGCAGATGCTGACAGCGACTTCCCGGACGGTCGCTTTGGCCCTGCCCGTAGCCCGAGCAGTCATCCAGGCCCGGGCCCCTACTTCTCCTACTTCTCCGAGAGGGCCGCCGCCTCGGCGCGCAGGTCGCGGCGCAGCTCCTTCGGCAGCGAGAACGTGATCGACTCCTCCGCCGCCTTGACGATCTCGACATCCTCGAAGCCGCGCTGTGACAGCCACTCCAGCACGCCTTCGACCAGGATCTCCGGGACGGACGCGCCCGAGGTGACACCGACCGTGGAGACGCCGTCGAGCCAGGACTCCTCGATCTCCTCGGCGCCGTCCACCAGATGGGAGGCGCCCGCGCCCGCGCCGAGGGCGACCTCGACCAGCCGGACCGAGTTGGAGGAGTTCTTGGAGCCGACGACGATCACGAGATCGGCGTCGGCGCCCATCTGCTTGACCGCGATCTGGCGGTTCTGGGTGGCGTAGCAGATGTCGTCGCTCGGCGGCGAGATCAGCTGCGGGAACTTCTCCTTGAGCGCCCCGACCGTCTCCATCGTCTCGTCCACCGACAGCGTGGTCTGCGAGAGCCAGACGACCTTCGACTCGTCGCGCACCTCGACGTTGGCGACATCGTCCGGGCCGTCGACCAGCGTGATGTGGTCCGGGGCCTCGCCCGACGTACCGATGACCTCTTCGTGTCCGTCGTGGCCGATGAGGAGGATGTCGTAGTCCTCGTTCGCGAACCGGACGGCTTCCTTGTGCACCTTGGTGACCAGCGGGCAGGTCGCGTCGATGGTGGCGAGCTTGCGGTCCGCCGCCTCCTGGTGCACGACGGGCGCGACGCCGTGGGCCGAGAACATGACGATCGAGCCCTCGGGGACCTCCGCCGTCTCCTCGACGAAGATCGCGCCCTTCTTCTCCAGGGTTCTGACGACGTACTTGTTGTGGACGATCTCGTGACGGACGTAGATCGGCGCCCCGTACTGCTCCAGCGCTTTCTCCACGGCGATCACGGCGCGGTCGACACCGGCGCAGTAACCGCGGGGAGCGGCGAGCAGGACGCGTTTGCCGGCGCGGCGCGCGGCGTCTCCACTCGGGGTGGTGGCGGGCGACGGGCGGGACGTGTCAGTCATGGGTCCCATCGTAAGGCCGTCCAGAAGAGGCGGGACGGCGGGCGGCGGCCCGAGACTGGGCCTACGCGATCGACGGAGGGAATCGACGGAGGGACGCGATGGCCGAGACCGGCGCCGGTTCGGACGGGCCGTCAGACCGGCCGTCGAACGGGCCACCGTCGGACCGGCCGTCGTCGGACCGGTCTCCGTACGGGCCGTCGTCGGACCGGGCTCCGCACGGGCCGCCACCGGACCGGCCGTCCCAGGGCGGCGGGCTGCGGCGGACGCTCGGCTTCCGCGATCTCGTCGTCTACGGGCTCCTCTTCATCGCTCCCATGGCGCCCGTCGGAGTCTTCGGCACGCTCGACGCCAAGTCCCATGGCGCCGTGGCCCTGGTCTATGTCGTGGCGACCGTCGCGATGGCGTTCACCGCCTTCAGTTACGCGCAGATGGTGCGGGTCGCCCCGCAGGCCGGCTCGGTCTTCGCGTACGCGCGCAAAGGGCTCGGCGAAGGGGCCGGATTCATCGCCGGGTGGCTGGCGATGCTCGACTATCTGCTGATCCCGGCGGTCGCCTATCTCTTCGCCGGGATCGCGATGGAGGCGCTGGTCCCGTCCGTCGACCGGTGGGTGTGGACCGCGATCGCCGTCGTCATCACCACCCTGCTCAACCTCTGGGGGGTACGGGCCGCGGCCCAGGTCGGGATGGCGGTGCTCGCCCTGGAGATCGTCGTCCTGCTGGTGTTCGTCGTGTCGGCCGTCGCGGTGCTCGTGCGGAACGGTGGGACGCGCGGCTGGTCCACCCCGTTCACAAGCGATGTGGGCTTCTCCCTGGCCGCCGTACTGGGCGGGGTTTCGGTGGCCGTGCTGTCCTATCTGGGCTTCGACGCGATCGCGTCGTTCGCCGAGGAGGTGACGGGCGGATCGCGGCAGGTGGCGCGCGCCGTGCTGTCCTGCCTGGTGCTGGCGGGCGCGCTGTTCATCGCGCAGACCTATCTGGTGGCGCTGCTCGAACCGATGTCCTCGGCGGAGCTGGCCGCCGACCCGGCCGCGCAGGGCTCCGCGTTTTATGACGCGGTGGACACCTCGGTCGGCGCCTGGCTGCATGACCTGGTGGCGGCCAGCAAGGCGATCGGCGCGGCGTTCGCGGCGCTGGCCGCGCAGGCGGCGGCCGGACGGCTGCTCTTCGCCATGGGACGCGAGCGCCGGCTGCCGCATGTGCTCTCGCGTACGGACTCGGGCGTGCCCCGGGTGGCGTTGCTGCTGGCCGCCGTGGTGACGCTGTCGACGGCCGTGTGGGCGGCCCGGCGCGGCGACGGGCTCGACCGGCTGGTCTCGGTGGTGGACGTCGGGGCGCTGTCGGCGTTCGTGCTGCTGCACGCGTCGGTGGTGGGGTGGTTCGCGGTACGGCGCGGGGACGGGCCGGTGCGCCCGTTCCGGCATGTGGTGCTGCCGCTGATCGGCGCGGGGATCCTGATCGCGGTGATCGTGGCGGCGGCGGGCTCGGCGCGGATCGCGGGCGCGATCTGGCTGGCCGTGGGTCTGCTGGTGCTGCTGGTACAGCGGGGGCGGGGGCGGGGGCCAGGGCCCGGGGCCGCAAGAACGTGGCCGTAGGGCCTGCCCATCGAGCCTGCCCGTCGGGCTGCCGCCCGGCCCATCGAGCCTGCGACCCGGCCCGTGCCCACCGAACCACCGAACCACCGAACCACCGAACCACCGAACCACCGAACCGCTGAGCCGCTGAGCCGCTGAGCCGCTTTCGGGGCGATGTCAGAGGCGGCCGATACGCTCCCGTGTATGGCTCTCACTACATCCGCGGAGGCCCCGCTGCCCGTCGGCGAGGTGTCGCGGCTCATCGGCGGGTGGATCGACCGGCTCGGTGCCATCTGGGTCGAGGGACAGATCACCCAGCTCTCGCGCAGGCCGGGGGCGGGCGTCGTCTTTCTGACGCTGCGCGATCCGTCGTACGACATCTCGGTGAGCGTGACCTGCTACCGCCAGGTCTTCGACGCGATCGCGGACGTGGTCTCCGAGGGCGCGCGGGTCGTGGTGCGGGCCAAGCCCGAGTGGTACGCGCCGCGCGGGCAGCTGTCGCTGCGGGCCACGGAGATACGGCCCGTCGGCATCGGTGAACTGCTCGTGCGGCTGGAGCTGTTGAAGAAGTCCCTGGGGGCCGAGGGGCTGTTCGCCGCCGACCGCAAGAAGCCGCTGCCCTTTCTGCCGCAGCTGATCGGGCTGGTGTGCGGACGGGCCTCGGCGGCCGAGCGCGATGTGCTGGAGAACGCGCGGCGGCGGTGGCCCGCGGTGCGCTTCGAGGTCCGCAACACCGCGGTGCAGGGGGTCAACGCGGTGGCGCAGGTCGTCCAGGCGGTCAAGGAGCTGGACGCGCTGCCGGAGGTGGATGTGATCGTCGTGGCGCGGGGCGGCGGCAGCGTGGAGGATCTGCTGCCGTTCTCGGACGAGCAGCTGGTACGGGCGGTGGCGGCGTGCCGTACGCCCGTGGTCTCCGCGATCGGCCATGAGCCGGACGCGCCGCTGCTGGACCTGGTCGCGGACGTACGGGCCTCCACCCCGACCGACGCCGCGAAGCGGATCGTGCCGGACGTCGGGGAGGAACAGGACCGCGTACAGGCCCTGCGGGACCGGGCCCTGCGGACGGTACGGGGGCTGCTCGACCGGGAGGAGCGCGGTCTCGCCCACGCGCTGGCCAGGCCCGTGATGGAACGGCCGCACCGGATGGTGGACGAGCGCGCGGCCGAGGTGGACGCGCTCGCCGACCGGAGCCGGCGGGTGCTGCGGCATCTGCTGGACCGCGCGGACTCCGAGCTGTCGCACACCCGCGCCCGGGTGGTCGCGCTGTCCCCGGCGGCGACGCTGGAGCGCGGTTACGCGGTGCTCCAGCGGCCGGACGGGACGGTCGTACGCTCGCCGGGCGAGGTCACCGCGGCCGAGGAGCTGCGGGCCAGGGTGGCGGAGGGTGAGTTCACGGTACGGGTCGCCGAATGAGGGCTGACGCGATCGTTGTCCGACCGCGCCACCGGCGCGCATCCAAGAAGGTCAAGAAGGTCTGAGAAGGTGGATCACATGGCCAGGACGGACGAGCACGCGACGCTCGGTTACGAGCAGGCGCGGGATGAGTTGATCGAGGTCGTACGGCGGCTGGAGGCAGGCGGCACTTCTCTGGAGGACTCGCTGGCGCTGTGGGAGCGGGGCGAGGAGCTGGCGAAGGTCTGCCGCCGCTGGCTGGACGGTGCCAGGGCGCGGCTCGACGCGTCCCTCGCGGACGAGGCCCCGGAACAGGACGGCCGGAACGGCGGCGAGGCGGAAGCGCCCCTGGCCTGACTCCCCTGTCGTGACCTGCGGGGTCGTTGCGAGTCGAGTCACCCCATGTTGTGAGTCGAGTCACCCCATCGGCGATTTTTGTTGAAGGTTCACACATCCACTTGTACGGTGAATGCTGTTTACCGGATCCATCGCGCCCCCGGAAGGTACTTCCATGTCCCTCGTTCTCGACTCCACCGCTCAGGACCTCCTCTTCCGTGAGGCACGTACGGCCAATACGTTCTCCGACGAGCCGGTGACCGAGGAGCAGGTGCAGGCCATCTACGACCTCGTCAAGTACGGCCCCACCTCGATGAACCAGTCGCCGCTGCGCGTCGTCCTGGTCCGTTCCGCCGAGGCCCGCGAACGCCTCGTACCGCTCATGTCCGAGGGCAACCAGGCCAAGACCGCCACCGCGCCGCTCGTCGCGATCCTGGCCGCGGACAACGAGTTCCACGAGGAGCTGCCCCAGCTCTTCCCGCACTTCCCGCAGGCGAAGGACTTCTTCGGTGACCGTTCGGTCCGCGAGCACACCGCCGCGCTGAACGCCACTCTCCAGGCCGGCTACTTCATCGTCGGCGTCCGGGCCGCCGGGCTCGCCGCGGGCCCGATGTCAGGCTTCGACTCGGCGGGCGTCCAGAAGGAGTTCCTGGACGACGACCACACCCCGCTGATGATCATCAACATCGGCAAGCCCGGCGACAACGCCTGGCACCCGCGCTCCCCGCGCCTCTCCTACGACGAGGCCGTCACCACCGTCTGAGCCCGCACACGTAACGAGGCCGAGGACCCGTGCGGGTCCCCGGCCTCGTTACATGTGGTCAGGGTTGTGCCTGGTCAGGGGTTACCTGTGGGCAGGGTTACGTGCGGTCAGGACGCCGCGACTCCGGCCGTCTCGGCCTCCGGCTTCCCCGACTCCGGGCCCCCGGCCTCCTGCGCGTCGGCCTCCAGCGCGGCGGCCATCTCGGCCAGCCGCTCGAAGGACGCCGTACCCGTCACCACCGTCGTCGCGTCCCCGTCCGTCCGGACCAGGGCGTCGTACTTCGGCCCCTCCCAGCGCTGCCAGGTCTCACCCGCCACCTGCTGCGTCTTACCGGTGTCCGCGGCCTGCCTGCTGACCTCCGCGGCGTACTTCTCGGGAGCCCCCGTCGACTGCTCGACCGCGACGTACTGGCCGTCCGGGGCCAGATACCCGAGGTGCCAGGCGTTGTCGCTCTCACGCTTGTACGAGACGGACGTCGGCTTCCATGTCTCCGCCAGGCCCGCCGGCGCCAGCACCGGGTACGGCGCCGCGCGCCGCGCGGTCAGCAGCTCGACCCGGTAGTCGACCGCCTTGACCGGGATGGGCTCGTCGTCATGCGGGATGAACAGATAGATCCCGGCGACGACGACTCCGATGACCGCCATCGACAGGAAGAGGTCCCGCACCGTCTGTTTGCCTCGCGTACTCGCCACCGCACCATCGTCGCATCACACCCCGGCGCTCATACGTGGGGCCCTCTGCTCAATCTGTCGATGTACGGATAGAGTCGTATCACCCTCTTTTCCGGCCGTCGCCGTACAGAAAGGTGCGCTCCGATGACCGAGCATCAACTACCGCCTCCCCTTGAGGTGTCTCCCGAGGCACCCGACCGCAACCTGGCCCTGGAACTGGTCCGGGTCACCGAGGCAGCCGCGATGGCGGCCGGCCGGTGGGTCGGGCGCGGGGACAAGATCGGCGCGGACGGCGCCGCGGTGAACGCCATGCGTACGCTCGTCTCCACCGTGTCGATGAACGGCGTGGTCGTCATCGGTGAGGGCGAGAAGGACGAAGCCCCGATGCTGTTCAACGGCGAGCATGTCGGTGACGGCACCGGCGCCGAGGTCGACATCGCCGTGGACCCCATCGACGGCACCACCCTGAACGCCAAGGGCATGCCGAACGCGATCGCCGTCCTGGCCGCCGCCGACCGCGGGGCCATGTTCGACCCGTCCGCGGTCTTCTACATGGACAAGCTCGTCACCGGCCCCGAGGCGGCCGACTTCGTCGACATCAACGCGCCCGTCGCGGTCAATATCCGCCGGGTCGCCAAGGCCAAGCACTCGACGCCCGACGATGTCACCGTCGTCATCCTCGACCGCCCCCGCCACGAGGGCATCGTCAAGGAGATCAGGGAGACCGGCGCCCGGATCAAGTTCATCTCCGACGGCGATGTGGCCGGTTCGATCATGGCCGCCCGCGAAGGCACCGGCATCGACCTGCTGATGGGCGTCGGCGGCACCCCCGAGGGCATCATCTCGGCGTGCGCCATAAAGTGCCTCGGCGGTGTCATCCAGGGCAAGCTGTGGCCCAAGGACGAGGCCGAGCGGCGGCGCGCGATCGACGCCGGGCACGATCTGGACCGCGTCCTGTCCACCGATGATCTGGTCAGTGGCGACAATGTCTTCTTCGTCGCCACCGGCATCACGGACGGCGAACTGCTGCGCGGGGTGCGCTACCGCTCGGAGACCGCGACCACTCAGTCCCTGGTCATGCGCTCGAAGTCGGGCACGATCCGGCAGATCGACTCGACCCATCGGCTCTCGAAGCTCCGGGCCTACAGCACGATCGACTTCGACCGCGCCAAGTAGCCCTCGCCGTCACCGTCGCCAACGGACCGACACAACGGACCGGCGCATACGCAGAGGGCGCCCCAGCTGTGCGGCGGGGCGCCCCCTCCGTATCCGTACCGCCCGCGAACCAATCCGCTTCAACCAGCGGCTGCGATCCGGTCACCCGCCGCGGCGGCCTTCCGCAACTCCACCTCGCGCCGCCGACGACGGGCCAGCACCACCCGGCGCTCGGCCGCGGTCAGCCCGCCCCACACCCCGTACGGCTCGGGCTGGAGCAGGGCATGCTCCCGGCAGTCGACCATGACCGGACAGCGGGCACAGACGCGCTTCGCGGCCTCCTCCCGCGCCAGTCTCGCGGCTGTCGGCTCCTTCGAGGGGGCGAAGAACAATCCGGCTTCGTCCCGGCGGCACACCGCCTCCGAATGCCAGGGCCCGGCCTGATCCTCCCGAGCGGGACTCCGCTGGGGCGGTACGGCGGCGACCTGCAGGGGCTGATGCGGCAGTTGCAGCACGGTCTACTCCTGACGACGGCTTCGCGAGCGAGAGACGATGAAGCTTTCCCTACCCGCTGTACGCACGCCTATGCACTGAGTGGCAGCCAGTTCGGAGTCCGGAACGCGGTACGGAATTCCGGACGCGCCCCCACAACAGGACGCCTTTGGCCGGAAGTAGCCGAAAAGGCCCGGGTCGGGCGAGTCAGTGACCGAGGTGCTTACGGAGCTGATTGCGGAGATCGGCGATGAACTTGCCGCGCTTCGGCTTGGCCTCCACATTGCCGAACACCGAGTAACCGTTCACGACGACGGTCGGCGCGTCCTGCTCCTCGGCCTCCAGCGTGACCACCTCGAAATTGCCGAAGATTCCGGTGCCGTTGCCGCGCAGCGAGATGTTCTGGGGGACCGTGATCTCGACATTGCCGAAAATGGACGTCGCGTTGATCACGGTGGTGCGCTGCCCGAAGAGCGCCTCGGTCAGGTCGATCTCGATATTGCCGAAGAGCGAGAAGGCGTTGGTCCTGCTGCCGATGCGCCAGCGGCCCCTGCGCGTCGAGCTGCTGAAGATCGCGACAAGGTTCTCGGCCGGGGCGTCGGGGTCCTCCGGACCGTATCCGTATGAGGACGACGCGGACGCCGTCGGCCTGACCGGGCGGCCGTCGGCCCCGGTGGCCGGCAAGTCGCGTACCAGCGGCTCCAGTTCGGCGACCGTCTTGGCCCGGTAGACGGAGTCGATCCGCTCGGCATGCTCCTCGGCGTCCAGCCGGCCCTCCGCGAGGGCCTCCCGAAGGATGTCCGCGATCCGGTCACGGTCGGCGTCGGAGGCCCGGATGGCCGGAGGCTCCGCCGGCGCGACCGGCTGCTGCGCGACCGGCTTCTGAGGGTGCTTTTCGAGGTCCACGGGCCCAGGGTAGCGAAACGCGATAGATCGCGACTAGGGGCAGACCCGCCAGGCGTGTACCGGGGTCATCCCAAGCCCGTGACAAAACGACGACCACTGAGCCTTACCTCACAGCATCGCCGTCCGTGCCGCGCCCTACGCTGGAGAGCGCGTAGCGCGTCGCCAATGGAGGCCACGCCGCTGTCTGTCGAGTGAGGAATGGCCGTAATGCCGGAGTTTGCGTACTCGGATCTGCTTCCGCTGGGAGAGGACACCACGCCGTACCGGCTGGTGACCGCAGAAGGTGTCTCCACCTTCGAGGCCGACGGCCGTACGTTCCTCAAGGTCGAGCCGGAGGCCCTGCGGGCGCTCGCCGCCGAGGCGATGCACGACATCTCGCACTATCTGCGCCCGGCCCATCTCGCCCAGCTGCGCAGGATCGTGGACGACCCCGAGGCGTCCGCGAACGACAAGTTCGTCGCGCTCGACCTCCTCAAGAACGCGAATATCGCGGCCGCGGGCGTCCTGCCCATGTGCCAGGACACCGGCACGGCGATCGTGATGGGCAAGCGCGGGCAGCACGTACTGACGAGCGGCGGCGACGAGGAAGCCCTTTCGCACGGAATCTACGACGCGTACACGAAGCTGAATCTGCGCTATTCGCAGATGGCTCCGCTCACCATGTGGGAGGAGAAGAACACCGGCTCGAACCTGCCCGCGCAGATCGAGCTGTACGCCACCGACGGCGGCGCGTACAAGTTCCTCTTCATGGCGAAGGGCGGCGGCTCCGCCAACAAGTCGTTCCTCTACCAGGAGACCAAGGCGGTACTCAACGAGTCCTCCATGATGAAGTTCCTGGAGGAGAAGATCCGCTCGCTCGGTACGGCCGCGTGCCCGCCGTACCACCTCGCGATCGTGGTGGGCGGTACGTCCGCCGAGTTCGCGCTCAAGACCGCGAAGTACGCCTCCGCGCACTACCTGGACGAGCTGCCGTCCGAGGGCTCCCCGACCGGCCACGGCTTCCGTGACAAGGAGCTGGAGCAGAAGGTCTTCGAGCTGACGCAGAAGATCGGTATCGGCGCGCAGTTCGGCGGCAAGTACTTCTGCCATGACGTACGGGTGGTGCGACTGCCGCGGCACGGCGCCTCGCTGCCGGTCGCGATCGCCGTCTCCTGCTCGGCCGACCGGCAGGCCGTCGCGAAGATCACCGCCGAGGGCGTCTTCCTGGAGCAGTTGGAGAAGGACCCGGCGCGCTTCCTCCCGGAGACCACCGACGAACACCTCGACGAGGGAGAGGGACAGGTCGTCCGGATCGACCTCAACCGTCCGATGGACGACATCCTCGCCGAGTTGACGAAGTATCCGGTCAAGACGCGGCTCTCGCTCACCGGACCGCTCGTGGTGGCCCGCGACATCGCGCACGCCAAGATCAAGGAACGGCTCGACGCGGGCGAGGAGATGCCTCAGTACCTGAAGGACCACCCGGTCTACTACGCGGGTCCGGCGAAGACGCCCGAGGGGTACGCCTCCGGTTCCTTCGGCCCGACGACCGCCGGCCGGATGGACTCGTACGTGGAGCAGTTCCAGGCGGCGGGCGGCTCGAAGGTCATGCTCGCCAAGGGCAACCGCTCGAAGCAGGTCACCGACGCCTGCGGTACCCACGGCGGCTTCTATCTCGGCTCGATCGGCGGCCCGGCCGCCCGGCTCGCCCAGGACTGCATCAAGAAGGTCGAGGTCGTCGAGTACGAGGAGCTGGGCATGGAGGCGGTCTGGAAGATCGAGGTGGAGGACTTCCCCGCGTTCATCGTCGTGGACGACAAGGGGAACGACTTCTTCACCGAGCCGGCCCCCGCGCCCACGTTCACCAGCATTCCGGTGCGCGGCCCTGGTCTCGCCTGACGCCCTCGCCACGCGGGCCGCGCACGGCCCCCTCGACGCGCCCTCCCCGGCCTTCCTCCGGGGAGGGCGTTCCCGTCTCCACGACACTCACGGGGAACACAACGGGGAACACATCGGATCAGCCGGACGCTCACCCTCTCAGGAGGTACGACGACGATGACGACCGACGAGAACCAGTACCGGACCGAGTACGACTCCATGGGTGAGGTACGGGTCCCCGCGCACGCCAAGTGGCGTGCCCAGACGCAGCGCGCGGTGGAGAACTTCCCCGTCTCCGGACAGCGGCTGGAACGCGCCCATATCGAGGCCCTGGCCCGGATCAAGTCCGCCGCCGCCAAGGTCAACGCCGGTCTCGGCGTGATCGACAAGGACATCGCTGGCGCCATCCAGGACGCCGCGGCCGAGGTCGCGGACGGCCGCTGGGACGAGCACTTCCCGGTGGATGTCTTCCAGACGGGTTCGGGTACCTCCTCGAACATGAACACCAACGAGGTGATCGCCACGCTCGCCACCGAGCGTCTCGGCCGTGCGGTCCACCCGAACGACCATGTGAACGCCTCGCAGAGCTCCAACGACGTCTTCCCGTCGAGCATCCATATCGCCGCGACCGCCGCCGTCACCGGTGAGCTGATGCCGGCGCTCGACCATCTCGCCGCCGCCCTGGAGCGCAAGGCGGAGGAGTTCCGGGACGTCGTGAAGTCGGGCCGTACGCATCTGATGGACGCCACGCCCGTCACCCTGGGCCAGGAGTTCGGCGGCTACGCCGCGCAGATCCGCTACGCCCGCGAGCGGCTGACCGCCTCGCTCCCCCGGCTCGCCGAGCTGCCCCTCGGCGGTACGGCGGTGGGCACCGGCATCAACACGCCGCCCGGCTTCTCCGCGGCCGTCATCGCGGAGGTGGCCCGCGCGACCGGGCTGCCGCTGACGGAGGCCCGTAACCACTTCGAGGCGCAGGGCGCCCGCGACGGGCTCGTGGAGACCTCGGGGCAGCTCCGTACGCTCGCGGTCTCCCTCACCAAGATCGCCAACGATCTGCGCTGGATGGCGTCGGGCCCGCGCACCGGACTGGCCGAGATCAGCCTCCCGGATCTCCAGCCCGGCTCCTCGATCATGCCCGGCAAGGTCAATCCGGTGATCCCGGAGGCTGTGCTGATGGTGGCCGCGCAGGTCACGGGCAATGACGCCACGGTCGCGACGGCCGGCGCCGCCGGGAACTTCGAGCTGAACGTGATGCTCCCCGTGATCGCCAAGAACCTCCTGGAGTCCGTACGGCTGCTCACGAACGTCTCCCGGCTCCTCGCGGACCGTACGGTCGACGGCATCACGGCCCATGTCGAGCGGGCCCGTGAGTACGCCGAGTCGTCGCCGTCCGTGGTCACCCCGCTGAACAAGTACCTCGGGTACGAGGAGGCCGCGAAGGTCGCCAAGAGGTCGCTCGCCGAGCACCTGACGATCCGCGAGACGGTACTGGCGGGCGGCTATGTGGAGCGCGGGGATCTCACCCTGGAGCAGCTCGACGAGGCGCTGGATGTGCTGCGGATGACGCGTCCGTGAATGCGTGAGGTGTGCCGTGGCGCCCCGAACGACAGGCCCTAAGATCTGCGCATGACAGCGACGGTGAGGGCGACGAACGGGCAGCACTGGGCGCCCGGCACACAGATCTTGTGGCGGTACCGGGAGAACGCCGGGGACCGCGTGCACATCTGCCGTCCTGTCACGGTCGTGCAGGACACCGACGACCTGCTCGCGGCCTGGCTCGCGCCGGACACCCCGTGTGTGCGTCCGGCGCTCGCGGACGGCACCCCGGTCCACCGCGAGCCGCTGGCCACCCGCTACACCAAGCCGCGCACGGTGGTGCGCGACCGGTGGTACGGAATGGGCGTGCTGAAGCTGGCCAGACCGGGCGAGCCCTGGTCGGTGTGGCTGTGGTGGGAGCGCGGCTGGCGGTTCCAGAACTGGTACGTGAACCTGGAGGAGCCGCGTACGCGATGGGCCGGGGGCGTCGACTCCGAGGACCATTTCCTCGATATCGACGTCTATCCGGACCGCAGTTGGCGCTGGCGCGACGAGGACGAGTTCGCGCAGGCACAGCAGGACGGCCTGATGGCCCCGGAGCAGGCGCGCCGCGTCCGGGAGGCCGGGCGCGCGGCGGTCGAGGTGATCAGCGCCTGGGACGCCCCGTTCAGCGGCGGCTGGGAGCACTGGCGGCCCGAGCCGCACTGGCCGGTGCCCGAGCTGCCCGCGGACTGGGACCGTACGGCGGCGCGGTCGAGACCCTGAGGGACGTCACGGCCGGAGCGGACCCGGGCCGCCGTGAAGTGACCGATTCACGTCCGGGAACGCGCTCGGACGCATACGGCGTCGTGAGATCCTTGATACGCCCCCGGGGTTGAAACGTAGGATCGTCCTCCGGAAGACCGGAGCGGGGCAACAGACCGGTACGGAAAGCCAACTGACCTTTGGTCACACCGCACCCGGACACCACAGGTCACACTGTTCGCCCGCAACGACCGCACAACAAACGACCGTGAGCCACTACGAGGGGGTGGAGCCGTGCGTAAGGGCTGCCGCCCTGTCGACGCCGCCTGCCGCGCGGTAGTTTCGCCAGTCGAAACGATCGCATCGCACCCCCGGCCCGGACGGACGGAATCCCACGCGTGACGGAGCATCCCCCCTCCCACGAAGGCCGGCAGCCCCTGGTTGCCCGGCCGCAGGAACGCACCAGGCCGCGGCAGGAGGCCGGTGCCTCCGCCGTGCCGCAGCCCGCGGTGCCGGCGCCGGCGCCCGACCCCGTGGCGACGGCGCGGCGCGAGGGCGACCGGCTGCGCTTCGTGGGGGCCGCGACCCGGCGGATCGCCCGCGGCATAGACCTGGACGAGATCGTGCTCGGGCTGTGCCGGGCGACGGTACCGACGTTCTCCGACGCCATACTGGTCTATCTGCGCGACCCACTCCCCGTCGGTGACGAGCGCCCGGTCTCGCCGTTCGTGCTGCGGCTGCGGCGTACGGACCGGCTGCGGCTGACCGACGACGACACGGAGGGCAGCGGCGGTATCCCGCTCCAGTTCAGCGATGGCCTGCGGCTGCCGATCCTCGACCCGCAGTCGGATGTGATGCCGGCCGCCGAGCTGTGCGAGGTGCGCTCCGGCGGCGCGCTCTCCGAGGTGCTGCGGGGCGTGCGTCCGGTCTTCGGCGACTCGGCCGCGGCCCGCGCCGCGCTGCCCGAGCTGCTCGGCGCCGACCGCGCCGTACCGTCCGGGCACCGCGCGATCCTCGCGCCGCTGCGCGGCAGGCGGCGGGTCATCGGTGCCGCGGTCTTCCTGCGCAGACCGGACCGCGCCGCCTTCGAGCCGAACGATCTGCTGGTCGCGGCGCAGCTGGCGACGCATACGGCGCTGGGCATCGACAAGGCGGTGCTGTACGGCCGCGAGGCGTATATCGCGGACGAGCTCCAGCGCACGATGCTGCCGGAGAATCTGCCCCAGCCGACCGGCGTACGGCTGGCCTCCCGCTATCTGCCGGCCGCAGAGACCGCGCGGGTGGGCGGTGACTGGTACGACGCGATTCCGCTGCCGGGCAGCCGGGTCGCGCTGGTCGTCGGCGATGTCATGGGCCACTCCATGACCTCCGCGGCGATCATGGGCCAGCTGCGGACGACCGCGCAGACCCTCGCCGGTCTCGATCTGCCGCCGCAGGAGGTGCTGCACCATCTGGACGAGCAGGCCCAGCGGCTGGGCACGGACCGGATGGCGACCTGCCTCTACGCGGTGTACGACCCGGTCTCGCACCGGATCACGATCGCCAACGCCGGTCATCCGCCGCCCATACTGCTGCACCTGGGCGGCCGGGCGGAGGTGCTACGGGTGCCGCCGGGCGCGCCGATCGGGGTCGGCGGGGTGGACTTCGAGGCGGTCGAGCTGGACGCGCCCGCCGGGGCGACCCTGCTCCTCTACACGGACGGGCTCGTCGAGTCCCGGCTGCGTGATGTGTGGACGGGGATCGAGCAGCTGCGGGAACGCCTCGCGGCCACCGCGCAGCTGACCGGGCCCGACCATTCGCCGCCGCTGGAGGCGCTTTGCGACGATGTCCTCGATGTTCTGGGTCCCGGCGACCGGGACGATGACATCGCGCTGCTCGCGGCCCGTTTCGACGGGATCGCGCCCAGTGATGTCGCGTACTGGTTCCTGGAACCGGAGGACGCGGCTCCGGGCCGGGCGCGGCGGCTGGCCAGGCGGGCGCTGTCCCGCTGGGACCTGGAGGAGCTGAGCGATTCCGTCGAGCTGCTGATCAGCGAGGTCGTGACCAATGCCGTGCGGTACGCGGAGCGCCCGGTGACGCTGCGGCTGCTCCGTACGGACGTACTGCGCTGTGAGGTCGGGGACGATTCGCCGCAGCTGCCCCGGCAGCGGCGGGCCCGTGACACCGACGAGGGCGGCCGGGGATTGTTCCTGGTCAACCGGCTGGCGCGGCGCTGGGGAGCGACCCGGCTCTCCACCGGAAAGGTGGTCTGGTTCGAGATCCCCACACGGGCCTGACATCGAGCGGAACAAACTCGGCGAAATGGACCGAAACGTACATGTTGCCGACAAGGTGTCGTAGAGGTTAGCTGGGGCAGGCGGCCGTAGTGACCGCTGCCCCAGCCCGGGACAGGGCCTGTGATCACTCGCTGGTGACCTGGCCCTCCCCTCTCCCGGGCTCTCCATCGACGGGAGGCCGCTCGTGTCCGGGTCCACCCCCAAGACTCCTTACACGACCAACAACGCCGGCATTCCGGTGGAGAGCGACGAGCACTCGCTCTCCATCAGCCCCGACGGCCCCATCCTGATGCAGGACCACTACCTCATCGAGAAAATGGCCCAGTTCAACCGGGAACGGGTCCCCGAGCGAGTGGTCCACGCCAAGGGCGCTGGTGCCTACGGATTCTTCGAAGTGACCAATGACGTCAGCCAGTTCACCAAGGCCGACCTCTTCCAGCCGGGCAGACGCACCGACATGCTGGCCCGGTTCTCCACGGTCGCGGGCGAGCTCGGCTCGCCCGACACCTGGCGCGACCCCCGTGGCTTCGCGCTGAAGTTCTACACCGAACACGGCAATTACGACATGGTCGGCAACAACACGCCGATCTTCTTCGTACGCGACCCGATGAAGTTCCAGGACTTCATCCGCTCCCAGAAGCGCCACCCGGCCACCGGGCTGCGCAACAACGACATGCAGTGGGACTTCTGGACGCTCTCCCCCGAGTCCGCGCACATGGTCACCTGGCTGATGGGCGACCGGGGCATCCCGAAGTCATTCCGGCACATGAACGGCTACAGCTCGCACACCTATATGTGGGTGAACGGCGCCGGTGAGCGGTTCTGGGTGAAGTACCACTTCAAGACCGACCAGGGCATCGGCTGTCTCACCCAGGCCGACGCCGACGAGATGGCGGGCTCGGACGGTGACCACCACCGCCGTGATCTGTACGAGTCGATCGAGTCCGGGAACGCGCCGACCTGGAGCCTGAAGGTCCAGATCATGCCGTTCGAGGACGCCGCAGACTACCGCTTCAATCCGTTCGATCTGACGAAGGTGTGGCCGCACGGCGACTACCCCCTGATCGATGTCGGCCGGATGACGCTCGACAAGAATCCGGACAACTTCTTCATCCATATCGAGCAGGCCGCGTTCGAACCCTCGAATCTGGTGCCGGGCATCGGCCCGTCCCCGGACAAGATGCTGCTCGGCCGGCTCTTCTCGTACCCGGACACGCACCGCTACCGGATCGGCCCGAACTACGCCCAGCTGCCGCCCAACCGGGCGCGCTCGCAGGTGAATTCGTACGCCAAGGACGGTCCGATGCGCTACGAGGCGGCGAACGCGGCGAGGCCGTACGCGCCGAACTCGTACGGTGGCCCCGCGGCCGACGTGGACCGGTTCGGCGACCCGGCGGGCTGGGCCGCGGCCGGTGAGATGGTGCGCGAGGCGTACAAGCTGCACCGCGAGGACGACGACTGGGGCCAGGCGGGCACCCAGGTCCGTCAGGTGCTGGACGACGCGGCGCGCGACCGGCTGGTGTCGAATGTCTCCGGGCATCTGGCGCAGGGCGTGTCCCGTCCCGTGCTGGACCGGGCGCTCCAGTACTGGCGCAACATCGACAAGGAGATCGGCGACCGGATCGCCCACAAGGCGAACGGCGGCTGACGTACGGACGCGTACGGACGCGGTCGCCGGGCGCACTGATCGCAGTGCGCCCGGCGACCGGGTCAGGGAACGTTCAGCGCCGGCCCATTGCCGAGACCATTGGGGCCGTTGGGGCCGTTGGGGCCGTCATGGCCGGGCGAGGCGCCGCTCGACTCACTGGATCCCGGTCCGCTCGGGTCTCCTCCGCCGGGCTCCGTGCTCGGTGAGCTCTCCCCCGACGACTCGGAAGGGGACGGGGCCGATGCCGAGTCGGACGGGGCGGGCTCCGAGGGTGTCGGCTGCGAGGGGTCCGTGGACGGGGTGTTCTCCGGGCTGCTCTGTTCCACCGGCGCCGACGGTGTCTCCCGCACGGGTACCGGGATGTCCAGGTCGAACGTGGCGTCGGAGCCGCCGTTCAGCGCGTCGAGGGTGTAGTCGGCCCAGATCCGGGCGGGGAAGCCGCCGCCGTTGGCCCGGCCGGAGTTGGCGGTGCCGGTGAGCGTGACCTGCCCGCCGCCGTCCTTGGTGGACTCACCGAACAGCGCGACGACCGTGGTGAGCTGCGGGGTGTAGGCCGCGAACCACGCCGACTTGTTGTTCTCGGAGGTACCGGTCTTGCCCGCCGCGTCATAGGCCGAGGTGTCGGCCTCGTACCCCGAGCCGTTGTCGACGACGCCCTGGAGGACGCTGGTGACGGTGTCGGCCGTCTCCCGGCTGATCACCTGATTCCCGATCGGGTCGGGGAGCTCGACCGTACGGTCCTTGTGCTCGGCGGACTTCACGATCGTCGGCGTGATCTTCCTGCCGTGGTTGTCGAGGGTCGCGTACACCCCGGCCATGTCCCAGGTCGAGGCGTTCATCGTGCCGAGGGTGATCGCGGGCCGTTCGGGGAAGCCCTTGTCCCGCATCCCCAGGTCCAGGGCGGTCTTCTTGACCTCGGGCGGGCCGACGTCCACGACCATCTGCGCGAAGACGGAGTTGATGGACTTGTTCATCGCGTTCTGGACGCTGACCCTGCCGTAGGAGCGGTCGTCCTCGTTCTCGGGGGCGAACGGGGTGTCACTGCCCTCGACGGGCCGCTTGCTGGTGCCGTCGTACCGGGTATTGACGCCGATCTTCCGGCCGTCCTGGGTCTCGGCGCCGTTCTCCAGCGCGGAGGCGAGCACGACCGGCTTGAAGGTCGAGGCGGGCTGGTAGTCGGTGCGGGTGGCGTTGGATATCCAGTGCTCGGTGGCGCCCGTACCGCCGTAGAGCGCGACCACCTTGCCGGTCTTCGGGTCGACGGAGGTGGCGCCGGCCTGCACCGTCGCGTCCGTCTTGTTGTTCTTGCGGTCGAGCTTGCTCTCCAGCTGCCTGTCGACGGACCGGACGAGCTCCTGCTGCCGCTTCTTGTCGATATTGAGGGTGATCGTCCAGCCGCCCTTGGCGATCTCCGCCTTGTCGACGCCCTGGCGCTCCAGCTCGTCATTGGCGGCCTCGACGAGATAGCCGGCCTGGCCCTCCATCCCGGGGGCGGCCTTCGGTGCCTGGGGCACCGGGAACTTCAGCCCCGAGCGGGTGGTGGAATCCAGCCAGTTCTGCTCGACCATGTTGTCGAGGACATAGTTCCAGCGCTCGGTGACCAGCTTCTTGCCGGTGTCGGTGGCCGCCGCCCAGTCGTACTGGCTGGGGGCCTGGAGCAGCGCGGCGAGATACGCGCCCTGGGCGAGGTTCAGCGCGGAGGCGTCGATCCCGTAGTACGCCTGGGCCGCGGCCTGGATGCCGTACGCGCCGCGGCCGTAGTAGCTGGTGTTCATGTACCCGGCCAGGATCTCGCTCTTGCTCGTGTTCCGGTCCACCTTGAGGGAGATCACCAGCTCCTTGAGCTTGCGGGTGATCGTCTGGTCCTGATTGAGGTAGTAGTTCTTCACGTACTGCTGGGTGATGGTCGAGCCACCCTGCTTGCCCTTGCCGGAGAGGGTGTTGATCAGACCGCGGGTCGTGCCTTTGATGTCGACGCCGGAGTCCTGGTAAAAGGACTTGTTCTCGGCGGCGACGAAGGTGTGCTGGACGTCCTTGGGGATCTTCTCCAGGCCGACGATCTCGCGGTTGATCTCGCCGGTGCGGGTGAGGATCGTGCCGTCGCTGTACTTGTAGACGTTGCTCTGCATCTCGGCCTGCGCGTTGGCGCTCGGCACAGGGACCAGCAGATAGAGCACGAACAGCCCGCCGAGGGCGAGCAGACAGAGCCCGAAGAACGTACCGAGCAGTCTTTTCAGCGTGAAGAAGCGGCGTATGCCGCCCGGTTTCGCGGCGCGGCGCGCACCGCGCCGGCTCGCCCGTCTGGCTTCCGCTCGGCCCATCGCCGTCTCGCTCCGCTCTCCTGTTCGTCAGGACTCGTCCGTGGCTGCTCACGCACCGGAATCAGCTCAGCAAGCTAACACCGCTCCCTGTGACAAAGGGCAACCGATCAGGTCTTTTAGGACGTGACAATCAGCACCTATCCCACCTGAATCGACTCACGGGAGCGCCGGAAGGTTGCGTGAGGCATAATGTGTAATCACAATGCTAGCTACCGCCGATCGGCGGAAGCGGACCGGAAACGGGGATGGATCATGGCCTCCACCAGCACCACCGTCAGCACACCCGCGTCGGACGACATACCCGAGATGCCCGCGCCACGGGTCCGGGAGAACCCCGCCCACAGCATCGGCGGCGGGCTCGCCCTGCTGCTCGGACTGCTCGGTCTCGTCGCCGGCGTCGCCCTGATCGCCCTGGGCGCCACGGTCGGGTCGGCCGGACTGAAGGCGGCGCTGATCGTGATCGGCGTACTCGTCGGCATCGCCGCGATCTTCGCGATGTGCGGACTGAACATGGTGGCGCCGGGCGAGGCCCGGGTCGTCCAGCTCTTCGGGCGCTACCGCGGCACGATCCGTACGGACGGACTGCGCTGGGTGAACCCGCTCACCTCCCGCACCAAGATCTCGACGCGCGTACGGAACCACGAGACGGCCGTCCTCAAGGTCAATGACGCCTACGGCAACCCGATCGAGCTGGCCGCGGTCGTGGTCTGGAAGGTCGAGGACACCGCGCAGGCGATGTTCGAGGTGGACGACTTCCTGGAGTTCGTCTCCACGCAGACCGAGGCGGCCGTACGGCATATCGCCATCGAGTACCCGTACGACGCCCACGAGGAGTCCGGTCTCTCGCTGCGCGGCAACGCCGAGGAGATCACCGAGAAGCTCGCCATCGAACTGCACGCGCGGGTGGAGGCGGCCGGTGTCCACATCATCGAGTCCCGCTTCACGCATCTCGCCTACGCGCCGGAGATCGCCTCGGCGATGCTCCAGCGCCAGCAGGCGGGCGCCGTCGTCGCGGCCCGCCGGCTGATCGTGGACGGCGCGGTCGGCATGGTCGAGGCGGCACTCACCCGCCTCACCGAGCAGGACATCGTGGAGCTGGACTCGGAGCGCAAGGCCGCGATGGTGAGCAATCTGCTGGTCGTGCTCTGCGGGGACCGGGCGGCCCAGCCGGTCGTGAACACGGGCACGCTCTACCAGTGACCGAACGCAAGCAGGTTCTCCTGCGACTGGACCCGGCGGTGTACGACGCCCTCGCACGATGGGCGTCCGACGAGCTGCGCAGCGCCAACGCGCAGATCGAGTTCCTGCTCCGCCGGGCCCTGGCCGAGGCGGGCCGGCTACCCACCAACACGTCGCCGATCCCACGCCGCGGCCGGCCTCGCAAGACGGCGGAACCGGGGCCGCCCGATGGGGAAGCGGAGGACGAGACACCGGGCGGGCTGCCCACCGAGGGGACTGTTTGAGCGTCGTTCCTTTTGGCGTGATCGTTCGTCGGGCCGCGCATGAGAGATTTGGTTGAGCCGTTGGTGCCGGAGGAATTGTGGGTGCTGTTCCGACGAGTGGTGCCGCCGACCGAGGTGAAGCGTCCGCAGGGCGGGAACCGACGTCGGGCCGGTGACCGTGAGGCCTTGGCGCGATCATCTTCGTGGCGACGTTGGGCTGCACCCGGCGGCAGTCGCCGCCGGTGTTCGGACCGGCCTGGCCCACGGTCTACCGGCGCTTCACCCAATGGAGCCGGGATCGGGTCTGGGCCCGGTTCCATCGGGTCGTGCTCGACGAACTCCGTGCCCGGAGTGAGCTTGGCTGGACGCGGTGCGCGATCGACTCGGTCAGCGTCAGGGCTGCAAAAGGGGGCCTTTGACGGGACCGAATCCGACCGATCGCGGCGAGCTGGGATCGAAGATCCACCTGATCACCATAGCGGCCCTTCGTATCTGCTTCCGTCGGCTGACTACCTGATTCCCACGACGTGGACGGGGTGGTGAGCCAGTCCCGTCAGAGACCCGACGGGTGACTGGAAAGCCAGTCGGCATGCCGATCGCGCGTCTGATCACGCTCCTCGGGCGTGGCGAGGAAGACATCGGCGCCACCGTCGTAGGGGTGGTAGATGCGTCCCATCTGGGTGTCGGTGATGAGGACTCCCGCCACCTTGTCGTCCGCGAGGTCACGGAGCAGCTCGTCGAGGCAGCCGTATCGCCAGGGCCGGCGGGCGGCGAAAAGGTGGCAGTAGGTACGGAACTCCGGGTCAGGATCGTCCGCCACCAGCAGGGTCTGCCAGTAGCCGGCATCTGGCTGGAATGGCGGAACTTCGGCTTCGGTCGCCCAAACTGGGATGATCACGTAGACATCCCCACCGGCGAACAACTCATCGAGGACGGTGTTGTACCGCTCCAGGACGACGGTGTACTCGCTCTCCTCCTCCGCGTATCGCTTCGACTCCGGCAGGCTATGGAAGCGCACCCAGACATTCCGATACGGGTCGCGGAGCTTGTACCCGACCGGAGGACAGTCGGGCCAGTGCTGCTGCCACAGCTCGGTCAAAGCCGCCGTTACGCCTCCAGACATCTGCCGTACTCGTCCTCTCACACAGTGGCTTCTACCGGTGGTCATGATGCCCGGCGCCCGCTCACCAAGAGAAACGGCTTCTTAAGCGTCATGCCCTGATCAAGGCGCCGAACTTTGGCGCTCACGTGGGCCCCTGTCACCGAGCCGGGCAGGCGTACTCCCTGCGGTCACGGTGCGGACTACAAGCGATCAGGTTGACGGACAGGAACCGGCCGCCGGTCGCCCACCAACCGCCGACGATGTCTGCGCGGGTCACGAGGCGCCGGGCGATCTCGTCGGGATCGGCAATGGGGGCGTAGCTGCCGGTGAACGTCTCGCCGTGTCGTGCCAGCTGTTCCACGAACCAGTCCGCGGCCTCTTGAGGTTCGGTGAACGTTGCCTCGATCCGGGACGCGCTCTTGAGCAGCCAGTCCGCGCTTTCCAGCGGCATTACCTGCGCCGACGCGAACTCGGGATGCCCAGGGCGCCGATGCGCGTCACCCGGCTTGACCAGTACGTCGCCGTGACCGAGCCATACGTACGCGTGGTGGTGCGGCACCATTTTTCTCCTCCGCCAGGAGTGGGCGGCCCCGCCCGGAGAAGGGGCCGCCGCGTTGAGGATGTGCTGTTACCTGCGACCGCAGCCGTCGCCATCGCCACAGCCGCCGGAAGGATTGCCGCCCTGTCCGCCGTCGTCGCCGCTTCCGCCGCTTCCGCCGTTGCCCTCTCCGCCGTACTTGACCAGGTCAATGAGGTGTCGCATGGTGACCTCCTGTGCCGTGTCGGCATCCGGTCCGTCCGGACAGCCCGACTGGTGCAGTGCTGGGCCCTGGTGGCCCGAACCCGTTCCGGCCGGCCTTTCCTTCGCCGGGAGTCCGGCCGGAAACGGGGGTCTATGGGTCGAACTGATCGCTGGCGATCGTCAGAATGAACATGAGAAGCGCGGACAGCGCGATGATGAGAACCATCGACGGAGGCCGGTGACGTCTCCTCACCAGCGGGTTCGTACGCCGGTGGCGCCCACGAGCGCCCTTCCGGCCGTGGCGGACCGCCGTATGTACGTGTCGATGGCGTCCTGGCTTGCGCCCAGCGGCACGGAATCGAGTCCGATGGTGATGCATGCGAGTCCGCCCCGGGTCAGGTGGGCGCGCCAACGAGGGCCGGGGGCCGGGAGGCGTAGGAGACAGTCGGGGTGTCCGTAGTCGAGAGCGGTGATCGGGCCCCGGATCAGCAGGCGTTCACCGACGTACGGCACGCTCTCGATGACGCGCCGCAGCCCCATCACGGCGGCAATGCTCCGCAATCCGGCCTCGACACTCCCCGTCGTCTCAACGGGGCGACGCGGCGCTGGATGTCCGAGCAGCAACCACGCAACTGGGCCCGCCGGTGTGACGTCGAGCCATGTCGAGACGACACACCCCGCGACGAACCCTGGGCCCGGGACAGTGGATTGGCCGGTCGGCGACTCCGTCACCGTGTCACCACTGCCCATACGGTCTTGCCGAACGGCTGGTCGACCACACCCCAGCACTCCGCCAGCGCCTCGACGATGAACAGCCCACGCCCCCGGACGCGTTCATGGGAATCGGGCTTGAAGGACGGCCGCCGCCGTACGGGGTCCCGCACCTCGATACGGACACGGGCGGCCACGCCGAACAGCTCGACGAGCAAGCAGTCGCCGGGCTCAGTCCCGTATCGAACGGCGTTGGTGACCAACTCCGAGACGACAAGTTCGACGTTGTTCGCGTGGTCAGGTGCTAAATCCGGCAGGTGGTACGCGATGAACTCACGCGCGTAGGCGCGAGCGACCCGGACGGACTCCGGGGCACCGACAAGCATGAGCTGGGGCGGAGGCCCCGCCGGTGGCCGACAACCGGCTTCTTCGTACTGCTTCGGGAGCATGGTCACCATGCGATTCCCCTCGTAGTCCTGTACTGACCAGCACTCGACACACCCGCGCTTCGGTTACTTTCCGTGGCGAAATGGGCACATGAGGTGGTGGGTGTCGATCGTCGCAACGCGGCTAACGCAGATCTACCGACAGATCCACGTCATTCCTGCGCGAGCAGAGCGGGGAAGGAGACAAACCCTCGACAGAGTGACGCCAGAGTTCCGACAGATTCGTCAGGAACCCAATGGACAGGCTCAGTTGCAAGCATCATGGGCGTAACGTCGCCCTATCGCGCTGAACAGCAGAGGGGGATTCCATGCCCACGCTCCTCCGGTGTCTGATCGACGAAAGGGGATGGATGGACTATCGAACCTTCATCGATCAGTACCACCAGGCAGCACAAAGCCTGGCTGGCAAGGTTCGGGACTCCTCTCTCACCACGCACACGGTCTCGGACAGGACCTTTGAGCGTTGGTACTCGGGGAGAGTGACGCCTCAGAACGATGCCCGGAGAATTCTCGCGCACCTTTTCATGAGGCCGATCCATGAACTCCTCTCAGAAGCCCCAGCCAAGGAACATCTGCCGGTGGGGAACAGGTCTTCTCGGCAGTCCAGCTTGTCGGACACCAACGTCGGCGCCGCTTCCGGCGCGGAACAGCAGAAGATGGGACGGGACGCAGCTATGGCCGCACGACGCGCCATTGAATTCGCCATGGGAGCGGAGCACAACGAGGTAGGGCCGGAAACCATGGCCTACCTCCAGGATGAGACCCGACGCATTGCCGGCATCTATACACGCGTCCCTCTTGGCGCTGTCTTGGACGACTTGACCCAACTCCAGGATCGCGCCTTCCGGTTGCTGGAAAGCGGCCGCGCGAAGCCGTCGCAGACCAGGGATCTCTACTTTCTTGCCTCACTGCTGTCCGGAATGCTGGCCAAGGCGAGTCACGACCTCGCTGACCCGGCGTCGGCCATGATGCAGGCACGAACAGCGGCTGTGTGCGCGGACAAGGCCGAGCACCTCGGCATGAGCGCTTGGGTTCGAGGGCTCCAGTCCCTCATTTCGTACTGGGCCGAGCGTCCTGGGGACGCTCTCCACTTCGCTCGCCAAGGAGCATCAGCCGCGACGGGCCTCACGGGAAGCGTGACCGTATGGCTCGCCGGCCTGGAGGCCCGAGCCGCTGCCGTGCTCGGGGACCCGGAGAGCGTGGCCGCGGCAAACCTCCGTGGACGCGAAGCCAGAGACCGGACGGCGAGCGACGACCTCGACGAATTGGGCGGCAACTTCGTCTTTCCCGCTTGCCGACAGGACTACTACGAGGTGGAAGCGACCGTGCTCCTCGGTCACTCCGACGCCATGCCGGGCCTGGTAACTCGTGCGGAGCAAGCCGTACGAGGGTTCAGCGATCCGGGCGATCCGCACTGGGCATTCGGCGACGCGGCGGGCGCGCAATCCAATCTTGCTCTCGCGCGTCTCGGGTCGGGCGATGTGGAAGGGGCCGCCGCCGCGGTTCAGCCCGTGCTGGATCTACCTCCCTCGCAGCGCAACGTCGGCATCATCGGCTCCGTGGACCGTGTACGGGTATCGCTCCTGCGTGAACCGGTGCGTGACGCCGTGGTCGCGAGGGATCTGCGCGATGAAATCGCCATGTTCGGTCGGCAACCCCCACTTGCCCTGCTCCGTTGAAGCACGCCTGCCGAAATGCCTGCCGGCGCCGCCGTGCCCTCAAGCGCGGAAGCGTCGGCGGGCTCGTACGCTCTCTGAGCACAACGGCTGAACACCCCTCGCATCAAGCGCCGCTTGGACGCCCTCAGCCTGCATTAGCATCGGTCAGCATGTATCCGGTCGATCGTAACGGCGCGCGTCTCTCGCTCCGCGAACTCATCATCGATGACGTGGAAGCGGTCCATTCCATCTACGGCAACGCCGAAGCGACCGCACACCTGAGCTTCACCCCCCGTTCCCGCGAAGAAGTCGGTGGGATCGTCAGCCGCTCCATCGCTTCGGCCGCAGATTCGCCTCGGGTTGAGTACGCCCTCGGCGTTGTCCAACGCGACAGCGGCGACGTCATCGGATTCGCGCGCCTTGCGATGGACCCGCACCAGCAGCGCGCCGCGACCATGGGGTTCGCACTGCGACCGGACAGTTGGCGAGTGGGATACGGGCGCGAGACGGTGCGGCTGCTCCTCACCTTGGCGTTCATAGACCTTGACCTCCATCGCGTCTGGGCCGCTCGCGCTCCGATGAACACCGCGTCCGCGAAGACGCTCCTGGCCTCAGGAATGACCGAGGAGGGAGTAATCCGCGGACACGTCCATGTCCATGGCGCCTGGCGGGACTCCATCACCTACGGAATCCTTCGCGAAGAGTGGTCGGCAGGCGAAGAGTCGTAGTCGCGAGCAAGGAGCGCCGTGATCTCGGAACAGGCATGGGCGGACGCCCGGCGGCTGTGGGAGTTCCACAGGATGCGACACGAGCCCCGGCCGTGCTCGGTCGCTGTTGGCCTGGGCAGCCATGACCTGGGGGTGGCCGACGCGTCGGTGGAGCTGTACCGGAGCGGGATGATGCCGCTCATCGTCTTCACCGGGGCGACCAGTCGCACGACGCGCGAACTCATGCCCCGAGGTGAAGCGGTCCATTACCGGGAACGGGCCCTCGCGCTCGGCGTTCCCGATCACGCCGTACTCGTGGAGCCCCGTGCCCGTAACACCGGCGAGAACATCCGCTTTTCGCGAGCACTGCTCGAAGGGGCCGGCATCGACGTCTCGTCCGTGCTGCTGATCAGTAAGCCGTACGAGGAACGGCGCGCATACGCCACGGCGCGCAAACTCTGGCCCGGTGTCGACATTGTCAGCGCATCCGTCCCGATGGCCTTCGAGACGTATACGGATTCCATCGGCGACCCGCACCGCGTCATCGACATGCTGGTGGGTGCGCTGCAACGACTCCTGATCTACCCCGCACACGGATTCATGATCCGACAACCCGTCCCCACCGACGTCACCGCAGCATACGAACGGCTGTGCCGCCAAGGCTTCACGAGTCGCCTCGTGAAGGAGGACACGAACACCGGCACCTGAGCTTCACTGCCCGCTCCATCGCCTCGGCCGCGGCCTCGCCCAAGGTTGAGTACGCCCTCAGTGCAGTCCAACGGATGCGGGGCCCTGGCCCCGTCGCACAGCCGTGGGAGGGGCGTCTTCACGCGCCTATACACTGTATGTATAGTGCGGGTATGTCAATCGGGCACACTCTTCTCGGACTCCTGGAGTCGGGGCCGCGCCACGGGTACGACCTCAAGCGGTCCTTCGACGACCGATTCGGCCGCGACCGCCCCCTGCACTACGGACAGGTCTACTCGACCATGTCCCGGCTGCTGAAGAACGGGCTCGTCGTGGTCGACGGCGTCGAGGCCGGCGGCGGACCCGAGCGGAAGAGATACGCGATCACCGAGGCCGGTGTCACCGATGTCGCCGGATGGCTCGCGACGCCGGAGAACCCGGAGCCGTATCTCCAATCGACCCTCTACACCAAGGTCGTCATAGCGCTGCTCACCGGCCGCAGCGCCGCCGATCTGCTCGACGCCCAGCGCGCCGAGCATCTGCGGATGATGCGGAGCCTCACCGCGCGCAAACGCGAGGGCGACCTCGCCGACCAGCTGATCTGCGATCACGCGCTGTTCCATCTGGAGGCCGATCTGCGCTGGCTGGAACTGACCACGGCGCGGCTGGACCGGCTCCGCAAGGACATGGGCCGATGACGCCCGCCGGCTCCCTGCTCATCGCCGAGGATCTGCGCAAGTCGTACGGACCGACCCCCGCGCTCGACGGTGTGACGTTCTCGATCCACCCGGGCGAAGTCGTCGCCGTCATGGGCCCCTCGGGCTCGGGCAAGTCGACGCTGCTCCACTGCCTCGCCGGGATCGTGCCCCCCGACTCGGGCACGATCACCTATCACGGCCGGGTGCTGACCGAGATGCCGGACGCCGAGCGCAGCGCCCTGCGCCGGAGCGAATTCGGCTTCGTCTTCCAGTTCGGCCAGCTGGTACCCGAACTGACCTGTCTGGAGAATGTGGCGCTGCCGCTGCGGCTCACCGGTGTCCGGCGCAAGGACGCCGAACGCGCCGCGCGGGAGTGGCTGGAGCGGCTGGAGGTCGCCGACGTCGGGCCCCAGCGCCCCGGCGAGGTCTCCGGCGGACAGGGCCAGCGCGTCGCGGTCGCCCGTTCCCTGGTCACCTCCCCGCGCGTGATCTTCGCCGACGAACCGACCGGCGCGCTCGACTCCTTCAACGGCGAGCGGGTGATGGAACTGCTGACCGAGGCGGCCAGATCCACCAGCGCCGCCGTCGTCCTGGTCACCCATGAGGCGCGGGTCGCGGCCTACTCGGACCGCGAGGTGATCGTGCGCGACGGCAAGGCCCGCGAGGCGGAAATCTCCGTATGACGCTCCTCGACCAGCGCCGGCCGCCCGCATACGCTCCCCCGGTCCCGAAGCGGACGCCCGGCCGGCTGCGCACCTGGGCCGGTGATCTCGGGCTCGGGGTGCGGTTCGCCACCACGGGCGGACGCGAGGGCTGGATCCGTACGCTGCTGACCTCCTTGGGGGTCGGACTCGGTGTCACGCTGCTCCTCCTCGCCGCGTCCGTACCGCGGGTGATGGACGCGCGCGCCGGGCGGGAGGGCGCCCGCGTCACCGAGGCGGCCTGGGGCGAGGCGCCGGTGCCGCGCTCGGACACGACGCTGGTGTGGATCGACGCCGGGACCGAGTACCGCGGCGCCACCGTCGGCGGCCAGTTGCTGCGTCCTGACGGCGGGCGCCCGCCGCTGCCTCCCGGTGTCGCGAAGATGCCCGCGGCCGGGGAGATGGTGGTCTCCCCCGCCCTGCGCGAGTTGCTGGACTCGCCGGGCGGCGCGCTCCTCAAGGAGCGGCTGGGCCACCGCGTCGTCGGCACCGTCGCGGACGCCGGTCTCCTCGATCCGGAGGAACTGCGCTTCTACGCGGGCAGCGACACGCTCACCGAGGCCAAGGGCGGCCATCGGACGGCCGGTTACGGCACCGCCATGAACCCCTCGCCGATCGACCCGTACCTGATCGTGCTGATCGTGCTGATCTGTGTGGTGCTGCTGGTGCCGGTGGCCATCTTCATCGCCACCGCCGTCCGCTTCGGCGGCGACCGCAGGGACCGCAGACTCGCCGCGCTGCGGCTGGTGGGCGCCGACATCGCGCGGACCCGGCGCATCGCGGCCGGGGAAGCGCTCTTCGGCGCGGCGCTCGGCCTGCTCGTCGGGGGCGCGCTCTTCCTCGCGGTCCGGCCGCTGATCGGCGGGGTGCGGCTGTGGAGCCTCAGCGCCTTCCCCGCCGATCTCGTCCCGGCTCCCTCGCTGGTGGCGCTGATCGTGCCCGCCGTACTCGTGGCGGCGGTCGTGGTGACGCTGGTCGCGCTGCGCTCGGTCACCATCGAACCGCTGGGTGTCGTACGCGGCGCCCGCCCCCGGCGCCGGCGGCTGTGGTGGCGGCTGCTGCTGCCCGTCGCCGGTGTCACCGTACTGAGCACGGTCGGCACGGTCGGCGAGGCGACCGCGGTCGATCCGTACCCCATCGCCGCCGGCGCGGTGCTGGTGCTGGTCGGTCTGAGCACGCTGCTGCCCTGGCTCGTCGAGGCCGTGGTGGCGGGGCTGACCGGCGGACCGGTGCCGTGGCAGCTCGCCGCGCGCCGGCTCCAGCTGAGCAGTGGCCCGGCGTCCCGGGCGGTCAGCGGCATCACCGTGGCCGTGGCGGGCGCCATCGCCGTTCAGATGGTGTTCGCGGGGATGCACGATGATTTCGTCAGGATCGTCGGTCAGAACCCGACGCGGGCGAACATCATCGTCGAGGCGTCTTACGGCAGCGCGCGGCTGACCCAGGAGATGACCGACGGCTTCCGTGACACCAAGGGCGTCACGGCCGCCGTCGTGGTGGCCGACGGCTATGTGGTCAGGCCGGGGCCCATCCCCCGGCACGGGATCAGGCCCACCACCACCCTGACCATCGGCTCCTGCGCCACGCTGCGGCTCCTGGCCGAGCTGCCGTCCTGTGCGGACGGTGACACCTTCGTGTCCCATGTCGCGGGTCGCGAGGAGCAGAACGACTGGGTCGACGAGACCGCCCGGCGCGGTGAACCGGTCCTCCTCGGCTCCCATGAGGTCGATGGCGTTCCGACGCCCTCGCTCTGGACGCTGCCCGTGTCCGCGCGCACGGTCGAGGCCAGGACGGACCCGGTGGGCGTCAGGACCGACGGCATCCTCGCCACCCCGGGCGCCCTCGACCCGGGGCGCCTGCCCGACGCGCTGACCCGTGCCACGATCCGGACCGACGAGCGGGTACCGGACGCCGAGGAGTACGTACGCAACACCGCGGCGGCGATCGACCCGACGACACGCGTGAGGACCTTCAAGGCCGTCGAACGCGACAAGCAGTACGCGAGCGTGGGGACCGGCCTGCTCGTCGGCGGCACCGCCACGATGGCCCTGATCGCCGCGAGCATGCTGGTCTCCCAGATCGAGCAACTGCGCGAGCGCAGACGCCTGCTGTCGGTCCTCGTGGCCTTCGGCACCCGCCGTTCGACGCTCGCCTGGTCGGTGCTGTGGCAGACCGCGCTGCCGGTCGTGCTCGGTACGCTGCTGGCCGTCGCGGGCGGGCTGACCCTCGGTGCCGTACTGCTGAACATGATCACCAAACGGGTCGCCGACTGGTGGGTCTTCGTGCCCTTCGCGGGTGCGGGCATCGCGGTGATCCTGCTGGTGACGTTGGTCAGCCTGCCGCCCCTGTGGCGGATGATGCGACCGGACGGCCTGCGGTCGGAGTGATCCGGCGGTACGGGTGACGGAGGGCGCGGTGTCAGCCCTGGCGCGGCACGCGCGTCGGTTCCGGCGGCGCGGCCGGACGTACCGGAAGGGCTCGCAGGGACTCACGCAGCGCGTCCGCGAAGGTCTCGAACTCCCCGCCCCGCGCCGCGCCCGTACGCATCGCCAGCGCGATCCTGCGCGCCGGGGCGGGTTCCGCGAAGTAGCCGGTGGCGAGCCGGTCGTTGCGGCCGGTCTCGACCTGTACGGCCGTACGCGGCAGCAGCGTGACCCCGAGGCCGCCCGCGACGAGTTGCACCAGCGTCGAGAGGCCGGCCGCCGTGGTCGTCACGGGCAGACCGTCGACGCGGCCCGCCTCCCGGCAGATGTCCAGCGCCTGGTCGCGCAGGCAGTGGCCCTCGTCCAGGAGCAGCAGCGGCAGTTCCCGCAGCGCCTCGCGCGGCAGGTCGTGGCAGCCGCCGAGGGGGTGGCCGTCGGGGGTGACCAGGACGAAGTCCTCGTCGAACAGCGGCAGTTCGGTGACCGAGGGCTGGCCGAGCGGTACGGCGAGCAGCAGCAGGTCGAGCCGGCCGGCCGCCAGACCGTCCAGCAGGGACGAGGTCTGCTCCTCGTGCACCTGAAGGTCCAGCTCCGGGTAGCGTTCGTGGACCAGCCGGAGCACGGTCGGCAGCAGATACGGCGCGACGGTCGGGATCACGCCGAGCCTGAGGACCCCGGTGAAGGGCGCCCGTACCGCCTCGGCCTCGTCCACCAGCGCGCCCACCGCGTCCAGTACGGCCATCGCCCGGCCCGCGAGCCGTTCACCGGCCGGGGAGAGCAGCACCTTGCGGGTCGTACGCTCCACGAGCTGTACGCCGAGGACCTCCTCCAGCGCCGAGAGGGCGCCGGAGAGCGCCGGCTGGCTCATCCCGATCGCGGCGGCCGCGTCCCGGAAGTGCAGATGCTCGGCCACCGCCGCGAAGGCGCGCAGTTGGGACAGGCTGGGCTGTTTGCCCCGCGCACCCGACTGCCTGATGTGCTGCCCGACGGACACCGATCCCACTGAACCGACCTCACTGATAGGTACCTCCGATCACGGCGACCGAGTCTAGCTATTTCTTTGATCAATGCCGACTGTGCCACCATCGGTGAGCCGTCCAACCACCCGGAAGACCCCAAAAGGGACTTCCTACCCTCGCAAGGAGCGCCCGTGCTCACCGTTGGTGACAAGTTCCCCTCGTTCGAACTGACTGCTTGTGTCTCGCTGGAGAAGGGCAAGGAGTTCGAGGAGATCAACCACAAGACCTACGAGGGCAAGTGGAAGGTCATCTTCGCCTGGCCCAAGGACTTCACCTTCGTGTGCCCGACCGAGATCGCGGCCTTCGGCCGGCTGAACGACGAGTTCGCCGACCGTGACGCGCAGATCCTCGGCTTCTCCGGCGACTCCGAGTTCGTGCACCACGCCTGGCGCAAGGACCACCCGGACCTGCGCGACCTGCCCTTCCCGATGCTCGCCGACTCCAAGCACGAGCTGATGCGCGACCTCGGTATCGAGGGCGCGGACGGCTTCGCGCAGCGCGCCGTCTTCATCGTCGACCCGGACAACGAGATCCAGTTCACGATGGTGACCGCCGGTTCCGTGGGCCGTAACCCCAAGGAGGTCCTGCGGGTGCTCGACGCGCTCCAGACCGACGAGCTGTGCCCGTGCAACTGGAACAAGGGCGAGAACACCCTCGACCCCGTCAAGCTCCTGTCGGGCGAGTGATCCCCGATGGCCCTCGATGAACTGAAGTCGGCCCTGCCGGACTACGCCAAGGACCTGCGGCTGAACCTCGGTTCGGTCATCGGCAACAGCGAGCTGCCGGCGCAGCGGCTCTGGGGCACCGTGCTGGCCTGCGCGATCGCCTCGCGCTCGGCACGGGTGCTGCGCGAGCTGGAGCCGGAGGCGAAGGCGAATCTGAGCGCGGAGGCGTACACCGCCGCCAAGTCGGCCGCCGCGATCATGGCGATGAACAATGTCTTCTACCGGACCCGGCATCTGCTGTCGGACCCCGAGTACGGGACGCTGCGGGCCGGTCTGCGGATGAACGTCATCGGCAACCCGGGTGTGGAGAAGATCGACTTCGAGCTGTGGTCGCTCGCCGTCTCCGCGATCAACGGCTGTGGCCAGTGCCTCGACTCGCACGAGCAGGTGCTCCGTACGGCCGGTGTGGACCGCGAGACGATCCAGGAAGCCTTCAAGATCGCCTCGGTGATCCAGGCGGTCGGTACGACCCTCGACGCCGAGGCCGTGCTCGCCGGGGACGTACTCGCCGAGTAGGGCCCGGCCGCATCACCGCGCCACCGGTACGTACGTGAGGTTCGGCCCCCTGTCACCCACCCGGCCGTGGTGGGCAGGGGGCCGAACGCGTCAGCGCGGCTCCCCGGTCACTTCTTGACCGCGGCCATCAGCTTCTTCATGTCCTCGACCAGGGCGAGTTCGAGGGCGTCGGGGTCGACCCGCTCCGGTTTCGCGGGTGGTCCGGTGCCGTGCGGGCCTTCGGCGATGTACTCGCTCCTGACCTCGATCGAGAACACGGCCCGGCCGTCGAGGACCTTCAACTCAGGGGTGTATCCGGCGGAATCCGTCATCAGATAGGCGCGCTCGCCCAGTTCCGGAATCCGTTTGGTCTTGCGGTCGACGATCCGGGAGAGCGCGAGCGGAGTCAGTGTCGCGTCGAACTCCGGAGCCGGGTCGGTCTCCTTGTGCAGGGTGTAGTTGACGACGACGGACGAGTACGACGACGGCAGGGCGTCGTCCTTCACCTCGTGCGGCCGTCCCTTCATCATCGTGACATCGCAGAAGGACCGGTCTATCACCCGCTGTTCCTCCACCGCGGGCTGCGGGGAGCGCTTTCCGCCGAGGAGTTCGGAGAGCGCGGACAGATCGGCGTCCAGGCACAGGTCCTCGCTGATCCGGTAGCCGCGCAGATCCGCTCCGGTCCGGTCGTACGCGTACAGCCCGCCCGCCCAGACGGCGGAGGCGACCACCGCGCCGCCGAGGGCCCAGATCCACCGGACGCCGCGCGGGGGCTCCGTCGGCGCGTTCCGTCGACGCGCCGCGTCGTCGCCGACCACGACCGTCTCGGACCGGTCGGGCGGCCGGGGAGCGCCGCCGTCCTCGCCTTCCAGCTCCGGCTCGGAGATCACTCCCGGCCGTCCCCGGCCTCGGCTGTAGCGGTGGCGGTGGCAGGCCTGGCCGACGGCGTCGCGGCCGGCGGTTCCGGCGCCTCCCCGGACGACGAGGACGGAGACGAGGACGGAGGCGGGGACGGGGAAGCCGACGCGGCCGAGGGGGGCGACGACGGCGTGGCCGGGTCCTGCGCCGGTGGCTTCGGCAGGGCCCGCTCCGCGCTGTACGCCCGGAGATAGCCGACGACCGTGTTGGTCACCGCCACCAGCGGCACCGCCACCACCGCCCCGCCGATGCCGGCGACCAGACTGCCCATGGCGACGGAGAGCACGACGGCGAGCGGATGCACCCGTACCGCACGGCCCAGGATGAAGGGCTGGAGCACATGCCCCTCGATCTGCTGGACCCCGAGGACCACGCACAGGACCATCAGCGCCGTGAACACGTCCTGCGTGACCAGCGCGACGACCACGGCCAGCGCGCCCGACACCAGCGCGCCCACCAGCGGGATGAAGGCACCGAGGAAGATGAAGACCGCGAGCGGCACGGCCAGCGGGACATTCAGGAAATAAAGCCCGAGCCCGATGAAGAGCGCGTCGATCAGCGCCACCAGGACCGTGCCGCGCACATACGCGGTCAGGGTGCTCCAGGCGCGCGGCCCGGCTCCCGCGACACCCTCACGGGCCTGGGCGGGGACGAGCTTGAGCGTCCAGTGCCAGATCTTCCTGCCGTCGTACAGCAGGAAGAGCGTCGAGAACATCGCGAGAACGATCCCGGTCAGCAGCTCGACGATCACGGTCAGGCCCTGGAGCCCGGCGGATGTGATCTTCTCGGTGTTGGAACCGACGGCATCGCTCAGGGTCTTCGCGATGTCGTTGATCTGCCCCTCGGTCACATGGAACGGGCTGTCGAGCAGCCAGCGCTTCAGCTCGTTGATACCGTCCGTGACCCGGTTGGAGAGATCGTCGATGTTCTCCATGACCTGCCACACCACGAACCAGCCGACCAGCGCCATGAGGACGAAGCCGGCGACCGCGGTGAGGGCCGTGGCCAGCGCGCGCGGCATCCCGTACCGCTTGAGCCAGGCGACCGTGGGCTGGAGGAGCGCCGTGATCAGCAGACCGGCGGCGAAGGCCATGACGACCAGTTGTACGGCGCCGATGACCCGCATCAGCACCCAGAGCAGCCCGGCGAGGACGAGCAGCCGCCAGGCCGCCTCGCCCGCGACCCGCATCCCCCAGGGGATGGCGGCGACCGGGTCGGGCTTGGCGCCGACGGAGGGTGCGTACACCGGGGGCGGGGGGACGCTCTCGGGCGCGGTCCTGGGGACCGGCCGCTCCTCCTCCTCGGCCTCGGCCCTCCGCTGGTCCAGGCGCTCCCCTATACGGGTCAGTTCGGCCCCGACCTGACCGAGCCACGCGGGCACTTTCGACATGAAACTTCCTCTTCCCCCCTGTGCTGTCCCCAACTCACTCCCCCGGAGCACGTTCGAATCGACCGTACACGCGGGAAGCCCCCTGCCGTAGGACGGCGGGGGGCTTCGTGAGGTTGAGCGCCGGCGGGACCGGTTTCGGCAGACCTAGGGCGTGGCCTAGTACCAGCCGTTGGCCTGCGAGAACGACCACGCGCCGCAGGGGCCGCCGTAGCGGTCGGCCATGTAGCCGAGGCCCCACTTGATCTGGGTGGCCGGGTTGGTCCGCCAGTCGGCACCGGCCGAGGACATCTTGGAGCCGGGCAGCGCCTGGACAAGACCGTAGGCGCCGGACGACGGGTTCTGCGCCTGGTAGTTCCAGGTGGACTCTTTGTTCACGAGGTTGCTGAAGCACTGGAACTGGTCCGCGGGGACCATCTGCCGTGCGATCGCCTTGACCTCGGCGACGGTGTACGACGCCTGCGTGGCGAAGGAACTGGCGGAAGCCGTCTGGGAACGGGCCGCGTCACGGCTCGCGCGCTCCTCGGCCTCCTTCGCCTTGCGCTCACGCTCGGCCGCGTCGTCGGCGGCCTCCTTCTTCGCCTTGGCGTCCTTGGCAGCCTGGATACGGGCCGCTTCCTCCGCCGACTTCTTCGCGGTCGCGTCGGCGGCGGCGGCCTGTACCTCGGCCTGCTGCGTCAGCGACGCGGTCTGCACCTGGGCCTGCTGGCCCGCGGGGATGTCAGCGAGGAGCGTCATGTCGGCTGCGGCCGTTTCGAAATTATCGTCCGAGACCTGGGGGTCGCCCGAGGCAACACCCACGACAGCGCCAACGGTGGTGACCGCAGTGGCAGATGCCACGGCGAATCCCCGGACCGAGATCCGGCTCACACGGTGTCCTTCCAGCAACATCCGCACACGTGACCTCGCGGACGCGATCGTGCCCCTGGCACTGGTCTCCGTACTGCTGGGTCACGGGAGACACGGGCCCGCTGGGCAACCCCCGTGCGGGGACTGCCGCGTGGTGCGCGGGCGACATGCGGCGGCAGTTGTTGAGTTGTGTGGTGCCACATCTCGGAAGATGCGCGTGTGCCGCATGCGGGGCCTGACGGAAGCAAGACTCTGCCGGAAGGTAACGGCGGGTGGCAATTCTTCGTTGGGTGGGAAAGCTCACACCTTGTTTGCCTCAGGAGAATCACGGAAATAGCGGCGCGGCACAGCGCCGCCCGGCTAAGCTGCTGCGCTTTCGCCGGGCGGCGCCAAGTGTGGTGATACGGGGTTAGATCTGACCGTCCTCCAGCATTTCGGTCACGAGCGCGGCGATCGGTGAACGCTCGGAGCGCGTGAGCGTGACATGCGCGAAGAGCGGATGACCCTTGAGTTTCTCGACGACCGCGACAATTCCGTCGTAACGCCCGACACGGAGATTGTCGCGCTGGGCGACGTCATGGGTGAGCACAACCCGGGAGTTGGCCCCGATACGGGACAGAACGGTCAGCAGTACGTTCCGTTCCAGGGACTGGGCCTCGTCGACGATGACGAACGCGTCGTGCAGCGACCTGCCGCGGATATGCGTGAGCGGCAGCACTTCGAGCATGCCGCGCCCCAGCACCTCCTCGATGACCTCACGGCCCGCGACCGCGGAGAGCGTGTCGAAGACGGCCTGCGCCCACGGGCTCATCTTCTCGGCCTCGGTGCCGGGCAGATAGCCCAGCTCCTGCCCGCCGACCGCGTACAGCGGCCGGAAGACCATCACCTTCTGATGCTGCCGGCGCTCCAGCACCGCCTCCAGGCCCGCGCAGAGGGCCAGCGCCGACTTGCCGGTGCCCGCCCGGCCGCCCATCGACACGATGCCGATGTCCTGGTCGAGAAGGAGATCGAGGGCGATGCGCTGCTCGGCGCTGCGGCCATGGATCCCGAAGGCCTCGCGGTCCCCGCGGACGAGCCGGACATGGCCCTCCGCGGTGATCCGGCCGAGCGCCTTGCCGCGCTCGGACTGGAGCACCAGACCCGTATGTACGGGCAGGTCGCTCACCTCGGGTACATAGAGGGAGTCCTCGGTGAACAGAAGGTCCACCTGATCCGCGGCGAGTGACAGCTCGCTCATCCCCGTCCAGCCGGAGGAGCCGGCGGATTCGGTGATGGCGAGCTCGGCGCGGTACTCCTCGGCGAGCAGTCCGACCGATGACGCCTTGATCCGCAGCGGCAGATCCTTGGAGACGACCGTCACGTCGTACCCCTCGGCCTGCAGATTGCGGGCCACCGCGAGAATCCGTGAGTCGTTGTCCCCCAAGCGGAAGCCGGCGGGCAGGATGCCGGGATCAGAGTGGTTGAGCTCGACGCGAAGCGTGCCTCCCAGGTCGCCCAGGGGGATGGGGGCATCGAGACGGCCGAACCGGATACGGAAGTCGTCGAGCAGGCGCAGCGCCTGCCGGGCGAAGTAGCCGAGCTCCGGATGGTGTCTCTTGGCCTCCAACTCCGTGATCACCACGATCGGGAGCACCACTTCGTGCTCCTCGAAGCGGGACATGGCGTTCGGATCGGCCAGCAGGACGCTGGTGTCGAGAACGTAGGTGCGCCTGTCGGGCATGCGGCGCTTTGTGCTGGTCACCACGGAAGGACGTACCCCCTCGGATGAGGTCGGGGTGCGACGGCGTCGCGGGCGGGTGGGCCGGGTCCTGACCCCATGCGCGGGCCGGACTCCGGCCCTCCATGTCGCCCGTACGACTCGGCGCACGGTCGTCCTGGTGCAAAGGGCCTCCCGGGCGGACGGCCCCATGCCGTCCGCTGAGATCCGACGCCCACTGACTTGTTTTGGACGTCGACCTGGGGGAGGTATTCCCTCGAACACGCGCCGCCATGCCAGGGCGTAGGGCGGACGGTGGATGAACCGTGGGTGAAGCGAGCGGGCCGGCCCGGCGGAATCGGCCGGGCACCGGGCGGCGCCAAGTGGTCGGCTCTCGGCGTCCTTACGGGAGAAGGGGGAGGTCAGGTCCCGTAGCGCCGGTGACGTGCGGCGTAATCGCGCAGTGCGCGCAGAAAGTCGACTTTACGGAACGCCGGCCAGAAGACTTCGCAGAAGTAGTACTCCGAATGGGCGCTCTGCCAGAGCATGAAGCCGGAGAGACGCTGCTCACCGCTGGTGCGGATGACCAGATCGGGGTCCGGCTGGCCGCGGGTGTAGAGATGGGACGAGATCAGATCGACGTCGACGATCTCGGCGAGGTCCTCGAATGACGTGCCCTTGCTCGCGTGGTCCAGCAGAAGGGAGCTGACCGCGTCCGCGATCTCCTGTCGGCCGCCGTAACCCACGGCGACATTGACGAGTATTCCCTCATTGCCGATGGTGGCCTGTTCCGCCTCCTTGAGAACGGTCTGCGTATGGGCGGGGAGCAGATCGAGCGTGCCGACGTGATGCACGCGCCAGCGGCCGTCGGCCGCCAGATCACGGACCGCGTTCTCGACGATGCCGACGAGGGGGGTCAGCTCGTTCTCGGGGCGGTCGAGATTGTCCGTGGAGAGCAGCCACAGGGTGACCACCTCGACATTGGTCTCGGAGCACCAGCCGAGCAGCTCCTGGATTTTGTTGGCGCCCGCCTTGTGTCCTTGCTCGGCCGTGCCACCGGCCGCCCGCGCCCAGCGACGGTTGCCATCGAGGATGACTCCGATGTGCTTGGGCACCTGGGTGTGGTCGAGGCGGCCTTCCACCCGGCGTGCGTAGAGCCGATACACCAGGTCGCGCAGGTTCACTGAGTCCACCCTCTCGATTCCATGGGGACCGGCGCGTCCACTGACGGGATCCTGGGGCCGGCCCGGGGACCCCGAAGCCGTCACATTACTGCGCGGGCCCCACAGGGACCCAACCCGGTCTGTCACAAGTACGTGATAAGCAGAGAAGCGTGACTGATTTTCCCTCTTACCTCGCAGCCGACGACCGGTACGACTCCATGGAGTACCGGCGCAGCGGACGCAGTGGCCTGAAACTGCCCGCGATCTCGCTCGGCCTCTGGCACAACTTCGGCGACGACCGGACCCTCGATTCGCAGCGCGCGATCCTGCGCCGCGCCTTCGATCTCGGCATCACGCACTTCGATCTCGCGAACAACTACGGCCCGCCCCCGGGATCCGCCGAGCTGAATTTCGGCAAGCTCTTCGCGCAGGACTTCTCGGCCTACCGGGATGAACTCATCATTTCGACCAAGGCCGGTTATTTGATGCATCCCGGCCCATACGGCGAATGGGGTTCCCGTAAGTATCTGCTGTCCTCGCTGGACGCGTCCCTGAAGCGGATGGGGCTCGACCACGTCGACATCTTCTACTCCCACCGATTCGACCCGAACACCCCGCTGGAAGAGACGATGGGGGCGCTGGCCTCCGCCGTGCGGCAGGGCAAGGCGCTGTACGTCGGTGTGTCGTCGTACACCGCGGAGCAGACCGCCGAGGCGGCCGGGCTGCTCAAGGAGATGGGCGTGCCCGCGCTCATCCATCAGCCCTCGTACTCGATGATCAACCGCTGGACCGAGGACGACGGGCTGCTGGACACCCTGGAGGCGGCCGGGATGGGCTGTATCTCCTTCGTGCCGCTCGCCCAGGGGCTGCTGACGAACAAGTACCTGAAGGGCATCCCGGAGGGGTCGCGGGCCACCCAGGGCAAGTCCCTGGACCCGGATCTGCTGTCGGACGAGGTCATGCGGCGGCTGAACGGGCTGCACGAGATCGCTCGGCGACGCGGTCAGTCGCTGGCGCAGCTGGCGCTGACATGGGTGCTGCGTGATCCCCGGATGACGTCCGCGCTGATCGGGGCGTCGAGTACGAAGCAGTTGGAGGAGAACGTCGCGGCGCTGGCGGGGCCGGAGCTCACCGCCGCGGAGCTGGCGGAGATCGACAGCTTCGCGGTGGACACGGCGGGCACGAACATCTGGGCCGGCCGGGGCTGACACCCTGCTGTGCGGCTGTGCGGCTGTGCGGCTGTGCGGCTGTGCGGCTGTGCGGCTGTGAACAGAAAACGGGCCGGTCCGTGGGGGGGGATACGGACCGGCCCGAGGGGGGGTTTCCACCATAACCCTTCATAACTCGTGGTGGGCGCCGCGACTGGCCGTGCCGGCGCTCCGAAAACGGCGGCCGGCCGTGCGAGGCCCGTAGTACCAGGCATTTCGGGGGTTCCGGCGCTCGGAGTGGCGAGTAGATGCCACCCCGCGCCGTGACCCTCGGGAGCGACCTCCGCGCGGGAGCCGGCTTGACGTCGGCGGCTCAGAGACCGGGGCCGGGCTTGACCGCCTCGATGAGGAAGCGTGTCGTGGTCGCCACGAAGGGCCCCTCGGCCTCGATACGGAGATGCAGCGCGGCGAGCCGGTCGCGGTACCGCTCGACGGTGAAGCCGGGCACCATCCAGATCACCTTGCGCAGGAAGTAGACGACGGCCCCGATGTCGTGGAACTCCGTACGGAGGGAGGCCGTGCGCAGATCGACCACGTCCAGGCCCGCCGCCCCGGCCGCCTCCCTGGCCCGCTCGGGGTCGCGGGCGGACCGTACCTCGGGAGGCTGCGGTCCCAGGAAGTACTCGACGAGTTCGAAGACACTGGCCGGGCCCACCTCCTGGGAGAAGTAGCGGCCCCCGGGGCGCAGGACCCGCGCGATCTCCTTCCACCAGGCGTGTACGGGGTGGCGGCTGACGACCAGGTCGAAGGCGCCGTCCGCGAAGGGCAGCGGTGGCTCGTCCGGGTCGGCGACGACCGCGACGCCGAGCGGGTGCAGCAGGGCGGTGGCGCGGGTCACGTTCGGCGGCCAGGACTCGGTGGCCACGGTGAGCGGCGGAAGCCTGGGTACGGACGCGAGGACCTCGCCCCCACCGGTCTGGATGTCCAGGGCGGCGGTGGCACGGGCCATCCTGTCCGCCATCGACCGGGCGTAGCCCCAGGCGGGGCGTTCCTCGGTGGCCCGGCCGTCCAGCCAGGAGAAGTCCCAGCCGTCGACGGAGACGGCCTCGGCCTCGGCGATCAGCTCGTCGAAGGTGCGGGAGTCGGCGTGGGAGTCGGCGTGGGAGTCGGCGTGGGCGCCAGGGTGGTGGTCGGACATGAGGTGATCGTGGCAGCGGCGCTCGGGGCCCGCGAACGCTTTTCGGGCGGCTCGGGGCGTACGGCCGTCCGTCACGCGGCGGCGAGTGCGCCGAGGACGAGACCGACCAGCGCGCCGACGATCATGAAGGGGCCGAAGGGGAACGCGGACTTACGCCCGGCCCGGCGCAGCAGGATGAGCCCGACCCCGTAGAGCGCGCCCAGCAGGAACCCGACGAAGGCCCCGACGAACAGGACCGTCCAGCCGTACCAGCCGAGCGCGACGCCGAGCGAGAGGGCGAGTTTGACATCGCCGAAGCCCAGGCCGTTCGGGTTGATCAGGAACAGCACGAAGTAGCAGGCGCCGAGGACGAGTCCGCCGAGCAGCGCGGTCGGCCACGAGCCGCCGGGGCCCGTGCCGCCGTCTCCCCCGCCGGGAACCAGCGCGGCCAGTCCCAGCAGGACGACGGCCGCCCCCGCGAGCGGCAGGGTCAGCTGGTCCGGCAGCCGGTGGACGGCACGGTCGACGAGGGCCAGCAGTACGGCGAAGGGCGCGAGCAGCAGCCATACGGCGAGTTCGGGGCGGGGGCCGGTGGCAGCGGCGAGGACCGCGCAGACGAGGGCGGTGAGGAGGGGTACGAGGAGGGCGGGCGCGTAGCGGACGCCGGGACGGGAACCGGTGCGAGTGCGGGAACCGGCACTGGCACTGGCGCTGGCACTGGCACTGGCGCTGGCACCGGCACTCGTACGGGATTCGTCGGCCGCCGCGTCGACGGAACCGGCCGCTGATCTGGTGTCGGCACCGGCGGCGGTGCGGCCGGTGCCGACGCCAGGGCTTTTGACGTCGGCACCGGAACTCTCCGCCGTACCGGACGGCTCGGCCACCCCGCAGCTCGTACACGTCGCGACGCCCAGCCACCCTCCGGCGGGCCCCGTGATCGGGTGTCCGGCCGGGCAGCTGTCCCGCCACGGGTCCTCCGGCTCGACGGAGAGCCGGTAGGCGGCACGCGGAAGGAGCACTCCGGTGGCGGCGCCCCAGAGCACGGCGACGACGATCAGCGTGGCGTACACAGCACCGACCCTAGAGCCCCCGCCGGGCCCGGTCATGGGTCCAGGGGCCCACTCTCGGCGCGCGGGGACCCATCCCCGGCGGCCGGGGGCGCGCGGCCGGACTCCGGGCGCTACGGTCTACGGCCATGGGCACTTGGCGTAACGGCACAGGGCGTTTGACGGTCGCGGGGCAGGACGTTCCGGTGGAGCTGGAGATCGCCGCGTCGTACGGGACACGGCGGCGCGGGCTGCTCGGACGTGACGGGACAGCGGGCGCGCTGCTGATCACCCCGTGCAACAGCGTGCACACCTTCAGGATGCGCTTCACCATCGATGTGGCGTATCTGGACAAGGAGTTGCAGGTCATCGAGGTCCACACGCTGAAGCCGGGCCGGATGCCCCTGCCGCGCTGGCGGGCCCGCCATGTGCTGGAGGCGGAGGGCGGGGCGATGGAGCGGTGGGGGGTGCGGCCGGGGGTGCGGCTGAGTGTGAGCGTGGACGGGGGCGGGGACGCGCACTGCTCCGCGTAGGTGGGCTTGGTGGATTTGATGGGCTTGGTGGGCTTGGTGGCTTAGGTGAGCTTGGTGGCCTGGGCGGTGAGCAGGGCCGGCGGCATCGGCGGTGTCGCGCCGCTCTCGAAGTTCGCCGTGTAGAAGGTGGCCACCGTGCCACCCACCCGTACGAGATGGAAGACGAGCGGGACCGGATCGCCCTCGAAGTCCCCCGTCAGCTGATAGGCGAGCGCGTCGTCGCCCGCCTTGACCGGGCTCAGCGGCTTGACGCCCGTGTACTTCGAGGGGCCCTCGCCGCCGGAGGCGGTAAACCCGTCCGCGCACGCCGTGACGGCGGCCCGCAACCGGTTGAGCAGGGTGCTCGCGTCCCGTACGCCGTGGGTGGTGAGGAACTCGGAGACGGCGGGGCGGTCGTTGTCGGGGCCGACGAGTTGACGGTACGCGACGGCCTTCCCGAGCGGTTCCGGCTTGCCGTTGAGTACGGCGGTGAGGGGCAGGCACTCGCTCCGGTCGGCGGTCTCGCCCCGTGGCGGCGGAGCGTCCATCGGACCGGACCTGAAGCCCGGCACATCGCCGTCGACGAGAATCGCGCGGTCCAACTCGCCCTTGGTGAGGACCTTTCCGTCGCTCGCTCCGATGCCGGTGAGCCCGGGGCGGGGGGTCGCGGCGACGGAAGAAGCTGCGGGCGAGGACCCGGCCGGCGAGGAGGCAGGGGAAGAAGAGGAGGCGGGGGGTGGGGTGGCCAGGGCCTCGCCGCCCGCTTCCTTGGCGTCACTGTGCTCACCGCCTCCGCAGGCGCCCATGAGCCCCAGCGCGAGCGCGGCGGTCACGGCGGCCAGGACCCCACGCCGTACCGTGCCCGGCGCGTCCTGCCCCGGGCCGGGGATGTCCCGCTCCCGGCTGTCTTCGGTGCGCGTGCTCATCCTGTCGCTCCTCACTGGGTCGTGTCGCTCGGGGCGTTCAGGACGGCCGACTCGCCGAGCGGCGTCACCTCGGCGCCGGGGAAGGCGGCGACCGCCGTCTCCACGGCGTTCACGGTGTACACCGGCCGCCCGTCGGCCGAGGAGGCATCCGAGGCCGCCAGCCGCGCCCGGGTCACCACGGTGTCGGGCGATCCGCCGGCCGGGGCGGCCAGCCAGTACGTCTCGGGGTCGACGCCGGCGTCCGGATAGAGCACCGCGACCCCCGTACGGGCGGCGAAGGCCACGGCCAGCTCCGCCTCCGTCTCGGGCGCGCCGTACGCGGCGGTCGCGGGCTGCACCTGTACGTCCAGGCTCATCACCACATCGCCCCGCACCCGGTGATGGGTACAGAGGACGAACGCCTCCCAGTCACGTGCGTCCTGACTGTCCACCTCGGCGCACACATCCACCTGGCCGGGCCGCACCCCCGTCGCGTACGCGAGCGCGGCGACGAGCTCGGACGGTTCCAGCCGCTGGCTGATCAAGAAGTTGCAGAGCATGTGCACGTTCCCCCGTCGACGACTCCGGCGGCTCGCGCGTGGGCGTCCGGCTTCCGTGTCCCGGCCCGGACGTACGCGACTCCAGCGAAGGGGACGCTATGCGGTCCGGGGCACGGGGTCATGGGCCCTGGGACCCCGTGCACGCGTGGGTCCGGGCCCAATCGCGTCCGTGTCCGCGTCCGCGTCCGTGTCCGCGTCCGTGTCCGCGTCCGTGTTCGTGTCCGTCCATCCGCTATCCGCCCCGCACGAGCGTGGTCTCGACTCCGCAGGCACCGTCCCCGTACAACTCCACCCAGCACTTCTCCTGCGCCTCGTTGCCGAGCCGGATGCCGAACGTCCAGGTGGGGTCGAGGAAGAGCGTGTGACCGCCCTCGAAGTCCAGCGCGAGACATCTGCACTCCGCCCCACCGCCCGGATAGACCCGGAACCGCGTACAGCGCCACTCGCTCCTGCCGTCGCCGAAGAGCTGTTCGCCGTACGAGGCGACGATCACCTCGTCCTCGGCGTCGGCCAGCACCCCGATGTCCGCCCAACCGACCGCCGGCACCAGGGCGGAGGCCAGCCGGTCGTACTGGCCGGCGGACTCGAAGCGCAGCAGTCCGTCGTCCAGCCGCAGCCATACGACCATCGGCTGCGGCCTGAACTCCGGTACGTCACCGTCCCGGTCGATCCAGCCGGGGACGAGCACATCGCGGACATGGTGGGCGCGGAGCGCCTCTTCGACCGCCCGCCACTGGCTGCTCATTCCGGCCCGTCCCCTTCGTAGCCTGCTGCTTCGATCACTTCTTCTTCGATCAATTCTTCTTCGGCACCTTCTGGGTGATCTCGATCGAGGTGTCGAGTCCTTCGCCGCTCTTGAGCGCCGTCCAGAAGTCGCCGTTCTCCCGCAGGACGACCGTCACGCCCTTGCCACGATAGATCAGCCCCTCCGGCTCGCCCTTCTTCAACGTACCCTTCCCGACCAGCTCGAATGTGCCGTCCTCAATGGCTTTTCCGACGTCCTCACGGAACCGGGGGCCGTCCTCCTTCAGCTTCTTGTACTTCGTCCCGAGGGCGTCCTCGATGAGCTTCTTGTGGCGCAGGAAGTGATCCTTGAACTTCTTGGCGTCGCCCTCGCCGACGTTCGGCTTCCTGGCCGCCTCGACGTCCTCCGGGGACATGTCGCAGTCGTTGTTGTGGACGAGCGCGGCGGCGGAGCCGATGCCTACGTAGTAGGTGTGGATGCCCGCGACGGTCAGGTCGTAGGTGGTCTGCCGCTGGGTGTAGCGCGATACGGCGGTGACCGTACGCGTCGAGCCCGTCGGCGTCCGCAGTTCGTCGCCCGGGGAGAGCGTGCCTGCCTCCGCCCAACGGCGCTCGTCGCTCAGCCAGAACGGGTGCGTGTCCGTGGCCGTGAGGCGGGCCGGTACGCCGCCGTCCAGGACCGTGAGCCGGGTGAAGTGCTTGTCGTCGTACGTGATGATGGTCCGCTCGACCGCGCGGGGCTCCGTCACGCCCGTCACCGGGTCGGTGGCGAGGACGCGTGTGCCCACGGGGATACGGTCGATGGCCCTTCGTGTGCCGTCGGCGAGCAGCACGGGCGTACCGGGCAGGAAGCTGTGCCGGACGGGGCACGTGGTGGGCTTCTTCTCCGGTGGGTCCTTGTCGCCGTCCCCGTTCTTGTCGCCTTCTTTGGGTTTGCCCTTGTTCTCGGCGTCGAGTTTCCGCTTCGCGTCCGCGAGTCTGTCCTCGGCCTCACTGACGCGTTTGCGGTTCTTGATCAGGCCCTTGATGCCGTCGTACAGATCACCGCCGTGCTTCTTCAGCTTTCTGATCAGCTCGACGGCCTTCTTCCACTTCCAGGGCGCCCCGTACTTCGCGGCGAGCTTGCCCACGGCCCCGCCGACGAGGCTGAGCAGCACGTTGACCAGCGTCTCCGTACAGGCGCCCATGTCGCCCTTGGTGACACAGTCCAGGGCGTCGGTGATCCCCAGCTCGTCGGCCAGGATCTTCGCCAGCTCCTTCGCGGCCTCCTTGGCCTTGTCGGAGTCGGCACGCTCGGCGGCCTGGGCGTCCTGGAGTTCCTTGAGGGCGGCCTCGTAGTCGATCTGGGTCCCTGGCTTCTCGCCGCCATCGGTGCCGCCGGTGCCGCCGGTGTCATCGGTGTCATCGGTGTCGGAGGCGGGATCGTCCTGGCCGTCCGGGGTCGCGGTGGTATCTCCCCCTCCCCCGCCACCGCAGTTGTCGCCGCCGGTGATCCGGCACACCTGCGTGCTCAGCCCCTCGGCGATCGTCGGCCCCACACCGGTCATCACCAGCGTGGCGACGATGGCGGCGACGACCGCCACGAGACCGACGTACTCGACGGCCCCCTGCCCCCGCTGCGCCCGGCGCAGCCCGAGCAACCTGGCTTCGGTACGCGGCACGGACATCCGCGCGCGACGGCGCACACGACGAAACTGACGCACTACCCCCGATGGCGACATAGGCACGAGCTTATCGGCGCAAACCTCCCCGGTCTTGGGCCCCTGGACCTATACAGGATTCATTCCCGGCAGACAAGTCAAGTACGTGAGTTCTGAAGGGACTTGGCAGGTCCCATTCGATAACTTGATCCGGCACGGAGCGCAGCACGAAGACACCGGAAAACGGCGACACGGGGAGGGGCGGGCATGGCGACCGAGGCGTACTCGGAATCCTGGCAACAGCTGATCGACCTGACTGGTCAAGAAGGAGAGAGCGCCGCGAACGCGCGGATGTCGTTGGCATCGGCGGGCGGATCGAGCAACACCGCCTCCGAAGGCGACCTGAAGCACACCGAGCGGCCGTGGACGACCGCCGCCGGCGTCGCCGAAGACTTACGGACGAGCACCGCGACGGCCAAGAGCAAGCTGTCATCGGCACATACGGGGGTCGCGGCGGGTATCGAGGGCCTGGCGAGCGCAGGCGTGCTGACGTCGGTGCTCACCTCCTGGGAGGACCGTCTGGGGACCGTGCGGGACGAATGCGGCTCTCTCGCCCCGAAGTTGCGGCAGGTCGGCAAGGACCTGGGGGAACGGGACGTGAAGGTGGAGTCCTCGCTTCAGGGAATCGACACGCCGAGTGACCCGGGGGAGAAATGACCGCTGTGCTGACGTGGCAGCGATTACGCGATCTGAAGTGGTCGGAGCTCCAGGACGCGGCGGACGGCTGGGGCGAGGCCAGTAACCGGGCCGACGCGGCTCGCGACCGTGTGAGCAACGAGATGACGAACCAGCTCGCGAAGTCGCAGAAGGGAGAGGCGGCGACGGCCGCACTCGGACGGCTGAAGCGGCTGGACCGGAACTTCGAGTACATCTACACGGAGTGCGGACTGGTCCGTACGACCCTGAACAGCCTCGCGTTCGAACTGAGCGGCGCGCAAAGGCGGTTGAAGGACGCGCTGGAGGACGCCGCGAACCTGAGGTTCACGGTGGGCGCCGACGGATCGGTCAGTTACCCGGCCGGTGGCGAGAACGTCATCGACGGCAAGGAACTCCCGGGCGGCAGCACGAGCGGGTCTTCCCTGGGCACACCGTACGGCCCCTCGCTGGGCGCTTCCTCGGGGACACCACCGCTGACCCATCCCAACCCGAACCACGCCAAGGCCCAGGGCATCGCCGATCGCATCCTGCGTGCGGTCAACGAGGCCCAGGACATCGACAGCCGCTTCAGCGAAACGCTGGGCAAGCTCAAGGCCGCCCCGGGCCTCACCGTCGATACGAAGACCTGGACGGACGCGGCGGCGGACGCCGCGGCCGTACGGGGCGCGGCGGACGACTACCTGAAGAAGGACATCCCCCACGACAAGTCCCCGGCGGAGCGCAAGGCATGGTGGGGGTCCCTCACGCAGGAACAGCGTGAGGAGTATCTGGCGGTCTACCCGAATGAGATCGGCAACTTGGACGGCATTCCCTCCGACGTGCGCGACACGGCCAACAGAGACAATCTGCAATTGCTGATCGGCAAGTTGGAGGGGCAGGAGAGCGAGAAGGCGCGGGCCCAACTGGCGGGCCTGAAGTCGATCGACGAGCAGTTACGGGCGGACCCGGAGCGGGGCGTGCCCCGGATGTATCTGCTGGGCATCGGCGACGAGGGCAACGGCCGCGCGATCGTGTCGTTCGGCAACCCGGATGCGTCGAGGAACGTGTCCGCTTACGTTCCGGGTCTCGGGACGTCCTTGGACACGGACTTCGCCCGTAACGATGTGCAGCGCGCTCGCGACACCGCCAAGGGTGCGATGCGGTACGACAAGTCCAGCGCGGCGATCGTATGGCTCGGATACGACGCACCGCAGATGCCGGCCGAGAAGCTGCTCGACAACGCGGGCGTGATGTTCGAACGTGACGGCAAGGTCGGGGCGGTCGCCTACAACGACTTCATGGCGGGAATCTCGGCCACAAACCAGAACCCCGATCCGCATGTCACCGCCATCGGCCACTCGTACGGCTCATTCACCGTGGGACAGGCGGCGCAGCGGGACGGCGGCATCCCGGGAGCCGACGACATCATCCTTCTCGGCAGCCCCGGCACCGGCGCGGATTCCGCCGAGGACCTCGGGGTTGGCAAGGGCCATGTGTACGTCGGCGCCGCCGACAACGACCCCGTGACCATGCTGCCGAGCGAGGACGAGGCGAGTGCGATCGGCGCCGGGGCGGTGGGCGGCGCCTCCGTCGGAGCCTCGCTGGGGCTCGTAGGAGGCCCGTTCAGCGGCGCGGTCGGCGGCGCGCTGGGCGGAGTTGTCGGCGGCATAGCCGGATACATGTCGTCGAAGGACGAGAGTCAGCTCTGGTTCGGTACGGATCCGGCCCACGAGGACTTCGGGGCGCAGCGCTTCAAGGTGGACGACGGGCCACGTCCGTTCATCGATGGGGAGGGTGCCACACCGGCCCACTCGAACTACTTCAACCCCGAGAAGGACTCGGAATCCGCCCGTAACATCGCCAAGATCGTCACCGGTCGTGGCGACAAGATCACGGCCGAGGAGCCCCGATGAGGATGCTGCCTGTTGTTCTGCTAGCAGCGCTCGCAGTAGTCACCACCGGATGTTCGAGTCCGGGAACATCCGGAGAGCGGGGAGAGGAAAAGCACGTGGTCAGCAAGATCAGTCTGCAGGAGGCGGCCGAGAAGGCCGACACGATCATGCTGGAGACCATGTCTTCGGTACAGCCGGCGTTGAACTGGGTGCATGACGGGTCTACGGCGAGTGGATGTGGCGACTACACCATCGATGGCAAGCAGACGGGGGCTGTAACACGGCGCGTCGCAGTGATGACCATCGTCTCGGAGGCCAGACGCGGGAGCCTGCTCGGTGTGGTGGAACGGCAGTGGAAGAAGCAGGGCTACGAGATCACCAGCGTGGACAGCGACAAGGAGTTCCCAGCCGTCGACGCCCGAACCTCGGAGGATTTCCGGATGAGCGTCGCGGTCGGCGACAAGGGCCAGTTCTTCTTCGATGTCGTCACTCCGTGCTTCATCGATTCGGAGGTCGCCCCGCCCAAGACGACGGACAACGGGACCCCCTTCGAGGGGGTGGAGGTCCCGTATCCCTCCGTCCACTCCGACTTCTGGTCCGCGAACACCCCGATCCCATCCCCTTCCTCCTGACAGCAACACCACACGGACGGTGATCCTTCGGGCCCCGGGACCCACCCGACGAAGGCCGGTTCAGAGGCGCCTCTCGCCCCCATGGGGGCGCCGACACGGCAGTACCGCCCATGACTTGACTCCCCGCTGCGGCGGCTCCGCCTCCGCCGTGCCCCACTCGCCCCCGCAGTCGCTGACACATGCGGCGAGCAGCCAGAGCGCGCCCCGACGGCGTTCCGCGCAGACGCTCACGTCGTCGGGGTCGGTGTGGCGCGGGTGCTGGTCCCAGAGGACGAGGCGGAGGGCGCCCGCGCGGTGGCGAAGGGAGAGGTAGACCTCCCGGCCCGGCGTCAGTCCGACCGCTGTGCCGATCAGTTCCGTGGCAGCGAGTACGGCCAGGTCCGCGTACGGGGCGAGCCCGTGCACGTCCAGCGCGGACCGGATCGCGGTACGCGCGGTGGCCGCGCAATGCGGTTCACCGGGAAGAGTGAAGCTGTAGGCCAGGCCCTCAAGACGGGGCGGCCGGTTGCGGCGTCGGCCGGCGAGGCCCGCGTTAGCGAGGACGGGCTGGGCCACCGGGCAGTGCGTGGCGCGCGTGAGCGGCATGGGTGTCTCCCTTGGACGGGGCGGGTCGGGTCGTCTTCCGCGACGCGGCTGAGCGGTGGCTTGTCTCCCTGACGCGGGACTGCCCCTCCCAGGGAAGGAGTTGTGGGCAGGACCGCGTGATGCACTTCCAACTCATCTGCGTGAGCGATGCGTTACTCAACGTAGAGTAGAGAGTGGAACATGTGCCACTCGGATCCACACATTGCCTCCCATTGGGTGGACCCTGCGGGTCGTGCCGGGGCAGACTGGCCGCACCAGGCAGAAGGAAGAGACGTATGCCTACGAGAACAACACCGACCGAGCGTCAGAGGCGGCTGGGTGCCGAACTGCGCAGGTTGCGTACAGCGGCGGGACTGACGACGGAATACGCTGCTGGCCTGCTCGGCCTCGACCGTACGAAGGTCTCGAACATGGAGTCCGGTATCCGGGCGACTTCGCCTGAGCGCGTGCGCATACTGTGCAGCAACTACGACTGTCCGGACGAGAAGTACATCGCCGCCCTCGCCAACATGGCCACGAATCTCCAGCCGGGCTGGTGGGAGCAGTACCGGGGCAAGTTGCCTCAGGGGCTGCTGGACGTGGCCGAGTTGGAGTGGCGTGCAACGCGTCTGCGCACGCTCCAGACCGTCCATCTTCCGGGACTGCTCCACTTGAGCGGCTACGCGCGCGCCGTATTCGCTTCGGCCATCCCTTCGCTGCCCACTTCTGAGATTGAGCTACGCGTCTCCCATCGCCTCCAGCGTCAGCAAGTACTGGAGCGCGAGACCCCTGTCCACTACATCGGATACGTACACGAAGCTGCCCTCCGCATGCAGTTCGGGGGCCGCCGGGCCACGCGTGAGCAGCTTGACCATCTATGCGCCGTGTCCGAACGCGCGAACATCGAGGTGCGCGTACTGCCGGTTGCCGTCGGGGAGTTCCCAGGTGCCGGGCACGCCGTCCTGTATGCCGAGGGGCCGGTGCCGCAGCTGGACACCGTCCAACTCGATTCGGCGCACGGCCCGGAGTTCAGTCACGCCGAGGCACAACTCGCCAAATATCGAGGCCACTTGGACTGGATGGAGAAGCACACACTGGACTCCGCAAAGTCGCGTGACTTCATTCGCGAGATCGCACACGAACTCTGAGAGAGGTCAACATGCCAGAGATCCACTGGGAAGAGCCATTCTGCGCCGAGGGCAACAACTGCTTCCGCATAGGCACGGACGAGGACGGCAACGGCTATATCTCCGTACTCGGCCAGGAGAACCACTACCTCACCGACAGCCGCGACGCCCTGCGCAGTCTGATCCGCGAGATCAAGGCCGGCAAGGCCGACCACCTGCTCTGAACCTCCGAACGCGCACACACTGAGGGGGCCGGATCCACAAACCGACTGTGGACCCGCCCCCTCACCGCGTGGCAGGCATGGACCGCCTTCACTCCCCTGTCGGCAGGCGCAGGTCCGTACAGTTGTGCCGCTTGGCCGACCGCTCCGCGAACTCCCGGAACGCGGGCAGTCCAAAGGTCTCTTCGCCCTTCTCTCCGGGGAGCCACACGGTGGCTGCCTCGCGCGGCACGATCCCGGTGAACCGCGCACGCTCGGCATCGCCGGGGCAGCGGGCGCTCGCCCACAGCCCGCGGCCGTTGGCTCCGGCTTCCGCGCGCGTGCTGAGGGTGTCACGGTCCCCCGTAGGCAGTGCGTACGGGCCGAAACCCGCGGAGAAGAAGTACGTGTCGCTGAAGTAGTGCGAGGCCCCGACTTCACAGATCTCGTACAGGCTATTGCTGCTGGTCACAGTCTCCTCGACAGTGTCCAGCCGCTGGTCACGGGCGAAGGGAAGGCCCGCACAGGTGCCGTCCGCGCCCGCGATCGACTCAGGTCCGGAGCGCGCGGGCAGCGCCCGGAGGGCTTTACCCCCCTCGGCCTCGCAGCCCCAGTGCGCCGAGGCCTTGACGGCCGTCGCCGCGGCGAACCGGCCCCAGTACAGGTCGCTGTCGAGCCATCCGGTCTCCTGCTCCAGCCGCTCCTCGGAGGTGTACGAGCCGACCGTCACTGAGACGAGGTCCTCATCGTCCCGGCAACTGAGCAGGACCCGGATCGAATCACCGTCGGCCGCACCGCGCCAGCCGCCGGTCAGCGGCACGGGCAGCATGCTGCCGTCAAAGGGCGGCAGGATCCGCTCCAAGTCCATGTTCCGGTCATCCTCGGCGTCGGCGGGAAGCAGCGCTACGGTCACCTCCGTCAGCTCTTCGCCGAGCAGGCAGAAGTGCGCGTTCGGACCGAGGGCATTGTCGTTCCGCAGTTTCGCGTAGGGCCCCAGACCCTCGAACAGGGAGCTCTTCTCGTAGGCGAGCACACCTCCGCAGAAGGTCTCCATGGCATCGTCAAAGCGCCAGCGGGCCGCAGTGTCGCTCTCCCGCCACCAGATCCAGGCCGCCAGCAACCCGAGGACCAGTACCCCCGCTGTCCATCCCGTCCACCGGACCACTGTCGTACGTCTCATGCCCGACCTCACTTCTCTTGCCAAGAGCTCGACGCATACCTCAGCCACACTTCGATTTCTCGTGCGGCCAAGGTGCCCGCGCAGCGAACGCGAGCGGTAGCGGTAGCGGTACGGATCACGGCCCTCGTCAACCGAGTTGGTGACGCTCCGACCCACGAGACTCACGGCGGCGGCACAAGTGCCGCCGCCGTGCGGTTCTCGCTGAGATTGTGCGGCGAGTCTTGGGACCCGCCCCCTCAGCTGGCGGCTCGGAAGCCTACTGGCCCTCTCCGCGCGGGAAGGAGACCTCCACGCGACGGTTCTTCTTGCGGCCTTCTTCGGTGCTGTTGTCCGCGATCGGGTACTGCTCGCCGTAGCCGCGGATCTCGAACGTGATCCCGCCGGAGGTCAGTTGCCCCTGTAGGACACCGTGCACGGCATCGGCGCGCTGCTTGGAGAGCACGTCCCCGTGCGCGGCGGAGCCGAGGTTGTCCGTGAAGCCGAAGACCCGGACCTTCGTCGCGCCCTGCTTCTTGATCTCCTCGGCGATGGCGGCGATACGGGAGTTCGCGGCGGACGACAGCCTGGCGCTGTCCTTGCCGAAGAGGACCTCGGCCTGGAGCGCGAACTTCACGTTCTCGTTCGTGTCCTCGCGACGCTCTTCACCGCCCTCGGACTCGACGACCGAGATGATGTCGAGCACCTTGGCCGGCGCGAGGGTGGCGCCCGCGCGAAGCTTGAGGCCGGAGGACTTGCCGTCCACCTCGGGTGGTGGCGAGGTGGACTCCGTACCCGGCGGGGTACTCGGAGTCTCGTCGGCGCGCGCCCCGGCGGCCATGGTGAACTGGGCACTGGTGAAGAGCACAGCGGCGGCGACAGCCGTCACCGCCGGGCGCCTGGAGACCCTGCGTGCGCGGGACGTCGTGGCACCCATCAGGAGATCTCAATCGTGGCGGTGGGCATCATCGGGAGCTGAAGGTCGACCTGTGTGGTGGAGTCAGGAGGGGCGGGGAACTGAGCGAAGATGGCGACCTTCTCATCGGGCTTGACGTCCACGACGCCGGTGGTGGTCAGCGGATAGCCGTCCGTGTCACGCAGCACGTAGTAACGCTTCTTCTCCGCCTTGTCCACGACCGTGAACCCGGCGAAGGACCTTCCCGTGCGGGCTACTTGGGTTTCCTTGCCGTTCCAGCTGACCGGCGCGTACTCCTGCTTGGAGCCCGTGTTCGTGAGGGTGCCGCTCACGGTGAGAAAGCCGCCCTCGTCGCGCTCGGCGGAGTGGATGATGATTTCGAGCCCGTTCGCGGCGCGCATGGTCGCCAGGACCTGGCTGGTGTCAGGTGTCTCACCACCGGCGCCGTCGTCCTTCGGCGTCCCCGTGCTCGGGTTGGCCGACGCGGAGTTCCCGCCATCCTCCTTGGCACCGTCCCCCCCGCCACCGCCACAGGCCGTCAGAGAGACGGTCAGCGCGGTGGACGCGAGGGCCACCGCCGCAGCCCTGCGCGCCTTCGCTCCGTGCCACATGCTCATGAGTGCCATTCCTTTGCGTTCGCTCGCGGTCAGTCCTGGGCCAGTCGGACGGAGAATAGATCAGCCATGTCCGGGAGAAGGTCAAGATGTTCCGGATCGATGTCCCAGCCCGGGCGGCCGTCGCACTGAAGGGTGCCCGGGGACACCGGCTCGGCGTCGTCCGAGTCCTCCGACTCCTCCCCGTCCTCGGACTGCTCCTCGTCCTCGGCGGGCTCGAAGCTGCACCGGGGGACGACGACCGCCGTGGCATCTGCCTCGGCGTGCTTGTCCTCGGTCTCCGAGAGGATGTTGGGGCCCATCGGCTCCTGAGTGCGGACAGCGACCCTGAAGCCCCAGCGGCCGTCATTCAGCGGCACGCATTCGCCCGGCACCACATCGGCGCCGTTCTGGTCGGCGAACCGGGTCGCGGCATCGCAGCCGCCGGCAGTGCCGATCGGGTTGCCGTTGAAGACGTCATCCAGAAAATCGGGGTCCAGCAGTCCCGCCAGCAGACCGTCACGGAACAGATCACGTGACTCCTGGGCCGCCGCCAAGGCAGCGGCGTCCGCGGCTCCCTGAGCCTCATTGCGTGTCGCACCGGCCTGACCGACCGCGAAGAACGCGAGCGCGAGAAAGAGCAGGCCCGCCACCATCGTGATGTAGATGGGAGCGGCCTGCCCTGACTCGCTGGAAGTGCTACGCGTCACTCCCCGCCACCGAGGATCTCTCCGACCTTCTCGGTCAGGCCATCGGCGATGGTCGAAGCCACGTCCGTGCCGACGATGGCCGCGATGATCAGCGCCACCAGCACGATCACACCCACGTACTCGACAGCACCCTGACCCTTGTCGCGACGGGCCTTCATCGCCGTGACGGCCGTGTTCGCCCAGGTGCCGACGTAGACCTTGGTGGCGGTGGCGGCCTTCAGCGTGATGTTCGACATGGTGTTCTCCTCCGGTGTCGGCCGGCCGTGTACCGGCCGACTCGTACGAGTCTTTGATGTCGTTCGCGCTGCCGGCTTCCTCCTGGCCGGTGTCGCTTGCGACATGAGAAAAGTACGTCGGGGAGGCATCCTCTGCCATGGGCCTCAGGGCCCAACCAGGGGCCCAATCAGGGGATTGGGTCCTGTCCCTCACGGTGCCGTCCGGTGCCCCTGTGGTCCGGGGGGCGTCTGTGCGCTCAGCCATGGTCGGCCGCCCGTCCCCGGGCTATCCCGTGCCAGAGAGCGATGGCCTCGCCGCGGCTGCCCGCGTTCAGCTTGGTGAAGATGCGGTTGATGTGGTTCTTGACGGTCTTCTGGCTGATGAAGCAGGCGGCGGCGATCTGCTGATTGGTCATTCCCGACCCGATCAGGTCCATGATCTCCACCTCCCGCTGGCTCAGTTCGGAGTACAGCCCCTCGGGGTGCCCCGACTGTGGCCCCCGAGATGAATGTCCCACATTTCCTTGCGAAAGCAAAGGCTCTGGAGGAGATTGTTGCGCGTTCAACACTGGATCAACGTGCCCTGGCTGGGCGTTCATTGAGGGGAGGGGCGGCTGCGGGCCAAGCGGTGCACCATATGCAGGTGCAGATGATTGAATCGGTGCCGCGGGGCGATAACCGGAGCCTGTGAACGCCGTACCCAGGCCCTCCGGCAGGCCCACCGGTCCGCCGTCGGCTCCCGGGCCGTTCCGTACCGTCGCCAGCAGCGCGCTGGAGGCGGAGTAGGTGAAGTGGGCCCGGCCCTGCTTGATGTCGCGTACGGCGTGCACCAGTTGGTCCGCCGTGAACTCGCCGTGGACCAGATAGCCACCCGCGCCCAGTCTCAGCGCCTCGTGGACGATCTCGCTCTCGCGGCTGTACGTCATCATCAGAACCGGTGCCAGCCGCACCAGATGCGGGAGCGCGGAGATGCCGTCGACTCCCGGCATGCGTACGTCCAGCAGAATGACATCGGGGCGGTGCTGTACGGCCTGTTCGTACGCCTGGCGGCCGTCCGATGCCTCCGCGACGACCTCCAGGTCGTCGCGTCCGGAGAGCAGGACGGTAAGTCCCGCCCGTACCACCGGGTTGTCGTCGGCGACCACGACGCGCAGGGGCGGCGCCGCCGGCATCGTATGGGGGAAGTCGGGGAGTTCTCCGGATGCCGCCGGCGGTGCGGATGTGGGTGTGGGTGTGGGGACTCCGGCGGTCTGTTCCGAGCTGAGCGGTGTGGCGTGCGAGGACGTGTGCTGCGAGGCATGGGCCTGCTGTGTCCAGTGCTGCCCGGAGCTTCTGGAGGTGTCGTCCGGCATTGGCTGCGGCCTCCTCTCAAGGTGTGGGAGCGGCGGATGGGTCAGTGCTGTGTATGTGGCCTTCGCGGTCAGTTCAGTTGGGGTGCGGGGTGTGGGTGCGGGTGCGGGGCGAACTGCCCCTCTTGACTGGGGTGCAGGGCGGTGAGCGGCAGTTCCAGACGTACTTCCGTGCCCTTCGCGGCCCGGCCCTTGCCGATCCGGATCCGGGCTCCGATGGAGGCCGCCCGCTCGACCATGCCGACGAGGCCGAAGTGGCCTGCCCGCCGCAGATCGTCGAGGGTGGTGCCGGGCGGCAGGCCCTGCCCGTCGTCGTACACGCTGATCCGCAGGAGATCGCGGACGACCCCGGCCGAGACCTTGACAAAGGTCGGGTTCGCGTGACGCTGCGCGTTCTCCATCGCCTCGCCGGCGATCGTGAGGGCGTGCCGGGCGACGGCGTGCGGAATGGGCGGCACGGATACCTCACCGAGCCGTCCGAAGGTCGCCTCGACACCGTGCCGGCGTGCGAAGTCCGCTGTACGGGATTGCAGTTCGGCCAGTACGTCGACCCCGCCGTCCAGTCCGGATTCACGCCGCAGATCGGAGAGCAGTTCCCGTGACTCCGCGGCGGCCCGACGAGCGGAGCGTGCCACCAGCTCCGCCTGATGCTTGACGGTCAGGGGGTCCATCCGGTCGGCCGAATGCGCCAGACCTTCCGCAGCCAGGGCAAGACCATGGAGCGTCTTGGCCACCGAGTCGTGCATCTCACGGGCGAGCCGGGCGCGCTCCTCCTCGACGGCGCCGTGCACCGCGAGCCTTGCTCGGGCCTCGGTCAGGGCCTGGCTGGCGGTGCCGAAGCCCAGCATCAGACTGCGCAACGTACTGCCGATCGCTCCCGCGATCACACAGAACCCCGGCAGGAGAAGGGCGCTGAATCCCGCCTCCGCCTGGGTGTTCACGGTGTACGCGACGGCCACGATCAGGGACTGGAGTACGGCGAACAGCGCGGCCCCGCGCCAGCCGTACACCAGCCCGGCGAGCAGCGGGGTACACATGGTGACGTACGCGAGCGTCGAGTCCGGGGACGCCGTGACGAGCAGGAGCGCGCCGAAAAGCATGTCGGCCGCCAGCAGCACGGGATGGCGCAGCAGGAAGGGCCCGAATCGCTCCCAGTCGCGCAGCAGGACGTACGAGACCATGAACGTCACGACCACGGCCGAGCCCACGAGCCAGGTGGCGACGCCCGGTACGGTACGGGCGAGGGCGAAGGGAGCGGCGAGCGCGATCATGGCGAGCCGGAAGCCGAACACCTGGCGGCACAACGCCTGAAGAGCGTTGACCTGGATCGGGAGCGAGGGCACATGGCTCGGGGCCGCTGTGGCCGAACGCGGCACCTCATTGGTGTTTCCGCCGGTGAGCGTGAGCGTTTTCTGACCCATGGAGATCACCTCCCCTTCGGACGAGTGCGGTCGGATGGTCGGACATGTGAATGGCTACGAGGTGACGTCCTGTCGAACTACCCGGAGAGAATGCTCCCGAAATCGACGTTGGAACCGTAGTAGAAGCTCAGAACGATCAGGATCATGGTGGCGGGCAGCATCACCATGGTCACCACGAGCGTGCTCTTCGGTACCGCCTGAGCGGCGCTGCGCCGGGAGTTCTGCGCGTCCGCGCGGCGCATGTCATTGGCGATCTGTATCAGGGTGTCCACGATGGGCGCACCCAGCTCCTCGCCCTGCTGGAGCGCCGTGACGAACATCGACACCTGCTCGGAGGCGTTGCGTTTGCGGAGCTGCTCAAAGGCCTCCCGGCGACTGACGCCCATGTCCATCTGACGCAGGGTGATGCGGAGTTCGTCGGACCAGGGACCGGTGTACTTGTCCGCGACACGCTCCAGCGCCTGGCGGAAACCGAGCCCCGCCGAGACGACCACGGCGAGGACGTCCAGGAAGTCGGGCAGCGTGCGCTCGATGTCCGACTTACGCCTGCGGATGGCAGCCCAGATGATCACATCGGGCCAGGCAAGACCGTATGCCACCGCGACGAGCGCGACGACCGTCTGCCCCCGGGTGACCATCGCGAGCGCCGCCAGCACACCCAGGGCTCCATAGACGGCCCGGCGGGCGGCGAAGCGGTCGACGGTCATACCACCCGGGTTGCCTGCCATGTCGAGTCGACGGCGCAGGGTTTCGACCCGCTTCGGGCCCATCATGCGAAGCACGTTGGGGGCCCAGCGCATGCCGAGCCGGTCGATACCGGATCCCACAGCGGTCGTCCGCGTGGCGCCGACCTCCAGCGCGATCGCCAGGTCTCCCGGGAGCTTGGCGTCCGCACGGTACATACGAATGCCGTGGAAGACGCCGTACACGGCCAGCCCCACGGCGACCGAGAGCAGAAGTCCCATCATGTGTCCTCTCCCGCCTCAGACCTGGACCCGGGACAGTCGCCCGATCAGGAGATAGCCGACCGCGTACATGGCGAAGGCGATGCCGGTGCCGATCTGCCCCAGCGCCGAGCCGGTCATCTTGTCCAGCGCGCCCGGCGTCGTGGCGTTGATCATCAGCAGAAAGCCGAGGCCGAGCAGAGGGACCGCGAGAGCGGTGACCTTGACCTGGGACAGCATCGTCGTGACCTCGCGCCGGGTCTCCTTGCGCTCCTCCAGGGTCTCGGTGAGGTTGCGCAGGGAGGTGACCACCTGGCCGCCGGCCCGGCTGGAGAGCACCAGTGTGGTGACGAGGACGACCAGCTCGCGGGACGGAAGGCGGTCGGCGAGTTCACCGAGCGCGTCGTCCATGGTCTGTCCGAGGGCGAGTTGGTCGGCGACCCGGCGAAGCTCCTCGCCCGCCGGGTCGTCGAGTTCCTCCGCCGCCATCGCCAAAGCGGTGCGCAGCGCGAGACCGGCCTGAGTCGCGTTGGCGAGCACCCGGGTCAGCTCGGGCAGCTGACCGATGAAGGCTTCCGTGCGCTTGGTGCGCTGCCAGTTGAGGAAGGCGTTACCGCCCCAGACGCCGATCAGCGCCGCGAGTACGCCGAAGAACGGCGCGAATATCGCGCCGATCACGAAATACAGGGCGAGCAGACCGGCGATCACGTAGACGATGTACTCGCCCGGCGTCAGATCGAGGCCCGTGGCGGCGATTTTGTGTTCGGTGCGCTTGCCCAGCTTGGTGGTGCGCAGTCGGCGGTCGATGGCGACGAAACGACGGCGCCGACCGATCACGTTCGCGATCTGTCCCGTTTGGGACATACGGTCGACGAGCGCCTCCCGCTGGGCCTTGCCCGACGAGTAAACGTGCACGCCGATGACCGCGAGCACACAAGTGAGCAGTGTGACACCGATCGTCAGGAGCGGGAGATTATCCATGTCGTGCGGGGACCTTCTCGATGGACGGGGGAGGGCTCTGGGCTCTGGGGCTCTGGGTGGGGTCGGCAGGGACGTGGTGTGGTGTGTGCGCGTGGTGTCAGGCCGCCGTCTTCCGCACGGCCAGTTCCGCCTCCGACTCCGCGGTCCCGAAGGCCGGTGGTACGGGTTCGCTCTTCAGATGGAGGCGTTCGGCGATCCTGCGCGGCAGCGGGTAGTACTCGAACTCCCCGTGCACCCGCCCGTCCGGAGACATGGGCTGGGCGATGAAGCGGCAGACGGAGACGATGCGGTACTCCTCGCGGCCGTGCGAATCCACGATGGCGATCTCGGTCACCCGGCGGGAGCCGTCGGCGTGCCGGGTGAGCTGCACGATGACATCGACGGCGCTGTTGATCTGGTCCTTGATCGCCACGAACGGGATCTCGACCTCCGACATGGAGGCCAGGGTCTGGAGTCGCATCAGCGCGTCCTCGGCACTGTTGGCGTGAACGGTGGCGAGCGAGCCGTCGTGACCGGTGGACATCGCCTGGAGCATGTCGAGCGTCTCTCCGCCGCGGACCTCACCGACGATGATGCGGTCGGGGCGCATACGCAGGGAGTTGCGTACGAGGTCGCGGATGGTGACCTGGCCCTTGCCCTCCACGTTCGAGGGGCGGCTCTCCAGCGTGATCACATGGGACTGCTGGAGCTGGAGCTCGGCGGAGTCCTCGATGGTGACGATGCGCTCGCCGTCGGGGATGAGTCCGGAGAGGGAGTTGAGCAGCGTCGTCTTCCCCGTACCGGTGGCCCCGGAGACGATCACGTTGAACTTCGCGCGCACCAGACCGGCCAGCAGGATCATCATCTGCTCGTCCAGCGAACCGAGGCTAATCATCTCCTGGAGAGAGAAGGCCCTGGGGAATCGCCGGATGGTGAGGATGGGGCCGGTCAGCGAGAGCGGCGGAATGATCACGTTCACACGCTCACCGGACGGCAGTCGGGCGTCGACCATCGGGTTCGCCTCGTCCACACGGCGGTTGACCGTGGAGACGATCCGCTCGATGGTCTGCATCAGCTGCTCGTTGGAGGTGAACCGCATCGGCAGCTGCTCCAGCCGGCCGCCGCGCTCGACGAAGACCTGGTCCGCGCCGTTCACCATGATCTCGCTGATGGAGGCGTCTTCGAGCAGGGGCTCCAGGATGCCGAGGCCGAGGGCCTCGTCGACGACCCGGCGGATGAGCTGGGACCGCTCGATGGTGGAGAGGACCGGGCCCTCCCTGCTGATGATGTGGCTCAGGACCCGTTCCAGACGGGCCCGGCGCTCCGCCGCGGCGAGCGCGGACATCTCGGCGAGGTCGATCTCCTCCAGGAGCTTGGCGCGGTAGACCCCGACGAGGAGACTCTCCTCGCTCTGCCCGTTCGTCGGCTCGGGGCTGTTGATGCGCGCCCGCAGGCTCATGTCCTCAACTCCCAGGTTTTGCTGATGTGCTCGGGTGGTGCGGTGGTGATGCGTAACGTCCGTGACCGGCATACGGCCGGACTGCCGGGTCAGTCGAGGGGCATGGTGGCGCTCCTCCTGGCCTCACCGAGATCGAGAATGGCGGGCAGGATGGCCGGGATCGTGACCTCCGCGGTGATCGTCACCTCGTCACCGTTCCTCTCCTTGCGGAAGACAGTCCCGTCTGCCAACCACTCGCTCATCGACGCCGATCCGGCTTCCTGGTAGTCCATGGTCGCCTCGTTGTACGTCTCGGCGCGGGCTGCCGCCCGTGCCGCCGTACTCGCCTGCTGTACGGCGTACGCGGCGATCCCGAGCTGGATGGCGATGATGGCGACGGTGATCAACAGGGTGATGACACCGACGAATTCGAGGGCGACCTGTCCCCGTTCGCGCGCGTCGTGCGCGGTGCGCTGCACCATGGTCAGCTCTCCCTTACGGCCGAGGCATGGCCCGGGACGGTGATCGGGATGTTGAGGCCGGGGAAGAGCACCGGCATTTCGAGGTCGACCTCGGCCTTCACCAGATCCTGGCCGTCGTTCTGGCATCGGATCTCGGCGTTCCAGGCCCCGGGAAGGTGCTCGGTCCCGGCCCGCTCGCACGCCTCGTTCCGCGTCTCGTACTCCGCCACCGTCCCCGCCCGCACCGCCTCGTCCGCCGCGTTCCCCGCCAGCGAGAAGGTGTAGCCGACCAGGGCGGCCTGCCAGAGCAGGATCACCGTGGCCAGAATGACCGGGACCATGCCGACGAACTCGATGGCGACCTGCCCTCGGTCATCCTCGATGGCGACCTGCCCTCGGTCATCGCGTATGTCTGTTCTTGGGACACTCATGCGTCAACGCTCCCCCTCCGGCTGGTGGGCTGGCCTCATCAGTCCTGCTGTCTCGATCGTCCGCGCAGGACCCCGACCGATCCGCGGTCCCCCTTGAGCTTGGTGTTCTTCTCCCCGCCTTCGGGCGCTCTCACCAGACCCAGTTCCCCGGCCAGCCCCCACATCGCCTGCTTCACCGTGGACTTGGACTCCAGATCCTGCATCCGGCCCGCGTCGACGGCGGCCTGGAGTTCCTTGAAGTTGGCCGGGATCGTCACCCGCGCGACGCGGGTGCTGGTGATCCGTTCGATCAGCGGCGGCTGGATCTCGGTGCTGCGGTTATGGCGGTTGACCACGATCACGGTCTCCTCCGCCTTGCGGATCTGGAGCCGGTCCCACAGCCGCACCATGCGCTTGGCCGCCCGGACCGACACCACATCGGGGGTCGTCAGCAGCAAGGTGGTGTCGGCCATCTCGATCGCCGCGGCGTTGGCGCTGTTCATCTGGGTGCCGCAGTCGATGACGACGACCTCGTAGCGGTTGCGGAGCGCGCTGACGATCTGTCGTACCGACCGTTCGTTGACCTCCTCGCCGCGCTCCCCCTCCCCCGGCGCCAGCAGCATCCCTATCCCGCTCGGGTGGAGGTAGACGGCGTCCTGGAGCACCCGGGGAGATATGTCCTGGATGGAGGCGAGGTCCACGATGGAACGGCGGAACTGCACATCGAGGTACGAGGCGATGTCGCCGGCCTGGAGGTCGAGGTCCGCGAGCGCGGTGTTCATGCCGGACGCCCGTGCCGCCAGCGCCAGTTGGACGGCGACCATGGTCGTACCGACGCCGCCCTTCGCGCCGCTGACCGTGATGACCGTGCCGCCGGGGCCGGTGAACACGTCCGCGCCCTGGCCGAGATGGCGTCGTACCCCCACCGACCAGGCCGCCGCGGCCTGTACGCGCTGGGCGAGTTCCTCGTACGAGAGCGGCAGCCCGACCAGACCGCGGGCGCCGGAGTCCATGGCCGCCGCGAAGAGGCCGGGACCGGCGTCCGTGGTGACGAGGATGACCCCGACGGCCGGGAAGCGCAGGGCCACTTCCCGGATCAGTTCGAGCGCCGGTACCGGACCGATCCGCTCATGGACCAGGACCACTTCCGGCAGTTCGTCGATCGACTCGGCGGCCAGCCTCGCCAGGGTGTCGATCAGTGAGGTGGAGTCACCGACAGGTGCGGCCGGCTCGGCGTCGGGGAGCTGGCTGAGCAGCGTCGTGATGGACCGGGCGGCATCCGCGTCTCCGACTACCGGCAGGATTCTGGTGCTCATGCCCTCACTTGTCCCCTTCGAGGGTGTAGGTGTTCTCCCCCGGGCGCAGCGTGGTGGGGCTGCCGTCGGCGAGGAGCGCGAGGCGTACGTGCTTCGCGAAGGACTCGGCGTACGCGACGCGCTGGGCGTCCTTGGTCTTCAGCGCGAAGGTGATCGGGACGGCTTTGGTGGCCGCGCTGCGGCTGCTGTTGCTCTCGTCGGGCTGCAGCGCGGTGAGCTTGCCGACGTCGAGGACCTTGGCGTTGGGGACGATGATCCGGGACTCGGCTGCGGCGTCCCGGCTGTCGCCCGCAAAGGTCGCGAAGATGTTCACCAGGTCGCCGGGGAGGATCTTCCCGGCGACACCGGTCGACGCGTCGATCATGATCGCGATCTCCTGCTCGTCATTGGCGAGCGCGGGCCGATTGACGATCATGTCGTCCTGAAGGAGCGAGCCCTGCTTGAGCTGGGTGACGGCGATCTTTCCGTTGACGACGGCCAGATCGGTCACCGCGTTCTCGGAGAGCCAGCGCTTGGGCATGCTGATCTTCTCGAACTGGCCCTCGTTGAGCGGGGTGTACGGAGCGACATCCGCCTTCAGGCGGTACGCGTCCACCTCGGGTCCGACCTTCGAATTCACGTCGCTTATCACGGAGAGGACACCGGCGAACGCGGCGAAGGCGCAGAGGACCGAGAGAAGAAGGAGTATGACGCCGCGGCGTTGCCGTGAATTCATGAGCGGTACAACCTCGTTCGGTGACGTGAGTGTGAGGGACGTGAGTATGGGGGCGGGGCGTGAGGACGGGGTGTGAGCACTCGGTGTCGCGGGCTCGGGGTGGGAGCCGATGGTGAAGACCGAGTGTGCGGTCGGTGCGTGAAGTCTGGGTGAGGAGTCGGACGTCGGATCGGCGGGTATCTGGAGTTCGGCGGGTGTCCGGAGTCGGGGGAGGCGACGGAACCCCGGGGCCGGAGGGACGCGTAGAGAGCGCTTCCGGTCGCGCGCGACGTTGCGCGTGGTGTTCCGTCCAGGTGATCTAGGTGGATGTTCCCTGGTTCAAGACAGCCGCAGAGCCCATTTGGTTCTCCGGCGGCGCGAGCGGAGCGGAACAGAATCCGCAGCGGTCACCTATGAGTTCGATACCGCACCAGGAACACACCTCTCTTCGTACGGAGGAGACCAGCTGATAGAGCACGGAGATATCAGGCAGAAAGGCGGCGAACTCGACCATCTTGGAAGTCCCCCACCAGCGTGGTGAATCCGCCGGGAGGGCGCTCTCCTGGATGCCCTGGACGCGCCACGCGGGCGCGAGGGTCTTGGTCACCCAGTCGGATTGCGACTGCCCCTTGCCGACGATGAGTTGGGTCCCGAAGTCGGGGCCGGCCAGTTCACCGGACCCGCCGATCTTGATCAGTTGGGGTGACGGGTTGGCGAGCACCCCGAACTGGGACCCGGGCACCCAGGACTTCGCATGGGTCTTGAGGCTCACGGGCACCCGGTCGAGCCTGGTCACGGAGTTGAGGAGCGCTCCGGCGTAGATGTAGTGCGAGAGCAGCCGGGCCGCGGAAGCGACGATTCCGGCACTGAAGTCACAGATGGACAATTGCCGCAGCTGGCGCACGAGTACGGCCACGCCGAGCGGCGGCAGATCAAGTTTGAGAAGCGCGATCCGATCGGTTTCCAAAACCGACCGGACGGTGTGCAGGCGTCGTTCATGAGCCGCCGTGATCGACGCGGGATAGAGCGCCACGACATAGCCGTGCTGCTCCACGAGGACCTGCATGTCGGCGAGCGCGGCGTCCAGTGGCTGGGCGTCGGGTGACTGGAGCAGCGCCGCGGTCGGCGTCTGCTGGTCCGTCGGTGGTAGCACCAGGTCAGGACTGGTGACAGCAATCGCGGTCGGCACGCTGGTTCCCCGTTCGGCTCCGGCCGCCGGAGTCCCGACGGCCGCAGTTCTCCCCTGCTGGGCGCTTCTGCTTCAGCACTTTATCCACCTCGTACTGTGCAGAGAACACCTATCAGATGACGATGCCAAGGGCTTGGGCGGCTCCCTCCGGCAAAGCCGGACGAAGCAGTCAGCTGTTCACTGCCGTTTCAACTAATATTTCATTTCGTCGAATTCCGCATCCAATCGCTCGGCTTTGGGCCCGAGTTGGGCCCACGGACCCACGAACGGGCATGACCCGCGCCCGTACGCTCCCTTTCCGATTCCGCGTGCGAAAGGCACTCGGTCACGGAGGGGGACGGGCCGATGAGACGCCGGACGGGACGCCCAACGGGCCTCCCGACGTATCACTGGATGAGACGCCGGGCGGAACGACGGACGCCGCCGGGCCACGGGCGGGACCGAGGGGCCACGGCCACCGAGTACGCGGGTGTGATCGTGGTCGTGGCGGCGGTCGTCGGGGCACTGGTCGGTACGGGAGTCGACCAGACCCTCGCCGACGGGCTGCGCTGTCTGGTCACCTTCAGCGGCCCCTGCGACGCGGGCGGCGGCGGAGGGCGGAACCAGTCCGCGCCCAAGACCGACGCCGATTACGAGCCGCCGCTCTGTCAGATCTCCTCCGTCACCGACAAGGCGGGGGCCAAGGCGAAGGTCCTCTTCATCGAGTGGGGCGAGGAGTACGGCTTCCAGCAGACGACGTTCCAGTCCAACAAGGACCTCAACAAGGACGGCAAGGTCGACGCGAACGACCAGCAGGTGATGATGACGTTCACCGACGCCGCCTCCGTCGCCGCCAAGAAGGACTGGAAACCGGGCGCGAAGATAGGCAAGTTCGGCGCGGACAAGGTCGAACTCGGCGCCGGGATCAAGGTCACCAACGGCGACACCTGGGTCTTCGACAGCGAGGAGCAGGCCAAGTCGTTCCGGGACGACATCGAGGAACTCAAGACGTACGAGCTGGCCAATCGGAACACCAACGCGCGCGGCGGCGGCCTCGGCAACAGCATCCTCTATCTCTTCGGCAAGGGCCCGATGGCCAAGGAGGAGGAGCTGCGCGACCGGATCGAGGAGAAGCTCGGCAACCGCCACATCAGCTACGGCAAGGTCGGACTGGAGGCCAGTGCGGCGGGCGGGCTCAAGCTCTCCGCCGGTGACGAGAAGAAGCTGAGCGCCACCCTCGGCGGGAACTTCAAGTTCTCGCCCGAGGTGACCTGGACCGACAACGACTTCAAGGGCACGAAGGCGTACACCTACAGCGCGGCGATCGAGTACGGCGGCAAGGTCGGGTACGAGGCCGGGCCCCTCAGCGGGGAGTCCTCCGCGTCCACCACCCAGACCGGCACGATCACCGTCACGCACGACAAGAAGACCGGTGAGCTGCTGCGCATCGACATGACCCGCACGGTCGAGAAGGGCGCCACGAAGGACGGCGCGAAGGCCGGCGGGGACAACGGCAAGAGCGGCGACGACAAGCGCGGCGGCAGCGGCGGGGCGAAGGGCACCGACGGGTCCACCGGTATCGAGGTGGTCACCAACTCGGTGGTCATCCCGCCGGGTTCCGACGGCGACGAGCAGCGCCGGATCGCCCAGGAGTGGCTGGACGGCCACGGCGACAACGCCGCGCCCTTCACCTACATGTTCGACGACCACGCGCCGACGAAGCGCCCCGGCGCGGACGATCCGTTCGGTCGGCTGCTCTTCGACGAGGGGCTTTCCAGCCGGACGAACTACACCGGGCAGACGGAGGCCGCGGAGTACGGCTTCGAGCTGAACCTGGGGCTCAGCCTCGGCTTCTCGGTCTCCACCGAGAAGAAGGAGGAGACGCTCGACAAGGCGCAGTTCCTGGGGGCACCCCATGGGGACAGCCGCACCTACCTCCCGTACAGCTACTGTGCGAACTGACCCGGCCGGCGACAGGAGCACACCAGCCATGAGGACACCCGCCATGACCACCCCGACCGGCGCGACCGGCGCGACCGGCCGGACGATCCCGAACAGCCCGAGCAGCCCGAACACCCCGAACACCCTCGACAGCGGGAAGGCACGCCGGTGGCGGGCGGCGGCCTCCGCCTGCGCCGCCTCCGCCGTCGTCGCGCTCGTGGCCGGGTGCGGTACGGACTCGACGGCCGGCGTGGTGCCCGAGGGCTGGGGCACGCTCAGGACCTCGTCGGTCACGGTCGCCCATCCGCCCGCCTTCACCCCGCAGGGCGCCGGTGAGCGGAGCGAGTACAACGCGGCGGCGGCGACGCTCGCGGAGGGCGGCAAGGACGTCGGGATGATCACCGTCCAGCTGGACTTCACCAACGCGGACTCGGTGGAGGAGGCGGCGATCGGCGCCGAGGCGGGCATAGCCCTCGGCTCGACGCTCGGCAAGCAGCGGGAGATCGAGGTCGCCGGTCCTGAGGGCAGGACGGACGCCAGACGCATCGACTTCGAGTTCACCGAGAAGGGCTCCCGGATCAAGGGCGTGATCGTCGCGGGTCTGGACTCCGCGAACACGTCCTACGCGGTACGGGTCGACGCGGCCAAGGGGAGACTCGGCGACGGCGACCTCACGAAGATCATCGACTCGATCACGCTCAAGTAGGCGGCTGTCATGGACATCCCAGGCGGTGACTATGTCTTCTTCGGGGGCATGACCCTGCTGTTCGGCTGGCTGGCGGCCCACTACGCCCGGCGGCTCGCGGCGGTGGCACGCGCGCTCCGGGCGGGCGGCCGGGCGGCCGGCACCTGCGTACGGATCGAGAGCGAGCCGTACAACCGCTCGGACGCGCGCCGGTACGTCTTCTCCTTCCGCACCCCGGACGGGCGGAGCGTCGAGTTCGAGGATCTGGCGACGGGTGCGGTGCGGGTGGGTACGCGGGTCACGGTGGCGTACGATCCGGCGGCCCCCGAGCGCACCGCGACGGTCGCGGGGCGCGGCAACTGGTCACCGGTGGCGCAGTACGTACTGCTGGTGGCGGGGTGCGGACTGGCGACGGCCTGCTTCGCGGCGGTGCTGGTGTTCACCGCGACATGAGACACATCGGGGTGCTGGGTGCTCCCCGGTCCTGGAAACCGACAGCGAAACGATCTGAAGCACGGGGATTTGATGCACGGCGAACTGTTCACCCGTCCGTTCGGAGGCGAGAGGCGATGACGCGGTACGACTACCCGAGGGCGCCGGCGCGCCGGGGCGACGGAGGCGGTGCGCCGGTCCTCGCGATCGTGCGTGCCTGGGCGGCCGGCATCGTCATGCTGCTCATCACGGAATACCTCCAGGCCACACTGGTCTACGACCACCTGGTCTCGGACGAGAAGCTGGAGACGTTCCTCGGCCGCCTGCTGCTGATCCATCTGCCGAACGCCACCTGCATCGCCGTCGCCGCCTGGGCGGCGGGACGCGCCCACCGGGATCCGTTCCGCGACGCCATGGCGCAGCATCTGACGGCGGTCCTGACCGTGCCGGTGGCCGCGCAGGCCCTCAACCTGTCGCTCCAGTGGGACGACCTGGTGGCCGAGGGGCTGCTGATGTCGAACGCGGTGCTGGTGGTCGGGTGCGTGACCGGTTACGCGGTGGAACGTCTCCAGGAGGACTGAGGGCGGGCTTCCGGGGCGCTGCCGCCGCCCCTCCGTATACGACCTGTTGCCAGAGGTCTTGACAACTTGATTGGTCTGGACCAGTTTTACGCCCGACGGTGGCCACCGTTCCCCCTCTCACGTACCTCCATCCCCGAACCCCACCGGAGGCAGCAAGTGGAACGCGCACCAGGCGGCAGAGGACGTATCAGAACCTGGATCGGCGGGACGGTGGCCGTGCTGGCCGCCGGCGCGCTGAGCCTGACCGGGCTCACCGGCACCGCGCAGGCCGCCGACATCAATGTGGCCAAGAACGCGGGCTTCGAGTCCGGGCTCACCAACTGGACCTGCTCCGCGGGCAGCGGGGCCACCGTCGGATCCCCCGTGCACGCGGGCGCCGCCGCGCTCCGGGCGGCCCCCGCCGGCCAGGACAACGCCAAGTGCGTCCAGGCGGTCGCCGTACAGCCCAACTCGACCTACACACTGAGCGCCTGGGTCCAGGGCGGCTACGCGTATCTCGGGGCCGAGGGAACCGGCACCACCGATGTGTCGACCTGGACGCCGGACAGCTCCGGCTGGAAGCAGCTCACCACCACCTTCAGGACCGGCGCCTCGACCAGGTCCGTGACCGTCTACACCCATGGCTGGTACGGGCAGAGCGCCTATTACGTGGACGACGTGTCCGTCTTCGGCCCCGACGGCGGCGGGGGCGGCGACCCCGAGCCCCAGATCCCGGGCGCGCCCTCCGGGCTGGCGGTCGGGTCGGTGACCTCGTCCTCCGTGACCCTCAACTGGAGCGCGGTGTCCGGCGCCACCGGCTACAACGTCTACCGGGGCGGTACGAAGGTCCAGTCGGCGAGCGGCACTTCCTCGACCGTGACGGGGCTGGCCGCGGACACCTCGTACGACTTCCAGGTGACCGCCACCAACGCGGCCGGTGAGTCGGCGAAGTCCGCGACCGTCACCGGCAGGACCGCCCAGAGCGGCGGCGGCAACCCGGGCAACCCGGCCGTACCGAAGCACGCGGTGACCGGCTACTGGCAGAACTTCAACAACGGCGCCGCCGTCCAGAAGCTCCGTGACGTGCAGTCGCAGTACGACATCATCGCCGTCTCGTTCGCCGACGCGACCACCACGCCCGGCCAGATCACCTTCAACCTCGACCCGGCCGTCGGCTACGCCTCGGTCGCCGACTTCAAGGCGGACATCGCCGCGAAGAAGGCCGCGGGCAAGTCGGTGATCATCTCGGTCGGCGGCGAGAAGGGCACCATCTCCGTCAACAGCGACGCCTCCGCCACCGCCTTCGCCAACAGCGCCTACGCCCTGATGCAGGAGTACGGCTTCAACGGCGTCGACATCGACCTGGAGAACGGCCTCAACTCCACCTATATGACAAAGGCCCTGCGCCAGCTGTCCGCGAAGGCGGGCGCGGGCATGGTGCTGACGATGGCGCCGCAGACCATCGACATGCAGTCGACGGCCGGTGAGTACTTCAAGACCGCGCTGAACGTGAAGGACATCCTCACGGTCGTCAACATGCAGTACTACAACAGCGGTTCCATGCTCGGCTGCGACGGCAAGGTCTACTCCCAGGGCTCCGTCGACTTCCTCACCGCCCTCGCCTGCATCCAGCTCGAAGGCGGACTCGACGCCTCCCAGGTCGGCCTCGGTGTCCCCGCCTCCACGCGCGGCGCGGGCAGCGGCTACGTGGATCCGTCCATCGTGAAGAACGCGCTGGACTGCCTGGCCAGGGGCACGAACTGCGGCTCGTTCAAGCCGTCCAGGACCTACCCGGGTATCCGGGGCGCCATGACCTGGTCCACCAACTGGGACGCGACGGCGGGCAACGCCTGGTCCAACGCGGTCGGACCGCACGTCCACGGGCTCCCGTAGTCACGTCCTAGCCCCGCCGCGGTCGCGTCGTAGCCCGTCGCACCCGCCGGGCAAGTCCGCACCACCACCCCGAGCCCCCCACAGGGCCGGCAGCGCCGTCGAACCCCACCCGACGGCGCTGCCGTGTGTCCTGGCCCGGCGAAGCCCTGCGCCCCTACCAGGGAATGTCCCGCACCTGCTGCACGCACAGCACGATGAACAGCAGCCCCGCCGCCGACAGCATCACATTGCTCAGAACGCCGTTGCGCCATTCCTTCGGCGTACGCGAGGAGTTGAGCAGCCACACCAGCGTCAGCGCCAGGAACGGCATGAAGAACGCGCCCAGCACGCCGTAGACGACCACGAGGCCGAACGGCTCGTCCAGGAAGAGGAGCGAGATCGGCGGGAAGGTCAGCCAGAGCAGATACGCGCGGAACGGCACCGAGCGTTCGCGCTCGCCCGCGGCGACCTCCTCCGTCGTCTTCCTGGACTCGTCCGCCGCCGCCCCCACGCGGTCCTTGCGGATCCGTTCCACGAAGTCCGCGAACATCAGGCTCACGCCGTGCCAGACACCGATGAGCGACGAGAACGACGTGGCGAAGAAGCCGACGAGGAACAGCTTGGCGGTGGTCGCGCCGAAACGGTCCTCCAGGATCACGCCGAGATCGATCAGACCGCGGTCGCCCTTGGTCAGCGCGATCTGGGAGGAGTGCAGCAGCTCGGCGCCGATGATCAGCATGGCGACGACGAAGAGGCCGGTGGTGATGTAGGCGACCCGGTTGTCGAGGCGCATCACCTTCATCCAGCCGGTGTTGGTCCACCCCTTCGCGTTGACCCAGTAGCCGTACGCGGCCATGGTGATCGTGCCGCCCACCCCGCCGATCAGGCCGAGTGTGTAGAGCAGCGAGCCGTCCGGCAGGACCGGGAGCAGGCCCGCGAAGCTCGCGCCGAAGTCGGGGGCGACGCGGATCGCGACGTACATGACGACCACGAACATCACGCCGATCAGGACCGTCATGACCCGCTCGAAGACGGCGTACTGGTTGAACCAGACGAAGACGAGCCCGATCAGCCCCGTGATCACCGCCCAGGTCTTGAGCCCGGGACCGTCCGGGAAGAGCGCGACGATCGGGAGCGCGCTTGAGGACATCGCCGTGGCGCCGTAGACGAATCCCCAGACGACGACGTACCCGGCGAAATACACGGTGGTCCAGCGGCCCAGGCTGCGCCAGCCCTCGAAGAGGGTGCGGCCGGTGGCGAGATGCCAGCGGCCGGCGGCCTCGGCGAGGGAGATCTTGACGACGCAGCCGATGACCGCCGCCCACATCAGGGTGTAGCCGAACTTGCTGCCCGCGATGAGCGTGGCGACGAGATCGCCCGCGCCCACACCGGTCGCCGCGACGACGATGCCGGGGCCGATATACGTCCAACTCGACTTGCGCGGACGGGAGACGGCCTCATTCGTGCCGGTGTCCGTGGTGTCTGCCATACGTGTCGTCGCCTCCCGCTTGTCTCCGTACGTGACCCGAGTCACCAAAGCGGGGTCACGATGATCGCGCAAGAGGGCCTGCCGTGAGGGTTCGGTGGCGGGACAGGATCTAAATGATCAGGCTCAGCAGCGCCGCCACCACGAAGCCCGCCACCGACAGCACGGTCTCCAGGACCGTCCAGGACTTCAGCGTGTCGCGCTCCGATATGCCGAAGTACTTCGCGACCATCCAGAACCCGCCGTCGTTGACATGCGAGGCGAAGATCGAGCCGGCCGAGATCGCCATGATGATCAGGGCGAGATGCGCCTGCGAGAGATCCTGGCCCTCGACGAGCGGCACGACGATACCGGCCGTGGTGACGATCGCGACCGTCGCCGAGCCCTGGGCGACGCGCAGGACGACCGAGATCAGCCAGGCCAGCAGGATGACCGGCAGGCCGACGTCGTTGAAGGTGTCGGCCAGCGCGTCCGCGATCCCGCTGCCCTTGAGCACCGCCCCGAAGACACCGCCGGCGCCGACCACGAGCAGGATGTTGCCGACCGGCTTGAGCGAGGCGGTGGAGACCGTCTCCAGGGACTTGCGGGACCAGCCCCGCCTGATGCCCAGCAGGTAGTACGCGAGCAGCAGCGCGATCGTCAGCGCCACGAAGGGGTGGCCGAAGAACTCGATGACCGAGCGGACCGTCGACGGGTCGAGGGCGATGGACGAGAAGGTCGCGAGCAGGATCAGGAGCAGCGGGGTGCCGATGATCGCGAGGACCGTGCCGAGCGCGACCGGCCGCTCCAGGGGCGTGACACCCGAGGCGCGCTGTTCGGCGGCGACCGCGGCCTTGGCCTCCGCCGCCGCCTCGACCATGTCCTGCGGAACGTCGACGAAGACGCGCTTCCCGATCCAGGCGGCATAGGCCCACGCGGCGAGGACGGCCGGGACGCCGACGACGACACCCATCAGGATGACCCAGCCGAGGTCCACCTCGAAGAGTCCGGCCGCGGCGACCGGGCCCGGGTGCGGGGGCAGGAAGGCATGGGTCATCGAGAGACCGGCGAGCAGCGGCATCGCGTACAGCAGGATCGATTTGCCGGACCGCTTGGCGGCGGCGTACACGATCGGCGCGAGCACGAAGATGCCGACGTCGAAGAAGACCGGGATACCGAAGACGACACCGGTGACGCCCATGGCGAGCGGGGCGCGCTTCTCGCCGAAGAGGTTCAGCAGCCGGGCGCTCAGCACCTCGGCGCCGCCGGACACTTCGAGGATCGCGCCGAGCATGGTGCCGAGTCCGATGATGATCGCGACATGGCCGAGGATGCCGCCCATCCCGCTCTCGATCATCGAGACGGCGGCGGACTTCTGGACCGTACCGAAGAGTTCGGTGACGGACAGGCCCGCCGCGAGGCCGACGGCTATGGAGACACCGAGCAGCGCCACGAAGGGCTGGAGCCTGACCTTGATGATCAGGAAGAGCAGCAGGACGATGCCGAGGGCGGCGACGGTCAGCAGACCGGCGGTGCCGTCGATCAGGAGCAGCAGACCCCCCGTGTGGGGTGGGGTCTGCGGTGGTGCGTCAGCGGCGAGCAGCATGGGGAGCCTCTGGTCGTGGGCATGGGGGGATCACGGCACGGCGCCCGGTCGGCGGGCGCCGTGCCGTACGGCGGCGCGGATACGCGTGAGACGTTCAGCGGTGCGGGTTCTCGGGACGGGTGCAGGGACAGCGACGGGGACGACGGGCGGGGACGACGGGCGGCAGGGGCCGGACAGGACCTATGGCTCAGCCGGCTCAGCCGAGGACGGCCAGCGCGTCGATCTCGATCAACAGCCCCTTGGGCAGGCCCACATACACCGTGGTACGCGCGGCGGGCGCCTCCTTCAGGCCCTGCTCGCCGAAGTAGGCGTTGTAGATCTCGTTCATCTCGGCGAAGTGGTCGACGTCCGTGAGGTAGACGCGCATCATCATGACGTCGTCCCAGCTCGCGCCGCCCTCCTCCAGGATCGCCTTGACGTTGGCGAAGGTCTGGAGGGTCTGCTCGCGCAGGGTCGGGCCCGCGACGGTGGGCGCCTGGCCCTCGACGGCCGGGAGGAAGCCGACCTGGCCCGCGACCTGGAGGATATTGCCCTTGCGGACGCCGTGCGAGAACTTCGCCGGCGGGGTGGTGTGGGTCGCGGGGGTCAGTGCGGTCTTGGCGGTCATGAAGCGTCCTTGCTGGGAGGGGTGTTGCCGGAATACTCCCTGCTGATCGCGTCGGCGGTACGACGTACCAGCGGGAGCAGGGTGAGAAGTTCCTCGGCGGTGACGACGACATTCGGCGCGGAGACCGACATGGCGGCGACGACCCGGCCGTCCGCGCCGCGGATGGGCGCGCCGACACAGTTGATGGACTCCTCGTGGCCGCCGAGATCGGTGGCCCAGCCCTGTTCGCGCACGGTCGCCAGCTCCTTGAGGAAGGCGGCGGCGTTGGTACTCGAACGGGGCGTGTACATGGGGTAGTCGAGGCGTTCGGCGAGCGCGCGGCGCTCGGCCTCGGGTAGGTCGGCGAGCAGCAGCTTGGCGACGGCGGCCACGGTGATCGCGACCGGCTTGCCGATCCGCGAGTACATCCGGACCGGGTAGCGGCTCTCGACCTTGTCGATGTAGACGACCTCGCCCTCCTCGTACACCGCGAGATGGACGGTGTGACCGCACTGGTTGTTGAGCGCGACCAGATGGGAGTGGGCGATGTCGCGCATGTCGAGGTTCTCGACGGCTTCCTGGGCGAGCGCGAAGAGGCGCGCGCCGAGGCGGTAGCGGTTGTCCTGCTGGCGGTAGACGAGCCCGTGTTCATGGAGCGTACGGAGCAGCCGGAGCGCGGTGGACTTGTGCACGCCGAGCCGGTCGGCGACCCGCCCGAGGTCGGCGGGGCCCTGGGCGAGCAGCGGCAGAATGCTCAGTGCCCGGTCGACGGTCTGGCTCATGGGGTACGTACCTCCTGCTCCGTGGCCGCCGTCCAGCCGGGGCCGAGACGAAGTGTCCCCCAGGTGGCCTCGTCGAGGCCCACGAGCCGGTCGGCTTCCGCCCGCGAGGGTGGTGTACCGAGGTCTTCGGGCACGGTGAGGGTCGCCGCGGCCATCAGATGGCCGTGCCGGAGCCGGGCGGCGGCGGGCAGACCGCGGAGGGTCGCGGAGAGGAAGCCGGCGGCGAAGGCGTCCCCGGCGCCGACGGGCGCGACGACCTCGACGCGCAGCGCGGGTACGGACGTCACGGTGTCGCCGCCGCCCGCCCCGGCAACTCCGGCAGCCCCGCCGACCGCGCCGGCCCCGCCTTCCATGCCCCCGGCCCCCGAGCCCGCGCCCGCCCCGCCCCGTTCGTACACCGTCGCCCCCGCGCCGCCCCGCTTCACCACCAGCGTCGCCGGCTCCGGGAGCGCGGCCCGGATCGCGTCCCCGCCGTGCAGGTCCCACGCCTCGGCCGCCTCGTCCTCACCGACGAAGACCAGATCGGCGCCCCGGGCGAGGTCCAGCAGAACGCGGGCGCCCGAGCCGTCGCGCCAGAGCCCGGGGCGGTGGTTGACGTCGAAGGAGATCAGCGGGCGTCCCGGCGCGGGGGCGGTCAGCTCGCGCATCAGGGCGAGGCAGTCGTCCGAGAGCGCGGCCGTGATGCCCGACACATGCAGCACGCGCCCGGCCCACAGGTCGTCGTACGACAGGGTCCCCGGCGCCATCGCGGAGGCGGCGGAGCCCGCACGGTAGTAGGCGACCTCGTGCGCGTCGGTGGCGCGGTCCGTCGCCGTACGGAAGTAGATGCCGGTGGGCCGGTCCGGGTCGCGGCGTACGCCCGAGGTGTCGACGCCGTACGCGGCGATCGCGTCGAGGAGATGGTCGCCGAAGCCGTCGGCGCCGACCCGGCTGACCCACTTGACGGTGTGCCCGGCGGCGGCCAGCGCGCAGGCGACATTGGATTCGGCGCCGCCGATCGTACGGGCGAAGGAGGGGACGTCGGCGAGGCGGCCCGGGAGCGAGGGCAGGAAGGTGACCATGGATTCACCGAGGCAGACGACCTCCACGCCGGGGTGGAGGTCCATGTCTACGGTTCCGGTCACTGTGGGCTCCTCGCCGCTCGACCGGCCCTGGGCCGGTCACCGTGCCGGGTCACCATTGACCCGCTGTCGGCTCGGATGTTAGACAGCCCTCAGCGATATGCGCAATGGCCATTGCATGTAGTGCAACGAGATCGATATTGGGGAGGCTCCATGGCCGCCGGCCGACGAACGGACGAGCTCAACGGACTCAGCGGGTCTCAGGAAGTCAGCGGGCTCCAGGAAGTCAGCGGGCTCCAGGAACTCAGCGGGCTCCAGGAGCTGAGCGACGAACGCGTCGACCACCGCTTCAAGGCCCTCCCGCCGGACGCGGACGGCCTGACCGTCGGCGCGCTCGCCGCCGAGCGCCGCTCGCTGTTCACCGGTGGCTTCACCACCCCGGTCCTCGCCCTCTCCGCCGAATCGGTCGAGCACAACCTCACCCTCCTGGAGACCTACTCCGAGCGGCACGGCCTCGCCTTCGCCCCGCACGGCAAGACCTCCATGTCCCCCCAGCTGTTCGCGCGCCAGCTGGAGCGCGGCGCCTGGGGCATCACCGCAGCCGTACCCCACCAGGCCCGTGTCTACCGCGCGTTCGGCATCCAGCGGATCTTCCTCGCCAATGAAGTGGTCGACGCGGCGGCCCTGCGCTGGCTCGCCGCCGAGCTGGACCGCGATCCGGGCTTCCGCTTCGTCTGTTATGTCGACTCCGTACGCGGTGTCGAGCTGATGGACGAGGCCCTGCGGGCCGCCGGCGCCGCCCGTCCGGTGGAGGTCGTGGTCGAGCTGGGCGCGGGTGAGGGGGCGCGCACCGGCGCGCGTACGGAGGCGGAGTGCGCGGCGGTCGCGGACGCGGTGGCGGCCGTACCGACCCTGCGGCTGACCGGGGTCGCCGGTTACGAGGGCGAGGTGCCGGGGGCCGACGGCGAGTCCGTGCGCGCCTGGCTGCGCCGACTGGTCGCGCTGGCGGTGGAGTTCGACGCGGCGGGGCGGTTCGGGGACACGGACGAGATCGTGGTCAGCGCGGGCGGCAGCGCCTGGTTCGACGCGGTCGCCGATGTCTTCACCGAGATCCCCGCCCTCTCCCGGCCCGTGCTGAAGCTGCTGCGCTCAGGCGCGTACGTCTCGCACGACGACGGCCACTACCGCCATCTCACCCCCTTCAACCGCGTCCCCGAGGAGGGCTCCCTCCAGCCGGCCTTCCGGCTCTGGGCGCAGGTCGTCTCCCGCCCGTCGCCCGGGCAGGCGTTCGTCAACGCCGGCAAGCGGGACGCGGCGTACGACCTCGATCTGCCGGTGGCGCGGGTGGTACGGGACGGCCGCACCGGCGAGATCCGCCCGGCGACGGGCATCACGGTGACGGGCCTGTCCGACCAGCACGGCTGGCTGACCACGACATCCGAAGCCGCTCTGGAGGTCGGCGACTGGGTCGGGATGGGGCTGTCCCACCCCTGTACGTCGTTCGACAAGTGGCAGCTGATCCCGCTGGTGGAGGCGGACGGCACGGTCACCGACCTCATCCGTACGTTCTTCTGAGGAGCCCGACATGGATCTCGTCATTCGCGACGCACGGGTCATCGACGGCACGGGCGGGCCTTCGTACCGCGCCGATGTCGGCCTCGAGGACGGCCGCATCGCGGCGATACGGCGCGAGGGCGAGCCGCGCCCGTCCGGCGCCCGCGTGCTCGACGCCGCCGGGCTCGCCCTCTCCCCCGGCTTCATCGACATGCACGCGCACAGCGATCTCGCCCTGCTGCGGGACCCCGACCACTCCGCGAAGGCCGCGCAGGGCGTCACCCTTGAGGTGATCGGCCAGGACGGGCTGTCGTACGCGCCCGTGGACGACGCGACCCTCGCACAGGTCCGGCAGGCGATCACCGGCTGGAACGGCGACGGTTCGGATATCGACTTCGACTGGCGCACGGTCGGCGAATATCTCGACCGGCTGGATCGGGGCATCGCGGTCAACGCCGCGTATCTGATCCCGCAGGGCACGGTCCGTATGTACGCGGTCGGCTGGGACGACCGGCCCGCGACGGACGCCGAACTGGACCATATGAAGCGGCTGGTGGCCGAGTCGATGGAGCAGGGCGCGGTCGGGATGTCCTCGGGGCTGACCTACACGCCGGGCATGTACGCGGCCGATGCCGAACTCACGGAGCTGTGCCGGGTGGTGGCGGACTACGACGGCTACTACTGCCCGCATCACCGCTCGTACGGCGCCGGGGCGCTCCAGGCGTACGAGGAGATGGTGACGCTCACCCGGCAGGCGGGCTGCGCCCTCCATCTCGCCCACGCCACCATGAACTTCGGCGTGAACAAGGGCAGGGCGCCCGAGCTGCTCGCGCTGCTCGACGAGGCGCTGGACGCGGGCGCGGACATCTCGCTCGACACGTATCCGTACACCCCGGGGTGCACCACGCTCGTGGCGATGCTGCCCAGTTGGGCGAGCGAGGGCGGTCCCGACGCCATCCTGGAGCGGCTGCGCGACGAGACGACCGCCGAGAGGATCCGCCACCACATGGAGGTGATCGGCGCGGACGGCTGTCATGGCGTGCCCATCGAGTGGGACACCATCGAGATCTCCGGGGTCTCGGCCGCCGGTCTCGCCGGCCATGTCGGCAGGACGGTCGCGGACTCGGCGGCGCGGGCGGGCGAGGCCCCGTGGACCACGGCCCGCCGGCTGCTGATCGAGGACCGGCTCGGCTCGACGATCCTCCAGCATGTGGGCCACGAGGAGAACGTGCGGCAGATCATGCGCCACCGCGTCCACACGGGCGGCAGCGACGGCATCCTCCAGGGCGCCAAGCCGCATCCGCGCGCCTACGGCACGTTCCCGCGGTATCTGGGCCGGTACGCGCGGGAGTTGGGCATCCTCTCCCTGGAGGAGTGCGTGGCCCACCTCACCGCGCGCCCGGCCGCCCGGCTCCGGCTGGCCGACCGGGGCCTGGTCCGCGAGGGCTACCGCGCGGACCTGGTCCTCTTCGACCCGGACACCGTCGCGGCGGGCTCCACCTTCGAGGAACCGCGCGTGCCGCCGGTGGGCATCCCGTATGTGCTGATCGACGGCCGCTTCGTGATCGAGGACGGCCGCCGCACGAACGTGCTGGCGGGCCGCGCGATACGCCGTACGACCTGACGTACCGGCCCCGGCCCTGCCGTGGCTCAGACAGCCACGAGCGCCACCCGCGCCCCGCAGAGCCGGGCCATGTCATCCACATCCGAGGTAAGCATCACCACCGGACCGGGCTGACGCATCGCGGTGACGGCGACCATCGCGTCCAGGGCGTACTTGTGCCCATGCAGCCCGGTCTCCTGGAGCAACTGAGCGGCTTCCTTGGCCCACCCCACGCTCAGCGGCTCCAGACGCACCTGAGACAGGACGTAGTTCCAGCGGGCGTGCTTGATACGCCCATGCTGGACCTCGATGAGAGTCGCACCGCTGACCACCCGGTCCGCCCCCCGATCAACCGCCGACCGCACGAGATTCATCACAGCCCGGTCCTGCTCCAGGTAGAGCGAGAGACCTTGGCTGTCGAGCACCGGACTGCCCCGCCCGTCCGACGGCCTCGCGCCACTCCCCCTCCCTACGCTCGGCCCGCGCCCAGACGTCCGCGGCTTCCTGCTTCTCCACGGGAGTGAAGGCGCCGTGCTCCCGCTCGTACTCCCTCAGGTACGCCAATGTCGCCTGATTACGCAGGTGTTCCTCAACAGCCGCGGCCACTATGGCGGACACGCCACGACCACCCGCACTGTCTCGCAGTGCCCGCACAGTGCCCTCGGGGAGCGACACACTGATCGCCTTCGCCGGCCCCTCACCGATTCCTGGTCCCGTTCGCTCATCCGCCATGAGACATGTTTAACAAACGGTTTCAGGATTGCCCTCAGGCCGAGGCCAGCCGCAGCACCAGCGCCGCGACGGCGAGCAGGAGGAGGACGACGACCGGCGCGATCGCGTAGTCCTTGGCCCGCAGGTGCGCGACGGCGGCGCCGATGAAGTAGAGAATCACGCCGATCGCGGCGGCGACGCCGAGCAGCGGCACCCAGAGCCCGACGACCAGCCCGACCGCGCCCGCCGACTTCAGCGTGGCAAGACGCGGCAGCCAGCTCTCGGGCACACCGAGCCCGAGCATCGAGCCGACGATCTTCTCCTGCCGGGTGAAGGTACCGACGGCGGAGCCGGTCAGGGCGGCGGCGAGCAGGATGCCGACGACGGCATAGGCGATGAACACGATGACCTCTTGAGGGAAGACGTGGGCGGCAGCGACAGGCCCCGGATCCACTGGAGCGACCCGGGCGGGACCGCATGGGCAGGGCTGCCATCGGCCGAGACTCGGCCGAATTTCTTCAGTACCTTACTTTAAGTAAGCCAGATTGCCCAGACCCGCCCCCCTCTTCGCCACGGGCAAGCACTCGACACCGCCCAGAATCAGAGAATCAGATACACTGGACTCATGAAGGTGATGACCGCAACCGAAGCCTCCCGGAACTTCGCCGGCGTTCTGGACATGGCCGAGCACGGCGAGACCATCATCGTCACGCGTGGCGGTAGGCGCCTGGCGATAATCTCGCAGGCCCCGACCGCCAACGGCGCGGATCTCGCAGACCTCCTCGACCGCTTCGTCGGCACACTGGACGACTCCTTCGAAGACGACGTTCTGGGTACCCGCGACCTGCTGACGACGGAGGACCCGTGGAGCGAGTGATTCTGGATGCGGGCATCCTGATCGCCGCAGAGCGCGGCAACGCCGACCTGTCCGACGAACTACGCAGGTCCAACGACGACGTCTGCATCTCCGCCATCTCCGCCGCCGAACTCCTTCAGGGCGTCGAACTCGCCGACGGGCAACGCCGCGAGAGGCGCCAGGCGTTCATCGAAGGCGTACTGGCACTGGTGCCTGTGGAGGAATACACGCTGACAGTCGCGCGCACGCACGCCCGACTCCTCGCCCATGTACGGCGTGAGGGCAGGCCCCGCGGGGCTCATGACCTCATCATCGCCGCCACGGCAGCGGCAACCGCCCGCACCGTCGTCACGCTGGACGCGAAGGCCCGCTTCGGCGACCTGCCCGGCGTCAGCGTGCGCGAGGTGGGCTGAAGCGGGCGCCGGGCGAGGTCGCGGGCCGTCGTCCGCTTCACCCCCCGCGACGGTGTCGCACGGGGGCGAAGCGGTCCGGTGGGGGCGAAGTGGGCCGGACGTGGCCAAAACCACCGAGCGGCCCCGCCCGCACCGCCGTAAGGTGGCCGCCATGCAGGTCATCCAGTCGACGAAGCTCGCCAACGTCTGTTACGAGATCCGGGGCCCGGTCCTCGATGAGGCGATGGCGCTCGAAGCAGCGGGCCACCGCATCCTCAAGCTCAACACCGGCAACCCCGCGGCCTTCGGCTTCGAGTGCCCGCCGGAGATCCTTGAGGACATGCTCCGCAACCTGTCCGGAGCACATGGCTACGGCGACGCGAAGGGGCTGCTGTCCGCGCGGCGCGCGGTGATGCAGCACTACCAGACCAAGGGCATCGAGCTGGGCGTCGAGGACATCTACCTCGGCAACGGCGTCTCCGAGCTGATCCAGATGTCGATGCAGGCGCTGCTGGACGACGGCGACGAGGTGCTCGTACCCGCCCCGGACTATCCCCTGTGGACCGCGTCGGTCTCCCTCGCGGGCGGGACGGCCGTGCACTACCGCTGCGACGAGCAGGCCGACTGGATGCCGGACCTCGCCGACATCGAGCGGAAGATCACCGATCGGACCAAGGCGATCGTGATCATCAACCCGAACAACCCGACCGGCGCCGTCTACGGCGAGGAGATGCTCGGCGCGCTCACCGAGATCGCCCGCCGCCACAACCTCATCGTCTGCTCCGACGAGATCTACGACCGGATCCTGTACGACGGGGCCACGCACACCCCGACCGCCGCCATCGCGCCCGATCTGCTCACCCTCACCTTCAACGGGCTGTCCAAGAACTACCGGGTGGCCGGGTTCCGTTCCGGCTGGCTGGCGGTCTGCGGCCCCAAGGCGCACGCCGGCTCGTACATCGAGGGCCTGACGATCCTGGCCAATATGCGGCTGTGCGCCAATATGCCCTCGCAGCACGCGGTGGCCACGGCGCTGAACGGCCGGCAGTCGATCCAGGACCTGGTGCTGCCGGGCGGCCGGATCCTGGAGCAGCGGAACACCGCGTACGACCTGCTCACCTCGATCCCGGGCGTGACCTGCGTCAAACCCAAAGGCGCGCTCTATCTCTTCCCTCGGCTCGACCCCAAGGTCTTCAAGATCAAGGACGACCGGCAGCTGGTGCTCGATCTGCTGCGCGCCGAGAAGATCATGGTCGTGCACGGTACGGGGTTCAACTGGCCGGAGCCGGACCACTTCCGGATCGTGACGCTCCCCGCGGTACAGGATCTGGCCGACGCGGTGACCAGGATCGGCACGTTCCTGGACGGTTACTCCCAGCCGTAGGCCGACATTTGCCGGACTCCACTCAACTTTAGACTGAATCCAAGGTAGGATGGTCTCCTGACCACGCCAGGAGGCCCTCCCATGTACGAGCCGATCCGTACCAAGTCGGTCCACTCGCTGGCCGGCACCGCCGACGACTTTCCCCACCGCAGCCGCGAGGAAGAGCTGAACATCCAGCTCGCCGGGCATCTCTCCGCGCTGCTCGCCGTCACGGACGAGCTGGGTCTCGACGCGGCGGCCGAGTCCATCGCCGGACAGATCGCCAGGCTGCGCGGGGCCCCGCCGGCCCGGCACGCGGGGCTCACCGGCGCCGATCCGGCCGCGCTGCACCGCCGCGCGCTCGCCCTCGCGGGCCGCGCCCTGGTCGTCGCCGCCTCGCGCGCCGACACGGCGGCGGCGATCCTCTCCGCCGAGCGGATGGACGCGCACACCGCCGCGCTGCACGAGCCGCACGAATCGCACGAGCCGCACGAGTCGCACGAGCCCCGGCTCGTCGGCGCCCGCTGACGGCCCCGGTCCACGGGCCGCGGAGGCGCGCGGACCGGGCGCCCCACCCGACGCGGCCCGGCTCAGGTCCCGCTCAAGACCCGCTGAGGACTCGCTCCGGACCCGCTCCGCTCGCGTCCCGGGGAGCGGATCCCTCCGGTTCCGCACCGGGATAGGCCCTTCACCTTCCGTACACCCAACTCCCCCCAGAACATAGGCTTCTGGGAGCACGCTTCCCTCGTGAAACGCATCGTAGGAATCGTTCTGGCGGTGCTGCTGATCGGCGGCGTGGCAGCGGCTGTCGTGGCAGGCTGGGAATCCCGGGGAACGGGCGAGGGCACGGCAACGAAGACCGTGCGGGGGGTGATCGGTTCGGAGAAGGGTGAGTTCTTCGCCGATCCCGATGTGGTGAAGGCCCTGGCGGACAAGGGCTTCACCGTCAAGACGGAGACATCCGGCTCCTGGGCGATGGAGGAACTGCCCCTCACCGACTATGACTTCGCGTTCCCCGCCTCCCAGGCCCCGGCCAAGGAGCTGGACGCGAAGTACAAGGTGCAGGGCGGCCCGCTGCGGCCCTTCTACTCGCCGCTGGTCGTCGTGGCGCACCGCCCGGTCGCCCAGGTCCTGGCGCGCAACGGGCTGGCCGCCCTCGAAGGGAAGCCGGGCGAAGAGGCGCACGGCACGCTCCGGATGGGCCCGTTCCTCGACGCGGTCCGCGCGGACCGTACCTGGCAGCAGCTCAAGGGCGCCTCGGCGCACGCCGAGCTGAACGGGACGGTCTTCATCAGCAGCACCGACCCCGAGACCTCCAACTCCGGCGCGCTCTATCTCGCCGCCGCGTCCTTCGTCGCCAACGGCGGCCTCGTCACCGACGCCCGCGCGGTCGACCGTACGGCGCCGCTGCTCAAGAAGCTGATCGCGCCCCAGGGCGCCCAGCAGACCAGCTCCGACGCGCCGTTCCGTGACTTCATCAGCGGCGCCGGAAATCCGCTGGTGCTGGTGTACGAGTCGCAGGTGGCCTCGCTGCTGCTCCAGAAGCAGGACGTCGGGGACCTGGTCGTGCTCTACCCGGACACCACGGTCAACAGCGACCACACCCTCGTCCCGCTCACGGCCGACGGCCGCGCGCTCGGCGAACTGCTCACCACCGACAAGCGGCTGCGCGAGCTGGTGGTGCGCCACGGCTTCCGCCCACAGGGAGCGGCGGCCGAGTTCACCGCGGCGACCGCCCCCCACACGGCCTATCTCAACCAGACGCTGACCGGCGTCCACCAGGCGCCCGTGCCCACCACCCAGTGGCTCCAGGCGATGGCGCGGCGGAGCCGGTCCTGATGCCCAACCGGCGCAGACACACACCCAGGGGGACCAGATGACCACCGAGAACACGGCGGGCGCGCCGAACGAGCTGATCCTCACCCCGCCCGAGCCCGTCGCCCCGGTCCGTACGGAACAGGCGGCGGGGCTGGTACCGCTCGATGCCTCCGTACGCGACGAGATGACCCGGCGTGCCACGGACTATGTCGGCTCGCTCGCCGGTCTCGACGCGCGCTCGCCCGAATTCACCACGCGCATCGGGGAGATCGCGGCCCTCGGCTCCGGTGAGATCCGCGGCGCCGCGCAGCAGTCCAACCGGATGCTGGACCGCACGGTCCGCTCCCTCGCGTCCGGCGGCGAGGACGCCCAGTCCCGGGTGTCGTCCTCGCTCGTCGAACTGCGCCGTACGGTCGAGGACCTGGACCCGCGCGACACCCCGGGCAAGGGCGCCCGCCGGTTCCTCTCCAAGCTGCCCGGCGGCAACAAACTGCGTGACCACGCCGCCAAGTACGCCTCCTCGCAGTCCACTTTGAACCGGATCGTCAGCTCGCTCAGGGGCGGCCAGGACGAGCTGCGGCGCGACAACGCCGCGCTGCACACCGAACGCACCCGCCTGTGGGAGACCATGGGCAAGCTCCAGGAGTACGCGGTCCTCACCGACGCGCTCGACACCGCGATCGGGGAGCGCATCGCGGCGGTCGACGCGACCGATCCCACCCAGGCGGACGCGCTGCGCGCCGATGTCCTCTTCCCTGTCCGGCAGAAGCACCAGGACCTGCTGACCCAGCTCGCGGTGTGCGCGCAGGGCTATCTGGCGATGGATGTCGTGCGGCGCAACAACGAGGAGCTGATCAAGGGCGTCGACCGGGCCGCGACCACCACGGTCTCCGCGCTGCGGATCGCCGTGATGCTGGCCTCGGCCCTGGACAACCAGCGCAAGGTGACCGAGCAGGTGAACGTTCTGCGCTCGACCACCGAGGATCTGATCCGGGGCAACGCCGAGATGCTCGCCACCCAGAGCGGTGAGATCCAGCGCATCGCGGCGGACCCGGCGGTCGGGGCGAAAACGCTGCAGTCGGCATTCCAGCAGATCTACCGGACGCTGGACGCGATCGACACATACAAGATCCAGGCAACGGAGTCGATGGCGTCGACCGTGGAGGCGCTGACGGCGGAGCTGGAGATCGCGAGCACGCATCTGGAGCGGACCCGTTCCGCGTCCGCCCTGGAAGGCGGCCTTCAGTGACAGGAAAGACGGGAAAGACGGGAGAGCCAAGAAAGCGGCCTTCGGGCAGACGACGGCGGCTGAAGGTGACGGCCGCGCTGATCGCGGCGCTGCTCACCGCCACCGCCTGCTCGACGGGCGGGTCGGACGGCGGGTCGAAGGACACCGGCGGCGGCTCCGACACCGCCTACCGCCCGGGCACCCTGCGGGTGCTCGCCTCCAGCGAACTCGCCGACACACAGGGCGTGCTGGACGAGGCGGAACGGAAGACAGGGGTGAAGGTACGCCCCACCTGGACCGGCACGCTGGACGCCGCCGAACTGATCGCGTCCGGCAAGGCGGACGGGAAGTACGACGCGGTGTGGCTGTCGTCCAACGACTATCTGCGACTGCACCCGGACACGGCGGAGCGCCTCACCAACGAGACACCCCTCATGTCCTCCCCCGTCGCCCTCGGTGTCAAGGCGGCCACCGTCACCCGGCTCGGCTGGCGGCCGGACGAGGTCACCTGGTCACAGGTGCACCAGGCGGTGCTGGCCGGGAAGCTGACCTACGGGATGACCGACCCCGTACGGTCCAACTCCGGTTTCTCCGCGCTGATCTCGGTCGCCTCCGGGCTGTCGGGCGCGCAGTCCGCGCTGACGGACGCGGATGTGCGCCGGGCGACGCCCAAGCTCAAGGAGTTCTTCACCGGGCAGAAGCTGACCTCCGGCTCCTCCGGCTGGCTGGCGTCCGCGTACACCCGCAACGGCAGTGTGGACGCGCTGGTCAACTACGAGTCGGTGCTGCTCTCCATGAACCGCGACAGCCACACCGGACTCACCGTGATCCGCCCGAAGGACGGGGTGGTGACCGCCGACTACCCGCTGACGCTGCTGACTTCGGCGTCGCCCGAGGCGCGGGAGTCCGGCCAGGCGCTCACCTCGTATCTGCGCGGCCCGGAGGCGCAGCGGGCGCTGACCGAGGAGACCTTCCGCCGCCCGGTCGTACCGTCGGTGAAACCCGCGGCGGGTCTTGACACCGAGAAGCGGCGCGAACTGCCCTTCCCCGGCTCGCGATCGGTCGCGGACGGGCTGCTCGACTCGTACGAGAACCAGCTGCGCCGGCCCTCGCGCACCGTGTACGTACTGGACACCTCGGGCTCGATGCGAGGCGACCGGCTGTCCCGGCTGAAGGCGGCACTGGCCGGGCTCACGGGCACGGACGACTCCGCGACCGGGGAGCGCTTCCGGGACCGGGAGGAGGTGACACTGATGCCGTTCGGCTCGTCGGTGAAGCGGGTGGATACGCATACGGTGGACCCGCGCGACCCGGCCGCCGCGCTGAACGGGATCCGTACGGACGCCGGTTCGCTGACCGCGTCGGGCGAGACGGCCATCTACAGCAGCCTGCGGGAGGCGTACACGCACCTGGGCACGGGCAAGGCCGACGCCTTCACCTCGATCGTGCTGATGACGGACGGCGAGAACACCACCGGGAGCGGTCCCGGCGACTTCGACGCCTTCTACGCGAAGCTGCCGGCCGACCAGCGGGCCACGCCCGTCTTCCCGATCCTCTTCGGCGACTCGGACCGCGCGGAGCTGACGCATATCGCGGAACTGACGGGCGGGCGGCTGTTCGACGCGACCCGCGGTTCGCTCGACGGTGCCTTCGAGGAGATCCGTGGCTACCAATAGATTCCTCGGCTATCTGGAGTCCCGCAAGAACCTCGCGGGCAGCGCGGCGGGGCTGGTGGGACTCGCCCTCACCTTCACCGGACTCGCGGGCGCGTACTGGCCGGTGGTCGTCGCGGGGCTGTACGGCGCGGGCGCGCTGATCGCCCCGCCCGAGCGCCCGGACGCGCCGCCCTTCACCGATCCGTCGGAACAACTGGGCGAGCTGCGCGGCGACTTCGATCAGCTCATGACCTATCTGGGCGAGGTGGACCTGCCTCCCGCGGCGGCCGGCCGGCTGACCGAGCTGACCGAGACGCTGGGCGCCCTGCTGGAACCCGGCTGGGTCACGGACGCCCTGGCCCGGGATCCGGAGGCGGTCCACACCCTGTCCAGGGCGGTCCGCCAGGACATCCCGGAATCGGTGGACACCTTCGTACGCACCCGCTGGTGGACCCGTCTCCAGCCGGGCACCGAGCCGCCGGAACGCCATCTGGAGCGCCAGTTGACGGTGCTGTACGACGAGGCGCACGCGCTGGCGACGGCGCTGCGCGAGGCGGAGGCCCGCAGGCAGGAGACGCATACGCGGTACTTGGAGGACCGGAACAAGCACTGACCGGGGCCTGCCCCGACCGGAACGAGCACCGGCCGGGGCAGGCACTGACCGGGGTACCGGGGGCCGTTCGCCGACGCACCCCGGAGCCGTGCGGGGGCTCCGGGGGTGCGGTTCGGCCGGCCGTCAGCCCAGGCGCTGGACCAGTGCGTGGTATTCGTCCCACAGCTCCTTGGGCGCGTGGTCGCCGAAGGTGTTGAGGTGCTCCGGGACGAGCGCCGCCTCCTCGCGCCAGACCTCCTTGTCGACCGAGAGCAGGAAGTCCAGCTCGGGGTCCGACAGCGGCAGGCCCTCGGTGTCCAGGGCCTCCTTCGTCGGCAGGATGCCGATCGGGGTCTCGACGCCCTCGGCCTTGCCCTCCAGGCGCTCCACAATCCACTTCAGGACGCGGCTGTTCTCACCGAAGCCGGGCCAGACGAACCTGCCCGCGTCATCCTTGCGGAACCAGTTGACGTAGTAGATCTTCGGCAGCTTCGACGCGCGCCCCTCCGATGCCGCGTCACTGCCGACCTTGACCCAATGGCCCATGTAGTCCCCCATGTTGTAGCCGCAGAACGGCAGCATGGCGAACGGGTCGCGGCGCAGCTCGCCGACCTTGCCCTCGGCGGCCGCCGTCTTCTCGGAGGCGACGTTGGCTCCGAGGAAGACGCCGTGCTGCCAGTCGAAGGACTCGGTGACCAGCGGTACGGCGGAGGCGCGGCGGCCGCCGAAGAGGATGGCCGAGATCGGGACCCCCTTGGGGTCCTCCCACTCGGGCGCGATGATCGGGCACTGCCCGGCCGGGACGGTGAAGCGGGCGTTGGGGTGGGCGGCGGGCGTGCCGGACTCCGGTGTCCAGTCGTTGCCCTTCCAGTCGGTGAGATGGGCGGGCGGTTCCTCCGTCATGCCCTCCCACCAGATGTCGCCGTCGTCGGTGAGCGCCACATTGGTGAAGACCGAGTTGCCCCACATGGTCTTCATGGCGTTGGCGTTGGTGTGCTCGCCGGTGCCGGGCGCGACACCGAAGAAGCCCGCCTCGGGGTTGATCGCGTAGAGCCTGCCGTCCTCGCCGAACCGCATCCAGGCGATGTCGTCGCCGATAGTCTCCACGGTCCAGCCGGAGATGGTGGGTTCCAGCATCGCGAGGTTGGTCTTGCCGCACGCGGAGGGGAAAGCGGCGGCGACGTACTTCGACTCGCCCTGCGGGGGCGTGAGCTTGAGGATCAGCATGTGCTCGGCGAGCCAGCCCTCGTCACGCGCCATGACGGACGCGATGCGCAGCGCGTAGCACTTCTTGCCCAGCAGCGCGTTGCCGCCGTAGCCGGAGCCGTACGACCAGATCTCGCGGGACTCGGGGAAGTGCGAGATGTACTTGGTGGAGTTGCACGGCCACGGCACGTCCGCCTCGCCCTCGGCGAGCGGCGCGCCCAGCGTGTGGACCGCCTTCACGAAGAAGCCGTCGGAGCCCAGTTCGTCGAGGACCGGCTGTCCCATGCGGGTCATGGTGCGCATGGAGGCCGCGACATAGGCGGAGTCGGTGATCTCGACGCCGATCGCGGAGAGCGGTGAGCCCAGCGGGCCCATGCAGAACGGTACGACGTACATGGTCCGGCCGCGCATCGAGCCGCGGAAGACGCCCTCGTCCCCCGTGAAGATCTCGCGCATCTCCGCCGGCGCCTTCCAGTGGTTGGTCGGGCCCGCGTCCTCCTCCTTCTCGGAGCAGATGAAGGTGCGGTCCTCGACGCGCGCCACGTCGGACGGGTCGGAGGCCGCGTAGTAGGAGTTCGGCCGCTTGACCGGGTCGAGTTTGGTGAAGGTGCCCTTGGCGACGAGCTCCCCGCACAGGCGCTCGTACTCGCTCTCGGACCCGTCGCACCAGACCACCCTGTCCGGCTGCGTGATTGCTGCGATCTCGTCGACCCAGGAGATCAGCTCCTGGTGGTTGGTGGGGACGGTGGTGGGAGCCGCGATGTCGCGCGCCACGATTGCTCCTTGGTGAGGGTTTCTGAGGTTGTGCCCCTTGGGGGCTGCGACCCGGATGCTTCGTAGCCGCTCATCCGGTGCCGACCGCACTCATTTGATCATCCGACTCATTCGCCCATATGTCCAGAGGGCCTCACACGTGAGCATCGCCACTCGCGCGGCACGCCCACGTCATCTCGACGGCACACACATGGCACCTGGGATCTTCTGTACCGGGTCGTAACTTACGGCTCCGTAGGTAGCATGAAGTCATGACTAACGCCGCTCCCGATCCGCTCGACAACCTCTCGAACCTCTCGCGGACAGACCCCCCGCGTCCGGCGGAGGGGCCGGTCGAGATCCAGCCGCCGAGCCCGGTCAAACCGAAGCTGCGCGGCTGGCTGCACGCGGGCATGTTCCCCGCCGTGCTGATCGCGGGGCTGGCCCTGATCGTCCTGACCGACTCGACCCGGGCGCGGATCGCGTGCGGAATCTACGTACTCACAGCGTGCCTGCTCTTCGGCGTCAGCGCGATATATCACCGAGGTGACTGGGGCCCGCGCGGCGAGGCCGTCCTGCGCCGGCTCGATCACGCCAATATCTTCCTGATCATCGCGGGCACCTACACCCCGCTGACCATGCTGCTGCTGCCCGACTCGACGGGCAGCACCCTGCTCTGGGCCGTGTGGGCCGCCGCCGCGGCGGGCATCGCCTTCCGGGTCTTCTGGGTCGGCGCGCCCCGCTGGCTCTACACCCCGTGCTATATCGCGATGGGCTGGGCCGCCGTCTTCTTCCTGCCCGACTTCATGCGGGCCGGCGGGATCGCCGTACTCGTGCTCGTGATCGTCGGCGGGCTGCTCTACAGCGCGGGCGGCGTGATCTACGGGCTCAAGCGCCCCAACCCGTCACCGCGCTGGTTCGGCTTCCACGAGGTGTTCCACTCCTTCACCCTCGCCGCGTTCGTCACACACTTCGTCGGCATCTCGCTCGTGGCGTACCAGCACTCCTGACGCACATGGATCCCGGTCCGCGCATGGTCCGGGCGGCGGGGGATGCCCGACAATGAGAAAATGGCCGCCATCTCTCACACCCCCCTCACGGCGCAGCAACCCCAGCTCGGTCTGCGTGCGCGCAAGAAGCTCAAGACCAGGACCACGATCCGCAGGGCCGCCTTCGGGCTGATCGCGGACCAGGGGTACGAGGCGACGACCATCGAGCAGATCGCGGAGGCGTCGGAGGTCTCCCCGTCCACCGTCTTCCGCTACTTCCCGACCAAGGAGGACATCGTCCTCACCGACGAGTACGACCCGGTCATGGCGTCCGTACTGCGCTCGCGGCCGGCCGGTGAACCCCCGCTCGAATCCATCCGCTTCCTCTTCGACCAGACTCTCCAGTCCATCCTGACCAGCGAGTACGACGAGGCGATACAGCGTACGAAGCTGATGGTCGAAGTCCCGGCCGTCCGCGCCCGGATGACCGAGACCATGTCGGTGTCGGCGAAGCTGCTCGGCGACGTGCTCGCGGAACGCACCGGCCGCGCGCCCGACGATCTGGAGCTGCGGATCTTCATCGCGGCGATGCTGAGCGTGGTGCGCGAGGTCACTCTCTACTGGGGCGAGCGCGGCAACCAGGACGATCTGCTCGTCCTGGTCCACCGCGCCCTGGACACCGTCGCGGACGGTCTGCGCCTCTGAGCCCCGGGCCCTGAACTCCTCCGGCGCGTTCAGGCGTTGGCCTGGAGGCCCTTGCCGAGATCGCCGGAGCCGTCCGGGACCTACCGATCCCAGGTTTGGCACCGCCTCGCCCTCCCTCTTAGCCTGACGTCATGCGGACAGAGGCGGGGGCGGTCGGCGGGACGGGTACGGAGGCGGGCGCGGGCGCGGAGGCGGGCGCGGAGGTGCCCCACGCGCGCGCTCCCCGGGGCGCCGCCCGCCCCCGGGCCATGGTCCTGGACGAGGTGTGGCGCGAGCTGGACGGCGTCGGTCCGCTCAGCGGGCCCCAGGGCGGACCGCTCAGCCGTACGGTGAAGCTCCTCCTCGATCCGCTGGTGATCCGTCCCGTCCTCCACCCGCAGTGCGCGGGCGCGTTGGTGACGGCCGAGGGCGCGGCGCTGCTCGCCGCGCTGATACACGCTTCGGCCGACGCGCTGCGCGCCACGGCCGCCTGGTTCACCCTGCTCAAGCAGGTGCGCCGGGGACTGCGGATCACCGAGGGCAACCCTCAGGACCTGTACTTCCAGCTCTGTTTCGAACTGGCCGCCACCCAGGGCCCGCCCGCCCCGGCGACCGGCGGGCGGATCGCCGAGGAGGCGCTGCGCGAGACGCACGGCTCGGCCCAGGGGCGTACGACGCGGGCGCTCAGGGAGTATCTGACCGACCCGGCGCACACCGGCGCGCTGACCTCGGCGCTCCATGCGTCGTGGGCGGCCAGGACCGTTGAACCCGCGCCCGGCGTACGCCCCGACGAGGGGCGGGACGGCGGCACCCCGGCGGTGGTGCGGACCGTACTCGACGCCTGTCCCGTCGGGCAGCGGTCCGGCGCGGGCGGCGGGGCGGCGTTGGCCCGGCTGGTCACGGACCACGCGGGTACGGCGGCGGGCCTGGCCCTGTGGGACGCGCGGCCTGAGCCCGCGCCCCGGGCCGGGGAACTGGGCCTGACCAGACACCCGGTGCCGGTCAGACCCGGTCTCGGCGACGGCTCGGCCTCCACGTCCGCCTTGGGGCTGCCGTTCGACCGCACGGTCCACGAGCGGGTCTTCACCGTGCTCCAGACATCGCACGACCGCGCGGGGCTCGCGCCCGTACCCGAGTTGGTCCGCCGGGAGATCGGCCGCTGCTGCGCCCCCTGGGCACTGACCGACGAGTCACTGCGGGTCGCCGCCACCGTGGGGGTTCAACTCGCCCTGGGACTGCGTCCGTTGGGCGGGGAACCCGGAGCGGGCGGCGAGACCGGCGCGCATCGCGCGATCAACAGCCGCTGGCGCCGGGAGGCGTACGTCCTCCAGGCCCGCCGGCTCGCCGTGGACCTCGACGCGGACAGCGACCCCGCCGAGGTCTCCGATGCCGCCACCGTCGCCGAGCCGCTGGCGCGGATCGCGCGGGATCTGCGCGCCCCGTGGCGGGCGTATCTGCGACGGCTCTGGGTACGGCTGCACGGACGCGATGTACGGGACGCCCCGATGACCGGCGTCGAGGAGCTGTGGAACGTGCTCGACGGGGTGGCCCGTTCGGTGATCCTGGACCACCGCGACCGGGTCAGACACGCCCTGAGCGCCCGGCCCGCCGCCCCCGGGGGGAGTTCCTGATGACCGCCGTCGTACGGATCGGACAGACCGAGGGCGGACTGGCGCGCTTCATCGCACCGCCGCCCGGTGCCGGTGCCGGTGGCGCCGCGCCGAGCGTGCTGGATCACGCGCCGGGGGTGGACGTGGCCGTGCTGGAGGTGGCGGGCGGGCTGCTGACCTGGAGCGTGCTCGCGCTGGATGCCCCGCCCGTAGCGGTACTCGACGATGCCGATCGGGCCCAGGAATGGGTCTGGGCGATGTACGGCGAACAGGTCGCGCTGGCCCTGGCCGCCGACACGGCCGCGGAAGCGGCGGCTGAGCGGGTCGAGGTTTCGGCCGAGGTGCCGGTGCTGCCCGCCCTGCCCGCGCTCGTGACGAGCGCCCGCCAACTGGCCTTCGCGCACTGGGCGTCACGGTGGTGGCCCGCCTCGGTGATCGACGGCATCCCGCCGCTGGACGAGCGACAGCTCGACCGGGAGATCGGCGAGCTGACCGAGGAGTGCGATCTGCTCTTCGCCGGTGAGGAGACCGCCGACGCGCGCCCGCCGGGCGGCCCGGACGCCGAGTTCCCCGCCGACGGCTCACCCGCCGCCGAGGAAGCACCGCGCGCGACCGACTACGCGCTCGCCGCCGGTCCCGGGGCCGGGACGGCCGGTTCGGCGGACGGACTCACGCTGGCTCGCGGCACGGGCGGTTCCGACTGGCGCCGCTACCCGCCGGGGCTGGTCGACGCCTCCGAACGGGCCGTCTCCTGGGAGGTCGTACGGGCCGCCGCGCGCACCACGGTCTCCGTCTCCGTCGTGGCCGCGCCCGGACCGGTCGCCGTTCCCCACGGGTTGACGCCGCGCGCGACCGTCAGTGGCGCGGCCGATCCCCTCGATCTCGCGCTGCGGCGGGTGGACGACACCTGGCTGGGGAACGCCCCGTTCGACACCGCCGGGACCGGAGGCCCGGCCCCTGGCGGCGCGGGTCCGGCCGTCGACATCTACCTCCCGGGGTTCGGTACGTCCCGGACCCGCGCCCACGACGACGAGGCGACGGCCGAGACCCGGGCCCGGGTGAGAGCGCTCGTGCGATCGCGGCTCGCCAGGGCCAGGAACGGGCACGGGAACGGGCATGGGGACGGGAACGGGCACGACGGCCCCGGTCCGCTGCTCCGTACCGAGATCGCGGCGGCGACCGCCGAGACGGACTTCTGATGACGACCACCGGCCCAGCCCCCGGCGGTCCCGACGGCCCCGGCGACCCCGACGACGCGCGACTCGCCCGGATCGCCGCCCTCGTCGACGCGGGCAACGACGCCTTCCTCCAGGGCGAGTTCCGCACCGCCCACGCCCTGTTCGATCAGGCCGTCGAGGCGGCGGCGCCGTTCGACCAGGCCCTCTACGTCCATACGAGCGCCCTGGTCAACCGGGCGAGCGCGGCCGACCGGCTGGGCGATCACCCGGCGGCGATCGCCTCGTACCGCGAGGCGCTCGGCCTCTGCGACCGGCTGGCGGAAGCCGTCACGGGCGCCCCGGAGGGCACCGAGGTCGTGGTGGTGCTCCGGGCCGGCGTACTGGTCAATCTCGCCCAGGCCCTCCAGAACACCGGGGACTTCGACGCGGCCAGTACCTCGCTGGAGCGGGCCCGCGCGCTGCTCGTGCCCCGGGACGAGGGAACCGACGACAACAGAACCGACCACGACGGAACCGACGACGGCGCGACGGCCTTCCGGCTGGACGCGGACACCGCCGAACTCCTCGTCGGCTGTCTGGTCTCGCTCACCGCCCTCACCATCCAGCGCGAGCAGTGGGCCAGGGCGCACGAGCTGGCGATCGAGTCCCTGGAGGTGGTCACGCGGCATCACCCCGGCCTCTCCGGGCGGCCGTTGCTGAATCTGGCCACGATCCACGAGGCCACCGGACGGCCCGACCTCGCCGAGGACTTCGCGCACCAGGCGGTCGCCGCGTTCCTGGCGTCGGACACACCGGCCGGAGTCACCGAGGCACGGCAGAGTCTGGCCCAGACGTATCTGCGCTCCGGCCGCCTCGACGAGGCGGCGGAACTGCTCACCGCCTGCCAGGAGTACTTCGAGCGGACCGGCATGGGCGCCCAGAGCGCCCTCGGCCTCGATCTGCTCGGGCTGCTCGCCGTGCTGCGCGGGGACCCGGTCAAGGCGGACGAGCTGTACGAACAGAGCGTGGCGCGGTTCGAGGAGTCCGGGGCGGTGGTCTCCGCCGCCGAGGTACGCGTACGGCTGGCGGCCGGCCTGCACGCCGAGGGCCGCTACGAGGAGAGTGAGGCGCATATCCAGGCCGCTCTGGCCGTGTTCGCCGCGAGGGGGCTCGGACTGCGCTGCGCCCAGGCCGACTTCTTCCACGCCACGCTCCTGGAGGACCGCTGGGTCAACGGGCAGGGCGCTTCCACCGACCCCGCGCTGCCCGGCCGTGCCGTGGGACTGGCCGTGCCGGCGGCGCTCGCCATCGACGCGGTGCGGTTCACTCTGGCGAGCGGCGGGCAGCGGGAGCGATGGCATCGCGAGTTCGCGGCGCCCGCCATGCGACTGGCGTTCCGGCTCGCCGCCAGGGCCGGCGCCGCCGACTTGGTGAGCGAGCTGATCGAGTCGCAGTGCGCCGGGACCCCGCTGATGGACGGCTCCCACGGCTCACACGACTCCCACGGCTCGGAAGGTTCGGACGGCTCGGAAAGCTCACCGGACGCGGATACGGGCGCGGGCGCGGCCGACAGGGGCGCGAGCGACCGATCCCTCGCGCCCCCGCGGTTCCTGGGCCCCTCGGCCTTCCCCGAGCCGTCGGCGCCCGGCGAACAGCCCGGCCCCATGGACACCTTCCGGCTCGGCACCGCCCTCGCCGGGGTCGCGGCGAGCGCCGGCCTGCGGGTCTCACCGCCGCCCCGGCTGGCGCTGAACCCGGCGGGACCGGTGGCGCTCGATCCGTATATCCGGCACGCCGAGACCCGCTACGGCGGCCGGATCCGGGAACGCCGGGTGGTACCGACATGGTGAGCACACGCCCCCTACCGGACCGCCCGACGGCCCTCATACGGATGGCGGACGCCGGGGATCTCTATATCTCCTGGCGGTGGACCCATGAGCTGTCCGCGACGGGCGTCGGGCGGGTACCGGCCGCCCAACTCGCCTCCGCACTGGCCGCGTTGGCCGACGCCCTGCCCGGCGACGCGCTGGAGCCCGCGCTGACGACCGGCGCTCTCGCCTCGTACGAGAGCGAGCTCGCCCTCGCCGAGACGCTGTCGCGCACCCTCCTGCCGTACGGGCTGGCCAAGCAGCTCTACGAGCTGTACCAGCGCGGGGTACGGCCGCATCTGCGCATCCAGCCCTCGCCACGCGTGGCGCAGGTCCCGTGGGAGCTGCTGGCGCCCGACCCCGGGGTGCGGCTGGTGGAGATCGCGGACATCAGCCTGCTGGCGCCGGTGAGCATCGTGCACGCCCCCGCCCGCCCGGCCAGACCCTGGGCGGCCACCCGGCGACTGCCCGTCGTGGGCGTCCTCGATCCGCGGGTGCCGGGGTTCCGCGCGGACTCCGCCCTGGGCTCGGTGCTGGGGCGGATACGGGAGGACGCGCCGGTCGCGCGGATGGTGGGCCGGTACGCGGCCGAGGGCCGCTGGTGGCCCGCCGTGGACGATCCGGTCGAGGCGTTCCGCCGTACCGACCTGGACCGGGACCGGCTGGGCGCCGCCTTGCGCGCGGGCGCCTCACGGCTGCTGTACGTCGGCCATGTGACCGCCGCGCCACCGGCCTCGGGGCAGAGCGAGAGCGCACAGCTGCATCTGGCCTGTACGGCGGGGACGGCCGGCTTCGCCGATCCCCTACGGGCCCATCGCCCGCTGTCCGCGAAGGACTTGCTGCTGGGGACCATGGGCCTCGCCGACGACCCCGAGGCGGGCGGGACCCGCTGGCCGATCCCCAGCCGGGTCGCGCTCATCGCCTGCGAGAGCGGGGGCGATCTGCGCTTCGCCGAGGCGCTCGGCCTGGCCACCGCGATGATCCACGGCGGCGCCGAGACCGTCACCGCAGGGCGCTGGACGCTCCCCACCGATCTGGCCTTCCACCGCCTCGCGGACGCCGACGCGTCGGCGCGACCGCTCCAGGACGCGGTCTGCGCGATCGACGCCGCGCACGAGCGGGAGGACGCGGTCCTCGCCCATGGTGACTGGCAACGGGAGCGGCTGGCCGCCTGGCGGGAGCTGCGTACGGTCGAGCACTCCCCCGTCCTGTGGGGCGCGTTCGCCACGATCAGTACGGTCTGACGGCCGACGCTTTCTCTGACGTTTCCCTCAGCGGCTGCCTCTCAGCGGAAGCGGGGCGTGAGCGTCAGACGCGCCGTGATCGTCTTCGGGCGCTGGTACTCGTGCAGGGCCAGCGTGCTGAGGTCCGTGCCGTGGCCCGACGAACCCCGGCCGCCGTGCGGCAGCTCCGCCGTCTGGACGAGATGGCAGTTGAGCCACGCCTCGCCCGCGTTCAGCCGTCCCGCCAGGTCGAGCCCCGCCGCCAGGTCCCGGGTCCATACGCTGGCGGCCAGCGCCTGCGGCACCCCGTTCGCCAGCGCGACGGCCTCCGGCACACCCTCCGCCGCCTGCACCGTCAGCAGCGGGCCGAACACCTCGTCCACCACCGCCGGATCGTCGTCCGGCAGCTCCGCGAGCACACCGGCGGGCCGCCAGAAGCCGCCCTCCTCGCCGGTGCCGGGCGCGGTCCCGGCCGTGACCGTCACCTTCGCCGCCGAGGCGGCCACGATCCGGTCGTAGCGCGCCGCCTGGTCCGCGTTGTTGAGCGGGCCGAAGTCCCGGCCCGCCAGGCGCTCCCGCATCGCGTCGCCGAGCAGGGACACGGCCGACTCGTAGTTCTCGCGGAGGGTGATCACCCGCGCCGGGACGGCGCAGCTCTGGCCCGCGTTGTACGTGGTCGCCAGCGCCAGTTCCGTCCAGGTGTCCTCGGGAGCGTCCGGCAGGACGACGACCGGGCTGTTGCCGCCGAGCTCCAGGCTGACGCGTCGGGTGCCCGCGCGCGCCGCGACATCGGCCCCGGCGGCGGCGCTCCCGGTGAAGGCCACCATGTCGATCGCGCCGCCCACCAGCAGCCGCCCGGTCTCGCGGTCGCCGGGCAGGGTCCCCAGGACCGACTCGCCCAGCGCCTGCGCCGCGTGCTCGGCGAGCAGCAGCAGCGAGTCGGGGGTGGTCTCGGCGGGCTTGACGACGACGGTGTTCCCGGCGGCGAGCGCGGGAGCGGACCGCCAGGTGGCCATCATCAGCGGGTAGTTCCAGGGGACGACGACCCCGGCCACGCCGAGCGGTTCCCAGCGGACCCAGCTCTCGTGCCCGGCGACAAAGCCTCCGGCGGCCGGGGCGGGCTGGGTGCGTGCCGCCCAGGCGTAGAAGCGGAAGAGATCCGCCGCGTTCGCGACCTCGCCGGCCGCCTCGTGCGCCGGTTTGCCGGTGCCCGCGCGTTCCAGGGCCGCGTACTCGTCGGCGTGCTCCTCGATCAGCCCGGCGAGCCGGTCGAGCGCCCGGGACCGCTCCCTCGGGGTGCGCGCCCGCCAGCCGTCGAAGGCGCGTCGGGCCGCGCCGACGGCGGCGGCGACCTGCGGTCCGCGGGCGACGGGCGAGCTGCCGCGTATCCGGCCGGTACGGGGGTCGATGAGCGACACGGTGTCGCCCGATGCCCGCGGTGAGGTGGCGGACTCTGTGTTCAAGGGGGTCTCCATCAGCGGACGTCGTAGGCGCGCAGCCACAGTTCGAGGGTGAGTACGAGCCACAGCTTGCCGCCCTGCCGGGGCAGCAGCGTGCCCTCCCCCCGCATCCACGAGCGCACCGTGTCCGGCCGGAACAGCCCCCGGGCGCGCGCCTCGCGGCCCAGCAGCAGATCACCCGCCAGCTCCCGCAGGGGCCCGCCGAGCCACTGCTGCACAGGCACCCGCATGCCGCTCTTCGGCCGGTCCACGACCGTGTCGGGCAGCAGGTCCCGTACCGCCTCCTTGAGCACCCACTTCTCGACCGCGCCGTTCAGCTTCCACCGGGGCGGCGTGGCGAAGGCGTGGTCCACCACCCGGCGGTCGAACAGCGGGGCGCGGCCCTGGATTCCCTGGGAGGCGGTGAGCCGTTCGACCTTGGTCAGGATGTGGTGGGCGCCCTTGGTCCGCAGATTGCAGTGCAGCAGCTGGTTGAGGAGGTGGTCCATGCGGCCGTCCCGGGACGCGGGCCGCAGATACGGGGCGACGAACCGCTCAGGGCCGGGCGCTGCGGCGAGCGCGTCCAGCGCGTCGGCGGTGAGCAGCTCGGGCAGATCGGTGAAGCATTTGCGGTACGAGCGCAGATACGCCGTCTCGCGCGCGTCCTCGGCGTCGCCGCCCGCCACCTCGCCGCGGTGCATCTCGTACACCAGCATGGGCAGGTTCTTCGGCCCGCCGAACACCGGGTCGCCGCCTTCGCCGTTGAGCACGACGCGGGGCCCGTCGGCCGCCACGGCCTCGGCGAGCATCAGATTGGGCACGGTCAGCGGGTCGCCCACCGGGCTGTCGAGCAGCGCGGCGGCCTCCGCGAGCCGCGCGGCCACGGCGTCGCCCGACACGGTGAGCACCTGGTGGCGAGTGTGGCAGTGCTGGGCGACCAGACCCGAGTAGCCCAGCTCATTGGGGAGTTCGTCGCCGAAGCTGATGGAGTACGTGTGCACGGGATGGGCGTGCAGCTTGGCGGCGAGCGCGGTCACCAGCGAGCTGTCGACCCCGCCGGAGAGCAGCACGCCCACGGCCTCCGCCTCGGGCAGCCGGCACGCCGTGGCCTCCTCCAGCAGCTCGCGCAGGCGCAGTGCGTAGCTCTCGGGCGGCGCGCCGTCGTCCTCGATCAGCTCCTGGGGCTCCCAGTAGTGCTCTTCGGTGACGCTCCCGTCGGCCGCGAGCCGCAGACAGCGCCCGGGGAGCACTTCGCGTACGCCGCGCAGCAGCGTCTCCTCGCCGGGGAGGTAGGCGAAGGTCAGGAAGGAGCGTACGGCGGCCAGTTCGAGACCGGTGCCGAGCGCGGGCCAGCGGCGCAGGGCGCGCAGCGAGGTGGACGCGGCCCAGCAGTCGTCGGCGCGGGCGTAGAACAGCGTCCGGGCGCCCATGTGGTCGCGGATCAGGACCAGTTCCGCGTCGTCGTGCACGGCGAGCGCGAACATGCCTTCCGCCGCCCGGATCCCGGCCGCGCCGAGCCGTACCCAGCAGCGCAGCAGCAGTTCACCGTCCGGGCAGCCGGGCGGCGCGTGGTCACCGGCGCCCGCGAGCGCGGCGAGCAGTTCGGACCGGTTGTGGAGGGTGACCTCGCCGACGGCGGTACGGCCGTACGCGGTGAACGGGCCGGTGGCATGGCCGGGTTCGTCCCGGAGCAGCGCCGCGCCCGGCGCACCGGCGTCCACGACGGCGCCCATCGCCGCGAGATGTCCCGCCGCCCGTTCGGGTGTCGCCGCCAGGCAGGCACAGAAGCGTGCCATGGTCGCCCCTCCTCTCTGTTCCGCTCGATGCGCGTATCCCCGCGAATCGTCGTCCCGCGGCTCGTCGTTCAGCCCGTCCGACGACCCGTCCTTCGGCCCGTCCTCCGGGCCGGATCATCCGAAGTCGTCGTCGCTCCAGCCGCCGTCGTCGTCGGAGTTCCATCCGTCACCGGAGTCCCAGTCACCGCCGTCACCGCCGCCCACGTCACCACCGCCGGAGGAGGAGTTCTGGGCCGAAGCCTGCTGTTGCTGGCGCAGTTCCTCCTCCTCTTCGGGCGTCAGCTCCTCCGGCGGGAGCTGGGCGGCCGTGATGGCGAGGCCGGCGAGCCCGAGCCCGCCCAGCAGCACGCCCATGCGCCCGCCGAACGAGGTCCTGTTGACCAATATCGTCTCGCCCCGGTCCCAGAGCGTGCGGCCGTAGCCGATGTCCCTGCCGTAGGTCACCCTGCCGTCGGAGTACTGGCGCTTGATGACACGTCCGCCGAGCAGTTCATCGGTGCCGGAAGCGCCCTGGTTGTCGTGCCAGCGCACGCGCGTGCCGCCGTCGCGCCGCCGCCACTCCTCACGTCCGTCCCGGTAGCGGCGGTGGACGCTGTGGTCGGCGAGCAGCTCATCCTTGTACTCGGTCTCGCGTGGCCGGTTGATCACCTTTGGTCCCCGTATCCCCTGGTTGGTTCGTCGGCCATGTCATGAATCCCGCCGTACGCAGCTCACGCAGCCCGGTCCAGACCGAATGGCTGGGCGTTCTCGGTCCGCGTACGAGCCGCAGCACGGTGCGCAGCAGCCGGGCGGGCGGTACGGACTCCACCTCGGCGAAGCGCCCTTCGGTGAGCCAGTCCCGCTCGCGGGCTTCGAGGCCGGCGGGCAGGGTCCCCGGGCCGGGTCCCGGTGCCGGGCCGCGCGGCGAGATCAGATGGAGCGCGGTGGCGTGCCGGGGTACGAGGCCCATCGAGGAGACCCGTACGCCGGGGTGCGCGTCGCGCACGCGTGCGGTGAGCGCGATGCCGTCCACGCTCGCGTCGTGCAGCACATGCGCCGTGGCGCCGTCCACCCTGCCGAGCCCGGCCACCAGCCGGGGATCGAGCGGCAGGTCGTCGGCGGCGAACACCGGGCAGGCGGCCTCCAGATGCACATCGTTGGCGAGGAGCATCCGGGCCACCTGGCGGCTCTGGCAGACGAGCAGCCGGGGCAGTCCGTAGTCGTAGAGATCGGGCTCGGAGGGCTCGCGTGACGCGCCGCCCGGGGCCGAGGCGGCGGCCGGAGCCGGCTCCAGCAGTCCCGGCACCGCGCCGTGCCGCCGCAGGGCCTCTTCGAACCGCTCGTACCGCACGGGCGGCGCGGGCGTCAGCGGGAGCCTGCGCGGGACCATGTGCGGCGGACGCAGGACACGGCACATCTCGTAGTACAACTGCGCCTCGGTGAACCGGATCCGGCCGGGCGCGCCCGCGCGTCCGACGGCGGTGGCGAGGGCGCGGTCGAGCAGCCGGTCGCCGATGCCCACGGCGACGCGTGGGGTCACCGGCCCGCCTCGCCGGGCCAGGTGAGGAACCCGACGGCCTCCGCCTCGCGGCGCTCGGGATCCGCGGGGGTGGTGGCGGCGAGGCGTTCGACGGTCCTGCCGACGGCCGCGAGCAGCTTGGCGGGGCGTACGGCGGTCAGGGGGACGGTACAGCCCCTGGCCAGCCACTCCAGCTCGCCCTTGGTGAGCGTCCCGCTCTCGCCCAGCCACTCGATGAGGTCGTCCGCCGGCCTGTCGCCGTACCACACCGGCGCACCGAGCGTGTTCATGACGGCGCGCGGCGGCAGTCCCGCGTCGATCACCGTACGGCCGGGCAGCGCCTCACGCGTCCGCACGACCGAACGGCAGCCCGGCGCGCTGGCGTCGTGCAGGACGAGGACGGGCAGCGCGTCCGGCACCTGCTCGACCTCGGTGGCGATGACGGCTCCGTACCGCTCCGGTATCCCGTTGGCGACGAGGAAGGCGGCGATGCCCCGGTCCCGGCAGAGCACCGCGAGGCGTGCCCCCTCCGGTATGTAGACGCGGCGGGACGGGAAGTCGTCCACGATCCCGGCCGGGAGCGCGCCGTAGACCCCCACCCAGTCGCTCAGCAGAATCGAGCGGAAGCCGCTGAGCGGATGCGGCGTCCCTCGCTTCTTCCCACCGCTGATCGCGGCGATGGTCATGCCGAGGACGAAGATGCCGATCAGGATCGCGCCGAAGACGGTGAACGGGCCCACGTCATCGGCGCTCACCCCGGCGACGACCATGATGATGCCGATCAGCAGGGGCACCCACAGACATCCAAGGGCCTCCACGACCGGGCTCCGGCTCTTGGTCGGCGTCGACTTGGGCAGCGCCGCGGCCCCGAGCTGATGGGCCGAGATCTTCAGCCGGCCGCCGTCGGTGAGCTTGGCGAGGAGACGGTGGACCCGTGCGTCGCTCAGCCCCAGCGAGTTGGTCTTGGGGTCCAGTGCGTAGCGCCGCTTGCAGTGGGAGCAGGTGCGGTTGGGCCGCTCTCTGAGGAGCAGGTTCCGGTCGCAGAACGGGCAGATCATCGCGGGCCCTCCAGTGCGGACGCGGCACGCCGGAGCCCGGCGGCGAGACGCTCGCGCACGGTGGTGGCGCCGATGCCCCTGACCCGCTGGATACGTTCGATGTCGCGCAGCGCGGCGGCCAGCAGTCCGTAGTCGGTGTTCACGCGGGTGACCGTGCCGAGCGCGCCGCGGCCGTGCCGTACGCCGTCGTCGCTCGCGTCGTCCACGGCGCGGCGCTCGGCCTCGTCGGCGGTGATCGCGTAGTCCTCGTGGTCGATACCGAAACCGGTGTTGGCGGCGAGGATGTTCAACGGTTCCGTGCCGCGGTTGGCGAAGGAGTGGGGCATCATCTCGGGGATCCGGATCATGGCCCCGGGGAACAGCCTGATCTCGGTGACCCGGCCGCGCGGCGCGTCGTACAGACCGCAGGCGGCGTGGCCGAGACTGAGCACGATGTGCTCGCCGCCGTGCGCGTGCGGGGTGAACGCGCTGCGCGGGCCGACGACCCCGAGCTTGAACGTGGCGTTGGAGGGGCGCTCGGGCGAGGTGCGCGCGTCGCCGACGAGGTAGTGGGCGAACTGCCCGTCGTCGATGAACCGCAGGAACTCCTCGCTCGGGCCCAGCTCGCGCGCGCCGTCCCGGTCGGCGAACAACACGCTGCCCTCGGGCTTGAGATGGAACAGCTCCACCCCGTGCGGCAGGTCTCGCGACAGCCGTTCCATACCCCGCAGTCCGGGCGTGCCGGAACGGGAATCCACGTCGGACATCAACGCCCCCCTCGCGTCGTGGACCACGATCGCATCGTAGAACCGCGACCGGGAACACCTTGGACAGATGATATTGCCGAGCACCGACATCGGGATGAAGTGACGGGGCGTCGCGCGTACCCGGAGGCCGCCGGAGGGGCTCCGGGTACGCGCGCCGTTCGAGATCGGGCCCCGGTGCTCAGCGCCGCCGCACGTCCCCCTTCCCGCACGCCACTCCGTCCCCGTCCGGGTCCAGCCGGAGCGGATCGTCCCGGCCGTTCACCTTCAGCCGCCCGTAGTCGTTCGCCGCGAGCCAGTCGCAGCGCGCCCTTGTCGTCGCCGCCTTCGTGCTTCCCCGCACCGTCTCGGGGAAGACCGTCGGTACGCAGACGTCCGCCGAGCCGTAGTGCCGGTCGCATCCCGCGATCCGCGGACTCACCGGCGCCGAGGCCCGCTTCTTCCGCGGCTTCTCGGGGCTCTTCGCGAGCGCGCCCGCGAAGTCATGGACGTGCGCCGACTCCGCCGCCTTCTCGGCGAGCGCGGGCGGGCCGCCCAGCCGCACCCACTCGGCCACCGAAGGAACGCCGTTGGCGTCGACCGCGAAGAGCATGTACCAGCCGGGAGGCGCCAGATTCGGGTTGCTCGTGACATTGAGGTCGACGGTGTTTACGTCGTTTCCGTCGTTTCCGTCCACCGACAGCGGCAGGTCGACGAACCGCTGGTTGGGGTCGGAGGAGTGGGTGACCGCGGCCGGCCTGATCAGTTCGGCCTTGGCGATCGGCCGGTCGACCGTGATCCGCTGCGTGTCCCCGTACAGCCACTGATTGTCGACCAGTGAAGTGATCCGCGGGCGTGGCCCCTTGAGGAGATACGGCGGGGTGTACAGCGACACCTGATGGTTCCAGGAGCCGTTGCCCGGGTTGTCGCCGGTCGTCATCACCCGGCCGTCCGGCAGCAGGAAGGCCGACGAGTGGTAGCCGCGCGCCTCCGGGTCCGCCGCCACCGGATCGAAGGTGTCCGTCACCGGGTCGAACAGCGAGGACTCGTACACGGGGTTGGCGCGGTTGTGCAGCGCGCCGCCCGTCTCCGGGACCTTGCCGTCGGGCAGCAGCACGGCGGAGCCGTACATCTTGCCCTGCGCCCCGGTCTGGGGCTGGGGTCCGTTGCCGAGGTCGACGGTGCCCTGCGGCAGCAACGGGCCAGGTGTGTACCGGGGGTCGGGCTGCTTGAGATCGATGAGATCCGTCAGCCTGTTCGCCTCCGGGTTGGAGTCGATGTTGCCGCCGCCGATCGTCAGCACCCGCTGGTCCTGCGCGGGCGGCAGCAGCACGCTCGCCGACTGGTCGCGCTCGTCCTTGTTCTGGAGCCCCGGGATCTCGGTCACCGTGTTGGCGTCGTAGTCGTAGACCGACGAGCCGGTGCCGGGCGTGCCGTTGCCGAAGACATGGCTGCCGGAGTAGAAGAGCCGCCCGTCCTGCATCAGGATCATCGACGGGTACAGGCCCCAGTACGACCAGGTCTGGTTGACCTGTCCCGTCGGCAGCCACTTGTCCTGCGCCGCCGACCAGCGCTCGGCGGTCACCGAACCGCTGGAGTCCTCGCGCAGCCCGCCGAAGGACATCACATCGCCGTTGCCCATGATCGTGGCCGACGGATACCAGTGTCCGTCGTTCATGTCGTTGGTCCTGGTGTACGTCTCGGTGGCGGGGTCGAAGACATACGAGTCCTTGAACCCCTGGTAGCCGACCGTGCCGTCCGCCGACGGATAGCCCTTGTTGCCGCTCATCACCAGCACCCGGCCGTCGGAGAGCTGGACATGGCCGGAGCAGAACATGTCGTCGGGGGTGGGGACCGTACGGTACGAGCCGTCCGCCGGGTCGTACACCGCGGAGGTGAACGTACCGGCCGCGAACATCTCCGGGTCGTTGCCGGAGCCGGCGATCAGCAGCACCTTGCCGTTGTGCAGCACCACCGAGTGCATCGAGCGCACCGGGTTCTCCGTCGGCAGCACCTCCCAGCGGCCGTTGGCGCACTCCTCGGCGGTGCCGGTGCACTCCGGTTCGACGGGCGGCGGGGCGACCTCCTCCATCACATAGTCGTCGGTGGTCACACTGCCCGTGCCGTACACCGACACGCCCCAGGTGATCCGGTCGGTGCCGGGCGGAATCACGGGCGTACGGACCTCGGCCCGCTGGTAACCGGCGCTCAGGTCCAGGGTTTTGAGATCGGTCCAGTACTGCCAGCCGGCCGTGGTGTCATGGCGGAAGAGGGTGATCGCGGCGTCGGGGGTCGTCGACCTGTACCAGAGGGACAGGTCGTACTGCCGCTCGGGCACCACCGCGGGCGCGCACTGCGCGGACTCCGTGATCAGCGCCTTGCGGTCGCCGTCGGTCCTGCGGGTCAGCTCCACCCTCATCGCGGCGGTGCCGGAGTGGGCGTCGGCGACGGTGTCGAAGGAGAAGTCGTTGTCGCCCCAGCCCGACCGCGCCCAGCAGTACGGCATGCCGTCCGTGCCCGGTGTCTCGAAGCCGGGGTTCTTGACGAGGTTCGCCCCGGCCATCGCGGGCCGCTCGGTGGCGAACAGCAGGCCGCCGGCCAGCGCGAGGAGGGCGAGGAACGCGGTACGGCGCGAGGTGCGGAAGCGGCGCGGCGAGACGCGCGGACGGACAGGGCTCATCGGCGCGCGCTCCCCTCGGTACGCGCGGCAGGCGCCTCACTCGTGACGGGGGCCTGAGCGCGCCTGCCCGGCCGCTGCCGCTTCCGCCTCGGCAGATAGACCAGCGCCTCCGTCCCCACGAACCGCAGCACGAACGTCGCCAGCAGCGCGCAGGCGGTCGCCGTCAGCACCCCCATCCCCAACTGGCCGACCAGCAGCGCGATCAGCGGGATACGCAGGAGCAGATCGGCGTTGGCGAGCAGCGCGAACCGGCCCACCCGGTCTGCCCAGTGCCGGTGCGCCCGCCGGTCGCGGAAGAGCAGCGTCTCGATCAGGAGGAAGTTCCACACCACACCGAGCTGGTTGGCCAGCACCTCGGCCGGCAGATAGTGGACCCCGGCCGCCATCAGCCCGTGCAGCGCGAGCAGGTTCGGTACGAAGCCGCTGAGTCCGATCAGTCCGAAGGCGATCATCCTCGCGAGCGGCGCGGCCGTACGCAGCTCCACGAGATGGCGGAGGAAGCGCATCCCCTCCTTCGCCGTCGACTTGGACTCGCCCGCGAACCGGTCGCGGAAGACGAACGGCACCTCGGCCGGCTGTTCGGGCCGGCAGCGTACGGCCAGTTCCAGCAGGATCTTGTAGCCGAGCGGACGCAGCGCCTCCGGGGTGACGGCGGAGCGGCGGATCGCGAAGAACCCGCTCATCGGGTCGCTGATCCCGCGCAGCCTGGCCGGGAAGATCCCCTTGGTCAGCCAGGTCGCCGCGCGGGAGACGGCGACGCGGTAGCCGCCGGCCAGACCCGCGCGGCTGCCGCCGTCGATATAGCGGCTGGCGACGACGAGATCGGCGCAGGTCCGTTCCCCGGCGGCGACCAGATCGGGGACGAGCGCGGGCGGATGCTGGAGATCGGCGTCCATGACCACGATCCAGTCGGAGCCGGCGGCCCTGAGCCCTTCGACGACCGCGCCGCCGAGACCGCCCTCGGGCGCCTCGCGGTGGATCACGTTCACGGGGAACGGGCAGTCCTGCGCGGCCGACACGATCACCTCGGGGGTGTCGTCGGTCGAGTCGTCGACGAAGAGCACCTCGCAGGGCAGCCTGGCCGGTACGGCGTCGGTGAGCTGCCGCAGCAACTCCCTGATGTTTCCCGACTCGTTGAAGGTCGGGATGATGACGGTGACGGCGCCCGGCTCGGCGACGACGGTCGCTTCCAGCTCCGGTTCACCGCGCTCCCCGGCACCGATGGGGGGAAGAATGCTCATCGCCCGTCGCCTCCCGCGATCCGGTTGCCGTCCGTGATCCGGTCACCTCGCGTGATCCGGTTGCCATCGGTGATCCGCCGGATCTCGATCCGGTCCTCGCCGTCCCCGAAGACGGCGACGGCGGTCGAGTGCTCCAGCGCGTCGCGCACCGTGGGCAGATCACGCGCGTCGCGCCGTACGGTCGGGGACGCGACCACATAGTCCAGGTCGCGCCAGCCGTCCGGCATGGTCTTCGTGACGGCCGGGTCGAGGTCGGCCTTGTAGAACCAGATCGCGCCGAGCCCCGGCTCGTACCCGGCGTGCACCAGATCGAGCCAGAGCGCGTCATCGACCAGCACCCGGGCCCGGGAGGGGTCCGGCACCTCCGTCGCCATCCACGCGGCGGCCTGCCGGTAAGGGGCGTTGGCGTCGGCCGTCAGCGCGGTGCGATCGCCCTCGTACCAGCGGGGTACGACGACCACGAGCGCGGCCAGGGCGAGCGCCGCCAGCGCGGTGCGGCGGACGGTGGTGAGCGCCCGGCCCTCCCGCGGACCGCGCCGTCTGCGCAAAATCGCGTGGCTGACGGACGCGGCGCCGCCCGCCAGCACCAGCGCCAGGAACGGCAGCCCCTGGATCACATACATCGCGGGCAGATAGCCGGACGGGCGCAGGGCGACCAGGGTGAGGATCACCACGGCCAGCGCGGGCCCCGCCAGCGCCCGCGCGGTGACCGACCAGCGCAGGGTGACCATCAGCAGGACGGCGCCCGCGATCCCGCCGAGCGGCAGCACCCGGTCGTAGTACAGCCAGGACTGGAGCACCCCGTACGAACCGCTGCCCGGGTCGAGCACAAAGCCGGATCCGGGCCTGCTCATCTGGTACGTGATGCCGTCCCAGAGCGAGACATGCCCGGCGCCGGGCAGCAGCTCCCCCTTGAGCAGCGCCATCAGCGGATAGCAGAGCCCGACCAGCGCGCAGGCGGTGATCGCGCCGGTCACCGCGAACTTCCGGGTGTCGCGATGGCTGTGCCGCCACAGCGTCATCAGCAGCGCGGGCAGGATGACCAGCATGGTCTCCTTCGTCAGCACCCCGACGGCGGCGGCGAGTCCGGCCGCGAAGTGGTGCCACAGGTGCCGGCTGGGCGAGGCCGCGAGACAGAACGCGAGCAGCATCCACATCACGGCGAGGTTGTCGAGGAAGATCTCCCGCTGGAGCACCACGGAGAGCGGGGAGAGCCCGAACAGGGCCATCGCCAGCCCGGCGGCCCAGCGCGGCAGCCACAGCCGCCGGGCCAGCACATAGAGGAAGACCGCGCTCGCCGCGCTGACCAGCAGCATCGCGAAGCGCATCGGGGCGACCGTCATCGTCTCGGGCGAGAGGAGCGAGGGCAGCCAGGTCAGAAAGGCGATCTGCATCCAGCCGAGCGGCGGATGGTCGTACCAGTAGGTGTAGTGGGCGAGGCCCTTGCCCTCCTGGACGGCCCAGGCCTGGGCGAGATAGGTGCCCTCGTCGTCGCTGAGCGTCGGATAGTGCTGGATGTTCCAGCCCTGGACCAGCAGGATCGCGACGAGGAGCGCCCCGCACAGGAGCAGATCGGCGCGGGAACTGCGGAAGCGGATGACCGGGCGGACGGTGAGCGGCGTCGGGCCGCCGCCGCGGCGGCGGGCATGGCTCGGCCGCGCGGGGACGGTGGTCCGCTGATCCGCCGTCACCTCGGGGAGGGTGGAGGTCACGCGTGGACGTCCTCTCGGATGAGATGCGCGCCGACATGACTGGTCAGCTCCCAGTCGCCGTGCCCCCGCTGCTCGCGCCAGACGGCGCGGATCGCCGCGCCCGCGAGGAGCAGTTGGTAGAAGGGGCCGCCGACGATGAGCTTCAGATAGTGCGTGAGCCGGACCCGCAGTCCGTACTGCTTGCCGAAGTCATGGAGCCCGACGACCTCGAAGACGAAGGTCACCATGGCGGTGACCAGCGGCAGGAAGGTCACGAACGCGACCGTCACCGGGACGTCGAGGAGGAGCGCGATCCCCACATTGAGCGGGATGATCAGACCGGTGAACGCCTGGAGGAACGGTGTCATCAGCGTGTAGCGGGCCAGCATTCGCTGTCCGCGCGTGGGCAGTTGGCGCCAGTCCTTCTTGCGGTAGACCTGAAGGAAGCCCTGGTTCCAGCGGGTGCGCTGCTTGAGCAGGGACATCAGCGAGCCCGGGGTCTCCTCGCGGGTCACCATGTCGGAGTCGTAGGCGACGACGACCTTCTTGCCGGCGCTGGAGAGCCGTACGCCCAGATCGCAGTCCTCGGCCAGGCAGTTCTGGTCCCAGCCGCCCGCCTCGCGCAGGACGTCGGTGCGTACGAAGACGGTGTTGCCGCCGAGCGGGATGAAGCCCTTCTGGGCGTGCAGATGGAGCCTGCTGCGGAACCAGAAGAAGTACTCCAGGCAGTTGCGCAGGCTGTACCAGCTGGAGTGGAAGTTGATCAGCTGGACGCCGCCCTGGACGACATCGGCGCCGGTGGTGCGGAAGGCGTGGTCGACATGGGCCAGCAGCTCGGGATGGACCTGGTCCTCGGCGTCGAAGACCCCCACGACCTCGCCGGTGCAGTGCGGCAGCGCGGTGTTCAGCGCCTTGGGTTTGTTCTTGGCCTCATGGGTGTCGACGACGACCCTGACCCGGTGCGGGTCGCGGGCGGCGGCCCGCTCGGCGACCGCCGCGGTCTCCGGGTCGTCGTGCCCGACGATGACGATGATCTCGAACTCGCGGTGGCCGGACTCCAGCAGCCGTTCGACGGTGTGCTCCAGTACGGCCTGTTCATGACGGGCCGGCAGGAGCAGCGAGAACGAGCCCTGGCGACCGCCGTCGGGCCGGTCGAATCTGGTCGCGGCCAGCGTTTCCGGCGTACGCCAGGCATGCATCTGCCACCAGAGCGTGAACGCGGCCATCCAGAACAGCGCCAGTGAAATGGCAGCGATGAGTACAGACGTGAACACATGGCCCCCCTCGGCCAGGGCCGGCCGCGGCAGGCCCCCCTGGCCGTCGGCTGACCCGTACATCCCCCTGTGCGCACAGTCCCCCCGTGCACACCTGTTGTGACTCTTGTGAAGACGATAGGGGGGACCTGTGACCGCCGGAGGGCCGATTGGGTGAATACTGCGTTTCGGGCCGATTCACCATGCGTCGAAAATCAGCCAGACGTTACTCGAAAACGCCCAACTCTCCCTTGAGGGCGGCTACTTCCGTCACCGGTGCCGCGCAGACGAACCTCCGGCAGACATAGGCGGCGGCCTCCCCGCCGACCAGCGGACGGTCCGCCAGCAGCGGGAATTCATCACTTCCGGCCACGCCCGCGGCGACGACGGCACCCGGCGCGGTGCCCAGCAGCGCCGTACGGTGCAGCGCGCTCCGCCCGGGACCGGTCCCGTCCGCGTCGTCCCCCGGCTTCTCCACGACCGCGACCTCGCGCGGCCCGTCGAGCAGCGCCTCGGCCACCGCGAGCCCCCAGCCGATGAACCGCGGCGCCCTCGGCCCGAGCGCCTTGACCACCCCCAACGCCCCTTCCGCCGCGGTGCGGTGGGCCTCCGAGCCGGTGTGCGCGGCATACGAGAGGAGCGCCCCGGCGGCGGCCGTCCAGCCGGACGGCGTGGCGTTGTCCGTGGGGTCCTGCGGGCGCCTGATCAAACGTTCGGCATCGTTCGCCGTGTCGTACAGCGTCCCGCCCTCGGCCACGAACCGGTCGAGGACAATGTCCAGCAAGAATCCGGCGAATTCCAGCCAAGCACCCTCACCGGTGACCCCCGCGAGCGCCAGGAAGCCCTCGGCGACATCGCCGTAGTCCTCCAGGACCCCCGCGTTGGCTCCGGCGCGGCCGTCCTTCGACGTACGGGCGAGCCGCGCCGTATCGTCCAGATGCACCCGCACCAGCAGATCGGCGGCCTCGGTGGCGCGCTCCACCAGATCCGGCCGGTCGAAGTAGGCGCCGGTCTCGGCCAGGGCGGCGATCGCGAGCCCGTTCCAGGCGGCCACGACCTTGTCGTCCCGGCCCGGCCTCGGCCGTCCGTCGCGCGCCGCGAGCAGCCGCCGCCGTACGGAATCGACCCGGGCGGCGTCCGCCACCCCGCCGTCCAGGGGCAGTTGCAGCACGGACGCGCCCTTCTCGAAGGTGCCTTCCTCCGTCACCCCGAAGTACCGCGCGGCGAACGCGGCGTCGGACTCCCCCAGCACCTCGCGCAGCTGGTCCGGCGTCCACACATAGAAGGCGCCCTCCACATGCGCGCCGCTGCCGTCGTCGCTGTCCGCGTCCAGCGCGGACGCGAACCCGCCCTCGGCCGTGCGCAGTTCGCGCACCATGAAGTCGGCCGTCTCCAGCGCCACCCGCCGGGCCAGATCGGAACCGGTGGCCCGCCACAGATGCGCGTACACCCGGCACAGCAGCGCATTGTCATACAACATTTTCTCGAAGTGGGGCACCGTCCACTCACGGTCCACCGAGTACCGGGCGAACCCGCCGCCCAACTGGTCGTAGATCCCGCCCCTGGCCATCGCCTCGCACGTGTCGGCCGCCATCTGGAGCGCCCCCTCCGCGCCGGTACGGGCGTAGTGGCGCAGCAGGAACTCCACCGCCATCGACGGCGGGAACTTGGGCGCCCCGCCGAACCCGCCCCGCGCCGCGTCGTACTCCCGCGTCAGCCCCAGCAGCGCCTGCGCCAACTCCTCCTCGCCCGGCACCCCGTCCCCCCGGTACGCGAGCGACCGCCCGGCCAGCTCCCCCACGATCCGCGCCGCGACCTCCGCGACCTCCCCGCGCCGGTCCTTCCACGCGGCACTGACCCCCTCCAGGACCTGCGGGAAGGACGCCATGCCGTGGCGGGGCGCGGGCGGGAAGTACGTACCGAAGTAGAACGGCTCCCCGTCCGCCGTCAGAAACACCGTCATGGGCCACCCGCCCTGCCCGGTGGCCGCCTGCACCGCCTCCATATACACGGCGTCCACATCGGGCCGCTCCTCGCGGTCGACCTTGACGCTGACGAAGTGCGCGTTCATGTACCGGGCGGTCGTCGGGTCCTCGAAGCTCTCGCCCGCCATCACATGGCACCAGTGACAGCTGCTGTACCCCACGCTCAGCAGCACCGGCACATCCCGCCGCCGCGCCTCCTCGAACGCGGCGGGCGACCACGGCCACCAGTCGACCGGGTTGTCGGCGTGCTGGAGAAGGTAGGGGGAGGTCTCATGGGCCAGTCGGTTCGCCATACGCCCATCCTGCCCCAGCGGGGGCGCTGCCCTCGCGCACGCCCGCCGCGGGCGCGGAGTTCCGGGCTGGTGACGCGGCAGGTTCGAGGGCTCCGCCCATGGAGTGCCCGACGTACGCGCGTGCGTCCGGTCATGCGGGAAGCGTGAGCAGCATCAGTGGAGCGGTGGTGGGCTGGGGTGAGCCGCCGGCGGGTTCGATGGTGAGCCCGACGGCGGTGGCCTTGCCGAGGTCGCCCTCGATGGCCACGGCCCCGTCGTGTTCGAGCAGTCCGGCCGGGCGCATGGTGCCGTGTTCGGCGTACCAGAGCTGGTAGGTCCTGCCACTGGCCGGCCTGGGGAGGCCGGTGCCGACGAACACCGCCTTGCCCAGCTGCCTGGACGTGATGACCGCGGCGGAGGCCCCGTTGGTGGTGCGGCCCTGGACGGTGCGGACGTCGGGGGCGGACATGACCGACGTCAGGTCTTCGAGCTGCCGGGCCGCCTGCCGCGCCTCTCGTTGCGACTCGGTGCTCCGCTGGTGCTGCCAGGCCGCGACGCCCGCCAGGGTGACGGTGACGACGATGCCGGCGGCGACGAGGAGGGGGCCGGTCCTGCGCATCGCCGAGAAGATCGATGTGACGCGCTGGTCGCTCGCCGGCACACGTGGGGGCATCTGGCGTACGGAGTCGATGCCGTGCATGACGGAATCCCTCATGCCCCGCGGGGCCGGGCCGGCCACCGCTCCGGCGAGCCGGCCGGCGGTGGCGGCGAACCCGGCCACCTCGTCCCGGCACGGTGCGCAGTGCGCGAGATGGGCCTCGACCACCTCGCGCTCGTCGTGTGGGAGCGCGTCGAGTGCGTAGGCGCCGGTAAGGCTGTGGAGTTCTTCGTGAACTCTCATGCTGTCACCCCCATGCAGTCGCGCAGCCGGATGAGCCCGTCGCGCATACGTGTCTTGACGGTCGGAAGCGGGGTGCGGAGGGTTTCCGCGACTTCCCGGTAGGTCAGCCCCTGGTAGTAGGCGAGAGTGACCGCCTGCCGCTGGAGTTCGGTGAGCTGCTTCATACAGCGGCGCACCTGCTGGCTCTGCAACCGGGTCTCGGCTCGCTCGGCGACATCGTCGTAGGGCCGTTGCAGGTCGCGTACGGCGTGGTCGCGGTCGCGGTTGGCTGCTGCCTCGGCCGAGCGGACCCGGTCCACGGCGCGGCGGTGAGCGATCATGCTGGCCCAGGCGTGGACGCTGCCCTTCTCCGGGTCGTAGCGCGGAGCGCGCCGCCACAGGTCGATCATGACTTCCTGGGCGACTTCCTCGGACTGGGCACGGTCGCGCACGACCTTGAGGACGATCCCGAACACGGTGTCGACGACGGCGTCGTAGAGAACCGTGAAGGCTTCCTTGTCGCCGCACGCGACACGCCTCATGATCTCGTCCAGCCGGAGTTCGGCGGGGTGTGGCGGGCCGGAAGGAGCGGGTTCACTCAACGGGTTCCCTCTCATCACTGGTGGGCCACCTCACACAGGCAGCCCTTATGACCGGCGGGACGCTTCCCTCGCATATCAGCCCTTCGGTGATCAGTGACGACGAATGGGGGAGTTCAGGCGCGGCGCGCTCCGCCACGCTGTGCCTCCTCATTACTTCGCCACGGTCGGGCAAGCGGATGGGTCACTCATCGCCCGGAGGAACGACCGTGTCCGGCGGTCAACTGTGAGACCGCCGGCACCGGGCGGGTCCAAGCCGGTGGCCGCGCCGCCGCGAAGGACGGGTGTGACCATCAACCGAGCAACTCTCATCCGTGGGACGACGGCGGGCGCCGCCGGACTGCTGGCCGCGTTCTCCTCGCTGGCGGTGGGGGAACTGGCGGCAGCGCTCGTGCGACCGGAGGCCAGTCCCGTGCTCGCGGTCGGCGGCGCGTCCATCGACCTCACCCCGGCACCGGTGAAGGACTGGGCGATCCGCAACTTCGGCACCCACGACAAACTCGTGCTGCAGGCGGGCATCCTCACCGTACTGGCGCTGTTCGCCGTGGCCCTCGGCCTGCTCGCCCCGCGCCATCGGCGGGCCGGCGCTCTCGGAGTCCTGGCCTTCGGCGTGATCGGAGCGGCTGCCGCGCTCGGGCGCCCGGATTCCGCGTCGTGGACCGACGCCCTGCCGTCGATCACCGGGTCACTCGCCGGTGCCGCGGTGCTGTACGTCCTGGCCCGCGCTCTCGCCGGCCCCCGCGACGCGGTGACGCAGGACGGACCGGATGGCTGGGACCGCCGCGGCTTCCTGCTCGCCGCATCCGCGGCGGCCGTCGCCTCCGCTGGGGCATCGGTCCTCGGCCGCGGCCTGGCCTCCTCCCGAAGCGGTGACGCCGTCGCGTCACGAGCGGCCATCACCCTGCCGACCCCCGGGTCACCGGCCCCCGCGATCGATTCCCGCGCCGCACCGCGCGTTCCCGGAATGCCGCCGTTCACCACCCCGAACAAGGACTTCTACCGCGTCGACACCGCCCTCGTCGTCCCCAGGGTCGACGCCACCGCCTGGCGCCTGAGGATCCACGGAAGGGGCGTGACCAACCCTCTCAGCCTCACGTTCCAGGACCTGCTGGACAGTGAGCTGATCGAGCGCGACATCACCCTGACCTGTGTGTCCAACGAGGTGGGCGGCCCCTACGTCGGCACCGCGCGCTGGATCGGCGTACGCCTGGCGGACCTGCTGCGGCAGGCAGGAGTCAGGCCGCCGTCACGCGGGGGCCGGGCCGATCAACTCGTGGCCCGGTCCGTCGACGGGATGACGCTCGGCGCCCCTGTCGAGGACGTGATGGACGGCCGGGACGCCATGCTCGCCATCGGGATGAACGGCGACCCGCTGCCCTTCGAGCACGGCTTCCCGGTCCGTATGGTCGTGCCGGGGCTCTACGGCTATGTCTCCGCCTGCAAGTGGATCGAGGACATCGAGCTCACCACCTTCGACGCCTACGACCCCTACTGGGTCAAGCGGAAGTGGGCCCGCGAGGCCCCCATCAAGACACAGTCCCGCATCGACACCCCCAAACCCTTCGCGCGCCCCACGGCCGGCACCGTCATGGTCGCCGGGGTCGCCTGGGCACAGCACCGGGGCATCGACCTGGTCGAGGTACGCGTCGACGACGGCCCCTGGCAACGCGCCCATCTCGCGGCCGAACACACCACCGACACCTGGCGCCTGTGGTCCCTCCCCTGGAAAGCCACCACCGGCACCCACACCCTCACCGTGCGCGCCACCGACCGCACCGGCGAGATCCAGACGGAGCGGCGCGCCCGCACCATCCCCGACGGCGCCAGCGGTTGGCACAGCGTCGTCGTGACAGTGACCACCTGACGGAGTGACCTGACAGAGCGGCCTGACGGGCGACCTGACGCACGACCTGACGCGCGATCACCTCGAACTCCCGTTCAAGAGCTGCCCCATCGGGTGATATCTCGTCGCCTACGCGATCCACCAATCCACCTCGCGCCGCGCTCCGAATCACCAATGTGACGATCAAACGGAGAGCCCTCACGGGACAAGCGTCACCAGGTGACCCGCGCTTCCCGCCCAGGCCGCCCCACACACCCAAGTCACTACACACCGCAATCATTCGATCACCCAGGAGAACTCTGATGACTTCCTTCCGCTTCCGTCGTGCCGCTGTCGCCGTCGCCGCGGCCGCTGTTCTGCCCCTCGCGCTGACCGCCTGCGGGGAGAGCGACTCTTCGACATCGGCCGCGGACAAGGAGACGACGGCGCCGGCCGAGGAGAAGTCGACCCCGCCCGCGGACGATGCCGCTCCTGGCGGCGATGGTCCGTTCGGGCCCGCCTGCGCCTCGGTCCCCACGGAGGGCGCCGGCTCCTTCGACGGCATGGCCAAGGACCCGGTGGCGACGGCCGCCTCCAACAACCCCGCCCTGTCCACACTGGTGGCCGCGGTGAAGAAGGCCGGGCTCGTCGACACCCTCAACAACGCACAGAACATCACCGTGTTCGCGCCCACCAACGACGCCTTCGCCAAGCTCCCGAAGGCCGACTTGGACAAGGTCCTCGCGGACAAGGAGATGCTGACCAACATCCTCACCTACCACGTGGTCGGGCAGAAGCTCACCCCGCAGCAGCTCGAGAACGGCAGTTACGAGACTCTCCAGAAGTCCACCCTCACCACCAAGGGATCCGGCGAGGACTACACCGTCGACGACAACTCGAAGGTTGTCTGCGGCAATGTCCCGACCGGCAACGCCACGGTCTACATCATCGACACCGTGCTCATGCCGAAGTCCTGACCAGCGAACGGGACTTGGCCGAACACCCCCACCACCCACTCACACACCCACTCACACACTCACCCACCGCTCACCCGGCACAGAGGCGACTGTGCCGGGTGAGCGGTGCGGGTGTGCCGACCGTGGACCGGCGGGCTCCCTCGCCATCGCGTGCCGCAGGCAGGACAATGTCCTCTCTCAACCCATGCTCTCGGAGGGGGACGCACATGCGGGAAAGCCACCGGGCCGAAGCCGAGAGGCTGTTGGTACGTGCCGTGGAGGAAGAGGTACGGCGCTCCGGCGGGCGGACCGAGGGGAACACCCTGCTGGCGCGCGGGCGCGGCGCCCTGGACGCCATCGCGGCAGGCGCGGACGAGGAGTACGCCGCGTATGTGCGCGCGCTGGACACGGACCGGGCCGAGCGGCCCGCGCTCTCGGAACGCTTCAGCAAACAATCCCTCGGAACGCCCGCACTGGTCACGTCCGTCGCCGCGGTCGCCGCCATCGGCGCGGATGTCGCGCTGGGCACCGCCACGGGCGTCGCGCTCGGCGCCGGCGCCGTCGTCGCGGTCGCGGGGGCCGCGACCACCGTCGCCAAGGTGACCGCCTCGCACTGGCCGGCCGCGCACCGCAGAGCCGGGGCGGCCGGCCAGCCAGGCGGCACCGAACAGTTGCGGCTCCAGTGGCTGACGGCGCTGGAGGTACGGGGCATCCGCCCGTTCCTCGACCAGCAGCGGGTGCTGACCTCCGCGTCCCGGCGCACCACCAAGAAGCCCACCGTCGTCCCGCAACTGCGCGGCGGGGACCGCAGCGCGGCGGCCCGCCGGCGCAGTGTGCTGGAGCAGTCCTTCGGCCATCTGCCCGAGCCGGCCGGGCCGTTCGCCGGCCGGCGCGCGGCGATGGCGCAGATCGCGCAGTGGGTGCACGCGGCCCGGGTGTCGACGGAGACGAAGCCGACGGTCGTGGTGCTGTACGGCGCCCCCGGCTCCGGCCGCACCGAACTGGCCGTACGGGCCGCGCACCAGCTCAAGGACCAGTTCAGAGGCGCGTGCGTGGTCGACCTGCGCGGCGGCGGCTCCTTCGAGGCGCCCCTGTCGACCCGGGAGGCGCTGCTGCATCTGCTCAACCGGCTCGGCGCGCCGCGCGAACAGCTGCTGTTCCGCGAGGGGTCCTCCCCGGAGCAGCAGGTACGGCGGCTGAGCGAGCTGTATCACCAGCATCTGACGGGCCTGCCGGTGACGGTCGTCCTGGACGACGCCTCCGACCCCGAACAGGTACGGACGCTGGTGCCCGAACGGTCCGACAGCCTGGTGCTGGTGACGGCCCGCGAGCGGCTCGATCTGCCGGACGACGTACCGGCCTGGGTGCACCAGCTGGCCGTCGAGCCGCTGGACACGGCGGGCGCGGAAGAGCTGCTGCGGGCCATGGCCGAACCGTCCGCCGCGTCGGCGGAGGGACCGTACGACGCGCAATCCACCGACCGGGTCGGCGAGTTGTGCGGCGGCCTGCCGCTCGCCCTGCGGATCGCCGGTTCCTCCCTCACGGAGCGTTCCGCCCAGCGGCTGGCCACGGACCTCGACGCGTACGGCCCGGTCGAACCGGTCGAGCGGGCCCTGTGGGTGCGTTACACCGACATGAGCGACCAGGCCCGCAGGCTGCTGCGCCGCCTCGCGCTGGCGGGCCGCGCCTCCCTGGGCGCGGCAGCGGCGGCGGCGCTGCTGGCGACGGACGAGCAGGAGGCGGGCCGGCTGCTGGCCGAGCTGTCCCGGGCGGGTCTGATCGACCACGTACGGGCCAGCCGCTACCGGCTGCACGACGTCGTCAGGATCTTCGCGCACTCACGGCTGCGGGACGAGGAGGGCGCCGAGGACCGTACGGCCGCCCAGGAACGGCTGATCCGGAACTACGGCGAGCTGGCCGACTCCGTGATCCGGCTGGTCGACGGCAAGACCTCCACCCGCGCGGACCTCTTCAAGACCGCGGCGGGCGCGCACGGCTTCTCCTCGCTGGAGTCCGCGCTGCGCTGGCTGGACGACGAGTCCAGCTTCATCACGGCCGCGCTGCGGCACGCCGAGGGGGTCGACCAGCAGGCCGTACTCAACCTGCTGGGCGCGCTCTGCGACTACTGCCTGCTGCGCGGCGACCTCTACCGGCTGGGCGAGATCAACGAGCTGACCCAGGCGGTGGGCCAGGGGCTGCTGCTCCGCTCGGTCCAGTGGCGTACGGGCATCGCGGCCCGGCAGCTCGGCGAGCTGGACAAGGCGCGCACCACCCTGACCACGGTCGTCGGTCTCTACCGTGAGGCGGACCATGACGCGGGCGCGGCCCGCGCGCTGTGCTCGCTCGGCATCACCCTGCATCACCAGGGCAATCTGACCGAGGCGTCGGCGAAGCTGCGCGAAGCGCTCGCCCTCCAGTCCCCGGAGCCGCTGGCCGGAGACCGCGGCTGGACCCTGCACGCGCTGGCGGCCGTCGAGCGCGACCGCGGCTCGCTGGCCGAGGCGCTCACCCTCCTGTCCCGCGCGCTCGTACTGCACCGCGAGAACGAGTCCCTGCACGGCGAGGCGTGGACGCACTTCCAGCTGGGCCAGTTGTATCTGCGCCTCGGCGAGGTGGCGCGGGCGGAGGCGGAGCTGCGCGCGGCACTCGATCTGTACGGCAGGACCCGTGACGGCCGCGGCGAGGCCTGGGCGATGACCCAGCTCGCCCGTACCCACCTGGTGGACGGCGACCCGGCCCCCGCGGTCGGTGAACTGCGCGACGCCCTCGCCCGCCACCGCGACAACGAGGACGCGCGCGGTGAGGCGTGGACGCTCTACTACCTGGGCCACGCGCTGGAGGCGACGGGCGACCGCGACCAGGCGGTACGGGAACTGGAGCGGGCGCGCACGATGTTCTCCCGGATGCGGGACGTGTACGGGCTGGCCTGCGCCCGGCACCACTCGGGCCGGGTCACCCGCGACCAGCGCGCCGCCCAGACCGGCAACCTCCGCAACTCCGGCTTCGCCCGCCAGCTGCTGACCGACGCCCGCGCGGACTTCCGCCGCATCGGCGTCGCCCACGGCGAGGCCTGGACCTGTCTGGAGCTGGCCGTCATCGACGCCGGCAACAACCGCCCCGGCCAGGCGCTCCAGCTGTGCGACGAGGCGACGGCGCTCTTCGCCTCGTACGACGACCACCGCGGCGCCGACTGGTCCCGCTTCCTGCGCTGCACGCTTCTGCCGTACGCCTCGGCGGGCGGTATCGAGGTGGGCTCGGTCGTCGCCGAACAGGAACTGTCGGACCTCTCCGCCGCCGACCACACGTCCCGCGACAGCAAGCTCACGGAATCCATGGCGACGCTCGGGGTCATGCTGAGCCGGGGCGTACGACTGGAGGACGGCTGGCAGGCCTGGCAACTGGGCATGGTGCCGAACCGTCACGCACGGGAGGTGATGGGCGTACCGGTGACCGCGGTCACATAGCCAACTCCCTCAGCCCCGTGACGCCCTGTGGGTCGGGGCGTCAGGGGGCCGGGCGCGGGACGACGCCGAAGGTCGCTACTCGCCGCGCGGCGCGGCGGACGTCGGCTCGCTCTCCGTGGGGCGCTTCGCAGCCGGCGCGGCCGGGGACTCCGCGTTCGGGGACTGGGGGGCCGCGACCGGCGGCTGTGCCGGGGTCTCCTCGAAGTTGACCATGTCCATGTGGCGGTTCATCGACTTCATGAGCATCCACACGCCCCCCGCCATCACCGCGAACACGATGAACCCGAGCACACCGGGCGTCACCTTGTTCTCGTCGAGCTCCTTGGCGAGAGGAGCCGCGAACGCCACTGCCTGAATCGCATCCATATCAGGCATTGTCGCGGATGCCCGCGAACAGGTCGCTCTCGGGGAGGGATGTATCGACGAGCGACTTCGCCAGCTCGTACTCCTCCGTCGGCCAGACCTCCCGCTGGATGTCCATCGGGATACGGAACCAGCCGCCGTCGGGGTCGATCTGGGTGGCGTGCGCGATCAGCGCCTTGTCCCGGATCTCGAAGAAGTCGGCGCACGGAACATGCGTGGTCAGGGTCCGCTCCTCGCGCTCGAACTCCTTCCAGCGCTCCAGCCACTCGCCGTACGGGGACTCAAGGCCCCGGGCGAGCAGCGCCTCGTGCAGTGCGACCGTACGCGGCCGGTTGAAGCCCTGGTTGTAGTAGAGCTTCTCCGGCTGCCAGACGGGACCGAAGTCGTCCTCCGGGTACTTCTCCTTGTCCGCCGCGGCCTCGAACGCCACCATCGAGATCTTGTGGGTCATGATGTGGTCCGGGTGCGGATACCCGCCGTTCTCGTCGTACGTGGTGACGACCTGCGGCCGGAACGAGCGGATCAGGCGTACGAGACGGCCCGCCGCCTCGTCCACGTCCTCCAGCGCGAAGCAGCCCTCGGGCAGCGGCGGCAGCGGATCGCCCTCGGGCAGACCTGAGTCGACGTAGCCCAGCCACTCCTGCTTGACGCCGAGAATCTCGCGCGCCTCGTCCATCTCCTTCTTGCGTACCTCGTGGATGTGCTCCTCGATATAGGCGTCACCCTGGAGCTTGGGGTTGAGGATGGAGCCGCGCTCGCCTCCCGTGCAGGTCACGACCAGCACGTCCACCCCCTCGGACACGTACTTGGCCATGGTGGCCGCGCCCTTGCTCGACTCGTCGTCGGGGTGGGCGTGAACGGCCATCAGTCGCAGCTGCTCAGTCAAGACTCGATCCTCAGTGATGTGGCGCGTTGGACGGCTTCTATAGTGACGGATATCGGGGGGCGGAAATTCCGGGTTGCCCGACTCCGAAGGGAACGATCATGGCCGTGGTGCGCGAGGAGCCTCTCCGGGACCGCTACGGCCGCTCGGCGGACCAGCGCGCGGACCGCGGGCTGAAGATCGTCGGCGCGGTGCTCGGCGTCGCGCTGATCGGTCTGATCGGCTGGTTCGGCTATCACTACGTGGTCGAGCGCAGTGTCTCCGGCGAGCTCATCAAGTTCAAGCGGGTTTCCGCCACCGAGGTCGAGGCGCATCTGGAGGTCCGCAAGGACCGGGACGCCACCGGCAGCTGTACGTTGCGCTCCCTCGCGGAGAGCGGCGCGGAGGTCGGCCGGCTGGATGTGCGCTTCGGCGCGGGCGAGACGCGGATCGACCGGGTCGTCACGGTGCGCACCACGGACAGCGCGACCAGTACCGAGCTGCTGGCCTGCACGTCGGACTAGGGCGCGTCCGGAAAACCCGGCCCTCGCGCGCCGGAACCGGCGGCAGAAGCCCCGGGACCCGCCGCCGACGCCCCCGATGCAAGGCGCTGACCTGCGCTGATGTAATTCTGACGGCATTCGTCCTCCCCCTTGCGCCACGAAATTGTTAGGCTCGTGGTTTCGCCCACCCGAGAAGGCACATCCTTCTGGGTAGGGCGTTGCTTTGTATTCCCGGTACCTACGAGGAGCACCTGTGACCCAGACCAGTGAGAACGTCACCTGGCTCACCCAGGAGGCGTACAACCAGCTGAAGGCCGAGCTGGAGTACCTGTCTGGTCCCGCGCGCACGGAGATCTCTACGAAGATCGCGGCGGCCCGTGAGGAGGGCGATCTCCGGGAGAACGGCGGGTACCACGCGGCCAAGGAGGAGCAGGGCAAGCAGGAGCTCCGAGTGCGCCAGCTGACCCAGCTCCTGCAGAACGCGAAGGTGGGCGAGGCCCCGGCGGACGACGGGATCGTCGAGCCCGGCATGGTCGTGACGATCGCTTTCGACGGAGATCCGGACGACACCCTGGACTTCCTGCTCGCCTCGCGCGAGTACGCCAGCTCGGACATCGAGACCTACTCGCCGCAGTCCCCGCTCGGCAGCGGTGTGAACGGCAAGAAGGTCGGTGAGAACGCGGAGTACGAGCTGCCCAACGGCAGGACCGCCTCCGTGAAGATCCTCGACGCCAAGCCCTACCAGGGCTGAGCACCACGAGGCAGCCGCCTGCCGGACCACACGGTCCGGCAGGCGGAGTCGATCGGCCCGGCGCCACACGGTCCGGCAGGCGGGTCCCCCGGCCCCGGCGCTGCGCCGGCCCGGCGGCTCCTTCGGCCCTGGCGGCCGGCGCCGTCAGCCCAGGATCGTGTAGCCCGCCTCCCGCAGCGCCGCCGCCACCTCCGTGCAGTGCGCGGGCCCCTTGGTCTCCAGATGCACTTCCACATCCGCCTCTGTCAGCCCGAGCCGCGGATCGGTCCGTACATGGCTCACATCGAGCACATTGGCGTCCGCGACCGACAGCACCCCGAGCATCGTGGCCAGCGCGCCCGGCCGGTCCGTCACCCGGAGCCGCAGGCTCAGATAGCGGCCCGCCGCCGCCATGCCGTGGCGCAGGATCCGCTGCATCAGTACGGGGTCGACATTGCCGCCCGAGAGCACCGCGACCACCGGGCCGTGAAAGGCGCCGGGGTCGCCGAGGAGCGCGGCCACCGGGCTCGCCCCGGCCGGTTCCACCACCAGCTTCGCCCGCTCCAGGCAGAGCAGCAGGGCGCTGGACAGCTCGTCTTCCGAGACCGTACGCACCTCGTCGACCAGCTCCTGGATCAGCTGGAACGGGATGTCGCCGGGGCGGCCCACCTTGATGCCGTCCGCCATCGTCTGCGGTGAGTCGACCTCCATCGGGCGGCCGGCGGCGAGCGAGGGCGGATACGCGGCGGCGCCCGCGGCCTGCACGCCGATCACCCGCACGTCGGGGCGCAGCGACTTCACCGCGAGGGCGATGCCCGCGGCCAGCCCGCCGCCGCCGATCCCGACGACGATCGTCCGCACCTCGGGGCACTGCTCCAGGATCTCCAGGCCGACCGTGCCCTGACCGGCGATGATGTCCGGGTGGTCGAAGGGGTGGATGAAGACCGCGCCGGTGTTCCTGGCGTACTCCTCGGCGGCGGCCAGTGTCTCGTCCACGACCTGTCCGTGCAGCCGTACCTCCGCTCCGTAGTCGCGGGTCGCCGCGATCTTCGGCAGGGGCGCGCCGACCGGCATGAACACCGTCGACCGGACGCCGAGGAGGGTGGAGGCGAGCGCGACGCCCTGGGCGTGGTTGCCCGCGCTGGCCGCGACGACGCCCGCCGCGCGCTCCTCCGGGGAGAGGCCGGCGATCCGTACGTACGCGCCGCGCAGCTTGAAGGAGCCGGTCCGCTGGAGGTTCTCGCACTTGAAGAGGACCGGTGCGCCGACCAGCTGCGTCAGATACCTGCTCCCCTCCATCGCGGTCATCCGCGCCACGCCGGACAGCATCTTCTGGGCCCCACGGATGTCGTCGAGGATCAGGGGGTGCGCGGGGTGGTGCGCGGGGCGAGGCACCGGGCGGGACGTACCGAAGCTCATGAGTGCCAGTCTCGCAGCTCACCGGCCGGGCGGCGGTCGGCGTCCACGGACCGGGCGCCGGTGCGGGTCACGTACCTCGGCGGGTTTACGCAGGGCAGGTACGGTCCAAGCCGCCGCCGCGTACTCTGTCCCCCACCAACCGACCCCCGCACGAGAGAGCCACAGCCATGCCCCCCATTCAGGACATGACTTCCGCTGCGTCGGTCTCCAGGGAGACGCCCTCCGAACCCTCGGACGACGCCGGCCTCCTCGATGCTCTCCAGCACCAGGTGGCCGTCTTCGCCCGGCGGGCCGAACAGACCCGGCTCGGCGGTGTGGGCCAGGTCCGCAATTCGATGGACCGTGCCGCGTATCTGCTGCTCAACCGGCTCGACCGGGAAGGCCCGATGGGCGTCAAGGCGCTGGCCGCCGGGATGGGCATCGACTCCTCCACCGTCACCCGGCAGGTCGCGCCGCTGGTCGACTCCGGCCTGGTCAAGCGCACCTCGCATCCGGAGGACGGCCGCGCGGTCGTGCTCGAACTGTCGGCGCGCGGACTGGCCAGACTCGAAGAGGTCCGCTCGTCGCGGCGCGAGCTGATGGCGCAGGTCACGGGCGGCTGGACGGAAGAGGAGCGGAACTCCTTCACCACCCTGCTCACCCGGTTCAACGGCGCGCTGTCGGCGCGGGCGGCCGGACTGCCCTCCGGTGACGGCGGTACGGGCGGTGACGGCGATCCGGACGTCACAGGCGTTACGGGCGTGACGGGCCGTACGGATGAGCCGGAGGCGGGCGACCGCGTGGCCGGGGAGGCGAGCCGGGGCGCGACGACGCCCTCTTGACCCTGGGCGCCCGACTGGCCTCATATGAGGTCGTGCGAGAGCGGCGGGCTGCCCTGGATCGCCGCCGCGCCCGGGAGTTCGAGACGTTCGCGGCGGGCGCGGCCGGCCGGCTGCTGCATGCGGCCGTACTGCTCACGGGCGAGCCGCCGGACGCCGCCCCGCGGGCCCAGCGTCTGCTGATCGCCGCGCTGTCCCGTACGTACGCGGAGTGGGACCGGCTCAGCGGTGACGACGGTGAGGATCCGTACGACCGGGCCCGCCGCGAGCTGGTGCTGCGATTCGCCCGCGAGGCCGCCTGGCGCGCCCCGGCCCGGCGCGGCCGCCGGGGCCGTCGGGCGGGCGGCGTGCTCGGGGAGCTGGGCCCGCAGGAACGTGTCGTACTGGTGCTGCGCCTGTACGAAGGGCTGGCCGAGGAGCAGACCGCGGCGCTGATCGGTCTTCCGGTGGAGCGGGTCCGGGTGGTCTGCGCGCGGGCGGTCGCGGCGATGCGGGAGCGGGCGCGGCGGCGCGGTACGAGGCCGGGCCCGTCCGGGCTCCGGGAGGCCGGCCGATGAGGGGCGGCGACCGGAAGCGGGCCGAGGTGCTGCGGATGATGCTGGATCCGGTACGGCCCGACGTACCCGCCGAACTCATCCGCCGCGCCACCGAACGCGGCGCCCGGCTGCTGCGCAGGCGCCGGGCCGCGCGGCGACTGCTCTGGACGCTGCTGATCGTGGTGCTGGTGGTGTTCAGCGTCTGGGCCTCGGCCGCGCATCCGTGGTCGGTGCCGCCGGCGGAGACGACACCGCCGCTGGAGGACTGGTGAAGCCCCCAGCGGCGGTGAGAGGTTCTGTTGTGAAGCGGTTCAGCGGTTCCGCGGCTGCGCAGCCGCGCGGTTCCGCGGTGAGGGGGCCGCTCAGCCCAGCGCCTGCTGGAGATCGGCCAGCAGATCGTCGCCGGACTCGATCCCCACGGAGAGCCTGACCAGGTCGGCGGGCACCTCCAGCGGCGAGCCCGCCGCCGAGGCGTGCGTCATCCGGCCGGGGTGCTCGATCAGGGACTCGACGCCGCCGAGGGACTCGCCGAGCGTGAACAGCTTCGCGCGGTCGCAGACCGCGACCGCCGCCTCCTCGCCGCCCTCGACCTGGAAGGAGATCATCCCGCCGAACGCCTTCATCTGCTTGGCGGCGACCTCGTGCCCCGGGTGCTCGGGCAGCCCCGGGTAGAGGACCTTGGAGACGCGCGGGTGCGCGGTGAGCATCTCGGTGATGCGCGCGGCGTTCTCGCAGTGGCGGTCCATCCGTACGGCGAGGGTCTTGATGCCGCGCAGCACCAGCCAGGCGTCGAAGGGGCCGGCGACGGCCCCCATCGCGTTCTGGTGGTAGGCCAGTTCGTCGGCCAGCTCGGCGTCGTCGACGATCAGCGCGCCGCCGACGACATCGGAGTGCCCGCCCATGTACTTCGTCGTCGAGTGCACGACGACATCCGCGCCCAGCGCCAGCGGCTGCTGGAGATAGGGGCTGGCGAAGGTGTTGTCGACGACGAGCTTCGCCCCGGCCGAGCGGGCGATCCCGGCGAGCTGCGCGATGTCGCTGATGTTGAGGAGCGGGTTCGAGGGGGTCTCGACCCAGATCGCCTTCGTACGCGGGGTGAGCACGGCCCGTACCGCCGCCGGGTCCGAGGTGTCCGCGACCGAGAAGTCCACTCCCCAGCGGGAGACGACCTTCGCGAAGAGCCGGAACGTGCCGCCGTAGGCGTCGTTGGGGATCACCACATGGTCGCCGGGCGCCAGCAGCGTACGCAGCAGGCAGTCCTCGGCGGCGAGCCCGGACGCGAAGGCGAGCCCGCGCCGGCCGCCTTCCAGGGCCGCGAGGTTCTCCTCCAGCGCGGTACGGGTCGGGTTGGCGCTGCGGCTGTACTCGTATCCGCCGCGCAGGCCGCCGACGCCGTCCTGCTTATAGGTGGACACCTGGTAGATCGGCGGGACGACGGCGCCGGTGAGGGGGTCCGCGGTGTTGCCCGCATGGATGGCGCGGGTCTCGAAGTGGTGCTCGCTGGTGTGCTGGTCGCTCATGGGCCTGAGCGTAGCGCCGGTTCACCGTCCGGCGGGGGCGGTGAGGGTGTGGGGGCGGGCGGGTCCGGTCGCCGTGGCATCCGGGACAATGGGGCCATGGAGATTCTCTGGTTCCTGATCGCGATGGGCCTGCTGGCCGCGGTCATCGTTCCGTTCGTACGGCGCAGCAGGGGCGGTATCCGCCAGGTCGCCCCGGGATCGCCCGATGCCGCCGACCCGGCCGCGTACGGCTTCGTGCGGCAGGAGGCGCTGGACGTCCGGCTGCCGGGTCCCGACCAGGACCTCCTCGACGTGCTCGACGTCGTCCAGCGCACCCAGGACTGGCGGGCCGCCGCGCAGCTGCTCGCGGGCACCCCGAAGGAGGGCGAGGTGCGCTGGCAGCGCGTACAGGCGTTCGCCGGGGCGGCCTCGCTGGAGCTCCAGGCCTCGTCGGCGAGCGCGCAGGCGAAGGAGGGGTTGCCGGCGAAGGAGGGGCCGCTGGTGAAGGAGGCACAGCGCCCGGCGGGCGGGGCGTGGCTGCGGGCCTGGCGTGCGGAGTCGCCGAAGGACGCGGGCGGGGCGGCGGTGCACGCGGAGTTCCTGGTGCAGCAGGCGTGGCGGTCCTCGGCCGCCGGGACCGATGAGTTCCGGATCATCCTGGAGGAGGCCCGTACGGTGTGCGGCGAGGCGGCCCTGCTGGCGCCGGGCGACCCCGTGCCGTACATCATCGAGCTGGCCGTGGCCCGTGGGCTCGGCTACCCGCCCGAGCGGTTCGACCAGCTGTGGGCGAAGGTGATCGACCGCGCTCCGGCGCATATGGGGGCGCATCTGGCGGCGCTCCACTACTGGTGCGAGAAGTGGCACGGCTCCCGGGAGGAGGCCGACCGGTTCGCGACCGCGGCTGCGGCGCGCGCGCCGCAGGGCTCGCTGCTGGCGGCGCTGCCGCTGTTCGCGGTGTACGAGCACCTTCCCGAGGTCAATCTGGTACAGGGCTTCTACCAGAGCGCGGTGGTCACGAAGGCGGTGGAGGGCGCGCTCTTCGCGGTCCACGCGGCCCGGCACGACGACCCGATGCTCCCGCACGTACGGCATCTGCTGATCCTCTTCCTCGTACGGTCCGAGCGCTGGGCGGAGGCGATGAACCAGCTGGTGCGGGTGGACGGCCATGTCGGGGCGCTGCCCTGGACGCACGACGGCGACCCGGCGGCGGAGTACACGGTGTACCGGGCGCTGGCGGTGGCGGGATACGAGGCGAACGGCGGCAGCCCGGCGACGCTGCCGCGCTGAGCCACCGGCCACGGAACGGGGGTCCCGGACCACCGGTCCACGACCTGGGGTCCCGGAATGTCCTGGACCCCTCGTACGTTCCTCTGAACAGGACCCCAAACCTGAGGAGAGCCATGTTCCTGCGCCGCACCCCCGAGCTCCCCACCCCCGAGCAGGCCCTCCGCGGCCGCCCGGAGCCCACGTTCGCGGTCCCCTCCCGCCATACGGTCCTCGGCAACCCCCTGCTGGGCCCGTACCCGGAGGGCATGGAGACCGCCGACTTCGGCCTGGGCTGTTTCTGGGGCGCGGAGCGCACGTTCTGGCAGAAGGAAGGCGTCTGGACCACCCTGGTCGGCTACCAGGGCGGCTCCACGCCGAACCCCACCTACGAAGAGGTCTGCTCCGGCCTGACGGGCCACACCGAAGCGGTGCGTGTCGTCTACGACCCCAAGGTCGTCTCGTACGCCGACCTGCTGAAGACCTTCTGGGAGTCCCACAACCCGACGCAGGGCTTCCGCCAGGGCAATGACGTCGGCACGCAGTACCGCTCGGCGATCTACACCCACACCCCGGCCCAGGCCGAGGCCGCGGAAACGTCTCGCGCCGCCTACCAGAAGGTTCTGACGGGCAACGGCTACGGCACGATCACCACGGAGATCCTCCCGGCGGAGGGCCGCACCTTCTACCCGGCGGAGGCCGAACACCAGCAGTACCTGGACAAGAACCCGGCGGGCTACTGCGGCCTCGGCGGCACGGGCGTCTCCTGCCCGATCGGCGTCGCCTCCGCCTGACCGGCGTCGCTTCCGCTCCGGAGGTCACGGACAGGCCGGACAGGGCCCGGCCTGTCCGGTCGTGGCGCGCCCGGTCGGTCTACCGCGCCACGAACTGCGTCAGGATGGCCTGGACCTCGTAGATGTCGACGCCCTTCGTGAACGTCTTCGTGATCGGCTCGGGGTTGCTGGAGATCCAGATCTTCAGCTCCGCGTCGAGATCGAACGTGCCGGCCGTCTCCACGGCGAAATGCGTGATGCTCTTGTAGGGGATGGAGTGGTACTCCACCTTCTTCCCGGTGATCCCCTGCTTGTCGACGAGGATCAGCCGACGGTCAGTGAAGAGCATAGTGTCGCGGATCAGCGTGTACGCGGCGTACACCTGCTCGCCCTGGCCCAGAAGGCGCGCGTAGTCCTGCTGTGCCGCCGCCGGGTCGACCGTGTGCGCGTTGCCGAACAGTGCCATGGCTGGCCCCCCATATATGGAAACTATCCGATTTTCGGACTATACCGGCCACGCCCTGTCTGCTCGGCTCCTGTGGCCGACCGGGATTCACTTCTGCCCAAGTCGCACCGGAACACGCCCACTTCACGCCCCCCATCCCGGCGGATAACTTGAGCGCATGTGCGTCTCGATGGACCAGGCGGAGTTCTCAGGCACCACCCTGTACGCCGGGCGGCTGCATCACGCGGCGCACGGGCTGATTCATGTCCTCGGGTATCAGAACACCGCGGCCAATCTCGCCGTCGGGCCCAACGCCATGCTGCTGCATCTGCCCGCGCGGCAGATGTCCCGGGAGAACTTCATCTCGGCGGGGCGCAGTCCGGACGTGCTCAGCCGGATGGTCGACGCCGTGCAGCCGGTGCCCGCCGCGGGGCGGGACGGGATGGCGTGGATGGGGTGGGACTCCGGGCAGCGGGTCGAGGTGTTCGAGCACGACATCTATACGGTGCTCCTCGCCAGCGATCCGACGCTGCTCGAATCCGCCCTGATACAGGTGCCGTTACGCAGACGGCCGCGCCTCAATCCGCTCCTCTTGGAGTTCTACGCCGCCCACTACCCCGGCCACTCCATCGCCGTGTGCTGCTTCGACAACGCCGAGGCGGAGCGGGCGAAGCCGCTGCTGATGTGGTACCGGCCGACGGCCCCCGACCGGCTGACGCTGCCCGCGCTGGACTGTCATACCGGCGAGCCGCCCGACCTCGACACCGAGGTGCCCGTGGACCATTGGGTGCTGCTCAGCACCGATGAGGCGCCGGAGGGCTGGGGGGAAGCCGTCGACTATCCGCCCGGGATGCGCCACCAGCTGCGGCAGTATCTGCCGGACACCGTCATGGGCTCCTACTTCGGCGGCTGTTCCCTCCCCAACGGCGACTTCGCCATCACCCACGACGATCTGCTCGCCGGTGATCTGGACCGCATACACCGGCTCCGGCCCCGCGCCTGAGCCGGCCGTGACGGCCATGACGGCCGTGACGACCGAAGCCCACCCTCCGCCCGAATGTGACGCAGGGCACATCGAATGGAAAACCTCGCGCCGGACCCGTACGTCTAGCCGGTGTGGGATCCAGCGGGAAGACACCAGCGGAGCTTGACGAGGAACGGCTCGTCAGGCTCGTCGCCAAGGGCGACCGCGCCGCGTTCGAGGAGCTGTACCGGCGTACGGCGCCATGGCTGGCGGTGCGGTTGCGCCGGCGGTGTGCCGATGAGCAGATCGTCGCCGAGGTCATGCAGGAGACATATCTGGCGGTGTGGCGCGCCGCGAGCGCGTTCGCGGGGGCCGCGGTCGGCGGCACCGCCGTCGGGTGGCTGTGGACGATCGCGGCGCGCCGGCTCGTCGACGCCTTCCGCCGGCGCGCGCACCAGGCCCGGCTGCCCGCCGCCGTGACCGCCGACGCCACCAGGCCGGCCGTCGCGCCCGCCGCCGAGGACGAGGCGCTGGCGGCGGCGGTCGGCGGGGAGGTCGGCGACGCGCTGCGGCGGCTCGCGCCCGAACTGCGCGACGTACTGCGGGCCATGGTGCTCGACGGGATGTCCGTACGGGAGACCTCACTCCTGCTCGGAGTGCCGGAAGGAACCGTCAAGACCCGCGCCCGGCGGGCACGGAGAGCGATGCGGGAGGCGCTGTCATGAGCGTGGAGGACGCGGTGGAACACCCCTCGGAACGGCTCATCGGCCGGTACGCGCGCGGCGATTCGGACGATACGGAGAAGGGGCGGGGCGGCGTCACGCATGACGAGGTGTGGGCGCTCGAAGCCCATCTGGAGTCCTGCGCCGGGTGCCGGGCGCGCCTCGCCGCGGCCACCCGCCACGCCACCCCCGCCGTGAGCGCGCTCGTCGACGGAGTCTGGGCCGGGCTGGCACCTCAGCTCCCGGCGATCGCGCCGATGCCACGGCGCCGCCGGTGGGCCCTGCCGCTCGCGTCCTGGGCCTCACCGGCGATGGTGCCGTGGCTGTGCATGACCGTCCTCGTCACGCTGATCGCCGTGCTCCTCGACAGCCTGAGCGGCCAGGAGGTCTCCTTCGTACTGCTGCTGGCCCCCGTACTGCCCGTGTTCGGTGTCGCCGCCTCCTGGGCGCGCGGCCTCGATCCGGCGTACGAACTCATCGCGGGCACCCCGCGCGCCGGACTCCAACTGGTGCTCCGGCGCACGACATCCGTGCTCCTCGTGGTGATCTCCGTGCTCCTGGTGGCCGGTTGGCTGACCGGTGCCGGAGTCGCGCGGTGGCTGCTGCCCTGTCTGGCGTTCACCACCGGCGCGCTCGCGCTCGGCGGGCTGATCGGGGTGACCCGGGCCGCGATCGGGCTGGTGGCGGCATGGGCGGCGGTGATCGTGGCGCCGACGGTCGGGGTGAGCGGTACGCCCGTCGCCCTCCGCGCGGACGCCCTGCCCGTGTGGGGCGCCGTCTTCGCGCTCGGTGTGGTGGTCGTGATCGTCCGCAGGGGCGCGTACACCCTCCTCGGCGTCCACCGCTGAGACCACCGACACCGGCACACCCTCTCCCTCTTTCTTTCTCACCTCTCCAACCACCCGAAAGGGCCTTTGCCATGACCGAAGGAGAAGCAGAAGTGGTGACGACATGACGCGCGCCGTGACCGCGGGCGAAGTGGCGCCGAAGACCTACGCCTGGGAGATCCGCGCCGAAGGGCTGCGGGTACGGGCCGGGGGCCGCACGATGGCCGTCAACGGCCTCGATCTGGAACTCGGTACCGGAGTCCACGGCCTGCTCGGACCCAACGGCGCCGGCAAGACCACCCTCATCCGCGCCCTCGCCACCGTCCTGCGGCCCGCCGGGGGCACCCTCGAACTGCTGGGCTCACCCGCCGACGCGGTGACCCACCGGCGCGAGCTGCGCCGCCGTATCGGCTATCTGCCGCAGGAGTTCGGGTACTACCGGCGCTTCACCGTCCGCGAGTTCGTCGAGTACATGGCGTGGCTGAAGGAGGTGCCGCGCGAGGAGATCCCCGGCGCGGTCCAGCGCGCCGTCGAGCGCGTGGGCCTCGCGGACCGCGCCGACGACCGGCTGAAGACCCTCTCCGGTGGCATGGTGCGGCGCGCGGGGATCGCGCAGGCGATCGTCAACGATCCCCGGATCCTGCTGCTCGACGAGCCGACCGCCGGGCTCGACCCGGCGCAGCGGCTGCGCTTCCGCGAGCTGCTGCATCAACTCGGCACGGACAGCTGTGTGGTCGTCTCGACGCATCTGGTCGAGGACGTCGCGGCGGCCTGTACGGACGTGGTGCTCATCGCCGACGGCGCGCTGGTGTTCCGGGGCACCCCGGACCGGCTCGCCGACGCGGGCGGCGCCGAACACCCGGGCGACAGCCCCATCGAGCGTGGCTACGCGGCGCTGCTCATGCGCTCCGAGCCGGGAAAGGGTACGTGGTGAACAGGGAAGCCCCCGCGCGGCAGGTGCGCACACCTCGAAAGGGCCGGATCCTGCGCGTCGAACTCCGGCGCTCGGCCGCCCTGCCGGCCGGCGTCCTGCTCCTGTTCGTCGCGTTCGCGTTCCTCCAACTGGTCAGTGGACCGTGGTGGGAGGGCGCCGAGAGCTGGACGGCGCAATTCACCTCCACCGCCTGGTGGCAGCGGTTCTCGATGGTGCTCCTGTGGCCGCTGGCGGTGACCGCCGGAGCGGTGCACGGGATACGGGACCGGCGCTCCGGTACGTCCGAGCTCCTCGCGACCACACCGCGCCCGGGGTGGCACCGCGCCACCAGATCCGCGGGCGCGTTCGCGCTCACGCTGAGCGCCGCGTACGTACTCGTGTTCCTCTACGGCGGGGTGCGGGTGCTCGCCAACGACGGATACGTCCACCTCGGCTGGCTGCCGGTGTTGGCGGTCGGCGTACTGGCGCTGGTCGCGGGCGCCCTGCTGGGCATGGGGGTCGCCAGGGCCGTACCGTCCGCGCTGACTCCGCCGGTGCTCGCGCTGGGATCTCTGACGGCGGTGCTGGCCGTGCATGTGACGGTCACGCCCGGCATGGTGCCGAACCGGATCGTGCTCCTCTCCCCCGCCCTCTCCCAGGTGTACAGCACGTTCCTGACCGTCACCTGGCGCGTCCACGCGGGACAGACCGTCTGGCTGCTCGGGCTGGCGGCCACCGGGTTCCTCCTGCTCGTGGCCCGGAGGCCGCGCGCCCGGCTGCTCGCGCTGGGGCCCATAGCGCTGGGCGCGGCCGTCGCGGTGCCGCTCCTGCCGGCCGACTCCGCGCGCAACTACGCGCTCGACAAGGCGTCGACGGCGCTGGTGTGCGAGGGCCGTGTCTGTGTGACGACGTTGCACGAACCCCGGCTGGCGGCGCTCAAGGGTCCCGGCGAGGAGGCCCTGCGACTGCTGGGACGGCTGCCGGACCCGCCGTCGGCGGTGCGCGAGAGCGTCGATCCGTGGCCCGGAGAAGGGAACGGAGGGACGAAGGCGACCCGTTCCGCCCCCGTCGTGGCCACCCCCGCCGTACCCGCCGATGTCGTCCCCGTCGACTTCGAGACCCCGGCTCTCGACGGCGCGACGAACGAGGAGTACACCCGCGCCCTGCTCGCGGGCGCGGGTACGGCGCCGTGTCTCGACGCGGACATGAGCGACCCGGCCGAGGAGCGAGCGCGGGCGTACGACAGGACCAAGGCCGTACGCGAGCTCGCCGCGCGGACCGTGGCCGCCGCCTGGTTCACCGGTGATCTGGAGCCCCTGCGCGGCGCCGCCCCGCTGCGCGCCGACGCCGAGGCGCTGGCAGGACCCGCCTGGGACGCGCTGCGCGCCCTGCCCCCGGACGTACAGCGCGAGCGGATGGCGGCCCTGCGGACGGCCTCGCTCTCCTGCGACGGTGACCTGCTGGACGTACTGAAGGGCGGCGGTCCGCGGTGAGACGGCGGCAGCCGGAACGAGGGGCGGCCCCAGCCCCTCGACAATCCGCCCCCGGGCCGACCACCCGTCGCCCGACCACCCGCCGCCCGTCCGTCCCCCGGCCGACCCCCCGCCGGCCGTCGACCCGCCGGCCGTCGACCCGCTGGCTGACGCTCTACGCGCGCTCCCGCCAAGTCCCCGCGTCGCTCGCCGCCGCCACGCTGCTCGGCGCCCTCGCCACCTGGTCACTCACGCGGGGCACCGGGTCCGGTGATCCGAGGGCTCACGTCCTGCTGCTGACCTCCGTGGTGGCGGCGGGCGCGGTCGGCCTGAGCGGACAGGACCGCGCGCTCGACCGTACGGCGGCGATCCGCTGGGCGCCCCGGCGCGCGGCACATGTCCTGCTCATCGGGGTGCTCGCCGGGACGGTGTCGCTCCTGCTCCTGGCCGCCGGTGACGAGCCGGTGCGGGCCGGGACTCTCCTGCGCGACAGCGCCGGGTCGGCGGGGCTCGCCGCGATCGGGGCGGCGCTGTGGGGCGGCCGGTACGCCTGGACCCTGCCCCTCGGGTGGTGCGCGGTGGCGCTGTTCGTCCCGCCCACGGGCGGGGTGGCGGCCCAGGTCACGACGTGGCTGCTCCAGCCGTCCGGTACGACCGCCGCGGACGCCACGGCGGTCGCTCTCGCCGCGGGCGGCGGGCTGCTCTACGCACTGGCCGGGCCCCGGCGTTGACCGGCCCCCTACCCCTGCGGCGCCACACCGGCCGTACAGCCGTGCCGACTTGTCACTATCGTTCACCCGTCCGCCACCCGCCCGACGACCAGAAGCCATCGGGTGGTACCGGGAGAGGTGAGTGGATATGTCCGATCCACCACGCCTCCCGCAGGGGCGCGGTCCCGTCGACATACCAACTGGAGACCGTATGACCGGCTCAGCCCGTACCCAGCACCGGCCCGACAGCCACCGCACGGCACGGGCCGGGGGCCTCCCGGCCGGCGCGGCGCGCGGTCTGGCCGCCGGACTGGCCGTGGGCGCGCTCGCGTTGGGCGGTGTCGTCGCGAGCGGTTCCCCCGTCGGCGCGGCCCCGGCGGGTACGGCCGGCCCAACCGGAGCGGGAGCCAAGAGCGCCGCCCTCAAGGCCCGGCCGGGCGACCTCCTCGACGTCACGCTCGACCAACTGCGCCCCACCCAGCCCTCCGTGGGCTTCGACCAGATCTACTACAAGCTCGGCCGCTACAGCAGCACCAAGGACGAGCAGAACGGCGACTTCAACAAGCGGTTCGACGACTGGTGCGAGACCAACGGCCAGGAGAAGGCCGCGACGGTGCCGCCGGGCGCCAAGCTCTCCGACCCGTCCACCTTCACCTGCACCGTCCCGGTCGGCCAGGAGACGGACGAGACGCGCGCCGCGATGAAGACGGTCGTCGTCGGCCCCGGCGGCGAGCTGTATCTCACCGACGGACACCACTCCCTGACGTCCTTCCTCGAAACGCCCGACGGCGGCCCGAAGACGCCCATCCGACTGCGCGTCACGGGCAATCTGAGCGGTCTGTCGCCCGCCGCCTTCTGGCGGACGATGCAGGAGAAGAAGTGGGTCTGGCTGCGCGACGAGAACAACAAGCCCATCACCACCGACCAGCTCCCCCAGCGCCTCGGCCTGGCCGGTTTCCATGACGACCGCTACCGCAGCCTGGTCTACTTCACGCGCGACATCGGCTACCGGGCTCCGGCGGAGACGGCGGAGTACCTGGAGTTCCTGTGGGGCACCTGGCTGCGCGACCGCGTGAACCTCGACTCGTACGACCTGGGCTCCCCCGACTCCTATCTGACCGCCGTCCGCGCCGCCTCCGAGGCCATGTCGGGCACGGCCGGTGACACCGTCATCTCCGACGGCCGCACCGCCGACGAGCTGGGCCGGATGGCGGAGTGGAACGACGGGAAGAAGCCGACCGGCGGTGAGTTCGGCAAGCTGAGCGCCCCGATCTCCGACAAGAAGCCAGGCAAGCTCGCGTACGCGCTGGACTTCCGTGGCAGCCTTCCGGCCGCACCCGCCTGCACGAAGACGCTGACCGGCAAGCACACCGGCCCGCTGGTCGTCTCCTCGGGCGTCATCTGTCTGAACGGCACGAGCCAGACCGGCCCGGTCGTGGTCACGGGTGGCGCGAGCCTGATCGCGAAGGGCGCGGACATCACCGGGCCCGTCCAGGCGGTCGGCGCCACCACCGTGGAACTCTGCGGCACCTCGCTGACCGGTCCCCTCTCCGTGGTCAACACCAAGCAGCGGCTGACCCTGTCGGGCCCCGGCTGCACCCCGAACACCCTGAACGGACCGGTCCAGCTGGTCGGCAACCCCTGACCGCACCGGCGCCGGCACCGGTAGCCGCATCGCACCGGTAGCCGCACCGGCGGTACGGAGAAAATCCCTGGGCCGCGCCGAACGGCGCGGCTACAGTGGACGGCATGTTCCGCCACTACTTCTTCCTGTGATTCCGGACCCGCTCCCCAGGTCCGACACTGCTCAGCCCTGCACAAGGGCGTGACAATCCAGGAAGAAGCATGCGCGAACGCGCCCAATTGGCAATGAAAGACGTGTCCAAGGCGTACGGCGACCGGTCGGTTCTCGACCAGGTGTCGCTGACCGTACGTCCCGGCGAGAAGGCCGGAGTCATCGGGGAGAACGGCTCCGGCAAGTCGACGCTGCTGCGGCTGCTCGCCGGGGCGGAACGGCCCGACGACGGTGAGATCACCGTCCATTTCCCCGGCGGCGTCGGCCATCTCGCCCAGACCCTCGCCCTCGATCCCGGTCGGACCGTCCAGGACGCCGTGGACGCGGCCCTGGCCGAACTGCGCGCGCTGGAGCGCCGGATCGCGGCGGCCGAAGCGGCACTCGGCGAGGCGGATCCTGACGAACTGGCCGCCTACGGCGATCTGTTGGCGGCGTACGAGAAACGCGACGGCTACCGCGCGGACGCCCGCGTCGACGCCGCGCTCCATGGCCTCGGGCTCGCCGGGGTGGCCCGGGACCGTACCCTCGGCACACTCTCCGGCGGCGAGCGGTCCCGGCTGGCGCTGGCCTGTGTCCTGGCGTCGGCGCCCGAGCTGCTGCTGCTCGACGAGCCCACCAACCATCTCGACGTCCGCGCGAGCGTCTGGCTGGAGGACCAGCTCAGGGCGCATCGCGGGACGGTCCTCGCCGTCACCCATGACCGGGCGTTCCTGGAGCGGATCGCGACGACGATCCTGGAGGTCGACCGGGACACCCGCGCGGTGACCCGGTACGGCGACGGCTGGAGCGGCTACCGGACGGCGAAGGCAGCGGCCCGGCGCCGCTGGGAGCAGGACCATCTGGAGTACGTGGCCGAGGTGGCGCGTACGGAGGAGCTGGTCGCGGCGGCCGGCCGGCGGCTCGTGGCCACCGGCGGGGATCCGCGCCAGGGCTTCGGCAAGCACCGCCGCTCGCACGAGGCGAAGCTGTCCGGGCAGGTCAGGGCGGCGCGGGAGCGGCTGTGGCGGCTCAAGGAGAGCCCTGTGCCCGCGCCTCCGGAGCCACTGAGGTTCACGGCCGCGCTCGCCTCCGGCGGCGGGGACGGGGTCGTCGCCCAGCTCGACGATGTGGTGGTCGGCGACCGGCTGTCGATCGCCGGTCTCCGTGTGACGGCGGGCGAACGGCTGCTCGTGACCGGCCCCAACGGCGCGGGCAAGACCACACTCCTGCGGGTCCTGGCCGGTGAACTGCGCCCGGACAGCGGTACGGTGCGCCACACCGGCCCGCTCGGCCATCTGGCCCAGGAGCTGCCCCCCGTACCGTCCCGCCGCCCGCTGCTGGGGGCCTTCGCGGCGGGCCGTCCCGGGTTCCCGGAGGAGTACGCGGACGAGCTGCTCGGCCTCGGACTGTTCCGGCCGGACGATCTCGGCGTACCGGTCGCGGCCCTCTCGGTCGGCCAGCGGCGCAGGCTGGAACTGGCCCGGCTGGTGACCCGCCCCGCCGATCTGCTCATCCTCGACGAACCGACGAACCATGTGGCGCTCAGCCTGGTGGAGGAGTTGGAGGAGGCGCTGGCGGCGTACCAGGGGGCGGTGGTGGTGGTCTCGCACGACCGCGGTTTCCGGGCCCGGTTCACGGGCGCGCGGCTGGAGCTGCGGGCGGGCCGTGTGGTGAGCTGACCGGCCGACGCCGCTGACCGACGGGTGGGGGCGGGCCGGCCGTGCGGCCGCCCGTCGGTCAGAGCTTCGCCTGGAAGAGCCCGGCGGGCCGCTCCCGCCGGTAGCCGAGCGCCTCGTTCATCGCCAGCATCGACGCGTTGTCGTCGGCGACGGTGGTACGGATCTCCCGTACGCCCGGGTGCAGTTCACTGAGCCGCCCCAGCAGATGGCGTTTGACGGCGCGGCCCAGACCCCGGCCCCGGTGGGCGGGGACGACCACCGTGTCGTACTGGAGCGCGCGGGTGTCCGAGGGGGCGGTCAGGACGACCTCGGTGTAGGCGACGACGGCGTCGTCCCGCTCGGTGTCCAGGACGGCCGAGGTGAGGACGATCCCGCCGCGCCGCTCGATCAGCCGGGCGGCGGTCCTTACCCGCTCCACGTCCCAGCTCGGGGTGTGTTCGTCCAGCTGTCTGCTGGGCCCCGACACATCACGTCTCGCGCCGTGGGCGCGGGCGAACGCCTCGGCCGTGCCGTCGGGCACGACGCCCGACCAGCCCACGAAGCGCAGCCCCTCCGGCAGGGCGGGCCGCGGAATCTCCTCCAGCGCCTGTGCGACGCGCTGCACGTACCGGCCGAGGCGCAGGACGTTGGTGAAGCCGAGGCTGTCGACGAACGCCTCGCCCGCGCCGCCGAGTTCCAGGACGGTCGAGACCGAGGAGCGTCCCTGGGCGGCGAGTTCGGCGCGTATCGCCGTCCAGAGCGTCGCGCCGACGCCGCGCCGCCGGGCATCGGGGCGTACCACCAGGGCGTCCAGGAAGGCCGTGTGCCGATTGGCCTCGTCGGTGAACAGCAGCAGCGAGGCGACGCCCTCGTACGCGCCGTCCTCGCCCACCGCCACGAGGTGCGCGTTGCGCCCGCTGACCGGCGGGATCCGCAGCTTTCCCGCCGTCTCCGTCCTGCTCGGCTCCGGCGCGGAGGCCGGCAGATCGCGGACATGGGCCGCGCTGATCACCGCGTGCCAGGCGTCTGTCTCGGCGTCCGAGGGCGGGCTTCCCAGAGTGATCAGCATGGATCGAACCTACGCGTACGAGGGTGGTGACGCCCCCGACTTTCGGAGACATCCGGGCGGAACCGGGCCGTACGTCAACGCCCGTACGGCCCGGCGCGTGCGCCACTCGCGGAATCAGGCCGCGGCGTTCTCGGTGATCGTGACCCGTCCCTTGCGGATCGTGGCGAGCCGTGGAGCGCGGCGGGCGATCGAGCTGTCGTGAGTGACCATGATGAAGGTCAGGCCGTGCTCTTTCCAGAGGCCCTCCAGCAGTTCCATGATCTCGTCACGCATCGACTCGTCGAGATTTCCCGTGGGTTCATCGGCGAGCAGCACCTTCGGCCGCTTGACGAGCGCGCGGGCGATGGCGACGCGCTGCTGCTGGCCGCCGGAGAGCTCGCCCGGCACATGGCCGAGCCGTTCGCCGAGGCCGACGGAGGCCAGCGCCTCCGCCGCGCGTTCGCGCCGGGCCGCGCCCTTGAGGCCGAGCGGCACGAGCGCCGTCTCGACATTCTCCTGCGCGGTCAGGGTGGGGATGAGGTTGAAGCTCTGGAAGACGAAGCCGATGCTCTCCGCCCGTACCTTGGTGAGCTTGGCCTCGGGCAGCTTGGCCAGATCCACCCCGTCGAACTCGACGCTGCCCTGCGTCGGCCGGTCGAGGCCGCCGAGCATCTGGAGGAGCGTGGACTTTCCCCCGCCGGTCGGTCCCTGGATGACGAGCCGGCCGCCGTCCTCGATGGTCAGATCGACGCCGGCGAGCGCGTCGACGGTCTTCTTGCCGCGCGAGTAGCGCTTGGTGACGCCTCTGAGCTGGTACACGTTCAACTCCTGCTGTGCGAAATCCTGCTGAAGGGGGACGGGACTACTCGACGCGGCGCAGCGCGTCCGCGGGCCGCAGCCGGGAGGCCCGCCAGCCACCGAAGCCACCGGCGATCAGACCGCCCGCGACGGCCAGCCCCACGGCGATACCGATGGTGGCGAGGGAGACGGGCGCGGTCAGGGCGATGTCGAGGGCCTTGGCCGCGGTCTGGCGCCCGGGGCCGCCGCCGCCCATGGGACCGCCGCCCGCGAGGCCGCCGCCGCCCCCGCCGCCCCCGCCGCCCGTGGCGCCGAGCTGCGCCGTGAGGGTCGGGCTGATGGCGGTGACGAGATAGGCGCCGCCGAGGCCGAGGGCGATCCCGAGCGCACCGCCGAGCAGCCCGTTGACCAGCGCCTCGCCGACCACCTGACGGGTGACCCGGCCGCTCTTCCAGCCGAGCGCCTTGAGCGTGCCGAACTCCCTCACGCGGCGGCTGACGGCCGAGGAGGTGAGCAGACCCGCGACCAGGAAGGCCGCGATCAGCACGGCGATGGAGAGCCACGTTCCGACGGTCGTGGCGAGGTCGGAGGCGGTGGACAGGGAGCCGGACACCGTACCGGCGAGATCGGCGGAGGTGGTGACCGTCGTGTCCGGGATGTTCTTCTGGATGGCGGTCTTGACGCCGGCGATCTGCTGCGAGTCGGCGGCCTTGACGTAGACCGTGGTGACCTTGTCCTTGGAGTCGGCCAGGGTCTGGGCCTTCTTCAGCGGGACGTAGAGGTTGGCGGCGGAGTCGCCGCTGTCGGCGGTGGCGACCCCGACGATGGAGAACTTCGTGCCGGAGATGGTGACGGTCTTGCCGACCGCGAGGCTCTTCTCCTTGGCGTACGCGCTGTCGACGACCGCGACCGCCGCGTCCGTCTCGGTGCTCTCGAACGTACGGCCCGTGGTGATCTTGGACGAGGTCAGCGGGCCGAGCGCGGGCGCGGCCACATCGGTGCCGAAGACGGTGTACGAGTCGACGTCGAACGCGGCGCCGCCGCCCCGGACCTCACCGCCGCCGGAACCGCCCGTACCGCCCTGGCCGGTTCGGCCACCGCCCTGCGGCGGGGTGATCTCGCCGGGTTTGAACTCGCCGTTGACCTTGAGCACGGTCAGGCTGAGCCCGCCGACGGCCTCGGCTACCCCGTCCTGGTCGCCGACCTCGGTGACGGTCGAGGAGGCCAGGGTCTGGAGGCCCTGCACCATCACCCGGTCACTGCTCTGTTCGGCGTCGGAGTCGCCCTTGGCGTCGAACTCGAAGCGCCGGCGGTTGGTGTCGCCCTCGCCGGGCGGGGGCGCGGCCTTGGTGACGGTCATGTCGGTGCCGAGACCGTAGAGCGACTGAAGGACCTTGTCCTGGGCCTGGCTCATGCCCGAGGAGACAGAGCTGACGATGATCACCAGCGCGATGCCCAGGGCGAGCCCCGAGGCGACGACGAGCGCCGCCTTTCTGCGACGGCGCAGCTCGCGCCTGAGGTAGGTGAAGAACATGTGCGCGAAGCTAGGTGCCCGGTGTGATGACGAGTTAAGGACCGGGTGAGAGCGGGATGAGAACGCGAACGGCGGCGGCACCGCAGGAGGTGCCGCCGCCGTTCACACAGGGGCTCGGAGCGGCCGGATGAACCGGGCCGGGTCGGGTCAGGCGGCCGAACCGGCCTGCCACTCGGCCCAGTTCATGTTCCAGCCGTTGAGGCCGTTGTCCGGCGCGATGACCTTGTCGGCGGAGTTCTTGACGACGACCACGTCGCCGAGGAGCGAGTTGTTGTAGAACCAGGCGGCCGGCTGGTTGGGGTCACCCGCGCCCTTCACGTCCTTCAGGCCCACACAGCCGTGGCTCGTGTTGACGTTGCCGAAGGCGTCTCCGCCCCAGTAGCTGCCGTGGATGAAGGTCCCGGACGTGGAGAGCCGCATGGCGTGCGGGACGTCCTTGATGTCGTACTCGCCCTTGCCGTCGTCGTCCGTGAAGCCGACCGTGGCACCGTTCATCCGGGTCTCCTTGAACTTCTCGGAGATCACCATCTGGCCGTTGTAGGTCGTGTTCTCCGGCGAACCGGCGGAGATCGGGATGGTCCTGAGCGTCTTGCCGTCCCGTACGACGGTCATCGTCTTGCTCTTGACGTCGACCGTGCTGACCTGGCTGCGGCCGATCTGGAAGGTGACGGTCTTCTGCTGGACACCGAAGACGCCGTCCGCGCCCTCGACCCCGTCCAGGTTCAGCTTGAGGGTGACCGTGGAGCCGCCGGTCCAGTACTGCTCGGGGCGGAAGTCGAGGCGCTGCTGGTTGAACCAGTGGCCGACGACCTGCTGGCCGCTGCTCGACGTGACGGTGATGCCGTCCTGGACGGCCTTCTTGTCGGTGATCGCCTTGTCGAAGTTGATCGAGACCGGCATACCGACACCGACCGTGGAGCCGTCCTCGGGGGTGAAGTTCCCGATGAAGCTGTTGCTCGGCGAGACGGTGGTGAAGGAGGAGTTCTCATGGGCCTCGCGGCCCTTGTCGTCCTTCGCGGTCGCGGTGATCTTGTACGAGGTGGAGCGTTCCAGCTGGGCGTCCGGCTGCCAGCTCTTGGCGTCGGCGGCCAGGGTGCCCTTGACGTCAGTGCCGTCCGCGGTGGTCATGGTCACGCTGGTGAGGGTGCCCTTGGTGACGGTGACCTTGGCGTCGTTGTTGATACCCACATTCGTCGCGCCGTTCTTGGGCGCGATGGTTATCTGGGCCTGTGAGGTCTCCTTGGCGGCCACCTCGTCCGCCTTGGCCTGCGCGGACGCCGTGCTCTCGGAGGGGCCCTTGTCCGCCCCCTGGCTACAGGCCGAAAGCACCAGTACGCCGCCGAGCGCCACGGACGCGGCCGCGATGACCTTGCGCCGCTTGCTGTCCCTCATCACACGCTTCTCCATCATCGCCGCTAAACCCTGCCGATAACACTTAAGAACACCTGTACCGGTTCGTCCGGTTCCACATCGATCGAAGATGTGGTGAACACCACTCGCCCCGCGGAAACACGGAAGCCCCGGCCCGTCGGCTGCGGCGGACCGGGGCTTACCAGAGTGACACGCCTGCGCGCTACATCCGACCAGCTCCGACCTCGCCCTCGACCCCGGCCTCTTCGCCGTCGTCCTCGTCGTCCTCGTCGAGGCCCCACTCCACCGCGTCGGGGTCGTAGTCGATCAGTTCGCTGGTCCACGAGGCCTGGGCCAGCTCGACCCCCGGCACCTCCTTGACCAGGTCGAAGGGTTCCACCAGATACGCGAGGGCCTCCGCCTCGTCTTCCCGGACAGCGGACCGGGCATGCGTCCGTTCGTCGTCCGGCATGGATTCGTCCGCGCCGATACGGGCGAGGGCGGCGGCGCTCAGTCGCTCGGGGTCATCGACCTCCAGCACCAATTCCACCTGTACCCGAACATACCGTGATGTCTCAGAATCGCTCATACGACGGAGGGTAAGCGCCCGGACCCACGACTTTCCCGCGACCCGCTGCTATCACTAACATCACCGCACCCAGCCAATTCGGCGTTGTCACAAGGGGGATCGATCACGTGTCCGTCGCGCGCCGACCGCTCCTGACCGCTGCCGCCGCCGGTACCTTGCTGTGCGCCCTGTGGTTCGTGCCCTCGGCGAAGGCCACCGAGGAGCAGGGCGGTCACCGGGAGCCGGCGGTATCCGCTCAGAGCCTCACCGCCGGGGAGTCCGAGCAGCTGACCCTCGCCGACACCGGTGGCGTGGACACCACGCCGTATCTGGTCGGCGGGAGCCTCTGTCTCGGGATCGGCGCGGGGTTCGTCGCGTACTCCCGGCGCAGAGGTGCCCGCGTGCCGCTCTGAGCCGCGTACATACGGAGGGGCCGCCCGGACGGCCGGGCGGCCCCTCCGTACGCCCAGCCGTCTCAGGCCAGCGGCCCGGTCACCGGCTCGACCGCGGCGACGAGCCCGCCCCCGCGCACGAACGCGTCGGCCCCGGCGAGATCGGGCGCCAGGAAGCGGTCAGGACCGGGCCCCTCGACGCCCGCCGCGCGCAGGCCGTCGATGGCCGCCTGGGAGGCGGGCGCGGGCGTCAGGCCCGTACGCAGCTCGATCGCGCGCGTCGCCGCGTACAGCTCCACGGCGATCACGCGGGTCAGATTGTCGACGGCGGTACGGAGCTTGCGCGCCGCCGACCAGCCCATGGAGACATGGTCCTCCTGCATCGCGGACGAGGGGATCGAGTCGACCGAGGCCGGCACCGCGAGCCGCTTCATCTCACTGACCAGGGCGGCCTGGGTGTACTGGGCGATCATCAGCCCCGAGTCGACACCCGGGTCGTCGGCGAGGAAGGGCGGCAGCCCGTGCGAGCGGTTCTTGTCCAGGAGCCGGTCCGTACGGCGCTCGGCGATGGACCCGAGGTCGGCCGCGGCGATCGCCAGGAAGTCCAGCACATACGCCACCGGGGCGCCGTGGAAGTTGCCGTTGGACTCCACCCGGCCGTCCGGCAGCACCACGGGGTTGTCGACCGCCGACGCGAGCTCACGCTCGGCCACGACACTCGCGTACGCCAGCGTGTCCCGGCCCGCGCCCGCGACCTGCGGGGCGCAGCGCACGGAGTAGGCGTCCTGGACCCGGGGGGCCTCGTCCTGCTGGAAGTGCCCGGTCAGCCCGGACCCGGCGAGCACCCGCAGCATATTGGCGGCGCTGTCGCCCTGGCCCGGGTGCGGGCGGATGGCGTGCAGCTCGGGAGCGAGGACCTTGGCGGTACCGAGCAGGGCCTCCAGGCTCAGCGCGGCGGTGATGTCGGCGCAGGTGTAGAGCCGCTTCAGATCGGCGATCGCCATGACCAGCATGCCGAGCATGCCGTCGGTCCCGTTGAGCAGGGCGAGCCCTTCCTTCTCCCGCAGCTCCACCGGCTCGATCCCGTGCGCGGCGAGCAGCTCGCCCGCGGGCCGCACGACGCCGTCGGGGCCCTCCGCGTCGCCTTCGCCCATGAGGGTCAGCGCGCAGTGGGAGAGCGGCGCGAGATCCCCGGAGCAGCCGAGCGAGCCGAACTCGTGCACCACGGGCGTGATCCCCGCGTTCAGCACGTCGGCCATGGTCTGCGCCACGCCGGGGCGCACGCCGGTGCGCCCTGACGCGACGGTCTTGAGCCGCAGGAACATCAATGCCCGTACGACGTCCCGCTCGACGCGGGGGCCCATGCCGGCGGCGTGCGACCGCACGATATTGCGCTGGAGCCGGCCCCGGAGATCCTGGCTGATCCACCGGGTCGCGAGCGCCCCGAACCCGGTGGAGACCCCATAGACCGGCTCGGGCTTGGCGGCCAGCGCGTCCACGACCTCCCGAGCGGCGGCGAGCGCGTCGAGCGCCTCGACGGAGAGCTCGACGCGGGCGTGCCCCCGGGCGACGGCGACCACGTCCTCGGCGGTCGTCCCGGACGTCCCCACCACGACAGTGTGCATATCCATATTCAGGAGCGTACGGACTGAATCTAACCGTGTCACTAGCGGTACGGGTGTCGTCGTCGGCCGGGGGCCGGGGCCTCCGGAGGTACATGTCCGGACGGCACGATTTACGGCGCGACCCTGCCCAAACGATGGTTCGGGCGTCCACGCGCCACAAATCACGCTTTAGTGTCCGGACACGCACCTCCTCCGACCCCGACCCCCTCCCCCCGGTGGTCGCACTCGCCCTCGCGGTCGGCCGGGCCAGTCGGTGACGGGCGGTGAAGGGGGGCGCGCAGGGATCGTGTCCGGGACGTAGAGCGTGATTTGTGGCGCGCGAACGCCCGAACGAACGACAGGCCAGAACCGCGCCGTAAATCATGCAGTCCCGGACGCGAACCCGGAGCGACCACCGGCAACAACCCGCACACAACCACCGGCCCCAGCCAAAACTACGACCCCCCGCCGGAAGGCGCATCGCGGAAGCGTCTGCGGTCCCCGTCCCCCCGCACCGGCGGCGCGTCCGCCAGCCTCAGCACCGCCCCGTCCCGCCCCGCCACCACCGGCCCCCCCGCCCGCGCCGCCTTCGCCCGGTACTGCGCCGCGTCCGCCAGGCGGAACAGCCGTCGCGCCGACGGCACCTCCCCGATCGGATCCCCCGTCGACGCGATCCCGCACGCCACGCCCTCGCCCAGGTCCAGCGCGGCCGCCCGCTCGCACAGCTCCGCCGCCACCGCCAGCACCTCGTCCGAGGTGGGCCCCACCGTCAGCAGACAGAACTCGTCCCCGCCGAGGCGTGCCACCAGCGCGCCGGGCAGCCGCGCGCCGCAGACGGACAGCAGCGTGGCGAACCGTTCCAGCAGGCGGTCACCGGCCGCGTGGCCCTGGGTGTCGTTGACCCTCTTGAGGCCGTTGAGGTCGCAGACGACCAGGCTGACGACGGCCCCCTCCTGCCGGTGGCGCCCGATCGCCTCGTCGAGCCGTACATCGACCGCGCGACGGTTCGCGAGGCCCGTCAGCGGGTCGGTGAAGGCGAGTCGGCGGACCTCTTCCAGGCGCTCGGTCTGGGCGATCCCCGCCGCCACCACCGACGCGATGACGGTCGCGAAATCCGCGTCGGCCGCGTCGAACAGCGGGGCTTCCGGGGGTCTGGCCACATACAGCTCGCCCCACGCCCGGCCGTGCAGCACGATCGGCGCGACGACACAGCAGCCACGGCCGCGCCTGCGCAGCGCGGCCACGCGCTGGTGGTTGTAGCCGGGCCCGCCTGACACCCCCGGCGCCGGTACGACCGCCGGCCCCGCCGCGGTCTCGACCCACGCCTGCGGGCCGCCGCCCGCCGCCCACCGCCCGTGCAGGAACTCCGCGATCTCGGGGAACTCGTGCACGGGGTACGTCTCGTCCTTGGGGAACTCCTCCTCCCCCGCGACCCGCGCCCCCGTGTTCACCAGCACCCTGAGATGCCCGAGTTCCCGCTCCCACGACGACAGCGCCGCGAAGCTCCCCCCGAGCGCCTCCAGCGCGCCGTGCGCGGCGGCCCGCCAGGACTCGATCGCCGTAGGGGCCGCCGCCATCGCCTGAGACAGTTCCACTATGGCGCGCAGTCGCCCATCCACTCCCATCGCCCCAGCTTAAGACGGTTTGAGGGGATTTGATCATCTGGCGGGATGGGGGATCGTTGCGCGTTCACCCACAGGGCGCGTTCACTCTCCGGGCCACTGCGGCTTCCGCTTCTCGTTGAACGCGGCGACCCCTTCCGCCCGGTCCCCGGAGAACGCGACGGACCGCCACGCGGCGTCCTCGACCTCAAGCCCCGCCCGCAGATCGAGCCCGTGCCCGAGCCGCAGCGCGCGCTTGGCGGCGCGCAGGCCGACGGGCGAGTTGGCGGCGATACGGCCGGCCAGGGCCAGGGCCTCGTCCCGGTCGGCGCCCTCGTCCACCAGCTGGTCGACGAGTCCCAGCGCCGCCGCCTCGGCGGCGGCCACCCGCCGTGCGGTGAAGACCAGTTCGGCGGCGCGCGCGGCGCCGACCCGGCGCGGCAGCAGCTGCGTACCCCCGCCGCCGGGGATCACCCCGACCGACACCTCGGGCAGCCCCACGACCGCCGTGGAATCCGCGACGATCAGATCGCAGGCGAGCGCCAGCTCGAAGCCGCCGCCCAGCGCGAAGCCGTGTACCGCCGCGACGGTCGGCATCGGCAGTTCCAGTACGCCGGTGTACGCGGCCCGCGCGGTCGGCCGCTGGCGCAGGAGTTCGGCGTCGCTGAAGGAGTTGCGCTCCTTGAGGTCCGCGCCGACGCAGAAGGCCCGCTCGTGGGTGGAGGTCAGCACCGTGGCCCGTACGTCCCGGTCGGCGCCGAGCGCGGCGCAGGCGTTCCCGAGGGACCTGGCCAGCTCGGTGGAGACGGCGTTCATGGCCTTGGGCCGGTCCAGGGCCAGTTCCGCGACATGCCCGCCCTGCCCGTGCCGCCGTACGACGACGAACTCCCCGAACCTCTGCTCAGCCTCAGCCATGACCGCACCCTCCCGGTTAACGACGGTTCACTTCACCGGGGCCGATCCTAGGGGGCGGCTTCGGCCCAAGGGCAGGGCCGGACAGGCCCTAGGTGCTCCGCCGCCCCATCAGCCAGGGCTCGACCACACCCAGACCCCGCACCGGCCGCTGCCACATCGGCTGGAGCCCGAAGCGGTACGAGGGCAGTGCCACGCCCTCCTTGTCGGCCTTCGCCGCCGCCTCCGCCGCCTGCGCCTCCGAGGCCGGGGCGTCGCCCGTGCGGATCAGCTCCTCCGCGAACGCGCCGTCGACCAGGACCGTGTCCTTCGGCGCTATCGACGTGAGCCGGCTCGCGAGGTTCACCGTCGTACCGAACACGTCACCCATCCGCGTCGTGACCGTCCCGAACGCGATCCCGACGCGCAGCGCCGGCATCGACTCGTCATGGGTCATGGTCTCTATCAGGCGCAGCGCTATCTCCGCGGCCGTTCCCGCGTCGTCCGCCGCGAACAGGACCTCGTCGCCCAGGGTCTTGATCAGCCGGCCGCCGTGCGCGGCGACGAGGTCGGCGGCGGTCGTCTCGAACGCCTCGACCAGCTCGCCGAGCTCCTCCTCCTCCAGCCGCCGGGTCAGCCGGGTGAACCCGACGAGGTCGGCGAAGCCGACGGCGAGCCGGCGGTCGACCATCTCGTCGTCGTCCGCGGCCTGGACGACACGGCCCGTGGCGGCGGCGAGCTGGCGCCGCCACACATAGACGAGGAACTCCTCCAGCTCGGGCAGGAGCAGTTCCACCAGCGGGTAGGTGACTTCGGTACGGGTCATGCCGGGCTCGGGCGGCTCGGTCAGGCCCTCCAGGAAGGAATCGATCTGCCACTCCGCCAGCCGGGCGGTGGTCTGCCCGGTCGAGCGGGCGACCTGGATCGCCATCGGCTCGCTGAGCAGCCCCGCCTCCACCAGACCGGCGAGCCGCCGCAGGGCCAGTACGTCCGCCTCCGTGAGCGCCTTGGCCTGGCCGATGTCGGCGAAGCCCATGGCGCGCCAGAAGCGGGAGGCGAGGTCCATCGAGACCCCGGCGGTACGGGCGGCCTGGAAGGCGGTGTAGCGGCGGTCGGCGCCGAGGATGAGCTGTTCGAGGCGGATGGCCAGCGGGTCGTCGGACGGCTCGGCCGTGTGGTCGACGACATGGTGGGGAGTGGGGTGTGCCGAAGACTCCGACGGCGGCTGCGCGTCCTCGCCGGAAGTCGAATCGTCGACGGTCACCGGCCGCCTCCTGCCCGTTCCCTGCGCACTGCCCTGCCGATCTGTCGTGGACCGCCTCAACGATACGGCAGATGTGCGCTGGCTCACGTATCGCGGGGGCACCCGGATCGGGGCGCGACGGTCCGGTCACGGGCCGTCGCCAGTGGCCGCACGAGGGCCGGCCCGGCGACGGGTGCCATGTGCACTTTGCATATGCCCACACCGGAGGACGAGCCCCCGGATCCGCCCGCGAGTTCAGGCGACCGGCCGCAGATGGACGATGTCGCCCGCGCCGACCGGATGCCGGGCGCCGTCCTCCGTGGTGACCACCAGCCGTCCGTCGCCGTCCACGGCCACCGCCTCACCGACCAGCTCGCGATCGCCCGGCAGGACCGCGCGTACGGTGCGGCCCAGCGTCGCGCACCCCGCCGCGTACGCCTCCTGGAGCCGGGACGCGGCCGGATCGCCGCCCGCCTCGCGCCACTCCCCGTACCACCGCTCCAGCGCCCGCAGGACCCCGCGCAGCAGGGTGTCGCGGTCGAGGGAGACCGCGTTCGCCAGGGCCAGCGAACCGGCCGCCGGTACGGGCAGTTCCGCCGCGTGCAGCGAGACATTCACGCCGACACCCACCACGACCGCGTCGTCCCCCGCCCGCTCCGCGAGGATCCCGCCGGCCTTCCGCTCCTCGCCGCCCACGGTCACCAGCAGGTCATTGGGCCATTTGAGTGCCGTGTCCACGCCCGCGGCCCGCGCCAGCCCGGTCGCGACGGCCACTCCGGTCAGCAGCGGCAGCCAGCCGTAGCGGTGGACGGGTACCCCGGGGCCGGGCCGGAGCAGTACGGAGAAGAAGAGCCCGGAGCGCGCCGGCGCGGTCCAGCGCCGGTCCAGCCGGCCGCGGCCCGCCGTCTGCTCCTCGGCGATCAGTACGGTGCCCTCCGGCGCCCCCGGTGTGCCGTCCGCCCCCGGCCTGGCCCGCGCGGACAGATCGGAGTTGGTGGATCCGGTGGCGGTGACCACGTCGAGCGAGCTCCACAGCCCGTCGGGCCGGATCAGCCCGCGGCGCAGCGCGCGTTCGTTCAGCGGGGGGCGTTCGAGGTCGGACCAGCGGCTCTCGGGTGCATGGGGATCCGTCATGCAAGCCACCCTAGGTGTGGCCAACACCGCACTGCCGAACGGTATCCGCGCCGATACCCTACGGATCAGTAGCACCCGGAACACCCGCATCCGTGAACCCGCAGGGAGCCGCATCCCGATGTCCGAGCCGGAAAACGCCCGAGGAATCCCCCACGGAACCGCCGCCCACACCACCGCGGGCAAGATCGCGGATCTCCAGCGGCGCATCGAGGAAGCCACGCACGCGGGTTCCGCGCGCGCCGTGGAGAAGCAGCACGCCAAGGGCAAGCTGACGGCCCGCGAACGGGTGGATCTGCTGCTCGACGAGGGGTCCTTCGTCGAACTGGACGAGTTCGCCAGGCACCGCTCCACCAATTTCGGCATCGAGAAGAACCGCCCGTACGGCGACGGGGTCGTCACCGGCTACGGCACGGTCGACGGCCGTCCGGTCTGTGTCTACTCGCAGGACTTCACGATCTTCGGCGGCTCGCTCGGCGAGGTCTACGGCGAGAAGATCGTGAAGGTCATGGACTTCGCGCTGAAGACCGGATGTCCGGTCATCGGCATCAACGACGGCGGCGGCGCCCGGATCCAGGAGGGCGTGGTCGCCCTCGGCCTCTTCGCCGAGATCTTCCGCCGCAATGTGCACGCCTCGGGCGTCGTACCGCAGATCAGCCTGATCGTCGGCCCGTGCGCGGGCGGCGCGGTCTACTCCCCCGCGATCACCGACTTCACGGTGATGGTCGACCAGACCTCGCACATGTTCATCACGGGTCCCGATGTCATCAAGACGGTGACCGGCGAGGACGTGGGCTTCGAGGAGCTGGGCGGCGCCCGTACGCACAACACGACCTCCGGCGTCGCGCACCACATGGCGGGCGACGAGAAGGACGCCATCGAGTACGTCAAGTCCCTGCTGTCGTACCTCCCCTCGAACAACCTGTCCGAGCCGCCCGCCTTCCCCGAGGTGGCGGAGCTGGCGACGACGGACGAGGACCGCGAGCTGGACACGCTGATCCCGGACTCCGCGAACCAGCCGTACGACATGCACGCGGCCATCGAGCACGTACTGGACGACGCCGAATTCCTGGAGACCCAGGCGCTGTTCGCGCCGAACATCATCACCGGCTTCGGCCGGGTCGAGGGTTTCCCGGTCGGGATCGTGGCGAACCAGCCGATGCAGTTCGCGGGCTGTCTGGACATCAACGCCTCCGAGAAGGCCGCGCGGTTCGTCCGTACGTGCGACGCCTTCAACGTCCCGGTGCTGACCTTCGTGGACGTCCCCGGGTTCCTGCCGGGGGTCGACCAGGAGTACGGCGGCATCATCCGGCGCGGCGCCAAGCTGATCTACGCGTACGCCGAGGCCACGGTCCCGCTGATCACGGTGATCACCCGCAAGGCGTTCGGCGGCGCGTACGACGTCATGGGCTCCAAGCATCTGGGCGCCGACCTCAATGTGGCCTGGCCGACCGCGCAGATCGCGGTGATGGGCGCGCAGGGCGCGGTGAACATCCTGCACCGCCGCACGATCGCGGCGGCCGGTGATGTGACGGCGCAGGAGGAGACGCGCGCCGAACTGATCCAGCAGTACGAGGACACGCTGCTCAATCCGTACGCGGCGGCCGAGCGCGGCTATGTCGACGCGGTCATCATGCCGTCGGAGACCCGGGCGCACATCGTCAAGGGCCTGCGTCAGCTGCGGACGAAGCGGGAAAGCCTGCCTCCGAAGAAGCACGGCAACATCCCCCTGTAGGACTCCGGGAAGGGCGCCGAAATGATCAAGGTTGTACGAGGAAACCCGACCCGGGAGGAGCTGGCCGCCGCGCTCGCGGTGGTCCGGGCGCGCGCGGCGGCGGTGGCGGACTCACCGCCGGGCGCGGCCGAGCCCCCCGCCGAGTGGTCGGCCCCGACACGGATCGCCCGCCGCCGGCTCCCGGAGCCGGGCCCGCGGGCGTGGGCGCGTACGTACTGGCCCGGCTAGGACGTCACCGCGGCGCCTGAGTACCCATACTCAGGCGCCGCGGACCGGGCGGCCGGAGTATCGGTCCCATGCTGTGGTCCGACCCGGAGAACGAGCCGCCCAGGGAGATGCGCGACGCGCAGCTCATGCTGCGCCGCGCCGGGATCCTGCTCGCCCTGGCCGTGGTGGTCGCCATGATCGTGCTCGGCCTCGGCTGATCACCTCCCGGTGACCTCCCCCGTACCGGCCGGACGCGGCGACCTACGATGGCCCGCATGACCGATCAGCGCCGCCGGCTCGTTCTCGCCTCCGCCTCCCCCGCCCGTCTCGGACTGCTCAGGCAGGCCGGGCTCGCCCCCGAGGTGATCGTCAGCGGCGTCGACGAGGACGCCCTCTCCGCCCCGACCCCCGCCGAACTGGCGCTCGTTCTCGCCGAGGCCAAGGCCACCGCCGTGGCAGCGCTCCCCGCGGCGGCCGGCGCGCTGGTCGTCGGCTGTGACTCCGTCCTCGAACTCGACGGCGAGGCGTACGGCAAGCCCGCCGACAGCGAGGAGGCCACCGCCCGCTGGAAGTCGATGCGCGGACGCGACGGAATCCTGCGGACCGGTCACTGCGTGATCGATACGACGACCGGCCGCAGCGCCGCCGAGACCGCCTCGACCACCGTCCGCTTCGGCACCCCGACGGACGCCGAGATCGCCGCGTACGTCGCCTCCGGTGAACCCCTCCAGGTCGCGGGCGCCTTCACCCTGGACGGCCGCTCCTCTCCCTTCGTCGACGGGATCGACGGCAACCACGGCAATGTCATCGGCCTGTCGCTGCCGCTGCTGCGCCGGCTGCTCGGCGAGCACGGCGTCACGATCACCGACCTGTGGGCCTGAACCGGCCCGGTACCCACGGCACTTGCGCTCAGGCGGGCGCCGGCCCCTCGGCCGGGCTCACCCGCTCGGGCTCGTACGCCACCAGCACCAGCACGATCAGCCCCAGCACGACCATCAGGAACGCGAAGGCACTCCACCCCACCAGGCCCACCGTCACCGCACCGAGCAACCCGTGCACCACCGCGCAGACGATGAGCGCGATCCTGCCGAAGCGGCCCGGAGCCCGGTCCTTGAGGGCCGTACGCGCCAGAATCACCGCCACAAGCACGAGATAGGCGCCGAAGACCCCGCCCGTCACCCACGTACCGAGAGACATGGCGGACGGATCGAGTCCGGCCAGGGACATTCGCTGATTGTCGACAACCGTCGCCAGCACACCGTTGACGAACACGATGCCGACCGCCTCAAGCAGCAGCACGATCGCGGCCACCCAGGCCACCGGTCTGCGCGCCACGACGCCACCCTCTTCCTCTGTTACCGGTAGTACGTACGACATCGCGCACGCTACTAACCGGTAAACCGCCGGACAAGGGCCCGAGCGAGGTCAGAGAATCATTCGGCCATTCGTAGGGACTCCACAAAGATTCGCGATCCGCCGAGGGGTACTCGGACAGAGAGCTGGACCACATCCGAGCGCTACTGTGCGACGGGGAAACCCGGCGTACCGTGGTGCCACAAGGGATTTCGCCCCCTGACTCGGCCTCGGACCACGCTCTGTGTGGGCGAGGTCACCATTGGGGACGGATCCTTGGGGCGTGTCGGCAGTCCCTAAACTCAGCTTGTTTTCAAGGAGGGAGCCATCGTGCGCAAGGTGCTCATCGCCAACCGTGGCGAAATCGCTGTCCGCGTTGCCCGTGCCTGCCGGGATGCCGGGATCCAGAGCGTAGCCGTCTACGCGGACCCGGACCGGGACGCCCTGCACGTCCGCGCGGCCGACGAGGCGTTCGCCCTGGGCGGTGACACCCCGGCAGCCAGCTATCTGGACATGGCCAAGGTGCTCCAGGCGGCCAAGGACTCCGGCGCGGACGCGATCCACCCCGGCTACGGATTCCTGTCCGAGAACGCCGAATTCGCCCAGGCCGTACTGGACGCCGGGCTGACCTGGATCGGCCCGCCCCCGCAGGCCATCCGCGACCTCGGCGACAAGGTCGCCGCCCGCCATATCGCCCAGCGCGCCGGCGCCCCCCTGGTCGCCGGCACCCCCGACCCGGTCTCCGGCGCGGACGAGGTCGTCGCGTTCGCCGCGGAGCACGGCCTGCCGATCGCCATCAAGGCCGCCTTCGGCGGCGGCGGACGCGGCCTGAAGGTCGCCCGTACGCTCGAAGAGATCCCGGAGCTGTACGACTCGGCCGTCCGCGAGGCCGTCGCCGCGTTCGGCCGCGGCGAGTGCTTCGTCGAGCGCTACCTCGACAAGCCCCGCCACGTCGAGACCCAGTGCCTGGCCGACTCCCACGGCAATGTCGTCGTCGTCTCCACCCGCGACTGCTCCCTCCAGCGCCGCCACCAGAAGCTCGTCGAGGAAGCCCCCGCACCCTTCCTCTCCGACGCCCAGAACGCCGAGCTGTACGCGGCGTCCAAGGCGATCCTCAAGGAGGCCGGCTACGTCGGCGCCGGCACCGTCGAATTCCTCGTCGGCACCGACGGCACGATCTCCTTCCTGGAGGTCAACACCCGCCTCCAGGTCGAGCACCCGGTCACCGAAGAGGTCACCGGCATCGACCTGGTCCGCGAGATGTTCCGCATCGCCGACGGCGAAGCCCTCGGCTATGACGACCCGGCCGTGCGCGGACACTCCTTCGAGTTCCGTATCAACGGCGAGGACCCGGGCCGCGGCTTCCTGCCCGCCCCCGGCACCGTCACCACCTTCGCCCCGCCCGCCGGCCCCGGCGTCCGTCTCGACGCGGGCGTGGAGTCCGGCTCCGTCATCGGCCCGGCCTGGGACTCCCTGCTCGCCAAGCTGATCATCACCGGCGCCACCCGCGAACAGGCCCTCCAGCGCGCCTCCCGCGCCCTGAACGAGTTCACGGTCGAGGGCATGGCCACGGCGATCCCCTTCCACCGCAAGGTCGTCACCGACCCCGCCTTCACCTCCGACCCCTTCACCGTCCACACCCGCTGGATGGAGACGGAGTTCACCAACGACATCCCGCCCTTCGCGGCCCCCGCCGACGCCGAGACCGAGGACGAGCCCGGCCGCGAGACCGTCGTCGTCGAGGTCGGCGGCAAGCGCCTCGAAGTCTCCCTGCCCTCCAGCCTGGGCATGACCCTGGCCCGCACCGGCCTCGCCGCCGGCGCCAAGCCCAAGCGCCGCGCCGCCAAGAAGTCCGCCTCCGCGGCCTCCGGCGACACCCTGGCCTCCCCGATGCAGGGCACCATCGTCAAGGTCGCCGTGGAAGAGGGCCAGGAGGTCAAGGAGGGCGACCTCGTCGTCGTCCTCGAAGCCATGAAGATGGAGCAGCCCCTCAACGCGCACCGCTCCGGCACCATCAAGGGCCTCACCGCCGAGGTCGGCGCGGCCCTCACCTCCGGCGCCACCATCTGCGAAATCAAGGACTGACCAGCACCGAGGCCCCGCCGCAGCACTTCTGGCGGGGCCTTCGCGTGTGCGGTGGCATCCTTGACGCCACGGGCGGAGACAGGGAGGACCCCCAATGGCGAGCGGTACGGCACACGCGCTGCCCCGGCCCATGCGCGCCGACGCGCGCCGCAACTACGAGCGCCTGCTCACGGAGGCCCGCCGCAGTTTCGCGGAACACGGCACGGACGCCTCCCTGGAGGACATCGCGCGCCGCGCGGGCGTCGGCATCGGCACGCTCTACCGCCACTTCCCGAACCGCCACGCGCTGATGAACGCGGTCTTCCAGGAAGCGCTCGGCTCCCTCATCGAGCGCAGCCGCGAGCTGGCCGAGGCGGAGCAGCCGTGCGGCGCGCTGGTCGAATGGCTGGGTACGCTCATCACTCATGCGGGTGAGTACCGCGGACTCTCGCAGGCGCTCATGTCGGCCTCCCACGACAAGAGTTCGGCGCTGTCGCAGTGCAGTGTGCCGATGCGCGAGGCGGGCGGACGCCTCCTGGCGCGGGCGCAGCGGGCCGGCCATGTCCGGGCGGAGGTCTCGATCGACGACCTGATGCAGCTCACGAACGCGATCGCGTTGGCTGCGGAACAGTCCCCGTCGGACCCGCACTTGGCGGACCGCCTCCTGAAACTGACGCTGACGGGCCTGCGGCCCTGAGGTAGCGGGGGCCGGGGCGCGCTCGTCTTGGCCGGGGCCGGTTTCCGGGGTGCGTTTTGGCTGGGGCCGGTGGTGGTGTGCGGGTTGTTGCCGGGGTGCGCTCCGGGCCCGCGCCCGGGACTGCATGCTGTGCTTTCCCGGGGGACACCCCCGGACCCCCGTACGGCGCGCAGCTGCCCAGACGATGGTTCGGGCGTTCGTGCGCCACAAATCACGCTCTACGTCCCGGACACGACCCCTGCGCGCCCCCCTTCACCACCCGTCACCGACGAGGCGTCCGGGGCCCGGCTCTATCCCTGGTTGGAGGAGCTGATCATCCCGGAGCCCGAGGACCACGCGATCCCGCGCTCATAGGCTCGATGACATCGGGAAACGCACCGACAACCGGGGCGCCCAGTACTCGGAGGGGAATCCATGTCCAAGCGCATCATCGTTCCGTCGCTCATTGGTGCCGTCGCTCTCGGCGGTATCGCCATCGGTGGCATCGCCTCGGCCAGCCCGTCCGTCAAGCCGACCGTGGAGAACGGCGCGGCCCGCTATGTCGCCCCGACCGCCGGCGCCGCGGGCTCGCTCACCTTCACCGCGAAGGTGACCGACGACTCGGGAATCCGGAGCCTCAAGGTCCTGGCCTGGCCGAAGAGTTCGGAGCTCAAGCCGACGGCCGAGGAAATGGCGGACGTCGAGAGCGCCGCGTGCAAGAAGGACCTGTGCACCTACACCCTGAAGGTCACCCAGAAGGACGCCGCCGAACTGCCCGAGGGCACCTGGTACATCTCCGCGCTGGCGACGGCCAACGACGGGGACAAGACCTTCGTGCCCGAGGCCGCGGTCTTCAACGTCACGCGCTGACCCGGGCGGGAGCGACCACCGGGGGGAGGGGGTCGGGGTCGTAGGAGGTGCGTGTCCGGACACTAAAGCGTGATTTGTGGCGCGCGAACGCCCGAACCAACGACAGGCCAGAACCGCGCCGTAAATCATGCCGTCCGGACATGTACCTCCGGAGGCCCCGGCCCCCGGCAGCCGAACACGCAACCGCAACCCGCACCCCCGCTGGACGGCGAACCCCTACCGGCGACGCAAGTCCGCCACCCGCGCCCGCTCCCCCGGCTCCTGCGCCGCCAGCGACGCCGTCGCACTCCGCAGCGGGGACCCCGGCCCCCCGCTCCCCGGACCCTGTCCCGGACCCGGCCCCGCCGCATGCGTACGGCGCTGCCCCGGAAGCGGTACGTCCCGACGCGACTGACGCCCCGCCGGATGCACATCACCGCCCGAGCCACCACCCGTCGCCCCGGCACCGGCACCGGCCCCGGCCCCGGACCCCGCACCGGCACCCGCGGCGGAACCGGCAACCGCACCGGATCCGGAACCAGAGCCCGCACCGGCCGACGCCCCGGACACCCCGGAGACCCCGCCCGCAGAACCGCCGGCTCCGCCGGCCACCCCGCCGGCCACCGCGATCTGTACCCCCTGATCCGCCAGCGCCTGAAGCTCCGTCGCCGCGCGATCGTCATGCGCCGGCGGCTCGTCGGTCACCAGCCTGCTGATCAGATCCGTCGGCACCGTCTGGAACATCGTGTCGGTGCCCAGCTTCGTATGGTCGGCCAGCACCACCACCTCCGCCGCGGCCTGCACCAGCGCCCGGTCCACGCTCGCCGAGAGCATGTTGGACGTGGAGAGCCCGCGCTCGGCGGTCAGCCCGCTCCCGGACAGGAACGCGCGGGTGACCCGCAGGCCCTGGAGGGACTGCTCCGCCCCGCTGCCGACCAGCGCGTAGTTGGAGCCGCGTAACGTGCCGCCGGTCATGACGACTTCGACCCGGTTGGCATGCGCGAGGGCCTGCGCGACGAGCAGCGAGTTGGTGACGACGGTCAGGCCGGGGATCCGCGCGAGCCGGCGGGCCAGCTCCTGCGTGGTCGTACCGGCGCCGACGACCACGGCCTCGCCCTCTTCGACGAGACTCGCGGCGAGATCGGCGATGGCCGTCTTCTCGGCCGTTGCGAGATGGGACTTTTGCGGAAAGCCGGATTCTCGCGTGAATCCGCCCGGCAATACCGCACCGCCGTGCCGGCGGTCGAGGAGTCCTTCGGCCTCCAGCGCCCGCACGTCCCGCCGTACGGTCACTTCGGAGGTCTGGACGACGCGGGCGAGCTCACGGAGCGACACGGCCCCGTTGGCGCGCACCATTTCGAGGATCAGTTGGCGACGTTCTGCAGCGAACACGAAACTGACAGTAACCCCAACGACCGTCTGCTTTCAGCAGTTTGCGCCGAATAACAGAAGTTGTACACAGACGAGAGCGCACAGTGGTATAAAGCGATCCCGCAATTCGAACGCACCACCATGGAACGGGCTTACCCAGCCCTACGAGCCGATGAACGCCCCGCCGGAACCCGCCCGGGACGCCCGTCGCGACCGGCGGACCGGGTCAGCTCTCCTCGCCGGTCTTCACGGTGTGCAGCTGCCGCGCCACCTCGGCGATCGAACCCGAAAGGGACGGGTAGACGGTGAAGGCGTTCGCGATCTGTTCCACGGTCAGGTTGTTGTCGACGGCGAGCGCGATGGGGTGGATCAGCTCACTGGCCCGAGGCGACACGACGACCCCGCCGACCACGATCCCGGTGCCGGGACGGGCGAATATTTTGACGAAGCCGTCCCTGATGCCCTGCATCTTGGCGCGCGGGTTGCGCAGCAGCGGCAGTTTGACGACACGGGCGTCGATCCTGCCGGCGTCGACGTCCGCCTGGCTGTAACCGACGGTGGCGATCTCCGGGTCGGTGAAGACGTTCGCCGAGACGGTCTTGAGGTTGAGCGGGGTGACCGCGTCGCCGAGGAAGTGGTACATCGCGATCCGGCCCTGCATGGCCGCGACGGAGGCGAGGGCGAAGATCCCGGTGACATCGCCGGCGGCGTAGACGCCGGGCGCGGAGGTACGGGAGACCCGGTCGGTCTTGATGTGGCCCGAATCCTTGAGCAGGACGCCGGCCTCCTCCAGGCCCATGCCCGCGGTGTTCGGGATGGCGCCGACCGCCATCAGGCAGTGCGTACCGGAGATGACCCGGCCGTCGGAGAGCGCGACCTCGACCCGGTCACCGACCCGCTTGGCGGCCTCGGCACGGGAGCGGGACATCACGTTCATGCCGCGGCGCCGGAAGACGTCCTCCAGCACGCCGGCGGCGTCGGAGTCCTCGCCGGGCAGCACGCGGTCACGGGAGGAGACGAGCGTGACCCGGGAGCCGAGCGCCTGGTAGGCACCGGCGAACTCGGCGCCGGTGACGCCCGAGCCGACCACGATCAGTTCCTCGGGCAGCTCGTCGAGGTCGTACACCTGCGTCCAGTTGAGGATGCGCTCGCCGTCGGGCTGCGCGTCCGGGATCTCGCGGGGGTGGCCGCCGGTGGCGATCAGTACGGCGTCGGCGGTGAGCGACTCCTCGCTGCCGTCGGCCGCGGTCACGATCACCTGGCGCGAGCCGTCCACGGCCTGGCGTCCGTCGAGCCGCCCCCGCCCGCGCATGACGCGCGCGCCGGCCCGGGTGACGGAGGCCGTGATGTCGTGCGACTGGGCGAGCGCGAGCCGCTTCACACGCCGATTGACCTTGCCGAGATCGACCCCGACGACGCGGGCCCTCTGCTCAAGAGGGGGACCCGCGGGGGAGCCGCTGATGGATGCCGTGTCGGCGACGATGATGCCCAGTTCCTCGTACGAGGAGTCGAAGGTGGTCATCACCTCGGCCGTCGCGATGAGGGTCTTCGACGGCACGCAGTCGGTGAGCACCGACGCGCCACCGAGTCCGTCGCAGTCGACGACGGTCACTTCCGCGCCGAGCTGAGCCCCTACCAGAGCCGCCTCGTAGCCGCCGGGGCCGCCACCGATGATCACGATCCGGGTCACGAAAAAGTCCGCCTCGCGTTGTCAACCCGGCCCGTCTGCCACCCCGGCCGGGGTTCCGGGGGAGCCCCGGGGGATGCAGTACGTACTCCATTGTCCCGCACGCTTCAAGTACCGCCCCTCCGGGGTCCCCGCACCCCAAAACAGCAAGCCACGTCTGTACCTCCCGTACCCTCGACCCCATGTCGCTCTACGCCGCGTACGCCGGCAACCTCGACGCGCGGCTGATGACCCGCCGCGCCCCGCACTCCCCGCTGCGTGGCACCGGCTGGCTCAACGGCTGGCGGCTGACCTTCGGCGGCGAGCAGATGGGCTGGGAGGGGGCGCTGGCCACGGTGGTCGAGGCGCCGCGTTCCCAGGTCTTCGTCGCGCTGTACGACATCGCCCCGATGGACGAGGACTCCATGGACCGCTGGGAGGGCGTGGGGCTCGACATCTACCGCCGGATGCGGGTACGCGTGCACACCCTGGACGGCGAGGAGCCGACCTGGATGTATGTCCTGAACGGCTACGAGGGCGGTCTCCCCTCGGCGCGCTATCTGGGCGAGCTGGCCGACGCGGCGGAGTCGGCCGGGGCCCCGCACGACTATGTGATGGAGCTGCGCAAGCGCCCCTGCTGACCCGGGGGACGGGGGACGGGGGACGAATCGCACCGGAACCGACCCACGGGCGGAAAAGCAGCACAACGCCGCTGTTTTCGTTGGAAACGACAGTACAACGATGTCATGCCTGTGCGACTAGCATCTACGCGCGTAGGGCATGACCGGCTACCCTCATCCGCGTGAACGCATCTGTTATCCCGGCCAACGCCGACGGACCCGACCCCCTGGCCGCCGCCGACGCCGCCGCCACCCGCCTGCGCGAGCTGACCGGCGCCGAGACGCATGACGTCGCCCTGGTGATGGGCTCCGGCTGGGCGCCGGCCGTCGACGCGCTCGGCACCCCCGAGGCGGAGTTCCCCGTGACCGAGCTCCCCGGCTTCCCGCCGCCGGCCGTGGCCGGCCACGGCGGCAGAATCCGCTCGTACCGGATCGCCGAGAAGCGCGCGCTGGTCTTCCTGGGCCGTACGCACTACTACGAGGGCCGCGGGGTCGCCGCCGTCGCGCACGGCGTACGTACCGCGGTGGCCGCGGGCTGCAAGACCGTCGTCCTGACCAACGGCTGCGGCGGGCTGCGCGAGGGCATGCGCCCCGGCCAGCCCGTGCTGATCAGCGACCACATCAATCTGACGGCCGTCTCCCCGATCGTCGGCGCGAACTTCGTGGACCTGACGGACCTGTACTCGCCGCGCCTGCGCGCGCTGTGCAAGGAGATCGACCCGGCCCTCGAAGAGGGGGTGTACGTGCAGTTCCCCGGCCCCCACTACGAGACGCCCGCCGAGATCAACATGGTCCGCGTCATGGGCGGCGACCTCGTCGGCATGTCCACCGTCCTGGAGGCCATCGCGGCCCGCGAGGCGGGCGCCGAGGTGCTGGGGATCTCGCTGGTCACGAACCTGGCCGCGGGCATCTCGGGCGCACCCCTCAACCACGAGGAGGTCCTTCAGGCGGGCCGCGACTCGGCGACCCAGATGGGTGCTCTGCTCGCCCAGGTGCTTGAGCGCGTCTAAGCCGCGTCCGAGTCGGGAATGACATCCCGCCGGGGCCACGCCGTCGGCCCCGGCAGCACAGCTACCAGGAGGTGCCCCCCACCGTGCAGCAGGACGCCACGCATCAGGACCTCATCGCGCGGGCCAAGGCCTGGCAGGCCGAGGACCCCGACAGCGACACCCGCGAAGAGCTGGGAAAGATCATCGACGCCGGGGACACCGGCACCCTGGCGGAACGGTTCGCCGGGACGCTCCAGTTCGGCACCGCCGGGCTGCGCGGCGAACTGGGCGCCGGGCCCATGCGGATGAACCGCGCGGTGGTCATCCGCGCCGCGGCCGGGCTCGCCGCGTACCTCAAGGCCGAAGGCCATGGTGACGGCCTGGTCGTCATCGGATACGACGCCCGCTACAAGTCCGCCGACTTCGCCCGGGACACGGCGGCCGTGATGACCGGCGCCGGGCTGCGCGCCGCCGTACTGCCCCGGCCGCTGCCGACGCCCGTCCTCGCCTTCGCCGTACGGCATCTCGGCGCCGTCGCGGGCGTGGAGGTCACCGCCAGCCACAACCCGCCCCAGGACAACGGCTACAAGGTGTATCTCGGCGGCGGCTCCCAGATCGTGCCGCCCGCCGACGGCGAGATCGCGGCCCGGATCGCCGCGGTCGGCCCGCTGGCCGGCGTGGCCCGGCCCGACGGCGGCTGGGAGATCCTGGGTGAGGAGGTCCTGGCGGCGTATCTGGAACGTACGGACGCGGTCCTGACCCCCGGCACCCCCCGCACCGCGCGCGTCGTGCACACGGCGCTGCACGGCGTCGGTACGGAAACCCTCCTGGCGGCCTTCGCGCGGGCCGGATTCCCGGAGCCCGTGCTCGTGGCGGAGCAGGCCGAGCCCGATCCGGCCTTCCCGACCGTCTCGTTCCCGAACCCGGAGGAGCCGGGCGCGATGGATCTGGCCTTCGCCACCGCCCGGCGCGTACGGCCCGACCTGATCATCGCGAACGACCCGGACGCGGACCGCTGCGCCGTCGCCGTCCCCGACGACACGGTCGTCAGCGGCTGGCGGACGCTGACCGGCGACGAGGTCGGCGCGCTGCTCGCGGCCCATCTCGTCCACAAGGGCGCGACGGGCACCTTCGCCGAGTCGATCGTCTCCTCCTCCCTCCTCGGCCGGATCGCCGGGGCGGCCGAGCTGGGGTACGAGGAGACGCTGACCGGCTTCAAGTGGATCGCCCGTGTCAAGGGTCTGCGGTACGGCTACGAGGAGGCGCTCGGCTACTGCGTCGACCCCGACGGCGTCCGCGACAAGGACGGCATCACGGCCGCGCTGCTGGTGGCCGAGCTGGCCTCCGAACTGAAGGCCAAGGACCGCACGCTCACCGATCTCCTGGACGATCTGGCCGTCACCTACGGCCTGCACGCCACGGACCAGCTCTCGGTCCGCGTCCAGGTCTTGTCCCTGATCACCGACGCGATGCGCCAACTGCGCGAGAATCCGCCGACGGAGCTGGCGGGCCTGACCGTCGCCTCCGTCGAGGACCTGACGCAGGGTACGGACGCCCTCCCGCCGACGGACGGCCTGCGCTACCACCTGGAGGGCACGTACCGCGCCCGCGTCATCGTCAGGCCGAGCGGCACCGAGCCCAAGCTCAAGTGCTATCTGGAGGTCGTGATCCCGGTGGAGGACGCGACGGCGCTGACCACCGCGCGCGCGGCCGGTACGGACGTACTGGCGGCGCTGAAGCGGGACTTGGCTGTGGCGGCGGGTATCTGAGCCCCCGCCGCGCCCACGCGCGTACCGCAGTAGGGTGTCGGACTCCGCAGGGATCCGACAGCGACGGTGGGCCGCGAGGTGCGGCGGGGGTACGTGGTGGAAGCGTTGAAGGCGTTGCGTCCCGGAGACCCCGATCGGGTGGGGCCCTACCGCATCGTGGGCCGGCTCGGCTCGGGCGGTATGGGCAGCGTGTTTCTGGGGCGCTCGCGCGGCGGGCGGACGGTGGCCGTCAAGGTCGTACGCCCGGATCTGGCCGAGGACCCGCAGTTCCGCCGCAGGTTCGTCCGGGAGGTCACCGCGATCCGGCGCGTGAACGGCGCCTTCACCGCGGGTGTGGTCGACGCCGATCCTGCGGCCGCCTCACCCTGGCTGGCCACGGTCTATGTACCGGGGATGGCGCTGAGCGACGCCGTCGCCGCGCACGGACCGTGGCCGCCGGGACCGGTCCTGACGCTCGCCTCGGGGCTGGCCGAGGCGCTGGGCGCGATCCACGCGGCGGGGGTGGTCCACCGCGATCTGAAGCCCTCGAACATCCTGCTCGCGCATGACGGCCCGCGCGTGATCGACTTCGGCATCTCGGTCGTCGGCGACGCCAGCGCGCTGACCCAGACCGGGATGATGGTGGGCACCCCGGGCTTCATGTCCCCCGAGCAGCTGACGGGCGATCCGATCAGCCCGGCGAGCGATGTGTTCTCCCTCGGCGCGGTCCTCGCGTACGCCGCCACGGGGGCGGGCCCGTTCGGTACGGGGGCGCCGCACGCACTGCACTACCGGACGGTGCACGAGACGCCCCGCCTCGACCGACTGCCCCCCGAATTGGGCCCCTTGGTGGACCACTGCCTCGCCAAGGAACCCGGCCGACGCCCCACCGTGACCGCTCTCCTGCACCACCTGTCCGGGACCGGCGAGTACGCCGCCCCGGCACCGGCCCGCGGCTGGCTGCCGGAACCGCTCGCCCGGACCGTGGAACTCCACGCCGTCCAGGAGCCGCCGCCAACGCCCCTGACCCGCCGCCGGGCGCTGTTCGGCCTCGCGGGGGTCTCCGCCGCGGCGGGCATCGGTTACGGCGCCTGGCGGCTCACCCGCACCGACGGCAGCGATCCCGACGACGCCTCGTCCGCCCCCCAGCAGAGCCCGACGGTCCCCCGGCGGCCCGGCGCCGAGCGCTGGAGGTCCGCGGTCGCCACCGGCGACGGCCGCGACGACGCCGACGGGGCGCTGGCCGTGGCCAACGGCATGGTCTACTTCCCCGGCCGGAAGGGCCTGTACGCGGTATCGGCCGCCAACGGCACGGAACGATGGACCCACACCACCAGCGCCACGGACGGCACGCTGGTGCCCACCCCCGCCGTGACCGCCGACACCGTCTGCGTCGTCGTCGGCGACATCCTGCGCGCGCTGGACGCGGACACCGGCGAGCGGAGGTGGGCGACCTCCGAACTGAACGTCGCCGACGCCGGCCCGTCGGCGGCCGGCGACACGGTCTCCTTCCTCGGCAGCAGCGGCACCTCGACCGTCCTGTACGCGGTGTCCACGGCGACCGAGAAGATCCAGCTGGAGACCTCCGCCGACCTCGAATACGCCGAATCCGCGCGCATGGCCGACGGCACGGTCTACACCAGCAGCGGAGGCGCCCTGTACGCGTACGACCCGGCCACCGGACAACGGAAATGGCGCCATCTGACCCCGGCGGTCCGGCTCTCGGACGTGGCCGTGTCCGGCGACACCGTGTACGTCACCGTATTCGGCGAGAACGGCACCTCCCTCGCGGCGGTATCCACGAACGGGACGGAGAAATGGCTCGCCACCCCGGAGGACGGCGGCTCGTTCCGGGGCCCCCCGGTCGTGGCCGACGACACGGTCTACGTCTGCGGCGGGACCACCCTGTACGCCCTGCACACGAAAACCGGCGCCCCGAAGTGGCGAACCCCCTTCACCACGGCGCTCCACCCGACCCCGAGCGCCGAGAACGGCACGGTCTGCGTGGCGGCCGACACCACCCTGCACGCGCTGCACGCGGACACGGGCAAGAAGAAATGGACCTACCCGGCCGACGAACCCCTCCGCACGGGCCCACTGCTGTCCGGCCCCGCGGCCTACGTGACCGGCGCGTCGGGCACCCTGTACGCGATAACGGCGTAGGGCCCGCGCCCCGGACGGACTCCTGTCGTCGCCCACAGGAGCGCGGGCGCCGGAGCGATCAGGCTGTCCGGTCGCGCCAGGTGTCGAGAACGGCCTGCACAGCGTCGGAGACCTGGCCTTGCTGGTCCCGGTCGGCCCACAAGTGAGCGTCGTGCTCAGTCAGTGTCACCGTCTGGCCGGCCGAGGTAGCTGTGGCGGTGAAGTTGAACTGGCGCGTGACCCGGCCGCTGCCGGAGCGGTAGTCGAAGTGGCCGAGGTAGGCACCGACAGCGGCGACGGTCAGCCCCGTCTCCTCGGCAACCTCTCGATGCAGGGCCTCGATCAACGTCTCACCGTCGTCGACGCCTCCCGAGGGAAGCTCCCACAACCCCCCGAGGTAGTCGTCGGCGGTGCGCCGCAGCAGCAGGACCTGCCCCTCCGGGTTGGCGATGACGGCGCCGACGACGGTCTTCTCGATGCCCTCATGCTGAGCGGCGCGGGTGAGGTCTTCGACGAGCGCGATGTCGACGGGGGGCGGAGACGGACTCATAGAAGGTCCTTCACGTGGGAAGCGACTTTGGTGATGGCCGCGGTGTAGGCGTCGGCGAGAGGCACGTCGTCCTCGCGATGCCACACAGGCAGCTTGAGGCTGGTGGCGTGCACGTGCTCGGCAACCGGGAAATCCCCGGCGGCCGGGCCCTCGTAGTCAGCGTATCCAGGCAGCAGAGCACTGGGGCGCTGGAAGAGGGGATGGATGCCCAGCGGGCAGGTCGCGCCCGGCAGATCCACCTCGATGGCGCCCTCGGCGTGTACGGCTTCGACGAACCGCCGGATCGGCAACCCGCCGAGCGCTGCCGTCTCGTACCGCAGCGGCAGCGTGTACCAGGACGGCCGGGCGGAGGCGGGCACACGCGGCACGCGGATGCCGGGCACTCCGTCCAGGGCCGCACACATCCGGGCCGCCACGGCCCGCCGCCCGGCCAGGGAGGTGTCCAGGCGAGGGAGTTGCGCGTGGGCAAGAGCGGCGGCGAGCGGATGGATGCGGAGTTTCAGGCCCATGCCGGTGACCGCGAAACGCGCCAGCGGGTGAGTGCCTGGGATCTCGCTGCGACACCGCTTGTTGAACTGGCCGTGCAGCAGCACCCGGTAGTACAACTCGCTGTCGTCGGTCGCCACGAACCCGCCCTCGCCGGCGGACAGCGGCTTCGGGCCGTTGAGGCTGAACGCCGCGGCGGTGCCGAACGAACCGGTGCGTCGGCCGTTCCAGGAGGCGCCGTGAGCGTGGGAGCCGTCTTCGAGCAGCATCAGGCCATGCGCATCGGCGAACGCGACCAAGACATCCATGTTCTCGGGCAGGCCCCACAGATGCACGGCCACCACGGCTTTCGTACGGGCCGTGAGCCGCCGGGCGGCGTCATCGACGTCGAGCTGCCCGTGGTCGTCGACGTCGACGAGGACAGGGTGGGCGCCGAGGTGGAAGAGCGGTGTGGCGGTGGCGTGGAAAGTGAGCGCGGGCACCATCACCTCGTCGCCCGGACCGACCCCTGCGGCCGCGTACATCGAGTGCAGCGCGGCGGTACCCGTGCAGGTGGTCACGGTATGCCGGACGCCGAGGTAGGCGGCGAGCGCGTCTTCCAGGTCGGCGACGATGCCGGAGCGGTCCGGGATCGAGACGGCTGCCTCCAACTGGTGGGCTACGGCCTCACGGTCGGACCCGGCGATGGGCGGCCACGCGAAGTGCGGGCCCGGCAGAGTAATGGCCGGTTCGCCGCCCAACAGGGCGAGAGGGGAGTGATTCATGCCAGGAACTCCTTCGGGTCCACAGGCAGGTTGGTAGCCAGCGAGGCGTAGGCGGCGGCCAGAAAGGCGACGTGCGGCAGGTGTACGGACGGGCCCGACGGGTTGGGGCTGGAGCGATCCAGGACGCGGCAGAAGCGGTCGATCTGCGCTGCGGGCACACAGTGCGCGGCGGATTCCCGTCGCAGCGACTCGATCTCCCGGCCTGCCGGGTCCAAGCGCCGCACCGCGTCGCGCTCGATGACCACAGTGCCGTACGGACCGGTGACGGCCAGGCGCTCGCCGGCCGGCCCGGCTGAGCGGGAGACCAGCAGCGAGCCGTACAGGCCGGACTGGTAGGCAAGGTGGACCAGGGCGGTGTCCTCGGCGTCGTAATCCGCGCCGGGTACAGCGGCGGCCGAGGTATCGGCCAGCACGCGATCGGGCAAGCCGAAGTACCAGATCAGCAGGTCAATGAAGTGGTATCCCATGTCGGCCAGGCATCCGCCGCCCGCGAGCGCGGCCCGGCCGCGCCAGCCCGCGGCCGGGTCGGGGCAGCGGAGGGTGTAGCGGCCCTCGACCAGATACGGGGTGCCGATCCGCTCCAGCTGATCGACGGCCGCAACGTAGAGGGGGTGGAAGCGCCGCTGGACGGTGACCATCAGCTCGATCCCCGTCTTCTCACACAGGGCGGCCAGTTCGGCGGCCTCGTGCGGGTCGGTGGCGAACGGCTTCTCCTTCATCAGGTGCACCCCCGCCTTGGCACATGCCTCGATGACGCCCTGCCCGGCGTGATGCGGCACTGCGGCGATGACGAAGTCCGGCCGCGTCTCCTGTAGCAGGTGGGTCAGGTCGGTGAACCCGGGCACCTGCCACTGCTCAGCCTGCGCGGCCGTACGCTGCGGGTCCACATCGCATACGGCGACGAGTTCGGCGCGTCGGCAGGCGGCCAGAGCGGGAAGGTGGTCTTTCCGGGCTTGGCCGCCGAGTCCCACCACTGCGGCCCTCTTGGTCGTGTTCATCACTCACACCTCTTCGAAGACGACGACGGTGCCCCGCCGTCTGCGGGCCACCTGCGCTTGGAGGAGACCGCGCCCGCGGCCGTCGGCGGCAGGGACGTTGGCGGGGCACGCAAAGCCGTTTGCATCTGATGCAAAGCCCCTTCTCGCCCCGGCGGGCACCGCTACGGTGAGGAGCGGCACGCCTCAGGGCTACGAGCGGGGACTGAATGGATACGGTCGGAGCTCGGGCAGTGTCCGCGACGGGCATCGATCCTGGTGAGCTGGTCCGCCGCACCCGCAAGGATCTGCGTCTGACCCTGGCTCAGCTCGGTGAGCTGACCGGATACTCCGCGGCCCAGGTGTCCCGGTACGAGCGGGGCGTCTCGCCCCTGACGGACATGGTGGTGATGCGGCGCTTCGCCGACGCGCTCAACATCGCGCCCCAGGTGCTCGGCCTCACCCCTCAGCCTCGCCTACGACATGGTCACGCGATCGGGCCAACCACCGCCTACCCCCGTCTTCCGGCCCCTAGGGTTGCCGGTACGACTCGGCAGGACGGGGAGGATCCGGTGCGGCGACGGCAGTTGCTGGCGAACCTGGCGGTCACGGCCGCTGCGGCAACCGGCGCTCCCATGGTGTCCGGTGGCAGCACCCCGGTGAACGACGCCACGATCGGAGGACTGCTCGTCGACCGTCTCCGGGACGCCATGCTCGGTCTGCACACCGGCATGGCCGTCCCGCCCTCAGCAGCTCTGCACACCGATCTGTCCCGTGCCCTGACCGACTTCCACACCTGCCGTTACGGCAGTCTCGCCGTACGCCTGCCCCGGCTCATCTGCGCAGGTCACGCACGTACCGCGAGCGGCGACCGCACGGATCACGCCGCGCTGCTGGCACAGAGCTATCTGCTCGCCACCCGCATGCTGATCAAGCTGGACGAGCAGCAACTCGGCTGGATGGCCGCGGACCGCGCACGCCAGATCGCAGAGGCGGCCGGTGACGCGCTCCTGGTCGCCGAATCCGCGAGGAACCTCGCGGTCCTGGCCCGCAAGGCCGGCTGGCACGACCAGGCGATGTCCATCGCCTTGACCGCCTCCGACCACCCGAGCCTGCGCGGCCCGGGGCCAGAACATGCCGCCGAACGCGGCCTGCTGATCCAGTCAGCCGCCTACACTGCCGCCCGCCGCGGCGACACAGTCGGGATGCGCGAGCTGACCGACGAAGCCGCGGCCATCGCCGCCGAACGTGGCGGCGCCACACTGCTGCGCGACCACGGCGGCGGCTTCAGTCCCACCACTGTCCAGCTCCACCGCGTCTCCGCCGAGAACTGGGCCGGGGATCCCTCAGCGGCACTCGCCGCCGCCCAGGCCGTGGCACCGCAGAGCCTGCCGAGCACCGAGCGCCGGGCCCGCTACTACACCGACATCGCCGCCGCGTTCGGCCGCTGGGGCCGCCGCGACGAATGCATCCGCGCTCTCATGGCCGCCGAACACCACGCGCCCGAGGAAACCCACGCCCGACCCGCGGTCAAATCCCTGGTCTCCGGACTGCTGGTCTCAGGACGCACCACCGCCGAACTCCGCGGACTCGCAGCCCGCGTCGGAGTCCTCACCTGAGTGGAGGTGGCCGATCGGGTTGCCCACGGGGTCTCCTGCGGTCCGCCGACGACGGCGCGCAGCGCGGACTCCAGACACAGCGCATCCACCATAAGTGGATTCCTGCGAGTGAGGACTTCCTGCCGCCTCAGCCTCGCCTCGACGAAGGTCTCACGGCGCGACCGTATCCACTCCGCCCACGAGGCGTGGCTCACCGGCCGTACCGCTTATCTCATCTGGGGCGAACGCGTCATCGCACCGCGCTCCTGACCGTCCGCCCGGTCAGGAGCCGGGTCGCGACGTCACAGCCAGGTCGTCGCGAGCCAGGTCGTCAGGGCCGCCGCGAGCATCAGGGGGATGTTGATGCCGACCTGCCGGTCGGTCCTCAGGTGGACCGCGATCGCGCCCGTCTGGAGAACCACGAGGCCGGCGGCGGCGGCCAGGGCCAGTGCGGGTGCGATGCCGGTCAGCGGTGGCAGGATCAGGCCGATCGTGCCGAGTACTTCGGCCGCGCCGATGCCCCTGACGGCCGGCATCGGTACGCGGTCCACCCAGGCCATCATCGGCCGCAGTCGCTCACGGGTCCGGAACACCTTCATCGCGCCCGCGTAGAGGTAGAAGAGGGCGAGCAGGCCCGCGAGGATCCAATAGGCGATGTTCATGGGTCCTCAGGCGAAGTCTGCGAAGTCGGTGGCGGGCTCGGTGGCGTAGCGGCTCATCACCTGGATGTTGGCCCCCGGGGTCAGCTTCCGGCCGTCGGCGGTCATGTCCTGGAGGTCCCGGAAGTACTGCACGTACAGGTCGGGCGTGAAGATGCTGAGCATGACGGCCGGGTGGTCGGTGACGTTGGCGAAGGTGTGCGGGGCTCCGGGCGGGACCATGACGAGCGTGCCCGCGCTCGCGTCGTGGACCCGGTCCCCCACCGTGAACCGCAGCGTGCCGGAGATGATGTAGAAGCCCTCGTCGTGCTGGGCGTGGCGGTGCTGGGGCGGTCCTGGGGTGCCCGGGGCGAGGACGAACTCGGCCAGGCCCAGGCGGTGCCCGGTGGTGGTGCCGTCTTCGAGGATGCGCCCGCGCGTGGTGCCCAGGGTGATCGTCTCGCCGTCGTCCGGGCCCACCACCGATACGGCGGGGTCGGAGGCCCGTTCGCTCTTGGGCGCTTCGTTCGTCGTCGGTTCGTTGATCGTCGGTTCGTCAGCCATGCTCCGATTCCACTCCCGGGCCCGGCGGCTGTCCAAGACCCGTTCGGCGACCCCGATACCGGATCGGTATCGTCGCAGTATGGAGCTACGTACGCTGCGCTATTTCGTGGCGGTGGCCGAGGAGCTGCACTTCGGCCGCGCCGCCGTCCGGCTGCATATGAGCCAGCCGCCGCTGAGCCGGGCCATCAAGCGGCTGGAGAGCGAGATCGGCGCCCCGCTGCTCCACCGTTCCCCGGCCGGCGTCACGCTCACCGCCGTGGGGTCGGCGCTGCTGGTGGAGGCGCGTTCCCTGCTCGATCATGCCGACCGGCTCCGCGTGCGGGTGGCGGTCGCGGCCGGCTCGGCGACTCTCACCGTCGGCCTGCTGGGTGACGGCACCGACCCGGGCGCGCGGCGGTTGGCCGCCGCGTACCGCCGGCGTCACCCGGATGTCGAGGTCCGCGTCCGTGAGACCGATCTGACCGATCCGACCTGCGGCCTGCGCGCCGGACTGGTCGATGTCGCCCTGACCCGCGCCCCGTTCGACGACACCGGCCTGACGGTGCACGAGCTGCGCACCGACCCCGTCGGCGCGGTGCTGCGCGCGGACGACCCACTGGCCGGCCGGGACCGCGTGAGCCTCACCGACCTGGCCGGGCGGCGCTGGTTCCGGTTCCCCGACGGCACGGACCCGCTGTGGCAGTCGTACTGGAGCGGCGGCGAGTCCCGCGAGGGCCCGGTGGTACGCGCGGTCCAGGAGTGCGTGCAGGCCGTGCTCTGGAACGGCACGGTCGGGATGACCCCGCTCGGGCACGATCTGTCCCCGGAGTTGGCCGTGGTTCCCCTGACCGACATGGCACCGAGCCGCGTGGTGGCGGTGTGGAACGAGGGCGACGCGAACCCGCTGGTCCGGTCCTTCGTCCGGATCGCGACAACCGCCTACCGTGAGCGAACCTAGACACTCGCACTGGCTACTGATACCCACCGCGACCACCCGGTTCAGCCGCATGGTGGTGTCACCGCCACCCCCCAACTCACCGCCTGGAGCCAGTGATCGAGGCTCCGGCCCGCACCAGAGTGGTGCCATGCCCACTCGACGCGAAGCACTCGCCGCCTCGGCCGCCCTGACCGGCGGCGCTCTCCTCTCCACCGCCCCGCCCGCCACGGCCGTCCCGCGCGTGGCCCCGGGCCGCGCGACGGCCGTATCCGGTCAGCGCCCCGGCGGCGCCATCGCCCTCACCCACGCCACCGTCCTCGGCGCGGGCCCCGACCACACCGTCCTCATCCGCGACGGCCGTATCACCCGTACCGGCCGCTCGGCCGAGGTCCCGATCCCGCGCGGGACGACGACGTACGACCTGACCGGCAAGTACATCGTCCCGGGCGGCCTCGTCGAGGCCCATGTCCACAACGACGGGCCCGAGAGCGTGCTACCGCCCCTCTTCCCGCTCAACGGTGTGACCACGGTCCGCGAGATGTGGGGCGGCCCCGTCCACCACGCATGGCGCGACAAGGTCCGCGCGGGCACGCTCCTCGGCCCCCGCTGGGTGATCGCCAGCTCGGTCCTCGACGGAGGCCCCTCGATATGGGCCAACGACACCGGTCAGCGCGTCGTCGAGGTCACCGACGCCACATCCGCACGTCGCGCGGTGCGCGAGGCGAAGGCGAGCGGTGCCGACTTCGTCAAGGTGTACTCACGGCTCACACCCGAGGCGTACGAGGCGATCGCCGACGAGTCCGCCCGCCAGGGCCTGCGCCACGCGGGCCACTGCCCCGACACTCTGCCCATCGCCCGCGCGAGCGACGCCGGGCAGCAGTCCATCGAGCACCTGCACGCCCTGCTTCTCGCCACCTCCGCCCGGGAGCCGGAGATCAGGCGGGCCATGGCGAAGGTCCGTATCGACCCCGCCCTCGGCTCCAGCTTCGAGCGCTACGCGAGCTGGTTCCGGCAGGTGCACGCGGTGGAGTGGCAGGCGATGCGGACGTACGACATCGGCCGCACCCGCGCCCTCTTCGACCGGCTCGCCGCCAACGGCACCCGCGTCGTACCGACCCTCACCGTCCACCATTCCCTGGAGCGCACCGACGAACTCCCCACTGAATCACCGGAGTTCACCTACCTACCCTCCTGGATGACCGCATACTGGCCCACCATCTGGGCCGGCCTGACCACCGGCCGCACCGCGCGGGACACCGCCCGCATCCACCGGATCTACGAGCACCGGCTGCGCCTCGTCGCCGAACTGCACCGGGCCGGCGTGCAGTTGCTCGCGGGCACCGACACCGGCACCGGCTACGCGGTCCCCGGCTTCTCCCTCCACCACGAGCTGGAGCTGCTGTCCGAGGCCGGACTGCCCACCCGGGACGTCCTGCGCGCCGCGACCACCGCGCCCGCCCGGATGCTCGGCCTGCCCGCCGACCGCGCCGACCTGCTGGTCCTGGACGCGGACCCGCGCACCGACATCCGCCATACGCGACGGATCGACTCCGTCCTGGTCGCGGGCCGCTATCTGGACCGCGCGGAACGCCTGCGCCTGCTGGCCGACGTGGCCCAGGCCGCCGCCGCGAGCGAACCCCCGGCGACGGGCGCCGCGACCCCCCACGTCTGCGCCCACTGACCACGGCCCGCCGCGGGACCACCGGCGGGAGGGGGCCGGGGTCGGAGGAGGTGCGTGTCCGGACACTAAAGCGTGATTTGTGGCGCGCGAACGCCCGCATCCCAACTGTGGCCCGGTCCGCGCCGTAAATCATGCCGTCCGGACATGTACCTCCGGAGGCCCCGGCCCCCGGCACCACAACGCACGCACCCGCACCCCGCAGCACGCAGCACGCCGGGGGACGCACCGCCGCACAAGCGCACCACTGAATCAGTCCACAAGGATCCGCTAGATCAGCAGCAGAACGATCAGCACGATCAGGCCCGCGACCGCCGGGCCCATCACCTCGTACGCCCACCGCACCGTCGGCTCCCCCTGCGCCGACGGCCGCGACGCCGACCTTTCCGCCAGCTCTCGCAGCTCGGCGACCGTACGGTCCGCCTGGGCCATGGCGAGCTGGTCGGCAGCGCTCGCGTGTACGGCGGATGCGGATGCGGAGGCAGACGCAGAGGCAGAGGCGGAGCGGCGGCCGGGAAGGCCCGCGCCCGACCGCGCCTGGCGGCGGTCCGCGCGCTTGCGCTGGCGCAGCGAGACCGGGACCGCCCACAGCTGGTACTTCGTGCCGTCCTCCGTCAGCGCCTCACAGGAGAACCTGGCCCGTACGGTCGAGACCGAGGACCACGGCAGCGTGATCGTCCGGAAGGGGTTCCTGATCCGCAGCCGGTCGGCGTTCGCGTAGACCGCCGGGCGCAGGGTGAACGCGATCACGAGCGGTACGACGAACAGCAGGGAGGCGAGCGCCAGCCAGGGCGTGCGGCCCGCCCCCCGGAAGAGCGCGTCGCCGCCGAGCCAGAGGGTGATCACGAGCAGCAGGCCGCCGCCGACGATCCCGCCGGCCGACCGGAAGACGCGGTCGGCGTAGGTCGGCTCGGTGGGCTGCTCGGGGGTCGTCATACGTCCGATTCTGCCGTATGGCCCGAACATGCCTCCACACCCCCGGCAGGGACCCCCTCTCCTCTCCGCCCCCGACCCCGCCCCCGACCCCGCCCCCGACCCCGCCCCTGGCCCCACCCCGGCCCCGCCCCCGACCTCGCCACTAGCCCCACCCCCGGCCCCACCCCCAGCCCTGCCCCGGGTCACATCTCGGGAACGGCTCCCCCGCGTACCCCTCACCCCCTGTACAGGCTGCTACGCGCGTAGATATGCTCATCTGGTGACCATGCCCACCATCACCCCCGCATTCGCTGACGTGACCGCGTCCGACAGCTCACTGCGCCGATTCCTCCACGGGCTCCCCGGCGTCGACGCCGTCGGCCTGGAGGCACGCGCGGCGTCGCTCGGTACGCGCTCGATCAAGACCACGGCCAAGGCGTACGCCATCGATCTGGCCATCTCCATGATCGACCTGACCACGCTTGAGGGCGCGGACACCCCGGGCAAGGTCCGGGCGCTCGCCGCCAAGGCCCTCCGGCCCGACCCGACCGACCGTACGACGCCCGCCACCGCCGCCGTCTGCGTCTATCCGGACATGGCGGAGACGGCGGTCGCCGCGCTGGCCGGTTCGGACGTCAAGGTCGCCTCCGTCGCCACCGCCTTCCCGGCCGGCCGCGCCTCGCTGGCCGTCAAGCTCGCGGACACCCGCGACGCCGTGGCCGCGGGCGCCGACGAGATCGACATGGTCATCGATCGCGGCGCGTTCCTCGCGGGTCACTACCTCAAGGTGTACGAGGAGATCCGCGCCGTGAAGGAGGCCGCGGGGGCGGCCCGGCTCAAGGTGATCTTCGAGACCGGTGAGCTGTCCACGTACGACAACATCCGCCGCGCCTCCTGGCTCGGCATGATCGGCGGCGCGGACTTCATCAAGACGTCGACGGGCAAGGTCGGCGTCAACGCCACCCCCGCCAACACCCTGCTTCTCCTGGAGGCCGTACGCGACTTCCGCGCGCAGACCGGGGTGCAGATCGGCGTGAAGCCGGCCGGGGGCATCCGTACCAGCAAGGACGCGGTCAAGTTCCTGGTGCTGGTGAATGAGACCGCGGGCGCGGACTGGCTGGACAACCACTGGTTCCGGTTCGGCGCCTCAAGCCTGCTGAACGATCTGCTGATGCAGCGTCAGAAGCTCAGCACAGGCCGCTACTCCGGCCCCGACTACGTGACGGTGGACTGATCACCATGACATCCGTATCCGCGTCCACATCGGCGTTCGAGTACGCTCCGGCGCCCGAGTCCCGCGCGATCGTCGACATCGCGCCCTCCTACGGGCTCTTCATCGACGGCGAGTTCACCGAGGCGTCCGACGGCAAGGTCTTCAAGACCGTCAGTCCGTCCACCGAGGAAGTCCTCTCCGAGGTCGCGCAGGCCGGCGCCGAGGACATCGACCGTGCGGTCAAGGCCGCCCGCAAGGCGTTCGAGAAGTGGTCCGCGCTGCCCGGCGCCGAGCGGGCCAAGTATCTGTTCCGTATCGCGCGGATCATCCAGGAGCGTTCGCGCGAGCTGGCCGTCCTGGAGACGCTCGACAACGGCAAGCCGATCAGGGAGACCCGCGACGCGGACCTCCCGCTGGTCGCCGCGCACTTCTTCTACTACGCGGGCTGGGCCGACAAGCTCGACCACGCGGGCTATGGTGCGAACCCGCGCCCGCTCGGTGTGGCCGGCCAGGTCATCCCCTGGAACTTCCCGCTGCTGATGCTCGCGTGGAAGATCGCCCCGGCGCTGGCGACCGGCAATACGGTCGTCCTGAAGCCCGCCGAGACGACCCCGCTCTCCGCGCTCTTCTTCGCGGACATCTGCCGTCAGGCGGGGCTGCCCAAGGGCGTCGTCAACATCGTGACCGGTGACGGGAGCACGGGCGCCGCGCTCGTCTCGCACCCGGGCGTCGACAAGGTCGCCTTCACCGGCTCGACCGCCGTCGGCAAGGCCATCGCGCGCGAGATCGCCGGTACGGGAAAGAAGGCCACGCTCGAACTGGGCGGCAAGGGCGCCAATATCGTCTTCGACGACGCCCCCATCGACCAGGCCGTCGAGGGCATCGTCACCGGCATCTTCTTCAACCAGGGCCAGGTCTGCTGCGCGGGCTCGCGACTGCTCGTACAGGAGTCCGTCCAGGACGAGCTGCTGGACTCGCTCAAGCGCCGGCTGGCCACGCTGCGTGTCGGCGATCCGCTGGACAAGAACACCGATCTCGGCGCGATCAACTCCGCCGAGCAGCTGGCCCGTATCACGGCGCTGGCCGACGCGGGCGAGGCGGAGGGCGCCGAGCGCTGGTCGCCCGCGTGCGAACTGCCCTCCTCCGGCTACTGGTTCGCCCCGACGCTCTTCACGAACGTCACCCAGGCGCACACCATCGCCCGCGACGAGATCTTCGGCCCGGTGCTGTCCGTGCTGACGTTCCGTACGCCCGAGGAGGCCGTGGCCAAGGCCAACAACACCCAGTACGGGCTGTCGGCCGGCATCTGGACCGAGAAGGGCTCCCGCATCCTCGCGGTCGCGGGCAAGCTCCGGGCGGGTGTCGTCTGGGCCAATACGTTCAACAAGTTCGACCCGACCTCGCCGTTCGGCGGCTACAAGGAGTCGGGGTACGGCCGCGAGGGCGGTCGCCACGGCCTGGAGGCGTATCTCGATGTCTGAAGCGAACCGTCTGAGCGTCCTCAAGACCTACAAGCTGTACGTCGGGGGCAAGTTCCCCCGCAGCGAGAGCGGCCGGGTGTACGAAGTGACGACAGCGACCTCAGGGGCTGACGGGGCGGGGGCCGACAGGGCGGCCGGGCAGGGCACCTGGCTGGCCAACGCCCCGCTGTCCTCCCGCAAGGACGCCCGTGACGCGGTCGTCGCGGCGCGCAAGGCGTTCGGCGGCTGGTCGGGCGCGACGGCGTACAACCGGGGCCAGGTCCTCTACCGCGTCGCCGAGATGCTGGAGGGCCGCAGGGGCCAGTTCGTACGGGAGGTCGCCGACGCCGAGGGCCTGTCGAAGTCGAAGGCGGCCGTGGCCGTCGACGCGGCGATCGACCGGTGGGTCTGGTACGCGGGCTGGACCGACAAGATCGCCCAAGTGGTGGGCGGCGCGAACCCGGTGGCGGGGCCGTTCTTCAACCTCTCCACCCCCGAGCCGGCCGGGGTCGTGACCGTACTGGCGCCGCAGGAGTCGTCGTTCCTGGGCCTGGTCTCGGTCATCGCGCCGGTGATCGCCACGGGCAACACCGCGGTCGTCGTCGCGAGCGAGAGGTCCCCGCTCCCGGCGCTCTCCCTCGGCGAGGTGCTGGCCACCTCCGACCTCCCGGGCGGCGTGGTCAACATCCTCTCCGGAAGGACCGCCGAGATCGCGGCCCCGCTCGCCGCGCACCAGGACGTCAACGGGATCGACCTGACCGGCGCGGACGATGTTCTCGCCAAGGATCTGGAGATCGCGGCGGCGGACAACCTGAAGCGGGTACTGCGCCCGGAGCGCGAGGGACGCGCGGACTGGACGAAGGACCCCGGCACCCACCGGCTGACGGCCTTCCTGGAGACGAAGACGGTCTGGCACCCCACGGGCAGCCTGGGCGCGTCGGGCTCGGCGTACTGAGTCCGTCACACCGAAGCCCCGTTTTCCCTCGTTCGAGGGGAAACGGGGCTTTTCCAGTGCACTGCACTTAGCAGAACTGTACAGTCCTGTACATGACTGACACCTATGGCATGACCGAGGCCCGCGCCAACTTCGGCACGCTGGTGCGCCGGACAGCCCATTCCCACGAACGGATCGCCATCACGGACCACGGGCATGTGGCGGCCATACTGATCAACCCGCAGGATCTGGCAGATCTGGAGGACGCGCTCGCGCTGGCCGAGTACCAGCTGGAGAAGGAGCGCGGAACGCTGAAGCCGGGTATTCCGCACGCCGAAGTCGGCCGGATGCTGGGGCTGCGGTAAGTGACGTACGAGATCATCTGGGAGCCGCGCGCTACGGACGCGGCCCTTCGTTTCCTCAAGGACGACCCGGTCGGGCTGTCCGCCGTATACGAAGCCGTGGACGCGCTCGCGACGCAGCCTTACCCCGACGATTCGCTCGCGTACGGGTCGGCCGATGTGCGACGCCTGCACATCGGCGACTACCGCGTCTTCCATGTGATCGATGACGACGTCATCCGGATCCTCGTCACCCATCTCGGCCGTACGCCCTGACCTACCTCACCCGAGCAGCAGCTTCACCGCCGGGCCGAGCACCGGCAGGTCGCTGATCGCCGCGCCCTCCGTGAGCGGGGCGGTCACCTGCGCGGTGGAGACCGGCTTGAAGTCGGCGATCTGCGTGCCCACCGCGTTGTCCAGGGGATCCACGCCCGTCTTCGCCAGCGGGTTGAGCTTCAGATCCGTGAGCGGGCCGAGCGCGTATCCGACGGAGCCGACCAGAGCCTGGCCCGCCGCCGAGGAGGACTCGGAGAGCCGCTGGCCCGAGTCCGTCGCGGGCGCGGGGGCTTCGGGCTCCGCCGCCTGGGCCGCCGGGCCGCCGAGACCGAGGGCCACTCCCGCCGCGGTGACGGTCAGACCGGCGCGGAGCAGAGTGCGCCGGGGAGAGGGGGAAGCTGCGTGACGTGCCATGGATTTTCCTGCCTGGCCTGATCGATGAGTAATCGGACTGACACGCAGAGTAGTTGAGGTGGGGGCACCGATACCAATAAACCCGCCAAACCGGCCGAACCGACCCGCCCGTCCCGCCCGATCGGTCCCCGGGATCGGTCCCCGGGGGTTCCCTGGGCAGGTACATGCCTCACACTGGTGTCCCGTGAGTTCACCTACTGTTCCGACCCGGGTCGTTCTGCTCGCGGGCCCCTCCGGCTCGGGGAAGTCGTCCCTCGCCGCGCGCACCGGCCTGCCCGTACTGCGCCTCGACGACTTCTACAAAGAGGGCGACGACCCCACGCTGCCGCGGGTGGTGGGGGGTTCGGACATCGACTGGGACTCGGTGCGGTCCTGGGACGCGGACGCCGCGGTCGCGGCGGTCGAGGAGCTGTGCCGTACGGGACGTACCACCGTGCCCGTCTACTCCATCGCGACCAGCTCGCGCGTGGACGCCGAAGCCCTCGACATCCGGCGGGCGCCGCTGTTCCTCGCGGAGGGCATCTTCGCCGCCGATATCGTCGCGCGCTGCCAGGAGCTGGGGGTGCTCGCGGACGCGCTCTGTCTGCGCGGACGTCCGTCGACCACGTTCCGGCGCCGGCTGGTGCGGGATCTGCGCGAGGGGCGGAAGTCGGTGGCGTTCCTGCTGCGGCGCGGCTGGCGGCTGATGCGGTCCGAGCGCGCGATCGTGGGCCGGCAGACGGCGCTGGGCGCGTATCCGTGCGCGAAGTCGGAGGCGCTGGGCCGGATCGAGGCGGCGGCGGCCGGGCGCCGCGTCACGCCGCGCACCACCCGCACCACCCGCACCACCCGTACCGCGAGCGGCGCGGGCCCCGCGAGTACGGCTCGCGCCGAAGCGTCCCCGGCGGCGACCAGCCACCCATAGAAGCCACCCGTAGACGAGCAAGCCCGAAGTCCCGAGCCGACGGCACGCGCGCGGACGCGCGGAAGCGGGATCGCACAAGCCCCCCAGACCTGTGCGATCCCGCTACCTGCCCCGTATTCCCCCGTGATCCCCCGAGGACCCCCGGTCCCCCGGTCTTTCAGGTGCTCCCGGCGTCTCCCCCGAGACGACGGGTCCCGCTTCCCCCGTATATCCCCCGTGCTTCCCCCAACGCCCTTCAGGCGACAAGCTCGCCGAAGGACTCTTCCTCGTCACGGCCGAAGCTGAGGACCTCGTCCTCGCGCAGCCGGCGGAGCGACCGCCAGATGCTCGACTTCACCGTGCCGACACTGATGTCGAGGATCTCCGCGATCTCCGGGTCGGTGCGGCCCTCGTAGTAGCGCAGCACGAGCATCGTGCGCTGGAGCTCCGGCAGGCGGGAGAGCGCCTGCCAGAGCACCGCGCGCAGTTCCGTACCGCGCATCGCGTCGGTGTCGCCCGCCGTCTCCGGCAGCTCCTCCGTCGGGTACTCATTGAGCTTGCGCCTGCGCCAGGCGCTGATGTGCAGATTGGTCATGGTGCGGCGCAGATAGCCGCCGACCGCGGCCTTGTCGCTGATCCTGTCCCACGCCCGGTAGGTCGAGAAGAGGGCGCTCTGCAGCAGATCCTCCGCCTCGAACCGGTCGCCGGTCAGGTGGTAGGCCGTCGCGTACAGGGAGGCGCGACGCTCCTGGACGTACGCGGTGAACGCCGCTTCGGCGTCCGCCCGCCCCGCCAGGACCGTCCGTTCCCCCGGAACCTCCCCGTACGCGGCCGCCTTGGCGCCCCCGTTCCCCCCGTTGCCCCCGCTGCCGCTGCCCGCCCTGTCCGTGCGGTCCGCGTCGACCACCGTCATGTACGACGGCGGGTGCTGACGCCCGGCGCCGCGAACGCACCCCCGCCCGTTCACGGCGCCGGACTTCTCGCTGCTCCTCGTGACGTCATGAAGACGCGTGACCACTGCGCTTGAGGTCATGCCGTGCAGTGCGTTCATCCCGCGCCCCCCGTCGGTGGAGTCTGGTTTCGTTCCGTGTGCCAATGAGCTTGCCGGGGCAGTTTCATGGCCCTGTCCGCCGTCTGTCACAGCCCTGTCACAGGGGACTTCGGGACTTGCGAAACGCACGGGGAAAAGGTGGGAGCGCTCCAACGGTCGAACTCCGGTCCCCCCATGGGACACAATGACCGACGTGCCTTTCCTGTTGCTGATCGAGGACGACGACGCCATCCGCACGGCCCTCGAACTCTCGCTGTCACGCCAGGGCCACCGAGTGGCCACCGCGGCGACGGGAGAGGACGGCCTGAAACTGCTCCGGGAGCAGCGGCCGGATCTGATCGTGCTGGATGTGATGCTGCCCGGGATCGACGGCTTCGAGGTGTGCCGACGTATCAGACGCACCGACCAGCTGCCGATCATCCTGCTGACGGCGCGCAACGACGACATCGATGTCGTGGTCGGGCTGGAGTCCGGGGCCGACGACTATGTGGTGAAGCCTGTCCAGGGGCGGGTGCTGGACGCGAGGATCCGCGCGGTGCTGCGCCGCGGCGAGCGTGAGTCCACGGACTCCGCCACATTCGGCAGTCTGGTGATCGACCGTTCCGCGATGACCGTCACCAAGAACGGGGAAGACCTCCAGCTCACCCCGACCGAGCTGCGGCTGCTCCTTGAGCTGAGCCGCCGGCCGGGCCAGGCGCTGTCCCGGCAGCAGCTGCTGCGGCTGGTCTGGGAGCACGACTACCTCGGTGACTCACGGCTGGTGGACGCGTGTGTGCAGCGGCTGCGCGCGAAGGTGGAGGACGTGCCGTCCTCGCCGACCCTGATCCGTACGGTGCGCGGTGTGGGCTACCGGCTGGACACGCCTTCGTGAGTGCCGTGCCCGGCGGCGACGGGCCGGACGCCGACCCGTCGCGGAACGACCCGTACGGCGCGCACCCCGCGGACGGCATCGACCCGTACCGGAACCCCCGCAGGAGCCCGCGCCGCGGCGTGGCCGGTGAGGCGAGTGCGGGCGCCGCGAAGAGGGCGGTTCTCGCGGGGCTCCGCTGGACCAGTCTGCGGCTGCGGCTCGTGGTCGTCTTCGCGGCCGTCGCGCTGACCGCCGCCGTCTCCGCCTCGGGCATCGCGTACTGGCTCAACCGCGAGGCCGTGCTGACCCGTACCCAGGACTCGGCGCTGGAGGACTTCCGGCAGGAGATGCAGAACCGCGCCGCGGAGCTGCCGCTGCGGCCGAGCCAGTTCGAGCTGAAGAGCGCGGCCGAGCTGATGGCGGGCGAGAGCCCCGGGTACAGCGTCCTGCTCATAGGCACGCGCGACGGCGGCAAGCCGATCGTGGGCGTCTCCGATCCGGACGCCTTCACCATGGACGACGTACCGAAGTCCCTCCAGGACGCGGTGAACGACAAGCAGAAGGTCACATCCGGGAACAAGTACCCGTACCACGTCTTCTGGCAGCGTGTGGAGCGCGGCGGCACGCCCTATCTCGTGGGCGGTACGCGGATCATCGGCGGCGGGCCGACCGGGTATCTGTTCAAGTCGCTCCAGCAGGAACGTACCGATCTCAACTCGCTGGCCTGGTCGCTGGGGATCGCCACGGCGCTCGCGCTCGTCGGCTCCGCCCTGCTGGCGCACGCCGCGGCGACGACCGTGCTCAAGCCCGTGCAGCGGCTGGGCGAGGCGGCGCGGCAGCTCGGCGAGGGCAGGTTCGGCACCCGGCTGCGGGTGTCGGGCGGGGACGAACTGGCCGATCTCTCCCGTACGTTCAACAAGGCGGCGGAGTCGCTGCAGAAGAAGGTCGCGGACATGAGCGCGCGGGAGGAGTCCAGCCGCCGCTTCGTCGCCGACATGTCCCATGAGCTGCGTACTCCGCTGACCGCCCTGACCGCGGTGACGGAGGTGCTGGAGGAAGAGGCCGACAGTCTCGACCCGATGATCGCGCCCGCCGTGACGCTGGTGGTGAGCGAGACCCGCCGGCTCAATGTGCTGGTCGAGAATCTGATGGAGGTCACCCGCTTCGACGCGGGTACGGCCCGGCTCGTCCTGGACGATGTCGATGTCGCCGACCAGGTCACGGCCTGTATCGACGCACGGGCCTGGCTGGACGCGGTCGATCTGGACGCCGAGCGCGGCATCATGGCGCGGCTCGATCCCCGCCGGCTCGATGTGATCATGGCGAATCTGATCGGCAACGCGCTCAAGCACGGTGGCTCGCCGGTGCGGGTGGCGGTGCGCACGGAGGACGACTGGCTGGTCATCGAGGTGCGGGACCACGGCCCCGGTATCCCCGAGGACGTCCTGCCGCATGTCTTCGACCGCTTCTACAAGGCGAGCGCGTCCCGGCCGCGCTCCGAGGGCAGCGGGCTCGGGCTCTCGATCGCGGTGGAGAACGCGCATATCCACGGCGGTGACATCACCGCGGCCAATGTGCCGGACGGCGGCGCCATGTTCGTCCTGCGGCTGCCCCGGGACGGCGCGGAGGCCGCGGGGCGTGACGGCGATCAGGATTCGGCAGAGGAGGGCGACGCCCGGTGACGCGCTGGAGGGTGACGACGGGGAGCGGCACGAGGCGCCCGCGGCGGCCCGGTGCGGCCGCGTCGGGGCGGCTCGCGGGCGTGCTCGTACTCACCGCGCTCGCCGCGGGGTGCGGCATCAGGACCACGTCGGTACCGGTGGACGCCGGACCCGCGCCTTCCCGCAAACCGTGCGAGGTCTCCGGGAAGGACGTCATCACCCAGGCGCGGCCCGGCGTTCCGGTGCGGATCTATCTGGCCTGCTCCTCCGGGCTCGCGTCGGTGGAGCGCGCGGCACAGATCCAGCAGGGCAAGGGGCCCGACGACCGGGTCCGGATCGCCCAGGGGCTGCTCGACGAGTTGCAGGCACAGCCGTCCGCCGACGAGCGGGAGGCGGGGTTCGCCACGGCCGTACGGGGGCCGCTGGTCATCTCGGCCTCACGGGACGGCGACCCCGTCGGCACTCTGCGGCTCAGCCGCCAGCCGGAGGATCTGCCCGCGACGGCGCTGGCGCAGATCGTCTGTACGTTCGCGGAGAGCGAGGCGACGGACGGACAGGTCGTCCTCGGCGGGCCCGGTGACTATCCGCCGCACGTCTACGGCTGCACCCCGGCGACGAAGGCCAAGCCGGACGGACCGGTGCCGACGCTCGGCCCGGTCCCGGCGTCGTCCGGCTCCGCCTCCCCGTCCGGTTCGTAGTTCCGGGGGCCCGGCGGGCCGGACGGGTGATACCCGTCTCATGAACCCCCTCTTCCACGGCCGGCGGAACCGATCCCGCCGGCCGCCGCGTCTTGGGAAACGTGCGTCAAGGTCCGGGCGGCAGTGCCGTCATCCGCTTCCGTATGGCGGGGTTCGTTCTCCTCCTGCTGCATCTGTTGCTGGTGGGATGGGTAACGCTCCGCCCGTTGGACGTCATGTGGGTGAACGCGGCCAATCTGACGCCCTTCGCGGGTATCAAGGCCGATCTGGCGCTGGGGCCCGTCCAGGCCGCCCGGCGCATCGGCGAGGGGCTTCTGCTGCTGGCCCCGCTCGGTGTGCTGCTCCCGATGGTCGACGGCCGGCTCTTCGTCGCCGGGTGGGCCTCCATGGCCCGTACGGTCACGGCCGGCGCGATGATCTCGCTCGGGATCGAACTGCTCCAGACCGGGGTGCCTGGCCGGGTGGTCGATGTGGACTCGCTGCTGCTCAATACGGCCGGGGTGGCGCTGGCGCATCTGGCGGTGGTTCCGGCCGGCCGGGCCAGGCTGCGCCGCGCGCGCCGTTCCCGTACGGTCCCCCGCCGGGTCCCCCGGAGGTCGCACCCGGGCAGCCCGGAGAATGAGACCGACACCGTCGCGCGGGATGAGGCGCTTCAGGGAACGACCCCGACGATTCCCAGGGTCGGCATCGCTCCGTAGAGCGACGCTGGGCCCCCGGCTCCCGGCGCACCATGGAGACATCGGGGAGCACGACGAGAGAGGCTCCCGGACGGTCTCACGAAGGAGCCCATCATGGCTGGTCTGGTCCGCCCTCGACACGGACGGGTGCTCGGTGGAGTGTGCGCGGCGCTGGCCCGGCGCTTCGGTACCTCCACGAACACGATGCGGGTGTTCTTCGTCGTCTCGTGTCTGCTGCCGGGCCCGCAGTTCCTGCTCTATCTGGCGCTGTGGCTGCTGCTGCCGAGCGAGAAGACCGCCACGGCCGCCTGGTAGCCGAGGGGCCGACGGATACCCCGTACGCGCAGCGGTGGGGCGTACACCCAGGTCCGGGTGTACGCCCCACCGCTGTGTGTGCTAGGGCGTGTTGCGAAAGTAGCGCCGTCCGCCCTCAGGGCGGGGCTCGCGGCGTCCGGTGCGTGCGATCGCAAGGCGGAGGATCGTCCTCGTAGCGGAGCTACTTGGACGACTCCGACAACGCGGCGAGCGTGCGTGCCGGGCGTCGCGAGCCAGGCGGGACTTTCGCAACACGCCCTAGCCGCCGAGCGGGATTCCGTTGACGGGGAGCCCCTTGCTCAGGCCGTTCACCGGCAGCCCGCCGACCAGCTGCCCGACGGGACTGGCCGTCTTCACCGCGTCGGCCGCGTACGGCATGGTCTGCTGGACGGTGCCGAGCGCCAGCCCGGTCGCCGCCAGCGCGCTGGGAAGGGGCTGGGGGAGCTGGCCGACAAGGTCGCCCACCGGCAGCGTCTTGGTGACCAGGTCCGTCGGGGCGGCGGCCCCGGGCACGACGGACGCGGCGGAGGCGCTGCCCGCGGCGGTGGCGGCGAAGGCGGCTCCGAGGGCGACGGTGCCGAGCGTCTTGATGGCGGACTGCTTCATCTGGGATTTCGTCCTTGAGGGTGGGGAGGGGGAAGGGATGGGGAAGGGATTCGGGAAACCGAAAGCGGGGGAATGCGAGCGGTTTTCCAACCTAGCCAGCCGCGCGCATGGCCCGCAAACACCCGAAAGCGGCCGGGATTCCGTGTTCCCGGCCGCTTCCCCATTCCGGCGATCACCCCGCCGCCGTCAAGAACTAGCTGGTCACAGCCGTCTGCCTGAACAGCCATTCGGATTTCAGCTCGGCATATCCCGGCTTGATCACGTCATTGATCATGGCCAGTCGTTCATCGAAAGGAATGAATGCTGATTTCATCGCATTGACCGTGAACCACTGCATGTCATCGAGTGTGTAGTCGAAGGCGTCGACCAGCAGCTCGAATTCCCGGCTCATGCTCGTGCCGCTCATCAGTCTGTTGTCGGTGTTCACCGTGGCCCTGAAGTGCAGCTTGCGGAGCAGCCCGATGGGGTGCTCGGCGATCGAGGCGGCGGCGCCCGTCTGGAGGTTGGAGCTGGGGCACAGCTCCAGCGGAACGCGCTTGTCGCGTACGTACGCCGCGAGCCGGCCCAGCTGCACCGAGCCGTCCTCGGCGACCTCGATGTCGTCGATGATGCGCACGCCGTGGCCGAGCCGGTCGGCGCCGCACCACTGGAGCGCCTGCCAGATCGAGGGCAGCCCGAAGGCCTCGCCCGCGTGGATGGTGAAGTGGTTGTTCTCGCGCTTCAGATACTCGAAGGCGTCGAGGTGGCGGGTGGGCGGGAAGCCCGCCTCCGCGCCCGCGATGTCGAAGCCGACGACGCCCGAGTCGCGGTAGCGGTTGGCGAGTTCGGCGATCTCCAGGGCGCGGGCCGCGTGCCGCATGGCGGTCAGCAGGGCGCCGACGCGGATGCGGTGGCCGGCGGCCTGGGCGCGCCGTTCGCCTTCGCGGAAGCCGTCGTTGACGGCCTCCACGACCTCTTCGAGGGTGAGTCCGCGCTCCAGGTGCTGCTCGGGCGCGTACCGCACCTCGGCGTAGACGACGCCGTCCTGCGCCAGGTCCTCCGCGCACTCCGCGGCGACCCGGAAGAGCGCGTCACGGGTCTGCATGACGGCGCAGGTGTGGGCGAAGGTCTCCAGGTAGCGTTCCAGCGAGCCGGAGTCGGCGGCCTCGCGGAACCAGAGACCGAGTTTGTCCGACTCCTGCTCGGGCAGGTTCTCGTAGCCGGTCTCACGGGCGAGATCGATGATCGTGCCGGGACGGAGTCCGCCGTCCAGGTGGTCATGGAGAAGGGCCTTGGGGGCGCGGCGGATCTGGTCGGCACTGGGCGGACGGTAGGTCTGGCTCGTCATCTCCGCACTCTAACGCCTACGCGCGTAGAGCAAGGGGTGTCGATATGTAACAGTGACCGGGCGGACGGGTGGAGTACACCTCTCCTTCTGAGACTGTTCTGCTATGGGACAGCAAGCGGTTCCCGGGCCGGGGGGACGTACGGCAGGCCGGGACGGTTCGGCACGCGGTCGCGCGGAGCCGCGGGCACGGTTGGGGCGGGCGTTCGGCGCATCCGCCGCGGGGACCGCGGTGGGGGGCGTGATCCTGGTGCTTCCCGAGGGCGAGACCGTCTCCGCGCGCCGCCCCTCCCCCGTCGCGTACGCGCGCATGGTGCCGCTGCTGCGCCACCTCGCCAGGGCGGGGGCCGCCGAGGGGCTGGTCGCGCATGTGGTGCACTACGGCGAACGCGGCTGGAACGGCGCGCGGGCACGGCTGGCGGCGGACGCCGAGTGGGCGGCGGACGAGGTCGTACGGCGCTACGGCGATGTGCCGGTGTGTCTGGCGGGACACGGGATGGGCGGCCGGGCCGCGCTGCACGCGGCGGGTCACCGCGCCGTCAACTCCGTGCTGGCGATGGCCCCTTGGCTGCCGGAGGACGACCGGGCCGCCGAACCGGAGCCGGTACGGCAGCTGACGGGGCGCCATGTCCTGATCATGCACGGCACCACCGACGCGCGCACCGACCCCGAACTCTCCTACCGGCTGGCCGAGCGCGCCAAGAAGGTCAACCGGGACACCTGCCGCTTCGAGATCCACTCCGACGGCCACGCGCTGCGCCAGCACCACGATGAAGTCCTGGCGCTGGCCGCGGACTTCGTCCTGGGCGCGCTGCTGCCGCGTACGTACTCCCGGCCGGTCGCGGACGCGCTGGCGGCGCCGCCGCCGCTGGGGCTGCGGATGCCGCTGGCGGCGGGGTTCGGACGGTCGCTGCGGCAGTGAGCCGCGCCGTTTCCTGTCCGGGCCCGACTCCCGTCAGTCCGGGAGCAGTTGACCGCGGCGGGAGAGCAGGAAGCGCTTGAAGGCCGCCACGGGCGGGGTGTCCGGGTGTCCGTCGAGCCAGGCGACGCCGATCTCACGGGCCGCGCGGGGCGCCGTGACGGTCAGCTCGACCACCCCGGGACGGGCCACGGCGGGCGGCGGCAGCAGGGCGACGCCCAGGCCCGCGGCCACCAGTCCGCGCAGCGTCTCCGCTTCCTCGCCCTCGAACGCGACGCGCGGCCGGAAGCCCGCCTCGGCGCACAGATCGTCGGTGATCCGGCGCAGCCCGTACCCCGGTTCGAGGGTGACGAACGTTTCGTCGGCGGCCTCGGCGAGGCGTACGCGCCGGCGTCCGGCCAGCCGGTGGTCGTCGGGCACGACCAGCCGCAGCCGCTGTTCGTCCAGCCTGCGGGCGACCAGATCGGGGGCGTCCGGCACGGGTGAGGTGAGACAGAGGTCCAGCTCGCCCGCGCGCAGCCGCTCCAGCATCGCCTCGCCGTAGTTCTGGACGAGCTGGAACCGTACCCGCGGATGGTCGGCGCGGAAGGCCCTGATGAGCGCGGGTACGGTCTCCGAGCCCATGGTGTGCAGAAAGCCGAAGGCGACCTTGCCGGACGCCGGGTCGGCGTCGGCGCGTACGGACTCGGCGGCCCGCTCGACCTCCGCGAGGGCCCGTTCGACCGAGGTGAGGAACGTACGGCCCGCGGGCGTGAGGGAGACCGTACGGCCCTTGCGGGCGAACAGGGCGACGCCCAGGTCCCGTTCGAGCCTGACCATCGCCCGGGAGAGCGTGGACTGCGGGACGGCCATGTCCTGGGCCGCGCGGGTCACATGCTCGTGGCGTGCCACTCCCGCGAAGTGCGCGAGCCGGGGCGCGAGAACCGCCGACCAGGAGTCGGGGTCCAGGCCGGCCACGGGTGCCGTGTGATCCACGGGACCGGTGTGATCCATGTCGTGTTCGTAACTGCTCCGTGACAGCCGCCGCCGTGAGCTGGGTTCATGCACCATGGGAACGATTATCGCCTTTCCATGCATTGGACGCATGAAGATGCGGTGCCTACCTTCGAAGCATGCCTTCTGTCAGTACCGAGGCACCCGCCACCCCGGGTGCCTCCGCCGCGCCGTCCGTCGCCACCACCGATTCGCTGCTCTCCCCCGGCCGCCCCGGCTACCGCCGGATGAGCTTCGCGCTCTTCGCCGCCGGAGTCGCGACCTTCGCACTCCTCTACTCCACCCAGGCCCTGCTGCCCGCCATCTCCGCCGGACTCGGTGTGACGGCGAGCCAGGCCAGTTGGACGGTCTCGGCCGCGACGGGCGCGCTCGCGCTGTTCGTACTGCCGCTGAGCGCGCTGTCCGAGCGGTTCGGCCGGCGGGCGCTGATGACGGTCTCGCTGGCGGTCGCGGTGATCGTGGGGCTGCTGGTGCCGTTCGCGCCGAACGTGGAGTGGCTGGTGGCGCTGCGCGCCGTGCAGGGCGCGGCGCTGGCCGGTCTGCCCGCCTCGGCGATGGCGTTCCTGGCGGAGGAGGTACGGCCGAAGGCGCTGGTCGCCGCGATCGGCCTGTTCGTCGCGGGCAACAGCGTCGGCGGGATGAGCGGCCGCATCCTCACCGGCTGGGTCGCCCAGTTGTGGGGCTGGCGGGCGGCGCTCGGCGCGGTCGGGCTGCTCGCGGTGGTGTGCGCGGTGGTGTTCCGCGCCCTGCTCCCGAAGGCGCGGAACTTCACGTCGCGGTCGCTGAGTCCGCGCGCGCTGGCGAAGACCGTGGGCGGGCATCTGGCCGATCCGCTGCTGCGCCGGCTGTACGCGATAGGCGCGCTCTTCATGACGGTGTTCGGCGCGGTCTACACCGTGATCGGCTACCGGCTGGTGGAAGCGCCGTTCCATCTCCCGCAGGGCATCATCGGCTCGATCTTCCTGGTCTATCTGGTCGGTACGGTCTCCTCGGCGGCGGCGGGCCGGCTGGTCGAGCGGCTGGGCCGGCGCGGCGCGCTCTATCTGGCGGTGGGCACGACGGCGGCGGGTCTGCTGCTGTCGCTGGCGGACTCGCTGACCGCCGTCCTGCTCGGACTGGTCCTGATCACGGCGGGCTTCTTCGCGGGGCACGCGGTCGCCTCTTCGTCGGTGAGCCGTACGGCGAAGACGGGCCGCGCGCAGGCCTCGGCGCTCTATCAGTCCGCGTACTACCTGGGCAGCAGCGCGGGCGGCACGCTGGGCGCGATCGCGTTCCACGCGGGCGGCTGGGCGGCGGCGGTGGCGCTGGGTCTGCTGGCGGTGCTCGGTGTCGTCTCGATCACGCTGTACGGATCGCACGCGGCGCGCGTGGAGCGGCGACGGTCGCTCGCGGGGACACGGGCCCGGACACTCGCCACCGACTGAGTCGCGCCATTCTGTCCCCTCCGCGCAACTAAGCCCTCGTTTCACCCGTCTAGCCCACAGAACGCGCCTGCCGAGTGGCGCGGCCGAGGGACAGAGGGGGACGGAACGGGATGAGACGCGCGGACATAACCCGTAACGGGGCCGTGGCGGCGGGGGTCGCCGCACTGGTGGTCCCACTGACCGTCGTGCTGGGCGGGGCCACGCCCGCGCAGGCGGCGTCGTGCACCACCAGCACGGGCCCGTACCAGAAGCAGGTCGAGAAGTTCCTGGGCCGGCCGGTGGACGGAAAGCAGTCGGGCACGGACTGCAAGGCCACCCGCGCCTTCCAGTCGAAGCACGGCATCACGCCGACCATCGGCTACGCCGGGCCCATCACCTGGGGCGTGATGGATCTGATGAACAAGCAGAAGGCCGCGGGCAAGACACCCAACAAGGCGGGCAAGTGCCCGACCAACAAGGGCCGTATCGCCTGCGTCGACCTCACACGCCAGCTGAGCTGGATCCAGGACGGCAAGAAGCTGGTGTACGGACCGGTGCCGGTGCGTACCGGGCGGGACGGCTACGAGACCAGGACCGGGCTCAAGAAGGTCTACTGGCGGAACAAGGACCACGTCTCCACGATCTACGACGTGCCCATGCCCTACGCCCAGTTCTTCGACGGCGGACAGGCCTTCCACCAGGCGAACCTGAGCATGTGGAACCCGCCCGGCTCGCACGGCTGCGTGAACATGACCAAGACGGACGCGGCGAAGTACTGGTCGCTGCTGAAGAACGGCGACGATGTCTACGTTTACGGCCGTAAGCCCGGAACCTGAGCGGATTGTCAGTGCGCTGCGGTAGCTTCCGTGAGACCGGTCTCAGCGACCGGTCTCAAGGGGGCGACTGGGGTGACACGATGAGTGATCTCGCAACTGCACAGGACCTGGATTCCCGGCTGGAGAAGCACCGTACGGAGCTGACCGGCTACTGCTACCGGATGCTGGGATCGGCCTTCGAGGCCGAGGACGCCGTACAGGACACGATGGTGCGCGCGTGGAAGAGCTACGAGAAGTTCGAGGGGCGCTCCTCGCTGCGGTCGTGGCTCTACCGCATCGCGACGAACGTATGCCTGGACATGCTCAACGCGGGCAACCGCCGGGCCCGGCCGATGGATCTGTCGGGCCCGACGCCGGTGGCCCAGGCGCAGCTCACCTCGCTTCCGGAGAACGTCTGGCTGGAGCCGGTGCCGGACGGCCGGGTGCTGCCCTCGGTGGCCGACCCGGCCGAGACGGCGGTGTCGCGGGAGACGATCCGGCTGGCGTTCGTGGCCGCGCTCCAGCATCTGCCGCCGAAGCAGCGGGCCGTGCTGATCCTGCGCGAGGTGCTGGCGTGGAAGGCGAGCGAGGTCGCCGAGCTGCTGGAGACGACGGTCGCCTCCGTCAACAGCGCGCTCCAGCGGGCGCGGGCGACGATCGCCGAGTCGGAGCCGGCCGCGACGGATGCGGCGGATCCGCTCGACGAGGAGCAGAAGGTGCTGCTCGAACGGTATGTGGCGGCCTTCGAGGGCTACGACATGGAGGCGCTGACGGCGCTGCTCCATGACGACGCGAAGTTCACCATGCCGCCGTACGACCTGTGGCTCCAGGGCCACGACGACATCACCGGCTTCATGCTCACGATCGGCGCGGGCTGCCGGGGCTCGCGGCTCCTGCCGACGCTGGCCAACGGCACACCGGCCTTCGCGCACTACAAGCCGGCGGAGTCGGGGGACGGCTTCACCCCGTGGGCGCTCCAGGTCATCGAGATCGAGCACGGCAAGATCGCCACGATGCACTGCTTCCTGGACACGGAGCGGTGGTTCCCGCTGTTCGGTCTGCCGGCGGCGCTGGAGAAGGCGTAGGTCCGGTTCTGCCGGGGTCCTGGCGTCCGCCCTCCGGCGCGAGCGGACCGCGTCGGAGGGCCGGGAAGGACGGCGTCAGCCTCGGGCGCCCTCTTCCCTCTTCTCACGCGGGTCGGCCTTCTCACGTGCGTCGGACCACCAACCGTTCTGGCAGGTCCGGCCCTGGGGGTCGGTGGCTCCCTCGGCGTAGTCCCCGAATCCGGTGGTCTCGCCGTTCGGCCCCTGGCCCCAGTTGGTGTAGAAGTAACGACATTTCTGCGCCGCCGCGTTGGGTGCGGCCTGGGCCGTGGGAACGACGGCGAGGGCGGCACCGACCGCACAGACGGCGACCAGCGCGGCACGCGTGAACGCTCGCATGTCGAGCACCTTTCCATCATGGGGCACGCGACCCGCGCCCCGGAATGATCCCCTTCCCGCCGCCGGGCACCGCTCCACGGACCACACCGCGAACCACCTGATCGCTGGATGCGCCGCGTACCTAGGGCCCGTCCGGGGACGTGTCTCGCGCCATGTCCCCGAGACCGACGAGATCCAGCAGCAGCCGCAACTCCCGCCCGGCGTCCCGCAACCGGACCCGGCAGCCGCGTCTGCGGGCGTCGAGCTGGAGCCTGGCGAGCACTTCGACGGCCGCCAGATTCGGCCGGACGAGACCGCCGACCTCACAGATCACCTCGGTCACGACGAACCCGTCCGGCCGCGCGGCCAGTTCCCCGTGCAGCCGCTCGTACAACTCCTCGGAGAACCGGGGCACCTCGGCCGGTGTGAGGTGGCCGGCGATGACGAGAACGATCGGTTTCGTGACATCCACACTGGGGAGACCGGCCCGGCGGCCGGAACTCATCGCAGCGCGCCGGGCACAGCCCGTAGGGCGTGGGGCGGCCGGTCAGCCGAACGGGACCGGCGGCCGTCCACCGATCCCGTTCACCGTACGAGGCGTGCACATCAGCGGCCTCCGGCCGTCGGCGCAGGTCAGGCGATGCGTTCCCGCACCACCGGCGTCGCCTTGAACGCCGTGTCGGGCGCCTCGATGTCGTACGCGCCCGCCAGCGCGTCCAGCGCGTAGTCGAACTTCTCCGGGGTGTCCGTGTGCAGCGTCAGCAGGGGCCGGCCCGCCGTGACCGGGTCGCCCGGCTTGGCGTGGAGTTCGATGCCCGCGCCCGCCTGGACCGGGTCCTCCTTGCGGGCGCGGCCCGCGCCCAGGCGCCAGGCGGCGACGCCCACTCCGTACGCGTCCAGGCGGGTCAGGACGCCCGTGGCGGGGGCCACCACCGTGTGGGTCTCGCGGGCGACCGGGAGCGCCGCGTCCGGGTCGCCGCCCTGCGCGGCGATCATGCGGCGCCAGACGTCCATCGCCGAGCCGTCGGCCAGTGCCTTCGCCGGGTCCGTGTCCTTCAGGCCCGCCGCGTCGAGCATCTCGCGCGCCAGGGCGAGGGTCAGTTCGACGACATCGGCCGGGCCGCCGCCCGCCAGGACCTCGACGGACTCGCGTACTTCGAGGGCGTTGCCCGCGGTGAGGCCGAGCGGGGTGTCCATGTCGGTGAGCAGCGCGACGGTCCGTACGCCGTGGTCGGTGCCCAGGCCCACCATGGTGGAGGCCAGTTCGCGGGCGTCCTCGATCGTCTTCATGAAGGCGCCGGAGCCGACCTTGACGTCCAGGACCAGCGAACCGGTGCCCTCGGCGATCTTCTTGGACATGATCGAGGAGGCGATCAGCGGGATGGCCTCGACGGTGCCGGTCACATCGCGCAGCGCGTACAGCTTCTTGTCGGCCGGGGCCAGTCCGTCGCCCGCCGCGCAGATGACGGCGCCGGTGGTGTCCAGGACGTCCAGCATCTCGGCGTTGGAGAGCAGCGCCCGCCAGCCGGGGATGGACTCCAGCTTGTCGAGCGTGCCGCCGGTGTGGCCGAGGCCCCGGCCGCTGAGCTGCGGTACGGCGGCGCCGCACGCGGCGACCAGCGGAGCCAGCGGCAGCGTGATCTTGTCGCCCACGCCGCCCGTGGAGTGCTTGTCGGCCGTGGGGCGCGACAGCGCGGAGAAGTCCATGCGCTCGCCCGAGGCGATCATGGCCGCGGTCCAGCGCGCGATCTCCGTACGGTTCATGCCGTTGAGCAGGATCGCCATCGCCAGCGCCGACATCTGTTCGTCGGCGACCTCGCCGCGCGTGTAGGCGTCGATCACCCAGTCGATCTGCTCCGGGCTCAGCTCGCCCCGGTCCCGCTTGGTGCGGATGACGGAGATGACGTCCATGGTGATCCTTTCGATGACTGCCGTACGTGGGCGAGAGTATCCCGGAGGTCTCTACGCGCATAGATCCGAGGGGGCCGGGGAGGTGGTACGGCCCCCTCCACCGCCGGGTCGGTCGCGGCGGCGGAGGGGCCGGTTCAGGAAGGGGCGTACGCCCCGAGGGCCGCGGTCAGTTCAGGTGCCCGGGGCCGAACGCCTGCGGCAGCATCTCGGCCATCGTGCGGAAGCCGTCCGGAGTCTCCAGGACCAGCTCCGGGCCACCGAACTCGTACAGCAGCTGGCGGCAGCGCCCGCACGGCACCAGCACCTCGCCCGCGCCGTCGACGCAGGTGAAGTGGGTGAGCCGGCCGCCGCCGCTCAGCTGGAGCGCCGAGACCAGACCGCACTCGGCGCACAGCCCGATGCCGTACGAGGCGTTCTCGACATTGCAGCCGGTGATCGTGCGGCCGTCGTCCACCAGGGCCGCGACCCCGACCGGATACTTCGAGTACGGGGCGTACGCGTGGGTCATGGCGGCACGCGCGGAGGCCCGCAGCGCCTCCCAGTCCACCGCCGGTCCGGCCGGTGCGGTCATTTTCCTTGCCCCTTCCGGTACGGCATCCCGTCCGCCTTGGGCATCCTGAGCCGTTGCGCCGAGAGCGCGAGGACCAGCAGCGTCGTGACGTACGGAGCGGCGTCCACGAACTGGCTCGGCACCTGGTCGGTCAGCCCGTACCAGGCGAAGAGCAGCGCCGAGACGGCCGCCGAGATCACCGCGGAGACGTACTTCTTCTTGTACAGCTGCCACGCTACGACCAGGACGAGCAGGATCGCGAGAAGCAGCAGCATGGCGTGGACGTTCTCGGCGCCGCCGCGCAGCTTGAGGCTGTCGGTGAAGCCGAAGAGCCCGGCGCCCAAGGCCATGCCGCCCGGCATCCAGTTGCCGAAGATCATCGCGGCGAGACCGATATAGCCGCGGCCACCGGTCTGGCCCTCCTGGTAGATGCCCGTGGCGACGATCGCGAGGAAGGCGCCGGCGAGTCCGGCGAGCCCGCCGGAGACGGTGACGGCGATGTACTTGTACTTGTAGACGTTGACGCCCAGCGACTCGGCGGCGACCGGGTTCTCGCCGCAGGAGCGCAGCCGCAGGCCGAACGCCGTACGCCACAGCACCCACCAGGTGCCGGGGATCAGCAGCAGCGCGACCACGGTGAGCAGCGACAGATTGGTCACCAGACCGCCGACGACGCCCGCGACGTCCGAGATCAGGAACCAGTGTCTGGCCTGGAGGTCCTGCATCCAGTCGGCGAGCCCGGGGATCGTGATCTCGGTGATGGAGTCGATGCGCGGGGACTGCTTGGAGGAGCCGCCGTCGACCCCGTCGAAGGCGAAGTTGGAGAGATAGCGGGTGGCGCCGACGGCGAGGATGTTGATGGCCACACCGGAGACGATGTGGTTCACGCCGAAGGTGACGGTGACGACGGCGTGCAGCAGACCGCCGAGGCAGCCGCCGAGTATGCCGAACAGGACGCCGACCCACGGCCCCCACTGGAAACCGGCCCAGGCGCCGAACCAGGTGCCGAGGATCATCATGCCTTCGAGGCCGATGTTGACGACGCCCGCGCGCTCGGCCCACAGTCCGCCGAGTCCGGCGAGCCCGATGGGGATGGCGAGTTCGAGGGCGCCGGCGACCTGGCCGACGGAGGTGATGTCCTCGGCGCCGCTGATCAGCCGTACGAGCGAGACGAGGGCCAGCGCCCCCGCGACGATCAGCAGGATGACGGGCAGCGAGAGCGCCCGGCGGCCACCGCCCTTCTTGGGGGCGGCGCTGGTGGCTGAGACGGTGCTCGTGCTCGTACTCACAGCGCGGCCCCCTCCTTCTCGGTCTCGGACGTGTCGTTCTTGGGGTGGGCCTCGGTCGTGAGGGATCCACCGGCGGCGAGTTCCGCGCCGACCTTCTGCTGCTGGCGGCGGATTCCGTAGCGGCGGACCAGCTCGTAGCTGACGACGACCGAGATCACGATCAGGCCCTGCATGATCGTGGCGATCTCCTTCTCGTACCCGTACTGGTCGAGAGAGGCGGACGCCTTGTCCAGGAAGGCGATGAGCAGGGCGCTGAAGGCGATGCCGAGCGGGTTGTTCCGGCCGAGCAGGGCGATGGTGATGCCCGTGAAGCCGATGCCGGTCGGGAAGTCGAGGCTGTAGGTGTGGGTGTCGCCGAGGAGCGTCGGCATCCCGGCGAGGCCGGCGACCGCGCCCGAGATCAGCATCGAGGTGAGGATCATCTTCTTGGCGTCGACGCCGGAGGCCTGCGCGGCGGTCTCGCTGGCGCCGGTGGCGCGCAGGTCGAAGCCGAAGCGGGTACGGCCGAGGACGAACCAGTAGATGAGGCCGCAGGCGGCGGCGACGAAGGTGAAGCCGTAGATCTCGCCGGCCTCGGCGCCCATGGACAGGCCGGGGAACCAGCCGGACTCCGGGATGTCACCGGTGGTCAGATTGTTGGAGCCGGCCGGCTGGACGCCGAAGTTCTTGGGCAGGATCAGCCAGGCGACGAGGCTGGTGGCGATCGAGTTGAGCATGATCGTGGAGACGACCTCGCTCACCCCGCGGGTGGTCTTGAGGATGCCGGCGATACCGGACCAGAAGGCGCCGACCAGCATCGCGACGATCACGATCAGGGCGATCTGGAGCGGGCCGGGCAGATCGACGCTGGCGCCGACGAGCGCCGCCATCATCGCGGCGAGCCGGTACTGCCCGTCGACACCGATGTTGAAGAGGTTCATCCGGAAGCCGACGGCGACCGCGAGCGCGGCCAGATAGTACGTGCCGGCCTGGTTGACGATCAGCACCTGGACATCGACGTACGAGGCGGACTCGAACATGATGCGGTACGGCTCGAAGGGGTCGCTGCCCGAGACGAGCAGCACCACGGTGGTGAGGACGATGGCGACGACCAGCGCGAGCACCGGGCCCGCGAAGCCCAGGATCAGCCGGTCCTTGTCGAACTTCTTCATCGGGCTTCGTCCTCCGGGGGTGCCGCTGCGGCCTGTGGTGCCTGTGCCGTCGACGCGGACGCGGACTCCGCCGCCGGCTCGGGCTCTGCCTCCAGATGACCGGTGGCGGCGCCGGTCATGGCCGAACCCAGTTCCTCCGGAGTGATGGTGGCGGGATCCGCGTCGGCGACGAGCCGGCCGCGGTACATCACCCGCAGGGTGTCGGAGAGCCCGATCAGCTCGTCCAGGTCCGCGGAGACCAGCAGGACGGCCAGCCCCTCCCGGCGGGCGTCCCGGATCTGGTCCCAGATCTGCGCCTGCGCGCCGACGTCCACACCACGGGTCGGGTGGGCGGCGATCAGCAGCTTGGGGTGGTGGCTCATCTCGCGGCCGACGATCAGCTTCTGCTGGTTGCCGCCGGAGAGCGAGGCCGCGGTGACCTCGATACCGGGCGTACGGACGTCGTACTCGCGCACGATCCGGGTGGTGTCGGCGCGGGCTGCCTTCGGATCGAGCAGTCCGCCGCGGCTGTTGGGCCGCTCGGTGACATGGCCGAGGATGCGGTTCTCCCAGAGCGGGGCCTCCAGCAGCAGCCCGTGGCGGTGCCGGTCCTCGGGGATGTAGCCGATACCGTCCTCGCGGCGCTTGCGGGTGGGCGCGTGCGAGATGTCGGCGTTGTCGAGGGTAATCACCCCGCCGTCGGGGTCGCGCAGCCCCATCAGCGCCTCGATCAGCTCGGTCTGGCCGTTGCCCTCGACGCCCGCGATGCCGAGGATCTCGCCCCGGTGGATGGTGAAGGTGATGCCGTCGAGCACCTCGCGTACCGCGCCGTCGGGGTCGGTCGCGGTCAGCCGCAGCCCGTCCACCGTGAGCGTCGGTATGTCCGTCACCGTCGACTCGCGGGTCTCCGGCGAGGGCAGCTCACTGCCGACCATCAGCTCGGCGAGTTGCTTGGTGGTGGTGTGCGCGGGGTCGGCGGTGCCCACGGTCGTACCGCGGCGTATGACGGTGATGTCGTCGGCGACCGACAGCACCTCGCCCAGCTTGTGCGAGATGAAGATGACGGTCAGGCCCTCGGCCTTGAGCTCGCGCAGATTGTCGAAGAGCGCCTCGACCTCCTGCGGCACCAGCACGGCGGTGGGCTCGTCCAGGATCAGGATGCGGGCGCCGCGGTAGAGGACCTTGAGGATCTCCACGCGCTGGCGGTCGGCGACCCCGAGGTCCTCGACGAGCGCGTCGGGGCGTACGCCGAGGCCGTACGCGTCCGAGATCTCCTTGATCTTCTTGCGCGCCTTCGCGCCGATGCCGTACAGGCTCTCGCCGCCCAGGACGACGTTCTCCAGGACGGTGAAGTTGTCGGCGAGCATGAAGTGCTGGTGCACCATGCCGATGCCGCGCGCGATGGCGTCGGCGGGGCTGGTGAACGCGGCCTCCGCGCCGTCGACGGTGATGGTGCCCTCGTCCGGCTTCTGCATGCCGTAGAGGATCTTCATCAGGGTCGACTTGCCCGCGCCGTTCTCACCGACCAGGGCGTGGACCGTGCCCTTGCGGATGGTGATGTCGATGTCGTGGTTGGCGACAACGCCGGGGAATCTCTTGGTGATGCCGCGCAGTTCGACTGCGGGGGGACTGCTGGTGGGACCGCTGGGCGGGCTGCTGGACGCGTTGATGACGCACTCTCCTTGGCGGGAAAGGAGTAAAGGCGGGGGTGACAGTGGCAGGCGGGGGTGAAGTTATCGCGCCGGAGGGTCGTCTACACGCGTAGCGCTGCCGAATCGTAAGACGGGGGATGCCGGGCCGATCGGGGGGTGACCGGGCGGTGACCGGGGGTTCGTACCTCGGCCGGTGCGCCGGGGCGGGTGCGCCCGGGGCCCGGGACGACGGCGCACACCGTCGCCCCGGGCCCGCGGGAGGTACCACCGCGCGACCCGACAGAGCCGTTACGGCGTGGTCTTGACGGTGATCTTGCCGTCCACGATGTCCTTCTTCGCCTTCTCCACCGCGGCGACCACATCGGTCAGCTTGGTGTAGGCCGGGTTGGAGTCGGCCAGGCCGACGCCGTCCTTGTCCAGGCCGTAGCGGATCTCACCGGTCTGCGGCGTCCCGTCCTGGACGGACTTGATCAGGTTGTAGACCGAGTCGGCGACATCCTTGGTGACCGAGGTCAGGATCTGGTCCTTGTAGGCGGCCAGGCCCTTCTGGCTGTACTGGTCGGAGTCGACGCCGATGGCCCACTTACCGGCCTGAGCGGTGGCCTCGATCGAGCCGGAGCCGGCCAGACCGGCGGCGGCGTAGACCACGTCGGCCTTCTTGTCGAGCTGCCCCTGCGCGGCGGCCTTGCCCAGGTCGGGCTTGGAGAAGCCGTCGAAGTTCGGGGGCTGGGTCAGGTACTGCGACAGGACGTTGACCGCCGGGTCGGTGTCCTTGACGCCCTGCGCGAAGCCGGCCTCGAACTTCTTGATCAGCGGGGTCTCGACACCGCCGATGAAGCCGACCGTCTTGGACTTGGTGACCTTGGCGGCGGCGACGCCGGCGAGGTACGAGCCCTGCTCCTCGTTGAAGACCATGTTGGCGATGTTCTTGCCGGTCACCGAGGAGTCGTCGATGATGCCGAAGGTGGTCTTCGGGAACTTCGGCGCGACCTTCTTGATGGCGGGCGCGTACGCGAAGCCGACACCGATCACGGGGTTGTTGCCGGAGCGGGCCAGCTCGGTCAGGCGCTGGACCTTGTCGGCGTCCGACTCGCCCTCGGAGGGCTCGGCGGCGCTGCCCTTTATCTTCAGATCGGTCTCGGCCTTGGACAGGCCCGCGTAGGCGGCGTCGTTGAACGACTGGTCGCCGCGGCCACCGATGTCGTACGCGATGGCGGCGCCGGCTTCCTTGGAGTCGGAAGAGGCGTCCGACGACGACTTGTTGCCACACGCGGTGGCGGTGAGCGCGAGTGCCGCTGACGCGACACCCACGGTGGCGATCCTGGTGATCCGGCGCAAGGGAGGCTCCTTCAACCTGACCGAAGCGCCTCGGCTGGCGCTGGTTTCGCCCCGGATCGTAACGCGCGTAGATGTCAGATAAAGACCTGTACGGAAGCTGTTATCGGATCGTCGCGAACGGAGTGCGAGCCGGAAGTGTCATGGCCGCCTACAAACGGTTTCCGTCGATCAACGCGGCGGCCGTGAAAAGCTCCACGCCGACCTGGATCGCCTGCTCGTCGACGTCGAAATCGCCACGATGCAGGTCGTACCTGGCCTGGCTGCCGGGGGTCCGTACGCCGAGCCGCGCCATCGCGCCCGGCACCTGCTCCAGATACCAGGAGAAGTCCTCCCCGCCGAGGCTCTGCTCGGTGTCCTCGATCGCATACGAACCGCGGCGGGCGGTCTGCGCCGCGCGCAGCAGCTCCGTGACGACCGGGTCGTTGACGACCGGCGGCACGCCCCGGATGTACTCGATCTGCGATTTGGCGTGATGCAGCGCGGCGATCTCGTCGATCGCGGCGTGCACCAGGTCCGGGGCGTCGCGCCAGGCGGGCAGGTCCAGGCAGCGGACGGTGCCGGAGAGTTCGGCGTGCTGCGGGATGACATTACAGGCGTGGCCCGACGCGATACGTCCCCAGGTGACGGAGAGCCCGGAGCGGGCGTCGACCCGGCGGGCGAGCAGCGCGGGGACCTCGGTCGCCACCTTGGCGGCGGCGGTCACCATGTCGGTGGTGAGGTGCGGGCGCGCGGTGTGGCCGCCGGGACCGTCGAGGCTGATCTCCAGCCGGTCGCAGGCGGAGGTGATCGGTCCTGGCCGCAGTCCGATCAGCCCGGCGTCGACCTTGGGGTCGCAGTGCACGGCGACGATGCCGCCGACGCCGTCGAGCACCCCGGACTCGATGGCGTCGGCGGCGCCGCCGGGCAGCACTTCCTCGGCGGGCTGGAAGATCAGCCGTACGGCGTTGGGCAGTTGCCCCTGCCGGTCGAGCTCGGCGAGAACCAGCCCCGCACCGAGCACGGCGGTGGTATGGACGTCATGCCCGCAGGCGTGCGCCCGGTCGGGCACGGTGGAGCGGTACGGGACGCCCGTCTTGGTGTCCGGGATGGGCAGCGCGTCGATGTCGGCGCGCAGGGCCAGCATGGGCCGGGCGGGGTCCGGCGTCCCGATGTCGCACACGAGCCCGGTACCGGTCTTCAGCACCCGCGTCACGAGCCCCGCCCGCTCCAGCCGGTGCTTGAGCGCGGCGGTGGTACGGAATTCCTGGTTGCCCAGCTCGGGATGCATATGCATGTCCCGGCGGAAGGCGATCAGCTCGGCACGGAGGGTTTCGGGCAACGTGCCGGGGAGTGCGGCTTCCGCTGGCGCGGGCAGGTCTGGCTCGGACTCGCAGGACATCAACTGGCTCACCTGTTGAAGAGTAGGCCCCTTCACTGATCAACCAGCCCCCGATCAAGAAAATTTCAGCCACACAGGCCAAGAAACCGGGTTCCGGCGTGCATGAGGTACGGACCAAGCGGGTATACCGCGCGATCCGCGCGGTCCTCACCTCGCGTGCCCGCCCAGGTCGGACGTCTCCTCATCGGTGACGAACGGCTCGTCCCACACGCGGTGGGCCGACGCGATGCGGTGAATGCCCTCACGGATGATTTCGGCCTGCGATGTGCCGAGGCGGCCGGCGGCCTCTTTGATCAGTGTGAGATCGCTGTCGTCGACGTCGACGTCGATGCGCTTCAGGGTCATATCTCAGACCTTGATCACGCGGACACCGGAGCCGCAGAGCATCAGGAGATCCTCGGGGTCCGAGGTCAGGACGGTGACCGGGGCGGGCGAGGCCAGTGCGGTGGCCGCCACGATGGAGTCGAGCGCGTACTTGTGGCCGTGCAGACCGGCCGCCGCGAGGAGTCTGCTCGCGTGGCGGGCGATGGCTTCCGTGGGCGGGATGATGTTCAGGCGGGAGACGGCGTAGTCGAACCGGGCCTGGTTGACCTTGGGGTCACGCGCTTCGACGAGCGTGACGGAGCTGACGACCACGCGCATGTCTTCGGATTCGGCCGCGGCCAGCCACTCTGTGAGCTCGGGGGTGCCTCGTACGAGCTTGGACAGCCCCTCGCAGTCCAGGACGAGCGTCCCGCTCACGCGGCGTTCGCCGAGCCGCCGGTGTCACCGCGCAGGAGGGCCCGCTTGGCCTCGACCGCTGCCGGATCGACCGGGCCGTGCTGGGCCTCCGCGTCCTCGATCAGCTCCCGCAGCCGCTCCCGTTCCAGCTGCCGCTGGATGAGGGCTTCGACGTACGCGGACATGCCACGCCTGCCGGTGCGCTCCTTGAGGGCCGCGATCGTGCCTTCGTGGAGAGAGACGGACACCGGCCGCGTGGGACCTTCACCAGGAACAGGAGGAGTGGCCATACGCCCAGTCTAACAAATTGATTGTTATTGGGGCGCGACTCCCGTTCCCGGCTCAGTGCCTCAGGCCGGCGAAGGCAGTCTCGGGAGGCGGTGGATGTCGCGGGCCGTGCCCGTTACGCCCGACAGGAAGCCCTGGGCGCGTGGGCTCGCCGTCTCCTTCAGCCATTCCGGGGCGATGTCGCAGACCGCGACGCGTACGCCCGTGCCCGCCAGGGCCAGGGGGAGGGTGTGGACCACCGTGGAGGGGAAGCTCAGGATCGTCTTGCCGATCGGCCCCCGGCGCGCGATCACTTCCAGGGGGAGGTCCGGGCGGACGATCTCCAGGCCCGTGACCGTGTGGAGGCGGTGCAGCTTGTCCACGTCCTCGCGGCGGTGCGCGAAGTAGCGGGTGGCGCCGTGTGTGCGGGCGAGCGCCGTGACCGCCTCGATGTACTGGTCCGCGTCGATCACGCCCGTCTCGACCAGCGACGTACCGACCATGTCCGCGCCCGCGGCTATCCGGGGCGGCCCGAATGTGGCCCGCGTCCACTCGAAGCGGTTGGCGGTGACGGTGATGCCGGCCGGGATCTCCTCGACGGGCATCGAGGTGAAGACCTCGACCGTACGGCCGTCCGACGGGGAGAGCCGGCGGCGCGCGGCCGCGGTGACGGGCGCGAGGACCAGTTCCCGCGGCCCGCGGCTGCCGCCGCGCCGGTGCCAGCGCACCAGCCGTTCGCCGCGGGCGATCTGCCCGATGAACTCCAGCGTGGCGGTGCCGTCGTCCACCACCGTCAGTTCCTTGCCGCTGACCAGGGTCAGCAGCAGCTGTACATACCGGGAGAACGGGTCCCCGATGACTATCCGGCCGGCCTTGCGGAGCAGCGGGGTCAGTTCCCGCAGCGTCCGCAGGGGCGCCCCCGCACCACCGCGCGCCTCTTGCCAGCGCACGGTGAAACCCTCGTCACGGGCCAGCTCCGCCATTCTGCGGAGCTGGCCGCGCGACATGGGATCGGTGGGTGACAGCACGACGACGGTGAGGGCGTCACCGGTCGCGCTGGCTCGCGTCCACTCCAGCACATTGAGCAGCTGGACCGGGCTCTCCACGAATGCGATCGCGTCGGCGTTCCCGCCGGCGTCTCCGCCCGCGGTCGCACGAGGGTGCGGGGAGCCCCCGCCGGCACCGGTCATGGCGTCAGACCGCCACCGGCTCGGTGGACTCGGCGACGACGCCCGCGACACGGCGGAGCTTCTTCATCGGGCCGAGCTCCGACTCGTAGACCTTCTTGACGCCGTCACCGAGGGACGCCTCGATGGTGCGGATGTCGCGCACGAGGCGCTGGAGGCCCTGCGGCTCGACGGAGGCGGCCTGGTCCGAGCCCCACATGGCGCGGTCGAGGGTGATGTGACGCTCGACGAACGTGGCGCCGAGGGCGACGGCGGCGAGGGTGGTCTGGAGACCGGTCTCGTGGCCGCTGTAGCCGATCGGGACGTTCGGGAACTCGGCCTGGAGCGTGTTGATCACGCGCAGGTTCAGCTCCTCGGCCTTGGCCGGGTACGTGGACGTGGCGTGGCAGAGCAGGATGTTGTCGCTGCCCAGGACCTCGACCGCGTGCCGGATCTGCTTCGGCGTCGACATGCCGGTGGAGAGGATGACGGTACGGCCGGTGGCACGCAGGGCGCGCAGCAGCTCGTCGTCGGTGAGGGAGGCGGAGGCCACCTTGTGGGCGGGCAGGTCGAACTTCTCCAGGAAGGCGACGGCCTCGGTGTCCCACGGGGAGGCGAACCAGTCGATGCCGCGCTTCTTGCAGTGCTCGTCGATGGCGCGGTACTCGTCCTCGCCGAACTCGACGCGGTGACGGTAGTCGATGTACGTCATCCGGCCCCAGGGGGTGTCCCGCTCGATGTCCCACTGGTCGCGCGGGGTGCAGATCTCCGGGGTGCGCTTCTGGAACTTGACCGCGTCGCAGCCGGCGTCGGCGGCGACGTCGATCAGGGCCAGGGCGTTGTCCAGCTCGCCGTTGTGGTTGATGCCGATCTCACCCGTGACGTAGACCGGCTGGCCGGGTCCGGCGGTCCGCGTGCCGAAGGTGCGCAGGCGCGAGGTGGAGTTGGTGCTCATGGAGCGTCCTTACTTGTTGAGGGTGGGGGTGTGGGGGGTCTGGAGACCCGGCCCGAGGATCCAGGCGGCGATCTCGCGGATCGCTCCCTCGCCTCCGGGGGTCGTGGTGACGGCACGCGCGGCGGCGCGTACGGCGTCATGGGCGCTCGCGACGGCCACCGGCCAGCCGACGAGTCCGAAGCACGGGAGGTCGTTGACGTCGTTCCCGACGTAGAGCACTCGCTCGGGCGCGATCCCGTGCTCGTCGCACCACTGCTTGAGCGCGACATCCTTGCGGTCGATGCCGTGCAGCACCGGCACCTGGAGCTTGCGGGCGCGGGCGGCGACGACCGGGTTCTGCTCGGTGGAGAGGATGAGCAGCTTCAGTTCGCTGCGGCGCAGCGCGGCGATCCCCAGCCCGTCGCCGCGGTGCACGGCGACCATCTCGCGGCCGTCGGAGTCGACGAAGACCTTGTCGTCGGTCTGGGTGCCGTCGAAGTCGAGTACGACCGCGTCGATGTCGTCGTACGTCGGCAGGACGGCCGGGTCGAGGAGCGGGGCCAGCGCGCGGGCGCGGGCCAGATCGTGCGGGTCGTCGATCTCCAGGACCCGGGCGGGGTCGGTGGAGACGAGCGCGGTGCGGCCGAAGAAGCGGTGCTTGGCCGCGCGGAAGCCTTCGGCGCGCATCGCGTAGGCGGCGCCGGTCTCCAGATACTCCTGGGGGCGGTCCTGGCGGCGCGGCCGGTTGGCCTTGTCGTGGTTGACGCCGTAGCCGCCCGATACCCCGGCGTCCGCGCTGCCCGCGCTGTCCTGGCGCCAGATGAAGCCGTGGGTCGGCGCGACGGTCAGCGCGCTGTCCGCGCCGTCCTCGGTGACGGCGCCCGCGACGCCGTCGAGGTCGTCGGCGGTGATGAACGGGCTGGTGCACTGCACCAGCAGGACGACCTCGGCGGTCTTGCCGCGCATCGCGCCGTAGGCGTCCATCGCGTGCAGCACGGCCGCCTCGCTGGTCGCCGTGTCCCCCGCGATGGCGGCGGGGCGCAGGACGACCTCGGCGCCGGCGCCGCGGGCCGCGTCGGCGATGGCCGCGTCGTCGGTCGAGACGACGACATCGGTCACGCGCCGGGCGGCCAGACAGGCGCGGACGGCGCGCACGACGAGCGGTACGCCACCGACGGGGGCGAGGTTCTTGGCGGGTACGCCCTTGGATCCGCCGCGTGCGGGGATCACCGCGAGGACGGTCATCTGTACTCCTTGGTCCGCGGACAGGTCGTCCGCGGGTCGTTCAGCTGCGGCTCGGTCATCTGGGGTGGCTCGGTTCGCGGCCGGGTCGTCCACCGCGGGGGCATCGGCCCGGTCGTCCGCCGCCCGTCCCTGGGTGGCGGGCCGGACGGGGGTCGGTTCCTGTGCCGGCGCCGTCGGCCCGGTCACAGGTCGCCCATGCGGCGGATGACGGGCGCCACGCGCTGCACTCCGTGGCGGTAGGCGCCGCGCGCGGCGCCCCGTACGGCCTCGCGCACCACGCGTCTGACCCCTCGGGCATCGCCGTCGGAGGCCCGGGACGGCAGTGGAGTCCCGTCCACTGCCAGGTGGTAGCGGGCCAGCAGCGGCGGCAGATACCCGGGGGCGGTGGTGGCCGTGTAGTACGGGTCGATGTCGGGCAGCTCGGGCCCGTCCAGCAGCTCCGCCACCCGCCGCCGGGCGGTGTCGAAGGCCGACGCGTACGATCCGTCGGCGGCGACGCCCTGCCGGTCCGCCCAGACGGCGTCGGGGCGCGGGCGCCCGCCGCCGTCCAGCTGGTCCCAGGACGCCAGACAGCCCGAGCCGATGAAGTGGTGGTTGCCGAGCGGTTCCCGCACCCCGAAGTCGGTGAGGATCGCGGTCGGGATGCGCCGGTGCAGGGATTCGAGGGCGGCCGTCGAGGAGACGGTGACCAGCAGATCCGTACGGTCCAGGACCTCGCCCATGTTCCCGTACACGAGCCGGAAGTTGGGCGGCAGACCGCCGGGCACCTTCTCGGCGAGGCGCTGGTAGGGGAACTCCTCCACATGCGTGGTGTGCTCGCCGGGCTTGCTGCGGAGCTTCAGCAGCACCTCGCGGCGCGGGTGGAGCCTGGCGTGCTCGACGAGACGCCGCAGCAGATACGTACGGTCGGCGCGGCTCGCCGGTACGGAGGGCTGGGCGGCGAAGACGACGGTGTCGCGGCCCTCCTCGGGCACGTACCGCTCACCGCCGAGGAAGGGCAGCGCGGCCTCGGTGACGGAGGAGGCGTCGGCGCCGACTCCCTCATATACGGTGCGGAACCGCTGCGCGTCGTAGCGCGAGTTGGCGAGGACGACATCCGCGCCGTGCCGCAGCAGCAGCCCGTCGGAGAGCTTCTCGTAGACGACCCCGACATAGCCGGTGACGATCACGGGCCGGTCGGTCAGCTTCAGGGCGGCTATCCCGTGCAGCATCGCCTGTACGGCGCCGCCGACGAGGGCCAGGACGACCAGGTCGTACGACCCCTCGCGCAGCGTCCGCAGGAAGTCGGTGCCGGTGAGCTCACGCAGGGCGTCCGCCTCCGCGCCGACCTCGGCGAGCTGTCTCGCGGTGGGCGTGGCCCGTCCGCGCAGGAGAAAACCGCTGAGCTCTATGGAGCGATCGTCCGGCGTGATGCGGCGCGCGGTGAGCGCGCCCCACTTCCACCGGGTGTCGGAGTCGGCGAGCACGGCGACCCGGACCGCTTGACCGCTGGTACGTGATGGCACGACGAGGACGTTAGAAAGCCATTCCGTTTGTCGCCCCAACTCAATGGCAATAAAGGGTTAACAGCACGTCTACGAATGGCGACGCGAGCCCGGAACGGCCGGAAAGCGGCCGGGATCCGGACCGCTTCACCATTCCGCCATTCTTCGTTCACCTTCCATGCGCCCGGATGTCAGGCTGCATGACGTGCCGCCGCCTAGCGTCTCGCGGGTGGCCAAGCTCTCTGTTGTCGTGCCGTTCTACAACGTGCAGACGTACGCCCTAGAAACCCTTAGAAGCCTGCGCGCGAACAGCCGCGAGGACTTCCAGTTCGTTCTTGTCGACGACTGTTCGACGGACGGTACGCCGGCGATCCTCGAACAGGCGGCGCGTGACCTTCCGGGGGCGGTGCTCCTCAGACATGAGAAGAACGGGGGGCTGGCCACCGCGCGCAATACGGGTCTGGACGCCGCGGACGGGGAGTATGTCACCTTCCTCGACGGAGACGACTGGGTGGCGCCGGGATATTTCGAGCGATTGCTCGCCTCCATAGAGCGGCTGGGTTGCGACTTCGTCCGTACTGACCACGTCCAGTTCACGGGCAAGGCACGGACGATCCACCGCGTCCCCGTCGGCCGGCGGGACAAGGTGCTGTCGCCCCGGGACGCGATCCTGCCCGCCGACCGCTCCACTTCGGTCGATTACGCGTACGCCTGGGCCGGCATCTACCACCGCCGCCTCGTCGACCGCGGTCTGGTTCACTTCAGGGACGGCCTGCGGACCGCCGAGGACCGGCCCTGGATCTGGCGCCTGCACCGCGAGGCGGAGTCCTTCGCCGCGGTCGGACTGCTCGGGGTCTTCTACCGGCGCGGGGTCGCTTCGTCCCTCACTCAGATCGGTGACGTACGGCAGCTCGACTTCATCCGTGCCTTCGACCAGGTGCTGGCGGAGACGGCCGAGGACGCGGACGCCGACCGACTACTCCCCAAGGCCGTACGGACCTACTGCGCGGTCATGGCCCATCACCTGGACTCCATCGAGAGGATGGAACCGTCAGTGGCACGGAAACTGCGCTCGATGAGCGCGGCCGCACTGAAGCGCATGCCGTCCGACATCCTGGCGGAGACGCTTGACGCGCTCGGCACCCGCCGTGCCGGGCACCTCCGCCGCGTACGCCGCCGTCCCGTCTCCCGCTCCTTGGAGGTCCAGGTCTGATGGCGGGCACATCCACCACTCAGCTGTTCTTCGCGGCCACGCAGTACGCCGCGGCCACCGTGACCGCGGCGCTCAGGGCCGGACAGTTCGGGGCACGGGACGATCACCGGCGCATCCTCGTCGTCAGTGATGTCTCCGCCTCGCCGGAACTGGGCAAGCCGTTCAACGAGCTGCCCGGATTCGGCTGTCTGCGGCCGGAGTTCGACGAGGTCCGCTCGTGGAACGAGTTCATCCGGCCGTTCCATCCGGCGGGCTGGGCCCCGCGTGAGCAGGACGCGCCACTGTGGCAGCGAGCCGTCCGCGAGGCGTGGAACCTGGGCGACGAGCCGGTGGAGATCGCCTGCGAGTCGATCCAGGCCAACCCGTCCCAGGCGGTCGCCATGATCTTCGGCGAGAGCCCGATCCATGTCTACGCGGACGGGCTGATGAGTTACGGTCCGACCCGCTCCAAGCTCGACCCGCTGATCGGGGGCCGGGTCGAGCGGCTGCTCCACCTGGATCTGGTGCCGGGGCTGAAGCCTCTGCTGCTGACCGAGTTCGGCGTCGAGCCCGAGATCGTGCCCACCGACACCTTCGTCAAGGTGCTCGCGGAGCTGGCGGACGCGACGGTGGACCCGGTGACGGATGTCTTGGCAGATTCCGAACCGCCTGCCCTGCTGCTGGGCCAGTATCTGTCCATGCTCGACATCCTCACGGCGCGGGAAGAGGAGGAGCTGCACGTCCTGATGCTCCGTGGCGCCGTGGCACGCGGTCACAAGAACATTGTGTTCAAGCCGCACCCCTCGGCCCCCGCCCACTGGTCGCGGCGGCTTGAGGAGGAGGCCGACCGGCTCGGCGCCCAACTGACCGTGCGGTCGGGGCCGGTGCTCGCCGAAGTGCTCTACCAGCGGCTGAACCCGGCCCTGGTGGTCGCCTGCTTCTCCACAGCCCTGTTCACCGCGGCCACCTTCTACGATCTTCCGGTCGCCCGTGCCGGTACGGAAATGCTGCTGGAACGGCTCACTCCGTACCAGAACAGCAACCGCGTTCCGGTCACGATCGTGGACGCGCTGCTGGCGCCGCTGGAGGAAACGGACCCCAAGCACCAGCCGGACGAGCAACTCGGGGACCTTGTCGCCACCGTGGGCTTCGCGATGCAACCGCAGATCTACCCCGGTCTTCGTCCGCGGGCGGAGCGCTATCTCTCCAAGCATCTGACGTCGCGCACGCTGAAGTACTTCAAGCGCCGACGGCTCACGGCACTGGCGCTACCGGGTGGCGTGCCCGCGCAACTCGCGTTCATTCCGCGCAATGCGACGGTCCGGAGAGTCGTCAGGCGCGCGCGCTCGTTCAAGAAGACAGCCCTGGGCTGAGTCCGGGCGCCCTTTGTCCCGCGCCGTAGGGCGCGGGGCGCCGTGGCGAATTCCTGGCCTCAGAAAGGAGCGGAGTTCCGCGTCGCAGCACGGAACTCCGCTCCAGAACTCAATGCGAGATTTCGGGCCTGGAGTCCCCTACCCGCCGCTGATTACCAGACCCAGTACTGCTCGGGGCCTCGGTTGCAGTCCCAGATAATGGCCGCGGCTCCATTCGCGTCGCTACCGCCGCCCTCGATGGAGAGGCATTTATTGGACTTCGCGTTCCGCAGTTCACCGTTGGAGTAGAGCGTCCAGCCCTGCTCGGGGGCCCCGTTGCAGGTGTACTGGATAGCGGCTGCACCGTTGGCCGTGGAGCCGCCTGCGGAAACCGAGAGGCACTTACCGCTCTTGTAGTTGAGCAGCCCCTCAGGGGTGAACGCCCACTTCTGCTCGTCGCCACCGTTACACGTGTACTGAATGGCCGCAACGCCGTTCGCGGTGGATCCGCCCGCCGCTATGGAAAGACACTTGTTCTTGCCGTTCACAAGCTGAGCATAAACGGCTCTCTCACCGCTCTCCGCCGCGTTCGCGATTCCCGTGCCACTTGCGACAAGCGCTACCGCCGCCAGGCCGGCCATGAAGGTCCCACGAATTGCACCCACGCGCACGATAAATCAGCTCCCAGTTTTCGAGTTTCCTACGAAAAGGACCTCGAAGATCTTGACACATAGCCGCCGCCAACAGTGAGCATTTTCCGGACGCGGCAATGAGCGAACGGGAGGGAAAGCGCACGTGAACTCACGATTTCCCACGATCAATTCGTGCAGCCCGAATCCGGAAGATCTCCGCGAATCGGTCGGCTGTCCGCCCCACAACACGGAGCCGGAACGGCGAGTGATGACTGAATCACGCTCCGCGCCCGGATAGCGATCGCGTCGCGCTGCTCAAGCTCCAGCGGCTGCTGCGCTCGGCCCCGGCCGGCCGAGCCGGACGCCCTCGGCATCGCCGACATCTTCGATGGCTGAACTCAGGGTTCGTTCAGCGGGTGCAGCTGGGCGAACTCGTCGGCGAGCATGCCCATCATGACGAGATCGTGGTGCCGGCCGGCGAAGAACACCTGATCACGGAGGCGGCCCTCCTCGACGAATCCGAGCCGACGCTGGAGCGCCAGGGACGCCTCGTTGTGTGCGAAGACCCGCGCTCCGCACTTGTGGAAGCGCCGCTCGGCGAACATGAACCGCAGCAGCAGTACGACGGCCTCCGCCGCATAGCCTTCGCGCCGGTGATCGGCGCCGATCGTGACGCCGTACTCGAACCAGCCCGCGCGCGGGTCGGCGTGGTACGAGCCGACAGCGCCGACGATCTCCCCCGTTGCGACGGCTTCGATCGCCAGTTGGAAGCAATCGCCGTCGGACGCGGCCGCCGCCTGCTCCTTCGTCCACGCGCGGAAACTCTCGGCGGACCGGGGCGGGCGCAGCAGATCCCCCAACCGCTCCTCGTCCGTGGCGAAGCGCATGAACGCGGTCCAGTCGTCGGGCTCGATACCGCGCAGCCGTATCCGCTCGCCCGTCCAGAACGAAGTCATCCCCTATTCGACCACGCGGTCACCGCGTGGCCGCCCTCAGGCGCTGCTCAGTGACAGCTTCACCGCGAAGCCGAGGAACAGCGCGCCCGCCGCCGATGTCATCCCCGCCGACAGACGCCTGCGGCGGCGGAAGGCGGCGGCGAGGCGTGTGCCGCCGAAGATCAGGGCCGACAGATAGAGGGCGCTGGCCACGTTGGCGAGCAGTCCCAGCAGCACGAACGACAGCGCGGGGTGCGCGTAGCCCGGGTCGACGAACTGCACGAAGAAGGAGATGAAGAACAGGATCGCCTTCGGGTTGAACAGGCTGATCACCAGCGCCCTGCGATACGGCCGCTCCGTCGCCTTCGCCGTCGGCGGGGCGGCGGACGCGGACGCCGCCTCCGTGCGCTCGTGCCGGGTGCGCCACATCGACCAGGCCGCGCGCATCATCCCGATCGCGAGCCAGGTCAGATAGCCGGCGCCGGCGAACTTGACGACGCCGAAAGCCAGCTCATTGGCCTGGAGCAACGACGCGACACCGGCGGCGGAGAGCACCATCAGTACGGTGTCGCCGCACCAGACGCCCGCCGCCGCGGAGTAGCCCGCGCGTATCCCGCGCCGGGCCGCGACGGAGAGCACATAGAGCGAGTTCGGTCCCGGCAGCAGAACGATCAGTACGAGGCCCACCAGATAGGTCGGCAGATCAGTCACACCCAGCATGGCCGGAGTGTCGCACACGCGGACCAACACCCGCATGTGTGTTCAGGGACAGCGAAGGGTGGGCGGAAAGTCGGCGGGGAGTCGGCGGAGAGTCAGCGCGCGTCCGTCGGTACGTACCTCCCCCACACCTCCCGCAACGCGTCGCACACCTCCCCCACCGTGGCCCGCGCCGCCAGCGCCGTCTTCATCGGCGGCAGCACATTCGCCGTCCCCTCCGCCGCCGCCCGCACCCCCGCGAGCGCGCGGTCCACCGCGGGCCGGTCCCGCTCCGCGCGCAGCCGCGCCAGCCGGGCGGCCTGCTGGGCCTCGATCGCCGGGTCGACGCGCAGCGGCTCGTACGGTTCCTCCTCGTCGAGGGTGAAGCGGTTGACGCCGACGACCACCCGCTCACCGCTCTCCGTCTCCCGGGTGACGGCGTACGCGCTGCGCTCGATCTCGCTCTTCTGGAAGCCGAGCTCGATCGCGTCGACCGCGCCGCCCAGGTCCTCGACCCGCGCCATCAGCGCGACCGCCGCCTCCTCGACGTCGTCCGTCATGCGCTCGACGGCGTACGAGCCGGCGAAGGGGTCGACGGTGGCGGTGACATCCGTCTCGTACGCCAGCACCTGCTGGGTACGCAGCGCGAGCCGGGCCGAGGTGGCCGTCGGCAGGGCGATGGCCTCGTCGAAGGAGTTGGTGTGCAGCGACTGCGTACCGCCGAGCACCGCCGCCAGCCCCTGGACCGTCACCCGTACGAGATTGACCTCGGGCTGCTGCGCGGTCAGCTGGACGCCGGCGGTCTGGGTGTGAAACCGCAGCATCAGGGACTTGGGGTCCCGGGCGCCGAACTCCTCGCGCATCACCCGGGCCCAGATACGGCGCGCGGCACGGAACTTGGCGACCTCTTCGAGCAGTGTCGTACGGGAGACGAAGAAGAAGGAGAGCCGGGGCGCGAAGTCGTCGACGTCCATGCCCGCGGCGACGGCCGTCCGTACGTACTCGACGCCATTGGCCAGCGTGAACGCGATCTCCTGCACGGGTGAGGCCCCGGCCTCCGCCATGTGGTAACCGGAGATCGAGATGGTGTTCCACTTGGGCAGCTCGGCGCGGCAGTACTGGAAGATGTCCGCGGTCAGCCGGAGCGACGGCTTCGGCGGGAAGATGTACGTGCCGCGCGCGATGTACTCCTTGAGCACATCGTTCTGGACGGTGCCGGTCAGCGCGGCGCCCGGTACGCCCTGCTCCTCGGCCACCAGTTGGTAGAGGAGGAGCAGCAGCGCGGCGGGTGCGTTGATCGTCATCGACGTGGAGACCCGGCCGAGCGGGATGCCGTCGAACAGCACCCGCATGTCGTCGACCGAGTCGATCGCGACCCCGACCTTGCCGACCTCGCCGCCCGCGAGCGGCGCGTCGCTGTCGTACCCCATCTGGGTCGGCAGGTCGAAGGCGACGGACAGACCCGTCGTACCGTGCGCGATCAACTGCCGGTAGCGGGCGTTGGACTCGGCGGCGGTGCCGAAGCCCGCGTACTGGCGCATCGTCCACGGCCGGCCCGTGTACATCGTCGGGTAGACGCCACGGGTGAAGGGGTACGAACCGGGCTCGCCGAGCTTCTCGGCGGGGTCCCATCCCGCCAGCGCGTCGGGGCCGTAGACCGGTTCGACGGGCAGACCGCTCTCGGTGAACCGTTCGCCGCCGGGTTCGTGTGCCATCTGCTCCGCTCCCTGCCTCCGCTGACGGACCGTCATGACCGGTCGATCATGACGGACTGTAGTGGCGCGCGTACGGCACGGCGCGTACGGCACGTACGGGGCACACGCGGGGCGGACACGGACGCCGACGCGCGGCCATGCGCGGGATCGTGGGGGCCCGAACGGGCAGCATGGCCGGAAGTACTTTCACTCCGGGGAATCACCCACTGGAATTCGTCTCCCGGCAAGGGAAGATGACTCCCGGGCAGGATTCCTCGCCCGCTTGGGCAACCTTGCCCTGCGGGGGACTGTCTGAGGGAACACTGAGGAACGCATGCCATGGATCACGGGAGAAACCGGGGGACGCCGAAGATGCTCAGGACATCCGCCCTACGCAGAGGGCTCGCCACAGCCGCCGTGCTGGCCGCGGGTGTCGGCTGTACGGTGCAGCCGCTCCCCGGGTCGGCCGATGCCAAGCAGGGCGGTGTTCCCGTAACGACGAACGGCTCCTCCCCGGAGCCGTCACAGCCGCCGTCGCCGTCGTCGCCGTCGTCGAAGCCGCCGACGAGCCCCGCCGCCCGCACCACGGCGGCCCCGACGCCCACTCCCGAGCCGCCCAGGACCGCCACGCCTCCCCCACCGCCGGCGCCGACGCCGAGCCGGACCGCGTACCGCCCCAGGACGCTGATGGCGAACGGCTCGGAGAGCGACCGGGTAAGGGAACTCCAGGCGAGGCTCCAGCAGACCGGTCACTTCGATCTCAACCCGACCGGCTACTACGGCTCCATCACGGTCTCGGCCGTCTCCACCTTCCAGAAGGACCGCGGGCTGCCCGCCACCGGCGCGACGGACACCGTCACCTGGCAGCGGCTGGTCGGGCTGACCAGGAAGCCGACCCGTGACGAACTGCGCCCGCCGACCACCAGGCCGGTCGCCAAGCCCGATCCGCGGTGCATGGAGGGGCGGGTGATGTGCATCAGCAAGAGCAGCCGCACCCTCACCTGGATGATCGACGGCAAGGTCAAGTCGGCGATGGACGTGCGCTTCGGCTCGCAGTACACCCCGACCCGTGAGGGCACGTTCACGGTGGGCTGGAAGTCACGGGACCATGTCTCGACGCTGTACGACACCCCGATGCCGTACGCGATGTTCTTCAGCGGCGGCCAAGCGGTCCACTACTCCGCCGACTTCGCGGCCAGTGGGTACGAGGGGGCCTCGCACGGCTGCGTCAATGTCAGGGACGAGAAGAAGGTCGCCTCGCTCTTCGGCCAGGTCCGCACGGGCGACAAAGTGGTCATCTACTGGTAGGTCCTGGCCCTGGGTCCTGGGCCTTGGGCCCTGGACCCCTGGAAGAGGATGGCGCGGGCGGGACCGGGGGAACGTGTCCCGCCCGCGCCGAGTGCGCCGAGCCGTAGGTACGGGGGGAACCCCGGCTCTGTGCGCGGCCGATGACCAGTCGGCTCACTCTGTACTGCGCCGTGGCCCGAAAAAACGTCACACCCGATCTCCCAGAACCGTAAAGCTCCAGTTCAGGAGGGCGTGGGGAACTATTCGACAGATCCCGTGTGCGCGCCCGAACGGGCCGCGACGACAGCCGGATCGGGCTCTCAGTCCGTGCCGGTCGTGCTCGGCGACGGCGACGGCGACGGACCGGCGGTCACGCCCGGCGTCGGGACGGGCGTAGGAACCGGGGTGGGGACCGGCGTGGGATCCGGCGTGGGATTCGGGGCCGGCGGCTCGTACGGCGCGGGCGTCCAGTACGGGGGCGGCGTGGGCGCTTGCTTCGTGGGCACGCCCGGCGACCCCACGAACCCGCCGCCGCCCCCTGCGTCGCCGTCGTCCTCGCCTTCGTCGCCGCCGTCGCCGCCGTAGTCCTCGCCCTTGTCGTTCTTGATGCTGTGGCGCCGGTCGTCGCCGAGCAGCGAGTCGCAGAATCGCGCGGCCCCTTCAGGACCGTCGGTCGCCGACTCCAGGGCTTCCTTGCGCTTCGGGTCGAGCACACCGTCGCGGTAGGCGCGGCAGGCGTTGGCCGTCTTGTTGAACCACTCTCCGGACATGGAGCCCGAGGGGGGACCTGGCCGGTTGTCCTTGTCCTTCCCGTTCGCACCGTGGTCCCCGCCTTCGCCCTCACCGTCGTTCTCGCCGGCGTGGTCACCCTCGCGCGAACCTCCGTCGCCGGGCGTGGGCGAGGGAGGTGGCGAGGGCTGTCCCGTACCGGTCCCGCTCGGGGAGTCCGCGGGGTCGGCCGGGTCCCGGCTCCCTTCGGGCGATCCGGACCCGGAGGCGAGCGGCCTCGGAGAGGCCACCGCCGAGACGGAGTTGACGGGGGTCGGGTTGTGCTCGCCGCCGAAGATCGGCGGCAGTACGCCGGCGCCCGCCGCGACCGCGATGCCGCCGAGCGCACACCCCGCCACCGCCGCGGCGAGTCCCCTGCGCATGGGGCGGGCGAACCGCGGGGCGCGTACGGCGCGGGGGTCCAGCGCGATACGTACCGTACCGAGCAGATTCCCGGCGCCCGCGCCCATGGCGCCGCGGTCCCGGACGGCCCCGCGCGCGTCACCGCCCTCGGCCACGGCCTTGCGGAAGGCGGCCAAGGCGGCGGCTTCGCCGGGAAGTTCCTCTTCGTGCGCGTATGTTTCGTTCGCGTATGTGACGGCGGTCATGTCCCGCAGGGCCTCGGAGAGCTGTTCCGACCGGGCCCGGACGTGTTCGTCCGCCGTCTCGACAGGCTCACCGCGCAGCATTCTCTCCGCCGCGTCCCTGTCGAGCCACGGGTCACGCTCCTCGGCCATCACATGTCCTTCTGCGTCCGCAGGCGCGAATCCGTCACACCCGCGGAGGCCGCGGCTCCGGGCCGCATGGTGCGTTGTGGGGGTACGCCACCGAATCCGCCGTCCTGACCCGGAGCGCCGAGGGACGCCTCGGGGGATGCGCCGGGGAGCGCGTGGGGCGGCGCGGCGGGGTGCCCGGGGTCGTCGGTGTGCTCGGGGTGGCCGGGATGCTCGGGCCCCTCGTCGGAGTCGAGCAGTTCGGCGAGGCGTTTGAGGCCGCGGTGCGCGGCCGTCCGTACCGCGCCGGGCCGTTTGCCCAGCGTCTTGGCCGCGCTCTTCGCGTCGAGTCCGACCACCACCCGCAGGACGACGGCCTCGGCCTGGTCCTGCGGCAACTGCGCGATCAGCGCCATCGTCCGGCCGGTGGCGAGCGCCTCCATCGCCTCGTCCGCCGTGTCCGAATCGGCCGCTTTCCCGGTCAGCTCGGTCTCATCGGCACCGATCGCGGGGCGTCTGCCGCGCATCCGTATGTGGTCGAGGGCGCGGTTACGTGCGATACGGGCGGCCCAGCCGCGGAAGCGGTCGGCGTCTCCGGAGAAGCGGCCGAGGTCGCGGGCAATCTGCAACCAGGCCTCGGAGGCCACGTCCTCGGCGTCCGGCTCGCCGACGAGAGTCCGTAGGTAGCCCAACAACCGCGGGTGCACGGCGCGGTACACAGTACGGAAGGCGTCCTCGTCCCCGTCCTGTGCCGCGAGCACCGCGGCGGTCAGCTCCGCGTCGTCCCCCAGCACTCCCACAACCTGTCCTGAAATCGCGGCTGGTCACTGGCCGCGCCGCCCCACGCGACTCTGCACGCTACGGCGTTCCAGGGCCCGCGTCCATGTCTTGTACAACCTGCAACAACGCGCTGACATTCTGCGGTGTGACAGAAAACGCATCGGTGGCGCTGATATGAGTACGGGGCCGTAACGCGGCTCCGCCGGACGGCGACCGGGGCCTCTCCTGTGGGGGGTGGCGGCCCCGGTCGTCCTCCCCTTGCCCGGTGCGAAATCCACGCACAGACGGGCGAACGGATCCGGTCACCGACGCGAACAGGTCCGGCGCGTGACCAACCGGCCAGACGCCTCATGCGATCCTCCCCCAGCCGATGCGCTGAGCCGTCCCGGGCGCCAACCTGCCCTGCTCTCCTCATGCCAGGCCCGTATGCCGTCTCGGCTATCGAGGCTGCCACGCCCGTACGAGGTCCTCCGGCCCCCAATGCGCGGTGAGCGGCAGATCATCGGTCACCCCACAGCGGGAGACCGCGACCAGTGGAGTGTCCAGGGCGGTACCGGGGACGGCAAGCATGTCGCGCACCAAGGCGTCGTACTCATGACGGCCGAAGGGCTGGGTCTCCAGCCACTTGACCGACCCGACGAAGGACACCTGCCGGGCCACCGGCTCGCGGTCTGCACCGATGAGGTCGATCTCGGGGTTGTTCTGACGGTTCCACCAACCGCCGATGGCCTCGGTCTCGGGCCACTCGTCATTGGGCATCAGACGCAGCAAGGACTCGCGGATCAGTGGCTCGACCGCTCGCCCGCGCCATGTGGTCCATGACCGCTCGATGCGTTCCAGTGCCACGTCACCGCGGCCTCGCTCGATGAGTGGGATCGCGCGTGCCAGGAACGCCAGCCAGAACCGCAGATACGGGTCGGCGATCCGGTAGCGCTTGTTCTTGCTGTCCGGCTTGACCGACAGGGGGAGATCGGCAGCCACGACTCGCTTGGCCTGCAGCATGGCCAGCAACGGGGAGAGCGTGCCGGACGGCAGAGCGCTGGCGCCGCCGGCCTGGGCCGCGATTGCACTGAACGTGCGCTCACCACTGCCAATCGCTTCCAGTACGGCCCGTGAATGCGAAGCCTCGGGGAATTCGCCCAGCAGGGACAGCTCGCCGGCCACCAACAGGGGCGAGAGGGAATTGGCGACCGACGCCCGCAAGAAGTCCGTACGCCCCATCCCCGGCCGCCATGACTGCACGATCTCGGGGAATCCGCCAGTGATCAACTGGGCGTCGACGGCCCCTGCGGCGTCGAGTTCGGTCATGGCCTGCACGTCGGCGAGGTTCAAGGGGTGGACGGTCATTTTCGCCGCCCGGCCGAAAAACGGGCGTCCGTACGACTGCAGCGCCTCCATCACTGATGTATCGCTGCCGACCAGCAGCAGAAGCACGGGCTTGGAGGACAAGTGACGGTCCCAGACAGTCTGGAGCGCGCCCTCGAATTCCTGATCCTGCTCGACCAGCCAGGGCACCTCGTCGATCACCGCGATGCTGGGTGAGTCATCGGGTACCGCGAGCGCCAGCGCGCGCAGGGCCTGGTTCCAGTCCTGTGCCTGAAGGCCGGCGACCAGCTCCGCCCCCGGCAGCAGCGACTGCGCGAGCGTCGCGGCAAAGTCGGCGCGCTCCGTCACCGGGTTGCGCCCCCGGGTGGCCTGGAACACCACGTACGGCGTTCCCGAGCGGTCGCAGAACTCCTGGACCAGTCGCGACTTCCCTACTCGGCGCCGACCCGTCATGATCACAGCCCGCCCCCGAGTGGCCCCAACACCCTCTGCCACGGTCCGGTACTGCTCAGCCAGCAGCTCAAGATCTCCGGCCCGGCCTTGGAACTCCACGACGCACCCCTGAGCGATTAACGCAGATAGATTCTTACGTAGATTGAATCTTACTTTACCCGGGTCAGCACCAATCCACCGTGCCCTGCCACGGGCGAGGCGGCAAGCCGTCCATACGCGCCGTGCAGGGCCGGAACCGTAGGCCGAGCGGAGGAGGCCCGAAGAGCGACTGATTCCGCGAGTAGACCGACCCATTCGAATTCGCCGAAGGAAAGGCCGCACTCGATTTCACTTCCAAGTGCGACGATTTCCCTATAGTGCGGAATTTGCGGACGCCGGCGGGTCATCATTTTCTACCGCACTTTAACGCCACTGGGACGGAATGTTCGCCATTTGCTCGGTCCTGTTCCAGCCGTGGGGCTTCGACAACGGATCGTTCCAGGTGAAACCCGAACCGGCCCAGTAGGTCCGGAAAGATCTGACTCCGGCCGGCAGGTTGTCTTCGTAGCCGAACGTGACACCACAACAGACACAGATGTCGTGGCTACCGGCCCCACCCTCTCGAATAGGGTATCCGCCGTAATCGTACCCACACACACGGCAGATGTATTCGATCTCAGACATCTGTGAGTGGCTCCCCTTCTTCGAATCACGCCTCAAGGGAGATCGATTCCCTGAGTCTTAATGCCTGTTCAGGGGCCCTTGATGGCTCAGTCGGGCCAGGGGGTGGCGGCCCCGGTCGTCCTCCCCTTGCCGGGTGCGAAATCCACGCACAGGCGGGCGAACGGATCCGGTCACCGACGCGAACGGGTCCGGCGCAACCGCCGCCTCCGCCCTCAGGCGCTTCCGCCCCAGCGCCGCGTCCGCCCCTGGTGCTTCCCCCCTCGGTCAGCCGCCCGCCCGCGCGCGGCGCGATACCACCGCGCGCAGCACCCGCTGTCCCTCGCTCGACAGGTCCAGGGCCCGGCGCACGCCGGCGGCCCCCGGTGTCTCGGCGAGGACCTCCAGGATCGCGATCTGGCGCCGCAGTTCGCCGGCGGTCAGCGGTCCGATCCCGTCCGTGCTCTCCGCGCCGTCCGCCGCGTCCGCCACCGCGCCGCTGTCCTCGCGGCACCGCGCGAGCCGTTCCGCCGCGGCGTCGGGTCCGTCCTCGGCCGCGGCGTCGAACTGCTGGTGGATCTCCAGCGCAACGACGGAGCAGGTGTCGGCCCAGGTCCGCAGCGAGTCGGCCGCCCACTCCGAGGGCGCGGCACCGAGCATGGTCCGTACGAGCGCGGTGGTGACATCGGGCGCGGGGCCGGCGATGGCGTCCAGGGCCTCCCTCGACGCCGACAGCCGCGCCGACCAGTCCCGTTCGCCGCTCACGACCCCCGCCCACAGCGGTCGCAGGACCTCGGTCTCCTCGGCGAGCAGCGGCAGACAGCGGTCGAGGCAGGCGAGCCCGCTCGCGGCGAGGCCGCGCTCATCCGCTTCTGTGATCAGCTTCACCAGGCTCATTCACGTCTCCCGTCACGGACGCAGTACTGCCCCCTTGCCCCCTACTGCGTCGAACGGCTGAAATACGTCACTCGTTGATCGTCCGGAGCGCACCCTCGGCTCGCTCAGGGTGGCTATACGCCGGGTTTCTCCGGTACGCCCGGGATTCCGAGTCCATCCAGAAGCCGGAAGAATAAGTCCTCGCCGAAAGATTCCGGCCGCTTCAGGCGCAGCAGTTCGAGGAGCGTCCCGGGCTCCACGGCGGCGCTCACCGCGCTGCCCGCCTCGGTGGCCCAGGCGACGGCCCGTCGTGTCGCGTCCTCGGCCGACAGGAAGAGTTCTTCGAGAACCATGTCGTTCGCGGCGAGATGGCGGGCCATCGGCTCCCGCGCCAGACAGGCGTACCAGGACCCGCTCTCGGGGGCCGCCGCCTCCACCGCCACGCACTCGCTGCCCATCACGAAGCCGAAGAGCACCGGCGATCCCATGGCCCTGGCCAGCGCGCCCATGTCACCGATGTCGGGCTCGCTCGGATGCCGCCACACCTGCCAGCCGTCGGACCGCTCCTGATGGAGCGTCAGATCGTTGCGTACGGCCGCGAGCGCCGGCTGCTCGGCGAGCGGGCGCTCGCTCCTGCCCACGACGAAATAGCCCCAGAAACCCATATCCCGCTCCCCCGTACCCACGCATATGTGGGCTACAGCGTCACCCGGCCCGTAAGACCGCGACCCGGACGGCACGGATCCATCACAAGGCCGCCACCTCGCATCCACAACCGCGCGGGCGCGGCCCCGCTCCCTCCCGTATCGACCGGTCAGCCGGCGCTGGTCACCTTCGTCGCGAGCGACTGGAACGCGCTCCAACTCAGGGTCGGTTCGGCCGGGTTCCACACCTTCTGGGAGAGCGCCGCCAGCGGCATCCTGATCCCGTTCGCCACCTGGTCCTGGGTCTGCGCGTTCGGGAAGTCGCCCCAGACCGCGAACAGACCGCCCTGGATCTGCTTCGAGTACCGCTCGGGCACCGGTGTCGTACCGCGCAGCACCAGCGGGGTCCACTGCTCGTAGATGCGCTTCCCGGTCGGGTAGATGAAGTTGTTGGGCTGGCCGAGCACGTAGTACAGGTACTCGTCGTTGAAGTTCACGACCTTGCGCCCCTCGTTCAGATACTCCACGGGGGGCCGGGCCCCGATCTCCCTGCCCGTCCAGTACTGGACCTCCAGGTCGGGATCGGCCTTCACGACACCGCCCCTGAAGAGCCCGTCGTTCCAGACCTTGAACTTCTTCTTGTACGGGGCGAGGGCCGCGGCGCGGTCGTTCGTCCAGGCGGTCGTCAGATCCTGGACCGTGCCGTTCGGTCCATACTTCTGGACCGCGAGCTTCGCCAGCTTCGGGTACGACGCCTCCGGATTGGGCACCACCAGCGCCTGGTACTCGTCCGCGCCGAGGTTCCAGTACGGCCCCTTGAACAGCTGGGCGAACTCACGGTCCAGTTCGTCGATGAGCTTCGCGGCGGCGGGCTGCGAGATGTCGATCGCGCCCTTCGTGGCCACCCCGCTCACATTGCGCAGCTGGAGCGAGGGGTAGGCGCGCAGGACCGCTCCCAGATGTCCCGGGGAGTCGATCTCCGGGACGACGGTGATGTGCAGCTGGTCGCCGAGCGCCAGGATCTTCCTGACGTCGGCCTTGGAGAGATGCTGCGGGGAGACGATCTCCGGGTGGGTCGTGGACTCTATGCGGAAGCCCTGGTCGTCCGAGAAGTGCAGACCGAGCTGGTTGAGCTTGAGGTCGGCCATCTCGCGCATCCGGGCCTCGATCCAGCCCGGTGTGTAGTACTTGCGGGCGATGTCGAGGTTCAGCCCGCGCTGCGGGCGGGCGGGACTGTCCTGTACGACGCCCTCCGGCAGCACGCCGTCGGCGCGTATGGACTGCTTGAGCGTGCGGGTGCCGTAGAAGACCCCGGCCTGGTCGGGCCCGGTGATCCGGACCCGGCCGCCGCTCGTGGTGAGCGTGTACGACTCGGGGGAGCCGCTGCCGCTCTTCAGCGCCAGCTCGACATCGCCGGCCCGGGCCGCGACCGCGCCCCGGTAGGCGATCTTCAGCTCCTTGGCGAGCAGCTTCCCCTCGTCGGCGAGGCCATCACTGCCCTTGGCTATGACGACCCCGCTGTTCGAGGCGGGTTTCCAGCCGGGACCGCGAGCCGCCTCGTGCTTCCGTACGGAGGGTATGCCGCGCGGAGGAGTCGAGAGCGGATACGACCGTGTGGGTGACGGCGAGGTGGCGGGAGTCGCGGCGGAACGGTCCCCCTGGCCGGAGGTGGACCCCTGCTGCGACCGCGCGTCCCCCGGTGAACCGGAGCCCGTGCCCGTGGAGCCACATGCCGACACCGAGACAGCGGCGGCCAGCGCGAGGACCGCCCCGGCGGCTCGGGCACCCTTCGATGGCGATATCACTCGTAAACCTCCTATATGCGGCTATCCAGCGAAAGTGCGACACGATTACGGCGAAGGTCGCACGGCGGCGTCCATCTCGCGCGCCGAAACTCTCCCATCCGGGTGAAAATCGCGCATCCGTCGGATGTCTCCAGCAGTGCGTCGATAACGTTTACGAAGCAATCCCCACTCCGAGCTCAACCGGATCACGCGCAATCTCGTCTTTCCGTACGCATGTCCCCTCACGCACGTCCCCTCACGCACGTCCCCTCACGCATGTCCCCTCGTCCGCCCAGGGCGTCCGTCCACCGCTGTCCGTCGCATCGCGACCGCCCTTCGCGTCCCTCACGCACAGCGCATGCCGCACTACTTCTGTCACACCGCAGCCGTCCCGCCGCGTTCGAGGAGCCCACGCTGTCCCGCGCGTCCCACACCGGCCACCCGACCCACCACACCAACGGGCCCGCCGACGCCGACCTCGCCCTCGGCGCCGACCTCACCCCCGGCGCCGACCTCGCCCTCGGCCTCCGACGTTTCAACGCTCTCCCGCCGGGCGTCGCCGAGGCCGCGCTGCTCGCCTGCTGCGGCAGCCGCCGCTGGGCGCAGCGGATGGCCGCGCACCGCCCGTACCACGATGCCGACTCACTGCTCGCGGGCGCCGACGAGGCCGGCTACGACCTCGCCCCCACCGACCTCGCGGAAGCGCTCGCCGCCGAGGCGTCCTCGGGCCCGCCCCTCAGCGCGCCCGCCGCGGCCAGGACCGCGCTGCGCGCCGCGCACGCCGCGTACGAGAGCAGCTTCGGCCACGCCTTCGTGATCAGCCTCGACGGTCACCGCCCGGAGGAATACCTCGACCAGGTGCTGGCGGGGATCCGCGCCCGGCTCTCCCACGACCCGGACCACGAGAGATCCGTCTCCGCCGAGGAGCTGCGAAGACTCGCCCGCGGCCGGCTGACCCGTCTGCTCGCCTCCGGCCTCCGCATGGAAACGGAAGCGGACGCCAGTACCCCGGTCGCGGCGGACTGTATAGCCGGAAGCGGGCATTCAGGCTGATGGATAGCCCGTCCGTGGCTGTTTGATTGCCTGTTTGATCACACCTATGGGCCCCCGGGCGAACGAACCGACAAGTCGTCGCTACGATGGCCGGGGCCGGTGGACCGTACCCGGCCGGGCGCGACCGACACCACTGTGCTTGATTGAGTAGAAGATGGCGGCCGGCCCCGATCCCCGCTCCCGGAGGGTTTTTCCGTGCCGGCTGGAACGCTGTACCGCGGCCGGGAAGGAATGTGGTCGTGGGTGGCTCATCGAGTCACCGGCGTGCTCATCTTCTTCTTCCTGTTCGTACACGTGCTGGACACCGCTCTCGTCCGTGTCTCGCCCGAGGCATACGACGACACCGTCGCCATCTACAAGACGCCGGTCGTGGCGCTGCTTGAGTACGGCCTTGTGGCCGCCGTTCTCTTCCACGCACTCAACGGCCTGCGCGTCATCGCCGTGGACTTCTGGTCCAAGGGCCCGCGCTACCAGAAGCAGATGCTGTGGACCGCCGTGGGCATCTGGTTCATCCTGATGGTCGGCGCCCTCTACCCCGTGCTCGGCCACGCCGTGCGCGAAGTCTTCGGGAGCTGAGAGTCCACCGATGTCTTCCAACAACGCAGTCACTGAGACCTCTTCCGCGATCGGTTTCGTCGAGGGCGAGAGCCTCTACGACGTCGATCATCCGGCGCCCGTCATCGAGGCGCCGCGCCAGCGGACCAACAAGACCCCGAAGGCGACCCGCGGCAACTTCGAGATGGCCGCGTGGCTCTTCATGCGGCTGTCCGGCGTCGTGCTGGTCGTGCTGGTCATCGGTCATCTGCTGATCCAGCTGGTGCTCGACGGCGGTGTGTCCAAGATCGGCTTCGCCTTTGTGGCCGGCCGCTGGGCCTCCCCGTTCTGGCAGGTCTGGGACCTGCTGATGCTGTGGCTGGCGATGCTTCACGGGGCGAATGGCCTCCGTACGATCATCAACGACTACGCGGAGCGCGCCAATACGCGCCTGTGGCTCAAGGGCCTGCTGTACACCGCCACGGTGTTCACCATCCTTCTGGGCTCGCTGGTGATCTTCACCTTCGACCCGAACATCCGCTAAAGCCGGGGCTGACGAGACAATGAAGATCCATAAGTACGACACCGTCATCGTCGGCGCCGGTGGCGCCGGTATGCGCGCGGCCATCGAGTCGACCAAGCGCAGCCGTACCGCCGTGCTGACGAAGCTGTACCCGACCCGGTCCCACACGGGCGCCGCGCAGGGCGGCATGGCCGCCGCGCTCGCCAATGTGGAGGAGGACAACTGGGAGTGGCACACCTTCGACACGATCAAGGGCGGCGACTACCTGGTCGACCAGGACGCCGCCGAGATCCTGGCGAAGGAGGCCATCGACGCCGTCCTCGACCTGGAGAAGATGGGCCTGCCGTTCAACCGGACCCCGGACGGCACCATCGACCAGCGCCGCTTCGGCGGTCACTCCCGTAACCACGGCGAGGCGCCGGTCCGCAGGTCCTGCTACGCCGCGGACCGTACGGGCCACATGATCCTCCAGACGCTGTACCAGAACTGCGTCAAGGAAGGCGTGGAGTTCTTCAACGAGTTCTACGTCCTGGACCAGCTGCTGACCGAGGTCGACGGCGTCAAGGTGTCCGCCGGGGTCGTGGCGTACGAGCTGGCCACCGGCGAGATCCATGTCTTCCAGGCGAAGTCGGTCATCTACGCGTCCGGCGGCACCGGCAAGTTCTTCAAGGTGACCTCCAACGCGCACACCCTGACCGGTGACGGCCAGGCCGCCTGCTACCGGCGCGGACTGCCGCTGGAGGACATGGAGTTCTTCCAGTTCCACCCGACGGGCATCTGGCGCATGGGCATCCTGCTCACGGAGGGCGCCCGCGGTGAGGGCGGCATCCTGCGCAACAAGGACGGCGAGCGCTTCATGGAGAAGTACGCGCCCGTCATGAAGGACCTCGCCTCGCGCGATGTCGTCTCGCGCTCCATCTACACGGAGATCCGCGAGGGCCGCGGCTGCGGTCCCGAGGGCGACCACGTCTATCTGGACCTGACGCACCTGCCGCCGGAGCAGCTGGACGCCAAGCTGCCCGACATCACCGAGTTCGCCCGTACGTACCTGGGCATCGAGCCGTACACGGACCCGATCCCGATCCAGCCGACCGCGCACTACGCCATGGGCGGCATCCCCACCAACGTCCAGGGCGAGGTCCTCGCGGACAACACGACGGTCGTTCCCGGGCTGTACGCGGCCGGCGAGGTCGCCTGCGTGTCCGTGCACGGCGCCAACCGGCTGGGCACCAACTCGCTGCTGGACATCAACGTCTTCGGGCGCCGTTCGGGCATCGCCGCCGCCGAGTACGCGGCGAAGAGCGACTACGTCGAGCTTCCCGAGAACCCGGCGGCGCTGGTCGAGGCCCAGGTCGAGCGGCTGCGGAACTCCACGGGCAAGGAGCGGGTCGCCACGCTGCGCCTGGAGCTCCAGGAGTGCATGGACGCCAATGTCATGGTGTTCCGCACCGAGCAGACGATCAAGACGGCGGTCGCGAAGATCGCCGAGCTGCGCGAGCGCTATCTGAACGTGTCCGTCCAGGACAAGGGCAAGCGGTTCAACACGGACCTGCTGGAGGCCATCGAGCTGGGCAACCTGCTCGACCTGGCCGAGGTGATGGCGACCTCGGCCCTGGCGCGCAAGGAATCGCGCGGTGGTCACTACCGCGAGGACTACCCGAACCGCGACGACGTCAACTTCATGCGCCACACCATGGCGTACCGCGAGGTGGGCGACGACGGCACCGAGTCGATCCGGCTCGACTACAAGCCGGTCGTCCAGACCCGCTACCAGCCGATGGAGCGTAAGTACTGATGGCTACCCCGACCATGGACAAGCTGGAGGCGCTGGAGGCGGACTCCACCTCCTCGCATCTCATCGCGGTCACCTTCCGGATCCGCCGCTTCAACCCGGAGGTCTCCGCCGACGCCGAGTGGGAGGACTTCCGGATCGACATCGATCCGAAGGAGCGGGTACTCGACGCCCTCCACAAGATCAAGTGGGACATCGACGGCACGCTCACCTTCCGGCGCTCCTGCGCGCACGGCATCTGCGGCTCCGACGCGATGCGGATCAACGGCCGTAACCGGCTGGCATGCAAGACGCTGATCAAGGACATCATCTCCACGGACAAGACCGGGGCCGTCAGCAAGCCGGTCACGATCGAGGCCATAAAGGGCCTCACGGTCCTCAAGGACCTGATCGTGGACATGGACCCGTTCTTCCAGGCGTACCGCGATGTGATGCCCTTCCTCGTCACCAGCGGCAACGAGCCGACGCGTGAGCGGCTCCAGTCCGCCGAGGACCGCGAGCGCTTCGACGACACCACCAAGTGCATCCTGTGCGCGGCGTGCACATCGTCCTGCCCGGTCTTCTGGAACGACGGGCAGTACTTCGGCCCCGCCGCGATCGTGAACGCGCACCGCTTCATCTTCGACTCGCGTGACGAGGCCGGGGAGCAGCGCCTGGAGATCCTCAACGACAAGGACGGCGTGTGGCGTTGCCGTACGACGTTCAACTGCACGGACGCCTGCCCGCGCGGTATCGAGGTCACGAAGGCGATCCAGGAAGTCAAGCGCGCGCTGATCACGCGCCGCTTCTGAGCGCCGCTTCCGAGCGCCGGGCCGGCGCTGGTTCGGTGCTGGTTCGATGCTGGGTCCCGGCCGGGGCCCGAGGGGCTCGTTTCTGTGGGCACGTCATACAGAAACGGGCCCTTCCTGTGTCAGGATCGAGGCTGCCGACAAGCCCAGGGGAACGGGGAGATGACGAGATGACTGAGCCCAATCCGTACGCGGACGGCGAGTACAAGTGGGGGCCGACGCCCGGCACTCCGCCGGGCAATCCGCCGACCGGCGCGCCGGGGGTACCGGAGTACGACTTCCCCAACCCGACGCTCGCCGACGGAGTGGCGGGCGCCCCCACCGCCGGCTACGGCTACCCCGGCGCCACCCCCGCCCCGGGCTACGGCTATCCGCAGTCCGGCGCGATGTCCCCGGTACCGACGGGCGCCACCGGAACGCCGCTGGTGTCGATCGGTGACATCACGGTCGTGGGCGACTCGATCATCACCCCGTCGGGCACGCTCCCCCTGAGGGGTGCGGTCTGGAACGCGACGGACATGTCCCGCACGGAGGAGAAGATCCCGACGCACGCCATCATCCTGGCCATCGTCTTCTTCATCTTCTGTCTGCTGGGGCTGCTCTTCCTCCTGATGAAGGAGAAGACGACGACGGGCTTCATCCAGGTCACGGTGACCAGCGGCGGCAGGCACCACTCGACGATGATCCCGGCCACCAACGCGGGCACGTTCCAGATGGTGATGGGCCAGATCAGCTACGCGCGGTCGATCAGCGCGATGTGATCTCCCGTCCCTGGGACCACCGGGACCGGGGGGGGCGGCCGGGACCCCGAGCCGGCTGCCGACCTCGGGCGGGTGAGCCCTGCGGGGCGCGCGGGAGTGGAGTGGGGCGGCCCGGCACCGGCTCAGCGAGCTGGCGTGGGTGGGTAGTTGGGACTCATGCCCCGTGTCTGAGCGAGGACTTCAGCTGCGGATCAGGACCAAGAGGTATCCGGGATGGGCCGGGGTCGGTCATGGCGGGTGGGGGCCGCCCCTTGGGTTTCAGTTTCGCGGTTGCGGGTCGGGCGTCAAGGGCGCTCCTTCGTCGCGTCGGCAAGCCGATGGGCTGCGCCCACCCTTGACACCCAACCCTCCACCGCAAGTGCAGCTTTGAGGGGGGCGGCCCGGGGGGAGGGGTCCCCGGGGGGCTGAGTTTGTGGGGCCGGTCCTTTCCCGGCCTGCGGCCCGGTGGGCGGTCTGCGCAGCAGTCGAATGGGGCGGCCCGACACCGGCAAAGCGACTGACGGTCGGGGAGTGGCCGGGACTCATGCCCCGCTGTGAGGGCCCGTTGTCGGATGACACCTGTCAGCCGAGGCGGACGGACCTGCCACCTGCACCCAATGTCCCAGTTTGGAAGGGGCTTTGGGGAGGGCTCCGGCGGGTCTTGCGTCCTGAGTTCGGTTAACCAGGCCCCATGACACATCACTCCCTCCGACCGGCCCAATCAGCACCTCACCAGCCACACCCGCCCCACCGCCCCAGGGCGCGTGAGCAGAGGGACAGGTGTGACCCATGGGGCGGCCAATGGGCCAGTCAGAGCCGGTGATGCGTCATGGGAACGACTTAACTGCACTCAGGACGCATGACCGGCCGGGGAGCCCCCAGAACAGCCCGCCAAACTGGGACATAGGGGGTGGCTTGCGGGTCCGTCCGCCTCCGTCGACAGGTGCAGGCGACAACGAGTCCGCACAGCGGGGCATGAGTCTCAACCACCCACTCACGCCTGCTCGCTGAGCCGGTGCCGGGCCGCCCCACTCCACTGCCGCGCGCCCCGCAGGGCCCACCAACCTGCGGTCGGGAACCGGCCCCTGGCACATGGGTGCTTCCCCGGGGACCCCTCCCCCGGGCCGCCCCCCTCAAAGCAGCACTTGCGGTGGAGGGGCGGGAGTCAAGGGTGAAGCGAAGCGGAATCGGCGAAGCCGACGCGACGAAGGAGCGCCCTTGACGCCCGACCCGCAACCGCGAAACTGAAACCCAGGGGCGGCCCCCACCCGCATCCACACGTCCCGGCCCACCCCGACTACCCCTCGGCACGAACCCGCACCCGACCTCACCGCATGCGCCTCTCCTCCGGCGGCGGGTGGCCGAAGATCCTCTCGAACAGAACAGCCGCCCGGGAAGTCCGCCGATCTGATCGCTACGCATCTGAAAGGGCTGAAGTAATGGCCAGTGCGAACATGCTGTCCGTCGAGTGGCGGCGCAGCAGCTACAGCACCAACGGTGGGAACTGCGTGGAAATAGGCGACGGCATCGCCGACACCGTCCCCGTCCGCGACTCCAAGAACCCCACCGGCCCTATCCTCCTCGCGTCCCACACCTCCTGGACCGCCTTCCTCGCCCTCGCCAAGGCCACCACCGTCTGACCCTGCCGTCGCGCGCCGAATGTCAGCCGTCCGCCCTCCACACGGGAACGCCAGGTGAACCCCGCGAGTTCGCCTGACATGACGAGCACCCTGTTACAGATCGCAGGAGGCGCGGTCGCGCTGGGCGTGGCTGTGTTCCTCGCGGATCGCGTGCTGCTGTGGATGGAAAGGCGAGGCTGGGTCTACTGGCGCAAGCGCAAGGGCCTGTCCTCCATCGGCATGGACTTCGCCCAGGAGATCACTCCCGGGGCACAGGCCGCCAAGCACGCCATGGAGCAGGAGCGGGTGCGCAAGAACGTCAGGCCGGCGGACGAGCCGCCCTTCCGGATCGACCTGGACGAGGGCGTGGTGCGCGTTCGTCGTACGGATCACGGCGGGCAGGGCCGGTAGAGCCCGCGCCGAATCCGTGGAGCGCGCGCTACGCGTACGGCGACGCCATGCGAAGGGGCGTGCGAAGCACTCCCTCCTCCGCATTAGGCTCGGTCGGTGTGACGGACAAGCTCAAGGCAGCGAAGACGGCGGCCAAGGCCCCGAGATCCCCGCTCCCCAAGAGCGAGCAGACCCGCACGCTCATCCTCGAAACCGCGCTCCGGCTCTTCCAGGAGCGCGGTTTCGACAGGACGACCATGCGGGCCATCGCCACGGAGGCCGGGGTCTCGGTCGGGAACGCGTACTACTACTTCTCGTCCAAGGAACATCTGGTCCAGGGCTTCTACGACCGGCTCGGCGCCGAACACCGGCTGGCCGCGCGGGCCGTGCTCGACCGGGAGACCGATCTGGAGGCACGGATGGCGGGCGTGCTGACGGTCTGGATCGATGTCGCGACGCCGTACCACGAGTTCGCCGCGCAGTTCTTCAAGAACGCCGCCGACCCCGAGAGCCCGCTGAGCCCCTTCTCCCCCGAGTCGGAACACGCGCGCGACGCTGCCGTCGCCGTCCACCGCGAGGTGCTGGCCGGTTCCAAGGCGAAGGTCGCGGACGAACTGGCGGACCTGCTGCCGGAGTTGATGTGGCTGGCCCAGATGGGACTGGTCCTGTACTGGGTCTTCGACCGCTCCGAGGGCAGCGAGCGCTCACGCCGGCTCGCGGAGCGCGGCGCCCGGCTGACCAGCAGGGGCATCGCGCTCTCGCGGTTCCGGGCGCTGCGGCCGCTCGTACGGGAAGTGCATGAGCTGTTCGAGGACTTCCTGCCGGGGATGGCCGAGGTGGCCGCGACGCGCGCCTCCCGGAAGCCGACGACCGGCCCGAGCTGACCGCCACGTCAGCAGCGTAAGCCCCCGCCCGTCGTCAGCCCCCGCCCGCCGTCAGCCCCAGCCGGCCGTCAGCCCAAGCCCGCCGTCTCGGTCCGGATCGCCCCGCACCGGGCCCAGCCCGCCCTCACAGCCAGCCCAGCTGCCACAGCCGCCAGATCCCGGTCCCGTCCGACAGATACTGCGCACCCGTGACATCACCGCTGCTCAGTACGTAGTCCTTCTTCTGCCACAGCGGCACCACCGGCACATCCTCGGCCACCACCTTCTGGATGGACCTGAAGTCCTGCGAGGCCCGGGCGCGTTCGCCGTACTGCTGCGTGGACTCGATCAGCCGGTCGACACGGTCGCTCACGTACCCCGTGCGCAGCGTGGAGTCCCGGCCGACCAGCGGCTGGATGAAGTTGTCCGGGTCCGGGAAGTCCGGGAGCCAGCCGACGGTGTACGCGTCGTACTGCCCGCTGGTGTAGCCCTTCTGGAAGGCCGTCCACTCCCGCTCCACGATCTTCACCTTGAACAGCCCGGTGGCCTCCAGCTGCTTGCGCAGCTCTGTCGCCTCCGGCGCGGCCGAGCCGCCGTCCGCGTGCGCGAGCGTGAAGGTCACCGGGGTCTCCACGCCCGCGTCCGACAGCAGTTCCCTGGCCCGCTTCACGTCCGGCTCCGGGTAGGTGTCGAAGAACGGCGTGGTGTGCGAGGTGATGCCCTGCGGGATGAGCGAGTAGAGCGGATCGACCGTCGAGGCATAGACATTGAAGGCGATCTTGGACCGGTCGACGATCGCGGCGACCGCCCGGCGTACCGCCTTGTCGGCCATCGCCGATCCCTCGCGCACATTGAAGACGAGGTTGCGGATCTCCGCGCTGTCGGCCTCGTTCATCCGGATGTCGTCCTTGCTCGCGTCCAGCCCGGCGATCAGCGACGGCGGCAGCTGGCGGTGTGTGACATCGACCGTACGGGCCTTCCAGGCGGCGGCCAGCTCGGTGGACTTCTTGAAGTAGGTGATGTCCACCGGCCCGCCGAGCGCCGCGATCGCGCCCCGATACCGCGGGTTGGGCTCCAGCCGCGCCGAGGAGCCCGGCGCGTACGACTTCAGGACGTACGGCCCCGAGCCGTCGGTCACCGGGTCCGTGCGCAGCCCGTTCGCCGGGTAGCGGGTGTGGTCGACGATCGCGCCCGCTCCGGTGGCGACCTTCAGCGGGAACGTCGCGTCACGGGAGTCGAGGTGGAAGGTGACGGTCAGACCGTCCGCCTCGACCGACTTGAGCGTGGCGAAGAGGGACCCCGGACCGACGTCCGACTTGATGGCGAGCACACGGTCGAAGGAGTACTTGACGTCCTCTGCCGTGATCTTGTTGCCATTGGAGAACTGGAGATCGTCCCGCAACTCGCAGCGATAGGTCTGGAGTTCGGTCCCGACGAAACCGCAGGTGCGGGCGGCGTCCGGAACCGGCGTGACCGAACTGGGTTTGAACGTCAGCAGTGATTGGTAAATGTTGCTGAACAGCGCCCAGGATCCGGCGTCGTACGCGCCGGCCGGATCGAGCGAGGTGACCACGTCGGTCGTACCGACGGTGATCGCTTTCTGCTCGGTGTCGCGGGAGGGAAGCAGCTGCCAGCCGCCCACCCCCGCAATCACCAGCACAAGAGATGTGATGAGTATCCGAAGACGGATCGGCCGCATGTGCAGTGCCCCTCTATCACGCCCACCCCTGACCGTGATGGCGCTCACCCAACCACACGGCATCCGCCGGCGGAAGAGAAACCACGGGCCTCACAGGCAACGGTCGTGTTAAGTGTGCCGGGACAGGCGCGGGACAGGCCCCAGGGCCTGTCCCGGCCGGGCTTCAGGCGCTCCGCGAGGCCAGTTGCACGATGGTGATGTCGGAGGGGGCACCGACCCTGACCGGCGGGCCCCAGGCGCCCGCGCCGCGCGACACATACAGCTGGGTGTCGCCGTACCGCTCCAGACCGGCCACGGTCGGATTGGCCAGACCCGCGAGAAGGTTGCCCGGCCACAGCTGGCCGCCGTGGGTGTGTCCGGAGAGCTGGAGGTCGACGCCGTAGCGCACGGCGTCGTCGATGACGACGGGCTGGTGGGCGAGGAGTACGGACGCCCTGGCCCGGTCGCGGTCGTCGAGCGCCTTCGCGAAGTCGGGGCCCGCGCCCTCGCTCTCGCCCGCGACGTCGTTGACCCCGGCGAGATCGAAGCCGGGGATCTCCACCCGCTCGTTCTCCAGCGGCCGGAGGCCCAGTTCACGGACGTGGTCGACCCAGGCGTCCGCGCCCGAGAAGTACTCGTGGTTGCCGGTCACGAAGAACGAGCCGTGCCGGGCCTTCAGACCGGCCAGGGGCTCGGCCGCCGGGCCCAGGTCCTGGACGCTGCCGTCCACCAGGTCACCGACGACGGCGATCAGATCGGGCTGGGCGGAGTTGATGGTGTCCACGATGCGCTGGGTGTGGCCGCGGCCCAGGATCGGTCCGAGGTGGATGTCGCTGACGACGGCGATACGGAAGCCATGGGCGCCGCGCGGCAGCTTGGCGAGCGGGACGGTGACGCGCTTGACGCGGGGGCCGCGCAGGACGCCGTACGTGCCGTATCCGACGGTCGCGAGCGCGGCGGTGGCGGCCGCGCCGCCGACGACACGGGAGACGAACAGGCGGCGGGAGGGCGCGAGGTCGGGCGCGGGGTCGGGCGCGGTGGATGCGGTGGATGCGGTGGATGCGGTGGCCGGCGGTTCCGACGGATCCGAACCGCCGTCGGATATGCCCGTACCAGGACCCGCCGCAGGACTCGTGCCGGAACCCGCAGCAGGACTCGTACCGGCTCCCGGGCCCGAACCCGGGCCCGTGTCCGCACCGGCGCCCACCGGCGTACGTGCGACGGCCTGCGCCCCTGCCTGCGCCTGCGTCTCCGCCCCCGCCGGGACCTCAGCCCCGGCCGACGCGTCCCGGCGCTCCAGCAGCCGCCGCAGCAGCGGCCGTACGGCCTCGCCCACCAGCAGCGCGAGCAGCAGGTAGAGCAGCGCCGCCAGCCACAGAAAGCCCGGCCAGGCCAGCATCTGCTGCGCCAGGAACGGCATCCCCGAGCGCCCCGAGACCACGGCGCCGACCGACAGTAACGGCAGCACGACCACGGCGACGGTGCCCAGCCGCCGGGCGAGGCCGCCTGGGCTGGTCGTGTCGCGCACCAGGCGCCGCCAGAGGTACCAGTGCGCCCCTGCCACCAGCGATACGGCGGCGAGCGCCCCCAGAACGATCACGACGACCACGAACAGGCCCCTTATCCCAGTTTTTCACGGTGTTCGCGCTGTTCGCTCCGGAGCGCGCGCACACTACGGAACCCGATGACGCCAACGGCCGTCCCCAGAAGAAAGGACACGATGGCGAGCGTCAGGTGCACCCAGAAGTACCCCGTCGGATCACCGGCGTCGTCGAACGCGAGTCCGCTGCCGTCCTGCCACAGGTTCTTGACGAAAGTGATCCAGATGAACCAGCTCCACACCCCGAACGCGAGCAGGAACCAGGACACGGGGCGGTTGAGCTTCATGGATTCAGTATCACCGGCGCGTTCCAGGCGGCAGCAGCCGGGTCCGGAGGGCGGACGGCCGGGCCTGCACACGATGCGGTCATCCGCTACGCACACGCCGGTAATGGGTCCGATCAGCCCACCCGGGTCGGCACCGGGGTCCGCGCCATGTACGTTTTCGATCGTGTCCGCTTTGAAAAAGACCGCCTTGACGGTCATCGCCGCCGCATTGCTTCCCGTGATGACCGCCGCCCCCGCGTCGGCCGACGGCAAGGTCGACGGGCCCGACAACAACAACCAGCCGAAGCCGCCCGTCTCCATGTCCACGGTCGGCGGGGCCAAGCTCGGCCGGGCGGGTACGCAGGTGAACCTCGGCGCCGGCGCGCCCGTTCTGCCCAAGCAGCTGAGCGGCCGGTCCTGGATCGTCGCGGACGCCGAGTCGGGCGCGGTACTGGCGTCGCACAACGCCCACTGGCGGCTCCCGCCGGCCTCCACCCTCAAGATGCTCTTCGCGGACACGGTGCTGCCCAAGCTGCCCAAGGACCAGGTGTACAAGGTCGCGCCCACCGATCTCGCGGGGGTGGGCGCGGGCAGCAGCCTGGTCGGCGTCAAGGAGAACCTCAAGTACTCCGTCCACGATCTGTGGCTGGGGGTCTTCCTGCGCTCCGGCAATGACGCCGTCCATGTGCTCTCCGAGATGAACGGCGGGGTGCCCAAGACCGTCAAGGACATGCAGAAGCACGCCGAAGAGCTCCAGGCACTGGACACGCAGGTCGTCACCCCCGACGGCTACGACGAGAAGAACCAGGTCTCCAGCGCCTACGACCTCACCCTGATCGCCCGCTCCGGACTCCAGAAGAAGGACTTCCGGGAGTACTGCGCGACCGTGACGGCCAAGTTCCCCGGCGACGTGAAGCAGACGAAGGAGGGCGAGAAGGTCGAGAAGGACAAGAACGGCGACCCCAAGCGCGACTCCTTCGAGATCCAGAACACCAACCGGCTGCTGACCGGCGCCCCCGGCGTCGCCACGTACAAGGGCATCGCCGGTGTGAAGAACGGCAACACCACCCACGCCGGCGCGACCTTCACCGGGGTCGCCGAGCGCGACGGCCGGGTGCTGCTGGTCACCGTCATGAACCCGTCCTCCACGGAGGGCCAGGCGGTCTACCAGGAGGCGGCGCGGCTGCTGGACTGGGGCTTCTCGGCGGCCGGGAAGGTGACTCCGGTCGGTGAGCTGGTGCCGCCCAAGTCCGCCCGTCTGAAGGCCTCTCCGAACCCCACCGCCGTGGGAGCGGACTCGGCCGGGGTCGGCGTGGCCACCGAGCCCGCCAAGTTCGCGGCCACCAACGGCGAGGGCACGGGTGGCGTCGGGACGGCTCTCGCCGTCGTGGGCGGGGTGCTGGTCGTACTGGGAGGCGCGGTGTTCCTGGTCAACCGGCGCTGGCCGCTGCCCGACCTGGTCCGTCGCCGCCCGCGCGAGTAGAACCGGCGGCGCGGTTGCCGCTGCCGTCGCCGTCGCCGCTGCCGTTGTCCCGCAGCGGCTCGATCTCCGGCCCGGCATCGGCCTCGTCCTCGTCCGTTTTGCTACGGGTCGCCGTCCAGGCGGCGCAGAACAGCAGCAGCTTCGCCGTGAAGTTGATCCACAGCAGCAGCGCGACGGGCACCCCGAACGCGCCGTACATGCTCTTCGCCGCCACGCCCCGCATATAGCCGCCGAGCAGCAGCTTGAGCAGTTCGAAGCCGACGGCGCCGATGAGAGCGGCGACGACGAGCCGGCGGCGCGGGGGATGGACGCGGGGCAGCAGCGTCAGTACGTACAGCAGCAACAGGAAGTCGGCGAGGATCGCCACGGCGAGGGCGGCCACCTGGAGCAGGACGCCGCCCGCGCCGTTCTCGGGGATGCCCAGCCGCTCGGCGGTCCAGCCGACGGCGGTCGAGCCGAAGCCCGAGGCCCCGAGCGAGGCCAGCCCGACCGCCCCCAGACCGACGAGCGCCACCGCGTCCTTGCCCTTGAGCAGGAACGGATTGCCCTCTTTCGTGTCGTCCAGCTCCCAGACGGCGCGCAGACACTCCCGCATGGAGCCGACCCAGCCGATCCCGGTGAGGAGCAGCACCGCACCGGCCACCACCCCGACCGTGCCCGCGTTGGCCACCAGACCGCTGATGTCCAGCTGTTGGGAGATACCGGGGACCTGCTGCGCGATGCTGTTCTGGAGCCGGTCCAACTGGCCCCGGCTGAGCAGCGCGGCGCCGATCGCGGCGCCCACGGTGATCAGCGGGAAGAGCGCGATAAAGCTGATGAACGTGATGGCGGCGGCCAGCCGTGTCCAGTGGACGCGGTCGAGCGTTTCGTACGAACGCCAGGCGTGCGTCCGCATCAGCCTGGCCACGAACGGGCCGACGAGGGGCAGTTTCTTCAGCCAGTCCATGAACGACGTGTACCCCCTGATCGGAAAACAAGCGCCAGCTTCGCGACAAAGCCCGCAAAGAATGCAGTATGGGGCGATACGGTCATTTCACCTCGGACCTGTCGCGCCGCCTGTCGCCGCACCCGCAAGCGGCAACTGCCTGTTCGCACTGCTGCTCTGCTGCCCCCTCCCCCTCCCCCCTCCCCCCACCCCCTGAGGAGCGATTCACGATGAAGGACGCCTTCGGCACCCCTCGGTCCCTGCTCATCCTCGGCGGTACGTCGGAGATCGGACTCGCCACCGCGCGCCGGCTGATCGCCCGCCGTGCCCGTACGGTCTGGCTGGCGGGCCGCCCCTCCCCCGCCCTGGACACCGCCGCCGACGGGCTGCGGGCCCTGGGCGCGGACGTCCGTACCGTCGCCTTCGACGCCCTGGACCCGGGCTCGCACCTGGAAGTGCTCGGCAAGGTCTTCGCGGAGGGCGCCATCGACATGGTGCTGCTCGCCTTCGGGGTCCTCGGCGACCAGGCGCACGACGAGGCGGACCCGCTCGCGGCGGTACGGGTGGCGCAGACCAACTACACCGGCGCGGTCTCGGCGGGGCTGGTGTGCGCGGGCGCGATGCAGACGCAGGGGCACGGTTCGCTGGTGGTGCTGTCGTCGGTGGCCGGCGAGCGGGCCCGGCGCGCGGACTTCATCTATGGGTCGAGCAAGGCGGGCCTGGACGCGTTCGCGCAGGGGCTGGGGGACGCCATGTGCGGCACGGGGGTGCGGATCATGGTCGTACGGCCCGGCCTCGTTCGGCCGAGGACGGCGGCCGCCCGGCCGGAAACGCCGCTGGCCACCACCCCGGAGGCGGTCGCGACGGCCATCGAGCTGGGTCTGCGACGGCACTCGGAGACCGTGTGGGTGCCGGGGGCGCTACGGGTGGTGATGGCGGCGGTGCGCCATCTGCCGCGCCCGCTGTTCCGCAGGCTGCCCGTCTGAGCCGACGGGCGGCGGGAGGGGAAGGCGATGGGCCGGGGGCGGCCGGGCAGCGGGAGAGCGAGGCCGGGAGGGCGGGGCTCAGCGCAGGGAGGTCGGCCGGTCGACCGGGGTGGTCTGCGGGGGCAACCCCGAGATCTCCGCGCCACCGCCGAACGCGTACTCCTGGAGCTTGCGCCATACGGCGTCCGCGCCCTGCTCGTACAGCGCGAAGGAGGTGCAGCTCCAGGCCGCGCCGTACTCGGACAGCTCCTCGTAGGCCCGGTCCATCGCCTCCTCGGCGATGCCGTGCGCCACCGTCACATGGGGGTGGTACGGAAACTGCAGCTCGCGGACGAGCGGGCCCGAGGAGTCCCTGACGCGCTTCTGGAGCCAGGTGCAGGCCGACGCGCCCTCGACCACCTGGATGTAGACCACCGGCGAGAGCGGGCGGAACGTACCGGTGCCGGACAGCCTCATCGGGAACGGCCTGCCGGCCGACGCGACGGCGGCGAGATGCGCCTCGATCGCGGGCAGCGCCGACGCGTCGACCTCGGTGGGCGGCAGCAGCGTGACATGCGTGGGAATGCCGTGCGCGGCGGGATCACCGAAGCCCGCACGCCGGTCCTGGATCAGGCTGCCGTACGGCTCCGGGACCGCGATCGAAACGCCGAGCGTTACGGTCCCCACATCGATCTCCTCAGTCCCGTGGTCCATGTGTCGATGGTCTGTGTCTTCGCCGCCGCTCGCCAGTGTGACGGTCGCACCGCCCGGCCCGCCAGCGGCGACCCGAGCGGTGCGACGCGGTGGCGTTCCGGGCCGGCGCACCCCACTGACCTCCGGTGTCTTCGCTCCGGGCCGCCCTCTGCGCCGGTGCGCCGCCGGTGCGCCACCGATGCTCCTCGGTACCGCGCCAGTACTCCGTCGGTGCGTGGCCCGTACTCCGTCAGTGCTTGGCGGGGAGGAAGCCGACTCTGTCGTAGGTCTGGGCGAGCGTCTCGGCCGCGACCGCGCGGGCCTTCTCCGCGCCCTCGGCCAGGATCGAGTCCAGCGTCTCCGGATCGTCCAGATACTCCTGCGTGCGGGACCTGAACGGGGTGACGAACTCGACCATCGCGTCCGCCAGATCCGTCTTCAGCGCACCGTAGCCCTTACCAGTGTATTTCTCCTCCAGCTCCGCGACGGTGGTGTCCGTGAGCGTGGAGTAGATCGTGAGCAGATTGCTCACCCCGGGCTTGGTCACGGTGTCGAACCGGATCTCCGTGCCGGTGTCGGTGACCGCGCTCTTGATCTTCTTCGCGGTGGCCTTCGGCTCGTCGAGCAGATTGATCAGGCCCTTGGGGGTGGACGCCGACTTGCTCATCTTGATCGTCGGGTCCTGGAGGTCGTAGATCTTCGCGACCTCCTTGACGATGTGCGGCGCCGGGACCGTGAACGTCTGTCCGAAGCGGCTGTTGAAGCGCTCGGCGAGATCGCGGGTCAGCTCGACATGCTGCCGCTGGTCCTCACCGACCGGGACGGCGTTCGCCTGGTACAGCAGGATGTCGGCGACCTGGAGGATCGGGTACGTGAAGAGCCCGACCGTGGCGCGGTCCGCGCCCTGTTTCGCGGACTTGTCCTTGAACTGCGTCATCCGGGAGGCCTCACCGAAGCCGGTGATGCAGTTCATGACCCAGGCGAGCTGCGCGTGCTCGGGCACATGACTCTGGATGAAGAGTGTGCAGCGTCGCGGGTCCAGACCGGCGGCGAGCAGCTGGGCAGCGGCGAGACGGGTATTGGCGCGCAGCTCGGCGGGGTCCTGGGGAACGGTGATCGCGTGCAGGTCGACGACCATGTAGAAGGCGTCGTGCGTTTCTTGCAGCGCGACGTACTGGCGCACCGCGCCGAGGTAGTTCCCGAGGTGGAAAGAGCCTGCGGTGGGCTGGATTCCGGAGAGCGCGCGGGGACGATCAGAGGCCATGTTCACCATTCTCTCAGGTATGACCGACAGGTCGGGAACGGAGAGGGAACGGAGAGGGGGCGAGGACCTGCGGGAGGCGGCGCGGAGGCGGTGCGGGAGACCGTGCGGGGAGGAGACGGACGACGGGGCCTACGGTCTCCCGGCGTCCGGACTCTGTTCAGCCAGGGCATGCCGAGGGCAAGGTTTCCTCGTCCACACTGCGAGCGACGATAGAAAGTGGGGCCGCGCCCCGCCCGTACCGCACAGCTTGTCCCGTACACCCCGCACAGCTCGTCCCGTACACCCGCACAGCTTGTCCTGACCGATCGGAGAAACCCGTGTCGACAACGGAGAGCGCCATCGCCTCGGCGGAGGCCCACAGCGCGCACAACTACCACCCGCTGCCCATCGTGGTCGCCTCGGCGGACGGCGCCTGGATGACCGATGTCGAGGGGCGGCGCTTCCTCGACATGCTCGCCGGGTACTCGGCGCTCAATTTCGGCCATGGCAACAGAAGGCTCATCGACGCCGCGAAGGCGCAGCTGGAGAGGGTGACGCTCACCTCTCGCGCGTTCCACCACGACCGGTTCGCCGACTTCTGTACACAGCTGGCCGAGCTGTGCGGCATGGAGATGGTGCTGCCCATGAACACCGGCGCCGAGGCGGTGGAGACCGCCGTGAAGACCGCCAGGAAGTGGGGCTACCGGGTCAAGGGCGTGCCGGACGGCATGGCGAAGATCGTCGTGGCGGCCAATAACTTCCACGGCCGTACGACCACGATCATCAGCTTCTCGACGGACGCGGAGGCGCGGGCGGACTTCGGCCCGTACACGCCCGGCTTCGAGATCGTTCCGTACGGGGATCTCACCGCGATGGACGCGGCGATGACCGAGAACACCGTGGCCGTGCTCGTGGAGCCGATCCAGGGCGAGGCCGGGGTCCTGGTGCCGCCTGCGGGCTATCTCGCCGGGGTGCGGGAGCTGACCCGGCAGCGGAACGTGCTCTTCATCGCGGACGAGATCCAGTCGGGCCTGGGCCGGACGGGGAAGACCTTCGCCTGTGAGCACGAGGGCGTGGTGCCCGACATGTATGTCCTCGGCAAGGCGCTGGGCGGCGGGGTGGTGCCGGTGTCGGCGGTGGTGTCCTCGGCCGACGTGCTGGGCGTGTACCGGCCAGGCGAGCACGGCTCGACCTTCGGCGGCAATCCGCTCGCCTGCGCGGTGGCGCTGGAGGTCATCGCGATGCTGCGGTCGGGCGAGTTCCAGCAGCGCGCGGCGGAGCTGGGTGACCATCTCCACCACGAACTGGGCCTGCTGACGGGCGGCGGAGCGGTGGAGGCGGTACGGGGCCGGGGCCTGTGGGCTGGGGTGGACATCGTGCCGTCCCACGGGACGGGCCGGGAGATCTCGGAGCGGCTGATGGACCGGGGCGTACTGGTGAAGGACACGCACGGCTCCACGATCCGGATCGCCCCGCCGCTGGTGATCAGCAAGGAGGACCTGGACTGGGGCCTGGACCAGCTCAGGGCGGTCCTGGCCGACTAGGGCCTGTCCGGTCCCCGGGGCCTGTCCGGTTCCCAGGGTCTTTCCGGCCCTTGTGTCCGCTCGGGGCGTACCCCGGGCGGACGGGCCTGCCGGACAGGGCGCCTAGAGGATCACATGCGGCAGGAAGCGGGCGTACTCGTCGGTGATCAGCCCTGCGGACTCGCGGATGCCGAGGCCCGCCGCCTCGTCCTCGACCACCCACGCGCCGAGCACCACCCGGTTGCCGTCGAAGTCGGGCAGCGGCGCCAACTCCTGGTAGCAGCAGGGCTCGTCGCGCAGCACCGGGGGCGCCCCCGGCTCGTGGATCGTGACGCCGGCGCCCTCCCTGCCGAGGAGGGGCTTGGCCACATAGCCGCGGGAGACGGCCAGTTCGCGGGGGCCGTCGAGGTGCGAGGGCAGCAGGTTGGGGTGGCCGGGGTGGAGCTCCCAGAGGATCGCCAGGAGCGCCTTGTTGGAGAGGAGCATCTTCCAGGCGGGCTCGATCCAGCAGGTGGTGCCCGTACCGCCGCCGTTGTCCAGGGTGTCCTGGACGTACGGGCCGAAGCGGTCGGTGGCCAGCCACTCCCAGGGGTAGAGCTTGAAGCAGCTGCGGATGAAGCGCAGCCGGTCGTCCACGAAACGGCCCGACAGCCGGTCCCAGCCGATCTGTTCGACGGAGAGCGCCTCCGTCTCCAGGCCGGCCTGCTCGGCGGTCTCGCGCAGATACGCGACCGTCATCAGGTCCTCGCCCAGTTCGTCGCCGTCGGAGTGCGCGAAGTGCACAGGGCCGGGCGGGAGGAGGCCGGACTGCCGTTTCCAGGCGGCGACCAGCCGTTCGTGCAGGGAGTTCCACTGGTCGGCGTGGGGGAACCGGTCCTCCATCCAGAACCACTGGGCGCTCGCGGCCTCGACCAGTGAGGTGGGGGTGTCGGCGTTGTACTCCAGCATCTTGGCCGGACCCGTGCCGTCGTAGTGCAGATCGAACCGACCGTAGATGGAGGGCAGTTCGGCGCGACGCCGCCAGGACTCGGCTATCAGGGCGGCGAGCCGGGGGTCGGTGATGCCGAGATCGGCGAAGCGGTCGTGCTCGACGATATGCGCGGCGGCGCCCAGACACATCGCGTGGAGCTCTTCGACGACCTCTTCGAGCGCCTCGACCTCGGGCAGCGTGAAGGAGTAGTAGGCGCTCTCGTCCCAGTACGGCCGCAGCGAGTCGTCCGGATAGCGGGTGAGCGGATAGATGACGCCCTGCTCCTCGACTATGCGCTGCCAGTCGGGGCGGGGGCGTATGGCGTGACGTTTCATCAGCGGATCAGCGGTCGGCCGGCCAGGACCACTCAGCCCCCGCCGGAGCCGGACGAACAGCCGAAACCGCCCCGGTCGACGGCGGACTTGTCGAAGCTGCCGCCGTCGACCTTGCCCTTGCTGCTCGATCCCCCGTAGTAGTACGAGCCGCTGCCGCCGCTCTTGCACTCGGAGCTGGGCAGGGTCTGCCGCGTCGTCCGGTCGGCGCACCGCTTGTCCGGATCCGAGCCGCAGGACGTGATCGTGACGGCGAGGACCCCCATGCTCCCGAGCACGACCGTGCTCGACCTCAGTCTCCGTGGACGCGCAGCGGCCATGTCCCCGCCCTTTCCCCCGTTGTTGTGAACACAATAAGCGGCCTTACCGCCCTGCCGTAAAGGCGTTACGTGGCGTTTCCTCGGATCCTCGGCCAATGCCCCACTGGAGCGCGTACGTACGTCTTGGGACGATCCGCGCGCTCGGGCCAGGGCCGTGCTCGGGCCGTCGGCGTACCGCCGGGGCTCAGCGGCCGGCCGCGCGGCGGATCTCGCCTTCCGCCGGGAGCAGGTCCGTGATCATCTCCCAGATCCGCTTCGCGTCCGTCCTCGTCAGCCGCACCGCGCTCGCCGGGCCGACCTGCCCCGGGGCGACCGGCTCTGCGGGGAGTTCGCGGTGCCAGTAGCCCAGGGGGCCGCAGTCCCAGACGCCGAAGCCGCGGACCGCTACGCCGTCCTGGCCGCCGTCGCGGCCGCGCCAGGCCGCGGTCATGCGCCAGCTCGACCGCAGTTCGCCGATCATGTCGGCGAAGAGCGCGAGCGCCGGTTCTGACAGGGTGCCGGTCGACTCCAGGGCGGCGCGGACACGCTCACGCTCCGCTCCGCCGGACGCGGTGGCGGGGACGTCGGCCATGCTCCCGACGCCCGCTTCGAGCGTTGCCACGGTCGTCTCGACGACGGCGAGCCCGGCGTCGCGCACGGCGGCGGACTGCTGGAGGTTCACCAGATTCGCCATCGCCCAGACCAGCGTCTTCGGCTCGACCGTCGTGTACTCGGCCTCACGCTCTCCGGGCCAGGACTGGTGGGCGACCACATGGTCCTCCCCGATGATCAGCCCGTGGTTCAGGGTGCCCTGACGGCCCGTGGCCTCCAGGGAGATGACCACGACCGGGTTGACGAGCGTCTTCATCATGGGCAGCAGCAGAACGGACAGCTCACCGTCCCGGCCGAGCAGACCGCACTGCCGCAGTTCGTCCCCTGCCGCGGCGTACTCGTCGGGCACGGGCCGGCCGGTCGCCAGTTCGGTGAGGACGATGACGTGCTCGTCGGTCAGCCGGAATCGGGGCCGGGTGATGTCGTACGAAGGCATGGGCAGAACACTCGCTTTGCTACGGGTCGGATGGGGTCGTCGGGTGCCGTGTTCCGGCCGGAACCGCTCAGGACTGGCTCTCCGCGAAGAGCCGGGTGGACCGCGAGAAGGCGGCCCGTACGGCGCCGCCCCTGGTCAGTGGGGCCCGGTCCACACCCGCGAAGAGCGCGACGAGCGCGATGTCCGCGGCCACGGCCCGGCCCGTCACCCGCACCACCAGCTTCTTGCTCGCGCCGATACCGGACTGCTTGGCCGTGAGGGAGACGCCCGGGTCCTCGTTGTCGGCCTCCCTCAGCAGTACGTACTGCTTCCGGTTGACCGCCCACAGCCGGTAGTTGTCCCCGCCGTACTTGAAGTGCAGGGCACGGGCCTTGTGCGTCAGCCCGAAGCGGTTGCGCCGCAGATACACCATCGCGTCGCCGACCCTGAGGGTGGACCGGTTGAGCGTCGGGAGGTCCGCCGCCTCGGTGTGGATGCCGCGGGTCTCGAACGTGGCGGTGGGGATGAGGGTGCCGCGTACCTCGGAGACCACGCTGCCCGGGGTGGTCTTCCTGGGCAGCGGGCAGGTCAGCACGATCTCGCCGAACTCCGGTGAGGTGCCCCGGTATCCGGCGCGCCGCTCGTGTGTGCGGCCCTCCTTCCAGAACTCCAGCGTGATCGGGGCGGTGGCGGTATGCATCGGTCTCCTTCAGTCGAACGGGTTGAGGGCGCTGCCCAGCTTCTTCGCCCCGTTGGCGATACCGTCTCCGATGTCCGACGCCTTGTCGCCGACCCAGTCCCCGGCCTTGTCGAGGCCCTTGCCGATGGCCTCGTGGTTGTCCCAGATCAGGGCGCCCGCGTAGGCGACACCGGTGCCGACGGCCAGGCCGAGCGTAACCGGGTTGGGCGCCACGGTCAGAGCCGTCATCGAGGCGCTGAACGCGGTCCCGGTGAGGTCGGTCGCGAACTTCGACGGATTCGCCTTGATCATGTCGGCGTCGTACGTCGCGAGGTTGGCGACGCCGTACGCCGTCGACGCGACACCGCCCACCACGCCGGCTCCGCGCAGCCAGCCGGCCGCCTTCGCGGCGTTCGCGAGACCGCCCTGCGACGCCACCCTGGCCAGGTTGGCTTCGGAGGCCGTCGGCATGAAGAAGGCGCCGTTGCGCATATAGCCGCCGAACATGGCGGCCTCGTCCGATCCGGTCAGCGCCGAGACCGCGCCGGCCGGGACACGGCTGAGCAGGCTGCCCGGGGGCGCCCCCGCGAGACGGGTGTTGATCGTGCGGCTGAGGAAAGTGCCCGGGGCGTGCGGGATGTCGCCCTTCAACACCTTGACCAGCTTGTAGGAGTACAGGCCGGCCGCGGTGAGGGAGCCGGCGAACGCACCGACCGTGATCGCGCCGTTCGACACCTGCGACACCAGCTTCGCCAGCTCCGGGTTGCCGGTGAGGCGGGTCATGCCGTCGCGTTGCAGGCGCTTGATGTAGTCGTCGAGGGTCTCGTTGTCCCGCATTTCGAGCCACGCGAGATCGAGGCGGTCCTGCTTCTGCTTGTCGTCGGACTTCGCCACCGCGCCGGCGTCGCCGTTGAAGCCGGTACCGGGCGTCCCGTCGTTCTTGTTGCCCTGGCCGTCCTTGACCACGGCCTCCAGGTCCTTCTTCAGATCCGCGTCGGCGTCGTCGACCGCCTTGACGCAGGACTTGATGTAGTCCGTCCAGGACTGCACGCTCTCCCGGATGCTCTTGGCGTAGTCGGGGTCATGACGGGTCGCGGCGCGCTCGGCCTCGGTGAGCGCGGCGTAGTCGAACTCGACGTTGCCCTGCTCCGAGACCTTCATACCGGCCTTGATCGCGTCGGTGCGGGCGTTCTCCAACTGCTTCTTCAGGTCGGTGAACTGCTGGTGCGCGTTGCGCAGCAGGGTGGCGGTCGCCTTCGCCTGGGTCTGCGCGGCCGTGTACTCGTAACGGGTCGCGGTGAAGTTGGTGTGCGCGCGGACGGAGCTGTCGCCGAGCCAGGTGCCGTCCATGGTGATCTTCTGCACGCTGTCGCGGTAGCGCTTCTCGACCTTGTGGAACTCGTCGGCCATTTCCTGCCACTTGTCGGCGGCGGTGTTCAGCCCACCGAAGTCGGTGGTCATGACCTCGTGATACGTCAGCATGCTGGTTGTTCCCCCGGGAGACGACGTGGGTGCGTGCGTTACGCGGTCCTGGCATCGGGACGCGGCGCGACGGAGCGGCGGAGCGGGGCCGCGGTTCGGTACGTCGGTAGGTCGCTACGTCGCTACGTCCGCGCGCCGGTACGGCCCGGCGTCCGTCAGTACTTGTCAGTACTTGTCGAAGTTCGACGGAATGCCGCTGAGGGTGCTGCGTCGGTCGACATCGGTCCCCGTCAGGATGGTGACCGTCGCGCGCAGGGCGCCCTTCTCCGTGTTCAGCCGTCCCACGAGAGTCTTCACCTGGCTCTCCCAGGTGGTCTGCACCGTCTTCAGCCCGGTGGCGGTGGCCCAACCGGAGAAAGCGCTGATCGCGGTGGTCATCGACGCGTCGGCCCAGTCGCCGGCCTTCCGGGTGTTCGGCTGGAGTTCCGTCTCGATGGTGTTCGCCGCCGCGCGCTTCTGGGCCGGCGTCGACGCGAGATTGGGGGCGCTGCCGCCCGGCAGCGGTGCGGTCGGGCGGTCCTCGTCAGGAACTCTGTTGAGCTGCATGGAAGTGGTCGGCCCGCCCTGCGAAGGAGCCAAGCCCTGTTCGAATCCCATGTCCGTAAACCCCCGTTTTCGGCACCACGATCGCGATTTCGCAGTGGGATTGTATAACTACAATCGGCCGCTATGGACGGCTGGTTGGCCGGTACGGCACGGACCGACCAACGCCGTCCTCCCGGGGGGGGCGGGCCCCTGGCTCAGCTCGCGCCTGATCCGTAGGGACGGGTGATCGCTTCCAGCGCGTGGCCGGCGGGATCCAGGAAGTACACGCCGCGCCCGCCGTCGTTGTGGTTGATCTCGCCGGGACGCTCGCGGTGCGGATCGGCGTAGTACGTGAGCCCGGCGTCCTGGATCCGCTGGAAGATCCCGTCGAACTCCGCCTCGGTGACCAGGAAGGCGTAGTGCTGTGAGGCGATCGACTCCTCCGGAGCGGTCGCGAAGTCGAGAGTGACGCCGTTGCTCAGTTCCACGGGGATGAACGGGCCCCACTCGTCCCCGGCCTCAAGGCCGAGGATCCGCGCGACGAACTCCGCGGACTCCCGCTTGTTCTTGGCATGGACGATGGTGTGATTCAGCTGGACTGGCACTGTGGGATGCCTCCGTAAGGGCCAACTCACGGACACCTCCATGCCCCACCGGGACGGTGACCGACACGCGATGCCGTGCTATCAGCGTAGGCCGGGCCCCGGGGGCTGTCTCGCCCGTTACTCCCTACGGACCCGGTGCGGCGGTACGGCATGACGCCCGACCCCGGCACGGATCACGGCGCGACGGCTCACGGAACTACGGCTCACGGCAGCACGCGGCACAGCGCGTCCAGCGCGCCCGTCCACGCGCTGTCCGGCGGGGTGGCGTAACCGACCACCAGGGCGTCGCGCCCCGACGTGGCCTCGGGGTGGACGAAGCGGGACAGGCCCTCCACCGCGAGCCCCTGCCAGGCCGCCGCCTCGATGACCGAGCGTTCGCTGCCGGGCGGCAGTTCGAGGACGGCGTGCAGGCCGGCCGCGATCCCGCTCACGCTGATGCCGGGCGCCCGGTCCGCCAGCGCCCGCACGAGCTGGTCGCGGCGGCGCCGGTAGCGCAGCCGCGAGGAACGGACATGACGGTCGTACGCGCCCGAGGCGATGAACTCCGCGAGCGTGAGCTGATCCAGCGCGCTCGACGCCCACTCCGCCTCCCCCTTCGCCGCCACCACCTCCGCGGCCAACTCCCCGGGCAGCACGAGCCATCCGAGCCGTAGCCCCGGCGCCAGGGACTTGCTCGCCGTGCCGAGGTACACGACCCGCTCGGGGTCGAGCCCTTGAAGGGCGCCGACGGGCTGGCGGTCGTACCGGAACTCCCCGTCGTAGTCGTCCTCCAGGATCAGCCCGCCCGTACCGCGCGCCCAGTCCACGGCCGCCGCGCGCCGGTCGGGGTGGAGCGCGACGCCCGTCGGGAACTGGTGCGCCGGGGTCAGCAGGACCGCGCCGACGCCGCGGGCGCCCGCCGGGTGGGACAGCTCGGCCAGGTCCTCGGTGCGCGTACCGCGCGCGTCCAGTGCGAGCGCGGGGGTCCGCAGCCCGGCCACGGTGAGCAGGTTCCGGTGCTGGTCGAGGCCGTACGACTCGGTCGCCACCGCACGCACCCGGCGCGCGGCCAGGACCTTCCCGAGCAGCGACAGCCCGTGGACGAAGCCCGAGCAGACGACGATCCGCCCGGGGTCGGCGTACACGCCGCGCGCCCGCGCCAGATAGTCGGCGAGGACGGTACGCAGCTCGATCCGGCCCCGGGGATCGCCGTACCCGAACGCCTCGTGCGGCGCGGCCGTCAGCGCCCGGCGGGCGGCCGTGAGCCACTGGGCCCGGGGGAACGCGGCGAGGTCGGGGGTGCCCGGCATCAGGCTGTACGCGGGCCCGCGGCGGACCGGCCGCGTTCTGGGCGCGGCGGGCGCGGCTCTGCGGGGCGCGGCACGCCGGGCCACCCGGGTCCCCGAGCCCTGCCGCGCGGTGAGCCAGCCCTCGGCGACCAGCTCGGCGTACGCGTCGGCGACGGTGTTACGGGCGATGCCCAGATCGGCGGCGAGCGAACGGGAGGACGGCAGCCGGGTGCCGGGCGCGAGACGGCCCGTGCGGACGGCGTCGCGCAGGGCGTCCATGAGCCCGGAGCGCAGCCCGGAACCCGGCCCCGGGCCCGGACCGGAGCGCGGCCCCGAGCGCGGCCCGGGACCGCGCAGATCCAGATGCAGATCGACACCGGCGATCGACGCATTGGCCCAGGAATCCGTCATGGAAGTGGACCATACAGGGGTGCCACTGGGCGCGTAGCGTCGTACTCATGACGACGAACACGACGGCAGACGCGGCGACGGCGAACACGGCGACGGACACGGCGGGCGCCAAGGGGTACGCCCCGGAGCACACCCCTCGACTGAACATGGCCAAGCTCGCCCCCGAGGTGTACAAGGCCATGGTCCGGCTGGACGCGGCGGCCCGGCAGGGCGTCGATCCGACCCTGCTCGAACTGGTCAAGATCCGTGCTTCCCAGATCAACCACTGCGCGTTCTGCCTCGACATGCACAGCAAGGACGCGCTGGCGGGCGGCGAGTCGGTGGAGCGGATCATTCAGCTCAGCGCGTGGGAGGAGTCGCGGCACTTCTACACGCCGAAGGAGATCGCGGCGATCGAGCTGACCGAGGCGGTCACCGTACTCACGGACGGTTTCGTGCCGGACGAGGTGTACGAGAAGGCCGCGGCCCACTTCGACGAGACCGAGCTGGCCCAGCTGATCGCCGCGATCACGGTGATCAACGCCTGGAACCGGTTCGGGGTGACCACCCGGACGACCCCGGGCCACTACACCCCCGGTCAGTTCAAGCACTGAGGACGGCCACGGCGTTCCGCGCCCCGCACCAGGGCCGCGCCGCCGCCGACCCGCTGGTCCTGCCGACCCCGCCCGACGAGATGCTCGAAGCGGTCGGACGCGCGGGCCCCGGCGGCGAGCGGTGCTGTCCTCGTCGGGCTGTCGCCCGCGGCTTCACTTCTGCGTGAGCCACCTCTTCCAGGCCGGCTCATTCGCCTCGACCCACTTCCCGGCCGCCTCCTCCGGGGAGAGCTTCTGTTCCGCGATCATCAGGGCGACCTCGTTCTGCTGCTCGGTCGTCCAGGTGAAGTTCTCCAGGAACCGGGCCGCGCTCCCGCCCGTCCTCGCGAAGTCCGCATTGAGGAACTTCTGGAGCGGGGTGTGCGGATAGGCGCAGGCCACTTTCTCGGGGTCGGCGTCGCAGCCCTCCTTGTACGCCGGGAGCCTCACCTCCGTCATCGGCACCTTCTGGAACAGCCACTGCGGCGTGTACCAGTAGGTGAGGAAGGGCTTCTTCTCCTTGGCGAACTGCTTGATCTGGGTGATCTGTGCCGCCTCCGAGCCCGCGAAGACGACCTGGTAGTCCAGCTCCAGGTTGTTCACCAGCGCCTTGTCATGGGTGACGTACGACGGCGAGCCGTCCAGCAGTTGGCCCTTGCCGCCGCTCTCCGCGGTGCGGAGCTGGGCGGCGTACTTGTCGAGGTTGCGCCAGTCCGTGACGTCCGGGTGGCGCTCGGCGAAGTACGTCGGTACGAACCAGCCGATATGGCCGGTGACGCCGAGGCCCCCGCCCGGCGTGATCGTCTTCTTCTCGTCGACGTACCGCGCTTCCTGCTCCGGGTGGCCCCAGTCCTCCAGGATGGCGTCGACCCGGCCCTGGCTGAGGGCGTCCCAGGCGGGGACCTCGTCGACCTGGACGGTGTCCACGCGGTAGCCCAGTTCGTGTTCGAGCAGATACGCGGCCACGGCCACATTGGCCTGCGCGCCGACCCAGGACTGCACGGAGAGGGTGACGGTCTTCGCGCCCCGCGCGTTCGCGTACGGGGACGCCTGCTTGGTCATGTCGGCCGCGCCGCAGCCGGTGACCGCGAGCAGGGCGCCCGCCGAGGCGAGGACGGCCCTGATCCTGTGCGTACGGGCCATGTCAGGCCGCCTTCCTGGTCCGGGCGGTACGGCGTTCCGTACGGCGTTCCGCACCGCGTTCCGTGGGCTGGGTCACCCGGTCCAGCATCAGACCGAGACAGACGATGGCCGCGCCCGCGACGAGGCCGGTCGCCACGTCGCCCTGGGCAAGCCCGAACACGACGTCGTACCCGAGCGCCCCGCCGCCCACCAGACCGCCGATGATGACGACGGCGAGCACCAGCACCACGCCCTGGTTGAGCGCGAGACGCAGCGCGGGCCTCGCGAGCGGCAGTTGGACCTGGCGCAGTTGCTGAACCCCGCTCGCGCCGAGCGAGCGCGCCGACTCCAGGGCGGCCGGATCGACCTGGCGCAGGCCCTGGGTGGTGATACGGACGACCGCGGGCAGCGCGTACACGACGGCGGCGGCGACCGCCGGAGCGCGCCCGACGCCGAACAGCGCGACCACCGGGATCAGATAGACGAACTGCGGCAGCGTCTGGAAAACGTCCAGGACCGGCCTGAGCAGCGCTTCCACCCGGGAGCTCCGGGCCGCCGCGATGCCCGCGGCGAAGCCGATGACGAGCGTGACGGCGACCGCCGCCAGCACCTGCGACAACGTGTCCAGCGACGGCTTCCACACCCCGAGGACACCGATCGCGGCCAGGGCGAGTACGGCGGTCGACGCGGTCCGCCAGGTGCCGATCAGCAGCGCCAGGGCGGCGACGAGCAGCAGGACGGCCCACCAGGGCAGGGCCTGAAGGCCGCCGCGCAGCGGGTCGAGCACCCATGTGGTGAAACGGCCCGCCCAGTCGGCGGTGCCGCCGATGACGGGCACTCCGGAGTAGAGGTGGGCGGTCATCCAGTCGACGGCCCGGTTGACGGGCTCGGCGATGTTCACGGTCCAGGTCTCGGGCCAGTCGAGCCGGTCCGTGAGACGTCCCGCGATCGCCACGAGGACGGTCGCCAGGGCCGCGACGGCCCAGCCGAGCCCCCGGCGGGCGCCCGGACGCGTACCCGAACCGGCCGCCGTCGTCGTACGGTCCAGGACCACCGCCAGCAGGACGATCGGCAGCCCGGCCGCCAGCGCCGCGCCGACATCGACCGAGGCCAGCGCCTGGTACACCCGGTCGCCGAGTCCTCCGGCGCCGATCACGGACGCGATCACGGCCATCGAGAGCGCCATCATGATCGTCTGGTTGAGACCGAGCAGCAGTCGCTCACGGGCGAGCGGCAGCCGCGCGGTCAGCAGCCGCTGCCGCCCGGTCGCGCCGAGCGAGGAGACGGCCTCCATCACACCGCGGTCGGCCTCGCGCAGCCCGAGCGCGGTCAGCCTGGCCATCGGCGGAGCCGCGTAGACGACGGTCGCGAGGACCGCCGCCGGGACGCCGATGCCGAAGACCAGCACCACGGGCAGCAGATACGCGAAGGCGGGCAGGACCTGCATGGTGTCGAGCACCGGCCGCAGCGCCCGGTACAGCCGGTCGGAGAGCCCGGCGGCGAGGCCGAGCAGAGCGCCCAGCACCACGGACGCGGTGACCGCGACCACCATGAGCGCAAGCGTCTGCATGGTGGGCACCCACATACCGAGCACCCCGCAGGCGGCGAACGACACGACGGCGGTGAGGGCAAGGCGCATGCCCGCGACGCGCCCGCCCGCGACGCGCCACGCGATCAGCCCGGCCGCCGCGGTGACCCCGGCCCAGCCGGCCGCGAGCAGCAGCAGGTACACCCCGCGCACGGCGAGCACCACGGCGTTGCTGATGTGTCCGAGGAAGTGGAGGAAGAGCGGGTGGCTGTCGCGGTTGTCGATGATCCAGTCGCCGGCGCGGCCGAGCGGGGCGGACAGATCGACGGTCAGGGCGGCGGGCCAGTCGGTGCCCGGCCAGCGGATGAGGGCCAGGGGTACGAGGACCGCCGCGAACACGGCGAACGGCAGCAGTTTGCCGAGCGCGCGCCCGCGGGGCGAGGGGAGCACCCCGGGTGGGCCCCCGCGTTCGACGGGCTTGGGGGGCGCGGGAGGCGCGGGAGGCGCGGTGGTCGCGCCGGTCGCGGCGGTCATCCGAGCGCCGCCTTTCCGGCCTCCGCCCTCGTTCCGGGAACTCCGGGGACTCCAGGGACTCCCGGGACTCCCGGGACTCCCGGCGGCTCCCCAGGACCCGCGGTTCCCTTCGTCTCCGGCATACCCGCCGTCCCCGCCACCACGTTCAGCAGACGCTCGCGGTCCACGACCCCGAGCAGCCTGCCCCCCTCGACCACCCGCGCCGCCGCGTCCCCGGAGCGCGCGACGGCCTCGATCGCCTCGGAGACGGTCGCCGTCGGCGCCAGCGCGGGCCCGGAGTCGGCGTCGCCCGCCAGCGGGCGACGCATGGCGGCCCCGACGGTGATGACCTGCTCGCGCGGTACGTCACGGACGAAGTCCCGTACGTACGCGTCGGCGGGCCGGCCCACGATCTCCTCCGCCGTGCCCAGCTGTACGACACGGCCGTCGCGCATCAGCGCGATCCGGTCGCCGAGGCGCAACGCCTCGGTCAGATCGTGCGTGATGAAGACCATCGTGCGGTGCTCCTCGTGGTGCAGCCTGATGACCTCTTCCTGCATGTCCCGGCGGATCAGCGGATCGAGGGCGCTGAACGGCTCGTCGAAGAGCAGCACGTGAGGGTCGACCGCGAGCGCGCGGGCCAGCCCGACGCGCTGCTGCTGACCGCCGGAGAGCCGGCCGGGACGGCGGTCCTCCAGCCCTTCGAGGCCGACCTTGGCGATGACCTCGGCGGCCTTCTCGCGGCGCTGGGCCCTGCCCATGCCCTGGATCTCCAGGCCGTAGGCGACATTGTCGAGGACCGAGCGATGCGGCAGCAGACCGAAGTGCTGGAAGACCATGGCGGCGCGGTGGCGGCGCAGTTCGCGCAGCCGGGCCCGGTCCATCGACAGCACGTCCTCGCCGTCGATGGCGATGGTGCCGGCGGTCGGCTCGATGAGCCGCGTCAGACAGCGGACGAGCGTGGACTTGCCGGAGCCCGACAGACCCATGACGACGAAGACCTCGCCCTTGCGGACGTCGAAGGAGACATCGCGTACGGCGGCGGTGCAGCCGGTACGGTCACGCAGCGCGGCGGCGTCGAGCGCGGCGAGTTCCGGGTCGCCGGGGACGCGGTCGGCCTTGGGGCCGAAGACCTTCCAGAGGTCGCATACGGCGAAGACCGGCGACCGTTCCGGTACCTCGCTCCCCGTGCCGGGCGGGGTGAGGTCCTTGCCCGTCGGGTCGTCCCCCTGTGCCGTGTCCGCGTCGGTCATCGCTTCGGGCCCTTCTCGTCGTCATGGGCCTCGGTCAGCAGCTGGGCGCACTTCTCGCCGACCATCAGGACCCCGATCATGGGATTCACCGCGGGCATCGTCGGGAAGACGGACGCGTCGGCGATACGGATGGCTTCGAGCCCCCGGATTCTCAGGTCCGGCGCCACCACGGCCCCTTCGTCGGTGGCCGCGCCCATCCGGCAGGTGCCCGCCGGGTGGTACACGGTGTGCGCGCACTTACGGGCGTACTCGCTCAGCTCCTCGTCGGAGGTGAGCTCGGGCCCCGGGCAGACCTCCCGTTTCAGCCATGCCGCCAGCGGCTCGGCGGCGGCGACCCGGCGCGCGATCCTGATGCCGTCGACGAGGGTCCGGCCGTCGTGGTCGTCCTCGTCGGTGAAGTAGCGGAAGTCCAGGGCCGGTTTGACCTCCGGGTCCGCGCTCGTCAGATGGAGCCGGCCGCGGCTGCGCGGCTTGGGGATGTTCGGGGTCATCGACACGCCGTGCGCGGGGCGCTCGTACCCCAGCCGTTCCGGATGGTCGGTGAACGGGATCTGGTAGAAGTGGAACATCAGGTCGGGGCCCTCGGCCGCCGGATCACGCCGGACGAACAGCCCCGCGTCGGAGTCCATCGCCGAGTTCTCCGGGATCGGCCCGTCCGTCTCCCAGACGATCACGGACTCGGGGTGGTCGAGCAGATTCTCCCCGACACCCGGCAGATCGTGGACGACGGGTATGCCGAGCTTCTCCAGGTCGGCGCGCGGCCCGATGCCGGAGTGCAGCAGCAGCCGGGGCGTGTCCACGGCCCCCGCACAGACGAGGACTTCGCGCCGGGCCTCGATCAGCCGCTCCTCGCCGTCCGCCGTCCGTACGCGTACGCCGGTGGCGCGCGTGCCCGTCAGCTCCAGCCGGAACGCCCAGGTCTCCAGGAGCAGTCGGAGGTTCGGCCGGTCCAGGAACGGATGGAGATACGCGACGGACGCGGACGACCGCTTGTTGTCCTCCGGGTGGTAGGCGAGGTCGAAGAAGCCGGCGCCCTCGTGGAAGGGCTTCTTGTTGAAGCCCTCGACGCGCGGGACTCCCAGCGCCCGCCGCGCCGCGTCCACGAAGTCACGGGCGATGGGGTTACGGTCCCGCTCGTCCACCGGCACGATGTTGTTCCGCAGCCGGCCGAAGTACGGGTCCATCGCGGCGGCGTCCCAGCCCTCGGCCCCGGCCGCCGCCCACTCGTCCCAGTCGGACGGCAGCGGCTTGAAGGCGATCAGCGTGTTGTGCGAGGAGCAGCCGCCGAGCACCCGGGCTCTGCTGTGCCGGATGTGCGAGTTCCCGCGCGGCTGCTCGGTCGTCGGATAGTCGTAGTCCAGCTCACCGCCCAGCAGACCCATCCAGCGCCGCAGCGTCAGTACGTCGGGGCGGTCGACATCGGAGGGGCCGCCCTCGATGACGGCGACGGTGATGTCCGGATCCTCGGTGAGGCGGGAGGCGATCACCGAACCGGCGGTGCCGCCACCGACGACGACATAGTCGTACACGTGCTCGGTCTCGGGCGTGGACGCGGGTTCCGGCTCGGGCGCGACGGAGGTTGCCATGGCTGGATCTGCTCCTCTGCTGCTGCTTGCGGTGGTGCGGGGTGCGGAGTGCGCGATGGTCCGGCTGTCGGGTTGTCGGGCTGTCGGGTTGTCAGCCCGTGAACCAGCGGACCGGGCGCGGTGCGAGGTTCTGGTAGATGTGCTTGGCCTCGCGGTACTCGGCGAGCCCCGCGGGCCCCAGCTCCCGGCCGATACCGGACTTGCCGAAGCCGCCCCACTCCGCCTGCGGCAGATACGGGTGGAAGTCATTGATCCAGACGGTGCCGTGCCGCAGCCGTCCCGCCACGCGCCGCGCGCGCCCCGGGTCCGCGCTCCAGACGCCGCCCGCGAGCCCGTACTCGGTGTCGTTTGCGAGGGCCACGGCCTCGTCCTCCGTACGGAAGGTCTCCACCGTCAGCACGGGTCCGAAGACCTCTTCCCGTACGACCCGCATCTCGCGGTGGCACTGGTCGAGCACGGTCGGCTCGTAGAAGTAGCCCTCGGCGGGCCGGGCGGCCGAGGGTTCGGGCCGCTTGCCGCCGGAGCGCAGCACGGCGCCCTCGGCCAGGGCGGAGGCGACATACTCCTCCGTCTTCGCCAACTGCCCCGCGGAGACGAGCGGTCCGCACTCCACGCCGCGCTCCGTGCCGCGTCCGAGGCGGATCCGGGCGGCGCGGCGGGCGAGTTCACCGACGAAGCGCTCCCGTACGGACTCCTCGATGATCAGCCGCGCACCGGCGGAGCAGACCTGGCCGCTGTGGATGAACGCGGCGTTCAGCGCCTGGTCGACGGCGGTGTCGAACCCCTCGTCGGTGGCACAGGCGTCCGCGAACACGACGTTCGGGTTCTTGCCGCCGAGTTCGAGGGCGACCTTCTTCACGCCGGACGCGGCGGCGCGCATCACCCGCGTACCGCTGCTGAGCCCTCCGGTGAACGAGACGAGGTCCACGTCCGGGTGCTCGGACATCCGGGCGCCCACCGGGTCGCCCGCGCCGGTCACCAGATTGGCGACGCCGGGCGGCAGGCCCGCCTCGGCGAGCAGATCGATGAGGTCGACCGTGGAGAGCGGGGTGAGTTCGCTCGGCTTGACGACAAAGGTGTTGCCCGCGGCGAGCGCCGGGGCGATCTTCCAACTCGCTTGCAGCAGTGGGTAGTTCCAGGGCGTGATCAGCGCGCAGACACCAACTGGCTCATAAACGACCACGCTGTGGACGGTGTCGGATCCTGCGTCGACGACCCGGCCGCCGCTCTCGTTCATCACGAGATCCGCGAAGTAGCGGAAGGCATCGGCGACGCAGTCGACGTCGACGCGCCCCTCCTCCAGGGTCTTGCCCGAGTCCCTGCTCTCCAGCAGCGCTGTCTTCTCGCGGTTGCGGATCAGCAGATCGGCGGTCGTCCGCAGCAGCCGGGCCCGCTCGGCGACCGGGGTACGCGGCCAGGGGCCCTCGTCGAAGGCCGTACGCGCGGCGGCGATCGCGGCGTCGGCATCCTCGGCGCCGCCCTCGGACACGACGGCGAGGACCGTGGCGTCGGCGGGGTCGAGGATGTCCCGTGTGGCGCCGGAGACGGCTTCCCGCCACTTTCCGTCCACATGAATCGTGTGTTGGGCCGACACGTCGCGTATCGCCTTCCCTTCCCGGATCGCTCACCACCAGCGAGAACTGGCGATCCGGGCGCCTGCCCCGAGTCACGGAAAGCATGCGTGCCGGGTGACCGGAAGTGCCTCGGGTCACCCGGCGGGGCCATGTTCCGCCCGATCACTCCTCGTCGGGCTCGTCCTGTACGGTCAGCCCGGCCACCCACATGGGCATCAGCCAGTGCGGAACCAGGACCGCGATCAGTACGGAAGCGATCAGCGCCTCCATCCGTACGTCCGCGAGCGTGCCGAGGAGGCCGAAGCCGACGGCGGCGGCCAGCAGCAGGAGCGAGGTCAACCGGTGGGCGCGCGCGAGGACGCGGTCGCGCTCCGTGAGCTGACGTTCGTCCAGCGCGCGGGCCCGCAGTTGCAGCAGCCCGCGCGTGGCGCCATTGATCGCGCCGGTCGCCAGGCACCACGGCAGCAGCGCCACGAGGAGAACGACAAGGGGCCACCACCGTTTGTGCTCGGCGAAGACCACGGCGATCCACGCCGCTTCGAAGATGACGGTCAGCACGATATGCGCGCAGACGACCGCACGCCTGCGGGCGGCCGTCGCGTAGAGCGGGCGCCCCTCGCGCGCGTTCATCAGCGTGTACATCCGCCGGTCGTAGTTGGTCAGTCCTGTGGTCATCGCCGTTTCCTCCCGTAGACCTCGTCCGTGAGCGGGCTGAAGGGTTCGAGGGAGAACAGCGCCTCCACGGGGAGGTCGAAGAACTCCGCGATCCTCAGCGCCAGGTCGAGGCTGGGGTTGTACTGACCCCGCTCGATATAGCCGACGGTCTGGTAGTGGGCTCCGACGGCCTCGGCCAACTGCTGCCGGGACACCTTCCGTTCGGCTCTGACGACTGCCAGCCTATTGTGAACCTGCTCGCTCATGTATAAGAAGTACTACATTCGAGTGGAGGTGAGCAACACGAAAACGCCCCCGGCGAGAACCGGGGGCGTTCGGGGGAAGTACGGGGGAAGCGGTGAGTGGGGTCAGATCAGACCGAGTTCGCGCACCGCGTCGCGCTCCTCGGCCAGCTCCCGCACCGAGGCGTCGATCCGCGTCCGCGAGAAGTCGTTGATCTCCAGGCCCTGGACGATCTCGTACGCGCCGTTCCTGGTGGTGACGGGGAAGGACGAGATCAGCCCCTCCTCCACACCGTAGGAGCCGTCCGACGGGATGCCCATGGAGGTCCAGTCGCCCTCGGCCGTGCCGTTGACCCAGGTGTGGATGTGGTCGATGGCTGCGTTGGCGGCGGAGGCGGCCGAGGAGGCGCCGCGGGCCTCGATGATCGCCGCGCCGCGCTTGGCGACGGTCGGGATGAAGGTGTCGGCCAGCCACGCCTCGTCGTTGACGGTCTCCGCGGCGTTCTTGCCGGCGATCTCCGCGTGGAAGATGTCCGGGTACTGCGTAGCGGAGTGGTTGCCCCAGATCGTCAGCCGCTTGATGTCGGAGACGGCGGAGCCGGTCTTCGCCGCGAGCTGCGAGATGGCGCGGTTGTGGTCGAGGCGGGTCATCGCGGTGAAGCGCTCGGCCGGTACGTCGGGCGCGGCGGCGCGCGCGATCAGCGCGTTGGTGTTGGCCGGGTTGCCGACGACGAGGACCTTGATGTCGTCCGCGGCGTGGTCGTTGATGGCCTTGCCCTGCGGCTTGAAGATGCCGCCGTTGGCGGCGAGCAGATCGCCGCGCTCCATGCCCTTGGTACGGGGGCGGGCGCCGACCAGCAGCGCCACGTTGGCGCCGTCGAAGGCGACGTTCGGGTCGTCCGTGATCTCGATGCCGCCGAGCAGCGGGAAGGCGCAGTCGTCCAGCTCCATCGCGGTGCCCTCGGCGGCCTTGAGGCCCTGGGGGATTTCGAGGAGACGCAGCTTGACCGGCACATCCGAGCCGAGCAGATGGCCGGACGCGATGCGGAAGAGCAGCGCGTAGCCGATCTGGCCGGCCGCGCCGGTGACGGTGACATTCACGGGAGTGCGGGTCATGGCGATCTCCGTAAGACAGCTGGCGGTGGGGGTCCCTGCCCCTGGTGCGGGGACATCTCCCCGTCGCTGAACTGAATCTTGACGTGAAGAGATATCCAGCGGTCAGGCTATCCGACCCGGGACACCCCGAACCCACGCACCCTTGTGGCGCGGCTCACGACACGGGCGGGACGGCGTGGCGGCCTCGTGGTGCGGGGGCCTGACGGCCTGGCGGTGCGGGCGTGGCGCGGGCTCGGGGGGCGAGGGCTCGGGGTGGTGCGGGCTCGGGGTGGTGCGGTGCGGCGCTGGGACCGGATCACCGCACCGGCGTACAGCCCGTCTCGCCCGAGGCGAGCGTCGCGCATGCCTTGGCGCCCGCGGAGTCCGGTGAGGCGACCATCGGGGTGTAGGCGTTCGTGGCCGTCTCCACCTCGCCGGTCTGCCCGCTCGTCTCCCCGCCCGCGGTGATCCGTACCTCGTCGCCCACCGCCGCCTGGGTGATCCGGGCCCAGGCCGCCGAGCAGGTCTTGCTGTAGCGGACCTCGATCAGGGCCGTACCGACGGTCGCGCTGGAGACGGTCTCGACGAACTCGCCGCCGCATCCCATCTCTTCGGGATCCTTCCCGGTGCAGGCGTCGCCGCCGCACTTCACCCCGGCGGGCAGTACGGGGGCGCTGCTGGACGGCGAGGGCGACGGGGACTGGGCGACGGTCTGCTCGCCGCCGTCACCGCCGAGATCGGTCAGCAGGACCGCGGCGGCCACCACCAGCGCCGCGCCCACGACACCCGCCACGAAGATCGTCAGCTTGCGCCGTCCGCGCTTCGGGCCACCCGCCGGAGACGGCCCGGCGGAAGACGGGCCACCCGGCCGCGGCGGACCACCGGGACCCCGCTGCTGCGGTACGGAGGGCGCCCCGGGCACGCGCGCGGCGCCGAAGTCGACGGTCGTACCGGCCGGCCGGTCCCCGAATCCGCCGGGCCCGCCCGTGCCGACGGATCCGCCCCGCCTGCCGGAACCGCTGCCCGGCCTGCCGGAACCGCTGCCCGGCCTGCCGGAGCCACCGGCCGGGTTCTGGCTGAACTCCCCGAGCGCCGAACGCGCCTGGGAGATCCGTATCGCTTCCATCGTCATGTCGTGGCGCATCTCGGACCGGCTCCAGGCGCGCTCCGCCAGCTCCCACATCGTGGTCAGATGTCCCTGATGCGTGCCCGTCACCTCGGCCAGCGCGACGATCGCGCCCTTGGGCGCGAGCAGCCGCCCGTTCAGATAGCGCTCCCACGACGTCTTGCTGTAGCCGGTCCTGTCCGACAGGGCGGCGATGCTCAGTCCACTGCGGTCGACAAGCCCGCGCAACTGGCTCGTGAACTCGCTGACCTCCGGATCGAGCCCGTCCGGCAGCGCCTTCCAACGAGGCATTGTTTGCCTCCCCCTTGTCCCCCCGCACGTGGTGGATGTGCCCCGCGCTGTCATCCCCCGCCGCCCGCCGCCCTCCCCGGCGATGGGCGGTGTCCTCCCCCGGCCGCTTCCCGCCGTGGGCCACCCGTCTCGGGCTACCCACAGGGATGCACCGGGCAAGGATGTCAGTTCCTCGATCGACAGCGCACAGGAGCATTCTGGACGGTCTTCACGCCCCGTTGCGCGCCCCCCGTACCGAACCCCGCACAGTCTCGCATCCGTTGCCCGTTGATCACACCACGGCGGAATGGTCACTTCCACGCACAGGCACCGGGCGGGCCTTGAATGATCTTGGCTGGCCCTCGGCGCTTGTCCACGGTGTCGGCGCCCTCACTTACGACCGCTCACGACCCTTCACGACGCGGACGCCCGGGGCGCGTGGCCCAGGCACTCCTGTTCGCCGCCGCCCCCGGGCAGGAGACAGGCCCGCGCCTCGGACGGATCGGCGGCGGCCACCATCGGCGTCACGAGATAGCGGCCGGTGTCCCGCGGGGCGACCGCCGCGATCTGCTGCTCCCGGCGACCGGGTACGGTCAGCACCACCCGGTCCCCCACCCGAAGCCCGGTCGCCCGCACCCACACGGTGCGGCACGTTTCGCCGTACCGCAGTTGCAGCCGTTGGCCGCCTGTCGCGGTGAGCGAGCCGAGAGTGGTCATCACGTCCTCGCCGCCGCAGCCCATGAGGGACGGCGCCTCGCCTTCGCACGCCGGGCCGGTGCAACTGGGCCGCAGCGGGCCGACCGTGCTCCACGCCGCGTCTTCGGGCGTCTCCCGCCGCGCTCCGCCGTCGCCCGACAGCCAGGCCCCGAGAACGGTCACCGCGGTGACGGCGGCCACCCCGGCCGTCGCGGCGAGCACCGCGGTACGACGTCTGCCGCGAGGGCCGTTTCCTGGCGTGTTTCCCGGCGTGTTTCCCGGCGCGCTGCCGGGCGTGCGGCCCGGCGCCTCTCCTCCCGCCGGTCCCAACGGTCCCGCCGGTGCGGGTACGGGCGACGGCGGGGAAGGACCTTGAACCGCCCCGGGCTCGGCCCCGACTCCGGCTCCAACTCCGGCGCCGGCCCCGGCCATGGGCCCGGTTCCGATGGCCGCGGCCGCCCGGCCGCTCCACGCGGCGTCCGCCAGCTCCCAGAGCGCGAGCAGCCGCCCCGGGGGCTCGCCCGCCAGCGCGCACAGGGCCACCACCGCCTGCCGCGGCAAGGGCTTCGTACCGTTGAGATAGCGCTGCCAGGACGACTTGCTGTACGGCGTACGCCCGGCGAGCGCGACGAGGCTCAGCCCCGTGCGGGCCCGGAGCGCGCTCAACTCGCCCGCGAGCCGGTCGCACTCCGCCGCCCGCTTCTCCACCGCGCTCTTCATCGCGCTCTCCGGCGCGTTCCCCCGCGCTTTTCCCCGCGCGTTCTCCGGCGCGTTCTCCGGCGCGTTTCCCAGCGCGCCGCTCACCGGCGTAACTCCGCCCAGGTGTCGGGCCCCACGATGCCGTCGCTGACCAGCTTCCGCGCCTTCTGGAAGTCCCGCACCGCGGACTTCGCGCTCGGGCCGTACAGCCCGTCGACCTCGCCCGGGTCGAAGCCGTGGCGCTTCAACTGGCACTGCGCCTCGACCACATCGGGTCCACTGCCGTTGATGTCGATCAGCGCCTCGGCGGTGGTGCTGTGTCCTGCGTAGGCCGCGCCGTCCTTGCGGCCCTGGTCATCGCAGTCGTACGTACGCCCGGGACCGTACGTCACCGGCTTCGTACCCCCGTCGTCGCCGCCCCCGTCGTCGCCCCCCGCCACCAGCAGCCCCGCCCCGAAGGCGACGGCGGCGGAAACGAGCACGCCGGCGAGGGCGGCCCGTAACGGCACCCGCCGCGGACCGACCGGATCGGTACCGGGCTCCGGGGACCCCGACGTCGGTGTCCCGAGCGGCTCGTCCGCCACCGTGCCCGACGCGGCCGTGTCCCCCGCACCCGTCCCAGCGGCGGCGGGCTCGGGCGGCTTCCGCTCGGCCATTTCGTGCAGGACGAGCAGCCTCGTCGCATCCGCCCCGCAGACCCTGGCCAGTTCCTCGACGGCCTTCCGGGGCACCGGCTGTTTTCCATTGAGATAGCGCTCCCAGGAGGAGCGGCTGTACCCCGTCTTCGCCGCGAGCGCGGCGAGCCCGAGGCCGGAGTGATCCTTCAACCGTCGCAACTGAATGACGAGTTGACGGTCCTTCTCGGGCAATTCTGACGGGAGCGATTTCCAACGCGGCATGTCCACCTCATGCGTGATCGGACCCCTCCGGGGTTCCTCGTCCCCTTTCCTCCCCCGAACGGCGGTCGCGCAACACCCGGTTCCGCGTGCGGCCCGCCACCGGACAGACCACCGGGCCGCGACAACCGGCCCCCGGCGTCCCACGACATCCCATGGGATGCGGCGTCCCCACAGGTCAGGGGCGCGCGCGTCCCACAGATGCCCGGTTGGGCGGGCCGGTCTGGCGGCGATGCGAGGTGACGCGGAACAGTCTGTGGTGCACACCGGGCGGCGCGGTCCACCCCGCGCCACCCGGTGCGCACCCGCACCACAGACCGCACTCCGCACACGTACGGCGGCCCGTCCTCCCCGGGGGAGAGGACGGGCCGCCGTCACACGCCGTGGCACGCGCCGCCGTGGCACGCGCCAGGGACTAGGGAACCGACGAGTGGACGACGTCCTCCAGGAACGGGATCTCCAGCCACGGCTTGGGCTGTGTCATCAGGCTGAGCAGCACGATCGCGAGGCCCAGCAGGCCGTACGTCAGCATGTCGGTGTAGCGCGACCGTACGGCCAGCATGCCGACGGAGGGCAGTACGCGCCGCAGGACGGCGCCGCCGATCAGGGCGATGCCGATCAGGATCGTGCCGACCCGGAACGCCTCCGGGAAGGGGTGCGTGCCGACGATCAGCAGCCCGAGCCCGGTCGTCCCGAGGACGCTGAGCAGGGGCCACTGCCGGACGGGCGCCGAGGCGTCCGAGGGCGCGGCCCGGCCACCGCCCTCGGGCCGTGCGGTGTCCTTGGTGAGCGAGAAGCGCCGGCCGCGCTGCTCCGCGGCGTCGGCCGTGTCCGAGGCAGCGGCCGTGTCCGTGACGCCAAGGGCGTCGGTCGTGTCCGAGGCACCGGCCGTGTCCGTGACACCAAGGGCATCGGTCGTGTCCGGGTCCGAGGGGGCCGTACGCCCCGTGCTCTCCGTTCCCGCCACAGCGCCGGTGACCTCCGTACCCGCCGTACGCTCCACCGCCACCACGCTCTCCCTGCCGGCGCCCGCGGTGGCACCCGCGGCGGCACCGGCAACGGGCTCCGTGACCGCCTGCCCGTCGGCCTCCGACGCCTGCCGTGTCCCGCGCCCCGACCGCGCCGCGTCGCCCGCGCTCGTACCAGCACCCATCAGTGGCGCCCCTTTCCGGTTCCGGTTCGGCTCGCCGTTCAGCCCGCGTCCGCGACGGCGCGTTCGGCCGCCTCGACCACATTGACGAGCAGCTGGGCTCGGGTCATCGGACCGACGCCGCCCGGGTTCGGCGAGATCCAGCCTGCCACCTCGGCGACGTCCGGGTGGACATCGCCGACGATCTTGCCGTCCCCGTCCCGGCTGACCCCGACGTCGAGGACGGCCGCGCCCGGCTTCACATCCTCGGGCTTGATGATGTGCGGCACCCCGGCGGCGGCCACGATGATGTCGGCCTGCCTGAGCTGCGCCGACAGGTCACGGGTGCCGGTGTGGCACTGCGTGACCGTCGCGTTCTCCGACTTACGGGTCAGCAGGAGCGGGATCGACCGGCCGACGGTGATCCCGCGGCCCACGACCACCACATGCGCGCCCTTGATCTCGACGCCATGGTGGCGCAGCAGCTGGATGATGCCGTACGGGGTGCAGGGCAGCGGCCCCGTCTCGTTGAGCACCAGCCGGCCGAGGCTCATCGGGTGCAGCCCGTCGGCGTCCTTGGCCGGATCCATCAGCTCAAGCACCTGGTTGGTGTTGATGCCCTTGGGCAGCGGCAGTTGCACGATGTAGCCGGTGCACTCGGGGTTGGCGTTCAGCTCCGCGACCACGGCCTCGATCTCCGCCTGGGAGGCGGTGTCGGGCAGTTCGCGCTGGATCGAGGCGATACCGACCTGGGCGCAGTCGCGGTGCTTGCCGTTCACATACCAGCGGCTGCCCGGGTCGTCACCGACCAGCAGGGTGCCGAGCCCGGGTGTGACGCCCCGAGCCTTGAGGGCCGCCACGCGGGCGGTCAGATCGGACTTGATCGCGGCTGCGGTGGCCTTGCCATCGAGAATCTGGGCGCTCATACCCCCATCCTCGCGGATGACCCCTCCACTCTTCCAATTCGTGTCCGGTCCTGAGACGACCTGGGCATTCACCGGCCCCGTCACGGGCGTCGCGGGAGGTTGCGCTTGCACAACGCCCGTCAATAGCGACTGGACAAAATAAGAGGTAGATAACACGATTACGGGCGCAGTACGCGGCCATCGACGGGGGGAAGACCGCTCGCTTGTGAGAAGTTCCTCCTCCCCGTTGGATCGCACCGTCCCCGCATTACCCAACGGAGGAACCCCGCCATGAGCTTCGGCGACCCCAACAACCCGTACGGCCAGCAGCCCCCGCCCGGTTCCGGTCAGCCCCAGGGCCAGCCGGGCTACGGCTACCCGCAGGGTCAGCCGCAGCAGCCCGGCTACGGCTACCCGCAGGCGCCGCCGGTCCAGCCGTACGGCGGCGGTGGCTTCCCGGGCGGCCCGACGGAGATGCCGGGCGGGGTGAAGGCCGCGCGCGTGATGCTGTGGGTCATCTCCGGTCTCTGCCTGATCGGAACGCTGATCTTCTTCGGCGCCGCGGTGTCGCTCAACGCGGCGAAGGACAACGAGACGCTCCAGAGCGATTCGCAGTTCCAGGACCTCGTGGATCAGTCGAGCGGCGTTCTCTACGCCCTCGGCGCGCTGGCCCTCGTGTGGCTGGTTCTGTCGGCCGTCCTCGCCACGAAGGTCAAGAACGGCGGGAGCGGCGTCCGTGTCACTCTCATCGTCTTCGGCATCGTGACCGCCGTCCTCGCCGTCTACCCGTTCACGGTGTTCGGCATCGTGCACCTCGTTCTCGCCATCCTGATCGCCGTCTTCGCCGGCAAGTCGGACGGCGCCGCCTGGTTCCAGCGTCCGCGCCACTGACGGTCCGCCGCCGCGCTCCTCGGCGCGATCCGGATGACATGAAGGCCGTAATCCTCGCTGTTCGGCGGGAGATTACGGCCTTCCGGCGTTTCCTCGTGCGGGCGGGGCTCAGTGGAAGAAGTGCCGCGTCCCCGTGAAGTACATCGTCACGCCCGCCTTGCGCGCCGCCTCGACGACCGACTCGTCACGGACCGAACCGCCCGGCTGCACCACCGCCTTGACGCCCGCGTTCAGCAGGATCTCCAGCCCGTCGGGGAACGGGAAGAACGCGTCGGACGCGGCGTAGGCGCCACGCGCCCGCTCCTCACCGGCCCGCTCCACCGCGAGCTTCGCGGAGTCGACGCGATTGACCTGGCCCATGCCGACGCCCACCGACGCCCCGCCCTTGGCGAGCAGGATCGCGTTGGACTTGACCGCGCGCGACGCCTTCCACGCGAAGGCCAGTTCGCGCAGCTCGGCCTCGGAAAGCGGCTCGCCGGCCGCGAGGGTCCAGTTGGCCGGGTCGTCACCGTCGGCCTGGAGCCGGTCGGTGACCTGGAGCAGCGCGCCCCCGTCGATCGGCTTGACCTCCACGGTCCCGGACGGAGCCTCGGGACAGCGCAGCACGCGGATGTTCTTCTTGCGGGCCAGCATCTCGACCGCGCCGTCCTCGTAACCGGGCGCCACGATGACCTCGGTGAAGATCTCGGCGACCTGCTCGGCCATCGCCACGGAGACCGGACGGTTGACGGCGATCACCCCGCCGAACGCGGACAGGGGGTCGCAGGCGTGCGCCTTGCGGTGCGCCTCGGCCACATCGTCACCGATCGCGATACCGCACGGATTGGCGTGCTTGATGATCGCGACACAGGGCTCGGCGTGGTCGTACGCGGCACGGCGCGCGGCGTCCGTATCGGTGTAGTTGTTGTACGACATCTCCTTGCCGTGCAGTTGCTCGGCCTCGGCGAGGCCGCCCCCGGCGCCGGTGTAGAGCGCGGCGGGCTGGTGCGGGTTCTCGCCGTACCGGAGCACGTTCTTCCGCGTGTACGTGGCGCCCAGGAAGTCCGGGAACCCCGAATCGTCGGGTGCCGCGCCCTGTTCATCAGCGGCTCCGCCGCGGGCGTCCGTGAACCAGGAGGCCACGGCCACGTCGTACGCGGCCGTGTGCTGGAACGCCTCGGCGGCCAGCCGCTTGCGGGTCGCCAGGTCGAACCCGCCCTCCCGTACGGCGCCGAGGACATCCCCGTACCGCCCGGGGCTGGTGACGACCGCGACCGAGGGGTGGTTCTTGGCGGCGGCGCGGACCATCGAGGGCCCGCCGATGTCGATCTGCTCCACGCACTCGTCGGGGGTGGCGCCGGAGGCGACCGTCTCGCGGAACGGGTAGAGGTTCACCACGACCAGGTCGAACGGCTCGATGCCCAGCTCGGCGAGCTGCTCGCGGTGCGAGTCGAGCCGGAGGTCGGCGAGGATGCCTGCGTGGACGCGCGGATGCAGCGTCTTGACCCGGCCGTCCAGGCACTCGGGGAAGCCGGTCAGCTCCTCGACCTTGGTGACCGGCACCCCGGCGGCGGCGATCCGCCCCGCGGTGGAGCCGGTCGAGACCAGGGTGACGCCCGCCTCGTGCAGCCCGCGGGCCAGCTCTTCCAGGCCCGTCTTGTCGTAGACGCTGACCAGCGCTCTGCGAATGGGGCGCTTCGTACCTTCGGCGGTCACTGGATCGTTACCTTTCGTCCCTCAATGCGATAGCCGTGCCGGGCCAGACGCCCCACGACCTCGACGAGCAGGCGTCGCTCGACTTCCTTGATGCGCTCATGGAGAGCGTCTTCATCGTCCTCGTCCCGCACCTCGACCACGCCCTGCGCGATGATCGGGCCGGTGTCGACACCGTCGTCGACGAAGTGGACTGTGCAGCCGGTGACCTTCGCTCCGTAGGCGAGCGCATCGCGCACGCCGTGGGCACCGGGAAAGCTGGGGAGCAGCGCGGGATGGGTGTTGACGCACCGCCCGCCGAAGCGCGCGAGGAACTCCTTCCCCACGATCTTCATGAAACCGGCCGAGATCACCAGATCCGGCTCGTACGCCGCCGTCGCCTCGGCGAGCGCCGCGTCCCAGTCGTCACGGCTCGGGTAGTCCTTCACCCGGCACACGAACGTGGGCAGCCCGGCGCGCTCGGCGCGCTCAAGACCCGCGATGGAGCCGCGGTCCGCGCCGACGGCCACGATCCGCGCGCCGAAGGCCACCGGATCGTCACCGATCGCGTCGAGCAGAGCCTGCAGATTCGTACCGGATCCGGAGACCAGGACCACGAGCCGGGCCGGGCGGGCGGAGGAGGGCGGGGAGGCCACGGCGGGCGCCTTTCTGGGACAGCGTTGTGCGAGCGGCTGCTTGGCTTGACTCTGCTTGAGTCGTCGTACGGTTTGTGTGGTCGTACGAACGAATCACGTCCCCCCATACGGGGAACTCTACGAAGAAGCCGACCGTCAGCAACGATACCGGCACACCAAGCGGCCCCCACGGGACGGGGGCTTGGCCGGGAGGTAGCGTCTGGGGACAGGGTTCGTCTCCAGGGCGGGCCACACGAGACAAGACCCCCGCGCACTGGGTCTGAGGGGAAGACGTTCACCTGATGTCGGACCGACGCCGCCGCACGGCGCTCCACCTCCCGCCGCCTTCTGGGCCGGTGCTGCTGCCGCGGGAACGCCAGTCCTCTTCCACCGGTTCCAGCGGGCCTTCGGGGACCTCCGGGGCATCGGGCTCCGGGGCACCGGGCTCCTCCGGGGCAGCGGGCACCTCCGGGGCACCGGGTCCGCAGTCCGCGGGCTCCGGCTCGCCGGACTCGTCCTCGTCGGGCTCCGCCGAGGACAATCCGTTCGCGCCGCCGCCCGAGGGCAGGCCCGACCAGCCGTGGCAGCCGCGCCACCCCGAACACGGCGGGAACTCGTCGAGCGACGGATCCGGCCAGTCGCGGGGTGGCTGGGGCAGCCAGTGGAGCAGCAGCCAGCCCGGCCGCTCCCCGGGCGGCTTCGGCAGCCGTCCCGGCGGTCAGAACGGCCAGAACGGTCAGGGCTCCGGCAAGGACGGCCCCGACGGAGGCCGCGGCGGACTGCGCTGGGACCCGACGGACCCGGCCCAGCGCCGCGCCCGCTACGCCCTGCTCTCCGGGATGTGGGCCTTCTTCTTCGCGCTCTTCGACTTCCCGGAGATCGCGCTGCTGCTCGGCGCCCTGGCGCTGTACTGGGGCATCAGCTCGCTGCGCAACAAGTCCAAGGCGCCGTCGTCGGACACCGACGGCGCGGCCGACGGCACGTCCCCGGCGGCTGTGCGGTCGGCAGGGACCCCGGCAGGGACCGCACAGCCGGGACAGGCGGGCGAGACGGGGCGGGCAGCGGCGTTCGGCGGGCCCGGCCAGTCCGGAGCCGCGCTCCCGGCGTCGAGCAGGCCGCAGACCACCGCGGCGGTGAGCGGGCTGGTGACAGCCGTCATCGCGCTGGCGATCGTGGCCACGACCTTCACGGTGCAGCTGGTGTACCGCGACTACTACACGTGTCTGAACGATGCCCTGACGACCACGGGCCAGCTCTCCTGCAACGATCTGCTGCCCGACTCGCTGGTGCCGGTCTTCGGCGTCAAGGAGTAGCCGGTCCAGGTCCTTCGTCCGCATCGGAGCCGCCTTTCCTGAGGGAGGGCGGCTCCGGCGCGAGCGGCCCCGGCCCTGGGGTGGGACGCTCGCCGGGCGGCGGTGACGTGGCCGGGAAGTCGGCCATCAGACCCCCCGACACCTCCTTGAACGCGGCCCAGCGCGCCTCCCGGGCACCGCGTTCATGCCAGGCCTCCGCCGGCAGGAAGTCATACGGCTCGAAGTCGGGATCCAACGCTTCCCGCCCGCCGGCTCCCGCGCCGCCCGTACCCCCGGCGCCCCCACCCGCGCCGGCGCCGGTCCTCGCCCCGGCCTCCGCCACCTCCCGCACGTCCAGGATGTCCAGGCCGCCGATCGCCTCGCCGGCCTCCGCCGCGGCGAAGGGTGCCGGCGTCGCCGCTTCCGTGGCTCTCCGCCCCCTCAGTCGCCGCCAGGGAGCCCGCCGCCGCGCCCCCTCCTGAGCACCGGTCTCCGCACCCCCGCTCCTGGCCCCTGCCCCTGCCGCTGCCCCGCTCCTGGCCGCTGCCCCGGTCCCGGCGCCGGTCACAGTGCCGGTCCTGGGCTCGGCCGGGGCGCCGGCCCTGGGCTCGGCCGACGCGCCGGTCCCCGCCGGGGCCCTCGTCGCGGGGAGCGGTTCGGCCGCCGGTACGTCCTTCAGGCGCCGCTCCCGGAGCCGCCAGAGCCGGAGCAGCAGCGCTGTCGGCACGCCGAGCGCCAGCGTCCACGCCAGCGCGGCGGCGCCCGTCAGCCACCAGACCGGGCCGAACTCCGCCAGTCTGCCGTTCCCCAGCGGGCCGCCCGCGAGCCCCGCGAACACCGCCGTCAGCCCCGCGCACACGACACCCCCGAGCGCCGCCGTCAACGCCGTCACGCGCGCGCTCCACGCCTCTTCCCGCACGGCGAACGGGGGCGCGGCCACCCGTACGGTGAACCAGGCGACCGCCGGCCCCGCGACGGCCGGCACCCCGGCCGCGGCCCAGTTCGCCGCCGTGCCGGGACCTTCCGGTACGGCGGCGAGCAGCGGGAAGGACGACAGCGCGGGGGTGCCGATGACCCCGAGCGGGGTGGCCACCGCTGTCGTACCGAGCGCGAAGCCGGGCCCCAGGCCGTAAGCGGCTCCCCAGACCGCCGCGTTCGGCACCAGCGCCAGCCCCAGCAGCAGCACGGCGACCCGCCCCGACCAGTCGCCCGCGAGCTGGACGAAGGAGGTGTGTGCCGGATCTCCGTGCCATACGAGCGAGGCCCCGACCAGGAGCGCGCCGCCGCCCACCAGCAGCAGGAAGGCCGCCACCCCCGAGCGCCCCGCGACGACGACCCCCCGGCGCCCCGCGGGCGCCCAGACCGTACGGGCCAGCGGCCTCCTCACCGCCCCGGGCAGCCGCTCGGGCAGCGGCACGCGCGGACAGCCATGCGCCGTCCACGCCCCGGCCGCCGCCGAGAGCACCGTCAGCACGGGCAGCGTGAGCGCCGCGCGCAGCGGATGCGCGGTGAGCGCGCCGCCCCCCGCGTAGAGCACGGCGGCCCCGCCGACCAGCAGATATCCCCCGGACACGGTGCATACGGCGCCGAGCCCGGTGAGCTGGGGCCGTCCTTCCTCGGGTTCGAGGGCGTCGCGGGCGGCGCGGTAGGCCAGCCAGGCCGGCAGACCCATTAGGAGCAGCGGTACGACTCCGATGGGCGCGGGGGTCCCGGAGAGGGTGTCCGGGCGCACCAGCTCGACGCCATGGCCCAGCAGCCAGAGCCCGGCCGCGATGTGCAGAGCACCGTCCGCACCGCTGTCGGGGAACGGTGAAGTGATCCACATCGCCATCACCAGCACGGCGATGGCGCCGAGCCCGAGGCACGCGGCGACGGCCCCACGGAGAACGGCGGAGGTCAGTGCCGCGGCCCTACCACGCTCAAGGGCCCCGGCCGAGGACAACGGCGCACTGTGTTCGGTCAATTGGGTCACGAACTCATGCTGCCCAGGACACCCGTCCAATTCGCGCAACAGGCGAATAGTCGCCGTGTCGCCCAATATACGTTTATGTGCTTTTTCGCCCAGAACCGTGCTGCGGGGAGTCCCACATGACGCAGAAGGCCACGCAGAGCACCGCCCGAGGCAACCAGGCCGGCGCCCCGTCGCTGCCCACCCCCGAACAGCGGCGAAGACTGCGCGAGTCGAAGCCGATGACCGAGAAACAGGCCGCCGCCGCGGTGGGCGTCACACGGTCGACGCTCAGGTCCTGGGAGACCGGGCGTACGACTCCGCGCGGTCGCAAGGGGGAGTTGTACGCGAAGCTGCTGGCCGGGATCGCCGCGGAACTCCGGGAGAAGGCCGCACTGGAGGAACGGACCAGGCGGGAGGCGGCGAAGGCCGCCGCGCAGCGGTCCGAGGCGCGGAACCGGAGCACATCCGCGCCCACGAGAGCCGTGCGTACGACGAGGACCGCCGCGGCGCCCACGGCCGGCGCCGCACCACCGGCCACACCCACCGCCGCCGGACGCGGCCGTAGGGCGAACGCGGCGCCCACGAACGGGGCTTCGGCGAGTACACCCGCCAGGGGCCGGGCCGGAAAACGCACCACCGGAAAGGGCACGACCGGAGCAAGCACGACGGGAGCGAGGAAGACGGGGGCGAGCAAGACCGCGGCCGGCACGACAGGAGCGGGCGCGGCAGGAGCGGGCACGGCAGGGGCGGCCAAGACCGGAGCGGGCACGACCGGAGCCCGTGCGCCCGCCGTTGACGTGCGCAACACCGACTGGCCCGACCCGCCCGCCCCCGGGTTCGAGGCACGCACACCCGACGAGGCCTTCGACGCCCTGTACGCGTTCACCGCGCCCGCCCTCGTACGCCAGGCGTATCTGCTCACCGGGCAACGGGTGCTCTCCCAGCAGTCCGTCGAGCGCGCCTTCCATCTCGCGTGGGCGCGCTGGCCCGAAGTCGCGGTCGACCGGGACCCGGCGGGCTGGCTGCGGGCCGCCGCGTACGAGTACGCGATGTCGCCGTGGCACCGGCTGCGGGGCCCCCGGATGCGCCCCGACGCGGTCCCCCGCGACCAGGAGCGGCCGGAGGAGCGGGAGTTGCGCGAGGTACTGCTGCGACTTCCCGCGTCGTACCGCCGCACGCTGCTGCTCTACGACGGACTCGGCCTCGATCTGCCGGAGACGGCGGCCGAGACCGAGGCGAGCACCCCGGCCACCGCCAACCGGCTGCTGAACGCGCGCAAGGCGGTCGCCGCGCAGATGCCCGAGCTGACCGACACACAGGTGCTTCAGGAGCGGCTCGGCGCGCTCGTACGGGAGGTGACACCACCCCCGATCACACCGGCGCCGGCGCTACGGGCCGGCTGTGAGCGGCGGGTCCGGTTCTGGACGCGGGCGGCCATCGCCTTCACCGTGCTGATCATCGGGGCGACGGGGTTCACCCTGGCCACCGCTCCGACGCACTATCAGCCACGGTTGTCGCCGGGCGAGCAGGTCGGCGGTGTTCCGGTGCCGAACGGTCCGCAGCGGCTGAGCAAGCAGGACCAGGTACTGCGCGACAAGCTCCGCCACGAGTCGGTGACCGGTCCTCCCCGGCTCGTGCCGCGACCGCGCTGAGCGGTCGCCGGCCGCTCAGGAACGCGCGTGGGCCCGCACCCGGGGGGGGGTTCCGGCCCCCGCGCGTGGGGCC
>NZ_JAMHJQ010000002.1:411937-506721 GCF_023534745.1 Streptomyces sp. 35G-GA-8
CCCGGGAGAGGGTGCGGGCCCACGCGCGTGGTGCCCTGCGGAGAGGCGGGATTCAGCCCGCGAGGATGGCGCGGGCGAGCCCGGCCGTCTCGGTCGGCGTCTTGCCGACCTTCACACCTGCGGCCTCCAGGGCCTCCTTCTTCGCCTGGGCGGTGCCGGAGGAGCCGGAGACGATGGCGCCGGCGTGGCCCATGGTCTTGCCCTCGGGCGCGGTGAAGCCCGCGACGTAGCCGACGACCGGCTTGGTGACGTTCTTGGCGATGAAGTCCGCCGCGCGCTCCTCGGCGTCGCCGCCGATCTCGCCGATCATCACGATCAGGTCGGTGTCGGGGTCGGCCTCGAACGCGGCGAGCGCGTCGATGTGCGTCGTACCGATGACCGGGTCGCCGCCGATGCCGACGGCCGAGGAGAAGCCGATGTCACGGAGCTCGTACATCATCTGGTAGGTCAGCGTGCCGGACTTGGACACGAGACCGATCCGGCCGGGCTTGGTGATGTCGCCCGGGATGATGCCCGCGTTGGACTGGCCGGGGGTGATCAGGCCGGGGCAGTTCGGACCGATGATCCGGGTCTTGTTACCCTTGCTGCCCGCGTACGCCCAGAAGGCGGCGGAGTCGTGCACCGCGATGCCCTCGGTGATCACGACGGCCAGGCCGATCTCGGCGTCGATCGCCTCGATGACGGCGGCCTTGGCGAAGGCCGGCGGCACGAAGACGACGGACACGTCGGCGCCGGTCTTCTCGATGGCCTCGGCGACGGAGCCGAAGACCGGTACGGACGTGCCGTCGAAGTCGACGGACGTGCCGGCCTTGCGCGGGTTCACACCGCCGACGATGTTGGTGCCGTCAGCGAGCATGAGCTTGGTGTGCTTCATGCCGGTGGCGCCGGTCATCCCCTGGACGATGACCTTGCTTTCCTTGGTCAGGAAAATAGCCATGGTGTTGGAGTCCCTGTCCCTTACTTCGCAGCCGCGAGCTCGGCGGCCTTGTCGGCCGCGCCGTCCATGGTGTCCACGCGCTGCACGAGCGGGTGGTTGGCGTCGGACAGGATCTTGCGACCCAGCTCCGCGTTGTTGCCGTCCAGACGCACGACCAGCGGCTTGGTGACGTCCTCGCCCTTGGTCTTGAGCAGCTCAAGGGCCTGGACGATGCCGTTGGCGACCTCGTCGCAGGCGGTGATGCCACCGAAGACATTGACGAACACGGACTTGACGTCCGGGTCGCCGAGGATGATCTCCAGGCCGTTCGCCATGACCTCGGCGGAGGCGCCGCCGCCGATGTCGAGGAAGTTGGCGGGCTTCACGCCGTTGTGGGCCTCACCGGCGTACGCGACGACGTCGAGGGTCGACATGACCAGACCCGCGCCGTTGCCGATGATGCCGACCTCGCCGTCGAGCTTGACGTAGTTGAGGTTCTTGGCCTTGGCCGCGGCCTCCAGCGGGTTGGCGGCGGCCTTGTCCTCAAGTGCCTCGTGCTCCGGCTGGCGGAAGTCGGCGTTCTCGTCGAGCGAGACCTTGCCGTCGAGCGCGATGATCTTGCCGTCACCGGACTTGATCAGCGGGTTGACCTCGACGAGGAGGGCGTCTTCCTTGATGAAGACGGTCCACAGCTTCTGCAGGACGTCGGCGACCTGGTCGGCGATCTCGGCCGGGAACTTCGCGGCGGCGACGATCTCGGCGGCCTTCTCGGGCGTGCAGCCCTCGTTGGCGTCGACCGGGATCTTGGCGAGCGCGTCGGGGTTCTCCTCCGCGACGACCTCGATCTCCACGCCGCCCTCGACGGAGGCCATGGCGAGGAAGGTGCGGTTGGTGCGGTCCAGCAGGAAGGAGACGTAGTACTCCTCCGCGATGTCCGCGGTCTGGGCCAGCATCACCTTGTGGACCGTGTGGCCCTTGATGTCCATGCCCAGGATCTGACCGGCCTTCTCGACGGCGTCCGCCGGGTCGGCGGCCAGCTTCACGCCACCCGCCTTCCCGCGCCCGCCGACCTTGACCTGCGCCTTGACGACGGCCTTGCCGCCGAGCCGCTCGGCCACCTCGCGAGCCGCGTCAGGCGTCGTGATGACTTCACCGGCCAGCACCGGTACACCGTGCTTGGCGAAGAGGTCCCTCGCCTGATACTCGAACAGGTCCACGCGTGTCCGTCCCTTGTGTCTTTTAAACCGCAGCCTGGTGATCGCGGGTTCGTTGTCTGCGTGGGCGTGCCGCGAAGGGCAACGTGACTGCGCTGTCACAGAGGGAGGCGTACTCGCTGTCCGGTACGCGGCATGTCCGTCTCGCAGGTTATCCCCGTGAACCGTGGCTCCCTAAATCAAGGATCACAGATGAGCGGTGATACCTGTCACAGAGCGGAGAGACGCGTCACACCAGGCGCGGGAGCCCTCCGTATCACCGGGAGATCACCGGGAGACCGCCCGGCTCGGCAGCTCCTTGTCCGGCAGGGGAAGGGGACGCTTCTCGATCGCCGCCGCCATCACCTCCGGGAAGAGATCGGGGGTGCAGGCGAAGGCCGGCGCACCGAGCGCGGCGAGGGCCGCCGCGTGCTCGCGGTCGTACGCGGGCGCTCCCTCGTCGGACAGCGCGAGCAGCGCCACGAACTGCACGCCCGACGCCTTCATCGCCGCGACGCGCTTGAGCATCCCGTCGCGTATCCCGCCCTCGTAGAGGTCGCTGATCAGGACGACCACGGTGTCCGCGGGCCGGGTGATCCGCGACTGGCAGTAGGTGAGCGCGCGGTTGATGTCGGTGCCCCCGCCGAGCTGCGTGCCGAACAGCACGTCGACGGGGTCGTCGAGCTGATCCGTGAGATCGACGACGGCGGTGTCGAAGACGACGAGCCGGGTGGCGAGGGAGCGCATGGAGGCCAGGACAGCGCCGAAGACGGAGGCGTAGACGACCGAGGCCGCCATCGAACCGGACTGGTCGATGCAGAGGATCACCTCCTTCTTCACGGACTGCGCGGCGCGGCCGTAGCCGATGAGCCGCTCCGGCACCACCGTGCCGTGCTCGGGGAGGTAGTTCTTGAGGTTCGCGCGGATCGTACGGTCCCAGTCGATGTCCCGGTGGCGCGGCCGGTTGACGCGCGCGGACCGGTCGAGCGCGCCGGTCAGGGTGGCGCGGGTACGGGTGGCGAGCCGCTTCTCGATGTCCGCGACCACCTTGCGCACGACGGCGCGCGCCGTCTCCTTGGTCGTCTCGGGCATCGCCTTGTTGAGCGAGAGCAGTGTGCCGACGAGATGGACGTCGGCCTCGACGGCCTCCAGCATCTCCGGCTCCAGGAGCAGCGCGGAGAGCCCGAGCCGGTCGATCGCGTCACGCTGCATGACCTGCACGACGGAGCTGGGGAAGTACGTACGGATGTCCCCGAGCCAGCGGGCGACGGCGGGCGCGGAGGCGCCGAGCCCGGCGGAGCGGTCGGTGCCGGCCGCTCCGCCCTTCTCCTTGCCCGAGCCGTAGAGGGCGGACAGCGCGCCGTCCATCGCCGCGTCCCTGCCGGAGAGCGCGCGGCCCGTCCCGTCGGCGCTCTCGCCGCCGAGCACCATCCGCCAGCGGCGCAGCCGCTCGTCGGCGGCGCGGTCCGTGCCGTCGGTGCCGACGCCGTCGCCCATTCCACCGCTCATCCCGCCGCTCATCCCGCCGCTCGTCGCGCCGCTCATCCCGTCGCCTCCAGAAGGTCGTCGCTGTCGTCGGTGGTTCCGCTGCCTTCGGCGCCCAGCAGCAGACGGAGCACCGGCAGTACGGCGTCCGCGCGCGCCTCGTCGAGCCCCGGGCCGAAGCCGGGCGCGGCGGCCTCGGACGCCACCGGGCCGCCCTGCGCGGGCCCGCGTCTGACCAGCTCGCCCAGCGTGCGCCGCACGCCCGGCTCGTACGCGGAGAACGTGCGGCGCAGCAGCGGGAGCACATCCGTGAAGGCCTCGGCCGACACCCCGGTCAGCCAGGCGTCCACGAGGCCGAGGAGGCGTTCGTCATGGACCAGGAGCATGCCGCCCGCGCTGCTCCCCGCCTGCCGGCGCCCCGCACCGGCCGGTCCGCCGACGAAGCCCTCGATCCAGGCCGCCGCGTCGGTCGGCGGCGTTCCTGGCGAGAGCGCGAGCCCCATGAACCGCGCGGCCTCGTCCTCGGCGAGCCGGCCGTCGTCCAGCAGCAGCCGGGCGGCCCGGCCCCTGATCACCCCCGGGACGGTGTCCCGTCCGGCGAGCTTGTGCAGGACGGCTTCCCAGCGCCCGGCCAGATCCCGGCCGCGGTCGTCCGGGAGGAGGCCGACGGCGATATGGACGCTGTCGAGATGCCCCCGCATCTCGGCCGCTCCGTCCGCGTCGAGCCCCGCGCAGGCGGGCGGCAGACCGACGCAGATCCGCTCGGCCAGCCCCGCAGCCACCTCACCGAGGGCACCGGTGTCGGTGGAGCGCACGTCCCCGTACCGCAGCGAGCGGGCCAGCGCGGGCAGCGCCTGGGCGAGCCGGCCGACGTCGGCGTCGAGCGCGGCGCGATCGGCCAGGGCCCGCATCACCACGGGCAGGGCGTCGGGAAGCGCGGCGAGCAGACAGCGCTCGGCCAGCGCCGTGACCTCCGCGAGCGCGGTCGCGGAGAGGGCCCGTGACTCGGCCTTGGCGGTGGCGGCGGAGAGCACGGTCGTGCCCCATACACCGGCCTCCGCGACCCGTACGTACAGCTCGGGCTCCCAGCGCAGCCGCCAGGTCTCCCGGAACGTGCCGGTGCTCCCCCGCCCCGCGGCCGGTTCGCCCCAGTCGATACCGAGCAGTCGCAGCCGGTGCAGGAGCCTGCCGCGCTCGGCGTCGGTCTCCTTACGGAGGTCGAGGTCCAGCTCGCGCTCCAGCGCCTCCGGCTTGAGCCGCAGCGTGCGCTGGAGCGCGGTCAGATCCCGCTGGAGCGGCACGGCGGGGGCCGCGTCCGGAACCTCACCGAGCACCTCGCCGACGATGAGCCGGTCGTGGATGAGGCCGAGCGGCACATCCGATCCCTCGCACATCACGGCCCGGACCGCGTCGGTGGTCTCGGTCAGTCCGGCGAGCGGACGTCCGCGCATGGCGGCCAGCGTCTCGGCGAGCCGTACCGCCTCGATGACATGGGCCGAGGAGACGGTCCTGTCCTCCTCCCTGAGCAGACCGGCGACCTTGGTGAGCCAGCGCTCCACGGGGCGGTCGGGCACACCGAAGAGATGCCCGTACCAGCCGGGCGAGTCGATGCCCGCGCCGTAGCCGCTGTGCCGGGCCAGCCTGCGGTGGGTCCAGGGCACCCATGTCATCCCGGTCTTGACCTTGGGCAGGCCCTTCAGCAGCGCGCGGTCCGCGGCGGCGGTGGTCTTCCGGCCGAGCGCGGGCACATGCCAGGCACCGCAGACCACGGCGACGCCGTCGTCCCCGAACTCCTTGCGCGCGGCCCTGAGCCGACCGCGCATATGGGCCTCACGGACGAGATCGCGCCGGGGTCCGCCGTCGCCGTACCGCTCGCGCAGCGCGCCCATGGCCTCGGCGACGGCGGCGAACGGCGCGAAGGGGTCGTCCGCGCCGCCCGCGCCCTGATGCTCGACGACGTCCTCCCACCAGCGCTCGGGGTCGTCGTACCCGGCGGCCTCGGCGAGAACGGCGAGCGGATCGATCCGCAGGCTCGCGTCGTCCCGGGACGCGTCGGACTCGGCGGGGTCGTCGGACTCGGCCGACTCGGCGTCGCCGGAAGCCTCGTCCGCCGCGGCGAGCGCCAGTGAGTGCGCGGCGGGCAGATCGATGAACCGGGCCGGTACGTCATGCGCCAGCGCCCAGCGGATCGCGACCCACTCCGGGGAGAACTCGGCCAGCGGCCAGAACGCCGCGCGCCCCGGATCGTCCACCGCGTGCGCCAGGAGCGCGACGGGCGGGCGCATCGCCTCGTCGGCGGCGAGCGCCAGCAGCGCGTCCCCCTCGGGCGGGCCCTCGATGAGGACGACCCGGGGCGCCGCCGCGTCGAGCGCCGCCCGTACCGCACGCGCGGACCCAGGCCCGTGATGCCGGACCCCGAGCAGCGTCGGTCCGTGCGCCGTGGTCACGCGCTCACCTCGCGGCAGGCGCGGTAGAAGTCCTTCCAGCCGTCGCGCTCGCGGACCACCGTCTCGACATACTCCTGCCAGATCACCCGGTCCGCCGCCGGGTCGCGGACCACCGCGCCGAGGATGCCCGCCGCGACATCGCCCGGCCGCAGCACGCCGTCCCCGAAGTGGGCGGCGAGCGCGAGGCCGTTGGTGACCACGGAGATCGCCTCGGCCGTGGAGAGCGTCCCCGAGGGGGACTTGAGTTTCGTACGGCCGTCGGTCGTGACGCCGTCGCGCAGTTCACGGAAGACCGTGACGACCCGGCGGATCTCGTCGATGCCCTCCGGCCCGGCAGGCAGATCGAGCGAGCGTCCCATCTGGTCCACCCGCCGGGAGACGATGTCGACCTCGGCCTCGGGGGTGGCCGGCAGCGGCAGGACCACGGTGTTGAAGCGGCGGCGCAGCGCGCTGGAGAGGTCGTTGACCCCCCGGTCGCGGTCATTGGCCGTGGCGATCAGATTGAACCCCCGGACGGCCTGCACCTCTTGTCCCAGCTCGGGGACCGGCAGGGTCTTCTCCGACAGGATCGTGATGAGCGAGTCCTGCACATCGGCGGGGATACGGGTCAGCTCCTCGACGCGCGCGGTCATCCCCTCCGACATGGCCCGCATCACCGGACTGGGCACCAGCGCGTCACGGCTGGGGCCGTGGGCGAGCAGCTGCGCGTAGTTCCAGCCGTAGCGGATCGCCTCCTCGGGCGTGCCGGCCGTGCCCTGCACGAGCAGGGTCGAGTCGCCGCTGACGGCCGCCGCGAGATGCTCGGACACCCAGGTCTTGGCGGTGCCCGGCACACCGAGGAGCAGCAGCGCCCGGTCGGTGGCGAGCGTGGTGACCGCCACTTCGACGATCCGCCGCGGTCCCACGTACTTCGGTGTGATCACCGTCCCGTCGGCCAGCGTGCCACCGAGCAGATACGTGGCCACGGCCCAGGGCGACAGCCGCCACCTGACGGGCCGCTGCCGGTCGTCGGCCGCGGCCAGCGCTTTCAGCTCGTCGGCGAACGCGTCCTCGGCGTGCGGGCGCAGCGCCTCCTCGGTCCCGGCGGGCGCGGTGTTTTCGGGCACGGTCATGGATCCCCCTCCAGATCGGTCGACCGGATGTGAGTTCCACGGTGCACCACGCCACTGACAATCGACCGTCGCCGCGGGCCGGGCGGGACCTCGCGGACGCGCCCGCGTACGAGGGGAGTTGCCGACGACGGCGATCACCGGTGATGACCGGTGCGGGGAGTTACCCGGCGATCGGGGACACCGCGATGCAGCCGCCCGCCGCGGCCTTGCCCGCGTCCGTCTCCTCCTTGATGACCTCACCCTTGTAGATGATCTTGCAGGTGACCTCGGCGCCTGCCGGGTCCAGGGCGGTCGGCATGACGCCGGGCGGCATGATGCCGCGCAGCGTGACCGTCTTCGTCCACGGCAGCGTGGGCTTCTCGACCGTCTCGATCTTGGGTTCCATGGCCTCGCCGCCCCCGCCGTGGTAGTCGATCGTGTCGATGTTCTTGCCGGTGACCTCGTAGGTGACCTCGTAGGTCTCGTTGACGGCCTTGTCGACCTCGTCGGTCACGGCCTTGTCCACCCGCTCCGCGGCCTCGGAACAGGCGCCGAGGCCCAGCGCGAGACCGGTGACGGCGAGGGTGGAGAGGGCGGCGCGGACAGTGCGGTTCATTGGTGATCCCCCCGGATCGTGGCGTAGGAAGCTCGCACGATATAGCAAAGAGAAAGTAAAGTCATGCTGCCGTTTGTTCGTTGAATCCGCAGGTCAGAGCGATTGTCAGTGGGGCGCTCTAACGTCGTGGACATGAATCAAACGGGGGTGCGCTGGACGACGGAACAGGTGCTCGCTCTTGCTCCTGACGAAGCGTCACGCAAAGCGGGCAACAAACTGAGCACGGCCGGACCGTGGTCGGAGGCGGGCAGCGGCTCCGCGGGGGCCGTGTGGGGTCTGTGCAAGGGCAGCGGCAGTAAGCCGTATCAGACCATTGTGGACACAACGGGCCCTGCCTACAAGTGCAGTTGCCCCAGCCGGAAGTTTCCGTGCAAGCACGCGCTGGGGCTGCTGCTGCTCTGGGCCGCGGACGAGCGAAGCGTGCCGGAGGCGGCGGAGGAGCCCGGCTGGGCCGGGGAATGGCTCGAAGGGCGCCGGAAGAAGAGCGAGGAGCGGGACGCGGGGGATGCCGGCGCGGCCGGGTCCGGGAAGCCCGCCGATCCCGAGGCCGCGCGGCGCAGGGCGGAGCGCAGGGCCACCCGGATCAGCGCGGGTGCCTCGGAGCTCGACCAGCGGCTGACGGATCTCCTGCGCGGCGGGCTGGCCTCGGCGGAGCAGTCGGGGTACGGGCTGTGGGAGGAGACGGCGGCCCGCATGGTCGACGCGCAGGCGCCGGGGCTCGCCGGCCGGGTGCGGGAGCTGGGAGCCATCCCCGGCTCGGGCCCCGGCTGGCCGGTACGACTGCTGGAGGAGTCCGCGCTGCTGCATCTGCTGACCACGGCATGGCTCGGCCGCGACCGGCTGCCGGAGCCGCTGGCGACGACGGTACGTACGAGGATCGGTCTCCCGTCACCGGCCGGGGGTCCGCCGGTCAGGGACCACTGGCTGGTCCTGGCGCAGTACGACTCCTCGGACGGCAAGCTCCTCACCCGCCGGATCCGGTTGTACGGACGGGATTCGGGGCGTTCCGCGCTGCTGCTCGCCTTCGGCGCGGCGGGGCGCTCCCCGCAACTGGGCCTGCCGGTCGGCCTGATGATCGAGGCCGAGATCACCCCGCACGGCGGCGCGGGGCAGCTACGGGCCGACTGGGGGCGGCAGTTCGGCGCCCCGGCCCCGATCCCGGGACCGCCGCCCGGCGGCTCCACGACAGCGGCGATAGAGGCGTACGGCGCGGCGCTGCGCGCGGATCCCTGGCTGGACGCCTGGCCGGTGACGCTGACCGACGTCATACCCGTGCCGGCGCCGGGCGGTGGCTGGCAACTGGCGGACGCGGACGGGGAATCCGCGCTGCCCATCACGGGCTCGGCCCTCTCGGGGCCCGGTCCCTGGAAGCTGGCCGCGCTGTCCGGCGGCGGTCCGGTCACGGTCTTCGGCGAGTGCGGCCACCGCGGCTTCCATCCGCTCGCGGCCTGGGCCGAGGACGGTGCCGCTCATCCGCCGGTCCCGCTGACCTGACGGTCCCGCCGGCCCGACGGTCCCGCTGGCCCGACGGTCCTGCCGCCCTGACCGTCCCGCTGACCCGACGGTCCTGCCGCCCTGGCGGCCCCGTTCACCCATTGGTCCCGCTCAGCCGACCGCGCCGACAACGGAGGGCTCCATGACGGACACGACTCGCACCATCGACCCGGCCGGCCCCACCGGCACGCCCCGCGTCACGACGCTCTGGGAAGGGCTGGTCACCTCCGCCCTGCTCGGTACGGAGCGCCGCACCCCGCCCACGGAGATCCTGGCCCCGGGCAAGGAGGCGCCGGTGGCCCTGCTGGACGCCGCCGCGCTGCACACCGTACGGCGCAGGGCCGGGCTCCTTCCGGCGCGCGCCGCCGCCCGCCCGGAGCGCGCGCCCCACGACGGCCGGGCGCGGCTGCCGGAGGCGGCGGGACGACGGCTCGGCCAGCTGCTGGCCGACCGTTCGGGGTCCTCCGGCGGAGGGCGGCGCGGCGCGGCGCCCGACCTCACCGAACTGCTCCCGCAGTGGCTCGCCGCCGCGAATGAGCACGGCTACCGCGCGCCCGCCGCCGTACTGCCCGCGCTGCTCGACGCGGCCCGCGCGCGTACCGATCTGCGACCGCAGGCGCTGACGTTCGCCGGGCCGCGCGGGCTCTGGCTCGCCCGGCTCAACCCGGAGTGGAAGTTCGCGCTGCGGGGTGCGTCCGGCGGAGCCCTGCTGCCCGATCCACGGGACGGCGAGGCGGTCCGACTGCTCTGGGAGGAGGGCCTGTTCGCCGAGCGGGTCGCGCTGCTCGCCGCCGTACGGGCCCATGACGCGGAGGCTTCCCGGGCGCTGCTCGCCTCGACCTGGACCACCGAGCGCGCCGAGGACCGGCTGATGTTCCTCGACTCGCTGCGTACGGGGCTGTCGGGGGCCGACGAGCCGTTCCTGGAGCGGGCCCTGTCGGACCGCAGCCGCAACGTCCGCCATACCGCCGCCGAGTTGCTCTCCGCGCTGCCGGGCTCCGCCCTCGCAGGAAGGATGGCGGCCCGCGCGGCGACCTGCGTCAGCATGGACCGTACGGGCGGCGGACAGGTCATCTCGGTGGAGGCGCCGCACGAATGCGACGCGGACATGCAGCGCGACGGCGTGGTCCCGGCCCCGCCGGCCGGCCGGGGGGAACGGTCCTGGTGGCTGGGCCAGTTGGTCGAGGCGGCCCCGCTGGCCACCTGGCCCGCCAGGCTGGGCGGCCGTACCCCCGAGGAGATCGTCGCGCTGCCCGTCCTGGACGACTGGGCGGCCGAACTGCACGCCGCGTGGTGCCGGGCGGCCGTACGGCAGCGGGACGCGCGCTGGTCCACGGCCCTGCTGGGCGCCCCGGCCGCCTCCCCGGCCGCCGGCCCCGGCACCTCGTCACTGGCGGAACGGGCGAAACTCCTGGCCACGCTGGAGCCCGCCGAACGAGCCTCCTGGGTGGCCGCGTTCATAGCCGCCCACGGTCTCTCGGAGGCGTTCCAGCTGCTCGGCGTCTGCGCGGTGCCGTGGGCGGAGCCCCTGGGCCGCGCGGTCGTGGACGCGCTGGACATCGCCCGGGACGCGGGAAGCTACCCCTGGAGCTTCAGCGGGGTCATGGGCCTCGCCGAGCGATGCCTCGACCCCGCAGAGGCGGGCCGGCTGGAGCTGCTCACCGCGGCCCAGGACGAGCCGGAGGACGCGTCACCGGGCGCGGGCGGCTACTGGTCGGAAGCCTTCCTGCGACTGGTCTCCACGCTGCGTCTGCGCGCGTCGATGCTGGCGGAACTCAAGGGACTCGACGGGCTCGACGGGCTCGACAGATCCGACGGGTCCGGCGGATCCGGCGGGTCCGACGACCTCGGCCACGTCGCCGAACTCACCGAACCCGCGACGCCATGAACGACGGCGCGCGTCACACGCCCTGGCGGACATTGGCGTTGACCCACGTGACGATGGAGGTCGTCGTCGCGCCGGGGGTGAAGATCTCGGCCACGCCCAGCTCCTTGAGCGGGGCGATGTCCGCGTCCGGGATGATGCCGCCGCCGAAGACCTTGATGTCCGCCGCGTCCCGGTCCTTGAGCAGTTCGATCACCTTCGCGAAGAGCGTGTTGTGCGCCCCGGAGAGAATCGACAGACCGATCGCCTCGGCGTCCTCCTGGATCGCGGTGTCCACGATCTGCTCGGGCGTCTGATGGAGCCCCGTGTAGATGACCTCCATCCCCGCGTCCCGCAGCGCTCGCGCGATCACCTTGGCCCCGCGGTCGTGTCCGTCGAGCCCCGGCTTCGCCACCACCACCCGGATCGGCCCGCCGGCCGCGTGCGCTCCGCTCGTCCCGTCCTGGCTCCGCGACTGATTCTCCGGATGCTGATTCTCCGGATCCCAGGCCACACCCATCACTGCCTCCACATACCGACCGCACTGTCATTGGCACGGGTCCCCGCGCCCCGGTCCGGTCGGGACCGGGCACACGGAAGTGAACGAACGTTATCCACAGCATCCCGCACGCGGCTGTTTCGCGGAGGACGGCGAGGGGGAAATCACACGTGGGACATGTTCGCTTTGCGTCGTTCCGGTATGACTCGGCATACCCGGCCGGGTCGGGACGACCGCAAGGGGAGCCGCAAGAGGAGTCGCCACACGGGCGCCGTTCCACCGTGCCGCCAGCCGCGCGGCGCGGTGGCACGGCTCGTGTGTACCGACCCCGGCACTTCAGGCGTGCCGGAAGCCATCCGACCCGCCCGGCGGCGCCCCGTGAGGGCACGCGGGGGTCAGAGCCGCCCCCCGGGTGTCGTTCGGAGGTCGGCCATGAAGGTTTCGCCGTTCTTGCCGCTCTTTCCCTTCGTTCCGCCGCTCCTGCGCCAGGCCGGCCGCGTGTGGAACGCCACGCCCGCCGCCGATCTGCTCCGCGCCACCGCGCTCGATCTGGCGGTGCTCAGCGGCCATCTCGTCCTCTACCCGGCCGGAATCGTCCAGGAGCGCCGTGCCGAGCCCCTGCCCCCGGAAACCGCCCAGCTGCCCACGGAGGGCCGCGCACACCCCCCTGTGGTCCTGCTCCACGGCCTCGTCGACAACCGGTCCGTCTTCGTCCTGCTGCGCCGCTCTCTCGCCCGGCACGGCTGGACCCGTCTTGTATCGCTCAACTACTCGCCGCTGACCTGCGACATCCGCACCGCGGCCGAGTCTCTCGCCGAGTACGTCGAGGAGATCTGCGCCCGCACCGGCCACCGCCAGGTCGATGTGATCGGACACAGCCTCGGCGGCCTGATCGCGCGGTATTACGTACAGCGTCTGGGCGGTGACACTCGGGTACGTACGCTGATCACGATCGCCACGCCGCACGAGGGCACGGCCGTCGTCCCGCTGGCGAACGCCCACCCCGTCGTACGGCAGATGCGGCCCGGTTCGGACCTGATCGAGGAGTTGCGGCTGCCCGCGCCCGGCTGCCGAACGCGGTTCGTGAGCTTCTGGAGCGATCTCGACCAACTGATGGCGCCGGCCCTCACCGCGCGTATCACGCACCCTGATCTGCTGGCGGAGAACGTGCTGGTGAGCGGCGTGGGACATCTCGCCATGACGGTGCACCCCGGAGTCGCGGCCGGCATCCGGCACGCGCTCGAATCTCCCGACCACATAGGCGAATCCGGGCTGGACTCGGTCAACTCCGGCCTCGCGCCCGGGGAATCCGGGGAGGCGTCCACGGACGAATCCGGGGACGAGCCGGGGGACGAGTCCGGGGAGAACGGCCCACGCTTCGACGGACCGGCCTCCGCCGCCTGACGCGTGACTCCCGACGCCTGACGCCTGACGCCTGACGGGCGTGACTCCTGGCGGCGCGTGACTCCTCGAAAACGCCTCTCGAATTCCCGCTCCCCTTTCGAACAAATTTCGAACGTAGGGCCAAGTCTGCGCCCGTCGTCCGCCGAAACACGGCCGAATGCCCGTTTCAACGGAACGCAAAACCTGCCGAAGATTGTCGCCGTCCTATACCGCCGGGTACAGTCGCGGCCACTGCTTTCACTCAGGGGGCCCTGTCGTCCGACAGGCTCCCGGAGGAAACCCTGGTTCTGCTGCCGAGGCGAGAGAGAAGTTGGTGAACGACCAGCACGCCCACGCCGGGTACGCCGCATACGACGGCTACCAGACCGGCAGCTTCGAGACCGACCCACTCTTCGGCACCCTGCCGGACGGCTCGGGCGGCTACGAGAACCCCCAGGCCACCACCGGCCAGTACGACAGCACGCAGTGGCAGACCGGCGCCCATCAGACGACCGGCGGATACGACGCGTACGCCACACCGCAGTACGACACCAGCGGCCAGTGGGCCACCGTCACAGCCCCGCCCGACAACGGCTATCAGCAGGTTCCGGGCATTCCGGGCCAGTCGGCGGAGCCGGATGTCACGGGCCAATGGGACGCCGACGCCTGGAATCAGGCGAACCAGGCGAGCCACGCGCATCCGACCGACCAGCTGAACGGGACGGACAGCACAGGGCAGTTCGACTCCACGCAGTTCGGTTACGGCATCTCGGAGCACACCGCCGCGACACCGTTCGACCCTGCCGCACAGTTCGCGGGCGCACAGTTCGAGACCGCGCAGTTCGACGCCACGCGGCTTGACGCCACGCAGTTCGAGGCAGCGCAGTTCGGGTACGAGGCGACCGCGCAGTGGGCGGCGGCGCCCGCGTTCGACACCGGCGCGTACGACGCCACCGCCTGGAACTCGCCCGGTACGACGCCGGGTACGACGGCCGATACCGCGTACGACGCCGCGCACGAGCACTACGGCCAGGACGGCGGCCCCGGCCCGTACGAGCAGTACGACCTCGCCCAGGGCGCCGAGTACGGCGCCCCCGGGCCGGAGCCTGAACACGCCTTCGACGCGGACCCCGGCTACGACGCGGAACCCGGCTACGACGCCGAGACCGGCACGGAGAAAGACGCCCACGCCGAGGCCGAAGAGGCCGGGCGCGAAGGCGATACGGACGCGGACTCCGCTCCCGAGGCCGAACTGCCGCACATGCACATGGCGGAGACGATGACCGCCCCCGTCGTCAGTCTGCCGCCCCGTGGCGAACGCCGGGCCGGTGGCAGCCCGGTCGGCGGCCGGAGCCGGCGCCGTAGCCCCGCCAAGCGCTCCGCGCTCCTCACCGTCGCCGTCCCCTCCGCCTGTGTGATGGGCGTCGCCGGTGTCGCCGCCGCCTCCGTCGGTGGCCTCGGCGCGGGCGAGGAGCCCCAGGCGGACAAGACCACGACCGCCGCGGCCGCCGATCCCGGCTCCGTGAAGCCCGTGGCCGCGAACAACAAGCTGGACACCCAGCTCGCCGCACTCAACGCGGACGCCCGTGACTTCGGTGACCGGGCCAGCCGTACGCAGGAGCGCATCGACCTCCAGGCGCGGCAGGAAGCGGAGAGGAAGAAGCGCGAGGCGGAGGCGGCCCGCAAGGAGGCCGAGCGCCCCAAGTTCGTCCTCCCCGTCTCGCAGCATGGACTCAGCGCGTACTACGGCCAGGCCGGGGTCAACTGGATGTCCATGCACACCGGGATCGACTTCCCCGTGTCGTACGGTACGCCGGTGATGGCCGCGACGGACGGCACCGTACGCACGCAGTACAACAGCGCCTACGGCAACATGGCCATCGTGACCTCACCCGATGGCACCGAGACCTGGTACTGCCATCTCAGCACCACGAAGATCCGCTCCGGTTCGGTCAAGGCCGGTGATGTGATCGCGTATTCGGGGAACTCGGGCAACTCCACCGGACCCCACCTGCACTTCGAGGTACGGCCCGGTGGTGGCGCCTCGATCGACCCGCTGGCCTGGCTCCGCAGCCACGGCGTCGACCCGACGTAAGCACTCCGCGCCCGGCGCGCCGCGCGTCGGGTACGGCGCGGTCCCGTACGTTCGCCCCGCGCCGCGCCCCGCTCCCCGACCCGCCCCTACAGCTTCTCGACGGGCGCGTACCGCAGCAGCAGCCGCTTGGGCTTCGTGTCGCCGAAGTCGACCGTCGCCTGCGTGTCCGCGCCCGTACCCGTCACCGCCATGACCGTGCCGAGACCGAACTGGTCGTGCGTCACGCGGTCCCCGACCGCCAGCGCGATCACCGGCTTCTCGGTGGTGCGCCGCGTGGCGAAGCCCGAGGGGCCACCGCCCGACCTCGACCGCGAGGCGGCCGACAAGGACGACGACAGCGAGGACGTGACCCCGGACGTGGGCCCCGCCGGGATCTGCGCGCCGGTCCGCTTCCACTCCAGATGGTGTCCGGGGATCTCCTCCAGGAACCTCGACGGCGGGTTGTACGAGGGCTGGCCCCACGCGCTCCGCATCGACGACCGGGTCAGATACAGACGCTCGCGGGCGCGGGTGATGCCCACATACGCCAGCCGCCGCTCCTCCTCCAGCTCCTTCGTCTGGCCGAGGGCGCGCATGTGCGGGAAGACGCCGTCCTCCATGCCGGACAGGAACACGACAGGGAACTCAAGGCCCTTGGCGGTGTGCAGCGTCATCAGCGTGATGACACCGGAGCCGTCCTCGTCCTCGTCGGGGATCTGGTCGGAGTCGGCGACGAGCGCCACCTTCTCCAGGAATTCGGCGAGCGTACCGGCCGTAGCAGTCGGACCGGTCGCCTCCGCGGCTGCCTGGCCGCGCTCCTGCTCGAACTCCAGCGCCACTGCGGCCAGTTCCTGAAGGTTCTCGATACGCGTCTCGTCCTGCGGATCGGTCGACGCCTGCAACTCGGCCAGATAGCCGGTCCGTTCGAGCACGGCCTCCAGGATCGTCGCGGGCCCGGCGCCGGACTCGACGACCGTACGCAACTCCTCCATCAGCGTGTTGAACCGCTTGACGGCGTTGGCCGAGCGGGCGGCCATTCCGTACGCCTCGTCCACCCGCCGCAGCGCCTGCGGGAAGGTGATCTTCTCGCGCAGCGCGAGCGCGTCGATCATCGCCTCCGCGCGGTCCCCGATGCCGCGCTTGGGCACATTGAGGATCCGGCGCAGCGGGACATTGTCCTCCGGGTTGGCCAGAACGCGCAGATAGGCCAGCACATCGCGGACCTCCTTGCGCTCGTAGAAGCGCACCCCGCCGACGACCTTGTAGGGCAGGCCGACGCGGATGAAGATCTCCTCGAAGACACGGGACTGCGCGTTCGTACGGTAGAAGACCGCGACATCGCCCGCCTTGGCCTCGCCCGCGTCCGTCAGCCGGTCGATCTCATCGGCGACGAACTGTGCCTCGTCGTGCTCCGTGTCCGCGACATAGCCGGTGATCTGGGCGCCCGCGCCGGCCTTCGTCCACAGATTCTTCGGCCGGCGGCTCTCGTTCCGCTCGATGACGGCGTTGGCGGCGCTCAGGATCGTCTGTGTGGAGCGGTAGTTCTGCTCCAGCAAAATAGTCGTCGCGTCCGGGTAGTCCTCCTCGAACTGGAGGATGTTACGGATCGTGGCGCCCCGGAAGGCGTAGATCGACTGGTCGGCGTCCCCGACGACACACAGCTCGGCCGGGTCGTGCTCCTCGCCGGAGGGGCCCACCAGCTCGCGTACGAGGGTGTACTGCGCGTGGTTGGTGTCCTGGTACTCGTCCACCAGGACATGCCGGAAGCGCCGCCGGTAGTGCTCGGCGACATCGGGGAACGCCTGGAGCAGATGGACGGTGGTCATGATGATGTCGTCGAAGTCCAGCGCGTTGGCCTCGCGCAGCCGCGCCTGGTATATCCGGTAGGCCTCGGCGAGCATCTTCTCGAAGCCGTCGGTGGCCTGGTCGGCGAAGGTCTCCTCGTCGATCAGCTCGTTCTTCAGATTCGAGATCTTGGCGCTGAAGGACTTGGGCGGGTAGCGCTTGGGGTCGAGGTCCAGATCACGGCAGACCAGGGCCATCAGACGCTTGGAGTCGGCGGCGTCGTAGATGGAGAACGACGAGGTGAACCCGAGCCTCTTCGACTCGCGCCGCAGGATCCGTACGCAGGCGCTGTGGAACGTCATGACCCACATGGCGTTGGCGCGCGGGCCGACGAGCTGGCCGACGCGCTCCTTCATCTCGCCCGCGGCCTTGTTGGTGAACGTGATCGCCAGTATCTGACCGGGGTGGACACCGCGGCTGCCCAGCAGATACGCGATCCGGTGGGTCAGCACCCGGGTCTTGCCCGACCCGGCCCCGGCCACGATGAGCAGCGGCGAGCCGGTGTGCACGACGGCGGCGCGCTGCTCCTCGTTCAGCCCTTCGAGCAGCGCGGCGGGGTCCACGACCGTGCGCGGGGCGCCGTCCCGGTGGTACGGGTCCCGCGCCGGAGGCGCGTCGTAGGCCCCCTGGAAGAGGTCGTCGGGCACCTGCTCCGGTGCGTGCTCGGCGTCGTCCTCGGGCGGCGGTGGATGCTCGTCGCCGGAGGGCTGGAGGTCCGCCAGGAAACTGTCGTCAAAGAGGCTGCTCATCGCTTTCCGAGTCTAGGCCGCCGCACTGACACACCGCGCCCGCCTTCGGGATTCCCCGCCATTCCCCCGGCCGCCGTCACCCACGCCGTCACCCTCGCCGCAGCCCCCGTCGCCATCACCACGGGCGGCACCCCGGTCACTCATCGTGGCGGAAAGGCGCCGCCGGCCCCCTTCGCACATCGCACGCGCAAATGGTCACGAAAATGTATCGGGCATTTCGGCCATCGACCTTCACACCAGCACCACACTTTGGCTAGCGTGCTCGATCAGGCAGCCCGTACCCCCAACGGCGACCCACGCCAAGCGGGCGGCCCACGCCGAATTCGGACTTTTCCTAAGGAAGTTCGGAACCGGGGACCCACACTGCACAACCGGGGTGAATCGGGCCTTTCGCTCAAGGCCCGTAGGGCAGCCTTCCGTTCCGCCCGAACCCGACAGCTAGGGCCTGTCGTTTGGATCAGGCCGGATCAGGGAGCGGGGTCTGGTGCCGTGGATCGCAAGGCGGAGGAGGGAGCCCACGCGGAGCGTAGGCGACCGACGACAACGCGGCGAGGCGCGGTACCAGGGCACGCGAGCCCGGCATGATCCAAACGACAGGCCCTGACCCGGTAGGCGGTCCACGGAAGGAGATGCAGACCTTGGCGTCGCATCGCAAGCCGCGCAGTCTCAGCGGAGTACGTACCGCCTCTCCCGCCGTCGGGCTCACGACAGCCGCGCTCGCCTCGGTCACACTGCTCTCGACGCAGAGCGCGAGCGCCACGCCCGTCGAGCCGAAGCCGTCCATGGAAGAGGTACAGAAGAAGGTCGACGATCTGTACCGCCAGGCCGGGAGCGAGACACAGAAGTACAACAGGGCGAAAGAGGCCACGCAGAAGCAGAAGCGCGCGGTCGACCGCGTGCTCGACGAGGTCGCCAAGCGCGCGGACAAGCTGAATGAGGCCCGGCGTACGCTCGGCTCGTTCGCGGCCGCGCAGTACCGCGAAGGCGCGGTCACCCCGACCGCCGCCCTGCTCTTCGCGGACAGCCCGCAGGCGTTCTTCGAGCAGAAGCAGGTGACGGACCGGCTGACGGAGCGTCAGCGCGGTGTCCTCACCGACTACCAGACGCAGCAGGCCGCCGCCGCGAAGCAGCGGGCGCAGGCGTCGAAGGACCTGGAGTCGCTCACCGCCTCGCAGGCCGCGCTGCGCACCAGCAAGCAGAGCGTGCAGCAGAAGCTCGGCGCGGCGCGTGCGCTGCTGTCGAAGCTGACCACGGAGGAGAAGGCGCGGCTGGCCGCGCTGGAGCGCAAGAAGGAAGAGGAGGCCCGCCGCAAGGCGGAGGCGCGGGCCAAGCTGGAGGCCCGCGCGAAGGCGGAGGCCGAGCGCAAGCGCAAGGAACAGCAGGCCCAGAACCCGTCGACCGATACGAGCACGGGCACGGGCTCGGGGACAGGCTCAGGCACAGGCTCAGGAACGGGCTCGGGCCAGAGCGGCACAGGCTCCGGTACGGACACCGGCAGCGGCAGCGGCAGCGGCAGCGGCAGCGGCAGCAGCACCGGGTCCGGCACGAGCGGCGGCACGGGAGCCTCGGACGGCAGCTACGCCACCAAGGCCGCCAAGGTCCTCTCCTTCGCCCGCGCCCAGATAGGCAAGCCGTACGTCTGGGGCGCCACGGGCCCCAGCTCGTACGACTGCTCGGGCCTGACCCAGGCCGCCTGGAAGGCGGCGGGCGTGGAGCTGCCGCGCACCACCTGGGAACAGGTGAAGGCCGGCACGCGCGTCGCGACCGACGATCTGCTCCCCGGTGACCTGGTCTTCTTCTACGACGACATCAGCCATGTCGGGATCTATATCGGCGACGGCATGATGATCCACGCCCCCAAGCCGGGCGCGAACGTCCGCGAGGAGTCGATCTACTACATGCCGATCTACGGGAGCATCCGCCCCGCCTGACGGACTGTCAGCGGCGCGGGGACGCGCCCACGCGCGCTGGGGCAATGATTTCGGAAAGATCCGCCACACCAAGAACTTCCACCGTAGATCTTTACGTCTGACCTTATGAAAATCGCGCGGAGCAGAGCCGATGGCCCCCCGGCCGAAGCACACCTTCGCGCGATGAACCGAGGTCCTCAGGCGTGCGGGCCCGGCGCGGCGCTGGTCGGTTACCACGTCGCGCCTCGTCGTGCTGCGGCCTGAGGCATGGTGACGACATAGGGAAGTTCATGCATTTTCGAAAGACGATCCCCGCGATCGCTCTCGGTGTGGTGTCACTGACGGCTCCCCTCGCCGTCGCGGGTACCAGCACCGCGGCGACGGCGCTCGAAGCGACGGCGGCGGATTCCTCCCAGGTCTCCGACACCACGCTCACCGACGGCAACGGCAAGCCCGCCGGCACCCTGTCGGCGAAGGCGGGATCAGGGACCGGGAAGGTGTTCTCCACGGGTGAGATCACCGGTGAGCGCTTCTCGTCGATCGGCCTCAGCTGGAAGAAGGAGTCCGCCGTCGACGACGGACTGACCGCCGAGACGCGGGTCCACCGCGACGGGGCCTGGGAATCGTGGCGGGAGGTTCCCCTGGAGCTCGACGAGGGTGTGGCCGAGGAGGCGAAGCGGGCCGGCGCGCCCGCCTTCTACACGGACGACGCGGACGGGGTGGAGGTCCGCTTCACGTCTCCGCAGGGCAGCCTCCCGCAGGACCTGCGGCTGTCGTTCATCGACCCGGCCCAGAGCCAGGCCGCCTCTTCCCCGGACCGCCGGCCGCGCTCCACGGGGACCGGACAGCCGGACGTGAAGCTGCGGAAGGACTGGGGCGCGGACGAGACGCTGTCCGATCCCGGGTACAAGACCCAGCCCTCGATCAAGGCCGCCCTCATCCACCACACCGTGACGGGGAACAACTCCTACACCCAGGAGCAGGTGCCGCAGATCATCAACGGCATCTACGTCCAGCACATCAAGGTCCTCGGCTACGGCGACTTCCCCTACCACTTCATCGTCGACCGCTTCGGCGGCATCTGGGAGGGCCGCAAGGGCTCCATCGAGATGCGGCCGGGCACCGAGATTCCCGGCATCCTCGGCGGCCACGCGTCCGGCTTCAACACCAACACCTTCGGTGTCGCGATGCTCGGCAACTTCGAGCCGAACAACAGCGAGGGCGGCGAGGACACCGGCCCCGACCCGAAGCCGACCGACGCCATGGTCAAGAGCCTGGCCGACGTGCTCGCCTGGAAGACCGGCCAGTACCAGCTGAACCCGGAAGGCTCCACGCAGCTCGTCTCGGCCGGCGGAGGCGGCACCAACCCGCACCCGGTGGGCACGGTGCTCGACGTACCGGTCATCTCCAGCCACCGGGACGTGAATGTGACGGCCTGCCCGGGCGCCAAGCTCTACGAAATGCTTCCTGACCTGCGCAAGCAGGTGGCCGACCAGCTCGGCTGAGAGGCGTGAGGGGCGCCCCTGTCCGCCGGGACACGGGCGCCCCGGTCCACATCCGAGCGCGCCGTGCCGGGTCCCGGTATCAGGTCCAGAGCGTGGCGATGAAGATATTGGCCACCGTCAGCCCGCCCACCGCGCCGAACAGCGGCTTCGGGGCGGTCTCGTCGTCGCGCTTCACGTACACCACGGCCAGGATCACGACCAGCACCGCGAGCTTGATGCCGATCTTGATGTTGTTCACCGTCTGGTCGTCGGCCTGGTTGAGGCCCACGAGGGCGACGCCCGTGATGAGCATCGTCAGCGCGCCGTGCAGCATCGCCTTGTTGAAGCGGGCCGTGCCCGTGCTCATCGACTTCATCTGAGTGAGAAAGCCGCCGAGCAGCGAGGCTATGCCGATGATGTGGAGCGCGACGAAGACATTGATGAGTACGTCCATGCCCGGAGCCTATCGAGGGCCATATCACCGCCGAGCGGCGAGGTGGGGCCCCGTTCCGATATCGGTCGGGTACGGACGGAAAGGCATGCCGAGTTCGCGATCATGCCGGTCATAAGACAGCCCTGTTCCGCCACCTCTCGCCAATACCGGCCATGCCGAGGCCGGACTGTGACCTTGCGCCCTAGCGTCCTTCTCCTGGCGACCGGCCATGACCCACCGTGACCGACTAGGGAAGAGGTTCCACCCCCGTGGCAGCGCACCGAAAGCCCAGACAGCGCACGCTCACCGGCCCCGCCGGCCGTACCGCCGCCACCCTCGCGCTCGCCGGAGCCGCGACCGCCACCGCGCTCGACGGCGCCGCACACGCCGAACCACAGCTCACCCCGGCCCAGGTCAAGGCCGAGGTCGACGCGTTGTACGAGCAGGCGGAGACCGCCACCGAGCGGTACAACGGCACGAAGGTGAAGGCGGACAAGGCCCGTACCGCGCTCACGCGGCTGCGGGACGAGGCCACGCGCAGGACGGAACGGCTCAACAGCTCGCGCAACGCGCTCGGTTCGATCGCCTCCGCGCAGTACCGGGCCGGTGGGCTCGACCCCGCCGTACAACTCGCGCTCAGCTCCTCGCCCGAGGAGTACCTGGAAGGCGCCTCGCTCGCCGAACGTGCCGGTTCCCGGCAGGCCGCCAGGATCACCGCGATCCGCAAGGAACTCGCCCGGATCGCCGAACTGCGCACCCGGGCCGACGGGCGGCTCGCGGAACTGACGGCCTCTCAGTCCGAGCTGGCCCGCCACAGATCCGCCATCCAGGAGAAGATCGGCGCGGCCCAGCGGCTGCTCGACCGGCTCACCACGCAGCAGCGTGCGGGGTACGACCAGGAGCGGGACGGCAGGGGCGCGAACGCCGCGTCCGCGGCGCCCGGTGCGGTGCGGGCCCCGAACGCCCGCGCCGCCGCGGCCGTCGCCTTCGCCTACGGGGCGATCGGCAAGCCGTACGTCTGGGGCGCGACCGGGCCCGGCGCCTTCGACTGCTCCGGGCTCACCCAGGCCGCCTGGCGCTCCGCGGGCGTCGCCCTCCCCCGTACCACCTACACCCAGATCAACACGGGACAGCGGGTCTCACGGGGCGCTCTCGCCCCCGGCGACCTGGTGTTCTTCTTCTCCGGCATCAGCCATGTGGGGATCTACGTGGGCGGCGGCCAGATGGTGCACGCCCCCCGGCCCGGCTCGGCGGTCCGGCTGGCGCCGATCGACCAGATGCCGTTCGCCGGGGCGAGCCGGCCGGCCTAGAAACGCCGGTCGGACGACCTGGAAACGGTGGCCGGACCGCCCCGGAAAACTCTCACGGACCCCCCTCAGGGCCTGTCCGGTGCCGAACGGCCCACGCCGGAATGCCGGTTCGCCGTCCCCGGGTCACTATGGCAGCAGTATCCCGTCTGCCCTGAAGGGGGAGCCGTGAGACGTGCCACCGCCGTCAGAGGAACGGTTCTCGCCGTGGGCGCCGTTCTCGTTCTGGCGCCCGTCGGCCTCACCCCCCGAGGGTGCGGCGATCTCTCCGGCGGCCGGCTCTGTATCGAGGGCCCGGTGGGCGGCGCAGGACCGTTCACCGTGCGCTATGTCCAGTACCCGGGCCACCCCAGTGTCGCCGTACGCCTCGGCTACCAGCGCAAGGACGACCGGATCACCGCGTTCCCCGGCTGGCTCGGCACTCAGCAGACCTGGCACGGCCGCGCCGAGCAGACGGGCAGGCTCGACACCGCCGCGGGCGAGTGCATCCGCGGCGTGATGGAGCACCGGGACCGGACGTACGTCACCGAGTGGCACTGCTCATAGAGCAGCCCTCCCAGGAGTCCCGGAATCCGGAAGTGCGGAAGTCTCAGACCAGCCGGCGCGCCGTCGCCCAGCGCGTCAGTTCGTGCCGGTTGGAGAGCTGGAGCTTCCTCAGTACCGCCGAGACATGGGATTCCACGGTCTTCACGGAGATGAAGAGCTGCTTGGCGATCTCCTTGTACGCGTACCCGCGCGCGATGAGCCGCAGCACCTCGCGCTCGCGCTGCGTCAGCCGGTCCAGGTCCTCGTCCACCGGCGGCGCGTCCGTCGAGGCGAAGGCGTCCAGGACGAAGCCGGCCAGCCGGGGCGAGAAGACCGCGTCCCCCTCCTGCACCCGGAAGATCGAGTCGACCAGGTCCGTGCCGGTGATCGTCTTGGTGACATAGCCGCGGGCGCCGCCCCTGATCACCCCGATCACGTCCTCGGCGGCGTCCGAGACCGACAGCGCCAGGAAGCGCACCGGGTTCTCGCCCGCCCCCATCATCGGCGCGCAGCGGCGCAGCACCTCCACCCCGCCGCCGCCCGGGAGGTGGACATCGAGGAGCACGACCTCGGGCCGGGTCGCCGTGATGACGGTGACCGCCTGGTCGACATCGGCCGCCTCGCCGACGACCTCGACGCCCGTCTCCTCCGTACGGCCGATCTCGGCCTGCACTCCGGTACGGAACATCCGGTGGTCGTCGACGAGCACGACCCGTACGCGCCGGCCGTACGCCGTCGCGCCGCCGCCGCTCTCCGCACCGGTGGCCCCGGCCTGTGCGCCCTCGCTCATGGTCTCTGCCCCTCGCCCTAGTCGTTCGTCGGCCCGTACGGGTCCGGCACGTACGGACCCGTACCCGTCGTACGTCCGTACGCGCCCGTTCTCAGTCTGCCCGTTCCATCTCCAGCTCGACCTCCGTACCGTTGCCGGGCACCGACCGCAGCCGGGCCGTACCGCCGTTGCGCTGCATCCGGCCGATGATCGATTCCCGTACGCCCATCCGGTCGGCGGGCACCGCGTCCGGGTCGAAGCCGGGGCCGCGGTCCCGTACGGAGAGGAAGACCGTACGGCCCTCCACCTCCGCGAAGACCTGTACGGCGCCGCCCTCGCCACCGTACTTGGCGGCGTTGACCATCGCCTCGCGCGCGGCCTGCATCTGCGCGGCCAGCTTCTCGTCGAGCGGGCAGTCGCCCACGACCACGACCTCGATCGGGACCCCGTGGTAGTCCTCCACCTCCGCCGCCGTGCGCTTCACCGCCTCGGCGAGGGTGGTGGGTTCGTCCTCCTCGTCCTTGCCCGTGCCCTCGGGTTTGTAGAGCCAGGCGCGCAGCTCCCGTTCCTGGGCGCGGGCGAGCCTGCGTACCTCGCCCCCGTCGTCGGCGTTGCGCTGGATGAGCGTGAGGGTGTGCAGCACGGAGTCATGGACATGCGCGGCGACCTCGGCCCGTTCCTGCGCGCGTATGCGCATCAGCCGTTCCTCGGAGAGGTCCTGTGTCATCCGTACGAGCCAGGGCCCGGCGAGCAGGGCGACTCCGGCGACGACCGCGATCGCCCCCGTCAGAATGTTGCCGAACTGGGCCGTCGCGCCGCGCACCACCATGAAGACGGCCAGACCGAGGCCGACCAGCGCGACGCCCGCGAGGCCGCGGGCGAGCTGGAAGATCCGACGGCGTCTGCCGATCTCGGTCCAGCGGGCGCGGCGGGCGTTGTCCGCCTGCCGCCAGACCAGGACGACTCCCGCGCCGATCAGCAGGGTGGGCCAGATGTAGCGGTCGGCCTGGCTGCGGCCCAGATTGACGCTGCCGACGAAGACGGACGCGCCGATCAGCAGCGCGATGAGCGCGAAGATCTGGCCCTTGTCGGGTTTGCGGAGCCGTCGTCGGCCGTCCGGGCTGATCTCGAAGAGGGTGCGCGGTTCGCTCGCCGTACCGCCGACCCCGAGCGGTACGACGATCCAGAAGACGGCGTAGAGCAGCGCGCCGAGGCCCTGGCCGAAGAAGAGGCCGAGGAAGACCAGCCGTACCCAGACGACCGGCAGCCCGAGATGCCCGGCCAGCCCGCGCGCGACACCGCCCAGCATCCGGCCGTCCGCGCTGCGGTAGAGCTTGCGCGGGGCCTGTTCCTCGGGCACCGGGGCGCGGGGGGCTGAGGTCGCGGCGCGTGGCGGGGCGGCTGGCATGTCATCGATGGTCACATGGCGCGGTGTGCGGGGACATCAGGGTCGGGCCCCTGAGGCGACCCTGAGACCTGGGGGATACCTCGGGGACACCTGGGGTGGTGTCGGCGGGGTGTCAGGAGTGGTGTCCGCTGTCATGGAGTGGTGTCCGCTGCCATGGAGTGGTGTCCTCTGTCATACCTAGGGCGAGTCCTGGGCCAATATCAGGGACAGACCGGGGTCGGGGCCGCTGGAGCCCGCGCCCCCGCGCCGTCACCATGGATGTATGACCCAGCCGCCTCCCGTGCCGCCCGCCGCGCCGCCCCCGGCGTCGGCCCCCGGCCCCGCGCCGTCCCGTCCCTTCTCCCAGGACCTGCGGCGCAGCCCCCGGCAGAAGATGGTCGCCGGGGTGTGCGGCGGCCTGGGCCGGTACTGCGACATCGACCCGGTGATCTTCCGGATCGTGATCGGGGTGCTCACGGTGACCGGCGGCATCGGGCTGATCTTCTACGCCTTCGCCTGGCTCCTCGTACCGCTGGAGGGCGAGGACGAGAACGAGCTGCGCAGGCTGCTGTCGGGCCGGGTCGACGGCTCGTCACTGATCGCGGTGCTGATCGCGCTGGTCGGCTGCGGACTGCTCCTGTCGACGCTGGGCAACGACGGCACGCTCTCCTTCGCCGTGATGCTGTCGGTCGCGGTCGCGGGCTCGGCCGTCTGGTCGCAGCGCCGACGCCAGATCGCCTCCGACGGCGCCACCGCCGCGTCCGCGGGCGCCCATGCCGCGCCGGAGGCGCCCCCCGAGACCATGGCACCGCCGACACCCGGCGGCACCTCCTCGTGGTGGCGTGACCCGATCGTCAAGGACGGCACCACGGGCCGCTCCGCCGGCGCCCCCTATCTATGGGGTCCGCGGGATGCCGCCGAGGAGGGTACGGGGCGGGGCGACGGCGCGACCCCGCTGCTGTCACGGGTGCCACGCCCCCGGGGTCCGAACGGGATCGGCGGCACGGTACTCATGTTCGCCCTGGTGGCGGGCGGGCTCGGCACGGGCCTGACGTGGGACAGCCGGCCGTTCGGTACGAGCCTGCAGATCGGTCTGGCCGCCGCGCTCGCGGTCTTCGGTCTCGGGATGGTGGTCAGCAGCTTCCTGGGCCGGACCGGCCTGGGCACGATCTTTCTGGCGGTGGTGACCGCCGGGCTGCTCGCGGCGAGCGCGGCGGTGCCCAAGGACATCACCACGGACTGGGGCCGCAAGCAGTGGACCCCGGCTTCGGTCGCGTCCGTGGAGCCCCGGTACAGACTGGGCTCCGGCATCGGCACTCTCGATCTGACCGGCTTCGCCGTACCCGAGGGCCAGACGGTCCGTACGTCCGCCGAGGTGGGCGCCGGGCAGCTCAAAGTCGTCGTACCGGAAGGAGCGACCGTGAAGGTACGTGCCACGGCCGGACTCGGGGATGTCCGGCTCCCCAGGGAGCCACCGAACGATGTGGACATCTCCCCGAACCAGTCGCGCGAGCGCACTCTGTCGCCGCGCGCCGGATCCGCTCCGGCGGGCACGCTGGAGCTGGATCTCGAAGTCGGCCTCGGCCAGGTGGAGGTGACCCGTGCTGCGTCATGAGTTCAGGCCGGGCCGGCTGGTCGCGGGCCTGGCGGTGCTGGGCGCGGCCGTCACCTACGCGGGAGACGCGGCCGACTTCTGGCACACACCGTGGTACATGTCCCTCGTCGTGGTCTGGGACGGTCTCTGTCTGGCGGCCCTGGTGGCCTGGACGCACTACCGCATACGCCGTCGCCGGTCGGCCAGGACGGCGTCCAGCGAGAACACCGGCGCACCGGCGAGCACCAGCGGAAGCCAGGCCATGAGATAGGCGAGGTCGTTGCCGTAGTAGTAGGGCGTGCTCTGCCAGCTGACCGTCAGCCACAGGCTCAGCGAGATCAGCGCGCCGCCGAAAGCGGCGAGCCGGCCGAGCACGCCGAACAGGGTGCCAAGTCCCACGGCGAGTTCGCCGATGGCGATGGCGTATCCGAACCCCGAGGGGCTCTTGAGCGCCAGATCCACCAGCGCCGGGACGGCCGAGCTGTCCCGGACGGCACGCATCATCTCGCCGACGGACCCCGCGCCGGTCGCCGAGAAGAATCCGCTCTGGGTCAGTTTGTCGATCCCCGCGTAGATGAAGGTGACGCCGAGGAAGATCCGCAGCGGCAGAAGGGCGTAGCGCGAGGCGTTCTCGCGCCAACCCGTCCGCTCGCCGCCGAGCCGCCCGTAGGTGTCCGTCCGGTAGCCGTGCGCCATCGCCGGTCCGCCTCTCCGTGTCCCGCGCCGTTGCCGCGAGGGCGACTGTCCCCGCGTGCCTTGTCCATGCATACGCAGCAGGACACGTCCGGCACTCAGTGAACCGGCCAACAGCCTGTCGGAATCGGACAGTCTTCAACAGACCTTGAACAGCATGCGGCCGGATACGTTCAGTACCTGACCCGGACGACCCGGACGACCCGGACGGACAGGACCTAGGCCCTGTCTGACAAATCCCGCCTGGCTCGCGACGCCTGGCACGCGCGCTCGCCGCGTTGTCGGGTCACCCCAGTACGTCCAGTACTGGGGAGACCCTCCGCCTTGCGATCGCACGCACCAGACGCCGCGAGCCCCGCCCTCCGGGCGGACGGCGCTATTTGTCAGACAGGACCTAGTCCATGACCTCGACGATCACACGGTTGGTCTCGATTCCGGCCGCCGTCACCACCTGCACCTCGACGGGGCCCGGCTCCACATCCACCGGTACGGGCACGGTCAGCGAGGTGTCCGACGGATTCGCGAAGCCGCCTGGGACCGGCACGAGCGGGACATGGACATGGACCGCGCCGATCCTGACGACCATCCGGGCCAGCCGGTCGGGGGTGCCCGCGCCCGGCGGTACGAAACCGGCCCCGCGGATCTCGATGTCGTCGCCGGTGCGGATCGGGGCGTCCAGATCGCCCGCCTCCCTGGCCCGTACCACCGACAGGACGACCGGCCGGCCGCCCTCCGCGTACTTCCCCGCGAAGTAGGTGGCGGCGGAGACCGCGACCAGCAGCGCCAGCGCCCAGGGCAGATCGGGCAGTTGCTCGGGCCGCCGGGCCAGCCGGACCGCCGAGAAGACCACGGCGACGGCGCTCACCAGCGTGTACTGCACATCCGTGAAGCTGCCGCGCCCGGCGTCGTCGCAGAGCAGATCGGCCAGCCGGGGCCGCGCGGCCCGTACCTTCTGGAGCCGCTGGCCCAGTACGCGCACGGCCACCACGCGGCGTACGACCACGGCGATGGCGCACACCACGGCCAGTACGGTCACCAGGCCCGCGCCCCGGGCCAGTTCGAGGCCGGCGATCAGCTCGTCGCGCCGGCCGGGGCCCGAGGCGCCGGCCAGCTGGAGCGCGAGGACGAGCACGGCGAAGACGGCGAGCAGGACCCAGGCGGAGGCGACGGTCCGCGAGGTCGACAGCCGGTTGTCCTCGCCGATGAGCGGCGCCAGCAGGCCGCCGCGGCTGCGGTGCAGCCGGGCGGCGGTGGTCAGCAGCCCGGCGACGACCAGGGCGGCGAGCAGTCCCGCCGTACGCGCGAGCGTCCAGCCGGCCCCTATCGCGGTCACGGACTGGACCAGCGCGAGCAGGGCGACCCCGCCCCACACGATCAGCAGCGTGCGCCGCCAGACGGCGTGCAGCCAGGCGTCGCCCGCCTCACGGCTGCGGTCGGCCACCGCGTTGGCGGACTGGGTGAGTTCGTCGGAGACCCACTGGCGGGAGGCCCCCGCCGAGTGCGCCACCGCGGCGGGCAGCCCCTGTCCCGCGGCCAGTTCGTCCCGCTTCACCAGGAACGCGGCCACCGCCCGTCGGTGCCCCTCCCGCGCTCCGTGCGGGCAGTCCCCGCACGTGCAGCCTCCGCCGTGCGCGCCCTGCCTCGCCTCTTGCACCGCCACGCCGAACGCCGCCTTCCCCGCCCCGTCCACCGAACTTCCTTGCAACGCAAGGGAATTCTGCCGCACGGAGGGCAACCCGCGCGCCGTAGGGGCGGTCCGGGCGGGTGACAACAGCGTTACGGTGTTGACGAGCGTTACGGTGCGGACGCTGCGGGCGCCCGGCCCGTCACTCCCACTCGATGGTGCCCGGCGGCTTGCTCGTCACATCGAGGACCACGCGGTTGACCTCCGCGACCTCATTGGTGATCCGCGTGGAGATCCGCGCCAGCACCTCGTACGGCATCCGCGTCCAGTCGGCGGTCATCGCGTCCTCGGACGAGACGGGCCTGAGCACGATCGGATGGCCGTACGTACGCCCGTCGCCCTGCACACCCACGGACCGCACATCCGCGAGGAGGACCACCGGGCACTGCCAGATGTCCCGGTCGAGCCCGGCCGCGGTCAGCTCCTCGCGGGCGATCGCGTCGGCCTCGCGCAGCAGATCGAGCCGTTCGCGCGTGACCTCGCCGACGATCCGGATACCGAGGCCGGGGCCCGGGAAGGGCTGGCGCTGGACGATCTCGTCCGGCAGCCCCAGCTCCTGGCCGACCATCCTGACCTCGTCCTTGAACAGCTTGCGCAGCGGCTCGACGAGCTCGAACTCGATGTCGTCGGGGAGCCCGCCGACATTGTGGTGCGACTTGATGTTGGCGGTGCCGGTGCCGCCGCCCGACTCGACCACGTCCGGGTACAGCGTGCCCTGGACGAGGAACGCGACATCCTCGCCGTCCGCGCCCGCCTCGGCGACGATCTCGGCCTGCGCCTGCTCGAAGACCCGGATGAACTCACGGCCGATGATCTTCCGCTTCTGCTCGGGGTCGGAGACCCCGGCCAGCGCGGTGAGGAAGCGCTCCTCGGCGTCGACGACCCTGAGCTGTACGCCGGTGGCGGCGACGAAGTCCTTCTCGACCTGCTCGGTCTCGCCCTTGCGCATCAGCCCGTGGTCGACATACACACAGGTCAGCTGGGAACCGATGGCCTTCTGCACGAGGGCGGCGGCCACGGCCGAGTCCACCCCGCCCGACAGCCCGCAGATGGCGCGCTTGGTGCCGACCTGCTCACGGATGAGGGCGACCTGCTCGTCCACCACATTGGCGGTGGTCCAGGTCGGCTCGATACCGGCGCCGCGGTAGAGGAAGTGCTCCAGTACCTGCTGGCCGTAGGTGGAGTGCATGACCTCGGGGTGGTGCTGCACCCCGTACAGCTTCTTCTCGTCGTTCTCGAACGCGGCGACCGGTACGACATCGGTGGAGGCCGTGACGGTGAATCCGGCGGGCGCGGCGGAGCAGGCGTCGCCGTGCGACATCCAGACGGACTGCTCGGCCGGGGTGCCCGCGAAGAGGGTGGAGCCGGTCTGGGAGACCCGCAGCTCCGTACGGCCGTACTCCCGCGCCCCCGTGTTGTCGACGGTGCCGCCGAGCGAGGTCGCCATCAGCTGGAAGCCGTAGCACATGCCGAAGACGGGGACGCCGGCCTCGAAGAGCGCGCGGTCCACGCTCGGGGCGTTCTCGGCGTACACGGAGGACGGGCCGCCGGAGAGGATGATCGCCCGGGGGTTCTTGGCCAGCATCTCGGCCACCGGCATCGAGGACGGGACGATCTCGCTGTAGACCCGTGCCTCGCGCACGCGGCGGGCGATGAGCTGGGCGTACTGCGCGCCGAAGTCGACGACGAGTACGACGTCGGGAGCGGCGGCGGGGGGTGCTGCTGGCACGGGGCGGCCTTCCGGCGGTGATGGAACGATGAACGAACGTGGGATGTCGTGCTGCCAATTCTAACGGCGGGCGCATACCTGCCCGGGACGCCTTCTCGTCTCACCATCCGAACCCGCGTTGCCGCGCCCGGGTGCGCGGGGTCCATACTGTCCCCATGCACACGCAGCTGACCTTCGTCTTTACCTATGGCACCGGCCCGTCCGGCTGCCATGGTCGTGCTGCTTGAGCTGACAAGCGACCTCCCAGGCGCCCCGGGCCGACAAGGCCCGGGGCGTCTGTCGCGTTCGGGGCCCTGTGGCCGCCGGGACATCTGGCTTCCCGACCACTCCCCCGAAGAGGAACCCCGCATGACTGTCACGGAGAACACCGGCGCCCGTACCGAAGAGGCCGCCACGCTCATCGCGGACGCGCGCGAACGCGTCGACGCGCTGGACGACCGGATCATCGGCCTCGTCCAGGAACGGATGGCGGTCTCGGCCGTCATCCAGGACGCCCGGATCTCCTCCGGCGGCCGTCGCGTCAATCTCTCCCGCGAGATGGAGATCCTCGGCCGCTACCGGGAAGCCCTCGGCAAACCGGGTACGGCGCTGGCGATGACCCTGCTTGAGCTGAGCCGGGGCCGTGTCTGAGCCAGGCCGTGGGCCGCGCCCTGCCGCATCTGAGTTCGGGTGCCGCTCTCACCCGTACGGCGCGTGACCGGGTCCCGCGGGCCTTCGTTGGACCGTGCGTCCGTGCCCAGCCAGGGGCGGCGAGCGTGCAGAGAAGTTGAGGAAAGCCACGCGTGGCTCCGCCGGGGCGTGCGACGTACCGCAGGTGCGTCGTGGGACCTCGCCCCGGTGTCCGTGACCGGTCGGCAGGGGACAGCAGCCCGGTCACCCATGGGCGGTCGGCTCCGGGGACGCCCGGAACCGACCGCCCTTCCTGTGAGATCCCTGTGACACAGACCACTTAAAGATTCTGTGAAGGACGCGGCAACCATTCCCGCACGTCACAGGTCTTGCTTGCGAAATCAACGGCCTCACCCGTGAACCCCACATCTTGGGAGGGCCCCACGACTCGCACCGCCCCCGGCGGTGTGCCGTACTTCGCTGAGGTCGGTCTTCATGAAGCTCCGCCGTGCCATGGCCGTCGCCGCCGCGACCGCCGTCATAGCCCCCGCCGCCTTCTTCTCCGCCCCGGCCGCTTTCGCGACCGACGGCGAGAGCACCCCGCCGCCCGCCACGAGCGAGGCCCCCGAGGTCCCCGAGTCGCCTGAGCCCACCGGGGCGGAGACCACCGGGACGAGCGTGCCCCCGCCGGCCGCCGGTGAGACCCCCGAGGCCCCCGTGGCGGGCGAAGAAGGCGCGAGGTCCGAGGAGGAGGCCCCCGCGCCCGGGACGGAGCCCTTCGAGGCGGAGGACACGAAGCCCTCCAAGCCGGCGCCCGAGTCGTCCGACCTGACGGCCAAGCCGGGCGACGAGCCGGGCGACAAGCCGAGCGACGGCCCTGTCGAGTGCGTCGACACCGACGAGGGCATCTTCGACGACCAGCTTCGGACCAGCCTCTCCGGACTGCCGGAGCGGGTTGTCGCGGGCAGCGGCTTCCAGTCCTTCCAGCTCAATGTCTCGAACAAGAGCGAGCACGACTACGAGCGCGTCGACCTCGGCGTCTTCGCGTTCCAGATCGACGAGAAGTCCTGGGACCTGAACACCGGTTACCTCACGCTCCAGTACAAGGACCCCGAGTCCGGCGTCTGGACCCCCATCTCCCTGGACGAGGAGGACGAGGGCTCCGGCTATCTCGGCTACACGGGCCTCAAGGCGAAGGAGTCGTTCTCCGTCGACCTGCGTCTGAGCGTGGCCAAATCCGCCCCGGCCGGGCTCGGTTACGCCTTCAGCGTCGGTGTCTACGCCGACGACGAGGGCAACTGCGTCTCCTCGGACGACGAGTCGTTCTACGAGTTCGAGATCGTCGCGGCCGGTACGGACCCGGGCAAGCCGAACGAGGCCAAGCCCCAGGAAGGCGGAAAGAAGCCCATCCCCGCCAAGCCGGCGGGCAACACCGAGATCAAGCCGCAGGGGCACCTCGCCGAGACCGGCTCCTCCTCGGTGGTTCCCGTCATCGGCATGGCCGGTGGCATCGCCATCGTGGCGGGCGCCGGAGTGATGTTCGCGATGAAGCGCCGCAGGAGCGACGCCGCCGCGTAAACAGCGGGCAGGCGTACACACGCGTAGGGACGCACGACAGGACGCCACGTCACACAGAGGCTCAGCGAGGCGCTGCACTCGGAGGGGGGTGCAGCGCCTCGCTGCACCCCGGCGGTCGTCACGCCCGCTTCGGCGGGACCTCGGGCATCGCCACGAACGGCAGCCGCAGCGCCCCGAACGCCTCCTCCGGCACCGCGGGGGACACCGGCGCGACCGGATCCTGTCCGACATACGCGGCCCCTTGCTCGGGGCGGGGGTCGGGATCGCCCTTGTTCGGCCAGAAGGACATCGCGCGTTCGGCCTGGGCCGTGATCGTCAGGGACGGGTTCACCCCCAGGTTCGCCGAGACCGCCGAGCCGTCGACCACCGAGATGCCGGGGTGTCCGTACAGCCGGTGGTACGGGTCGATCACGCCCTCCTCCGCCGAGGCCCCGATGACACAGCCGCCCAGGAAGTGCGCGGTCAGCGGCGTACCCATCAGTTCGCCCACATTGCTGCCCGCGAAGCCGTTGATCTCCTCCGCGATCAGCGTCGCGGCCCGGGTCGCCTCGGGTATCTGCTTCGGGTTGGGGGCGCCGTGTCCCTGGCGCGCGGTGAGCAGTCCCTTGCCCACGCCGCCCGGTTTCCGGTAGGTCGTCAGGGAGTTGTCCAGCGACTGCATGACGAGGCCGATGATGGTCCGCTCCGACCAGCGGCGGTTGGAGAGCGAGCGGAGCGTCAGCAGGGGGTGCCTGGCCGCGTTCCCGAGCCAGCTCCGCACCCGCCGCTCGCTGTACGGCACCTGAAGGAGCGTCAGCAGGCCCATGGCGTTGGAGCCCTTGCCGTAACGCACCGGCTCGATATGCGTGGTGTCGTTCGGATGGATCGAGGACGTGATGGCGACGCCCCGCGTGAAGTCGGCCTTCGCCTCGCCGTGCCGCGCGCGGTAGCGCCGGTTGTCGGTCCCCGCGCCCACCAGGGCCTCGGAGTTGCTACGGGTCAGCTCGCCGAGCCGGGCCGAGAGGCGCGGCAGCAGTCCCCGGTCCCGCATGGTGTGCAGCAGGGTCTGCGTGCCGTACGTACCGGCCGCGATCACGACCCGGCGGGCGCGCAGGACGCGCGCCCGGCCCTTCTGGCGGCCCTTGCCGCGCACCCGCGTGGGGACGGTCGTGACGCGGAAGCCGCCCTCCCCGTCCTCCGTCACCGCGACCACCGAGGTCATCGGGTGGACGACCGCCCCGGCGCGCTCGGCCAGATACAGATAGTTCTCGTTGAGGGTGTTCTTGGCGCCGTGCCGGCAGCCCGTCATGCACTCGCCGCACTGCCGGCAGGCGTTGCGCGAGGGGCCGGTCCCGCCGAAGTACGGGTCGTCCACGGCCGCCCCGGGCGGGGTCTTCGCCGTACCGTCGGCGTCCCGGCCGTCCCCGAAGAAGACCCCGACCGGCGCGAGATGGAAGCTCTCGCCGACGCCCATCGCCTCGGCCGCCGCCTTCAGATGGACGTCCGAGGGGGTCATGGTCGGGTTGAGCCGTACGCCGAGCATGCGGCGCGCCTGGTCGTAGTACGGCTTCAGCTCCCGCTGCCAGTCGGTGATGGCGGCCCACTGCGGATCGTCGAAGAACGCGGCGGGCGGTACGTACAGCGTGTTGGCGTAGTTGAGGGAGCCGCCGCCGACCCCGGCGCCCGCGAGCACCATCACATTGCCGAGGAGATGGACGCGCTGGATGCCGTACAGCCCGAGCGCGGGGGCCCACAGATAGTTCTTGAGGTCCCAGGAGTTCTTGGGGAGGGTGGCGCGGGTGAAGCGGCGGCCCGCCTCCAGGACGCCGACGCGGTATCCCTTCTCGGTCAGCCGCAGCGCGGAGACCGAGCCGCCGAAGCCGGAGCCCACGACGATCACGTCGTAGTCGTACACCGCGTCGTCGTATCGGTCGTCGTGAGGCGACTCGTCGTGGTTCTCGTTCTGCTTCCGGGCATGGCTGTCCTGTGCCACTGGCTCTCCTCATTGAGAACGACCGTGTGCTGAACCACCGCGTCACGAATCACCGCGTCACGAACCATCGCGTCGGGAACTACCGCAGCCGCAGTGCCTTCATGATCCGCAGACTGCGGCTCATGAGAGCCGCGTGCCTCTCGTCGTCCATCCCGAAGGACGGCGCCATGGGCAGGATCCGCTGCTGCGCGACCGTCTGGGCCTCGGTGAACTTGAGGATCCCCTCGGCGCCGTGCCGCCGGCCGAGACCGGAATCCTTCATGCCGCCCATCGGCGACCGCACGCTGCCGTACGCCGGCGCGTATCCCTCGTTGATGTTGACCGTGCCGGTACGCAGCCGGGCCGCGATCGCGTGGCCGCGCCGGGAGTCCTTCGTCCATACGCTCGCGTTGAGGCCGTAGGGCGTGGCGTTGGCGAGGCCGACCACCTCGTCCTCGTCGCTGAACCGGTAGACGGAGACGACCGGGCCGAACGTCTCCTCCGCGCACACCGCCATCGGCGCGTCGACCCCGTCCAGGATGGTCGGCTCGTAGAAGAGCGGCCCGATGTCGGGACGCGCGACCCCGCCCGCGACGACCGTGGCGCCCTTGGCGACGGCCTCCTCGACATGGCGGGTGACCGTCTCCAGCTGGCGTTCGCCCACCAGGGAGCCCATGTCGGCGCCGTACGCGAGGGAGTTGCCGAGCCGCATGGCCTTCGTACGGGCGGCGAACCGCTGGAGGAACACATCGGCGACCGAGTCATGGACGTACAGCCGCTCGATGGAGATGCAGAGCTGGCCGGCGGAGGAGAAGCAGGCGCGCACCGCGCCCGCCGCCGCCTTCTCGACGTCGGCGTCCGCGAGGACCAGCATGGCGTTCTTGCCGCCGAGTTCGAGCGAGACGCCGACGAGCCGGTCGGCGGCTCCCCTGGCGACCTCGCGGCCGGTACGGGTCGAGCCGGTGAAGGAGACGTAGTCGGCGTGCCTGACGACCTCCGGGCCGATGACCGGGCCCTCGCCGAGGACCACCAGGAAGACCTCGGGCGGCAGCCCGGCCTCGATCAGCAGATCACGGGCCCACAGCGCGGTGAGCGCGGTCTCGGTGTCGGGCTTCATCACGACGGCGTTGCCCGCCACGAACGCGGGCAGCGCGTCGCCCGCGGACAGCTCCAAGGGGTAGTTCCAGGGCACGATCTGGCCGATGACACCGCGCGGCTGACGCAGCTCGGTGACCTTCGTCAGGGTCGGCACGACGCCGGTGTGGCGCTTCGGCCGCAGATACGACGCCGCCGCCCGGCCGTAGTGCCGGGCTTCGACGGCCAGCCCCTGGACCTCTTCGTGCGCGTGCAGCCTGGCCTTGCCGGTCTCCAGCTGGATCAGATCGAGCACCTCGGCCTGGCGTTCCAGCAGCAGATCGTGGAAGCGGAGCAGCACCGCGGCCCGCTGCCTGATGGGCAGCGCCGCCCAGAGCGGCTGGGCGGCGCGGGCGCGCTCGAAGGCCGTCACCACGTCCTCGGGCGTGGACTCGGGCAGGACCGCCAGCCGCTCCCCGGTGAAGGGGGCGTGGTTCTCGGTACGGCCGGAGCCGACGACACCGCGTATGAGCCGGGCGACCACCTCGGGGGTGACCACATCGGCCGCGGTGCGCACTCCGGCCGGGGCGGTGGCCACCGGGTTGGTGCCGAGGGAACCGGGAGGGGCGGCGGAGGGGGCGGTGGGTGCCTGCGAGTCCGTCATGGGCCGAGCGTATGCCGCATCCGAAACTTTGGATACCCGGCGGTAACACCTTTTCCCGGAGCGCTCATATCACGCCAGTGATCGCTGGCAGATATCCCCTGATCAGCGGCTACGGCGAGGTCAGGAGGCCCCCGCCGACGCGGCCCCCGACTCCTCGACGACGAGATGACCGACGACGTCCGAGAACAGTTCCTCGCCGTCCCGCACGGCCGCTCCCTCCGCGGGCATGGCCACCCTCAGCCGCAGATAGGTGTTGTCCTTGCCGGGGATGACGAGTTCGTGCCAGCGGTGGCGGACGGGAAAGTCGTCCGAATCGGTGTAGTCGGTGAAGTCGACGACCGTCTCGAAGCCCGGCTTGCCCTGGTGCTCGACATCCTTGGTGGTGACCTCGGCGTCCTTGATCTCCGTGCCGTTCTCACCACCGCGCTCGTAGTGCCTCTTCCAGACGTCCGCCTTCGGTTCCAGCAGATCGCTGTCCGGCAGCAGCTGTTTCCGCTCGATGAAGATGCCGAAGACACCGCTGGGGTCGTAGTACGTGACACCGGTGTCATCGGTCGTCTGCTCGCGCCGGTAGTCGCCGGGGACAGAGACCTTCGCGCCGAGAATCTCGTTCTCCGGACGGACCCCCCAGCCCTCCGGGAGCTCGTCGCCGCCGAAGGGGTTGACGAGGATCAGTACGAGGGCGGCGGCCACGGCCAGCACCCCCGCGCCCAGCCCGTACCGCGCCGGACGGCTCCGCCGGAGCACCGGCGGGACCCAGCCGCCGAGGCCCGTGGCCGACGCCTCGGGGCCGGTCCCCGCGTACGGCCGGGCCCCGGCCGGCGGGCGGGCCTCCGACTCCAGGACCGCCCGGATCTCCGCCGCGTCCGGCCGCGCCGCCGGGTCCTTGCGCAGCAGCCCCATCACGAGCGTGCCGAACGCCCCCGCGCCGCGCGCGGGCATCTGCGGCTCCGCCGACAGCACGGCCTGGAGCGTGGCGGGGACATGGGAGCGACGGAACGGCGACATGCCCTCGACCGCCGCGTACAGCACCACGCCCAGCGACCACAGGTCCGACTCCGGCCCCGGCTGCCGGCCGAGCACCCGCTCGGGCGCGATGAACTCGGGCGAGCCGACGAACGCGCCGGTCTCGGTCAGCCCCTGCTCGCCCTCGACCTGGGCGATCCCGAAGTCGCTGAGGACGACCCGGTCTCCGCGGCCGAGGAGCACATTGTCCGGCTTGACGTCACGGTGCAGTACGCCGTTCTCGTGGGCCGCCGTGAGCGCGTCCAGTACGGCGAGTCCGATCCTGGCCGCCTCGCGCGGGTCGAGCGTGCCCTCCTGGAGCCGGTCGGCGAGCGACCGACCGCGCACCAGCTCCATCACGATCCACGGCTTGGCGTCCTCGATCACCACATCGTGCATGGTGACGACGGCGGGGTGCTCGATCCTGGCGGCGGCGCGCGCCTCTCGCCGCATCCGCACGTACACGCGGTCCCGGTCGCGCTCGGCCACGTTGTCCGGGACCCGCGGCTCCTTGATCGCCACCTCGCGGTCCACGACCTCGTCGTGTGCCAGCCAGACCGTGCCCATTCCGCCGTGTCCGAGCCGGGAGACCAGCCGGTAGCGGCCACCGAGCAGGCGGCGGGTGGCCGGATCGGCCGGGTGGGCGGCGGGTGGCCGCGCCCCCGGCGGCGCCTGCGGTGGCACCTGCGGTGGCGCCTGCGGCACGTCCGGCGGTCTCAGTTCATAGCTCGTGGGCTCGTTCACCCGTCCCCCGTCGTAGGTCATGTACGTGATCCTCACGAAGTCCGGCCGCGCTCGCGCGGCGTTTCACTGGCCGGTATCGCCCGGTGGCGCCTGCCAGCTGCGCAGTACGGCGTCGAACTGCTTGCGCGTCGTCTCCCAGTCCTCCTCGGGACCGGCCATGTAGATCGCGTACTCCGTGGCGCTGTCGTCGGAGAAGTAGATCTGGTCGATCGCGTGCCGTTTGCCGGGCTGCCCGGTCTTCTCGGTCCAGGTGAACTCCCAGAGAGCGGCCTTCGCCTTGTCGCGGTAGGCGTTGGGGGCCAGTTCGAGCCTGAGGTAGTCCGGGAATTTCTGGACGGTCTTCTCCATGCTCAGCATGTGCGCGTACGGAGTGTCGAAGTCGGGTGAGCCGACGCTGATCCGGATGAGATGACGGCCGTTGTCCGGGGTGTAGTCGATCTGGTCGCCGTTCGTCTGCCGTTCCCAGCCCTCGGGGACGTTGAGGCTGAAACCCTCCTCGGCCTCGACCCGGGTCCAGCCCTCGGGCACGGTCTCGCTGCCTGTGTCTCCCTTGCCCGCCGTATCGCCGGCTGTGTCGCCCGCCGCGCCGTCGGCCGTGTCGTCGGCCGTGTCGTCGGCCTGGCCACCGCCCTTCGTGGCGTCGTTCGCGGAGCTGCCGCCCGCGTTGCCGGCGGGGGTACCGTCACCGGCGAACTTCAGCAAGGCGAAGCCGATGCCACCGCCGAGGACCGCCGCGACGACCACGGCCACCACCGTCGTACGCCAACGGCCCCGGCGGGCGGGGCCCGAGGGCGCGGCCGAGGGCGCGGGCAGGGTCGGGGAGGAGCCCGAAGCGGGGCCGGTGGCGACGTACGCCGGGCCGGTGCCGACGTGCGCGGGGCCCGACTCGGCGGGCGCGAAGGACGGCCCGGCGGGGGGCGGCTGCGAGGGCCCGGCGGGCGGCAGCTGCGAGGTGGCCGACTGCCGTTCTCCGTACGGCAGATGACGCGTCGTCGCGTGCTCGTCCTGCCCGGCGGCCGTCAGGCCCTCCGACACATCGCGCAGCATGCGCTCGGTCCGCTCCGCGTCGGGCCGTCCGTCCGGGTCCTTGCGCAGCAGCGCCGCGATGACGGGCGCGAGCGGGCCCGCCTGGCCGGGGTGGTCCGGCTCGTCCGTCACCACGGCCTGCATGGTGGTCAGCGGGGAACTCCGGCGGAACGGCGAGACCCCCTGCACCGCCGTGTAGAGCGTCGCACCGAGCGACCAGAGGTCGGAGGAGGGGCCGGGATCGCCGCCCCGTACCCGCTCGGGCGCCAGATAGTCGATGGAGCCGACGAGTTCACCGGTCCTGGTGATGGTCGAGTCGCCCTCTATCGCCGCGATCCCGAAGTCGGTGAGCAGCACCCGGCCGTCGCGCGCGAGCAGGACATTGCCCGGCTTCACATCGCGGTGCAGCACCCCGGCCGCGTGCGCCGCGCGCAACGCGTCAAGGACCGCGAGACCGATTCCGGCCGCCTCGCGGTAGCCGATCGGGCCGGACTCCTTCGCGGCGTCGGCGAGCGAGGGGCCGTCGACGTACTGCATGACGATCCACGGCCGGCCGTCGTGCTCCAGCACATCGTGGACCGTGACGACACCCGGGTGGCTGATCCGGGCGGCGGCCCGTGCCTCCTTCTGGGTCCGCTGGTGCAGTACGGCCCGGTCGGCCTCGGAGACATACCGCCCCGCGGTCAACTCCTTGATGGCGACGACCCGGTGCAGCACTTCGTCATGCGCGCGCCACACCTTGCCCATGCCGCCGCGGCCGATGCACTCGGCGAGTCGGTAACGCCCGGCGAGCAGCGGTCCCGCGCCGCTCGCGTCCCTGTCCGAGCCCGCGCCCGCGCTCGTCCCCGTGCTCTGTATGTGCTCCACGTCCCAGCCCCGATCCTTGGGATCACAGATTACGGAGGGGGCATACGGACAAGGAACCTCGGGTCGGTCACGGAAACCGCACTGTGATGAGTAACCGGCGTTGTACGGGGCACAAGTTGGGACTCTTGCCTCAGCGGGTGGTCCGGTAGGCGGCGGTCGCCTGCTGGTAGATCTCGTCGACCTTGTCCCGCTGCCCGTCCGGTCCGATGACCTGGATGACGTGGTACCGGCCGTCGACGATCATCGCGAGATTCCGTACGAACACCGCGCGCCCGCTGCTGTCCGTCCAGGTGTACTGGCCCTCCGCCATGGCCTGCCGACCCACATCGATCCGGCGTACACCGGAGGCGCTGGACCAGGACGAGTCACGGAACGGCTGGAGCTCCCGCTCCGTGTCGCGCTGGTAGGCGATCGGGTCGTCGCCGTTCTCCGCCACGCTGTCCCGGCCGGGAACGACGATCAGGGTGAAGTCGCCCCCGACGTAGCGGACTTGCCCGCTGTCGTTGATGGGGCGCCGCTGCCAGCTCTTGTCGACCCCGATCCGGAAGCCCTCGGTGTCCGTACGCAGGACATAGCCGTCGGCGAGACTGGCGTCGGATCCCGAGGTCTGGGGCGCGGAGGCATTGGGCGGGGCCGAACCCGAATTGCCCGGAGCCGGTGATTCCGGCGCGGCGGACGAGCTGGGACCCGCCTCACCGACGCTCTGGCCCTGCTGCCCCGTTTCCGCCTTGGGCAGGAACATCACGGCGTAGACGACGGCCGCCACGAGCATCAACAGGATCAGGATGAGCAGGTTCCGGCCGAGGGAACGGGGGCCGCGCCCCGGGCCCTTCTCGGCCCTGTCGAACCTGTCCGCGCTCTCGAACCTGTCCGCACTCTCGAATCTGTCCGAACTGTCGAACCGACCGGACCTGCCGGACCTTTCCGACCGGTCCGTCCTGTCGAACCGCTCCGGTCCCGCCGTCCGCTCGGGCCCGTCCAGCAGGCTGTCCAGCCGTTCCGTGATCTCGCGTTCCGAGCCGTCCTGGAGCGCGTCGGCCCCGAGCGCGTGCCCGTGCTCCTGCTCGTACTTCCGTCGCTCGTCGAGACCGGCCCCCCGGCCGCCCTTCTCCTTGCGCTCCTTGCCCTTCTTGTGGCGGTGGCGTCCGCCCAGGTCACGGCCGCGCCCGCGGCGACGGCGCACCAGCTCGCCCCGGCGGCGCACGATCGGCAGCCGGGTCTCGTCCGCCGGCACCGGTACGACATCGAGACCGGCCTCCGGCTCGGGCGCGGACCGCACGAGCGAGCGCAGCCAGCCGCGCAGCTCCTCGAAGTCCGGGCGCTCGGTGGGGTCCTGACGCAGCAGCGACTCCACGACGGGGCGCAGCGGTCCGCACTCCTCGGCGAAGGCGGGCGGCTCGGCGCAGACGAGCTGCACCAGCTCGATGGCGCTCTCTTCGGGGTACGGGGCATGGCCCTGCACCGCGCGGTACAGCAGCGCGCCGAGGGCCCACAGGTCGGTGGCGGGCCCGATGGGCGGTGCCAGCTGCCAGTTCTCGTGGACGGGACCGGCCTGCTCGGGCGCCCAGCGCTCGGTGACGGCGCCGACGACCGCGATACGGGCCTGCCGGGCGCGCTCGGCGGCGAGCGGCGTGGCGGGGCCGCGGTACGCGGGCAGGGAGCCGCTCGCGACTATCTCGTCCCAGCGCCCGGCGCCCGCGCCCTGCCCGGTGACGGCGGGCAGCTGGGCGGACTGCCGCTGCGAGTCGGCGCGGAACGCGTCGCGCGCTCCACCGGACTGCCAGTTGCCGCTTCCTCGCCCGCTGTCGCTGCCGGGTCCGGAGTAGGGGGTGTCGCCGCCGCGGGCCACGACGGCACCTGAACCGGTGCCAGAACCGGCACCGGAGCCGCCGGGCGGCAGCGCGGGAAGGCCGGACGTACCACCGGCTGACGTACCACCGGCGTTCGGCCCGTCGCCGCGCGCGCCGGAGCCGCCCCCGAAGGGGCCGGCCGAGTCGGGGCCGTACGGGCTGCCGCTGCCGCCGGCCGGTACGGAGCCCGACGCGTCGTTCCAGGGAGCCGGGCCGTCGCGCCAGACACCGGCCAGCTGAGGGCGGTAGGGGGTGGGCGGGTCGTCGTCCTCGTCGGCTTCGGCGTCGGCGTCCGTGTCCGCGAAGGTGCGTGGCCGCGCCCACCAGTCCGGGTCGAGGCTCGCACCCTGCGGACCGCTGCCGGTGCCGGGGCCGCTCCGGGGAGGCTCCTGCGCACCCGAACCGGTGGTCGTACCCCCCGTACCCGCCGTACCCGCCGGGAGACCAGTAACCCCCGTACCGCCCGAGGCTCCCGGAACGGCCGGGACGCCCGTACTGCTCGTACCGCTCGCACCGGAGCCCTGGTCCTCCGTGGCGCGCGCGGCGGCGCGCGCCCCCGCGCGATACGCGGCGATGGCTCCGGCGCGCGCGGCGCGGATGTCGCCGGAAGCGCTCCCGCCCGGCAGCGCCGGCTGACCGCCGTACGGCGCCGGGATGCCGGGGGTGCCGTGATGCGGACGCGGCATCGCGCCGGACGTACCGGACGAGGTGCCGTCGTCGTAGGGGCTGTCCCCGCCCCGGCCCGTCCCCAGCGCGGCGCGGCCCGGCGCGCCGGGCACCCCCGCCGTCGGCCCGGGGTCGTACGGCAGGGAGGCCGTCGGCGAGCCGGAGGGCCCTTCCGTCGCCGCGTACTGTCCGGGCGGTCCGAGCTGTTCGTAGGAGCCCTGTTGCCCCTGCGCCCCCAGCTCCTCGTGCGGCGCGTGGGCCTCGTCGAGTCCGTGGGGCTCATGGAGTCCGGGTGACTCATGGAGTCCGTGGGGCGCCCGCTGCCCCTGGTGGTCCGGCTCCTCGAACCGGTCCGGCGGCTCGGGCACCGGCGCGTATCCGCACAGCGCCTCTTCCGCCGCGCCCGCGGCGAGCCCGGTCAGCACCACGCGCCCGTCGTCACAGACGAGCACCGTACGGACGGTGATGTTCCGGTGCGTCCAGCCGTGCGCGTGCACCACCCGCACCGCGGTCAGCACATCGGAGGCGATCTCGGCGGCCCGGAAGGGGTTCAACGGGCGCTCGGCGAGCAGCGCGGCGAGCGGTCTGGCCGCGACCAGTTCACTCACTATCCACAGCGAACCGGCCTCCGCGAACACGTCGAAGACCTGGTCGAGCCGGGGATGATCGGGGATCTGGGCGGCGCTCTGCGCGGCCTCGATGGCCCGTCGCACCGCCGGATCCGTATGCCTGCGTGCCGAGCGCCCCGAGGTCCGGCGCGGCGCCGCGACGCCGTCCGCGTCCACCACCTCCGCGTCCACGACCTCCGGCAACGGCACCTGCCTGACGAGGACTTCCTGCCCGCTGTACGTATCGAAGGCGCGGGTCTCGACAAGGTCGTACTCATCGGAGGGTGGCAACGGAAGGCGATAGCGGTCGGCAAGCACCCGTCCCGCGTAGTCGTCCACAACGCCTCCCCACCACATGCCGTCTCCCGGTCCCGGAGACCCGCGAAACCGCCAATTCCGGTCGTTTACCGGCTCATTGTGGATGCGTACGGTTCGCGAGCTCTCACGATACGTGGCCGCGGGCCAACATGCCGCCGGGTCGCGGCAACCCGCTGCGTAACGTTCGGTTCTCGTACGCCGAACTACCCACCACAGCGCCCGGAACTCATCGCTCCGCCCACTGGCTCGTCGGCATTTCAGGCGGCCGATTCAGACCGCCGATCCGGACAGCCGACCCGGACAGCCGACCCGGACGGTCGTTCAGGCCACCGCTCAGGCCGTCGGCTCAAATGTCTCGAACGCCGTCTTGCGCAGCGTCTCGCACTCCGAGTCGTTCCACTCGCTCGCCTCGCAGCTGACCATGATCGAGTAGCCGCGCTTGGCGTCGATCTTGAAGCCCCGGTTGAGGACCCTGATCCGCTCACCGTTCTGGTTGCGCTCGAACTCCCAGTCGGCGACGGTCTGATAGCCGTTGTAGTCGACCTTCTTGATCCCACGCAGCTTGTAGTTGTCGCTACTGCCCCGGACCGCCGACTGGAGCCCCTGCCATGCGGCCACCGCGTCATCGGTCGGGCTGTCGTTGAAGTCGACCTGGACCCTGGGGAATTCGCCGTCCTCGCTGAAAATGCCGCCGGAGTTGGCACCCGCTATGCCGGTTCTGTGGAACCCCTCGGGCATCGCCATCGAGAAGTGGAACCGGTCGTCGGAGACCTTGGCGTAGCCCTCGGGCAGCGCGCCGCCCTTCTTTCCGCCGCCCTCCTTGCCCCCGCCCGAGTCGCCCGACGGATCGGAACCGGAACCGGAATCGCCGGACCCCTGCCCGTTCGTGGCGGCGGTGTCCCCCTTGCCGTCCCCCGCCGCGCTCGCGTCCGGCGCCGGGCTCTGCCCCGTGCCGTCGCCCGGCGCGTCCTCATCGGCGGTGGCCCCGGCCGAGGCGGTCGAGGAGTCCTTGCCCTGGTTGCTTCCTGATGAGTCGTCGGAGTTCCCGTTCAGCGCGACGATCAGGACGGTGGAGATGAGCGCGAGCGCGGCGACGACCGCGATGATCACCAGCGTGCGCCGGGGCACCACATCGGTGAGCGACGCGCGCGGGGGCGCGGGCCGCTGCGGAACGGCGGGCTCCGGAGCCGGCCGGCTCTCGGGCCTGCCGGCCGCCGCGTTCCGTACGGAGCGCAGCGCGCCGCGCACCCGGTCCGCGTCCCCGGCGGAACCCGACGCCGACCGCGCGGCCGGGGCCTCGCCGGGCACCGGCGGCAGCGGCACGACCCGGGTGGCGTCCGCCGCCGGCTCCGCGGCCCCCCGGGGCTGCTCGGGCGCGTCGACGATGTCCTGAAGGAGCGCCCGCGCGCCCGCGTCGTCGAGCCGCTGCTCGGGGTCCTTCGCGAGCAGCCCGTAGATGACCTCTTCGAGCGGGCCCGCGTTCTTGGGCGGGTCCAGCGGCTCGGTCATCACGGCGGTGAGCGTGGCGATGGCGGAGCCCTTGTCGTACGGAGGGCAGCCCTCCACCGACGCGTACAGCAGACCGCCGAGCGACCACAGATCGGCCGCGGGTCCTGGCTTGTGGCCGCGGGCGCGCTCCGGCGAGATGTACGAGGGGGCGCCGACGAGCATGCCGGTCGAGGTGACCGACGGGTCGCCCTCGACCTGGGCGATACCGAAGTCGGTGAGGACCACGCGTCCGTCCTCGGCGATCAGCACATTGGACGGCTTCACATCGCGGTGCAGGATGCCCTCGCGGTGCGCGGAGCGCAGCACATCGAGGATGGCGAGCCCGACCTCGGCGGCCCGCCTGGGCGTCAGCAGCCCGTCCTCCCGGACGGCTTCGGCGAGCGACTTGCCCTCGACCAGCTCCATGACGATCCAGGGCCGGTCGTCCTCGTCCACGACGTCATAGACCGTCACCGCGCCGTTGTTGCGGATCCGCGCGATCGCCTTGGCCTCGCGCAGTGTGCGCGTGATCAGCCGGCGCTTCTCGTCCTCGTCGATGCTGGAGGGAAAGCGCAGTTCCTTCACCGCGACCGTACGGCCGAGCGTCTCGTCGAGCGCCCGCCAGACCGTGCCCATGCCACCGCGCCCCAGCACCCCGCCGAGCCGGTACCTGCCCGCGAGCAGGCGCCCTTCCGGAGTGCCGTCGGCGCTCTTCCTCGCGTCCTGCTGGGGCTCCTGCGCCGTGTCCCGCGACTGCTCCGACTGCGACATGCGTCCCCTCTGCGATCCCTGATCCTGGCCCGCGACTCCACCCGCCCGCGCGGTGCCGTAACGCGCCCTGGCAGAGGCTTCATTGTCCCTCACTCCGGGACCGTCACCGCTCCCGGGTCCGGCGTCCAGGAGGATGACGCCGGACGAAGGGACACCCACCATGCCACTCCCCCTGGCCCGGGTGACCACCCCGCCGGTCATAACTCTGTTCGATAGAGGCACTTGTGTGCCAGGCATCGGCGTTACGGCTGTGCCGCACGGGGCGGCTGTGGCCCCGCCCGTACGCCCACACCACCTCGCCACCCGCCCCCACCACCCCCCGGACCGCGCGCCGTCCCGCGCTCGCGCACGCACCGACGGCGCCCGGCTCGGGGCCCTGCTCCCCTACGGATTACGTCCTGCCCGGCCTCGTCGTCAAGAAGGTGACGGGCCGTTCGTACGCGGCCGAGGCCAAGGACCGCATCAGCGTCCCCCTCGGTCTCACCGGCACCTCCTCCCCCGGCGCACGCGCCGCGCTCCCCTCCCCGTACGGCCGGCGCGCACCGGCCACGGTGCGTCAGATCGGCACGATGTCCGGCGCACCGAGCCGCGCCGCGTCCGCCGTCTGGTCGTCCGGCTGCCGCTGCGACTCGCGCTCCGCCTCCACCCTCTTCTCGTAGTGCTCGACCTCCCGCTCGATCCGGTCCTTGTCCCAGCCGAGCACCGGCGCCATCAGCTCCGCGCACTCCCGCGCGCTGCGGGTGCCGCGGTCGAACGTCTCGATCGAGATCCGGGTCCGCCGCGTCAGTACGTCGTCGAGATGACGCGCCCCTTCGTGGGAGGCCGCGTAGACGATCTCGGCGCGCAGATAGTCGTCGGCGGCGGCCAGCGGCTCACCGAGACCCGGGTCCGCCGCGATCAGTTCGAGCAGTTCCTCGACGAGCGTCCCGTACCGGTTCAGCAGATGCTCCACGCGGGCGACATGGATCCCGGTCCGCGCGGCCATCCTCGCCCGCGCGTTCCACAGCGCGTGATACCCCTCGGCACCGAGCAGCGGCACATCCTCGGTGACGCACTCCGCCACCCGCTGGTCGAGGCCGTGCACCGCCTCGTCCACCGCGTCCTTGGCCATCACCCGGTACGTCGTGTACTTGCCACCGGCGACGACCACCATGCCGGGCACCGGATGCGCGACGGTGTGCTCGCGCGACAGCTTGCTGGTGGCGTCGGACTCCCCGGCGAGCAGCGGACGCAGTCCCGCGTACACCCCCTGTACGTCGTCCCTGGTCAGCGGCGTGTGCAGCACCGAATTCACATGTTCGAGCAGATAGTCGATATCTGCGCTGGAGGCCGCCGGATGGGCCTTGTCCAGATCCCAGTCGGTGTCGGTGGTGCCCACGATCCAGTGCCGGCCCCAGGGGATGACGAACAGCACCGATTTCTCGGTCCGCAGGATCAGCCCCGTCGTCGAGTGGATCCGGTCCTTGGGCACGACCAGATGGATGCCCTTGGAGGCCCGGACATGGAACTGCCCGCGCTCGGCGATCAGCGCCTGGGTGTCGTCCGTCCAGACCCCGGTGGCGTTGACGACCTGCTTGGCCCGGATCTCGTACTCCCCAGCCCCTTCCCGCCCTGAGCTCTCCACGTCCCTCACACGAGCCCCGACCACCCGCTCGCCCTCGCGCAGAAAGCCGATGACCCGCGCCCGGCTGGCGACATGCGCGCCATAGGTCGCCGCCGTACGCACCAGCGTCGCCACATAGCGCGCGTCGTCCATCTGCGCGTCGTAGTACTGCAACGCCCCCACCAGCGCGTCCTTCTTGAGGCAGGGCGCCACCCGCAGCGCGTGGCGCCGGGAGAGATGGCGGTGGACGGGCAGCCCGCGGCCGTGTCCTGACGAGACGGACATCGCGTCGTACAGCGCGACGCCCGAGCCCGCGTAGAGCCGCTCCCAGCCCTTGTGCCGCAACGGGTAGAGGAAGGGCACCGGCTTCACCAGATGGGGCGCCAGCTTCTCCAGCAGCAGCCCGCGTTCCTTGAGCGCCTCACGGACGAGCGCGAAGTCCAGCATCTCCAGATAGCGCAGCCCGCCATGGATCAGCTTGCTCGACCTGCTGGAGGTGCCGGACGCCCAGTCGCGCGCCTCGACGAGGCCGGTCGCCAGCCCTCGGGTCACGGCATCGAGGGCGGTCCCCGCTCCGACCACACCCGCGCCCACGACCAGCACGTCCAGTTCACGCTCGGCCATCGCCGCGAGCGCCTGGCCGCGCTCCGCAGGTCCCAGTGTCGCTGTTCTCACCGCTGCCTCCCGTCGTCCCCCGTGTGGTCGGGCTCACACCATCGATTCTGTCCGCACTCCACGACTTCAGCCACTGCCTGTGGATAACACCGGTCACACAGCTGTCGACGAATAGCGCCGTCCCTCTCGCGAAACGGACTTCCCCGGCCGCGTAATGCCGCATAACGGTCATATTTACGCCTAGTCTGACATTGCGCATGCCCATTCTGTCCACAGGGTTTGCGCTCTCTGTCCACTCCGGCTAAGGGAAGGGCGGTCATCGCCGTGCCCGCAGATCTCGCCGTCATCGGACTCGGCCATCTCGGCCTGCCCCTCGCCCACGCCGCCGTGGCCGCCGGTATCGAGACCATCGGCTTCGACACCGACCCGCGGCCCGTCGCCGAGCTGGCCGCCGGCCACTCCCCGGTCGACGGCCCGCTCACCGCCTCCGACGTACGCCGGATGCTCTCGGGGGGCTTCCGGCCGACCACCAACCCCACCGATCTCGGCCGGGTCCGTACGGCCGTCATCTGCGCGCCCACCCCGCTCGGCGCCGACCGCACCCCCGACCTGACCGCGATCGGCGACGCGGCCCGCGCGCTGGCCGCCCGGCTGCGCCCGCACACCACCGTGCTGCTGGAGTCACCCGCCGCGCCCGGCACCACCGAGGGATTCCTCCGCACCATCCTGGAGGAGGGCTCAGGACTGCGCGCCGGACGCGACTTCCATCTCGCCTACTCCCCCGGCCGGCTCGACCCCGGCAACCGCACGCACGGCTTCGCCAACACCCCCAAGGTGATCGGTGGCCTCACCCCCGCCTGCACCGAGTCGGCGGCGGCCTTCTACAGCCGCCTCACCGACAAGGTCGTCCGGGCGCGCGGACCGCGCGAGGCCGAGACGGTCAAGCTTCTCGAAACCAACTTCCGGCACGTCAACATCGCCCTGGTCAACGAGATGGCCGTGCTCTGCCATGACCTCGGCGTCGACCTCTGGGACGTCATCCGCTGCGCCGAGACCAAGCCCTTCGGCTTCCAGGCCTTCCGGCCGGGCCCCGGCGTCGGCGGCCATGGCGCGCCGATGGATCCCAGCTATCTGCCGCACGCCGGCCGCACGCCGGGCCATCCGCTGCGGATGGTCGGCCTCGCCCAGGAGATCAACTCCCGGATGCCGCAGTACGTCATCCAGCGCAGCGCCACCCTCCTCAACGAGCACGGCAAGTCCGCGCGCGGCGCCCGCGTACTGCTCCTCGGCGTCACCTACAAGCCCGACCTCGCCGACCAGGAGAACTCACCGGCCACCGAGATCGCCTGCCGGCTGATGGATCTGGGCGCCACCGTCAGCTACCACGATCCCTACGTCCCGGACTGGCGCGTACGCGAACTCCCCGTCCCACGCGCGGACTCGCTCTACGAGGCCGCCGCCAACGCGGATCTGACGGTGCTGCTCCAGCACCACCGCACGTACGACCTCCAAGGTCTGGCGGTCAAGGCGCAGTTGCTGCTGGACACCAGGGGCGCGAGCCCGGCGGGCGCCGCGTACCGCCTCTGAAACCGGGCGTACCACGCTGAAACCGGTACGGGACTGTCCGAGCCGACTGCTACTGTCCAGGGCCATCGAGCGCAGATCATGCGCACGACATTTTCCCTGGGGGGATTCTCAGCATGAGCCAGTCCGTTCCACCACCCGGCAACCCGTTCGCGGGCGGCGCCGTTCCGCCCGGCCCGTACACCCCGCCCCCACCGCCCGCGCCCGCGCGCGACAATCTCGCGCTCGGTCTGGTGGCGGCCCTGGTCGCCGCGCTCGTCGCCGGCGGGGTCTACGGCGGGATCGCCGGGGGCCTTGAGCGCGAGATCGGCTTCGCCGCCATCGGCGTCGGCTTCCTCGTCGGGTTCGCCGCCGGCAAGGTCGGCGGGCCCAACCCCGTACTGCCGGTCGTCGGCGCCGTGCTGTCCCTGGGCGCGGTCTACCTGGGCCAGCTCCTCGGCATCGCGATCATCGTCGCCAAGGAACTGAACGTGTCCACGACGGACGTCTTCCTCGACAACTTCGGTCTGCTGACCGAGGCGTGGAACGAGAGCAAGGACATCATGACGTTCCTGTTCTTCGCGCTCGCCGCCTTCGCGGCCTTCTCCGGAGCGAAGAAGGCCGCCGAATAAGGCGGCCCTTCACACAGCCGAATGCCCCGGGCCGCGCGACGCGGCCCGGGGCATTCCGCCTCAGAAGTCCTCACGAGTCCTCAGGAGTCATGAGCCCGACGCTCCTCAGCGGCGGTGCTGCGAGTCCGCCACCGTCACCTCGACGCGCTGGAACTCCTTGAGCTCGCTGTAGCCCGTCGTCGCCATGGCCCGCCTCAGCGCGCCGAAGAAGTTCATCGACCCGTCCGGGATGTGCGAGGGGCCGGTAAGGACCTCCTCCGTCGTCCCGACGATGCCCAGATCCACCAGCTTGCCGCGCGGCACGTCCTCGTGGACCGCCTCCATGCCCCAGTGGCGCCCCTTGCCCGGCGCGTCCGTGGCCCGCGCCAGCGGCGAGCCGATCATCACCGAGTCCGCTCCGCACGCGATCGCCTTGGGCAGATCACCCGACCAGCCGACCCCGCCGTCCGCGATGACATGCACATACCGGCCACCGGACTCGTCCATGTAGTCCCGGCGGGCCGCCGCGACATCCGCGACGGCGGTCGCCATCGGGACCTGGATGCCCAGCACATTGCGGGTGGTGTGCGCGGCGCCGCCGCCGAAGCCGACCAGCACGCCCGCCGCGCCCGTACGCATCAGATGCAGGGCCGCGGTGTACGTGGCGCAGCCGCCGACGATGACCGGCACATCCAGCTCGTAGATGAACTGCTTCAGGTTCAGCGGCTCCGCGGCCCCCGAGACATGCTCGGCGGAGACGGTCGTCCCGCGGATGACGAAGATGTCGACCCCGGCGTCCACCACGGCCTTGGAGAACTGCGCGGTGCGCTGCGGCGAGAGCGCGGCGGCCGTGACCACGCCCGATTCCCGCACCTCCTTGATGCGCTGCCCGATCAGCTCTTCCTTGATCGGCTCGGCGTAGATCTCCTGGAGCCTGCGGTTGGCGGTGGCCTCCTCAAGACCGGCGATCTCGTCGAGCAGCGGCTCCGGGTCCTCGTAGCGGGTCCACAGGCCCTCCAGGTTGAGCACCCCCAGACCGCCCATCTCACCGATCCGGATCGCGGTCCGCGGGGAGACGACGGAGTCCATGGGAGCGGCCAGGAAGGGCAGCTCGAACCGATAGGCGTCGATCTGCCAGGCGATCGAGACCTCCTTCGGGTCCCGGGTGCGCCGGCTGGGGACGACGGCGATGTCGTCGAAGGCGTACGCCCTGCGGCCGCGCTTGCCGCGCCCAATCTCGATCTCAGTCACGATGTGTGGCCTTTCCCTCTACGTCTGCCCGTCCAGTATCCCCGACGCGCCCGTGAGGGGCGGTCCCGGAAACCGGGGCCGCCCCTCACGGAAACATGTGCTTATCTCACGGTCTCAGTTCGCGGTGTAGTTCGGTGCCTCGACCGTCATCTGGATGTCGTGCGGGTGGCTTTCCTTGAGGCCCGCCGAGGTGATCCGTACGAAGCGGCCCTTGCGCTCCATCTCGTCGATGGAGGCGGCGCCCACGTACCCCATGGTCTGGCGCAGCCCGCCGACCAGCTGGTGCAGTACGGCGGCGAGCGGACCGCGGAAGGGGACCTGGCCCTCGATGCCCTCGGGCACCAGCTTGTCGTCCGAGGACACCTCGGCCTGGAAGTAGCGGTCCTTGGAGAACGAACGCCCCTGGCCGCGCGACTGCATCGCGCCGAGCGACCCCATGCCCCGGTACGACTTGAACTGCTTGCCGTTGATGAACTGGAGCTCGCCGGGCGACTCCTCGCAGCCCGCGAGCAGACTGCCCAGCATGACCGTGCTGGCTCCGGCGGCGAGCGCCTTGCCGATGTCGCCGGAGTACTGGAGGCCGCCGTCGCCGATGACCGGGATACCGGCGGCCTGACAGGCGACCGCCGCCTCGTAGATCGCCGTGACCTGCGGGACCCCGATACCGGCGACCACGCGGGTGGTGCAGATCGAGCCGGGTCCGACACCGACCTTGACGCCGTCCACACCCGCGTCGATCAACGCCTGGGCGCCCTCGCGGGTGGCGACATTGCCGCCGATGATGTCGACCGGGACACTCGACTTGATCTTGGACATCCAGCTGAGCGCGTTGCTGTTGTGACCGTGCGAAGTGTCCACGACCAGGAAGTCCACACCCGCCGCCACCAGCGCCTGGGCACGCTCCAGCGCCTCCGGGCTGGCCCCCACGGCGGCACCGACCAGCAGCCGGCCCTCCGCGTCCTTGGCCGCCTGCGGGTACTTCTCCGCCTTGACGAAGTCCTTGACCGTGATCAGGCCCTTGAGGATGCCCGCGTCGTCGACCAGCGGCAGCTTCTCGATCTTGTGCCGGCGCAGCAGCCCCATGGCGTCCACACCGGAGATGCCGACCTTGCCGGTGACCAGCGGCATCGGGGTCATGACCTCGCGCACCTGGCGCGTACGGTCCGGCTCGAAGGCCATGTCACGGTTGGTGACGATGCCGAGCAGCTTGCCCGCGCGGTCGGTGACCGGGACACCGCTGATCCGGAACTTGGCGCAGAGCTGGTCGGCCTCGGCGAGCGTCGCGTCGGGGTGCACCGTGATCGGGTCGGTGACCATGCCGGACTCGGAGCGCTTCACCAGATCGACCTGGTTGGCCTGGTCCGCGATGGAGAGATTGCGGTGCAGCACACCGACGCCGCCCTGCCGCGCCATGGCGATCGCCATCCGGGCCTCGGTGACCTTGTCCATCGCCGCGGACAGCAGCGGGATGTTCACCTTGACGTTCCGCGAGACCAGTGAGGCGGTGTCCACCTGGTTCGGCAGCACTTCCGAGGCCCCCGGAAGCAGCAGCACGTCGTCGTATGTCAGCCCGAGCGTCGCGAATTTCTCGGGCACTCCGTCGACGTTTGCAGTCATGACACCTTCCCCAAATGGCCTTGATCGGTGCGGATGTCCATGCTAACGGGCTTCGCGGGCCACTCATTCCACGATCGAGATCACCGATCGGCTTCGTATGTTCATACGTTCGCGGGCCTTCGAACGCCGCTCGCGGTGACCGCCGGGCGGGCGGACGCCGGTACGACCGCCGGTACGACCGTCCGTTCAGGAGCCCGGACGACCGCCCCGGTTCACTGCTCGGCCAGGGCCCGCAGCCTGCTGAGCGCGCGGTGCTGGGCGACCCGTACGGCGCCCGGCGACATCCCCAGCATCTGCCCGGTCTCCTCGGCGGTCAGCCCGACCGCGACCCGCAGCACCAGCAGCTCGCGCTGGTTCTCCGGCAGATTGGCGAGCAGTTTCTTGGCCCACTCCGCGTCACTGCTGAGCAGCGCGCGCTCCTCGGGGCCCAGGGAGTCGTCCGGCCGCTCGGGCATCTCGTCGGACGGCACAGCCGTGGATCCCGGGTGCCGCATGGCGGCGCGCTGGAGATCGGCGACCTTGTGCCCGGCGATGGCGAAGACGAACGCCTCGAAGGGCCGGCCGGTGTCGCGGTAGCGCGGCAGCGCCATGAGGACGGCGACACAGACTTCCTGTGCGAGGTCCTCCACGAAGTGCCGCGCGTCACCGGGCAGCCGGTTCAGTCGCGTACGGCAGTAACGCAGCGCGAGCGGATGGACCCGGGCCAGCAGATCGTGCGTGGCCTGTTCGTCGCCGTCGACGGCACGGTGAACGAGCGCACCAATCACCGTGGTCTCGTCATCGCGCATCGGTCCATGGTGCCTTGGCGGCTGCTGATCGGTGGCACCGCGTCCATAGTTGTGCACCGAAGCGTTATGAGCGGGTGCGGCAGAACTCATTTCCTGCGCTCTCCCCTCGCGCTCGTCCGACTCGTCCCCGAGGAACTCCACAACTCAAGGATGCGGCATCGCGCGGGAAACGAGTGTGTACGAGCGTACGTTGCCCCGCCCGCCGGGGGTCCACCGCGAGGGACACGGCGGAATCAGCGGCGGGCGGGGACGGCTACGGCGTGTCAGCGGACGAGGCCCCAGCGGAAGCCGAGCGCCACCGCGTGCGCGCGGTCCGAGGCGCCGAGCTTCTTGAAGAGCCGCCGGGCGTGTGTCTTGACCGTGTCCTCGGAGAGGAACAGCTCACGGCCGATCTCCGCGTTCGACCGGCCATGGCTCATGCCTTCGAGCACCTGGATCTCGCGCGCGGTGAGCGTGGGCGCCGCGCCCATCTCGGCCGAGCGGAGCCGGCGCGGCGCGAGCCGCCAGGTCGGATCGGCGAGCGCCTGTGTGACGGTCGCGCGCAGTTCGGCACGCGAGGCGTCCTTGTGGAGATAGCCGCGGGCACCGGCGGCGACCGCGAGCGCGACACCGTCCAGGTCCTCGGCGACGGTCAGCATGATGATCCGGGCGCCGGGGTCCGCCGAGAGCAGCCGGCGGACTGTCTCGACACCGCCCAGCCCCGGCATGCGTACATCCATCAGAATCAGGTCGGACCGGTCGGCACCCCAGCGGCGGAGGACTTCCTCGCCGTTGGCCGCGGTCGTCACGCGCTCGACGCCGGGCACGGTCGCGACCGCGCGGCGAAGCGCCTCTCGGGCAAGCGGGGAGTCGTCGCAGACGAGGACGGATGTCATGACCGTCCTCCGCAGCTGATGCGCGTCACCTTGAGCCTCCAGGCTGGGTACATATCGTCACCTGTGCGATTGACGCCCTCGGACATGCGCCCGAGCGCTCATTCTCTCAACCGCCTCGCACATTCAACGATGGTCACTCGAAAGAGTTACGGGTCGGACAGCCCTCTTCGACACTCCCTGTGAGGGGTCGCACACGGAGGAGAGCGCCAGGGGTTGACCGGTACCCAATCGGAGGTATGCCCCATTTAGCGGCTTTTCTTCACTTTTACTGGTGTCTGTGGCTAGATTCGCAATGAGTCATATTTACATCTACTTACATAGTAGATGTACGGTCGTGAGCACCGGTGCGTGTACGCGCCGGGCTCGTACCCGGCGTCCAAGCGGCCCGTATCCGCCTCAGCACGGTTTCAAGGGGACATGAGCAATGGCAGATTTCTCCCGCCTTCCCGGACCGAACGCAGACCTGTGGGACTGGCAGCTCCTCGCGGCATGTCGGGGTGTCGACAGTTCGCTCTTCTTCCACCCCGAAGGGGAAAGAGGCGCGGCACGAAGCGCGCGTGAGAACTCGGCGAAAGAGGTGTGCATGAGGTGCCCCGTCCGCGCGGAGTGCGCGGCACACGCCCTGGCGGTGCGGGAGCCGTACGGCGTGTGGGGCGGACTGACCGAGGACGAACGCGAGGAGCTGATGGGGCGGGCGCGGACCCGGCTGATCACGGCGTCGACCTCGGGTCACGGCACCGGCACCGGCACCGGCACCGGTCACGGCCAGGGCCACCACGGGAGCCACGAGAACGGCTGACCGTCCGCCGCCGCATGAGCGAAGAAACGTTCCTCCAGGTAAGGCCACACCGCACATCCCGCACCACCCCCCTGCGGCGCCCTCTCAGCGCGCGCCCGCCAGGACCAGCTGATCCAGCGTCGCCGCCACGGCCGGGACCTGAGCGAGATCGGGCAGGGTCAGCGCGACGATCTCCCGGTGAACGGACGGCTCGACAGCGAGCGTACGAACGCCCTCGGTACGTACGGACTCCATCGCCAGCTCCGGCAGCACCGCCACCCCCAGCCCCGCCGCGACCAGGCCGATCACGGCCGGATAGTCATCCGTCGCGAAGTCGATCCGGGGCGTGAATCCCGCCGCCTCACACGCGTCGACCAGCTGGGTACGACAGCGGGGACAGCCCGCGATCCAGGACTCGGCGGCCAGCTCGGCGATCGCGACCGTACCGGCGTCCGCGAGCCGGTGATCCTCGGGGACCAGACCGACGAGCCGGTCCACGAGCAGCGGGCGCACGACGAGGTCGTCCCACTCCGCGCCGGAGCCGCCGTACCGGAACGCCAGCGCCACATCGCACTCACCGTCCCGCAGCATCACCGCCGAACTCGGCGGCTCGGCCTCGACCAGCGAGACGCGCGTGCCCGGATGGGCCGCGCGCAGGGCGGCCAGCGCGGTCGGCACCAGCGTGGAACTGCCGCTGGGGAAGGACACCAGTCTGACCCGGCCGGCCCGCAGCCCGGCGATGGCCGCGATCTCCTCCTCCGCCGCGGTGAGTCCGGCGAGGATGCCCGTCGCGTGCCGTACCAGCGCCTCGCCGGCCTGCGTCAGCCGCATCTCGCGGCCGGTACGGACGATCAGCGGGGTGCCCGCGGACGATTCGAGCGCCTTCATCTGCTGGCTGACGGCCGGCTGCGTACAGCCCAGTTCACGGGCCGCGGCGGAGAAGGAGCCCGTGGCGGCCACGGTGCGCAGGACACGGAGATGACGGGCTTCGATCACCCTTCGAGTATAAGTGCATCTTTGGGGTAGCGATGAGTAATGGGTGGAATCTTTGAGAGTGGGGTGGATAGCGTGGCGCGTATGAAGCTTCTGACCGTGAATGTGGGGCGGCCGACGGCCGTGGAGTACACGGACGCCCCGGGCGGGTTCACCGGGATCGACAAGCGTCCGACCGACGGTCCGGTCCGGGTGTCGGATCCCGGGTCCAAGGGCGAGGGCGGCAGCGGCGTCGCCGGTGACACGGTCTGCGATCTGCGCCATCACGGCGGCTCCGACCAGGCGGTGTACGCGTTCGCCAGGGAGGATCTGGACTTCTGGGAGCGGGAGTTGGGACGGCCGCTGGCCAATGGCGCCTTCGGGGAGAATCTCACCACGTCCGGCGTGGACATCATGGGCGCCAGGATCGGCGAGCGCTGGCGTATCGGCTCCGAGGTGGTGCTGGAGACGACGAGCGGGCGGATTCCGTGCCGTACGTTCCAGGGCTGGCTCGGCGAGAAGGGCTGGGTGCGGCGGTTCACCGGGCAGGCCGTGACCGGTGCGTATCTGCGCGTCATCACCCCAGGCGAGATCCGCGCGGGCGATCCGATCGAGATCGTCCACCGGCCGGACCATGAGGTGACGGTCTCCCTGGCCTTCCGCGCCGTCACCACCGAGCGCGAGCTGCTGCCACGGGTTCTCGCCGCCGGTGAGGCCCTGCACGCCGAGGAGTTGAGGACTGCGCGGGAGTACGTCGAGAAATACACCACGGAGAACGCCGCGAAGTAACCCATTCCCGGGCGTCGCCGGGTCCGCCCGCGCAGGCACTAACGTGCCTGCGTATGACGACTGCTCTGATTACCGGCGCGACAGCGGGGATCGGCGCCGCCTTCGCTCGGCGGCTGGCCTCGGACGGACACAATCTCGTCCTGGTGGCCCGCGACACCGAGCGTTTGCGGGCCCAGGCCACCGAACTGCACGACCGGCACGGCATTGAAGCCGAGGTGCTGACCGCCGACCTCTCCACCGACCACGGGATCGCCTCGGTGGAGAAGCGGCTCTCGGACCGCAAGCAGCCGGTCGATCTGCTGGTCAACAACGCGGGGTTCGGCAACAAGGGACGATTCCTCGATGTCTCGATGGCCGACGAACTGACCATGCTGAAGGTGCACTGCGAGGCGGTGCTGCGGCTGACCTCGGCGGCGGTCCCCGGGATGAAGGCGCGCGGCCGGGGCGGGGTCGTCAATGTGGCGTCGGTGGCGGCGTTCGTACCGCGCGGGACATACGGCGCCTCGAAGGCCTGGGTCGTGCAGTTCACCCAGGGCGTGGCGCGGGATCTGGCCGGGTCGGGCGTACGGCTGATGGCGCTGTGCCCCGGTTTCGTGCGGACCGAGTTCCATGAGCGGGCCGGGATGGGCACGGACAACATCCCGGGCTGGATGTGGCTGGACGCGGACAAGCTGGTGGCCGCCGCGCTGGCGGACCTGGCGCGCGGCAAGACCGTGTCCGTACCGGATCCGCGCTACAAGGCGATGATGGGAGCGGTGAAGCTGGCCCCGCGCGGGCTGCTCGGCGGGATCACCTCGAAGACCGGCCGCAAGTACGGCCCGCGGTAAGCGATCACGCACGAGGCCCGGTACCCCCGTGGAGGGATACCGGGCCTCGGTGCGTTCGTCCGGCCGGACGCCGGACGGCTACGCGCCTCGCGACATCAGTGGCTGTGGCCGTGGCCGCCGTGACCCGCGTCGGCCTCTTCCTCGGCCGGCTTCTCGACGACCAGGGTCTCGGTCGTGAGCAGCAGCGAGGCGATGGACGCGGCGTTCTCCAGGGCGGAGCGCGTGACCTTGACCGGGTCGATGACGCCGGCCTTCACCAGGTCGACGTACTCGCCGGTCGCGGCGTTGAAGCCGTTGCCCTTGTCCAGCTCCGCCACCTTGGAGGTGATGACGTAGCCCTCAAGACCGGCGTTCTCGGCGATCCAGCGCAGCGGCTCGACGACGGCGCGGCGGACGACCGCGACACCGGTGGCCTCGTCGCCCTCCTTGCCGAGGTTGCCTTCGAGCACCTTGGCGGCGTGCACCAGAGCGGAGCCACCACCGGAGACGATGCCCTCCTCGACCGCGGCGCGGGTCGCGGAGATGGCGTCCTCCAGACGGTGCTTCTTCTCCTTCAGCTCCACCTCGGTGGCGGCGCCGACCTTGATCACGCACACGCCGCCGGCCAGCTTCGCGAGGCGCTCCTGAAGCTTCTCGCGGTCCCAGTCGGAGTCCGTGGACTCGATCTCGGCCTTGATCTGGTTGACCCGGCCGGCGACGTCGGTGGAGTTGCCGCCACCGTCGACGATGGTCGTGTCGTCCTTGGAGATGGTGACGCGGCGGGCGGAGCCCAGCACGTCCAGACCGGCCTGGTCGAGCTTGAGGCCGACCTCCTCGGCGATGACGGTCGCACCGGTGAGGGTGGCGATGTCGCCGAGCATGGCCTTGCGGCGGTCACCGAAGCCGGGGGCCTTCACCGCGACGGCGTTGAACGTGCCGCGGATCTTGTTGACGACGAGGGTGGAGAGCGCCTCGCCCTCGACGTCCTCGGCGATGATCAGCAGCGGCTTGGAGCCACCCGCCTGGATGACCTTCTCCAGCAGCGGCAGCAGGTCCTGGATGCTGGCGATCTTGCCCTGGTGGATCAGGATGTACGGGTCGTCGAGGACGGCCTCCATACGCTCCTGGTCGGTCACCATGTACGGGGACAGGTAGCCCTTGTCGAAGGCCATGCCCTCGGTGAAGTCCAGCTCCAGACCGAAGGTGTTGGACTCCTCGACGGTGATGACACCGTCCTTGCCGACCTTGTCCATCGCCTCGGCGATCAGCTCGCCGACCTGCTCGTCCTGGGCGGAGAGCGCGGCGACGGCGGCGATGTCGGACTTGTCGTCGATCGGGCGGGCGGTCGCGAGGAGCTCGTCGGACACGGCCTTGACCGCGGCGTCGATGCCCTTCTTGAGGGCGGCCGGGGAGGCGCCCGCGGCGACATTGCGCAGGCCCTCGCGGACCAGCGCCTGGGCCAGCACGGTGGCGGTGGTGGTGCCGTCACCCGCGATGTCGTTGGTCTTGGTCGCCACCTCCTTCACCAGCTGGGCGCCGAGGTTCTCGTACGGGTCCTCGACCTCGACCTCACGGGCGATCGTGACACCGTCGTTGGTGATGGTGGGGGCGCCGAACTTCTTGTCGATGACGACATTGCGGCCCTTGGGGCCGATCGTCACCTTCACCGTGTCGGCAAGCTTGTTGACGCCGCGCTCAAGGGCGCGACGGGCGTCCTCGTCGAACTTCAGGATCTTCGCCATGGGAGCTTCTCTGTCCTCTCAATGAACCGCGCCCCTGTCCGCCCGGCTGTCGCAGGGTGGCCAGGGGCGCGGTCCACAAGCAATTAGGTGAATTACTTCTCGATGATCGCGAGAACGTCGCGAGCCGAGAGGACGAGGTACTCCTCGCCGCTGTACTTCACTTCGGTGCCGCCGTACTTGCTGTACAGAACGACATCGCCGACGGAGACGTCGAGCGGAAGCCGCTCGCCGTTCTCGAATCGGCCCGGGCCCACGGCCAGGACGACGCCCTCCTGGGGCTTCTCCTTGGCGGTGTCCGGGATAACCAGGCCAGAGGCCGTGGTCTGCTCGGCGTCGAGCGGCTGGACCACGATGCGGTCCTCAAGCGGCTTGATGGCAACCTTGGTGCTGGCGGTCGTCACGATCCGACCTCCCCCTTCGGAGATCTCACGGGGTTAACTGTCTGAGGGTGGCGACCGAATAGATCCGTCGTCGCGGGTGCCGGACCTGTCAGTCGCGCTTTGGCACTCTCCAGTGGGGAGTGCCAGACCCGAGACTATGACCGGGATTAGCACTCGGTCAAGCGGAGTGCCAATGAGCGCGGTCGTGGCGGATCTTTCCCGGACGGAGAAGCGGCTCCCGGGCCGGGGTTCCTCACGGGTCGGGCAGGACCGAAGGGCAGTGCCGCAGCGGTGGCGACGGCGGCAAAGGGTTGGAGAACGGCGGGGACGGCGGGAACGGCGGCGAAGGCGGTGGCGCGGGCGACATCTCGTGCAGCCCGCAGACGGGGCGTACGGGAGCGCCTGCGGCGGACGGGGACGAGGACGGGGGCACGGGCATCGCCCCCGCTCCCGAACTCGCTCCCGAACCCGGACCCGGCGCGGCCGAGCCGGCCCCCGCTCCCTGCCCCGCCTTCGATCCAGGTCCGGGACCCGGTAGCGGCACAGGCACCGAGGGCGTGACCGAGTCATGCGGATTCACCCGCTGCGCCGCCTTGCGGCCGAGTCGCTCGATCGGGTCCATCGGGTCCATCGCGCCGGACGACTGCGCGCAGCCGGCCGCGAGGAGCGCACCGGCTGCCAGCACCCCGGCCAGCAGCCGGTGCGCGGGTCTCATACGTAGTCCTCCAGCCGGCCCACGGCGTATCCCTTGTCGGTGACGACCTTCATCACATGGCGGATCATGTCGGGCATCGAGCCCTTCCACTCGTCCCGTCCGCGGAAGTGGGTCAGGATGATGTCGCCGGGGTGCATGTCCCGGTCCCACTCGCGCCACTCCATGTGGTCGGGGAACGCCTCGGACGCCCAGATCGGCGCGGCCTTGATCCCGCACTCCTTCGCGGCGCGCAGCGTGTCGGCGTTGTAGTTGCCGTACGGCGGCCGGAAGAGCGTGGGCCGCTTCCCGTAGTTCCTCTCCAGCAGGTCCTGCTGGCCGCAGATCTCCCGCTTCTGCTCCTCGTACGACAGCCCCGGCATGTAGGGGTGGTTGAGGGTGTGGTTCTGGATGGCGACCCCGCGGTCCCGCATCTGCCCGAAGTAGCCGTAGTTGTTGTTGATGACGTAATCGCTGAGGAAGGCGGTGTAGGGGATCTTCAGTTCGCTCATCATCCGCAGCAGTTCGGGGTCCTTCTCGGAACCGTCGTCCATCGTCAGGAAGACGACCTTCTTGCCGTCGACCGGAACGGTGGTGAACAGCGGCGGCAGATCCTCGCCACCCTCGACCTCGAAGCCCTCACGGGTGCTGATCTCCGGCTTGACAGCGGGCGGCCTGGGCGCGGCCAGGGGGGTGCTCTCAAGCCCCCACTTCTTCGCGGCGACGGCGCGCTCGGCCTGGACGCGGCGTACGTTCTCGGGGGAGTAGAGCGCGTCCAGTTCGGCCGCCGTCTGCTCGCCCGGCACCCCGGGGGCGGCGGCGGGCTGGCCCGGCTTGCCTGCGGCGGGCGTGCCGGGCGCGGGCTTCACCGGTTCGGCGGAGCGGTCGGTACATCCCGAGCCGAGGGCTGCGACCAGCAGCGCGGCCAGAACCGTACGGCCGCGCCATCGCCTGGTTTCCCGCCTCGTTACCGGTGCGCGATATGCGGCCTGTGTGGACATCTCTTCTTTTTGTCGTACTAGCTGCATGGCGTCGCATCCTGTCAGCGCGCGGAGCCCGCGAGCACCCGACACCGCCGCCCCGACGTGTACCGTCCCCCGGCTGGCCCACAATGGGGCGGGTGACCGACCGCGCCTCCTCCCCCGCCGCCTCGCCCCCTCCCGGACCGGCTGCTGCCACGCCGCTCCTCGCGCCCCTCCTCTCCGCCGAGGGGCAGGCGCTGCTCGCCGAGTTGCGCGACCACGACCCGGCTCAGGAACTCGCCCTCGCCACCCGGCTGCGCCGTGAGCACCCGGCCGAGCTGGTGTCGGCGGCGCTGGCGCAGGCGCGGCTGCGCCAGCGCGGGGTGGCGAAGTTCGGCGCGGCCGACGCGTACCGCATGTACTTCACGCCGAACGGCGTCGAACAGGCCACGCGCGGCAGCGTCGCCGCCCACCGGGCCGCCCGGTTCCGCGCCCTCGCAGCGGACTCCGGGGACTCCAGGGACTCCGGGGACTCCAGGGTCACGGACCTCTGCTGCGGCATCGGCGGTGACGCGATCGAACTGGCCCGCGCGGGACTCGCCGTGACGGCGGTCGATCTCGACCCGCTGACCTGCGAGATCGCCCTCACCAATGTGCGCACCCTGGCACCGGAAGGGCCGCCCGTGACGGTGACCAGGGCGGATGTCCTGGAGTACGACACGACCGGGGCCGACGCCCTCTTCATCGACCCCGCACGGCGCGGCGGGCGGGGCAGGATCTTCGATCCGGAGGCGTACTCACCGCCGCTGTCCTGGGCCGTCGACGCGGTACGGCGGGTCGGCGCGGGCGCGGTCAAGATCGCGCCCGGCATTCCGCACGAACTGATCCCCGACGACTTCGAGGTCGAGTGGATCTCGGACGGCGGCGATGTGAAGGAAGCGGTGCTCTGGCACCGGCGCGAGGGCGGACAGGCGCCCCTGGGCGAGCGCGGGCACGATGCCCCGGAGGCCGTCGTCCCCGGTGCGCGCCGCGCCACCCTCCTGCCGTCCGGCGCCACCCTCACCGGCCGCGGACTCCCCGATCCGCCCGTCCGCCCCCTCGGCCGTTATCTGTACGAGCCGGACGGCGCCGTCATCCGCGCGCATCTGGTCGCCGAGGTCGCCGAGGACCTGGACGGCGGACTGCTCGACGAGACGATCGCCTACATCACGGCCGACGAACCGCGCCCGACACCGTTCGCCACCGCATACGAGATCACCGACCAACTCCCCTTCGGGCTCAAGAAGCTGAAGGCCCTGCTGCGCGAACGCGAGGTCGGCGTGCTGACCGTGAAGAAGCGCGGCTCGGCGGTGGAACCGGAGGAGTTGCGCCGGCGGCTCAAACTCAAGGGCCCCCACGCGGCCACGGTCTTCCTCACCAGGGTCGCGGGCGCCCCCACGATGCTCATCGGCCATCCGGTGTAACGGGCCCGGAGCGGGGCCAGTTGACGGCGGGGCCAGTTGACGGCGGGAAGGACGAGCGGTCCGATCAGTCCAGGTCGGTCAGCTCGTCCGCGTAGATCTGTGACAGCGGCTGCGGACCGATGTACTGCTGGCAGTTGCACTGCCGGCGCTCGTACCGCAGGGGCTTCTTGTTCTCGTCCCACTCCATCGGCACCTCCACGTCCTCGTGGCACTTGCCCCGCTTGTCATGCTTCGCCAGATGGTGGGTGCAGCCGCAGACCGGCTCCGGGGGCTTGTTGGCCTCTTCAATGGCCAGCCGCTCGTGCTCCTGGAGTTTGAAGCGCTCGATTCTTCGTTCATGCCGGGTTCGGAGCGCGGTGCGGCCGGTGTCGGCGATCCAGCCGAAGCCGCCCACGATGAAGAAGACGAATATCCACCAAATCCATTCCATCCGCCGCCCCTTAACCCTGAATGGCGCATGCGTTCCCCTTCAGGATAGGACGGACACGGCGGGACTGGCCTCAGCGGTGCGCTCCCCCGCCCCTGCGGACCGGTACCGACCTCATCAGCAGCCGCTCCGACCAGCATTGATGTCTGACCGACGGGACCAGCCCGAGCAGCCCGGTCACCAGGAGGGTGACGCCGAGCCCCAGCGCGTACGCGGTCTCACCCAGCGTGGCCATTTCGCGGCCACCCACGCCCCCGGTCCCGGCCTCGGACACGGCGCGGCCGGTCAGCCACACCCCCACCAGGCACAGCAGCACCGACGGCAGCAGCCACATCACGGACCGCCCGTGCGCCCCCAGACGCGGGTCCGTCACGGGTTCCGGGGCGAAGCGTGCCCAGGCCTCCAGGCGCTCCCGTACGGCCCGGCCCCGGCTCAGCCAGAAGCCGACCCCGACCGCCGCCGGGATCAGAAGAACAGCCGCGAGCGTCAGCGCCACCACTCCGGCAGGCAGACCGAGGCCGCCCCCCTCGAAGCTCTGTATCGCCGTCCCCACAGCCGCCCAGCCGACCACGGCGAGCGCCGCCGTCAGCCAGAGCGCCACCAGCCGCCCGAAGGAGAGACCGCGCCTGCTCAGCACCACCATGACCTGGGCCCGCTCGGCGAGCCGCGTCGCCCGGTCGGGCCAGGTGCCCTCCTCCGGGGACGGTGGGGGCGGCGGCAGCGGAGCGCGGCTGATCATTCGCCAGAGGTTAGCGGTGCGGAGAGGCGTCGACGGCGCGGGGTCGGCCCCGGTGACACTCCGTGAGGGTCATTCGCGGGTGTCCGACACCCAGTTCGGGTCGTCGTTGTCCGAGCGCCGCCCCACCACACCCTCGGCCAGCCCGCTCAGCGGTCCCAGCTGCTCCGGAGCGAGGACGACGGCCAGCGAGCCGATGTTCTCGTCGACGCGGGCGGCCCGCCGCGTACCCGGGATCGGCACCACCGGCAGCCCGAACCGCTCCCCCTGCGCGCGGAGCCAGGCCAGCGCAACCTGCGCGGGGGTGGCGCCCAGCTCGGCCGCGATGCCCCGGACGGCGCGTACGAGCGCCTGGTTACGGTCGAAGGCGTCACCCGAGAAGCGCGGCAGCCCCGCGCGCCAGTCACCGGCCAGGGCGGCCCGGTCGGTGATCGTGCCGGTGAGGAACCCGCGCCCCAGCGGCGCGTACGGCACGAACCCCACGCCCAGCTCGGCCGCCATCGGCACCACCGTCCGCTCCACATCGCGGCTCCAGAGCGACCACTCGCTCTGCACGGCCGCGATCGGATGCGTGGCCTGGGCCCGCCGCAGCTCGTCGGCGGTCACCTCGGAGAGGCCCAGATGCCGGACCTTGCCCTGCTCGACCAGCTCGGCCATGGCTCCGACCGTCTCCTCGACGGGGACCGAGACATCGCGGCGGTGCAGGTAGTACAGGTCGATGGTGTCGATACCCAGGCGCTCCAGGCTCGCGTCCGCCGCGGCCCGTACGTACGCGGGGTCACCGCGCGTCGTCATGCCCTCCGTACCCGTGCCCGACTCGCCGAGGACGACGCCGAACTTGCTGGCCACGGTCACCTCCGCGCGCCGCTCGGCGAGGACCCGTCCGACCAGGCGCTCGTTCTGCCCGGCGCCGTACACGTCCGCCGTGTCGATGAGCGTCACGCCCCGGTCGAGCGCGTGGCGCAGGGTGGCCAGGGATTCCGCCTCCTCGGCCGGGCCGTAGACATCGGACAGGCCCATCGCTCCGTAGCCGAGCGCGCCCACCACGAGCCCGTCGCCGAGTGTGGTGGTGGGGACGTGGGTCATCGCCGGGTCCTTGGGAATCGCAGAGGGGCGGGGTGGAGGGTGGTGGTCGGGGCCGGCCGCCGCTCCTTCCACACAACCACCGCGCGCCGCGTCCCGCACCACCGAGTGTCAGACGGTCCGGGCCGGGGCGCGCCCGGGTAGTTTCGGGGCGATCGAGCCGAACGAGGTCCGCCCATGCCGCCGCTGTCCTTCGCGTACCTGCTGAGATGGCTGCTGGGCAGCGAGCGCTGGCAGCGACTGCATGTGAGGGCGGCCGTGTGGGCCGCGCTGGCCGTCGTGGTGATCCTGCTGGCCGGCTCCTGGATCATCGTCCCGTTCGAGGCGTCGGCTCCGCACGCGACCATCACGTCCTTTCCGCTCGCTCTGTGGTGGTCGATCGAGACGGCGACCACCGTGGGGTACGGGGACCTGTATCCCGTCACCGCGCCGGGGCGTGTCATCGCCACCGTCGTGATGCTCGGGGGGATCTCCGTGTTCAGCATCGTCACGGCGTCCGTCGCCACCTGGTTCGTCGGCGGTGCCGCCCGCCACGCGCGCCAACTGGCGCTGGCCGTCGAGCGAGCGGAGCACGAGGGGAGGGCGGGCGTCTCGGAGGAGACGCGCGCCCTCCACGAACGCTTCGACCGTCTGGAACGCCTGCTCATGGACCGCGGCGGCCAGGCACCCCCGAAGGACCCCTGACCGGTCACGACACCGGGCCACCGGCCCACGGCCTACGCCTCACGGCTCACGGCTCACGGCTCACGGCTCACGGCTCGGCGATCTCCCGGAGCTCGACGGTGATGTCGAACTCGTCCTCGTGGATCTCCACAAAGCGCCGGGTCCACTCGATCGCCTGCTCCTTGTCCTTCGCCTGCACGATCGCGTACCCCCCGATGACCTCCTTGGCCTCGGTGAACGGCCCGTCGGTGACACTGAGCCTCCCGCCGCTCTGCCGAAAGCGCACCCCCTGCGCGGACGGCGTCAGCCCGGCGGTGTCGAGCAGCACTCCGGCCTTGGTCATCTCCTCGATCAACTCGCCCATGCGCCGCATCAGCTCGGGACTCGGCCCACCGGCGGGCGCGTTCTTCTCATTGGTGCTGACCGTGGACAGATAGCGCGGCATGGTGACTCCTCGGTGTGTACGGCGGGCTGTTCCCCGCCACTCACCCTTACGTCGAAGGTGAGCCCCCCGGATCGACACACGCCGGGAATTCCTTTCGGGTGTACGTCCTCATCCACCGTCAGGAGGGCAAGCACGCCTTCTCCGACGCGGTACCGGGTGACGCCCCCGGCGCCGCGCACTACGCCACCAAGGTCGAGGTGGAACCGGGCCCACCGGCCGGCTATTGCGCCGCGACCGACTCGAAGCGCCAGCGGTGGGGTGGGCGGGCGATGAGGTCCGGGGGCGGGGTGGGGAGTTCGGGGAGATCCGCGTCGTAGGGGGCGTCCCACCAGGTGATGACCAGCACGCGGTCCTGAGGGGCGCGCAGGAGTTCCCGGCGCAGGGGGGCGTACGGCAGTTCGCGCGCCCGCGCCCACTCCAGCAGCTCCGCGCCCCGGCCGGGCGCCGCCTTCGCCTCCCACATCAGGGCGACCGTCATGAGTACAGATTGTCCTTCGCCACTTCATGCACATGGTCGTGATCGTGCCGGTGGTCCTGGTCCTGCCCCGGCACATGCGGCTCCGTCACCGGCAGCGACGAGTCCGCCGAGAGCTCCCAGTCCGACGCCGGCCGGTTGCGCGCCACCATCTCCGCGCCCAGCGCCGCCACCATCGCGCCGTTGTCCGTGCACAGCCCCGGGCGCGGCACCCGCAGCCGGATGCCCGCGCGCTCGCAGCGCTCCTGGGCGAGCGCGCGCAGCCGGGAGTTGGCCGCGACGCCGCCGCCGATCATCAGATGGTCCACGCCCTGGTCCTTGCAGGCACGGACGGCCTTCCGGGTCAGTACGTCGACCACCGCCTCCTGGAACGAGGCCGCCACGTCCCGTACGGGCACCTCCTCGCCCGCGTTCCGCTTCGCCTCGATCCAGCGGGCCACCGAGGTCTTCAGGCCCGAGAAGGAGAAGTCGTACGGCGCGTCGCGCGGGCCGGTCAGTCCGCGCGGGAAGGCGATCGCGGACGGGTCGCCCTCCCTCGCCAGCCGGTCGATCACCGGGCCGCCCGGGAACCCCAGCTGGAGCACCCGCGCGATCTTGTCGAACGCCTCGCCCGCCGCGTCGTCGATGGTCGAGCCCATCGGCCGCACATCGGCCGTGATGTCCGGCGCGAGCAGCAGCGACGAATGGCCGCCGCTGACCAGCAGCGCCATGGTCGGCTCGGGCAGCCGGCCGTGTTCCAGCTGGTCGACGCAGATGTGGGAGGCCAGGTGGTTCACCCCGTACAGCGGCTTGCCCAGCGCGTACGCGTACGACTTCGCCGCCGAGACCCCCACCAGCAGGGCGCCCGCGAGGCCGGGGCCCGCGGTCACGGCGATGCCGTCCAGATCGCGCGCGGAGATCCCCGCCTCCTTCAGCGCGCGCTCGATCGTCGGAACCATCGCCTCCAGATGCGCGCGGGAGGCGACCTCCGGCACGACACCGCCGAAGCGCGCGTGCTCGTCGACGCTCGACGCGACGGCGTCGGCGAGCAGGGTCGTCCCCCGGACGATGCCGACGCCGGTCTCGTCGCAGGAGGTCTCGATACCGAGAACGAGGGGTTCGTCAGCCATGGGTCTCAGTTCCTTGATGGGTCTTCACGTGGTGGCGCATGACGAGCGCGTCGACATTGCCCGGCTGGTAGTAGCCACGCCGGAACCCGATCGGCTCGAAGCCGAACCGCTCGTACAGCCGCTGCGCCCGGAGGTTGTCCACCCGCACTTCGAGCAGCACCTCCTCGCACTCGAAGGCGGTGGCGTGCTGGAGCAGATCGGTGAGCAGCCGGGAGCCGAGGCCGGTGCCCCACTGGTCGCCGGCGGCGGCGATGGTCTGTACGTCGCCGAGCCCCCCGGCGGCGGCGAGTCCTGCGTATCCGACGATCCGGCGGCTCCCGCCCTCCGTCGTCTCGGCCACCACGTAGCGGCGGGTGGCCCGGGGGCCGCGCGCGTGGGCCAGTTCCGACCAGAACATGGCCGGGGACCAGGCGTCCTCGGGGAAGAGGTCACGTTCGAGCGCCAGCACCGGCTCGATGTCCCACCAGCGCATCTCCCGCAGGGCGACGGCGGGAGACGCGGCGCTGTCGGCAGGGGTCACGTCGGCCGCATCGGTCCCGTCCGCCGCATCAGTCGCGTCCGTCACTTCGGCGTGACCACCTTGTAGTTCTTGGGCACCTGCGCGTCGGGCCGGCGCAGATACAGCGGCAGCGCCGGCAGGAACTCCCCGCCGGACGCCAGTCTCTCCGCCGCCAGCGAGGCGAGCGCCGCGGCCGACTGGTGCTCGGGACCGCGGGCGTCCGGGAAGGTGTCGGGGTAGAGCAGCGCCCCGGCGCCGACGGCGGGCAGTCCCGCGAGGGCCTCCGCGATATCGGCGGGCCGGTCGACGGCCGGTTCGGTCAGCCGGGTGCGGGGGTCCGCGTACCGCGCCCAGTAGACCTCCTTGCGCCGGGCGTCCGTCGCGACCACGAAGGGGCCTTCGGCCCCGGAGGCGTACGCGAGGCCGTCGAGCGTGCACAGCCCCCGCACCGGCACCCCGAGCGCGGAGCCGAGGGTCAGCGCCGTGACCAGGCCGACGCGCAGTCCCGTGTACGGGCCGGGGCCGACGCCGACGATCACGTCCGTGACGGCGTCCGGTTTCAGTCCGGCCCCGGCGAGGACCCGGTCGACGGCGGGCAGCAGCAGTTCCCCATGGCGGCGCGCGTCGACCTGGCTCTCCTCGGCCAGGACGGAGCTGCCGTCGTGGAGGGCGACGGTGACGGCGGGCGTGGCGGTATCAACGGCGAGCAGAAGCACGCAAACAGCCTACGGCTCCCGGCCCCAAGGCACGGCGCCCCGCCCCGTCAGCCGCCTGCTGCTAACGTCACCAACTAGTCATACGTACGAGAGGTGGATCAAGGTGTCCAGGAGCAGCTCGGGAATCGTGGCCGGGCTCACCGCGGCTGCCGTGGCCGTGGTCGGTTTCCTCGCCTACCAGGCGTCGGCGCATGTCCCCGACGCCTTCGCCAAGCCCAAGGCACCCCGTACCGCACCCTCCGGCGCCGCCGGGGCCCCCGCGCAGAAACCGAAGGATCCGCATGCCCTGCCCGCCGAGTCGGGCGAGGGCGACCGGGTCGTCTACGCGCTGGCCGACCGGCGCGTGTGGCTGGTGGAGAAGAACCGGGTGACCCGGACCTTCGCGGTCATGCCGAGCACCGTCAGCCCCGAAGCCGGCTCGTACCAGGTGACCTCCCGGTCGGGATCGGTCACGGGCACGGACGGGGTACGGATCGAGCATGTCGTGCGATTCGCGCTCGTCGGCGATGTCGCGATCGGCTTCAGCGCGGCGGTGGACGGCACGCTGTCGAGCCCCGATCCGACGCTGAAGACCGGCGGCGTCAGGATGAAGGTGGCGGACGGAAACGCGATGTGGACGTTCGCGACGGTCGGTTCCAAGGTCGTGGTCGTCCCGTAGGGCCGCGGGCCGGGCCCCTTGCCCGGCCGCCGCACGTGCCCGGCCTGCCCGGCCACGGCCACCCGGTCGGCCCCGACCTCTTCCCGGCCTCCTACCGCACTCTTACGCGGCGTCGCGCTCTCTCGCGGCGTCGCGTCTCTGTTCCCGCTCGCGCCGCGACTCCAGCTCCCCGGCCTCCCCGGCCTCGGCGTCCTCGGCCGCCCGCGCCTCGGCGACCGCCACGGCCGACGGCTCGCACGGCGGCGTCGACACGGCCGCCGCCGAAGCGCAGGCCGCCAGCAGATCCTTCATGGAAACGGACGACGGCGAGAGCGACCGCGTCGGATACGAAGTGGAGCTCGGACGCGACTCATGTGCCGGCGCCGGCATGGATGCCTCCTGAGTGTTCGGGGGCAGGCGTAGTTAGGTAGACCTAACCACTTCTCCGTACCATGTCACCACGTACGGCACGGCACGCGCAACATTTTGCCGACGTCTTGTCGGAATGTACGGAACGGCTGGCCGAATCAGTGGATGAGCGCGGCCAGATCCGCGTCCGACCAGCGGCTGCCGAAGCCGGTCACGGTGACGACGCGCCGTTCGTCAGCACCGGCGTCGCCCGGATCAGCCCCCGTATCCACGTTCGCGTCCGCGTTCGTCTCCGTGTTCGTCTCCGCGTTCGCATCCCCGTCCAGCGTCCGGTCCGCGCCCACGGTCCGGTGGATCACCACATGCAGCCGGTCGTCCGACAGCTCCTCGACCTTGCCGTCGCCCCACTCCACGACCACCACGGAGTCCGGCAGCGAGACATCCAGATCAAGGTCCTCCATCTCGTCCAGCCCCCCGCCCAGCCGGTACGCGTCGACATGGACCAGCGGGGGGCCGCCGACCAGGGACGGATGGACCCGGGCGATCACGAACGTCGGGGAGGTGACGGCGCCGCGGACGCCAAGGCCCTCGCCGAGACCGCGCGTGAGGGTGGTCTTGCCCGCGCCGAGTTCGCCGGTCAGCATCACCAGATCGCCGGGGCGCAGGAGGGCCGCGAGTCCACGGCCCAGCTCCCGCATCCGCTCCGGGGTCTCCACGGTGAGGCGGACGGCCGGCCGGTCAGGGCTGTCGGTGCGGTCGGGACGGTCCGTACGGCGGGGGGCGGGCGCGGCCTCAGCCGCCGGGCCCTGCGGTGCTTCCATGAGTGCCAACGTTAGCCGCTGCCGGCATCGCGCCGACCCGTGCCAGCAGGTCGGCGAGCCGGTCCGTGACGGCCTCCGGATGCTCCAGGATCACCAGATGCCCGGCGTCCGGTACGAGCACCAGCTCCGCGTCGGGCAGCAGATCGCCGATGGCCTCGCTGTGCGTGCTGGGGGTCACCAGATCGCTCTCCCCTGCCAGAACCAGCGCCGGGATCTCCAGAAAGACCGCGAGCGCCTGTGCCTTGTCGTGGTCGGTGAAGGCCGGGTAGAACTCCGCGACCACATCGATCGGGGTCGACTCGATGAGCCGCTCGGCGAACCGTACGACCGCCGGGTCCACGTCCTTCGAGCTGAAGGAGTACCGCTTGATCAGCCCCGCGAAGAGATCCGCCGTCGCCCGCCGGCCGCGCTCGACCAGCTCGGCCTGGGAACCGAGCGCCTTGAGCACGCCGGGCAGGACTCGCCGTACGGCGTTCACGCCCGCGACCGGCAGGCCCCAGTTGACCTCGCCGAGCTTTCCGCTCGATGTGCCGATGAAGGCGGCACCGACGACCCTCTCCCGCACCAGCTCCGGATACTGGTCGGCGAGGGCCATGATCGTCATCCCGCCCATGGAGTGGCCGACGAGCACCAGCGGGCCCTCGGGCGCCGCCGCGTCGATGACGGTCCTCAGATCGCGGCCGAGCTGGTCGATGGAGACCGGGACCGCGCCGGGTCCCTGCTGGGCGGCTCCGCGCGCGGAGCGGCCGTGGCTGCGCTGGTCCCAGTGGACGGTACGGACGAGTCCGCGCAGGGCGGCGCGCTGGAAGTGCCAGGAGTCCTGGTTGAGGCAGTAGCCATGGCTGAAAACAACCGTGACCGGTGCGGGGGTCTTCCGGCCGAAGAGCCTGCGCCGGCGCGGGCCGGCCGCCGGATCCGCGCCGGCCGCGGCCTCGGGGTCGACCTCGTCGATCTCGTAGTACAGCTCCGTACCGTCGTCGGCGAGCGCCTTGCCCGGGGTGCCGCGCAGCGCGCCGTACGGACCCGACGCGTCGAGCGCGAGCCTGGCCCTTCTGCGCATTCCCCGGCCGACGGTCAGCCTCTCGATCGCGACCCCGGCCGCCGCACCCGCGGCGATCACGCCTATCGCGGCTCCGGCGACGCCTGCCTTGCGCCAGTTGCCCGTGACCGACGCCATCATGGCGGCGGCCCTGGACGCCGTGTCACCCGCCGCGCTGCTCTCGCTCACCGTGCGCTCCTCGTCGTTCCGGCGGAATCTTCCCCGTCGTGCCGATCTTCACCCGGCGGAGGTCACACGGGCCGTTGCCCCTTCAACATACCCAGGGGGGCAACCGACACGTTCGAGCCAGTCGTGCGGACCGCTCGTCGCCCCGGTCATGCGGACGGCTCGTCCACATAGACGCGGGGGACGCGTGCACCGATACGTGTGACGATCTCGTAGGCGATGGTGCCCGCCGCCTCGGCCCAGTCCTCGGCGGTCGGCTCGCCGCGGTCGCCGGGGCCGAACAGGACGGCGGTCGCGCCCGGCTCGGGGATGTCGCCGCCGAGGTCGACGACGAACTGGTCCATCGCGACCCGCCCGGCCACCCGCCGCCGCACCCCGCCCACGAGGACCGGCCCGCGGTCGGAGGCATGGCGCGGGATGCCGTCGGCGTAACCGAGGGGTACGAGCCCGAGGGTCGTCTCCCGCGACGTGACATAGCGGTGGCCGTAGCTGACGCCGTGGCCCTCCGGCACCCGCTTGACCAGGGCGACGGAGGCGGAGAGCGTCATCGCGGGCCGCAGGCCGAAGTCCCGCGAGGTGCCGAGCTCGGGGCTCGGGGAGATGCCGTACATGGCGATGCCGGCCCGTACGAGATCGAAGGACGCCTCGGGGAGGGTGAGCGCGGCCGCCGAGTTGGCGATATGCCGGACCTCGGGCTCGACGCCCTCCTTCTCGGCGTACGCGACCATCTGATGGAAGGCGTCGAGCTGGGCGGCGATGGAGGGATGGCCCGGCTCGTCGGCGCAGGCGAAGTGGGACCAGAGGCCGGTGACCCGGACCAGACCGGCGGCCTGCGCGTCGAGCGCGGCGGCCACCAGTTCGGGCCAGTCGGCGGGCTGGCAGCCGTTCCGGCCGAGGCCGGTGTCCGCCTTGAGCTGGATACGGGCGGGACGCGCCGCCGCGCGCGCCGCGTCGGTCACCTCACGCAGGGCCCACATCGCGCTGACGGACATGTCGAGATCGGCCTCGATGCCCTCCCGCCAGGGGTCGCCGGGCGTCCAGAGCCAGCACATGACCCGGCTCTCGATGCCCGCCGCGCGCAGGGCGAGCGCTTCATGGGGGGTTGCCGTGCCCAGCCAGGTGGCGCCCGCGTCGAGGGCCGCCCGCGCGGTGGGCACCATGCCGTGTCCGTATCCGTCGGACTTCACGACACCCATCAGGGCGACGCCGGGTCCCACGCGGGAGCGCAGCGCGCGCACATTGCCCCGCAGGGCGGCGAGATCGACTTCGGCCCGCGCGCGGACACCGGTCGACGTGTGTGTGTTCTCGGTCATCGTGCCCAGTCTCTCAGAGCGATGTCCGGCGCCGGTGCGATGTCACCGAGGCCCGGCGCGGCCGCCGTCGGCATCCCCGGCCCACGAACCCCGGCCCACCAACCTCGGCCCACGAATCTCAGCCCACGACGTTCCGCCACGCCTCCGGCAGGTTCTCCGCCACGTCGTCCGCCGCCAGCGGCGCGTTCCTCGATGCCAGCCGGGCCGAGAGGCCATGGAGATAGGCCGCCACCGACGCCGCGTCGCGGGCCGGCAGTCCGGCGGCGAGCAGGGAGCCCGACAGGCCGGAGAGGACGTCCCCGCTGCCCGCCGTGGCCAGCCAGGACGTGCCCGTGGGATTCACCCGGACCGGAACGGCCGGGTCCGGGTCGGCGACCAGCGTCGTCGACCCCTTCAGCAGCACCGTCGCGCCGTACCGCGCCGCCAGCTCCCGTACCGCCGTCAGCCGGCCCGCCTCCACCTCCGGCCTGGCGACGCCGAGCAGCGCCGCCGCCTCGCCCGCGTGCGGGGTGAGGAGGGTCGGGGCCGTACGTCCCCGTACGGTCGCCGCGTCCAGCAGCCGCAGCCCGTCCGCGTCCACCAGCACCGGGACGTCCGAGGCCAGGACGTCCGCCACGGCGGCCTCGGGGCCCGAGCCGTCGCCCGGGGCGTCTCCCAGTCCGGGGCCGACCGCCCAGGCCTGGACCCGGCCCGCCTTCGACGGCGGACCCTCGTGCACCAGCGTCTCCGGGAAGCGCGCGATCACCGCGTCCGTGCCGGGGCCGACATAGCGGACCGCGCCCGCGCCGCCCCGCAGCGCGCCCGAGACCGCGAGCACCGCCGCGCCCGGATAGCGCACGGAGCCGGCCACCACACCGACCACACCGCGCCGGTACTTGTCGCTCTCGCCCGTCGGCACCGGCAGCAGCCGGGCCACATCCTCGTGCTGGAGCGCTTCCAGTTCCGGCACGGACGGCAGATGGGGCGCGAGGCCGATGTCCACGAGCCGTACCGCGCCCGCGTGTTCCCTGGCGGGGTCGATCAGCAGGCCCGGTTTGTACGTACCGAAGGTCACCGTCACATCGGCGCGCAGCGCCTCACCCGTCACCTCCCCGCTGCCCGCCTCGACACCGCTCGGCAGATCGACGGCGACGACCAGGGCGCCGGAGCCGCGGGCCGCCCGTGCCACCGGTACGGCGTCGGGGCGCAGCCCGCCGTGTCCGCCGATGCCGGTGATGCCGTCGAGCACGAGGTCCGCGGCGGTCAGTACGTCGAAGGGGTCGTCGGCGACGCGTCCGCCCGCGCCGAGCAGCGCCGTCAGCCCGCCCTCGTGGGTCCGGCCGGGGGCCAGCGGTACGACGGTGACGGCGGCGCCGCGACGGGCCAGCCGGGCCCCGGCGTGGAGGGCGTCACCACCGTTGTCCCCGCTGCCGACGAGCAGGACGACACGTGCCCCGTACACCCGTCCCAGCAGATCCCGCAGCAGGCCCGCGCAGGCCGCGGCGAGACCGGCGGCGGCGCGCCGCATGAGCGCGCCCTCCGGCAGCCGTGCCATCAGCTCGCGTTCGGCGCTCCGTACCGTCTCCACGCTGTACGCAGTACGCATTCGACCAGCCTTTCCACCGTCGTCGCCCGCGTTCGCCCACCGTCGCCGGCCGTCCTCGGCCTATCCTCAACCCTCCGCGATCACCACGGCGGACGCCACCCCCGCATCGTGGCTGAGCGAGACATGCCAGTTCCGTACGCCCAGCTCCGCGGCGCGCGCCGCGACCGTTCCCCGTACCCGCAGCCGTGGCTGCCCGCTGTCCTCGACGCATACCTCGGCGTCCGCCCAGCGCAGTCCGACGGGCGCGCCCAGCGCCTTGGCCACGGCCTCCTTCGCGGCGAACCGCGCCGCCAAGGAGGCCACTCCACGCCGCTCGCCGCTCGGCAGCAGCAACTCCCGCTCCGAGAAGAGCCGGTCGGCCAGTTGCGGTGTCCGCCGCAACGACTCCCCGAACCGGTCGATCTCCGCCACGTCGATCCCCACCCCGATGATCAACTCATCCTCCTTGTCCGGCTTCTCGCCGTCCTTACTCCACGGTCACGGACTTCGCCAGGTTCCTCGGCTGGTCCACCTCATTGCCGCGCGCCGTCGCGAGCTCGCACGCGAACACCTGCAACGGCACCGTCGCGACCAGCGGCTGAAGCAGCGTAGGCGTCGCGGGGATACGGATCAGATGATCCGCGTACGGCACCACCGCGTCGTCCCCCTCCTCCGCGATCACGATCGTGCGCGCGCCCCTGGCCCGGATCTCCTGGATGTTGGACACGATCTTGTCGTGCAGCACCGAACGCCCGCGCGGCGAGGGTACGACCACCACCACCGGCAGATCCTCCTCGATCAGCGCGATGGGGCCGTGCTTCAGCTCACCGGCCGCGAACCCCTCGGCGTGCATGTACGCCAGTTCCTTGAGCTTGAGCGCGCCCTCCAGGGCCACCGGATAGCCCACGTGCCGGCCCAGGAACAGCACCGTCCGCTTGTCCTTGAGCGAGCGCGCCAGGGCCCGTACCGGCTCCATCGTCTCCAGGACCCGCTCCACCTCGCGGGAGATCCGCGACAGATCCCGGATGACGGCCCTGATCTCGTCGCCCCACTTCGTACCGCGCCGCTGCCCCAGATACAGCGCGACCAGATAGCAGGCCACCAGCTGGGTCAGGAACGCCTTGGTCGAGGCGACGGCGACCTCGGGGCCCGCGTGCGTGTAGAGGACCGCGTCCGACTCCCTCGGGATCGTCGAACCGTTCGTATTGCAGATGGCCAGCACCTTCGCGCCCTGTTCGCGGGCGTGCCGCAGCGCCATGAGCGTGTCCATGGTCTCGCCGGACTGCGAGATCGCGACCACCAGCGTGCGCCGGTCCAGGATCGGGTCCCGGTAGCGGAACTCGCTGGCCAGCTCCACCTCGCAGGGCAGCCTCGTCCAGTGCTCGATGGCGTACTTCGCGATCAGCCCGGCGTGGAAGGCCGTCCCGCACGCCACGATGACGACCTTGTCCGCCTCGCGCAGCACGGCGGCCGGGATACGTACCTCATCGAGCGTCAGCGAGCCCTCGGCGTCGATCCGTCCGAGGAGGGTGTCCGCGACCGCCTTGGGCTGTTCCGCGATCTCCTTGAGCATGAAGTAGTCGTAGCCGCCCTTCTCGGCGGCGGACGCGTCCCAGTCCACGTGGTACGAACGGACGTCGGCCGGCGCGCCGTCGAAGTCCGTCACCAGCACGCCGTCGCGGCGCAGTTCGACGACCTGGTCCTGGCCGAGTTCGATCGCGGCGCGCGTATGGGCGATGAACGCGGCGACGTCCGAGGCGAGGAAGGACTCGCCGTCCCCGACGCCCACCACCAGCGGGGAGTTGCGGCGCGCGCCGACCACCACGTCCGGCTCGTCGGCGTGCACGGCGACGAGCGTGAAGGCTCCCTCCAGCCGCCGGCACACCTGCCGCATCGACTCGGCGAGATCGCCGCACGACGAGAACGCCTCGGCGAGCAGATGCGCCACGGCCTCGGTGTCGGTCTCCGACTCCAGGTCATGGCCGCGCCCGGCGAGCTCGGCGCGGAGCGCGGCGAAGTTCTCGATGATGCCGTTGTGTACGACGGCGACGCGTCCCGCGTTGTCCAGATGGGGGTGGGCGTTGACATCGGTCGGGCCGCCGTGTGTGGCCCACCGGGTATGCCCGATACCGGTGGTGCCGCTCGGCAACGGCCGTTCCACCAGCGTCTTCTCCAGGTTGACGAGCTTGCCCGCCTTCTTCGCAGCGGCCAGCCCGCCGTCGGCGAGCACCGCGACTCCGGCGGAGTCGTACCCCCGGTACTCAAGCCGTTTGAGGCCCGCGATGACCACGTCGAGCGCCGACTGTCCTCCGACATATCCCACGATTCCACACATGTCGGCAGCCTAGGTGGTGTCCGGTCGATCTTCGTGGACCGGTCGGTGGGGCGCTCCATGCGTCTCGTAGCGCCCCGGGCACGTGACTTAGCACACCACCCACCGGGGCCCACCACCCCCGACAATGGCAAGGTGATCACTTCGCCGCCACGAAGCGCCCCACGCCGGGGCGACCATGGGCCGACGCCCTATGTCGACCTCAGCCGGGCCGAGTGGAGCGCACTGCGCGACAAGACGCCGCTGCCCCTCTCCGCCGAGGAGGTCGAGCGGTTGCGCGGGCTCGGCGATGTCATCGACCTCGACGAGGTACGGGACGTCTATCTGCCGCTCTCCCGGCTGCTCAATCTCTATGTCCAGGCCACGGCGGGGCTGCGCGGCGCGCTGAACACCTTCCTCGGGGACGCGGGCAACGGGCACGGCGCCCAGCGCGGCACACCGTTCGTCATAGGCGTGGCGGGCAGTGTCGCCGTCGGGAAGTCCACGGTGGCCCGGCTGTTGCAGGCGCTGCTCGCCCGCTGGCCGGAGCACCCCCGCGTCGAACGCGTCACCACCGACGGCTTCCTGCTCCCGATGAAGGAACTCCAGGCCCGTGGGCTGATGTCGCGCAAGGGCTTCCCCGAGTCGTACGACCGCCGGGCGCTGACCCGCTTCGTCGCCGACATCAAGGCGGGCAAGGACGAGGTCACCGCGCCGGTCTACTCACATCTGATCTACGACATCGTGCCGGACGAACTGCTCACCGTACGGCGGCCCGACATCCTCATCGTCGAGGGTCTCAACGTCCTCCAGCCCGCACTGCCCGGGAAGGACGGCAGGACCAGGGTCGGTCTCGCCGACTACTTCGACTTCAGCGTGTATGTCGACGCCCGCGCCGAGGACATCGAGAGCTGGTATCTGAACCGCTTCCGCAAGCTGCGCGAGACGGCCTTCCAGGACCCCGCTTCGTACTTCAGGAAGTACACCCAGGTCTCCGAGGAGGAGTCCCTCGACTACGCCAGGACGATGTGGCGGACCATCAACAAACCCAATCTCCTGGAGAACGTGGCGCCCACGCGCAGCCGCGCCACACTGGTCCTGCGCAAGGGCCCCGACCACAAGGTCCAGCGGCTGTCTCTGCGCAAACTCTGAAGAGCTGAGGAACCGTCAGCGTGCTGCATCTACGTCTGCTCGTGCCCACCGGGCGTACCGACGAGGTCGTGGGGGCCGTGGAGCGTACCGTCGGCACGACGCATCTCGTCGTCGTGCCGGGGGCCTCCCGCGACCCGGTGGGCGATCTGGTCATGTGCGACGTGGCGCGCGAGGCGTGCGACGGACTGATCGCGGATCTGCGCGGCCTCGGGATCGACGAGACCGGTTCGATCTCGGTGGAGAACATCGACCTGTCGCTCTCGAAGCGGGCGGACGAGGCGGCGGAGGAGGCGCCCGGCGAGGGCGCCGACGCCGTGCTGTGGGAGCACTTGGAGGACGTGACCCACGAGGAGTCCTCGCTCTCCCTCACCTATCTGGCGTTCCTCACCCTCGCGACGATGATCGCGGCCTGCGGTGTGGTGCTGGACAACGCGATCCTGATCGTGGGCGCGATGGCGGTGGGTCCGGAGTTCGGCCCGCTGGCCGGGATCTGTACGGCGCTGGTGCAGCGCGCCCCGCTGCTGGCGTGGCGCTCGCTGATCGCGCTGATCGCCGGGTTCGCGGTGGCGATGGGGCTGACGACCGTCTTCAGTCTGGTGATGGACGGTTTCGGGCTCTTCACGGAGTCCATGCTGGAGGCCGACCGCCCGAACACCTCGTTCATCTGGAACCCGGACCTGTTCTCCCTGGTGGTGGCGGCGCTCGCGGGCGTGGCCGGGACGCTCTCGCTGACCTCCGCGAAGTCGGGCGCGCTGGTGGGGGTCGCCATCTCGGTGACGACGGTCCCGGCGGCGGCCAACGCGGCAGTGGCCCTCGGCTACGGCGACTTCGCGCAGGTATGGGGCTCCAGCAGCCAGCTCCTGCTGAACCTGGCGGGCATCGTCGCCGCCGGTACGCTCACGCTGCTCGCCCAGAAGGCCCTGTGGGCGAAACACCGGGGACGGATACGGCGTACGGGCGTCCCCCGCGTACGGCCCTGAACCGGCACCGAACCCAGTGCCCCTCCCGGCAATGTTTGCCCCGTCGCGTCGTCCGGCGCGCACGAGGCGGCCCACGTCAGGCGGCCCGGGCCCCCGCCGGGGTCCGGGCCGCGAGAACACCTTGCCGGCTCAGTGCCTTCAGCCGAGCGCCGACTTCACCGCGTCCGCCAGCCGGCTCGCCACCGAGCGCGCCTGGTCGATGTCGGCCGCCTCGACCATCACCCGCACCACCGGCTCCGTGCCCGAGGGGCGCAGCAGGACGCGGCCCGTGGAGCCCAGTTCGCGCTCGGCCTCGGCGACCGCCGACGCCAGTTCGGCGGAGGTCTTCACCCGCGACTTGTCGACGTCGGGCACATTGATGAGCACCTGCGGCAGCCGTCGCATGACACCCGCGAGGTCGGCCAGCCCTCGGCCCGTCGCGGCGACCCGGGCCGCGAGCAGCAGACCGGTGAGGGTGCCGTCGCCGGTGGTGGCGTGGTCGAGGACGATGACATGGCCCGACTGCTCGCCGCCGAGTGCGTAGCCGTGCTCCTTCATCGACTCCAGTACGTAGCGGTCGCCGACCGCGGTCTCGACGAGATGGATGCCCTCGCGCTCCATCGCGAGCTTGAACCCGAGGTTGGACATGACCGTCCCGACCACCGCGTCACCGCGCAGCGTGCCCGCCTCGCGCATCGCGAGGGCGAGTACGGCGAGGATCTGGTCGCCGTCGACCTCCTCGCCCGCGCCGTCCACGGCCAGACAGCGGTCCGCGTCGCCGTCGTGCGCGATGCCGAAGTCGGCGCCGTGCTCGACGACCGCGGCCTTGAGCTGGTCCAGATGGGTGGAGCCGCATCCGTCGTTGATATTCAGCCCGTCCGGCTCAGCGCCGATCGTGATGACCTCGGCGCCGGCGCGGGTGAACGCCTCCGGTGACACCCGGGCCGCCGCGCCGTGTGCCTCGTCCAGGACGACCTTCAGCCCGTCGAGCCGGTTCGGCAGCACAGCGATCAGATGTGCCACGTACTGATCGAAACCTTCGTCGTACGAGCGGACCCGCCCGACTCCGGCACCGGTCGGCCGCTCCCAGGGGGCGCCGGTGCGGTGCACGGTGTTCTCGTAATAGGCGGCCTCGATACGGTCCTCCAGCTCGTCGGCGAGTTTATGGCCGCCGCGCGCGAAGAACTTGATGCCGTTGTCGGGCATGGCGTTGTGGCTCGCGGAGAGCATCACGCCGAGGTCCGCGCCGAGCACCCCGGTGAGATACGCCACCGCGGGGGTCGGCAGCACACCGACCCGCAGGACGTCCACGCCCGCGCTCGCCAGGCCCGCCACGACAGCGGCCTCCAGGAATTCACCGGAGGCACGGGGATCGCGTCCGACCACCGCCGTGGGCCGATGCCCCTCGAATGTCCCCACTTCGGCGAGCACATGCGCCGCCGCGACCGAAAGTCCGAGCGCCAGCTCGGCCGTCAGATCGGCGTTGGCGACACCGCGCACACCGTCCGTGCCGAAGAGTCGTCCCACAGCTCTCCCTCCGAGAACGCCCGGAGCCGGCATCACCGATCTCACCCCGAGCGAAAAGATTTCGAAAACGCAAACCCATGCAAAGTTCTGAGCGCCTGATGCTGTTATACGCCCGAGTAACCAATAAAACGAACGCCCCGGCAGCACGGAGTGCCGCCGGGGCGTTCGGATGCCGTAGAGGGCCGTAAAGCCAGCCGGCAAGCGAGCGATTTAGCGCTTGCTGTACTGCGGCGCCTTGCGGGCCTTCTTCAGACCGGCCTTCTTGCGCTCGACCGCGCGGTCGTCGCGGCTCAGGAAGCCGGCCTTCTTCAGCGGGGCGCGGTTGTTGTCCACGTCCGCCTCGTTCAGCGAGCGGGCCACACCGAGACGCAGGGCGCCGGCCTGGCCGGAGACGCCGCCACCCGAGATACGGGCGATGACGTCGTAGCGGTTGTCGAGCTCAAGCACCTTGAAGGGCTCGTTGACAGCCTGCTGGTGCACCTTGTTGGGGAAGTAGTCCTCAAGGGTGCGACCGTTGATCTTCCACTTGCCGGTGCCCGGGACGATCCGGACGCGGGCGATGGCGTTCTTGCGACGGCCCAGGCCGGCCGCCGGCTGCGGGTCGCCGAAGCGGGACGCCATCGACTCGGAGGTGTACTCGCCCTCGACCGGGGTCTCCGACTCGAAGGTCGTCACCTCGGCGTACGTCTCTTCCGCCTCGGGGGCTTCGACGGGGGTCTCTGCAGTGGTCTCGGCCACGATGCTCCTCAGATTTCTTTTCGTCTTAGGGGGTGGCCGGAACTACTGCGCGACCTGGGTGATCTCGAACGGGACCGGCTGCTGAGCGGCGTGCGGGTGCTGGTCACCCGAGTACACCTTCAGCTTCGAGAGCATCTGACGGCCCAGGGAGTTCTTGGGGATCATGCCCTTGATGGCCTTCTCGACGGCCTTCTCGGGGTTCTTGGCGAGCAGCTCGTCATAGCGGACGGAGCGCAGACCACCCGGGTATCCGGAGTGGCGGTACGCCATCTTCTGGGTCCGCTTGTTGCCGGACAGGTGCACCTTGTCGGCGTTGATGATGATGACGAAGTCACCGGTGTCGACGTGGGGCGCGTAGATCGCCTTGTGCTTACCGCGCAGAAGGTTGGCGGCGGTGGTCGCCAGACGGCCCAGGACGATGTCCTGCGCGTCGATGATGTGCCACTGGCGCGTCACATCGCCGGGCTTGGGGCTGTACGTACGCACGGTCGTATGCCTTCGCTTCTTCAGTGAAAGTGGAGTCCTGACAAGGCCACCCGGACGATCACGACAGCCCTGGTGGTACTCCGGGGACGCAACCCGTGCACTACCGCTGTCCATCGGCCCGGTGGACCGGCGTAAGGGCCCCTCGCGTGAGAACGACCAAGCCAATACGCATAACGAACCAGAAGAATACCGTCGGTGCCCCGTACGGGTCAAAACGGGGGTCGCGTCCCTCGGGCCCCAGGTGCCAAGGGGCGCGCGCCCATATCGCCCGTACCACCCGCGCGCGCTCCCCCGTACGGTCCGTTACCGCTCCCGTACCACCCGTCGCTCGTCCCACACGGGCTCCGTCGTCTCCCGTACGACCCCGTCCGAGCCGAATACCAGATACCGGTCGAAGGAGCGCGCGAACCAGCGGTCGTGGGTGACCGCGAGCACCGTCCCGTCGTAGACCTCAAGGCCGTCCTGAAGAGCCTCCGCCGACTCCAGGTCCAGGTTGTCGGTCGGCTCGTCCAGGAGCAGCGCGGTCGTGCCGCACAGTTCGAGGAGCAGGATCTGGAAGCGCGCCTGCTGGCCGCCCGACAGCTTCTCGAAGGGCTGGTCGCCCTGGCGCTCCAGCTCGTAACGGCGCAGCACGCTCATCGCGCCGCCGCGGTCCTTCGCGTGCTCCGTCCACAGGATGTCGACCAGGGTGCGGCCCAGCAGCTCGGGGTGGGCGTGGGTCTGCGCGAAGTGGCCCGGTACGACCCGCGCGCCCAGCTTCCAGGTGCCGCTGTGCCGTACGTCCTCACCGGCCAGCAGCCGCAGGAAGTGGGACTTGCCGGAGCCGTTCGAACCGAGGACCGCGACCCGCTCGCCGTAGTAGATCTCCAGCGAGAACGGCTTCATCAGCCCGGTCAGCTCCAGGTCCTCGCAGGTCACGGCCCGCACGCCGGTACGGCCGCCCCGCAGCCGCATGGTGATCTCCTGCTCGCGCGGCGGCTCCGGCGGCGGCCCGGCGTCCTCGAATTTCTTGAAGCGCGTCTGCATCGCCCGGTAGCGCGAGGCCATGTCGGGGCTGATCGCCGCCTGCTGCCGCAGCCGGTGCACCAGCGCCTTCAGCCGGGCGTGCTCCTCGTCCCAGCGCCGCTTCAGCTCCTCGAAGCGCGCGAAGCGCTCCTTGCGCGCCTGGTGGTACGTACCGAACCCGCCGCCGTGCACCCACACGTCGGAGCCGGCCGGGCCGGGCTCCACGCTGACGATCTTCTCGGCGGCCCTGGCCAGCAGCTCCCGGTCGTGGGAGATGAAGAGGACCGTCTTACGGGTCTCCTTCAGCCGCTCCTCCAGCCACCGCTTGCCCGGCACGTCCAGATAGTTGTCCGGCTCGTCGAGCAGCAGCACCTGGTCGGGCCCGCGCAGCAGCGCCTCCAGCACCAGCCGTTTCTGCTCGCCGCCGCTCAGGGTGCGCAGCTCGCGCCACTGCGCCTTCTCGTACGGGACACCGAGCGCCGCCGTCGTGCACATGTCCCAGACCGTCTCGGCCTCGTAGCCGCGCGCCTCCGCCCAGTCGCTCAGCGCCTGCGCGTACCGCATCTGCGCGGCCTCGTCGTCGACCGTCATGATGCCGTGCTCGGCCGCGTCCACGGCCGTCGCGGCTTCCCGCACGCGCGGCTGCGCGACCGAGACCAGCAGGTCACGGACCGTGCGCTCGTCCCGTACCGACCCCACGAACTGCGACATCACACCGAGCCCGCCGCTGACCGTCACCGAGCCGCCGTGCGGCGTGAGCTCCCCCGCGATCAGCCTCAGCAGCGTGGTCTTGCCGGCGCCGTTGGCCCCGACGAGAGCGACGACGGAGCCCTCCGCGACGCGGAACGAGGCGTCGCCGAGCAGCACCCGTCCGTCGGGGAGGTAGTACTCCAGGTGCGCGGCGTCAACATGTCCCATGTCCGGCATTGTCGGTGCAGGTGGCGCCGGAGCCCAATCCTTTTCGGATTCCCGGGCCGCTCCCCGGTCATCGGGCGGTCTAAACTCGCGCCATGAGCTTTGGGCAAGGGGGGCCCTCCTGGGGCGGCCCCGGTTCACCGGACCATGACCCGCACGGCACACAGACACCGGATTGGGCCGCTCTCGCGGACGCCTCCGCCGCGCGTACCCGTCGCAAACGCTGGCTGATGATCGGTGGTGGCGTGCTCGCGACCGGCGCGATAGCCGCGATCGTGGCGACCGCCGTCGTCTCCATGAACGGCGGGAACGACCGCGGCACGGAGAACACCGCCAACGATCTGCCCACGCCCACCGATCTGCCGGACCAGAGCCCCGAGGCGGAGCCCACCTTCTCCTCGGTCCAGCCGCTGCCGCCGCCGAACCCGAAGGACTATGTCTCCGGCGCCGACAAGGACAAGGCGCCGCTGAGCGCCGACACCCTCTTCCCCGGGGACAAGCTCACGATGAGCGACCGCGTCTACGCGAAGGGTGCCACGGCCCGCACCACCAACTGCGCCGCGGCGGCACAGGGCGCGCTCGGCTCCATCCTCGCCTCGAACAGCTGTGACCAGGTCATCCGCGCCACGTACAGCAGGGACGGGGTCGCCGTCACCGTCGGCGTCGCGGTCTTCGAGACGGAGGCGCTGGCGCTGAAGGCCAAGGACCAGGCGCAGGACGGCATCGCCTCGCTCTCCGGCGCCGGTGTGCCGACCTTCTGCCGGGCTCCCTCGATCTGCCGCAAGACCACCAACTCGTACGGCAGGTACGTCTACTTCACGGTCGGCGGCTTCACCTCCGGCAAGAACGTCACCACGGCGGACAAGGACGTCTTCACCACCGGGGACGATGTCGCGGAGTTCGCCTTCCGCCAGATCCTCGAACGGGGCAGGGCCCAGGCGTCGGCCGCGGCCACGGCCCCCGTCGACCAGTAACCCGGTCCCGGCCCCACAGCCCCCGCCCGCGCGCGCCGTGGCCGTTCCCCGGCACGGCGCGTGCTCCGCGCTGTGTACAGTCTGCGCAACTTGTGGGGCGCTGGTGAACGCACAGAGGACGTGGGGTGGATGGCGGTCAAAGTCACCGTGGTGGTTCCGACGTACAACTCGGGAATCCACATCGAGCCGCTGGTCGGGTCGCTGCTCGGGCAGACCCTGCCCAGCGACGAGTTCGAGGTGCTCTTCGTCGACGACGGCTCGACCGACGAGACCCCGGAGCGGCTGGCGGCCCTGGTCGCCGAGCACGACCACTTCCGGATGGAGCGCATTCCCAACTCGGGCTGGCCGGGAAAGCCGCGCAACATCGGCGTGGAGCGGGCGAACGGTCAGTACGTGCAGTTCGCCGACCACGACGACCGGCTCGCGCCCGAGGCGCTGGAGCGGCTGTACGGCATGGCCGCGCGCAACGACTCCGACATCGTCATCGGCAAGGTCGCCAGCAACTTCCGCAGCCGGGGCGTCCCGTACGGTCTGATGACCCGGACCCGGGAGAGCTGCACGGTGCGGGACGCGCCGCTCATCGACAGCCTCACCCCGCACAAGATGTTCCGGACCGCGTTCCTGCGCGAACACGGCATCGCGCACCCCGAGGGGCCCTGGATCCTGGAGGACCAGCTCTTCATGGTCCGCGCCTATCTCAAGGCGTCCGTGGTCTCCGTCCTGGGCGACTACGTCTGCTACGCGTACTGGGCCCGTGAGGACGCCGAGAACGCCGGTACGGCCGCCATGGACCCGCGCCGTTACTACGGGAATCTCCGCGAGGTCATGGCGACCGTCGTCGCGGGCACCGAGCCGGGGCCCGAGCGCGACCGGCTCCTGCGCCGCTTCTACCGGGTGGAGATGCTGCACCGGCTGGGCGAGCCGCCCAAGGGCCTGCTGGTCGACCCGCCGTTCCGGGACGACCCGTTCGCGGTGGTGCGCGAGCTGGCCGAGGAGTTCATGACGGACGGCGTGCACACGGGGCTGGCCGCCGTACAGCGGACCAGGTCGGCCCTGCTCCGGGAGAACAGACCGGCGGAACTGACCGAGTTCACCCGCAGGCAGACGGATCTCGCCGCGCGCTGCGCGATCGAGCGTGCGGACTGGAGCCGGGACCGGTTCAAGGCGTCGTTCACCGCCCGGTTCGCGGGCGAACCCGGCCCCGACGGCGCCCACGACGGGTCCGGTCTGCTGCTGGCCCGGCGCGGCGACCGGTACTTCCTCGCGCCCGCCCTGACGGACGGTGTCCTGTCCGAACCCGTCGATGTGACCGACGAGTTGAAGTCCTTCAGGGCCGATGTGCTGCTGCGCCACGCGGAGACCGCGCATGTGTGGCTCCCCGACCGCGAGACGTCTCTGGTCCTGGAGGAGGAGCCCGTCCCGGACGGCCTCGTCGGCGCCGTGCCCGAGGGCACCGTGCTCGTACGGCCCGTCGTCCGCGGCACCCTCGCCGTCGACCCGCTGCGCGGCGCGGGCGGCGGGCCCCTCGCCGAGGGCGTCTGGGAGGTGCAGATCAGGCTCATGGGCGCGGGCTTCGACCGGTACACACGGCTCGGCGGGGACACGGCGCCCGGGGAGGTGGCTCTGCCCGGCCCGGAGATCCTCGGCGGACACGAGATCACCGGCGCGCTCACCGAGGACGGGCTGACCCTGACCGTACGCGCGACCGACGCGGTGCCGGGTCCCCGGCCGCCGAAGGTCAGCGTCGTCGTACCCACCGCCGGGGCGGCGCCCGAGGCCGTGGAGACCACCCTCGCCTCACTCGCCGCCCAGACCCTGCCGGCGGAGGACATCGAGGTGATCACCGTGCCGGACGCGGCGCCGGGCAACGATCCCCGTAACACCGGGACCGACACCGCGACCGGCCAGTACGTGCTGTACATGGAGCCGGGCGACCGGCTCGGCACGGAAGCCCTTGAGCGGATGTACGCGTACGGCATCGAGCACGACGCCGACATCGTCGCCGGGAAACTCGCGGGCAAGGGCCGCGCCGTCCCCCGCGAGCTGTTCGTACGGGACCGGCCGCGCGCCACCCTCGCCAAGGACCCGCTGGCCGACAGCCTGACCGCCAACAAGCTGTTCGACCGCGCCTTCCTCGACGGGCACGGGATGCGCGACGGGCACGGGCCGCTCGACGGGCAGGGGCTGCGCTTCCCCGTCGGCGGCGGGCAGCTGGCCGAGCAGGCGTTCACCGCCGAGGCCACCCTCCGGGCGGGCCGCACCGCCGTCCTCGGCAGCTATGTCTGCTACCACTACGGTCCGGCCGGCGCGGGCCCCGCCCTACCGCCCGGGGAGTTCTACCCCGAGCTGCGCGCCCTGCTGAAGACCGTCGACGGCCTCGTCGGGCCCGGGGCGGCGCGCGACCGGCTGCACCGGCGCTGGCTGCGCGTGGAGATCCTGGACCGGCTGAGCGGCAAGCGCCTGCTCGACCTGGACGAGGAGGCGCGGCACGAGCTGTTCCGGGCGATCCGCGCGGTCGTCGTGGACGGCATCTCGGACACGTCGGTGGCCGGTCTGCCCGCCGCGCGCCGGGTGGCCGTCGGGCTGATCACCGACGACCGGCTCGACGATCTGGTGGCGCTCGCCGCCTGGGAGTCCTCCGTCGTCTGCCACGCGCGGCTGGACGCGCTGTCCTGGCTGAACGACGGCGGCGGTCTGCGGGTGGCCTTCACGGGCGAGCTGCACGGCGCCGACGGACCGCTGGGCGTCACCGACACCGGTACGGATCAGGAGGCGCTGGCACCGGCCGGTCTCTCCCCTGCCCTGCGGGACCGGCTCGCCCGCGAACCGCTCACCGGCGGCGCCTCCCCCGCCAAGGCGTCCGTCGTCCTCGTCCTGCGCGAACGCGCCAGCGGCGCCGAGTACCGGCTGCCCACGAAGACCACCGTCTTCCGCCCCGAAGGCGTGCTGAGCATCGCCGGGACGGCCCGGCTCGACCTCGCCACGGCGCTGGACGGCGCCGCGCTCGGCGACGGCGTCTGGGATCTGTCCGTACGCCTGACCGCGCTCGGCTGGACGAAGTCGGCGCGGCTCGGCTCCCGGCGCGGCCCCGAGGTGCCGGAACAGCTCACGGCCGTGCCGCACCCGACCGCGCGGGACCGCCGTGTCACGCCGTACTGGACCAATCCGCAGCGCGATCTGTCCCTGCGCGTCGCGGTGCCCGAGCCGGAGCCCGCTCCCCATGCGCGGGCCACGCCGGCGCCCGCGCCGGGACCGCTGCGCCGCCTCGCCCGGCGGCTGCGGCGGGGCTGAACTCAGCCCGGCGGGGCCGAGCTCAGCAGCAGCCCGCGTCCCCGCCGCCGTCCCCGTCCCCGTTCAGGTTCGCGCCCAGCGTCCGCTTGTTGCGTGCCGCGCGGTTCCGCTCGCCCAGCAGTTCGTCGGCCGGATAGCCGACCTCCTCCAGGGTGAGCCCGTGCGGCCGTACGACATGCACCGCCGAGTCGCGCACCCCCGCCGCCAGCACCTTCGCCGGCCACTCCACGGGCCGGTGCCCGTCGCCCACGAACAGCAGCGCGCCCACCAGCGAGCGCACCATGTTGTGGCAGAAGGCATCGGCCCGCACGGTCGCGGTGATCACCCCGTGCGCGTCACGCTCCCACTCCAGCCGCTGGAGCGTACGGATGGTCGTCGCGCCCTCGCGCCGCTTGCAGTACGCCGCGAAGTCGTGCTCGCCGCGCAGCCCCGCGGACGCCGCGTTCATCGCCGCCACGTCCAACGGCCAGTCGTGCCACAGCACATGACCGCGCAGCAGCGGATCGACACCCCCGGGATGGTCGGTCACGCGGTACGCGTAGCGCCGCCAGACGGCCGAGAAGCGCGCGTTGAAGCCCGGGGGCGCCTCGGTGACCTTCCAGACCCGTACGTCATGGCTGAGCCGCCCCGCGAGCCGCCGCAGCAGCCGCTCCCGGTGCTCGGCCCACACGTCGTCCGGCAGATCGACATGCGCGACCTGTCCGCGCGCGTGCACACCCGCGTCCGTACGTCCGGCGACGGTCAGCTCGTACGTACGCGACGACCGCGTCACCGTACGCAGCGCGTCCTCGATCTCGCCCTGTACGGTCCGCCGGGTCCGCTGCCTCGCCCAGCCGGAGAAGTCCTTGCCGTCGTACGACAGGTCAAGACGTATCCGTACGTGTCCGGGCGCCGCGCCCTCGATGTCCTCGCTCACCTGACCCACCTGACTCACGTGCTCCACCTGACCCACCTGACACACCCGTCAGCGTTTTCCATACAGAACGGGCCCGCCCCCCAGAGGGAGCGGACCCGTCCGTCAGTCGTCAGAACGCTCAGGCGTCCTTGGACTCCGACTCGGCCTCGGCGGCCGGCTTGGCGTCCTCGACGGCCTCGGCCGGAGCCTCGTCCTTCTTGAGGGCGTCTTCCTTGACCGCGCGCTTCGTCGCCGCCTCGGCCTCACCGGTGGCCTGCTGCGCCACGGTCAGGGCCTCGACCAGCTCGATGACCGCCATCGGGGCGTTGTCGCCACGACGGTTGCCGATCTTGGTGATGCGCGTGTAACCACCGGGGCGGTTCTCGTACCGCGGGGCGATCTCGGTGAAGAGCGTGTGGACGACGCTCTTGTCCGTGATCGACTGCAGCACCAGACGACGGTTGTGGATGTCGCCCTTCTTCGCCTTGGTGATGAAACGCTCCGCGATCGGGCGCAGGCGGCGGGCCTTGGCCTCGGTCGTGGTGATGCGGCCGTGCTCGAAGAGCGACTTCGCGAGGTTCGCGAGGAGCAGCTTCTCGTGCGCGGCGCTGCCGCCCAGACGGGCACCCTTGGCGGGCTTCGGCATGGTGTATCTCCTTGTGTCTGCACCGGCCGTATCAGGTACCGGTGTCAGTTCCCGGACGGGCGATCGCCCGCCGGAACCCGGAGCTCACGCTCCGGAGGCGGTTCAGTACTGCTCGGTCTCCACGAACCCGGCGTCCGCGTCGTCGTCGGCGCCGAAGGCGTCAGCGGCGGCGGTCGGGTCGAATCCGGGCGGGCTGTCCTTGAGGGCCAGGCCCATGCCGGCCAGCTTCGCCTTGACCTCGTCGATCGACTTGGCACCGAAGTTACGGATGTCGAGCAGATCGGCCTCGGAGCGCGCCACCAGTTCACCCACGGAGTGGATGCCCTCGCGCTTGAGGCAGTTGTACGACCGAACGGTGAGCTCCAGCTCCTCGATCGGCAGGGCGAGATCGGCGGCGAGCGCCGCGTCCGTCGGCGACGGGCCCATGTCGATGCCCTCGGCGTCGATGTTGAGCTCGCGCGCCAGACCGAACAGCTCGACCAGCGTCTTACCGGCGGACGCCATGGCGTCACGCGGCCGCATGGCCTGCTTGGTCTCGACGTCGACGATCAGCTTGTCGAAGTCGGTGCGCTGCTCGACACGGGTCGCCTCGACCTTGTACGTGACCTTGAGCACCGGCGAGTAGATGGAGTCGACCGGAATCCGGCCGATCTCCTGGCCCACCTGCTTGTTCTGGACGGCGGAGACATAGCCGCGACCGCGCTCGACGGTCAGCTCCATCTCCAGCTTGCCCTTGCCGTTCAGCGTCGCGAGCACGAGGTCGGGGTTGTGGACCTCGACACCGGCCGGCGGGGCGATGTCAGCGGCCGTGACCAGGCCGGGGCCCTGCTTGCGCAGGTACATCACGACCGGCTCGTCGTGCTCCGAGGAGACGACCAGCTGCTTGATGTTCAGGATGAGGTCGGTGACGTCCTCCTTGACGCCCGGCACGGTGGTGAACTCGTGCAGGACACCGTCGATCCGGATCGACGTGACCGCCGCGCCGGGGATCGAGGAGAGGAGCGTACGCCGAAGGGAGTTGCCGAGCGTGTAGCCGAAGCCCGGCTCCAGCGGCTCGATCACGAACCGCGAGCGGTATTCGTCGACGACCTCTTCGGTCAGCGAGGGACGCTGAGCGATAAGCATGGTTCATGCCTCCAGTCTTGGCACCCGCTATTTGATGCCAACAGAACAAGGGTACGGGCGGCACGGCACCGAAGCGCCGTACCGCCCGCGAGCCGTTCCCCTGCGCGGGGAAAGGGTCAGACGCGGCGGCGCTTCGGGGGGCGGCAGCCGTTGTGCGGGGTGGGGGTGACGTCCTGGATCGAGCCCACCTCCAGGCCGGTGGCCTGGAGCGAACGGATCGCGGTCTCACGGCCGGAGCCGGGACCCTTGACGAAGACGTCGACCTTGCGCATGCCGTGCTCCTGCGCGCGGCGGGCGGCCGACTCGGCGGCCATCTGCGCGGCGAAGGGGGTGGACTTGCGCGAGCCCTTGAAGCCGACGTGGCCGGCGGAGGCCCAGGAGATCACATTGCCCGAGGGGTCGGTGATCGAGACGATCGTGTTGTTGAACGTGCTCTTGATGTGGGCGTGCCCGTGAGCGACGTTCTTCTTTTCCTTGCGGCGCACCTTCTTGGCAGCGCCCTGACGACCCTTGGGGGGCATCTATTTCTCCTACAGGGAGGTGGTCGGTCCTACAGCGAAGACCGCTGATGAGCGTCCGCTGAGGACTACTTCTTGCCCGGCTTCTTCTTACCGGCGATGGCGCGACGCGGGCCCTTGCGGGTACGAGCGTTCGTGCTGGTGCGCTGTCCGTGCACCGGCAGGCCACGGCGGTGACGCAGACCCTGGTAGCAGCCGATCTCCACCTTGCGGCGGATGTCGGCGGCGATCTCGCGACGGAGGTCACCCTCGGTCTTGAGGTTGGCGTCCACGTACTCGCGGATCTTGACGAGGTCTTCCTCGGCAAGGTCGCGGACACGGATGTTCGGGTCGACGCCAACGGCGGCGAGGGTCTCCTTGGACCGGGTGCGCCCGATACCGAAGACGTAGGTGAGGGCGACCTCGACGCGCTTGTCGCGCGGGAGGTCAACGCCTGCGAGGCGTGCCATTCATGGCTCCAGATGATGTCGGAGGTCTTCCGCAGTGTCGTTCCCGGCTGCCGGTCCCTCCCTCTACGGGAGCGATACGGTCCGGGTCCCCGGCCTCCGCCGGAGGTGTCGGTCCCACCGCGTGGGAGCCGGACACTGCGTCATTACGATTTTGCTCGCGTCGCGCGAAGTACTGCGAGAGGCAGGTGGTCTTGCGTCAGCCCTGGCGCTGCTTGTGGCGCAGGTTGTCGCAGATGACCATGACCCGGCCGTGACGGCGGATCACCTTGCACTTGTCGCAGATCTTCTTGACGCTCGGCTTGACCTTCATGGGATTGAGGTTCTCCGGGTCAGTGCGGGCACCCCGTGAGGGATGTCAGCAAGATCTACTTGTATCGGTAGACGATCCGGCCACGCGTCAGGTCGTACGGAGACAGCTCCACCACGACCCGGTCATCGGGGAGGATACGGATGTAGTGCATCCGCATCTTGCCGCTGATGTGCGCGAGGACCTTGTGACCGTTCTGCAGCTCCACCTTGAACATGGCGTTCGGGAGGGACTCGATCACGGTGCCCTCAATTTCGATGGCACCTTGCTTCTTGGCCACGCTTCGCCCTTCGAATCGGCTACCTTGATCGATTCTGGCAGCCGCATGAGGACACACGGGTACACCAGAGCCGACGCGTCAGTCTACGGGAGCGCACTCGAAAAGACGAATCCGTTCAGTTTGCCCACCGGGGGAGATTCTTAAGCGCCCGCCCTGGAGCGCCCTACCTAGGCCAGCGGGCCTGCTCTCTCACCGCCCCGCTCGCGGGCTCGGCGCCGGGGCGCCTCACAGGCTTCGCACGGCTGCGTCGGCCTCCGGCCGCCGGATACAGCGACCCCGACATTCAGGCCAGCGGGTCCGGAGCCGCGGTGACACCCAGCTCGGCGAGCTTCGCCCTGCCCCCGTCGGGGGCGGTCAGGACCAGCGGGCCCTCCTCGGTCAGCGCCACGGAGTGCTCCCAGTGCGAGGACCAGGTGCCATCGGTCGTGACGACCGTCCACTCGTCCTCCAGCACCTCCGTACGCGGTGTACCGAGCGAGACCATCGGCTCGATCGCCAGACAGAAGCCGGGAACCAGCTTCGGGCCCTTGCCGCGCTTGCGGGAGACATAGTTCAGCAGATGCGGGTCCATGTGCATCTCGGTGCCGATGCCATGGCCGCCGTAGTCCTCGATGATCCCGTACTTGCCGCCGCCGGGGCGGGGCTGTCTGCGGATGTACGTCTCGATCGCCCGGGACACGTCCACCAGCCGGTTGCCGCCGCGCATCGCCGCGATCCCGGCCCACATCGACTCCTCGGTCACCCGGGAGAGTTCGACCAGTTCCGGAGCGTGACCGGTGCCGACGAACGCCGTGAAGGCCGCGTCGCCGTGCCAGCCGTCGATGATCGCGCCGGCGTCGATGGAGATGATGTCGCCGTCCTTGAGGACGGTCCTGTCGTCCGGGATGCCATGGACGACGACCTCGTTGACCGAGGTGCAGATGGTCGCGGGGAACCCGCCGTACCCGAGGAAGTTCGGCTTGGCTCCGTGCTCGGCCAGTACCTTGCGGGCGACCTGGTCCAGATCCCGGGTGGTGGCGCCCGGCACCGCCGCCTCGCCGGTGGCCGCGTGCACGGCGGCGACGACCAGTCCCGCCTCACGCATCTTCGCGATCTGCTCGGGGGTCTTGATCTGCACCATGCCTGTGCCTTCCACCTGTCTGTGACTGATCCGATACGCCTTGCTCAATACGTCCGCTTCACACGGACCGCTCAACAGTACGGCCGTGGCGTCCGAGGGACGCCACGG
>NZ_JAMHJQ010000002.1:506841-719613 GCF_023534745.1 Streptomyces sp. 35G-GA-8
CCACGGCCGTACTTGGTACCGCTGCACTGCTGGGACCTACGCGGCCCGGCCCCGCTCAAGCGCCGCCATCGCACGCTCGGTCACTTCGGTGACCTTGCCGAGCGCGGAGATCGTGACCACCAGACCCTGGGCCCGGTAGTGGTCGATGATCGGCTCGGTCTGCGTGTGGTAGACCTCGAGCCGGGTCCGCACGGTCTCCTCGGAGTCGTCGTCCCGCTGGTACAGCTCGCCGCCGCAGATGTCACAGACACCCTCGGTCTTCGGCGGGCTGTACGTGACATGGAAGACATGCGCGCTGTCGTTGCGGCAGACCCGGCGGCCCGCGATGCGTGTGACGACCTCGTCCTCCGGGACCTCCAGGTCCAGCACCGCGTCCAGCTTCACGCCGTCCTGCGCGAGGGCCTCGTCCAGCGCCTTCGCCTGCGAGACATTGCGCGGGAAGCCGTCCAGCAGAAAGCCGTTGACGGCGTCCGGCTGGGCCATCCGCTCCTGTGCCATCGCGATGGTCACCTCGTCGGGCACCAGGTTCCCGGCGTCCATGTACGACTTCGCGAGCTTGCCGAGGGTGGTGCCCTGGCTGATGTTGGCTCGGAAGAGGTCGCCCGTGGAGATGTGCGGGACCTTCAGGTTCTTGGCGAGGTACGCGGCCTGCGTTCCCTTGCCGGCACCGGGCGGCCCGACGAGGACGATTCGCATCAGCGGAGGAACCCTTCGTAATTACGCTGCTGAAGCTGGCTCTCGATCTGCTTCACGGTTTCCAGACCCACACCCACGATGATGAGGATGCTCGTCCCGCCGAACGGGAAGTTCTGGTTCGCACCGCCGAAGCCTGCCAACGCCATCGTCGGGACGAGAGCAATCAGACCCAGGTACAGCGAGCCCGGCCAAGTGATCCTGTTGAGCACGTAGCTCAGATACTCGGCAGTAGGTCGACCTGCCCGGATACCCGGGATGAAGCCACCATACTTCTTCATGTTGTCGGCAACTTCTTCGGGGTTGAAGGAGATGGCCACGTAGAAGAAGGCGAAGAACACGATCAGCAGGAAGTACGTCGCGATGTAATACGGGTGGTCGCCCTTGACGAAGTGCGCCTCGATCCAGGTCTTCCACGCGGAGTTCCCACTGGAGAACTGCGCGACCAGCGCCGGGATGTAGAGCAGCGACGAGGCGAAGATGACAGGGATCACACCCGCCTGATTCACCTTCAGCGGGATGTACGTGGACGTACCGCCGTAGGACCTGCGGCCGATCATGCGCTTCGCGTACTGGACGGGGATCCGGCGCTGCGCCTGCTCGACGAAGACGACCAGGCCCACCATCACGAAGCCGATCAGAATGACCGTGCCGAACTCGATCCAGCCCTTGGCGAGCGTGCCGCTCTCCTTGATGGCCCACAGCGCGCCGGGGAAGCCGGCGGCGATCGAGATGAACATCAGGATGGACATGCCGTTGCCGATCCCGCGGTCGGTGATGAGCTCACCGAGCCACATGACGGCGGCGGTGCCCGCGGTCATGGTGATCACCATGGTGACGGTGACGAAGATCGACTGATCGGGCACGATCTCCGAGGCGACCGGACAGCCGCTGAAGAGCGCGCCGCTCCGGGCGGTGGCGACCAGGCCGGTGCCCTGCAGCACGGCGAGGGCGACCGTCAGATAGCGGGTGTACTGCGTGATCTTCGCCTGACCGGACTGGCCCTCCTTCTTGAGGGCCTCCAGCCTGGGGATGACCACGGTCAGCAGCTGCAGGATGATGCTCGCGGTGATGTACGGCATGATGCCGAGCGCGAAGATCGTGATCTGCAGCAGCGCCCCGCCGCTGAACATGTTCACCAGACCGAACAGGCTGTTGTTGCCCTTCTGGGCCGCGTCGACACAGGTCTGGACATTCTCGTAACTGACGCCCGGTACCGGGACATGCGCCCCGAGCCGGTACAGCACGATGATGCCGAGTGTGAAGAGCAGCTTCTTGCGCAGGTCGGGCGTCTTGAACGCCCGGGCGAACGCGGTGAGCACGGTGCCTCCTGCGACCCCCGCGCTACTGCGTCAGAGGTGACGGTATTGAGGATCGACGGATACGGAACAAGCGATACAGCAACAATGCACGCCACCTTACCGGCGACAGTGCCCCCCTTGGAACGACCAACCGGGGATGCCCCTTTTGAGAGGCATCCCCGGTCGGATGTTCAGGCCATCGAGTTGTCTCAGACGAGCTCGGTGACGGTGCCGCCGGCGGCGGCAATCTTCTCCTTGGCGGAGCCGGAGACGGCGTCCACCGACACCTGCAGCGCCACGGAGATCTCGCCCTGGCCCAGGACCTTGACGAGGCTGTTCTTGCGCACCGCGCCCTTGGTGACCAGATCGGCCACCGTGACCTCGCCGCCCTCGGGGTAGAGCGCGGCGAGCCTGTCCAGGTTCACGACCTGGTACTCGGTGCGGAACGGGTTCTTGAAGCCCTTGAGCTTCGGGAGACGCATGTGGAGGGGCATCTGCCCACCCTCGAAGCGCTCCGGAACCTGGTAACGGGCCTTGGTGCCCTTGGTACCACGACCTGCGGTCTTACCCTTGGACGCCTCACCACGACCCACACGGGTCTTGGCGGTCTTGGCGCCCGGGGCAGGACGGAGGTTGTGGACCTTCAGCGGGTTGCTCTCCGCCATGTCAGTCGACCTCCTCAACCGTCACGAGGTGGCGGACGGTGTGCACCATGCCGCGGAACTCGGGACGATCCTCCTTGACAACCGTGTCGCTGACCCGCTTGAGGCCGAGCGAACGCAGGGTGTCGCGGTGGTTCTGCTTGCTGCCGATGTACGACTTCGTCTGCGTGATCTTGAGACGGGCCATTACGCACCCGCTCCCGCACGCGCACGGAGCAGAGCCGCGGGGGCGACGTCCTCAAGGGGCAGACCGCGGCGGGCCGCGATCTCCTCGGGACGCTGCAGGCCCTGGAGGGCCGCCACGGTCGCGTGCACGATGTTGATCGCGTTGTCCGAGCCGAGCGACTTCGACAGGATGTCGTGCACGCCCGCGCACTCCAGCACGGCACGCACCGGGCCACCGGCGATCACGCCGGTACCGGGGGAAGCCGGCTTGAGCAGGACGACGCCCGCGGCCTTCTCGCCCTGGATCGGGTGCGGGATGGTGCCCTGGATACGGGGGACCTTGAAGAAGTGCTTCTTGGCCTCCTCAACACCCTTGGCGATGGCGGCCGGCACCTCCTTGGCCTTGCCGTAGCCGACACCCACGGTGCCGTCACCGTCGCCCACCACGACCAGCGCGGTGAAGCTGAAGCGACGACCACCCTTCACAACCTTGGCAACGCGGTTGATCGCGACAACGCGCTCAACGTAAGCGGTCTTCTCGGCGGCAGCGCCACCGTCGCGACCCTTCCGGTCCCGCCGCTCGCCGCCACCGGCACCGCTTCCGCGGCGCTGGGGTCCAGCCATTGGATTTACCTCTCTCTGTTACGTCCGTTGGTCCCGGAACCGGGAGCTAGAACTTCAGCCCGGCTTCGCGGGCGGCGTCAGCCAGAGCGGCAATGCGCCCGGCGTACCTGTTGCCACCACGGTCGAACACGACGGCCTCGACGCCTGCGGCCTTGGCACGCTCGGCCACCAGGGCACCGACCTTCTGTGCCTGGGCGCTCTTGTCGCCCTCGCCACCTCGGATCGAGGTGTCCAGGGTCGACGCCGAAGCGAGCGTGTGGCCCGCGATGTCGTCGATGACCTGCGCGACGATGTTGCGGTTGGAGCGCGTCACGACCAGGCGAGGACGCTCCGGCGTACCGGAGACATGCTTGCGGACGCGGATGTGGCGACGCTTGATGGCGGCGCGCTTGTACGCGTCACCCTTAGCAATCTTGACACCGTATGCCATGGCTTACTTACCCGCCTTTCCGACCTTGCGGCGGATGACCTCGCCCGCGTACTTGACGCCCTTGGCCTTGTACGGGTCGGGCTTCCGCAGCTTGCGGATGTTAGCGGCGACCTCGCCGACCTTCTGCTTGTCGATGCCCTCGACGGTGAACTTCGTGGGCGTCTCGACCTTGAAGGTGATGCCCTCGGGGGCCTCGATGAGGATCGGGTGGCTGTAGCCCAGGGCGAACTCCAGGTTGGAGCCCTTCGCCTGGACGCGGTAGCCGACTCCGCTGATTTCGAGCGCCTTGACGTATCCCTGGGTCACGCCGGTGATCATGTTCGCCACCAGCGTGCGGGACAGGCCGTGCAGGGCCTTGTTCTGACGCTCGTCGTTCGGGCGCAGCACCTGAAGGGTGCCGTCCTCGCCCTTGGTGACCTCGATCGGCGCGGCGACGGTGTGCGAGAGGGTGCCCTTGGGGCCCTTCACCGCGACCGTACGGCCATCGATGGTGACGTCCACACCGGCGGGAACCTGGATGGGGAGCTTGCCGATTCGCGACATGAGCTATTCCTCCGTTCCCGACTACCAGACGTAGGCGAGGACTTCCCCACCTACGCCCTTCTTGCTGGCCTGCTGGCCGGTCAGGAGACCGTGGGACGTGGAGATGATGGCCACGCCCAGGCCGCCGAGAACCTTCGGCAGATTGGTGGACTTCGCGTACACACGCAGACCCGGCTTGGAGATGCGCTTGATGCCGGCGATCGAACGCTCGCGGTTCGGGCCGAACTTCAGCTCCAGGACGAGGTTCTTGCCGACCTCGGCGTCCTCGACCTTCCAGCCGGTGATGAAGCCCTCCTGCTGGAGGATCTCCGCGATGTGCGACTTGATCTTGCTGTGCGGCATCACGACTTCGTCGTGGTACGCCGAGTTCGCGTTGCGCAGACGCGTGAGCATGTCTGCGATGGGATCAGTCATGGTCATGAATTGGCCTTCGGCCTCTCTCGCCGGGGTTTCCTGTATGCGCCATCCCTCTCCCCGATCAGAGTCGGGACGGGTGCGGTGCGGGGACCTACGGCGTAGTAAGTCTGATTTGGACGACGGGCGCCCAACCCCACAAGCCTACGGCATGTGAGGGAGGGCTCCCGCCAACCAATTGCTTACCGAGAGCTTCGGGTGGTCCTGGAAAACCAGGACTACCAGGAGCTCTTGGTGACGCCCGGCAGCTCGCCGCGGTGGGCCATCTCGCGAAGGCACACACGGCACAGGCCGAACTTGCGGTAGACGGAGTGGGGACGGCCGCAGCGCTGGCAGCGGGTGTAACCGCGCACACCGAACTTCGGCTTGCGGGCGGCCTTAGCGATCAGAGCCTTCTTCGCCACGGTCAGTTCTCCTTGAACGGGAAGCCGAGGTGACGAAGGAGGGCACGACCCTCGTCGTCGTTGGTCGCCGTGGTGACCACGGTGATGTCCATGCCCCGGACCCGGTCGATCTTGTCCTGGTCGATCTCGTGGAACATGACCTGCTCCGTGAGACCGAAGGTGTAGTTGCCACGGCCGTCGAACTGCTTCGGGGACAGACCGCGGAAGTCACGGATACGCGGCAGCGCGAGCGACAGCGTACGGTCCAGGAACTCCCACATGCGGTCACCGCGAAGGGTGACGTGGCAACCGATCGGCTGGCCCTCGCGCAGCTTGAACTGCGCGATGGACTTCCGGGCCTTGGTGACGGACGGCTTCTGGCCGGTGATCGTGGTGAGGTCCTTGATGGCGCCCTCGATCAGCTTGGAGTCGCGGGCGGCGTCGCCCACACCCATGTTGACCACGATCTTGACGAGACCGGGGATCTGCATGACGTTCTCGTACGAGAACTCCTCACGCAGCTTTCCGGCGATCTCCTCGCGGTAGCGCAGCTTCAGACGCGGCGCGGTAGTGGTGGCAGTCATCAGATGTCCTCACCGGTCCGCTTGGCAACGCGGATCTTGTTGCCCTCGTCGTCAAAGCGGTAGCCGACGCGGGTGACGACCTTCTTGCCGTCCTTCTCCACAACCAGCTGAACGTTGCTGACGTGGATGGGGGCTTCGGTGGTCACGATGCCGCCGGTCTGCGAACCGCGAGCCGTCTGGCCGGCCTTGGTGTGCTTCTTGACCCGGTTGACACCCTCGACGAGAACACGGTCCTGCGTGGGGTAGGCCACGATGACCTTGCCCTGCTTGCCCTTGTCCTTGCCGGTGATGACCTGAACCAGGTCGCCCTTCTTGATCTTCATGCTTACAGCACCTCCGGCGCGAGCGAGATGATCTTCATGAACTTCTTCTCGCGCAGCTCACGGCCCACCGGGCCGAAGATACGGGTGCCACGAGGGTCGCCGTCGTTCTTCAGAATGACGGCGGCGTTCTCGTCGAAGCGGATGTACGAGCCGTCCGGACGGCGGCGCTCCTTGACGGTGCGAACGATGACCGCCTTGACGACGTCACCCTTCTTCACGTTGCCACCGGGGATCGCGTCCTTGACGGTGGCGACGATGACGTCACCGATGCCCGCGTAGCGGCGACCCGAACCACCGAGAACACGGATGGTGAGAATTTCCTTCGCACCCGTGTTGTCGGCGACACGCAGTCGCGACTCCTGCTGGATCACGTCTATCTCCTGATCGTCTGCCGGTTCCCGGCGGGGCCGTCAAGCGTAGAACGTCTTACGCTTGACGGCCGCACCGAGCCTGGCGGAACTGTTCCGAGGGGAAACCCCCTCGGAGGGGGTTGTTACTTGGCCTTCTCGAGGATCTCGACGATGCGCCACCGCTTCGTGGCGGACAGCGGCCGGGTCTCCATCAGGAGGACGCGGTCGCCGATGCCGGCGGCGTTCTGCTCGTCGTGCGCCTTGAGCTTGTTCGTACGGCGGATGACCTTGCCGTACAGGGCGTGCTTGACACGGTCCTCGACAGCGACGACGACGGTCTTGTCCATCTTGTCGCTGACGACCAGACCCTCACGGGTCTTGCGGAAGCCGCGGTCGGTCGTGGCGTTGGTCTCGGTCACGTTGCTCTCAGTCATCAGGCGCTCTCCACCGTCTCGATGCCCAGCTCGCGCTCACGCATCAGGGTGTAGATCCGCGCGATGTCCTTGCGCACGAGCTTCAGCCGCCCGTGGTTTTCGAGCTGACCCGTCGCCGCCTGGAAGCGGAGATTGAACAGCTCTTCCTTGGCCTCGCGAAGCTTCGCGAGAAGCTCCTCGTCGCCCAGTTCGCGCAGTTCGGACGCCTTGGTCACGGCCGCCATCACGCCTCACCTGCCTCGCGCCGAACGATCCGGCACTTCATCGGAAGCTTGTGAGCAGCGCGGGTAAGCGCCTCACGCGCAATCTTCTCGTTCGGGTAGGACAGCTCGAACATCACCCGACCGGGCTTGACGTTCGCGATCCACCACTCGGGGGAACCCTTACCGGAACCCATGCGGGTCTCGGCAGGCTTCTTGGTGAGCGGACGGTCCGGGTAGATGTTGATCCAGACCTTGCCGCCACGCTTGATGTGACGGGTCATCGCGATACGAGCGGCCTCGATCTGACGGTTCGTCACGTACGCGGGGGTCAGCGCCTGGATGCCGTACTCGCCGAACGCAACCTGCGTCCCACCCTTGGACATTCCGCTGCGCTTCGGGTGGTGCTGCTTGCGGTGCTTGACCCTACGGGGGATCAGCATTTCGGTCAGGCCTCCGTTCCGCCGGTAGAAGAGGACGTCGCCTCAGCGGCCGGAGCAGCGGCGGCGTCGGCCTTGGGGGCCTCGGCTGCCGGGTTCTGCTGCGGCTTGCGGCCACGGCCGCCACGCTCGCCACCGCGGCCACCACGGCCGGCGGGACGGTCGTTGCCACCACCACGGGCCGGACGGTTGCCGGCGCGGGCCGCGGCGTTCTCGGCGCGCACCTCGGCGATGTTCTTGACGTCGCCCTTGTAGATCCAGACCTTCACACCGATACGGCCGAAGGTCGTCTTGGCCTCGAAGAAGCCGTAGTCGACGTTCGCACGGAGCGTGTGCAGGGGCACGCGGCCCTCGCGGTAGAACTCCGAGCGGGACATCTCGGCGCCGCCGAGACGGCCACCGCACTGGATCTTGATGCCCTTGGCGCCGGCCTTCATCGTCGACTGCATGCTCTTGCGCATGGCGCGACGGAAGGAGACACGCGAGGACAGCTGCTCGGCGACGGCCTGGGCCACCAGCTGAGCGTCCACCTCGGGGTTCTTGACCTCAAGGATGTTCAGCTGGACCTGCTTGCCGGTCAGCTTCTCCAGCTCGCCGCGGATACGGTCGGCCTCGGCGCCGCGGCGGCCGATGACGATGCCCGGACGTGCGGTGTGGATGTCAACGCGGACGCGGTCGCGGGTGCGCTCGATCTCCACCTTGGAGATGCCGGCCCGCTCCATGCCCTTCGTCATCATGCGACGAATGGCGACGTCTTCCTTGACGTAGTCCTTGTACAGCTTGTCGGCGTACCAACGGGACTTGAAGTCCGTGGTGATACCGAGTCGGAACCCATGCGGGTTAACCTTCTGGCCCATTACCGGGTTCCTTCCTTGCTGCTGACGACCACGGTGATGTGGCTGGTCCGCTTACGGATCCGGTAGGCACGGCCCTGGGCACGCGGACGGAACCGCTTCAGGGTCGGGCCCTCGTCCACGTACGCCTCGCTGATGACCAGCGAAGAGGCGTCGGTGTGGTCGTAGTTGTGCGCGGCGTTGGCAATGGCGCTGTCAAGCACCTTGCCGACCGGCACGCTCGCGGCCTGCGGGGCGAAGCGCAGGACCGCCTGAGCCTCCGTGGCATCCATGCCACGGATGAGGTCCACCACGCGGCGGGCCTTCATGGGCGTGACGCGGATGTACCGCGCCTGGGCCCTGGCTTCCATGGTTGTCCCTTCGGTGTAAGTCATAGTCAGTCACCCCGCGTTAGCGGCGCTTCGACTTCCGGTCGTCCTTGACGTGGCCGCGGAAGGTGCGAGTCGGCGAGAACTCGCCGAGCTTGTGGCCGACCATGGACTCGGTGACGAACACCGGGACATGGATCTTGCCGTTGTGCACCGCGATCGTGTGGCCCAGCATGGCCGGGACGATCATCGAGCGACGGGACCAGGTCTTGATGACGTTCTTGGTGCCTGCTTCGTTCTGGACGTCCACCTTCTTGATCAGGTGGTCGTCGACGAAGGGCCCCTTCTTGAGACTGCGCGGCATCTGAACCCGCTCCTAGCGCTTCTTGTTCGTCTTGCGGCGGCGGACGATGTACTTGCTGCTTGCCTTCTTCGGCGAGCGAGTACGACCCTCCTTCTGACCCCACGGGCTGACCGGGTGGCGTCCACCGGAGGTCTTGCCCTCACCACCACCGTGCGGGTGGTCAACCGGGTTCATCGCGACACCGCGGACGGTCGGGCGTACGCCCTTCCAGCGCATACGGCCGGCCTTGCCCCAGTTGATGTTCGACTGCTCGGCGTTGCCGACCTCGCCGATGGTGGCGCGGCAGCGGACGTCGACCAGCCGGATCTCACCGGACGGCATACGAAGGTGGGCCATGGAGCCCTCCTTCGCCAGCAGCTGCACGGAGGCACCCGCGGAGCGGGCGAACTTCGCGCCGCCGCCGGGCCGCAGCTCGATGGCGTGGATGGTCGTACCGACCGGGATGTTGCGCAGCGCCAGGTTGTTGCCGGGCTTGATGTCGGCGGCCGGACCGTTCTCGACACGCGCGCCCTGCGCGAGGCCACGCGGCGCGATGATGTAGCGCTTCTCGCCGTCCGCGTAGTGCAGCAGCGCGATGCGCGCGGTGCGGTTCGGGTCGTACTCGATGTGCGCGACCTTGGCCGGCACGCCGTCCTTGTCGTGACGACGGAAGTCGATCACTCGGTAGGCGCGCTTGTGTCCACCACCCTGGTGGCGAACGGTCACACGACCGGCGTTGTTACGGCCGCCCTTGCTGTGCAGCGGGCGGACCAGCGACTTCTCCGGCGTGGACCGCGTGATCTCGACAAAGTCGGCGACGCTGGAGCCACGACGGCCCGGGGTCGTCGGCTTGTACTTGCGGATACCCATTGTCTCTCAGTCCTCGGAAGAATTCCGGATCCTGGACGTCTCGACCTCCGTCAGGAGGTCGGGCCGCCGAAGATGTCGATACGGTCGCCCTCAGCGAGGGTCACGATGGCGCGCTTGGTGTTCGCGCGCTTGCCGAAACCGGTGCGGGTGCGCTTGCGCTTGCCCTGGCGGTTGATCGTGTTGACCCCGGCGACCTTGACCGAGAAGACCGCTTCCACGGCCTGCTTGATCTGGGTCTTGTTGGCCGTGGGCGCCACGATGAACGTGTACTTGTTCTCGTCGAGCAGCGCGTAGCTCTTCTCGGACACCACGGGCTTCACAAGAATGTCGCGGTGGTCGTGGAAGGTCTTGCTGGTGATCTCGGCCATCAGGCTTCACTCCCCTCGTTGTCGTCGGCCTTGGAAGGGCCAGACACGAAGGACTCGAAGGCGGCCTTGGTGAAGACCACGTCGTCGGAGACGATCACGTCGTACGTGTTCAGCTGGCCCGGCGCCAGGATGTGCACCTGGGGCAGGTTGCGGGCGGACAGCCACGCGGCCTCGTCGGACCTCTCGACGACCAGCAGCACGTTCTTGCGCTCGCTGATCTTGCCGATCAGGGTCCGGGCGGCCTTGGTGGACACCGCGTCCTCGACCAGGCCGGAGACGACGTGGATACGAGAGTGACGGGCCCGGTCGGTGAGGGCACCGCGCAGGGCGGCGGCCTTCATCTTCTTGGGGGTCCGCTGCGAGTAGTCACGCGGCACGGGGCCGTGGACGACGCCACCACCGGCGAACTGCGGAGCGCGGGTCGAACCCTGACGGGCGCGGCCGGTGCCCTTCTGGCGGTACGGCTTCTTGCCACCGCCACGGACTTCGCCGCGGGTCTTGGTCTTGTGCGTGCCCTGTCGGGCAGCGGCCAGCTGGGCGACAACGACCTGGTGGATCAGCGGAATGCTGACCTTCGCGTCGAAGATCTCCGAGGGGAGCTCGACGGTCCCGGCCTTGTCGCCTGCCGGCGAAAGGATGTCAACGGTGCTCATCAGTTACCTCAGGCCCCCTTGGCCGCGGTACGGACCAGGACGAGGCCGCCGTTCGGACCAGGAACCGCGCCCTTGATCAGGAGCAGGCCCTTCTCCGCGTCAACGGCGTGAACGGTCAGGTTCTGGGTGGTGACCCGCTCGTTGCCCATACGGCCCGCCATGCGGAGGCCCTTGAACACACGGCCCGGGGTGGCGCAGCCACCGATGGAACCGGGAGAGCGGTGCTTGCGCTGGGTGCCGTGACCGGCGCCGAGGCCCTTGAAGTTGTGACGCTTCATGACACCGGCGAAGCCCTTGCCCTTGCTCTTGCCCGTGACGTCGACCTTGACGCCGGACTCGAACGTGGCGGCGGTGATCTCCTGGCCGAGCGTGTACTCGCCGGCGTCGGAGGTGCGGAGCTCCACCAGGTGGCGGCGGGGGGTCACGTCGGCCTTGGCGAAGTGGCCCTTGAGGGGCTTGTTCACCTTGCGCGGGTCGATCTCGCCGAAGGCGATCTGGACCGACTCGTAGCCGTCGGAGTCATTCGTACGGACCTGGGTAACAACGCAGGGCCCGGCCTTGACGACGGTCACCGGGACGACACGGTTGTTCTCGTCCCAGACCTGGGTCATGCCGAGCTTCTCGCCCAGGACACCCTTGATCTGCTTTGCCATCTCTTCCGCGCCTCTCAGAGCTTGATCTCGATGTCAACGCCGGCCGGAAGGTCCAGGCGCATCAGCGAGTCAACGGTCTTGGGCGTCGGGTCGAGGATGTCGATCAGGCGCTTGTGCGTGCGCATCTCGAAGTGCTCGCGCGAGTCCTTGTACTTGTGCGGCGACTTGATGACGCAGTACACGTTCTTCTCAGTGGGCAGCGGCACCGGGCCCGCGACCGACGCACCAGTACGTGTCACCGTCTCGACGATCTTCTTCGCCGAGGAGTCGATGACCTCGTGGTCGTAGGCCTTGAGCCGGATGCGGATCTTCTGTCCCGCCATGGCTGCTTCGTAGTCCTGTCTCTCGTAACGCTCTGGAACCCGGTAGCTCCGCGCCCCGCTCCGACCCACGCGGTCGGGCGTGTCGCATCCTCGCCAATGAAAATTTCCCGAAGGATTTTCCCTGCCAAGGGGTACGGTCCTGACGACCGCGAGCCGGGGCCGGGCCGCGATATCGCGATTGGCCACCGGGCGCCTGGCCGGAGCCCCGCTGACGCTTCCCGGAAGATTCCCGTACGTCCGCCCCAGCGCTGCCCGGAAGGGCAGTTGGGACGACGAGTACTGTGGGACTCGCTTCCGGTCCTCCCGGCGGGAGGCGCGCAGCATCGGCACTCAACCGAGCAACCTGAACAGTGTGCCATAGGGGCCCCAGCCCTGGCCAATCGCGGCCGGAAAGGGTACCCCACGCTCGGATCGGTCAAGCATGCCGCGCCCGGGTCATGTGCCGGCACGACGGTCCGCGACGATCACGGCGCTCAGCGTGACACCGCCCCTGGGTTTCCCGGCCGCGGTCGGTACGCTCACGGGGGTCAAGTCGGCCTCGGCGCACGGGGAGTGGGGACTTCGGTGAAAGCTCTGGCGGTCGGCGACCCGCGACACGTGGGTCCGTACCGGATCACGGGCCGGCTGGGCGCGGGCGGGATGGGCGTGGTCTACCTCGGGTCCTCGCCCGGCGGGCGAGAGGTGGCCGTGAAGGTCATCCGGCCCGAGTTGGCGGACGAACCGGGATTCCGGGAACGGTTCGCACGCGAGGCCTCGGCGGCCCAGGCCGTCAGCGGGGCGTTCACCGCCGCCGTGGTCGGCGCGGACCCGCACGGAGAGGCGCCCTGGCTGGCCACGCTCTATGTGCGCGGGCTCTCGCTCGCCGAGGCGATCGCGCGGCACGGCACGCTGCCCGAGTGGTCGGTGTGCGGACTGGGTGCCGGACTGGCCGAGGCGCTCCAGGCCATCCACGCCGCGGGGCTGATCCACCGCGACCTGAAACCCTCGAACGTACTGCTGGCCGCCGACGGACCGCGCGTGATCGACTTCGGGATCGCCATGGAGGCGGGCGCCGAAGCGCTCACGAGCACCGGTCTCATCGTCGGCACGCCGGGGTTCATGGCACCCGAGCAGTTCATCCGCCGGCCGGTCGGAACGGCCGCCGATGTGTTCTGCCTGGGCGCGGTGCTGGCCTTCGCGGCCACCGGGGAGGGACCGTTCGGCACCGGCTCGTCGCACGCGATGGGCTATCGCGTCGTCCACGAGGAGCCGGATCTGACGGCGCTGCCCGCTCGCGTACGGGACGTGGTGGCGCGGTGCCTGGCGAAGGACCCCGCGGCCCGGCCCACGGTTCCCGAACTGCTGGATGAGCTGGCCGGGCTCGTGGCGTCGGGGCCGGGGCCGGATCCGGCCCCGCAGGAGCGGGATGCGACGAGCGGGCAGCCGCGTGGCGTGACTCTCCCCCTGCGGGGGGCTCTCTGGCTGCCCGTGCCGCTCGCGGACGCGGTGGACCGGGCGGACACGGAGACCGTCGAGCCGCCGCCCACCGCGGACCCGGTGCCCGACGCGGAGCCGGTGCCCGCCGAGCCTCCGTCCCCGATCGCCGACACGGCTGGCGCCGGTTCACCGGAGTCGCGGAATCACACCATCTCTCCGCGCCCGCCGGGCTCGGACCCGAGCTGGGTGCGCAGACACCGGACAAAGCTGCTGATCAGCTGTCTGCTTCTCGGCGCCATCGGCTTTCTCTCGCCCCGCGTCGGCGCGTGGATCACCGATGGCTCCGAATCGAAGGACATCTCCGGCTCGGGGGCGGGAGCCGGCGCCGGGTCGTCGCCCGGGCCCTCCGCCTCCGCGTCGAGGGCCTTCGAGTGCGCCGACAGGAGCGGGCCGCTCCTGGGCTCCGGTTCGTCCGCCCAGAAAAGCGCCGTGGACGCGTGGATCAAGGCGTACACGGCGACCTGTCCCGAGGCCCAGGTCAACTACAACCCCATCGGCTCGGGCGCCGGCATCACCGAATTCCTGGCAGGCACCACCGCCTTCACGGGCTCCGACGCCGCGCTCAAGCCCGCCGAGTCCGCCAGGTCCAAGACCGTCTGCGAGGGCGGCTCGGCGATCAATCTGCCGATGCTCGGCAGCCCGATCGCCATCGCCTACCACGTCCCCGGTGTGGATGACCTCGTCCTGGACGCCCCGGCCATCGCGAAGATCTTCGACTCGAAGATCACGAAGTGGAACGACGCCGCGATCAGGGAGCTGAACCCCGGCGTCAACCTGCCCGCCACGACGATCCAGGCGTTCCACCGCAGTGACCAGTCCGTCGTCAACCGGACGCTGAGCGACTACCTGAACGCCTCGGCCCCGGCCGAGTGGCCGTACGAGTCCGGAACGGGATGGCCCGGCTCCGGCGGTCTGTCCGCCAATGGCTCCTCCGGTGTCGCCGCCCAGGTGAAGCAGGTCGCCGGCTCGATCGGCTACTTCGATCTGTCCTACGCGAGCGCGAGCGGCGAGAACCTTCCTACCGTCAAGATCAGTACGGGCGCCGCGGGGCCCGTCGAGGCGACCACGGAGAACGCGTCCGAGGGCCTGGGCACCGCCGCGATCGTCGGTACGGGCAAGGACCTGGCCCTCGCGCTCGACTACACGACCAAGGCCGAGGGCGCCTACCCGCTTCTCTATGTGACCTACGAGATCGTCTGCGACAAGGGCACCTATCCCGGCGCGCTCGGTACGTTGAAGTCCTTCCTGAGCTACACCAGCAGCGAGGAGGGGCAGCGGACCATCAGCGGCATGGGGTACGCGCCACTGCCCTCCGCACTCACCGCCAAGGTCCGCGAGTCCGTCCGTACGATCACCTGAGCCCGAACCGTGTCCGTGCTCCCCGGACGGAAGGGCCCGGCGCTGTGGCCGGAAAGGTTCTGGGAAAGCGCTCTCCATCCGAGCAGTCTTGGCCCCGACCGAGCCGCCCACCGCTCGAAGGGTTGATCGCATGTCCCGCTCCACAGGCACTACCACGGACAGCCCCCGCACCCGTCCAGGCACCCGCACCACCGCCCTGCTGGCCGGGGCCTCGTCCATGCTCGCTCTCGGCGTCCTCGGCGCCACAGCGCCCCCGGCAACGGCCTCGCCGAGCGACGCGCAGGTCAACGGCCAGGCCACCTGGTACAACACCGGCCTCGGCGCCTGCGGTTGGTTCAACGACGACAGCCAGCTGGTCGTGGCCGTCTCGGCGGCCCTGTACGGGAACTACCCCAACCCCAACAACTCCCCCGTGTGCGGAAAGCAGTTACGGGTCAACGGCCCGCTCGGCTCCGTGACCGTGACGGTCGTGGACAGATGCTCCGGCTGCGCGACGAACGACGTGGACCTCAGCCCCGCCGCGTTCCGCCAGGTGGGCAACCCCGACGTGGGGCGGATCAACGTCAGCTGGGACTGGATCTGACCCGACCGGCACCCCGCACGCGAAAGGGCCCGTACGACCGAAGTCGTACGGGCCCTGCCGTTGGATGCTCCGAGGAGCTATCCGGTCAGATCAGACCTGATCAGCAATTACTTGTTGATCTTGGTGACCTGGCCGGCGCCGACGGTCCGGCCACCCTCACGGATGGCGAACTTGAGGCCCTCCTCCATGGCGACGGGCTGGATCAGCTCGACCGTCATGACGGTGTTGTCGCCCGGCATGACCATCTCGGTGCCCTCGGGGAGGGTCACCACGCCGGTCACGTCCGTGGTACGGAAGTAGAACTGCGGGCGGTAGTTGTTGAAGAACGGGGTGTGACGGCCACCCTCGTCCTTCGACAGGATGTAGGCCTGGGCCTCGAAGCTGGTGTGCGGCGTGACCGAACCCGGCTTGATGATGACCTGGCCGCGCTCGACGTCCTCGCGCTTGATGCCACGGAGGAGCAGACCGACGTTCTCACCGGCCTGGCCCTCGTCGAGCAGCTTGCGGAACATCTCGATGCCGGTGACCGTGGTGGTGGTCTTCTCGGTCTTGATACCGACGATGTCGACGGTCTCGTTGACCTTCAGGACACCACGCTCGATACGACCGGTGACGACGGTGCCACGACCGGTGATCGTGAAGACGTCCTCGATCGGCATCAGGAACGGCTTGTCGACGTCGCGCTCGGGCTGCGGGATGGACTCGTCAACGGCCTTCATCAGGTCGAGAACGGTCTTGCCCCACTCGGCGTCGCCCTCAAGAGCCTTGAGCGCCGAGACCTTGACGACCGGCAGGTCGTCGCCCGGGAACTCGTACTCGGAGAGCAGCTCGCGGACCTCGAGCTCGACGAGCTCAAGGATCTCCTCGTCGTCCACCATGTCGGCCTTGTTCAGGGCGACAACGATGTACGGAACGCCGACCTGGCGGGCCAGGAGCACGTGCTCCTTGGTCTGCGGCATCGGGCCGTCGGTGGCGGCGACCACGAGGATGGCGCCGTCCATCTGCGCCGCACCCGTGATCATGTTCTTGATGTAGTCCGCGTGACCCGGGCAGTCGACGTGCGCGTAGTGACGCGACTCCGTCTGGTACTCGACGTGCGCGATGGAGATGGTGATACCGCGCTGGCGCTCCTCGGGAGCCTTGTCGATCTGGTCGAAGGCCGAGGCCTCGTTCAGGTCCGGGTACGCGTCATGCAGCACCTTGGTAATGGCGGCCGTGAGGGTCGTCTTACCGTGGTCGATGTGACCGATGGTGCCGATGTTGACGTGCGGCTTAGTCCGCTCGAACTTCGCCTTCGCCACTGGGGTCCTCCTGGAGTGGTTCTGTACGCCTTACTCATCGGCGCCAGGTGATCTTTGCTGGGATGCCGGCCCCCGAGGCGGCCCCGCCATGATCCGGTGGATCCGGCGGAACCGCCCCAGGACTTGCCGGTGACAAGCCTAAAGCGTGGACTCGGAAGAGTTACTCGCCCTTGGCCTTCGCGATGATCTCCTCGGCGACGTTCCGGGGAACCTCGGCGTAGGAGTCGAACTGCATCGAGTAGCTTGCGCGACCCGAGGTCTTGCTGCGGAGGTCTCCGACGTAGCCGAACATCTCCGACAGCGGCACCAGGCCCTTGACGACCTTGGCGTTGGCCCGGTCCTCCATGGCCTGGATCTGGCCACGCCGGGAGTTGATGTCACCGATGACATCGCCCATGTAGTCCTCGGGCGTGGTCACCTCGACCGACATCATCGGCTCAAGGAGCACGGGAGACGCCTTGCGGGCGGCCTCCTTGAACGCCTGCGAACCGGCGATCTTGAAGGCCAGCTCCGAGGAGTCGACCTCGTGGTAGCCACCGTCGAGAAGCGTGATGCGCACACCGGTCATCTCGTAACCCGCGAGGATGCCGAACTGCATGGCCTCCTGCGCGCCGGCGTCCACCGAAGGGATGTACTCCTTCGGGATACGGCCACCGGTGACCTTGTTCACGAACTCGTACGAGGCGTCGCCGCCCTCGATGGGCTCGATCATGATCTGCACCTTGGCGAACTGCCCGGTGCCACCGGTCTGCTTCTTGTGGGTGTAGTCCACGCGCTCGACGGTCTTGCGGATCGTCTCACGGTAGGCGACCTGCGGCTTGCCGACGTTCGCCTCGACGCGGAACTCGCGCCGCATACGGTCGACCAGCACCTCAAGGTGAAGCTCGCCCATACCGCCGATGACGGTCTGGCCGGTCTCCTCGTTGGTGTGCACCTGGAAGGAGGGGTCCTCCTCCGCGAGACGCTGGATGGCGACACCCAGCTTCTCCTGGTCACCCTTGGACTTGGGCTCGATCGCGACCTCGATGACCGGCGCCGGGAAGTCCATGGACTCCAGGATCACCGGGTTCTTCTCGTCGCACAGCGTCTCACCGGTGGTGGTCTGCTTCAGGCCCATGACGGCGACGATGTCACCGGCGCCCACCGACTCGATCTCCTCACGCTTGTTCGCGTGCATACGGTAGATCTTGCCGATGCGCTCCTTGCGGCCCTTCACCGAGTTCAGCACCGCGGTGCCGGACTCCAGCCTGCCGGAGTACACACGGACGAAGGTGAGCTTGCCGAGGTGCGGGTCGCTCATGATCTTGAACGCCAGCGCGGACAGCGGCTCGTCGACGGAGGGCTTGCGGACGACCTCCAGCTCCGGGTCCTTGACGTCGTGGCCCACGATGCCCTCGACGTCCAGCGGAGTGGGCAGGTAGCGCACGACCGCGTCGAGCAGGGGCTGAACGCCCTTGTTCTTGAACGCGGTACCGCAGAACACCGGGGTGACGGTGATGCCGTCGGACTTGCCGGAGGCGATGGTGATACGGCGGATCGCCGCGTACAGCTGCTCCACGGTGGGCTCGGTGCCCTCCAGGTACAGCTCCATCAGCTCGTCGTCGTTCTCGGAGACGGTTTCGAGCAGCTTGCCGCGCCACTCCTCGGCCGCCTCGGTGTGCGTGGCCGGGATGTCGACGACGTCGTACATCTCGCCCTTCGCCGCCTCGGCGGACCAGACGAAGGCCTTCATCGTCACGAGGTCGACGACGCCCTTGAAGTCGGCCTCCGCACCGATCGGCAGCTGCATGACGATCGGAACCGCGCCGAGGCGGTCCGAGATCATGTCGACACAGCGGTGGAACTCCGCGCCGGTCCGGTCGAGCTTGTTGACGAAGCAGATACGGGGCACGCCGTAACGGTCGGCCTGCCGCCATACCGTCTCGGACTGCGGTTCCACACCGGCGACACCGTCGAACACGGTGACGGCACCGTCGAGGACACGGAGCGAACGCTCCACCTCGACCGTGAAGTCCACGTGACCCGGGGTGTCGATGATGTTGATGGTGTGGTCGACGTCGTCGAGCGGCCAGTGACAGGTCGTCGCGGCGGACGTGATCGTGATGCCGCGCTCCTGCTCCTGCTCCATCCAGTCCATCGTGGCAGCGCCGTCGTGGACCTCACCGATCTTGTAGCTCACACCGGTGTAGAACAGGATGCGCTCGGTGGTCGTCGTCTTGCCCGCGTCGATGTGGGCCATGATCCCGATGTTGCGGACCTTGGCCAGGTCAAGCGAAGTGGTGGCCATAAGGCTCAATCTTCTCTCGGTCTCGATGTGGGTAGCGACTACCAGCGGTAGTGCGCGAAGGCCTTGTTGGACTCGGCCATCTTGTGCGTGTCCTCACGCTTCTTGACCGAGGCGCCGAGACCGTTGGAGGCGTCGAGCAGCTCGTTCATGAGGCGTTCGGTCATGGTCTTCTCGCGACGGGCGCGGGAGTAACCCACGACCCAGCGCAGAGCGAGGGTGGCGGCGCGACCGGGCTTGACCTCGATCGGCACCTGGTAGGTGGCGCCACCGACACGGCGGGACTTGACCTCAAGCGTGGGCTTGACGTTCTCAAGCGCGCGCTTCAGCGTGATGACCGGGTCGTTGCCGGTCTTCTCGCGGAGGCCTTCCATGGCGCCGTACACGATCCGCTCGGCAGTGGAACGCTTGCCGTTGAGCAGAAGCTTGTTGATCAGCGACGTGACAAGAGGAGAACCGTAGACCGGGTCGATGATGACCGGGCGCTTCGGGGCGGGGCCCTTACGAGGCATTCTTACTTCTCCTTCTTGGCGCCGTAGCGGCTGCGGGCCTGCTTGCGGTTCTTGACGCCCTGGGTGTCAAGGGAGCCGCGGATGATCTTGTAGCGAACACCCGGCAGGTCCTTCACACGGCCACCACGCACGAGCACGATGGAGTGCTCCTGCAGGTTGTGTCCCTCGCCCGGAATGTAGGCCGTGACCTCGATACCGGAGGTCAGACGCACACGCGCGACCTTGCGGAGGGCCGAGTTCGGCTTCTTCGGGGTGGTCGTGAAGACACGCGTGCAGACGCCGCGGCGCTGAGGGGAACCCTCGAGTGCGGGCGTCTTGTTCTTCTCGACCTTGTCCTGCCGGCCCTTCCGGACCAGCTGCTGGATCGTAGGCACTACTTCTCCGGTTTCTGTGTGCCGTCAGTGAAACTAACCTGGAACACCTCCGACCCACGCGGTCGGGTGTGTCGAATACTGCATGGCCTCACCGGAGGCGAGGCGGGCGCAGATTGCGGTGGCCGGTGCTCAAGCTCGCGTGCGGTTGAGGACACGCACAGGAACCCAGGCACACCCCAGGCACAAGGTCTGAGCGTACCTACCTCATCGACTCCGGTCAAAACAAATGCCGGGCCCCCCGACACGCCGGACGTCCCCCTGGTGAACGGCGGGCGACGGGGGCGCGACAGGGAGCGGCCCGGCGGTAGGTGGGTCGGCACGCGGATCGGTACGTGGGTCGGCACGCGGGTCGGCCATGGGGGCCGGGTCGCCGCCGTCACGCACGCCCGGGCGGTCGCGGCGCCGGGCCCTCCCGCGCGTCCCTCTGGGGAGCCTCCCGAGGGCCCTCCTGGGCGCACGGGACGATCCGTCCACGGCTGTCGGTCCGAGGCGAGCGGGATCCGCTCCGGGACCCCGTTCGGCCCTCGGGCCGTTCGGGCATCCGCGGGGACGCCGAAGGGCGGCCACCCCGTACAGGATGGCCGCCCTCCGTTCGCTCACGCCTTACTGGTTGTACGGACCGTAGTCGTAGTCCTCCAGCGGAACGGCCTGGCCGGAGCCGGTGCCGAACGGCGAATAGTCGATGTCGTCGTAACCGACGGCCGAGTACATCGCGGCCTTGGCCTCCTCGGTCGGCTCGACCCGGATGTTGCGGTAGCGGGACAGGCCCGTACCGGCCGGGATGAGCTTACCGATGATGACGTTCTCCTTGAGGCCGATCAGGGAGTCCGACTTGGCGTTGATCGCCGCGTCGGTGAGGACCCTGGTCGTCTCCTGGAAGGACGCCGCCGACAGCCACGACTCGGTGGCCAGCGAGGCCTTGGTGATACCCATCAGCTGCGGACGGCCGGAGGCCGGGTGGCCGCCTTCCGTGACCACACGACGGTTCTCGGTCTCGAACTTCGAGCGCTCCACCAGCTCGCCCGGCAGCAGCTCCGCGTCGCCGGACTCGATGATCGTCACACGGCGCAGCATCTGCCGGATGATGATCTCGATGTGCTTGTCGTGGATGGACACACCCTGCGAGTTGTAGACCTTCTGGACCTCGCCGACCAGGTGGACCTGGACCGCGCGCTGACCGAGGATCCGCAGCACGTCGTGCGGGTTGGTGGCACCCACGGTGAGCTTCTGGCCCACCTCGACGTGGTCGCCCTCGCCCACGAGCAGACGGGCACGCTTCGAGATCGGGAACGGCGTCTCGTCGCTGCCGTCGTCCGGGGTGACGACGATCTTCTTGGTCTTCTCGGTCTCCTCGATACGGACGCGGCCGGCCGCCTCCGAGATCGGGGCGACACCCTTGGGCGTACGGGCTTCGAAGAGCTCGACGACTCGGGGCAGACCCTGGGTGATGTCGTCACCGGCCACACCACCGGTGTGGAAGGTACGCATCGTCAGCTGGGTACCGGGCTCACCGATGGACTGGGCGGCGATGATGCCGACCGCCTCACCGATGTCGACCAGCTTGCCGGTGGCCAGCGAACGGCCGTAGCAGAAGGCACAGGTACCGACCGCGGACTCGCAGGTCAGGACCGAGCGGGTCTTGACCTCCTCGACCCCGGCGGCCACGACGGCGTCGATCAGGACATCGCCCAGGTCGACATTTGCCGGCGCGATGACCTTGCCGTCGACGACGACGTCCTCGGCGAGCATCCGCGCGTACACGGACGTCTCGACGTCCTCCGCCTTGCGCAGCACACCGTCGGCGCCGCGCTCGGCGATCCGCAGCTTCAGACCGCGGTCGGTGCCACAGTCCTCCTCGCGGATGATCACGTCCTGCGAGACATCCACCAGACGACGGGTCAGGTAACCCGAGTCGGCGGTACGCAGGGCGGTGTCGGCCAGACCCTTTCGGGCACCGTGCGTGGAGATGAAGTACTCCAGCACGGACAGGCCCTCACGGAAGGACGCCTTGATGGGACGCGGGATCGTCTCGTTCTTGGCGTTGGACACCAGACCACGCATACCGGCGATCTGACGCATCTGCATCATGTTTCCGCGCGCACCCGAGTTGACCATCATGAAGATGGGGTTGGTCTTCGGGAAGTTCGCGTTCATCGCCTCGGCGACCTCGTTGGTCGCCTTGGTCCAGATCGCGATGAGCTCCTGCGTGCGCTCGTCCTTGGTGATCAGACCGCGCTCGTACTGCTTCTGGACCTTCTCGTCCTGCGCCTCGTAACCCTGGACGATGGCCTTCTTCGCCTCGGGCACGACGACATCGGAGATGGCGACGGTGACACCGGAACGGGTCGCCCAGAAGAAGCCGGCCGCCTTCAGGTTGTCGAGCGTCGCCGCCACGATGACCTTGGGGTAGCGCTCGGCGAGGTCGTTGACGATCTCGGAGAGCTGCTTCTTGCCCACCGAGTAGTCGACGAACGGGTAGTCCTCGGGCAGCAGCTCGTTGAAGAGGGCGCGGCCCAGGGTCGTACGCAGCCGGAAGGGGTCGCCCTGCTGCCACGGCACCGCGGTGCCGTCCGTGTCGGCCTCCTCGGCGGCGGGCGGGGTCCAGCCGCGCGGCGGGATCGTGCCCACCGGGAAGCGGATGTCGACCTTCGCCTGGAGCGAGAGCTCCCGGTTGTCGAACGCCATGGTCGCCTCGGCGGTGGAGCCGAAGGACCGGCCCTCGCCGATGACCTTGCGCTCTTCCTCGTCCGTCGTGAGGAAGAAGAGACCGAGCACCATGTCCTGGGTCGGCATGGTGACGGGACGACCGTCGGCCGGCTTCAGGATGTTGTTCGAGGACAGCATCAGGATGCGGGCCTCGGCCTGCGCCTCCGCGGAGAGCGGCAGGTGGACGGCCATCTGGTCACCGTCGAAGTCCGCGTTGAACGCGGTGCAGACGAGCGGGTGGATCTGGATGGCCTTGCCCTCGACCAGCTGCGGCTCGAAGGCCTGGATGCCCAGACGGTGCAGGGTCGGCGCACGGTTCAGCAGCACCGGGTGCTCGGCGATGACCTCTTCGAGCACGTCGTACACGACCGTACGGCCGCGCTCGACCATGCGCTTCGCCGACTTGATGTTCTGCGCGTGGTTCAGATCCACCAGGCGCTTCATCACGAACGGCTTGAAGAGCTCCAGCGCCATGGCCTTCGGCAGACCGCACTGGTGCAGCTTGAGCTGCGGACCGACGACGATCACGGAACGGGCCGAGTAGTCGACTCGCTTGCCGAGCAGGTTCTGACGGAACCGGCCCTGCTTGCCCTTGAGCATGTCGCTCAGGGACTTCAGCGGACGGTTACCGGGACCGGTCACCGGGCGACCGCGGCGGCCGTTGTCGAACAGCGCGTCGACGGCCTCCTGCAGCATCCGCTTCTCGTTGTTCACGATGATCTCGGGGGCACCGAGGTCAAGGAGACGCTTGAGGCGGTTGTTGCGGTTGATCACACGGCGGTACAGGTCGTTCAGGTCGGAGGTCGCGAAGCGGCCACCGTCCAGCTGCACCATCGGACGCAGGTCCGGCGGGATGACCGGTACGCAGTCCAGCACCATGCCCTTGGGGCTGTTGCTGGTCTGCAGGAACGCGGAGACGACCTTGAGGCGCTTGAGCGCCCGGGTCTTCTTCTGGCCCTTGCCGGTACGGATGATCTCGCGGAGGCGCTCGGCCTCCTCGTCCAGGTCGAAGGACTCCAGGCGCTTCTGCAGCGCCGCGGCACCCATCGAACCGTCGAAGTACGTGCCGAAGCGGTCACGCAGCTCGCGGTAGAGCAGCTCGTCGCCCTCCAGGTCCTGGACCTTGAGGTTCTTGAAGCGGTTCCACACCTCGTCGAGACGGTCGATCTCGCGCTGCGCGCGGTCGCGCAGCTGCTTCATCTCACGCTCGGCGCCCTCGCGCACCTTGCGGCGCACATCGGCCTTGGCGCCCTCGGCCTCCAGCTCGGCCAGGTCGGTCTCAAGCTTCTTGGCGCGGGCTTCGAGGTCGGCGTCGCGGCGGTTCTCGACCTGCTGGCGCTCGACGGAGACATGCGCCTCCAGCGACGGCAGGTCGCGCGTACGGCGCTCCTCGTCCACGAACGTGATCATGTACGCGGCGAAGTAGATGACCTTTTCGAGGTCCTTCGGCGCGAGGTCGAGCAGGTACCCGAGGCGTGACGGGACGCCCTTGAAGTACCAGATGTGGGTCACGGGCGCGGCCAGCTCAATGTGGCCCATCCGCTCACGGCGCACCTTGGCGCGCGTGACTTCCACGCCACAGCGCTCACAGATGATGCCCTTGAAGCGGACACGCTTGTACTTGCCGCAGTAGCACTCCCAGTCCCGGGTCGGACCGAAGATCTTCTCGCAGAAGAGTCCGTCCTTCTCGGGCTTGAGCGTGCGGTAGTTGATGGTCTCCGGCTTCTTCACTTCGCCGTGCGACCAGGTCCGGATGTCGTCCGCGGTGGCAAGGCCGATCCGCAGCTCGTCGAAGAAGTTGACGTCGAGCACTTGTCGTCAATCCCTCTTTCGGGGGTTCGAGCCCCTCGCGTCAGCGAGTAGATGGGGCACTTCAGCAATGGTCTGAACGGGTCCGGGGAGAGCCGGCCGGATACGGGATCCGGCCGGCGAACCCGTCAGACCTCTTCGACGCTGCTCGGCTCGCGCCGGGACAGGTCGATACCGAGCTCCTCCGCCGCGCGGAAGACGTCCTCGTCCGTGTCACGCATCTCGATGGACATACCGTCCGAGGACAGCACCTCCACGTTGAGGCAGAGCGACTGCATTTCCTTGATGAGCACCTTGAAGGACTCGGGAATGCCGGGCTCGGGGATGTTCTCGCCCTTGACGATGGCCTCGTAGACCTTCACGCGGCCGGTCACGTCGTCGGACTTGATCGTCAGCAGCTCCTGGAGGGCGTACGCGGCGCCATAAGCCTCCAGCGCCCACACCTCCATCTCACCGAAGCGCTGACCACCGAACTGGGCCTTACCACCCAGCGGCTGCTGGGTGATCATCGAGTACGGACCGGTCGAACGCGCGTGCAGCTTGTCGTCGACCAGGTGGTGGAGCTTGAGGATGTACATGTACCCGACCGAGATCGGGTCCGGGAACGGCTCACCGGAGCGGCCGTCGAACAGGTGCGCCTTGCCGGACGGCTGGACCATCCGGTTGCCGTCGCGGTTCGGGATCGTCGCCTCGAAGAGACCGGAGATCTCGTCCTCACGGGCACCGTCGAAGACCGGGGTGGCGACGTTGGTACCGGCGGCGACGTCGTCGGCGCCGATGGCCTTCAGCCGCTCCATCCACTCCTCGCTGCCCTCGACCTTCCAGCCCTGGCTGGCGAGCCAGCCGAGGTGGATCTCCAGGACCTGTCCCGGGTTCATTCGGGACGGGACACCCAGCGGGTTGAGGATGATGTCGACCGGGGTGCCGTCCTCCAGGAACGGCATGTCCTCGATCGGCAGGATCTTCGAGATGACGCCCTTGTTGCCGTGACGGCCGGCGAGCTTGTCACCGTCGGTGATCTTGCGCTTCTGCGCGACGTACACGCGAACCAGCTGGTTCACGCCCGGCGGCAGCTCGTCGCCCTCCTCGCGGTCGAAGACACGCACACCGATGACCTTGCCGGTCTCGCCGTGCGGCACCTTCAGCGAGGTGTCACGGACCTCACGGGCCTTCTCACCGAAGATCGCGCGGAGCAGTCGCTCCTCCGGGGTCAGCTCGGTCTCACCCTTGGGCGTGACCTTGCCGACCAGGATGTCTCCGGCGACGACCTCGGCACCGATCCGGATGATGCCGCGCTCGTCGAGGTCCGCGAGGACCTCCTCCGAGACGTTCGGGATGTCCCGGGTGATCTCCTCGGGGCCCAGCTTGGTGTCACGGGCGTCGACCTCGTGCTCCTCGATGTGGATCGAGGAGAGGACGTCGTCCTGGACCAGCCGCTGGCTGAGGATGATCGCGTCTTCGTAGTTGTGGCCCTCCCACGGCATGAACGCCACGAGGAGGTTCTTGCCGAGCGCCATCTCACCCTGCTGGGTGGCGGGACCATCGGCGAGGACCTGGCTCTCGACGACCCGGTCGCCCTCGTTGACGACAACCTTCTGGTTGACCGAGGTGCCCTGGTTGGAGCGGGAGAACTTGGCGATGCGGTACGTGGTGTACGTGCCGTCGTCGTTGGCGACGGTGATGTAGTCCGCGGAGACCTCCTGGACCACACCCTCCTTCTCCGCCTTGATGACGTCACCGGCGTCGACCGCGCAGCGGTACTCCATGCCGGTGCCGACCAGCGGCGCCTCGGACGTGATCAGGGGCACGGCCTGACGCATCATGTTCGCGCCCATGAGGGCACGGTTGGCGTCGTCGTGCTCCAGGAACGGGATCATGGCGGTCGCGACCGACACCATCTGGCGCGGCGAGACATCCATGTAGTCGACGTCCGTACCGGGCACGTAGTCGACCTCTCCACCACGGCGGCGGACCAGGACGCGGGGCTCGGTGAAGCGCAGCTCGTCAGAGAGCGTCGCGTTCGCCTGAGCGATGACGAACCTGTCCTCCTCGTCGGCGGTCAGGTAGTCCACCTCGTCGGTGACCTGGCCGTCGGTGACCTTGCGGTACGGGGTCTCGACGAAGCCGAACGCGTTGACCCGGCCGTACGAGGCGAGCGAGCCGATCAGACCGATGTTCGGGCCTTCAGGGGTCTCGATCGGACACATACGCCCGTAGTGCGACGGGTGCACGTCACGGACCTCGAAGCCGGCCCGCTCACGGGACAGACCACCCGGGCCCAGCGCCGACAGACGGCGCTTGTGGGTCAGACCCGACAGCGGGTTGTTCTGGTCCATGAACTGCGACAGCTGGCTGGTGCCGAAGAACTCCTTGATGGAGGCGACGACCGGCCGGATGTTGATCAGGGTCTGCGGCGTGATCGCCTCGACGTCCTGGGTCGTCATGCGCTCGCGCACGACGCGCTCCATCCTCGCCAGACCCGTACGGACCTGGTTCTGGATGAGCTCGCCGACGTTACGCAGACGACGGTTGCCGAAGTGGTCGATGTCGTCGGTCTCGACGACGATCTGGGTGCCGTTCTCGCCGACCGTCTCGGTCTCCCCGGCGTGCAGCTTGACCAGGTACTTGATGGTCGCGATGACATCGTCGGTGGTGAGCACGCCGGCGTCCAGCGGCTCGTCCGCGCCGAGCTTCTTGTTCACCTTGTAGCGGCCGACCTTCGCGAGGTCGTAGCGCTTCGGGTTGAAGTAGAGGTTCTCCAGCAGCGTCTGAGCCGCCTCGCGCGTCGGGGGCTCGCCCGGACGCAGCTTGCGGTAGATGTCGAGCAGCGCGTCGTCCTGGCCCTGGGTGTGGTCCTTCTCCAGGGTGGCGCGCATGGACTCGTACTCGCCGAACTCCTCCAGGATCTGCTCGGTGGTCCAGCCGAGAGCCTTGAGGAGGACGGTCACGGACTGCTTGCGCTTGCGGTCGATACGGACACCGACCATGTCGCGCTTGTCGATCTCCATCTCCAGCCAGGCACCCCGGGACGGGATGATCTTGGCGGAGAAGATGTCCTTGTCGGACGTCTTGTCGATCGACGAGTCGAAGTAGACACCCGGCGAGCGGACCAGCTGGGACACCACGACACGCTCGGTGCCGTTGATGACGAAGGTGCCCTTGTTGGTCATGAGCGGGAAATCGCCCATGAAGACCGTCTGGGACTTGATCTCACCGGTCTCGTTGTTGGTGAACTCGGCCGTGACGAAGAGCGGGGCGGCGAACGTGAAGTCGCGCTCCTTGCACTCGTCGATGGAGTTCTTGGACGGCTCGAAGCGGTGATCGCGGAAGGTCAGCGACATCGACCCGGAGAAGTCCTCGATCGGAGAGATCTCCTCGAAGATCTCCTCCAGACCTGACTTCCTGGGGACGTCCTGCCCACTCTCCAGAGCCGCCTCGACACGAGCCTTCCAAGCGGCGTTACCGAGCAGCCAGTCAAAGCTCTCGGTCTGCAGCGCCAGGAGGTTCGGAACCTCGAGGGGCTCCTTGATCTTTGCAAAGGAGATGCGCAGCGGGGCGGTGCTGGCACCGTTGTTCGTATTCGTGGTCGAGGCGTTGCGCGAGGCGGCCAAGAGGGGGTCCTTCCGAGGGCTCGGACTCACTACGCGCGTACCGGTCCCAAGCCGGGCGCGGAGAGGGAAAGCCCAGTTCAGGGCCGTTCACTCACCGATGCTCTTGCGAGGGGGTGCCCCTGGTGACGGGCAGGGAGCAGCTAACAGGCAGCGCAAAGGGTCAGTGTAGCCACTTGGCACACTGATGTCCAGAGCGGGTTTTTCGACACCCTCGTTTTTCTCAACACCCTTGTCTCAACTGCGGCAACTCAACTGCGGCAAGCCTCGCGCCGTAGGCGCACATCGATACTGCCCTCTTCACCGTCGATCCATGCCTCGGATGTGGATCGATTGTGGCGACGCGTCCTGAGAATTGCGCGCTGCGTGCGGTTCGTCAAGGCCCCCCACCCCACGCGGAAGGTCACGGGGCGTACGGAAGCGCGGCGATGATCACGATACTCGCCGCGCGCCGAAGAGCAAGGCAGCCCCTGCGGGGACGCGGAAGGGCGACCACCCGACTGGGTGATCGCCCTTCGCGTCAACATCGCGCCTCGCGGCGCCGAGACTGCCTCCGCGCGCCTACAGGCGCCCGGTGGCGGACTCGTACGGGGTCACTTGACCTCGACGGAGGCGCCGGCGCCCTTGAGGGACTCGGCGGCCTTGTCAGCGGCCTCCTTGGCGACCTTCTCCAGGACGGGCTTCGGGGCGCCGTCCACGAGGTCCTTGGCCTCCTTGAGGCCCAGGGAGGTCAGCTCACGCACGACCTTGATGACCTGGATCTTCTTCTCGCCGGCACCCGTGAGGATGACGTCGAACTCGTCCTGGACGTCCTCGGCCTCGGCCGGGGCACCGGGGACACCGGCGACCGGCGCGGCGACCGCGGCGGCGGCGGTGACGTCGAACTTCTCCTCGAACGCCTTCACGAACGCGGAGAGCTCGATGAGGGTCATGTCCTCGAACTGCGCGAGCAGGTCTTCCTGGCTGAGCTTCGCCATGATGGCGGTCCTTCCACTAATTCGGCTGGTGCCGTATGTACAGTTCCGCGGGCGTACCGGCCCGCTGCGGCCGAGCGAGCGTGATTACTCGGAGTCGGCCTCGACGGGAGCCGGCGTACCGGCACCGCCCTGCTCTTCCTTCTTGACGCGAAGCGCTTCCGCGGTGCGGACGAACTTCGACGGAAGCGCCTGGAAGAGCGAGGCAGCCTGCGACTGCTTGCCCTTCATGGCACCTGCCAGCTTGGAGAGCAGAACCTCGCGGGACTCAAGGTCCGCGAGCTTCTTGATCTCGTCAGCGCTCAGCGCCTTGCCATCGAGGACGCCGCCCTTGATGACGAGATTCGGGTTTTCCTTGGCGAAGTCACGAAGACCCTTCGCCGACTCCACCGGGTCACCGGTGACGAAGGCAACCGCCGTCGGACCCGCGAAGAGGTCGTCCAGCGTGTTGATCCCGGCCTCGTTGGCCGCGATCTTGGTCAGCGTGTTCTTCACCACGGCGTACTGGGCGTTCTCACCGAGAGAACGGCGCAGCTCCTTGAGCTGCGCCACGGTGAGACCCCGGTACTCGGTCAGCACGGCGGCATTCGAGCTGCGGAACTTGTCCGTCAGCTCGGCTACGTCGGCAGCCTTGTCGGGCCTTGCCATGAGCGTCGGCCTCCTTCCGGGTGATGAGGACCGCTCAGAAGGGGCTGGGCAAAACGAAACGCCCCGGCGCAGGCGCACGGGGCGTAGCTCGACCGAATGGAATCCGGGAGCTGTCCACAGTCACCTGCGCGGGTCGTCCGCAGCTAGCGGATCCTTCGGCCGCCGCACCCTCTTACGAGCGCGCGGCAACGACCAGCGGTCTTTGGCTTCTGGGGCAGCGTACGTGAGGAGGAGGCCGCAGGACAAATCAGCTTGCGGCCGCTCCCGCGCCATCGGCGCCCAGGCCGCCCAGCAGCCCGGCGAAGTCGAAGGTCTCACCGGCCGGCGGGGCCTGGACCTGCGCCTTCGCTCCGTAGTCGGAGTAGTGCATGGATATGTTGATGTCGCCCTGGGCGGTGTCCATGCCGACGTCCATCTTCACCGGATAGTCGTCCTCGTTGACCCAGACCTCCGTGTCGTACCCCTTCAGACCCGACTTCTTCATCGAGTCCAGGAGGTCCGCACGCTCCTTCGCGCTGAGCACGTCGAGCGATCCCTGGGACTTCACCAGCTCGTCGAGCGTGAGCGTGCCCTTGTAGTGCTCGGCCTGCACGCCGTCGACCTTCTCGCTGCCGAGGTGCTTCAGATTCGGCGAGTCGAGCAGCAGGGCGAGCTGCTGGGCCGGGTCCTGGTTCATGTTCTCCAGGCCGCCCGCCAGCTGCTTCTGGGCCGCCTCGTCACCGGAGGCCTCGGCCACGGCGCCCAGGTCGAGCTTCATCCAGCGCTTGCCGTCCATCTCCTTGGCGGCGTCGGCGCCCATGTCCATATACATGACGTTGTTGACCCAGACCATCCGGATCTTGTCCGGCGCCGAGGCATCGGCCGCCAGCGCCGATCCGTCCATGGTCATGTCCATCACCGTGGGGTCCCACCCCATGACGCCGTTCATTTCCATGTTGCCCGCCGCGCCCGTCCCGGCCGGCATCGACATCGTCATCCGGACCTTGGCCGACTTCGCCTCGGAGGTCTTCTTGAAGGCGGCGGTGATGACATCCGCGGCCCCCGACGTGGACTGTGCCGCACCGCCGTCGCTCTGGCCCTGACAGCCCGCGACAGCGGCGATGACGGCCACCGCCGCCAGCGAGACGCCCCCGCGCCTCCATACCGGCTTGCTCATTCCCCACCCCTTGGTTGTGTGTTCAACTCCCCTGCACGGTAACCCATGCCTATGACAGACGGACACGGAAAAAAGCCGGTTCCCGCACCTCCGGAGAGGTGCGGGAACCGGCTTTTCGTACGCGGGACCCGCGGCTGTCGTCAGTGTCAGACGGCGGCCGGGTCCTCCTCCACGAGGAGGTTGCGGGTGCGGTTGGCGTCCAGCGGGATGCCGGGGCCCATCGTCGTGGCCAGGGTGGCCTTCTTGATGTAACGGCCCTTGGCGGCGGACGGCTTGAGACGGAGGACTTCCTCCAGCGCCGCGGCGTAGTTCTCGACCAGCTTCGTCTCGTCGAAGGAGACCTTGCCGATGATGAAGTGCAGGTTCGAGTGCTTGTCGACGCGGAACTCGATCTTGCCGCCCTTGATGTCGTTCACAGCCTTGGCGACATCGGGGGTGACGGTGCCGGTCTTCGGGTTCGGCATCAGACCACGCGGGCCGAGGACGCGGCCGAGGCGGCCGACCTTGCCCATGAGGTCCGGGGTGGCGACGACGGCGTCGAAGTCCAGACGGCCCTTCGAGACCTCGTCGATGAGTTCGTCGGCGCCGACGATGTCGGCGCCCGCGGCACGCGCGGCCTCGGCACGGTCACCGGTCGCGAAGACCAGGACCCGGGCGGTCTTGCCGGTGCCGTGCGGAAGGTTCACGGTGCCACGGACCATCTGGTCGGCCTTGCGGGGGTCGACGCCCAGCCGCATGGCCACCTCGACGGTGCCGTCGAACTTGGTGGTGGTGGTGTCCTTGGCGATACGGACGGCCTCAAGCGGGGCGTACGTACGCTCCCGGTCGATCTTGGCGTCCGCGCCGCGGAGAGCCTTGCTGCGCTTCACTTCGTCTCCTGGTGGTTCATCAGGTGTGGAGGTCGTGGTCCGGGCCGCGCATGGCCCTGCCACTGGGGCTTGCCCGGCTGGGTCAGCCCTCGACCGTGACGCCCATGGAACGGGCGGTGCCGGCGATGATCTTCTCGGCGGCGTCCAGGTCGTTGGCGTTCAGGTCGGGCATCTTGGTGGTGGCGATCTCGCGCACCTGGTCGCGGGTGAGCTTCGCGACCTTCTTGACGTGCGGCTCGCCTGAGCCCTTGTCCACGCCCGCGGCCTTGAGGATCAGCTTGGCGGCCGGCGGCGTCTTGGTGATGAAGGTGAAGGAGCGGTCCTCGTAGACCGTGATCTCCACCGGCACGACCATGCCACGCTGCGACTCGGTCGCGGCGTTGTAGGCCTTGCAGAACTCCATGATGTTGACGCCGTGCTGGCCCAGCGCGGGGCCGACCGGCGGAGCCGGGTTGGCCGCGCCGGCGCTGATCTGGAGCTTGATAAGCCCCGTGACCTTCTTCTTCTTGGGAGGCATTGCTCTCTCCGGGTCCTAGTGAGAGTTTTCAGCCAGCCGTCCGGTCATCCGGATGGAGGCATACCGCACAACGATAACGGGTATAGGTGCACGGCCAAAAACCGACAGGTCAGACAGCTGTATGAGCCTGTCTGACCTGTCGGAAGCTGCTGTCGCGCGCGGGCACCGGCGCACACGCGCCGCCCGCCGGGCTCAGTTCTTCTGGATCTGGTCGAAGCTCAGCTCGACCGGGGTCTCGCGGCCGAAGATCTCGACCAGGCCCTTGACCTTCTTCGAGTCGGCGTTGATCTCGTTGATGGTCGCCTGGAGCGTGGCGAACGGGCCGTCGGTGACGGTGACCGAGTCGCCGACCTCGAAGTCCAGCACCTGGACCTCGACCTTGCGGGACGGAGCGGGCTTGCCCTCGGCCTCCGCGGCCTCACGGGCGGCCTTCTCCTCGGCCTCCGGCGCGAGCATCTTGACGATCTCGTCCAGGGTCAGCGGGTACGGGTCGTAGGCGTTGCCCACGAAGCCGGTGACACCGGGAGTGTTACGGACGACGCCCCAGGACTCGTTCGTCAGATCCATGCGCACCAGGACGTAGCCCGGGAGCTTGTTCTGGCGAACGTTCTTGCGCTCGCCGTTCTTGATCTGGACGATCTCTTCCTCGGGGACCTCGGCCTGGTAGATGAACTCCTCGACGTTCAGCGAGACGGCACGCTGCTCCAGGTTGGCCTTCACGCGCTTCTCGTAGCCCGCGTAGGTGTGGATCACGTACCACTCGCCGGGCAGCCCGCGAAGTTCCTCACGGAGCGCGGCGACCGGGTCGACGGGAGCCTCGGGCTCTTCGCCTGCGGACTCGTCGGCGTCGTCCTCCGCCGGGTCGTCCTCGTCGTCCTCGATGTGGAGCGCGGCCTTCTCGGCCGGCTCGCCCGCGGCGACGTCAGCGGCTTCGGCCTGGTCTGGCTCGACAGCGTCCGCCGCCTCGACGATGCCGGTCTCGTCCTCGCGGGACTCCACCGACTCGCCGGCGTCGTTCAGTTTCGGGTCAGACACGGTGGCTGCTTCTTCCTGGCTCATTGGGTGGAACGCGCGAAAGGGACGCCGCACCGGGCTCCCCTCCGCGGGATCAGCCGAAGACGTACTTGATTGCGTTCTGGAATCCATAGTCAATCACGGTCACCAAACCGATCATGACGACGACGAAGACAATCACCACGGTGGTGTACGTAGTCAGCTGGTTGCGAGTCGGCCAGACGACCTTGCGCAGCTCGGCGACGATCTGACGGTAGAAGAGCGCGAGCCGGCCCAGAGGGCCCTTCTTGCCACGCTTGCCGCCCTTGCGCGGCTTCTTCGACTCGGCGGACTCGTCGTCAGCATCAGGCTTGTCGATGGAGCCCACGGCGTCCGTCACGCTCTCTCACCTGATTCCGGGTCGTGGCCGTGCCGCGCCCGGGGGAGCCGCACGGCGATGCATTGAATGTACGTACATGCGCACACATCCTGGCGGAGATGTGTGTAGCAGGGCCGGAGGGACTTGAACCCCCAACCGCTGGTTTTGGAGACCAGTGCTCTACCAATTGAGCTACGACCCTTTGCGTTTTCCCCAACCTACCGCATCCGACCGGACGCACGGAGTGCGCGGTACGGACCGGGCGGCTGAGGGCCAACGACGAGTGAGTGTACGTGGTCGCGGCCCCCGCGTCGAACAGCTTCCCCCGCGACAGTCGTGGTCCGCCCCGCGCTCCGGACTTCCTTCTCTGTGTCCGCCCGGCGAAACCTGTGTGCCGACGAGGTTTCGGGTCTGGGACCATGGGCGCATGAGCGCTGCAATCCCTCCGACCGAGCGCCGGGTCTCCGCCCGTATCGGCGCGATCTCCGAGTCCGCGACCCTCGCCGTGGACGCCAAGGCCAAGGCCCTGAAGGCGGCCGGGCGTCCGGTGATCGGCTTCGGCGCCGGTGAGCCCGACTTCCCGACGCCCGGCTACATCGTCGATGCCGCCGTCGAGGCGTGCCGAGACCCCAAGTACCACCGCTACACGCCGGCCGGGGGGCTTCCCGAGCTCAAGGCCGCGATCGTCGCGAAGACGCTGCGCGACTCCGGCTACGAGATCGAGCCCTCGCAGATCCTGGTGACCAACGGTGGCAAGCAGGCGATCTACGAGGCGTTCGCGGCCATCCTGGACCCGGGCGACGAGGTCATCGTCCCGGCTCCGTACTGGACGACGTACCCCGAGTCGATCCGGCTGGCCGGCGGTGTCCCGGTAGAGGTCGTGGCCGACGAGACCACCGGCTACCGCGTCTCCGTCGAGCAGTTGGAGGCCGCGCGTACCGAGCGTACGAAGGTCGTCCTCTTCGTGTCGCCGTCCAACCCGACGGGCGCCGTCTACAGCCCCGCCGACACCGAGGCCATCGGCCGCTGGGCCGTCGAGCACGGGCTGTGGGTGATGACGGACGAGATCTACGAGCACCTCGTGTACGGCGACGCCGCCTTCACCTCGCTGCCGACCGTCGTCCCTGAGCTGCGCGACAAGTGCATCGTGGTCAACGGTGTGGCCAAGACCTATGCGATGACCGGCTGGCGTGTGGGGTGGATCGTCGGCCCCAAGGATGTCGTCAAGGCCGCGACGAACCTCCACTCGCACGCCACGTCCAATGTCGCCAACGTCTCGCAGGCCGCGGCGATCGCCGCCGTCTCCGGTGACCTCACCGCGGTCGCCGAGATGCGCGCCGCCTTCGACCGGCGCCGTCGGACCATCGTGCGGCTGCTGAACGAGATCGACGGCGTCGTCTGCCCGGAGCCGGAGGGCGCCTTCTACGCGTACCCGTCGGTGAAGGCGCTGCTGGGCAAGGAGATCCGCGGCAAGCGCCCCCGGACGTCGGTCGAGCTGGCCGCGCTGATCCTGGACGAGGCCGAGGTCGCGGTCGTCCCCGGGGAGGCGTTCGGTACGCCCGGCTATCTGCGGCTGTCGTACGCCCTCGGTGACGAGGATCTGGCGGAGGGCGTCGGCAGGATCCAGAAGCTGCTGGGCGAGGCCAAGGACTGAACGGGCTCGCGACGGGCTCCCGGCGATCGCCGGGAGCCCGTTTTTGCGTTCGGACAAGATCTCGATCGGGGAAAGTGGCTGCCGGTCGGCTCGCGCATGCGGCAGGATCTACGAATGGAGAGCACCACCCGCCCCCGCGATCTCAGCCTGTTGCCCAAGGCCCATCTGCATCTGCACTTCACCGGTTCGATGCGGCCCACGACGCTGCTCGAACTCGCCGACAAGTACGGCGTCCATCTCCCCGAAGCGCTGACCAGCGGCGAACCGCCCAAGCTGCGCGCGACCGACGAACGCGGCTGGTTCCGCTTCCAGCGGCTCTACGACATCGCGCGGTCCTGTCTGCGGACCCCCGAGGACATCCAGCGGCTGGTGCGCGAGGCGGCCGAGGAGGATGTACGGGACGGCTCGGGCTGGCTGGAGATCCAGGTCGACCCCACCTCGTACGCCCCCCATCTCGGCGGACTGATCCCGGCCCTGGAAATCATCCTGGACGCCGTGGACAGCGCGTCCCGGGAGACCGGTCTGGGGATGCGGGTGCTGGTGGCGGCGAACCGCGTGAAGCATCCGCTGGAGGCCAGGACGCTCGCCCGGCTCGCCGTGCGGTACGCGGACCGTGGTGTCGTCGGCTTCGGGCTCTCCAATGACGAGCGACGCGGGATGGCCAGGGACTTCGACCGGGCCTTCGCGATCGCCAGGGACGGCGGGCTGCTGGCCGCGCCGCACGGCGGTGAGCTGACCGGGCCCGCGTCCGTACGGGACTGTCTGGACGATCTGCGGGCCGCTCGTATCGGGCACGGCGTCCGCGCGGCGGAGGACCCGAAGCTGCTGCGCAAGCTCGCGGAGCGCGGGGTGACCTGCGAGGTCTGTCCGGCCTCGAATGTCGCGCTGGGCGTGTACGAGAAGCCGGAGGACGTCCCGCTGCGGACCCTGTTCGACGCCGGGGTCCCGATGGCGCTGGGCGCTGACGACCCGCTGCTCTTCGGCTCCCGGCTGGCGGCGCAGTACGAACTGGCCCGCCGGCACCAGAGCTTCAGCGACACCGAACTGGCCGAGCTGGCACGGCAGTCGGTGCGGGGCTCGGCGGCGCCGCGGGAGGTACGGGAGAAGCTGCTGACGGGCATCGACGGCTGGCTGGCCGACTGACGCTCTCCTGTCCGGCCGGACAGAACCTAGAGGCTGACGCCGACCGTCACCGGCTCGTTGACCAGCGTGATCCCGAACGCCTCCCGGACCCCCGCCACCACCTCGCGGGCGAGTACGAGCAGATCCTCGGTGGTCGCCGCGCCCCGGTTGGTGAGCGCGAGGGTGTGCTTGGTGGAGATCCGGGCCGGGCCCGTGCCGTACCCCTTGGTGAAACCGGCCCGGTCGATCAGCCAGGCCGCGGAGGTCTTCGTACGCCCCTCCCCGTCCGGGAATCCGGGCGGCGTCACCTCGTCGCCGAGGCGGGCCCGTACGCGCGTGACGAACTCGGCGTACTCCCGGTCGGTCAGGATCGGATTGGTGAAGAAGGAGCCGGCCGACCACGTGTCGTGGTCCTCGGGGTCGAGCACCATGCCCTTGCCCGCCCGCAGCTTGAGGACGGTGTCCCGCGCGGTCTCCGCCGGGACGCGGTCGCCGGGTTCGACACCGAGGACGCGCGCCGTCTCGGCGTACTTGAGCGGGGCGGAGAGCCCCCGCGCGTCCTCCAGAGCGAAGCGGACCCGCAGGACGACCCAGCGGTCGGGGTGGCGCTTGAACCGGCTGTGGCGGTACGAGAAGCCGCAGTCGGCGTTGGTGAGTGTGACCGTCCGCCCGGTGGAGCGGTCGTAGGCTACGACCTCGGTGAGGGTGCTCGACACCTCCTGGCCGTACGCGCCGACGTTCTGGATCGGCGTGGCGCCCGCCGAGCCGGGGATCCCCGCGAGGCATTCGATGCCGGCCAGGCCCGCTTCGACGGTACGGGCGACGGCGTCGGTCCAGATCTCTCCCGCGGCCAGTTCCAGCGTGGTGCCGTCGAGCGAGAAGCCCTTGGTCGCGATGCGCAGGGCGGTGCCGTCGAAGCCCTTGTCCCCGATGACCAGATTGCTGCCGCCGCCGATGATCAGCAGCGGCGTACCGGCGGCGTCCGCCTCGCGCACGGTGGCGATCACTTCGTCGTCGGTGACCGCCGTGACCAGGCGGGTCGCCGGGCCGCCGAGGCGGAAGGTGGTCAGTGGGGCGAGGGGCGCGTCGTGGAGTTCCTGCACGGGACAAGAGTACGGGCCACTGAAATCGCGGCCTGCGATTTCAGTGGCCCGGTATCAGACGGTGGCGGGCTCGCGCTCCGCCGCCTTCCCCTTGGTCATGTCCTCCCGCTTGGCGCCGCGCCCGGGTATGAGCAGCGCGGTCAGCGCGCCGAGCGCCACCAGCCCCGCGCCGATCCAGAGAGCCGGCACGGTGCCGTCCGTGAAGGTGTCGGGCGTACGGTAACCGCCCTGCGCGGCGAAGACCGCTCCGAGGACGGCCACACCGAGCGCTCCGCCGACCTCGCGCAGGGCGTTGTTCGTACCGGAGGCGATGCCCTGCTCCGCCGGGCGGACGGTGGACATGACCAGACTGGCGGCCGGCGCGAAGTACAGCCCCATCCCGACGCCGCTGATGATCAGCGCGGGCAGCTGCGCCGCGTACGACATGTCCGGCGCGAGGACCAGCGCGAACAGCCCCAGCCCGAGCGCTTGGAGTGCCAGGCCCACGGCCACGACGGGCCGGCCGCCGACGCGGTCGGAGAGCACCCCGGCGATCGGCGCGACGAGCAGCGGCATCGCGGTCCACGGGAGCATCCTCAGCCCCGCCTGGGTGGGCGAGTAGCCGAGAACCCCCTGGAGGAACTGGCTGAGCAGGAAGATCGAGCCGAACATACCGAGGAACATCAGGAGGCTGGCGGCGTTGACGCCGGCGAAGCCGCGGTTCTTGAACAGCCGCATGGGCAGCATCGCGCCCGGGTCGCGCAGTCCGTGCAGAACGAAGGCGATGAGCAGCGCGCCGCCGGCTGTCAGGCCCAGCAGGACGGGGAGGCTGGTCCAGCCGTCGGCGTTGGCCGTGACCAGGGCGTAGACGATGCCGAAGAGGCCGGTACTGACGAGGAGCGTGCCGGGGATGTCGAGGCGGGCGTTCGGCGCGTGCGACTCCTGGAGGCGCAGCCGGGCAAGGGGCAGCACAGCGAGGCCGATCGGTACGTTCAGCCAGAAGATCCACTGCCAGGAAAGGTGTTCGGTGAGGCTGCCGCCGACGAGCGGACCGCTGGCGACGGCGAGACCGGTGACGGCGCCGAAGATGCCGAGGGCGGCTCCTCGCCGTTCGGCGGGAACGGCGGCGGTGAGCAGGGTGAGCGTGAGCGGCATCATGATCGCCGCGCCGACGCCCTGGACGGCGCGTGCCGCGATGAGCGCGTCGATGCCTGGCGAGAGCGCGGCGGCGGCCGAGGCGCCGGTGAAGATCGCGAGACCGGCCAGGAAGAGCCGGCGGCGGCCGTACCGGTCTCCCAGGGCCGCTCCGAACATGAGGAGGACCGCGAACGTGAGGGTGTAGGCGTTGACGGTCCATTCCAGGTCCTCCAGCGCGCCGCCGAGATCTTCGCGGATGGAGGGCAGTGCGGTGGTGACGACGAGGTTGTCCAGGGCCGCCATGAAGCTGGCGAGACCGGTGATGACCAGGGTCCAGATGGCTCGGGACCCGCCGGCCGTCGGCTGACTCATTTTGTTCTCCCCCTGATGGGCCTGCACTTATTAGTTATGGATGACTAACTTCGCTGGACAGCTTTGGACAGCTTGGGACAGCTTTCATGGCGATACGGGGACGCCGCCTTGCCCAGAGGCTTACCCGAGACGCCACGCTCCTCTGTCGGACTTCAGCGTTCGGACGGCCGCTTCGACTCGACGAAGCCGGACCAGACGCGATGGTCGGACGGGAAGCCCAGCGCGACAAGGGTGTTGATCAGCATTCCGTACGCCAGAAACGTCGTGGTCCCGGCCACGTCCGCGCCGAGCGCCAGATGGACCGTCTCCCAGAGCTTCTGCCAGCCGGCCCGTACCGCGTCGCCGAACTCGTGGTCTCCCGCGGCCTCGGCGGTCGCCACCGCGACATACATCTGCATCTGCATCAGCAGCTTCTCCGGATCATGGGCGATCAGCTGCTGATAGGCGGCGGCCATGGCCTGCTGGGCCTCTTCGCCCTCCAGCCCTTCCGACGCCTCGATGAAGACGCGTGTGGTGTCCAGCAGACAGCGTTCCGCGGCGGCGAGGAATATGGCCTGCTTGTTCGGGAAGAGGCGGAAGAGATACGGCTGCGAGACGCCGACCCGGTGGGCGATCGTCTCCGTGGAGGTGCCGTGGTAGCCACCCCGCGCGAACTCCGAGACCGCCGCGCGGACCACGCTCTCGCGCCGCTCTTCTTTGCTCATCCTGACCACACAGGAAAGTTATTGGTCACTCACTACCCATGTCAAGTGTAAGGGGCGCCCGTCAATTGCGGGCACCCCTTACTCGTCGATCCCTCAGGTACTCGTCGATCGCTCAGGCGAGCCGGACGACGGCGCGGGACATCCCCAGCACCTTCTGCCCCGCGCTCATCGCCGTCAGATCCACCCGGACCTTGTTGTCGTCCAGCTTGGCCGCGACCTTCGCACTGACCTCGATCAGCGCGCCCTGGTCGTCATTGGGCACCACGACCGGCTTCGTGAAGCGGACGCCGTACTCGACGACCGCTCCCGGGTCGCCCACCCAGTCGGTCACCACCTGGATCGCCTCGGCCATGGTGAACATGCCGTGCGCGATGACGTCCGGGAGGCCGACCTCCTTGGCGAACTTCTCGTTCCAGTGGATCGGGTTGAAGTCCCCGGAGGCGCCCGCGTACCGCACCAGCGTCGCGCGTGTGAGGGGGAAGCCGCGCGACGGCAGCTCCGTACCGATCTCGACCTCGTCGTAACCGATCTTCGCGGTCACCGGCCTCACGCCCCCTCGGCGGCGCGCGCCACCAGCTTGGTCCACGCGGTCACGACATGCTCGCCGGCCTCGTCGCGCACTTCACCGCGGACATCGATGATGTCGTTCCCGGCCAGGGACTTGATCGCCTCGATGGTCGAGGTGACGCTCAGCCGGTCGCCCGCCCGCACAGGGCGGGTGTACGCGAACTTCTGGTCGCCGTGCACGACACGGCTGTAGTCCAGACCCAGCTGCGGATCGGCGATGACCTCACCCGCGGCCTTGAAGGTGATCGCGAACACGAAGGTCGGCGGAGCGATCACATCGCAGTGCCCGAGGGCCTTGGCGGCCTCCAGATCGGTGTACGCCGGGTTGGGATCGCCCACCGCCTCGGCGAACTCGCGGATCTTCTCCCGGCCGACCTCGTACGGCGCGGTGGGCGGATAGCTCCGCCCCACGAAGGACTGATCGAGCGCCACTGACTCGCTCCCTCCTGATGTAGATGACCACAAGCCTGACGCAGACCTGAAGACCTGACGCAGACGAGTCTGATGTAGACAAGAGAAACGACACGAGGCCGTCCCCAACCGGGGACGGCCTCGCAGACGAGCCTGATTCAGCGCGTTTCGCGGTGCGCGGTGTGCGAGTTGCAGCGCGGGCAGTGCTTCTTCATCTCAAGACGGTCCGGGTTGTTACGCCGGTTCTTCTTGGTGATGTAGTTCCGCTCCTTGCACTCCACGCAGGCCAGCGTGATCTTCGGGCGGACGTCGGTGGCAGCCACGTGAGTGCTCCTTGGACGGACAACGGATGAACGGATGAACGCAGAAAAGAGTAGCCGATCGAAGGACCGACCCCACAATCGGCTACTTTGTGTAGCGGTGACCGGACTTGAACCGGTGACACAGCGATTATGAGCCGCTTGCTCTACCGACTGAGCTACACCGCTTCGATGTTGGATCTCCTCGCCCGAAGGCGAGGATCACCGAACATCTGAGCCCCAATACGGAATCGAACCGTAGACCTTCTCCTTACCATGGAGACGCTCTACCGACTGAGCTATTGGGGCGAGCGATGAAGACATTACACGGTCGGTTGCCGATCGCCCAAATCCGTTTTCCCGCCCCACGCCCCACGCGTCCCATGGTGTCCCGTACGCCACTGGTGGGCTCGTCGGAACGACTGTCGCGCTCCTCCTCGAAGGCCGACCGAGGCGCCCCTAGGCTCGGCTCACGCTGCGTGATCCCGCGCGCCGGAGCCCGACCGGAAAGCCCTCACCAGGAGCGCGATGCCCGACAGCCAGCCGCAGCCGTCCGACGAAGCCCTGCCCGACACCACCGCGCTCGTCCTGTGCGGCGCCCGTCTCATCGATGGCCGCACCGTGGACGTACGGCTCAGCTCGGGCCGGATCGAGGCCGTGGGCACCGCGGGCAGTCTCGCCGCGCTCGGCACGCGGCTGGATCTGGCCGGCTATCTGCTGCTCCCCGCTCCGGCCGAGCCGCACGCCCACAGTGACACCGCCCTCACCGCGCTCACCCCCGACGGACCGGGCTCCTCCTCCCCCGAGGACGTCCAGCGCCGCGCCACCGAGGCCACCCTGCTGCAACTCGGGCACGGAGCGACCGCGCTGCGCTCGCACGTACGGATCGGGGGCACGCAGGAGCTGGGCCGGATGGAGGCGGTGCTCCAGGCCAGGCGTTCGCTGCGCGGTCTCGCCGATCTGACCGCCGTCGCCGTACCGAGGCTGCTGACCGGCCTCGCGGGCGCCGACGGGCTCGCCATGCTGCGGGACGCGGTGAAGATGGGCGCGGGTGTGGTGGGCGGCTGCCCCGACCTGGACCCGGATCCGGCCGGGTACGCGGAAGCGGTTCTGGGGATCGCGGCCGAGCACGGCTGCCCCGTCGATCTGCATACGGACGGTGACGATCCGGTCCGGCTCGCGCGGCTCGCCGCGATGGCGGGCGGTCTGCGGCCCGGGGTGGCGCTCGGGCCGTGCGCGGGGCTGGCCAGGCTGCCGGCCGAGACGGCGGCCCTCGCGGCGGACCAGCTGGCGGCGGCCGGCGTGACGGTGATCTGTCTGCCGCAGGGCGGCTGCGGGGGCGTGGAAGGCGCGGACATGGAACGCGTGGGCGCGGACAGGCGCGGCGGCGCGCGGGACCGGCGCGGTACGGAGGCGCCCGGCGCGGACTCCTGGGGGTACGGGCTGCCTGGCGCCGAGCGCGGCGTCGCCCCCGTACGGCTGCTGCGGGCGGCCGGTGTGCGGATCGCGGCGGGCAGTGGGGCGCTGCGGGACGTGTCGAATCCGGTGGGGCGCGGCGATCCGCTGGAGGCCGCGTATCTGCTGGCGTCGCGGGGCGGGATGCGGGCGGCGGACGCGTACGACGCGGTGAGCGGGGTGGCGCGGGCGGCGATGGGGCTGCCCGAGGTACGGATCGAGGCGGGCTTTCCGGCGGAGTTGCTGGCCGTACGAGGGGAGCGGATCGAGGGCGCGCTGTCCCTCGCGTACAGCAGGATCGTCATCCACCGCGGCCGGGTGGTGGCGCGGACGAGCGCCGTACGGGAGTACTGCGACTCGGCGGCGGCGGTCGCGCTCGAACTGCCCCGGCAGGGACGGTCCGTCCTGGGTAACCCCGGCCCCTGAGCGGGATGCCGGATCAGCGGTGAACGGTCCGCGGACGTACCGTCATAAGCATGCGAATCGTGATCGCCGGAGGACATGGTCAGATCGCGCTGCGGCTTGAGCGACTGCTCGCCGCGCGCGGACACGAGGTCGCGGGCATCATCCGCGCCCGGGGGCAGGCGGAGGATCTGCGCGAAGCCGGTGCCGAACCGGTCGTACTGGACCTGGAGTCGGCCTCGGTCGAGGAGGTGGCGGAGGTGCTGAAGGGCGCGGACGCGGCGGTCTTCGCCGCGGGCGCGGGCGGCGGGAGCGGAGCGGCCCGCAAGGAGACGGTGGACAAGGGCGCGGCGGTCCTCTTCGCGGACGCCGCCGAGCGCGCGGGCGTACGCCGTCACCTCGTCGTCTCGTCCGTGGGCGCGGACCCTGATCACCCGGGCGACGAGGTCTTCGACGCGTATCTGCGGGCCAAGGGCGCGGCGGACGCGTACGTACGGTCCCGGTCCGGGCTCGACTGGACGATCCTGCGGCCGGGGGCGCTGACGAACGACCCGGGGACGGGGCTCGTGCGGCTCACGGAGTCGAAGGTACGGGGGTCGGTTCCGCGTGACGACGTGGCGGCGGTGCTGGCCGCGCTGGTGGAGACCCCGGGGACCGCGGGTCTGACGCTGGGGCTGATCGGCGGGACGGTGCCGGTGGCGGAGGCGACGGAGGTCGCGGCGGGCGGACGATGAGTTCCGGGCCCGGCGACGGTCCTTGCTCTCATGAACGAGGACATGAGCGACGACGGTGTGAGCAAGGGCATGCAGAGGGGTGTTGGTGAAGGCGTGGGCGCGGAAAAGGACCGGAGCGGGTCCGTGAGCCTGCCGAAGATCGTCCGCCGGGGCGAGCAGCCCTATGTGGCCATCGGAAAATCTGTCCGGATGGACGAGTTCCCGACGATCGCCGACCGGCTGCCCGGGCTCATCGGCTGGGTGCTCGGCCAGGGGCTCGAACTGGCGGGGGCGCCGTTCTTCCGCTACCGCACCATCGACATGGACGCCGAGTCGGAGGTGGAGGCCGGCGTCCCGCTGGTGTCGGCGCCGGAGCCGGAGGGTGAGATCCGCGTCGGGACACTGCCCGCCGGCCATTACGCGACGATCACTCACCTCGGCCATCCCGACGGGCTGTTGGCGGTGACCAGCGGGCTGCGGGAGTGGGCGGAGCACGAGGGGCTGGAGTGGGACATGACCGTGGTCGACGGGGTGGAGCACTGGGGCTGCCGACTGGAGACGTACAAGACCGACCCACGGGTGGAACCGGACCCGGCCAACTGGGAGACGGAGCTGGCGTTCCGCCTCGCCGATCTGGCCCCGGGCCGGTAGCGGGGCGTTGTCCGGCCGGCCTGACCTGAGAAACGCCCGGACATGAGAAAGGCCCCTGATCCACGTCTCCGTGAATCAGGGGCCTTCTCTATCGCGTGGCGGCGCCAGGATTCGAACCTGGGTAGGCTAAGCCGACGGATTTACAGTCCGCTCCCATTGGCCACTCGGGCACACCGCCATGGGATGTCGCTGCCGGTTGGAGAGGCCGCTTTGGGGCGGTGCTCCGTGGCAACGACGTAAACGATACCCGATGCCCGGGGGTGCTCTGCCACCGGTTTGATCAGCACTCCGGGCGGGCGTGGGTGACTAGGCTTTACGGCAGCGGCCGGCGCTGTCCGGTCGCGCAGCGAGCATGCGATGAGCACCCGAACAGCACCGATACAAGGAGCCACAGGACATGGCCGACTCCAGTTTCGACATCGTCTCGAAGGTCGAGCGGCAGGAGATCGACAACGCTCTCAACCAGGCCTCGAAGGAGATCGCGCAGCGTTACGACTTCAAGAACGTCGGCGCCTCGATCGGCTGGTCCGGCGAGAAGATCCTCATGCAGGCGAACTCGGAGGAGCGGGTCAACGCGATCCTCGACGTCTTCCAGTCCAAGCTGATCAAGCGCGGGATCTCGCTCAAGGCGCTGGACGCGGGCGAGCCCCAGCTGTCCGGCAAGGAGTACAAGATCTTCGCTTCGATCGAGGAAGGCATCTCCCAGGACAACGCCAAGAAGGTCGCGAAGATCATCCGCGATGAGGGCCCCAAGGGCGTCAAGGCGCAGGTGCAGGGCGACGAGCTGCGGGTCAGCTCGAAGAGCCGTGACGATCTGCAGACCGTGATCTCCCTGCTGAAGGGGCAGGACTTCGACTTCGCGCTCCAGTTCGTGAACTACCGGTGACGCGGCACCGACCGGTGAGGTGGGCGGCGCGGGGCGGGAGCTCCGTGTCCGCCCCGGCCGTCACCGGTCGGGCGTGATGTCCGAATCCCGCCAGCTTCGACGGGCCGGGCGGCGGAGACTCGTTACTCGGAGCAGCTGAACGCGACCACGGAACGCGGCTCGTGGACAGCTGAACACTCCGCGAGGAGAGGAACGAGCGATGACCGGGACCATGTACACGACGATCGACAGCCCGCTGGGCGAACTGCTGCTCGTGGGCGAGAAGTCAGCCACCGCGAAGGGCGGCGTCGCGCTCGCCTCACTCTCCGTGCCGGGGCAGAAGGGCGCGGCCGTCGTCCAGGACGGATGGGTCCGGGCGCCGGAGGCGTTCGAGGAGATCGTCGGGCAGCTCAGGGCGTACTTCGCGGGGACGCTGACGCGGTTCGTGATCGAGTACGCGGACAGCGGTACGGACTTCCAGCGGCGGGTCTGGCAGGCGGTGGACACCATTCCGTACGGCGAGACCGCGACGTACGGGCAGATCGCCGGGCGGATCGGCTCCGCCGGGGCCGGGGTGCGGGCCGTGGGGACCGCGATCGGACGGAATCCGCTGCTTGTCGTACGGCCGTGTCATCGGGTGATCGGCGCGGACGGGGCGCTGCGCGGGTACGCGGGCGGTATGGACCGTAAGGAGCGCCTCCTCGGCCTGGAGGGCGCGCTGGTGCGATGAGCGGGGAACTGTTCCCGAGGCCGCGCGCCGTCGTCGCGCCCGGCGCCGTGCACGTTCCCTCCTGGCTGTCCGAGGAGCGGCAGCGGGAGCTGGTGGACGCCTGCCGGGGCTGGGCGCGGGGGCCGGTGCCGATCCGGCGCACGGTGCTGCCGAGCGGCGGTGTGATGTCCGTACAGACGGTCTGCGTGGGCTGGCACTGGCAGCCGTACGCGTATACCCGTACGGCCGGCGATGTGAATGGCGCGCGGGTCGCGGAGTTCCCGGACTGGCTTGTCGCGTTGGGCCGCGAGGCGCTGGTCGAGGCGTACGGCGATCCGGCGGCCGGCGCGGCGTACACCCCGGACACGGCGCTGATCAACTTCTACGAGGGCGGCGCGAAGATGGGGATGCACCAGGACAAGGACGAGAAGTCGGGGGCGCCGGTGGTGTCGCTGAGCATCGGCGACCGCTGTGTCTTCCGCTTCGGCAATACGGAGGGCCGGGGGCGGCCGTACACGGATGTCGAACTGTCCTCCGGGGACCTCTTCGTCTTCGGGGGGCCTTCGCGGTACGCGTACCACGGGGTGCCCAAGGTCTATCCGGATACGGCGGACCCGGCCACGGGCCTGGGCACCGGGCGGTTGAACATCACTCTGCGCGAGACCGGTCTCGTCTAGCCGGCCTTGCGTAGCCGGGCTCAGCGGGGCGGTGGCTCAGCGGGCGCGGGAGTGGCCGAAAATCAGCCGGTAGAGAACGAGCAGCACAAGAGCGCCGCCGATCGCCGATATCCAGGTCGCCCCGTCGTAGAACTCGTTACTGATGGGATGGTCGAGCCAACGGGCCGAGATCCAGCCGCCGATGAAGGCTCCCGCGATACCGATGAGGGTCGTACCGATCAGTCCGCCCGGGTCCCGGCCGGGGAGCAGAATCTTGGCGGCGGCTCCGGCGAGAAGTCCTAGAACGATCCAGCTGATGACACCCATGCCTTGAACCTGCCTTTCGTACGGTCTTGTCCTGGAAGACGCCGTACGGGCGGGTGGCGGTTGCACGGGAGGCGCGACCGCCGGAGGTTCACGCTCTGGGCGAAGGAAACGGTCAGCGGGCCGCGAACGGCTGGTCGGTGGGGACGATTTCCTTGCCGAGCGGTGCCAGCGAGATGGGAATCAGCTTGAAGTTGGCCAGGCCCAGCGGGATTCCGATGATCGTGACGCACAGGGCGATACCGGTGAGGATGTGGCCGAGGGTGAGCCACCAGCCCGCCAGAACCAGCCACAGCACATTGCCGACGCACGAGGGCGCCCCCGCGTCGCGGCGGTCGACCGCCATATAGCCGAAGGGCCACAGGGCGTAGAACCCGATACGGAACGCGGCCACCCCGAAGGGGATGCCGATGATCGTGATACAGAGCAGCGCGCCTGCCAGCAGATAGCCGAGGCACATCCAGAAGCCGCACAGAACGAGCCATATGACGTTCAGGATTGTTTTCATGGGCGACGACCTGCCATCTGTTCCAGTCGGGCGATGCGCTCCGCCATCGGCGGGTGCGTGGAGAACAGCTTCGAGACTCCGTCCCCGGGGCGGAAGGGGTTCGCGATCATCATGTGGCTCGCGGTCTCGATACGTGGCTCGGGAGGCAGCGGGAGCTGTTTCGTCCCCGCGTCCAGTTTACGCAGCGCACTCGCCAGAGCGAGGGGGTCGCCGGTGATCTGGGCGCCCGAGGCATCGGCTTCGTACTCCCGCGAGCGGCTCACCGCGAGCTGGATGACCGAGGCCGCCAGGGGGCCCAGAATCATGATCAGCAGCATGCCGAAGATCCCGGGGCCGTCATCGTCGTCGGACCGGCCGAAGGGGATCAGCCAGGCGAAGTTCACCAGGAACATCACCACGGAGGCGAGGGCTCCCGCGACGGAGGAGATCAGGATGTCCCGGTTGTAGACATGGCTCAGCTCATGGCCGAGGACTCCGCGCAGCTCGCGCTCGTCCAGGATCTGGAGGATGCCTTCCGTACAGCAGACGGCGGCATTGCGCGGGTTGCGGCCGGTGGCGAACGCGTTGGGGGCCTGGGTGGGCGAGATGTAGAGCCGTGGCATGGGCTGGCGGGCGGCGGTCGAGAGCTCACGGACGATGCGGTAGAGCTGAGGCGCCTCGAATTCGCTGACGGGGCGGGCGCGCATGGCGCGCAGGGACAGCTTGTCGCTGTTCCAGTAGGCGTACGCGTTCGTGCCGATCGCCACGACGAGCGCGACGATCAGGCCCGTACTGCCGAAGAAACTGCCGATCGCGATGATGAGTGCGGACAGTCCCCCGAGGAGTACGGCGGTCCTGAGCCCGTTGTGCCGGCGGTGCACGGTACGCCCTCCAAGTGGTGCGGCAGGGGAACCCTTTGCTGGTGCTGCTCCACTCTTCAGTGGACCCTTCCGTACTGGTCAACGCCAGGCGGGCGGCGCGGGTTCCCTTGTGCCGCCGGACAGGGGCGTACGCCGTCCGGGTGGCGGTGGTGCGGGCTTTTGGGTACGCGCGTGCTAGAAGAGGCTCGTACCGGCGAAGCGCAGTACGAGCTGGGGCGCCCCGGAGAGGGCGACACCGGCCGCTGCCGTGAGCGCGATGGCGGCGGTGACGGCCGCGGGGGGCCGGCCGATGGCCACCTCGTCGCCGACGGACTCCGGAACCGCGCTTCCGGCCTCCGGCTCCGGCGCGCGGAAGAGGAGCGCCGTCCACTGGAGGTAGTAGTACAGCCCGATCACCACATTGACGGCCATGACGACGGCCAGCCAGCCGAGGCCCGCGTCGACGGCCGCCGAGAAGACCGTGACCTTGGCGAACAGGCCGATGATGCCCGGCGGCAGTCCGGCCAGGCAGAGCAGGAAGAAGCCCATGGCGAGGGCGACGAGGGGCCGCCGCGCGTAGAGGCCCCGGTAGTCGGAGAGGCGGTTGAGCGGCTTCGTACGGGCCACCAGCACGACGACCGCGAACGCGCCCAGGTTCACGACGGCGTACATCAGGGCGTACGCGACGGTCGATCCGATCCGGTCGCCGCCCGCGTACGCCGCGGCGGCGATCGGCACCAGGAGATAGCCCGCCTGGGCCACGGACGACCAGGCCAGCAGCCGTACCGCGCTCCGCGCGCGGGTGGCCGACTGACGCAGCGCCGCGGCATTGCCGAGGGTCATGGTGAGCGCGGCGAGGACCGCGAGTACCGGGCCCCACACCTCGCGGTACGAGGGGAACGCGATGACGGTCACCAGAATGAGGCCGGAGAATCCGACCGCCTTGCCGACGACGGAGAGGTACGCGGCGATGGGCAGGGGCGCGCCCACATAGGTGTCGGGCACCCAGAAGTGGAACGGGGCGGCGGCCGTCTTGAAGGCGAAACCGACGAGGGTCAGGGCGACGCCCGCCTTGGCGAGGGTGTCCAACTGGCCGGGGACATGCCCCAGCTCCGCGGCGATCCGGGTGAGGTGGAGGGTGCCGGTCGCGGCGTACACGAAGCTGACGCCCAGCAGCATCACGGCGGTCGCGGTCACCGACGAGAGGAAGAACTTCAGCGCGGCCTCGGAGGAGAGCCGGTCGCCGCGCCGCAGTCCGACGAGCGCGAAGGCGGGCAGCGACGCCACTTCGAGTGCGACGACGAGAGTGGCGAGATCACGCGAGGCGGGCAGCAGGGCGGCGCCGGCCGCCGAGGCGAGCAGCAGGAACCAGTACTCCCCCACGGGGAGTTTCCTGCTGTCGTGGAGCGAGATCAGGGCGGTGAGCAGTGCCCCGCCGAGCACCAGCAGCTGGATGACAAGCGCGAAGTGGTCGGCGGTGTAGCTGCAGACATCGGCGTCGTTGGTGAGGCAGAACGTCGAGCGGTCGCCCGCGCGCAGCGGGAGAAGGGTGAGGAGCGCGGCGACCAGACCGGCGATCGCTATACCGCCGAGGAGCGGCTTGCGGTGCTCCGGTACGAAGAGATCGGCGACCAGCACGATCAGGGCGACGACCGCTGTGATGGTGGGGGGCGCGATCGCGAGCCAGTCGATCGACTGGACGAGGCTGGCGGCGCCGGCGGCGCTCTCGGCGGCCACGGTCACGACTTGCCTCCTGCGAGGAGCTTCTGCACGACGGGGTCGGTGAGGCCGAGCAGAACGGCGGGCCAGAGACCGGCGATGACGGTGAGGGCGACGAGCGGGGTCCAGGCGGCGAACTCGTAGGTCCGTACGTCGGTGAGGCGTGCTGTCGGCGCCGTCGGTCCTTCCGGCAGGGCTTCCGTCGGTCCTCCCGGCGGGGCTTCCTGCGGGCCTCCCTGGGGGCCTTCCTGCGGGCCTTCCTGGGCGTACGCCCCCATGCAGACGCGGCGTACGACGATCAGCAGATACGCGGCCGTGAGCAGCGTGCCGAAGCCCGCGATCACCATGAAGGTGAGGAAGGCGGGGCGGCTCAGCCCCTCCGCCGGGTTGAAGGCCCCGAACATCGCGAGCATCTCGCCCCAGAATCCGGCGAGGCCGGGCAGGCCGAGGGAGGCGACGGCCGCGAAGGCGAGCAGCCCGCCGAGGCGGGGGGCGCGGCCGTAGAGCGCGGCGCCGGTGGCTCCGGCGAGGGTGTCGAGGTCGGCGCTGCCGTACCGCTCCTTGACCGCTCCGACCAGGAAGAACAGCAGGCCGGTGATGAGGCCGTGGGCAATGTTGGCGAAGAGCGCGCCGTTGACGCCGGTGGGTGTCATGGTCGCGATGCCGAGCAGGACAAAGCCCATGTGGCCGACGGAGGAGTACGCGATCAGCCGTTTGAGGTCGCCCCCGGCGCCCTGTTTGGCCAGCGCGAGACAGGCCAGGGAGCCGTAGATGATGCCGACGACCGCGAAGGCCGCGAGATACGGCGCGAAGGTTCGCATGCCGTCGGGGGCGATGGGCAGGATGATCCGGACGAAGCCGTACGTACCCATCTTGAGCAGCACGCCGGCGAGGAGCACCGAGCCGACGGTCGGGGCGGCGGTGTGGGCGTCGGGCAGCCAGCTGTGCAGCGGCCACATCGGGGTCTTGACCGCGAGGCCGATGCCGATCGCCAGAACGGCGATGAGCTGCACGGATGTGCTGAGCCCGCGGCCGTTGTCAGTGGCGAGTGCCACCATGTCGAATGTGCCCGCGTTGAGCCCGATCAGCAGCAGGCCGAGCAGCATGACCACGGAGCCGAGCAGCGTGTAGAGGATGAACTTCCAGGCGGCGGCCTGCCTGCCGCCGGTAACGCCTTCCGAGCCGCCCCAGCGGGCGATGAGGAAGTACATCGGGATCAGCACCATCTCGAAGGCCAGGAAGAAGAGCACGAGGTCGAGAACGGCGAAGGTCGCGAGCGTGCCGGACTCCAGCACGAGCAGCAGGGCGACGAATCCCTTGGGCGAGGGGCCCTTGGGCGGCTGGTAGTAGCTGTAGAGCGCGCAGAGGAAGGTCAGCAGCGCGGTCAGGACCAGAAGGGGGAGGGAAATGCCGTCGATGCCGAGGTGGATCCGGACGTCCAGCGCCGCGATCCAGCTGATGTCCGTCGTGGCCTGCGTCTTTGACGGCTGGTCATGGTCGAAGCCGAGGGTCAGGACGATCACGGCGACGAGGATCGCGCCGGTCACGGTCACGCCGTGGCGCAGCACGGCCTGGTCGGGGCTCTTGCCCCGCAGTCCTGGCGGGGCCGGGAGGAGGGCCGCGACGGCCCCGATGAGCGGCCCGACGACGATCAACGCGAGAAGGAACTGCATCACGGATTCACTGATATCGATCACGGCTCACGCTCCGGCGGCGACGAGTACGGCGGCGATCGCCAGGACGACGGAGCCGGCCAGCAGGGCGCTGAGGTAGGTCTGCACGTTTCCGGTCTGGGCACGGCGTACGGCGGCGCCGAGCCAGCCGGTGCCGGTGGCCGCGCCGCGTACGTAGGTGTCGACGACCTCGCGGTCGAGGAAGCGGACGAGCTGGGCGGCCGCCAGGACGGGGCGTACGAACAGCCGGTGGTAGAGGGCGTCGAGATGGAAGCCGGCCGCCGCGTGGCGGTGGAGCGGCCCCAGCAGGAGGCGGGCGGGGTCCGCGGGGTCGGGGGCGCCCGCGATCGAGCCGTACACCCGCGTGTGGATCTCGATGGCTTCCCTCTCCGCGAGGGCGGGCTCCGTGTCGGGGTGGGGGACGACGGCCCCGATCGGGGTGCGGGCCGCCAGCGCGGTGGTGTGCCGCCAGCAGCCGTAGGTGATCAGACCACCGACGAGTGCGACGCCCGTGCCCAGGACGGAGGTGGTGAGGTTCGGGGCGAGGGTGTGGCCGTCGAACCAGCCCGGGAGAAGGCCGACGGCCAGGCCGAGACCGATGGTGGGGATGGCCAGCACCCACAGGACGGCGTTCATGGAGAGGGGCTGCTTGCCGTAGTCGGGGACCTCGGAGCCCCGGCCGCGGAAGGTCAGCAGCCAGAGGCGGGCCGCGTAGGCGGCGGTGAGGAGGGCGGTGAGCAGTCCGGCGAGCAGTACGGTCCAGCCGGCCGCTCCGGGGGCGGCGCCGCCGGATTCGCCGAAAGCCGTGTGCTCGGCGGCGACGAGGACGGATTCCTTGGAGAAGAAGCCGGCGAAGGGGGGGATCGCGGCGAGCGCGAGCAGGGCGACGGTCACCGTCCAGTAGGCGTCCGGGATGCGCTGGGAGAGGCCGCGCATCCGGGACATGGCGGCCAGTGAGTTGGTGCCGGCGGCATGGATGATCACGCCCGCACCGAGGAAGAGGAGCGCCTTGAACGCGCCGTGCGCGATGAGATGGAAGACGGCCGCGCCACGGTCGCCCACGGCCAGGGCGCCCGACATATAGCCGAGTTGGCCGATGGTCGAGTAGGCGAGGACGCGTTTGATGTCGTCCTGCGCGAGGGCGGCGAGCGCCGAGCCGACCATCGTGATCGCGGCCATCACGGCGAGCACCACCAGGGCGGCGGCCGAGGCGGCGAAGACAGGAAGGAGCCGGGCCACGAAGTAGATACCGGCGGCGACCATCGTCGCCGCGTGGATCAGCGCGGAGACGGGTGTGGGGCCCGCCATCGCGTCGGGCAGCCAGGTGTGCAGCGGGAACTGCGCGGACTTGCCGGCCACACCCGCGAGCAGCAGCAGCGCGATCAGGGTGGGGTGGTCGAGGCCACCGTCGGCGACGGTCTTCAGCACGCCGGTGATACGGAACGTCCCGGCGTCAGAGGCGAGCGCGAACAGCCCGATCAGGAAGGGGACATCACCGAGCTTGGTGACGAGGAAGGCCTTGAGGGAGGCCGCGCGCGCCTCCGGCGTCTCCCAGTAGTGGCCGACGAGGAAGTACGAGCAGATGCCCATGATCTCCCAGCCGACCAGCAGCACCATCAGATCGCCCGAGTAGACGACGAGGAGCATCGCGGAGGTGAAGAGCGAGACCAGAGCCGCGTACGAGGGGTAGCGCGCGTCGCCGCGCAGATATCCCGTCGAGTAGATCTGCACGCATGACGCGACGACGCCGACGAGGACGGCGACCAGAGCCGCGAAGCCGTCGATGTGCAGGGCGAGGTCGATGGGGACCGAGCCGGTGGGGGTGAGCTGGGTCGCGGCGTCCAGCGGCGGCGTCCCGTTGCCGTCGCCGCCGCCCTGGCGTACGGCCACGGCGATGGCGAAGCCCGCCGCGGCCAGGGTCGGCAGGATGGCCAGCGGTCGTACGAACCCGGGTGAGACACGGCCGAGCAACAGCCCGGCGACGGCGCCCAGGAAAGGCAGGAGGGGGACGAGAACGGCGAGGGTCGTGGTGGTCACGCGGTGGCCTCAGCCTTCTGCGCCGGGGCGGCGTCGGTCGCTTCCGGTCCGGTGCCCTCCGGGGCCTCGGGGCCCCCGGGGCCTTCCGCGGTGTCGCGGAGCCTGTCGATGTCCGAGGTGCCGCGGTTGCGGTAGACCATCAGGACGATCGCCAGACCGATGCCGATCTCCGCGGCGGCGATGGCGATGACGAAAAGAGTGAGCGCCTGGCCGGCGTGCAGGGTGTCGCGGAGCCAGACGTCGAAGGCGACCAGATTGAGGTTGACGGCGTTGAGCATCAGCTCGACGGACATCAGGACGAGGATCGCGTTGCGCCGCGCGAGCACTCCGTACAGCCCGGTGCAGAACAGCAGGGCCGCGAGCACGGCGGGATAGGCGAGATGCATCAGCGCTGCTCCTTACCGCTACGGCCGTTTTCGGTGCCGCTTCCGCCCCGGCTGTTCCTGGCGGCGGTCGCGCGCTTACGGGAGAGGACGATCGCGCCGACGAGTGCGGCCAGCAGGAGCACGGAGAGCGCCTCGAAGGGCAGCACCCAGTTGCGGAACAGGAAGTGTCCTGTCACCTCCGTGGAGCCCTGGGCCGGTCCGTCCAGGTCGATCCAGGTCGTACGGAACGCGTCGACGACCACCCAGACCAGGGACACGGCCGCGACGACGGCCACCGCGAGGGCGACGGGACGGTTGCCCGAATCGGCGTCCGGGGAGCGGCCGATGGGCGCCTTGGTGAGCATCAGTCCGAAGAGAAGGAGGACCACCACGGAACCGAGATAGATCAGGACCTGCACCCAGGCGATGAACTCCGCCGTGAGCAGCAGATATTCGACGGCAAGGCCGCCGAGAGTGACGACCAGCCAGAGAGCGGCGTGGACCAGCTGTCTGGTCGTGACGGTGACGAGGGCCGCGCCGATGGTGACCAGGCCGACGAGGAGGAAGGCGATCTCGACACCGCTGGGCGACAGGAAGCCGTGCGTTGCGGGGGTCACTCGCCCGCCTCCTGTTCCCGCTCCCGTTGCGCCGCCGTCGCGAGCTTCTCGGCGGTCTTGCGGGCGGCGCCGAGCTCCTTCGGCTCCTCGGCCGCGGGGTCGAGAGCGGGCGGCGCGGGCACCGTCCACATCCACTCGCGGAGCTTGTCCCGCTCGTGGGTGAGTTCGCGGATGTCCGTCTCCGAGTACTCGAACTCCGGTGACCAGAAGAGAGCGTCGAAAGGACAGACCTCGATGCAGATACCGCAGTACATGCAGAGCGCGAAGTCGATGGCGAACCGGTCGAGGACATTACGGCTGCGTTCGCGCCCTCCGGGGACGGCGGCCGGGACCGTCTCCTTGTGGGAGTCGATATAGATGCACCAGTCGGGGCACTCACGGGCGCAGAGCATGCAGACCGTGCAGTTCTCCTCGAACAGTCCGATCACGCCACGGGTGCGGGGCGGGAGTTCGGGCTGTGCTTCGGGGTACTGGTGGGTGACGGTCTTCCTGGTCATCGTCCGCAGGGTGACGGCCAGGCCCTTGGCCAGACCGGAGCCGGGAAACGAGGGGGCCACTAGTTGATCGCCACCTTCACGATGCCGGTGAGCGCGATCTGCGCGAGAGCGAGCGGGATGAGAACGGTCCAGGCGAGCTTCTGCAACTGGTCCTCACGCAGCCGCGGATAGCTCACCCGCAGCCAGATGATGACGAACGCGAGCACGGCCGTCTTGAGGAGCGTCCAGACCCAGCCGAGTCCGTCGTCCCCGAGCGGGCCGTGCCAGCCGCCGAGGAAGAGGACCGTGGTCAGTCCGCACAGGACGACGATGCCCGCGTACTCGGCGAGCAGGAAGAGCGCGAAGCGCAGGCCCGTGTATTCGGTGTAGGCGCCGAAGATGATCTCGGAGTCGGCGACCGGCATGTCGAAGGGCGGGCGCTGGAGTTCCGCGAGACCGGCGACGAAGAAGACCAGGGCGCCGACGATCTGCCAGGGCAGCCACCACCACTCGAAGGCGTTGAGGATGCCGGGGAGGGAGACGGTGCCGGCCGCCATCGCGACGGAGGCGGCGGCGAGCAGCATCGGCAGCTCGTAGGCGAGCAGTTGCGCGGCGGTACGCAGACCGCCGAGAAGGGAGAACTTGTTGGCCGAGGCCCAGCCCGCCATGAGCGAGCCGAGCACCCCGACGCCCATCACGGCGAGCACGAAGAAGATGCCCGCGTCGACGACCTGGCCGACCGCGCCCTCGCTCGGACCGATGGGGATCGCGACCAGCACGAGGAGGTACGGGAGAAGGGCGACGGCGGGAGCGAGTTGGAAGATACGGCGGTCGGCGTTGGCCGGGACCACATCCTCCTTCTGCGCGAACTTCACCCCGTCCGCGACGAGCTGGGCCCAGCCGTGGAAGCCGCCCGCGTGCATGGGGCCGAGACGGCCCTGCATATGGGCCATCACCTTGTGCTCGGTCTGACCGACGACGAGGGGAACGACCAGGAACACGGCGAAGACGACGATGAGCCGGAGGGCGACGTCGAGTACGTCGTTCACGCGTCTCCTTCGGGGCGGCGGTCGCTCTCGGGGCCCTCGCTCCGGGGGCCCTCGCTCTGGGGGCCCTCGGGCTCGGGAGCTTCCGGCTTGGGGCCTTCCGGCTTGGGGCTTTCGCTCCCCGGGCTCTCGGCCGGAGGGGGTTTGCGCCACGGCGCGTCCGGGGTCGTGCCCTCCGGCTGCTGGCTCGCCGAGCCCTGCGTGACGCTGCGCGCGCGGCGCACCGGGCGGTCGCCCGCGGCGGCACCGGCACCCGCGCCACCGGCACCCGCGGCGCGTGCCCCGCGGGCGGGCCGGGCCGGGGCCGGGGGCAGCTGGCCCTTGAGAGGACCCCACTCGTTCGGATCGGGCACACCGGGCGGGAGCATCTGGCGCCGCTTGGGGCCGCCGTGCTCGGACTCGCCCGGCTCCTTCGCGCCCGGCCATGCCTTGACGACCCGGGCCGCCAGGACGAAGTCCTTGCGCAGCGGGTGCCCCTCGAACTCCTCGGGGAGAAGAAGGGGAACGAGATGGGGGTGGCCGGAGAAGGAGACGCCGAACATCTCGTGCGTCTCGCGTTCGTGCCAGCCCGCGCCCGCGTAGACGCCGATGGCCGTGGGCAGGACGGCCGCGTCGTGCGGGACGGTCGTACGGACCAGCAGCCGGCGGACCGTACCGCCCTCCAGGGCGACGACATGGGCGCAGACGCGGAAGCCGGTGCCCGGCTCGTCGACCGCGCTCAGCCAGTCGAAGTAGGTGCAGCCCAGCTGGTCGCGGGCGGTTTCGAGCGCGGGGATCCAGGACTCGGCGGGGACATCGACCGTCAGCAGGTCATAGGTCAGCTCGGCCGTGGCCCCCTCACCGAAGATCTCGGCGGCGGCGTCCGGCAGCCGGTCGTATGCGTTCACGAGGCGCTCTCCCCCGGCGTCGACGTCGTCGGCGGCGGTGGCGGCGTGACCAGTCCGCTGCGCAGCGCGGCGGCCGAGGGCCGGCCGGCCGCGGCGTAGCGCTCGCCGAGCGATTCGCGGGCGATCTTCTCCTGGAGCTTCAGGATGCCCTGGAGCAGCGCCTCGGGGCGGGGCGGGCAGCCCGGTACGTAGACGTCGACCGGGATGATCTGGTCGACGCCCTTCGTCACGGAGTAGGAGTCCCAGTACGGGCCACCGCAGTTGGAGCAGGCGCCGAAGGAGATCACGTACTTGGGCTCGGGCATCTGCTCGTACAGCCGCTTCACGGCGGGTGCCATCTTGTCCGTGACGGTGCCGGAGACGACCATCAGGTCGGCCTGGCGCGGTCCCGGGGCGAAGGGGATCACTCCGAGCCGGATGAAGTCGTGCCGGGACATGGAGGCGGCGATGAACTCGATGGCGCAGCAGGCGAGTCCGAAGTTGAAGACCCAGAGGCTGTAGCGGCGGCCCCAGTTGAGGACCACTTTCATGGGCTGCGGGGCCAGCCGGGAGAGCACACCGAGCCGTTTTCCGGTTCCGCTCGCGGCGGGACCGTCGGCGGGCACGGTCGGCAGGAATTCGGGAGCGGGAGCGGGAGTGGGAGTGGGGGTCACGTCCATTCCAGGACGCCCTTCTTCCATGCGTAGAGCAGTCCTACGGCCAGGAAGCCGAGGAAGATGAACATCTCGATCAGCGTCGTTGCGCCGTATCCCGGGGCCGCGAAGACGGTCGCCCAGGGGAAGAGGAAGATCGAGTCGACGGCGAAGATCACGTAGAGGAACGCGTACACGTAGTAGCGGACCTGGGTGTGTGCCCAGCCCTCGCCCACGGGGTCCACACCACATTCATAGGTGAGCAGTTTCTCCGGCGTCGGCACCACCGGCCGCAGCAGCCGGCCCGCCCCGAAGGCGACGGCGACGAACAGCACGCCGACGACCGCGAGCAGTCCGACCACCGAATAGCTCTGGAAGTAGTCCGACGCGAGAACGGTCGGTTGCGACACGTCCGCCCCTCGCTCCCTGACCTCGTAGCGGCTTCTTCGACGATCTGTACGGACGGGAGTCTAGGCCCTGTTAAAGACTTGGTAAGCAGCCGCGTCCCGCTTAGTGGGGTTATCCCTACTTCAACCGGCCCAGCTACCCCATGGCGCGCGCCATCGGCTCCGTGCAGGCTTGGTCTCTATGACCGTGAGCAGCAGCCTCCCCGACGATGACCGTCCGCCACCCGCGCGTTTCGCTTTCGACCGGCACACCTGGAAGGAGATCGCGCACCTCCTGGTGAACCTTCCGGCTTCCCTGGTCGGTTTTGTCTATGTGGTGTTCACGGTCTCCACCGGTGCGGGGCTTTCGGTGACGGTGATCGGGCTGCCGTGGCTGGTCTGCGGGCTCGCGGGGGCGCGGCTGCTCGGCCGGGCGGAGCGGGCGCGGGCGCGGGCGCTGCTCGGGGTACGGATCGAGGAGCCGAGCCCGCTGCACGGCCCCGGACGGCGGCCCGACGGGCTGCTCGGCCGGATATGGGCCGGGCTGAAGGATCCGGTGGCCTGGCGGACCGTGCTGTACGAGTTCATCCGGCTGCCCTGGGGCGTGCTGACGTTCGGTGTCACGATCGCGGGTCTCTTCGTGTTCTGGCCGGTCCTCCCCTACGTGGCGCGCGGGCTCGCCAATGTCGACCGGGCGATGGTGCGGGCGCTGCTCTCGCCCTCCGACGAGCTGGAGCGGCGGATCGCGGAGCTGGAGTCGGACCGGGGAGTGGTGGTCGACACGGCCGCCGCCGATCTGCGCCGTATCGAACGCGATCTGCACGACGGCGCGCAGGCGAGGCTGGTGGCCCTGGCCATGGGGCTCGGCCTCGCCAAGGAGAAGCTGCTGGAGGATCCGGAGACGGCGGCGAGCATGGTGGACGAGGCCCATGGCGAGGTGAAGCTGGCGTTGCAGGAGCTGCGGGATCTGGCGCGCGGCATCCACCCGGCCGTCCTCACCGACCGCGGGCTGGACGCGGCGCTCTCCTCCGTGGCCTCCCGCTGCACGGTCCCGGTGAAGGTGGAGGTCGATCTCCCCTACCGGCCGGCCGCCGCGATCGAGGGCATCGCCTACTTCACGGTCTCCGAGCTGCTGCAGAACGTCAGCAAGCACGCCAGGGCGAGCCNACCGTGGATCTGGACGAGCGGCCGGCCGAGGCCATCGAGGGCATCGCGTATTTCACGGTCTCCGAGCTGCTGCAGAACGTCAGCAAGCACAGCGAGGCGCGGATGGCGTCGGTGGATGTGTGGCGGCGGGACGACCGGCTGCTGATCCAGGTGCAGGACGACGGGCGCGGCGGCGCGCGGCTGGACGGTGGTACGGGCATGTCCGGCCTGTCCGAGCGGCTCGACGCGGTGGACGGTCTGTTCGTCCTCGAATCCCCGGCCGGCGGGCCGACGGTCGTCACGGCGGAGCTGCCGTGGCGGCGGCGCGGTAAGAGCTGAGCGCGGCTTCGGGCCGCCCAGGGGAGCGCCCAGGGCGGCCCCGCGCGGGGCGCGACCGCACCTCGGGGGTGGGGAAAACCCCAGGGGAAAGACGGAGACCGGCCTCATGGTGCGGGTGCTCGGGCCCCGGGAGCATGGAGGACATGGAGACACGCAGCCCGCTCTCCCCCAGCCCGCTCGCAGAACGGACCACACCCATGGCCTTGGATTATGGATCGCAGCCGCGGCCCCACTTCCTTCCGCCGGCCCTGCGCGCCCCGGTCGAGGGACGCACCTGGCGCGAGTTCGGCTATCTGCTGCTCAGCCTGCCCATCAGCACGGTGCTGTTCTGCTACGCGATAGCGACCATCGCGCTCGGGGCGGGGCTGCTGGTCACCTTCCTCGGGGTGCCCGTGCTGGCCTTGGGGCTGGCCGGCTGCCGCGGCTTCGGGATGATGGAGCGGGCGCGGGCGCGCGCGCTGCTGGGGCTCGATGTGCCGGAGCCGGAGCCGGCCCGTGGCGCGAAGAGCGGGCTGATGTCCTGGGTCGGCGCGGTGCTGAAGAGCGGGGTGTCCTGGCGCCATCTGCTCTACGCGATCCTGCATTTCCCGTGGGCGCTGTTCGCGTTCGTGGTGTCCCTGACGGTCTGGTCCGTGGCCTGGGGGCTGTTCACGTATCCGCTGTGGCAGTGGGTGTTTCCCAGCAATCTCGACCAGTCGGGAATCGCGATCTACAGCGACGGCGCGGGGAACGGCTTCTTCCTGGACACACCGTTCGAGATAGCCGCCACCTCGGTGGTGGGGCTGGTGCTGGTGCTCTTCTGCCCCTGGCTGATACGCGGCCTGGCGACCGTGGACCGGCTGCTGGTGATGGGGCTGCTCGGCCCGTCCCGGCTGGCCACCCGGGTCTCGGAGCTGGAGTCGGACCGGGGAGTGGTGGTCGACACGGCAGCGGCCGATCTGCGCCGTATCGAACGCGATCTGCACGACGGCGCGCAGGCGAGGCTGGTGGCCCTGGCCATGGATCTGGGGCTGGCGAAGGAGAAGCTGGCGGAGGACCCGGAGGCCGCGGCGCGCATGGTCGGCGAGGCGCACGGCGAGGTGAAGACGGCGCTCCAGGAGCTGCGGGATCTGGCGCGCGGCATCCACCCGGCCGTCCTCACCGACCGCGGGCTGGACGCGGCGCTCTCCTCCGTGGCCTCCCGCTGCACGGTCCCGGTGAAGGTGGAGGTCGATCTCCCCTACCGGCCGGCCGCCGCGATCGAGGGCATCGCCTACTTCACGGTCTCCGAGCTGCTGCAGAACGTCAGCAAGCACGCCAGGGCGAGCCGGGCGACGGTGGAGGTGTGGCAGACGCAGGACCGGCTGATGCTTCAGGTCACGGATGACGGCAGGGGCGGGGCGGACGCGACGGCGGGCAGCGGGCTGGCCGGGCTGACGGAGCGGCTGGACGCGGTGGACGGGATCCTGGTCATCGACTCACCCGCCGACGGTCCGACGACGGTGACGGCGGAGCTGCCCTGGCGGGGCTGACGCTCAAGGAACGCCGCACGGCGTGAGCTCGTAGGGCGTGAGCTCGTACGGCGTGAGCTCGTACAGCTGGAACTCGTACGGCGTGAGCTCGTACGGCGTGCTGCCTTCCGGGTGCCCCCGCCCGGGAGGCTCGCGCACACCCAGCGGGCCTTTTCCCGCCGGGTGTGCGCGCAGCGATACGAATACTGGGATGCTGGAGGGCACAGGGGACAGATCTCACCAATGGGGGCTACATCATCGTGGAAGACAGAGTGCGGGTCGTCATCGCCGAGGACTCAGTGCTGCTTCGGGAGGGCCTGACCCGGCTGCTGACCGACCGCGGACACGATGTCGTCGCCGGTGTCGGTGACGGGGAAGCGCTCATCAAGACCGTGGGTGATCTGGCGAACGAGGGCGCGCTCCCGGATGTGGTGGTCGCGGACGTACGGATGCCGCCGACCCACACCGACGAGGGGGTGCGGGCGGCCGTGCGGCTGCGCCGGGACCATCCGGGGATCGGGGTGCTGGTGCTCTCCCAGTACGTCGAGGAGCAGTACGCCACCGAGCTGCTGGCCGGCAGCAGCCGGGGCGTGGGGTATCTGCTCAAGGACCGGGTGGCCGAGGTCAGGGAGTTCGTGGACGCCGTCGTACGGGTGGCCAGGGGCGGGACCGCGCTGGACCCCGAGGTGGTCGCCCAGTTGCTGGGCCGGAGCCGCAAGCAGGATGTGCTGGCGGGGCTGACGCCCCGCGAGCGTGAGGTGCTCGGGCTGATGGCCGAGGGGCGGACGAACTCGGCGGTCGCCAAGCAGCTGGTCGTGAGCGACGGAGCGGTCGAGAAACATGTCAGCAATATCTTTCTGAAGCTTGGGCTTTCCCCTAGTGATGGGGATCACCGCCGGGTGCTGGCCGTCCTGACGTATCTGCGGTCCTGACCGGGGAACAGACCGGGGGACACCCTGGCTGTCGCCCCGTCGGTCGCACAGGCGGGGCGGGGGGCGGGACGAAAGCCCTAGCACCAAAGGATGAGAGCGGAACGACTTTCACGGATCCCATCGGGGGTGGGCAAAGTATGACAAATCAGCGCACGCGGCCGTCTCAAACTGGCGTCCACCATTCGATCGGTCAAGGGAAGGCGACCCTTACCGACGTAGGGTGGCCTCCGGGACTGCCGGGCGGCCGGTCGGTCCCGAGCCGCCGCCCGAGGGAGGTCCAGTTCAGTGACCAGCCAGGTCAGTAGCCCAGCCGAGCAGGCCGATGGGGCCGACGACGCGCGTGAGAGCGATCGCGCCGTCGGTGACCAGCGCGCCCCCGCGTCCGGACAGGGGGGCGCAGGCGAGAAGGAAGTCCGTCGACTGGACCGGGTCATCATCCGTTTCGCGGGTGACTCGGGTGACGGGATGCAGCTGACGGGTGACCGGTTCACCTCCGAGACGGCGTCGTTCGGGAACGACCTGTCGACGCTGCCGAACTTCCCGGCCGAGATCCGGGCTCCCGCGGGGACGCTGCCGGGCGTCTCCTCGTTCCAGCTGCACTTCGCCGACCACGACATCCTCACGCCGGGCGACGCGCCCAATGTGCTCGTGGCCATGAACCCGGCCGCGCTGAAGGCGAATATCGGCGATGTGCCGCGCGGCGCGGAAATCATCGTGAACACCGATGAGTTCACCAAGCGGCCGATGGCCAAGGTCGGCTATCTGACCTCACCGCTGGAGGACGGCTCGCTCGACGGCTACCAGGTGCACCCGGTGCCGCTGACGACGCTGACGATCGAGGCGCTCAAGGAGTTCGGTCTCTCCCGCAAGGAGGCCGAGCGCTCCAAGAACATGTTCGCGCTCGGGCTGCTCTCCTGGATGTACCACCGGCCGACGGAGGGCACCGAGAGGTTCCTGCGGGCCAAGTTCGCCAAGAAGCCGCAGATCGCGGAGGCCAATGTCGCCGCCTTCCGGGCCGGCTGGAACTTCGGGGAGACCACCGAGGACTTCGCGGTCTCCTACGAGGTCGCCCCGGCCGGTGCCGCGTTCCCGACCGGCACGTACCGCAATATCTCCGGGAACCTGGCGCTGGCGTACGGCCTGATCGCCGCAGGCCACCAGGCGGACCTGCCGCTCTATCTCGGCTCGTACCCGATCACCCCGGCCTCGGACATCCTGCACGAGCTGTCCCGGCACAAGAACTTCGGCGTACGGACCTTCCAGGCCGAGGACGAGATCGCGGCCATCGGCGCGGCGCTGGGCGCGGCGTTCGGCGGGTCCCTCGCCGTCACCACCACCTCGGGCCCGGGTGTGGCGCTCAAGTCGGAGACCATCGGTCTGGCGGTCTCGCTGGAGCTGCCGCTGCTGGTCGTCGCCATCCAGCGCGGCGGTCCCTCCACCGGGCTGCCGACCAAGACCGAGCAGGCGGATCTGCTCCAGGCGATGTACGGGCGCAATGGCGAGGCCCCGGTGCCGGTGGTCGCGCCGCAGACCCCGGCGGACTGCTTCGACGCCGCCATGGAGGCCGCGCGGATCGCGCTGACCTACCGCACCCCGGTCTTCCTGCTCTCCGACGGCTATCTCGCCAATGGCTCCGAGCCCTGGCGGATCCCGGAGACGGACGAACTCCCCGATCTGCGGGTGCGGTTCGCGACCGGACCCAACCATGAGCTGGCCGACGGCACCGAGGTGTTCTGGCCGTACAAGCGTGACCCGCGGACCCTGGCCCGCCCGTGGGCGGTGCCCGGCACACCGGGGCTTGAGCACCGTATCGGCGGGATCGAGAAGCAGGACGGCACGGGCAATATCTCGTACGACCCGGCCAACCACGACTTCATGGTGCGCACCCGCCAGGCCAAGATCGACGGGATCCAGGTCCCCGATCTGACCGTCGACGACCCGGACGGCGCCCGCACGCTGGTCCTGGGCTGGGGCTCCACCTATGGGCCGATCACCGCCGCGGTCCGCCGGCTGCGCAGGGCGGGCACGCCCATCGCCCAGGCGCATCTGCGTCATATCAACCCCTTCCCGCGCAACCTCGGGGAGATCCTTGGCCGTTATGACAAGGTCGTCGTGCCGGAGATGAACCTCGGCCAGCTCGCCACGCTGCTGCGGGCGAAGTATCTCGTCGACGCCCACTCGTACAACCAGGTCAACGGCATGCCGTTCAAGGCCGAGCAGCTGGCCACGGCCCTCAAGGAGGCCATCGATGTCTGATGCGAACGAGTTGCTGACGCTGGTCCCCAAGGCCGAGGCCAAGCAGTCCATGAAGGACTTCAAGTCGGACCAGGAGGTCCGCTGGTGCCCCGGCTGCGGTGACTACGCGGTGCTGGCCGCGGTCCAGGGCTTCATGCCCGAGCTGGGCCTCGCCAAGGAGAACATCGTCTTCGTCTCCGGCATCGGCTGCTCCTCGCGCTTCCCGTACTACATGAACACGTACGGGATGCACTCCATCCACGGCCGCGCCCCCGCCATCGCCACCGGGCTGGCGACCTCGCGCCGCGATCTGTCGGTCTGGGTGGTCACCGGCGACGGCGACGCGCTCTCCATCGGCGGCAACCATCTGATCCACGCGCTGCGGCGGAACGTCAACCTCAAGATCCTGCTGTTCAACAACCGGATCTACGGGCTGACCAAGGGCCAGTACTCGCCCACCTCCGAGCTGGGGAAGATCACCAAGTCGACCCCGATGGGTTCGCTGGACGCGCCCTTCAACCCGGTGTCGCTGGCGATCGGCGCGGAGGCGTCGTTCGTGGCCCGTACGGTCGACTCCGACCGCAAGCACCTCACCGAAGTGCTGCGCCAGGCCGCCGACCACCCCGGCACCGCGCTGGTGGAGATCTACCAGAACTGCAATATCTTCAACGACGGCGCCTTCGAAGTCCTCAAGGACCGGGAGAAGGCCGCGGAGGCCGTGATCCGGCTGGAGCACGGGCAGCCGATCCGCTTCGGCGTGGAGGGCAAGAAGGGCGTCGTCCGCGACCCGGCCACCGGTGACCTGGAGGTCGTGGCCGTCACGCCCGAGAACGAGTCGCGGATCCTCGTCCATGACGCGCACGCGACCAGCCCCACCACCGCGTTCGCGCTGTCGCGTCTCGCGGACCCGGACACGCTGCACCACACCCCCATCGGGGTGCTGCGCAGCGTCGAGCGGCCCGTCTACGACACCCTGATGTCGGACCAGCTGGACGCGGCCGTCAAGCGGCAGGGCAAGGGCGATCTGGCCACGATGCTCGCCGGTGGCGACACCTGGACGGTCGTCGGCTAGGGCCTGGACCCGAAGTCGGGACGCGGTTCTCCGGGGCCCGGATCTCTTACGAGGTCCGGGCCTCGTCGTATGCCCGACGGGCCTTGAACACGTCGTCCAGCCGTCGTTCCGTCCAGCGCCCCAGATCGCACACATACTCGGCGGCCTCCCTGCCCAGCTCGGTCAGGGAGTAGTCCACGCGCGGCGGGATGACGGGCTTGGCGTCGCGGTGGACGAAGCCGTCACGCTCCAGGGTCTGGAGTGTCTGGGCGAGCATCTTCTCGCTGACCGCGCCGATCTCCCGGCGCAGTTCGCTGAAGCGGTACGAGCGCTCCAGCAGGGCGCCGAGCACCAGCACCCCCCAGCGGCTGGTGACATGCTCCAGGACCAGCCGGGAGGGACACATGGACGGGGTGACGTCCGACTTCTCCGCCTTGCCCACCTGCTTGCTTACGACCATGCCAGTACCTTACTTCAAGGTGGGTACTTTCGCATGGTTAGTGTCGACCCTAGGGTGAGTGACAGAGAGTCCCGATCCGCGCATATCCACCCGAACTGGAGCATCCATGAGCATCGTTGTCACCGGAGCCACCGGACACCTCGGCCGACTGGTCGTCGCGGCCCTGCTGGCCGACGGCGTGCCGGCCGACGGAATCGCCATCGTCGTACGGAACGAGGAGAAGGCCGCGGACCTGGTGGCGCGCGGTGTCGAGCTGCGCGTCGCCGACTACAGCAAGCCCGAGACGCTGGCGGACGCGTTCCGGGCCGGTGACCGGGTGCTGCTGATCTCCGGCAGCGAGGTCGGGCAGCGCGTGCCGCAGCACACCGCCGTCATCGACGCCGCGCGGGCGGCGGACGTGGCCCAGCTCGCGTACACCGGCATCCTCGGCGGCCCCGACGCCGATGTCCGACTGGCCGACGAGCACAAGGCGACCGAGCGGCTGATCCTCGACTCCGGGCTGCCGTACACCTTCCTGCGCAACGGCTGGTACACCGAGAACTACACCGGCAACCTCGCGCCCGTACTGGAGCATGACGCCGTCGTCGCCGCCGCGGGCGAGGGCAGGATCGCCGCCGCCTCCCGCGCCGACTACGCGGCCGCGGCGGCGGCCGTACTGACCGGTGAGGGTCACCTCGACAAGGCGTACGAGCTGAGCGGCGACACGGCGTGGTCGCTGAGCGAGTACGCGGCGGAGCTGTCGCGGCAGACCGGCAGGACCATCGCGTACAACAACGTGCCGGCCGGGACGCTGCTCGGAATCCTCACCGGCGCGGGGGTGCCGGAGCAGATGGCCTCGATCCTGGTCGACGTGGACCACGGAATCGAGCGCGGCCTGCTCGCCGGTACGACCGGGGATCTGGCCCGGCTGACCGGCCGCCCCACCACCCCGCTCGCCGAGACGATCGCCGAGGCGCTCAAGGGCTGACACTCGCGCACAGACGCGTCATGACCGTATGACGATACGGACATGACATCGCGGCCCGCGCGGCGCTACCTTCTTGGGGGCGCCGTGCCGGGACGGCGCGTCTGTGGTGGGGAGGGCCAGTGAAGGCGGACGGCGACCAGCGGGCGGGACTGCCGGCCCAGCGGGCGGGACTGCTGTACGGGATCGGTGCCTACGGGATGTGGGGACTGGTCCCGCTCTACTGGCCGCTGCTCGAACCGGCCGGGGCGATGGAGATCCTGGCCCACCGGATGGTCTGGTCGCTGGCGTTCGTCGCCGTCGGGCTGCTGGTGCTGCGCCGCTGGGGCTGGATACCGGAGCTGATACGTCAGCCTCGCAAGCTGGGGCTCATCGCCGTGGCCGCCACCACGATCTCCCTCAACTGGGGTTTCTACATCTGGGCGGTCAACAGCGGCCGGGTCGTCGAAGCCTCGCTGGGCTATTTCATCAATCCGCTGGTGACGATCGCCATGGGCGTTCTCCTGCTCAAGGAACGGCTGCGGCCCGCCCAGTGGACGGCGGTGTTCATCGCCCTCGCCGCCGTGCTCGTCCTCGCCGTCGGATACGGGCAGCCGCCCTGGATCTCGCTCGTACTGGCCTTCTCGTTCGCGACCTACGGCCTGGTCAAGAAGAAGATCAACATTGGCGGACTGGAGTCGCTGGCCGCCGAGACCGCGGTCCTGTTCCTGCCCGCGCTCGGCTATCTGGTGTGGCTGGGCGCGTCCGGCTCGGCCACCTTCGGCTCGGAGGGTACGGGCCAGATGGCCCTGCTCGCCGGGACGGGCGTGATCACCGCGCTGCCGCTGATCTGCTTCGGCGCGGCGGCGATCCGGGTACCGCTGTCGACGCTGGGCCTGCTCCAGTATCTGGCGCCGGTCTTCCAGTTCGTGCTGGGGGTCGCGTACTTCCACGAGGCGATGCCGCCGGAGCGGTGGGCGGGCTTCTCGCTGGTCTGGCTGGCCCTGGCGATCCTGACCTGGGACGCGCTGCGAAACGCCCGCCGTACGCGGGCGGAGGCGCTACGGCTGGCGGCGGAGGCGGCAGCGACGGCGACCGCGACCGCGACGACCGTGGCGGCCTCGTCTTCGGCCTCGACTGCGGCCTCGACTTCGGCCTCCCCCGATCCCCGCGAACCGGGCCCCCGGTAACCGGGCTCAGTCAGCTCAGGCGGTGTCGCCGCGGGTGCGGTGGGCCCGCACCTTCTCGCGCGTACCGCACCGCTCCATCGCGCACCAGCGGCGGCGCCCCGGCCGTGACGTGTCGACGAAGAGCAAGTAGCAGTTGTGCGCCGCGCATTCGCGCACGCGCGCCGCGAAGGGGCCGGTCAACAGCTCGACGGCGTCGCGGGCGACGGTCGACAGCAGCCCCGGCCCGGTGGCGCCCGGGGCCCAGGCGCGGGTCCCGTCGGGCGCGATACGGGTGACGAGCGGGGGTTCGGCCGCCGCGGTGTTGATCACCGCGAGATCCGCCGCCGCCAACGCTCCACCGTGGGCGCGGGCCAGGGTCAGCCGCAGCAGCGCGTCCCGCACCGTACGGGCGCCCCCCACATCCTCCTGCCGCACCGACAGCACCCCTTCGAGCCCCGGCGCCAGCCGGCTCCGCCGTACCCACTCCAGCAGCGCCGCGGGGTCGTGCAGCACCTCGTGCCGCGCGTACATCCCCGGGCCGCCGGTCGTCAGCAGCTCCAGGCAGAGCGCGCCCGTGTCGAACCGGTAGGGGCGGCCCCCTCCGGGCGGCTGAAGAAGCATGCCCGTCCTGTCTGTTGCGGGCTGACTCATGTAACCAATATAACTGGTTACATGAGTCAGTCCCCCAAGCCCGTGCACTGGAAACTCGTCATCGACGCCGCCGATCCGCACACCCAAGCCGACTTCTGGGCGGCGGCCCTCGGCTATCTCGTCGAGGACCACAGCAGCCTCATCGAGAAGCTGCTGAGCCTCGGCCAGGTGACGGACGCGGATGTCCTGGAAGCGCACGGCCGCCCGGCCTGGCGGGATCTGGCCGCCGTCCGCCATCCGGACGAGCCGTACGAGGAGGAGAGCGGCATGGGGATGGGCCGCCGGATCCTGTTCCAGCGCGTGCCGGAGGCCAAGACCGTCAAGAACCGGATCCATCTCGACCTGCACCCCGGCCCCGAGCTGCGGGAGGCGGAGGTCGGGCGTCTGGAGAGGCTGGGAGCGACGGTGGTCCGCCGCGTGAAGGAGCCCGGCGGGGCATGGGTCGTCATGAGCGACCCTGAACTCAACGAGTTCTGCGTGGCGTAGGTCGTGTCTTCAAAGTCCCGCCTGCCCGGCCGAGCGAGCCCGACATCCCGTCCGGTCAGCGAACACCGCTGACCGGTTTGCTCTCTTGACGGCGAGTCAGCCTCTCACCGAGCATTCAGCACGCACAGCGCACCGACAGCTTCCGCATCACGATCAGCACCAGCGCACCACAGGCACAGCACCCGCACAGCTCCAACGCCCCGCGCACCACCTGTCGCGGGGCGTCTCGCACGTTCCGTCCTGTCCCCGTACGGAATCCGGAGCCCCCACATGAAACTCTCCGTTCCCGGAGCCCACCGCATATCCGGTCGGCGCGTCCGACCCGGCCGAATATCCACCCGCGCCACCACGGCCGCGGTCGCGGGACTCGCCGCCGCAGGGCTGCTCGCCGCCGCCGCGCCCGCCGTGTCAGCGGCGCCCGCCGCGCCTCCGGTCTCCACCAGACCGGCGCAGTCCACGCCCGCCGCGCCCGCCGCCCTCGCGGCCCCCGATATCCCGCTCGCCAATGTCAAGGCGCATCTCACCCAGTTCTCGTCCATCGCCGCCGCCAACGGCGGCAACCGCGCCCATGGCCGCGCCGGCTATCTGGCCTCCGTCAACTACGTCAAGGGCAAGCTGGACGCGGCCGGGTTCACCACCTCCGTACAGCAGTTCACCTCCGGCGGCGCCACCGGCTACAACCTGATAGCCGACTGGCCGGGCGGCGATCCGAACCAGGTCCTGATGTCCGGTTCGCATCTCGACTCGGTCACCTCGGGCGCCGGGATCAACGACAACGGTTCGGGCTCCGCCGCCGTCCTGGAGACCGCGCTCGCCGTCTCCCGGGCCCAGCTCCAGCCGGCGAAGCATCTGCGGTTCGCCTGGTGGGGCGCGGAAGAGCTGGGTCTGGTCGGTTCGCGGTACTACGTGAACAATCTGCCGGCCGCCGAGCGCGCGAAGATCAGCGGATATCTGAACTTCGACATGATCGGCAGCCCGAACGCCGGTTACTTCGTCTACGACGACGACCCGACCATCGAGCAGACCTTCAAGAACTACTACGCGGGCATCGGCGTCCCGACGGAGATCGAGACCGAGGGCGACGGCCGCTCGGACCACGCGCCGTTCAAGAACGTCGGCATCCCCGTCGGCGGGCTCTTCAGCGGCGCCGGTTACATCAAGAGCGCCGCGCAGGCGCAGAAGTGGGGCGGCACCTCGGGGCAGGCCTTCGACCGCTGCTACCACTCCTCCTGCGACACCACGGCGAACATCAACGACACGGCGCTCGACCGCAACAGCGACGCCGCCGCCCACGCGGTCTGGACGCTGTCGGCGAACTCGTCCGGCCCCTCGGGCGAGGTCTTCGAGACCGTCGACGATGTCACCATCCCGGACAACGGCCCCACCATCACCTCGGCGGTGACCGTCTCCGGCCGTACGGGCAACGCGCCCGCCGCACTCAAGGTGGGTGTGGACATCAAGCACACCTGGCGGGGTGACGTGGTCATCGACCTGATCGGCCCGAGCGGGACGGTCTACCGGCTGAAGGACTCCAGCGGCAACGACTCGGCGGACAACGTGATCGCCACGTACACGGTGGACGCGTCGAGCGAGACCGCGAACGGCGTCTGGCGGCTGCGGGTCCAGGACGTGGCCGCCCAGGACACCGGCTACATCGACAGCTGGCGCCTCACCTTCTGAGACCACGAGCCCTCCCGAGACCGCGGGCCCTCCCGAGACCGCGATCGCTCCCCCGAGACCGCGGCTGCCCGCGTGCTGCAATCGGTGCGCACGCGGGCAGCCGCACGTCAGGCGCTGATGTCCTTCGCCGTGAAGCGCGCCCAGGCCGCCGAGCCGAACACCGCCGCGTACAGCGCCTGGAGCCCCAGGTTCTTGACGATGTCGTCCCAGTAGAACGGCTCGCGCAGCAGATCCGCGAAGGACAGCCAGTGGTGCGGGAAGAGATACGGCTGTATCGCGTGCAGCTGCGGGATCGTGTCCAGGATCTGCACCGTGATCAGCAGCCCGACGGTCGCCGCCATCGCCGCGATCCCGCTGTTGGTCAGGGTGGAGATGAACAGACCGAGCGCCGCGAGACCCACCAGCGAGGCGGCGACGACCAACGCGATCAGCAAGGCCCGCAGCAGCCCGTCACCGAAGGAGATCCGGGTGCCCGAGATCGTGGTGACCTCACCGAGCGGGAAGAGCAGCGCGCCGACGGCCAGCGCCGAGGCCGCCACGACGAGCGTCGCGACCAGGCAGAAGGCCAGCGTGGACGCGTACTTGGCGAGCAGCAGTCTCGTACGCCCGGCCGGGGCGACCAGCAGATAGCGCAGTGTCCCGCCGTTGGCCTCACCGGCGATCGCGTCGCCCGCGATGACCGCCACCGCCATCGGCAGGAAGACGGGCAGCGTCGCGGCGAGCGCGGCGAAGACCAGGAACAGTCCGTTGTTGGTGATCTGCGTCAGGAACGCGGGCCCGTGCGCCCCGCCGCCCCCGCCCACTCCGCCGCCGTCGCTCGTCTCGATCTTCACGGCGATCCCGATGAGGACGGGTACGGCTGCGAGCACACCCAGCAGCGCGAGGGTCCGCCAGCGCCGGAAGGTGGTGGTCACCTCGGAGCGCAGCAGCCCGAAGGTCCACCACAGCCGGCGCTCCCGGTCCCGGGCCATGGGCTCCGCCGGTCCCCCGCCCGCCGTCGCCAGGTCCCCCGCCTCAGCCTCCAGGTCCCCCGCCTCAGCCCGCGACATCGAAGCCCTCCCCCGTCAGCGCGACGAAGGCGTCCTCCAGCGAGGCGCGCTCCTGGCCGAAGGCCCGTACGCGCACCCCTGCCCGGACGAGCGCCGCGTTGAGGTCCGCGGGGTCCACCGGCTCCGTCCCGCCCGTGGGCAGCTCTCCGCTCACCCGGTCCTCCGCCACGACCACATCGGTGACCCCCAGTTCCTTCAGCACCCGGGCGGCCTCGCCGGGGTCGGGGGTGGTGACGGCCAGCCGGCCCCGGGTCCCGGCCGCCAGCTCGGCGACCGGACCCTGTGTGACCAGCCGCCCCTGGGCCATCACGGCGGCGTGCGTGCACACCTGCTCGATCTCGTCGAGGAGGTGCGAGGAGAGGAAGACGGTCGTGCCGTCCGCCGCCAGCTCCCGTACCAGGGCCCTGATCTCCCGCATGCCCTGCGGGTCCAGCCCGTTCGTGGGCTCGTCGAGCACCAGCAGCCGGCGCGGTCGCAGCAGCGCCGACGCGAGCCCGAGCCGCTGCTTCATCCCGAGGGAGTACGCCTTCGCCTTCTTGCCCGCGGCGGCGGTCAGCCCGACCCGGTCCAGGGCATCGGTCACCCGGGCGCGGCGGGTACGGGGATCGGCCGTCGGGTCGGCGGAGTCGTACCGTACGAGGTTGTCCCGGCCCGACAGGTAGCCGTACAGCGCGGGCCCCTCGATCAGGGCGCCGACCTGGGGAAGTACGGCGCGGGCCGCGCGGGGCATGGGCCGGCCGAGGAGCGAGGCCGAGCCCGCGGTCGGCTCGATCAGCCCCATCAGCATCCGGATCGTGGTCGTCTTGCCCGACCCGTTGGGCCCGAGGAAGCCGAAGACGCTGCCGGCGGGGACGGCGAGATCGAGCCGGTCCACGGCGAGCTGACCGCCGCGGAACCGCTTGGTGAGTCCCCGCGTCTCGATCACATCGATCTCATCGCGCGCCTCGCCCACGTCACTCACGTCGCCCACGTCGCCCACGTCGCCCCCATCGAGCACGGCTGTCATCACCCTCCCGTCCCTCCCGGTCGCACATCGGCAGTACGAGAACGGACCGGCCCCGGTCAGCGTTCCGCCCCGCCGTACGGAGCGTACGGCGGGGCGGAACGTGCCGGATGGGCCGAATCGTCACTTCGCCGCGTTGGCGGCCTTGACCAGCGCGTCCTGCGTCACCGCGCCGACGTACACCGTGCCGTCGTCCGTCATCAGGGCGTTGATCAGACGGGTCTTGAAGACCGTGCCAGAACCGAACTTCCCGGTGACCTTGTCACCCAGCGCGTCCAGGAACTGCTGCGCCTCGGCCGGGACATCGCCCGACTTCGCCGCGTCCGCGCCGGCCGCGCCCGCAATACCCCCGTCGACGCCGGTCTCCAGCTCGTAGACGGCGTTCCAGCCCTCGCCGATGACCTTCGGCTCGCTCTTGTCCCCGGTCCCCTTGGCGCCGTCCTCGCCCTTGGGCAGCTCCCAGGCTCCGCCCTTGTCGCCCTTGTGCTCGCCCGCGCCCTTGTCGTCGCCCTGCGTCACCTTCGCGCCCTTGGGCGGCGTGAACTCGAACGTGGAGGCAGCGGGCTTGGCGAAGTCGACATCGGTGAAGCCGACATCGACCACGGCCTTGCCACCGCTGCTCGGGGACAGCGTGAACTTCAGCGGGGTGCCGGTCTCCGCGTCGACCGCGATCTTGATCGAGCCGACCGTCGAACCGCTCTGCTTGGGCTTGATGAGCAGCTGGTACGCGTCGCGCCCGGCGATCTTCGCCGTACCGTCGACGGTCACGGATGTCGTGTCGCCCGCGGCCTTCAGCGCCTCCTCGGCGAAGTCCTTGGGGGTCGCCGGGATGTCCTTCAGGGCGTCCTTCGGGGCCTGCTTCTCGCCGCTCCCGGCCGCGCCGTCCTTGGCCGCGTCCTTCGGGGCGGTCGCGTGGTACGCCTCGTTGGAGGCGCTGTCGTACGCCCAGACCTCGCCGGCGTTGTGGATCAGGCTGTACTCGGCGGCGGTGTCGCGGATCGACAGCCGCTGCTTGTCGGGGCCGTCCACCGCGATCCGGAGCGTGTGCGTGCCGGAGCTGAGCTCCATCAGCTTGGCGTTCGGGTCCGCGGACGAGCCGTCGGTGGGTCCGGCGCCGCCGGGCCCGCCCTTGCCACCGGCGAGCGCGCCGCCGGCCATGTCGCCGAGGCCGCCGAGCGACGGGAGCCCCAGATCCGTGGTGATCTTCACGGAGCCCGAGAGCTGCTCGGTCTCCGACGCGGCGATCTTCTCGATGAGTTGCTGCGCGCTGATCTTCGGCAGTTCGGGGTCTCCGGTCGCGGCGAGTGCCGGGACGAGCCCGATGGTCGCCGCAGCCACCACCGCCACCGCGGCGGGGAGCGCGTAGCGCGCCGCCTTGCGGCGGCCCTCGCCGGGCTCCCTGTCCTCCTCGGTGATCCGTGCGCTGTCGTTCGGTGCCATGTGTGCCCTACCTCCGTGGTCGGCGGCCTTCCGTCCCGTGCACTCGTCCACTCCGCGCCGCCAGTCTCACCCGAATTGGTCAGGAGTGGTGTTGACCATCTGACCAAACGGCCCCGTGTAAAGCGTCAGACCCCGGGCGCAACTTGTCGTACTGCTCTGGGATGACATCCCGATGAGATGCTTCCCGCATCCACTAGGGGAAGACAGGATTCCGCCGGTCCGGTTCCCGGCTCGGGACCTCCGGCGGCTCACGCCACGTCAGCGCACGCCACGCAGGGCGGACAGACGCCCCGTCAGCCCGCCCGGTGGACCACGGCGTCGCACAGCTCGATCAGCGCCGACTTCGCGTACCCCTCGGGCAGCGGCGTCAGCGTCGCCCGCGCCTCCTGCGCGTACCGCACCGTGTCCCTGCGCGCCTGCTCCAGGGCCGGATGCGCGCGCAGCCGCCGCAGCGCCTCCGAGAGCCGCGCGTCGTCCGCCAGATCGCCGTCCAGCAGCTCGACCAGCGCGAGGTCGTCGGGGCGGCCGTGTGCCTCGGCCTGGGCGCGCAGCAGCAGCACGGGCAGCGTGGGGATGCCCTCACGCAGATCCGTGCCGGGCACCTTGCCCGACTCGTGCGAGTCACTGGCGATGTCGAGAACGTCGTCCGCGAGCTGGAAAGCGACTCCCAGGCGCTCCCCGTACTGGGTGAGGATGTCGACGACCGACTCGTCCGCGCCGGAGGTCATCGCGCCGAAGCGGCAGGAGACCGCGACCAGCGAACCGGTCTTGCCGCCCAGGACGTCGAGGTAGTGCGCGACCGGGTCGCGGCCGTCGCGCGGTCCCGCGGTCTCCAGGATCTGGCCCGTCACCAGCCGTTCGAACGCCTCGGCTTGGATCCGTACCGCCTCGGGCCCCAGATCGGCCAGGATGTGCGACGCGCGCGCGAAGAGAAAGTCACCCGTGAGGACGGCGACCGAGTTGCCCCAGCGCGCGTTGGCGCTGTCCACGCCCCGGCGGACCTCCGCCTCGTCCATCACGTCGTCGTGGTACAGCGTCGCGAGATGGGTCAGCTCGACGACCACCGCGGCGGGGACGACACCGGGCGCGTACGGATCGCCGAATTGTGACGCGAGCATGACCAACAAAGGCCGGAAACGTTTGCCGCCCGCCCGTACCAGGTGCTGGGCAGCCTCCGTGATGAAGGGCACGTCGCTCTTGGTGGCATCGAGCAGTCCTGCCTCGACAGCCGCCAACCCGGTCTGGACATCGGCCTCAAGAGCCTGGTCCCGCACGCTCACCCCGAACGGCCCGACGACGGTCACGAGAGGTACTCCTGTCTGCTGACGATCACACGGATTGTCGATGTGTCGGCGTCTCCACTCAAGTCAGCCTATCCGGTCGCCTTTCGATCACCGTGGGCGCCTTCCCGGACCCGCCGGTATGTTCGGGATCAGCCATACGACCAGGAGTAGTGCTTTCGTCCCGAACAGTGACCGAACCCCGAGCGAACAGGGAGCGGCCATCACGCGGCGATGATCATGGTCGGGACCGCCCGCCGGGGTACGAGGCAACCACGAGGCGACCGGCATGCCTCCGCCCACTCCCCCCGCCTGCACCCCCGCCGCCATCCGCACCGGCTTCCCGCACGAGACGACACCCCACATCGCCGCCCCATTGGGTCAAGACGGACTTTTTGCCACTGCCGCGGCTGGGCAACAGCGACGTAACGTGTCCTGCATCGATCCGGAAAGCGAGGCAGCACCAATGCCCGAGCAGAGCCCGCTCGAACCGGCCGAGGGAGATCCCTTCGGCCCGCACAACCTCCCGTACGGAGTCTTCTCCACCGCCGACGAGCCCGACCGCCGCCGGCTCGGGGTCCGTATCGGCGACCACGTGCTCGACGCGGGAGCGGCGGCGCACGCCCTGGGCTCCCCGTACGCGGCACTGCTGGCCAGGCCGAGCCTCAACCCCCTGATGGCGGCGGGCCGTACGGCCTGGCGCGATGTCCGCCGGGCCCTCACCGCCTGGGTCACGGTGCCCGCGCACCGCGCGGACATAGAGCCCCTGCTCCATCCGCTCGGCTCGGTCACCCTGCATCTGCCGTACGAGATCGCGGACTATGTCGACTTCTACGCGAGCGAGCACCACGCCACCAATGTGGGCCGGATCTTCCGCCCCGACGGAGACGCGCTGCCGGCCAACTGGAAGCATCTGCCGATCGGTTACCACGGCAGGGCCGGCACGATCGTCGTGTCGGGTACGGATGTGACGCGCCCGTCGGGACAGCGCAAGGCGCCCTCCGACCCGGCGCCGGTCTTCGGCCCCTCCGTCAAGCTCGACATCGAGGCGGAGGTCGCCTTTGTCGTCGGGACGCCCTCGCGGCAGGGCAGTCCGGTCGAGCAGACGTCCTTCCGTGACCATGTCTTCGGGCTGTCGCTCCTCAACGACTGGTCGGCGCGCGACATCCAGGCATGGGAGTACGTGCCGCTCGGCCCGTTCCTCGGGAAGTCCTTCGCCACCTCCGTCTCGGCCTGGGTGACCCCGCTGGAGGCCCTGGACGCGGCCCGGGTGGCGCCCCCGGCCCGTACCGCCGAGCTGCTTCCCTATCTGGACGACGCGGACGACGAGGAGCCGGGCGGCTTCGATCTGCGGATCTCCGTCTCGCTCAATGGCCGGGTCATCTCCGAGCCGCCGTTCTCCACCATGTACTGGACGGCGGCCCAGCAGCTGTCCCATATGACGGTCAACGGCGCCTCGCTCCGTACGGGCGATGTCTTCGCGTCCGGCACGGTCAGCGGCGCGGAGCGCGAGCAGCGCGGCTCCCTGCTCGAACTCACCTGGAACGGCACCGAGCCCCTGGAACTCCCCGACGGCGGCCGGACATTCCTGGAGGACGGCGACGTGGTCACCCTGACCGCCTGGGCCCCGGGTCCCGACGGCACCCGGGTCGGCCTCGGCGAGGTCACGGGCCGGATCGTGCCCGCCTGAACCGGACTGCCCGGCACCCGCGGACGGGTGCCGGGCAGCCGGCTCGTTACGCGGCGGCGCACGCACCCCGCGGGCAGCGGCGTGCGGGCGCCCCCGGGCTACCGCACGAACCCGCCCGCCTGGCCCGCCAGATCCAGGAAGTACTGCGGGGCCACGCCCAGGACCAGCGTGACCGCGACGCCGACCGCGATCGCCGTCGTCGTCAGGGCCGACGGCACCGCGACCGTCGGGCCCTCCGGCTTCGGCTCGCTGAAGAACATCAGCACGATGACCCGGATATAGAAGAACGCGGCGATCGCCGAGGCGATCACACCGATCACGACCAGCACGCCCGCGCCGCCGTCCGCCGCCGCCTTGAAGACCGCGAACTTCCCGGAGAAGCCCGAGGTCAGCGGGATACCGGCGAAGGCGAGCAGGAAGACGGCGAAGACCGCGGCCACCAGGGGCGAACGCCGCCCGAGCCCGGCCCACTTGGACAGATGCGTCGCCTCGCCGCCCGCGTCGCGCACCAGCGTAACGACCGCGAACGCGCCGATCGTGACGAAGGAGTACGCCCCCAGATAGAAGAGGACGGACGAGATACCCTCGCTCGTCCCCGCGATCACACCGGCCAGGATGAAGCCGGCGTGCGCGATCGAGGAGTACGCCAGGAGGCGCTTGATGTCGGTCTGGGTGATGGCGACGATCGCGCCGCCCAGCATCGTGACGATGACGACGCCCCACATCACCGGCCGCCAGTCCCAGCGCAGCCCCGGCAGCACGACATACAGCAGCCGCAGCAGCGCGCCGAAGGCCGCCACCTTGGTCGCCGCGGCCATGAAGCCGGTGACCGGCGTGGGCGCGCCCTGGTAGACGTCCGGAGTCCACATGTGGAACGGCACCGCGCCGACCTTGAAGAGCAGCCCCATCAGGACCATCGCGCCGCCGATCAGCAGCAGCGCGTCATTGCCCATGGTGTCGGCGAGGGCCGGGTTGACGTTCTGGACGGTGCCGTTGACGACCTCCGCGATCCGCGCGTACGAGACGGAGCCCGCGTATCCGTACAGCAGGGCGATCCCGAAGAGCAGGAACGCCGACGAGAAGGCGCCCAGCAGGAAGTACTTGACCGCCGCCTCCTGCGACATCAGCCGCTTGCGGCGGGCGAGGGCGCACAGGAGGTAGAGCGGGAGCGAGAAGACTTCCAGCGCGATGAAGAGCGTCAGCAGATCGTTGGCCGCCGGGAAGACCAGCATGCCCGCGACGGCGAACATGGCCAGCGGGAACACCTCGGTGGTGGTGAACCCGGCCTTGACCGCCGCCTTCTCGCTGTCGCTGCCCGGTACGGCCGCGGCCTGCGCCACAAAGGAGTCGACGCGGTTGCCATGGGCCTCCGGGTCGAGCTTGCGCTCGGCGAAGGTGAACACGGCGACGATCGAGGCCAGCAGGATCGTGCCCTGGAGGAAGAGCGCCGGGCCGTCGACGGCGATGGCGCCCATGGCCGCGATGTGCTTCTTGGTCGTGCCGTATCCGCCGGCCGCGAGCCCGACCACCGCCGCGAAACCGGCGGCCAGGGCGACCACGGAGAGGAACAGCTGTGTGTGGTACCTGCCCCGGCGCGGGACGAACGCCTCGGCCAGGATGCCGAGGACCGCCGCGCCCAGCACGATCAGTACGGGTGACAGCTGCGCGTACTCGATGTTCGGGGCCGGGATCTTGGTGATCCCGTCGGCCGCCGTCGTTGTCCACAGGCTGTGGACGACAGTCGCACTCATGGAGCGGCCTCCACCTCGGGCTTGGGATCGGTCTGCTGTACGTCGGAGAGCGTGTGCTCCACCGCCGGGTTGACGATCTCGGTCAGCGGCTTCGGATAGACGCCCAGGAAGAGAAGCAGCGCGATCAGCGGGGTGATGACCACCAGCTCCCGGACGCGCAGATCCGGCATCGACCTGACCTCGGCCTTCACCGGCCCGGTCATCGTGCGCTGATAGAGCACGAGGACATAGAGCGCGGCGAGGACGATGCCGATGGTGGCGATGATGCCGATCACCGGATATCTGCTGAACGTACCGACCAGGACCAGGAACTCACTCACGAACGGCGAGAGCCCCGGCAGCGAGAGCGTCGCGAGCCCGCCGATCAGAAACGTCCCGGCGAGAACCGGCGCGACCTTCTGCACCCCGCCGTAGTCCGCGATGAGCCGCGAGCCGCGCCGGGTGATCAGGAAGCCGGCCACCAGCATCAGCGCGGCCGTCGAGATCCCGTGGTTGACCATGTAGAGCGTGGCGCCCGACTGGCCCTGGCTGGTCATCGCGAAGATGCCCATGATGATGAAGCCGAAGTGGGAGATCGACGCGTACGCGATCAGCCGCTTCATGTCCCGCTGGCCGACCGCGAGCAGCGCGCCGTAGACGATGCTGATCAGCGCGAGCACCAGGATCACCGGGGTGGCCCACTTGGACGCCTCCGGGAAGAGCTGGAGGCAGAAGCGCAGCATCGCGAACGTGCCGACCTTGTCGACCACGGCGGTGATCAGTACGGCGACGGGCGCGGTGGCCTCGCCCATGGCGTTGGGCAGCCAGGTGTGCAGCGGCCACAGCGGCGCCTTCACCGCGAAGGCGAAGAAGAAGCCGAGGAAGAGCCATCGCTCGGTGTCGGTCGCGATGGACAGCGAGCCGTTGGCCCGCGCCTCGGCGATCTCGGAGAGCGAGAAGCTGCCCGCGACGACATAGAGCCCGATGACGGCGGCCAGCATGATCAGGCCGCCGACCAGGTTGTAGAGGAGGAACTTGACGGCGGCGTACGAGCGTTGGGTGGCCGCCGCCTCGTCCCCGCCGCTGTGGGCGCGGTCGCCGAAGCCGCCGATGAGGAAGTACATCGGGATGAGCATGGCTTCGAAGAGGATGTAGAAGAGGAAGACGTCGGTGGCCTCGAACGAGAGGATCACCATCGCCTCGACCATCAGGATCAGCGCGAAGAAGCCCTGGGTCGGCCGCCAGCGGCGGTTCGGGTTCACCTCTTCCAGCGGGTCGGCGTCATGCCAGCCGGCCAGGATCACAAAGGGGATCAGCAGCGCGGTCAGCGCGAGGAGCGCCACCCCGATGCCGTCCACGCCCAGTTCGTAACGGACCCCGAAGTCGGAGATCCAGGCATGCGATTCGGTGAGCTGATAGCGGTCACCACCGGGCTCGAAGCGGACCACCACGACGGCGGCCAGCACGAGCGTGGCGAGCGAGAAGAACAGCGCCAGCCACTTGGCGGCGGTGCGCCGGGCGGCCGGGACGGCCGCCGTGACGATCGCGCCGACCGCGGGCAGCACGGCCGTGGCTGTCAGGAGCGGGAACGACATGTCCGTTACACCGCCCTCATCAGCAGGGTCGCGGCGATGAGCACTGCCGTACCTCCGAACATCGAGACCGCATAGGTGCGGGCGTAGCCGTTCTGCAGCTTGCGCAGCCGGCCGGAGAGCCCGCCGAACGACGCGGCGGTGCCGTTGACCACTCCGTCGACCAGGGTGTGGTCGACATAGACCAGGGAGCGGGTGAGGTGCTCGCCGCCGCGGACCAGGACCACATGGTTGAAGTCGTCCTGGAGGAGATCGCGGCGGGCGGCGCGGGTGAGCAGCGAGCCGCGCGGGGCGGTCACCGGCACGGGCTTGCGTCCGTACATGACCCAGGCGACGGCGACCCCGATGACCAGCACGACCACGGTGGCCGTGGTGACGGTGGCCGCGCTGACCGGCGAGTTCCCGTGGGAGTATCCGGTGACGGGCTCCAGCCAGTGCACGAAGCGCTCACCGATGGCGAAGAACCCGCCGGCGAAGACCGAGCCGAAGGCCAGGATGACCATGGGGATGGTCATGGACTTCGGGGACTCGTGCGGGTGCGGCTCGTGTCCCTTCTCATCGGGCTGCCAGCGCTTCTCGCCGAAGAACGTCAGCAGCATCACGCGCGTCATATAGAACGCGGTGATCGCGGCGCCCAGCAGCGTGACGGCGCCGAGGATCCAGCCCTGCGTCCCGCCCTTGGCGAAGGCGGCCTCGATGATCATGTCCTTGGAGAAGAAGCCGGACAGCCCGGGGAAGCCGATGATCGCCAGATAGCCGAGACCGAACGTGACGAACGTGACCGGCATGTACTTCCGCAGACCGCCGTACTTCCGCATGTCGACCTCGTCGTTCATGCCGTGCATGACCGAACCGGCACCGAGGAAGAGCCCGGCCTTGAAGAAGCCGTGCGTCACCAGGTGCATGATCGCGAAGACATAGCCGATCGGGCCGAGGCCCGCCGCCAGGATCATGTACCCGATCTGCGACATCGTCGAGCCCGCGAGGGCCTTCTTGATGTCGTCCTTCGCGCAACCGACGATCGCACCGAACAGGAGCGTCACCGCGCCGACCACGACGACCACCAGCTGTGCGTCCGGCGCCGCGTTGAAGATCGCGCCGGAGCGGGTGATCAGATACACGCCCGCCGTCACCATCGTCGCCGCGTGGATCAGGGCCGAGACCGGGGTCGGGCCCTCCATCGCGTCACCGAGCCAGGACTGGAGCGGCACCTGGGCCGACTTGCCGCACGCGGCCAGCAGCAGCATCAGGCCGATCGCCGTCAGCTTGCCCTCCGTCGCGTCGCCCGTGGACGACAGCACGGGGCCGAAGGCGAAGGTCCCGAAGGTGGTGAACATCAGCATGATCGCGATCGACAGACCCATGTCGCCGACCCGGTTGACCAGGAACGCCTTCTTGGCGGCCGTCGCCGCGCTGGGCTTGTGCTGCCAGAACCCGATGAGCAGGTACGAGGCGAGCCCCACACCCTCCCAGCCCATGTACAGCAGCAGGTAGTTGTCGGCGAGGACCAGCAGCAGCATCGCCGCCAGGAACAGGTTCAGATAGCCGAAGAAGCGGCGGCGCCGCTCGTCGTGCTCCATGTACCCGATCGAATAGATATGGATCAGCGTGCCCACGCCGGTGATCAGCAGGACGAAGGTCATCGACAGCTGGTCGAGCTGGAAGGCGATGTCCGCCTGGAACCCCTCGACGGGGATCCAGCTGAACAGATGCTGGTGCAGGGAGCGGCCTTCGCCGCTCTTGCCGAGCATGTCGCTGAAGAGCACGACACCGATCACGAAGGACGCGGCGGCCAGCAGCGTGCCGAGCCAGTGGCCCACGCGGTCGAGCCGACGGCCGCCGCACAGCAGCACCGCCGCTCCGAGCAGAGGCGCCGCGATGAGCAGCGCAATCAAGTTCTCCACGATTCAGCGACCCCTCAGAGCTTCATCAGGCTGGCGTCGTCGACCGAGGCCGAGTGGCGGGAACGGAACAGCGACACGATGATCGCGAGCCCGACCACGACCTCCGCGGCGGCGACGACCATCGTGAAGAAGGCGATGATCTGGCCGTCGAGATTGCCGTGCATCCGGGAGAAGGCGACGAACGCGAGGTTGCAGGCGTTCAGCATCAGCTCGATGCACATGAACACCACGATCGCGTTCCGCCGGATCAGCACCCCGGCCGCGCCGATGGTGAACAACAGCGAGGCGAGATAGAGGTAGTTGACCGGATTCATCGCTTGACCTCCTCATCCTCGCGGCCCAGCCGCTCCGACGACCGCTGCTCCAGCGCCTTGAGGTCCGCGATGGCCTCGTTCGACACATCGCGGATCTGCCCGCGGTCCTTCAGCGTCTTGTTGACCGTCAGCTCGGACGGGGTGCCGTCGGGCAGCAGACCGGCGATGTCCACCGCGTTGTGCCGGGCGTAGACACCGGGGGCGGGCAGCGGGGGCAGTTGCGTGCCCTTGCGTACGCGCTCCTCGGCCAGCTCCCGCTGGGTCTTGGCCCGTTCGGTCCGCTCCCGGTGCGTGAGCACCATCGCGCCGACCGACGCGGTGATCAGCAGCGCGCCGGTGATCTCGAAGGCGAACACGTACCGGGTGAAGATCAGGGCGGCCAGTCCCTCGACATTGCCGCCGGCGTTGGCCTGGCCGAGCCCGGTGAAGGAGTTCAGCGAGGCGTTGCCGATCCCGGCGATGAGCAGGACCCCGAAGCCCAGCCCGCAGGCGGCGGCCCACCAACGCTGGCCCTTCAGCGTCTCCTTGAGGGAGTCGGCGGCCGTGACACCGACGAGCATCACCACGAAGAGGAACAGCATCATGATCGCGCCGGTGTAGACGACGATCTGCACCACGCCCAGGAAATACGCCCCGTTGGCGAGATAGAAGACCGCCAGGACGATCATCGTGGCGGCCAGGCACAGCGCGCTGTGCACGGCCTTCTTCATCAGGATCGTGCAGAGAGCGCCGATCACGGCGACGGTGCCGAGGATCCAGAACTGGACGGCCTCACCGGTCGAGGTCGTCGTGGCGGCGGTGGTGAGAGAGGAAGCCGAGGTGAGAGAGGAAACGGGCAGGACGGACGCGAGGGAGGACGCGGCGAGCAGGCTCATGCACCGACCTCCTCGTCCGTCGGCTTCTCGCCCTTGCTGACCGCGACCTGCCGGACCGTGCCCGGCGCGGCCTCGGTGACCAGCCCCCGGTAGTAGTCCTGTTCGTCGGTGCCCGGGAAGATCGAGTGCGGTGTCTCGACCATGCCTTCCTGAAGGCCCGCGAGAAGCTGCTCCTTCGTATAGATCAGGTTCTCGCGGGAGCTGTCGGCCAGCTCGAAGTCATTGGTCATCGTGAGCGCCCTGGTCGGGCAGGCCTCGATGCACAGACCGCACAGGATGCAGCGCGCGTAGTTGATCTGGTAGACGCGGCCGTAGCGCTCCCCCGGGGAGTAGCGCTCCTCGTCCGTGTTGTCCGCGCCCTCCACATAGATCGCGTCCGCCGGGCACGCCCAGGCGCACAACTCGCAGCCGATGCACTTCTCCAGCCCGTCCGGATGCCGGTTCAGCTGATGCCGGCCGTGGAAGCGCGGCGCCGTCACCTTCTGCTGTTCCGGGTACTGCTCGGTCAGCCGCTTCTTGAACATGGCCTTGAAGGTCACGCCGAAGCCGGCCACCGGATTCCGGGGGGGACGCGGGATGTCCCCCGGCGAAGAGTCAGACACTGTCAGCCTCCTTTCCGTCACTCTCGGTACCGTCACTCACAGTATTGCCCCCGCCACTGACAATCAGCTCGCGGTCACGTCGTGGCCGCCTGCGCGGTACGGGCGGCAACTCCTGTCCAGGCAGCGGCGGTACGGGGAATCCGCCCGCCATCGGGTCGAAGGCCGGGGGCTCCGGTTCGTTCGCCGCCGCGGCCTTCTCCTTCCTGTCGCGGAAGATGTCCACGACGAAGGAGAGCAGCAGGATCGCGATGACCGCCCCGAGGACGTACAGCACGATCGACTGGAAGCCGTAGTTCTCGTTGCGCAGGGCCCGTACGGTCGCGACGACCATCAGCCAGACCACCGAGACCGGGATCAGCACCTTCCAGCCGAGCTTCATCAGCTGGTCGTAGCGCACGCGCGGCAGCGTGCCGCGCAGCCAGATGAAGAAGAACAGCAGCAGCTGGACCTTGAGGACGAACCAGAGCAGCGGCCACCAGCCGTGGTTCGCGCCCTCCCAGAAGGTGGAGATCGGCCACGGGGCGCGCCAGCCGCCGAGGAAGAGCGTGGCGGCGACGGCCGAGACGGTGACCATGTTGATGTACTCGGCGAGCATGAACATCGCGAACTTGATCGATGAGTACTCGGTGTTGAAGCCGCCGACGAGGTCGCCCTCGGACTCCGGCATGTCGAAGGGGGCGCGGTTCGTCTCGCCCACCATCGTGACGATGTAGATGATGAAGGAGACCGGCAGCAGGATGATGTACCAGCGGTCGGCCTGGGCCTCGACGATCGCCGAGGTCGACATCGACCCCGAGTAGAGGAACACCGACGCGAACGCGGCGCCCATGGCGATCTCGTACGAGATCATCTGCGCGCACGAGCGCAACCCGCCGAGCAGCGGATACGTCGACCCCGACGACCAGCCCGCGAGGACGATGCCGTAGATCCCGACCGAGGCGACGGCGAGGATGTAGAGCATCGCGATCGGCAGGTCGGTCAGCTGCATCGTGGTGCGGTGGCCGAAGATCGAGACCTCGTTGCCGGCCGGGCCGAACGGGATCACGGCGATCGCCATGAACGCCGGCACCGCCGCGATGATCGGCGCGAGGACGTAGACCACCTTGTCCGCGCGCTTGACGATGATGTCTTCCTTGAACATCAGCTTGGCGCCGTCGGCGAGGGACTGGAGCATCCCCCAGGGGCCGTGCCGGTTCGGGCCGATGCGCAGCTGCATCCAGGCGACGACCTTGCGCTCCCACACGATGGCGAAGAGCACGGTCAGCAGCAGGAACGCGAAGCAGAACACCGCCTTGACGACCACGAGCCACCACGGGTCGCGGCCGAACATCGACAGGTCCTCGACGGCGAGGACCGGTCCCGGGGCCGTCGCGAGTTGGGCGAAGGCGGTCATGCGCGCACCTCCGGTGCTTCCGTGGCCGTGTCGCCGGGCTCGGCCGGGCCGATACGGACGAGCGTGCCGGGGCGGGAGCCGGTGTCCGCGAGGACCCCGCCGCCCGTCGAGTTGAGCGGCAGCCAGACCACCCGGTCCGGCATCTCCGTGACCTGGAGCGGGAGCGTGACCGTGCCCGATGGGCCGGTGACGGACAGCTCGTCGCCGTTCTTGACGCCCGTCTCGGCGGCCGTCGCGGTGGAGAGCCTGGCGACCGCCGCGTGCCGGGTGCCGGCCAGCGCGTCGTCGCCCTGCTGGAGAAGACCGAGGTCGAGCAGGAGCCGGTGGCCCGCGAGTACGGCTTCGCCCTCGCCGGGCCTGGGCACCGGACGGGACGGTTCCAGCGGCTCGGTGGCGCGCGGTCCCTCCCAGTGGCCGAGCCGTTCCAGCTCGGCGCGTACGGCCCTGAGGTCGGGCAGTCCGAAGTCGCCGATCCCGTCGGCGTCCGAGGTGGCGGCGAGCGTGTCGGCCAGCATGTGCAGCACGCGCGCGTCGCTCGGTGCCAGGCGCCGGGTCATCTGCTCCGGCTTCAGCGCGGCCTCGAACAGCCGCGCCCTGCCTTCCCAGTTGAGGAACGTGCCCGACTTCTCCGCGACGGCGGCCACCGGGAAGACCACATCGGCCCGCTCGGTGACCTCGCTCGGCCGCAGCTCCAGCGAGACGAGGAAGCCGACGGCGTCCAGCGCGGCCCGCGCGGACGCCGGGTCCGGCAGATCCGCGACCTCCACACCCGCGACGACCAGGGCGGTCAGCTCGCCGGTGGCGGCGGCCTCGATGATCCGGTCGGTGTCCCGGCCGTAGGCGCGCGGCAGTTCGCTCACGCCCCAGACCGCCGCGGTCTCCTGACGCGCCCGCGGGTCGGTGGCGGGACGGCCGCCGGGCAGCAGCGACGGGAGCGCGCCCGCCTCCAGCGCGCCGCGCTCGCCGGCCCGCCTGGGGATCCACACCAGCCTCGCGCCGGTCGCGGTGGCGGCCCGCGCGGCGGCGGTGAGCCCGCCCGGCACGGCCGCCAGCCGCTCACCGACGACGATCACGGCGCCCTGCTCGCGCAGCGCCTGGGAGGCCCGTTCGCCGTCCCCTTCGAGTCCGGCGCTGACCGGATTGGCCGCCAGCGCGTCCAGCCACTCGGTCTCGGTGCCCGGCGCGGCGGGCAGCAGCGTGCCGCCGGCCTTCTCCAGACCGCGGGTGGCGTAGGTGGCCAGCGAGAACGTGCGCTGGCCGCGGTTGCGGTGCGCCTTGCGCAGCCGCAGGAAGACGCCGGGCGCCTCCTCCTCGGACTCGAAGCCCACGAGCAGCACGGCCGGAGCCTTCTCCAGCATGGTGTACGTGAGCCCCGTGCCGTCCAGGTCGCGGCCGTGGCCCGCGACATGGGCGGCCAGGAAGTCGGCCTCCTCGGTGCTGTGCACGCGCGCGCGGAAGTCGATGTCGTTGGTGTCGAGGACGACCCGGGCGAACTTGGCGTACGCGTAGGCGTCCTCAACGGTGAGCCGGCCGCCCGCGAGGACCCCCGCCCGGCCGCGCGCCGCGCTCAGACCGCGGGCCGCGGCCTCCAGCGCCTCGGGCCAGCTCGCCGGTTCGAGGACGCCGTCCCCGTTCCGTACGAGCGGGGTGGTGAGCCGGTCGGGCTTCTGCGCGTAGCGGAAGCCGAACCGCCCCTTGTCGCACAGCCACTCCTCGTTGACCTCCGGGTCATTGGCGGCCAGCCGCCTCATGACCTTGCCGCGCCGGTGGTCGGTCCGCGTGGCGCAGCCGCCCGCGCAGTGCTCGCAGACGCTCGGCGAGGACACCAGGTCGAACGGGCGGGAGCGGAAGCGGTACGCGGCCGAGGTCAGCGCCCCGACCGGGCAGATCTGGATGGTGTTCCCGGAGAAGTACGACTCGAACGGGTCGCCCTCGCCGGTGCCGACCTGCTGGAGCGCGCCCCGCTCGATCAGCTCGATCATCGGGTCGCCCGCGATCTGGTTGGAGAAGCGCGTACAGCGCGCGCACAGCACACACCGCTCACGGTCGAGCAGCACCTGCGTGGAGATCGGGACGGGCTTCTGGAACGTGCGCTTCTTGCCCTCGAAGCGGGTGTCCGGGTCGCCGACCTGCATGGCCTGGTTCTGGAGCGGGCACTCGCCGCCCTTGTCGCAGACCGGGCAGTCCAGCGGGTGGTTGATGAGCAGCAGCTCCATCACCCCGCGCTGGGCCTTCTCGGCGACCGGCGAGGTCAGCTGCGACTTGACGACCATGCCGTCGGTGCAGGTGATGGTGCAGGAGGCCATCGGCTTGCGCTGGCCCTCCACCTCGACGATGCACTGGCGGCAGGCGCCGGCCGGGTCCAGGAGCGGGTGGTCGCAGAAGCGCGGGATCTCGATGCCGAGGAGTTCGGCGGCGCGGATGACCAGGGTCCCCTTGGGGACGGAGATCTCGATGCCGTCGATGGTCAGCGAGACCAGGTCCTCGGGCGGGACCGCCGGCTCGCCGCCGCCGGAGGGAGCGCTCGTCGTCACGGTCATGCGTTCACCTCCAGGTGCGGGTTCCGGTCTGCCCAGACGGTGGACTTCGCGGGGTCGAAGGGGCAGCCCTTGCCGGTGATGTGCTGCTCGTACTCCTCGCGGAAGTACTTGAGCGAGGAGAAGATCGGGGACGCGGCTCCGTCGCCGAGCGCGCAGAAGGACTTGCCGTTGATGTTGTCGGCGATGTCGTTGAGCTTGTCGAGGTCGGACAGCTGTCCCTTGCCGTCCTCGATATCGCGGAGCAACTGCACCAGCCAGTACGTCCCCTCGCGGCACGGCGTGCACTTGCCGCAGGACTCATGGGCGTAGAACTCGGTCCAGCGGGTGACGGCCCGGACGACGCAGGTGGTCTCGTCGAAGCACTGGAGGGCCTTCGTGCCGAGCATGGAGCCGGCGGCGCCCACCGCCTCGTAGTCCAGCGGGACATCGAGGTGCTCGTCGGTGAACATCGGGGTCGAGGAGCCGCCCGGTGTCCAGAACTTGAGCCGGTGGCCCGCGCGCATGCCGCCGCTCATGTCGAGCAGCTGGCGCAGGGTGACACCGAGCGGGGCCTCATACTGGCCCGGGCTGGTGACATGGCCGCTGAGCGAGTAGAGCGTGAAGCCCGGGGACTTCTCGCTGCCCATCGACTTGAACCAGTCCTTGCCGCGGTTGAGGATCGCGGGAACGGACGCGATGGACTCGACGTTGTTCACCACGGTGGGGCAGGCGTAGAGGCCCGCCACCGCCGGGAAGGGAGGACGCAGCCGGGGCTGTCCGCGACGGCCCTCCAGGGAGTCGAGCAGCGCGGTCTCCTCACCGCAGATGTACGCGCCCGCGCCCGCGTGCACGATGACATCGAGATCGAGCCCGCTGCCCAGGATGTTCTTGCCGAGATACCCCGCCGCGTAGGCCTCGCGGACCGCTTCGTGCAGCCTGCGCAGTACGGGGACGACCTCGCCGCGCAGATAGATGAACGCGTGCTGCGAGCGGATCGCGTAGCAGGCGATCACGATCCCCTCGATGAGGGAGTGCGGATTGGCGAAGAGGAGCGGGATGTCCTTGCAGGTGCCCGGCTCCGACTCGTCCGCGTTGACGACGAGGTAGTGCGGCTTGCCGTCGCCCTGCGGGATGAACTGCCACTTCATCCCGGTGGGGAAGCCCGCGCCGCCTCGGCCGCGCAGGCCCGAGTCCTTGACGTAGGCGATGACGTCGTCGGGCGGCATCGCGAGGGCCTTCTTGAGCCCCTCGTACCCTTCGTGGCGCTCGTAGGTCTCCAGTGTCCAGGACTCCGGCTGGTCCCAGAAGGCGGACAGGACGGGCGCGAGGATCTTCTCGGGGCTGGTCCCGTTCTCGTTGAGCGCGGCGGCCACTGTCATCACTCCCCCTCCTCGGCTGCGCCCGGCTGCGATTCGTTCTGCGGATGCGCGCCGTCCCGGGGCCGTACCACCCGCTGGGGTGCCTCGCCCTTGGCGAGCCGCAGGCCGACCAGCGACGCGGGTCCGGCGCCGCCGGTCGCCTCGACGGCGCCGGGGCGCTCGTCGGGGAAGCCGGCGAGGATGCGCGCGGTCTCCTTGTAGGTGCACAGGGGGGCGCCGCGGGTGGGCTGGACGGTCCCTCCCTCGCGGAGGTCGTCGACGAGCCGCTTGGCGCTGTCGGGCGTCTGGTTGTCGAAGAACTCCCAGTTCACCATCACGACCGGCGCGAAGTCGCAGGCCGCGTTGCACTCGATGTGTTCGAGGGTGACCTTGCCGTCCTCGGTCGTCTCGTTGTTGCCGACGCCGAGATGCTCCTTGAGCGCGTCGAAGATGGCGTCGCCGCCCATCACCGCGCAGAGCGTGTTGGTGCAGACGCCGACCTGGTAGTCGCCGCCCTGCTTGCGGCGGTACATGGAGTAGAACGTCGCGACGGCCGTGACCTCGGCGGTGGTCAGTTCGAGCAGCTCCGCGCAGAAGGCCATCCCCGTACGGGAGACGAACCCCTCCTCGGACTGCACGAGGTGCAGCAGCGGGAGCAGCGCGGACCGGGAGCCGGGGTAGCGGCCGATGATCTCCTTGGCGTCCGCTTCCAGCCTGGCGCGCACATCGGCCGGGTAGTCGGGAGCGGGGAGCTGTGGCATCCCCAGGCTCACCTCTGCGTTGGGCGGTGTGGTGGTCACCGGTCGACGCCTCCCATCACGGGGTCGATGGACGCGACGGCGACGATGACGTCGGCGACCTGGCCGCCCTCGCACATCGCCGCCATGGCCTGGAGATTGGTGAAGGACGGGTCGCGGAAGTGGACCCGGTACGGGCGGGTGCCGCCGTCGGAGACGACATGCGCGCCCAGCTCGCCCTTGGGCGACTCGACGGCCGCGTACGCCTGTCCCGGCGGGACCCGGAAGCCCTCCGTCACCAGCTTGAAGTGATGGATCAGAGCCTCCATGGACGTGCCCATGATGTTCTTGATGTGGTCGAGCGAGTTGCCCAGACCGTCGGGGCCGAGCGCCAGCTGTGCGGGCCAGGCGATCTTCTTGTCGGCGACCATCACCGGGCCCGGCTCCAGCCGGTCCAGGCACTGTTCGACGATCCGCAGCGACTGGCGCATCTCCTCCAGGCGGATGAGGAAGCGGCCGTACGCGTCGCAGGTGTCGGCGGTCGGGACCTCGAAGTCGAAGGTCTCGTAACCGCAGTACGGGTCGCTCCTGCGCAGATCGTGCGGAAGTCCGGCGGAGCGCAGGATCGGTCCTGTGGCGCCCAGCGCCATGCAGCCGGTCAGATCGAGATAGCCGACGTCCTGCATACGGGCCTTGAAGATCGGGTTGCCGGTGGCGAGCTTGTCGTACTCCGGCAGGTTCTTCCGCAGCGTCTTCAGCAGCTCGCGCAGCTGGTCGACGGCGCCCGGGGGCAGATCCTGGGCGAGTCCGCCGGGGCGGATGAACGCGTGGTTCATCCGCAGGCCGGTGATCATCTCGTAGGCATCGAGAATCAGTTCACGATCACGGAAGCCATAGATCATGATCGTCGTCGCGCCCAGCTCCATACCGCCGGTGGCGATACAGACGAGATGCGAGGAGAGCCGGTTCAGCTCCATCAGCAGGACGCGGATGAGCGTGGCCCGGTCCGGGATGTCGTCCTCGATGCCGAGCAGCTTCTCCACGCCCAGGCAGTACGCCGTCTCGTTGAAGAACGACGTCAGGTAATCCATGCGCGTGACGAAGGTGGTGCCCTGCGTCCAGTTGCGGAATTCGAGGTTCTTCTCGATACCGGTGTGCAGATAGCCGATGCCGCAGCGGGCCTCGGTGACGGTCTCGCCCTCGATCTCCAGGATCAGCCGCAGCACTCCGTGGGTGGAGGGGTGCTGGGGACCCATGTTGACGACGATCCGCTCGTCGTCGGCCTTGGCCGCGGACTGGACGACCTCGTCCCAGTCGCCACCGGTGACCGTATATACGGTGCCCTCGGTGGTCGCACGGGGCGTGGCCTGGGGTGCGTGGGGTGCGTGGGGAGCAGACATCAGGAGTACGACCTCCGCTGGTCCGGAGCCGGGATCTGGGCGCCCTTGTACTCGACGGCGATCCCGCCGAGGGGATAGTCCTTGCGCTGCGGGAAGCCCTGCCAGTCGTCCGGCATCATGATCCGGGTCAGGGCGGGGTGGCCGTCGAAGATCAGCCCGAAGAAGTCGTACGTCTCGCGCTCGTGCCAGTCGTTGGTCGGATAGATCTCGACCAGGGACGGCACATGCGGGTCGGCGTCCGGCGCTGAGACCTCAAGACGGAGCAGCCGGCCGTGGGTGAGCGAGCGCAGGTGGTAGACGGCGTGCAGCTCGCGGCCCTTGTCAGCGGGGTAGTGGACGCCCGAGACCCCCGTACAGAGCTCGAAGCGCAGCGCCGGGTCGTCGCGCAGGGTGCGCGCCACCTGGACGAGATGCTCGCGGGCGACGTGGAAGGTGAGCTCGGCGCGGTCGACGACCGTCTTCTCGATGGCGTTCTCCGGGAGGAGACCCTGCTCCTCCAGCGCGCCTTCGAGCTCGTCGGCGATCTCGTCGAAGGACCCGCCGGGGCCGCCGTACGGCCGGGCGGAGGCGCCCGGCAGCAGCACGGTCCTGACGAGCCCGCCGTAGCCGGAGGTGTCGCCGCCGTTGTTGGCGCCGAACATGCCCTTCTGTACGCGGATGGGCTCGCGGGTGTCCTCACGCGCGGACGGAACGTTGTTTCCGGAGGGCCGCTCTCCGGATCCCTGGTCGCCGGTCACCGCAGCAGCCCCTTCATCTCGATCGTCGGGAGCGCCTTGAGGGCCGCCTCCTCCGCCTCACGGGCCGCTTCCTCCGCGTTGACCCCGAGCTTGGAGCTCTGGATCTTCTGGTGGAGCTTGAGAATGGCGTCCATCAGCATCTCGGGGCGTGGTGGGCAGCCGGGCAAATAGATGTCGACAGGGACAATATGATCCACACCCTGGACAATCGCGTAATTATTGAACATTCCGCCCGATGATGCGCAAACCCCCATGGAAATCACCCACTTGGGGTTGGGCATCTGGTCATAGACCTGTCGCAGAACCGGCGCCATCTTCTGGCTCACCCGCCCGGCCACGATCATCAGATCGGCCTGTCGCGGCGAACCGCGGAAGACCTCCATGCCGAACCGCGCCAGGTCGTACCGCCCGGCACCGGTCGTCATCATCTCGATGGCGCAGCACGCGAGGCCGAAGGTCGCGGGGAAGACGGATGACTTCCGCACCCAGCCCGAGGCCTGTTCGACGGTGGTCAGCAGAAAACCGCTCGGCAGCTTCTCTTCGAGTCCCATTGGTGGCCCCTCAGCCCCTTTAGTCCCATTCCAGACCGCCGCGCCGCCACACATACGCGTAGGCGACGAAGACGGTGAGCACGAAGAGCAGCATCTCCACGAGCCCGAAAATCCCCAGGGCGTCGAAGGTGACGGCCCAGGGGTAAAGGAAGACGACCTCGATATCGAAGATGATGAAGAGCATCGCCGTCAGGTAGTACTTGATGGGAAAACGGCCGCCTCCGGCCGGCGTCGGCGTGGGTTCGATGCCACACTCGTACGCTTCAACTTTGGCCCGGTTGTAGCGCTTTGGGCCGATAAGCGTGGCCATGACCACGGAGAAGATCGCAAACCCAGCCCCGAGGGCGCCGAGCACGAGGATGGGTGCGTAGGAATTCACGCCCCTCAGCTCCTTCCAGTCGTCCTTGACCGTTGGATCGCACCGGGCGGTTCGCCTCGCCGCCCCGTCACGATCACTGAAGATCGCGCACATGTGAGGCAGTTCACAAGCCCGACTGCCCCGCATCCTATGCCCGGTGGTCTGTGATCTGCGACACGGGGTGCGACAACAGCTTTGTGATCTCCACCACCCGACGAAGGATCATGAAGTCGGATGAGCGGTGATCTTCATACGTGAAGCGGCCGAGCGGTCACCAGATGTGACAACCGAGCCCGTTTCCACTGGTCAGGGGCGGGTCGCTCTATCAAGCGATGCACCGTACAAGCAAATTTGCGATGAAACAGTCTACCGTGCTATGCGGCTCGGCGGTCACTCGCGCGAGGGGGAAGTGCGGACCGACGTGGACACGTGCACGCATTCACGAGCAACCGGGACAGCTTCGCGAGCGTCCATGGAGAGACGCGTGAGCGCGCCGGAAGACCCGGCGGCCACCCGGAGCGCGGCCCGTGATCGTTCCGACCGCCACATGGTGACCACTCTGTGACCTGTACCACTCCACTCAACCGTCAAGACAAGAGGGCTTGGCCAGGGGCGTAAAGGGATGGTAAGCGGCGGGCAATTCGGACGTTTATCGGAAAGACCGTGATCACAGCCATGATCACCCATGCCCGGTTTGCCCGTTACGGCGTCAATAAGACCCGAGGCTAAGCGGATTCACAGATTCCGAACGTAACTGTGGCGCAACACACCTTGCTTGACGGGAACCAGGTATCACCTGATAGCCGTAGGTCTCATGTCCCACACCGCTCACATACCCAGCCACCGGAAGCCCCGCCGCAGCGCGTCGAAAGTCGTCCTCCGTAGCGGAGTTGCCGGTGGCGTCCTCAGCACCATCGCGGTCGCAGGTGCCGCCGGCCCGGCGAACGCCGAGCCGGTGACCACCCAGACCATAGAAATGCCCACGCTCACCTCCGGCCTCGTCGGCGACTTCACGCGGTCCGCCGAGGCCACGCAGCGCATGGCGAACTCCCTGGACCTGCGCGCCCAGCAGGACGCCGCGGCCGCCAGCGCCGCGCAGACCGCCAAGAAGGCCAAGGCCGACGCGGAGCGCAAGGCCGAGGCAGAGGCCAAGAAGAAGGCCGAAGCGGAGGCCCGCGCCAAGGCCGCCGCCGCCGAGCGCGCGTCCCGTACCGCGGAGCGCACCACGCTGTCGGCGCCCTCCTCGTCGAACTCCGGCTCGGGCTCCTCGTCCGGTTCGTCCGCCTCGACGTCGTCGAAGTCGACTTCGGGGGCCACCGGTTCCGCGGCAACCGTGCTCGCCTTCGCCCAGGCCCAGCTCGGCGACGCGTACATCATGGGCTCGACGGGCCCCAACGCCTGGGACTGCTCCGCCCTCGTCCAGGCCGCCTACCGCCAGATCGGCGTCGACCTCCCGCGCGTCTCGCAGGACCAGTCGACCGCCGGCACCCAGGTTTCCCTGAGCAACCTCCAGCCGGGCGACATCCTCTACTGGGGCGGCGCGGGCAGCGCGTACCACACGGCGATCTACGCCGGTGGCGGCGAGTTCATCGGCGCGCAGAACCCCAGCAGCGGTGTGGTGAAGAAGTCCCTGGACTGGGACCCGCCGAGCGGCGCGGTCCGCGTCCTCTGATCCGCTGCCCCACGCGCGGTACGACCGACCCAGTCGTCGTACGGCGACGAGAACCCGCACCCTTGCTCGGGAGATGCGGGTTCTTGTCGTGTTGCGGGTTCTTGTCGCAATGCGGATTCTTGTCGCGCTCGCCCCCGCTCGCCCCTTTTGCCCTGCTCTCGTCAGACGGTTGAGGCGGGGATCGCGACGCCGGTGAGGCGCTCGGACTCGGCCCACAGACGGGCGTTGGCGGCCGGGTCGAGGGCCCGGCGGGTGATACGGGCGGTGGTCGTGGGACCGATCAGCCCGAAGCGTCCGCCCGGACCGTAGTACCCGCCGGCGACGGCGCCGGGGTCGGCCGCCGCGTACAGCAGTGGTTCCGTGCCCTGTTGGACATCCTGCGAGGGCAGGATGGTGAGCAGGGGATTCCGGCGCGAGGGCTTGCCGGTGCCGAGACTCGCCCCCGCCGTCTGGAGGTTCGTCCGCGTGTAGCCGGGGTGCGCGCCGATGCTCAGCAGCGGCCAGCCGCGCTCGGCGGCGAGGGCCGCGAGCTGCCGGGTCATCATGAGGTTGGCGAGCTTGGACTGCGCGTAGGAGAGGTTCGGGCTGTAGCGGCGCTCCCACTGAAGGTCCTCGAAGTGGATACGGCCGAAGTTGGCCGTACCGCTGCTCATGGTGGCCACCCGTGGCGCGGTGGCGGAGAGCAGCAGCGGAAGCAGCCGGACCGTCAGCGCGAAGGGGCCGAGGTAGTTGCTGCCCATCTGCAACTCGAAGCCGTCGGCCGTGGTCAGCCGGACCGGCGGGGTCATCACCCCGGCGTTGTTGACCAGCAGATCGAGTGGGGTGCCATCGGCGATGAGCCCGTCCGCGAACTCCCGGACGGAGGCCAGATCGGCCAGATCGATCCGGCGCACCTCCAGTTGGGCGTCCGGCTGCCGGGCCAGGATCTCGGCGCGGGCCCGCTCCCCCTTGGCGACCGTACGGACGGCCATCACGACACGTGCCCCCGCACCGGCGAGCCGACGGGCCGCTTCCTTGCCGGTCCCGCTGTTGGCGCCGGTGACGACTGCGAGCTTTCCGCTCTGGTCGGGGACGACGTACATGGCCACTCCTTCGTCATAGGCGACCGTCTCGTAGTAGACCGCCGGTCTGTTGCATTCGACGCTAGCAGACCGCCGGTCTACTAACAACAGACCGGGGGTCTGTAGCCTGGTGGCCATGACAACGCCCTTCCAGCGCGCCCGCAGCGAGGAGCAGCGCGCCGTACGCCGGCAAGCGATCCTGGACAGCGCGGCGGCGATGCTGACCGAGATGCCCGTGGCGCAGGTGAGCCTCAACGAGCTGAGCCGACGCGTCGGCCTGGCGAAGTCGAACGTGCTGCGCTATTTCGAGTCCCGTGAGGCCGTCCTGCTCGAACTGCTGGACACCGCGCTGCGGGAGTGGCTGGACCTGCTGGACGCCACCCTCGCCACGGCGATCGACGCGACCACCGGACCGTACGAACGCGGCGACCAGCTCGCGGGCGCGATGGCGGACACACTGGCGGCCCGTCCGGTGCTCTGCGATCTGGTCAGCGCGCAGGCCGCGGTGCTGGAACGGAACGTCTCCCCGCGCATCGCCGCGGAGTACAAGCGCGCCACCATGGCCAACGTCACCGTCCTGGTCCGGCTGATCCGCGCGCACCTACCCGAGTTGGACGAACCCGACGCGACGAAATACGCCGCCGCCGCCTTCCTGTCGACCGGCGCGGTCTGGACCCACGCGCAGCCCTCGGCCGCGATGCTGGCCGCCTACGAGGCCGACCCCGCGCTGGCCGTCATGCGGATGGACTTCACCGCGACGCTCCGCGAGCTGCTGGAGGTACTGGCCACGGGTCTGCTGACCCGGGCACCGCGCGGCTTCCCCGCCTGAACGCACCCCGGCCCCCCGCGGTGAACCCGCGGGGGGCCGGTAATGAGCAGGCGTCACTTGTCGCCGAAGATCACAACCGTGTTGAAGCTGTTCTTGATCTTCGAGTCGATGTCGATGAGCTCACCCCGTCCGTCGTGCTCCCAGCTCGACGCTGAGGCGGCACCGGCGCCACCCAGGACGGCCATGGCGGCAAGAGCGGCGGCGGCGACTGCTGTACGAATTCGCATGAGTTTTCTCCTTGTGAAGAAACATTCGGTTCGGACACTTCACAGATTCACGGTGGAGCGCCGTCGATAACCGAGCGGGAGAAGAGACCACTCCGATGCGGAGAAAGAGCAGGACCGCAGGCCGAGGAACGCAAAAAGGCTCGTCTCCGACCCGGCGGTCGGGCCGCCGGGACTCCGGGATGCGCGACTGACGGCCCGGTATCAGACTGACGAGGTTGAGCCCGAACCGCACGCCGGGATCGGCGACGGGACGCGCGGCCGTCCCGCCCCGCCGGGCACACCTCCCGACGGCGATGCGGTCCCCTCCTTGTTACCGGCCGGTTCGATGGCGGGTGGGGGGCCGGGTCCCCGCAGGACGGATCAACGCGGCGCGGGACGCGGGGCCGGGGGCTGCGCGGTGCCGACGATGAAGTCGCCGCCCACGTGCCGGACATCGGCCGACCACCCCAGCGCGGCGAGCTCGTCGGTGAGCTCGCCGGCGTCGTGGAAGACCTTGACGACGCGATACGGGCTGCCGTCGTCGAGGCGCCGCAGCACCGCGGGGGCGGACTGCTGGTCCAGAACCTCTTCGCGCGCGGCCTCGGCGGGGCCGTCGTCGATGAAGATCGCTCTCCCGTTCGGTGCGAGTGCGGCTGCGACCGTGCCCCAGAAGTCCCGTAGCCGGGACGGCGGGACGTGGGAGAGCCAGAAGGCGAAGAACACGGTGTCGTAGCGGCGCGGCGGCCGCCAGGCGAACAGATCGGCCTGGACGAACCGGACATGCGGGGCGGCGACCCGCGCACGCGCGATGGCCAACGGCTCGTCCGACGCGTCGACAGCGGTCACCGAGCGCGCCCGCGCGGCGAGCGCCTTGGTCCACTGGCCCGTTCCGCAGGCCAACTCCAGTACGTCCCCCACGATCGGCAGGTCGTCGGCCGCGGCCAGCAGCTCCCGCAGCTCCTCCCGCTCGGAATAGGGCCGGTCGTACTCGCCCGCGTGGGCCCGGTAGTAGGCGACCTGCTCTGCCAGAAGAGCGTCCTCATCGCTGTCCATGCGGCCGACCCTAGTGGGCGTCCGCCCCTGCGCGCCCGCCCTTCGGGGCACGGATCCCGGACGTTGGATAGGGTCCGGGAGGAGGTGCGGGGGATGAGTTTCCGGCTGGCGGCGTACGCCGTGTGCGTCGAGGACGGGCGTGTGCTGCTCGCGCGTCACGTACCGCCGGAGGGCGAGAGCAACTGGACTCTTCCTGGCGGTCGCGTCGAGCACGGGGAGGACCCGTTCGACGCGGTGATCCGGGAGCTCGCCGAGGAGACCGGCTGCGACGCGGTGGTCGAACGCCTGCTGGGCGTGGACTCCCGGGTGATCCCCGCGGCCGTCGCGCGTGCGGGGGTCGAGCACCAGAATGTCGGCGTCTTCTACCGGGTCCGTATCACCGGCGGCCAACCGCGGCCCGAGCCGAACGGCGAAATCGCCGAGTCCGTCTGGACCCCGATCCCCGATGTCGCTCGCCTGCGCCGGTCGTCACTGGTCGACATCGGCCTCGACCTGGCCCGGACCCTTCCGGCGACCGGCCACGTCGCTCCCGTACCGGTCGGCGGTCCGATCCAGCACTGAGGCACCGCTGTTCGCAAGCGGACCGCACCAAGTGCGGCGCCGACGATCCCCGTCACTTCCTCGCCCGCCGGGCTACTCGGTGCTACCGTATAGTGGTACTCGGCACTACGCAGTACCAGGGCGATCGAAGAGGCGGCGCGCGGTGGAGGACCTGACAGAGATGTTGAAGGGCACGCTGGAGGGCTGCGTGCTGGAAATCATCGACAGCGAGGAGACCTACGGGTACGCCATCACGCGCCGGCTGAACGAACTGGGCTTCACCGACGTCGTCGAGGGGACGGTCTACACCATCTTGCTGCGACTGGAGAAGAACAAACTCGTCCAGGTGACGAAGCGACCATCCGGGGTGGGCCCGCCACGCAAGTTCTACGCACTCAACGACGCGGGACGCGCGGAACTCGGGAAGTTCTGGGCGAAATGGAAATACCTCTCATCACGCATCGACAAGCTCAAGGAGGGCGGGAGATGAACCTCTGGGAGACCATGACCGGCAGCGACCTCACCAGGGACTGGAAGGCGTTCGAAGCCCGCGCCGCGACACTGCCCGACGACTACCGGGCGGCATGGGAACAGATCAAGGCCCATCTCTTCCCCTACTCGGGCTTCACGGGCCGCAACCTGATGCCGATCCTCGACGGCGCCCTGGCCCTGCTCGAAGAGACGGCGGCGGACGGGCAGACCATCCACGAGGTGCTGGGCGACGACATCGCGGGCTTCTGCGCGGCACTGGCCGGCGGAGAAGGGGCCCGGAACTATCGCGACCGGTGGCGCGAGCAGCTGAACAGGAACGTCGCAAGGAAACTGGGCCGGCTGGGAGGCTGACATGGGCATCCAAGACATCATCGAAGGCAAGAAGCAATGGCGGGCGCACGTAGCGCGGGTCAAGGCGCTCCCGCCGGACTACCAGATCGTCTACAAGGAGATGCAGAAGTACTTCTTCAAGATCGGCCCGGTCGACCTGACCGAAGGGACCCTGCTCTCCGGGATTGTCGACTTCTTCGAGGAGGGCGTCGCGGCCGGCAAGGGCGTCCTGGAACTCATCGGCACCGACGTGGCCGCCTTCTGCGACGACCTGATCAAGGACTCGCGCACCTACGCGGACATCTATCAGGAGTCCATCAGCGGGAAACCCGGCACGGCCGAGAAGTAAGCCGGCCCGCGAACGGACGACTTGGGGCGGCGAGGCCGCGTGCTGGGTGGGGGTTCGTGCCGAGGGGTAGTCGGGGGCAGCCGGTGCGTTTGATGACGGGTGGGGGCCGCCCCTAGGTTTCAGTTTCGCGGTTCCGGGTCGGGCGTCAAGGGCGCTCCTTCGTCGCGTCGGCTGCGCCGATTCCGCTTCGCTCCACCCTTGACCCCCGCCCCTCCACCGCAAGTGCAGCTTTGAGGGGGGCGGCCCGGGGGGAGGGGTCCCCGGAGGGGATCCGTGCATGGTCCGGTCCCTTGCCGACCGCAGGTCGGTGGGTGGGGCGCGGGAGTGGAGTGGGGCGGCCCGGCCCCGGCAAAGCGACTGACGGTCGGGAAGCGGCTGGGACTCATGCCCCGCTGTGCGGGCCCGTTGTCGGGTGACACCTGTCAGCCGAAGCAGACGGCCCTATCATCTGCACCCAATGTCCCAGTTTGGAAGGGGCTTTGGGGAGCGCTCCGGCGGGTCATGCGTCCTGGGGTCGGTTAAGTCGTTCCCACACCACATCACCACCGGGGTGGGGCTGCCGCCGGTCCCCGGGCAGCGGATCGACGGCATACGGCTCCATCGCGACGGCCCTCAGACGACGTCGAATTCGTTGCCCTCGGGATCCTGCATGGCCACGGCGTAGAACCCCATGTCCGGCTCATCCTTGACCCTCAGCACGGTGGCACCGGCTTCGACCAGCTGGTCAACAGCGACCCTGACCCGCCGCGCTCGGACATCCAGCGGGACGTCACGGCCACCACCGACCTTCAGGTCGAAGTGCCACCGGTTCTTGGCGGTCTTGGGCTCCGGAACCTGCTGGAACCAGACGCGCGGTCCCCGACCCGCCGAATCGACGATCGACTCCGGAACGTCGCCGGCCCCGGTCGGCAGCTCCTCCGCGGGCACCCCCATCGCCTCCCAGTAGGCACGCCACGTGGCGTGCCCGTCCGGCGCGGGCTCGGGCACATAACCCAGGGCCCGCGTCCAGAACGCCACCATTCTCTGCGGATCGGAGCAGTCGATCGTCAGCTGCAATGTCATCTCCATGCCCCGAGCCTCCCAGACAGGTCTGACAGACGATCCACTACCGCGCAGACCACCCACCGACCCGAGGGGATCCCCTCCGGCCCCCCGGACATGTGGGTGAGGCGTCATGGGAACGACTTAACCGACCCCAGGACGCATGAGCCGCCGGATCCCTCCCCAAAGCCCCTTCCAAACTGGGACATTGGGTGCAGATAGTAGGTCCGTCCGCCTCGGCTGACAGGTGTCACCCGACAACGGGCCCTCACAGCGGGGCATGAATCCCAACCACCCACGGGGATCAGTCGCTGAGCCGGTGCCGGGCCGCCCCACTCCACTGCCGCGCAGACCACCCACCGACCCGAGGTCGGCAAGGGACCGGACCATGCACGGATCCCCTCCGGGGACCCCTCCCCCCGGGCCGCCCCCCTCAAAGCAGCACCTGCGGTGGAGGGGCGGGGGTCAAGGGTGGAGCGAAGCGGAATCGGCGCAGCCGACGCGACGAAGGAGCGCCCTTGACGCCCGACCCGCAACCGCGAAACTGAAACCTAGGGGCGGCCCCCACCCGTATCCACACCCCCCGGCCGACCCCGACTACCCCTCGGCACTGACCTCACGCCGACCACCCGCCACCCGCCCCACCAAGTGCGCCTGCGGCGCACGCACCGTCACACGCACCGGATCAGGGCAGCAGTAGCAGGTGTACGTGTAGCCCTCTTCCGCGTCGAGCGGAACGGGTGGCACGCCGCCGTCCGCACTCGGCATCACCGCGTACAACACCGCCACCGCCAGCACGATCGCACTCATCGCGATCGACACAACACCCCACAGCGCCGGGTCCGTTACAGGCTCCATCACCCAGCCACCTCGCTCCTGGCCTCGGCCAACGTGAACCAGACCGCCTTCAGCCTGGGCGAGCGGCCACCGTAGATGGTGAATCCCCACGCACGGGCCAGGCTGTCCACGAGCATCAGCCCCCGCCCGCCCTCTTGTTCGCGCCCCACGCACACGGCAACCGGTTCGGCCGGCACAGGAAAGGCCCAGGGCCTGTCGTCGGCCACGGAGACCGTCGCCTGTTTGTGGTCGACCGTCACATGCACGCGGATCAGCGACGTATGGGTATGGCGGTGCGCGTTGGTGACCACCTCGGTCACACAGAGGCGCGCGTCATCGACGAGGCCGCGATGCCGGTTCACCCCCAGCAGCGACGTGACGAAGTCACGCGCGACCTTGGCCGCACTCGCGGTGTTAGGCAGGGCGAGCCGGTAGGTCTCGCCGCCTTGAGGTGGTGGGGGTACGGGGGTTGCGGTGGCGGTCACGGTGGTCATGTCGTTCTCCCAACGCGGTGCGATCTGAACTGACGCGTGGCCCGCCATGCGTGGCGATGACCGCGACAGCGCGCCTCAAGGCGCGCCAAAGCGGCTGCACTTCGGTCTTACTGACGTGCGACGCGGTGCTGTGAGTACATTAGCGTTACGGCTAATACTTTGGACACCGTCGCGTAAAATCATGAACGAGTGGACCCTTGTTTGGTCACGGGCCACACTGAGACCCGACAAGAGGAGAGGCTGATGCCGTCGAGGAAGGCGCCCACAGGACGCCAGTGCCGGTTGGGTACAGAGCTGCGCAAGATTCGCGAGCGCACGGGCCTGTCACTCACTCTGGCCGCCCCCAAGCTGGGTACGGATCGCACCACCATCAGCAACATCGAATCGGGACGGTTCGGTGTGAGCCCCGAGCGAGTGCGCACGTGGGCCGGCCACTACGAGTGCCCCGACGCCGCCTACGTCGAAGCGCTCGCCAGCATGGCTGCGGAGCGCATAAACGGATGGTGGGAGGACTACCGTGGCGACCTCTCCAGCGGCGCCCTCGATCTGGCCGAGCTTGAGCACCACGCCGTCGGCATCCGGTCAGTGGAAATCATGCATATGCCGGGCCTGCTCCAGACCGAGGACTACGCACGTGCCGTATTCACGGAGGCCGTGCCGCCACCAAGCGCCACATACCTACGACGGCTGCTTTCGCACCGACTGAAGCGGCGCGATGTGCTCGACCGCACAGATGCACCCGCTTGTACGTTTCTGATCCACGAGGCCGGACTACGGATGACGTACGGCGGCTCCAAGATCGCTGGCAGACAGCTCGACCATCTACTCAAGGAGTCGGAACGCGACAACGTCACCGTCCGAGTAATTCCGTTCTCGGCGGGCGGGTTCCCGTATGCCAGCAGTTCGGCACACTATGTGTACGGTCCCGTTCCGCAGCTCGATACCGTGCAGACGGATACAGCGACAGGAGCGGGATTCCTGGATGCCGAGACAAGCCTTGAGAACTGGCGAGTCGCGCTGGATCGGACCGAAGAGAAATCTCTCGATCCGGAGAGTTCGCGAGACTTCATCCGCAAAATCGCTCAACAAGTATGAAGGCGTGAAAAAATGGAAATTCAGTGGCGTAAGTCATCGAAATCGTCGAATGCCGATGGCAACAACTGTCTCGAACTCGCCCAGCACGACGGCGAGATCCTGATGCGCGAGAGCGACAACCCCGACGTCATCATCCACACCACCCCTGCCAAGCTGCGCGCCTTCCTCGACGGCGCCAAGGAAGGCGAGTTCGACTACCTCGCCTGAGCAACCACCACACCCCGCAACGGGCGGCCCCACCGGCGCAGGTGGAGGCCGCCCGTTTTTTTCGCGGGACACCACGGCAGACATACAGGTATGGATATTCAGTGGCGCAAGTCTTCTAAGTCTTCAAACGCCGCAGGCTCCGACTGCCTCCAACTCGCCGAACACGACGGCCAGATCCTCATGCGCGAGAGCGACAACCCCGACGTCATCATCCGTACGACCCGCGCCCAACTGCGCGCCTTCCTCGACGGTGCCAAGCAGGGCGAGTTCGACAACCTCGCCTGAGCCTCCGCCAAGGTAACCCGCGTCAACGGATACAACCCGTCGACATATGCCACCTCACTCGTTAGACGTCAAACACTTGATACGCGCCCGCAGCAAACGCTAGCGTCTCCCCGTGTCGCCGCCACGGGCAGAACCTCCGGCACGGTCTCGTCGTGCCGTGCCGTGCCCGCCGCGCGTCGCACAACTCCCCCACCTTCTGCGCCAGTTGGGGGAGCGCTGAAAGGTTGTCCCCTGCCCGCCGCTCGTCACGCCGGCCAAAGGCAGGGGACAACCCTGGCCCACCACCACCTGCCCATCCCGCCCGCCAGGAGGCCCCACCATGCCCAACTCCGGCACACAGCAAGCCTTCTGGTGCGAGCGGGTCACCTACAGCCCGCTCTCCATCGACGGCATCGCCGACGCATCGCACCACTTGGCCCCCTCCCCCGCCGAGGCGATCCGCGCCATCCGCAAGGCCGTTCGCGACCTCGCCGCCACCCTCACCCCCGTCGAGCGCAAGCGCGCCCTGAGTTGGGTGGACGGTGGCGGCTGCATCGGCGCGGTCGGGGCGCTGCACCGGGGCGAGCCGTGTGGATTCTCGCTCAGCCACCGTGGCCTCTGGACGGAGTGGACCGTATGCCCCGTCCCGCTCCCCCTCAGTACCCGGCATGACGAAGGCCCTGTGTGGTGACCGGTCGGTCACCACACAGGGCCGTTCGCGCGGCTCAGCCGTCAGTCTCGCTCGTTCGGCGGCTCGTACCACTTGTCGTTCGGTATGTACTTGCCCAAGCTGCCGTCCGGGTTGATCTCCCAGGCGCCCTTGATGTACCGCGAATCGATACCGCCGGGGAAGGCGACCTCTTCTTCGCTGGCCCAGCGACTGTCTTTCCCGAGGGTCGCGTTGACGTCGATTCCGCCCGGCGGATCGATGTCGTAGCGGTACTTCCTGTCTTCGTAGAGCAGATCCGGTTGCTCGTTCCTCGTTGTTCCGACGAACGCCGAGTCCGTGTTCTGCGTGACGTAGTCGTACAGATCCCCGTTGCTCGGCCTCTTCGGATCGAAGCCGTTCAGGAAGATGTCCTCCGGGGGACGGTCATCGAAGCGGTACAGAGGCTCGTCCGTGTCGCGCCACTTGATGTCTTCCTGGTCGACACCCGTGATCTTGATGTCGTATTCGTCCTCCATCACCTCGGGATGGGGGTTGGGGTTGGGCTTGCCGACCGGGCAGTCCTCCGGCCCCGGCTCGGGCTCGGGCTCAGGTTCCGGCTCCGGCTCGGGCTCCGGGTCGTCCCTGATCGGCGGGGGCGGCGGGTCCGTGAGGCCGATCGCGATGGTGAGCCGGTCCTTCACGTCGTCGAACGTGTCGACGCCAGGGATCGTGGCCCCGGAGACCGTGGACAACAGGTTCAGAGTGGAGAATCCGGAGCCGGCCGCGAGGACGCTGCCGCTGAAGACAACGGGCGTACGAGTACCGGCCGAGGCGAGCGTGTAGCGCCCGCTGCCTGCCGCACCGGCGGTCGGACTGCCGTAGAAGGCGACATTGGAATTGTTCCGACAGTCGTCCTTGTCGTCGTCCTTGTCGTCCTCATCCGGGTCGTCGTCCGGCTTATCTACCTCCGTGCAGTGCTGGGTGATACCCGCAGGACCCATGACCGGATTGCAGATGGTCTCCTTTTCGTCCTCCTTGTCGTCATCCTTGTCGTCGTCGTCGTTGTTGTCGTCGCTCTTGTCGTCGTCCTTGCCGCCGCTGCTCCCGCCGGAATCAGACCCGCCGGTGCCCGTTTCCCGGCAGTTCTGCATGTAGCCCCAGGGCGCCATGACCGGAATGCACTCCCAGTCGTCATCCGACCCTCCGTTGGAGCCGCCGCTGCTGGAGCCACCACTGCTGGAACCACCACTGCCGGAACTACCACCACTGCCGGAACTACCACCGCTGCTGGAGCCACCACTGCTCGAACCACCGCCGTTCGAGCCACCACCGCTGGAACCACCGCTGGAACCACCGCTGCTGGAGCTACCGCCGCTCGAACCGCCACTGCTGCTCGAACCACCACCATTGGATCCACCACCGCTCGAACCACCGCCGTTCGAGCCACCGCCGTTCGAGCCACCACCGCTGGAACCGCCACTGCTGGAGCTACCGCCGTCGGACCCACCATCGGAACCGCCGCCGTCCGACCCACCACCGTCAGACCCACCATCGGAACCGCCACCATTCGAACCACCACCGTTGGATCCACCACCATTGGATCCACCACCGTTCGACCCACCGCCGTCCGACCCACCATCGGAACCGCCGCCGTCCGACCCACCATCGGAACCGCCGCCGTCCGACCCACCATCGGAACCGCCGCCGTCCGACCCACCACCGTTGTCGCCACCACCGTTGTCGCCACCGCCGTTGGATCCACCACCGTTGGATCCACCACCGTTGGATCCACCACCGGAGTCACCCCCACCGTTAGCGCCGCCTCCAGATTCGCCCCCAGAGTCACCACCACCATTGGCACCACCACCGTTAGCGCCACCCCCGTTAGCGCCCCCACCGTTAGCGCCACCCCCGTTGGCACCACCACCGTTGTCGCCGCCACCCGACTCGCCGCCACCCCCGGCAACCGTGTCGCTCTCGCAGTCGCCGCCAAGGATGTTGCAGACCGCCGTCTGAAGACCAGTCGCGACCTGAGTCCCCACACCACTGAAAACAAGCGCACCGATGATCAGGGCGACCAGGCCGATCATGCCTACGTACTCGACCGTCCCCTGACCGCGGTTCCGGCGCCATCCGATCATGTGCGGAATCGACGGAAACGCCTCCCGACGCAACCGCTCACGCGTCCACCGCGACCTCACAGCCCGCTGATCCGCAGGCAACTCAAACCACGCCCGGCTCGCACCCGCACTGACCAACGCCAACAGAGCACCCGGCAACAGAAGCTGACTCAGCCCCCGCTCCGAACCCCCATACAGATTCACCACACTGCCGACCAGCAACCACGCCTGAAGCCCGACCAACCCGAACCAGACGACCTTCCCACCCGTCCACACAAGCCGCGCCAGAACCACCGCGACAATCCCCGGCACCACCGCATACAACGCCACCAAAGACAGCACCGGCGTGATATGAGTACCCAGCTCCAGCAGCGAGTTCACCACCCCCACACCGCCCAGCAGCGTGAGAGCGAACATCAGATAGAGCAGAACCCGGGTCACCACGAGCGATCTCGGCAACTCCCAGCGACGCGCGGGCGCGGGTATGCCGACCTGGATCATCAAGCCTTGTGACTCCGACAACGGAAGAACCTTCCACCAAACTGCTGTAGCCGTCCGCCCCAGGCGTCCAGCCTTGGCACGTATATCGGCACAGTACGTACGCACAAGGCCCATTCCGAAGGGCCCACGGACCCACCTGGGGCCCAAACCCACCCCCACCGGGCCCACTCGGCGTTTCATCACCGACTAGGAGCGCGCGAGGGGCGCGCGAGTTCCCTCAGCTGGGGAATTTCACTCGTAAAGATGTCGTGGCTGTCACCGATACGCCAGCGCGATCCGAACGAACCACGCTTGGGTAGGGGGAAGTTGAAACACTTGAACTACCGCGCAGGAGGCCTTCCCCCCATGACCGTCAAAGGCATCGACGTCTCGTCACATCAGAGTTCCAGCTACAGCACGGCCGACCTCGACTTCGTCTTCATCAAGGCCACCGAGGGCACGTCGTACGTCAACCCCAAGATGAACGCCCAGGCGGCGCGCGCCCGGGGCGCCGGGCTGGTGACGGGGTTCTATCACTTCCTGCGGCCCGGTGACATGAAGGCGCAGGCGCGGTACTTCGTCGAGGAGTGCGCCAGTGTCGAGTACGACCCGCTGTTCGCCGACTGGGAGGACGACGGAGTTTCCTGCGCCGAGAAGGACACATTCCTCACCGAGGTGAAGCGGTTGCGCGGGTCCAATCACCAAGTGGGGCTGTATTGCGGGCAGTACTACTGGCTGCACCGCGACACCACCAGCAACGCGGGCGACGCGCTGTGGATCGCCGACTATGTGGCCGCCGGAAAGCCCCGGATCAAGGCGGCGTGGAAGTTCCACCAGTACACGGACACTCCGGTCGACACGAACGTCGGGAAATTCGCCGACCGGGCCGCCCTGAAGAAGTGGACCCGAGGCTGACAAGGGTCCCGGCGCCGAGACGAGCCCCGCGCCCTGTCCCCTTCGCCTTACGCCTTGGGAGCCACCTTCGACAGCCCATTGATAATGCGGTCCATCGCGTCGCCACCCGTCGGGTCCGTCAGGTTCGCCAGCATCTTCAGCGTGAACTTCATCAGCAGCGGATGCGTCAGACCGCGCTGCGTCGCGATCTTCATGACCTTCGGGTTGCCGATCAGCTTCACGAAGGCGCGGCCGAGCGTGTAGTAGCCGCCGTAGGTCTCCTTGAGGACCTTCGGGTAGTGGAGCAGCGCCATCTCGCGCTGGGCGGGGGTCGCGCGGGCATGGGCCTGGACGATGACGTCGGCGGCGATCTGGCCGGACTCCATGGCGTACGCGATGCCCTCGCCGTTGAACGGGTTGACCATGCCGCCCGCGTCACCCACCAGCAGCAGGCCCTTGGTGTAGTGAGGCTGACGGTTGAACGCCATGGGCAGGGCGGCGCCGCGGATCGGCATCGTCATGTTGTCCGGGGTGTAGCCCCAGTCCTCCGGCATCGAGGCGCACCACGCCTTGAGCACCTCGCGCCAGTCCAGCTCCTTGAACGCGGAGGAGGAGTTGAGGATGCCGAGGCCGACGTTGGAGGTGCCGTCGCCCATGCCGAAGATCCAGCCGTAGCCGGGCAGCAGCCGGTCCTCGCCCGGACCGCGCCGGTCCCACAGTTCGAGCCAGGACTCCAGGTAGTCGTCGTCGTGGCGGGGCGAGGTGAAGTACGTACGCACGGCGACGCCCATCGGCCGGTCCTCGCGGCGGTGCAGGCCCATGCCCAGGGAGAGCCGGGTCGAGTTGCCGTCGGCAGCGACGACGAGCGGTGCGTGGAAGGTGACCGGGGTCTTCTCCTCGCCCAGCTTGGCGTGTACGCCGGTGATGCGGCCGGTGCGGTCGTCGGTGATCGGAGCGCCGACGTTGCACCGCTCGTACAGCCGCGCGCCGGCCTTCTGCGCCTGGCGGGCGAGCTGCTCGTCGAAGTCGTCGCGCTTGCGCACCAGTCCGTAGTCCGGATACGCGGCCAGGTCCGGCCAGTCCAGCTGGAGCCGTACGCCGCCGCCGATGATCCGCAGCCCCTTGTTGCGCAGCCAGCCCGCCTCTTCGGAGATGTCGATGCCCATGGAGACGAGCTGCTTCGTGGCACGCGGGGTGAGGCCGTCGCCGCAGACCTTCTCGCGCGGGAACGCGGTCTTCTCCAGCAACAGGACGTCCAGGCCCGCCTTGGCGAGGTAGTACGCGGTGGTGGAACCGGCCGGGCCGGCGCCCACGACGATCACATCTGCGCGGTTTTCGGAGAGGGGCTCGGTCACAGCGGGTTCTCCCGAAGACTCGAATATGGGTACCTGGCGGCACGGGGCATGTGCAGTCTATTGGGGTGCACCGTTACCTCCACTGAAGGGTTGCCCTCGTGAACAACATGACCCAACCGCTCCCTGTGGTGCAGCTCCGCGTCCCCACGGAGGAAGACGCGTTCCACTGGCACCGGGTTTTCAACGATCCCGAGGTGATGGAGTTCCACGGCGGCGTCTCGGCGGAGATGTCCGTGTACGAGGAGTTGACCGCCCGGCAGCGCAGGCACGACGCCGAGCGCGGCTTCTGTTTCTGGACGATGACGGACGACGACGGTGAGGTGATCGGCTTCACCGGCGCCCAGCCCTGGCCGCACGAGACGTTCGGGCCGGTCGGCGAGATCGAGATCGGCTGGCGGCTGGGGCGGACGCACTGGGGGCGCGGTTACGCGACGGCCGCCGCGCGGGCCACGCTTGAGCGGGTGCGCGCGGCGGGGGTCGGCCGGGTCGTGGCGATGGTCAACTCCCGCAACGCGCGCTCGGTCGCGGTGACGCGGCGGCTCGGGATGGAGTTGGCGGAGACGTACCCGATCACGTCAACAGGGGACACCGCGTACTGCTTCCGGCTGGAGTTGTGAGCCGGTAGCCCGGCCCGGCCCAGCCCAGCCCAACCCAACCCAACGCAGCCCAGCCCCGAGGATCAGTGGCGTACGCCCCGGTGCAGCGCCACGATCCCGCCCGTCAGATTCCGCCACGCGACCTTGGACCAGCCCGCCCCCTTCAGCCGCGCCGCCAGGGCGGGCTGGTCCGGCCAGGCCCTGATCGACTCCGCGAGATAGACATACGCGTCGGGGTTGGAGGACACGGCACGCGCGGTCGGCGGCAGCGCGCGCATCAGGTACTCCTCGTAGACCGTACGGAACGGCGCCCACGTCGGGTGCGAGAACTCACAGATCACGATCCGCCCGCCGGGCTTCGTGACCCGGTACAGCTCGCGCAGCGCGAGGTCCGTGTCCTGGACGTTGCGCAGACCGAAGGAGATCGTCACCGCGTCGAAGACCTCGTCGGCGAACGGCAGTTTCGTCGCGTCCCCGGCCGTGAACGGCATCCACGGGTGCCGCTTCTTGCCCTGTCGCAGCATGCCCTGGGAGAAGTCGCAGGGCACGACGTACGCACCGGTCGCCGCGAGCGACATCGAGGAGGTGGCGGTGCCCGCGGCGAGGTCGAGGACCTTCTCGGCCGGGCGGGCCTTCACGGCCTTGGCGACCTCCTTGCGCCACAGCCTGGCCTGGCCGAGCGAGAGCACATCGTTCGTGAGGTCGTACTTCTCCGCCACGTCGTCGAACATCGAGATGACTTCGTGCGGCTGCTTGTCCAGGGAGGCTCGGGTCACGCCGTCCATTGTGGCAGGCGGCTGTACGTGACTAGGCGCGGCGGTGTACCAGACGGCCGGCGCACACCGTGGCGACGCAACGCCCGTCCGCGTCGAACACGGCGAGATCGGCGCGGCCTGCCTCGGTGATCCCGGTGCCCCCGCTGAGCCCGGTGGCCCCAGTGCCCCCGGTGATCCCCGTGACCTCGGCGATCTCCGTGACCTCGGCGATCTCCGTACGCACGGCCGCGGGCAGGACGAGCACGCCCACCCGCGCGGCGGCGTCGCGCAGCCCCGGGGCCGTCGCGTACTCGGCGAGGACCGCCGTCGCGCCCAGTTTCAGTACGGCGTGGATCCGTTCACGCGGGGTCGGGGCCTCGGGCAGCGGCCCCTCGTGGACGCGCGCGGGGCCGAGCACCCCGGCCCACGTCCGCACCCGCGCGCCGGGGAACCGCACCCGCAGCTCCTCGAACGTACCGACCGCGCCGATCCGGTCCCCTGCCACCACGACGCCACCGCCCCTGATCGGCTCGGCGTCGTCCCAGGCGCGGCGCACCTCGTCGGCCACATGCAGGGTCTCCACCGCACGGACTCCCGGTCAATCTGCTCGGATCGGATCGGATCGGCTCGGATCGGCTCGGATCGGCTCGGCTCAGTTGGTGGCGATGAGCTTCAGCTCGGGGTGGGCCGTACCGCCCTCGATCGCCGTCGACGAGATGTGCGACTGGACCCGGTCGTCGACGGGGTCGTTCGCCGGGTCGTCGTGCACGACAAGGTGCTCGTACGTCGTGGCGCGCTGCGCCGGGACACGGCCCGCCTTGCGGATCAGGTCGATGATCTCCAGCCGGTTGGAGCGGTGCTTGGCACCGGCCGAGGACACGACGTTCTCCTCCAGCATGATCGAGCCGAGGTCGTCGGCGCCGTAGTGCAGCGACAGTTGGCCGACCTCCTTGCCCGTGGTCAGCCAGGAGCCCTGGATGTGCGCGACGTTGTCGAGGAAGATCCGCGCGATCGCGATCATGCGCAGGTACTCGAAGAGAGTGGCCTGCGTCTGCCCCTTCAGATGGTTGTTCTCGGGCTGGTAGGTGTACGGGATGAAGGCGCGGAAGCCGCCCGTCCGGTCCTGTACGTCACGGATCATCCGAAGGTGCTCGATGCGCTCGGCGTTGGTCTCGCCCGTACCCATGAGCATCGTGGACGTCGACTCGACACCGAGCCCGTGCGCGGTCTCCATGATCTCCAGCCAGCGTTCGCCGGACTCCTTGAGCGGCGCGATCGCCTTGCGCGGGCGCGCGGGCAGCAACTCGGCGCCCGCGCCCGCGAAGGAGTCGAGACCGGCGGCGTGGATGCGCTGGATCGCCTCCTCGACCGAGACGTTGGAGATCCGGGCCATGTGCTCGACCTCGGAGGCGCCGAGGGAGTGGATGACCAGCTGCGGGAAGTCCTTCTTGATCGCGGCGAAGTGCTTCTCGTAGTACTCGACGCCGTAGTCCGGGTGGTGGCCGCCCTGGAACATGATCTGCGTACCGCCCAGCTCCACGGTCTCCGCGCAGCGGCGCAGGATGTCGTCGAGGTCGCGGCTCCAGCCCTTGGCGGTGTCCTTGGGCGCGGCGTAGAAGGCGCAGAACTTGCACGCCGTCACACAGACGTTGGTGTAGTTGATGTTCCGCTCGATGATGTACGTCGCGATGTGCTCGGTCCCCGCGTACCGGCGACGGCGTACGGCGTCGGCCGCCGCGCCGAGCGCGTGCAGCGGCGCGGAACGGTAGAGGTCGAGCGCTTCCTCAGGGGTGACGCGGCCACCGGCGGCGGCGCGGTCCAGGACATCAGTGAGGCTGCCAGTGACTTTTACGGACGTGAGGTCGGCCTTCTCGGTCACCGGTGCGGGTCCTTCCCAAGGGGTCTGTGACGACCGATCCAGCCTACGCCAGGGGTGGTGGCGAGCCGCGAGCGCCATGGGAGCGGGCGGCCCGCCGTGCGTGGCGGCGGGCGGTTCAGCTCTCTGACGGGCGGTTCACCTCTGTGGGGGGCGGTTCACCTCCGTGGCGGGCGGTTCACCTCTGTTTCGTCAGGATGCCGGTGGGGCTGCCCGCCCGCGCGTCCCGGGAGAGGTAGCGCAGACCGTCGCGTTCGAGGCCGAGCCGCAGACCGGTCGTGGTCTCGGTGCACATGTCCTTGCTGCGCGGGCCGCGCTTGGCGTCGACGACCAGGGTCTTGCCCTCGACGCCGGTGAGGGTGAGGAGGTCCTCGCAGATGAAGTTGCCGAGGATGTCGGTCTGTTCGGCCTTCCCGATCCGCTCGCCGGTGGCGCCTGTTTGTATGGTCACCTTCATCGTGCCGGCGGGCAGGCCGGAGGCGGTGACCTCGCCGTCCCAGATACCGACGAGTTCGGCGGGCACGGAATCGTCGCCGTCACCGGAGCCGTCGCCGGAACCGTCACCGTCGCCGGGGGCTTCGCCGGTCGCGGGCGTCGAGGCGGCGACGCTCGACGGCGGGTCGGCCTTGCCCGGGGAGGCCGTGTCGTTGGTGCCACCGCCGGGCATCAGGTCGAAGAGGAACGCGCTGCCCACCATCACGGCGGCCAGGGCGCCCGCGACGGCCAGGGCCACCGTGCAGCTGACCTTGCGCGCGCGACGTCCACCGCCGGGGCCGGTGCCGAGACCGGTATCGGTGTCGGGACCGGTGCCGGGGCCCGCTCCCGTACCGGTGTCGGCGGAGACCGATACGGAGAGCCGCGGCCCCGCCGACACGTCCACGGGTACGTCCATGGGTACGTCCATGGGCGGGTCCGTCGGAGGTCCAAAGACCCCGAGCGCCGGACTGCTGAAGGGCACGGGACCCGTCTGTACGGGCGGATCCGCCGCCTCCAGGTGCAGCAGCCGGACCACCGCGCGGCTGACCTCCTCGACCAGCGGCGCCGGCAGCCAGCCCGCGGCCATCAGCCCCGCCGCGCCATGGGCCGCGTCGACTCTGTCTGCGCCGTCAGTACCGCCGGCCCCATGGGTGACAAGCCGACGCACGATCTCGGTCGGCGCGGGCCGTGCGGACGGGTCCTTGGCGAGGCAGTCCGCGACCAGCTCCCGCAGTTCGCCGCGCAGGGAGCCCAGCTCGGGTTCCTCGTGCACGACCTTGTAGAGGAGCGCGGCCGAGGAGTCGCCGGGGAAGGGGCTCGTACCCGTCACCGCGTACGCCAGTACCGCACCCAGCGAGAAGACGTCCGCCGCGCCCGTGACCACCTTGCCGAGGATCTGTTCGGGCGACATGTAGCCGGGCGACCCGACCGAGACACCAGTCGAGGTGAGCGAGGCGGTGCCGTCCGTGGCGCGTGCGATACCGAAGTCGATCAGCCGGGGCCCGTCCGGGGCGAGCAGTACGTTCGACGGCTTGACGTCCCGGTGCACCAGATCGAGGCCGTGCACGGCCGCCAGCGCCTCCGCGAGACCGGCGCCCAGCGCGCGTACGGAGTGTTCGGGCAGCGGCCCGTACGCCCCGACGGCCTGGGTCAGCGACGGACCCGCGACATAGGCCGTCGCCACCCACGGAACGACTGCCTCCGGATCGGCGTCCAGCACCGGCGCCGACCAGCGGGGCCCGTCGGGGCCCGTACCGACGCGGCGCGCCGCCTCCACCTCACGGCGGAAGCGGGCCCGGAACTCCTGGTCCATCGCGAAGTGCGGATGGACGACCTTGACCGCGACCGTACGGCCGCCCTGCGAGCGGGCGACGTAGACCCTGCCCATCCCGCCCGACCCCAGCCGCCCGAGCAGCCGGTACGGACCGATGGTCGCCGGATCGCCGGCCTCCAGCGGCTGCATTCCCCGTCCCCCTCATGAGTCCTGTCCTGCGTCCCGCACGTCCCGACGGACCTCTAGGCAGCAGACTAGGGGGTGGGGGTACGGCGGAGGTCAGCCCTTGAGCAGCTCGACGTGTACATCGGCGGGGAAGCCGGTCGTGGGGCCGATACGGCGCGCGAACTCCGTCACGCCCGCGAGCTGGTCGGAGCCGAAGCGGAAGTCGAGCGTCGTGAAGTACCGCTCCAGCAGCTCCGCGTCGAAGGTCTCCCAGCGTGCCGCCTGCTTGGCGACCTTCGCGACCTCCTCCAGAGAGAGATCCCGGGACGCGAGGAACGCCTCGTGGACCTTCCGTACGACATCCGGCTCGCGCGCCAGATAGTCCTTACGGGCCGCCCACACCGCGAAGACGAACGGCAGGCCCGTCCAGTCCTTCCACATCTGCCCCAGGTCATGGACCTGGAGGCCGAGCCGGGGCGCTTCGTAGAGGGAGGCGCGCAGCGCGGCGTCACCGATCAGGACGGCGGCCTCGGCCTCCTGCATCATCAGACCGAGATCCGGCGGACACGTGTAGTAGTCGGGGTTGACCTTGTACTGCTCGCTCAGCAGCAGCTGGGCCAGGCGTACCGACGTACGGGACGTGGAGCCGAGGGCGACCCGGGCGCCGTCGAGCTGGTCCAGCGGTACCTGCGAGACGATGACGCAGGACATGACAGGTCCGTCGCAGCCGACCGCGAGATCGGTGAAGGCGACGAGATCGTCGGCATGACGGAGGAATTCGACGAGGGCGATGGGGGCGATATCCAGTTCGCCGCGTACCAGCTTTTCACTGAGCTTGTCGGGGGTGTCCTTCGTCAGCTCCAGATCGAGAAGGGCGCCGGTCCTGGCGAGGCCCCAATAGAGGGGCAGGCAGTTCAGGAACTGGATATGGCCGACACGCGGCCGACTGCGGTGATCGCCCCGGTCGTCCTCACCTCCGGCCGCCGCGGGGGCCCCGGGGGTTTCGGTCGGAGGTGCTGCCGCACCGGATGCCCCTGATACCGCTGATGCCCGTGATGCTTCTGCCGCTGTGTTTTCCGCTGGACTGTCCACATCGCGAGGCTAGACCCGCGTCGGGTGCGGGGGCGCTGCGGGGCCCGGTTGCGGCGTGGCTCGTCAGCACGTCAGAGCCCTATACAAACGTCTGGGTGAAGTGATCTTTCCCTCTACCGCTGGACATGTGCTGCGTGCTAGGCTCGCCGCAAGTTGCAGTTTGGTTTCCCTTGCAGTACAGAGCCTGCGGAGCATGTGACCCGCAGGCTTTTGTAGTTTTCAGACTTCTTTGCAGGTTCTGGAGCAGGGCAACCCTTTGGCCCAAGGAGGGCTTATGGCTACCGGAACCGTCAAGTGGTTCAACGCTGAAAAGGGCTTCGGCTTCATCGCCCAGGACGGCGGCGGCCCGGATGTCTTCGTCCACTACTCCGCGATCAACGCGACCGGCTTCCGCTCCCTTGAGGAGAACCAGGTCGTGAACTTCGACGTCACTCAGGGCCCGAAGGGCCCGCAGGCGGAGAACGTCACCCCGGCCTAGTTGCCCGGGTCGGCGATCGCGTACGACTTACGCAGTAACCAAGGAGCCCTGCTTCCCCACTCGGGTGGGGGCAGCGGGGCTCCTGCCTTTTGGCACTGCTGGTGGGGGTCAGGGCGGAGGGGGTAGTCGGGGTGGGCCGGGGGGTTTGGGCTCGGGTGGGGGCCGCCCCTAGGTTTCAGTTTCGCGGCTCCGGGCCGGGCGTCAAGGGCGCTCCTCCGTCGCGTCGGCTGCGCCGATTCCGCTTCGCTCCACCCTTGACACCCGCCCCTCCACCGCAAGTGCAGCTTTGAGGGGGGCGGCCCGGGGGGAGGGGTCCCCGGGGAAGCACCCATGTGCCGGGGGTCTGTTCCCGGCTTTCAGGTGGGTGGACCCTGCGGGGCTGCGCGGCAGTGGAGTGGGGCGGCCCGGCACCGGCAAAGCGACTGACCGTCGGGAAGTGGCCAGGATTCATGCCCCGCTGGTGGGGGTGTGTGGGTGGTGGGGTGGGTGTGACTGATGAGGCGCTGATTGGGCAGGTCGGAGGCGGTGATGTGTCGTGGGGACGACTTAACCGAACTCAGGACGCATGACCGGCCGGGGAGCCCCCAGAACAGCCCACCAAACTGGGACATAGGGGGCGGGTGACGGGTCCGTCTGCCTCCGTCGACAGGTGCAGGCGACAACGAGCCCGCACAGCGGGGCATAAGTCCCAGCCGCCCACGGGGATCAGTCGCTTTGCCGGTGCCGGGCCGCCCCATTCCACTGCTGCGCCCCACCCACCGGGTCGCAGGCCGGGAACCGGACCGGTCCAATAGACAGGCCCCCCGGGGACCCCTCCCCCCGGGCCGCCCCCCTCAAAGCTGCACTTGCGGTGGAGGGGCGGGGGTCAAGGGTGGGCGCAGCCCATCGGCTTGCCGACGCGACGAAGGAGCGCCCTTGACACCCGACCCGCAACCGCGAAACTCAAAGATCAGGGGCGGCCCCCACCCGTCTCTGGACCCTCCGGGTAACCCCGACTACCCCTCGGTCCTGACCCCAGACCTCGCCCCCGAGCATGTGGGTGGCCGGTCGGAGGCGGTGATGTGTCGTGGGGACGACTTAACCGAACTCAGGACGCATCACCGGCCTGAGGGCCCCGGAATGGCCCACCAAACTGGGACATAGGGGGTGGGTTGCCGGTCCGTCTGCCTCGGCTGACAGGTGCAGGCGACAACGAGCCCGCCCAGCGGGGCATGAGTCCCAGCCGCCCACGGGGATCAGTCGCTTTGCCGGGGCCGGGCCACCCCACTCCACTGCCGCGCCCCCACCCGCCGACCTGCGGTCGGCAACCGGCCTCCAGCACATGGGAGCTTCCCCGGGGACCCCTCCCCCCGGGCCGCCCCCCTCAAAGCTGCACTTGCGGTGGAGGGGCGGGGGTCAAGGGTGGGCGCAGCCCATCGGCTTGCCGACGCGACGAAGGAGCGCCCTTGACACCCGACCCGCAACCGCGAAACTCAAAGATCAGGGGCGGCCCCCACCCGTCTCTGGACCCTCCGGGTAACCCCGACTACCCCTCGGTCCTGACCCCAGACCTCGCCCCCGAGCATGTGGGTGGCCGGTCGGAGGCGGTGATGTGTCGTGGGGACGACTTAACCGAACTCAGGACGCATCACCGGCCTGAGGGCCCCGGAATGGCCCACCAAACTGGGACATAGGGGGTGGGTTGCCGGTCCGTCTGCCTCGGCTGACAGGTGCAGGCGACAACGAGCCCGCCCAGCGGGGCATGAGTCCCAGCCGCCCACGGGGATCAGTCGCTTTGCCGGGGCCGGGCCACCCCACTCCACTGCCGCGCCCCCACCCGCCGACCTGCGGTCGGCAACCGGCCTCCAGCACATGGGAGCTTCCCCGGGGACCCCTCCCCCCGGGCCGCCCCCCTCAAAGCTGCACTTGCGGTGGAGGGGCGGGGGTCAAGGGTGGGCGCAGCCCATCGGCTTGCCGACGCGACGAAGGAGCGCCCTTGACGCCCGACCCGGAACCGCGAAACTGAAACCCAAGGGGCGGCCCCCACCCGCCATCAAACCCCCCGGCCCACCCCGACTACCCCCCGGTCCTCACCCGCACCGGCTCGCCTTCGCCGTCCAGCGTTCCCCCGCCATGAGGTTCCCGAGGCCCGTCCACGCGAAGTTCATCAGCGTCGCCGCGGCCTCCTTCGCCGAGACGCCCGGAGTCTCGTTCGCCCACGCCGCGAGCGATTCGGCGGCGCCCACCAGCGCCTGCGCCAGCCCGGCCACATCCCCGTCGCTCAGATCGGGCGCGTCGTGTGCCTCGCGGGCCGTCGCGCCGATCAGTCCCGTCACATAGGCGACCAGCGCGTCCCGCATCTTCGTGACCTCGGCGGCGAACGGCTCGCCGGACGTACGTGCCAGCCGGTGCAGCACCGCCCAGCCGTCCGGGTTCTCCGCGGTGTGCGCGAAGAACGCCACCAGCCCGGTCCACAGCTGCCGGTCGGCCGGCGCACCCGGCTCGACGCCCGCCGTCACCGCCGCGACCAGCGCCTCCGACTCGCGCCTGATACACGCGATGAACAGCGCTTCCTTGGAGTTGAGGTAGAGATACACCAGCGGCTTCGAGACGCCCACCAACTCGGCGATCTCGTCCATCGAGGCGGCGCGGTAACCGCGCTGTCCGAAGGTGCGCACGGCGGCGTCCAGCATCTGCCGTTCGCGCTCCGCGCGCGGCATCCGCTTGCCCTTGCCGGCGCTCACGGCGCTCACGTCAGACTTCCTCCCGCCCTGCCGGCAGTCCCAACGGCAGTCCCGCCGACAATCCCGCCGTTCCACAACTCCGATAAGCCTACGGTCCGTCGGAAGCGCATAGACCGGCCCCGTGATCTTCCGGCCCTCTCAGACGCACGTCGCCCCCGGCCTCGGCGGAGGCCAGGGGCGATCGAAGTGTGCGATCCGCGTGTGTGCGATCCGCGGGTGCGCGGTCCGCCCTACGCGCGCTACGCGCCTTACGCGGGCACCGGGACGTTCGCCTCGCGCTTGTCCTCGGCGCTGTCGTAGTCGTCCACCGGCGAAGCCGAGGCCGAGTTGTACGCGTCGTGGTCGAGGATCTTCTCGCGTGCCGCGACGATGACCGGGACCAGCGCCTGGCCCGCCACGTTCGTGGCCGTGCGCATCATGTCCAGGATCGGGTCGATCGCCATCAGCAGGCCGACGCCCTCCAGCGGGAGCCCCAGCGTGGAGAGGGTCAGCGTCAGCATGACCGTCGCGCCGGTGAGGCCCGCGGTGGCCGCCGAGCCGACGACCGAGACGAAGGCGATCAGCAGATAGTCCTGGATGCCCAGTTGGACGTCGAAGATCTGCGCGATGAAGATCGCGGCGAGCGCCGGGTAGATCGCGGCGCAGCCGTCCATCTTGGTCGTCGCGCCGAACGGTACGGCGAAGGACGTGTACTCCTTCGGGACGCCGAGCCGTTCGGTGACCTTCTGGGTGACCGGCATCGTGCCCACGGAGGAGCGGGAGACGAAGGCGAGCTGGATCGCGGGCCAGGCACCCTTGAAGAACTGGAGCGGGTTGACCTTGGCGACGGTGGCCAGCAGCAGCGGGTAGACACCGAAGAGCACCAGCGCGCAGCCGATGTAGACGTCGGCGGTGAACGTCGCGTACTTGCCGATGAGGTCCCAGCCGTAGTCGGCGATGGCGAAGCCGATGAGGCCGACCGTACCGATCGGGGCGAGCCGGATGACCCACCACAGGGCCTTCTGGAGCAGTTCGAGGACGGCTTCGCTGAGGGTGAGGATCGGCTGGGCCTTCGGGCCGAGCTTGAGGGCCGCGATTCCGGCGACGGCGGCCATGAAGACGATCTGGAGGACGTTCAGCTCGGTGAACGGCGTGATGACGTCGGTCGGCACGATGCCGGTCAGGAAGTCGATCCAGGACCCGGAGCCCTCGGGCGCCTTGCCGTCCTTCGGGGTGAGGCCGGTGCCCGAGCCCGGGTTGGTGATCAGACCGATCGCCAGGCCGATGGCGACCGCGATCAGCGACGTGATCATGAACCAGAGCAGGGTACGGGAGGCAAGCCTGGCCGCGTTGTTGACCTTGCGCAGGTTGGTGATCGACACCAATATCGCGAAGAAGACCAGCGGGGCCACGGCCAGCTTCAGCAGCTGGACGAAGATGCTGCCGATCTTGTCGAGGGTGGTGTAGAGCCAGCTGATGTCCTGGCTGCGGGCGAGCCAGCCGAGCAGGACACCGAGGACCAGACCGGCGACGATCTGCGCCCAGAACGGGATCTTGGGAATACGGAGGCCGGATCTTGGATCAGCCGGCTTCTCGGGGACGGTGGACGCGGGGTTCGCGGACACGAACACACTCCAGACAGGACGTATCGGGGCCATACGGACAGGGGTGCGGCGCTCGTGCTTCGAAGGACTCGGGAGGGTGAGGACTCGGGAGGCTCAGAACGGGCGCCGCTGCATGATGCCGGGTCAGACCACGCGGCAACAGACCGCGGACATACAGCGGCACAGATCGACATGCAGGCGTGCCACGAGCGGGATGCCCCGGTGGCGGCGGTGACGCACTGCTGTCTTCATATCGAGCACGTTAACACTTGAACTTTGGGAATCTCAAAGGACTTCTTTGGGGCCCAAAGCGCCGGAAAGCGGCCGGGAAGAGGCCGGAAACAGTGGCGGAAAGTGGCCGAAAAAGGCCAGAAAACACGGCACCCCAGCCCTGGAGGGACGGCTCCGGAGCTGGGGTGTGGCGGATGTGAGAAAGCTTACGTGGCGCTTATGCGCTCGGGCGCTTATGCGGCGCTCATGCGGCTTACGGCTCCCACGCGGGCCGCTTGCCGCGACCCGGCGGCTACTGGGCGACGCCGTCCTCCTGGGCGCGGTTCGCCTCCAGCCGCGTCTTCGCGCTGTCGACCTTGCCGACGATCTGCGCGGACATCTCGTCACGCTGCTTGCGCAGCAGTACGAAGCTGAGCGGCGCCGAGATCACGATCGCGAGCAGCAGCACCCAGATGAAGTTGGAGTCGCCGAGCCCCTTGGGCAGCACACCGAACTGGACCAGGCCGGCGACGACCACGAAGCAGCCGACGAAGATGCCCAGACGCATCGCGGTGTACCGGATCGTGGCGCTCGTCTTCGAAACGGTCACAGCGGGCCCTCTCTCTTCCTTCTCTTCCTGGCGTACTGACGTCGCCGCAGGTCCGGCGTCGCGGTATGTCCGAGTCCTACCAGTCAAGCACGGCGCGTTCAGTACCGGTTCAGCGGGAGCAGCATGGTGATGTCGTCACGGTCGTCACCGGGGGCGACCCTGATCGCGTCCGGCACCCGCCCGACCTCCTTGTAGCCGCAGGAGGCGTAGAACCTGTCGACGCCCGTGCCCCCGCGGCAGGTGAGCCGGATCGCCTCGATGGAGTCGATCCCCTGGGCGGCGTCCGCGGCGGCGGCCATCAGGTCGCGGCCGTACCCCTTGCCCTGGTGCCGGGGGTGGACCATCACGGTGTAGAGCCAGAGCCAGTGCCGCATCAGCCGGTGGGTGTTGAGCGTGAGGAACGCCGTCGCGGCGACGGCGCCCTCCTCGTCGTACCCGACCAGCAGTCTGGCCCGGCCCTCGGCCATGGCCGTGAGGTGCTTGACCAGCTCGGGCCGTATGTCGTCCACCGTCACCGGCGGTACGAATCCGACGGCACCGCCCGCGTTGGAGACGTCCGCCCAGAGAGCGAGAAGTCCGTCGCGCAGGGCGGGGTCCACCGCCGGATCCAGCTCGAATATGAGCGCCATCGCGTATGCCCTTCCAGACCCGTACGCAGTCTCGGACCCGTGTACCCGCTCAGACCCGCATGGGCTGCGGGGACTCGCGGCGGTCGGCGTCGGGGCCCGGGTACTCACGGATGATCTCGTAGCGGGTGTTCCGCTCGACGGGCCGGAAGCCCGCGTCGCGGATGAGGTCGAGCAGATCCTCGCGGCCGAGCTTGTTGGGCGTGCCGTAGTTGTCCGCGTCGTGCGTGATCTTGTACTCGACGACCGAGCCGTCCATGTCGTCCGCGCCGTGCTGGAGGGCGAGTTGGGCGGTCTGGACGCCGTGCATCACCCAGAAGACCTTGACGTGCGGAACGTTGTCGAAGAGCAGCCGGGAGACCGCGAAGGTCTTCAGCGCCTCCGCGCCCGTGGCCATGGTCGTACGGGCCTGGAGGCGGTTGCGGATCTTGCCGTCCTTCATGTCCACGAAGTCGTGCTGGTAGCGCAGCGGGATGAAGACCTGGAAACCGCCGGTCTCGTCCTGGAGCTCACGCAGCCGCAGTACATGGTCGACGCGGTGCCGGGGCTCCTCGATGTGCCCGTAAAGCATCGTCGACGGGGTCTTGAGCCCCTTCTCGTGCGCGAGCCGGTGGATCCGCGACCAGTCCTCCCAGTGGGTGTTGTGGTCGACGATGTGCTGACGGATCTCCCAGTCGAAGATCTCGGCGCCGCCGCCGGTCAGCGACTCAAGACCGGCCTCGATCAGCTCGTCGAGGATCTCGGAGGCCGACAGGCCGGAGATCGTCTCGAAGTGGTGGATCTCGGTGGCGGTGAACGCCTTGAGGGAGACCTGCGGGAGGGCTTCCTTCAGCGCGCTGAGCGAGCGCGGGTAGTAGCGCCACGGCAGCGTCGGGTGGAGGCCGTTGACGATGTGCAGCTCGGTGAGGTTCTCGCCCTCCATCGCCTTGGCGAGGCGGACGGCCTCCTCGATGCGCATCGTGTACGCGTCCTTCTCGCCCGGCTTGCGCTGGAACGAGCAGTAGGCGCAGGAGGCGGTGCAGACGTTCGTCATGTTGAGATGACGGTTGACGTTGAAGTGGACGACGTCACCGTTCTTGCGCGTACGCACCTCGTGCGCGAGACCGCCGAGCCAGGCCAGATCGTCCGATTCGTACAGCGCGATGCCGTCCTCACGGGTCAGCCGCTCGCCGGCCCGGATCTTCGCCTCCAGCTCGCGCTTGAGACCCACATCCTGAACAGATGCAGTCATCAGGCCGCCTCCCACTATGTCTGCCAAATCGTGCCAGTCGAGACTACGCCCCTCACGGAACGAGAACGACGCGGCCCATGCTGACGCGCTGTTCGAGCAGGTCATGCGCGCGGGCGGCCTCGTCGAGCGGTACGCGCTCATGGATCACGGGCCGTACGGAGCCGTCGGTGACGAGCCGGACGAGCAGCCGTACGCCCTCCTCCACGAGCGCGGGAGCGCCGCGCGCCATGGTGGCCATGCTGAAGCCCGTCACCTGCCGCATGCCCATCAGATCCATGAGCGGGAGGGCCGGCTGCTCGCTGTCGCCGCCGGACGCGCCGTAGCAGACGAGCCGTCCGTACGGCGCGAGGAGCCGCACGCCGTCGAGGAGCTGGGGGCCGCCGACGCCGTCGAGGATCACGTCAACTCCCTCCGCTCCGGCGGCCTCACGGACCCGCGCGGGCCAGTCGGGCCGGGTGTGGTCGACGGCCGCGTCGGCGCCGAGCGAGCGTACGAAGTCCAGCTTGCGCGGCGAGCCGGCGGTGGCGATGACCCGTTCCGCGCCCAGGGCACGGGCCGCCTGGACGGCGATATGGCCGATCGCGCCGGCGCCCGCCCGCACAAGTACCGTCTCTCCGGCGGTCAGCCGCGCGGTCTGGAGCAGATGCACCGCGACCCGGCCGGTGGAGCCCAGCAGCGTGGCCTCCGCGAAGCCGAGGCCGTCGGGCAGCGCCAGCACGCGCGCGGCGGGGGCGGCCACGAACTCCGCGTAGGCGTCCCGGGCCTGCCATACGACGACCCGCTGTCCCGGCTCGATCCCGGTCACGCGGTCGCCGATCCCGACGACCGTGCCGGCGACATCCGTGGAGGGGCAGTACGGCAGCGGCGGGGCGCCGAGCGGGAACGTGCCGAGGCGGCGCTGTACATCGGCGTGGTCGACGCCGATGGCCGCCGCGCGGACGAGCACGTCCTCGGGGCCGTGGGCGGGCGGCTCGGCCTGCTCGGTCCGCAGGACCCGGGACGGGCCGTACTCGTGGTGACGGACGATGCGCACGCTCGCTTCCCTTTCCTCGGCAACCCTTCTCGGCACGGCCGTCCGATACCGCCCCGGGTCAGGGACGGCATCGGACGGGAGAAGCGAAGTCGGCCCCGGCGGTGTCAGGCCTCCTCGGGCAGTTCTCCCACCCGGTTCTCCCACTTGGTGGAGAGCACGATGGTGGTACGGGTCCGGGAGACGCCCTTCGTACCGCTCAGCCGGCGGATCGTCTTCTCCAGGCCGTCCACATCGCTCGCGCGGACCTTCAGCATGTACGAGTCGTCGCCCGCGATGAACCAGCAGTCCTCGATCTCCCCGAGATCGCGCATCCGGCGGGCCACGTCCTCGTGGTCGGCGGCGTCGGAGAGCGAGATCCCGATCAGCGCGGTGACGCCGAGGCCGAGCGAGGCCGAGTCGACCGTGGCGCGGTAGCCGGTGATGACGCCCGCCGCTTCGAGACGGTTGATGCGGTCGGTGACGCTGGGCCCGGAGAGCCCGACGAGCCTGCCGAGCTCGGCGTACGAGGCTCTGCCGTTCTCCCTGAGGGCCTGGATGAGCTGCCTATCCACGGCGTCCATATGCCTGAAGCCTTCCATTAATCAGCAATCTCGCAAGGTTAGGTGTAGAATCTAAGGCATGCAGGGCTGAAGTCCTGCGAATCTTTTAGACGATCAACGATGATCCTTCGAACTTTCAGGAGTGAGACCCACCGTGTACACGATCGAGATGGCCTACGCCCAGATGCGCTCGCTTCAGGAGCAGGCCAGCCGCTCGCGTGTCCATCAGGCCGTCACCACGGGCCGCGCCGGCGCCGAGAAGGCCGGTCGCTCGCGGCGCCGCGCCAAGAAGCGCTGAGCGGCCACAGCCGAGCGGCCACACCCGACGAGGGCCCTGTCCGCCCTCAATCACCGCGAGAGCCCGCCAAGCTCTCCCTCCCAACGGCGGTACAGCCGGTGCGGCACCCCTGCCGCGTCCAGGACCCGCCCGGCGACGAAGTCCACCAGATCCTGGATATGTGTCGCCCCCGCGTAGAACGCCGGAGAGGCGGGCAGCACCACGGCGCCCGCCTCGTCCAGCGTCACCAGATGTTTCAGCGTCTGCCCGTTGAGCGGCGTCTCCCGTACGGCGACCACCAGCGTCCGCCGCTCCTTCAGGGTCACGCTCGCCGCGCGCTGGAGCAGATCCTTCGAGAGACCGAGCGCCACCCCGGCCACGCTCGCCGTGGAAGCGGGCACGATCAGCATCCCCTTCACCGGGTACGAGCCCGAGGAAGGGCCGGCCGCCAGATCGCCGGCCGACCAGTGCCGTACGTCGTCCGCACCCGCGTCCCGGTCCAGCTTCACCTCGAAGGTGTCCGGCTTGCCGTCCGCGCCGCGCGCCAGCCAGGTACGCAGATCCTCCCGCCAGCGCGCGTCCCTGAAGGCGACGCCCGTCTCGTCGAGCAGGGTCAGCCGCGCTGCCCGGCTGACCACGAGATCGACACTCTCCCCCGCGTCCAGCAGCCCCCGCAGCACGGCCGCGGCGTACGGCGTCCCCGACGCTCCCGAGACACCGACGACCCAGGGCCGCCGGGGCTGTCGCGGGCTGTGCTCGTCTTCGTACGATCCGGGCTTCACGGATCCGAGCCTATCCGGCGGCCCGGGACAGGAACCGGTGACCGTACCCCGGACGTTCACCAGGACAGAAGCACGGGAACACGGACAGGGAGACATCCCGACAGACCAGCAGGGACCAAAGGGGGGCCGCGATGTCGTATGGGACCACCGGCACGACCACACGGAGCCGGACGTCACGGATGAAACCGGCCGCGGCCGTCATGATCGCCTGGGTCGCGCTGCTCTGGGTGCTCGAAGCCGTGAACGGCGCGACGGGATCGCTCAGTACGTACGGACTGAGCCCGCGCGACGTCGGCGAGCTGCGCGATGTCATCCCGATGGCCTTCCTGCACCACGGCTACGACCATCTCGTGTCCAACTCCCTGCCGCTGCTGGTGCTCGGCTTCCTCGCCGCGCTGACCGGTCTGCGGCGGTTCGCCGCCGTCGTGTTGACGATCATGGTCGTCGGCGGTCTGGGCGTCTGGCTCACCGCCGCCGACCACACGGTCACGGCGGGCGCCTCCGGGGTGGTCTTCGGGCTGCTCGGCTATCTGCTGGTGCGCGGCTTCGTCGACCGGAACGCGGTGGACATCGTGACCGGTCTGCTGGTCCTCGCGTTCTACGGCTCGGCCCTGTGGGGCGTTCTGCCGACCAACTCCGCCGTCAGCTGGCAGGGTCATCTCTTCGGGCTGATCGGCGGGGTGATGGCCGCGTTCATGTTCCGCAGGCCGCCCCCGCTGAACGAGCGAATAACGGCCCGGGGCTGACGCCGGACAGCCGGGTCCTACAGCGTCAGGCCGCGCACCAGGAGGTCCAGCAGCGCGGCCACGAAGAGAATTATCCCGATGAAGCCGTTCACGCTGAAGAACGCGCGATTCAGCCGCGACAGATCGCCTGGCTTCACGATCGAGTGCTCGTACAGGAACGCACCGGCGACGACGGCCAGCCCGGTCCAGAAGAACGCCCCGGCGTCCGTGGCCAGCGCGTACCAGACCAGCAGCGCCACGGTCACGGCATGGCAGGCGCGCGCCCCGTACAGCGCCGCCGGGATACCGAACCGGGCCGGTACGGACAGCACGCCGTGCGCGCGGTCCGCCTGGACGTCCTGGCAGGCGAAGATCAGATCGAAGCCGCCGATCCAGATACCGACCGCGAGACCGAGGATCACCGCGTCCCACGACCAGCTGCCGGTGACCGCGAGCCAGGCGCCGACCGGACCTATGGCCTGGGCGATACCGAGGATGGCGTGCGGGAAGTTGGTGAACCTCTTCCCGTACGGATAGACCACCATCGGGATCACGGCGATGGGCGCGAGGGCGAGACAGAGCGGGTTGAGCGCCGCCGCGGCCCCGAGGAAGATGACGACGGCGATGAGCGCGCCCGTCCACGCGGAGCGCACCGACACCGCGCCCGTGACGAGTTCGCGTCCCGCCGTGCGCGGATTGCGCGCGTCGATCTCGCGGTCGATGATCCGGTTGCAGGCCATCGCGAACGTACGGAGCCCGACCATCGCGAGGGTGACCAGCAGCAGCCGGACCCAGTGGACGTTCCCGTCCAGCCGGAACATCGCGGTCAGGGCGGCGATATAGGCGAACGGCAGCGCGAAGACCGAGTGCTCGATCATCACCAGCCGCAGAAACGCCCTGGTCCTGCCCGGTTGCGGTACCGCCGCCGCCGCACTGGTCACAGTCCGTACTCCCGCCACCGCCGGTCGACCTTCGCCGCCGTCTCCGGGTCGGACTCGACCATCTCCGGCCAGCCGCCGTCCCGGGTGTACCCCTCCTCGGGGAGCTTCCTCGTCGCGTCGATCCCCGCCTTGCCGCCCCAGAACTGCTGGTAGGAGGAGTGGTCGAGATGGTCGACCGGGCCCTCGACGACGGTGAGGTCGCGCGCGTAGTCGGTGTTGCCCAGCGCCCGCCAGGACACCTCGTGCAGATCGTGCACATCGCAGTCCGCGTCGACGACCACGATCAGTTTGGTCAGCGACATCATGTGCGCGCCCCAGATCGCGTGCATCACCTTCTGCGCGTGCTTGGGGTACTTCTTGTCGATCGAGACGATCGCGCAGTTGTGGAAGCCGCCCGACTCGGGCAGGTGGTAGTCCACGATGTCCGGCACGATGATCTTGAGCAGCGGCAGGAAGAACCGTTCCGTCGCGCGTCCCAGCGGCCCGTCCTCCGTCGGCGGCCGGCCGACCACGATCGACTGGAGCAGCGGTCGTTTCCGCATCGTCACACAGTCGATGGTCAGCGCGGGGAACGGCTCCTGGGGGGTGTAGAAGCCGGTGTGGTCGCCGAACGGACCCTCGGGCAGCATCTTCCCCGGTTCGAGCCAACCCTCGATGACGACCTCGGCGTTGGCGGGCACCTGGAGCGGCACGGTCTTGCAGTCGACCATCTCGATGCGCCGGCCCTGGACGAAGCCCGCGAAGAGGTACTCGTCGATGTCACCGGGCAGCGGGGCGGTCGAGGCGTACGTCACGGCGGGCGGACAGCCGAACGCGATGGCGACGGGCAGCCGTTCACCGCGCTTGGCGGCCACCTGGTAGTGGTTGCGGCTGTCCTTGTGGATCTGCCAGTGCATCCCGATGGTGCGCCGGTCATGGCGCTGAAGCCGGTAGAGCCCGAGGTTGCGGATGCCGGTCTCGGGGTCCTTGGTGTGGGTGAGACCGAGATTGAAGAAGGAGCCGCCGTCCTCGGGCCAGGTGAACAGCGCGGGCAGCTGGTCCAGATCGACATCGTCGCCGGTGAGGACCACCTCCTGGACGGGCGCGTCCTTGATCTTCTTCGGCGGTACATGCGCGACGGAACTGAGCTTCCCGAACGCCTCGCGCACCCCCACGAAACCCTGTGGCAGCTCCGGCTTGAGGAGTCCGCCGATCTTGTCGCTGATGTCGCTGTACGACTTCAGCCCGAGCGCCTTGAGCAGCCGGCGGTCCGTGCCGTACACGTTCATGGCGAGGGGCATCGCCGAGCCGCGGACGTTCTCGAAGAGCAGCGCGGGCCCGCCCGCCTTGTTCACCCGGTCGACGATCTCCCCGACCTCCAGGTACGGGTCGACTTCGGCCTTGATGCGCTTGAGGTCGCCCTCGCGCTCCAGCGCCCGGAGCAGCGAGCGGAGATCGTCGTAAGCCATGCGGTCCAGTGTGTCATCCTCCCGGGCGCGGTCCGCCGGGGGCTTACCGTCGACCCGGCGAGGCGAGGTGTTGACCGTCCCGGACCGGCTCTGTTCGGTTACTCGCTACCCTGGTGTGGTCAGGGGCCGCGATCCGGTCTCGCTCTCCACTCAAAAGGGGACCTCCATGCTTCGGGTGCTGATGATTCTGGTGCCGTTGGCTCTCAGCATCTATGCCTTCATCGACTGCATCACGACCGATGAGAAGGAGATCCGGTACCTCCCCAAGCCCATCTGGGCGATTCTGGTGCTGCTTTTCCCGTTGGTCGGCTCCATCTCGTGGCTGATCGTGGGCCGGGAGCGGACGAGGGCGGTGCGTCGCGGCGGCTGGGTCGCGCCCGACGACAACCCGGAGTTCCTCAACTCCCTGAAGGAGGACCGGGAGATGGGCAAGGAGAAGGGCACGGAAAGGGGCACGGAGAAGGGTGGCGGCGCGGACGACACCCCGCCGAAGCCCTGAGCTCTGAACCCCGAGCCCTGAGCCCTGAGCCCTGAACTCTGACAGCAACCCTTCAGACGCACGTACGCACATACAGGGGCGCCCCCCGCGGAGTCAATACCGCGGAGGGCGCCTCTTGATGTATCCGGTGCACGCGCATACCGGCGTCGTACGCCCCGGTGCGATACGCCCCGGTGTCAAACGCCCGCGTACGAGTGCTTGCCCGTGACGAAGATGTTGACGCCGTAGTAGTTGAAGAGCCAGCAGCCGAGGGCGATCAGCGCCAGATAGGCGGCCTTGCGGCCCTTCCAGCCGGCGGTGGCGCGGGCGTGCAGGTAACAGGCATACGCGACCCAGGTGATGAAGGACCAGACCTCCTTGGGGTCCCAGCCCCAGTAGCGGCCCCAGGCGTCGCCGGCCCAGATCGCGCCCGCGACGATCGTGAACGTCCAGAGCGGGAAGACCGCGGCGTTGACGCGGTACGCGAACTTGTCGAGCGACGCCGCCGCCGGCAGCCGTTCGAGCACCGAGGTCGCGAAGGAGCCCGGCTTGAGACCGGCGGCGAGCTTCGACTCGTACCGCTCACGGAAGAGATAGAGCACGGTGGTCAGTCCGCCGACGTAGAAGACCGCGCCGCAGAAGATCGCCGTGGAGACATGGATCCAGAGCCAGTACGAATGCAGCGCCGGAACCAACTGGTCGCTGTCGGTGTACAGGACGGTGATGGCGAGCCCGAGATCGAGCAGGACCGTGATGATGAGCGGCAGCCCGATCCAGCGGACGTTCTTCTTCAGCGCGAGGAGCGCGAGATAGACGCCGACGGCGACCGTGGTGAAGGTGATGTTGAACTCGTACATGTTGCCCCACGGCGCCCGCTGCACGGACAGCGCGCGGGCGACCACCCCGGCCGCCTCGATGCCCCAGGCGAGGACCGTGAGGGAGATGGCGATCCGGCCGTACAGATCGCCCTGCGCGTCACCGCCTGCCGCACCGGGGCCGTCCGGCAGATCGCGGCTGCCGCTCGCGGAGCGGGTGATGACCTCCGGCCGCTCCAGGACGGCCGTGGCACCGCCCTCCCGCGTGGACCGTACCGTCACCGGCGCCGCCGCGGACTTCCGTTCGCCGCCGGTCAGCGCGGCGGCGGTCCTGGCGACCTTGCTGCGGCTGCCGAACAGCCACTCGGCCAGATACGCGAGGAAGGCCAGCAGGTAGACGGCCATGGCCGAATAGATCAGCACATTGCTGGTCTGCGCCAGGCTCTCATTGGTTGCTGTGGCGGCGAGATTCACTTCTCAGCCCCTTCAACAGTCTTTTCTGCGGGATCAGGCGCGCTGGGCGCCTCTGAATAGAGGGTGCCGGCCAGCTCGGCCAGTTCCTCGGGGAGCCTGGTGGACTCGCTGCGGCCGAGTCCCGCCATCTCGACGACGGTGACGCCGTCGGCGCCCCGTACGGCCCGGACCCAGACCCGGCGCCGCTGGATGAAGAGCGAGCCGGCCAGCCCCGCGATGGCGGCGACCGCACCGGCGAGGGCCCAGGTGTTACCGGGCTCGTGCGTGATCTGGAAGCTCGCCCACTCCTTGACCTCCTTCTCGAAGGTGATGGAGCCGGCGCCGTCGGGCAGGGTGAGGGAGTCGCCCGGCAGCAGGGTCTTCTTCAGGACATCGCCCTTGGCGTCCTTGAAGGGCTTCATCTTGTCGGTGTTCAGCTGGTACACGTTCTGCGGCAGCCCGGAGTCGACACCGAGACTGCCGTGGTACGCGCCGATGTTGAGCACCGGGAAGTCGAGCGCGGGGAACCGGGAGAACATCTGCCCGGAGCCCTTCCCGCCGTACGTCGGCACGAAGAACGCGGCGAAGCCCAGCTGGTCCTTCTTGCCGTTCTTGTCGCGGTAGCCGTCCATGACCTTGATGGCGCCCGTGGACGAGACGTTGTTGTCGATCGGCAGCAGCGGGACCGCGCCCCGGAAGACCTCCTTGCCGCGGCCGTCCTTGACGGAGACGACGGGGGCGTATCCGTGGGCGATGAGGTAGACCTTCGAGCCGTCGAGCTTGAGGGGCTTGTTGACCTCGATGACCGACTTCTTCTCCGGACCGGTCGCGTCCGTGGTGTACCGGATGTCGGCCTTGAAGGTCCGGGGGGTGCCCAGTTGCGGCCCGCTGCGCTCGTACGTACCCGTGAACGCGTCCAGGGTGAAGCTGAACGGCGTCAGCTCGTCCGTGTCGAAGAGGGAGCCGGACTTGAAGTCGTCGTACTGGGTGAGGGTGTTGGAGAAGCCGTCGCCCTCGACGATCAGCTTGCCGCCCTCGTACTTGAAGAGCTGTCCGCTCGCGAAGGCCACCAGCATCACGATCAGCGCGATATGGAAGGCGAGATTGCCCGCCTCTCGGAGATAGCCCTTCTCGGCGGCGACCGCGTCACCGACGGTGTGCGCCCGGAAGCGGCGCTTCTTGAGGATCGCGAGCGCGGCCTCGCGGGCCTCCTCGGGGTCGGCGGTGGTGCGCCATGTCGCGTACGCGGGCATCCGGTTGAGGCGCTTGGGCGCGCCCGGCGGGCGGCTGCGCAGCTGGCCGACGAACTGCCAGGTGCGCGGGACGATACAGCCGATGAGGGAGATGAACAGCAGGATGTAGATCGCGGAGAACCACACCGAGCTGTAGACCTGGAAGAGCTGGAGGTTCTCGTAGATCGGCGCGAGCGTCTCGTGCCGCTCCTTGAAGTCCTGCACCTTCATCTCGTCGATGCCGGTCTGCGGGATCAGGGAGCCGGGGATGGAGCCGAGGGAGAGCAGGAAGAGGAGGATCAGCGCGACGCGCATGGAGGTGAGCTGGCGCCAGAACCAGCGGAGCCAGCCGACGATCCCGAGGGTGGGGCCGCCGATGACGGTGTCCTCGCGCTCTTCGCGGGGGGCGGTGGAGAGGGCGCGGGCTTCTTGGGCTTCACGGGCTTCTCGGGCCTTTTGGGCTTCTCGGGCCTTTGGGGCTTCCCCGGTGTCGCTCCCGGTGCCGGTTCCCGTGTCGTTCATGGACGCCTTGCTCATGGAACTAGATCCCCACCGTGAAACCGTCGGACCAGGTCTGCATGTCCTGCACGATGCTGTCCCACGCGCCGGTCAGCAGCGCCAGCCCGGTCAGGATCATCATCGCGCCGCCGATGCGCATCACCCATACGTAGTGGCGCTTGATCCAGCCGAACGCCCCGAGCGCCTTGCGGAACGCCACCGCCGCGAGCACGAACGGCACTCCGAGACCGAGGCAGTACGCGACGGTCAGTATGGCCCCTCGGCCGGCGCTCGCCTGGTCGAACGCCAGGGCGTTCACCGAGGAGATGGTCGGCCCGAGGCAGGGCGTCCAGCCGATCCCGAAGAGCGCGCCCAGCACGGGCGCGCCCGCGAGGCCGGTCACCGGACGCTTGTGGAAGCGGAACTCGCGCTGGGTGAGCCAGGGCATCATCCCCAGGAAGAAGACACCCATGAGGATCATCAGGACGCCGAGGACCTTGGAGAGTACTTCGCGGTGTTCCTGGAGAGTCCCGCCGAAGTAGCCGAAGAGCGCCCCGCCCGAGACGAAGACCGCGGTGAAGCCGATGACGAAGAGCGTGGCGCCGACGACCATCCGGCCACGCCGGGCGTCCGCCAGATCGGTGCCGCTGACGCCGGTGACATACGAGAGATAACCCGGTACGAGCGGCAGCACGCACGGCGAGAAGAAGGAGATGAGTCCGCCGAGCAGGGCGATCGGCAGCGCGAGCAGCAGCGCTCCGCTGTAGACCGTCTCATTCATGCCGGGGGCGGCGAGAACCTGCACAGGATCACTTCTCCGCGATCAGCGGGTCGATCATCTTGCGCAGCTTCTCCTCGTCGAGCGCCATCAGTGCGCGGGCCGCGATCTTCCCGTCCCGGTCGAGCACGATCGTGGAGGGGATGGACTGCGGGTTGAGACTTCCCTTGGGGAAGCCGTTGACGATGAGCTTGCCCGCCGGGTCGTACAGACTCGGGTACGGGACGCCGTAGTCCTTCTCGAACGCGAGCGCCGGGCCCTTGTTGGCGTCCCGGGTGTTGATCCCGACGAACGCCACGCCCTTCGACTCGGTCTCCTTGGCGACCTTCGCGAAGTGCGGGGCCTCGGCGCGGCAGGGCGGGCACCACGAGCCCCAGACGTTCATCACGACGATCTTGCCCTTGAGATCGGCCACATCGAGCTGCTTGCCCTCCAGGGTCTCCCCGGAGAGCTGGTTGACGGGCTTGCGGTCGGCCGCCGCGACGGTGGAGATGCCGCCGGTGTTGGTGACGAAGTTGGTGTCACCGCCGCCGCCGGACTTGCCGCCGCCCCCGCAGGCGGAGAGCGTCAGGGCCGCCACGCCCACGACAACCGGTGGGAGGGCGCGGAATCGTCGCTCGGAGCGGCGTCGGGGAGCGCGGCCTGAGTTCATGTGAAAAGTTTCGCATGGGCGTTTCAGGGATCTTGCGCACCCCCCTGGCTGCCCGTAAAGCCCGTTGTAAAGAGTGGCGGGCGGGCAACAGCCGGGGGCTGCACAAGCGACCTGGCCTTCTCAGGCCTTGAAGAAGGTGTTCCAGCCGCCGACGGGAGCCTGGCCGACCTCCAGGGTGCGGAGTTTGTCGAGTACGGCGGGGTCCTGTGCGTCGAGCCAGTCGGTGAACTGCCGGAACGAGACGAGCCGTACGTCCTTCTTGCCCGCCATCCCCTTCAGCGCCTCCTCGACGGCATCCATATAGATCCCGCCGTTCCACTGCTCGAAATGGTTGCCTATGAAGAACGGCGCGCGATTCGACTCGTACGCGCGGTTGAAACCGCCGAGATACGCGTCGGTGGCCTGCTTGCGCCACTCCGCGTAACGCGAGGTCATGCCGTTCGTCGAATTCCCCGACTGATTCGCGAGGATGTTGTAGTCCATGGAGAGGACCTCGAAGGTGTGCCCGGGGAACGGGACTTGCTGAAGCGGGAAATCCCAGATGCCCAGCTTCTTGTCCGGCCACCGCTGCGTGCCGCCCGGCGAACTCGCGTCGTAGCGCCAGCCCAGCTTCCTCGCCGTCGGCAGCAGATTCTCCTGGCCGAGCAGACAGGGCGTACGGCTGCCTGTCAGTTCCTTGCGGTAGTCGAAGGGCAGCGGGTCGAGTTCGGTCCAGCCGCTGTTCGTACGCCACTCGGTGACGAAGGACACAGCCTGGTCTATCTCGCTGCGCCACTGCTGCGGGGTCCAGTCGCCGACGGTGCCTGAGCCGGCGCAGAAGTGCCCGTTGAAGTGCGTCCCGATCTCATGCCCGTCCAGCCATGCCTGGCGGACGTTCTTGAGGGTGTCCTTGATATGGCCGTCGGTGAGATAGCCGATGTCGGAGGCGCCGACGGGGTTGTTCGGCGGGCGGTAGAGCGTCTTCTTCGATTCGGGCAGCAAGTAGAGGCCGGAGAGGAAGAAGGTCATCGCCGCGTCGTGGTTCTTGGCGAGTTCCAGGAAGCGCGGGAAGAGACCGTTGCCGACCTCGCCCGCCCCGTCCCAGGAGAAGATCACGAACTGCGGAGGGGTCTGGCCGGGCTCCAGGGGGACCGGGGCGGGCGGCTGGTGCGGCTGCTTTCCCGTGTCGGAAGTGGAACCGTCCCCTATGAGCCGGACCTCTTTACCGAGGGGACTGGCACTGCTCGTCGCGCCTGCGCCCGCACCGCCCTTGCCCACCTCCGTGTGCCGGACCGTGCCGCTCCCGCCGGTGGAGCAGCCCGCGATTCCGATCGCGGCAGCCGCTCCAATTCCCGCTCCGAGAAGACCCCTTCGGCTGATCTCGCGCATACCGTTCCCATCCGCGCTCGTCTGTGCGTATGCCGCTCATAAAAGTCTTACAAGCGGCAACACAGGAGATGAGGTGGCGAACGTGGAGGTTCCAGCACTTGTCATATCTTTACTTATCTTCGCTGATGTGCCGATGTGCCGATGCGCTGATGTAACGACAGATATGACAGATATGACAGATATGACAGGGGCGATCAACGGATTGCGAGCATGCGGATCCGTTCAGGCACCGAAGGCCTTGGCGCCGCCCTTGACGGGCCGGGCGCCGGCGAGCAGATGAGCCGGGACGAGATCGCGCGCGGGCTCGGAGTAGCCGACGGAGACGATCTTGTCGCCCTGATAGGTGAAGCTGGTCAGGGACGCGAGCGTGCACTGCCGACGGCGCGGGTCGTGCCACAGCCGGCGCCGCTCGACGAAGCTGCGCACGATCCAGATCGGCAGCTGATGGCTGACGGCGACCGCTTCGTGCCCGCGGGCCGCGTCGCGCGCGGAGTTCAGGGCGCCCATCATCCGTACGACCTGATCGATGTACGGCTCGCCCCAGGACGGCCGGAACGGGTTGGTGAGATACCTCCAGTTGCCGGGCTTGCGCAGGGCGCCGTCACCGACCCCGAAGGTCTTGCCCTCGAAGACGTTCGCGGCCTCGATCAGCCGGTCGTCGGTGTCGAGGGTCAGCCCGTGGCTCTTGGCGATGGGGGCCGCGGTCTCCTGCGCGCGCTCCAGGGGGGAGGCGACGACGTGAGCGATGTCACGGTCCGCGAGATGCTCGGCGACCCGGTCGGCCATCCGCCTGCCCAGCTCGGAGAGGTGGTAGCCGGGTCGTCTGCCGTAGAGGACACCGTCGGGGTTGTGCACTTCGCCGTGGCGCACGAGATGGACGACGGTGATCTCTTCGCTCTTGCTCATGCGGCGCTCTCCGGGTCGGCGGGCTCGGTCGGGGTCGGCTCGGGGGCGGTCGCTTCGGCGGCGGCGCGGGCGGCGGCCGGCAGCGCGGCGGCGATCCGCTCGATCGCGCGCTCGTCGTGTGCGGTGGAGACGAACCAGGACTCGAAGGAGGACGGCGGCAGATAGACGCCGTCGGCCAGCAGCGAGTGGAAGAAGGGGGTGAAGCGGAACGACTCCTGCCGCTTGGCGCCCTCGTAGTCGTGCACCTCGTCGGCCGTGAAGAAGACGGAGAACATGTTGCTCGCCGTCTGCACGCGGTGAGCGACGCCCTCCTTGCTGAGCGCCTCCGTCACCAGCCCCTGGATCTGCCGCGAGACGGCGTCGATCTTCGCGTACGCCGCGTCGTCGAGCAGCCGCAGCTGCGCGAGGCCCGCGGCGGTGGCGACCGGGTTCCCGGAGAGCGTGCCCGCCTGGTAGACGGGGCCCGCCGGGGCGAGCCGCCCCATGACATCGGCACGCCCGCCGAACGCGGCGGCCGGGAAACCGCCGCCCATGACCTTTCCGAAGGTCATCAGATCGGGCACGACACCATCGACGCCGTACCAGCCGGCCTTCGACGTACGGAAACCGGTCATCACCTCGTCCGAGATGTAGAGCGCGCCATCGGCGGCGCAGATCTCCTTGAGCCCGGCGTTGAACCCGTCCCGGGGCGGTACGACGCCCATGTTGCCGGGCGACGCCTCCGTGATCACACAGGCGATCTCACCGGGGTGCGCGGCGAACGCCCGGCGCACGGCGTCGAGATCGTTGTACGGCAGGACGATGGTGTCCCCGGCCTGCGCGCCGGTCACCCCGGGGGTGTCGGGCAGCCCGAGGGTCGCGATTCCGGAGCCGGCGGCGGCGAGCAGCGCGTCGACATGCCCGTGGTAGCAGCCGGCGAACTTCACCACCTTCGCGCGCCCGGTGAAACCGCGGGCGAGCCGGATGGCGGACATGGTCGCCTCGGTCCCGGACGACACGAGCCGTACCTGCTCGACGGGGGCGACCCGGGCGACGATCTCCTCGGCGAGCGCCACCTCGCCCTCACCGGGCGTACCGAAGGACGTACCGCGGGCGACAGCGGCCTGGACCGCTTCGATGACCTCCGGATGGGAATGACCGAGAATCATCGGACCCCAGGAACATACGAGGTCGACATATTCACGGCCGTCCGCGTCGATGAGGTACGGACCATGCCCGGACACCATGAACCGGGGCGTACCGCCCACCGCGCGGAAGGCACGGACGGGAGAGTTCACGCCGCCGGGTGTCACGAGGGCGGCGCGGTCGAAAAGCGTCTGCGAAACTGGGGCGTCATAGGGGAAGCTCACGGAATCCATGGTGTCAGAGGCTCGGACGTTCTTGCGGACAGGTGTTTCACCGGACGTTCGTGGGGGAGGTCACTGTCACGATGATCGGGTTGCGCGGCCATGGCTGCGAGTGGTCGGGTGGAGATATGCATCGCGGTGGCGGACTGGGCGAGGGAACCGACGACCTCGGTCCCGAGCCTGCCCGGCGTGGAAAGCATCGACGGCGCGAACGTGAGGCGCGGGAGCAACCTCCGGGAAGGCCGGAAAGCAGGAGTGGTGGCCGGGTGGGGGTGACCTACAAATACTTCGGCGCGCCCGACGGAGCCACGGCCGCGCGCGTGCCCATTTCCATGCGCCCGGAGGAGCTGGGCGGCGATGAGCTCGGTATGAACGGCATGTTCACCAAGATCAAGCCGGAGACGATAGCGGCGATGGTCCTCACGGGCATTCAGGGCATGCCCCTGTACAAAGTGCCCCCGCTGGAACTGGTCGTGCTGCATCCCGATTACGCGGTGGTCAAACTCCCGATGACGGTGGTGGACCCACTGCGCGGCATCGGCGAGGAATCCGTGGGCGCGGCGGCCTTCATCTGGTCGACGGTCCCGGACAGGGGCGGCCCGAGGGACGCGTACAACGTCTACCAACTGCTGCACCAGTGGCAGGACTTCAGCCATCGCTTGCATGAGGCGGGGCATCAGCCTTATTGCTTGGTGTGGCCCTGACGCGGGGTTTCGTTCTCAGCCCGATCCGATCGGATTAGCGCATCCGGTCGGATCAGTTGCTGAGCAGGAGCCAGCCCCCGAGGCCGCCGCACATGCTCGCGTTGAAGGTGCCGGTGCGGTAGCCGGGCGGGACGGGCGTGCCGGGGCAGGCCCACCCCGGGCCTCCTGGGCGGCGGCGACTGCCGCACGATGGCCGCGGCCGGGCTATAGAGCGCGGATGACCTCAGTGGGAATCGGCGCGGCTGGTCAGCACCGGAGGGGATGCCTCGTCAACCTGGCCGAGAACTGAACTGATCAACCTCGGGACGATATCGCCGGAGCGAGCAGTTCCAGCGCCTCCTCCCAGCGGTATTGGTCCGCGCCTCCCTCCGACGTCGGGTCATGGGGCCGGTACGAACCGATGAGCACGCCCATCTCCCGCAGCCGCGCCAGGCTCGCGGAGTACGCGGGGTGCGCGGCCATCGCCGCGTTCATGTACGGGAGGACCGCCGTCGGGATGCCCAGTCCGTACGCCTCGCACAGAATCCCCAGGGCGAGGGTGTCGGAGATCCCGGCGGCCCACTTGTTGATCGTGTTGAAGGTGGCCGGCGCGACCGCGATGGCGTCCGGGGGCGGTAGCGGACGGGGGTCGCCTGGGCGGCGCCAGGCGGAGCGGATCGGATAGCCGGTCCGCGTCTCCACCGCCTCGGTGTCGAGGAAACCGAGGCCCTGCGGGGTGGCGATGACGCCCACGTCCCAGCGCCGCTCCCGCGCGGCGGTGATCAGCTTGCCGACGTCGCCCGCGATCGCGGACGCGCACACGACGACGTACAGGAACGGCTTCTCCGCGGTCATGTTCCCGACCCTAACGGCCGGTCAGGCATGGACCGTTGTGAGACCGCCCCGCGGCGGGGCTCCGGCGGGCTCGGGAAGCGCGACGGCACGACGGTCGCGCCCCGTCCCCGAGGAGTTCACCCAACTGTCCGCCGGGCGCCACTTTTCGCAGGTAGGAGGGGGTGCGCCCGGCTGAAACTGGGCCCGCCGGGACCCCTCAACTGGGCCCGGGGACCCTGCGTTTGGGCCCGGCCCAATCCATACGCTGCTCTCGCTCGGGGGATGGCGGACGGTGTGGGGCGAGGAGAACCGATGAGCGGCATGAGGGGCGACGAGAGGCTGCGCAGATGGCACAGGCGAAGCCGGGGGCTGGTCGACAGAGAACGTCTCGACCGGGGGCAGGGCGGCGCCGAGTACGCCGCGATGGTCGGTGTCGTCTCACTGGTCGTCGCGGCGATCGTCGGTCTGAGCGTCCCCGCCGACACGGCGACCGGACTGAAGAGCGCGGTGTGCCGAATACTCCACCCGCTCAGCGGCGCCGAGGCGTGCTCCTCCGGCGACTACGCGGGCGACGGGAAGGGCGGCGACGGCGGGGGCGGTGGCGGAGGTGGCCCCGACGATCCGTTCGTACCCAACGGCGACCCGTTCGAGCCCGCACGCTGTCTGCTCTCCCAGGACCAGACGAAGACCACCGTCGTCATCCAGATCATCTTCATCAAGATCAGCAGCTCGGAGACCGTCAAGCTCCAGCAGTGGTCCGACGGCACCGTCACCCTGGAACGCGTGACGGAGACCTCGGGCGGGGTCACGGCGAGCATCTCCGCGGGGATTCCGGGCCTGAAGGACTGGGGCGGCAGCGCCAAGCTGAGCGGCACGTATCTGGCGGGCAGCGGCAGCGGCGGGCAGTGGCTCTTCAACGGGAACAAGACCGGGGACCCCCAGGCGGATCTGGAGGCCAACCTGAAGGACGCGCAGCAGTTCGCCGAATACCTCAAGGCGATGGACGACTGCAACAGCCGGCCCGCCGGACCACGCTCCTCCGAGCTGGGCATGATCTGCGGCTACCACGCGAACAAGAAGAAGCCCGACCTCGATCCGGAGAGGGCGCCCGACGTGGACATCACCAAGACGTCCATCGAGGCGTCCGGCAACGCCAGCTTCGGCGGAAAGTTCAAGGGCAACGGCAAGAGCGGCAAGGACTCCGGGAAGAGCGACGGCCCCAAGGATCTCGGCAAGATCTCCGGCGAAGTGCTCTCCGGCACGATGACCGAGGACGTCGTGGTCATGCGCGCCCAGAACGGACCGAACGCCGGGAAGATCACCTTCATCTACACCTTCACCGTCAAGGGCTCGGCCGGCATAGGCGGGGTCGCCACCGGCGAGAAGATGCAGCAGGTGGCCGTCACCTACGACGCGGCGGCCTACGACCAGGAGGAGAAGGACGGCGCCGAGCACCACCCCGAGAAGCTGGTCATCACCACGAGCCAGGAAGCCGGGGACGGCACGGGCCTCAAGATCGAGGCAGGCGCCAACGCCGGTCCCGTGACGATCGACGTCGGTGGTGGCGGCGGATCCACCAAATCACAGATCCACACCGAGTCGGCCGAACTCCTCCTCGACAACGACACCGACAGCACCATCGTCGAGGACTGGCTGCGCGGAAAGGGCAACCCCGCCAAGAACCCGCTTCCCTCCCCCTCGGACGCGGCCGAAGTACCCGACTCCGACGCCAGCGACCTCGAACGGCTCCTGCACGACAAGGGAAAGCTCAGCAAGCTCGACTACAACGCCAACACCGACTGGTGGAACGCCTCGCTCGGCATCGGCTTCGGCATCTCCGCCGGACAGGTCAGCTTCGGTTTCAAGATCTTCGGGATCGACATCACCCACGAAGAGAAGAACCAGACGATCACCGGCGACCCCAAATACGCCACCGGCCCGCAGAACGGCGGCGCGCGCCCCTGGGTCGAATGGAAGAACTGCACCAAGACCAAGCCCATCCCCACCTGACCGACCTGACCGGCCTGACCGGGGCAACCTGACCGGGCCTGACCGGGGGCACGTCTCCGATGCGGCGGGACGGGCGAGTCGGGCGGGACGCCCCCGCCCGTCCCGCCCGACTGCCCGGCCGAAATGCACGGTTAGGGGATACGGGCGGATCCCGGAGATTAGCCTTGCTCTCCGTGGCGGAGCAGAGGCGGCAGAGTACGGGGGCAAAGTCGGCGTCGGGGTTACGCGCGGGGACTCGGCTCTTTGTCGGTGAAGTACGTTCCTTCCCTGCCCGGTTGGCCGGGGTCGCGCTGGCCTGCGCGGTGACCGCGGCTGGGGTCGGCGCCTGCACCCTGCTGCTCGTCGGTGTGAGCGGGCCCGGTTTTCCCGAGAACTCCCCCGCTGCCGCCGCCGCGCTCGATGCCCAGAACGTGCTGTCGCTGCTGTTGTCGCTGCTGCTCATGTCCGCGGTGCTGGTCACCGGTTCGACCGTCTCGCTGTGGACCGGGCAGCGCCTGGGGCAGTTTGCCGTGCTACGGGCCCTCGGGGTGACCGCGGGACGGCTGCGGCGTATGGTCGCCGCCGATGTGGCGCGGCTGGCCGTGTTCTCCGCCGCCGTGGGGACCGCGCTGGGGATGGTGCCGCTGGCGCGACTCGGACGCGGGCTGCTCGTGGAACGTGAGCTGTTCCCCGGAAGCACCGGGTTGCCCGATGGTGGCCAGATCTGGACGACCGGGATCGGAGTCTGTCTCGCCGTCGGCGCCGTCGCCGTACTGGCGGCGCTGGCGAGCGTGCTCGCGGCCGGCCGGGTCAGCGCGATCGATCTGCTCAAGGATCCGGAGCCTCCCACGGCCCGCACGGCCCGCAGTCGGGCCCGGCTGTTGACCGGGCTGGCCATGGTCGGTCTCCTCTGTCTGCCCCTGCTGTTCGTGATGGCGTTCATGGACCTCCCGGGGACCGTACGGGCGGCCGTCGCTCCGGGCCTGGCCCTGATGGTCATCCCCACGCTCGCCGTACTCGCTCCCTGGGCCGTCCCGCCCCTGACCTGGCCGGTACGGGTGACGCTGCGCGTCCTGGACCGTCGTGTCGGCCGTATCGCGGCGGCCGGACTGAGGGCGGCCCCCGCGCGCACCACCGCCATCGCGGTCCCCGTGCTGCTGGCGGTGGGGGTGGCGGTCTGCCTGCTCGGCGCGGGAGCCACCGTGGGGCAGGCGGTGCAGCGTCAGACGGAGGAGGGGTTACGGGCCGATGGGGTGGTCACAGCGGAGCCGGGAACCGACCTCCCCGTCACCGTCACGCCCCCGGCGGGGGTCACCGCGACCCCGCTCATCGCCACGGAAGTCACCCCACCGCCAACCGACTTCGACACCCGGCCGGGACCGGCGCGGGCCTGGGGAGCCGACGGCTCCTCGTTGGCGAAGGTCCTGGATCTGGGCGCGCGACAGGGTCGCATCGCCGATTTGAAGGAAGGGACCTTCGCGGCGGGAGCGACCCAGGCCGACGGCCATCACTGGCGCGTCGGCCAGAAGGTCCGGCTCGAACTCGCCGACGGCACCGCGCGAACGCTCACCCTCGCCTACGTCTACAAACGCGATCTGGCCTTCCCCGAGTTCGTACTCCCCCGCTCCACCGCCCTGGCGCACACGGCGTCCCCGTACGCCGAGCAGTACCTGCTGACCGGCGCCGTCGCCTCGTGGCCGGCGGAGGACAGCCGACGGGTCGCATCCCGGGCTACGTATCTGAGGGAGCTCACCCCCCGCGATCCGGCCGACGATCTCGCCGTCCGGCTGATCGTGGCCGTGGTCTCGGGCTACGCGCTGCTGGCCGCGGCCAACACCTGCGCGCTCGCCCAGCGCGACCGGCACTCCCAGCGCGCCCATCTGCGTGCGATGGGCCTGGGCCGGTTCCAGCTGCTGCGCTGTGTGCTGTACGAGGCCCTGGGCGCGGCGCTGGTCGGTATCGCCCTCGCCGCCGTCACCGCGCTGGCCTGTCTGGTCCCCCTGGCCGCCGTCCTGAACGCCGGGACGGGTACGGGGGCGGGGGCCTTGGCGCTGCCGGCCTTCGATGTGCCCTGGACGGCCGGGGTGCTGGCGGCCGTGGTCGCGGCGGTCTGCGTTCCCGCGGCGCTGACGGCGCGTCCGATGTCCGGCATCCACCACCAGTTCGCGCGACGCGTCCCGTAAGCGGACGCACCTCCCGAGCCGCGCACCGGGCCGCAGTCGCCCCCGCGAGGTCGACCCGAGCCCCCGATTCCCAGTGCGCTCAAGCGACTTCGGGCCCCGGCGCCGTCGGGTTTCCGCGGCCTCGGGCCGACGCGGAGGCCCACGCGCCGACGCGGAGGCCCACGCAGCGGCCCGGGCAGCCGACCCCCAGGCTCAGTCCTCCCCCTCCAGCTCCCCCTCCGTCTCCAGGAACACCGCCCGCAGCGCGTCCAGCACCGCCGGGTCCGGCTTCGCCCACATCCCGCGCGACTCCGCTTCCAGCAGCCGCTCCGCGATGCCGTGCAGGGCCCAGGGGTTGGCCTCCTGGAGGAACGTGCGGTTCTCGGGGTCCAGGACGTAGGTCTCCGTGAGCTTGTCGTACATCCAGTCCGCGACCACGCCCGTCGTCGCGTCGTACCCGAAGAGGTAGTCGACCGTCGCGGCGAGTTCGAAGGCGCCCTTGTAACCGTGGCGGCGCATCGCCTCGATCCAGCGGGGGTTGACCACGCGGGCGCGGAAGACCCGTGACGTCTCCTCGACCAGGGTGCGGGTGCGGACGGTCTCGGGGCGGGTCGAGTCGCCGATGTACGCCTCCGGGGCCGTGCCCTTGAGCGCGCGGACCGTGGCGACCATGCCGCCGTGGTACTGGAAGTAGTCGTCCGAGTCCGCGATGTCGTGCTCGCGGGTGTCGGTGTTCTTGGCGGCCACCGCGATGCGCTTGTACGCGGTCTCCATCTCGTCGCGCGCCGGGCGGCCGTCGAGTTCACGGCCGTACGCGTAGCCGCCCCACACCGTGTAGACCTCGGCGAGGTCCGCGTCGGTGCGCCAGTCGCGGCTGTCGATGAGCTGGAGGATGCCCGCGCCGTACGTACCGGGGCGGGAGCCGAAGATACGGGTCGTGGCGCGGCGTTCGTCGCCGTGCTCGGCCAGGTCCGCCTGGGCGTGGGCGCGGACGAAGTTGGCGTCGGCGGGCTCGTCCAGCGAGGCCGCGAGCCGTACCGCGTCGTCCAGCAGCCCGATCGCGTGCGGGAACGCGTCGCGGAAGAAGCCGCTGATGCGCAGGGTGACATCGATACGCGGCCGGTCGAGCTCGGTGAGCGGGATCGCCTCCAGACCCGTCACCCGCCGCGACGCGTCGTCCCACACCGGGCGGACGCCCAGCAGCGCCAGCGCCTCCGCGATGTCGTCGCCCGAGGTGCGCATCGCGCTCGTACCCCAGAGGGACAGCCCGACCGAGGTCGGCCACTCGCCGTTGTCGGTGCGGTAGCGGGTGAGGAGGGAGTCGGCGAGGGCCTGGCCGGTCTCCCAGGCGAGCCTGCTCGGTACGGCCTTGGGGTCGACGGAGTAGAAGTTGCGGCCGGTCGGCAGGACATTGACCAGGCCGCGCAGCGGGGATCCGGACGGGCCCGCCGGGACGAATCCGCCGCTCAGCGCGTGCACCACGTGCTCGATCTCGTCGACGGTGCCCGCGAGGCGCGGTACGACCTCGCGCGCCGCGAAGTCGAGGATCGCCGCGACCCCGTCCGGGAGGCCGGCGGCCACATCCGGCACCGCCGTCGGGTCCCAGCCCGCGTCCTCCATCGCCTGGACGAGCGCGCGGGCCCGCTCCTCCGCCTCGTCGGCGCCGGTACGGGTCGCCGCCGACTCGTCGAGCCCAAGAGCCTCGCGCAGACCGGGCAGGGAGGCCGTACCGCCCCAGATCTGCCGGGCGCGCAGGATCGCCAGGACCAGATTGACGCGCGCCTCGCCGGTGGGCGCGCCGCCCAGCACATGCAGACCGTCGCGGATCTGCGCGTCCTTGACCTCGCAGAGCCAGCCGTCGACATGGAGCAGGAAGTCGTCGAACCCGTCGTCGTCGGGCCGGTCTTCGAGCCCCAGGTCGTGGTCGAGCTTGGCCGCCTGGATCAGCGTCCAGATCTGGGCGCGGATCGCGGGCAGTTTCGCGGGGTCCATGGACGAGATCGCCGCGTACTCGTCGAGCAGCTGCTCAAGGCGCGCGATGTCGCCGTACGACTCGGCGCGCGCCATCGGCGGTACGAGATGGTCCACCAGCGTGGCGTGTACGCGCCGCTTGGCCTGCGTCCCCTCGCCCGGGTCATTGACCAGGAACGGATAGATCAGCGGCAGATCACCGAGCGCGGCATCGGGGGCGCAGGCGGCGGACATGCCCGCGTTCTTGCCGGGCAGCCACTCCAGATTGCCGTGCTTGCCGAGGTGGATCATCGCGTCGGCGCCGAAGCCGCCGTCCTCGCGGACGGCCTGGATCCAGCGGTACGCGGCCAAGTAGTGGTGCGAGGGCGGCAGATCGGGGTCGTGGTAGATCGCGATCGGGTTCTCGCCGAAGCCGCGCGGCGGCTGGATGAGGATCAGCAGATTGCCGCGTCGCAGGGCGGCGAGCACGATGTCGCCGTCCGGGTCCCCGCCGGCGGCGGACCGGCTGCGGTCCAGGAACATCTCACCGGGCGGCGGTCCCCAGTGCCGCTCCACCGACTCGCGCAGTTCGGCGGGGAGTTGGCCGTACCACCGCCGGTAGTCGGCGGCCGGGATACGGACCGGGTTACGGGCGAGCTGCTCCTCGGTCAGCCACTCCTGGTCATGGCCGCCGGCCTCGATGAGGGCGCGGATCAGCTCGTCGCCGTCACCCGAGGCCAGACCGGGGACGGGCTCGGAACCGAAGTCGTAGCCCTCCTGGACCAGTCGGCGCAGCAGGGACACCGCGCTCGCGGGGGTGTCGAGGCCGACCGCGTTGCCGATGCGCGAGTGCTTGGTCGGGTACGCGGAGAGCACCAGCGCGACACGCTTGTCGGCGTTCGTGACATACCGCAGCCTGGCGTGGCGTACGGCGATCCCGGCCACCCGGGCGGCCCGCTCGGGGTCGGCGACATAGACCGGCAGACCGTCCGGGTCCAGCTCCTTGAAGGAGAACGGGACGGTGATGAGGCGGCCGTCGAACTCCGGCACCGCGACCTGCGAGGCGGCGTCCAGCGGGGACAGCCCCTCGTCGCTCTCGGCCCAGGCGGCGCGGCTGCCGGTGAGGCAGAGGGCCTGGAGGATCGGTACGTCGAGCGCGGCGAGCGCCCCCGCGTCCCAGGCTTCGTCGTCCCCGCCGGCCGATGCCTCGGCGGGCCTGGTGCCGCCCGCCGCGAGCACGGTCGTGACGATGGCGTCGGCCTCGCGCAGGGCCACCAGCAGCTCGGGCTCGGGCGAGCGCAGCGAGGAGACATAGAGCGGGAGGGCCTTGGCGTCGGCCGCCTCGACCGCCTCGCACAGCGTGTCCACGAAGGCGGTGTTCCCGCTGAGGTGGTGCGCGCGGTAGTAGAGCACGGCGACTGTCGGCCGGTCCGCGCCGAGCGCGGTGGCCCGTACCGGACGGGGCACCCGGCCCCAGGTGGGCGCGGCGGCGGGCGGCTCGAAGCCGTGGCCGGTCAGCAGGACCGTGTCGGAGAGGAACCGCGCGAGCTGGTCCAGATTGGCCGGACCGCCGTGCGCGAGATAGGCGTGTGCCTCGGCGGCGATACCGATGGGCACGGTCGACGCCTCCATCAGCTGCGCGTCGGGGGCCTGTTCACCGGTGAGGACCACGAGGGGGCGGTCGCCCGCGAGCAGCAGATCGATCCCGTCCTGCCAGGCGCGCAGCCCGCCGAGAAGCCGTACGACGACGAGGTCGGCGCCCTCCAGGAGCGCGGGCAGTTCGTCGAGCGGGAGCCGGGCGGGGTTGGCGAAGCGGTACGGGACGGGCCCGCCCGCCGCGTTCGCCGCGCGGGCGCTGAGCAGATCGGTGTCGGACGTCGACAGGAGCAGAAGCATGCGGCGTCTGGCCTTCCTCGGGGTCCGCGCCCCGGGCGAGGTGTGGAGGACGGCGGGAGTTCCTGGCTCGCCCGGCTGCTGCCGGACTCACAGTGGCGGGACCGCGCCGGGTTCGCACCGGGCTTCCTCCCCATGACGCCGTCGCTGGCGTTGACGGGCCTGGGCAGCCCGTCGTCTGCATAGTAAGTGCTGAGGTCACGGGCCGGGGAGGGTGCCCGGAAGGCGGGCCGGTACTGGGGGCGGCAGGAGCGGCGGCGACCGGACGGCGGGACGGGAGCGGGTGTGGGTACGTGGGTATGCTCGCCGCCATGCCGCCCACCTCGCCAACACCCGTGAACCGGGACGAAGCGCCCCCGCGGGCTGCCGTACGGGAGTCCGTACAGGCTCCTCTGCGGGAGCGGGGCGACGCCTGCCCCGGCGCGCTGCGGCTGCACGCCGCCGACGACGGACGGCTGGCCCGACTGCGGCTGCCCGCCGGTTTGTTGACGGTCCGTCAGGCCGAGACCCTGGCGGACGCGGCGGAGCGGCTGGGCGACGGACATCTGGACCTCACCTCCCGGGGCAATGTGCAGCTGCGCGGCCTGGACGAGGGCTGCGGCCCCGAACTGGCCGGGCTGCTGCACGAGGCCGGGCTGCTGCCCTCGGAGACACACGAGCGGGTACGGAACATCGTCGCGTCACCGCTGGCCGGACTGGACGAACCGGCCGGACTGGACAAACCGCCTTACCCGAACGTCCAGTTGTGGGCCCGCGAGCTGGACGGACTGCTCTGCGCGAGCGCGCGGGCGGCGACCCTTTCCGGGCGGTTCCTCTTCGCGCTGGACGACGGACGCGGCGATGTGGCGGCCCTCGGCGCCGATGTGACGTTGCTCGCACACCAGGACGGCTCGGTTGTCGTACGTACCGGGGCAAACCGGCCGGGGCTGTGTGTGGCCCCCGAGGACGCCCCGCGCGCGGCCCTGTTGGCGGCGGAGACGTTCCTCACGCTCGCGGAGGCGGGCGGCTCGGGGGCCTGGCGGGTACGGGAACTGCCCGCCGAGGACGGCCGGGAGCTGGACGCGGCGCTGCGGGCGGCGCTGGCGGATGCCGGGATCGCGACGCGGGGCGTGGCGGAGGCGACAACACCGGACCTTGAAGGGGAGCCTCCTCTTCCTGGTCCCGTGCGGTCGCCCGACGGGACCGTGGCTCTCTCCGTCCACGCCCGCCTCGGCCGACTGACCGTGGCGCAGTGGCGGCTGCTCGCGGCGGCGGCGAACGGGCCGCTGCGCGTGACCCCCTGGCGCGGAGTGATCGTGCCGGGGGTGGCCCCGGCCATGGCCGACGCCGTCCTGGACCGGCTCCGTACGGCCGGACTGGTCACCGACCCCGGCTCCCCCTGGTACGGGGTCGGCGCCTGCACCGGCCGGCCCGGCTGCGCGAAGGCGCTGGCCGACGTACGGTCCGACGCGACGGCGGCGGCCCTGTCCCGCCCCGGCTCGGAGGGACTGCCCGTCTACTGGTCGGGATGCGCGCGCCGCTGTGGCCATCCGCAGGGCCGGTGGGTGGATGTGGTCGCGACGGGCGAAGGCCGCTACGACATCTCCGTACAGGCAGACGCCCGTCCGGTCACCACCACCCCACGACCAGGACCAGGACCACAACCACGACCAGGACCGGAACAGGAACTGGAACTGGAACTCGCCGACGCGGTCGCGGCGGCACGCACCACCCCATTGACGAGATGAGCGAGAAGACCACGGTGTCCACAGTGCCCACAGGGTTCGAGTACGAGAAGGACGGCGCGGCGATATACCGCCAGTCCTTCGCCACGATCCGCGCCGAGGCGGATCTCAGCGGGCTGCCGGCCGAGGTCTCGCAGGTCGCGGTGCGGATGATCCACGCCTGCGGCATGGTCGACCTGGTGCGTGACCTCGCCTTCAGCCCCGGAGTGGTGATCCGCGCCCGCGAGGCGCTGCGCGCGGGCGCGCCCGTGCTGTGCGATGTGGCCATGGTCGCCAGCGGGGTCACCCGCAAGCGGCTGCCCGCGGACAACGAGGTCGTCTGCACCCTCTCCGACCCGTCGGTGCCCGCCCTCGCCGCCGAGTTGGGGACGACCCGCAGCGCCGCCGCGCTTGAGCTGTGGCGGGACCGGATGGAGGGCGCGGTGGTGGCCGTCGGCAACGCGCCGACCGCCCTCTTCCGGCTGCTGGAGATGATCGAGGACGGCGCCCCGCGCCCGGCGGCGGTCATCGGGGTGCCGGTCGGTTTCATCGGCGCCGCCGAGTCCAAGGACGCGCTCGCCGGACACTTCTCCGGCCTGGAACACCTGGTCGTACGGGGACGGCGCGGCGGCAGCGCCCTCGCCGCCGCGGCCGTCAACGCGATCGCGAGCGAGGAAGAATGACCGCCCGGAGCACCACCGGTGAGCAGACCTCGCACGCGCGTCCCCCGGCCGGCGAACGTGGCACGGGCCGGCTGTACGGGGTCGGGCTGGGCCCGGGAGACCCGTCCCTGATGACCGTACGGGCCGTGCGGATCATCGCCGAGGCCGATGTGATCGCGTATCACAGCGCCCGCCACGGCCGGTCCATAGCCCGGTCCATCGCGGCCGAGCATCTGCGCCCCGACCACATCGAGGAGCCGCTGGTCTACCCGGTCACCACCGGGACCACCGACCACCCCGGCGGCTATCAGGGGGCGATGGACGAGTTCTACGCCGAGTCGGCCGCCCGGCTCGCCGCCCATCTGGACGCCGGGCGCACGGTCGCGGTGCTCGCCGAGGGCGATCCGCTCTTCTACGGCTCGTACATGCATATGCACAAGCGGCTGGCCGACCGCTATCCGACCGAGGTCATCCCCGGTGTGACGTCAGTGAGCGCGGCGGCGGCACGGCTCGGCACCCCGCTCGTCGAGGGCGAGGAGGTGCTGACGATCCTGCCGGGCACGCTGCCCGAGGAGGAGTTGACGGCCCGGCTGGCCTCGGCGGACTCGGCGGTGGTGATGAAGCTGGGCCGTACGTTCCCGACCGTACGGCGGGCGGTCGAGCGCGCGGGCCGGCTGGCGGACGCGCGGTACGTCGAGCGCGCCACGATGAGCGGCGAACGCACCGGGGCGCTGGCCGAGACGGACCCGGAGTCGGTCCCGTACTTCTCGGTGGCGGTGCTGCCGAGCCGTGTCGCCGCGCGTGCCGTGCCCGGGGCCCACGACGAACCGTTCGGCGAGGCCGACGGGGACGGCGAGGCCGACGGGGGCGGCGGGGGCGGCGAATCGGGTGGCGGGAGCGGCGAATCGGGTGGCGAGGTGGTGGTCGTGGGGACGGGCCCCGCCGGGCCGCTCTGGCTCACGCCCGAGACGCGCGGCGCCCTCGCCGCCGCCCAGGATCTCGTCGGCTACACCACCTATCTGGACCGTGTTCCGGTCCGCCCCGGCCAGCGGCGCCACGGCTCCGACAACAAGGTGGAGTCGGAGCGCGCGGAGTTCGCCCTCGACCTCGCGCGGCGGGGCCGCCGCGTGGCCGTGGTCTCGGGCGGCGATCCGGGGGTCTTCGCGATGGCCACGGCCGTCCTGGAGGCCGCGTCCGCCGATCCGTACCGGGACGTGCCCGTACGCGTACTCCCGGGCGTGACCGCCGCCAACGCCGCCGCGGCCCGCGTCGGCGCCCCGCTCGGCCACGACTACGCCGTGCTCTCGCTCTCCGACCGGCTCAAGCCGTGGGAGGTCATCGCGGAACGGCTGCGCGCGGCGGCGGGCGCGGACCTGGTGCTCGCGCTCTACAACCCCGGTTCCGCCAGCAGGACCTGGCAGGTCGGCAAGGCGCGCGAACTCCTCCTGGAGCATCGCGCCCCGGACACCCCCGTCGTGCTCGGCCGCGATGTGGGCGGGCCGGAGGAGAACGTACGGATCGTGCGGCTGGCCGATCTCGATCCGGCGCAGGTCGACATGCGGACGATCCTGCTGGTCGGCTCCTCGCGGACGGTGACCGCGCGGCGGGGCGAGAACGGTGACGAGACGGTGGTCTGGACGCCGCGCCGCTACCCGGAGAACTCGGAAAGCCCAGGGAGCCCAGCAAGCCCAGGGAGCCCAGCAAGCCCGGGAAGCCCAGGGAGCCCAGGGAGCCCAGGCAACTGAGCCAGCCACGCCACCGCGTCCTCGACCGTGGCCACCGACGCCACCCCTTCCGGGACGGCCGGCCGGCGGACGACCACGACCGGAATCCCCGCCTCTCGGGCGGCCGTGAGCTTGGGCGCGGTGGCGGCGCCGCCGCTGTCCTTCGTCACCACGACATCGACGCGATGGCGGCGCAGGATCTCCCGCTCGCCGTCGAGGGTGAACGGACCCCGGTCCAGCAGCACTTCCGTACGGGCCGGGCACGGGGGTTCCGGGGCGTCGACGGACCGTACGAGGAACCACATCTCGTCGAGGTGCGCGAAGGAGCCGAGCCCCATCCGCCCGGTGGTGAGGAAGACCCGAGCGCACCGCAGCGCGGTCAGCTTCTCGGCGGCCCGCGCCAGGGAGCCGACCGCGTGCCAGTCGTCACCGTCGACCGGCACCCAGGAGGGACGGCGCAGGCAGAGGAGGGGAACATGGGTGAGCGCGGCGGCCTGTGCCGCGTTGCGGCTGATGGTGTCGGCGAAGGGATGGGTGGCGTCGATGAGCGCGTCCACGCGATGCTCGCGCAGCCAGCGCGCCAGCCCTTCGGCGCCGCCGAACCCGCCGATCCGTACGTCGCCGGGCGGCGGTACGGGCCGGGCGACACGGCCGGCGAGGGAACTGGTGACGCGGAGACGGCCGTCGCCGTACAGGCGCTCGGCGAGCCGGCGCGACTCCGTCGTACCGCCGAGGATCAGCACATGGGCGGGGGCCGAAGTCAGGTCCGGGGCCATGGCCTGGGTCGGTTCACTCATCGTCGGCGGGTCTTTCCATGACTGAGAAAGGGAAGGGCGGGCGCGCCGCCCAACTCAAGCACACCGGCCTCCGGCCCGGCTGGACGACCGGTGCCTGCGCGACGGCGGGGGCGACGGCCGCGTACACGGCGCTGCTGACCGGCGAGTTCCCCGACCCGGTGTCGATCACGCTGCCGCAGGGCCGGACACCGTCCTTCGCCCTGGCCACGGAGGACCTGACCACCCGGGACCGGGCCACGGCGGGTGTCGTCAAGGACGCGGGCGACGACCCCGATGTCACCCACGCCGCCCTGATCCGGACGACCGTACGGCTGCTGCCACCGGGCGCGGGTGTCGTCTTCCGCGCGGGCCCTGGTGTGGGTACGGTCACCCGCCCCGGACTCCCCCTGGACGTGGGCGAACCGGCGATCAACCCGGTCCCGCGTCAGCTGATGCGCTCCCATGTGGCGGAGGTGGCGGCCCGGCACGGCGGTACGGGCGATGTGGAGATCACCGTCTCCGTGGACAACGGCGCGGAGATAGCCCGCTCCACCTGGAATCCGAGGCTGGGCATCCTGGGCGGCCTCTCCATCCTCGGCACGACGGGCGTCGTCGTCCCGTACTCCTGCTCCGCCTGGATCGACTCGATCAGACGCGGCGTGGACGTGGCCCGCGCGGCGGGCCGCACGCATGTGGCGGGCTGTACGGGATCGACGTCCGAGAAGACGGTCCTCGCGGTCCACGACCTCCCCGAGGACGCCCTCCTGGACATGGGGGACTTCGCGGGCGCGGTACTCAAATACATCCGCCGCCACCCCGTCGACCGCCTCACGCTCTGCGGCGGCTTCGCCAAACTCTCCAAACTGGCGGCGGGCCACCTGGACCTCCACTCGGCGCGCTCCCAGGTGGACAAGACCTTCCTCGCCGAACTCGCCCTGACGGCAGGCGCGGACGCACCGCTGGCGAACCGGGTGGCGGCGGCCAACACGGGCCTGGAAGCGCTCCGCCTGTGCGAGTCGCGCGGCGTGCCGCTCGGCGACGAGGTCGCGAGACGGGCACGGGACGAGGCGCTGGCGGTGCTGCGCGGAGCGCCGGTGGAGGTGGACGTGATCTGCGTCGACAGAGCGGGCACGGTGGTGGGCCGCAGCGCCCCGGCGTGACCCCGGCCTCACCCCCCGCACGCCTCCCCCGGCGGTACGTCCGCCGGTATCGCGTCGTGCTCCGCGCGCGTGAGGGTGCGCTGTCCGATCACCGCGCAGAGTCGCCCGATCCAGGCCTCCGGGTCCAGGCGTACGGAGGTTGTCTGGCCGTCGTCGGTGAACAGGACCGTCGGGCCCTGGGCGGCGGCGGGGAATGTCCCCGGGGCGCTGTCGGTCAGCGTTCCGAAGTTGAAGGCGGACTCGTAGGTACGGCTGCCGGCTTTGTAGATCCGTACCTTCCCGGCGTCCGCGACCAGGAGGCGCCCCTCCGTGTCCATGAACTCGAAGACGAAATCGCCTCCCTCGCCGACACCGGGCATCGGGCCGAGTTCCCGGCGGAGCGGGTCGAGCCGCCACAGCTCCCAGACGCCGCCGCTGCGGAGGACCGCCATGTAGTTTCCGTCGGCGTCGAACCGGACGCCGATCGCGTCGTTCCCGATGTCGATCCGGAGGTCCTTCACCTCGCGTCCCGTGCCGAGGTCGACGACGTGGACGCGGCCGTCCCCGAGGACCGCCACATGCCCCTCCCTGGGATAGGGCCAGAGGAAGGGCGAGGTGTCCGTCACCGTGTCGGCCAGATCCGTCGTACTCAGATCGATACGGTCGGCCAGCCGTCCGGTCCTGGCGTCCCAGCGCTCGATGACGCCCCGGGTCGCGACCAGGAGATACCTCTCATCGGCGAACCGGAAGACCGACCCGATACGGACCCCGGTGGGGACGGTGGCGATCCGCCGCAGGGACGGCACCGCGCGGATATGGATCTCGCCGCTCACGGCGGGATCCGCCACCAATGAGCCGTCACCGCTGATCCGGATGCCCGCCTCCCCTCCCGCCGCCGGGTTCGGCCGCTTCGCCGAGGCGACCTCCTTGAACCCCTGGCCCACGGTGTAGGTCCGCAGTTCCGTCCCGTCGGGCGACCTGCTGACGACGGTGGAACCGTCCGGGGTGAGTTCCTCGTAGGAGCGGTCGTCCCGTGGCAGGAACTCCTGGACATCGGTGGACACGGCGGTGAGGGCCGCGCCGGCCGAGTCATGACTGAGCAGGTACGTCCGGCCGCCGTCCTCCAGAAGGCGGGGAAGCACCTGCCGGTCGCCGGTGCGGCCGTCCACCTGCGGCTCGCTCTGCTTCCCGGTCACCGCGATCAGGTTCTCCCGCTCCGTGTCGAACAACCGGACGAGGGGGCGGACGGTATCCGCGACGCCCACACGCAGTCCGGTGCGGTCGACGACCAGCTTCGTACCGCACCGGCCGGCGTCCCTGAACCGGCCGCGCTCCTCGCCGTCCGCGATCCGCACCACCCGGTACAGCCCCTTGTCGGCCCCGTCCGACACGCGGCAGTGGACCAACGCCGTTCCGTCGCCGGAGACTTCCACCCCCTCCACGCCCGTGGCGACCGTGCGCGGGGCGCGCGATCCCTCGTAGGCCAGCAGTGTGTACGGGTTGTCCGTCAGGGCATCGGCATCGCGGTCCGCCGCCGCCAGCAGGGTGTCCCGGTCGGACCCGAACCAGACCTTCGCGAACGAGTCCTGGCCCTCAGGGGGCGGGATCGTGCGCACGACCGTGCCCTTGTCCAGGTCCCAGACCGCGAGATGGTCGCCGACGACAGCCGCCACCCGGCTGCCGTCGGAGGAGATCGCCGCGCCCCGTGGGGACACGAAGTCGGGGAGATCCGTCGACTCCTCCGTGCCCCCGGTACCCGGTGTACCCCCCGTACCCGCCGGCCGCACCGCCATCGTCCGCGCCGACCCCGTCAACTCGGCTCTCGCCGGGCCGACTTCGTGCCACACCAGCGCGCCGTCCCTCCCGATGTACCCCACGCCGCTGCCGTCCGGCGCGACCACCGGATAGCGCGCGTCCCCCTCCGCCGGAAGGTGCGCCCCGCGTATCTCCCCGTCGTCACTGCGTACGAACAGGGTGGCCCGTCCGAGCCTGGTGGTCGCCAGCACCACGCGTCCGTCGCCGCTCGCGGCGACGCGCTCCACCTTGCCCAGCGTCCCGGACATCAGCCAGCGCGCCCGCCCGTACGTGAGATAGCTCTGGAGCAGTGCGTCACGCGCCGATTCCGTGGGCGACCTGCGGTACGCGGAGATCGCGAGGAGCGCGGACAGCGCCGGGTCGGTGGCGCGCAGGTCCGTCGAGGCCGCCGCCATGGAGCGGGAGTCCGCTGCGGCGGCACGTTCGTCCGCCACGCTCCGCTGGTACACGAACAGCGAGCCGAACACCGCCGCCAGCGCCAGTACGGTGCCGATGCCGGTGAACAGCCCGCGTCTGCGCCTGGTTCTCGTCCGCCACCGGTCGCGGCCCCGGCGCAGGAAGTCGGCGTCGGCCTCGCTCAGATCCTCGCCGCGCTCGCGCTCCCAGCGGCGCGCCACGTCCAGGGCCGAGGCGGCGGGCAGCAGATCCGGCGCGCGGTGGGCGGCCTCCCAGCGTTCGCGGTCGTGCCGGATCCCCTCCCGCCAGGCGAGGAAGTCCCGGTCGCGCTCCACCCATGCGCCGAGCCGGTCCCAGGCCCGGATCAGCGTTTCGTGGGCCAGCTCGACGGTCTCCCGCTTCTCGTCGTCGAGGCCGATGACCACCAGCCGTTCCCGGGCCAGCGCCCGCGCGACCGTCCACTCCGGCTCGCCCAGCTCGGCGCGGGGCACGACGCGGCGCGTGGCCGCCGGGCCGCCGAGCGGCAGCCGGACGAGTCGGGTGAACAGCCGCCGTGCCGTGGCCTCGTCGGCCTCGTCGGCCCCCTCCGCCCGGTCCGGCCCGCCCGTCTCCCGTACCGCGCGCAGCCATACGGTCTCGGCACGCTCGGCCAGCGCGCCGCTGACGCCGCCCAGTTCCTCGTACGCCCGGTGGGTGAGCAGACCGCCCCGCTGCCGCTCCCACAGCTGGTCGAGGGTGAACTCGAGCAGCGGCAGCACTCCTTGCGCGTCGCCGCAGTCGGCGAGGATGCGCTGCTCCAGTCCGTCCGCGTATCCGACGGACGCGATCGCCTCCACCGGCAGGACCACCGCCTGCCGTACCTGTTCCGCGGACATCGCGGGCAGGAGGAGGGACTTGCCGCGCAGGGCGCGTTCCAGACCGGGGCGCGCGCTGACGGCCTCCAGGAAATCGGCGCGGAGGGTCGACAGCACGCGCAGCCCCGACGGCGGGTGTTCGGGGAAGAGCGCGGCGACGGCCTCGGCGGCTGACCGGGCGCCGGGGCCCTGGTCGAGAAGTTCCTCAAGCTGGTCCACGACCACGACGAGACCGCGTACGCCGCGCGCGCGACGTGTACGCGCCCCCCTGCTCGTACCGGTACCTGTGCTGCCGCCCGCGCCCGTCAGCTGCGCCAGGATCTCCCCCCAGCCGTGCACGGAGAGCTCCGCCTCCACCACCCGGCTCTCGTCGCGCTGCGCGCTGCCGGTCAGCTCCGGCCGGGTGAGTCGCGTCAGCTCCATGGCGAGGCCGCCGAGCAGACCGGAGGGACCGCCGGGCCGTACGATCACGACAGCGTGTCCCGCCTTCCTCAGCCGGGGCACCACACCCGCCCGTACCAGCGACGACTTACCGCAGCCGGACGGCCCGAAGACGGTGACCACCGGATGCTCGGTGACCAGCGCGGCGACCTCCTCGCTCTCCTCGTCCCTGCCGTGGAAGACCTCGCTGTCCGTCTCCTGGAACGCGGACAGCCCCCGGAACGGCGAGGGCGGCAGCACGGCCTCCCGCAACGACGGTACGGCGAGCAGCAGTTCGCCGGTCGGGATGAGAAAGGCGGACGGCTGCTGGGGGTCGGCGGCCACCACCATGCCGACCACGGCGCCCAGCCGCTCGTCCCACACCGGTGCGCCGCTGAAGCCCCGGCTGATCGCGTGGTTGCTGCCCGCCGCCCGCTCGAACTGGAGCCAGCCGGCCCCCTGCCGCGCCCGCAGCACCCCCGCGTGCCACACCCCGTCGGCATGGCGGGCCGGGAAGCCGAAGGTCCGCACGGGGTGTCCCCATACGTCGTCCGCCTCGGCCATGCGCAGGGGCACGGCGCCGGGGAGGGTGGACCGCAGGCGCAGTACGGCGATGTCCCGGGCCCCGGACGGGCCGTCCTCGGGCCAGTACTCCACCACCGCCGGAACGGCCACCGGACCGTCGGCGGCACCGGTCACCGGGCCGAGCGGCAGGTCCACCTCGACCGTCGCCCCGGCGGCCGGGCGCTCGTCGTCGTCGAGTCCGAGTGCGGAGGCCACGACATGCGCGCAGGTGACGGCCAGCTCCCCGGTCACGAGGAAGCCGACACCGACGGCCGTACCGTCGGGATACCGGACCCTGAGCACCGCGGCGGCGAGCGGATCGGGCGTACTCGGCATCTCCACCACGTACACCCAACTCCCCTGTACGACTTGGCTGTTTGTTGGTGAATTATTGAATGTTTGATTGCCCGATCAGTATGGCGCGCGGAGGGATCTCGTGTGGAGTCATCGAACGAACGCGGGAGAACACATCAGCTGTTCGTGTCGATCGGGTGCCCGTAGGGCGTGTGCGCGTAAGGCACGTGTCCGTAGGGCACGTCCTCAACAGGTGTGCGGGCGCTCCCTGTCCGCCGAGTACAGATGGCTGTCGCGGAACTGCTCCGCGCCGAGCGTCCGGCCGACCATGATGACCGCCGTCCGCACCACACCCGCCGCCTTCACCTGGCCCGCGATGTCCGCCAGCGTCCCGCGCAGCACCAGTTCGTCCGGGCGGCTGGCCATCGCCACCACCGCGGCCGGGCAGTCCGCCCCGTAATGCGGCAGCAGCTCCGCCACGACCCGGTCCACATACCGCGCGGCCAGGTGCAGTACGAGCAGCGCCCCGCTCCGGCCGAGCGTCGCCAGGTCCTCGCCCTCCGGCATCGGGGTGGCCCGCTGCGCGATCCGCGTGAGGATCACGGTCTGGCCCACGGTCGGGACCGTCAGCTCACGCTTCAGCGCGGCGGCCGCCGCCGCGAACGCCGGTACGCCCGGCACCACTTCGTACGGCACACCCGCCGCGTCCAGCCGGCGCATCTGCTCGGCGACGGCGCTGAAGACCGACGGGTCGCCGGAGTGCAGCCGGGCGACATCGTGGCCCTCCTCGTGCGCCCGGACCAGCTCGGCCGTGATCCCGTCCAGGTCCATCCGCGCGGTGTTCACCAGGCGCGCGTCCGGCGGGCACTCGGCCAGCAGCTCGCGCGGCACGAGGCTGCCCGCGTACAGACACACCGGGCAGGCGGCCAGCCTGCGGGCGCCGCGCACCGTGATCAGATCGGCGGCGCCGGGACCGGCGCCGATGAAGTACACCGTCATCGTTCGTCTCCTGCTGAGGGGGCTCCCGCCGGGGGGACCCGCGGTCCCGCCGGGGGGACCCGCGGAGGGTGGTCCTTCGTGACCGCCCACTGAGTGACCGGCATGGCCTGCCGCCAGCCGGTGAACCCGCCCACCGGAACGGCGTGCGCGACCACCAGCCGTACGAGTTCCCCGCCCAGGCGGCGGTACCACTCGGCCAGCAGCGCCTCGGACTCCAGCGTCACCGTGTTCGCGACCAGCCTGCCGCCCGCGGGCAGCGCGTCCCAGCAGCTCTCCAGCAGCCCCGGCACGGTCAGCCCGCCGCCGATGAACACCGCGTCCGGCACCGGCAGTCCGGCCAGCGCGCCCGGCGCCCGGCCGGTGACCACGCGCAGCCCGGGGACGCCGAGCGCCCGCGCGTTACGGCCGATACGTTCCGCCCGCGCGGGATCGCGCTCGACCGAGACGGCGCGGCAGGAGCGGTGCGTACGCATCCACTCCACGGCGATCGAACCCGACCCGCCGCCGATGTCCCACAGCAGCTCGCCGGGCGCGGGCGCCAGCGCGGCCAGTGTCGCGGCGCGCACATGGCGCTTGGTGAGCTGGCCGTCGTGTGCGTACGCGGTGTCGGGCAGGCCGGGTACGGCGCCGAGTCGCGGCGCGTCCGGAGCGCGCCGGCACTCGACCGCCACGACATTGAGCGGATCGCCCGCGGGCTCCGCCCACTCCTGGGCGAGGGCTTCGATGTGCCGCTCGTCCGCGCCGAGTTGTTCGAGTACGTGCATCCGGCTCGGGCCGTAGCCGCGGTCGGTCAGCAGTGCCGCCACCTCGGCGGGCGTCGCCGCGCCCGCGCTGAGCACCAGGACCCGGCGGCCGTCGTGCAGGGCGGCGGCCAGCAGTTCGGTGGGGCGGCCGACGAGCGTGACCACCTCCGTGTCCTCCACCGGCCAGCCGAGCCGGGCGCACGCGTACGAGACGGACGACGGATGCGGCAGCACGCGCAGGGCCCCGGCCCGCCGGGCGTCGGCGCCAAGGGTCTCGGCACCACGCGTCTCGGCGTCAGGGGTCTCGGCGTCAAGGGTCTCGGCGTCAAGGGTCTCGGACAGGACCTCGGACAAGGTCCGCCCGATCCCGTGGAACATCGGGTCCCCGCTGGCCAGGACGGCGACCCGGCGCCCGGCATGGGCGGCGAGCAGCCCGGGAACGGCGGGGCGCAGCGGCGACGGCCACAGCACCCGCTCGCCCGCGCACTCACCGGGGAGCAGGGCCAGTTGCCGGGGGCCGCCGATGAGTACGTCCGCCTCGCGCAGCGCGGCCCGCGAGCCGTCCGGCAGTCCAGCCCAGCCGTCGGCGCCGATCCCGACGACAGTCACCGGAAGCACCGGCAGCGCGGGAGTCGACGCCTGCGGTACCGAGGGCCGGGGCCCGTCGGGTCCGGTGGGCCCGTCGGGTCCGGTGGGCGCGGAGGGCGGGGCGGGGCTCACTGCCGTACACCTCTGAACTGGGGGAAGACCGAGTCCGCACTCTACTGGCCGCCCTCCGGACGAGATGCGGGAGACCCTTACCTGTGGAACCTTGAGGTGACCACCACGGCCGCCGGCCGACACCGGCCCCCGGCCCGTCTCCTCACCGAGGGAGCGCCCCATGACGGCCAAGAGGGCACTTGCTACCGGATGGACGGTCTTCGCCGCGGTTCTCATGATCTTCGGCGGCGTGATGACGATCCTGGCGGGTATCTCCGCCATCGCCAATGACGACATCTTCCTGGCGACGCGGAACTACGTGTTCTCGTTCAGTCTCCTCGGCTGGGGATGGGTCCATCTCTTCATCGGCGCCATCATCTTCATCGCGGGCTGCGCGCTGTTGCGGGGCGCGGTGTGGGCGCGCGTGGTCGGTGTGATCCTGGCGGGTCTGGGCGCGATCTCGAACTTCCTCTGGATCCCGCGCTATCCGCTGTGGGCCCTCGTGCTCCTCGCCGTCGACCTCTTCATCATCTGGGCGCTGTGCGCGGGCGACCGGCGCCGCTCCGAGAGATGAGCCCGGAGACGGGCTGAGCCTACGACGGGCTGAGCCGGAGACGGGCTGAGCCCGAGACCGGCCGAGCCCGAGCCACGCCGGGCCCGATCACGGGCCCGGCGGCGCGATGCCCGCCAGCAGCGCCCGTACGGTCTCCCGCGCGAAATCCGCCTCGCTCCGCGGACGCAGAACACCCTCCGGGGGATCCGGAGCGAAGAACAGCCCCAGAAAGGCCCGGTGGAAGCAGGCGCCGACGAGAAGCAGCGCCGCCGCGTCCGGGTCGATGTCCGGGGAGACCCGGCCCAGCTCCTGTTCCGCGGCGAGATACGCGGCCACGGACCGGCTCACCTCGTGCGGCCCCGAGCCGTCGAGCCCGAGCCGCTTGCGGTGGGCGACGAGCAGGTCGGGGCTGGCGAAGAGGGACGCGGCCATCGGGAACGTACCCCGGTAGAAGAGCACCCCCACCCGGGCCACCTCCTCCAGATGACCGGCCACCTCCCCCTCGCCCACGCGTCCGGGCAGCCGCGCCAGCGCGTCCGTGAAGCGCGGCGCGCGCTCGTGCAGGACGCCGACGAAGATCTCCTCCTTGTCGCGGAAGTGCTTGTAGAGCGCGGCTTCCGAGCAGCCCGCCGCCCTCGCGATCTCCTTGGTCGTCGTGCGCGTCAGCCCCACGGTCCCCATCAGCCGCGCGGCGGCGTCGAGGATGCGGGAGCGCGTCAGGGCACCGCCGGTCAGGGGCGGCGCGGCGGCTTCTCGATGCGTGCCGGTCATGTCGTACCCGTCATGCCCTCAGTCTACTTTGACAAGTGAGTGAACGCTCACCCACTATGGCTGGTAAGCGTTCACTCACCCCTGGAGGGGTCATGAAAATCGCTGTGCTGGGAGCCACGGGAGGCGTCGGACGGCAGATCGTCCGCCACGCTCTCGCGGACGGACACAAGGTTTCGGCCGCGGTACGGGACCCGGCCAAGCTGACGACGGAACACGAGGGCCTGACGGTCGTACGCGCCGACGCCCTCGACGCGGCCTCCCTGACCGAGGTCGTCGACGGGGCCGACGCGGTGCTCTCCGGGATGGGCCAGGCCGGCCGGCACGACCCGCTCAGGCCCGCCTCCACCTCGGCCCGGGCGGCGACCGAGGCGATGGCCGCGACCGGCGTCCGGCGGATCGTCGTGGTGAGCGCGGCGCCGCTGAACCGCTCGGGGGCCGGTCAGCCGTGGCTCGCGCGCCAGGTCCTGATGCCCGGGATGTGGCTGGCGCTCAAAGAGCTGTACACCGATCTCGAACTGATGGAGACGATCCTGCGCGAGAGCGGGCTCGACTGGACGTCGGTACGGCCGCCCCGGCTGACGGACGCCGATGGCAAGGGCACCTACCGCCACGCCGTGGAGGCGGGCCCGGCCGCCAACGCGATCGCCCGCGCGGACGTGGCCCGCGCCATGCTGGACTTCGTCACGGACCCGGCGACATTCGGGCACGCGGTCGGCGTCAGCGACTGACGGCCGGCCGGAGACCGGCGGACCCGAGACCGGCGGACCCGAGACCGGCGGACCCGAGACCGGCGGACCCGAGACCGGGACCGGCCCGCGATCACGCGGCGCGGGCCGGCCCCGGTTCCGTTCTCTCTCTTCAGCCGGCCGTACGCACCGGCACGGCCGCGCTGTCCGCCGCCGGCGCGGCGGCCTGCCCAGGCCGGAGCGCCCGCTCCGCCAGCGCCCCGAAGATCAGCCCGAAGGCCGTCCAGAGCAGCGCCTGTACGGCGATCGACGCCAGCCGGAATTCCCAGAGCAGAGCGGCCGGGAACGTGGCCGGAATGGCGTCGGTGTTGGCGGGCAGGACCAGACACGCCACCACCACGGCGACGACGTAACCGCCACCGGCGGCGACCGCCGCGTTCCAGTTGCCCAGACGCGGCGCGAGCCGTCGCCCCGCGATGACCGCGACGACCGCGAGCAACACGCTCAACACGATCATCAGGAAGAACAGCGTGGTGCGTTTCCCGATGGTGTCCGGGTCACCGACCGCGGGCGGGTTCGCCGGATACTTCAGGAACGGCACCAGATAGACGGTGACGAACGCGGCCCCGGCGAGCAGGGCCGCGGTCGCCCTCGGACCGAACCGGCCGATCCTGCCCAGGCACCCGGCGAAGACCAGCGAGGCGATCCCGCCCAGGGCCACCCCGTACACGAGGACGCCGGTGGCCAGCCCGAAGGTCGACTGCACCGGCCGGCTGACCAGCTCTTCCTCCTCTTCTTGCGCTGCCGCGCCCTGCTGATGTTCTTCGCCGCCGTGCTGGTGCGCGGGCGCGGAGTGGGCCTCCTCCTGCGCGATGGAGTCCCGTACCGAGGGCTCACCCGCCACATAGGCCAGCACGAACGCGCAGAGTCCGGCGAGGACGCCCGCGATCATGCCGCGGACGAGGAGGGTTCTGACGGTGGAGGCATGCATGTGCGTGATCTCCGTCGGTCGTCAGTGGCAGGGGAAGCCGAGGAGATGACGGCCGTCGTGAACCCACTCGTGCACCTCGGCACCGGAGAACACCGACGTCGCGCCCTGCTCCGCGCCGACGAAGTAGAGCAGCACCAGCATCAGGGTGCCGACGAACACGGCCCAGGGCAGTACCGCGCGGAGCGGAAGGGGGGTGATCGCGGCGCCGTCGGCACCGGTGGATGTAGCGGCCGGGGGCGCTATGGACTGCGCCATGGCACAACCTCCTTGGGGGAACTCGCGTCCCGTTCAGTGGAGCTCGAACGACGGCATCCGGGTCTGACTCACCGGGACCCCCGCCGCGCTGTACGCGACCGGCGCCCGGCTTACAGTGGCGCGACCGTGCCGGATTCCCACCGGACTTCCGTTCCGCCGTCGTGATTTCGACGTGAAGGTACCGCGATCCGGGGGACCGGCCAAGGGGACCTCATTCCGGAACCGGGCCGGGACCCGGTCCGGGCCCCGGGCCGGAACCCGCACGGAACCCGGCCGGGCCGCGCGGTGACGAGCCAGTACCGAGCCAGTACCGAGGCAGAACCAAGGCAGAACCAAGGAGCGAGGACCGTATGACCATCCGGCTCATGCTCATCTCACCGGCGATGAACCCGGCCCTGCGCGAGGCCCGCTTCCCCCGCACCGATCAGCCGGCCGCGACCGACGGCGGACCCGCCGACACCGGACCCGCCGACCGCGGACCCGCCGACCGCGGACCGGGCGGCGACGCGCTGGACGCCCTCGGGCTGCGGGGAGCCGAAGCCGTACGGGAGACCTTCCCCGCCACCGCCACCACGTACGTCTCCCCCTCCCCCCGCTGCCGTCGCACCGCCGAGGCCCTCGGCCTGGACGCGCAGCCGCTGCCGGCCCTCGCACCCTGCGCCATGGGCAGCTGGCAGGGCAGGACCCTCGACGAAGTGGCCGCCGCGGAACCGCACGCGTTGGCCTCCTGGCTGTCGGACCCGGCGTCCGCCCCGCACGGCGGCGAATCCCTGCTGGCGCTGCTCGCCCGCGCCGCCCACTGGCTCGACACACTGGCCGACGTCACCCCTGCCGACGTCACCCCTGGCGACGGCAACGCTGGCGATAGCAACGCCGGGGGCCGCGTCATAGCCGTCGCCGAGCCGGACATCATCCGCGCCTGCGCGGTCCACGCCCTGGGCGCAACTCCCGCGGCCTTCTGGCGCATTGACGTACGCCCCCTCACCGCCACGGAACTCAGCGGGCGGGCCGGTCGCTGGAACCTGCTCAGCGGGCGCCCGCTCCACAGCGCCACGCCCTCGCCCACCCCCTGAGGCCGCCCTCCGAGCGGGGCCCTGAGGCCGCCCCCTCAGGACCGTTCCGTACTCCCTGGCTCCCCGCGGACCCATGCCCGTTCGCCTTGTGAACACAGGCGGTGTAGATGTAGGTACATGGCCGGACATATGGGTCGATCCTGGGCTCGGGCCCTGTCTGCCCGCTCCGGCCGACGCCCACGGAGCCGGTGGCGTCGTCCGCCATGGCTGAACGTCCGCACGCTCGCCGGACAGGTCTTCATCCTGCAACTGGTGATCGTGCTGCTGCTCATCGGTTCCTCGCTGGTCTCGCTCCTCCTGGTGTCCCGGCGCGACACCGAACAAGAGGCACGCAACCGCTGCGTCTCCGTCGCCACCGCGTTCGCGAACTCGCCCGGAATCGTGCCCGCCCTGCGGGCACCCGACCCGTCCGCGATCCTCCAGCCGCGGGCCGAGGCGGTCCGCAAAGCCTCCGGCGTCGACTTCGTCGTCGTACTGAACACGAAGGGGATCCGGCTCACCCACCCGAACCCCGCGCGCATCGGAGAGCACTTCATCGGCACCATCGGGCCGTCGCTGAAGGGCCGCACCATCACCGAGACCGTCCCAGGGACCCTCGGTCCCTCCGTACGCGCGGTGACCCCCGTCAAGGACACGAGCGGAAAAGTGGTCGGCCTGGTCTCGGCCGGGATCACCATCAACAAGGTGAACAGTCTCGCCAACCGCGAGATCCCCATCGTCCTGGCCGCCGCCGCCGCCTCGCTCGCCCTCGCCACCGGCGGTACGGCGCTGGTCAGCAGTCGGCTGCGCCGTCAGACCCATGGGCTGGAGCCCGTCGAGATCGCCCGTATGTACGAACACCACGACGCGGTCCTGCACGTCGTACGCGAGGGCGTGCTCATCGTCGACGGCGACGGCCGGCTGGTGCTCGCCAACGACGAGGCACGCCGTCTCCTCAATCTGCCTCCGCGTCCGGAGGGCCGCTCCGTCACCGAACTCGGCCTGGACTCCCAGATGGCCGATCTGCTGGCCTCCGGACGCCGTGCCAGCGACGAGGTGCTGGCGACCGGAGAGCGGCTGATCGCGGTGAACAACCGCTCCACGGACCGGGACGGAGGCCCGCCGGGCAGCGTGGCGACACTCCGCGACACCACCGAGCTGCGCGCACTCACGGGCCGGGCGGAAGTGGCGCAGAAACGCCTCAAGCTGCTGTACGACGCGGGCGTGGAGATCGGCACCACCCTCGATGTGACCCGGACCGCCGAGGAGCTGGCGCAGGTGGCGGTGCCGCGGTTCGCCGACTTCGTCACCGTGGATCTGGCGGAGGCCGTCCTGCGCGGTGAGGACCCGGCGTCGGTCACCGCCCACTCCGAGCTGCGCCGTACGGCCGTGGTCGGCATCCACGACGACCACCCCTTCTACCCGCTGGGCGCGCGGTTCACGTTCCGCCCCACCACACCGCAGGCATGGAGCCTGCGGAGCGGGCGCGGGACCGTCGAGCCCGATCTCGCCCGGGCGGGCGGCTGGAAGTCCCAGGAACCCGAGCGGACGGCCCGGGTCATCGCGTACGGCGTCCACTCCCTCGTCACGGCCCCGCTGCGCGCGCGGGGCATCCTGCTGGGGGTCGTCATCTTCTGGCGCTCGGAGCGGCCGGAGCCCTTCGAGGAGGAGGACGTGTCCCTCGCCGAGGAACTGGCCAATCACGCGGCGGTCTGCATCGACAACGCGCGTCGCTATACCCGCGAGCACGCCATGGCGGAGACGCTTCAGCGCAGTCTGCTCCCCCGGCGGCTGCCCGAGCAGACCGCGCTCGATGTCGCCTACCGATATCTGCCCGCGGAGGCGGGGGTGGGCGGCGACTGGTTCGATGTCATCCCGCTGCCCGGCGCCCGTGTGGCCCTGGTCGTGGGGGATGTCGTCGGACACGGACTGCTCGCGGCAGCGACGATGGGCCGGCTGCGTACGGCGGTCCACAACTTCTCGACGCTCGATCTGCCGCCCGACGAGATCCTTTCCCATCTGGACGACCTGATCACCCGCATCGACCGCGACGAGGGCATCGCGGGCGGCGGCGCCGTCGTCACGGGCGCGACCTGTCTCTACGCGATCTACGATCCGGTCAGCCGGCTCTGTTCCATGGCCCGCGCGGGCCATCCGCCGCCCGCGCTGGTCGGCACGGACGGCAGCGTGGAGTTCCTCGATCTGCCGGTCGGGACTCCGCTGGGGCTCGGCGGGCTGCCGTTCGAGACGGTGGAGCTGCGGCTGCCGGAGTCCAGCCAACTGGTGCTGTACACCGACGGGCTCATCGAGGACCGCGACCGGGAGATCGACGACGGGCTGCTCCTGCTGCGCGCCGCGCTGTCCCACCCGGACCGGGACCCGGAGGAGACCTGCACTGCGGTGCTCGAAGCGCTGCTGCCCGACCGCCCGAGCGACGACATCGCGCTCCTCGTCGCCCGTACCCGCGTGCTCCAGCGCGACCGGATCGCGGAGTGGGAGGTGCCGTCCCATCCCTCCGAGGTGTCCCAGGTGCGCGCCGCCGTGGCCCGGCAACTGGCGGACTGGGGGCTGGACGAGCTGGCGGACTCCACCGAGCTGATCCTCAGCGAGCTGATCACCAACTCCATCCGCTACGCCCTCGGCCCCATCAAGGTGCGGCTCCTCCGCGACCGGGCCCTGATCTGCGAGGTCGCCGACTTCAGCAGCACCTCACCGCATCTCCGTTACGCGGCGGCCACCGACGAGGGGGGCCGGGGCCTGTTCCTCGTCGCGCAGTTCACGGAGCGCTGGGGCACCCGGTACACCGCGGAGGGCAAGGTCATCTGGGCCGAGCAGGCGCTGCCGCCGAACGCCGCACCGCCTGCGGAGAGCTGACGCTCGACGAACGTGCTGAGGCCGCCCCACGAACGTGCCACGGGCCGCCCCACGACCACGTCACGGACGGCCCACGACCGCGTCACGGACGGCCCACGACCGCGTTACGGACGGCCCCACCCCGGATCGCGCCCGGTCATGGCCAGCAGGGTCTCGAACGGACCCGCGTCCTCGCCCACCGGCACCGGCTCCCCGAACATCCCCATCTTCCGCGCCGTCGGAGCCAGCGCCCCGAACTCCGCCCCGAGCATCCCGACGAGCGCCGCGTCCGGCTCGTACGGCTGCCCCGTGGCCCGCGCCAGGTCCCATCCGTGGACGGCCAGATCGCCGACCACCATCGCGCCCACCGTCCTGGCCGGCAACGCCATGGACCCCGTGGTGCCCTCCTCGGCGCCCGGCTGCGCCCAAGCCCCGATGAGCCGTGCGGTCTCGTCGGCGAACCGGCCGCGCCACGCCCCCGTCAGATGCTCGGGGGCGACGCCGAAATCGGAGTCCTTCTTGGCGGCCAGCGCCTGGAAGTTCACGATGACCTGGAAGAGATGGTCGACGAGGGCGTGTACGTCGTACTGCGCGCACGGGGTCGGCGCGGTGAGCTGGTCGTCGGTGATGTTCCTGACGACGGTGACGGTACGGTCGGCCGCCACCTCCAGAAGCTTGCTGATGGTGTCGTTCATGGCCCTGACCATAGGAAACGACGCTCCCAGGCGTCTTGAACAAACGCGACATAGGATCCGGGCATGGCAGGACCGGGAGGACAGCCGGGCATGGCAGGACCGGCAGGACCACGGCGTGACACCCGGGGCATCGTCGACGCCCCCGGGCTCTTCGCGCGGGTACGGTTCCGGCGCCGCGAGCCCGCTCCGGCCCTGCGGCCGTATCTGGAGCACTACTGGCTGATCGACTGGGATCTCGAACACCCCTACACCTCCTATGTCGTGCCGCACCCCTCGGTCAACGTCGTCTTCCAGCGCCTCGGCCCCGGCCCGGACAGCCCGGCCTTCGCCGAGGTCGCGGGCGTCGGCCTGGAGCTGTTCGCACAGAAGCTGGCGGGGCGGGGGCGGGTGTGCGGGGTGCAGTTCAGGCCGGGCGGCTTCCGGCCGTTCGCGCCGCGGTGGCCCGTGTCGGAGTGGACGGGGCGGCGCGTGCCGATCGCCGATGTCATGCCGGCGACGACGGACGCGGACATCGCGGCGGTGCTCGGCCCTGCCGGGGAGGACGCCCGGGTGGCCGCCCTCGACACGTATCTGCTGGGCGTCGGCCCGTACCAGGACCCGCACCCGGACCCGCGGACGGCGCAGGCCATGGCGCTGGCCGACCGGATCCGTACCGACCGCACGATCCGGCGCGTGGCCCGGCTCGCCGAGGCGGAAGGGGTGTCGGTGCGCTCACTGCAACGGCTCTTCGCCGCGTATGTGGGAGTGGGGCCGAAGTGGGTGATCCTGCGCTACCGCATTCACGAGGCGCTGGAGCGCGCGGAGTCGGAGACGCGTACGGGCCCCGGCACCGGCCCGGAGGTGGACTGGCCGGAGCTGGCCGCCGAGCTCGGCTACAGCGATCAGGCCCATCTCGTACGGGACTTCACGGCGACGGTCGGGGTACCGCCGACGGCGTACGCCAGACCCCAGGACACCGGACCCCACGACACCGGACCCCAGGACACCGGCCCCCAGGACACCGGCCCCCAGGACGCCTGAGCATCAGAAGCCGGACGCCCGGATGTCAGACCCCAGCCCTACAGTGCGTGACATGGAGAGCGAAGCGCCGCGCGTGCGGCTGGATCCGTGGTCCGAGGGCGATCTCGGCCTGCTCCGCGCCATGAACGCGCCGGAGCTGATGAGCCATCTGGGCGGCCCGGAGACCGAGGACCAGCTGCTCACGCGGCACAGACGGTACGTGGACCTGAGCGCGGACCTGACGGGCCGGGGCCGGATGTTCCGGATCGCGCTGCTGCCGGCCGGCGAGGCGGTCGGCACGATCGGGTTCTGGGAGCAGACCTGGCGGGGACAGCGGGTGTACGAGACGGGCTGGGGCGTGCTCGCCGCCCATCAGGGGCGCGGTATCGCGGCGGCGGCAGCGGCGGCCGTCGTGGAGAAGGCGCGCGCCGAGAGCAAGTACCGCTATCTGCACGCCTTCCCGTCGGTCGACAACCGGTCGTCGAACGCGCTGTGCCGCCGGGTGGGTTTCTCGCTCCAGGGCCCGTGCCGTGTCGAGTACCCGAAGGGGCATCTGATGCGCGCCAACGACTGGCGGCTCGACCTCGCACCCGGCGCCGACGGCACGGAAGGCCCTGCGCAAGGCCCTGCGGAAAGCCCTGGCCCGGCCCCCGCGTCCAATGACATCCTGACGACGTGAACGGACCGGAGATCCAGATCGATTTCGCCCCTGAGCTGCGCCTCTTCGTCCCCGCCGAGCGGCGTCGTGGACGTACGCCCCTGCGCACCGACGGGGCGTCCACGCTCGGTCACGTCGTCGAATCGCTCGGTGTCCCGCTCACCGAGGCCGGCGCACTGCTCGTGGACGGCCGCGAGGTGTCCGCCGCGCACATCCCCGCGGCGGGCGAAACCGTCGAGGTACGGGCCGTGAGCCGCCCCCAGCGGGTGCCGGGCGCTCCCCTGCGCTTTCTGCTCGATGTCCATCTCGGCACGCTCGCGCGACGGCTGCGGCTGCTCGGCGTCGACGCGGCGTACGAGAACGAGGACATCGGTGACCCGGCCCTGGCCACCCGCTCGGCCGCCGAGCGCCGGGTGATGCTGTCCCGGGACCGGGGGCTGCTGCGCCGCCGCGAGATCTGGGCCGGGGCGTATATCTACAGCGACCGCCCCGACGCCCAGCTCCGGGACGTCCTGGAGCGCTTCGCGCCCGCCCTCGCGCCCTGGACCCGCTGCACCGCCTGCAACGGCGGCCTTGGCCCCGCCGACAAGGCGACCGTCCAGGAACAGCTGGAGCACGGCACGCAGCGTTCGTACGACGTCTTCGCCCGGTGCACGGCCTGCGGCCAGGTGTACTGGCGCGGCGCGCACCACGCGCGGCTGGCGGCGATCGTCGAGGACGCGGTGCGGGAATTCGGCGACGCCGCGGCGTAGATCCTGTCCGATCGGTCTTCCCGACCGCTCCTCCCGGGCGGTCAGAAGACGTACGGGTCGCCGGTGGCCGGGACCAGCACCCGGTGCCGGTGGTTCTCGGGGTTCGGGTCGCTCGCGCCGCCGTTCCAGTGGGTGTCGATCTGCACGACCACCTCGACCGGCCTGCCGGCTGTCCTCAGGTCAAGGGCGGTCTCGGGGCTCCGCCCGCCCGCCCGCAGCTGACCCGCGCGGCAGAGCACCACGCGGTCACCGTCCCGCAGACAGTTGGCCGGCAGGCTCTGCCTGGCCGCCAGGGCGACCGAGAAGGCCAGCCGCACGGTCGCGTCCGCCGTCGCGGACGGGCCGTGGTTCTCGGACTCGAAGCGGACCGTCAGCTGTTCGCTCCACAGCGACGCGTACCCGTGGTGCGAGAGATCGGCCTCCGGCACGACGGCACCGGCACCGGCACCGGCACCGGCACCGGCAACCGCACCCTCGTCCGCGTCCCCATCCATATCCGCGTCCACAGCGACACCGGGGCACGCGCCCATCACCACCGTCACCACCGCCGTGAGGGCCGACACCGCCACCAGCAACGCCTTGCGCTTGACACCCATGGCGGGAACATATCGATCGTCACATCACGAATCGGGCCTCCCTCAGGCCCGGCGCGCCCCGGTCACCCACATGACACGCCACCGGCACGCGCTCCCACCCACGCCCTCGCCCGCGCACCCCCTCGTCCCGCCCCGCCTATCCTGGCCGGGTCCGCCATCGATCATCGATCACACGCGCGAGGAGTTACGTCATGACCGCCGCGGGGACCCCCATCGCCGTCATCACCGGAGCGAGCAGTGGCATCGGCGCCGCCACCGCCCGCCAACTCGCGACAGCCGGCTACCACGTCATCGTCACGGCCCGCCGCAAGGACCGTATCGAGGCGCTCGCCGCCGAACTGACCGCCGCCGGGCAGCGAGCCTCCGCGTACGCCCTCGATGTCACCGACCGCGCGGCCGTCGACGCCTTCGCCGCCGAGCTGGACCGCTTCCCCTCCGTGAACGTCCTGATCAACAACGCCGGGGGCGCGCTCGGCGCCGACCCGGTGGCCACCGGCGACCCCGCGGACTGGCGCCGGATGTACGAGACGAACGTCCTCGGCACGCTCAATGTCACCCAGGCGCTGCTTCCCGCCCTCACCGCGAGCGGCGACGGCACGGTCCTGGTCCTCTCCTCCACCGCCGGCCTCGGCACGTACGAGGGCGGCGGTGGCTATGTCGCGGCCAAGCACGGCGCCCATGTCCTCGCCGAGACGCTGCGCCTGGAGATCGTCGGCACACCGGTCCGGGTGATCGAGATCGCCCCCGGCATGGTCAAGACCGAGGAGTTCGCCACCACCCGCTTCCACGGCGACACCGAGAAGGCGGCGAAGGTCTACGCGGGCGTCGCGGAACCCCTCACCGCCGACGATGTCGCCGACACGATCACCTGGGCGGTCACGCGCCCGAGCCATGTCAACATCGACCTGCTGGTGGTACGCCCCCGCGCCCAGGCCTCCAACACCAAGGTCCACCGCGAGCTGTGACGACCCCGGCGGCGGAGCGGAACGGCCGGGGCGCCACGGCATCCCGCACGGGGCCGTGACGCCCAGGGCCTGTCCGGCGGATCCTCGCGGGCAGGCCCTGGCCGCTTCAGCCCTTCACACAGATGACCTGCTTCAGCTTCGCCACCACTTCGACCAGATCCCGCTGCTGGTCGATGACCTGCTCGATCGGCTTGTACGCGGCCGGGATCTCGTCCACGACGCCGGAGTCCTTACGGCACTCCACGCCCCGCGTCTGCTCCTCCAGGTCCCGGGTCGAGAACCGGCGCTTGGCGGCGTTGCGGCTCATCCTCCGGCCCGCGCCGTGCGAGGCCGAGTTGAACGACGCCTCGTTCCCCAGGCCCTTCACGATGTACGAGCCCGTGCCCATGGAGCCCGGGATGATCCCGAAGTCGCCACTGCCCGCACGGATCGCGCCCTTCCGCGTGACCAGCAGGTCCATGCCCTCGTACCGCTCCTCCGCCACATAGTTGTGGTGGCAGGAGATGACCTCGTCGAAGGTCACCCGCGCCTTCTTGAACTCCTTGCGGACCACGTCCTGGAAGAGCGCCATCATGATCGCGCGGTTGTACTTCGCGTACTCCTGCGCCCAGAAGAGATCGTTCCGGTATGCCGCCATCTGCGGGGTGTCCGCGATGAAGACGGCGAGATCCCGGTCGATCAGCCCCTGGTTGTGCGGCAGCTTCTGGGCCTGGCCGATGTGGTGGTCGGCCAGTTCCTTGCCGATGTTCCGGGATCCGGAGTGGAGCATCAGCCAGACCGAATCCGACTCATCGAGACAGAACTCGATGAAGTGATTCCCCGATCCAAGCGTTCCCATCTGCTTCGTGGCGCGCTCCTGACGGAATTTGACCGAATCGGCGACCCCATCGAACCGCCCCCAGAAATCCGCCCAGCCCGCCGTCGCGAAACCGTGCATCCGTCCCGGATCCACCGCCTCGTCGTGCATGCCACGGCCCACCGGAATCGCCTGCTCGATCTTGGAGCGCAGCCGGGACAGATCGCCGGGCAGATCGTTCGCCGTCAGGGACGTCTTCACCGCCGACATCCCGCACCCGATGTCCACACCCACCGCCGCCGGGCAGACCGCTCCGTGCATCGCGATCACCGAACCGACCGTCGCGCCCTTGCCGTAATGCACGTCCGGCATGACGGCGAGGCCCTTGATCCAGGGCAGTGTGGCAACATTCCGGAGCTGCTGCATGGCGCCTTCTTCGACCGTCGCGGGATCCGCCCACATCCGGATCGGCACCTTCGCGCCCGGCATCTCTACATACGACATAACCCCTCGATTCCCCCGGAAGCCTCATAACGCAAAAGCCGGAACCAGAGCCGTCAAAAAAGACAGCCGACCAGCATCGACGGCGTTGCGTGCGATAGACATTGTGTCCATCGGCCGTCATCCGGCGGCAAGCAGTTTTCGCGCGGAGCCCCGCGCGGAACCCCGTACAGAAGGGAGCCCGGGACCGTGCAGCCAAAGGCGCGCAAGGCGTACGTACCCGGCCTGGCGGCGCTCCTCGTGGTGGTGGTCGCCGGCTGCTCGGGGGGAAGCGGCGCGGACGGCGCCGTCACCGACACCAAGCCGGGCGGCCCCACCACCGCCACCGCCGCTCAGCCGGGCAAATACCGCACGCTCCGCGAGGCCTGCGGCTCCGTACCGCGCTCCATGCTCAAGGATCTCCTGCCCGGCGCCGCCTCGCTCCCCGAGGACCAGCAGGCGAAGACGTACGAGGGCACGGCCTCCGTGACGTACGACACCGACCGCCGCGTCGGGTGCAGCTGGAAGGCCACCTCCCCCGACGCCTCGAACCAGCTGATGATCGATCTCGAACGCGTCGTGTCGTACGACCCGGCCGTGAGCGACGCCGACCGGGCGCAGGCCGTCTACACGACGAAGGAGACGGCCGCGGGGCTGTCCTCGCCCAACGCCTCCGGGACACCGAGCGGCACCCCCACCGCCTCCGGCGCCGGCACGGGCATCGGTACGGGTACGGACACCGCCCTCGGCACGACCCCGGGGACCGGCGCCCCCTCCGGTTCCGGGACCCCTTCCGGGGCGCCCTCCGGGACGCCGTCCGGCGGCACGACCCCCGACGGCCTCGAACCGCGCGTCCTCGACGGCCCCGGCGACGACGCCTTCCTCGACGATGTCCTCGCCCGCGCCGGCGCTGCCGCTCAGCGGCGCACGGTGAGCGTGGTCTTCCGCACATCGAATGTGATCGTGACCGTCCGGTACACCGAGCAGTCCGCCCACCTCGCCGTGGTCCCCGACAGCAAAGAACTGCAGGACAAGGCGCGAGGACTGGCCGAAACGCTCAACGAGCAGCTCAACGAATAGCCGCCCCCGTCCCCGGCGCCCGCCCCGGGCGCGCGGGGCCCGGACTCCCGCTCAGGGGGCCCGCGGACCCGGCTCGGCGGTTACCGTGGCCGATCGGACCGTATGACAACCGACCGACTGAAGGAACCATGCACCGTTCAGCCTCGCGACTCACCCGCATACTCGCCTGCGCAGCCGTTCCGGTGATGCTCGTCGTCGCCGGCTGCTCGTCCGACTCCGGCGGCGAGAGCGACGCCGACGGCTCCTCGTCGAGCCCGAGCACCGCACCGGCCCCGAGCGTCACCCCGGCCAAGTACAGCGGGCTCCCCGACGCCTGCGACACGATCGGCGAGAAGACGGTCGGCTCGCTCGTTCCCAAGGTCAAGAACAAGGGCGGCACGGCGGCGCGGTCCAGCGACATCGACACCCGCGGCAGCTGCTCCTGGAACGGTCTGGACGACAAGGGCGTCAAGGGCTCGCAGTACCGCTGGCTCGATGTCTCCCTCATGCGGTACGACTCCGACGTCACGCTCGGCAGCGGCGCCGAGCGCGCCGGCGAGTACTACGCGAAGGAGGTCGCCGGGGCCCAGGGCACGGCGGGCGCCAAGAGCGTCAAGTCGGTCGCCACGGCCGGCATCGGCGACCAGGCGACGCTGGTCACGTACACCCTCAACAAGACCGACGAGGACTTCGCGTACGCCACGGTCGTGACCCGCGCGGAGAATGTCGTGATCACCCTCACCTACAACGGTGCGGGTTACGCGGGCGCGAAGTCGCCCAGCTCCGCCGATCTGACGAAGAACGCGGAGAAGGCGGCCAAGGAGGCTGTCGCGGCGGTCACCGCCGGCTCCGAGGACGCGCCGGGCGCCGGGGAGAGCCCGAAGGCCGGATCCGAGGCCCCGTCGGGGTCGGCGTCGACCAAGTCGGGCTGAGGCTGTCGGAAGCCGCCCGAGTCGTTTTCTCCGCAAGCCGCCCGAGTCGTTTTCTCCGCTTATCCACGGGGCCCGGACCTCTCCCGAAGGCCGGGCTCCGCTCCCCGCGCCACGCCGTACACACTCATGTGCCAGGCTGTGCCCGCCGGGTGTCGGGTCGTCGAGTGATTGTTGTCGAGTACCTGACGCCCCATACGGGCCGAATACGGGAGGAGATCGCGGGTGGCCGCGATGCAGCTGACACGCACGCACCGGATTCTCATCGGAATCGTGGTGTTCGGAGCGGTGATCATCGCCGCGATCGGATTCGCGGGGTCCTACGCCGCCGTGCGCGAACTCGCCGAGGCCAAGGGCTTCGGGCAGTTCTCCCTCGTCTTCCCGATCGGTATCGACGCGGGCATCTGCGTCCTGCTGGCGCTCGACCTCCTCCTGACCTGGATGCGGATCCCGTTCCCGCTGCTGCGCCAGTCGGCGTGGCTGCTGACGGCCGCGACCATCGCCTTCAACGGCGCCGCCGCCTGGCCGGACCCGCTGGGCGTCGGGATGCACGCGGTGATCCCGCTCCTCTTCATCGTCTCCGTCGAGGCGGCACGCCACGCGGTCGGCCGGATCGCGGACATCACCGCCGACAAGCACATGGAGGGCGTGCGGCTCACCCGCTGGCTGCTCTCGCCCATTCCCACGTTCATGCTGTGGCGCCGGATGAAGCTGTGGGAGCTGCGTTCCTACGAGCAGGTCATCAAGCTCGAACAGGACCGGCTCATCTACCAGTCGCGCCTTCAGGCGCGGTTCGGCCGCAACTGGCGGCGCAAGGCGCCCATCGACGCGCTGATGCCGCTCCGGCTCGCGAAGTACGGCGTACCGCTCGCCGAGACCGCGCCGTCGGGACTGGCCGCCGCCGGTATCGAACCGGTACTGCTGCCGCCCGCGCCCCCGGTGGCCGAACTCCCGCAGGGCCGGGGCGAGATACCCGCCGCGGTCCCGTCCCCGGAGCAGACGGAACCGCGGCCCCAGGCTCAGGCCCAGCCCCAACAGCCCCAACAGCTTCAACCCCAGCAGCAGATACCCCCGCAGCTGCGGAAGCAGGATCAGGCGCAGGACCAGGCACAGGCACAAGCGCAGGCGCAGGCGCAGGCACAGGACTTCCAGCCGCAGCCGCACCCCCAGCACTCCCAGCAGCCCGAGCCCCAGCAGCAGCCCCAGCCCCAGCCCCAGCCCCAAAGCGGGCCCCAGCCCCAGCAGGAGCCCCAGACCAGCCCCTGGTTCGCGGCCCAGCAGGTGCAGGAGACGGCGTACGAAGGCGCCTACAGCCCCGCGTACGCCGAAGGCCAGGACCCCGCGCCGGTCATGATCCCCGCCGGTCCCGGCCGCAGCCGCCCGCTCGGCGGCGTGCCCGGTCAGCGCGTGGAGGGCCCGTACGCGGCCCCCGAGCCGGAGCAGATCCCCGAACGGACGGCGGAGCAGCGGCAGTACGCCGAGCCCGCCCCCGCCCCCGGCCCTGACCAGCCCGAGGAACTGCCCGTCCCCGCCCTCCCCGACGATCTCTCCCGCGAAGAGGCGTACTTCAGCGCCTTCCGCAAGTACATCAGCGAGCACGGCGACTTCCCCAACGGCCGCCAGTTCGGGCTGTACCTGCTCGATCTGTACGGGATCACCGGCCGCACCGGCGGCCCGCTGAGCGAGAGTTCGCTCCGCCCCTACCTGAAGGAGTTCCGCTTCCGGTACCAGTCGGAGCTGGACGAGCACATCGCGTAGCCGTACCGCATACGCCCGGAAGGGTCCTCACCCACCGGGCGAGGACCCTTCCGCGTCACACATTCGGACCGTCACCGTTCGGCCGTCGCCGATCAGAGCGTCACCGATCCGACCGTCATCGATCCGACCGTCACCGGCCGTAGCCGGGGCTCAGCTCCCGAGCAGCTTGCGCACCCGGTCCGCGCCCACCGCCAGCAGCAGCGTGGGCAGCCGGGGCCCGGTGTCCCGGCCGACCAGCAGCCGGTAGAGCAGCGCGAAGAACGACCGCTGGGCCGTCTTCAGTTCGGCCGTGGGCTTGGCGTCGGGCGCCAGCCCCTCCATGACCTTGGGCACGCCGTAGACGAGCGTGGTCAGCCCGTCCAGCGACCAGTGGCTGTCCAGGCCCTCCAGCAGCAGCCGCAGCGACTCGCGCCCGCGCGCGTCGAGCGAGTCGAGCAGTTCCTGGTCAGGCTCGGCGCGCACGACCGTCCGCGACTCGGCCGGCACCTGGCTGGTGATCCAGTTCTGTGCGCGGTCCAGCCGGGGACGTACCTCGTCGAGCGAGGCCAGCGGCTGCGCCGGGTCCAGCTCGCTGAGGATTCGCAGCGTCTGCTCCTCGGCACCGGCCGTGATGTCCACGACCGAGGCCAGCGTGCGGTACGGCAGCGGGCGCGGCGTACGCGGCAGCTCACCGGCCGCCGTGCCCGCGGCGCGGGAGTACGCGGCAGCGTCGGCCGGCAGGACGGAACCGTCCGCGACCTTGCGCTCCAGCGCGTCCCACTCGTCGTAGAGCCGCTGGATCTCCTGGTCGAAGGCGATCTTGAACGACTGGTTGGGCCTGCGCCGCGCGTAGAGCCACCGCAGCAGCGGCGCCTCCATGATCTTCAGCGCGTCGGCCGGGGTCGGCACGCCGCCCTTGCTGGACGACATCTTCGCCATCCCGGAGATCCCGACGAAGGCGTACATCGGGCCGATCGGCTGCACACCGCCGAAGATCTCGCGCACGATCTGCCCGCCGACGACGAACGAGGACCCGGGAGAGGTGTGGTCGACCCCGGACGGCTCGAAGATCACGCCCTCGTACGCCCAGCGCATCGGCCAGTCGACCTTCCAGACCAGCTTGCCGCGGTTGAACTCGCTCAGCAGGACGGTCTCGGAGAAGCCGCACTCCGCGCAGGTGTAGGTGAGCGCGGTCGTCTCGTCGTCGTAGGCGGTGACGGTGGTCAGGTCCTTGCCGCAGCCGCCGCAGAAGGGCTTGTACGGGAAGTAGCCGGCGGCCCCGCCGCTGCCGTCGTCCTCGGCCGCCGCGCCCGAGCCCTCGGCGGCCTCCAGCTCGGCTTCCTCGGGCTTCTTCTGCCCCGACTTCTGCCCCTGCTGCTGCCCCTGCTGGGCGTTCTTCGGCTTGTCCTTCTTGTCCTTCGTCCGATAGCGGTCGAGGATCGCGTCGATGTCCGCGCGGTGCTTCATCGCGTGCAGGATCTGCGCGCGGTACGCGCCCGAGGTGTACTGCTCGGTCTGGCTGATGCCGTCGTACTCGATGCCCAGCTCGGCCAGCGCCTCGGTCATCGCGGCCTTGAAGTGCTCGGCCCAGTTCGGGTACGCCGACCCCGCCGGGGCGGGCACGGACGTCAGCGGCTTGCCGATGTGCTCGGCCCAGGACGGGTCCGTACCGGGAACGCCGGCCGGGACCTTGCGATAGCGGTCGTAGTCGTCCCAGGAGATCAGATGCCTGACCTCGTGGCCGCGCCTGCGGATCTCGTCCGCGACCAGGTGCGGGGTCATGACCTCACGGAGATTCCCCAGGTGAATGGGTCCGGAGGGAGAGAGTCCGGACGCGACGACGACCGGTTTGCCAGGCGCACGACGCTCCGACTCGGCGATGACATCGTCCGCGAAACGGGAGACCCAGTCGGTCTCGGTGCTCTGAGCCACGATCGGCACGTCCTTCTTCTTTCTCTTACGCCCAGACATTCCGGCGGCTGCCATTCTCCCAGGTACCCCCGGGAGAGCGAAAATGGCTTGTTACCCCATGGGATACTGGGCAGGACTTCATTCCGCACCCGACAGGAACGGCACCAGCCCATGGCCTCGGTCTCTTCCCTCGCTTCGACCGTCGATCAGCGCATCGCGGACGCCCTCTCGGCAGCCCTGCCGGAGGCCGGCCCCGCGAACCCGCTGCTGCGCCGAAGCGACCGGGCCGATTTCCAGGCCAATGGCCTCCTGGCGCTCGCCAAGCAGCTCAAGGGCAATCCGCGCGAGCTGGCGACGCGGGTCGTGGCGTCCCTCCCCGCCGATGGCGTGATCAAGGAGGTCGAGGTCTCAGGACCCGGTTTCCTCAACATCACGATCACGGACCGGGCGATCATCGAGACCCTCGCGGCCCGCGCGACGGACGCGCGGCTCGGCGTCCCGTACGAGCCGAGCCCCGGCACGACCGTGATCGACTACGCGCAGCCGAACGTGGCCAAGGAGATGCACGTCGGACATCTGCGCTCCGCCGTGATCGGCGCGGCGATGGTGGAGATCCTGGAGTTCACCGGCGAGAACGTGATCCGGCGCCATCACATCGGCGACTGGGGCACCCAGTTCGGCATGCTCATCCAGTACCTGATCGAGCACCCGCACGAGCTGGACCACAAGGGCGCCGTCTCCGGCGAGGAGGCGATGTCCTCCCTCAACCGGCTGTACAAGGCGTCCCGGGCGCTCTTCGACTCCGACGAGGAGTTCAAGGCGCGGGCCCGGGACCGGGTGGTGGACCTCCAGGCCGGCGACAAGGAGACGCTGGCCCTGTGGCAGCGGTTCGTGGACGAGTCGAAGATCTACTTCTACTCGGTCTTCAACCAGCTGGACATGGAGATCCGCGACCCCGACATCGTCGGCGAGTCCGGCTACAACGACATGCTGGAGGAGACCTGCCGGATCCTGGAGGAGTCCGGGGTCGCGGTCCGCTCCGAGGGCGCGCTCTGCGTGTTCTTCGACGATGTGAAGGGCCCGGACGGCAACAAGGTCCCGCTCATCGTCAAGAAGAGCAACGGCGGCTACGGCTACGCGGCCACCGACCTCTCCGCGATCCGCGACCGGGTGCGGAACCTGTCGGCGACGACCCTGCTGTACGTGGTCGACGTGCGCCAGTCGCTGCACTTCAAGATGGTCTTCGAGACCGCCCGCCGGGCCGGCTGGCTGAACGACGAGGTCCACGCGGTCCAGCTGGCGTTCGGCACGGTCCTCGGCAAGGACGGCAAGCCGTTCAAGACCCGTGCGGGCGAGACCGTACGGCTGGAGGACCTGCTGGACGAGGCGGTCGAGCGGGCGACGGCGGTCGTACGGGAAAAGGCGAAGGACCTCAGCGAGGAGGAGATCGCCGAGCGCGGCAAGCAGGTGGGCATCGGCGCGGTGAAGTACGCCGACCTGTCCACGTCCGCCGCCCGCGACTACAAGTTCGACCTGGACCAGATGGTCTCGCTGAACGGCGACACGTCCGTCTACATCCAGTACGCGTACGCCCGTATCCAGTCGATCCTGCGCAAGGCGGGCGAGGCGAAGCCGGTGCCCCACCCGGAGCTGGAACTGGCCCCGGCCGAGCGGGCGCTCGGGCTGCATGTGGACCAGTTCGGCGAGGTGCTGGCGGAGGTCGCGTCGGCGTACGAACCGCACAAGCTCGCCGCGTATCTGTACCAACTGGCCTCGCACTTCACGACGTTCTACGACCAGTGCCAGGTACTGAAAGCCGAGAACCCGGCGGAGCTGGTCGAGAACCGCCTCTTCCTCTGCGACATCACGGCCCGCACGCTCCGGCAGGGCCTGGCACTCCTGGGCATCCAGTCCCCCGAGCGCCTGTAACGCTCCGCACGCACGACGGGGCGCCACCGCCACTTGGCGGTGGCGCCCCGTTTCTTCGTACCTCGGCGCACGCTCCGGTAGCTTCCGACCACGGCTACCGCCCGCTCAACCGCACCACCGACCCCGACCGTTGGCATGCCCGTCATGGCCACCGTCAAGGAACAGGACCGGACCACGGCCACGCGCACCCACCTCGACCCCCGGCTCGTATTCCGACTTCGTCCCCGACGCGGCCGAGTACGACAGTCGGCAGCACGGTCCGCGCACGCTCTGGGGTGAAGTGGAGGCCGCCTATGCCTGGTGGCAGAGCGCCGGCTCACCGGACCGCACCCGGTACGGCCTCACCGTGAACGCCGCCGGACAGCGCCTCTGGCTCGACAGCCCGGACACTTTGGTGCCGGAGAGGCGGTAGGGCGCGCCCGCGGCGGCAAACACCCCGCTCCCGCTCACGAGGGAGGCCACGTGAACGGGAACGGGGTGTCAGCTACTGCTGCGACAGCTCCGTCAGAGCGCGACGATGCCTTCGCCGCCGACTCCGTCGGGGACCTTGGTGGTGCTGATCTTGGTCAGCGAGCCGTCCTTGTGGATGCGGAAGGCGTCGACAGCGCCCGCGCCGCCCGTCTGGACGTAGAGGAACTGGCCGTCGGGCGTGATGGACGAGTCCACCGTGCCGACGCCCGTGGGGGTGTTGCCCAGGCGTTCGAGGCGGGCCTCGCGGTCCTGGCGGAAGCGGGTGACGGTGTTGCTGCCCGCGTTGGAGGCGAAGAAGTGGTTGCCGGTGCGGGAGACCCAGCAGGTGGCCTGCTCACCGGACGGTGCCGCGTCGACCAGGGTGGTACGGCCGTCCTTGTGGATACGGAACGTCAGGAGGGCGTTTTCCACGCCGTCGGCGACGACGAGCCGCTTCTGCTCGTCGAAGGTCAGTCCGAACGGCTGCGCGCCCGGCTTGCTGTCCACGACGGGCTTGTGCGACAGCTTGCCCTCACGGCTGAGGTGGAAGATCTCGATGCTGTTGCCACCCAGCTTGGTGGTGACGACGAGCTGATCGCCCTCGGGGGTGAAGGCCACCTGGCCCGGGGTGTGGGTGAACTCGGGCATGGCGCCGGTGTTCAGGTGCAGCGCACGGTGCCAGGCCTCGACCCGGTGCAGCTTGCCTTCCTTGAGCCGGAAGCCCTGGATGGAGCCGCCCTCACGCGCGTTGAGCACGAAGACACGGTCCCCGTGCGCGGTGACGCTGACCGGGAACATGCCCCCGGACTCGATGACCTGCTTACGGTGGAGCCGGTCGCCCTCGACCGCGAACACCGTGACCGTGTTGCTGCCGGCGTTGACCGCGTACAGCAGCTTGTGGTGCTGGTCGTACGTCAGCGATCCCTGCGAGGCCAGGTGGTCCACGACGGAGCCGCCGAGGACACCGCCCTTGCCGCCGGTGTTGTAAATCGCACGCTTGTGTAGGGAACCGTCGGCCTCGCGGGTGTACGCGATCACCTGGTTGCCTTCGACACGGTCGTTCTGGACGAACACTGCCTTGCCGTGGTGCTTGGCGGGCGCGACGGGGGTGGCGACGGCGGTGGTGGCGGTGGCGGGCACGGCGAAGGCCGCCGTCGAGACGGCCACGGCCATGGCGGCCTTGGCAATACGGGCGAATCTGCGGGTAGTTGTCGGCATCTGCTCTTCCTGAGTCGGGCCGGCCGGGCGGCGGACTCCTATGAGGAAGGCGTACACCGCAGCCGGAACAGGGCGTCATTCCGCCGCCATATTGGGGGGAGGCGGGCCCGCGTCGGCGGACCGTCGCCCATCGGGTAATTCGTACGGATGATCAAGGCTGGCGAACGGTCGCACGCCCGGCGGGGCAAACGCGGCCGGACCATACGGCGCATGACGGCACTGGGCCGACCGCCGGGGAGGGGTCCTCGGAGGGGAGGAGTCCCCGGAGGGGACGGAGGGGATCCGTGCATGATCCGGTCCATCGCCGACCGCAGGTCGGTGGGCCCTGCGGGGCGCGCAGTGGAATGGGGCGGCCCGACACCGGCAAAGCGACTGACGGCATGTGGGAGGCCGGGACTCATGCCCCGCTGGTGGGGGTGCGCTGTTTGGTGCGGGTGAGGACCGAGGGGTAGTCGGGGTGGGCCGGAAGGTTCGGAGACGGGTGGGGGCCGCCCCTAGGTTTCAGTTTCGCGGCTCCGGGTCGGGCGTCAAGGGCGCTCCTTCGTCGCGTCGGCAAGCCGATGACCTTCGGTCACCCTTGACACCCAACCCTCCACCGCAAGTGCAGCTTTGAGGGGGGCGGCCCGGGGGAGGGGTCCCCGGGGAAGCACCCATGTGCCAGGGGTCTGTTCCCGACCTCGGCCCGGTGGGTGGTCTGCGCGGCAGTGGAGTGGGGCGGCCCGGCACCGGCAAAGCGACTGATCCCCGTGGGGAGCTGGGATTCATGCCCCGCTGCGAGGGTCCGCTGTCGGGTGACACCTGTCAGCCGAGGCGGACAGGCCCGCCACCTGCACCCAATGTCCCAGTTTGGAAGGGGCTTTGGGGAGGGCTCTGGCGGGTCATGCGTCGGGAGTTCGGTTAACCGGGCCACCTGACACATCACCCTCTCCGACCGGTCCAATCAGCACCTCACCAGCCACACCCGCCCCACCGCCCCAGGGTGCGTGCACAGAGGGACAGGTGTGACTCATGGGGCGGCCAATGGGCCACTCAGAGCCGGTGATGCGTCATGGGAACGACTTAACTGCACTCAGGACGCATGACCGGCCGGGGAGCCCCCAGAACAGCCCGCCAAACTGGGACATAGGGGGTGGCTTGCGGGTCCGTCCGCCTCCGTCGACAGGTGCAGGCGACAACGAGCCCGCACAGCGGGGCATGAATCCCAACCACCCACCCACGCCTGCTCGCTGAGCCGGTGCCGGGCCGCCCCACTCCACTGCCGCGCGCCCCGCAGGGCCCACCGGGCCGCAGGCCGGGAAAGGACCGGCCCCACAAACCCAGCCCCCCGGGGACCCCTCCCCCCGGGCCGCCCCCCTCAAAGCAGCACTTGCGGTGGAGGGGCGGGTGTCAAGGGTGGAGCGCAGCGGAATCGGCGCAGCCGACGCGACGGAGGAGCGCCCTTGATACCCGACCCGGAACCGCGACACTCAAAGATCAGGGGCGGCCCCCACCCGTCTCTGGACCCTCCGGGTAACCCCGGTTACCTCTCGGCACGAACCCGCACCCACCCCCACCGGTGGCAGCCGAAACCCGCTTGCACAGTCGCCCGGCGAGTCGGTACTCAACACTCGGAAGACAAGGAGGACACGATGACCACCCTCGGTTCGTTGAACGAATTCTGCTGGATGGACCTAAAAATCCGCGACCAATCCGGCACCACTGCCTTCTTATCGCGGGCACTGGGCTGGCATTTCGCAGTGGATGAAGAGGACTGGCGCCAGGCCATCAAGATAACCATCGATGGTTACCAGATCGGCAGCGTCAGCAGCCTCGCGAGCCCGATCTACCCGCCGGACACACTCGCCCACGTCGCCTACTACCTGGCCGTTGACGACGTCGACCGCCGCGCCGAAGCCGCGACAGCGAACGGCGCGCGTCTTGTCGTGCCTCCTTTTGACGCGGGCGATCAGGGCCGCACGGCGACGCTGATCGACCCGATGGGTGCCGCCTTCTCCCTGTGGCAACCCCAGGGGTTCACCGGGTGGAAGTTCCCGCCCCGCTTCGTAGGCGCCCCACACCACATGGTCCTGGCCTGCGACCAGCCAGACCAGGCCCGGGACTTCTACCACCAGTTGACAGGTACTCCCCTGATGGCTGCCGCATTCATCGCGGCGCGCGAGCCTACCGCTACCCCGCAGTGGGAACTCTCCGTCGGGATCGATGATCTGGCTGGCGTCATCTCCCGCGCGCAGATCGGTGGCCAGGATCTCGCTGCCCGGGTTCGAGACAACGACCACTCCCCCCTGAGATTGCACAGCCCAGAAGGGCTGTCATTCCGAGTTCACCTTCTGGGGCAATGACGCAGGCACGACCACACGGTGTCGACGGACCACGTTGAGCCGACGGCACCTCATTTCGTCAGCGGTTCTCAGGCCGGGCCAGCAGGAGACCGAGCCAGCCCTCGGCGTGGTGCGTGACCGCCGGGGGCGTTGTCTCGTCGGCCTCCGTCCGGTCCACCACGAACTCGCACCAGACCACCTTGCCGGGACTCCGCTCCCCCACGCCCCACTTGTCGGCGAACGCCGCGACGAGGAGCAGCCCACGTCCGCCCTCACCGTCCGGCTCATCAACGATCCGGGGGACGCCGGGTCCGCTGTCGTGCACCTCGACACGGAGTACGTCTCCGTCGTACCCCAGATTCAGCCGGAACCCCCGGCCGGGCGGCACCCCGTGCAGCAGAGCGTTCGTTGCGAGTTCACTCACGCACAGCAATACGTCGTCGGCGCGGAAGCCCTCGGTCAGATCCCAGTCGACGAGGGCTTGATGGGTGAACAGCCTGGCGGCGGGAACGGACCGGCGATCGCGGCGGAAGAAGCGCTCCCGGAGTACGGAGTGGCGAGTTGTCGCAGTCATGGAGCGATCGTCGCGGAGAGTAACTAAACTTGAGCACCAGGTGACTCCGTACAGATCTTTTGTACGGGCCGCACCAGGATCAAGTACGCGTGCACGTGGGGAGTTGGGCCGGCATGAATCCCAGGAAACATCCGAGGAAGAAGAACGCCTCGGCGATGAAGATGCTGGGCGCCCAGGTGGCGGCCTTCCGCCGGGCGGCGGGTTATACGCAGCGTTCCCTCGGTGAACGCGTCGTGGCGGACGAGGAGACCATCGCGTCGATCGAGCAGGGCAGACGGCCGCTGAAGGCGGATCTGGCGGAGACGCTGGACGAACTGCTGGACACGAAGGGGGCGTTGTCGGTCGGGGTGGCCAACATGCCTGCGATCGACCAGTTTCCGCTGTGGGCGGAGCAGTACGTGGACCACGAACGCGAGGCGATCTCCCTGTCCTCGTATCAGAACCAGGTGGTGACTGGCCTGCTCCAGACGGAGGCATACGCGCGGGCGCTATTCCGCGGACGAGTTCCGGCGTTCAGCGAGGACGAGGTCGAGACCAAGACCGCCGCCCGTATCGAACGCCAAGAAATCCTTCAGCGCAAGGTTCCTCCGACGCTCAGCTTTGTCCTGTGGGAGCCGGTTCTCCACTTTCCCCTCGGTGGCCGAAGGGTCCATCTCGATCAACTGAACCACCTGCGCGCTTGCGCTGAACTCCCTGGCCTCTCATTGCAGTTCCTTCGGCAAGACCGAACAGCCAACGCCGGGATCAGTGGCCCCTTCTACCTGATGGAGACCCCCGACCACCAGCATCTCGCCTACACCGAATCCCAGTTGGGCAGCCACTGGGTCTCCGACCCTGACGGAGTGTCCAACATGTCCCGCAGATATGCGATGCTGCGATCGCAGGCCCTTACCCCCGAGGACTCCTTGGACCTGTTGGACAAGCTTCTAGGAGAGCAATGAACACGACGCTTCAGTGGTTCAAGTCCAGCCACAGCGATGACGCAGGCGGCGCCTGCCTCGAAGTCGCCCCCTCCCCCCACGCCATCCACATCCGCGACTCCAAGAACCCCACCGGCCCCACCCTCGCCCTCGCCCCCACCTCCTGGGCCGCCTTCACCACCTTCGCTGCCACCCACCAGGCGGATACGGCGTACCCAGCGGCCTAGAAGAGCGGCGCCCGGGGGCCGTCCGGTGCTTGGAGGCGCTGCTCGACCACCGTGTGGGCGACCTCGGCGACCTCGTCCTGCGTCAGTTGCCGGTATCCGTCCGCCGTGATGAGCGCGACGAGCGGGAAGAGGCGCCGGGTGAGGTCGGGGCCGCCCGTGGCCGAGTCGTCGTCCGCGGCGTCGTAGAGCGCGTGCACCGCGGCCATGACGATTTCCTGTTCCGACATGCCCTCGCGGTAGAGCTTCTTTAGGGAACCCCGTGCGTAGACGGAACCGGATCCGGTGGCGGCCACGCCTCTCTCCTCGCTCCGGCCGCCGGTGACGTCGTAGGAGAAGATGCGCCCCTCGCCCTTGTCCAGGTCGTAGCCGGCGAAGATCGGTACTACGGCGAGCCCCTGCATCGCCATGGAAAGGTTGCCCCGGACCATGGTGGTGAGGCGGTTCGCCTTGCCGTCGAGGGAGAGGGCCGCGCCCTCGATCTTCTCGTAGTGCTCAAGCTCCAGTTGGAACAGCCTGACGAGTTCGATCGCGATGCCCACGGTCCCGGCGATGGCTATGGCCGAGTGCTCGTCGGCGGGGAAGATCTTGTCGCATTCGCGGTGTGCGATGACGTTGCCCATGGTGACGCGCCGGTCTCCCGCCACCAGTACGCCGTCCGCGTATCCCGCCGCGACGATCGTGGTCCCATGAGGCGCCTCGAAGCCGCCCTTCACCGAAGGCAACGCCCGCCGGGTGGGCAGCAGGTCGGGGGCCTGTGCCGACAGGAACTCCAAGAACGAGGAAGTCTCGGCCGCGGTGAACGCGGGCGGGAGGCCGCCCGTTCCGCGTGAACGATGGGTCATGTCCGTGTCCTTCCTATAGGCCCCGCATACGTGCTTGACGGGTTCCGCCGGCCGACAGGGGCCGCGGGCAGCGCTCGACAGCCCGATACCTGCCCGGCGCCTCCGAATCCGTAACTTCGGGCGAATCGCACCGGAGGCCGACGCCTCAGGCCCGCCGGACCGCGCTCACCAACAGCGTGTCGGCGGTACGCGGGCCCTCGGTCGTCGCCGGTAGTACGTCGACGCTGATCCGGGTGAACCCGTACGCGTCCAGGGCCTTCGTCCAGACCTGCGCCTGGAGCACCCAGCGGTGCATCGTGGTGGGCGCCCCGTCCGGTGTCTTCGCCGCGACATCGGCGGGCACGACATCGAGCTGTGCGGGCGCGCCGTTCAGGTAGTGGCCGAGGCCGGAGAACACCAGCCGCCCGCCGGGCCGCAGCGCGAGGGCCGCAGCGGGCAGCAGGTCGCGCGGGTCGGTGAAGTCGACCGCGCCGAAGACGCTGTAGAGCACGTCGTAGGTGTCGGCCATCGCGTGCAGGTGCGGCACGACATCGGATCGCACGATGTGCAGGCGCGGCGCGAGGTGGCCGTACAGATCGGTGGCCATGGTGTGCTGCGCGGGCGAGGCGTCGACGGCGGTGATCCGGGCCGGCTCGTGATAGGTGGCAAGGTGGGCGGCGTGCCGGGCGGCTCCGGCGCCGAGGTCGCCGACGACTCGCCCGGACAGGTCACCAAGGACTTCCGCGCCGGGTCCGCCGTCCTGGCTCCAGATCCAGTGGAAGGACTCGGGGACCGAGCGGTCACGCTGGGCGCGGGTGCGGCCGTAGTGGTGCCAGAGGTCTGCGGTGGTGGTTGTCACCCGCCTCATCCTGGCGGGCGCGGCCTGGAGTCGGGCCGGTTCCCCGGAATCTCACCCGGGAGCGCTCGGGGCCGCGACCGCCCGCGCGAGCGGCGGTCGGGGCTACTGGCTCGCCGCCGCGAGGGCCGGTTCGACGCGCCGCAGAATGCCCGGCCAGCCACGGCCCATGCCTTCGAACGCTGTCCTGCCCAGGGGGGAGTCGAGGTCGAATCCGGCGTGTTCGAGCAACAGGCGGGTGCCGGTGCCCTCGGGGTGGAGCTGCCAGGTGATCGTGGAGTCCAGCGTGCCGGGGGCGAAGCTGTAGCGGAGCAGGCGTTCGGGCTCGACCGCGAGCACTTCGCAGGACTGCTGTCCCCACTGCCCCATGTCCAGAGTGAAGCGGTGACCCACGACGGGGCGTACATCACCGGTGGCCCACCACCGCGCGTGCAGTTCGGGATCGGTCAGCGCCCGCCAGACCGTCGCGGGCGGATGGGCGATGAACTGGTCACAGCGGATGACCTTCGGGTCGGTGGTGCTCATGGGTTCTCCTCGTCGATCAGGTCGCGCAGCGCGCCCATCCGGGCGCGCCAGTAGTGCTCGAAGGGATGCAGCCACTCGCCCACTTCGGCCAGTGGTGCCGCCTCAAGGTGGTAGTAGCGATGCCGCCCGCGCGGCTCCTCGCGCACCAGCCGCACGTTCTTGAGCACGGTCAGGTGCTCGGAGACCGCGGACCTGCTCAGCGCGAACTCACCGGCGAGATCGCCGGCCGCGCGTGGCCCGTTCCGCAATGACTCCAGCAACTTGCGCCGTACCGGGTTGGCAAGGGCACTGAACACATCGACTGCCGCCATGCGCCTCACTATGCGTCGGAGAGTTCCGACATGTCAACTCTCTCCGACACGTCGGGCGCCGTCACGCCGGCGGTCGCCGCGAGGTGGCGGTCGCCGCCGAGGGCGGCGGCGGCTCGGCCGCATCATGGCCGGGTGGACACTCCGGCCGGGTCCGGCGCCGCGCGCCGTCCCGGCTCCTCGACGCCTTTGGCTCGTCGCCCCCGTATGACCTCGGGAAGCAGCGTGACCAGGCCGGTCGCCGCCAGCACCGCGCCCAGCCACAGCGGTGCCCGCAGTCCGAAGCCGTCGATCGCGAGTCCGCCCACGGACGAGCCGATCATCACGCCGAGGGTGATGCAGGACGAGTGGACGGTGTTCACCAAGGCGCGCGCGTTCGCCGTGCGCTGGACGCGGGTGGCCATCGCGGGGTTCATGGTGACGCCGACCAGTCCGATGCCCAGCATGCACACCACAGCGGGCACCGGTACGTCCGCGAACAGCGCGAATCCGGTGAGGAACGCCAGGTTCAGGGCGAGTCCGGCGCCCAGCACGCGCAGCGTGTACCGGTCGGCGAGACGGCCGACGACGGAGTTGCCGATGACGGTCGCCGCGCCGTACGCGATGAGCAGCAGCGGTACGGTTCCGGTGGAGAAGCCGGTGATCTCCGTCATGATCGGGTTGAGATAGCTGAAGGCCGCGAAGGTCGCGCCGATGATCATCGTGCTCGTGGAGAACACCAGCCACAGCCGACGCTTCTTGAAGACCGCGAGTTCTTCGCGGAGGTTCCCTGTTCCCTCGGCTCGGCCCAGGGACGGCACGCCGACGATGGTGCAGAGCGCGGCGAGGACGGTCAGTGCGGAGATGGCCCAGAAGGCGGCCCGCCAGCCGAACCGTTCACCTATCAGGGTGGACAGCGGCATTCCGAGCAGCGTGCCCAGCATCAGTCCGTTCATGACCGCCGCGATGGCCCGGCCCCGTATCTCGGGGCGGGTGAGCTGGACGGAGATCGAGACGGCCACTCCGAAGAACGCCTGTGAGGCGACGCCGGTGATCAGTCGCGCCGCCAGCATCACGCCGTAACTGGTGGCCGTCGCCGCGAGCACATTGCCCACCAGGAAGACGGCGAACAGGATCATCAGCGCGGTCTTCTGATGTGTCCTCAGGAGCGCGACGGTGAGGAAGGGCCCTCCGAAGGCCATGGCCGCCGCGAAGGCGGTGATCAGGTAGCCGACCTGCGGGACGGTCGCGTCCAGCCCGTCGGCGAGTTGGGGCATCAGTCCGGCGACCACGAACTCGCTGGTCACCATGGCGAAGATGCCCAGGGCGAGGACATATACGGCGCGGGGCATGGCAAATGGCTCCCGTGATGGGGATGGGGGTGGAGGTGTGGGTGGGATGGCGATTATTTTGGATCGATCAGTTCAAAATTTGAGCAGGCGCAAGCGCGTCCCCTGTGCGTACGCGGGTCCCCGCGCGGCTCAGCGCCGGAGCGCGTCCACGGCGATGGCCGCGACGGATTCCAGCGCGGCGCGGTCCGCGCCCCCTTGCGCGGAGACCCGCATGCCGGCGATCACCGCGTTGAGGAACCGGGCCAGTTCGCCCGCGTCCCGCGAGGAGCCGATCTCACCGGCGCGCTGACCGGCCTCCAGCGCCACCCGCAGCGAGGCGAGCCGCAGCGCCAGGTCGCGGTCCAGGATGGCGTCGGCGTCCGGGTCGCGTCCGGCGAGTTCCACGGTCGTATTGACCGTCAGACAGCCCAGGCTGCGACCGCCGCCCTCACCACCGCCGGCGCCCCCGGCCCCCTCACGGACCGCGAACTCGCCCTCGATGATGGAGTCGAACAGCGCCTGGATCCGCTCCACCGTCGGCCGCTCCTGATCCTCCAAGATACGGATCTGCCGCATGGTCATGGTGTCGATGTAACGCGTCAGGGACCGTCTGAACAGGTCGCGCTTGCTGTGGAAGGTGTTGTAGATGCTGCTGCGGCCCAGCCCGGTGGCCTCGCACAGGTCCTGGGTCGAGGTCGCCTCGTAACCGTTCGCCCAGAACGTACGCATCGCCGCGTCCAGGGCCCGGTCCTCGTCGAATGTCCTCGGTCTGGCCATGACCGGCACGCTACAGGTTTTGGAACGCTCGATGCAATACCTGTCTCAGCCGCTGACCGTCAGCCGTCAGCCGTCAAGGGGCTTCTGCCACTCCGACCCACCCGGCGGGTAGTTGTACGACGGACGCCCCGCCGACCCGCTCGTACGGAAGGGCTTCCCGTTGTCGTCCACGCGGATCGTGCCGTGCCGCTCACCGCTGCTCCAGTCCAGCTCCAGGTACCAGCTGACGTCCCGTGTCTTCGAACTGGCGGAGATGTAGAAGACCTCGGGGTCCGACTCACTGACCTTGTAGGGGAAGTCCCGCTGTCCGGCCTTCGGTACGGAACTGGGCCGGCCCGCGTCCAGGTCGACGGCGAAGGACTTCGTGCCCACGCCGCCGCCGCAGCCGACGCCCATCGCGTAGTCGGTCCAGGCGAGCGGGGCGTCGCTCTTCACGATCCGTACGTTCAGGGCCCGCAGCACGACCGTCTCACTGCCCGTGCCCTGGAGGGTCAGCTCGATGAACTGACCGTCGCTCGCCACCCCGCCGAGCGCCCCGACCCAGCCGGGCGCGTCCTGCTCGGTGGGCGGCGGGGGGACCTCCTCCGGCGGGCTGTCGATGAGGTAGTGCTGACTGCACGGGTCCTCGAAGGCGTACGCCCGGGTCGCCACCGTCACCGGCACCGCGTCACTGGAGGGTTTGCCCGCCGCCGGGGGATCCTTGCGCGCGCTGGGAGCACCGGACGGGCTCGCGCTCCGGGAGGGGGAGAGGGAGAGCGAGGGCGAGGCCGGCGGCGCCGTCTTCTTGTCCTTGCCGTCCGGCGAGGCGGCGGGCGACGCGCTCTCCTCCGCCTCCTGGTACGGAGCCTCCGACACCTCCGATGCGGCGGAATGGTCATCGGTCGACGGCCTGCCGGCGTAGGCGACGGCGGGTACGACGACCGCGACGACCGCCACGGCGGCGAGAACAAGACGCAGGCGTTTGGTACGGGGGAAACGGGCGAGGCGGGATCCGGCGACGGATCCACGCACGAACCCGAACCCGGACTCGGACTCGGACTTGGACTCGGATACGAGTACGGGCACGGGTACGGACTCGGGTACGGGTTCGGTCACGGACTCGCGTCCGGGGCCGGGGCCGGGTCGGGGTCCGGCCTCCGGTGCGGGGGCCGCCGCCTCAGCGGGGGCCTCGGCCTCACCGTCACCACCGTCACCACCGCCGGCAGTCCCCGAGTCGGGCGCTGTGGAAGCGGACGGCGAGGCCGACGGAGCCGACGGAGCCGACCGGGCCCGCCGTCTCGCCTCGTCCGCGAGGATCCACCGCCGGTGCAGCTCGACCAACTCTTCGGCGTTCGCCCCGCACAGCCGCGCGAGCCGCTCCACGGACGCGTAGTCGGTCGGCACGGCGTCCCCGTTGCAGTAACGGTGCAGCGTGGACGTGCTGACATGGAGCCTTCCGGCGAGGACGCCGTAACTGCGCCCCGAGCGGTCCTTCAGCCCCCTGAGCAGTTCCGCGAAAGCCTCGGCCTCGGTCGTCGCCACCCGTTGTTCCCCTCCCTGGTTCCTGCCGGCCCGTCCCGGGAACGCGTTCCAGGGAAACCATGTCTCCCCAGGTCAAAGCCTGCGTGAGCGTTCCAGCTTCCCCCATTGTCCCTTGCCGATTGCGGCCGCTTCCGGCCGCCCCGCAAGGTGAGTGCAGCGCCAGCCGAACGGGGAGCAGAAATCAGAACCCGACTCCGTATCAGCCTGGTCGACGCGCTGGCCGTCGTCGTGGTGATCGCCTCCACCGCGGTCGTGATCATGCTCGTCAACCGTCACTGAACGCATCACTCGACAACCTCACCGAAACGGGGACTCCATCCTTATGCGTACGATCCGTAACCGCGCCGTCGCGGTCGCCGCCACCGCTCTCATCGCCTCCCTCGCCCTCACCGCCTGCGGGCCCGGCGACTCCGCCGACGCCGCGAAGAACTCCGGCGGGGCCGCCGCGTCCTCCAGCACGCCGCCGGCCGGCCAGCAGACGCCGACGGACAACGAGCAGCAGACTTCGCAGACTCCGGCCGACCGGATCAGCGGCGCCGGCGGCAACACAGGCACCACCGGCAACACCGGCTCGGGCACCAGCGGAGGAGGCGGTACCACCTCGAAGGACACCACTCCCAAGGGCACCTCCCCCGGCGACCCCGCCAAGCGCATCGCCTGCACGGGCGACAACGCCAAGGTCAAGGTCAGCCAGGTCAGCCGTCCGATCAACCACCTTCTCCTGACGGTCACCAACACCGGCGGCAAGAACTGCGACGCCTACTACGCCCCCGCCCTCCGCTTCGACGACGCCCAGGCCCCCACGCAGGTCAACGAGGACAGCCAGCCGCAGGCGGTCGTCACCCTCGCCCCGGGCCAGTCGGCCTACGCCTCGGTCGCCCTGGGCGGCGACGGGGCCCCGAACATCCCGGCGGAGCAGCTGACCGTCCACTTCCCCGGCCGCGACAACCAGGGCTCGGTGGGTTCCTCCTACGGCCCGATCACACTCCCCGCGGGGACGAAGATCTCCGACACCACGTCCGTGTCGTACTGGCAGACGGACATGGCCGACGCCCTCATGTGGTGACACCCGCCGGTGACGACCTCGCCCAGTGACACCCCCGACTGATCGGGGCCCCTGCCCGAACGGCGGCCGGGGCCCCGATCAGGCCGCGCCCCTACCCCGTACGTCCGGATAGTCCACCTCGTCCGGCAGCCGGTGGCCGAGGGCGGTCAACCGCGACGCGACGTCCGCCGGGCTCCTCCCCGTCAGACTCGCGCCGCGCAGGACGTGTTCGAGGTGGACGTTGTCCAGGAACGAGCGATCGACCGCCGCCAGCAGCCGGATGTCCGCCACGTCCGCGACCGCGGGCACCTTCGCGTCGGCATGCAGCCCGTGCCCCAGCGTGGCCAGCCTCTCCGTGGTCTCCGCGGGGCCCGTCCCGTCGCGAGGGCCGCGCGCAGGATGTGCCGCAGCGACACCCCGACGACACGGTTCACCGACAACCAGGGCGCGCGGCCGTCGAGTTCCCGGCTGAGGAGAACGAGGTCGTCCGCCTCCGGCGCGTCCGGCACGGGCCCGTCCGTTCCGCAGCCCAGCTCGGCCAGCCGGGCGACAATGGCCGCCTGCGGCCGGCCCGTCTCCCGTGCGACATCGAGGACATGCCCGCTGGGGACGGCGGAGTACGCGGTCGGCCAGGGCCCCTGACCGATCCCGTAGCCGAGAATCCGCTCGTCCCCGGGTTCAGGGGTGTAGGGCAGCCGGAAGCCGAGCGCGATCAACCGGATGGCGGCGGCGTGCGGGCTGTACCCCAGTTCCGCCGCGGCGCCGAGCACGTGGCTTGCGGGCACCTCCGCGCCCCAGTCCAGCCACTCACCCTCGCCCCTGCGTCCCAGGCGGATCAGCGCGATGTCCCGGGTGTCCGGGGTTTCGGGCAGCGGATGCCCGGCCGGGACGGCATAGCCGAAGGCGGTCAGCGTACGTGCGGCATCGGCGGGGCTCCGGCCCGCCCGGCCCGCCGAGGCGAGTATCTGGCGCAGCGGTACGGGCTTGCCGAGTTCGAACCAGGACAGGCTGTACGTCTCGGCCTTGATCAGCAGAGCGTCGTCCCGGCCGACCGTGAGAGGCAGCGGGCCGTCGGGCAGCTCGAAATCGGCGTACCCCAGCGCGGTCAGCCTCTCCACGACGGCGGCGGGAGAACACTCCAACGTGGCGGCGGCGTACAGAACATGTCCGAACGGCACCCGCCGGTCGGGCTTCGCCACGGAGGTCTCACGTCCCACCCGGAGACGGGTGATCCGGAGGTCGTCCGGGTCCTGGGATTCGGCGCTGTTCGACATCGTGGACCTTTCAGGAATGGTGCGGGTGCCCGGAGCGGGTACGGCGGCGAGGATCAGACATGGCGATCATTCGGCCACCGCGATGTAACGGCCGCCGTTGCCGAACTCCTCACCGGCGCCCGCCCATTCACCCCATTCGTCCTCGTCCGCCTCGTTCCTCCCGCACAGGTTCACCCGGACCCCGGCGGGCTCCAGCGCCGTCCATATCCGCAGCATCATGGCGTGGCTGAGGAAGTGGTGGGAGAGATCGAGTTCCTTGAGGTGGGTGAGCGGCTGCCCGTGCAGCAGCGCCTCCCCGCCCTCGTCGGAGAGCGTGCCCATGGACAGGCTCAATGAGGTGAGTCGCGGCACGACCGGCGCGGAGGCGGTCGCGGCGGCCAGCTCGTCCTGGATGGGGCTGTTCTGCAGGCCCAAGTGGCGCAGAGCGGGCTTGCGTTCACCGGCGAGGAGCGGGGCGAGCTGCTCGACGGTGGTGCCGCCGCCGTACTCGTCGTCTCCCAGCCACAGCTCCAGCCGCTCCAGCGAGGGCAGATCGGCGGCGGCGATGTGCGCCGCCGCCTCGGGAGGCAGCCCGCCGGACTCGACGCGCAGCACCCGCAGCCCCGCGTGACCTGTCACGGGAAAGTCCAGCCCGTCCCCGCCGCGAACGGCCAGCTCCCGCAGACCGGGGAACGCCTCCAGCAGCGGTGCGAGATCGGACTGCCCTATCGAGGAGATCATCTCCTCCTCGTCCTCCAGGTCACCGAGGAAGAGCGCTTCGAGGCCGACCAGCCGGGAACTCAGGTCGATGAGGAGCTGGTCGGGCATGTAGTGCGCGCCATGGCCGAGGACCAGCGCCCGTACCTTCTCCAGCTCCACCGTGCTGGTGAAGCGGTCCCAGTAGTCCTCGTCGGACGTGTACGGCCCGGTCCGCAGGCACCAGGCGACGGAGGCGGCGTCGGGCAGCTCCGTGGCGCGGGTGTACGGCGGAACGGTCAGTACGGGCAGGCCATGGAAGTGCTCGACGTGGTGCACGTAGGACAAGGGGGCTCCCGAGGTTCTTGGGGCCGGTATCGGTGCGCCCTGTTCTACCAGCGGCCACCGACAGCCCGGCCCCACATCCCGGCCCCGGAGCCCGCCCCAACCCGGAGCCCCGGTCCCACAGCCCGACCCCACAACCCCGGCGTCAGAGCTTCCCCGCCACCTCGGTCGCCCAGTACGTCAGGATCATGTTCGCCCCGGCGCGCTTGACGCCGGTCAGGGTCTCCATGATCGCCGCGTCGCGGTCGATCCAGCCCTTCTCGGCCGCCGCCTCGACCATCGCGAACTCGCCGGAGATCTGGTACGCGGCGACCGGCACGTCCACCTCGGCCGCGATGCGCGCCAGGATGTCCAGATACGGCAGCGCGGGCTTGACCATCACCATGTCGGCGCCCTCTTCGAGGTCGAGCGCCAGCTCGCGCAGGGACTCCCGGGCGTTGGCCGGGTCCTGCTGGTAGGTCTTGCGGTCGCCCTTCAGCGCGGAGCCGACGGCCTCCCGGAACGGGCCGTAGAACGCCGACGAGTACTTCGCGGTGTACGCGAGGATCGACACGTCCTCCCTGCCGATCGTGTCGAGCGCGTCGCGTGTGACACCGATCTGGCCGTCCATCATGCCGCTGGCGCCCACCACATGGGCGCCCGCGTCGGCCTGGACCTGGGCCATCTCGGCGTACCGCTCCAGGGTCGCGTCATTGTCGACCCGCCCCAGGCTGTCCAGCACCCCGCAGTGGCCGTGGTCGGTGAACTCGTCCAGACACAGGTCGGACATGACGACCAGGTCGTCACCGACCTCTTCCCGTACGGCGCGGATCCCGGCCTGGAGGATTCCGTCCGGGTCGGTGCCCGCCGTACCCGTCGCGTCCTTCTTGGCCTCCTCGGGGACGCCGAAGAGCATGATCCCGGAGACGCCGGCCGAGGCCGCCTCCACCGCCGCCTTGCGCAGCGTGTCCAGCGTGTGCTGGACGACGCCGGGCATCGAGGAGATGGGAACGGGCCGGCTGATGCCCTCGCGTACGAACGCGGGAAGGATGAGATCCGCCGGGTGCAGCCGGGTCTCGGCCACCATCCGTCGCATCACCGGGTTCACCCGCAGCCGCCGGGGCCGCGAGGCGGGGAAGGATCCGTGCACAGTCATCGTCAGTCGCCTCTTGGGTCTGGTCTGCTGCTTCGTCGGGGCCCGGCCGGCCGTCGGACCACCTTCGACCATAAACCCGGCATCCCCGCCCCTTTACCGACACCGCGACCGGGAAACCGACGACGGAACGCGGAAACGACGGCGGGGCCCGGCCGCTCCGGCGACCCGGCCCCACTTCGTTCAACGCCCCCGCCCCCGCCCGGCACGCGGGCGTACACGTCTCAGGTCGTACGGCGCCTACGGCTGCCCGGCCTGCGCTCGCTCGGCCGCGTGACCGTTTCGCCTGCCTCCTTCGCTGCCTCACGGCGCTGCGTGCCGAACGCGGCCAGCGCCTCGGCCAGCTTGTGCACCGACGGCTCCGGCGAGAGGACGTCCACACGCAGCCCGTGCTCCTCGGCGGTCTTCGCCGTCGCGGGGCCGATACACGCGATCACCGTCACGTTGTGCGGCTTGCCCGCGATACCGACCAGGTTCCGCACGGTCGAGGACGAGGTGAAGAGCACGGCGTCGAAGCCGCCGCCCTTGATCGCCTCACGGGTCTCGGCCGGCGGCGGCGACGCGCGCACCGTGCGGTACGCGGTGACGTCGTCGACCTCCCAGCCCAGCTCGATCAGCCCCGCCACCAGCGTCTCGGTGGCGATGTCGGCGCGCGGCAGGAACACCCGGTCGATCGGGTCGAAGACCGGGTCGTACGGCGGCCAGTCCTCCAGCAGCCCGGCCGCCGACTGCTCGCCGGACGGCACCAGGTCGGGCTTGACGCCGAAGTCCACGAGCGACGCGGCGGTCTGCTCGCCCACCGCGGCGACCTTGATCCCGGCGAAGGCGCGGGCGTCGAGCCCGTACTCCTCGAACTTCTCCCGTACCGCCTTCACCGCGTTGACCGAGGTGAACGCGATCCACTCGTAGCGGCCGGTGACCAGGCCCTTGACCGCGCGCTCCATCTGCTGGGGCGTGCGCGGGGGCTCGACCGCGATGGTCGGGACCTCGTGCGGGACCGCGCCGTACGACCTGAGCTGGTCGGAGAGCGACGCGGCCTGCTCCTTCGTCCGCGGGACGAGCACCTTCCAGCCGAACAGGGGCTTGGACTCGAACCACGCGAGCTGGTCACGCTGTGCGGCGGCGCTGCGCTCACCGACCACGGCTATGACGGGCTGGTGTCCCTCCGGGGAGGGCAGCACCTTCGCCTGCTTCAGAATCTGCGCGATGGTGCCGAGCGTGGCGTTCCAGGTGCGCTGACGGGTGGTCGTACCGGCGACGGTGACGGTCATCGGGGTGTCCGGCTTGCGGCCGGCCGCGACCAGTTCACCGGCGGCGCTCGCGACCGAGTCCAGGGTGGTGGAGACGACGACCGTGCCGTCGCTCGCGCCGAGCTCGGTCCAGCACCGCTCACCGGCGGTCCTGGCGTCCACGAGCCGTACGTCCGTGCCCTGCGCGTCGCGCAGCGGTACCCCGGCGTACGCCGGCACACCGACCGCGGCCGCGATGCCGGGGACGACTTCGAAGGGAATGCCCGCGGTGGCGCAGGCGAACATCTCCGTGCCCGCGTCGCCGTCCAGCCCCGGGTCACCGGAGACCGCACGCACGACCCGCTTGCCGCCCCGCGCGGCCTCCATGACAAGATTGGCCGCATCCCGGATCGCGGGGATCCCGGCGGCTGCTGACACATCGTCAACAACCGTCAGCGCAGGGGTGTGCACACCCGCCCTGGCGTGGCCGCGTACGACTTCGAGCACATCAGGCTCGGCAATCAGTACATCCGCCCCCGCGAGCGCCTCGACGGCGCGGAGTGTCAGCAGACCCGGATCTCCGGGTCCGGCACCGAGGAAGGTGACGTGCCCCGATGCGGAGCAGGCTGGAAGGTCAGAGGTGGTGGGGCTCAAAGTGCTCGCTCCCCCATAAGACCGGCCGCACCCTTGGCGAGCATCTCGGACGCGAGTTCGCGACCGAGCGCGATGGCGTCGCCGTGCGACGTGGGTACGGGACCGGTGGTGGACAGCTGCACCAGCGTCGAGCCGTCGGTCGTGCCGACGACGCCGCGCAGGCGCATTTCGTTGACAACCTGTCCGTCGGCCAGCAGGTCGGCCAACGCACCCACGGGTGCGCTGCAGCCGGCCTCCAGGGCGGCGAGCAGGGAACGCTCGGCGGTCACGGCGGCCCGGGTGTACGGGTCGTCGAGCTCGGCGAGCACTGCGGCGAGGTCCACGTTGACCGCGGCGCACTCGACAGCAAGGGCCCCCTGGCCGGGGGCGGGCAGGACCGTGTCGACCGACAGGAACTCGGTCACCTCGTCGATCCGGCCGATGCGGTGAAGCCCGGCGGCGGCGAGCACGACTGCGTCGAGCTCCCCGTCGCTGACATAGCCGATCCGCGTGTCGATGTTCCCGCGGATCGGTACGGTTTCGATGGTGCGGCCGTGGTTGCGCGCGTACGCGTTGAGCTGCGCCATCCGGCGCGGCGACCCCGTACCGACCCGGGCGCCCGCCGGCAGCCGCTCGAAGGCCAGCCCGTCGCGCGCGATCAGCACGTCCCGGGGGTCCTCGCGGCGCGGCACGGCGGCCAGCGTCAGATCGTCGGGCTGGGTCGTCGGCAGATCCTTGAGGGAGTGCACGGCGAAGTCGACCTCGCCCGCCAGCAGCGCGTCACGCAGCGCGGTGACGAAGACGCCCGTGCCGCCGATCTGCGCGAGATGCTCGCGGGAGGTGTCGCCGTACGTGGTGATCTCGACCAGCTCGACCGGCCGGCCGGTCAGCTCCCGCACGGCGTCCGCCACCTGGCCGGACTGTGCCATGGCGAGCTTGCTGCGCCTGGTTCCGAGCCTCAGCGGCTTCTCGGTCCTCAGTGCCTTCTCGGTCATACTCGCCCTCTGCCTACACCGTCGGTGTCATTCAGGTCGGCCCGGCTGACGGCGGCGACCGTCTGCGGGTCGAGGTCGAAGAGTTCGCGCAGCGCGTCCGCGTACCCGGCGCCGCCGGGCTCGCCTGCCAGCTGCTTGACCCGCACGGTGGGCGCGTGCAGGAGTTTGTCGACGACGCGGCGCACGGTCCTGGTGATCTCGGCGCGCTGCTTGTCGTCAAGACCCGGGAGCCTGCCTTCGAGGCGCGCGACCTCGCTGCTCACCACATCGGCGGCCATGGCGCGCAGCGCGACCACGGTCGGTGTGATGTGAGCGGCGCGCTGGGCGGCGCCGAAGGCCGCCACCTCGTCCGAGACGATCGTGCGCACCTGATCGACATCGGCGGCCATGGGGGCGTCGGCGGACGCCTCGGCCAGCGACTCGATGTCCACGAACCGCACCCCGCCGAGGCGGTGCACGGCGGCGTCTATGTCCCGGGGCATGGCGAGGTCGAGCAGGGCCAGCTGGGTCGTACGGCGGTGCAGCGCCGTCTCGACGGCGCCGTAGGTCAGCACCAGACCGGTCGCGCCCGTGCAGGAGACGACCACATCGGCGCGGGGCAGCTCGTCGGCGAGGGCGTTCATGTCCACGGCGCGCGCGAGGACGCCCGTCGAGCCTGGCTCGGTCAGGATCTGTACGAGCCGGTCGGCGCGCGCGGCCGTGCGGTTGGCGATGACGATCTCGTCGACGCCGAGGCGCGCGAGTGTCGCGGCGGCCAGCGAGGACATCGAGCCCGCGCCGATCACCAGCGCGCGCTTCTTCTTGGCCCAGGCGTCCACGGCCGCGCCGGCCGCGAGCTGTTCGAGGCCGAAGGTGACCAGCGACTGCCCGGCCCGGTCGATCCCGGTCTCGCTGTGGGCGCGCTTGCCGACCCGCAGGGCCTGCTGGAAGAGATCGTTGAGCAGCCGGCCGGCGGTGTGCAGCTCCTGCCCCAGCGCCAGCGCGTCCTTGATCTGTCCGAGGATCTGGCCCTCGCCGACAACCATCGAGTCCAGCCCGCAGGCCACCGAGAACAGATGGTGGACGGCCCGGTCCTCGTAGTGCACATAGAGATACGGGGTGAGCTCCTCCAGGCCGACGCCGCTGTGCCGGGCGAGGAGCGTGGACAGCTCGGCGACCCCGGCGTGGAACTTGTCGACGTCGGCGTACAGCTCTATGCGGTTGCAGGTGGCGAGGACCGCGGCCTCGGTCGCGGGCTCCGCGGCGAGCGAGTCCTGCAACAGCTTGATCTGTGTGTCGGTGGCAAGGGAGGCCCGCTCCAGCACACTCACGGGTGCGCTGCGATGGCTCACTCCGACGACCAGGAGGCTCATGCCGGCATCACCGCGGGGACGTCCCCGTCGGGTCCCTTCCGGTTCACGGCGCCGCCGCCCGTCTCCGGCGCGTCCGCATCCGTGGCGCTCATGTCCACGGCGTCCACGGCGTCCACCGCGCCCCCGCGCTCGGCGGCCGACGCCGCTTCCGCGGCGGCCCCCTCACCGGCCTTGCGCTGCTCGTGGAAGGCGAGGATCTGCAGCTCGATGGAGAGGTCGACCTTGCGTACGTCCACGCCGTCGGGCACCGAGAGCACCGTCGGCGCGAAGTTGAGGATGGAGGTCACACCGGCGGCGACCAGCCGCTCGCAGACCTGCTGCGCGGCGCCCGCGGGGGTCGCGATGACCCCGATCGAGACGCCGTTGTCGGTGATGATCTTCTCCAGCTCGTCCGTGTGCTGGACCGGCATCCCGGCGACCGGCTTGCCCGCCATCGCGGGATCGGCGTCTATCAGCGCGGCCACCCGGAACCCGCGGGAGGCGAATCCGCCGTAGTTGGCGAGCGCGGCGCCGAGGTTACCGATACCGACGATGACGACCGGCCAGTCCTGCGTCAGCCCCAGCTCGCGGGAGATCTGGTAGACGAGATACTCGACGTCGTAGCCCACACCGCGCGTCCCGTAGGAGCCGAGATAGGAGAAGTCCTTCCGCAGCTTGGCGGAGTTGACCCCGGCCGCGGTCGCGAGCTCTTCGGAGGAGACCGTGGGTACGGAACGCTCGGACAGAGCGGTCAGCGCCCGCAGATACAGCGGAAGCCTGGCGACGGTGGCCTCGGGGATTCCTCGGCTACGGGTCGCCGGTCGGTGAGTTCGGCCAGTTGCCACGGTGCTCCTGCGGGATGAGCGAGGCTGCAGGCGGTCGTATGTCCCTGGACCGCCCCGTCGAATGCAGGTTATGTCTTTGTGAACGCGTGCACAAAGATTGTGTCCGCTTTGTCCGAGCAAAGTGACCGGGGTCACGCGCCTCGATCCCGTGATGACGGAACCGGCGACCACGTCAACCCGTTGCACACACGAAGGGGGCAAAACCGCACACACTCCTCAACGAATACGCCCCCGAGACCGCTCCCCTGTCCTCCCGGGACCGATCCCCGGACGCCCGGCGCCACCTCGGGGCCACTCTCGCGGTCCGGACCATGATCACCAGGGAAAACCCAGCAAAGCGCCCACGATGGTAACCGCCTTTCCCTTCAGCCCCCCAGTTCGCGGCGGAGCCGATCGGCGTCGACTCGCCAGAAGGTGTGCTGCTCCCCGTCCACCAGGACAACCGGAATCTGCTCCCAGTACGCGCGATGCAGCTCTTCGTCATGCGTAATATCCTTTTCCTCCCATGATGCTCCGGTCTCCGCGCACACCTTTTCGACCACGGCGCGGGCGTCGTCACAGAGATGGCACCCGGGTTTCGAGACGAGCGTCACCATCCGCTCGGCGGCCTTCTTCTTCGTCATACGTCGCAGCAGAGGACTCATGCGGCTATTCTCCGCCCGCGCCGGACGCGGTGGCGCCGGCCATCCACAGCCGGGACCGGATCACACGATCAGCGGATTAACGCACCGGCCGTGGAGAGTTCACTCCACGGCATCCCCACGCGTCGGGAAGTACCGAACAGACTGGCTATGCTCACGATATGGCCGCACTGGGATGGCTCACCCCCCGTAAGCGCTCCGCCACCGCACGGAGCGTGCTCGCAGGCGAGGCCGCAGCCGAGGCAGGACTCAGGTCCACACAGGAGTCGCACGCGGCGTCGGAGGCCGAAGCCGCCGCCACGGCGGACAAGGTGCCCGACTTCCCCGTCTTCGGGGACAACCGCGCCGCCGCCTTCTTCGATCTCGACAACACCGTGATGCAGGGCGCCGCGATCTTCCATCTCGGCCGCGGCCTGTACAAGCGGAAGTTCTTCCAGCGCCGCGAACTCGCCCGGTTCGCCTGGCAGCAGGCCTGGTTCCGGGTGGCCGGGGTCGAGGACCCCGAGCACATGCAGGACGCCCGCGACAGCGCCCTGTCCATCGTCAAGGGCCACCGGGTCTCCGAGCTGATGTCCATCGGCGAGGAGGTCTACGACGAGTACATGGCCGACCGGATCTGGCCGGGCACCCGCGCGCTCGCCCAGGCCCACCTGGACGCGGGGCAGCAGGTCTGGCTGGTGACGGCGGCGCCCGTCGAGACCGCGACGATCATCGCCCGCCGGCTCGGCCTGACCGGCGCCCTCGGCACCGTCGCCGAATCCATCGACGGCGTCTACACCGGCAAGCTCGTCGGCGAACCGCTGCACGGCCCCGCGAAGGCCGAGGCCGTCCGCGCCCTGGCCGCCGCCGAGGGCTTCGACCTGGACCGCTGCGCGGCGTACAGCGACTCGCACAACGACATCCCGATGCTCTCGCTGGTCGGACACCCGTACGCCATCAATCCGGACACCAAGCTCCGCAAGCACGCGCGCCGGCTGGACTGGCGGCTGCGCGACTACCGGACCGGCCGCAAGGCGGCCAAGGTCGGCATCCCGGCGGCGGCCGGAGTCGGCGCCCTCGCGGGCGGCACGGCCGCCGCGGTCGCCCTGCACCGCCGCCGCCGCTGACCCGCCGCGCCGGTCCGACCCGGTCCGACCCGATCCGCCCGCAACGAGAGACACGCCCGGGAGACACGCCGCCGGGCGACAAATCGACACGTACGGCCCTGCGGGATTCCCCGCAGGGCCGTACGTACATCCGTCACTCAGGCACAACCCAGCGCGAGAGCAGACAGATCTTGACGCAATCCGATCAGTAAATGGTCACGATGTGCGACTAGATACGCCGCTTAGGCGTCATGGAAGCGACGTAATCGATGATTTGAGCAACTGGGTGTAGCACTGCCTGTACGAAGCGTTATTCTCCTCAGACGCATACCGGACCCCACACGTCGCCACGACGAGTGAACGGTCCCGCACTGCACGTGATGGAAGCTCTGCCTCTGGGAGTCCCGTGTACCCACACGTCGGGGTTGACGCCTCGGGCCTGGCTACGCTGCGCGCAACGGTCATCGACCACTTGCGCGGCTTCGTCCCCACCGCGTACGCCGTCCCCGCCCTCGCCGCACCGGCCCCTGCCGTGAGCGGCCCTATCGGTCCTTGTTATGCCCTGGCGAGCGGCGGTGCGGCGGTCGGCAGACGGGGGAGCCGAAGCAGCACCGCCGCCTCGACCACCGCCCGTCGGCCCAGCGCCGACAGCGACAGCGCCCGCATGATGGAACTCGTCGAGCGCGCCCAGGCCGGTGAGGCCGAGGCCTTCGGCCGGCTGTACGACCAGTACAGCGACACCGTCTACCGTTATATCTACTACCGCGTGGGCGGGAAGGCGACCGCGGAGGATCTCACCAGCGAGACGTTCCTGCGCGCCCTGCGCCGGATCTCCACCTTCACCTGGCAGGGGCGCGACTTCGGCGCCTGGCTGGTCACGATCGCCCGGAACCTGGTCGCGGACCATTTCAAATCGAGCCGTTTCCGACTCGAAGTGACCACGGGCGAAATGCTCGACGCCAACGAGGTGGAGCGCAGCCCGGAGGACTCCGTCCTGGAGTCCCTCTCGAACGCGGCGCTGCTCGAAGCCGTACGCAAGCTCAACCCGCAGCAGCAGGAGTGCGTCACACTGCGCTTCCTGCAAGGTCTCTCGGTCGCCGAGACGGCCCGCGTCATGGGCAAGAACGAAGGAGCGATCAAAACCTTGCAGTACCGAGCCGTACGAACACTGGCCCGGCTGTTGCCCGAAGACGCCCGCTGATCGCCGCTGTCCCCCCACCCTCCACCAGCCGGCCGTCCCCCCTCTGCCCACCCCCACCTCGGACCCAACTCACTGTCGGTGACGCCTCGATGACGCGCTGGTCCGATCATCCTTCGCGCGTAACCCATGTGCCGCGCCGCTCGTTGTGCGGGATGCAGGCTCCCTGCGGTCACGCCATGCCCGCAGCCACTCACTCAATCGTGTGGATGTGCTCAAGGCGTGCAACCTTCCGGACCCCCAGGGGAGTCGATCGTCATGACGAGAGGAGGTGCCGCCAGTGATCGCGAACGTTTCGGCACACCGGCGGGCGAACGCCTTCGCCCAGGCCCTGGAAGACCAGACGGTCCAGGGCGCGGCGGCCGAACAGCCCGCCGAGTCGGCCGAACCGGCCGAACAGGGGCGGCTGTTGGCCCTGGCGAGTGGTCTCGGTGAACTGCCGAAACCGACGCTGGACCCCGAGGTCAAAATGGTGCAACGGGCACAGCTCGTGGCAGCCATGGAGGCCATGCTGCTGGAGGGCACAGCCGCCGGGGGGGCGACTCCGGGCCCCACGGTGCCGGAGCAGCGCAAGTCCGGACGGGGCGCCCACCGGGCCTCCCGCCTCCGGAGATTGCGCCCCAGATCCCGCTGGTCCAAGGGCCTTGCGGCGGGCGGACTCACGGTCGGTGTGGCGGCGGGCGCCTTCGGCGGCGTCGCCGCCGCCAGCTCCGACGCCCTGCCCGGTGATTCGCTGTACGGGCTGAAACGAGGAATGGAGGACTTCAAGCTCAATCTGGCGGACGACGAGTCCGACCGCGGCGAGCTGTATCTGGACCACGCCTCGACCCGGCTCAGCGAGACCCGCCGGCTGATGGAGCGTGGCCGCTCCGGCCGGCTGGACCACGAATCCATGGGCGAGATCAGGCGCACGCTCAGCGGGATGAAGCACGACGCCACGGAGGGCCACCGCCTGCTCCATCAGGCATACGAACGGGACGGCTCGCTCGGCCCGATCGCCACCCTCTCGTCGTTCTCCGCCTCGCACCGCCAGGCCTGGAACGGGCTGCGCGAACGGCTGCCGGTCCAGCTGACGGACGTCGGCGACGAAGTCAGCTCGGTCTTCGACGCCATAGACGAAGAGGTCGCTCCGCTCCAGTCCCTGCTGCCGCGGCCACCGGAGAAGCAGACGGGAGCCACGCTTCCCGGCTCCACACCCGACTCCATCGGCTCCGGCCGTCCGAGCCATCCCTCGTCCCCCGCACCGAGCGAGGGCGGCGGAAGCGGCTCGCACACCAGCGACCGGCCCGACCCGTCCGCACCGGACTCGGACAGCGCGTCCGAGGAGGGCCTGCTCGGCGGTGGCACGGGCGGCCTGCTCGACCCGCCGCAGAGCAGCGCCACGCCGTCCCCGCCCGAGAACCAGGACAGCTCCGACCGTCCGGGACCGGACGTCACGATCCCGCCGCTGCTGCCGGATCTGCTGCCGGGACTCGGCTTCAAGGCCGAGGACACGGATCAGTGACCAGCAGTCGGTAACGGTCAGCGGCCGTACGGACGAGGGGCGGTGCTCCACCGGAGCACCGCCCCTCGTGCGTGCCCGCGTAGGCGCCCTCGTTCAGCAGAACTCAGCAGAGCTCGGCAGAACTCGGCGGAACTCAGAAGAACACCGACCGCCGCTGCACCAACAACTTGTAGAGGGTGTGCTGGATCTGCTCGCGGACCTGATCCGTCAGATTGAACATCAGCATCGGATCCTCCGCCGCCTCGGGCGGATAGCCGTCCGTCGGGATCGGCTCACCGAACTGGATCGTCCACTTCGTCGGCAGCGGCAGCATCCCCAGCGGTCCCAGCCAGGGGAACGTCGGTGTGATCGGAAAGTACGGCACGCCCAGCAGCCGGGCCAGCGTCCGCGAGTTGCCGATCATCGGATAGATCTCCTCGGCGCCCACGATCGAACACGGCACGATCGGCGCCCCCGCGCGCAGCGCCGTCGACACGAAGCCGCCCCGGCCGAACCGCTGAAGCTTGTACCGATCGCCGAACGGCTTGCCCAGCCCCTTGAAGCCCTCCGGCATCACCCCGACGACCTCGCCGCGCCGGAGCAGTATCTCGGCGTCCTCCGCGCACGCCAGGGTGTGCCCGGCCTTCCTCGCCAGCTCGTTGACCACGGGCAGCACAAAGACCAGATCGGCCGCGAGCAGCCGCAGATGCCGGTCCGCCGGATGGTTGTCGCGCACGGCGACCTGCATCATCAGCCCGTCCAGCGGCAGCGTCCCCGAGTGATTGGCCACCACGAGCGCCCCGCCGTCAGACGGGATGTTCTCGATGCCCTTCACCTCGACCCGGAAGTAGTTCTCGTAGAGCGGCCGGATCAACGCCATCAGGACCTGGTCGGTGAGTTCCTTGTCGTACCCGAACTCGTCGATGTCGTACTCGCCGGTGAGCCGTCGGCGCAGAAACGCCAGCCCGCCCGCGAGCCGCCGCTCCCAGCCGCCGTCGGGCGCCACTTCCACTTCCGGCTCCGATTCCGGCTCGGGCTCCGGTACGGGGGCCAGCGGTCCCGGCCCCGGCTCACGTACGGCACCCGACCCCGCCCCCGGCGCCTGCGAGCGCTTCGGAGAACCGTCCTTGGCGTGCTGCCGCCGGCCGCCGGCGGAGCCACGCCTCGACCTCGGTTCATCACCGAAGGGGATGACCTTGGCATCAGCCATGTCAGATGCGCTCCTTGCTGACGAGAGTGGAGAGCCGGTCGACAGTACGGGCCACCGCCTCGGGCGGCAGCAGAGCGGCACCCCGGGCGCGCGCGAAGTCCGCGAAGGCCTCCGCGGTCGTGAACCGCGGCACAAAGCCCAGTGTCTCGCGCATCTGGTCCGTGCTGACCACCCGGCCATGGGTCAGCAGCCTGATCTGTTCCGGCGCGAAGTCCGTCATACCGACCGTACGCAGCGCCGTACCGACCCAGGTCACGGCGGGCAGCGGAACGGGCACCGTGGGCCGCCCCAGCCGCCGTGAGCACTGCGAGAGCAGCAGCACACCCTCACCGGCCACATTGAAGGTCCCGCTGTTGAGCGTCCCGCGCCGCGGCTCGTCCGAGGCGATCAGCAGGATGTCGACCACATCGTCCTCATGGACGAACTGGAGCCGGGGGTCATAACCGAAGACGGTCGGCAGCATGGGCAGCGAGAGATATTCGGCGAGCGGCGAATCCGCCGCGGGCCCCAGGATATTCGCGAAGCGCAGCACACAGACCGCCACATCCGGTCTGCGGCGCGCGAACCCGCGTACGTACCCCTCGACCTCCACCGCGTCCTTGGCGAAGCCGCCGCTCGGCAGCGATTTGGGCGGTGTGGTCTCGGTGAAGATCGCCGGATCGCGGGGCGCGGAACCGTACACACTTGTACTGGACTTGACCACCAGCCGCTTCACCGTCGGCGACTTCTGGCAGGCGCCGAGCAGCTGCATCGTGCCGATGACATTGGTTTCCTTGACCGAGGCACGCCCGCCGGAGCCCAGCGGAGTGCCCGTCACATCCAGATGGACGACGGTGTCGACTCCGTGCTCGGCCAGAATCCGCGCGATAACCGGCTGCCGGATATCCGCGCGGACGAATTTCGCCCCGTCCAACTCATGCGCGGGTGGGACCGCGTCCACGGCGATGACCCGGTCCACCTCGGAATGGCGCTGAACACGCCGTACGAAACGGCCTCCGAGCTGACGGGCCGCTCCTGTCACGAGCACGACCTTGCCCAAGATCAGCGCCTTCCCCTGAAAGTCTCCGTGGCCGCCACCGTATCGGGTCGGTATCGCCCCGGCGTGACCGCACGACGCGCCACACCATTTCTTTGACCGGCAAACACCGCGGCCCTCCCACCATGTCGGTGGAAGGGCCGCGAATGCACGAACAGCTGCCGCTACTTCTTGTTGCGACGCTGAACGCGGGTGCGCTTGAGCAGCTTGCGGTGCTTCTTCTTGGCCATCCGCTTACGCCGCTTCTTGATAACAGAGCCCACGACTACCCTCGCTCACTTCTCTTCACTCGGTGCGGGGCGTCTGGGCCCACACGACCTACGTCGGCCTAGCCTACCCGCCGCCGAGTGAGGGACGTAATCCGAGGGACACCCGAGGTGATTCTCCCGGCGCCACGCACCCCGTCGCGACACGCGCCGCGACGGGGAACGAGCCGTACCGGTCTCGGCATCACGCAGACTCGACCCCCACAAATGACTCGCGGAGGTACTCGTGAACCGCTTGCTCCGGAACCCGGAATGACCTGCCCACCCGGATCGCCGGCAGATGACCGCTGTGCACCAAGCGGTACACGGTCATCTTCGACACTCGCATCACTGAGGCGACTTCCGCCACGGTAAGGAACTTGACCTCGTTGAGAGGCCTCTCGCTGCCAGCAGCCATGACCCACCTGTACCTTCCGCACGCGACGGCCACCGGCTTCCCCTCCGGTAACTCTTCGTCGCTGTGCGCTCACTCACCAGACTAGGGGCGGGTGATGCGAGTGGGGAAGAGGAGCAGCCTTCAGCCGCCTACTGTGACAGACACGCCCGATTGAGTACATAGCGCGTAAGCGGCCGGTAGTAATCAGACCGCACGGCGTCATCGAGGGGAACGGCGACGGACACCCGCCCCTCCGCCTCCCCGACGAACAGCGCGGGGTCGTCCGTATCGGCGAGACCGATGGCCTCAATGCCCAGCTGACCTGCCCCGCAGACCCAGCCGTGATCCCCCACGACCAGCTCGGGCAGCGGGCCCCCGGACTCCGCCACGCCCTCCAGAGCCACCCGGACCGGCAGTGGTGAATGGGTGTGCGCGCCGGTCTCGCGCCCGGCGCATCGCACGCCGGGCTCCCGCATCAGCGCGACTCCCCGTACGTAGTCAAGGTTGTACGTACGTACCCCGAACCGGGTCGTTATGTCGACAGATCGCCCCTGCGCGGGAGTGAGAACGAGACATCCCGCCGCCGACAAAGCGTCTGCGAGTCCCGCGTAGAACCCGAGCAGCCGATGCGGATGCCCCGTCCCGAGCAGCACCGGAGCCCTCCGCTCCGCCGCGGCTCCCAGCCGACCGGCGAACGCGTCCAGCGCGGTCAGCGTCCGCTCGGGGTCGATGACATCAGGACCCGACACATGATCGGAATCAGCGGAAACTCCACACTTGTCGGCCATGAGCCTGAGCAAGTCCTGCTCATTCCATGCCCATTCCGGATCGAGTCCGAGCATCACCCGCGGATCGCGTGCGGCGAAGAGACGGTAGCTGCGCAGACTCTCCTCCCGCGAGGTGGCCACGGGTCCGGCCAGCCTGGCCGCCAGCAGATGCGCCCGCAGCGCTCCGGTGCTCAACACCCGGTCGATCCTGCCGCTTACGGCACTCCGGCGGGCTGGAACCCCTGATTCACCGCACGGTTGGCGTAACGGCGGACCAGTGGACCGGCGACCCCGCACAACGGCGAACCGTCGAACAGGCGAACCGGCGAACCGTGACGGGAGGGAGCCGGGACCCGACGCGCCCCGCCGCCCGCTACGCCAGCAGCCCCCGCAGCGGGAACACCGCCTTGCGCGTCGCCAGCACCGCCTGGTCCAGCCGGTCCGCCGGATCGTATCCGGCCTCCCACGGCTGCCAGGCCGGCGTCCGCCCGTCCGTCATCCGCCCAGGACCCAGCTGCCGGGTCCGCGCGTACACCTCGTCCCGCCAGGACTCCGGCACCTCCGACAGCGGATCGATCGGCGCGTGCGCGGCGATCCCCACCAGATGCGTCCAGGACCGGGGCACCACATCGACGACCGCGTACCCGCCGCCGCCCAGCGCGACCCACCGCCCGCCGTCCACATACTCGTGCACCAGGTCATGGCAGGACGCCTGCACCGCACGCTGCGCGTCGAGCGACACCGCGAGATGCGCCAGCGGATCCTCGAAATGCGTATCCGCACCATGCTGTGTCACCAGCGCCTGCGGCCGGAAGTCCGCCAGCAGCTCGGGCACCACCGAGTGGAACGCCCGCAGCCAGCCCTCGTCCCCCGTCCCGGCCGGCAGCGCCACATTCACCGCGCTGCCCTCGCCCGCGCCGCCGCCGGTCTCCTCCGCCCAGCCGGTCCCCGGGAACAGCGTCCGCGGGTGCTCATGCAGAGACACCGTCAGCACCCGGGGGTCATCCCAGAACGCCGTCTGGACACCGTCCCCGTGATGCACATCCACATCGATGTACGCGACCCGCTCCGCGCCCAGCTCCAGAAGCCGCGCGATCGCGAGGGCCGCGTCGTTGTAGATACAGAACCCGGACGCCGCACCGGGCATGGCGTGATGCAGCCCGCCGGCGAAGTTCACGGCGTGCGCGGTCTCCCCGCGCCACACCGCCTCTGCCGCGCCGACCGACTGCCCGGCGATCAGCGCCGATGTCTCGTGCATCCCCGCGAAGGCCGGATCGTCCGGCGTGCCGAGGCCGTACGCCCCGTCGGCGCTGCGCGGATCCCGCGACACCCGCCGTACCGCGTCCACATACTCCTGCTGGTGGACGAGACGAAGCGTCGAATCCCCGGCGGCCGGCGCGGCCACCACGTCCGCCGCCCGATCCAGCCCGTACGCCCGCACCAACCCCATGGTCAGCACGAGCCGTACGGGATCCATCGGGTGGCTGGGCCCGAAGTCGTATCCCGTTACTGCGTCATCCCACATCAACCGTGCGCGGCCGCTCATGCCCGCCACCGTATCGGTCCTGCCGCTCTCCGAACGAGCGGGCGTACACGAGCGTCACCAAAACCATCACCATCGGTACGAGCATCGCGCCCCGGTAGCTCCACAGGTCCCCGACCGCTCCCACCAGCGGCGATCCGATCAGGAAACCCACGTAGTTGAAGATATTGAGCCGTGCCACGGCCGTGTCACTCGCGGCGGGAAACAGTCGCCCGGCCGCCGCGAACGTCTGCGGAACGATCACACACAGCCCGAGCCCGAGCATCGTGAACCCGACGATCCCCACCCAGGCGGCGGACGCCAGCGCCACCACCGCGAACCCGGCCCCCGCCAGCAGCGACCCGCACCGCACGACAGCCACGGGACCGAACCGCCGCACACCCAGATCCCCGACCGCACGCCCCAGCAGTGTGGTGACCATATAGGCGTTGTACGGAACGGTCGCCAGCTCCTCCGAGCCACCGAGGACGTCCTGGAGGTACTTGGCGCTCCAGTTCGACACGGTGGAGTCACCGATATACGCGAAGGCCATGACGAGACAGAGAGGCAGCAGCAGCTTGAACGCGACCGGCTTGCTCGCGGCACCCGCCGAACCGCCGGCCTCCGCCGGGCCGGCCTCCGCGTCCGCGTACCACCTGCTGCCGATCAGCGCGGCCGGCAACAGCACGGCCACCACCGGGAGATACGACACCAGCAGCGGCAGATCCCAGTGCGCACCGGCCCAGGCCAACGAGGCCCCGGCAATCCCACCGAGGCTGTACGCGGCGTGGAAACCGAGCATGATGCTCCGGCCGTACGCCCGCTGAAGACTCACCCCGAGCATGTTCATCGACGCGTCGAGCGCACCGACCGACAGCCCGAACGCCGCCAGCGCGATGCCGAGCTGCCACACCTCGCCACCGGCCGCGGCACCGAGAAGCGCCAGCAGTACGAGGGGCTGCGCCCAGCGCAACACCACCCCGGGCCGCACCCGCGCGACCATCTTCTCCGTGACGACACTGCCGACACCGGCGAGAACCGGCACGGCGGCGAGGAAGGCGGGGAGGAGCGCGTCGGATATCCCGTACCGGTCCTGGATGGCGGGGATACGCGTCACGAGCAGGGCAAAGGTCACCCCCTGGACGAAGAAGCCCAGCGCCAGAGAGAGCCGACCGTGCCGCAATCGCGCGTCTGTCATGGCGGGACAGCGTAGGACGCTCCTCTACCCATGGGTAGACAGATCACACAATGGAGCCCGCGACGGATTCCACGGCTGATTCCGAGGCGGATCCCACGGCGGATCCGGACACGGATCAGGCGAGCAGTCCCGGCAGTTCGGCCATGCTGCTGAAGTATCCGGTGGCGCCCGGGAGCCGGTCGGCCGGCGTCATCGACGTGAACGCGTACACATCCATGCCCGCGGCCCTGGCGGCCCGGACCCCGAGGGGACTGTCCTCCACCACCGCGCAGCGCTCGGGTGAGACACCCATGCGCTCGGCGGCATGGAGGAAAAGGTCGGGCGCGGGCTTGCCCCGCCCGACGTCCTGCGCGCTGAAGATGACGCTGTCCTCGAACCATCGGCTCAGCCCGGTCTTCCGATGCCCGACACGGATCCGCTCATGGCTCCCGGAGGAGGCGACACAGTAGGACACCCCGTCACCGGCCAGCTTCTCCAGCACCTCGGTCACACCGTCGACCGGCGCCAACTCCCGCTCGAAGGCGGCGAAGACACGGGCGTGCAAGGTGTCGTCGAAATCAGCGGGCAGAAGCTGACCGGTCCGCTCCTTCACCAGGTCATGGACGCGATGAACGGCGGCCCCCATGTAGTCCCGAAGGGAGTCCTCGTAGGAGGTGGGATGGCCGAGCTCGGTGAGATAGGCGGCCAGGATGGTGTTGGAGAGCGGCTCGCTGTCGACAAGGACGCCGTCATTGTCGAAGATGATCAATTCATAGCGCATATACCGAGCCTAATATGGGTCCTGAACGCAGGAATGCCCCGCACCAAAAGGTACGGGGCATTCCCACAATAATTGTTCGGCGGCGTCCTACTCTCCCACAGGGTCCCCCCTGC
>NZ_JAMHJQ010000020.1 GCF_023534745.1 Streptomyces sp. 35G-GA-8
ACGGGGGCGCGGTGAACTCCGGGGCCGCCGGTGCGGCGGGCGCCGGCTTCGGCGCGGCGGCCGCGGGGCGCGGGGCCGGGCGCGGGCCGGGCGTCGGCGCGGGGGAAGGGGTGCTCCTGGGGGCCTCGGCGACGGCCGGCTTGGGGGCCGGAACGCCGGGCTTGGGGGCAGCGGGACGTGCCGCCTGCGCCGGAGAGGGCGCGGCGGGCCTGGCGGGGGTCGCCTTGCGGGGCGCCCCGGGCTTGGCAGCGGTCTTGCCGGCGTTGCCGCCGGGACCCTGCAAAGCATCAGTCAGTTTGCGTACGACCGGCGCCTCGATCGTCGACGACGCCGAACGGACGAATTCACCGAGTTCCTGGAGCTTGGCCATGACGACCTTGCTCTCCACGCCGAACTCCTTGGCGAGTTCGTATACCCGGACCTTAGCCACTTCGCTCCTTTTAGGTCCGGGTTACCGCCGGACCGTCGCTACTTCATGGGCGTACTCATCGCGTACTCATCGAGTGCTCATCGCAATCTCGACCTACTTCCAACTCGCGAGGTACCTGAACCGCACGGGGTTCCGTGCCGTACTTCTTCCTACAGTGCTGCCTGCACTGTGATCGCCTCGACAACCCGGCGCAGGTCCGCGCTGTCGAGCGGTCCCTGGACCCGGAAGGCCCGGGGGAACGCCCGGCGGCGGACCGCCAGATCGAGACAGATCAAGGCGGGATGCAGATACGCACCCCGGCCGGGCAGCGTACCGCGTTGATCGGGAACACATTGTTCTCCGGCCACCACGATGCGCAACAGATCGTTCTTGGCCGCTCGCTCCCGGCAGCCCACACAGGTTCGTTCAGGGCATGCACGGTCGACCGTCCGGCCAGACACGCTCAAGTCTACCTCCCCGCGCCGCCCCCACCCCTTTGGGGCAAGGTTCGAACGCCTGCCGCCCGAAAGATCACGTCGGTGTCCGGCGTGGCCTCGTCGCGACCTACCGCGAGGGGCCCGCACCGCCGGTCATTCCTTGATCATTCGAACCGGATGATCAGCCGTGGTCGCTACCGCGGTCCCCGGTCGTCACGACCGCGCTCCCGGTCGTCGCCGCGGTCGCGGTCGTCGTCCGTGGGCTCCGTGTCCGGCCGGATATCGATGCGCCAGCCGGTCAGCCGGGCGGCGAGCCGGGCGTTCTGCCCTTCCTTGCCGATCGCCAGCGACAGCTGGTAGTCGGGCACGGTCACCCGCGCGGAGCGGGCACCCAGATCGACCACCTCGACCTTGCTGACCCGGGCCGGGGACAGCGCGTTCGCGACCATCTCGGCCGGGTCGTCCGACCAGTCCACGATGTCGATCTTCTCGCCCAGCAGCTCGGCCATGACATTACGCACACGCGCGCCCATCGGGCCGATGCAGGCGCCCTTGGCATTGAGACCGGAACGTGTCGACCGTACGGCGATCTTGGTGCGGTGGCCGGCCTCGCGGGCGATCGCGGTGATCTCGACGGAGCCGTCCGCGATCTCCGGGACCTCCAGCGCGAAGAGCTTCTTCACCAGATTGGGGTGGGTACGCGACAGCGTCACCGACGGCCCGCGCACCCCTCTGGCCACCCTGACCACATACGTACGCAGCCGAAGACCGTGGGTGTACTCCTCGCCCGGCACCTGTTCCTGCACCGGAAGGATGGCCTCAAGCTTGTCGTCCAGCTTGACCAGGACGTTCTTCGGGTCCTTGCCCTGCTGGACCAGGCCGGCGACGATATCGCCCTCCCGGCGGGCGTACTCGCCGAAGGTCACGTCGTTCTCGGCGTCGCGCAGCCGCTGCTGGATGACCTGGCGGGCGGTGGTCGCGGCGATCCGGCCGAAGTCCGACGGGGTGTCGTCGAACTCCTTGGGCTCCTGGCCCTCCTCCAGATCGGCCGGGTCCTCCTTGGCCCAGACCGTGACATGGCCGGTGTCCCGGCTCAGTACGACCCGGGCGCGCCGGTGGCTGCCCTCGGTGCGGTGGTAGGCGATGAGGAGTGCCGATTCGATCGCCTCGACCAGCAGGTCGAAGGGAATCTCCTTCTCTTGTGCCAAGCCCTTCAGGAGCTTCACATCGATGTCCACGGCTACGCCTCCTCTTCCTTCTTGTCCTTGCGGCTGAACTCGATCTCCACGCGCGCCTTGTCGATCCCCGGGAACTCGATCCGGCGGGCGGTGGGCTTGCGCCCCTTCACGCCCGGCACTTCGAGGTCGAGCCCCTCGTCGTCGACGGTGAGGATGCGGGCCACCAGCTCGCCGTCGTCGTGCAGCTGGAACCTGGCCAGCCGGCCCACGGCGCGCACGTAGTGGCGGTGTTCTGTCAGCGGGCGCTCCGCGCCGGGGGAGGTCACTTCGAGCTGGTACTCGTCCTCGCCCATCGCGTCCGTCTCGTCGAGCTTGTCGGAGATGGAGCGGCTCAGCTCGGCACACTCGTCGAGGTCCACGCCCTCGTCGGAATCGACCACGACCCTCAGCACGCGACGCCTGCCCGCCCGGGACACCTCGATCTCTTCCAGATCCAGGTCCTTCGCGCTGACGAGTGGTTCCAGCAGTCCGCGCAGCCTTTCGCTCTGGGTGGTGCTCATCCGGGTGACTCCTCGGCCGCGTGTGCTGTTGTGGGGATCGTCGCGTGTCAGATCAAAGGGTATCCGGTCCCAAGGGGTGTTGCCGTCCACCCGGGGGTGACCCGCGGGTACGCTCGCCTGCGGTGATCATCGCGAAGCCCGAGGAGAGACGCGTGGGGCGCACGGGGACGACACGGAGGCATGCGCTGATGGCCGCGGGCGCCGCGACGGCCGGTCTGGTGACCGGCTGTTCCCAGGACTCCCCGGCCGCGGACAGCCCGGCGGGAATCGCGCGGGCGGCCGAGCTGGAGCGCGCGCTGCGGGCCCGCGCGGCCGGCGCCAACCGGAAGTTGCTGGGGCAGTACGACGCCGTGCTGAAGCGCCACCCCGGGCAGCGTGCGCGGCTGGCTCCGCTGCGGGCGGCGGTCGCACAGCAGTTGGCGGCGCTGGCCCCGGAGCCTTCCGAGTCCGCGAGCCCGTCCGCGCGGCCCTCCCCCACTCCGTCCGTCTCCGTCACGGCCGCCGGGCCGGCGCCGGCCTCGTCCGCGATCCCCGCGGAACCGGCCGAGGCCCTCAGGGCGCTGGCCGCGACCGAGCGCCGTACCAGCGACGCGCACACCACGGCGCTCATGGAGGCGCCCCCGGAGCTGGCCCGGCTGCTGGCCTCTCTCGCGGCGGCGAGCGCCGCCCACGCCTATCTGCTGATGGAAGGATCCCGCTCATGAGCACGGCGTGGACGGTGCGCACCGCGCGGACAACCGGCTCGCAGGCCGCGACGGGCGACGGCACGCTGGACGCCGCGCAGGCCGCGCTCGCCGCCGAGCACGCGGCGGTGTACGGGTACGGGGTCGTCGGCGGTCGCGTCGGGGGCGAGCGCCGGAGCGAGGCCACCAGCGCGCACGCGGCGCACCGCGCCCGGCGTGACGCGCTGGCGCGGACCGTACGGGACCTGGGCGGTACACCAGCCGTCGCTGCCCCCGCGTACACCCTGCCCTTCCCCGTACCGGATTCCGCCGCGGCCGTACGGCTGGCCGCCGAACTGGAGGACCGGGTCGCGGCCGTCTACTCGGATCTCGTACGGGCCTCGGAGGGCCCCCTGCGGCGGGAGGCGGCGGGCGCGCTGCGCGAGGCCGCCGTGCGCGCGGTGCGCTGGCGCGGGAGCGGCGTAGCCTTTCCTGGGCTCGCCGAGCGCGCGTGAGCCCGTGACCTCGGAAAGGGAACAACGCACGTATGGGTTTCGAACCGCCGCAGCGTCTGGTGCGCACGCTCGGCGAGAGGTACGGGGAGACGGCCGCGGCCGAATGGCTCGGCCGACTGCCCGCCCTCGCGGGTGAGGCGGTCGCCCGGCGGGGTCTTGAGGTCGAGCGGGTGATCGCGCCCGGCGGTCGGAGCGGCCTGGTGCTGCTCGTACGGCGGTCCGACGGCTCCCCCGCGACGCTCAAGATCGTCCCGCCGTTCGCCGCTCCTTCACTGGAGCGGGCGGCGCTGGCGCACTGGAAGGGCTGGGGAGCGGTGGAACTGCTCGACGCCGCGGACGAGGACGGCGCGGACGCCCCGGACACCGCCGGTCGCGCACTGCTCCTGGAGCGGCTGCATCCCGAGGTGTCGCTGCGCTCCCTGCCGGAGGCGAAGTCGCTGCTCGAAGCGGCGGGTACGGTGCGTCGGCTGTGGGTCGACCCGCCCGGGGGCCATGGCTTCGAGACGGTGGCCGAGCGGACCGCGCGGGAGGCGGTGGCGCTGCGGACGACCGCCGACGACTCGCTCGGGCCGCTGGTGTCGGCCGCGCTGGCGGCGCGGGACGAACTCTGCGCCTCCGCCGCCGAGGTACAGCTCCTGCACGGCGCCTTCGGTCAGGGCAAGGTGCTCGCCGGGGACCGCGCGCCCTGGCTCGCGGTCGGCCCGGAACCGCTGGTCGGTGAGCGCGCCTATGATCTGGCCCGGCTGGTGCGCGACCGGGTCGAGGACCTGGTGGCGGCCTCGTCGGGGCCGTCCTCGGCCCGTCGGCGCGTCAACAGACTGGCCGATTCGCTGGATCTGGACCGGGAACGGGTGCGTGGGTGGACGCTGTTCCGTGCGGTGGAGTCGGGGGTGCGCACGCTTCGGGCGGGACGTCGGCAGAGCGGGGAGATGCTGCTGGAGTTCGCGGGCTGGCTGTAGAGGGCGTTAGGTCCTGTCCGGCGGACCGGACAGAACGGGACGGGACGGGCTCGGCGCGAGCCCGTCCCTCGATGGGCCCCGGTCAGGCGGTGAGGCGGGCGATCGCCTCCGCGACGGTCAGCTCCTCGCGCTCGCCCGTACGGCGGTCCTTCAGCTCCAGGACGCCTTCGGCCGCGCGGCGGCCCGCCACCAGGATCTTGGGGACACCGATCAGTTCGGCGTCGGTGAACTTCACGCCCGGCGAGACCCCGGGACGCTCGTCCACCAGCACCCGCAGACCGGCGGCCGACAGCTGCTCGGAGACGTCCAGCGCCAGTTCCGTCTGGAGCGCCTTGCCCGCCGCGACGACATGGACGTCCGCCGGGGCGATCTCGCGGGGCCAGCACAGCCCCTGCTCGTCGGCGCTCTGCTCGGCCAGGGCCGCCACCGCGCGCGAGACACCGATGCCGTACGAGCCCATGGTCACGCGGACCGGCTTGCCCTGCTGACCGAGGACATCGAGCTGGAAGGTGTCGGCGTACTTGCGGCCGAGCTGGAAGATATGGCCGATCTCGATCGCGCGGTCGAGCTTGAGGCCGGTGCCGCAGACCGGGCAGGGGTCGCCCTCCTCGACCACGACGACGTCGAGATAGTCGTCGACCTCGAAGTCGCGGCCGCAGACCACATTGCGCGCGTGGGTGTCGGGCTTGTTGGCTCCGGTGATCCAGGCGGTGCCGGCCGCGACGCGCGGGTCGGCGATGTAGCGGATCTTGAGGCCCTGCGGGCCGACATAGCCCCGTACCAGCTCGGGGCGGTCCTCGAAGTCCTCGGCCGTCACCAGCTCCACCACGGCGGGGGCGAGGTGCTCGCCCAGCTTGCCGAGGTCCACCTCGCGGTCGCCGGGGACGCCTACCGCGGTGATCTCGCCGTCGACCTTGACGAGGAGGTTCTTCAGCGTCGCCGAGGCGGGCACCCCGAGGTGCGCGGCGAGCGTTTCGATGGTCGGGGTGTCGGGGGTGTCCAGCTCCTCGACCGGGCCGGGCTCGGTCGCCGCGGGCACGGACGCGGCGAATGTGACGGCCTCCGTGTTGGCCGCGTAGTCGCATGCCGGGCAGTCCACGAAGGTGTCCTCACCGGCGGCGGCGGGCGCCAGGAACTCCTCGGAGGCGGAGCCGCCCATCGCGCCGGAGACCGCCGAGACGATACGGAAGTCGAGACCGATGCGCGCGAAGATCTTCTGGTAGGCGGCGCGGTGCAGCGCGTACGACTCGGCCAGGCCCTCGTCGGTGGTGTCGAAGGAGTACGAGTCCTTCATCTGGAACTCGCGCCCGCGCAGCACGCCGGAGCGCGGCCTCGCCTCGTCGCGGTACTTCGTCTGGATCTGGTAGAGCATCACCGGCAGGTCCTTGTAGGACGTGCACTGGTCCTTGACGACCTGGGTGAAGATCTCCTCGTGCGTGGGGCCGAGCAGATAGTCGGCGCCCTTGCGGTCCTTGAGGCGGAACAGCAGATCGCCGTACTCCTCCCACCGGCCGCTCGCCTCGTACGGCTCCCTGGGCAGCAGTGCGGGCAGCAGCACCTCCTGCGCGCCGATCGCGTCCATCTCCTCGCGGACGACGCGCGAGATGTTCTCGAGGACCTTCTTGCCCAGCGGCAGCCAGCTCCAGATGCCGGCGGACGTACGGCGGACATACCCCGCGCGGACGAGCAGCTTGTGGCTGAGCGTCTCGGCGTCCGCCGGGTCGTCGCGCAATGTCTTGACCATCAAACGGGACATGCGCTGGACCTGGGACATGGGGAGCACTCCTGCGTTCTCTCGGCTGATGCCAGGAGGTTAGCCGGGGCACGCCCGCGGGCGGAAATCAGTTCTCCGCGCCGCCCGCCCGGCGCAGCGGGAGCGGGGCGCCCATCACGGCGTACGGCTTGGGGGCGCTGGGGAAGTGGACCTGGCGTGCCAGGTCGGTGTAGCCGAGCGCGCGGTAGAGGCGGCGGGCCGGGCTCTCGATGTCGATCGCGGACAGGATCGACTTGGGTTCGCCGGCGCCGTCGGTGATCGTGGTGATCAGCGCGCGGCCGATGCCGCGGGCCTGGAACTCCGGGTGGACATGCAGTTCGGTGATCACGAAGGAGTCGATGAGCCAGTCCTCGGAGCCGGTGGTGCGCAGATACGGCTCGACGACGCTGGACCACCAGTGGGCGCGGTCGTTCGGCAGTCCGTATACGAAGCCGACGAGCCGGCCGGCCGCGGTGGTCGCGCCGAGGGCGCGGGAGCCGCGCAGCAGCAGATGCCGGAGCACGATATGGCGGCGTACCTCGATCTCGTCGGCACTGAGCCCGAAGGCGAGGGCCTGTACGGCGAGCGCCTCGTCGACGCGTGCGGCGAGATCGACCGGCCCTACCTGTACGTCGGGGGTGCGGGGGCCCCGCCCGGGAATGCTCAGCATGGGCCGAACCCTACTTTCAGAACAGCACGCTCATGAAGGCACCCACTTCACGGAAACCCACCCGGCGGTACGCGGCTCTGGCAGGGGTGTTGTAGTCGTTCACATACAGGCTCACGACGGGCGCGACATCGGCCAGCGCGTACCGCACGACCGCCGCCATGCCCGCCTCGGACAGGCCGCGACCGCGGAATTCGGGGTCGACCCAGACCCCCTGGATCTGGCAGGCCCGGGGGGTGGCGGCGCCGATCTCGGCCTTGAAGATGACCCTGCCGTCGTCGATACGGGCGAACGAGCGTCCCGCGCCGACGAGTTCGGCGACACGCGCCTGGTAGAGCAGTCCGCCATCCCCGGCGAGCGGGGAGACACCGACCTCCTCGGTGAACATCGCCACGCAGGCGGGCATGATCACTTCGAGTTCGGTCTTGCGGATTCGGCGTACGAGCGGGTCGGGCGCGACCGAGGTGGGAATCCGCTCGGTGACCATCAGCGGCTGGTGGGCGCGGATCTCGCGGGCCGGGCCCCAGCTCGGTTCGAGCAGCCGCCACAGCTGGGCGGTGGGCCCGGCGGGGCCGACGATCGAGGAGCAGCGGCGGCCGGCCCTGCGTGCCCGGTCGGCGAAGGCGCGCACGGCCTCGGGGGTGGCGCAGATGGGGACGAGATTGGCACCGGAGTAGCAGAGCGAGCGCAGCCGCCCGTCCGCGTACCAGCCCCACATCTCGCCACCGAGACGCCAGGGGTCGAGCCCCGCGACCTGCACGCGGGACGTCACAAAGGCGTTTTCGACGGGCTCGCTCTCCAGGATGGCGAGCGCGGCGTCGAGTTCGCTGGGTTCGAGGACCCGGGTGGTGGTCTGCGTCAACACGAGGGGGCCTCACCATACGTATGCCGATCCCCGCACTGTACCCGGACCCTTCCCGGTATGCCGCTCATCGGAGCGGGGTCCGGTATCGCCGCAGGTCAGAGTCACGAAAGAGCCCGCAGCCGATGCCCGGGGGCGGTGGCTGCGGGATCCGTCGCGAACATATGTCCATGGCCGGACAGGTCTTGGGTGGCCGCGGTCAGCTGACGGAGACCTCGGGCTCGCCCGAGGCGACGCCGTCCTTCTCCATCTGCTCCGCGATCTTCATGGCCTCGTCGATCAAGGTCTCCACGATCTTCGATTCCGGGACGGTCTTGATGACCTCGCCCTTCACGAAGATCTGGCCCTTGCCATTGCCGGACGCGACACCGAGGTCGGCCTCGCGGGCCTCGCCAGGACCGTTCACGACACAGCCCATGACGGCCACACGCAGCGGGACCTCCATGCCCTCCAGACCGGCCGTCACCTCGTCGGCCAGCTTGTAGACATCGACCTGGGCCCGGCCGCAGGAGGGGCAGGAGACGATCTCCAGCCGGCGCTGACGCAGATTCAGCGACTCCAGGATCTGGATGCCGACCTTGACCTCCTCCGCGGGCGGGGCGGAGAGGGAAACCCGGATCGTGTCGCCGATGCCTTCGCTGAGGAGGGCGCCGAAGGCCACCGCGGACTTGATGGTGCCCTGGAACGCGGGGCCCGCCTCGGTGACGCCGAGGTGCAGCGGATAGTCGCACTGCGCCGCCAGCTGGCGGTACGCGTTGACCATGATCACCGGGTCGTTGTGCTTCACGGAGATCTTGATGTCCCGGAAGCCGTGCTCCTCGAACAGCGACGCCTCCCACAGCGCCGACTCGACGAGCGCCTCCGGGGTGGCCTTGCCGTACTTCGCCAGCAGACGCGCGTCCAGCGAACCGGCGTTCACGCCGATCCGGATCGGGGTGCCGGTCTCACCGGCCGCCTTCGCGATCTCCTTGACCTTGTCGTCGAACTGCTTGATGTTCCCCGGATTCACCCGCACCGCCGCGCAGCCCGCGTCGATCGCCGCGAACACGTACTTCGGCTGGAAGTGAATGTCCGCGATCACCGGGATCTGCGACTTCCGCGCGATCGTCGCCAGCGCGTCCGCGTCGTCCTGCGTCGGGCACGCCACCCGTACGATCTGGCAGCCGGACGCCGTCAACTCCGCGATCTGCTGCAGCGTGGCGCCGATGTCCGACGTACGCGTCGTTGTCATCGACTGCACCGAGACCGGCGCGTCCCCGCCGACCGCCACCGACCCCACCTGGATCTGACGGCTGACCCGTCGGTCGGCGAGCTTCGTCGGAACGGACGGCATTCCGAGAGAAATTGCAGTCATCTGCTGTGCAACCCCAAGGTGTGGATCGAGGTCCCGAGATCGGCGGGCTCCAGCCCCCGAGATTACGCCACCGCGTGCGGGCCGGGCACATCCTCGCGAAAACTCCACCCAAAGGTAAGCGGCCGGACACGAATGGTGTCCGGCCGCCGCGAAACGGATTCAATCAGCTGATCTTGACGGGGTTGAAGACATCGGCGACCAGGACGAGCAGGGTGAAGCAGATGAAGATCCCCGCCACGACATAGGCGACGGGCATCAGCTTCGCCACATCGAACGGGCCCGGGTCGGGCCGCTTGAACAGCCGTGCGAGCCTGCGCCGCAGCGATTCCCAGAGCGCGCCCGCGATATGCCCGCCGTCGAGGGGCAGCAGGGGCAGCATGTTGAAGAGGAAGAGCGACAGATTGAAGCCCGCGAGCAGGAACAGCATCATCGCGATCTGGTTCTGCGCGGGGATGTCGAGCGTCATCACCTCGCCGCCGATGCGTGCCGCGCCGACCACACCGACCGGTGAGTCGTCCTTGCGGGGGCCGTCGCCGAAGGCCGCGCTCCAGAGGTCGGGGATCTTGGAGGGCAGGGCCAGGATCGACTCGACACCGTCCCCGATCATGGTGCCCATCCGGTCCACGGACTGCGGGAAGGAGAGCGGGACGATCTCGGTGGAGGCGGCGAAGCCGAGATAGCCGGCCGGTACGTACTTGTCCGGGACGACCTCTCCGTCGGAGTCCTTCTCGGCCACCATGTTCTTCGCGAGCGTGGCGTGGAGCACCTTCTCGGTGCCGTCGCGCTCGACGGTGATGGTGGCGGGGCCGATCGTCTTACGGATGAGGCCGGAGAGCGTCGCCCAGTCCTCGACGCGCTGTCCGTCGAAGGCGACGATCTTGTCGCCCTTCTGGAGACCGGCCGCGCGCGCGGGCGAGACGGGGTCCTTCTTCTCGCAGGTGTCGCGCTTCTCGCTCTGCGAGATCACACACTGCTGGACGCCGGCGACCTGGGTGGTCTGGGTCTGGAAGCCGAAGCTCATCGCCACACCGATGAAGATCACGGCGGCGAGGACGAGGTTCATGAACGGGCCCGCGAACATCACGATCACGCGCTTCCACGGCTTGCGCGTGTAGAAGAGGCGCTTCTCGTCGCCCGGCCCCAGCTCCTCGAAGGCGGCGGAGCGCGCGTCCTCTATCATCCCGCGCCACGGCGAGGTGGAGCGCGCCTCGATCTTGCCGTCGGGGCCCGGCGGGAACATTCCGATCATCCGGATATAGCCGCCCATCGGGATCGCCTTGATCCCGTACTCCGTATCGCCCTTCGTGCGCGACCAGAGGGTCGGCCCGAAGCCGACCATGTACTGGGGCACGCGGATGCCGAAGAGTTTGGCCGTGGAGAGATGGCCCAGTTCGTGCCAGGCGATGGAGAAGAGCAGCCCCACGACAAAGACGAGAATGCCGAGGACCGTCAACAGGATCGTCATGCGCGAGCCTCCGCTGGCTGTTCTGCACTGAATTTCGCTGCCGTTTCACGGGCCCGGGCGCGGGCCCAGGTCTCCGCTTCGAGGACGTCCGCCACGGTGAGCGAGGTTCCCGTACGGGGGGTGCCGTGCTCCGCGACGACCTCCGTGACCGTATCCATGATGCCGTTGAACGGCAGCCGTCCCGCCAAAAACGCGTCCACGCACTCCTCGTTCGCGGCATTGAACACCGCGGGGGCCGTGCCGCCCAGGGCGCCGACGTGCCGGGCGAGTCCCACGGAAGGGAACGCCTCGGTGTCGAGCGGGAAGAACTGCCAGGTCGAGGCCGTGGTCCAGTCGAAGGCGGGCGCGGCGTCCGGCACCCGGTGCGGCCAGCCGAGGCCCAAGGCGATCGGCCCGCGCATATCGGGCGGGGTCGCCTGGGCCAGGGTCGAACCGTCGTTGAACTCCACCATCGAGTGGACATACGACTGGGGGTGTACGACGACCTCGATGCGTTCGAAGGGAATGTCGTACAGCAGATGCGCCTCGATCACTTCGAGGCCCTTGTTGACGAGGGTCGCGGAGTTGACCGTGATCACCGGACCCATGGCCCAGGTGGGGTGCGCGAGGGCGTCCTTGGGGGTGACATGCGCCAGTTCGGCCTTCGTACGGCCCCGGAAGGGCCCGCCGGAGGCCGTCACCACGAGCTTGCGCACCTCGGCGCGGGTGCCGGCGGCCAGCGCCTGGAAGAGCGCGGCGTGCTCGGAGTCGACGGGGATGATCTGGCCGGGGCGGGCCAGGGCCTTCACCAGCGGTCCGCCGACGATCAGCGATTCCTTGTTGGCGAGCGCGAGCGTACGGCCCGCCGTGAGGGCGGCGAGGGTCGGCGCGAGTCCGATGGAGCCGGTGATGCCGTTGAGCACGGTGTGACAGTCCGACGCCGCCAGCGCCGTGGCGGCGTCGGGTCCCGCGAGGATCTCGGGGAGCGGTTCACCCGTCCCGTACCGCCCGGCGAGCGCCTCCCTGAGCGCGGGCACGGCCTCCTCGCGCGCGACCGCGACGGTACGGACCCGCAGCCGCCACGCCTGCTCGGCGAGCAGTTCCACACGACCGCCGGCGGCGGAGAGCGCGGTGACACGGAAGCGGTCGGGGTGGCGCAGGACCAGGTCGATGGCCTGCGTGCCAATGGATCCGGTGGAGCCGAGGACGACGATGTCCCGGCGGCCTTCGATCGGATCGAAGGTGGTGTGCGGATCGGCGAGAGGGGCTGGGCAGTCGCTCATGCCCCCATTCTTGCCTCATCCCCGCGCCGGGAGGACAGCGCGCCCCCGCAGGTGTTCCCGTGCGCCGGTTCTGATGGCTGATTCACGGCTTTTCCGCGGCTTCCCCGGCCACCGACCGGAACTTCTGCCACTGGGCCTGGACGATCTCGTCGGGCACTCCCCCGACATCCTTCGTGCCGGTGATCTCGGCGCGGAAGGAGAGCGTGGTGGAGCCGGACCGTACGACGGTCAGATACTCGTACAGCTTCAGCGTGCCCTTCACGTCGAGGATGGTGAAGCGGTACGCCCTCGCCTCGTCCCCCACGTCCGGGGCGGTGGCGGGCTCCACCTTCAGATAGGTCGCCCGCGCCAGCGCCCGGTCCTCGGTGAACCCGCCCGCGCACTCCCGCCCCGCCGTGGCGAGGGCCTTCATCACACCGGTCGCGTCCGGCGCGGTGTACGAACGCAGCTGTACGGAGACGGTGAGGCCGAGCATCTCGTCGGGTATGTCGGCCTTGCGCTGGACCTCGGCGACGGGGTCGAACGCGGTGGCGCCCTTGGCGAGGCTGACGAGCGGCTGGCAGACGGCGGGATCGGCGGTGTAGTCGTCACCGAGGGGCGCGCCGAGGGCGTACTCGGAGGCGGTGTACGCGCCGACGCGCTCGCCGTCGGTCAGGGACGCGGCGGTGAGCCGGTCCACGGTGAGCGGCGCGGGCCCGGCGGCGGAGGTGGAGGCGGCGACGGAGGGCCCCTCGGCCGGATTCCCGCTCGCCTCGCCGCTCGCCTTCCCGCCCTTGCCGTCGTCGGCGCTCTGCCCGTCACCACCGCACGCGGCCACCCCGACCAGTACGAGCCCTGCGGCCACCGCCCCAAGACCCCGCGCCCACCGCTTCCCGGCCCCGAACATCCTTGCCCCCGTCGTGAGTCGATCGCGCCGCGTCGACGGCGCGCCTGGTCCTACGTCTGCTCTGCGCCGCTGAGCTTATGGGGGCCCTTGCCGGCCGTGCTGACCCGCGTACCGGAAGCGCCGGCGCGGGGTCTGTCCGTCGCTCAGTAGTGGGTCGTGATGCCGAACTTCTCGCGGAGCCTGGCCATGTCGTGGCGGTCCCGGTCGGTCGGCTCGTATCCCTGGTGGAAGAGGACCTGTTGCCCGGCCGAGATGCACCGGACCGTCGTATCCCCGATGGTGCCCGTGGTGAAGCACTCCGCCGGGTACACATAAGGCTGCTCCGGGTCCAGTGAGGACTGGAGCGCCGAGCCGTCCGGGGCGAAGGAGAGGGGGTGGAGATCGATCTCCACGCCCGTCGGGCGGGCGAGTACGAAACGCACCGGGCGCCAGTCCAGGGTCTCGGCGAAGCCCGCGGCGGCGAGCGCCTCGATGACACGGGGTTCCTGGTCGGCGCGGTGCAGGAGATCCAGATCGCGGTGGGGGCGGGTCTGGGTGCCGAGCAGGGCGTCGATGCCCCAGCCTCCGGCGATCCAGACGTCCGCGTCGGCCTTCCGCAGCAGGTCCAGCACGGTCAGTACGTCGTCGGCGTTCATCACGCGGCGGCACGCTACGCCGTCAACTCCGGTCGCCGCCAGTCATTTTCCCGGCCCCCCGGCCGGTCCGGGGAACGCACCGCCGCTGGGGCGAGTTGGGTCGGGCGCATTGACACACCTCACCCGCGGCCCGATTCTGAGAGCGCTCTCAACCCGCTCCTCAACCCCACACAGCAGGAGGTAGAGCGTGCTTGGCACCAGAAAGTTGCTCGCGGCGCTGGCCGCCGCGGTGATCTTCGCAACGGGGTTCTCGGCCGCCGGCCCCGCGGCTCCCGCCGAGGCCGCGGTTCCCACGACCATTCCGCTCACCATCACGAACAACTCCGGCCGCACGGACCCGGTCTACATCTACAACCTCGGCACCCTGCTCACGACGGGCCAGCAGGGCTGGGCCGACGCGAACGGCACGTTCCACGCCTGGCCCGCCGGCGGCAATCCCCCCACCCCGGCGCCCGACGCGTCGATCGCCGGACCCGCCAACGGGCAGTCCACGACGATCCGGATGCCGAAGTTCTCCGGCAGGGTCTACTTCTCGTACGGCCAGAAGCTCGACTTCAGGCTGACGACCGGCGGACTGGTGCAGCCCGCCGTGCAGAACCCGTCCGACCCGAACCGGAACATCCTGTTCAACTGGACCGAATACACACTCAATGACGCCGGACTGTGGATCAACAGCACACAGGTCGATATGTTCTCGGCGCCCTACGCCGTCGGCGTCCGGGCCTCCAACGGCACCACCAAGACCACCGGCCATCTCAAGGCGGGCGGCTACCAGGGATTCTTCGACTCCCTCAGGAGCCAGCCGGGCGGCTGGGCCAACCTGATCCAGACCCGGTCCGACGGCACGATCCTGCGCGCCCTCTCGCCCGGTCACGGCATCGGGGCCGGCAACCTGCCCGCCTCCGTGATGGACGACTACATCAACCGGGTGTGGAGCAGGTACACCACCTCCACGCTGACGGTGACACCGTTCGCGGACCAGCCGAACACCAAGTACTTCGGCCGGGTCTCGGGCAACACCATGAACTTCACCAACAGCGCGGGAGCGGTCGTCACGTCCTTCCAGAAGCCCGACTCCGACTCGATCTTCGGCTGCTACAAGCTGCTGGACGCACCGAACGACCTCGTACGCGGGCCGATCTCGCGCACGCTCTGCGCGGGGTTCAACCGCTCCACGCTCCTGGTCAACCCCAACCAGCCGGACACGAGTCCGGCCGGCTTCTACCAGGACGGGGTGACCAACCACTACGCCAAGAAGATCCACGAGCGGATGGCCGACGGCAAGGCGTACGCCTTCGCCTTCGACGACGTCGGCAACTACGAGTCACTGGTGCACGACGGTGACCCGCAGCAGGCCTCCATCACGCTCGACCCGTTCAACTGATCGCGACCCGTCACACATGACCGTCCCATGACCGGTCGGTTGACTCCGGTCATGGGGCGGGGTTACGGGTGGGCCGAGCGGCCCTCACGGGTGCGGCCTTCGCGGGAACGGCGGCCCTCACGGGAACAGCAGGATTCCCGCCAGGATGATCACGATGATCGCGATGGCGACGGCCATGACCTTCCAGGCCGTGCTGTGGACCGGGGGCGGCCCCTTCGGTCCGCCTCCGCGCGGCCGGTCCTCCCGGAGCTGTGGGTTCTCCGGCCGCCCATGTGCGTAGAAGTCGGCGTCGCCGGCCATGGCAACCCCCTCACAGAGGTCGACGGACCCCGCCCGGCTCGGACGGGAGGCGCGGTAGGCATCCCTACCATTCCTCTACATTTTACCCACAAAGCGGGCAAAATGTAGAGGAAAATATGCCTCGCTTCAGTGGATCGGACGGTGCACGTTCTCCCGCCGGGACGGTCCCGGAGTCGCGTCCGCGATCCAGGGGCCCTCACCGCTCGGGTCGATGATCCCGGCCTCCAGCCAGGTGTACGTACCGGCCAGGACACCGTTCACGACCTTGCGGTCCAGGTCGTCCGTGTTGGACCAGAGCCGTGTGAACAGCTCCTCGACCCGGATACGGGCCTGCCGGCAGAAGACGTCGGCCAGCTGGTACGCCTCACGGCCGTGGTCGCCGCTCGTCCGCATCAGCTCGGCCCGTACACAGGCCGCGCTCATCGCGAACAGTTCGGCGCCGATGTCCACGATCCTGCCGAGGAAGCCCTGCTTGGTCTCCATCCGGCCCTGCCAGCGCGACATGGCGTAGAAGGTGGAGCGGGCGAGCTTGCGCGCGTTGCGCTCGACATAGCGCAGATGCGTCGACAGGTCCGGGTGTCCCGCCGGGTGGAACTCCGCGTACGAGCCGGGCAACCGGCCCGGCCCCGTGACCAGCTGCGGCAGCCAGCGGGCGTAGAACCGGCCCGCCTGCGCACCGGCCCGCGCCTTGTCCGAGAGCGACTTCTCCGGATCGATGATGTCGCCCGCGACGGACAGATGGGCGTCGACCGCCTCGCGCGCGATCAGCAGATGCATGATCTCCGTGGAGCCCTCGAAGATCCGGTTGATGCGCAGATCGCGGAGCATCTGTTCGGCGGGTACGGCGCGTTCGCCGCGCGCGGCCAGGGAGTCCGCGGTCTCGAAGCCTCGGCCGCCCCGGATCTGGACCAGCTCGTCGGCCATCAGACAGCTCATCTCGGAGCCGTACAGCTTGGCCAGGGCCGCCTCGATCCTGATGTCGTTGCGGTCCTCGTCCGCCATCTGGGAGGCCAGGTCCACGACCGCCTCCAGAGCGAACGTGGTGGCGGCGATGAACGAGATCTTCGCGCCCACGGCCTCGTGGCGGCCGACCGCTCTGCCCCACTGCTCGCGGGCGGCCGACCATTCGCGGGCGATCTTCAGACACCACTTGCCGGCGCCCACGCACATCGCGGGCAGCGAGAGCCGGCCGGTGTTGAGGGTGGTGAGGGCGATCTTCAGGCCCGCGCCCTCGGGGCCGATGCGGTTCGCGGCGGGCACCCGGACCTGGTGGAAGCGGGTGACACCGTTCTCCAGACCGCGCAGGCCCATGAAGGCGTTGCGGTTCTCGACCGTGATGCCCGGGGAGCCGGCCTCGACGACGAACGCCGTGATGCCGCCCTTCCCGCCCTCCGTCTTCGGCACGCGCGCCATCACGACGAGCAGATCGGCGACGACTCCATTGGTCGTCCACAGCTTCACACCGTCGAGGACGTACGAGTCGCCGTCGGGCACGGCGGTGGTGGCCAGCCGGGCGGGGTCGGAGCCCACGTCCGGCTCGGTGAGGAGGAAGGCCGAGATGTCGGTGCGGGCCAGGCGCGGCAGGAACGTGTCCTTCTGCTCCTGGGTGCCGAAAAGCTTCAGCGGCTGCGGTACGCCGATCGACTGATGGGCGGAGAGCAGCGCGCCGATCGCCGGACTGGCGGAGCCGACCAGGGCCAGGGCCTTGTTGTAGTACACCTGGGTGAGGCCGAGCCCGCCGTACTTGGTCTCGATCTTCATACCGAGCGCGCCCAGCTCCTTGAGGCCGTTGATCACCTCGTCGGGGATCCGGGCCTCGCGCTCGATCCGCGCGCCGTCGATCCTCGTCTCGCTGAACTCGCGGAGCTTGGTCAGGAACTGCTCGCCGCGCTTGACGTCCTCGGACGCGGGCATCGGGTGCGGATGGATGAGATCGAGACGGAAGCGGCCGAGGAACATCTCCTTGGCGAAGCTCGGCTTGCGCCAGCCCTGTTCCCGGGCCGCTTCGGCGACCTGGCGCGCTTCCCGCTCGGAGACCTTGGGCGTGCCCTGGGGTTCCTGCGGTGCGGATGCTGCTGAGGGTGCGGATGGGGCGGACATGAGGAACTCACCTCGCCGCGGAGTCGGGTCCAGTGACGGTTCAACCGGCCTGGTACTACTCGTCCGTATCTACCCGATTCCGGCGGCCCGCACCAGTCGTGGCGCGGGCCGCGGAGGCCCCCGGGGCGCTTCTAGAGGGCGAGGCCCGTGAGCACCATGACGCGCTCGTACGTGTAGTCGTCCATCGCGAACCGGACGCCCTCACGGCCGACGCCGGACTGCTTGGCACCGCCGTACGGCATCTGGTCGGCGCGGTACGAGGGGACATCACCGATGATCACGCCGCCGACCTCCAGCGCGCGGTGGGCGCGGAAGGCGGCCTGGAGGTCATGGGTGAACACCCCGGCCTGGAGGCCGTACTTCGAGTCGTTGACCTTCTCGAACGCCTCGGTCTCGCTCTCGACCCGGCGCAGGGTGAGAACGGGCCCGAAGACCTCCTCGCGGGAGATCGTGACGTCCTCGGGGACCTCGGACAGCACCGTCGGGGCATAGCCGGCGCCATCCCGCTTGCCGCCCGTGAGCAGCTGGGCGCCGGCCCGTACCGCCTCGTCGACCCACGACTCGACGCGCTTGGCCGCGTCCTCGCTGACGAGCGGCCCGACATCGGTGGCGTCGTCGCCGGGGTCGCCGGTGACCTGGGCCTCGACCGCGGCGATGACCTTGGGGACGAGACGTTCGTACACCGAGGCGTCCGCGATCACGCGCTGGACGGAGATGCAGGACTGGCCGCCCTGGTAGTTCGAGAACGTGGCGATCCGGGTCGCCGCCCAGTCCAGGTCCTTCTCGCTCGCGTAGTCGGCGAGGACGACGGCCGCGCCGTTGCCGCCGAGTTCGAGCGTGCAGTGCTTGCGCGGCACGGAGTCCATGATCGCGAAGCCGACCTTGTCCGAGCCGGTGAAGGAGATCACCGGCAGCCGCTCGTCCTGGACGAGGGCGGGCATCCGGTCGTTCGGCACGGGCAGTACGGACCAGGCGCCGGCCGGCAGCTCGGTCTCGGCCAGCAGCTCGCCGAGGAGGAGGCCGGAGAGCGGGGTCGCCGGGGCGGGCTTGAGGATGATCGGGGCTCCGACCGCGATGGCCGGGGCGATCTTGTGGGCGCAGAGGTTGAGCGGGAAGTTGAACGGCGCGATGCCCAGGACGACGCCACGGGGGAAGCGGCGGGTCAGGGCGAGGCGGCCGGCGCCGCCCGCGTCGGTGTCGAGACGCTGGGCGTCCCCGCCGTTGAAGCGGCGGGCCTCCTCGGCGGCGAAGCGGAAGACGGAGACGGCGCGGCCGACTTCGCCCCGGGCCCACTTGAGGGGCTTGCCGTTCTCGGCGGAGATCAGCCGGGCGATCTCCTCGGTGCGCTCGACGAGCCTGCGCGAGACATGGTCGAGCGCGGCGGCCCGTACGTGCGCGGGCGTCGCGGCGAACTCGTCCAGGACGGCGTGCGCGGCGGCCACGGCCTCCTCGACCTGGTCCTCGGTCGGCACGGCCACGGTGCCGACGAGCCGGCCGTCCCAGGGGGAGGTGACATCGAAGGTGTCCTCGCCGGTGGCCTGGCGGCCGGCGAGCCAGAAAGCGTGGGTGGAAGTCATTGCGAGTCCGGGCCCTTCCGAAGAGATGGGGGTGTCTGGTTCCACGGTAGGGGTGCGGGCATGGGTGGTCGTTTGTCCGGGGTGGAGTGATGGGGTGGAGGGTGTGCTACGCAATGTCGTAACCGGACAGCCGAGTGGCGGACCACCCCCGCCCCAGCACCTCCGCGCTGCCCGGCTACTCGGTCGCGGGAACGGGTGACGCCGTCGTCTTCAGGGCCAGCCACAGCTCCATCCGTACGTCCGGGTCGTCCAGCGAGCGGCCGAGGATCTCCTCCACCCGGCGCATGCGGTAGCGCAGCGTATGGCGGTGGACCCCGAGGTCCGCCGCCGCCGCGTCCCACTGGCCGTGGCGGGAGAGCCAGGCCCGCAGCGAGGCCACCAGATCGCCGCGGCCCTTCGCGTCGTGCTCGTACAGGGCGCGCAGCATGCCATCGGCGAAGGCGCGCACCGCGTCGTCCGCGAGCAGCGGAAGGATCGATCCCGCCGCCAGTTCCTCGTGCTCGACCAGCGCGCGGCCGCGCCGCCGTGCCACCGAGAGGGCCTGCTCCGCCTGTTTGTACGCACCCGCCGCCGCGATCGGGCCCGTCGGCGCGGAGAGCCCGATGACGACCCCGGCCTCTTCGGCCTCGCGCCGCGCGTATCCCTCGCAGGCCGTGACCACCGCCCCGCCGTCCACCGCGAGCACCATGAGCCGTTCCTCGCCGTCCGGGACCGCGAGCACCGCCTCGCCCGCCCGTGCCGCCGCGGCCTCCAGCGCCTCCGCGAGCAGCTGGAGCGGATGGTCGGTCTCCGGGTCCGGCGCGGGCTTCGCCGACTTCGCCGAGTTCGCCGATTCGGCCGATTCGGCGACCAGCAGCCGGAACGGGGCGTCGAGCAGGCCCCCGTACAGATCCCCCGCCACGGCCCGCGCGTGGTCGGGCTGGCCGGAGAGCAGCATCCGCAGCACGGCCGAGCCGAGCCGCTGTTCGGCGGCCTGAAGGGCGCGCGATCGTTCCGTCGTCAGCGTCAGCAGGGCGATCGCCGAGTGGACCGCGTACCGCTCCGCGGTACCCAGCGCGGCTCCTGTGCCGACGGCGAGCGCGCCGCGCAGCCGCCGGCCCGTGCCGAGGGACTGGAGCTCGACCCGGTCCTCGGCGTCGCCGGACGCCTCGTCCAGCGCGTCGCCCGAGGCTCCGACCACCGCGCTCGCGGGCGCGGGCCGCTCCCGCAGCCGTTCCACCTCGCCGGTCAGCCGGGCGGCCCGGCGCGCGGCCCACTCGGGCGCGGCGGCGACCACGGCGCCCGACGCGTCGTACAGCGCCGCCCAGCCGTCCACATACGCGGCGAGCCGGGCCAGCAGCGCCGCGGGCCCCTCGGCGAGCGCGGCACGGGTCAGCTCCCGCTGGGCCTCGAACCCGGCGGTGACCGCGCGGTACTGATCGGCGGCGAGCGCCGCCGAGACGGCCTTGCTGATGGCGAGGAAAGGGGTACGCCGGGGAACGCCCAGCAGCGGCAGCCCGGCCTCCCGTGCCGCCTCGACCAGCGCCTCGGGGACGTCCTCGTAGTTCACGCCGACGGCGAAGCCGAGCCCGACGACCCCGGCGCCGACCAGCCGGCGCACATAGCGCCGCATGGCCTCCGGATCGTCGGCGTCCAGCGTTGTCGCCGTGATGAGAAGCAGCTCACCGCCCTCCATGTACGGCACGGGGTCGGCCAGCTCGCTCGCGTGGACCCAGCGCACAGGCGTCTGCAGCCGGTCCTCGCCCGCGCGCACGGTCAGATTGAGCGCCGAGTGCTGGACGAGCGAGGCGAGGGTGGGCGGCATGGTGGAACCGTAGGGCCTTCGGCGATCGAGGGGCAGGGCGGCGGCCGGATGACGCCGCCTCGGACGATTACGCCGCTCCGTACGAACGGCATCCCTCAATTCTGCCAGCTTGTACGAGCCGACGGCCGGGGGCCGGGGCCCGGTGCCGTGGCCGGGTGGCGCGAGCTCCGGGGGTCAGCTCCGCAGATCCACCAGCAGGGGCGGCGCGTGGTCGCCCCCCACCGTGCGCAGCGACAGCACCGCGTGCCCGGCGGGGACCGAGTGCGCCAGCTCGGAGGCCGACCACCGTTCGCGCTCGACCTTCCGTACGGTCACCGCGTCCGTCGTCACGGCCTTGCCGGTGACCAGCTTCCGGAACGCGTGAATGGCCCGGGTCAGCGGCTGGTCGGCGAAGACCGTGCGCTGGGTGACGTCCCGGGTCTCCACCCACTCCGTGCCCCAGGCCTCCGCGAAGCGCTTGCCGTCCCAGGTGGTGATCCCGGAGAAGGCCATCCGGCAGCCGACGGCTCCGAGGAGCGCGGTGTGCAGTGCCTCCGGCACATCGTCGAGCGTGCGCAGGGTGAGCAGCGCGCCCGCGTTGACCGACCGCAGCCGCTGCACCCCGCGCAGCGTCTCGCCGGTGAGGGTGCGGGTCGCGTCGTCCAGGACGAGGCAGGCGAAGAGCGAGCGGTCGGCGCGTACGGCGGCGTTCGCCGTGAACTGGGCGAGCACGAGCCTGGCCAGCATCCGCGAGGCCTCGGCGTGTCCGCGCTCGGGCAGATCGATACGGACCCGGAGCGGATGCTGCAGGGTGCGCAGCGAGAACGGCCGGGTTCTGCCGCTGGTGTCGAAGAAGCCCGCGAACGCCGGGCGGTCGAGCAGTGCGATCCGGTCGGCGAGCGCGCTCCCGGCGTCCCCCGGGGCTCCGGACTGCCGTTCCCTGGTGTCGAGTTCACGCCGCATGGCGTGGTGGCCCCCGGCGTCGAGCGCCTCGCGCAGCGCCGCCAGCGCGGCGGGCGTGCCGTCGAGCAGCTCGCGCAGCTCCGGGACGGCGGGCAGCCGGCCGTGTGCCGCGTGGAACGGGCCGAGCAGCTGCGCGAGCGCGGTGGTGGCGCGCCTGCCGTCGGTGTCCGTGAGATCGCCGACCAGACCTTCGGCGAGTACGGCGGCGGCCTCGTCCGGGTCGTTCGTCCCCCCGTACAGATCGAGGTCGTACACCGACGCCGGGTCGCCGAGCCGGACCACGACGTCATAGGCGCTGTCGGGGCCGAGCTGGGTTCCGGCGGCGCAGACGGCGATGACGACGGCCTGTCCTGCGAGCGCCTGGAGGGAGAGCGACTCGACGACCGGCCGGACGAGCGCGTGTGTCTTGCCGGCGCCCGGCGGCCCCACGGCCAGCAGCGAGGTCCCCAGCAGGCCAGGATCCAGCGCGAGCCCCGTCCCGCGCCGGGGGTACGGGTTGCGCTCCCCGTCGTGGACCGTGCCGAGCCTGACCTGTTGTACGAGCAGATCGTGCCGGGCCGCGCGGACGGGCAGGTCGCGCTTGCCCGACGGGTGGACGCAGGCCCCGGCGCCATGGCCGCGCACGGCCTCGGCGAACGCCGTGAGCCGGGAGGGATCGGCCCTCACGGACTGCCAGGCGCGCCGGATCCGGGCGTAGTCGACATCGTTCATCCGCCCGTTGCGCACCTCGGCGGCGAGCCGCGCGGCGGTCTCGCCCTGGCCGGAGGAGCGGAGCTGGGGCCACTCGGCCAGATCGTCCTCGGGCTCCGGAGGCGGGGGCGCGGTCTCCTCCGGGGCGACGCCGGGGACCCGGCGCAGAACACGGCGGGCGAGCTCGGGCCAGCGGCCGAGCCGGCCGAAGAGGAAGAGAAGCCCGCCGACGACGAGCACGTTGTAGATGGCCTGGGCGACAGCGCCTTCCTGCGTACCGATCCACCAGCGGTCCGGGGTAAGGAGGAAGAGCGGCCAGAGCCAGAAACTGCCCAGATAGCCGTTCCACAGCAGCGACCAGAGCAGCAGGCCCGCGAGGAGCGAGATCAGCGCGCCGCTGACCAGCTGCCGCGTGGGCGTGCGCTCCGGCTCCTCCGGGGGGCGGGGCCGGTGTCCGTACGTCCAGGTCCCGGGCGCGTCCGCGACCCTGGGCACCCGTAGCCACTCGCCCAGCGTCGGGCCGCTGTCCGGGGCGCGCTCCGGCGCGGGGGGTGGAGCCGTCTCGAAGGCGCCGGCTTTGTAGGCACCGGACGGCGGACCCGCCGAGACCGGCGAGGCCGTCGGCATCGGCGGTGGCGTGGAGTGCGCCGTGGGGGCCGCGGGCGCCGTGGAGGGTGTGGGCGGCGTTGGTGGCGTTGGTGGCGGCCCCGCCGGCCGCGGCACAGGGGTGGCGCGCGTGCCCTGCGAGTCGTGCGTGCCGTCGGTGTCCATGAACCCCTGCCCCCTACCAGTCGGGCCCGCGCTGCGCGGTCCGCCCTGTGCAAGCGTCGATCTCGTGTGCAAGCGTCAATCTAGTGCCCGCGCACGGGTAGTTCACCGTTCCGCGCGCAGGGGGTGTCGCCCGCCCCGCCGTACCTCCCGGCCCCGGCGCGTGGGCCACCTGTCCGTCACGGACAACGACACGCCCCGGTTACTACCGAACGGCGCATGCCCGCACCCCTCCCCCACCCCTAGCCTGCGAAGAAAGCCGAAGAAAGACCCCGGAAACACCCCCAGGAGCCCCTCATGACCGCCATTCCGCAGGAGCGCCGCCTCGTCACCGCCGTCCCCGGCCCGAAGTCGAGGGAGTTGCAGGCCCGCCGTACCGCCGCGGTCGCCGCGGGCGTCGGGTCCGTGCTGCCCGTGTTCGCCGCCCGCGCCGACGGCGGCATCCTTGAGGACGTGGACGGCAACCGGCTGATCGACTTCGGTTCCGGGATCGCCGTGACCTCGGTCGGTGCCAGCGCCGAGGCCGTCGTACGCCGCGCCTCCGCCCAGCTCGCGGACTTCACCCACACCTGTTTCATGGTCACGCCGTACGAGGGGTACGTCGAGGTCTGTGAGCGGCTCGCCGAGCTGACCCCGGGTGACCACGCGAAGAAGTCCGCGCTGTTCAACTCGGGCGCCGAGGCCGTCGAGAACGCCGTGAAGATCGCCCGTTCGTACACCAAGCGCCAGGCGGTGGTCGTGTTCGACCACGGCTATCACGGCCGTACGAACCTCACCATGGCGCTGACCTCGAAGAACATGCCGTACAAGAACGGCTTCGGGCCGTTCGCCCCGGAGATCTACCGGGTGCCGGTCGCCTATGGCTACCGCTGGCCGACCGGTCCCGAGAACTGCGGCCCCGAGGCGTCCGCCCAGGCCATCGACCAGATCAGCAAGCAGATCGGCGCCGACAACGTCGCGGCGATCGTCATCGAGCCGGTGCTCGGCGAGGGCGGCTTCATCGAGCCGGCCAAGGGCTTCCTGCCCGCGCTGGCGAAGTTCGCCAAGGACAACGGGATCGTGTTCGTGGCGGACGAGATCCAGTCCGGTTTCTGCCGTACCGGCCAGTGGTTCGCCTGCGAGGACGAGGGCGTCGTCCCCGACCTGATCACCACCGCGAAGGGCATCGCGGGCGGTCTGCCGCTCGCCGCCGTCACCGGTCGCGCCGAGATCATGGACGCCGCGCACTCGGGCGGCCTCGGCGGTACGTACGGCGGCAACCCGGTGGCCTGTGCCGCCGCGCTCGGCTCCATCGAGACGATGCGGGAACAGGACCTGGCCGGGAAGGCCCGCCGTATCGAGACGGTCATGAAGGGCCGGCTCTCCGCGCTGCGCGAGAAGTACGACCTCATCGGCGATGTCCGCGGCCGGGGCGCGATGATCGCGATCGAGCTGGTGAAGAACCGCGAGACCAAGGAGCCGGCCCCGGAGGCGACCGCCGCGCTCGCCAAGGCGTGCCACGCGGCAGGGCTACTGGTCCTGACCTGTGGCACTTATGGCAATGTGCTGCGCTTCCTGCCGCCGCTGGTGATCGGCGAGGACCTGCTGAACGAGGGCCTGGACATCATCGAGCAGGCTCTCGCCACCGTCTGACCTGGCGTCCGAGCTGCCGGAACGGCGGACCGTGGACGGCACTCCGCCCCCGGTCCGTCACACCTGTCAGGGCCTGTGAAGAAGGTGTGCGAGGCCGATGGCGGGATGCGTTTCGTACTGTCGGTGGCCGCGCGCCTGACGTACCGTTTCCGCAGATGAGAGAAACACCCCGCTCGCAGGGGACTGCGGGCGACACCGGAGCGGGGCATCCCCAGCACCGCTTTGGTCGTGCCTTCGCGCACACCACTGGAGCCTTCGGCTCTGGAACACCTCACCGATCGGACGGCCGCCCGCCCCAAACCCCCCGGGGCGTGCGGCACACCGGTCCGTACGGCCGCCCCGGAACCACCCCCCCTGTTCCCGGGCGGCCGGCCTTTTTCTCCTTCTTCTCCCGCCCCGGGTGGCGGTTCTGGGTTCCCTTCGCGCTGTGCGCGGCCGTCTTCGCGCTCGTGACCTGGCAGGTTTCCGCCGGCGGGCCGCTGCGCTCGGCCGACGAGCGGGTTGGTCACGCGCTCGCGGGCCAGGGGCCCAGACCAATGACGGAACTCCTCGCCGATCTGGGCAGCATGCTCGTCGCCGTGCCCGTACTGGCCCTGGTGATCGGGTACGCGCTCTGGCGCGGGCAGCGCGCGCGACCGCTGATGGCGGCGCTCGCGATGGCAGCCGTCCCTCTCCTGGTCGTACCGCTCAAGATCTGGATCGACCGGCAGGGCCCGCTGACCGATGCCACCGGGTACTACCCGTCCGGGCATACGGCGACGGCGATGGTGGCGTACGGCGCCGCCGCCCTGCTCCTCGCGCCCCGCGGGCGGACGTGGGCGATGCCCGCCGCCGTCCTGCTCACCCTGGCGACGGGCATCGGTCTTCTGCTGCGTGGCTACCACTGGCCGCTGGACGTCCTCGGCAGCCTGGCGCTCTGCGGAATGCCGCTCCTGGCTCTGGAGCGGGCACTCCGCGCGGCCGGATCGCGCGATCTCAGCCGCGATCTCAGCCGAAGTACGCGTCGAAGTTCTTCGAGAACTCCCACTGGTTGAAGCGGTCCCAGTTGATCGACCAGGTCATCAGCCCCCGCAGGGTGGGCCAGGTGCCATGGGTCTGGTACGAGCCGCAGTCGGTCTTCTTGGTCAGGCAGTTCAGCGCCTTGTTCACCTCGGCCGGTGACGTATGGCCGTTGCCCGCCTGGGTCGAGGCCGGCAGGCCGATGGCCACCTGCTCGGGGCGGAGCGCCGGGAAGACCTTCGTGGTGTCACCGGCGACGGGGAAGCCGGTGAGCAGCATGTCGGTCATGGCGATATGGAAATCGGCGCCGCCCATCGAGTGGTACTGGTTGTCCAGACCCATGATCGGGCCGGAGTTGTAGTCCTGGACGTGCAGCAGGGTGAGATCGTCGCGCAGGGCGTGGATCACCGGGAGATACGATCCGGCGCGCGGGTCCTGGCCGCCCCAGGGACCGGATCCGTAGAACTGGTAGCCGAGCTGTACGAAGAAGGTCTCGGGCGCCATGGTGAGGACGAAGTCCGCGCCGTACTTGGCCTTGAGGGTCTTGATCGCGGAGATCAGATTGACGACGACCGGTGTCGTGGGGTTGCGGAAGTCGGTGTCGCCGGTGTTCAGCGAGAGCGAGTGGCCCTCGAAGTCGATGTCCAGGCCGTCCAGACCGTACTCGTCGATGATCTTGGAGACCGAGGAGACGAAGGCGTCACGGGCGGCGGTGGTGGAGAGCTGGACCTGGCCGTTCGCGCCGCCGATGGAGATCAGGACCTTCTTGCCCGCGGCCTGCTTGGCCTTGATCGCCGCCTTGAACTCGGCGACGGATTCGACGTTCGGGCATTCGGCGACCGGGCAGAGGCTGAAGCGGATGTCGCCCGAGGTGACCGAGGTGGGTTCGCCGAAGGCGAGGTTGATGACGTCCCACGAGGCGGGCACATCGGCCATGCGTGTGTAGCCGGAGCCGTTGGCGAAGCTGGAGTGCAGATAGCCGACCAGCGCGTGGGCGGGCAGGTCACCGCCTCCTCCGCCGCCGCCCGAGGGGGCGGTGGTGGCGGTGACGGCGGGCGAGAGCGCGGACGCGCCGACGGCGTTGGTCGCGGCGACCTGGAAGCTGTAGGCCGTGGCGGGGCTGAGCCCGGTGACGGTCGCCGAGGTGCCGGAGACGTCCAGGGCCTTCACGCCGCCCCGGTAGACGGTGTAGCCGGTGGCTCCCGTGACCGGCGCCCAGGACAGCGCCACGGAGGTCGAGGTGACGCTGCCCGCCTTCAGGCCGGTGGGGACGGCCGGGGCCTGCTCGGGCGCGCCGCCGGGGCCGACGAGGGTGAGGTCGTCGGCGTAATAGGCGGGCGTGCCGTACCAGCCGTGGGTGTAGATGGTCACCGAGGTGGTGCTCGGGCCGGTGCGGAAGGTCGTGGTCAGCTTCTGCCAGTCGGCCGCGGACTGCGTCCAGGTCGAGACATCGGTGGTGCCGGTGCCGGAGGCGCCGAGATAGACATAGCCGCCGCGGACCCAGGAGCTGAGCGTGTACGCGGAGTCGGGCTTGACCGTGACGGTCTGCGAGCACTTGGCGTTGTCGTTGCCCGCGGGGGTCCCCTTGAGCGCGCCGCCGCCACCGTGCACCGGTGTGGTGACGACGGAGCCGCTGCCCGCCGTACAGCTCCAGCCGGTCAGGCCGGACTCGAAGCCGCCGTTACGGGCGATGTCCGCGTCGGCGGCCCGTGCCGTCTGGGCGGCGGCGACGAGTCCGCCCGCGGTGAGCACGGCGGCCGCGAGGGCGGCCACCAGTCTTGGGTACAGAGCAGGACGTCTGGTGCGTTCCACAACTGCCTCCGGGCATGGGGGAAATGAGGTGGCGGAGCGCGCACAGCATGGTCCAGACCAATTGGTTGGTCAAGACCTGTGACAGCGCCACCCCGGAACCGCCCCGGTCGCCCCCGCCCGCCGTCGTCACACGGCGCCGCTCCGGCCGCCCCCGCCCCCATCGCCGTTCCCGGCCGCGAGGTTCGCCGCCGCCTCGTGCATCGCCAGCTCCAGCAGCGACGCGTCGGTGAGTGTGCCCGAGCCGTCCGGCGGCACCAGCCAGCGCAGACCGCCGCTCGCCCGTCCCGGGTACGGCACGACGATCCAGGTGCCGGACCCGGCGCCGCGTACGCCCGTACCGAGCCAGCGCGCGACCGTGCCCGGCGGCACGAAGAACCCCATGCGGGAGTCGCCGGAGTCGGCGAGCACGGGCCCCGGCCGGTCGACGAGCCTGGTCAGCACGTCGAGGGTCGGATAGCCGAGCGCGCCGGGGAGGATCAGCACGTCCCAGAGCCGGCCGGCGGGCAGCAGAGCCACCCCCAGCGGGTTGCGCTCCCACTCCCATCGGCAGGCTTCTGGATCCGGTGCCACCGAAGTCAGCCACCCCACCGCGTTGTTCGCCCCTGAGCCGGTCATGTGCCCGGCCTCCCCTCCGTATTGTTGGACAATCTGTCCACAAGGGGGAGACACGAGGGGGGCCGGGCGATGACGCGAGTTCGGCCCGCGATCTTGCGGTGATCTGGGTCACAAGGACCTCGGCGGCCGGTCCGGCGGTGGCTCAGCTGTCGAAACCGAGGCCCAGCCGGTCCATGGTCCGCAGCCACAGATTGCGCCGACCGCCCCGGGCGTCCGCGCGGGCCAGCGACCATTTGGTGAGACCGATCCCCGCCCACGCGGCGGGTTCCGGCGGGAACGGCAGCGGCTTGCTCCTGACCATCTCCAGCGCCGTGCGCTCGGTCCGTTCGCCCGCCAGGAGATCGAGCATCACCTCCCCGCCGAAGCGGGTCGCCCCGACACCGAGCCCGGTGTACCCGGCGGCGTACGCGACCCGGCCGTCGTAGGCCGTGCCGAAGAAGGCCGAGAAACGCGAACAGGTGTCGATGGCACCGCCCCAGGCGTGGCTGAAGCGCACCCCCTCCAGCTGCGGGAAGCAGCGGAAGAAGTGGCCGGCGAGCTTGAGATAGGTCTCCGGACGGTGGTTGAGCGCCGCGTCGAGCCGACCGCCGTACGGATAGATCGCGTCGTAGCCGCCCCACAGGATGCGGTGGTCGTCGGTGATCCGGAAGTAGTGGAACTGGTTGGCGCTGTCGCCGAGCCCCTGACGGTTGCGCCAGCCGATCGCGGCGCGCTGCGCCTCGGTCAGCGGCTCGGTCATCAGCGCGTAGTCGTAGACCGGGACGGTGTACGGCCGTACCCGCCGGACCAGCGAGGGGAACACATTGGTGCCGAGCGCGACCCTGCGCGCGAAGACCCGGCCGTACGGCGTACGCACGGCCATCCCGGAACCGGCACCCGACCGGGCACCCGGCCCGCCTCCGGACCCGGCTCCGGCTCGGGCACGCGCCAGCTCCAGCGCGCGGGTGTTCTCGTAGACGCGTACCCCCAGCTCCGCGCAGACGCGCTTGAGGCCCCATGCGAGCTTGGCCGGATGCAGCATGGCGACGCCGCGCCGGTCCCACAGCCCGCCCAGGAACGTCGGGGAGTCGACCTCGGCGCGCAGCGCGTCCCGGTCGAGCGGTTCCAGACCGGTGCGGCCGAGCCGCGTCGCCTCCTCGTACAGCTCATGGAGGTCGTCCAGTTGGTACGGCTCGGTGGCGACATCGATCTCACCGGTGCGTTCGAACGAGCAGTCGATCGCGTAGCGGGCGACGGTCGCCTCGATGGCGTCGAGATTACGCTCGCCCAGTTCCTCCAGTTTCCGCAGCTCACCCGGCCAGCGCGCGAGCCCATTGCCGAAGCCGTGGGTGAGGGAGGCGGCGCAGAAGCCGCCGTTGCGGCCGGAGGCGGCCCAGCCCACCTCGCGGCCCTCGATCAGTACGACGTCCCGCTCCGGGTCGCGTTCCTTGGCGAGCAGCGCGGTCCACAGCCCGCTGTAGCCGCCGCCGATGACCAGCAGATCGCAGTGTTCGTCGCCCGTGAGGGCCGGCAGGGCCCCCGGCCTGCCGGGGTCGTCCAGCCAGTACGGGACCGGCCGCGCGTCGGAGAGCGATGCGGCGGAGAGCGCCGCGGTGGCGGTACGCATGGCGCTTGGGGCCATGTCTTCCAACTCCTTCAGGGGATGGTGAGACCCGTTCAGGCGGTGGCGGTCTTCTTCCGTCGGTTGCTGACCAGCTGACCGCCGACCACCAGCAGTACGGCGACGATGAACATCGCCGTCCCGATGACATTGATCTGTACCGGCGTGCCGCGCTGCGCGGAGCCCCAGACGAACATGGGGAAGGTCACGGTCGAGCCGGCGTTGAAGTTGGTGATGATGAAGTCGTCGAAGGAGAGCGCGAAGGCGAGCAGGGCGCCCGCCGCGATGCCGGGGGCGGCGATCGGCAGCGTGACCCGCAGGAAGGTCTGTACGGGCCCCGCGTAGAGGTCCCGCGCCGCCTCCTCCAGTCTCGGGTCCATCGACATGACGCGCGCCTTGACGGCGGTCACCACAAAGCTGAGGCAGAACATGATGTGGGCGATCAGCACGGTCCAGAAGCCGAGCTGCGCGCCGAGGTTGAGGAAGAGCGTCAGCAGCGAGGCGGCCATCACGACCTCGGGCATCGCCATCGGCAGGAAGATCAGTGAGTTGATCGAGCCGCGCGCCCGGAAGCGGTAGCGGACCAACGCGAAGGCGATCATCGTGCCCAGGACGGTGGCGCCGAGCGTCGCCCAGGCGGCGATCTGGAGGGAGAGCGTCAGCGAGCCGCACAGATCGGCGACTCCGCAGGGGTCCTTCCAGGCGTCCAGCGAGAAGCGCTGCCAGGAGTAGTTGAAGCGCCCGTTCGGCTTGTTGAAGGAGAAGACCATCACGACGAGATTGGGCACGATCAGATAGCCGAGCGTCAGCACGCCCGCGATGACGACGATGTTGCGTCGGAGCCAGCGCATCAGACCAGGTCCTCCGTCCCTGCTCGGCGGATGTAGAAGGTGACCATCAGCAGGACGATCGCCATGAGGATGAACGAGAGCGCGGCGGCCGTCGGATAGTCCAGGACCCGCAGGAACTGCGTCTGGATGACGCTGCCCACCATCTTGGTGTCGGTGGAGCCGAGCAGTTCGGCGTTGACGTAATCACCGCTCGCCGGGATGAAGGTGAGCAGCGTGCCGGAGACGACCCCCGGCATGGAGAGCGGGAAGGTCACCTTCCGGAACGTGGTCAGCGGCCTGGCGTACAGATCGCCCGCTGCCTCGTGCAGCCGCCCGTCGATGCGCTCCAGCGAGGTGTAGAGGGGCAGGATCATGAAGGGCAGGAAGTTGTAGGTGAGCCCGCAGACCACCGCCATGGGCGTGGCGAGTACGCGGTTGCCCTCGGTCCAGCCGAGCCAGCTGGTCACGTCGAGCACATGGAGGGAGTCCAGGATGCCGACGACCGTGCCGCCGTCCGCGAGGATCGTCTTCCAGGCGAGTGTGCGGATCAGGAAGCTGGTGAAGAACGGCGCGATGACCAGGACCAGCAGCAGATTGCGCCAGCGTCCGGCCTTGAAGGCGATGAGATACGCGAGCGGATAGCCGAGCAGCAGACACAGGATCGTGGCGGTGCCCGCGTACAGCAGGGAGCGCACGAACTGCGGGTAGTACTCCTGGAGCGCGTCCCAGTAGGTCGGGAAGTGCCAGGTGACCTGGAAGCCCTCCTCCAGGGAGCCGGTCTGTACCGAGGTCGACGCCTGGTAGACCATCGGCAGCGCGAAGAAGACCAGCAGCCAGAGGATGCCGGGCAGCAGCAGCCAGTACGGGACGAGCCGCTTGCGCGTGGACGCCTTGCGCACCGGGGGTTCCGGCGGGGTGGCGGGCGCGGCGGGCGGCGCCTCGGTGATCGTCACGAGACCTCCTCGTCCACCGTCTCGATGCCCGCGGAGCCCACTGTCCCGGCAAGCAGGGACTGGGCCGCGTCAAGACCGAAGCTGTGCGCCGGGTTCCAGTGCAGGACCACCTCGGCGCCGGGGGAGAGCCGGCTGTCCCGCTCGATGTTCTGCGCGTACACCTCGAACTCGGGACAGACCGGGCTGTCGATCACATACTGCGTGGAGACTCCGATGAAGCTGGAGTAGGCGATCCGTCCGGTGATGCGGTTGTGGCCGTCGGGGATGGTGCCCGCGTCGTCCGCGTGCGCCAGCGAGATCTTCTCGGGCCGTATGCCGACCAGCAGCTTGCCGCCGCTCGTGGTCGGGGCGGAGCACCGTCCCGCGGGCAGCCGCAGTTTGGCGCCGCCCGCCGTGACCACCACGTCGTCGCCGTGGATCTCGGCCACCTCGGCCTCGATGAGGTTGGAGGTGCCGAGGAAGTTGGCGACGAAGGTGGTCCGCGGGTTCTCGTAGAGATCGGCGGGGCTGCCCAGCTGCTCGACCACACCGCCGTTCATCACCGCGACCGTGTCGGCCATCGTCATGGCCTCCTCCTGGTCGTGGGTGACATGGATGAAGGTGATGCCGACCTCGGTCTGGATGCGCTTCAGCTCCAGCTGCATCTGCCGGCGCAGCTTGAGGTCGAGGGCGCCGAGCGGTTCGTCGAGCAGCAGCACCTGCGGGTGGTTGATCAGCGCGCGGGCGACGGCGACCCGCTGCTGCTGGCCGCCGGAGAGCTGGTGCGGCTTGCGCTTGGCGAAGTCGCCGAGCTGGACGAGATCGAGCATCTGGCCGACCTGCCCGCGTACGGACTTGATGCCGCGGCGGCGCAGCCCGAAGGCGACGTTCTCGTAGATGTCGAGGTGCGGGAAGAGCGCGTAGCTCTGGAAGACGGTGTTGACCGGCCGCTTGTAGGGAGGCAGGCCGGTGACGTCCTTGTCCCCCAGGAAGACCGTGCCGGTGGTCGGCTCCTCCAGGCCCGCGATCATCCGCAGGGTGGTGGTCTTGCCGCACCCCGACGCGCCGAGGAGAGCGAAGAAGGAGCCCCGCGGCACGGTGAGATCGAGCGGCTTGACGGCGCGGAAGGAGCCGTACGTCTTGCTGATCCCGGACAGGCGGACGTCGCCGCCGCCCCGGCTGGTGGATGCAGTCTCTGTCATGGGTAACGGTCCCGGGGATGAGAGAGGTGGACGGGCTGAGACCAGGCCGTCCCCGGCGATGGAGGAGGAGCGGCGTCAGGCGCCGATGAGCTTGGCGAACTTCTGCTCGTACGCCGTCTCTTCCTCGGCGCTGAGGGAACGGAAGGCGTGCGAGGCGGCGGCCATCGCCGCGTCCGGGAGGATCAGGGTGTTGTCGGCCATCGACGTGTCGATCTTCGCGAGTTCGGCGCGTACACCGTCGACCGGGCAGACGTAGTTGATGTACGCGGCGAGCTGGGCGGCGATCTCCGGCCGGTAGTAGTGGTCGATGAGCATCTCGGCGTTGGTCTTGTGCCGTGCCTTGGCCGGGACCAGCAGATTGTCGCTGGAGATGATGTAGCCGCTGCGTGGGATGGCGAACTTGATGTCCGGGTTGTCGGTCTGGAGCTGGACGACGTCACCGGCCCAGGCGACACAGGCCGCGATATCGCCCTTGTCGAGGTCCGCGGTGTAGTCGTTGCCGGTGAAGCGGCGGATCTGCTTCTTGTCGACGGCCTTCTGGATACGGGCGACGGCGGCGTCGAAGTCGTCGTCCGTGAAGCTGCCCGGGTCCTTGCCCAGATCGAGCAGGGTCATTCCGATGGAGTCGCGCATCTCGGAGAGGAAGGAGACGCGCCCTTTCAGCTGGGGGTCGTCGAGCAGCTGGGAGACGGAGTCGACCTTGCGTCCGCCGGTGGCCTTCGCGTTGTACGCGATGACGGTGGGGATACCGGTCCACGGGTAGCTGTGGGCGCGGCCCGGGTCCCAGTCGGGTGAGCGGAACTGGTCGGAGAGGTTCGCGAACGCGTGGGGCAGCCGCGAGGGGTCGAGCTTCTGCGCGTAACCGAGCCTGATCATGCGGGCGGCGAGCCAGTCGGTGACACATATGAGATCGCGGCCGATGTCCTGGCCGGCCGCCAGCTGCGGCTGGATCTTGCCGAAGAACTCGACGTTGTCGTTGATGTCCGCCGTGTACTTGACGCTGACGCCGGTGCGCCTGGTGAACTCCCGGAGCGTCGGGTAGTCCTTCTCGTCCTCGCTGACGTCCATGTACTCGGTCCAGTTGGAGAAGACGACCCGCTTCTCGTCCGCCGAGTGGTCGGTGGACGCGGGCCCGTCGCCCTCCCGCTTGGCGGGCGGGATCCCGCAGCCGCTCAGACCGGCGAGAGCGCCGATCGTGAGCGCGCCGGCACCGGTGGCGCGCAGCATGGAACGGCGGGTGAGGGCGCCCCTGCCGCTGGTCAGGCTGCGCCGCATCGCGGCCAGTTGGGCCCCGGAGAGACGGTCGGGCTCGTACTGCTCCATGCGCTGTGCCCTTTCGGGTGGGTGGTCACTGCGGACGGACGGTCCCTAGGGACGGTCACCGAAGATCGTGCGGTGCCAGTCCTTCCTGGCCACCGCGGTGTTGTCGTACATCACATGCTTGACCTGCGTGTACTCCTCGAAGGAGTACATGGACATGTCCTTGCCGAATCCGCTGGCCCGGTACCCGCCGTGCGGCATCTCGCTGATGATCGGGATGTGGTCGTTGACCCAGACACAGCCGGCCCTGATCTCACGGGTGGCCCGGCCCGCGCGGTGGACGTCGCGGGTCCAGGCGGAGGCGGCGAGGCCGTACGGAGTGTCGTTGGCGAGCCGGATGCCCTCGTCGTCGGAGTCGAAGGGCAGGACGACCAGGACCGGGCCGAAGATCTCGGACTGGACGATCTCGCTGTCCTGGGCGGCGTCCGCGACAAGGGTGGGGCGGTAGTACGCGCCGTCCTTCCACATCCCGCCGGGCGCCTCGCCGCCGGTGACGATCCGGGCGTAGCCGCGGGCTCGTTCCACGAAGCCGGCCACGCGGTCGCGGTGGGTGCCCGAGATCAGCGGGCCGAGGTCCGTGGCCGGATCGAAGGGGTCGCCGAGGCGCACGGTCTCCATCAGATCGGCGACACCGCTGACGAAGGCGTCGTAGAGCGGCCGTTGCACATAGGCGCGGGTGGCGGCCGTGCAGTCCTGGCCGCCGTTGATGAGGGAACCCGCCACCGCTCCATGGACGGCGGCCTCCAGGTCCGCGTCGTCGAAGACCAGGAAGGGCGCCTTGCCGCCGAGTTCGAGATGGAGGCGTTTGACGGTGGCGGTGGCGATCTCGGCGACGCGCTTTCCGACGGCGGTGGAGCCGGTGAAGGAGGTCATCACGACATCGGGGTGGCCGACGAGACGTTCCCCGGCCTCGGGCCCCGCGCCGCTGACGATATTGATCACGCCGTCGGGCAGTCCGGCCCGCTGGGCGGCGCCCGCGAACATCAGCGAGGTGAAGGGGGTGATCTCGGCGGGCTTCAGGACGATGGTGTTGCCCGCGGCGACGGCCGGCAGGATCTTCCAGGCGGCCATCTGGAGCGGGTAGTTCCAGGGCGCGATGGAGCCGATGACCCCGATCGGCTCGCGGCGCAGGTACGAGGTGTGATCGGCGCTGTACTCACCGGCCGAGGCGCCCTGGAGATGGCGCGCGGCGCCCGCGAAGAACGCGGCGTTGTCGATGGTGCCGGGGACATCGAACTCGGTGGACAGCTTGATCGGTTTGCCGCACTGGAGCGATTCCGCGTACGCGAGGTCGTCGGCTTGTTCGGCGAGGACGTCGGCGAACCGGTGCAGGGCGTCGGAACGCTCCCCCGGGGTGGTGCCCGACCAGCCGGGGAACGCCTCGCGCGCGGCGGTCACGGCGGCGTCGACATCATCGGCGCCCGCCAGTTCGTACGCGTACAGCTCCTCGCCGGTCGCCGGGTTGACGACGGCGTGCGTACGTCCCGAGGTGCCCGGGCGGGGCCGTCCGCCGATGAACTGCGCACCGTCCGCGAAGCGGTCCCGCACCTGGAAGCGGTTGGCCATGACGCTCTCCGATGTTCCAGCTGGTTGGTCAGCTGTTGTTCCGGCTGTTGTTCCGGCTTCAATTGAGTGCCGATCCTGACAGAGCACCGCCACCTCAACAAGGGATTCCGTTGTTGCCTTTTGGTTACGCGACGGAATCGGTCGACCATGTGTCGCCTCAGCGCCCTGATCGGCGGACGGAATGTCAGTGGTGGCTGCCAGACTCGCATGCATGGGGAAGAACTCGGGGCGGGAGAAATACCTGCTCTTCTGGGGCCACGCGGCACGGCGGGACGGCACGCTCGGGGCGAGCTGTCTCAGTCAGTGGTGGCCGTCGCCGTTCACGGTGGACGGGGTGGAGTACGCGACGGCCGAGCACTGGATGATGGCGCGCAAGGCACGGCTCTTCGGGGACGAGGAGGCCGAGCGCGCCGCGCTGGGGGCGGCGAATCCGGCGCTCGCCAAGAAGGCGGGGCGGCTGGTGCGCGATTTCGACGAGACCGTCTGGGAGCGCGAGCGCTTCGGCATCGTGGTGGAGGGCAGCGTCCACAAGTTCGGGCAGGACGCGGCGCTGCGCGGATTCCTGATGGCCACGGGCGACCGGATACTCGTGGAGGCCAGCCCGATGGACCGGATCTGGGGCATCGGGCTGGCCTCGGACGACGAGCGGGCGCGGGACCCCGAGCGCTGGCGCGGGCTGAATCTGCTGGGCCTGGCGCTGATGGAGGCGCGTGAGCGGCTCCGGGCCGAGGCCGCGGGCGCGGGCGCGGCCTCGGACGACGGAGGGTCCGCGGGCTGAGGACCGGTCGGCTCAGAGCCTGGCGGGCCCCCGGATGCCACGGGTCCTCCCGGGTCTACCGAGTGACGTCGACCACCAGCGAGGTGCTGTAGCCGTCGTAGGTGCTGTCGTAGTCGTTGTCGTTCTCCTCGTTGATCGCCTGGGTGATGCCCCAGATGATGAAGCCGAGGAAGATGACGCCGAGGGCGATGCCGATCGAGCCGAGGATGACACCGGCGCGGGCCTGTCCCTCATTGGTGGCCTCGCCCCGCTGTACCCGCTTCCTGCCGACGATGCCGAAGATCAGCGCGAGTACGCCGAGGACGATGCCGCCGATGCCGTACAGACAGAACAGACAGACGGACAGAATGCCGAGCACCATCGCGGCGACGCCCATACCGTTCGCCGGGGGCTGCCAGCCGGGCTGGCCGTACCCCGGGGCGCCCGGGTACGGCTGGGGAGCCGCCGGGTAGCCGGGATAGCCGTAGCCGGGGGCCGCTCCCGGTCCCGCGCCGGCGCCGTACGGAGCGGCGCCGTACGGAGCGGCGGAGTGCGGGGCGGGCGGGGCGCTCGGGTATCCATAGGGACCGGGGGCGGGCTGAGCCGGTCCCCCGGGAGCGGTGGGCGGCGGCGGTACGGCGCCGGACTCGGGCCCTCCGGCCGTCATGCCGATGACCGTCGGCATGTTGTGCACCGATCCGGGCGACGGTTCCCCGGGGGCTCCCGGGCCCCCGGGGGACGGCTGTCCCGGAAGCTCGGGCGATATCGGTGGCGGCGGCAGTGACGCCGGCTTGTCCAGCGGGATCCGCTGCTCGGGCGGAGCCCAGGGATCACTCGGCTCGTAGCCGCCCGGCGGCTGCTCGCTCTTGTCTGACATGGGCCTCCCCCATCGTAATTCCGTCATGCTACGGCCTCCGCTCCACGCGGAACCGGCCCGGCCTACGATGATCCCTGACCCGAACGGCCCACGGCAGAGCGCGGACGTACCGCCCCTGCCGGCGCCGTGAATTCCTGGCGACCCGCCCCAGCACACGGAGGACCCCGATGACCGATCTGCACCCCTTCATCGCGGGGCTGCCCAAGGCCGAACTGCATGTCCACCATGTCGGGTCGGCGTCGCCCCGTATCGTGGCCGAACTGGCCGGCCGGCACGCGGACTCCAAGGTGCCCACCGACCCCGAGGCGCTCGCCGCGTACTTCACCTTCACGGACTTCGCGCACTTCATCGACGTCTATCTCTCCGTCGTCGATCTGATCCGTACGCCCGAGGACGTCCGGCTGCTGACCTTCGAGATCGCGCGTGACATGGCCCGCCAGAACATCCGCTACGCCGAGCTGACGGTCACGCCGTACAGCTCGACCAGCCGCGGCATCCCCGAGCAGGGCTTCATGGAGGCGATCGAGGACGCCAGGAAGAGCGCCGAGGCCGAGTTCGGTGTCGTGCTGCGCTGGTGCTTCGACATCCCCGGCGAGGCGGGGCTGCCCGCGGCCGAGGAGACGGCCAGGCTCGCGGTGGACCTGCGGCCCGAGGGGCTGATCTCCTTCGGTCTCGGCGGTCCCGAGATCGGGGTGCCCCGGCCGCAGTTCAAGCCGTACTTCGACCGCGCGATCGCCGCGGGCCTGCACTCCGTGCCGCACGCCGGTGAGACGACGGGCCCCGAAACGATCTGGGACGCGCTGCGCGAGCTGGGCGCGGAGCGCATCGGCCATGGCACGAGCGCCGTCCAGGACCCGGGGCTGCTGGCCTACCTCGCCCAGCACCGCATCCCGCTTGAGGTGTGCCCGACCTCCAATATCGCCACCCGCGCCGTCCTCGATCTCGAAGAGCACCCGATCAAGGCGATGGTCGCGGCCGGTGTGCTGGTCACCATCAACAGCGACGACCCGCCGATGTTCGGCACGGACCTCAACCAGGAGTACGGGGTGGCCGCCCGGCTGCTCGGCCTGGACGAGCGCGGTCTGGCCGATCTCGCGAAGAACGGTGTCGAGGCCTCGTTCCTCGACAGCGACGGAAAGAAGCGGCTCACCGCCGAGATCGACGCGTACACCGCCCAGTGGCTCGCGCGCTGACCATGTCGGGCGACCGGACGGACCGGGACCCCGCCGCGCGGAGTGTCGTCGCGGTCGGCCACCGCGGCGACCCCTATCGCGTACGGGAGAACACCCTCCCCTCCGTGGACTCCGCCCGGCGGCGGGGCGCTGACGCGGTCGAGATCGACGTCAGGCTCACCCGCGACGGTGAGCCCGTGCTGCTGCACGACGCCACGCTGGAGCGGCTCTGGGGCCATGAGCGGCGGCTGGCCGAGCTGACGTACGAGGAGCTGCGCGAGCTGACGGACGGCGGGGTCCCGACGCTGCGCGAGGCGCTCACCGCGAAGGACCCGGCCGGGGCCGGAAGCGGACACCCGGGTGCGGACGGGACCCGCTTCATGGTGGACCTTCCCGGCGCGACCGAGGAGGCGGTACGCACCATCGTCGGCACGGTGCGCGAGTGCGGCGCCGCCGAGCGCGTGTACTACTGCGCGGGCCCGAGCGCGATGCTCGCCGTACGCGCCGCCGACGCGCGCGCCGAGATCGCCCTGACCTGGACGACGCTCGCGCCACCGCGGCCGGCCCTGCTGGCGGCGGTGCGGCCACGCTGGCTCAACTACCGGTTCGGGCTGGTCAGTCGGGAGCTGGCCGACCGCAACCACCGGGACGGGCTGCTGGTCTCCGCCTGGACCGTGGACACCCGGCGCAGCATGCGCCGGCTGATCGCGCACGGCGTCGACTCCGTCACCACCAACCGGATCGATGTCCTGTCCGGGCTGCTCGGGACTCGTCGTTCATGAAGCCCCGGGCATACGGTCGGGCATGATGAGCCGACGGTCCCTCCCGTGTTCACGGCGAGCGCGGCGGGTGCGGGGGGTGCGGCGGGTGCGGAAGTGAGCAGAGGAGAAGATATGGCCGACGACCACAACGACCCGCGCGCGACGGGACGTATCCGCTCCGACATCGCCCACAACGCGCGCGTCTGGAACTACTGGTTGGGCGGCAAGGACAACTATCTGGTGGACCGTGCGGTGGGCGACCGGATCACCGGCCTCTATCCGGGCATCGGCGAAGTGGCGCGCGCGGACCGGGCGTTCCTCGGCCGTGTGGTCCGTCATCTCACCGGTGACCTGGGCGTACGGCAGTTCCTTGACATCGGCACGGGCCTGCCCACCGTCGACAACACCCATGAGGTGGCGCAGCGGATCGCGCCCGAGTCCCGGATCGTCTACGTCGACAACGACCCGATCGTGCTGGCGCACGCCCGCGCGCTGCTGACGGGTTCCGCCGAGGGCGCCACCGAGTACATCGACGCGGACGCCCATGACCCGGACGGGATCCTGGCCGCCGTCGAGCCGACGCTCGACCTGCGGCAGCCGGTGGCGGTGATAATGCTGGGCATCCTGAACTTCGTCCTCGACACCGACGACGCGCGGTCGATCGTACGGAAGCTGCTGGCCGCCGTACCGTCCGGCAGCTATCTCGTACTGACCCACCCCACGCTGGAACTGGGCGGCGACGGCAATGCCGAGGCCATGCGGTTCTGGAACGAGAACGCGACGCCGCCGATCACCGCCCGCGGCCGGGCGGACATCGAGTCCTTCGTGGCCGGTCTTGAGCTGCTGGAGCCGGGCATCGTCTCCTGCGCGCGCTGGCGCCCCGACCCCCGCCGGGACGACGGCGCGGCGGAAGTGGCCCAGTTCGGCGTGGTGGCCCGCAAGCCCTGACGTGCCTGGAATCGGGAGAACGGGACCAGCGGGACCGCCGGACGCCGGCAAGGCGGGGGCCGGCGACGCGAGGGCCGGAACGCCGGCCGTCGCCGGGCCCTGGGCCGTCGACATCGGGGTGGCCCTGCTCATCCAGGCCGCGGTGACCATTCCGTTCGTCGTGCCGCGCGGACCGGACGTGCCGCCCGCCGACTGGCCCTCGTACGGACTGACCACGCTGGCCGTGCTGCCGCTGGTCTGGCGGCGCCGGGCGCCCGTGACCGTACTGCTCGCCGTACTGATGGCGCAGATCCTCTACAAGTTCACGCTCGACGGTCCGGGCCAGAGCCTGCCGTACACCAGCCTGATGGCGCTCTACACGGTCGCCGCGCTGTCCCCGGCGCGCCGCCGCGTCCCGGCCGCCGTGGGGACCTTCGCGCTCGTGCCCCCGGGGGTCGCGTTGAACTCCCGCGACGCCAAGGAGCTGCTGTTCTCGCTCTTCGTGTTCGGCGCGGCGTACGCGTTCGGCCGGCTGACCCACACCCGCCGGGCCTATACGGCGGCGGTCGAGGACCGCGCGGCCCAGCTGGAGCGGGCGAACCGGATCGAGGCCGAGCGGGCGACGGCGCGTGAACGGGCCCGCATCGCCCGGGAGATGCACGACATCCTGTCGCACGCGGTCAGCGTGATGGTGGTCCAGGCGGAGGCCGGTCCGGTCGCCGTACGCACGGCGCCCGAGCGCGCCGAGGCGGCCTTCGAGGCCATCTCGGAGACCGGCCGGGACGCGATGGTCCAGCTGCGCAGGATGCTCGGGCTGCTCCGCGAGGACACCGAAACGTCCGCGGAAGCCGGGGACACCGGGACATCCGGGACCGCCGCCGCCTCCGGGCCGCCGCCGCGCCGGCCGCAGCCGTCCCTGACCACGCTCCCCGGGCTGGTCGAACGGGTCGCCTCGGGCGGGCTCGCCGTCGACCACGTGACCGAGGGCAGGCCCCGCCCGCTGTCGCTCGACACGGAGGCGACGGTCTACCGCGTCGTCCAGGAAGCGCTGACCAATGTGGTCAGGCATGCCGCCGCGCGCTCTGTGCGCATACGGCTGGCGTACGGCGCGGACGCCCTGGAGATCACGGTCACCGACGACGGCCGGGGTCCCGCCGACCCCACCGGCCCCGCCCCCGACGCCGTCCCCGGCCATGGGCTGATCGGCATCCGGGAACGCGCCGCCGCCCATGGCGGTACGGCAGGCACCGGACCGGGCCCGGGAGGTCTGGGCTTCCGGCTCACCGTACGGCTTCCGCTGCCGCCCATACATTCCCGTGAGGAGGTGGGGAGTTGACGATCCGTGTGGTGGTGGCCGACGACCAGGAGCTGGTACGCAGCGGATTCTCGATGATCCTGGACGCGCAGCCGGACATCGAGGTGGTCGCCGAGGCGGGCGACGGAGCGCGGGCGGTCGAGGCGGTACGCCACCATCGCCCCGAGGTGGCGCTGCTCGACATCCGGATGCCGGTGCTCGACGGGATCGAGGCGTGCCGCGCCATCACGGGCGCGACCGGCTGTCGCGCGGTCATGCTCACCACCTTCGACTCCGACGAGTATGTGTACGAGGCGCTGCACGCGGGGGCGAGCGGATTCCTGCTCAAGGACGTCCGGCGCGACGATCTGGTGCACGCGGTACGGGTGGTGGCGGCCGGGGACTCCCTGCTCGCCCCCTCGGTGGCCCGCCGGCTCGTCGAGGAGTACACCCGGCGGCCTGCCGGGCCCCCCGCCGCGGGCGCCGCGCGGCTCGATGTCCTGACCGCGAGGGAGCGCGAGACACTGCTGCATCTCGCGCGCGGCCTGTCCAACGCGGAGATCGCGGCGGCGCTCACCGTCAGCGAACACACCGTCAAAACACATGTGGGCCATGTGCTCGCGAAGCTCGGTCTGCGCGACCGCGTCCAGGCGGTCATCTGCGCGTACGAGACCGGTCTGGTCACCGCCGGACATCCTCCCCACGGAGGAGACGCGGTGCGCGACTCCCCCGTACCGGTGAGGGATTGAGGCCGCGAAGACCGCTCGCTCCGGCGATCCGCCGGCGCGCGGTGCTCAGCAGGATGGGACGGGTCGGCACCACCCGCCTCTGACACCTGGAGACCCCAGAGATGCCTGCCCGCACACGCACCGCCGCCCTGGCCGCCGCCCTCGTTCTGGGGATCGTGGCCGGCCCCGCGGCTCCGGCCGCCGTCGCCACGGCGGCTCCGCACGGCGGCGCGCACCGCACCGCTCCCACGGACGATGCCGACGCGCGGCGCGACGCGCCCGACGCCGAGGCGCTGCGTGCCGCCCTCGCCGGTCTGCCCGACGCCGACTCGACCGCCGCGCTGGCCCGGGTCGGCGGCAGCGGCGGCAGCTGGCGCGGCAGCGCGGGCGTCCACGATCTGCGCAGTGGCCGCCCCGCCGACGAGGAGGGTCGCTTCCGGGCCGGATCGGTGACCAAGGTGTTCACCGCCGCCGTCGTGCTCCAGCTCGCCGCCGAGAAGAGAGTCGCCCTCGACCGCCCGGCCAGGGCCTATCTGCCGACGCTGATCCCGGCGGCGTACGGCGCGGTCACCGTACGGCAGCTGCTCGACCACACCAGCGGGATCCCGGCGGCCGACCTGCCCGGGGAGACGGCCGAAGAGGCGTACGCCCACCGCTTCGACCGCCACGATCCCCGGGACATGGTCGCGTCGGCGACCGCGAAGGACCGGGAGTTCGCCCCCGGCGCCGCGCAGCACTACCTCAACATCAACTACACCGTGCTGGGGCTGCTGATCGAGAAGGTCACCGGCGCGCGCTACGCGGACGAGGTCCGGAGCCGCGTTCTGGCACCGCTCGGTCTGCGCGACACGTACTTCCCCGGCGACGATCCGCGTATCAAGGGGCCGCACAACCGCGGCTACCAGTCCTTCCCCCGGGCCGGCGGCTCCGAGGGGGAGGTCGAACTGCGCGATGTGACGGTGTGGGGAAACACGAGCAGCTGGGCGGCGGGCGATCTCATCTCCACCACCGCCGATCTCGAACAGTTCGTCCAGGCCCTGTTCCGGGGCCAGGTCGTGCCGGAGCCGCAGCTGGAGGAGATGTTCAGCCTGCCTGCCCCGTCCGTGCGCGACCATGTCTCGGGCGACCCCGCCGCGTACAGCGCCGGTCTGTCGGTGACGACGCTCGGGGGCCGACAGGTGTGGGGCAAGTCGGGCGGACGATGGGGCTACAACACGGTGATCGGCGCCACCCGGGATCTCTCCCGGACCCTGGTGTACAGCGTCAACGCGACGGACGCGAAGGGCCCTGACATGAACCCGACCGCGCTGAAGCTGATGGTCGCCACGTTCGGCGCCCCGTCCGCCGGTCCGGCCCCGGCCGCGTAGCCCGGCCCCTGGACCGGTCCGGGTCGGGAGCGGTCCCTGGACCGGCCCCGACCGCGCCGTCACACGTCCGCGCCCGGATCCTCCCTGGACGGTCCCGGCTCGTCCGCCCTGAGCTTCTCCGGCGGCTTCACCTCCTTGGCACGCTCCGTCAGCACCTTCCCGATGAAGAAGTCATAGACGAAGACGCCGATGAGCCCGCCGACCAGCGGCCCGATGATCGGGATCCAGAAGTAGCCGCTGAACCACTGGAAAGTGCCCGGCAGCGCGATGTCCCCCCAGCCGACGAAATACGTCCACAGCCGTGGCCCGAAGTCACGCGCGGGGTTGATCGCGTACCCGGCGTTCGTCCCGATGCTCAGTCCGATCGCGAAGACGACCAGACCGATCAGGAACGGTGCGAGATTCGACAGAGGTCCGCTGTTGCGAGTGTCGATGAGCGCGCAGACCAGGATGAGGAGAATCGCGGTGCCGATGAGCTGGTCCAGGAAAGGACCCCACCAGGAACTACCGAAGTACTCGGCCGGGAAAGTGGCGAAGATCGAGAAGGTGGAGAGCGACTGGTCCCTGGCGATTCCGGCCTTGCCATTGAAATCGTCGATGGCCCAGCTGTACGCGGAAAAGACCACGGCGGCGCCGAGGAAAGCGCCCAGGAGTTGGGCGCCCCAGTACGGAAGGACCTTGTTCCAGGGGAATCCGCGGCGCGCGGCGAAGGCGAGCGTGACGGCGGGGTTGATATGCCCTCCGCTGATACCTCCGGAGACATATACGCCGAAGACCACGCCGAGTCCCCAGCCCCAGGAAATGATCAGCCAGTTCGCCGGGCCGAAGGCGACCGTCTGGCGGCCCGATCCGGGAAGTCCGGCGACGGCCACGGCCACCGACCCGCAGCCCAGCAGGATCAGTACGAACGTTCCCAGGAATTCCGCGAGCAGCTCGCCATTGAGCCCTTCCCGGTAGCCGCGACGCTTTGTACTGGTGGTCTCCGTACTGGTGGTCGCCATTGCTCCTCCTGCTCCTGACGGGATAGAAGCGACTGTAGGACCGTCCGGCGGAATGCGCCCGGCGAGCCCGGCACGCAGCTGAGGGAATGTCACACAGCCAGGGGAGCCATTCGGGTGAGGATTGTTCGCCCTGCGCATAGGAAAGGGGCGGGCGGTGGACAAGAAGTCCACCGCCCGCCCCTCCGGCGGGAATTCCGCGCTCTGCCGGGACGCGCTCCCGTGGGCGTGTCAGCCGTCGAGCGAGGTCATCACGTGCTTGATACGCGTGTAGTCGTCGAAGCCGTACGCCGAGAGGTCCTTGCCGTAGCCGGACTTCTTGAAGCCGCCGTGGGGCATCTCCGCGACCAGCGGAATGTGGGTGTTGATCCACACACAGCCGAAGTCCAGCGACTTCGACATCCGCATCGCCCGCCCGTGGTCCTTGGTCCACACCGAGGAGGCGAGGGCGTACTCGACACCGTTCGCGTACTCCAGCGCCTGCGCCTCGTCCGTGAAGGACTGGACGGTGATGACCGGGCCGAAGACCTCGTTCTGGATGATCTCGTCGTCCTGCTTGAGGCCCGAGACGACGGTCGGGGCGTAGAAGTAGCCCTTGTCGCCGACCTGGTGGCCGCCGGCCTCGACCTTGGCGTGGGCGGGCAGCCGCTCGATGAAGCCGGAGACCTGCTTCAGCTGGTTGGCGTTGTTGAGCGGGCCGTACAGCACGTCCTCGTCGTCCGCGGCGCCGGTCTTCGTGTCGGCGGCGGCCTTCGCGAGCGCCGTCACGAATTCGTCGTGGATCGACTCGTGGACGAGGACGCGGGTGGCGGCCGTACAGTCCTGTCCGGCGTTGAAGTAGCCCGCCACCGCGATGTCCTCGACGGCCTTGGCGATGTCGACATCCTCGAAGACGACGACCGGCGCCTTGCCGCCCAGCTCCAGATGGACACGCTTGACGTCCTTGGCCGCCGACTCGGCGACCTGCATGCCGGCCCGCACGGAACCGGTGATCGAGGCCATCGCCGGGATCGGGTGCTCGACCATCGCACGGCCGCTGTCGCGGTCGCCGCAGATGACGTTGAAGACGCCCTTGGGGACGATCGCGCCGATGATCTCGGCCATCAGCGTGGTCGAGGCCGGGGTGGTGTCCGACGGCTTGAGCACCACGGTGTTGCCCGCGGCGAGGGCCGGCGCGAACTTCCACACGGCCATCATCATCGGGTAGTTCCACGGCGCGACCTGCGCGCAGACACCGACCGGCTCGCGGCGGACGATGGAGGTGAGCCCCTCCATGTACTCCCCGGCCGAGCGGCCTTCGAGCATCCGGGCGGCGCCCGCGAAGAAGCGGATCTGGTCCACCATCGGCGGGAGCTCTTCGGTACGGGTCAGCTCCAGCGGCTTGCCGGTGTTCTCGGACTCGGCGGCGATCAGATCCTCCGCCCGCTCCTCGAAGGCGTCCGCGATCTTGAGCAGTACCTTCTGGCGTTCGGCCGGAGTGGTGTCGCGCCAGGCCGGGAAGGCCGCCGCGGCGGCCTCCATGGCGGCGTCGACGTCGGCCTGCCCCGAGAGCGGGGAGGTGGCGTACACCTCGCCCGTGGCCGGGTTGACCACCTCGATGGTCCGCCCGTCCGCGGCGTCCCGGAACTCTCCGTTGATGTAGTTACGCAGCCGGCGCAGCTCGGTGGTCACTGCCACCCCTCCTGTCGGAAGTTACGTATCGGAATGTCCGATGGGTGAGACACCCACCTTAATCGGTCGGTCGACGCTTTCGACAGGCCGACCCCTCCACAACTTCGGATTCGGTGAGATTCGGTCGCCTCAACAACGAATTTCATCGATACAGGGTTGCGGGACGGACGAGTCGCAGTGCACAGTGAGGCGCGTGGCCAGTCGTAGCGCAGACTCCAGAACAGAGTCCAGGACAGATTCCAGGACCGGGAACGGATCATCGCCGTCCATCGATGCCGTGTCCCTCGCCATCATCGAACAGCTCCAAGAGGACGGACGGCGCCCGTACGCCGCGATCGGCAAGGCCGTGGGCCTCTCCGAGGCGGCCGTGCGCCAGCGCGTCCAGAAGCTGCTCGACCAGGGCGTGATGCAGATCGTCGCCGTGACCGACCCGCTCACCGTGGGTTTCCGGCGCCAGGCGATGGTCGGCATCCATGTCGAGGGCGATCTGGATCCCGTCGCGGACGCGCTGTCTGCCATGGACGAGTGCGAGTACGTGGTGATGACCGCGGGCTCGTTCGACCTGATGGTGGAGGTCGTCTGCGAGGACGACGACCACCTGCTGGATGTGATCAACAAGCGGATCCGCGCGCTCCCCGGCGTGCGATCCACCGAGAGCTTCGTCTACCTCAAGTTGAAGAAGCAGACCTACATGTGGGGAACCCGATAGCCGTGAGCAAGGACCTCTCCAAGACCGCGTACGACCACCTGTGGATGCACTTCACCCGCATGTCGTCGTACGAGAACGCACCCGTGCCCACCATCGTGCGTGGTGAGGGCACCTACATCTACGACGACCAGGGCAAGCGCTATCTGGACGGTCTCTCGGGACTGTTCGTGGTCAACGCCGGGCACGGCCGCCACGAACTGGCCGAGACCGCCTACAAGCAGGCGCAGGAGCTGGCCTTCTTCCCGGTCTGGTCGTACGCGCACCCCAAGGCCGTCGAGCTGGCCGAGCGGCTTGCCCACTACGCGCCGGGCGACCTCAACAAGGTCTTCTTCACCACGGGCGGCGGCGAGGCGGTCGAGACCGCCTGGAAGCTCGCCAAGCAGTACTTCAAGCTGACCGGCAAGCCGACCAAGTACAAGGTCATCTCGCGCGCCGTCGCCTACCACGGCACACCGCAGGGAGCCCTGTCCATCACCGGTCTGCCGGCCCTGAAGGCGCCGTTCGAACCGCTGGTCCCCGGCGCGCACAAGGTCCCGAACACCAACATCTACCGCGCCCCGATCCACGGCGACGACCCCGAGGCCTTCGGCCGCTGGGCCGCCGACCAGATCGAGCAGCAGATCCTCTTCGAGGGCCCCGAGACGGTCGCGGCGGTCTTCCTGGAGCCGGTCCAGAACGCGGGCGGCTGCTTCCCCCCGCCGCCCGGGTACTTCCAGCGGGTCCGCGAGATCTGCGACCAGTACGACGTCCTGCTCGTCTCCGACGAGGTCATCTGCGCGTTCGGCCGGCTCGGCACGATGTTCGCGTGCGACAAGTTCGACTACGTACCGGACATGATCACCTGCGCCAAGGGCATGACCTCGGGCTACTCCCCGATCGGCGCGTGCGTCGTCTCCGACCGGATCGCCGAGCCGTTCTACGAGGGTGACAACACCTTCCTGCACGGCTACACCTTCGGCGGCCACCCGGTCTCGGCGGCGGTCGGTCTCGCCAACCTCGACATCTTCGAGCGCGAGGGCCTGAACCAGCACGTCCTGGACAACGAGTCCGCCTTCTTCGACACGCTCAGCAAGCTGCACGATCTGCCGATCGTGGGCGACGTGCGCGGCAACGGCTTCTTCTACGGCATCGAGCTGGTGAAGGACAAGGCCACCAAGGAGACGTTCACGAGCGAGGAGACCGAGCGCGTCCTGTACGGCTTCCTCTCCAAGAAGCTGTACGAGAGCGGTCTGTACTGCCGGGCCGACGACCGCGGCGACCCGGTCGTGCAGCTGGCGCCGCCACTGATCTCCGAACAGTCGACGTTCAACGAGATCGAGGGAATCCTGCGGTCCGTGCTGACGGAGGCGTGGACCAAGCTCTGACGGTGACGATCCGGCACAGAGTGTCCCCGGGTGGTTCCGTCACCGAATCGACCGTACGGAACCCACCCCGGGGGACGGCCCGGGTGCCGCCTTTCGAGTGAGAAGGGCGGCGCCCGGGCCGTGTGCTGTCCGTACTCCCGGCTTCGAATACCTACCGTGCCCTGTGACCGATCGTCGCAGCCTTCGTTCCCCCGAACGGGGGAGGTAAATCCGAACCGAGGTGTACGCCAATGGTGGCCCCACCCGACAACGACGTGCTCTGGGCGCGTTCTCTGAACTACTCCCACAACGGCTCCCCCGCACTCGACAGCGTCTCGCTCGGTGTGCGCGAGGGGGAGATCCTCGCCGTGAGCGGCCCGCGCGGCAGCGGCAAGACGACTCTGCTGCAGTGCCTGTCGGGCCAGTTGGTGCCACAGGAGGGCGAGGTCTGGTTCAACGACTCGCCGGTCCACACCATGAGCGCCGCGCTCCGCGAACAGCTGCGCCGCGACCGCTTCAGCTGGATCGGCCCGGAGCCGTCCCTCGTCCCCGAGCTCAACGCCTGGGAGAACGCGGCCCTGCCCCTGCTGATGCTCGGCGCGCCCCATCGCGCCGCCAAGACGGCGGCGATGGAGTGGCTGGAGCGCCTCGACATCGCCACCTGCGCCCGAAAGCGTCCCTACGCCCTGTACCAGGCCCAGCGGCAGCGCGTCGCCGTCGCCCGCGCACTGGTCACCACGCCGTCGGTGCTCTTCGCCGACGAGCCGACGGCGGCGCTGCATCTCTCGGACGGGGCGCAGGTGCTGCGCACACTGACCACCGCGGCACGCTCGCACCGGATCACGGTCGTCCTCGCCACCCTGGACGAGGAACTCACGGCGCTCGCCGACCGTACGGTCTCACTGGTGGACGGACGACGGGTCAACTCGACCCGGCCGTCCGAGGCGGAAGGCCGGGCCGCGTGCTCGCTCTCCGTCTAGGCCTCGGCACGCACCCCATGGTCCTGCTGCGCCGGCTGCTGGTCGCCGCGGCCTCGGCCGGGGTCGGTTTCCTTCTGCTGTGCACACTGGGCTGGGCACTGGACCATCCGGCCGGGTCCCAGTCGCGGCTGCTCTGGTGTCTGATCCCGCTGGCCGCGACGGTGCAGTTCGCGGTCGCCACGGCCCGTACCGATCAGAGCACCCTGCCACGCTCCGGGCTGTCCGCGGTGGGCCTCGGGCCGTCCCGGCTCGCCGCGCTGGCCGCCTCGTCGACCGCCGTGACCTGCACGCTGGGCAGCGCGGTGGCGCTGCTGTTCTTCCTGCATCTGCGCGGTGATCTGACCGGGATGCCGTTCGACGGCGACGCCGCGAAGCTGCTCGCCGCCGGCCGGCCGCTGCCGCTGGGCGCGGTGCTGACGCTGCTGGCGGCGGTGCCGGTGGTGGCGACGGTGACGACCTGGCTGGCGCTGCGCACGCGCACCACGACCGGGCTCCGGCCCGCTCCCGTCAGGGCGCCGGCCCGGCCCGCCGTCGCCGCGGCGCCTGCCGCGGACGCGGACCCTGCGTCGGACCAGGCCCTGGAGACCGCCGCGGCCGAGAACGCGGACGCGACGCGGGCCCCGGACACGGTCGTCGAGGAGGCCAGGGTCGTGGCGCCCGTACGCGTCCCCGACCCGGCACCGGCGCCGGCCGGTCTTCCGTGGGGTGTCGCGATCGCGGCGGCGGGGCTCGCGGTCGAGACCTACGCGAGCCGGGGCGGTGGCGGCACCGGCACCCCGCCGCCGCTGCCGGGCCACTTCGACGGCAGCTCGGCCGGAGTGCTGGCGGGCTGGGCGCTGACGGCGATCGGCCTGGCCCTCGCGGGGCCGGGGATCACCCATCTCTGTGGGCTGCTGCTCCAGGCCATGCGCCCAGGCGCGGTCCGGCTGCTGGCGGGCCGCACGCTGATGGCCGAGGCACGCCCCATCGGGCGCCCGCTCGGTGTGCTGTGCGCGGTGGTCTCGGGCGCGTTCGCCGCGGCGTCCCTGTACGGGCCGGGTGACGAACGGCCCTTCGGCGCGCTCACCGGCCTCGGCGCCACCCTGGTCATCGGCTGTACGGCGGCCACGGTCCTGACGGCGTTCCTGGAGGCCAGACAGGCCCGCTTCGCCACCACCGAGTCGCTGTACCGGCTCGGCGCCCCCGCCACGCTCCTGCGTACGGCGGCGGCGGTGCGGGCGACCACGATCCTCGTGGTGTTCGCCCCGCTGACCTGGGCGGTGGCGGCCCTGGCGGCGATCCCGCTGACCACCTGAGCGGCGCTTGTCCCGGAACCGGCCGTGGCCCCCCCCAGCGCNCGTACGGCGGCGGCGGTGCGGGCGACCACGATCCTCGTGGTGTTCGCCCCGCTGACCTGGGCGGTGGCGGCCCTGGCGGCGATCCCGCTGACCACCTGAGCGGCGCTTGTCCCGGAACCGGCCGTGCCCCGCCCGAGCGCGGGGCACGGCCGGTTCCGGCTGTCCGGGGCCGAAGGCCGACCGCTCGGGGCACGAAGGCCGGGGACCGGGCCTCAACTCCCCGCGGGCCACGCCCTATCGTGACCCCATGCCGAACGACGCAGCGTCTCCCGCGCACGCCCAGGACCGCGAGATCGAGTCCCTTGACGAGTTCGACGAGGTCGTCCGGGCGGGAACGCTCGGCGGATACCGGGTGCAGTCAGTCGATCTGACGGCCCGTACGCCCGAACTGCTCCGCACCGACACCACCGACGCCGTCTTCCTCGGCTGTCCCATGGAGCCCCGCGCCGCCGACAAGGTACGGGCCGACGGCGCCATGGTCTTCCCGCCCGTTCCGCATCTCCCGTTCGATCCGTACCGGGGCTTCGTCTACTCGCCCGACCAGCTCTTCGAGGGGCTGGCGGAGGGCGGTTACGAGGCCACGCCCGACGCCCGCGCGTACGCGTGGTTCCAGCGGACGAAGTCGGACGGCGACATCCTGGCGTCCATGCTGCGCGCGGTGCACGACGACGCGATCTCCGACGCGCTGGACGAACTCCTGGTGGGCGCCCGGGTGGTGGGCGTGATGGGCGGCCACGCGATGGCGCGCGGCACCGACGCGTACGCCGGCGCGGCACGGCTCGGCCGCTCGCTCACCCGTTCAGGACTGACCGTGGCGACCGGCGGCGGTCCCGGTGCCATGGAGGCCGCGAACCTCGGCGCGTACGCGGCGGCCCACCCCGACGAGATGCTGGACGAGGCGCTCGGCATCCTCGCGGACGCGCCGTCGTTCGTCCCCTCCATATCCGACTGGGCGCGGGCCGCCTTCGACATACGCGCCCGCTGGCCCAAGGGCGAGGCGTCGATCGGGATCCCCACCTGGTTCTACGGTCACGAGCCGCCCAACGCCTTCGCGGCGCACATCGCCAAGTACTTCGCCAACGCCACCCGCGAGGACGGCCTGCTGGCACGCTCCAACGCGGGGGTGGTCTTCCTGCCGGGCGCGGCGGGCACGGTCCAGGAGATCTTCGACAACGCGACGCCGAACTACTACGAGTCGCGCGGAGAGCCGACCCCGATGGTCCTGGTCGACCGGGCCCACTGGACGGAGCGACTGCCGGCCTGGCCACTGCTGACGGCGCTCGCGCGGGAACGCCGGATGGAGTCCCGTATCGCGCTCGTCGACACGGTGGACGAGGCACCGGCGGCACTGGCCCGGCTCGCGGCGGGCTGAGGCACCTGCCGACAACCAGCCGGGCCGGGCACCGCGGGGCCATGACCCGCGAGGTAATCGACGTGGCGGCGCGGGGCGCGGCAGGCTCGTCCTCGTGGGGCCCTTACGGGCTCGACCCGACACAGGGAGACGACGAGATGACCGACAGCGCGGCCACCCTCCGTACCGACCACACCGGCACCAGCAACGGCACCGCCAGCACGGGCGCCGACCGGACCCGCGCCACCGTTCAGGAGCTGCTGCGCCGCATCGCGGAGGGCGATCCCGGCCGGATCGCCGCCCTCTTCGCCGAACAGGTCGACTGGCACATCGCCGAGAACCCCGCCGTCCCGTGGATCCGGCCGCGCGCCACCCGCGCCGATGTCGCGGACCACTTCCGTGAACTGGCCGAGGGCCAGACCCCCGATCCGGCCGCGGGTTCGGTCGACGCGCTCGTCGTGGAGGGTAAGGAGGCGATGCTCAGCGGCACGCTCGCCGGGACGGTACGGTCCACCGGCAGGACGTTCCGCTCGCCGTTCGCTATGCGGCTGACCGTCGAGGACGGCCTGATCACCCGCTATCGCGTCTACGAGGACAGCTTGGCCATCTCCGCCGCCTGCACGCCCGGCCGGTCCTGAGCGGCCAGCACCACCACCTCCTCGGCGGCGAAGGCGACACCCACCTCCGCCCCCTCCTCCGGCGCGTCGCGCAGCCCGCACTCGGCCTCGATGTCCGGCGCGTCGGCCGACCCGGCGGGCCGCAGCAGCACGGTGACCCGGCCGCCGGTGAACGTACGCGCCCCGACCGTGCAGCGCAGCCCTTGGCCCGGGGCCACGAGACGTACACCGGCGGGCCGTATCAGCACCGTCCGCTCGCCCCGGGCCGATCCGTCGGGGACCGGGATCCGGCCCCAGACCGTGTCGGCGCCCGAGCCGTCCACGGTCGCGTCCACGACATTGTCGAAGCCGAGGAACCGCGCGACGAAGGCGGAGGCGGGCCGCTGCCAGACCTCCAGCGGCGTGCCGGTCTGGGAGATGCGGCCGTCGCGCATCACCACCACCCGGTCCGCGAGCGCGAAGGCCTCGCCCTGGTCGTGGGTGACGGCGAGCACGGTCGTGCCCAACCGTCCGAACAGGCCGCGCAGTTCGACCACGAGTCGTTCGCGCAGGCCGCGGTCCAGCTGGCCGAGCGGTTCGTCCAGCATCAGCAGCCGCGGGCTCGGCGCGAGCGCGCGTGCCAGGGCGACCCGCTGCTGTTCGCCGCCGGACAGCTCGGCGACGGCCCGGCGGCCGGCTCCCGGCAGTCCGACGAGGTCGAGCAACTCCTCGACCCGGCGGGCCTGTTCGTCCCGGGCGGCGCCACGCATCCGGAGGCCGAAGGCGACATTGCCGCGCACATCGCGCTGAGGGAAGAGCTGATGGTCCTGGAACATCAGGCCGACCCCGCGCCGGTGTACGGGCACCCCCGACTGGTCGGCGCCGTCGAGCGCCACCCGGCCGCCGGCCGTCTCCTGGAGTCCGGCGACCACGCGCAGCAGCGTGGACTTGCCGCTGCCGCTCGGCCCGAGCACACAGACGATCTCGTGCTCGGCGATCTCCAGATCCACCGCGTCGAGCGCGGTGCGGGCGCCGAACCGTACGGTCACGTCCGACAGGGTCAGCAAGGCCATCAGAACTCTCCCGAGCGGTCGGTACGGATACGTTCCAGCGCCAGCAGCGACACCGCGCACACCACCATCAGGACCGTGGAAAGGGCCATCGCCTGGCCGTAGTTCAGCTCGCCGGGCCGTCCCAGCAACCGGGCCACGGCCACCGGCAGCGTCGGCCGGTCCGGTCGCGCGATGAAGACCGTCGCACCGAACTCGCCGAGCGAGACGGCGAACGCGAACCCGGCGGCGACCAGCGACGCCCGCCGTACCATCGGCAGATCCACCTCCCGCCAGGCGCGCAGCGGCGACGCCCCGAGGACGGCCGCCGCCTCACGCAGCCGTCCGTCCACCGCGCGCAGCACCGGCAGCATCGTCCGTACCACGAAGGGAACCCCCACCAGCGCCTGGGCGAGTGGCACCAGGATCCAGGAGGCCCGCAGATCCAGTGGCGGTTTGTCGAGCGTGATCAGGAAGCCGAAGCCGACGGTCACGGCCGAGACCCCGAGCGGCAGCATCAGCAGCGCGTCGAAGCCCCGTACGAGACGACCCGCGCGCCGGGTGAGAGCGGCGGCGGCCAGTCCGCCCACCAGCAGCGCGATGACGGTCGCGACGAGCGCGTACCGCAGGGAGTTCCAGACCGCTTCCAGCGGCGGTACGAGGAAGGTGCCGCCGGCGGCGTCCACCGAACCGAGGGCCCGGTAGAAGTCGAGTCCGTACCCGCCGGAACCGCTCAGGGAGCGTTCGACGAGGACGCCCAACGGCACCAGGATCAGCAGCAGTACGGTGCCGAGCACCCCGCCGAGCAGCGCCCACTGCCCGGCGCCGCGCGGCCGGCGGGCGGTCAGCGCGGGATCGACCAGCCGCAGCGCGGTCTCCCGCTTCCGCACGGTCCAGGCGTGCACCGCGAGGACCGCGCCGACCGCCGCGAACTGCACCAGTGTGAGCACGGCGGCGGTGGGCAGATCGAGGAGCTGCGCGGTCTGCCGGTAGATCTCCACCTCCAGGGTGGCGAAGCCGGGGCCGCCCAGGATCTGTACGACCCCGAAGGAGGTGAAGGTGAAGAGGAAGACCATCAGCGCGGCGGCGGCGACGGCGGGGCCGAGGGCCGGCAGCGTCACCCGCCACCAGGCCGCGAGCCGTCCGGCGCCGAGCACCCGTGCCGCCTCCTCCTGGCGCGGGTCGAGCTGCGACCACAGGCCGCCCACCGTCCTGACGACCACCGCGTAGTTGAAGAAGACATGCGCGAGGAGGATCGCCCAGACGGAGGTGTCGAGCCGGAGGCCCCACAGGTCGTCGAGGAGTCCGCCGCGCCCGAGCAGCGCCAGGAAGGCGGTGCCGACGACCACGGTCGGCAGCACGAACGGGACGGTGACGACCGCGCGCAGCAGCTGTTTGCCGGGGAAGTCGAAACGTGCGAAGACATAGGCGCCCGGCAGCGCGATCAGCAGGGTGAGCGCGGTGGAGGCGAGCGCCTGCCAGGTGGTGAACCACAGGACGTCGAGGATGTCCGGGCGGGTCAGTACGTCCCCGATCCGGCCGAACCGCCAGCCGTCGTCCGTCTTCAGTCCCCGGCCGACGATCGCGGCCACCGGGTAGGCGAAGAAGACCGCGAAGAAGGCGACGGGCAGGGCCATGAGGGCGAGCCGGACGGCGTTCGCGCGCCCCCCGGCCCGGCCACGCCCACCCTGATCTCGCCCGCCCCGGTTTCGCCCGGCCCGGCCGTCGCTCGGCGTCCTCGGTGTTACTTCACGACGAGTGAGGACCATGACTGGATCCACTGCTCACGGTGGGCGGCGATCGTCTCGGGCGCCACGGTCCCGGGCGTGTCGACGGTCGCGCCGAACTTCGTGAACAGCTCCGGCAGCGCGATGTCCTTGACCACGGGGTTGACGAACATGTTCAGCGGCATGTCCGCCTGGAACTTCTCGCCGATCAGGAAGTCCAGCAGCGCCTTGCCGCCCGCCTCGTTCTTCGCGCCGTTCAGCAGACCGGCGAACTCGGTCTGCCGGAAGCAGGTGCCGGTGGCGACCCCGGTCGGCGCTTCCTCCGGCCGGGGCTCGGCGTACAGCACCTCGACGGGCGGGCTGGAGGCGTACGAGACGACGAGCGGCCGGTCGGCCTTGGCCTTCTTGCCGCCCGCGGAACCGGAGAAGGTGTCGTTGTACGCCTGCTCCCAGCTGTCCACGACCTGGACGCCGTTGTCCTTCAGCTTCTTCCAGTAGTCCTGCCAGCCGTTGTCGCCGTAGCGCGCGACCGTGCCGAGGAGGAAGCCGAGGCCGGGTGAGGAGGTGGCGGCGTTCTCGGTGACGAGCAGGTTCTTGTACTGGGGCTTGATCAGATCGTCGAAGGTGCGCGGTGGCGCCAGCTTCTTGTCCGCGAAGTACTTCTTGTCGTAGTTCACGCAGATGTCGCCGGTGTCGATCGGGGTGACGCGGTTCTTGTCCTTGTCGAGGCGCGCGCTCTCCTCGACACGGTCCAGGCCCTTGGCCTCGTAGGGCGTGAACAGCCCGTTGTCGAGGGCGCGGGAGAGCAGGGTGTTGTCGACGCCGAAGAAGACATCGCCCTGGGGCGAACCCTTCGTCAGGATCTCCTTGTTGAGTGCCTCGCCGGCGTCGCCGCTCTTCAGCACCTTGACCGTGTACCCGGTCTCCTTGGTGAACTCCTTCAGCACGGCGGGCGAGGAGTTGAAGGAGTCATGGCTGACGAGGGTGACGGTCTTCGACGGCGAACCGCCGCTGCCGTCGCCGGACGACGTCGAGCCGTCGGACCCGGCGCAGGCGGCGAGCGCCGAGACACCGAGCGCGGCGGCGAGCGCGCCGGCGGCGGCCCTTCTCGTGCTGGTACGGGAACTGCTACGGGTACTGCTCACTGACTTTCCTCCTGGGATGTCCAGGAGAAGACGCGGCCCTGCCCGGGGTCCGTACCGGCCGGACTCCGGGCAGGGCGCTACAGCTTGAGTGGTGTCCGAACTTCCTACCCAGAATGACCTGGGCAAGGTTCAGAGGGTCTGCGACCGCTGCCCGCTCCCACGGACATGTGCCGCACTCTCAGCGCTGTGGCGCTCCCCTGTCGGAAAATATGCAATGCGTTCAGGCCAAGGTTACCCCCTGGCGCCGTACCGGCTCCTACCGCTCCGAGGCGGCCAACTGTCCGCACGCTCCGTCGATCTCCTGACCCCGCGTGTCCCGTACGGTCACCGGCACACCATGGGCCGCGATCGCCTCGACGAACGCCTTCTCGTCCTCGGGGCGCGATGCCGTCCACTTCGAGCCGGGCGTCGGGTTGAGCGGGATCAGATTGACGTGCACCCGCTTGCCCTTGAGCAGCCGGCCGAGCCGGTCGCCGCGCCACGCCTGGTCGTTGATGTCGCGGATCAGCGCGTACTCGATGGAGACCCGGCGGCCGGACTTCTCCGCGTACTCCCAGGCCGCGTCCAGTACTTCCCGCACCTTCCACCGCGTATTGACCGGGACGAGGGTGTCGCGCAGCTCGTCGTCGGGCGCGTGCAGGGAGACCGCGAGCCGGCACTTGAAGCCCTCGTCGGCGAAGCGCAGCATCGCGGGCACCAGACCGACCGTCGAGACGGTGATCCCGCGCTGCGAGAGACCCAGGCCGTCCGGCTCGGGATCGGTCAGCCGGCGGATCGCCCCGACCACCCGCTTGTAGTTGGCGAGCGGCTCGCCCATCCCCATGAAGACGATGTTGGACAGCCGCGAAGGACCGCCGGGAACCTCGCCGTCCCGCAGCGCGCGCATCCCGTCGACGATCTGGTGCACGATCTCGGCGGTGGAGAGGTTACGGTCCAGACCGGCCTGGCCGGTGGCGCAGAAGGGGCAGTTCATCCCGCAGCCCGCCTGCGAGGAGATGCACATGGTGACCCGGTCCGGGTAGCGCATCAGCACCGACTCGACGAGGGTGCCGTCATGGAGCCGCCAGAGGGTCTTACGGGTGGTGTCGTCGTCGCACGAGATATGCCGTACCACCGACATCAGCTCGGGCAGCAGCTCCGTGGCGAGCTTCTGGCGCGCGGCGGCCGGAATGTCGGTCCACTGCTCGGGGTCGTGCGCGTACCGCGCGAAATAGTGCTGTGACAGCTGCTTGGCGCGGAACGGCTTCTCGCCGATCGCGGCGACGGCCTCGCGACGCTCGGCGGGGCTGAGGTCGGCGAGATGCCGCGGGGGCTTCTTGGCTCCGCGGGGCGCGACGAAAGTGAGTTCTCCGGGTGTCGGCGGGGCCATGAAAAACCAAATCTCCTCGGTGCGGCGAGGCCGGGCGCCCCCGCCGTGGCGGGGAGTACGGCAGGACTGTGCCGGTGCCGGGAGACCTCACGGGAACGGCTTCACAGCCGCGGGGCTCAAAAGGGCCCGCCACCCGTGAGCGGCGAGCCCTTTCAGAGTAACCGGTACCGCTCAGCCCGAGCCCACGAAGAGGACCAGCAGCAGCCAGACCACCGGCGCCGTGGGCAGCAGGGAGTCCAGCCGGTCCATGATCCCGCCGTGGCCGGGCAGCAGTGTGCCCATGTCCTTGATGCCGAGATCCCGCTTGATCATGGACTCGCCGAGATCACCGAGGGTGGCACTGGCCGCGACCGCGAGACCCAGCAGCAGTCCTTGCCACCAGACTCCGTCGTCGATCAGGAACTCCATACACAGGGCGCCCGCCGCCATCGCGAAGACGACGGCTCCGGCCAGCCCCTCCCTGGTCTTGCCGGGGCTGATACGGGGCGCCAGCTTGTGAGTGCCGAAGCGCCAGCCGACCGCGTACGCGCCCGTGTCGCTGACGACCGTCAGCACGAGGAACATCAGCACGCGCCAGGGACCGTCGTGCGCCGTGAGCATCATCGCGACGAAGGTGGCCAGGAACGGTACGTAGAACGCGGCGAAGACCCCCGCCGTGACATCTCTGAGATAGCCCTCGGGCGGCTCGGTCATCCGCCAGATCAGCACCGCGAGCGCGGTGAGGGCCATCGCGACCCAGGCACCCTCCGCGCCCCGCGCGTATCCGGCGACGACCATCGCGGCGCCACCGACGGCCAGCGGGACGAGCGGTGCCTTGATGCCCTTCTTCTCGTCGAGCCGTGAGGTCAGCTCCCACAGCCCGATCACCACCGCGACCGCTATGACACCGATGAAGACGGCCTTGACGATGAAGAGCGAAGCCGCGACCACCGCGCCGAGCCCGATGCCGACCCCTATGGCCGCGCGCAGATCACGTCCGGCCCGCTTCTTCGGCGGGGGAGGTGGAGGCGCTGCCATGGGCTCCTGCGGAGTCTCGTCACGGAACAGGGGGCCGCCCGGCCGAGCGGCCCCCCGGTCGTCACGCTGGTCCCCGTTGTCGGCGGGTCCGTCGGGCACGATGGGCATGGGCCGAGTCTGCTGTGCGGGATGCTCATCGTATGCGGGACCCGCCGGAAGGACCCCCGGGTCGGTCGGTCCCCAGTACCCGGCTGTCGACGAGGCTCCCCGGAAAGAGTCGTTCATCAGACTTCGAGCAGCTCGGCTTCCTTGTGCTTGAGCAGCTCGTCCACCTGCGCGACATACTTCGCGGTGGTGTCGTCGAGCTCCTTCTCGGCGCGGCGGCCCTCGTCCTCGCCGACCTCGCCGTCCTTGATCAGCTTGTCGATGGTCTCCTTGGCCTTGCGGCGGACCGCGCGGATCGAGATCTTCGAGTCCTCGGCCTTGGTCTTGGCGACCTTGATGAACTCCTTGCGGCGGTCCTGCGTCAGCTCGGGGAACACCACCCGGATGATGTTGCCGTCGTTGCTCGGATTGACGCCGAGGTCGGAGTCGCGGATCGCCTGCTCGATATTGCGCAGCGCGCTCTTGTCGAACGGGGTCACCACGGCCATCCGCGCCTCGGGCACGGCGAACGAGGCCAGCTGGTTGATCGGGGTCAGGGCACCGTAGTAGTCCGCCACGATCTTGTTGAACATCGCCGGGTGCGCCCGCCCTGTGCGGATCGCGGCGAAGTCGTCTTTGGCGACCAGGACGGCCTTCTCCATCTTCTCCTCGGCCTCGAGGAGGGTCTCTTCGATCACCACTTGCTCCTGCGTGTCTTGAGTGGGCCCGGCGTACGAATCGGCCGGCGGAACCTGCGTCGCGTCTTGTCCTGCACGGTGTCCGACCGGCAGGGCTCTGTCCATCCCCGTACGGGGCAGCCCCGGATCAGCTCCGGGTGCCCTGGTCGCTCACGAGTGTGCCGATCTTCTCACCCTTGACCGCACGCGCGATATTGCCTTCCTTCAGCAATTCGAAGACGAGGATCGGCAGCTTGTTGTCCTGGCACAGCGTGATGGCGGTCATGTCGGCGACGCGGAGATCACCGGCGATCACCTCGCCGTACTCCAGGGCGTCGAACTTGACCGCGGCCGGGTTGGTCTTGGGGTCGGAGTCATACACCCCGTCGACCCCGTTCTTCCCCATCAACAATGCCTCGGCATCGATTTCCAGCGCGCGCTGGGCGGCCGTGGTGTCGGTCGAGAAGTACGGCATGCCCATACCGGCGCCGAAGATCACGACGCGGCCCTTCTCCAGGTGGCGCACGGCGCGGAGGGGGATGTAGGGCTCCGCGACCTGGCCCATGGTGATGGCGGTCTGGACCCGGGAGTCGATGCCCTCCTTCTCCAGGAAGTCCTGGAGGGCGAGGCAGTTCATGACCGTGCCGAGCATGCCCATGTAGTCGGAGCGCGCCCGGTCCATGCCGCGCTGCTGGAGTTCGGCCCCCCGGAAGAAGTTGCCCCCGCCGATGACGACCGCGATCTGGGCGCCGTCACGGACGACGGCGGCGATCTCGCGGGCGATGGCGTGGACGACATCGGGGTCGACGCCGAGCGCTCCCCGGCCGGCGAACGCCTCACCGGACAGCTTCAGCATGAAGCGGCCGTGACCGTGGCCCCTGCCGTCGTCACTCTTGTTGCCGTCGTCGCTTGTGTCGGCCTGTTCCATGAGATCTCCTCGTGCGCATACGAAGAAGGCCAGTGCCGGGGTCCTTGCGGTTCCCTGTGCGGCAATGGCCTCCTCGTCAGATCTGCGGCCGCCCGACAGGTACCCGGACGACTGCGTCAGACCCTATCGGGGTCTTTGGTTGATCGCGTACAGACTCAGACGCCGACCTTGATGCGCACGAAGCGCGTCAGGGCGACACCGGCCTCGTCCAGGATCTTCTGGACGGACTTCTTGTTGTCCTTGGCGAACGCCTGCTCCGTGACGACGACCTCCTTGAAGAAGCCGTTGACACGACCCTCGACGATCTTCGGCAGGGCGGCCTCGGGCTTGCCCTCCTCGCGCGAGGTGGCCTCGGCCACGCGGCGCTCGTTCTCGACCGTCTCGGCCGGGACCTCGTCGCGGTTCAGGTACTTCGGGGCGAAGGCGGCGATGTGCTGCGCGATGTCCTTGGCGACCTCGGCGTTCTCCTTGTCCAGCTGGACGAGGACGCCGACCTGCGGCGGGAGGTCGGGCATGGTGCGGTGCATGTAGGCGGCCACGTAACCGCCGGTGAACTGCGCGAAGCGGTCCAGGACGATCTTCTCGCCGAGGTTGGCGTTCGCCTCGTCGACATACGCCTGCACGGTCTTGCCGGCCTCGATCTCGGAGGCGAGCAGCGCCGGGAGGTCGGCCGGGGACGTCGCCGCGACGTGGGCGGCGAGCGTGTTGGCGACGGTCTGGAACTTCTCGCCCTTGGCGACGAAGTCCGTCTCGCACTTCAGCTCAAGCAGGACACCGGACGTCTTGTCCTCGGAGATGAGGGAGACGACGGCGCCGTTCTCGGCCGAACGGCCCTCGCGCTTGGCGACGCCCTTCTGGCCCTTGACACGGAGAAGCTCGACGGCCTTGTCGACGTTGCCGTCGGCCTCGTCGAGCGCCTTCTTGCAGTCCATCATGCCGGCGCCGGTGAGCTCACGGAGCTTCTTGACGTCAGCGGCGGTGTAATTCGCCATGATCTGTAATTCTCTCTCGAAGGTCTGAAGGATCTACGGGTGAACGGCGGGGGCCGTGGGCCCCCGCCGTCGACTACCGAACCTGGTAAAGGTCAGGCCTGCTCGGTGTCCGCGGCCGGAGCGGCCTCGACGGACGCCTCGGCCTGCTCCGCGTCGGCGACCTTCTCCGTCTCCGCGGAGGTCTGGACTTCGCCCTCGGCCTTGGCCTCGGCCGGCTTCTCGGCGTCGTCCTTCTTCTCGCCCTCAAGCAGGTCGCGCTCCCACTCGGCGAGCGGCTCGCCGGCGGCCTTCTCGCCCGGCTTCGAGTCACCGGTGGCGACGCCGGAACGGGCGATGAGGCCCTCGGCGACGGCGTCGGCGATCACGCGGGTGAGCAGGGTGACGGAGCGGATCGCGTCGTCGTTGCCCGGGATCTTGTAGTCGACCTCGTCGGGGTCGCAGTTGGTGTCGAGGATCGCGACGACCGGGATGTGGAGCTTGCGCGCCTCACCGACGGCGATGTGCTCCTTCTTGGTGTCGACGATCCAGACGGCGCTGGGCACCTTCTGCATCTCGCGGATACCACCGAGGGTCTTCTCCAGCTTGGCCTTCTCGCGGGAGAGGACCAGCAGCTCCTTCTTGGTGAGGCCGGAGGCGGCCACGTCCTCGAAGTCGATCTGCTCAAGCTCCTTCAGACGCTGAAGGCGCTTGTAGACGGTGGAGAAGTTGGTGAGCATGCCGCCCAGCCAGCGCTGGTTGACGTAGGGCATGCCGACGCGCGTCGCCTGCTCGGCGATGGCCTCCTGGGCCTGCTTCTTCGTACCGACGAACATGATGGAGCCGCCGTGCGCGACGGTCTCCTTGACGAACTCGTAGGCGCGGTCGATGTACGACAGCGACTGGAGCAGGTCGATGATGTAGATGCCGTTGCGCTCGGTGAAGATGAAGCGCTTCATCTTCGGGTTCCAGCGACGGGTCTGGTGACCGAAGTGGACGCCGCTCTCCAGCAGCTCCCGCATCGTGACGACGGCCATGGCCGTACTCCTTGAGATACTCGGTTGTCGCGTCCGCCGGACGGCAGTCGCGCCTGACGCCCCGATGCGCTGTGCCACGGAAGTCCGAGACCGAGAAGCGCTGACATCGGCGCGAATGGGGCCGATGGCGGGGCGTGCGAAGTCGACCCGGTGACCCGGATCGCCACAAGAAGTGTACGGGACCTTCGCACCTCCGGGTGACGGCGCTGTCCACAACCCGTCAGTACTCCACAGATCCCGTTCATGATCAGCGCGATGGGGCCCTCGTGCGCGAGCGTGGACCCATGACCACTCTCCGTAACCGCGCCGACGCGCTCGCCCCGAGGCTCCCCCTCCTCGCTGTTGTCCTGGCAGTTGTCCAGGCTGTCGGCCTGACTGTCGGCCTGTTGGCCGTTCCGGCTGTCGCCTCGGCTCCGCACGAGCTTCGGTCGGCCCCGGCGGCGGTAGCGGTGGAAGTACCCGGGGTCGGGGCCGGGGCCGGGGCCGGGCAGCGAACCGACCGGGCGTGGCCCGTGGGCTCGCGCCCGGCGGTGCTGCGCGGCTGGGAGCCACCCGCTTCGGCGTACGGTCCCGGGCATCGCGGGGTGGATCTGGCCGCGTCGCCCGGGGCGCCGGTACGCGCGGCGGCGGCCGGCCGGGTCTCCTTCGCGGGACGGGTGGCGGGGCGCGGGGTGCTCTCGATCACGCTGGAAGGTACGGGCGATCCGCCGCTGCGGACCACCTACGAACCGGTGTCACCGCTCGTCGCCGAGGGGGACGAAGTGACGGCGGGCCGGCCGGTCGCGACGGTGGCGGGCGCTCCGTCCCACTGCGCGCCGGGCTGTCTGCACTGGGGGCTGCTGCGGGGTGCGGTCTATCTGAACCCGCTGTCCCTGCTGCCCCGCGAGCTGCTGCGCCGGGGACCGTCGCGGCTCCTGCCGGTCTTCGGCGTTCCCGAGCCGGAGCCAGGACGGATCCGGCGGGGCGCGCGGTGGCCACCGGCGGCGCATCCGCCGGCGTACGCGCCCGGCCCTCAGCCCCGTACGCCGCGCAGTGCCATGGAGACGGCCGCCTCGGCGATCTCCGGGGGTGCCTCGGCCGCGCCGAGTTCGATACGTCTGACCGCCGCGTCCACGACGCCCTGGAGCAGCATGGCGGCGAGCCGGGGCTGCTGGTGGCCCAGCTCGCCGAGGGCCTCCACGATCATGGCGATCAGACCGCCGTGCGCGGCGCGGATCTTCTCCCGGGCGCCGTCGTCCAGCTCGCTCGCGGAGATGGCGACGACCGCGCGGTGCCGTCGGTCCCCGACCAGCGCGAGCTGACGGCGCACATACGCCTCGATCTTGGCCTCGGGCGTCTCGGCCCCGGCCATGGCCGCCTCGACCTCGGCCGCCCAGACCGGGAAGTCGACGGCGCACAGTTCCTCGACGACGGCGGCGCGCGAGCGGAAATACTCGTAGACGGAGGACCTGGCGAGTCCGGTGCGTTCGGCGAGTGCGGGGAAGGTCAGCGCGTCCGTACCGCCCTCGGACAGGAGGGAGCGCGCGGCGTCCAGCAGGGCGCCTCGTTGCATGGTCCGGTGCTCGGCCACGGAGGCCGCTCGAATCCTGGGCACGCCTCCACTCTACGGATGGGCGGGCGGCGGCACAGCGTCAGCGTCCGACGTCGGCCAGCTTCGCCCGCAGTTGCAGCACGGACTTTGTGTGGATCTGGCTGACCCTGCTCTCGGTCACCCCGAGGACATGGCCGATCTCGGCGAGCGTGAGGCCCTCGTAGTAGTAGAGCGTGACGACGGTCTTCTCCCGGTCGGGGAGGGTGTTGATGGCCCGCGCGAGCAACCGTCTCAGCTCACGGTCCTCGGCGACCTCCACCGGATTGTCGGCGGCCGTGTCCTCCAGGGTGTCCATGAGGCTGAGCCGGTCGCCACCCTCGCCGCCGACATGCAGCAACTCCTCCAGTGCCACAACGTTCGCGAGGGACAACTGGCTGAAAACCGCATGCAGTTCCTCCAGCGCGATCCCCATCTCGCCGGCGACCTCGGGCTCCGTCGGCGTGCGGCGCAGCTGGGCCTCCAGGGTGGCGTAGGCGCGCTCGACGGCCCTGGCCTTCTGCCGTACGGAGCGCGGGATCCAGTCGAGGGCCCGGAGTTCGTCGATCATCGCGCCGCGGATCCGGGTGATCGCGTAGGTCTCGAACTTGATGGACCGCTCGATGTCGAACTTCTCGATCGCGTCGATCAGACCGAAGACCCCGGAGGAGACGAAATCGGCCTGCTCGACATTGGACGGCAGCCCCACACTCACCCGGCCGGCCACGTACTTCACCAGGGGCGAGTAGTGCAGGATCAACTGCTCGCGCAGCCGCTCGTCGCCCGTGGTCTTGTACGACCGCCACAACTCGTCGAGCGACGAGGGCGCGGGGGGCCGCACGCCGCTCCGGGCGGCAGGGGGCGCCGCCGCGCGGTCAGACCCGGAGGTGTGCTGGGGCATGCGTTGCCTTGAGCCGTTCTGCTGTGACGTGCGGGGGGACATCTGTCGAAGTGGCCGGAATGCATGTGAGCGTAGCGTGACTGGGGCGTCGCGCTGAGCGAGGAACGGGCGCCCGGACCCGCCTCGACGGACACCGTCGACCACGCCTTCGATCGGGGGCCGACGCCGCTCGCGCCGGCCCCTGGCGTGTCACCGATCGAGAGACAGAGGTCATCCGCATCACCTTTTCACCCGAATGCCCCGGATCAAGTACCGCCTCGCCGCGCGGCGGCCAACTGCCAGCCGTCCCCATGCCGTTCGACGAACCCCAACGAGTGCAGTTCGTACAATCTGCCGAGCGCCTCGTCGGTGGTCGTGCCCGCGCCGCGCGCGATCTCCGGCCCCCGCGAGACCCCGCGAGCGGGCAGCGCCTCAAGCACCCGCGCGCTGACCGGGTCGAGCAGATCCCTGGGGAGTACGGGGCCGCGTCGGAGCGGTGCCAGTTCACCCATGTCGCCCACCAGCTCGACCACTTCCGCGGCGTCCGTGACCAGCACTCCCTCACCACGCAGCAGTTCGTGCACACCCGCCGAGAGGCCGCTGGTGGCGGGGCCGGGCACGCCCATCGTGAAGCGGCCCAGCCGCTGCGCGGCGCGCGCGGTGACCAGGGATCCACTGCGGTACTCCGCCTCCACCACGACGGTCCCCCTGGTGAGCGCGGCGATCACGCGATTGCGGAGGACGAACCTGCTGCGGGTGGGATGGTCGCCCGGCGGTAATTCCCCGATGACCAGCCCCTGTTCGGCGATGCGTCCGATCAGTTCGGTGTGACCGCGCGGATAGGCCACATCGACCCCGCAGGCGAGTACGGCCACGGTGGCACCGCCCGCCGCCAGCGCACCGCGGTGCGCCGCGCCGTCCACACCGAACGCCGCACCGGAGGTGACCACCCAACCGCGCTCGGCCAGACCCGCGCCCAGACTCGCCGCCATATGTGCCCCGTACGGAGTACACGCCCTGGCGCCGACCACGGCGACGGAGCGCAGTGACCAGAGCCGCAGATCCGCGGTGCCGCGCACCCACAGCCCCACGGGCGCGGCCGTCTCCAGGTCGTCGAGCTGGCTGGGCCACTCCCGGTCACCGGGGCAGACGAACCGGCCGCCGAGCGCGCTCACCGCCGCCAGATCGCGCTCGGGGTCGGCCACCGCAGCCCGTATCCGATAACCGTCGAGCCGCCGCTCACCGACCTCGGTGAACCGCTCCGGCCCGGCGTCCGGTGAGGTGAGCCGCTCCAGCAGCCCGACCGCCCCGAACCTCCGCAGCCACAGTCCGCCGCACTCGTCCCCGGGCTCCAGGATCCGGGTGAGCGCGGCCCGCGCCAGCCGCTCCCCCGGACCGACGGAGGTCATGACACCGCTCCGGCCACCGCCGTACCCCGGGCGACGCCGGTACGCAGCTCCAGCGCCAGCGCCACATCACGCGATTCCGGCCGACCGCGCCCGGCGAGGTCCGCGACCGTCCAGGCCACCCGCAGCACCCGGTCCAGGCCACGCGCGGTGAGCAGGCCACGCTCCAGATCCCGTTCGGCCGCCGCGAGCGCTCCGGGGGCGACGGGCCAGCGCGTTCGCAGCTCATGGCCGGGCACCTCGCTGTTGACCGTCCACGGTGTGCCGTCCAGCCGGTCCGCCGACCGCTGACGGGCGTCCCGTACCCGCGCGGCGACCACGGACGTGGACTCGCCCCTGCCGCCCTGCCCCAGCAGATCCGCTCGGTGGACGGGCTGGACACCGACCCGCAGATCGACCCGGTCGAGCAGCGGCCCGGACAGCCGGGCCTGGTAACGGCGGATCGCCGAGGGCGGGCAGTCGCACGCGGCCCCCACCAGCGTGTGCCGCCCGCACGGGCAGGGATTCGCCGCGAGGATCATCAGAAACCGCGCGGGCAGCCGCACGACCCCGGCGCTGCGGGCCACCACCACATGGCCGGATTCCAGCGGCTGCCGCAGGGCGTCCAGCGCCCGGCCCGAGAACTCCGGCGCCTCGTCGAGGAACAGCACACCCCGGTGGGCCAGCGACACCGCGCCCGGTCGCGGCAGCCCGTTGCCACCGCCGACCAGGGACTGCATGGTCGCCGAGTGGTGCGGTGCGCAGTAGGGCGGGGTGTGGACGAGCGGTTCGCCGGGCGGCAGCATGCCCGCCACCGAGTGCACGGCGGTGACCTCCAGGGATTCCTGTCTGGTCAGCGGCGGCAGGACTCCGGGCAGCCGCTCGGCCAGCATCGTCTTGCCGGCCCCCGGCGGTCCGTGGAGCAGCAGGTGGTGCCCGCCCGCCGCGGCCACCTCCAGGGCCGTACGGGCCGCCTCCTGGCCGGCCACATCCGCGAGATCCGGCCGGTGTCCGTCGCCCGTCCCCATGCCTGTGGCCAGTCCGGTGCCCACCCCGGCGCCGGGCACCATCAACCCCGCGAGCATCGCGTCAGGACGCCCCTGCGCGGTCTCCGGCGCTTCTTCGGGCACCGGCTCGCCGGTCAGTACGGCGATGAGCTGACGCAGGGTCCTTACCCCGAGGACCGACACCCCCGGCACCAGGGAGGCCTCGCCCGCAGTCTGCTCGGGCACGACGACCTGGCGGTATCCGGCCTCCGCCGCCGCGAGCACGGCCGGCAGCACCCCGCGCACCGGCCTGACCCGTCCGTCCAGGCCCAGCTCACCGATCAGCACCAGATCGGCGATGGCGCCCGGATCGATCCGCTCGGCGGCCCCGAGCACCGCCGCCGCGACGGCGAGATCGAAACCGCTGCCGCCCTTGGGCACGGAGGCGGGACTCAGCCCCACCGTGAGTTTCTTCTGCGGCCACTCGCCGCCGGAGTTCACCACGGCCGCCCGCACCCGGTCCCGGCTCTCCACCAGACTCTTGTCGGGCAGCCCCACCAGGGTGAACGCGGCCACCCCCGGCTCCAGGTCCGCCTGGACCTCGACCACCACGCCCTCGACGCCGACCAGCGCCACCGAGCACGCACGCGCGAACCCCATCAGGTCACCCCCTGCGCGTGCTCGACCACCGGTGCGCCCCGGCCGGGCAGCAGCACCCCGATCAGATCGATACGCACCCCGCCCGACGGCGGACCGCCGTACCGCTCCAGCCAGCAGTCCGCGAGCCGTCTCAGCCGGTCCGCCTTCACCGGCGTGACCGCGGCCATCGGATGTTCGAACCAGCCGGCTCTGCGGGTCTTCACCTCGCAGACGACCAGCACGTCCCGGCCGCCGCTGTCCTTGTCGCGGGCCACGATGTCGATCTCGCCGACCCTGCCGCACCGCCAGTTGCGCGCCAGCACGGTCATCCCCGCGTCGGCCAGCCGCCGCGCCGCCAGATCCTCGCCGTACCGCCCCAGTGCCCCCGTCGCGTTCATTTCGGCACCACCTCCGGTACCGACTCTGACGCGACCGCCCCTCACTAGTGGATCTTGGTGGACAACCCGGCGGTTGTGGAAAACTCACTCACTCGTTCGTGACGCCCCGGCACGCCCTGGCACGTCCCGGCCCCTCGCCCGCAGCCCCGGCCCGATCACGCTCTTCAGCCGCCGGGGAGTTCGAGGTCGCTCTTGTTCAGCTCCTCGATATTCACGTCCTTGAACGTGAGCACCCGTACCTGCTTGACGAACCTGGCCGGCCTGTACATGTCCCAGACCCAGGCGTCCGCCATCGTGACCTCGAAGAAAACCTCACCCTGCACCGAGTGCACCTGCATCTCGTAGTCATTGGTGAGATAAAAGCGACGCTCGGTCTCGATCACGTATTTGAACAGACCGACGACATCTCGATACTCCCGGTAGAGCTTCAGCTCCATCTCGGTCTCGTACTTTTCGAGGTCCTCGGCGCTCATGGCATGTTCCCCTTCAGCCGTACGTCCCCCTATTGTGCTCCGGCCCCCGCGCCCCTAGACGCTCTCGGGGGCGAGGTCCACCGGCTCACCCGGGGGACCCTCGTCGAGCAGCGTGCGCAGCAGCTCGGCGAGCCTGGTCGGATACACCGTCTCACGCGCCGCCGACAGTTCGGCGGAGGTCCACCACCTCAGCCCCGCGACGCTTCGCAGCTCCAGCTCGGTCAGCCCCTCGACCGACGTCTCGGTCTGCGTCGTACGTGCCAGGAAGTACCACTCGTCCTGATCCCAGCGGCGCCCGTCGAACGGGAAGGAACAGGTCCGGCGCCACAGCACGGGCCCCAGCTCCACCTGTGTGATCCCCGTCTCCTCCGCCAGCTCGCGCAGTGCGGCCTCTTCCCGGGTCTCGTCGCCCTCCAGGCCGCCGCCGGGCGTGAACCACCAGTCGTTGTCCGGATCACCGGGCTCGTATCCATGCAGCAGCAGAATCCGGTCCGCCGGGTCCAGCAGCACCACCCGGGCCACCCGCCGCAGCTCCTGCCCACTCGGCCCGCCCGACACCGCCGTCCCCCCAGTGCCCCCGGTCCCCGTAGATCCAGCAGTCCCAGCAGTCCCAGCAGATTCAGCAGATTCAGCGGACACCCGTGGACACCCCTTCACCGCTCCTGCCGCCGGTCCGCGGCTTCGAGAACCGCCGGGCGACCGGCCCGTACGCCGCCCCGCCGAAGATCAGCAGCGCCCCGGCCACCACCGCCACCACGATCAGTCGCACGGGCCCCGGCCCGGACACCCCGCCAGGCAGCGCGGCGAAGCCCGCCGGCCGGTCGATCACCTCGCCCAGTGGCCAGGCCACGGCGTCGACGCGCGCGTCGACCGCCGAGCGCGGCACCGACCCCTGCCCCGCGTCCTCCAGATGGACCCGGGAATCCAGCGAACCGCTGCGTTCATCACCGAGCAGGAACAGCTTCCCCTCGGGCACGGTCGCGTCGAAATCCGTCGTGGACGCCCGCCCACCGGCCATTCCCCGTACGTACGGTTCCTCGACCGCCGTGCCGTTGACGGTGAGCCGGCCGTCCGCGTCACAACAGGCGATCTTGTCGCCGCCGACCGCGACCACCCGCTTCACCATCGGCATATTGGCCCAGTCGGCGTCCTTGAAGACCACCACGTCGCCGCGGCGTACCTCGTCGCCGGATATCCGCTGTGCCAGCACCCGGTCCCCCGCCTTGACGGTCGGGTCCATCGAGTTGGTCGGGACGGTGTACGGCCGGTACTCCACGGCTCCCCAGACGAACCCGCCGAGGAAGAGCACACAGCCGACGGCCACGGCCAGCCCCGACAGCACACTGCCGAGGCGGCCATGGCCGCCGTTCGAACGTTCCGCTCGTCCTGTTCCGCTCATCCCAGCACTCCCCCCGTTCCGGAGAACGATCACTCCACCGCTCCGGAGAACGATCCTCGGAGATCGGCGATCCGGGACGGCACCCTACCCGGCGGTACGCCCCCGGGTAAGCCGCCTTCGGCGCCACAGCACGAGCGGCACCGCTCCGGCCAGGCCCAGCGCCCCCGGAGCCGCGGCCGAGGCCACCGACGCCGCCGCGCTCAGCCCGGACTGGTCGAACGTGTCGGGCACCGGAAGGAACGACCAGCGGTTGATCGGCCAGGCCACCACGAAGGCACGCCCGACGACCTCGTCGTTGGAGACCGTGCCGTTTCCGGTCAGCTCCTGGTGGTAGCGGGAGTCCAGCGAGTTCTGCCGGTGGTCACCCATCACCCAGATGCTGCCCTTGGGCACGTCGATCGGCCCGAAGGGCTTGTCGTCACAGGGAGTGTTGCCCGGGTAGATGTAGTCGGTCTCGTTCAACGGAACGCCGTTGACCTGGACCTTTCCGCCCTTCTTGCACTCCACCGTGTCACCGCCGACCGCGATGACCCGCTTGATCAGGTCCTTCTCCTCGGCGGACGGCATCAGTCCGATGAAGCTCAGGAACCGCTGCGCCACATTCGGCTCGGGCGCCTGGGTGCTGTCCAGCCAGCCGCCCGGATCATGGAAGACGACGACCTCGCCACGCTCCGGCTCGGAGCCGAACCAGGGAGTGAGCTTGTCCACCAGCACCCGGTCGCCCCGCTGCAGGGTGTTCTGCATCGAGTCCGAGGGGATCGAGAACGCCTGTACCAGGAAAGTCTTGATCAGAAGCGCCAGCAGAAGCGCGATCCCGATGAGAAGGGGCAGCTCCTTCCAGAAGGAGCGCGGTTTCCTCGCGTCCGATCCTTCGCTGTCGCTGTCGCCGTCCCTATCGCCGTCCTGGATCCCACCGGACCCGTTCCCGCGTTCCGTCGACCGGGCCGTCACGTTTTCGGGCGCCTCGGCGAGCTGCTCGTGTCCCTCCTCGGGATCATCGTGTCCGGATCGTGCGCCGACCGCCACATCCCCCACATCCACTCCTCACTCCGTGCGATTACTCCGTGCGAACGCCTGCCCCGGAGACGGGACAGGCCCACCACTCCCATAACGAGCGGGAGTTCCGCAGGGGTCGGGAGCCGGATCAATCCGTTCAGATCCTGGTAAGACACAGTAAGCGACTCCGACGGCCCCAGGGCTGTCGTCGGCGCGGCGCGCGGGTCAGGAACCGACGCGTAGGTCTCCCGCTCCTCCAGCCGCCGCCAGTGACCGACCGGCCAGGCGATGACGACCGCGCGCCCCACGACCTCGTCCTCCGAGACGGTCCCCTTGTCCGCCTCCTGGAGGTGGAAGCGTGAGTCGGCCGAATTGGACCGGTGGTCCCCCATCACGAAAATGCGCCCCTCCGGCACCCGCACCTCGAAGGGGATGGTGGAGGGCACGTTCCCGGGGTTCAGATACGGCTCGGTGAGCGGGGTGCCGTTGACCGTGACTTTGCCGTCCCGGTCGCAACATTTGACGGTGTCCCCGCCGGTTGCGACGACGCGCTTGATCAGATCCTGCTCGTCGGCGGACGGCAGCAGTCCGATGAAGGTCAGCGCCTGCTTGACCTGCTTGATCACGATCGGTGAGTCGTCCGGCGGCGGCTGCTCGTCGTGGAGCCAGTTGCCGGGGTCCTTGAAGACCACGACATCGCCCCGCTCCGGCTTCGAGCCGAACCATGGGGTCAGCTTGTCCACCAGCACCCGGTCGCTGATCCTGATCGTCTGCTCCATCGAGCCCGAGGGGATCACGAACGCCTGGACCAGGAAGGTCTTCAGGACCAGCGCGATCAGCACCGCCACGGTGATGAGTATCGGTATCTCCTTCGCCGCGGACCTGCGGCGGCGCTGTTTGACCCGGCGCGCGAGCTTACGGCGCTCCGCGCGCCCCGGCAGCGTCCGGCCGGTGGTGGGCCGGGAGCCGGTCGGCAGCCGGGTGTCCGACCCATGGCTGGGGCGACGGCGCCCCCGCTTACCCATGGGCACCGCCCGGAATCCCCGCGTCACCCGAGGTCCCCGTGCCACCCGGCGCGCCCGCGCCCGCGTCCGCCGGGGTCACCGCGCCTCCCGGGCTCCGTACGTCGTGGAAGGCCCCTGTCGGCTCCAGGACGGCCCAGCGGCCCAGCGGCCAGCCGATCCAGTCCGCCCGTCCGATGACCTTGTCCACGGGCACCATGCCGCCGCCGGGGTCGCCGAGATGGTCGCGGGAGTCGCGCGAATTGCTGCGGTGGTCGCCCATCACCCAGAGCGTGCCCTGGGGTACGACGATGTCGAAGGGAACGCTGGAGGGGGCGTCGCCGGCGTACAGGTACCCCTCGTCCACAGCCCGGCCGTTCACCTCGACCCTGCCCCCCTTGTCGCAGCAGACCACCCGGTCACCCCCCACACCGACCACACGCTTGACGAAGTCGGTCTCGGCGGGTGCGGCGAGACCGAGGGCCGCGGCCGCCCCGTGCAGCAGCCCGGTGACGGGGTTCTCCCCCGGCGGCTCCTGGACGAAGGATCCGGTGCCGTCGAAGACCACCACATCACCGCGCTCCGGCGCGGTACCGAAACGGTACGCCAACTTGTTGACCAGCACGCGGTCCCCGACCTGGAGAGTGGGCCGCATCGAGCCGCTGGGGATCAGGAACGGCTGCACAACGAAGCTGCTGAGCAGCAGCGCGAAGACGGCGCAGGCGAGCGCGAGGAGGCCCGCCCTGCGCCAGGAGGGCCCGGACAGCCCGGGGAATCCGGGAACTCCGGAGAGTCCGGGGAGCCGCCCGGAGGAACGCGCGGAGCGCGATCCCTCTTCCGTCCCGTCGTGGGATCCGGAAGAGCGATCGCGCTCCGTCTGCCGTTCTTCGGTGTCCATCGGGGCCAGATCTTATCCGGCGGCCCTGTGGACCCGGGTGCGCGCCCGGACCGAGCCGGACGCCGCGGGTCCTACCTGTCGCGCTTCTCCTTGATCTTCGCGGCCTTGCCGCGCAGCTCACGGAGGTAGTACAGCTTCGCGCGACGGACGTCACCGCGGCTGACCAGCTCGATCTTCTCGAAGATCGGGCTGTGCACCGGGAAAGTACGCTCGACGCCGACGGAGAAGGAGACCTTGCGGACCGTGAAGGTCTCACGGACACCGGATCCCTGGCGGCGGATGACCACGCCCTTGAACTGCTGGATACGGGAGCGGTTGCCCTCGATGACACGTACGTGGACGTTCACGGTGTCACCGGGACGGAAAGCGGGGAGGTCGCTGCGGAGCGACGATGCGTCGACGACGTCGAGCAGGCTGGCCATGAAGGTCTGCTTCCTCGCTGATGCCACAGGTCATCAGCGGATATCGAGAGAGAGTCCGATGTGCCGTTCGCGTCGGGCGGGCGTCGTTCCCCCTGTGGCAGGGGCGCACGCCGGACGTAAGGCAGCGGCCTATTCTTCCATGGCCTCGGGCCTGCGCCAAAATCGGCCACCTGGCTCCGGCGCCCAGCCCAGGATGGAGAGCATCTCGCGGTCCTTCTTGTCGAAGGACGCGGGATCGCAACGCTCGATCAGATCGGGCCGGTTGAGGGCCGTACGCCGGAACGCCTCGTCCCGCCGCCAGCGCGCGATCCTGCCGTGGTGGCCGCTGAGCAGCACATCCGGAATCCCGCGCCCGCGCCACTCCGGCGGCTTCGTGTAGACGGGGCCCTCCAGCAGATTCGCCATCGCGCCGGGGGCGAAGGAATCGTCGCGGTGCGACTCCGCGTTGCCGAGCACACCGGGCAGCAGCCGGGCCACGGCCTCCGTGATCACCAGTACGGCCGCCTCGCCGCCCGCGAGCACATAGTCGCCGATCGAGACCTCGACCACCGGTATCCGGGTCGCGTACTCGTCGATGACCCGGCGGTCGATGCCCTCGTAGCGCGCCGGCGTGAAGACCAGCCAGGGCCGCTCGGAGAGTCCGACGGCCAGCTCCTGGGTGAAGGGGCGGCCACTGGGCGTGGGGACGACCAGGACCGGGCCATGGGCGCCCGACTCGTAGCCGCTCGCCAGGACGTCGTCCAGCGCGTCGCCCCAGGGCTCGGTCTTCATGACCATGCCGGGACCACCGCCGTACGGGGTGTCGTCGACCGTGTTGTGGCGGTCGTACGTCCACTCCCGGAGGTCGTGTACGTGGACATCGAGCCGGCCGCGCGCGCGGGCCTTGCCGACGAGTGAGACGTTCAGCGGCTCCAGGTACTCCGGGAAGATCGTGACCACATCGAGCCGCATCAGCCGCCGTCCTTACCGGCCGCGCCGTCCTCGCCCGTCGCCGCGCCGTCCTCGTCCGGGGCTTCACCGGCCGAGTCGGCGGCCGGGTCGGCGTCCCGGCTGGAGGCGATCTCCGCCCTGTCGTCGATCAGCCCCGGCGGCGGGTCGATGACGGCCCGCTGCTCCTCCAGGTCGATCTCGGTGACGATCTCCTCCACGAACGGGATCATCACCTCGCTGCCGTCCGGCCGTTCCACGATGAACAGGTCCTGCGAGGGCAGATGCGAGATCTCGGTGATCCGCCCGACCTCCGTGCCGTCGGCCAGCACCACATCCAGGTCCATCAGCTGATGGTCGTAGAACTCCTCGGGATCCTCGGGGAGTTCCTCGGGGTCGACCTCCGCGATCAGCAGGACATTGCGCAGCGCCTCGGCGCCCGTACGGTCGCGTACGCCCTCGAAGCGCAGCAGCAGCCTGCCGCTGTGCACCCGGCCCGTCTCGATCCTCAGCGGCCCGGCCTGGGCCGGTTCCGTGGCGAGTACGGCGCCGGGGCCGAGCCGCAGTTCGGGCTCGTCCGTACGTACTTCTACGGTGACCTCACCCTTGATCCCATGGGCGCGGCCCACCCGCCCGACCACCAACTGCACTGACACTCCACCTTCTTGTCACGATCACGCGTCACGATCACGCGCGGGAAACAGCGAAGGCCGGGAAGGCCGTGGCCCTCCCGGCCCCTGCCGGTGTTCTGCTGTCTCAGCGGACCTGGTCCACGTCGATGAGATCGACGCGGATGCCACGGCCGCCGATGGCGCCCACGACGGTCCGCAGAGCACGTGCGGTGCGGCCGTTGCGGCCGATCACCTTGCCGAGGTCGTCCGGGTGCACCCGGACCTCCAGCACACGGCCGCGGCGCAGGTTGCGCGAGGCCACCTGCACTTCGTCCGGATTGTCGACGATGCCCTTCACGAGGTGCTCAAGAGCCTCCTCGAGCATGCTCAGGCCTCGGTCGACTCGGCGGCCGAGGACTCGGTCCCGGCTTCGTCGGCCTTCTTGTCGGACTTCTTGGCCTTCTGAGTGATCGCCTCACCCTTGGGCTCGTCGCCGGCGTCCTTCGCGGCGGCCTCGAAGAGGGCGCGCTTGTCGGCCTTCGGCTCCGGCTGGAGCAGCGGCGCGGGGGCCGGCAGGCCCTTGTGCGCCTGCCAGTCACCGGTGAGCTTGAGGATCGCGAGAACCGGCTCGGTCGGCTGGGCGCCGACGGACAGCCAGTAACGCGCGCGCTCCGAGTCGACCTCGATGCGCGAGGGGTTCTGCACCGGGTGGTACAGACCGATCTCCTCGATGGCCCGGCCGTCACGGCGGGTACGGGAGTCGGCGACGATGATGCGGTAGTGAGGCGAACGGATCTTGCCCAGACGCTTCAGCTTGATCTTGACTGCCACTGGAGTGGTGTCTCCTGGTCTTGACGTGGTTGGGCACAACGGGATGCCGCGTGGGGTTGCGGTACCCGATCCGCCCGATGGACGCGTCAGCCGGAGGAGAGAGGGGTCCTGTGCGACTGTCGAGTACAGCTGGTCATTCTGCCATACGACCGCGACCGGGCATGACGCGGCGACGGGCAGGGGACGGGAGCGGCCGGGACGGCCGGTGACTCAGCCCGCGGCACCGACCACTTCGGGGATACGGAAGGGCTTGCCGCAGCCGCCGCAGACGATCGGGGCCTGGGCGAGGACCGAGGGTACGACCCGTACGTTCCGCCCGCAGTCACAGACCGCCTTGACGCGTACCCCGCCACCGGACGAGCCGTGTCTCGCGGCAGGACCGCGGAAGCTGCGCTTGGTGTCGGCGGCCGTCGCGACCGTGTGCGCCTTGAGGGCGCGCTGCAATCGCTCGATGGTGGGACGGTACCGCCGCTTCGCCTCGGGACTGAGCGAGACCAGGGAGAAACCGCTGCTGGGATGCGGCTCCTCGGGATGGTCCAGGCCCATCTCCTCGGCGATGGCGAGGAATCGGCGGTTGTGATAGCGGCCCGCCCGCGAGGTGTCGCGGACACCTCTGGCCGCGGCGATGCCATGGACCGCTTCGTGAAGCAGTCGTTCGAAGGAGAGCTCGGCGCCACAGGCGGACGACGACTCTCCGATCAGGGACTCTGGCGCGGCAAGATCCGGCAGCTCGGGGTGGGACCGCTGAATATCGGCCCACGCCTGCGCCAGCTCTGCGGCGAGAACAGGTGGTGTCGTGCTCACGTCGTGAACAACGAGCCGGAGCCCTCCCGGGTTCCATTACGGGGCATCTCAAATAATTTGCACGTACCCGTCAGTTGTCATTGATGCGTCCGGACGAGGGCGGGTGCGCTGATCTGCGGAGAAGCCTCACAGCTCCTACCAAGGTGGTACGTAGCGACTCGTACGCTTCGACGCGTAGACGATCTACGTACACCCGCGCTTCCCCTTGAGGAGGAGTTCCGTCGGAGGAGTCCCGAGGAGTTCCGCCGCGGGGGCGACTGCCCAGGGACTCGCCGGACTCCTGGTGACGGATGCGCTCAATACGCACGGGCCACAATGGCGACACTACCCGCCGCATCATCCGTTTCCGGCACCGCCCCGTCCTCGGCGACCAGACACCGTACGGAGACCCCGAGCTCGGCGAGAGCCGCCTCTCCCCGGGTACCCAGCGTCGCCCAGGGGATGCGTGCCCAACCGCCCGCGGCGGCGGCCTCGGCGGCCTCCTCGACGGTGGAGACCTCGGCGGTACGGGCCTCGCGGCGCGCCCTGGACTCCGTCAACAGCAGTGCCTGGTCGTCCTCCAGGACCGTGGGCAGCAGCCCGGCGAGTGCCCCGACGGCCACCGGCTCCTTGCCGCCGGGGATCCGGCGTACGAGCATCGCGGTGCCGTTCTCCAGATCGCGCGGGCCGATCTCGATCCGTACGGGCACGCCCTTCAACTCCCAGTCGACGGCCCGGCGGCCGAAGGGGATGTCGGTACGGTCGTCGATCATGACCCGGACGCCGGCGAGCCGGAGCCGGTCGGCGGTCTCGCGGACGGCGGCCAGGACCGGCTCGTCGTCCTTGATGGCCAGCACCACGGCCTGTACGGCGGCGAGACGGGGCGGGACACGCAGCCCGTCGTCGTCGCCGTGCGACATGATCAGCCCGCCGACCATCCGGGTCGAGGCGCCCCAGGAGGTCTGCCAGACCAACTCCTCGGTGCCCTCCTTCGACAGATACCGGGTGTGGAAGGCCCGCGCGAAGTTCTGTCCCAACTCGTGGCTCGTGCCCAGCTGGAGGGCCTTGCCGTCGCCCATCATCCCTTCGAGCGTCAGGGTGTTGACGGCCCCGGCGAAGCGCTCGCGCGCGGTCTTGCGGCCCAGGACGACATCGATCCCGAGGACTTCGGTCATGAAGTCCGCGTAGACGTTCCGGTGGATGTGCGCGGCGTAGTCCCTGGCGTCCTCGTAGGTGGCATGGGCGGTGTGGCCCTCCTGCCAGAGGAATTCGGTGGTGCGCAGGAAGACGCGGGGGCGCATCTCCCAGCGGACGACATTGGCCCACTGGTTGATGAGCAGCGGCAGATCGCGGTAACTGCGCACCCACTTGGCGAAGTACTCGTTGACGATCGTCTCGGAGGTGGGCCGTACGACGACCGGCTCCTCAAGGTCCTTGCCGCCGCCGTGGGTGACGACCGCCAGTTCGGGCGCGAAACCCTCGACGTGCGCCGCCTCCCGGGTCAGATACGACTGCGGGATGAAGAGCGGGAAGTACGCGTTCGAGGCGCCCGCGGCCTTGATACGGGTATCCAGCTCCTGCTGCATCCGCTCCCACAGACCGTACCCATATGGCCTCATCACCATCGTGCCGCGCACCGGCCCGTTGTCGGCCAGTTCGGCCTTGTTGATCAGATCCTGGTACCAGCGCGGGAAGTCGTCCGCCCGGGGCGTGAGAACAGGTGCCTTCGCCATGGCGCGCATCGTACGGGCTCGGGCGTAAGGAACCGGCCATACGCGCGGGGGCGCACGCCCGGGGCATACACGCTTTGCCCGCCGCCCACTGGACGCGGGCACGGATGCGGAGTTCTCTGGCATACGGGGGAAGAACGCGCGCACGCACACGGGGGGCTGTCCATCTGGGCACGACCGACCTCTCGGCGGATTGGGGCGCTATCCATGACACGTACGCTCGGCCGGCACCACCAGCGGTTCGCGCACCCGGGCACGGCACCGGCGGTTCTCCCCGACGCGGGCGCGCGTGCCCGCGACTGGGCCGAGATCCAGGAACGGATGCTGGTGCCGCTCTACGAAGCGGTGTACGAGCGGCTTGAGGTCCGCAAGGGGACCCGGGTGCTCGGCCTCGGCTGCGGCTCGGGGCTCGCCCTGCTGCTCGCGGCGGCGCGGGGTGCGCGGGTGACCGGTGTCGACTCCGACGCCGAGCGGCTGGCGCTGGCCCGTGAACGGCTGCGCGCCGAGCGGGAGCGGGACGGCCGGGAGCGGGACGGCCGGGAGCGGGACGGCCGGGCGGACCGCGCGGCCGACGCGGGCACGCTGCTGCCGGTGGACCGGATGGCCGACGCCGCGCCGGGGCCCGGCCGTTCACCGTACGACCTGATCACCGCCTTCCAGCCGATCGGCTCCGTCGCGGGCGACGCGAAGGGGCTCGGTCCCGCGCTCGGCGAGGCGATACCACTGGCCCGGCGCGGTACACCCGTGGTGCTCGCGGGCTGGGGTCCGCCCGAGCGCTGCGCCACGGACGGGGTGCTGCGGATCGCGGGCCGGCTGAGCGAGCGTCCGCGCGAGGACGCCCGGCGGCGGGGGCACCGCGACGATCTGGAGGAGATCGCGGCGCGGGCGGGTCTGAAGCCGGACGGTTCGGGGCGGGTGGCCTGCCCGTTCGGGTACGCGGACCAGGAGAGCGCGGTCCGCGGCCTGTTGTCGACGGGGGTGTTCGACGGCGCGATCCGGACGACGAACCGGCGGCTGGTGGAGAAGGAGATCGGCGAGGCGCTCCATCCGCATCTGCGCCATGACGGCACGGTCTGGATGCCGAATGTCTTCCGGTATCTGATCGCCCGGACTCCCTGAGGCCCGGGCACGGCCCCTGCCCCGGACTCGGCCCCGGACTCGGCCCCGGACTCGGCCCCGGACCGGAAACGGCCCGGAAACGGACGGGTGCGGGACCCTGGACAGTATCCAGAATCCTGTTTACTGTCTCCTTCGTGACTGGCTTCGACGAGCGTTTCCTGACCCGCAACGGCCTCGCGGCCCGGCAGCTGGCAGTTCTCCTGCTGAACCACGAGCCGGAGACCCGGCTGCCGCGCGTGCGGGACTTCGCCGTGGAACTGGGCGTCGGGAACGGCACCGTCCAGGCCGCGCTCCAGCTGCTGGAGAACGCCGAGGCGATCGAGACGACGGCCCGGGGCCATCTCGGCACCTTCCTCGTCCGCTCGGACCGCTCCATACTGTGGCGGCTCTCCGGACTCGGCACCCTCCTTGCCGCGATGCCGCTGCCGTACTCCCGCCGGTACGAGGGACTGGCGACGGGGCTGCGCTCCGCCTTCGAAGAGGCGGGCGCGCCCTTCGCGATCACCTTCATGCGGGGCGCCGGCACCCGTACGACCGCGCTCCTCGAAGGGAAGGTCGATCTCGTCGTCCTCTCGCGCTTCGCCGCCGACCGGCTGATCGAGGACCACCCGGTCGAGCTGGTCGCGGATCTGGGCCCGGCCACCTACGTCGGGGCGCACGGACTGCTGGTGCGGCGCGGCTCGGACCCGGAGACCCCGGGGCTGCGCGTCGCCATCGACCACGCCTCGGAGGATCAACGGATGCTCGCCGAGCGCGCGTTCGCCGGGCGCTCGGACATCGAGTGGGTCGAGGCCTCGTACATGCAGCTGCGCGAGCTGTTCGAACACGACCGGGCCGACGCCACCGTCTGGAACCTCGATGAGGTGCAGGGGCTGCTCGGCACGAGTGTGGACGTCCTGCCGCTCGGCGACGAGGTCACCCGCGATCTGTCACTGCGCAACTCCAGAGCGGCGATCATCGGCAGGACGGAGGGGGCGAAAGCACTCGGCGCCGTACGGGAGTCCCTTGATCTGTCGGTGGTCACCACCCTCCAGGCCGAGGTGTTGCGCGGTGAGCGCACGCCCTCGTACTGACCGCCCGGCCCGCCCGCGCGAAAGGACACCCCCGGAGTCCACGCGCACCCAGAAAATACAAAATCCTGGTTACTGTCCGATCGCCCCGCCCGAGGAATCGCCCCCAGAGGAATCGCCCCCCGAGGAATCGCCCCCAAGGAATCGAAGGAAAGGACCACCATGGACGACCAGCTCGCCCTCCGCGTCCGGCTGTTCCACGAGAGCGGCCAGGTCAGGCCCGAGGTCGCCGCGTTCGTGACCGAGGAGCTGGCCGCCCTGGCCGCCGAGGGCCATACCGTCACCGAGGCCACGGCGGGCATGCTCACCAGCCATCTCATGATGGCCCTCAACCGGCTGCTGGACGGCGCGCCGATCGAGGAGTTCAGGACCGACGAGCAGGTGGCGGCCGAACTCACCGGACATCCCGAGGCCCTGGCCCGGGCCCGCGCGGTCTCCCTGCGCGCCGAACGGGAGTTGGGCGCTCCGCTTCCCGATTCCGAGATCAACTTCCTGGGCCTGCATCTCGCCGTACTGGCCCAGAACTCCCCCGCCTCACACCACTCGTAGGACTCACCACTCGTAGCGCTAAGGACCCAGCCATGACGAAGATCCTCACCGGCGGCGTCGGCAAGACCGAGGTCGCCGACACCGTCTCCGCACTCGGCCTCGACGGCCTGGAGATCACGGTCTCCAACGACATGGACGCCGCGATGAAACTCCGCGCCGGACAGGCCGACTACTACCTCGGCACCTGTCACACCGGCGCCGGCGCCTCCCTCGGCATCCTCGTCGGCCTCCTCGGCCGGCCGCTCTGCCACACCTTCGGCCGCCATGTCCCCTCCGAGGACGAGGTCGCCGCCCTGCTGGCGGACGGCAAGAAGGTCTTCGGCTTCGCCATCGACCAGATCGACGTGATCGCCCCGATCATGGCCCGCGCCATCACCGCGCGCGGCTGACCGAAGACCTGCCAGGGACCGGAGGAGAGACCCCGTGAGCAGCACCGTCCTCGCAGCGAGTACCAGTCTGGACTTCTCGCTGACGCAGAAGCTTTTTGTCATAGCCCTGTGCGCGCTGACGGCCTTCGTCTCGCACATGGCGCTGGCCGTGTTCAACGACGGCGTACGCCCCTTCATGCTCGACTTCATCCAGGGACGCGCCAAGCGGAGCGCCACCACCGCGGTCTCCTTCGGCCTCTCGGCGGGCTTCATCTTCGGCCTGGGCGCCCCGATGGCGCTGTCCAGCGGTGTGCTCAACCCCTGGCTGCTCTTCCTCCCCACCGACATCCTGGGCATCCTGGCGCCGAGGAAGTGGCTCGCGCCGCTGCTCGGCGGCGCCTGGGGCGCGGTGGTCGTCTTCGGCCTGAGCGGCGCCAATGAGGTGGCGCACGATCTGCCCGTCGACTTCCTGACCGCGATGCAGCAGATGTCGACGCCGATCCTCTTCCTCTTCACGCTCTTCCCGGTGCTCGCCATCACCAAGCAGTTCGGCCGGCTGCGCGGCGGTCTGGCCGCCGTGCTGGAACTGGCGCTCGTGATCATGACGATGAAGCTCTGGCCCAATGTCTTCGCCGGCTCACTGGCGATGGCGGCCGGTGTGCTGCTGCTCATCGGCTTCGCCGTACGGAAGGATCTGCTCCAGCGCAAGGAGGACCGGGCCGCCGCGCTGGCGGCCGGCGAGGAGACCTCGGGTACGGGACAGTCCGTGGCCGCCGGTGATGATCCGATGGCCTCGCTCTTCAGCGCCAGTGCGCTGCGGCTGCGCCGGTATCTGCCGCTGTTCATGGTGCTGGGCGCCGGCGTCTGTGTGCTGGCGCAGATGCATGTCTTCGGCGGCGGCGAGGCGACCAGCTTCCTGATCGCCAAGGGCCAGTACAGCGAGGCCGCGCAGGTCGACTTCTACCGGGTCTTCGGCTTCATCCCGCTGATCGCGACGACCGCGCTCGCCTCCGGCGCGTACGGCATCGCCGGTTTCACACTCGTCTACCCCATCGGCTATCTGATGCCGAACCCGATCCTGGCGGCCGTCGTCGGCGCCGCGGTCTTCGCCCTCGAAGTGCTGGCCCTGTCCTCCATCGGCAAGGTCCTGGGCAAGCTGCCGAGCGTGCGGGACTCCTCCGAGCATCTGCGGAGCGCGATCACCGACAGCCTGCAACTGGCGATCCTCTTCGGCTCACTGCTCGCGGCCAATGTCATGGGCGGCGGGCTCGCGATCCTCATCGTGGGCGGGCTCTATCTCCTCAACGAGGCGATGGGCAGACCCGTGGTGCGGATGGCGGCGGCGCCCGCGGCGGTCATCGTCGGCGGCGTTCTTCTGAACATCCTCTACTGGCTGGATCTGTTCACCCCCGTCAAGGGCTGAGCCCACGACGGTCCGGACGGACCCGCCAGGAAGGCACCCCCACTCTCATGCCTCGTCTCACCACCGTCGCCGGGCCGCTGCCCGTCTCCGCCGTGCGCGGCCCGGCCCTCTCCCATGAACACCTCGTCCTCGATCTCGACCGTACGGGCGACGGCGCCGCCGTTCTCGACCCGGGGCGCCATCTGCGCGCGGTCACCTCCGAACTGACCGCCCTGCGCGAGGAGTTCGGGCTCTCCCTGATCATCGAGCTGACCTGCCGCGGCATGGGCCGCGACCCGCGCGCGCTGGCGCGTATCGCCGAGGAGTCCGGGGTCGCGGTGGTCGCGGCCACCGGCTGGTACTACGAGCCCTTCCACCGGGACGAGATCGGCGGCACGCCCGTCGACCTGCTCACCGCGACCCTGGTCCAGGAGATCACCGACGGGCTCGACTCCACCGGGATCCGCCCGGGTGTCCTCGGCGAGATCGGCAGCCACGGCGACCTGCCCAGCGAGCCGGAGCGCCGCGCGCTGCTCGCCTCGGCGCACGCCGCGCTCGCCACCGGGCTGTCGGTCGCCACCCATGCCCAGCTCGGCCGCGGCGGGCTCGCCCAGCTCGAACTGCTCGCCGGTACGGGCCTGGCGCCGCACCGGATCTCCGTCGGCCACCAGGATCTGCTGGACGATCCCGCCGTCCACCGCGAGCTGGCGGCGAGCGGCGCGTATGTCGCCTTCGACACCGTCGGCAAGGAGTCCTACCAGAGCGACGACACCCGGCTGCGGCTGCTGCTCGCCCTGCTGGACGCCGGTCACGCGGACCGCGCTCTGCTCAGCTGCGACATCTCGCGCCACGGCTATCTGGAGTCGGAGGGCGGCCAGGGGTACGGACATCTCTTCCGGTCCTTCCTGCCCAAGGCGCGCGCGGCGGGCGTGGACGACGAACTGATCGATCTGATGACCCGGCGCAATCCGCTGCGCTTCCTGACGGGCACCGACCCGGATACCGCCGCCGACAACGACACCGAGGTGATCTGAGATGCCCGTGCTCCCGCGGACCTTCCCGCTGGCGACCATCCCCCTGGAGGACGCGGCCCGGCGGCAGTTCCGGCTCCTGGAGTGCACCGCCGCGCACTTCGAGGGACCTCAGCTCTTCGAGGCGGACGCCGGTGTCGTACCGGGGCTCGGCCGCCCCCGTACGACCGCCCGCGTCGAGGCCGTACTCGCCGACTACTTCGGCGCCGAGGACGCGGCGCTCGTCCAAGGCGCCGGTACGGGCGCGATCCGCGCCGCGCTCGGCGCGGCCGTCTCCCCCGGTGACCCGCTGCTGATCCACCGGGCCCCGGTCTACCGGACGACCGCCGTCACCCTGCGCGGCCTCGGGGTCCGAACCACCGAGGCCGACTTCAACGACCGCCCGGCGCTCCGGCGCGCCCTGGAGTCCGGCGCGTTCTCCTGGGCGTACGTCCAGCACAGCCGGCAGCGGCTCGCCGACTCCTACGATCCGGGCGAGGTCCTCGCCGACTGCCGCGCCGCCGGAGTCCGTACGGTCGTCGACGACAACTACGCGGTGATGCGCGTACCCGCCTCCGGCGTGGAACTGGGCGCGGACGCCTCGTGCTTCTCCCTCTTCAAACTGCACGGCCCCGAAGGCGTCGGCGCGGTCGTCGGTGCCCGCGATCTCGTCGGGCGCCTCCGCGCCGACAACTACTCCGGCGGCGGCCAGGTCCAGGGCCACCAGGCGCTCGACGCGCTGCGCGCGCTCACCCATGTCCCCGTCCTGTGGGCGCTCCAGTCCCAGGTGGGCGCGGAGATCGCGAAGCGGCTCAGCGCCGGCGAGGTGCCGGGTGTCGCCGAGGTACGGATCGCCAACGCCCAGGACCGCTGTCTGCTGGTACGGCTCGACCGCCCCGTCGCCCGTGAGCTGCCCGCCGTCGCCGCGCGGCACGGCGCCGCGCCCTACCCCGTGGGCTCCAACTCCCGCTACGAGATCGCCCCGCTCGTCTACCGGATGTCCAGCTCGTCGCTCGACGACGAACCCGGACTCGCCGACTGGACCGTACGGATCAACCCCATGCGGGCCGGAGCCGATCTCGTGATCGAGATCCTCCGCCGTTCGCTGCACGACCTGAAGGGCTGATCGTGTTCCTGGACACCGTCCTCTCCCGCAACCCCGCGCTCGTCGACACGGCGACCGCGCTGCACCGCTCCGGTGCCATCCCGCCCGACACGTATGTCATGGACGCGGACGCCGTCGAGGCCAACGCCGCGCTGCTGGCCGCCGAGGCCGAGCGGCTCGGGATCTCACTGTGGTTCGTGGTCAAACAGTTCGGCCGCAACCCCGCGCTGATCCGGGCCGTCGCCCGGCACATCCCCCGGTTCGCCGCGATCGACCCCGCCGAGGCCCGCGTCCTGCACGCCACCGAGGCACGGGCCGGCAACCTCGGCCATCTCGTCCAGATCCCCCGCCGCGACCTCCCCGAGATGCTGTCCTGGCGGCCCGAGGCGGTGACCGTCTTCGACCTCGCCAACGCGCGGGCCGTCTCGGAGGCCGCCGGTGAACTGGGCCTCGTCCAGGACGTGTTCGTACGTCTCGAAGGCGTTCCCGGCTCCGTCTACCCGGGCCAGGAGGGCGGCGTACCGCTCGACGCGCTGGACGAGTTCGCGACCGCCGCCGAACAGCTGCCGTCGATCCGTATCGCCGGGGTCACCGCGTTCCCCTGTGTCCTGTGCGACCCGGTCACCGGTCGGCCCACCCCCACCCCCAACTTCGAACTCGCCCTCAAGGCCAGGGAACTGCTCACCGCCCGCGGCCACCACCCCGTCGCGCTCAGCGCTCCCAGCGCCACCTCCATGGCGACCCTGTCGCTGCTGGCCGAACTGGGCGCCACCCACGGCGAGCCCGGCCACTCCCTCACCGGAACCACGCCGCTCCACGCGATCGACCCCCGCCAGCCCGAGCGGCCCGCCTACGTCTACGTCAGCGAGGTCGCCCACACCCTCGCGGACGGCCGGCCCGCGCTCCACGGCGGCGGGTTCTACGGCCGCGCCGGCATCCGCACCGCCCTGCTGCCGCGCACCGGTCTGCGCCTTCCGGTCCAGGGCGCCCCCGCCGAGAACATCGACTACTACCGCCTGCTGGACGCGCCCCCCTCCGGCGAGGTGCGGGCCGGGGACACCGCCGTACTCGCCTTCCGTACGCAGATCTTCGTCACCCGCTCGACCGTCGCGGTCGTCGCCGGCCTCTCCACCGGGAAACCCCGGCTGACCGGCCTGTACGACGCGCGGGGCCGGGCCCTGTAAGGAGCCACCGCATGAGCAAGACCGTCATCCTCGTCATCGACGGATTCGGGATCGGCGCGATGCCGGACGCGGGGGCGCTGCGGCCGGGCGATGTCGCGGCCGACACCTGCGGGCATGTACTGGACCACTGCCGCGCGTCCCTGGGCCGCCCGCTGCGGCTGCCCGCGCTGGGACAACTGGGCCTCGGCCTGGTCCATCCCCACCCCGACCTGGCCAGGTCCAGCCGGCTGCCGGTGACCGCGGGGCGTGCGGCGCTCGGCTACCCGGGCGCGGACACCTACGCGGGCCATCAGACCATGATGGGCGCGGACTTCAGCCATGTCACGGTGGCCCGGCTGGCCGACCATCTCCCCGAGGTCGTCTCGGCCCTGTCCGCGGCCGGCCACCACGCCGAACCGCTCGACGGCCGGCCCCTGCTCCTCGTCGACGGCGCGGTACTCGTCCATGACAACCTGGAGGCCGACCCGGGCATCAACTGGAACGTCTCGGGCCGCCTGGACGACCTGCCCTTCGACCGGATCCTCGCGATCGCCCGTACGGTACGGACCGTGGCGCCCGTGGCCCGCGTCATCGCGGTCGGCGGCCACGCGGACGGCCCCCTCAGCGCGTACGTACGCGACGGGGACGGCGGCACGGTCGGCCTGGACACCCCGGCGAGCGGCTTCTATCGCAACGGCGGACTCCAAGTCCAGCACCTGGGCGCGGACCTCGACCACACCCGCCAGCTCCCGGACCTGGCGGCCCGCGCGGGCATCCCGGTGACACTGATCGGCAAGGCGGCGGACATCCTGGCGTGCGATGCCGCCGTACGGCGGCCGGCCGTCCGGACGGCGGATGTCCTCGCGCACACACTGGAGGCGGTACGCGCCCCCGGCGACGGGCTCATCGTCACCAACGTCCAGGAGACGGACCTCGCCGGGCACCAGCAGGACACCGACCGCTACGGCCGGATCCTGGAACAGACCGACGCGGGCCTGTCGGCGCTGCTCGGGCTGCTGTCGGACCCGGGCGACCGGCTGACGGTGACGGCCGACCACGGCAACGACCCGACGATCGGCCACGCGTACCACACACGCGAATACGTCCCGGTCCTGACGTACACCACGAACGGCGGGGGCCCGGAACTGGCGGGGGACGCGGGAACGCTGGCGAAGGTGGGCGCGGACGCGGATGCGTGGCTGCGGCGGAGTGTGTGCGGTGCGCCTCCAGGCGGGGGGTCGTAGTCGCGGTGCGTTTCGGCTGGGGCCGGTGGTTGTGTGCGGGTTGTTGCCGGTGGTCGCTCCGGGCGGTGCGCCTTCCGGCGAGGGGCCGTGGCTACGGTGCGTTTCGGCCGAGGCCGGTGGTGCGGTGCGGGTTGTCGCCGGTGGTCGCTCCGGGCTCGCGTCCGGGACTGCATGATTTACGTCGCGACTCTGGCCACAGTCAGGAGACGGGCGTTCGCGCGCCACAAATCACGCTCTACGTCCCGGACACGACCCCTGCGCGCCCCCCTTCACCACCCGCACAAGCGGGCCCGGTCGTGCGCGAGGGCGGGCGGGGGAGGCGGCGGCACACTCCCGCACCAGCCCACCCACCCCGGCCGGACGGCGAGTAGTCGGGACCCACCGGGGGGAGGGGGTCGGGGTCGGAGGAGGTGCGTGTCCGGACACTAAAGCGTGATTTGTGGCGCGCGACCGCCCGAACCAACGACAGGCCAGAACCGCGCCGTAAATCATGCCGTCCGGACATGCACCTCCGGAGGCCCCGGCCCCCGGCCGACAACGCACGCACCCGCACCCGCACCCCGCACCCCGCGCACCGCGCACCGCACACGCAGGGACTAGCTCATGAACTTCTTGAACTCGTCCGGGAGTTCGAACGACTTGTCCTGCCCCCCGGCCGGCAAGCCATTCGCCGCCTCCTCACGGCGCGCCAGCGCCGCCTGCTCCTCCGCCTTGCGCTTCATCGGGTTCCCCGACCGCTGCTTCCCCTTCGCCTGCTTCGTCTTCTTCTTCGTACGGCCCGGACCGCCGCCCATCCCCGGAACGCCCGGCATCCCCGGCATCCCGCCGCCCTGCGCCATCTTCGACATCATCTTGCGAGCGTCGAAGAACCGCTCCACCAGGTTCTTCACGGCGCTGACCTCGACACCAGAACCCCGCGCGATCCGGGCCCGGCGTGAGCCGTTGATGATGACCGGGTCCTGACGCTCCCCGGGAGTCATCGACTTGATGATCGCGGCGGTGCGGTCCACGTCCTTCTCGTCGATGTTGTTGATCTGGTCCTTGATCTGTCCCATGCCCGGGAGCATGCCGAGCAGCTTGCTGATGCTGCCCATCTTCCTGACCTGTTCCATCTGCGCCAGGAAGTCGTCGAGCGTGAAGTCCTTGCCCTTGCTGCTCGCCAGCTTGGAGGCCATCTTCTCGGCCTCGGCCTGGCTGAACGTCTTCTCCGCCTGCTCGATCAGGGTGAGCAGGTCACCCATGTCGAGGATGCGGGACGCCATGCGGTCCGGGTGGAACGCGTCGAACTCGTCCAGCTTCTCGCCGTTCGAGGCGAACATGATCTGCTTGCCGGTGACATGCGCGATGGAGAGGGCCGCGCCGCCGCGCGCGTCGCCGTCGAGCTTGGAGAGGACCACGCCGTCGAAGCCGACACCGTCGCGGAACGCCTCCGCGGTGTTGACCGCGTCCTGCCCGATCATCGCGTCGACGACGAAAAGGACCTCGTCCGGGCTGACGGCGTCGCGGATGTCCGCGGCCTGCTTCATCAGCTCCTCGTCGATACCGAGGCGGCCGGCGGTGTCGACGATGACCACGTCGTGCTGCTTGGTCTTCGCGTACTCGATGGAGTCCTTCGCGACCTTGACCGGGTCGCCGACTCCGTTGCCCGGCTCGGGCGCGTACACCGAGACGCCCGCGCGGTCGGCGACCACGGAGAGCTGCGTGACGGCGTTGGGGCGCTGGAGGTCACAGGCGACGAGCAGGGGGGTGTGGCCCTGGCCCTTGAGCCAGAGGCCGAGCTTTCCGGCGAGGGTGGTCTTACCGGCGCCCTGGAGACCCGCGAGCATGATCACCGTGGGCGGCTGCTTGGCGAAGCGCAGGACACGGGTCTCGCCGCCGAGGATGCCGATGAGCTCATCGTTGACGATCTTGATGACCTGCTGCGCCGGGTTCAGCGCCTGGGAGACCTCGGCGCCGGCGGCGCGCTCCTTGACCTTGGCGATGAAGGCGCGGACGACGGGCAGCGCGACATCGGCTTCGAGCAGGGCGATACGGATCTCGCGGGCCGTTGCGTCGATGTCCTCCGGGCTGAGGCGCCCTTTGCCCCGGAGGCTCTTGAACGTGGCTGCGAGGCGGTCGGAGAGAGTGTCGAACACGGTGGTCGCGGATCCTCAGGTCGGGGGCGGATGAGGGGGCTGTCCCGCGCGGTGAAGGACAGACCGTCCCCCAGGGTATCCGGCCGCGCGCGGTGCGGTCTGCCCTGTGGATGACCGGGACGTACGAAGCGCGGACGAGGCGGACCGTCAGCGCAGGGCGGCCTCCACCGCGTGGGCCAGCCCGGCGGCGGCCTTCTCGGTCAGCGGCCGGCCCCGCTCGTTCGTCACATAGAACGCGTCGACCGCGTTCGCGCCCAGCGTCGACACATGCGCGCTGCGCACCCGTACCTTCGCCTCCTCCAGGGCACGGCCGATGCGGTGCAGCAGCCCAGGTGCGTCCTGGGCGCGTACCTCGATGACCGTCGCGAGCTGGGAGGCGGTCGGCGCGACCGTCACGCGCGGCGGTGGGGCCGTGACACCCCGGCGGCGCGGATAGGCGGCCTCCCGTTCGGCGAGCCTGGACGGGATGTCGAGCGAGCCGTCGAGGGCCCGTACGAGATCGGCGCGGAGCCGGGCGGCCTGCGGCAGGGAGCCGTACTCCGCGGCCACCCGCCAGCTCAGCAGCAGGACCTCGGTGGTCTTCTTCCCCTGTCCGGTGCCCTTGCCCAGCTCCGCGGGCAGTTCGACGGCGCGCAGATCGGCCGCGCGTACGGTCAGCCGGTGCAGGGCGAGCACCCCGGCCGCGGCGGGCAGTACCCCCGGCTGGTCGGGCAGGGCGATGAGCAGTTCGACGCCGACGGGTTCGGGTGCGCCGTCGTCCTGCGGGGCCTCGGTCTGGGCGTGCAGCGCCAGTACGGGACCGCCGGTGCGCAGCGCCTCGACGGCCAGCCGTTCCTGCTCGGCGCTGGGCGCGGCGGCTTCCGGTTCGGCGACGGCGTCGCCCGCGAGGACGGCGGCCACGCGGGCGACGAGATCGTCGACGAGCGAGGCGCGCCAGGACGACCAGGCCGCCGGCCCGGTGGCCAGCGCGTCGGCCTCCGTGAGCGCGTGCAGCAGTTCCAGGGTGGCGAGCGAGCCGACCCGGTCGGCCACCGCCCCGACGGTCGCGGGGTCGTCCAGATCGCGCCGGGTCGCGGTGTCGATGAGCAGCAGATGGTGGCGCACGACCGTGGCGATGACGCCCATGTCCTCGCGGTCGAAGCCGATCCGGGCGGCGACGTCGCGGGCGATGACCTCACCGGCCACGGAGTGGTCGCCCGGCCAGCCCTTGCCGATGTCGTGCAGCAGGGCGCAGATCAGCAGCAGGTCGGGACGGCCCACGCGGCGGGTCAGCGAGGAGGCCTGGACGGCGGTCTCCACGAGATGGCGGTCGACGGTCCAGGTGTGTACGGGGTTGCGCTGGGGCCGGCAGCGGACCCGCTCCCAGTCGGGCAGGAGCTGGGTGATCAGGCCCTCGGCCTCCAGTGCCTCCCAGACCGGGACGGTCGACTCACCGGCGCCGAGCAGGGTGATCAGTTCCTGGCGGGCTTCGGCGGGCCAGGGCACCGGCAGCGGCTTCGAGGCGGCGGCCAGCCGGCGCACGGCGTGCAGCGAGATCGGCAGACCGGCCTGGGCGGCGGCAGCGGCGGCCCGCAGGGGCAGGACGAGATCGCGCTCGGGGCGGGCGGTACGGGCGAGGACGACCTCGCCGTCCTGCTCGACCACGCTTTCGGCGAGCGGGCTGCGGTCCTGGGCGGGCTTGCCGCCGAGCATGGCCCGCAGTCGGGGGCGGACGGCCCGGGAGCGCAGGACGCGGTTGACCTCGCGCCAGGTGACGTCGGAGGCGTACGAGACGGTGCGCCCCGCCTCGTACACCTGCCGCAGCAACGCGTCGGCGTCGAGCAGGCCGAGTTCCGCGGCGACCGGGTCCTGTTCCTGGAGGGCGAGCCGGTCGGTGGCCCGGCCGGTGGTCAGATGCAGGGCGTCGCGGGCGTCGAGGAGCCGGCGCCGGGCGTCGTAGAGCCCTTCGCGGGGCGCGTCGGCGAGCCAGGACGCGGCGACGGCGCGCAGCGCGGTGGCGTCGCGCAGTCCGCCCCTGGCCTCCTTGAGGTCGGGTTCCAGCAGGAACTGGAGCTCGCCCTGGCGCTCGGCGCGCTCCCGGCAGAGTTCGTCCAGTTCGGGGAGGCGTTTGGGGGCGCTGTTGCGCCAGTCGGCGAGGATCGCGGTGCGTACGCCGCTGACCAGGCCAAGATCCCCGGCGACATGGCGGGCGTCGAGGAGTCCGAGCTGCGCCTTCAGGTCCTCGGCGGCGGTCTTGCGCGCCTCGGCGGGGGTGCGTACGGAGTGGTCGAGGGCGAGCCCGAGGTCCCACACCGGGTACCAGACGCGGTCGGCGAGTGCGGCGATCGCGGCGGGGCCGGATCTGCCGTCGTGCAGGAGCAGCAGATCGAGGTCGCTGCGCGGTGACAGTTCGCCGCGGCCGTAGCCGCCGACGGCGACGAGCGCGGCGCCGCGCACCCCGGCCTCCTGTGCGGCGGTGGTGAACAGCGCGTTCAGCCAGCCGTCGGTCAGTCTGGCCAGGGCGGCACGGCGCGGCGGCCCGGACCGCGCCTTCTCCTGGAGGAGGCGCAGCCGGGCCGCCGCGTAGCCGCTGGGTCCCGAGTCTGCCTGTTCGGTCGTCTCTTCGAGGCTCGTCACCCAGTTGTTCCCGTCTCTCGTGCCTAGAGGGCGTCCGGGCCGCGCTCGCCGGTCCGTACCCGGACCGCCGTGTCGACCGGCACGCTCCATACCTTCCCGTCACCGATCTTGCCGGTGCGGGCGGCCTTGACCACCACATCGATGAGCTGTTCGGCGTCGCCGTCCTCGACCAGTACCTCGATGCGGATCTTCGGTACGAGGTCGACGGTGTACTCCGCACCGCGGTAGACCTCGGTGTGGCCGCGCTGGCGGCCGTAGCCGCTGGCCTCCGTGACCGTGAGCCCCTGGACGCCGAAGGCCTGCAGGGCCTCCTTGATCTCGTCCAGCCGGTGTGGCTTCACGACTGCGATGATGAGCTTCATGCGTCCACCTTCTTGGTCTTCGCCGCGGCGGCGAGGGTCTCGTCCTGGCTGGCGGCGGCGACGCTACTACGGCCCGAGGGCGAACCCCCGACCGCGCTGAAGTCGTAGGCGGACTCGGCGTGGTACGCCATGTCGACGCCGCTCGTCTCGTCGTCCTCGGAGGCCCGGAAGCCGATCGTGACATCGACGATCTTGGCGAGGATCCAGGAGACCACGAAGGAGTAGGCCATGACCGCGAAGGCACCGACGGCCTGCTTGCCCAGCTGCGAGAGGCCGCCGACGCCACCGGTGGCGAGAACACCCACGAGCAGGGTGCCGATGACACCGCCGACGAGGTGGACGCCGACCACGTCGAGGGAGTCGTCGTAGCCCAGCTTGAACTTGAGGCTGACGGCCCAGGAGCAGACCGCGCCGGCGACGACACCGATGAGCAGGGCGCCGAAGGGGTTGACGGCCGCGCCGGACGGGGTGATCGCGACAAGGCCCGCGACGGCGCCGGAGGCGGCGCCCAGCGTGGTGAACGCGCCGTGCCTGACACGCTCGTAGATCAGCCAGCCGAGCATCGCGGCGCCGGTGGCGATCTGCGTGTTGAAGGCCATGAGGGCGGCGGTGCCGTTGGCGGCCAGCGCCGATCCGGCGTTGAAGCCGAACCAGCCGAACCACAGCAGCGCCGCGCCGAGGACGACGAGCGGCAGGCTGTGCGGCCGCATCGGGTCCTTCTTGAATCCGATCCGCTTGCCGACGACGAGGACCGCGGCGAGCGCTCCGACACCCGCGTTGATGTGCACCGCCGTACCACCGGCGAAGTCGATCACCCCGAGCTTGAAGAGCCAGCCGTCGGACTGCCAGACCCAGTGTGCGATCGGGAAGTACACGACGGAGACCCAGAGCGCGATGAACAGCGCCCAGGCGCTGAACTTCACACGGTCCGCGAGCGCCCCGCTCATCAGCGCGGGGGTCAGGACGGCGAACATCAGCTGGAAGAGGGCGAAGGCGAAGACCGGAATGCCTTCGTTGCCCCCGGTCAGGGTGTCGACCGTGATGCCCTTGAGGCCGATGTGGTCGAAGTTGCCCAGCAGACCGGCGCCGATGTCGTCACCGAAGGTCAGCGAGTACCCGTAGAGCACCCACAGCACGCTGACGATCCCGAGCGAGATCAAGGACATCATGAGCATGTTGAGGGCGCTCTTCACCCGCACCATGCCGCCGTAGAAGAATGCCAGGCCGGGCGTCATCAGCATGACGAGCGCGGCACTGATCAATACGAATGCGGTATCTGCGCCATTCAAGGCCAGCGTCTCCTCGTGGGTGGGAACGGCCCCGTGCGGATGCTCAAGCTAGGTGTGGGCCGACTGTGCTGAGGAGATTGGCGCAGCGCGGTTTCGGCCAATGCCGCTCGATGTTTCACGGCAGTGACGAAGACGTCCTGTGTGTTACGTGCCGATGAACCGACGGATCTCGGCGGCCGGCCGTGGATACCCTCTGCGGACATCGGAAACCGGCCGCGGCGGTCACCCTGTGTCCTGGCGGCGGGGGAGCCGTGTCGGGCCCTACGGGGTGACTGCCGCGGCCGGAGCTTTCGGCGGGGCGGCGGGCGGATCCGGCCGGGCGGCCGGGGTGCGTCCGGCCGCTCAGACGGCCTCCGCGGACTCGGGCAGCTGGGCGGTGAGCCGCTCGGTGAGATCGACCACGCCGGAGACATCGCCGAAGTCCCTGGCGGCGGTGTCGAGCGTCTTGCGCAGCCGGGTGTTGACCCGCTCGGAACGCACGCTCTCCGCCACCTTCAGGGCCTTCTCCGCAAGGACCGTGGACTGCTCGGGCTCCTTCTTGAGGAGATGGACGGTGGCCAGACCGATCAGGTTCAGCGCGTACGACCGCTGGTGGTCGGTGTCCTCGGCGAACAGCTCGACGGCGCGCCGCATGGCGGGCTCGGCGAGGGAGGCGTAGGTGGGGCTGCGGCCGGCGACATAGGCGAGGTCGCGGTACGAGTGGGCGTTCTCGCCGTTGAGTTCGGCCTCGGAGAAGAAACGGATCCAGTCGGGTTCCACCTCGCCGTCGTCCCCGGCGTCGGAGAAGGTGTCCTCGGCCATCCGCACGGCCCGCTTCGTCTTGCTGGGCTGGCCCATGTTGGCGTACGCGCGCGCCTCCATCGCATACAGCATGGCCTGGGTCCGGGCGGTGGCGCAGTCCCGGCTGCCGTACTGCGCGAGATGGATCAGCTCCAGCGCGTCGTCGGGGCGGCCGAGATGGATCATCTGGCGGCTCATGGACGAGAGGATGTACGAGCCGAGCGGCTTGTCCCCGGCCTCCTTCGCGGCGTGCAGGGCGAGGACGAAGTACTTCTGGGCGTTGGGCTGGAGGCCGACGTCGTAGCTCATCCAGCCGGCCAGCTCGGCCAGTTCGGCCGCGCACCGGAAGAGCCGCCGCGAGGTGGCCTCGGGCTGTGGCTCCTGGAGCAGGTCGGTGACCTCGTGGAGTTGTCCGACGACGGCCTTGCGCCGGAGTCCGCCGCCGCACTGCGCGTCCCAGAGCCGGAACATCGCGGTGGTCGACTCCAGCAGATCCAGCTCCGGCCCGGAGAGCCGGGTGGCGCGGGACGGGGTGACGACGGGTTCCTCGTCGGACTGTTCCTGGCCGCCCGCCGTGGTGGGCACCAGCCAGCGCTGCATGGGCTCCACCAGCGCGGGACCCGCGGCCAGCGCCAGCGAGGTGCCGAGGAAGCCGCGCCGCGCCAGCATCAGATCGCTGCGGGAGAACTCGCTGATCAGCGCGACGGTCTGGGGGCCGGCCCAGGGCAGATCGACCCCGGAGACCGAGGGCGACTGATGCGCGGAGCGCAGCCCCAGCTCCTCGACGGCCACGACGGCGCCGAAGCGCTCGGAGAACAGCTCGGCGAGGATCCGCGGGATCGGCTCGCGCGGCTGCTCGCCGTCGAGCCAGCGGCGCACCCGCGAGGTGTCCGTGCTGATGTGATGCGCGCCCATCTGACGTGCCCTGCGGTTGACCTGACGCGCCAGTTCGCCCTTCGACCAGCCACTGCGCAGGAACCACGAGCCGAGTTGCCCATTCGGGCGCTTGCCGGTATTCGTACCGCCTGCGCCACTGCCGCCCACTGGAACGCCCCCATCCGCTGAAGCCACTTGTCGCGCGAACCGCTATCAGAATGCCGTGAGCACGGGGTGCCTGTCCGCCCGTTGCCCCCCTTCGAACAGGAAACCGAGTTGCCCTTGGCATACCCGCGGGAGTGTCTTACCCCGGGTTCGTGTACTGAAAGTAATCCTACGATCACGGGCCCAGCGAGGGTGATTCCACAATCGCCACCATTCGCCACCCCTTCGAATGAACTCGCCCACGGCCGGGCGCGATTGACTTGACGCACTTCGATCGGAGCGGGCCGAAGCGCTGCACACCGGGGCGCGCGAATCCGGCCCCACTACCCCCAATGCCACTTCGCGCCGCCTCGACCGCCCCGATGGCGACGGAGTGTCACGGGCAGACTGCGAGACGTAACCACCGGCGAGTTCGACCCGTTGGAGGGGGCATGGGCTTCACGATCGGCGGCATCCGGGAGATGCGGTCCGGCTCGCGCCGCCGCGGCCGCACCACTGAGTGCACCGCGGTGGCGGAGTACACGGGCCTATGGGGCTGGGACGTGGTTCCCGGCGCGGTTCCCGCGGCGCGGGCCTCGGGCGCGCAGTGCACCTGCGGCGAGCCCGACTGCGCGTCGCCGGGCGCCCATCCGCTGGCGTTCAGCCCCGAGGTGTCGGCGGGCGCCACCCTCGACGACGTCGCCAAGGTGTGGTCGGAGGTGCCGGGCGCGCCGGTGCTGCTGCCGGTGGGCCGCGGCTTCGACATCATCGACGTGGCGGAACCGGCGGGGAGCCGGGCCCTCGTACGGCTCGAACGGATGGGACTCCCCCTGGGCCCGGTCATGGCGACCCCCGAGGGCCGCGCCCACTTCCTGGTGGCGCCGGGAGCGGCGGCGGAGCTGCCGGAGCTGCTGTACCGGATGGGCTGGGACGACGCGGACCTGGATCTGCACGGCCTGGGCCCGGGAGCGTATGTGATGGCGCCGCCCTCGGAGGTGGCGGGACTGGGGCCGGTGCGATGGCTGCGACCGCCGTCCCTGGACACGGGGGCGGAACCCCCACCGGCGAGGCTGCTCCTGGGCACGCTGGCGTACATCTGCCACCGCCTGGCGTGACGGCCGGGTGGGGTCGCGTTTCGGTCGCGGTCTCGTACGGCTGGGCCGGGGCCCGGCACGGTGTGCCGTCCGGCGGGGTCGTGGTGCATGGTGCGGTGTCGTGCCGGGGCCCGGGGCCTCCGGAGGTACATGTCCGGACGGCATGATTTACGGCGCGCAGCTGCCCACAGTCAGGATGCGGGCGGTCACGCGCCACAAATCACGCTTTAGTGTCCGGACACGCACCTCCTACGACCCCGCCCCCCTCCCCCGGTGGTCGCCCCCAGCCGCCGCCCAGGTGGGGGTTGGGGGTGCGCCCCGGTGGCCCCGCCAACTCGTCATCCCGGCGCGGGCGAGTGGGCTGGCGCGGGACGGTTCATCCGCCTCGTGCCCGGCCGCGTGGGTCATGGCGGGAGGGGGTCGGGGTCGGAGGAGGTGCGTGTCCGGACGTAAAGCGTCGCAGCTCGCGCGAAGCGCGGTGAGGAAAGCAGTCCGGACACGGACCTCCGGAGACCCCGGCACCCGGCACCACAACGCACCCGCACCCGGAAACCGGCCCCGGCCACAGAAACCCCCTAGTCGCCGATCAACGCGCTCACGAACGCCTCGGGTTCGAACGGGGCCAGATCGTCCGCCCCCTCGCCCAGGCCCACCAGCTTCACCGGTACCCCCAGCTCCCGCTGCACCGCGATCACGATGCCCCCCTTGGCCGTGCCGTCCAGCTTCGTGAGGACGATGCCGGTGATGTCCACGACCTCCGCGAACACCCGCGCCTGCACCAGCCCGTTCTGGCCCGTCGTGGCGTCCAGGACCAGCAGTACCTCGTCCAGCGGTCCGTGCTTCTCCACGACCCGCTTGACCTTGCCCAGCTCGTCCATCAGCCCGGTCTTGGTGTGCAGCCGGCCCGCCGTGTCGATGAGGACGACGTCCGCGCCCTCCGCGATGCCCTCCTTGACCGCGTCGAAGGCGATCGACGCCGGGTCGCCGCCCTCGGGGCCGCGTACCGTACGCGCGCCGACCCGCTCGCCCCATGTCTGGAGCTGATCGGCGGCGGCGGCGCGGAACGTGTCCGCCGCGCCCAGGACGACCGAGCGGCCGTCCGCGATCAGTACCCGCGCCAGCTTGCCGGTGGTCGTGGTCTTGCCGGTGCCGTTGACACCGACGACCATCACGACCGCCGGGGTGTCGAGGCCGCTCTCGGTCTTCACCGCGCGGTCGAAGTCCGTGCCGAGGAGGTGGACGAGCTCCTCCTTGAGCAGCGCGCGCAGTTCCTCGGGCGTCCGCGTACCCAGGACGCGTACCCGCTCGCGCAGCCGCTCGACCAGTTCCTGGGTCGGTGCGACACCGACGTCCGCGATCAGGAGGGTCTCCTCGATCTCCTCCCAGGTCTCCTCGTCGAGGTGCTCGCGCGAGAGCAGCGTGAGCAGTCCCTTGCCGAGGGAGTTCTGCGAGCGGGCGAGCCGGGCGCGCAGCCGGATCAGCCGGCCGGCGGACGGCTCGGGGATCTCGATCGCGGGCGCCGGCGCCTCCGCCTCGACGGCGACCGGCGTCTGCGTACCGTCCGGGAGGCCGACCTCCTCGATCGTGCGGCGCGGCTCGTCGCGCGGTGCCTCCGCCTCGTCGCCGACATGTGGCTCGGCAGGGGGAGCTGTGAGGGTCGGCGCGCTCGACGGGGGCTCGGGCGGCAGCTTCTTCTTCTTGCGGCTGCCGACCACGAGGCCGCCGATGAGGCCGACCGCGACCAGGGCGATGACTACAACAAGGATGACGATTTCCATAACGCTCCCAGTATCAGCCACGGCCGGGACCGGCCCTGGCTTCAGAGGATCACACGAAGATTCCCGTTACGATTTGGACCTTTTGCGTTGAACGTACGATGCTGGGGGTTCTGGGTCCTCCCGGACTCCCCTCTCTGGAGCCCCCACCCTGTACGGAGCCTCTTCATGCCCCACGCCTCAGAAGGCGCGGTAGAGACCCGCGGCCTGGAACCCGTCCCCGATGACGAGCGCACCGGCCATGCCCGCCAACTCTTCCCCACCTGGGTGGCGGCGAACATCAGCGTGCTGCTGCTCACGATGGGCGCCGGTCTGATCGTCTTCAACGGTCTGAACTTCTGGCAGGTGCTGACCGTCGCCGTCGCGGCGCCCGTCGTGTCGTACGGCATCGTGGGGCTGGTCTCCCTCGCCGGGAAGCGCGGCGGCTCCCCGGGTATGGCGCTCTCCCGGGCTGTCTTCGGCCAGCGGGGGAACCTCTTCCCCGGGGCGCTGATCTGGGTCGCCCGCTGGGGCTGGGAGACGATCAACGCGGTCACCGGCGCCTATGCCGTGCTGACGGTTCTCGACTTGCTCTTCGGCGTCAAGCGCGACACTCCGCTGATCGTGATCACACTGCTGCTCTTCGTGGCCTGCACCTTCCTGGTCTCGGGCCTCGGTATCAGCGCGCTCCGGGTGTGCGGCACCTGGTCGACGTATCTCTTCGGTGCCTTCAGCGCGCTGGTGCTGATCTATCTGGTGGCGCATACGGACTGGTCGGCGGTCTTCGACCAGCCCGCGGGATCGACGGCGATGATGGTCGCCGGGATCGGCACCCTCGCGGCGGGCGGGATCAGCTGGGTGCCCTCCGGCCCGGACTTCACGCGCTATCTGCCCCGGTCCGTCTCCGGCCGGTCGATGGTCGGCTGGACCGTCGGCGGCGCGGGGATCGTGGTGCTGCCGATGGTGCTGATGGGTGCGGTGATGGCGGTCGGCACCCCGGATCTCGCCACCGCGCGGGACCCGGTGTCGTTCATCGGCGAGCTGCTGCCCGCCTGGATCGCCGTGCCGTATCTGCTGATCGCGCTGGTCGGAATGTTGCTGATCAACTCGATGTCGATGTATTCGGCGGGGTTCACCGCGCAGACCCTGGGCATCAAGGTGCCGCGTGCCTGGGCGGTCAGTGTGAACGCGGTGATCAGTCTGGTCCTCGGCTTCCTGCTGATGGTGGTGGCCACCAGCTTCATCGGCTCGTTCATCTCGTTCCTGACGCTGCTCGCGGTGGCGTTCTCGGCGTGGATCGGCGTCTTCGGGGTGGACATGCTCCGGCGGCGTACGTACGACGGCGCGGCGCTGATGGACACCACACGGGCGGGCGCCTACTGGTACCGGGGCGGCTTCGCGTGGTCGGCGACGGCTGCCTGGGGTACGGCGCTGGTGCTGGGGCTGCTGTTCACCGAGGTGGACTGGTTCTCGGGGCCGTTCGCCGGCACCTGGCCCGGTGAGAACGGTCTGGGCTGGGTCATCACGACCGTTGTGGCGGCGGCTCTCTACGCGGTCCTGCCGCGCGAACGGACTCCGGCGCCGACCGCCGAGGCGTCGACCGCCGAAGCACCGAGCGCCGAAGCACCGACCGAGGACGCCCGGACCGAGGAAGAGAAGCTGCCCGTCTCTTAGGACCCCAGGGCGCTAACCCATCTCTTCGAGCGACTTGCCCTTCGTCTCCTTCACGAACAGCAGCACGAAGGGGATGGAGAGCACGGCGAAGCAGGTGTAGATGACGTACGTGCCCGAGAGGTTCCACTCGGCGAGGCTCGGAAAGCTCGCGGTGATGACCCAGTTGGCGATCCACTGCGCCGAGGCCGCCACCCCGAGCGCGGCGGCGCGGATCTTGTTCGGGAACATCTCGCCGAGGAAGACCCAGACGACGACGCCCCAGGACAGCGCGAAGAAGAGCACGAACACATGGGCCGCGATCAGGGCGACCGTCCCCTCCGTGCCCGGCAGTTTGCCGTTCACCAGGGGCGCGGAGAACGCCCACGCCTCGAAGGCGAGCGCGACGGCCATTCCCGCCGAGCCGACGAGCGCGAGGGGCTTGCGGCCGACCCTGTCCACCAGGACCATCGCGATCACGGTGCCGATGATGTTCACGATCGACGTGGTGAACGAGTAGAAGAACGAGCTGGACGGGTTGATGCCGACCGACTGCCAGAGCGTCGCCGAGTAGTAGAAGGCGACATTGATGCCGACGAGCTGCTGGAACATCGACAGTCCGATGCCGACCCACACGATGGGCAGGAAATAGAAGCGGCTGCCCTTCAGGTCCTTGAAGGTCGACTTGTGCTCGCGGCGCATGGCGTGGTCGATCTCGGCGACCCTGGCGTCCAGATCGACATCCTTGTTCTCGACCTCCGCGAGCACCTTCCTGGCGCGGTCCACCCGGCCCACGGAGATCAGATAGCGCGGCGACTCGGGGATCGCGAGGGTGAGCAGACCGTACAGAAGCGCCGGGACGACCATCACTCCGAGCATCCACTGCCACGCCTCCAGCCCCAGCAGCTCGCCGCGCTGCTCGCCGTCGGCGAGCTGGAGGATGCCGAAGTTCACCAGCTGGGAGATGGCGATACCGACGACGATCGCGGCCTGCTGGAAGGAGCCGAGCCGGCCCCGGTAGGCGGGCGGGGAGACCTCGGCGATGTACGCGGGGCCGATCACCGACGCCATGCCGATGGCGAAGCCGCCGATGATCCGCCAGACCGCCAGGTCGTAGATGTCGAAGGGCAGCGCGGAGCCGACGGCGCTGACGGTGAAGAGGGCCGCGGAGATCCGCATACAGCGGATGCGGCCGATCCGGTCGGCGATCCGGCCCGCCGTGGCGGCACCGATCGCACAGCCGATCAGGGCGATGGCGATGACCTGCGCGAGGGCCGCCGCGCCGATGTCGTATCTGCTCCTGATGGCTTCGACGGCGCCGTTGATCACCGAGCTGTCGTAGCCGAAGAGGAAGCCGCCCATCGCGGCCGCGGCCGTGATGAAGACGACATGGCCGAGGTGCTCCGGTGGGGCCGCGGGGCCTCCGGACGGCGATACCCCCGCTGTGCTGGTCACGTGTGCTCCTGGTACCGCCCGGCTGCCGGTGCCGGACGTGGGGTCGGCGAGCCCTTCCAGTGGGTCACAGCTCACCCCCGGCCACCACTTGTACGCGTGCCCGGCGCGAACAGGAGGTGACGCGGGCGGGAAGTGACGCGAGCGGGACGGGAAGTGACGCGGCGCGACGCGAGCGGAGGTGATACGCCGTCAGCGCAGCCGCTGGCTGATGACCTTGGAGACCCCGTCGCCCTGCATGGAGACCCCGTACAGCGCGTCGGCGACCTCCATCGTCCGCTTCTGGTGCGTGATCACGATCAGCTGGGAGCTCTCCTGGAGCTCCTGCATGATGCGGATCAGCCGCTGGAGATTGGTGTCGTCGAGCGCCGCCTCGACCTCGTCCATCACATAGAACGGGCTCGGCCGCGCCTTGAAGATCGACACCAGCAACGCCACCGCCGTCAGGGACCGTTCGCCTCCGGAGAGCAGCGACAGCCGCTTGACCTTCTTGCCCGGCGGCCTGGCCTCCACGTCCACGCCCGTGGTGAGCATGTTCTCGGGGTCGGTGAGGATGAGCCGCCCCTCACCGCCCGGGAAGAGCCGCGAGAAGACCCCCTCGAACTGCTCCGCCGTGTCCCGGTACGCCTCGGTGAAGACCTGCTCGACCCGTTCGTCGACCTCCTTCACCACCAGCAGCAGATCCGCCCGGGTCTTCTTCAGGTCTTCGAGCTGCTCGGAGAGGAACTTGTGGCGTTCCTCCAGCGCCGCGAACTCCTCCAGGGCGAGCGGATTCACCTTTCCGAGCTGCTGATGCGCCCGTTCGGCCGCCTTGAGCCGCTTCTCCTGCTCGGCCCGCACATACGGCCTCGGCTGGTTGCGCGGATCCGCCGGGTCCTCGGGCAGTTCCTCGCCCTCCGCGGGCGGGGACGGCGGTACGAGCTGGTCGGGGCCGTATTCGGCGATCAGCCCGGCCGGCTCGACGCCCAGCTCCTCCAGGGCCTTGGCCTCCAGTTGCTCGATCCGCATCCGCTTCTCGGCGCCCAGTACCTCGCCTCGGTGCACGGAGTCGGTGAGCTTGTCCAGCTCGGCCTTGAGATCGCGGCCCTGGTTGCGCTCGGCGGCCAGCTCCCGTTCGCGCTCGGCCTTGGCCGCCTCGGCGGCGACGCGCTCGGCCTCGGCCCGTACAACCGATACCTCCACATGCGCCAACAGCTGCCGGGCGCCTGCCGCGACGGCCCCGGCCACATGGGCCTCGTGGCGCAGTCGCGCACGGCGCTGTTCCGCGCGCGCCCGCGCCTCGCGCTCGGCACGCGCTCCCCGGTCGAGCGCGTCGGCCCGGCCCGCGAGCCCCTTCACCCGCTCCTCGTGGGTACGGACCTGGAGCCTGGCCTCCATCTCGGTCTGCCGGGCGTTGGCTCCGTCGGCGGCGAGCCGGTCCCGCACGGAGGTGTCCGGCTCCTCCTGGACCGGGGCCTCCTCCGCGACCAGCAGCCGTTCCGCGAGTTCCTCCGCCTCGGCGGTGGCGCGCTCCAGCGCCTCCTGGGCCCTGCCCGCGGCCGCGGTCGTACGCTCGGCCTCCCCGGCCGCCGCGCGTGCCTGCCCGGAGAGCCGTCCCAGCTGTCCGGACACGGCGGACTTCTCCCGGTCGGCGGCCCGGCGCCGCTCCCCCAGCTCCTCCACCAGTGCGGCGCACTCGGCCCGCCGCTCGGTGGCGCGGCGCTGTGCCCCGGCCAGTTCCTCGCACCGTACGGCCAGCTCCGCGAGGTCGGCGGCGGCCTCGTCGACGGAGACCTGTACCTCCAGCAGGCTCGGCGCGCCCGCCGAGCCGCCGTGCGCGAAGTGCGCGCTGAGCACATCGCCCTCGGCGGTCACGGCGATGAGCGCGGGCCGCGCGGCGATCAGGTCCTCGGCGTCCTCCAGTGTCCCGACGACCACCGTGTCCCGTACGAGCCGCCGTACGGCGCGCAGCAGCTCGGCGGGGCCGCTGACCAGATCGATGACATACGGCACGGCGCCGGCGGAGACGGCGGTACGTACGGAACGGTCGGCGGCGTCCGTACCGCCCCCCTCCGCCGCCGTCTGACCGGGCACGCCGGGGGCCGGGGCCGTCCCGGAGGCGGCCGGTGGTCCGGGTTCGTCCTCCCCGGGAGAGCCGGCCGGCAGGAGCGCGGCCCGGCCCGCGTCCTGTTTGCGCAGCAGCCGGATGGCCTCGGCCGCCGCCGTCGGATCGGCGACGGCGATCGCGTCCGCGGCGGCGCCGAGCGCCGCGGCCACCGGGATCTCGTACCCGGGGGTGACGGTGAGCAGTTCGGCGGCCGGACCGAGCAGGCCGGAAAGGTCCTCGCGGGAGGCGAGCAGTGCGCCGGTGCCGTCCTTGCGGCGCAGGCCGAGGGCGAGCGCTTCATGGCGGGCCGCGAGGGCCGCTCGTTCGCGTTCCGCCGCGGTGGCGGCCTCGCGCGCCGCCGTCAGCTCGGCCTCCGCGGCGGACAGGGCGTCGCGGGCGCTGTCGTACCGTTCGCCCAGTTCATGGTCCTCGGCGTCCAGGCCGTCCACCTCGGCCTTGAGCTGTTCGTACTCCTCCTGGGCGGCGACCGCGCGCTCGCGCGCCTCGTCGCGGGACGCGGCGAGGCGGCCGATCTCCGCCTGGGCCGACGCCGCCCTGCCCCGGGCGGCGTTGACCTGGCCGTGCAGCCGGGCCAGGCCCTCGCGGCGGTCGGCGATCGCGCGGGCGGCGTCCTTGAGCCGGCGTTCCTCCGCGGCCAGTTGGCGTTCCAGCTCGGCGCGGTGCGCGACGGTGTCCTCGCGGGCGTGCTCGGCCGCCTCCAGCGCGGCCTCCAGCTCCGCCTCCTGCTCCCGGATCCGGGCGGCCTCGCGCTCCATGTCCTCGGGGTCGCGGCCACGGCGCTCGTCGGTGGGGGTCGCGGTCGCGCTCTTCACCCGCGCGTCGGCCAGCGAGACCGTGCCCCGTACCCGCTCGGCCAGCTGGGACAGTTCGTACCAGGTCTGCTGGGCCCGCTGGAGGCGCGGCGCCAGCCGCCGTACCTCGTCCTCCAGCTCGGCTTCCCGGGTCAGCGCGGCCTTGAGCCGGCCCTCGGTGGATTCCTTGCGCTGCTTCAGTTCGGCCTCGTCGGCGATCTCCGTACGGAGCGCGTCGCGCAGCCTGACCAGATCGTCGGCGAGCAGCCGCAGCCGCGCGTCGCGCAGATCCGCCTGTATGACGGCGGCCCGCCGGGCGACCGCCGCCTGCCGTCCGAGGGGTTTGAGCTGACGGCGCAGTTCGTCGGTGAGGTCCTGGACGCGGGCCAGGTTCGCCTGCATGGAGTCCAGCTTCCGCAGCGCCTTCTCCTTGCGCTTGCGGTGTTTGAGTACTCCGGCGGCCTCTTCGATGAACGCCCGGCGTCCCATGGGGTCGGCGTGCAGTACGGAGTCGAGCTGGCCCTGGCCGACGATGACATGCATCTCGCGGCCGATACCGCTGTCGGACAGCAGTTCCTGGATATCGAGAAGACGGCAGGTGTCGCCGTTGAGCTGGTATTCGCTGCCGCCGTTGCGGAACATGATCCGCGTGATGGTGACTTCCGCGTAGTCGATGGGCAGCGCGCCGTCGGTGTTGTCGATGGTCAGCGAGACCTCCGCGCGGCCGAGCGGCGGGCGCCCGGTCGTCCCGGCGAAGATCACGTCCTCCATCTTGCCGCCGCGCAGAGACTTCGCCCCCTGCTCCCCCATGACCCAGGAGAGCGCGTCCACGACATTGGACTTTCCCGAGCCGTTCGGACCCACCACACAGGTGATCCCCGGTTCGAAGCGCAGCGTCGTGGCGGAGGCGAAGGATTTGAACCCGCGCAGGGTCATGGCCTTGAGATGCACGCCGTCGGACTCTACCCGGCTCCGATCGTCCCTCGCCGGTTTCACCGCCGAACGTGCAGGGCACATCAGACGTTAAGAAAGGCGTGGCAGCGCCAACAATGCTTCGTACAGCGGAAGATGGAAAGAAAGAAGGGACGCCGAGGCGTCCCTTGCATATCTTGCGAGAGTGTTTCTCACCCGACCCCGAGGGGGGCTGTTGTCAGGTGAGCGCCGGCTCCGCCTGGGGTACATCGATGTCGATGCCATTGAGCAGCGACTCTCCGGGGTGCTGTGCGACGGCGGCGTTCAGTACGTCGTTCTCGGACTGGATCCGTACGAGTTCGGATTCGAGGTCCTGGACGCGCTGCTGGAGCCGTCGCATCTCGGCGAGGAGTCGCGGGTCGGAACCGCCGACATAACCGAGAAGCGCCTTTGCCATGATGAATGGTCCTCCACACTGAGTGACCGACCGGATGCGGTGTGGGTCGTGAGGGAAATCGCACCCGCGGTGCTTGGCAGTGCTTGTTCATCACTGCGGTTCTTACTGCCAAACAGCTAAGGTGCGCGGGGATTCCAGACTCTCACCAAAAAGTTTGACGGTCAACACGATCACACCCCGTGCCGACGGGCGGCCCGGCGGCGGGCGCCCGCGAGGCGTGCGGCCCCGGCTTTGTCACGGGGCCCCTGGGGCGTGGAGATCATCGTTGTCCGGGCAGCCTGGCACGACTGGCGGTTCTTGGCAACCACCAGGTCATCGCCGACTTGCGCATGTGCCGTCGGCATTCCCGAGACTCCCGGCGCCGCCGGGGGCGGCGTGGTCTCAGCGGATCGCGAAGGTCTCATAGCCACCGCGCGGGGTGTCCCAGATCTCAGTGACTCCGTCCACACGCCCGGGTGTGTCGGAGGAGCGCAGCCATTCCAGCAGACGGTGGCAATTCTCACGTGGCCCCTCGGCGACGACCTGCACCCTGCCGTCGTCCAGATTGAGGGCGAATCCGGTGAGGCCGCCGATCTCCAGAGCGTTTGCCCTGGTGAACCAGCGGAAGCCCACTCCCTGCACTCTTCCGCGTACCCAGGCCGTGACTCGAACGTCTTCTTTCATGCACGCAAGCTAACCGGCCAATTGCCGCCGGCACCCGGCGCCCCCTCCGACCATGCCGTACAGTCCCGTCGCAAAAGCCTCACTCGTACGGGTGAGACCTGGACACGTTGCCGTCGAGAGCATGAGGAAGGCACATGGGACGCCACCGCCGCTCAGCCGCCGCCCCGCCCGTCGAGGACCACGTGGACGGTGCGCGCCGGAAGAGGCGGATCGCCACCCCTGTACGTACCGGCCTGCTGGGCGCCTCCGCCGCCATGGCGGTCGGAGCCGTAGCCGTCGCCTCGGGCCTGCTGCCCGGCGGCGGGGACCACTTCACGGTCGGCGGCAGCGCCAACGGCGGACAGATACGTACCGAGGGCGCTCCGGAGCTTCAGCAGCAGGGCGGCTCGTCCGCCGAGCCGACGCGCGAGAACCCGGCCTCGCCGAGCCGTGGCGCCGAGCGGACCCAGTCGCCGTCGGCGTCCGCGTCGCCCACTCCGCGTAAGCCGTCCGTCACTCCTTCGAAGGACACGACGGAGTCGACCGCCGAGCGGTCGGAGAAGACCACGAAGCCCGCCGCGGCCCCGCCGCGGCCGAAGGCCGAGATACCGACCCGCTCCAGCGAGGCCCCGGCGCCCGAGCAGACCACCAAGCGCGCCGTGGAGGCCCCGGCGGCCCCCGGCTCCAGTTCCTCCGAGGCGGCCGTGCTCTCCCTGGTCAACAAGGAGCGCGCGAAGGTGGGGTGCAGCCCGGTGCGGGCCGATGCCTCGCTCGGCAGGCTGGCGCAGGACTTCAGCGACGACATGGCGGAGCGCGGGTTCTTCGACCACACGGACCCGGACGGCAAAACGCCCTGGGACCGCGCCGACCAGGCGGGCGTCAAGGGTCTGGGCGGCGAGAACATAGCCAGGGGGCAGGCCACCGCTCAGTCCGTGATGGACTCGTGGATGAACAGCGAGGGCCATCGCGCGAACATACTGAACTGCGATTACACCCGGCTGGGTGTCGGTGTCCACACCGGCTCCGGCGGCCCGTGGTGGACGCAGGACTTCGGCTTCTGAGCCCGGCCGCCCCTGACAGGGCCCCGGCCGCCCGCGAAGCTCACTAACCACACGAAAGCGCCGCCTGTCGGGGGGCGCTTTCGGTTGTAAAGTCGCCGCCATGGACGCCTTCGATGTCTTCTCCCGGCAGTGCCCCTCGCGCACCACGCTGGAGCATGTGACGGGCCGCTGGGGCGGCCTGACGCTCACCGCCCTGTACGAGAGCCACGAGAACCACGAGAGCCGCCTCCGCTTCAACGAACTGCGGCGGCGCGTCGACGGCGTGAGCGAGAAGATGCTCTCCCAGACCCTGCACGCGCTGGAGCGGGACGGCCTGGTGCTGCGCGAGGCGCGGCCGGTCAATCCGCCCTGGGTGGATTACGAGCTGACTCCGCTGGGCCGGGACGTCGCCGAGCGGCTGCTCGGGCTGATCCAGCTGGTGGAGGGGCGGATGTCCGAGGTGATCTCGGCGCGGGAGCGTTACGACACGACGCGCGGGGCCCTCTGACAGCGCGGACAGAAGTAGCTGGACCGGTTCATCCAGGGCCGTCGGCGGATCGGTGTCCCACAGCGCCGGCACGGCTCGTCCTCCCGTCCGTACGCGTCCAGCGACCGGTCGAAGTACCCCGATTCGCCGTTCACATTGACGTACAGGCTGTCGAAGCTGGTGCCGCCGACATCGAGGGCCGCGGTCATCACGTCCCGTACATGACCAAGCAGTTCCGTGGCGCGCGGCCGGGGCAGGGTGGCCGTGGGGCGTTCGTAGTGGAGACGGCCGCGCCACAGCGCCTCGTCGGCGTAGATATTGCCGACGCCACTGATCAGCGACTGGTCGAGCAGGGCGCGCTTGACCGTCGTACGGCGCAGCTTCAGCGCGGTGAGGAAGGCGGCGTCGTCGAAGGCGGGGTCCAGCGGATCCCGGGCGATATGCGCGATGACATCGGGCAGTCCGTCGGGGGTGTTCTCGTGGAGCGAGAGCCCGCCGAAGGTGCGCTGGTCGACGAAGCGCAGCTCGGTCCCGAGGGTGTCGGCGAAGCGGATCCGGATGCGCAGGTGCTTCTCGTCGGGCGCGCTCTCCGGCTGGACCAGCAGCTGGCCGCTCATCCCGAGGTGGCCGAGGATCGAGGCGTCCGTGTCGGCGAGGGGCAGCCACAGGTATTTGCCGCGTCGGCGTGCCGTACCGATGGTGTGCCCTTTGAGCTGGGCCGCGAAGTCGGCGCCTCCGGCGGTGTGCCGCCGTACCGCGCGCGGATGCAGCACCTCGGTCTCGGCGACGGTCCGGCCGCTGACCCAGCGTTCAAGTCCACGCCGGACGACTTCGACCTCGGGCAACTCGGGCACGGGACGCTCCTGGGGGGTGAAGGGGCCGTAACGAGTGCGCCCCTCACGCCGTACGACGACGCGAGGGGCGCACCCGGAAGGAGAGAGCACGGACGCTCAGGCGTTGGCGGTGTCCGCAGGAGTCTGCTCCGAGGGAGCTGAAGAGGTGTCGGCGGCCTCTTCAGGCCCGGCATCCGCGGACGTGGCGTCCTCGGCCTTGGCGTCGACGCCGTTCTCCATGTCAACGCCGGAGTCGGCGTCGGTCTTCCCCGCCGCCTCGCGTTCGTCCGCCGCGGTCCGGATGGACCGCCAGGCGGACTCCGCCGCCTGCTGCTCCGCTTCCTTCTTGCTGCGGCCGGTGCCGGTGCCGTACGAGACACCACCGACGCGGGCGGCAGCGGTGAAGGTCTTCTCGTGGTCCGGGCCCGTTTCCGTGACGAGATACTCGGGCACACCGAGACTCTCCGCCGCGGTCAGCTCCTGGAGACTGGTCTTCCAGTCCAGGCCGGCCCCGAGATTCGAGGACTTCTCGATCAGCGGGTCGAAGAGCCGGTGCACCAGCTCGGACGCCGCGTCGAGGCCCTTGTCGAGATAGACAGCGCCGATCACCGCTTCAAGGGTGTCGGCGAGGATGGACGCCTTGTCCCGGCCGCCCGTGCCCTCTTCGCCCCGGCCGAGCCGGATGAAGGAGCCGAGTTCGAGGCCGCGGCCCACTTCCGCAAGCGCACGCGAATTGACCACCGCGGCCCGCAATTTGGCCAACTGGCCTTCAGGCAGATCGGGGTGGGTGCGGTACAGCGTGTCCGTGACCACCAGACCGAGCACCGAATCCCCGAGGAATTCGAGCCGCTCGTTGGTGGGCAGACCGCCGTTCTCGTACGCGTACGAACGATGGGTCAGCGCACGCACCAGAAGGGCGGTCTCGAGCTGATACCCGAGCCGCCCTTCCAGAAGCGTGTGGGACGAGGCTGTGCTGACATTGTCTGTCTGCTTCTTGGCATGGGACAGTTCAGACATTGAGCCTCTCACCAGCCGCTCAGACCTCGAGGACCTGGCGCTTGTTATAGGTGCCGCAGCTCGGGCACGCGATGTGCTGCAGCTTCGGCTCCTGGCAACGCTCGCACGAAACCAGGGTGGGGACCGCAGCCTTCCACTGCGACCGGCGGTGGCGCGTGTTGCTGCGCGACATCTTCCGCTTCGGAACAGCCACGGCTACTTCTCCTGCTTCTCGTCGACGCCCGCTTCGGCGCCGCCCATGTTGTCCTTCTCGCCGTCCTTGACGGTCTCGGCGAGTCCCTGCAGTGCCGCCCAACGGATGTCGACGGCGTCGTGGTGGTGGTCCGGGTTCTCGTCCAGCCTGATCCCACATGTGGAACACAGACCGGCACAGGTCTCCCGGCACACCGGCTGCATCGGCAGTGCGAGTACCACCGCGTCACGCAGCACCGGTTCGAGGTCGAACAGGCCATCTTCGATGAAGAGTCTGTCGTCGTCCTCGCTGTACTCGGCGTCAGCGGCCGGCTCCGCACGGGTGCGGCCCCGGTCATCGGCGTCGTGGTACGAGAACATCTCCTGGAAGTCCGCCGCCACTTCCTGGCTGAGCGGCTCCAGACACCTTACGCACTCCCCCTCGGCCACCGCACGGGCGGTGCCCGTGACGAGCACCCCCTCCATGACGGATTCGAGGCGGAGGGCCAGCTCCACGGGCGCGCCCTCGGGCGTCCCGATCACCCCCGCGATACCGAAGTCCTTGGGGGCGGGTACCGAGCGGGTCAGCTTCTGGAGCGCACCAGGACGCCGCCCCAGCTCGTGTGTGTCGAACACGAGGGGGTCGCGGTGGTCGAGGCGCGCGTTCAGGGCTTTTCCCGCTTTCGGATCGTTTGGGAGGCCGCCACCGTCGCGAGAGCGAGCGGGCGGCATGGGTCGCGGACATACACGCGGCCGAAGAGCCAGGGTACTGGACCGGCCGCCGTAGGCCCAATCCGGCCCCTCGGTGGCGGCCGGACCGGGCGCGCGGTCCCGGCGACCCGGGGCCGGCGGTCTCAGCGTCCTTGCTCGTACCGGCGCAGCTGCTCGATGTCGATCATGCTGGTGTCGAAGAGGCTGGTCTCGTCGAGGGTGCTGCGCGGCTCGTGGGCCGGGGGCAGCGCGTGCTGCTGGGGCTGGACCTCGGGCTGCTGCTGCCAGCCGTAGTTCGGGTCGTAGCCCTGCGCCTGGTCCTGGCCGTGGCCCTGGTCCTGGCCGTATCCCTGCTGCTGGTACGCGTACGGGTCCTGCTGCTGGTAGCCGTACGCGTCCTGCTGCTGGTAGCCGCCGTAGCCGGCGTCCCCGGCGTACGCCGGGTCCTGGTAGCCGGCCTCGGCGTACTGGGGCACTGGCTGGGCCTGGGGCGGTGTCTGCGGGTACGCGGGCTCGGCGTACGGCTGCTGGACCGGTACGGGGGGCTGCTGCGCCGCCACGGGCTGCTGGACGCCTTCCCGGGGGTCCCCCGCGAGGTCCGCCAGATAGTCCGCGTCGCTGGTGCGCCCCTGGGGGCCCGCCGCGTCCTGGGCTGCCATGTGGGCGCCCAGATCGTCCGAGTCGGTGCGGCCGTGGAGCTTCTGCCTGCCGCGGCCGACCGCTTCGAGGGTCTTGGACAGAACGGCCTCGAAGGCGCCGAACTTGGTGTCGATGTACTCGTCGGCCCGCCGGATCAGGGTGCCGGGGTCGTCGCTGTACTCGGGGGCATCGTCGTCGTCACCGCCGGGGGCGCGGCCGAGCAGCTTCTCGCGGCCCCGGTCGACGGAGCCGATGGTCTTGGTGAGGACGACCTCGAAGTTGGCGAGCTTGGAGTCGACGTAGTCGTCGGCCTCGGCGCGGATCTCCTCGGCGTCCCTGCGGGCCTCCGCGAGGATGCGGTCGGCCTCCTCCTGGGACTGCCGGGCGACCGCGGTGTCGGAGATCAGCCCGGAGCGCTGGGCGTGCGCCGCCTCGATGATGCGCTCCGCCTCCTGGCGGGCCTGCTCGGCCAGCTGCTCCCGGCCGCCGATCAGCTCCTGTGCCTGGGCCAGCGAGCCCGGGAGAGCTTCCCGTACCTCTTCCAGCATGGCGAGCAGCTCGGCGCGGTTCACCACGCAGGACGCCGACATGGGCATGGAGCGGGCGCTGCCCACCGTGTCGACGATCTCGTCGAGCTTCTTCTGTACGTCCACCGTGTGCTCGCCACTCTCTCAGCTGGTTTGGAGACGGACGCAACGACTGTACGGCCAGTTCGAGCCCGTCCGACACCGGATGACGGGCCGTCAGTTCCTCAGCGCTCGCCGAGGCGCGCCATCAAGGCCGAGTGGACGGCCTCGGGCAGCAGGTGGGAGACGTCTCCGCCCCAGGTCGCGACCTCTTTGACCAGGGAGGAGGAGAGGAAGCTGTAGGTGGGGTTGGTGGGCACGAACAGCGTCTCGACCCCGGAGAGCCCGTTGTTCATCTGGGCCATCTGCAGTTCGTAGTCGAAGTCGCTGACGGCGCGCAGGCCCTTGACGATGGCGGGGATGTCGCGCTGCTTGCAGAAGTCGACGAGCAGCCCGTGGAAGGCCTCGACCTCCACATTGCCGAACTCGGCGGTGACCTCGCGGATCAGATCGATCCGCTCCTCGATCGTGAACAGCCCCTTCTTGGACTGGTTGATCATTACCGCGACATGTACGACGTCGTACAGCTTGGAGGCGCGGGCGATGATGTCGAGATGTCCATTGGTGATGGGGTCGAAGGACCCCGGACAGACGGCGCGGCGCAACTTGATTCCCTCGCTCTCCGGTCCGGTCATGGTGCGTCTTCACTCGTAGAGGCGGCGCGACCGTACCAAAGCGTTCCCTCGCCGTAGCGACGGGACCGCAACGGCTCGAAACCCTCCGGCCAGTCGAACTCCCCACCCCTGGTGCTGCGTTCCACGGTGGCGACGGCGGCGGCGCTGAGCCAGCCCCTTGTGCGGAGTGTGAGCAGTATCTCCCGAAGATCGTCGTCGGTGACGGCATACGGCGGATCGAGGAAGACCAGGTCGTAGGGGGTGCCGGGGACCGGGCCCGTGATGATCTGCTCCGCCTTGCCGGTACGGACCTCCGCGCCGGGAAGCCCGAGCGTCGCGACGTTCGCGCGGACGGTGCGGGCGGCGCGGGGGTCCGACTCGACGAGCAGGGCGTGCGCGGCGCCACGGGAGAGCGCCTCCAGGCCCACGGCGCCGGATCCCGCGTAGAGATCGGCGATGCGGAGGTCTTCGAGGGTGCCGAGGAGCGATTCCCAGCTGGAGAAGAGGCCCTCACGCGCCCGGTCGGAGGTGGGGCGGGTGCCGGTGCCTGGCGGTACGGCGAGACGGCGTCCGCCGGCGGCACCGGCGATCACGCGGGTCATGGGAGTCGGGTCCTCGGTTCGATGGGGTCGCGGGCGGTCGGTCGGGGACGGGTGGGTGGGGCGCGGGGCTCGGAAAACGGCTCTGCCCCCACGATATGGCGTACGTACCGAGCGGGCCCGGCCCGGTGCGACATGGCCCGGCCCCGTGCGACATGGCCGGGTCCGGTGCCCATGGCCGGGTCCGGTGCCCATGGCCGGGTCCGGTGCCCATGGCCGGGTCCGGTGCCCATGGCCGGGCACGGCGGGTCCGGCCGGTCCGGAGGGTCAGCCCTTGTCGAGGTACTGCTCGCGTTCGGTGTCCAGCAGGGCGTCCAGCGCCGTGCGCAGCTCCGGGGAGCCCGTCAGCTCCGGGTCCTCGGCGACCACCGCGGCGGCCTCCTCCCGGGCGGCGGCGATGATCTCCTCGTCCTCGATGACCGCGAGCATCCGCAGCGAGGAGCGCACCCCGGACTGGGCCTGGCCGAGGACATCGCCCTCACGGCGCTGTTCGAGGTCGATACGGGAGAGCTCGAAGCCGTCGAGCGTGGCGGCGACCGCGCCCAGCCGGGCCCTGGCCGGGCTCGCCTCGGGCATGTCCGTGACCAGCAGACAGAGGCCGGGGGCCGAGCCGCGGCCGACGCGTCCGCGCAGCTGGTGCAGTTGGGAGACGCCGAACCGGTCCGCGTCCATGATCACCATGGCGGTGGCGTTGGGGACGTTCACACCGACCTCGATGACCGTGGTCGCGACGAGCACGTCCACCTCGCCCGCGGCGAAGCGGCGCATCACGGCGTCCTTGTCGTCCGGCTGCATCCGGCCGTGCAGGATCTCGACGCGCAGCCCCTGGAGCGGTCCCTCGGTGAGCTGCCCGGCGACCTCCACGACCGCGAGCGGGGGCCGCTTCTCGGCCTCGTCCTCCTTGGACGGTTTCGTTTTCCGCGTCGCCTTGCCGTCGTCGTCCTCCTCGTCGTCTCCGATCCGGGGGCAGACGACATACGCCTGATGTCCTTTTCCGACCTCCTCCCGTACCCGCTCCCAGGCGCGGGCGAGGAAGTGCGGCTTGTCCTGGGCGGGCACCACATGGCTGGCGATCGGCGAGCGGCCCGCCGGGAGCTGGTCGAGGACGGAGGTCTCCAGATCGCCGAAGACGGTCATCGCGACCGTACGGGGAATGGGCGTGGCCGTCATGACCAGCAGATGCGGTGGCTGCTTGCCCTTGGAGCGGAGCGCGTCGCGCTGCTCCACGCCGAAGCGGTGCTGCTCGTCCACCACGACCAGTCCGAGGTCGTGGAACCGCACCTTGTCCTCGATCAGCGCGTGCGTACCGATCACGATCCCGGCCTCGCCGGTGACCAGATCGAGCAGCGCCTGACGCCGCGCGGCCATGCCCATCGAGCCGGTGAGCAGGACGACCTTGGTGCCGTGCTCGGCGCCGCCGAGCATTCCTCCCTGGGCCAGCTCGCCCATCATCTCCGTGATCGAACGGTGGTGCTGCTGGGCGAGCACTTCCGTGGGCGCCAGCATGGCGGCCTGACCGCCCGCGTCGACGACCGCGAGCATCGCCCGGAGCGCGACCAGCGTCTTGCCCGAGCCGACCTCGCCCTGGAGCAGCCGGTGCATGGGGTGTTCGGTGGCGAGGTCCGCGAAGATCTCGCCGGTGACCTTCTGCTGGCCGTCGGTGAGGGTGAAGGGCAGGTCGGCGTCGAAGGCGTCCAGCAGTCCGTCGGGCACGGGCCGCCGGGCGACGGCGGGCAGCTGCGCGTCCGCGTACCTCCGCCGGGCCAGCGCGACCTGGAGAACGAACGCCTCGTCCCACTTCAGCCGCTGTCTGGCGGATTCGATGTCGGCCCGGCTCTCGGGCCGGTGGACCTTGAGCAGCGCCTCGGGCAGGGAGGCGAATCCACGGCCCTCGCGCAGCGCGGGCGGCAGCGGATCGACGGCCTCCGCGGCTCTGGGCAGGACCGCGTCGACCGCTTTGGTGATCTTCCAGGACTCCAGCCCCTTGCAGGCCGGGTAGATCGGGATCAGCTTGCCCGCGAAGGCGTCCACGGCCTGCGCGGTGTCCTCCGTCGTCCCGTCGTCGGCGGTTGCCCTGCCCAGCGGCACATAGGTGGGATGCGCGAGCTGGAGCTTGCGGTTGAAGACGGACACCTTGCCCGCGAACATCCCTCGGCTGCCCGGCGGCAGCTCCTTGTGCGGCTTGTGGATCCCCCTGCCGAAGAAGACCAGTTGGAGCCGGCCGCTGCCGTCGGTGAGAGTGATCTCCAGACGCTGGCCCCGGCCGTGGTTGAACGTCAGGATCCGGGAGTCGGCGACCTGCGCGACCACCGTGACGTCCTCGTCCAGCGGCAGATCGGCCAGCTTGGTGAGCTGGCCGCGCTCCTCGTACCGCCTGGGGTAGTGGTGCAGCAGATCGCCGACCGTGTGCAGGTCGAGGTGTTCGGCCATCACCTTCGCGGTGGCGGGGCCGAGCGTCTTCTTGAGGGGTTCATCCAGCGCGGACACGCGATCCATTGCACACCACGCCACTGACAGGCTGCTACTCCACGCCGATGAGCAGCGGAACGGACTGCCTGCCGCCCCGGTAGACCACGGTGTCGACGGCCAGATGGCCGTCCCGTACGTAGATCTCCAGACGGTCGGCGAGCGCGTCGGGCACCTGGTCGCCGAGCACCAGCGTCACCAGTTCGCCGCCGGCCGCCAGCATCCGGGAGAGCACCGCCTCCGCGGTGGCGGTGAGATCGGCGCCGATCACCGCCACGTCCCCGTCGATCAGTCCGAGGACGTCCCCGGCCTGGCAGATACCCGCCATGGTCCAGGACTGCCGTTCGGCGACGGCCAGTTCGGCGTAGCGGGTGGCGCCGGCCGCGGTGGTCATGGCGACCACGTCCTCGTCGAAGCGCCGGTCCGGCTGGTGGACGGCGAGCGCCGCGATGCCCTGGACGGCGGCCCTGGTCGGGATGAGGGCGACCCGTACGCCCTCGGTACGGGCCTGTTCCGCGGCCGCGGCGGCGGTGTGCCGCAGCGCCGCGTCGTTCGGCAGGAGCACCACCTCGCGCGCGTGGGCCCGCCGGATCGCCTCGACCAGCTCCCCGCTGGCGGGCGGCTCCCCGGGGCGCGCGAGCACGGTCGTCGCGCCGGCCTCGGCGCACAGCCCCGCGAGCCCTTCTCCCGGGACCACCGCGACGACGGCCCGCTGAACCCGCTCGGGCGGCTCCTCGGCGGCGGCGCCGAAGTGTGTGATGCGGATGCGGTACGGGCGTCCCGCCTCGACCCCGGCCTCCACGGCGGCGCCCGCGTCGTCGACATGGATGTGTACGTTCCACAGCCCGTCGCCGCCGACGACGACCAGGGAGTCCCCCAGCCCGTCGAGCCGGGCCCGGAGCCGCGCCACGGCGCGGTCGTCCGCCTCCAGCAGATAGATCACCTCGAAGGCGGGCCCGCCTCCGGGAGCGCAGGACCCGATCGCCGGCTCGATCGCGGCCGGGTCCTCATACCGGCGGTGGCCCATCGGGAAGGCGGCCGGTGTCTCACCGGTGAGGGACCGGACCAGGGCGCCGAGGACGGCGAGCAGCCCGCGCCCGCCTGCGTCGACGACACCCGCGCGTCCGAGCACGGGCAGTTGGTCGGGGGTGGCCGCGAGCGCGGCGCGTGCGCCCGCGTACGCCGCGCGTGCGGTGGCGCCCGCGTCCGCCGACCCGCTCCGTTCCGCCATCTCCGCCGCCTCGGCCGCCGCGGAGGCCACGCTGAGGATCGTGCCCTCGACGGGGTGCGCGACGGCCTCGCGGGCCAGTTCCGCGGCCCGCCGCAGCGCCGGTGCGAGCCGCGCTCCGCCGGCGCCCCCGGGATCCGTCGGCGCCGTGTCCGCCAGTACCTCCGCCATCCCGCGCAGCAGCTGCGCCAGGATCGTCCCGGAGTTCCCCCGGGCACCGAGCAGCGCGCCATGCGCCATGGCCCGTACGGCATCGGCGGACGCGGGCACGGACGCACCGGTCTCATGGGCCGCGAAGACGGCCTCGACCGCCTGCGCCGCGGACTCCACGGTCAGATAGAGATTGGTGCCGGTGTCACCGTCCGCGACCGGATAGACATTGATCGCGTCGATCTCCTCGCGCTCCCGGCCCAGGGCCTCCAGCGCCAGCGAGCACCAGCTCCGTACCGCTGCTGCGTCGAGGGTCTGCGGCACCTGAGGGTCCTCCTTGAGCGGCCTTGATGCGGGCTGCTCGCAGGGTAGCCCGGGGACGGGAGGCGAACAGCGGGCCAACCTGACGGAACGGAGCCGTCGGCCGTCATGGTAGTTTTCTTGTACCGAGGCAGGCGTTGTATGCTGCTGCGGTTGCCCGATGAGAGTCGGGCCAATCCCCCGGCAACGCCACATCAGTCACTGATTCCCGGCACGCCGGATTTCTCTGTACGAGCATCTGAAGTCTTTGGAGTGACCCGTGGCTGCCAACTGCGACGTCTGCGGCAAGGGGCCGGGCTTCGGCAACAACATTTCGCACTCGCACCGCCGTACGTCCCGTCGCTGGAACCCGAACATCCAGCGCGTGCGTGCCGTGGTCGGTCGGACGCCGAAGCGGCTCAACGTCTGCACATCGTGCATCAAGGCCGGCAAGGTCTCGCGCTGACGCCCGCGTCGTAGCGCAGCCCCTGCGGTTGCCTTGAAAAGCCGGTCCACCTCGGTGGACCGGCTTTTTGCCGTGCCGGTGCCCGTCGTCACGCCGGCGTCCGGGCGGCGCCGTCAGCGGAAGCGCCACCCGTGATCCACCGGGCCTATCCCCGCGCCCAGCGCGAAGCCGTGCGCGATCGCGCCCGTCACATACTCCTTGGCCGCCCGCACGGCCGCCACCACGTCCTGCCCCCGGGCCAGGCCCGAGGCGATCGCCGACGCGTAGGTGCAGCCCGTGCCATGGGTATGCCGGTTGTCGTGGCGCGGTGCGCGCAGCCAGTGTTCCTCGGCGCCGTCGGTCAGCAGATCGACCGCGTCCCCGGGCAGATGCCCGCCCTTGATCAGCGCCCAGCGGGGCCCGAATTCGAGTACGGCGCCGGCCGCGCGGCGCAGCCCCGTCTCGTCCTCCACCCGTACGCCGGTGAGCTGTGCCACCTCGTCCAGATTGGGGGTGGCGACGGTCGCGACCGGCAACAGCCTCGTCCGTACGCCGTCCAGCGCCGAGGCGGCGAGCAGCGGATCGCCATGCTTGGAGACCCCGACCGGGTCGATCACCACGGGGGCGTCGGTCCCGGCGAGCAGTTCCGCGACGGCCGCGACCAGTTCGGCGGAGGAGAGCATGCCGGTCTTCACCGCCTGGACGCCGATGTCGTCGACGACGGCGCCGTACTGGGCGCGTACGGCCTCCACGGGCAGCTCCCAGGCGCCGTGCACGCCCGTGGAGTTCTGTGCCGTCACCGCCGTGAGCACGCTCATGCCGTGCACACCGAACGCCAGCATCGTCTTCAGATCCGCCTGGATGCCCGCACCGCCGCCGGAGTCCGATCCGGCGACGGTGAGCACGCGCGGTGGCACGGACGGTGGCGTTACTCGCTCAGCTATCGGCATGGTGCCGAATCTACTGGGCGTCCTCGATGTCCCCGAAGTGGTCCCAGCCGCCCTTGCGGGTCCAGGGTGCCCCGTCGACCGTCACCTGCGGCAGCGCGGACGGGTTGAGCACCTCACCGATCACCTTCCAGCGGGCCGGCAGCTTCACGTCGGGCGGGAACGTGGCGACGATGGCGTGATCCTCGCCACCGGTCAGCACCCACTGGAGCGGGTCGATCCCGACCGCCTGGCCGATGTCGTTCATCTGCGAGGGGATGTCGATCAGACCTGAGCGCAGATCGATACGGACCTTGCTGGCCTCCGCGATATGCCCCAGATCCGCGACGAGTCCGTCGCTGACGTCGGTCATGGCGGTGGCACCGAGCCCGGCCGCCGCGGGACCCGCGTGATAGGGCGGTTCCGGTCGGCGGTGGGCCTCGACGAAGGCGCGGGGCGAGCGGAAGCCGCGTGAGAGCACCGCGTGCCCGGCCGCCGACCAGCCCAACCAGCCGGTGTAGGCGATGACATCGCCCGGCCGGGCGCCGGACCGGGTGACCGGCTCGTGGTTGCGGAGATCGCCCAGCGCGGTGATGGCGATGGTGATCGTGTCGCCGCGTACGACATCACCGCCGACCACGGCCGCGCCCGCGACCTGGCACTCGTCGCGAATACCGTCCATCAGCTCGGTGGGCCAGGTGACCGGGAGTTCGGCCGGGACGACGAGGCCGAGGAGCAGCGCCGTGGGGACCGCGCCCATCGCCGCGATATCGGCGAGGTTCTGCGCTGCCGCCTTCCGGCCGACGTCGTAGGCCGTCGACCAGTCACGGCGGAAGTGCCGCCCCTCCAGCAACAGGTCCGTACTCGCCACGACCCTGCGGTCGGGCGCGGCCACGACCGCGGCGTCGTCGCCCGGCCCGAGCCGGACCGCCGGGGTGGTGGTGAGCCGGGAGGTGAGTTCCCTGATGAGACCGAACTCCCCCAACTCGCCCACGGTTCCCTTCACCGAGTCTCCCCTCTCTCTCATCACCGGGCCGCACGCGCGGTCGCGGTCCTTCACTGCTGTCGGTACGGTCGTGAGTCGCGTCAACTTCGTCTTCCGTACGCCACCCCGCGGGCGCCACCCGGGACCCGGGTCTCCCCGCCGCACTCGGCGACGCGATACCGTGGCGTCTCTTTCCCCCACATGATCCTCGTGGCCGCCCTGGAGGTTCCGTGGTACAGGCGTACATCCTTATCCAGACCGAGGTGGGCAAGGCGACGACCGTCGCCGAGACCATCGCCAAGATTCCGGGAGTTATCCAGGCCGAGGACGTCACCGGTCCCTATGACGTGATCGTGCGCGCTCAGGCGGACACCGTCGATGAGCTGGGGCGCATGGTGGTCGCGAAAATCCAGCAAGTGGAAGGCATCACCCGCACCCTGACCTGCCCGGTCGTGCACTTGTAGCCCCCGTCTACCCTTGGCCGGTGACCATCTCCTGTCGCCCGCCGTTCCGCCGCAGGCTATCCGGCCGTCCGCTCGTCCGCCTGTCCGCCGTCGTTCTGGTGGCGGCGGTGGCGGGCTGTTCCTCCGCCGGCACGTCGATGCCGGTCGCGGTTCCCAGCCCGCCCGCGGAGGAGGCAGCGCTGTGCCGGGCTCTCCACAAGGAGCTGCCGAAGACCATCTCCGACCTCGGCCGGGCCGATCCCGAGCCGTCTTCCGAACTGACCGCCGGGTGGGGGGACGCCGCGATCGTACTGCGCTGCGGTGTCCCCCGGCCCGAGGGGATGAGCGATGCCCAGTCGGACGCGGTGGAGGCCAACGGCGTCAACTGGATGCTGGAGGAACGGGACTCGGGGCCCCGCTTCACGACCACGTACCGCGAGACGTATGTGGAGGTCACCATGGACGAACGGTTCACGCATGACTCCACGCCGCTCGCCGAGCTGGCCGCGCCGGTCAAGAAGACGATTCCGTCCAGTCTGTGACCCAAGGGGCCCGGCGCGGCCCCCGACGAGGGTCCGGTACGGGCGTCAGCGCAGCCCGGTCGGCCGGCGCAGCGCCGCCTGGATCAGCCGGTCGATCAGCTCCGGATAACCGACGCCGCTCTCCTGCCACATCCGCGGGAACATCGAGATGGGCGTGAAGCCCGGCAGCGTATTGATCTCGTTGATGACGAACTCTCCGTCCTCGGTGAGGAAGAAGTCCGCGCGGACCAGGCCCTCGCAGGAGGCGGCCTCGAACGCCTCGACGGCGAGCCGCTGTACCTCGGCCGTCTGCTCCTCGGTGAGGGGCGCGGGCACCAGACCGGTGGCCGAGTCGATGTACTTGGCCTCGAAGTCGTAGAAGTCGTGCGCCGTGACCGGCGGGATCTCCGCGGGCACGCTGGCGCGCGGGCCGTCCTCGAACTCCAGCACCCCGCACTCGATCTCGCGGCCCCGCAGCAGCGACTCCACCAGGATCTTGGGGTCGTGCCGCTGGGCCTCGGTGATCGCCTCGTCCAGGCCCGAGGCGTCCTCGACCTTGGTGATCCCCATGGAGGATCCGGCGCGGGCGGGCTTCACGAAGAGCGGCCAGCCGTGCTCCGCGGCGAAGTCGACGATCTTCTTGCGGGCGGCGGCGCCCTTGGCTCCTTCTGGTCCCTGCTCCCATTCGCGGGGGCGGATCACCAGATACGGGCCGACGGGCAGCCCGAAGGAGGTGAACACCCGCTTCATGTACTCCTTGTCCTGCCCGACGGCGGAGGCGAGGACGCCCGCGCCGACGTACGGGACACCGGAGAGTTCCAGCAGGCCCTGGAGGGTGCCGTCCTCTCCGTAGGGGCCGTGCAGTACGGGGAAGACGACATCGACCTCGCCCAGCGCCTTGGGTACGGAACCCGGCTCGCTGTAGACGACCTCGCGGTTGCCCGGGTCGACGGAGAGTACGACGCCGCCGTCGGTCGACTCGGCGATCTGCTCGACGCTCGGCAGCGCGCGGTCGGCGATGGCCATCCGCTCCGGATCGTCGGCGGTGAGCGCCCAGCGGCCGTCGGTGGTGATACCGATGGGCAGGACGTCGTACTTCGTCCGGTCGATGGACCGCAGTACGGCCCCGGCCGTGACCACGGAAATGGCGTGCTCGGAGCTCCGTCCGCCGAAGACGACGGCCACGCGCGGCTTGCGGAGCTGCTGCTCAGGGCTCTGGGGGGAGTTCTCGCTGCTCATATCGCGATGAGCGTACCTGTTGGTAGCGCCCGAGTCAGCGTTGGTCGCGGCCGAGTCAGAGACCGCCGCCCGGAGTGGGCGGCGGAGTCGGCCGCGGCGGTGGTCGCGGGGGTCAGCTGCGCTCGGGCTTGGCGCTGCGCGACATCAGTTCCTTGAGCGCGACGAGCGGCGGCTTGCCGTTGTGCACGATGTCCACCACCGTCTCCGTGAGCGGCATGTCGACGCCGTGGCGGCGGGCGAGGTCCAGCACGGACTCACAGGATTTGACGCCCTCCGCGGTCTGCTTGGTGACCGCGATGGTCTCCTGGAGGGTCATCCCGCGGCCGAGGTTGGTACCGAAGGTGTGGTTGCGGGAGAGCGGCGAGGAGCAGGTGGCGATCAGATCGCCCATGCCGGCGAGGCCGGAGAAGGTGTGCGGGTCGGCGCCCATGGCGAGGCCGAGCCGGGTGGTCTCCGCGAGGCCCCGGGTCATCAGGGAGGCCTTCGTGTTGTCGCCGAGGCCCATGCCGTCGGCGATTCCGACGGCGAGACCGATGACGTTCTTGACCGCGCCGCCGAGTTCACAGCCGACGACGTCGGTGTTGGTGTACGGACGGAAGTACGAGGTGTGGCAGGCGGACTGGAGGCGGCGCGCCACGTCCTCGTCACGGCACGCGACGACGGCGGCGGCCGGCATCCGTCCGGCGATCTCCTTGGCGAGATTGGGGCCGGTGATCACGGCGACCCGCTCCGCCGGTGCCTTGGCGACCTCCTCGATCACCTCGCTCATCCGCTTGGCCGTGCCGAGTTCGACGCCCTTCATCAGCGAGACGAGCACGGTGTCGGCGGGCAGTACGGGCGCCCACTCGGCGAGATTGCCGCGCAGCGTCTGCGAGGGCACGGTGAGCACCGTGAACTCGGCGCCGCGCGCCGCCTCCGCGGGGTCGGTGGTGGCCCGTACGCCCACGGGCAGTTCGAAGCCGGGCAGGTAGTCCGGGTTGGTGTGCGCGGTGTTGATCGCGTCGACGACCTCCCGGCGGCGGCCCCAGAGCGTCACCTCGCATCCCGCGTCGGCGAGGACCATGGCGAACGCCGTGCCCCACGACCCCGCTCCGAAGACCGCGACCCGCGTCACTTCGACCCCTCTTCCGCGGCCTTGCGCCGCTGTTCCGCCCTGGCCTTGCGATGGTCGTACGCGGCCGTGGGCACCGGCTCCCCGCGCAGTTCGGAGAGCAGTTCCGTGATCGCGGCCATGATGACCTCGGTGACCTCACGCAGCAATTCGGGCGTGATGTCCCTGCCGTAGTAGCGCGCCAGGTCCACGGGCGGTCCGACGAGCACATGGTGCGTCTTGCGCGGGAGGAGGTTCGGCTTCTTCGCGTACGGCGGCAGCAGCAGGTTGGCGCCCCACTGCGCGATGGGGATGACCGGGCACTTGGTCTGGAGGGCGACCCTGGCGACGCCGGTCTTGGCGGTCATGGGCCACTGCCCGGGGTCGCGGGTGATGGTGCCCTCGGGGTAGAAGGCCACGCACTCGCCGCGCTCGACGGCGTCGATCGCGGCGCGGAAGGCGCTCAGCGCGTCGCTGGTCTCGCGGTAGACGGGAATCTGGCCGGTGCCGCGCATCACGGCCCCGATGAATCCCCTGGTGAATAGGCCGTGCTTGGCGAGGAAGCGCGGAACGCGGCCTGTGTTGTACTGGAAGTGCGCGTACGCGAACGGGTCGAGATGCGAATTGTGGTTCACGGCGGTGATGAATCCGCCGTCGGCCGGAATGTGCTCCGCACCCTTCCAGTCCCGCTTGAGCAGCACGATCAGCGGCGGTTTCGCGATGGCCGCCGCAAGGCGGTACCAGAAGCCGATTCTGCGGCGGGACACTCGGACACCTTTCTCTTCTCGCCCGGCTCATTGCCCGGCTGCCGGGGGTCAAGTGTGGCCCCGGGCCCCTGCTCTGTCGAGAACACCGTACGCCCCGTCTCCGGGGCCGCCTCTGTGGGCCGGGACGGTGCCGGGCCACAATAGAGGGCGGATACACCCGGGCCGCCACAGCATGGACGGAGAGTTCGCCACGAACACCGACCCGACCGCCCGCTGGTCTCTGGTCGTTCCCCTCAAACCGCTGCGGCTGGCCAAGAGCCGGCTCGCGGGGACGGCGGGCGACGCCCTGCGCCCGCGGCTCGCCCTCGCGTTCGCGCAGGACACCGTGGCAGCCGCGCTGGCCAGCCCCGTGGTCCGGGATGTGGTGGTCGTCACGGACGATCCGACGGCGAGCGCGGAACTGGCCGAGCTGGGGGCGCGCATCGTGCCGGACGCCCCGGCGAACGGTCTCAACGCGGCGCTGGCGCATGGCGCGCGGGCCGTCAGGGCGGTCAGGCCACGGGCCGCCGTGGCCGCGCTCAACGCGGATCTGCCGGCGCTGCGGCCCGCGGAACTGACGCGGGTGCTCTCCGCCGCGGAGGCATTTCCGCGCGCCTTTCTCGCGGATGCCGCCGAAATCGGTACGACATTGCTGACGGCCGCGCCCGGTGCCGAATTGAATCCGGCTTTCGGCGGCCCCTCCCGGCATCGGCATTTGTCCTCGGGCGCGGTGGAAATAGTTCTGACCGGGGTCGATTCCGTACGACGGGACGTGGACACGGGCGATGATCTGCGGGCGGCGGCGGCGCTGGGCCTGGGCCCGTACACGGCCCGCGGGTACACGCCGCGCGGCCCGCTGCCCGCGCCCCGGCCGGGGAGCTGAGGACGGCCTCCGCGGCCCCCGGAGGACCGCTACGCTGCGGTTATGCAGGCGACCTCGTACACATACGATTCCGAGACCCGCGCCGGGAGTGTGCTGCTGGACGACGGCACCCCGGTGGAATTCGACGCGGCCGCCTTCGACGCCGGCGGACTGCGGCTGCTGCGGCCGGGACAGCGCGTCCGGATCGAGACCGAGGGCGAGGGCGCGTCCCTCAGAATCACGCTGGTGACGCTCCAGACGCTCTGACGCCCTCGCGCCGTCCCGGGCGCCTGCCCGTACCGCGTACCCCGTACAACGCCGCGGGCCGGGCTCCCCGAGGGGAGCCCGGCCCGGCGCGTGTGGCCCTGTGCCGCCTGCTGCCTACTTCTTCCTCGCGGCGGTCTTCTTCGCGGTGGTCGTGCGCGCGGTGGCCTTTCGCGCGGGGGCCTTCTTGGCCGTCGCCTTCTTGGCCGGCGCGGTCTTCTTCGCCGTGGCCTTCTTGGCCGCCGCCGTCTTGGCGGTCTTCTTCGCGGGCGTGGCCTTCTTCGCCGTGGCCTTCTTGGCGGCGGTCTTCTTGACCGCCGTCTTCTTGGCCGCGGTGACCTTCTTGACGGCCGTCTTGCGGGCCGCGGCGGTCTTGGCGGTGGCCTTCTTGGCCGCGGCCTTCACGGTCGTACGGGCGGAAACGCCGCCCGAGAGGCTGCCCTTGGGTGCCTTCTTGACGGCCACATCGTTCTTCGGGAGCTTCTTCGAGCCGCTGACCAGGTCCTTGAAGCCCTGTCCCGCGCGGAACCGCGGCACGGAGGTCTTCTTGACCCGGACGCGCTCACCGGTCTGCGGGTTACGGGCGTAACGGGCCGGGCGGTCGACCTTCTCGAACGAACCGAATCCGGTGACCGAGACCCGGTCTCCGGCGACCACCGCGCGGACGATCGCGTCGAGTACCGCGTCCACCGCGTCCGCGGCCTGCTGACGGCCGCCGACCTTGTCCGCAATCGCTTCTACGAGCTGCGCCTTGTTCACGTCTTCCCCTTCGGAGACATTGCCAGAACGAAAGTGTTCAAGCTTTTTCGCACGTTAGGCAGATATATACCGCAAATCAAACACGAAACGGGCTAATCACCCTAGTGCCGCAACGAAGTCGACCTGGCGGAGATCCGCGGAGGTCAGTCGCCTTCCGGAAATCGACCCTCGTCCAGGTCCTTCATCAAGCGGTCCAGACGACGTGCCGCATCCGGGAGGTCATGTTTCGCCGCGGCCGTGATGACCAGCAGCTTCCGGGAGAGCGCCATCCGTACGCCATCCGGGACTTGCAGTGCACGCACCCTCGCGTGCGCTTCTTTGAGTTGTTCGGCGACTAACCCGTAGAGCTTGAGTTGGCTGTCGCGTTCCATGCACCGATTGTGCCATCTGGGGCGAGTTGTCGCCCGACGGGGGCTCAACAAGCAACTGCACCCCCTGCCGGGAGGCAGGGGGTGCAGTAGGGGAAAAGCGCTGCTCAGACGGTAATTGTGCGGGGTTTGAAGGACGGCCTGGCGGCCTCGTAGGCGGCGATGTCCGCTTCGTTCTGAAGGGTGAGACTGATGTCGTCGAGCCCGTTCAGCAACCTCCAGCGGGCGTTCTCGTCAAGCTCGAAATCAGCCGTCAACGTTGCTCCGTCGGGGGAGGTCGCCCGCACCTGGCGCTGCTCCAGGTCCACGGCGACCTCCGCCGTGGGGTCGCTCTCCGCGATCGCCCAGAGGGCGTCCACGACCGGCTGCTCCAGAACCACGGTCAGCAGACCGTTCTTGAGCGAGTTGCCGCGGAAGATATCGGCGAACCGGGACGAGATGACGGCCTTGAAACCGAAGTTCTGCAGGGCCCAGACGGCGTGTTCACGGGACGACCCGGTACCGAAGTCCGGTCCCGCGACCAGCACCGTCGCCCCCGCGTACACGGGCCGGTTGAGGACGAACTCGGGGTCCTTGCGCCAGGCCTCGAAGAGCCCGTCCTCGAAGCCGTCGCGGGTGACCTTCTTGAGCCAGTGGGCGGGGATGATCTGGTCGGTGTCCACATTGCTGCGGCGCAGCGGTACGGCCCGGCCGGTGTGGGTGGTGAAGGCTTCCATGGTTATCGCGCTCCAGCGGGCGTACGGGCGCCGGCGTCGGTGTCGGACAGATCGGCGGGCGAGGCCAGATGACCCAGCACGGCGGTGGCGGCGGCGACCTGGGGAGAGACCAGGTGGGTACGGCCGCCCTTGCCCTGCCGGCCCTCGAAGTTGCGGTTGGAGGTGGACGCGGAGCGCTCACCGGGGGCGAGTTGGTCGGGGTTCATGCCCAGACACATCGAGCAGCCCGCGTGCCGCCACTCCGCTCCGGCGGCGGTGAAGACCTTGTCCAGGCCCTCTTCGACGGCCTGGAGGGCGACCCGTACCGAACCGGGGACCACCAGCATCCGTACGCCGTCGGCGACTTTGCGGCCTTCGAGCAGCGAGGCCGCCGAGCGCAGGTCCTCGATACGGCCGTTGGTGCAGGAGCCTACGAAGACGGTGTCGACCGTGATGTCGCGCAGCGCCTGCCCGGCGGTCAACCCCATGTATTCCAGGGCCTTTTCGGCGGCGTGGCGCTCCGAGGCGTCCTCGTACGAAGCCGGGTCGGGGACGTTCGCGGAGAGCGGGGCTCCCTGGCCGGGGTTGGTGCCCCAGGTGACGAACGGGGCCAGTTCCGCGGCCTCGATGAAGACCTCGGCGTCGAAGACCGCGTCGTCGTCGGTGCGCAGCGTCCGCCAGTAGGCGACCGCCGCGTCCCAGTCCGCGCCCTCGGGGGCGTGGTCCCTGCCCTTGAGATAGCCGAAGGTGGTCTCGTCGGGGGCGATCATGCCCGCCCTGGCCCCGGCCTCGATGGACATGTTGCAGATGGTCATCCGCGCTTCCATCGAGAGTTTCTCGATGGCGGAGCCCCGGTATTCGAGGATGTAGCCCTGGCCGCCGCCGGTACCGATCCTGGCGATGATCGCGAGGATCAGGTCCTTGGCGGTGACCTCGGCGGGCAGTTCGCCCTCGACCGTGATCGCCATGGTCTTGGGCCGGGCCAGCGGCAGCGTCTGGGTGGCCAGGACATGCTCGACCTGGCTGGTGCCGATGCCGAACGCCAGCGCGCCGAAGGCGCCGTGGGTGGAGGTGTGGCTGTCGCCGCAGACCACGGTGGTGCCGGGCTGGGTGAGCCCCAGCTGCGGCCCCACGACATGGACGACGCCCTGCTCGACATCGCCGAGCGGGTGCAGCCGTACGCCGAAGTCGGCGCAGTTCTTGCGCAGCGTCTCCAACTGGACACGGGAGACGGGGTCCGCGATGGGCTTGTCGATGTCGAGGGTCGGGGTGTTGTGGTCCTCGGTCGCGATGGTGAGGTCGAGCCGCCGGACCTTGCGGTCGCTCATGCGGAGGCCGTCGAAGGCCTGGGGGCTGGTCACCTCGTGCAGCAGGTGCAGATCGATGAAGAGGAGGTCGGGCTCGCCCTCTGCGCGCCGGACGACATGATCGTCCCAGACCTTCTCCGCGAGTGTCCTACCCATCGCTTTCCCTCCGACCGGCTCTCACAGCCGGCGCTCCTAGAGATATGTGGGCCCACGTCCGCTCCCCCGCGCACCGGACGTCGACTGGAGACCCGTCGGTCCGCGGGCCCGTCCATACAGGTTCGCAAGTTCCTTGGGAAATTGAACTTGCGTTTCACAGAGTGAGACGCGAATATCGTTTCATGGACAACTCTAGCGGCGTCGGCGTTCTCGACAAGGCTGCTCTGGTACTGAGCGCCCTGGAGTCCGGTCCGGCCACCCTCGCCGGACTGGTCGCGGCGACCGGGCTCGCACGGCCCACGGCCCACAGACTGGCCGTGGCACTGGAACATCACCGGCTGGTGGCGAGGGACATGCAGGGCCGGTTCATTCTCGGCCCGCGGCTGGCCGAGCTGGCCGCCGCGGCCGGCGAGGACCGTCTGCTGGCCACGGCCGGACCCGTGCTCACACATCTGCGGGACATGACCGGCGAGAGCGCGCAGCTCTACCGGCGCCAGGGTGACATGCGGATATGCGTGGCGGCGGCGGAGCGGCTCTCCGGACTGCGGGACACCGTCCCGGTCGGTTCCACGCTCACGATGAAGGCGGGCTCCTCGGCCCAGATCCTGATGGCCTGGGAGGAGCCCGAGCGGCTGCACCGCGGTCTCCAGGGGGCCAGGTTCACGGCGACGGCGCTCTCGGGCGTACGGCGCAGGGGCTGGGCCCAGTCGATCGGTGAGCGCGAGCCGGGTGTGGCCTCGGTCTCCGCGCCGGTACGGGGGCCCTCCAACCGCGTGGTCGCGGCGGTCTCGGTATCCGGACCGATCGAGCGGCTCACCAGGCACCCGGGCCGGATGCACGCCCAGGCCGTGATAGACGCGGCGGGCCGGTTGAGCGAGGCCCTGCGCCGCAGCGGCTGATCCCGCCCCTCCTCTCTCCCCTCTCTGTCTCTCGCCGTACTCACCGTTACGTACGTGCCACTGCCCGCTTCCACCGGCAGGCCGCTCCAGCGTCGCAGCGGCCGGGCCGGTATCGCCGTGGGCGAGTGGCGGCAGAGGAGTCCAACAGGCGCTTCGACAGCGGCGGTTGACAGCGTTGACGGCACTGGCGGTGGACAGCGGAAAGGCCCTCCCGCGAACGGAAGGGCCTTCTCGTACTGCTGTTGTACCCCCGACCGGATTCGAACCGGCGCTACTGCCGTGAGAGGGCAGCGTGCTAGGCCGCTACACAACGGGGGCATGGACCGAAGTCCAGCTGGGCTACCAGGACTCGAACCTAGAACAACGGAACCAGAAACCGTCGTGTTGCCAATTACACCATAGCCCATAGGTGGTTTAGACCAGTACCCCCGACCGGATTCGAACCGGCGCTACTGCCGTGAGAGGGCAGCGTGCTAGGCCGCTACACAACGGGGGCCTGGACCGAAGTCCAGCTGGGCTACCAGGACACGAACCTAGACAAACGGAACCAGAAACCGTCGTGTTGCCAATTACACCATAGCCCATAGGTGGTTTAGACCAGTACCCCCGACCGGATTCGAACCGGCGCTACTGCCGTGAGAGGGCAGCGTGCTAGGCCGCTACACAACGGGGGCCCTAGCGATCCTGCATCGACGTATCCGGGTGCGACCCGAAGACATCGGAGAGAAGGATCTGTACCCCCGACCGGATTCGAACCGGCGCTACTGCCGTGAGAGGGCAGCGTGCTAGGCCGCTACACAACGGGGGCGTTGCAGACAACATCTGCGCTGGGCTACCAGGACTCGAACCTAGACTAACGGAACCAGAAACCGTCGTGCTGCCAATTACACCATAGCCCATAGGTGGTTTAGACCAGTACCCCCGACCGGATTCGAACCGGCGCTACTGCCGTGAGAGGGCAGCGTGCTAGGCCGCTACACAACGGGGGCGTTGCAGACAACATCTGCGCTGGGCTACCAGGACTCGAACCTAGACTAACGGAACCAGAAACCGTCGTGCTGCCAATTACACCATAGCCCACCAAAACTGAACCCCCATGCGGGGGTTTGTCTGGCTTGCGTCTCCCGGTCGAACCTTTCGGTTTTCCCGGGCGGCGCAGGAAGAACATTACCCGATCGCGGACAGCGCTCCAAAACGGGTATCGCCCCGCAGCAGGCCGGGAAGCTGGCCGAGATCGGTGATCCGCACCAGCTCGGGACGCCCGCCGAGCCCGCCCCGGTCCAGCCAGACCCCGGCGAGCCCCGCGGCCACCGCGCCGCCGGCGTCGATGTCCGGTTCATTGCCCACGTAGGCCACCTCCCCGGGGTCCAGCGCCAGCGCGTCACAGGCGGCGTGGAAGGCGGCGGCGTCGGGCTTGGCGACGCCCAGCTCGGCCGCGCACAGCACGGCCTCGAAGTGGTCCCGTACCCCCAGGACACGGAGCTTGCGGTCCTGGTTGCGGAGGCTGGAGTTGGACAGGACGGCCTGCCGGTAGTCGGCGGCCAGCCCGTCGAGCACGGCGAGACTGTCGGGAAACAGCGACCAGGCGGACTCGAAGTGAACGATGTACCGCTCGAACCAGGCGTCCGCCTCCACGTCGCTCAGCTCGGCCCCGAGGAACATCCGCACGCGGTCGCGCCGCTGCCCCTGGAAGTCCGTCTCCCCCGCGGCGAACCGGTCCCAGTTCAGATCGGTGATCTCCCGCCAACGCCCGAGGGCCCGGTCGACCGTGGGAAACCGGTCGGCCAGGCCCTCGGCCGCGAGATGGGTCTGCATGCCGGCGCGGTCCGCGCTGGTGTAGTCGAAGAGAGTGTCGTCGATGTCCCAGAGGACGGCACGAATCGCCATGACACGACGGTACCCCGGGACGGCCCCACGGCTGGGGGTTCGGGGGTCATCCCCCGATGTACGCAGCGTCGAAGAGAGTGTCGTCGATGTCCCAGAGGACGGCACGGATCACCATGACACGAGGGTCGACGGTACCCCGCGACCGCTCTCAGGACGTCAGCTTCGCCAGCGCCGTATCGATCCGGGACAGGGTGCGCTCGCGGCCCAGGATCTCCAGGGACTCGAACAGCGGCAGGCCCACCGTGCGGCCCGTGACCGCGACGCGGACCGGGGCCTGGGCCTTGCCCAGCTTGAGGCCGTGCTCCTCGCCCGCCGCGAGCACCGCGTTCTTGAGCGCCTCGGCGTTCCACTCCGCCTCGGCGATCTTCGTACGGGCCGTGGCCAGCAGCGCGTCCGCGCCCGGCTTCATCGCCTTCGTCCAGGACGCCTCGTCCTCCACGGGCGCGTCGAGGAAGAGGAAGTCGACATTGGCGGTGATGTCCGAGAGCACCGTGACCCGGGTCTGTGCCAGCGGGGCCAGCGCCTCGAAGGCCGTGGCGTCGAAGGACTCCGGCGCCCAGGGCGCGTGCGGGGCCTTCAGCCAGGGACCGCATGCCTCGATGAACGTCTTCACGTCCAGCAGCCGGATGTGGTCGGCGTTGATCGCCTCGGCCTTCTTCAGGTCGAAGCGGGCCGGATTGGCGTTGACGTCCGCGATGTCGAACGCGGCGACCATCTCGTCCATCGTGAAGATGTCGCGGTCCGCGGCGAGCGACCAGCCCAGCAGCGAGAGGTAGTTGAGCAGCCCCTCGGGCAGGAAGCCGCGCTCGCGGTAGAGATTGAGGGACGACTGCGGGTCGCGCTTGGAGAGCTTCTTGTTGCCCTCGCCCATGACATACGGGAGGTGCCCGAACGCCGGGATCTCCTTCGCGATGCCCAGCTCGATCAGCGCCTTGTAGAGCGCGATCTGGCGCGGGGTGGAGGAGAGCAGGTCCTCACCGCGCAGGACGTGGGTGATCTCCATCAGCGCGTCGTCGACCGGGTTGACGAGCGTGTAGAGCGGGGCGCCGTTGGCGCGCACGATGCCGTAGTCCGGGACGTTCTCCGGGGTGAAGGTCAGCTCACCGCGGACCAGGTCCGTGAAGGTGATCGGCTCGTCGGGCATCCGGAAGCGGACGATGGAGGTCCGGCCCTCGGCCTCGTACGCCGCCTTCCGCTCCGCGGTCAGATCGCGGCAATGCCCGTCGTACCCGGAGGGCCGGCCGGCCGCGCGGGCCGCCTCTCGCCGCGCCTCCAGTTCCTCGGTGGTGCAGTAGCAGTGGTACGCGTTGCCCGCGGCGAGCAGCCTCTCGGCGATGTCGCGGTAGAGGTCCATCCGCTGCGACTGGCGGTACGGCGCGTGCGGCCCGCCGATCTCGGGCCCCTCGTCCCAGTCGAACCCCAGCCAGCGCATCGAGTCGAGCAGCTGCGCGTAGGACTCCTCGGAGTCGCGCGCCGCGTCGGTGTCCTCGATGCGGAAGACCATGGTGCCGCCGCTGTGACGGGCGAACGCCCAGTTGAACAGGGCGGTGCGGACCAGTCCCACATGGGGGTTGCCGGTCGGCGAGGGACAGAAACGTACACGGACGGGTCCGTTAGCCACGCTTGATCACCTTGTTGGTGAGAGTGCCGATGCCTTCGATGGTGACGGCGACCTCGTCGCCGACGCTGAGGGGGCCGACCCCGGCGGGGGTGCCCGTGAGGATGACGTCGCCCGGGAGCAGCGTCATGGCCTCGGTGATGTGGACGATCACGTCCTCGATGGAGCGGATCATGTCGCTCGTCCGGCCCAGTTGGCGCTGCTCGCCGTTGACCGTGCACTGGAGGGTGAGATCGGAGGGGTCGAGGTCGGTCTCCACCCAGGGCCCGAGCGGGCACGAGGTGTCGAAGCCCTTGGCGCGTGACCACTGGTTCTCGGCGCGCTGGGCGTCCCGGGCCGTGACGTCGTTGGCACAGGTGTAGCCGAAGATGACGTCCTTCACGCGCTCGCGGGGCACCTCACGGCACATCCGGCCGATGACGACGGCGAGTTCGGCCTCGTAGTGGACCTCCTGCGAGAAGGAGGGGTACTCGATGGCGTCGCCGGTGCCGATCAGCGCGGTGGTCGGCTTGAGGAAGACGACGGGCACTTCCGGTACGGCGTTGCCCAGTTCGGCCGCGTGATCGGCGTAGTTGCGGCCGATGCCGAGGATCTTGTTGCCGATCACGGGCGGCAGGAGGCGGACCTTGCTCAGCGGGACCTTGGTGCCGGAGAGCTCGAAGTCGGCGTACGGAATGCCCTTGATGATGTCGAGGACGAGGCCGGCGGGGTCGCCGCTGCCGTCGCCCTCGACCGCGCCGAAGGCGACATTGCCGTCGATGGAGAATCTGGCGATGCGCACGGGTTGCTGTCGCCCCTCACTCTTGCTCGCTGGTCTGGAGACTGACGCTCCAGGCTAGCGCGGCGGCACGCGGTGCCGCCCTCGTGTCCGTGCCACGTGGGAGGGGTGCGGGCCTGCCCGCCGGACAGGCCCGAGGGGGCTGGCGGAAGCCGACAGAAGTGGATCACCCTGATTCGGGCCCGGCGGGAACCTACTGGGCGACGGGCGCGTCCATCAGGGTCGTACGGCGGGGGTTGGCGGTCCGGTTCGGCAGCTCGACGGAGTGTTCCGGCCGCTCCACGGGGACCAGTTCCTCGGCGTCCTTCAGATGGGCCAGCGTGGTGCGCCGGGGGTTGGCGGTGGTGCGGAAGATCATCGTCGTCTTCATCTCTGCTGTCAGACCCTGTCGGTAGTACGGGCGCCGGGGGCGCCACTTGTCGGATATGCCATCCCTGTAAAGCGTCAGGCTAAACACCCGATTCCCCGTCGGAGCGGGGATCCATCGGCGATCACCATGTGAGTTTGCTCACGACTCGCCGGGCATTTCCCGCATTACGGGCAAGGGTTGATGATCGAGGAAACGGACAATGCGTTACTGAACGTTACATTCCGCTCCTGATCATGAGGACTGGGACACCCCCCACCCGTAGGGAGCTCGTCAATAAAAGTCCCTTTCCTCCGCGAACCCTTTCTACGGCTTGTGATGCGCCGCTCACACCGTGTCATTCACGTCACAGGGCCCCCGTCGGCCCTTGTTGGAGATCCTGCACTGTGCTGGAATTCCCCCCACCGCCGCGGGTTTCAAGTACCGGCGCGCAAGGGCGCAACGCAGCGCCGAGTGGCGGTGGGGAAGGGGAGCAAGCGCCGGTCACTCACGACCACCATGGGGAGCGCTCAGCCCCACGACGCCGACACCGTCCCGCCGTTCGCGGGGGGACGCCTGGTCCAGAGGTTGCGACGCTAGTGCAGGGACGTTTCAAGAGGGATAGCAGCGCTGCGGCGGAGCAGGAGTCCCGTGGCGGAACCGACCGCGGCTCCTCGCCCCAGCACACCCAGAACCCGGGCCCGGCACCGTCGGGCGAGACCGGCGGCCGTGCCGGACGCCCCGGGACCGCGCCGGGCGGCGCCGGGTCCCCGGTCACGCCCCCGTCAGCGCCCAAGGCGACGGCGCCGACTGACGCGGGATCACGAATAGCGCTGCGCAACTGGCGCATCAGTACGCGCCTGGTGGCGCTCCTCACCCTCCCCGTGGTGGCGGCCACCACCCTGGGTGGGCTCCGGATCAACGAGTCGCTGAACGACATGCAGCAGCTGGAGCACATGCAGCTGCTCACCAAGATGACCAAGGAGGCGACCAGCCTGGCCGCCGCGCTCCAGTTGGAGCGTGACGAGTCGGCAGGTCCGCTCAACAACGGCGTCAACCCCAAGGACTTCAAGGTCCAGGACCGCCGTACGGCGACCGACCGGGCGAAGAAGGCGTTCCTCGGTGCCACGGTCGACATCGGGAACACCGACGGCGACCAGGCGCTGGAGAGCATCCGCTCCAACGTCAACCAGATCGCCACCCAGGTCAACAAGATCAGCGAAATCCGCGAGGGCGCCTACACGTCGGACGCGGACTCGCTGACGGTCGACGCGTACAGCGGACTGATCGACTCGCTGCTGAGCCTCTCGCAGGACATGGCGCAGGCGACCAGCAACCCGGACATGATCAAGCGGACCCGCGCGCTGGCCGCGTTCTCGTCCGCCAAGGAGTACGCGTCCATCCAGCGGGCGATCATCGCCGCCGCGCTGCCGGCCAGCCCGAAGACCAAGGGCAAGCTCACCGAGAACGACCGGCTCTACGGTCTGGCCGCGGCGACCAAGGAGAAGAACGCCCTCACCTCCTTCAGCCGGCTGTACGAGTCGATGGGCGGCGACGCCGAAGAGCTGATGGCTCCGCTCAACGGCCAGGGCAACCCGGAGATCCAGGCGTCCGAGAAGTACGCGGACCGCGTCCTCGGCACCACCGACGGGCTCGCGGCGCAGCCCAGCCGCTCGTATCTGGACTGGACGGACCAGGCGTCCACCCGGATCGACGCGATGAAGACCATCGAGGCCACGCTGCTGGGCGAGATGGAGGGCAAGGCCCGCGAGCTGCGCTCCAGTTCGCAGCAGGACGCGATCATCAACGCCGCCGTGATCCTGCTGGTGCTCGGGGTCTCGCTGGTCGGCGCCTTCGTGGTGGCCCGCTCCATGATCCGCTCGCTGCGCCGGCTCCAGGACACCGCTACGCGGGTCGCCCAGGAGCGGCTGCCCGAGCTGGTCAAGCAGCTCTCCGACTCGGACCCGCAGGATGTCGACACCTCGGTCGAGTCGGTCGGTGTGCACTCCAAGGACGAGATCGGAAAGGTCGCCGCGGCCTTCGACGACGTACACCGCGAGGCGGTCAGGCTCGCCGCCGAGCAGGCCCTCCTGCGAGGCAACGTCAACGCGATGTTCACCAACCTCTCGCGCCGCAGCCAGGGCCTCATCCAGCGCCAGCTGTCCCTCATCTCCGAGCTGGAGTCCCGCGAGGCCGACCCGGACCAGCTCTCCTCGCTCTTCAAGCTCGACCACCTCGCGACCCGAANCCAGCGCCAGCTGTCCCTCATCTCCGAGCTGGAGTCCCGCGAGGCCGACCCGGACCAGCTCTCCTCGCTCTTCAAGCTCGACCACCTCGCGACCCGAATGCGCCGTAACGGTGAGAACCTCCTCGTCCTCGCGGGCGAGGAGCCGGGCCGCCGCTGGACCCGCCCCGTCCCGCTGGTCGATGTGCTCCGTGCCGCCGCCTCCGAGGTGGAGCAGTACGAGCGCATCGAACTGTCCTCGGTTCCCACCTCCGAGGTCGCCGGCCGGGTCGTCAACGACCTCGTGCACCTCCTCGCCGAGCTGCTGGAGAACGCCACCTCGTTCTCCAGCCCGCAGACGAAGGTCCGGGTCACCGGTCACGCGCTGCCCGACGGGCGGGTGCTCGTCGAGATCCACGACACCGGTATCGGTCTCTCGCCCGAGGACCTCGCGGCGATCAACGAGCGGCTCGCCTCGCCGCCCACCGTGGATGTCTCGGTCTCGCGCCGCATGGGTCTGTTCGTGGTCGGCCGGCTCTCCCTGCGTCACGGCATCCGGATCCAGCTGCGCCCCTCCGACTCGGGCGGTACGACCGCGCTGGTCATGCTCCCGGTCGATGTCGCCCACGGCGGCAAGAAGGGCCAGGTGGGCCGGCCGGGCGCGGGCGTCGGTCCCGGTGGCCAGAACGGCGCGGGCCAGGCCCCGGCCGGTACCGGTGGCCAGCTGACCGGCGCTCCCGGTGCGCCCGGCGGCAACCGCCCCGGTGTCAGTGCCGGATCCGGCGGGGGGCTGCTCGGCGCGGGTGCGCCGCGCGGCCAGGTGAGTGCCGGTACGGGACCGCGCGCCGCGCTGCCGTCCCGCGACGGAACTCAGGGCGGTGCCCAGGGCGGTGGATCGCGCGATCCGCAGCGTCAGGGTCAGGGTCAGGGTTCCGGTCAGCCCAGTGTCTTCAGTCAGAACGCCTTCGGCGCACCGCCCCAGAACGGACCCGGCCAGGGTGGTCAGGGACAAGGGCAGGGCGGCCAGGGCCAGGGACAGGGCCGTACGGAGGACCGTCCCGGCGCGCAGAACGGGCCGAACAGCAGGCAGGACCAGGGGGTCAGGGCCGGCCAGGGCGGTCAGAACGGCTTCAGCGGCCACGCCCAGAACGCCTTCCAGCAGGGTCCCCAGGGTGGCGCCCCCGACCGCGGCCGGCAGCTCCCGCCGCCCGGCGGACCGCGTGCCGAACTGCCCGGCGGCAACCCGGGGTCCCAGAACCAGCGCCCGCAGACGACGAGTTGGGGCAGCGAGCAGCAGGCGCTCCCGCCGCGTGCGTCGCTGGACACCCCGCGCGGACACGAGGAGCACGACTCGTCGGGCCAGTTCGCCCGGCCGACGGCCGAGCAGCAGGGCCCGGGTTCCACCTCGGAGTTCCAGCGGCCGGACTTCAACGGGCCCCGGCCCGACCAGAACCCGGCGCAGCGCGGGGGCCCGCAGGACGCCGCCTCCACGGCCGCGTTCCCGCGTCCGGACTTCAACGCCCCGGCCCCGGCGGGCTACGGCTCCGGGGAGTACGGCGTACCGCAGGGCCAGAACGCGCAGTCCGACTTCCGCCCGCAGGCGGAGTACCCGTCGGCGCAGTACCCGCCGTCGGAGTACAGCGCTCCGCAGCAGGGCTTCAACGCCCCGCGGCCCCCGGCACCGGCGTCGGCGCCCGGTTCCGAGGGCGGCTACCGCCAGCCGAGCCTGCCGCCGCAGCCACAGCCGGAGGCGCTGCCCCCGGCCGGGCCCGGTGATGGCCGTACCCCGCTGTACGACACCCTGGAGACCAACTGGTTCCATGGCGCGCAGCAGGGTGGCGGGCAGCAGCCGCAGGATCGCGGTCCTGCCGAGCGCTCTCCCATGCCGCCCGCGCAGCAGCGCGAACCGATGCCGCGGCGCGAGCCCGCCAACGGTTCGGGGCCGGGCGGTCAGGGCACCAACGGCTCCGGTTTCCAGACGTCCGGTACGAATGGTTCCGGTTTCGGCGCCTCGGGGAACGGTTCCGGCACCCATGGCGTCGGCGTCACTTCCTCCTGGCGTACATCGCCCAACGACGAGCTGGTACGCCAGGCCGAGCGGGTCAAAAAGCCCCAGGCCGGCGGCATCACCACCTCCGGTCTGCCCCGCCGGGTCCCGCGTGCCAACCTGGTGCCGGGGACCGCGCAGGAACAGAACAACCAGGCCGGTCCGCAGGTCTCGCGTGCGCCGGCTGACGTACGCGGCCGGCTGACCAATCTCCGTCGGGGTATTCAGCAGGGTCGTCAGGCGGGCAACACCGGCCCGGCGAACAACGGCTTCAACCTCGGCACCTCTCACCAGCAGGAGCGTTAGTTGAGTCCGATGAGTCAGGCTGCGCAGAATCTGAACTGGTTGATCACCAACTTCGTGGACAACACCCCTGGGGTGTCCCACACGGTCGTGGTCTCCGCCGACGGACTTCTGCTGGCCATGTCCGAGGGCTTCCCCCGCGACCGCGCCGATCAGCTCGCGGCCGTGGCGTCCGGTCTGACCTCGCTCACCGCGGGGGCTTCCCGGATCTTCGAAGGCGGCCCGGTCAACCAGACCGTGGTGGAGATGGAGCGCGGCTTCCTCTTCCTCATGTCCGTCTCCGACGGTTCCTCCCTGGCCGTGCTCGCGCACCCCGAGTGCGACATCGGTCTGGTGGGGTACGAAATGGCCCTCCTGGTCGATCGCGCCGGTACGGTCCTCACCCCGGACCTGCGCGCCGAGCTCCAGGGAAGTCTGTTGCACTGAGGCTCCCGAGGACCGCCCCAAGCCCCATACCGTCAGGCCGCCCAACCGGCCCCCCACCGGCCAAGTCAGACGGCACGCAGACATCCTGCTGTCACGCCCGGAGGATTCATGACCCCGCCACCCGCCTCTCACGATCCGTACGGCGCCTCGGTCGACGCGTCGTACGGTCCTGAAGGCGATCAGCCGCTGGTACGTCCGTACGCCATGACCGGCGGCCGGACCAGGCCGCGGTACCAGCTCGCCATCGAGGCGCTGGTGAGTACGACAGCAGACCCGGCGCATCTCGCCACCCTGCTCCCCGAGCACCAGCGAATCTGCCATCTGTGCCGTGAGGTCAAGTCGGTGGCCGAGGTGTCGGCGCTGCTGACGATGCCGCTGGGCGTCGCGCGCATTCTCGTGGCCGACCTGGCGGAGGCGGGCATGGTCGCGATCCACCAGCCGGGTAACGGAGAGGCCGGCGGCACGCCGGATGTGACACTGCTCGAAAGGGTGCTCAGTGGACTTCGCAAGCTCTAGCGGCGGAGCGGCACGCTCAACCACCAGCGCGAAGATCGTGGTGGCGGGCGGCTTCGGCGTGGGCAAGACCACGTTCGTCGGCGCCGTCTCGGAGATCAACCCGCTGCGTACC
>NZ_JAMHJQ010000021.1 GCF_023534745.1 Streptomyces sp. 35G-GA-8
GGCCCCGACACCCCCATCATCACCACCGACGCCCGCCACCGCGCCGACGCCAAAAGCGGACTCATCACCCTCGTCGAACACGCCCTCATGGCCCGACTCCGGTAACCATGACGGTCATACGAAGGCCCCCGCACTCCGGAGAGTGCGGGGGCCTTCGTCGGTGCCGTGTGTCAGCGCCGTGTGCTACGGGGTGGGCTCAGCCCTGCCAGCTGTGGGGGGCGCGGAAGCCGGGCGTGCGCTCCAGACGGCGCCAGCCGGCGGTGGAGCGGCCCCGGTGGGAGGGGGCCTCGGGCTGCGCGGCGGCACGGGCCATCAGTACCGCCGTGATGGCGGCCAGCTCCTCGGGGCCGGCCTGGCCCTTCTCGACGCGCAGCAGGGATTCGTTCGTGGGATCGCTCATGGAGTCGTGTCTCCGTCTTCTCGGCGGGAGGGCGCGGGCCGCGGGCTACTGCGGGGGGTTGCCGTGCTTGCGGGACGGCAGGTCGGCATGCTTGGTGCGGAGCATCGCGAGCGCGCTGGCGAGCACCTCACGGGTCTCCGCGGGGTCGATGACGTCGTCGACCAGTCCGCGCTCCGCCGCGTAGTAGGGATGCATCAGCTCGGCCTTGTACTCCTTGACCATGCGGGCTCGCATGGCCTCGGAGTCCTCGGCTTCGGCGATCTGCTTGCGGAAGATGACGTTGGCGGCACCTTCGGCGCCCATCACCGCGATCTCGTTGGTCGGCCAGGCGTAGGTGAGGTCGGCTCCGATGGACTGGGAGTCCATCACGATGTAGGCCCCTCCGTACGCCTTGCGCAGGATCAGCGAGATCCTCGGCACGGTGGCGTTGCAGTAGGCGTACAGGAGCTTGGCACCGTGCCGGATGATCCCGCCATGCTCCTGGTCGACGCCCGGCAGGAAGCCGGGGACATCCAGCAGCGTGACAATGGGGATATTGAAAGCGTCGCACATCTGGACAAAGCGCGCAGCTTTCTCCGATGCCTCGATGTCCAGGACCCCGGCGAGCGACTGCGGCTGGTTGGCGACGATGCCGATGACCTGACCGTCGAGTCGCGCCAGAGCGCAGATGATGTTACGGGCCCACCGCTCGTGGATCTCCAGGAAGTCGCCCTCGTCGACGAGTTCCTCGATGACCTTGTGCATGTCGTACGGGCGGTTGCCGTCCGCGGGGACCAGATCGAGCAGCACGTCGGAGCGGCGGTCCGCCGGGTCCTCGGAGGCGACCGTGGGCGGGTTCTCCCGGTTGTTCTGCGGAAGCATCGACAGGAGGTAGCGCACCTCGGCGATGCAGGTCTCCTCGTCGTCGTACGCGAAGTGCGCGACACCCGAGGTCTCGGCGTGCACATCGGCGCCGCCGAGGCCGTTCTGGGTGATCTCCTCGCCGGTGACGGCCTTGACCACATCGGGGCCCGTGATGAACATCTGCGAGGTCTCACGGACCATGAAGACGAAGTCGGTGAGCGCCGGGCTGTAGGCGGCGCCGCCCGCGCACGGCCCGAGCATCACGCTGATCTGCGGGATGACACCGGAGGCGCGGGTGTTGCGCTGGAAGATCCCGCCGTAGCCGGCGAGCGCGGAGACACCCTCCTGGATCCGGGCGCCCGCGCCGTCGTTCAGCGAGACCAGGGGCGCGCCGGCCGAGATGGCCATGTCCATGATCTTGTGGATCTTGGTGGCGTGGGCCTCGCCGAGGGCGCCGCCGAAGATCCTGAAGTCGTGCGCGTACACGAAGACCGTACGGCCCTCGACCGTGCCCCAGCCGGTGATGACACCGTCGGTGTACGGCTTCTTGGCCTCCAGGCCGAAGCCGCTGGCGCGGTGCCTGCGCAGCTGCTCGACCTCCTGGAACGACCCCTCGTCAAGCAGCAGCTCGATACGCTCCCGAGCGGTCAGCTTGCCCTTCGCGCGCTGTGCCTCGGTCGCCCGTTCGCTCGGCCCGCGACGGGCCTCCTCGCGCAGGGCGTGCAATTCGGCCACACGGCCCCGGGCGTCTACGGGCTCGCCCTGCGTCTCGTCCACTACGGTCATGTCCCAACCCTACGAAGAGCACCAAGGAATCGCGCCGTAGACTCCACACAGTCTCGCGGCGGTATTCCTGGTGGGCCTGGACAGAACCCGGCCCGATGCGGGGTTCCTGAACAGCAAGCTACCCCCGGCTCTTGTGGGATTCCCCTAGATGTCAGCGCACGGCAAACTCACAGCGGTGGCTCGCGCCGGCTGTTCCCGGAGTGATCCTCAGCCGTACGCCACGGCCCGCCGCGAGCACCTCGACGGCCGGGTCCCGGCCGGTGACCCGCCGTACCGGCCGGTCCCAGAGGATCTCCAGCGGCTCCCCGTCGCGGGTGGGAGCGCTCGCGAGGAGCACCGCCGTACGGCCGCGGACCACGACGAGCACGCTCGCGGGAGCGGACGCGGTGAGCGGCCCGGCCGTCCCCGGCTGCCAGAAGTTCGCGGCGGTACAGCCGAGCGAGCGGATCTCCACCGCCTGGAGGGCCGCCGTATTGGCGAGGATCCTGAGCCAGTGACGGTCGGCGGCGCGGCCCGCCACGGTACGCCGGGAGGCGCCGGGCAGCAGCAGATAGGCGTACGAGGCGTCCACCGGATCGATGCCGTGGTCCAGCCAGAGAGTCCGATAACGGCGGGTACGCCGTTCGGTGGAACTGGTGGTGTTGATATCGCTCCAGGCGCCGGTGCGCGCCTCCGCGAGAGTCCGTACGCCGGCGCCGCCGGGGAAGACCCAGCCCCCGTGGCCTTCCAGATGGGCCCAGCGGGGGCGTGGCCCGTCGTCGAGCGTGAAGGCGTCGGCGCCGTTCTCGCCGAGGTTGCGGTTGTCCACGACCGTCTCGGCCGGCACCCCGTCCGTGGCGGTGATCCCGGCGCCCAGACAGATGACGGCGTCGGCCGCGAAGAACCAGGACTTGCGTGCTTCGAGGGTGGAGCCGAGCCCCTTGAGATGCTGGCCCACGGCGGCGAACTCCCCGTCGGTCGCGCCGCCGACCCACCGTACGGCCGGTTTGGGGGCGCCCCACTCGCCGCCGGCCCGGTCCGCGAGCCGTTTGGTGGAGACCGTCGTACCGGGCAGCCGGTACGGGTCGACCGTGGGCCAGAACCAGTCGGTGTACTGGTCATTGCCCCGGTCCGCGCCCCACCAATAGAGCATTCCGGCGCCGGTGTGCCAGCCGCGTGGATTCTCGCCGTTGCCGCACTCGTAGTACGTGATCCGGTCCGAGGCCATGGAGAGCGCGGCGGCCCAGCCGGGCCGCCGGTGCACGGCGCGGTCCATCGCCGTGAAGAGCGTATGGCCGACCGGCTCGGGGGCGGCGGGGACGGCCGAGGCGGCGACGGCGCCCAGCCGGGCGAGATCGGCGACGTCGAACTGGCGGGCGGTGAGGATCGGTGAGAACGTGTCCCGCTCGATCCACCCCTTGACCCGGGCGATCCATCGGTCGCGCTCGGCCGGGGAGGCGCCGCCCGCGAGCAGGGGGATGGCCGCGATCAGTCCCTGGCCATGGAAGTGGTCGCTTCGCAGCACCCCCTGGTCGTCGCTCTTGAGGTAACCGCGGCTGATGGCCCGGCCGTTGACGCCGTCCATCATCAGTCCGTTGTAGATCAGCGGGGCGTAGGCGCGCTCCACGCTGTCGAGGATGATCTGCCGCGCGGGGTCGGTGACGGCCCAGGTGGAGCCGGCGAGCAGGGTGAACAGCCGGCCGAGCCCGTCCAGCATGACCTGTCCGTAGGTACCGGAGTAGGCGACCCAGGTGTGCTGGATGAAGGAGCCGTCGGCGTAGAGACCGTCGCCCTTCGTGACATACGGGAAGACGGGCGAGAGCGCGTCACGGGCGAGGGCGAGCTTGGCCGGGGCCCGGCCGAGCACCCCGCGCAGGGCCACGGAGCGGCAGAGGTCGACCCGGTTGGCGCCGGTGCTGGTGCCGGAGTAGTCGGCGAGCAGCCGGTCGGGGACGAAGTGGTCGACGGCGGCGCAGGCGGCGGCCCGCTGCTCCTCGGTGAGGTGGTCGTACAGAACGGCCACGAGATCCATGAGCAGCCGCGGGGAGCCGATCTGCCACTCCCACCAGTTGCCGTACGGAGTGGTCGCGGGGCGGTAGACGGTGGCGGCGAGATGATCGAGACCTCGCAGGACGTCGGCGAGGAGCGCCATGTCGCCCGAGAGGCCGGTGCCCGGCTGGGAGAACGCCTGGGCCATGGTCCACAGCCGGCTGTAGCTCTGGGTGATTCCGGCGGGTGGATCGAAGGGATGGTCCGGCCAGAGGGAGGCGGCGGCCGGGGCCATCGATCGCCGGAAGCGCGCGGCGAGTTCGCCGGTCCGCGCGAGCCGGGAGGCGTACGGCTCGACGGCCGGGTCGTAGTCCGTGCCGAGCTGGAGATCCACCCAGCGCCGCCGCAGTTCCTCGAACTCGTCGGCGGCGGCGCGCTGTCGGGCGGCGGCCGGGCGGGAGAACGGAAGCGGGAGCGCGAGGGCGCCCGCGCCCGTGGCGGTCAGAAAGGCGCGACGGGACCAGGCGGACAGCGGCGACACGGAGACCCCCGTGATCGGAAGTGGCGTAGACCGGCTGGTGGTTGGTTTAGCACCGCGCTCGAAGGCTTGCAACGGTGCCCCGCCCTCCCATGCCGGGAAGGCGGGGCACCGTCGTGTCCGAGGACCGCCAACGGCGTCAGCAGCCGCCGCAGTTGTAGAACGTCACATCCCAGTGGTTGCCCTCGTCGGCGTAGATGTTGCCGGCGCCGGACTGCCACTGCGGGGCGCCGTCGCCGCGCACCCCGATGTACGTGAAGGTGTTCTTGACGTAGTTGTTGACGCAGGTGGCCTTGCCGAAGTCCAGCTTGTAGCCGTTCCAGTGCGAGTACGTGCCGCCCGCGTGGCCGGTCTCCGTACCACCGGTGATGTTGAGACCGCAGCCGCTGGCGCTCCTCAGGGTCTGCGCCCCCTTGGCCGTGTCCAGGTTGAGCTGGTCGAACGACGTACAGGTCGGGTTGTTGCGGTCGGAGCAGCCGCCGGACGAGGACCAGGTGATCCCGGACGAGCGGAACATCGAGGTCGCGGTGGCGTGGGTGATCTTGGTGGCGGCCTGGGCATCGGTGGCCGTGCTGAGGACACCGAAGCCGGGGGCGAAGAGCGCGCCGAGCACAAGGGCGAGCGCGCTGATGACCGAGCGGATTCTCATGGGGGGATTCCCTCTCCTGCTGAAGACCGTGGAGCCGATTGGTGCCGATGGGCGGTGGGGCCAATGGGGCGGTGGGGCAGGTGGAACAGGGAGATCGTGCCCGATGTCTACGCGCGTCCGCCAGAGGGCGACGCGTTCAATCGGCCTCGATCGGGTGACATTGTTGAAATCCGAACCAGACCCGTCTATGGTGATGCTCGTTGAAGGTTAAACAACCGCCCCGCGCCACCACTTTCTCAGGAGCAACCATGGGACTCTTCGGCCGCACCAACGACTCCGCCCAGGCCTCGGCCGCCACCGCCACGGTGGACCCGGCGCTCGCCGCGCTGACCGGCGAATACACCATCGACCCGGCGCACAGCACGATCAGCTTCACCGTCCGGCACGCGATGGTCACCAACGTCCGGGGCGCCTTCACCGAGCACGAGGGTTCGCTGAGCCTGGACGGTACGAACCCGGCGGCCTCCTCGGCGTCGATCGACGTATCCATCGCGAGTGTCGACACCGGCATGGCGGACCGCGACGGTCATCTGCGCAGCGCCGACTTCTTCGACGCCGAGACGTTCCCGAAGATGTCCTTCCGCTCCACCTCGGTCGAGCAGCTGGACACGGAGACCTACCGGCTCATCGGTGACCTCACCATCAAGGACGTCACCCGACCGCTCACCATCGACCTGGAGTTCAACGGCTCGGCCACCGACCCGTACGGCAACGAGCGCGTCGGCTTCGAGGGCAGCGCCACGATCCTGCGCTCCGAGTGGGGTCTGACCTGGAACGCCGCCCTGGAGACCGGCGGTGTGATGGTCAGCGACAAGGTCAAGCTGAGCTTCGACATCTCCGCGATCAAGAAGGCCTGACCCACAGCGGGACAGGCACCGGATTCTCAGCGGTGCGGGCACCGGGTTCCAGAAGCACTGGACGAGTAAGTCCGAAGTCTCGTCCAGGTCTAGAACCCGCCACCGCCGCCGAAGTCCCCTCCCCCGCCGAAGCCTCCGCCGCCGAAGTCGCCCGGGTCGAAGTCCGAGCCCGAGTAGTCTCCGCCGCTGAAGCCGGACAGGTCACCGCCGCCGAAGTCCGCGGCGTAGGCGGGGGTCGCCATCATCGAGCCGAGCATCGTGCCGACCAGCAGTCCCGGCAGCAGCCCGCCGCCGAAGTAGCCGCCGGCCCACGGCCCGTACGCCGGTCCGGCCTCCCAGTAGGGGCGGGGGCCGTGCTCGGTCTGCACCGTACGGGTCTCCGGGTCCGTGCCGTCCGCCAGCCGGGCGGCGTCGGCCGCGCAGACCGGGACCGTACGCGGGACACCGGCGGGCGGTGCCCACTCCGCGTCCGTCGTGGAGGGGCCGTGCCGGGGGTCGAAGAAGCACGGCGAACGGCGCTCGGGAAGCGGCGCGCCCGTCCTGCGCGCGGCGAGCGTGGCCAGCGCGAACCGGCCGTCCTCCAGCGCCTCGGTCACCCCGCGTACGTCCTCGGGCCGTTCCGCCGCGCCCATCAGGGACTTGGCCTTCTCGTACGAGTCCAGGGAGCGTTCGTAGTCCCCGCGCATCGCGTCGTCGGCGCCCGGCTCGCCGGGGTGGAAGTCCAGCCGGTCCAGCTCCTCGCCGAAGGCGGTGATGTCCTCGTCCACGACGACCCGCAGCTTCTCCAGCGCCTCGCGGGTGCGTTCGGCGCGCTTGCGGCGGTTGGCGCGCGCCACCGCGTACGCGCCCGCGCCGCCCACCACGATCACCGAGCCGAGGACGATCAGCCCGGTGGACGAGCCGCCGGCGCCGCCCGGTCCCGACCCCGTGTCCCAGGAGGCCGGGGCCTGGCCCCGGGTCTGCGGAAGGGCCTGGTCGACGAAGTTGTTCAGCTCGGTCGCGGCGTCGACCGGGCCGCCCGCCTTGACCGCGTCCGTGAGATTGCGGACGGCCTGGCTGGGCAGCACCGCGGAGTCGGCGCCCGCGTTGAACCGGTCACCGAGACGGATGGCGTACAGCCCCGTCACGCCGGTCTCGGCCCGTACGGTCCTCAGCACGGACGAGGCCGGGAACTCGGCGGTGGCCGGCAGGACCGCCACGAAGAGGGGTTTGTCCGCGTCCTTGATCTTCTTCGCCAGAGCCTCGGCCTCCGACGCCGAAAGCTGTCCCGTGGCCCGTGGGTCCACGTAGACCGGCCCCTTCTTGAGGGCCGCGGCCACCGCCTCGGGGCCGGTGGCCGCGGACACGTTGGTGGGCGTTGGCGCATCGGGGGCCGCCCACGCGCCCGGCGCCACCAGGAAGGCCGCGGCGAGGAAGGCGAGAAGCAGTCCGGACAGCAGGGAAATCGGCCTCGTCCTCATACCTATTGACGCTACCCGAAGTACGGCCAAACCGGACGGGCGAAGGAGGGGTGAAGGAGGGCGGCAGGGCGAGCGGAAGGCGGGCGGGGCACGGGACGGAGACCTACGGAGCCGACTCCCGGACGATGATCTCGGTGGGCAGGACAACCGGCTCGCCGAGGCCGGGCGATGTCCCGGCGAGATGTCCGAGCAGCAGCCGTGCCGCCGTCTCGCCCATCCGCCGGGTGGGCTGGCGGACGGTGGTCAGCGGCGGCTCCGTGTGCCGGGCCAGCGGGATGTCGTCGAAGCCGACCACCGCGACATCGTCGGGGACCGTGCGCCCCGCCGCCCGCAGGGCCCGCAGCGCGCCGGCCGCGCTGATGTCGTTGTGCGCGAACACGGAGTCGAAGCGGACCTCGTTGGTGAGCAGCTTCTCCACCGCGAGCCGTCCCGACAGCTCGGTGAAGTCCCCCACCATGACGAGATCGGTGGGCAGGACCTCACGGAAGCCCCTGAGCCGTTCGCGTACACAGCCGAAGTGCGCGGGTCCGGTGATCACCAGCGGTCTGCCGCGCCCGCCGGCCAGCAGATGGCGGGCCGCGGAGGCGCCGCCCTCGTGGTTGGTGGTCATCACGGACGGAAAGCCCTCGGGGCGGCTGCCCCGGTCGTCGATCAGTACGACGGGCAGCCCCTTGCGGTGCAGCCCGATGATGGTGTCGAGGGTGTTCTCCGGCTCCACGACGAGCAGTCCGTCGAAGGCGCGGGCCGAGACCTGGGTGACGAAGTGCTCCACCGATTCGGGGCCGCGGTTGCAGGTGAAGAGCAGCAGGCCGTAACCGGCCGCCTCGACGGTGTCCACGACCCCCTGAAGGACCTCGCCCATCCAGGGCCAGCTCAGCGCCGGCACCAGCATGCCGATCGTATGGCCCCGGCCGCGGGCCAGTCCGACGGCGCCCGAGCTCGGTACGTAACCGAGCCGGGCGATCACGGCCCGGACGCGGGCGGCCGTGCCCCGGTCGACTTCACCTTTGGTATTGATCACCCGCGACACGGTCGTCTTGCTGACCCCGGCCTCCCGGGCGACATCGGCGATGGTGACACGCATCGTGGCCTCCCCGAAGAGGTGGGGAACCGGTCGCGGCCCCTGGGCCGGAACCGGTCCCGGAACCGGTACCGGTGCTCGGCGGTGAGTTAACCGGCGCCCAGGAGCGCCGTCAACACTTCACGCCGAGATTGGTCCGAACCTTTGTTACCTAGCAGACCGACCGCAGGTCAGAGACGGCGCAGGGGTGTTGAGCGTTCAGTTCCTGAATACGCGGCCTCTTGACGGGGGTTCGTAACGGCAGTTCACTCACGCCGCACGGCTCCACCCCCCACGCACTGCCGATGAAGGGCAGCAGACTTATGTCGAGATCGACTGGCAGCGGGCGGCGGCTGACGAGGGTGCTCCTCGCGGGCGCCCTGACCACCGCCGGACTCACCGGCCTCTCCGCCGGTACGGCGCACGCCGCGGGCGAGCAGGTCAATATCTGGCTGACGACCACCGACGACAGCGGAGGACGCCATGTCACCCGCGGTCTCCAGCAGCAGACCCCCGTCAACTTCCAGCCGGGCAACGGCGGCAGCGGTACGAACGTCAGCGTCGACGAGGGCACCCGTTATCAGACCTTCACGGGCGGCGGCGCCTCCTTCACGGACACCGCGGCCTGGCTGATGAAGGGCAGCGGCGCGCTCTCCCAGGCGACCCGTGACGACACGATGAGGAAGCTCTTCTCCCCCACCGAAGGCATCGGGCTCTCCTTCATCCGCAACCCCATGGGCGGTTCCGACCTCGCGCGCTTCGGCTACACGTACAACGACCTGCCGGCGGGCCAGACCGATCCCACCCTCGCGCGGTTCTCCCTCGCGCACGATCTGGCCGATGTGCTGCCGCTGACCAAGCAGGCCAAGCAGCTCAACCCGGCGCTGACGACCATGGCCTCGCCCTGGACGGCGCCGGCCTGGATGAAGGACAGCGGTCAGCTCAACGGCGGCTGGCTGAAGGCCGAGAACTACGGCACCTACGCCGACTACTTCGTGAAGTATCTCCAGGCCTATCGCGACCAGGGCATCCCGGTCGACTATGTCTCGGCGCAGAACGAGCCGACCTGCTGCGCCGGTTATCCGTCGATGAGCTGGAACGCCTCGGGTCTCGCGTACTTCACCAAGAACGAACTGCTGCCCAAGCTCCAGAGCGCGGGACTGTCCGCCAAGGTGCTGGCGCACGACTGGAACTGGGACACCTACGACGCGTACGCGGCCGAGACCGTGAACGACGCGGCCATCCGCAACCACCCCAACTTCGGTGGCGTCGCCTGGCACGGCTACGGCGGCAACGTCCAGAAGCAGACGGACGTCCACAACCAGTATCCGCAGCTGAACGCCTTCCAGACCGAGCACTCGGGCGGCACCTGGATCGCCAATCAGCAGCGCGAGGACATGTCGAACATCATCGACTACACCCGTAACTGGGCGAAGTCGGTGACCAAGTGGTCGCTCGCGGTGGATCAGAACCGGGGGCCGCACAACGGCGGCTGCGGCACCTGCGACGGGCTGATCACGGTCCACAACGGTGACGGCAGGCACGGCCAGGTCGACTACACCATCGAGTACTACACGATGGGCCATCTGACGAAGTTCGTGAAGCCCGGCGCGGAGCGCATCGCCTCCACCGCCAGCACCACGGTGCCCAATGTGGCCTGGCGCAACCCGGACGGCTCCAAGGCGCTGATCGCGTACAACGACGCGTCGGCCGCGCGCGAGCTGCGGGTCAACTGGGGCGGGCAGAACTTCAGTTACTCCCTGCCCGGCAAGACGTCGGCGACCTTCACCTGGTCCGGCACCCAGTCCGGCGGTGGCGGCACCGGCACCTCGGGCACCTTCGTCGGGCTCGCCGGCAAGTGCCTGGACGTCGCGGGCGGCGCGAGCGCCAATGGGACGGCCGTCCAGCTCTACGACTGCAACGGCTCGACGGCCCAGCGCTGGACGGTCGGCACGGACTCGACGATCAGGTCCCTGGGCAAGTGCCTGGATGTGACGTCGGCGTCGACGGCGAACGGCGCCAAGGTGCAGTTGTACGACTGCAACGGGAGCGGTGCCCAGCAGTGGTCGTACAACGCCGGGACCGGTGACATCGTCAACACCGCGGCGGACAAGTGCCTCGATGTGACGGACAATTCCTCGGCCAACGGCGCGCGCGCCCAGATCTGGACCTGCACCGGAGCCGCCAACCAGAAGTGGCGGCTCCAGAGCTAGTCCCCCACCCGGCAACAGGTCGTGTCGATTCAGTGGCCGGGGCGACCGCGCGGAGTGGGTGACTACTCCGCCGGTTCGACCCCGGCCCGCAGCAGTCCGTACGTATACGCGTCCTCCAGCGCCTGCCAGGAGGCCGCGATCACATTCTCGGCGACCCCGACCGTGGACCAGTCGCCGACCCCGTCCCCCGTGGTGATCAGCACGCGCGTGGTGGACTCCGTACCGTGCCTGCCTTCCAGGATGCGGACCTTGTAGTCCACCAGCTCCAGCTTGGCCAGCTGCGGATAGATCCGCTCCAGGCCGACCCGCATGGCCCGGTCCAGGGCGTTGACCGGGCCGTTTCCCTCGGCGGTGGCGACGATCCGCTCGCCCTTGGCCCACAGCTTCACGGTGGCCTCGTTGGCGTGCGTCCCGTCGGGCCGGTCCTCGACGATCGCGCGCCAGGACTCCGTACGGAAGTAGTTACGGGGCCGGCCCTCGACCTCCTCGCGCAGCATCAGCTCGAACGACGCGTCGGCCGCCTCGTAGGTGTACCCCTTGAGCTCGCGCTCCTTGACCCGGCCCACGACCCGGCCGACCAAGTCGCGGTCGCCGCTGAGGTCGATGCCCAGCTCCCGCCCCTTCAGCTCGATGGAGGCGCGGCCCGCCATGTCGGAGACGAGCATCCGCATGGTGTTTCCGACCCGTTCGGGGTCGATGTGCTGGTACAGGTCGGGATCGACCTTGATCGCGGAGGCGTGAAGTCCACCCTTGTGGGCGAACGCGGAGACGCCGACATACGGCTGATGGGTGGAGGGGGCGAGATTGACGATCTCCGCGATGGCATGCGAGATCCGGGTCATCTCGGCGAGCGCGCCCGCGGGCAGGACACGCTTGTCGTACTTCAGCTCCAGCGCGGCGACGACCGGGAAGAGGTTGGCGTTGCCGACGCGCTCGCCATAGCCGTTGGCGGTGCACTGGACATGGGTGGCGCCGGCGTCGACGGCGGCGAGGGTGTTGGCGACGGCGCAGCCGGTGTCGTCCTGGGCGTGGATACCGAGGCGGGCACCGGTGTCGGCGAGCACGGTGGTGACGACGGCCTGGATCTGGGCGGGCAGCATGCCGCCGTTGGTGTCACAGAGGACGACGACATCGGCGCCCGCTTCGGTGGCGGCCCGTACGACGGACTTGGCGTACTCGGGGTTGGCGCGGTAGCCGTCGAAGAAGTGCTCGCAGTCGACGAATACGCGGCGGCCCTGTTCGCGCAGGTAGGAGACCGTGTCGCGGACCATTTCGACGTTCTCGTCGAGGGTGGTGCGCAGCGCCAGTTCGACATGGCGGTCATGCGACTTGGCGACCAGGGTGACCACCGGCGCGCCGGATTCGACCAGCGCCTTGACCTGGGGGTCCTCCGCCGCCCTGGCGCCCGGCCTGCGGGTGGAACCGAACGCGACGAGCTGGGCGTTCTTGAAGTCGATCTCCTGCTGGGCGCGCGCGAAGAATTCGGTGTCCCGCGGGTTGGCGCCGGGCCAGCCGCCCTCGATGAAGCTCACGCCGAAGTCGTCCAGGTACCGTGCGATGGCCAGTTTGTCGGCGACGGTCAGATTGATGCCTTCACGCTGGGCGCCATCGCGCAGCGTCGTGTCGAAGACATGAAAACTGTCGTCTTTCCCCGTGGGTCCAGTGGACTCAGTGGTCATGGTGTGTAGCTCCTGTCGAGTGGAAGGACTGGCTCCACTTGCCCCCATCATCGCTCGCCTCATTTCCGGCGAGGGTGGGGGCCGGAAAATGAAAAAACCCCTCGCGGGTGCGAGAGGTCTGCGCGCGGGTCTGAGGCACGGTGGCCGCGCCGTACATGGTGGTACGAGGCGATCACTGCGGACCGGCGCGCTTGCTGCCGATAATCATGGCGAACGAGAGCACAGGCCGATTTTCGCATGCCTCCGGCTTTGAGGAAGGCCTGTCTCACGATGCGGTCGGGACAGATGAGCGGTGCGTGACGAAAGCGGGCCCCGGGACGTACGAAAACGGGCAGCGCGATATACGACGGGGGGGGCCGGACGGAGGCGCGGCGGAGGCCCGCGCCCGGGTTCGCTCCGGACGCGGGCCTCCGCGTTCGCCCTGGTGACAGCCGGCCGTCAGCCCAGCGGGTGCATCCAGCCGTGGGTGTCCGCCGTCCGGCCCGTCTGGATGTCCAGCAGGGCCTCGCGCAGCTTCATCGTGACCTCACCCGGGCGTCCGCCTGACTGGGTCCACTCGCCGCCTGTCGACTTGACCTCACCGACCGGGGTGATCACCGCGGCCGTACCGCACGCGAAGACCTCGGTGAGCGTGCCGTTCTCGGTGTCGCGGCGCCAGTCCTCCTTGGAGATCCGGCCCTCCTCGGAGCTGTAGCCGAGGTCGGCCGCGAGGCTCAGCAGCGAGTCACGGGTGACGCCCGCCAGCAGGGAGCCGGTCAGCTCGGGGGTGACGATGCGGTCGCCGTACACGAAGTACAGGTTCATCCCGCCCAGTTCCTCGACCCAGCGGTGCTCCACCGCGTCCAGGTAGACCACCTGCTCGCAGCCCTTCTCCGCCGCCTCCGCCTGGGCGAGCAAGGACGCCGCGTAGTTGCCACCGGTCTTGGCGAAGCCGATGCCGCCCGGCACCGCGCGAACGTAGTTCTCCGAGAGCCAGACCGAGACCGGCTTCACCCCGCCGGGGAAGTACGCGCCGGCGGGCGAGGCGATGACCAGGAACAGATACTCGTTCGCCGGCCGCACCCCGAGCCCGACCTCGGTGGCGATCATGAACGGGCGCAGATAGAGGGATTCCTCCCCGCCGTGCGCCGGCACCCATGCCCTGTCCTGCTGGACCAGCGCGTCGCACGCCGCGATGAAGGTCTCGACGGGGAGCTCCGGCATGGCGAGCCGGCGGGCCGAGACCCGGAACCGCTCGGCGTTGGACTCGGGCCGGAAGGTGGCGACCGATCCGTCGGGGCGACGGTAGGCCTTGAGCCCCTCGAAGATCTCCTGCGCGTAGTGCAGGGTCATGTTCGCCGGGTCGAGCGACAGGGGCCCGTACGGAATGAGCTGAGCGTCGTGCCAGCCGCGTCCCTCCGTCCACCGGATCGTCACCATGTTGTCGGTGAAGTGGCGGCCGAACCCCGGGTTGGCCAGGATCGCCTCGCGCTCCGCGTCGGACAGCGGGTTCGAGGAGGGCTTGAGTTCGATCGTGGGCGTGGTCATGAGTACTCGTCCTTCACCGGTTGATGTGACGGACCGCGTTCACGCCGCTACTGCTACTAGGACGTCCGAGCATTCCCGCATGCCGCGGCCCACGCCGATTATCGCGTGGGTGGGACGGTGCATGAAACGGGGTGAAAGCGGCCCTTGGATGATGGTGGCACCCGATGGCCGCAAAAGAACAGCCGCCGGGCTCCGAAGACCCGGCGGCTGTGTGGAGTCGACGGGTCAGCTCGCTACTCGTACGGCGAGCGCGTCACCGATCTGGTCGGTCGTACGCGCGGTGGCCGCCGTACCGTCACGCCCGGCGAGGTCGGCCGCGACGGCCTCCTCCACCCGGACGGCCTCGGTGTCGAACCCGAGGTGTCGCAGCAGCAGGGCGACGGAGAGGATCGTGGCCGTGGGGTCGGCCTTCCCCTGGCCCGCGATGTCCGGCGCCGACCCGTGGACCGGCTCGAACATGGACGGGAACGTACGGTCCGGATTGATGTTCGCGGACGCGGCCAGGCCGATTCCGCCGGTCACGGCGGCGGCCAGGTCGGTGAGGATGTCACCGAAGAGGTTGTCGGTGACGATCACGTCGAAGCGGTCGGGCTGGGTGACGAAGAAGATCGTCGCGGCGTCGACATGCAGATAGTCGGTGGCGACGTCCGGGTACTCCTGGCCCACGCGGTCGAAGATGTTCTTCCACATGTGGCCCGCGTAGACGAGGACGTTGTTCTTGTGGACCAGCGTCAGCTTCTTGCGCGGACGGGAGTTGGCGCGCTCGTACGCGTCCCGGACGACCCGCTCCACGCCGTACGCCGTATTGAGGCTCACTTCGGTGGCCACCTCGGCGGGCGTGCCCGTGCGCAGCGAACCTCCGTTGCCGGTGTACGGGCCCTCGGTGCCCTCGCGGACGACGACGAAGTCGATGTCCGGGCGGCCCGCCAGCGGCGTGGCCGTGTTGGGGAAGAGCTTCGACGGCCGCAGATTGACGTAGTGGTCGAAGGCGAAGCGCAGCTTGAGCAGCAGCCCGCGCTCCAGGACGCCGGACGGCACGGTCGGATCGCCGATCGCGCCGAGCAGGATCGCGTCATGCCCCTTGAGGGCCTCCAGCTCCGCGTCCGGAAGGGTCTCCCCGGTGCGGTGCCAGCGGCTCGCGCCGAGGTCGTACTCCTTGGTCTCCAGCTTCACATCCTGGGGAAGGACCGCGCTCAGGACCTTCAGGCCCTGGGCCACGACCTCCTGGCCGATGCCGTCACCGGGGATCACTGCGAGATTGAGGCTGCGAGACATGGAGGCACCCTACCCTCCGTCCCAGTGCATGACATCGCGTGTCCATTCTGTGGACACATTGCGAAGCAGTCGTCGACTGTATGCCCGCGATACACGCCTTTGCCACCCGTTGGTGCCACCGTCGGCACATGGAAACTCCCCGCGTCGGGATTCCCGACCATCTCGCCTCCCGTATGACCATGCCGGAGCAGCACGCGTATCTGCGCGAGAAGATCGGCCGACGCGGTCTGCTGCGGGCCGGCACGCTCGCGGCCGGGACGGTGGCGGGCGCCGGTCTGCTCGGCTCCAGCGCCGTCACCGCGGGGGCCACCGCGGACACCGCCCCCGCGTTCGTGCCCTCGTCGGCCGCCGTCCGGGTGGACGGATCGCTGGTGGCCCCGTTCGGCCGACATCTGGCCTTCGGCGCCGACCCGAAGACGATGATGTCGGTCTCCTGGCAGGTGCCGTTCGCGGTGAAGAACCCCTACGTCCGGGTCGGGCTCAAGCCCTGGGACCTGAGCCAGAAGATCAAGGCGGAGGTGCGGTCGCTGCACACCCCGTCGCTGTCGGCCAAGCTGCCCGCGGTGGACCAGTACTACCTGCATGTCCCGCTGGAGCGGCTGCGCCCGGGGACCACGTACTACTACGGCGTGGGACACGACGGCTTCGACCCGGCGGACACGCGCAATCTCGGGACGGTCGGCACCTTCCGCACCGCCCCGGCGCGCGCCGAGCCGTTCGTCTTCACCGCCTTCGGCGACCAGGGCGTCTCGTACGACGCCCTCGCCAACGACCAGGTGATCCTTGGCCAGAACCCGGTCTTCCATCTGCACGCGGGGGACATCTGCTACGCCGACAGCAGCGGCCAGGGGCTGCCCACGGACATCTATGACGCCCGGGTCTGGGACCAGTTCCTGGCACAGACCGAGTCGGTGGCCTCGCGGGTGCCGTGGATGGTGACCACCGGCAACCACGACATGGAGGCCTGGTACTCCCCCGACGGCTACGGCGGCCAGAACGCGCGCTGGTCCCTGCCGCACAGCGGACTCGATCCGGTGAAGTCGCCGGGCGTCTACTCGTTCACATACGGCAATGTCGGCGTGGTCGCCCTCGACGCGAACGATGTCTCCCACGAGATCCGTGCCAACACCGGCTACACCGACGGCGCCCAGACCCGCTGGCTGGACCGGCGGCTCGGCGAACTGCGCGCACACAAGGACATCGACTTCATCGTGGTGTTCTTCCACCACTGCGCCTTCTCGACCACGAACGCGCACGCCTCGGACGGCGGGGTGCGCGACGCGTGGGTGCCGCTCTTCGACAAGCACCGCGTCGATCTGGTGGTCAACGGCCACAACCATGTCTACGAACGCACCGACGCGCTGCGCGGCGGCGCCATCGGGCGCCGGGTGCCGATCGGCGAGTCGGTCAGTTCGGTGCGTGACGGCATCGTGTACGTCACGGCTGGAGGCGCGGGCAAGGCGCTCTACGACTTCCCCGTGCCGGACAGTTACGAGGGCCATGTCGCCGATGTCGAGAGCGTGCCCTCGTACCACTGGGAGAAGGGCGGCGCCAAGGCCACCGAGACCGTGGAGTGGTCGCGCGTGCGCTACACCGGGTTCTCGTTCCTCGCCGTCGAGGTGACGACGGGGCGCCGCCCGGCGCTCAAGGTCTCCGCGCTCGCCGAGAGCGGCGAGCGCGTGGACCACTTCACGATCACGCGCTGACGTTCGCGCCGGTCAGTGGCCGGTCGAGCCGCCGTTGTCCCTGCGGTCGAGAGCACGCTGCAGGGCGGCGGCGGCGTTCTTGCGGTCGGATTCGCTGGTGTGAGGGGTGTGACGGACACGGCGACGGACAGTCGTCTCGGCCATGGTGATCGACTCCTTGAGATAGCTGAGCCACACGGCGGGGCAGAACCGCCAAGGGGGGCACGGCCGGAAGGGGCGGGGGCATACGCGACAGGGGTTACCTGCGTGGGGGCGCGTGCCAACGGCCGCCATTCGCTCGATGGAGCGAGACGTTCGGCTCATTCCAAGTTAAGCGAGGATCACCGCTCTGTCTCCACAGTTACTCGGACTTCCTACTATCTGAGACGGTGATCGTTCCGACCTGCGGAAATCCCTCGTGGCCTACAGCACATCGCCGTCGCGCCAGTCGAAGATCAGCGGTGCGTCGCCGCCCGGGGACGCGGATCCCGGCAGCGGCAACCCCGCCGCCGGACGCAGATAGGTGGAGCCCTCCTCCTCCGGCAGCCGGACCACTCCCGCGGGCCCCAGCGCCTCGATCCGGTGCGGCCAGGGCTGCCAGCCGCGTGCCCGGTAGAGGGGCGCCCCGGCGTCCGACGCGGAGAGCGCCCCGGCGGCGTACGCGCCGTCGATCACCCGCTCCAGCGCGGCCATCACCCGGCCGCCCAGCCCGCGTCGGTGCTGGTCGGGCCGTACGCCCACGGCCTCGACATAGCCGATGCGGTAGGAGCGGCCGTCGTGCAGCACCCGGCGCTGGACCACACTGCCGTGGGCGAGAATCGCGCCGTCCGTGTCCTGTACGAGGGCGTGCACACCGCCGAGCCCGTGGTCCCAGTCCTCGTCGGAGAACCCGCCCCGGAAGGCGGCGTCCAACAGGGCCCGGATACGGGTGAGTTCGGCCGGCGAGAGCTCGAAGGTGTGGGCGGTGCGCAGGGATTCCGTCATGGGCGCCACTCTCTCAGGAGGACGGCGCTCCGGGGTATGGAGGCCCCGGGCATGGAGCCGCCCCCGTACCGGCGATGGGGGGCGGCCGGTACGGGGGCGGAGTGGGTGGGATATGACGAACCGTCAGCCCATGTGCGGGTAGCGGTAGTCCGTCGGCGGGACCAGCGTCTCCTTGATGGCGCGGGTCAGCGTCCAGCGCATCAGGTTCTGCGGGGCGCCCGCCTTGTCGTTGGTGCCGGACGCGCGGCCACCGCCGAAGGGCTGCTGGCCGACGACGGCGCCCGTCGACTTGTCGTTGATGTAGAAGTTGCCCGCCGCGTAACGCAGCTTCTCCATCGCGTCGGCCGCGGCGGCGCGGTCACCGGCGATGATCGAGCCCGTCAGGGCGTACGCCGAGACGGACTCCATCTGGGCGAGCACCGTCTCGTAGTCGGCGTCGTCGTAGACGTGCACGGCGAGGATCGGGCCGAAGTACTCGGTCGTGAAGACCTCGTTCTCGGGGTCGGTGCAGGCGATGACGGTCGGCCGGACGAAGTAGCCGACGGAGTCGTCGTACGTACCGCCCGCGACGATCGTGCAGGTCGGGTCGGCGGCGGCGCGGTCGATGGCGGCCTTGTTCTTGGCGAAGGCGCGCTCGTCGATGACGGCGCCGATGAAGTTCGACAGATCGGTGACATCGCCCATGGCGATCCCGTCGACCTCGGCCGCGAACTCCTCCTTGAACCCGTCGTTCCAGATCGACGCCGGGACATAGGCGCGCGAGGAGGCGGAGCACTTCTGGCCCTGGTACTCGAACGAGCCCCGGGTCAGCGCCGTCTTGAGGACCGCGCGGTCGGCGCTCGGGTGGGCGACGACGAAGTCCTTGCCGCCGGTCTCGCCGACGATCCGCGGGTAGGAGCGGTACGTCTCGATGTTGTTGCCGACGGTCTTCCACAGGTGCTGGAAGGTCCTGGTCGAACCGGTGAAGTGGATGCCGGCCAGGTCGCGGTGGTTCAGGGCCACCTCGGAGACGGCGATGCCGTCGCCCGTCACCAGGTTGATGACGCCCTTGGGCAGGCCGGCCTCCTCCAGCAGCTCCATCAGCAGCACGGCCGCGAGGGTCTGGGTCGGGGACGGCTTCCAGACCACGACATTGCCCATGAGCGCGGGCGCGGTCGGCAGATTGCCCGCGATCGCCGTGAAGTTGAACGGCGTGATCGCGTAGACGAAGCCTTCGAGCGGCCGGTGGTCGAGCCGGTTCCAGACGCCGGGCGAGTTGGCCGGCGGCTGCTCGGCGAGCAGATCACGGGCGTACTTGACGTTGAAGCGCCAGAAGTCGACCAGCTCGCAGGGGGTGTCGATCTCGGCCTGCTGGGCGGTCTTCGACTGACCGAGCATGGTCGCGGCGGCCAGCGTCTCGCGCCACGGTCCGGCGAGCAGTTCGGCGGCGCGCAGGATGATCGCGGCGCGGTCGTCGAAGGACATGGCACGCCAGCCGGGTGCGGCGGCCAGGGCCGCGTCGATCGCGTCACGGGCGTCCTGCTGGGTGGCACCGGCGAACGTACCGAGCACGGCCCGGTGGTTGTGCGGCTGTACGACGTCGACGCGCTCGCCCCCGCCCATCCGCTTCTCGCCGCCGATCGTCATCGGCAGGTCGACGGGGTTCTCGGCCAGCTCCTTGAGCTTGACCTCAAGACGGGCCAGCTCCGGGGAGCCCGGGGCGTAGCCGTGCACCGGCTCGTTGACCGGCGCGGGAACCTGGGTCACAGCGTCCATGGGTGCCGAATCTCCTTCATCAGTGGGTCGGGGGCGGTCGGTTTCGGTGGCGGCGGCTCAGCCGCGGCTGACCAGCGAACGCAGGAAGAACGCGAGGTTGGCGGGGCGCTCGGCGAGGCGGCGCATGAAATACCCGTACCAGTCGGTGCCGTACGCGATGTAGACACGCATCCGGTGTCCCTCGGCGGCCAGCCGGTCCTGCTCGGCCTCCCGGATGCCGTACAGCATCTGGAACTCGTACTCATCGAGCTTACGTCCGGCGCGGCGGGCGAGGCTCTGGGCGATCGCGATGACGCGCGGGTCGTGGGAGCCCACCATCGGGTAGCCGCCGCCGTTCATCAGGATCTTGAGGCAGCGGACATAGGCCCGGTCGACCTCTCTCTTGTCCTGGTACGCGACGGACGCGGGCTCCTTGTAGGCGCCCTTGACGAGCCGCACGCGCGAGCCGGCCTCGGCGAGGACCCGGCAGTCCTCCTCGGTGCGGAAGAGGTACGACTGGACGACCGCGCCGGTCGCCGGGAAGCGCTCGCGCAGCTCGCTGTGGATGGCGAGCGTCGAGTCGATGGTGGTGTGGTCCTCCATGTCGAGGGTGACCGTGGTGCCGATCTCGGCGGCGGCCTCGACGACGGCGGTGACGTTCTTCAGCGCGAGGTCGTGTCCGCCGGGCAGCGCCTGGCCGAAGGAGGAGAGCTTGACCGACATCTCGGCACGTACGCCCAGCTCAAGCGGGGTGAGGGCGTCGATCAGCCGCAGATACGCGTCCCGGGCGGCCAGCGCCTCGGTCGGGTCGGTGATGTCCTCGCCGAGGACATCGAGGGTGACCTCCAGACCGCGGCCCGCCATGTCCTGGATCACGGGGACCGTCTCCTCGACCGACTCACCGGCGATGAAACGGTTCACCACGGGCTTGGTGACCGGCGCGGCCGAGACGACGCGGCGCATTCTGTCGCTCCGCGACGCGGCAAGGATCACGGGACCCAGCACGGGGCACCTCCACGGGTGAGATCGAGAGAGCCGTAACCGAACATCCGCCAAACAGAAACGATCAGTTCAGTACGGCAAGGAGAACCACTGTGAAACCTAAAGATCGGGCCGATCCTCTGCCATCGACACCTGTCACGCATCCGTGGCCCGGATCTCAGACATCTGTCTGAAAGCGGTGGGAGAATGTCCGAGTGAAGGACGATTATCAGGAGCTGGTCGACGAGATCTCGGCGCTGCTCGGTGTCCCCGCGACGCTGGAGAACCGGGACTTCGGACTGATCGCCTTCGGCGCGCACGACAGCGACGACGACACGGCCATGGACCCGGTCAGGACGCGCTCGATCCTGACCAGGAAGTCCACCCCGGCGGTCCGCGCCTGGTTCGAGGGCTTCGGTATCACCCGCGCGACGGAACCGGTCAGGATCCCCGCCGCGCCGGACGCGGGGGTCTTCCGTGGCCGGATCTGTCTGCCCGTACGGCACCGGGGCACGGTGCTCGGTTACGTCTGGCTGCTCGACGACTCCGACCCGGGCCCGAGCGCCTCCCGGCTCGCGGCGGCCATGGAGGTGACCTCACGGATCGGCGATCTGCTCGCGGACGAGGTGCGGGCGGGCGCGGATCTGGCCCGCGAGCTGCGCGCCGTACTGACGGCGGAGCCCGGCTGGCAGCGGGACATGGCGCTGGCGGCACTGCGGGCGGCGCTGGGGCCGAGCGCGGACGGATCGCATGTGGTGCTCTGTGTGGCGCCCTGGCGCGGCGAGGAGCCACGGGTACGGGCGGTGCCGGGGACGGCGGCGCTGTGCACACTGCCGTACGGAGCGGTGGCCGGGGGCGGCCGGGCGAACGGCCCGGCGAACGGGCGCCCGAACGGCTCCTCGACCGGCCCGATCACCCGCCCGGCGGCCGGCTCGGTGAACGGCTCGGGCGAGGCGGACACGCTCGCCCTGCTCGTACGGCTCCGCTCGCCGGACGCGCTCGCGCCCGTCCTCACGGCCGTCGCCCGGCTGCGGGAGGAGGCGGGCCCGGGGGCCGCCGCCGGTGCCTGCGCGCCCCGCCGCGGTCTGGCCGAGCTGCCCGCGGCCTGGCAGGAGGCGGTGTCGGCGGCCCGCGCCTCGGTCGCCCAGCCCCGGTTCGGCGCGGTGGCGCGCTGGACGTCCATCGGCGCGTACCGTCTGCTGACCGCGCTCCCCACCGAGCCCGACCCCGTGATCCGGCCGCTGCTCGACCCCGTACACACCGAACTGGCCCACACCGCCGAGGTGTTCCTCGACCATGCGGGCCAGGCGGGACGTACGGCCTCGGCGCTCGGCATCCACCGTCAGACGCTCTACTACCGGCTCTCCCGGATCGAACAGCTGACGGGTCTGGACCTGGACGACGGCGAGGACCGGCTGCTGCTCCATATGGCCCTGAAGGCGACCCGGCTGTGACCTCCGGTTCGCCTCCGGACCCGCTGGGTCCTGTCCGGCCGGACAGGACCTAGTCGGTCAGATCCACCGAGCGCGCCGAGGCAGCGCCGATCTCCTCCGAGATCTCCGCCAGCACGGCCGGCGGTACGTTGTCGTCGACGGTGAGCACGACCAGCGCCTCGCCGCCCTCCTCCGCACGCGAGACCTGCATCCCCGCGATATTGAGCCCGGCCTCGCCGAGGATCCGGCCGACCGTGCCGACCACGCCGGGGCGGTCCTCGTAGCGCAGCACGATCATGTGCTCGGCCAGCGCCAGCTCCACGTCGTAGTCACCGATCGCGACGATCTTCTGGAGGTGCTTGGGCCCGGCCAGCGTGCCGGAGACCGAGACCTCCTCGCCACCGGAGAGCGTGCCGCGCACGGTCACCACATTGCGGTGGTTCGGGGACTCGCTTGACGTGGTCAGCCTGACCTCGACGCCACGCTCCTGCGCGAACAGCGGGGCGTTGACATACGACACGGTCTCGGCGACGACATCCTCGAACACGCCCTTGAGCGCGGAGAGTTCGAGCACCTTCACATCGTGCTGGGTGATCTCGCCGTACACCTCGACATCGAGCCGGACCGCGACCTCGCCCGCGAGCGCGGTGAAGATCCGGCCGAGCTTCTCGGCGAGCGGCAGCCCCGGGCGTACGTCCTCGGCGATGACCCCGCCCTGGACGTTCACGGCGTCCGGCACCAGCTCGCCCGCGAGCGCGAGCCGTACCGACCTGGCGACCGCGATGCCCGCCTTCTCCTGCGCCTCGTCGGTGGACGCGCCGAGGTGCGGGGTGCAGACGACCTGGTCGAACTGGAACAGCGGGGAGTCCGTGCAGGGCTCCTTGGAGTACACGTCCAGACCGGCGCCGGCCACCCGGCCCTCCTTGAGCGCGGAGGCGAGCGCCTCCTCGTCCACGATCCCGCCGCGCGCGGCGTTGACGATCCGCACCGTCGGCTTCACCTTGTGCAGCGCCTCGTCGCCGATCAGCCCCAGCGTCTCGGGGGTCTTCGGCAGATGCACGGTGATGAAGTCCGACACCTCGAGCAGCTCGTCGAGCGTCAGCAGCTTGACGCCCATCTGCGCGGCGCGGGCGGGCTGCACATAGGGGTCGTACGCGACGATCTTCATCCCGAACGCGGACATGCGCTGGGCGACCAGCACGCCGATGCGGCCGAGGCCGACGACGCCGAGCGTCTTCTCGCTCAGCTCGACGCCGGTGTACTTGGAGCGCTTCCACTCGCCGTTCTTGAGGGCGGTATTGGCCTGCGGGATATGGCGCGCGGTGGCGACCAGCAGACCGCAGGCCAGCTCGGCGGCCGTGACGATGTTCGAGGTCGGCGCGTTGACGACCATCACGCCGGCCTTGGTGGCGGCGGAGACGTCCACGTTGTCGAGGCCGACGCCGGCGCGGGCGACCACCCTCAGCTTGGCCGCGGCGGCGATCGCCTCCGCGTCGACCTTGGTCGCGGAGCGGACCAGGATCGCGTCCACGTCGGCGATGGCGGGCAGCAGCTCCGCGCGGTCGGCGCCGTTGCAGTGCCGGATCTCGAAGTCCGGACCGAGCGCGTCGACGGTGGCGGGCGAAAGCTCTTCAGCGATGAGTACGACAGGTTTCGAGCTCACGTGAGTCCTCACAAGTCCCATAGCGGACGGCCGTCCCGACGGCCGCATGCGGTGGAGGGTTCTGGCCGCGTGGAAGACGCACGACGCTGTGGGCCTGACGCGTATGTGCTGTGCAGTCTAGTGCTGTCACCGGGCCGTTTTCCGCCCTGGCGGAAGGATCACCCGTACGTGCGGTCCCGCGTCGGCGTTCCGTGCGGACGGCCCCGGCTCATCCCTGGCCGGGGCCGTCCGCGCGCGGTGTTACGCGTCCTCGTTGTCCACCCAGCTCATGAGCTTGCGCAGCTCCGCGCCGGTGGTCGCGAGCAGGCTGTCGCTGTCGGCCTTCTTGTACTCGTTGTACTTCTTCAGACCGCCGTGGTACTCCTCCATCCAGTTCTTGGCGAAGGTGCCGTCCTGGATCTCGGCCAGGATCTTCTTCATCTCGACCTTGGTCTGGTCGGTGATGACGCGCGGGCCGCTGACGTAGTCGCCCCACTCGGCGGTCTCGGAGACCGACCAGCGCATCTTCTCCAGGCCGCCCTCGTACATCAGGTCCACGATCAGCTTCAGCTCGTGGAGGCACTCGAAGTACGCGATCTCCGGCTGGTAGCCGGCCTCGGTCAGCGTCTCGAAGCCCGCCTTGACCAGCGCGGCGGTGCCGCCGCAGAGCACGGCCTGCTCACCGAACAGGTCGGTCTCGGTCTCCTCGGTGAAGGTCGTCTTGATGACGCCGGCGCGGGTGCCGCCGATCCCCTTCGCGTACGAGAGGGCCAGCGCGAAGGCGCCGCCGGAGAAGTCCTGCTCGACGGCCGCGATGCACGGCACGCCGCGGCCCTCCTCGTACTGGCGGCGGACCAGGTGGCCGGGGCCCTTGGGGGCGACCATCGCGACATCGACGTTGGCCGGCGGCTTGATGAAGCCGTAGCGGATGTTGAGGCCGTGACCGAAGAACAGCGCGTCGCCGTCCTTCAGGTTGTCCTTGATGGACTCCTCGTAGACCTGGGCCTGGATCGGGTCCGGCACCAGGATCATGATGACGTCGGCCTCGGCGGCGGCCTCGGCGGGCGTCACCACGCGCAGGCCCTGCTCCTCGGCCTTGGCCTTGGACTTGGAGCCCTCGTGCAGACCGACCCGGACGTCGACACCCGAGTCACGGAGCGACAGCGCGTGGGCGTGGCCCTGGCTGCCGTAGCCGATGACCGCGACCTTGCGGTTCTGGATGATGGACAGGTCGGCGTCGTCGTCGTAGAACAGCTCGGCCACTGGGTCTTCTCCTTGGTGTGCGCTGCTTGGGGTGCAGGCGGCTTTCGAAAGTGCCGCGGCTCGCGTCCCACCGTACGGCGGGACGGTCGCTGCGGGTGTCCCGGTCTCGCCATACGAGCGGACCGGGGATGGCGGGGGCGTGCTGACGGACGGGGGCCGACGGGTTACGCGCTGCGGTCGAGCGCCCGCAGGCTGCGGTCCGTGATGGACCGCGCGCCACGTCCTATGGCGATCGTTCCTGACTGCACCAGTTCCTTGATGCCGTACTGCTCCAGCATCTTCAGCATGGCGTCGAGCTTGTCGCTCGATCCGGTGGCCTCGATCGTGACGGCCTCGGGCGAGACGTCCACGGTCTTGGCGCGGAACAGCTGGACGATCTCGACGATCTGGGAGCGGGTCTCGTTGTCGGCGCGGACCTTCACCAGGACGAGCTCGCGCTGGATCGCGGCGCCGGGCTCCAGTTCGACGATCTTCAGGACGTTCACCAGCTTGTTGAGCTGCTTCGTCACCTGTTCAAGGGGCAGTTCCTCGACATTGACCACGATGGTGATGCGGGAGATGTCGGGGTGCTCGGTGACACCGACGGCGAGCGAGTCGATGTTGAAGCCGCGGCGGGAGAACAGCGCGGCGATCCGGGCGAGGATGCCGGGGGTGTTCTCCACCAGAACGGAGAGCGTGTGCCTGGTCATGTCTCGGTCTCTTCTCTCGGTCTCTCGTGCTCTCGTTCCGCGGCTCAGTCGTCCGCGCCGTCGCCGAAGTCGGGGCGGACGCCCAGAGCGGCCATGACCTCGTCGTTCGAGGTGCCCGCGGCGACCATCGGCCACACCTGGGCGTCCTCGTGGACGATGAAGTCGACCACGACGGGGCGGTCGTTGATGGCGTTGGCCTTGGCGATCACCGCGTCCAGCTCGTCCGGGGACTCGCAGCGCATCGCGACACAGCCCATGGCCTCGGAGAGCTTGACGAAGTCCGGGACGCGGGTGCCGCCGCTGGGGCCTTCGGCCGTGTCCTGTCCTGAGTGCAGCACGGTGTTGGAGTAGCGCTGGTTGTAGAAGAGGGTCTGCCACTGGCGGACCATGCCCAGCGCGCCGTTGTTGATGATCGCGACCTTGATCGGGATGTTGTTGAGCGCGCAGGTGGTGAGTTCCTGGTTGGTCATCTGGAAGCAGCCGTCGCCGTCGATGGCCCAGACCGTGCGGTCCGGCTGCCCCGCCTTGGCGCCCATGGCGGCCGGCACGGCGTATCCCATGGTCCCGGCGCCGCCGGAGTTCAGCCAGGTGGCGGGCTTCTCGTACTCGATGAAGTGCGCGGCCCACATCTGGTGCTGGCCGACGCCCGCCGCGTAGATGGTGTCGTCGGGGGCGAGTTGGCCGATGCGCTGGATGACCTGCTGCGGCGAGAGGGTGCCGTCCCCCGGCTGGTCGTAGCCGAGGGGGTAGGTCTCGCGCCAGCGGTTGAGGTCCTGCCACCAGGCGGAGTATCCCGTCCGGGCGGCCTCGCCGACGTGGCCCTCGGTGTGCTCGGACTGGACGGCCTGGACCAGATCGGCCAGGACCTCGCGGGCGTCCCCGACGATCGGCACGTCCGCGGTGCGGTTCTTGCCGATCTCGGCCGGGTCGATATCGGCGTGGACGATCTTGGCGTACGGCGCGAAGCTGTCCAGCTTGCCGGTGACGCGGTCGTCGAAACGGGCTCCGAGGGCGACGATCAGGTCGGCCTTCTGCAGCGCGGTGACGGCGGTGACCGATCCGTGCATGCCCGGCATTCCCACGTGCAGCGGGTGGCTGTCGGGGAACGCGCCCAGCGCCATCAGGGTGGTGGTGACGGGGGCGCCGGTGAGCTCGGCGAGGACCTTCAGCTCGGCGGTGGCGCCGGCCTTGAGGACGCCGCCGCCGACGTACAGCACCGGGCGCCTGGCCTGGGTGATCAGCTTGGCGGCCTCGCGGATCTGCTTGGCGTGCGGCTTGGTCACCGGGCGGTAGCCGGGCAGGTCGTGGGTGGGCGGCCAGCTGAAGGTCGTCTCCGCCTGGAGCGCGTCCTTCGCGATGTCCACCAGGACCGGTCCCGGGCGCCCGGTGGAGGCGATGTGGAAGGCCTCCGCGATGGTGCGCGGGATGTCCTCGGCCTTGGTGACCAGGAAGTTGTGCTTGGTGATCGGCATGGTGATGCCGCAGATGTCCGCCTCCTGGAAGGCGTCCGTCCCGATGGCCTTGCTCGCCACCTGGCCGGTGATCGCGACCATCGGCACGGAGTCCATGTGCGCGTCGGCGATCGGGGTGACCAGGTTGGTGGCGCCGGGGCCCGAGGTGGCCATGCAGACGCCCACCTTGCCGGTGGCCTGGGCGTAGCCCTCGGCCGCGTGGCCCGCGCCCTGCTCGTGGCGGACGAGGATATGGCGGACCCGGGTGGAGTCCATCATCGGGTCGTACGCGGGGAGGATGGCGCCGCCGGGGATGCCGAATACCGTGTCGGCCCCCACTTCCTCAAGAGAGCGGACGAGGGACTGCGCGCCCGTGACGTGCTCAACGGAGGCGGGGGACGGTCCGCCGTTACGGGCCCGCGGCTGCGGATGGTGGGCCCCGGTGGCCTGCTCGGTCATCGGCATTCTCTTCTCGAAGAGGCTGAGGGTTTTTGCGAGGGTTTGGGGTGTGCCGGTGCAACAAAAAACCCCTCGTGCCGTGAGGCAAGCGAGGGGAGCGCGTCGGTGTGGTCTGCGGAGCGGTTCGATGCTCTGCTTCAGCCGACGCGCTTTCCAAGTACGAGAATTCGGGTGCGCATGGCACTGACCCTCCCTCCGGCGCGCCATGGCTGTCAAGCGGGTGGGACGGGAGTCTCACTATTTGAGCGGATCGAGGGGCATCGAAGGGTGGGGAATCCGGTCACCCGGGGACGGCCGGGAGGGCCGGACGGGCAGGGCGCTTCCGGGCAGGGCGCTGCCCGTGAGCACGGGCAAGGCCGTACCGCCCGGCAGGGGGTAGGTGCCGGCGAGCAGGGCGCGGCGCAGCCGGTGCTCGTCCAGCGGCCCGGAGAAGGCCATTCCCTGGCCGTGCGTACACCCCATGGCGCGCAGCGCGAGGACCTGCTCGGGGACGTCGACCCCGTCGGCCACGGACTGCATGCCCAGATCGCCGGCGATCCGCAGCAGCCCGGCCGTGATCTTGTGCAGCCGCGCCGACTCGACGACGCCCTCCACCAGACCGCGGTCCAGTTTCAGTACGTCCACCGGGAGCCTGCGCAGGGAGCTGATCGCGGCGTAGCCACTGCCGAAGCCGTCGAGGGCGATCCGTACGCCCAGCCGGCGCAGCGCGACGAGCCGGTGCTCCAGCTCGTCGATGGAGGCCCGCGGGTCGCTGTCGGACAGCTCGATCATCAGGGCCCCGGAGGGCAGCCCATGGCGGGTGAGCAGGGCCTCGATGAAGCCGGGCGGCAGGGATTTGTCGAGCAGTCTGCGGGCCGGGAGCCGTACCGCGACGGACACGGAATGGCCGATTCTCGCCCGTTCCGCGGCCTGGGAGACGGCCTCTTCCAGGAGCCAGCGGCCGAGCTCCGCGGTGCGGTCGCCGTCGTCGGTGACGCGCAGGAACTCCGCGGGGGTGAACAGGATGCCCTGGGCGGAGCGCCAGCGGGCCTGGGCGGCGACGCTGGAGACCCGCCCGGTGGTGAGATGCACCACCGGCTGGTGCAGCAGGGCGAATTCGCCGTCGTGCAGGGCGGTGCGCAGCCGGGTGGCGAGCTCGGTCCTGCGGACGACCTCCGCCTGCATCTGGGGCGCGTACAGCTCGACGCGGTTCTTGCCCGCGGCCTTGGCGCGGTACATGGCGAGGTCCGCGTTGCGCATGAGTTCGGTGGGGGTTATGCCCGGTTCGGCGAAGGCGATGCCGATGGAGGCGGCGACCCGGACATCGTTGCCGTCGATGCGATACGGCTGCGAGAGCCGGAGGCGCAGCCGGTCGGCGATCTCGTGGACCTGGTGCTCGCGGGCGGTCCTGTCGTCGTTCCCGTCGCCGAGGACGATGGCCGCGAACTCGTCGCCGCCGAGTCTGGCCGCGGTGTCACCGGCCCGTACGGAGTCCTGGAGCCGGTGGGCGGCGAGGATCAGCAGCTCGTCCCCGACCTGATGGCCCAGCCGGTCGTTGACGCCCTTGAAGCCGTCGAGGTCGATGAAGAGCACGGCCGTGCCCGGATCGGTCGTACGACGGCCGGAGAGGGCCTGTCGTACGCGCTCGGTGAACAGGGCGCGGTTGGGCAGGTCGGTGAGCGGGTCGTGCTCGGCGTTGTGCTGGAGCTGCGCCTGGAGGCGCACGCGTTCGGTGACGTCGCGGCTGTTGAAGATCAGCCCGCCCTGGTGGCGGTTGACGGTGGACTCCACATTGAGCCAGTCGCCGGTCCCTGATCTGAAGCGGCACTCGATACGGGTCGTGGGTTCCTCGGAGGGGGGCGCGGCCAGGAAGCGCCGTACTTCGTGGACGACCCTGCCGAGGTCGTCGGGGTGGATGATCGAGGCCAGCTCCGCGCCGACGAGGTCCTCCGCCTCCCTGCCGTAGACGCCCGTGGCGGCGGGGCTGACGTAGCGGAGTATGCCGGAGGGCGCGGCGATCATGATCACATCGCTGGAGCCCTGCACCAGGGACCGGAAGTGGTTCTCCTTCTGGGCCAGTTCATGGGTGAGCGCGATGTTGTCGACGAGCATGATGCCCTGCCGTACGACCAGCGCGAGCACGACCGTGCAGCCGGTGAGGACCACCACCCGGTCGACCCGGCGGTCCTCGATCACGTTGTAGAGGATGCCCAGTGTGCAGACCGCGGCGGCCAGATAGGGCGTGAGCGCGGCGAGCGATCCCGCGATCGGACGGGAGGTACGGGGCTGACGTGGCGGCGGCGGGCTCTCGGGGACACGGCGCATACCCCATGGCGCGTACGCGAGGAGCAGCGAGCCGGCGAACCAGCCCGCGTCGAGCAGCTGTCCCGAGCGATAGGTCTCCCGCAGCAGCGGGGAGGTGAACAGGGCGTCGCACAGCACCGTCAGGGCGAGTGCGGCGATGGCGGTGTTGACGGCGGAGCGGCTGCCCGTGGCCCGTCGGAAGTGCAGCGCGAGCACCATGCTGACCAGCACGATGTCGAGCAGCGGATAGGCGAGGGAGAGCGCCGCCTGGGTCACGCTCTCACCCTGGAAATGCGCCGTGCGCGCGAGGGCGAGGCTCCAGGAGAGGGTGAGCAGCGAGCCGCCGATCAGCCAGGAGTCGAGCGCCAGACAGAGCCAGCCGGCCCTGCTGACGGGGCGCTTGGCGAGGACGAGCAGCCCCACGATGGCGGGTGGCGCGAAGCAGAGGAAGAAGAGATCGGCGAGTGAGGGGCTGGGCACCGGCTTGTCGAGGATGACCTCGTACCAGCCCCAGACGGCGTTCCCTCCTGAGGCCATCGCGGAGGAGAACGAGAACAGCAGCCAGGCGGGCCGGAAGCGGCTGCCGCGGCCGCGTGCGTAGAAGAAGCAGGAGACCGCGGCGATCGCGGCGGCCAGGCTCAGCCCGAAGTCACCCATGAACAGGGCCAGTTCGGGCGAGCCCCAGCCCAGCGCCGCGCCGGCCGCGTAGCCCGCGCAGATCAGGGCGAGCAAGAGCTGCGCGATCAGCCCCGAGCCACTGCCGGAGACCGCCCGCCTGCCGATGAGCACGCCCTCGGCGCTCACCGGACAACCCCGGGGGGTGTCGCGGTCACCGCCGAGGGAACCCGCGTGTTGACCGGGATGTCCGGAGGCCGTCGCCGGCGCCCCTGCCGCGTCGGATCGTTCGTCCATTGGCCGTACATCGCCCCGTCGCCCCCCTCGCATTCTGATCGCTCCGCTGCGCCGCCCCAGGCGCGCCGCAGCCCCCAGATCGGGACGATACACCAGTCTCGTCACTCAGGGACATAGTTCTTCTACTCTCCGTGACGACCAGGGGAGTTGTCGGCCACGAGGGTGTCCGGACGGCTGCGGAGAGTGGCCGGCGAGTCACTTCCGGATCTTGCGGCGGGGTGCTGCGACGCCAGGACCTGGGTCCTGTCCTGCCGCGTGCTTCTCCGGCCCGGGGTCAGCCGGTGGTGAGGACGATGTTGCGCGGCTCCTCGCCGGCGACGAACCGGGTGAGCTGGCCGGCCAGCAGCCGCTTGGCGCGCGGCAGGAACGCCGAGGTGGAGCCGCCGACATGGGGGCTGATCAGGACGCCCGGCACATGCCAGAGCGGATGGCCGGCGGGCAGCGGTTCCGGATCGGTGACATCCAGGGCGGCCCTGATCCGTCCGCTCTCGGTCTCGGTGAGCAGGGCCTTGGTGTCGACGACGGCGCCGCGCGCGACGTTGACCAGGAGCGCGCCGTCCTTCATCCGGGCCAGGAACTCCGCTCCGGCCAGGCCCCTCGTCCCCTCGGTGAGCGGGGTGGAGAGGATCACCACATCGGCGTCGGGGAGCAGTTCGGGGAGATCGGTGAACGCGTGGACGGCGCCGCGCTCCGTGGTGCGGGCCGAGCGGGCGACGCGCGCCACCCGCGCGCACTCGAAGGGCGCGAGCCGGTCCTCGATGGCCGCGCCGATCGAGCCGTACCCGACGATCAGTACGGACTTGTCGGCGAGCGCCGGGTAGAAGCCGGAGCGCCACTCCTCGCGCTGCTGGCCGGTGACGAAGCCGGGGATGCCGCGCAGGGAGGCGAGGATCAGGGCCAGGGTGAGTTCGGCGGTGCTGGCTTCGTGGACTCCCTTGGCGTTGCACAGGCGTACGCCGGCGGGGAGCGAGCCGAGGCCGGGGGTCACATGGTCTATGCCCGCCGAGAGGGTCTGGACGACGCGTACGGAGGTCATGGCGGCGAGCGGCCGCACCGCGATCTCGGGTCCCTTCATGTACGGGACCGCGTAGAAGGCGCAGTCGGCGGGGTCGGCGGGGTACTCCTCGCCGCCGTCCCAGAAGAGATAGCGCGGCCCCTCGGGAAGTCCCTCGATCCCGTCGGCCTGCAGGGGGAGCCATACGTCTGAAGTCATGGTCAGGAGGCTATGCGATGGGTGTCGGAGCGATGGGGTTAGCTTGTGGGCGGCACAAGGAGGGGTACGGCGTTGGAGCGCAGGACAATCGGTGCGGCGGCGCTCGAAGTGGGCGCGATCGGCCTCGGCTGTATGCCGATGCACTGGGCCTACACCGGCTCGCAGCAGCACGGCGACCGTTCGCTGCGGGCGGTGCACGCGGCGCTCGACGCCGGTACGAGCCTGCTCGACACGGCCGACATGTACGGCCCCTTCACCAATGAGCTGCTGCTGGGGCGCGTGCTCGGGCAGCGGCGCGCGGACGTCTTCGTCTCGACCAAGTGCGGACTGCTCGTCGGTGATCAGCACATCGTCGCCAACGGCCGCCCCGGCTATGTGCGGCGGGCCTGCGACGCCTCGCTGCGTCGTCTGCAGACCGATGTGATCGATCTCTACCAGCTGCACCGCGCCGATCCCGAGATACCGGTCGAGGAGACCTGGGGCGCGATGGCGGAGCTGGTGGCCGCGGGGAAGGTGCGGGCGCTCGGGCTGTGCGCGGTGGGGGCGCGCGCCTCCCGGCGCAGATCGGGGGCGCATCTGCACGAGTCGACGATCCGTCAGCTGGAGCGGGTGCAGCAGATCTTTCCGGTGAGCGCGGTGGAGGCGGAGCTCTCGGTGTGGTCGCCTGAGGCGCTGGAGCGGCTGCTGCCGTGGTGCGAGGCGCGGGGTATCGGGTTCCTGGCGGCGATGCCGCTGGGCAATGGTTTTCTGACCGGCACGCTCACGCCGGGGCAGGGTTTCGAACCGGACGACGTACGGGCGCGGCATCCGCGGTTCACGGCGGAGATGATGGCCGCGAACCAGCCACTGGTGGTGGGGTTGCGGCGGATCGCGGCGCGGCACGGCGCGACCCCGGCGCAGGTGGCGCTGGCGTGGGTGCTGAGCCGGGGGCGGCATGTGGTGCCGTTGCCGGGGACGAAGCGGGAGCGGTGGGCGGTGGAGAACGCGCGGGCGGCGGAGCTGACGCTGACCGCACGGGATCTGGCCGAGATCGCGGAGCTGCCGCCGGTACGGGAGTCATGGGAGTGAGCGCGGTCGCGGTGCGCGAACGGCGGCGGTGTGAGAAACGTTGGGAACGGTAGAGCGCAGGGGAATCGCAGCCTTCGAAGGGATCGAACCGTGCAACGTTCAACTGTGACGGCCGTAGGGACCGCTGTCGCCCTGCTCGTGTTGACGGGATGCGGCTCCGGCGGCGATTCGGGTCCCGTGCCCGACCTGAGCGCACCGACGACCCCGGCCGCCGCGACGTCGCGGGACGCGGCGCCGAGCCCGTCGGCCGCGCCCGCCAAGGGCTCGGTGCGGGTGGTGTCCACCCTGACGGAAGGGCTCAAGACGCCCTGGGGCCTGGCCGCTCTGCCGGAGGGTGACGCGCTGGTGTCCTCGCGCGACGAGGGGACGATCACCCGGGTGGACGCGGAGACCGGGAAGAAGACCGTGATCGGCTCGGTGCCCGGGGTCTCCCCGGGGGGCGAGGGCGGGTTGCTGGGCATCGCGCTCTCCCCTTCGTACGCCTCGGATCATCAGGTGTACGCGTATTTCACGACCGCGTCGGACAATCGCATCGCGCGGATGTTCTACGACGAGAAGAAGCCCGCCGGGCGGCAATTGGGGGCGCCCGACACCGTGCTGCGCGGCATTCCGAAGGGCACTCTCCACGACGGCGGACGGATCGCCTTCGGCCCGGACAAGATGCTGTACGCGACCACCGGCGACACCGGTGAGAAGAGGCTCGCGCAGGACAAGAAGTCGCTGGCCGGCAAGATTCTGCGGATGACTCCGGACGGGCAGCCCGTGCACGGCAATCCGGAGGCGAATTCGGTCGTCTATTCCCTGGGCCACCGCGATGTGCAGGGACTCGCCTGGGATTCCGAGGGGCGGCTGTGGGCCTCGGAGTTCGGCCAGGACACCTGGGACGAGCTGAATCTCATCGAGCCGGGCAAGAATTACGGCTGGCCCGACGTGGAGGGAAAGGCCCATAAGCCGGGCTTTGTCGACCCGGTCGTCCAGTGGCGGCCGGACGAGGCGTCGCCGAGCGGGATCGCGTACGCGGAGGGGTCGATCTGGATGGCGGCGCTGCGGGGCGAGCGGCTGTGGCGGATTCCGCTGGCGGGCCGGGAAGCCGCCGCCGCCCCACAGGCCTTCCTGAAGGGTGAGTACGGCCGCCTGCGCACGGTGCTCTCGGTGGGCGGCGACCAGGTGTGGCTGACGACCAGCAATACCGATGGCCGGGGCACACCGAAGCCGGGGGACGACAGGATCCTTCTGCTGGATGTCGCGTAGCGATACGCGCCGAGGCGTGGTGAAGGGCGTACGGGAGGGCGTACGGAAGGGCCTTCAGGCCGCGGAATCAGGGAAAAGGCGCAGGCGGTGCGAGAGCGCCGCCGCTTCCGTACGGCCCGACACCCCCAACTTGGCCAGGATGTTGGAGACATGGACGCTCGCCGTCTTGGGCGAGATGTACAGCTCCTCGGCGATCCCGCGGTTGGTGTGACCGGCGGCGACCAGCCGGAGGACGTCCTGTTCCCGGGGGGTCAGTCCGAGTGCGCGGGCCGGGTCGGGATCCGGGTCGGTGCCCCGGGCCGTACGGACACCGGCGGGCGTCGGCGTGAGGCTGATCCGGGCCCTCCCCGCGAGCGATTCGATCTCCTCGGTCAGCGGGTGGGCGCCGAGGCCCCGGGCCGCCGTGTGGGCCAGGATGAGCAGATCGGCGGCTTCGGCGCGGTCGGCGTGGTGGTCGAGCAGTGCGGCGGCCCGGCGCTGCCGGACAAGGGCCAGTTCATAGGGGCGCTCCGTCACCTCGAAGGCGGCGACGGCACGCGCCCACAGCTCCGGCGCCATGGTGCCCCCGGCCCGCGCCAACTCCGCTTCCAGCAGCAGGCCGTACGCGTGCCAGACCGGCACGAGCGTGGGCATCCGCTTGGCGTGCAGGCGGATGGCCTTGAGCATCGCCGCGCGTCCGGCCTCCGCGTCCGGCAGCCCTCTGGCGTCCGCCTCGATCGAGGCGGCCGTGCACAGCAGCGGCAGTGCGTGCTGCCGGGTGCCCGGCGGGAAGCCGTGCTCGGTGATCCGCTCGAACTCGGCCCTGGCCTCGGCCAGCGCGCCGCGCCGCGCCGCGATACACATCGCGAGCCGGGCCGGCGGTATCAGGTGCTGCGGCTGGAAGTCATGGGTGCCGAAGAAGCTCCGGGTCAGCTCCACCTGGCGCTGTGCCTCGTCGAAGTCGCCTCGGGCCAGGGCCAGTTCGGCGCGGCGTCCGGCGACCAGACCGCGTGCCTTGTGGGACTGGGCCAGCGCCACCGTGTCGTCGAGGACGGCGTCCGCCTCGGTCCAGCGTCCGAGGGAGAACAGGGAGTGGGCGAGGTTGTGCCGCACCCAGGCCTCCGTGTCGGCGAGACCGCGCTGATGGCTGAAGGCGACACCCTCCTCGGCGACGGCCACCGCTTCCCCGGAGCGCCCCATGCTCTCCAGCGTGGACGGCAGATTGACACTGGCCCGGCCCAGAATCCCGACGGCGCCCAGCTCGGCGGCGCGGTCGCGGGCCTCGTACATCTCGGCGATACCTTCTTCGACACCGCCCGCGTCGGCGGTGAGCCAGCCGCGGGTGAGGCGGGCGTGCAGCTCGGTGAGTTCCGCGCCGACCAGCCTGGCGTACTCCACGGCCCGGTCGGCGGCGGCCAGGCTGTCGGGGCCCGGCTGGTGCAGGGCGCCCCAGCTCGCGACCGTGGCGAGGACCTCCGCGTGCACGGCGGACGGCTGCATTCCGCGCACCAGCTCCTGGGCGGTGGCCAGTTCCTGCCAGCCGTCGCCGCGTGTGAGGTCCTGCGTCAGGCGCGAGCGCTGGATCCAGAACCAGGCGGCGCGCAGCGGATCCTGCCCGCCGCCCTCGCCCTCCAGGACCCGTAGGGCCTTCTTGGAGATGGCCAGGGCGCGTTCGCGCTCACCGCCGAAGCGGGCGGCGACCGTCGCCTCCGCCATCAGATCGAGATAGCGCAGCGGCGGGGATTTCGGATCGCCGCCGCAGGGCGGATAGACCTCGACGTCGTCCGGTGGCCGAAGGGTGCCGCGTACGTCCCCGGGGGCGTCGTCCCACAGCTCCATGGCCCGTTCGAGCAGCCTCAGTTGCTCGGAGTACGCGTAGCGCCGGCGCGCCTCCACGGCGGCGCTCAGCACCGCGGGGAGTGCCTTGGCCGCGTCATGCGCGTGGTACCAGTGGCTGGCGAGGCGGGTGGTGCGCTCATCGGCCCGTACGAGCGAGGGGTCGGCCTCCAGCACCTCGGCGTAGCGGCGGTTGATCCGGGAGCGCTCGCCCGGCAGCAGATCGTCGCTGACCGCCTCGCGCACCAGGGAGTGCCGGAAGCGGTAGCCGTCGCCGTCGGCCGTGGGCAGCAGGATATTGGCGCCGACGGCGGCCCGCAGCGCCTCGATCAGCTCGTCCTCCGCGAGCCGTCCGACGGCGGCCAGCAGCCGGTATTCGACGGTCGTGCCGCCCTCGGCGACGATCCTGGCGACCCGCTGGGCGTCCTCCGGCAGCGCCTCGACCCTGACGAGCAGCAGATCGCGCAGGGAATCGCTCAGACCGGGGCCACAGCCCGTCCCGAGGGAGCAGGCCAGCTCCTCCACGAAGAACGCGTTGCCGTCGGAGCGTTCGAAGATCTGCTCCAGCAGGGCCGGGTCCGGTTCGGCCGCGAGGATGCCCGTGAGCTGGCTCCGCACCTCGGCGCGGTTGAAACGGGAGAGCTCGATACGGCGGACGGAGCGCAGCCGGTCCAGCTCGGCCAGGAGCGGGCGCAGCGGGTGGCGGCGGTGGATGTCGTCGGCGCGGTAGGTGGCGAGCACGACGAGCCGGCCGCGGCGCAGCGCGCGGAAGAGATAGGCGAGCAGATGGCGGGTGGAGGCGTCCGCCCAGTGCAGATCCTCCAGGACGAGCACGACCGTACGGTCCGCCGCCAGCCGCTCCAGCAGGCGCGCGGTCAGCTCGAAGAGCCGTGCGGTGCCGTCCTCCCCGAGCGCGCCGCGGTCCGACTGCCCCAGCTCGGGCAGGATCCGGGCCAGCTCGTCCTCCTGCCCCTCGGCCGCCGCCGCCAGCTCGTCGGGCAGCTGACGGCGCAGGGAGCGCAGCGCGGTGGAGAAGGGCGCGAACGGCAGTCCGTCCGCGCCGATCTCGACGCATCCGCCGACCGCCACGACGGCCTCCTCGGCGCAGGCCGCCTTGTGCAGCTCCTCGATGAGCCGTGTCTTGCCGACCCCGGCCTCGCCACCGACGAGCAGCGCCTGCGGCTCGCCCGCGGTGGCGCGGGCGAGCGCTTGGGTGAGGGCGGTGAGTTCGGCGGATCTGCCGACGAACACGGGGCTGACTGACCTGGTCTCCACGGGCCCGAGCATCGCACAGGGGTCTGACAGCGCGGCACTGGTTATCAGGTGGAGCGCCGTCATGTCAGGCCACGCGCGCGAACCGGTGGTGCGGGGTGTTCACCCGCCCCTCCCGGGCTTGCTTGGCCGCTCGTCGCGCCTGTCGGCGGGCGGTGCGGATCTCGCGTACGAGCCGCCGCTGGTCGGCCCTGCGCATCAGCTCGGCCGCGTTGATCTTCTGAAGCTCGAACTCGAACATGGAGTCCCCCTGGTGAAGGTGTTCCGGCATCTGGTGATGCCTCTACCTTCGTCTCCCAGGAGGTACGGCCACATCGGGAGAGTGCCGCATCTTCGCGGGCCCCGGTGCCTTAGAAACAGGGGCGCGGACCGCCGTACGACCCAAGGCCCTAAGGTCCTGAGGCTCTGACGCCCTGAGGCCCCGGCTGTGCCGCCGCGGGGGCCTTAGGGCCTGAGGGCCTGAGGGCCTTTGCGGCTCAGGGGGTGGGGGTGGCGGGCGCTGTGGGCAGGGCCGCGAAGAGGTCGAAGTACATGCCGACCGAGACCAGCAGCCCCAGGAAGCCGAGGATCGCTCCGGCCAGCGCGAAGGGGCGTACCCAGCCGGTGCGCTGCGGCAGGGCCAGCACGATCACTCCGACGAGCAGCGCCACCAGGGCCACGGCGCCGTTGACCGCGGCGGTGAGGTGCCAGCCGTCGGCGTAGATCGCGGCGATCTGCTGCTCGGCGGTGCCCGACTGGCCGGTCTTGAGCTGGCCGACGAGGCCCTGCCGCTCGGCGAGGACCCGGCTGGTCCAGGTGCCGGTGAGGGCGACGATCCCGAGGCAGACGGCGACGATGGAGGCGGCGGCGGAGCCGAGACCGGACGGGCGGCTCGCCGCGGCGGCGTCCTCACCGTCCAGGTCGGCGTCCTCCTCGTCCGCGTCGGCGTCGGTCAGGTCGTCGGCCGGGGTGGTGTCCTTGTCGGCGTCCTTGTCGGCGTCCTTGTCGGCGTGCTCGGCGACGGACCCCTTCGTGAGGTCGGCCTTGGGGCCGGTCTTGGTCTCCGCCGCCGCCTCGGCTCCGGAGGCGGCGGTCGCGGCCGTCTCCGGGTCGGTGGTCTGAGCGGCGGTCTCGGTCTCGGGGGTCGGGTTCATACGGCGCACGCTAGGGGCCCTGTCTGAGAACTTCCTGAGAACGCCGAAACTCGCGGTGAAAAGAACGTTTCGAGGTCGTGCCGGGGGTCCCGCGAGATCAGCCGGCGGTGTCCGCCCGCCGGGGCGTGTCCGGCACATGGCGCCACTCGGACGCCAGGACCGACCAGACCTCGGTGTTCTGCCGTACGCCGCGGTGCGGATAGCTCTCCCTCAGCACCCCGTCCCGTGTCATGCCGAGCCGCCGCGCGACGTTGACGCTCGCGGTGTTGGCGGACGACACCTGCCACTCCACCCGGTGTATCCCGCGCTCCTCCACCGCCCAGTCGATCAGCACCCGGGCCGCGCGCGTGACCAGACCGCGCCCCGTCCCGGCGGGCTCCAGCCAGCAGCCGACCTCGCAGGTGCCGGTCGCCGCGTCGAAGACGCGGAAGAGCACGCCGCCGACGAGGGTGGAGTCGAGCCAGATCCCGTAGATCCGGCCGCTGTCGGCCGCCTGCTTCTCCGCGTACGAGGTGAGCAGCGCGCGGGCCGACACGGGATCGGTGACGGCGTCGGCCAGCTTGATGTGTTCACCGACCAGATCCCTGGCGCGGTCCATATGGGCGAGGAACTCCTCGGCCTGCCAGGGTTCCAGCGGGCGCAGCTCCGCCCCGTCACCCAGGGGTATCGCGAACATCGGGCTCCTTCAACGTGCGAATGAAAGCGTGCGAATGAAAGCGTGCGAGTGGACAGGTGCCTGCGAAGGAACGGCCGTACGGCTGTTCACCGTACGAGCACGCTGTCCTCGGTCTCGCGCGGCTCGGGGATCTTCGCATGTTCGCGCCGTTCCGGCGCTTCGATACTGATCCGCGGCAGCCAGCGGTCGAGTCGGCGCGGCAGCCACCAGTTGGCGCCGCCGAGCATATGCATCAAGGCCGGCACCAGCAGCGTACGGAGGACGAAGGCGTCCAGCGCGACCGCGGCCGCCAGCGCGATCCCGAACATGGCGATGACCCGCTCGCCGCTGAGGACGAACGCGAGGAAGACCGAGATCATGATGACCGCAGCGGAGTTGATCACCCGCCCGGTCTCGGCGAGGCCGACGCGGACCGCCCGCCGGTTGTCCCCCGTCTCCAGCCACTCCTCGTACATCCGGCTGACCAGGAAGACCTGGTAGTCCATGGAGAGCCCGAAGAGCACGGAGACCATGATCACGGGCAGGAAGGGTTCGATCGGGCCCGCGCTGCCGAGCCCCAGCAGCTCGCTCCCCCACCCCCACTGGAAGATCGCGACGACGACCCCGAAGGACGAGGCGACGGCGGCCACATTCATCAGCGCGGCCTTGACCGGGATGCCCACGGACCGGAAGGCGAGCAGCAGGAGCAGACAGCCGAGGGTGATCACGACCCCGACGAAGAGCGGCAGTTTGCCGATGATGATCTCCGCGAAGTCGTCGTAACTCGCGGTGAGTCCGCCGACGTGCACATCCAGGGACGTACCGGCCTCGGCCTCGGGAAGGACGTCCGTACGCAGCCGGTCGACCAGCGCGCTGGTGTCCTTCGCCTGGGGCGCCGAGTCGGGTACGACGGTGAGCGCCGCCGTGTCACCGCTGCCGTTGAACGTGATCGGGCCGACGGAGGCGACACCCTCCGTCGTACGCAGCGTGCCGGGCAGCTGGTCCATGGCGAGCCGGTCGTCGGCGCCGTCCAGGTGCGCGACCAGTGTCAATGGGCCATTGACGCCGGGGCCGAACCCCTCCGCGAGCCGGTCGTACGCCTGCCGGGTCGTGGTGGAGGCCGGGTTGTTGCCCTGGTCGGAGGTGCCCAGATGCAGCGAGAAGGTGGGCAGGGCGAGAATCAGCATCACCGCGGCGGCCACGGCGCCGAGCAGTCTGGGATGGCGTTCGACGAAGAGGGACCAGCGGGCGGCGAAGGTCGTGGGCCGGTCGGGCTCCGGTCCGTGCGCGGCGAGCCGCGCGCGTTCGCGCCGGTTCAGCGCCCGCGTGCCGATGTACGAGAGCAGGGCGGGCAGCAGGGTCACGGACGCGGCGACGGTCAGGACGACCGTGAGCGAGGCGGCGATCGCGACCCCGTTGAGGAAGCTCAGCCCCAGGATCAGCATGCCCAGCAGCGCGATACAGACGGTGGCCCCGGCGAAGACGACGGCTCTGCCGGTGGTCGCGACCGCGTTGACCGCCGCCTCATGGACGCTCAGACCGCGTTTGAGGCCCGTCCGGTGCCGGGTCACGATGAACAGCGCGTAGTCGATACCGACCCCGAGGCCGATCAGCAGTCCGAGCATCGGCGCGAAGTCGGCGACCGTCATCACATGGCCGAGCAGCGCGATGCCCGCGTACGCCGTGCCGACCGAGACCAGCGCCGTGGCCAGGGGCAGCAGACTGGCGGCGAGCGAGCCGAAGGCGAGGAAGAGGACGACGGCGGCGACACCCACGCCCACGATCTCGGCGGTGTGCGCCGTGGTGGACTCGGTCAGGGCGACGGCGCTGCCGCCGAGCTGTACGTCCAGCCCGTCGTCGGCGGCGGCCTTCGCGGTGTCGACCACCGCCTCCGCCTGCGACACGGGTATCTCGTCCGTCGGCCGCGCGAAGGTGATCCGCGCGTAGGCGGTCCGTCCGTCCGCGCTGATCTGCGCGGCGCCGTCGGCCGCGTAGGGTCCGGCGACGGAGGAGACGCCCGGCAGCTTCCCGACCTTGTCGAGCATCTCCCCCATGCGCTGCCGGACATCGGGCGTACGGACGGAGCCGTACCCAGGACCGGTGCCGGAGCCGCGGTCGGCGTGCCAGACGATGGTGTTGTCGTCGCCGCCGAGCCCCCGGAAACCGTCGTTGAGCAGTTGGGCGGCGCGGCCCGACTCGGTGCCGGGAGCCTCGTAGTCGTTGGAGTACGAGGAGCCCAGCACGCCCGCGGCGGTCGAGACACCGCCGAGGGCGAGCAGCCAGAGGAGGACGGCGAGGAGACGGTGCCTGATGCACCACCGTGCGATGGCTGCCAACGGATCGCTCCCTGCGTCACTCGTGGGAGATCCACTGTCGCAGCGAATAGTGATCGTTTGTCCGTTTGGTGGGTTTACTCACAGCGCCCGGCGCGCGGGAACCCGGACGGACTTCCGGCCGGGCTTCCGGCCTGACCTCCGGCCTGGCTTCCGGCCGCTCAGCCGGAGACGCTCACCCGCCCGTTCTCGATGTGGCCCATCAGACGCCGCCGGAAACCGGTCCCGGCGGCATCGGCGTCGGTGTCTCCTTCGGTGGTGATCTCGACGTCGTACCAGCCGTGCGCGTCCGCCGCCGAGTGGACGACGGTCCGGCCGCGGCCCGGCTTCACCGTGATCTGCCGGGTCCAGCCGTCCAGATCGGCCTCGTCGACATAGCCCAGGGGCCGCACCGTGAACGTGATCGGCCGGTCGCCCGTGTTGCGCAGGTCGAGATGGAGATCGCGGTCGTGGTGGTCGACGGTCGAGGAGACCTCCGCGCCATGTCCGGCCACCGGTCCGGCGAACTCGCGGCGGAAGCCGTTCGGCCCGGTGATCGTGAAGCGGTACGCGTCAGCGGTCAGCCCGGTAAGGGGTACCTCCCATTGCGCCTTGCCCCTTACATCGCGGTGCTGCGGGATCGCGAACTCGCCGGCGTACGGATAGAGCGCGAAGTGCGCGCTCGCGCGCCCCGTGTTGCTGAGCGCGACCTTCAACACCCGCCCCTCGTCCGTCCCCTCGATCCGGCCGGACGCGTCGGTCTGGTACGGCAGCGGCCTGGCGGGGCGTACGCCCTTCTCCTGTACGGGCATCCGCTGCTCGGCGGGCGGTACGGGCCGCCAGCGGCCGGTGAACGGCGGGATCTCCCCCGGCTGTTCCACCTCGGGCAGCCCCCGGCCGCGCTGGAAGTCGAAGGCGGAGGTCAGATCGCCGGTGACATTGCGCCGCCACGCGGTGATGTTGGGCTCGTCCACACCGGTCCACTTCTCCAGGAAGCGGACCACGGAGGTGTGGTCGAAGACCTGCGAGCAGACATAGCCGCCGACGGTCCAGGGCGAGACGACCAGCAGCGGCACACGCACACCGAGCCCGACCGGCCGGCCCTGCCAGCGCTCGGCGGAGCCGGAGGGGCCCTCGGCCGGCGGCACGGGCGGCGGTACGTGGTCGAAGAAGCCGTCGTTCTCGTCGTAGTTGATCAGTACGACGGTGTGCCGCCAGACGTCGGGGTGCGCGCCGAGCGCGTCGAGCACCTTGTAGACGAGCGTGGCGCTGGCGATCGGCGACGACGAGCCGGGGTGCTCGGAGTCGATCGCCGACGGCACCAGATAGGACACCTCGGGCAGCGTCCCGGCGGCCACATCGGCCCGGAACCGCTCGGCCAGGGTGCCGCTCTCGACCCGGCGCAGCCCGCGCTCGAAGAGCGAGCGCTCGCGCCGGGTCAGCGCGGCGACGCCCTCGTCCAGCGCGGCGAGCAGCCGCTCGCGCTCCGCGGTGTCCTCGGTGTCGCGCACGGCGGCGTAGAAGGCCTCCATGTACGTGAAGCCGGCCGCGTCCGGTCGGCCCGGCAGCGCACGGGCCTTGGTGAGCGCCTTGCGTGCGATGTCCTTGAAGGTGGTGAAGAACTCGATGTTGTTGTCGGTGAAGTTCTCCCACTCCGTGTACGTCTGCCAGCTCCGCCCGGCCGCCTCCAGCCGCTCGGCGTAGGTCGGCCACGAGTAACCGGGGTGGTTGGCCTCGTCGTACGCGTCATTGCCCACGGCCCGCCGGCCGTCGGCCTCGAAGCCGGTCCAGCCGCTCCACAGGTGGTTGCGGTTCGGGCTCGTCGAGGTATGGACGGAGGAGTGGTACGCGTCGCAGATGGTGAACGTGTCCGCCAGCTCGTAGTGGAGCGGGAGGTCCTGGCGGTCGTAGTACGCCATGGTCGCGGCGGTCTTGGCGGAGACCCACCGGTCCATCCACCCGTTGTTCCAGGCCGCGGCCCCGCCGTTCCAGGAGTGGTCCAGGTCCCCGATGTACTGGAGGTCCTTCTTCTGCGTCTCGGCCGCGTCCCTGATGGGGAAGGGCAGAACGGTCCCCAGCGGGCCCGGCTGCTCGAAGACGGGCTTCCCCGACGGCAGCTCGACGGCGTTACGGTCCCCGAAGCCCCGCACGCCGCGCAGCGTGCCGAAATAGTGGTCGAAGGAGCGGTTCTCCTGCATGAGGATCACCACATGCTTGATCGCCCGCATCCCGCCCGCGGCCGGCTCGGCTGCCAGCGCGGCCTGCAAGGAGGGCGGCAGCACCGATCCGACCGCCGCCGTACCCAGGGCGCCGGTGCCGAGGGCGAGCATTCTTCTGCGCGATATCTCCGGAGACATGGCGGCGACGGTAATGAAGCCCGGTGTCCGAGAGAAGACCCGACAACGGCCGAGGAGTGAACGTCCAAGAAGAGCCACGCCCTCCCCCCGGCGGCGTCACCACCGGGCCCGCCCCTCCCCGGCCGCGTCACCACCGGGCCCGCCCAGGGCCTAATCCCCGTACGGCCACACCAGCAGCACCGGACACTCCGCGTGGTCGACCACGAACCGGGTCGCCCGGCCCAGGCTGTGCGGCCCCGGGCGGTCGCGCTCCCCGTCGCGCGCGCAGATCAGCAGGGCCGCGCCGGCCGCCGCGCGTACGACCTCGTGTTCCACGCGTCCGTGGTGGTCGAGCAGCTCGCAGGGCCGGCCGAGCCGGTGCGCGGCGGCCTCCAGCAGATCGGCGGCGGCCGTGCCCGAGAGGGCTTCGAGCCGGGCGCCGGGGTCGCGGTCGGGGCTGTGGCCGCGGCCGAGCAGCCCGGTGAAGGCCTGGTGCGCGGCGGCGGCGATCTCCTCGTCACTGACATGGAGCAGCACCACGTCGTCGTGCGGGGCGCGTTCGCGCGCCGCGTCGACACAGGCGGGCCAGGTGGCTTCGGTGATCCAGACGAGAACGGTCCTCGGTGGACCGGGCGGCGGCGGTACGGTCACAGTGGTCAGCCTCCGATCAGTAGCAGCGTGCCCCACAGCGCCACGGTCGAGACGACGAGCGTCGCGGGCACGGTCAGCAGACCCAGCCGGGTGAAATCGCCCAGCGCGGGCTCGGTGTCGTGCTCGTGCAGGATGCGCCGCCACAGCAGGGTGGCGAGCGAACCGACATACGTGAGATTCGGCCCGAGGTTGACGCCGATCAGCGCGGCGAGCACCGGTCCTGGCCCCGCGGGCGCGACGACCGGCAGCAGCGCCAGGATCGCCGGCAGGTTGTTGATCAGATTGGACAGTACGGCGGCGATCGCCGCGATCGCCAGCAGGGAGGAGAGCGACGAGCCGTCCGGCAGCAGCCGGCTGATCCCGGCGTCCAGACCGTTGTCGACGACCGCCTTGACGACCACGCCGAGCGCGAGGACGAAGAGACAGAACAGCGGGGAGGCGGCCCGGACCAGCCCCCCGAGAGTCGTCCGCTTCTGCCGCAGGGCGCGGACCGCGAGTACGGCCGCGCCGGCGACGGCCGCCCACAGCGGTTCGATCCCGGCGAACGAGGTGACCACGAACCCGGCCAGGGTCAGCCCCAGCACCACCAGCGTGAACACCGGCACCTCGCGCCGCTCGTCCATGCTCGTGGGGTGCGCGCCGGCGGCCAGATCGGCGGCGAAGAAGCGGCGGAAGACGGCGTACTCGACGGCGATCGCGGCCAGCCACGGCAGCGCCATCAGCGCGGCGAACCGGGTGAAGGAGAGCCCGCTCGCCGTGAACGCCAGCAGATTGGTGAGGTTGGAGACCGGCAGCAGCAGGGACGCGGAGTTCGCGAGATGCGTACAGGCGTAGACATGCGGCCGGGGCCGGGCACCGACCCGGGCGGCGGTCGCGAAGACGACCGGGGTGAGCAGCACCACCGTGGCGTCCAGGCTCAGGACGGCGGTGATGACGGCGGCGACGGCGAACACCCCGCCGAGCAGCCGCCGGGGCCGGCCGCCGCAGAACCGCGCCACCAGCTCGCCCGCCGCCGTGAACAGCCCTTCCTCGGCGCAGAGCTGGGCCAGCACCAGCACCGCCGCGAGGAAGACGACGACGGGCAGCAGCGTGTACGTCTGCGCCCTGGCGTCCTCGGGCGAGACCGCGCCGACCACGACGACCAGCAGCGCGGCGGGCACGGCCGCGACCGCCTCGGGCAGACCGCGCGGCCGTACGACGGCGAACGCCAGCACGCCGAGCAGCAGTGCGACGGAGACGATCTCAGCGACGACGGAGTTCACGGTTCACGGGCATTCACGGGGAAGGACCGGCCTCTGCGGGGACGAACGATGCGGGGACGATGGCGCTGGACGATGGTGCCGTGACGAACGAACGGGGGCGGCGCACCCGACGGGTGCGCCGCCCCCAGTGGCGTACGGACGAACCGGCGTCAGCCCTCGACGCCCGGCCTCCGCGCGCCGCGCCGGTTCATTCCGCCGGAGCGAGCCGTTCAAGGATCAGTTCACGCACCCGCGCCGCGTCCGCCTGGCCGCGCGTGGCCTTCATGACCGCGCCCACCAGCGCGCCCGCGGCGGCGACCTTGCCCGCGCGGATCTTGTCGGCGATGGCCGCGTTGCCCGCGATGGCCTCGTCCACGGCCGCGCCGAGCGCGCCCTCGTCGGAGACGACCTTGAGCCCGCGCTTCTCCACGACGGTGTCGGGGTCGCCCTCGCCGGCGAGCACGCCCTCCAGCACCTGACGGGCCAGCTTGTCGTTGAGATCGCCGGACGCGACGAGCTCCGCCACCCGGGCGACCTGCCCCGGGGTGATGGGCAGTTCGTCCAGCGCGCGGCCCGACTCGTTGGCGTGCCTGGCCAGCTCGCCCATCCACCACTTACGTGCCTGGTCGGCCGGGGCGCCCGCGTCGATCGTGGCGACGATCGGCTCGATCGCGCCCGCGTTCAGGATCGACTGCATGTCGTGCTCGGAGACGCCCCACTCCTCCCGGAGCCGGTTGCGCCGCACCCGCGGCAGCTCGGGCAGCCCCTGCCTGAGCTCCTCCACCCAGTCACGGGGCGGGGCGATGGGCACGAGGTCGGGCTCCGGGAAGTACCGGTAGTCCTCGGCCTCCTCCTTCACCCGTCCCGAGGTGGTCGAGCCGTCCTCCTCGTGGAAGTGGCGGGTCTCCTGGACGATCGTGCCGCCGGAGTCCAGCACCGCGGCGTGACGCTGGATCTCGTAACGGGCCGCCCGCTCCACGCTGCGCAGCGAGTTGACGTTCTTGGTCTCGGAGCGCGTACCGAACTTCTCCCGCCCGTGCGGGCGCAGCGAGAGGTTCACGTCGCACCGCATCTGGCCCATCTCCATCCGGGCCTCGGAGACGCCGAGCGCCTTGATCAGCTCGCGAAGCTCGGCGACATACGCCTTGGCGACCTCGGGTGCGCGCTCGCCCGCGCCCTCGATGGGCTTGGTGACGATCTCGATGAGCGGGATGCCCGCGCGGTTGTAGTCGAGCAGGGAGTGGGACGCCCCGTGGATCCGGCCGGTGGCGCCGCCGACGTGCAGCGACTTGCCGGTGTCCTCCTCCATGTGGGCGCGCTCGATCTGTACGCGGAAGATCTCGCCGTCCTCCAGCTGGACGTCCAGATAGCCGTTGAAGGCGATCGGCTCGTCGTACTGGGAGGTCTGGAAGTTCTTCGGCATGTCCGGATAGAAGTAGTTCTTCCGGGCGAAGCGGCACCACTCGGCGATCTCGCAGTTGAGCGCGAGACCGATCTTGACGGCCGACTCGACGCCGATCGCGTTGACGACCGGGAGCGAGCCCGGCATGCCCAGACAGGTCGGGCAGGTCTGCGAGTTGGGCTCGGCGCCCAGCTCGGTCGAGCAGCCGCAGAACATCTTGGTCCTGGTGCCGAGCTCGACATGGACCTCCAGGCCCATGACGGGGTCGTACGTCGCGAGGGCGTCCTCGTACGACACGAGTTCAGTGACGGTCACAGGTACTTCTTCCTCATCAATGCTTCATCGGTGTCGGCCAGCCAGCGCTGATAGGACGACAGCTTTCCGAGTACGGAGAGATCCACTTCGTCGGCGAGGCGGGCGAAGTAATCGCCGGGGTCGGATCGCCGTGCCTTCTTCAGTACGTTCGCCAGCACCCGCTTCGGGTGGGCCGGATGGCCGGGCGCCGGGTTTCCCTGTTCCACGTCGGCGGGTTGCGGATGCGGATGCGCCGACAGATCGGCGGCCGGCTGGACCCGGGTCAGCGCGGCGCGGTCCGCCAGTACCCACGATTCGGTCATCACCCGGGGGCCGAGCACCACGGGCACCGCCGCCTGCTTCGGCAGCCCGGACAGCGCCTCCAGCAGCACCTCGGCATCCGGAATCTCCTTGTGGTCCCGGTGAATGAACAGTACGTCGCACCGGTCGGCCAGTTCAGTGGCCGCCTGGAGGAGAACCTTCGGCTCGGCCGTGCTGTAGACCGCACCCGTCTGGCAGGGAGTGAGCACTTCGGTGGCCTTCAGCGCCCTGGCGTGCAGCGTTTCCTCCAGCTGTCGGATGATCAGCCGTTCGAGGAAGAGCAGATCGCTCGGGCCCTCGACGAGCAGCCCCAGCCTGAGCAGGCGTACGCGGCTCACGCGATCACCTGCCCCATCGACTCCAACAGGCGCTTCACCTGCTCGGCCGTGACCGTATCGCCCGGCTCCTCGTTCGCCACGGGCGTACGGACGGGACGGGCTCGGGTCACGGTCGAGACTCCCGTGCGTGCCGGGTCGACGTGCGACGCCTGCTCCAGGAGGACCAGGCTTCCCGACGCGTCGTCGCGCAAGGCCGAGAGCAGCACGGGAGAGTGCGTGGTCGCGATCAGCTGGCGGAAACCGCGGGTACGGGGGGTCTGCTCGACAAGGTCCGGGAAGTCGTCGACATCCCTGCGCAGCCGCCTCACCAGCTCGGCGATCCGGGTCGGATGCAGGCCGTTCTCGATCTCCTCGACGGCCAGCAGACCCGCCCGCCGGTCGTCGTACCAGGCGGCCAGCAACGCCAGGACGCGCATCGTGCCGTCGGAGAGCATCGGCGGGGACGTCCAGCCGGTGTGCCGGAACCGTACGTCGAAGTCGTACTCGCCTCGCCGGTCGTCGAACAGCGGCCTGATCCCGGACGCTTCCGGGATCAGCGCGGCCAGATCGGCCTCCATGTCACGGAGTTCCCCGGGACCGAGCCGCCCCAGCACGGCCGCGAGATTGCTCCCGTCCTGGAGGAGCGTCAGCTCGTCGCTGCCGCCGAACGGCCTGCGCATGGCGGCGGGATCGAGCGCGATCCGCTCCCAGGTCTCGATCTCGCGGAGGAGATGCGAGAGCAGCGCCGTCGTCCCCTCGGTCGCGGGCACCTTGTCCTTGAGGGACACCCAGTCGGTCCCGGTGGTCTCCACGAACGACTTCCCGGCGGTGACGAGCGCGGCACGCAGGGACCGCGGGAGCTCCAGACGGTCCATCCAGTCCGTCTCCGCGAGACTGCTCACCCACACCCCGCTGCGCCCACGGCGGACCGTGGCCTTCACGGGTCCGGACGGTTCCCCCTCGCGGTCCACCACCAGCCGTACGACCAGCGGGAGCGGCCCATGGGCACTCGGCGTGATCATGCCGATCTTGATGGTCAGCTCGGATGTCGTGTACGCACCACTCGGCCCGTCGGCGTGATGGAAGAGATCCCGCGCCGCAAGCCGGGGGTTGTCGCCGTCGAAGACCCTGGGGAGACCCATGGTGACCGTGCGCCGGACGAAGTCCAGGGCGTCCAGGAGGTTCGACTTGCCCGCGCCGTTGACGCCCATGAGCACGGTGCAGGGCCGCACGTCCAGGCCGAAGCCGACGAACGACTTGAAGCCGTCGATCTCGATACGTGTGATCACCAGGTCACCTCCTTCCGTCGCGACGGTGACAACGACAGCGGTGGTACGCCGCGGCGTACCGCCGGGGAGCCCGCCCTGCGCGGGTCCCCGGCAGCCGGTCAGCCCAGCAGAACGTCGTCGTCGCCCAGGCGCTTCAGCTCGCGCAGGAGCAGAGCGACGCCCGTGACGATGGCGGCGGCGGAGACGACCGCGTCGACCAGCCGGAGCGTGTCGTGGTCCTTGCGGGCCGTTCTGGCCTGCTTGACGACGCTGATCGCGCCGAACGCGGTGGTTCCGATCGACAGATACGTGCCGGTCTTGGACTTCTTGAAGCCCTTGGCCTTGCTCATTGCACTGGTCATAGTGACGGAGCCTCCTCAAGCAGCGGGTGGCCCCACTTTTCCACGAAGGCCGCCTCGACGGCGGCACCGACCTTGTAGAGCCGGTCGTCCTTCATGGCGGGGGCGATGATCTGCAGTCCGACCGGGAGGCCGTCCTCCGGTGCGAGGCCGCAGGGCAGCGACATGGCGGCGTTGCCGGCCAGGTTGGTCGGGATGGTGCACAGGTCCGCGAGATACATCGCCATCGGGTCGTCGGCGCGCTCGCCGATCGGGAAGGCGGTGGTCGGGGTCGTCGGCGAGACGATCACGTCGACCTGCTCGAACGCCTTCTCGAAGTCCCGGGTGATGAGTGTGCGGACCTTCTGTGCCGAGCCGTAGTACGCGTCGTAGTAGCCCGAGCTGAGCGCGTACGTACCGAGCATGATGCGGCGCTTCACCTCGTCGCCGAAGCCGGCCTCACGGGTGAGGGCCGTGACGTCCTCGGCGGACCTCGTGCCGTCGTCGCCGACCCGCAGGCCGTAGCGCATGGCGTCGAAGCGTGCGAGGTTCGAGGAGCACTCGGACGGCGCGATCAGGTAGTAGGCGGCGAGGCCGAGGTCGAAGGACGGGCAGTCCAGCTCGACGATCTCGGCGCCGAGACCCTTGAGCAGTTCGACGGACTCGTCGAAGCGCTGGACGACACCGGCCTGGTAGCCCTCGCCGCGGAACTGCTTGACGACCCCGATGCGCATCCCGTCGACCGAGCCGTTGCGGGCCGCCTCGACGACCGGCGGGACCGGCGCGTCGATGGAGGTCGAGTCGAGCGGGTCGTGGCCGGCGATCGCCTCGTGCAGCAGGGCCGCGTCCAGGACCGTACGGGCGCAGGGGCCGCCCTGGTCGAGGGAGGACGAGAAGGCGACCATGCCGTAGCGGGAGACCCCGCCGTAGGTCGGCTTCACGCCGACCGTGCCGGTCAGCGCGGCGGGCTGGCGGATGGAGCCGCCGGTGTCCGTGCCGATGGCCAGCGGCGCCTGGTACGAGGCGAGCGAGGCGGACGAGCCGCCGCCGGAGCCGCCGGGCACCCGGGTCAGGTCCCAGGGGTTGCCGGTGGTGCCGTACGCGCTGTTCTCCGTGGAGGACCCCATGGCGAACTCGTCCATGTTGGTCTTGCCCAGGATGATGACGTCGGCCGCCTTGAGCTTCTTCGTGAGCGTCGCGTCGTAGGGCGGGATCCAGCCTTCGAGGATCTTGGAACCGACGGTGGTCGGCACGCCCTCGGTGGTGAAGATGTCCTTGAGCGCGAGCGGGACACCGGCCAGCGGCCCGAGCTTCTCGCCCGCCGCCCGCTTCGCGTCCACGGCACGGGCCTGGGCCAGCGCGCCCTCGCGGTCGACATGGAGGAAGGCGTGGACCTTCTCGTCGACGGCCTCGATCCTGGCGAGATGGGCCTCGGTGACCTCGACGGCCGTGAGTTCGCCCGAGGCGATCTTCGCGGCGATCTCGGCGGCGGTGAGCTTGACGCAGTTCTCGATCTTGCTGTTGACCGTCATGGCTGTTAGTCCTCCCCCAGGATCTGCGGCACCTTGAAACGCTGCTGCTCCTGGGCAGGGGCGCCGGAGAGCGCCTGCTCGGGGGTGAGCGAAGGACGGACCTCGTCCGCGCGCATGACATTGGTCAGCGGCAGCGGGTGGGAGGTCGGCGGTACGTCTTGGTCGGCTACCTCGGATACGCGGGCGACCGCGCCGATGATGTCGTCGAGCTGTCCGGCGAAGTGATCGAGCTCTTCGGCCTTCAGCTCCAGACGCGCCAGCCGGGCGAGGTGGGCGACCTCCTCGCGCGTAATGCCAGGCATGCAGCGATCCTCAGGGGTGAGTGTGATTGGTTTTCGCCCAATCCTATGGGGCCGGACGCCCTGGCCACGAAACGGTTTGCCCTCGCCCCGTTCCAGGGCCCCTGGAACCCCGTTCCAAGGGCCCCGGGAATCCCGTCCCGGGGACCCTCGCCCTCACCGCGGCCCGCCCTCACGCACCCCGCCCTCGTCAGCGGGCGGCCGGCCCGGCGGCCGTCACTGGACCACCTGGCCCGACTGTTCCCTGGCGCGCTCGACGGCCAGCCGGCGCACGCGCGCCGCCTCCAGCTCCGACGGGCGCTGCCAGCCGCGCTCGCCCCTGGCCAGCAGCCAGGCCGTCGCCTCGTGCGGCGGCATCGCTGCGGCCACCAGCCAGCCCTGTACCGCGTCACAGCCCAGATCCCGCAGCCGCTCCCATGTCTCGTCGTCCTCGACGCCCTCCGCGACCACCAGCAGGCCCAGTGAGTGCGCCAGATCGACCGTGCAGCGGACGATCTCCGCGTCCTCGGTGTCGACGGCGAGCCTGGCCACGAAGGAGCGGTCGATCTTCAGCTCGCTGACGGGCAGCCGCCGCAGATGCACCAGGGAGGAGTAGCCCGTACCGAAGTCGTCGAGGGACATCTTGACGCCGTGCCCGGTCAGCCCCGCGAGCGTGTCGGCCGCCCGCTGGGGGTCCTCCAGCAGGACGTGTTCCGTTATCTCCAGCTGAAGGGAGCCGGCCGGTACGCCGTGTCTGGCCAGCCGGGCCGCCACCGCGCCCGCGAAACCGGGGGTGTGCACATCGCGCGGGGAGACATTGACCGCGACCGGCACCATCAGGCCCTGGGACCGCCAGCGGGCGACCTGGGCGAGCGCCATCTCCAGTACGTATTCGGTGAGATGAGGCATCAGACCGGAGGACTCGGCGATCGCGATGAAGTCGTCGGGAGGGACCCGGCCGCGCTCCGGGTGCACCCAGCGCACCAGCGCCTCCAGCCCGGCGACCTGGCCGTCGAAGCGGACCTTGGGCTGGTAGTGCAGCTCCACCTCGCCGGCGTCCAGCGCGCGGCGCAGATCGCCCAGCAGACCCAGGCGGTCCGGGGTGTTGGAGTCCCGCTTGGACTCGTAGACCTCGACGCCCGTACGGTCCCGCTTCGCCTGGTACATCGCGACGTCCGCGCGCCGCAGCAGTCCTTCGGCGTCCATCGCGTGCTCGGGATAGACGGCGACTCCGGCGCTCGCCTCCAGGACGAGCGTCAGCCCGTCGAGGTCCAGCGGCGAGGACAGCTCGGCCACCAGATGGCGGGCGACCCGCTGGGCGCTGGTCGTCGAGTCGCAGGTCGGCAGCAGCACCGCGAACTCGTCGCCGCCGAGCCGCGCGGCCTCGGCTCCGCGTGGCAGGGCGAGCCGGAGCCGGTCGGCTATCTGCAACAGCAACCGGTCTCCCGCGAGGTGACCGAGCGTGTCATTGACCGAGCGGAAGCGGTCGAGGTCGATCAGGACCAGTCCGGCCCTGGCGCCCAGACCCTCCGCCTCCTCCAGCGCCGCCCAGGTGCGCTCCAGCAGCCACTGCCGGTTGGGCAGTTTGGTGAGCGGGTCGCGCAGCTGCTCCTCGGCCCGTGCCCGGGCGATCCAGAGCGTGGAGTCGAGGGCGATCAGCGGGATCGCGAAGAGCGGCAGCAGGACCGGCAGGGACACCGCGACCACACAGATAAGCGGCGCGATACCGAGCAGGGCGACCGCGACGAGACCCTGCCGGTACAGGGCCGTTCGGGCGACGGTCGGCAGTCCGCCGCTCTGCGGGGAGAGCGCGTACCAGAGCAGCACCCGGGTGACCACGAGATGGGCCGCGGCGGCCAGCACGATTTCCACAACGCCGGCGAACCCCCAGTCGAGCGGCTGCCAGGGGCGCTCGACGGTGGGAACCACACCGAACAGCGCGAGCACGAGCGCGGCGGCGCCGATTCCCAGCATGTCCGCCGCGCCGTGCAGCACACCCAGCCGCCAGCGGTGTCTGCGGGCCACCCCGACCAGCACCACGACAGCCAGCGAGACCAGTCCGGCCGCCACCCAGCCGTAGAGCAGCAGGACGGCCAGGGTGAGGGCGGCGCCGGAGCCCGTGCCGCCCCACCAGCGGTCCCGGCCGAGGGCGACCAGATGGCCCACGATGATGCCGGTCAGCACGGCCAGGGCCCATCCCTCGGTGCCACCGGGGAAGAGCGCGTGGCCGTCGCGCACCGTATGGACCAGTCCCGTCGCCAGGACGACGACAGCGAATCCCACCACAAGAGCGGGCGTCCTGGACGCAAGGCCCGCAATTCGCGCGAATCCGCGCGGGGGTGAGACCGGGGCGGCGCTCTCGGTCGGTTTCATTCCCGTCCCTCTCACAGCCGGCGAAGCCGATGCCACGCGATGTCACGTTGTCATGCACACACGGCCGGAATCACACCACTCAGCCGTTCACGACAGGCGCACCTCTCAACAGTAGGCCGCTGAACGCTCCGACGGGCAGCGCTCTACAGCTGTTGCCCGAATGCGACCTGCCCATCCTTATCCATCTGGTATGCGCCGAACGGGTGAGCTTGCGGCCCGAATTGGACGGGGTGGGACTCCGCTTTCCGGGGGATTGTCGCGCTACTCCTCGGGGGTGGCCGATGCCTCTTCCGGCCTGATCGCGGCTTCCCTGGCCGCGTCCGGACCCTGTTCGAGCAGGATGGCGAACCCCTGTTCATCCAGGACCGGAACCTTCAGCTGCATCGCTTTGTCGTACTTCGAACCAGGGTTCTCCCCGACCACCACGAAGCCGGTCTTCTTCGAGACGGCGCCGGTCACCTTCGCTCCACGGGTTTGAAGCGCCTCTTTCGCGCCATCCCTCGTGTACTGCTCCAGCGTGCCCGTGACGACGACCGTCAGGCCCTCCAACGGCCGTGGTGCCTCGTCCTCGCCGGTGCCCTCCTCCTCCATACGTACCCCGGCGGCCCGCCACTTGCGCAGAATCTCGCGGTGCCAGTCGACCTCGAACCAATCCTTGACGGAGGTGGCGATGATCGCCCCGACCCCGTCGACGTCCGCCAGCTCCTGCTCCGTCGCCTGCTCGATGCGGTCGATCGAGCGAAACTCCCTGGCCAGCGCCTCGGCGGCGACCGGTCCCACATGACGGATGGAGAGCCCGGCGATGATCCGCGCCAGTGGGCGTTCCCTGGCCGCCGCGATGTTCCCCAGCATCGCCAGGGCGTTCTTCTTCGGCTCACCCTCCTGATTGGCGAAGACCGTGACGACCTTCTCCTCGCCGGTCTTCGGGTCGCGCTTGGGCAGCCCGCTGTCCTGGTCGAGGACATACGCCTTGATGGGCAGCAACCGCTCGACCGTCAGATCGAAGAGATCGCCCTCGTCGACCAACGGCGGTGTGTCCGGCTCCAGCGGTCTGGTCAGGGCGGCGGCGGCCACATAGCCGAAGTTCTCGATGTCCAGGCACTTGCGGCCGGCGAGATAGAACAGCCGCTCGCGCAACTGGGCCGGGCAGGTGCGGGCGTTGGGGCAGCGGAGGTCGATATCGCCCTCCTTCATGGCCCGCAGCTCCGTACCGCACTCGGGACACACCGCCGGCATCTCGAACTCGTACGCGTCCTCGGGCCGCAGATCGATGACCGGGCCGAGGATCTCCGGGATGACATCGCCGGCCTTGCGGATCACGACCGTGTCACCGATCCAGACGCCCTTGGCCTTCACCACTTCCTGGTTGTGCAGTGTGGCGAACTCGACCTCGGAACCGGCGACCGTGACCGGCTCGACCTGCGCGTACGGCGTGACACGCCCGGTGCGGCCGACGCCCACCCGGATGTTCACCAGCTTGGTGTTGACCTCCTCCGGCGCGTACTTCCAGGCGATCGCCCAGCGCGGCGCGCGCGAGGTGGAGCCCAGCCGGCCCTGGAGGGGGATCTCGTCGAGCTTGACGACCACACCGTCGATCTCGTGCTCCACGGAGTGGCGGTGTTCGCCGAAGTACGCGATGAACTCCCGTACCTCCTGGATCGATCCGGCCACCTTGTTGTGCCGGGCGGTCGGCAGCCCCCATCCGCGCAGCAGTTCGTACGCGTGGGAGAGGCAGTCGATGTCGAAGCCCTCGCGGGCCCCGATGCCATGCACCACCATGTGCAGTGGGCGCGTGGCGGTGATCTTGGGATCCTTCTGGCGCAGTGAACCCGCCGCCGCGTTGCGCGGGTTGGCGAACGGCTTGTCACCTGCGGCCACCAGACGCGCGTTCAGCTCCTGGAACGCCTCCATCGGGAAATAGACCTCGCCGCGGATCTCCACCAGATCCGGGACGCGCTCGCCCGTCAGCCGGTGCGGGATCTCGGCGATCGTACGGACGTTGGGCGTGATGTCCTCGCCCGTACGGCCGTCGCCGCGGGTGGCGGCGCGGGTCAGTCTGCCGTGCTCATAGGTGAGATTGACCGCGAGCCCATCGACCTTCAGCTCGCACAGATAGTGGAAGTCGGGCGTGCCCACGTCCTTGGCGATCCGGTCGGCCCAGGCCGCCAGCTCCTCGTCGTCGAACGCGTTGTCCAGGGAGAGCATCCGCTCGCGGTGCTGGACCGCGGTGAAGTCCGTCTCGTACGCCCCCGCGACCTTCTGGGTCGGCGAGTCGGGCGTGCGCAGCTCCGGATGCTCCTCCTCCAGCGCCTCCAGCGACCGCAGCAGTGTGTCGAACTCGCCGTCGCTGATGACCGGCTGGTCCTTCACGTAGTACCGGAAGCGGTGTTCCTCGATCTGCTCGGCGAGTCGGCCATGCCGCTCCCGTGCCTCGGCGGGCACCGCCGTCCGCTGTTCGCCAGCCACCGTTTCGTCCTCCCGTTCACCAGGACCCGTCATCCGGATCGTCACTCAGGGTTGTCCGCGAGGGATCTCGCGGCCCTGACGCAGTGCGCCATGGCGGCGCGCGCGTACGCGGGAGAGGCCCCCGCGAGCCCGCACGACGGGGTGAGCACCACGGACTCCGCGAGAATCCCCGGACTCAGCCCCAGCCTGCGCCACAGCGTCCTGACTCCCATGACGCTACCGGCAGGGTCTGACAATGGGCCGTCGGTGCCCGGCACGATTCCGGCGAGGAGTTTCGTGCCGCCCTCGACCGCCTCACCGATGGTGTCCTCGTCACGCTCGGTGAGCAGACCGAAATCGAACGAGATCGCCGCCGCACCCGCTCGCCGCAGCAGCGCGAACGGGACGTCGGGGGCGCAGGAGTGCACGACCGCCGTCCCGGCGCTGAGCGCGGTCACCTCGCGCAGCGCGCTCTCCACGATCTGGCGGTCCACCGCGCGGTGCGTGCGGTAGCCGCTGGCGGTCCTGACCTGGCCGCGCAGTACGGCGGTGAGGGACGGCTCGTCGAGCTGGAGCACCGGTACGGCGCCGGGCACCCGGCGCCGCACCTCCGCGAGATGCGCGCTCAGCCCCTCCACCAGCGAGCCGGTCAGATCCCGGCAGGCCCCGGGGTCGCTCAGCGCCGACTCGCCGTTGCGCAGCTCCAGCGAGGCGGCCAGCGTCCACGGTCCGACCGCCTGGACCTTGAGCGGGCCCTGGTACCCCTGGGTGAACTCCTCCAGCGCGTCGAGGTCCTCGCCCATCCAGGACCGGGCCCGCTTGGTGTCACGGCCCGGCCGGTCGCCGATCCGCCAGCCGCTGGGCTCCACACGCGCGTAGACCTCGACGAGCAGCCCGGCCGTCCGGCCGATCATGTCGGCGCCGGGGCCTCGGGCGGGCAGCTCGGGCAGATGCGGGAAGTCTTCGAAGCTGCCGGTGACGGCCTTGGCGGTCTCCCGCGCGTCGCCGCCCGGCATCGAACCGACCCCCGTGGCGGCTCCCCAGAGCCTCCCGGCCGGTTCTGCCGACGCCGCGGTGGCCGGCTCGTTGCGCGATTCGTCCATCAGCGCGCTCACCGGCCCGGCCGTACGGTCACGTCGTCGATCCGCGCGTCGCGCGGCAGGTCCAGCGCCGCCAGGATCGTCGACGCCACGGACCCTGGGTCGATCCAGCGGGCGGCGTCGTACTCCTTGCCCTCCTGCTGGTGGACCTTGGCCTGCATGGGGCTCGCCGTGCGGCCCGGGTAGACGGAGGTCACCCGCAGCCCGTTCGCCCGCTCCTCCTCGCGCAGCGCGTCGGCGAGTGCCTTGAGGCCGTGCTTGGACGCGGCGTACGCCCCCCACTCGGCGTGCGCGCTGAGCCCGGCGCCCGAGTTGACGAAGATCACCTGGCCGTGCGAGACCCGGAGTTGGGGCAGCAGGTGCCGGGTCAGCTCGGCGGGGGCGACCAGGTTCACATTCAGCTGGTGGTGCCAGCTCTTGGGGGTCAGGTCCCCGATCGCGCCCAGATCGACGACGCCCGCGATGTGCAGCAGCGAGTCGAGCCGGTCGGGCAGCGACTGCTGGGCCAGCGCCCAGGAGAGCCGGTCCGGGTTGGCGAGGTCGCCGACGAGGGTGCGGGCGCCGGGGAAGGCCGAGGCCAGTTCCCCGGCGCGGCCGGCGTCACGGGCGAACAGGATCAGGTCGTCGCCGCGCTCGTGCAGCCGGCGCGCGACGGCGGCGCCGATGCCGGAGCCCGCACCGGTGATCAGATGGGTAGCCATGCGGTCATGGTCGCATCACCGCGCCCCGATCACTGAACGCCCGCGGACTCCTCCAGATAAGCGAGCGCGCTCACCCCGTCCTCGGCGAAGAACACCAGGTCGGTGAGGGGGAGCGGCAGGAAGCCGTCCTCGTCCATCCGCCGGAACTGCTGCTTGAGTCCATCGTAGAAACCGGCCGTGTTGAGCAGCACCACGGGCTTGGAGTGCAGGCCGTGCTTCTTGAGCTCCAGGATCTCGGTGGCCTCGTCCAGCGTCCCCGTACCACCGACCATGATCACGACCGCGTCGGACTTGGCGAGCAGCAGGGCCTTGCGCTCGGCGAGGTCCTTGGCGACCACCATCTCGTCGGAGTCCGGGCGTGCCACGCCGCTGAGGAAGTCCACGGAGACCCCGACCAGCCGCCCGCCCGTCTCCCGCACACCGTCCGCGACCACCTTCATCAGCCCGCTGTCGGAGCCGCCCCATACGAGGGTGTGGCCGCCCTTGCCGATCAGTTCGGCGAATTCACGGGCGGGGCGGGTGTAGCGCTCGGGGAGATCGGCGGCGGAGAGAAAGACACAGATATTCATGAGGCAACGGTACGGGCGGGAAGAACACGCCATGGCTCGTTGCTGATCCCGTAGAGGGACCGCGCGTCGACGACGCGGTGGAACCGGCCGTACTTCCGAAGGCGAAGGGGCAGATCGTCATGACCGCAGGACACACCATCACCGTCGAGCAGGGCACCGAGCATGTACGTGTGGTGAGCGACGGACAGATCGTCGCGGAGAGCCGCAGGCCGCTGCTCCTGCGCGAGACCGGCTGTCCGGTCCGCTACTACCTCCCGCCCGAGGACGTGCGCACGGATCTGCTGACGCGCTCCGACACCACCACCCACTGCCCGTTCAAGGGCGACGCCTCGTACTGGTCGCTGCCGGGCGCGCCGGACGCCGTCTGGGCGTACCCCACGCCCAAGGCCGAAGTCGCCCAGGTCAAGGACCACTTCTGCTTCTACGACACGGAGGTCGTCGCGGCCTGAGAAAAAACTTCCGCCGCGAGCGATGAGTTGCGCCGGGCACGCGGGTCTGAGTCGGTATGGACAATGTGTGCACGGTGACATCGGGGGACGGCACCCCGATCGCGTACCGGCGGTCGGGGGACGGGCCGCCGGTGATTCTGGTGGGGGGCGCGCTCGACACCGCCGAATCCGACGCCCCGCTGGCAAAGCTGCTCGCGCCGCGCTTCGATGTGATCACCTATGACCGGCGCGGGCGCGGTGCCAGCGGCGAGAGCGGTCCGTACGCGGTGGAGCGGGAGACCGAGGATCTGGCCGCGCTCGTCGAGGTGGCGGGCGGAAGCGCGTCCGTGTACGGCATGTCCTCCGGCGCGGCCCTGGTCCTGGAGGCGACGGCGGCGGGCGTGCCGATCACCCAGTTCGCCGTGTACGAGCCTCCGTACGCCACCGATCCGGCCGAGCTGCCGGGCAACGCGGCCTATCGCGAGCGGCTCGTGGATCTGCTCGCGCGGGGGCGGCGGGGCGAGGCGGTGGAGCTGTTCCTCTCGCTGGTGGGGATGGTGCCCGAGATGATCGCCCGGGTGCGCCGGTCCCCGATGTGGCCGGAGCTGGCCGCGCTGGCGCACACCCTGGCGTACGACAACGCCGTACTGGGCCAGGGGCTCATCCCGGCCGACCGGCTGGCGACGATCAGGACCCGCGCGATGGTGGTGGACGGCGGCGCCAGCCCGCTGCCGCTGCGCGACGCCGCCCGCGCGGTGGCGCAGGCCCTCCCTCGTGGCCGGCACCGCACGCTGACGGGGCAGACACATGAGGTGGCACCGCATGTGCTGGCGCCGGTCCTGGCGGAGTTCTTCGCGGCGTAGCTCCTCTCGCCGGCGAGGGCGCGTGACTTTGCACCGGTAAGCGCGATTTCTGGCCGATGGGTCACTTCCGTGGCGTACGCGGCACGCGGACTTGACGTGGGCATGACCACTCGATAGGAGTGGTGCGTTCAACTCGCGTAGACCCCCACTCGCATACCCCCGCGCACGCGGACCCACGCGCACGGACCCACGCACGCGGACCCATGCGCGTAGACCCCGCTCGCGCAGACCCCACTCGCGTTGCCCCCACGGATCCGCTCCGGCGGAGACCGCGAATCGGCCAGGAGGAAGCATGTACCGACGATCGACGCCGGGGAACAGGCCATGGCGGAGGACGCCCTTGAGGAGAACGGCGCTGTCCGCACTCGGTGGCCTGGTCACCACGGTGCTCCTCGCCACGGCCCAGTCCGCGGGCGCCGCGCCCGCGCCCGTCACCCCGTCCGACCGGGACGGCATGAGCCGGGCCTTCACCCGGGCCGCGGCCGAATTCGATGTCCCCCGGGACCTGTTGGTGGCCGTCGGCTACGGCGAGACACACCTCGACGGACACCTCGGCGAACCCAGCCAGGCCAACGGCTACGGGGTGATGCATCTGGTGAGCAATCCGACACACCGCACCCTGGAGAAGGCCGCCGAGCTGACCGGCGAGCGGAGCACCGAGCTGCGCGAGGACACGACGGCCAACATCCGTGGCGGCGCGGCCGTGTTGCGCGCCTACGCCGACGGGCTGGGGCTGGACACCGCGGAGCGCGGCGATGTGGACGAGTGGTACCCGGCGGTGGCGCGGTACGGCGGGGCGAGCGACGTCCGCACCGCGCGGCTCTACGCCGACACCGTCTACACGCTCCTCGCGCAGGGCATCGACGCGGACATCGCGGGCGGCGAGAGTGTCACCGTACGGCCCCGCGCCGTCGAGCCGGAACGCGGCCCGTACGAGGCCGCGGACACGGATCGGCGGCGCGCCGCGCTCTCCCCCGACTACCCCGACGCGGCGTGGGTGCCGGCCAACTCGGCCAACTACGCCGCCGGCCGGTCCGCGTCGATCAGCAGCGTGGTCATGCATGTCACGCAGGGCTCCTACGCCGGGACCATCAGCTGGTTCCAGAACCCGTCCTCGAAGGTCAGCTCCCACTACGTGGTCCGCTCCTCGGACGGCGCCATCACCCAGATGGTCCGCGACAGCGACACCGCGTACCACGCCCGCTCGGCCAACTCCTCCAGCCTGGGCATAGAGCACGAGGGTTTCGTCAGCGACCCGAGCTGGTTCACCGACTCGATGTACCGGTCGTCGGCCGCCCTCACCAAGTACCTCTGCGACCGGTACGGCATACCCAAGGACCGGGCGCACATCGTCGGCCACTCGGAGGTGCCGGGCAACGACCACACCGATCCGGGACCGAACTGGAACTGGAACTACTTCATGCAGCTGGTGGGAGGCAGCAGCGGCGGCGGGGGCGGCGGGGGCGTCCAGTTGAGCTTCCCCTCGTACGACACACTGCGCGGCGGCTCGACCGGCGCCCAGGTGAAGGCCGCTCAGACCCTGCTGAACCAGCAGGGGTACAACGCCGGCACCGTGGACGGCATCTTCGGCAGCGGGACCACGAACGCGGTCAAGTCCTTCCAGAGCGCGCGCGGGCTGCCCGCGGACGGCGTGGTGGGCGCCCGGACCTGGACGGCGCTGCTCGCGGCCGGGACCACCTCCGTGGTGCGGGAAGGAAGCACCGGCGCCGTGGTGGAGCGTCTTCAGCGCGCGTTGACGGCGGCCCTCGGCCGGACCGTCTCCGCCGACGGCCAGTTCGGGCCGGGTACGACCCAGGCCGTACGTGAGTACCAGAGCGGCCGCGGGCTGTCCGTGGACGGCGTAGCCGGTCCCGCGACATGGTCGGCCCTTCAGGCGGGCCGGTAGCGGGACAGGGCCCCCCCTTCCGACCGCACCGACCGCCATCGGACTGATCACGCCGAGAACCGCGCGGCCCCGGGAAAGCCCGGGGCCGCGCGGTGCGTCAGGCCCGGCGGACGGTGAACTCGGCGCGCCGTACCCGCAGCACCGTCCGTCCGCCCTCCGTCGACACACGGGCGCCGTCGCAGACCGCCCCGCCCTCCACCGCGACCACCGATTCGCGGCCTTCCGCGCCCCCGCCGCCCTCCCCGCCGAGCGCGCGGAAGGTCGCCCTGTCGTCGGCCACACCGGTGAGTTCCGCCGTCGCGTACGCGATCCTCAGCCCGCCCGCCACCAGTCCGAGCGGCAGCATCGCCCCCGTACGCCCCGGCAGGTGCAGCTTCTCGCCGCCGAAGAGGGGTTTGCCGTGTTCGGTGACCGTGAAGTCCTGGTCGTAGCCGGAGGAGACGTTGAAGGCGTGCAGCAGCCGTCCACGCGCGTCGTCCGCCGTCGTCAGCAGGAAGACACCCGGATCGGTCGCGCTGTGCCCGAGGGCGGGTGCGGCGTCCAGCGCGCGGAAGGCGCGGCCCCAGAAGGTCAGATCGCACTGGTAGTCCGTGGTGATCACCACGGCCCGCCCCCGGCCCACGGGGATGTCGAAGCCACAGCCCTTGCCCGTGGAGAGCTCGCGCAGCACCGTCGTACCGCGCGCGGGCGCGCACAACTGGGCGCGGGAGAGGCGCACTTCCGGCAGGGGCGCCGCCCAGCCGTGGGCGGTGACCGAGAGCCAGAACCGGTTCGCGTCGGTCAGTGTGTCGCCAACCGTGAGCCCCAGCGCCTCCGCGAGCACCGTGCACCGCCGGTCGGCCATGTCCTTGACCGGGAGCCTGCCGGACAGCAGCAGCTTTCCGCCCGCTTCGAGATAGCGGACCAGCCCGCGCTGGAGCTCCGCCCCCAGATGCTCGCCGGTGGCCAGCGCGAGCACCGGTACGCGCGCCGGGTCGAGGTCGCCCGCCTGGAGGTTGACGCTCCGGTAGCGGAAACCGCCGAGGAGCATCGCGCGGGCCAGGGAGCCCCGGGGGCCGGCGCCGCGCGTGTTCACCGCTTCGTCCAGCACCCGCTGGACCGACGCGAGCTTCGGCGGGTGGTACTCGGTCAGATAGTGATCGGGTACGAAGCCGAGCGCCACCTCGTCATAGGTCGCCCGCATCGGCGCGAGGACCTCGGCGAGCCCGCCCATGGCACGTACCGTCCGGCGCGTCGACGCGTAGCTGACGCCAGGACGGCCCTCCGGATCGACCGGCGCCGCGAAGCCGTGCCGCTCCCCCGTGATGCCGATGCGGTCGTTCCCGTCGCCCGTCGGCTTGTCGAGCTTCGGGTTGAATCCGCCCGCGAACAGGTAGTAGTTGATCATTTTCGCGCCCTGCGCCACACAGAGACGTGTCTTCAGATCGACCCCGGACGGGCTGGTCTGACTGTCCATGTTCTGCCCGTAGTCGGCGTGCCCCGCGTCGAACTCCAGCGCCGTGACAGGTTGATCCTTGTCATTGACCGCGTCCATGAAGGCATTGATCAGATACAGATCGGTGACATTGCGCAGGGTCAGATCGCCCAGATAGAAGTCCGCGCCCGAGATCGTCCCCTCGATCCCCGCGTAGGTCTCCATCAGCTGGCTGATGCCGATGGGGAAGGGCTCGGCACGGCTGTCGGAGGTGCCGTGGATGTTGATGACGAACGGGATGCCCGTGACGCCGTCCGCCTCGGCGGCCCGGCGCAGCTCGGTGACGTACCGCGCGAAGCGGCCCCGCATGAACCGGCCCAGATCGTGCATCAGTGCCGCGCCGTACGCGTCCTCGGGGTGGCGGATCGCCTTGCGCCGTCCGGCCGGGTCCGCATCGGCGAACGGGTAGCGGCCGGCCAGTTCTTCCCCGTACTCCTCGCGCAGCCAGCCGTCGAAGTCCGCCGTCAGATGGTCCGTGAGATCGGGCGAGTTGCTGACCCACGCCAGCATGCCGATCTCGTTGTCGAGCTGTACGGAGACGACGGGGCCGCCCCTGCCGCGCAGCCGTCGCGCGAGCACCGGCATCACGGCCGCGTACCAGCGGCGCGCCTCGTCGAGGAAGGCGGGCGCGAGGTAGTCGACGGTGGGGGTGGTGGCGGGGGCGTCGTACCAGCCGGTGGAGACGATCTCCGGGTGCTCCTCGCGCACCCGGTCGGGGACGCCCTCGCCCTTGAGTTCGGCCATCGTGAAGGGGCCGGGGCGGGCGATGAACAGGAAGCCGTTGCGGTGGGCGAGGTCGATGAAGGCGCCGAGGTCGCGTTCGGGGCGGGTGCGGCCGGTGACATCGATGGTGCCGTCCGGGAGTTCGTGCCACATCCAGGGGATGTACGAGGCGATGGTGTTGAGGCCGGCGGCCTTCGCCCGGTCGAGCCGTGACTGCCAGTCCGCCCGCTTCAGCCGGAAGTAGTGGATCTCGCCGGCGAGGACGAGCGCGGGCTCGCCGTCGATGAGGATCTGTTTGTTCCGGTACGAGACGGAGCCGGCCGGGGCCGGGGCCGCGGGCGCTCCTCGCACGGCCTGCGCCGCGTGCGCGGCCGGGTCGGTCCGGGCGGACAGGCCCGCCGTGGCGAGTGTGCCGAGGGCGGCGCCGCCCAGGACGGTGCGGCGGCGTGGTGCGGGGACATGCGTCATGGCGTCGTACTTCCTCAGTGGAAGAGAGCGGGTGGCGGCTCCTGGGGCGGGAGCGTGTGGCAGCATGTATGCGCTGCCTGTATGCGCATACAGAACCCTGGGGGAGGCTCTTCGACACTCACAAGAGTCCGCCCGGTCACGCTTCTGTAACGGGCATGACAAGCTGAACTCCCGGTCACCGCAGGGAAGGCCGTACCGACACCATGACTCCGTTCCGCCCCGCCCCGGCCTGGCTGGCCGACGCCGTCTTCTACCAGATCTACCCGCAGTCGTTCGCCGACTCCGACGGCGACGGCATCGGTGACTTCGCCGGTATCACCGGACGCCTCGACCATCTCGCCTGGCTGGGCGTGAACACGGTCTGGCTCAACCCCTGTTTCGCCTCGCCCTTCCGCGACGCGGGATACGACATCAGCGACTACTTCACCGTCGCGCCCCGCTACGGCACCGACGACGATCTCGCCCGGCTGGTGGACGAGGCCCGGCGGCGCGGCATACGGGTCCTGCTCGACCTCGTCGCCGGACACACCTCCGACCGGCACCCCTGGTTCACGGCATCCGCCGACGACCCCGAGGACCACCGCTACATCTGGACCGACGCGCGCCCGGGCCCCGGGACGGACAGGCGCACCGGCCCCGGCGCGGGAACAGACACCGGATCCGGGCGGGACATCCGCGCCGGTTCCGATGCGGACACCCCACCGCCCGCCGGGTTCGTGGCCTCGCCCGGCGCTCGCCCCGGCGCCTATCTGCCGAACTTCTTCGACTCGCAGCCCGCGCTCAACTTCGGCTACGCGCGCAGCGATCCGGCCGAACCCTGGCGTCAGGCCCCCGACGCCCCCGGCCCGCTGGCCAACCGCGCCGCCCTGCGGGAGATCATGGACCACTGGCTCGGTCTCGGACTGGCCGGCTTCCGCGTCGACATGGCCGCCTCGCTCGTCAAGGACGACCCCGGCCAGGGCGAGACCCGCAAGCTCTGGACCGAGCTGCGCCACTGGCTCGACACCGCCCATCCCGAGGCGGTCCTGCTCGCCGAGTGGGGCGACCCGGCCGTATCGGTTCCCGCCGGCTTCCACACCGACTTCTTCCTCCAGTTCGGCGGCCCGACCGAGGGACGTCCGCTGCGCTCCCTGTGGAACAACCGGCACGGCACCGACAATGACGGCTGGGACCCGGTCGAGTGCTTCTTCGATCCCGGGGGCGAGGGCTCACCGAGCACCTTCGTGGACGCCTGGCGGGACGCGGTCTCCGTCATCGGTGACGGCGGGCACGTCGCCCTGCCCACCGCGAACCACGACTTCGCGCGCCTCAACTGCGGCCCGCGCACCGCCGAACAGCTCCCCGCCGCCTTCGCCTTCCAGCTCACCTGGCCGACGCTGCCCGCGATCTACTACGGCGACGAGATCGGCATGCGCTTCATCCCCGGCCTGCCCGACACCGAGGGCAGTGTCCTGGGCCCCCGCTACAACCGTGCGGGCTCCCGCACGCCCATGCAGTGGGACGAGGGCCCGAACGCGGGCTTCTCGACCGCCCCCGCCGCGGACAGCCTGTACCTCCCGCTCGACCCCAGCCCCGACCGTCCCACCGTCGCCGCCCAGCGGGCCGACGAGGGCTCGCTGCTCCATCTCGTACGCCGTCTGATCGCCCTGCGCCGGGCGACACCGGAACTGGGCGCGGCGGGCGGTGTCGAGGTGCTGCACTCCGGCTACCCGTTCGTCTACGTCAGGGGCGGGCGCTATCTCGTCGTCGTCAACCCGCGCGCGACCCCGGCGGTCTGCACGGCGGACGCCCCCGATGCCCCTGACACCACGCACGCCCGCGCGCTCGAAGCCTCCGGCGTGGCGGTCGACGGCGGGGCGATCACGGCCCAGGGCTTCGCGTACGGCGTGTTCGACCTCACACCCCGGAGGCCCGTCGGCTGATCAGCCCGCCAGGGCTCCCGTACGCCGCTCCGTCGTCGCGATCGTCGCCGAGCCGACCACGCGCGTGCCGTCGTACAGCACGATCGCCTGGCCGGGCGCCACGCCGCGTACGGGCTCCTCGAAGCGGACGTGGAGCGTGCCGTCGGCCAGCTCCGCCGTCACCGCGGTCTCGCCGCCGTGGGCGCGCAGCTGGGCGGTGTAGCCGCCGGGGCCGGTGGGGGCCGTGCCGCACCAGCGGGGCTTGCGGGCGGTCAGCGCCATGACGTCCAGCGCGGCGGCCGGGCCGACCGTCACGGTGTTGTCGACCGGTGAGATGTCCAGCACATAGCGCGGCTTGCCGTCGGGCGCCGGGTGGCCGATGCGCAGGCCCTTGCGCTGGCCGATCGTGAAGCCGAACGCGCCGTCGTGGCTGCCCACCTTCGTGCCGGACTCGTCGACGATGTCGCCCTCCGCCCGGCCGAGCCGGTCCGCCAGGAAGCCCTGGGTGTCGCCGTCCGCGATGAAGCAGATGTCATGGCTGTCGGGCTTCTTCGCCACCGCCAGGCCCCGGCGCTCGGCCTCCGCGCGGATCTCGTCCTTGGTGGTGAGCGTGTCGCCGAGCGGGAACATCGCGTGGGCGAGCTGACGCTCGTCGAGAACTCCCAGTACGTACGACTGGTCCTTGGCCATGTCGCTCGCGCGGTGCAGCTCACGCGCCCCGTCGGGGCCCATGACGACCGTCGCGTAGTGGCCCGTGCACACGGCGTCGAAGCCGAGGGCGAGCGCCTTGTCGAGCAGCGCCGCGAACTTGATCTTCTCGTTGCAGCGCAGACACGGGTTCGGGGTGCGGCCCGCCTCGTACTCCGCGACGAAGTCCTCGACGACGTCCTCGCGGAAGCGCTCGGCGAGATCCCACACATAGAACGGGATGCCGATGACATCGGCGGCGCGGCGCGCGTCGCGGGAGTCCTCGATGGTGCAGCAGCCGCGCGCGCCGGTACGGAAGGACTGCGGATTCGCGGAGAGCGCGAGATGCACTCCGGTCACGTCGTGGCCCGCCTCGGCGGCACGGGCGGCGGCCACGGCGGAGTCCACGCCGCCCGACATGGCGGCGAGGACGCGAAGAGGGCGAGTGCGCTGGGAATTCTGAGTCATAGCCCAACCAGAGTACGGCCCGGGGGAACCACAGTCGCGCGAGTATGCGTTGACGATCACATGGGCGAGAACACACAGAGCACGACGGGCGGCGGCGCGGGCGGGGGCCATCGCGCGGGCGGGAGCCGCCGCGCGCCGTCGGACGGTACGAAGGTCCGCCGCCGGGCGGTGCTGATCGGCGGCGCGGCGGCCGTGCTCGGCGGGGGCGTGCTCGCGCGGGAGGAGCTGGGGCATCTGTGGTATCGCGTTCCCGGCGTCGCCAAGCCGCGCAAGGAGGGTGAGCTGGACTACGCGGGCTCCGAGTGGGTGGCGGCCTCCTCCGCGAACTGGCGACGGGCGGACCGTCCCGACGACTACACGATCGACCGGGTGGTGATCCATGTCGTCCAGGGCAGCTATCAGGTCGCGCTGAAGGTCTTCCGCGACCCCGGCCATGGCGCAGCCTCGCACTACGTGGTCCGCAAGGACGGCCATGTGGCACAGATGATCCGCGAGCTGGACGTGGCGTACCACGCGGGCAACCGCGAGTACAACGAACGCTCCATCGGTATCGAGCACGAGGGCTGGGTGGACGAGGCCTCGTCCTTCACGGACGCCATGTACCGCTCCTCGGCGCGGCTGACCGCCGACATATGCAGGCGGTACGCGATACCCGTCGACCGCGAGCACATCGTCGGGCATGTGGAGGTCCCCGGCACGGACCACACGGACCCGGGGACGAAGTGGGACTGGGACCGCTACATGAAGTTCGTACAGGACGCCTGACCCCCGACGGAGCCCCGCCCCGGATCAGCCGAGGCCCGCGTCAGCGTCAGCTGAGGCCCGCGCTCCTGGCGCGGTCCACGGCCGGGCCGATGGCCTTCGCCACCGCCTCCACGTCCGCCGCCGTGGAGGTGTGGCCGAGGGAGAAGCGCAGGGTGCCCCTGGCCAGATCGGGGTCGCTGCCGGTGGCCAGCAGGACATGGCTGGGCTGGGCCACACCGGCCGTACAGGCGGAGCCCGTCGAGCACTCGATGCCCTGGGCGTCCAGCAGCAGGAGCAGCGAATCGCCCTCACAACCCGGGAAGCTGAAGTGGGCGTTGGCGGGCAGGCGGTGGACCGGGTCGCCGCCGAGCACCACATCGGGGACGGCCGTACGTACCGCCTCGATCAGTCCGTCCCGCAGGGCGCCGACGTCGCGGGCGAAGTCCTCGCGCCGTTCGGCGGCGAGCCTTCCCGCGACGGCGAAGGACGCGATCGCCGGGACATCGAGGGTGCCGGAGCGCACATGGCGCTCCTGGCCGCCGCCGTGCAGCACGGGTACGGGGGTGTACTGCCGGCCGAGGAGCAGCGCGCCGATTCCGTACGGGCCGCCGACCTTGTGGCCGGAGACGGTCATCGCGGCGAGGCCCGAGGCACCGAAGTCCAGCTCCGTCTGGCCGAGGGCCTGGACGGCGTCGGAGTGCAGGGGGATGTCGAACTCGGCCGCCACCTCGGCCAGTTCACGGACCGGCAGGATGGTGCCGATCTCGTTGTTGGCCCACATGACGGTGGCGAGCGCGACATCCAGCGGGTCGCGCTCGATGGCCTCGCGCAGCGCCTCGGGACGCACCCGGCCGTAGGAGTCGACCGGCAGATACTCGACGGTCGCGCCCTCGTGCTCCCCCAGCCACTCCACCGCGTCGAGGACGGCGTGGTGCTCCACGGGGCTGGCGAGCACCCTGGTCCTGCCGGGGTCGGCGGCGCGACGGGACCAGTACAGGCCCTTCACGGCGAGGTTGTCGGCCTCCGTACCGCCCGAGGTGAACACCACCTCGCTGGGCCGTGCGCCAAGGGCCTCCGCGAGCGTCTCGCGGGCCTCCTCGACGGTACGGCGGGCCCGGCGCCCGGCGGCGTGGAGCGAGGAGGCGTTGCCGGCGAGGCCGAACTGGGCGGTCATCGCCTCGATCGCCTCCGGCAGCATCGGAGTGGTCGCGGCGTGGTCGAGGTAAGCCATGGTGGTCCCGATTCTACGAGCCGGGACCCGCCGGGCACGCAGCCGGTCCGCCGGAACGTCCGGTGTACAGCCGTGTTCCGGCCGCTCTCCGCGCGGGCCGCGCCGGACGGCTCACTCCCGTGGCGCGCGGGCCAGTTGGCGCGACTGGGCCACCAGCCGGTCCGCGCTGTCCCAGACCTCCGCGTCCTCCTCCAGGAAGCCACCGGCCAGATTGCGGGTGATGATCGCCACCCGGAGGGGGCCGGGCGCCGGACGGCAGCGGATGTGCGTGGTCAGTTCGACGGTCGGGGTCCAGCCCGTCAGCCCGAGATCGAAGGAGGTGGGCGGCAGGGCGTCGACGGTGAGGAGCAGTGAGTACGGGTCGGGGTCGCGGCCGTCCGCGAACTCGAACCACGCGCGCATGTCGCCCTGCCCGGAGGGCGCGCCCACCGCCCAGCCGATCGTGGCCGGGTCGATGCGTATGGCGAGGCGGTCGAGCATCGAGAAGTCGCCGGGCGGCGGCGGGCCGACGTCCGTGCCGACGCACCGCTCAAGCGGCGGGATGACGGGCGGCTTGGCGGCCGTCCGTACGTCGTCGGGCAGCGCGTCCAGATCCCCGTAGGAGGCGATGAGCCGGATCCGCTCGACCTCGCGGCCGTCCTCGGCGGTCTGGAAGAGGGAGGCCTGTCCGGTGGAGAGGGTCCGTCCGGTCCGTACGGTGACGGTGCGCACCACGGCGGGGCCGGGCGTGGACGGGGTGAGGTAGTGGGCCGAGACGGCGAAGGGGTCGGAGTGCGGCAGCGCGTCGCCGAGGGCGCGGCCCATCAGCGCCAGCAGATAGCCGCCGTTGGCGACGTTCATGATCGTCCAGCCCGGGGAGAGCTGTGCGTCGTAGACGCCCGGTTCACGGAGGGTGAGGGCGGTACCGCGGTCGAACTCGCTGTCACCGATGGATGCCTGTGCCATGACAGGTAACCGTACAACAGGATTGTACTAAGCGGTAGCTTACGCAGCTCACAGAGCAGAGGTCTCCTCGGCCGCGGCCGAGCGCCGGTTCCAGGCGCGCGGCGCCCGCCAGTGGAAGCGCATCGCGAGCAGTCGCAGGACGAAGGCGGTCAGTACGGCGAAGGCGCTGGTCAGCCCGTTGAGCGCGTCGAAGCGTATACAGAGCGCCACCATCGCGGCACCGACGATGGCCGGGACGGCGTACAGATCGCGGTCCCAGCGCAGCAGCGAGGGCACCTCATTGGCGAGGACGTCACGGAGCACACCGCCGCCGACCGCCGTGGCCAGCCCGAGCGCCGCCGAGGCGGTGAGACCGAGACCGTACTCGTACGCCTTGGTGGTGCCGGTCACACAGAAGAGACCGAGGCCCGCCGCGTCGAAGACATTGACCGCACCCTGGATGCGTTCCACCTGGGGATGGAGGAAGAACACCAGCGCGGTGGCCACCAGAGGCATGGAGAAATAGCCGAGATCCGTGAAGGCCGCGGGCGGGACGGCCCCGATGATCAGGTCACGGAGCAGCCCTCCGCCGAGCGCGGTGATCTCGGCGAGTACCGCCATACCGAAGACATCGAAGTTCTTGCGTACGGCGAGCAGGGCGCCGGATATCGCGAAGACGAAGATTCCGGCGAGATCGAGCGCATGCTGGACGGAGGGTGTGAAGAGGTCGTGGAGCACTCGGACATTGTGCGGGATCGCCGGGACACGCCCCGAAGGACGGTCCCGGCGGACCATCGGCCCCTACGGACCCGACCCGGTCCTGACCGCTCGGGCTCAGGACCGGGGATCCCCTACTCCTTGCCCGTGCTCTTCGCGTCCTCGGCGGGCGCCTCGGCAGCCGCGTCACCGGTGGCCGGGGCGTCGCCCGGGGCCTCGTCCGGCGTCTGCGCCGCCAGCTCCACCGTCTCCCGCGCCGCCACCGACACCGTGTCCTTCGGACGCTGGTCGGGAGCGTTCTCCGGGTGGTGGCAGGCCGCCTGGTGGCCCGGCGCCAGCTGGATCAGCGGCGGCTCGGTCGTCTTGCAGACCTCCGTCGCCTTCCAGCACCGGGTGTGGAAGCGGCAGCCGCTCGGCGGCGAGATCGGCGACGGCACATCGCCCTTGAGCAGGATCCGGTCGCTCTTCCCGCCGCGCCTGCTCGGGTCGGGCACCGGTACGGCCGAGAGCAGCGCCTTCGTGTACGGGTGCATCGGCGACTCGTACAGCGACGTGCGGTCGGCCAGCTCGACGATCTTGCCGAGGTACATCACCGCGATCCGGTCCGAGACATGGCGGATGACCGAGAGGTCATGCGCGATGATCACGTACGTCAGACCCAGCTCGTCCTGGAGGTCGTCCAGCAGGTTCACCACCTGCGCCTGGATCGACACGTCCAGCGCCGAGACCGGCTCGTCCGCGACGACCAGCTTCGGGTTGAGCGCCAGGGCGCGGGCGATACCGATGCGCTGGCGCTGGCCGCCGGAGAACTCGTGCGGGTAGCGGTTGTAGTGCTCGGGGCTGAGGCCCACCAGCTCCAGCAGCCGCTGCACCTCCTTCTTCACGCCGCCCTCGGGCTCGATGCCCTGGAGCTTGAAGGGGGTGCTGACGATCCCGCCGATGGTGTGGCGCGGGTTCAGCGAACCGTACGGGTCCTGGAAGATCATCTGTATGTCGCGGCGCATCGGACGCAGCGCTCCGGCGGACAGATGCGTGATGTCCCGGCCCTCGAACTCGACCTTTCCGCCGGTCGGTTCGAGCAGCCGCGTGATCAGCCGGCCCATGGTCGACTTGCCGCAGCCCGATTCGCCGACGACGCCCAGGGTCTCGCCGGGGCGCACGTCGAAGGAGAGTCCGTCGACCGCCTGGACCGCTCCGACCTTGCGCTTCAGCACGCCCTTGGTGATCGGGAAGTGCTTGACCAGACCGCTGACCTTGAGGATCGGCTCGGGTCCTGAACTGTCGGACCCGGACGCGGACCCGGCCCCCGACTCCTGCTCCGGAATCTTCTTCTTCAGCTCAGTCACAGCTTCGGCGCAATCTCTTCGGTCCAGATCTGTTCCCGCTCCGCCGCCGACATATGGCAGGCGGAGAAGTGCCCGTCGGTGATCTCCCTCAGGTCCGGACGCTCGGTGCGGGTGAGGTTGTCCTTGGGGATGTCGGCGTACGGGCAGCGCGGATGGAAGGCGCAGCCGGACGGGACGTTGATCAGACTGGGCGGGGTTCCCTTGACCGGCACCAGCCGGTCGGTCTGCTCCCGGTCGATGCGCGGCATCGAGCCGAGCAGGCCCCAGGTGTAGGGGTGCTGCGGCTGGTAGAAGACCTTCTCGGCGGCGCCGCGCTCGATACAGCGCCCCGCGTACATCACCAGCAGGTCGTCCGCGATCTCGGCGACGACACCGAGGTCGTGGGTGATGATGACGACCGCCGAGCGGAACTCCTTCTGGAGGTCCCGGATGAGGTCGAGGATCTGCGCCTGGACGGTCACGTCGAGGGCGGTCGTCGGCTCGTCGGCGATCAGCAGCTCGGGGTTGTTCACCAGCGACATGGCGATCATCGCGCGCTGGCGCATACCGCCGGAGAACTGGTGCGGATAGTCGTTGAAGCGCCGGGCCGGCTCGGGGATCCCGACCCGGTCGAGCATCTCGATGGCCCGCTTCTTGGCGGTCTTCTTGTCGACCTTGTTGTGGACGCGGTGCGCCTCCACGATCTGCGCGCCGATGCTGTAGTACGGGTGCAGCGCGGACAGCGGGTCCTGGAAGATCATCGACATCTTGTGGCCGCGCAGCTCGCGCACCCGCTCGGGGCCCGCGCCGATCAGCTCCTCGCCGTCCAGCCAGATCTCACCGGAGATCCGGGCGCGCTCGGAGTTGTGCAGCCCCATGATGCCCAGTGAGGTCACGGACTTCCCGGAGCCGGACTCACCGACGATGCCGAGGGTCTTGCCCGCCTGGAGGTCGAAGCTGACGCCGTCGACGGACTTCACGAGACCGTCGTCGGTGTTGAAGTGGATACGGAGGTCCCGTACGGAGAGGAACGAGCCGCCCGCGTCCTTCGTCGTGCGCACGTCGTCGCTCATGAGAGCCTCACCCGGGGGTCGATCGCGGCGTACACGAGGTCCACCAGCAGATTGCAGAAAACGATGAAGAAGGCGGCGACCAGCGTCACACCCATCACGATGGGCAGATCGCTCTTGGTCACGCCCTGGATGGCGTACGCGCCCATCCCCTGGAAGGAGAAGACGCGCTCGGTGATGACCGCGCCGCCCAGCAGCAGCGCGAAGTCCATGCCGAAGATGGTGACGAGCGGGGTCAGTGCGGCGCGCAGGCCGTGCTTGACGACCACCTGACGCTCGCGCAGACCCTTGGCCCGCGCGGTTCTGATGTAGTCCTCGCCCATGGTCTCCAGCATCCCGGCGCGGGTGAGCCGCGCGTAGAGGGCGGAGTACAGGAAGGCGAGGGTGCACCAGGGAAGGATGAGGTTCCACGCCCATTCGCCGGGGTTCTCGGAGAAGGGCACGAATTCGAGGTTCTCCCAGATCGTCCAGTGGAAGCTGAACAGGGCGAGGGAGACCAGGCCGGTGAAGAACATCGGCAGCGAGACGCCGGCCAGGGCGATGCCCATGGTCAGCCGGTCGAAGATCGAGCCCCGCTTGAGCGCGGAGAGGACACCGATCGCAACACCGGAGATGACCCAGATGACCGCCGCGCCGATGGCCAGCGAGAAGGTGACCGGGATGCGCTGAACGATCTCGGGCCAGACCTCGACATGTGTCTTGAAGGAGTAGCCGAAGCACGGCGCGTGGCACACCGAGGGGTTGGGGCCGAGGTTGTACTCGGCGCCGACCACGATGGCCTTGATGAAGTGCCAGTACTGGAGGTAGAGCGGATCGTCCAGTCCCAGGTTCGCCTTGATGGCGGCGATGGCGTCGGGATCGGCGCCCTTACCGACGTACTGGGCGGCCAGTGAATCGGTCGTCTGGCCGCCCAGCCGGGGCACCAGGAAGAAGATCGCGAACGTGACTGCGCTGACCACCAGCAGCAGCAACACCGCGGCGAATACGCGTCGGATGATGTACGCAGCCACAGCCGTGCGGTGCCGGGTCGTACGGGCGGGGTGCGCCCGTACGACCCCACACCTTCACCTGCCTTTCGGGGGGTGCTGTTTGATGTAACAGGTGTTACTGAGTGTGTTACCGAATGTGCTGTGAGGGTCCCGCGGACTTACTTGGACGAGCCCATCAGCACGTAGTCGTACATACCGAGGTACGACTCGGCGACGGTGACGTTGGTCGCCGACTCCGGGCGGTAGAGCAGGTTCTTGCGGTAGAAGAGCGGAACCGCCGAGGCGTTCTCCATGACCAGCTTGTCGACCTCGCCCCACTTGTCACCGCGGGCGGTGGCGTCGAGGGTGCCGATACCGTCGGTCAGCGCCTTGTTGATCGTCGGGTCGTTCAGCTCCATCAGGTTCGTGCCACCGGACGGCTTGATGGCCGCGCCGTTCACGATCTGGTCGAGGAAGCCGTACCCGGTCGGCCAGTCGGCGCCCCACGCCATCATCATCAGACCGGCGTTGTTGTCGTGGACCCACTTCGGGGAGCCCGCGAAGTCCGTGAAGTACTTGTCGGCCGGGAACTGCTTGATGTCCGCGGTGATGCCGATCGCCTTCAGGCTCTGCTGGATCTGCGTCGCGGCCAGGACCTCGTCGGGACGGTCGGAACGCGCCGTCAGCGAGGTCTTGAAGCCGTTCGGCTGACCGCACTTGGTGAGCGCTTCCTTGGCCTTGGCGGCGTCACCCTTGTTGCCCGGGGTCGGGTACAGGTCGAACTTCTTGTACCCGGCGACCGACGGCGGGATCATCGTGGAGGCGGGCTCGCCCTTGACCGCACCGCCGATGGAGTCGACCACACCGGCCTTGTTCACCGCGTACTGCACGGCCTTGCGGCAGTCGATGTTGTCGAACGGCTTCACGTTGACGTTCATCGCCAGGTACTGGAGCGCGCCCGCGTAGGGGTTGTCCGTCTTGGCCTTCTCGTCGGCCTTGACGAGCACCTTCGGCTGCGTCTTGGACTGGAGCCCGGTGCCGCCGATGTCCGCGGTGATCGAGTCGCTGAGCAGGTGCTCGTCGATCGTCGAGGCGTTGACGTTGAACTTCAGCTCGATCTTGTCCGGCAGCGCCTTGCGGATCGGGTCGGACGCCGGGTCCCACTCGGGGTTGCGGGAGAGCGTCGCGCCGCGGCTCTCGCTGTACGAGTCGAACTTGTACGGGCCCGAGGACACGATGTTCTGGACGTACTCGGCGCCCTTGTCGGCCTTCTGCGGGACCGGGGCCGTCTGCGAGAACGCGGCCAGGTAGTCCATGTCCGCGAACGGCTTGTTCAGCTTGAAGGTGATCGTGTACTTGTCCGGCGTCTCGATGGACTTGAGACCCTCGGGGGACTTGTCCTTGTACGGACCCTTGTACTTCTCGCCACCCTCCAGGTACGACTTGAAGTACGTCGGACCGTTGGAGAGGGCCTCGGGCGCGAAGTTGGAGCGCTCGATGGCGTACTTGACGTCCGCGGAGGTGACCTCGGTGCCGTCCTGGAACTTGACGCCCTTGCGCAGCGTGTAGGTCCAGGTCTTGGCGTCGGGGCTGCCCTTGCCGAGCGAGGTCGCCAGGTCGGGAACGACCTGGAGGCCCTCCTTGCCGGCGGCCGGCTTGAACGTCACCAGGGAACGGCCGTACAGGCGGGAGAAGTTCTGCACCCAGCCGTAGTACGTGTTGCCCGGGTCCAGGGAGTCCGGGCCACTGGAGTGCTCGTACGTGACCGTTCCCCCCTTCTTGGTGCTGGCGTTGACGATGCTGCTCAGTCCGGCATCGGCCTTCGCGCTGCCGCCCCCACTGCCGTCCTTGTCCTTGCTGTCACCGCTGCCGCAGGCGGTCGCACCGAGCGCCAACGCCAGCGTGACGGCTATGGCCGATGCTGTCTTTCTGCTGTTCACCTGAGGAAAGCCCCCTCGATCGATGGTGCGGCGAGGCCGCGATTATTTGCCACGGGGGTCGAGTGCGTCACGCAGCCCGTCCCCCAGCAGATTGAAGGCCAGCACGGTGATGAAGATCGCCATGCCGGGAATGATCATGAACATCGGGTCGACCTGGTACAGATCGACCGCGGTGGACAGCATGCCGCCCCATGAGGACTGCGGCGGGGCGATACCGACGCCGAGGAAGCTCAGGGAAGCCTCGAAGAGGATGTTGGTGGGGATCAGCAGCGTCGAGTAGACCAGGATCGGCGCGATCAGGTTGGGCAGCAGCTCACGGAAGAGGATGAACGGGCCGCGCGCGCCGAGCGATCTGGCCGCCTCCACGAACTCCCGCTCCCGGAGGCTGAGTGTCTGCGCGCGCACGATCCGGCCGATGTACGGCCAGCTGAAGAAGCCGATGACGAAGATCAGTACGGCGATGCGCAGCGAGAGCCCTTCGAGCCCGAACACGCTGCCCTGGAGCGACGCGGAGATGGAGATCGCGAAGAGGAGCAGCGGGAAGGCGAGGAAGGTGTCCATCATGCGGCTGATCGCGCTGTCGACCCAGCCGCCGTAGAAGCCCGCCACGACGCCCATCACGACACCGATGACGACGGAGAGCAGCGTGGACCCGGCCGCGACGACCAGGGAGACCCAGGAGCCCTCGATGATGCGGGCCAGGATGTCCCGGCCCGTCTGCGGTTCGACACCCAGGGGGTGATCCCAGCTGATGCCGCCGAAGCTGCCCTTGGGCGCGAGCAGCGTGGGATCGACGAGGTCCTGGTTGAAGGCGTTGGGGTCGAGACCGAAGACCGACTGGAGCGGTTTGGAGAGTACGGCGACAAGGACGAGCAGGATCACGATGACGCCGCCCGCCATGGCGACCTTGTCCCGCTTGAAACGCGTCCACGCGATCCGGCCGAGCGAACGGCCCTCGATCTGCTTGCCCCCGGCGCCTTCCAGCACCGCTTCCGGCTGCGCTTGCGCCGCCGACCCGGTGGTCTCGATAGGTGCCGTCATTGCGCTGGAGACCCCTCTCGGCCGACGGTGGCCGGCCCATGACCGCCGCTGTAGCGGCACTTTCACTTCACATGTCGCATGGTGGTCCCCCGGAAAATGTGGGGGGAACTGCTTTCTGTCAGCGCATCGCACACTAGGCCGACTCCACCTGCTGCACGGAGTCTTCAGTCCTTTCGCGATCACCCGCCAGCCCTCACGGGGAATGTTTGCTCAACCGTGATGCGATCCGAGGGTTACCGTTATCCGGACGTTGTGATCTTCTCAGCGGACCATCTCGGTCACTATTCCCTCAGATCGGACATGGCGCCCAACTTCCCCCACGAGGGAGGAAACCGGTGCGTGCGCGCCTCGCCGCACGGCGCCGTACCGCGCGCGGTGCCGCTCAGTATGCGCGGGTGGCCGGCGGCGGGTAGCCGTAACCCGGAGACGGCGCGGGCGCGGCATGCGCCTCGCGGTCGTAGAAGGGCCTGGTGTTGGCGCGCAGCCACATCGTGACCGGGTCGTACTCGTCGGACATCGCGACGGTCGAGACCGGCAGCCCGTCCGGGACCGCGGCGATCGACTGCCCCATCATCGTGCGTACGGAGTCGACGGAGGCCGGGCCCGTGTCGTACAGGTCGAGGCCGATCGCGAGATACGGGGCGCCGAGGGCCGGCTGCACCCAGGCACGGCGCAGGGAGCGCACGGCGGGCGTGCGATGCGCGTTCTGGGTCAGCTGGGCGTAGAACTGCGGGAGTTCGATGGCGGGCTCGGAGAGCCTGAGCGGTCCCGCGGGCATCCGGTCGAGACCGGTGGCGATCCGGCGCAGATCGAGCCAGGGGATGCCGACACCGCCGCCGGGGGCGTGCGGATTGAGCCAGATCCCCCAGCGGTCCGGGTAGAGGGCGCGGGCGATGTCGCGTCCCGAGACCACTTCGTGGGCCCGTGTCCAACCGCTGACCGCCAGCTCCTGGGCGGAGGTGACGCACGGGGCGTACCCCAGGCCGTCGATCTCCATGTTGCCGTACTGGGCTTCGGGCGATCCGGCGCGGCCGTGCCAGAGCAGCATCCAGACACTGTCGTCGGCGAGCGCCTGGAGCAGCGCCTCGTACGCGTCGTAACGTCCAGGCGTCACCTGGCGCAGCATGTGCTCGACCTGCCCGGCCGCCGCGGTGCCTGACGCGCTCACTCTGGGTCCCGCCCCTCTTCGATCCACCACTCGTCCAGCCCCCCGAAGTCCGCGCGTCCGCGGGCGCCCGGCACGGTCCGCCGCGGGAAGGGCGACCCGCCGGGCACACGGTGCGGCGGCCCAGCCATCAAACCAGCTTAGAGGGGCTTCCTGACACAGACTTGACGACCGGCGCGCCCGCCATGGGGGCGCGGGCATGGCCGGTCTCTTTCCCTGTCCGCCCGTGGTTGTCGGCTCGTACCGACTGCCCGTTCCGCGCGCGACTATGCGTGGGCGCGCTGATAGAACGGCCGCACCTTCTCCAGCAGCCAGTCGGCGACGGGGTCCTGGGCCACGTCCAGCAGGACGAGATTGACGGGCCAGCCCACCGCGACCCGGCCCAGCGCCCGGCCGAGCGCGTCCATGGGGGCGTTACGGTCCCCGGCCTCCCAGGAGGAGAGCTGGACACCGATGAACAGCGCGGGGGGATCGCCCTCGACGCTGGCGAGCGCGCGGCGGGCCGAGAGCACCACGCCGGAGGCCTCGAACTCGGCCCCGGCGGCGGAGAGGAACTCGACCGGATCCTCCTGCCAGTCCGGCTGGAAGAGCCGGACCCGGCCTCCGCTCGCCGGGCCGTCGAGCGGCGTACGCCCCACCCGGCACAGCTCGGCGACGGCCGGCGGCGGCAGCGGCATCCCCACGACACCGCCCGGGTTCACCGCGATACCGAGTTGCGGAGGCAGCCCCCGGGCGAAGTCACGGGCGGGGGCGACGGTGAAGGCCATATGGGATCCGACGCACTGGAGGAACTGTTGCTCGGAGCTGAAGACCGGGACATAGGGGATGCCCTCTATCTCCAGCGTCGGCAGATCGAGGTCGGGGCTGTCGGGGCCGCCGCCCTGGGGCAGTGGCACCCAGACCTCACTGCGTCCCAGGACCTCGACCAGCCGTCCGCCCGCCGCGTCGGCGCCGAGCGAGGCCATGAGCACCTCTTCCAGCTCGTTGCCCGGCCATGCTGTGTTCACCGTGCTCTCCTTCGCCACCCTCGCCCCCGCGGCAGCACCTTAAACCGAGGGCCGGTTCCCGCGCCGCCCCCGAACGGCTCCGTCCGGCCGGGCGATTGGGTCGGATGGCCGGATCCCGTCCGTGGCCCGGCGGGCGGGCGCGTGGGCGGGGTGGCGCGCATGAGCGGGGTGGTCGCTCACTCCGCCCGGGTGACCGGGAACGCGATCCGCTCCAGTGCCGCCGCCGCGCCCCGGTCGAGGAGGACCGCCGAGGCGCAGCCCCGGGGGAGGTGGCCTCTCTCGGCGTCGGCGAGCAGGCGGCGGACCGCGCGGCGGTGCCGGGCGAAGGCGTAACCGGACACGCCCCGGCCGCGCTCCCGCTGGCCCGCGCGCGCCACCTCGGGCGAGACGTCCAGCAGGACGAGATGGAGCCGGCGGCCACGCCTGCGGGCCTCACGGGCCAGCCAGCGCCGTACCCACGTCTGCGTACCGCAGTCATGGACGACGACGCTCCCGCCGGAGCCGAGCGCGCGCCACAGGCCCGCGTAGTGCGCTATCCGGACGAGCGGGCGGTAGACGGCGTAGGGCAGGGCGCCCGGCAGCCGGCGTGCCCAGCGGTCCCTGGTGTCCTGGGAGTCGATACCGGTGGCCTCGGCGGCCCGCCGGATCAAGGTCGATTTGCCGCTGCCGGGCAGCCCGGAGACGACCACCAGATCGCCTTCGGCGAACACCAGGCTCTTCGTGCCGCGCCCTCGCGCGCCGCCCGCCGGGGCGGGCCCCCGCTCCCGTAGATCGCGGACGACCCGCGCGAGGCGAGCCGCGCCGTCCCGGAGGGTGCCCTCCCGGACCGTGCCGTCCCGGGCGGGTGCGCCGGGCTGTGCGGCTGTGCCCGTCTGTGTGGGCACCCCCGCGGTCGTCGGGTACGTGTCGGACCCCTGCGACATCATCGCCGTCCCCCTGTCAGCTCAGTCGGCCTGGCCCATGACCCTTGCCCAAGAAGTGTAAAGAAATGGTAATGCGCCACAAGCTTTTTGCGGGGGTCGGCGAGTTGCGGACCGGGCGTCCCGCTCGGCGGCGATGCGTGCGATGATGTGCCCGCCAACTCCATACCGGCCGTTTGAATCCGCGCGGGAGAGTCCCGGTCACCGTGTGCGCCGGGCGCCGAAGGAGCAAGTTCCTCCCTTGAATCTCTCAGGCCCCGTACCGCGTGGATGAGGCAGATCTGAAAAGCGGGCCGCAGCTCTGCGGCTCCACCCAAGGTGCAAGTCATGACCACTCTCTTTGATACGGGTGGCCGTGATGAACCTCTCAGGTTCCGATGACAGATGGGGAGGATCGTCCTCGCCGTCATGCCCTGGGAGTCACACCGATGAGCCATGTCCCCTCGAGCGGCACCAGCACGCCCGGCACCTCCGGCGCCCCCGCCACCGCCCCGGGCGCCCCTGGAGCCCCGCGTCTCACCGCCCTCGACGCCACGCACCGCGCGCTGGGCGCGACCATGACCGACTTCGCGGGCTGGGACATGCCGCTGCGGTACGCGAGCGAGCGCGACGAGCACCAGGCCGTCCGCACCCGCGCGGGTCTGTTCGACCTCTCCCACATGGGTGAGATCACCGTCTCGGGACCGGCGGCCGGTGACCTCCTCGACTACGCGCTGGTCGGCAATATCGGCGCCGTCGCCGTGGGCCGCGCCCGCTACACCATGATCTGCCAGGAGGACGGCGGAATCCTGGACGACCTGATCGTCTACCGCCTCGGCGAGGACACCTTCATGGTCGTCGCCAACGCCTCCAACGCCCAGACCGTGCTGGACGCGCTGACCGCCCGCGCCGAGGGGTTCGACGCGGCCGTACGCGACGACCGGGACGCGTACGCGCTGCTGGCGGTCCAGGGCCCCGAGTCCCCGGGCATCCTGAAGTCGCTGACCGACGCCGATCTGGACGGGCTCAAGTACTACGCGGGCCTGCCCGGCACCGTCGCCGGTGTCCCCGCGCTGATCGCGCGTACCGGCTACACCGGCGAGGACGGCTTCGAGCTGTTCGTCGAGCCCCGGTACGCCGAGGGGCTGTGGCAGGCGCTGACCGAGGCCGGCGAGAGCGTCGGGCTGGTGCCCTGCGGGCTGTCCTGCCGCGACACCCTCCGTCTCGAGGCCGGCATGCCGCTGTACGGGAACGAGCTGTCCACCGCGCTGACCCCGTTCGACGCCGGCCTCGGCCGGGTCGTGAAGTTCGAGAAGACCTCGAACGGCGGCGCCTTCGTCGGCCGCGAGGCCCTTCGGGCCGCCGCCGAGCGCGCCGCGTCCGCCCCGCCCCGCAAGCTCGTCGGCCTGATCGCCGAGGGCCGCCGGGTCCCGCGCGCCGGGTACCAGGTGGTCGCGGACGGCGCCGTCATCGGCGAGGTCACCTCGGGCGCCCCCTCCCCGACCCTGAGCAGGCCGATCGCCATGGCGTACGTGGACGCCTCGCACGCCGCGCCCGGCACGGCGGGCGTCGGCGTCGACATCCGCGGCTCCCACGAGCCGTACGAGGTCGTGGCGCTGCCGTTCTACAAGCGCCAGAAGTGATACGGACGTCAGCACACCCCTCGGTCGTGTCCGCGACCCGGGCGCCGTCTCGGTCCGTAAGACAGCTGTTCCGCACCACACCCCCGCGTACAGGAGAATTCAGATCATGAGCAACCCCCAGCAGCTGCGCTACAGCAAGGAGCACGAGTGGCTGACGGCCACCGAGGACGGTGTGTCGACGGTCGGCATCACGGAGTACGCGGCGAACGCCCTCGGCGATGTCGTGTACGCCCAGCTTCCTGAGGTCGGTGAGACGGTGACCGCGGGCGAGACCTGCGGGGAGCTGGAGTCCACCAAGTCCGTCAGCGATCTGTACGCCCCGGTGACCGGCGAGGTCACCGAGCGGAACCAGGACGTCGTGGACGACCCCTCACTGGTGAACTCCGCCCCGTTCGAGGGCGGCTGGCTGTTCAAGGTACGTGTCACGCAGGAGCCCGACGACCTGCTCACCGCCGATGAGTACACAGAGTTTTCCGGCAACTGAGACCCCAGGGACCGTGATGTCTTCGAAGTCGCTTCTGAACGCCTCGCTCCATGAGCTCGACCCCGACGTCGCCGCCGCTGTCGACGCCGAACTCCACCGCCAGCAGTCCACGCTCGAAATGATCGCCTCGGAGAACTTCGCTCCGGTCGCGGTCATGGAGGCGCAGGGCTCCGTGCTGACGAACAAGTACGCCGAGGGCTACCCCGGCCGCCGCTACTACGGCGGCTGTGAGCATGTCGATGTGATCGAGCAGATCGCCATCGACCGGGTGAAGGCGCTCTTCGGCGCCGAGCACGCGAACGTACAGCCGCACTCCGGCGCCCAGGCGAACGCGGCGGCGATGTTCGCGCTGCTCTCCCCCGGCGACACGATCATGGGTCTGAACCTCGCGCACGGCGGGCACCTCACCCACGGCATGAAGATCAACTTCTCCGGCAAGCTCTACAACGTCGTCGCGTACCACGTCGACGACAAGACCGGCCAGGTCGACATGGCCGAGGTCGAGCGGCTGGCCAAGGAGTCCCGTCCGAAGCTGATCGTGGCCGGCTGGTCGGCGTACCCCCGCCGGCTGGACTTCGCGGCCTTCCGCCGGATCGCGGACGAGGTCGGCGCGTATCTGATGGTGGACATGGCGCACTTCGCCGGGCTGGTCGCCGCGGGCCTGCACCCCAACCCGGTGCCGCACGCGCATGTCGTCACGACCACCACGCACAAGACCCTCGGCGGTCCGCGCGGCGGTGTGATCCTCTCCACCAAGGAGCTGGCGAAGAAGATCAACTCCGCGGTCTTCCCCGGCCAGCAGGGCGGCCCGCTGGAGCATGTCATCGCGGGCAAGGCGGTCTCCTTCAAGGTGGCGGCCACGGACGAGTTCAAGGAGCGCCAGCAGCGCACCCTGGACGGCGCCCGGATCCTCGCCGAGCGGCTGGGCCGGCCGGACGTCACCGAGGTGGGCGTCTCCGTGCTCTCCGGCGGTACGGACGTGCACCTCGTGCTCGTCGATCTGCGTGACTCGGAGCTGGACGGCCAACAGGCCGAGGACCGGCTCCATGAGATCGGCATCACCGTCAACCGCAACGCCGTCCCGAACGACCCGCGCCCCCCGATGGTCACCTCGGGCCTGCGGATCGGTACGCCCGCGCTCGCCACCCGCGGCTTCACCACCGAGGACTTCACCGAGGTCGCCGAGATCATCGCGGCGGCCCTGAAGCCCTCCTTCGACCGCGAGGCGCTGGCCGGCCGGGTCACCGCGCTCGCCGAGAAGCACCCGCTGTACCCGGGCCTGTAGCCATCCGTACGGCCTGAGTTACGGGGCACCGCGCACACTGGACCGTGCGGCGCGGTGCCCCGCACCACGTTCCCCCGCGTGTCACCGTCATCTCTGCACCACCCCGGCAGACAACGGCGTCTACCAACCAGCAAGGAGTTCCCCGTGGCCATCTCGGTCTTCGACCTGTTCTCGATCGGAATCGGCCCGTCCAGCTCCCATACGGTCGGTCCGATGCGCGCGGCGCGGATGTTCGCGCGCCGGCTCAAGAACGAGGGCCTGATCGCCCACACCGTCTCGATCCGGGCCGAGCTGTACGGCTCGCTCGGCGCGACCGGCCATGGCCACGGCACCCCCAAGGCCGTTCTCCTCGGCCTGGAGGGCAACTCACCGCGCACCGTCGACGTGGAGAGCGCGGACGGCCAGGCGGAACGTATCCGCGAGAGCGGCCGGCTCAATGTGCTCGGCATGCACGAGATCGCCTTCGACGCCGACAAGGACCTGGTCCTGCACCGCCGCAAGACCCTGCCGTACCACGCCAACGGCATGACGGTCTTCGCGTACGACGCGGCCGGCGCCGTGCTTCTGGAGAAGACGTACTACTCGGTGGGCGGCGGCTTCGTCGTGGACGAGGACGCCGTCGGCGAGGACCGGATCAAGCTCGACGACACCGTGCTGAAGTACCCCTTCCGCACCGGCGACGAGCTGCTGCGGCTGTCGTCCGACACCGGTCTGTCGATCTCCGCGCTGATGCTGGAGAACGAGAAGGCCTGGCGCACGGAGGACGAGATCCGCACCGGCCTGCTGGAGATCTGGCGCGTCATGCAGGCGTGCGTCTCGCGCGGGATGGCCCGCGAGGGCATCCTGCCCGGCGGCCTCAAGGTCCGCCGCCGCGCGGCCCATTCGGCACGCCAGCTGCGCGCCGAGGGCGACCCGCAGGCGCACGCCATGGAGTGGGTCACGCTCTACGCGATGGCCGTGAACGAGGAGAACGCCGCGGGCGGCCGTGTCGTCACCGCCCCCACCAACGGCGCGGCGGGCATCATCCCGGCCGTACTGCACTACTACATGAACTTCGCGGCCGGCGGCGCCACGGCGGAGGAGAAGGACGAGAACGTCGTCCGCTTCCTGCTCGCCGCGGGCGCCATCGGCATGCTCTTCAAGGAGAACGCCTCCATCTCCGGCGCCGAGGTCGGCTGCCAGGGCGAGGTCGGCTCGGCCTGCTCCATGGCCGCGGGCGCCCTCGCGGAGGTCCTGGGCGGCAGCGCGGAACAGGTCGAGAACGCGGCCGAGATCGGCATGGAACACAACCTGGGCCTGACCTGCGACCCGGTCGGCGGCCTGGTCCAGATCCCATGCATCGAACGGAACGGCATGGCGGCGGTGAAGGCGGTCACGGCGGCGAAGATGGCGCTGCGCGGCGACGGCAGCCACAAGGTCTCCCTGGACAAGGTCATCAAGACCATGAAGGAGACGGGCGCGGACATGTCGGTCAAGTACAAGGAGACGGCCCGCGGCGGTCTCGCGGTGAACATCATCGAGTGCTGACGGCCTCAGGCCCACAAAGGTTGTACGCGGTCGACGAGTTCGCCGTGTGTCGATGGACACACCCATGACCCGTGATGTTCACGGTGCGGCATCCGCTTGAGCAACTGGGGGAGCCGCGCTGGGAGTTCCCCCGAAACGAGCGAAGGGTGGGACTCATGGACACAGTGGACGAACATGTGCCGCGCGCGGGCGAGATGCGTCCGTACGCGACGGTCTTCGTCGCCCGCGTCATCGCCCGGCACCGGATCCCGCTCGACTACTCCGTGCGCAGTCTGCGTATCGTCGACTTCCTGGTCGACGGGCTCCGCAAGGGCGGGGCCGACCGGGAGCGGGTGCGCGACGCGCTTCTCAGCCTCGGGGCGTACGTCGGTGAGGTGCTGGTGCGGCGCGCCGGAGCGGTGTGGGTGGACTTCGACGCCGCCCAGCGCGCCTACTTCGGCCAGCCCGTCGGGGTGCGTATGCCCGACGGTCGTGTCTGGAACCCCCTCGGCAAGGTCCTCAACCGCTTCGAGGTGGGTGGTCCCGGGGAGTCGCTGCAGATCTTCTACCTGATGCTCCATGGGAGGGCCCGGCAGGCGGCGGCCTGATGATCACGGGGCGTGGACACGGCCGAACCGTGTCGCACGGCGCGAAGTGCTACGAACTCGGTGCGAACGGGGACAGTTTTGGGCCACGGAAGGGAGCCCAGGCACACACGGGCGTACGACGAGGAGCTGGGCGCGGCCGTGGCGCGGGCCCAGGACGGCGACGAAGCGGCTTTCGCCTCCGCCTACCGGCTCGTACAGCCGGGACTGCTCGGTTATCTGCGGGGGCTCGTCGGTGACGACGCCGAGGACGTGGCCTCGGACGCCTGGCTGGAGATCGCCCGTGACCTGGGACGGTTCAAAGGGGACGGAGCCGGTTTCCGCGGCTGGACGGCGACCATCGCCCGGCACCGGGCCCTCGACCATCTGCGCCGCCGGCGGGTACGTCCCCAGCCTGTCATCCTCGAACAGGACGTACTCGTCGAGCTGCCCGATCCGCACACCACTCATGACCAGGCCCTGGAGTCGCTCTCCACCGCGCAGGCCCTGGCTCTGGTCAGCTCGCTGCCGCGCGACCAGGCCGAGGCCGTGCTCCTGCGCGTCGTCGTCGGTCTCGACGGCCCCGCCGCCGCTCGTGTCCTCGGCAAGCGGCCCGGTGCGGTGCGCACCGCCGCGTACCGAGGGCTGAGACGTCTCGCACGCCAGCTCGGAGCCGCCGCTGTGACGGAAGAGAATCGTCACACGCTGGGTCAGTCGACATGAACTATCACGGCGCCAGAGACAACAACGGACCGAACCGTCGTCGGGCAGGAATGGGCACGGGCATGGGTGATCGACAGAGCTACGGCAGAACGTGGGGCCGTCGGCGCACATACCCCGGAAGCCGTGCGCACGGCAGCGCGGACGAGGCCGAGGGCGACGTACTGGAGCCGCTGCTGGCCCGCGCGCTGATCGAGGACGACACGACCGCGGAGGCCGAGCAGCGCGCGACGGCCGCGTTCCGCGCCGCCCGTGACGCGGGAACGCACGAGGACGCGCGGACCCGGCGGTGGGACGACTGGCGGCCGAGGAAGCACGGGGGGACACGGCGCTCGTTGAAAGCCACCATCGCCCTGCTCGTCACCGGCCTGACCTTGGGCGGCGTCGCGGTCGCGGGCGTCGGCGCGGGCTCGGACGCCCCTGCCGCAGACCGGAAGGACAAGGTCCGCGAACGACAGCGTCCGTCGCCGAGCGCCCCGAAACGCTCCACCGCGGAGCCGGACGCGACGAAGTCCGGTGCGCCCCGCGCCTCCGCCGATTCCGGCCGCCCGGCAACGGCCAAGGACACCGAGGCCCACTGCCGCGCGTACGAGTCGGTCAGGGGCCGGGGCAACGCGGTGAACTCCACGGCCTGGCAACGGCTGATCACGGCCGCGGGCGGTGCGGAGAACGTCACCGCCTACTGCGCGGATCGGTTGGCCCAGGCCGAGAAGGGCGGGAACTCGGGCAAGGCGGTGGGGAACACCAAGGGCGGCCCCACCGTCGAGAAGCCGAACAAGGCGGCCGACAACGCGCCTGACAACAACGGGAACAAGGGCGGGAACAACAACAAGGACAAGTAGCACCGCGCTCCCAGTGACACATGCCGATCGCCCTGCGCTCTTTGAACGGGGGGTCAATAACGATCCCCAACTCCAAGGAGGTTCTTTCCACTTGCGCATCCACAAACGCACCGCCACCGCGGTGGCAGTGGCACTGATCGGCTCGCTGACCCTGATCGGGGCGGGGACGGTGCCGGCCGCGGCCGAGGAGACAAGTGTGGCGCTGCCCAGCGCCTCGTTCCGGGACATCGTCGTCGACGGAGTGCACGACCGGGTGTTCGTCAGCGACCCGGCCGGCGGCAGCATCGTCGTCACCGACTACGCGGGCTCGGTCGTCCGGCAGATCACCGCCGAGGAGGGGGCCGCGGGCCTCGTGCTCTCGGCGGATTCCAGCAAGCTGTACGTGGCCCTGTCGGCGGTCGGCGCGATCGCCGAGATCGACACCGCCACCCTGACCGAGACCAACCGCTACCCGACCGGCGCGGACACCTCGCCCCAGACCCTGGCGATGGCGGGCGGCACGCTGTGGTTCGGCTACACGGTCGGCAGCAGCGGCGGCATCGGCTCGCTCGACGTGGCCTCCCCGGCCCCGGCGGCGACGCTCGTCCCCAGTGGCCGGTACTGGTACGACGCCCCAACCCTGGCGTCGTCCCCCGCCGACCCGAACGTGCTGGTGGCGGGCGAGGAGGGCGTCAGCCCGGCCTCCCTGGCGGTCTACGACACGGCGAGCGGCGGCCTGCACAAGCGCGCCGAGCGCCGCTTCTCCTCGTCGCCGTCGATCGCGTTCCTCAACGACTTCGCGGTGACGGCGGACGGCCAGAACATCGTCGTAGCGGCGAACAACCCGTCCGATCACCAGATCGTCCGCCTGTCGGACCTGTCGTCGAACGGCTTCTACTCCAGCTGGCAGTTCCCGAACGCGGTGGCCGTGGCGGCCGACGGAACGGTGGCGACCGGCGCGGTCAACGACTTCGTGAAAACCTACGGCCCGGACTCCACTTGGCCGTCGCTCCACCAGTACGTGGTGAACGACCTCCAGCGCGACGGCCTCGCCTGGGCCCCGGACGAGAACCGCCTCTTCGCCGTCACGGGCCTGTTCTACGGCAGCGCCCCCACGCTCCATGTCCTCCCGGACGCCGGATGACGGTGACGATCACCGAGTAGCGCCCCTGAGCACCGGTGGTTTCCCCTGTCATGACGACAGGGGAAACCGCCGCGTTCGTCCTCAGGGCAGGAATGCGAAGAACGGGCCGTCGGGCGCGAAGTTGCGAGAACACAGCGTCACGTCTCTGCCCTTGAGATAAGCCAGCAACCACTCGCCGAACGTCATCTCATAAAGCGTCCACGCGGGACTGTCGAACTCCTGGACCAGCACACGCCAGGGCGACGAGGCGTCGTCGGGAACGCGAAGGAAAATCGCCTCGCCCGTCGTGGCCGTCGCCACTGGCACCAATTCCCCGGGGGCTCCCCCTACCGGACCGGGCAAGAACTCCGCCATGTCCTCGTCGCGCCAGAGTTCGAGACCCTCCTTGATGGTTCTTCCCAGGTCGTGCAGAAGATGACTGGCGGGGTGCTTCAGATACAACTGCCCATTGATCTCGATCGAGCCGTAGGCGTTCACGATCTCTCGGAAGTCCGCGGGGAATTCAGTGCCGAGTTCCCGCTCCAGTTCGATCCATGGTGCCGGATCCACCCAGTTGAACCGGGGTTCACCCAACAGGGCCTGTATCTCTGAAAGTGTTGCCACCGCTCTGCCCCTTCCAGCACTTCGAACCGACGCCGGTCCGCCCGCACCGCCCGCGGCGATGCCAGTCCGTACTAGACCATGTTCGTGTCGCCCCGTCGGGACCCGATCCGACCGCGGAGTGATCGCCGTCACTCTTCTCCCCGCGGCCGTGACGATTCCCGACCGGCGTGCGCTGGAGGAATGGGTCATGCGTGTGACGTATGTGCCCCACGTGACTTTCTTCTGACTTTCTTCCGCGGCCTTTCCGGCCCGCTTTGGGGTGGATACATCTTGAGTCGTCGTACATCGCATGCCTACAAACCACTGAGCCTGAAGCGACGGGCGTGGCTGACGCTCGGTGCGGTGGTGCTGGGGGGCGGGGGCGTGGTGACCTATGCCGTCGCCGACCCGGCCGGCCAACCCGGCGCACAGGGCGGGGCCAAGCGGCCGGTGAAGGTCTACGACCTGACGCTGAAGAGCACCGCGAGCGGCAAGCGGGAGCTGCCGAACACGGACACCCAGCAGTTCTCGCTGCTCGGCGTCTCCTGGACCGGTGCCGCCAAGAAGTTGCACGGCACCGCCGAGGTGCGTACCCGCAGCAGCGAGACCGGCGAGTGGACCGCCTGGCGGGATCTTGGCGCGAGTGTCAACCCGGTGGCGGCCCCTGAGGCCGGCCCGGACGCGCGCGGCGCGTCCGAGCCGCTGTGGGTCGGCCCCTCCGACGGCGTGCAGGTCCAGGTCGTCGACGAGGACGGCACCACCAGCTCCGGCCTGCCCAAGGGGCTCCAGGTCAACCTGGTCGACCCCGGGGTCGCGACCACCGCCGAGATGAAGGCCGGTGCCGATGTGGCCGAACCGGCCGCGTTCGTGGCGGAGACACCCGGCGCCACCGACTCCCCGTCGCCGGATCCTTCGACTTCGGCTTCGGATTCGGCCTCAACTCCGCCCTCGCCCCCGGCTTCGGCTTCGGCGAGCGCGTCCGCGAGCGCGAGCGCGTCCCCGAGCCCGTCCGCCTCCGCCACGCCCACGGCGCCGCCGTCCACCGTGCCCAGGCCACCGATCACCTCGCGCGCAGGCTGGGGCGCGGATGAGTCGATCAGCCCCGACGCACCGGAGTACAACGCGGACGTGAAGTCCGTGTTCGTCCACCACACCGCCGGGACCAACGACTACTCCTGCGCCGACTCGGCGTCGATCGTGCGGGGCATCCACGCGTACCACGTACAGGTCAACGGCTGGAAGGACATCGGCTACAACTTCTTCGTCGACAAGTGCGGCACCCTCTTCGAGGGCCGCAAGGGCGGTGTCGACCTGCCGGTGCTCGGTGCTCACGCCTACGGCTGGAACCGGGAGTCCACGGGCATCTCCGTCCTCGGCGACTACACGTCCACCAACGCCTCCAGCGCCGCGCTGGCCTCCATCGCCCGCGTGGCGGCGTGGAAGCTCGGCCAGTACGGCGCCGACCCGGCCGGGACCACCCAGCTCACCGCCGGCGCCACCCAGAAGAACTACTTCGGCACCAGCTTCACCGCGGGCAGCACCTACGCCTTCCCTCGGATCACCAGCCACCGTGACGGCTACAACACCCAGTGCCCCGGCGGTTCCCTCTACGCCCAGCTGCCGGCGATCCGCGCCCTGGCGGCCGGCCCGGTGCAGGGTCTCAAGGCCACCTCGGTCGACGGCGCGGCCCTCTCGGGCTCGACGTACTACACCAAGGGCGCCATCACCGTGAAGTGGACGGCGACCACGCCGGCCGCGCTCATCAAGAGCTTCGAGCTGCTGGTCGACGGCAAGGTCGCCGCCACCACCTCGGGAGCCGCCACCTCCGCCGGCGCCACCCTGGCCCTGGGCAGTCACACCGTCGCCGTGCGGGCGGTACACCAGTCGGGAAAGACCGCCACCAGTGCCGCGCTGAACGTCGTGGCGGAGACGACCGCACCGACCTTCACCACCAACCCGACGCTCTCCCTGCGCACCGGCACCGTCAACACCACCGCCGTCCCGGTCACCCTCGGCTGGAAGGCCGCGGATGACAAGGCTCTGCGCCAGGTGAGCCTGCTCTCCCCGGCCACGGCCACCTTCGGCCCGACCACCACGAGTTCCAACCGGACCGCCACGTCGGGCACCGCCACCACCTGGTCGATGCGGGCCTACGACTACGCCGGCAACTACCGCACGTCCTCCCCCTCGTACACCCCCGTGATCCTCCAGGAGAGCTCAGCCGTCAAGTCCGGCAGCTGGACCACCCGCTCCTCCACCAGCTATCTGGGCGGCAAGTCCTACTCCAGCGCCGCCAAGAACGCCAGTCTCACCTGGACCTTCACCGGCCGCTCCGCCGCCTGGGTGGTCTCCCGCGCCTCCGGCTCCGGCCAGGCATACGTCTATGTCGACGGCGCCAAGGTCGCCACGGTCGACCTGAAGTCCGCCGCCACCCTGTACCGGGACGCGATCTGGACCAAGACCTGGTCCAGCAGCGCCAAGCACACCGTCAAGATCGTCGTGGTCGGTACCAGCGGCCGGCCCACCATCACCACCGACGGCCTCGTCCACATCAAGTAAGCCCTGGCCCCGGCCCCGGCAAGGCGTTGGCCCTCGTGACCCGACCGCGGTCGCGAGGGCCAACGCCGTGCCCGGGGCCGGAGAACGTCCCGCCGGGCGGATGTTCAGTCGATGACCGCGGTGGCCTCGACCTCGACCAGATGGGCGGGCACGTCCAGTGCCGCGACGCCCAGCAGCGTGCCCGGCGGTACGGGGGTGGTGCCCAGCTTCGCGGACGCGCGGGCGACCCCCTCCAGGAACAGGGGCATCTTGTCGGGGGTCCAGTCGACGACGTACACGGTCAGCTTCGCCACATCGTCGAAGGAGCCCCCGACCTCGGCCAGCGCCGTGCCGATGTTGAGGTAGCACCGCTCGACCTGGGCGGCGAGGTCGCCGTCGCCGACCGTCTTCCCCTCGGCGTCCCAGGCGACCTGCCCGGCGATGAAGACCAGCTTCGATCCGGTCGCGATCGACACCTGCCGGTAGACATCGATCTTCGGCAACCCGCTGGGATCTACCAGGGTGATGGCCATGCCGCCCGCCTCCTTGTCACGAGCCCGACGGCCCGTGGTCTCTTGTGGTTACTTGAGAACCGTAGGAGAGTGAACGCTGACATGGAAGAACGCACTTTTCGGTGACTGGGGAACCTGATGGTGACCAAGCAGTACACGGGCTCGCCCGACGAAGCCGACCTGACGCGCGCGGACTCCCTGGCGCGGGAGATCTTCTCGGACGTCGCCAACAAGTGGGCGTTGCTGATCATCGAATCCCTCGGTGACCACACCCTGCGCTTCAGCGAGTTGTGCCAGGAGATCGAGGGCATCAGCCACAAGATGCTCACCCAGAACCTGCGCATGCTGGAGCGCAACGGGCTGGTCGAGCGGACCGTGCACCCCACCGTGCCGCCGCGGGTCGAGTACACCCTGACCGAGCCGGGCCGGGGGCTGCGGCAGACGGTCGACGGAATGTGCGACTGGACCCATCGATACCTCGGCCATATCGAGGCCTCCCGCCATCGCTTCGACGCCTGACGGACCGGACAGCCCGTCAGCGGGTGCTGAGCCAGTGCGGGTCGGGGACCACCGTCAGGATCGCCGACAGCAGGACGATCACCGCCAGCACGGCCAGTTCGGCACGTGCTGGCGGCCCCGCGTCCGCGCCGCCGCGCAGCCGCCGTCTGGCGGTCAGGGCGAGTGCGCTCACGACCGCGACCAGCAGCAGTTTGGCGATGAGCACCCGGCCGTACGCCGTGCTGATCACGACGTCGACCGGGAGCCTGCGCAGGGTGGAGAGCGTTCCGGTCGCGACGAGCGCGGCGAAGAGCCAGCCGGCGAGCCGGGCGTAACGGGCGAGCACCTGGCGGGCATCGGCCGGATCGCTCCGGCGCAGCCACATCGTGCGCAGTACGTACAGCAGCCCGCCGGTCCACAGCGAGGCCGCGGTCAGATGGACGACGGTGAGGGCGGTGCCCAGCATCGGGGTGTACGGCTCCGGGTGCGCCCGCAGGGCCTCCGCGCCGACGACCACGGCCAGGGGCGCGAGGGCCGCCAGGGGGCGGTTCAGGGCGACACAGCCGGCCGCCAGCAGAAAGCCGTTGGCCATGAAGAGCAACAGACGGCCCTCGACGGTGCCGTACACCGCGGTGATGTCGAGGCCGCTCACGGACGCGAGCAGGATGATCTGTCCGGCCGAGGCAGCCGCCCCGGTCAGCGCGGCGGCGAGCGCCCAGCCGCGTGGTACGGGTCCGGTACCGGCGAGCCGGGCTCCGGCCAGCTCGCCGAGGTGGAGTGCGAGCCCGGCGAAGACGGCGACCCGCAGCGCGGTGGTACCGCCCGCGCCGGGTATGCGCAGCTCGCCGGTCCCGCGCGAGGCGATGCCCGCGCCGAGCAGGACGACCAGCGCGGCGAACAGGACGCCGCCGGCTATCAGGGCGGCCCTGCGGCCGGCCGAGCCGGTGGCTTCTTCAACGGACGAACCCGGATATATCACCGCTTGATCTTCTCTGCCCGGCGCGTCCTGCGGCAACGCGAGCGGGGCGTGCGGCTGATGGCCCGGGTCGTCCCGGCCGCGCCCGCCCCGCACCGCCGCGTGCCCGGGTCAGCTCTTGCGCGAGGCCAGGAACTCGTCGAACGTCAGCAGCCCGTCACCGTTCCCGTCGTGAGCGTTGATCACGGCCTGCGCCACGGTCTCGGTCACATGGAAGTCGCCGAGCTGCGCCATCACGCTCTTGTACTCCGCCGCCGTGATGAGCCCGTCGCCGTTCGCGTCGAACCGCTCGAACGCCTTGCGCGCGTCGTCAATGTCCGCCACTGTTCCGCCCCTTCGTATTGCCGTACTAACGGGGTCAGATTATCCGTACACGTTCACCCGAACGGCGGCAGCCCGGGGAGGTAGCCCGTCACAGGCCCGGCGCACGCGGGTCACCGGACGCCCAACGCCCGACCCCCGACACCAAGGAACGCCCGCGCTGTGCGGGCGTTCCGAGGAAGGCCGGGCCGGCCGGCCACCTGGCGGCGCCGGTCAGCCGCGCCACGGCTGGTAGTGCGGATTGTCCAGGCACTCCGACATGATCTCGGTCTTCTTCACCTTGTCGACCGGGCAGACACCGACGATCCGCTCCCGCGAGATCCCGCCGGGGAAGGCAACCTCCGCCTGGGCGGCCCACTTGTGGGTGTCGCCGATCGTCTTGTTGACGTCGATACCGCCGGGGGCGTCGATGTAGTAGTTGAATCCGCTCTTGTACCACTGCTTGTACAGGTCGTGGTCATAGCTGGTGGAGACATACGGCGAGGGCTGGTTGACCAGGACGTACTTCTCCACGTCGTACTGCCCGTCCACCGGCGCCTTCGGATGGAAGCCCTGCTCGAAGATCACCTCCGGCTTCCGGCTGTCGGCGCGGTAGAGCTGCCGGCAGTCGGTGCGCCACGCGGGCGCCGGGGTGATCCGCTCCACCTCGACCGTACGGTCCGCCGCGGCGAAGATCGGGTCGCTGACGCGGGGACAGCTCTCCGCGGCCTTGAAGGAAGCGGCGCGCGCGGGGGCGGACGTGACGGGGGCGGACGTGACAGGGGCGGACGCGACCGGGGAGGACGTGACCGGGGCGGCCCCGGCGGAGGTCCGGGTCGCCGTGGACGCGGCCTCGGTGGCGGAGGCCGGGATCAGGACGGCGGTGACGGACAGGGCGACGGCGGCGGCGCGCCGCCGCGAACGAGGAGTGATCATGGGGTGCACCCTCCACGCTGTACGGCGGCAGGCCGTGGACCGTCACCCGTTCAGGGGCGTGTCGGTCCACAACCTTGCCCGCACACGTACGAGTTGGCGTCCGCCCGACGTCAACTCCGCGTCAGCGGAAGACTCCCGTGTGCCCCAGCGAGTAGCGGCCGGGCTGCGGGTAGACCGCCAGTCCGTGCGGGCCGCCGCCGACCGGGATCCGGGCGATCTGCTTACCGCTGCGTGTGTCGATCGCGTACACCTCGGAGTCGTAACGCCCCGCCAGCCACAGGACCTTGCCGTTTGCCGAGACGCCGCCCATGTCGGGGCTGCCGCCGTCCGGCAGATGCCACTTCTTCGCCAGCTTGTTCTTCGCGAAGTCGAAGACGGAGATGGTGCCCTCGCCTCGGTTGGAGATGTACATCTCCTTGGAATCCCGGCTGACATACAGGCCGTGGCAGCCCTCGCCCGTCGGCAGCAGCTTCGGGGTGGTGAACTTCTCGCCGTTCAGCACCCACACGCCGTGCGCCATCATGTCGGCGATGTAGAACGTCCTGCCGTCCGGCGAGATCTTCACGTCCTGCGGCATGGCTCCCTGGAAGGGCAGCTTCTGCTGGGCGATGACCTTCATCCGCTCCGTGTCGACCTTGAGGAGTTCACCGGAGAACTCGCACGAGACGATGAAGTACCGGCCGTCCGCCGAGAAGTCGGCGTGGTTGACGCCCGCGCAGGTGACCGGCTCGGTCTTCTTCACCCTCATGGTGTGCGGATCGCGGAAGACCAGCTGGCGGTCGAGCGAGGCCATGACGATGGCGTATCTGCCGTTGGGCGTGAAGTAGAGGTTGTACGGATCGTGTACGTCGACCGGCTCGCCCGCCTTTCCGGTGGCGGGGTCGATCGGAGTGAGCGTATGGCCGCGGTTGTTGTTGACCCAGAGGGTCTTCAGGTCCCAGGAGGGCACGACGTGCTGCGGCTGTCTGCCGACGTCGATGGTCTCGATGACCTTGTATGTCGCGGGGTCGATCACCGAGACCGTGTCGGAGTGGGTGTTGGGCACATACACCCGGGACGGGAAGCCCTTCACGATGGGCGAGAACATGCCGGGCCGGTCGGCGGCGTAGATGTCCTTGGGGTCGAGTACGGGTGGCATGCCCGGCAGTCCGGCCGGCACGCTCCGCTCGGGCACGACGGGCCGGGCGGCGGCCTTGGTCGCCTTCCGCTCCGGCTGCTCGGTGTCCGGGCTCGCGCAGCTCGCGAGCAGGGCGAGGGCGGCGGCCCCCAGCAGGGCGGTGGTCCGTCTGGTGATCCGCTCGGCGGCCCGCGGGGGAATCGGGGCGGGCCGCCCTGTGGTCCGTGGAGTGGGGGGAAGCATCAGGTCAGCAGCTCCGTGGTCGTCACCGCGCGCAGGCCGCGGCGTTCCAGTGCGTCGAGGAGGGCGGGCAGCGCGGCGACCGTGTCCGCGTAGCCGAAGTGCAGACTCACCACTGAGCCGTTGCGGATCTGTCCGGTGACGGTGCGGGTGACGGCCGCGGCGCCGGGCGAGGTGAAGTCGAGGGAGTCGACGTCGTACGACAGGACGTGCGGGTAGCCCGCCTTCCGTGCCAGCCGGAGGATGAGCGGGGTGGCGTGCTGGGTTCGGGAGGGGCGGAACCAGCTGCCGATGGAGCCGGTGAGCCTGCGCAGCCGCTGGGCGCAGCCGGTGATCTCCGCGTAGGCCGCGGCCTCGTCCAGTTCGGAGATGTCGATGTGGTGCAGTGTGTGGTTGCCGAGATCGTGGCCGCCGTCCAGGATCCGGCGGGCGAGGGCCGGATGCTCGTCGAGCCAGCCGCCCACGGCGAGGACGGTGATCCGGGCCCCGGCGCGTTCCGCCTCCCCCAGCACGGCCGTGGCGGTGGCGGGGTCGCCCTGGCCGTGGAAGGTGAGGGCGACCCGCGCGCGGTCGCGGGGGCCATGCGTGATCTCGGCGCCCTGCCCGGGGAACCGGCGTGGCTGGGGCGCGGTACGGGCGGCGGGCCGCCCGCTCCCGATGCTGGATCCGGCGGACGGCCCTGGCGGCGATCCGGGGTCCGAGCCGCGCGGCGGACCGGACGCCGAACCGGTGGGCGTGGCGGGGGCGCTGTCCGTACAGCCGGTGGCGAGGGCGCCCGCCACGGCCGCGCCGGCTCCGGCGCGCAGCGCACTGCGACGGTCGATCGGGATCACGCCCCCATTTAAGGGGGAAGGAGGGCGAAAGGTGACGATTGACCCGTTTAACGGGACGTACGGGTCGTCACCTTCAGGGCAGCTGGCGGTCGGAGACCCGCATCTCGAACCAGGTGGTCTTGCCGCGCGGCAGCAGATCCACCCCCCAGCGGTCGGAGAGCCTGTCCACCAGGAAGAGGCCGCGCCCGCTGGTGTCCATCTCGTGCACCGGCATCAGACACGGCAGCCCGCGCGAGGGGTCCCGCACCTCGATCCTGATCCAGCCGCGGCGGCGCAGCATCCGCAACCCGAAGACCCGGGCGCCGGTGTGCCGTACGGCGTTGCCGACGAGTTCCGAGACGAGCAGCACGGCGTGCTCGGCGGTCCCCGGCGAGAGCGCCCACTGCCTCAGCACCACACAGTGGGTGATCCGGCGGGCGGCGAGGGCGGATTCGGGGCGGGAGGGCAGACGGACTTCCGCCTCCGTCGGATTGCCGAACAATTCCAGCGCCTTGAGCGCCTGTTCGTCATCGGCGGACGGTATCCACCGCGTGGCGGCAGCGTCGCCGCGCTGCCGCGGTTGCTCCACACCCTCCAGGCCCGCCATGTCCCCCATCATGGCCGCCCTGAACCCTCCCGGGGGCCGTTCCGGGTGAATCGACCCCCCGGAATGAGTCATTCCAGGGGGCGCGAACGGCATATGCCAAGGGCAGAACTTGAGCTTGCACAACTCACTGACCTGCGATAACGACCCGCAATGGGGTGATCACCAAGAGCGATCACGGTAAATACCTTAAGGTTCTCTTAAGGTTGCGCTAAGCCGGGCGCCGGGTTGACGCCGCGCCCCGCTCCCGGCCAACAGGGCTGCTTTCAGAGGAACTTGGCCTTCCCGGGACCGTCCTCCACGAACGATCGCATGCCGCGCTCGCGGTCCTCCGTGGCGAAGAGGCCCGCGAACCAATTGCGTTCGATCGTAAGACCGGTCTCCAGATCCGTCTCCAGACCCGCGTCGACCGACTCCTTGGCGGCCCGCAGTGCGAGCGCGGGCCCCTGGGCGAGCTTCGCGGCCCAGGCGTGCGCCTGCTCGTACACCTCCTCCGGCGGGACCACCCGGTCGACCAGCCCGATCGCCAGCGCCTCGTCGGCCTTCACCTGACGGCCCGTGAAGATGAGGTCCTTGGCCTTGGACGGGCCGACCAGCCGCGCGAGCCGCTGTGTACCGCCGGCGCCCGGGATCAGCCCGAGCAGGATCTCGGGCTGGCCGAGCTTGGCGTTGGCCCCGGCGATCCGGAAGTCCGCGCAGAGGGCCAGCTCGCAGCCGCCGCCCAGCGCGTAGCCGGTGACCGCCGCGACGACGGGCTTGGGGATACGGGCGACGGCGGTGAACGACTCCTGGAGCGCCCGGGAGCGCGCGACCATCGCCGCGTGGTCCCACCCCCGCATCTCCTTGATGTCGGCGCCTGCCGCGAAGACCTTCTCGCCGCCGTACAGGATCACGGACCGTACGTCGTCGCGCCGGCCCGCCTCCTCGGCCAGCTCGCGCAGCCGGTCCTGGATGGAGGAGTCGAGTGCGTTCATCGGAGGGCGGTCGAGCCGGATCGTGCCGACGCCGCCGGAGACCTCAAGATTCACGAATGCCATGGGCGCAGGTTAACCGGCGCTAACCGGCACCGATACGCGGACGGGCCCAGTGCGCCTGATCGCGGCGCACCGGGCCCGTATCTCCCGGGAGGAAGTGGTGGAAATCGACGGACGTCCTACTTGATCCACTCCGACCAGGACATGTTCCAGCCATTGAGGCCGTTGTCCGGGGCGATCTGCTTGTCCTTCGAGTTCTTCACGATCACCACGTCACCGATGAGCGAGGAGTTGTAGAACCACGCCGACGGGGTGCCGTTGTTCCCGCCGCCGCGAATGTCCCGCAGCCCGACACAGCCATGGCTGACATTCGCGGAGCCGAACGTGCCCGCGGAAGCCCAGTAGTTGCCATGGACGAAGGTGCCCGACGTGGACAGCCGCATCGCGTGCGGCACGTCCTTGATGTCGTACTCGCCGCCGAAGCCCACCGTCGCGCCGTTCATCCTGGTCACCTCGTACTTCTCGCTGATGACCATCTGACCGTTGTACGTGGTGGTCGCCGGGGCGCCCGCGGTGATCGGGATGTTCTTGATCTGCTTGCCGTCCCGTACGACCTTCATCGTCTTGGCGCTCGCGTCGACGGTGGAGACCTGGCTGCGGCCGATCGTGAACCGCACGGACTTCGCCTGCTCGCCGTAGACCCCGGGGCGGCCCTCGACACCGTCCAGGTTGAGCTTCACGGTCACCTTCGTACCCGGCGCCCAGTACTTCTCGGGGCGGAAGTCGAGGCGGTCGTTGCCGAACCAGTGGCCCTCGATCGGCACGGACGGCTCGGCCGTGACCGTGATGGCCTTCTCCACCGCCTCGGGCGCGGTGATGCCCCGGGTGAAGTTGATCGAGACCGGCATGCCGACCCCGACCGTGGATCCGTCCTCGGGCGTGTAGTGGCCGATGAAGGTGTTCTTCGGGACGAGCGTGGTGAAGGTGGTGTCCTTGGCCGACTCCCGGCCCTCGGCGTCCTTGGCGATCGCGTGCACCTTGTACTTGGTGGCGCCGGCCAGATGCTGGAGCGGCTCCCAGCCCGTGCCGTCGGCGGTCAGCTTGCCCTCGACCGGATTGCCCTTGTCGTCCTGGACGGTGACCGTGGTCAGCTTGCCCTTGGCGGCCGAGACCTTGAGGGCGCCCGTGGTCGCCACGGCCTTCGCCTCGTCCTTCGGGGCGATCGTCACGACGGCCACCGACGCCGCGTTCTCGACCTTCCCCGCGCCCTCGCCGTTCTTGTCACCGTCGCCCGCGCCGGAACCCCCGCCCCCGCCACACGCCGTGACGACCAGGAGGAGCGCACCGAGCATCAGTGCCAGCAGCCCCGTTCCGCCGTTTCCCCTTCGTCCCGTTCGCCGTTCCGTTCGCCGCTCCGGGCTCTCGCCCAGCGGCGCCCGGTCCGACCCGGCCGATGTCCCCGATATCGGCAGCCCATTCACTTCGGTCGTCTCCCCTCGCACGGCCTGGCCCCGCCACGGCCCGCACTCCCGCGCGTCGAGTGCACGCGCTCGCGACAGATAATCACACCGCGAGCCTTACGGTGCTCTCGCGTCTGTCACCATTCCGTCCCAACAGGCCGGGACGGCGCAGGTCATACGGGCCGTACGAGGGGCCGGCCCGTCCGGGGCCGGGGGCCGCGCCGAGGAGTTGGCCAACGACGGCCGCGGCTTCGGGGCTTCGCGACGTCGGGGCTTCGCGGCTTCAGCCGGCGGTGAGGGCCGAACCCGCCTTCCACCGCTTCCAGTCGAGGTTCCAGCCACCGAGACCGTTGTCGGGAGCGACCGTACGGTCATGGGAGTTGACCACCTGCACGACATCGCCGATCAGGGTCCGGTCGAAGAACCAGCCGGCCGGGGTGTCGGGGCCGCCGCCCTTCACGTCCCGCAGGCCGACACAGCCATGGCTGACGTTCTGGGAGCCGAACGTGTCGGCGGGCGCCCAGTAGTTGCCGTGCAGAAACGTCCCGGACGTGGTGAGCCGTACCGCGTGCGGCACGTCCTTGATGTCGTACTCACCGCCGAAGCCGACCGTCCTGCCGTTCATGCGGGTGACGTCGTACAACTCGGTGACCACCATCTTCCCGTTGTAGGTGGTGGTCTTGGCCGCGCCCGCGGTGATCGGCACGGTCGAGACCAGCTCACCGTCGCGCCGTACCTCCATGGTGTGCTCCTCGGCGTCGACCACCGAGACCTGGGACCGGCCGATGGTGAAGCCGACGGTCTTCTCCTGGATGCCGAACACCCCCGGCGCGGCCTGGACGTCCCGCAGGGCCAGCTCGATCGTGACCTCCGTGCCCGGCTCCCAGTACTCGCGCGGCCGGAAGTCGAGCCGGTCGTGGCCGAACCAGTGCCCGGCGATGTCCACCGGCGGGTCCGCCGTCACGGTGATGGCGCGCTCGACGGCCTCGCGGTCCTGGATCCTCCGGTTGAAGTCGAAGGAGATGATCATGCCGGTGCCGACGGTGGCGCGGTTCTCCGGGGAGAAGTAGCCGATGAACCGGTCGGTGGGGACCGCCGTCGTGAAGGTGGAGTGGCGCGCCGAGCGGCGGCCCGCGGCGTCCACGGCCACGGCGTCGACGCTGTACTTGGCGGCGAGCGCGATCCGCGCGCCGCTCTCCGGTGTCCAGGACCGGCCGTCCGCGGAGATCCGTCCGCGCAGCTCGGTGGGTTGCGCGTCCTCCACCTGGACGACCTTGACGCGCTCCAGCCGGCCGTCCGGCACCCGCACCTCGATCGGGTCGGACCGGCCGATGCCCTTCGCCCCGTCCTCGGGGGTGATCCGGATCGTGTCCCCGGGAGCGCGCGACTTGCCCTCTGTGAACGACTCGGTGCCCGTGCATCCCGCCAGGCCGGCCAGCAGCCCGGTCATCAGTCCTGCCCATGTCAGAACGGCGGCCACGCCGGTCCCTGCCCGCTTGGGGTCTGTCCGCTTCAGTACGTGTCTCACGTCCCGCCCAACGACCACGCCCCTCCGGTGGAAACGTGAGGGCGGGCCCTCTTGCGGGCAGAACAGGTGGGAGGACCACGCGAGGGGAGCCACGGCCGGGACGTCGTGCGCCCGATCCGCGAGGCCGACGAGCCGCGGGAGGCCGGTCAGTGGCGAGCGCAGCCGAGCAGAAGGCAGTGCAGGAGAGGCGGAAGGAGGCGGGCGGGGCGAAGGGCATCGGAACGGGCGTCGGAGCCGGCCCCGGAACGGGCGTCGGGCCCGGCCCCGGAACGGGCATCGGACCCGGCGTCGCGGGCAACGGCCACCGCCGCGAGCCCGCCGCCCCGGGGCCCGTGGTCTGGCCGGGCGCGCCGACGCCGCTGGGGGCGCGCTACCGAGTGGGCCCCGACGGCGTGGCGGGCACCAACTTCGCGCTCTGGGCGGGCGGCGCCGAGGCGGTCGAGGTCTGTCTCTTCGACGACAGCGGCGCCGAGACCCGGCTGTCGCTGACCGAGCTGACCCATGAGATCTGGCACGGCTTCGTGCCCGGCGTCCGGCCGGGACAGCGGTACGGATTCCGGGTGCACGGCCGCTGGGACCCCTGGACGGGTGCCCGCTGGAATCCGGCGAAGCTGCTGCTCGACCCGTACGCCCGCGCGGTGGACGGAGACTTCGCGCTGCCCCCGGAGGTCTACGGCCATGTACGGGACTGGCCGCAGCGGGAGGTGGCCGACACCGTACGGGACAGCCGCGACTCCGCCCCGTACGTCCCCAAGGGGGTCGTCGTCCATGACGGCGCGCCCGACGACGAGTGGGCCGACGACCGCCGGCCCAAGACGCCCTGGGCCGATTCGGTCATCTACGAGCTGCATGTGCGGGGCTTCACCCAACTGCACCCGGGGATCCCGGAGGAGCTGCGCGGTACGTACGCGGGGCTCGCGCATCCGGCGGCCATCGGCCATCTGCGGCGGCTCGGGGTGACGGCGGTGGAGCTGCTGCCCGTACACCAGTTCGCGCACGAGGACCATCTGCTGCGGCGCGGGCTGCGCAACTACTGGGGCTACAACTCCATCGGCTACTTCGCGCCGCACTCGGGCTACGCGGCGAGCGGCACGCGGGGACAGCAGGTCGCGGAGTTCAAGGAGATGGTGCGGGCGCTGCACGCCGCGGGGATAGAGGTCATCCTCGACGTGGTCTACAACCACACCGCGGAGGGCGGGGAGCAGGGGCCGACCCTGTCCCTGCGCGGTATCGACAACCGCGGCTACTACCGGCTGCCGGCCGACGCGCGCCGATATACGGACTACACGGGCTGCGGCAACACCCTCCATGTGGTCCAGCCCCAGGTGCTGCGGCTGATCACCGACTCACTGCGCTACTGGGTGACGGAGATGGGCGTCGACGGCTTCCGCTTCGATCTGGCGGCGGCCCTGGCGCGCTCCATGCACGACGTCGACATGCTCTCGCCGTTCCTCGCGGTGATCGCCCAGGACCCGGTGCTGCGCCGGGTGAAGCTGATCGCCGAGCCCTGGGACGTGGGCAACGGCGGCTATCAGGTCGGATCGTTCCCGCCGCTGTGGACGGAGTGGAACGACCGCTACCGCGACGCCGTGCGGGACTTCTGGCGCGGCGCCCTGCCCGACGTACGGGATCTCGGCTACCGGCTGTCCGGGTCCAGCGATCTGTACGCGTGGGGCGGCCGGCGGCCGTACGCCTCGATCAACTTCGTCACCGCGCACGACGGCTTCACGCTGCGCGATCTGGTGTCGTACGAGCGGAAGCACAACGAGGCCAACGGCGAGGGCAACAGGGACGGGACGCATGACAACCGCGCCTGGAACTGCGGAGTGGAGGGCGAGACGGACGACGCCGCGGTCAACGCCCTGCGCCGGCGGCAGTCGCGCAATCTGCTCACCACCCTGCTGGTCTCGACGGGCGTGCCGATGCTGGTCGCGGGCGACGAGATGGGCCGTACGCAGCGCGGCAACAACAACGCGTACTGCCAGGACGGCCCGGTCAGCTGGCTGGACTGGTCGCTGCTGGAGAGCCCGGGCGGGCAGGGGCTGCACGCACTGACCGCCCGGCTGCTCGCCCTGCGCCACGCCCATCCCGTGCTGCGCCGCCGCGCGTTCTTCTCCGGCCGTCCACAGGCCCCGGACGGGCTGCGCGACCTGGCGTGGTTCACCCGTCGGGGCTCGGAGATGACGGAGGAGGACTGGTACGCGCCGGCCTCGACGCTCGGGCTCTTCCTGTCCGGGCGGGACATCCCGGGCCGGGACGCGCGCGGCGAGAAGATCACGGACGACAGCTTCCTGACCATCCTGCACGCGGCCGGGCGGCCGGTGGAGTTCGTGCTGCCGGGGGCCCCCTGGGCGCGCGCGTACGAGGTGGTGGTGGACACCACCCGGGAGGAGCAGACGGAGGCGCCGGGCACGGTGTACGAGGGCGGAGCGACGGTCACGGTCCCGGCGCGGGCGGTGCTGCTCCTCAGGGTGCGGGGGTGAGGGGAAAACCACATGAGCGATGTCAGTGGTGAACCGTAGGCTCGCCCCTGATGTCCGAAACACATGCAGCCACCAAGAACCGGTCCTCCGTTCGCTCTCTGCTGCGGCTGTGGCCGTACGTACGACCGGTGCGCGTACGTCTGTTCAGTGCGGCATTTGTCGCGATCTTCGCTTCCTGTCTCGGGCTGGTGTTCCCCCTCGTACTGAAGTGGATGGTGGACGGTCCTGTCGCGGACCGGGACACCGGGGGAATCTGGCTCGGGGCGCTGCTCCTGCTGGTGCTGGGAATCGTCGAGGCGGTCCTCTTCGGTTTCCGCCGGTGGCTGGTGGCGCGACCGCTGGCCGGTGTGGAGGCGGCGATGCGGGCGGATCTCTACCGGCATCTGCAACGGCTGCCGGTGGCGTTCCATGACCGGTGGCCATCGGGTCAGCTGCTGTCGCGCGGCACGACGGACCTGATGCTGCTGCGGATGTTCCTGGCGTTCCCGCTGACGTTTCTGCTGGTCAACGCGACGACGATCCTGGTGGGTTTTCTGATCCTGCTGATCCAGGACTGGTCGCTCGGGCTGGTGCTGATGATCCCGGTGGTACCGCTGGTCATCGTCTGTTCGTACTTCGAGTCGCGGTTCGCGCTGGTCGCGCGCCGGGCGCAGGACCAAGTGGGCGATCTGACGACGGTGGTCGAGGAGGGTGTGCTCGGCATCCGGATCATCAAGGGCTTCGGCCGCCACCGCAGCCAGTCCCTCGCGTTCCGGGCGCTCACCCAGCGGCTGCGCGCGACAGAGCTGGAGAAGGCGCGGCTGCTGGCGGGCGTCTGGGCCGTGATCATGGCCATTCCCGAACTGGCCGTCGCCGCCGCGCTGGTGCTTGGCACGATCCAGGTCGCGGACGGCGGGCTCTCGACCGGCACGCTGGTCGCCTTCCTGTCGACGGCGCTGGCGCTGCGGTGGCCGGTGGAGTCGATCGGGTTCATGCTCGCGATGAGCCAGGAGTCCGCGACGGCGACCGAGCGGTTCTTCGAGGTCATGGACGTACGGGAGGAAGAGGAGGACGCGCCGGGGAGCGCGTCGGGAGGGACCTCGGATCACGGGGCCGGGCGCGGGCTGCGCTTCGAGGGCGTCTCGTTCCGCTACCCGGACGCCGAGGCGGGCTCCACGCCCGTCCTGGACCGTATCGATCTGCACATCGGGCCAGGCGAGACGATGGCCATCGTCGGGGCCACCGGTTCGGGCAAGACCACGCTGACCGCCCTCGTACCGCGACTGCACGAAGTGACCGCCGGGCGGATCACGCTGGACGGCGAGGACATCGCGCTGATGCCGCGCGAGCGGCTGCGGGAGCTGGTGTCGGTGGCGTTCGAGGAACCGACGCTGTTCTCGGCGACCGTCGGGGAGAACGTGCTGATGGGCGCGGAGAACGCCGACGAGGACGCGCTGCGGCGTGCGCTGGACGTGGCCCAGGCGGGGTTCGTCGAGGATCTGCCGCAGGGGACCGGGACGGAGGTCGGCGAGCAGGGACACAGCCTCTCCGGCGGCCAGCGCCAACGGCTGGCGCTGGCACGGGCGGTGGTCGGCCGGCCGCGCTTCCTCGTGCTCGACGATCCGCTGTCCGCGCTGGACGTCCATACGGAAGCGCTGGTGGAGACCGCGCTGCGGCAGGTGCTCCGGGAGACCACGGCGCTGGTGGTGGCGCACCGGCCGTCCACGGTGCTGCTCGCCGACCGGGTGGCGCTGATGTCGGGGGGCCGGATCGCCGCCGTCGGCACCCATCAGGAGCTGCTGCGCAGCAGCGAGGAGTACGCGTGGCTGATGTCCGGGACGGAACGGGATCCCGGGGCCGGATCCGGAGCCGAAGCCGAAGCCGCTTCCGGGCCTGTTGAGGAGAGCATCCGATGACGACATCGACCACCACGGGCCAGGGCGCCCCGGGCCCGGACGCGAACGGCCCGGTCGAGCCGGGTGGCAAGGGCTCCCCCACGCCGCCGGCCGCGCCCGATGCCGTCGAGGCACACGCCACCCAGGCCCACGCCGCACAGGCCCACACCGCAGACGCCGACGACCCGTTCGGCCAGGACGCCCTGCCCGCGCCCCCCGGCGCGACCGGCGCCCTGCTGCGGTCCCTGCTGAAGGTCAGGCGCGGGCGGGTCGCGCTGGCCGCGCTGCTCCTGCTGCTCCAGCAGGCCGCCTCCCAGGCGGGCCCGCTGATCGTCGCGTACGCCATCGACCGCGGTGTGCCCGCCTTCCGCGACGGCGACAACGGGCCGCTGTACGCCGTCGGAGCGGGGTATCTGATCTGCGCGCTGGGCTCGGGGGCGTTCCAGTACGCCTTCATCCGGGTCTCGGCCCGGGTCAACCAGGACGTACTGCTCGATCTGCGCGGCCGGATCTTCCGCCATGCCCAGGCGCTGAGCCTGGACTTCCACGAGCGCTACACCTCCGGGCGGCTGATCTCCCGGTCGACGACCGATGTGGAGTCACTGCGCGAGCTGCTCGGCGAGGGCCTTCAGGAACTCATCGGGGTGGTGCTGGCCTTCGCGTACATCTCGGCGATGCTGCTCTATCTGGACCTGGGGATCGGATCGCTGGCGGTGCTCTCCTTCGTACCGCTGTATCTGCTGGTGCGGCTCTATCAGCGGCGGGCGGGGATCGTCTTCGGCCTGCGCTCCACCGCGATCGCGGCCGTGATCGTGAAGTTCGCGGAGACGATGAACGGCATCAGGCCGGTGCGGGCGTTCCGCCGCGAGCGCGCCAATGACAGGGACTTCCACGCGCTCAACCACCGCCATGAGCACAGCAACGGCGACGCGCTGCTGGAGATGGCCCGGTATGTGGTCGGCTCCCGTTTCGTCGCCAACACCGCCGTCGCCGCGATCGTCCTGTGGGCCGCCTACCGGGTGGCGGACGGCACGCTCGCGCTGGGTGTGCTGGCCGCGGCGGTGCTGTATCTGCGCAGGCTGTACGACCCGATCGACCGGCTGGGGATGTTCCTCAACTCGTACCAGTCGGCGGCGGCCTCGATGGAGAAGATCGCGGGCCTGCTGGCCCAGACGCCCTCGGTACCCGAGGCGTCGAACCCCCGGACGCTGCCCGCGCTCACCGGCGAGTTCCCGGGCCGGGAGGCCGTCTTCGACGGGGTGGGCTTCGCGTACCGCACGGGCGGCGAGGTCCTGCCCCGCTTCGATCTGACGATCCCGGCGGGCCAGACGGTCGCGGTCGTGGGCTCGACGGGCGCCGGCAAGTCGACGCTGGCGAAGCTGCTGGCGCGGTTCTACGACCCGACGGAGGGCCGGATCCTCCTCGACGGCGTCGATCTGCGCGAGCTGGACACCCCCGAGCTGCGGCGTGGAGTGGTGATGGTGACCCAGGAGGCGTTCCTGTTCTCCGGCACGGTCGCCGAGAACATCGCCCTGGGCCGCCCGGACGCCTCCCGCGAGGACATCGAAGGCGCGGCGAAGGCCATCGGCGCCCATGAGTTCATCAGCGGCCTGCCCGACGGCTACGACACGGACGTGCGCAAGCGCGGTGGCCGCATCTCCGCGGGCCAGCGCCAACTCGTCGCCTTCGCCCGCGCGCTGCTGGCGAATCCGGCGGTCCTGATCCTCGACGAGGCGACCAGCTCCCTCGACATCCCGGGCGAGCGCGCGGTGCAGCGCGCGATGGACACGGTCCTGCGCGGCCGTACGGCGGTGGTCATCGCGCACCGCCTGTCGACGGTCGAGATCGCGGACCGGGTGCTGGTGATGGAACACGGCCGCATCGTCGAGGACGGCGCCCCCGCGGACCTGATCGCCGGCACGGGCCGCTTCGCGGGCCTCCATCGAGCCTGGCGCGACAGCCTGGCCTGACGGAAACCGGGCCCGGGACAAGGACCCGCTGGACCGCGCCGGTCCGCCACGGGGGAACTCGCCTGCTTCACTCGGCGCGCGTGACCGGGTCCGAGCTGGTCTGCTGGTTCGGGGGGCTTCGCTTCCCCGTACCCCTCCGTTCCGTACCCCTCCGCCCCCGGAGAGATCCAGATGAGCACCTACCGAGTCGCGCAGGTCGCCTCCGCCGACGGGCCGTTCGAGATCGTCGAGCGTGAGGTCCCGCGGCCGGGGCCAGGGGAGGTGCGGGTGGCCGTGGACGCCTGCGGGGTCTGTCACAGCGACAGCGCTTTCGTGGGGGGCCTCCTGCCGGGCGTGCGGTTTCCGGTGGTCCCCGGGCACGAGATCGCCGGACGGATCGAGGAGTTGGGCGACGGGACGCGGAGTGGCTGGCAGGTGGGAGAACGCGTGACGGTGGGGTGGTTCGGCGGCAGCTGCCACCACTGCGTGCCGTGCCGGCAGGGCGACTTCATCGTGTGCGAGAACCTGAAGGTCCCCGGATGGACGTACGACGGCGGTTTCGCCGAGTCGGTCATCGCGCCGGCCGACGCCCTGGCCCGGATCCCCGACGGGCTGGCGGCGACGGACGCGGGTCCCATGGCCTGCGCGGGGGTGACCACCTTCAACGGACTGCGGCGCAGCTCCGCGCGGCCGGGCGACCTGGTCGCCGTACTGGGCATCGGCGGTCTCGGCCATCTGGGGGTGCGGTACGCCGTCGCGATGGGCTTCGAGACCGTGGCCATCGCCCGCGGGGCCGCCAAGGAGGACTTCGCCAGAGAGCTCGGGGCGCACCACTACATCGACAGTACGGCGGACACCCCGGTCGCGGACGCGCTGCGGTCACTCGGCGGCGCGAAGGTCGTCCTCGCGACCGCCGCCAACGCCGAAGCCGTCACGGCGACCGTGGACGGGCTGTCCCACCGGGGCGAGCTGGTCCTCATCGGCGCGGCCCCCGAGCCGATGAGCATCACCTCGGGCCAGCTCCTGATGAGCGGCAGGATCATTCGCGGCCATCCCTCGGGCACCGCTCAGGACGTGCAGGACACCATGGAGTTCAGTGTCCTGCACGGGATCCGCCCGATGATCGAGGTCATGCCGCTGGACCGGACGGCCGAGGCGTACGACCGGATGCTCTCCGGCGCCGCCCGCTTCCGGATGGTGCTCACCCCCCACTGACGCGCGCCCCGGCCCCGATCTCGCTTCTTCCCTCACCCGTCAGGGGTTGTTGAACCGCACCTCCGGGTCGGCCGCCGTCGGGCCGTCCAGCAGGGACCTCGGGATGCCCCTCAGGTGCTGGTCGAAGAAGGCCCCGGCGTACGCGCGGGTGAGGTCGATCGAGCGCTCCCCGGAGAGCTCCGGCGTGGGCAGCCCGAACTCCTCGGCGAGCAACGGGGCGTCGGTGAAGGTGAAGTGGTCCGAGCCCGCGAGGGTCAGCCAGCGCTTCCAGCCGTCCAGGCGCTCCCAGGCCGTGTCCCAGCTGTCGTCCTCGCCGCCGGGATGGTGGAGCACTTCGGTGCCCAGCATCATGAAGGGGCGGCCGTCGAGCCCTTCGGGGGGTACGGAACCGTGGAAGGACCCGTCCATGTTGATGCCCGCCCGAACGCGGCTGTCGCCCGCCATGGCGGATCCCGCGCTCGCGCCCCCGAGCGAGTGGCCGGCCATGCCGATCCGCTTCTTGTCGATGAGGTGCGCGTACCGCCAGGCAGGCGAGCTCCCGGTCAGCCGGTCCAGGAGGAAGGACACGTCCTGGGCGCGGACCGTGGTGGCGACGCCGTAGTCCTCGGTTTCCCTGAGCTTGTCGCAGGCGACACAGGTCAGCGTCCGGCCGCCCGGGAAGGCCGCGCCCGCGGACTCGTAGGCGTGGTCCAGGGCGGCGACCACATACCCGCGGCTCGCCAGATCCTCCGCGAGGGCGGTGAGGGTGAAGCGGGAGACGGTGAAGCCCGGGGAGAGCACCACTAGGGGATGCGAACCGCCTTCTGAGGGGCGGGCGTTGACACGGCTGTGTACACCGGTCGCGCTCAGTGTCTCCGGCGGAACGGTGGCGTCCAGGTTCTGGGACTCAATGAGCAGCCGGATCTCCTCGGTGGTCGCGTACCGGGCCGGCGTGCCCGTACCGGCCCGCGCCGGGTAGTACAGGGTGACCATCAGTTCACGCGCGCCCGCTTCCGGCACCCAGGGGTCGGGGCGGGAGTGGTCCGTGAGGTGCAGCGAGTGCCGGCCGACCGCGTACGGGCCGGTGGGCCGGGGCAGTTGGGGCGTCTCGGCCCTGGCCACGGAACCGGGCGCGGCGGGCGCGGTGACGGGTAAGGGTGCCGGTAGCGCCGAGGCGGTACCTGCCGCGACGACCGGGAGCGCGAGTGCCGCGGCGGTCGCCGTACGGTGAAGTCGCTTCATGCCCCAGACGCTAGGCGAGCGGCCGGACCGGCGCGTCCGACCACGGGCCGACCCGTCCCTGACTCCCGCCCCACCCCAGGGTCCGCCGGACTCAGGGTCCGCCGGACTCGGGGTCGCGCCACCCGTGGTCAAACGCCCCGCTCCTCGTCGGCGGGGGGCACTGGAGCGAACGCTCCACCCGATAGCCTGATCCGATGAAGACCACCGCTCGGCACCACTCGGACGGCGATCCGGAGGCCACCCTCGGCACCCGCGAACGGGTCGTCAGGGCCGCCTCGCGGCTGATGCAGCGACAGGGGTACGACGGGTCCGGGATCAAGCAGATCGCCCAGGAGGCCAACGCCACACTGGGCTCCATCTACCACTTCTTCCCCGGCGGGAAGCAGGAGTTGGCCGTCGCCGCGATCGAGCACGGCGACCGGGAGTTCGCCACGATCCTGCGCGAGGTGCTGGCCGGCGAGCCGGACCCGGCCCGGGCGGTCGTCGCCTGCGCCGAGGGCCTCGCGACCGGCCTGCGCGCCTCGGACTGGATCGACGGCTGCCCGGTCACGGCCACCGCCCTGGGAACGGCCGGCCGCGCACCGGACATCCAGCGGGCCGCCGCGCTGGCCTTCGCGCACTGGCGCGGGCTCGTGACCGACGCGCTCCGCCGCGCCGGGATCCCCGACGAGGACGCCCAGGACCTGGGACATACGGTGATCAGCACGCTGGAGGGCGCCGAGTTCGCGGCTCAGGTGTCCAGGAGCGACGAACCGCTGCGTACGGCGGGTGCGCATCTCGCCCGGCTGATCACCTCGTACCGACCCGCCTAGGACGTGCCAAAGGGTCGGGGGGTCCGGCATCGGAGGGGCCGGGAGGCACGCCCACGGGCCGTGTCCGCTCCGTACAACCGATGGTACGAAACGAGCCACGATCCGCAGTGATCGCGTCACGGCACATCGGCCCCTCGCACCACACCCCGTTCACAATCCACAACAGCGCGAGCCGCCCGCCGGATCTCCGCACCCTGTCCGGATCCGGCTACCGCGAACCCCCGGAAACACCACCGCAATGATCGACGAAACGTCCGCTTAACGAACAAGGCCATTCGGGCAGCGAACGAATTCCGGCCAACTTGTTGACGCGCTCCTGACAGCCAGCCGTCACGCCTGCCACTCTTCCCCCGTTCTCCGCACCACCTTGCTCCGCGTGCACTGTCCGGACGGCCCACCGAGCTGCCCGGTACCCCCCTCGCAGAAGGAGTTCGCGTGAGACCCACGCTCAGCCGCCGCGCCACCGCGACCGGCGCTCTGATCGCCGCAGCAGCTCTTCTCACCGTCGGTGTCCAGGCCGGCACCGCCAGCGCCCAGCCGGACAGCGCGCCCGCCGCGCCCGTCGCCGGCAAGGCCGACCCCGGAGCGCTGCCGCGCACCCTCTCCCCCGCACAGCGCACCGCGCTGATACGCGAGGCCGACGCGTCCAAGGCGGCCACCGCCAAGGAACTCGGCCTCGGCGCACAGGAGAAGCTCGTCGTCCGCGATGTCGTCCAGGACGTCGACGGCACCACGCACACCCGGTACGAGCGCACCTACCAGGGCCTTCCGGTCCTCGGTGGTGACCTCGTCGTCGCCGCGACGAAGGCGGGCACGACCCAGTCCGTCAGCAAGGCGTCCGCCGCCGCGCTGAAGAACGTCGCCACCACGGCCGAGGTCGCGCCGGCCGTCGCCGAGAAGCAGGCGCTCGGCGCCGCCGCCGCGGACGGTTCGAAGAAGACCGAGGCCGAGCGCGCGCCGCGCAAGGTGGTCTGGATGGCGCAGGGTTCACCGACCCTCGCCTACGAGACCGTCGTCGGCGGACTCCAGGACGACGGCACCCCCAACGAGCTGCATGTCGTCACCGACGCCGCCACCGGCAAGAAGCTGTACGAGTGGCAGGCCGTCAACAACGGCGTCGGCAACACCCAGTACAGCGGTCAGGTCACCCTCGGCTCCACCCAGTCGGGGTCGACGTACAACCTGACCGACGGCGGTCGCGGCAACCACAGGACGTACAACCTGAACCGCGGCACCTCGGGCACCGGCACGCTCTTCTCGAACTCCACCGACACCTGGGGCAACGGCACCCCGTCCAACCTGGAGACCGCGGGCGCCGACGCCGCCTACGGCGCCGGGGAGACCTGGGACTACTTCAAGAACGTGCACGGCCGCAGCGGCATCCGCGGTGACGGCGTCGGCGCGTACTCCCGGGTCCACTACGGCAACAACTACGTCAACGCGTTCTGGCAGGACAGCTGCTTCTGCATGACGTACGGCGACGGATCGGGCAACGCCAAGCCGCTGACCTCCATCGACGTGGCCGCGCACGAGATGTCCCACGGCGTCACCGCCGCCACCGCCGGTCTGATCTACAGCGGCGAGTCCGGCGGTCTGAACGAGGCCACCTCCGACATCTTCGCCGCGGCGGTCGAGTTCTACGCCAACAGCCCGCAGGACCCGGGTGACTACCTGGTCGGCGAGAAGATCGACATCAACGGCAACGGCACCCCGCTGCGCTACATGGACAAGCCGAGCAAGGACGGCGCGTCCAAGGACTACTGGTACTCCGGCATCGGCAACATCGATGTCCACTACTCCTCGGGCCCGGCGAACCACTGGTTCTACCTGCTCTCCGAGGGCAGCGGCGCCAAGGTCGTCAACGGTGTCTCGTACGACTCCCCGACCTCCGACGGTCTGCCGGTGACCGGCATCGGCCGGGCGAAGGCCGAGCAGATCTGGTTCAAGGCGCTCACCACGAAGTTCACCTCCACGACCAACTACGCGGCGGCCCGCACCGGCACGCTCGCGGTCGCCGGTGAGCTGTACGGCACCACCAGCCCCGAGTACACCGCCGTCGCGAACGCCTGGGCGGGTATCGCGGTCGGCACCCGCCCCGGTGGTGGCGGCGGGGGCGGCACGGTCTTCGAGAACACCGGAGCGGTGGCCATCCCGGACAACGGCGCGGCGGTGACCTCCTCGATCAACGTCACCGGCATCACGGGCAACGCCCCGACCAACCTCCTGGTCGGCGTGGACATCACGCACACCTGGCGCGGTGACCTGGTCATCGACCTGGTCGCGCCGGACGGCACCGCGTACCGGCTGAAGAACTCCAGCGGCAGCGACTCCGCGGACAACGTCGTGGAGACCTTCTCCGTGAACGCCTCGTCCGAGGTGGCCAACGGCACCTGGCAGCTGAGGGTCCAGGATGTCGCGGCGCAGGACACGGGCCGTATCAACAGCTTCAAGCTCACCTTCCCGACGAGCTGAGCCGCGGGACCCTGCGATCGGCGGACCGCCCGGGGTGTGACGACACCCCGGGCGGTTCCGTGTCCGCGCCCAGTCCCCTCGGCTCGCGTCGAGTCCGTCAGCTCGCGTCGAGTCCTTCGGCTCGCGTCGGGCCCGGCCCACGGTCGCTCAGCGCCAGGGGATGTTCCGCCAGGGGCTGCCCTCGTTCTCCGTCAGCTGACGGTGGGCGACGACGTTCTGCTCGTAGAACGAGCCGTACTCCTCGCCGTCGAAGCGCAGCACCCTGCCGAGCGCGTACGCCGCGGAGAAGTCCTCCCACGAGCGGTACGCCGACTTGCTCAGCGCCCCGGCGTGCACGATCGCCTGCTGGGCCTCGTACGGATCGCAGAACCGCGCCGACAGCCCCCAGCGGGCCAGATTCACCGCACGCCCGTAGTCGTAGGCGACCGTGGTGCTCACCCTGCCGTCCGGCGGCAGCAGCCCGTCGGCGCGGAACCTGGCCTCGTACCGGACGATGCGCCGCACCAGCTCCTCGATGCCCTTGACCGCGCCGTGGCCGGCCCCGAGGTCCTGGGCGTGCCCGGCGGCCGTCTCGCGCCACAGGTCGGCCGACGGCGGGCCGCCGAGACCGGCCCGTAGCTCCTCGCGCACCCGGAGGGCGAAATCGGGCTCGGGCGGGCTGTTGCGCGCGTCCAGCAGTGCTTTCAACTCCCGCTGCCAGCCAGTGCGTTCGGTGACGTCCCAGGAGTCACGGAGCAGCGCGACCTCCTCGGTGTAGTCGTGGTAGGCGGTGCCGACCTCGTTCCACGGCACCCCGTTCCCGACGGCCAGATGCGCGCCGCAGGCCAGACCGTAGGCGAGCGGCCCGTGCAGCGGACCGTGCCGCAGCGCGATCAGCCGGCCGCGTGACGAGCGGTCGTTCTCCGCGTAGTACCGCAGCCACAGCGCGCGGTGCTGGGGCAGGGCGGGCAGCAGAAGCTGTGCGGGGGTACCCGCGTTGACCGCGAGCAGTTGCCGAGGGTCCCGCCACTCGAACTCGGCGATCCACCGGAGTGAGACACGGTGGAACACCCACTCGGGGTGCCACGGCGGCAGCATCCCGCGCGTGAGGACCGGCTTGCAGCTCCGTCCGGCCTCGTCGCGGTGCGGACGCCAGTGGACGATGTCGGGCTCCGCGTCGACCTCGGCCTTCGGCGCGCCGATGTACAGCCCCTCGCCCGCCAGCACCCGTAGCTGGGCCTCGACGTCACCGCGCGCCCCGGCCTCGTACAGCAGGCGTTCGGTCTCGGACGGCGATATCCAAGGGGTGCCGTACGCGGGGGTGTTAGCGGGACTCGTGGGGTTCGTGGGGTTCATTGGGTTCGTGGGGTTCATGACCAGGGGATGTTCCGGTAGGGGCCGGCGGGGTCCTGGGTGAGGACGCGGTGATGGTCGAGCGACTCCTGATACCTGGCGTCGGAGTCGTCGTCCGTGTCGAAATGGATCATCCGGGTCAGCGCGTAGCCGAGGGAGAACTCCTCCCAGGAGCCATAGGCCCGCCGGGCCAGTTCACCGATCCGCAGGACGGCCTGCTCGGCCTCGTACGGATCGCAGTAGCGCGCGCCCAGCGCCAGCCGTACGACATTGACCGCGCGCCCGTGGTCGAAGGCGGCCAGCGTGTCGATCCGCGCGTCGGGCGCGAGGATGCCGTCGGCGCGGAAGCGGTTCTCGTAACGGACGACCCTCAGCAGCGACTCACCGGCCTCCGCCGACTCCTCCTCGGACGCGCCGCGCCGGTTCAGTGCGGCGGTGACGGCCTCGGACCACTCCCGCTGCGAGGGCGCCCGTTTCAGCCGTTCGACGAGACCGAGCCGGGTGCGGAGTACGAACTCGTGTGTGCGGCCGATGAGCCGGGTGGCCATCAGCGCGTCGAGCGTCTGCCGGTACGCGGCGCGGTTGCCGACGTGCCAGGGGCGGTGCAGCCGCGCGATGTCCGTCTCGTAGTCGAGGTAGGCGGCGCCGAGCTGGTTCCAGACGATGCCGTTGTTGACGGCGAGATGGGCGCCGAGGGCCAGCCCGTGCGCGAGCGGCCCGTGCAGCGGACCGCCGGTGTGGGTGATCAGCCGATTCAGCCGCGGGCCGCCGGACTTCGCGTCGGCCCTCAGCCACGCCCTGCGGTGTGCCGGCCGGGCCTTGACGGTGGTCGCGTACGGCGTGCCCGGGTTGACCGCGAGCCACCACTTGTTGTCCGGCCAGGTTGTGGCGAGTTCGGCGAGCGTGGTGCGCCGGAACACCCACTCCGGATGCCAGGGCGGCAGCATGCCGGGGGTCAGGACGGGGACGTGGGTCCGGCCTGTCGCGGGGTCATGCCCTGACGGGAGCGGGGCGGTGTAGCCGGGGGTGTCGGCGTGCAGCCGGGCGACGAGCACATAGAGCCGGGAGCGGGAGAGCGTGTCGAGGACCGCGTCCCCGTCGTCGCGCGCCGTCGCCTCGTACAGCAGCCGCTCGGTCTCGGTCGGTGGCGCCCAACCGGTGTCCGTATTCGTGTCCGCGCCCGTACTCGTTGTCACGGGCCGATCCTACGGAACCGGTTCCGGGACGCCGTGGGGCAGGTGGCACGGTCGTGGTCGTGCGGCGCGGCGTCGTGTATCGCGGTGTCGTGTATCGCGGTGACGAGAAGGGGGCGTTGGTCAGGCTGCCGGGTCGGCGGCGCGGACGAGCTGGCGCAGCGCGCCGTAGAAGACCTCGTGGTCCACGACGGCGGGCAGGATGGCGGCGAGATGCCCGGTCAGTACGGGGAACTCCGCCGGGTCGAGCGCCGCCAGCGCGCTCCGGGTCACCGCCAGCGAGGACTTCGGGTCGCGGTGATCGACGAACGTCGCGCTGCCGAGGGTGAGCAGATACATCCGGCGGTACGCGGTGATCGCCTCCACGGGCGTCATGCCCGCCCGGATGCTGTCGGCGAGCTGCGGCTCCACCAGCCGCCCCAGCAGCTGCGGCCCGAGCCACGGCCGGCCGCCGCGCAGGGCGAGCAGCCCCGGATGGGCGGTCAGCGACTCGTAGAGCCGGCGGAAGCGGACCTCGGTGGCACGGGCCCAGTCGGTGCCGGGCGGGATGTCCGGCAGATCGGCCGCGAGATGGTCGGCGCAGAGGTCGAGCAGCCCGGCGAAATCCGTGCAGCGGCGCTGGACGGTGGCGTGGGCGACACCGAGGCGGGCGGCCAGCGTACGGAAGCTGAGGGCTCCGGGCCCCTCCTCGTCGACCAGCGCGAGAGCTGTCGCGGCGATACGGCCGGGGGTGGCGGAGTCGAGGGAAGCGGATTGCCGAGGCATGCGAGCCAGCGTACGGTACACCGTATCGAAACGAGGAGCAGCCGGTGCGAGAACTCAGCCACGACGACATCAAGCAGGCCACCGACCGCATCGCGGGACACGTACGCCCCGTGGCGGTGGCGCCCGCAGACCCCGGCGCCGCCCAGCTCTGGCTGGCCCTGGAACACCTTCAGCACACCGGCAGCTTCAAGGCCCGGGGGGCCCAGAACTTCCTGCGCGCCCATCGCGAGGAGGGCACCCTCCCCGACGCGGGCGTGACCATCGCGTCGGGCGGCAACGCCGGACTCGCCTGCGCCTGGGCCGCCCGGCAGCAGAACGTGACCGCCACGGTGTTCCTCCCAAAGACCGCGCCGCCCGTGAAGGTCGCGCGGCTCCGCTCGTACGGCGCGGACGTACGGCTGACCGGTGCGTCGTACGCCGAGGCGCTGGCCGCGTGCCAGGACTTCGCCGCGACGAGCGGAGCGCTCGCCTCGCACGCGTACGACAACCCGCTGATCGCCGCGGGCGCGGGCACCCTGCTGGAGGAGATCCAACAGCGGATCCCGGATCTGGACACGGTCGTGGTCTCGGTGGGCGGCGGCGGGCTCTTCGCCGGGGTGGCCACCGCCGCGCGGCACCACGGCATCCGGACGGTGGCGGTCGAGCCGGAGAACTGCCGCGCCCTGAACGCCGCGCTCGAAGCCGGCCGGGTGGTCGACGTCCCGGTCGACTCCGTGGCCGCCGACTCCCTCGGCGCCGCCCGCGCCACGACGCTCGCCCTGCGCGCCGCGGACCACGACGATGTGCGCTCCGTCCTGGTCCCGGACCCGGAGATCACCCGCGCCCGCCGCATGCTGTGGACGGACCACCGCCTCGCGGTCGAACACGCCGCGGCGACGGCTCTCGCCGCGCTGACCGCGGGGGGCGAGGGGTATGGCTACCGCCCTGAGGAGGGCGAGCGGATCTGCGTGGTGTTGTGCGGGGCGAACACGGATGTGGGGTCGCTGGCGGGGTCGGGTGAAGGGGACGGCTGAGTGCGGGGGTGACCGGCCGGTGGGGCCGGTGGGCGACCGTGGTGTGATGGGGCTGTGAGCCGCGCCGCCGAGGAGTCCAACCGCCGCATGCTGCGGGCGCGGGACGCGATGGACCGCGCCTACGCGGAGCCACTGGACGTCCCGGCCCTGGCCCGGATCGCCCATGTCTCGGCGGCACACTTCACCCGCACCTTCCGGGCCACGTTCGGCGAGACGCCGCACCGCTATCTGCAGCGCCGCCGTGTCGAGCGCGCGATGTCCCTGCTGCGGGAGACCGACCGCAGTGTGACGGACATCTGCTTCCAGGTCGGCTTCGGCAGTCCGGGAACCTTCAGCCGCACATTCCGCGACATCGTCGGCCGGTCGCCGAGGGCGTATCGCAAGGAGTCGACGGCCACGAACGTACCGACGTGCTTCACGATGGCGTGGACACGGCCGAGCGACTGACCGCCCGCGCCGCGCTCACCGGCTGAGCAGTTTTGGATAAGTTTTCGTCGATCTCGCTCGGTAGCGTGAGGCACATGTTCAACGCGATCACGCACTCACAGATTTACGTACTCGACCAGGACGAGGCCCTCGACTTCTACGTCGGCAAGCTCGGCCTGGAAGTCAACGCCGATGTCGACCTGGGCTTCATGCGCTGGCTGACCGTGAACGTCCCGGGCCACCCGGACCGCCAGATCCTGCTGGAGAGGCCGGGCCCGCCGGCGATGTCCGAGGAGACGGCGGCGCAGGTCCGCGAGCTGGTGACCAAGGGCGCGACGGGCGGCTCGCTCATCTTCAGCACGGACAACTGCCGAGCGACGTACGAGACGCTGCGGGCCCGGGGTGTCGAGTTCACCGACGAACCCACCGAACGCCCGTACGGAATCGACTGCGGCCTCCGCGACCCGTTCGGCAACAACATCCGCTTCACCGAGCCGAAGGGCTAGGGCGGACGTCTTTCGGCAGGTCAGGGCCGAGGGGTAGTCGGGGTGGGCCGGAGTTGATCATGGCGGGTGGGGGCCGCCCCTGATCTTTGAGTTTCGCGGTTCCGGGTCGGGCGTCAAGGGCGCTCCTTCGTCGCGTCGGCAAGCCGATGGGCTGCGCCCACCCTTGACTCCCGCCCCTCCACCGCAAGTGCAGCTTTGAGGGGGGCGGCCCGGGGGGAGGGGTCCCCGGGGGGCCTGTCTATTGGACCGGCCCGGTTCCCGGCCTGCGGCCCGGTGGGCCCTGCGGGGCGCGCGGCAGTGGAATGGGGCGGCCCGGCCCCGGCAAAGCGACTGACCGTCGGGAAGTGGCCGGGATTCATGCCCCGCTGGTGGGGGTGTGTGGGTGGTGGGGTGGGTGTGACTGGTGAGGCGCTGATTGGGCGGGTCGGAGGCGGTGATGTGTCGTGGGGACGACTTAACCGAACTCAGGACGCATCACCGGCCTGAAGGCCCTGGAATGGCTCGCCAAACTGGGACATAGGGGGTGGGTGACGGGTCCGTCTGCCTCGGCTGACAGGTGTCACCCGACAACGAGCCCGCACAGCGGGGCATGAGTCCCAACCACCCACTCACATCAGGTCGCTGAGCCGGGGCCGGGCCGCCCCACTCCACTCCTGCGCAGCCCCGCAGGGCCCACCGACCTGCGGTCGGCAAGGGACCGAACCATGCACGGATCCCCTCCGGGGACCCCTCCCCCCCGGGCCGCCCCCCTCAAAGCAGCACTTGCGGTGGAGGGGCGGGTGTCAAGGGTGGGCGCAGCCCATCGGCTTGCCGACGCGACGAAGGAGCGCCCTTGACGCCCGACCCGGAACCGCGAAACTCAAAGATCAGGGGCGGCCCCCACCCGCCATGATCAACTCCGGCCCACCCCGACTACCCCTCGGCCCTGACCTGCCGAAAGACGTCCGCCCTAGCCCTTCGGCTCGGTGAAGCGGATGTTGTTGCCGAACGGGTCGCGGAGGCCGCAGTCGATNCCCGACTACCCCTCGGCACGAACCCGCACCCACCCACCAACACCACCCACCCTCACCCCGCCTCCGCCCTGACCCTCCCCTTCCGTACCGCTTCCACCAGCGCCTGGTGATCGCGTTCGTTCTGGTCCGCGTAGCTCTCCGCGAACTCCGCCAGCGCGACATCGAACGCCTCCCCCGCCCCCAGATACGCGGCGATGGCGATGCGGTCGCCCGACCGGGCGTGGGCGCGGGCCAGGGTTTCTCCGCAGAGTTCGCCGAAGACCCGCATCCCCCTCGGCACCATGATCTGCGGCACCATGATGCCCTTCCAGTCGCGCAACTGGCGTACGTAGAAGTCCCGTCGACGGCCGTCGACCCCCTTCACCCGGTCCCAGCCCAGGAAGACATCGCCGACGGCCTGCATCAGCCGCTGTCCCGCGACCACGCGCTGTCCCTGGTTGTCGTACTCGCTCTCGCCGACATGCGCGGCGAGCACCGAGTGGTCGGCCTCCTTGGCCTGGAGGATCAGGGGGTCCTCGTCGTCCTTGCCCAGCAGCAGCAGAATCCAGCAGCGGGTTCCCACACTGCCCACCCCGACGACCTTGCGTGCGATGTCGGCCACCCGGTACTGCCGGAGCAGATGCGCCCGCTCCGTGGACAGGCTCCGACCGTACCGTTCGATGAGCGCGTGGAGTTCACGGTAGATCCGGTCCCGCTCCATCCCCATCGGCATGTCGTCGATCGGCACGATCAGCGGCGGGTCCGCCACGAACCGGCGTTCGCCTGCCTGGAGTCGGGTCAGTTTCGCGAATGCCTGAAGGCTGTCCTTGGTACGCGCCTTCGCCATGGCCTTCGACACCCGCCCCCGGCCTCTCGCGCTCAGCCGCCGGCCCGCCACCTTCTGGAGCTGTGCCGTGTCGGCGATCTCGTACCACACCTCAAGATTTCCCATGCCCGCGTAGAAGCGCATCCGCTCGCGGTACGACCGTACGGCGGCCCGGACGATCCCCGCCCGCTGCTTCGCCGAGTAGCCGTTCTCGCGTCCCGCGATCACCAGGCTCGCGGCCAGCCGTTTGACGTCCCATTCCCAGGGGCCGGGCAAGGTCTCGTCGAAGTCGTTGATGTCGAACACCAAGCGCCGCTCGGGGGAGCCGAGCAGCCGGAAGTTCAGCAGATGCGCGTCCCCGCACAGCTGCGCCCTCATGCCGGAGATCGGAGTGGAGGCCAGATCACCGGCCATGATCGCGGCAGCGCCCCGGTAGAAGCGGAACGGCGATTCCGTCATACGTCCATACCGGATCGGAACGAGATCGGGCACGCGCAGGGCCGACTGCTCCTCGATCACATCCACCGGGTCCGGCCGCCCCTTGGCCGGGGTGTACCCGGCGTGGCTGGACCTGGGAGCCCTCTTGCGGGCAGCCCTGCCCCTGTCCGCCCGTTCCTGTGGTGACAGGGGCCGCCCGTCACCGGAGATTCCGCCGCCCTTGATCATGGCGTGCACTTCCCGTCCGAGAGTGCGGTGGCGCGGAAGCGACGGGGCACCGACGGTCCCGCCCCGCCTACGCCCTCCCGTCCGATTATCCGTCGCCCCCAGCCGCCCGGCTACCCGGCTCCCGGCGGACGGGCTGCCCGAAGGTGTCGGCCCCGAGCCCGCCGGGGCCGACAGCCGCGAGTACTACCGGACCGAGAAGTCGCGACCTAGTTCGGGTTGCTCGCGTTCGTCAGCGTCTCCCAGGCCACGAACAGATTGTTCGTCCCCGCCGGCCGCTGCTGCTCCGTGAGCCGCTGGGTGTTGGTCATCGCGTAGCCCAGCCGCGTATTGAGCGCGTTGTAGCCGACCTCGGTGATCGGTCCGAGGCCGCGCTGCACGCTGCCGCCGCAGAGCGAGGACGGTACGGGCTCGGCCTGGACCTCGTACTTCGCCTGGAAGCCGAGCGCCTGCCGCAGCCGCTCGCCGACCTGCGGGAACAGGTCCTGGCCCTGGAGGCGCGCGGTCTCGTAGACATGGCCGACGGACGAGATGCCGTAGCCGGTGTGCACGAAGTCGCGGCAGGTCTCCTGGGTCAGCCCGGTCATGAAGGTTCCCTGGCCCTGCCAGTAACTGACGATCTTGTCGCGGGTGTTGAGGTTCTGGCTCGGGACGGTCTTGGGCAGCGCGCCGTCCGAGGCGAGATAGATGTAGGCGGGCACGCGGACGAGGTACTTGCTGATCGCCTTGTCGTAGCTGGCGCCGTCATCGAGGAAGACGGAGATGCTGACCGCCGCCTCCATCATCGTCAGCTCCCAGTTGCCGTTGGAGTTGGAGCCATTGATGATCTCGGGCAGATAGACATTGCGCAGCATCGTGCTGAACCGCCCGGCGTTCGGCCAGTTCCCGTACACATGCTTGATGATCTCGGCGGCCTTGGGCCACGAGGATCCGGCCCATCCGGTCTGGAGCGGGGCGTTGCTGTTGGTGTGGTCCTGGATGGAGTTGGACCAGGCGTCCATGAGCTGGATCGCCTTCTGCGCGTAGCGGTCGTCGCGGGTGATGTACCAGGCGAGGGCGTCGGTGTACGCGGCGATCGCGTCCTCGCGCTCGTCGGTACAGCCGTTGTTGGGGTTGGAGTACGAGCCGCACTCGACGATCGCGCGCGGCTTGGGAGTCCGCGAGAGGCTGGCGTACTTGCTGGCCATCATCTGGTCGTAGGCGCTCTTCCAGGGCTGCGCCCCGGCCTGCACCTTGGCTCGGATGAAGTCGAGTTGGGCGGTGTTGAGGTTCACCCCGGGGTGGGTGAAGTTGGCCGGCGCGGCGGCGACCGCGGCGGTGGCGGGCTTGGCCGGTGCGGCGTCCGGCGCTTTCTCGGCGGAGGCGGGTGTCATGAAGGCGGCGGCGAGCACGCCGGCGAGAGCTGTGGAGAGTCCGAGGACTCGGGGGATGGATCCGGGGCGCATGTGGGGGTGCCTTCCGGTCGCTGGACGTCCTCAACTCGATTCACCCACATGAACGTGGGGTTGAGTTGTGAACTCGTTATTGAGTGAGGAACGTAGAACCATCCCATGAACACGTCAAGGTCTGGACCATTGGGCAGTGCGAGAGGGCTGGGCAACGCAGGGCGGCCGGCCAACGCGATGGGCCGGACACCCGAAGATGTCCGGCCCTGGTACGCGTACGCGCGCCTCACCTCAGCAGTACGCCCGCGCCCTCCCCCGTCGCCTCCGTCGGCAGCGCGACCAGCCCCAGATCCGCGCTGGTGGCGAGCAGCGGATGGGCCGGCAGCACCCGGACCGTGTATCCGTAGGGGCCCGTGCGGTCCAGGGCGAGCGGGCCCTCGTAGACCCAGCGGCCCTCCAGATCGGGCCCGCCGGCCGGCTTGAGCGGGAAGGTCTGGGCGTCCACGATCGTGTCGTCGGAGCCCACCCGCCCCGCGACCGCCTGCACCTCCACATCCTCCGGGCGCAGTTCGCCGAGGCCGACGCTCACCCGTAGCGAGAGCGTGGCGCCCAGCTCGGCGCCGCCGCCCGCGCCGCCTCCGACGCCGGTCGCCGCGACCGTCTCGACATGGTCGACCGACACATACGGCCAGAGCGTGCGTGTGCGGTACTTCCAGGACGCCAGCTCCGAGGCGGTCTCGGCGTCCAGCGCGCGATGGGCGGCGGCGGCCGGGGCGTACAGCCGCTCCACGTACTCGCTCACCATCCGTCCCGCGAGCACCTTCGGCCCGAGCGACACCAGCGTGCGCCGGACCATCTCGATCCAGCGGTCCGGCAGTCCGTTTCCGCCGCGGTCGTAGAAGCGGGGCGCGACGCGGTCCTCGATCAGTTCGTAGAGCGCGTTCGCCTCCAGTTCGTCCCGGCGGTTCTCGTCGGCGGACGAGCCGTCGGCGGTGGGGATGGCCCAGCCGAAGTCCGGCTCGAACCACTCGTCCCACCAGCCGTCCAGGACGGACAGATTGAGACAGCCGTTGAGCGCGGCCTTCATTCCGCTGGTGCCGCACGCCTCCAGGGGCCGCAGCGGGTTGTTCAGCCAGACGTCGCAGCCGGGGTAGAGCTTCTGGGCCATGCCCATCCCGTAGTCGGGCAGGAAGACGATGCGGTGCCGCACCCGCGGATCGTCGGCGAACCGCACCAGCTCCCGCACCAGCCGCTTGCCGCCGTCGTCCGCCGGATGGGCCTTGCCCGCGACGACGATCTGGATCGGCCGTTCGGGGTGCAGCAGCAGCTCGGTCAGCCGCTCGGGGTCGCGCAGCATGAGGGTGAGGCGCTTGTACGAGGGGACCCGGCGGGCGAAGCCGATGGTGAGGATGTCCGGGTCGAGGACGCCGTCGATCCAGCCCAGCTCGGCGGCCTCGGCGCCGCGCTGGCGCCAGGAGGCGTGCAGGCGCGCGCGCACCTCGGTCACCAACTGCTCGCGCAGGGCGCGCCGTACGGCCCAGACGTCGGCGTCGGGGACGCCCTCGGCGTCGCCGAGGCGGGCCATCTCGGGGGCCACCCAGGTCGGTGCGTGCACCCCGTTGGTCACGGAGGTGATGGGCACCTCCGACGGATCGAAGCCGGGCCAGAGCCCGGCGAACATCCGGCGGCTGACGGCGCCGTGCAGGGTGGAGACGCCATTGGCGCGCTGGGCGAGCCGCAGGCCCATCGCGGCCATGTTGAAGAGGTTCGGCTCGCCGCCCGGGTAGGTCTCCATGCCGAGCCCGAGGACGCGCTCGGCGGGCACACCGGGCAGTTCGCCGTCGTCCCCGAAGTGGCGGGCCACCAGTTCGCGGTCGAAGCGGTCGATCCCGGCGGGCACCGGGGTGTGGGTGGTGAAGACCGTACCGGCCCGGACGGCTTCCAGGGACGCCTCGAAGCCGAGACCGTCCGCCATCAGCTCGCGGATGCGCTCCAGGCCGAGGAATCCGGCATGGCCCTCGTTGGTGTGGAACACCTCGGGCTCGGGATGGCCGGTGAGCCGGCAGTACGTACGGACCGCGCGGACCCCGCCGATGCCGAGCAGCATCTCCTGGAGGAGGCGGTGTTCGCTGCCGCCGCCGTACAGCCGGTCGGTGACGTCGCGTTCGCCCGGGCCGTTCTCCTCGACGTCCGAGTCGAGCATCAGCAGCGGGACCCGTCCGACCTGCGCCTGCCAGACGCAGGCGCGCAGCGAGCGGTCACCCGGCAGGGTGAGGACGATCTGGGCGGGGGTGCCGTCCGGCTCGCGCAGCAGTGTGACCGGGAGTTCGTTGGGATCGAGGAGCGGATACTGCTCCTGCTGCCAGCCGTCCGGGGAGAGCGACTGGCGGAAGTAGCCGTGCCGGTAGAGCAGCCCGACGCCGATCAGCGGTACGCCGAGATCGCTGGCGGCCTTGAGATGGTCACCGGCGAGGATGCCGAGGCCGCCGGAGTACTGCGGCAGGGCGGCGGTGACCCCGAACTCCGGCGAGAAATAGCCAATGGCGGCGGGCAGCTCGGCGCCCTGCTCGTCGCGTTCCTGGTACCAGCGCTCGCCGCGCAGATAGGTGTCGAGACCGGCCGCGGCGGCGGCCAGCCGGTCGAGGAAGGGACGGTCCCCGGCCAGCTCGGCGAGGCGCGCGGCGGACACCGCTCCGAGCAGCCGTACGGGGTCGCGGCCGGTGGCCCGCCAGCCGGCGGGGTCGATGGATTCGAAGAGTTCACGGGTCTCGGTATGCCAGGACCAGCGCAGATTGCGGGCGAGGTCGCTGAGCGGTTGGAGTGGTTCGGGCAGGACGGGGCGGACGGTGAACCGACGGATTGCCTTCACGTGTTCCACCTTCGCAGGGGACATACGAGCCACAGGGGACGCACCACGTTGTGCGACCCGCCGTCTCCCTGACGGTAGCCCCACCTCACCCTCCGCAACCACGGCGCACACGCGCACTCACCCGGGGGTGTCCGCGCCCTGCTCCCCAATTCATGGCCTGAACCTTGCCGTTGGTGACCGTGCGCCCCTGCTGTTCCTGTACGCCGCAGTAGTTAACAATCCGCCGGATTGCCCACCCGAAAAGAGTGGGAAGGCTCCCCCGGTACACCCGGCACGTACGCATGTTCATCGCACCGCACACGAGCGCGTCCCTACACAATTGAGGACGAATCCAGCGCTATTCGAGTGAACGCGGACAGGAGCGGCCATGCCCGCAGCCTCCCAGTCGTCTACCGAGCAGCTACAAAGAACATCAAAACCTCGCAAAGACAGCAGATCTTCGGAGGGCCCCAGCTCCTCCGATCCCGCACCACCCGACGCGTCCGCACCGCCCGGTCAGTCCGATCGGTCAGCTCCACCCGCCCTGCCTGTCACGCCCGCACAGCCCTCAGGTGATCCAGTGAAACCGCTGATTGGTCGCATTCCCGTCCTGGACGTACGCCCGCTCGTCGACTGCGGCAGACGCCCCGCGAAGGCGGTGAGCGGTGAGTCCTTCCTGGTCACCGCGACCGTCTTCCGGGAGGGTCATGACGCCGTCGCGGCCAACGTCGTCCTCATGGACCCCAGTGGCCGCCCCGGCCCCTGGACCCCTATGCGTGAACTCGCCCCCGGCACCGACCGCTGGGGCGCGGAGGTCACCCCCACCGAGGAAGGCCGCTGGACCTACACCGTCGAGGCGTGGAGCGACCCGGTCGCCACCTGGCGCCACGCCGCGAGCATCAAGATCCCGGCGGCCGCCGACAAGCACGACATCGCCCTCGTCCTCGCGGAGGGCGCCGCGCTGTACGAGCGGGCCGCCGACGGCGTACCGAAACACGACGGCCGGGAGGCCGTGCTCGCCGCCGCGGACACCCTGCGCGACGAGACGCTGCCCGCGCGGGCCCGGCTCGACGCCGCGCTCGCCCCCGAGGTCGACGCCGCCCTCTCCCGCCATCCGCTGCGCGACCTGATCAGCTCCTCGCGCCCCGCGCCCCTGCTGGTGGAGCGCCGGCGGGCACTCTTCGGCTCCTGGTACGAGCTGTTCCCGCGCTCGGAGGGCGCGGTCGTCACCAAGGACGGGCCGCCGGTGAGCGGCACGTTCAGGACGGCCGCCGAACGGCTGCCCGCCGTCGCCGCGATGGGCTTCGACGTCGTGTATCTCCCGCCGGTCCACCCCATCGGCACCACGCACCGCAAGGGCCCCAACAACACCCTCACCCCCGCCGCCGGGGATGTCGGTGTGCCCTGGGCGATCGGCTCGGCCGACGGCGGCCATGACGCGATCCACCCCGATCTCGGCACGATCGAGGACTTCGACCACTTCGTGGAGACGGCCCGCACCCTGCGGATGGAGGTCGCGCTCGACTTCGCGCTCCAGTGCTCCCCCGACCACCCCTGGGTCACGAAGCACCCCGAGTGGTTCCACCACCGCGCGGACGGCTCCATCGCGTACGCGGAGAACCCGCCGAAGAAGTACCAGGACATCTATCCGATCGCCTTCGACAGCGATCTGCGCGGTCTGGTCCGGGAGAGCTGCCGGATCCTGCGCTACTGGATGGCCCACGGCGTACGGATCTTCCGCGTCGACAATCCGCACACGAAGCCGGTGCTCTTCTGGGAGAAGGTCATCGCGAACATCAACCGCACCGACCCCGATGTCATCTTCCTGGCCGAGGCGTTCACCCGGCCCGCGATGATGCACACGCTCGGCGCGATCGGCTTCCAGCAGTCGTACACGTACTTCACCTGGCGGAACACGAAGCAGGAGCTGACCGAGTATCTGACGGAGCTGTCGGGTGAGGCGGCCGCGTACATGCGGCCGAATCTCTTCGTCAACACGCCCGACATCCTGCACGCCTATCTTCAGGAGGGCGGCCGGCCGGCCTTCGAGGTACGGGCGGTGCTGGCCGCCACGATGGCGCCCACCTGGGGTGTCTACGCGGGCTACGAGCTCTGTGAGAACACCCCCGCGAAGCCCGGCAGCGAGGAGTACCTCGATTCGGAGAAATACCAGTTGCGGCCCCGGGACTGGGAAGCGGCCGAGCGCGAGGGCCGCACGATCGCCCCGCTGATCACCACGCTCAACCGGATCAGACGGCGCCACCCCGCGCTGCGACAGCTGCGCGACATCCACTTCCATCACGCCGACAACGACGCGGTCATCGCGTACAGCAAGCGGTCGGGTACGAACATCATTCTGGTGGTCGTCAACCTCGACCCGCACCACACCCAGGAGGCGACGGTCTCGTTGGACATGGAGCGGCTCGGCCTCGAATCTCTGGAGGGGCACGAGACCGTCCCGGTGCGCGACGAGCTCACCGGCGAGACCTATCACTGGGGCAGAGCCACCTACGTGCGCCTAGAGCCGGGCGTCACGCCCGCGCACGTCGTGGTTCTGCGACCGTCCCCGCCGATCGGAGGGTCACCCACATCATGATCGTCAATGAGCCCGTCCACGACACGTTCGAGGACACCCCGGCCAAGGACCGCGATCCCGACTGGTTCAAGCGTGCTGTCTTCTACGAGGTCCTGGTGCGCTCGTTCCAGGACAGCAACGGCGACGGCATCGGCGACCTCAAGGGCATCACGGCCAAGCTGGACTATCTCCAGTGGCTCGGAGTGGACTGCCTCTGGCTGCCGCCGTTCTTCAAGTCACCGCTGCGCGACGGCGGCTACGACGTCTCGGACTACACGGCGGTGCTCCCCGAATTCGGGGATCTCGCCGACTTCGTGGAGTTCGTCGACGCCGCGCACCAGCGCGGTATGCGCGTGATCATCGACTTCGTCATGAACCACACGAGTGATCAGCACGACTGGTTCCAGGAGTCCCGCAAGGACCCCGACGGGCCGTACGGCGACTACTACGTCTGGGCCGACGACGACAAGCAGTACCAGGACGCCCGGATCATCTTCGTCGACACGGAGACGTCCAACTGGACCTTCGACCCGGTGCGCAAGCAGTACTACTGGCACCGCTTCTTCTCCCACCAGCCGGATCTCAACTACGAGAACCCGGCGGTGCAGGAGGAGATCGTCTCCGCGCTGCGCTTCTGGCTGGATCTGGGCATCGACGGCTTCCGGCTGGACGCCGTGCCGTATCTGTACCAGCAGGAGAACACCAACTGCGAGAACCTCCCGGCCACCCACGAGTTCCTCAAGCGGGTACGGAAGGAGATCGACGCCAACTATCCGGACACGGTGATCCTCGCCGAGGCGAACCAGTGGCCGGAGGATGTCGTCGACTACTTCGGCGACTACGGGGCGGGCGGCGACGAATGCCATATGGCGTTCCACTTCCCGGTGATGCCGCGGATCTTCATGGCCGTACGGCGCGAGTCCCGCTATCCGGTCTCGGAAATCCTGGCGAAGACCCCGGCGATCCCGACCGGCTGCCAGTGGGGCATCTTCCTGCGCAACCACGACGAGCTGACCCTCGAAATGGTCACGGACGAAGAGCGCGACTACATGTACGCGGAGTACGCCAAGGATCCGCGGATGCGGGCCAACATCGGCATCCGGCGCCGGCTCGCCCCGCTGCTGGACAACGACCGCAACCAGATCGAGCTGTTCACCGCCCTGCTGCTGTCGCTGCCCGGCTCCCCGATCCTCTACTACGGGGACGAGATCGGGATGGGCGACAACATCTGGCTGGGCGACCGGGACGGCGTACGGACCCCGATGCAGTGGACGCCCGACCGGAACGCGGGGTTCTCGTCCAGCGACCCCGGCCGGCTCTATCTGCCGACGATCATGGACCCGGTCTATGGCTACCAGGTCACCAATGTGGAGGCGGCGATGGCGTCGCCGTCCTCGCTGCTGCACTGGACGCGGCGGATGATCGAGATCCGCAAGCAGAACCCGGCCTTCGGCCTCGGCTCGTACACGGAGCTGCCGTCGTCGAACCCGGCCGTGCTCGCCTTCCTGCGCGAGGCGCCCTCCCAGCAGGGCGAGGGCGACGATCTGGTGTTGTGTGTGCACAACTTCTCCCGCTTCGCGCAGCCCACGGAGCTGGATCTGAAGGAGTTCAGCGGGCGCTGTCCGGTCGAGCTGATCGGCGGTGTGCGGTTCCCCGCGATCGGTGAGTGGCCCTACCTGCTCACCCTGGCCGGCCACGGCTTCTACTGGTTCCGGCTGCGCAAGGATCCCGCGGCCTGACAGCGCCGCTCCACACCGCTCAACACCGCTCACTCGTTCACGCGGTGTTGACCGTGGTCCCGTGCCGGGCGGTTTCCACCGCCCCGCACGGGGCACGCTCCTCCACATCCAGTTCGATCGATTCGATCAAATTCGTATCGAGTTCGTACGGAATCGATCCGTACGGATCATCCTCACCCGACACGTCCCGCACAGCCGGACAGCCATTGCCGCAATCCGGGACACTCTGCGCATCCTGTGGTGTGCCCGGGGAAAGGACGCGATGCCATGTCGAAGGCTGCATCCACCCGGATCACGCCGCGCCCCGCAACTGCTTCGCCCGTCGCCCCGTCCGTCGCATCGCCCGTGTCACCGGCCCTGTCGCCCGCCGACGCGAGAACGCTGGTCGGCTCGCTCGCTCCGCTGCTCCACGACTGGCTGCCCCGCCAGCGCTGGTTCGCGGGCAAGGGCCGTCCCGTCACCGGCTTCGTGCCGGTGACGGTCACCGAACTGCTGCCCGTGGACGCGGCGGGTCCGGGTCTGCTGCATCTGCTCGTACGTGTCGAGCAGCGCGGAACCTCCGGTCCCGCGCGGTCGATTCCGTCGTCCCCCTCCGCCACCCACTCCGGGGTCTCCTCGCCCGCCGGTGACTGCTATCAGCTGCTGCTCGGGGTACGGAAGGTGCTGCCGCCGCGCCTCGCCTCCGCGCTGATCGGCCACACCACGCAGGGGCCGCTGGCCGGCCGTACCGTCTACGAGGCCCTGCACGACCCCCATCTGGCCGAACTGCTGCTGGAGCGCCTGCGCTCCCCCGGCGCGCTGGGCCCGCTGCGCTTCGACCGCGCGAGCGCCGTGCCCGCCGGGCTGAGCGGCCGGCTGCTCGACGCCGAGCAGTCCAACTCCTCCCTGGTCTACGGGGACGCCTACATCCTGAAGATCCTGCGCCGGGTCTTCCCCGGCCCGCACCCCGATCTGGAACTGCCGCTCGCACTGGCCGCCGAGGGGTGCGAGCGGGTGCCCGCGCCGGTCGGCTGGTTCGAGGCCGCCGACCCCTCGGGCAGCGGGGACTCCCTCACACTCGGCGTCCTCCAGCCCTATCTGCGCGGCTCGCAGGACGGCTGGCAGCTGGCGCTCTCCTCGCTCGCCCACGGCAGGGAGTTCATCACGGAGGCCCACGCGCTGGGGCGGGCCACCGCGGAGGTGCACACCGCGCTCGCCGCCGCGCTGCCGACCGTGACCCTGGGCCGCAGGCAGACCGCGCAGCTGGCCGACGGGATGGCGGAACGCCTGGAGTCGGCGGCCCGCGCGGTGCCCTCGCTCATGCCGTACGCCGCCGGGCTGCGAACCGCCTTCGACGCGCTCGCCGGGCTCGACGAGGCCGGGCGCGGCCGGCCCGCGCAGCGGGTCCACGGCGATCTGCATCTGGGCCAGACCCTGCGGACGCCGGACGGCCGCTGGTCGGTCATCGACTTCGAGGGCGAGCCCGCCAGACCGCTCGCCGAACGCCGCCGCCCGCAGCCACCGGTCCGCGATGTGGCGGGCATGCTCCGCTCCTTCGACTACGCGGCCCGCTCCCACGAGCCATGGCGCCCGGACTGGGCGGCGCGCTGCCGGGAGGCGTACTGCGAGGGGTACGCCACGGCCGGCACCGACCCGCGCGCGGAGCCCGAGCTGCTGCGCGCGTACGAGACGGACAAGGCGATCTACGAGGTCCTGTACGAGGCGAGGCACCGCCCCGACTGGCTCCCGGTCCCGATGGCGGCGATCCGCCGGCTGGCCGCGGGCGCCTGACACATCCGGCCGGAGGCCGGTCGCCCCTGTTCCCCGTACCGACCTGTCCGGCCCCGCTCCCCACCCGTTCGACCGTCAAGCAGCGAAGCCCAGCCGAGGAGGCAGCCCCCGTGACCGCCCGCACGCCGTCCGACCGTTCGTCCGACAGCTCGTCCCAGTCCGAGCTTCCCACCGCCTCGCTCCCGGTTCCGGCGCCCGCCGCCGAGACCGCGCGTCCGGGTGCGGGCAAGGCCACCGCCAAGAAGGGGAAGAAGTCCGCGCGTCGCAAGGCACCGCCGCCCCAGGCGGCCCCGCCCGCCCCGGCGGAATCGGCGGCCCCCGCGGCTGCCACCGCCGGGGCCCCGGCGGTGGCTCCCACGGCGCCCCGGCCGCGCGGGCAGCGGGGCGGCGGCC
>NZ_JAMHJQ010000022.1 GCF_023534745.1 Streptomyces sp. 35G-GA-8
CCCCCGTCGCGCCGGCCAAGCCCGCTGTCGCCGCCCCGGCGCCCGCGCGGCCCGCTGCCCCGGCGAAGCCCGTGGTGGCCGCCGCCCCGGCCGCCCCCGCCCCGGCGAAGGCCAAGCCCGCCGCGAACGGCGGCGAGGCCACCGCGGCGCCCGAGGGCCCCGAGTATGTGACGCTGCGCGGCCCGTCCGCCGCCGTCGCGAAGAACATGAACGCCTCGCTGGAGCTGCCCACGGCCACGTCCGTGCGCGCGGTCCCGGTGAAGCTGCTCTTCGACAACCGCATCGTCATCAACAACCACCTGAAGCGCGCGCGTGGCGGCAAGATCTCCTTCACGCACCTCATCGGGTACGCGATGGTGCAGGCCATCAAGGCCATGCCCTCGATGAACCACTCCTACGCCGAGCGGGACGGCAAGCCGACCCTGGTCAAGCCGGAGCACATCAACTTCGGTCTGGCCATCGACCTGGTGAAGCCGAACGGCGACCGCCAGCTGGTCGTGGCGGGCATCAAGAAGGCCGAGACCCTCAACTTCTTCGACTTCTGGCAGGCGTACGAGGACATCGTCCGCCGCGCCAGGAACAACAAGCTGACGATGGACGACTTCACGGGCGTCACCGTCTCCCTGACCAACCCGGGCGGCCTCGGCACGGTCCACTCCGTGCCGCGTCTGATGCCCGGTCAGTCGGTCATCATGGGCGTCGGTTCGATGGACTACCCGGCGGAGTTCCAGGGCACCTCGCAGGACACCCTGAACAAGCTGGGCATCTCCAAGGTCATGACGCTGACCTCGACCTATGACCACCGGGTCATCCAGGGCGCCGCCTCGGGCGAGTTCCTGCGGATCGTCAGCCAACTGCTCCTCGGCGAGAACGACTTCTACGACGAGATCTTCAAGTCGCTGCGCATCCCGTACGAGCCGGTGCGCTGGCTCAAGGACATCGACGCCTCGCACGACGAGGACGTCACCAAGCCCGCCCGGGTCTTCGAGCTGATCCACTCCTACCGGGTCCGGGGCCATGTCATGGCCGACACCGACCCGTTGGACTACCTCCAGCGCAAGCACCCCGACCTGGACATCACCGAGCACGGGCTCACGCTGTGGGACCTGGAGCGGGAGTTCGCGGTCGGCGGCTTCGCCGGCAAGTCCATGATGAAGCTGCGCGACATCCTGGGCGTGCTGCGCGACTCGTACTGCCGCACCACCGGCATCGAGTTCATGCACATCCAGGACCCGAAGCAGCGCAAGTGGATCCAGGACCGTATCGAGCGCGGGGCGCACGCCAAGCCGGAGCGCGAGGAGCAGCTGCGGATCCTGCGCAGGCTCAACGCCGCCGAGGCGTTCGAGACCTTCCTGCAGACGAAGTACGTCGGCCAGAAGCGGTTCTCGCTGGAGGGCGGCGAGTCCGTCATCCCGCTGCTCGACGCGGTCATCGACTCCGCCGCCGAGTCGCGGCTCGACGAGGTCGTCATCGGCATGGCCCACCGCGGCCGGCTGAACGTCCTCGCGAACATCGTGGGCAAGTCGTACGCCCAGATCTTCCGGGAGTTCGAGGGCAACCTCGACCCGAAGTCGATGCACGGCTCCGGCGATGTGAAGTACCACCTGGGCGCCGAGGGCACCTTCACCGGTCTGGACGGCGAGCAGATCAAGGTCTCGCTGACCGCCAACCCCTCGCACCTGGAGGCGGTGGACCCGGTCCTGGAGGGCGTCGTCCGCGCCAAGCAGGACATCATCAACAAGGGCGGTACGGACTTCACGGTCCTGCCGCTCGCGCTGCACGGCGACGCGGCCTTCGCGGGCCAGGGTGTGGTCGCCGAGACGCTCAACATGTCGCAGCTGCGCGGCTACCGCACCGGCGGCACGGTCCACATCGTGATCAACAACCAGGTCGGCTTCACCGCCGCCCCCGAGGCGTCGCGGTCCTCCATGTACGCGACCGACGTGGCCCGCATGATCGAGGCGCCGATCATCCATGTGAACGGCGACGACCCGGAGGCCGTGGTCCGTGTCGGACGGCTCGCCTTCGAGTTCCGCCAGACGTTCAACAAGGACGTCGTGATCGACCTCATCTGCTACCGCCGCCGCGGTCACAACGAGGGCGACAACCCGCAGTTCACCAACCCGCAGATGGTCCGGCTCATCGACAAGAAGCGCTCGGTGCGCAAGCTCTACACCGAGTCGCTGATCGGCCGCGGCGACATCACGCTGGAAGAGGCGGAGCAGGCGCTCCAGGACTTCCAGGGCCAGCTGGAGAAGGTCTTCGCGGAGGTCCGCGAGGCCACCTCGCACCGGGCCACGGCCCAGGTCCCGGACGCCCAGGCGGAGTTCCCGGTGTCCGTGACCACCGCGGTCTCCCAGGAGGTCGTGAAGCGGATCGCCGAGTCGCAGGTCAACATCCCCGACACGGTCACCGTCCACCCGCGCCTGATGCCGCAGATGCAGCGCCGGGCCGCCTCGGTGGAGGACGGCACGATCGACTGGGGCATGGGCGAGACCCTCGCCATCGGCTCGCTGCTGATGGAGGGCACGCCGGTCCGGCTCTCCGGCCAGGACACCCGCCGCGGTACGTTCGGCCAGCGCCACGCGGTCCTGGTCGACCAGGGCACGGGCGAGGACTACACGCCGCTCCAGTACCTCACCGACGAGCAGGCCCGCTACAACGTCTACGACTCGCTGCTCAGCGAGTACGCGGCGATGGGCTTCGAGTACGGCTACTCGCTGGCCAGGCCGGACGCGCTGGTCATGTGGGAGGCGCAGTTCGGTGACTTCGTCAACGGCGCGCAGACCGTCGTGGACGAGTTCGTCTCGTCGGCCGAGCAGAAGTGGGGCCAGACCTCCGGCGTCACGCTGCTGCTGCCGCACGGCTACGAGGGCCAGGGCCCGGACCACTCGTCCGCCCGCCCGGAGCGCTTCCTCCAGATGTGCGCGCAGAACAACATGACGGTCGCCATGCCGACCCTGCCGTCGAACTACTTCCACCTGCTGCGCTGGCAGGTCCACAACCCGCACCACAAGCCGCTCGTCGTCTTCACCCCGAAGTCGATGCTGCGTCTGAAGGCCGCGGCGTCCAAGGCCGAGGAGTTCACCACCGGCGGCTTCCGCCCGGTGATCGGCGACCCGAGCGTGGACCCGAGCGCCGTGCGCAAGGTCGTCTTCACCGCCGGCAAGGTCTACTACGACCTCGACGCCGAGCGGCAGAAGCGTGGCGTGACGGACACCGCGATCCTGCGCCTGGAGCGCCTGTACCCGCTGCCGGGTGCCGAACTGCAGGCCGAGATCGCCAAGTTCCCGAACGCCGAGACATACCTGTGGGCCCAGGAGGAGCCGGCGAACCAGGGTGCCTGGCCGTTCATCGCGCTCAATCTGATCGACCACCTGGACCTGGCGGTCGGCGCGGATGTGCCGGGCGCCGAGCGGCTGCGCCGTATCTCGCGTCCGCACTCCTCGTCCCCGGCGGTCGGCTCGGCCAAGCGCCACCAGGCGGAGCAGCAGCAGCTGGTCAACGAGGTCTTCGACGCCTGACGGACCCGTCGTACCGACCGGAGGGCCCGGCCCCGCGATCCACGCGCGGCCGGGCCCTCCGGCGTCAGACGGTCGGCGGCTCGAAGTCCCAGTAGGGGCGGTTACGGGACCGGGCCGCGACGGTGTGGACATGCTGCGCGCCGAGGGTGGCCGCCAGATCGTCCAGCGCCTCCCCCTCGGTCTTCTTCGCCCGGGGCCCCTCCCGCAGGGCCCGCAGGTCCGCCGCGTACGCGATCCTGGCCGAGAGCGTCAGCGGATGGGTTCTGCCCAGCGTCTCGGTGGCGCGGGCGACGGTGTCGGCGGTCAGCGCGGCGGCGCCCTCCGGGTCGCCCACCAGATTGCGCAGCGCCGAGGCGTTGATGGCGCACCCCAGGGCCCAGGGATGGCGCTCGCCGACGGCCTGGGTCAGATCGACGAGGGAGTCCTCGATCAGTGCCTGCGCCTGCTCCCGCTCCCCCAGGTTGCGCAGGATCAGGCCATGGTTGGCGCGGGCTCCCGCGACGAACGGATGCCCTTCCCCGAGCATCGCCAGATAGCCGTGGACGACCTTGTCGCTTATCTCCATGGCCTGGTCGATGTCGCCGTGCTCGCGGGCGAAGCAGCTCTGGCCCGCCGCGAACATGATGGTGAGCGGGTCGTGTTCACCGAGCACCCGCTCGCAGTTCTCCAGGACCTGGGTGAACAGGACGGCGGCCTTGGCGCGTTCGCCCGTGCGGTACAGGCAGAGGGCGAGATTGTGCTCGGCGCGCAGCGTCTGGGGGTTGTCCCGGCCCAGCACGATCCGGTGGACGCGCACGCTCTGCGACTGGAGCGATTCGGCCTCGTTGTAGCGGCCGAGCAGGCGCAGGTCGGTGGCGTAGTTGATCTCGGAGAAGAGGGTCCAGTTGTGCCGCAGGCGGAGCGTCTGCCGGCGCATGTCCAGCGTGCGCCGGTTGAGATCGAGGGATTCCTCGTACCGGCCGAGCAGCCGGAGCGAGACGGCCAGATTGTTCTGGGCGTTGAGGGTACGGGAGTCCTGTTCGCCGAGGAGTTCCCGGTAGTAGTCCAGGATCCGGCCGGAGATCTCAAGGGCCTCCTCGTACCGGCCGAGGCCGCGCAGATCGGCGGCCAGCCCCGCGGAGGCGCGCAGATGCTCCAGGTCCTTGGGCCCGCGTTCGGCGAGCAGATACTCGACCGCGGCGCGTTCGATGGCCTCGGTGCCCGCGTAGTCGCCCACCGCGCGCATCAGGTTGGCGTAGTGGTAGCTGACGTCCCAGATCCTCGGGTGCGTCTCGCCGAGGAGCCGCCGCCATGCGGCCAGCGTGCGCCGCCCGAGGTTGATGCCCGCCCGGTACTCCCCGGAGAGATACATGTAGCGCAGACAATTGAGGACCAGGGTGTGCATCGCGGGATCGGTGCTCTTCAGCACATCGGCCCACTTGAGATGCGGGGTGATCTCCGCGTACCGGGGCCACAGCCGGGTGTCGGTCGGCCGGCCCGGGTCGGCCGCCACCAGCGCCCGGCGCACCACCTCGATGAAGTCCTTGTGGTCCTGCTCGGGCATGTCCTGATGGACGATCTGGTGGACCATACGGTGCATATAGAGGGTGTCGCCCGCCACCCCGGGCAGACCGGCGTCGTGCACCGAGTCGTGGACCTCGCGCTCGCCGACCCCGGCCGCGCGGACGACGGCGTACTGCCGCAGCTTGTTGATCGCCCGCGCCCAGCGCACCGGATCGTCGACCAGTCCGCGCAGCTTCTCCGGGAGCGTGTTCGCGGGTAGGTCGCGTACCAGCCGTACGGGGATGGCGCCCGGCGCGAAGAAGGTGCACAGCCGCAGCAGATCGACGGACTCGGGGACGGTCTCGCGGAGCTTGTTGAGCAGTATCGACCAGCCGGTCTGGAAGGCGAGCGGGAAGTCGGCGGAGACCCGCACGACGTCCTGGTCGATGCCGTCCTCCAGCAGCTCGATGTACTCGTCGACGGACATGTCCGAGTCATTGAGCCACCCGGCGGTCTGGTCGAGCAGCAGCGGCAGGTCTTCGAGCGCCTCCGCGAGCTGGTCCGCCTCCACATGGGTCAGCCGCGAGGCACGGCGGCGGATGAAGGCGACCGACTCCTCGCGTTCGTAGACCGGCACCTCCATCAGGGCGCTGTTGTGCTCGCGCCATTCCGGGTTGCGCGCCGTGATCAGCACATGGCCGGGGCCGGTGGGGACCAGATCCCAGATCTGCTCGGGTTCGTCGGCCCCGTCCAGGACCAGCAGCCAGCGCTTGAACGGCTCGCCGCGGCGCAGCGCGTCCAGTACGGCGCGCAGCCGCTCGCCGTACTCCACACCGGTGGACAGGCCGAGCGCCGGGGCGAGTTCGGCGAGTTTCTGCCGGCAGCTGACCCGCTTGTCGGCGGAGACCCACCACACCACGTCGTACTCGGCACCGAAGCGGTACACGTACTCGGCGGCCAGCTGGGTCTTGCCCACGCCCGACATGCCGTGCAGTGTGACCACGCCGGCGCCGCGGCCGGCCGCCTGGAGCGCCTGGTAGGCGCTGTCGAGCAGCGTCTCGCGGCCGGTGAAGCGCGTGTTGCGGCGGGGGACTCCACCCCACACATCGGGGGTGTCGGCGGGAAAGCGCGGGCCGCGCCGGGCCTCCCCGAGCTCGGGGAGGTGGTCGGTGGGCAGTCCGAGGCGGACCAGGACGCGCCGCTCGGCCTCCGATTCACCGACGGTGGTCAGATCGGCGGCGGCGAGGACGGCGGTGGCACTGGGCAGTGTGGAGGTGGTGACGGTGACGGCGGCGAACCGGTCGGGCCGGGCGGCCACCACCTGGCGCAGGGCGCGGTTCCACTCGTCGTGGCTGCGGGGGCCGAGCTGGAAGTACCAGTCGCTGAGGACCATGAGGATGGGCCCCGGCGCCAGCAGCAGATCCTCCAGGGCCTCCTCCAGCGATGTCTCCACCGGCGGGTCCCACCGCTGGTAGACGACCGTGAGCCCGCGCAGCTGGAGCCGGTCGCCGATCCAGACCGCCCAGGCCCGGTTGAAACCGGCGAAACTGATGGTGACAGCCTGCGTCCCGATTGCTCCAACTGGCTTACGTGCTCCGGGCATTCGACCGTCTCCCTGCTTCGTCATAAGCCCTTCTAACATACCCCGGAGCCTGCGCGATCCATCCTCGTACGCGTGGCGTCAACTCGCGTTTCGCTGGCGCCAGATCATGCGCGCGGTACGCACATATGCCACCGCTCGGGCCAGGTGTCCCGGCGGCGGAGGTATGTCGGCCAGCCGGTGGTACATGGAGATCATCTCGTTGACGAGTACCCGGCCCGCCGGGGTCAGCGCCCCGGAGGCCGCCAGCACCGGCAGGACCGCGCCGACCTGCTCCTGACAGCGGGCGTGCTCGGACCAGGCCAGATCGCGGGCGGAGGAGCGGTCCGTGCCGAGGGCGCAGCGCTGCCAGAAGTCGGCGAGCGCGATATGCGAGTACGCGCCCTGGAGCAGCCCGTCGAAGGGCCTGGCGTCGGGGCGCCAGGGCGCGAAGTGACGTGGCGTCGCGTCCTCGTGGTGCAGCGGGGTGAGGGCCGCGAGCGCGGCGAGTTTGGTGTGCTGGAGTTCGTGGACGAGGGTCGCCGCGAAGTGGGCGGCGGTGGCCGGCCTGCTGCTGAGGATCGCGCCGAACGCCTCGCGGCGGGTGCCGCTGCACTGCGCGGCGCCCTGCCCGGTGGACGGGGAGCCGGGTGGCGGGGAGAGCGGGACCAGACAGCGCAGCAGGGCCGCCGCCTCGGCGGTGCGGTGGGCGCCGCCGACCCGGAGCATGGGCTCCACCCCCGCCCACAGCTCACGCCACGCCGCGCGTTCGCCGTCGTCGGGCCCGGCGACGGAGGAGAGCCCGAACCGTTGCAGTCCGCTGCCGGCCGTGCGGTACGGATCGAGGTCGTCGAGCGGTACGCGCGCGATGCCCGGCGCTACGGCGGGGAGCGTGAGGATGGGCAGCCAGCGCGGGTCGTCGGAGTGCGCGCCCTCTTCCCCGAGCCGTACGGTGACGGCTCCGGAATCCTCCTGCCGTAGTGTCACCCCTTCCTCGGCCAGGGCGACGACCACCACGCGTGCTCCCGGAGCGGTGCGCAGCGCGCCCAGGGTGGGCAGGACGAGCAGCCCGTCGGAGGCGACGAGCCGTGCCTCGAAGGGCAGGGCCGCGCGGATCGCCGCCGCCGCGGCGAGGGCGCTGAAGTGGTCCAGATCGGCGGCGAGTTCGGGGGTCGGCGCGGCAGCGGTGAGACCACGCAGACAACGTTGTGCCCAGGGGCCTGCCAGTGGATGGAGCAGAACGGAGCGGGTGGCGGCCCTGTCCGCGCGCTCGGCGGCCTCCAGCAGCGCCCAGTCCTGGCGCAGCCGCTCCAGCCGGCCGGGCGGGCAGACCGCGGCGGGTGCGGCGGACCCCGCGTCGAGCAGGGCCCGCAGCAGTACCAGCCGCCGGGTGTACTGGTCGCGCACGAGCAGCCCGAGGGCTTCGGAACCGCCCTCGGTACGGCCGAGTTCACGCAACAGCGCGTCCGGTACGACGGGGCTCACCCGCCACCTCCCTGACTCGCCGCCCGGGGAGTCGTCGCTTCGGTGAGTCTGGCCGCCACATGGCGGATCAGCCGCTGGAGGTCCGCGCAGTAGACGGAGGGGTTGGTGAAGCCGTGTCCCGCGCGGTAGCGGTGGGCGTAGTGGCCGCCGCCGCAGACGGTGAGCAGCGGGCAGGCGCGGCAGCCGGCGGCGAGGGACGCGGCGCCGGACTGGCGGGCGGCGACCGCGGGGTGGCGGGTGGCGTCGTCGAGGGTGTGCCGGAAGATGTCGAGTCCGGTGGCGGCGGCCGTGTCGTAGGCGGACTTCAGGGAGTCGACCTGTTCGATGGCGCCGTCGGTCTCGATCACGATGGCGTTGACGGGGTCGAGTCCCAGGGACTCGGTGGCGCCGGGCAGGCCGAGCAGCAGGGCGAGACATTCCTCGAAGAGCCGGATCCGGGTCTCCCTGCGCCCGGCCGACCACCAGCGGTCGAAGACCGTGCTCAGCCAGTCGCCGTACGGGGTGGGACGGTCGGATGCCTCGGCGGTGCCGGCGAGTCCGGGCGGCGGGGCGGACCAGTTGCCGTGCGGCAGCAGCAGATCGAGGGCGGGCGGGCGCAGCGCCAGCAGCGACGCGTACACCTCGGCGGGGTCGGTGCGCGGGTCGACGACCGTGAGGATGCCCGCGTACGCCTCGGGGTGGTGCTCGGCGAGCAGCCGGGCGCCGCGCGAGGCGGCGGGCCAGGAGGGGCGGCCCGCGTGGTCGACGCGCAGGGTGTTGTGGGCGGCCAGACCGCCGTCGAGGCTGATGCCGACGCGTATCCCGTGCCGGGCGAGGGTGGCGATCCGGTCCTCGGTGAGCAGGGTCGCGTTGGTCTGCACGATGGCGTGGACGGTGCAGCCGCGCGGTACCCGTTCGCGTACGAGTCCGGCGAAGGCGGCCAGCCGGCCGGCGCCCGCGAGCAGTGGTTCACCGCCGTGCAGGACGAGCGAGAGGTCGCGCAGCGCGTGCGTGGCAGCGTGCTCGGCGATCCGGGACGCCGCGCGGTCCAGGACGGCGGGCGCGGCGGCGGCCGGGCGCTCGCGCCAGGTGCGATCGGGCCCCTCGTAGAGATAGCAGTAGCGGCAGGCGAGGTTGCAGCGGCCGTGCACCTTGACGATGAACTGCCCGAAGGGAAAGGGAACGGAGGCCGGCGTGGGCACGGCGGACCTCTGGACCTCCGGTGCCGGTACGGGCGTCGGCCCGCGCGGCATGGCCTGTCTGGACACTCCGAACTCCCGGTGGTCTACGGCATCCGGGACAGCCCCGGGCTGCCCGGCCGAGGGCCTGGTTCCCGGAACCGGCGGGGAGGCAAACGCGTGGCGCGACAAGTTGTCCTGTTCGACGGAGGCCCCGGGCCAAAAACGGGTGCGAGGTCCGGGGCGGGCATCCGCCGCGTCAGAACGCGCTGTTGAACCCCCACAGCATCTCGCGCGGCTGCTCGGCCCGGCCGCGCAGATCCGCCACCACCTCGGCGAGGACCGGGTGGTCGAGGGTGCGCAGCGCCTCAAGGTCGAGCGCCAGCAGATCCGGCAGGGCGCCGGGACCGTCCGGAGTTCCGCCGTCCACCGGCCGCTTCGTGTGTGTCGTCCGCGTCAAGTCGTCCATCACGCCTCCCCGTTGCCGTGCGCGTGCGTCGTATCGGTCGTACCCCTTCCCGTACCCCGTACGAGCCCGTTCCTCACCGCTCCAGTTCGGCCAGCCTGTCCGAAGTCGCACGCGCCCGGTCGCCGCCGCCGTCCGGCAGCTTGCCCCACTCCGTACGCGCCGCGCGATATGCCTCGCGCGCGGCCCGGGGCCTGCCGGCTTCCTCGTAGGTCATTCCCCGCCAGTGATTGGCCTCGGCGCGCAGGACCACGGCTTCCAGCCGCCGTCGCGGATTGTCCAGCTCCGCTTCCGCCGTCCTGGCCGAGTCCGCCGCGCCCCGGAACGCCTCGGCCGCCTCGTCGAGCCGGGCCGGCCGGTGCAGGATCCGGTGTGCGTCGAAGTGGGAGCGGCCCAGTTCCAGCCAGCAGCGCGCGGCGGTCAGCGGATCGCGCGCCTCCTGCGCGGCGAGCCCGAAGAGATGCTCGGCCTCCCGCAGATCCACCCGGTCGCCGCCCAGCCGATGACGCAGCATCAGGGCCTTGCCCAGCATCAGCAGCCGGTCGGCCTGGCGGACGCCGGGCACCGTTTCCGTACGGCAGTCGCGCAGGACCCGTACCGCCGCGCCGATGTACCGGCTGCCGTCCGGCAGTTCCGCGCGCCTCAGCAGGGTCGTGCCCCACTCGGCGAGCAGATCCGCGTGGGCCCGGGAGTCCCGGGGGACTCCGCGCGAGGCACGGGCGAAGTACTCCGCGGCCTCCTCCAGATCGCCCGGGTCGCCGGAGCGTTCGTAGCGGGCGGCCCGCACCCGGCCCGCCCTGGTCCTGAGCGAGGCGAGCAGCCGCTCGTCCCGTACGGTCACCAGCGACTGGTCGACGAGCGTCCCCGCCTCGTCCAGGCCGTCGCCCGACCGCAGCAGCGCGTCCACCAGATCGAGCAGGATCCGGGCCTGCGTGCCGACGGTGTGGCCGCCGGGGGCGAGCGCCCTGCGCAGCGAGCGCGCCGCCTGGCCCGCGTACACCTGGGCCTGTTCGGGGTCGCCGGTCGCACCGGACAGCCGCAGCAGCGTCCGTCCATGGGCCAGCGGCAGCCCCGGCGGCCGGTTCTCCTGATCGGGCCAGACGTCGGCGAACGCCTCCAGCATGCCGATCGCGCCCTGGAGCAGCGCGCTGTCGCCGCCCAGCCGCCACTGCGCCTCCAGGGCGCGCACCCGCTCCAGGGTCAGCCGCAGCGCCTCGCCCGGCTCCAGTCCCGGCGCGGCGCAGGCGACGGTGTACTCGCGGTCGGCGCGGCGCAGCAGCTCCAGCGCGGCGCGCCGGTCGCCGCGCCGCCGCCGGTCGTCGGCCGCGGCGTGCAACACCTTGGCGAGCACGGCCCGTTCACGTACCGCCCGGGGATGCGCTGCGGCCTTCTCGGCGGCACGCTCGGCCTCGCGCAGCAGTCCGCCGCCGCCCTGGACCTCCCACAGCCGCAGCAGACAGCGGGCGAACTCCGCCCACAGCTCGGGGTCGGAGCCGGACGCCGGCTCCTCGCGTTCGGTGGCGCCGCGCAGCAGCTGTACGGCGTCTATCAGATACTGCACCATGCTGTCCGAATCGAACTGGCGCAGCAGCCCGCGGGCGCTCTCCACCGCGTCGTTGGTGGGCGGGTCGAGGACCTGGCCGCCGCCGTAGGGCGCGAACTGGTCCGGCAGCGGCATGAACCGCTCCAGCACCCGGGCCGCGACCTCGGCGAAGGGGTCCGGCGCGCGTCGGGCGCCGCCCTCCGGCCCGCCGTTCTCCCCCGCTTCGCCGTTCTCGCCGTCCGGCTCGATCTCCGTCTCGCCCTCGCCGCGGAACGCGCCGTCGTCGAGAGCGCCGCGCGGGAGGAACGGGCCGGGGCTGCTGTCGCCCAGCTGGGCCACGGCCAGGGCCGGGAAGTTGGGGCCGCCCCTGCCGAATCTCTGCTCGATGTACTCCGAGCAGTGCTTCAGCACGAGCAGCGCCTCGTCCCGGCCCAGCGGTCCGAGCAGCGCGTCCTGGACGCCCGGCGCGAACTCGTACCACTGACCGTCGTCCCCGCCGTCGCCCTTGCTTCGCGAGAGCAGCCCGCTGAGCAGCACCTCGGCCAGCTCGGACGGTCCCGAGTCGGGCAGCATCGTGCGCTGCACCAGCTGCATCACCGGCAGATAGAGCGGGGCCGCGGCGAGATAGACGGCCAGTTGTCCGGCGGCCGGCGAGGCGGCCGAGCGGAACCGGCTGACCAGCTGGAGCGAGGACATCCGGTCGCCCCGGCGCGGCACGGGCGACGCGGGATGGTCGGCGCGCACCCAGCCGACCGCGCCGGAGATCCGGCCCGCGCCGGTCCCCGACAGCAGCCGTGCCCAGGCGTCGAGCGCGCCCGCGACCGGCGGCAGTACGGGGATCGCGAGGGCTCCCGGCCGCGCGGCGGGCGCCGTGGCGGCGTCGCCGCCGACCTTCAGGACGGCCGCGCCGCCCGGTCCCTCGCCCCGGGACAGCACGCCGTAGGTGACGGGCAGCCGGGTGCGGTTCCACATGCGCTGCGGCAGCGGTTGCAGTACGGCGGTGGGCGCCTGGCGGGCGAGCTGGTGCAGCAGCCGGTGGGCGCGTCCGCTGTGCCAGAGCGGGCCCGCGCAGTCGCTGACGACGACGGTGACGCGGCGTCCGGTCGGATCGCTCAGCCGGTCGGCGGAGCTGAGCGGCGCGGCGGCCGGGTCGGGGCTTCTGCTGACGGCGGGCGCGCCGTCGGGCCCTTGGTGCAGATAGCGCACCTGCACATCACGGAAGGCGCCCAACTGGCCGAATATCTGCTGGAGTTCGGTGAAGAGCCGCTCCCAGACCCGCATCGACGACGAGGCGTCCATGACGAACTGGAGCAGCGCGTCCGCCCGCGAGACCCCGCGGAATACCGGGATGATCAGCCCGCCGGCCCGAGCGCTCAGTTCCACTGTCGCCACCTCGTCAAGGGTACGGCGCAACGGCGGGGCGGCGGGCCGGTAGCGCTGAAGTGGCCTCAACGCGCGCTGGAGTTCGAGGGGTGCGGGCAGCGCGGGGGCGGCGGGCACCCCGAGGGTGAGCGCGGTGGCCCCGCGCCCGTGCCGGGCACGCCGTCCGCCGTGGCTCGGTACGGGATAGAGGGAGATCCGCCGGTCGTCCTCCTCGCCGGGATCCGGCCTCGGCCCCGGTCCGTCCTCCGGCTCGGCCTCCTGGACGGAGTCGGTGAGGGCCGCCGGCGCGACGGCCGTCGCGCCGGTGACGGCCGGCCGTTCGCCGCTGTCCGCCGTCTCCTCGCCGTCCTCGCCGGGTCCCTGCCGCGTCCGGCCGCGTCCGGTCTGTTCCGCCAGCCAGATGGCGTCACAGAGCTGTTCGGCGTCGGGGTCGAGACCGGCCTCGCGCAGCCGGGCGACGAGCGCGGTCAGCAGAGCGCCGTCGGGCGCCGCCCGCCGGCCGGCCGGGCCCTCCGTCGTACGGTCCGCCGCACCGCCCGTCATCAGCACATCACCTCGGCCGGTCGAGTCGCTGGATGAGCAGGTCGGCGAGGCGGTCGCGACCCGCCGGGGCGGCGGCGTCGGTGAGATAGATGGCGTTCAGCAACTGGTCGGTGGAGATGAGTTCGCTGCGCGAGCGCTCCAGGAAGTGGCTGATCAGATCGTCGCCGGCGCGGGCGGCCTCGTCGCCGAGATGTGCCCGTACGAACGTGGCGAGCCGCTGGTGGTCGGGGCGGCCCAGCTCCAGATGGATACAGCGGCGCATCAGGGGCGCCGGGAAGTCCCGTTCGCCGTTGCTGGTGAGGACGACGAACGGGAAGGCACGGCACTGCACCCGGCCGCCCTTGATCCGCACCTTCTTGCCGTCGTCGGTAAGGACCTCGGCCTCGCCGTCGGGCAGCCGGTCGGCGATCCGCTCCAGCTCCGGAATGCCGAACTCCCCTTCTTCCAGCACATTCAGGAGATCGTTCGGCAGATCGATGTCGCTCTTGTCCAGCTCGTCGATGAGCAGTACGCGGGGCTGCTCCGAGGGCAGCAGCGCGGTGCCCAGCGGGCCGAGCCGGATATAGCTGCCGATGTCCGCCGACGGGTCGTGGCGGTCCGTTCCGTCCGCGCCGTCCGCGCCGTTCGGTCCCGCGGAGCTGTGCGCGGCCAGCTGCACATCCTGGAGCCGGGCGATCGCGTCGTAGTGGTACAGCCCGTCCTGGAGGGCGGACCTGCTGACGATGGGCCAGCGCAGCACCCGGCCGAGCCCCAGTTCGTGCGCGACGGAGTGGGCGAGGGTGCTCTTGCCCGCACCCGGGCTTCCGGTGACCAGCAGCGGACGCCTCAGGTAGAGCGCCGCGTTGATCATTTCGAGCTCCTCGGCGCCCGGCCGGTGCAGCTCCGCCTCGTGCCGGTAGCCGCCGAGCCGCCGGTCGGCCGAGCCGTCGCCGTCCCTGCCGTCGCCCGTACCGCCCTCGTCGTCCGGGGAGTTGTCGCCGCGTCCCGCGAAGTCCCGCCAGGGAGGCGGCGGAGGCAGTTGGGTGATGCCTCCGTGCGGTTCGCCGGCGCCTCGATAGATGAGCCACTCGCTGGGTTCACTCATTGCGTGTTCCTCGTCATCACTCGTCCGCCAGGGGCAGCAACCGCCGAACGTGCCACACGGTAGCGATCCGCCGCCGACCCCGTAAGAGGCCGATGGCCGGGGCGGTTCACGGTGCCTCCAGCAACTGGCCGGATCCGGGCAGCGGGTGGTGCGGATCGTCGTAGAAGAGCGCCACGCCGTCCGACCAGAACATCTCCGTACGACCCGCGCGCACTCCCCGTCTCAGTTCCTGGATCTTCCACGGCAGCCGGTCGGCCGTGCCCGCCTCCGCGACCGTGGCCACCGCGCGCCGGTGGAAGTCCGCGCAGACCACGTCGGGACGGTCCATGCCGCGCCGCAGCAGGGCGACATGGAAGCCGCCGCGCACCACCCGGGTCAGTCCGGCGGCGGTCTCGCCGTCGGGCCGGTCGCCGTAACGGCAGAGCACGGGCACCGTCTCGTACGCCAGAGAGCGCAGCTCCTCCTCCGTAGGAACGGGTACCCGCAATCCGTCCTCGCAGTCGATGATCTCGGCCTGCATCGCCGCGCTCCACGTACGGTTCCAGCGCGCCCTGCGCTCCCGGACCTCGTCCTCCGAGAGCGGTGGCTCCTGGTCCGAACAGCGCACGACCACCGGACGCGTGACCCCGAGCGGCGGCTCGTCGGGCGACAGCTGCCAGCTGTCCACCTCAAGGCCGAGCAGCGCCTGTACGACGGCGACCTGGAGCATGGCGGGGCTGTCCGGCTCGTCGCAGCGGCGGAACGCCTCGGCGAGCGCGGCGGTGAGACGCGTGTGCAGGGAGTGGCCGGGGGTGCCTCTGCTGTCCTCGGCGACCGGCACCACCTCGCCGCTGTGCCGGGCGACACCCACCCGCCAGTCGTAGCTGTCCCGCTCCCAGCCACGCGGCTCGAGCTCCAGCAGGACGAAGGGGCGCTCACCCTCCCGGGGCCGCTCCCCGTAGGCCGGGGAGGCGCGCCGCTGCTCCCGGTCCGTACGGTGGCGTCCCGCCGACCACAGCCGGGTGATCTCGTTGCGGAACTCCCGCGAGAGCCGTTCGTCGGCGATCCGCTTCACCCAGCCCCAGAGCTCTTCCTCGGCCGCCGCGGTGGTGTGCGTGACATAGGGGCGCTCGGCGGAGATGACGCTCATGCAGTAGCGCAGGACGAGTTCGAGCGCGGCCTCCCCGCCCCGGGTCTCGTAGAGCGCGCCGAGCCCGTCGCGCCAGCTGCGCGGCGCCGGATAGCGGTCCACGGAGTGCACATTGGGCAGCCGGAAGAGCAGATCGAGCAGGCTGTGGGTGGAGACCGGCGGCGGCAGCTCGGCGAGCCTGCCGAGCAGCGTCACGCGCTGCTGGGGGGAGAGCGCGCGGTCGGCTCCCGTGGCGAGCGAACTCTGCACATCGGTCCACGTACGGCCGGTGCCCACCCGGCTGATGTGGCGGTCGGCGTGGTAGCGGTCATGGGCGTGGAACACCGCCTGGTAGTCGTCGTCCGACTCCGACCCGGCCATCGCGGCGGGCACCGGCAGCGAACGCAGCCGGTCGATGGCGATGGAGGTCCCGCCCATGGCGCCGAGCAGCTGTGACTTCAGCACCCCGACCACCTCGCCTCGGTGCAGATCGACGGCGGGCCCGCCGGAGACCCCGGGCGGCAGCACATCCCCGCCGAGCCGCATCTGCTCGTCGGAGTCCGCCCAGCCGCCGACGGTGCCCTGCACGGCGCACTGCCCGCTGAGCCGCTTCAGCCGGCCGCCCACCTCGGTCCAGCCCGAGTAGAGCACCTGCTCGCCGCCGAAGAACTTCGCGGGGCGCTCGCTGACATACACACAGGCGTGGTCGACGGGCCTGCTGAGCCGGACGAGCGCGAGATCGGGCGCCGGCCAGCCCGCGCCGGGACCCGCACCGCCCGGGGGCGCCTCGGGAAGCGCCGCGACGACGGCCCCCGCGACCGCCGTCTCGCCGCTTCGGGGACCGGTTTCGAAGACCACGGTCACGTCCCGCCCCTCCCCCTGCAACGCCACATGCGCACATGTGAGAACCCAGCTCGGGGCGATGAAGAAGCCGCTCCCCAGGAAGCTTCCGCTTGGCCCATCAGGGTCATACCCGCCCCCCGGAGCATGGATGCGCACGGTGGCGGCCATGACGAGGTCGCGGAGGGCGAGTCCGCCGTCGCCGAAGGCTCCGGGCACACCCCGGCCGAGCCCGTCGATCATGCTCCGCTCCCGGCCGGGGGCGTGGGACCGCCCGGATGCGCCGGTGCGCCGGTGGATGCGCCGGGCGTGCCCCCGGCGGGCGGAACAGCGGGCGGCGCGGCGGACGGGACGGCCGGCGGCGCGGTGGGCCGTGGCGGTGGCGCCGTCTGGGGCGGCACCGCCGGCCGTGGCGCGGCGAGATCGGCGGGCGGACCGCCGTCGTTCCAGGTCAGGGTGACTTTGATGCCCCCCTTGGCCTCACCGTCGGCGAGCAGTCCGACGACCTTGCCCGACTTGGCGGTGAGTTCGATGCCGAACTCGACACTCACCTCGTCGGGACGCACCGCGCGTAGAGGCCCGGCCAGAGACCGTGCGACGCTGGTCACGACGGATTGCAGACTCTCCACCCGCGCCTGTACCTGATCCGCGAACCCGGTGTCCGCGTACGTCAGGCCCCCCGATGGCCGGCGCAGTTCCTCGGCCCCGGAGATCCGGGCCCATACGGGCGTGCCGTCCGGCATTTCGATGCGCGTGACATTGGCCTCGTCATCACCCATGACTTCCCCCGTTCCCCCAATTCCCCGCAGGTTAACGGCAGTAGAGAGCCGGCGCGAGGGTCATGGGAAAGGACGGCGCCGCGCACCCGGTCGGTTCTCGGCGGCGCAGGGGACCTCGCTCCCGCTCTCCCCACCCCTCTCACCAGGCATTAGGCTGATTCCATGTACTTCACCGACCGTGGGATCGAGGAACTGGAGAAACGGCGCGGCGAGGAGGAGGTCACTTTCGAGTGGCTGGCCGAACAGCTGCGTACGTTCGTCGACCTCAATCCCGATTTCGAAGTTCCGGTCGAACGTCTCGCGACATGGCTGGCGCGGCTCGACGACGAGGACGAGGACGACGAATAGCCCGTACGGCGCCCCTTTCGCCCCTTCACCCGGCTTAACCGGCGGCTTACCCGGCCCCGTACGTCCCCGGTCTCATTCCTGGGCGCGGAACCTGTCGTACGCGAGTCCCAGCACGCCGTGCGTGACGAGCAGCGTGCCCGCGAAGGCCCAGCCCGCGCTCCGGCGGCGGGCCGCCCAGAGGACCAGCGGTACGCCCGTCGCGAGTTGGGCGGTGGCGAGCAGCCGGGCCTTGGGGCCGCGCAGCCAGGGGCCCAGCGGCCCGTCCTCCACCACGTCGAGCTCGGCCCGTACGGTGTCGCGCCAGCCGGCCCATTCGAGCTGCTCGGCGCCCGGCTGGATACGCGCGACCTCACGCAGCCGGTCGGCCGGTTCGCCCGGGGTGAGACCGGCCGGAAGGCTGAGGCCGGTACGGGTGAGGAACGCGGCCAGCGTCCGGAGCCTGGTCCTGGAGTCGGCCTCCTGGTCCTCGTGGGTGAGCGGATCCAGTGCCTGGAGATCCAGTACGGGATCGAGGCCGAGGCGGGCCGCGAACGTACGCATCGCCTCGTCCTCCCCGGCGGGCGTGCCGTCCGCGAGCCAGACATAGCCGACGGTGCGCCGGAAGCCGGCCGCCAGGGTGTAGCCGGCCCGGCCCGCGTCCCACCACAGGGCGAGAACCGGCCAGTTGGAGCCGACGGCGAGCGCGGTGGCCCAGCTCACGACCACCCGGTCGACCGGTTCGCCGCCGTGCAGCCAGGGCTTGCCCTCGGGAACGAGCACGGTCCAGCCCGCACCGGCCGGGGTGAGCAGCAGCCGTTCGCGGAGCAGATGGGCGGCGGGCCGTACCACCGCCGGCTCGGCCCGGCAGAGCAGCAGAGCCCCCACGGAAGTCGCGTTCATAGCCTTACGCTAGGGCACTTTGCCCCGATGTGGGCGCTGCGACCGCCGGGGGCCCGGCGGGTTCGGCCACCCGGCCTTGACTTCCGATATCCGCGATATATCGTGTCCATCAAGAGACGCGATATGTTGCGTTAAGCCGGGCCTCAGGAGGTCAGCACCATGGCAGAGTCGACGTGGGAAGTCGCCGAGCCGAGAAAGCTCACCTTCGACGACCCGGTGACCTCGCTCAATGTGCGGGTGGTCAACGGGACCGTGAACGTCGTCGGCACGGACGAGGCCGTACTGAACGAACAGGGCGGCGCCCATCTGGAGATCTCCCGGATCGAGGGCCCGCCGCTGATCGTGACCCGAAGCGGTTCCACGCTCACGGTCGCGTACGAGGACCTGCCCTGGAAGGACTTCCTCAAGTGGCTCGACCCCAAGGGCAGGCACCGCAGCGCGGTCGTCTCCGTCGCGGTCCCCGCCGGGACCGAGGTCGAGGTCGGGGTGGTCGGCGCGGGAGCCGTGGTCTCGGGGGTACGGGGGCGTACGGACGTCCGGGGCGTCAGCGGCGACACCACGCTCGTGGGGCTGTCCGGCGAGGTACGCGCCGACACGGTCTCCGGCAATGTGGAGGCCCAGGCGGTCACCGGCGGCCTCCGCTTCCACTCCGTCTCGGGCGATCTGACGGTCGTCGAGGGCGCGGGATCGTCCGTACGGGCCGACTCGGTCAGCGGCGACATGGTCGTGGACCTCGACCCGGCGGGCGCGCCCACCGACATCAGGCTGACCTCGGTCTCGGGCGAGATCGCGATCCGGCTGCCGCACCCCACGGACGCGCGGGTCGAGGTGAACACGGCGAGCGGCGCCGTCTCCAACGCCTTCGACGATCTGCGGGTCAGCGGCCACTGGGGCGCGCACAAGATCACCGGCACGCTGGGGGCGGGCACGGGCACGCTCAAGGCGACCACGGTGTCCGGCTCGATCGCGCTGCTGCGCAGGCCGCCGGTCGAGGACGGCCCGTACGACTCCCCCGCCCCGGCCGCCCCCTCCCCGGCCGGCACGGCGCCGACCGACACGAAGGAGTTCTGACCATGCCTCCGGTCTTCGCCCACGGCCGCCTCCGCCTCTATCTGCTCAAGCTTCTCGACGAGGCGCCGCGCCACGGCTACGAGGTGATCCGCCTCCTGGAGGAACGCTTCCAGGGCCTGTACGCGCCGTCCGCCGGCACGGTCTACCCCCGGCTGGCCAAGCTGGAGGCCGAGGGCCTTGTCACGCACGCCACCGAGGGCGGCCGCAAGGTCTACTCGATCACCGACGCGGGCCGCGCCGAACTGGCGGGACGAGGCGGCGAGCTGGCCGATCTGGAGCTGGAGATCCGCGAGTCCGTGGCCGAGCTGGCCGCGGAGATACGTGACGACGTACGGGGCGCGGCGGGCCAACTGCGCAGCGAGATGCGCGCGGCGGCCTCCGAGACCCGCACGGGCGGCCCGCGGAAGGACTGGGAGTCGGCCTTCGGGGACCACGACTCCTGGCGCGCGGCCAAGGAAGAGCTCAAGCGCGCCAAGCAGGAGTGGAAGGAGCAGGCCCGCCGGGCGAAGGACGAGTCGCGCCGGGCCCGCGAGGACGCGGAGCAGACCCGCGAGACGGTGCAGCGCATCGCGAAGCAGGTCCAGGACCAGGTGCAGGACCACTTCGTACGGGGCGACTGGCCGAGCGGCCTGCGCGAAGGCATGTCGGAGCTGGCCGACCAGCTGAGCGGCCTGGCCGGTACGGCATGGTCCACCCGCAAACCGGCGCCCGCCCCTGCCCCTGCCCCGGAGGCGGAGCCCGATCCGGTCTGGGCGGAGGACGCCCCGCGGACGGGCGACCCGGCACGCGACCTGGACCGGCTGCTGGACCGCTTCCGTGACGACATCCGCGACGCGGCGCGGGACAACGGGGTGACGGAAGCGCAAGTGGCTGAGGCGCGGGGCCACTTGGCGGCGGCGGCGACGCGGATCGGCGAGGTGTTGCGCACGCGCAACGGTTAGCGTGCGTTTCGGCTGGGGCCGTTGTCCGGGTGCGTTTCGGCTGGGGCCGGTGGTGGTTGTGCGGGTTGTCGCCGGGGTGCGCTCCGGGCTCGCGTCCGGGACTGCATGCTGTGCTTTCCCGGGGGACACCCCCGGACCCCCGTACGGCGCGACCCTGGCCTGTCGTTGGTTCGGGCGTTCGCGCGCCACACATCACGCTCTACGTCCCGGACACGACCCCTGCGCGCCCCCCTTCACCGTCCGTCACCGACGGGCCGGTCAGCTCGCCTCGGACAGGCCGCCGAACATCGCGCGTTCCACCGTCTCGTATGTCGCCCCGTGGTCCGCCAGGACCTCCGACACGAGCCCCGGCCGGGCCGTCAGCGCGAGCAGGAGGTGTTCGTCGCCGATGTGCCGGTCGCCGCGGCCGAGCGCGATCCGCAGCGACTTCTCCAGCGTGGCCTTCGCCGCCGGGGTGAACCCCCGGTGCCCCGACCACCACCGCTTCGGCTTACCGCCGAGCCGCATCGCGCCTTCCCCGTGGGCTTCCTCGACCTTCGAGATGATCTCCCCGACGTCGATCCCGATCCCGGCCAGCGCGTCCGCGTCCGCCTTCGTCAGGCCGCCCCGCCTGCGCGCCTCCGCGAACGCGCCCTCCAGGGACTCCCGCCGGTCCGTGACGCCGAGCGCGGCCAGCGCGAAGGACGCGCGCGTGCCCCGCTGGTCGAGCAGCGCCAGCAGAAGGTGCTCGTCGGTGACCGTGTCCGCGCCCATGCGCTCGGAGTGTCCGACGGCCCCGGTGACCACACCCCGGGCGCCCTTGGTGAACCGTTCGAACATCACTGCCTCCCGTGCTTCTTGTGCGCGGCCTGCCGGCTGACGCCCAGCTCGTCCGCGATCTCCTGCCACGACCAGCCCTGATTGCGGGCGCTGCGCACCTGTACGGCTTCGAGCTGTTCGAGCAGCCGCCGCAGCGCGGCGACCGCCCTCAGCCCGACCCGGGGGTCGCGGTCGCCCGCCCGCTCGGCGAGATCCGTTGCTTCGGTCATGACGTCAACGTACGTTGACAGGAAGGTGATGTCAATAGAAGTTGACAACCTCAGGGAGTGAGGACGACCTTGCCGAACAGCTCGCCCGCCGCCATCCGCTCGAAGCCCTCCCGCGCCCGCTCCAGCGGCAGCACCTCGTCGATCACCGGCCGTACGCCCTTCACCGCGCAGAAGGCGAGCAGGTCCTCCAGTTCGTCCCTGGACCCCATCGTGGAGCCGACGACCCTCAGCTCCAGGAAGAAGATCCGGGTCAGCTCGGCGTGCGCGGGTCGGTCACCGCTCGTCGCGCCCGAGATCACCAGCGTGCCGCCGCGCCGGAGGCACTTGATGGAGTGCGACCAGGTCGCGGCGCCCACCGTCTCGATGACGGCGTCCACCCGGTGCGGCAGCCGCGCGCCGGGCTCGTAGGCCTCCAGCGCGCCCAGTTCGACCGCGCGCGCCCGCTTGGCCTCGTCGCGGCTGGTCGCGTACACCCGCAGTCCCGCGGCGCTGCCGAGCACGATGGCCGCCGTGGCGACCCCGCCGCCCGCGCCCTGGACGAGGACCGAATCCCCGGGCCGCACACCGGCGTTGGTGAAGAGCATGCGGTACGCGGTCAGCCAGGCGGTCGGCAGACAGGCGGCCTGCTCGAAGGTGAGCTGCGGCGGCTTGGGCAGGACGTTGCCGATGGGCACGGTGACCTGCTCGGCGAACGTGCCCTGGTAGTGCTCCGTGAGGATCGACCGGGGCTCGGTGCCGTGATCGCCCCCGCCGATCACCGAATGCACCACGACCTCGTTGCCGTCCGGGTCGAGGCCGGCGGCGTCGCAGCCGAGGATCATCGGCAGCTTGCCCTCGGGCAGGCCGACCCCGCGCAGCGACCACAGATCGTGGTGGTTGAGCGAGGCGGCCTTCACCCTGACGGTGGTCCAGCCGGGGCGCACCTCGGGCGCGGGGCGTTCGCCCAGCTCAAGGCCGTTGAGGGGGTGGTCGCGGTCAATACGTGCTGCGTAGGCGGCGAACATGACCTTGACGATAGGGCGGGAGCGGGACGCGGAGGAACCGTACGCGCGTGTGACACGCGTCCCGCGCCCCGGATCAGTCCCTGCGGTACTGCGCGGGCGAGTTCCTGGTCGCCGGGTCCTCGTACGCGCCCGCCGTTCCCCGGTCCACATGGAAGGTGGTCAGCGTGGAGACGGGCGAGACCGGATCCCGGCGGTCCTCGATCACCCGCATATGGGTGGTGAAGCGCTCCGGTGTCACCTCGTACACGTCGTAGCCGTAACGGTTCCCCTCGAAGTACTGGAGGTGCGGATTGGCCTGGCCCATGAGCGGCCCGTTGGTCGCGTTCCAGCCCGGGTCGTACGCGCTGGAGGTCACCGAGTGCGCCGTGAACTCCGTACCGATGACGGGCGATTCCGTGTTGTCGTAGTCCGGCCTGATGTCGTCGACGAACGCCGAGTGCCAGTCACCCGTGAGCACGATGAGGTCTTCAAGGCCGCTCGTACGGACATGTTCGAGCACTTCCTTGCGCTCGCCGAGGAAGCCGTCCCACTGGTCGGTGAACATATACGAACCGCCGGGCCTGCCGCGCAGCTGGCTGAGCATGATCGAGTTGGCCCAGATATGCCAGGAGTCGGGTGCGCGGTCGACGGTCCGCTTGAGCCATGCCTTCTGGTCGGCGCCGAGGATCGTGCCGTCCGGGAGGTTCTGCGCGGAGCGGTACTGGCGCAGATCCAGCACGGCCAGCTCCAGCAGATCGCCCCAGCGGCGTACCCGGTGGATGTCCGGGTCGGGCAGGGCGGAGTCACCGGCGTCGCGGTGCGGCAGATGCTCGTACCACGCCTGGTAGGCGGCGGCCCGGCGCTGGAGGAACGGCGCCCCGCCGCCCGTACCGCTGTAGTCGTTGGCGACCTCGTGGTCGTCCCAGGTCAGGAACCAGGGGTGGGCGGCGTGCGCCTCCCGCAGCGAGGGATCGCCCTTGTAGAGCGCGTGGCGCTTGCGGTAGTCGGCGAGCGTGTAGATCGTCGGGCCGTTGTTGTCGCGGACGACATCGCCGCCCTCGGGCCCGTACTCGTAGATGTAGTCGCCGAGATGGATGACGAAGTCCAGCCGCTCGCGGGCGATGCCGCGCAGCGCCGCGTAGTAACCCTGCGGGTAGTTCTGGCAGTTGGCCGTGGCGAAGCGGGCACTGCGTACCCGGCCCGAGGGCGCGGTCCTGGTCCTGCCCAGCCTGCTGGTACGGCCCAGCGCGGTGAACGCGTACCAGTACTCGCGGCCCGGACGCAGGCCATGGACCGGTACGTGCACGCTGTGCCCGAGCGTCGCGGACGCGGGCGCCGTGCCTTGGGCGACGACCCGGCGCAGCGCCCGGTCCTCGGCCACGACCCAGCGCACCTCGACGACCTCCGGCAGCGGCTGTTCGCCGGGCTCGGCGAACGGCTCCGGCGCGAGGCGGGTCCACAGCACGACGCCCGTGGGCCCCGGATCGCCGGAGCCGACGCCGAGCGTGAACGGCGCGGCGTCGTACGACGAGCCGAGCGCCTCGGCGGCCTCGCGCGCCTGCGCGGGCGAGAGGCCGGCGCTCAGCGGCCAGACCACATTGAGCGCTCCGGCGGCACCGGCGGCCTTGAGCAGATCGCGTCGGTTCAGTTTCATGCCCGTCCCCCCGAGACCTTCAGAGTCAGCGATATCGCGTCGGCGTAACCGTCGTTGGAGACCCCGGAGCCGGCCCGGGTGAAGACGAGCAGCACCCGCGCGGAGCGCGCGCCGGGCGGCACGGCGGCCTCGGCGGTGCGTTCGACCAGCGCGGTACGGCCGCCGCGTTCGGCCGCCGTGACCGGGCCGAGCACGGACAGCGCGACGGGTGTGCCCCTGCCGTCGCGGAACTCGACCGACAGCCTGGCGCCGTCCTCCTGCGTGGCATACCCGCCGAGCCACCCGGACACGGCGTACCGCACGCGTCCGGCATCCACGGCGGCGCGGCCGACGGCCCCGGTGGCGGGCAGCGTGACGTCCTGGACGAGCGCGGTGCGCGGGCTGTTGCCACCGGAGAAGAACCGGCTGCCACGGTGCGCGGGGGCGGGGCCCGGGTCGGCGGGGGTGGGGTAGCCGTTCCCGACGTCGTACCCGATGAGCGCGGGCGCGCCTTCCCGTACGACCCATCCGTGCACGGCGGACACGGGCTCGGCGCTCCCTCCGGGCCCACGCTCGGCGTCACCATTGACGAGCAGGTTCACAAGCGCCTCCTGTGTCGGTTGCTGTCACAGGGCATCACAACAGGCGGGCGTGAACCAGGGGAGGCCCGTGGGTTGCGCCGGGGTTCGCCTCCGGCGGGGGTGCGGGGTGCGGGTGCGGGTGCGGGTTGCGGTCTCGTCGTCGTCGGCCGGGGGCCGGGGCCTCCGGAGGTACATGTCCGGACGGCATGATTTACGGCGCGACCCTGCCCAGACGATGGTTCGGGCGTCCGCGCGCCACAAATCACGCTTTAGTGTCCGGACACGCACCTCCTACGACCCCGACCCCCTCCCCCGGTGGGTCCCAACTACGCGCCGACTCGGCTGGGGTGGGTGGGCTGGTGCGGGAGTGTGCCGCCGCCTCCCCCTCCCACCCTCGCGCACGGCCGGGCCAGTCGGTGACGGGCGGTGAAGGGGGGCGCGCAGGGGTCGTGTCCGGGACGTAGAGCGTGATTTGTGGCGCGCGAACGCCCGAACCAACGACAGGCCAGCGGCGCGACGTACGGGGGTCCGGGGGTGTCCCCCGGGAAAGCACAGCATGCAGTCCCGGATGCGAGCCCGGAGCGCACCCCGGCGACAACCCGCACACCACCACCGGCCCCAGCCGACAACGAACCCGCCCCGACCGGACGGTTAGCGACGGGCCACGCCCTCCGACCGCGCCGCCGACGCCACCGCCGCCGTCACCGCCGGTGCCACCCGCTCGTCGAACGGCGACGGGATCACATAGTCCGCCGCCAGCTCCTCGCCGACCACGTCGGCCAACGCGTTCGCCGCCGCGATCTTCATGCCCTCCGTGATCCGCGACGCACGGACCTGGAGCGCGCCCGCGAAGATGCCCGGGAAGGCGAGCACGTTGTTGATCTGGTTCGGGTAGTCGGAGCGCCCCGTGGCCACGACGGACGCGTACTGGTGCGCGATGTCGGGGTGGACCTCCGGGTTCGGGTTGGCCATCGCGAAGACGAACGCGCCCGGCGCCATCGACGCGACCGCCGGCTCCGGGACCGTACCGCCGGAGACGCCGATGAAGACGTCCGCGCCGGAGAGGGCGGACTCCAGCGAGCCGGAGAGCCCGGCGCGGTTGGTGATCTCGGCCAGTTCGCGCTTGACGTCGGTGAGGTCGTCGCGGTCGCGGCTGACGAGGCCCCTGCGGTCGGCGACGGCGACATCGCCGATGCCCGCCTCCAGCAGGAACTTGGCGATGGCGACCCCGGCCGCCCCCGCGCCGGAGATGACGGCGCGCAGGTCGCCGAGCTCACGCTTCGTCAGCTTCGCCGCGTTGCCCAGGGCGGCGAGCGTCACGACGGCCGTGCCGTGCTGGTCGTCGTGGAAGACGGGGATGTCCAGCCGCTCCTGGAGCCTGCGCTCGATCTCGAAGCAGCGCGGCGCCGAGATGTCTTCCAGGTTGACGCCGCCGAAGGACGGCGCGAGCCGCACGACGGTGTCGATGATCTCGTCCGTGTCGGTGGTGGCGAGCGCCAGCGGCACCGCGTCGACCCCGCCGAACTGCTTGAACAGGATCGCCTTGCCCTCCATCACGGGGAGCGAGGCCTCCGGTCCGATGTCGCCGAGTCCGAGCACCGCCGTACCGTCCGTCACGACGGCGACGACCTGTGACTTCCAGGTGTAGTCGTGCACCAGCTCGGGCCGTTCGGCGATCGCGCTGCACACCTTCGCGACGCCGGGGGTGTACGCGAGGGACAGATCGTCCTTGTCACGCACCGGGACGGTGGCCTGGATGGCCATCTTGCCGCCGCGGTGCAGCGCGAAGGCCGGATCGAAGGGCTCGTCAGGAGCCGTGCCGTGCTGGTTGTCGGTGGCGCTGTCGCTGCGAGGATTGAAAATCTCCGCTGCCATGTGGATGACCCCTTAAGTCTTCATCAGTTGAGGGTTGCCGCTCCTGGTTGAGGAGGGGTGGGTGGGCACCGCGTGCGCGACCGCGCCGGCGGTTGGTCCGCTCGGCCCGGAAGGTGATACGTACGCGCGGGCGCGCCGCACACGCGCCCCGAGCCCCGGATGAGGGGTGTAATCGTTCTTCTTACCGGACGGACCGTGTCGTCCACGAGTCCATATATCCGCGGTGAGATGACTCATAGCCGAGTATTCGGACACTTCCGGTAACCGGCATGAATCACGCCCTAAAAAGGAGACGGACCGGAGATTGTCCGGCCGGAAGAAGGTATTCCAGCAGATGGTCCGGTCCTGATGTACCGCCATGCCGGGGTCAGGGGGTCTCCCGTTACCCGATTTTGACATGCCTGCTCCCCTGAATGGGCCAGTCCGAATGGCAAGATGCCCTAATCACACTCGGTCGCGACACTCGAAGACGCGTGCTCGGCCATTTGGCAGCTCCCTCATCCGCCGGAGGAACCCGATCATGACCGCAAGCACCACCCGCCGGACGACCGCCGTGAAGTCCAGGATCGCCGCGGTCGGCGCGCTCGCGGTCGCGGGCACCCTGCTGCTGACCGCCTGCGGCGACCAGACCGAGAGCGCCAAGAAGGACGGCGACTCCTCCGCCGCGGCCGAGGCCCCGCTCTTCAAGGAGCTGCCGAAGGCGATCCAGGACAAGGGCGTCATCAAGGTCGGCTCGGACATCGCGTACCCGCCGGTCGAATTCAAGGACAAGTCGGGCAAGACCGTCGGCATCGACCCGGATCTCGCCGACGCGCTGGGCAAGCAGCTCGGTGTGACGTTCGAGTTCGAGAACGGCACCTTCGACACCCTGCTGACCGGTCTGCGCTCGAAGCGGTACGACATCGCCATGTCGGCCATGACGGACACCAAGGACCGGCAGAACGGTGTGGACGGCGACACCGGCAAGAAGGTCGGCGAGGGCGTCGACTTCGTCGACTACTTCACCGCCGGTGTCTCGATCTACACCAAGAAGGGTGACGACAAGGGAATCACCACCTGGTCCGACCTCTGCGGCAAGAAGATGGTCGTCCAGCGCGGCACCGTCTCGCACGATCTGGCCAAGGCCGAGAGCAAGAAGTGCACGGACGGCGGCAAGGGCGCGATCACGCTGGAGGCCTTCGACAATGACCTGGAGGCGCAGACCCGGCTGCGCGGCGGCGGCGCGGACGCCGGTTCCAGTGACTTCCCGGTCGCGGCGTACGCGGTGAAGACCTCGGGCGGCGGCAATGACTTCCAGCTGGTCGGCGAGCAGGTCGAGGCCGCTCCGTACGGTATCGCCGTCGCCAAGAACAACCCGCTGACGAAGGCGCTCCAGTCCGCGCTGGAGGCGATCATCAAGAACGGCGAGTACGACAAGATCATCGCCAAGTGGGGTGTCGAGGACGGCGCGGTCAAGGAAGCCAAGCTCAACGGCGGCTCCTGAGTCCGCGCCCGCTCCGAAGGCTCTGAAAGGCAGAGGCATCATCCGTGACGGTTGACATCGACAAGTCGGACGACCCCAAGGAAGGCCCACGGGCCGAGTCGTCCACCGCACCGGAATCCATCAAGGCGATTCCGGTGCGGCACTACGGGCGGTACGTGTCCGCGGTCGTCGCGATCGGCGTACTGGTCGCGCTCGTGTACGCGTTCGCCCAGGGGGATGTGAACTGGGGCGCCATCCCGGACTACTTCTTCGACGGCCAGATACTGACCGGCGTCAAGAACACCGTGATCATCACGGTGCTCGCGATGATCCTCGGAGTGGTGCTCGGCATCGTCCTGGCGGTGATGCGGCTCTCCAAGAACCCTGTGACGTCCGCCATCGCGTGGTTCTACATCTGGTTCTTCCGCGGCACACCGGTCTACGTACAGCTGCTCGTCTGGTTCAACCTGGGCATCGTCTTCGAGTACATCAACCTCGGGCCGATCTACAAGGACGAGTGGTCCTCGTTCATGACCCCGTTCCTGTGCGCGCTGCTGGGCCTCGGGCTCAATGAGGCGGCGTACATGGCGGAGATCTGCCGGGCGGGCCTCCAGTCGGTCGACGAGGGCCAGACCGAGGCGGCGCACGCGCTGGGCATGAGCCACGCCAAGACGCTGCGCCGGATCGTGGTGCCCCAGGCGATGCGCGTGATCGTGCCGCCGACGGGCAACGAGGTCATCAATATGCTGAAGACCTCGTCGCTGGCGGTGGCGGTCCAGTACACCGAGCTGCTGCGCTCGACCCAGAACGTGTCGCAGACCTCGGGTGCCACGGTGGAGATGCTGTTCCTGGCCGCGGCCTGGTACATGATCCTGACCTCGATACTCAGCATCGGCCAGTACTACCTGGAGCGGTACTACGCGCGTGGTTCGAGCCGCAGCCTGCCGATGACCCCGTTCCAGCGCGTCCGCGTCAACCTGCTGTCCCTCGGCCGGCCCAAGGGAGGCATGGCATGACCCAGATGGTGAAGGCCGAGGGCGTACACAAGTCCTTCGGCGCCGCCCATATCCTCAAGGGCATCGATCTGGAGGTCGCCCCGCGCGAGGTCTTCTGTCTGATCGGCCCGTCCGGCTCCGGCAAGTCGACCTTCCTGCGGTGCATCAACCATCTGGAGAAGATCAACGCGGGCCGGCTGTCGGTCGACGGCGAGCTGGTCGGCTACCGCCAGAAGGGCGACAAGCTGTACGAGCTCAAGGACAGCGAGGTCGCCAGGAAGCGCCGGGACATCGGCATGGTCTTCCAGCGCTTCAATCTCTTTCCGCACATGACGGCGGTCGAGAACATCATGGAGGCGCCGATCCAGGTGCGCGGCGAGGCGAAGGCCGTGGCCCGCGCCCGTGCCGAGCGGCTGCTGGACCGGGTCGGGCTCTCCGACAAGGCGGGCAGCTATCCGTCGCAGCTCTCCGGCGGCCAGCAGCAGCGGGTGGCAATCGCCCGCGCGCTGGCGATGGAGCCCAAGCTGATGCTCTTCGACGAGCCCACGTCGGCGCTCGACCCGGAGCTGGTGGGCGATGTGCTCGATGTGATGCGCGATCTGGCGCAGGACGGCATGACGATGATCGTGGTCACCCATGAGATGGGTTTCGCGCGCGAGGTCGGCGACGCGCTGGTCTTCATGGACGACGGTGTGGTCGTCGAATCGGGCCATCCGCGCGATGTGCTGACGAACCCTCAGCACGACCGGACGAAGTCGTTCCTGTCGAAGGTGCTGTAGAAGGTGGCGCGGAACGGGTGAGGGCGGTACGGGTCCGTCCGTACCGCCCTCACCCGTGACCCGCCCTCGGTTCGCCCTCGGTTCGCCGCTACTTGAGCGCGAGGACGAGGGAGTCGGACGGTGAGGACCAGACCGCCCGCACCTCGTCGAAGCCCGCGTCGCGCAGCTTCCGCGCGTGCCAGTCCACGGATGGAGTATCGCCTTCCGCGTGTTCGCCGTAGATCCTGAACCGCTCGGCCGTCGGTTCCGCGAGGACCGGGTCCCGGCCGGCCAGCTCCCACCAGTCCGCCCAGTCGACGGCGCCCGCGGCCTTGGCGCGGTCCATTCCGGCGTGCCGGTGGGCGCGCTCGATCGCGTTGATCCTGGGGGTGGACCCGTCCGTCATATGGTCGGCGTTCATGAAGACGCCGCCGTCCCTGACCAGGCCCCCGAGCTGCCCGTACAGCGCCGCGAGCGGTTCGGCGCGCAGCCAGTGGAGGGCGGTCGCGGTGAGTACGGCGTCGTACGAGGTATCCGGCAGGAGCGCCGTCCAGCCCGGGTCCTTCAGGTCGGCGGTCACGAAGCTCACGCGTCCGTCGCCGGCGAAGTAGCCCCGGGCGATGGCGAGGAGCGCGGGGTCGAGGTCGACGCCGGTGCTGGTCGCTCCCGGGAACCGGCGGAGCAGCCTGTCCGTGATGCTGCCCGTACCGCAGGCGAGGTCGAGCACCCTCGGTTCGGGGCCCACCGCGGCCTCGACCATGTCCAGCATGACCCGGAAGCGCTCCTCGCGGTCGGGCATGTACCACTCCTGCTGGCGGTCCCAGCTCTCCTGCCAGCCGCGCCAGTCGGTCCCCGCCGACTCGTGGGTCCCCGTACCGGGGGATCCCGTACGCGCGGTTCCCGTCTCCGTCATGGAACATCTCCTCTGTAATACCCTAGAAGCACAACCAGCTATTACACCGATTTCCCTCCAGACCTTAGACCGCTTCCGTAAGGACTACAAGTGGAACTGGCCTCTTACTCGGACTCCGCCGTGCGACTGGTCAACACCGAGGAACCGGCCCGCGGTACGGACACCCTGACCTCGGTCGAGGCCGTCCGCGCCCTCTTCGGCCCCAGCTCCCAGGCGGCCCGCCGCGCCACCGACGCGGATGTCACCCGCTTCCGGTCGGTAAGGGCCCGGCTGCGCGCCGTCTTCACCGCCGCCGACGAGGGCGAGGCCACCCAGGCGGTGGACCTGCTCAACTCACTGCTGCTCGAATTCCCGGTCAGCCCGCAGATCTCCGGCCATGACTTCCTGGACGACGAGGGCCATCCACGCTGGCACATGCATCTCGCGGACCACCCCTCCAACGCGACCGCGGGCTTCGCGGCGACGGCGGCGATGGGGCTGGCGTTCCATCTGACGGAGTACGGCGTCGACCGGCTCGGTCTGTGCCAGGCGGCGCCGTGCCGCAACGCCTATCTGGACACGTCCACCAACCGCTCGCGCCGCTACTGCTCGGACCGCTGCGCGACCCGCGCCAACGTCGCCGCCTACCGGGCCCGCAAACGCCTGGAGACCGAGCGCTCGGCCAGCACCGGCCGCACCGCGGACACCAGCCAGGACACCACGGCGCGCGCCGACCGCTGATCCCCCAGCGGCCGGTACCGCGCCCGGACCCGCCCCAGCAGCAGCTCCTCGGGAACCGCGCCGAACACCCGGCTGTCCCCCTCGGCCCCCGGATTGTCCCCGAGCACCCACCACCCGCCGTCGCGCAGCTCCACCAGCCGCTTCACGATCAGCAAGTCCTGTTGCAGCGGATGCTTCAGCACCGCCACATCGCCCGGCTTGAGGGGAGCGCGATAGTGCACGAGGAGCTGATCGCCGTGCCTGAGCGTCGGATACATGGAGGGACCCATCACTTCAGCGATCCCCAACGACACCCTCGGCTCCCGCCCGTGCTCCGCCATTCGGCACCTCCCGGTCCCACGGTACGTTCCGCCACGCGTCCCATACTGACCCCGGACTTTTGTCCTAAGCCCTAGGGGGCACCCGCGAAAACAGGCTTCTCACGGAGTAATGTCCCACCTGAGAAGACGATCACGAGGAAGGACAGCCATGCTTTCCCGCCTGTTTGCCCCCAAGGTGAAGGTCAGCGCCCACTGCGACCTCCCCTGCGGCGTGTACGACCCGGCCCAGGCCCGCATCGAGGCCGAATCGGTCAAGGCCGTCCAGGAGAAGATGCAGGGCAACGACGACGCCCACTTCCAGGCGCGCGCGACGGTCATCAAGGAGCAGCGCGCCGAGCTCGCGAAGCACCACGTCTCGGTGCTCTGGAGCGACTACTTCAAGCCCCCGCACTTCGAGAAGTACCCGGAGCTGCACCAGCTGGTCAACGACACCCTGAAGGCGCTGTCGACCGCGAAGGGCTCGAAGGACCCGGCCACGGGCCAGAAGGCCCTGGACTACATCGCCCAGATCGACAAGATCTTCTGGGAGACCAAGAAGGCATAACCCGCCTTCAGCCATGCGCATGCCGAGCTCACGGCATACATGCAGGTCAGGCGCCATGCACGAAGGCCCGGCGATAACGACCGCCGGGCCTTCCTGTGCAACCGGCAGGCTGGTTGGCCACACCCGCTGAGCGCGACACAGTGCCCGGTACGACCCGCGCCTCCACGCGCACCGGGTGGGGCCGTTGGTGTCGCTGGAGGCGGCCTTTCCGGTGACTGCCCAACGCCTCGCGAGGCGGATATCTGCCGTGCGGGTATGGCGTCTCAGCAAAGGATCCCCGCCGAACCGCAAGGAGCGCCATGTACGCAGCAGTCCGCCGGTACGAAGGGGTAACCGATCCTGCCCAGGTGGGCCGCCTCGTGAACGAGGGATTCATTCCCCTCATTCGCCAGATCCCTGGCTTCGTGGCCTTCTACTGGATCAATCCCGGGAACGGAGTGGTCTTGTCGACCAGCGTCTTCCGGGACCAAGCCGGTGCCGATGAGTCGATCAAGAGGGCGTCGGACTTCGTGCGGGACAACCTCGCGTCTCTCCTTCCCAACCCTCCCCAGGTCATGGCCGGGGAGGTTGAGGCACATGCCTAGCGCCGCGACCGGCAACATTTGCGCGTCAGGGAGCGGCGTCCGGTGCGTGCGGCCGCGAGGACTGTGATGTGATCACGACGCTCTCCCCCTGAGGTTCGGCCGGGCACCGAGGACACCACAACGGTCTAGCCACATGTTCGTGTTGACAGCTACCGCCGCTCCTGACGCCCGCTCAACCGGCCTGCCAGCAATCAGCACCGGGCGAACCCTCGCGCGGCAGGATGAGCCCATGAGTATCTGGTCCAGCGTCAGCGGTGATGACATTCTCGCGCTCGACGGCGACGACAAAGCCGCCAACTACCGGGCCGAGGGCACACCGACGATCGCTATCGACGTTGCCACCACAGGCCACCACGATCACATTCGGCTCGCGCTCTACGACGACGCTGACGTGACCGCGCTCTTGTCACCCGATGCCGCGCGTGCCCTGCGTGACCAGCTCACGCAGGCGCTAGGCAAAGCCTGACTGGAGGTCAGCACGGCCACGGCCAGGCCTGCGCCGCCGGTGATGCGTCCTAAGTCCAGTTAAGTCGTCCCCACGACACATCACCTCCTCTGACCCGCCCAATCAGCGGCTCACCAGTCACACCCACCCCACCACCCACACACCCCCACCAGCGGGGCATGAGTCCCAACCACCCACCCACGCCAGTCCGCTTAGCCGGTGCCGGGCCGCCCCATTCCACTGCTGCGCCCCACCCACCGACCTGCGGTCGGCAACAGACCCCGACGGAAAGGGAGCTTCCCGGGGACCCCTCCCCCGGGCCGCCCCCCTCAAAGCAGCACTTGCGGTGGAGGGTTGGGGGTCAAGGGTGGGCGCAGCCCATCGGCTTGCCGACGCGACGAAGGAGCGCCCTTGACGCCCGACCCGCAACCGCGAAACTCCAACCCAAGGGGCGGCCCCCACCCGCATCCACACCCCCCGGCCCACCCCGACTACCCCTCGGAAACCGAACTGACACCGGGACTCGGACGCAGCGTTCGCTCAGGCTTCGAACGGGGTGTCGCTCCNCAACCCAAGGGGCGGCCCCCACCCGCATCCACACCCCCCGGCCCACCCCGACTACCCCTCGGAAACCGAACTGACACCGGGACTCGGACGCAGCGTTCGCTCAGGCTTCGAACGGGGTGTCGCTCCAGCGGAACCAGGCACGGGCGTCGCGGATGTGCAGGAGGAATTCCGGTACCGGGCCGTCCGGGGACACCAGGGCCACCGCTCGTACGACGTCGTCGCACGCCGCCTCCCAGGCGTGGGGGTCTTCGTTCACGCGGTCCAGCAGGGACAGCTCGCGGTCGAACAGGGGCTTCACCGCGGCGAATCCGGGGCCAGGGGTGAAGTGGCCGCTGAGCCAGGGGAAGTCCGCCTCATCGATGGCGATGTCTCCTACCGGCTGTGCGTCGTGGCGTGAGACGACGTGCCAGATCTCGTCCGTAAAGCCCATCGGCTCCTCCTGCCGTCCGTTCGCCGCGCGCCTATGGGGGCAGCATCTCAGACGGGACCGACAACGGCCGTCGTGCGGCCGTCGCGGGGGCCGAAGGTCGTGAGCGCTTCGGTGTCGGTCGCGCGGGCGTGGAGGTAGTAGTCCGCCCACTCCTCGATGTCCGGGTAGCCGGATTCCGCCGTGAGCCGGGCGATCGCGGCGTCGATGTCGTAGTGGGTGACGCGCAGTTCGACACCGGGGCCGAGGAGCGCCCAGTGTGCGCCGGGGCGGCCGTAGGGCATGCCGACGCTGCCCGGGTTGATGACCTGGCGGCCGTGGGCGAGGCGCGCGAAGGGCATGTGGGTGTGTCCGCAGACGACCGTACGGATCTGCTCGCCGAGCGCTTCGAAGACCTCGCTCCAGCGGGCGAGCCGGGAGTCGACGAGGACGACCTCTTCGTCGTCGCGCGGGGTCGCGTGGCAGAACAGGACGTCGCCCAGCCCTGCCACGGCCAGGCATCGGGTGCGCGGGAGACCGGCCAGCAGCGCGATCTGGTCGTCGCGCAACCGGCCGGCCGCCCACGCGGTGATGGCGTCGGGCGGCGCGGAGCTCATCCCCGCGCGCAGTTCGACCAGTTCGCGGTCGGCGTTGCCGCCGATCAGTACGGCCCGGTCGCCGAGGTCCGTCAGCAGGTCCAGTACCTCGGCCGGCTGGGGGCCCGCCGCGATGTCGCCGGTGATCACGACGCGTTCGGCGGCGGAGACTTCCGGCTCGGCGAGCACGGCCTCCAGAGCCGGGAGGACGCCATGGATGTCGGAGAGGACGGCTACGCGGCCGGATCGTGGCGGGGTCGCCGGGGTCGGCGCGAGTGGCCCGGCCGACATGGCCGGCAGGGGTGACATGGGTGACATGCCGTCCACTGTCCCGCCGGCCGACGCCGGCTGCCCCTCCGTTCGCTCCGCGCGCAAGCCCGGCGTCGCGCAAGCCCGGCGTCAGGGGACCTCGGCCACCGCCGTGATCTCCACCAGCTGTCCCGTGTATCCCAGGCAGGTGACCCCGAGCAGCGTGGAGGTGTGCGGGCCCAGCGCGAGGCCGCCTTCGCGGACCACCTCCCAGACCCGGCTGAGATCGGCCGGTTCCGTCGCGGCCACATACACCGTGGTGGCCACGACGTCGGACAGACCGCAATCGATCGCGCGCAGGGCGGTCTCCAGATTGGCGAGAACCTGCTTCGTCTGGGCCTCAAGGTCGCCGGGGCCGACGAGCGTGCCGTCGGCGTCGAGCGGTACGGAGCCGGCGAGGAAGGCAAGGCGGCGGTCCGTTTCGACGATCGCCGTGTGCGCGTATTCGGGCGGCGGGAACAGGGCGGGCACGGTCATACGGTGAGCCATCGTCACTCCTCGGGGGGACGGCCCGCCGGATACGGATACGGATACGGGCATGGATACAGGCGCGGGCACAGCCCCCTGCCTACTTACTCGGGCCCGTTCCGATCAACCGGTTTTCCTCCCGGCCGCCCCGTCGGAGCAGCCCGCGTCCCGTCGGAGCAGCCCCGCGTCAGGCCGCCCGCGCGTGCAGCAGTGGGCTTTTGTGGGCGGCCAGCCATCTGCGGTAGTCGACCGCGCGCAGCGCCGCCTCGCGGTACGACGCCTCCAGGTCCGCGAACACCGCGTCGCCGCTGGAGCGCTCCGCGCCCGCCCGCTCCGCGCCCGCCCCCAACCCGTCCGGCCGCGAGAACAGCAGCAGCCGTACCGCCAGCGGATCGTCCCTCAGCGGCCGGATCGCCATGTCGTCGCGCGGGCCCGATGTCGGCTGGCAGGGGGCGACCGCCTCGCCGACCGCGATCAGCGAGGCCGCCGTGAGGTAGTCCCCGTGCAGTACCGGCGGGTCGAGCCCGGCCGCGCCCAATACCCGGCGCAGCCCGTCCCATTCGCCGTCCACCGTGGGGTCGACCATCCAGCGGTCCTCGGCGAGGTCCGCGAGTTCCACCACCGGGCTGCCGGCCGCCGGATGGTCCCGGGCCATGGAGATGAACTGCGGTTCCCGTTCCACCAGTACCCGCCGCTCCAGCCCCTCGGGAACGAGCAGCGGGCACCCCTCCACCTCATGTACGAAGGCCACGTCGAGCTGGCCCGCGGCGAGCATCCGCAGCAACACGTTGGCGGAGACGTCCATATGGAGCGAGATGTCCGTACCCGGCAGCCGGTTTCTGAGCCGTCGCAGCCACCCCACCAGCGCGCGGCTCGCGGTGGAGCCGATCCGCAGCCTCGGCCCGTCGGCCAGGCCGGCGACCACCCGTGCCTCGGCGACGAGCGCGGCCATCCCGGAGACGAGCGGGCGGGCCCGGCTCAGTACCGAGCGGCCCAGCGGGGTGGGCCGGCAGCCGGTGCGTTCCCGGGAGAACAGCTCCGCGCCCAACGCGTTCTCGATGCGCCGCAATTGCGTGGTCAGGGATGGCTGGCTCATCCCCAGCTGTCGTGCCGCCTTGTGCAGACTGCCGGCATCGGCAATGGCGCACAGGGCCCGCAGATGTCTCACCTCCAGCTCCATGCCCCGAGAGTAGAGCGGCCTCCCCGCACCACACCAGATGTCCAAATCCCTGTAATTGGAGGCGCATTCGAAGATTTACGGCCAGGGTGATGCGCTCGTGTTATCGGTCTTTGACATCATCCGCACAAGGGCGGTCTCCCCCGAGACTCTGCGGTACCGAATCCGTTCAACGGACGAGTAGGAGCCCCCCACATGAGACACCCCAAGACCGCCATCTCCGCCATCGCCGGTATCGGTCTGGCCTTCGCCACACTCGGTGTCGCGCCCACCGCCACCGCCGCCCCGGCCCCGGTCGGCGAGGCCGCCACCTCCTCGTACGCCGCCTACGAGGGCTCGAAGGCCGAGGCCGCGGGCACCAAGGCGTTCTTCGACGCCGTCCTGAAGTCGGTCGCCGAGAAGCGTGCCGCCAACCCCGGCGCGCAGGCCGTCACCGTGATCTACAACGCGTCGAGCGCGCCCTCGTTCGCCGGTCAGATAGCCAGCTCCACCTCGATATGGAACAGCGCCGTCTCCAATGTGAAGCTCCAGGCGGGCAGCGCCGCGGACTTCACGTACCGCGAGGGCAATGACCCGCGTGGCTCGTACGCGAGCACCGACGGTCACGGCCGCGGCTACATCTTCCTGGACTACCGGCAGAACCAGCAGTACAACTCCACCCGCGTCACCGCCCACGAGACCGGTCACGTCCTCGGCCTCCCCGACAACTACTCCGGCCCGTGCAGCGAGCTGATGTCCGGCGGCGGCCCCGGCACCTCCTGCCAGAACGCCCAGCCGAACGCCGCCGAGCGCGCCCGGGTCAACGCCCTGTGGGCGAACGGCCTCGCCGCCGCGATGGCCAAGGTCTCCTGACCTCCCGCACGGAGAACACACGCCTGACCTCCCTTGCGTGACGAAGGGGCGCCCCGAACGACCAAGGGGCGCCCCTTTCCGTGTTCCCCTTGGTAACGTCACGCGGTGGACTTCAGTACGGAGACCGGCGCTTCGCCCGAACTCGGCCGGGCCATCGAGGGCGATTTCAAGACACTCCTGACCGTACGGGCCGACCGCCCGGACCAGGTCGCGTGTCTCCACGACTGGGCCGCCGCCCGGGGCCTCGCCGTCACGCTCGTCGTCCTGGATCGGGGCCGTACCCCGTCCCTGCCGACGCTCACCCTGCCCGGCACGGGCACACTCGACGAACAGCGCCGCGCCGCCGAGCGGTGTGCGGAGCGGCTCGCGGAGGCCGGCTTCCCCGTCGTACGGACCAGGCTGGTGGCGGCGCCCTGGAACGAGGGCGTGCCGGGGACCGACGCCGAGGCCGCGTCGCTGCCCTCGTACTGCCACTTCGAGCACCATGTCACGCTGCGGCTGCCGATCCCGTACGACACCCATCGCCTGGCGGCGGTCGCCGAACGGCACAGCGCGCATGTCTCGCGCGCCGCGCGCCGGGTGCCGGCCCGCGGGGTCCAGGAGCGCTCCGTGACACAGCGCGCCCGCGGTGTCGGCAGACCGGCTGCGCGCGCCCGGCTGGACGCGCTGCTCGACGGTCTGATGGTGGCCGGATTCCAACCGGCGGACATCGAGGAGGAGTTCGTTCTCCACGACGACGCCCCGATACCGGATGAGGGCCTGCCCCAGCCCCGGTACCGAGCGCGTGAGTAACAGTGTGTGAGTAAAGGTGCGTGAGTAAAGGTGCGTGGGTAAAGGTGCGTGGGTGAGGGTGCGTGAGTGAGAGTGTCAGCTCTTAGTGAGAGTGTCAGCCCGTCAGGACGCCCCCACCAGCGGCCGGTCGCCCAGTTCCGTACCGCTCGGCAGCTGGCGCCTGATCCGGCCCAGCGCCTCCTCGAAGCCGCCCCCGGCGATCCCCGACGCGTAGGCCGCCCCGCCGCAGTGCAGCGTCAGGCTCAGCTCCGCCCGGCCGACCGGTCCCTCGGCCGCCCGCTCACCGAGCGTCAGCAGACAGCTGAGCGTGGCCTGTTGGACCGCGTCGGGCGAACTGACGGGCATCGGTATGTCCCATTCCATGACGCAGGACGACAGGAGCTCGCCCGCCCCCACCGCTTCCAGGTCGGCGAAATCCGCCCCTTCGTACGCGACTCCCCTGATCTGAGTGCGCACTTGCTGCCCACCCACGCTCAGGGTGATCGCTTCCGCGCCCAGGCGGTCCCGGTACCAACCCGCCCATGAATCCGTCGACTCCGCTGTCATGGCGCGGACTGTAGCGGTACCGGATCTTCCACCGCAGCGTGGGTCACTCCTTCCGGTCATACTTCCTCACGAGCACACCGTTCCCCGCGGTTCACGCCACATGGGCCACATGTGCGGTCCGTCCGGCAGATCGACCGTGCTGCCCATGAAGGAGAACCCGAGCCGTTCATACAGCCGCCGGCTCCGCTCGCTGCTCGCCTCCAGATAGGCCGGAAGTCCCTCGCGGTCGCAGCGCTCCAGCACGGATTCGATCAGCGCCCGGCCGACTCCCCGGCCCTGGTGCTCCGGGGACACCGCGATCATCAGCAGATACGCGTGCGCGCGGTCGTGCGGATGGATCGCGCCCGTCAGCCGGCCGACCAGTTCGGCCCGCTCGTTGTCCGGATCGGCTGTCGCCCGCATCCGAGCGGGGGTGTCGTCCTCCTCGTCCGGCAGGCCCGCCGGCACCGAGAGCCACAGCGCCATGGCCGTCTCGTCCTCCAGGATGTCCACCCATCCGTCGGCGAGCGCGACATCGGCGAAGACACCGAGAAAAAGACCGTGCACCCGGTGACGGTGGGCCTTCTCGGGGAAGACCCAGCAGCTCACCGGGTCGTCGTCGAAGGCCTCTTCGAGCAGCCGTACCAACGCCGGCCGGTCGCTCTCCCCCGCCCGTCTGATCGCCACAGCCGTCTTCCGGCCCGTTCTCCGGCCAGTTATCCGGCCCGCCTTCCGGCCCAACTCCTGGCCCAAATCCCGGCCAATCTCCTGGCCCATCTCCTGGTCCTCCTCCGGATCGCCCATACCGTCACCGCGGTCACGTCAACACGGCGAGGCGATCCTAGAGTTGGCCGGCGCGGGGCCGGGCGCCCGCCTCAGCGGGTACGGCGCGTCACGAACTCCGCCAGGGCCAGCAGATCGTCGGCCGCCGACATGTCGGGGACCGCCCGGGACAGTTCGTGCACGGCCCGGGACATCCGCTCGGCCGCCTGGAGCTGCGCCCAGTCGCGCCCGCCCGCCCGTTCGACGGCGGCGGCCGCGCGCACCACGGCCTCGGCGTCCATCGGCCCCCGGTACAACTCGGCCAGTTCCGCGGCCGCCGGGGTGCCCGAGGCCAGGGCCGCGACCACCGGCAGGGACTTCTTGTGGGCGGCCAGATCGGCGCCGGCCGGCTTGCCCGTACGGTCGGGATCGCCCCAGATCCCGATCAGGTCGTCGATCAGCTGGAACGCGAGCCCCGCCTCCCTGCCGAAGGCGTCCAGCGCGGCGACCTGCTCCTCCCGCGCGCCCGCGTACAGCGCGCCGAGGGCGCAGGAGGCGCCCAGCAGGGCACCGGTCTTGGCCGTCGCCATGGCGACGCACTCGTCCAGCGAGACCTCGTGCGGATCGCGCCGCTCGAAGGAGCAGTCCGCCTGCTGGCCCGCGCACAGCTCGATGACACAGGCCGTGAGCTTGGCCGAGGCGGCGGCCGACGCCGGGTGCGGGTCCTCGGCGAGCAGTCGCAGCGCGAGGGCCATCATGGCGTCGCCCGCGATGATGGCGTCGGGGATGCCGAAGACCGTCCAGGCGGTGGCGCGATTCCGCCGGGTCGGGTCCTCGTCGATCACGTCGTCGTGGAGCAGTGTGAAGTTGTGGGCCAGCTCGACGGCGACGGCGGCCCGTACGGCGTGGTGCGGGTCCCCGCCGAGCGAGCGCGCCGCGGCGAGGACGAGCGCGGGTCTGATCGCCTTGCCCGTCCGGCCCGAGGCCGGGGTGCCGTCGGCGTGCTCCCAGCCGAAGTGGTACATCGCGACCCGGCGCAGGGAGCCGGGCAACGACTCGACGCTGGAGCGGAGTTCGGGATGGACGGTGGTGCGGGTGCGCTCCAGAAGTGCCACGGCCTCGTGGCCCCCGGGGGCGGTATCCGTGCTGGTCATGGTCACGGTCACTTCCTCTGCGGTGGAGACCGGCTGACGGGCACCGGATGCCGGTGCCCGGGTGCCCGGAGGGGCGGCCGTACGGACAAGCACGGCCGGCCCGCCCGCCCGGGCCGGTCACCTCACCCCCAGCGGCCCACTTCCACGTTCTCCAGCACACCGACGGCGTCCGGCACCAGAATGGCCGCCGAGTAGTACGCCGTGACCAGGTACGAGATGATCGCCTGCTCGTCGATGCCCATGAAGCGGACCGACAGGCCCGGCTCGATCTCGTCCGGGATCCCGCTCTGCTGGAGGCCGATCACACCCTGCTCGGACTCGCCCGTACGCATACAGATGATCGACGTCGTCCGGGCGTCCGAGACCGGGATCTTGTTGCACGGGAAGATCGGCACCCCGCGCCAGGCGGGCACATGCTCGCCCGCCACCTCCACACTGGCCGGATAGAGCCCCCGCTTGTTGCACTCACGTCCGAACGCGGCGATGGCCCGCGGATGCGCGAGGAACATCTTCGAGCCGCGGCGGCGCGAGAGCAGCTCGTCCATGTCGTCCGGGCTCGGCCCGCCGTCGTGCGGCTGGAGCCGCTGTCCGTAGTCGCAGTTGTTGAGCAGACCGAACTCACGGTTGTTGATCAGCTCATGCTCCTGGCGTTCACGCAACGCCTCGACCGTGAGCCGCAACTGCTGCTCGGTCTGGTTCATGGGCTGGTTGTAGAGGTCGGCGACCCGGCTGTGCACCTTCAGCACGGTCTGCGCGACGCTCAGTTCGTACTCGCGCGGCGCCACCTCGTAGTCGACGAACGTATGGGGCACGACGCTCTCGCCGACATGACCGGCGGAGAGATCGATCTCGGCCTCGCCGTACTTGTTGGTGCGCTGATGCGGTACGGACACCACCGCGGCCAGATGGTCCCGCAGCGACTCCTCGCGCTCCGCGAGGCTGAGCACGTCCCGCCGGCTCAGCACCAGCACGGTGCAGGCCGTGGCCGCCTTCGCGGTGTAGTTCCAGGTGGCCTCCCCGTCCACCAGGGCCTGATCGCCGAAGTACGCCCCGTCGGCGAGCACTTCGAGCACCGCGTCGCCCCCGTAGGGACCCGAGCCCACCTTCTCGACCCGGCCGTGCGCTAGGAGGAAGACCTCGTCCGCCGCGTCGCCGGAGGCCACCAGGACCTGGCCCGCCGCGAACTCCCGCTGCTCGCAGCGGCGTGCCAGCTCGGACAGCACACCGTCGTCGCCGTACGCGCGCAGCGCCGGCAGCTCGCCGAGCTCGGCGGGGACGACCGTCACCCGGTCCCCCGTCTGCACGAACGTCACACGTCCGTCGCCGACCGCGTAGCTGAGCCTGCGGTTCACCCGGTACGTACCGCCCTGAATCTGCACCCAAGGCAGCATCCGCAGCAGCCACCGCGAGGTGATCTCCTGCATCTGCGGTACCGACTTGGTGGTGGTCGCCAGGTTCCGGGCGGCGGCCGTCCCCAGACTCTGCTGGGACGGCGGCTGCGCTGCCAGAACCTCGTTACCAACCGACATGAACTCTCCCCTTCGATCATGTACCGATCTGCGAGAAGAATGGTTCCATCACGTGGCGTGCAATCGCCATTACACATATGAGTGGGACTGGATCACCCAGAACGGGGAATTACGCGCGCACATTTGTCATATCCGGGACACCTCACGCCCGGACACCTCACGCCCGGGACACCGCACGCCCGGGAACACCTCACGCCCAGGAACACCTCACGCCCGGGAACACCGCGCACCCGGGGTGGCGCCACAATGAAGGGGTGCCCAGCCACCACGCGCCCGACCTCGCCGATCTGCGGCCCCGGCTGCCCTCGCCGCTGGTGCCCGCCGACGACGAGCGCTTCGCGCGCCACGGCGTACGGCTGCTGCTCAAACGTGACGATCTGATCCACCCCGAACTGCCCGGCAACAAGTGGCGGAAACTCGCGCCCAATCTGCGGGCCGCGGCCGCGAGCGGCCGGCGGACCCTGCTGACCTTCGGTGGCGCGTACTCCAACCATCTGCGGGCGACCGCCGCCGCGGGCCGGCTCCTCGGCTTCACCACCGTCGGTGTCGTACGGGGCGAGGAGCTGGCGGGACAGCCGCTCAATCCGTCGCTCGCCCGGTGCGCCGCCGACGGGATGCGGCTGTGTTTCGTGGACCGCGCGGCCTACCGGCGCAAGACAGAGCCCGAGATGGTGGCAGCCGTCCTCGGCCGGGCGGGACTGGAGCGCGAGGGCGTGTACGTCGTACCGGAAGGCGGCAGCAACGCGCTCGCGGCCCAAGGCTGCGCCGAGCTGGGCCGGGAGCTGCGCGGCGTGGCCGACATCGTCGCCGTGGCCTGCGGCACCGGCGGGACGCTCGCGGGGCTCGCCGCCGGGCTCGGGAGCGGTCAGCGGGCCCTGGGATTCCCGGTGCTCAGGGGCGACTTCCTGGAGCGGGGGATACGGGAGCTCCAACAGGCGGCGTTCGGCGGCCCTGTCGGCGACTGGCGGCTCGACGGACGCTTCCACTTCGGCGGCTTCGCCCGTACCACCCCCGCGCTCGACGCGTTCGCCGAGGAGTTCGGGGAGCGGCACGGGCTGCGGGTGGAACGTCTCTATGTCGCCAAAATGCTGTACGGCCTGACCGCACTGGCCGAGGAGGGCGCCCTTCGGCCGGGCACGACCGTCGCCGCCGTCATCACGGGCCAACCGGAGCCATCCGGTGCCGAGCCGTCCTAGGGCGTGTCCGGAGCGGCCGGAGCCGTCTCAGTCCTCCTCGCGATAGGCCGCCGCCTCCTCCAGGTCCAGTCTGCGCAGCAGCGTCCGCATCATCTCGTCGTCGATCCGCCGCCGGTCGCGCAGCTCCACGAACACCGCGCGCTCCGCCTCGATCATCTCCCGCGACAGCCGCCGGTAGGTGTCGTCCGCCGACTCCCCGGTCACCTCGTTGACCGACCCGAGCCGCTCCCAGACGGCGTTGCGGCGGCGCTCCAGGACGTGCCGGAGCCGTTCGGCCAGCGGTGGTGGCAGCGCGTTGCGCTCGTCGGCCAGCAGGGCGTCCAGCCGCCGTTCCGCCGCCCCCGAGGCCTCGCTCTGCGCCTGCGCCTCGGCAAGGGTCTCGGCCTGCCGGTCGCGCCCCGGGATCTTCAGCAGCCGGATCAGCGGAGGCAGCGTGAGGCCCTGCACGACCAGGGTGCCGATCACGGTCGTGAACGTCAGGAACAGGACGAGATTTCGCCCGGGGAACGGCTGTCCGTCGTCCAGCGTCAGCGGGATCGAGAACGCGATCGCCAGCGACACCACTCCGCGCATCCCGGCCCAGCCGACGATCAGCGGCGCGGTCCAATTGGTGTCCGGTTCGCGTTCCCTGATCCTCCGGGACAGCGCGCGCGGCAGGAAGGTCGCCGGATAGACCCAGACGAATCTGATCGCCACCACCACCACGAAGACGCCCACCGCGTACAGCAGCGATTCCCCGACCCCGTACTCCCCCAGCCCCTTGAGCACATGGGGCAGTTGGAGCCCGATCAGCGCGAACACCGCCGACTCCAGGACGAACGCGATCATCTTCCACACCGCCGCTTCCTGGAGCCGGGTCTCGAAGTCCACCTGCCAGGAACGGTGTCCGAGATACAGCGCCACCACGACGACGGCCAGCACCCCGGACGCGCCCACGTGTTCGGCCAGCGCGTAGGCGAGGAACGGGATGAGCAGCGAGAGGGTGTTTTGGAGCAGCGCCTCGGTCAGATGGGTACGCAGCCAGTGCAGGGGCACCATGAGGACCAGCCCCACCCCGATGCCGCCGAGCGACGCCAGAGCGAACTCCCCGATCCCGCCGGCCCAGCTCGCGCCCGCGCCGACCGCGGCGGCCAGCGCCACCTTGAACGCGGTGATGGCGGTCGCGTCGTTCACCAGGGACTCGCCCTGGAGGATGGTGGTGATCCGGTTCGGCAGCCCCAGTTTGCGCGCGATGGCCGTGGCCGCGACCGCGTCGGGGGGCGCGATCACCGCGCCCAGCACCAGCGCGGCGGTCAACGGGAGATCGGGCACCAGCAGGAACACCAGCCAGCCCACCGCGACCGTCGCGAAGAGGACATACCCCACCGAGAGCAGCGCGACCGGCCTGATGTTCGCCCGCAGATCGAGATACGAACTGTCCACCGCGGCCGTGTACAACAGCGGCGGCAGCACCAGCGGCAGCACGATATGCGGATTCAGTGTGTAGTCCGGTACGCCCGGAACATACGAGGCGCCCAGCCCCACGGCGACCAACAGCAGCGGCGCGGCCACCGGTGTCCTGCGCGCCGCGCCTGCGATGGCCGCGCTCCCCGCCACCAGCGCGATCAGCGGCAATACGTCCATTCCACGTCCTCTGCACCCGTCGTAACCTGGTCATCATGAGCGAGTGCCCCCACGTTGCGGAACTGCCGCGCCCCGAGCCCGCGCCACGCACCGACACCTGCCGCGAGTGCGTCACGGCCGGCAGCCACCCCGTACAGCTGCGGATCTGTCTCGTCTGCGGCGAGATCGGCTGCTGTGACTCCTCGCCCTACCAACACGCGACACAACACTTCAAGGACACGGGTCATGCCGTGATGCGGAGTTTCGAGCCCGGGGAGAGCTGGCGGTGGTGCTACGTGGACGGTTCGATCGTCTGACGACTGGGTACGTCAACCCTCCGCCGGTTCTTCGTAATTGAACGTCAGGAACCTCTAGCCACTTTCCGTGTTCATATGGTTACCATGGGTGACAGTCGCTGGGTGGGGGTCCCGGCGACACAGCACCATGGATCGCGATAGCGTCGCCACTCCAGAGCGGCTACGTACCGACCGGCTACGTACCGACTACGTACCGCAAGGCTCCTGGACACCCCTTGTCCCTGAGCCCAGAAGAGCTTGTGCCACCTTGGAGGTGAGGGTGTCCCAGATCGCAGGCGAGCCCGGGACCGAGGACTTCGTGGAAGTCCGGCTGCCCGCTGCGGGTGCCTACCTGTCCGTGCTGCGTACGGCCACAGCCGGCCTCGCGGCGCGCTTGGACTTCACCCTCGACGAGATCGAGGACCTCCGCATCGCGGTGGACGAGGCCTGCGCGATCCTGCTCCAGCAGGCCGTACCGGGCTCCGTACTCAGCTGCGTCTTCCGGCTCATCGAGGACGCGCTCGAAGTGACCGTGTCGGCGCCCACCACCGACGGGCGCGCGCCGGAGCGCGACACCTTCGCCTGGACAGTGCTCTCCGCGCTGGCCGGCAAGGTCGACTCGACGGTCGCGGAGGACCGTACGGTCACGATCAGCCTCTACAAACAGCGCGGCGCGGGACCCGGGCCGGCGTGAGGAACGGGGACGGTCCGGTGCGTGACGAGGGGCGCATCCCACGGGAGCCGCGGGAAGGGCACGAAGCTCCGTCGGAGCCGGTGCCCGCCCCCGCGGGCATCCCGGAGCAGCAGGCCCGACCCCACCCGGAGGACGGACTTGACGGCCAGACGGCCGCGGCGGAGCAGGCGCAGGCAGAGCGGGCGGCCACTATGAGCGAGCAGCACAACGACAAGCACCACGATCCACATGACCGCAGCGGGGCGCGGGCGATGTTCATCGAGCTGCGCAAGCTGCCTGACGGCTCGCCCGAGAAGGCGGACCTCCGCAATCAGCTGGTGCGGATGCATCTGCCGCTGGTCGAGCATCTGGCGAGACGGTTCCGCAATCGCGGCGAGCCGCTGGACGATCTGACCCAGGTCGCCACCATCGGTCTGATCAAGTCCGTCGACCGGTTCGATCCGGAGCGTGGTGTCGAGTTCTCGACCTATGCGACGCCGACGGTCGTCGGGGAGATCAAGCGGCACTTCCGGGACAAGGGCTGGGCGGTCCGGGTGCCGCGCCGCCTCCAGGAACTGCGGCTCGCCCTGACGACGGCCACCGCCGAACTCTCCCAGCAGCACGGCCGTTCGCCCACGGTCCATGAACTGGCGGAGCGGCTGGGCATCTCGGAGGAAGAGGTCCTGGAGGGTCTGGAGTCCGCCAACGCGTACTCCACACTGTCGCTGGACGTCCCGGACACGGACGACGAGTCCCCGGCGGTCGCGGACACACTGGGCGCGGAGGACGAGGCGCTGGAGGGCGTCGAGTACCGCGAGTCGCTGAAGCCGCTGCTGGAGGATCTGCCGCCACGGGAGAAGCGGATTCTTCTGCTCCGTTTCTTCGGCAATATGACGCAGTCGCAGATCGCGCAGGAGGTCGGCATCTCGCAGATGCATGTCTCGCGACTGCTGGCCCGCACGCTCGCGCAGCTGCGCGAGCGGCTGTTGGTCGAGGAGTAGAGCGGCAGCACGGAGGAGCGGAACGGCAGGGGCGGGCGCGGGGGCCCGCCGCGCCGGGTCTCGCTCCACGGCCAAGGGCTACCCGCCACCGGCCACGGACTGCCTGCCCGCGGGCCGGCGGGAAGCGGCTACGAGCTACGGGCCGGCGCTACCGCTGGGAGTCCGCCGGGCCCCGGATGCCGAGGGCTTCCGTGGTGGTCGGGTTGACCAGCAGGACCAGCCCCGTCACCGCGACCACCGCGAGCGCGATTCCGGCCGGGATCATGCCGCCGGTGGAGGTCAGCAGCGTATAGGCGACGGGCAGCGCCATGATCTGGGTGATCAGCGCGGGCCCCCGGCTCCAGGCGCGCCGCAGCAGCAGCCCGCGCGCGGCGATCAGCGGGATGACACCGAGCGCGATCAGGGTGACCCCGCCCATCTCCGCCTGCTCCGGGCTGTCGGGTTTCCCGAGCAACCCCATCACCAGCAGATACACACCGCCGACGAGCAGCGCCAGGGCTTCGAGCCCACAGGCGCCGGCCGCCGCGGTCAGGCGCGTGGGGCGCGGGGAGGACACGGGGGAGGTCTGCTCGCTGCTGCTGCTCACCCTTGCAGGGTAACCACCCGGCCGCCCCTCACCCCCCGACAGGCCCCGCCGCCGCGGGCTCCCGGGGGCGGGCCCCCGGCGCCCGGCCGGTAATCTGCTCGGCATGCGCGCACTTCTTGTGGTCAATCCGGCAGCAACCACCACCAGTGCCCGCACACGAGACGTACTGATCCACGCGCTCGCCAGCGAGATGAAGCTCGAAGCGGTGACCACCGAGTACCGCGGACACGCCCGCGACCTGGGAAGACGCGCCGCCGACTCGGACGATATCGAGTTGGTCGTCGCCCTCGGGGGTGACGGCACCGTCAACGAGGTCGTCAACGGACTGCTGCACAACGGCCCCGATCCCGAGCGGCTGCCGCGTCTCGCGGTGGTCCCCGGCGGTTCGACCAATGTCTTCGCCCGTGCGCTCGGACTGCCCAATGACGCGGTCGAGGCGACCGGCGCGATCCTGGACGCGCTCGCTCTGCGGAGCGAACGTACGGTCGGTCTGGGACTGGCGGCCGGGACACCGGGAACCGAGGACGAGTCCGTGCCCCCGCGCTGGTTCACCTTCTGCGCCGGCTTCGGCTTCGACGCGGGGGTGATCGGGCGGGTCGAACAACAACGGGAGCGCGGGAAACGTTCGACGCACGCCCTCTATGTGCGCCAGGTGGTACGGCAGTTCCTGGAGGAGCCGCATCGGCGAGGCGGGCTGATCACACTGGAACGCCCCGGTGAGGATCCGGTGAAAGATCTTGTTCTCTCCATAATCTGCAACACCGCCCCCTGGACCTACCTGGGCAATCGTCCGGTGTACGCGTCTCCCGCGGCCTCTTTCGATCTGGCTCTCGATGTCCTCGGGTTGACCAGAATGTCGACTCCCGCGGTGGCGAGATATGCGACCCAATTGCTCACTTCTACCCCTGATCGGGGCCCCCGCGGACGCCATGCGGTGTCACTTCATGACCTGACCGACTTCACCTTGCATTCCAAGGCACCCCTCCCCTTCCAGATGGACGGCGACCACCTTGGACTGCGCACGAGCGTGACGTTCACAGGCGTACGCCGTGCACTGCGTGTGATTGTGTGAGTGGAAGGGGCCAAAGTCCTTTCACTCGAACGTTTAGGCTGGCATCCACCCCATGGAAGTACGGCTGTGACCTAGTCGACACCGAGGAATCAAAAAAAACTTTCCAGAAGGGGTTGTATCCGCCGCCGAGGTTTGCGAATCTCTACATGGCGCTCGGGACGGCCCGCAACATCGGCCTCCCTGAGAGCCAGAACCCCTCCTCAAACCAAGGACCCCACCAGTTTCTGCTGGCGGTCGGCCCTTCCCTTGTCGGGGGATTCGTGAAAGCGTTCACATTCACAAGCAATCTGCATGTAATACCAAGAGAGGTAGCAGCCATGGACTGGCGTCACAACGCCGTTTGCCGCGAGGAAGACCCCGAGCTGTTCTTCCCCATCGGCAACACCGGTCCTGCGCTGCTGCAGATCGAGGAAGCCAAGGCCGTCTGCCGTCGCTGCCCCGTCATGGAGCAGTGCCTGCAGTGGGCACTTGAGTCCGGCCAGGACTCGGGTGTCTGGGGTGGCCTCAGCGAGGACGAGCGCCGCGCTATGAAGCGCCGCGCCGCTCGTAACCGGGCGCGTAACGCGACCGCCTGAAGCACCCCGCCACAAGCCCTGGCCGGCGGAGCGTACAGCGTGTACGCATAGCCCCGCCCCCGAAACGCAGCGCGCAGTACCCCCCGATGCGCATCGCAAAGTGAGCTTCGAGCCGAGCCCCGGACCGTCACCACGGTCCGGGGCTCGCTGCTGTGCCGGGCGGTACGAAAATATGCCCCCGCCTCCCCCGCGACGGTTACTTCTGGGGCTCCACCGGGATGTCCAGCATGACGCGCGTACCGCGCACCGGCGCCGGCACCATGTCGAACCCGCCGCCCAACTCCCCTTCCACCAGGGTCCGTACGATCTGGAGCCCCAGATTCCCGGCGCGCTGCGGATCGAACCCCTCGGGCAGCCCGCGCCCGTCGTCCTGGACGGTGATCATGAGGCGCGCGTCCGAGCGGGCCCCCTCGCCGCGCTTGGCCCCGGGCGAGTCGCCGCTGCGCACCGCCGAGACATCGACCCGGCCCTCCTCCCCCGGCGCGAAGGCGTGCTCCAGCGCGTTCTGGAGAATTTCGGTGAGCACCATCGAGAGGGGCGTGGCCACTTCGGCGTCGAGCACGCCGAACTTCCCCGTACGGCGGCAGACGACCTTGCCGGGCGAGATCTCGGCGACCATCGCCAGCACCCGGTCGGCGATCTCGTCGAACTCGACGCGCTCGTCCAGATTCTGAGACAGCGTCTCGTGGACGATCGCGATCGATCCGACGCGCCGTACGGCCTCGTCGAGGGCTTCCCTGCCCTGCGCGGACTCCATCCGCCTGGACTGGAGTCTGAGCAGCGCGGCGACCGTCTGGAGGTTGTTCTTCACCCGGTGGTGGATCTCCCGGATGGTGGCGTCCTTGGTGATCAACTCGCGCTCGCGGCGCCGTAGTTCCGTCACATCGCGGAGCAGCACCAGCGAGCCGATCCGGGTGCCCTTGGGCTTGAGGGGGATGGCGCGCAGCTGGATGACCCCGCCGCTGCCCTCCACCTCGGTCTCACGGGGCGCGTAGCCGCTGGCCAGTTTGACCATGGCCTCGTCCACCGGGCCGCGCGCGGGGGCCAGTTCGTCGGTGGTGCGGCCGAGATGGTGTCCCACCAGGTCGGACGCGAGTCCCAACCGGTGATACGCGGAGAGGGCGTTGGGGCTCGCGTACTGGACGACTCCGTCCGCGTCCAGCCGGATCAGCCCGTCTCCGACGCGCGGGGAGGCGTCCATGTCGACCTGCTGGCCGGGGAAGGGAAAGGATCCTGCGGCGATCATCTGGGCCAGATCGGAGGCGGACTGGAGATAGGTGAGCTCCAGCCGGCTGGGGGTGCGGACCGTGAGCAGATTGGTGTTGCGCGCGATGACCCCGAGGACGCGGCCGTCGCGCCGTACGGGGATGGACTCGACCCGTACCGGCACCTCCTCACGCCACTCGGGGTCGCCCTCCCGGACGATCCGCCCCTCGTCGAGCGCCGCGTCCAGCAGCGGCCGGCGGCCCCGCGGGACGAGATGGCCGACCATGTCGTCCTGGTAGGAGGTGGGTCCGGTGTTGGGACGCATCTGGGCGACGGACACATAGCGCGTGCCGTCGCGGGTGGGGACCCAGAGCACGAGATCCGCGAAGGAGAGGTCGGAGAGCAGCTGCCACTCCGAGACCAGCAGATGGAGCCATTCGAGGTCGGACTCGCTGAGGGCGGTGTGCTGGCGTACGAGGTCGTTCATGGAGGGCACACAAGCGAGCGTACTCGCGGCGTGAACCCGGGCGAACCGTGGTCTGTACTGGAGGGTTTTGGGGAAATAGGCTCGGTACACGCATGGACAGCCAGAATGGTCTAGTCCACAATGGTGTATGAGCCTCCGCCCTCCCCGCACAGGAGGGTGGACCGAGGGACCGGCGCTCTCTGCCCTGACTGCGACGGGACCTCTCCCAACGGCCGTGCGGGACCGCACACCCGTCGGCCGTAGCAACTCCGGGCTGCGGTGCCGGACGGGTTGAGGGTCCCGTCGCGGCGCCGCGGCCCGCGGGTACGGAACCCATCCAGGAGCGCGGTCAGCCGGTCTCCGGCGTCTTCGCCATCGTCCGCGGCGCGTCCGGATCCTGGCCCCTGGCGATGGCGACCTCATGGGCCAGCAGCTGGAGCGGCATGATCTGAAGGATCGGCTGAAGCTCCTCGGGAACCCCGTCCGTCGGCAGTACGAACCCTGAGGACGCCGCCTCGACCTCCGGCCGGGACCCCACGACGAACAGATCGGCCCCCCGCGCCCGCAGCCGGGTGAGGACCGGCTGAAGGGCCTCACCGCCCTTGCCCTCGGGGACGATCGCGATCACCGGCGAGATGTTGTCGACCATCGCGAGCGGGCCGTGCAGCAGATCCGCGCCGGAGTAGGAGAGCGCGGGGATGTAGCAGGTCTCCATGAGCTTGAGCGCCGCCTCCTTCGCCGTCGGATAGCCGTAGCCCCGGGAGATGATCACCATCCGCTCGGCGAAGCGGTAGCGCGAGGCGAGCGTCCGCACCTCGTCCGTGCGCGCCAGCACCCGGTCCGCGAGGTCCGGCAGACGGCCGGCCGCCGCGCCGTCACGGCCGCCGAGCGCTTCGGCGAAGAGATAGAGCGTGAGCAGCGAGGCGGTGTACGACTTGGTGGCGGGCAGCGCACGCTCCGGGCCCGCCAGGACGTCGAGATGGAACTCCGCCACGGCGGTCAGCGCCGAGTCGGGGTTGTTGGTCACCGCGAGCGTCGTCGCGCCGGCCTCCCGCGCGGCCCAGGTGGAGCCCACCAGGTCGGGTGAGCCGCCCCACTGGCTGACCCCGATGACCAGCACATCGGTGAGGTCGGGCTTCGCGCCGTACGCCGTCGTGGTGGACATGGACGCCAGTCCGCAGGGCAGTCCGCACAGGATCTCCAGCAGATACTTCGCGTAGAGCGCGGCGTGGTCGGACGTACCGCGGGCGGTGAGCAGGACGAAGCGCGGCTCGCGCGCGGCGATGGCCGCCGCCACTTCGCGGACGCCGGGCGCGCCGTCCCTCAGGATCCGCCGCAGTACGGTCGGCTGCTCCGCGACCTCGGCGTACATGAGGGCGCCGGCCCGCTCGCACGACTCGCCCGACGACGCGGCAGACATGCCCGGTGCCCTCCAAAGTCGGTCGTGCCCCTCGGCACTCCCAGTCGACCATGGCCCGCCGTGCCCCCGCCACCGGGCCGCCACCGGACCGTTCCCCGCCCGTCCCCCGCCCGTATCCGGCCCTTTCCTCCACGTTGGGGGACGATCCGGCACCCTCTGCTAGAATTGGTCTATACCACAAAAGTCTCATTTCCAGATTGGCAGGGTCCAGCGTGGAAGTTGTCATCGTCCAGAACGCCGCGGCAGGTGGCGAGCTCATCGCGGACAGCATCGCCGGACTGCTGCGCCGCAAGCCCGACGCTCTGGTCGGTGTGGCCACCGGCTCGACCCCCCTGCCCATCTACCAGGCGCTGACGGCCAAGGTGCGCTCCGGCGAGGTGGACGCGTCGCGCGCGCGGATAGCCCAGCTGGACGAGTACGTGGGGCTGCCCGCGGGCCACCCCGAGTCGTACCGTTCGGTGGTCCTGCGCGAGGTCGTCGAGCCGCTGGGGCTGAGCGAGAGCGCCTTCATGGGACCGGACGGCGCCGCCGAGGACGTCCAGGCGGCGTGCGAGGCGTACGACCGTGCGCTGACCGAGGCCGGCGGGGTGGACCTCCAGCTGCTCGGCATCGGTACGGACGGGCACATCGGCTTCAACGAGCCCTGCTCCTCGCTCGCCTCGCGCACCCGCATCAAGACGCTGACCAGGCAGACCCGCGAGGACAACGCGCGCTTCTTCGACAGCCCGGAGGAGGTGCCGCACCACGTCATCACGCAGGGCATCGGCACCATCCTGGAGGCCCGCCATCTGGTGCTGCTCGCCACCGGCGAGGGCAAGGCGGAGGCGGTCGCGCAGGCCGTCGAGGGCCCGGTCGCCGCGCTCGTACCGGCCTCGGCGCTCCAGCTCCACCCGCACGCGACGGTCGTGGTGGACGAGGCGGCGGCGTCCCGGCTGAAGCTCGCCGACTATTTCCGCGCCACGTTCGCGTCCAAGCCGGACTGGCAGGGCATCTGAGCCCCGGGTCACCCGCGACAACACGACGGTGCCGGGCCGCCCCCGCGAAGGGGTGGCCCGGCACCGTCGTTTCAGCGGCTTTCCCGGGCGCTCACTCCCGGGCAGTCACTCCCGGGCGCTCACTCCCGGCGGCCCGTGATGACCTCCGCGGCGGCCCGTCCGCAGACCCGCGCGGCACCATGGGTCGCGATGTGCAGCGCTCCCCTGGGCGCCGCCTCGTTCACGCCCATCTCCACCACGATCGTCTCCGGCCGGGCGGCCAGCACGGCGTCCAGCGCGTCGGACATCCAGCGGTGGCGGTGCGCGTCGCGCACGACGGCGACGATCGTACGGTCGCCGGCCGCGGCGAGCAGATCGCCGGCCAGCGCGGCCGGGTCCGTACCGGCCGCTTCGGCGCCGCTGTACGAGCCCGTCTCCGTACCGGGCAGCAGCCGCCCCAGCTCCGCCGCGACGCCCCACGGGGTCTCGTCCCCGACGGCGATGTTCGCGACGGGGGTGAACGCGGCGACGTAGGGCGCTTCCGTGAGGGGCTCCGCGCCGCCGGTCACCCGCACGGCGCGACGGGCCGCGACCAGGCCGATCTCCGTGCGGGACGCGACGCCGGTCCCGCCGCCGGACACGCCCGACGCGGTGCCGGGCGCGGTCCCCTCCTGCGAATCCGCGCCCGGCTCCGAAGCCCCCCTGACCCGCAGCGTCCAGTCGGCGAGTCCGCGCACCCGCGCGGCCGCGTCGGCCAGTCGCTCCTCGGGCAGTTCGCCGTTCCGTACCGCCGCCACCAGCGCGTCGCGCAGCCGCAGCACGGTCTCCTCGTCCGCCAGGCCGCCGCCGACGCAGATGGCGTCGGCGCCCGCGGCGATCGCGAGGACGGAGCCACGCTCGATCCCGTATGTCGAGACGATGGCCTGCATCTCTATGCCATCGGTGACGATCGGGCCCTGGAAGCCCAGCTCCTCACGGAGCAGACCGATGAGGATCTGCGGGCTGAGGGTCGCCGGGTGGTCCGGGTCGAGCGCGGGAAGCAGGATATGCGCACTCATGACCGATTTGGAACCCGCCGCGATGGCCGCGCGGAAAGGCAGCAGGTCGCGGGCGTGCACGGTGGCCAGGTCCACGTCGATACGGGGCATCGCGTGGTGCGAGTCGACGGAGGTGTCGCCATGGCCGGGGAAGTGCTTGGTACAGGCAGCGACCCCGGCGCTCTGCAGACCCTCCACATACGCGGCGGTGTGCCGGGCCACCAGCGCCGTGTCGGCGCCGAAGGACCGTACGCCGATGACGGGGTTGTTCTGATTGGAGTTCACATCGGCCGAGGGGGCCCAGTTGAGGTTCACCCCGCACTCGGCGAGCCGCCGGCCCAGCTCGCGGGCGACGGCCCGGGTGAGGTCCACGTCGTCGACGGCGCCCAGGGCGTAGTTGCCGGGGAAGGAGGAGCCGTGCCTGACCTCCAGACGGGTGACATCGCCGCCCTCCTCGTCGATCGCGACGAGGACGTCGTCCCGTTCCGCACGCAGCCGCTCGGTGAGCGCCGCGAGCTGCTCGGGCGAGGCGACGTTGCGGCCGAAGAGCCCGACGGAGGACAGGCCCTCGCCGAGGCGCCGCAGCAGCCAGTCGGGGGCGGTGGTGCCGAGGAATCCGGGCTGGAGCACGGCGAGTGCGTCGCGGGTGAGGGTGTCCGTACTGCTTACGAGGGTGGTCATCGGCGGTCCTAGCCCTTCACTGCGCCGGAGGTGAGGCCTGTTGCCATGTACTTCTGCACCAGGAGGAAGAAGGCCACGACCGGGATGGCGATCAGGGTCGATGCGGCCATCAGGGCTCCGTAGTCGATACCGCGCGAGGTGGTGAAGTTCATCAGCCACACGTTCAGCGTGTACTTGTCGTTGTCCTGGAGGACGACGTAGGCGAGGAGGTACTCGTTCCACGCCGTGATCAGGGAGAAGATCGCCGCCGCGGCGAGACCGGGGGCGAGCAGCGGGAAGGTCACCCGCCAGAAGGCGCCCATCCGGCTGCAGCCGTCCACCATCGCGGACTCCTCCAGCTCCGGCGGGATGTTGACGATGAAGCCGCGGATCATCCAGGTCGCGAAGGGCAGCGTCGAGACCAGGTAGATGACGATGACGCCCCAGTACTCGTTCAGCCCGCCCAGGTCGTTGAGCTGGATGTAGATGGGGATCAGCATCGCGGTCGGCGGCAGCAGCTGCACGACGAGCAGCACGATCATGAAGAACTTGCGGCCGCGGAAACGGAAGCGGCCGATGGCGAAGGCGGCGATGGTGGCGAGCAGCATGCCGCCGATGACCGCGACTCCGCAGATGATCAGGCTGGACTGGATGGCCGTGCCGAAGTTCGGCTGGTCGATGGCCCGCTGGAAGTTGTCCCAGGAGATCGACGAGGGCCAGAGGGTCTGGTCGTAACTGCGGATCTCGTGGTTCGGCCGCAGGGCGCTGATGATCAGCCAGTACACCGGGAAGGCCATGAGGACGAACACGGCCAGGCCCGCGATGTTGTAGACGAGCCGGTTCTTCTTGCGGTCCTGGCGCAGGACCTGCCGGCCGCCCGGCCCGGTGTCCCGCTCGGTGTCCGGGCGGCGGGCCCCGGTGGTGGCGGTGGAGGCGCTCATTCGACCTCTCCGATCTTGAGCAGCTGACGCAGGTAGTACACGGCGACACCGGAGAGCAGCAGGACCGTGATGAGGGAGATGGCCGCACCCTGGCTGAACGAGTTGGACTCGAAGGCCTTCTCGAACGAGTAGATCCCGAGGACGGAGTACTCCGGCTCCGGCTTGTTGCCGCGGATCAGGAAGATCTGGCCGAAGATATTGAAGTCCCACAGGACGGACAGGGTGGCCACCATCTGGAACACCGGCTTGATGACCGGCCAGGTGACGAAGCGGAAGACCCCGGCGACGCCCGCGCCGTCGAGGGCCGCGGCCTCCTCCAGCTCCCGGGGGACCTGGGTGAGCGCCGCGTAGAGCGTGACGGCGACGAAGGGAATGGCGCCCCAGACGACGACGGCTCCGATGATGAGGAAGCCCTGCTTGGGGTCGAGGAACCAGTTGTGGCCCTGGGCGTCGATCCCGAGGTACTTGGACAGCACCATGTTCAGGACGCCGTAGTCGGAGTCGGCGAACCAGCGGAAGATGGAGGTCGCCACCAGCAGCGGCATCGACCAGGCGGCCACCAGAGCGCCGGTGAGCAGCAGCCGTACCCAGGTGTCCATGCGCTGCATCAGCATGGAGATGCCGAGCCCGATCCCCATCGTGGCGACCACACAGGCGACCATGAAGATGAGGGTCCGCCAGACGACGGCCCAGAACTCGCCGTCGCCGAGGATATTGGTGAACTGCTCGAAGCCCACCCAGGGGGCGGCCTCTCCGGTCCACAGCTCACGGCGGCCGACGTCCTGGAAGGACATGAGGATCGTCTTGATGAGCGGCCAGACGAAGACGGCGGCGATCGCGACGAACGCGGGGGCTATCAGGAGGTACGGCAGGAGCGCGCCGGCCTTGCGCCGCTTGCGCTGCCCGCCCGCGGGCGGCTGGGAGCCGGATCTCTCGGGGACGCGTGCGACGGCTACCGGAGGGTCGGCTGCTTTCATGTCGGCGGCACTCACTGTGCTGGCCTTCCGTTCGGACCTGGTACCGGAGTACGGGGGGGCGGCGGAGCCCTCGCGGGCCCGCCACCCCCCGTAGGCGATCAACAGAGTCGGAGACAAAGGAGTCGGAGACTCAGAGGCTCGTCGGACTCAGGACTCTTCGTTGATCAGCTGGTTGATCTCCGCGTCGGCGGCCTTCGTCGCGTCGGCGACCGACTTGCCCTTGATGATGTCGAGCAGCATCACCTCAAGGGTTTCCTTCTTCTCGATGGCCGTCCAGCCAGGGGCGATCGGGGTGAACCAGGCGTCCGGGACGGCGTTGGCGATCGGCGCGGTCTCCGGCTTCGCCTTCAGCGGCTCCAGCTGCTTGGTGTTGTTGGGCAGGATGTTCTTGGAGGCGAGGACCTCCTGCGACTTGGCGCTGGTGAAGGCCGCGATCCACTCCTCGCCGAGGTCCTGGACCTTGGACTTGGAGATGGTGGCGAGGTCGGAGCCACCGATGAAGGACGGCAGGGCCTTGCCGTCGGGGCCGGGCATACCGGCGGTGAGGATCTTGTCCTTCAGCTTCGGGTTGCCGTTCGCGGCGGAGTCGACGACGCTGCCGGCCTCCCAGCCGTTGCCGTAGAGAAGCGCGGTCTTCTCGTTGGCCATGACGTTGGCGTGGTCCGCCTCGTCCTTGGTCTTGTCGCCGTGGTTGTACTTCTTCACCAGGTCGACGAAGTGCTGGATGCCCTTCTGGGCCTCGGGGGTGGAAAGGGTGGCCTTCCACTCCTTGGCGCCCTCGTCGTACTCGGCTATCTGGCCGCCGTACGCCGCTACGTAGGACATCGCCGCGTACCAGTAGCGGCCCGGCAGGTAGAGCGGCGAGAACGCCTTGTCCTTGCCGTACTTGGCGCCGACCTTGTCGAGCGCCGTGGCGAGCTCGGCCTCGGTGGTGGGCAGCTGGTCCGAGCCGGTGCCGGCCTTGAACATGTCCTTGTTGTAAATGGCCACACGCGCACCGGCGTAGTACGGCACGCAGTACTGCTTGCCCTCGAAGGAGCAGGTGTCCTTCAGACCCTTGATCCAGGTGTCCGAGTTCTCGTACTTCTTCGGGTCGATCTCGCCGAGCGCACCGTTGAGGATGTACGTCATGGTCTCGGTGTTGCCGAGCTCGACGACATCGGGGTACTTGTCGCCGGCCAGCGCCGCGTCGAGCTTCTTGGCCTTGTCCGCCCACTGCTGGTACTGGACCTTGACCGTCACATTCGGATACTTCGTCTTGAACTGCGCGTTGACATCCTTGACCAGCTCCGGCCAGGTGCTCTGCGCGTCCGACATGAGCCAGACGGTCAGCGTCTCCTTACGGTCCTTGGGATCCTTGGACGCCGAGCCTTCATCCGAACCACACGCGGCAAGACCGACCATCATGCCCGCGACGCCGACCGCCGCGATGAGCTTGCGCTTCACGCCACCCTCCTCAGGGATGCCTGCAACCCCTGCCCACCGCGAAGACCGCGAAGACGTACGACGAGTACTGCTGGGGCTGGGACCTGGTCTTTAATGGTTTAGACCAGTACGGGGAGCTTGGCCTAGACCTTTAGGGGTGTCAAGGGTGTATAAGAAGGGCAGTCGTGTCCGTTATCGGACCGACACCTGAGGCAGGGCGACGACCCGTGGCCGGACCGTGCCACCATGTGAGCCGCGACAGACGGAGGAGCCGGTGACGGCAGCAGCACAGGAGTCGGGAAGGCAGACCATGGCCACGGACGGGGGCGGTACGGAGACCGAGAACGGCCCCGCCACCCGTACCGCACGCGTACCCAAGTACTACCGGTTGAAGCGGCACTTGCTCGATATGACGGAGACGCTGCCACCGGGTACGCCGGTGCCTCCGGAGCGCACGCTCGCCGCCGAGTTCGACACCTCACGCACCACCGTGCGCCAGGCGCTCCAGGAGCTGGTGGTCGAGGGCCGGCTCGAACGCATCCAGGGCAAGGGCACGTTCGTCGCCAAGCCCAAGGTCTCGCAGGCGCTCCAGCTCACCTCGTACACCGAGGACATGCGGGCCCAGGGACTGGAGCCCACCTCGCAGCTGCTGGACATCGGCTATGTCACCGCCGACGACACCCTGGCCGGGCTGCTGGACATCACCACCGGCGGGCGCGTGCTGCGCATCGAGCGGCTGCGGCTGGCCAGCGGCGAGCCGATGGCCATCGAGACCACCCATCTTTCGGCCAAACGCTTCCCCGCGCTGCGCCGCTCGCTCGTCAAGTACACGTCGCTCTATACGGCGTTGGCGGAGGTGTACGACGTACGTCTGGCGGAGGCCGAGGAGACCATCGAGACCTCGCTGGCCACCCCGCGCGAGGCCGGGCTGCTCGGTACGGATGTCGGGCTGCCGATGCTGATGCTCTCGCGGCACTCGCTGGACGCGGCCGGTGAGCCGGTGGAGTGGGTACGGTCCGTCTACCGCGGCGACCGCTACAAGTTCGTGGCCAGACTGAAGCGCCCGGCCCACTGAGGGCCGCTGACGACGACCGTTGGCCGGCAACTGTCCGCGCACCCCTGTTCGCATACCGTTGACGTAACGACATTCGGACAGGGGCTTACGCTGACCAGCGCCTTCGCTTAGATTTCCTGCTCATTACCACAGGCGATCAACGAGGGAACGGAGCCGCGGTGCCCGAAGGTCCGGAAGAGAATCCGCCCCCCACGGTCACCCCCGCACGGGTGATCATCGCTCTCTGCCTCGTCGCACCCTTCGTGGCGTTGCTCTGGGTCGGGTCCTACGCGAAGCTCGAACCGACATTCATCGGTATCCCCTTCTTCTACTGGTACCAGATGCTCTGGGTGCCGGTCTCCGCGGTGCTCACGATGGCCGCCTACCAGCTGTGGAAGCGTGACCAGCGCTCCCGCGAGGGAGGTGCGTCGAAGTGAAGGACGGCGTGAACGGCGTCGCACTCGCCGTCTTCATCTTCTTCTTCGTGGCCGTCACGGTCATGGGGTTCCTGGCGGCCCGCTGGCGCAAGGCCGCCAATGAGAACAGCCTCGACGAATGGGGCCTGGGCGGCCGGTCGTTCGGCACCTGGGTCACCTGGTTCCTGCTCGGCGGCGACCTCTATACGGCGTACACCTTCGTGGCCGTACCCGCGGCGATCTACGCGGCGGGCGCGGCCGGCTTCTTCGCCGTGCCCTACACGATCCTGGTCTACCCGCTGATCTTCACCTTCCTGCCCCGCCTCTGGTCGGTGTCGCACAAGCACGGCTACGTCACCACCTCGGACTTCGTACGGGGCCGGTTCGGATCGAAGGGCTTGTCACTGGCGGTCGCCCTCACCGGCATCCTCGCGACCATGCCGTACATCGCGCTCCAGCTCGTCGGCATCCAGGCCGTGCTGGACGTGATGGGCGTCGGCGGCGGCGACAACACCCACTGGTTCATCAAGGACCTGCCGCTGCTGATCGCCTTCGGTGTGCTCGCCGCGTACACCTACTCGTCCGGGCTGCGGGCACCCGCGCTGATCGCGTTCGTCAAGGACACCCTGATCTACATCGTGATCGTCGTGGCGATCATCTACATCCCCATCAAACTGGGCGGGTTCGACGAAATCTTCGCCAAGGCGGGCGACGCCTTCGCGCAGACCAACCCGGCGACCGGCCAGCCACGCGGCGCCCTCGCGCCGGGCGACGCCGGGCATTGGGGCTATGCCACGCTGGCGCTCGGTTCCGCGCTCGCGCTCTTCATGTATCCCCACTCCATCACGGCGACGCTCTCCAGCCGCAGCCGCGAGGTGATCCGGCGCAACACCACGATCCTGCCGCTCTACTCACTGATGCTGGGCCTGCTGGCGCTGCTCGGCTTCATGGCGATCGCCGCCGGGGTCAAGGTGGACAACGGACAGCTGGCGATCCCTCAGCTCTTCGAGACGATGTTCCCCGACTGGTTCGCTGGGGTGGCCTTCGCGGCCATCGGCATCGGCGCGCTGGTGCCCGCCGCGATCATGTCGATCGCCGCGGCGAATCTCTTCACCCGCAATATCTACAAGGACTTCATCAGGCCGGACGCGACCCCCGAGCAGGAGACCAAGGTCTCGAAGGTGGTCTCGCTGCTGGTGAAGGTGGGCGCGCTGGTCTTCGTGCTGACCATGGACAAGACGGTCGCGATCAACTTCCAGTTGCTGGGCGGGATCTGGATCCTCCAGACGATGCCCGCGCTGGTCGGCGGCCTCTTCAGCCGCTGGTTCCACCGCTGGGCGCTGCTCGCGGGCTGGGCGGTCGGCATGATCTACGGCACGGCCGCGGCGTACGGCGTGGCCAGCCCGACCCAGGCACACTTCGGCGGCTCCTCCAAGGAGATCCCCGGGCTGGGTGAGATCGGCTACATCGGCCTCACCGCGTTCGTGCTCAACCTGGTGGTGACGGTGGCGCTCACCTTCGTCCTGCGCGCGGTCAAGGCGCCGGAGGGCACGGACGAGACGAGCCCGTCCGACTACACGGCGGACGCGGGCGACCCGGGCGTGAAGACCGAACTCCCGGCCGCGGCCCCGGGCGGCCCCGGCGGCCACTGACCGGTCGGCACCCGGCTCCACGGGCCGCCGGATCCCCGGGAACGACGGGGATCCGGCGGCCTTCTCGCTGTCCGCGCGGGCCCGAACGGAATGACGCACGACACAACATCTGGGGGGTGGTTCCCGAGCCAGCCCCCACATGTATGCTCGACCTCGCTGTCGACGCAGGGGAATCCGGTGCGAATCCGGAACTGTCCCGCAACGGTGTGATGCGGTGTGCTTTGCCATACCCACGAGTCCGAACACCTGCCGACGGTGCGTCCGGTTCGACCGAATCGGACGCCGAGACGTCCGGGCCTCGTGGATGGGCCGGTGGGCGCCGTACGCCGTGCCGCCCGGATCCGGGCCGTACGGTCCGTACCGCGAGAAACAGCCCGCTCCCCTCCCGACGGTCCAGAGCCGAGCGAGGGAGAGCACCACGTGACCATCGCGCCAGCCGATCCGGCTTCAGGCATCTCCGAGGCCGCCGCGCGGGCGGCCGACGGACCCGGGACCGCACTGCTGCGGATCCTGACGGACCTGACCGCCGATCTGCCCGACACCGACCCCGGGAGAGTCGCCGCCGCGGCGCTGCGCGGCCGCAACGCCCGGTCGGACGAGGCCGAGCTGCGCGAGCTCGCCACCGAGGCCGCGGCGGGGCTCATCTCCGAGGACCCCGCCTACTCCCGGCTCGCGGCCAGGCTGCTGACCCGCACCATCGCCGACGAGGCCGCGGGCCAGGGCGCCGTGGCGTTCTCCGCCTCCATCGCCGTCGGCCATCGCGAGGGCCTGATCGCGGACCGAACGGCCGGCTTCGTCACGCTGCACGCCGGTTTCCTCGACGCGCTCATCGACGAGGAAGCCGACGACCGCTTCGGCTACTTCGGGCTGCGGACCCTCTACAGCCGCTATCTGCTGCGCCATCCGATCACCCGCCAGGTCATCGAGACCCCGCAGCACTTCATGCTCCGCGTGGCCGCCGGACTGGCCGAGGACGAGAGCGCCCGCGCGCTCGACGAAGTCGCCGCGCTCTACCGGCTGATGAGCCGGCTGGACTACCTCCCCTCCTCCCCCACCCTCTTCAACTCCGGTACGCGCCACCCGCAGATGTCCTCCTGCTATCTGCTGGACTCCCCGCTGGACGAGCTGGACTCGATCTACGACCGGTACCACCAGGTGGCGCGTCTCTCGAAGCACGCGGGCGGCATCGGCCTCTCGTACTCCCGTATCCGCTCGCGCGGTTCGCTGATCCGGGGCACCAACGGGCACTCCAACGGCATCGTCCCGTTCCTGCGCACCCTCGACTCCTCGGTCGCGGCCGTCAACCAGGGCGGCCGGCGCAAGGGCGCGGCCTGCGTCTACCTGGAGACCTGGCACGCGGATCTGGAGGAGTTCCTGGAGCTGCGCGACAACACCGGTGAGGACGCGCGCCGTACGCACAATCTGAATCTCGCGCACTGGATCCCGGACGAGTTCATGCGCCGGGTCGAGTCGGACGGCGTCTGGTCCCTGTTCTCCCCCGCCGACGTGCCGGAGCTGGTCGACCTGTGGGGCGACGCGTTCGACACGCGGTACCGCGAGGCGGAGGCCGCCGGCCTGGCGCGCAAAACGATCCCGGCCCGCGAGCTCTACGGCCGGATGATGCGTACCCTCGCCCAGACCGGCAACGGCTGGATGACCTTCAAGGACGCCTCGAACCGTACGGCGAACCAGACCGCCGAGCCCGGCCGCGTCGTCCACTCGTCCAATCTCTGCACGGAGATCCTGGAGGTGACGGACGACGGGGAGACCGCCGTCTGCAACCTCGGTTCCATCAACCTCGGTTCGTTCGTACTGGCCTCCGGCGAAATCGACTGGGAGCGGCTGGACGAGACCGTCCGTACGGCCGTGACCTTCCTCGACCGGGTCGTGGACATCAACTTCTACCCGACCGAGCAGGCCGGCGCCTCCAACGCGAAGTGGCGCCCGGTGGGCCTGGGCGCGATGGGCCTCCAGGACGTCTTCTTCAAGAAGCGGCTGCCCTTCGACTCCGCCGAGGCCAGGGCCCTCTCCACGAAGATCGCCGAGCGGATCATGCTCGCCGCGTACGAGGCGTCCTGCGCGCTCGCCGAGCGCAACGGCCCGCTCCCCGCCTGGTCCGAGACGCGCGCCGCGCGCGGGGTGCTGCACCCCGACCACTACGACGTGGAGCTGAACTGGCCGGAGCGCTGGGACGCGCTGCGCGCCCGGATCGCCACGAGCGGCATGCGAAACTCCCTGCTTCTCGCGATCGCCCCGACGGCGACGATCGCCTCGATCGCGGGCGTCTACGAGTGCATCGAGCCGCAGGTCTCCAACCTGTTCAAGCGCGAGACGCTCTCCGGAGAATTCCTCCAGGTCAACTCGTACCTCGTGGACGAGTTGAAGCGGCTGGGCGTCTGGGACGCGGGGACGCGCGAGGCGCTGCGCGAGTCGAGCGGCTCGGTGGCGGGCTTCGGCTGGATCCCGGCGGAGGTGCGTGAGCTGTTCCGTACGGCGTGGGAGATCCCGCAGCGCGGCCTGATCGACATGGCGGCGGCCCGTACGCCGTTCCTGGATCAGAGCCAGTCGCTGAACCTGTTCCTGGAGACGCCGACCATCGGGAAGCTCAGCTCGATGTACGCGTACGCCTGGAAGAAGGGCCTGAAGACGACGTACTACCTGCGCTCGCGCCCGGCGACACGGATCGCGCGGGCGGCGCGGGCAGCCGTGCCCGTACCCGCGCAGGCGGTCCCTGACGACGCGATCGCCTGCTCCCTGGAAAACCCCGAGTCCTGCGAGGCCTGCCAGTAATGACCACTTCGGACAAGAATCTCCTGGACCCGGGCTTCGAGCTGACGCTGCGGCCCATGCGCTACCCGGACTTCTACGAGCGCTACCGCGACGCGATCAAGAACACCTGGACGGTGGAGGAGGTCGACCTGCACTCCGACGTCGCCGACCTCGCCAAGCTCTCCCCCGGCGAGCAGCACATGATCGGGCGGCTGGTCGCGTTCTTCGCGACGGGCGACTCGATCGTGTCGAACAACCTCGTGCTGACGCTCTACAAGCACATCAACTCCCCCGAGGCGCGGCTCTATCTCTCCCGCCAGCTCTTCGAGGAGGCCGTACACGTCCAGTTCTATCTGACGCTGCTCGACACCTATCTGCCCGATCCGGACGACCGCGCGGCGGCCTTCGACGCGGTGGAGGAGATCCCGTCGATCCGTGAGAAGGCGCAGTTCTGCTTCAAGTGGATGGACTCCGTCGAGACGATCGACCGCCTGGAGTCGAAGGCGGACCGCCGCCGCTTCCTGCTGAATCTGATCTGCTTCGCGGCCTGTATCGAGGGGCTGTTCTTCTACGGCGCGTTCGCGTACGTCTACTGGTTCCGCTCGCGCGGTCTGCTGCATGGTCTGGCGACCGGCACCAACTGGGTGTTCCGCGACGAGACGATGCATATGAACTTCGCGTTCGAGGTCGTGGACACGGTCCGCAAGGAGGAGCCGGATCTCTTCGACGACGCGCTGGAGCGGCAGGTCACGGACATGCTGAAGGAGGCCGTCGAGGCGGAGCTTCAGTTCGGCCGGGACCTGTGCGGCGACGGTCTGCCGGGCATGAACACCGAGTCGATGCGCGAGTACCTGGAGTGCGTCGCGGACCAGCGCCTCCAGCGGCTGGGCTTCCCGGCGGTCTATGGCTCCCAGAACCCGTTCTCGTTCATGGAGCTCCAGGGCGTCCAGGAACTGACGAACTTCTTCGAGCGCCGCCCGTCGGCGTATCAGGTCGCGGTCGAGGGCACGGTCGGGTTCGACGACGACTTCTAGGGGCGATCGTCCAGGAGCTGTCCGGGCGATCATGCCACCCCCGGTGCTACGGGATCCGCGCTGTCGAATTCTGGGGCGAGAAGGCCGAGTTATAGGGTTCGACCGGGGGTGACCATGGCCGATCGCGGCTGGTACGACGACGGTGAGTACCACGACGCAGTCCAACGGGCCGAACGAGCAACGCGGTTCGGCTGGGCAACGATCGCTGGGACGGTAGGAGCACTGGGCTGCGCGCTGATCGTCTTGGTCGCGCTCTGCGTCGTCGCAGTCGTCGCGTGCCTGTACGTCGTCGTCGCTATGGACTACTAGGCCCTGCCCGACGGGTAGTCCACCTCGGCCCAAACGGTCTTGGTGGTGTACGGATCACGCACGCACCACCCCCACCGGTCGGCATACGCGGCGACGAGCAGCAGCCCGCGCCCGTTGGTCGCGTCCGGTGGGGGCGGGTGCGAAATGCCCGGGGCACGGGGGAGCCGGTCGGGCCGCGTATCAAGGACCTCGATCCGGATGACGACCGCCGAGAGGGCGAGCCGCACCTCGAAGTCCCGCCCGGGGGTACGGCCATGCGTCACCGCGTTCGCGGCCAGCTCGGCGAGTACGGCGACGACCACGGCGGCGGTGGGTGTCGTACGCGGAATCCCCCACTCGTCCAGTTGCTGCGCGGCGAGCAACCGCGCGAGACGGGCACCGCGATGGCTGGAACTGAGCCTGATCCGAGAGGGCGGATACAGGGGCGAAAGCGGCGGTGGGGCGGCGAGTTGGGCGGGGGCGGCGGGCTCCGTCGGGGCGATGAGGGAGGCAATTTCCGACTTCATAGAGTAACGGTCCCGTTACGCGGATAGCCTGACCAGGGCGGACGAGCGTACCTGTACGGCATGTACGAGCAGGATGCGTTTCTGTACGGGTCACCGGCGGTGACCGGCGCTCCGCCGCGCGTGTTTACACGTGAACCACATTCGCACATCGGCGCATTGGGGTGTGAGGCGTATGGGAACCAGCCGTCAGAAGAAGCAGCGAGCCCAGGACGACGACCGGCCGAGGATCCGGGTCGGCTATGGCAAACTCGTCAAACTTCACCGAGAACGGGCTGGATTGTCGCAGCAGGAACTCGCCGAGGCGGTGGGCTACTCATGCGATCAGGTCGCCTCGATCGAGCAGGGCCGAAGGCCGGCGAAGTCCGCGTTCACGGACGCGGCGGAGGTGGTCCTGAAGGCGGGCGGGACGCTGGCGGTGCTCCAGGACGACGTGGACTTGGCGAAACTTCCGGCGTTCTTCCAGGACTTCGCGCTGATCGAGACGGAAGCGGTCAGCAGGTTCTCCTTCGATCCTCTGATGATCCCCGGGCTGCTCCAGACCGAGGAGTACGCGCGTGCGCTGTTCTCAGAGCATTGCCCACCGCTCAGCGACGAGATCATCGAGCAGCATGTGGAAGCCAGGCTCAGCCGACAGAAGCTGCTGACGCGGACGCCCATGGTGGAGACGTGCTTCATCATCGGTGAGGCGGCCCTGACCAGCACCGTGGGCAACGACGACGTAATGAGCGCGCAGCTTCAACACCTGTTGAAGCAGGGGTCGATGCGCAATGTCGAAATCCAGGTCATGCCTTCGGACCGCAGCTTCCACCTGGGGCTCAGCGGACCTATGGTCATTGTGGAGACCCTGGAACACCGCCGGGTCGGCTACATCGAGTCCCAGGGGGTGGGATTGGTGGTCACCGACGCCGCAACCGTCAGTGCCTTCGGCTTGCGCTATGGCAAGCTGCGGACGCAGGCCCTGAATGTGGAGGAGTCTGCGGATCTGCTCAAGCGCGTGGCAGGAGAATCATGAGTATGGAACTGACGTGGTTCAAAAGCAGCTACAGCGGCCCGGAAGGCGGGGACTGCGTAGAAGTGGCCGTCGCCCCCACCACCGTCCATATCCGCGACTCGAAGAACGCCCAGGGCCCCATACTCCACATCCCCACCGCCCCCTGGACCGCCTTCACCGCGTTCGCCGCCACCCAGCCGACCACCCCCGCCTGAACTGTCCACTTCGAGCACGACCACCCTGGTGGGCAGGGTGCGGGCTGCCGCGCTATACGATCACGACGTGGTTGGGAATGCCGACAAGCGACAGCACATCTTGGACGTGGCAACGCGCCTCGCCGGAACGGACGGCCTTGGCGGCCTGAGCGTGCGATCCGTCGCTGCCGCTGCCGGTATGGGCGCGACGACTTTGCGCGCGTACTTCCCGTCACAGGCGTTGCTGTACCGGGCCGTCGCGGAGCGGTTGGTCTCCCACGTGCTCAGCGACGATCAAATCCAGGACGTCTCCCTGGCACCTGCGGATCGCTTGTACGCGAGCCTGCGGCAATTCCTCCCCGGCGCAGCGGACCGGCATTCCAGCCTCATGATGTGGTTCGAACTGCTCACCCTCGCTCTTGGCCCCGATGCCAACGAGGAGGTTCTCGAAATGGTCCTCTCCGGGCGCGATGAGTCGGTCGTGATCGCGACTCGCTGGTTCACGTTTCTGGCCGCTGACGGATGCGCACTGGCAGATACGCCGGAGGTGCTGGCCGTCCGATTTGTGACCCTCGTGGACGGCTTGCATCTCGGCCTCTTGTTCGACAAGGGCGAAGCGGCGCTCGACCGTGCGGAAGACACACTTCGCTGGTTCGCGGCACAGTCCCTGACCTCTCCCGGCAGATCGTGATCTCCGCGGCGTCAAGGTAAGGCTTGATCGTCAGCCGCCGGCGCGGACGCTCCGCCGATCATCAGGTGACGTTCCACTCCCGGGCAACCCACTGACCAGCCCATCGGCACACTGTGCCGCACATCGTGCCGCACACCGTGCGGTACAGTGTGCCGCACGGTGTGCCTTGAACGATCGTCCTCCTGGGTCCGGTCACCGCCGCGCACGGCCACGCCGAAGAATCCGGCCCGTATGAGAGGAATTTCCGTGCTCCCCCACGCCACTCCGACCGTTCTGACCGATACGGAAAAGCAGCGGCCCGGGTGGCCCGAGATATTCGCGGCGACCGTCGCCTACCTTCTGTGCTACCTCGTCGGCCCGCCGATTGTCAGCGCTCTCACCGATGACGCACCGGTCGCGAGCGGGCTGTCTCTCGCAGCGCTTTCCGGGATCATGGGCCTGCTCGCCTTCTACGCCGCTTTTGTCCTGCGTTTCCGCTCGTGGTCCGCGTTCAATGTCCGCGCCATCACCACTCGCTGGGTTCTCTTCTCGCTCGGCTTCGGACTGCTCGCGTTTCTCCTGACCCGTGTTTTCGCCATCATCATTGTGACGATCACCGGGAGCACGGACGGCGATCCGCAGGGCGACTACCAGGCCGCGGCCAACGGCGGTCCGCTCGCACTGACTCTGCAACTGCTGTTCATCGCCGTCCTCACCCCCCTCGGCGAAGAGTTCGCGTTCCGAGGCGTGATCTCCACCGCGCTCTACAGGTACGGCGCATGGGTGAGCGTCATCGGCAGCACCGTCATCTTCGCCCTGGCCCACGGCATCAACCTGGCCCTGATTCCGGCGATCGTCGTCGGCGCGATCAGCGGCATTCTGCTGGTGCGCACCAAGTCGGTATGGCCGGGTGTCCTCGTACACGCGGTCAACAACGGCCTGGGAACCATCATCGCCGTGCTGCTCAACTGAACCCGCGAACGCCCTCAGGCGAGATCATCGAGGGCCGACTTGTCGTGGGGAAGTCGCCGCGCCCGTCGACCCGGCGTCGGATCAGGCGGCGGAGCGCTCGTCGGGGAGGCGGCGGCGCAGGCGGGCCTGTTCGACGGCGGGTGACTTGTAGGCCATGTCGAGCGCTCCGACGTCCGTGCCGGGGGGCGCGATGGCGTCGATTCGGTCGAGGATCTCGTCGTCCAGCGTGATCTCCGCGCCCGCGAGGAGGTCGTCGAGGTGGTCCATGGTGCGCGGGCCGATGATCGCGGAGGTGACGCCGGGGTGGGCGATGGCGAAAGCCGTCGCCAGGTGCGTCAGTGACATCCCGGCCTCCTCGGCGACGGGGATGAGCTGTTCGACCGCGTCGAGCCGGCGCTCGTCGCTCATGTGCTGGAAGCCGAAGGCGGCGCGGTGGGTGTCGGGCTGGAGGCCCTTGCGGTAGCGGCCGGTGAGCAGACCGCCCGCGAGGGGGCTCCAGACCAGGGTGCCCATGCCGTAACGCTCGCAGACGGGCAGTACCTCGCGCTCGATGCCGCGGTTGAGGATCGAGTACGGCGGCTGCTCGGTGCGGAACCGCTCCAGGCCCCGGCGCTCGGAGACCCACTGCGCCTCGACGATGTCGGAGGCGGGAAACGTGGAGGCGCCGATGGTCCGGACCTTTCCCGCGCGCACGAGGTCGGTGAGTGCCGAAAGTGTCTCTTCCACGTCGGTGTCCGGCGCGGGCCGGTGGATCTGGAACAGATCGACGTGGTCGGTCCCCAGGCGGCGCAGGGAGTCCTCCAGCGCGCGGATCACCCAGCGCCGCGAGTTGCCCTGCTGGTTGGGGTCGTCGCCCATCGGGAGGTGCGCCTTGGTGGCCAGTACGACATTGTCCCGGCGGCCCTTGAGGGCCTTCCCGACGATCTCCTCGGACTCGCCGCGCGAGTAGGCGTCGGCGGTGTCGATGAAGTTGATGCCCGCGTCCAGCGCCTTGTGGATGATCCGGACGGAGTCGTCGTGGTCGGGGTTGCCGACGGCGCCGAACATCATCGCGCCCAGACAGTACGGGCTGACCTTGATACCGGTGCGGCCCAGTGTGCGGTACTTCATGGATCTCCTTGTGCGTTGGCCGACGCCCCACGCGGGGCGCTACGCTGACCAAACGGAACAGCGTTCGACTTAGACAATACGGAACAGTGTTCCGTTTAGCAAGGAGAGGCATCGTGGGCGAGGACACGACCCGGGAGGCCGGTGCCGACGCGACGGAAGGAGGGCCCCCCAAGCGCATACGGGCCGACGCGCGGCGCAGCACCGACGCCCTGCTCACGGCCGCCGCGGAAGTCTTCGTGACCTCGGGAGTGGACGCGCCGGTACGGGAGATCACCGCCAAGGCGGGGGTGGGGGCGGGCACCCTCTACCGCCACTTCCCCCAGCGCTCGGACCTCATCGCCGCGGTCTTCCGCCATGAGGTCGACGCCTGCGCCGACGCCGCGTCATCCCTCGCGGCGCGGCACGCGCCGGTCGAAGCACTCGCCGGGTGGTTGCAGCGCTTCGCGCTCTTCATCGGCACGAAACGCGGGCTCAGCGCCGCCCTGCACTCGGGGGACCCGGCCTACGACACCCTGCCCGCCTACTTTCAGCAGCGCTTCGTGCCCGTCCTCGGCGCGCTCCTCGACACCGCGGCGCGAGCGGGCGAGATCCGCTCCGACGCCGACCCCGAGGACCTGCTGCGCGCCACGGCCAATCTGACCCTTCCCGCCCAGGACGACAACGGCCACACGCGACGGATGGTCGCCCTGCTCGTCGACGGCCTCCGCTACGGCACCCACACCCCGGAAGCCCGTTGACGGGCGCATAGGGTTTCGGCCCATGGGATCTCTCGTGCGTACGCGCCTGGTGGCGGGTGGGGCGGCGCTGGTGACCGTGGGGGCCGGGCTCGGGATCAGGGGGGTCGGGGCGGGGACCGGCGCGGTCGCCAAGTACGGCGGGGACGCGCTCTATACCGTGCTCGTGTACACGCTGGTGGTGCTCGTCGCTCCCCGTGTGCGGCCCCTCGTCGCCGGGGCCGTCGCGCTCGGGTTCAGCTGGGCCGTGGAACTGCTCCAGCTCACCTCCGTGCCCGCCGAGCTGGCCGCGCGCAGTGTGCTCGCGCGGCTCGTGCTCGGCTCCACCTTCAACGCCCCTGACCTGCTGTGGTACGCGGTCGGTGCGCTCTGCGCGTGGCTCGTGCACGCAAGGGTGGCGCGGCGGGGCGCCGCGCGGGCTCCGGGCGCTCCAGCCGCTCCGGGTATTCGGCGCGGCGTAGCTGGCGGTCGATCGCCCGGTCCTTGAGGTGCCAGATCATCGGCGGCAGACCCAGCAGAACAAACAGGGTGATAAGGGCGAGAACTGTCAGGAAGGTGTCCATGCCCCCACTGTCGTCGGTTTCCGGCACGGAAAGCAGTGGCAGGACTGTCATCAACCATCGAATTACTGCCACACTTGATACATGCTGAACAATGTGGCCGCCGTCCTGCTGGACGGAGTACATCCCTTTGAACTCGGCGTCCTCTGTGAGGTGTTCGGCCTCGACCGGAGCGACGAGGGTCTTCCCGTGCACGATTTCGCGGTGGTGTCGGCCGAGGGGCCCGAGCTGCGGACGCACGCGGGGTTCACGATCGGCTCGCTGCACGGCATGGACCGGCTCGAAGAGGCCGATCTGATCGCCGTACCGGCCGGCGAGTCGTACATCGGCCGCGACTACCCGCCCGACCTGCTCGCCGCCCTGCGCCGGGCCGTGGACCGGGGCGCGCGGGTGCTGAGCGTGTGCTCCGGGGTCTTCGTGCTCGGCGCCGCCGGGCTGCTGGACGGGCGCCGGTGCGCCGGGCACTGGCGGCACGCGGCGGAGCTGGCCCGCACCTATCCGCGGGCCATCGTCGAGCCGGATGTGCTGTACGTGGACGAGGGGCCGGTGATCACCTCGGCCGGTACAGCCGCCGGGATCGACGCCTGCCTCCATCTCGTACGGACGGAGCACGGCCCCGAGATCGCCAACGCGATCGCGCGCCGCATGGTCGTACCGCCGCACCGCGACGGCGGCCAGGCCCAGTTCATCGAGCGCCCGCTGCCCCGCAGCCGCTGTGACACGGTCGGCGACGTCCTCGGCTGGATGGAACGGCATCTGGACCGCGAGATGACCGTCGAGCAGCTGGCCGAGCGTGCCCATATGTCGCCGCGCACATTCGCCCGCCGCTTCCAGCAGGAGACGGGGACCACCCCGTACCGCTGGCTGCTGCGTCAGCGGGTGCTGCTCGCACAGGAGTTGCTGGAGGCGACGGACGAGACGGTGGAGGGCATCGCCGGCCGGGCCGGGTTCGGGAACGCGGCCGGCCTGCGCCATCACTTCCTGCGGACGCTCGGGACGACCCCGAACGCGTACCGCCGTACGTTCCGGGGCCCCTCGCACGCGGCGTGAGGCCCCGGAACGCGACGCACGTCCGCGCGACGCACGTCCGCGCGACGCGTGTCCACGCGACGCACGGTCACGCGACGCACGGTCACGCGACGCACGGTCACGCGATCCGTCAGATCCCGCAGCTCGGTGCCGACCAGTACCGGCTCGGCCGGTGGTCGACATGCGCGTGGTCGTCGTGGCCCGGGTAGCCCGGACCGAGGATCCCGTTGAAGCCGTGGTTACGGGCCGCCTGCGCCAGCGTGCAGAGCGAGTGCGGCCCGGCGCCGATGTCGGCGGCGTCCCCGTAGAGATGGCGGCTGCTCGCCGCCCCGCCGACCGCGTTGTTGCACGCCTGTGAGCGGAAGCCGCTGGTGACCCGGAGCGGCTGGTCGCCCAGCGCGTGGCGCATCGCCTCCAGCTTCCACATCGTGCGCAGGGCGTTGGACTTGGCGGTGGCCGCGTCCACCGCACCGCCCGCCCATGTGCTGTTGCAGTTGTTCAGCTCGGCGTAGGTGAAGTGGATCGGGGTGCAGTCGTCGTCCTGGAGCGCGTAGAGCTTGCTGAAGGTCGCGGGGCCCGCGACCCCGTCGGCCGCCAACCCGTACGCGGACTGGAAGCGCTTCACCGCGGCGGTGGTCGCCGGGCCGTACGAGCCGTCGATGGCGAGCACGGCGCCGGTGCCCGGATAGCCGGCCACCCGGATCTGGAGCTGGGTGACATCGGCGCCCGAGGCGCCCTGGGAGAGGGTGCGGGACCACGTGTAGCAGCCGTCGGCGTGTGCCGTACCGGCCGTGGCGAGCGTCCCCGCCCAAGCGAAGGACATGACCATGACAACACTGAGCAACAGTCGGGCGGCGCGTCTGAGCATCGGATCTCCCTTTACCGGGGCTGGGTTGTACGCAGAGATTGGCGTACGGGTCGACGCGCGTCAACCGGTCCCCGACGCGGTGGAACCGACTGAGCGGAGCAAGCATCCGGATGTGGAGATTCCACGCAGGGACCAACCGCCACCGCTACGCGGAGATCTTCCTGGCCGAGCTCGCCATACCCCCGAATGGCGGCTCATGATCGAGGAGGTCCCACCCCCATGAGGCTGCCCCGTATACGCCGCGCGAATCACCCGGAGAACCGGTCCCACAGCGACGACGCCCCGGTCAACCACCGTGAACGACGCCGCCGTTGGATCGACTTCCCCCGACGCGGCCGACGCGGCTTCCGGCGCTGGATGCCCTCCTTGAAGCTGGTCTCCGGCCTGTCACTGTTCTCCGTCGGCGCGCTCGCGGTGCTGTTCGTGGCCCTCTACATGAACGTCGAGATCCCGGACGAGCACGCCTCCGCGCGCCGGCAGGCCACCGTCTACTACTGGGCGGACGGCAGCCGGATGGTGAGCGTGGGCGACACGAACCGGCAGGACATCACCCTCGCGCAGGTGCCCGAGTCCGTCCGGAACGCCGTCATCGCGGCGGAGAACGCGGACTTCTACAGCGACTCGGGCGTCTCGGTGAAGGGCATCGCCCGCGCCGCCGTGAACATCGTCAAGGGCGAGGAGACGCAGGGCGGTTCCACGATCACCCAGCAGTATGTGAAGAACACCTATCTGAGCCAGGACCAGACCGTCACCCGCAAGGTCAAGGAGCTCTTCCTCTCCCTGAAGGTCAGCAATCAGCGGTCCAAGTCGGAGATCCTTCAGGGCTATCTGAACACCTCGTGGTTCGGCCGCGACTCGTACGGCGTCCAGGCCGCCTCGTACGCGTATTACGGCGTCCCCGCCAAGGATCTGAACCCCAGTCAGGGCGCGGCGCTGGCCTCGCTGCTCAAGGGCGCGGACAGTTTCGACCCGGCGCTCGGCCCCGCCAACCACAAGCGCGCCGTGAAGCGGTGGAGCTGGATCCTGGACCGCCAGGTCGAGACCGGCTCGATGAGCGCCGGGGAACGCGCGAAGTACAAGAAGTTCCCGGAGCCGAAGCCCCCCGTCAAACCGACCAGCCAGGCCGGGCAGATCGGCTATCTGATCGACATCGCCAACAAGTACATCAAGAGCCGCGGCGGGCTGACGGACAAGGATCTCGCCGGTGGCGGCTACCGCGTCCACACCACCTTCGAGAAGGACAAGGTGCGCGCGCTGACCAAGGCCGTCGAGAAGGTGCGCGCGGACCGCCTCGATCCCAAGAAGCGCGCGGCCGACCGGCATGTGCAGGTCGGCGCGGCCTCCGTACGGCCCGAGGACGGGGCGATCGTCGCGGTGTACGGCGGCTCCGACGCCATCGAGCACTTCAGCAACAACGCGGACACCTCGGGCGTGCCCGCGGGCTCGGCGTTCAAGCCCTTCGTGTACGCCGCCGCCCTGGAGCAGGCCAGCGCCCGGCAGCTGGAGGCCGCGCGGGCCGCTCGCGGCGGGACGGTGGGGTCCGTACCGACGGACGCGCCGATGACGGCCTTGAACCTCGACCAGTCCCTGGTGGACTCGGACAACACCCCGTTCGTGCGGACGGGCAAGCGGGTCGGGCTGAAGACGGTCAAGAAGCTGGCGGTCGCCGCCGGGCTGCGCGAGGAGAGCATGGCGAAGCTGGAACCGACGTTCTCGATCGGTACCTCGACCCCCAGCGCCGTCCGGCTGGCCAGCGCCTATACGACATTCATCAACGAGGGCCGGGCGACCGAGCCGTACTCGGTGACCAAGGTCGAACGGGACGGTGTCGCGGTCGACGGCTTCGAGAAGCCCCGGCCGCGGCGCGCGATGGACCCCAAAGTGGCCGCGATCGTCGGCGGGGCGCTCCAGCAAGTGGGCTGGAGCGCCCTCGGACCGCCGAAGAACGGGGGTGCCTTCTACTCGGTCCGGGCCGCCAGGACGGGTCCCAACGACCGGATGAAATCAGCCTGGTTCATCGGCACCACCAAGGAACTGAGCACGTCGGTCACGATGTTCCGTACCAAGCCGGACGTCCCGCATCTGCTTCCCATGCGGGGTGTGGGCGGCCCCGCCTCCGAGCGGGGCAGCGCGTTTCCCCCGCTCATCTGGGAGGAGTACCACCACGCGGTCGTGCCGCCGCCGCCCTACGCGGATCCGTTTCCTCAGGAAGGGTTGGGAACGGTCTCGTAGCGCGGGGTGTTCTCCGCCATCTGCCGGAGCGCGTCCTTGCGGTCGCGCTTCGAGAGACGGTCGATGTACAGATACCCGTAGAGATGGTCCGTCTCGTGCTGGAGGCAGCGGGCGAAGTAGCCCGTGCCGCGCACCCTGACGGGCTTGCCCTGAGCGTCCTGACCACGCACCACCGCGTAGTCGGGGCGCGGGAGCGACGCGTACGCGGTCGGTACGGAGAGGCAGCCCTCGTTGGAGTCGTCGAGATTGCGCTCGGCGGGCGGCAGCTCCTCCAGCACCGGGTTGCAGATGGCGCCGACGTGCCGTACGCCGTCGTCGTCCGGGCAGTCGTAGACGAAGACCTTCAGGTCCACACCGATCTGGTTGGCGGCCAGGCCCACCCCCTCGGCGGTGTGCTGGCTGGCGAACATGTCGTCGATCAGCGCGGCCAGCTCGTCACCGAACTCCGTGACGTCCTTGCACTCCTTGTGGAGCACCGGGTTCCCGACGACGGTGATCGGGCGGGACGTCCCGCGCTCGCGGTGCGCCAGCTCGCGCGCCTCGGCGTCCTCCGTGTCCACGACGAACCCGTCCCCCGGCTCCGCCACCGGGGTCCCACTGTCGATCCGCTGGTCCGTCTCCTGCTGCGCCATGTCCGCAGTACGCCTTCCTCGGTACCCGATGCTGCCTGCACGATCCGTGCGATGTGCCCATACAGCCTAAGGGCAGGTCTCGGGGGGTCTCAGCATGTTCTCGGCAGACGGGCGCGCGGATCTCCCACCGCCGACGGTGTCCGGCAGGCATCCCGGGAGAGACGGGGGCGAAACCTTCGGCGGACTTTTTCGGGACAGCCGAAACCTTCAGCAGACCTCTTCGAGATCGCGCCACTCGCGGGTGTCCGGGCTGTCCGCGACCCAGCCGTCCAGCAGGCCCCGTACCAGCGCCGCAGGCGCCGCGATCCCGCACTCGCGCTCGGGGGACCACAGATCGCCGGCCGTACGGTGGCCCAGCGGCCCCGGATGGCCCGGCTCGCTGTGGTCGTGCGGATCGAGATGCTCGCCGTCGCCCTCGGCGCTCGGCATCCGGGACTCGGAGCAGGCCCGGCACAGGAGTCGTACGGACGACGACCAGTCCTCGGCGGCGAATCCCGCGTCGGCGGCCAGCCGCTCCAGGGCGTCCCTGTCCTCCTCGGTCGCCGCCTCAAGAAGCACCACCCAGGTGGGCACGGGCGAGGGGGCCCACAGCTCGATCTCGTCGAAGACCGGATAGGCGCGGGTCGCGCCGTCCGGGCTGGACGCGGTCGTACGCTCACCGTTCGGTACGCCGTCGTGGAGGACGACCTCGCCCCAGCGCCTGCCCGACGACGGCAGCGGGATCGAGAGCACTTCTATTCTGGCCGGGTCGAGCCGGCGGCCCCAGACCACCTCGGCCTCGCCCTCCGGCGAGAGCCTGACGGCGGCGCTGCCCAGCTCCATGCCGTCGGGCTCGCCATTGGCCTCGACGGTGTGCGGATTGCCGGGCACCCGCAGTCCGTACGCCTGCCAGGCGCGGCGGGCCAGCGGCCAGTCCTGGAGCGCGGTGGCGGCGATCCCGACGTTCCACCAGTCGGGCGCGCCGGTCTCCTTGTCCAGCAGGGCGACGGCGCGCAGCCCGGCGGCGCGCGCCTGCTCCCAGTCGTGCCGGAACTTGTGCAGCAGCGCCAGATTGAACCAGGACTCGGAGAGCCAGGGCTCCAGATCGGCGGCGCGCGTCAGCAGCGCCCCCGCGTCCTCGTACCGGCCGTCACCGATCAGCGTGAACGCGCGGTCGGTGGCCTGCCGCCACGAGGCGGAGGGCCGATGCCGTACCTTCCCGAAGATCCTCACGATTCCCGCCTGCCGGTCGTTCGGGTCAGTGCCCCCGGACACCACATCTTGCTCTTCTTCGCATCCAACCATGCTCGGTCGGACGCCCGCTCATTACCCATGGGTTACCCCGTGGGACCAGGGTCCCGACCGCCCTCGGGAGAGCACCCGCGCCAGGGATTCCACCACCTCGGGCTGGTAGTCGTGCGCCGTCCCGAGCCGGAGCCGCTCCAGCGCGCTGAGCGGTCCACTCGCAGTGGCACATTCCCCTGTCAGATCGTCGTACGCATTGACGGCACGGACAATCCGGGCGGACATCGGCTGTTCCCGGTACGGATCCGCCTGCCGCTCCACCACCACGGCGACGGCGGCGGGCACTCCGGTCTGGCGGACCACGGCGCCGCCGAGCAGGGCGATCCGCCGCTGCTCGGCGACCGGCAGCAGGGCGGTGGCGCCGTCGGGCACCGGATCGACGAGGGACAGCTGGCCGATGTCGTGCATCAGGGCGGCATACTCCAGAACGGTCAGTTCGGGACCGGAGAGCCCCAGCTCACGCCCGACGGCCAGGCTCAGCTCCGCGACCCTGCGGGCATGGCCCTGGGGGGTGTATCCGGCGATCTCGGTGGCGCGGGCGAGGGAGGCGATCGTCTGCCGGTACGTCGTGCGCACCGCGGCGTACCGCCGGAAGGACAGCTGGGTCAGCAGCAGCGGCACACAGAACACCGGCAGCGCCCACAGCCCGGCGACGGCGACCCCGAGCGCGATCACCGCTCCGGTGGCACAGACGGCGGAGCCGATGTGCAGCAGCGCGCGCAGCTCGTCGCGGAGCAGGGGCCCGAAAGGGTGGCGGGTGCGGGCCCGCAGGACGAGCGCGGCCAGTACGGCGTCGCAGAGCGCGGTGAGCACCAGCAGCAGGAGCAGGAGGATCGCGTAGCCGGGGCCCGCACCGAACCGTTCCCGCAGCTCGGCCGAGTCGTAGAGCGGCTGGAAGCAGCAGGCGGCGAAGCCGACGGTGAGAACGCGTCTCACCATGTGGTCGAGCGCGGGCCCGCGCCTCCTGGCGACATGCGGTACGGCCCCGACGAGCGCGGCGACGAGGACGACGGTCACGGTCTGGAGCACGCCGTGGCCGACCGGCTGTCCGGCGTTCTCGCCGAGCAGCGCGTACGCGAGGGCGCCGGCGGCGGCGACCGGCGCGGGCTCCCGCTCACCGGGCAGCGCGCCCCAGCGGGCCAGCTCACCGACGGCGATGAGTACGCCGAAGGCCAGCGCGATCCCGGGGTCGGCGAGGCCGTGCAGGATCGTGGAGCCGAGCCCGGCGGCGGTCAGCAGCGCCGCCGCGCCGTACACCGCGACGACGGTGCGGGAGACGGGACGGCGCCGGGCGGCCGGCGCCCCGACCGCGGCCGAGGTCATCTCCCGCCACTCCCGCCACTCCACCCGTTCCCGCCGCTCCCGCCGCTCCAGCCGTTCCCGCCACCGCCCCTGCTCCGGCCGGTGCCGGCGGGGCGCCCGGCATGGGGCGCACGGCCGACACCGCTGGTCCGGACAGGAGGGACGTTTCCGCGCCCGGCCGTGGCTGGCATGGGAAGGACGGCAGGGGCAGGGGGTGGCCCGGCCTCGTCCGCCGTCACCACCGTCTGCCAGCCGTGCCGGTCGAGCGCCCGCGCCAGAGCCCGCACCACCCGCGGATCGAACTGCGTCCCCGCGCACCGCTCCAGCTCCGCCAGCGCGGTGGGCACCGGACGCCCCCGCCGGTACGAACGGGTCGAGGTCATCGCGTCGAAGGCGTCGGCCACGGCCACCACCCGGGCGAATTCGGGGATCCGCTGCCCGGCGAGTCCGTACGGATAGCCGGTGCCGTCGAGCCGTTCATGGTGGTGCAGGATCGCGGACCGCGCCTCGCCGAGGAATCCGATGCCGCGCACCATCTCGTGCCCGTACTCGGGGTGCAGTTCGATCACCCGGCGCTCCTCGGGCGTCAACGGGCCGTCCTTGCGCAGCACCCGGGTCGGGACGCCGAGTTTGCCGACGTCGTGCAGGATCCCGGCGAACCGGAGCACTTCGATCCGTTCCCTCTCCATGCCCAGCTCATGGGCGATCATCACGGAGGCGTGCCCCACCCGCTCACTGTGTCCGCGGGTGTACCGGTCCTTGATGTCCACGGCCTGCACCAGGGCCCGGATCGTGGCCTGGTGGGCGGCGCGCTCGCGGTGGTACTGGGCGAAGACCCAGCAGGAGATGTACATCGGCAGCAGGACGAAGAGCGCGGAGAGCGGCCCGAAGGGGCTGCGCCACAGGACGGCCATCATCAGCCCGGCGAGCCCGTGCGCGCCGAGCGGGGCGAGCGAGCGCCCCAGCAGCCCGCGCCAGGCGCCGCGCAGCGGCAGCCGCTCGGCGGTGACCAGGATGCCGCCGTCCAGCGCCGAGAGCACCAGGCAGAAGGCGAGGGCCGCGGCGCCCGTGGGCAGCAGCACATACGGGAAGTCGGGCGTCGTGAGTCCGTACCCTCCGCCGCCGAGTGCGACGGGACCGCCGAAGAGCAGCTGCGCACGGGCCGCCGCCCAGGTGGCGACGGTGAGCTGCGCCGCGCGCCAGATCCGCCGGGCGCCGCTCGGCCGCTGCTCGATCCGGCCGAGCAGCGCACCCGGCACGGCGACCAGCGCGGCGGCGGCGGGCGGCAGCAGCAGGGCGGCGGCGAGCAGCACGGGAAAGAACGATCCGGCGACCACGGGTGCGGCACCGCTCACCGAGCGTCCCGGACGGCGGAAGCGGCCGGGCAGTTCACAGCAGGCGTAGAGCGCCGCGAGCAGTGCCACCACTTCCCAGGGGGTGTCCGGGCGCAGCGCGGGACGGACACAGAGGGCGGCGCAGAGCGCGATACCCAGAATGTAGACGCGCGCCGCCACCGGAATGGCCCTCACGGCGTATTCCCCCCTTCTCGGCCCGGCCCAAACAGACGGTCAGGCTAGCGAGTTGGAGGGCGGCCATCCGGCGCTTGTCGCCGATTAGCACCTTCGGGTGACAGCGGTGATATACGCGGACATACGGTGGGTACGCGGGCCAGAGTCATGCGCGGGGACGCGCGCGTACGCGCGCATGCGTGAAGGCGTACCGCGCCCCGCGCGATACGCCTTCTCGTCTCGTGGACAGGGCCTGGGCCCTGCTCGCGTGGACAGGGCCTGGGCCCTACTCCTTGGCGACGCCCGGGAGATCCGCTCCCGCCGCCGACACCTCATGCTCGGGCACGGCCTGTCCGGACCTGATCAGATCGATCCGTCCCATGACCTTGGCCCGCAGATCGGCCGGTACGTCGTCCTGCCCGCAGCACCGTTTGACCAGCTTCTTCACGGCCTGCTCAAGGCCGTACTTCTCCAGGCACGGGGAGCACTCCTCGAAGTGCACCTCGAACTTGGTGCAGTCGCTGTCGGGCATCTCGTGGTCGAGGAACTCGTAGAGATGATCGAGGACCTCGGCGCAATCCGTCTCATGCGGCTCTCCGCAGCTCATGAGTCCGAACCTTTCCGATCGTCCAACGACTCTCCGACACCCGCCGGGACGAGCCCGCGCTCACGGGCGTAGTCCTCCAGCATGCCCCGCAGCTGACGGCGGCCCCGGTGCAGTCGTGACATGACCGTACCGATGGGGGTTCCCATGATGTCCGCGATCTCCTTGTACGCAAAGCCCTCTACGTCGGCGAGATACACGGCGATACGGAACTCTTCGGGAATCGCCTGGAGCGCGGACTTCACGTCGGAGTCCGGAAGATGGTCGAGCGCCTGCGACTCGGCGGAGCGCAGACCGGTCGACATGTGCGACTCCGCGCGCGCCAGCTGCCAGTCCTCGATCTCCTCGGCGGCACTGCGCTGGGGCTCGCGCTGCTTCTTGCGGTACGAGTTGATGAATGTGTTCGTGAGGATGCGGTACATCCAGGCCTTGAGGTTCGTTCCCTCACGGAACTGGTGGAAGGAGCCGTACGCCTTGGCATAGGTCTCCTGCACCAGATCCTCGGCATCGGCCGGGTTGCGTGTCATGCGCAGGGCGGCCGAGTACATCTGGTCGAGGTAGCCCAGAGCGTCCCTCTCGAAACGGGCATTGCGCTCGGCGGTGGTCTCTTCGATGTGGCCGTCGTCGGTCGCTCCGTCGGTCCCAGTGACCGGACCCACCTCCTCCAACGATGTGGCGGGGCCGAATGCGGACCCACTCGAATCGGAGAATAGTCGACCTTGATGCGACGGGGCCTGCCGGTCCGCCCCGCCGGCCGCCCGAACAGAAGCGGTCTTGGCCGCGGAAAGCACCGTCCACTCCAGGTCAGTGGCGTCTGAGCGGCGCGGGCAGATGGTCGAACCCATACGACGGACTCCCTCTCGTGCTCTGTCTACCGATGACTCTCACAACAGCGACCTCGCGCCAGTCATTCCCCCAGGGGTTTCACCGGGTCCCGTCCGGCACGGCGAGCCAGGCGGCGACGCCCTCGGTGATGATGTCCAGGGCCTCGTCCTGCGACAGGGGCGCGCGCTTGGGCACGGCGAATCCGTGGTCGGCGCCCGGCACCTCCAGCAGTTCGTACGCGCCCCCCGGAGCGCCCCCGGGCAGCTCGGCGTACTCGGCGGGCTTGCCGAAGGGGTCGTTCCCGCCCTGGACGACCAGGGTGGGCACGCCCGCTTCCAGCAGCTCGGCGGCGCGGGACTTCTCCGGCCTGCCCGGCGGGTGCAGCGGGAAGCTCAGGGCCAGTACGGAGTGCGCGCCCAGCTCGCGCGCCGTACGGCAGGCCACGCGCGCCCCGGCGCTGCGCCCGCCCGCGACGACCGGCACGCCCGGCTTCTCCAGCGCGGGCCAGAGCGCGCGCCAGCCGGTGTCGAGGGTCTTCGGCGCGGGCGCCAGCTTCTTGCCCGCCAGCCGCCAGGGCTGCTCCACCAGAGCGACGGTGACCCCGAGCGGGGGTAGCGCGGCGGCCAGGGCCCGGAGATCGCGCGCCTCGATCCCGCCACCGGCGCCATGGCCGAGGGCGAGGACGCGGCGGGGGCGCTTCGCGCGATGCCAGGTGATCCGGGCGTCCCCGGCGGGGGTCTCGACGATCCCCCGGTCCGGCTCGGCTGTCGTGTCGCTTGTCACAGGGCCATCCTCCGTCACAGGGCCACTTCACCGCGCGAACGCCGACGCGAACGCCGACACGACCGGCGCCGGCGGCCGTCGCGTCAGAAGAGCGTGCTCTCCTCCGGGGCCGGCAGCTCCTCCAGCAGTTCGGGCCCGTTGTTACGGACATTGCTGACGGCGGTCGTGACCGGATACGCCCGCATCAGCCCGGCTGGCGGCGGGGCAAGCAGCTCGCGCAGTTCGTCGGGGTCCGTACGGGCCGGGTCCAGCCAGGCGTCCCAGCGGTCCGGCGTCAGCATCAGCGGCATCCGGGGATGGATCTCCGCCAGCGTTCCGGGGCCCTCGGCCGGAGCCACCGCCAGCGGGGTCGTCTCCGCCTCGGTGGTGATCACCGAACAGGTCACCCACCAGGCCGATGGATGATCGTCCGGCAGCGTGCGGTCCCGCCAGAACTCGTACAGTCCGGCCATCGCGAAGACCGAGCCGTCGGCCGGTGTGACGAAGTACGGCTGCTTGCGTGGCCGCTTCTTCTTGCCCCGCTCCTCCAGCTGCCGCTCATCGGATCCGGTGACCCACTCGTAGTAGCCGTCGGCGGGGAGGATGCAGCGCCGTGAGACGAAGGGCCGCCGGAACGACGGCTTCTCGTGCACGGTCTCGGCGCGCGCGTTGATCATCCGCGCCCCGCCCTCGGGCGTCTTGGCCCAGGACGGTACGAGTCCCCACTTGAGTCTGCGCAGCTGACGGACAGGACCGGGGTCCGCCGCCTCCTTCACGGGGCGTTCCAGAACCGCGTAGACCTCTTTGGTCGGAGCCACGTTCCAGTCGGGGGCGAGGGTCTCCTCGGGCTCCCACTTCTCGATGCCGAAGACTCCCTGAAGGTCCTCGGGCCGACGGCTCGCCGCGTACCTGCCGCACATCCTCAACCGCTCCTCTGGCCTGCGACGGCCCAGGTTACGCCGAACAGGCAGGGGTCCGCGGGCGCCTCGGAGGACCCGTGGCTCCTCCGCCGCGTCCGCGGACCCGGGCGATCAGGCGCTACAGCGCGAGGCGGCCTTACGGGCCAGCAGGTATATCCCCTGGAACTGGCGCCGGTCGGTGGGCTCGGGCTCGCGAACCATCCGCGCCACCTCCGCCAGTCCGGACTCCCGCAGCATCGCGGCGAGATGATCGGGCGACCAGCGATACGCCCGCGCGACCCGGTGGTCGAAGGACTGCGTCGGGTGGGACGGATCATCGGTGGCCCAGAAGCCGACCAGGAGATGGCCGCCTGGTGCCAGCACGCGGTGGAACTCCGCCAGGATGACGGGAAGTTCTCGCGGCGGAGTGTGGATGATGGACCAGCGCGAGAGCACTCCGCCCAGCGCGCCGTCGCCGAGGTCCAGCGCGGCCATCGAGCCCACGTCGAACCGCAGGGCCGGATACGTCTGTCGGGCCAGCCCGATCATCTCCGAGGAGGCGTCGACACCGAACGCCGCCAGCCCCAACTCGCCGAGATGGGCCGTGATATGGCCGGGCCCACAGCCCAGGTCCGCGACCCGGCCGTCCCCGCTCGCACGCACGAAATCGGCGAAGGCGCTCAGGATCGCCCGGTCCAAGGGCAGGTCACGCAGCTCGTCGCGGAACAGCTGTGCGTAGAGGGCGGCGGCTTCGTCGTAGGCCTGGCGGGTGGCACCGAGGGCATCGTGTTCGACCATGCCCGCGACAGTAGTTCCCGGCCCGGAGGCATGCCCAGGAATTCCGTGCCCGGGGATTCCGTGCCCGGGAATTCCTTGCCCAGGGATCCCCGCGGGCGGAACCGGCATGAGGCATGACGGCGTTTTCCTACGTATGGCACGTCGGTGCCACACTGCCACGACACCGCCACGACGCCACCGAGCTGAGGAGCCGCCCGAGCAATGGTCAGTTTCGACTCCGCCTCCATCGGCGATCTGTGGGATCGCGTCTTCGGCACCCAGCCCGCCCCCGACGACTGGCTGGTGGTCGTGACGGCGGTCGTCGCGCTCGTCGCCGTCGTACCGCGTCCGCTCTGGCGGCTCTCCCGTAACGCGATAACCATCGCGCACGAGGGCGGCCACGGGCTGATAGCCCTGGTCACCGGACGCCGCCTCGACGGCATCCGGCTGCACTCCGACACCTCGGGCCTGACCGTCAGCCGGGGCAGGCCGACCGGCCCCGGCATGATCCTCACCGCGGCCGCGGGCTACACCGCCCCGCCGCTGCTCGGTCTCGGCGGCGCCTGGCTGCTCTCCGCGCACCACATCACCCTGCTGCTCTGGCTGGCGACGGCGCTGCTGCTCGCGATGCTGGTGATGATCCGCAACGCCTACGGCGCGCTCACGGTCATCGTCACCGGGGCGGCCTTCCTGCTCATCTCCGGGCTCACCGGTCCGGACGTCCAGTCGGCGTTCGCGTACACCGCCGTCTGGTTCCTGCTCCTCGGCGGCGTACGTCCCGCCTTCGAGCTCCAGGCGAAGCGCCGGTACGGCGGCGCCGGGGACTCCGACGCGGACCAGCTGGGCCGGCTGACGCACGCGCCGCCCGCGATGTGGCTGTTCCTCTTCCACGCCGTCTCGCTCTGCTCCCTGGTCGGCGGGGGACGCTGGCTGTTGGGCCTCTGACACCGGCAGGCACCGACAGGCACGGACGGGCACGGACTGGCACCGACGGGCACGGACAATTCGCCCGCTCATCCTCCAGCCCTCTTATCACCCTCTGATTACGCCCTGGTTTCTCCGTATTTGATCAGGATCGAGCTCCCTCAAGAACCACTAAAGTGTTGGCCATGACCGAAAGCTCCGTGCAGCCCGCCCTCTGGCCCGCCCCCTACGCAAACGGGGCCGTCGAAGCGACGGTCACCGTGCCCGGATCGAAATCGGTCACCAACCGCGGTCTCGTCCTCGCCGCGCTGGCCGCCGAGCCCGGCTGGCTGCGCCGCCCGCTGCGCTCCCGCGACACCCTGCTGATGGCCGACGCGCTGCGGGCCATGGGTGTCGGCATCGAGGAGACCGTCTCGTCGTCCAGCTCCGCCGCCGGGGCCATCCCGGGTCCGAGCGGCGAGGCGTGGCGCGTGATCCCCTCGGGGCTGCACGGCCCGGCGTCCGTCGATGTCGGCAACGCCGGCACGGTCATGCGCTTCCTGCCGCCCGTCGCGACACTCGCCGACGGCGCCGTCCGCTTCGACGGTGACCCCCGCTCCTATCAGCGTCCGCTGCACAGCGTCATCGACGCCCTGCGCGCGCTGGGCGCCCGTATCGACGACGACGGACGCGGCTCGCTGCCGCTGACCGTGCACGGCGGCGGCGCCCTGGAGGGCGGTGCGGTGGAGATCGACGCCTCCGCGTCCTCCCAGTTCGTCTCGGCGCTGCTGCTCTCGGGGGCGCGCTTCAACCAGGGCGTGGAGGTACGGCACGTGGGCTCCGTACTGCCCTCGCTGCCGCACATCAGGATGACGGTCGACATGCTGCGCGGGGTCGGCGCCCAGGTCGACGAGCCCGAGACCGGTGGTGAGCCGAATGTCTGGCGGGTCTCGGCCGGCGCGCTGCTCGGCCGCGATCTGACCGTCGAGCCCGATCTCTCCAACGCCCAGCCGTTCCTGGCCGCCGCGCTGGTCACCGGTGGCCGGGTCACCGTCCCCGACTGGCCCGAGCGAACCACTCAGCCGGGTGACGCGCTGCGCGAGATCTTCACCGAGATGGGCGGTTCCTGCGAGTTCGCCGAGACGGCCGAGGGCACCAGCCTGACCTTCACGGGCACCGGCCGGATCCATGGGGTCGAGCTGGATCTGAGCGAGGTCGGGGAGCTGACCCCCGGCATCGCCGCGGTCGCCGCGCTCGCCGACTCGCCCTCCACCCTGCGGGGCGTGGCCCATCTGCGGCTCCATGAGACGGACCGGCTGGCCGCGCTCACCAAGGAGATCAACGAGCTGGGCGGCGATGTCACCGAGACCGCCGACGGGCTGCACATCCGCCCGCGCCCGCTGCACGGCGGGGTGTTCCACACCTACGACGACCACCGCATGGCCACGGCGGGTTCGATCATCGGCCTCGCCGTCGAGGGCGTGGAGATCGAGAACGTCGGGACCACCGCCAAGACGCTGCCGGACTTCCCACGGATGTGGACGGACATGCTCGCGGGAGCGGGAGCCTGACGCGATGCGCCGCTACGGCAAGAACCCCGACGAGGACGACATCCGCCACCGCCCCAATCCCAAGGGCAACCGGCCGCGTACGAATATCCGGCCCAAGCACGAGGACGCGTCGGAGGGCATGGTCCTGACCGTCGACCGGGGCCGGCTGACCTGTCTCGTCGAGGATCGTGTCGTGCTGGCGATGAAGGCGCGCGAGCTGGGCCGCAAGGCCGCCGTGGTGGGTGACCAGGTCTTCCTGGTGGGCGATCTGTCGGGCAGGAAGGACACGCTGGCGCGCATCGTACGGATCGAGAAGCGCCGCTCGGTGCTGCGGCGTACGGCGGACGACGACGATCCGTACGAGCGGGTGGTCGTCGCCAACGCCGACCAGCTGGCCGTGGTCACCGCGCTCGCCGACCCGGAACCGCGCCCCCGGCTGATCGACCGCTGTCTGGTCGCGGCGTACGACGGCGGGCTCGAACCGCTGCTCGTGCTGACGAAGTCGGACCTGGCGCCACCGGACGAACTCCTGGAGACCTACCGGGCGCTGGGCATCCGTCATGTCGTCACGCGCCGCGACGAACTGGCGAGCGGCCACGCGGCGGACCTCGTACGCGAATATCTCGACGGCCGGGTCACCGCCTTCGTGGGGCACTCCGGCGTCGGCAAGACGACCCTGGTCAACGCCCTGGTCCCGGAGGACCGTCAGCGGATCACGGGAAACGTCAACGCGGTCACCGGACGCGGCCGGCACACCACCACCTCGGCGCTGGCGCTGCCGCTGGCGAAGGCGGACGGCTGGGTGATCGACACCCCCGGTATCCGGTCCTTCGGACTCCACCATGTCGATCCGTCCCGGGTCATCCTCGCCTTCCCCGATCTCGTGCCGGGTACGGAGGGCTGCCCCCGCGCGTGCAGCCACGACGAACCGGACTGCGCGCTGGACGCCTGGGTGGCCGAGGGCCATGCCGATCCGGCCCGCCTCTACTCGCTCCGTCGACTTCTCGCCACGCGGGAGCGGCGCGAAGGTGACTGACTCGTACACGTTTGCCGCTTGTCTGCTCCGGTAAGGGGCATAATCACACCGGACATCGAGCGGTACCGAGCAGTCACTGACGCGGGGAGGCTCTTACACAATGGCGTGGCTGCTGGTTGTGGTCGCCGGGATTCTGGAGACGGGCTTCGCCGTCTGTCTGAAGCTCTCGCACGGATTCACCAGGCTCTGGCCGACGATCGCGTTCGCGGCCTTCGCGCTCGGCAGCTTCGGTCTGCTGACGCTCGCGCTGAAGAAGCTCGACGTCGGGCCCGCGTACGCGGTGTGGACGGGCATCGGCGCGGCGGGCACGGCGATCTACGGGATGATCTTCCTCGGCGATCTGGTGTCCGTACTGAAGCTTGTCTCGATCTCGCTGGTGATCGTCGGGGTCATCGGGCTCCAGCTCTCGGGCTCGGCGCACTGAGCGGGTGGCGGAGGGGTACGCGGAGCGGTGCGGTGACGACCGTACGGACCAGCGGCCCCACGGACCCGGCGCCAGGCGCGACGATATGCGCGAGCGCGAGCCGGACGGCCAGCTCACAGCGGTACAGCAACTCGTCACGGTCATGATCGCGCCCGTCATGATCCCGCCGGTCATGATCCCGGGGGCCGGGGTCGCGGGAACCGGAATCGCGTAGGTCCTGGCGCAGCGCCGCCGCCGATCTGTCCCGTACCAGCGCCACCAGATCCGCGGTCCCCGGCGGCCCCACGTCAGCGCGGCGCTGTGCCGGGACGGCGGGCATGGCGGTAGCCGCCCGCGCGGGCGGCGGCGGTGCCGGCAGCCACTCCCCCCAGCAGCCGGTGAGCAGCGCGCGCAGCAGCGGTCTGGCCCGCGCCTCGCCGACCGTCCACTCGGCGACCGCGACCAGCCGGTCCGCGGCGTCCGCCCGCTCGCCCAACAGCCGTTCCACGCCGTGCAGATAGCGGTCGGCCTCACGCCGCGTCAGCGCGCGGGCGAGACCGTCCTTGCTGCCGAACTCGTTGTAGAGGGTCTGCCGGGACACCCCGGCGCCCGACGCCACATCGACCATTCTGATCGCGGACCAGGGCAGCTCGGCGAGCGCCGAGAGAGCGGATCCGAGCAGGGCTTCACGCGCTGTAGGCATCGTCGCCTCCGGGGCCGTGCGGCTCTGTGCACAGAGTTGACGGACCCTCGCGCACTGTCAAGGCCGCGGGGCGCCTTCTCGCCGACCGGACCCCGTGGCCAGGCATCCTTCACGATGGATACTGTGATGACCATGCCCGATTACCACGATGATCTGCGTCTTGCCCATGTCCTCGCGGACGCCGCCGACGCCGTGACCATGGACCGGTTCAAGGCTCTGGACCTCAAGGTCGAGACCAAACCGGACATGACTCCGGTGAGTGAGGCCGACCGGGCGGCCGAGGAGCTGATCCGTGGCAATCTCCAGCGGGCGAGGCCGCGTGACGCGATCCTGGGCGAGGAGTACGGCGTCGAGGGCACGGGCCCGCGCCGCTGGGTCATCGACCCCATCGACGGCACCAAGAACTATGTCCGCGGGGTGCCCGTCTGGGCCACGCTGATCTCCCTGATGGTGGCCGCCGAAGGCGGTTACGAACCGGTCGTCGGTGTGGTGTCCGCGCCCGCGCTCGGCCGGCGCTGGTGGGCGGCGAAGGGCGGCGGCGCCTATACGGGCCGGAGCCTGTCCTCCGCGACGCGGCTGCGGGTCTCGGACGTCTCCCGTGTCCGGGACGCGTCGTTCGCGTACTCCTCGCTGACCGGCTGGGAGGAGCAGGGTCGGCTCGACGGCTTCCTCGATCTGACCCGCGCCTGCTGGCGCACCCGCGGCTATGGCGACTTCTGGCCGTACATGATGGTCGCGGAGGGCTCGGTGGACATCTGCGCGGAACCCGAGCTGTCCCTCTGGGACATGGCGGCGACGGCGATCGTCGTCCAGGAGGCGGGCGGCAGCTTCACCGGTCTCGACGGCCGCGCGGGCCCGCACAGCGGCAACGCGGCGGCCTCGAACGGAATCCTCCACGAAGAGCTGCTCGGCTATCTCAACCAGCGCTATTGATTTTTTCGCGCGCCCCATGCTCTGCGCCGGGCGCCCCCTTGTTCACTCCGCGCAGCAGTGTCACTCTAAGAGTCCCCCCACTTGTGAACTTGTGAATCGTTTCTCTAGGGCCCTCTGATCCGCCCGGTCCCCCATCGACCGCCAGGAGACCCCGGAAACCGGTTCACCGAGGAGGTGACTCCATCCATGCTCGTCCGTGACGCGATGAGTTCGGTGGTCCTGACCATCGGGCCCACGCATACGCTCCGCCAGGCGGCCCGGCTGATGTCGGCACGCCGCGTCGGCGCCGCCGTCGTCCTCGATCCCGACCACTGCGGCATCGGAATCCTCACCGAGCGCGACATCCTGAACTCGCTCGGTGCGGGCGAGAGCCCCGATTCCGAGACCGCCTGCACCCACACCACGACGTCCGTCGTCTTCGCCTCGCCCGCCTGGACACTGGAGGAGGCCGCTGCTGCCATGTCCAGCGGCGGGTTCCGCCATCTGATCGTGCTCGATGAGCACGAACCGGTCGGCATCGTCTCCGTACGCGACATCATCCGCTGCTGGGCTCCGGCCCGGCGGGAGGCGGCGGTACTGGCCGGGGCCTGAGCCGCCGGACTTCCCGCGGCCCGGGGACCCCGGGACGGCGTCAGGGGCCGGATCCCGAAGGACCCGGCCCCTGACGTCTCGGCGCGAGAGGCTGTCAGCCGCGAAGGGCCTGGACCGCGGCCTCCAGCCGCTTGCCGAAGTCACCGTCCGCCTGGCGGAAGTTGTTCACCGCGCGCTCGGCGATGTCGTCGCGCGAGACCTTGGAGATGAACCCGGCGAGGTTGTCGATCAGCCGGCCCTTCTCGTCCTCGGACATCAGCCGGTACAGGTTGCCCGCCTGCACGAAGTCGGTGTCCTCGGCGTGGCTCGGGGCCTCGTGGTTGCCGGTGGGACCGGTGACCGCGACGGACTGCCACAGCGGCTTGTCCGTCTGGAACGGGCCGCCGAAGCTGTTCGGCTCGTAGTTCTTGGCGCCCTTGTGACGGCCGTCGTACAGGAAGCCGTCCCGGCTGTTCGTACGCGCCTCGGTGGCGTGCGGACGGTTCACCGGCAGATGGTCGGCGTTGATGCCGACGCGGTAGCGGTGGGCGTCGCCGTACGCGAACAGCCGGCCCTGGAGCATCTTGTCCGGGGAGGGACCGATGCCCGGCACGAAGTGCGCCGGCGAGAAGATGGACTGCTCGACCTCCGCGAAGATGTTCTCCGGGTTGCGGTTGAGCTCCAGCTTGCCGATCTCGATCGGCGGGTAGTCCTCGTGCGGCCAGACCTTGGTCAGGTCGAACGGGTTGAAGCGGTACGTGGCCGCGTCGGCCGCCGGCATGACCTGGATCTGCACCGTCCAGGACGGGAAGTCACCGCGCTCGATGGCCTCGCGCAGATCGCGCTGGTGGCTGTCCGGGTCCTGGCCCGCCAGCACCGCGGCCTCTTCCGAGGTGAGGTTCTTGATGCCCTGGTCGGTCTTGAAGTGGTACTTGACCCAGAAGACCTCGCCGGCCTCGTTGTTCCACTGGTACGTGTGCGAGCCGTACCCGTTCATGTGACGGAGCGTGGCCGGGATACCGCGGTCACCGAACAGCCAGGTCACCTGGTGGGTGGACTCGGGCGACAGACCCCAGAAGTCCCAGACGTTGTCCGCCTCCTGCGAGCCGGTGTACGGGTCGCGCTTCTGGGTGTGGATGAAGTCGGGGAACTTGATGGCGTCCTTGATGAAGAACACCGGGGTGTTGTTGCCGACGAGGTCGTAATTGCCCTCTTCGGTGTAGAACTTGAGCGCGAAGCCGCGCGGGTCGCGCACCGCGTCCGCCGAGCCGAGGTTGCCCGCGACGGTGGAGAAGCGCAGGAACGTCTCCGTCTGCTTGCCGACCTCGGAGAGGAACTTCGCCCGCGTCCACTCCGAGACATCACGGGTCAGCGTGAACGTGCCGTACGCGCCGGCGCCGCGCGCGTGCACGATGCGCTCCGGGATGCGCTCACGGTTGAAGTGCGCGAGCTTCTCCAGCAGTGCCTGGTCCTGGACCAGAACGGGACCACCGACGCCCGCGGTCTCGCTGTTCTGGTTGTCGGCGACCGGAGCTCCGGCCTCCGTGGTGAGCGGTCCCTGCGTCACGTGCGCCTCCTGCGTCATTACTGCTCGGTCCTGGTCCCTTGGCGGGTGCCGATTCCGATCCTACGATGGACTTTGTCTAAGTCAAGCAGCCATCCAAAGTCACACACGTTCGGGACCTGGGCCCCTTCACTGTTAGGCTGATGCCATGAGTGACCTGTTGGAACGACTTCGCGAACGCGGCTGGCGCATGACGGCCCAGCGGCGCGTTGTGGCCGAAGTCCTCGACGGGGAGCATGTGCATCTGACCGCCGACGAGGTGCACGCGCGCGCCGTCGCCAGACTTCCGGAGATCTCCCGGGCCACGGTGTACAACACCCTGGGCGAGATGGTGACGCTCGGTGAAGTGATCGAGGTGTCCACGGACCGCAGGGCCAAGCGGTACGACCCGAACGCGCACAGGCCGCACCACCACCTGGTGTGTGCGCAGTGCGGCGCCATACGCGATGTCCATCCGTCGGGCGATCCACTGGCCGATCTGCCGGACGGGGAGCGCTTCGGGTTCACGATCTCGGGTGTCGAAGTGACGTACCGAGGGACCTGCCCGAACTGCGCGTCCGCGTAACCACTTCTTACGTGTCTTACGTCATCGCTTGACAGGGGCCGGCTCCGGCGGGGGACCACCGCCGGGGCCATTCGTTGCGTTGACGCACGTAGCTTTGGCGCATACGCCGGAGGCCCGGACCTCTTTCGAGATCCGGGCCTCCGGTTTCAGTAGCGGGGACAGGATTTGAACCTGCGACCTCTGGGTTATGAGCCCAGCGAGCTACCGAGCTGCTCCACCCCGCGTCGATGAACGCAACATTACGTCACGCCACCGACCAGAGCAAATCCCTTTCCGCGCGCCCCGCGCGGACTTGCGCGGTGGGCTTCCGAGCCAGGCCCTGTCCGGCGGACAGGCCCTACGCGGTGAGCTCCTGGTGCAGCGCCTCGCGCAGCCGGGCCGCGCGCTCCGTGACCTCGGCGGGGCCCAGCTCGACGGCGCGCGCGCACCACCGCTGGCCCTCGGTCAGCTCGCCCCGGCGCGCGGCGAGCAGCGCCAGGCGCAGCGCGGCCCGGCCGTGCCCGGCCTGCGCGGCCCTCGTCCACCACAGCGCGGCCTCCCGCTCGCCGCCCTCGCGCGCGAGCAGCAGCCCGAGGTTGAAGGCGCCGTTGCGGCTGCCCGCCTCCGCCGCCTCCCGGTACCAGCGCGCCGCGTCCGCGATGTCACCGCGCCCGGCGGCGAGCATGCCGACCCGTACCTGGGCGCGCCGGTGCCCCTGCTCGGCCGCGCGCTCGTACCACTGCTCGCACTCGGTCTTCACGCCGTGCGGCTCACCGAGCGCGGGCGGTCCGGGCGGCGGCAGGCGGGAGTCGAGGACCGTGGCCAGCCGGAAGGCCGCCTCGGCGCTGCCACCGCCGGCGGCACAGCGCAGATGGCGCTCGGCCGTCCGCTCGTCGCCGTCCCTGAGGCAGGCGATACCGACCTGGAGGGCCGCTTCCGTGTGACCGGCCGCCGCCGCGCGCTCGTACCAGCGCAGGGCGGTACCGTCGTCGTCGCGTCCCGCGTAGAGGATGCCGAGATTGAACGCGGCGTCCACACTGCCCGCCTCGGCGGCCTTGGAGAACCAGGGCTCGGCGCCGGTCGGGTCGTCGGCCTGGAGCAGCAGCACGGCAAGGGCGTTGGCGGCCTCGCGGTGGCCCGCGTAGGCGGCCCGGCGGTACCACTGCTCGGCCTGGACGGTACGGTCCTGGGCGGCGCAGAGCAGCCCCAGGTTGTAGGCACCGTTGACATCGCCCGCGTCCATGGCGGCGCGGTACCAGCGCTCGGCGGTCTGCTGCTCGCCGCGCGCGGCGTGCAGCGCACCGAGGGCGTTGGCCGCGTTCCCGTCGCCCTCCTGCGCGGCGCGCAGCCACCAGATGGCGGCGCTCTCCTCGTCACCGGCGTCGCGCAGCAGGAAGCCGAGAGCGCAGGCGGCCCGCGCCTCGCCGTCCTTGGCGGAGGTCAGATACCAGCGGCCGGCCTCCTTCAGCTCACCCCGCTTCTCCAGGATCGCGCCGAGATACAGCGCGGCCCGGCGGTGGCCACGGGCCGCGGCCTGCCGGTACCACTGTGCGGCCTCGCTGATCAGTGACGGCCCGCCGGGGGCTCCCTCGCCACCACTCCCTCCGCTGTCGCCGCTGTCGCCGCGCGGGGTCGCGTCGGCGACCGGGCGCCGGCGGCCACCCGCTGTCGGGGGGCCCGTACCGCTGCGGTAGATCGCGTCGGCTCCCGGATGCGTGGTCTCGCGCGCCCGTGCCTCCAGGGCGCGGGCGAGCCGGTACGCCGCCTCGCGGTGCCCCTGCTCGGCGGCGGCGCGCAGCCAGCGCTCGGCCCCGACATCGCTGCGGTGCTCCAGCAGGTCGGCGAGGGCGTACGCGCCCAGGGCGTGGCCCTGCTCGGCGGACTGGCGCAGCCAGTACTCGGCGGCGGGCTCGTCGCCCAGCTCGCGGTAGTGCCGCCCCAGCGCGTGGGCCGCGGCGGCGGATCCGGCGACGGCGGCGACCCGCCACCAGCCGGCCGCCTCGTCGAGATAGCCGCGCTGGTGGAGCAGGACGCCGAGGTTGTTGGCGGCGGCGCGTTCGCCCGCGCTGGTCGCGGCGCGCAGATACGGCTCGGCGGCGTCGAGGTCACCGCGGCGCAGCAGCATGGCGCCGAGGACGCTCATCGACGCGGTGTCGCCCGCGTCGGCGGCGCGCCGGTGGCGCTCCTCGGTCTCGGCGTCGGCGGCGCACTCGGCGGATTCCGCCGTGCCGGTCCCGGCCCGGACGCCATCCTCTACGTGCTGCTGCACATACCGCCCTGTCTCCAACAGAGTTGTCCTATCCCCCATATTTTCCATCGTCGCACCACTGACCACCCGCGTACAGCCGGTATACAGCGGCCGGTGGTCACTTCAGCGTTTTGTCGACATGCCCACAGAGAGACAAGTCAAACACGCTTGCCGTCAACTCACAGGACCTGAGACACAGTTGGCACATGTGGCGCGGCGCGCATGGCGAGGGCCCGGATCCTGGTAAGGATCCGGGCCCTCGACTTCGCGTAGCGGGGACAGGATTTGAACCTGCGACCTCTGGGTTATGAGCCCAGCGAGCTACCGAGCTGCTCCACCCCGCGTCGTTGTGTGCCAACCGTATCACGGGGTGGAGTGCCGCCTGCTCAGCCGCTGTTGTTGTCGCCGCCGGTCCCGCTGTCGCCGCTGTCGCCGCCGTTTCCGCTGGTCGAGCCGGATCCGGTCTCCGCGTCCGCGGCCCGCTGGAGCGCGTCCTGAAGGTCCTTCTGGGCCTTGCCGTACGCCGTCCAGTCCTGCTTCGCCAGCGCCGCCTCACCGTCCTCGTACGCCTTCTGGGCGTCCGCGATGGCCTGTTGCAGCGCCTTGTCGCCGGTGGCCGGTGGCTTGGTGGTCTCGCCCGGTGGCGGCGGGGTCGTGGGCGGCGTCGGACTCTCCGCCCCGAACACCGCGTTGAGCGCCTCGGGGAGGCTGTCCTTGAAGACGGGCTTGCCGCCGTACGAGACCGCCACCTTCTTCAGCAGCGGATAGTTCGCGCTGCCACCGCGCGCGTACACCGGCTCGATGTACAGGAAGCCTCCGTCGAGCGGCACCGTCAGGAGATTGCCGTACTCGATGTCCGAGTCCGTGCCTCTCAGGTTTCTGACGAACTCGGCGACTTCGGGCACACCGTTCAGCTCGCTCTGCACCTGTTGCGGGCCCTGCACGGTGGACGTCACTCTCAGGACTCTGATCTTGCCGAAGTCCGAACTGGTCGCATCGGCGTCCACCGCCATGAACGCACCCAGGTTGGGGCGTCCGTTGGGCGTGAAGGTGGTGGTCAGCGAGAACTTCTGCTCGTCCTGACCGGGCATCTTCAGGCTCAGGTAGTACGGCGGGACGGAGTTGCTGTCCTTGTTGGTCGGGTCGTCCGGCACCTGCCACGCGTCACTGCCGCTGTAGAACTGCGCGGGGTCCTCGACGTGATAGCGGGTGAGCAGCTCGCGCTGCACCTTGAACATGTCCTGCGGGTAGCGCAGATGGGCCAGCAGATCGGGCTTGATCGCGGACTTCGGCTGGACCGTGTCCGGGAACGCCTTCATCCAGGTCTTGAGCACCGGGTCCGTGGTGTCCCACTCGTACAGCTTGACCGTGCCGTCGTACGCGTCGACGGTGGCCTTCACCGAGTTCCGGATGTAGTTGACCTGGTTCTGCTGCGCGACGACCGCGCGCTGGCTGTCGGTCAGCGAGTCGGCCGTGGTGTCGCCGAGCGTCGTACGGGACGCGTACGGATAGCCGTTCGTCGTGGTGTACGCGTCGACGATCCACTGGATACGGCCGCCGACCACGGCGGGATAGGCGTCGCCGTCGATCGTCAGCCAGGGCGCGACGGCCTCGACGCGCTCCTTGGGCGTGCGGTTGTAGAGAATCCGCGAGCCGTCGCCGATGGCGCCGGAGTAGACCATCTGGGGCTCGCTGAAGGCCACGGCGTACGCCGCGCGGTTCAGCGGGTTGGAGAGATCGACTCCGCTCTTGCCCTTGTAGCTCGTCGTCCGCTCGCCGTTCTTCTCGTAGTCCAGCTCCTTCTGGGGGCCGCCCACGATCGAGTACTGCTCGGTCTTCTCCCCGTAGTAGACGCGCTGTTCGTACGTGGGGAGCTGACCGGTGGTCGGCAGGCCGGACTCGGTGAAGTCCGGGGCGCCGACGGTGCCGTCGTTCTCGTCCGTCACCGTGTTCGTGCCCTTGGCCGCGATCACGCCGTACCCATGTGTGTACGTGAAGTGATCGTTGATCCAGTTGCGCTTCGGGATACCGGTGATGTTCAGCTCGCGCAGACCGACGACTGTGTCCTGCGGCTTTCCGTCGGGGCCGGTGTACCGGTCGACGTCCAGCGTGGCGGGGAACTGGTAGTACTTGCGCTCCTGCTGGAGCTGCTGGAAGGCGGGCGAGACCACATTGGGGTCGACCAGCCGGTAACTGGCGGCGGTGTCGGCCGCCTTGCGCTGCTCGGCCTTCTTGTCCGGGTCGCCCTTGCCGCCGTAGTTCTGCACATCGGCGTCGTCGATGCCGTACGCCTCACGCGTGGCGTCGATGTTCTTCTTGATGTACGGCGCTTCCTTGGCCTGCTCGTTCGGCTGGACCTGGAACTTCTGCACGATCGCCGGGTAGAGGCCGCCGATGAGGATCGCCGACAGCACCATCAGACCGAAGCCGATCACCGGCAGCTGCCACGTACGGCGCCAGAGCGTCGCGAAGAACAGCAGGGCGCAGATGACGGCGATGCAGAACAGGATCGTCTTCGCCGGAAGGTAGGCGTTGGCGTCGACGTACCGCAGGCCCGTCCAGTTGCCCGCCGCCTTGAAGTCGCTGGACTTCACGGCCAGCCCGTACCGGTCGAGCCAGTACGCCACGGCCTTCAGCGAGACGAAGACACCGAGCAGCACCGACAGATGGCCGGTGGCCGCGGCGGTGGCCCGCGCGCCGGGGCTGGTGATCCGCAGCCCGCCGTACAGGTAGTGGGTGAGCGCGGCGGCGATCAGCGACAGGACGGTCGCCGCGAAGCCGAAGGCCAGCATGAAGCGGTACCAGGGAAGATCGAACGCGTAGAACGACACGTCCATCTTGAACTGGGGATCCTTCTGGCCGAAGGCCACCCCGTTCACCCACATCAGCCACGTACGCCACTGTCCCGCGGCGGAGGCCCCGGAGATCAGCCCGACCAGCGCGGTGATCGCCAGCAGCACCCACTTCTTGTACGGGGCGATCCCCATCCGGTACCGGTCGAGGTTCTGCTGCTCCATCGACATCGCGCTCAGCGGCGGGCGCAGCCGGTGGGCCAGCCAGATGTTGAGTCCGACGGCGCCGGCCATCAGCAGCCCGAAGACCGCGAACAGACCGATCTTGGTCAGGAGTGTGGTGCTGAACACCGAGGAGTACTTCACCGAGCGGTACCAGAGCCAGTCGGTCCAGAACCCCGCGAACATGACGAAGAGCATGGCCAGTACGGCCAGCACGCCCAAGGTCATGAGCAGGGTCCGGACCCGCCGAGAGGGCCGGCCCACTCTCATCCGTGGCCCGGCTGGGCCTCCGCCGCGGTCCGGCATCTGGAAAGCCAACGTGCGCACCTCTAAGTTCGCGGTCGTGTGATTCAGCGTGTGAAAAGCGGGCCCCGCGATCGTAGAGCCCACTCATGCAACTTACTGAGGCTTTACCTAGTTCCCGCACCCGGGTCCGAAGGAGGCAGGATATTGACCATGTCCAACGTCTCTCCCTCAGGCACACCCATGGCCGCGAGCCCGCTGACCCGTGCGGTGCTCGAAATCGACGAGTACGCGTCCGGGCTCGGCTGGGACCAGCCGGCCAGGCTTTTCGCGCTCGTCGACACCGCGCGGCTGCGCGTCGACGAACCGGAGCTCGCGGCCCAGCTGGGTCTCGACGACGCCGGGTCGGTCGCGCCCCTCACCCCTATCGAGCAGGACGAGATCCCGTCCGGCACCCCGCTGGACGAGTTCCTCGGCACCATCGCGTGGCCCGGGGCGGTGGCGGGCTGTGCGATGACGGTCGAGCGGCTGATGCTGCCGCCGTCCGCGGAGGCGTCCGTACCGGACGGCCTCGACGAGGCCGGGCTCGCCTCATGGGTCTCCGCCCACCCGGAGCGTCAGGAGGTGCGGATGACGGTGGCCGTGCTGCGTGACGGCGCCCGGGAGTCGGCGCTGCGGCTGCGGGAGAAGGACTCCCCAAGCGAGGTCCTCACCGGCTCCGGTCTGGTCCCGGGGCTCGCCGAGGCGCTTTCCGCCACGTTCGAGTCGTAAGCGATCCCCTTCAGGCACTCGACAGGCGCTCAGGCGCCCGTCCCCGGGGCGCGGCCGGTCAGCTCGCCGAACAGCTCGGCAGGCCGGCCGTGTCCCCGGTGCGGATCTTGTCCAGGGACTTCGTGGCGTCCGCGATGTTCTTCACCCTGACCAGCGTGAGGCCGCTGGGGATGTCCGAGACCGCCGCGGCGCAGTTCTGGTCCGGTGTGAGGAAGTACTCGGCGCCCGCGGCACGCGCGCCGACGAGCTTCATCTCGATACCGCCGATCGGGCCGACCGCGCCCTTGTCGTCGATCGTGCCCGTACCGGCGACGAATTTGCCGCCCGTCAGAGAACCGGGGGTGAGCTTGTCGACGAGGCCGAGGGAGAACATCAGCCCGGCGCTCGGACCGCCCACATCGGCCAGCTTGATGTCCATGGTGAACGGGAACGTGTGGTCGGTCCCGGCCTGGATGCCGACGATCGCCCGGTCGCCCTCGGGAGACTTCTTCGTGGTGACCGTGACCTTCTCGCCGCCTTCGGGCTCCTTGCCCGCCTTCTCCGCGGCCTTCGCCGCGTCGGCGGGAATGATGGTGAAGGAGACGTCCTCGCCGGGCTGGTGCCGGGTGACGAGCTTCGCGACGTCCTGGGGCTCCTTGACCGCCGTACCGTCCACGGCCTTGATCACATCGCCGGCGTGCAGCCTGCCCTCGGAGGGGCTGCCCTTGATCACGGAAGAGACGATGATCCGCGACGACACCGGGATGTTCAGCTGCCGCAGGGCCGCGACCTTGGCGCTCTCCTGGGACTGGCTGAACTCTTCGGCGTTCTCCTGCGTGGACTGCTCTTCCGTCTTGCCGTCCGGATACAGGGTGTCGTGCGGCACCACCACATTGTCATGGGCCAGCCAGCCGTAGACCGCTTCGACGATATTCATGTTGTAGTCCGCGCCGGTGACCCTGACCGTCGTCATATTGAGATGACCCGAGGTCGGATACGTCTTGCGGCCGGAGATCTGGAGTACCGGCTCACCGCCCGCGTCGCCGAGTGTGTTCACCGTCGGCCCGGGGCTCATCTCCGAATACGGCACTTTGATCAGCACGCCTGCGCAGAGCAGCGCGATGAGGACGAGGGTGGAGGCGAGCATCGTCGCGGTGCGGCGTGGCATGGAACGACAGTACGGGAAGGGTCTGTCAGTGCACCCCCGGGGCCGGTCCGTACGAGGCGGTGCTCCTGGGGCCGGTCCGTACGGGGCCGTGGGCGGCGGGGCCGCGCAGCGACGGCGTACGGACCGCGACGACGTCAGACGACAGCGTCGGATCCGGCGGGAGCCGTGCCGGAGGGCGCCTTCTCCATCGCGTCACGGAACCGGGCGTAGCCGTTGAGCTCGGCTATGTCCCCGATCGTGCGGTCCCTGGAGACCCAACTTCCCCATATGCCCGCGCCTATCGCGGCGAAGAGCGGAATCAAGAGCCAAACCAATGCGGTCATTACCATCTCCCGGCCTCAAGTGAGCGTCTGTGACTGCCCGATCAGCAGATAACCATCTGCTGAGACAACGCTGCTGGCCTGGGGACGGTTACGCAAATCGGACCGTAGGTGTACTGACCGGGTTTCAGACGGCGCGGGTCGTGCGAAGCGCGCGTGCGCCTCTGTCCCACGCGCGTGCGGCCCTGTCTCAGACGCCGACCCACTCCTCCGTACCGTCCGAGAATTTCTGGTGCTTCCAGATCGGGACCTCGTTCTTGAGGGTGTCGATCAGCTTCCGGCAGGCCTCGAACGCCTCCCCCCGATGCGGGCAGGAGACCGCCACGACGACCGCCAGATCTCCGACCGCCAGATCACCCACACGGTGGACGGCGGCCAGCGCGCGCACGGGATACTCGGCCACGACCTTCTCCGCGACACGTCGCAGCTCGGCCTCGGCCGTGGGATGGCTGGAGTAGCCGAGGGTGTCGACATCGGCGCCGCCGTCGTGGTCGCGCACCGTGCCGACGAAGAGCGCCGTGCCGCCGGCCGCGTCGTCGCCGACCGCGCGGAAGACCTCGTCGACGGTCAAGGGGGTGTCGCGTATCGCCAGCAGCCGGATCGGATCCTGCGCCGCCCGCTCGCCGGGGTGGGAATGGGTGCTCGCCATGGCCCCATCGTGCCGTACGGCACCGGCATCCCGGAACGGCGGCCGGACAGGGGCCCGGGGCCTGTCCGGCGACGGGCCTCAGAGCCTGCGTCGTGCCTTGCGGGCCCGGCGTACCAGCGCGGCCGTACCGAGCAGTGCGACCGTCGCGCCCGCCGCGCCCGCCGCGGTGGCGTCCTTGCGGCCGAGCCGGCGGCCGGCGACCGTGTGGCGGCCCTCGACCTCCTCCAGGAGCGCCGCGAGCACCTCCTCGTTGGTCCAGCGTGGCCGCCAGCCCGCGTCGTGCAGCCTGCTGACGCTGACCACCCAGGGATGCATGGTGTAGGCGAGGTCTCCGGCGGGCGAGGGGGTGAGACCGATCCGGTGCAGCCGGGCCGCAGCACCCAGGGCGACCGCCGACGGCAGTTCCATCCGGCGGATGCCGCTCAGCTCCTCGACCTCCTCCTGTTCCAGCCAGCCGTCACAGCCGACCGCGAACTCCCCGTCGACCTTCTCCAGCGCGGCGTACTCCAGCGCGCCGACCAGATCGTCGACATGGCAGAACTGCCAGGTGGGGCGGGATCCCGCGACGACGAGCAGCCGCGGCGACTCGAAGTAGCGGGTGAGCGCCGTGTCCGTACCGCCGACCAGGACGGTGGGGCGTACGACCGTCACATTGAGGCCGGGGTGCGCGCGGGGTGCGCGGCGGCCGAGACGTTCGATCTCCAGCAGATCGCCGACGCCGGTCGCCTCGGCGGTCGCGCGCAGCTCCGCGTCCTCGGAGAGCGGGATGTCGTTGTCGGGCAGCGCGCCGTAGACCATGGCGGAGGTGCAGAGCACGACCCGGTGCACCCCCGCGGCGGCGGCTGCCGTGAGCACGGTCTGCGTGCCGCGCACGTTGTACGCCGTACGGGCGGTCGCGTCGGTCTCCAGGTCGAGATCGAGCGCGAGATGTACCACCACGTCCGCCCCGCGCAACTTCTCCGCGATCGCCGGGTCACGGACGTCGAGGACGTGCCACTGGGCCTCGGAGACCTCGCCCCTGCGCTCGTCGATGGCGATGACCTGCTTGATCTCCTCGGACGCCGCCAGCCGGCGGGTGAGCAGGTCACCCACGCCGGAGGCGGCTCCGGTGACCGCGACGACGGGGCCGCGGGACGGGGGCGTGGTTGAGCGGTTTCGCGCTGCGCGAACCTGCGGATCTGGGGAACTCACCGGGCGTCTCCAGCGGTTGTCTTCAATACGTACGAGAACGACGCGTACGTACCAGGTGATGTCCATCCTGCCGCAGGCCATGGTCCGGCGGAGCAGCGAGCCCGGAAGCCGCCCGGGTGTCGAAATGGTATGCGGCCGTCGGAGGCGGGAGACACAGCAGGTCGAAGGCAGGTTCCCGGGCAGTACGGCCGGGCGCGGCCGGCGGCCCGCGAAGCCACCCTCACCCGCCCGGTGCCGCTTAGGCTGGGTGGTGTAGTCGGGCAGCCGCCGCCGGCAGCAAGCCGGTGGCCCTACGAGCCGAGGAACCCCGTGAGTGACACCCCATTCGGATTCGGCCTTCCGCCGGAGGAGCCGGAGGACGGCGACGGCAAGAAGAAGGACCCCGCCGGAGGTGGTCAGGGTGCCGGTGGCGGTCCCGTGAACCCCTTCGCGGGGTTCGGGCTGCCGGGCGGCGCGGGCGGCGGGGACAATCCGTTCGCCGCGATGTTCGGCTCGCTCAACCCCAGCGACCTGGGCGCGGCCTTCCAGCAGCTCGGCCAGATGCTGAGCTATGAGGGCGGTCCCGTGAACTGGGACATGGCCAAGCAGATCGCCCGCCAGACGGTCGCCCAGGGCACACCGGACGGCACGAAGGACGCGAGCGTCGGGCCCTCCGAGCGTGCCGCTGTCGAGGAGGCCGTGCGGCTGGCCGACATCTGGCTGGACGGCGTGACGTCCCTGCCCTCCGGGTCCAATACGGCGGTGGCGTGGAGCCGCGCCGAGTGGGTCGAGGCGACACTGCCCGCGTGGCAGCAGCTCGTCGATCCGGTGGCGGAGCGGGTCGGCACGGCCATGGGCGAGGTGCTGCCCGAGGAGATGCAGTCGGTGGCGGGTCCGCTGATCGGCATGATGCGCTCCATGGGCGGCGCCATGTTCGGCCAGCAGATCGGACAGGCCGTGGGCGTGCTCGCGGGCGAGGTGGTCGGTTCGACGGACATCGGGCTCCCGCTCGGCCCGGCGAACAGGGCCGCGCTGCTGCCGCTGAACATCGAGGCGTTCAGCAAGGACCTCGGAGTGCCCAAGGACGAGATCCGGCTGTATCTGGCGCTGCGCGAGGCCGCCCATCAGCGGCTCTTCGCCCATGTGCCCTGGCTGCGGTCGCATATGTTCGGCGCGGTCGAGGGCTATGCCCGGGGGATCAAGGTGGACACGACCAAGCTGGAGGACGTGGTCGGCCAGTTCGACCCGACCCACCCCGAGGAGCTTCAGGAAGCGCTCCAGCAGGGCATGTTCCAGCCCGAGGACACACCCGAGCAGAAGGCCGCGCTGGCCCGTCTCGAAACGGCGCTCGCGCTGGTCGAGGGCTGGGTGGACGCGGTGGTGCACGAGGCCGCCAAGTCCAGGCTCACGGGCGCGGACGCACTGCGCGAGACGCTGCGCAGGCGGCGTGCCTCCGGTGGTCCCGCGGAGCAGACCTTCGCCACCCTCATCGGTCTCCAGCTGCGCCCGCGCCGGCTGCGGGACGCCTCGCGGCTGTGGGCCTCGCTCACGGACGCGCGGGGCGTCGACGGCCGCGACCGCCTGTGGGAGCACCCGGACATGCTGCCGACGGCCTCCGACCTGGACGATCCGGACGGGTTCGTCCACCACGAGCAGCTGGACTTCTCCGAGCTGGACAAGATGCTCGGCGAGGCGGCGGACGGCAAGCCGGACCTGCGCAAGCGCGACGACGACAAGGGCGACAGCGACCAGTGAGCCTGCACGACAACGCGGTCCTCGCGCTGAAGGACTACGAGGACCAGCATGAGCTGCGCGCGGTCTATCTGGACCATCTGGCCGCTCATCCCGACGCGATGTGGAAGTCCTGCGGGGCAGGGCATCTGACCGCCAGCGCGCTGGTGATCGATCCGGAGCACGGCCGGGTCCTGCTGACCCTGCACAAGAAGCTCCGTATGTGGCTCCAGATGGGCGGGCACTGCGAGCCGGGTGACACCTCGCTGGAGCGGGCGGCGCTGCGGGAGGCCACGGAGGAGTCCGGGATCGAGGGGCTGACGCTGCTGGCGGGCGGTCCCGTACAGCTGGACCGGCACGCGATCCCGGCGCCGTGCCACTGGCATCTCGATGTCCAGTACGTGGCGCTGGCGCCGTCCGGTTCGGTCGAGGCGATCAGCGAGGAGTCACTGGATCTGCGCTGGTTCTCCTACGACGAGGCCGCGGCGATGGGCGACGGCTCGGTCGTACGGCTGGTGGAGCGCGGCAGGGCCGCGCTCCACCGTTGAGAGGCCCGCTCCGCGAAGGGGCGGCCCCGTGAAGGCCGCCCCCTTCCGCCGGCCCGGGATCCGGTCCCGGACCGACCGGTCAGGTCCGACCCGCGTCAACGGCCCCAGACGTTGTTCTGGTTCTGGCCGTGGGCGCCCTGCTGGCCGACCCCGTACTGAGCCCCGAGGCCCTGTCCGATCACCGCGTGCTGCGGCGGCATCACCTCGCTGGGCTGGACCAGCGCGTACCCCTGGCCGAGGAAGCTCAGCTCCCAGCCCTCGCCGGTGTTGCCGCGCCGTCGCATGACCCCCGAGGAGTGGGTCTGCGCCTGCATCTGCACCCGCAGGCCGGAGGACCACGCCACGACCGCGTCGGCGTCCGCGCTGACATATGTCTCCGGCGTGACCCGCATCATCAGCGGCTGGCCCGAGGTCATCAGCGCGACCTTGCCCCGGCCCGAGATGTTCAGCTGGTACTTGCCCGAGCCGGAGATCCCGTACTGGCTGTCCACCGCGATCACTTCGGTGTGCAGCGTGGAGTCGAGCGCCAGCACATAGGCGCTGTCCACCGTCATTCCCTCGTGGTCGACGTCCACCACATGGATGTACTGGGCGAGATTGGCCAGAAAGACCGTGCCCTGCCCGGTGCAGCGCATCAGCTCAAGGCCCTCGCCGGTGTGCGCGTGGGACTGGCGCCGGCTCCCCGACTGGTACTCCCCGTCGAAGTCGATCAGCCCCTGGTAGGCGACCATCGCGCCCTTGCGGGCGAGGACATCGTCCTGTCCGGTGAGCGCGACCCGCAGCAACTGCGGGTTCTGTACCGCGTAACGGTCCTGGGACTGCTGCTCGGTGTGGGCGAAAAGCGGACTCTGCATGGTGTGTTCTCCCCCCTCAGCCCTGGACCCGCAGGCGGTCGGTGCTGTCCTCGCTGGGCTGTACGACCACGATTCCCGAGCCGGAGAAGGCCATCTGGTAGGCCTCCCCGCTGCCGCGCCCGATCAGCGCCGATGCCTTGAAGCTGCGCTTGCCCTTCACCTTCAGAGCCGGTGACCAGGCGACGAGGGCGTCCGGGTCCACATAGGTCTCGTCCTCGCCCCGGCCGCAGTCGACGACGATCGGGGTGCCGCGCGAGGTCAGGGCGACCCAGCCGGTGCCGGAGATCTGTACGTTCCACAGCCCCTGGCCGGCGAATTTGGCCAGCCCCTTCACGCGCTCGACGCCCAGCTGAAGGTGCGCGTCGAAGGCCAGCAGATTGGTGCCGTTGACCGAGAGCGCGTCGTTGTCGAGATTGACGACGACGACATCCGCGCCGTAGTCGGCGAGATAGAGCAGACCGTCACCCGAGCACTTCATCAGGGGCGTGCCCTCGCCGGTCACCCACTGGGAGGCGAGCTGGCGGATGGCGGGCGGGTTCGGCTCGTACTGGATGAAGCCCTCGTAGGCGATCATCGAGCCGGTGCGTGCGAACAGGTCCTGGCCCGAGGCCATCGCGACCTTGAGCATGGCGCGGCCGTGGTTCTCCATCCGGGCCGCGACGGGGGTGGGGGCAAAGCCCGCGAGCTGCTGGTTCATGGTCCGGGCTCCCTCAGACCTCGTACGGCTGGACGACGATGAAGTTGCCGGGGGCTCCCCGGAACTGGAGGTTCACGGTCTCCCCGCTGTGGCCGGGATACGCGTTGCGGCGCAGTCTGACCTGGCTGGAGATGATCACCTGGGACGCGGCCGACCAGGCGACGACGGCGTTGGAATCGGCGAAGGTGGTGGGCGTGACGGGCAGGACCACCGGGATCCCGTGGGTCTTCACCACCACCGTGCCGGTCCCCTGGAACAGCATGGTGAACAGCGCGCCGCCGGGGATGCCGTGGCCCTCGATACGGCGGACCTCGTACTGAAGGCTCTCGTCGAAGGCGAGGACGTTCTCGGCGGAGACACAGATGCCGTCGCCCTGGAGCTCGACGGGATGCAGATGCGCGCCCTCTTCGGCGAGGAAGACCTGTCCCTTGCCGGTGCAGCGCATCAGCTGCATCTCCTGGCCGGTGGCGTTGCCGACGAGACGGCCGGCGAAACCGGCGCCCTTGTAGCCGAAGTCGACCTTGCCCTGATACATCACCATGCTGCCCTGGCGGGCGAGGACCGGACTGCCGCCCTCGCCGAGGTCGACGCGCATCAGCTGGCCGTTCTGCGGGGTCCACCGCTGGCCCGTGGGCAGCTCCCGGTACGGCTGAAGGGCCGCCTGGAGACCCGCGCCACCGGGAGGCAGGCCCTGCGGGACACCCTGGGGGACGCCCTGGGGCGGTCCCGGCGGCTGCTGACCGTAGGGCGCCGGGACCGGCTGTCCGAACGGGGCGGCGGCGGGCTGACCGAAGGGGGCAGGGGCGGGCTGACCGTAGGGGGCAGGGGCGGGCGCCGGCTGACCGTACGGGGACGGTGCGGGCGCCGGCGGTGGGACCGTACCGCCCGGCGGGGTCATCGGTGCCACGATGGTCGGCGCGCTGTGCACGGGCGCCGGTGCCGGGGCGAGCGGCGGAGCGGGCGGCGGCACGGGGGCGGGCGCCGGCGCTCCGGCCGGGGCGCCGAAGGCGGGCGGCGGGGCGCTCTGCGCGGGCGGCGCGAAGGGGGGAGGCGCGA
>NZ_JAMHJQ010000023.1 GCF_023534745.1 Streptomyces sp. 35G-GA-8
CTCGGTGCTGTCGGCGTCCTACGGTTACACGAAGCCCTTCGTCATCGACACCAGCCGCAACGGCAACGACTCCAACGGCGAGTGGTGCAACCCCGCCGGGCGGAGGATCGGCGCCCTCAGCCAGACAGGCGGCGGAGCCGAGATGCTGCTGTGGCTGAAGACCCCCGGCGAGTCCGACGGCAACTGCGGAGTCGGCGCAGGCTCCGTGGCCGGTCAGTTCCTCCCGGAAGTCGCCTACAAGATGATCTACGGATACTGAAACCCGGCCGATGCGTCACTGTGGGCTGCTTCCTCCAGGTCGCAGCCCACAGCGCACAGCCCACAGTCATCGATCCCGTCCCGAGCTCGGCCGACGCGGCCCGATAAGTTGTGGCTCAGCTGGGGTTCTTGACCTTGTCGAGTTGGAAGTAGTCGAGGTTGAAGTTCTGGTACGCCTCGGAATCCAGGGTGAAGGTCATGTGGTGCCGACCGGCCTTGAAGTACTGCTTGATGCCCGAGGGCTGCAAGAAGAAGGCACTGTGGCTTGTGGTGTTCTGTACCGCGACGCCGTCGCTCGGGCTCCCGCCGTCGAAGGCCAGCCGATAGGTGCCTGCCGGCTGGTAGGGGGACGAGACGCGCGCGGACACCTCGTAGTATCCGGACTTGCGGATGTCGATGTCGTACGTGATCCACTCTCCACCGCGTATCCAGCACACGTCGACGGCGCCGTCCTGGTCGCACACATCGACGCCCTCGCTGAGCCGGGCGACATTGCCGCCCCGGTTCTGCGCGTCGAGGTCGTGGTAGGCGACGCCTTCCCCGCCCTGGCGGAAGTCCTCGCCCTGGACCCGGACACTGTCCGCGGGAAGTTTCTCCGCGCGGCCTGTCCTCAGCCAGGACTCAAGCGTCTCGACGTTGTCGGTCTGCAGCATGGAGGCGCCGAACGTGTCGACGAGGGCGCCCCAGCCCCGGGCGGGGTCGATCAGGGACCGCTCGTCGGTGTAGTGGTCGGCCAGGCCGAACCACATCGAATTGATCCACACGCGTCCGGTGGAGCGCATCCGGTCGAGGACCGGCTTGCGCACAATGGCGTCCTCGTCGCTGTCGAAGATGACCTCGTAGGCGACGGGCTGGTCGTCTCCGAATCCGTCGAGGTGGTCGATGTTGTCGTCCGAGACGACGTGCATGTAGAGGGCGTCAGGGTGCTTCGCCCGGAATGCCTGAACCTCCTCAACAGGCGCGCTGCTCTTGAACAGTCCGTTGCGGACGGTACGGGTCTCGGTGAGGACCTGGTACAGCTCCTCACGGATGTTCCAGCCCTTGTCCAGGTTGGCCAGGCCTCGGTTCTTGATGAGCGGCATGGCCTCGGCAAGGGTGGGGACGCGCTCGTCGGTGAGTGGGGCCTGAGCGCCGCCCAGTCCCTTCTTCAGGCGCAGTTCCTTGATCTGCGCCAGGGTGAGGTCGGCGACCTTGCCGCTGCCGCTGGTGGTGCGGTCCACCGTGTCGTCATGCATGAGGACGGGATGGCCGTCCTTGGTCAACTGGAGGTCGATCTCGACGACTTCGGCGCCGTGGTCGAAGGCGGCGGTGATGGCGGGGAGGCTGTTCTCAGGTGCCTCGCGCCACTGTGCGCGGTGGGCCACGGTCATGACCTTGGCGTCCGGGCCGTGATCCATCAGGTCCCGGTAGGCCCGGTCGGCCGCGGACACGTGCTGTGCGGCCACCGGCTGTGTGGCCACCACCTGTGCGGCCACCGGCTGTGCGGCGCCAACGCTTCCTGTCGCGAGGGTGAGTGCCAGGGCCGTCACGACGGGGCTGAGAAGGAGTTTTTTCACGAACCGAACGTGACGTTCCGGCATGACCAATGACTCCGCGATTCATGTATAGCGTCTGAACTATGAGCCTGGACCTGACTTCCAGGAGCCGGGGCAGCACTTGTCAGCGCAGTGTGATGTCGATCAGTCGCGCGCCCCGGTCGTCCCTCGCGTCGGTCGCCAGGGCGACGTAGCGCGCGGTGAAGTCCGTGGTGAGACGGCGGCTGCGCCCGTGCCCGCCGAGGTCCCCGGCGGTTACGTAGGTAAGGCCGTCGGTGCTGTACTCCAGTCGCAGTCCCGGCACGTGACCCCCCGTCCATTCGGTGCGGACGTCACGGACGCGGTGCTGGGCGCCGAGGTCCACGACGATGCGGCCGCGGGGACCGGGCGTCCACGCGGTGTCCGGGTCGCCGTCGACGGCTGCCGCGGGATTCACCATGCCGCGTGGGAGGGGGTTGGTCGGGAACACCACGCGGCCGAGCGCGAGGTTGTGCAAGGGGTGGGCAGTCGCACCGGGCAGGGTGATGGTCGTCGTACGGCCGGAGCGGACGACCGCCACTTCGCCGCGGCCCTGCCCGTCCACCCGGATACGGCAAGACGGGCCGGAGAGCCGGACGTTCGCGCCGTCGATCACCTCCACCGTCAGCCCGGTGGGCAGCCGCTCCCCGGTGAGGGGGCGCAGGGTCATCCGGGGCGGGAGCAAGCGTGCCGCCGCCGCGTCGAGGTGGGCCTCGTAGGAACTGCCCTGCCCCGTGAACACCTGGCGGCCTTCGAACACGACTGCCGTGGGGCCGGGTTGAGGGATGTCGACCGTGGTGGACACGGGGTCGGCGGACAGGTTGAACAGGCTGAGGTGGCTGTCGGTGAGCGCGGCGCGGACGGTGTCCGCGTCGGCGTGCGGCACGTCGGCGCCGGCCATGGCGCGCAGTGTGTCGGCGGTCGTGTCGGCGAAGCCCTCGACCAGGAGCGGCGCGGCTGGGCCGTCGGCCAGTACGACGGCGTCGCCGGACACGGTGATCGGCTGCTCGGAGCCGGTGACGCGCAGCCCGGCCCGGCCGTCGATCTCCAGCCAGTTGCCCCGGCTGGAGACATCGGGCGCCGGCCAGGCGACGAGGGTGTTCCAGGTCTGTCCGTCGGCCGACCCCTGCACGAGGTAGGCGCGGCCCGCCGCCGCCTCCCAGCGCAGGGTCACTCGGTCGACGGACTGGGCCGTACCGAGGTCGACGGCGAGCCAGCTGTCCGCCCTCGGGCGGTCGGTCCGCGACACGGCCCACCGTGACGTGTCGTCGCCGTCCACGGCGAGCGCCGGCTCTCTGCCGGTGTCGTACGAGGAGGCTGTCGCGGTGCGCCCCCGGGCGAGGTCGGTGCCATCCGCCCCGTCCCGGACCTGGAGGCTGAAGAGGGAGTATCCGTACGTCGGGTTCGGACGGACACCGAGCATGCGTATGTGGCGGACCTCGGTGCGTGCGAATGCCACCTCGTCGACGCGAGGGGTCGGAGCGGGCGGCCGGGAGTCCTGGGCGGTGACGGTGGTGCTGCCCTCGGCGTATCGGTAGGTCCGCGAGCCCGTCAGACCAGCGATGCCCGGCATGGTCAGATTGTGGACCTCCAGGCGCCCTTCACGCGCCGCGACGCCGGTCGAGGCGTAGACGACGGCTCCGGTCGGGAGGGTCGTCAGGCCGGCGTAGCCCGATGCCAGCCGCAACACGGTGGCGCTGCCGTCGAATCCGTCGCGGCGCCGGTCGTAGGCCCGAACGTACCGCCCTGTCACCTCGGTTGCGGTGCTGGGCAGGAACATGGGGGTGGATCCGCTGACCCGGAACAGCCAGTCGTCGTGGGCCGGCTGCCAGGCGAACTTCACCAGCCCCGGCTTGGTGACAACTCCTGCCCAGGCGGCCGTGGATTGGTGCGACAGCAGTCCTGGACCGGTTCCGAAGTCGGTCACTCCGGCGGCGTGGGCGAAGAGTTCGGCCTCGGTGAAGGGCCGGACGACGCGGCCGTTGCCGCTCGCCCAGCGGTGCAGCAGGTAGCTGATCGCCAGTTCGGCGCGCGCCTCGGGCTCGTACTTCGGCTCACCGGAGAACTTCGCGAGCCGGTACTGCGGCGGGTAGGCCTGATACGCCTCCAGCCGCTCGGCGAGTGCTGTCTCCGCGCGGGCAGCCGCGCGGTCGCCGCAGACCTGGGCGAGGAACGCGAGGGGGATGACATCGCGCCCGTAGAGATGCTCGCGGTCGTTGACCATGGGCATCAGCGGCTCGCCCGCGTCGCTCATCACGCTGAGGAGCGTGCGCCACAGGGCGTCGGCGTTGGGCTGATTCGTGAGGACCTCGGGCAGTGCACGGCCCGCGGTGATGAAGTGGGCGGCGTTGCGGCCGGACGTGCGCCACAGCTCTTGCTGGTAGTGCGGTCCGAACGAACCGTGGTTCTCGACGATGAAGGTGTCGTAGACGTTGTGGGCGGTGTTCTCGGAGACGCGGACGCCGTCCACGAGAGCCGGGTTCGCGAGGTCGGCCTGTGGCAGGCCCCCTTCGTTGCGGGACCAGGCGCCGAACGCCCGCGCCCACGTCGCGTGCCGCGCGTCGCCTGTGCCCCAGGCCAGCGCGGGGGCCAGAGCCTGTGCGTAGACACCCATCTCCTCCAGTTTGGTGTCCTCCTGGTGGCCTCCGAGCTGTCCGTTCGGTGTCCATCCGCCGGAGGCGGGGTCGTTGCCGGTGCCCAGGCCGGCTGTGTACGCGGCCTGCTCGCGGGTGATGGTGTCGATGTGCGCGCGGGTCGTGTCGTCGAGGTCGTCCCACAACAGCCGGGAAGCCAGCAGGAAGTAGAGCTGGAACGTGGTGTCGAAGAACAGCGTCCGGCCCCACTCGCTGCCGCCCACGAGCCGGTTGGTCGCGGCGAAGTGTCTGATCGTGGCGAGGGTTCGTGTCTTCAGGGTCCCCGCGTCCGTGCCGGCCCTGTCGCTGTCGTAGGTGCCGTGCGTGAGCAGAACAGCGTTGCCGAGTACAACGGCGAAGCCGAAGTCCTTGTTGGTGTAGTACCCGCGGGCCGCGTCCCACTGAGTCTCCGACCATCGGGTGTGGCTGAGCAGGACGCGGTAGTACGTCTCGGCCACGGGGTCCGGTGCCGCCGCGCCGGCCGCTTCCTGGGCCTGGACCACGCTGCCACCCGCGGTGACAGGGAGGGCCGCCAGACCGACGGCGGCGCCGAGAAGCTGGACGAAGCGGCGGCGGTCGACCTGATGTCTCGGGACCATTCGCGGGTGCCTCTCTCGGCTAGACAACGTTGTCAGCTGGAACGGCGCAATTCTTCGGGCTCGTTCCCGGGAGAGTCAAGAGCGTTGACGACCACGGCCACTGATTCACAGGAAAAAAATCCGGCCATGCGGAGGTGTTGACTCGAAGGCTCATTTGCCCGAGGCTGCATGGCACAGAACGCAAACCGGTTTGCAACAAGGGAGTCCACCGTGCCGAGGTCAAGGGAGCCGCGAAATGACTCTGGTGAGCAAACCGAGTTGCGTCCCGGAGAAGTCCGTTCCCCGGCGACGATCTCGGACGTGGCCCGTGTGGCCGGGGTGAGCAAGACGACCGTCTCGCACGTCCTCTCGGGCCGACGGCCGGTGTCCGACGCTACGCGGGCCAAGGTCAACCGGGTCATAGAGGAACTCAGCTTCCAGCAAAACTTCTTTGCCACCGGCTTGACCGGGCAGCGGACGAAAACGATCGCCCTGGTTGTCCAGGACCTGACCAACCCGTTCTATCCCGCCCTCGCGCGCGGGCTTCAGCAGGCGGTCGCGGAGCAGGGGTATGTCGTCCTGTTGGCCGATGTGGGGACGGGAGTCCCTCCGGTCGAGGCGTTCCTCAACGAGGCGGTTCAGCGCAGAGTCGACGGAGTCGTCGTGGCCGCGGTCGACGTGTCGGAGAACCAGCTCGAACCGCTTCGGGCGGCCGGGATCAGTGTCGTCACAGTGGGTGACCCCCACCACCGGACGTCCACTGACGTGATCTCCTCCGACGACGAGCAGATCGCCGAGGACGCCGTGCGGTACCTGTACAACCAGGGCCATCGCCGCTTCGGCGTCGTGTCCGGGCCGACGCACACCGCTCCCGGCGCACCCAGGCTCCACGGCTACCGCAACGCCCTGCGAGCCCGGGACCTGCCTGCGCTCAAGGCCGCGGAGCAGGTAGGTGACTGGACCCGTGAGTCGGGGACCAAGGCGATGACCGCTTTGATGGATCAGGCCGGCCGGCCGACGGCGGTGCTCTGCGCCAATGACCTCATGGCGATCGGCGCCCTCGACGCCGCGCGTGCACTGGGCCTCGCCGTGCCGGGTGATGTCGCCGTGGTCGGTGTGGACGACATCGACGCGGCGAGTCTGGTCAGCCCGGCCCTCACCACTGTCCGCGTGCCGGCACAGGACATCGGACTGGTCGCCGGTGAACAGCTGCTGGCCCGGATCAGCAACCCTGCCGGCCCTGCTCGCCGGGTGCTGGTCCAGCACAGCCTCGTTGTCCGTGAATCGGCCTGACGGCCCGGTTCTGAAGCGAACGTTCTAGGAGCACCACCGTGCACGACGTACTCGATCCCCGAGACCTCGTCCCCGACGAGGCGGAACAGCTGGTTCACTCCGGCTTCCCCGCGCGGGATCTGCTGGCCGAGGCGCGCAAGGCGTCACTTCTGTCCGACTTGGACACTCTCGCCGTGATCCGTGACCGGCTCGCCGCTCTCCAGCGCCCGGCGACATGGCCGTACGACGAGCCGTCCGCACCGCAGGACGTGTGGAACGCGATCCCGGCCGGTGCGGATCCCACGACCGTCGTGCCGGAGAGTGTGTCGGCCCGGATCAGCGGGGCCTGGCTGGGGCGCTGCGTCGGGAACACCATGGGCAAGCCCGTCGAGGGACTGACGCCTGCCGAGGTCGGGAAGTACCTCGAAGCGGTCGGCCAGCGGCCCCAGACCGGCTACCTGCCCCTGCTCGATCCGCTGCCCGAGGGTGTCAGCCATCTGCACGAGTCGGCGCCCTTCGCCTCCGCCGGACTCTTCGACGCGGTCCCTCGTGACGACGACATCGACTGGACGATTCTCGGGCTGCACATGCTGGAGACCTACGGCTCGGCCCTGTCCACGGCGGACATCGCCCGGGAGTGGCTGGACCGGATCCCCTTCACGCAGACCTTCACCGCCGAACGCGCGGCCTACCGCAACCTCGTCAGTGGTCTGAAGCCCCCGGCCACCGCCACCGCGAACAACCCCTACCGTGAGTGGATCGGCGCCCTGATCCGCACCGACATATACGGATACGTCCATCCCGGCCGCCCTCGGGCAGCGGCGCGCATGGCTCTGACCGATGCCGTACTCTCCCACACGGCAAACGGCATCTACGGTGCCATGTGGGCCGCCGCGCTGGTCTCCGAGGCCCTCGTCGCCTCCAGCGCCCCCCAGGCCCTGGAGGCCGCATCGCAAGTCCTGCCCCGGACCTCCCGGCTCTACGAATCGCAACAGCGTCTGCTCACCCTCGCCGACAGCGGCGCCGCGGCCGAGGACGCCCTGCAATGGATCGACACGGAGCTCGGTCACTACAACTGGGTCCACACCGTCAACAACGCGGCGATCATCACCACGGCACTGCTGTGGGGCGGGGGCGACTTCGTACGCAGTATCCGCCTCGCCGTCAGGGCCGGTAACGACACCGACTCCACGGCGGCGACGACCGGCAGCGTCATAGGTGCTCTGCACGGCGCCTCCGCCGTGCCCGAGCGTCTCGTCGAGCCCACCCACGGGCTCGTGCGCAGCGCGGTGCGCGGCTTCGACCGGATTGCCGTCACCGAGCTCGCCCAGCGCACCGACGCGGTCCGCCGGTCCCTTGAATCCGGTCTTTCCTCCACCCACACGACACCAGAACCGGAGGTGGCCTCGTGACTGCCGCCCGCCGCATCGTCATCGACACCGACCCCGGGCTCGGTGAGCCGGGATCCGACATCGACGACGGACTCGCCATCGCCCTCGCCCTGCGCTCGCCCGAACTGCACGTGGAGGCTCTCACTGTCGTCAACGGCAACGTCGACGTCGACGCGGGGGTGGACGTCGCCCGCCGCCTCACCGAGCGTATGGGGTATCCGGATCTGCCCGTGCTGCGCGGTGCGGACCGCCCTCTTCTGCGGGACATGGCGCCCGTGCGTGCCCTCTTCGACGATGTCATCCCCGACCGTCCCGTCGTCCAGGGGAATCTGTCCGAGCGCCGGGGGCCCACCGAGGCCCGGCACGCGGCGCAGTACCTCGTCGACATCACGGCCGCGCATCCCGGCGAGATCAGCGTGGTCGCCATCGGCCCGATGACCAACCTCGCTCTCGCCCTGCGCCTGGATCCGGCCTTCGCCCAGAACGTCGGCGAGATCATCATGATGGCCGGCTCGGCGACCGGCTACGCCCAGAACATCACCGTGGTCGGCGACTTCAACGCCTACGTCGACCCCGAAGCCCTCGCCATGGTTCTCGACAGCGGAGCGCGCCTGCGGATGGTCGGGATCGACCAGACCTCACAGGTGCGTCTCACCCGTGCCGACGCCGCCGTGCTCCAGAGCGGGGACGCGTTCGGGAAGTGGGCCGGAGAATGCGCCTTCGCGTGGATCGACTTCCTCGGCAACGCGTTTCCGCAGCGCGAGGAGCACCGTGACGCGTGTTTCCTCCATGACCCCCTGGTCGTGGCTGCGGTCATCGACCCCGACTTGCTGACCTGGGCCGACGCCCATGTCGCCACGGATCCGGGCAGTGAACTCGCCCGCGGTCTCGTCGTCGCGGACCGGGGCCTTGCGCTGGCCCGGCCGGCTCCGGCGAACGCCACGGTGGCCATCGCCACCGACACCGACGGTTTCGGCCGTCTCTTCCTCGACCGTGTGACCGGAGCCCCGGCCGCCGGATGACTCGTACCACCCATGACCGTCAGAGAGGACCGTCATGAAGAACTTCCCCACCACCCGAAGGCACCGCCTTCGGCCCGTCGCCGCCGCGGCGGTGACGGCCGCCCTCCTGGTCCTGACAGGCTGCGGATCCGGCTCCGACCCGGGCTCGGCCACGCCCTCCGGGCTCGTCCCCGAGAGCCGGCTCAAGGATCCCACCTCACCCGTGACCATCACCTACGCCGGCGCCGCGTACTCCGCCGACGACATGAAGCCGGTCCTGGACGCCTTCCACAAGGCCCACCCCAACATCACCGTGGAATACCAGGCGGTCCCCTTCGACCAGTTCAACAGCGTGCTCAGCACGCGCCTGAGCCGCAAGGACTCGACGCTGGACCTCTTCGACGTCGACATGCCGCGTACCGACGCCTATCAGGCCCGCGGATGGCTCACCGACCTCAGCTCCGCCTTCCCGGACACGTCCGGGAAGGTCGACAAGGCGTCGCTGGAGGCAGCGACCAGTGACGGCAAGCTCGTCACCATGCCCTACCAGACGTCCAGCCAGCTGCTCTACTACAACAAGGACCTGCTGAAGAAGGCCGGTATACCGTTCCCGTCCGCGGCGCCGGCGGCCCGTATGACCTGGGAACAGGTCACCGCCGACGGCAAGAAGGCCCAGAAGGCCGGAGCCGACTGGGGCCTGCTGTTCGACCAGGTCAACCGCTACTACCAGCTCCAGCCCCTGGCCGAGAGCCTGGGCGGTGGATCCGGTGTGACCGGCAAGGACAACCTGACCGCCGACGTGGAGAACGCGGGCTGGACCAAGGCCATGGACTGGTACGGCTCCCTGTACAAGGACAAGGTCTCACCTCGCGGCGTGCCGGTCGCCCAGACTCCTGACACGTTCGCCTCCGGACAGGTCGCGTTCTTCGCGGGCGGACCATGGTGGGCACCTCAGTTCACTGGCGAGAAGAAGCTCGACTTCGGGGTCGCCGCCTACCCGTACTTCGAAGGCGGAAAGGCCGTGACGCCCACGGGTGGCTGGTCCCTCGGCCTGAATCCTGCCGGCGAGCACGCGCAGGCCGCGGAGATCTTCATGAAGTTCATGGCGCTCGACAACGGCGGGTACGCCCAGTACATGTCCGGCCTTGCTGTGCCCCCTTCCAACATCGAGGGCGCCGAGACCTTCTACCAGCAGGCGGTCTTCCAGGATCCACGGATGGCGGGAGCCGCCGAGCTCACCAAGGACGAACTCAGGAACACGGCCGTCCTTCGCGCACGCACCGTGGGGTACGTCGAGTTCGAGGACGCGCTCGGCCGCGCCTTCGAGGACATCGCCAACGGGACGGCGCCTTCCAAAGCGCTCTCTTCCGCCACGAAGGACATCGACCAAGCGTGGGCCAAGTACAAGTAGCCGGCCCCGTAGCACTCCGGCGTGGACTTCGTCCCCGCTCCTCAGCCTGTAACGCCGACCGGTCCGGAAGGACGCTCCGGAAGGACCTCCGGACCGGTGGAGGGACATCAACCCCATGAGTATCACCCCAGCCAGGCCGGCCTCGGCGGCCCTGTCAGCCGGGCATGACGCGGACAGCACGCAGGGTCCGGCCGTCGCGGCGCGGCGGCAGGCCCTCGGCAAGGCCCGCCGGTCCAGGAAGCATCGCCGGGGGCCGCGCAATCTCATGGCAGCCGCCCTGTTCCTGCTGCCCGCGCTCACCCTCATCGTCATCCTGCGTCTGGTGCCGGTCATCCAGGCGGTCTCCGATGGCACGCACACGAGCCTGCCGGGGAGCGCGCTCGCACCGACGTGGGCGGGCCTCGACAACTTCACCGCTCTGTGGCATTCCGACACGTTCTGGACCTCGGTCCAGCAGACGCTGCTGTTCAACGTGATCGTCAACCCGCTCCAGGTCGTCATCGCCCTGGCTCTTGCGGTACTGCTGACCCAGAACCTGCCCGCCTCCGGGGTGTGGCGCACGCTGATCTTCCTGCCTGCCGCCGTTCCCATGACCGGCTCCGCGGTCGTCTGGGGTATCGCGCTCAGGCCCGACGGGCCGGCCAACGCTCTTCTCGGCAGTGCCGGCATCGACCCGCAGCCCTTCCTGACCGGTCCTCACCAAGTCGTCGCCAGCCTCATCCTGATCGCGAGCTGGATCGGCGTCGGCTATTGGATGATCTTCCTGATCGCAGGGCTCAACGACATTCCCCAGGTGTACTACGAGGCCGCGAAAGTGGACGGCGCCGGCCCGCTGCGGCGCTTCTGGTCCGTCACACTGCCCCAGCTCAAGCGCCCTCTGCTGTTCGTACTCGTGGCGGACACGGTCTCCAACTTCGTGCTCTTCGCGCCCATGCAGATCCTCACCAACGGAGGACCCGAGCAGAAGTCCAACTTCCTTATGTACGACATCTTCCACAACAGCTTCGAACTGTCCGACCCGCACACGGCCGCAGCCGAACTTCTCGTGCTCCTGGTCATCATGATCGTTATTGTCGCGGTCCAGTTCCGGCTGCTGGGCGAGGCGGAGGACTGACCCATGAGCCACACCACTACCACTGGCACCACTGGCACCACTGGTTCCTCGCGCATCCGTCGCGTGCTTCTCACAACGATCGCCGTCGTCGTCGCGGTCGCCTTCCTGCTGCCGGTCCTGTGGCTGCTCGCCAGCACCTTCCGTTCGTCCACGCAGACCTTCAGCGACAGCAGCTCACTCAACTGGCACATGTTCTGGCCGCGTGACTTCACCACCCGTAATCTCCAGGCCGCGTGGGACAACGAGTTCGCCCGCAACCTCGCCAACTCCGTGATCGTTGCCGCCGTGACGGTGGTCGTCGGTATCGTCATCTCCGCGATGGCCGCCTTCGCTCTCGCCGTCATCGACTTCCCGGGACGCAAGCTCGTCTTCGGTCTCGTGGTCCTGAGCTTCCTCGTCCCCTTCGAGGCCATCGCCATCCCGCTCGCCCGCACCTTCAGCGACTGGAACCTCACCAACAGCATCACCGCCCTCGTACTGCCCGGCCTGGGCAACGGACTCGCGGTGTTCATCCTCCGGCAGTTCTTCCTCGGCATCCCCGGCGAACTGGTCGAGGCCGCCCGTGTGGACGGGGCCGGGTGGCCGCGCATCTTCACGCGGATCTATCTGCCGCTGGCCCGGCCGGCCCTGATCGGCACCGGCCTCATCCTGTTCCTCTTCCAGTGGCAGGCCTACCTCTGGCCCATTCTCGTGACCACCAACGACCGCGACGACGTCGCCCCCGTCGCCATCGCCAAGACCTTCAACGCGTTCAGCAGCGACTACGGCCGCGTCTTCGCGGAGACCGCGGTCCTCGCCGTCATCCCGGCCGTGATCCTGCTCGCGCTCCAGCGGTACTTCGTCGCCTCGGTGGCCTCCACCGGAAGCAAGAACTGAGCCGGACGCCGCCCTCGGGCGACGGCGCTCCTTGGCAGTCCCATGAACTCCGTGCCGCGCAGAAGGGCTCACTCAGGCCCCGGCGCGCGGAACGGCCGCCCCCACCGATGTACGGAGTGATCCCACCGATCACGCGACCTGACAGAAGAGGAGCTTCGCCTTGCATCGCCATGCCCATGCCCATGCTCCACGACGCGTCATCCTCAGCCGCGCTACGAGACAGCTGTCGGCAGCCGTCGCCCTGCTTCTGGCCGCGACGGCCGTGAACCTCGCCGGAGGCACCGAGCCGGCCGCGGCCAAGACCCAGAGGAGCAACGCGGGACACGCATTCTACGTGGACACGCAGAACGGCAACGACCAAGCCGCCGGCACCAGCACCACGACCGCGTGGAAGAGCCTGAACAAACTCAGCTCGGTCACCTTCCAGGCCGGCGACACCATCTCGCTGCGCCGGGGCCAGACCTTCACGGGTCAGGCCGTCATCAACGGCACGGCAACGACCTCGTCACCCATCACCATCACCGCCTACGGCACGGGCAACGCTCCCACCCTGTCCAACCCGGGCGGCTTGAACATGCTCCAGGTGCAGGCGCCGAATGTGACGGTGGAGAACCTCCGATTCGCCGACGGCGTTGAGTTCGACGACGACGGCGGTGGCATCACCGGCGACAACTACAGGCTCAGCGGTGCCGTCGCGGTGACTGCCGCAGGCACCGGCGCCATCGTCCGCGACAACGAATTCACCCAGGTCGGCGTAGGAGTGAAGACCTACGCCACCGACTCCCTGGTCGAGAACAACAACTTCCACGACCTCCAGATCGCCTTCCGCGGCATGGACTCCGGCAGCGAGACGTCCTACGGAGCGATCGGAGTCTCCGTCAACAACAGCGACGTGCGGGTGACCGGCAACCGGTTCACCAACTGCCGTTCCACCGACAGCCCCTACGGCGCCGACGGCGGTGCCGTCGAGATCGAGGGCTTCGACCACGACAAGAACAACATCACCATCGACCACAACATCTCGACCGGGTCCCAGGGCTTCCTGGAGGTCACCGAGACCACCACGGCCGACGTCGACCTCCTCTACAACGTCAGCGACGACTACCAGCAGTTCCTCGCGTTCGACACCACCACCCATCCCGAGAACTACCTCGTCGCGCACAACACCATCCTGCGCAACCGCGGCGACGACCAGAAGCTCTTCGCCATCTACTTCTACCGGGAAGAGGGACCCGCACCGCAGGACTCCTGGCTCACGATCAGCGGAAACGTCATCGAGATGGACTCCGGGGTCGTCCTGTACGACTACCTCTGGCCTCACGACCACAACCTGATCAACGCCCCTCTGGGCGACGCTCCGGGCGTCGGCGACCTCCTGGCCGACCCGAAGCTGACCAATGCGGCCGGCGGCGACTACACACCTCAGGCCACCAGTCCCGCGGTCGACAACGGCGGGCCGGCCAACGCCACCACCGACCTGTTGGGCAACCCGTCCAACCGGGCCCTGGGGCCGGACATCGGGGCCGTCGAACGCCAGGACCAGCCCACCGCCGGGACCAACATCGTCCAGAACGGCGGATTCGAGCAGGCCACCACTCTCACCAGCACATCCACACCCTGGTACTCCGAAGGATCGCTGGCCTACGGCGTCGACAACGGCACCGGAACCGCGCACACCGGAACACGCGATGCCTGGATCAGCTCGACGCAGTCGGGTGTCTGGGGCGCAATCAAGCAGACGGTGACGGTCACCCCGAACAAGCGTTACCGCCTCACTGCCTGGGTGGAGAACTCAGGCAGCATCGAACAGGGCTGGCTCGGGGCAAAGACGACCGGTGGAACGGTGGTCGGCGAAGTCCACCATGGAACGGCCCCCACCTACGGTCGCGTCGTCCTCACTCTGGACAGCGGCAGCAACAGCACACTCGTCCTGCACAGCGGGTACTACTCACCAACCGGCGCCGCCTGGCAGCGCATCGACGACGTCTCTCTGCAACAGCTGTCCTGACGAAGACCGAACGAAGCGACTTCTCAATCCCTGACCTTGAGGAAGCGCATCCGGGTTGCGCCATTGCTGTCGGTGCCGCCGGCCTCGGCGTTGGAGATCTTGCCGCCGGTGAGGACGAACATCAGGTGCAGGCGGACCGTCCGGGGGCCGGAGGCGACCGCGTACTCGGTCATGATGTGTGTGGTTCCGCCTTGCTGCTCCTGCCTCGCCGCGTTGATCGCCGCGATCTGGGTGTAGCTCGTCAGGAGGGTGTCCGTGGTCTCGTCCCTGAGCCAGCCGATGATGTAGCCGCTGCCGCCGGTGGCGGAACCGAGCGCGTACCGTACATCGCTGTCGATGTGGTACACCCCGGCTTCCGGGAGCACGATGTCGGACTCGGGGATCGGCACGTCGGTACCTGCCCGGGCCAGGAGGTTGGCGTGCTGCGCCTCGGCGTTGAGGAACGCGCTCACCGGCGTGAGCCGGGCGCCGATCTCCCACCTTTCGGGGCAGCCGGTCGTCCCGGTGACGTCGATGTCCACCGACCGTTCGGTGCTGCTGTTGCCGCCGGGAGCGATACCCGTCAGATCGATCCGCGGCACGAGCAGCCCACCGGTCGTGTTCCGTGCGGCATTGCACGGGGACGGGTCCAGAGCAGGCGTGTCGGGCGCGTACAGACACCCGTCGCTGCCCCGGGTGATGGCGTTGCCCCGGTCCGTGGAGACGCACGGAGGGCGGGCGGTGGCGCATCCGTCCTGGCAGGAGGCGACCGGGATGACGGGCGGTACCGCGGCGTAGGGAGTCGAGCCGTCGAGGGTGTCGGTCGTGCAGGTGACCGCGCCGTCGCAGTTGCGGCAGGTCGTACGGAGGAACGGCCTGCCGCAGCCCGGGGCGGACGCCTGGACGGTGAGGACGAAGCTGTCGACGGTCCACTGCTTGGGGCCGACTCGGCAGGTGTCGTCGTTGCCTGTTTCCAGGTTGAGCTCGACGACGATCTTTCCCGCGAGGACGTCCGCGAGGGACACGGTGGTCGGTGGGATGACGCCGTTGTCGTCACCGCCCGCCGGCAGATCGGGTGGGCCCAGGAGATCGGTGCGGATCGGGGTCGTCCCGTTCCACAGGGCGAAGCGGCCGTAGAGCTGACAGGCCGTGTTCCTGCCGTCGTTGTGTACATGGACCGAGGCGCTGATGGTGACACTGGTGGGGTTGCCGCGCAGTGACGTGGGGTCGATGTGCACGACGCCGGCGAGCCAGGTGTGCTGGCCGTTGTGCGTCCCGTCGTCGGCCGGGAACGTGCCCGTGCCGCTGTTCAGGATGGTCTGGGCGACGACAGGGTCAAGTGCGGCATGGGTGTTGGCGATGGTGTAGTACGGCGTCGGGTCGGTGCTGCTCGCGGTCGCCGCGACCCGGTACGGCGCGGAGTCGCGCAGTGGCGTGGTCTCGCAGTGCTCGCACGGCTTGGAGCCGGAACAAGCAACGGGGGGACAGGCCGGCTTGGAGGGCTGACAGCCGCCGATGGCGATGGGGGACTGCCCGCAGCCGCATCCACTCATGGATCAACTCCTTTTGTGAGGTGGAGTGGTGGCAATGGCGGTGTGGTGTGCCCTGTGCGACGTTGGCGCGGTTGGGGCACGAGGGGGTGGTGGGGCGCCGGATCATCGGCCGAAACGGATGAAAGTCGAGAGGGCAGGCGGCGCGTTGAGGGATACCGGCGGACCGCTCGCCGGGTCCTGGCTGACATGACGTCGATCGTCATCCAGCTACGTGTTCCCGCAGCCGGCCATGTCCTTGGGGTGGGAATCAGAAGCGGCCGTGTCGGCCCCTCTTCGCGATTCTGCTACTGGCACTGGTACTGGGCTAACCGCGTTGGACGCTCGCGCAGAGGAACACCTGAAGCTCAGTCACTTGTCTTCTTCTGTCTTCTTCGCTGCCATTTCCAATGTACTGTCCCCTGACCCATCGGGCATTACCCCGTTAGGGTGGCCGACCGGCGCCGGGCCGAGAAGGTCCTGGACACCCTGCCGTCGCGCCCGTGGACGAGCGTCGCGGTCACCGAGCGCCTCGGAGTCATCGGTGGCGTCGACCACGCTGAAAGTAAGCCGAGTTGACAAATTTGCCAGGAGGGCGAGCGGCGACCCGCCGATCCGGCGCCCCGCACCACCCCTCTCAACTGCCACTCTTGTCAAGAACCTTGACCCGCCCGGCCCGTGCTCTTAATTTGTCCATCGACTCGCCAAATTACCCCGGCCGGCGGTTCGGACACCTTCGGCCACCGGATGTGCGGCGCCGTGGGACCCCGGACGGGGGTCTCGCGGAGCCATCACGGAACAGCACGGCGCCACCCCCGAACGCAGCACGCAGACGCGTATCCCTGTTCGCCAACTTGAGGTGCCCATGCCGTATTTGCCCCTTTCCGATCCCCACCGCTTCCAGCGTCTCCACCGGTTCCAGCGCTTGCGAAGAAGCGCCGCGCGCGTGGTGGCGGCCGTCCTGGCGCTGCTGCTGGTGACCGCCGGGGCAGCCGCCGCGCAGCCCGCGGCCCAGCCCGCGACCCAGCCCACCGCGCGGCCCGCCGCCAAGAAGACCGAGCCGTTCGACGCGCTGGTCTTCAGCAAGACCGCCGGATACCGGCACGGCGCCATCCCGGCCGGGATCGCCGCGATCGAGAAGCTCGGCGAGAAGAACGGCTTCTCCGTCACCGCCACTGAGGACGCGAGCGTCTTCACCGACGAGACGCTCGCCACGTACGAGGTGGTCGTCTTCCTGTCGACCACGGGCGATGTCCTGAACGCCGACCAGCAGGCCGCGTTCGAGCGCTACATCGAGGCCGGCGGCGGCTACGCCGGGGTCCACGCGGCCTCCGACACCGAGTACGACTGGGCCTGGTACGGCGATCTCGTCGGCGCCTACTTCAAGACCCACCCGGCGCCGCAGAGCGCGAGCGTCAAGGTGGAGGACCCCGCACACCCGTCCACGGCGAAACTGCCGGTGCGCTGGGAACGCACCGACGAGTGGTACGACTTCCGGGCGAACCCGCGCGGCAACGTGCACGTCCTGGCCTCGCTGGACGAGACCTCGTACACCGGCGGCACGATGGGCGCCGAGCACCCGATCGCCTGGTGCCAGAACTACGAGGGCGGCCGGTCCTGGTACACCGGCATGGGCCACGAGGTCGCCTCGTACACGGACGCGAAGTTCCTCTCGCATCTGCTGGGCGGCCTGCGGACCGCCGCGGGCGTGCTGCCCGCCGACTGCACGGCGTCGCTGACCAGCGGCTTCCAGAAGGTGCCGGTGGACGAGAACACCAGCAACCCGATGGAGCTGGTGATCTCCGAGGACGGCCGCGTCTTCTACATCGACCGGGGCGGCGAGATCCGCGTGGTCCGCACCGACGGCACGGTGGTCTCCGCGGGCAAGCTGGGGGTCTACACCGGCCAGGAGTTCGGCCTGCTGGGCATCGCGCTCGACCCGGACTTCGACAAGAACGGCTGGGTCTACCTCTACTACTCCCCCGCCGGAACCGAATCCGTCGACCGAGTCTCCCGCTTCGAGGTCAAGGACGACGACACCCTCGACCTGGCCGGTGAGAAGGTCCTCCTGAAGGTGGACGTGCAGCGCGAGCAGTGCTGCCACGCGGGCGGCGCGATGGAGTTCGACGGCGACGGCAACCTGTACATCGCCATCGGGGACAACACCAACCCCTTCGCCTCCGACGGCTACACCCCGATCGACGAGAGCGCGGGCCGCACGGCGTGGGACGCCCAGGCGACCTCCGCCAACAGCGCCGTCCTGAACGGCAAGGTGCTGCGCATCAAGCCGCGCAAGAACGGCACCTACAGCATCCCCAAGGGCAACCTCTTCCGCCCGGGGACCCCGGACACCCGTCCCGAGATCTACGCGATGGGCTTCCGCAACCCCTTCCGCATCGGCATCGACCCGGCCACCGACAATCTGTTCGTCGCCGACTACGGCCCCGACGCGGGCAGCGTCAGCCCGACCCGCGGCCCCGACGGCCGGATCGAGTGGAACATCGTCGACAAGCCCGGCTTCTACGGCTGGCCCTACTGCGTCGGCGCCAACACCCCCTATAACGACCACGACTTCGCGACCGGTACCTCGGGCGCCGCCTTCGACTGCTCCGCGCCGGTCAACGACTCCCCCAACAACACCGGCATCGAGCAGCTGCCCGCCGCCCAGCCCGCCGAGCTGTGGATGGGCAAGTCCACCACCGGCGTCCCGGAGATCGGCACCAGCGGAGCACCGCTGACCAGCGGGGCGTACGACTACGAGGCCAAGCTGGACTCCGAGCGCAAGTGGCCGGCGTACTTCGACGGCAAGGCGATCTACGGCGACTGGAACAACGGCCGGCTCTTCACCGTGCAGCCGGACCAGCGGCGCACCGGCGTATCGGATGTGAACGCCCTGCTGGACGGCATGGACTTCACCCGGCCGCATGCCATGCAGTTCGGTCCCGACGGGGCGCTGTACGTCATCGACTGGGGCAGCGGCTTCGGCGGCAACAACGCCGACTCCGGGGTCTACCGGGTGGACTACGTCCAGGGCAACCGCTCGCCCATCGCGCGTTTCACGCAGGACCGGACGTCGGGCCCGGCGCCGCTCACGGTCGCCTTCGACGCGGGTGAGTCCAACGACCCGGACGGCACGCCGATCTCGTACTCCTGGGACTTCGACGGTGACGGCACACAGGACAGCACGGCGCGGACGCCGTCGTTCACCTACACCGAGCCCGGCCTCTTCACCGCGCAGCTGACGGTGACCGATCCCGACGGGCGCACGGCGGTGGCCGGGGTGGACATCACCGCGGGCAACACCGCTCCCACCATCGAGGTCAAGGCGCCCGTGGACGGTGGGCTGTTCACCTTCGGGGACACCATCGCCTACGAGGTGACGGTCACCGACCCGGAGGACGGGCCGGTCGACTGCGAGGAGGTGATCGTGCAGCCTGGGCTCGGCCATGACGAACACGGGCACGGCTACGAGCAGCACCGCGGCTGCTCGGGCACCTTCCCGCTGCCCGGCGACGCCGGGCACACCGGCGCCAATATCTTCGGCACGGTGACGGTCACCTACACCGACCACGGCAACGGTGACGTGCCCGCGCTGACCAGCCAGGAGGTGCTGGTGCTCCAGACCAAGCACCGCGAGGCCGAGCACTTCGACAGCACCGGCCGGGTGCCGTCCGCGCCCGCCGGCGGCGACATCGGCGTGGGCGTCGGGCCCACCGGGGACACCGCGGGCGGCGGCCAGAACATCGGCTGGATCGAGAACGGCGACTACTGGTCCTGGGACCCGGTCAACCTCACCAACATCGACGAGATCAGCCTGCGGGCCGCCTCACCGACCTACGGCGCCACCGTCGAGGTCCGCACCGGTAACCCCGAAGGTCCGACCGTCGCCACCATCAAGACCACCCCGACCGGCGGCTGGCAGACGTACCAGAACTTCAAGGCCCCGGTCAGTGGTGCCAGTGCGACGGACAGCGGTCCGCTGTACTTCGTCAAGACCACCGGCGAACTCAATGTGAACTGGGTCGATTTCATCGGCCAGGGCATCACGGAGGAGGCGCCTTCGGCGTGACATCGCCCGATGTCTCGCGGCGCGTCTTCATCGCCGGTACCGCCGCCCTCGGCGCGGTACCGGCGGTGACCGGCCGGGCTCACGCCGCTCCGAGCGGCGTGGGCCCGGCCCCCGTCAAGGCCCCCCGCACGTACAGATGAGCAAGCGCGTCATCCTGTACGGGTGTCCAGCGATCTTGCGCGCGTCGGGACGCCAAGGCACCGCCCTCGCCCTGCCGCCCGCCTCAGCGGGGCGACGATGTCCTGGCGTGGAGGACCTCGTCGAGAGATTCCGCACGCCAGTGCCCGAGCAGTTCATGGAAGGCGGACGCGCTGTGGGGGTAGACGTATCCGTTGGGGCGGCCACGGCCCTCCCTGTTGTAGTAGCCGGGTGTGCATTCCGCATGGAACCACTCGTGGTCCGGGGCCTCCTCGGCCATGGTTTTGATCCAGACGTCCTCGGCCTCACGGGTGGGTTCGATGAGGGCGTCCTTGGCCTCGGCGGCCTCGATCAGGGCGGCGGCGTGAACAGCCTGTTCATCCAGGATGTGGGTGAAATTGACACTGACCGCGCCGTACGGGCCGCCCACCTGGATCAGGTTGGGGAAGCCGTTGCTGGTGAAGCCGTGCAGGGTGCGCGGGCCCTGCCGCCACGCGGTCAACAGATCGACGCCACCGCGGCCGCGCACCGGCAGCCGCCCTGACAGGACACCCGAGACACCGACGGAGAATCCCGTGGCGAAGATCAGGCAGTCGAGTGCGTATGCGGTGCCGGCGACGACGACTCCATGCTCGGTGATCCGCTCGATGCCGTGGGTGTCGGCCGTGTCCACCAAGGTGACGTTGTCCCGGTTGAACGCCGGGTAGTACAGGTCGGAGAAGGCGGGCCGCTTGCAGGCGTAGCGATACCAGGGTTTGAGCCGCTCGGCCGTCTCCGGGTCGGCGACGATGTCCTCGACCCGGGCGCGCAGTTCGTTCATCTTGGCGGCGTCGGCTGCTTCATAGGCGGCTTCGTACGTCCGGCGCGCGTCGGCATCGGTGCCCTGGCCGTCGATGGCCCGGCCGTCGCGGCGGTAGCTGGGCAGGAGCTTCTCCAGCAGCGGAGCCGACCGCGTCCAGCCGTCCGCCACGAAGTCGGTCTCCGAGCCGGCCTCCCCCGCCGCTCGCTCACCCGCGACGATGCGCAGGAAGTTCTCGCGGCGCTCGCGGGCCCAGCCGTCGCGGTGGGCGCCCACGTCCTCCGCGGTGGTGGGGCGGTTGCCGCGTACGTCCACGCTGGAGGGGGTGCGCTGGAAAACGTAGAGGTGCGCGGCGTCCTCGGCCAGCATCGGTATCGCCTGGATGCCGGTGGCGCCGGTGCCCACGATGCCTACGCGCTTGTCCGCCAGCCCGGTCAGGCCGCCGTCCGGGGTGCCGCCGGTATAGGCGTAGTCCCAGCGCGAGGTGTGGAAGGCATGCCCCTTGAAGTCCTCGATGCCCGGGATCCCGGGCAGCTTCGGGTCCGACAGCGTGCCGGTCGCGGTCACGACGTAGGTGGCACGGAAGGCATCCCCGCGGTCGGTGGCCACGGCCCAGGTCTCGGATGCCTCGTCCCAGGCCAGGGACGTGACCGTGGTGGAGAACAGCGCGTCCGCGTCGAGACCGAACTTCCGCGCGATGCGCATCGCGTGGTGGCGGATCTCCTCGCCGGGGGCGTACTTCCAGCGCGGCACATAACCCGTCTCGTCGAGCATCGGCAGATAGACGTGTGCCTCGACGTCGCAGTGGACTCCGGGGTATCGGTTCCAGTACCAGGTCCCGCCGAAGTCCCCGCCCCGTTCGACGATCCGGACGCGGCGCACCCCGCGCTGCCGCAACCGCGCACCGGCGAGAATTCCGCCGAACCCGCCACCGACGACGGCGACATCGACCCGGTCGCGCAGCGGTTCACGCTTCAGGGGCCCCTCGACGTACGGGTCGGCGGCGTAGGACGAGCCCGGCTCGGTCTCGGCGGCGCGGTACTGACGTATCCCATCGGGACGCACCCGCCGCTCGCGTTCCACGTGATAGCGGTCCCTGAGTGCGGCGAGTTCCTCGCCGGAGGGGTGACCGTCGTTCATGCCGGGGCCTCGATCCTGTCGCTGAAAGGTGAGCACGGCGGTGCGGATCGGGAGCCTTTCTCGCCGTGCATGTGCGAACGGTCCCTCCACACGAGCCTTCTGCGGTAGCGTAGCAACAACCGGACAGTGTTGTCCGGTTGCCTCCGGGGCGGCGCACGATGCCTGCGTCACAGCCGGCCGGGAGGACACCGCGGTGCCTCGGGCACCGCTCCGGGGCGCCCGAGGTTCGCGCCCGACGACCTGCAAACAGCGGAAAAGGAGATCGCCGCCATGCGACGACGGCCGACTCGACACCTCACCGTGCTCACCGCGATCGGTGCGCTGATGCTCGCCGGGTGCGGTACGACCCCCGGCGAACGCGACGACCCCGACGACCGGGGAGCCTCCGGCGCCGGCGGGAACGTCGTCGCGCGGGAGGTGATGCGTCTGACGACCGAGCACGAGGAGACGGGGATGACGCTGCTGGAGGGCCCCGTCTTCGACGAGGACGGTCATCTCCTCGTGGTGGACGTCACCGCCCCCGCCGACGAGCCGAAGGTGCTGCGCGTCGATGTCCGGAAGAAGACGTCGCGCCCCTTCTTCACCGACGAGCGGGGGGCCTACACATCGGCCCAGTTCAGCCCGTACGACGGACGCCTGTATCTGACCGACTTCGCCAATGGCGACATCGTCAGCCTCGACTCCGACGGCGGCGACCGGCGGACCTTCTTCGGCGGCGAGGTCGACGGTACACGGATGCATCCCGACGACATCGCGTTCGACCAGGACGGCAATCTGTACATCAGCGACTCGGGCACATACGGCCAGGAGAACCCTGAAGGACGGGTCATACGCATCGACCGTACCGGCGACCACGCCGCCGTCCTGGCGGACGAACTGGCCTCGGCCAACGGGATCTCCTTCGACGCCGACTACGACGGGCTCTGGTTCAGCGAACTCACCGAGAACCGGATCTCATACCTCCTGCTCGACGGCGACGGAAAGGTGGCATCACGGCACACCGCCATCCATGTCAACGGCGGCACGGCCCAGACGGACTCCATCGCCGTGGACGCCGACGGCAACCTCTACCAGGGGCTGCACGGCCGCCCCGGCATCGTCGTCTACAGCGCGAGCGGCGAGTTGCTGACCACCGTCGACGTTCCGTCCGCCCGGGCCGAAGGGCTGACCTCGGCGACGAATGTCGCGATCACGCCCGGTGGGACCAAGGCGTATATGACCGTCAGCGGACCGGCGGGCGGATATCTGTACGCCTTCGACGCCTTGGCGGAGGGGATCCGCCAGTCCAACGGGGGCTGAACCTCCGATCGTCAGCCGACCGGGTGGGGCGGCCGGACTCCGAACAACCGCACCGCTCCCACCTCGACGCCGAGCAGCCGCCAGGCGGCCAGTGCACGACGCTCCCGTACCTCATGGGTGGGGCCGACAGCGGCACCCGAGACCATGGCCACGGCAAGGACGAGGTCCTCCGCCGTGCCCAGTCGATGCCCGGGCGGCAGGTGCTGCTCCAGTGCCCGTCCGACCCTGCTGCCCAGATCCTCGACGTAGGCACGTCCGGTGTGGTGCTCTCCCACCCATTCGACTCGGAGCAGCGCGGTGAACGCGTCCGACTGCGCCACATGCCAGGTCAGCACACCGAGAAGCCCCTCCAGCGTCGCGCCCTCAGCCGCCGCGGCCTCCTCGATGTCCCGTACGTTCTCCTCCAGAACCGCGGACACGAGCGCGTCCCGGTTGGGAAAGTGCCGGTAGAGGACCCCTTGACCGACCCCGGCCCGGCGCGCGATCCCGGACAGGGCGACATCCAGGCCGCGTTCCGCGTAGATCTCCCGAGCCGCCGCGATGAGCGCGGCACGGTTACCCGCGGCGGCCCGGGGCCCCTCGTTCGCCCGGCGCGCGTCCGGTCTGTCTGCTTCGGTCATCCCGCCAGCGTATCGAGACCCCTGGGCGAACATAAGGCGAGGCTCCCCGCGCACGGATCGAGGCGGGGGCGTCCGCCCGGACGCCCCCGCCTCCACGGGGGATGACCGGTCGATCTTCGCGGGGCGAAGATCGACCGGCCAGGTCCTAGGCGTAGAAGGCGCCCCCGCCGTCGACGGACATGGTGGTTCCGGTGACGTAGGACGCGTCCGGCCCGGCGAGGAAGACCGCGGTGCGGCCCACGTCGCTCTCGGCGTCACCGGACCGGGGGATGGAGAGTGCCGCGGTGACGCCCTGATAGTCGTCCGGGTGCGCTTTGAAGTGGGCGTCGGCGGCCGGAGTGAGGACGAAGGGGGCGAGACAGTTCACCGTGATGCCGTCTTTGCCCCACTCACGGGCGGCCGAGCGCGTGAGGGCTCCGATCGCCCCCTTGGCCGCCACATAGGCCGAGTATCCCGCCATGCCCGTCAGCTCCGAGGCCGAGCGCAGGTTGATCACGCGTCCATAGCCGTCCTTCAGATACGGGTAGCACGCGCGCATGAAGAAGAAGGAGGCCAGCGGGCCGGTGCCGAACGCCAGGGCCAAGTCCTCGTCGGTGACCTCGGCCAGTGGGACGCCCGCACGTGCAGCCTGCGCGTTGTTGACCAGGATGTCGACCGTGCCGTAACGCTCGACGGCGGCAGCCACCGCGACCTCGACCGCGGCGGAGTCGCGGATGTCGGCAGTCAGGGCCAGACCGGACGCGCCGGCGGCTTCGATGGCAGCCACGGTCTCTTGTGCGGCGTCGCCGTTGATGTCGACGACGGCGACCGAGGCGCCTTCCTTGGCCAAGGCCAGGGAGATGCCGCGGCCCACCCCACCTCCCGCGCCGGTGACGATCGCGATCTTCCCGTCGAGTGTTCCCCCCTGAGCTGCGAAAATATCCGACATCACTGTCGGGACGACAGGATTTGAACCTGCGACCCCTTTGACCCCCAGAAGCGTGGGCCACCCGAATTATCTGCACATAAAAGACTTAATCCGGGTGCACATCGTGCGCGGAAGATCCTGCCGTGTGCTATCGCGCGCACCGTGTGGTCCCCAACTGGTCCCCAGGCGTTGCCCCTGCCGAAAACCTCATCCACCCTGAGGACGGCTCCACGGGCCGGGCGGGATGTCCCGTGACGTGCAGCAGGCGGGTCACGGCCTCTTGGCGGGCTTCGGCGGTGCCTCCATGGGCAGGCCCCGCGAGTTCATCATGGCTGATCACGGTCACCGCCGGGTGCCGCGCCAGCCATTGGCAGCGGCGGGCCTCCTCCATGCCGGGGAAGGCGAGGTCGGTCAGGGCGAGGGTGATTCTGCCGTCCATGGTGGGCAGGGCGCCGACGATGTCCCGGTAGATGAGGTGGTCGGGCAGGGATCCGACACGCTCCGCGGGTCCGGAGAGCAGTTGGATCTGGCTGATGATCCGGTCGCGTACGTCGCGGTGATGAAAGATGATCGGCGGCTGCCCATCCGCGTGCCAGGCGCGCAGGAGGCCGGCCTCAACCCGCTGGAGGTCGAGGGCGGTAACGTACCAGCAGCCCCGGCCCAGCAGAAGACGGTGCGGTTCGCCGCCCGGCACCCGGGCCAACCGTCCTTCGAGTGCGGGATCCACAAGTGAGGCGAGGGTGACCGGCTGGCTCAGGTGAGTCCACCACACCCGCCACACGGCGCTGACCGCTTCCTGGAACGCCGAGTTCAGCCCGTTCCGCTCTCCGTCCCGTCTGCGCAGCAGCTGTACGGCCCGGTCCTGACCGAAGGCGGCCGCCAGCAGGTGCTCCTGGGCTCCCCCGACCACCGCCCGCTCCCCAGCATCCGGGGCGTCGCAGGTCCGACAGGGGTACTGGATCAAGCTGGCGGTGGTCAGGACCGCGACGGCATCGCTCCTGCCCGGACAGAAGGCCGGCCTTGCTGTCCCGGGCAATCACGGACAACGGTCACCGGGCCGCACCGTTCCGGCGGCCGTCGCGGTCCCACGGTCCTGCTGTCAGGCCCAGGGGTCGAAGGGGATGCCGGACGGCTTGGAGGCGTTCAGGAGGTTCCGGAAGCGGTCGTCCTTGTCCGTGGTCTTGATGGTGGCCGACCCGAAGTCCGCGTTCATCAGACGGTCCCGCAGAGCGGTGCTGGGCCACCCGTTCCAGTCCACGATGGCGGGCTGGCGCCAGTTGTGGTAGTGGTTCTCCGGCGGCTCGTCGTTGCTGTTGGCGAGCCGGAAGAAGTGGGTGCCCAGACCCTCCTTGTGGTAGACGACCTTGGGGTGGGAACCGTCGAAGCGCACCTGCGAACGCGGGTAGGTCACCTGGCTGGAGTGCTGCGTGGTCGTGACGTACTCCACCTGGTTGGACGCCTGGCTGATCCAGGAGATCACGTGCTCGAAGTCATGGCGGTGACCACCGAGTCCGCTGCCGGGGAGGGCCTGGTCCTTCTCGAAGTAGCTGGCGTATACGACCGCGCACCACCCGTTGTTGCACTTCGAGCGGGCGTAGGTCTGGGTCCGGTCCAGGTCGGACTGGTCACGGCAGTTGCCGTTGACCGCGCCCGAGGTGTTCAGACCGGGATTGAGCGTTCCGTCGGGTGCGATGGCGGCGACGGGGTAGCAGCCGTCGCCGTCGTAGTCGTACGCGGGCGAGAAGGACGCCTCGTAACCCCCGGCGTTCTGGGGCAGGTTCGGCAGATTGTCGGCGTGAGCCACCGACGTCGGCAGTACCACACTCAGGACCGTGGCGCCGACCAGCGCCCCCAGCCAGGACCGCTTCCGCTTGAAGTACGCCGGAGTCGCCTTACCTGCTGCGGGCGATGACATTTTGTCCATGTCCGTCCTCTCGGATGACTCAGCGAGCAGCCGACGCGGTGCCGACGCGGCCGAGTGATGGCTGCCGAGAGCATCCCCTACGGGAGTGTCCATGACAGGCTCTTCTGAAGAGCACTCCGGTGAACCGCTCCTGAACAAGATCGATCCCCCCGCGACAGCCCCGATCCTCATACATCCAGGTACGGCTGGGCGGAACGAACTGCGTTACACCGCGGGACAGTCCCGCTCCCCGCGCCCGCGGGCACGGCACTTGGGTCGTCGTCTGCCTTGGAGCGTGGAGGGAGACGGATCAACTCGGCCGACTTCCGGACAGGTTGGGTGCCACGCTCCACCGCGTGACCGCGATTCGAACCCTGGCCGAGTTCGGCTCCACGGCGGCCATCGGCCCGCTCCACTGCGGCGCGGCCATCAACGACATCGCGGCGGCGCCCGGGCCGCCGTGGGACATCCGCCGGGTGAGCAAGCGGCGGCGCTGGCCGCATCTGTTCTCCTACGGAGACGTTGAGCTCTGCGTGTGCCGCTGCCGCCGCGTCACGCTGATCAGCGTGCAGACCTGGCGGGACGTCATCGAGCTTCCCGTCCCGGGGACAGGGACACTCGCCACGTTCACGGGGCCTCTCACGTACACGCGGGTCACGGCCGAGCTCAGCGCGATCGGCTGCCCCTTCACTTCCTTGACGCTCCCCCAACCTCCCGGACAGCTGACGGTGCAGGTCGATTCGACAGGCGTCACCTTCGCCTTCCGGGCCGACGCCGGCTCCGAGCCGCTCCTGGACAGCGCAGGCCACTGGATCAGCACGCACGAGTGCGCACCGCCGGAAGCCGGCGCCCCGGACGACGGCTTCGGCGCCTGATCGCACACGTCCGACGTCCCGATGAGCAACCGGACAAGCGACCTCGCCGCCGGCAAGGCGGACGGAGTCCTCTTCACCGACGACATCCGGTGCCCCGTGCACGTCGCCGACCTGGCCGCCGCCCTCCTGGAGCTCGGGTACTCCAGCGCGCACGGGATTCACCATCTCGCCGGAGCCGACGCTGTCAGTCGGCACACCCTCGGCGTCCTCATCGCTGAGCGTGACGGACTCGACGCTGCACGGCTGCCGACGGGCCTTCGGACCGAGAGCACGCTCCCTGGGCCGGTCGACGTCCGTCTCGACAGCAGCACCACCCAGCGCCACCTCACCACCAGGTTGCGCGGTGCTCGTCAGTTCCTTGCCGTCGGGGACTGAAGCAACGGCGCTCGCCGGCCCCGACCTGCCGGCCTCACGACCGCGGCCTCGGCCTCAGTCGACCATGGGCGGTCGGCGCCCCGCCCTGCGCCATCTCCGCCGGGCCGGACGGCCGGAACGCGCACCGCCCTCGTCGACACCTGCCCGTCCGACGGCGAACCCTCCGGACGCGCACTTCGCCGACGGCCGAGGCAGCTCGCCGTGCTGCGCTCACCCGTCGGCGGCCCGGCGCCTGGACGCGGGCCACCACCAGCGGCGTGCACGAGACGGCTGCGGCGCGGCGGCAAGGGCTCGCGCGGCGCGGCTGCGCGGTCGGGCACGAGGCCGATCTTGTCCGGGGGAACGCGGGTCGGCTCTCCAGCGCGGGTGTAGCGGTGGCCGTCGACCGGATCGAACGGCGCCTCCCGGCACGGCCGGTCGAAGACCACGAAGCGCTCGCGCGGCAGTCTCAGCGCGGGGCAGATCCCGCACAGGCCGTGTTCCGACTCAGGGTCGGTGTGGGGCGGCGGGCCCGTCATGCCCGGAGCGTCAACCGGTGAGCGGGGCGATCCGGCGTCCGAAAATGAGGTGGGTGGGCGGCGCGGCCACCATGTGTAGGGGCGCGCGGGCCCTGGGATGAAGGGGCGTTCCGCATGCCCACCCACCTCTTCCGTCCGGGCCGGGGGCGGGGGCCTTCACCGCGGCATCGCTCCCGGAGCGTGTGGCCTACCCGAACGGGGTGTTCGCGTCGGTGAGGTCTTCGACCACGCCGGGGTCGAGCTCTGCGGCACGATGCAGCAGGCGCATCCGCTGCGCGGGGGTCAGGCCCAGCACCGTGTTCAGCGACCGCCTCCCACACCCGTTGCGGGACCTGCCCGGCTTTCCCATCGGCATGCGCACCGACGAGAAGACCAAGCTCCGCGCCCGCTACGACCAGCGCGCCGCCTACGCCTTCACCCCGCACAGCCGCCCCGGCACCGACGGGTACCAGCGCTTCAAAGGCCCCGCGGTCGCCGGACGCCTGCGCTGCCCCGACCACCCCCGCTCCATGCGCCTCCCACACACCCGCCCCACCAGCGGCTGCCGGCCGGGCGACGACTGCGCGTGCGGCAAAACCCTCACCCTGGGACCGGACGTCATAGCCTGGATCCGGCAGCGCACCGTCTGGGGCACCACCGCCTGGGCTACCGACTACGGACGCCGCGCCGCAGTCGAATCCGGCAACGCCGAGATCAAAACCCACCGTCTCCACATGGACCGCGGCTTCACCCGCGTCCTCGGCACCACCAAGAACAGCATCCTCATCGCCTTTGCCCTCGCCGGCCTCAACCACACCCTCCTGCGCGCCTGGCACACCAAACGCGACCTCCCCGACCCCTGGGTCACCCTCACCGGCGAAGAGCCGGGTGAGCAGAGCATCCCCGGGCCGCGGAAGCGAGCTCGCCGCCGCGAAACCAGCCTCGACGCCCTCGTGAGCGGCACACCACCCGGCTGACGTTCACGGATACCGGCACCACCCACACCTGGCACCACAGACGGCCTCGCCATGCGCCCACGTCTGCCCATCAGAGGCCCGGCGAACCCGGGCAGGCCGACCCTCCGATGAGCACCAGTCGCATAACCAGGCAGAACCCGACCACAGAGCCTGCCAGCGCACTCCCACCGAACAAGATCCCGGACAAACCGAGAACTCCCAGCCCGGACGAATCCGTGCTGGGAGTTCTGTGAAGCCAACCTGAGGATTTGTGCGAAATACCCCTGGTCGGGACGACAGGATTTGAACCTGCGGCCCTTTGACCCCCAGCAATGCACTCGGCACCGTTTTGAAGACCTGAACAGCCATAGATCACCGTACGGCGCTGTCAAAGCTCTCACCACACATTACACGGCTGCCACAGTCACAATGGCGCTGGCCGAGGACGCACACCTCCATCGAGTAATCCGAAGCGCGGTCAAGAGATCCTGAGCACATCGGACGGGATTTTTGAAGGCGTTCGACCTCTACCTTCGTCGTGCACCTCTGCAGGCCGTTGGTAAGTCGATGACCTACGTGGATGAATTATCGGCACCCGCAGGCCAGGAGTTGCCAGGCCCGCTCGGTGACCAACGATCCGATCGCGGCGCCGGGACCCATCGGTTCGTAGCCGTCGCGCCGCGCCGTCCGGTCCCGATCTCGGCGTACTCGACGGCGTGCGGGAGGTTGCTGATGGCACTGGAGAAGAATCGGCTCCATCCGAACCGGACGCTCACTTCCCTGCTCGGATAGAGCCTCGGCGCCGATCCGCTTCTGGGATCAGTCATTGTACGGACTGTCCAACGCCATGACACTCAGGGCTTCCCGAGCAGCGGCCACAATCGATTCCCACGTATGCGAACGGATCATTCCGGCATCGTTCCCAGGAGTGGCTTGAGGACCGCCATTTCTGCCATTCACTCAACGGGATGTGAGGTTCGACCGGGTAGTCCCGAATTCTCCCGCCGCCGGAATTGATCACGACGTGATCGACTGGTCTGGCCCGCCTACACCGCTTGACAATGGCTGGTCACTTGATCTCTGCGCTACCGCAGACGAAGGCCGTGTCCTGGAGGTGGATCGGCATGAGGTGTTCTGCGAGAGGGAAAGCAACTGGAATGGCCAGGTCGGTATCGAGATCGTCAGTCGTGGTGGGATCTTCTCGGAACTCGAAGCCGAGGCGGCGGATGACATCCAGGAGCTCATCCGGATGGGATCCGTTGTGGTAGCCGGCCCTCGCAGGTCGAACTGAAGGCGCCGGTCCGGTGCACAAAGAGACGACACCGTCGCCGTCAGGCGCGCCGGCTGGGCGAAACGGCGCCTGCTCAACTCGGGCGGGTGAGCGGTCACGCGGATACGGTTCCTGGCAGAACGGAAGGACAACGTGGTCACATCGTGTTCCGGCCGTATCGGCGACGCGCGGAGGACTGCTGCGGCAGGTGACGGAACGCCGACCGCCGCAGGGGCGAACGCGTCGTGTGGGAGTCCACGCCGACTCCGGCATGATCAAGTCCATGGCGGACGCCGCCCTCTCCGTCGTCCCCGACTCCATGGGCAACCTCATCCCGCTGTTCACCGCCGTCCTCGCCCTGCCGCTCGGCTTCTTCATGTCCAACGACGGCTACTGGTTCGGCGTGGTCCCCGTCCTCGCCGAATCCGCCGCCCACTACGGCATCGACGCCAACGAGATCGCCCGCGCGGGCGCCATCGGCCAGATCCTCCACATGATGGGCCCCACCTCCGCGCCCCTGTAGGTCCTTCTCGGACTGGTCAAGGCCGAGTTGGGCGACTTCCAGAAGCACGCCCTGCGCTGGGGCATCCTGGTGTCCCCGCATACATCGTCTTCGCGGTCGTCACCAGTGCCATCAGCGTCACTTGAGCCACCGGGGCCGAGTCGCGAAGTGCGAGGGGTATTGACGCTTCCGCCGGGGCTTCTATCATCCCACTTGCCCGAAGCGCCGGTCCCTGTTCGATACGTCGAACGCGCGGCTCTCGAACCGTGACCGATCCGACGCGGTCTGTGCACATCATGGCACCGAGCAGGTCAGGCAGTTCCGCATGTCGTTCCTCAGGACCCGTCGGCGATTCAGGGGACTTTGTCGAAACGATTCACACCCTCACCCGCACCCGCACCCGCACCCGCACCCGACCGTACGAGGAGAGCCATGAATCCACGCATGCGACGCACTCGGTCCCGCGTCTCGGTATTAGGTCTGCTGACCGCCTCCACGCTGCTGGCGACCGGGGTCGCTGCCGCCGCGCCCGCGCCCGCGCCCGCCGCCGAGGTCGCGCCGATCCAGGCGAGCACACTGGGAGCCCAGGCAGCCCAGTCCGGACGGTACTTCGGAACCGCGGTGGCGGCCGGCAAACTGGGCGACGGAACGTACGCGACGATCCTGGACCGGGAGTTCAACTCGGTCACGCCCGAGAACGAGATGAAGTGGGACACCATCGAGCGGTCCCGTGGCTCGTTCAACTTCGTTCCCGCCGACCAGATCGTCGACCGCGCCTTGACGCGCGGCCAGCGCCTGCGTGGTCACACGCTGGTCTGGCACTCCCAACTGCCCAGCTGGGTCAGCTCCCTCACGGACGCGAACACACTGCGTGACGTGATGAACAACCACATCAGCACGGTGATGAACCACTACAAGGGCAAGGTCCAGGCCTGGGACGTGGTCAACGAGGCATTCGCCGACGGCGGCAGCGGCCAGCACCGCCCCTCGGTGTTCCAGAACCTGCTCGGCGACGGCTTCATCGAACAGGCCTTCCGCACCGCCCGGACGGCGGACCCGGCGGCCAAGCTCTGCTACAACGACTACAACATCGAGAACTGGAGCGACGCCAAGACCCAGGGCGTGTACCGCATGGTGCGCGACTTCAAGGCACGCGGCGTGCCCATCGACTGTGTCGGCTTCCAGGCGCACTTCGGCACCGGCGGCCCGCCGGCTACCTTCCAGACGACACTGTCGAGCTTCGCCGCCCTCGGTGTGGACGTACAGATCACCGAACTCGACATCGCCCAGGCGCCGGCGACCGCGTACGCGAACACCGTCCGGGCGTGCATGAACGTCTCGCGGTGCACCGGGATCACCGTGTGGGGCATCCGCGACATCGACTCCTGGCGCAGCGGGGAGAACCCGCTGCTGTTCGCTCGCGACGGCAACAAGAAACCGGCCTACGCGGCGACGTTGACCGCCCTCGGCGGCAGCGCGGTCCGATGACGGACGGGCCGAGGTGTACGGCTGAGCCGAGGCCGAACGTGGTCTGTGACACATCCTGTTGGCGTCGCGTCACCCGACCGCATCACGTCCACTCACGCACGAGACAGGGGCGTTTGCTGTCGAACTTCCAGTCGGGGACGAGGTAGCGCACCCCGATCGCGTCGTCACGCGCCCCCAGTGCCTTCTCCTGGTACAAGGCGTGTGCCGCGAGCAGGCGGTCCATGTCGATCCGGACTCCCAGACCGGGGGCGTCCGGTAGGGCGATCTCACCGTCGATGATGCGGGGCGGGGCGGTGGTCAGCCGCTCCCGTCCTTCCTGCCGGATCCAGTGTGTGTCCAGGGCGTTGTACTCACCCGGGGCGGTGGCTCGGCAGTGGGTCACCATGGCCAGGGAGATGTCGAAGTGGTTGTTCGAGTGGCATCCCCAGGTCAGGCCCATCGCATTGCAGAGCTGAGCCACTCGCATCGAGCCCTGCATGGTCCAGAAGTGCGGGTCGGCCAGCGGGATGGACACCGACTGGAGGGCCAGGGCGTGGGTCATCTGGCGCCAGTCGGTTCGCGGCGGTGGAGGACGCGCACGACCACAAACCCCGCCGTACGCGGGACGCCCCCGCTACGAACTCCGCGTCACCCGGCCACCCACCGATCGGGGCCGACGCCCCGCAGATCAGGGAGCCCTCTTCTGATGACCGCCGCTGTCCGGAGTAGGGCCCCGCCCCGCTCAATCCAAAGGTGGTTTAATTACTCCGCCGCAGTGGAGCGGGCAACCTCCGACCGGCCGCGCCTTCCACGGGCGCGACGCACCCCAGACAACAGATGACGGCCAGCGCACAAGGGCAACAAGGCGCTGGCCGTCGGTGTCTCTCACCAGAAAGACCACACCATGCTATGCGACCGACACTCCGACTGTCCCCAGCCCGGCGACCTCGCCCAGCTCACGAGCGGTAACAACATCGGTGCCGACCCCAACGACACCTTCATCATCGTCGAGGACTTCCCCCCGACCGGCCGGCACCTCGTGCTCAACCTCCCCGTCGACCACCCCGGCCGCGCCGACTGGGCAGCCGCCGTCCCCCTGGCCGACATAGCCACCCTCGCCCGGCTCGAACCGGCGGGCAGCCGTACTTGGACGCCCGCCCCGGACCCGAACGACATCCAATGACCGCGCCGAGCGGTCACGACCCCGACCAAGAACAGGAGACGACCGTGCCCCGCAAGACCGGCCGCACGCTCTACTCACGCGCGGACCTGCGCAAGGTCCACGGCATCAGCGAGCCCACGCTTCAGAACCTCTGGACCGACCGGGAGAACAATGGGCACCCACCCGTTGCGGAGACCATCGAGGGCGTCATGCACTGGGACGGCGACGTCTGGGTGAAGTGGCACTACGAGCTTCAGCGTCAGCGCGCCGCCGCGAACACCACCAATCCGCCCAAGCTCGACGGCGACCCCGAAGAGATGGTGGGTCCGGCCGAAGCGGCGAAGGTCTGCGGGTTCGCCGACTCCGCCACCGTCTCCCACTACGTCAAGAACCCGCCCGAGGGATGGCCGCCACCGGACGACTGGGACGAACTCCCGACCCGGCGGCGCCCGAAGTGGAAGCGCTGGAGGCTGTGGCAGTACCTCGCAGACCGGAAAGGCCGCGGTCATGCCGGCGGACGCCCCCCAGGCCGCCGCGGACTGGCCTACCCCTACCAGGGAGACGAGCGGCTGACCCTCGCACGGCGAGCCATCGCGGCGAACCCCGGCGCGACGAACGCCGAACTGATCCCGCAGCTTCAGGGGCAGACGGAGAAGACCTACTCCCGCCCGACTTGGAACTTCATCCTCAAGTCCGCTCGCGAGCACCCCGAGGAGTGACCCGTGCCCGACGCCCGCTGTCCGCGCTGCGGCGGCCCGATCGGCGATCGGCCCGCCCGTTCCCGGATCACTGTCGACCGTGACGTTCGGATCTGCTCCGCGTGTGGAACCGACGAAGCCGTTCGGAACGCTACCGGCAGACGCCGGTGCCGTTCGGCGACTGGCCGGTGAAGTAGACGGTGCATATGGGAAGGGGTCCCACCCTGCGCAGGGTGGGACCCCTTCCCATATGCACCTTGTCCGTTCAGGCTCGCGGGTTCAGCGGAGTGGCTGGCGGGGCGTCCGGGAGTTCGCCTGCGGTGGGCTCCGTCAGCCAGTGCCACAGCCGCCGCAGCGCGGTGACGACGCAGGTGCCACTCTGTGTGATCCAGTGCGGGAACTTCCCGCGCGTGTACCCGGGCGGGGTGACCTCTTCCTTAACGGTGAGCTGCGTGAGCATGTCGCGTGCGGCGGGGCGTTCACCGGCTCCGGCATGGACCGCACGGACGGCGGCGCGACAGACGGAGTGTGGGCGGAAGCGGGCGCCGCAGCAAGGGCGAGGCCGGCGAGGAGCGTTGACGCGGTGAGGACTGCGGTACGGCGTAGGTAATGAGTCATGCCGATCATGCTCGGGGGCGAGCCGTGCGCAGGAACGACCCAGTTCTTGCGGGATCACCCGATCGAGGAACGGTGGAGACAGCGCTGACCCGAGGCGCTTAGGTGTCGAACTGGATGGAAGATCTCGGTAGCGCACGATTCATTTCAGTTCGCCCTTCGGCGCGGCAGCGAACTCTCCAGTCGCGGCGGCCTGGAAGGTGAGGTCGGCAACTATCCCGCCGTGCTCGATCGTCCTACGGGTATGGCACACCCGAACCCCGAACCGTCCCCGAATCCGCCTGACTGGCCTTATTGCGGCCATGGCACTACCCCGGAGGACCCGGTCGGCTGCCGCGGCATCCACGTCCCTGGCCACAGCATGTGCCTGGCCCACCTAGCCGACGCCGACCGCGACGCCTACTTGGCCAGCCTGACACCAGGCGTCGGCATCGACCACCGAGGCACTCCCTTCACCGAACCCCTTCTTGATGCCCTTCTCGATGCCCTCCACGACCCCACCACCCGACAATCCCGCCTCGGCGACGCCTGGTTCACGTCGGCGGCCTTCGACGGCTTCGCCGGGTTCGATTCGGCGACCTTTCAGGGCTTCGCCGCGTTCGATTCGGCGACCTTCCGGGGCGACGCTGGGTTCACGTCGGCGACCTTCCAGGGCGACGCCTGGTTCGAGTCCGCGACCTTCGAGGGTGATGCTTCGTTCGATTCGGCGACCTTCCAGGGCAACGCCGGGTTCGCGTCGGCGGTTTTCGAGGGTGACGCTGGGTTCGCGTCGACGACCTTCCAAGGCGACGCCCGGTTCGCGTCGGCGACCTTCCAAGAGGTCGCCCGGTTCGCGTCGGCGACCTTCGAGCACGACGCAGGGTTCGAAGAGGCGGTCTTCAATCGAGCAGCCAGCTTTGGGCCGTTGGTGTGCGCCGGGCAGGTGAAGCTGTCCGGGGCAGTGTTCGGCGGCCCGGTGACCCTCTCGTTCGCCGCGCGCCGCGTGGAGTGCCGACGGACCCGCTGGTCGTCAACAGCCGAGTTGCGTCTGCGCTATGCCACTGTGGACTTCTCCCACGCGGTCTTCGAGTATCCCCTCACGATCGCGGCGGAGGCTGCCCCCTTCGTCCTTCCAGACGGACCGCCAGCGGAAGAACAGGCTTTTGCCGACGCGCCCGCATCAGTGCGGATGGCCTCGCTGCGTGGGGTGGACGCGGCCCATCTGGTCCTCGCCGATGTCGACCTGTCGGGATGCCTGTTCACCGGGACCGTGCATCTGGACCAGGTGCGGCTGGAGGGCACCTGCTCTTTCGGCAGAGTCCCGCCCCGCACTCACTGGCGGTATTGGCGCCCCATACGGTTCACGCAGCGCCGCACCCTCGCCGAAGAACAGCACTGGCGCGCGACCCTGCCGACAGCAGTGCCGGGCTGGAACGTGGCGGTCTTCGGTGCCGGAAACGTTGGACCGGCACAGCTGGAGCCGGTGTACCGGGCGCTGCGTAAGGCATTCGAGGACAGCAAGAACGAGCCGGGAGCGGCGGATTTCTACTACGGCGAGATGGAAATGCGCCGCCACGATCGCACCGGCACCACCCGCGCAGAACGCGGACTGCTGCATGGCTACTGGCTGCTGTCCGGCTACGGCCTGCGCGCCTCCCGGGCCCTGGGCTGGCTCGCCACCACCATGCTCATAACCATCGTGCTCCTGATGAGCTTCGGACTCCCCCAAGATGACCTCCAGCAGGAAGCGACCGGCACCGTGCCGCCCGGCGGAGGCAAGGTCACCTTCAAGATCGACAAAGATGACCCACGCAACCCCACCCGGAACAGGTTCACCGGCGAGCGCTTCGAGAAGGCCCTGAACGTCACCCTCAACTCCGTCGTCTTCCGCTCCAGCGGCCAGGACCTGACCACCGCTGGCACCTACATCGAGATGGCCTCCCGGGCGACCGAGCCGGTCCTTCTGGGCCTGGCGGTACTGGCCGTGCGTAACCGCGTCAAACGCTGACCCAGCGCCCCACGGCAGGAGTCAGTAGAACGCCGAAGGGTCTCCCCAGATACGACGAAGCCGCCCCTGCCCGGTCGAGGCCAGGGCAGGGGCGCACTGCGTGCAGTAGAGGGCGATCAGACCGTCGTACCACCCACCCGAGCGAGGACCGCGAGCGTGGGCCCCGGCCGGCGGGCTCACTTCAGCGTGTGGAGCCGGGACTCGGCTGGTGGGTGACCTGTCGCAGCGAAAGCTGAGCATTCTCACCGAAGTTTGAGTGGTCGGTACAGCAGTACGCGGCGGTAGTAGGTGCGGTGCAGGAAATCCCACAGCGTAGGGCGGGCCGGAGCGGATTCGCGGGCATCGGCGAACGGCTTCGGGTGGAGCGCGAGACCTCGGCCACCATCCGCCGGAGGCGCAGGACGCGCCGCACTGCACGATTCGCTTCGTCACCCCAGGGGTGCCGTTCACAAGCGACCCGCTCCCGGTGTCCGGATCGGGCGCGGCCGAGTGGTACAGGACCACGGCGCACGCGGCCTGCGTACGGGCGGAGCTGCGGTATGAGGCGGTTGTGGGCGGTCTTCCTCGGCGGGGCGTGAGCCGGGCGCCCGGGGAAGAAACGGCGGCTGAGCGTAGTTGATCTCCTGTCGTTGCACTATGCGGAGAAGGAGCAGTCATGGCGGGAGCGTTAATCATTGGGACCGGGCCGGGGATCGGGCAGGCGGTGGCCCGGCGGTTCGCCCGGGAGGGGCTGCCGGTCGCCCTGATCGCGCGGACGAAGGAAACAGTGACGGCGGCGGCCGAGTTCATCGGCTCCCTGGGTGTGAGGGCGGTGCCCCTCACCGCCGACGCCGCCGACGAGACTGCCCTGCGTGCAGCCCTCGACACCGCGGCCGGTGAACTCGGCGAACCTGACATCGTGGTCTACAACGCGGCCGTCATCCGGCCCGACACCGTTGGCGAACTCCCGCTCCGCGACCACTTGGACACCTACGCGGTCAACGTCCTCGGCGCCCTCACCGCCGCCGCACACACCCTGCCAGGGATGGCACGGCGCGGACGGGGAACCTTCATCGTCACCGGCGGGATGCCCGAGATGAAGTCGCAGTACGTGAGTCTGTCGCTGGGCAAAGCCGGGGTGCGGGCTCTGGTCGAACTGCTTGACGCGGAGTACGGGCCGTCGGGTGTGCACGTCGCCACGGTCACCGTCGGCGGAGTGGTCGCGCCCGGGACGGCGTACGACCCCGACGACATCGCCGAGCACTACTGGCGTCTGCACACCCAGCCACGTGGGCAGTGGGAGCGTGAACTCCTCCACTGAGCGAACCTTGGGCCGTCGGTCGCGTGGGGTCGGCGGCTCTCACCCCGGCCACGCGCATGCCTACAACTCGCTGTAGGCGTGCGCGTGTACGAGCCGACGTCCCAGCCCACCTCATTCTTGAAGCCGCCGAACGGCGCCTCCAGTTTGCGGCCGACGGTGTTCACGTCGGCGCCGGCCGCTCACAGCCGACGCGGCTGCCGAAGGATACCCACCAGGCGCTCGGCAGCGCCCGTCTCGCGGTCGCACCGCGCGGCGAACGCCTCCGCAGTCCGCTCGTCGACCCCGCGGGTGCGGCCTCGGCCAACCGTGGGAAGAGGCAGGCGCTTGCCGCCGCCGCTTCCCCAAAGACCAGACCTCAGCGGCTACTCAACCTTCGCCGAGAAAACCTGGCGATCACCAAACTTCGCTGACAATGCTCAACCTTCGTCGCGGCAGATCAGTGGGTGAATATGGCGTGGTGTGTCGGCAGCCCTAGAATCGAACGTATACCCGATGAACCATTGCCGCGTCTCGCGGCGCTCCGCTTCCTGGAGCGCGTCCAGCTCCGGGACCTGGAGCGCACGCGACACTGGATTGCCGCAGAGGAAGGACGGGCAGCCGAGACCGCCACCACCCAACCGCAGCCACCACCTCCGGAGTGGGTCGTGGACCGGAAGATCGTCCACTCCGGAGACTGCTGGGCAGCGGACAAGCGATCCCAGGCGATCACTCGGAAACAGGCCATCGAGGCCCTGACCCAGCACCAGAAGCAGCCGTGCGACGTCTGCCGGCCGGACACTTCCCTCAGCGTGCTCGACTGATCGGCCACGCGCGTATGACGAAAACGCCCCTGTCCGGCCCTTCGAAGGGCCGGACAGGGGCACGACGTTTGCAAGTCAGCGGTAGAGGGCGATCACCACGGCGACCACGGCCGCGAGCGCAATGATCGTGGGCAGGAGTCCTGGCCTTCTGCTGCCATCACCGGGACACCACCCGGACCTACGTGTAGCCAATCCATCTCAAGATCGGCGCATCAGTGTATTCCCGGACGGTGTGGAGGTAGTAGCTGTCGTTGGTGAGGAAGTTGCCGTTCTGGTTCTGGAGGCGCTTGTCGTCGGCAGTCCAGAACTGTCCGGAGCGGTTTCCGCAGGGGGCCAACCAGACGGCGTTCAGCTCTGTCTTATCGTCCGTGGTTAGGCAGGCGCCGGTGGCGACATTCACCAGTCGCTTCATCGTGTGGCCTTGCCAGCTATTCGACTCCGAGCCCCAGTACCACCTTTGTTGATTATTTCTGGGGTTGCAGTCAAACGTCGTGACTTTGTCTCCGTTCGTCATTGCGGAGAGGCACATGGAGGTGTGTCCGGACGCATAGGACCAGTGGGTGGCTGCGGACGCGGGGGTCAGGGCACCCGAGGCGGCGAGCATGAGGGCGCTAAGCCCCAAGGGCACGGCAAATCTGAGCTTGCCTCTCAAAGATTTCATGACTGAAACAATCACACGCCTGCGCCGTGGGGGCGTTGATGCTGCGTCTGCACTCCTTGACGATGCGTCTACACCTGCGTTCGGGGTCGCACCCCCGACTTCCGTATCAACATGCGAAACCGCGCCCCTCCATCAGTCGGTCGGATGGAGGGGCGCGGTACGTGCGAGTCAACGGTAGAGGGCGATCAGGCCGGACGCCGTACCGGCCACACTCGCGAGAGCGGCGACAGTAGGCAGGGGCCATCGGGCACGCTCCAGCGTGCGGAGACGGGACTCGTGGTCGGCGACATCGCCGCGGATGTCGGCGGTCTCCCGCAGGACTTCATCGAGCTTGATTTCGATGCGGTCGACGGCGCGCCCCAGCTTCTGTACCTCCTGGTAGGTCTGGGTGGAGCTGATGTAGACGCCTGGGTCGGCCGGTGGGGTGGTCACCGGCGGTCCCGTACGGTCTCGGTCAGGCCCGGGCCCTCGGTTCCGCCGGAGGTGGCTATGCCGGTGAGGACCGCCAGGAGCGCGGCGCCCGCGGCGAGGGACAGACCGTCACCCCAGTCCGCGTGGACCACGCCGACTGTGTCGAGTCCGAGCGTCGCGACCAGGGTCTGCGCGGCGGTGCGAACGGCCCGCTCGCTGGTGGCCTTCCGGAATGCCTTGGTGAACACGGAGCTTCCTCTCATCAGGAGTTGGGGACTCTGAGGCGGTCCAGGAGGTCTTGCCGGGGATGCCGTCGGCGGCGCTCCCCGAGTAGCCGAGCTTGCGTTGCCAGGCCGCGTACGAGGCGCGGTCGGCCTCGGTCCACTCCGGGCCGGGTCCGACCGTGTAGCGGCCACAGCCCTCGGCCACCAGTCGCTTGCCCATGGCCGTGATGACGGTGCTGCGGCGGCCCGCCCGGAAGAACGCGGCCCCGGGGAAGGGCTCGTTGCTCTTCGCCGGAGGCTTCGGGGCGGGCTTGGCCGGGGGCTTGGGCTGCGCTTCGGCCAGGCGCTCGCCGATCCGGGCACACATCGACTCCATCGTGAAGCCGCGCGGATCGACCTTCCCCGGCTGCCACTCGCCCAGCGCGGCGAGCAGCCGATCAGCGGTCAGCGGCGTGGCCATGTCAGTCCTCCGGTCGGTCGTGCCGCGCGACGGCGGCGTTGGCGTTCATGACCGCCTCGTCGATGTGCGTGATCGCGCGGCTCAGCTCGGGCGAGGACCGGCACAGCTCTGCGAGCAGCTGGGCCAGGACGAGGCCGCCGGTGCGGATCTGCTCGTATCGCTCGGCCTGGCCGGGCTGCGGGGGGGTAGGTGAAGCGGTTCTCAAGGTCGAGGTCACACGACATGCGGTCCTCCGGAAATGACGAGAGCCCCGGCCGAAGCGACGCGGGGCTGGTTGTGCGGTGGATCGATTAGGCGTCGGACTCGGTGATCTCGTACTTCCAGGCCACTACAGCGCCGACGTTCGGTTGGGCCTCGAAGTACGCCTTCATCGCGTTGACGATGTCCTCCGTTGACGGCAGGGAATACGGCCTTGAGATGCGCATCTCGACGAACGCCACCTGTTCCGGGTCATCGGTGTGCTCTGCCCTGACGAGGTAATGCGGGTACTCCTGCATGGTGACCTCCGCGGGTCAGCTAGTGATGAACGGCAAATCGTATCGGCCATGTGCTCGAATCCCTGGTCGTTCAAGGGGTCTTCTCCCAGGGCTTCGGCAAAGTCGCGTGATGCCCATTTTGTGATCACGAGGCCAACCAGCGGAGTGCCCAGGAACGGCTAGTCTTCGGTTGGTGCCGCGCGATCGAGCCAGACTGCGCCGAGGTCTGTCAGATGCCACCGGGGGCCGGTTCCCTGTGGCTCGGTGTCGTCTTCCTGAATCAGGTGCTGATCTGCGAGGCGACGCAGGTCGGCGAGGATGCCGGTCTGGATGCGGGCGCCACGTCTTCCAAGTTCCAGGTCGATTGACCGCGTATCCCAGCGGCCGGCCCCATCGCGGACGACTTCCAGGATTGAACGGGTCGGGATACCGTTCACCCCTGTCACCCTAGGCTGCTGGGCTTGGATGCAGGGAGGTAACTTCGGAACCTCGGACAGTCGCTCCAGCAGGCTGGGGAGTTCCTGCGGTGTGAGCTCGCAATGCTCGTGGAGTGGGCCAAGCTGGCACACCGTCACGAGCCAAACGACCTACGCCGAGCTCCATTTCGGCGCGTACCGCGCGCATGGCGACACCCCGCCGAATGTCCACGGCATGATTTCCCGTCAGGTGGTTCACGGGAAAAGACCGACGAGCCGGGTCAACTCCGCACGAAAGCGCTTCAACTCTGCGGATGTGTTCTTGGATCCTTCAACGAGCTCCCGCGCTTTGCGCTCCTGCTCCCTAAGGCAGGCCAAGGTGGCGACGGAGTACTCTCCGCCGTTCTTCATCGCTTGCTCTGCAGACTGGAGCACAGCCTCGCTGCTGGAGGGGTCCATGTAGGTCATCTCCGGGATCTCGATGCGGGTCTTGTCATCGAGGTGGAGGGTGATAGTGAACGTGTAGACCTGGGGCAGACTACCGCTGGAGACCGATTCCGGTCCGACCGTGAAGGCCACCCGTTCCTGCTCGTGGGGCGGAAGGGTGTATTTCATCTTGCGAACCTGCTTGAAGGGCGCCTTCGCCTCCCTAGGCACTTTGACGTCGTACCGAGCTTTCACCTCGGTGCCCCCTGCCCCGTAAGGACACCCCACCTCGGTGACCGAACTGAAGCGGAACTCCGCTTGAGACACCAGGGCGGGGTTGTCGCCGCTGTTTCTGAGAATCACTGTGACCAGCGACGCCTTCCAGTCCTTCATCACCCCCGAGTCGATGCTATCTCCAGTGACATCCTCGCCAACTGTCCAGTCCGCCTGAATCTCCTCCTCCCTCTCAAGATCGAAATCCACCAGCTCCCCCCCCGGCACGGGATCGGGCTTGGGCTTTGGCTGAGAGTCCGGACGCAGCAGGAACACCAGCCCCAGGATTCCAGCGAAAATGCCCACCGCGCCGCCGACAACCGCGATTACCACTTGAGAACGCTGTAAGAAGGGACGTTCGCCTCCGGGTAAGCCGTCTGCTCCAGCAGGCGAGCCGGGACCCCGTGAACTGTTCTGATTGCCCGTCATAACAACTCCATCCCCAGGAGCGCCTGCCACCGAACCCGCCTACCCCGAGAGCGCGACATCCCGTGCATTCTCCAGAGGTCCGCTGAGTTCCTTCACCAGGATGGCGCGGGGCGGTGGTGAGTGGATCGGGTCAGAAGCGCCGGATCAGGCGCAAGGTCGTGGCGTAGGTGCCGGAGCCGTCCAGGGTGGACGGGCCGCCGAGGTCGCCGAACGTCGGGCCCTGCGGGGTCCTTCGCGGGTTGATGAACCGTGGATGCCCGCCGCTGTCGATGCCGAGGTAGATCCCGTTGTGGTCGACCTGGCCGGGTACGGGGTCGGAGGTGTCGGCGTCGAAGTGCGGGACGTCACCGATCTGCATGCCCGTCAGCGGCGGGGCGGCGTCTGCGGCCTGGGCGACGATGATGCCTGGCCCCGAAGGGCCGATGTCCTTCGTCATCCGGGGCAGCACCGTGCCGTCGATGTCGTCCACGCGCACCATGGGGATGCCCATGTGGTGGCCGTAGACCATCCGCACATACCCGGAGCAGTCCATACAGCCGGCCTCGCCAGCCCCTGCGGACTGCGTCTCACCGTTGGGGAATGCCCAGGCGAGGCCCATGTAGTCGTGGAAGTCGGCGCCCTCGACCGGCACGCCCGCGCTGTCGGGCGGGCCGTACCGGGACTGCCCGGCGATCTGCGCGCCATCCAGCGCGGGGCTGGTGACGGCCGGGGCTCCGGTGGCATACATCATCGCGTAGGCGAGGACGTCGGGGCGGGTGTCGACAGCCCAGGCCCGGACCTGGGTGGCGAGGGACGGCGTCCACTCCCCGGTGAACGGCCGGTGCAGGGTGCGTACCCAGGTGGTGTGCGTGACCGTTGGCGGGGTCGGCCAGACCCCCGAGTACAGCTGGAAATCGTGCACGCGGACGGTGAAGGGCGTCGCGGTCGACCCGGACGCGGCCAGGGCCAGGACGCCGATCCGTCCCGCGCCCAGCGTGGCGTCTACCACCTCGTGTACCCAGGTCGTCGGCTCGCTGGTGCCGTTCTTCCAGGCCCGGCAGCGCAGTGTCGTGCCCTTTCGCTGGGCGCGGATGTGCCACACGTCTCCGACGGCGTAGCCGCTGCCCACGGTGGTGAGGGCACCGATGGCCGTGTTGGTCTCGGAAGCCTCCCGCTCCAGGGCGAGTTGCACGGTCCCTGAGGGGAGCACGGACAGCCGCGCCCGGTACTGGCTTGTCGTCGCGGTGTAGGCGAAGCTGAGGCCGATGCTGGGACGCGTTGCCGGTGGGCATGACGTCCAGTGCCCAGGACAGCCGGGCGTCCAGGTCGGTGAGGGTGTCGACGAGGCTGGCGTGGCGGGGGGGCTCCGGCGGCCGTTATGGGGATGATGCTGTGCCGCCGGACACGGAGTAGTCGCCGTCGCCCCCGGTGGACCAGTTCCCGCCTCCGCCCGAGGTACCCCATCCGCTGATCGTCGTCCGGTCGAACCCGTCAGTGAAGGGCCGCTTGTTCTCAGCGAATGTCCTGCTCGCCCCGCGTACCGTCACGTTGCGGGCTCCGACGGTGAGGGTGGCGAGGACGCCAGCCGCATCGGAGACGCGCAGCAGGTGGAGCGGGCCGGGGAGAGGTTTGGGTGGTGAGCGGTCGGGGCGCCTGCTGGTAGGGCAGACGGTCGTTCAACACGGTGAGCACAGCCACGGTCACACCCCCTGTACATCGACCTGGACCGTGACCGCGGCCGGGCTGCCGGTGACGGAGCGGACGGCGACGGAGAGAGTGTCCCCGGCGTTGAAGGTCGCGTTCTGCACTGACGGTCCGGACAGCCACGTTGCTGGTGTCGACAGGGGCAGATCTGTGGCAAGGAGATCCGCCACGTTCTTCTGCGCGTTGATCGACGCTCCGCTGCCGCCGACCCGGTAGCCGCGCACGGCCGTGACTGTGCATGCCTTGGGCGCCCGCCAGATCACGTAAGTGGCGGCGCCGGCCGGGGCCGTGATGACCAGCCCTTTGGACGATGTCGCCACGGGGGGCGTCCGAACCGGGGCGTCGGTCGGCCCGGTCGCCTCGGTGACACCTGCACCGATCACCAGAGTTCCGGTGCTCGTGGAGTACAGGCCCTGCGTCGCGGCGTGCAGGTAGGCGTCATCGACCTGCACCAGGGTCGCGGCGCCGGTGACGGCCAGCTCGTACTGGGGGCTGGAGGTCTGACTGCCGTTGTCGTCAGTGCCTGGGTAGCACGTCATGTTCGATACCAGGACAGGCGTCGTCGCGGCGGCGATGCCGAGGCCGCCGTTGCGGCCGTCCCGGCGGGTGTGCAGTCCGCTGATCTGGATGGGAGGGGTGCCGGCCGCGTCCACGCATACGCCGTGCCAGCCGTTGCGGTCGGTCGAGCGGCCGGACAGGAGGATGCCGCCCGCGCCCGTACCGTCCGCCCAGTCCCCGGTGATGTGGATGCCGTGGTTCCCGTTCCACTCGGCGCGGCACATGCTGGCCAGGCTGTTGGCGGCGTTGACGATGCTGAAGCCGCTCGCCCAGTTGCCGATGGCCCGGCAGTCGCCCATGGTCAGGTCGGTCATCACTTGGACGCTGAGCCCGTGGCCGCAGTTGTTGTCGAGCATCACCCGGTGCAGCCGCCACGAGTAGGGGTTGATTCCCTCGTTCTCGCCGCAGTAGATCCCGTTCCCCGTGCACTGCCGCACTGTGAAGTCCCTCAGCCCGACGTTCTGGATGTTGCCCTTGGCGCTCAGCCCGTCGACCGGGGGCAAGGCTGGCAGGTCCTGCCCGTCGATCATCACGTTCAGGATGCGGTGCTCGGCGGAGATGGTGGAATAGCCACCGGCCGCGGCGTCCAGCAGCAGGATCAACGCCGCGCCCGCGAAGGACGGCAGCGGCTTGATGTAGCACGGCGGGTCGGTCAGGCCGGGCACCGTCATCAAGTTGGTGTGGGTGCCCATGAGCGTGACGGCGGGCGGGATCGTCAGCGGTGCGCTGGTGCGGTAGGCGCCTGCGGGGAGGTAGACGATGCCGCCCATCGGAGCCGTGGCGAGCGCGGCTTGGATCGCGGCGGTGTCGTCGGTGCCGCCGTCGCCCTGGGCGCCGAAGTCGTGGACGTTGAGCCAGTCCCGTACCGAGCCTGCCGTCGACTCTCCGCTAGCTAGCCGTGACGCCGCCGAAGACGGGGCCGAAATGCGCGTCCGGGACGGCCGCGAGGAGCGCCCTACTGCCACCAACGGCGACCTCCCACTGGCCAAGTCAACCCATACGACGCCCCACTCCCCCACCAGCACCACCCGCCACCTGCCCACATCCCACTCGGCGCGTTCAAAATCTGGAGGGAGTGTGCACCGAGACGGGGAGCACTCGTGGTCAAGGGGTCGCCGGAAACAGTCAAGGGGTCGGGCGGGAGCACGACCCCTTGATGAACCTTGGACAAGGGGTCGAAAAGCCGAGCACTTGACCAGCAAAGCAGCGCCGAACGGCAGAGATCTTCACCGGGAGCGACACCATCGGGCGACACACGTTCAACCGTAGATTGACGTCACTCCCAGCTTCCGGCGGCTTGGGAGCGAGTGGGAGCGGCCCGTGCCCCCACTCGCTCCCGAAGCGCTCCCGTGAAACGTCTCAGGGGCCATCCGAAGATGGCCCCTGAGCTGCGAAAATATCCGACATCACTGTCGGGACGACAGGATTTGAACCTGCGACCCCTTGACCCCCAGCAATGCGCTCCGCACCGCGTTGAAGACCTGAACAGCCACACCCCGCTGTAATGCGCCGAACAACGCAGTCAATGCATGTACCGCACGCTACACAGCCGTCAGAGTCACCATGGCGCAGGCCGAGGACGCACGCCTCCATCGAGTGACCCGAAGCGCGGTCCAGCGATCTTGAGCGCACTCTGTAAACCCTCGGTGAGTCGATGACCTGAGCGGATGAAGTAGCGGCACCCACAGGACCGAGCCCAGGCCGCTTTCTCCACCTTGGAGCACTACGCGTACTGTCACCCAGCCCGTCCGAGCGGCCGAAGCCGATGTTGAAACAGTCACGCTGTCCCGAACCGGCGGCCTCCGTCTCGATCTCGGCCCACACAAGGCTGAGCCGCGGGTCGGTGACCAGCGCCCGGCGCCACATACTGCAGACGAATCTCCGACACAGGACACCATGAACACCGTCGCCTGTGGTCTGCTGACGGCACCTGGGAACGTCTTCTCCAGCAAGCCCAGGCCGCGGCCGACTCGGCAGGTGAGATCGACTGACATCTCGGTGAACTCTACGATCGTCCGCGCGCACCGGCATTCGACCGGTGCCCGAACCGGTCCACCGCCGGCATTTGTTTAAGGAACTCCTAACAAAGTGACAGGTCTTTCAGTCGTCGCCAGCAGATGATGCCGCAGGCCAGGCTGAGGAAGGCTTCGTGGATGTCGTCGCGGATCCCCAGCGAATGCGTAACCGGCGGAACCAGTGCAGCAGTACGAAGCTCTGCTCAACCACCCATCGGTGCACGCCCAGCCCCGATCCGTTTTGGATGCTACGCCGTGCGATGACCGGGGTGATTCCGGCGGCCCGGACCTGCTTGCGGTACTTGTCGTGGTCGTATCCGCGGGTCGGCGTAAAGGGTGTCCGGCCGTCGGCGGGGCCGTCCGCGTCAGCCCCGCACCGGCGGGACGGCCTCGACCAAGGGCATGAGCCGGGTGACGTCATTGTGGTTTCCGCCGGTCAGTGACACCGCCGGCGGAATGCCGTGCGCTTCGGTGATCAGATGGTGCTTCGAGCCTGTTCGGGCACGGTCGACCGGGCTCGGTCCGGCTTTGGGCCGCCCTTCACGGCCCGCACATGGGAGCCGTCGATCACCGCCCTGGACCAGTCCAGCGCGCCGACGGCGTGCAACTCGGCCAGCAGCGACTCGTGCAGACGCTGCCAGACTCCCGCGTCGTTCCAGTCGCGCAGGCGACGCCAGCAGGTCATCCCCGAACCGAAGCCCAGCCCCTGCAGCAGGAACTCCCACGGAATGCCGGTGCAGAGCACGAACAGAATGCCGGACAGGACCTTCCGGTCATCCAGACGCCTGCGGCCCGGATGATCCGGTCGGCGCGGCACGACCGGCAGCAACGGTTCAATCCGTATCCACAGCTCATCCGGCACGATCCACGGCGGCTGCTGCCCCCTCCTCATGCACCAGTCAACAACCTCACAACACCCCACATTCCAGGGCCACTTTGTTAGGAGTTCTAAGAACGAAGGGAGATCAAGAGGGCGGTCCAACAACGCGACACACGTTCGGTGATCTCGGCCAGCTCGAAGGCGCGATGACTGCGGCCGGAGTCCTCGAACCCACAACACCCACCCCCGACGCCGCCCGCTCCCAGCTCACCTCCGCTCGCGCGGAGAGCACCCCGCCTTGGTGTCGTGCAAAATGAAACCGTCCGGTTCACCCCCGCTCGCGCAAAGAGCACGAAGGCGTAGGTCACCGGGCGCCCTCGGCCATCGGTTCACCTCCGCTCGCGCAGAGAGCACGTCCATCAGCTGCATGGCCCGCTCAATCTCCCCGGTTCACCTCCGCTCGCGCAGAGAGCACGCCTGAGTTGCCGCGCCGGCCGGGGGCGAGTTCGGTTCACCTCCGCTCGCGCAGAGAGCACTCTTCATTCCGCCACCTGACGTGCACTACTGCCGGTTCACCTCCGCTCGCGCAGAGAGCACGGAGACTTCGGCTTCGCCGGAGAGCGACACTGCGGTTCACCTCCGCTCGCGCAGAGAGCACCGCGGCAGGCTGGCCGCCGTCACCGCCGGGGGCGGTTCACCTCCGCTCGAGCAGAGAGCACACGCTGGCGGGCAACGGCTTGTCGACTACCGTCGGTTCACCTCCGCTCGCGCAGAGAGCACGTCCCCGGCACCGGTCTGCCGGGCCTGCCCGACGGTTCACCTCCGCTCGCGCAGAGAGCACGCTGTGAGCCGACCCGGAGACGTGACGAATGACGGTTCACCTCCGCTCGCGCAGAGAGCACAGACGCCATGAACCCCAGCGAGCGGGATTCTCCGGTTCACCTCCGCTCGCGCAGAGAGCACGTTGCTGCTCGCCCTGGTGACCGCCGTGGAAGCGGTTCACCTCCGCTCGCGCAGAGAGCACTCGACCTGGACCTGCGCCCGGCGGTGCCGCACCGGTTCACCTCCGCTCGCGCAGAGAGCACCCGGCCAGGACCGTCCAGCGCATTCCCTGGCACGGTTAACCTCCGCTCGCGCAGAGAGCACTGCGCAGCGGCCTTCCGGATATCGCCGATGTACGGTTCACCTCCGCTCGCGCAGAGAGCACGACCTGGGCCTCGACGCGCGGCACCCGATGAGCGGTTCACCTCCGCTCGCGCAGAGAGCACGGACGGTGCGTGCCTGGCGAAGTCAACGGTCTCGGTTCACCTCCGCTCGCGCAGAGAGCACCCCGGCCTCGGCCTCAGGGTTCTCCTTGTTGACGGTTCACCTCCGCTCGCGCAGAGAGCACATCTGGTCCTGGTCCAACAACCGACTGAAAGACGGTTCACCTCCGCTCGCGCAGAGAGCACTTGTAGCGCAGCAGCAGCCACCCCAGATCCAGCGGTTCACCTCCGCTCGCGCAGAGAGCACACCTGCGCAGCGAGCTACCCCGCCCAGGCCACCGGTTCACCTCCGCTCGCGCAGAGAGCACGCCGCCAAGCGCCTGAAGGTGCCCGTATCGGCCGGTTCACCTCCGCTCGCGCAGAGAGCACCCCAACTACGCCACCACCGGCGCGTTCGTGAACGGTTCACCTCCGCTCGCGCAGAGAGCACCGGCAGATCACCGACGCCGCCGTGGCCCGCCGCGGTTCACCTCCGCTCGCGCAGAGAGCACGTCGTCACTGCCACCCAGAGCCACACCATCGCCGGTTCACCTCCGCTCGCGCAGAGAGCACGTCGACATAGTCCATCTCGATCGACCCGGTGACGGTTCACCTCCGCTCGCGCAGAGAGCACGACTCCCACGACGCCGCCCGCCTCATCGACGCCGGTTCACCTCCGCTCGCGCAGAGAGCACACGAACGGCCGGGTCACTGCGCCAGCCGCCGCCGGTTCACCTCCGCTCGCGCAGAGAGCACGTTGATCGGCATGTCGCTCCTGTTCGTTCAGGCGGTTCACCTCCGCTCGCGCAGAGAGCACGTGATTCCGCGCCGACAATGTAGCGGGGCTCAAGGTTCACCTCCGCTCGCGCAGAGAGCACATCCGAAGAGCCTCCGCGGCCGCCTCCTCCGCCGGTTCACCTCCGCTCGCGCAGAGAGCACCCGCCGCCCGACCGGCAATGACGAACGGCACGCGGTTCACCTCCGCTCGCGCAGAGAGCACGCACCCTGACCGGCGGTGACGTCGTGGACTTCCGGTTCACCTCCGCTCGCGCAGAGAGCACCATCCGGGTGAGCTGCTTACGCACGGTCGTACCGGTTCACCTCCGCTCGCGCAGAGAGCACACCGCAGGAGGCTTCTACGGCCTCCTCCTCGCCGGTTCACCTCCGCTCGCGCAGAGAGCACACCACCAAGGCCGGGGAGATCATCGACAACGGCGGTTCACCTCCGCTCGCGCAGAGAGCACCGGGCGCGGGCGATCAAGATGTATCCCTCGGACGGTTCACCTCCGCTCGCGCAGAGAGCACCCCCGCGAGTGTCGTACTCATCGTGTCGTGCCCGGTTCACCTCCGCTCGCGCAGAGAGCACAGCTCGCGCTCAGCGCGGTGAACCGCCGCCGTCGGTTCACCTCCGCTCGCGCAGAGAGCACCAGACCGCGTCCGCCATCGGTGCCACGGTGGCGGACGGTTCACCTCCGCTCGCGCAGAGAGCACACCGAGGACTGCGAGTCCATCCAGGCCAGGGTCGGTTCACCTCCGCTCGCGCAGAGAGCACACAAGGACAATCTTGGCATTCGGCGCACGGTCCGGTTCACCTCCGCTCGCGCAGAGAGCACACGTTCGCGCGGTTCCTGCTGCCGCAGATCTTCGGTTCACCTCCGCTCGCGCAGAGAGCACCCCTAAGCGGGACGCTGCTTCCTGCTGGTCTTCGGTTCACCTCCGCTCGCGCAGAGAGCACCCCAGTCGGGAGCCTCCACGCGCACGCTGCGCTGGTTCACCTCCGCTCGCGCAGAGAGCACACCATGCGCGCCCACAAAAGCCGCCGCGACGACGGTTCACCTCCGCTCGCGCAGAGAGCACTGCCCACCTGGCTCGATGAGCAGATCGAGCACCGGTTCACCTCCGCTCGCGCAGAGAGCACTACTACCTGTCGCCGAACGTCACCGCGCAGGACGGTTCACCTCCGCTCGCGCAGAGAGCACCCTTCGCGACCTGCAGCGTTTCTAGCCCTTTGCAACTCCTTTGCCGCAATGCTGGTCAGCGTTCGAGGAGTACGGCGCGGGGGCCGACAGGCACAAGAGCATGGGACCCGAGTCTAGGCGAGAAGGGATGTCGGCGGCAGTTTGCAGGCGGTTGTCAGTGGCTGCTGCTATCTCTGGACGCATGATGCGAGATGCCGTGGGAGCGGACAACTGGTCTGTGGATGGGCGGTTTTGGGGGAAGGAGAGAGGTCTCAAGCGCCCGTATCCGGTGGTCTGTCACCTGTTGGACACGGCGGCTGTGTGCCTTGTGCTGTGGGACGGGCTTCTGGGTTCTGGTTTCCGGGGACGCCTCGCCGCTGCGCTCGGGCTCTCTGAGGAGGAGGCCCGGACGGTCGTGGCTTTCTGGGCCGGGCTGCATGATCTGGGGAAAATCTCCCCGCCCTTCCAGGCGCAGGTTCCCTCGGCGTTCGCGTCAGTGAGGGATGTGCCATCGTATGTCTTCGCTCCAGGAGCGGACAAGGAGCGCGCCTTCCGGCATGAAATGGCGACCCATTGGGCGCTGTCGGTACTGCTGGACGAGGCCGGCTATCCGGGAGCCACTCGCCTGCGGCGGGCGGTAAGCCATCAGGTGGCTCAGTTGCTCGGCGGTCATCACGGCTGTTTCGGCAGGGTCTTGAAAGCGCGGGAGCTGGCTGCGGGCAGTGCTTACCAGCACGGTCTCGGTGAGGAGGGCTGGGCCGGGCAGCGGCGAGCTCATTTCGAGGAGTTGCGGCGGGTGATCGGTGCGCAGGCTGTGCCGGCAGGCGGGTTGCCGGCAGAGTTGGCTGTGGTGGTGACGGGGCTGGTGGTGGTGTCCGACTGGCTGGCCAGTCAGGTGGAGGCCGTCGCGTCGTTGCTGCCTCCAGTAGGGTGGAGGGCCGCACCTGAGGCGCTGGATGCCCATTGGGAGCGCTCGCGGGCCGCGGCGCCGGATCTGGTCCATCGCGCGCGGCTGGGGCGGGCCCGTTTCGCGGCTCAGGAGTTCGGTGACATGTTCCCGTTCTCGCCTAATCCGCTGCAGCGAGATCTAGTGGAGCGCCTGCCAGGGCTGGTGGCAGAACGCGGTTCGGGGCTGCTGCTGGTGACGGCGCCGACAGGGGACGGCAAGACTGAGGCGGCGCTGTTCGCGGCGTCGGTGCTGGGGCGCTCTGCCGAAGCCAGGGGCCTGTACTTCGCGTTGCCGACCATGGCCACGGCTGATGGCATGTTCCCCCGTGTGGAGAGGTTCGCGCGGGAGGCGTTGGAGGGGGAGCGCGCGTTGGCCCTTCTGCACTCCATGGCCTGGCTCAGCCCGGTTTATGCCGGCCCGGCCCAGGAGGCGGCGGGTGCGGTGAGCGCGGAGGGGGCCACGGCGACGGAGGCTGGTGCCTGGCTGCGGGGACCGAAACGGGGGCTGCTCGCTCCTTTGGCGGCGGGCACCATTGACCAGGCGCTGGCGGCTGTGTTGCCGTTGCGCTACAACGCGCTGCGATTGTTCGGGTTGTCGGACAAGGTGTTCGTGGTGGATGAGGCGCACGCGTACGGCCCGTGGATGCACAGTCTGCTGACGCGGTTACTGGAGTGGCTGGGGGTGTTTGGTGCCCCCGTGGTGCTGTTGTCAGCAACGCTGACGGGGCGTAGTGCGGGTTCTTTGGTGGATGCCTACCGGCGGGGGGCTGGGTTCGGGGAGGCATCGCGGATCGAGCCTGTTTATCCGGGGTGGCTATTCACTGACGCGGGCAGCGGCCGGGTCTCGTCTCCCCGGGAGACGGGCAGTGGGCGAGAACGGGACCTGGACGTCTCCCTGCGTCGGGTGGGGTGGGACAGTAGCGAGGCTCCTGAGATTGCGGTGAGAGCGGGCGGGCGGCGCGAGGTGCTGCGGGAGACGCTGGCCGTGGTGGCGGGCGAAGGCGGGACCGCGCTGGTGTGCTGTACGACGGTGACCGAGGCGCAGTTGACGTTTCGTGACCTGTGTGTGGCGTTTCCTGAGCTGGCCGGGCGGACCGGAGGGCTGCGGCTGTTGCACTCAAGGTACCCGGCGGGTGTGCGCCAGAAGATTACCGCCGAGTGTGAAGCGGCTTATGGAAAGCCGCTCTCGGCGGGGGACACGGCGCGGCCGCGTCCAGCGTCGATTCTGGTGGCCACACAGGTGGTTGAGCAGTCCCTGGACTTCGACTTCGACTTGATCGTGAGTAATTTGGCCCCTCTGGCGCAGTTGCTGCAGCGGGCAGGCCGTGGGCGGCGTCATGAACGAGGCCGGAGCGGGCGCCCTGGATGGGCCTGGCCGGAGGACCGGCCCCGGATGGTGGTGCTGGAGCCAGTGGACGAGAACGGGGACTTCGAGGTTCCTCGTGGGTGGGGAACGGTTTACGACCGCGGGCTGCTGCGACGGACGGCGTTTTTGCTGCACGAGGAGGCTGGCCGGGGCATCAAGGTCCCGGGGGATGTACAGCGTCTGGTGGATGACGTGTACGCACCGGACTTTGTCGATCGGCTGGACACGGCGGCGAAGCAGGAACTCGTGCGGATGGACGCGGAGCGCGAGGCGCAGGAGATGGCTGAGACCCATATGGCGTCGGTAGTGAGCATTTGCTCCCCGGCGGATGTCGCGGGCGACCTGTCCCGGCTCAGCGACCTGCAGCCGGGCGTCACCGAGGAGTTGCTGACTACCCGTCTGGGGGCCGACACCGGGCGGGTGCTGTGCCTGTATGAGCAGCCCGGCGGGCGGCTGACGCTCGATGAGGACGGCGGGATGCCGTTGGCCGGGCCGGGGCGGAGTTCCGGGCTGTCGGTGCGCGAGGTGTCGGTGGTGATGTCGCGGGTGGCACCGGTGCCCGGTGCGTGGCTTCGGGGCGGTGAAGGGCATCCCCTGCCAGAGGGGTGGGAGGAGCAGTCGGCGCTGGGGGACCTGGTGCTGCTGCGCATGGCCCGTGAACTGCGTAGTGAGCGGTGGGTCTGCCGTCACGGGAACCGAACCATCTCCATCTCCCCGGTCGGCCTCGAAGCGATGTGAAGCACTTCAGCTGAAACAGCTTCACGAACTCCTCCCTTCCTCTAACTTGAGAGTCCGGTTGGCCACGGTATTCCGTGTTCATCCGGTGCGTCCGCTTGCGCGGACAAAAGAGTCCCAGAGTGATGTTCTCCCGAACGCCTCCTGGTTCACCTCCGCTCGCGCGGAGAGCGCTGACCTTCCCCATTGTGGCCCGTCGACAGGAGCCTGATGCCCGGCCGTTCGCACAACCTGATCGAAGAGCCGTTATTTCCTGTCCGATGGCGGAGCGGTGCCCGGCTGCCGGGGACGGCTCAGTTACTCCCGGACCGGGTCGGCTTACGCCAGCTGCTCCTGCGCAGTCATGACATCGCTGGTCTGGCAATCGCGGAGCCGCCCGCCCATTCCGCTGTGCTGCGGATCCTGTACGCGCTGACTGCCCGGGTGACGGGACTCGATGAGCGCGGGCCCGGTGACTGGAGCGAGCGCCGGGAAGAGGTGGTGGAGGAAACCCAGTTCGATGAGAGTGGCATCGATGCCTATTTCGACCGGTGGGCCGAGCGGTTCTTCCTGTTCGACGAAGATGGTGGCCGGCCCTGGATGCAGGATGCCCGTCTGGTGCAGCAGTGTGACACCGGCAACACCGCCGGGGTGAACAAGCTGATCGTGACCCGCCCCGCAGGGCAGAATCATTCCTGGTTGTTCCATGCCAGTGACCGGAGTCCTGACCGGCCGACGGTGTCGGAGGCGGTGCTGCATCTTCTGGTGTGGCACTACTACGGTCCGGCGGGGCGCTGTTCGTCCCGCGAGGTGGGCGGTGTCAAGAGTGCGAGCGTGAAGGCGGGGCCGCTGCGTGCCGCTCTTTCCTATCACCCTGAAGGGGACAGCCTTTTCCAGACACTCCTCGCCGGCCTCCCGCAGCCGGACGACATTGTGCGGCGCGGAAGCGACCTGTGCCCGTGGGAATGGGATGAACTGCCCGATCCCGATGCGGCACCACCCAAGCCAAGTGGCCCCTGTTCGCGGCTGACTGCCTGCTCGCAGCACGCGCTGCTGCTGGTGCCCGACGAGGACAACCCCGCCTTGGTCCGGGATGCGTTCATCACCTGGGCCTACCGCAATGGACTCATCCCCCGCGACGACCCCTACCTGATCTGGCAGATCAGCCAGCAGGGCAATCCGTACGCGCGCCCCGCCAACTCGAACCGGGCGCTGTGGCGGGACGTCGACGCGGTGCTCGGTGACGCGGGTGGCAGTACCCAGGCCCGCAGGCCGGCGGTATTCCGCACGGCCTACGAGGTGTCGGAGACGCTGCGGGTGCGGGCACTGGGTTTCGAGCAGGATCGCGCACAGGCCAAGGACACCCAGTTCGTCGACGCCTCAACTCCGCCCGTACTGGGACGCGTCGAAGAGGACCTGCCGCGGACGGCAGCCGCGGTCAAACGCTTGCGCCAGCTCGGTGAGCTTTACGGGCAGCGCCTGGACCGCGCCGTGAGACGGGCGTGGGCCCTGCACGTCGCTGACGCCAAGGCCGACGGCAGCACGTGGGCCGGCTCGGCCGGTGCCCGTTACTGGCCCCTGGCCGAGGCCGAGTTCTGGGACCGCTTCCGGCGCCTGGACCGCGCACCCGACGCCCTAGACGTCGGACTGGAAGTGAACGACGCCCGCCAGGCGTTTCTTCGGTCGGCGGAGCAAACGTACGAGGCCGTCACCACGTCCGTTACCCACACCAAGCGGGGCGCCAGGGCCGTCAGCACCGCACGGATCGAGCTGTACGGCGGGCGGCGCCAGAAGCCCTCGGCCAAGTCGAAGGAGACAACGGCATGACGGAGAACACCGCCCGCCCCGCACCCGCGGACAGCTCTGCGGCCAAGCCCGCGCACTTCCGCGCCTTCACTCGATGGGTGACAGGAGTGTGCTCCGACCCCGGTGCCCGGGCAGCCCTGCGCACAGGAGTACGCCGCGACCTCGATCACGTCCGGCCCATGCACCGTCTCGTGGCCCCTTGGCTGCCGACGGGCCGGCATCTCCCCGAATCCGAGGAGCGGGCCTACTACCTCATCGCCGCGATGATCGCCGACCAGCCCCGGCACTCTTTCGCCGCCGGCCCGGATGACGATGGCCTCGACGAGGACGGTGAGCTGGTAATGACGAACGGTCAGCACCCCCTGCCCGAGGACACGCCGAACGCCCAGGCCCTCCAGCAGGACCGCAGACAGGGCACCAGCCTCGGAGCCGCGTTCGCCCAGGCCGTTGTCAAGTCGCCCGGCCGCGAAGGGGAGATGCGTGAATCTTCGGCCGAGACGCGCCTGAACCTCCTCACCCGACAGAGCGTCAACGGGCTGTTCCGGCACCTGCCCGGATCAGTGCGCTACCTGCGCCAAACAGACACCGACATCGACTTCGCGCAGCTCCTCAACGACCTCATCGCCTGGCCGGCGCGCTCCGGACGCATCTCGCGCCGCTGGCTGCAGGACTACTACCAGCAGCTCAGCAGATCCCAACGCGAGCAGACAGACAAACAGGACGCCGAAGAACTCCTGGGTACCGCCCCCAGCGCTTAGCCCGCAGGAACGGCCCCTGTCCCCGCCACCCACCACTCCCGCAGCTCCACACCGAAGGAACCCTTCATGACCTCCGCACCCGCCCGCTTCATCGACGTCCACATCCTGCACTGTGTCCCGTACGCCAACCTCAACCGGGACGACACAAACTCCGTCAAAACCGTGCAGTACGGCAACGTGATGCGCACCCGCGTCAGTAGCCAGTGCTGGAAGCGGGCCACCCGCGAGGAGTTCCAGCAGCGCATCGGCCAAGCCGCCCTGCGTACCCGCCGTATCGGCGAACGCGTCGCCAGGGCGCTGGAGGGCCGCGGCTGGCCCGCGGGCCTCGCCCTGCGCGCCGGCGGACACATCGCTGCGGGCAGCAGCATCAAATTCGAGCTCGCGAAAGACAAGAAAGACACCAAGCAGATCGTCCCGAACCAGGTCCTGACCAACGCCATGGTCTACGTCCCCGAACCGGCCGTCACCGAACTCGCCGACCTCGCCGAGGAACACCGCGAGGTCCTGGAAGCGGCCAAGGACATCAAAAAGCCCTCCGACAAGAGCGCACTGCCCCAGGACCGGATCGAGGCGATCCTGCGCACCCGCAACGGTGTGATCAATCTCTTCGGCCGGATGCTGGCCGAGGTCGACAACGCCGGCGTCGACGGCGCCGTCCAGGTCGCCCACGCGCTCACCACACACGCCACCGATGTCGAACTCGACTACTTCAGCGCGGTGGACGACATCACCGCCGCCTGGCAGGACTCCACCGGCAGCGGCCACATGGGACACACGGAATACAGCTCCGGCACCTTCTACCGCTACGCCACCGTCGACCTGCGCGACCTCGCACTCAACATCGGCGACGACCCCAAAGCCGCTCACGAACTGACCAGTGCCTTCCTCGCCGCATTCATCGAATCCCTCCCCCAGGCCAAGAAGAACTCCACCGCACCCCACACCCCGCCGAGCCTCGTCCACCTCGCCGTGCGAACCGACCGCCCACTCTCTTACGCCGGAGCGTTCGAACAGCCCGTCCGCGCCGGCACCGAAGGCGGCTTCACCTCTCCCTCCGCCAACCACCTCGCCCGCTACGCCCGCGCCGTCAACACCATGCTCGGCACCAACCGCATCCTCACCGCCGGCTGGACCAGCCTGGACACCAACGACCTCCAGGACCTCGGCACCCGCCACCGCGCACTCGACGACCTCATCACCACCACCGTGAACAGCGCACTAGCCCGCACCACAGCAAAGGCCCACGCGTGAACAGCCACACCGCCCCAGCACCCCGCCCCGGACTGCTGCTGCGCCTGAGCGGACCGCTGCAGTCCTGGGGCGAACGAAGCCACTTCAACGACCGCGACACCGCCCCCTTCCCCACCCGCTCCGGCGTCATCGGACTGCTCAGCTCCGCACTCGGACGGCACCGGAACACATCACCGGCCGACCTCACCCACCTGTCCATCACCGTGCGCACCGACCGACCCGGCGTACTCCTGCGCGACCTGCACACCGTGGGCGGCGGCCTGCCCCCCAAAGCGACCGTCTCCACCGCCGAAGGCAAAAAGCGCAGCGCAGACACCAGCACCGTCATCACCCACCGCACCTACCTGGCCGACGCCGCCTTCACCATCGCCATCACCACAGCCGCCGGGCCGAACCAGACGGGCGAGGGCGCGGACACAGCACTGCTGGACCTATGTGCCCGTGCCCTCAACACCCCGCAATGGCCCCTGTACCTCGGGCGGCGATCATGCCCGCCCGAAGGCCCCCTCCTCCTCGGCCGCAGCAACGACGCCCTGCACCACCTGATCCACCTGCCCCTGGCCGCAACGGGACCCCACCCGCGGGGCGTCGAGTTCCTCTCCGATCGTCCACTGGACCAACTCCCTGTCCCTCAGGAGCTGATCACCCCCGACTCCCCGGACGGCGCCCACCCCACGAGCCAGGCCAACGACGAACCCGTCACCTTCGACCCGCGCCGCCGCACCTACCGCGCCCGCCCCCTGTACCGGCGCACCCTCCACCTGCCCCACGCCCAGTACACCGGCCTGGGCACCTCACAGCTGGCCTCGCTCCAGACCTATGTGACCGCCCACCTGCACCACCCGGAAGAAAGCGTCCAATGACCGTATGGCTCACCCGCATCATCCCCGACATGCGCCACCCCCAGGCCCGCCGCGATACCACCGGCGACGCACTCGGCCAGGGCCTGCACCGACGCCTCATGACACTGTTCCCCACCAACGCCGGCCCTGACCCCCGAGCCCGATTCGGGGTTCTCTTCCGCGCCGAGGACACCCCCACCGGACTCCACATTCTCCTGCAGAGCCTCTACGAACCCGATCTCACCGCCCTGCCCGACGGCTACGGCACCTCCCGCACCCGCCCCCTCGACACCCTCCTGAACGCCCTGCGTCCCGGCCTGACCATCCGCCACCGCTGCATCGCCAACGCCGTCCGCAAACCCGGAGCCACCACCCGCGACCTGTACAACCTCCCCGCCGTCGTCCCCCTGCACGGCCCCGCCGCAAACAGCTGGTGGGAACGCCAGGCCGAAGCCGCCGGACTCAAACCCCTCAGCACCGACTCCCACCCCCTCGACGCCGCCGGCGGACGACACGGCCCCCGCAACAACCCCTCCCGCAAGAAAGTCCGACACGCCCGCACCCGCTTCGACGGCACCGCCGCCATCATCGACGCCGACCTCCTGCGCGCAAAAATCACCGAAGGCATCGGCCGCGGCAAAGCCTACGGCTGCGGCCTGCTCACCATCGCCCCCGCCAGGACCCCGCAATGAACTCACCCACCACCCCCAGCAACGCAAGACGCCGTCTCGCCGCCCCCACCGTCGCCATGCTCCCCCGCATCGCCGACTCCCTGTCGTTCCTCTACCTCGACATCGTCCGCATCCACCAGGACGACACCGGTGTATGCGCCGAGATCACCAGCGAAAAACGCGGCACCGAAACCGTCTACTTACCCACCGCCGCTCTCAGCTGCGTCCTCCTGGGCCCCGGCACCTCCATCACCGCCCGCGCCCTCGCCACCTTCGCCCGCCACGGCACCACCATCCTGACCACCGGCTCCGGCGGCGTGCGCTGCTACTCCGCCACCCTCCCCGACTCACTGACCACCACCTGGCTCGAAAAACAGACCCGCGCTTGGGCGGACGACACCCAACGCCTCACCGTGGCCACCGCCATGTACAAAAAACGCTTCGGAACCCTCCCCGGCCCCGCCCCCACCCTCGACCATCTCCGCGGGTTCGAAGGACAACGCGTCAAGGCCCACTACCAACTCCTGGCGAAGCAATACAAAATCGGCCGCTTCAGGCGCACTTACGACCCCGCCACCTGGGACGAACAAGACCCCGTCAACCTCGCCCTCTCCTCGGCCAACACCTGCCTCTACGGCATCGTCCACGCCGCAATCCTGGCCCTCGGCTGCTCCCCCGCCCTCGGCTACGTCCACAACGGCAACCAACAGGCATTCGTCTACGACATCGCCGACCTCTACAAAGCCGACCTGACCATTCCCCTCGCCTTCTCACTGCACAACTCCACCAGCCCGGAAGCCGAAGCCCGCCGCTCATTCCGCGACGGACTACGCCTGTTCAAACTTCTCCCCCGCATCGTCGGCGACATCCAGCAACTCCTCGCCCCCGAAACCGACCCCGACATCCCCGACCCCGAAGAACAACTCGTCGACCTCTGGGACCCCGTCACCGGCGCCATCCCCGGAGGCACCAACCACGCAGCCACCACATGAGCACCACCACCTGAGGACACCCGACCATGGCCTCGATGATCGTCCTGTCCGCAACCGCCGTCCCCGACCACCTGCACGGCGCCCTCAGCCGCTGGCTCCTCGAAGTAACACCCGAGCTCTACATCGGCACCGTCTCCGCCCGCGTACGCGACGAACTATGGAACAGCGTCGCCGCCTGCACAGGCAACGGCATGGCCGTACTGGCCTACCCCGCCAACAACGAACAAGGCTTCACCCTGCGCACCGCCGGCACCCGCCGTCGCGAACCACTCGACTTCGACGGCCTCACCCTCATCACCTTCAAGAAAACAAGTCAAGAAATGGCAAACCCCATATAGAACCCCAGATCAGGAAGGGTCCTCTCCGTGCAGGCGGAGGTGAGTCGCTCCGAACCGTCATGCCTTCGGGCGCCGAGCCGTCCTCTCCGTGCAGGCGGAGGTGAGTCGCCCGATATGGGAATGACGAAATTCAACCTGCGGTCCTCTCCGTGCAGGCGGAGGTGAGTCGCCGAAGGACTGCCTCGCGCGGAACCCGTCGACGTCCTCTCCGTGCAGGCGGAGGTGAGTCGATGATGTCGTCGAGGTGTCTTCGGAGCATGACGTCCTCTCCGTGCAGGCGGAGGTGAGTCGATGATGTCGTCGAGGTGTCTTCGGAGCATGACGTCCTCTCCGTGCAGGCGGAGGTGAGTCGCTCAGCGCGCCGCGCGTCCGGCCCTGCGCCTTGTCCTCTCCGTGCAGGCGGAGGTGAGTCTCAGCAGCATCCGCAGACGTCGGAGTCTGCGGAGTCCTCTCCGTGCAGGCGGAGGTGAGTCGTCGTGGTCGTCACGGCCGCACATGGCCGCCGCGTCCTCTCCGTGCAGGCGGAGGTGGCTTTATTCACCAGTAGTGCCGTCGGTTGTTCACGGGTTTGGGAGGCACCCAGATCCACGGTCGGGTGATGTTCACGAGTTTTAACAGCACTGGGGTACTCGCCAGGGCAGCATCGGGGTGCTCCTGGTGAAAGGTCCTGGTCATGCCGCAGATGTCCAAGGTCGAGCTGTACGCGGCGATCCGGCGTGATCACCGTGCCGGCATGAAGATGCGCCAGATTGAGCGCAAGTACAACGTGTCGTGGCGGAGGGTCAAGAAGGCCGTGGACTCGGTCTGGCCGGAGCCCCGGAAGAAGCTGCCGCCGCGGCGGACTGCGCTGGATCCGTACAAGCCGGTGATCGACGAGATGCTGCGGACGGACCTCGACGCGCCGCGCAAGCAGCGGCATACGATCACGAGGATCTTCCACCGGCTCGTCGAGGAGCACGGCGCCGATGTGTCCTACCAGATGGTCCGGCGCTACGTCTCCGACCGGAAGCCGGAGATCCTCGCAGCCTCGGGCAAGGCCCCGATGGAAGCGTTCGTGCCGCAGACCCACCTGCCCGGCCACGAGGCAGAAGTCGACTTCGGTGACGTGACCGTGCGTCTGGCTGGCGAGTTGGTGACCTGCTATTTGTTCTCGCTCCGCCTGTCCTACTCAGGCAAAGCCGTCCACCGGGTCTTCGCCTCTTGCGGCCAGGAAGCTTTCTTCGAAGGGCACGTGCACGCGCTTCGAACGCTGGGCGGCGTCCCTCGAAGCAAGATCCGCTACGACAACCTGAAGTCGGCCGTCGCCCAGGTGCTGGGACTCAACCGGGCCCGGGTGGAGACCGACCGGTGGATCGCCTTTCGCTCGCACTTCAACATCGAGAGCTTCTACTGCCGGCCCGGAATCGAAGGTGCCCACGAGAAGGGCGGGGTCGAAGGGATGATCGGCTACTTCCGCCGCAACCACTTCACGCCGGTCCCGGAAGTCGATTCCCTCGCCGAGCTGAACGAGCTGGTCGACCAGTGGGACCTGCACGACGGGCACCGGAGGATCGGTTCGCGACCGCGGACCGTCGACGAGTACTTCGCCATCGAGCAGCCGCTGCTGATGCCGCTGCCAGAGGAGCCGTTCGAGACCGGCCGGCTGTTCACGCCGCGCGTCGACCGCTACAGCCAGATCGCCGTCCGCACCAACCGCTATTCGGTCCCGACCCGCCTGATCGGCAAGCGGGTGCGGGTCGTTCTGCACGCCTCCCACCTGGTGGTTTACGACAGGAACGTCGAGGCGGCCCGGCACGAGAGGCTGATCGCGAAGGGCGGCTGCCGCCTGGACCTGGACCACTACCTCGAAGCCCTCATCCGCAAGCCGGGCGCTTTCCCCGGTGCCACGGCCCTGGAACAGGCGCGTTCAGCGGGCAAGTTCACCCCGGTCCACGACGCCTGGTGGGCCCAGGCCCGCAAGGTCCACGGCGAGCGGGACGGCACCCGGGCGCTGATCGAAGTCCTGCTGCTGAACCGGCATCTCGCCCACGAGCATGTGGTCGCGGGGCTGGCCACCGCGCTGCGGGCCGGCGCCCTGACCGCCGATGCCGTTGCGCTGGAGGCCCGCAAGGCCGCCCAGGCGGAGGACGAGCCAACCGTTGGCGCATCCGTCCCGGGGCTGCCCGGCGAGACGCCGGCGAGCGTCACGTCGCTGCACGAGTGGCGCCTCGCGCATCTCCCGCCGGACACCAGGCCGCTGCCGTCGGTGACCCCCTACGACCAACTGCTCCGACGCCGCCGCATCAGCGGCAGCGACCACCATGAGGGAGAAGCCCAGTGACCCTGCCCCGCCAGCGAGGCTTGACCGAGCAGGCCGCCGACGCCGCGATCGACACCGCCTGCCGCCTGCTGCGGCTGCCTTCGATCCGCAACGAGTTCAACGAGATCGCCGACCGGGCGCTCAAGGACCAGATGACCTACCGCGGTTTCCTCGCCGAGCTGCTGATGACCGAGTGCGACGACCGAGCCCGACGCCGTTCGGAACGACGGATCAAGGCCGCGGGCTTCCCGCGGGAGAAGTCCTTGCGAGCCTTCGACTTCGACGCCAACCCGAACATCGACGCGGCCACCGTCCACACCCTTGCCAGCTGCGAATGGATCAAGAAGAGTCAGCCGCTCTGCCTGATCGGCGACTCCGGCACCGGCAAGTCCCACATGCTCATCGCCCTGGGCGCCGAGGCCGCGATGAAGGGCTACCGCGTTCGCTACACGCTGGCCACGAAGCTGGTGAACGAGCTGGTCGAGGCCGCCGACGAGAAGCAGCTGAACAAGACCATCGCCCGCTACGGCCGCGTCGATCTCCTCTGCATTGATGAGCTCGGCTACATGGAACTCGACCGGCACGGCGCCGAACTCCTCTTCCAGGTGCTGACCGAACGCGAGGAGAAGAACAGCGTCGCCATCGCGTCCAACGAGTCCTTCGGCGGCTGGACCAAGACGTTCACTGATCCTCGCCTCTGCGCGGCCATCGTCGATCGCCTGACCTTCAACGGCACGATCACCGAGACCGGCACCGATTCCTACCGCCTCGCCAGCACGCGCGCACGCACTGAACATGCCGAGGCTGGCTGATCTCGTTCCGGACTGGCTGCCTGTCCCGAAGTCCCGGATGAGAATCGAGGTCCAAGACCGCTGACGAAGGCGAGAAGGCCGTGAGGCACACACTGAACCTATGGCGCCAAGAGCTCGGAGAAGTGCCCGACTCAGTCTGGCAGCAGACCGAACTCCGCGTGCTGATCCTTGCGAACAACGGAATCACGGCCCTCCCGCCACGGATCGGGCGACTGCACCGGCTGACGACCTTGGACCTTGGCCACAACGCGCTCACGTCGCTACCCGACGAACTGAGCAATCTCAACGAGCTCAGCGACTGCCTCTACTTGCACGACAACCAGCTGTCACGAATTCCGGACAGTCTGGGAAAGCTGACCCGGCTGCGTTACCTCAACATCGGTGAGAACTCCCTCACTACCCTCCCCGAGGCCATCGGGAGGATGACCAGCCTTATCGAGTTCAGGGCACAGCACAACCGGCTCACCATGTTGCCCGACTCCGTTGGCCAACTCCGCAACCTGCGTGAGCTCTGGCTTCGAGGAAACACCATCGAGCGCTTGCCGCCGTCGACCGCTGAACTGCACGAACTTCGTCATCTGGACCTGCGCGAGAACTCCCTGGCCGAGCTGCCGCGGTCACTGGCTCACCTCCCGCGGCTACGTCAGATCGACCTGCGGAGCAACCGTCTCAGCCAGCTGCCGGACTGGCTCACCCTGCTTCCATCGCTCGAGAAACTGGATCTGCGATGGAACGAGATCGATCCCTCCCTACCGCTACTGACCGAACTCGAGCGACAGGGATGCGTCGTCTTGGCATGAGCGAGATGACACGCGATCTCGCGCAGAGCAGCGCCGTCATTTCTCGTGAACATCCACGAGCGAGTTGATCACTAAATGCTGTTGAAACTCGTCAACAAACGCTGCTGCTGAAGATGAACGAAGCCAGTGCGGGTGCTGGAGCAGTGGCTTGCACATTCGGCACTGCTGCGAAGCCACGCCGATCCCGGGACAGCGCGTCAGTTGTGGCTGGGCGTCACCCGGCCCGGAACCGCGGGGACCATCAGCGGTGCGATTCACCGCAACACCGTCAAAGCGTGGGCCCTGCAGCGCGGCCTGACCGGTGATGACGGCAAGCCGCTGAAGATCCATCGGGGGAGAATCCGTACGACGCATCTGGCAATGCGCGACCGGCGGGGCTGGAACGGCCAAGGACGGGCGACCATCGACCCCAACCACAGCCCGCAGGTCGAGGGTGACCACTACCTGACCGCGACGACGCCGTCCCAGCAGCGGGCGGTGGACGCGCTCGTCGAGGACGCCCAGCATGACCTGCTGCGAAGAGCCCACCCTCCGACCGTGGTCACCGACGAGGACGCCGCCGCCCTGGCCAGGGACTACCCACAGCTGATCAACGCTCTCCAGCTCGACAACACGGTGATCGCCGAACTGGTCGGCGGAGAACACGATGTGTTCACCGCGGCCTGTGCCGATCAGCTGTCCGGGCTGCATGGCCCGAAGGGCAAACCGTGTCCGGCCCGGCCATGGGTGTGTCTGCTCTGCCCACTGGCGGTGTTCGCGCCTCGCCACGTCCCCAACCTCCTGCGGCTGAAGGCGTTCTTCTCCCGGCAGTGGCAGCAGATGCCCGCCGCCCACTTCATGGTCGTGTTCGGCCCGTACTCCCAGCGGATCGGTCACGTCCTGGACCGGTTCGACCCGGCGGTGGTGGCGGATGCAGCCGCAGCGGTCGGTGACCATGACGAGGAGGCGCCGCTGCGGCCCGAGGAGACGACACGATGACCATCCTGCATGTGCTCGCCAGCCCCACTGCGGCCGTCAGCTCGGTCTTCGCCGGCGTCGATGTCTGCCGAGAAGCCGGTCTCCCCCTGCCTGAGGGAGTACGGCGCCCCGTCTTCGAAGACGATCTGTGGGATCTGGCCGAGGTCGTCGGCCTCCCGATCTCGCTGGCGCTTCAGCACCGGCGCTTCAACTTCGCTGCCATCAGCAATCCCCGCTGGCGGCTGGTCGCGAAGGAGCTGGTCATGGCCCTCCTCGCTCCCCATCACGAGGCGGTGGCCTCGCTGGCGCGGGCCTACCGGACTCCGCTGCATGTCAGCACCAGTCACGGTCGTCTCGCCGAACTCATCCGTTTCATGAAGTGGCTCCCCACACACGGGGCGACCAGCCTCGAAGACCTGAACAGCAACGACTGCGACGCCTACCTGGCCCATCGCCGCTACGAGCGGGACGAGGACGACATCGTCGTCGGTGAGCGAAGCTCGGGCACCCGGCGGCTCGCCGCACTGATTGTGACTGACCTGCTCAACTACCGGGACCTCTTCACCGTCGATCGCGTCCCGGCGGACCTACGGCCCTGGAGCGGGGCCGCACCCTCGGCGATCGCCGAGGACAAAAGCGGCGTCGGGCAGAACAAGACCCCACCGGTCTCCAACGCAGTGCTGCAGCCGATGCTGGCCGCATCCCTGCACCTGGTGAACGTGATCGGCCCGCACGTCGTGGAGCTCGCCGGCCAGATCCGCGTCGCCGACCGGGACTGGTCGACCAAGACCGTTGACCTCAAGTCGTCAACTCGCCTCCCGCTTGCGGAGATCAACCGAGTGCTTGCCGAGTACGAACGGGCCGGCGAGCCGCTGCCGGTGATGCGACCGCACCACATCCAGGACAGGATCGACGCCGGCTGGCCGGCTCAGGACCCGTTGACCCCGATCGCCTTCAGCGTCTGGCTCGCCAGGCCGGGTTCCGGCAGTTCCATACCGCATGGCTGCCAGCCCTACGCGGCCCGGTCGAGGCGACGTTGAAGGTCGCCGGGGCGGAGCGGCCCTTCGGCAGAACGGCCGCCCACATCGAGAAATCCGACTGCACCGGGAAGAAGCAACCACGCTGATCGGCATCGCCCGCACGGTGGCGATCCTCACACTCGCGACGGTCACCGGCATGCGCGCGAGCGAACTCATGGAACTGCAGGTGGGATGTCGGCGTCCGCCCGAAGAGTACGGGCCCGACCTGGTCCGCTACCGACTGGCAAGCAAACTCATCAAAGGCCAGCCTCTCGGCGGCACCCGCCACGAGTGGGTGGTTGTCCACGACGCCTATCAGGCAACCGCTCTTGCCGAGCAACTTCACGACGACCCCGTGGAAGGAAACCCGCTGCTGGGCCGGTTCCACTTCAACTCCCGCTACCAGTGGTTCCGCGACTGGGTGAACGGCCCTCACGGGCAACGGCATGGACTCGCCCCGATCCCCAGCGAACGTCTGACGCTGAGGATGCTGCGCAGGAAGCTGGCGATCGAGATCGCTTACCGACCTGGTGGTCTTCTGGCGACCAAGATTTACCTACGTCATGTGAATACAGCGACTACAGAAGGTTACGCGTCTCGTCCCGGCGGAGCGCAGGCTGAGCTGCTGGCTGAGGTCAACGGCCATGAGCAGCAACGGAATCTGGAACTGGTGCTGGCCGAGTTCCGTAACTACCAGGAGGGCATCCTGCCCACCGGCCCCGGCGCCCGCAGCCTCACCGAGTTCTTCGCGAGCATCGACGGCAAGCTCGACCAAGCGGCACCAGCCCCGAAGGCCCAGCGCAGTGACCGTGACGTGCTCAACCTGCTGACCAAGAAAGCCAAGGTCCTCCACCTCGGACCGGCGAACTACTGCTGGTTCACCGACCCCTCCCGAGCCCTCTGCCTCAAGCTCGCCGGCACCCCCACCGCGGACCGGCCACTGGTCGGGATGCGTGACTCCGCCCGCTGTCCGCAGGCCACCCACCACCCCTGCCACCGCCCTGTCTGGGCCGAGCACGCCGATCGCACCGAGACGGTCATCGGGCAGCTCGGCGCGACGCGCAAGACCGAACGCACGCGGCTCCAAGCCGACCACGACCGGGCCCTCCGCGTCGTCGCCGAAATCGACGCCGCCCGCACGATGAACGAGGCATCCGCATGAGAATCTCCGCAGCCCAGCGGACCGAGAACGAGAACCGCATCCGAGCCGCCATGGACCGACTCCTCCGCGGAGAGATCCCGCCCGGCGGGAAGTGCGACATCAAGACCCTGGCCCGCGAGGCGGGTGTCGACCGCACCGCGTTCTACGGCACCCGTCCCTACGCTTACCTCCGCACCGAGTTCGAGCGACGCCTCCAAGCCCTGCAGCAGGCCGGCGATATCCCCGACCCTCGTGAGGCCCAGATCACCCGTCTCAAGGCGGAGAACGCCAAGCTCAGGGAACGGCTGACCCAATCGGAGCAGACGATCACCGAGCTCACGGACTTCCGCACCCAGACCCTGGCCCGGCTCGCCGCCCAGCACAAGGAGATCGTTCAGCTCCGCGAGGCCGCCGCCGAAACAAGCCGAGTCAGCCGCCTCCCAGCACCACGAACCACAGTGATCGGGACCTGCAGTTGAGGCGGGCGCGGACAGTGGTCCCGTCAGCCGCTGTTGCGAAAGACGAGCAGATAGCGCCAGAAGAGGAGCCTGCGGATTCTGCATCCAGGCAGCAGGACCGCGGCTTCCCGACGGATCTGCAGCAGGGGAACGGTCGGCTGGCTCACCGGCGCTTTCACCTGTTCTCGACCGGTCGAAGCGGCGGCAGGGCGAAGCCTGTCCTGCAAAGCGACGGTCAGCCTGGCGAGAGCGTTGACAGGCACGGCCGCCAGGCTCCAGGCCCAGTCGAGCCAGGTCTTCTCCGGATAGCAGCCCAAGATCACGAGGACGCCACCGGGCGCGAGTGCGTCACGCAGTGCAGCGACGGTGTCGAACGGCATGTGATGGATGCTGGCGAGGCACGAGATGAAGTCGTAGTGAGCCTTGGGCAGTTCGACTTCGGTGACGTTCGCGTGCTGGAAGCGTGGGCTCCGGTCGCCGGCTATCCGCCCCGACAGCGCGCGGGCCTCCGCGATGGCCTCTTCCGACGGGTCGATCGCATCGACCTCTAGGCCCAGGTGAGCGAGCCGAAGAGCGAACCGGCCGGTCCCACAGCCGACGTCCAGGGCCGCACCGCAATTCCGCGGCACCTGGCGCAACAGCAGACGGTGATAGTGGTCGTTGTGATCAAAGGGCATGGTCCGACCCTGCCACAGCGGACGCGCCCGGCCCGGCGGTTCCACCACCAAGACCCAGGCAGTGAAATGCGTCACACCAGCGAGGCTGGAATACAACACGCACCGCTGTCACCGTCGCGAACGTGGTTTCGACAGCGGACCTGCTCAATGACCACACGAAGTCACCCGCACACGGCCTCTGCGGACACCAGCCGCACCCTCGCGTACTTCATCGTGCGCCGCCCTCGCGGCCTCATCGCCGCCGCCCTGCAGTACGGCCATCTCAAGACGAAGGTCACTCTGAATTACGCCGCCCACGGCGACGATTCCTGGCTGGATGACATCGCGGTGGAGCGACTGGAGATGGTCATTGAGCAGTCCGAGGACGACTGGACCCGTCTGGACGAGGACAACGAGCACGTCAGCGGGCCGACCGCAGCCGAGTACCGACGCCGATCCGCAGGCGCCGCGGCCTTCCTCGGCCGCACCGTACGCGCGCAGGCCAGCGTCAAGCGGCTCCTTGAGCAAAGCGACACCGATATCCACGACGGAGAAGCCATGACCTGCGTCCATCGTGCCGAAACCGCCGTGTGCCGCAAGGGGAAGCTGCTGTTGGGGCTGCCCGCCGACGATGGGCCCGACGAATTGCTGTGCCGCAACACCTGCGCCGACCCCGCCTACACCGACCGGGACATCGCCGAACACCGCAGGCGACTACCCGTCCTGGAAATCGAGGCCCGTGACCCGCTGACTCCACGTCCGCGCCGGGACCGAGCTGCCGCACAAGCGGCTCAGATCTGCGTGGTGATCGAGCAGCACGAGGCGTCACGTCCTGAAGCCACGCGCATGGAAGGCGGTCGAGTCGCATGACGCGAAAGAACCGAGACCGGGAAGCGGAACGTCAGGAAATACGCGCCGCCGCAGAACGCCTGCTGGCCGGGACGCCCCTGCGCTCGCCCGTCGGAAAACTCACAGGGACCGAGCTGATCGCCGAGTGTGGGATACGGCGCGACGTTGTCTACGGCGACCACAAAGAGCTCGTGGATGAGTTCCGGGCGCGGACCAAGGCGCAGAACTTCACTCCACAGGTCGTCCAGAACATGGCCAACGAGAACATCGTGCTGCGCGAAACCCTGACGAAGATCAAGGCGGAACTCGCAGCGGAGCGAGAGCGGGTTCACGCTCTGGTACGCGCCGCCACCGAACTGTCCCTGGAGCTGGAGCAGACCCGCGAAGAACTCGCAGCGGCCCAGCAGGTCACCAGGCTTCCGAGACTGAGAGGAACTGGACGAATTCCCGGCTGAGGCTCGGCACATTCCACGGTGCGGTGAGGATGTGCCGACGTACCGACGTCACCGCTTCCTGTCCGCGCACCTCGACCAACAGCGCACCCTGCTCGCCACCACACCCGTCGGCCACGCCCAGGCCCTCAGCCTAATCACCGCCCCGAACCTGCATGACGTAGCCGTGGACCAGGCGGCCAAGGACGAGTGTCAGGGGCGGTTGGCGACGATGGCCTCGCTGGGGAGCTGCGGCTGGTCGCAGATGCCGCGGCCGCGGCGGCTCATCTCGCCGCCTCCGACCGCCCGCACGGCAACCCGCGAGCGACCTCTTCTCCCTCGGCTGCCTACTGGGCCACGCCGCCACCGGACGGCCGTCGTTCGGCAGAGGTGCAGTATGCGCGCGGGTTCGCAGATTCTTGGATGTGTAGCAGCCGGAACCGCACGTGCTTCGCACGTCTACGGCCCAAGTCCGGGACTAGGTTCGGTCCCAACCCGGGGGAACCCCTTGCCCCCAGACCATCCAAGGGGTTCCCCCCTTACCGAGTGCCCATTGGTTGCCCGTATTCAGGGGCAGATCCGGTCCGGGAGTCCGCCGGGCATCCCACGGCGTTCGTCCTGAGTGAGCTCACGGTCGACGACGTCGCACAGATGACGTCTCCACAGGTTGGGATCGAGGCGGATCAGGTCCCCGCGGCCGTCGACGACCCGGACCAAAGCCTTGCCGCCCCTGCTAGCGGCGACGAAATGCTGGTCCTCCGCGAAGTCGTAAGAGTCGAAGTGGCTGGGGTCGTCCGCCCGCTGGAAACGCACGGAGTTCCCGTTGGCCACGAAGAACTCGGTCCCGTGCCCGGTGAAGCCGAGCCGGAACCCATCCCCCCAGGACACGTCGTTCGCTCCCACTGGCCCTAGCGGACCCACCACTCTGTGGGCCTCCTGCCCCGGCCTCACCGACCACAGCTCCAGCATGGACCCCTTCGTTTTCACGGCCGCATATCGCCCTCTGCTGTCGAGAAACGCGCGGTCGTTGTCCGACGCGAGGCTGGCACTCAGCGCCTTGTCCTCCTTGCCTGTGCGCAGATCGATGGCGTGCAGTGTCGGGTAACCCCGGACCATGATCTGTACGTATCCCGGCTCGGGGCGCCTGTCCACTGCGAAGCCGGAGTCAAGGGGCTTCTCCGCCGAGGTGTACAGCGGTGGGTTCTCTCTGGCAAGCCCGAGGCCACGCGCGTCCACCGGTTCTGAGAGCCGTCGACCCTCCCTGGCGTTCCATCGCTCGATCTGGCTGCCGGACTGCGTGACCAGTTCGTTTTCTCTCGCGAAGAAGAGCGACAGCGGCTCCGCCTCCCCATCCTTACGGACAGGGGGCGTGAGCGTAGTGATCTCCGCAACCTCGCGCAGGGACGGAAGGCTCCGGATAAGGATCTTGTTGCGTCCCACCACGTCGGCTACCAGAGTCTCAGCCTCGTTCACCGCCAGCACGTTGGCGGGACTGGGGTTTTCAGGCGCATCCGTCGTGGGCCGCTTCACCTCGGTCGTCACCTCGTCGGTTACCACGTCGTAGAGCACGAGCTTTTCAGCGGTGAGGCCGGAGGAGCCCCTGGTCTGGGTCACCTGGGCCACCTGAACACGGCCTTCGTCGATCAGCACCGGGTTGCTGGCGACCATGTTGTACTCACTGCCGCTGATCGGTTGCAGGGACAGCCCCGTCACCGTCGTCTCGTCCCAGGTGGTGACTACGGGGTGGGCTGAATCCCCGAGAAGCCGGTTGCCGAAATTGGCCGGCTTCGACCCCATCGCCTTCCTCTCTCCCTCGCCTTGTCGATTGTCACCGAGCACCCAGTCGCTGCCGTATACCGCGAAACGCTGCCCCGACTCGTTCATAGAGACGCCGTCGCAGCTGACCGAATCGCTGCTGTAGCGGTTCAGCACCCGTCCGTCACGCACGCGTACGAAACGGTATACAGCGTTGTTGCTGAAGCCGTCTTTGCTAGGCTCCATCCGGCACCAGGCCAGGACCCCGCCGTCGCCCGAGAGGCTGGCTGCGGGGGCGCTGTAGAAGTCGGGGGTGGGACTGAAGGTCCCCGTGCCGGTCGCCAGCTCGCGGATCCTGCCGGTACCGGTGTTCACCGTCACGAACGCATACTTGTCGGCTTTGCGCCGCTGAGCCACGAGCGTGTCGCGGTCGGGGCCGAACCACACGGCCTCGAACGCGGGCAGCCCCGAGGGAAGACCCTCATGCAGTCCCGTCTGCAGATCCCACACCCGCAGGCGTCCGTCGCTGGCCACCGTGACCACTCGCCGGGCGTCCGGGGAGAAATCCGCGGTGTGGACCTGATCGCTGCTGTACCCCTGTTCCTCAGCCTTGTCCCTGAACTCGCCGCTGCGGATCGTGTGTGCCGGCCCCAGCAGTTCCGTCGTACTGTCCGCCTCCGGATCGAGGTCGTGCCATACCAGCGCGCCTGCTCCCGATGTATAGGCGATACGCCGCCCGTCCCTGCTGACCATGGGGCGAAAGGCCATCTCATTGAGACGAAGCCGCGTACTCATGACGCTCTTCCCGGCTCTGCGGACGAACAGTGACGCACGCCCGAGCTGGGTCGTGGCCAGCGTCACGGTACCGTCGGTGCTCATCGCCGTATCGAGAATCTTCCCCTCAGAGCCGCTGAGCACCCAGTCGGCCCGCTTGAACCGGTCGTATCCGCGCAGCACGGCGTTGCGGGCCTCCTGCGTCGGCGCGATCTCGTACGCCGCCACGGCGACGAGTGCGGCTTGTCCCGGGTCACTCCTGTCCAACTGGCTTGCGAGGACGGCCATCGCCCGGGAACGTGCCTCCGCGTCCCGCCGTTCGCTGACCTGCCCCTGGTAGACGAGGAACGTACCGAGTCCGGCGATCACCGCGAGCACCATGGCGGTCGCGATCCACGCGGCGCGAAGCCGGTTCCGTCGCGCGCGGTGGCGCTGTCGCGTGAGTTCGAGGAAGTCCCGTTCGTCTGGGTCGAGTTCGTGCTCTCGGTCTTTCACGTGTTGTTCCAGACCGGCGAGTTGGAGCCCTCCGGGTAACAGCCCTGCCGCCTTGTCCCCGTCGGCCCACCGCTCACGCTCATGGGCGAGTTCCCACCGTGCCGCCAGGAACTCGCTGTCGGATCGCACCTGCTCCTGCAGGGCCGGCCACTCGGTGACCAGCGCTTCATGGGCCAGTTCGACGGACTTCGGCTCTCCCTGTCCGCCGTGGACAACGAGCAGTCGGCGCTCGGAGCTGGCGAGCCGGATCGCGATGTCCCATCGCTTGGCGCCCGCCTCCTGCCGGGTGAGCCTGCGGCGCAGCGGATGAGGGCTGCCGGGCAGCACCCGGACGAGCCCGGTGAGCAGCCGACTCGCCTCGCCGTCCTTCTGTTTCTCCTCGTCTGTGACGCACTCGTTCCAGGCTTGCGTGGCATGGCCTGCCAGCGCGCCGGAGACACCGCCGGCCTCCTCGTACGTCGCCGTCCGGAGCTGGCCGCCCTCCTTGCCCTTCCACAGCTTTTCCAGAACGAAGCCGAGGAGCGGCAATGTCCCCGCTTCGCTGCCGGCGTCGTCCAGGATCCGTTCGACGAGTCCTGGTTCGTAGGTCACGGCGACGCCCGGGAGGTCGTGCAGCGGCTTGGTGATCACATCCGTGAGCTGCTTGCGGGACATCGGCGTCAGCGGCAGGGTGTCTCCGCGCTGCAGCGCGGGACCGAGGCTCGGGTGTCTGAGGGCGGCGTCTATGAGGTCGGCCCGGAGTGTGACCAGGACGCTGGGCGCGCCGACCGGTCGGTTCTCCGGGAAGAGTACATCGACCACCTGGGCGACCTCGGTGTCCTTGCCGGCGAGCAGTGCTTCGGCCTGGTCGAGTACGACGAGGAGCTTGCCGCCCGGCTTCCCACGCAGGCGATGGAGGGTGTCCACGAGCCCCAGCTCTGTGAGCCACTGCTGTACGTCACCGGCGTTCCGCGCCCCATGCCGCCCAGTGCTGTAGGCCTCGTACAGCTCGGTGGCGAGCGCAGCAAGCGGCGAGGAGACTGGTCCGGCATCCACCACCAGGACGTCGTACCCTTTCTCGCGCATTTTGGGCACCACGCCGGCCAGCGCGAGCGACGACTTGCCCGAGCCCGACGGCCCAAACAGGCTGACGCTCGGACGCCCGCCCAGCAGGGCTCTGGTCACCTTCGTCTTGTCAAGTTCACGGCCGAAGTAGACGTCCGCGTCCGATTCTTGAAAGGTTTTTAGGCTCCGGAAGGGCGACGGTGGCTCCACGATTTTCTCGAGTTCGGGGATGAGCCTCAGTACTGTGCTCGCGCGGATCACGAACGTCTGCTGGGCCTCGTTGGCACCCCGCTGAGTCACCGCAACGAGGCCCACGACCGCACGGCTGTGGGAATCCCAGACTGGGCTGCCGCTGAAGCCTTCCTCGATGTAGGGCCTGGTGTCATCGGTCCGGGAAAGCTGTCGCCAGCCCTCCTCCGTCGGCCCGCCGAGGACTCCCCAGTACCAGTATCCACCCGGGCGTGGTCCCGTGAATCCGACGATGCCGACTCTCTTGTCCCAGGCGGTCGCGGGCTCGGCCAGGGCCAGCGGACGGCCGCCCGGTATGGCGCCCCGTACGCGCAGGACCGCTACGTCCCCGGTGCGGTCGTCCTTTTCCTCGACGCAGTGCTCGACCTCGGCGGTCCAAGACCGCCCCGCCAGGTCCGCGTCCAGCGGCATGTCCAGCGTGACTGGGGTCCCGGCCGCAACCTTCGCCGTGCCGTGTTCCTCCCCCGAGGCGTACGCCACCACATGGGCGCATGTCAGCACCACATCCGGTGCCAGGAGGAAGCCCGTGCCCACAGGCTCACCGCTCTGTCCCTTGATCCGGACAACCGACGAGACCAGCGCCTCGTCAGGCTCCTGCGGCTCCGGCTCCACCCCCGTCACATCGCCTCCGTTTCACCACGGCCCAACAATCCCCACCGGCTCAACTTCTCACAAATTATTGACCGTTGTCTCAGGATCGTCTCTCCTATTCCATGTGAGGGTCACAGAAAAGTTCGCCGCAGTGGCGGTGCTCGCGATGACCACATCGGCCTCGGCCGACAGCGACACCCCGAACTCCAGAGTGATCTCATCAGGCGCGTTGGCCAGTCCCCGGAACCGTCCGACGAAGCTCTCCGCGACGGGCCGTACGGTGTCCAGCATCTCGCCGAACGATCTCTGGGCTCGCGCCACGGAACGGCCACCGCGCCCCACCCGCACTAAGGATTCGTCCACTTCACGGATCTGCACCCGTATTATCTCTTCGTCACCGTCACGGAGGGGCACCTCAACCGTGTGGACAGGGCGTTCACTCACTGCGTCCTCCAGCGCTCGGAAGCTGGAGAGTGTAACGAATCCCGCACACGGTTCGCCGGTGGAAATCGTCGGCACGGCCCGCTTCGCGTTCCAGTTAACCACTCATGACATTCGAACGTACAAGCGGTGAAGCCCCACCCGAGTCGGATTCGGTGGACGCGGTGCGACCGGACGCCCTACCCCACCAACCCGAAAGGCACGTGCATCACGAGCAGGAGCACGACGCATAGCCGCACCGCACGGCTGAGCGCGCCCCGGCAGCGGTGGTGCTGCTGCCCGGAGGGGTCACTGCATGGTCCCTCGGTCGGGTGACTTGTCCGCGACGTCTCAGCTCCTCGCCAGATTCACGGTACCGGTGGCGGTCCTTTCGGTGATCCAGTCGGTCAGGTTGTTGCGTTTCCTCAAGCCGGAGCCGCCGAGCGGGGCCGATGTGAAGGGCGGGGCATCGCGTCCAGCTGTGACGATGGACACGGCTGCAGGCTGCATTGGTTCTCGTCGGTGCTTTCGACGTACGGCCGCTGCAGCAGGCGTTCAGGTGGCAGTGCGGTGCGGCGGCGATCTGGTTGATCAGTCCGGCGCTGTCGAGCTCGGTCGTTCCCGCCTTGACCTTGGCCCCCCAGTCCTGCTTCTTGCCGACCGCCGCTCCCAGATCGGCCTGGGGCATGCCGAGGTTGAGCCTCTGCCGCTTGGTCTTGCGGCCGATGGCATCCTATTCCACGAGCTCGTGCGGCAGCCTCGACCCAAACCCCCGGTCCGGCCGTGCCTGCCGTGGCAGCTTCGCGGTGCGTTCGGGTTGGGCACCGGTGATGTACCGCATCGCGGTCTGGGCCCTGATGCCGGACAGGCGCATCAGGTGAAGTGGGTCGTCGACCTCGAATGCCTCGTTGAGCATTCGGTCCTGACGCCAGCGTCGCCATCGTGAGTGCGGTGGGCCGGAAGACCGTACTGAACGTGTTTCCGCCAATGGCCGAGTGGGTGGTGTCCGCCGCAGTCCATCGGTTGATCAGCAGATGCGGGGGAATGGGGTCGACGACCGATCCGACAACATCGATCCCGACAACTGACTTGCCTAAGGGTTGTCCCGTAAGCGATCTTCGACCGGTTACGGTCAGAGCCCCGCACACGGGCGACCGAGCCCTGATGGCAGGATGATTGCCCCGACGATCCT
>NZ_JAMHJQ010000024.1 GCF_023534745.1 Streptomyces sp. 35G-GA-8
GGGCCAGGCGTGCCACGCTCCGCGCGGCATGCCCACCAGGGCTCACGCCACAAGCAGCAGCAACAGGAAGGGGTGGTGACGGACAGTCGGGACGGGTGAAGGGTCGAACAAAGTTGAGGGCGGGCACAGGCGGGATGGCTGTATATGTGCTTCAAAGATAGAAGCTAGATTGAGACTGGAATGACTCCAGGCCACCTCCACGCAGACAATAAAGGTTACGGAATACTTCGGAGATACAGCAGGTAATGGAGAACAAAAAGACGCGTGATTGGTGAACAGAAGCTCAGGAATAACGAGCGCGGTGACGGTGGAAAATGAGACGGCTTAAAGTCTTGCGAAGCACAGGAAGTGAGCAGAGCCGTGAGCGAGCCCGTGAGGCGCTCCGTAGGAGCGGGGGGGCTTCGCGGTTCGGTTGGAGTCAGTGCCGGGTGTCGGTTGAGGGGCTGGCTTCGGTCAGCGTTCGAGCTCTGGGGTGTTGGGACGGAGGGCCGTCGGTGGCCAGCCTGCGGCGGCACGGACATACGGCGCACGCCCCCTGGAACACGGGGGTTGGTGGAGCGGTTTGCGCGGATCTCAGCCACCTAATACTTACAGATACCAAGAACCCGCTGGTCAGAAGCATGCAACTCTGACGATCTGTCCGCTCAGTCGGTACACATCGCCGTCGCTATGTACCGACTGAGGAGACGCATCAAGAGCTAACTGTCAGCCAGGCCGACAGTTTCCGGGCCGAAACGTCAGCGAGACCGACATTCTCCAGCCGTCCCGTTGGACGGTCCGTCAGAGCGTCCAACGGAGGAGATCTGTCCCGCCTGAGGGGACGCAACACGCCGGAACGTCAGCGAGACCGACATATATGTCGGCGTGGCTGACATACTTCTGCCGTCCAAGATCAGCGAAGTGGAGAGCAGCCTCGTGTCACCCGAGCCACAGCGCCGCCGTCCCGCACCGAAGCACGCGCCGCGCCGGCTGCCGGAGCTGCCCCTTGATGATGAGATCCAGGCGTGGTCCAAGCCGGTCCAGCCGGTTGAGGACCTCGACTCGGTCGCTCGTCGCTACCCCCGCCGGAAGCTCTCGCTCAGCAGCGAGCGCAAGCCGATGGAGTTCTACGACACCCCTGAGCGCCCCAAGGCGTTCTCCATGGACTCACTTGAGTTCTTCTTCCTGATCGCGCAGTACTTCCGCGAGGCCCTGCCGCTGCGGCTGATCCTGCTGATGATCGCGTGCCAGAAGGCCGGCGGGCAGATCCGGCTGACGCAGGAGGAGATGGCGACCGTCCTGGACGTGCATCGTGGGAAGATCAACGAGGCGCTGCAGGCGGTCATGAGCCATGGCATCGTCTTCAAGGTGCGTCGTGGCGTCTACCAGTTCAACCCGCCCTACTCGTACCGTGTAGCGGAGTTCATCCCGGGCACGGAGCTGGTCGAAGCCGAGTATGTGCAGGTTGACCAGGACAAGATGATCGCGAAGATCCGCAAGGATGAGAGCCTGCCGGACCTGGTGCGGTTCCCGTCGCTGGAGCACATGCGCGAAGCGATCGAGGAGCTGCGGAAGAAGCGGGCCGAGGAACGCGCTGCACGCCGACTTGCCCGTGCGCAGCGCCAGGAGGAGGGATCAGCCCAGTGAGTACCTTGAAGTGGTCGGCGACCAACGCCGACAGCCTTCTCGCCGATCTGGACCTGCCGCCCGCCGCCTACCGGGCACTGCTGAAGCTCCGGGCGCGCAGCGAGGCCGGCGGTCGCATTGCGATGGACCAGGCCACCCTCGGTCAGCTGCTCGGGCTCAGCCGCCCCAGCGTGAACGCCGCACTGCGGGAACTGGAGTTGGCCAAGCTCGTCAAGAAGGTCCGCAACGGCGTCTATCAGATCAACCCGATGCTCGCCGGCTACAACTCCCCCGAGGACGCCCTGGACGCCGTCAAGGCGATGCCCAAGGTGGACCGGCTGGACAGCAGGACCTACGTGGCGGACTACCACAGGGCCGTCGCCGCCTACCAGGATCAGCTTGCTGAGCAGCGAAAGAAGCGGGCCGCCCTGGCCGCCGCGAAGAAGGTGGCCGCAGGCAAGCGCCGCGGCACACTTCACGCGGTCGGCTGATCCGGCGGTCGGCCTCGTACGGGCATCGGCGCTGCGCCTTCGGGTGCAGCGCCGATCGCGTGCTTGGTGTCGACGCCGACACGAAAGTTCCCTGCCCAGGTGGACAAAAGTCCATCGGCGCAGGGCTAAACAGCTCGTCACGCGCCTCGTTCGGCGCCGCGCTCTCCGGCAGGGGGCGCGGCGCCGTTCTCGTCGGTGGGCAGCGAGTGTCAGATTCGGGCACACGGTTCCCGCAGGCGGGAAACGCGCAGGCCACAGCCCCGCGAAAAGAATCATGAGAGATTCCCTTGCGCCCTCCCCCTGTATGAACTTCAATACATGTATTGAAGTTCATACAGGGGGAGGAGCCCACTGTGTTAGTCACCCTCGTCACCGCTGCCCTCGCTATCGTCGGCACCCTGCTCGGCTCGATCGTCTCGGGGCGCTTCCAGGAGCGCGCTGCCGAGCGGTCCGTCCGCGTGAGCCACGGCGAGGCGATCCGCCGCGACCGCCTGGAGGCCGTCACCGCCCTCGCCTGCGCCGTCAGCGACCACCGCCGGGCGATGTGGATGCGCGGCGACGCCGTCCTCAAGGAGGCTGGCACCGAGCGGATCGAGGCACTGCGCGGCGAGAGCCACATGACCCGGTCCGCCGTCACCCGCCCGCTGGTCGCGCTGCGGGTGCTCATCGAGGACCAGGCGGTGCGCGCCGCGGCCGACGAGATGGTCACGCTGACGTACGCGCTGCGCGACGCCTACGCCACCACCGAGGCCCTGACCGCCGCCCGCGAGGCCGCGAAGGTGGCCCACGACCAGTTCGTGGACGTCGCCGCCGCCTACCTCGCCCGTACCGCCTGAGACCCCGCCAGCCGAGAGGAGAGCCCGTCATGGAGCGCACGTCGTCCACCGAGATCGTGAAGGCCGCCGACATCACCGCCATCGCCGACCGAGGCGCCGTCGACAGCGAGCTCGCGTACCTGGCCCCGGCGGCCGCCGCCGCGCTGGGACTGCTCGCCGACGCCATCAAGCGGGGCACCGCCGACCGCGAGAGCGTCGTCCAGGCCCTGAAGGAGGCGGCCGTCCACGAGCGGTTCGCCGACGTCCTGGCGGCCGCGTCCGAGGACGTCATGGACGAGACCGTGGACCTGTTCGACTTCGACGCCCGCCTGGACGCCGACAACCTCTCCGGCGCGGCCTCTCAGGTCCGCGACCTCTTTCGCTGGCTGTAGACCCCCGCCCGGCACCCACGAGGGAGACACCGTGTTCACCGGAACCGCCGGAGAGCTCCGCGCCCGCCAGGCGCAGGCCCGCGAGCTCGCGGAGGAGGCCGCCGTGCTGCTGAACCAGATCGACGCGCTGGGCCTGGGGGTGGGCGGCGGGCAGCTGCACACCCCCGGCGGCATCATCCGCATCCGGCCTGGCCAGGGCTGGGCCGTCACCGACCGCTGACCGATCCACCCGAGGAAGGAGACCGCGGTGAGCACCGACCCCGCGTCCGACAACCACCGCCAGGAGCAGCTCCTGGTCCCGCTCGCCGCCGAGGACGTCGCCGCGCTCGGCAGCGACGGCGAGCAGCTGGCCGCGCTGCTCGCCACCGTGCTGCATGGCCTAGCGCTGCTGCGCACGGGCTGTGCGAGCGCCTCCGAGCTCGCAGCCGCCATCGAGGGCACCACCGGCCTGCTGGAGCGGCTGGAAGCGGTACGGAACGCCTCCCTGCGCCAGCCCGCCGCCAAGGACGTCTCGCACGCCGACCTGGCCGCGGCGATGCACCTGGAGAGCCGGGCGACCGCGCAGTCCCGTCGGCGCACGCTGCTGAACAAGCCGGTGAGCGACCTGGAGCGGTGGGCCACCGGCGTCGCCGACTGACCGGTTGCAGCAGCCCGTGCATCAGACGAACGCCCGTTTGCTGCACGGGCCGCGCCCGGGACCGGCCTTCGAATGTCATCGCTCTCCGGCAGCCACGAACCACCGGCAGCAGCAACCGAGCAGCAGACACAGCAGCGCCCCGGACCCAAGCGGATCCGGGGCGCTGCTGCTGTGATCAGGCTTCGACGTACGCCACGATCGTGATCGTCCTCAAGGCGGTGACGTAGTAGATCACCCGGACTCCGTCGACCTCGTCCGCGTATTCGCGTTCTTGGTCAGCGCCCGTGTTCCCTGTTGTTGGTGCCCAGTTCAGGGTCGTCGGCCATGGCGCGCAGCAACGCGACGGTCTGGGCATCGGTGAGCACGGCACCGGTGGCCCGGCGGCGAGCGTCCTCGGCAAGGCCGAGCTCGGCTTCAAGCGCGAGCATCGCTGGAGGCATGTCGCTGGAGGGCGTGCCATCGGGGTTGTGGCCGACGCAGAGGAGCGGTTCCGGCAGGACACCGCAGCGAGGGCAGTAGAAATCGTCGGGGCTGGGCTCGGACATCGCGCCTCCTTGACCTGCGGTACTCAACCTCCGCTGACAATAACTCGCGTCTCTACAAGATCGGTGGCAAACGGTCAAGGTGCAGTGGCACGGGATAGGGAGAGCCGCGACGGGGCCCCAGAATCGGGCATACGGGATGTGTTGAGGATGGCGTGACACTTCTTCGTAGTGAGCGTGACAGGCGGTGTCACGCTCACTTTCTGTGAACCTGATCCCGCTCGGGTGGGGTGTCGGGCGCGTTTCACCCCCAGACCCCCAGCTCTTCTCGGATATCGCTTCCACCTGGGGTTTTACGTCCGATATCCCCCAGGTCTTCAGGGTGATTCGGGCATTCTGGGCCCCAGTCCCCCCGGGTCCGCGTCGCAGCTCCGGGGGGACTCAGCGTCGTGTCTGAGGGAGGAGCATGAGGAGCGGGCGGTGGCACCGGCAGTGGCCGCATGCTGAGCAGCCGACGCACTCCAGGCAGAAGGAGAAGGAGCGGGGCCAGATCGTAGGGCAGGAGCAGATCGGGTTGTAGTCGGGGTCGCCGTCGCCGTCGAACCAGGGCTCCCCGAGCGGTGGCGAGTAGTCGACGTGGACCTGACCGTCGGCCGTCAGCTCCTCGTACCGGGTACCGCAGCCGGTCGACTGCGCCCACGTGGCGCCCACGCGGTCGGCGGTGCTCACCGGCTGCTCCTGGCGGAGGCCTTGATCCAGGCGGCGAGCGCGAGGACGGCGTCCGGGTCGGCCTGCGCCAGGCGGACCGCGTGGCCCGCGTCGAAGCCCTCCAGCGTCCCGGCCCGCGCCATGGCCCGTAGGAGCGCGCTGTGCGCCCGCACCGACGCGGGGACGGCGTCCGGGTCCCTGGGAGGGGCCATGCCGTGGCCCTCCAGGATGAGGGACATCTCGAAGAACTCGCCGTACTCGTTCAGGTAGTCGAGCGCGTACGCGTCCTCGGGCTCGTGCAGCACCAGCGGGCCTTCGGCGCCGTGGTGCGCACGGGTTGTACCGAGCAGGCCGGCCTTCTCCAGGGTCATGAGCATGTGGGCGCGTTCGGGCAGCCCGCCTGAGTGCAGCCACTCCTGCCGCTGCTGCTCCATCTCCAGCTCGCGGAGTTCGGCTTCGGCGGCGTACTCGTCCTGGACGACGGTGTCGGCCTTCGGGTCGTACGTCCCGCCGGTTGCGGCGAGCAGATGCGTGACGCGTTCCCACTCCGCGACTTCGGCGGGGCCGCGCTCGTCGTCGGCCAGGTCCTCGCGGTCGCGGTCGATGTGTTGGTGCAGCCGGGCTTCCCCGAGGGCGGCTGCGGCCTCGGTGGCGGTCATGCCGGTGGCGCGTCGGCGGACCGAGCTCCGGCCGACCTTCGCGCGGTCGATCGGCGTGTGCGGGGCGCCGGTGCGGCTGCGGGCCTCGGGGACACGGCGCGTCGGCCGCCTGTCGGACGTGTTCATCAGGACTCGCTTTCAGCTCGGATACGGAAATGAGGGCCCGGCCGGTAATGCGGCTCAGTGGGCCGGTCACACAGGTCTACAGCACGCCCGAATTGCGCGCTGCTAGAACGTGATGTTCAACCATTCCACGTCCGCGAATTTCACCTCCAGGCCCGCACGGCCGCCACCGCCTTGACGGAAATAGGCGTCGGCGATGGCCTCCGCGACCGCGTCGTGCAGATCGCTCTCCGTCGCGCCTTCCTCCCGTGCGGCGATGATGGCGGCCGCGTGGGAGGGGCTGACGGCGACCGTGACGTCCCGGACCCGGCCTGCGTCCGAGGTGCCCTCCGGGCCGAGTCCGAAGTACGCCCGGCAGGAGATGACCAGCCCACCTGAGGACGCCGCGCGCTGCCTGGCCTGTGCCCTGACCTGCGGTTGCCACTCCGACTCGGTCTCCTGCACCAGAGCGGCCTGGAGGCGCTTGTTGGGCTTGGTGGAGGCGCCGGAGAGGTAGCGCTGCACCGTCTTGCGGGAGACGCCCAGCCGGTCGGCCAGGGACTTGGTGGAGCCCTTCTCCCGCGTGCGAAGGAATTTCATCTGCGCTCGCGCGGATTTCGGCGCGGGCCGGGTGAACAGGGCCCGCTCCGCGCGGGCGAAGCCCTCCAGGATCCTGGCGCGGGTACGAGCGCGCTTCACGTCGTCATCAGTCATGTGATCATCAGGCCCGATCGAGCCTGTGGACAGAGGCCCGGTGACGTGGCGACGTACGGCCGGTCTGACCTGATCAAACCCCGGACGGGCAGACCGCCCCGGCCGTACGGTCACACCAAGACCAGCACCAACCTGCCCAGGAGACGCAGTGATCCCAGCACAGCACCCCTACGAAGCGAACTACCAGCAGGAAGTGGACGGCCGGACGGTCTACAGGAGCAAGCCCGTCATCGCCTGGGACGACGAGGGCCAGGCGCTCGTCGTCGACGAGCGCAGCGGCCAGCTTGTCCCGGCGAACAACGGCCGTACCTTCAACGGGCTCTCGGAGGGCGGGCATCCTGTTGTCGCCGCCATCCCCGGAGGTGGGTGGAGTGCTCGGTTCAAGAACGGGGACGGCACGTCCACCGTGGACCCGCTGGTGGCCTGGACCGTCCGAAGTGACGGCACCCTCACCCCCGTCGACACTGACGCCACCGGCGTGTGCGAAGCGTCCACCGCAATGGGCAACTTCGATGGTCTCGTTGGCCCCGGAGTTGAGGCGCGGACGGCCCTGCCGGACAGCTCGGCGTGATCGGACTGCTCTTCATCCCGGCCTCTGGCGCCCGTTGGCTGCCCGACCTCATCCGCCGACGCTCCCGTCGTACGGCGGCCGCGCCCGGCGAGGCCGGCCCGGGCGCCCAGTAGGCCAGGCCGTCCGATTGCCCGGGGAGCGGTACGGCGGGCATGCTGCGCGTTCGGCGGGAAGAAGGGGAGAGCGTGTCCGAAGACGACGACACCACGGCGGCGGAAGCGTCGCTCAGGAGGGCCGTGGAGCAGCTGTGCGGCGACGGGCCGGGCGACGGCAGCGAGGCCGCCCAGGAGGCCGTCCACGCGCTCTCTGACGGCTCTGGGCAGGCATGGACGCCCGAGCAGGAGACGCAGATCAGGGCCATGGTGGAGCAGATCCGCAAGCTGCGGGATCTCAACCGGCCGGGCGGGGGCTGGTGGCGTCGGCGCCGGGAGTGGCGGGCCCGGGAGCGGCTCGTCGACATGATGGAGGCTGGCGGCCCGGAGCTCGTGAACGAGGCGGAACTGCGGCACTGGAAGAGCCACATGATGGTGGAGCTGCTGCTGGAGTTCTCCGGCGGCGCGATGAAGCCGGACGACACCACGAAGGTGCTCAGCCGGATGGAGACGCTGCAGGCCGCGACGTACGAGGACTTGCAGCAGGCCCAGAAGCGGCTGGCCGAACGGAAGGCCGCCGGCTGACCCAGGGCACGAGGCCCCGCACCGTGTTTCTGGCGCGGGTGCGGGGCCTCGTGGGTGGCTGGCGTGCTACAGCTCGATGACGAGCACGGTGGCGTTGTCGGCGGCCGCGGGCTGGGCCCGGGCGAGGGCGACAGCGCCCTCGGTCAGGCTGTGGGGCACTGACTCCAGGGCACCGGCCAGATGATCGGCCAGTAGGCCGCCGGTGTCCTCGTAGGGCTCGTAGGCGCCGTCCGACGCCAGCAGCAGGCGCCCGGGCCGCGTCAATGGTGCGGCCATCGACTCGATGGCGGGATGCCCCCATCTCTCCTGCGTACGGCGGTCGTCCCAGGCAGAGCCCAGACAGGTGGTGATCATGTCCCGGGAGCCTCCGTCCACGCGGCGGAGGTTGTGGTCCTCGGTGAGCTCGCTCAGCACACCGTCGAGGAGGAGGTAGGCCCGGGTGTCTCCGGCCCAGGCAATGGAGAGGAGACCGGCTGGGGAGTGGACGGCGGCGACCGCTGCGGCACTGGGCGGCTCGCTCCGCCGCGCGTCGTCCTGGCGGATGGGCTCGGCCGCGTATCGGGTGTATTCGGCGCGGAGGCCGGCTTCGGCGTGTCCGTGGAGGGCACAGGCCTGTGCGAGGCGGCGGGCTGCGGTCCGGGTCCAGGTGCGCACGGTGTCCGAGCTGCCGATCCCGTCAAGCAGAACGAACGCGCGGGTTCCGTCTGGTGCCGTGCGTACGGCGGTCGCGTCGCACTGGTGGGACCGGTCGCCGATGTGCTGGGCGCTGCCGTAAGTAGTCGAGATGATCGGCTCCTTCACAAAGTGGCGTACTGCTTCCCGGTCGCGCCCTACAGCTCGATCTCGATGCGTTCCACATCGGTGAATTCCACGCCCAGGCCGTGCGCCCTGGTGTTGCTGGCGCGGAAGTACATCTGTGCGAGGCCGTCGGCCGCGATCTGCTGGAGCTGCTGTTCGGTGGCGCCCTGCTCGCGGGCGGTGAACAGCTGGTCGGCGTAGACGGGCGGCAGGGCCTGGGTGATGTCGCGGATCCGGGCGTCGTCGGTGGTGCCCGAGGCCGCGGTGAACCCGAACCGCGCACGGGTGGAGACGACCAGGCCGCCGGTGGAGGCCGCCTTCTTCCTCGCCTTCGCCCGTACCTGCGGCTGCCACCGGCGCTTGACCTCACGCTCTATGCGCCCGCGCAGGTCCTGCCGGGGCCGCTTCAGCTTGCCCGCGACGTACCGCTCCACCGTGCGCTGGGAGATCCCGAGCGCCTGCGCCGCCGCCTTGGTGCCCTTGAGCTGATTGACCAGGTACTTCATCTGCGCCTGAGCGGACTGCGGGATGCGACGGGTGAACGCCCCCTCCAGCGCGCGGTCCAGGCTGTCCCCGAGCGAGTCCACCACGGCCTACTCCCCTTCTCCGGCGGTCGGATCGGCGGTCTTGATCAGGTTGGAGATGTTGAAGACCTCGCCGCGCTCCTCGAACTGGGATTCCGCCCACAGGACGGTCTGGGTGCCCTGCCACTTGACCATGCCGGGCGAGACCCCGAGCCGGAAGCCGCCGGGTACCGGCTTGCCCTCGGGCGTGGTCGGCAGGACGTCCAGCGGGGACGGCCCGGACGAGGGGTAGACGATCGCGTCGGTGCCGATCGCGACCGGGTACAGGTCCGCGGCGGCAGCCGTCTTCATGAGCTTGCGGTGCAGGCCGGTGCGCTGGTTGGCAAGCACGGCGGCCCGGATATCGGGGCGCCACGTCCACCGGTCCAGCGCCGGGTAGGGCTCGTAGTACGGGACCTGTCCCCGGCTGCGCTGGCGCAGCTTCCCGATCGCGCCCTTCGCCGTCGCCTTGATCGCGGTCTCCAGCAGCGCCATCGTCGGATCGGTCTGCTTGCGCCGCGCCATCGCCTCGAGGAACTCCTCGCCCTGGAGGTCGGTGGTGACGCCCATGTCGGCCATCGTCGCCACGTACGCGTCGCGCAGCCGCTTGTACCAGGAGTCCAGGTAGCGGCCGGTCTGCGTGCGGACGTACGCCTCGATCGGGGCGACGTCGTAGCCGAGCTCCACGGCGTACTGGAGGGTGGGCGTGGCGTACCAGGCCGGGCCGGTGGGGGTGTCGCCCTTCGGCGTGAACGGGCTCGGGAGCCGGGACCCGTCGACCGTACGGCCGTTGACCCGGACGCGGGACAGATCCACATGACTGAGGTCGACCAGCCACGAGCCGGGCAGCGCCGAGTCGAAGGCCGGGTTGTCCTCCAGGTGCGTCGGCCCGTTCAACCCGACCGTGAGACCGTTCGCGGCCGCGGCGAACGACATGTTGAGGTCGACGACCACCAGGTACGGGTTGGCGCACTCCTCATCGGTCAGCGGCCGGCACCAGTCGTAGGGCTCCTCCATCAGCATCTCTGCCGGGGTGCGCAGGTGATGCCGGGCGAACTGGCCCTTGAGGATCGGATGTTCGTCGGGGACCTCGCACGGCACCACCGGGTAGAGCTGGGTGAGCGCGTCCTCGTTGTACGCCCGCTCGAACTCGCCGGTCGCCGGGTTCTTCTCCGCGCGGGTCGGCGGGCGCAGCGCGGTCATCAGCTCCAGGCCGGTCGTCGCGGTGGAGCCGCGCGGCGTCATCACCCGGGCCGCGTACAGACCGAGGTACTGGACCAGATCGGCCGGGTGCATCGTCAGCAGCAGCTCCGGGTCGTCCTTCCGTCCCCACTCGCGGACGTCCAGGGCGTGCCAGGGCAGGATGCACAGCTGGACGCAGCGCCGCCGGGAGCCTTCGGGGTCGCGGTAGAGCCTGGCCCACGGGCCGAAGCCCCGCTGGGTCATCTGCAGGCCCGCGCGCTCGATCTGCTTGACCACCTTGTGGCCGGCCGGGATGCGGCCCGCGTGCCGCTCCTCCTCCGACAGGGCGACCGGAAGGCCGAAGCGCTCCAGCGCGGACGCGGTGAGGACGAGGATCGGGTCGGCGTCGCGGCCGTTGCGGTGCAGACGGGCCTGCCCGAGCCGGGCTTCGGTCAGCGTCCAGTCGACCAGCGCCGGGATCGTCTTGGCGGGCACGTCCAGGACCAGGCCGCCGACGCAGTACGCCGACACCTGCCCGTTGGCGTCGGCGTCGACGACAGCGAGCGGACCGTTCTCGAAGCGCGGGTCGACGGCGGCCGCCGTCGCCGTGCTCTTCGCCGCCTTCTTCGCACCCGGGCGCCGCGACGTCGCCGACGGCCTGGCGGTGTTGCTCGCCGCCTGGCGGGACGGCGGGACAGCGGCGGGGACCGGCTCCGGGACCGGGCCGGTGAACGACTTCGGGACCACCGGGGCCGGGGCAGCGGCGGGCACGTCGGCGACCGGGGTGGGGAAGCGGGCGGCGAGGCCCTCGAGGAGTCGGGCGTACGCGGCGCGCTTCGGCGGCCGCGGCTCGCTCTTCCCGATCTCCCAGTTCCCCACGGCCTCCCGGCGGGCGTTCAGCGCCGTGGCGATCTGCGCCTGACTCAGGCCCGCCGCCTCCCGCAGGCGCTTGCGCTCCGCAGGGTCCGGCAGTTCGTCCTGCGCGACTTGCTTCAGCAGTGCATCGACGGCGCTGAACAGCTCGTTCTCAGTGGACACAGAGGTCACCTCCAATAGACAGCGTACCCGATCGCGCGTCGATTCGCACATTCAATCGCGCATGAATCGCACAAGACGGGAGGGCGACACGGAGACGGGCAAGCAGCGCAACGCCCGTGTTCATGCAGGTCAGGGGTGAAACGCGGGCGGCATTGCAGGGGTCTGTTGCACGGCGTGTTGCACACCCGCCGCCACGGAGCGCCGGGCGAGGACCCGGGCGCGTTCGACGCCCAGCGCAGCAGCCCCGGCGCCCCGCAGCCGGCCACCGCCCGAATCCGGCTGTTCCCCCGCCGCACGCACCGAAGTTCCGGACGGTGTCGGGTCAGCCGTCGCTCTCCTCTGTGCGGGGAAGGCGGATGGTGCCCTGGGCGGTGATGACGGCAGGTCCGGTCAGGGCCATGGCGCCGTCGGCACTGACGGATACGTGCAGGATTCCGCCGGGGAGGTCGACGCGGTAGTCGGCGGCCCCAGTCCGGCCGGTGTGGAGCCGGTGAGCGGCGACGGCGGCGCAGGCACCGGTGCCGCAGGCGCGGGTCTCGCCCACGCCCCGCTCGTGGACACGCAGCGCGAGGTGGTCCGGGCCGAGAGCGGTGACGAACTCGGTGGTGACGCCGTAGGGGTAGGCGCTGGCCGGTTCGACGGCGGGCGGGGTGGTCAGGTCCCCGGCGTCGGCGAGGTCGTCGATGAGTACCACGGCGTGAGGGTTGCCGACGTCGACATGCGTGGCGGGCCAGCTCTGGTTGGCGGCGGTGACGGTGATGCGGTCGGGGCCGGGGAAGGCGGGGGTGCCCATGGCCACGGTGACCGGGCCCTGGAGGTCGTCGCTGCGGTCGGGGACCCGGACGTGGCGGGCGCCGGCGCGGGTGGCGATGGCGAAGTCGCCCGGGGTGCCCCGGCCGGTGTCGACGAGGTAGCGCGCGAAGAGGCGGATGCCGTTGCCGCACATCGCGCCGGGGCTTCCGTCGGCGTTGCGGTAGTCCATGAACCACTCGGCAATGTGGGCCATGGCGGCGGCTTCGGGATCGGCGGCGCAGCGGACGGCGCGCAGGATGCCGTCGGCTCCGGCGCCGGTGTGGGGGTCGGCGAGGCGGCGGATGGTCCCTGCGGTGAGGCGGAAGCGGCCGTGGGGGTCGGGCAGGATGAGGAAGGAGTTCTCGCAGCCGTGCCCCTTGGCGAAGGGCATGGTGGTGATCCGGGAACCGGTGATCATGGGCGGGGGCCTTGTCGTCGTAATTCGATGCGGAGCCAGGCGATCTGTCCGTCGGGGGTTTTGCTGACGCCGTATTCGGTGCCGAGTTCGAGGACGGCCAGGAGGCGGACCCAGTGGCTCAGTGCGGCGTCGGTGACGTCGGTCTCGATGTGGATCGCGCCCGGTTCGACGGTGACGCGGGGCGGGGTGCCGGTCAGCTCGGTGAGCTGCTGGGCGACTGTCGCGGCCGCGGTACGGATGGCGGCTCCCTGGTGGCGGTCGTAGCCCACGGCACCCACATTCGAATTATTGATTACTGCGCGCTCTTATTGGTCCCCCATTTTTTTATTGGTGGACTAAATTGTCAATCCGTTTCAACCAAGCCGTGGGCAAAGGGAGATGCATGGCTGACCGTCAGGAGGCGGGGTACCTGCGTGTCGCCCAGGCCATCCGGGACCGCATCGCTGACGGCACCTGGCCGCCCGGTCACAAACTCCCCAACAAGCCAACCCTCGCTACCGAGTTCGGGGTCGGGGAGAACACAGTCCGCCAGGCCCTGGAGATTGTCCTTGCCGAGGGTCTGCTGGAGAGCTTCCGCGGCCGCGGCCGCGGCACGTACGTCCGCGCCCCGCGCGAGCGCCACATCCTGCCGCGCACCCTGACCCTCACCGTCGCGCCCGGCCGTCTCGGGCTCGCCCCGGCCGGCTCCCCCACGAGCGTGGAGGCGGAGAGCACGGCCAAGGTCCCGGCGCCGGCGCGGATCGCCGCTCGCCTGGGCATCGCGGCGGGCGACCTCTGTGTGCGCACCGACTACGAGGTGCTCGCCGACCTGAGGTGTGTGCTGACGGCGACCAGCTGGGAGCCCTATGCCCTGACCGCCAGGACGCCGGTGGTCCTGCCCGAGGGCGGGCCTCTGGCCGGCCGCGGTGTGGCCGAGCGGATGGCCCAGATCGGCATCACCGTCGCGCGCGCAACGGAAGTGCCCCGCCCCGTCCAGCTCGACCGCGAGACGGCGCAGCTGCTCGGTACGTCGCCCGGCGCGCAGGCGGTGCTGATCGAGCGCACGCACTACGACACCGGCGGCCGGCCCGTGGAGACCGCGGACATCCTGGTGCCGGCCGAGCGGTGGGACATCACGTACGACATCCCCCTCGGACCAGTGCCCCGCACCTGACACCGGGTTCGCCGGGGCGCCCGCGCCCACCGGGCGGGGGTTGGCTTTGGCCATCGACAGACATCGCGGCCCCGGGCCGTCAACAGGGAGGGGAAGGTCATGGCCGCACCGCGCCGCGACTCCACAGGCCGGGCCGTCGACGTCTTAGTGTCACCCGTGCTCACGAATCTGATCGGGCTCATCGGGATCGTCACCCCGGTCATCGCGTGGCTCGCCGCGCGCGGCACCACGAAGAACGCGCTTCTGGTCGCCGAGACGGTGATCGTGATGATGCTGGTGGGCTCACACATCTGGCTGCGCAAGCGCTTCATCCAGCTCCGGCGTGCCAATAACCTGCGGGACATGGATGACGCGCACTACTACGACCTGGTCCGCGCAAAGCTGGAGCACGAACTCGTCTCGGACTACGGTGCCGTTGCCGACGGCCACCTCCAGGTCTATGCCAGCGAGGTGCCGCGCCTGTCGGTCATGCTGGTCCAGACCCTCCTGGAGTCCCAGTCGCAGCCGCAGCGGATCCTCGCCAGCGACCTGACCACCGACCCCGGCCTCCTGACCCGCCGCCGCGAGTACCTCGCCGCCAACCGGCAGCTGCTCCAGGCCGGAGGCACCGTCAACCGGCTCTACATCGCCTACGAACGCGACCTCGTCCGCGAGGACTATGCCCGCAGCCTGCTGCAACTCATCGATTTCCAGCGCGAGATGGGCGTCACCTGCGGGCTGGCCGTCCGGGACAGGCTGCGCGCCGACCAGGCCGTGGACGTCATCATCATCTCCGCGGCCGCCGCCCTCGTCGAAGACGAACAGGGCGACGCCGACTACACCAAGGGCCGCAGCACCGTGCATTTCAAGGGCGTCGACCGCTGGATCACGCGCTTTGAGTCCGCCTGGGGCAACGGCGCCGACTCCGCCACCGCGGCGCTGCGCACCTACGAGAACGCCGCCCGCCGGCTGCTCGACTCCGCCTGGGACGAAGCCCGCATCCGGCAGGCCGTCGACACCCTGTAGAAGCGCAGCTGTCCTCCCTCATACCAAGGCCCGGCCCTGTGCCGGGCCTTCGCGCAAAAAAATGGTGGACTAATAAGTACGCTCTGTGGTGATCGGTGGGAGTCGCCCGCCCCTCATCACCCGGGACCACTATGCCCCTGTGCTTAACCCTCCTGATCACCGGAACCGCACTGCGCCAGATCGACCGCATCCACTTCGCCCGCCATCGGCCCCACGCCGCCGACGCCGCCCGTCTCATAGCCCTCCAGCGCACACGCGCCAACAACCTCACCCCCCTCCTGCTCCTGGCAGGACAGTGGATGCAGATCACCGGCTGGTGGATGCTCGCCGCTCACGGCCCCCTTCCCGCCGTCCTCGCGGCGGCCGCGGTCGCCGTACATTTCCGCCACCTCCAGGAGATCAGCCACGCGGCCGTCCACGGCGTCCTCGCACGCACCCCGCGCGCCAACCAGCTGCTCGCCGACGTCTTCGCCCACCACCCCCTCGGACTCGGACCCGTCACCTCACGCCGCCGCCGCCATGTCCGCGACCACCACCCCAACGCCACCCAGGCCGACGACCCCAACCTCGCCGAACTGCGCCAGGCCGGCCTGCGCCCCCACACCACCGGCCTCGCCTACACGACGGCACTGATCCACCCGCTCACCCCACGCGGCATACGCGGCACCGCCGTCGGCTTCGCCACCCACCTGCGCGGCCCGGGAGCCTGGCACCGCACCGCCGTCCCCGCCGCCCTCTGCGCGGCCGCGTATGCGGCCGGCGGGTGGCCCGCCCTGCTGTGCGGCCTGCTCATCCCGCGGCTCCTGCTCTACCCACAGCTCGCCTGGATGTCCCTGCTGGCCGAACACACCTGGTTCGACCCCGACCACCGCACCGGCACCCCCGCCCAGATCGAAGCCGGCCGCTGCCTGCGCCTGTACCCGCACAACCGCGCCCTGGCGGCCATCGCCGCCACCACATGGCTCCCCTACGGCGACCTCCACCACTACGCACACTCCGCCCACCCCGGCCTCCGGTGGAACTACCTGCCCGCCCTCGAACAGCACCTCAGCCCGCCCCACTTCACCCCCGACGGACTCCTCATCGGCACAGCCACCATCACCCGCCGCCACCACCAGGCACTCAACGCCCAGGCCACACAGGCAGCTCACCCAGCGACCATCTGACCAGCACACATACGGCTGCGGCCCCGGACACCGCGTGGTGTGTCCGGGGCCGCAGCCGTTGCGAGGGACCCAACGAGTTCCGCCAGGCGGTGGTCAGAGGTACCGGGATCGCGGACCAGGCGGTGGTCAGACTGGTCAGGTACCGGGATCGCGGACGCGGCCCCTCCGGCCGGTCACCGTCTACGCGGTGCCCACATCCTTGCCCACCAGACGGGACAGCAGCTCAACGATCTGCGCCTGATTGCGGTCGATCCTCTCGTTCAGGCCGTGCACCTCATCGGCAAGCCGGTCAACCTTCTCATCGAGGTTGGCCACCTTCTGGTCAAGGTTGCCCACCTGGAGCCGCAGCGCGGTGAGATCGCTCTTGACGATCCCGAACTCCCGGTCGGTCTTCTCCTCCGCTCGCTCGAAACGGCGGGTGAGCGCGGCGAGCTCGCTGTGCGCGATGGGGTCCTCGGGCATGCGGGGCGCTCCTGCCAGGTCACGAACACGGGCGGACATCAAGGGCCCACGATATCGCGGCTGTCCGGTACCCGACCCGGCGGATTCCGCCCGTCTCGCCGACTGTCACCTGCGCCCGTAGCCAGCGCTCTTTGCCCAAGGGCCGCACAGGCGGTCGACAGGCGGCTCGCCGGTCACCACAGAGCTGCCGTCCGAAGCCGTGGACATTCGGCGCGGGCAGCATCTCGCGAACTGCCAGAGAAACGCTGCTCTTCGTCATCGACAGAGCCAGGGGAAACGATCGGTCGGCCCTGGTGTTACCGCCGGGCGAGTGTGGCAGGGTCGATCGCGAGGGGGAACGGCGCCTCGATCCGGGTGGTGACGCCCGGCAGCGCGGTCGTCTTTTCCGCGTACCGGCCACCGTCCAGCACGCTGACAATCAGCCGTGGTGCCGGTTCGAGTTCCAGGCGCCAGTAGTGCTCGATCGCAGCCTCCGCGTACAGCATCGGCTTGAGCTTGCGGTCCATGGTCCGATTGCCTGGCGAGACCACCTCAATGACCAGCTGCACGGCTTCGGCGTCAATACTGACGCCGTCCTCGGCGGTCGCGCCCGCGTCGGCGACGACGATGTCCGGGACAACCAGGCCGGAGGGCAGGGTGACGTTGATGGCTTCCAGCACTTCGACCGGAGCGCCGGCGGCACGGGCGGCCTCGTCCAGCGCTACGTGCAGGCGGTAGCTGGCGCGCTGGTGGCGCAGCCCCGGGGCGGGGGACATCACGAGCGACTCCCCCAGCAGTTCGTAGCGGACCGATCGGTCCTCGGGCAAGCCAAGGACGTCGTCAACGGTCCAGGGCCCGTGGTGCTGAGCAAAGCTGGCAACGCTCATTCCCCTCCACCTCCATCACGTACTGCCAGTGTGGCGTGTCGCGGCGGCCGGTGTCTCCCCTCACACCCGCCGGGCGTGACGCCTGCGCTTCTGGTACACCGGTCGGGGCCCGGTCCGGGAGGGCCCGGCCCCGCCGCGGCCTATGACGCGTTGCGTTTCCGGCGGCTCGCGGTCTTCTCGCGATCGTCTTCTTCGCGGGGAGGCGGGCGGTTGGTACGGCTATCCGGTCAGGGCCTCGCGCGCGTTCTTCTTCAGCTCCATGCGTGCTTCCACGACGTCGCCGCGGTCCAGTGTCGCCCAGTACGGGTGCGTGGTGACGGCGGTGGAGAGGTCGACCAGCCTCTCGCGGAGTTCGGCTTCCCGTTTCTTCTGCTCGTCCGTGTATCCGGGGCTGTCGGGCACGTCGGCCAGGTAGTCGCTGAGGGGCTGCTTGTCCGACTTCCAGCCGGGGGCGGGGTCGACGGACCAGGGCAGGGTGGCGCACAGCGCCTTGTAGTCGGCTCGCGTCTGCTGGAGGCCGGTTTCGTGGTCGATGAGGTCCTGGGGGAAGTCGTACGGTGTGGGCACCTGTGAATAATACGCACGTTCGAATGCGTGGACGTGGGTGCGCGCCGGGCTGTCCGCGAACAGGATCCGACGCATCGCCCTGGGCGCACGCGTCCTCCGGACATACGGCGCGGGACTACTATTCGAACTCATGACCGAATACTTGGCCCCGAGGGTGACCGTCACCCTCCCCGGAGGGCGTGTCATAGAGGGCCACCTACTGGCCCGGCGCCGGGACAGTGACGGCCGGTGGTGGTATGAGGTCTCAATCGACGTACCTTCCACGGCCGCCCGGCCCATTGACGGCGAGGACTACAGCGAAGTCCCCACCCGGCAAGCCACCGACGCCGCGGGGTGGATACTCCAGGCCCTCCCCGCCGCCAAGCAGCTCCTCCTCCACCGGGCCGGCTGCTGGACTGCCGCAGGACGCCTCACCCCGGCCGACACCACTCAGGCCAAGACCTTCGTGAAGCACGGGTGGGCGACAGCATGCGACGTCTGTGAACCCGCCCCCTGAGACGGGCGGGGCGCTCGCGACACTGGATCCGTGCTCCCGGCCCCATTAGGCAGGGCAATGTTCTGCAGGCCCGGCAATGAGAACTGCTTGTGGGTCAGTCGCCGCCGGCCTCAGTGATACTGCCCGCGATCTCTCCCAGAACTGTGAGGATCGACTGCCCCACCGGAGTCGGCGCGAGCAGCACGCCCAGGGCCAGCACGATCACCACGGTCATCCGCTCGTCCATCCTGCTCCTGGCCTCGGTGCGCCGACGCAGCCGAAGGATCACGATGACAGCGAGCAGTACCGCCACGTTGATCGTCAGCACGGCCCAGACCTCCTGCCAGATGCCAGCCGTCCGCGCCCGACCGCGGACAGAATCCCGGCTTCCCTGTGTAGCCCGAACTGAGCAGCCATGCGCCTCAGTTACCAGCGGATGACGCAAAGTGAACTCCTGGCCGGATCCAACGCAGGACGCTTTCCATCGTCGGCTTCTGCGCAGGTCAGACGGCATTGTCGGTGGCGGATGCGACCCTGTACGGGCCTGGCGGCGTTCTCACCTTGAAGCCGATGCGTCGCCGGGCAACCAGGGCGACGAAGGGGCACGAGCATGGAAACCGTCAAGATCACGTGGACGCAGGATGGGTCGGAGGAGCGCTGGGAGTCCGCCGTCAGCTACAGCCCGGCGGCCGCTGAGGACTACAAGCGGTACAAGGAGGCGCAGGATGGCGTCTCTGACGTGCAGATCATTGCAGCGCAGCCCTGAGGTGCGCCCACTGGTGGAGCACGCGGAGGACCTGGCGGTGAGATTCGAGGTCGCCGTCCGGTTCACGGTCGGCGGCCCGGCCGTCACCGGTGAGTGGAGCAGCCGTGAGACTGCCGTCCGGAAGTTCCGCTCCTTCGTCGGCCTGTACGGCGACCACACGACGGTGAGCATCATCCTCAGCCGTCAGTCGGGCCACGGGCAGTCTCAGGCGATGAGGACCTGGACGAGGGAGCACGGCGAGACAGTGCTCGGATCATGAGCAACGGCCAGACGCCGGCGCCCTGACCGCGACTCAGCGCCGTAGCTGGGGTGGGCGGGGCCACGGCGACGCTCTCGTCTCGTGCCCCCGGGGAAGGAAGCGCCCGGATTCGCCAGCCTGGAGACGGCCAGTTACGTACTGCCGCCCACCCAACTCGCCTTCATAGGCTCCTAGTCGGCCTATCCGCCTGTTTCGGGAGGTGTCGTGCAACCCCACACGATGTACTGCTACACCTGCGAGACCGATGAAAAGCACCGCCCCATCACCCCCAATGAGAAGGTTTGGCTAAAGAATCGGACCGGCATGAAAAACGTCGAAGCGTTCTTCATGTGCACGGCACAGGGCTGCCGCAATCTGCGCACCGGCTTCAACCAGCACCCCTTCGACCCCGTCATCCGCGTGCCTCTGCCCGACTGACCTCCTCGCGCGCAGTCGTAACGCGGCAGTCGCCGTAGCTCCGAAGAAGGTTGGTTGTCTTCAGGGCCACGGCCACTGCCGCGTTCAACATCGTCCGGGCCCGTCCAGCCGGACCGCCCGCGATGGCGAGGGTCAGGACAGGATCGCTCGCCACTGTGTGAGGGCGTTGCGCAACTGCTGCGCTCCGGTCACCCGTTCGGTCAGTGCGCACCGTTGTGTGTCTTTCTCGTCCACCATGAAGACGTCGATCTGAATCTCCGCATCGGCCCTGGCGAGATTCTGCCCGGCGACGGGTCGCACCTCGATCAGGGTGTTCCCGAACTGCAGCCTGAACCCTTGGTAGGACGTCTCCTCCATCAACGTCGCTGCGGTAGGTTCCGTGGTCATGTCCTCGCTCCTCTACTGAATCCGATAACTCATAGTTCCGGAGCGCCGGGTGCAGCCTGTTCGATATCTCGCTGACGGTTCTTTTCTTTCGAATTCGGTTTTCTCTGCTGCGTAAAATCTGCGGCGAGTTTGTACCGTAGTGCGTGCGGTCTGCCAGGTGTCTGGCACCAGGCCCCCGGCTCTTTCTGGCAGACGGGGCAGGTTACGTCGTACACCTGCCATACAGTCGGAGCCCTCCTTATGTCTTCCGTCTGGCGTTCTTTGATTTCCCCGATGAGGAGCCGCAATCGGTCAGCGTGGGGTGTCTCTCGCAATTGCCCTGTGCGGGGGCCATCAAGGATGACGCACTGCTGTCCGTGATCGGCCCCACAGAGCGGGCACACTTTCGTGGTCCAGTACCCCCGGCCGACCAGCTGGTGCAACGGGCCTGGCGCCGTAGAGGCGGGAGGGAGAACGAGGAGCGACTTGAGCCGTTCCTCCCACAGAGCGAGCTGGGCGCGTTGGTGCGGCACGCCCTTTCCGACTCTTCCGAGTTCATCAATCTCCCGGGAGATCTGGTGCACCTTCCTACTCAGCAGCTCCGGGGCGCCGTTGGCTGGAATGAAGCTCACTTCTTCCAGAAGAGCATCCAGTCGATTGACTGTGGCTGGAATTTCGGCTGCTAGGTAGTCAACAGCTGCGTGGATCGCCTCTTTCTCCTGCCTGGTCTGGTCCACCTTGGTGGCCTTTTTAGCCTGCTTGATCAAGCTCTGAATCTGTCTGAGCTTCCGCGTGCCCACAGCCTGATCAAGCAAGGAGATCAGCGTCCGGCGGGATTCGAGTTCTTTCTCCACCCAGAGCGAGGCGCTGTGATGCGCGGCATCCAGCCGTCCCTGCAGCTGAGGGCCGGCCCCGGAAAGTTCGGTGATCTCACGGCAGACCGTTGCCGTCAGGTCGGGTGACTCGGTCCGGCGGGCGTAGAGCAGTCGGCGCATCAACTCCTGTGCCCGCTCGTCCTGCGGCGAAGTCTTCTGCTTCTGCCCCGGGGTCCATCGCGCCGGTTCGGGCGTGCTGTGTGCCTGGATGATCCGTTCGACGGCCGGGGTGGACAGTCCTCGCTCGGTAACGTCGCACTCCTCCAGGAAGAACCATTCGGTCGGCCGCGCGAAGGCCTCGGTCCCGATGCGGACGCGTCGGCTGGTGCCTTCGCTGTCCAGGCGAATGCGGTGCACGTACCAGCGTTTGATGAGGGTGTCCTGGTCCACTGGGACCGAGATGCCGAGCACCGGTTCGTGCGGGCTGTCCCACTCCGGTGCGACGCTTTGGTCTAGGTGCACACGCAGCCTCTTGTGCGCGAGCTGGATATCGACGACGGAGCCCAGCGGGGTTCCGTCCGGCTGTGCGAAGCCGACGTCGGCCTGCGTGCCGCGGTTGTGGAGCCAGGCCGCGGCCGCGGACTTCACGTAGAGGTGGTCTGCGCTGTTCACGCTGCGGGCCCGCCGGCCACAGACGTGGGGCTGGCCGTCAGGGCCGGGGTGATGGGCGAAGTGGCACACCCGGTCGGTGTAGAGCTTCGTCGTCAGCTGGCCACCGCAGCCTCCGAGGAGGAGCCCGCACCAGAAGGAGTCGTTCTCGTGGAGGCTGCGGAAGGCGTCGAGTTCGATGGCCTCCAGCGGCAGGACGAGCGGCTCCTCGGAATCCGCGCTGCCGACAACCGCTGTCTGGATCTGCCGTCTATCACGCCGCACGTGCCCCCCCACCCTTCCTCTCAACACAGCGTGACAGCCGACCCCTTCGCTTCGCAGCTGATCACCCTGCTTACCCGCCCGGCGCATACCGTGTTCGATCACGCCGTACGGTCCAGAGGTCCGGGCGCGGCCTCCGCCCCTGACACCCAGCGCTCTCCTCCCCTCACGCGGTCCTCCCCAGCGGCGCCGCCTGCGGGACCGCGGCCGCCGTCCCGGCCGCCCTCGCCGCGCGTTCCGCACGGGCCCGGCGCAGGGCCGCGGCGTGGGAGACGTCGGCTTGGCGGCGGCGCTCGATGCGGGTCTGCTCGATCGGGGCCTGGCTGGTCGTCGGCCGCCAGCTCCGGCTCGGGGAACGCCTGGAGGCTGAGCGCCCGCATCGCATGCGACTGCCGCTCCACCGCCTCCGCGATCGACGGGTCGATGCGGCCTCGCGTCACGGAGAAGGCCCGCGGCGCCGGTGGGCCACCCGCCTGCTCAAGCGCACCGTGCCGTTCTTCGGGTTCGCGGGCCTGTTCTCGTTCGGCGGCTGTCTGGATCCTCGGACCGGTCTGCGTTCAGCCTGCTCGTCTGGTGGGCGGCGAGCGCCTTCAGGTATCCGGGATTCCTTGGGCGGGGCTCGGCCGGCTGCCCGTCCGGTGCGGGTACGCCGCGGGCTGGAGCGTTGACGGGCCTCGGATCGGCCGTGGAGCTGACCGGGCCGGGGACGAGGATCTTCAGGTGCCGGACTGTGTCGTCACCGACGGTGGCGTTGATCTTCGCGGTGATCTGCCGTTGGTAGAGGTCGATCTGTGTGCGGTAGGCGGGTGAGACGGGCCGCAGGTGGAGGGTGCGGGTGTCTTCGTCGAACGCGACAGCGGCGACCTTCCCCGCGAGTTCCGGGGCGATGGTCGGCCACTGGTCGATGACGATGCCTCCTCGGGCGGCCATGTCCCATCCGCGTTCGGCCATCATCTGTGTGATCGCGGCTCCGAAAGGCTGAGGGTCCCGGTCCCCGGTGAGGGCCCGCCTTGTCGGGGACGCACCGGTGCGTCGCTTCGGCTCCGGCCGGCTCTTCGCGGCGGCCCGGGCGTTGAGGAGCGCAACCCGGGCAAGGTCGACGCCGCTCAGCTCCGTCGTGGAGGTGGTGTCGGTCATGCCGCAACTCCCGTTCCGAGGAAGGCGGCCATGTCGGCGGCCGCGTCGGCTCCTGTCAGGTCGTCGAGGCCCTGCTCGGCCTGGCGGGCGGAGTAAGCGGCCATGCCCTGCGCTAGGCCGTCGAGGACGCTGCGGACCAGGTCGGGACGGGATGCGGTGAAGGCTCCGGATGCTTCGGTCTCGTCCCAGCCCTCGGCCGTATCGAACTGCTCGGCCTGGTGGACGGCGGCAGCTTGCTGTGCGAGCTGGGCGCGGATGAACGCGGCCGGGTGGGCGGGGCGCCAGGTCAGCATCCAGGAGTGCAGCTCGGCCGCGATGGTGTCGGCGTCCCACCCGGCATCCGTGAAGGGCCGCAGTACGAACTCCAGACGGCGCAGCCGCTCGCCCTGGGTCCAGTTGACGCGGGCCCGCACCTGCCGGGTGATCCAGACCGACCGGCGTACCTGACCGGCCGTCCGGCGAGGCTCCCTGTCGCTGCTGGTGTTGGACTTCTGGGTGCGGGGCGATGCTGTGGAACGGCTCGCGCGCTCGCGCGAGGTGTCTTTACTACCACTCTCAACCTCAGCTTCAGGTGATCGGTGGTAACGACCAGGAGAATGGGGCGCACGGCACGCTGAACTGGAGTTATCCACAGCCCGGTTATCCACAGGCTTCGCCTTGGACGCGGCTGCGGCGACCGCACGCTCACGGCCGGCGCCCGTCACCCCGCACACCCGGGCCTCGTAACCGGATCCGGACAGCCGGTGCCCCATCGCCGCGTCGTACACGCGCGGGATCACCGCGCCGTACACCGTCGCCGTCGCCGTATACGCCCGCCCCGGCAGACGCAGATTGCGTTTCGAGCCGTGCACCAGCCACACCAGCGCACCCAGCTCCCGCAGCACCGCAACATGCCGCTTCACCGTCGCGACCGACACCCCGACCCGACGAGCCGTGCCCTCCAGGTCGTACAGCACGATCCCCCGCCGGAAATCCATCCGCGACGCCAGATCCTCCGCCACCACCAACGTCGTCGGCCCGGCCTTCGGATGCAGCCCCGCACCCACCAGCCACACCACCGACCGCAGCCACACCCGCGGCTCCGCACGCCGAGACCCCGTACGGACCACATCCTGCTGACGCCCCCGCACCACCGCGAACCCGAGCCCAGCGGGCACGGAAACACCGCTCTCCCCCGCTCCGGACCGCGGCGACGGAATCACCACAGCGGCCCTCGCCGCCACGGCACTCACCGCGCACCCGCGCAGAAGGACGGAAACGCAGGACAGGGGCTGCCGGGCATGGTGATGAAGGAAGGAAAGATCATGGCGGAACTCTCGGCCGCCGAGGGGCTAGCCCCGCAAGTCCCTCCCCGACCGGGGAGCAGGTTCTCTGCAGCCCCGTACGGTGCGACCGCCGTGGCTCGGCGGGGGGCACCGAATCGAGTGATGTCCACCACATGTGGGCGGCTGAACAGCCGCTCGTATGGGTCGAACAGGGAACTGCGGGCATGCCAAAGCTGGCGGCCCGCCTTGGTGTCGTGCAAAATGAAACCGCCTCCTGTTAAGGCGGGAAGCACGATGGGAGCCTCCCGCGAGGGTGGCTTGGTTCTGGTGGAACCTGAAGTTGAACCGTTCGAAGCCGGATGGCACCGGGTCGAACAACCCCTCCGGGAAGCCCTGGCAGGCCAGACCGGAGATGTGATGGGCACTGAGCCCAGGTGACGCCAATCACCTGATGGCTGAGTGACCCGGGGCGGCATGAAGACCCGAGAGGGCGCCGCCCCCGCAGACCTACGTCATCCCGGCCCCCTCACACGAGGGGCGGACCGGGGTACGCACGGGCAGCACAATCACCCCGTCGAAGGACCAGCAGCGCATACGGCTGCTGACCCCACGGCGGGGTGCGGTGTGTCGGGTGTCGGGTACGGGTACCCTGATCACGTCGGCACCTTCCTTTGGGTAAAAGGGTGCTCGGCAGGCTGCGGGACCCCCGTTACAAGGTCCTTCGGCCCCGCCCCCTCGACTTGCCTAAGGTCGTGGGGGCCATTCTTTTGATCAACGTCGGAGGCCACTGTACCGTTCCGGCGGTATCGCGGGTGCCCGCCGGGGTCACGTGTCGTCACCACAGCACTGCCCCCGCTCTCCGAAGTCAGTTGACGCCGACTCAGGCTCGCTGGTCGGCCGGCAGTCGACGCTCCCGTACACCTGGGCAGTCATTTCAACCCCAGGTGCACGTTGACGGCCTTGGCCGCCTCAACGAGTTCCGGGAGCTCGACCACGATCACGCCAGCTTCAGCCAGTTGTTCGTAGCCGACACAGTCGGCTACGAACAACGACGGCTCGCGCCACGCGATGACGACGCGAGGAATACCAGCGGCGACGATCCGTTGTGCGCACGGTGTCCGGTCCGCGCTGCGCTGAGAGCAAGGTTCCAACGTGCTGTAGATGGTGGCCTCGGCAAGGCGCGCGTAGCCCGTCGGGAGCTTGGCGAGGGCAACCTCTTCCGCGTGCTCACGGGGTCCGGTCTCGCGAGAGTAGCCAGTCGCGAGCTCGGTGCCATCCTCGCCGACGATGACCGCGCCGACCGAGTAGGCGCCTGAGGCCGGAGGACACAGTGCGGCCAGGTCGATCGCACGCTGCATCCAGCGCCGGTCCTGGTCCCGGTCGGGCGCGTACATCAGGCGGTGCGCTCCTTCGGGGCGTAACGGACCAGCACAACGTCGTCGATCGCGCGGACCTCCAGCACCTTCATCCGGGCGGTCGACCCGCCGGGGTACTCGGAGGCGCCCAAGAAGCGGGCCGCATCAGGCTGCCCCACCAGCAGCGGAGCGATGGCCAAGTGCACTTCGTCAGCCAAGTCCGCCGCCATGAGCTGGGTGTGGATCGTGCCGCCACCCTCCACCATCAGCTGCTCGACGCCGCGGAGCCCGAGCTCATCGAGAACCAGGCCCCAGTCGAGCTCCGGCCCCACGCTGACGACGTCGGCAAGGTCACCAAGCGTCGCGCGGACCTTCTCCACTGCGTCGTCCACGGTGACGACCAACTTGTCGCCGCCGTGATGCCAGAACCTGAGGTCGGCGGAGAGGTCCCCGCTCTGGGTGACCGTGACCTTGAGCGGGTACTCCGGCTTGCCTTCGGCCACGCGCTGCGCGCGGCGGGCGTCGCTGTTAACCAGTAGCCGCGGGTTGTCCCGGCGCATGGTGGTGGCGCCGATCAGTATGGCGTCGGACTCCGCGCGGACCTGGTCGACACGGTCGAAGTCGGCCGCGTTGGACAGGCGTAGCCGCTCGGGGCTGGTGTCGTCCAGGTAGCCGTCGACCGACATGGCGGCGGAGAGGATGACGTAAGGACGCGTGGTCATTGGTGGTGTGATCCGTTTCTTCTCAGGATTCATGGGCGAGCAGGCCGTCGAAGTGCGCACGGAACTCTGCGACCTCGGGCTGGCGCTGCCAGGGGACCAGCGCTTTGTCGAGACGGGCGAGCTCCCGGACGATCCGGCCCGAGCCCGTTTCGTTGGCCACGGTCAGGGCCTGGAGGCCGACTGCAGCCGCTTCGTCAGGGGCGCCAGCACCGGCATGGGCCACAGCGGCCCGAGCCATATAGACACCGCGGTCACGGTGGTAGCCGTCGGGCAGCGACTTGATGGCGTTGGTGAAGACCTCTGCGGCTTTCGCGTGCTGGCCCAACACCGCCAGGCCCTGCGCCCGGTGTACCTCCACGTACTGCTCGTTCAGCCACACCCCCCAGGGAGTCGTGTCGCCGGAGACGCGATCGAGAGAATTGCGTACGTCGTCGATCGCGCGCTCGCTGTTGGTTGACTCCCCACGCAGCGCGTGACCGTAAGACTCGTAGGTCCGGGCGACTGCGGCCAGCCGGCTCCGGGGACGGGCCATGCGCTGCGCGGCTTCGGCGAGATCCACGACGTCGACCAGGTCCCGCATCTCGCCGGCGAGCTGAGCCTTGCGGGCCATCACGTATGAGGTCAGGTCGCCGTCCCCGACGGTGTGGCTCCACTGGAACGCCCTGTCGAGCCAGAACTGCGCGCTGTCGAAGTCACCCAGGTCTTGGTAGAGCCAGGAAGTGAACTCCGCGTACTGCGTCTGGAGTTCCATGAGGGCGTGACGATCCGAGCCCTTGGCGTCCTGGCGCAGATGTTTGATGTGCTCGATGTACTCGCGGGCAGTGGCGACGGCTCGGCTGGGGCCGAGGAGGTTGTCGTTGTCGATCAGCAAACGGCGCGCTCGCTGAAAGTGTTCCACCGGCGTACCGCTGTAGGCGGCAGCCGACCGTGCAGGTCGTGTCAGGCCCGGTACTGCGCTGGACCCTGCGACTGCTGGCGTCCCCACGCCCAGCGCAGCCGCCGCACCGAGCCCCACCCCACCGCGCAGCATCACGCGTCGATCGAGCGCCACGAAAACCACCGATCCATCCCGTAGACGAGCGGGGACAAAAATCCCCTCATGGTCAGACGCTGCCTGCTGGGAGGCGGCTGTGGCCAGCCCAACCGACGCTTCGGATACATGAGGGACCGAAACGGATACACGGCCCGGTGCGGGTACAGGCGAGCCGATCCGCTCCCACAGGTCGACCAAGATTCCGCCGGCGCGGAGCAGAGAGTCGATCAGCTCAACCTCCGCTTGGTCTTTCGGGAATCTGTCGCCGCTCTCCCATTTCTGCAGCTTGGAGTGCGACATGAAAGCTTTGTCAGCCAGCCCTCGCAGGGAGAGTTGACGGACTCGCCGCAGCTCGCGAAGCGTGTATCCGAAGCGGTGCTGGGGCGATAGCTCCGGTGTCAACGCGTTGGGCTGCTGGCCCACTTGGTGCCCCCTCCATGTCTCCACTCGGTGTATCCGGCGGCTGGATACACGGTTGATCTGGAACTCGAACCCCGGCCGGGTCTACAACTTTGCTAACGAAGTTGACCCCACCGGAAAGGGATGGCGATGCGCAGCGAGACGCAAGGAAGGACGTCAGTCACTGCGCTCCTTCTCGATCTTTTCGAGGCGGGCGGCCAAGTCCGCGACCTGTTCCTCAAGTGCCTTGAGGGCGAGGGCAGTCGAGTCCTCGCTGGTCTGGGCAGCCGTGTCCGTGATGAAGGAACCGCGTCCTTGGTGGGAGTAGATGAGCCCGGCCGTGCGCAGCTCGGTCAGGGCCCGCTGGACGGTGCCGGGCGCAACGCCGTACTCCTCGGCCAACTCTCGCGTGCTCGACAGTTTCGTTCCGGCGGTCAGCCGACCGGTGCGGATCTTGTCGCGGACATCCTGAACGATTCGCTGGTACGGCTGCACGGCCTCGTTGCTCATGAGCGACATCGTAGGTCGACCCCCTCGACTTAGCTAGCTTCCATAGCTTCCTCAATCATGCGCTTGACACGCCCCCGACTGTATCAGCTAAGTTATGTATATCGACGAAGTGGGGCGGTCGAAGAAGGCCCCCACCTGCCACTTCTCGGGATTACACGAGCCCGTCTACTTGAAAGGAGCACCACGCCATGAACGCCACCCGTCGCCCCGCCGCCAGCCCCGCCACCGAGACCTTCGACGCTGAGACGCTTGCGCTTCTCGATGCGGTCGCCGTGGAGCTGCCGGATTTCGGCGACATCGACCTCGACATCGCTTTCGGGACGCCCCTCGCGATGTACGAGGCCGGCCTCCTCCCGCACGAGCAGGTCACCGCCACCTCGGACATGGGCCCTACGGAGTTTGTCGACGCGCTCATCACGGCGGACACCACCCGCCGGGCCCGGCTCCACGCCGCCCGCGACATCACTACCGCCGACCCGGCCATCCCACGCTTCGTCCGCGAGCGCCTGGTCGACGTCCTCGTCCTCCTTCCTTACGCCACGCATCTGCGCATCACGCGGCGGTCGGCCGCCGCGGCGCCTCTGCCGCTCGTGGCCTGACCTTCCCCAATCCACCCGCCGGGTCTTCGGACCCGGCTCCCCCACTCGGAACCGCCCTCGCGGGCGGCGCCGGATGAGGGAGCCGGACACGGTCCCCGCTAGCACAGACGCCCTGGGTGAAGCCCGCCACTGCGGTGGGCCGGATCCCCGGAGTAGCCGTTCCTTCTCAACTCAACAGCGAACATCCGGCGCTACGACTAGCCGGCACCTCCGAGCAAAAGATCTGCGGAGGGGTGCCCCCAGGTGAGTCCTCTGGTTGAACCGGCCCAGTCCGCAGGGGATGCGGACCGCCAGCCCGCAGGCGAGATGCGGGACAGGCACCAGCGACAAGCCAGCCCTGCCGCGCAGACAGCTTCCGAAGCACCTTTTCCCTTGCCGCCCTCACGGGCGGACAAGCGATCCGAACGCGCGGTGAGACAAGGGCGAAGATCGCGGGCCCCGTTGGAAGCACGACAACCGGTTCGAGTCCGGTCCGGGGCACTGCGGTACTCACGTGCCGCTCGGAGCCGGGCAGCCCGCCCGAGCCCGCCAGTAGCAGAAACCGCCCGGGACTCTGACCTCCCGGGCGGCGCCACACAGGAACCCCGTAGGAAGGACACCCCTGTGCGAGCCACGATCATGACACGGCCGGTTCCGGTCGTCACCACCCCCACCGAGCCGAGGCCGCGAGGCGACCGGCCGGTCGGCTTCCCCCTTACTCCGACACACACCGGTCTGCTCGCCACTGTCTTCGGCACCGGCCGTACGGCCCGGGCCGCGACGGTTGAGGAGATCCAGCGGGAGGAGGACACCAGCGGGCGCGACGGCAACGGCTACGAGGACGAGCCGGAGGCCGCGCTCGGCACTCCGCTGCTCGCGAACCCGGACCGGCCGCCGCTGCCGCAGCGTGAGCCGGGCAAGACGCTCACGCCCGACGATGACTTCCACCAGCTGGTGCGTCACCTGGTCGCCGACGGCGACCAGCGGGCCGTACGTCTGGGCGGCCGCGCCCGGCGGACGCTCGATCAGATGTCCCCCGGTACCACCGTTCAGCCTCTGCTGGTCCTCACCGGATCGGCGGCGGTCCGGTGAGTGCCTGCGGACACCCCGACAAGCTCGTCACCTTCAACAAGACCGGCGCGGACGGAAAGTCTTACCAGGCCGTGCGGCACGAGGCGTGCTCGTGCGGCCAGAGTCCCGCGCCCCAGCCCCCGCCGCCCGGCAAGGGCCGCCGCTGACGCAGGAGCCTGATCCTGACTCCGCACATACCGGCCGCTCGGGCCGCGCAGCACCGCGCGGCCCGAGCAGCCGCTCGTCTCGGACTCGGTCATCCCCTGGCCCGTGTGCTGCTGGCGGCTGCCGCGATGACGGCCGCCGCGGCTTACCGGGCGGGTCACTCGGTCCGTGAGATTCATCCGCCGCCGACCAGAGTCCGGCGGCCTTCCCCTTCGGTTCGCAGACGCGAGGAGATCCCCACGTGAACACCCAGCCGCACACGCTGGCCGTACCGGCACAGCAAACCACCTACAGGACCGGCGACTACGTCGTCTACCGCGACGCCGACAAGTTCTGGGCGGGCGAGGGAGGCCACACGTTCGTCTGCCGGATCATCGCGTCCTGGAAGGCCAGCCAGCTCTTCCTGCGCTACGACCTGGTCTGCCTGAAGACCCACCGTGTCATTAAAGACGCATCCCCCGACTACATGCGGCTGCTGCCTCCGCTCGATGCGATGCACGACATCGACACCGCGCCGCTCGGTGAGGACACCGCCCTGACGCCGGCCGCCGTCGCCTGGCTCCGTCAGCAGTACACCGAGACGACAGCCACCAGCTGACACCGCCTGTCGGTTGCCTCCCCCGCCCGTCCCGGCCCGGCCGGTACGGGCGAGGCAGAGGGGAGCCGGACAGTCCGGACCACCGCACCACCCACCGGAGGTTCTTGTGATCAGCCTGCCCCTTTTCCTCCTGGCCGGCCTCGCGACGTACTTCTTCCTCCGCATGGACCTCCGGGTCCCGCTGCTGCTCGCCGCCCTGGTCTGCGGTTACGCCCTGGCGACCTCGCCGCTCAGCGGCGCGATCGACGGCCTGGGCACCGGCGTCGGCGCAGCGATCGAGAGTGCCAACAGCGCCAGCGAGTGATCTCTCGAATGCCTGTGGTCCCGGACTGCGGTCCGGGGTCGCGGGGAGGTGAGAGCCCCCGATCCCCCGCACCATCCCACCTGTTGAGAGGAACCCCATGAGTGACGGCGACGAGAAGATCGGCTCCAATCTCGCCAAGCTGGTACAGCAGCTGGAGAAGATCGAGTTCCGAACGGACCGCGACCTCTACCAGTACGCCCGGATCCTGCGAGCGATCGGCCTGGAGCTCCACATGCGCGTCGGGATGGACGCCGACATGGTGTCCGCGATCCTCGGCCAGTACAAGGGCAAGTGGTACACGTTCGGCGTCCAGTCCAAGATCCGCGCCCGTCTGGTCGGCGCGCATCTCAAGGGCGGCGCGGACGCCGCGAAGGTCCTGGGACTGTCCGGCGTGAAAATGTACGCCTCCTTCGTCAAGCACTTCATCCAGCCCGAGATCGACGCGGAGAAGAAGGCCCGTGAGGGCAAGGACGCCAAGAAGCCCGGCTTCTCGATCGGTGACAAGCCGCGCGGTGGCACGGGCCGTCCGGGCGAGGCCGGCGGGAGGGCCGCCTGATGGCACTGCGCTCCCGAGCCAAGAAGATCGACACCCGTACCGAGGAAGAGCAGCAGGCGTCGAAGAAGGCCTGGGTCACTTACGGCGGCCCGTGGGCCATCACCGTCGGCGGCTGCGTCGTCGCGGAGACCGGCCACGTCCTGCTGTCGGCCACCCCCGCCAGCCTGGCCCTCGCGGCGCTGGGCCTGGCCGGGACCGGTGCCGCGCTGACCAAGCTGATCAGCCACATCGACGTCAAGGCCAAGCGTGACAAGGACGTCCGTATCCGCCACCAGGTCAACTCGATCGCGACGACGGCCGGGGTCACGCTCGGTACGGTCGTCGGCCTGGAGACCGGTGCGACCGCAGGCTCCTGGCTGCTCGCCGGCGCCGGTCTGTCCATCGGCAACAACATCTGGTCCGCGCTCTACAAGAAGTCGGCGGGGGAGAAGAGCGGCGGCAAGTGGTCGGTGCTGGAGAAGGAGATCGGCCTGGCCAAGCACGAGCTGAAAGAGGCTCAGTCGAACGGCAAGGGCACGGTCGTCGCCAAGGTGGAGGCCAAGGACGGGGCCACAGCGGACGAGTTCGCCCGCCGGATCCCCGCCATGGCCTCCGCCCTCAAGCTGGGGGCCGGCCGTATCACCCACACCGTGGATGACGACGACTCCTCCGACATCACCATGCGGGTCCAGGTCGCCGACCTCCTCAAGGAAGGCTTCCCCTGGCCCGGCCCGTCCGCGTTCGGTACCGGCTTCGGGGACAGCCCGCTGCACCTGGGCCGCTACGAGGACGGCGAGACGCTCAAGGTCAACCTTCCCGGTGTCCTGCGTGACCCCCAGGGACTGAAGACCGGGAACGTGGAGCACTGCATCTTCCAGGGCACCAACGGGTCGGGGAAGACACAGGGCAACGCGTCCCTGATCACGGACGCGGCGACGCGCTCCGAGGTGTCGATCATCATCGTCAACTGCGCCAAGTTCATGCAGGACTACGGGCACATCCGGCACGCGGCCGAGATGGTGATCACCAACGAGAAGGAGGCAAAGAGGTTCTTCAAGCAGCTCGGTCCGGTCATCAACGCCCGCGCCTCGTACCTGGCGTCCAAGGGCCTGGCCCGCTGGGAGCCCGGCTGCGGCATCAACTTCCTGATGATCGTGTGCGGGGAGGCCGCCGACTACGCCGACGGCGACGCGTACGGGAAGGTGCTGCGCACCATCCGCTCCTCCGGCGGCTGGGTCGAATCCGAGATCCAGCGTGCGACGCACGACCAGATGGACACCTCCGCGCGGGCCAACCACCCAGCTGGCGTCGCCTTCGGTCTCGCTGACGGTGCCGAAGCGCAGTACGTGCTGCCGCCCGAGGCGATCGAGGCCGGGGCGTTCCCCGGCTGGGGCAACCGCAAGCCCGGCTACTCCTACTGGGCCGGGATGGGCATCCCCGAGGAGCGGTGGGCCGTCGTCGCCCGTACGTACTCCGTCGACCGGCCCACCCTGGCGGCGGCTGTCACCGCGGGCATGAACGTCCGCACCCCCATGGACGCCACGACCGCCGAAGCGTTCGGACCGCTGTGGACCAACCGCACCTTCTACACCACCCCGCTCCTGGAGGGCGGCGAAGACGGCGGCTTCCCGCAGCGGTCTCCGGCAGCGCCGTCTACCGGTGCGGGTGGCACGGATCCGGCTTCCGCGTACGACGACAGTGAGTACGAGGAGGACGAGGACGTGGAGATCGATGAGGAACTGCTCGCGAAGGAGACCGAGGACATGATGGAAGAGATCCAGAGCATCCTCGACTCCGATCCCGAGCCGGGCGTCACCCAGCATCTGACCGTGGAGGCGGAGATCGAGGCGCCGGCGGATGACGCCCCGACCTTCCAGCTGCCCTCCCCGGCCGCGGACGACGACAAGCTCAGCCAGGACGCGTGCCGTCAGGCCATCCTCCAGCGCCTCCACGAATGGTTCGCGAACGGAAAGTCATCGTTCGAGCCGAAAGAGGTGTCGGACCTGTGGCTGCGGGTCAGTCTCAAGACCCCGCGCAACTGGTGGAACCGGCTGCGGACGGAGCTCCTGGAGTCCGGCGTCATCGAGGACTCCGAGACGTACGGCGAGTACGACATCGTCCGCGACCCCCTCACTGAGAACAACTGAGAGTAACTGGCGGGAGGGTGCGAACAGTTCGGAGTCCCGAACTGTTCGCACCCCCAGATTACCTTAGGAACTCGGCTCTGTTCGTGTGCCAACACCACGAACACCGCCCGAAAGATCAGCATTTGTGCCGCGCGAACAGTTCGCGCGAACACTCCTCGAACACTACGGAAGGTAACCGCAATGGCGGACCGTCCCCAGGCTCCCCCCGTCTTNCCGAAAGATCAGCATTTGTGCCGCGCGAACAGTTCGCGCGAACACTCCTCGAACACTACGGAAGGTAACCGCAATGGCGGACCGTCCCCAGGCTCCCCCCGTCTTGTCCAAGGCCCAGAAATGGGCAGTCATTGTTGCCGGACTCTTCTTCGCGGGCCTCGCCGGCCTCGGTGGATACGGCTCCTTCGCCGCCGTCGAGAAGGTGGCCCGGGAATACGGCTTCGGCGACCACGCATGGATCGTCCCCATCGGCGTTGACCTGGGCATTCTCGCCCTCCTGGTGGCCGACCTGCTCCTGGAGCAGCTCGACATGGCTCTCCCCCCTTTGCGATGGCTCGCCTGGACGTTCACAGCCGCAACGGTCTGGTTCAATATCGCCGCCGTCGACACCAACCTCCCCTGGAACGAGCGCCTGACCGGCCAGGGCATGCACGCGGCAATGCCACTGCTGTTCATCGCCTTCATGGAGGGCGCCCGCCACGCCGTACGGCGCCGGACCGGCATGGTCTCCCAGCGCCGCATGGACGGGATCCGGCTCAGCCGGTGGGCCCTTGACCCCGCCGGAACTTTCGGGATCTGGCGCCGGATGATCCTGTGGGAGGTCCGCTCCTACCGCACCGGCCTGGTCCTCGAAGGGCACCGTCGCAAGCTGAAGGGGGACCTCCGGGCCGAGTACGGGCGCCGCTGGCGCCGCGTGGCCCCCCACGAGAAGCAGTGGCCCCTTCGAGGCGGCATGCTGGACCTCGCGCTGACCCTCACCGGGGACCAGCAGGGGGCCATCGAGCCCTCCGGCGGGAACCATCCCGCCCTCGCGGCCCCCACTGCGGGGACCGCGCTGGCCATCACGGGAACCATGGTCCCTCCGGCGGCCGAACTGGCCCCCGGCCAGGCCCCCGCCCCGGTCCCCCCGGCTCCCGCACCCATGGGGACCGCCGTACCGCCCAACGCGCTCACCAGCACGGGAACCGGCCCCCTCCCGGCTCCCGCCGCTGCCGCTGACTCCCGCACCCCGGGAACCACCGGCACTCCGGCCCCCAACGAGGGGACCGCGAGCGGGAACCACCCCGCCACACCGGGGACCACCACGGGGGACCAGCCCTTCACGCCGGGAACCACGACCGGGGACCACGAGCCGGACGCCGGGGACCACGGCACCGCGCCGGGGACCACCACCGCGACCACGGCCCCCAACTCCGGCCCCCGCGCCCACGGGTTCACCACCGCGGCCCCCACCTTCGGGGACCACGCCGCGCAGAGCGACACCGACTGGGGGACCACCCGCTACCGCGAGCACCACGCGTCTCCCGCGCGGCCCGACATCGACGACATGAAGCTCGCCGAAGCACGCGACCTCGCCCGCGGCATCATCCGCGCTGGATCCAGCAAGGTCTCGCGCCGCTCCCTCAAGGCCGCCGGCCTCACCGGAAAGACCCGGACCCTGCAGGACATCGCCGACATCCTCAACGAGGAGATCGCCGAGGGGCTGCTCGTCCTGGACGAGTCAGCCTGACCCGCCCGCACCGAACCGACCACCTGGAAGAGGACCCGATGGACGACACCGAGAACGAGACCCAGACCGGCTTCAGCTTCGACTTCGTTCACCAGCAGCCCGAACCCACGGACCTGCTGCCCAGCGGGGACGGCCCCGGTCATCCGCCGACGATCCTGCTCCACGGACCGGAGATGCTCCCCACCCGGCTCCACCACCTCACGGGCTGACAGACAGGGCCGGGCTGTTGAAGCCAGCCCGGCCCGGCCAGAAACACGAACAGCGGTGAGGCCCGGACCACGATGGTCCGGGCCTCACCGCTGCCACGAGATCTGCTCCGACTACTCCAAGGGCCCCGGGATGTTGAAGCCATCCCGGGACCCCTGAAGAGGCCGGAGCCTCACCCGGGCGTGACCTCACGCCACATGACATCCGCCCGGCTCCCCCGAAGAGGAGACCTCTCATCATGCCGTACGAAGACCAGCCCCAGCCCCTCTACCAGCCGGTTCCCCTCCACCACCCCTACGGACAGCCAACGGCACCGCTCCAGCCGCACGGGCAGCCGATGCCCCTGGGACAGCACGTCGTCCCGCTCCCCCAGGGCACGGTCGTCTACCCGCCCACCACCGGTATCGACGGCGTGGTCGTCGTCCCCGGGCCCGGCGGACAACCCCTCGCCTACTACGCCGCACCGCCCGCCCCGGCCCCGCAGCCGATCGTCACCCCGCTGCTCGTCAAAGCGGCCCTGGTCGCGTTCATCCTGGGCGTCGCCGGTATCGGCATTTACTTCCTGGCCGCCGCCCTCGTGCAGCTGGTCCAGGCGCTCGTGCTCCTGGGCGTCGTCCTCGTGGGCGGCTTCGTCCTCATCAAGCTGTTCTCCGTCCCTTCCAGTGCTCCCGGCCGGATCAGCGTGAGCGCCCGCGGCCGCGCCAGGGTCCAGATCCACACCGGCCGCGGACACAACCGTGGCCGCCGCCGCTGAACCTGCGTCCCCGCCGGCCGCCCGGGACGTCGACGTCTACGCCACCGCGTTCGGCACCCTTCCCGTCTACCGCTGGAGACAGGCCCCGAAAGGGCTCGCCACCCGGCGGCAGCTGCGGGAGCGACGCTTACGGCCCGGCGGCCAAGAGCCGGTCGCCGTCATCGAGTGCCGTGGCGGCAAGCGCATGGCATGGCTGTACGAGATCGAGCGTGCGCTGCCGGTACGGCCGATGACCTTCGCCAAGGAAGTCGCGCTCGACAAAGCGATGGCGAAACGACAAACGTGCCCGTCGTGTTCGAGGCGGTACTACCACTGCCTCCCGCTCAAATCCCTCGGCTCGTGCCTGGAGTGCTACGACGGCACGCCAGCCGCACCCGGCAGCTACCTGCACCCACCCGGTGACCAACGGGCCGCCGCAGCATGACCGTTCACCCCTGACGGCTGCCTGATCCACCCGTACCGCACGCCGCGGCCCGGGTGGTGAAGGGGAGCCAGGCAGTCCGGCCCCGCGCACATGACCTGTCCCCTGTGCCTGGGAGAGCCCACCCCCGATGGCGAAGAAGCCGCCCGCCGTGATCGGCGTCTGACCGAACCCGGCCCGCCGCCCTGGCGGAGGCCCACCGCCACCAGGTCCTGCATAGCCGGGATCTTCCCAGCACGGCCCCACCGCTCCGCACACAGCACACCGTCCGCGACGCCGTCGAGCACCGCGAAGGAGAACCACCGGTGACCGAGCCCAACAAGCCTGACCCCGCAGTCCCGCCACTGGAGACCATTGACGACAGCCAGCGTGTCCCGCCGCCCCGGCGCCCCCTGCCGACCCGGCCGGAGCCGATCCGCACCGTCGACGACGTCCCGCCCGGAGCCATCGCCGCCTTCGCCGTCGTCGGCATCATCGCCATGTTCCTCACCCTCAAGTGGGGCCTGCCGAAGGTCATCACCTGGTCGCACCACCAGGACTGGTCCTGGTTCACCCAGTGGACCGCCACCGTCACCGACCCCGTCCACGCCTACCTGAGCGCACACACCGCCGGCCTCCCGCTGACGGCCTCCAGCGCGTTCGTCATCTGGCAGGGCGTCGGCATCGCCTCCCTGGCCCTGTCATGGCTCACCGGCGCGGTCGGAGCCCGGCTGACCTGGACCGCGCACGGCGCCTGCTCGGTGCTCATGGTGTGGGACGCCTCCCCCGCAGCCGGGCGCCCCGTCGCCGCCGCCCTGGCCGTCCTCGCCTGGACCACCGGCAGCTTCCTCGCGCTACGCGGCCTGTCCCTGCGCCCGCTGATCATCAACAACAACCACCCCGCCCGCTGACGGTCTGGCGGCTGCCTGATCCACCCGCCCCGCACACTGCGGGCCGGGTGGTGACGGGGAGCCGGACAGCCCGGCCGGAAGGGACCGACGACATGACCCTCGCCACCGACACCGCGACGCTCACCAGCGACCCGGGCAAGAACCTGGACGCGGCCTGCGCCGCGGTCACCAGCGAGATCGCCCGCACCGACAGCAAGGCCTCGCTATTACTGGCCTTCGACGGCGCGGTCCTTTTCGGACTCGCCGGACTCGCCGACAAGCAACTGCCACTGCCCGCCCAGCTCATGGGCGCCGCCGCCGCCCTCGCGCTCACGGCCGCCGCCGTGCTGCTGCTCCTGGTCGTACGGCCCAACCTCGGAGGCCGCTCCCCGGCACCCGGTTCCTTCCCTCACTGGGCGCAGCAGGACGCGGACACCATCCGGGCCTCCATGGACCAGGACACCCGCGCCGCCCGCATCAAGAAACTCTCCAACATCGCGGTCGCCAAGTACGCACGCCTCGCCCGCGCGATCGACACGATCCTCACCGCGCTCGCCCTGCTCCTGGTCGCCGCCGCCCTCGCGGTCATCGGATGAGCAGCTGGCCGTACGCGCACGCCCTGGTCCTCATCGCCGTGGCCGCCATCGCCGCCCGGCGCACTCGACTCACCGCACGTCCCGACACCGACAAGGAGCCGTAAGCCCATGGCACCCACCCTCTTCTCCCGTACCCGCAACGCCGCCGAGCCGGAGGTCACCCCCGAGCCGTGGCCGGAGATCGGCGAGACCTGGAAGCCCGAGGGCGTCTCCATCGCCCAGCGGTACTACAACCAGGCGCACGCGGTTGTCCTCGTCTACACCGCTGCGCAGAACTACCGGCACAACGTCGCATGCCTGGGCTGCCACTTCGTCAAGGCCAGCAACAAGTTCACCAGCCACGGGTGGCTCGAACTGAAGGAGGCAGCGGCGGTCGCCAACGACCACGCCACCAGCTGCCGCGCGCTGCCCCGCGACATCCCGGCCCGCCCGGACGACCACGCCGTGCACGAGCGGCTGAGTACCTGGGTGACCGCCTCCCGCAACCGCGGCGCGGACGAGCAGGTCTGGATCGAGTCGCTGGACCTGATCAGGCTCACCCTCCAGCGCACCGATGACTCGCTGAAGGCCGCGCTCCAGCAACTGGCGGTCGATCAGCCGGAGATCCTGCGCACCGACCGCTGCGAGTACAGCGGCCGTGCCCGGTACTACGCCCGTCGCATGATCGAGAGCTGACCGGCGCTCTCCGCGCGTCCCCGCCCGCCGCACGTGGGCGGCCGGGGGCGACGCGGTGTCCGCCCGGTCAGCCGAGACCGGACGACCGGCCCTCCCCCGGAGGTCACCGTGTCCCTCGCCCGCCGCTCCCTCATGGAGGCCGCCGCCGCCCGCTTCGGCTGGCGCCGCGCCTATGGCGACACCACCGCCGTCAACGAGCTGCTCACCGAGCAGACCGAGACCGCGTACACCGAGGCCGCCGACCACGCGGCCCTGGCAACCGCGAAGAACGCGGACGCCCTGTGCGTCCAGCCCGGCGTCCTGGACGTCCGCGGCCGCGTCCTCGCCGACGTCCTCTACCTCGAGGGCGTCCTGACCGGAGCCCGCGCACGCGGCCTGGCCCCGGAGCTCATCGAGCGCCTGGAGGACGTCGTCGACCACGGCCACGAGCTGACCGTGCTGCTCGCGGACACCGTCCGCACCACCGCCGCGCTCCACGCGGCCAGCTGAGCGCCCGGGGCGGCCGCAGGCATCGAACCCGGCCGCCCCGGAGCCACCCCTTCCCCCACCAGAGCGCATCCGACAGAAGAAGGAGCACCCCATCATGAACCGAGCTGTTCGCCGCGCCACCCTCACCGTCGCCGACGCCGCGACCGAGGGCCTGGACATGGTCACCGTCGTGATCGGCGGCGCCATCGGCGCCTGGGCGGGCTACACCTACTCGCCCGACACCTGGTCCGGCGACTGGCGCCTGGCCTTCGCCGGCGGCGTCGCGGTCGTGGCCGCCGTCGCCGTCAACTCCCTGGCCGAGCTGATCCTGACCCCGCTGCGCCGCCTGCTCACCAAGGCCCGCAGCAGCGCTCAGTCGACCACCCCGCGCAGGGACACCGCCCCGGCCCCCGCCGCCACGCTGGACGAGGCCCTCGCCCAGGTCGTCGTCGCGACCGAGGAGGACGCCGCGCACCGCGCCGCCAGCGCCGCCTTCCGCATCGACGACAGCGACAACTTCCTGCGCAGCGAGGACCGGTGGCGCGGCTACGAGGACGGCGAGGCGTCCTTCTACCTCGCCCCGGGCGTGGTGCTCCACCACCGCGCGGACAGGGACGACTACAAGCACCACTTCACGCTGCTGACCGGCGACGGCGAGGAGCCGGTGGTCATCACCGGCATGGAGCAGATCCGCCACCACCTCGCCGCCCGCGCCGCCGGCCTCCCCGCCGTCCCGGTGACCGGCGACACCGAGCCCGCCAAGGACAAGGTCGCGGGCACGATCGCCGAACTCGACACCCACATGAAGGCCGTCCTCGAAGCCTGACGGGCTACCCGTTCCGCCCCGGCCCGCGCGGCCGGGGCGGTGCGGTGGCCAATCAGCCCACCCCGTTCCCCCATCGAGAGGACCGCATCGACCATGCCCGCGACCAGGAACAGGCCCTCCCAGCTCAGCGTCCTGCGCTACGGCGCGTTCGTCTCCCGCACCGCCGAACAGCGCGTCACCTTCTACGCGCCGACCGTCCGCAACCTGGTCCACGACCACTTCGGACGCCGCCCGCTGGGCGCGGTCACGATCATCCTGACCAAGCCGCGCCTGCTGCTCTCCCTCGCCAACGAGGCGCAGGGCGAAGCCGCCGGCGTCCCGGAGAACACCTGGAAGTCTGTCGGCGTCCAGCAGAGCATCATCGGCAAGCCCAAGGACTTCCGCGTCGCCACCGTGATCGCCCCCAAGGGCGCGATGTGGATGCTGATCAACGCCCCGAAGATGCGCGACCCCAAACAGCTCAAGCTGAGCCTGCTGCGCGGCTTCGTCGAGGTCGACCAGCTCATCCGCTCCGGCGCCCGCGACAACCGCGTCGCCTGGGTCCGCCACGAGATGAACGTGGCACCGCTCAGCAAGCGGCAGGCCAACAAGCTCCAGGCGCAGATCCTCGCCGACGGAGCCGAAGCCGAGCGCATCACCACGGACCTCGCCCGCCGCCTGTGACCTGACGCGCCGCCGTGCCGCCCCGGCCTCCCCGGCCGGGACGGTGCGGGGGCACGTCAGCCCACACCTTCCTGACCGACACGGAGGAAGTCATGGCACGCAGCGCCCGGCCCGTCATCCACTACATGGCGACCCGGCCCGACGGCACCGTCCCGCCCACCGACAACTACCTCGCCCGCTACCACCGCGCCCAGGGCGAGACGATCCCGACCGTCAACCTCGCCGACAACATCGGCCAGGTCATCGACCACCCGAGCCCCGGCCGCAAGTGGTACACCGACCGCCCCTTCGGCTACTTCCACATGTACACCCGGCCCGGCGAGATCCTGGAGCGCATCGAGGACGGCTGGCCGATCCGGCTCTGGATCGTGGAGCCGCTCGGTGAGACCGGCAACTGGGGCGGCGACTTCTCCCCGTACTGGTTGATGTCCCAGCAGATCCGCGTCGTGGAGGAGACGGACTCCTGGCGTGCGTTCGGGCACCGCGGCGTCCAGACCCTGGCCGCCATCGCGCAGCTGCCCGACCTCGCTCGGCAGTGGGCCACCGAGTGGGCCGCCGACCCCGAGGGCACCCGCGCCGCGTACACGGCGTGGGAGAAGAGGGTGGACCGCACCCGGGCGCTGACCGGGTGGGCGTTCTGCCGGGCGCAGTACTCCCGGCGCGAGGCCGCGCTCCAGGCGGCCAACGAGCTCGCCGGGGAAGCCGCCGGACAGGCCGCGACCGAGGCCGGGGCCGACCCGCACGCCGTCGCCCTGATCCAGCTGCGGGCCCGCTGCCTGGCCGCCGGCCAGCTCATGTTCGACCGGATCCGCTCCGGCGAGTACGAGCAGTCGATCCGCGGTCTGCTGCTCGGTGCCGGACTGGAGACCCCCGCCCCCGTCCCGGCCTGACGGCGTTCCGCCCCGCCCCGGCCGCCCGGCCGGGGCTCCGCTCCGAGATCCGGAGGCACCTCTTGAGCACCGACACCACCCCCGAGACGATCCGCTTCACCGCCGACGTCGTCCTGTTCGCCGCCGGGCACGTCCTGCTGATCGAGCGCGGCTGGGATCCGCACGCGGGCTGCTGGGCGCTGCCCGGCGGTCATGTGGACGAGGGAGAGACCAGCCTGGAAGCCTCCGTGCGCGAGCTGGAGGAAGAGGCCGGCATCACCGTCCCGGCCGCCGACCTGCGGCAGGTGGGCGCCTTCGATGCTGTCGGCCGTGACGCGCGCGGCCGGTACGTCAGCGTCGCCTACACGGCCACCCTGCCCGCGCTGGTCGAACCGGCGGCCGGGGACGACGCCACCGCCGCCCGCTGGTGGCCGCTGGACAAGCTCCCCGACCTCGCGTTCGACCACGCCGAGATCGTGGCGGCCGCCGCGAAGCGCTGATCCCTTCCGCGCGAGCGCGGCGTTCCTCCGTGCCGCCCCGGTCCTTCCCGGCCGGGGCGGTCGCGGTGTTCCGCCACGACCAGCAATGGAAGGAGATGGGCGTCATGCCGCTTCGCTACTTTGAGGTTGACGTCCCGACCAAGCACCACGACCAGCCGGGGCAGCGCATCCACATCTTCGTCGGCCTGGCCGACGACCCCCTCGCTGCCCGCAACGCCGCGCACGACGCATACGACAAGGCGCGGCTGCTGCACCAGGCCGGACAGGAGATCCCGCACGAGTTCGTCAGCGGTTGGGGTGCCCAGGGGCTGCGGCCCGACTGGGACCTCGACTGGAACAAGGCGACGGCCGCTCCGTGGGTGAACCCCCACGGCCTGTTCGGCACGCGCCGCACGTTCTGAATCCGCCCCGGGACGGCCGCCAAAGGCCGGAAAACCAGTCGGCCGCCCCGGGCCTACCCATCCCGTACAAGACGAGAGGGAGAGACCAGTATGGCCTCCACCGTGCGCGTACAGGCCCCGATCGGGCAACGCGCCCTGTTCATCACCACGCTCGCCGTGCCGCTGACCGGTTGGACCGTGCACGCGGTCAGCCTGCACCGCAAGCTCGCCGCCGCCCGCCGCGACCCGCTCACCGGGCTACTCGGACGCGACGGCTTCACCACCCGGGCCCGGCAGATCACCGACCGGTACAGCGACGCCGCCCTGGTGGTCTTGGTGGACCTGGACCACTTCAAGCAGATCAACGACGGACCCGGCGGGCACGCCGCCGGCGACCGCGTCCTGGCCGCCACCGCGACCCGGATCACCGCCTGGGCAGGCAGCCGCAGCGCGGTCGGCCGGCTCGGAGGGGACGAGTTTGCCGTCGCGGTCCGGATCGGACCCGCCCGCCGCGAGATCCGTCTCGCCCAGCTCGTGCAGCTGCTCGCGCAGCCGGTGGAGGTCGAGGACGGCGTCCTGGTCGACGTCGCCGCGTCGGTCGGCGCCGCCTGCCCCGACGTTCTCGGTACGACGGACCTTTCCGTGCTCCAGCGGGCCGCCGACGCCGCGATGTACGCGGGCAAGCACACCGGCCGCGCCGTGCTCGCCAACCGTTCGCACGCCACGGTGCCATCCATCAACGGCCGCCGCGCCGGACGGCCGGGCACCCACACGCTGGGGCAGGCGGCATGAGCAACACCCCCACCCCGGTCGACCCGGGCACCTGGATCCGGGGCATCACGATCCGCCAGCCCTGGACGACCTGCATCCTCGCCGGGAAGGACGTGGAGAACCGCCCGGCCGCCTGGTCCTGGCGCGGCTGGCTGCTGCTGCACGCCGGGCAGGCCACCGAGCGGGCCCCGATGCGCGACCCGTTGGTCGCGACCGCAATCCGCGGCCGCGCCCTGCACACCCGGGCCGTCATCGGCGTCGCCCGCCTCACTGACTGCCACCAGGACGCCGCCGGCGCCTCGCCGTGCTCCCGTTGGGCGCAGGCCGACGCGTTCCACCTCGTCCTCGCCGACGTCCAGGAGCTCGCGCTGCCGATCCCGTGGCTGCACGGACAGCTCGGGCCGTGGCGCCCCCCGCAGGACCTCGTGGACCAGGTCCTCCTCCAGCTCCCTCACCTCGCTCCGGAGGTCACCTCATGAGCGGCAACGGCAACCGCACCGGCGTCCCCAACGCGCCGACCATCGTCCTCGCCGACGACCGCATCCCCTTCCCCGAGACCGACCAGGTCCTGCGCTGCCGTACGAGCCCGGCCCTGTTCCAGATCGAGGACATCCACGACACCGACAAGGAGCCCCGCGCCCGGGAGAAGGCGCTCGCCCAGGCCAAGCACGCCTGCTCCGGCTGCCCGATCGTCAAGGACTGCCTGAAGTGGTCGCTGGCCAACCCCACGATGACGAAGACCGGGGTGTGGGCGGCGACCACCAAGCGCGACCGCACGCAGCTGCGCAAGCAGCTCGTGGCGCGGCTCGGTGAGGACTGGGTCGGCGTGGTGGCCGAACAGGACCGGCTCCGCAGGGAGCGGCAGCGGGCGGCGCGCGTCGTCCCGCCGACCGTCCGCGAACTCGCGCTCGCCCGCCTGGAGCTGGAGTCCATCCCCACCCGGCCCGCGCCGTACAACCGCTGGAAGGAACCGATCACCCCCCAGCGCGCGGCGTCGAACCTGCGCGTGCTGGCGCTGGTCGCCAGCGGCAAGGCGGCGTGATGTTCACCGACTGGACCGAGGCCCTCGAAGCCGAGTCGCTGCCCCTGGACCCGACCCCGGCGCAGCAGCTCGCCGCCGCGGCCCGGGTCACCGCCCGCAGCTCCCGCGACAAGGACGACCTCGGGTTGCTCCTGGACGTCCTCGGGCTGTCCACCGACACCGACACCCTCACCGCCCTGCTCCCCCTCATCCCGGAAACCGGAGACGCACCCACCATGACGAACACCCCCGCCCCGGCCCTGTCCGCGTTCGAGGCCATGGCGATCTCGATGCACAACAACGGCGACTCCGAGCAGGCGATCCGCGAGGCCACCGGCCTGAGCGAGACCGAGCTCAGCGACCTGATCGCCGACCACGCCCTGGAACTCCCCCCGGCGGCCGCGGACACCTCGGCCACCGAGGCCCCCGCCATCGACGTCCCGGTCGTCGCGCTGCCCGTCACCAACGCCGTCCAGGAGCTGCTCGACTGGGCGGCCGCGCACACGGCCGCCGGAGTCCGCAGCCGCGCCGCCCGCATCACCGCCGACCTCTCCGAGCTGTCCGAGCGCCGTGACAGCGAGGCCGCGCAGCGCGAGGCGGAGGAGAAGGTCGCCAAGGCGCGGGCCGAACTGGAGAAGGCGCAGGAGCAGCTGCGCACCGTGAAGGCCAGCACCCGCACCACCACCGCGGCCGCCGCGCCCACCCCGATCCGCGCGGGCCTGGGCAGCGGCCGCACCCGGGAGGAACTCGCCGCCATCAGGACGTGGGCACGCGAGCACGGCCACCAGGTCGCCGACCAGGGCATGGTGCCCAAGCGGGTCCTCGAGGCATACGACGCCGCGCACCAGGCGCCGGTCCGGAAGGCCGGCTGACCGTGGCCGCCAGCGACGCGATAGCCCTGGACGGCTTCCTGGACGAGGAGACCGTGCCCGGCGACCTGCACGGGTCGACGGCGCGGTTCCGCCTCACCGTCTCCCCGACGGACGAACGCACGGACGAGATGATCCTGCCGTGCAGCGTCGCCGACCCCGAGTTGGCACACACGGTGCTGCACGACCTGGTCCCCGGCGACAAGCTCCGCGTCACCGGCTACCTCCGGCTGCCCCGCACGCCGGACGAGCCGATGTGGCTGGCCGTCACCACCCTCACCGTGCTGGAGACCGCGCCGCTGCTGTCCGACCCGGCCGCCATCGCCACGGCCGCCATCGAGCGGTACGGGCCGTACGTCTGCTGGTTCGACGCCGAAGACTTCGGCGAGGTCCCGGTGTGGACCGAAGCGGGGATCTGGGTCGGCACCGCCGGTGACCCGAGCGCGCTGGGCGAACTGATCGAGGCGTTCGAGCACCGCCAGGCCGCCGGCGGCGAGTGACCGGCCGTGCCCATCCGTCCCGAGAACCTGCACCGCTACCCGCGCGACTGGAACGAGATCAGCGCGCGGATCCGGTTCGTGAGGGCGGGCGGCCGCTGCGAGTGCACGGGCCACTGCGGCCTGGCGCACCCGGGCGGCCGCTGCCGGACAGCTCGGGCTCCTCCCCGAGACGACCCTCGTCCGCACCGAGCCGCCCACCCCGCCGCGCCCCACCCGGGCCCGCGTCCCGGCGGCCGCGCTCCACCAACTGCCTCTCCCCGAACCCGACCAGGAGACGAAGCCCATGGCCCGCATCAGCGTGAAGATCGCCCCGCTCCACCCGGACGGCACCGAATGCACCCACGCCGTCCGGCCCTCCGGCAAGCCCCGCGACGCCGACTCCGGATGCGCCGGCCGCCGCAACTACGCCGTGGTGTGCAGCGACTGCGGCACGGTCGGCGACCCGCACGGCCTCCGCGTCCTCGCCGAACCGGCGCAGCGCGCCCACCGCGACAGCCACAAGACCGCGCTCGCCCCGGCCACCCGCTGACTCCCGCCCGCCCGGCCGCCGGGATCACCACGGCCCGGGCGGCCCCGTCCAACCCGATCTCACCCTGGAGGCATAACCCCGTGCAGCAGATCCGCCGCACCGCAGCCCTGGCCGCCACCGCCCTGACCGTCGTCCTGACACTCACCGGGTGCGGCGCCGACACTCAGTCCCCGGCCCACCACGACAGCCGCGCCAAGAAAGCCGCCGGTATCGGCTCCCTGGACATCATCTGCAACAAGGACGTCTGGGAGGGCACCCGCCCGGATGAGCTGAAGAAGGTCACGACCACCGCAGCTGATGGCCCCCGCGGACAGCGCGGCATGATCCGGGTCACGCTCACCGGCGCCCAACTCGTCACCTACCTCACCGAGCTGGACAAGGACGCCCACCCCGGCTGGATGGGCCCCAACCTTCCCAACCGGGAAGCCCTCTCCGGCCGCGTCTACGACGCACTCGCCCCCGCTATCGACAAGGCCACCACGGCACGCTCCACCTCCGACCCAGCACCCGAGATCCTCATCGACGACACCCTCGCCACCAAGGCGCCCTGATCACGAAGCGGCCTTCCGCCCCGGGACCACCCGGGGCGGAAGGCCGCCTTTTTTGTTCTTCATCAACTGGGGGCGGCACGGTACGGATGGCTGCCTTGAGATGGGCGGGCCGCAGGTCCGCTGGACCGCGACAGACATCAGCTACTCCACGGAGCGCAATACGCGGGCCGTCAGCTCACAAGCCTGCGCCAGCGACGCGCGGTGCGCGGGCAGGAATCGGGTAGCTTCACCCCGGAGATAGGCCAAGGCCTGCGCCCACTCGATCGGATCTGCGGGCAGCGTGTACGGCTCACCGCTCAAGCGCGTCGCCGGCACCTGGCGAACCGGCCCCTGGCGCACCACTGTCTGGGTCACCGTGACCGTACGCTCCACCACCTCCCGTACCGGCTCCGAAGACTGGTCGTCGTCGCCTGACCGGCCGGCCCGCGCCAGCGCGAGCCGCTCTGCAGAGGCCAACTTCCGATGGCCGTCGCTGCAGTACTTCGGAGGCCGCCCCGTGCCCGCATAGGTGACCGGCTTGCCGCAATACCCGCACGTACGCTTCAGCAGGCGCGTTTGGACAACGGCCGTCTCGTGCACTGCGACGACATCGCCGTGCTCGTGCTCCTGGACGCCGTCGCTCTCGGCCGCCGACGGGTGGTCTTTCGTCATGACGAAACCATAGACAGACCATCCGTGGCCCCGCCGAAGCGCCTTAGCTGTGTGTTCGGGTAGCCGGGACCCAGCAATGGGTTCCGGCTACCCGACCAGCACACTTAGCGGACCGCAGCCGGGCATCGCCGATAGGCCGACGGACGAGCGGCGGCCGCCGCTCCCACTGCAGTCGGACGGCGACCCGCCCAGGGAAGTTGTCCCCTCGCCACCAAGGCGCCGTGACCACGAAGCGGCCCCTTTCTCCCGGGACTTACCGGAGAAAGGGGGCGCCTTTTTTGCGTTTCGGGCGCAGTTCACCCCTGCCTCTGGTGCTCGGGGAGGTTGTCGGCTCGGTACGCTCACGCCATGTACTACATCGCCAATGTCAGCCCTCGCAGTACGGGCAAGACCACGAACTCCGCGTGGATGGGTCACGCACTGCACGAGCGCGGACGTAAGGTGATCGGCTACGACGCGGATGACTCCAGGCAGTTCAGCCGCTGGCAGGCTGCGGGCACCTATCCCTTCATCGTCCAACAGGCGGCAACCCCAGCCTTCCACCTCAACGTTCCCCAGACGATCCCAGCCGGGTTCGAGGACGGTGTGGGTGTCGTTGACGTCGGCCACCTCGAAGACCATCAAGCGGTAGGCGCGTCCGTACTGCGCCTCGCGGACCTGGCCGTCATCAACCTGCCACCGTCGATGAACGACGTTGAGCGCATGGAGGAGCTCCCCACAAAGGAGTTCATCAAGAACGTCGCGCCGCTACGGGCGGATAGCAAGCCGCCGGCCACCTGGATTCTGCTGTGCAAGGCTCCGACCGGCGTGAGCGAGATCAAGCAGGTCAGGGAGTACCTGGAGGAAGAGGGCTACAACGTCTTCACCACCGTGGTGCCATCCGTCGTGAAGTACATGCGCACCCACGAGGGCAGCGACATCCTGGCCAAGGGATCGGCATTCGAATCGCTGGTCACAGAGATGGAAGAGCGGGGGCTGCTGCCGTGACCAAGCCCAACCCTTTCAAGGACCGTCAGGCTCGCAAGGCTGCTGAGCAGGCGACCGTCCCTGGTCAGCAGGGAGTTCTGTCTGCCGGGCCGAGCGCTGACGCCGACTCAGGGCACGTCCAGGACACGGTCACCTTCGCGCAGGGGCGGCCGGAGAAGATGATGACGCTCGCCGACCTGCCGGAGCCCATCGAGACCCCGGACGCGGCGGGCGACCTCAGCGACGAAGAAGAGCAGATCCTCCTGCTCTGCATGCGAGGTGTCCAGCAGTTCGAGGACGCCTGGTGGGTCATGGGCAAGGCCATGGCCAACATCAACAACCGCCGTCTGTACCGCAAGACCCACGCCACCTTCGGCGACTTCGCCCAGGAAGTCTTTAACAAGTCCCGGCCGATAGCCTACGAAGAGATGACTGCGTACGCGATCGGTGAGCTGGTGTCTGCACGTGCAGACAAAGCGTTCGAAGAGAATTCGAACGGAATGTCTGCACGTGCAGACACCCCCGCCATCGGTAAGAAGGCGGCTGGCGCCCTCAACCCGATCACCAAGGACTACGGCCCCGAGACCTCCGTCGCTGTCCACGAGACCATCAAGGACGCCACCGGCAAGACGGTCAGCGTGAAGGCGATCACGGGCATCGTCCAGCAGTTGCCCCGCAAGAAAGACAAGGAGCTCTCGCAGAACGAGCTGACCGCACTCGTTCGAGAACTCGCTGGCAACCCGCCCCAGACCAGCCACGGGCAGCAGACGGGCGGCGAGCGGGCGTCCGCGCTGGACGCACTGCGCGACGCCGTGACGCAACTGGAGGCCGGCCACCGAGCCCTGGCCCCGGCCAGCATCAAGAAGGCGCTCGAACAGGACGCGACCGCGACCGCCACCGTTCTGGCATCGGCCAAGACCGCAGCGGACAAGGCCGCCGCGAGGGCCAACGCCTTCCTTTCGCGGGCGACATGAGCTGATCCGAACCAGCAAGCAGGGGGCCGGGTCCCCAGACCTTCTGGGAAACCGGCCCTCTGCCGTGTCGCTGGCCTGTTGCAGTCCTTCGGTCAGCTCAGAAACTCGGTGCTCTTCACTGCGTAGAAAGACGGTTGCGCGGATCGGACCTCGGACTGCTCCAGCGTGGCTCGTCGGTCGCGGCCTGAGTCACGGGCCTGGACGGCAGCGGCGACAAACGTGGCGGCCAGACCGATACGGGTAGGGCCTCTCGTCGCACTCCTGGTCGTATCGGCTCCGGACCCGCGTCTACTTCCCCACAGCGAGGGGTTCTGTGCGAAGTCAGATTTTCCGGGCTATTCGCAGAGTAGGGTCGGCGGCGATTACCAAGAGGAAGGGGAGGCCGTGGCGGACATCAACGGGCTGCTCGCGGCGGACGTCGCGAAGACCATCATCAGCGTCATGGGCTGGCAGACGGTCCGCACGACGTGGCTCGCCCCGGACCAGGAGCGCATCGAGCACCACGACGACGGTCGGTGGATCGGCGTCACCAGCAGCCTGCAATCCACCTGGGTGACCCTCCACGCCGGCCGGATCCGCGATGGGGAGTTCGCCGCACCCGAGGTGGACTCGGATCGGCTGGACGGAGCCGACCAGGCTGTCCTGGCGCTCGCGGTGCGCAGGCTGTGGGAGCGCCTGGACGGCCTGGAGCAGAAGAAGCACCTGTAGCGCCGCGCGGTTCAGTGCCTGCTTCCAACTGCTCAGCTTCTCCGCCGGGACGGGAGGCGGTCGCCGACCCGGAGTACTCGGGCCGGCTGTCCGCAGCTGCCGACGACATGAAGGACATCCTGAGCCGCACCGACGCCCTGAGGGCCTGCCACTCACAACGGGCTCACGACAGCGGGACCGTCGCCAGGGGCTCCCAGACGATGTGCTGGTGGGTGTGCCACTGCGAGACGAGCGTCAGGGCGGGGAAATCGAGCGTCACCTCGCCGGCGTCGATGTCGCTCAGCATGGCCTTCATGGCGGCGCGGTCGGCGTGGGCGGCGTCGCGCCCGGCGTAGGCGATCGTGATGTGCGGGTAGGGGATCTCGGGCAGCAGGTTCCAGCGCTCCCCCACCACTGCGGTCGTCGCGGTCCAGGTCGTATCCCAGAGCTGCCGGACCGTCGCCCCCGGCCGGGCGGCCCGCCCGATCGCGACGGTGCCGATGGACGGCCGTGAGAAAGTCAGCGTGAGTGGCCCCGTGCCGGTCACGGCGTCGCGGACCCGTGCCACCATCTCGTCGATTTCGTCATCGGTGGCCTCCTCGCGCGGCCCGGCGTGGAGAACGGTCGCGTGGAGCCATTTCGGCGTCACCATCTCCATGCCGGGATAGCGGATCAGTTCCGCGTACGGACCCAGCAGGTCGTCCACCGCCTGCTCCGTGGAGGGCGGCAGCAGATGCCAGTGCAGATCACGCCGATAGGCCGGCCACCGAGTCTCGACACCCGCGAAGAAGTCCCGCATCCGTCCCCCTTGTTGATGGTGAGCGCCTGGCGCTCAGTCCGCGACCAGCATCGAGCTCAGGAACCGGGTGAGGCGGGCCACCGTGATGTCGGCCTCGATCACCCGGCGACACACGTCGTTGGAGATGTTATCCAGCTCCCACGCCTCCGACCCGTCCTCCGAGGCGTCGGCGGCCCACTGCGACTCGAGTCGGTCGACGTCGTCGCGCAGTTGCTCGCATAGATCCGCCGTCGCGCCGAGGAGCATCGGCAACGGCCCCTGCGCGGGAAGGGAGTCGGCGGCCGCGCGCAGCGTTCCGGCGAGGGCGGCCAGGCGGCAGGCCCGTTGCAGCCACGACGGCGGGGCGGCCAGGTCGCGGACCGGGAGGGCCGGGTAGTCGTACGCGGCCGCCATCGTCAGGCCGGTCGCGCGGGCCGCGGTCCGTTCTGCATCGCTGACGGTCCACTTGCCTTCCTGCCACAGAATCTTCGCCTCGGTCAGGCAGCGCACCACGAGTTCCCGGTGCGCGGTCCAGCTGTCCGTTGCCATGTCCCACACCGTATGGTCCGGACCGCCCGGAAGGCAGTGCGGCCAGGCACCCGCCGTACCGGCCTGGCCTGGCGCGGCGGCGTTGCCCAGTATCCGGCCCGGCGGGCGAGACGGACCGCAGCCGGAAGCCGCAGCCGCTGCAATGAAGCACGCCCTGTCTCACTCTTGCTCAGAGCAGGTGAACAGCCTCTCGAACGAACCCGCGCCCGGGGCCGACATGGCGCCGCTCCACCGGCGGACACCGGGTAGCAGAGCCATGCGGCTTCGAGCCTGGCTTGGTGGTCATGGTCCGGTGAGGATGTCGTGGGTGCCGATACGGCGCCAGATGACGTGTGGCGTGCTCTGTATCTTCTCCTTCCCGTACGACCAGGTCGCCCGGCCGTTGCCGGCCCACGTGAGCTCGTAGACGCCAGGTGCGCGCTGGATGCGCTTGATGCGCAGGCCGGGGCGGAAGTGGCCGGTGCGGAGATCGGGGACGAAGGAGTCGAGGACGACGCAGCGGAAGCGCTGGCGCTGGGCTGGGCTGAGGCGTTTTAGGTCGGCGGTGAAGCGGGAGAGGGTCTCGAAGGTGGGCACGGTGTTCTCCTCCGGGCAGCACGACGAAGCCCCCGGCGGGTGCCGGGGGCTGTGTAGGCGGTGCTTCCTTGGCGGTGCGTCTTCCTTGGCACTCGGTGGTGCTCAGTTGGTGCTCGGTGTCGTCTCAAGTCGTGTCGGGTGGGTTGCCGGAGAGCGATGACATTCGCGTCCGGCCCGGGGCCGCGTCCCGCCCGGCGGGCACCGACGAAGAAAGTTCGGCCCCTGCTCCCGCCTGGCGGGACGTCCCGCTGATCGGCCTTTTCATGCAGGTCAGAGCCGTGTGCCGTGGTCTGTATGACAGTGGATATCAGGGTGATCCGGGCCGGTCAGATGTACCGCTACTACCTCCGCGAGACCGTCGTCGGCGACGCCCGCCGCCCGGCCCGCACGCCGCTGCGCGCCGCCCAGGAGCAGGCCGGGGTCCCGGCCGGGCGCTGGATGGGCCGCGGCCTTGCCGCGCTCGGGCTGGCGCCGGGTGAGGAAGTCACCGAGGCGCAGCTGCGGAACCTGTTCGGCGAGCGCGGCCGCCATCCCGACGCGGACCGGATCGAGGCCGACCTGCTCGCTGCGGGCGCCTCACCGAAGCAGGCGTTCAAGGCCGGCGCCCTCGGTCGCCGGGTGACGGTCACCGGGGTCGACTTCGTGTTCCGGCCGCAGCCGAGCATCTACCTCCTGTGGGCGCTGGGCGATGAGGAGACCCGGCTGGTGATCGAGGCCGCGCACGAGCGGGCGATCGTACGCGTGCTGGAGTGGATCGAGGACGAGGTCGCGGTGATCCGGTACGGCAAGGACGGCATCTACCGGGTGCGGCCGCCCGGCGGTCTGGTCGCTGCGCGCTTCCGCCACTACGAGGCACGCTCCGGGATGCCTTTGCTCCATGACCATCTGCTTCTGTCGGTGAAGGGGCAGCGCCTGGACGGGAAGTGGGGCTCGATCCACACTCTGGCCCTGCATGAGAACACCGTGGCCGCCTCCGCGCTCTACAACGAGATCGTGGCCGCTGAGGTCTGTGAGGCGCTGGGGCTGGCGACCGGGCCCCGCACCGTCACGCCGGGGCGCCGGCCGGTGATGGAGATTGCCGGGGTGCCGCACGAGCTGATCCGCTGGACCTCCCGGCGCAGCGACCAGATCGCCGCCTGCCTGGCCGAGCTGGAGCACGAGTACGTCACCGCCGTCGACGACGACGGCGAGCTGAGGTTCCTGCCCGTGGTCTCCGAGAGGGCCCGCGCCAAGCTGAAACAGATGGCCGCCCGCAAGACCCGCCCGCCCAAGCAGAAGACCCTGCCGCTCGCGCAGCTGCGCGCGTGGTGGAAGGCGAGCGCGATCCTCACCTCCGGTGTGGCCGCCGACGTCATCACCTCCCTCCTCGAGTACGCCCGTGCCGCGGCCGGGGCGATCCGGGCACGGGTCGCCGCCGTGGTCGACGTCGCCCTGGCGGCCGTTGACGTCACCGCGACCGTGTTCGTGATGAACGACGGCGGCCGCTTCCACCGCCGGCACCTGCTCGCCGAAGCCCGCCGCCACCTCGCTCTCGTCCTGCGCGGCCGCCGCCGCGACCCCGGCCTGGACGACCGGATCGTCACCACCGCCATCTCCATCCACTGCCTGGACATCAGCGAGCCGAAGACCGTACGCGGCCTGGAGGCCAACTACCGCCTCTACACCGCACGGTGGTCCCTGTCCGATCTCCCCGCCCGCCGCCGCACGCCCGCCGTGCCCGATCCGGACCGACCGCCCCCGGCCGGTCCCGGCGAGCCGGCTGCGCCCCGGCCCCAGGGCCAGGACGCGGGGGAGCGGGAGATCCCCCGCATCCCGTTGCAGTACGAGCGCGCTGTCCTCGCTGGTGCGGTGGTCCGAGAGAAGCTGCGCGCCACCGCCACCGCCAACGCCGTGCGGGGCCGGGCGTACGACGTCACCGCGCACCAGCAGGCCGCGGTGCCTGAGCAACTGCTCGCGCACCCTCACACCGAAGCCGAGCACGACGACCAGGAGCCGGGGGCCGGGCCGCGGTCGGCGATCGACCTGACGGCGCTGCGGGCCCTGAAGGCATCGCGCACCGATGTGGAAGCCCTCGATCTCACCGACGAACGGCTGCGCCGTCTCCGGGACGCCTTCACCAAGGCGGCCGACCACGCCCAGGCGACCATGGACCGCTACGCCGGCCGGGAGGACGCCGACGCACCGCCCATGGCGCGGGAGGACGGCCAGCGGGCGTACCGCCCTCAGCAGCCCGGCCCGCACCAAGGGCGAGAAGCCGGCCGTTGAGTGCACCACGATTCGACGCACGCGAAGCGTCGCGCACTACTCCCGGCGGTGCGCACCGGCCCGGGCGCGCCGCTCGCTGAGCGTGCTGCGCGAGCCTGTTTGACGGAGCACAGGGCATGTGGAGGCCGGCTCTGCCGGACTGTGAACGCGCTGGCGGTCTATGGGCGGGGCCAGCGGGTGAGTGCGGTGATGGGGGTCGGGAGGGGGCGGCGTTGTGGGATGGGGGGTGTGTAACGGGTCGGAGGGAAGGTGTCGTTGAAGGCGAAGAAAAGGTTCTCCAGGCGCTGGGCGGGCTCCGTGGGGGGCCGTGGCGGCGGGGGCGGCGGGGACGGCGGGAGTGACGTTTGCGGGGTGCGGGTTTGGGTTTCCCAGAGGGGCTGGAAGTAGGCGGGTTCGCCGTCGAGGATCTGGATGAGGCGCAGGACGTCGTCCCAGGTTCCGGTGGTGGTGCCGTCGAGGAGTGCGGTGATGTGGTCCTGGGGGAGGGTGTGGCTGCTGGTGATTTCCATGGCCCAGGGGCTGGGGCTGCCGGCCCGCATGTGGAGGTAGCGCAGTGCGGAGGCGAGGTTGGTGGTCCGGCCTGTGTAGCGGCGGGCTTCGGCGTCTTCCCAGACTTTCCGCAGCAGGCCGGGTTCGGCACCGCAGGCCTGGGCGATGGAGGCGGCGGATTTCCAGGTGGGGAAGCGTTCGCCGCTCATCAGGCGGGACAGGAAGCTGGGCGACAGGCCGGTACTGCGGCTCAGGTCCCGCAGGCTCTGGCGGGAGGCTTTCTGGAGTCCACTCAGGACTTGGGCCAGGTCCTTGGCGTGTGGTGAGTGAGTCAGAGGCTCTTCGCCGGGCGGCGGGGGAGAAGCAGGCGGTCCGCCGGTGGCGGGCGGGGAGCTGGGGCGCCGCTGGACGGGCGCTGCGGACGGGAGAGCCGGGCTGGCGTGCCGGTTGAGGGCGCGCTGGATCATCTCCGGTGTGTACTTCTTGCGTGCGGAGTCCTTGTTCGACCCGACCAGCGCGCCGATCGTTTCCCAGGAGGCGCCGATCACCTTGGTACGGCCGACCATGACACGCTCGACATAGGCGGCGCGGCGCTGGAGCTGTACCAGGAGACGCAGCGGTTCTTCGGGGGCGCTGTCGGGAACGTCCAGGAGGTGGCGCAGTAGCTTCACATCGTCCTCCAGGCGGCCCAGTTCTTCCCTCAGGTAGCGGTCGTACTTCTCGGTGCCCGGCGGGTTGCTGTGGCGCCTGCGGTGGGCGGCCTGGCGGCACTTGGTGCCGCAGTACTCGCCGGGGCGGCCGGTGTGCTGCTGCGGTAGCTGGCTTCCGCACTGTTTGCAGTGGCTCGGTGAGAACGCGTGCCCCATCGTGGTCATCCCTCACGGGGTAGGAACCCGTTGCGACGAAAGGGGTGAGCCGCCCGGGAAACGTTACGGGGAAGAGTGATGTCGCGCCCGTTCTGTAGGGAACGGGCGCGACAGGATCCGGCTGGGGGCCGGGTGTCGCCGGCCCCCAGGACGTCAGCGTGAAGGGCCGTCGTTCCGGGTGCGGAGGTGAGCGAGAAGCGCCCACACGACGGTCACCACGAGCAGAATCACGAGGCCCGTGGAGTCCGGTGAACCGGGCGCGATCACCAGCGGCGGGAACGCGCTACCACCCGCGCGGTGCGCATCACGGTGCCAGTTGCCCGGTGTTGCCCGCATGTTGACAGGCATATCCGTGCCGGGGGCGCCTTTGTTAGGGTTCGGACCTGTGAGTCGCCGCCACAGGCGTTTGATCCAAGAACGGACTGGGGATGCAGACATCGCGAACCTCCGGGTTCGTAGTCACGTAGAGCGTGAGCCCGGTCCGTGGAAAGAGTGGGCTCGCGCTCTGTGACTGTAGTGACACGTTCGGCCCAAATACCATTCGGTCAAATGCTCCCATTCCCAGTACAAGCGGGGATTGATCGGACAGTTTCGTAGAGGCCGGGCGGGCATTCCGCAGGGAAACCGGAAAAACGCCCCCACAAGCATCCGGATCTTGGTATTGCTTCCCACCCCCTCCAACTCGCTGAATGGCTCTGAGCTGTTCCGAGGGCTGGCGGCAGGACTGGAGTTCCGGCCGGGGCCCGCAGGCAGACGACGGAGACTTCCCCGGCCCCACTGGATGTGACAAACCGGGCCGCCAGGGGCATACCCGGCCCCCCTTGTCCACCGTGGTCGGCCCCACCACGCGTCCCACCATGACCCCTTGTCCAGGCCCGCCCCTGGCCGCGCATGGTCGCGTTTCTCCTCGGCCGTGCTCGCTACCGGCTGCTGTCAGACCGCGGACAAGGGGTGGGCGTGCACGCTGCTGCCTCGATCACCGCCCCGCCCCGGGGCGCTCGAACCGAGGGAGACCACCGCGATGACCGCGCACCGACCAGCAGCCGGCCCCCGCCATGCCCGACCCGACCATGAGGCCGACCAGCACCGGGCAAGCCACGGTGCACTCCCGTGGCGCCCCCTTCGGAGGCCCCTTGAGAACCCCCTTTGGTGCCCGGCACCAGACCGGACAGAAAAACCCCTGGTCACGCCGCGAATCCCGTGCAGCCCGGCACCGTCACGACCCTCTACTCCCTCCTTGGACTTGCTGGTGATGTCAGTGGTGGAGGAGATCATCGGGTCCGGGGGGCGGATGCCCTCTGCGGCCGGGCCCGGCCAGCGCCCGGCCGGTGGCCGCGCGCGGGCAACGAGGGTGCAGGGCTGATGGGCGGGAAGCGCAGGACGAACCCGGCGGGGTCGACGAACAGTTTCCGCGGCGATGTGCTGCGCGTGCTCGGAGTGCTGAAGGTGGCCACGGGCGATCAGATCCAGCGGATCGGCGCGCCGCACCTGAGTCACCGGCACACCGACAAGGACACCCCGTCGAAGCAGAAGCAGGCCCGCACCGCCTCGCACACCGGCGCGCTCTCCGACATGCGCAAGCACGGCCTGTCCGAGAACGGCGGCTCCACGGAGACCGGCGACTCGCTGCGGAACCTGACCCTCAAGGGGTTGGAGGCCGCCTCCTACGAGCTGCGGCGGCCGGTGATGGAGATGGGCTCCACCGCGCGCGGCGCGGGCTCCAGCGGGGCCTCCCACCCGATGGCCGTCAACGAGACCGTGATCGCGATGCTGCGCCCGAAGCCGAACATGGCCAAGCTCGCCGACGACCCGCCGCACGTCCAGTCCGCCGCCCAGGCCGCCGTCGACGGACCGGACGGCATCGGCACCATCGCCTCGTACTGGACCGAGGTCCCGCTCCCGGCGACCGGCACCTGGAACGCACCCGGCAAGGGCGGCGCCCAGGCCGACCTCGTGCTCACCGCCCCGCAGGACGGAGTGCCGCTGCTGTTCATCGAGGTCGACAACTGCCACGAGACCGCAGAGGAGATCGCCGACAAGCTGGAGAAGTACGCCCGCTTCTTCCGCCGCACCGCGAAGGATACCGACGGCAAGGAGCGCCCGATGTGGCGCACACGCTGGACCGCCCCCGAGGGCCCGTACGGGGAGGTACCGCACCCGCCGGTGCTGCTGGTGTTTAACCACATCGGCGAGCGCAACCCAAACCACACCGTCCCGCGCCTGCGAGAGCTGACCCGCCACCTGTGGCAGGGGGAGCGGCAGCGCGGCGGCCACCATCTCTACGACCGGAAGATCCCGATCATCGCGGTCGGGCTGAAGAACCTTCGCCAGCACGGCCCGGCTGGCCCGGTGTTCCTCCGCTTCGGCCGCGACCACGTCCAGCCGCTCCTGGAGGCGATCGGCAACCCGCGCTTCGAGGCCGCCCAGGCCCGCGAGGCAGAGGAGGCCAAGACCCGGGCGGCGGCGTACCAAGAACAGGTACGGCGGGCAGCGCAGGAGCAGGCGGCGAAGCAGGCCGCTGAACGTGAAGCCCGCCGTCCCGTCTGCACCGGCTGCGGGGCGAAGTTCACCGACGCCCGCTGGGACGCGGTACAGCCGAAAGTCTGGGGAGCCACGAAGGACTCCCACCCGCAGCTGTGCAACAGCTGCAAGCAGAAGGCCGGCGCGGTCGTCAGCCCAGCGGCTGACACCCCGGAGCGCCAGAAGCCGGTGCGCGGTGAGGCCGGGCCGGACGACTTCTGGCCCGCCCCCGAGCGCCCCGTCTGTACCGAGTGCGGTGCCGCGTTCACCGACGAACGATGGAAGGCGACCGCGCGCGTCGGCTGGAGCACTTCCCCAGCGAAGCGCCCGTTTCTGTGCGGGGACTGCGACCAGCGGTTCGAGTCCGACTTGGAGCAGATCTGGGGTGTGAGCCCCCGGCGGGAGCAGCGCGACCAGGAGCAGGAGCCGGCCGTGCCCGAGCAGAAGACCGGCTGGCTCTCGCGCCTGCGGCGCTGAGCCGGGCGCGCCGCTGGCGGCCAGGCGACGGGTACACGTACCGGTCCGTCCGGCTGTCGGTGGTGGGGGAGACTGAGGGTCACCATTCCGGCGGCGAGGGGCGAGAGCATGGCGGCGAAGACGGATCCGGCGCAGTTGGTGCGTCAGGCCCGGGACCTGATCGAGGAGTTCAACCGGCTGGTGCTGGACGACGCGAAGGAGCTGTCCGCGCCCGCGCTGTCGGAGTCCACCCAAGCGCTGAAGTCGTTGGTGGAGCGGCTCCCGCAGGCGTTCGAGCAGACCGCCGACGTCCTGGAGCTCCTGGCCAAGAGCGACAAGGTCACGGTCGGGCAGGGCGACGTGAAGACCGAGGTGGCTACGACCGCCGCAGAGCTGCGGACGGTCGCGGCCGACAGCGAGCAGCTGGGCAAGAGCCTCGCGAACCCGGCGTCGGCCCTGTTCCTCATGGGCGGCCGCTGACCATGACCGACCTGCCCTCGCCCGAAGAGGTCGAAGCCGCCCGCACGCCCGCCGGCGGCTGGAAGCGCGACCAGCTCGCCGCCTGGGGTGTGCCGTGGCCCCCGCCGAAGGGCTGGAAGGACGAGCTGGCCGAACGCTGGCAGGCCGCCCGCCCGGCGGGACCGCCGACACCCGCGCCCACCCCGGCCCCGGCCGACTTCGCCCAGGACACGCTCGACTTCGGTTGACCCGACGACAGCGGGGCCGGACAGGATCACCTGACGCTGTTGGCCAATTCTCAACTTGCAGTGGGAGCTGTCCGGTTGGGTGTTATTGACGATCACTTGCGCCCATTGGATAGTGCCCCGTTGACGATGCACCTATCGAGCAAGATCAAAAGCCTCGAAGGAGTCCAGTGAATCGTGCCCGACAGTGCCTGATGGTGATGGCGTCACTCGCCCTCGCCGCCGGCGCTCTCACCGGAACCGCGACGGCCGCGCCATCTGGAACCGCACCGACCGCGCAGGAGCAGCTCCTTACGACGCTGGACCCGCAGCGGCTGGCCGCATCAGGGCCGCCTCAGGAGTCCATGAGCGCGGCTCTCCCTGCCGGTAAGACCTGTACGGATATCCCCGCTTCAAAGGGCCGCAAGGGCAGCGCTAGGGCCTGCACAGAGGTCACGCGCACGGCTGACAGTCGCACCGCCGCGCCGCTGGCCGCTGAGGCGTGTTCCGTCCAGCCCGGCAACTACCGCTTCGACCGGCATTCGTACTGCCTATCCGACGCGCGGCTCACCTACACCCTCTACGACCCGGTCAACGGGTCCGTGAAGGGTGTCGGGGAGATCAGCCTCAGTGGCTCCGCCACGCTCGATGCGCGCAGCGGCTGGTGGAACGAGATGTTCACCGCCACCGTCACGAGGCTGGAGGGCAACGTTCGGAGCCTCGCCGTCAAGCTCACGGCCTCGTGCACGAACTCCTGCGGGATGCTCAACGCCGACGCGTGGGGTACCAAGGTCCTCGTCCTGGGGCAGAGCGTGAGCAGTCACGTCACGTTCTCCAGCCACCCGGCCAGCGGCACGGTCACCCAGATCACGCCACAGTACGCGCTCCAGCTCTACCAGCCGGGCGACATCCCTGGAGACTGGAATCACAACTGGTCGCTGCCCACGCAGGTGCGCTGCGACGCAGAGTCGGCCGGGTACGGCTGCGTGATCGGACAGGCACGGGCCCAACTGAACTTGCCGCTCTCCCAGTTCGGCACCGCGGCCGCCACCTACTGGTACGCCCAGGCCGCGCTCGCCGACCGCTGGGGGACTCCTGAAAATCCGCTCATCCGGAACAAGAGCGAGGCCGCAGCCGAGGCCAACCGGTACCGGACCTGCAAGGAAGGAAGCAGCATCCCCTTCTACCCGCAGGGCGACATACCGGAAGACTCGTGCGACGAGTACCCGTTCGCCGGCACCTTCCAGGGCGGCCAGGACGGCGGCAGCTGCGCCGAGATCCTCCCGAAGTTCGAGGACGGCACCTGGAAGATCTATTACTTCCTCGGCAGGCAGCCCACCGGGTACGAACCCTGTGTCCGCGGGCACGTCCCGCTGCCGGAGAACACGGCTGCGGGTGGCGAGTACGGGAGGTTCGTCCAGGCCGAGCGGGTCCTGGATGCGGAGAAGTTCACCGTCTCGATCGCAGGCTGACCGTCCGGTCCCAGGTCTCCTGGAGCAGGCGAAACGCCCGCCCCTGGTGTTCGAGCCAGGGGCGGGCGCTTTGCTGCTCGCCGAACACGTCGGCAGGACGAAGTAGAGCAGCGGCCCTAAATTCGCCAACAGCGTCGGATCACCCTGTCCGGCCCCGCTGTTCGTTCCCTGGCGTTCACCGGCTGAGTCGGATGCGCGGCCCCCACGCGAACTCGAGGTCGTCCAGCAGGACGGCCTCCCTCTCTTTCTCCCACTGGGCGCGCAGACCGAACGGGTGGGTCTCCATCCGTTCCAGGATGACCAGCGTCTCGGGCCGCCCGACCAGTGCGTACCGGCCGTGCGAGGCGGGCCTGCTGCCCGGCCCGTACGCCCGCAGCAGCTCCTCCAGGCGGGCGCGGCGCTGCTCCACGAACGCCTCCAGGCGCTCGATGTACCCCTCGCGTTCCTCGGTGCGCACCGTGCTCAGCGCGACGTCCAGGAACTCCCCATCCGGCCAGTGACGTGTCCCCGGCGCGGCCAGGGCCCACGGGAACCGTTCCGCCGCCGCCAGGATGTCCTTCGCCTCCAGCGCTGGCACCGAGGTCGGGGCCGAGGACGGGGCTGGGGACTCCACCGGCTCTTCCTCCGAGGCGGGGGAGACCAGCTGCTGACGGGGGACGATCGGCACGGCGGGCAGTGCAAGTGTGCCATCGGCCCGGACGACGGCGCCGGCGAGGACCGCACGGAGTACTTCGGCTGCCAGCTGCTCGGGGATGGCGCCCATACGCTGGGCGAGGCGGCGAGCGGCTGCGGCGGCGTCCGCCCCGAGGTGCACCGACATGCCGTGCAGCCGGTCCCGCTCGGCCGCCCGCCGTTCAGCCAGCTGCTGCCGGTGCCAGCCCACGGTTGCGGTCCGGCGCTCTTCGTAGTCGGCCGCCCAGGCGGTCTGCACGGCATCCTGCGCGGCCGCGTACGCACCGCCGGTCTCCTCCAGCAGCGCGATTACCCGATCCCACTCGCTGACCTTGGCGTCCATCGTCTCGAAGTGCTGGGCCACCCGGTCGGCGACGGAGTCGCTGAAGTAGTCGTCCTGTTCGAAGCCGTCGATCAGCGGGTCCCGCCGCCGCAGGTCCGCGTGCTCCGACGTGCCGGGCGTCCGCTGCCGGTCGATCAGCTGCACCAATTTTTCCCGCTTGGCCCGCGCCCCTTCCGCGTCCAGCCCTTCGGCCTGCCGGCCGATCGCTCCGCGCGCCGCGTCGGTGGGGGTGATGTGCATCAGGTTCTCCTTGCGATGGTGGCAGTTGATGGTTGTCAGCAGGGTGCGGAGGTGGAGCTGCTGTCACGGAGTGGCCAAACGGCTGCTACTGGGTGACTCCTGCGAGCGCGGCGGCCGCGGTGACGACGACGGTCATCATCAGGACCACCGCATCCCGACCTTGGACAGCTGCTCCACCCGCTCCGGCGACAGCCCGGCGGCCCGGCTCCGCTGGTTGTTGACCCATGCCCCCAGGCGGTACTGGTCCTCCCGGCCGTCCTCGGAGAGCACGGTCTCCACGTGCTTGCGCGGGACCTTGAGGTGGCCTTCGCGCTCGAAGAACTGCCGGGCGGCGGTGAGGTTGGCGGTCCACTTGTCGGCCTGCGTACGGGGCCGCTGCGGCTTCTCGTCCTCGCTGGCGGGCTCGATCCCGAGGACGTTCTCGCACATCCACTGCTGCACGGCCGTGAGCTGGTCCCAGCCGAGCCGGACCGACTGCACCCACCGCCCGAGGTCCTCGCCCTGGCGCACGACGTCGCCCGCCTCGGTGGGCGGCGCCTCACCGGCGTCCAGGTGCATCCGGACTAGGTGGAAGCACCGCTGCCACGTCACCGGCCAGCTCGGGCACCAGGAGGCGTCGATCTCCTCCAGCTGCTCGCGCCGCTCGTCCGACAGCGCACCGGCCGACGACTCCACCAGCAGGCCCTCGGCGCGCCGCTGCTCGTTCTCAGCCGCCTTCCGGGCGGCGGCCCGCGCGTTCTTCAGGAAGATGCCCACCTTCGCGCCCTGGAGGGTGGCGTCCAGCGGGGCCAGGAGGTGCCCGTGTTCCGCCGCCCATCCGCGAGCGGCGGACAGGCCCTCCTCCCACGCGACGTCGTAGTGCGACCAGATCATGCCGAGCTTCTCCAGCTGCGCGACGCGGTCCTCATCCATGTCGCCGCGGGCGTAGAACCGGCGCGCGTCGGCGGTCCACTGCCCGAGCGGGAAGTTGGCGAGCGAGGCCGGCCACCCGGTGGCTTCCGCCTCCTGGCCGTCGACGGCGGGCACCCGGAACGTGAACGGCACCTTCAAGTCGCCGTGCTCGCGGGCGTAGATGACGGCGGCCTCCACGCCGCGCCGCCAGTGCTCGTGCTCCGGGTTGAGGACGCGCAGGTTGATGAACGCCGCCAAGGCGGCCGGGTCCCGGGGCGTGGAGAACTTCAGCAGGGCCTTGGCGGGGGCGCTAACGCCTCCGGAGCCCTCGCCGCTCCCGCCCGCGCTCTTGCCGCTGTCGTCCTTGCTGGCGGGCTTGTAGCGGCTCGGGGCCTGCTGCTCCGCGAGGGTCTCCACGATCCTGGCGTCGTGCGCCCGCAGCGCCTCCAGCAGCTTGGCGAGCCCGCCGAACGCCCGCGAGGTCAGCATGTTGTCCGCCGTTTCCCCGGGCCCGAGCAGCACCGGCACCACGAGCGAGGCCATCTTGCCCTCGCCGGGCTGCATCCGCAGAGCGCGGCCCACGGCCTGGACGAGGTCGGGCATCGAGCCGCGTACGTCGGCCCAGTAGACGGAGTCGCAGTTCTTGGTGTCGACGCCCTCGCCCAGGACCTTCACCGAGCAGAGGAAGCACTTCTCCACGACGGTGCCGTCCGTGGCGATCCCGGCCGCGAACTCGCCCAGGAGGCGGCGGCGGTGGAGCGGCTTGTGGTCGCCGCACAGCCAGTCCGCCCAGATCGTCTTCGGGTACAGGACGGGGTCGCTGGCGTGCAGCTGCGCGGCGACGTCCGGAAGGCCGGCGGCGAACGCTTCGGCCTCCTTCACCACGTGGTGGAACACGAGCGTGCGCCGGAAGTTCTCCTCCGCGGACGCCTTCACCAGGGCGGTCTGGAGCGCGGCGAGCCGGGCCCCGCGCACTTCTGCCGAGCGGCTTTCGGCGCCCAGGAGCTGGGCGGCCTGGAGCTGCGTATCGGTGACGTCCACGCATACGACCTGGTAGGGGGCACAGATTCCCCGGTCGATGGCCTCCGAGAGCGTCAGGGTGAAGCAGCGGCTGCCGAAGGGGCCCTCGGGGTCGTCTTCCATGCTCGCGACCAGCTCGCCGGGGGCGCCGGCCTCGTCCTCGTCCCCGAGCTGCCACAGCCGCGGCGTGGCCGTCATGTAGAGGCGGCGCAGGGACGGGATCTTCTGGTTGTCGTGGACGACCGCCCACGGCTTCCCGATCCGGCCCGAAACGCGGTGGGCCTCATCCACGACGATCAGGTCCCAGGCCGCGAGGCCCCCGGCGTGCGCCCGCTCCAGCGTGCCCAGCCCGAGGCTGGCGTACGTGGCGTAGACGGTCACCTTGTCCAGGCCCCGCGTCCACTCCACCAGCTCGTCCACGTCCGTGGTGTTGGGGAAGGACACCTCCTCACCCCGCAGCGAGGACACCCCGATCATCGGCCCCCGGCGGCCCCCCTCGCGCCACGCGGCCTCGGTCTGGGCGAGCAGGTCCAGCGAGGGCACGAGCACCAGCACACGGCCCGCGTGGAGCTCCTCCGCGCTGCGGACCGCCACCCGGGTCTTCCCGGACCCGGTCGCCATGATCACCTGCGTTCGAAGCCCCCGTTCGGGCACAAGTGATCTTGCAGGAAATTCGAGGGCGCGTACGACCGCGTCAATGGCTTCTCGCTGGGCTGCCTCGCGCTGATCAGCGCGGTCTGTGCTCGACATATCGCCTGCCTTCTCCTGGGGTGCCGTCCGGTCGATTCGAGCGGCGGGGAACGGGAAACCTGCACGTAGAGTGGCCACAAGGGCTACGGTTGCACTGACGCGATCGGCTGGAGACTCTGCCTCCCCGGAGCACCGGCAAGGCCGTGGGATGGATCTAGATAACCCTTCGAAGCGGTCCGGGGTGGTGTGCTCTGAGTCCATAGCTTATCTCGACACCAAAAATGAAGCATACCGAATCGTGAGATTCCCTCTAACGTGGCCGAGAGCTGCTAGTCTTGCCTTATCGCAAGCCAATCCGGGACGGTGACGCCCCGTCAATCGGGTCCAGTTCTCCGGGTGGGTGGCCCCCGAGACTCCTCACCCGTCCCGACTGTCCGTCACCACCCCTTCCTGTTGCTGCTGCTTGTGGCGTGAGCCCTGGTGGGCATGCCGCGCGGAGCGTGGCACGCCTGGCCC